>CAVSJP010000001.1:0-254397 GCA_963728335.1 uncultured Chloroflexia bacterium
TTGTTATGTAAGCTACTGGAGCTTCGTTACGTATTGCTCTGGATCGCGCGCAGCGACGCTCCGAGTAGCGGGTCATTGAGCGTGGCGTCGGACGTAAACCGGCGTGGATTGAGCGACCGCACTTCGGCCTCGCTCAGGGGAACATACAACATCCATAAGCGGGCTGGTCGGCCGATGCCGGTTGCGCCCGGATCTTGGTCGCAAGCGATCTCCGGCGCGGCGGACCCGGCGCGGGTTCGGGTGGATTGAACTGTATGTCCTTCATCAGGTAGCGCGATGCAATCGGGTCCTTCGACGTGGTCGGATCGGGCTGTCCGGCATAGGCGCGAGCAATCGACTGGAGGAAGCGAAGCGTTCCGGACCCATCGCAGTCACATGGTTGACAATCATCAGGAGCGTGTCACCGCCGTCACGATGAATGACGAGAAAGCGATAGGGCGCAGGCTGGTGAATTCCCAAGTAGGTGCCGAGAAACTCGTTTCGGATCGGGGCGAGTTCGCGTTCATCTTCAATGGTGACAGCGCTCACGACACGGTGCTTATCGATATCATCCGGGTCGACCATACCCCAGAAAAGCGCCTGCCACGCCGATGTGGTGCCAGCCTGACACGGGACATCGGGTGGAGGGAGCAGGCCGCGATAACGGCTTCTCGCAAGGTCTCTTCGTCGAGACGTCCGGGCACCCTGAGTTCGACGTGCATGTTGCGCCGGCTGTCGTGGATCCTCGCGTTGGTAAAAAAAGAACTCGTACGTCGTAAGCGGAATCAAATCTGTCTGCGTCTTTTCAACCGGCACTCGAACGCTCCCCACTTCTCGGTGTCCTAGCTGCAGCCTGATACATCGCACGAGACGGTTTGGCTGACCCGCTCCACGTCGCCGAACGGTTCCACGCCAGGTGACACATCATTGACGACCTCGGCAGCCAATCATACCCGGCACCCAGGTATCGGGCATGTGACACCGCCGGAGTCGTCCCAGCAGGCCGCTCTGCCTGGACCAGTTGGGGAGTGAATTACCGTCAAGTTTGTGGTACAACGCTGCCTGAGCATGAGGCACGTTTGAACGGTGTGCCGGCGTGACACAACGCGTGAGCGCCGTCGCGGTGTGAAGTGTGTCGCCCCGGGCATAATCCCTTGCCTGGCGAGATCAGTGGCGGCACTCCAGAGCAAGCAGTCATCATTCGATTCTGGGGAAACGGGGGGAATTGGGTCATGTCGGCCTCGGACACTGTCCGCGAACGAGAGCGGGATTCGCGGCCGAATGTCTTCTGCATTGGCCTGGGCCGTACCGGCACGACGAGTCTGACGCAGGCGCTGGGAATGCTGGGGTATCACGCCAATCATCTTCCGGTCGACGAAGTCACCCAGCGTGAGATGAACGCCTACTTTGCGAAGGATCTCCTCACCACGGCGCCGCTTCACCTGTCAATCCTCAACGAGTACAACGCACTTGCCGACACACCGGTCTGCTGTATCTATCAGGGACTCGATCGCGCCTACCCCGGCAGTAAGTTCATCCTGACGGTACGTGACAAGCAGAGCTGGCTGGCATCGCAAGAGCGTCTAAACGACCAGATCCTGATCCCGTTTTTCAGCGAGAATCGCGACACGCCCGATGTGCGCTTTCAGAACTCCTTGATCAAGATACTCGTGACCCGCACGATCGGCGCGGAAGCCGCCAGCATCTTCACCGAGGACTTCGAACTCGGCGCCTACTACGATCGTGACGTCTTCTCACGACTCTACGACGCCTATTACGAGCAGGTGCCGCAGTACTTCAGCGGGCGTGACAATCAACTCCTCACCCTCCGCATTGTTGATGGCGAGGGATGGGAAAAGCTCGCCCCGTTCCTCGGGTTCGAGATTCCGGAGGTCCCTTTTCCGTTTGAGATGCGGCTCACCCGAAGTGAGAGCCGTGCTGACGGCGACGGTCGGCCAAACGAGATTGACGAACGGCAGATTCAGACGTTCCAGCAGTATCTCGACGCCTTTCAACAGCATGACCTCTCGACCTGTCTGAGCTATTTCACCGACGACGCGGTCATCAATTTCTTCTCGAAACGACATGTCGGGCGACGTGAAATCGAGAAATGGCATCGCGACCGGTTCAAAGCCCAGATTCAGATCCTGAGTATGGATGGATTCGAGAGCGTGGGCGACACCGTGTCGGCGGATATGACGATCGCCTCGAAATTCATGCGGCGATTCCCGTTGAAGGCGAGCGGTCGAGCAATCGTGAAGATGGACCGCGACAAGATCAGGGAAGTCGGCTTCGAAGGTGGGCGGTTGCTACGCTAGCGCGGGATCACCGATGGCGCTCGCAACGCTGAAATAGAGGGGGTTTGGGTGTCAGCGGACAGTATGCATGATGGGGGATACGCCGGGGACAAACCCAAGGTGTTCGGGATTGGCTTGAGCCGCACCGGCACGACCAGTCTGACCCATGCGTTGACGATTCTCGGCTACCGGACGAACCACTTTCCCCACGACGACGACTTCCGGCGCGAGGTGACTGACTACCTTGAGCAGGATGCTGACCGGCTTGAGCTGAGCGTGTTGCGGCACTATGACGCGCTGACCGATCTGCCGATCTGCTGCATCTACCAGGGCCTCGACTGCGCCTACCCGGGCAGTCGCTTCATCTTGACCTCGCGAGACAAAGAGACCTGGCTCGAATCCGCCAAGCGGCTCTGGGATCAGATCGGCGCTCCAGTCCTGATGAGCAGCCCTGACGCGGTCGAGGCTCAGTTCGCGACCTACATCGCCAGGAAGCTCGAGGAGCGGGCGATCGGGCGCTCGATCAATTCGGAAAACGACGAACCGACTTTCGACCGGGAGCTGATGTCGAGGTTCTTCGACGCCTACCATGCGGACGTCCGAGAGTATTTCAAGGACCGGCCGGAGCAACTGCTGGAATTGAAGATCGTCGAGGGCGAGGGCTGGGAAAAGCTGGCGCCATTCCTGAACGAGCCGATTCCCAGCGAGGCATTCCCGTTCGAGATGCGCTTGAAGCGTCGCGGCGCCGACGGAGAGAAACTCGAAGGTGATGCGACTGAAGCGGATGTCGAGATCGTCCGGCAATACATCGACGCCTTCAAGCGACGGGATCTCGACGCGTGCCAGGCGTTTTTCGCGGATGACGCACTGGTGAAGTTCATGGCCAAGCGGTTTCAGGGCAAGCAGGCCATCGCGGACTGGCACCGGGAGCGTTTCCAGGCAAACGTCCAAATTCTCGATTCCGGTACGATCGAGGCGATCGGCGACGCGGTCGTCGCGGAATTGACCGTCACATCCAAGCTGACGAAGCGCTGGCGTGTGAGCCTTGGCGGCCAGTCCGTGATCCGCATTGAAGACGCCAAGATCCGCGAGATGGGCTTCGAGGGAGTTCGGCTCATTCGCGAGGGCAGATTCGGCCTATTCCGCCGATCGTGACTCGGACCACGTTCGCAGGCGAGCAACCCCACGCAACCCGGACGGAGATCACGTTCGGTCGTGACTGACGATCTTGCTTCGCCGGACCGCTCTCAGTCGTTCTGAGCAGTGGCCTTGTCGCGCCCTGGGACGCCGTCGACCAGGATCGTGCGATAGCGGTCGCGCAACGGCGCCTTCATGAACTTTCCCGTCGATGTGCGCGGGATCTCGTCCACGAAGAGGACCGAATTCGGAATCCACCATTTGGCGAAATGTGGCTCCAAGGAGTCGAGCAGCTCCTGCTCGGTTGCCGTCGCGTCCGGCTTGAGCACAACGACCGCCACCGGCCGCTCCAGCCACTTCGGATGCTCGACGGCGATCACGACGGCCTCCGCCACGGCCGGATGCGCCATGAGCTGATTCTCGAGCGCGATCGAGCTGATCCACTCGCCACCCGATTTGATCACGTCCTTGGCGCGGTCCTGAATCCGAATATAGCCGAGTCTATCGATCGACGCGATATCGCCCGTCCGGAACCAGCCGTCGGCCGTGAACTGCGTGTCCCCTTCCGGGTTGTTGTAATAGCTCGACGAGACCCATGGTCCACGCACTTCGAGCTCGCCCATTGACTCGCCATCCCACGGCACAATCGCGTCACCGGCCCAGATACGCGCTTCGATCATCGGCGCCGGTCTGCCCTGCGTCGCGAGATAGTACAGCTGTTGCTCGGCGGACGCGGATTTAGCCTGGTCCGGCACGTAGGTAAGACTCCCAAGCGGCGTCGTCTCGGTCATGCCCCAGGCATGCACGATCTGGATGTTGTGTCGCTCCTTGTAGCCGCTGATCATTCCGGCTGGGGCCGCCTGCCCGCCAACGACCATCCGGTCCAGCGCCGACAGGTCAAACTCGTCCTTGTGCTGGTCCAGATAGTGGAGGATACCGAGCCAGATGGTCGGCACTCCAGCCGAAATCGTGACCTGCTCCTTCGCCATCAGTGAGACCAGACTCGCCGGGTCAAGATGCGGGCCGGGGAAGACTTGCTTCGCGCCCGCCAACGCGGACGAGAATGGCAGTCCCCAGGCGTTCACGTGGAACATGGGCACCACTGGCAGGACCGTATCCGCCTCACGTAGCGCCAGCATGTCGGCGTTGTTGCTCGCCAGCGAGTGCAGAACCATCGCCCGGTGTGAGTAGAGGGCCGCCTTGGGGCGCCCGGTCGTGCCGGAGGTGTAGCACATGGCCGCTGCCTGTTTTTCGTCAATCTCCGGTTCGACAAAGTTCGCCGGATCCGCGCTCGCCAGCAGGTCTTCATAGGAGCGGTAGCCGTCTGGAACGTCGCCACTATCTGAGATGACGACGATGTGGTCGACGTTGATGTTCGGTACGACCTTTTCGAACAGCGGCCACAGAACGCCGTCAACCAGCACAACCTTGTCGTCCGCGTGATTGATGATGTAGCTGATGTCGTCGGGATGCAGCCGGATGTTCACCGTGTGCAGCACCGCCCCAATCGCCGGAACGCCAAAGTAGGACTCGAGGTGCTGGTGATGGTTCCAGGCAAAGGTGGCCACCCGGTCGCCCGGGCCGACGCCGAGTCCCTTGAGCGCGTGTCCAAGCTGCCTGGCTCGTCGAGCCATGTCCGCGTAGCTGTAGCGATGCAGGCTCTTGTCAGCACGCTGACTGACGATCTCCCGGTCACCGTAGAGCATCTCCGCCCGGCGCAGAATCGTCGTGAGTGTCAGTGGATAATCCATCATCAAGCCGTCCACCGTGGCCATCCTCATCTCTGAACCAGGTCGCGTGATTGCCCAGTCCCTGGTGTACTCAATCGATCCGCGAACAGTCTGGACAGCAGGCGCCGGTCGTTCGACTGCGCCGCCCCAGGCAGATAGGTCTAATTGTCGATGGGCTTCACTATAACCAACGGTTGGGGAAAGGGCCAGACAGCGAGAAGGAACGCTCTTCAGCGGGCAGCTACGGTAACGATAGGCGATGGAGCAACCTCGCCAAGCGCCTGATACGCCGCATCCACCAGTCGCTGCCGGCGAATCGGGTCGTGCTGCTGCTGATTCATCACGTAGCCGAACGACAGCTCGTGCGCCGGATCGGCAAAGCCCAGCGAACCACCTGAGCCAGGGTGACCAAATGCCGACTCGGACTTGACCCAACTCCCCGATTTCATGAAGCCGAACGAGTATTCGTAGGGCTTCTGCAGCACGAGATCGTTGTCCGTTGACGAACACACGGTACCCATAAGATCCACGGTGGAACGCTTGACGAGGCGTGATGTGTGCAGGGATCCGCCTGACGCCAGGGGAGCATAGAGGCTGGCAAGTCCGCGAGCATTGGTCAGGCCGCCCTGGGCTGGTAGGCAGGCTTGGAGTGCCTTCGGCAGATTGTATTCGTGGCCTGAAACAAACCCGCCGCTGTGCCGCAGCTGAAGCGCGGTGATCGACTGAGGATCCCGCTTCAATGCGTCAAGAAACGGATGATCGGTGATCGGAAGTTGTGGCGCCACGCGCGACGCATTCACCATGGGAAGCCCGAACCAGAAATCGAGCCCGAGCGGCTCGGCGACCTCCTGCCGGAAGAACTCGCCAAACGGTCGCCCGTCGATCCGGCGAATGACCTCGCCAACCAACCAACCGATGTTGAAGGAGTGATAGCAAACGTGCGTCCCGGGCTCCCAGAACGGTGCTTCGCGGGCGAGCGCATCGACCATGTAGTCCCAGTCGTAGAAGGCATCATCCTTGAGCGGCTGGTGAAAGGCGGGGAGCCCAGCCGTGTGATTCAGCAGCATGCCGACGGTCGTACGCTCCTTGCCCTGCTGGCCGAACTCTGGCCAGTAGCTGGTGACCGGCGCGTCGAAATCGAGCAACCCGCGATCGAACAGCAGATGCGCACACAGTGCGACCGCGCCTTTTGAGCAGGAGAAGACGACGGTCAGCGTGTCCATGGTCCAGGGCCGGCCGGTGTCTGGGTCAGCTATCCCTCCCCAGAGATCAACCACCATTCTCCCCTGGTGAATCAGGCAGACCGCCGCCCCAACCTCGTCTGACTCGCTGAAATTTCGCTCGAATGCTTCGTGAACTGCGGCGAATCGAGGGTCACAGACACCATGGATGTCCAACGTTCATGCCAATCGCTCAGTACGGCAGGTTTGATCCCTGCGAGTTGTCGAACGAGACCACCTGTGGCGTAACGGATTCGAGCAGCTGCCTGGAGAGGGTGATGTACGAGCCGGTGGGACAGCCGCTCTCGACTGGGTTCCGGTGCTCAGTCATCAACCATCGCGGGAGATGCCTGACCAGTGGCCGCGTCAATGAGAACCGTCTGGAACCGCTCACGCAGCGTCGCCTTCATGAATTTTCCGGTTGACGTGCGCGGAATCTCGTCGACAAACAGGATCTCGTCGGGCAGCCACCACTTGGCGAAACTGGGCGCGATGAACTCACGCAGTTCGTCGGGCGTGACGCTGTGCCCTTCCTTGAGGACCACCACCGCGACCGGGCGCTCGAGCCACTTGGGGTGAGCGGCCGCGATGACGGCGGCCTCGGCGACCGACGGGTGTGCCATGAGCTGATTCTCGAGCGCGATCGAGCTGATCCACTCGCCGCCCGATTTGATCACGTCCTTGGCCCGATCCTTGATTTCGATGTACCCCAGCGCATCGAGCGTGGCGATGTCGCCGGTGCGGAGCCAGCCGTCCTCGGTGAACTTCTCGGCGCCGGTGGGATCGTTGTAGTAGCCCGAGGCGATCCATGGACCACGCACTTCGATCTCACCCATCGACTCACCGTCCGACGGGACCACATCGTTCCCCGCCCGGATACGCAGCTCGACGAATGGCGCCGGCCGGCCCTGTTTCGCCAGGTACGACGTCTGGACATCCACCGACGCGTCTTTGGCCGAACTAGGGACATAGGTGACCGTGCCGATCGGAGCGGTCTCGGTCATTCCCCAGGCCTGAATCACGTCCACGCCGTAGCGATCCTTGAACGCGCGGATCATCGACGCGGGCACTGCCTGGCCACCGACCGCGGTTCTCGTCAACGACGACACATCGACGGTTCCGGCATGGTCATCGAGGTACTGCAGCAGTCCCAGCCAGATGGTCGGCACCCCAGCCGCCAGGGTGACGCGCTCGCGCTCGATTAAGGAAACCAAGCTCTCTGCGTCGAGGAACGGTCCAGGGAACACGAGTTTGGAGCCCGCGAGTGCACAGGCGTATGGCAGGCCCCAGGCGTTGGCGTGGAACATCGGTACGACCGGCATCGCACAGTCGCGCTCGCTCGCCGCGAGCACGTCGGCGCCGATGGCGGTCAGGGAATGCAAGACCATCGAGCGATGCGAATAGACGACGCCCTTCGGTCGACCGGTGGTGCCCGACGTGTAGCACATCGCGGCGGCGCTACGCTCGTCTAATTCAGGCTCCTGGAAATCGTGCGGGCTCGTCCCGGCTAGCAAGGCCTCATAGGAGAGCATGCCCTCCGGCACCTGGGCGTCGTTCGTAAATACGACGACGTGCTCGACATCAATCTGCGGCAGGACCTTCTCGAAGAGCGGGAGCAGCACGTCGTCGACCAGCACGATTCTGTCGCCGGAGTGGTTGACAATGTATGCGATATCGTCCGGATGCAGGCGAATATTGAGCGTGTGCAGCACAGCGCCGCCGGCGGGAATGCCAAAGTAGGCCTCCAGGTGCCGGTAATGATTCCAGGCGAAGGTCGCCACCCGGTCACCTGGCTGAATTCCGAGGTTGGTCAGCGCGACGGAGAGTTGCCGGGCCCGTCGTGCCATATCTGCGTAGGTGTAGCGGTGCAGGGTCTTGTCCGGCGATTGGCTGACGATCTCTCGTCCACCAAACACCGTCTCCGCCCGCTGCAAAATGCTGTTGAGCGTCAGCTCGTAGTCCATCATCAATGCGTCCATCAGCGCCCCTCTTTCAAACTGCGAGAATCGAGTCAATGACCAACTCGCGTCGTCAACGTTGCTGACGTCAGCAGCGGTTGTGCCCTTTCTTTCCATTGCACGTGTGCAATGCGGTACTGACACGCTCATTGTCGGTGTAACGGGCAGTCCACACATCGTGAGAACTACGTAATTGCACGCGACCGGAATGCTGCCGGCGATGACCGGCGTCTACGTAGTGGTCACAAACAGGGAGTGGAGATCTGGCGACGGCTCATGATGGATCAGGCGAGGTTGTTCTCGACGGCAAAGCGTGTCGCCTCGGTGCGCGAGCGAACGTTGAGTTTGCTATAGATCGAGGTCAGGTGTGTACCGACGGTGCGTGGGCTGATGAAGAGTTCGTCGGCGACCTCAGCGTCGGTCAGGCCGCGCGCGACCAACCTGAGCACTTCCAGCTCGCGAGCGGTCAGGTCGGTCTGGTGTGAAGGACTGCCGTGGGAACGATCGATCATGGTGGCGATCTCGTCCGCCTCGACCAGCGCTGGTCGCGCGTCAAGCGGTGTGCAAATAGACCGGACCTCGCTCAGGTGCGTGGTGGCTTCGCGTTCGCGCGCGGTCGTGACACACAGTCTTGCCAGAACAAGCAGCGTCAACGCTCGCTCGTGCCGAGCGAGGCAGGCGTCGGCCAGCTCGAGTGATGCAGTGAGGTGTGCTTCGGCTTCAACGTAACGCTCTGCTTCGAGATCGAGTTCGCCCAGGAGACGATGTACGGCGAGCAGATCGAGTGGCTGGCGCGGTTCACTGGCGATTGCGAGTGCCTGCTCCGCATGTCGACGCGCACGATCCGCATCGCCATCGAGCCGATAGTACCGTGCCCAGAGGAGTTCTCGCTGTAGTTTTCCATACACCGTTCCGAAGTGTTCGACCCAGCGGTCGTGGCAGTCGAGCCAGGCCCGTGCCAGCACCAGGTTGCCTTCATCGAGCGCGAGATCGACCGCAAGGACGGGGATTTCTACATTGCCAAAGAACTGACGATCTCGTGGATCACTCATTGCACCTTGTGGCAACACAGATTGAACCTCGGCCCAGGCGAGATCTGGTCGACCGCGGCGGCGAGCGAGCTCGCCCAGGAAGCCGCTCGCCTGGTTTCTCCAGACAGCGTCGATTTCGCTCGATCGCGCACGTTCAAGGACGTGCATCGTCTGCGGCCAGTCGATCCCACGCGTAAGACTCAGCACGGCTCCCGCAAATGAATAGGCTTCTCCGGAAGCAATCCCCGCTTCGACCGAGGTCGTCAGGCAAAACGATCCTTCGCGAACCTGTTCATCCAACAACCAGGGCTGATCCAGGAGATATGCTCGGGTGACCAGGACTGCTTCGGTGTCAATTGTCAGGCCGCGTGCAAACGGGTTTCGATGCAGGCGACTTGCGCGCGCAAATGCGTCCCGGGCGCGGTCGACCTGCCCGAGAACCGCGTAGCAGAGCCCGAGCGCGGTGTAGACGTTGGCGGTTCCAGTCGCGGATGAGGTGATGGATTCGTCCGACCCGTCGCTTGCCTCGTCATCCTGGAGGCGCGTCAGCGCGTCGAGAGCCAGGTGCATGGCGTTGTCGAAGCTCTCGATTCCCGCCACCCAGATGATCCGCTTGCCGCGCAGTTCGTCCATCGCACGCTTGAGCGATTCAGGTGTTGGCTGCCCTTCAGATGGGACGACCTGCTGGTCCAACAATTGATCGAACGCCGCGAGACCGCGAGCCATCAGATCGAGCGCGGACCGGTAATCCCCATCCAACCCATGGCGGTGTCCACGTTCGGTCACGGCACAGGCATTCAAGAGTTCGTCGCCGGCCTCGTCACTAATCTCGATCGCACGGTCGAGGTAGTAGCGGCTCCGCGCCGGATCGCGAAAACAGAGCACCCGGCCCAGCCGATGGCAGAGCCAGCCACGCTCCACCAGGCGCCTATCGTCGCGTTCGAGCAGCGACATCGCGTCCTCGAACCGGTCCACGGCGATTCGCCAGGCATAGAGACGCTGGGCTCTCCGCCCAGCACGAATCAGCCATTCAACCGCGCGCGGATCGCCAGCTCGCCGGAAATGATCGGCGACCAAGCTCGGATCCGGGGCATGTGTAGCCGCGAGGGCTTCGCCAACAGCGCGATGCCACAGACTCCGTTGGGGCAGAACGACACTCTCATACAGGGCTGCCTGAATCAGCGCGTGACTGAACTGCAGACGGTCGCCCGGCCGCCCCTCGACGAGGATACGATGCTCAATCGCGGGACCGACCTGTCTCACAAACTCGTCGTCGCTGAGTTCCATCAGGCATCGCCAGAGATCGACCGGGATCGATTCGCCGATGACCGCGCCAAATGACAGCAGGCGACGCGTCTCATCGCCGAGTTTCCGGAGTCGCGAATCGACGACCTGGCGCACCAGCGACGGCAGCGGCGCTCCGGCCAGATCGTCGAGAACCCAGCCTGAGTCGCCCGCACGCAGCAGGCTCTCGTCCTCCAGCGAGAGGAGCAATTCGTCGATGAAGAAGGGATTCCCTTCGGAGCGGCTCTGAAGGTAGACGAGCAGCCGCTCGAGGTCATCGCCGGCAAGACGATAGCGTGCCTGAATCAACTCGCCGGTATCGACCCGGTCGAAACGACCAAGTTTGACGCGCATCGCGTTGGTTTCGCGGACGAGCACGGGGACCAGGCGATAGAGCGGATGGTTGGGTGAAAGCTCCTCGTCACGATAGGTTCCGATCAAGAGAATCTGATGATTCGCGACCTGCCGGCCCAGAAAACGAAGGAGTTCAAGACTCGGCTCGTCGGCCCACTGAAGATCCTCGAGCACGAGAATGATGGGACCGATCCGTTCCAGTTCCGCATAGAACTGCCACGACTGGTTGAAGATCGACTCCTGCCCGTCGAGATCGTCGAGTGCGCGGCGATCGTGGATGAACGCTGGCAGCCGCGGCCACCCCTCGTCGGCCGGGCGATAGTCATTCGCAATCTGCATCCACGGACCGTAGGGAGGTGAGACCGACAGATCGTAACAGTGGCCACCGAGGACGAGCGCTCCTCGTCGCTGCGCCTCACGGCAGACGAAACCGACCAGCGTGGTCTTGCCGATGCCGGCCTCACCACTGATCAAGACGAGTCCACCCTGACCGTCGATCACGCGGTTGATAAGCGCGCCGAGCGCGGCTTCTTCGCGTCCACGACCAATCAGTCTTGGCGGATTCCCCATTTCGCCTGCCGGCGGAACCAATGCGTCCACGTGAGTCCTCTCAAACCATTCGACCCACTGGTTTGCGCGATTATTCAGCTTTCGATGGATGAGCGAAGCGTACGGAATTGTAGCACTCGATCGTGGGCCAGGGCCAGACATCCGCCACCCCGGGGATTGATCGGAATTGCGGTGATCCTTGCGCTTAACGCTCTGGCCGAACCATACTAACGGACGCTATGCAGTACTTGTCGGTAGTCATTGTCAATCACAATACGGCGGGACTCTTGATGCAATGCCTGTCACGCGTGCTCGAGAGCCAGGTCGATATCCCCATCGAGGTCTATGTCGTCGACAATGCTTCGACCGATCGCAGCCTCGCACTTGTGACGAACAGCTTCCCGACGGTCAAGACAATCTCCTCATCGCGTAACCTTGGCTTCGCGGGCGGAAACAACCTCGCGCTCACGGAGATCCTCAAGAGCGTGCCTGCTGAGGTCGAGCGGCGAGAGCGGGCTGTTCTGCTGCTCAATTCCGACTGCTTTGTCGAGATCGACACTATCCAGAAAACGGCGGATTTTCTCGACCAGCATCCCACGGCGGGGGCGGTCGGCCCGAAGCTCGTCTTGTCCAACGGCGATCTCGATCTGGCTTGCCGGCGGTCATTCCCAACCCCGGCGAGTGCCTTCTACAAGCTGATTGGACTCGCGCGTCGCTTTCCCAACAGTCCTCGCTTTGCGCGCTATAACCTGACCTATCTCGACCACGACACCACGGCCGAAGTCGACTCCGTCACGGGTGCGTACATGCTGGTACGGCTGGCGGCCATTGACGATGCCGGTTTGCTGGATGAGTCGTTCTTCATGTATGGAGAGGATCTGGACTGGGCCTACCGCATCAAGGAACGTGGCTGGAAGGTGTTTTACTATCCTGATGCGCAAGCACTGCACTACAAAGGGGCCAGTAGCTCACGACGAAGCTACCGGCTCATCATCGAGTTCTACCGCGCGATGTATCTGTTTCACCGCAAGCACTACGCGCCCAAGACGTTCCCACCGCTCAACTGGCTCATCGCGGCCGGAATCGTTCTGCGCGCCTGCGTGGCATTGGTGCTCAACCTCGCCCGCCCCGCGACTGGCAAGCGCGTTGCCTAGCCAGACGAGCGCCGGGCGCACAGCGGAGCGAGGACGTCCGATTGCGTAACGACATGGATCTTACGCGGCACGACGACGCGCCCGCGCCCCGACCATCCGCCGCGACGACATTGCCAGCCGCCCGCTCCAGGCCAGCGAGATCGCCGTACGTCTCGGCCGCGCATATCTCCGCGCGGCCAGCCCAGGAGAGGGACCGTTTGACCCACGCGACCTCGGTGGCGGCAGCCCTTCCGACTCCTGCCACACATGGCCGAGTCGCGTCCAGTCATCCCACCCAGACGGTCACGGTCACCGGTCGCGACGTCACGCCGGAGCGCCGGCTGCAACGGCGGATCAAGCGGTTGATCGACGTCGTCATGAGTCTGGCCGCGCTGGTCGTCTTCGCGCCGGTCATGGGTGTCCTGGCACTGCTCGTGAAACTCGAGTCGCGCGGACCAGCCCTCTTCGTGCAGCAGCGGGTCGGCAAAGACGGCATGACGTTCAACCTGCTGAAGTTCCGCACCATGCGCGTCGATGCTGAGTCCTGCACTGGTCCAGTCTTTGCCCGGTCGCACGACCCGCGCTGCACGCGCACCGGCCGATTTCTGCGGCGCCACTCACTCGACGAGCTACCGCAGTTCGTCAACGTGCTGCGCGGCGAGATGAGCCTGGTCGGCCCGCGGCCCGAGCGCCCGTTCTTCGTCGAACAGTTCAGCCAGACCGTGCCACACTACATGGAACGCCACCGAGAGATGGCCGGCATTACCGGCTGGGCACAGGTCAACGGGCTGCGCGGTGACACCTCCATCGATGAGCGCGTCGCCTGCGACCTCTACTACGTCGAGCACTGGTCGCTCGCGCTCGACTTCGAGATCATGGCGCACACGGCCCTCGCGATGGTACGCGGCCACGACGCCGACTGATCGCCACAGACCTCGCCACCCGCGGGTTCAACACGACCCCTCCCGCTTCACTGCCACGATAGACGGCGTCGGCAGTCAGCACTCATTAGCTTTAGACTAGAAGTTAGTATTTGAATGACGTGTTTGTCATTCGTTTCAGAAATGCTGTCAAGACGCGGATTCTGGGCATCCAGCGCGATTCCTGGAAATTAACGGCGGCAGATTGAGCCGACTTCTGGCACACCGGCTGCACTACTAATGGCAAGGAGGATAGTCCCTCGATCCTCACACCCAGCCACTCAGATGGTTCGCCGCCATTTGGGACACCCGATACCACACTATCCTCCGCTGGATCAGTGGACCGGCCATCATGTCACACTCTCCCTGCCGGACCACCGATCCAACCCTCGTCACCTCGTCGTGCCCCTGTACTCACCTCGAACTGCACGGTTACGGCACCGTCACACCACTCGGCAGCCGCACCGGTCGCAAGCCACGTGTCAACTCGTCACGACGCGTCTCGTACCACGGCGGCAGCTTGATGGATGTCGCCAGTTCCTCAATGGTCTCGTCGATCGCAAAGCCAGGCGGGTCAGTGGCGATCTCGAACAGGATGCCGCCCGGTTCGTTGAAGTAGATCGACTTGAAATAGCTACGGTCCCGCACCGGCGTCACCGAGTAACCGGCCGCGGTCAGCAGGTCTTTCCACTCCTGCTGCTCGGCCTCATCACGTGTGCGCCAGGCGACGTGATGCACGGTTCCGGGTCCCTCGACTCCCTCGTCAGTGGGCGGATCGAGCCGGAGGTCAACGGTCGATCCCAGCGCTCCTGTGCCGGTCGTGAACCGGCGCAGATCGTCGTCTTCGGCAACAACCGAGAAGCCAAGCTGCTCGGTGAGCAGCTTTGTCGTCTCGTCGGGACGTCGCGAGTAGAGCGTCACACCCGCGAAGCCGGCGATTGCATGTTCCCGAGCAACCTCTCCATCGTGACAACGCTCGACCGGGCGGACGCCGGCGCGGCAAACCAGCTCGTTGACCAGACCGTCCGGATCGCGAAACGAGACGACCTCCGCGTCGAAGCGCCGCCGCGTCCCCTCGATGTCAACGTGATGCGACTTCAGGCGATCGACCCAGTAGCCAATCGCTCCTTCCGGAATGAGGAACGAGGTCACTCCGATCTGTCCGGAGCCGATACGTCCCGGCTTGACCCGTGGCCACGGAAACGTGGTCAGAATCGTGCCGGGCGTCCCATCGTGATCGCCGAAATAGAAGTGATAGGTCTGCGGCACATCGAAATTGACGGTCACCTTCAGCAGACGCAGTCCGAGGACATCCGTATAGAAGTCCATGTCACGCTGCGGATCACCGACGACCGAGGTGACGTGGTGAATCCCGGGAACCTTGAGCGTCATTGATCGACCTCCATGATCCGTTGCGGGCTGGGCGATGCTGGTGAAACGCGGGTGCAGGAAACTGCTGGCAGTATGACAGATGTGAGTGGAACTTCGTACGAGCGACGACGAGACCCGCCACGGCGCTACGCCGTGGCGGGTCTCGCGGGGGGATGGGGGAAACCCTATGCGTCTAGGTGAATCGTGATCTCGATTGGCTCACCCGCTCGGATCAGGCGCAGGATCAGGGGACGGTCGGGCCCGGTGTTGGCGAGTTCTTCACGGACCCGCAGTGGATGCTGGACCGGGTGTCCACTCACCGCGAGCAGAATGTCACCGGGGTAAAGACCGGCCGACTCCGCCAGACTGCCCGGTGCCATGCCGGTAACCAGCAGGCCGACCTCGGCGTGGCTCGCCCAGGCCAATGGGATCTGTACCGGACTCAACTCCAGGCCGAGCACCGGCGCCTCGCCACCCAGCCGGGCCAGGAAGGCGCGGATCGTGTGCTCGGGGACCGAGAGAGCCGTGCCGGGACCGGCGACCATCGCGTTGACGCCGACAACCCGGCCGTCGGCCGCGAGCAGGGCTCCGCCCGAGTTGCCCGGGTGCAAGTGCAGGTCGGAGCGGATCATCGCCCGAGGATCGGCCCGGGTCGGAAGCCCGCTGACGATGCCGACGGTCACGGCATGTTCGATGCCCAGCGGATGACCGATCGCCAGCACGATCTGGCCGATGCGCAGAGCGGTCGAGTCGCCGATCGCGGCGGCGTCCATCTTCACGTCAACCCGCAGCGCGACGATGTCGTTGTGCGGATCACGTCCGATGACCTGCCCAGTCGCCTCCCGGCCGTCGGCGAAGACCAGACTGGCGTGATCTCCATGTACAACGTGATGATTCGTGATGACGATGTCCGGTTTCCAGACGACGCCGCTGCCGGAGCCGCGACGTCCATCTCGCACCGCCACGATCGACGGTCGGATGTGCTCAGCAAGATCGCCAATCCCGTTCGAAATGGAACTGGCCGCGGGCTGGCGTGTGGCTATGATCATGCTGTTATCGCTCCCCGATCGTGATTCGCGCCTCGGCGGGTTGCCCAGCCCGGATGACACGCGCCGTCTGCTCGGTACCGGCGCTGCCCGGACCCAACGCGTCCTGCAACGCGGTGATCTCCGCCATCGTTCGTCCGCCAAACTCGATCAGCGTGTCACCCAGCATGATACCGCCGGTTTCGGCCGGGCTATCGGCCTCGACGTTGACCACCAGCAGGCCGGACTCCTGATCCAGATTCAGCGACATGCGCAGATTTGCCGGAATGCGAACCGGTTGGGTGGCGATTCCGAGGAAGCCCCGCTTGGTGCCACGTCCGCTCGACAGCGCCTCGACGACGCGAGAGAGGACGGCATTAGGTACCGTCACAGCCAGCCCGCGAGCCAGGATCGACGTGTTCATACCGACGACGTCGCCCGCGGCGCTGATGAGCGGCCCGCCGGAGAAGCCGGGATAGAGGGTGACGTCAGACCGGATCACACCCTCGATCGCGCCGCCGCGCCAGGTCCTCCAGGTTCCACCAACGGCACTGACGACGCCGAGTGACGCCATCGCCTGCTCGCCGTGCGGGTGACCCAGGGCCAGCACGAGATGCCCAACTCTGGCCTGCTCCGAGCCGATCCGTGCCGCGGGTAGATCCGTGGCATCCACCTTCAGCAGCGCCAGGTCAGTCCCCTGATCACGGCCCACCAGCGTGGCTTGAAATTCACGACCGTCGGCCAAACCCACGGTGATGTCATCCTCGCGCTCGATCACGTGATCTGCCGTGACGATGAGACCGTCCGTGCTCCAGATCATGCCGGTCGCACCGAACCGTCGACGAGCGCTCACCCGCACGATCCAGGGCTGGGCTGACGCGACGACCGATGCCAGGCTGTCCGAAAGTTCGACGAGAAGATTGGCGCCGCTATCGCCATTGTCCATGTGATGTCCTCCATCTGCTGTGAATGCGGTGACGGGTTGGCCATCCGGCCTCGCTGCCGTCACTGCCCTTGTCTACGTTCGAGGATAGGGTTTCCGACTGCGGGCAGCACCGCCCGTCCTGCTAGCGGTGAACCTCGACAAATGGCTAGGTGGGGCGACTCGGTGAGAGGGGGGTCAGAGCACAATGAGTCCAAGGCGCGCGGCGCGGGCCAGCGCTTCGGCCCGGCTGGAGGCCTCGAGCTTCGAGAGGATCGACCCGACATGGAACTTGACCGTGTGCTCGCTGATGCCAAGCTCGCGAGCGATCGTCTTATTTGGCAGTCCCTGGGCGATGAGTTGCAGAACTTCTCGCTCGCGGGGTGTCAAGGTTTCATATTCGGCGCCGGGCTCCGGTGGGACCTCGACCGGACCGCGCCGCTCGAGCAGGAGCGGCATGGCGCGGCTGTCAATCACCGTCAGTCCCGCCACCACCGATCGGAGCGCCGCGCCGATCTCTTCCGGGGTCGCATCGGGCAGGAGGTACCCCTGAATGCCTGCATCGATCGCTTCAGCCACCGGCTCAATCGACGAGGCCATCAAAACAACGGGAGGCAGGATACGGCTGCTGGACAGTGGTTCAAGAACATCCAGCAGTTCATCCAGGTCGTTGCCGAGATCGAGCAGGATGACGTGCGGCGCCAGGTGTTCGATCTGTGCGGCGAGATCGTCAACCCCGTTCGCATCACCGGCGACGTCAAAAATCGGATCTCTCTCGACCACGAAGCGCAGCCCCGCGCGAATAGTCGGATAGGTGGCGGCGACCAGCACGCGAATCTGTTGCGATGTATCGATCGTTGCCATCCACCTTTCTGGACACATGCCGCCTGTCCGCCGCGATGCCGCCCATTATAGTCATGACATCGGCGGCGAGGGCTGGAATCCTGCAATGGAGGAGACGGCTGAGTAGAGTAGGATGACATATGGACAGGCTGTCCGAAAGGAGGAACTGCTTGGAGCATAGACGCACGTTCGTCTGGGGATTCGCGGCTACCATCGTGCTGACGTCGATTCTCCGGATCTCGCAGGCCGCGGGACTAACCCGCATCGATCTCCCGCTGATGCTCGGCACCATGGTGACCAAGCAGCGGGATCGCGCGAAGGTCTACGGATTCATCCTTCACCTGCTGAACGGCTGGATCTTCGCCTATGCGTACGCGTCAGCGTTCGAGTCGATCCGCCGGGCATCCTGGTGGATCGGGGCGGTCGTCGGGGCGGTCCATGGGTTCTTCGTGCTCGCCGTCGGCATGCCTTCCTTGCCGGGCATTCATCCACGCATGGCGTCCGACTCGACAGGCCCCGAACCGACTCGCGATCTGCAGCCCCCAGGATTCCTGGCGCTGAACTACGGCCAGCAGACCGCCATCGTCACGATGGTGGCACACGTGATCTACGGCACGATTCTCGGAGCGTTCTACTCCGGTCGACGCTAGAACGGCGCCTGGACCGTATCGGCGTCCGACAGCGTCAGCGCGGCGTTGATCAGACCGATATGACTGAAGGCCTGGGGAAAGTTGCCGAGCATTTGGCCCGAATCGACTTCGATTTCCTCGGAGAGCAGGCCCAGGTCGTTGCAGTGCTCCAGAGCGGACTGAAACAATTCGTGCGCCTCATCGGTGCGACCGATCCGAGCCAATGCCTCGACGAGCCAGAACGAGCAGATAACGAAGGCGCCCTCCTGCCCCGGAAGGGCGTCTTCTGAGAGATAGCGGTAGACCAGTTCACCGCGGGCGAGCCGCCGCTGGATGGCGTCGACGGTCCCAACGATGCGCGGGTCCTGCGGATCGAGGAACGAGACGAGCGGCGCGACCAGGAGCGCCGCGTCGAGATCTCCATTCGGCACGCTGGTGAAGGATCCGAGCCGCGAGTCGAAGCCGTGCGTCACCACCCAGTCGCGAATCGCGTCCCGTGTGCGCGCCACCTTGACGGTATCGACTTTCAGCCCGTTGTTGCGCGCCAGTTCAAGCGTTCGCTCCATGCCGACGAAGGCCATGATCTTCGAGTGGACGTGCTGCTGCCGGGAGGAGCGTTTCTCCCAAATGCCGTCGTCCGGCTCGTTCCAA
This sequence comes from uncultured Chloroflexia bacterium, assembly GCA_963728335.1. Classification (GTDB taxonomy): domain Bacteria; phylum Chloroflexota; class Chloroflexia; order Thermomicrobiales; family Thermomicrobiaceae; genus CALAGB01. The sequence goes on from CAVSJP010000001.1 coordinate 19,034, forward strand.
CGCTTGATGATGACGTCAGACAGTCCTTTGATCAGCCTGCGCCCATCCACGTCGAACTCACCACCCGAACGGTGGTAGAGGGTCAGCGCATCGATCACCTCACCATAGACGTCAAGCTGAAACTGGTTGATGGCCGCATTTCCGACGCGCACCGGTTTTGAGCCGCGGTAACCATCGAGGTGGTCCAGTTCCTTTTCGTTGGCTTGCGCCTGTCCGTAGGTGGTATAGAGGGTCCGAATCTCCGGATGGGTCAACCGGGTGGCATACAGGAGCCAGTGAGCGAAGGCATGCGCCTCGGCGGTGTAGCCCAGTTCGAGCAGGGCGCGCACGGTGAAGGCCGAATCGCGCAGCCAGCAGTAGCGATAATCCCAGTTCCGTGATCCGCCAATGACCTCCGGCAGGGAGGTTGTCGCGGCCGCGATGATGGCACCCGACGGCGCATACGTCAGGAGTTTGAGCGCGAGCGCGCTCCGGACGACGGTGTTGCGATACGGCCCACGGTAGCTGCAGACGCGAGACCAGCCGAGCCAGAAGCTGCGAGTCAGCTGCTGAATCAGATCGAGCGAATCGAGCCGCGGCAGCTCGGCTGGCGCCTCTTTCGAGTAGGCGAGGGCCAGGTCGACACGGTCTCCCTGACTGACGTCAACCGTCGCGACCAGCACCCCGTCACCACCCGCCTCCAGCGGGACGCTGCTCATCAGATGCAGCGCCACTCCGCCCCAGGAGATCATGTAGCAGCCTTCCCACAGGGTCCGAATGTGGGGAGTGCGGTTCCCGTAGCCCGGGCGCACCTTGACACAGATCCGCATACGAACCGTGCCCGAAATACCCTCGATCCGGCGCACGATCTCGCGCTCCGGGATCGGGAAGGTCTGCTTCTGGACCTCGGTGAGCGCGGGCATGAAATCGACCAACCGAACTTCGCCGCCGCCGGTGTTGAACGTCGTCGTCAGGATGTTGGTTTCGCCGAGGTATGTCCGGCTAACCTGATAGTCGCCGTCCGGTTCAATGGAGAAGTAGCCGCCGAGCTTACTGTCAAGCAACCGCGCGAAGACGGCGTCGCCATCGAACAGGGGGATACACCACCAGTCGATCGAGCCGTTGCGCGAGACAAGCGCGATGCTACGCGCATCTCCGATCACGCCGTAATCCGCAATCGGGAGATAGTCTCCTTTCAGCTGCGTCTTCTGCTTGGTCGGTTCAGCGACGGTCAACTTCCCCTCCTCACGTTCCACGGAGTCATCCGCGGAGATGGCCATACGTGGTATTATCGCAAGCTCTGTGTTCGATACAGGAACCTGAGGGCTACCACAATGGACCAATCGTCACGATATACACTCTGGAACATGTCTTGGCCAGAGCTCGAGTCTGCCATGCGGGAGATCGAACTCGTTATCATCCCGGTCGGCTCGATTGTTCAACACGGTCCCAATGCCACGTTCGCGTCCGATTCAGTACGCGCCTACGAATTCTCGCTGAAGATCGCGGATCGCCTCCAGCCACGGGTTCTTGTCGCGCCCGTCATGCCATTCGGTATTGCCCCTCAGCATATGAGCTTCACCGGTACGATCTCGCTGACGGCCGAAACGTTCATGAACGTCCTGTTCGAAGTCGTCGATAGCCTGGCCGAGCACGGGTTCGACCGGTTTCTCTTTATCAATGCGCATTCCGGCAATCAGGGCGCGTTCGACTTTATCTTGAACCGCATCCGAAACCGGCTCGACTTGAACGCCGCCTGGGTGTCGATCTCGGCGCTGATCGACGACCCAATTCGGTCCACGCTCCCCGCCGCTGACGACGAACATGCGAGCGCGCGAGAGATAAGCCAACTCCTCTACCTGGCGCCGTCGACCGTTCGCGTGAGCGCACTCGCCCCAGCCGAACCGATCGAACCGGAGTTCCCATTCTCGGCTCCTGACGGACCGGTGCATACTTCCTACACGCTGGACGAGGTGAGCGCCAACGGCGTTCTCGGCGATCCTCGCTCGGCGTCGGCCGCACAAGGTGAGCGACTGATCACCGCCGCGCTCGACCGCATCTGCACCTTCATCGACGCCTTCACCGACGGCGCCTGATCCCCTGCCGCCAACCCGTGAACGTGCGCGCTCCACGGCGGAAAACGGAAACCTTCACATTTTTCGTACCTATATCGGACTTCTGGGGCATGTGGCATTCCCGTTCCGGCCACTATCCTCATCCGTGATTGTGACTTCGCCCAGCCGGGCACTGGGGGCAAACGTGATTCCGCGCCAACGACATCTCCGCGCGACGTTGTGGCAATACCGCCCATGGTAGGCCGGAAAACCGAATCCAAGATCGGTACCTGCGGAGAGCGCTCTCCTGTCCGGTCGTACGACGCGACCGTCGCCGAATTGATCGATCGGATCACCGATCCGCTGATCGTGCTGAATCCGAACTGTGAGGTGACCTTCGTCAATGCGGCCGCATCAAACCTGATCGCCGGCATTCTGGACGACGACACCCGCTCGATCATCGGCAACGGCGTGGTCAACCTCTTCTCGCCCACGGTCTCCGCGATGTTGGTAGACATCGTCGAGCGATGTCATGCCAACCACTCGACGATTCAACGACGATACTACTGGCCCAAGCTCGAACGCTGGTATAGCGCACACGCCTATCCGCTTCGCGACGGTGCCGCGCTTCGCCTGCACGACATCAGCGATCTCAAGCTGGCTGAAGAGCGGCAACAAGAGGCCGAGACCCGCTTCCGAACGCTTGTCGAGCGCGTGCCGTCCACCATGTACATTGCGGCGATCGATGAGCTTTCGTCGACGATCTACTTGAGCCCGCAGATCGAGATGCTCCTCGGATACACCACGGACGAGTGGCTATCCAACCCACGCTCCTGGCTCGACGCGCTTCACCCGGACGAGCGGGATCGGGTGATCGAGGAGATTACGCCACGCTCGAACAATGACGATCTGCATAGCGAGTACCGCCTCCGCCATCGGGACGGACACTTTGTCTGGGTTCGCGATCAGGCCACGCTTGTCCTGGACGATGCTGGGAATCCGCTCCACTGGCAGGGATTCTTGCTCGACATTTCGGAGCAAAAGCGAGCCCAGGAGAATCTCGTCGAACTTGGGCAGAAGTACCGACTCCTGGTCGACAGCGCCAACGACTTCATCATCGCCTACGGTCTGGACGCCAGGCTAACCTTCGTCAACTGCCTGTTCCTACAGCATTTTGGTTATACGCTGGACGAAGCGCTGGAGTTAACCGTCTTCGACGTCATTCATCCGGACGACATCCCGAGGGTGCGTGGCTACTTCGAGGCGCGGCTGCGCGGCGACGAGGTGCCCGGTTCGTATCAGATGCGCGCCGTCGCGCGCGATGGCTCGGTGATCTATATCGAGGCCAACACCAGCCCGATTCTCAATGCGAACGGCGAGACCATCGGAATCCAGGCGATCGCGCGCGACGTGTCGGAACGACAGCACGCCGAGCAGCGTCTGGCCGAGAGTGAGCAACGCTACCGGTCGCTCTTCTATCACAACCCGGACGCCGTCTTCTCGCTCGACCCACGGGGACGCTGTCTCGCCGCGAACCAGGCGTGTGAGGCTCATCACCGGGTACCCGGTCGACGAGATCCTCACGCGACCATGGTCTGCGTGCATCGTTCGCGAAGACCTGCGGTCGGCGTTGCGGCACTTTGCCCGGTCAGTGCGGGGCGAATCACAGACCTTTGAGATCAGTATCGTCTGCAAGTCGGGACAGCGCGCGCGTCTGAGCGTCACCACGCTGCCGATCATGGTTGGCCAGCAGATTGTCGGCATCTATGGCATCGCGAAGGATGAGACCGACCGCCGCGAGCTGGAAGAGCAACTGACACACCAGGCGTTTCATGACTCGCTGACCCATCTGCCGAACCGGATGCTCTTTCTCGATCGTCTCCAGCATGCGCTGGTGCGAACCGAGCGCAGTCATTCAACGCTGGCTGTCCTCTTCCTCGACCTGGACAACTTCAAAGTCATCAACGACAGCCTGGGGCATGAGGTCGGCGATCAACTCCTGATCCACGTTGCCAACCGCCTGCGCACCACCATGCGATCCGGTGACACGGCGGCGCGACTCGGTGGCGACGAGTTCATCCTGCTGCTCGAGGACATCCGACTCGATCGACGAAGCTGAACGGGTCGCCCAGCGGCTCCACGACATCCTCAAGGAGCCGTTCGTCGTGAACAAGCGGGAGATCTTCGTGACGCCCAGCATCGGCATCGCGATCAGCGCTTCACCCGACGACCGGCCGGATGACCTGTTGCGCAACGCCGATGTCGCCATGTACCGGGCGAAGCGGAACGGACGCGCCTGCTACGAAATCTTCGACCCCTCGATGCACGCGCTGGCGCTGGAGCGGCTCGAGTTGGAGCGGGATCTGCGCCAGGCGATCGAGCGCGAATGAGTTCATCACGCACTATCAGCCCAAGCTTGATCTCGCGACGGGCCGGATCGTCGAAATGGAAGCGCTGGTTCGCTGGGAGCATCCCGAACAGGGCGTGACGCTTCCCGGCGAATTCATCCCACTGGCGGAAGAGACCGGCCTCGTCGTGCCGATCGGTCGCTGGGTGCTGCGGCAGGCCTGCCAGCAGATGCGTGCGTGGCACGAGCGATTCGCGGACCACGCGCCAGAAACGATCAGCGTCAACCTGTCCGCCGTGCAGCTGCGCATGCCTGGCCTGGTTGAGGAGATCGAGTCCGTGCTGTCCGAGACGGGACTCGATCCCGCACGGCTTCTGTCTGGAGATCACCGAGAGTGTCGTCATGGACAACGCCGACCAGGCCATGGAGACGCTCGCGCGGCTGAAGCAGACCGGCGTGCGCCTCGCGATCGATGATTTCGGCACCGGCTACTCGTCCCTCTCCTATCTGAAACGGTTCCCGGTCGACACCCTGAAGATCGACCGGAGCTTCGTCAATGAGCTCGACGGAGCGGACGAGAGCGCGGTCATCGTGGGCGTCACCATTCGTCTGGCTCACGCGCTCGGGATGCGGGTCGTGGCCGAGGGGGTCGAGACACAGGATCAACTCGACCGGCTGCGTGACCTGGAGTGCGACCTGGCGCAGGGCTACCACATCGCCCGCCCGCTCGCCGCGGAACTCATGAGTGAGATGATCGGCCAGGGCTTGCCAGAGATCGCTTGGTCGGTCCACGCATTCCCCAGACGTGTCAACAGCAACGTCTTAGCGTGTACAATCACGCCTAGGATCTTTTCGCTCATTGTTCCAAGCTTGAAAGGACGATCGTGAGGCACCGCTCCGACCGCCAATTGATCGCCACAACCACGTTCACGGGCTCGGTCGCCGTGGCGCGCACCGGATCGTCTTCCGCCGCTGTTCTCCCCACCCCCGTCCCTAGTAACGGTTCTCAGCCCGCGCCTTCTGGAATCCCTGCGTTAGCACACCCGGACAAATCGCGAGTCTCCAGGATGGACGGGCGCCGTGAGGCGCCTCTTTCGCGTCTGAGAGCCATTCCCCGACACCTTTGAGACGGATTGGAGAGCCTCTGTGCGGGCTCAGCGTTGGACGGAGAACAAGACCCATGCAGGCAATACGCAACTCACGCAGCGGCAGCGCTCTCTGGAACCGGAGGATTGCCTTTATCGGCTGTGGCGTCATGGGCGAGGCGATCATGTCGAGCCTGCTGCGCGGCGAGCAGGTAACGACCGACCAGATCGTCGGCAGCGAACCGGTCGAGACGCGCCGCCACGAACTCGCCGGGAAACTCGGCGTCCGGATCATCAACGACAACAATGCCGCCGCGCACGGCGCCGATATCGTCTTGCTGACGGTCAAGCCGCAGTCGCTCAACGATGTGATGGGCGGCCTGGCAGGTACGCTCGAGGAGCGCCAGCTGGTCATTTCGATCGTGCCCGGCGCGACGATCGGCCAGCTCAGCAGCGGGCTCCGGCACCAACGGGTCGTCCGATCGATGCCGAACACGCCGGCACAGATCGGCTACGGCGCCACGGTCTGGTTCGCTGGGCCGGCCGTGGACGACGAGGGAGAAGAGCTGGTCTCCGCCATCCTCAGCACGCTCGGCACCGCGGTCCGCGTGAACACCGAGGACGCGGTCGACATGTCGACTGCCCTGAGCGGCACCGGACCGGCCTATATCTTCCTGGTGATGGAGGCGCTGATCGACGCGGGGGTGCACATGGGATTCCCGCGTCGCACCGCCGAGGAACTGGTGCACCAGACGATGCTCGGCTCGGTCCTCTTCGCCCGGGAGTCGGGCAAGCACCCGGCCGAGCTGCGCAACATGGTCGACGACGCCGGGCGGCACGACGGCTGCCGCGATCTACGAGATGGAGAAGGGCGGCCTGCGGACCGTCATCGCTCACTCGGTCTGGGCCGCGTACAAGCGCGCTCAGCAGTTGGGGAAAGGAAGCCCGAACAGTGGCCCCGACGATGCGTAATCTGGGGCCAAACGACGAAAGCGAGGAGGAATTGGAAAGACATCGGCCGGATTGGTGGTTAGACGAAGGCCTGCACGCCGGCGAGGAACATCTCGATCCGGACTACGTCGCGACCTACGACCGGAAAGCGGGTACCGACCCCTCCGAAGACGTGGACCTGCTCCGCTCACTCGGGCTCGATTCGGACAGCACGATCGTCGACTTCGGCGCCGGTACCGGCACGTTCGCGCTGGCCATCGCGCCCTACTGCGGCAGGGTCGTCGCGGTCGACGTCTCGCCGTCGATGCTGAAGTCGCTGCAGGCCAATGCGCGGCGAGCCGGTCACGACAATATCGAGGTCGTCCAGGCGGGCTTGCTCAGCTATGAGCACGTCGGCGAGCCCGCCGGCTTCGTCTACTCCCGCAATGCGCTCCACCACCTGCCCGACTTCTGGAAGGCGCTGGCTCTCCGTCGAATGGCTGCCATACTGCGTCCCGGCGGAGTGCTGCGCCTCCACGACCTGATCTTCTCGTGCGACGTCGATGAGGTCGAGTCGGTCGTCGAAGAGTGGCTCGCCGGAGCGGCGCCGTCACCCGATATCGGCTGGACACGTACTGAGTTAGCGACACACTTGACGACGGAATTCAGCACGTTCAGCTGGCTGCTGGAGCCAATGCTTGCGCGGACCGGGTTCGAAATTCAGGACGTGAGCAGCCGCCCTCGCCGGCCCTATGCCGCCTACACCTGCGTGAAGCGCTCATGAGTTGCTGGAAGCGGCTGCTGGCAGGATCACTCGGGACGCTGGCTATCGCGGCGGCGCACGTCTCACCGACGGTCGCCCGCGTACAATCCGGTCGGCGGATCTTCCCCGTACTGACACGCGTCGACGGCGCCGGAGCGGTCGCCCTCACCTTCGACGACGGCCCGGATCGCTCGACGGAGGCTGTCCTGAAAACACTTGAGGAGTGGGGCGCCACCGCCACCTTCTTCGTGCTTGGCGAGCAGGTGGAGCGCTCGCCCGAAGCGCTTCGGGAGACACTCGCGGCCGGACACGAGATCGGCATCCACGGCTACACCCACCGGCATCACCTACGACTCGCGCCGTGGCAGGTACGAGCGGACCTGATCCGTGCTCGAGACACCATCGAGCAGGCCACCGGTCGACCAGCCACCCTCTACCGCGCGCCGCACGGCATCTTCAGCCTTGCTTCCTGGCGTGAAGCAGAGCGCCTCGGCTGGCACCGGGTGCTCTGGTCTCGCTCGGGGGATGACTGGCGGTCCGACGCGACGCCGGACTCGATCGTCGCTCGAATCGGCACACCCGACCCCGGGGACATCATCCTGCTGCACGACAGCGATCGCTACAGCACGCCCGGGCGCGCGGACCAGACGAACGTGGCGCTGCCTCGTATTCTCGAAGGTATCGCGGAACAGGGGCTGTCGATCCGGTCAATCGGGAGTCTGCTGGTCGCCGGTCGCGACTGACGGCTCCGACGATGACGCCTTCTGCATCTGGGCGTCGCGCTTGGCAACCAGCTGCTTCATCGTCTCCAGCCCAATCCAAAGTTCGCCGGGCCAGAGATGCTCACCGGTCTTGGCGGCGTGCCTCCACCCCTTGGGGTGATAGAGCGCGATCATTCCGATCATGAAGTAGCGCACGAGCTTGACGTGGAAGGTATGCGGCAACGGGTGCGTCTCCATGCCAAGACGCGTCCCCGTCGCGGCGAAGAGCGTGACCCCATACAGTGCGCGCGCCTGCTGGAGATCTCCCCGGACCACGCGATCTGCCAGTGTGTGAATATCTTGCCCGGCCATGCGCAGCGCCCTCCAGGACGAGAACTGATCCGTGGCGATCAGGCGGGCGATGTACGGGTTGTTGAAGTGGAGCATGATGAGCGGGTCGCCCTTGCGCAGCTTGGTTCCGTCTTTCAGCACCCGGTCGTGACCCGCATAGTGCGATACCGCGTACCGTAGAAAGTGGTCAGGGCCGATCTCCTGCACCTTCTCGCGCCAGTTGGTGTACTTCTCCCACCAGATCCAGACGGTCAGGGGTCCGAAGGCTCGTCCTCCGCCTGAGCGCCCGAGCCGCAGCAGGTTCCAGGGAAACCGGTCGAACCAGCCGCGTTCGTCTTTCTCGTCTAATAGCGCCATCGCCGTCCAATCCCAGCTTGCGCCGCCGCCCACCGGCTGAAGGTCGCGACGAGCCCGAGTCGGAACGGAGCCGCGTCGAGCCGGCGAGTGGACGTCGCGATCCAGCTCTCACTGAGATGACCGACCTCAACCCCGGCACGAAGTAGTCGCTGCAAGAACTCCTTGTCCTCGGCGACCTGCAAATTCTCGTCAAATCCGTGGTGGGCGAGAAAGAGCTGGCGTTCGCAGTAGAACATCTGGGCGCGGATGCGAAAGAGCACCTTGCCAAATTCGAGCAGGTCGAAGAAGGCACGGTTCAGCCGATCGTTCCCATCGGCGATGATCTTGATGCTCGCCGCCGGGTAGACGGGATCTCGGGTCAGGATCGCCTGGACAAGATCAGGCGCCAGGCGCGAGTCGGCATCGAGAAAGAGGAGATAGCGGCCCGTTGCGGTGCGAGCCCCAACGTTTCGGGCATGACCAGTGCCAGGTTGCAGCTCCACCGCAAGCTGCACGTCGAGTTCAGGATGTTCGTCCGCGAACTGCCGTACGACGTCGGCGGTGGCATCCACCGACGCGTTATCGACCACGACTGCCTGGAGCCGGACGAGCGGCCATGTCTGGGCCAGGACCGAGTCGAGCGCGTTACGAATATAGGCTTCTTCGTTGCGCGCTGGGATGACTACGGAGAGGTCGAAATCCTTGATTCGATCGGTCACGATCGTCGCCTCAGGTGACGCGTCTCGAACATCTCCCCCCACGTTCACCACCGGCCCACCGTCGTGGGCTGGAGCAACTGCATGTCCGCGTACGTGTCTCCACCGACGCGAATCACCGGCTGGCCAGCGGCCTGTTACGCTTCTCGTACTCGCTTCAGGTTCGGCAGAGTCAGTCTAGATTTCGCACATCGAAATCGCAAGTACCTGTCCATGATCGGCATGGAGACACAACCTGTGTGGGGGAGAGGATCGTCGGGTGACCCTGAACGGGGTGTTGCAGCGGCTGGTGTCAGCGCTACGGATTCGACCGTTTCGAGGGAACGATCTTCAGCACTTGCTGATTCGTGGCGTCGGCCACGTAGAGGGAGCCGTCCAGACCAATCGCCATGTCGACCGGCTGCGCGTAGCCAGTCGAGAAATCGACCACGTCCGGTAGGCTGCCGTCCGCCTTGGGTGTGAGGCTGACGATCTTGCCGCTATTACCATCGGTAACCGCCGCCAGGATCGTCCCATCCGGCAGGTTCGACCAAAGCCCGCTGTCGACGATCAGGAAATGGTTGACGGTCAGGCCGTTCGAGAACTGGGCAAGCGGTCCGTCGGGTGGTCCGGCGGTGCCGTTACCGAGGAGCGAAAGACTGTAGAGGGACGAGTTGCCGTCTGGCCGCTGGTCGATCGCGTAGAGGCGCCCATTCTTGATCAGGATCGGACCTGGCTTGGTAAGCGATTGCGTGGCCGTGCTGACGTCGCCACTCTGCGCGATCGCCGAGATGACCCGGCTCGATCCGGAGGGGAGCAATCGGCCGGTGACATAGACCTCACCCGACGGGCTGACGGACGGCGAGCCGAGCGAACCGGCGGCGGGCTCGATGTTTTTGGTCACGTAGAGACGCTCGTCGGCCCGGCCGTCACCATTGGTATCACGCAGGCGAATCACGCCGTCATCGACCGGAACATAGACCGAATCTTGATAGACGGAGATGCCACGCGGGTTCGGCAGGTCTTCGGCGAAGACGACCGTTTTACCAGCCGCTCCGCCATTCGTTGTGGAGCTGACTTTCAGGATCTGTCCCTGTTCGGTCGCGATCCAGAGGTTCCCGCTCGGACCAATCGCGAGTCCGACCGGTGACCCCAGATGCTGAGCGTAGATACCTACCTGGAAGCCGTCCGGCACGGTCACATTCAGCAGCGCTGTGGTATCGCCCGCCATCGGCGTTGGCAGCTGGCGCGGTGCGTCCTGGCCGTAGCGCCAGCGATAGTAGTGACGGCCGACGTTTGCCAGCGTGAACTGCTGATCCGAGGGCAGCGACGGGGTGTAGACCAGAATCCGCCGCTCGAAGACCTGGATCAACGACGGGAGCGCATCGCCGCCGCGGCGGTACGTCGTCCAGTACGGTTCGCTGATCGGATAGCCGAGCGCCTCAACCCAGGTCATCTGACCGAATGCCTGGCGATCGAAGTAGGCGGTGAAGACGTTCGGCAGGTTGTGCCCCGTATCCGTGACGTATTGCGCCGCCCAGACCGGGACCGGCGGAGCAGCATGCGTGACCGTTCCGGCCGCGTCGATCCACGAGTCGATCTCAGCGTTCTGCGGCGCGACGTCGGACGCACGCGTCTGGACGACAGTGGAGAGCCCGGCATAGGTCGCGACGGACGAATTGGTCTCGCCACTGTCGATGGCGACGGCGGGCGGATCCTGATACTGGAGCAACTTGGATCCAAGGCGGATCTGGCCGGTGGTGAGTTCGAGGGCCAGGAGTCCCTGAGTGACTTCAGTGCCGCCATTCGCCGCGGGAGTCAATTCCATACGGCCGCGGTCGAAGTACTGAACGACGCGGCGGCCATCGGGAGCGTCGGCATACGGCTCGGCGCGCCAGAGGAGTGGCTCACTCCCCCAGAGGTCGACGCTTCCGGCGGCGGCCGTCTGAGAGGCCCAGAGCTGCTCGAACAGTGGATTCGCAAAGCCTGGTGTATCCGATTTGCGCACCGGTAAGAAGCTGACGGAGATAAGCACCGCGACGGCGAGGAGTATGAGTTTTTTCACGATCGAGCAGTCCGGCAATTCCGCAATTCAAGACGGCCCGCGTAGTTTCGGGAGCGCAATTCCGGCCGATTCCGCACCGGTACCACGCTGGCGGACCGCGATCGATCATTCCATAACTACAACGGAGAGCTCAAGGACCGGTTCTGTCATTCGTACACGTGGATACCGGCCGGAACGGATCACCGCTTGACGCAAACGGCGTACTGATAGCGCCGATCGGACGAAAGATGCCGGTCGCGCCACGGAGATGCGGCCATTAGTCCGGCGAACTCATCCGGCTGCAGCAGCGCGGGCGCGACCGGCTCACGGTAGCGGACCCCGGTATCACGACCGATGCGCGCGAGCCCGGCTGCCGCCCAGAGTAGCTCGAGCGGCAGGTGGGCCAGCGGGTGTGGGCGGGGTTCGGCGATAAAGCACGCGCCGCCCGGTCGCAGGACGCGGTGGATCTCGCGAATGGCGCGCTCCGGTTCCGGCAGAATCGTGATCAGGCGGGAGGCAATGACGGCGTCAACGCTGTCGCTGGCGCGCCCGATCGCCTGCGCGTCGCCCCACTCGAAGCGGCAGTTCGACAGCCCCGCCGAGCCGGCTCGTCGCTCCGCCAGGTCGAGCAACGGCCTGGAGCGGTCGATCCCGACCAGATCGAGCGCTGGGAAGCGTGCAGCCAGGGCGCGCGCATAGAAGCCGGGACCACAGCCGAGCTCAACCACCGTTGACCCGGCCGACGGCGACCCACCCGGCCACAGCGACGTGACGATGCGCTCCGTGTCGTCGCGAAAGAGCCGCTCGCGCCAGAATGCGTAGATCCCGGGAAAGCAGTCGAAGAGGCTCGAGGCCTCGTGCGCGTCGGCGCTAACGACCTGGCGAATTGGCGCGCTCCGTTGAACCACTCGGCTAAACCTCCTGTCCAGATCGCACGGCTGAACTCCAGCGGGGCAGCGTGATCAGCCTCCGCCATGGCGTCCGAGCCAGAAGATATGAGAGGGCAACCAGTCCGAGCGCGAGCGCGCTGCCGCCGTAGACCACGCGCAGCGGCCAATGCGGCATCCCCGGCCACCACCACTGGAGATAGAGCAGCAGCGCGGTCCCCGAGGCGTAGAGGGTCGCGAGTAGCAGGCGTCGACCAGCCATAGGCAAGAAACCGAGCGCCAGCAGGGCGTACCAGGGGTAGCTCGGCGTCGAGAGGACCAACAGGGTCAGGTAGAGGAGGAGCACCCGTCGCGGAATTTCCTGGTCGGACGACGCGGTCCGACGCCAGATCCAGAGTGCCAGCAGGCCCATGACGACCAGCAGCGCCAGATCGTAGAGATGCACCGCGTTGAGACGGTGCTGAAGGAACGTCTCGGGAATCTGCCAGCTTAGCCGGTGCCCCCACTCGCCAATCCGGTCGAGCAGATAGAAGCGGCCACCGGAGGCGAAGCCTTCTTCCTTGACGTAACCTGGCAGAAACCCAGCGACCTTTCGCCCGACACCGAGGTAGGGGAGATAGGCGAGCGCCGTCGTTCCCACGAACCCGGCGCCCCGTCTTCAGATCCTGACGCCATCGCCCGGTCAACAGGGCTGGAGCAGCCACCAATGCGTAGTACTTCACCAGGGCCGCGGCGGCGATGCCCGCACCAGTCAAGACCGGCCGCCGCGAGAGGCGAGCGTGCAGCGCCACCAGTATCAGCAGGACCGCAACGACGTCGAGGTGCCCGCTGCTGCCGATTTCGAAGATCGCCAGCGGATGCCACGCGTAGAGGATGGCTCGTTCCGGTCGCGAGCCGGTCCGTCGTCAGCGCCAGGGCGATGAGCAGGATCGCACCCACGTCGAACAGGCTGAACGCGACGCGCGTCCAGTCGATGCTGTTCGGGTGTACCAGGTAGAGCCCGGAGAAAGACGAACTGGGCCACCGGCGGGTAGATCGTCGGCACCCAGCGGCGGTTCATGAAGGGATAGATCGCACTGTCGCGGAGCGACGAAAGCGCGCTCATCCTGTGGAGCGAAGCGATAGGGATTGATGCCGTGCGCCTGGACTTTGCCGTCCCAGACGTAGCGGTAGAGGTCGGACGACGCGTAGGGCGTGCCGGTGGTGAGGACTAGCCGCGCTCCCAGCGCCGCCAGCACGATGACAGGCAGCACCCAGCGCGCGCTTGGACGGCGCCAGAGCACCCAGACACTGCCGAGCAGGAAGAAGACGAACTGCACCGACTCGATGACGACGAAGCGTTGCGGGTGCTTGACGAAGTCGTGGGCGCGCGGCAGGAAGGCGGCACTGACGACGAGACCAACCCCAAGCAGGAGCAGGATGACCATGTCGATCAGGTCTCGACGAATGGGCCGCTCGAGGCGAATGGGCCTCAGTCGCGCTCATGAGATTCCGAGGCCAGCCGCGGGTAGTCCCGAGAACGCCGATCACCGGGCGCCGCTCACAGTCATGGCGGCAACCGGCTGGACGATCCCATTGCGGCGCAGGCGTGCTTCGGCCGCGCTGAAATAGTCGCGCACGTCACCCTGCTGGCGGACCCAGTCCAGATAGCGCGCGATGCCGTCTTCGAGCGAGACGAGCGGCTGCCAGCCGGTCGAGCGCATCAGGCTGCTGTCGGCGACCAGTCGGCGGATCTCGCCGGGACGGAACTCACCACGCAGCAACGGCGCGCGCATCGACACCGAGCTGGTTCGCGATCATCTGCGACAGGCCGAGGATCGTCGTTCCACGGCCACTCCCGACGTTGACGGCCCGCCCGTCGAGCTCGTCGCGTGGTGGCCGCTACCAGATTGGCTCGTGCTATGTCCTCGACGAAGCAGAAGTCCCGCTCCTGTAGGCCGTCCTCGTAGATCACCGGCGGCAGACCGTTAAGCATGCGCGCGGCGAAGATGGCGATGACACCGGTGTAGGGGTTGAAGAGAGATTGGCGCGGTCCGTAGGTGCAGGCATAGCGGAGCGCAACCGCCGGAATGCCGGTCTGGCTGCTCCAGTCCGAGGACCAGGCGCTCCTGATCGAGCTTGGTGATGGCGTAGACGGTCCCGGGCGAGAGGGGTGCCGATTCCGGGGTCGACGTAGGCACAGAAGCCATTCCGCAGACTGGGCAGGTCACCGCGAAATCGCCGCGCGCCAGCCGCTGGAGTGGGCGCGCTTCCGGGTAGACGAGTCCGTGCTCGGAGCAGATCACCGCGCCTTCCGGATAGACGACCTGCGACGAGGCGACGACGACCTTCTCGACCGGCAGGCGATCGTCGCGAATGATCTCGAGGAGTCTGGCCGTGCCGAGACTGTTGACCTCGACGTACTTCGCGATCTCAGGCATGTAGCCGCCATAGGCCGCCTGGTGAAAGACGACGTCGATCCCTTCCAGTGCCGAGCGGACCGCATCCGGGTCACGGATGTCGGCCTGCCGGAAGTCGATCTCGACCGGAACCCAGGCTGGACGGCCATGCGGGTGAGTCTGCGGCTCGAGGTTGTCGAGAATCCGCACCGACCATCCTTCGCGCAGCAGTAGGTCGACCAGATGCGAGCCGATCAGTCCCGCGCCGCCCGTAACGAGTGCTCTCCGGTTACGCATGTCTGTCCCCCGATTTCATTCGTCGCGCCTAGGTGATGTGCACCGTGATGCGGTGAAATCCGGACGCGCCATCCGGCACGATGTCGTAGTGCTCTTGCGACTGCGTCGCGCCCGTGCCGTCCGTGGCGCGCACCCACAGCCGGTAATCGCCCGTCTGTTGTGGCGACCAGTCAAGGTGCCAGAGATGCCAGGTCAGATCCGTACCGCGTGGGTCGAGCTGAGCGACGTTCCAACTGTGTCCGTCGTCGAAGCTGACCTCGACCTTGCTGATGCCCCGATTGCCGGCGAACGCGACGCCGCGTGTGCGCACCGGCAGATCGGCTGAGCGGCTTAATGTCTGGTTGTTGAAGGGGAAGTCGAAGCGGGACGCGGTGGCCGGGATGAAGGTCGGTCCCCAGCCCTGGCTCTCGTAGTAGCCCTTGATCTCCTCGCCGACCGGCTCGATGCGCGTGACCCACTTGACGTTCTTCTCGCCGAAACGGCCGGGGACGATGATGCGCACCGGGTAGCCGTGATGATGCGGCAACGGCTGGCCATTCATGCGATAGGCGACCAGGGTCGTCGGCTCCAGCGCCTTGTCGAGCGGGATGGTGTCGGTGTAGCCGTCGACGGCCCGGAACAAGACGCGCTTGATCCCCGGTTTGAGCCCGGCGGTATTCAGCAGATCGCGCATCGGCACGCCGGTCCAGCGCGCGTTGCTCATCAGGCCGTCACCGACGCCGTTACTGATGCATTCCAGCGTCGTGTCCTGCTCGACCGAGGTGAGCGCGGTCAGATCATCGACGCTGTAGCTGCGCGGGTGGTCGACCAGCCCGCCAAGTTCGAGCCGCCAGAGGGATGGTTCGACCACCGGATCGATCAGGTTCTTGGTCACGGCGTAGAAGCGATCGGCCGGGACAATGTAGTCCGCGTCGGCCGCGTGATAGCGCGTGCCGTCGTAAGAGAAGGCAGCCCGTTTGTAGAGCGCGCGAATCAGTCCCGCTCCGGAGGCGGCGGCAGCGACGCCCAGACCACCAACCACCAGCGTTCGCCGTCCGATGCGCGGGGCGTCGTCGGAAACGGCCGCTTCGGAGTACGGAAACGGCCCCGCCAACGCGTGATAGCCGAGCACGAGCGTGAGGCCAAAGGTCACGTAGTCGAAGAGCGTTCCGAGCAACGTCACGATCCGGGCGGGCATGGGTGGCAGGCCACGGTAGTTCGACTGCAGCACCGGCCAGAGTGCGATGATCGTGGCGAGCCAGATGGCGCCGACGAGACCGGTTGCCAGCAGGATGCCGCGACGGCTGAGCGTTAGCCCCGCCACGCGAACGAGCCGCTGGTCCTTTCCCTCTCTGACGACGACAGCGTAGAGCACGCCGACCAGCGCGCCGACCGCCAGTTGACCAGCGATAGTCGCCTTGATTGGGATCTGTTTGAGCTGGTTCGGACCGCCGTACTTGATGATCAGGTCGATGAAGTGGCGCACGTCGAGGGTTGGCACGATCCGGTCGCCCAGTAGCTCGGCGGGCGGTGAGATACCCGGACCAAAGCGCAGCAGCGCCATCACCGCCGTCATCACCAGACCGCCGACCAGGCCCACCATCAGGCCGATGCCGATACGTCGCGTCCAGCATCCAAGACTGCTCACTTTGCAACCTCGCTTCCAACCGCGACGAGGTCGACCACGGCACGCTCGCGCAGGAGCCCGAGCGTGTGCAAGGCCGCGTGCGTGGCGGGGAGATCGTCGTGACGCTGAACAACATCCCGCAGCCGTGCGAGATCATCGACCACATCGACGTCGAAGGTCGGCTCGACCAGACCGGTGGTGAAACCGAGCTCAGCTGCCCGGTCGATCAATTGCTCGAGCACATCCCCAGTGCTCATCTGGACGTTGTCCAGCACGGAGGCGACATGGGGAGATCGCATCCCGATCAGGTAGTAGCCGCCATCGAGGACCGGGCCGAGGACGAGGTCCCGCTCGCGCAGCAGATCGAAGGCGTTGGCAACGATCGAGACCGGCAGGTGCGGCGAGTCGGACGCGATCAGGACAGTGCGACGCTCGCCGCGCGCCGCCATGCCCGCGAAGAGCGTTCGCTGCCGCGCGGCCCAGTCGCCCTCCGGTTGTGGCAGCACGATGGTGGTGGAGATATGGCCTGGCAGGCAGGGTCGAATTTCGGGCCAGGCAGCGGGCGGCGTGACGTACCAGCCGACGTCGAACGGAGCGGAGCCGAAGCGTGCGCCCAGGTCAGTCAGGAAGGCGCGATAGACCCTGGCCGCCGCGTCGTGACCGATCGCGTGACCCAGCCGGGTCTTGGTGAAGCCGGGGCGCGGAGCACGGGCCGCGATGAAGAGACGCTCGCTCATCGTGCACGCTCCAACCGGGAGGCGTCGGGTCCGGCGTCTTCTGGCGACCAGTGACTGTAGCGCAGCGTGGTCCCGAGGATCGAGCGTCCCGCTCGCAGGCTGCCGCGCACGGTGCCGCCGACTTTGGACCGGCCAATGCGCCGGTGATAGCAAACCGGCACCTCGCGGTAGCGATAGCCGGCCCGCGCGGCCTTGACCACCATCTCGGTGGACCAACCGTAGGTCAGTTCATGCATGTCGAGCCGCAGCAGGTCGCGCCGCCGGATAGCGCGGAACGGACCGAGATCGGAGACGTTCAGGCCATAGATCCGTCGAATCAGCCAGCCGGTCAGGCGGTTACCCGCAACCTGCTGCGCCGTCATCGCGCCGGGCTCGACACTGCCGAGCACGCGCGAGCCCACGACCAGGTCCGCCTCGTTCCAGATCAGCGGCTCGACGATACGCGCCAGGTCCGCCGGATCGTCCGCCGCGTCGCCATCCATCAGGACCACGATGTCGGCATCGCCGGCCGCCAGCACGCCCGCCCGGCAGGCGGCTCCGTAGCCGCGTCGCTCCTCCCGCACCACATCGGCGCCGGCAGCACGAGCGAGCGTGCCCGTGGCGTCGGTCGACCCGTTGTCCACCACGATCACGCGATGCAGCGGCACGGAGCGCTGTTCCAGCAGCCCGTGGACGACGCGATCGATCGAGTCGGCTTCGTTAAGCGCGGGAACGACGACGACGATCCGCAGATCCGGGGGAACCTCGAGAGGCGGTGATGTTTGGAATCGGTCGAGGCCGGGAAGCATGGGGTGATGGCCCTTCACTCGTTCGTCGTCGCCGCGTGATTACCCGCAGGCAATGCACTACAAATGACGGTACCGAGACGATCTTGCCCGGCCGTTACGGAGTTGTTACCGAAGTCTTACGCGGGTCCGAACGACAGGTGATGGCCCGATTCTGATATACTCATAGGACCTTAGGGATGCGCGAGAGCGTCTCTCGTGCATGTAGTACGCCAATGTGCCCTCCCACCGCGGCGAGGGGTCGTCGAGCCGTACTAGCCAGCTCGACGGTTCCCTTGGTGACATATATCGCCGCGCATTCGAGAGGGTTCTTCTTGTCTCTGACACAAACTCAACGTCCTTCCGGCCAGGTGAACGTCGCCAGGTCATTTGTTGACCTGCCCATCAGCCAGGCGACGATCGACGCGCTCTCGCGCATCGACATCACCGAGCCGACGCCGATTCAGACGGCCACGCTTCCGCTCCTGCTCAACGGACGCGATGTCATCGGCCAGGCCCGCACCGGGTCGGGCAAGACGCTCGCGTTCCTCATCCCAGCCGTCGAAGTGATCGAACCAGCGCAGCGGGCAGTGCAGGTGCTGGTTCTGACACCAACGCGTGAGCTGGCCGTTCAGATCGATCAGGTACTTAGCGATATCAATCCTGGTTCAATCCGCTCGACGCTGGTCTTCGGTGGGCGCGCCGCCGGACCGCAGATCGCGGGGCTGCGCCGAGGATCACAGGTCGTGATCGGCACGCCGGGTCGCGTGCTCGACCTCATCAACCGTGGCGAACTGAAGCTGAACCAGGTCCGCTTCCTGGTGCTGGACGAAGCGGATGAGATGCTTGACCGGGGCTTCGCGCCGGACGTCGAGCGCATCCTGGCGCGCACGCCGCGTGAGCGGCAAACGGCTCTCTTCTCGGCCACGGTGCCGGAGTGGGTGAGCGAAACCGCAGGCAAACACCTGCGCCAGCCGGAGCTGGTCGTGATCGACCGCCGCCCAGAGGACGCGCCGGCGATCGAGCACGTCGCCTACGACCTTCCCACCGACGACAAGATCACACCGCTGCGTGACCTGCTCGATCTGCGTGGCGAGGGCTCGATCATTGTCTTCGGGCGCACCAAGCACGGTGTCAAGAAATTGGCACGCAAGCTGGAGCAGGATGGCTATCCGGTCGGCGCGCTTCAGGGCAACCTGTCGCAGAACGCGCGTGACCGGGTCATGCAGCAATTCCGTGATGGCGACGTGCAGATTCTGGTCGCGACCAACGTCGCCGCCCGCGGGCTCGACATCACCTCGGTCGATCAGGTCATCAACCTGGAACTGCCGGAATCGCCCGAACTGATGACTCACCGGGTCGGTCGCACCGGCCGCATGGGTCGCCAGGGACGCGCGATCACGCTCCTGGCCCCGGGTGACATGGCCAAGTGGCGCATCCTCGACCGCTCGCTCGGTGGTCGGATTCCCCGCACTGCCTGGGTCGGAGCCGAAGCGGCTCTCAGCGACGACTCGCCACCCGCTGAGCGGAAACCGCGTGCCGTCGAGGGGCCGTCCCGGCGCGCTCCGCGCCCGGAGCGAAGCAGCCGCGCCGCAACATCGATGGGTGATCGCACAGCGATCGTCTGCTCCTCTTGCGGCAAGCAGGATGAGGTCCCATTCCGCCCCAATCCGAATCGTCCGGTTTACTGCTCCGACTGCCATCGCTCGCGCCGGACGCAGCGGGCTGTCGCCTAACCACCACCGTTAGCCTATTTGTCGCGCCGTCGCGGATGATCCGCGCGGCGCGATATCTCCATTGAGAGGAAACGGACCTACATGGCATTGGATCGGTATTTCCGGCAGGGCATCCTGCTTGTATTCGTCGCTGGACCATTGGTCGCCACCGTCTATGCCATGGTGAGCCTCTGGAACCAGATGATCGGATGGCGAGAACTCACACTCTTCCTGGTCCTCTATGTGGCGACTGGAGTTGGAGTCACGTTCGGCTATCACCGCATGCTGACGCACCGCAGCTTCGAAACCGGACCCGTCGTCCGCGCGATTGCCCTGATTCTGGCGTCGATGGCCGTTCAAGGACGGGCTATTGACTGGGCCGCGAATCATCTGAAACACCATGCGTTCTCAGACCAGGAGGGCGATCCCCACTCACCGGTCGAGGGGTTCATTCATGCGCACGTCGGCTGGATATTCTCCGCCCCACCGGCCGATCGCGACCGCTACGCCAAGCGCCTGCTCAGCGATCGTCTGATCGTTGCCATCGATCGCTCGTTCTTGCTCTGGGTCGCGCTGGGGCTGCTCATTCCGTACCTGATCGCCGGCTGGCAGGGACTGCTGTGGGGCGGTTTGGTACGCATCGCGGTGGTGAACCACGTCACCTGGGCGGTGAATTCGATCTGCCACACGTTTGGTGATCGGCCGTTCGACATCAAAGATCAGAGCCGGAACAACTGGCTGGTCGGGCTGCTGGCCTTTGGTGAAGGCTGGCATCACAACCACCACGCGTTCCCAGCCATGGCCTACCATGGCATGACCTGGCGTCAGTTCGATCTCACCGCGATCATCATCCGCCTGCTGCGACGCGTGGGCCTCGTCTGGAACGTCAAGGCGCCCTCGGCTGCCCTCATCGAGCGACGGCGGCGCAAGCTGGCGACGGAAGCAGCCGTAGTCGCGGACTAGGATTTACCTGAGGCTGAAATCAACCCGCGCCACGCTGAAAAGTCAGTGTGACGCGGGTTTTTCGTGTGCCATGAACCCTCTGTGCAACGAAAGCCTGGACGGCTTCATACTGCTTCGCGCCTGCGCCGTCGAGGTAGGCGAGATTTTGGGCGTCTCTCCAGCGATGATATACACCCGGCTGAAGAAGTCGAAGACCGTCGCCCAAGCGCTGGACGAGGCGCGCAACGCGACGTTAGACCGTGCGGAGTCGAAGCTGTTCGAAGCCGTCGAACACGGCGAGCAATGGGCGATTCAGTTCGTGCTGAAGACGCTCGGCAAGAGCCAGAGGCTATACGGAGCGGACAGAGATTGCGGGAACAGAAGCACAGCCGATCGTCGTAACGCTGCGGAGGGTGGACCGTAGAGAGATTACTCCCATGACTGAGAGTCCGTCAGATCGATGATTTCTATGCGCATCGCATTCTCTAGCTCCTCGTTTGCAAGCTTCGCCCTCTCACTCAGAGCGGTCGCCCAATATTTCGCGGAGTCCACGAAGAAATAGGCTCGCACCCCGGGATGCTTGGTGATCCCATAGTCGAGCCTCCCGAGATCTCGCCGAATCTTGTTGTAGTCGACCTGTACTGATGTGAGCGTGCCGACTTCGGCGATGATCTTCATTCGACCGTCATCATTGGCGAATATGCCGAAACCATGCTCGTGGAGCCATTCATAGGCCAGCGAATCGTCGCGACGGCGAAGCCACAAGACTCCAAGTTCGACCGCTTTTCGATGGTGGTCCTTAGCCTTCATTAGCAGTTCTGCTAGTTGCGCTGATTCGGAGCGGTACTCCGCCAAGAGGCGTTCGTATTCGTCAGCCATGTCACGTGTGTCCTTCGAAGCTTCAAACTCTCCGCAACATCCACAGCTTCGCGGTGAGACGCTTGAACCATCGATCGTACTTGAGATCGTGTTCCCAAATTCGAATCACATGATAACCTTCCGCCCACAATTGGCGACGGACGCGCATATCTCGTTTCCGGTTGCCTTCGATCTTGCTCCGCCAAAACTCGGCTCTCGCCACCGGCATGCGCCGATTGCACTTTGGACAAGCATGCCAAAAGCATCCATGGACGAACATTGCTAGCCGCTGGTCGGGGAAATAGAAGTCAGGCTTCCCAGGGATTCTTCTCGGATGTTTTTCCCATCCTGCAATCTCTGCGGCAGCCAGCGCGGCTTCGACCTTCCCTTCCGTGGAGCGATTTCCGCTGCCACGTACTCGCGCCATGCGCTCAGAACGCTCAGCTTTCGAAAGTGGATCTTTGGGCATGCGATCGCTCTCAGTGTTGTCGAAACGGTCCAAACAACTATACTGCCAATTTGAGAGGGGAGTCTGGGAATGGCAAAATCTGGGGACCCGACCGCAAGTATTGAGGAATTGAAGCAAGCGCTCGCGGACTTGGTCCAAACGACCGCGAACGGGTCACTGAGTAATCAACGCCGCCGCCGTCTCGAAGCTGACCTACGCGAAGTGATTGACAATCTCGCCGGTCTACTCAATCAGATTGACCCTATCCGCCAGCCCACGTCCGTTTTTGATCCGAGCAATCCTAAAGTTATTGGACGTTTCGTTGCGCTGGCCCTTGTCGCGCAGGCTCGGCGCCCACTCTCGAATGTTGCGACTGATCGGTTTTATGGCTCAGGAGTCTACTCAATCTACTACATCGGCAATTTCCCAGCCTATTTGCCTGTGTCCAACTCGGAGACACCAATCTACGTAGGTCAGGCTAGCCCAAGGGTTTCAAATGCCCGCACAGCGAGAGAACAGGGAGATCAACTGGTCAGGAGGCTTGACGAACACCGAAAGAACATTGAGCGCGCAACAATGACGCTTGATATTAAGGACTTCGAGTTTCGCTCGCTTGTGGTTCAAAGTGGCTGGGAGACAGCGGCAGAGGACTACCTCATTCATCTATTTCGCCCGATTTGGAACAACGAAACGAACGTTCTTTATGGGATTGGAAAACATGGGGATAGCGCTGGTACGCGAGCTAATAAGAGGTCGCCATGGGACACATTCCACCCAGGTCGCAGTTGGGCTGGAAATCCAACTTTACAGGATGCGAAGTCGCCGACACAGATCAGCACGGAACTACAGGAACACTTCAGCGCCGTTCCGGTCTTCCAAGATTTGGACTCAGTGCTTGAGAGCTTCATCGAAGAAGCGAAATTTGCTGCTAGGTCGGGTCTCTTACGACTTCCGTGGGTTCCATTGTAAGCGCACGCGATACGCGCTCCGCAAGAAGTTGGGCCATTTTCACGGGAACCGCGTTTCCCAGTTGGCGCCGGCTTTCTGACCATGAGCCCGTGAAAGACCACTCATCGGGGAAAGTTTGAATTCTCGCGAGTTCTCTCACTGTGAAGTAGCGGACAGACCCGTCATCTCGGCGCAACATGTTCTCGCCACCAGGGTTCCCATGGTCGCCAGCCTTTATCGCCTTGGCCGGCCAATCCCAAGGACTGCCGGTGTGCCCCTTGTAGCTGCGTGCGTCAGGAATCCCGACGTGATTGGCAACCGACGGCGAGGGGTCAAAGTCAGTTGGCTCGGGCAAGCCTCCTATCGCGTCCCTTACTGTTCTCCATCGCGCCAGTTTGGGCTTAGGCATCTGAGACAGCGCTGACACCCGCTTCTCAATATTCTCCGGCACTCTCGGCGTGGGTAAGTCATGTTCAGCCCAGTACGAACCGTCAACATACTGAGCATACAGGAGCGCATCCTGCGACCGCGTTGCCTTCGGGAAATTCCAGTTCACGCCGAGATCGTGGCGGAAGCCAACGATGAAAACCCGGTGTCGCCTTTGCGGGACGCCATAATCTGCCACGTCGACGACAAGCCGTTTCACGTCATATCGGTGTTCTGAAACTTCGATCACTCGACGGCCCGCAGCTCTGAGCGCAAGTAATCGACTCTTGTGTTCTTGCCACCCCTCTCCAGTAAAGTGAGCGACATGCGGGAGTTCGGACTGAAGCAAGATGTACTCGAAATAGGGGCGGAAGGCTTCGCGAGTTAGACCTTTGACGTTCTCAAGCAAGAAAGCCTTTGGCTTTAGTTCGCGTACCGCGCGAAAAACTTCCGGAAACAGGTTTCGGGAATCTGCCTGTCCGGCGTGCTTTCCGCCGAGGCTGAAAGGTTGACACGGTGCTCCGCCAGCTAGAAGTTCAATGTCTTGAGAAAACTCAGAGTAGTCGAAACAATGAACATCGCATTCCTTGACATTCCAATGAACATCAAGGATCGTCTGCCGTTGGCTGTTCAACCGAAGCGTATTACAAGCGTCATGGTCGCGCTCAAGTACGGCAAGATGGTGGAATCCAGCAAGATGAATACCCAAGGCGAGGCCACCGGCGCCAGTAAACAATTCGATTGACCTCATTGGCGATCTCCGCTCGCTCGAACATCCGTACTATACGTTCAGTCTACCAGAGTTTATATCCTGGATTGCCATACGCCGTCTAGGTCAGATGCCAGCCGTCTTCACGACAATCAAGCGAGGTGCGTGGGGTGAAGAGAAGGATGAATCCCAATCAACCTCCACCTTCAAGTACATCGCCAGCGCTGGGGCTGATTAAAGGTAAGTAGTACGGGGAAGCTTCCCCTCTCAACTAGCGCAGTTATCAAAGTGCCACCGTCAATGCGCGCTCCGTCCCACTCCAAACATTCGAGCCCAACGTTCGTCTGAATTGCAACAACGACCGCGCAGCTTCGCAATGGATGATCACGAACAACATCAGGGCGAACGTTGCTGAGCATGCGCGGCAGCATGTGCGTCAGGATGCTCCCGTGGCTCACGATGAGAACGTCTCCTTGTTCATCACCGCGCTCTGAGAGCATTCTCTGCATGAACGGCATGAACCGGCGCGGCAACGTCGCTGAGGCTCTCTCCTCCAGGGATCCGGTGATCGTGATTCCCGATTCGCCATTGGTGCTCTTGTTCGGCGTGAAGGCGCCAGGCTTCAGGGTCTCCACGCCCTTCGATCTCCCCGCAAAACGGTTCCCGTAACCCGTCTGCAATAATCACTCGGATGTTGTCACGGTTTGCGAGGATTTCAGCCGTTTCTCTCGCACGTTGTATCGGGCTGGTGTAGATCGTCGTGATGGTGCCTCGCTCACGCAGAACTTCGCGCACTTGGAGCGCCTGCCGCCGTCCCAGATCGGTAAGCGGCGCAACGTCGGAGACCCTGTTGGAGACGATCCGTTTGGTGTTGGCCTGGCTCTCGCCGTGGCGCACGAAGAAGATCTTGCCGGTCATCATGGGTGTCGATTATACGGGGAGGATGTAGTCTGGTCGGACCGCGCAGGCCAAGTGAATTCGGCTGGTCGTTGCACCGAGGCGGGCGGTGCACCGCCACCACATTGCATGCCGGGAGACCCAACGCCCAGGTTCACCCGTCATTCACGCCCCAATGGCCACGCCGTCCCACCACGCGCATGGCTCGCGATCTGCGTGAATGGAGCAGTGACGGTTACGAGGTTGTCACAGTTCCCGTCGCAAATGCCCGGAGATTTGCTGTTGGGTCCCGGATTTTGACGAGTTTCGTGCGCTTAACAGATACTTAGCCTGTACTGTTGGACAGCCACGAACTGTGCTCAGGGCTGATGCTATGCATAATGGTCATACCACATACTGAATACAACGGCCGACCAGACGGGCCGATCGTTCGCAGGCATTTGAGCGTCTAGGTGGGTAGTAAAAAGCATGGCGAGCAATCTTCGGCAAGTGGACGTGGAGCGGGTAGCCGCGCAGATACTGGCAAAGAGCGCGGCAATCACGACGACCTGGCAGTCCCTTGTCCATGAAGAGACCGGCTTGCCTGACAACGAGGTCTTTACCGAACTCTGCGAACGGTCGATTCTGGCGTTTTCCGGTTTTATTCGTGGCGATGATTGCTCGGAAGCAAGTCTGGCCCGGCTCTGGAACTCGCTTCAGCCCACCCGCGGCATGGCCGGCGACACCGTCGTGGCGATGAGTCTGTTCATCGAGGCACTGCGCATCAACCTCGAGGAGACTCCCGACCTGCCACTTCCGTTGACAGATGTCATTCGCCAGGCGGGGCGCTTCGTGCGGATGATCACCAATTCGGTTCTGGAGTCGGTCGATGTACGCCCCGGTGACGATCGCTGGCAAAAGATCGCCGAGGAACTGGAGCAGCAGCGCCGCCACCGTCAGGCCCGGCTGAATGTCCTCACCGATATCTCTCGCGCCGTGAATACGTCATCGAACCTTCCCGAGCTCGTCACTGAAGTTCACCGCATCTGCTCACGCGTTATCGATACCGACCACTTCATCATCTCCAGCTACGACAGCAAGACCAGCAATATCGTGCCGCATCTCGTCTATTACAAAGGCAAGCGACGGCCTGATCTTGAGAATCAACCTCGCCAGGCCGGCCTGATCCGGATCGTCGCCGAGACGCAGCAGGCGTTGGCGGTCCCGGACTACGCGGCCGCCTGTATCGCGCACGGTCTCGCGCCGGACCCGATGTCCAAGCTGGGGGAGCAGGTCTCGTTTCTCGCGGCGCCAATGGTGCAGAACGGTCAGACGATCGGGGTCATTGCCCTCTTCTGCCCGCTGATGCCGTTTGACGAAGAGGAAATCGAACTGGTGTCGGCTGTCGCCCGCCAGACTGCCGTCGCGCTGGAGAACAGCCGCCTCATCGAGGTCGAGCGGAAGCGGGTCCGCCAACTGGCCGCGCTCAACGAATTCGCGCATCGCATCGTCGCCCTGCATGACACCGGCGAGATCCTGCGCACGGCCGCCGATCTTGTTCACGAGTCATTCGGCTACAGCTTTGTCGCCGTCTTCTTGCGCGATCCCGCGTCACCAACGCTCCAGTTGCGAGCGCATTCCCCCCACCTCCACGGATCTGTCCTGCACGAGCTTCGCATTCCGATCGGGCAGGTGGGGATTGTGGGCGCGGTTGCGGCCACTGCCGAGCCGGCCCTGGTGGGGGACGTCGCCAAGGACCAGCGCTATTTCGAAACGCCGGAGACGGCAACGACTCATTCAGAGCTGGCCGTCCCGATCATGCGTGACGGCGACGTTGTTGGCGTCCTCGATGTTCAGAGCCCGGAGCACTTTTCGTTCGACCACCACGACCTGACCACCCTCGTTACGATTTCCGATCAAATTTCGATCGCACTCGAGAACGTTCGCCTGCTGGACGAAGAACGTCACCGCAGCCGGGCGCTGGCGCTGATGCTGAGCACGACGCGGGCGGCAGGATCCTCGCTCATCCTCGATGAGGTGCTCGAGCGCCTCGCAGCCGGCATTGCGGAGGCGGCCAGCGCGGCCACCTGCACCATCTATTTGCTCGACGACGAATCGCGCGATTTCATCCCGGCCGTATCGGTCGTCGACGACCGGCCCATGGACGGTCCGGTTCCCTTCAACGGCGTCTCGCTTCCGATCGACCACAGTCAGGTTATCCGCCGCATGCTCGACAAGCAGGAACCAGTCGTCTGCTGCTGTTGCCGCGAAGAGGCCGAGGCGGGTACGGCGCTGCGCGAGGCCGTGGGCGATATGCCCGCGCTCATGGTGCCGCTGGCCGCACGCGGGCAGGTCCTGGGCATGGCGCTGGTCGCCGCCAGTGACACGCAGGGGATGTTCACCGAGGATCAGATCCGGCTGGCTCAGGGTGTGGCCGATTCAGCCGCGCTCGCGGTTGAAAACGCGAGCCTCTACGCCCGTTCGCAGGGGCTCGCAGTCGCGGAAGAGCGCGGGCGCCTGGCGCAGGAGATTCATGATGGACTGGCGCAGGGGCTGACCGCCATCTCGCTGCAGCTCGACCTGGCCGACGCCTATCTGCCGGCCAATCCGGATAAAGCGGCGGGGAAGGTGCGGCGTGCGCTAGAATTTAACGCGAGCGAATCTGGAGGAAGCGCGACGATCGGTGCTCGACCTGCGTGCGGCCCGCCTGCAAGAGGTGGACCTTCCCGACGCGTTGCGGAGACTCGCTCAGCGGTTCGTCGACGAGAGTGGCATCGAGACCGAGTTCGCCACCGAGAGCCCGCGCGGCCGTCTCTCGGCCCGGGTCGAAATGGGCTTGCTGCGCATTGCCGAAGAGGCGCTGGAGAACATTCGTCGTCACTCGGCGGCGGGCCAGGTGCGGATCACATTGCAGGCGAATAGCGACAACGTCATCCTTTCGCTTGAAGACGACGGTGTGGGGTTCGATCCACAGATCGCGACACGGCAGGCGCAGCAGGGGAGCGGTTTTGGGCTGGTAGGGGTGCGCGAACGAGCCCGGCTCCTCAAAGGTTCATTGAGTATTCAGAGCGCTCAGGGTCACGGGACGCGATTGACGGTGACGGTGCCGTTCGAGGCACGCCGGGCAGACAGCGAAACAGCAGCGCGAGGATAAGATGATCAGAATTCTAGTCGTCGACGATCACCCGGTCGTCCGCGAAGGGCTGGTGGCCATTCTCGATGCCCAGGACGATATGACGGTCGTGGGTGAGGCGAGTGATGGCGCTCAGGCAATCGCAATCTACAAAGCCGCCAAACCCGACGTCGTGCTGATGGACCTGGCCATGCCGGGAACCGACGGTGTCCAGGCGATTGAGGGAATGCGCGCCTTCGACGTGGATGCTCGCGTTGTCGTGTTGACCGCCTATGACACCGACGAACGCATTCTGCGCGCGGTCGAAGCGGGCGCGCGCGGCTACCTGCTGAAGGGCGCTCCGCGCGACGAGATTTTCCGCGCGGTGCGCGTCGTCAATCTGGGCGGATCGCTCCTCGAACCTGCCGTGGCCGGAAAGTTGCTCAGTCGTGTCGGCGGCATCCTCCGGGGCGAGGGCGGCGAAGAGGAACTGACGCCCAGGGAGCAGGACGTGCTCAATCTGATGGCGCGTGGCTTCCGCAACAAGGAAATCGCGTACGAACTGAACATCACCGAGCGGACGGTGAAGTTCCACGCGAATGCGATCTACCGCAAGCTCGACGTCGGCGGTCGAACGGAAGCCGTGAGCAAAGCTCTGCAAAAGGGCATGGTCAAGACCTGATCGCAATGTAGGCCTGTTCGTACATATTCGACTCGACTGCAATTCGCCACGCCCCGTATAATTGGGGGGTGGCGTTTGTCATTTGCGCAGGGACAAGCCGCCCGCTCGGATGTCGACCGGAATGCAGAGAAGCACGAGACAGCGCAAGACCACATTCTCGCCCGGTTTCTGGTTGATGTCCCATGATTTTGAGATAGCGACTATGATAGGTGATGCGCAGCGCCGCGGGTTGCGGTGCCGCTCACGGGGAAACTACAAACCAACGATTACGCTCCCCCATAGTTGATGAACAATATGTTCAAACGAGAGGAGACCCTGGCCGGTTATGAGTGAAGGCCAAAACTCACGAAGAACCCGCGCGCTTCAACCGGATGATCTCGATCGACAGATCATTCGTCTGTTGCGTGCCGACGGCCGGAGAAGCAACCGCGAAATTGCCCGGCGGCTCAACGTCCCAGAAGCGACCGTGCGCTATCGAGTGCGGCGACTTATTGAAAGCGGCATCCTCAAGATTACGGCTTCCGTCGATCCGGAGCACCTCGGATACGCGCTCACGGCCATCATCAGTGTTCAGGTCGAGCCGGAGCGGATCAGCGATGCGGCCATGGAAGTGTCGAGTATGCCCGAAGTCATGTGGTCGGCGATTACCGCCGGCGCGCACGACATCATGTTGATGGCTTCCTTTCGCAATCAGGACGAGATGTTCAATTTCCTGACCAACCGGCTGGCCCGGATTCCGGGCACGCTTCGCACCGAAACCTCGGTCGCGCTGCGGGTACTCAAGAAGCAGCACGAGTGGGCGACGGACCTGACATCCAAGGTGGAGGAAGGCTCCGCCGAGCCGGTCCCGGTGGACTGAGCCATTCCCCAATTCATGATCGCGTGAAAGGGCAGGTCGGTGGTCGATTACGATCTCGTCACGTTTGGAGAGACGATGATTCGGCTCTCCACTCCCACCGGGCACCGGATGGAGACCACCACCTCCCTCGACATCGGCATCGGCGGAGCCGAATCGAACGTCGCCATTGCGCTGGCTCGACTCGGGCATCGCGTCGCCTGGGCGTCGGTTCTGCCGCGGAACCCGTTCGGGTCCCGCATCGCCTCCGAACTACGCCGGCACGGTGTCGACGACCAGCACATCACGTGGGTCGAACATGGGCGCGTCGGTGTCTATTACCTCGACATGGGCTCGCCACCACGGCCGACCCACGTCATCTACGATCGCGCGTCGTCAGCCATCGCACAGTGCAACGCCGGCGAGATCGACACCTCGCTGGTTACGCGCGCGCGTCTGCTGCACCTCACCGGAATCACGCCCGCGCTGAGCGAGTCCTGCGCGGAGGCGTCGCGCCAGTTTGCCGAACGGGCCGATCGGCACGGGATACCGATCAGCTTCGACGTCAACTACCGCGCCCGGCTCTGGTCGCCGGAGCAGGCTGCGGGCACGCTCGAGCCGTTCTGCAACGCCGCGACGATCCTCTTCTGCGGCCGGAACGATGCGAAACTCCTGTGGGGCATCACCGGCGAGAACGAGGTGGTCGTCCGTGAGCTGTCGCACCGCTTCGGCGCGGCCACGACCGTGCTGACGCTTGGCGACGAGGGGGCGATGGCCCTGACCCAGGACGGCGATCTCTATCACGAGGTCCCGGTTGCCGTGCAAGTTATCGATAAGGTTGGCGCGGGCGATGCGCTGGCCGCCGGGTTCGTTCACGGCTATCTGGAGGGGGATATCGCCAGAGCATTACGGCTCGGAGTCACGCTGGCGTCACTGAAGATGACGATCCACGGCGATCTGA
This sequence comes from uncultured Chloroflexia bacterium, assembly GCA_963728335.1. Taxonomy (GTDB): domain Bacteria; phylum Chloroflexota; class Chloroflexia; order Thermomicrobiales; family Thermomicrobiaceae; genus CALAGB01. The sequence goes on from CAVSJP010000001.1 coordinate 49,500, forward strand.
GCATCGTCAACGCCCGCGAACTTGAGGACTGGGCCGGCTCGGCCACCCACGCGATCCTGCGCTGACCGGCTCACGGCATCACGGAAGCTTCTGCGACTGGAAGCGTCCATGGTAGCTGGCATGCCCGACACACTCTTCGAGAATGATCTGGCAGATCGTGGTGCCGGGGTGAATCGCCAGCGGCATCGGACCAGCGTTGTTCATCTCCAACACCTGCTTAGCGTCCTGGATGCCCGGCTGCATGAAACTGGCCGTGACATGCACCATCAAGCCCACCCGGGCGAAGCGGCTCCGCCCCTGAATCCAGCCACAGATGTTGTCCGGCAGCGTGATCCGCTCGACGGTGACGCCGTGGATCGCGTGTCCCGGCAACAGGAGAAAGTGATCGTCGACCTCAATGATGTCGGTCACATCCCGGTGGTCGGCCTCATCGGTCACATGAAAGATATCGTGGATCGGCTTGAAGACCCGAAACTGGTGCCCCAGGTGCAAGTCAATTGAGGCCGGGCCGACGCATTCCGCGTCGAAAGGATCGACCACGATCTGACCGGAATCGATCCGCTTCAAGATCTCCGCTTGTGTCAGCACCGCCATTGCCCGTCAACCGCCCTTCTGCGCCCGATTGCCGGTCAGGAGCGCCGGCGGGTCGATCAGCCCGAGCGTCGACTCGACCCAGCCGGCGACCGCCAGGAGCCGCTCATCCTCACCCCGGCGGCCGACCAGTTGAAGACCGATCGGCAGCCCCGCGCTCGACACTCCAGAGGGGAGCGAGATTGACGGCGTGCCGAGCATCGTCCAGGGAGCCTGAAACGAAGGATCGCCCGTCGAACCGGCCGACCGATCCGGGGGCAGAATCGTCGCGGTCGGCAGGAGCCAGGCATCGACACCGGTCATGAGTGTGTCGAGCTCGCGGCGAATCCGTCGTCGCAGACGGCGCGCCTTGAGCACATAGGCCGCCGGCAAGAGTTGAGCCACGTCGACCTCACGGGCCAGGATCGGCCCATAATCGTCCCGGTGTTCGGCCAGCTGCTCGGAATGAACCGCGGCCACTTCCGCCAGCATGATGACGCGATGGACCGACAGGATCACATCGAGATCCACCGGCAAACGGACCTCGCGAACGTCAGCCCCCGCGGCGCTCAGGCGACCAGCGGCCTCCCGCACGCTCTCGGCGATCTCCGGTTCGGCACGTCCGACGAGCTCCGTCAGCAGTCCGATCCGTGGCCCGGCCGTGGTTTGCTCGGTTCCGAGCTGACCAGTCAACGCGCCGAAGACCAGCCCGGCATCGGCAACCGTCCGCGTAATCAGCCCCAGGTGATCGAGCGACCAGGCGAGCGGCAGCACGCCCGAGCGGGAGAGCCAGTTGAAGGTCGGCTTGAACCCGACCGCTCCGCAGTAGGCGGCTGGACGCAGCACCGATCCGGCGGTCTGCGTTCCCAGAGCCAGCGGCACCATACGCGCTCCGACGGCAGCGCCGGAACCGGAGCTCGATCCGCCCGGCGTATGGGTGAGCCGGTACGGGTTGTTGGTCGGGGCCTGGTCGGAGAAGGCGAACTGCGTCGTGTGGGTCTTGCCAAGCGGGATGGCACCCAGGTCACGCAGGCGTCCGACGATGGCGGCGTCGCGCGCCGCGATTCGATCCCGGTAGGGGGCAAAGCCCGCGCCAGTCGGGAGCCCGGCCACGTCGATGATGTCCTTGACACCGAACGGCAGGCCGTACAGCGGCAAGAAATCTCCCCGCGCCGCACGCGCAGCGAGCTCATCCGCCTGCTGCAAGGCGTGGGCACGGTCGAGCAAGACCCACGCCTGCACAGAGGAGTCGAGTTCGTCGATCCGAGCGAAGCTCGCCTCGACCACGTCGTGCACGCTGACGTGACCCTGTTTGACGGCCTGGACGACCTCGACGGCGGTCAAATCCGGAAGATCAGCCATCGTCCGGCTCCTCGTCTATTCCGACGTGATCGGGCGGGTCTTCCGCGAAGGCGACCGGTTCGGCCGCGATTCGCGCCAGCATCTCGGCGACGTTGGGGATTCGCTCGTCGAGCCAGGCGGCATGTTCAGCGCCATAGACTTCACGAGCCGTCGCACGCAAGGTGCGTTCAATTTCCGTGGCGGAGACGCGACGGTTGAGTCGCAACAGGCCCTCCAGGTCGCTATCGAGACGATCGCGAGCAGGTTCAGTCTGGCCGAGGCCGGAACGCGCGTCAAGCGAAAGCGCCGCCCCGAACGCGAAACGCGGGAATAAGACGGGTAGGGCCATGGTATATTGAAACGAAGGTCGGGAGTCAGCATTCGGCAGGTCGTCTCTCGCAACTGGAGAGGGCAGGCCGTGATGCGGTGGATGCATCGGCGTCCGCGACTGGTGGCTCCAATTGTAAATTCTAGGAGGTTCGGTGTCAGAAGTTCGCATTGAAGTGACACGCAACGGCTCGTATCACGTTACCGGGCCGGTGACCGTCGTCGACCACAAGGGCAACGAAGTTGTCCTCGACGGTGAAGACATCTGGCTCTGCCGCTGCGGGCACTCCAACACGAAGCCGTTCTGCGACGGCTCGCATCGCCGCGTCGGCTTCAAAGGCGCGATCGCGGATTCGGTCGAGGTTCGTGAAACGGCTGAGTCGAGCGACGACTAGCGCCCGCGCGGGAACCCGTTGAGCGGGTTACCCAAACCGACGTGCGTTGATTCCGGGGCGGTCCCTCCGCCCCGAACGCCTGTAACCAACCGACCTGTATGCAATGAATGGGAGGGTGAATGCCGGCACCTGACGGATATGTGTTTGCCATGACCGCTGAGGATCTCGAGGACGGCGGGATCTACCCCTTCTCGGTCGACGAAGAGGATCGCATCGTCTGCGTCGTCGGTGACGACATCTACGCCATGGACGGCATCTGCACGCATGAGTACGCCGAACTCTCCGATGGTGAGATCGAGGATGAAACGCTGTGGTGCCCGCTCCACTCGTCCGGTTTCAACGTGCGTACCGGAGAAGCGACCAACCTGCCGGCAGTGCTTCCACTCACGACCTACGACGGTGCTGATTCAGGACGACAGCGTCTACGTGTCGCGCGAGCCTAAGGAGCGAGGCTAGGGGATGGCGGCGAGACCCACCTTCGTGATCGTTGGCGCCGGTCTCGCCGGTCATAGCGCCGCCATGACGCTGCGCCTCACCGGCTTCGACGGGCGGTTGGTGCTGATTGGCGACGAGCCGGTCCGCCCGTACGAGCGCCCGCCGCTATCGAAAGCTTTTCTGCAGGGCAAGAAGCCGCAGGACGAACTCTTCTTCCAGTCTCCAGCGCAGTACGCAGAACACCAGATCGAGCTCATGCTCGGGCGGCGCGTCATGCGCATCGATCCGGGCAGCCGCACGCTCTCCCTCGACGACGGCGACGCGATCCGCTTCGACAAGCTCCTGCTCGTCACTGGAGCCAGCCCCATCCACCTGAGTGGACCGGGCTTCGACTTGCCCGGCATCCACTACCTGAGGAGCATCGCGGATTCCACCCTGATCGGAGATGAGCTGCGAGCCGGAGGACGACACCTGCTGGTGATCGGGGCTGGGTTCATTGGCTCAGAGGTGGCTGCGAGCGCCCGGATGCTGGGCAACGAGGTGACGCTGGTCGACCTGCTCGGAGCACCGATGATTGCCGCCCTGGGAGAGACGATCGGTAACCTCTACGCTGACATTCACCGGCGGCACGGCGTCGACCTACGCATGAAGAGCCGGGTGTGTCGCGCTGCATGGCGAGAACAAGGTGGAAGAGGCCGAACTTGAGGACGGCAGCCGGATCGCCTGTGACCTGGCCGTGATCGGCGTCGGCGTACGGCCAAACGTGGGCCTGGCCCGCGACGCCGGGCTCGAGGTCGACAACGGCATCCAGGTGAACGAGTTCTGCGAGACCTCGGTCGATGGCGTCTACGCGGCAGGCGACGTGGCGAGCTGGCCGCACCCTGACATCGGCGAACGCCTGCGAGTGGAGCACTACGACAACGCCGCCATGCAAGGCGCAGCCGCCGCCCGTTCGATGCTCGGCCAGCGGGATGCCTACGCGCCGCTGCCGTACGTCTGGTCCGACCAGTACGACGTCAACCTGCAATACGTCGGGTTCCCAATCGAATGGAATGACATCGTGGTGCGTGGGGATATACACGTGCCGGAAGCGACCGTCTTCTTCATGCGCGACGGTAAAGTGCATGCTGCCGCGACCATCAACCGGCCACGTGAACTGCGCTCGGCCCGCCGCCTGTGTGAAGCCCGCGCGGTCGTCGACCCGGCCGTCCTCGCCGACCCCGATACCGACCTTCGGGCGCTCTCGCGGCAGATGAAGCAAGGTTGAACGAAATGTGGATACCTGCCGTAGGGGAGTAGCTTGTCTGCTACCGCCCCAATTACGATTTTTTCGTCGATTTCGCGTGGTACCAGTCGACCATTCCATAACAAGCGGTAGAGACGTCTCGTCATTACGTTCAGATTCCAGGTTTCGCGACCAAGCGCGTGGAATCGGGCGGAAGGGACCACCAATGAATACATCTAAGCAGCACCAGTTCCCTACCATCAGTGACACCGCGGCGGTTCCCACGGTGGTCGACCGCGCAACCTGGCAAGCGGAACTGGACCGCTTACTGGTGCGGGAAAAGGCACACACCCGCGAGGGCGATGTAATCGCGGCGGCACGTCGGCGGTTGCCGATGGTCGAAGTCGACCCGACGACTCCGGTGATCGGCGCCACTGGCAAGGTCTCGCTCCTTGACACCTTCGAGGGCAGGTCGCAGCTGTTCGCCTCGTACCACATGTGGCACACCGGTCACCCCGCCGCCGAGCAGTGCGAGGGCTGCACGTTCAACAGCGGCCACGTGCTCGAGCTGTCTTATCTACATTCGCGCGACGTTACCTTCGCGGTCTTCTGTGAGGGCCCGTATGACGAGTCGGTGCGCTACCGCGACTTCATGGGTTGGGAGATGCCGTGGTACTCCGTGCCTGCGGGGTCGGTTGATCGACTCATCGCCGGACGCCACTTTGGGATGAAGGTCTGCTACCTGCGCCGAGCCGACCGCGTTTTCGAGACGTACTGGACAACCGGACGTGGCTGCGAGGTGATGGGGAACAGCTACGGGATGCTCGACATGACGGTCTACGGACGCCAGGAGACATGGGAAGACTCACCTGAGGGCTGGCCGCAGCCGTTCAAGCCCGGTTCCGATGGCGGTCAGTTCCGTCACGGCGGGCGGCCGATCTCGCAGTGGTCCCGGCTTGCTGCTGGGAAATCCGACGATCTCGGCCCAAATGGGAACTGAGTCGAGAACGAATAAATCAGGCATTGCGCGCAGACGAGCGCGCCACACCAATATCGCAAGGACAAAGTCTCAAAACTGCAGAGCTTTGACGGACCGCCTCACGCGTTGAGAAAAGGGAGATGTTCGAGAGGGGTCGAGGACGTTGGCGTGGTGCGAACCGCATCGTCGCAGTTAATTAGACCAGCGACTCGATCGGCGCACTCGGTGACACGCCGCCTGGGCTGAGCCCGACGAAGTTCGTCGGCTTCATCCCACAAGGTGCAACATCGCGATGATCACCAGCGGCGCGACCGCGAGCCAGGCGAGCAGGCCTGCGGCCGACGTGAGACTAAGCACGCACCAGCACGCCCACCGCCTCACTGAAGACCGCGACCAATCGGTCCACATCGGCGGAGGTGGTGGCGGGACACATCAGCGCCATGTTGTGGAAGGGCGTGATGAGGACGCCGCGATTCAGCATGAAGAGGTGCATGTACTCGTCGAGGAGCCCGTCATCAACGGCGGCCGACTCGCCGCCATTGCGCGGGACGGTGGGAGTGAAGCGATACTCGGCCCGTGCGCCCAGCTGCACAATTATCCACGGTAGCTCGCGCTCGCGGATGATCTCGTCGGCCGCGCGGGCGTAGCGATCCGCCAGTTCGATCATGCCCGCGAAGGCGTCGTCAGTCAGCACGTGCTCCAGCGTCGCCCGCAGCGCTGCCAGCGAGAGAGCGTTTCCGGCGAGCGTGCCACCCACACCCTCGGTGCTGCCCAGGTCGGGATCGCCCAACTCGGCCAGCTTCTCCGCCACCCCGGCCGAGAAGCCGTACATCCCCACCGGTACACCGCCAGCCAACGCCTTGCCCACGGTCAGCAGATCGGGCTGCAGGCCGTGCGTGGCAGTGTAGCCGCCGGGGCCCGAGGATATCGTGTGCGTCTCGTCGATGATGAGCAGCGTGCCGGTGCGTCGGGTGATCTCACGCAACGCCCCGTGGAAGCCCGGTTCGGGCGGCACAATGCCGATGTTGGTCAGTGCCGGCTCGGCCAGCACCGCCGCCACGTCGCCGGGTGCCAGGGCCGCTTCCAGCGCCGCGATGTCGTTCTGTTCCACGACCTTGGTCGTCAGTGCCAGGTCGACCGGCGCTCCCTTGTTGCCGCGCCCCTTGATCGTCGCGCCGTGCTCGTCGGCAATGGCCAGCGTCTCATCGACGCTGCCGTGGTAGCAGTGGTTGAACACCAGCAGCTTCTGCCGACCGGTGACGAAGCGCGCCGCCCGCAGCGCGAAGCGGTTGGCGTCCGTCGCTGAGAGTGTGAATGACCAGTAGGGCAGCCCGAAGCGGCGCGCCAACTCCGCGCCCACCCAGGCGGCGTCCTCGGTCGGCAGCATCGTGGTGATGCCGCGCCGCACCTGTCGCTCCACCGCCGCCACGGTCGCGGCAGGTGCGTGCCCCGCCATGGCGCCGGTATCGCCCAGACAGAAATCGACGTACTCATGGCCGTCGATGTCGGTGATGCGCGCGCCTTCAGCGTGGTCGAGCACGACCGGGTAGCCACCGGGCCATTTCGTCATCCATGGCATCGGGACCCCGCCCAGCAAGTGTCGGCGCGCCGTCTCGCGCTGCTCACGCGAGCGTGGATGATGTTCCTGAAAGCGCTCGGTCTCCCGGTCGACAAGCTGCTGGAGATGGGTGCGGTCGATCGTCCGGAATTTCATGTGGTTGCCCTCTCATTCGTGCGTGTTCGTCGAGCCCCAGTATCGCCGAAGTGCGCGGCGCGCGCGTGGTGCGGTTCATTGGGAAAGCGGTAGCGCGCTCTGGTTCGAGGATCATGACCGAGACAGGGGTGACCACAGTCGAGGCGGGTAATGACCGGATCCAGATGCGGGCGAATGAAGTCGCCGCCGTCGCGGTTTCCGGGAGCCGGTTCGTCACGGCGAGACGCAGCTCGGCGTAATCGAATCATCAAACCGTTTGAAAGTGGTCGACCTGATCTCGAACCCTAAGCCCGCGTTTCGTTCGGCGTGGACGATCGTCATTCCCACGCGTCAGTTCCGCCAAGGCAGGCCGAGATGAGATAGGTCCACGCGGCTCGGACGGTATATATGATACGGTCAGTCACCTACTGGCAAGTGGATGTGGGAGAGGGGCGACCGTTGAAGTTGGGGCTGATCCTGCCGGAGGCGGAGTACGACATGGGCGGGTCGACCGCGCGTTGGAGCGATCTGTCCGCGATGGCACGGCTAGCCGAGGACATTGGCCTCGATTCGGTATGGTTCTCTGACCACCTGGTTTACCGCGACGAGATGACGACGGTTGACCAGCAGGGGGTCTGGGAGTGCTGGTCGGTCACAGCGGCGTTGGCGGTGGTCACCTCGCGTGTCGTGCTTGGCTCGCTGGTCACGCCGACCTCGTTCCGAAACCCGGCACTGCTCGCCAAGATGACCGACACGGTCGACGAGATCAGCGGCGGTCGGCTCATCCTCGGGCTGGGCGCGGGTTACCACAAGGCGGAGTACGATGCCTTCGGCTACCCTCACGACCACCGAGCCCTCTCCGAAGTGTCGCTACACCGGCTAACTACTCTTCGCCTGCACCACTGCAGCATTGTCCGCAGGGCACGCTCGGGAGACCCTGGAGCAGTTTCTCAACTCTCGTCCGAGCAAGCGGGTCACGGTCTCCTGCCAGCCAGGCAGTCAAGATGCGCACCAGCCCTGTGCGCAGTTCGACGAGAAACGCTTGCATGTCGAAGCGATAGGACCAACCGCCGAGCTGCACGTACGGTATCTATTGGACAGCGGGTCCTCCTCGTAATCGAGGTCTGAGCCCTGGAATGCGACTTAACGAGACTTCACCGTCCCCACGATGGCAGCCAACGATGATATCCGGGAGGCGAGTTCCAGGAAACGCGAACCTCAGCCCGTGCTCTCTGCGGTACTCATAGATCGCATCGAACCAGCGGTCGCCAACCTCCGCCTCATCGTCATCGAAATCTCGATCACGAAATCGGTCAAGCGCCTCACCCAAACTTTCGCTCGGTAAGGGTCGCTCCCCCTCAATCACCAGTTCGCCAGCGCACAGTGCCGTGACATTCTCGGTGTACCAATCACCGAGCTGGTCCAAATCCCACTGCCACACAAGCAACGGTGTCTGTCCGCCATGAGCTTCAATCGTGAGTGCCACTTCGCCCCAGACGTCGATGGCCTCGCGTTCTTGAAACGGACTTCGAATCAGACGAACGTCACAACAAAGCCGGGATTCTCGATTCACTTCTATTTTCTCCTCGGTTCTCTTCTGACCTTATGGTACTTGGCGTTCGTGATGTCCCCTTGGTCACGCAGCTGTCGAAGATATGCTGCTGGAACCTTGCCAGCAGGAGGCGAATAACCGTGATATCCACCTTGGTTATCGGGTTGAAACTCATAAAACTTGCCATTGTAGTAGCCGTAGACCTTTTTGCCACTCTGGTATCCGTTATCCAATACCGTCTGCGCCGTTGCGTCGTCAAGATCCATTGGCGTTGCATCCGGGTCCCAGCCATAGACCGGATCATGGTTGGGGCTCGGAACATATTTGCGATTAGCTGGCCCGGACCCGCCCTGGATGGGATAGGTGGGGATCCCGCTGCTGGTGAAGCCCGCCACCGGCACGCCGCTCAGCGCCGTCGCACACCGATCGATCGCGTCCGACCCACCGCCGGTGACCGCTCCCTTCACCGCATCCGCAAGACAGCTGGCCGGTGACGGTGGTCGCGTCCCACCACCCGTATCCACCCCGCCGCCAGAGCGCAGCAGCAGGTCGTTCATCACAAAGGCAAGATTCCAGCAGGCGCCATCCAGCGCACAAGCCACAATGGCAAACACCGACTCCGAGAAGCCACCGGCGATGAGCGCCAATCCCCAGCATTCGAGCCGACGGCGATGCGCCGGACCCCGTCGGCCAGGGGTCCCCGGCACCAGGAGAAGAAGAGACAGGCCCGACCCAGCAATACGGCGACGCCCAGCGCGGCGTCGCCGACTGAGTTCCCACTCAGGTCCGTCCAGGTGGTGGGGTTATTGGCCGTATAGGCGTAGAGGTTGTAGCCCTGGGTGCCAGGGGCATTGGGCTGCACGGTGTCGGCCGAGAGGAAGCGGCCCAGCGTGGGATCCAGCTGCCGCGCCCGGAGGTCAATTAAGCCGGTGCTGGGATCGGTCAGCTGGCCGGTGTAACCCAGCGCGAGCGACGAGCCAGTCCGGGAGCGGACCGCCCCGAAGGCGTCGTAGCTAGTACTGCCGGTGAGGGTGCCACTGCTGTCGGTGACGCCTCGCACCGAGCCCAGGGTGTCGGTCAGGGGATAGCTGGTGGTGGTGGTGCTGTGGACCGAATGTTGTCGCAGCATCCTCCACCACAGGCATCGGCTATCTGCTGAAGCGCTCGCGGCACGGTGAACGCAACGACATGCAATTGTGGCGAGAAGTCGTCATGCTCGGCTATCCGGGGTCACATGGCAACGTGTCGCGTTTCCTGACCTACCTGCGGCGCCACGAGCAGGATGGCGGTCTCGCACCGAAGCCCCATGCCGCGGGACTGACGCCGCAACAGGTGGTTCGTCTGCTCCTGTGTCCTCCCACCGATCGCAGTGCGCCGCAACAGACGGCCGTCGTGCGCCTTCGGAGTCTCCAGCCGCATATCAGCACGAGCATGGACCTCCTGGAGACATTCCTCCCCTTGGTGCGCCAACGTGGTACCGGAGCGGAGTGCCGCCTCATGGGCTAGATGCAGACGGCGGTCGATAGCGGGATCACCGAGTTTCGCACGTTTGTGGACCGGCTGTTCCAGGATCTCCCGGCGGTAGTGGCCGGGCCGACGCTGCCATGGAGTCAAGGACAGACCGAAGGACAAATCCTACGCCTGAAGCTGATCCGCCGACAGATGTATGGTCGTGGCAACTTCGACCTCGTGCGGAAGCGTGTGTTGCACGCTGCCTGAGTCGGACGGCTCGGGTCAGTTCTTCCTTGACGACGAACTCGCGAGCACCGAGAGTGCGAGAGAGCCGTTTTCGGGGAGCAGGTCAGACGGACGCCCGTTACGAGGCGGGCACTCCCGGACGGTGATGACCGTCGAGGGAGCGCTGGACGTCCGTCGGCGTCGGTTTGACTACTCATAGGCGAGCACCTCGCGGACGCTGAGTCGCCACGCACGTCTGGCCGGGAGGATGCTGGCAAGCACCGACAACACGATCACCAGCGCTAGCCACAGCAGAACGCCGACGAAGGAGAAGGTATAGGCCAGCGGTGTCTGAACGAGAGCGACACCAATGACGTGCGACAGCCCCCAGCTCAACGGCACGGAGACCAGTGCGGCGAGAACCCAACTCAGGAGCCCGACGACCAGTCCTTCGGTGACGACGATCCGGGCAATCATCCCGTTGGGGGCGCCAATTGCCCGCATGACTCCCACTTCTCGTGTCCGTTCGATGACGTTGAGTGACATCGCGCCCATCAGTCCCATGGCACCAACCGCCGCGAGCAGGATGGCGACAAAGAGCAGCAGGATGACGAGTACGTTGAACAGGCTCTTCGTCCCGCCGCGCATCTCGCTCACCGTGTCCACGTGCGCGACCGACAGGCCAGATGCGCGCAAGCTACCCTCGACCAATTGAGCGGCCGCCGTCTGGGCAGCCCCGTCGTGTTGCCGGGTAGCGAGGACAATCCGGTTCGCCTCTCCGGTCATCCCAACCGCAGCACTGAACGGTTCGTAGGGCACATAGACGGCTGGACCCATCATTTGAGAAGAGACGACGCCAACGACCGGCCAGCGGAGCTCGTGACCCTCAACTTTGAGTGTCACCAAATCGCCGAGGTGGACATCTGACTCGTCGCGCTGGAAGTCGATGTTCACGACGAGCGCGTCACCCTCGCCCGGCTGGAGCCAGCGCCCCTCGATAAGTGTGGGACGAACCAGGTTGCTCTTGACCGGAACCGCTGTCAGCCAGATGTTCGAGTTCTGCGTGCCATCGGGCCGCAGGCGCGACGCATTCGTGGCAATCCAGCCCTCTGCCTGTACGACATCCGGCAACGCTGCAACCTGGTGGATCGCTGCGGCAGCGGGCGCCGGCTGATCGAGGGTGGCCTCGACATCGTAGCTCCGGTACTGCATCACCTGATCGAACGTGCCGTTGAGTGACGATTGGACCGTGGTAACGCTGGCGAAGATCGCGCCACCGAGAGCCAGGGTGGCAAGCGTCAGAGCCAGCCTGCCACGGCGACGGAAGGTGTTCCGTAGCGAGAGTAGCACCGGTCTTGGCATGCCTCGCAGGTGTGCGAAGGCACGATCGAGAAACCCTTCACCGGACGCGCGGTCGCTCAGGCCGTATGAGGCGACGGCCTCTCGGACGGTGATGCGCGTGCCGCGTAGCACCGGCACCAGGGCAACCAGCAACGGGACGAGCAGCCCCAGCCCCACTTCGAGTGAGACGACGCCGATTGGCAGCCACGGCCCAGCGGCGTCCAACATTCAATTTCCCCGCAAAGACACCAGCCAACACCCAGGCAGCGAGCACGGCGAGCGGCACGGCGATGGCAACCGCGATCAGCCCGTAGGCCAGTACGAGCATCAGGTAGACGCCGACGATCTGGCGTCGCCGCCCACCGATCGCCTTCATCATCCCAATCTGGCGAACCTGTTGGGCGAGGATCGCGCCGATCGTGTTGATGACCAGGAAGACGCCGAGTACCAGGATGAGCCCGCCCATCAAGCCGAGAATCAGGAACAAGACATCCAACAGGACCGCACTCTGATAGCGCGGGGTGTCATGGACGGCGATCCGATGGACCGTGACGTGATTTGGCTCGAGCACCCGATCACGGGCCAATGCGCCGACGAGTTCTCCTTGGCGCACGTCGCGAGGATGGTCAACAGCCACCACATGCAGTTCGTTGAATGCGATCGGTTGTCCGAGGACTCCGAGCGTCTCCATCGAGATATAACCTGAGAGTCGGTTCTCAGCGAGACTTGGATCCACCTCACCCGGATCGTATGCCGTTCCGGCGACGCGCAACGTGTGCCGGGCCCCGTCAGGCGTCTCAACGACCACCTGATCGCCAATGGTGACACCGGCGCTACTCTGGGAGAGGCGCTCAATCAGCAGTTCTCCGGTGGCCGGCGGCCATGCACCGTCCTCTGGTGCCAGACGGTCGATCCGGATGTCGTTGAAGTCGGCGACCGCGTGCAGATCGATATTGAGCCACGTGCCCGAGCCCTTCTGGATTCGGGACGGAATCGTCGTGCGCCCCTCTGCATCGCCGATTCCAGGAATCGCCCGAGCGGATTCAACCAGTCCACTGTTGAACGGATCGGTCATCAGAACGGCGGATGCAGGGTTCGCAACCGCGAAGCTGTTCTCGACACCACGCTGGAGGACGTCACGAGTGGTCAGCATGGTCCCAACGGCAAAGACCCCGATCACAATCGAGAGGATCACCATGATGGTCCGTGAGCGCGACAGCCGAAGATCGGCCAGCGTCTTATGCCAGCGTGGGCTAGTCATGACCGTCTCCTCTTGCAACGATGAGAAGACGATCATCGACGGGGATGCCGCCATCCTCGCCAAGGATCTGGCCGTCGAGCAGACGAATCTGCCGGTCAGTGCGCCGTGCAAGCCCGTCGTCATGGGTCACCATCAAGATCGTCTTCCCCTCGCCTGCCAGGCGTTTGAAGAGACTGAAGACTGACTCCGCCGTCGTCGAGTCAAGGTTGCCAGTCGGCTCATCAGCGACGAGCAACGGCGGGTCATTCGCGAGCGCTCTGGCAATGGCCGCGCGCTGCTGCTGTCCACCTGAAAGACCGGCTGGCAGCTTTTGGGCGTGCTCGGCCAGATCAACCAGTTCCAGCAGCGCCATCGCACGCTCCAGACGTTCACGAGGGCGGTACGTGCCCGCGAAGTCCATCGGGAGCATGACGTTGTCGAGTACCGTCAACGTCGGCAGCAACTGGAAGAACTGAAAGATGATGCCGAGGTTGCGCCCGCGCCAGATCGCCAACCGGTTTTCATCCAGCGTATGCAACGCCGCGCCGCAAACATGCACTTCTCCGCTCGTCGGTCGATCGATCCCGGTGAGCATGTTGAGCAACGTCGATTTTCCGCTCCCAGAACGCCCCGTGATGGCGACGAACTCACCGGCGTTGACCCGGAGACTGACCCCACGCAGCGCCTGGAAGGATCCCGCCGCCGTGTCGAAGGTCTTCGCGACACTCTCGGAGCATGATCACGGTCCGATGATCCGGTGCGGCGAGCGGGGGCACTTCCGAATTCGTGCGGCGATCTTCATGCGCGATTTGGTGTTGATGCCGGAGTCCTAATTTCATTGCCGTTCCTCTCCGATGAATTGGACCTCGGGAGCCGCTGCGCGGCTCGTAACAGTCCGGTCGGGCGTGTAGCGCTTGGTGGTCATCGCCGATTGAGTCGCCAATCTGCTCGTGGACAACGGCCCCATCGATAATCGCGATGGCGCCGCCGGGATAGGTGAGTCGTCACGGTGTTCCTGAATGGAGTAATCACTGGTATTGAGGAATGCGCTGAATAGAGCGGCGGTTGCGTGGGATGGAACCGTCACGAACGTGAGGACCATCGCAGCAATATAAGAAGAGCCATGTGGATTCGCGCGCATAGTGGCCATGAGAAGATTCCTTCTGGCCGCGCCGTGAGCCGACCTCGCGAGATCCACAGACGGAACGGCGAGTCTAACCCGGTCAGCGATTGGTCGGTAGCCTTCAACCGTCTAGCCGGAGGTGACGATCTGGGCACGTTCCATCCATCCAACCATCCCACGATTCAGACTATGGCAGTTGGCGTGACATCTACATATCGGTCATCCAATCGGTGTTGCAACTTCGTCCCAGTTGCGCGCATTGCACGGTCACAGTCGCTGCCCCACACCGTTCCTGAAGATCCACATTCACGGGACTGTCGGCTTCGGTGTCAGTGAGACGTCATAGCCGAGCGCTCGCAACCGGTGGATGACACGGCGTTCTGCTTGCTGTCGCGTGTACTCGGATCGATTCCGCGATGACGCAGTCACCAAATTGATCCGCTAATCGACGCCAATTCCACCGACATGTCTGATACCTACCAGAGGGATCCCGATCGGTGTCAGGATGTCACCCGTCAGCCCGACGCCGACGGTCACTGGTCGACGACAGGTTCGCTGAGTCAGCTCGGACATGGCTCGGTTCCACGCGATGTCAAAAGCGCGGGAACGACGGCGACGAACTGGGATACCCGGTCACACAAGGTTGGCCGCTGCGGGCTGAGGACTTGAGCATTGGCCGCCACGACGGCGGTTGCTCTGACCATGCTGTCCCGGAGGATCACGGGCACCGGTGCGGTACGTTTTCCTGGCCTTCGCCCGCGTCACCGCGCACCTCCGTTTCACGACAGATTCGAAGAGGCGTGTGACTGATGTCCGACCATGCTATGCAGTAATCTCTGCGGGAGTGTGCGGAGACTCGCGCGAACAGGAGTACCCGGACTTCCGGGCTCAGCGCCGTCTTGTCATTCCCACCTTGTGCGTATAGGCTGCATACACACTTACGCAGGGCACAGGAGGCTACAACATATGGCTCAAGTCGCTCTCTTCCACTCGGTTCTCGGGGTTAGGCCCGGCATTCACGAGGCTGCTACGCGCCTACGGGCCGCCGGCCACGACGTGCTGGTGGTAGACCAGTACGAGGGTCGCGTGTTCGACGGCTATGCCGAGGCGATCGCCTTCGCCGAGTCCGTCGGCTTCCCCGTGCTGATGCGGCGAGCGGCTATGGCAGTCGAGGCGTTGCCGGACGGATTCGTAGCGGCGGGCTTCTCCAACGGTGGGGGGATGTCCGAGTACGTGGCCACCCAGCGACGTGTATCCGGGGTTCTCATGCTCTCCGGCTCTCTCCCGCTCGCCGTGCTGGGGGTCGAGGAATGGCCCGCGAACGTGCCTGCGCAGATACACTACACTGAGAATGACCCGTTCCGCCGTCAAGAGTGGGTCGATGCCGTCGCGGCAGAAGTGCGTGCGGCCGGAGGCGCTCTCGAGATGTTCGACTATCCCGGTGGCGGACATCTCTTCACGGATGCGTCACTTCCAGATGAGTATCAGCCGAAAGATGCAGCGCTGCTTTGGGAGCGCGTCCTCGGGTTCGCCCCACTCGCCAACCGCGGCGAGTAGCCAAGACCTTCCGAACTCGCTACCCGCGGCTGGCGACACCGCCGGCGTGCGCTCGTCGGTTGTCGTACCGTCCCGCGGGATGACCTTCGCGATGTCGTTTGGAAAGTCTCGAGCGGCTTGCCGGGCTTGATCCACGGTCCAGTCAAGCGTGCCCGCCCCGCCGCCATAGCGCAGCAGCAGGTCGTTCATCACAAAGGCAAGATTCCAGCAGGTGCCATCCAGGGCACAGGCCACGACCGCAAAGACCGACTCCGAGAAGCCCCCGGCAACGATGCGCCAGTCCCCCGCGTTGGAGCCGACCGCGATGCGCCGGACCCCGTCGGCCAGGGGTCCCCGACACCAGGAGAAGAAGAGGCAGGCCCGACCCAGCAGCACCGCGGCACCCAGCGCGGCGTCGCCGACGGAGTTCCCGCTCAGGTCCGTCCAGGTGGTGGGGTTATTGGCCGTGTAGGCGTAGAGGTTGTAGCCCTGGGTGCCAGGCGCATTGGGCTGCACGGTGTCGGCCGAGAGGAAGCGCCCCAGCGTGGGATCGAGCTCTCGTGCGCGGAGGTCGACGAAGCCGGTGCTGGGATCGGTCAGCTGCCCGGTGTAGCCCAGCGCGAGCGACGACCCGGTCTGGGAGAGCACCGCCCCGAAGGCATCGTAGCGGTGCTGCCGGTGAGGGTGCCGGTGCTATCGGTGACGCCGCGCACCGAGCCGAGGGCGTCGGTCAGGGGATAGCTGGTGGTGTTCGCCGCTGTCGATCGCCTCCTGCGCGCCATTGGCCTGGACGTAGCTCGTGCTGCCGTCGTCGACCAGTTGCGCCATTCCGCTGGTCGTGTCCCACAGGTTCGTGGTCGTGGTGCCGTTGCTGGTGCGCGAGACCTGATTGCCGCTGCCGTCGTAGCCGTAGCCGGTGGTGCTGCCGTTGACCGTCTTGCTGACGCGCAAGCCATCAACGTTGACCGATTGAGCGATACCTAATGCGATACTCATACCAGTACTGCGAGGGGTACCGAGGATGACGACGATTCCCGCCCGGGAGATCAAACGACGAGGCATCAGCGCCGTTGACGACGACCTGAAGCAGGGGCCGGTGCAGGTCATTCAGCATGACGAGCCCCATTATGTGGTGATGTCGACGGAGCAGTATCGGGAACTGCAGGCGGAGCGGCACGAGGCGATGCTGTTCCGGATTCAGGTTGCTCAAGCGGACGTCGAGGCTGGTCGCTTCAAGCGCATGAACGCACAGGAACTCATCGACGAGGCGCTTGAAGAGGAGTGAGCTACGCACTGATCGTGCCGGATGCGTTCCGGCGTCGACTCCGGAAGTTCCTCAAGCAGCATCACGATCTCGTCGACGACGTACATAACGTGTTGAGCCGACTGGAAGCTGACCCGTTCGACCCACAGTTGCGCTTGTACCCGCTGAGTGGGCAGCTCAGCGGATGTTGGGCTGTCAGGATCACGTACTCCTACCGTGTGGAGCTCACGCTCGAGCTCACCGAGCAGGAAATCACCTTGCTCGACATCGGTAGCCATGACGATGTGTATCGCTGAGCGGTCCACTCTATCGCGCCGTACGATACCTCTCCGAACGGCGGCGCTGACGAGAACCAGGGCTTGAACGCTATGACCGAAATGCGGTCAGCATCAGCGCTTCCCCCCAAGCGGACTCTCACCGTGCCGATATACTATTCCAGTCGACATTCTTGCTCGTAGACGTGGGCCGGATCAATTGCGGATCACGTCTCGGCCTGGCGTCGTCGTCTGAGCACGCCTTGTTCATCCCAGGGGTATCTCGGAGGGGAATCATGCCAACTCGCGCAGAGATTCTGGACACCCTTGCGACGTCGCAGACGCAGGTTATGGCGTTCTTTCTCGGGCTGAGCCCGCAAGACCTGGAGCGCCCGGCAACAGCGAGCGGAGTTCCCGGCTCAGCTGCGTGGTGCGCCAAGGATCACTTTGCTCACCTGGTGCAGAGCGAGCGCAACATCCAGCGCTTGCTGCGTCACGCCCTCGCCGGTGACACGCGAGATGTTCTCTTACGCCTGCAATACCCGCCGGGCATGCCGCTGCCGCGCACGCTTGGCGATTGGGACGCGCTGACTCCGGAGGAGCAGGAACAGCTGGAGCTGGCCGTCGCCAAACTCAACCAAGCCCACCTCAACGCGCACCGGAACGACACGCTGGAACTGCTGGCCGCGGATTTCCAGGCGGTGCGTCAGGAGACGTTGGACCTCCTGCAACAGTTCAGCGATGATCAGCTGGCCGCTCCGATCCCTACGGTCGTTGGTGACGTGGCCGCGGGCGACTTGTTTGCCGGAAGAGCGGGACACGCGCTCGATCACATGACCGCGGTGAAGGACGGATTGGGTCTGGACGGGTAGATCGGTTTCGTTCGTCTCATCGTAGGAGGTCGATCGACGGCCACCACCCAGCGGAGACTGGCAGCGCCCCCGCTGGAAGCGATGCTGAACCAACAGATGAACGTCACCGGTCGTGGCTTGTCGTTGTCTCGCTCACCCGCTACGCTGACAACGCCTGAAACTCACGTAACCGTCAAGAGCGTAACAGCGAGACGACCTCACCGATCCGAAACCTGAGGATGATCTACCGGTCAGGGGATGAAGCATGCGTGTGGCAATCGTTGGCGGTGGAATTGGCGGCATGGCCCTGGCCCTGTCCCTTGAGGCGGCCGGTATTGAAGATGTAGACGTCTTTGAGTCAGCGCCGGTCGTTCGTGAGCTCGGCGTCGGCATCAACCTGCTGCCACACTCGGTACGAGAATTGTCGGAGCTCGGACTACTGGACGATCTTCTGGCAACCGGTGTTCCCACTGAAGAATATGTTTACTTCTCGAAACATGGTCAGATGGTCTGGCGCGAGCCCCTTGGCCTGGCGAATGGCTACCGCTGGCCGCAGATCTCGATTCATCGCGGGGCGTTGCTGGGCATCCTGCATCGAGCCGTCCGCGATCGCTTGGGGCCGGAGCACATTCACACCGGGCATCACCTCAGCCGGTTTGGGCAGTATGATGGAAATGGTGTCTGGGCCGAGTTTGTCGATCGTGGCACGAAGACGCCGGCCGGGCGCACTGAGGCAGATCTGTTGGTGGCCTGCGACGGAATTCATTCGGTGATCCGACGGACACTCTTCCCGAATGAGGGACCGCCGAAGTGGAACGGCGTCACGATGTGGCGTGGCGTGACAGTGAGCCAGCCGTTCTTGTCCGGTCGAACGATGCTCAACGCAGGGTCGAGCCAGCAGCGGGTTGTCGTCTACCCGATCTCGATATCCCATGAGCGGCAGGGCCAGGCGCTGGTCAACTGGGTGGCGAATCTCCAACGGTCCACGAGCGGACCCGTTCCCACTCAGGACTGGACGCACGCCGCGAACCGCGCCGAGGTGCTCGACGCATTCACCGCATTTGACTTCGACATCCTGAGTGTGCCGGACCTGATCCGCTCGGCCGACGTGATTTATCAGTACCCGATGGTCGATCGCGACCCGCTTCCCTCGTGGCACTTCGGCCGGTTGACCTTGCTCGGTGACGCGGCCCATCCGATGCATCCGGTCGGCGGAAATGGAGCGTCACAGGCGATCATCGACGCGCGCGTTCTGGCGCGGGAAGTCGCGCTGCAGCCAACAGTCGACGCGGCGATCGAGGCCTACGATGGGCAGCGACGACCGGCGACGGCGGCCGTGGTGCAGTCGAACCGGCGGGCTGGTCCGCACCGGTGTCAGGACCTGGTCGAGGAGCGAGCCCCCAACGGGTTCGTCCACCTTGACGATGTGGTGAGCCAGGAGGAGCTCGTCGCGATAGCCAACGAGTACAAGCAGATCGGAGGGTTCGACGTCGATCGCCTGAACAACCAGCCGTCACGCTCGGTGCGCTGAGCGGCTCCCGGTCAGGGATGTCCTCTGTCAATCACCATCGTTTGGTCGATCGCTCGAACGTGGAAGAGGACCGGCTCTCGCACCCGTAAGCATCAAAGACACCCGCGCCGAAGCATCTATTCCGCAACCGTTCGGGTAAGCCCGAGCACCGCGACTGTGCGCCGTTCCACGAGCGCGGCGATTTACAGGAGCGCACCGGGCAGACACAGGGGCCATCTGTTTCAACCAAGTCAGCGTGGAACGCACTTGCGATGAACAGAGCGAGGTTTGCGACGCAGGACGAGCGTGGTTGAGTCGATGACTGGGGTCACGATCCGGATGCGTCAGTCATCCCGGAGTGCTGCTCGCCTCGCGCAGCGACTCGCGACGGGCAAAGACCTCCGGCGGAACCGAAGCAAACGACGCGGCTCGGCAGGTTTCCTCATACGCAGACGTCGTCGCGGCATTGCGCCGGCACTCGTAGTCCGCGAGCGCGGTTTCGGCCGCCGACCTACCGGTGAAGACGTCGTCGAGCGCCTCCGCCAGAAACTCGGCATCTCGGAAGGCATCGCTGATCCCCTGCGCCGTTATCGGGTCCTTGGTATAACCCGCATCGCCGACCAACGCCCAGCCGGGGCCGTAGGGACGGCGGAAGAAGTTTGGCATATCGGCAGTACCAAACCAGCGTTCACGCCGCTGCCCAGCGCGCACGTGCTCAGCCAGTGTCGGTATCTGGTCGATGGCGCGAAAGAAGTTTCGCTCGATGGCGGAACGGAAGGCGTGGAATCCAGCCGCCGGCGCCTGGAGAACAATGGCAGCCAGCCCCGCGTTGGTCGGACCGCAGATGAACATGCACGCTTGAGGACGAAGATAGAACCCGGCGTCCGCCAGCGGGATGTCGCTGAAGTAGCTCCAGTAGCTGAACGTCAACACCGGACGGGCGTGGTAGACCGGCGCCTGTACCTCGCGTGCCACGATCGAGTGCACCCCGTCCGCTCCAATGACGATGCGCGCCCGTTCTTCCACCAGCGCGCCGCCGTGCGCCCGACCGCGAACGCCGATGACCCGCCCGTCATCCCAGACGAGCTCGCGGACCGTGAAATGCTCGCGCAGCTCCGCTCCGGCCGCGACCGCCGCCTCGACCAGGATCGCATCGAGTACGTAGCGACGGGGCGCATATCCCCCGTCCACACCATCGGCGGTTCGGATGGGGACCGTCAGAGGAAAGTCGCCGAAGTCGGACACCATCGCGTGGATCGGTGGGCAGTCTGAAGCGACGATCTGCTCGAGCAGTCCCCAACTGCGCAGCGCCGCGACTCCGGGCGGCTGGATGAAGTGGCCGCGCACGATGTCGCTCGGGAACGAGCCGCGATCGACGAGCAGGACGCGGTAGCCTCGGCGAGCAAGAAGCATCGCCGTAGGGGATCCAGCACAGCGTGCGCCGACGACGATCACGTCGTACACGGTTCACCTCCCGGGGCGCCGCACGGTTGCTGGATAGTCGTGATGGTGCAGATGACAGCGTCCGCATTCATTCAAGCTGATCGACTCGATCAGCACCGATCGCAAGTCGATATCCGCGCGTGTCTCTCGGATATAACTCACGTACCAGAATAGCACACTTCGGCCAGCGGCCTTCCAACCGAAGTGGCGGGGTCTGCCAACGAGCTTGTGCGAACGATTGAATTGGGCACGAGCGGCGTCAGAATCTCGATACCGAGAACAGCCGAAGCACCGTCTTAACCCGTCCAGAGGGTGACTGTCCTACCAGGCACGCCGCTGGATCGACGTGACCGGTGCAGGTGCTGTGGGCAAGACCTACGGCCCGGGAATCTTGGTCAGCGTACCGTTGGCGTAGCGGTAGTACGAGCGGCCCGGATACTCCATCATCAACATGCGATCCGCATCCCCCTGGTCGATGGCGTACACGATGTTCGTGTCCAGCTCAGGTGTGTTCTGGCTGAAGAAGGGCGCGTAGTCGGTCCACTCCTCCTCACGTACGAAGACGACCGCATTACTGATATGGGCCGCCTTCACCGTGCGCAGACCGTCGGCGTTGATGTTGTACCAGCCCGTGAACTCGCGGAAGCGGGCTGGGGCGAAGGTGTTGAAATTCCAGATGACCATCCCAGCCACGACGACCAGCAGCAGCCCCGTCGTCAGGAGCCGTGGCGAGGGAACTTTCGGCACGAGCGACCGTAGGGCCAGTCCGAGTAGCGCGCTTAACCCGAGAATCCCGCGCGAACTGAGCAGCACCATGGCGCCGATCGCCTCGAAGTAGTAGCGTGGCCCGTACATCTGCCCGGGCGTCCAGTAGGCGATATGCACGGCGACCAGGCTGACGATCACCCCGGCCAGTAGCAGATCCCAGACCTCCGGTACGAGAGCCGGACGCAGCAGCGGAACGGCGAAACCCGTCGTGCGGCGCAGGCGGATCGCCCGGCCTGACCGCCAGATCAGCCCGGCCAATGGCCAGGCCGAAGCCAAGCGCCATCGGCACCACGCTCCAGCGACCCGGCCAGCCAAACAGGTAGTGGCTGAGCTGGTCGAGATCCAGCCGCATGTCGAAGAGACCGGCCGCCAGCGTGTGTCCGCCACGTCCGACGTTCGGGCCAAACCCGACCTTGTCGTACGACCACCAGAGCTCGTAGGCGAATTTCAAGACGCTGCCGGTCGTCACGCGGTTGTACTGCAGGATGCCGAGCACGAAGGGCAGGAACGCGAGGGCCATCACGCCGTACTCGCGCAGACGACGCCAGTCGCGGACCAGCTCGACCAGGGCCCAGACAACGAACGGAATCCCGATGCCCACCGCCGTGAGCGGCCGGGAGATGAAGACCATGCCGATCACGAATCCGGCCAGCGCCGCGCGCCAGAGTGAATGGTTGCGCCGGGTCGATTCGAACAGCAGCAGGAAAGACATCGACCAGAAGAGTGTGACGGTGTGCGACATGAACGAGCCGGATTGCAGCAGGAAGAATGGAGAGGCGACCAGCAGCGCCGCCGCCAGCACCCCCGTGGCATCGTCAAAGAGCCGGCGACCGGCCAAATACACCAGCGCGGCGTCGAGCGCACCGATAAGAGGATTCAGCAACCAGGGCTGGCCGAAGAGGACGCCGATTGCCAGGACACTCGGGTAGCCGGGTGGGTACTTGCCGAACCAGTGGCCGTCGCGGATGATCACGAACGGAATCTGGAAGAACATCGGCTGATCCGGCGGTTTAGCCAGCAAATGACCTGAGGCGATCACCTTGGCCTGGAAGAGGAACGCCACGTCGTCCTCGACGTGCGGCAAGCGGTCGAATACGTTGGTCGCGACCCAGGCGGACGCCAGGAAAGAGATCACGCAGATGGCCCCGACCAGCATGGCAGGGCTCAGGAGCGCCGCCATGCGGGACGCGGAGAGCCCGTTCCAGCCGGCCGGCCGCCGGGGGCGCGCTCTGTTCGATCTCACGGTTGGGGGCGATCAGCCCGTACTCACGATCTCCACTCACGCGCACAATGATACGCTGCCGGTGACGCGACGACCGCTCGCATACATGACATAATTCGGAAGCAGGCGTGACTCTCGCACGGATCGCCGTTGCTGACTGGAGCGGAAGCCACTGGTACACTCAACGGAGTCGCAACCGGCTCGACAACATTTCATTCTTCGCGCCAGGACAGGGAACAACCGGTTGAGGCAGTCACGGCGCGGGGCGGAAGGGCTCCGATCGCGTGTTTGATTCTCGAGACGGCGCCGTACATTCAGACTCCGATATCGGCTCAGCAACGCCGCCGGAGACCGCAACCGCGCCGCAGCCACCCGGCAACGGCCAGCGACGGGTGCGCATCGACGCGGCCCAGATCAGACGCGAGAAGCAGCGTGCCACGCAGCAGGCGGCGCCGCCGGAGACGAAACCGCCGGTCCGGCACCAGGGACTCAGCGAGCAGGAGGCGTCCGCCCGGCGAGCACGGGGCGAGGGGAACGTCGTCGAGTTCGACACCAGTCGCTCCTATGGCGCGATCCTGCGCGAAAATTCCGTCTCCTTTATCAACATCCTCCTCTTCGCCATCTCGATCACGCTGATCGCGCTCGGGCTCTTCAGCGATGCCGTGATGACGGCCGGCCTGGTCCTCTTCAATATCATCGCGGGGGTGATTCAAGAGGCCCGCGCCAAACACCAGCTCGACCGCATCGCCCTGGTGAACCGGCCGACCGCGATCGGTGATTCGCGAAGGTCAGGAACGAACGCTGAATCCGGCGGATCTCGTGCGAGGCGATCTCGTGGTGATCCACTCCGGCGATCAGATCGTCGTCGACGGCGTACTGGTCGACAGCACGCGCCTGGAGATGGACGAGTCGCTCCTCACCGGTGAATCGGACCGGATGGAGAAACGGCCGGGCGACACCGTTCTGGCGGGCAGCTTCTGCATCAGCGGCAACGGTATCTACGAAGCCAGCCGGGTCGGCCGCGCTAGCCTGGCACAGCAGATCACCGAAGGCGCGCGCGCCTTCCGGCAGGTGCGGACTCCACTCCAGCGGGACGTGCGCGTCATTATTCAGGCCACGGCGATCATCATCGTGCTGCTCAGCATTCTGGTCGCCAACAACTTCCGGCAGCTCTATCACACATTGCCGCTGATCGAGAGCGTGCGCGCGGCGGCGGTGATCGTCGCGGTCGTGCCGCAGGGCCTCTACCTGATGGTCGCCGTCACCTATGCCATGGCGGCAGTGCGCATGGCTGGCAAGGGCGCCCTCATCCAGCGCACGAACGCCGTCGAGTCGATGAGCCACATCGACGTGCTCTGCATGGACAAGACCGGCACGCTGACGACGAATCGTCTTGCGCTAGCCGAACTACTGCCATCTGGCGAGCTGACCGAGGCACGCCTGAAGGAACTGCTGGGGTTTACGCGGCGAGCACGAGTGGCGGGAACCGGACCATCGAGGCGATCCGCACCGCCTGCGGTGGCGAACCGCGCGTCACGAGCGGTGAGGTGCCGTTCTCATCGGAGCGCAAGTGGAGCGCGCTGAGCTTCGCCGATGAGCTCGATGGAAGCTACATCCTCGGGGCTCCCGAGATGATCATGCCGCACCTTGCAGTCCGGCGCCGAGATGGAGGAACAGCTCGCCGGCTGGACGCACCAGGGACTGCGGGCGCTCCTCTTCGCCAAGGGCACCGCCCAGGCCTTCTCCAGCTCACGGCAGGAAAGCCCGTCACTCCCCAACGGACTGCAACTGCTCGGGGCGTTGAGCTTCCGGGACGAGCTGCGGCCGGAGGCGCAGTCCACCATTCAGGGTTTCACCGCCCTCGGGATCTGGCATGAAGATCATCTCCGGCGATAACCCGGAGACCGTCTCGGCGCTGGCGCGCCAGGCCGGGATCACCAACAGCGAGCGGTTCGTCTCAGGACTGCAGCTCGACGGATTGAACGATCTCGAATTCCAGCAGGTGGCGACGGACGCGACCGTCTTTGGCCGCGTGACGCCGCAGCAGAAGGAACGGCTGATCCGCACGCTGCGCGATCAGGGACACTACGTGGCCATGATCGGCGACGGCGTCAACGACATCCTGGCGCTGAAGCAGTCGCAGCTGGCTATCGCGATGCGCAGCGGCAGTCAGGCGACGCGAAGCGTGGCCGACCTGGTATTGCTGGAGGACTCCTACGCCGTGCTGCCCCAGCTCTTCCGTGAGGGGCAGCGCATCCTGACCGGCATGCAGGACATCATTCGCCTCTTCCTGGTCCGAACGCTGGCGGTGGCCTTCATCGTCTTCGGCACGTCACTGCTCGGCGAGCAGTTCCCGATCATGCCGCAGCACAACGCCATCCTGGCACTGCTGACGGTCGGGATCCCGACCTTCGCGCTGGCCATCTGGGCCAAGCCCGGCACGCCGGTCAAGAGTCTGCTGCGCCACTCGGCGTCGTTCGTGATCCCGGCGTCATTGACGATTGCGCTGGCCGGCGTGGCCCTCTATGCCCTCTACGCAGTCGCTGGCCAACGACGTGACGCTGGCGCGAACGGCGCTCGACCACCAGCACCGTCTTCTGCGGCATCCTGCTGATCCCGTTCCTCGAGCCACCGACCGAGGCCTGGACCGGCGGCAACGATCTGAACGGCGACTGGCGCCCGACGATTCTGGCGGGCGCCATGTTCGTCCTCTACGGCGTCTTCATGTTCGTGCCATTCTTGCGGCACTTCTATCAGCTCGAAATGCTCGGCGTGGCCGACGTGATCGTGATCTCGCTGATGGTCGTTGGCTGGGCCACAGCATCCGCTACATCTGGCGGCTCCGGCCATTCGACCATGCGGAGGTGGTCTGGGGAAACTGCGAAGACGACTCCGTCGACGCGCGTTGTAAGGGGCGCATGCCACCGTTCCGTCGGCAAACGCGTGCCTTCCGAGTACGAGGAGCCGATTCGTGTGACGGCAGACGAAGGCGAAGACGTCGAGGGTTCGCTGCGCACGAATCGAGTTACGGGCCGCCTTACACCCCAACCACGAGCAGGATGAAGGAGAGGACGCCCGGCCGCCATGCAGTAGTAGGCGAACGGGTTCAACGCCTGGAAGTCACGCCGGTGGAAGTAGCGCATCAGGATGGCAACACTCAAGAACGCCGCGACCGCCCGCCAGAACTCCCGCGAACAGGACCATGCTGACGTCGAATCCGAGCCCTGCTTCATCAGCTTCGGCACCTCGAGCAGACCCGCCGCGGTGATGATCGGCGTCGCCATCAGAAACGAGAAGCGCGCGGCCTCCTCGTGGCGCAGCCCCATCCAGAGCCCGGCCACGATCGTCGATCCGGATCGTGAGATGCCGGGAATCAGCGCGGCGGACTGGCTCACGCCGACAATGATCGCCTGCCCCAAAGCTAAGATCGCTGGCGACCCGGTATCCCGCCTTCCGCCGCTGGCGTTCTCCGATAAACAGAATCACGCCGTTGATCGCCAGGAACGTCGCGGCGACGAGCGGCGCGCCAAAGAGCTTCTCCAGATAATTTTGCAGCGCCAGGCCGATGAGTCCGGCCGGAATCGTCGCCACGACCACGAGCAAGAAGAGCTTCTGGTTGCGCGCGCGGTCCTCCAGCCGGTCCCTTGCACGAGTGAGCGCCAGGAGATGTCGAACCAATCACGCCAGAAGAAGAGGAGCAGTGCGAGGGCCGTGCCCAGATGCAGCACCACCAGAAACGGGAGAAACGAGCTGGAGCCCTGATCGATGTCCCAGTGGAGGAGCTTCGGGATGATAACCGCGTGCCCCAGGCTGCTGACCGGGAAGAGTTCAGTCACACCCTGAAGAATAGCAAGCACGGCCGCCTGGAGCGCATTCATCCAGTTCCCGATCCTCTGTTGTCCCCGAATCGAGTCGCTGCGTCACTGGCGATGCTGGGTACGATGCACCGCGGACAATCCTACCAACTCAGCCGGCGGCCGGGAGGCGAATTGTGAAGAATCGGTTAATTCCGGAGGCCATCGTCCAATCGCTCGAGACTGAGATCACGCCGAGCGACATGGCTCAGGCGCCGGCGGTCGCGCCACCGTCGATCACGTAGGTCGTTCCGGTGGTGAAGCGGGATTGATCGGAGGCGAAATGCAGCGCGATGTCGGCGACCTCCTCCGGCTCGAGATAGCGCCCCATCGGGATACCGCTCGCCAGAGCATCGTGTCCCGCCGATTCGATTACCCTGGCCGATCGTGCGGTCGATCCGCTCAGCCATCGGCGTCTGCACCATTCCCGGGCAGATCGCGTTGACCCGAATGCCGTCCCTGGCATAATCGAGTGCCAGGCATTTCGTCGCGCCAATGACCGCGTGCTTGCTGGTGACGTAGGCGATCCAGCCTGGCGCGCCGATGAGCCGGCGATCGAGGCCATGTTGATCACCGTGCCGCGACTCTGACGCAGCAGTGGGAGCAGGCTCGCGCATGCTCAGGTAGATGCTCTTGACGTTGATCGCCATGATGCGGTCCCACTGCTGCTCGGTAACCGTCTCGGCCGTGCCGAGCACCTCGATTCCGGCATTGTTGACCAGAATGTCCAGCCCGCCGAACGATTCCTCGACCTCACGGCGACCTGCTGCCAGTCGTCTGGCCTGGAGACGTCCGCGGTAGCGTCTGAAGCGCGTCGCCCGCGTCGAGCGTCCTGCGCGGCATCGCGCAGACCGTCTTCGTCAACGTCGGTGATGAGCACGCGCGCTCCCTCGTCGAGAAACCTGCGCGCGACGGCAAAACCAATGCCGGCCGCGCCGCCGGTAATGATCGCGGTCTTGTTGTCGAGTGATGGCATGATGATCTCCTTAGAATCGACACAATATCCAGGTGGCTGTGGCCTCTCGGCATGCGGTTCAAACAAATCGCACCCGTGATGCCCGGGTGCGATTCGCATTCAATGAGTTGCGTGATTGGGCTGTAATACCGGACCAGAGCACGTTTCATAGAAGTTGTCCAACCTCGAAGGCATGCCCAAGCGGTAGGGGCAGACCCCTGTGTCTGCCCGGTACGCAGCCCTTTCGCACACTGCGGTAGTCGCCTAAGACGTCGGTTCCTTTGATCCCGGTCCACGCGGTGACGCTGCCTTGCGAGGAGCGGCGCCCGGTCGATCTTCGACGCCGGCCTGACTGGTCGCGCCAACCTCCGGAGCCGTCACCTCGTGCGCGCTGCCCCGGCCCATGTCCGAGCGAGCCTTGACTGGCGCGCCAGCCATGTCGTGCTTCAGCAAGTGCTCCAGAATCGTATTCAGTTCCGATCCGATGAGGAAGACGATGGCGGTCACGTAGAGAAAGAAGAGGAAGACGATGATGCCACCAAAGGCTCCATAGGTGCTGCCTGGGTTGGATACTGCCAGGTAGAGCTTGAAGCCGAAGACCGCCGCGATCCAGAGGAGCGTCGCGACGACGGCCCCGACCACCACGATTTTCCAGGACTGCTTAACGGCGGGCCCGTAGTAATAGAGCAGGCCGAGCAACACCATCACGAGGAGAATCGCAATCGGCCATCGCAGGATGTTCCAGGTTGTATTGAAGGTGGGACCGAGACCAATTTGATCGGCGACGAATTTGCCGATCTCTCTCCCGAAGACGAACAGGGCGAACGAAACGATGATGAAGATGATCAGCGCAAGTGTCAAACCCAGGGCGACCAGGCGCTTCTTGATGTAGGGGCGGCCTTCCTCCACATCGTGCATGCGATTGAAACCCTTGATGAGTGAGCTGATGCTGTTCGAGCCGGACCAGAGCGCGATGATTCCCGTGACCGCGGCGCCGAACGACGCGGCTCCGCCGCCGACCTTGCCGACCGCGTTGGTGATCACGGAATTGAGCACCGGCTGGAGATTAGACGGTGCGTGCTGATTGACAACGTTATGGAAGTTACTGACGACCGGAACGCCCGTATACCGATTTATGAGCGCGGTCACCATCACCGTCAGAATGATGAGCGGCGGAATGGCAAACAGGAGGTGGTAGGCGATCTCCGCCGCCATCCCCATCAAATCGTCTTCTCTTGAACTCATGGTAGAAACGGAGCACGAACGCCTTTACGGTGCTGTGATCCCCCTCGTTGCCACCCACATCGGGTTTTCCGAGCCCTCTCACGGCCTCACTTGACATTGCATCCTCTCCCTCGGGTTCCGACGGGCCGTCTCATGCGAAATTCACGAGCCCCTCGGCGTGACATAGGACGAGTCAGGCCGCTGTCTCCTGCTCACACGGAACGACAGAGCGGGCTACGACCGGTCCAGTGAACTGATCGTCGAAACTAGCTGAATAGCTTGCGGCCGATATAGATGCCGAGCAAGCCAACAATCACCAGCGCCTCGTTCGGATGCGCCCGCGTCCAATCCTGCACCTTCTTCATCATGTCGCTGGTGTCGGTCTGGTGCAAGAAATCGGCAGCTCGATCCATCTTATTGGCAGCCACACCAGCCATCTGCTGCGTCTTCTGGCCACCTGGCATCTGCTGGCTCCGCTGGCGCATCGTGTCGGCCGCCTGGCTCATGGTGTCGGCCGCTCGATTCTTCTGCTTGTCGACTTTCTGCTGAGCCTGTTCGCCCTTTTGCTGCGCTTGATCGACGGCCTGTTCACCCGTCTTCTGAGCCTGGTCGGCGGCATGATGTGTTTTGTCCTGAGTCGACTGCTGCAGGTCGCCGACCGGTGCCGATCCGTACGCGTGAGCCGGATCGAATTTGTTGCCACTGTCCTGTGTGTGATCTTGGTTTGCCATTTGGGGCCTCCATCTGGTTTGCTGGCGGGAAGCAGGATGTAACGTCAGTAATGCACGATCGCGCCGAGCGGCGGCTCATTCACGGTCTGCGTATGGTTGGTGAGTCGCAACCGACGTGCCACACTGGCACGCGTTACGCATGGTCCTGAACGAGGCTGGCCCAGATCCGCGGAATCGCGCAAACTGGCGGCGCAGCGGTTATGCGATCTTCACCATTGAGGGGGTCTCGTTTACATGGGCGGACACGGTCCAGGCAGACGACAACTCTGGCTCGTGGTGGCACTCGCGATCTTGCTCGTCGTCGTCTCCTGGTCGGTCGTCGCCATCGTCGATGGCGTGACGCATCACGGCGCGACGCCCACGCCATCGATCGAGCGGACGAGGGTGCCGTGAGTTGTTCGCCAAGGTGTTGTCGGGAGTGGTTGAAAACCGTGACCGCCGGCTACCGGCGTTCGGCGTCAACCACCGTCTGCCCCGCTCAACCCTTCCGCTGCACCGGGTAACGAATGATCGTCTTCTGCACCTCGTCTCCGGGCGTGGTCAGGTACTCCTCTTCATGCACCCCGGTGATCTCGTAGCCCGCCTCCTCAATGAAGGCATGCAGCGCGACGACGACCGGCTCCTCATCGGTGTAGCTGCCGGTATGCAGCACCTGTGCAACCGTTCCGTACGACCAGCGCTCGATCTTGACGTCGAACCCGGGCGTCGTTCGCGGCAGCGACTCGACGTCATCCGGAATGGGTAAGGCCCAGATACCGAGCCATTCGTCTTTGGCGAGCAGGTGAGCGTCTGGCCAGCGGGCACGCAGCGGGCCAACCTCGAAGTCATGGCCATCGTTCTTGCGCGCAAACTTCAGGGTGTAGACCGTGCCAGTGAGCGCCGCCAGCGCATCCTGCTGCTGGTTTGGATCGCCACGTGTATAGATCACTGCCATACACTGATCGGGCAGTTCGACGATTTCAGGTAGGGCCTGGTGCGCATCGTTCACTGTCGTGGCACCCTCTCCGGTCAACCTGGCGAGACACTGCTAGACGCGCACCCCGCGGCCCAAGCGGCCGCGCTCGGCGAAGCGCCGGGCCATCTTGCGGTACATGCGTCGCCGCATGAGGCTGCGGAAGGTCAACAGCGCGACGATGGCGACGAGCTGCCCACCGAAGATGACGCGGTTGACGTCGATCGCCGGTATCCAGTTGACGTTGCCGTCTTTGATGACATAGGCGCCGACGGGCGAGGCACTCAGGCCAAAGCCTCCGCCGCCCCCCTGGCCGCCATCAGCGTCCCCGCCAGACCCGCCACCACCACCGCCCGAGACCTTCGCCGCGGTAATGATCGTCACACCATCCTGCTCATACGGTTCGCCGAAGACCCGGCGGGCCGACATGGCATCGCGCGCGTTCGTGATGAAATCGGGCATCTCCATGGCGCTACTCCCTTCGAAACGCAGTCGGTGCTGGTGAGATCTACGACAGCACATTCACGACCAGCGTGCCCCGCCGGTCTTCCAGAACACAGGTTAAGGATGTGAACGTGCCATTGGCGCCGGGATTGCCATGTGAATCACAACAAGTTCGTGACGGGCGCCTCTGTTACGATTGGCACGATGGACCGGAGAAGACTGACGTGCGACTAACGTACGAACAATCGAATAACGCGCTCAGGCTCACCCTGGATGAGGTTTCAGTCGCAAGCGAGCACCAGATCACACTGACCGGCTACGTCGACATGGGGACCGGAGGGCGGATCGTCGGCGTGGAGACGTTGGCGCCCGCGTCGCTGGACCTGGCACGCGCGCTGAGCCCCTGGACGTCTGACCGGACGGCCGCGGAATACGTCAGCGTTAGCGGCGATTCGGCATATATCGAACTCAGCGCGCCGGAAGAGGCAAGCATCCGTGAGCAGGTCCGGGCCGTTCCGGCGACGTTTACCGCCGAGATCGACGACGGCGGCCGGCTCGTAGCCCTCAGCATTCCCCGGCATGGCGCGGGATACGAGATCTCGTACCCCAGCGGCAACCAGTGATGGCAACCCGAGCGACCCGGTGGGCCGCGCAACTGGGTGTGTAAGACGGGGGTCATAGGGTTTGAGGAATGAGTTCGGTAACACCTCGACGCTCGCCCGACAATAATGGGGTTCGACGAATTAATTTGGTATGAAGTCCACGATCACCCGGCAATAAAATTACCGGGCTAAACGAAACGAAGTCCACTCAAGGGACTGAGTTTTGGCTGCCGGATCTGGCATTGATGAGACCATACCTGACCACCGTGGCACTAAGGCCCAGCCCGTTCAGAGGCTTCGTTTGCTCAGCCTGCGGTTTTCAACCCAGGTGATTTGCACGGCGACCGGGGAAGATCGGCAAACCCTATAACTACTACTCGCGATGACAGATTCACGGTGGCGCGCTACGCAGCGCTGCGATGCACCCCTGAGATCAACCGTTCGGACTCGACCTCGGTCGTCGCGCCCACGTTCGGCGGAGATTATCGCCCCGCCGAGCGATGGCAGGCCGCTCTCTAGTCGTGGGCTGGAAGCGGGTTCAGCGTTCCTTCCGGCGACACCACGGCCGTGCAGTAGGCGCAGCGGCGCGCGGCGATCGGGATCTCGCTCAAGCATTCCGGGCACTTGCGCGTCGTGGGGTCGGGCGTCGCCGGCTTCTCACGCGAGCGCTCGATGAAAGCATTCAGCGGGACGACAACCAGGAAGAAGATTACCGCCGCGAGGATCAAGAACGACACCACGGCGTTGATAAACGCGCCGTACATGAAGTGGCTCTTGTTAATGGTGAAGCTGAGATTCGAGAAGTCGGGCTGACCGCCCATCGCCGCGATCAGCGGCGTGATCAGGTCTGCCACCAGAGCGGTGACGACCGCGCCGAAGGCGGCGCCAATGACGACCGCGATGGCCAGGTCAATGACGTTGCCGCGGAGTACGAACTCTTTGAACTCTCGTAACACGAAACGCTCTCCTTCCGATCGGTCCCAGAACGTTTCGACGGCCCACATCGCATGGACAGCCGAGGTTCCCACACCACGTCCTGCGTGGGTACGACCGATCACCCGCCACATCCGACTGGCAGATCTTGATTGGTGATCGGGATTGGCCCCATCATAGCGGATGCATCGCCGCGTGGCTAGATGGCACGACGAGTGGAAGTGGTGCGTACGGACGTGAGGGAGTGGCTCTCACCCGACCACCCGCATCCCAGCCTGCCTACGCTACTCCAGCTCCGCCATCCTCGCGAAGACGTGCGCGGTCTGCTTGATGCCGCGGACGAAGTCCTCGATACGGATGTGCTCGTTCGGCGCGTGCGCGCCCGAATCGGGATAGCCGATACCGGCGTTGGCGATCGGCACGTTCAGCACACGGACGAACGGGTCCATCGGCCCCGAGCCACCGCTGGTCGGGTGGACTTCGGCGGGCATGTCGTAGACGTCGAACCCAGCTTCGGAGACCAGCTCGACGAACGGGTCCTCCGGGTCGACCTTGGCCGCCGGGTAGGCACCGTGCTGGATTATCTCGATGTCGCTGAAGCCGTTGTCGTCCAGGTGCTTGCGCAGCTTGCGCATCAGGTCCGCGGGATCCTGATCGGGCACCAGGCGGAAATCGACCTTGCACATGGCTTCGGCCGGCAGCACTGTCTTGGAGCCGGGGCCCTGATAGCCCGCGCCGAAACCGGCGATGGTGCAGGTCGGCTCGAAGACCTGCTGGCGGCGCAGATCGACGCCAGTGACGCCCTTCAGGAACGCGTTCAGCCCGAAGCTCGTCTTCAGCCGCTCCTCATCCGAGGGCAGCTTCTCCAGCAGTTCCATGTCCTTGGCCGTCGGGCCGCGCACATCGTCGTACCAGCCGGGGATCAGGATGCGCTCGTTCTGGTCCTTGAAGGTGTTGAGCGCCCAGACGAGCCGCCAGGCGGCGTTCGGGAAGATCGACCCGCCCAGGCCGGAGTGGGCGTCGTGCGACAGCAGTTTGCAGCGCAGTTCGACGTAGAAGTCGCCGCGCATGCCGAGGAAGATCTGCGGGCGGCCGTCGTAGCCGACTCCACCGAACTCCCAGAGGCAGCCATCCGCTTTGAGCAGGTCGGCGTGCTGCTCGATGAAGGCCGGCATGCTGCCGGAGCCGATCTCCTCTTCACCTTCAATCAAAAACTTGACCGAGCAGGGCACCTCGCCCAGCACGTTCTTGAGGGCGTCGATCGCGCCCAGGCGACAGATGATGTGGCCTTTGTCGTCGCCGACGCCGCGGCCATAGAGATTGCCGTCCCGCTCGGTCGCCTCGAACGGGGGCGAGTCCCACAGCTCGAACGGCTCGGCCGGTTGGACGTCGTAATGGTTGTAGCAGAGGACGGTCTTGGGGCTGCCGCCCTTGAGCTCACCGTAGACCATCGGGAAGCCGTCGCTCGGCATGATTTTGGCCGAGACGCCGTACTTCTCCAGCAATTCGCGAGTCAGATCGGCCGTCTCGGGCATGTTGGTCTTTTGCGCGCCGACACTCGGCAGCGCCACGAGCCGCTTCAGATCGTCGATGTACTGCTGCACGTGCTCGTCGATATAGCGGTCGACCTGCTCCAGTCGACTCTCGTCCATCATTCCTCCCGTCAATCGCGGAACATGCGCTCTTCGCGCTCATTCAGCGATGGTAGACAGTCGCGAGCGAGAGGGCAAGGGGGCCACCAAGGCTCGCGTTGCGCGGGGTTTCGAGTATCGGGCGGAGCTTGTGCCGGGGTCTGTGACGCTCGATCGAGTCGTCGAGGTAAGCACGCCACTCATCCAGCCGGTCGGCGAGGTATCACCTCAATGGGCGGTGCAAGAGTGCTTCTCCTGAGTCGCAGTGCCGTGCCTTTGCGCCGTTCCGGCAATCGCGTCACGTTCACTCGGTAAAATGGCCACCCTTAGCGAACGAACACGCATGAATTCCTTTCGAAACCCATTGCATTGCCGGATGCGTTCTTCTAGAGTGCCATTTGAAGTGTGAAGCGCAACAATTCTCGTTCAAGAGGATGTAATCCCTTGCCACGACAGAACAGGCTCGTCGGCCGCTACCGATCATGGCTCTACCCACTGCTGGAGTCGTTCGATCCGGAACGCGCACACCATCTCGCGCTTCAGGCGTTGCGTGTCTCCGGGTCGCTGCCGGACAGCCTGGCGCTGCTGCGACCGGAGGATGACGCGCGCCTGGCGGTGGAGCTGTTCGGCCTGCGCTTCACCAACCCTCTGGGCGTCGCGGCGGGATTCGACAAGAACGCGGAGGCCGTTCCTGGTCTGTTCAAGCTGGGGTTCGGCGCGGTCGAGGTTGGCACGGTGACCCCGCTGGCCCAGCCGGGCAACGCGCCACCGCGCCTCTGGCGTTTCCCGGAAGAGGGAGCGCTGATCAACGCGCTCGGGTTCCCGAGTCAGGGATCGGCGTCGATGCGCCAGCACCTTGTAACCCAGGGACACGACGGCGTAATCGGCATCAATCTGGGAAAGAACCGGAGCACACCCGCCGAGCAGGCCGCCGCCGACTACGCCGCCGTCTTGGAGACGCTCTGGGATGTGGCCGACTACGTCACCATCAACGTCAGCTCACCCAACACGCCGGGTCTACGCGATCTCCAGAGACGCGACGCACTCGGCGCGATCATTCGCGCCGTCGACGAGCAGAACCGGAGCTCGGCTCACCTTCACCGCGGCACGCCACGCCCGCTGCTGGTCAAAATCGCGCCCGACCTCGACGACGCGGCGCTCGACGACGTGCTCGCGGGTATTACTGATGGTGACGCCAACGGCATCATCGTCGCCAACACGAGCATCGACCACAGCCTGCTCGGCCGCGACGTGACCCATCTCCCTGGCGGGCTGAGCGGTCGGCCCATTCGCGCGCTAGCGACGACCATGCTGCGCAAGGTATACCGGCTGGTGGGAGCGTCGCTGCCGATCGTCGGCGTGGGCGGCATCGAGAGTGCCGGCGACGTCATCGAACGCATGCGAGCGGGGGCGTCGCTGGTGCAGCTCTACACGGCGTTTATCTATGGCGGCCCGGCGCTCCCAGGCGCGATCCTGCGGGGTTTGAGCGATTACGCCGAGCGCGAGGGAGTGAAGTCGATCACCGAGATCGTTGGGGTGGATGCGGCGGGGTAGCGAAATCCGGATCGTGCAGCCAAGAGCGTTTGCGGTGAAGTGACGAGGGCTAACACAAGGTTCGCAGGTACGTGGTGGATTCTTCGATATTGTAGGGGCAGACCACCGTGTCTGCCCTCGGCCGAAGGCCGGTTGGGACAACCACGTCGCATGGTGCCCTAGGCGCCCTCCGCCGCATGCCGCAGCGCCGCCAGATGATGCTCGTAATGCCCCGCGCCGTCGTCATCAATCACGCCGTGAACGTTGCCGCCCGCCGCGCAATCGTCGTCGGATGCCGCCGCGACTGAAGCGACCAGCGCCCCGTGCGCGGCACGCAGTTCGGCCAGTACGTCACTGACTGGCCGGTCTCGCCAGCGAGCGCGCATGGTCTCATTGAACGCATTCAAATCCCAGGGATCGCGGTCGATCACGCCCTCGGAGTTGGGCACGTCTGAGCCGGAGAGTTTCCAATTGGCGACGCGCTCCCAGAGCGCGATGTGCGCCAGAACGTCACGGACGCGCCAGCCGTCGCCCAGGTCAACGTCGAACCGGCCGTCAAGCTGTTCGACCAGAGTCAACAGTTCGGACCAGGCCGAAAGCATGCGCTCCAGTAGTACGTCACGAGTAGTCATACGGTCGGGAACCTCCATCGCAACCCGGCTAGTCTGGCCAGTCCTCTTTGACCACCGTATTCCGCAGTGTGCCGACGCGTTCGATCTCGATCTCGACCACGTCTCCAACCTTCATCTGCGGCGGGTGCGCCGGTGTCCCGGTCATGATCACGTCTCCCGGCTCCAGCGTCATCACCCGGCTGATGAACTGTATGAGGTAGGGGATGTCAAACAAGAGTTTGTCCGTACCCGACTGCTGCTTGACCTCGCCGTTCAGTCGCGTGGTGAGCATCAGGACGTCGCGGGCGCTGATGCCGGTCGCGATCGACGGACCGATCGGGCTGAAGGTATCGAAGCCCTTGGCCCGCACCCATTGCCCGTCCTTGAACTGATAGTCACGCGCGCTGACGTCGTTCGAGCAGGCATAGCCAAGAATGTAGTCGTCGACCTTATCTTCCTTGACGTAATGTGCTCGTCGTCCGATGATGACCGCCAGTTCCCCTTCGCTATCGACGTGCTCCGGCCCGTCCGGATAGACGATCGCGGCGTTGTGGCCAATGATCGAACTGGGTGGCTTGAGGAAGATGATCGGGTTTTCCGGCGGCTTCCAGCCCGGCGCGTCCTCGGTGACGTGATCCAGATAGTTCAACCCGATCGCCACCAGCTTGCTCGGCTGCACCGGAGCGAGCAGGGTGACGTCGTCGACCTTGCCGGCCGCCGCGCCGCGCGTCATGTCGCCAAACAATTCTCCCTGAGCTTCGTAGACAACGTCGTCTTCAAGTACGCCGAGAACGGCATCGCCGCCGCGGGCAAAACGCACAATCTGCATGTGACCCTCCTTCATCGGTCCGGTATGAGCCATTGGCTGACCACACCGGAGATCGCCGGTATCATCAGTGCAATGGGACAGATAGTCAAGTCTTGAACTGCCGGTGACGACAGGCCAGACACGTCAGTTTCGGACAACGGCGGGAGCATACACGTCCTACCTGACCACCGTCGACACAGGCCGGCACGCAGGACATACCGAAAAGCCCTGGTATGGTTGAAGGTGAACGCGTATCAGGATGTGAGCCAACCAGCGCGGCAGGCTCACGTCGCTCGTTTGACAATTCAGATGCCTGCGCAATCAGCCACACGATGGGAGGGATCTATGAGAAGTACGGCATTCGTGACGGTTCTCCAGGACCTGGAGGGCCGGGCACGCGAGAACCACTGGCCAATTATCGGCCTCCAAAAAGGGTCGGTACTGGTCGACACGATCGAGGAGCATCACCCGACGCGAATCCTGGAACTTGGCGCTCTGGTGGGATACTCGTCGACCTTGATGGCCGCTCACCTGGAGGAGGATGGCAAAGTAACCAGCATCGAGATCGACGAGCAGAACGCCGAGATGGCACGGGACGCCCATAAGCGAGCCGGAGTCGATCACCTGTGCGAAGTGATCGTCGGCCGAGCGCTCGACGTGATCCCGACGCTCGACGGACCGTTCGACATGCTCTTCATCGACGCGCGCAAGGAAGACTATCTGAACTATCTGAAGGCGGCCGAGCCAAAGTTGACACCCGACGCCATCGTGATCGCGGATAACGTGAAGATGGCCGCCGAGGACGTCGCCGACTACCTCGAATACGTCCGGAACTCCGGTAGGTATCGCAGTAGCTACCGCGATTTCGGCAACGATGGCGTCGAGGTATCGTTCCGCGTCGAGTAGCCGCATCCCGGCCCGAGCTCCGGCACACCCTCGCATATGATACATCTGACGAGGGCGGAGTTCGCCCTCGCTCCTCTCAGGGCTCCGACCGGCGCACAGCCGTAGCTACACCCGAATCTCCGGTCGCAGGCCAAGCGTCAACAGGGGTTTGATCTCGCGCAAGAGCGTGTCGATCTCGCGGTGATTCTCGGCGTCGAGCACGGGCGCTCCCGGCACCCGGGTGCGGGACGAGGCGATGATGCCGCGCTTGACCAGCACCTCCTTGTAGATGGCGTAGGTGTAGAGCGCCTCGTAGTTGAGCAGTGGCAGGAGCTGGGTGTGGAGACGCCGCGCCTCCGCCTCGTCTGACCGTTCAAGCGCGTTCCAGACCAACACCTGGGCGTCGGCCACTTCCGAGGCGGGCATCGTGCCGCAGGCGCCTCGCCGGTACTCCTCCAGCAGGAAACGGCCGCCCATGCCGCCCATGATCCCCTGCAGGTTATCTCCCGCGCGCTCGCGCACCAGCGAGATGACCTGCGGTGCATGCTCCGACTCTTCCTTGATAAAGGAGACCT
This sequence comes from uncultured Chloroflexia bacterium, assembly GCA_963728335.1. Lineage (GTDB taxonomy): Bacteria > Chloroflexota > Chloroflexia > Thermomicrobiales > Thermomicrobiaceae > CALAGB01. The sequence continues at coordinate 87,984 of CAVSJP010000001.1, forward strand.
CTGGAATCTCGCGCAGCATGCGGGTCAGTAGCTCGGGGTTCATCGGCGTGCCGACGGGCCCCAGGTTATTCTGAATCCAGACCGGCAGGCCACGGCCGGCACGCGCCACGGCGGCGTAGAAGTCAGGGATCTCGCCGGCGGGCGCGTGCTTGACGTAGGGCGGCATGGCGATCACTCCGTCGGCGCCGATCTGCGCCGCGTGCTGGGTGTAGAGGACTGAGGCGGCGGTGCTGATGCCCGAGACGCCGATGATCACCGGCACCCGTCCGGCTGCCTGCTCGACCACGATCTCGGCTACCAGCAAGCGCTCGGTGTCGGTCAGGACGATCGCCTCACTGGCATTGACCGGCGCGACGATGCCGTGGGAACCAGCCAGCACGCAGAACTCTACGGCACGGCGCAGCGATTCCTCGTCGAGGTGACCGTCATCGTCGAACGGCGTCGGCGGAATCGCGTAGACGCCACGGAAACGGCGTTCGCGCATCGATGCAGTCATACGTTGACCTCTCTCACCGTGTCGCTGCATGGTTGACAACCTGTCGTTGAACGACGGCTGGCTGCACGAGTCGGCCACGCGCCATAGCGACAGGCCAGTTTCGACATACGCGACGGCTGAATGCGAATCGGGCCGGACGTCTCGCCTGCAGCGTTCGTGTTGACCGCGTCGTACAGGAACACCGTCATAATGAGTAGTCCGGTACAGGCAACATATCATCCAGAGGCCCCAGCCGAAGGATCTCCCCGTCGTTCGGCGGTTGACCAGGTCCGGAGAGATCCTTCGATACTCCCTCACTGGCGGTCCATCCCCCGGCCCCTTCCCACGGACGGGGAGCATCCCTCGACTCGTGGGAGAGAACCATCGCTGCGCTCCGCTCAGTGATCGATCACAGGGGTAATGACTCTGCCACAATCACCGTGGCGGACGAATGAGGGTGACTGCCAGATGGTCGTGTCATCCACAAACCGGGCATTGCCACCCCGCGACGTGCTACCGATCTCCAGTCGATGCGACAACGCTGATAACGCCTGGGCAACACCGAGTCATTGCTCCTTGCCTCTCGCGTAACTGAGAGAGTGCGGCTCTACCGGTATTGATCTCGTTCGCTCGCAGGTCGACGTGACAATGGCGCTTCATCAAAGAGATCGGCAAGTCCCTGCAGTGACAGATTGCCGGCCAGGAACCCGCCGTCAACGTACAACGTCTGACCCGTAAGCCAGCGTGCCCCATCCGAACAAAGAAATAGAACGGCTTCAGCGATATCAATCGGCTTGCCGAGTTCTCCCAACGGGATTTCCTTTTTGTACGCCTCTTTATATGCTGACGAGATCACAGCTTCGTCGCGCTGCGATTCGGTGTCAATAAGTCCCGGTCCAACCGCGTTAGCTCGAATTCCATGGGGACCCAACTCCATGGCCAGGACCTGTGTCAGTAGCGTCAAGCCGGCTTTCGATGCACAGTGAGCGGAGCCTTTCACTCGACCCATGCGTGCCGCGACTGACACGATATTGACGATCGAACCACGGGTGTCGTGCGCCAGCATGTCTCTCGCGACCTCGCGCGCACACAGAAACGGACCCGTGAGTTGCACGCTCAGTTGCCGCTCCCACTCAGCCATGCTGGTGTCGACAACCAGCTTATGCAAATGAACTCCGGCCGAAGTGACCAATGAGTGAACCGCCCCAAACTCGCCACGACAGCGCCTTACCATCTCGACGACGGATGTCTCGTCCGAGACGTCGGTTGGAACTGCGATACATGGGCCAACTGCGTTGAGCGCATGCGCAGTCTGTTCCGCCATCGACCCGTTGATGTCGGCGATGACGACGCCCGCTGCCCCACGCTCCAAAAAGAGCGCCGCGATCTCCTTGCCGATTCCAGTTGCAGCGCCTGTGACGATAGCGACGTGCCCTGAGAAGTCTGACGATGGTACATTCATCGGTTAATCCTTCGAGTGTGCGGACTGCCAGCCGAGCTATAGTCCAGTGTAATCGGTTACAACTGTCCGAAGTCGGTGGCGTGGTGTGGACCATTCACAGCAAGCTTGCCCGCCGAGTACCCTCCATCTACACAGAGGACCTGTCCTGTTACGAACCGCGCCTGATCCGAAGCGAAGAAGAGCACCGCGTCGGCGATTTCATCTGGTTGACCAAGACGGCCCAGCGGTACCTGGGTAACGAAGATCTGCTGATATTCAGGTGTCTGAAATGACCGTGAAATCCCTGAGATGTCAGTCAAACCAGGAGAAACGACATTGGCCGTGATCCCGTGCTTCCCCAATTCGAGCGCCATCACACGCATCAGCTGAATCTCCGCGGCCTTCGACGCCGCGTGCGGTCCTGACATTGGACGTGCGTTGTTCCCTGATGTTGAACCGATTAGGATAATGCGGCCGCCGTCTCCCTGCCGTATCAGCTCACGACCAACCGCCCGGCTCAACAGAAACGCGCCGCGAAGCTGGACATCAATCTGCAAGTCCCATTCGTCGTCATCTAGGTCGACGACCTCTTTATGCACGCCGACGCCCGCGCCATGGACCAGAATGTCTACTCGCCCAAATCGATCGACGGCCGCGGCGATCGCCTGATTAACCTGGGAACTATCACGAACATCGGTGTGGCAGAACAGAACGTCCTTTCCCTCGCTCTGGAGTTGCCGAACGGCTTCGTTTCCCATTTCGTCATCGATGTCGACGATGACCCCACTGGCTCCAGCACGAACGAAGCGACGCAAGATCACATTGCTAATTCCCCCCGCCGCTCCACTGACGACCGCGACTTTACCGTCGAACTCGCTCAACTCAGATTCCTTTCAGATTGACACGAAACACACGATCGCTCCCAGAACTGTTCGATCTCACTCGACCTCAGGACGTTGCCGTTGGTGAGATACGGTCAACGTAGGTTTTGCCGCCCTTCATAACCAGTTTCAGCCGCGTTTGCTCGTCGAGAATCGCGATATCGTCAATCGGGTTTCCGTCCACTACCAGCAGATCGGCGTATCTGCCCGGAGTGAGGGTCCCGACATCATCACCGAGGCCCGAGCACTCCGCGGCCACTTTCGTACTCGCCACGATTGCCTGCATTGGCGACATACCAGCCTCGACCATCAACTGCAATTCCACTGCGTTGTGGCCGTGGCCGTACGCTCCGGCGTCGGTGCCCATGGCAACCTGGACGCCACGCTCCATGGCAAGCCGCATCGTCAAGGCATGCTCGTCCCGCATCTCAGCGGCCTTGCGCTTGGCCCACGGGGTGCCGCTTGTGCGATGCCGGTCAATCACCATGAACGTTGGAACGAGATAGGTGCCCTGGTCGGCCATCCGATCGATCCATTCAGGTTCACGGCAGAGATAGGCACCATGCTCGATCGAATTGACCCCAGCACGAATGCCGTAGTCCAGGCCCGGTCCGCCGTAGGCGTGGACGAAGGTGCGTTTACCCTGCAGCCGTGCTTCGTCCACGATGGCCGCCACCTCGTCATAACTGTAGGCAACGTCGATAGCGGACAGCGTCTGGGAACTGACCCCGCCGGTGCTGGCAAGCTTCACCTGGTCAGCCCCAGCGTGCACGACTTCGCGGACTTTGCGGCGGCATTCATCAACGCCGTCCGCCACCGGCCAAGGCAGGCCCGGCAGATCTCCGCTCAAGTCAGCGCCATTCGGCAGCCGCGGATCTCCGATGCCACCTGTGCGCGAAATGATCGACACGCCGAGCACCAGTCGCGGACCGGGAATCAGCCCTTGCTCGACCGCGAGCTTGAATCCCAGGTCGAGGCCACCAGCGTCGCGAACCGTCGTAATTCCGGCTTCGAGGGTGACGCGCAAATTGTCGGCAACCTTCATCATCGTGAGGCTGAGCGGGGAAGCGAGGCGTATCCCACGATCAAAACCTGTGTGACACATATGGTCATGTGCGTCGATCAGTCCTGGCATGATCGTCTTCCCGGTGACGTCAATGACGGTGGTTCCCTGGGGCACCGCAATGTCCTGTGTCCGCCCCGCTTTGATGACGCGCTCGCCATCGACAAGCACCGCTCCGTCTGAGATCGGCGTCGATCCAGTCCCGTCGATCAGCAGCCCGCCCTTGAGCAAAATCGACATTGTCATTCCTTTCAATGTGTCGTCGAGTAGTCCGCCACCGTGAATCTGATACTCCGTTCGCCGGGTTGGTCGCCCGCTCGTCAGTGTCATGCTCAGTACTCTGAGCAACAGGGTTTGACAGGGTGACAACGGTGGGGTATGGATACCGTGTTGTGCGGCAGTACGGGTGGAGGTATCCATGGGGAGCAAACGGTATCGTGTCCTGCTGGACGAGGCGGAGCGGACGCGGCTGACGGCGCTGATTTCGCGGGGGGCGGCCCCAGCCCAGGCCCAGACCCACGCCCGCATCCTGCTCAAAGCCGACCAGTCTCCCGACGGTCCGGCCTGGACCGACGCGGCCATCGTCGACGCGTTGTCGGTCAGTGAACGGACCGTCATCCGGGTCCGGCGCGCCTGGGCCACGGCGGGACTGGAGGCTGCCGTCACGCGCCGCCCGCCACGGGGGACGCGGCCACACCGCCTCGATGGGGCGCAGGAAGCCCACCTGATCGCCTTGGCCTGTTCGGAGCCGCCGGCCGGATACCAGCGCTGGAGCCTGCGTCTGCTGGCCCGTCGTGCCGTGGACCTGGAGATCGTGGACGGGATTGCGCCCAATACGGTGCGCCGCGTGCTCAAAAAAACGACCTCAAGCCGTGGCTGAAGGCCGAGTGGTGCATCCCACCCGAGCAGAACGCCGCCTTTGTCGCTGCCATGGAGGAGGTGCTCGACGTCTACTGCCGTCCCCTCGACCACCAGCGCCCGCTGGTCTGTCTCGATGAAGGTCGCAAGGAACTGCGCTCCGAGACGCGCGCGCCGCTCCCACTTGCCCCCGGCCACCCGGCCCGGCTCGATAGTGAGTACGCCCGGCACGGGGCCGCCAGTTTCTTCCTGTGGTCGGCTCCGCTCCTGGGCCAGCGGCAGGTTCGGGTCACCGAGCGGCGCACCAAGCAGGACTTTGCTGAGACGATTCGCGCCCTTGTGGACGAACACTTCCCGACGGCGGAGCGCATTGTGCTGGTCATGGATAACCTGAACACGCACACCCGCGCCGCGCTGTACGCGACGTTCCCACCCTCCGAGGCGCAACGGCTCTGGGACCGGTTGGAAGTCCATTACACCCCCAAGCATGGCAGTTGGTTGAACATGGCCGAGATTGAGTTGAGCGTGCTGGGCCGGCAGTGCCTGGACCGCCGTATCCCGGACCAGGCCACGTTGGCGAACGAGGTCGCCGCTTGGGTGGCCGACCGCAATGCCCACACCGGACCGATCCACTGGCAGTTCACCGCCGACCTGGCTCGGATCAAGCTCAAGCACCTCTACCCCATCCCCGAGCCTGTCAAATGACGATGCACAGACTACTCAGTCGTCGGCCACAGGGAACATGTCATCCAGAGCGGAGCGCAGCGGAGTCGAATGGTCTCCTCGGACCTGGTCAACCGCCGAACGACGGCGAGACCCTTCGGCTGAGGCCTCGGGATGACAGGGGTAAGGACACTGCCACTATCCCCGTGACGGATCACTGAGCGTGAATCAATCGAGCGACAACGACTCGACGGCGCGGGGCATCGATGCAGTCATACGTTGACCTCTCTCACCATGTCGCTGCATGGTTGACAACTATCGTTGAACGACGACCGACCTTACTCCGATGGCACTGAAACGGTTCTGCGAGCGCACCGACCCGAAGGCGTCGAAGCTGGTGCTGCCGGTGAGGTTACATTCCGGCAGCTCACTTGTGATGCCGCGCGAAGAACTGCCAGAACGTATCGGTTGCGTTTAGTGTCGTCGATGGCGCATCGCGGCCCAGCAGACGCTTCAGGAACCCGCGACTCTTCGCATCAGGCCACTGGTGACCCGCGCCATCGATCGAGATCAGTTCGACCGTGCGTCCGTCGGCACAGCCTGCGACCGAGGTCGTGACCTTGCCCACGGTCGTCAGCGTTGGCTGGCCGCACTGGTCGATCGCGCGCCAGGTCGCGTTCAGAACCGGAATCGCCGGGCCGTCGATGTGCGCTGGGCCATCGCCGCGACCGCCGTTGAAGCGAATGCGCGTGTCCGCCGTCCCGTGGATATGGATCACCGAGACCGGATCCGGCTGGGTGCAGGCGCCAAGCTGCGTGGCGGAATCGGGGCCGATCGCGGCAAAGATCGTGGTCCGGCAGGCGAGCGTGTAGGCCATCATACCGCCGTTGCTGATGCCGGTGGCGTAGATGCGCGCCTGGTCGACGTCCGCTTCTTGCTCGATCTGATTCACCATGGCGGTGACAAACGACACATCGTCGATCCCGTCGCTCGCCGGTTTGCCGCAGCACCCGCCACCGGTGTTCCAGGCGCGGTCGACGCCATCGGGGTAGGCGACTAGAAACTGCTGGCGATCCGCCTCGCCATTCCAACCGTAGGCTTTTTCGGCCTGTTCAGCACTACCGAAGCCGCCGTGGAGCATTACCACCAGCGGAGCGCTTCCCGTCAAACCGGCCGGTCGATACACAATGTAGGTGCGTTGCCTGCCATCGACCGTAATCGCATGGATCGACGAACCGACCGGGAGTGGCTGGACGGTGGTGATGATGTTTCGCTGCTGGACGAGGTGGCGCACCACGACCAGCCCGATCGCCAGCACCACGCACAGCATGACACAGGTTATCAGCGCCGCCGGAATCGCCAGTAGCGCCCACCACCACCGTTTTTGCTTGCGCGGAGACTGGTCGTTATTGCCTGGCTGCATCATCATCCTGACTCGAGTAACGAACGCGGCCCGCAGGCTCAGACCCCACGCCTGTTGCGTTCGCTCGCCTAATGACAAGTATGGTGACGCTGTATTTCAAGAGCGTGTCATGCGTGGTCGGCGCCGATTGCCGGCAAGGTAGTGTCCAAAGCTGGCGACCGCGGTGATAATGGCAACCTGACGGTACCCTGACAAGCGGGAAGTGGATTCGCGAGCGGTCGAGAACGGAGAGAACACCATGAGTCGCAGCACACTACGAGTTGCCGTTCTGGGAGCTGGGAACTGGGCCGAATCGGCGCACATCCCCGGCTGGCAGCGTGACCCACGCGCTGAAGTTGTCGCTATCTGCGACGTCGACAAGAGCAAAGCCGAAGAGTTCGCTCGCGCGTTCAACATCCCGACCGCATCCGACGACTGGCAGGCGATCGTGGGCCGCGCGGACGTGGACGTGATCGACGTTGTCACGCCCTCTCATACGCACTATGAACTCTCGATGGCCGCAATCGAAGCGGGCAAGCACGTCCTCTGCGAGAAGCCAGTGGCCTACGACTTCCGTGACACCATGAAAGCGGCTCATCTGGCCCGCGGTAAGGGACTCAAGACCAAGCTCGGCTTCACCTTCCGCTACAGCCCCGGTGTGCAGTACGCCAAGTCGCTCATCGACGAGGGCTTCACTGGCACACCCTTCATCTTCAATGGCTACGAGCAGAACTCCCAGTGGCTCAAGCCGGAGACACCGCTCCGCCAGCTCGATCCAAACGCCGACCCGAACCGCATCCAGACTTCGTCGCTCGAAGGCTACGGCGCGCCGATCATCGACATCAGCCACTGGTGGGTTGGAGCGGACTACGCGCGCGTCATCGGCACCATGCGCAACTTCGTTCCGGAGAGAATCGTCCGCGGCATGGAGGGTCTCCAGCGCATCAATATCGACGACGGCGACATCTACCTGACCGAGTACACCAACGGCGCCATCGGCTCGATTCAGTCCAGCTTCGTGACCGTTGGCAACTATCCCGGCATCGAGGCGCGACTGTACGGTGACAAGGGTGCCGTCATCTGTCGTCTGATCGAGGAGTTCGGGGTGGCCGAGACGATCAAGATCGCGACGCCGGACGAGGTCGAGTTCAAGCAGATGGAGATTCCCGAGCGCTTCTACCCGGCGGGCGGGCATGCGCGCGAGTCCTGGCGCTCCCTCTTCTACGCCAACTTGATCAAGGACTTCATCGACGAGATCGAGGAGGGGGGCGAGCGAAACCAGGGGAACTTTGACGACGGCGCCTGGGTGCAGGAGGCGATCAACGCAGTCGAGCAGTCCTTCCATGAGCGGCGCTGGGTCGATCTGCCACTGGGCAGCTGAGTCATGACCCAGGCACCCGTCTTTACCCGCTGGCTCGACGACGCCCTGGCGTCGTATTACCGCTGGCATCCAGTCAACGCCACCTTCATCGGTGTGCACCGGCACGACCACGCCCTGCCGGATCTCTCGGAGCAGGGACTCGCCACCGTCGCGTCCGAGGCACGGTCGCTGCTGCGGAGGCTCGAGACCCTGCCGCAGGAGCCGCTGAGCCCAGCCGAGCAAATGGACCGGCGCCTGGCGGCCGGGATGCTGTCGATCGAAGAGTGGGAGCAGACCGGCGAGCAGATGTGGCGCGGCAATCCGTCACTGGCGATCGGCGAAGCAGTCTTCGGCGTGATGAGCCTCTTCCTGCGAGAATACGCGCCGCTGGCGGACCGCGTCGAGGCCGCCGTCGAGCGCCTGAACGCCATGCCGACCATGCTCGAGCAAGCCCGAGCCACGATTCAAACCGCTCCGAGCGCCTGGACCGAGCGGGCCATTCGTGAATGCGACGGCACGCTGGCCTTTCTGGGCGAGGGGATCGATCTGCTCGTCGCGGAATGCGGAATTGACAATCCGGCGCTGCGCGCGGCGGCTGGTCGGGCGATCGACTCGGTGACGCGCTTCTGGGCCTTCCTGAACGACGACTTGCAGGCTCGACCGCGCAAGCCGGTCGGCTGCGGCGGGGAGGCGCTGGAGCTGCTCGTCCGAAACGGGCACCAGATCGATCACGATTTGACCCGCATCGAGGCGTTTGCCTGGGGAACCCTACGGGAGACCGAGGAGCGGCTCACCGAACTGGCGTCAGAGATCGGCGTCCCGAGCTGGCGCGAGGGCCTGGCCGGGCTGGCCGATACCCACCCGTCGGCTGACAGCTACGAGCAGCGCTATACCGATATCTGGGAGACGGCCCGCCGGGTGGCGATCGAACAGGACCTCTTGACCTGGCCCGAATACCCGATCCGCTACGTCCCGCGCTACCCGTGGACACGGTCGGCGGCGCCATACCTGTATTTCCTCTTCTATCGAGCGCCGGCCGCCTTCGACCGGGTGCCGATCGTCGACTACCTGATCGCGCCGCTCGATCGCGCCGCAACGCCGGAGGAGCAGAAGCGCTTCCTGCGGGCCAACAACGACAGCGTCATCAAGCAGAACCACGTGGTGCATCACGGCGGCATCGGCCACCACGTCCAGAACTGGCACGCCTACCGGGCGGAGTCGCGCATCGGCCGGATCGCCGCGGTCGACTGCGCCTCGCGCACCGCCATGCTGTGTGGCGGGACGATGGCCGAGGGCTGGGCCTGCTACGCGACTGAACTGATGGACGCGACCGGTTTCTACACACCGCTCGAACGCCTGGCACTGGCGCACACCCGGCTGCGCATGGCGGCCCGCGCCATCGTTGACATCCGGCTGCACACCGGGCAAATGACGCTGGAGGAGGGGACATGGTTCTACGCAGATCGCACGGCCATGTCGCCGGAGGCGGCGCGGTCCGAGGCGATCAAGAACAGCATGTTCCCGGGCGCGGCGCTCATGTACTTGATCGGTACCGACCTGATCTGGCAGCTCAGGCGTGATCGGGAGAAGGCCGAAGGAACCGACTTCAAACTGCGCCGATTCCACGACAGGTTCCTGTCGTACGGCTCCGTGCCGGTCAGCCTGATCGCCGAGGCGATGAACGCTGAATCCGGATGAACTCGACGTAATCATAAGAGTGGGAGAGATCTTCTATGCGGTTTGACGGCAAAGTGGCGTTGATTACCGGTGGCAACTCCGGCATTGGCGAGGCAACGGCAGTTCGGCTCGCGGCCGAGGGAGCGAAGGTCGCGATCGTGGCCCGCGATCGTGCACGAGGCGCGGCGCTGGTCGAACAGATCGGGCGTGACGGCGGGGAGGCGGCGTTCTTCGAGGCCGACATGCTGCAGCATGACGACATCAAGCGAATGGTCGACGACGTCGTGAAGCACTTCGGCCAGATCGACGTCCTGGTGAACAACGCCGGAATCATCAACTTCGGCAGCGTCGTCACCGCCGACATCGACGAGTGGGACACCCTGATGGCGACCAATGTCCGCAGCGTCTTCCTCGTCTCACGCTACGTGGTGCCGCACATGATCGAAGCGGGCGGCGGCAGCGTGGTCAATCTGGGGTCCAACCTGGGCCTGGTCGGCACGCGCGGCGCGGCGGCCTATGCCACGTCCAAGGGCGCCATCGTCCAGCTCACGCGCGCCATGGCGCTGGATCACGTCGACGACAAGATTCGCGTCAACGCCGTCTGCCCCGGCACCATCGACACTCCGTTAGTGCAGCGGCAGCGGGTCGGCCGCACCGACGAGCAGCTGCGGCAATCCGATGAGCGACTGAAGCAGCGACACCCGATTGGCCGCATGGGCACGTCGGAAGAGGTAGCCGCCGTCATTGCCTTCCTGGCCAGCGACGAAGCGTCGTTCGTCACCGGTTCCTGCTACTCGGTCGACGGCGGCTACATCGCTCAATAAGTTCAGCGCCACCACACCGAAAGGATGGGGATCCGATGGCGACCTACATCATGCTGAGCAGCCTGACCGACGAAGGGCGCAGGACGATCAAGGACCGGCCGTCGCGCATCCAGGAAGTCAACCGCGAGATCGAATCGGTGGGTGCGCGCGTGGTGCAGCAGTGGGCGGTGCTGGGGGCCTATGATTTCGTCAACATCGTCGAGGCACCCGACAACGAGACGATCATGCGTGTCTCGATGATGCTTGGCTCCCGCGGCACGGTGCAATTCCTGACCATGCCCGCGTTACCGGTGGAGGCGTTCATCGGTGGCCTGAAGGGGGAATGAGGCGCTGGACCGGCTCAGTCCGTCAAGCGCGCGATGAAGACGCCGTTGGCACCACGTGTCCAGGTGCCCGGCACCCAGGCGGGCGGGTTGTCCGGAGTGTTCATCAGCAACCGGGCGAGGAGCGTCCCTTGGTGGCAGTTGGCGCCACACGATGTCACGTAGAAGGGCGCGAACTTCACGACGTAAAACTGGCCATTGGCCGGGGCAGGATTGTCGGTCGCCAGCGGCAAGCATCAAGATGCAGTTGTATGGATCGGTCGTACCGGCTGGGCAACCCTCCGGCGCGTCGACCCCGTTCGAAAGCGGGGATACCGCGACACCGGCCAACATGGTGAACCATGACCCGGCGGGCAGTCCCTCGTTGTTCTCAGGATCGGCCAGGCCTTTGAAGATATTGCCCGGGTTGCCGCAACCGGCAACCTGGGGACCATGGATCTCAAACGTTTGCCCGTAGGCCGCCTCGTCGATCACCCACTGGCTATTCTGCTGGGTCAGAATCGACTGTGTGCCACCACCGACCAGCAGAGTGTCGACACCGCAGACGAGGAAGGGCGAAGCGCTGCCATCCGGTTCGATCAGCTGAACGTGAGCAGTAGCCAACGCCTCGGCGGTTACCTGCTTCGGAAACCAGGGGAAGATCCGGCCGAGCAGCGTGGCATGTGTCTCGGTGACATGAACGGATACGCCGGTAGCGTTCGCCGGTACCTCCGAATCGCAATCACCGAGCGAGGTATCTGAATCATCGACGTAGACGCAGGAGACGTCCGGTGACGTCCACCAGATCTGCGACTCGGCCGCGTTTCGTGCTGCCGGCAGGGCCGTGACTGTTGTATTGGTATCCGTCCAGATGGCGACCGACCGCGCGCCAGCGACCGCTGCCTCGTTCGCCGCGGTTTGGACCAAGCTCTGCTCTCGTGCGGTTGAATCGGGGGCAGATGTCGCGCCGACCGTGCTCATAATCAGCACCAGCGAGACGACTATTGCCAGGAGATCCCGTATGCGACGGTCGCGAGACCGTATCAACAACGCCTGGACCGGTCTGCTCACGTCATGCCTTTGACGGTAGCCGAAGCATGCAAGTTGATGTTACCCAGCCCGAAGTAGTGGTTGAGGAACGACGTTGAAATCGGCTGGAACGTGTGCGTGACCGTGACCGTGACCGTGCAATCACCGCCGACGTTGGTGCAGTCGCCTGTGGTTGTTACTGTTACGTTGGAACCGGACGGCACGCCGTGCGTCGTGACAGCATCGGTTATCCCCGAGGTGTCGCTCGGCACCCGGGCACCGTAGCGGGCGCCCTCGAAAGCGCCATTGCGCATCTGGATGTAATCGAAGAACGCTCGCCCAAGATCGACGGTGCCGAGGAACAACAAGAGGAGGATCGGCAGGGCCAGCGCCAGTTCGACCAGACTCTGCCCACGGCTACGTGAGCGACGTCGTTCCGCTCCGGCTCGCTTCAATTGTGCGGACGGTTCGTCATGTTGACTCACCGGTTGCTCCGTCCTGCCCTTGGGAACGCTCGTCAATCGATTGCGTCCGTCGCGTGCGCGTGCATCGTGAAGGGCGATATGCCCAGGAACTGCTGCGCCACCAGAGAGAAATCCATCGAGACCGACACCGTGACATTGTCACCAGTCTTGCAGTCACCAGAGCAGGAGACCGTCACATCGCCGGTCTGGAGGCCCAGTCCGGGCGAGTAGTCGATCACGCGCTGTTTGATCGTGGTGTCGTCAGTTGGGGCGATCTGAGCGTAGCGCGCGCCCTCGCGCACCGAGTTCGTCAGTTGGGAGTACATGTAGACCGCCCGGCCGAGATCGATCGTGCCGAGGACCAGTGTCAGGAAGATAATGCTGACCAGCGCAAACTCCACCGTCGCCTGCCCGGCGCGAGCGAGTCGATGCCTCGATCGCGGAGTGGCGCGAATGCTCGGTTGCGCTCGGGATGTTGAGTCCTCTTCGAACTTCATCGTCTACTCAGACTCCACACATATCCAGTCCATCAGATACCATGGTACGGGCCGGTGCGTTCAATCGCATCGGCCCATAGTCAGGTTTATTGCGGTACTCCAGTCTGATCGCGCGTTGGACGCTGGTACCGGAGACGAGACGGTCAGCCCGGCATGCATCGAAAGGTGGTCATTCATGGCCGATACGCGGCTCGAAACGCTCGCGCGGATCCTGGTCGAATATTCGATGGAGGTCCGCCCGACCCAGCTGGTGACAATCAATGGCACGACGCTCGCGGCGCCCCTGATCCGCGCGGTTTACCGGCGCGTCGTCCAGGCGGGCGGGCATCCGCTGGTGCAGGTGCAGCTCCCGGGACTGGCCGAGATCTTCTATCGCCAGGCGTCAGACGAGCAGCTGCGCTACATTCGCCCGGACGAGCGGATCACACCGGAGATGGCCGACGCTACGCTCGGTATCATGAGCGACGCCAACACCAAGGAACTCTCCGGCGTCGATCCAGCACGCCAGCAGATCCGCCGCCAGGCTCGCGCCGACCTGGTCAAGACCTACCTGCAGCGCTCGGCCGAGAAGAAGCTTCGCTGGTGCGTGACGCTCTTCCCGACTGACGCCTTCGCCCAGGACGCCGAGATGTCGCTGACCGACTACGAGGAATTCGTCTACTCGGCCTGCCTGCTCGACGCCGACGATCCAGTCGAGGAATGGCGCAAGATCTCACGCGAGCAGCAGCGGCTGATCGACTGGCTGAGCGGCAAGCGCGAGGTGCACGTGACGGCACCCGGGACCGACCTAACCCTCAGTATCGAGGGACGCATGTTCGAGAATGCCGACGGCAAGTACAACTTCCCGGACGGAGAGATCTTCACCGGTCCGGTCGAAAACTCGGTCAACGGACAGGTTCGCTTCAGCTTCCCGTCCAGCGTGGACGGCCGGGAAGTGGAGGAGATCATGCTCTGGTTCGAGAACGGCAAAGTCGTCAAGGCGACGGCCGAGAAGAACCAGGAGTACCTGATCAAGACGCTGGATACCGACGAGGGCGCCCGCTACCTGGGCGAGTTCGCCTTCGGCACCAACCGAGGCATCGACCGCTTCACCGGCAACATCCTGTTCGATGAGAAGATCGGCGGTACGATGCACATGGCGGTCGGCTCGGGCTACCCGGAGACCGGCAGCACCAACCAGTCGGCCGTCCACTGGGACATGATCTGCGACCTGCGGCAGGAGAGCGAGGTTCGCGTTGACGGCCAGCTCTTCATGAAGAATGGCGAGTTCACCGTGTAGCGACCGGTGGAGCGGTTCGAGCTCTGCGTATTGGCAGAGCACGCGCCGCCTCCGTTTGCGCCTGGTCAACCCGCTGACACGACGTCGGCCAGGCCCCACAGATCACGCCAGGTGAAATCGGGTTGGGTCGCGCCGGGGACTTCCTCGTTGCGCCGGTTGACCCAGGCCGTGTGCATGCCGAACTGCTGGGCCGTGCCGATGTCGTACTTGTAGCCGAAGGCGACGTGCAGGATACGCGCGGGATCCTCATTCAGCCGCGCGAGTGCCTGCGCGAAGACCACCGGATCGGGCTTGTAGGCTTTGCAGTCCTCAGCGGTGATGGTCACGTCGATCGGGAGCGCCAACTGCCGCAGGGTCAGTTGCATCACGTCGTTGTCGACGTTCGAGATGATCACCAGGCGCAGCCCGGCGTCGTGAGCACGCTGCAGCGCGGGGCGGGTGTCGGAGAAGGGCTGCCAGCAGCCCATCGAGCGGACGTAGGCGTCCGCCTCGCTGAGATCCCACGAATAGCCACGCTCATCGAAGTAGCGCTCAAGACTCTCGGTGAGCACGTCGCGATAGCGGCGGTACGGTCCCTGAATCAGCGCGAACTGGATCTCCTCCAGCCGCTGGCGCAGCTTCCAGCCGGGCTGCGGATCCGAGTCGTTCTGGCGCACGGCGAGATCGGCCAGGAAAGTGCCTGAGCCGCCCACCGAATCGATCAGCGTGCCGTAGCAATCGAACGTCACGGTCCGAATCTGGTCGGGGATGATCATCAAGCGCCTCCTTCACCAACGTGGCGACCCGCTTCGACAATGCCGTTCAGAAGCGCACGATGTCTGCCTGAGTAGTCGACCACCGGGAAGGTGGCACCGTTCGTCCCCGTGTCATCCTGAGCGCCGCGCGAAGGATCTCTCCGGCCTGACCAGCCAGTGACGCGTCCAGAACGAAGAGATTCTTCGACTCCGCTGCCATCTCCCCCACGAACTCCCCCTCCACTGGAGGGGAAGAACCATCGCTCAGAATGACCGCGTCACGCATGTGCGTCTGACCGTGCCACATTCCCTGTGGTCGACTACTGAGCGGGGGAATTGATGCCCACGTTCACAGGTGAGGTGTAGTTTGACGAATCGGGTGGGTGGTGCGTCGGCGTGGGCCATACAGTCGGGAGGTGCGGTAGGGGCGACAATCATGGCGCCTACGGGAACGATGGTCGTGGCCGACATCCGTCGGTCGTGCGTCCATGTGCGCCCGGGAGTAATGGTGGTTGACGAATTGATTCGGTACCGCGTGTCCGTTCACGCGGGGCGAAAGCCGCCGCGCTACAAAACCGAAGTCCACTGAAGGGACTGATTTTGTGTGATGATTTGCCATTCCGTGATCGTGCATGGTGCTCAATCGGACACTGAACCTCAGTCCCTTCAGTGGACTTCGGTTACCGGTAGCCCGGTGAGTTTACTCCCGGGCGCACGCGGCCAATCACCGAACTCATTCGTCAATGACCATAATTACCGCGCTACAACGTCAACGTCCACTGAAGGGACTGAGCTTTGGCCACCGGATTCAGCATTGAAGAGATCAAAACTGACCACGATGGAGATCAAGTCCCGTGCGAACGTGATCCAGCTTCCGGCGTATTTCCTCAAACCTCATAGCCATCGGTCTACGAGCGCACCCGCTCCACGAATACGCATACCCGGACATTCATTGAACGAACTCATATCTAACCGTCAACCGATGATCGATTCTTGCCGGTAGGGGCAATGTGCTCCCGACTCGTCGTTATCGGTCCGTGATGCAACACCGATGTCATCGAGCCAGCCCTGCCCGGCGTATACTTTGCCTCTGGAGTACCGCGCATGAAACAGACGACAACGCCATCATCTTCAGCGACGCTGACCACCCACCGGAGGCCCTGGCGACACGTCACGGGGTATCTTACGGCTGCCTCGGTCGTGGCCGTAGTCGCGCTGCTCCTTGTTCCCCTGCGGTCGCAGATGAACCCACTGACCGACACACTCCTCTTCCTCGTCGTGGTGACGGCCATCTCGCTCCGCGCCGGGACCGGGCCGAGCATCGTCGCCTCACTGCTCGCCTTTCTCTGCATCGACTTCTTCCTCGTGCCGCCCTACTACACACTGATCATCGCCGAGACTGACCACGTTCTGACCTTACTGGTCTTCCTCGGCACGTCGGTGCTGGTCACGCAGATGGTGGTACGCGTACGCACGCGGACAGACGACGCGGTGCGGCGTGGCAAACAGAACGCCACGCTCTACGATCTGAGCACCGCGCTCATCAGCCAGGTCGGGCTGGACGACACGCTGACGGCCATCGTGGCCCGCCTTCACGTCGTCTTCGCGCTCGATACCGCCGCCATTCTCCTCCAGGAGCAGGGTCAACTCGTCCCGCGCTCGGTCGCTGGGAGTGGCGCGCTCCTCGAACATGCGGAGATTCGCGAGCGAGGTCGGCGAGCGATAGAGCGTCGCCAACCTGAACGCGTCGAGATGAGCGGCCACGAGGTTCTGCTGGTGCCGATTGTGACCAATCGCCAGCCGCTTGGCGTGCTGCTTTTGGCGCGTCCGGCGGCGTACCCGGCCTTCGATGCGGACGAGCGTCAGATCTTCTCCACGTTTGCCAACCAGGCGGCCATCGCCATCGAGCGCAGCCTGCTGACCGACGAGCGGACACGCGCAGAGGTGCTCCAACGCTCCGACGAGTTGAAGTCGGCGCTCCTCTCGGCCGTGTCGCACGACCTGCGGACGCCGCTCGCCTCCATCAAGGCGTCGGTCACCAGCCTGCTCCAATCGGACATCGACCTGCCGCCGTCCGACCGGAGGGACCTGCTGGAGGCGATCGACGAGGAGTCGGACCGGCTCAACCGGCTGGTCGCCAACCTGCTCGATCTCTCGCGTATCGAGGCGGGTGCCCTGCACCCCGACCTGCAGTGGAATGACGTGGCGGAAGTGATCTACGACGCGCTCGACCGCGAGGCAGTCGCGCTGGCCGACCACCCGCTCGACCTTCAGATCGAACCCGACCTGCCACCGGTCCGCTTCGACTACGTCGAGATCGTCCAGGTGCTGGTGAACCTGCTGCAGAACGCGGCGCGCTACGCTCCGCCCGGCAGCTGCATCGCGGTGCTGGCACAGCGGGCCGGGCACGAGATCGAGGTCGCCGTCAGCGACGAGGGGCCGGGCATCCCCCTGGGCGAAGATGAGCGCGTCTTCGACAAGTTCTACCGCGTCGAAGCACCGCATCGTCCGCTCGGCTCCGGCATTGGACTGGCGATCTGCCATGGCTTCATCGAGGCGCATCACGGTCGCATCTGGGTCGAGCCAAACGAGGGGACAGGGTCGACCTTCCGCTTCCGGCTTCCGGTTGGCGCCACCAGTGACGTCGCCCTGCCGCTGCCGGTGGAGCAGGTGGTGCCATGACGGGGGCGCGCGTGTTGATCGTCGATGACGAGCCGCAGATCCGCCGTGCCGTGACAACCGGCCTGCGCGCCAACGGCTTCGATGCCGAGGCAGTCGACTCCGGTGAAGCCGCCGTCGACGCGGTCGCGGTGCACCCACCGGACGTGATGGTGCTCGATCTCGGACTGCCTGGTATTGACGGCATCGAGGTTATCCGTCGCATTCGCGAGTGGTCATCGATCCCGATCATCGTCCTCTCGGTGCACGATGCCGAGCACGAGAAGGTACTGGCGCTCGAGACCGGCGCCGACGACTACCTGACCAAGCCGTTCGGCATGGAGGAACTGGTCGCGCGGATTCGTGTCGCGCTGCGTCATGTGGCAGGTCAGGCCCGCGCCGAACCGGTCTTGCAGTTCGATGGGCTGCGGATCGACCTGCACGCCCGGGTCGTGACCCTCGACGGCGAGGAAGTCCACCTCACGCCGACCGAATATGACCTGCTGCGCGAACTGGCAACCAACGCGGGGAGAGTCCTCACGCACCAGATGCTGCTCAGCCGGGTCTGGGGACCGGCATCAGCTGACTCGACCAACTACCTGCGCGTTTACGTGAATCAGCTACGTCGCAAAATCGAGCAAAATCCGGCGCACCCACGCTTCATCACGACCGAACCAGGTGTCGGCTACCGGTTTCGGGCGGGCTGAAGCTTCGGGCGGGGCGTGCATTTCGACGACGGCTGGCCATCCATCCGGTGGTAGGGACAAGCCTCCGTGCTTGCCCTCGGGGACGGGGTGCCCGGAGAGATGGTTCATCACCGTTGACCGCCACCTCCACGATCTTAACGCTTATCTGATGCGAGCTCCCACATTATTGATTCTTCCCTGACCTCACATGCGTCATCGTTAGCGGATGCATCCCGCGGGTTTGGCTGATCCGCCTCCGCGCGATGCGGCAACGGGGAAGAGACCGGAAACGCGGTGGGAGCGATGAACGCGAAGCGCGACGATCAGACGTCAATAACCACGTCCGGGGAAACTCGCCAGTCCGTCAATGGCGACGGCCGGCCCGGAGTCGAATGGAAAGCGGTCAAGCAAGGGCAACACCCGGGCGACCGCTATGTGCGCATCGCGCGGTCTTCAGACTCGGGAGCCGTGCGACAGCCGATCGAGCGCGTCGTCGCGAGCGGAGAGAGCCCCCAGCGACGGCCGGTGCTCGGTGCGCTGCAGACGGTGCGCCGCAAGCTCGTCGGCTCTCCGATCCCGACCGAACTCGAGTCGCACGAGCGGCTTACCAAACTCAAGGCGTTGGCCGTCTTCGCCTCGGACAACATCTCCTCTTCAGCGTACGCCTCTGAAGCGATCATGACCATGCTCGTCCTGGCCGGCGTTGGTGCCCTGAGTTGGACGATCCCACTCACGCTCGGCATCATCATCGTCCTCGCGGTGGTGGTCGCGAGCTATCAGCAGACCATCCAGGCGTATCCGAATGGCGGCGGCTCCTACATTGTCGCGAGCGATAATCTGGGAGCCGTTCCCGGTCTGATCGCCGCGGCGGCCTTGCTTATCGACTACGTCCTCACGGTCGCCGTGAGTATCGCTGCGGGTGTGGCGGCGATCACGTCGATCTTCCCAACGCTGTTCGACTGGCGGGTCGAAATGTCGGTCGCCGCGGTGATCCTGCTGGCGATTGGAAACTTGCGCGGCATTCGCGAGAGCGGATCGATCTTCGCCGCCCCGACGTACCTGTACCTAATCGCCATCTTCGGGCTGATCGGCTATGGGCTCTTCCGCGTCGCGACCCATAACCTGCCAGCCTACACCGCGCCTGCCGCATGGCATCAGCAGTACGGTGTGGAAGCGCTCTCCCTGCTGCTGATCTTGCGCGCATTCGCTTCAGGCGCCGTGGCATTGACCGGCGTTGAGGCAGTATCCAACGGCGTGCCGGCCTTCAAGCCGCCGGAGCCGACCAACGCGCGCACGATCCTGGTGATCATGGGCGCGCTCTTCGGAACCATCTTCCTGGGCATCAGCTTCCTGGTGAGTCGCATCGGTATCCTGCCAGACCCGACGCAGCACGAGACCGTCATCAATCAGCTGGCGGTCGCGCTGGTGGGTCACGGGAGCGCCTATCACTATTTCGTTCAGTTCACCACGGCGCTGATCCTGCTGCTGGCCGCCAACACGTCATTCGCCGATTTCCCGCGCCTTGCCAGCATTCTCGGCAAGGACCGCTTCCTCCCACGCCAGCTTCAGTACCGGGGCGACCGGCTGGCGTTCGACACCGGGATCATCTTCCTGGCGGGCGTGGCCATCATGCTGATTATCGCCTTCAGCGCCAGCGTCGACCGGCTGATCCCGCTCTACACGGTCGGTGTGTTCGTCGCGTTCACGCTGAGCCAGAGTGGAATGGTGCGACACTGGTGGCGACTGCGACGTCAGGACCGCCGCTGGTGGGTGCGGGCGTCGTTCAATGGCTTTGGCGCGGCGGCGACGGGTGTGGTCGCGGTTGTGGTCGGCATTGCCAAGTTCCTGCTTGGCGCCTGGGTCGTCCTGCTGCTGATCCCGATCTTCGTCGCGGTCATGCTCTGGATTCACCGGCACTACGTCACCCTGAGCCGTGACCTCGAGGCGCGTCCACGAGAGCAGATTCTGCCGGTGAACGTCGCGCCGCAGGTCGTCGTGCCGGTCAGCCGCCTGGAGCGGCCGGCGCTGGCCGCGATTACCTTTGCCCGGTCGATCTCAACCGACGTGACCGCGGTACACGTGGTGGAAGATCAGGAGGAGGCGGAGACCTTCAGGACGCAGTGGAACACGTTCAACCTGAACGTGCCGCTGGTCATCGTCGAATCGCCCTACCGGCGACTGCTCGGCTCGCTGCTGGAGTACATCGACATGATCGACGGGCGGGACCCACACCGTCCGGTGACCGTGGTGCTGGCCGAGTTCGTGCCGCGCCACTGGTGGGAGAACCTGCTGCACAACTTAACGGCCTGGCGGCTCAAGGCGCACCTCTTCAACCGCCGCAATACCATCACGATTGACGTGCCCTACCATGTTGGCGAGGGCTTTCACATGGAAAAGGCGAACGAGAAGGCGCCGTAAGGGCTCGAGGACGGGCGACGAAGTTCAGGGTGATTGCACGTCCCCCGCGTCATAGGGAAGCGCACACGTCTTGCGCGCCGTCGAGACCACGTGCACGTCGACGTGATCCAACGTTGAAATGATCCGATCCACGAACGAGCGGCCGGTCAGCCGTTCGATCAACGAGGGGTTTGGCCGGCCAAGTACGATGTCGGTCACGTTTTGCTCGTGAGCGACCGAGATGAGCCCGGCGAGCGGATCGGGATTGATCACCGTCAGCACCTCGGCGCCCAGGTCCTCGGCCAGGCGAATATTGCGCACGAGCGCACGCTGCTCGTGTTCCGGCAGTTCATCCAGTTTGCGCGCGGTGATGCTGACTCCAAGCAGGTCGGCGTGAAGGCCGCGCGCCAGCCTCCAGGCATGCCGCACGATGATCTCGGCATCGGCTTTATGATCGAAACAGGCCAGCACACGTTCGATGGTCGGCCATGGTCCAGGGACGCGATCGCCGACCATGTAATCTTCGAGCGCGGCTTCGACGCCTTCCGCGGTACGCCGAAGCGCCAGGTCGCGCAATGCCGTCAGGTTCGATTCTCGAAAGAAGTTCTCCAGCGCCTGCGCGGCTTGCGCGCCGGGATAGATCTTTCCGGCGGCGAGCCGTTCGCGTAGCAACGCGGGCGGCAGGTCGACCAACACGACCTCGGCGTCGTCGAGGACTCGATCCGGCACCGTCTCGCGCACTTTGATGCCGGTCACTCCCTCGACCAGATCGTTGAGTCCGTCGAGATGCTGCACGTTCATCGTCGAGAGGACATCGATCCCCGCCTCGCGCAAGACCTCGACGTCCTGGTAGCGCTTGACATGTTCCGATCCGGGCGCGTTGGTGTGGGCGAGTTCGTCCACCAGCACGACCTGTGGCCGGCGAGTCAGCACCGCGGCAGAGTCCAGCTCTTCGAGCAGCACCCCGCGATAGGGAATCCGCCGGCGAGGAATCACCTCCAAATCCCCGACCTGCTCGTCGGTCTCGCGCCGCCCGTAGGTCTCCACCAGACCAATGACCACGTCGCGACCCTCGTCCCGCAGACGATGCCCTTCCTCGAGCATGGCGAACGTCTTGCCAACTCCGGGCGCCGCGCCGAGAAACACCCGGAGTTGCCCGCGATTTGACTGCTGGGCTTCCTCACGCCGCACGCGCTGCAGCATCTGCTCTGGTGTGGGACGCGGATCGTCAGCCCGCTCTGGATTATCCATTGACCTGGTTCCGGTCATGACTAGGATCAACTCTCGCGACATGATGCTCGTGCCGCTGCTCGAGCCCTGCAAAGGTGTCCTGATCCACGATCACCGCACCCGGCCAGCGATCATGGAGGCACAGGATGGCGGCGTGTTGGCTTGGACGAGGCTGCATCACGATCGTCGGGCGCCCGAGAATCAGCACCCGCGCCACGTATCGCTTCAGCGTATCCTCAGTGAAACTCGCGATGGTGGCGAAAATGATCGCCTCGGCCCGCGCGGTCTCTTGTTCGCTGATTTCGTTGCCATTATCGTTCATCAAGTTCCCTGCTTCAGCGGCGCAAGCGTATCGAGCGCCATATTGAGCTCGAGCACGTTGACGCGCGGTTCGCCCAGGAACCCGAGCGTCCGGCCTTTGACGTGCTGCTTGATGAGCCTATTGACCTGATCTTCAGTCAGACCGCGCACCTTCGACACACGCGACGCCTGGAAGTAGGCGGCATCCGGACTGATATCCGGATCAAGCCCGCTGGCACTGGCCACGACCAGCTCTTCAGGCACCACCGCGTCGGCCGGCAAGCCGCTCGCCTGGCGGATTTCGGCCGCGCGTTGGGCCGCCTCGTCATGCAGCTTCTGACTGGTTGGCCCAAGGTTCGACCCGCTCGATGCGGCGGCGTCATAGCCATTCGCGCCGGCCGCCGAGGGCCGTCCCCAGAAATACGCGGGATTGGAGAAGTTCTGCCCGATCAACTCCGAGCCAATCACCTGTCCCTGAGCGTTCTTGATCAGACTCCCATTCGCCTGATGGGAAAAGAAAACCTGGGCGATCCCCGTGATTACCGCGGGATAGGCCACCCCGGTGATCACGGTGAAGACGATCAGGAGGATGATCGCCGGTCGCACCTGTTGCAGGATGGAACGAGTCATGGTGGTGATACCTCTTCTAGGCCAGACCGATCGCCCGCACGAGCAGATCGATGAGCTTGATCCCAATAAACGGAACGACGACGCCCCCGAACCCGTAGATCAAGAGATTGCGTCGCAGCATGTCGGCGGCGGGAATCGCACGGTAGGCCACGCCGCGCATCGCCAATGGGATCAGGCCGATGATGACCAGGGCGTTGAAGATGACGGCACTGAGAATGGCGCTTTGCGGTGATCCCAATCGCATGATATTGAGCGCGTTCAACTCTGGATAGGTCGCGACGAAGGCCGCCGGGATGATCGCGAAGTACTTGGCGACATCGTTCGCCACCGAGAAGGTGGTGATCGCACCACGCGTAATCAGCAGTTGCTTGCCGATGCGGACAACCTCGATCAGCTTGGTGGGGTCGGAGTCCAGGTCGACCATGTTGGCGGCGTCTTTGGCGGCGGCAGTACCGGAGTTCATCGCCAGGCCGACGTCGGCCTGGGCCAGCGCCGGAGCGTCATTGGTTCCGTCGCCGCTCATGGCGACGAGGTGACCTTGCTCCTGTTCCTGCTTGATGCGGGCGATCTTGTCTTCCGGCTTGGCCTCGGCGATGAAGTCGTCGACTCCGGCTTCCTCGGCAATCGTCGCGGCCGTCAGTGGATTGTCGCCGGTAACCATCACGGTCCGGATACCCATCCGTCGCAGCTCATCGAAGCGCTCGCGCATTCCGGGTTTGACCGTGTCCTTCAGGTAGATCAGGCCGACGGGCTGCTTCTCTTCAACGACCGCCAGCGGAGTTCCACCGGCTCGAGCGATGCGGTCGACCTGTCTTTGAACGTCCGGTGAAATCGTGCGGTCAGCCCAGTCATAGACGGCGTCAACCGCCCCTTTGTGCCAGGAAGTTCCGCCCAACACAAGCCCGCTCATGCGTGTCTCGGCTCGGAAAGGAATTACCTCGGCGCCAGCCGGAACGGCCACGTCGCCGAGCCGACCTTTGGCCGGCGCGGTTCCGCCCATTCTTGCGGCGAGTGCCAGGATGCTCTTGCCTTCGGGCGTGTCATCGCCAAGCGAGGCCCAGAGCGCGGCCTTGGTGGCATCCTCCTGGCTGGCACCCTCGATCGGGATGATCTCGGCAGCCAGGCGGTTGCCGTAGGTGATCGTGCCGGTCTTGTCGAGCAGGAGCACGTCCACGTCTCCGGAGGCTTCGACCGCGCGCCCCGACATCGCCAGGACATTGAACCGGGTCACCCGGTCCATCCCGGCGATGCCGATGGCCGAAAGGAGCGCGCCGATAGTAGTCGGCAGCAGACAGACGAGCAGCGCAACCAGAATCGTGGTCGAGAGAGCGCCTCCGGCATACACGGCGAAGGGCTCGAGCGTCACCACCACAAGCACGAAGATGATGCTAAGTCCGGAGAGCAGAATGCTCAGCGCGATCTCGTTCGGCGTCTTCTGCCGCTCGGCACCCTCGACCAGCGCGATCATACGATCCAGGAACGTCTGTCCGGGGTCGGCGGTGATCCGGATCTTCAGCCAGTCCGACGTCACCTGCGTGCCGCCAGTGACCGAACTGCGAATATCGGTGCCGGGCTCCTTGAGCACAGGCGCCGATTCGCCGGTGATGGCTGCCTCGTTGACATAGGCCACACCTTCGATCACATCGCCGTCAGACGGGATGATCTCGCCCTCGCGCACCAGAACTACGTTCCCCTTGCGGAGATCGCTTGAGGAGATCACCTCTTCGTGCCCGTCGCGCAACAGCCTGGCAGGCGTTTCCCGGCGCGTCGCCCGCAGGGTGTCCGCCTGGGCCTTGCCGCGCGCTTCAGCCAGCGCTTCCGCGAAGTTGGCGAACAGCACCGTGAACCAGAGCCAAATCGTGACCTGGATCACGAACCCCAGGTGATCCCGAGGACCAACCAGAATCTGTTTCACCGCAATGAACGTCGCGATCAGGCTGATGATCTCGACTACGAACATCACCGGACTCTTGATCATCCAGCGGGGATCGAGCTTGTAGACCGATTGGGTCAGCGCGGGATCGATGTACCGTCGCTGCCAGACACTGCTACCAGCCTTTCGGGCAGACGACAGCTGCTTCATCTCGTCGGTCTCAGGCGATCGCTCAGTTGGCGGTTGCAGACCGCGCGTCGCGTCCGCGTCTCGCTCGGGCCGGGTATGCACTGGCCGCTGGCTGTTGTCCGTCGGGACACGATCATTCATCGAGTGGACCCTCCATATTAGAAGAGCTTGCCCGCATTACCGAGGAAGTGCTCGACAATCGGGCCAAGAGCCAGCGCCGGGAAGAAGGTCAGCACACCGACGATCAGGATGACCCCCGTAAGTAGGACAACCCACATCATTCCTGTCGTCGGAAAGGTACCGAGGCTCGGCGGAACCGCCTGTTTGCGTGCCAGCGAGCCGGCCAGCGCCATCGCCGGGATGATCACCAGGAACCGGCCGATCAGCATGGCAATCCCCAGCGTCGTGTTGTACGGGACGGTGTTCCCGGTCAGCCCGGCAAAGGCCGAGCCGTTATTGCCAGTCGTCGATGAAAAGGCGTAAAGAATCTCGCTGAAGCCATGCGGGCCAGCATTGTTCAATCCGGCAAGGCCCCAATGCGTGACCGAGGCGAGGGCCGTGAATCCGAGAATGGATGCAGGCAGGATAAGGATGGCCAGCGCGACCATCTTCATCTCGTATGACTGGATCTTCTTGCCAAGATACTCCGGTGTCCGGCCAACCATGAGGCCGGCCAGGAAGACGGCCAACACGGCGAAGACGAGAATCCCATAGAGTCCGGAGCCGACTCCGCCGAAGATGATCTCGCCAAGCTGGATCATCACCAGCGGCACCATACCGCCGATCGCGGTGAAGCTGTCGTGCATGGAGTTGACCGAGCCGTTGGAGGCTGCAGTCGTCGCAACGGCCCAGAGCGAGCTGGCGGCCGCTCCGAAGCGGGTCTCCTTGCCGCTCAAGTTCCCCAGCGATTGATCGATATGGAGACCGGCCAGCGCCGGAATGGCGCGTGACTCAGCCCAATAGCAGATCGCCACTCCGCCCATGAAGATGACGCTCATGACCGTGAAGAGCGTCCAACCCTGGCGCGTATCGCCAACCATCTTGCCGAAGGTGTAGGTCAATGCCGCACCAAGCAAGATGATCAAAGTGACTTCGACAAAATCGCTCAACGGGGTCGGGTTCTCGAACGGGTGCGACGAGTTGGTATTGAAGAAGCCGCCGCCGTTGGTGCCCAGCTGCTTGATGGCGATCTGTGACGCGGCCGGTCCCTGGGCAATCGTCTGCGTGCCACCCTGGAGCGTGACAGCGTGCGTGTACGCATGGAAGTTCTGTGGTGCACCCTGCCAGACCAGCACCACGGCTATGAGGATGCTGAGCGGCAGCAGGAGGTAGAGCGTGGCGCGCGTGAGATCGACCCAGAAGTTACCGAGCGCGTTGACGCGACGCCGCGCGAACCCTCTGATCACGGCGATGGCGATGGCGATGCCCGCCGCTGCGGATAGGAAGTTATGAACCGCCAGCGCGGTCATCTGGGTCAGGTAGCTCATGGTGGTCTCACCACCATAGTTCTGCCAGTTCGTGTTCGACACGAAGCTCACCGCCGTGTTGAAGGACAACGACGGGCTGACGTCCGGCAGGTGCTGTGGATTCAAGGGCAGGTGCCCTTGCAGCCGTTGAATCGCGTAGGTCGTCACCAGGCCGACCAGGCTGAAGACCAGCACGGCGACGGTGTAGCCAACCCAGCTCTGCTCCCGCTCCGGATCGACCCCGGAGAACCGGTAGATGACGCGCTCGACCGGCGCGACCACGGGCGTCAAGAACGTCCGCTCTCCTTCGAAGAAGCGTGCCATGTAGAGGCCGAGCGGCTTGGTAAGTGCCAGCACAATCAAGAACATGACCGCGATCTGCAGCCATCCAGTGAGCGTCATGCTCGCCTGTCCCGTCGTTCGATGGTGACGGTGATCGTGCCGTCCCTCAGCGTGCAATGGGCTTGTAGCCCATACCGCCTCACCAACAATTCAGCGTATTCCACGACCGGTATCGCGCCCTGTGGGCCCGAGGGGCACGGATAGACCAGATGAACGCGCGAAATCGATCCATTGAGACTGCCGGTGATCGTTCGGCAGGCGGCCTCGAGCTGACCTGGATCCCAGCCTTTCGGCGGCCGAGGACTCGGAAATTGGAGCTGTTGAATCAGATGGGCCACCGTGTTGTCAGTCTCTTCTCGGCGACTTCCTTCTGGAAAGCAATCAGACATATCCGGAAGGTAATCGTGCGCCATCAGAACTTCTCCGGGCGTAGTAAGACGAATAGGAGATATCCCAGCACCGCGATGCTGATCAGCCCAAGCACCCAATATCCCGCACTCATCGGAGATCCAATCTCAGAGTCGCTCGCACCCGG
Source organism: uncultured Chloroflexia bacterium (assembly GCA_963728335.1). Taxonomy (GTDB): domain Bacteria; phylum Chloroflexota; class Chloroflexia; order Thermomicrobiales; family Thermomicrobiaceae; genus CALAGB01. Next base: position 115,239 of record CAVSJP010000001.1, read on the forward strand.
CGACGTACCAGGCCGACACGACAAAGAACACCACGCTGATGACGATGAAGAGCAGGTCCCACATTCTTCAAAAGACCCTTCGTTCGCCCACCAATTGGCTCAGTCCGCCGCGCTCGCAGGCTCGGTCTCGACCAGACGCGTCAGTGCCTCGATCGGGAAGGGCTTCGTCAAGACGGCATCCGGCGCCAGGTCGTCGACCCGCTGCTGTGCTGGACGGCTCGCGCTCAGCACGATGACGCGCGGCTTCACACCCGGTTGGTCACGCAGCCAGCGCAGGACTTCCCAGCCGGTCTCGTCAGGCAGGTTGATGTCGAGGACGAGTACCCCTGGCATCTGTCGCGAGAGCAACTGCCGGGCTTCGAGACCGAATCGCGCCAGGCGCACTGCGTGGCCACGTCGCTCAAGGCTTCTCGCCAAGATCGACTGAAGCCGCTCGTCATCCTCCACAAGTACGACCTGCGTTGCAGCCAACTGACACTCCTCACCCCAACCGAGCGTGGACCGGTATGACACGTCAACCGTGCCGGTTGACTTGTGGTGAGTCTAGGCACCAGTACGTCAAGATTGTGCAAATTTAGAAGGAACAGGAATCAAAATGTCGTCAAAACCTGGTGGGTGGCGTGCGATCCTCGTCGCGAAATCGGTAGCCGACGCCTGGCTCCGTCGTGACGTAGTGGGGGTGACTCGGGTCTTCTTCGATCTTCTGGCGGAGCTGATTGATGAAGACACGCAGGTAGTGCGTCGAACCGGTCGAGGCGGATCCCCAAACACGCGTGAGAAGCGTCTGGTGGGTCAACACCTTGCCGGCGTTGACCGCGAGTTCCCGGAGGAGGTCGAACTCGGTCGGCGTGAGATGAACATCTCTTCCGGCCAACGTCACCAAGCGCCTCGGCAGATCGATCACGAGATTGCCGAACTCCAGCACGGGGTCCTGCCGCTCCACGCGAGCCGAGTGCCGCAGCGCAACGCGAATCCGGGCCAGCAGCTCGCCCATGGCGAATGGTTTGGTGAGGTAGTCGTCGGCTCCGCTGTCGAGGGCATCGACTTTGTCCCGCTCGGCGTCCCGAACCGAAAGGATGATAATCGGGACGGTCGACGAGGACCGGACCTCGCGAACGACGTCAACGCCGTTCACGTCGGGAAGCCCGAGATCCAGGATCACCACGTCGGGTGGCTCGAGTGCGATCGTATCGAGGGCGGACGCTCCCGTGTCTGCTTGCTTTACCTCGAATCCCTGAGATAGAAGGCCGGCACGAATGGCTCGCCGGATCTGTGGTTCGTCGTCGACGACCAGAATACTCACGGCCATCAGCTGTTCCCCGTACTCTCTTGCTCACCGACAGCAACGACTGGTCCCCGTTCGACTATCGGCAACGTAACATGAACCGTGAGCCCGCGGTCGTGGTTGCGTACGGCCCAGATCTCTCCCTGGTGGGCCTCGATGAATCCACGACAGATCGCCAGCCCGACCCCGGAACCAATCGGCCGGTGCGGATTCTCGACCCGGTAGAACTTGTCGAAGATACGCATCTCTTCACCCGGCGGCACACCAATCCCCACGTCACACACCGTCATCTCGATCTGGTCGACCTGCTTATGGATCGTGAGCCAGATACCTCCCGCATCGGGAGAATACTTGGCCGCGTTCTCGATGAGGTTGATCAGCACTTGCTCAATCTCGATGAAGTCGACAAACATGAGAGGCAGGTCGTCCTCGAGCACGACCGTGAAAGGGTGTCGCTCTGCAACCGCTCCACAGCGCTCGATGGCGCTGTTGACGATCTCGCGCACGTCATACCAGTCCCATTCCGGTTTCAACGCGCCCGCTTCGATACGGGTGAGGTCGAGAATATTGGTCACGAATTGGTTGAGCCGGTCAGCCTCCTCGTCAATCGCCTCAAGCAAATCTCGCCGGTCCTCCTCCGTCCAGCCGACGTTAGACTGCAGCAAGCTGGTCGCTGATGCCTTGATCGAGGCCAGGGGCGTCCGCAGATCATGTGACACCGCCGAAAGAAGCGCGGACTTCAGCTCATCGGAACGGGCCAGCAGTTCTGCGCGCAGATGCTCATCTGCCAGAAGGCTCCGCTCGACCGCGAGCGCGGCCTGGTTCGCGAAAGTCTCGAGCAGCTGCTGCTCGTCTTCGTTAAGCGTGCCCCGTCCGCCGCGCCCGGCGATCAACACGCCGATGGGCCGGGTGGTGGTGGCAATCGGAACGATGAGCGTGTCCCTTCCACGAAACCCCTGGGCAAAGTTCCAGAGGGCGCCGTGATCCCGCGAATGGGGCGGGACAACCTTGGCTCGCACGGTGCCGATTCCGGCGGTCTGTCGCTTCTCGAGCGACCAGCGTGCGAGTTTGAGCAGATTCGTGCTCAGACGTTCGACGATCGGCACACCATCCTCGGCGCGTGTCGTGAGCTGATCGTCTTGCCACAGCAGAATGGCACAACTCTCAAGGTGAAAGACCTGGCGCACACGCCGTGCGATCGACATCAGCATGGCGTCGAGGCTGAACTCACTGATCAGGGCACCGCTCAGGCTGTAGAGGGTTGAAGTCTGTTGAGCGCGCTGCAATACCTCGAGCTGCTGAGCGCGAATGCGAACGATGAGCTGAGTCACGAGAATCGCGATGCCCAGAAAAACGAAGAGTGTCAATACGTGATCGGACTGCGCGACGGTAAACGTGTAGTAGGGCGGAATGAAGAAGAAGTCGAAGCAGAGAAACGAGAGGACCGATGCGACAATGCTCGGCACTGTTCCGGTAAAGAGGGATACGAGCGTCACAACAATGAGGTAGAGAAGCGCAAGATTGAGTGCGTTGAGATGCGCGCGGAACGGGAAAAGGATCGCCGTGCTGAGACTGATCCCCAGAACGACGACGACATAGGGACGTAACGTGGTCTTGTTCAATCGTGTGATCGTTGGACGTTCTCCGAAGCGCGCATTACCTAGCGGAACGCGTCGTTTCCGACCCTCACAACTGCAAACATTACTCGAGTTATTCAACGGAAATCGCGCCAGCACGGCAATCCGGACGAATCTTGATGAAATCTTGATGCGTACGCGCCCAATCCTGACGCGGCGTTGATACGACAACGCTTACCAGTAACGTTATTGGCTTGGTTGCTCCAGGTGAGCGACTCTGAACCGCGGGGAATGGTCATTTAGAGCACAGTGTAGAAGGATTGTCCCCGGTGGAGTCTTTGTTCTGTAGGGGCTGACCCCTGTGTCTGCCCTCGGACGAAGGCCGGACGAGACAATCATTTCGAACAGGGCTCCAGATGCGAGAACCGGACAATCGAGACGACCAGGAAGATACAATCGCGCCGCAAAACGAGTTTGAGCTCAACATGATTGAAGCGGCCTGTCGCGCCGTTGGGAACGGACGAGGCGCGATCACGCGCATTCGCGTCTGCCTGCCCGTCAGCTATCGACGTGAGCCAGATCTCTCCGTCCAACGGCACGTCGAACGATGGGGGAAAACGTTTGCCGTCTCGACGGTTGTCGAGCGCGAAGGTGAGATGAGCGTGGTCCTAATTGGACCGGAAATCGGCACCGAGGAGTAACGCGTCGGGCCGTACCGGCAACTGATGTGTTTCAATCGAGACGCCCATGCTCTTCGTCGTCATTCCACGACGCCAGGTTCCCTGCGATGTAGCTCCGAAGTCGCTCGAGCCTCTTATCGCTCCGGATAACGTGTATCGAAGAAGTTTCGCTACAACAGATGATGCGCGAACGGTGCCTAACCATTGGGGCCCCGTGCTTACTCCCAGCCCAATCAACACCAAGGTGCCCGTGTCCTAGAACGTGGGCAGGCCGGGTTCGTCCTCGAAGAGCCACGAGATATCGTTCTCGAAGAGGAGAGCAGTCATGCGGCTGCCAGAGGGCTTGGCGAAATAGAAGCCCTGGGCCAGGTCGCAGTTGATATCGCGCAGCCAGCTCGCCTGCGCCGCCGTCTCGACTCCCTCCGCCACCACCCGCAAACCAAGCGAATGGGCGAGCGTGATGAGCGTCGAGACGATCACCGAGTTCTCCGACTCGCGCGAGAGACCGGCCATGAAGGAGCGATCGATCTTCAGCACGTCGATAGGCAGACGTCGCAGATAGCGTAGCGACGACGACGACGCGCCGAAATCGTCGACCACGATCTTGACGCCCAGGTCTTTCAGGTCCTGCAAGACGACCAGCGAACGATCGGGATCCAGCATCACCACGCGTTCGGAGATCTCCAGCGCCAATGTCCGCGGGTCGAGCTGGGTACGATCCAGCACCGACGAGACGTCTTCGACGAGTCCCGGTGCGTAGAACTGGCGGCGCGACAGGTTGACCGACACCAGCGGCGCCGGCTCGGCAAAGCGCCAGCGACGCGCCTGGCGACAGGCTTCTTGCAGGACCCAGGTGCCGATCCGGTCCATCTGGCCGATATCTTCCGCCAGCTGGATGAAATCCGCCGGATAGACCAAGCCATAGTCCGGCCGCTCCCAACGGAGCAATGCCTCGACACCAACGATGACGCCGGATTCGAGCAGCACCTTCGGCTGGTAGTAGACGTGGAACTGTCCCAGATCAAGCGCGACTTTGAGGTCCTCTTCCAGCCTGCGTCGCTCCTGCACCTCACGATTCATCTCGGCGTCGAAGATCTCGATGCGGTTCTTGCCGCCATGTTTGGCACGGTACATCGCGACATCGGCGTTGTGAAGCAGCTCTTCGGGCCGGTCGAGTGGGGAGCTGCTGATAGCGATGCCGATACTGGACGTGACGGTCACCTCACGCTCTGCAAAGACAAACGGCGTGCCCAGCGCGCCCATGATGCGCTGCGCCACGAACGTCGCTTCGATCGGATCGTGCATGTCCTCGAGCAGGATCACGAACTCGTCGCCGCCCCAGCGGGCCGCGGTGTCACTGGCGCGCATCGACGTCTCGAGGACGGCCGCGACCGAGATCAGCAGGTGGTCGCCTGCCGAATGACCAAAGGTGTCGTTGATCTCTTTGAAGTTGTCCAGATCGAGGAAGAGGACCGCGATCGGATGGCCAATGCGCGCCGCGCGGGCCAGCGCCTGCTCCAATCGATCGATCAAGAGCACACGATTCGGTAGAGTCGTCAACGGATCCTGAAACGACTGTGCCACCACTTCCTCCCCTGCTTCCACCGGCCCGTCTTCACGCATACGCGTTGGCCGTTGCTCCAGCGCTCCTGTGATACGTTCGAGTCCGACCCAGCCCGCCAGGCCAAGCGCCGCCAGGAACCCGAGAATCGTGTCGCGCCAATCTCGCGGATCCCGGTAGTAACGCCAGGCAAGCATGCCCAGACCGACCGAAGTCGCGACCACCACCACGATCAACGGGCCGAACAGCACCACCGTCATCGCGGCCGCAATACACATACTCGACAGCATCACCACGACGATTGCCGCAATGATGAGAAAGCGGTTGTGCGGGCGGGGGTCGGAGTCAGTCGGCTGTGGCGGCGTCGCCATCAGTCCCCGCCCGGTGCTGTGGTCCGGTCAGTCGTCACGTATGGGCCGTTTCGCTAGTCGCCAGGAACTTGATGGTGCTGGCGATTCGTCGTCTCTGTGGGATCGACACCGGCACGCGGAGCTACGATGCAAACCGTCACATCGTGGCCGCGCGAGCGATTGGTTGGAACTTCCCCGACTCCCCTGCTCGCGAGTCGCTACCGAAGTGGCGGATCCAAGCCGGTATGCCGGTAATGTGGGCCACCCGGTGAGGGTCGCATCCTGGCTCCGCCAGGTTGGGGTCCTAGCCCCACATATAGCTAGAATGTACTGGTCTCGTACCAGTACCACAACGGACCTCTGTCTTATGAATGTAGGGACATTAGTACTATGCACATGAGAGGAACGCCGCGGAACGCCGCAAAATGCGTGTCACGACGCTGATTCTGGGGGAACGCACGGTTCATGACAATCTTGACCGCCGGGCGACGGTATACGTTCCCTTGTCCGGGCCCACCTGTGAATATCCCGAGGGTGGAGAGCTAGGCGATGAGGGCTATCAGCTGGTGAGGACGAACCGGTGAACTACGGCCCGACGCGAGCCGCGAGCATCCGCGTCCCAGACGGGCTCGATACCTGCGCCTGGGTCTCTTCAGTCACGAGCAGACCGTCAAAACTGGACAGCGCCTGCTGCATCGTGATGTACAAGGTGCCGCGCCCCTGATTGTCGATCGGCAGCACACCCGCGTTGACGTGTTCATTGCCGCGGGTCATCCAGACGACGTAGACGTGACCCGCCGGTGGCTTCGGCAACCCCTCAACCGCCAGCAGTGCGGCGTTCTTGGTCGGGTTCACGATGAAGCCGCCCTGAGCTCCGGACGCGACCCCAGTTGTCTGAAGGTTGGTGACAAAGCCGTCCGGACCGCTGACGACCTGTGCGATCGTCTGCTGGTTCTCCTTCAGCACGTTCAACTCGGAGTCTTTTTTGTTGACCTGGTCCTGCATTTGGGAACTATTCCAGGCGAGGAAGACCGCGAGCACCGCGGCGGAGATAGCGGCGACCCAGCCGAGCCGGGTCAGAATGGTCGTGACGTTGGAGCGACGCGCGGAACCACCGGACAGCGTCTCGCCGGCGCGTTCAGCGTGTACCGTCGCGAGCAGGTGCCGCCGGGCACGCGCCGGAACCGGGAGCGGCTCGGACAGCAACGGGAGGAGATTGGCAACCTCGCGCTCTGACTCGATCAACTCACGGCAATCCGCACAGTTCAGCAGGTGCAGCTCGACCTGCTCGACCTCCACAGGCTCAAGCGCACCAAGAACATATGGAGCCGCCAGTTCACCGATGTGGGAATCAGCATCCAGCATCAGTTACGCGCGCCCTCCTCCGTACCCAGATAGTCCTTCAGCTTCTGCATCGCCAGCCGCATACGTGTCTTGACCGTGCCAAGCGGCTCATTCAAGTGGGCCGAGATCTCCCGTTGGGTGAGCCCCTCAAAATAGGCCAGTTCAATGACGCGCTGCTGCGCTTCCGGCAATTGATTCATCGCGGCGCGAATGCGCAGGCGAAGCTCCCCCAGTTCGGCCGCCTCTTCGACATCAGCCGATTCGTCGACTTCGCCCCGAAGGACATCGGCGATATCGACCGCATCGGATCGTCGCGGACGACGCTGGCGCTTGCGCAATTCATCAATCGCGCGGTTGTGCGTGATGCTCAGCAACCAGCTTGCAAAGCTCCCACGCGCCAACTCGAATCGTCCGGCCTGTTGCCAGGCGCGTAGGAACGCTTCCTGGAGTATCTCCTCCGCAACCAGACCATCCCCGACGATCCGCACCGCGAAGGAGTAGACCGCACGCGAATAACGCGTGTAGAGCTCCTCCAGCGCTCCGACGTCACCGTCGGCCATGCGCCGCACGAGCTCAGCATCGTCTGGTTGTCGAGGATCAGCGCCCATGCCAGCCGCTACTCGCGCAGCACAGCCGGTAAAACACGATCACTTTTATATACGCCTGTATCGTGTCAAGAGGATGCATTCCTCTCCTCACGATCCTTCACTTCACATCCCGCGCTCTGAGTATACTCAACTCGCACTGACCTTCCGCGCCCTTTCAACAAACCGCACGACCGCATGTGCTACGATTCTCCGGATAGACTGGATCTCGCACTGCCGCGCTCCCCGGACACCAACCCACACTGGCACGTTGCGAATTGGACGAACTGGAGTCACCGATGGTTGATCGGCGAAAACGCGTCTTTTCCGGTATTCAACCCACCGGAGGTATTCACCTGGGCAATTACCTCGGTGCCATCCGTAACTGGGTCAACCAGCAGGATCTCTACGACAACATCTTCTGTATTGTCGATCTTCACGCAATGACCTTGCCGTATGACGCCAAGGGCTTGCGCGCGCGCAATCTGGAACTGGCCAGCATTCTGCTCGCCGCCGGGATCGATCCCGAGCGCTCGATCCTCTTCGTGCAGTCGGACGTCCGCGAGCACACCGAGCTCACCTGGGTTCTCACGACGATGGCGACCTTCGGCGAACTGAACCGTATGACGCAGTTCAAGGAAAAGTCAAAGGGAAGCGACCGGGTCGGCGCGGGCATCTTCGTCTATCCGACGCTCATGGCATCGGACATCTTGATGTACGACACCGATCTCGTGCCGGTCGGTGAGGATCAGAAGCAGCACATCGAGCTCACCCGGGACGTCGCCATTCGCTTCAACAACACCTTCGGCGAGGCGTTCGTCGTGCCAGAGCCGGACATCAAGCCGGTCGGCGCGCGCATCATGTCGCTTGAGGATCCGACCAAGAAGATGAGCAAGAGCGACCCGAGTCCGGCCAGCCGCATCGAACTGCACGATTCACCGTCCGAAATCCGCAAGAAGATCCGCCGCGCGGTGACCGACTCCGGCTCGGAGGTGCGCTTCGACGAGGAGAACAAGCCGGCCATCTCGAACCTGTTGACCATCTACTCGCTCATGTCGAATCGGCCAATCCCGGAGATTGAAGAGCAGTACGCGGACAAAGGCTACGGCGCGTTCAAGGGAGAACTCGCGGATCTGGTGGTGGAGCAACTCGCACCGCTGCAGCAGCGGCTGCACGAACTGACTGAAGCGCCAACCGAGGTCGTCCGTATCCTGGGAGAGGGCGCGGCGCAGGCACGCACCATGGCCAACGCCAAGATGGAGCGGGTGCGCGAACTGACCGGCATCGGACTGCCGAAGTTCTAACGTCTCCCGACCGGATGGAATGTTTCATGCCGACGTGAACGTTATGAGCCACAGGAAGCGGATGAAGAGTGGGAGAGGAGAACGCGCAAATGCCGGTTGATACCGGGACCAAGGCGCCAACATTTGCCCTGAATGACGCGGAGAATGAAGAGCCCCATGACCTGGCCGACGCGCTGAAGCGAGGACCCGTCCTCCTCGGAATCTACAAGTCGTCATGCCAGGCAAGTAAGACCGCTTTCCCGTTCCTCGAGAAGATTCACCAGGCCTATCCGGATGGCGAACTGACCGTCTGGGGCATCGCTCAAGACTCTCCCAACGTCACGCGATCGTTTATTCGCCGCGTCGGCGTTTCCTTCCCGATCCTGGTTGACGACAACGACTATGCGGTCTCGCGCGCGTACGACATCATGGCCACGCCGACCATCTACCTCATCGATCGCTCCGGCATGGTGGTCTGGCAGGGCATGGGCTTTCAGAAGCCAGCCATGGACGAATTGAGCGCCAAAGTCGCGGAACTGCTCGGGACGACGCCGCTCGACCTCACGTCCGGCACCGACGACGTGCCGTCCTGGGTCCCTGGCTGACCATCCAAGCATCTGTCCTAGGTTCTAGGGCACTCCGACAATTCACCCGACAAGCAATCGAGATCACACCAGGTCTTGACGGATTGGCGGGCATGCGGTGCCATGTGGGGTGGCGTCGTGTGGCGTTTCGCCGCGCTCTCCGCGCGGCAGATCATGACGGAGGAACGGACCGCGTGAACTGGAACGATATCCCGCGCGAACAGGTCTATCCGGGCATCACGAGGCAGATCGTTCAGGGTGAACGGCAGACGCTGGTGCGCTACGTCTATCAGCCCGGCTCGATCTTCCCTCAGCATGCCGCATCCACAGGAGCAGATCACGACGGTGCTCAGCGGCGCGATCGAGTTCGACGTCGACGGAACCATCCTGACCTTGCAGTCTGGCGACGTGGCAATTATTCCAGGAGACACACCACACGGTGCACGCGTCACCGGCGGCGAGGTCGTCGAGACCCTCAACAACATGAGTCCGCGGCGCGAGCAGTCGCCAGGGCCGGGCCAATGAGCGAGGAGCGAGGCGTGAGCTATCGATCGCAATTCGATCTGACGGGTAAGCGGGCACTCGTCGTTGGCTGCGGCGGCATCGGGCTGGCCTGCATCGATGCCCTGGCCGAGTTTGGCGCGTCGATCGTCACGGCCGATCTATCGTTGGACCTGGCCGAGCAGGCGGCAGACGTCCGCACGCCGCTTTGACGACCGGGCCTCCGCCATGTCCGTCGACGTCAGCGATCCCGAGTCGGCACGCCGAGTGCGTCGCCACGGCCGCGGAGCGACTTGGTGGACTGGACATCCTGGTCAACGCCGCGGGAATCAACATTCGCAAGCCCGCGCTGGAGTTCGATCCGTCCGAGTGGGCCCGCATCCTGTCAGTCAATCTCTCCGGCGTCTTTCACGTCACGCAGGCGGCCGGACGCATCATGGTCGAGCAGCGCTACGGCAAAGTGGTGACGATCTCGTCCGTCTCCAGCCTGGTCGGTCACCCGAATCTCGCGCCGTATGGGGCCGCCAAGGGCGGGCTGGCGGTGCTCACCAAGACGCTGGCGGTGGAGTGGGCGCCCTACAACGTCACGGTCAACGCGGTCGGCCCCGCCTATACCGAGACACCGCTCACCAGCGTATATCTCAAGGAGCCCGGACGACGCGAGGAGATCGTGCGCGATATCCCGATGGGACGCCTGGCGACGCCCGAGGAATCGGCCGCGGCGGTTCTCTTCTTCGCCTCCGACGCCTCACGCTTCGTCACCGGCCAGACCCTCTACGTCGACGGCGGCCGCACTGCCGACTGACTTCGAGGACTAGCCAACAACATCGTGCGAGCGAACGACTATAAATCACCGACAAGTCGCCACGTGTGGACCGAGGCTTCGGGCGACCATGATCTGGGGGAGGGAACCTGCGCCACATGATGACTCGTGTCCCATCATATGTGGTTTCGCGTTGCGATTTACACTCGCACTGCTGATGACGGTGGCGAGCGCCCCTTGACGACTAACCGCAGACGGCTGACCGCCCGAGCTCGGACTGGCCGATGTTCGGTCAAAACATCGACAACACGGCCAACATCCCTGACACCACCATCGGCGTCGACAACGTGGGACGCTGCGGACAAAGTGGGTCTTCACCACCAGCGGTGACGTCTCGGCGCGGGCCGCCGTCGTCGACGGGGTCGCCTATTTCCCCGACTGGGGTGGCAATCTCTACGCGGTCACGGCCGATACCGGGGCGCTGATCTGGTCGAAGAATATCGGGACGGATTACTTCAACGGGACAGTCGCGCTCGAAAGTGATCTCGCGCACCAGCCCCGTCGTCGACGTCGATAGCGGCATGCTGTATATCGGCACGCGTGAAGGCGCCTATCTGCTGGCAATCCAGCCGAGCGATGGCTCGCTGGTCTGGGCGCACCAGCTTGACGACGCATCCCGCGGCGATCGACACCAGTTCACCGGTCGTCTACGACGGCGTCGTCTATGTCGGCGTCTCGTCCGCGAGGAACTCGTGTCCAGTAACCCCGCCTATCCCTGCTGCACCTTTCGTGGCAGCGTGGTCGCGCTGGACGCCAGCACCGGCCAGCAGATCTGGAAACCTATACCGTGCCAGAGGGATATTCCGGCGGGGCGGTCTGGAGCCAGCACCATCGTGCCGGATCCTGATCTCGGACTCGTCTTCGCCACTACCGGCAACAATTACTCGACGCCGACCGACCGCCGACTACATCGATTGCATCAACGCTGGCGGCAGCGAACCCGACTGTCTCTTCGCCGAATGATCATGTCGACTCGATCATCGCGATAAGGATGGGCGACGCCGGCAGCGGCGGGGGATCGGTCGTCTGGTCACAGCGACTGGCGGAAGCCGACGACTGGAACGCGGCGCTGCCAGATCGCGGGCATCAATTGTCCCACTCCGACCGGCCCGGACGACGACTTCGGCTCCGGGGCCAACCTGATCACCTACCAATCAGAAAGCGGTCCGGTAACGATTCTCGGCGCTGGGCAGAAGAGTGGCATCTACTCCGCCTTCGATCCAGCGACAGGGCGCATCCTCTGGGCGACCCAGGTCGGTCCCGATGGCGGGTCGGCGGCATACAGTGGGGATCGGCCAGCGATGGCACGCGGATATACGTCGCCGATGCCAACTCCGATAACCAGACCTATCAGCTGGCTGCCGTCGGGCAAAGACGATCTCGGCGGTTCCTGGAGCGCGCTCGACCCAGCGACCGGGGCGATACTCTGGCAGACCGCGGATCCAAACGGAGCGTCCGATCAAGGCCCTCTGACCGTGGCGAACGGCGTCGTCTATGCGCCGTCCATGGGCGCGAGCACGAGACTCAACTCCGAACATGTTCGCGCTAAAGCCTCGACTGGCAGCGTGCTGTGGAGTTTCGCATCGGGCGGTTCGGTGCATCGCGGGAGCCGTCGTTGTCGACGAACGGTCTACTGGGGTTCGGGCTACAGCGCACACTCTCGGTCCTGGCCACGCGGGGAACAACAAATTCTACGCGTTCACCGTAGCCAATGCCGCCGTCCACTGCCTGGGCGTCGCTCTCGGCGATCAATGGCCGCAACCCGTCACTGATCATGTCGATCCATACCAGCCTGGCACAGGCCTACCAGCCGGGTTTCTCCTTTATCACGACGCGGAGGTGTCGCTGTCGAACGTCAAGCTCATCAGCCTGACCGTGACCGGCATTCAAGCCACGCTGCAGGGCACGGCCGACCTGGCGGATGGCACACCGGTGAGCTTCACGCTCGATGCCCGGGCCAGCGACCCCACGCCAACCGTGCGTCTCCGGCTGAGTAGTGGCTACGACTCTGGCGAGCAGCGCGTCTCGCTCTTGAGCATCCGTCCGAGCCCAGGAAACACCTGGTGAACTGCCGGTCGACCTGGCCGGCTCGACCAGCCCGACTGATGAGTTGGAGTGTCAGTCTGCCGGGTTGAGGAAGACGAGCCCGAGTCCGACCAGCAGGATGAGCCAGACGACGGCAATCGCGATGAGAACCACGCTGAAGAGCAACCCCGCGATCAGCAGCGCGCCAGTTCCGCCGTAGAACGCCGTCCAGTAGAGACGCAGGCGACGCCGGCGCGTTCGATCGCGCCGACGCATCAGGACCTCGGCGACATCATCAATGTCATCTGGGTCGTCCAGGTACGCGAGCCGCTCAAGCGGCAGGTGCCAGCGCCGCGCGACAACGCGCGCGTGAGGATGAACGGCGGTCTCTACTGGTCTAACAGAATTGCGCATCGGTGTGCCTGTCGTCCTCTATCGTCGTAACGCAAGGATACTGCAGTCTGACACAGCCCAGGACAGTCTCGCGCCTCGAGCATGCGAAACGCTTGGTTCAACTGAACAGCACAGCAATTTGCGACCCACCGGGCACATTCATTGGGGAATGTGCCCGGAAAGTGGCCAACATCCGGCGCTTGGAATGGCCGGGGAGGTCGTTGCCGCCTCCCCGGCCTTACGTACAGATCCCGACTACGAGCTCGCAGGTGCTACTCTGCCTGGAGCATCTCAGCGGTGGGACCGGTGGACGCCCAGCGAGCCGGGAGGAACGCCCCCACCGCGGCGAGCAGAAGCCCGGTGAGCGCCAGACCGGGCAGCAGCGTTGGTCCGAAGACCGCGAAGGCACTCGGCGGAATTCGGGTTCCGCTCGCCACCTGACCCATGGTCGTCAACACCCGATGCTGGAGTAGCAAGCCGATCGGGATGCCAAGGCCGCCGCCGATGACGCCGAGCAGCACCACCGAACCGAGCACCATGGCGACGACCTGTGCCGGCGCCATGCCGATCGCCTTCAGGATCGCGATCTCGCGTGCCCGCTCGCGCGTACTCAGCACTACGGTGTTGAGCACGCCAGTGACCGAGATGATCGTAAGCACGACCGCCAACCCGGCAATGACCGCGTTGAACAGACGGAACGAGCTGTTCGCATCGACGCTCTCGGTCGTTCCGACGCCGGCGTTGTCGATGCCGAGCGACTGCTGCATCGTCGCCGCGTATCCTCGCGGATCGACGCCAGGGCGAACCTGGATCTCGTAGTCGGCCGGCTGCAGGCCGGGTTGGACGGCGGCGACCGTCGACCAATCGCCGCGAAGCAGCAGGTCGTTGTCGGTTTGATCCAGGATCTCGCCGACGAGGGTGAGTCGTACCGTCTTCCCGTTGATCTGCGCAGTGAAGTGATCGCCAATCGTGAGATGTGCCTGATCGACCAGCGCTGTTGGCGCCACTACCTCACCCGGCGCCGCGAACCAGCGGCCCGAGATGATGGCATATCCGAGCCAGCTCGAGTCGCCCCGATAGGCATAGTAGGGGATGGACTCCGCGATTCCCGGGATCGTCGCGTCGACGGACGCTTCCGCCGTATATTTCGCGGTATCCGGATTCTGCTGGATGAGGCCGGTGATACGCTGCTCGTTAAGCGCACCTTGCGAGCGCTTCGGCTGGCTGATCGTCACCTGCACCGATTTGTCCCGAATCAGATCCTCGGCGATACGCCCCAGCGACAGGTGCAGGCCGAGCGCAAAGACGACCGTCGCCACACCCAGCACGATCGCGCCAATGGTGGTGATGGATCGGAATGGGCTGGCGAAGGTGTCGCCGATTCCGAGACCGATGGCGCGCGGCAGCGGCACGGAAGCGATCCATCCGGCCAGGCGTGAGCCCGAGCGTGACGGGCTGGTCCCCATCGTGATCGCGGACACGGCACTCTGCCGTCCGGCGCGCCACGATGCGCCGATCGAGGTTGCGGTGGCGATCAGGAGAATGGTCAGCAGCACGGCAATCATCGACGGAATGGCCGCCGTGAAGGGAGCAGGTAATCCCAGGGCGTGGGCGGTTTTCTGCAGGAACGGCTGGCTGGCGAACATCCCAAGCGGGACCCCTACCAGGCCACCGACGAGGGCAACCAGCACTATCTGCAGCGCCATTACCATGATGACCTGCGACGGTGTCATGCCCAGTGTCTTCATGATCCCCAAATCACGGTAGCTGGAGATGACGGCTCCAGAGACTACGTTGCCGATGATCAGGGCCGAGATGATCAACCCAACCACACTGAATGCGACGAGAAACGGGATCATGACCGCCGTGGTGAGGTCGGCGTTTCGCTTGGCTTGCAAGTAGTTGTTTGAGTTGGCGATCGCATCGGTCGGTAGGCCACGGGTGATCGACTGGGTCGCCGCGCGTAAGTCCTCGTCGCTGCCGCTCGGACTCACGCGATAGAGCATCTCCTGGTCGATCGTTCCTTGCGGCCGGACCAACGCGGGGATCTGGCTCGGGAGGACCCAGGCATCGTCGACGTCGGGACGCATCGCCGCCGCGATGCCGACGACCTTGAGATCGATCCGTCCCTGTGTGCCCTGAATCGTCACTGAGTCACCGATTCCGAGATGATATCGATCGACCGCCTTCTGGCTCAGGACGATCTCCCCATTCGAACGCGCCCACCGCCCGCTTTCGATCGTCAGCCGGTCGACCGGAGTGGACCATTGATCACGACCCACCACGCTCAGCGGCACGATGAGCGACGACGGATTACTCCCGCTCGTACCGTCCGGAGTGGTTTTCGGGCCGGTTTTGACCGAGGAGCCAACCGGCATGGCTGCCTGAGCCACCGTTACCGGGAAGGGTCCCACGGCCGCGGTGACACCGGGGGCCGACTTCGTGGAGGTAAGTTGACCGGTGTCGACCTTGCCGCCGGAAAAGGTCAGGGCCAGATGCGCGCCGTTGGCCGCCGCGAACGCGCGGTCGAATGGAGCGTCGGTCTCGACCAGCAGACTCAACGCCAGCGTCGCGGAGAGACTGGAGAGGAGGATGACGATGAAGATGATGGTGCTCTGCAGCTTGCGTCGCTGCAAATCCGCCCAGGCGATCGAGATAACCGCGCTCATCGGCTCACCGTCACCTTCGCTGAGTCCTGTGCCACGGCCCCGTCAACCAGCATGATGGTCCGATCGGCGCAGCGTTCGGCGAGTCGCGGATCATGCGTCACTAACACGATCGTCTGACCCGTTCGGCACAGATCGCGGAAGATGTCGATCACCTGCTCCCCGTTGCGGCGATCGAGCGCGCCGGTCGGTTCATCGGCCAGCAGCAAGGGCGGCTGGTTGATGAGCGCGCGGGCGATCGCCACCCGCTGTCGCTGTCCGCCGCTTAGCGTGGCGGGGTAGGCGCCACGCTGCTCCCCGATGCCGAGCGTGTCGAGCAGATCGTCGGCTCGTTGCCGGGCCTCCTTGCCATTCATGCCCGTGAGCTGGGCCGGAATCAGCACGTTTTCGAGCACAGTCAGGTTGTTGAGCAGGTTGAAGAACTGGAAGATGAGTCCGATCTGCGTGCGTCTGTGTTTGGCGAGTGCTGCTTCACTCAGCCGGTTCAGCTCGCGCCCGTTGACCTTCACCGTTCCGCTCGAGACGCGGTCCAGGCCCGCGATGATGTTGAGGAGCGTTGATTTGCCGCTGCCGGATGGCCCCATGATCGCCGTGATCCCGCCCTGATCGATCGCAATCGACACACGATTCAGGGCCGGTTGAGTATTCGACCGGTCGTAGATCTTGCTGACGCTGTTGAGCTCGACCAACCCGCTCATGGTTCCTCCAATGACTGGGTCCAGCACGACACCGGAACAGGTACCGGCACCGCCAAAGGCTGACCCATTCAACATAGAGCGGGGGCTGAGCCGCTGTCGTCCGTCGCGGCGCGCAAATCGCATAACTCTGTCGGGTGACTGTGGTGGTGAAATCATCCTCGAGATGTATGCCGAGAACGCCGGGCGGATGATGCAAGATTGACGGCCGCTAACTACAATCCAGCTATGGAGCGCAGCGAATCGAACGACACGTGGAACTTGGTACGGCTGTCTCCGCTCGAGTGGGGCGTGGTGCTCCTGCTCATCGTTGGCATGCTTCTCGAAAGCCGGATTGCGAATTTCGGCAGTCGCACCTTCGTCGTGATGATGCTGACGCTGCCGCTCATCTGGCGCCGCCGATGGCCAATTCCGGCCTTTGTGCTGGTTGGGTTGAGCGTCTTCATTACCGAAACACCGTACGCGACCGTCGCCGCGACGTTGGTGGCGATGTACGCCGTCGGCTTGTACAGCACGCGCGATCTGTCGGCCGTGGGGCTCTTGCTGGGGTTCTCGACCCTGGTCGTCGCCGCCTACACTGACCCGGCCCCGTCAATTCCAGGTCAATTCTTCCCGTATCTCATCCTGATCATCGCCTGGCTCGCCGCTCGCGCCGTCCGCCAGCAGCGTGTGGTCGCTGAAGTGTTTCAAAGCAAAGCGATGCATCTGGAGTCAGAGCAAGAACTCGCGACACAAGCGGCCCGCGCGGAGGAGCGCCGCCGCATTGCGCGCGAAATTCATGATGTCATCGCGCACAGCGTGAGCGTGATGGTGGTGCAGGCGGGCGCCGCCCGCAGCGTGCTGCGCACGACCCCCGGTGATTCGGTCGAGGCGCTGCTGGCAATCGAAGAGACAGGTCGCGAGACGTTGGGCGAGCTTCGTCGACTGCTCGATGTACTCAGCGACGACGATCCCATCGATCGCGCGCCACAACCGGATATCGGACAGCTCGACAGCCTCATCGAGCGGATACGTTCTGCCGGGCTACCGGTTCAACTTCGGATCAATGGAGCGCCCTCCCCGCTGCCTTCCGGGGTGAGCTTGACCGCCTATCGCATCGTGCAGGAGGCGCTGACAAATGCGCTGAAACATTCTGGTCAGGCGGCCACGGACGTTATTCTCACCTACACGGATGATGAGCTAAAGCTCGAAATTCTGGACGACGGACCGGTCGTCGTACGCTCCGCCGCGGGCCACGCTGGCGATTCTGGCCATGGGTTGAACGGGATGAAGCAGCGGATCGCCGTCTTCGGCGGGATGCTCGAAGCTGGACCGCGACCGGGTGGCGGTTATGCGGTGCGCGCCTGGCTGCCGATTGGAGTCGACGGATGACCAGTCCGATACGGGTCGCGATTGCCGACGACCAGGCGCTGGTGCGGGCGGGATTCCGCATGATCCTCAACGCGCAGGATGGGATTGAGGTCGTTGGTGAGGCGGCCAACGGCGCGGAAGCCGTCGCGCTCTGGCGACGTGTCATGCCGGATGTGCTGCTGATGGATATCCGCATGCCAGAGGTCGATGGACTTGAGGCAGCGGACCGGATCCTCACCGAAGGCGGCGATGGGCGCATCATCATGCTCACCACCTTTGACCTCGACGAGTACGTCTACGCCGCGCTGCAGATTGGCGCCAGCGGATTTCTGCTCAAAGACGTCACGCCGGAGCAGCTCACGCTGACAGTTCGAACGGTTGCAGCGGGTGATGCCATGCTGGCGCCGTCGATCACCCGACGGCTCATCGAACGGTTTGCCCGGCCTGCATCTCGCATCCAGCCGTCGCACCGGGCGCTCGAGTCGCTGACACCACGCGAGCGAGAAGTATTCGAGCTCATTGGACGTGGGCTCAGTAACGCCGAGATCGCGGATGCCCTGATCCTGAGCGGAGCGACCGTCAAAACCCACGTCGCGCGAATTCTCTCCAAGCTCGAGCTGCGGGACCGCGTCCAGGCCGTGGTCTTCGCCTATGAAGCGGGGGTGATCCTGCCGCACACCGAGTAGACCATCGACGAACGAAGACGCTGGCCCATGGAATCGCGCACGGCATGGCCGATCGTCGCGGGCGACTTTGCCAAGAGGACGCCACGACGATCGCCGGGTCAATGGCTACGGTATTGGTTCACATCGCGCTGGGCGAAAGTTTGGCTGATCGGCGATGAACTCCCGCGTCCGGCCAGGAAACCCCGGGCGGTCGTGAGATCCTGACCGGCAGTGATGCGATCTGCGGAAACTCGCTCGTGCGTAGAGACGTTCGACGATGACCGCGGTGCCAACACACGGATCGCGGTCGTCCGCACATCAGCAGGACCATCGACCGTTCGCGCTGTTTTCCTGGTAACTGCCTGTCCATTTTCGCCAACGTGCGCTAAGGTAACGCATTACCGATCTTGCATTGGCTCAACGAGTCTCGCACCGCGCCACTCCGGTGCCGGTCACTGGTTGCGCCGCGCCGTTGGAGGAGTTCCGGTGAGACCGATTACTCGCCTGGGCATGGCGTTGCTCACAACCATGTCGATCTTTGCCGGCAACGTCAGAGCGGCCCCGGAGACGACCTGGTTGGACCATCTTCAGCCAGAGATCGGTACCATGCTCTCCGGTTGGAGCGGAGACTATGCCGTCACCGTCACCGACCTTCAGACGGACCAATCGATCTCGGTGAACGGCACGCGTTCGCAGACCGCGGCGTCGACCATCAAGATCTACATTGCGATCGCCATCGCCCAGCAGATCGACGACGGGCGGCTCGCGCACGCCGACGTCGACGACCTGATGCAGTCGATGATGGCCGTCAGCGACAACGAGTCGGCCTACGCGCTGATCGAACTGCTCGGCAACGGGGACGTGGTCGCGGGGACCCAAGCGGTGAATACCGTGGCGCAAGAACTCGGTGCCACCGGCTCTGCGCTCGACAGCCCGCCCGATCATGCCGAGATCGACATCGGCATTGCCGTCGACAACCTGCTGACTTCGGACGACATGAACCTGATCCTGACGAAGCTCTATCATGGAGAGATTCTCACGGCCTCGGCAACCGCCTACGTGCTGCACCTCATGTCTTTGCCAGAGGGCTGGCAAAGCGGTTCGGTCGGCGGTCCGCTCCCACCCGCATGTCACGTTCGCTCACAAACCGGGCTGGATCGACGAACCCTACAACACCTGGAATGATGCGGGGATCGTCACCGTTAACCGCAATGGACGGACGCTCGCCTACGCGATCACTTACCTCGCCAGCCGAACTCCGGGCGAAGACGTCTCGTACGATCACGGGTACAACGTGTCGGCAGCGGTCTGGAATGCCTTCGACGCCGCCTATCCAGTCAGTCCCTATCGGTACTTTCCCGAGACGGGACACAGCGTCGGAAACGGCTTTCTGAGCTACTGGCAGGCAAACGGGGGACTTGACATATTCGGCTATCCGCTGACGGACGAAATCACCCAGAACGGCACGACGGTCCAGTACTTCGAGCGCGCGCGCTTCGAGTGGCACCCCGGATCGAATCCGGCGAACTACGACGTGCTGCTGGGATTGCTTGGAGACACAGTCACGGCGACGCAGCAAGCCAGCGGAGCGCCGCCTTTCCAGCGGGCGATGGCGAGAGACGCCCCGGGCTGCAATTATTTCGCCAGCACCGGCCACAATCTGTGCGGCGGTTTCTCGGCCTACTGGGCACAATTCGGCGGCCTTGCGATCTTCGGCTTTCCGATCAGCGAGGAGTTCTCCGAGAACGGCACGACGGTCCAGTACTTCGAACGGGCCCGGTTTGAGTGGCATCCGGGCGAAGCGCCCGATCGCTACGACGTGCTCCTGGGGCGACTTGGAGCGCAGGCGCTGCAGGCAGGGGGAGTAACGTCCAACACCCAGTAACTGAATAATCGGCAGGGCACAGGCTTGACGAACGGTCACGAATCAGCGGAAGATACCAGACGCGAACGTCACCGATCCATCCAAGGAGGAAAGATGGCAGCCACCACGACCATCGGACAATCAATCCCACGTATCGATTCGCCCCAGAAGGTCCGGGGGCAGACCCAGTTCACCGCCGACCTCAACTTGCCAGGCATGCTTCACGCCCGCCTGACAACGGCCTAC
This sequence comes from uncultured Chloroflexia bacterium, assembly GCA_963728335.1. Taxonomy (GTDB): domain Bacteria; phylum Chloroflexota; class Chloroflexia; order Thermomicrobiales; family Thermomicrobiaceae; genus CALAGB01. The sequence goes on from CAVSJP010000001.1 coordinate 135,715, forward strand.
CAGGCGCACGCGCGCATCAAGAGCATCGACACCAGCGCGGCCAAGGCCGTTCCGGGTGTGGTCGACGTCCTGACCGGCAAGGACCTGCTCCCTGGCGGGCCGGAACCTTCGGAGCGGGCGCGTGCCATGCTGGCGCGGGACAAGGTCGTCTACTATGGCCAGCCGGTCGCGGTCGTGCTCGCCGACAGCGAGGACGCCGCCATGGAAGCGGCGTCGCTAGTCAACATCGAGTACGAATCGCTGGGCGCCAACGTCGATCCAGTCGAGGCGATGAAGCGGAACGCACCACCGATTCGAGAGTCGGGCCAGGAGGGCGGCTCGGCTGAGGCGCAGGCCCACGCGACCGTCACCGGCGGTCAGGAGATCGATACCTCCGATCTCGGCCCGAACGTCACCAACGCGCATGACGTTCAAGCGGGGCGACGTCGAGAAGGGTTTCGCCGAGGCAGATGTCATCGTCGAGCGCACCTACGTGACGCCGTTCGTGCACCAGGGGTATATCGAGCCGCATGCGACGACGGCGGTGCCGGACCCGCTCGGCAATCTGACGATCTACACCGCCACGCAGGGGCAGTTCTACGCCCGCAACATGACCGCCGACACACTCGGCCTTCCACAGAACAAAGTGATTGTCGTGCCGATGGAGGTCGGCGGTGGCTTCGGTGGCAAGACGGTTCTGCTCGAGCCGCTCGCGGGCGCCCTGGCGCTCCGCACGCACCGGCCGGTCAAGATCGTCCTGACGCGCATGGAAGAGTTCCTGCTAGCGACCCCGGCCCCGGGCTCGGTCATCACCTTGAAGACGGGCGCCACCAAGGACGGTCGGATCACCGCCGTTCAGGGCAAGGTCATCTTCGACTCCGGCTGCTACTCCGGCACGCCGGTCAATGTCGCGCTGATGGCGATGGGCGGCTACTATCGCTGCGAGAACCTCGATCTGGTCGGTTACGAGGTACTGACCAATAAGCCGGGCGTCGGCGCGTACCGGGCTCCCGGTGCGCCGCAGGCGACCTTCGCCATCGATCAGAACATCGACGAGATGGCAGTGAAGCTCGACTGGGACCCGCTCGAGTTCCGGCTGCATAGCGCCTCCGTCGAAGGGGATCCGCAGCCGAACAACACCCCGTGGCCGGCCATCGGACTGAAGCAGGTCCTCGAGGCCATGCGGGATCACCCGATGTGGCAAGAGCGAGGCAAAGAGGCCAACGTCGGCATCGGCGTCGGGGTTGGCGGCTGGCCGGGCGGCATCGAGCCCTGCGCGGCGAATATGCGCGTCAACACCGACGGCACCCTCTCACTCGCGCTCGGATCGGTCGACATCAGCGGGACCAACACGGTCATGGCGATGATCGCGGCTGAAGTCTTCGACGTCCCGGTCGACAAAGTGAAGATCGTCACCGGCAACACCGACAGCGCGCCATACACCGGCATGAGCGGTGGCAGCAAGATCACGTACACGCTCGGCCCGGCGGTGCGTGCGGCGGCTGAAGATGCCAAAAAGCAGGTGCTGGCGATCGCGGCCATCGAACTCGAGGTTGCCCCGGAAGACCTGGTAATGCGCAACGGCGTGATCGAGGTCAAGGGTGCTCCGGACAAGACGATGTCGCTCGGCGACGTTGCGGCCCTGAGCATGACGTTCGGCGGGAAGTACGAGCCGGTCTACGGCAACGGCAAGTCGGCGGTGCAGGATCGCGCCCCAGGGTTCTCGGCCCAGATGGTCAAGGCCTACGTCGATCCCGACTCCGGCGAAGTCGAACTGCACAAACTGTTCGTGGCGCAGGACGTCGGCACCGCGCTCAACCCGGCACTGGTCAGTGGCCAGGTGATGGGTGGAGCCGCGCAGGGCATCGGCTGGGCGCTGCACGAGGGCTATGTCTACGACGACAACGGCCAGCCGCTCAACCCGAGCCTGATGGACTACAGCCTGCCGCAGGCAGACCAGGTACCGGAGATCGAGGTCAAGCTGATCGAGCTGGCCTCCAAGGCGGGGCCATACGGTGCCAAGGGAGTCGGCGAGCCGCCGGTCATCCCGACAGCGGCGGCTGTCGCCAATGCCGTGGCCAATGCGACTGGTGCGCGCGTCTCGACGCTGCCGATCACGAGCCAGCGCATCCAGGAAGCGATGTCGAAGGGGTAGAGCACTCACCCGGCTCGCAAGCTCGCGACCCTCTCCTGCTTCGTGGGAGAGGGTCGTTTGTTGCACCTGGGCTGCTGTGCGAGCGCACAGCTACGGAGCACGTTTCATAGAGGTTGCCCTACCGCTTGGGCATGCCTTTGGCACACTGCGGTAGGGAGCACGTTAGACGGGGAACACGGGTAACACGGGCTGCGGGGTGAGGTCGACTCACCACCACCTGGTACACGGCATGCTCATGATTCCCTGCCCTGGTTCGCGCCGCGACCATCGCATGCACTCACCGTCACTCGACCTCGCCACAAGAGAGGATGACCATGGCAGGCATCGCCATTCACGGATTCGGCCGCATCGGGCGCTCGCTGCTCAAAGAGGCGTTGAAGGAGAATCTCTGGGTCCCGGTTTCGATTTCCGATATTCGAGACGCGCAGTCGTTCGCCCAGCTCTTCAGGGCCGACAGCAACTACGGTCTCTGGCCCGAGGATGTTTCCGCGACCGACGACACCATCACGATCGGTGGGCGGGAGATCAAGTACATCAATACGAGCCCGTCGTTGCCGGACTGGTCCGCGCTCGACGTCGAACTGGTGATCGACTGTACGGGCCGCGCGACCGTGCGCTCAGGCGCACAGGCGCATCTCGACAAGGGCGCGGAGCGAGTGCTGGTCAGCGCCGCTCCCAAGACCATGCAGGATGCCGACGCCGTGCTGCTGCCAGGCATCAACCTCGACGAGTTCAATCCGAAGCAGCATCACGTCATCAGCATGGCCAGTTGCACGACGAACGCACTGGCCTCAGTGGTGAAGGTCATGCGTGAGCATTTCGGACTCCAGCGCGCCTTCTTTTCGACGGTCCACGCCTACACCAATTCCCAGGCGCTGACGGATCAGCCAATGAAAGACATGCGCGACTCTTGGGCGGCGGCCGAGAACATCATTCCGTCCTCCTCCGGCGCGGCGCGAGCGCTCCAGTTCATCTGGCCCGACTTGAACGTGACCGGAAAGGCCTACCGGGTGCCGACACGCACCGGAAGCATCGCTGAGCTCAACGCCGTGGTGGAGAAGACGACGTCGGCCGACGAGATCCGCCACGCCTTCCGGGAAGCTGCTGGCAAGGCACCGCTGCAGGGCGTGATGGATGTGCTTGAAGGTGAATGGGCCTCCGCCCGCATCGTCGGAGACACCCACACGTCGATCATCGACCTGCCGCTGATCCAGGTACTCGACGGCTCACTGGCATCGGTCGCGGCCTGGTACGACAACGAGATGGGTTACTCGGCGCAGCTGGCTCACACGGCCCAGTACCTCACCAAGAACAGCTAGGTCTGTGTTCTCCAGATGAAACGCACCGGTCGCGTCGCTCTTATCGATGACGCGACCGGTGCTGTCGCAGCGGGCGACCAGCAGGTTATGCCATGCTGTCATCGACCACACTGCAGGTGTCATCGAATGGGGTGGCCGTCACTCAGTTCTGGGACTCATCCTGGGCGAGCGACAGCATGAAGATGTAGTCCACGTCGGGCACGTCGATGCCGTGAGCGCCGAGCGCCGACAGAACCTGCGCCCGGTGCTGGGCCGAGTGCGTCCAGACCTGGAGCAGGCCGTCGCGGCGGCTCAGCGGAAAGCCGAACCAGGGGACAACGAATTGTCCGTCCAGCCAGGCGTCGTCGTGAGCCTGGAGCAGCGTGCGATAGTTCTGGCCAAGCTGCTGCGAGCGCTTCGCAAACCACGCTGTGTCGTGCGTGAGATAGGTCTCGTCCTGCGTCAATTCACTCGGATCTCTGTCCTGCAGCATCAGCAGGTAGATATCTTCGACCTCGACCAAGTGTGCCAGGGTATCGGCGACGGAGCCGTACGTTCCGCGCGCCTCATCGCTGAGCTGTCCCTGATCGATCGCAGTGCAGGTATCGAACACTCGCTGATTCGCCCAGTCGTTGTAGCGAGCGAGTCCACGTAGCGTCTGCATGTGCACGCCGTCCCTTCCACCATGCCCATCGTCGCGAGCCACGTCGGTTCCGTCATCCCGGCTCGCGGGTAGTGCGCTGTTCGTACATTTGTTCTAACATGGGCGGAGCGCGCTGTCCATGCCACCGGTCAGATTTCGTTCCTCGTCGGATGAGCTGTGGCGTATGATCGGCTCGACGACAACCCGAACACGACGAAGGGAGAGCATATGGCACTCGAGCTGCACGTTCGCGGGGAGCTTACCTATGGTCATCTTCCGGAGTTTCTTGACGCCGCCAGGGCATGGCGTGAGTACCGCGTCAGCAAAGGCTGGGCGATTCCCCGAATTCTGAATGGGCTATCCGGACCGATGAACCTCGTGGTGATGATCTTTTCCTATCCGGATGCGAACCGGCTCGAGGAGGAGGAGCGGCAATCTGCCGCGGATCCGGCCTACGGGGAGATCGCGACCCGCCTCGGGTTCCGCGAGCCATCAATAACCTACGAGCTCTTCTGGGTTCATGACGAGTAAGTGGGTGCCAAGCCTGAGTAACGGACCACTGGGAATGTGGCGCTGCTCGTCCCCGTGTCATCCTGAGCGCCGCGCGAAGGATCTCTCCGTTCTGACCAGCCAGAGACGCGTCAAGGACGAAGAGATTCTTCGACTCCGCTGCCATCTCCCCCACGAACTCCCCCTCCACTGGAGGGGAAGAACCATCGCCCAGAATGGCAGGGGCAGGAACGGTGCCACATTCCCTGTGGTCGACGGCTGCGCGACAGCTTCGGAATCGTTGGAAGGTGACCTGGAGCTGCCTCCGCGAACCATGATTTGCTTCCCAAGCATGGAGCGCTTGCGGGCTTGAATGACTCAGAGGAGCACGCCCCACTGAAGCAGCTGAGGATCGAGAGCAGCCAGGCTGATTTCATCAATCTCGAAGGGCAGTAGCGGTCTCGGCGACCGATGATCGATCTTGACGCGACCTCGAATTGCCCGCATTGTTGCCCTGCCGATCGCATCCATTGTCAACGAGGCGCGATCGCGGCACGACGTCGATGCGAACGAGGAGAGAAGAGATGTCGATCGGAGCTCAGCCACGCGTCCGGCTGGCAACCCTACCAACACCGCTGCAAGAGGCGCCACGCCTGCGCGAAGCCCTCGGCGGGCCGGACCACTGTCCTCGCATTCTGATCAAGCGCGACGACCTGACCGGCCTTGCTTTTGGCGGCAACAAGGCGCGCAAGCTCGAGTTTCTCGTCGCGGACGCCGTGCGGCAGCATTCGACCGTGCTGATCACGACCGGCGCGGTGCAGTCGAACCATGCCCGAATGACGGCCGCCGCCGCGCGGCTCGCCGGGATGCGGTCCGCACTGGTGCTTCGCTCGGCGACCGAGCAGCCCGAAGTTCAGGGCAACCTGCTCCTGGATCGGCTCCTCGACGCCGACGTTCACTTGCTCCTCCCCAAGGCGGACAAGACCGCCGACGAGGCGATGGAGGAGGTCGCCGAGCGGCTGGAGAGCGACGGGGAGCGGCCCTACATCATTCCGGGTGGCGGGTCGAACGCGGTCGGCGCGTTGGGCTACGTCGCCGCCACGCTCGAGATGGTGGGCCAACTGTTCGAGATGGCCGAGGCTCCGAAGCGGCTCTATTTCGCCAGCGGTTCGCGTGGCACCCAGGCCGGCCTGGTTCTCGGAGCCAAGCTGTACGGCGCGCCCTACGACATCTATGGCGTGGCGGTGAGCCCGGGAACCGGCGAACGCTCGACACGCGCTGCCGGGATCGTCCAGCAGGCCGCCGATCTGCTGGGAAAGCGAGTCGACGTACGCGACGACGACTTCATTCACGACGAGGGTTACGCTGGTGAGGCGTACGGCGTCCCGACCGAGGGCTGTCTGGAGGCCATCACCCTGCTGGCCCGAACCGAGGCGATCTTCCTCGACCCGGTCTACAGCGGGAAGGCCATGGCCGCCATGATCGATCACATTCGTCGCGGCCAGATCGCGCCGGGCGATTCGGTCGTGTTCCTGCACACCGGGGGCACACCGGCGCTCTTCGCCCACGGCGAGCATCTGCTCTAATTCAGGCGTCTGGACCTTGAACTTAAGTCGACCATCGAGGAGGGACACGCGATGTCGATCAGACCGACGACACCGGAGGTGCGGCTGGCCCGCATGACCGGCCAGGATGTCGCCGACGGCGATTTCGACAAGGCTATCTTGCCGGTCGGCGCGACTGAGTACCATGGGCCGCATCTGCCCTATGGCACGGACACCATTGGCGCCGGAGCGCTCGCGGAGGGCATCGCGCGCGAGCTTGGCCACACGCTCGTCCTCCCGGCACTCGACTATGGCGTCAGTTGGCACCACATCGAATTCCCCTGGACGCTCTCGCTCCGCCCAGAGACGCTCGCGCTCATGATCCGCGACATCATCGAATCAGCCATGCAGCATGGCATTCGCAAGTTCGCCATCCTGACGGCCCACGACGGCAATCCGCCTCCGGCCGAATCGGCTGCGCGCGCGCTCTATCAGGATCACGGTATCGAGATCGCGATGATCGGCGGCTGGCAAGGCGCGGCACGTCGAGCGCTGGCCGGCCGCTGGGATATCGACCTGGACCACGCCGGGCAGTCGGAGATGTCGCTCGTACTCTATGGCGCACCGGAAACCGCGCGGCTTGACCTGGCCACGAACGAACCGGGCCAGCGGCTCGGCCATCCAGTCAGCATGGTCGGGAGTTTCCGGGGCACAGTGCCGAAAGGCTATTCGGGCAATGCCGCCGCGGGGAGTGCGGAAGAGGGAGAGGCGATTGTCAAGGCCATCGCCGGTCTCGTCGTACCGTTTCTGCGTGAGCTCGACGCGCGCGACTGGAAACGTGGGGGATGGCTCAGCGGCATCGAATCGTGACGAACGCCGGAGCTCGTCCGGTGGGAATCAACAAAGGGGGGCGACCATGGCCAACGACATCATTGTCCGCGCGCTCGAGCCGGGAGACTTTCCGGCAATCGCTGAGATTCATCGGCAACCCGGGGCCATCGCGGGTACGCTTGGATTTCCGCTCCAGTCGGTCGTCGACAACGAGCAGCGTTTTCGCGTCGACGCGCAGAACCGGATGCTCGTGGCCGAGATCGACGGTCGAGTCGTTGGCGACGCCGGTTTGAACCTCAATCGCGGCCGCCGCGCGCATAGTGGCGGAATCGGCATGGCCGTCCACGACGATTTCCAGGGTCGCGGCGTTGGTACGGCATTCATGCATCGACTGACGGACCTGGCCGACAACTGGTACAACCTGCTGCGCCTTGAACTGCAGGTCTATATCGATAACGACCCCGCTATCCGGCTGTACCAGCGCTTCGGGTTCGTCATCGAGGGGACGCTCCGCTCCTTCGCCTACCGCGCGGGTGAGTTCGTCGACGCCTATTACATGGCACGGCTGCGCAACTGCCCACCGGTCGTCTTCGACGCAGCGCCGGTCATCGAGCAGATTGTGATCGACGAAGCGGAATGAGATACGTCACGATCGCGGAGCGTCCTCAACCGGATCGCAACCTCGCCCCCTTCGCCCAGAATTTGGAGAAGGGCTGGGGTTGAGGGCCGCTCCGCGATCCTAGAAATGCCCGAAGAAGAAGACCCGGTCGATGACCATCGCGGCGAAGATCAGGCCGAGATAGTAGACCGAGTAGAAGAAGACGCTCCTGGCGATCTGCTTCTGATCGGCCGGATGCCGCGTCAGCTGATACGTCTTGTAGAGGAACAACCCGCCGAGCACCAGAGCCGAGGCCAGGTAAAACAGCCCCATGATCCGCAATGGGAAGAAGAAGAGCGTCGTGATGACCAGCATCACGGTGTAGAGGAAGATGTGCCGTCGCGTCTCCTCATCACCGTACACCGCCGGGAACATCGGCACGCTGGCCGCAGCGTAATCGGACGACGTGAAGAGCGCCAGTGACCAGAAATGTGGCGGCGTCCAGTAGAAGACCACGGCGAAGAGCAAGATCGCGGGAAGACCAACATTCCCGGTGACAGCCGCCCAGCCAACCATTGGCGGTAGAGCCCCAGCCGCGCCACCGATGACGATGTTCTGCGGGGTCGAACGTTTCAGGTATTTGGTGTAGACCACCACGTAGAAGATGTTGCCGGCCAGCGACAGCAGCGCCGCCAGCGGATTGACGAAAACCGCCAGGACATACACCGCCAGCACCGTCAGCGTCAGGCCAAAGACCGGCACGTGTACTTCGGGAATCCGCTTGCCCGGCAGTGGCCGCTTTTTCGTCCGCTTCATGATCGCATCAATATCGCGATCCATGTAGTGGTTCATGGCCGCCGCGCCACCCGACGAGAGCGCACCACCGATCAGGGTCCAGAAGATGATCCGCAGCGGCGGCAACCCGGCCTCGGCGATCAGCATGCCGCAGAAGGTGGTGATGAGCAACAGGATCATCACGTTCGGCTTGGTCAGCGTCAGGTAGTCGGAGAACGCCTGGCGTAGACGAACGCGCCACTCCTCGGTCCTGACGACCGAAGGCACGACCGCGACGTCCATGATGCGATCGAGCGTCGCGATGGCGACGAGCAGCCCCAGCACGATCGTCGCGACGCCCAGATGAGCCACGTCGAGGATCGGGTTTAGGTTGAACCAGATGCTTGCCGCGCCGACGAAGATCTGCGCCAGGGTAATTGTCGCCACCGAGACCGACAGCGCCAGCAACGTCTGGGAATCGGAGCGAACCCGGCGCGCCTGCACGACGACCGCCAGGACCGCCAGGGTGGTGATCATGGCCAACCAGCGGTGAATGATGTGGATATCGGCGCCAGTGAAGCCTGTCGGAATCGCCCGTCCGTCACAGAGCGGCCATTGCTCGCAGTCCACCCCAGCCCCTGACGTGGCGATATAGCCTCCGGTCAGGATCAGCGCGAAGGTCGAGGCCGCGGCGAACATCGCGGTCCAGCCGAGACGGCTGAAGTGTGGCGCGAACGAGCGACCGGTTACCGACGTAATCCAGGGCGCGAGTGAGACGAGTGAGACGACGGTCAGCGTCGCCAGGAAGAGCTGTGCCAGTCCGAGGTGAGCGACTTCGATCCCCGGGGTCGCGGAGGTCACCGCGGTGACGGCGCCGAGAATGACCTGAGCGACCACGAGCAGCAGCGTGACGACGGCTCCCCAGAAGAGAAGTGGCTTGCTCCTGCGCCAGTGCCAGACGTCGACCACGAGCGCAACGGCCAGGATCGACACGAGCAACGACAGGAGACGGTGCGAGAAGTCGAAGACGGTTGAAGTGCCGGTTGAGGTGGGAACGAACTGCCCGTTGCAGAAAGGCCAATCCGATCCGCAGCCACTGCCGGCCCCGGTCAGTCGTACGACCGCGCCCGCCATCAGCAAGAGATAGCCCGCGCCGAGCGTCGCGACCGCGAGTTTCTGAATTCGAGTCATCTCGCTAAATGTCCTACTCGAAGAACGCGCCCTGGATCGTCTCGGCGGGAGGCAGGCATGACAAGAATTGGAGTGGGCCTCCGCGTCCAACGACTATCTTACCCAAGCGAGAGCCATGACGCATTGATCCGCCGCTTTTTCCGCGAGTCACCGAACGTCAGTGTGCGCACGTGTGATTCCACGAATTCCGGCGGATCAATGGCGGTGCAAACGGGACTAGACTTTGACCTTCGCCAGCTCGGCATCGAGCTGCGCCAGGCGCTCCTTATCGCGATCGACGAGGGTCTGCAGGTATGCCTTCAAGGACATCTCACCACGCGGCGTCTTGAAGACCTGGTCCCAGGTCTCGTCCGGCAACTCACGCACCTGCGAGAGGATCGACTCGCGCGCGGTGCCGAACTGCGACAGGAGAACCCGAGGTGATGTGCCTGCGGCGATCTGCTGCTCGGAGAGGACAGCCGGCTCGTCGTCACCGGTCGCTTCCCCACCAAGCAGGATCTGCTTGACCGCCTGCGAGACGTTAAGTTCGCGGTTGCGCAGCGCGAAGAGGATGGCCGGTACCGAGTCAGTCTTCCCCACAAGCTCCTCGGGTGCGATCTCGTTGCCAAAATTGAGCCCGCGAACCTTCAGGTTGAGTTCGCGGTACGTCGCGATGAGCTGGTCGATGATCGCCTGATCGGGCATCTACCCCTACCTCCTTGAAAATGTCACCTGCCGTTGACCATCATCGCCCCGGATAGGCCATGACGCGGGCGACCGGCTGGCCAACACGACACGGCGCCCCTCGTCTCGCGATTTTATAGGCCACGAGTACCACAGGATCAGCATTCGAGCAAGTCCGGCGGCACGCGCCAGCCCGCCCGTTGTCCGGGTACGGCGATCGCGAGGCTCCTCTATGGTACGATCTGAAGCGGTCGATCGGCGAGCCGGATCGGCCCTAATCGACTCTCGCAATGCTCGATGAAGGGTCAACGACTGGTGCCAGTTCAGAATCGCACTCCCATGCGCTGTCCGCTCTGCGGCAACGAACTGATCGATGTGCGGGTGCGTGACATCGGTGGTGTCACTGCGGACCTCGTGTGGCAGCTGCATGCTGGTCGGTGTCCGGAACATGGCTGGTTTCAAGCCGAGTTTATCAGCAAGCCCCCGCGCGAGATCTTCCCGGTCAACCGTCCTGGCGGCACCGCCCGGCATCTCGTCGTGGACGGCGTCGATATCTACGCCTTCCCGACGATCTGGAATGCGATGGATAAGCGACAGAAGGTCGATCCGCTCGACCCCAAATACTGGGAGGTCGACTGGGGCCAGATCACCGTCGACAATGGTTCGACCCGGGGCTAACCACTCCCGCGACGCCATTTAGAATCAGACATCCACGCCACCACTCCTCACGAGCGGTGGCGTCTCTTTCGTTCTCAGCTTGACGGACGACACGCACTTGATCAGGATTGAGCCGCGACTCTCGGCGGCGTGTTCGCGTCCGCCCATCATGACGTTCGTCGTACGGTGAAAGGCCACGCCCCAATGCCAGAGCTACCCGAAGTCGAGGGCGCGCGACGCGGCATCGCCGAGCAGCTGGTCGGACGGAAGGTCACCGGCTACGAACTCTGGCTGCCAAAGCTCATCGTCTCCGACGCTGGCCTGAGGCTCGACGACCTCCTCAACACCACGCTCACCACAGCCGAGCGTCACGGCAAGTACATGGTCCTGGCGTTTGACGGACTTAACGCGGTCGTCCATCTCAAACTCGCAGGGCAGCTCATCGCCCGGGGCGCCGGCATTCCTGGCTTTGCCGCCGGGCACCCGGTTCCAGCCTACGATGCGCCGATGCCTCACAAATCGACCCATCTGCGGCTCGACTTCGTGGGGGATGCCCATCTCTTTCTGACCGACATCCGCCACTTCGCCCGCGTCTGGCTCATGCCTCACGACGACCTTGCAGAGCACCTCAAAGGATTGAAACTCGGTCCCGATCTCCTCTCGCCCGAGTTCACGCGCAGGACGTTCGCGCAACAACTCGAGCGCCGCAAGGGAACCAAGATCAAGCCGGTGCTACTCGATCAGTCGGTGGTGGCCGGCATTGGGAACATCTACGCTGACGAGAGCCTGTGGCAGGCGAAGATCCACCCGACGCGCTTGACCGGATCGCTGACCAAGGCCGAGATCAAACGGCTTCATGACGGGATCGTCACGACGATGGAGCACGCGGTGCCGGTCGGCGGCGCCAGGATACTGAACACAAAAGCGCAGCCGGAGGTCGGCGAGTTCCCGTTCGTGCACGGACGTGAGGGGCTGCCCTGCCCGCGCTGCGGCACGACCATCATCAAGACACGGGTCAACAACCGTGGCACCTACCTCTGCCCCAAGTGCCAGCGCGAGCCGAAAGAATAGTGGGTCGCGTCGATTTGCAGTCCGAAACGAGAGCAGGGTATCAGCCTGTGGCGGCACCGGTGGCGCCTCCGTGAAGCCAGCAACTATCCAAGCGCGCCTTCATCCCCTTCCGCAATCCAATCCCGTGTGATGAAGAGCCAGAAGGCGAGCCCGGCGTACTCCTTGTAGCGCCGGAAACGTTTCTCGATGGCGGCATCCTCGACCTGCTCGCGTCCGATCAGTCGCGCGTAGGTCGGCCGCGTCCAGGAATCGAAGACCAGCCGTGAGTAGCGCCCGAGCAACATCATGATGTGCGACGTGGCGTAGGGACCGACGCCCGGAAGTGCCAGCAAGGCTTCGGCCAGATCATCGTCCGGCAGATCCTGGCGCGTCGCGGCACCGAAGCGCTCCAGGTCCACCTCTCGCTCGACGACCATCGTCGCCAGCTTCTGAAGGTACGCGCCGCGATAGCCTGCCCGGGCGACGTCACGGTAGAAATCCGGGCTGGCCGCGGCCATCGCCTCGGGTGTCGGAAAGGCCCGACCCGCCGGGCCTTCGGCCGGCGCATCGGCCGTGGCTGTGCCAAGGTGCGTCACCAGGGCTGCGACCATGCGCTGCGTGGCGCTCCAGGCGCAGTTGGTCGTGCACACGGTCTTGACCACGTCCTCGAAGACCGTCTGGCTGCGGATCATGCGCCCTGCTCCGGTCGCGGCCCAGGCGAGTCCCTTGTTTCGCGCCGCACGCTGGTAGAAGCTGGTAAGATCTTCGTCCAGCCGCAGCACATATCGTATCTGGTCGAGTATTTCGGACGCGGTCTCGCCGGATGGTGGAGTGCCACTGACGACGATCCTGGCGGTGCCCGGCCCGTGGGCTTCCACACGGACCGTGCGCGGCGGCGACGTGTTCAGACGCAGCGTCACCTCAAACCAGTCGCCTGCGTCGCCGACGCCCATGGGCGGGAGCGATACCAGCCCATGCGATAGGAACGTGCGCCGGAGATCAACCGGCTCACCGCCCGGTCCGTGCGCCGCCAGTTCGAGCTCCGTCACTGGACCGCCCCCCGCCAGCTCGCCTACGAACAGCCTAGATGTGGAATCGCGACATCACCGCGTTGAGACAGGCGCGCCACATCAGCATCAGGTCGAGCCCATTCTCGACGGAGAAGGCAAAGGAGCGCTCACCGATCCGTGACGTGCCGGGGATCAGGGTAGCGACGTCGGCCTTCTGCTGGTGATCGAGATCTACCTCGACCCGGCAAGGATAGCCCGGACTGTACGGCTGGTATTCCTTGATTCGCCTGACTGCCTCTTCCGCCCCGGCTCGGATCAGGTCGCGTGCTTTGGCGGGTTGGAGATGGATGGCCGACATCGTGCCGATGCCGCGCTTAACCGCCACACCGACGACGCGCGACCCCAACAGGTCCTGCGCCTGTCGCACCGCATGGTCGTCGCCCGTCACCATGATGACCGGCACACCGAAGTGCCCAGCCGTCGCCGCATTCAGACCATATTCACCAACCGACGTCCCATTCAGCCGAACGTCCTGTACGAAACCGGTATAGGTATGCGCCAGAACCCCGTTCGGCGTGCCCGCCCTGGCGTGATAGCCCGTGTAGATGATGCCCGCCACGTCCGGCTCGTCGACTCCCTGCACCATGCTGAGGCGCTTGTGCGCGCCGTTGATCAGCATGGCGTCCCGGTGGAGCTCTTCCGGGAGCAGGTTTCGCATGCCGTCGTGCGACTCATTCACGATCACCTGGTCCGCTCCGGACGCCAGCGCGCCATCGATAGCGGCATTGACCTCACGCGTCATGGTAAGTCGCGCCCAACCGTACTCAGCCGCGCTCGAGCCAACCGGAGTCGCATGATCCGGCGGCTCAACGTGAATCCACTCGACGACACCGGTCGTCCCTTCCATGTCAGCCGAAATCACGACCTTCATGTCGTTTCCTCCATCGCTCACGGTCGTCCAGTACCAACTTGATGGTCATCGCATGCATGGCTACGCCAGGAGACTATCGCACAGATCGTCCAGCGCGGCGCCGTGTCACTGTCCTGTCATCTAAGAACGAGTTCGCGTCCTGGCCGCACAAGTCGTCTGGAAACATTACACTCTTGGAAACGGAGCAAAGCGGGAGGTGAAACAATGAGCCGGCTACGCGTGATTGTCTTTGACGCCTACGGGACGCTCCTGGACATCCAGACCGTGCTTGAGGAGGCCCAGCGGGCGATCGGGCCCGCCGCCGGGGACGTGGTGGACCTTTGGCGTGCCAAGCAGCTCGAATACTCGTGGCTGCGCACGATGATGGGAACCTATGCCGATTTCGAGCAGATTAGCAGCGACTCCCTGACCTACGCGCTGGCGGCTCACTCCGCCTCGATCGACGATCACGGGCGCCGGCGCCTGCTGGATGCCTGGTTCCGGCCGCGACCCTTTCCAGACGTGCCACAGACCCTCTCGACGCTGCAGCGGGAAGGTCTCACGCTCGCCATTCTCTCGAACGGCAACCGCGCGATGCTCGACCTGGCGCTCGAAAACAGTCATCTGGCCAGCATGTTCAGCGAGGTCATGAGCGTCGATGAGGTCAGCCGCTTCAAGCCGGATCCGGCCGTCTACGCACTGGCATGCGAGCGGCTGAACGTCGACCCGAGCACAGCCCTGTTCGTCTCGTCAAATGGGTTCGACGTGGCCGGCGCGAAGGCGTTTGGGTTCGTGGTCTGCTGGGTCAACCGCCGCAAACGCCCGCTTGATGAACTGGGCCAGCGTCCCGACCACGAGATCACCTCGATGCGCCAATTGCTGACGATTCTGGAGTAGGCGACGCCGGGCTTCGCCCAGTCATGATCGCCTGCGCTGCTCCGCGACTCATGCCGTCCGCGTACGCTTCTTGCCTGATAGCCGAGCCTGCACCTTCTCGCCGGAAAGTTCCCTCAGCGCGTCTGACGCGATCCAACGCGCCGACCGTGAATCGATCTGCTGGATCCGCCGCGCCAGATCGATCGCGTGCGCGTTCAACGCGGTGTTGCGCTTGCCGATATTCCGGAGTGCCCAGTTGACCGCCTTCTTGACAAAGTTCCGCTCGTCCGTTGCGGCGGCGACAATGAGCGGAAAACAGGCGACAAAGGCGCTGTCGGAGGCACGTTTATCGTGCACCGAGAGTCCCGCCAGCAGGGCAAACGCGGCACGACGGACGAATTCCTCCTCACGCACGCTCCACTCAGCCACCTTGGTGAAGGCGTACGGTGTCTGATCGAACAGGTTGCCGCAGACCTGATCGCAGACGTCCCAGCTATCGAAATCCTTGACCCAGGCGTCCATCTGCTCGGGTGTGACCAACGCGGGGTCGTCGATCATACTGGCGAGCGTGCGCGCTTCATGGATGCCGGACTGCCAGAGTTCGAACGCCAGGGCGTGGTCAGTTCCGATCTGTTTGGCGATCTCACGGAGCTGTGGAATGGTGATGCCGAGCGTGCCGTCTGGGTTGATGCCATAGCGTGCCATGCCCGCTACGTTCTCGGCATTGGCACGCGACCGGAGCTCGCCAAGGATCTGGTCCAGATTCATTGACTCACTCCTCTGTTTCTCCCGCTACTCCAGCGGTGCGTCGAATTCCACACCATGCATGTCGAGCAGCGGGGTGTCCGCCTCGTAGACATCCCGCTTGAGCACACAGAGAAAGGGCAGGTTACGGTAGAGCTCGCGATAGTCGAGCCCGTAGCCGACCACGAATTCGTTGGGGATGGTAAATCCGACGTAGCCGGCATCCACCGGGACCAAGCGGCGCTCGGCCTTATCGAACAGGGCGCAGACCCGCAGGCTGGCTGGGTGGCGCCCATGGAGGCTGCCAAGGACGACGTTCATCGAGACGCCGGTGTTCACGATGTCCTCCACCAGCAGCACGTGCTGGTCGCGGATATCCAGGTCGACATCCTTGCTGATGCGGACACCCCCCTGCTCGACATCGTGCGAGAGCTGCAGGTAGTCGATCACCAGCGGGCGGGTGATGGCACGCGCCAGGTCGGCCAGGAAAAACGTGATGCCCTTCAGCACTCCCACCAGTACGATCGACTTTCCGGCATAGTCGCGAGAGATCTCCCGGCCCAACTCGGACACACGCTGCTGAATCTCGGTGGAGCTGAGCAGGACACGTTCGATCTGCTCCGGCTTGAGCGAGGTGATGTCGACGGCGCCATAGCCGAAGCGGGAGAGGAGTTCGTGGTAGTTCTTGCGATAGATCAGCACCGCATTGACGTCGGGATAGAGCGCCTTGAGCTCGCGCATCTTCCGATTCTTGCGCGTCACCAGGCTCTGCTTCATCGTGGTCAGCTCGACATAAAGGTCCTGTTCGGGTAGGTAGAAATCAGGGGAGAACATCTCGGCGATCCGGCCATCCTGCCACTTGAGCGGGAATGAGGTCGGCTCGTACTGCCAGCGAATACGGTAGAAATCGAGGAAGGTCGCGAACTCCTGCTCGGCGGGGTGGGCGAACGGGTGCGGATCGTTGGAGATCGGACGGAAGGCGGACGCGTCGACAGCGGAATCGTCGTCAACCTGCTGCTCGTCGCGCCGTTCAACCATTGACCCCCCTCAGCCTGAACCCGGTCCGATGCTACTCCGCGGCGAGCGGCAAGCCGTAGCGATTGCGCGCCTTGCTGGTCACGGTGATCATGGGCATGCCATCGACCGGCTTGCGGGCAATGAAACCGCGTCGCGCCTGCTCGTTGACCCAGGCCTCGTCGAAACCATACCGCTCGGCCAGTTCGGCGAAGAACTCCGGCGAGATCGTTTCGCCGGTCACCGCCTCGGCATAGAACTGTCGCCGCTCCTCTTCCGCGCCGGTGCCGGGCGTCAAGACGAGCCGCTCGATCGGTTGGCCGCCCTCACGCAGCGAATCGATGATCTCCGGGATGTCCTTGACCGTCACGCCCGAATAGATCAAGCCGTCGGGATAGACGACGATGTTCGGACCAATGTCGCATAGGTCGATCGAATCGCAGGTGTTCACCAGGACGTCGGTATCGAGCCCCTCGCGCTTGAGCTGGATGCGTAGCACGCCCGCGACCCGCTGGGCGCCCTTCTGCATGCAATGATTCGCCGTACAAACGAAGACGTGTTTTCGATTCCAGTACATGTTTCAACCTTAATATGCATACGTGAGACGCGCAATCGTGGAGCGATTTCCCTCTTAAGTATGCGAAATGCGACAAGGCGGGGGTGGGGCCCCATTTCTTCCGCTACCGGTTTGCTGCACAACTCTATGGGTGACCACGGGGATTTTGCCATCGCCGGGAGCACCGGCGCCCGACTGTCATCCTGAACCGCAGTCGACCACCGGGACTGTGGCCCCGTTCGTCCCCCTGTCATCCTGAGCGGAGCGCAGCGGAGTCGAAGGATCTCCCCGTCGTTCCGTGGTTGGTCACACTCGAAGAGATCCTTCACTGCGCTCAGGATGACATGGGGACGAACGGGGCCAGCATCTCCGTATTCCCGTAGTCGCGGTGACACGCAGGACCAGCGAATAGGTCGTTCGGCGAACGACGGAAATGCGCACGGCCTATCCGCTTGGTCGCCGCTGGTATTTGATCCACGAACGTTCAGTCGCACGTGTAGATCTCGATCGTTTTATGATCGAGTAAGGGGAAAGGTTCCATCTCCGATGTTATTCTCAAATGGTGGTGGGAGGGAAATCTGCTCACTGTAGATTTCGAAAGGCGACGCTACGCTTTTGCAACCACACCGGCCGACGTCAGGCTCATTCCCATGTCCAAGATCAATGACTTCAAACGATGAATTCACTGGCAGCAATTCTCACAAGGGCGCTCTCCGGGCACTCCTCATGCTTGCCCTCATTGCCACCGCCTGCGGCGGGCCCTCGACCTCAACCGACAAGCAACAAGCGATCGCCGCGGCCCAGCAGGTCTACCAGCAGGCCAAACAGAACGGCACCGACTTCAGCATGGGGCCGTGCATCGCCGAGCAACTGCCGGACCTGCCGGATTGGTCGGTGGACGTAGCTCACAACCCACGCCAGCCGGTCGACAACCAGCCCGGTAACCAGTGTGAAGGCTATCGCCAGGGGAAGACGCATCATTTCGTCGAGCTCGACCCAGACGGGAATCTGATTCGCGCGCAATAGCTGTCCTAACGATGTCGAACCGGAACGTTTCTTGCATCAAGTACGGGTAGACGGCCGTATTAAACAAGGAGATAACGATGACGGACAGACAGCGCCATGAACAGATGTCTGAGGAAGACCTGCGACGTAAGCTGGCCAACGGCGAACTGAGCGACGAGGAATTTCAGGAGCAGATGCGTCGCCGGGCAGCCTCGCGGGATCCAGAGGACCTGCCCGATTCGACCGACACCGTCAGCGTGGAGGGTTTTGGTTCTGGACAGGGGATGGAACATAGCCAGACCGGCACCGGACCGGAGCCGGAGATCCCGGACGAGCGCGGATTCCCACGAACGAACGATGAAGCATGGCCGAAAGGCTCAGAATCGTAGACCGGAGTGTTTTTGGTCCACGTTCAATCGCGCAGACCGAGCGCGGCGGTGACCCGGCGCGCCGGTCATTCTGGCCCGTCCTCCTCTCCACCGACGTACCGGTCCACCTCAACGCCCAGCCCATCGGCCACGCGATTGACGTAGGCGAAGTAGGCGGTCACCAGGTTGACGTCCAGGATGTCGGCATCGCTCACGCCTACGAGACGCATCGGCGCCAGGTCCTCCTCGCGCATATTACCGGGCGTCTCGGTCAGTTTGGCTGCGTAGTCGAGGATGGCGCGCTCGCGGGCACTGAGCTGCGCCGACCGGTAATCGTTCCGTAGCTGCTCGACGAAACCTGACGGGTGGCTACGGCGCGTGAGTCGCTCCAGACCGAGCGAGTGATGCCGTATTCAATACTGGCAGCGATTGATGCTGGAGACGACGACGCCGATCATCTCCCGTTCGGCCCGGCTCAGTCCGCCCGGTGCGTGCATCAGCGTGTGGTACATGGCGGCGTGGTCACGCAGCGTGGCCGGATGCAGGCTATGGATCTTCATGATGTTATCGACGACACCATGCCGTCGGTCCATCTCCTGTTCGTAGAGTTCCGCCAGCTCTCCCTCGGCTTCGTCCTCGGGAATCATGCGGATCCAGGCGCCGTTCATCTCAGCGTCGTCATGTACCGGCATCGCTCTTCTCCAACTTAGCCCACGTCAATTCGCCCCGGCTTTCGCATGTCGTCAACGCCGAAGACCTCACGCTCTGAACTCGAAGACACTTGACAACTCCGGAGCAATCTCGCATAGAATGGCAATATCCTGACACTATCGGCCGCTTCGCACGGCAACCTTCCTGTGTTGATGATTACCCCGGCGAGTGGCCCAGATTACCAGCTAGACCGGTATGCGATCCCTTGCCGCAATCGTTCGTCGATCCGTTCGAGACGATTGTCGTGCTCGAAGCGATTCGATCCGGATTCCTGGAGCGTCGGAGTGTGGATACATCGTGAGGAGGCCCTCGTCAATGGACGAACATTCGCGAATGGCTCGGCTCGCCGTCGAAGCGACCACGCAGCGTCTCTCCCGACGCCAGGTGATTCAACGCGGGTTCAGCTTCGGACTGTCGCTCTCGCCATCGGCTGGGTGCTGGCGGCCTGTGGCAAAGGCAACAACTCGACGCCGGCAGGTGGGAACGGGGGAGCCACCAGCACCAGCGCCACGACCTCAACGACCTCAACCTCTGTGGCCGGCGCGCCGACCAAGACGGCGCCACCGAGCGCCAGCCCCTCGATCGCGGCCGTGTCGACCGGCCTCTCGGGTGGAACGCCGCAAAACGGGGGTGATTTCACCGTTTTACTCGACACCACGGGTGAAACCTACGACTTCGACCCGCACTCGTATTACAACATCAATACCGTACTGTTCCAGGGTCCGTACGAGCAGCTTGATGGTGCTGAAAGGGAGTAGCGACACCGAGTATACAGCGGGCCTGGCCAAGCAGTGGGGCCCCAACGCCGACGGAACCGAGTGGACCTTCACCCTCAACGACAACATCAAATTCCACGACGGGACGACGTGTGACGCGCAGGCGGTAGTCGCCTCGTTCCAGCGGCTGATGAAGATGCAGCTCGCTCCCGCGTTCATCCTCAGCCGCTTCGTTGATAACCCGATACGGATATCACGGCGGTGGATGCGAAGACGGTGAAGTTCAAGCTCAATGCGGCGAATCCCGCGTTCGAGGCAGCGATCTCGTCCACCTACGGTGTCTATATCGTCAGTCCCGCCGCCGTAGATCAGCACAAGACCTCGGACGATCCCTGGGCACACAAATGGTTTACCCAGAACATGGTGGGAACCGGTCCCTACAAGCAGGTAACCGCGGAACAGCAGCAGGTCGTGCTCGAGAAGTTCCCGGACTACTGGCGCGGCTGGGATGGCGCCCACTTCGACCGCGTGGTCCTCCGCGTGGTGGAGGATACCGCGACCCGGCGCACGCTGATCGAAGGCGGTGGCGGTGACGCCATCGTTCACTCACTCACACCGCAGGACGTCGTCGACCTGCAAAAGAACCCGGCCGTCCAGGTCATCACCTACCCAACAACCCAATCCGATACCGACCGGATGAACACCGGTGACCGGTTGAAAGATGTCACCGTGCGCAAAGGGTTCAGCTACTCGTTCCCGTACGACGGGGTGCGCAACGGCGTCTATAAGGGACTGATCCAGCGCACCAGTGGGCCGTATCCGCCAACGATCAAAGGCTATGATCCCAACGGGTTCATCTACGACACGGATCTGACCAAGGCCAAGCAGATGATCAGCACCCAGTACCCGGCGGGAACCGAGTTCACGTACATGATCTCCACCGGCGACGATCTGGTCGCGCAGACGGCACAGCTCTTCCAGGCAAACCTGGCGCAGATTGGCTATACCCTGAAGATTCAGCAGGTGGAGGATTCCGCCTACAACACGCTGTACTATGGTGACGCGCCGCCGAACCAGCGGCCCGACTTCTTTGGGGGCGGCGGCTGGTGGCCGGATTACAACGATCTCTACGACTTCCTGTACCCCATCGCCGACACCAACGCGGGCGGGAGCAAGGGCGCCAATGCGATGTTCTATAGCAATGCGCAGCTCGACAAGATTCTGGACCAGCTCGCCGGCTGGGTGCAGGATGAAACACGTTCAACTCATTGACGAGCCAGGCGCAGAAGATCCTGACGGCGGATGACCCCATGGGCATCTACTGGGGCATGACGACCTGGTACACGATCCTGAATGCCAAGATACGCGGCTATTTGCCGAATCCGCTCTATCTGTACACGTTCCGTTACTATGACATGTACCGGATCGCGTAAGCAGACGCGCTGAGGCTTGATCGGGTAAACGCAGACGGCGGAGTTGATGGCTCCGCCGTTCTCGTCATACCTACTTCCAGACCTGCTCGAAGACGCGCAAGAAATTCTCGCCCAGGATCTTACTGACGTCCTCATCACTGTAGCCGCGCCCGAGCAGACGGTCGATCAGGTTCACCACCTGCGGATACTGGTGGAAATCGGTCAGTGCGCGACGCGGCGAGCGGACATCGGCCGTGACGTGTCTGCCGTACTCCTCGCTGACGTTGGGGTAGGCCGGATCGCCCCACGGATCGGACTCGTGTAGCGGGTAGGTGCCGAGGCTCATGTCGGTCCCGATGCCGATGTGATCGGCCGAACCGGTCAACTCCACCACGTAGTCGATGTGGTCGATGAAGTCGTCGATACTCGGCTGGGCGTTCTGCCCCGGCTTCATCACCAGCGGTCCCCACGGGGCCAGACCGATCACCCCGCCCTTCGCGACGCATGCTTTGATCTGATCGTCGTCGATGTTGCGCGGGTTTGGGCACGACGCCGTTCGGGTTGGAGTGGCTGAAGACGACCGGCCGGCGACTTCGCTCGATGATGTCGAGGGTCGAGCGCTTGCCGACGTGGGTGCAATCGAGCAGCAGTCCCACCCGGTTGGCCTCCTGGACAACGAGCTCGCCAAAGCGGGTCAGTCCGCGGTCATCATTATCGAGCGCGCCGCCACAGATGCGATTCGAGGCGTTGTAGGCGGGGAGCATCATGCGCAGACCGAGCAGGTAGAAGGCCTCGATGCGATGCAGCTTGCCGTCGATGAAGTCGCCGTCCTGCGCCGCCATGATGATGGCTGACTTTCCCTCCCGCTTGGCCCGTCGAATGTCGCCGGCGGTGCGTGCCAGGATCAGGTTCGGGTGCTTGCGCACGATCAGGTGCCAGAACATCGCCTCCTCGAGCGCCGAGTCGAGCGAGGCGTGCGGCATCCAGGCAGTCGTCGCATAGGCCGTCACCCCGTGACGATGCGCGATGTCGTAGTCGGCGTCCGGCCAGGCCTGCATGCATCCATCGATGAAGATGTACGGGTGATCCCGCTCCAGAATCGGCTGAAAGCCCTTGTTCTCTTCGGCGGTCGACATCGCGAAGACTCCCTCTCCTCGTCGGCTAGAACGCCAGCCCGTAGCCGTCGCGCCGCGGGTCGGCCCCGGCCGAGAAGGCGCCGCTCTCGGGATCGATCAGGATCCCCTGGCCGCCACCGACCATCGGTGTCCAGTCGTCGACCACCTTCACCTCGTGCCCACGCCGGCGCAGCTCATCCAGCACGTCGGCCGGCACGCGTCCCTCGACGATCAGTTCGGTGCCGTTGCCCGTGCGGAAGCGCGGCGCCTCGATCGCCGCCTGGATGCTGTACCCGAAGTCGATGACGTTCATCATCATCTGCGGCGTCGTCTGCATGATGCCGAAGGAGCCAGGCGTGCCGACCATCAGGAAGAGCGTACCGTCCCTCCAGATCTGCGACGGCGCCAGGCACATCTCCACCTTCTTGTGCGGCGCGATGACGTTGGGGCTCTCGCGGATCGAGATCGAACCAGTGGGCGAAGTTGTTGAGCGCCAGGCCGGTTTCGCCGAAGACGACCTGTGAGCCGAAGGGCGCGCCGAGGGTCTGGGTGCAGGCGACGGCGTTGCCGGCTTCGTCGGCCGCGACGAAGTGCGTCGTGCTCTCCTTGGCGATGCTCTCCAGGCTTCCCGGCAGCACTTCCTTCTCATGCTTGGTCGAGGTGTAGCGCTCGCCGCCGCTGTAGCCGGCCTGCTTGGAATCGATCAGCTTGCGCCGGCGCGGACTGCGTATTGCTTCGACAGCAGGGAGTCAATCGGCGAGGCGGGGTTCGGCGCATAGGTGGTGCGGTCGGCGACCGCCAGCTTGATCGCCTCGGCCAGGTGTGTGGATGTACTCGGCCGAGTTCTGGCCCATCGCCGCCATGTCGTACCCCTCGACCAGGTTGAGCGTCTCGAGATACTGCATGCCGCTGCACGGCAGTGGCGGGCAATAGACGGTGTAGTCGCGGTAGGTGGTCGAGATGGGTTCCTCCCAGCTTGGCTCGTAGCTGGCCAGGTCGTCGGCCGTCAGCAGCCCGCCATGCGCCTGCGAGAAATCGGTGATCGCTTTGGCGATCGTCGCCGCGATAGAAGACGTCGATACCACCCTCGACAATCGTTCGGAAGGTTCTGCGCCAGGTTCGGCTGCTTCAGGATCGCGCCCGGTTTGGGCGTCTCGCCGTGGTGGCAGGTAGGTGCGCGACGGAGGTCTCCCACTCCAGCAGACGGGGACGCATGAAGCTCATGAACTGGTAGTTCTTGAGGGTGACCGGGTAGCCGCCCTCGGCCAGCTCGATCGCGGGTGCGAAGACGGTGGCGCGGTCCATCGTGCCATAGCGTTCCAGCGCCATGAGCCAGCCCGCCAACGAGCCGGGCACCAGCGGCGAGCGAATGCCGAAGTCCTTCGACTCCTCCTTCTCGAATTTATCGGGGGTCGCCGCGGCAGGCGCCCGTCCGATGAAATCGAGAACCACGGGCTTGTCGGCTCCGGCCGGCTTGATAACCATGTAGCCGACCCCGGCCGCGCCGGACATGAAGGGCTCGACCACGTTCAGCGCGGCGGCCGTCGCCACGATCGCATCGATGGCATTGCCGCCCTGCCGCAGCATGCGCAGGCCCGCCTCCGACGCCAGCGGATGGGCCGACGCGACCGCGCCGCGACGACCGCCGACGTAGGGCCGATGCGTCATTCCCAGATTCGCCCAAACCACGTGGTCCCCCTTCATGTTCTTGACGCTCAAGATGGCGATTTGGGCCACTATAGCGAGGTTGGCGAGAGTCGTCTACGGAAGGGAGGCCAAAGACAATACCGGCGGCTCAGCAAGCAACCGCGCGAGTCCAGCAGGAGACAGGACGACAGAACCGGCCTACGTTCATTTCGAGTCCGCTAAGACTCCCGAAAGCGATACCCAATGCCGGTAACCGTCTCGATCATCGACGCGTGGTCACCGAGCTTCTTGCGTAACGAGCGCACTGCCGCATCGACCACGTTGCTGCCGCCATCGTAGGTCGTGTCCCAAACATCCTCACGGAGATCGACGCGGCTCACCGGTTTCCCCGCACCGGCTGCAAGACGCTCAAGCAAACGGAACTCGAGCTGGGTAAGCGGCACGACCTCACCGTCGATCTTAAGCTCACGGAGGTTCCGATCAATGATCACACTGTCGGTGATGCCGAGCTCCCGAGCAACATGTCGGGCCAGCCAGCCGTCGACAGATCCCGTGCCGAAGTCGAGCGCTGCGGTATGGTAGACGATTCCATCCAGCTCAACGTCGGCTTCCGAGATCAGCTTGAACCCGAGTTCAGTCGCGATTGGACCATAGGTCTCCAGATCACAGACCGTCAGGTAGACGCGTTGCAGACGTGGTCGAAGCATCATGTAGGAACGCTTCATATCCAGCCAGGAAGCCGCCTGTGACGGAGACGGCAACTCGCCCCGTTCGCGATTCATCCAGCGACGGCAGAAGAGGACGCAGCTTTCGTTCGATATCGGCGCTCGTTTCAGATGCTGCCACCACGCTCGGGTAATCGGGTCCTCCAGGATCACCGTTGTGCTGACCCGTTGCGGGTCGAACATCGAGTAGTAGCCAACAAGCTCTCCATTCCGGTCCCGGGCCACCGAGAACGTCTCTGGGTGCACGCTCCACCAGTCAGCGATCGCGGCGGCGGCGGCCGGCGCCTCATGCCGCGTCGTCATAGCGACAATGCCGGCTCCGTCACCCGGCAGCGCGGTCTCGACGATGGGCAATTGAGACGTGTCAGATGGGAAGAAGGCCTCACGAATGATGGGATTCTCGATGATGTAGAGCAGATCGGCGGTGTAGCGCCAGGTGTCCTGCGGCACGGCCTCGCCGACCTCCTCGCGCAGCTGGCGCCAGGCGGCACGACGGTAGGATCGATGGGTGGTCGGATCCGACGCGCGAAGGCTGGAGGCGATCGCCTGCTGCACTGTTTCATGGAGACGCAGTCCGTCCCTGCCGGGTGACACGAATGGCAGCCCACGCAGCCGATCATACACATCCTGTGGGGCGGTGCCCGGTAGCATGGCGCGCAGTAATGAGCGGGTCGAACGTCGAATCACCGAGGCCGCATCGAGCGCTTGTCGCGTCAGTGGGTCATCGACGTCCGAGAGGTACATCTGGGTGAGCTCCTCGAGGACTGTCTGGATCGTTGCGTCCTCCAGGTTCAGGTCAGGCTGTTCCAGCGAAGCCGCGCTGGCGAGCCGGAGTGCGAGAGGGTGGCCGTGCGCAAAGCGGTTAACTCTGTGCGCGTCGGTATCACGCATGCCCGTTCGCGTGAGCAATTGCAGCGCATCCGCCTCCTTGAGTGAGCCGAGCGGCAAGCTTCGAAACAGTCCCTGCCAACCAGGTGAACTACGCCACCCGCTTGTAGGCGCTTCCCGTCCCGCGAACACGATGCGAACATTCTGCGACAGGAGCGGTACAAACGTCTGGCGCAGCCAACTGTCGAGCAGTCGAAACAACTCGTACGTATCGAACGCGAGCACGACCCGAGAACCGAGTCCCGCCAGCCGAGTCGCGGCCGTGGCGGGCGAATCAAGATCGACTCCAGCCGCGCCGCCGAGTTCGCGGAGAAAGCCCTGAGTGGTCGGCTCGATGACGCGACAGTCGAGGTTGATGACGACCGCGCCCCGTTGACGAGCGCAATCAGCGAAAACATTGAGCAAACTCGTCTTTCCCACCCCACCAATCCCATGCAGGTGGATGATCAACGGGCCGTTTGCTTCGATGATTTCGAGCAGGCTGCGGAGTTCCTCAGTGCGACCGACAAACTCGGTCGCGGCTTGTTCGGAGACGAGGTCGCCCATCTTTTGAGCCATCGGGCCCTCCTGATCACGCTATTCCACCAAGATACGGTCGCGAGCATGGCTGGGTGTCATGGAATTGCATTTCAGCGGAGGTAGATGACGGTTTCCGTCGCCGTCGTCTGATTTCAGGTTGTGACGATGGAGTTGACGCGCTGATGATAGTGATTCGTGCAGCAATAAACAAGCGACCGCAGCCCCGCAAGCCCGGAACTCGTCGCTCGTTTCGAGATTGAATGTCTCGCTCGGCGGAACGTTCAGATCGCCACAGCGCTGAGACCCCGCGTCACGCGACTCAACTCCTCGACGGCCTCGAAATCCTGCGACGTGATACGGACGAGGCCAGGATGTGCCTGAATACCGCGGACAATCTCCGACCGCATGTAGCTGTCCATTGACGACTGATCTTGCCAGAAGTAGACGCCGCCGTAGGTATTCGTATCCGCATTGGCGAGCCAGGTTTTTGAGATGAGCCCCGGCATGTCAGCAATCGGCTGGGCGAGTTGCTGACAGACGCCCAGATATTCTTGCTCAGTGACTCCGTTCAACTGGAATTGGATGATCTGCACACGCATGACGCGCTCCCTTCATTGCGACCAAACTCTCGTGATTTCAGAATAGATCCAAGGGGCCGGAAGTGATGAGCGTGTCATGAAATCATCATGAAAGTCTGCTCGTGACCTTCACACCACCAGGCTGCCAACCGCGATGACGCCGAAGCCGAGGATGATGCTGCCGGAGAGGCGATTGACCCACTGCATGACGCGCGGGCTGAAGCGGGAGCGGACCAAGCTCACGCCCGTGCTCAGGATGAGCCACCAGAGGGCCGAGCCGCAGAAGACGCCGAGCACCAGCAACGCGGCCGAACCGTAGCCCGCACCGTGCGTGCCGGCCCAGCCGAGCCCGGCGAAGATGGCAACGAACGAGAGGATGGTCGCCGGATTGGTCAGCGTCAGACCCAGCGTCGAGAGGTAGTTCCCGAGCAGTTGCCGGCGCTGCGCCGTCTTGGCCGCCTGGGTGGCGGGTGAGGCCAGCAGCGTGCGGATGCCGAGATAGGCGAGAAACAGCCCGCCCACGAGCCGCAACGGTGTCTGCTGGTGCACCAGCAGGCTGGAGACGGCCGTCAGCCCAAAGGCCGCGACCGCGCCGTAGGTGGCATCGGCGGTCGCCGCGCCGAGCCCGGAGAGGAAGCCGGTCAGTCGACCATCGGTCAGCGTGCGACGAATGCAGAGGACGCCAATCGGCCCGACCGGCGCGGCGATCGAGAAGCCCAGGATCATCCCTTTGGCAAAGAGACTGGCGTCCAGAGGACCTCCGCCGACAGCGAATACACCGAACATGATGTAGAGGCGGGACCCGCGCCCGCCTTCGGCCGAGGGCCGTCGACGTCGGCCCCAATCGTCCAGCGACGTCGCGGCGCTGAGCGTCGAGGCTCCCGACGACTTCGTCGCCGCTGGCGGCCACAGGTGCCGCCACTGCGCTGATTTATCGCGGATCCGACCAGGCGCCATTCCTCGCCGACCACCAACCTGGCGCGATCTTGGTCAAAAGGGAATACGCTCCCTCACCCAGTCACCACAAAGCTCGCGGATTGCACATCCGGGCTGTCGCCATTTGGCAGAGCCGAGCGCCAGTGCCAGTCGGTCGGCTCGGACATGAGTAGGCTTCCTCCGGAGGTAATCGCCCAGATAGTGTTGTCCGGCGCAACCTGGAAGAGCTCGACCATATCTTCCATCGGCGTCTCGATGCCGTTGCTGGCCGATTCCCAGGTGTCGCCGTCGTCCGACGAAACGTCGATACGCCCCTCGCGGCCGACGTGCGGCGCCGGGCCCGCCAGCAGCAGGTTCTTGTGCGTCGGCGGGATGATTGTGGCGCGGGTATAGTCGGTCAGTAGCTTCGTCCAGGTCTTGCCGCCGTCACGCGAGCGGCCGACGCCGCCAAGCTTCGGCGAGTTCTCGTCCCGCTTCTCGTTCTTCAACCCGGCATAGCCGAGCGAGGCATACAGCAGATTGCCGTCGTCGGGGTGACCGCCGATGTGATGGATGTCGTGGTCCGGAGGCACCTCGATATAGGACCAGGTCGCGCCGCCGTCATTGCTGTTGAGCAGACCGCCAACCTCGACCGAGGCAAGCAAGCGCGAGCCGCTGCCGGGCGGTGAGTAGAAATTGCGGATCGCCCCGGCACGCGGCGAATAGGGCAGGTACCAGTCCTCGTAGCCCGGGAGTTCGTGAATCCCCTGCAATTCGCTCCAACTGCGCCCCTCGTCGGCGCTGCGGAAGAGGCGGCCCGGCTCGGTGCCGCACATGAGGACGCCTGACTGAAGCGGATCGGGCGCAATGCAGCGCAGCGCCGTCGCGCTCAGCCCCTCGCTCGAGGGTTGCCACGTCTTGCCGCTGTCCTCGCTGCGGAAGATGCCGTCGCCGTAGGTACCCGCCAGGATCGTGTCGCTGCCATTCCCCGCGCGCCAGGCATGGATCGCCCAGACACGCTGTCCATCGAGCCCGAGCGACTCGAGTCGCCCATCCTTCAGCCGGTAGACACCGTCGCGGGTGCCGATGTACGTCACGTAGCTCGCCATGCGTTACTCCTTGCCGGTTCCAGGAAGCGATTAAATGATTGTACGTGACCCGGTGTCTGAGAGACAGAGCTTCACTGGCATTCTCGGGTGACGGAGGGTAGGCTTTCGCACACACGACCAACCAGTGGCGAAGCGACAGATCGTGTAGATCAGGTCTTTCGGTACAGAGCTGAAGCGTAAGCTGGATCGAGTATCGTGACAGGAACAGCAGAAGCCGGGGAGACGCTCGCGCGTGATCGGAGTCGGCTGCGGCTCGCGCTCAGGAGTACGCTGGCCATCCCGGTCGCCATCGCGTTTGTCGACTTTCTGATTCACCTGGCCGTGGCCAACAACTACGGCTACTTTCGCGACGAGCTGTACTACATCGCCGCCGGGCATCATCTGGCATTCGGCTATGTCGATTTCCCGCCCTTCATCGCGGCCGTCGCCTGGCTGCTGAACGTCGTCGCGAACGACAATCTGATCGCGCTCCACGTTGTCTCGGCGCTGGCCGCCTCCGCCATCGTCATCGTCACCGCTCTGATGGCACGAGAACTCGGTGGCGGGCGGTTCGCGCAGTCGCTGGCGGCGCTCGGCAGCGCGGTCCTGGTTGTCCTTATGGCCACCGGCTCACTCTTCTCGATGGATGTCTTCGACGCGCTCTGGTGGTCACTCGCGGCGCTGGTCCTTCTGCGCCTCATCAGGCGCGACCAGCCGCGACTGTGGCTGCTCTTTGGATTGATCACCGGAATTGGACTGACGACCAAGGTCACGATGCTCTATTTTGGCTTTGCGCTGTCCGTAGGCCTGGCTCTGACACCGCAGCGGAAGTACTTTCGCTCGCGCTGGCTCTACCTGGGTGGATTGATCGCGCTCGCCTTCATGCTCCCGTACATCCTGTGGAATGCCGCCCACGGCTGGCCGACGCTCGGCTTCTGGAAGAACTACGGCGGCGCGGACGGCGGAGGACCGCTCGGCTTCCTGGCAAACCAGATCCTGTCGTCGAATCCGCTCACCATCCCGTTGACGATCGCCGGGCTCGTCTTCTACCTGCGGCGACCCGCCGGCCGGCCATATCGCCTGTTCGGCTGGGCCTTCATCATTCTGTACGTCCTCTTCACGCTTGTGAACGCCAAGTCCTACTTCCTCGTCCCGGCCTACCCGTTCCTCTTCGCGGGGGGCGCGGTCCAGCTCGACCGTGCGTTCGATCGTCGCAGCTGGCGCTGGGCACGTCCGGTCTTTCCGGCCTTGCTGGCGCTGAGCGGCATTCTGCTGGCGCCGCTGGCGATGCCAATCTTGCAGCCGGCGACGTTCGCGCGCAGCTACAGTCACCTCACCGGTACAGGTAATGGCGGCGCTGGACAGGAGACGACCAGCGTGTACCCGCAGTATCTGGCCGATCGTTTCGGCTGGCCGGAACTCGCGGCCACCATGTCGCGCGCGTATCATCAATTACCGGCGAGTCAGCAGGCACAGGCGTGCATCTTCGCCGAGAACTATGGCGAGGCCGCAGCGCTCAGTTTCTACGCCCGACGGTACGACCTACCTCCAGCCATTAGCGGCCACAACAACTACTTCATCTGGGGACCAGGACACTGCTCCGGTACCGTCTTGTTGACGGTGGGACAGCGCCGGAGTGAGATCGAGCAGTCCTATGCCAGCGTGGTCCAGGTCGCGACCACCTCATGCCGCTACTGCGAAGCCGAGGAGAACAACCAGCCGGTCTTCCTGGCCACCCAGCCGAAATTCAGTTCAGTCCACGACAGCTGGCCACAGACAAAGCACTTCAACTGAGGCCGTGGGCTTCAGTTGGCGAGGTGGGTGCCGAGAGCGGGGTGAGAACCGGTTGATCACCATCCCAATGGTCTGTAGGGGCGCACTGATGGTGGTTGAAGAATCAAATCGGTAGTGCGACCACGGTGGCCCGGGCAATTATGGTCATTGACGAATTGGTTCGGTACATGCGTGTCCGTCCACGCGGGGCTAAAGCCGCCGCGCTACAACGTCAAAGTCCACTAAAGGGACTAATTTCTTGTGATGTTCGCCATTCCTTGGTCGTGTTGTTGCCAAATCGGTCACTGAAGCTCAGTCCCTTGAGTGGACTTCGTTACCGGTAGCCCGGTGAGTTTACTCCCGGGCGCACGCCGCCAATCACCGGATTAATTCGTCCATGACCATTACTCCCGGGCGCACGCCGCCAATCACCGAACCAATTCGTCGACCACCATTATTGCCGGGCGATCACGCCGCATTGCCAAACGAATTCGTCACAGGCCATCAGCAGACTTCGTCTCATGGAGCGCGGCGGCTTGAGCCCCGCGTAACCGCGCATGACGGACGACCGATTGGTCTCGTCAGAACCCATCAGTGCTTCCGCCGTGATGTGGCGCTTGACGCCACGGGAGCGTGGTACCCACGCCGTGGGTCCGCTGCTCCCTGACCGGAGTCAACGCGCGGTCAATTATCCTGCAACGTGCTCAAGTGGCCCGACGCGTCTCATATCGCCGCGGGGCCGCCACGGGTCGCGCGAGCGTAAGAGCGCTGAGATCTACCAGACCTCGTCCGCGGCAGCGCCAAGCGCCAGACGGCCCGCGTAGAGGAGCGTCTTCTCCGGCGTCAGAGGATGGTACTTGCCGGCGCGTACGTCGCGGTAGGCTCGCTCGAACGGCGATCCCTTGAAGTAGGAGCCGCCGCCCACCGTCTCCATCGCCAGGTCGATGATCTCGCCGGCCATCTCCAGCACGTGCCGCTTGGCTATGACGACCGCGGCCACGGACGCCTCGGTCGGGGCGTAGTCGTCGCCCAGCTCGTTCAGCGCGCCCGCGAGCGCCCACCACGCCATCCGTAAGTTGGTGTCGATCATGCCGATCTCGCGCTGCACCATCGCGTCGTTCGACAGCAACTCGCCAGAGCGATCCTTGCGGCTCGACATCTGTCGCACGACGTCATCGCGCACGCCCGCCGCAATGCCGAGGTAGACCGCGGCGGTGGTCGGCGCGAAATGAACCAGGGCGTTGCGCAGGAACGGGTCAACCTTGCCCCAGGGACGCCGCGCCACGATCTGTGCGTCAGAGACGAAGACGTTGTCGAGCTGAACGTCATTGCTGCCGGTGCCACGCATGCCGAGCGCGTCCCAGGTGTCGAGAACCGTGAACCCCGCGCTCGATGTCGGGATAGCGGCCAGCAGCACGACGCGACCGTCTGTGGGATCGTCGTAGACTGCCATCGTTGTCAGGACGTCCGCGACCGGAGCCTGACTGCAGAAGACCTTGCGTGCCGAGATCCGGAATCCCTCGCCGTCGCGAACCGCGGTTCCGGTGGGGAAGATGCCGTCGGAGCCACCGCTGGTCATGATGATCAACCCCTCGTTGACGACACGGCGCAGCAGCTTCTCCGGCGCGGCCGCTCCGTGCCGCCAGCTGTAGGCACTGACGAGCGTGCTGTAGAGATGCATGTTGACCGCGAGCGCGGTGGAGGCACAGTAGCGCGCCAGCTCCACTTGCGCGTAGATGACCTGACGCAGTGTGGCCCCTTTGCCGCCGAGCTCTTCCGGCACGGCCAGCGCCGTGTACCCGCTCTGGCGCAGCAGGTCGTAATTCTCGGCGACAAAGCTGTTCTCTGTATCATGCTCACGCGCACGCGGAGCGAACTGAGCACCAATCTCCGAGGCAAGTTGGACGAATTTGTCGTCGCCAGGAAAGATCGAGGACGGACGAAAACCGGTCGCTCGTGCTGACGTAGCCGTCATGTGCTTCACTCCTTCAGGTAGGGCCGCTCGTCTGGCAGCTGTGGCATCAACCAATCAGACGCGACCAACGACGAAATAACGACTGTCTTCAGACTAGCTACCGCCAAGCGAACATCCAGTTCAATAATTGAAGTGAGCTCAGCACACGACATGTTAGACTGCTCATAACACCCCACGATCGCTGAGCAGGAGGCGGAATCAACATGCCGACCTATCGTCAGTTCTGTCCCGTGGCCAAGGCGGCTGAGATCTTCGCAGAGCGCTGGACTCCGCTCATCATGCGGGAGTTGCTGCTGGGTAGTCACCGGTTCAGTGAGATCGAGGCGGGGGTTCCCCGCATGTCGAAGTCGCTTCTGGCCCAACGACTCCGTTTTCTGCAGCGAGCCGGCCTGATCGAGCGGCGGCTCGGCCCTGATGGACGCAGCCCGGAGTATCACCTCACACTGGCGGGGCAGGAGCTGTGGGATGTGGTCGAGCAGCTTGGCGTCTGGGGACAGCGCTGGGCCAATCTGGAGCTCGCGCCGGACGACATCGACCCCGACCTCCTGATGTGGGATCTGCATCGCCGCATCAACTGGGACCAGGTGCCCGACCAGCGAGTCGTCATCCAGTTCGACTTCTCCGGCATGCGAACGGGCAACTACTGGCTCGTGCTCGATCGGGGCGACGCGTCAGTCTGCCTGATCGACCCGGGCTTCGAAACCGATCTCCTGGTCGCCGCCGATACGCTCGCGTTTCACCAGATCTGGGTCGGTCATCTCACGTTCGCAGCCGCGCTCCGCCGTCAGGTCATTCATATCGATGGACCGCGTGATCTCGCACGCGGGTTCCCAAATTGGCTGGCGCTCAGCATGTTTGCTCATATCGCGCCAGTCGCCGTGGCTGCGCCTGCCAGCGCCGCGGGTTAGCCACATTCGACAATTGCAGCAGAGCCAGGTGGAGCGGATGCTGGCGGTGTCGAACGCCCCGCAAGAGACGATCTCGGCACGCGACCTCTACCGTGCCACCTCCCCGGCGGACGCCCAATACGGAACGCGCGGCCGGAGTTGACCGAGGCTGGCGCTCGGTTACGGACACTGAGACAATGCCCGCACGTCACCCGATAGCCAGGCGTTCTGTAGAGAGCAGGGGAGGGAAACGTGTCGCAGCGACGAGCGATTCAGGGGCTGGGCGAGATCGCCTTGCGCGTCAACGATCTCGATACGATGCAGGCGTTCTACGAGCGGGTCGTCGGGCTCGAGGTGCTGCGGCGCTTTCCGGACTACGTCTTCTTCCGCATCGCGGACGGCGTCGCCGGGCACACCCAGGTGCTGGCGCTCTTCGATCGCTCGGCTCGCGCCGGCTACCAGGGTCTCGATCCGGCACGCACGACGATCGACCACATCGCCTTCGAAATCGCGCTGGAGGACTACCAGTCGGAACTGGAGCGTATCCAGGGGCTCGGAGTCGAGGTCATCACCAAGATACACGCGTGGACCCAGTGGCGTGCCATCTTCGTCAAGGATCCAGAAGGGAACACCGTCGAACTGGTCTGCTACGACCCGAGCGTGGACCCGGAGTAAGTCAGCCGCTGTGCTCCGCAACCTGACGCAGAAGATCGCCCAGGATGTCCTGAAGGTCCGCGACACGCCGCAGGCTGACCGGCAAAGGCGTGTCCTGGTTGAAACGCTGGCCGATCTCTCCCATGAAGGTGACGCAGTGCAGGGCCGTGTAGAGCGCCAGTACACGTTGCTGCTCTTCCGTCAGTCCGATTTCCGTCGTCCAGGCATCAATGTAGACCAGGTCAGCCCCCATCGACCTCAGAGCCATACAAATGAGTGACAGCAGCCAGAGTGGATCGCCATAACAGACGCTATCGACATCGACAATGCCGCTCAGATTCCCTTCGTGCACCAGCACGTTCTTGGTCGTCGTGTCGTGCAGGAAGCAGATCGGCCGCACGCGCGCGAAATAGTCACCGAAGCGACTGACCTCGGCCTCCACCCGGTCAATCGCTTCCTCACCCATCACGCCGGCGGATCGAGTCCATTCGCGACTTCGCTGCACGCTCGCATCGAGCACGTCACGCCACGTCGGAAGCAGTGCTGGATCGTCCGGCGTATGGGCATAGCCGTAGCCATTTGCGGCGGGGAGTTCGCTCGCGCGACGTTGGATGTCAACGACTCGCCGGGCAATTCGTCGTTTCTCGTCATGCGTGAGACGCGTATAGCAGTCACCCAGATCAGTTCCCGGCAGCCGCTCCATCACGAGCACCGGAAAGCCGTGGACGGTTTCGTCGATTTCGGCGCGAATAATCGCGGGTAACGGCACGCCGAGCGGGCGCAGACGTTCCGACCAGTAGACCGCTCCAGCAAAGTCGTTCCGCTGCGCCGGTCGCGTGAGGCGAATTACCAGGCGTTGGCCGTCTGACAGCGTGCCGTCGTAGACGAAGTGAGCCAGGCCGTTCGGGAAACGGCGCAGGCTACTGACCTGCTTGCCCGTGATCTCCGTCAAGATGCGCAGGGCGTCCTCGGCGGTTGGATCAGACATTCACGCTACCCGGTCACCCCTCAGCCCGGTGCATGAAGTCGCGCAGCAGCGGCAGGTAGGTCTCCGGCTCTTCCAAGTGCGCGCAGTGGCCGCTCTGCTCGAAGACATGCATCTCCGATCCTGCTATCCCACGCTGCAACGTTTCGGCACAGGAGGGACTGATCTCGTCGTAGCGACCGACCGTGATCAGCGTCGGCACGGTGATCTCACCCAATCGCGCCGTTCGATCCCATTCCTTGAGGCTACCGATCACGGTGAACTCGTTCGGTCCGTTCATCGTCAGATAGACGGCATTGCCCTCGAGGTTATTGCCTGTCCGCACCATCGGGTCGGGCCACGGTTTGAGGCGACAGACGTGCCGTTCGTAGAACTCCAGCATCGCGCGCTGGTACCCCGGACTGTCGTAGACGCCGGTTCGGTCCCCCTCTCGAAGCGCATCGCGCATGTCGGGCGGGAGCTGGTCGATCCACTGGTTGGCGGCGCGCACGAACTCGGCGGTGCTGGCGGACGTGCTGGCAAGCGTCAGGCTCACGATACCGCGTGGTTTGCTCAGCATGTATTCGATCGCCAGCCAGCCACCCCAGGACTGTCCCAGCAGGTGCACCTGCTCCAGTCCCAGCGCGCCCCGAACCTGGTCGACCTCATGCACAAAGCGCTCAATGCGCCAGAGCGAGGTGTCGTCCGGTTTGTCGGAGCGGCCGCAGCCAAGCTGGTCGTAGAAGATAACCGAACGTTCGTCGCCGAGGGCTTCGAGCGATTCGAGATAATCGTGGCCCGCGCCGGGGCCGCCATGCAGCGTCAGCAGGGGAATGCCCGGGCCATCGCCCACCACGCGATACCAGACCTCGCCGCCCGTTACCGCAATGCGACCTTCATGGGTTTCGACCGTGGCCATGGCGAACCTCCTTGCACGAACTTCCCGCCGATCGCGTTCGGCACCTCTTGTCTTATGCCAGGTGGGCGGCGATAGTGCAATCGGGATCGTGCTCACGATCGAAACGGAAGGGGTAGCCATGATCTCAGGTATTGACCATCTCGTGATTCTGGTGAAGAACCTGGACGACGCCATCAAGACCTACCAGCAGCTCGGCTTTCAGGTCGCCCGCGGCGGAGAACACCCGGGCGGAACGCACAACGCCCTCGTCGGCTTCGCCAACGGCACGTATCTCGAATTGATCGCCTTTCAGGAGCCGGATAAGCCGAGCGACCATCGCTGGCACTCCTACCTCCCGCTCGGCGGTGGCCTGGTCGATTTCGCGCTCGGTGCTTCAAACGTCGAGGAGGAACTGGGGCGACTGCACCAGGCGGGACTCGACTATCGTGGGCCGATGCCCGGCGCCCGCAAGCGCCCCGACGGCCAGGAGATTGCCTGGCGCATGGCCTGGCCACCGGAAGATCGCACGGGTGATCTCCCGTTCTTGATCGACGACATCACGCCGCGTGACCTGCGCGTTCCCTCCGGCGACGCGGCGAAGCACTCGAATGGGGTCACGGGCGTTCAGAAGCTCGTCATCGCCGTGCGAGATCTGGATGAGGCGACGGAGCAGTTCGCGGCGATCACCGGTTCGGAGCCATCCGAACAAACCCGGGACAACGCGCTCCAGGCCGACACCTGCTCCTTCACGGCAGGCAGGCAGACACTGGTCCTGGCGTATCCGGCGTCACCCGGCAGCCCGGTCGCGATGCGCATTCAGCGGATGGGGGACGGCCCGTTCCAGGCGGTCTTCGGCGTTTCAGGGGCTGACGTTCCAACCATCACGCCGGAGCAGGCCGAAGGCGCGCGGATCGTGTTTGTGGCGAACCAGTGATGCGTTCCGAGAGGCTCCGGTAGGGGGAACCCCGGTGGTTGCCCGCGTCCAAACGCCGTTCACGTGGACAACGGGGGCTGACCCTACAACGCCGGCCCTGCCTCGAACAGCGGGTTCGGGAGCCGATCCAAAATCCGGCGCGGCAGACGTCGACCTTGTCCTCCAGAGCGTGCAGGCCGAGTTTCGTGCTCACATCGTGCGTCGTCATAGCTCAGCACGGCTTGGTGCTGGTACAGACGGTAGGGGACGCCAGACGCAGCCAGGATGCTGTGAAACCCGGCATGCACGCCATCGCGACTGGCAGGCATCGACCGAGACCTTCCAGTCAGGGCAAAGACAAAGGTCGGGCGACGGATATCCGCGCCCGACCAACACGTTCTTTCGGATTGTTGGATGTCGCTAGGCGTCGCTGACGTTGTGCACGTCGAGCGCGTCGCGCAGGCCGTCGCCCATCAGGTTCAAGCTGAGGACCGTGAATCCGATGGCGATGCCGGGGAAGACCGCCAGCCACCAGGCTTGGTGGATGAAATTGCGACTCTCATTGAGCGCCTGGCCCCAGGTCGGGATCGTCGGATCAACCCCAAGACCAAGGAAGGTCAGACCGGTTTCGGTCAGGATGCCGAACCCGACGGTCAGCGTGAGCTGCACGATGATTGGCGCCGCAACATTCGGCAGCAGGTGCAGGACCATGATGCGCCAGTCCCGAACGCCGATCGACCGCGCGGCTAGGGTGAAATCGGCTTCTCGCAGGCGGAGAATTTCGCCACGGACGATGCGCGAGAAGGCGACCATGTTTCCAAGCGCGATCGCCAGGATGACATTCTTCATGCCGGCCCCGTAAATCGCAACCAGACCCATTGCCAGGACGATCGCGGGGAACGCCCAGACCAGGTCAATGAAGCGCATGATGACGTTATCGATCCAGCCCAGGTAGTAGCCGGCAATAACGCCGAGCGCAACACCGACGATCATCGAGATCAGCGCGCCCACGATGCCGACGGTAAACGAGATGCGCGTGCCAAGAATGACGCGGCTGAACAGATCATGCCCAAACGAGTCGGTACCCATCGGGTGTGCCAGCGTGGGCTTCGCCAGCATGTCAAAACTGGTATTGTCGGCACCATACGGAGCCAACACGGGTCCAGCAATGGCCACGAATGCCAGGAAGATGACGAAGATTAGCCCAAGAAAGGCTTTCTTCTCGGCCCGGATTCGTCGCACGAACCGGCTTCCCTGGGCAACGCGCTGGTCTTCGCCCAATCTGCCGAACCGGTCATCATACGACGGCTGCACGACGGCTTTGGCGGCCATTGGTTCCAGCGAGTTATGCTCATCCATAGCGAATCCTTGGGTCAAGGAACGTATAGAGGATGTCGACCAGCAGGTTGGTCAAGACAAAGAAAAACGTGATCACCAGAATCACACCCTGAACGATGGGGTAATCCTTCGCAAAAATCGCGCCGGTCAGCAGGCGACCAATACCACTGATGGCAAAGACCGTCTCGGTAATCACCAGACCGCCAAGAAGTCCAGCCAGCGACAGCCCGGCAACCGTGGTAACCGGGATCATCGCGTTGCGCATCGCGTGCGAGAAGATGACGCGACGCTCGGGCAAGCCCTTGGCGCGGGCCGTCCGGACGTAGTCGCTCCCGAGCACTTCGAGGAGCCCGGCGCGCACGAAACGCATGAGAATGGCGGCCTCACCGACTCCGGCCGCGAGCCCGGGTAAGATCAGGTGCTTGAGCCAGGGCCATACGCCCTGCGTAGGCGAGACGTATCCGACTGAAGGGAACCAGCGAAACTGCACCGCGAAGATAAGAATGAAGACGATGCCAAACCAAAATGCCGGAAGACTGATGCCAACAAAGGTGGAGATACTCGCGACGTAGTCGAAGACACTTCCTCTCTTGAGCGCGGCAAGAATTCCCATCGGCAACGCGACCACCATGCCGAAGATAAACCCCAGGACCGTAATTGAGAGCGTCTTCGGGAAGGCGACCTCGATCTTCTTGGTCACGGCCTCGCTCGTATCGATCGACTTACCGAGGTTCCCATGCATGACATTGCCCATCCAGTCCACGTACTGGATGTAGATCGGCTTGTCGAGTCCGAGGTTATGGCGTATCTGTGCTGCGGCCTCGGGCGTGTATTCATGGCCGAGCATAGCCGCCACCGGATCGCCGGGAACCAGTCGCAACAGGAAGAATACGATTGTCGCGCAGCCCCAGATGATGAAGACGGAGTAGATCAGGCGACGGATGATGTACTGCGTCATAAGACGACCCCTAATGCCCGAACACCGAGCCGGAGGAGCGCACGCGGGCCGTCATAGCCCACAGCCAGCTCCCCCGCTCGGGCCGGCGATTCCTACTTATCCAGCCAGACCGTCTCGAACTCGAGAATCTCTGGGATCGGGCGCAAGCCCTTCACGTACTTCTGGTATCCAGGCAAGTAGTAGGCGTGATACAGGAACCCGAACGCGGCCTCCTTGCGCGCGAGATCCTGCAGGTCCTGGAAGTCCTTGGCGCGCTTGGCTTGATCGGTCGTCGCCCGCTCGTCATCGAGCAATTGCTTGGCCTGGTCCCGGTTCCACTTACCCGTGTTCCAGGGGCCATCTGGATAGAAGAAGTTGTAGTCGTTGTCGTCCGGATCGGCGTCGACGACGCTGCCCTCAATATCCATGTCGTAGTCGCCAGTCTGCCAGCGATTGTTGTAGTCGGAGTCCTGCAGCAACTGCAGATCGACCTGCACCCCGATTTGCAGGAGCTGGTTACGCAGTTCGTCCTGACCGCGGTGATCACTGGCGGAGCCAATCAACACTGGCTTGGCCTTGGTCAGCCCGGACGATTCGGCCAGCTGCTTGGCAGCCGCCTGATCGTACTTTTCGGGATTGTCGGTCAGATCCGCCTCGGTCTGGGTAGCCCATCCGAAGGCTGGCGCGATGGCGCCGACGCTTGGCTCGGCCAGGCCGAAGAGGACCGTCTTGATGTATTTGTCCCGGTCGATCGCCTTCGCCACGGCCATACGTGCGTCCTGGTTGCTGAACGGGTCTCGTGCGGTGTTGAACTGCACGGCGATCCAGTTCGTTCCGTGGATCTTGTCGACCTGGACCTGATCGTTCCCCTGGAGCTGTTCATAGCCCTGCGGCGGCACCTCGTTCATGAAGTCGATGTCACCCGCGGCCAGGGCGTTGACCATGCTGGCCGGCTCCGGAATGAACTTGACGACGATCTTGTCGAGCAGGGG
Source organism: uncultured Chloroflexia bacterium (assembly GCA_963728335.1). Classification (GTDB taxonomy): domain Bacteria; phylum Chloroflexota; class Chloroflexia; order Thermomicrobiales; family Thermomicrobiaceae; genus CALAGB01. The sequence continues at coordinate 175,715 of CAVSJP010000001.1, forward strand.
ACGCCCGCCGTAGTAGCCGTCAAACGCCTCCATGGTGAAGCCAGACTGCGCGTCCATCGTGTCTGGCACGATGCGGAACGGGCCATGGCAGACCGGCTTGAGCAAGAAGTCATCGTCTCCCTGCTTGTCAACGGCGGTCTTGGAGACCGGCGTGAGCGCGCGGCCAGGGCCACGGCTGCAGGTTGTCGCCAGGAACGGCGCGAATGGCGCACTGAACGTGAGCGTAAATGTTCCGTCGTCCGGCGCGTCCGCTTTGGTAATCGACTTGAGCTTGTTGGCGTGTGGCGACGCGAGCTTCGGGTCCATGGTGCGGTTGTAGGTGTAGACAAAGTCCTGGGCAGACAGCGGGCTGCCGTCAGCGAAGGTCAACCCGGTGCGGACGTGGAAGGTGTAGTTGAGGCCGTCATCCGAAATCTCCCACTTCTCAGCGAGGTCGGGGACGACGTTGAGTTTCTCATCGAACTGCACCAGAGCCGAGGCGATGTTACAGAGCAGCTCTCCGGCGACACGGCCGGTGCTGATGCGCGCTGGGTCCAACTGCAGCAACTGCTGCACGTTGTAGCCGAGCGTGAGCGTGCCGCCCTTTTTGCCCTGAGCCGCCTGTGTGGACGTGGCGGCCTGCGTGGCCGTCGAGGCAGCGGTCGATGCTGGAGAACCGGACGCCGAAGTCGCGGCTGTCGTCGCGACAGACGTCGCGGTTGAGCCACCACTGCTCGAGGTCGTTGGCGCGGTCGTCGCCGCTGGCGTGTTACTACTCGAACCACCGCAGGCTGCCAGCAATCCCGCCACGCCAGTGGCCGCGGCGGCCCCCAGCACTTTGCGTCGACTGATGAACGCACCCATTAGCGAATTACCCTTAACCGGATCCATCCCGCTGCTCCTCCTCTACGGCGCATAACGCGGCTCACCGATATCGACATTCGATCCATCGATCCGCTCCGCTCACCTCCTCGCGTGAGCAGCCCGCGGTCTCCCATTGCCGAACATATAGGTAAGACCACTGTAGCGATGATCGCGGCCACTGTCAATTGTCGACTCATCCGATGGAGAAAATTTGCCGAAAAATGGCCAAAAACGGCAAGAAAATGGCGGGTCCTGAGGACCCGCCATTGGTGCGCAAAGACGCTGGATTCACGCCCATCAGTCCGCGTTCGCTCCCATGACCTCGCGCCGTTGACGCTCCATTGCGAGGAGCGCTCGTTTGCGTTGCTCGCCCCAGCGATATCCGCCGGGCTCGCCATTCGCTCGCACGACACGGTGACAGGGGACGATCAGCGCCACCGGGTTCGCCGCACAGGCACGGGCGACCGCGCGCGCCGCACCCGGCTGATCCAGCGCGCGAGCCACTTCGACGTAGGACCGCGTCTCGCCCAGAGGGATTGTCCGCAAAAAGGACCAGACGCGCCGCTCGAACGCCGTCGCCCGCAGGTCGAGCGGGAGATCGGCCGACAGCGGCTGACCATCGGCGGCGGCGGCGATGGCATCAGCCCAGCTGGAGTCGGCAAACGTTCCCATCTCGATGACGGCCGCTGGATATTCAGCACGCAGCGCGGCTTCAAGCTCATCGTCTGAATCGCCCGCGCAGACCGCACATACACCACGCGATGTCGCGCCGACCAGCAAGCGACCGAGCGAACAATCGACGATGGTGTACGTGATCTCGAGGTCTTCCCCCCGGCGACCGTAGACCCCGGGTGTCATTCCGAGCCGGCCACTGGCGCCTTCGTAAAGGCGGCTGCTCGACCCGAATCCGGCATCGTACATGGCGGTCGTGACGTCGGAGCCATCGCGGAGATGTTCCTTCAGACGGCTGATCCGCCGCTCCTGGACGTACTGGCGCGGCGTCAAGCCCGTCAAGCGCTTGAACGTGCGCTGGAGGTGATACGGGCTGAGACCGCACGCTTCGCCGAGCCGGGCGAGGGTGATCGACTCGTCGAGATGTGTGCTGACATAGTCATCGACCTGCTCGACCAAGCTGATCTCGCGCGGCGTCTCGGTCGGACGGCACCGTCGACAGGGACGGAAACCGGCGGCTTCGGCGCCCGCACAATCATCGAAGAAGCGAACCTGATCCCGACCCGGACGCCGCGACGGACAGCTCGGGCGGCAGTAGATGCCGGTGGAACGAACAGCGTAGACAAACGCACCGTCGTACCGGGCATCACGTTGCACGGTAGCGACCCAGCGGCCGGCGTCATCGTGCAGTTCGGCTCGGGTGGTGGCTTGATTGGTTTGGGTCATGTCCAGGTCCTCTCGGCGTGCTCCGCTGCTCAATGACATCATGATAGGAGCGTCAACCAGAGCATACTATCCGGATCTTGCGCTCAAAATGGACAGACCTTGGAGGCGCGGAGACAGCGGGGAATGAGGAGGTCGGTCACGCACTCGCGGCGTGGGTTGAGTCTGGACGTCCGAAGATCCGCTCGAGGACCGAGCCGGTCTTATATTGCTTGCCCGAACGCCGGCGCTGGTAACCGGCATCGAGGATCTGCGTGATGTCCTCCGCCTTGAGAACCCACTGCAGTCCGCCGACGGCGGGCATCTCGGGCGTGTCGAACTTCAGGTTTCCACCGACAACCACGATATTGGTGAACTCGCTAATGGTGACGGCATCGACGCCGTGCCGGTCGAGCGCCGCGCCGATCGCGCGCATGAAGTCCTCATAGCCGGATGGAAACAGCGCTGAGGCGGATGTCCGCCGCTCGCCATGGCCGCGATTACGATAGGCCTCGGTGATAAAGTGGAGAAAATCCCGATTGGGAAACTCGAGTGCGTCCGCGCTCCGGCCATGTTCGGGCAGCGCCCGCACCAGGAAGCCACCTTCCACCTCGAAGATCGAAGCCAACCGGTACTGGTTCAGATCGAGTTGCCGTCCAATGACCCGCAGCCGGTTCTGATAGCTCGGCTCGAGCAGTTCCCTCGGCATGTCATCGGGAATCGCGTGGGCGGGCGGGATCTCGGCCAGCTTCGCTTCGGTTTCCGAATAGCGCTGCAAGATCTTGGCGACTGAATCGAAGAGTTGCGCGTCCTTGGGAATGTAGTCGCTGACGCCAGCGCGAAAGGCCGCGACGGCGGCCGCTTCGGACTTGGCAGCCGACATCATATAGATCGGCATCTCCGGCCTCCGCTGGCGCAACAGCACGGTGAGGTCGACGCCGTTCATATCGGGAAGATCGTAATCGAGCAGGCAGAGGCCAAACGGCTGGCGGATCACCCATTCGAGCGCGTCTTCAGCCCGCTCCGCGAGCTGCGGACGCGGAATCCGGACGCTCTCGAGCCTGCGGATAATACGCCAGGCAACCTGCGAATCACCTTCGACCAGCAATGTGGCAACGTATGCCATCGAGCGTCTCCTCCGTCGCGATCATGTTCGTTTCGACGACGGTCGCCAGGCGCAGAGCCCGAGCGAGCTTGCACGGCGACAGTCAACCTCGACCGCTTCGGTCGTACGTACAATAAACTGCCCGGGATACATCCGTACGTACACCCATGATCTTATCTCTTTGCCCGGCCGATGGTCATGGGTCGGTCCTGGTACTTTCTCACCATTTCGTTGTGGCCACGGGAGAGCCGGCACCAGCGGTGTGGGATTACCGGCCGCCGGACGGAGCAGGGTAGAGCGAAAAATGCGTATGCACGGCCAGCCAGCGCCCGTCTCGTCGCTCGAGGATAATCGTGGCCCGGCCGGGCCGATCGTACCAGGTGCCATCCCGCTGGCCCTCCGAGTCCCAGGGCACGGCAAGCCAGGCCTGGTCGCCCGAGACTCCAGCGTGCAGCTCGTCGAGCCGGAAGGTGAACCCGCGGGTAACGCCCCAGATGTTCATCCACTGGCCCGGAACCAGCCTATTCAGTCCCTCGAGCATCCCGGCATAGGTACCAAACCCAACGACGTCCGGCGCGAACATCGTCTTCCCACGCTCGTAGTCGACATCACGAACGGCCGCGGAAAACGTTTCCAGCCAGGCCCGGATCTCTTGCAGCGTTTCGCTCTCGTTCATCTTGCCTCCTGATCCGCATCCCACCCCGGCTCCGCCATGCCGGCCCTAGACAACCGTCCCGACCGGCAGCGCGTGGGCGGTCATCAGTCCGGCGGCGTCGGAGCAGAGCCAGACGACGGTGGCCGCAATCTCTTCAGGGCTGCCGAACCGACCGAGCAACGTGCCAGCTCGCTCGCTCTCCTTGCGTTCCGGCTCACCGGCAAAGAGCCGGTCGAGCAAGTCCGTATCGACATAACCGGGGCACACGGCGTTGACGCGAATCCCCTGGCGCGCGTAGGCGAGGGCAACCGACTTCGTCAGCCCGACAACGGCGTGCTTGCTGGCCGAGTAGGCGGGCAGCGTCGGGCTGCCTTTGAGTCCGGCCGAGGAGGCGGTGTTGACAATCGCGCCGCCTCCTTGCTTCAGCATCTGTGCGATTTCGGCTTTGAGGCAGAGCCAGACACCCTTGACGTTCACCGCGAAGACGCGGTCGAAATTGTCGTCGGACGACTCCACGACCGGCGCGATCTGGCCCAGAATACCCGCGTTGTTGTGGGCACAGTCGAGCTTGCCGAAGCGCGAAACCGTCTCGTGAATCAGCATATCGACGTCGCTGGGGTCGGTCACGTCAGCCCGGACGAAGAGGGCTTCTCCCCCGGCGCCGCGAATCTGCTTCACCGTCTCGTCGCCTCCGGCCGCGTCCAGGTCGGCCACGACAACCCGCGCTCCGGCCGCGGCAAATGCCAGCGCCGAGGCGCGTCCAATCCCCGCGGCAGCACCGGTGACCAGGGCGACTTTCCCCGACAGCACTTCACTCATCACTCCACCCCTCAGGCTCGATACGGATCCTGGATATCGCGGCTCATCATAGCAGCCCGGACGGAGAAAACGTCCCATCGTGATAGACTAAACGATGCGCGACGAGGAGCGGAAACGACCCCGCTGAGGATGCCGCGGGACCTCGAGGAGTAGCATGCCAGTCACCAGAGACACCATTCGAGATCGGGTCGGCCTGGAGCGCAAACTCTCGATCGACAGCTACAACGTCGATCCGAACCGGGCTCATATCCGCATCATCGATCACGACGTCTGCCTGCAGTGTGAGCGCCAGCAGTGCATCAACTGCTGCCCGGCGGCCTGCTATGCGCCGCAACCCGACGGACGCGTCCTCTTCTCCTATGAGGGCTGTGTCGAGTGTGGCACGTGCCGTATCGTCTGCTGTGAGTTCGACAACGTCGAGTGGACCTACCCACGCGGCGGCTACGGCATCCAGTACCGATACGGATAGACCTCCCGGTTCGCAGGCGTCACCTCCATAGTCCGGCGACGACTGCCGCTCGACAAGCTAGCCGGGTGATTGGCCACGCTCACCCATGTTCGCCGCGCCGCATTCAGTCAGACCACCGTCACTTACCGCGCTGTGACCGTCTCCGTCGCAAAACCGCGTGATCGGCGATAGACGCCTTCAGCAGTGCGTCGGGATCGTTCTCGGTGATGTTGAGGTATTGACGTCCAATGGTGGCGAGCAGATCGACCACCGCGCGCTCGAGCATGGCCGACCGCAGTTCGACCGGCACCTGCGCCGCGTCTTCCGTAGCCTGGGTACCGCGCGCCAGTTGCAGCAGGAACGGGAGTTTCAGCACAAGGTCGGCGTCCGGATCGGCATTCCGAAAGTAGTAGATGACAGGATACTGCTCCAGGTCACTCTGCACCGCGGCGAGCTCGAGCGCGATGTCGCGCAGCGTCTGCGCCATCGTTTCATCGTCCCAGTCCCGCAGCGGGTGGGCGTCGTGAGCGGCGCTGTGAATCAGCGCAATTTGCTGGGCCAGCACGCGACGCCGGGAGAGCGCGGGTGACGTCGAGAGAAACCAGCTGATGCCGGCCGTCAGGAGCCCGAAGCCGACGAACGCTTCGAGAACCACTACAAACCGCAGGATGCCGCTGATCGGCACGATGTCTCCAAAACCCAGCGTCGCGAGCACCACGAACGACAGGTAGAGGGACGCCAGAAAATTGTTTGCGCTGGTGCGGTTGAGATCGAGCCCGAAGTTGACCAAAAAATCACTGCGCAGGAATGGCCAGTAGATCAGCGCCCAGCCCAGGCCAATCATGAGTGCCCAGAGCGTCACGACGCTGAGGAACGTCAGCGGCCCCGCCAACTCGCGGGCCAGCGATGAGCGCCGCGCGAAGGGCCGCGAGAGACGCCAGACGGCGCCGACCAGCATGATATTCATCCGCCCACGCATCGACGGCGTGAAGAGCGTCAGAACGATATCGACGATAACAAGCGCGATGATCATGCAACCGGCGGCGACCGACAGCCAGATCACCATGGTTCGCACCTCTTCTCGAACCACGGCGTGCGCGTGGCCGGCTCACTGCCGACGGGACGAGCGCGCAGCCATGACGTCCAAAAGCACGCGGCGTTCCCTGGTGTGAGACAGCGTGGTTCCAGGGACCGAACGGCTCGATCGCGGAGTGCTAGTCGCCAATCGCGGCGCGAACGATGTCACGAAGCTCAGTCAGGTAGTCGGACGGAAGGTCGAGCGCCGCGGCGCCCGTCAGGATCGGTCTCGTATAGGCTGAAGTGGGACGAAACGGACCGCCTGGTTTGGGCATGACATAGGTCGCCGCGGAGATCTCGCCACCGTCACCTCGGGTGACGATGAACGGGACACGCTCGTAGTAGCCACGATCGACGCCTGAGATGCGGTCAAGTTCGTCAAATTCCTCATCACTCAGGTCATACACCAGGCCGTATAGCTGGTGCCCGGCCTCCTCGTGCAGGTTACAGCCCCCGCCAAGCTGGTCCGCACCATAATGATCGAAGGCGACGCGCTGTCCGGAGAGCCGTGCGACGACCACTGGCTGCGCGTTCGGGCAGAACCGCTTCATTTCCTCAGTATCGAGCAGGGTGCAATAGGCGAAGTAGCGCGGCATGAGCCTCTCCTGTCAGTGTCGGCGTCTCAACCAGACGTGGCGCTGCTTTAGCGTGGCGCCACGCGGGTGCGATTAAACCGAAGCCGGGCTACCGCCGTTTGGTGCGGCCAGACCGACGCGGGGTCAGACCAGGAGTCGTGGCTGGCGTCGCGGGCGCCGGCGTCGAGGTGGGGGTCGCGCTCCGCCCGGCTTGCTCGGCATCGTCCTCGGCGCCGTCCCCCTCGGATCGCTGGACCTCCACCTTCTCGACCTGCTGCTGGATCTGGCGATTCAGCAAGCCAAAGAAGCCCTTTTGCTCGCCACCGGCCTTGGCCCGGCGCGCGGCGCGCTTCTCCGGCGCCTCATAACCCAGGCGACGGTGCTCTGGGAGATCCGGCAGGAACGGGAACCAGTCGAGCATCGAACCCCAGCCGGTAATGAACCACTGCTGCACGGCGCTGTAGATGGCCGAGACGACCCAGTAGATGACCGGGCCGGCGGCGAACGGCCAGCCAAAGACCACGACCATCAGCGGCATGAACATCATCATGCTGTTCATCATCTGCTGCTGGGGGTCGTCGATCTTGGCCTGGTGCGCTGGGCGCGCCATCTTGGTCTGGATGAACTGGAAGACGCCCGCCAGGATTGGAAGGATGTGATACGGATCAGCTTTGGCCAGGCTCGGCAGCCAGAGGAAGCCATTGCCCCAAACACCGGCGCCGGACTGTGAGAGATGCCGGATGGCGAAGTAGAGTCCGAAGAAGATCGGCATCTGCAAGATCATCGGCAGACAGCCGGAGGCGGGGTTGACGCCATGCTCCTGATAGAGCTTCATCGTCTCCGCCGACAGCTTCTGCCGGTCCTTGCCGTACTTCTTCTGGAGTTCTTTGATCTTCGGCTGCAGTTCCTGCATCGACGACATCGAGCGGACCGACTTGATCGTCAGTGGCAGCAGCAACGTCTTGAACAGGATGGTGAAGACAATGACCGCCAGCCCGGCGCTGCCGATGTTGTTGGCCAGGTGCCCGAGACCCCATTGAATCAGATCAACGAACTGGCTCCAGACGGGCATGAATTTTTCCTCTACTCACCCAGGGTCGGTCTCGAAGGCAATGGCTTCGAATGAGACCTACGAACTCGAACAGGTTCGCGCCGGGCTCCCGGCGCCATGGACCGAACGATCCACCAGAAGACCCCGAATGATACGCCGCGTGGGCAAGACATGCATATCGTTAATGCGGAGGGGAGCGGTGGGCAACAGTCGTAACCCGCGTTCCCGATGGTTGACATACACGGCTTGCCGTGCGACCAGGAGTAAACCGTACTGGGAAAGCGCGTGAACGCGAGCGTCACCTACACGCTCACGCGTTTGACGTTCACGTTCCGTATCTCTCATTTGCAGCCGTTGGTGTTCGTCCGTGACCGGGGGGATGGACGCGAGGGAGGCGGGTCATCGCCCATGGATGACCCGCCTCCCATCTAGTCGCGTTTAGTTACCGCGCCACGCCGAAGGGCGGAGTCCCGACATTGTCGATCTTCCAGATCTCCCCGGTGAGCGTGACCACGTACGCGGTGTTCCCGATGAACTGCATGGAGACCGGCTGATCGAGACCGCTCACGACGGTGGTGAAGGTACCGTCGCCCTTGACTCTGACGAGCGACCCCGTATCATGCAGCGCTGGCGACCCCGCCGGACCACCCGAGAAGTCGCCCTGCGAGAGCGCGTAGAGCTGCTGGCCGCGTCCAAACTCCACGTCGACTACGAGCGGAGCGCCGGACGCCACGGTGGTCACCGACGACGATTTGGGATCGAACGACACCACTTTGCCGTCCGCCGGCGTGTGTGGAACGGGACCGGCCTCGGCCATGTAGACCGTATTGCCGTGAATGGCGAGCCCGGTTGGCACGATGTCGTCGAACGCGATCGCCACGCTGATGGCGCCATCACGGGTCACCTGCAGCACGCGGTTATGATGCCCGTCGGTGACCAGAAATCCGCCGTGGTACGCCTCTAGCGCGTACTGGAGTCCGCTCGGGACGAAGAAATCGGTAGCTGGCGGATTCTGCTCCGCGAACGTTCCAATGTCCGCGATCACCGTGAACCGGTTGGGGCCATCGATCCGGTAGATACCGTCGACACTGCTCCCGCCAACGTCAGGGCTGACCAGCGTCACCAGGACGTAGGCGGTCGAGCCGACGAAGGTGATGTCGACCGGCCCACCGAAGCCGACGCCAGGGATCTGGGTTGGCAATCCGCTGGCGAAGGTCGTCACCGCACCGGTCTGCGGATCGATGCGGGAGATGCGCCCAGCAATGCCTTCGGCGACATACAGCGCGCCCCCTGGTCCGATGGCACTGCCCGCGGCTCCCGCCAGGCCGGATGTAAGCAACGTGGCGGTGGGATTCGCGACCGGCTTGGCGAGCGCTCCCGTCGCCCCAGTAGTGAGAACGAGTAAGCAGCTGATTGCGAGAGCAATCATCAATCGCATCCGTGTCATACGAGTCCTCCTTGTGATGGCCGAAAACATTCGTTTGCGGTGTTCGTTGGTCATGTCGTGACTCCCACACTTGATCGGTTCGAGTTAAGGCTGCCCAGCGCTCGTTCGCGCGCTGCGGGATCGGTCGGGTCCTCGGTCACTAGGCTCCCGGAGGAAGTTGACCGTTGTAGCGCGCCTGCAGCGCCTCATTCCCGAGCAGGCCCAGCAGCACATCGTAGGGTCGTTGGTTCTCCGGGTGGAGCTCCATCCGCGCGCGCTCGAAGTACTGCACCGTCATTTGTTTGTCACCGAATTGCATCTGAAACTGCTCGGTGATCGGGTAACCGAAGATCGTGACACCGCCGTTCTGGTTCCAGTACTCGAGAAAACGTCCAGAAATGTTATGGCCGGTCGGTTCGAACCAGGCGCTATCCTGTCCACCCGCAGCGCTGCGATCGTGGCTGCTTGTTGGCGGCTGGAATGGTCTCGTTTCCGAGCAACCCGAGCAGGATGCTGTAGGGCGGCTGCTGCTCCGGATGCATTTCGAATCGATGCCGTTCGAGGTATTGCACCCGGTAGGTGTGCCCGTCGGCGACGCTCTGCTCGTCGAACTCGGCCGTAATCGGATTGCCGAAGATCGGCAGTCCACCATTCTTCTGCCAGTAGTCCAGGAAGGCGCCACTCAGACTGGGACTGACCTGCGGAGTCGACGGCGCGCCAATCATGACGTGCCGGGTGATCTGCCCGTTGCTCTCCCAGTACGTCAGCTTGTTGGCGATGAGCGGGTCGTCCATGGTCGGCTGGACGTTGCCGTCCGCGTCGGTCGCGCGTGAGGTGACGGTGTGCTCGCCGTCCGATGGGGTTCCCCAATCGGCGGTCCAGATCACCCAGGTGAGATCGGTGTCGCCGCGCTCTTCGATGGTCGCGGGCATCCAGTTTCCGTCGTCGATCTTCACGTCGACGCTGGCAATCGAGCCGCCCCAGGCCGCGCCGAGGATGCGATGCTGACCGTCCAGCACCGTCACCTTGGCCGGTGCCGACTTGAGGAGTGCGTGCCCGACCAGGGTGAAGCGCGCGATGGTGGCGCCATCGTCTTCAACCTGTCGGATCGTGACGTAGTCGCGGGCCATGAAGCGGCCCTCATATGGGGTGCTCAGCAGCTCGATCCGCTTCAGCCACTTCACATTGGCGATGCCGTACCAGCCGGGAGCGATCAGTCGTACCGGACCGCCATGGTGGGTTGGTAGCGCATTCCCGTTCATGCCCCAGCACAGGATATTGCGTGGGTCCATCGCCTCTGCCAACGACATGCCGCGGGCAAAATGTTCGGTAAGCTGCAGGTCGTTGAGCTGTTCGTCGCCCGAATCGGTCCCCCAGAAGACGACCTCAGTCCCCTCATCCAGGACACCCGCCTCCTCGAGCAGTGGGGCAAGCGGCGTCCCCGTCCAGACGGCGTTACCGATGGCCCCGGTCAAAAACGGCAGCCCACTATTGCCGGAACACTCTAGCGTGAACGGGACGTCGACTGCCGGGCGAGCTTTGAGTGCATCCAGCGACAAGTTCAACGGTTTCTTCACCAGCCCGGAGATATCCAGGGACCAGCTGGTTGCATCGATCTCGGGTTGGGCGTAGTGATGGACGGTGAAGAAGCTCTGGTCCGGTGTAATCCAGGAATCCAGCTCCTCCCACTTGAGTTGACTTCCGAGGATATCGGGCACCGGGTTGTCAGCCGGTTGATCCAGCCAGGGCAACACGACCTCACCTGGCCGACTCGGGAAGTCGGCCATGGCCGCCACTCGCAGCGGATCGAATCGCTTGCCGAGCCTCGCGGCCGACGCCGAGCCCGGCGCCAGGCCCGACGTCAAGCTCGACGCCGGTAATTGAGAACCGAGGAATGCCATCCCGGCCGCCGCCGCGCCGCCCTGCAAGAGCATTCTGCGGGAGACCAATCGCGAACCCGTACCCATGAACGCCTCCTTACCCTGACTGTGGTTCAGCGCCGAAGGTCCGCCGGGCACCGGTGATCTTTCACACTGGCGTCCGGCGAATCCCGCGGCAGGCTCCACAGTAGGGCCGGGGCTTCAACGTCGCATCCGTTGATCTATGTAACCGGGGTATGTAGGTTTCGACTGGGACTACGTAGGGCGTCCCGTGGTCAGGTGAGGTGGTTGCGCAGGGCGTAGGCGGTTGCTTCGGCTTTGCTGTGCACCTCGATCTTGAGGTAGATGTTGGCGATGTGCCGCTCGACCGTGCGCGGGCTGAGAAAGAGCCGTCGGCGATCTGCCGGTTGCTCTCCCCAATGGCAATGTGTCGCAACACCTCGACCTCCCGTTGGGTAAGACCAGCCGGTAACCCCGAACCTCTGGACTCCGGGCTATTCGCACAGATCTTCCCCTCGAGGATTGCGACGCGTTCCAGCGTCGGCTTCGCGTCTAATGGCGTGCAGATCGCACGGATTTCGTCCAGATGCGCCGCGGCGTCATCGGGCCGTCGTTGAGCGATGCGTAGTTCCGCAAGCGCGAGCAGAGTTAGTGCTCGCTCGAACGGCGCGGCGCAGGCGTCGGCCAGTTTGAGGGATGCCGCGAGATGTGCCTCAGCACGGTCATCGTCCTGTGCCGACCGATCCAACTGACCGAGGAACCGATGAACCGCGATCAGGGCCAGCGGCTGCCGCGGGTCAGTGGCATGGCGAAGTGCGGACTCAGCACGTCGACGTGCCTCACGAGAATCTCCGTTCGTTAGCTCGTAGCGGGCCCAGAGGAGGGCGCCTTCAGCACGTCCGAGGACCGCGCCAGCCCAGTCGAGCCAGCAGTCGTGGGCATCGAGCCAGTCGCGAGCGGCCACGAGGTCGCCCACGTCAAACGCGAGGGTCGCGGCGACGTATTGCATCCGGTTCAATTGCACGAATTCGCTGTCTCCCGGCTGCGTGTCCAGGCCGTCCGGCAAGATCTCATGCACCAGTCGCCAGGCGAGCCCAGCGTCACCCTGCCGGATCGCGATGGTGGCGAGGAGCACGTTCGCAAACGGCTCGTCTTGTGGCGGTAGGGCGTCGAGCACTTGCCGAGCCGCGGCCCACTCTCCCTCAAGAATGAGCAGTGGCACACCCGCGATGCGCGATGACTGATCAGGCGCGACGGACGTGGCCTTGGCATAGGCCGTCTCCGCTGCAGCGGCGATTCGTCGGCGGTCGCTGACGTGGTCGGCGTAATACGGAATCAGGACGCAATCTAACTCCGTCAGGAGGATGGCACCGTGCAGAATGTGATGGCCGGTTGCGGCGTACAACTCCCCGGCGCGCTCAAACGCGCCCCGCGCCCGATCCGCTTGCCCGAGCACGGCATAGGCCCGCGCCATGCCGAGGAATGCCTCACGCACGACCGAGCCCTGTTCAGCGTCCGGCAAGGAAGTAGCGGAGACCGCATTCATAATGGACTCTCCGAGGTTCAGCGCCTCATTGAAGCGCCCGGCGATACTCAAGCAATGGACGAGGACCGCCTCCGCTACGATCTGATCCGCAACCTCAAGAATTGATGGAAGGTCCCGAAGTCGCTGTTGATCGGCGGACGTCAACCTCTGGAGGGTTGCAACACCGGCCTCCATATCGCTCAGACCGAGCCGCACTCGGCCAAGCTGGTGGACGATCATGCCTCGATCGAGGAGCGCATTACCGATAAGGACGTGATCGTGCGCCTGTCTCGCGCATGCCAGCGCCTCATCGAGAGACGCCATACTCTGGAGCGGATCGCTGAAGCGGCGCACGCGGCCGACGCGCCACAACAGCCAGCCTCGCTCCCCCACGGTGGTATCGGAGCGCTCCAGCAGCGCGAGCGCCGCCTCGAACCGATCGCCCGCGGCGACGAAGGCGTAGGCGCGCTGCGCCCGATCTCCGGCTTTGATCAACCACTCGGCCGCGCGTTCGTCGCCCGCCTGGTGGAAATGATGGGCCACGTGATCCGCGTCGGGATTTGGACGGTCCAACAAGGCTTCCGCGACCTGCCGATGCCACGCTCGGCGCTGGAGAGAGATCGTCTCACCATACAGCGCCTCGTGGAACAGTGCGTGGCGGAAACGGTAACCATGACGGTGAGCCACCTCCTCAATCAAATGGGCGGCTTGACCTTCCTCAATCGCCGTCGAAAGAATGACGTCACTAGCTCCACTCACCTGCTGCCACAGCGAGAGCGGCACTTCTGCGCCGATGACCGCCCCAACCTGTAACAATTCGCGCGCTTGTCGGCTGAGACGGTTCAAACGTCCTTCAACCACCTGGCGGATCAAGTTCGGGACGCGTATGTGGCTGAGGTCGGCGATCTGCCAGTCTCCGTTTTCGCGCGGCACGAGCACCCGCTGCTCTTCGAGGGTCCTCACTAACTCATGAACGAAGAATGGATTACCTTCCGCTCGTTCCATGAGCCAGGCAAGAAGACGTTCAGTATCGGCATTATCAAGCGCATAGCTCGTCGTGATGAGGGCGCTGATCGCCTGGCGATCCAGTGGCACGAGCCCAATTCGTTCGGCCTGGGCCTCACGTACAAGCAGAGGAAGCATCTGGTTCAATCGTTCATTGCGAACGACCTCTTCACCGCGGTAGCTGCCCAGCACAAGAATCTGTTGCCGGCGGATTGAGCGTGCCAAGACGCGCAGGAATTCCAAACTTTCTTGATCGGCCCAATGCACGTCATCGAGTACCAGGAGGAGAGGTCGTACCCGCGCCAACTCGGCAAAGAACTCAGTCAACTGAGCAAAGAGGGCTTGCTGGCTATGTGGGATAGCATCGGCTACGGTGACAAAAGCAGGAAGCGATGGAAGCTGTTTGTCCGCATGGATCTCCCGCAAGGCTTCCAGCCATGGACCATACGGCGGGGTGATCATCAGGTCGTAACAACCGCCCCGCAGCACCAGACAGTCGCGGATCGCGGCCTCAGCGGCGAGCCATTCGGCCAGGGACGTTTTGCCGATGCCCGCTTCGCCACTGACGAGCACCAGGGAGCCGTGGCCCGCCAGCATGTCGTCCAGAGCTTCGAGCAACAGGGTCTGTTCACGCTCGCGGCCGACAAGCGCACGACGTCCGCGCAATGAAGAAGGACGAGTCGATGGTGATTGCATCGTAAAGGGCTCTCTCGATCGTCGCGCAGTCGCAAAGGAGCTGTGTCCACGTGAAGATATCGTGAGTGTAGCATACTTGATTTGCGAATAGTTCAAATCGCAGTGTCCGGGTGGTCAACCGGCCAGGCCCCAACACTACCTATGCCGGTTTCTCTTGTTGCAGCGGTCAAAGCAACCCATTTCGACCCAACCCATACAACCTGCATTCGTAGCGTTTCACCGGCGCGTGGATCGAGTCCTACCACTATGAATGGAAAGACGAGAGCGTCCCGTGGTCAGGTGAGGTGATTTCGCAGCACGAAGGCGGTTGCTTCGGCTTTGCTGTGCACCTCGATCTTGAGGTAGATGTTGGCGACGTGGCGCTCGACCGTGCGTGGGCTGAGGAACAGCGCGTCGGCGATCTGTCGGTTGCTCTCCCCAATGGCAATGTGGCGCAGCACCTCGACTTCCCGTTGAGTAAGACCAGCCGGATACGGGGGACGAGATTGTCCCAGCGCGTTCAGCTGTAGTCTGAGCGTATTGACTCGACCCAGAGTCGGTTTGGCCCCGAGTGGCTCGCAGACTGCCTCAACATCATCAAGAAGAGCGATTGTTTCATCGAACCGCTGCTGAGCCAGCCGCAATTTCGCGAGATCGAGTTGTGTCAGGGCGCGCTCAAAGGGCGCCGAACACGCCTGTGCGAGCCGCAGGGATGACGCAAGATGCGTATCGGCATCCTCGAAACGGCTCGCGTCGGCATCGAGTTGACCGAGAAACCGGTGGATGGCGATGAGGGCCAGTGGCTGGCGCGGGTCAGTGGCGAGTGCAAGCGCGTGTTCAGCGTGCTGGCGAGCCTGTGAAGGATTTCCGGATATATCAGCCTGGCGTGCTCGGAGAAGCTGGTTCGTCGTATGCCAGCGCGCCCCACCGCTCCACGCAAGCCACTGATCGTGCAATTCGATCCAGCGCTGCGCGTCTTGCGGATTGCCTGCATCAAGTGCTAACTCCGCGGCCAGGGCAATGGACCTCATACCGAACGGGAAATAACAGCCGCCCGGTTCGGTCGACGCTTTCTCTGGCAACAGCTGGTAGACGCGGTCCCACGCTCGGTCGGGAGCGCCCTGGTGTCGGTCCAGGACGGCGAGAGTAGCGATCGCTTCGTGCACCTGGTTCACCCACGGCGCGGTGAGGTGGTCGGTGGCCAGCCGTCGCGCGGCCTGCCAGTGACCTTCCAGCACATCGAGCTGCAGCTCAGCTGGCGCGCCGTCCCCAAGCGTCGAAATCGTCAGCCCGAAGCACCGTTCCCACAGCTCCGTCGCCTCCCGCCTGAGCTGTTCTCGCTCCGTCAACCGATCTGCTCGATACGGAATGTGCACCATCAGGAGTTCCAAATCAATGGCATGCTCGGCCATGGCATAGTCACCCACCGATCGAAATCCATTACGGGCAAGACGGTACTCCTTTTGCGCGTCTGCTGGGCGTCCCAATCCGGCGTTGGCGTTGCCAAGGCCGAGATGACCCGCGACGCACTGCGGCCGTTGCAGGTGCGCATCCTCGAAGGCGGCAACCATCTCTTCGATGTAGGCTGTGCCAACCGCAATGGCCTCGCGATAGTTCCCGGAGTGAGCCAGCCAGTTGACCAGAATGCCACGTTGCTGGTTTACCGCGGGCACGCGCGACACATCCCGCGCCTGTTCGTCATTGACGGAACCTTGATCTGCACCGTCGTCCGGAAGTAATTGCTGAATCGCGGCGACTGCACGCTCTTCAGTGGCGGGAACCGCGTGAGTATGGAGTAATGAGTCAATTTCCATTACTCCATGCCTGATCTCCGGTATCCCTTGGCGGATGTTGCCGTTCATACACATCTGCGACCCGCGGGCATAGCCCGCATACGCGGCAAGTACGGGATCATTGTCGACTCGGGCTAATTGTTCGGCGGCTTCCAGATATTGGATCGCACGCGGAACGCCGGCAAAGCGCAGCATGAAGCCCGCTCCAAAGAGGAGCCAGCCCCGCTTGCGCGCGCGAGACGTATCACTGCTCATCAGGTCCGCAGCCACCTCAAAGTGTTCCGCGGCGCTGATCCACGCGGTGCGTCGTGCCCGCAGGCCAGCACGAACATGCCACTCGATGGCTCTCGAATCTCCCGCCTGCTGGAAATGCGATGCTACGATGTCAGGATTCGGGTTCGGCAAGGAGGTCAGTGCTTCGGCGGTATGTTGGTGCCAGATCCATCGCTGCGGCGGTGCGACGAGTTCGTAGATCGATTCGCGGATCAGCGCGTGCGTGAAGCGCCAATGATGACTCTCCACGGTCTCTTCCAATATGTCGCTTGCCCGCCCATGCATGATGGCGTCAATCAGTTCAGAGTCGGTGGCGTTGGTCACTTGCTGCCACAGACGCAATGGCACCGTTGGCCCCAGCACCGCCCCAACCTGTAACAATTCGCGCACTCGTTCACTAAGACGGTTCAAACGACCTTCAATCACCTGGCGGATCAAGGTCGGGACACGTATATGGCTGAGATCGGCGATCTGCCAGACGCCACGCTCCGATGGCAGCAGCACCTGCTGCTCTTCGAGGGTTCTCATCAACTCATGGACGAAGAACGGATTCCCTTCCGCGCGTTCCATGAGCCAGGCAAGGAGACGTTCACTATCGATATCCTCAAGCGCATAGCGCGCCGTGATCAGGGCGTTGATCGCTTGCCGATCCAGTGGCACAAGCCCAATTCGTTCGGCCTGGGCCTCACGTACCAACAGGGGAACCATCTGGTTCAAACGTTCGTTGCGAACAACCTCCTCACCGCGGTAGCTGCCCAGCACCAGAATCTTTTGCCGGCGGATTGAGCGCGCCCAGACACGCAGGAACTCCAAACTGGCTTGATCGGCCCAATGCAAGTCATCGAGCACGACAACGAGGGGCCGTACTCGCGCGACCTGGGTAAAGAACTCAGTTAACTGAGCAAAGAGCTCTTGTTGGCTACGTAGGGTGGCATCGGCTTCGGTGACAAAAGCAGGAAGCGATGGAAGCTGATCGACCGCATGGATCTCCCGCAAGGCTTCCAGCCATGGACCATAGGGTGGCGTCGTGGTCAGGTCGTAGCAGCCGCCCTGCAGGACCAGACAGCCGACGTCCACGGCCCCAGCAGCGAGCCACTCGACCAGCGTCGTTTTGCCGATGCCAGCCTCGCCACTGACGAGCACGAGGGAGCCGTGTCCCGCTAGCGCCTCGTCCAGGGCTTCACGCAGCAGGATCTGTTCGCGCTCGCGACCGACGACCGCACGACGCCCGTGTGATGAAGAAGGGCGAGTCGATGATGATCGCATCGTAAAGGGCTCTCTCGATTGTCGCGCAACCGTCAAAAGAGCATGAGACTCCTGAAGATATCGTTAGTGTAGCATACATGATTTGCGAATAGTTCAAATCGCAGGTGTCCGGGTGGTCAACCGGCCTGGCCCCGACATTACCTATGCCGGTTTCTCTTGTCGCAGCGGTCAAAGCAACCCATTTCGACCCAACCCATACAACCTGCATTCGTAGCGTTTCACCGGCGCGTGGATCGAGTCCTACCGCTATGAATGGAAAGACGAGGGCGTCCCGCGGTCAGGTGAGCTGGTTGCGCAGGGCGTAGGCAGTTGCTTCGGCTTTGCTGTGCACCTCGATCTTGAGGTAGATGTTGGCGATGTGGCGTTCCACGGTGCGTGGGCTGAGATAGAGCGCGTCGGCGATCTGCCGGTTGCTCTCCCCAAGGGCGATGTGGCGCAGTACCTCGACCTCCCGGTGAGTAAGACCAGCCGGTAACCCCGAACCCCTGGACTCCGGGCGTTTCGCGCAGATCTTCTCCTCGAGGTCTGCGACGCGTTTCAGCGCCGGCTTCGCGTCTAATTGCCGCGCAGATCGCACGAATTTCGTCCAGATGCGCCGCGGCGTCATCGGGCCGTCGTTGGGCGATGCGTAGTTCGGCACGTGCGAGCAGGGTCAGCGCACGCTCGAACGGCGCGGCACAGGCCGTCGACAGATTCAGCGACTCCTGCAGATGATCGCCCGCCTCCTCAAATCGCGCCTCCTCGGTGTCGAGCTGGCCCAGCAAGCGATGGACGGCGAGCAACGTCAGGGGTTGACGCGGATTGGAGGCGTGCTCCAAGGCGCGCTGGGCCATGTCACGGGCGGCGGGAAGGTCCTTGGACAGGTGGTGCCAGTGGGCCCACGCGAGCGAACTTTCGGCGCGCCCAAGCACTGCACCCGCCCAGTCGAGCCAGTGGTCGTGGGCTTCGAGCCAGTCGCGAGCGGCAACGAGGTTGCCCGCATCCAGCGCGAGGGTCGCGGCGACGTATTGCATCCGGTTCAATTGCGTGAAGTCACTATCTCCCGGCTGCGTTTTTGGCCCAGCTGGAAAAGCCTCTCGCACCAGCTGCCAGGCGATCTCAACGTCGCCCTGCCGGATCGCGATGGCCGCCCGGAGCACATTCGGAAACGGCTCGACCTGTCGCGGCATGGAGTCGAGTACCTGCCGAGCCGTGGCCCACTCTCCCTCAAGAATGAGAAGTGGCACACCCGCGATGCGCGCGGGCTGGTCAGGTGCGGCGGCATTGGCCTTCGCAAAGGCTGTCTCCGCTTCGGCGGCGATTCGACGGCGCTCACTGGGACGGTCAGCGTAGTAGGGGATCAGCAGTTGATCGAGTTCCGTCAGGAGCGCGACACCGAGCGCCATGTAGTGGCCAGTTTCGGCATACAACTCCCCGCAACAATCAAACGCACGCAACGACTCCTCCGCCAACCCCAGGATGGCATAGGCCCGCGCCATGCCCAAGAATGCCTCGCTCAAGACCGTGCGCTGTTCAATGTTCGGCGAGGAGGTAGCGGGCATGGCGTTGATGATCTGCTCCCCACGTGTTCGTGCCTCAATGACGCGCCCGGCGACACTCAAGTACGGTATGACGTTCGCCTCCGCGACGACCTCGTCCGCAACCTCAAGAATTGACGGGAGGTCCCGAAGTCGCCGTTGTTCGGCGGACGTCAACCTCTGGAGGGTTGCAACACCGGCCTCCATATCGCTCAGACCGAGCCGAACGCGACCGTGCTGGGGGAGGATCATGCCTCGATCAAGGAGCGCGTTACCGATAAGGACGTGATCATCCGCCTGTCTCGCGCATGCCAGCGCCTCATCGAGAGACGCCATACTCTGGAGTTGATCGCTGAAGCGGCGCATGCGGCCGACACGCCACAACAGCCATCCTCGCTCCCCCACGGTGGTATCGGAGCGGTCCAGCAGCGCGAGCGCCGCCTCGAACTGATCACCCGCGGCGACGTAGGCGTAGGCGCGCTGCGCACGATCTCCGGCTTTGATCAGCCACTCGGTGGCGCGTTCATCGTTCGCCTGCTGGAAGTGATGGGCCACGCGATCCGCGTCGGGAGTCGAGCGGTCCAACAAGGCTTCGGCAACCTGCCGGTGCCACGCTCGGCGCCGCACCGGCAACACACTGTCGTAGATCGCTTCTCGAATCAGCGCGTGGACGAATCGCACACCGTCTGGGATCGGATCGAGCAACCGCGCGGAGATCGCTCGTTCCGTTACATCGAGCAGCTCGAGCTCGGACAATCCGGCTACCGTCATCCACAGGTCCATCGAGACGTCCTGGCCGATCACGGCCGCTTGAGCCAGACTCAGTCGAGCGGCTTCTCGCAGACGAACCAGCCGGCCGTCGATCACCTGTCGCAAGAGCAACGGAATGCTGACGCTACTGAGATCCCCCAGCAGCCAGCGGCCATCTTCGTACCGTAGAATCCGATCTTCTTCGAGTGTCCGGAGCAGCTCCCCGGCGAAGAGCGGATTTCCCTCGGCGCGCGCTTCCAGATACGAGACGAGCCTCGATTGATCGGCAGTCGACAGGTCAACTCGATCGCGGATGAGCTGTTGAATTCCGTCGTTGTTGAGCCGCTGAATCGCAATTCGCTCCACCCGAGACTCCCGCACGATTGCGGGGAGCAGGTTGGACAGTAGGTGAAAGCGAGCAAGCTCATCCGACCGGTGCGTGACCGTCAGCATGAATCGCCGGTCCGTAACATGGCGGGCGAGGAAGCGAAGGAATTCGATGCTACCGGGGTCCGCCCAGTGAAGATCCTCCAGCACGAACACCGTCGGTTGTCGTTCTGTGAGCTGAAGAAAGAATGCGGTCGCCTGATCGAACAGGGCTTGCTGGCTACCGATACGTTCCAGCGCGGCCCGGTCGGTGAAGAAAGCGGGCAGTGGCGGCCCGTCAGCACCAGGCTGGTAATGGGTCGTCAGCTCGAGCCACGGTCCATAGGGTGGTGTGACGGAGAGGTCGTAGCAGCCCCCACGAATGACGAGACAGCCCGCCGATTCGGCCTGTTGGCCAAGCCACTCGACGAGCGTGGACTTGCCGATGCCCGCCTCCCCGCTGATCAAGACCAGCGATCCATGACCCGCGAGCATGCCGTCGAGGGTCACGAGGAGGGCCGCCTGCTCCCGCTCGCGACCGACCATCGACGGCAGCGACCGCCGGCTGCTCTTGAAATGCGGCGAGCGAGAGGTGGTCACCGGTCGCCCCGATCAACTCGAGGTGGCTGTTGATAATGCCATTCAAACTATTTCCCTGGCTCGCAGTATAGCATCACGAGCAGGCGGCCCCATACGCACGGGGGCACGCCTTCACCAATCCAGGTCGCATGGCGCTGTCGCTGCCCCGTGCTTTCGTCCATTCCGCCAAGGAGCCGGTTAAACACGTGAATCGGAGGGGTTGCAAGATTTGGAGGATGAGTACGCCAACTCCAACCTTCATCGTCAACCCTAATCCTCCGACGCCAGTGACGCCGAATGGGCTTTGTGGTCCCGTACCTCACGCCGATGACCGAAGACGCACCATCACGGCACCACGACCTTTGGGAAGTCTTCACGGCGTTGGACTGGCTGGTTCAGGACCACGAACGCTTGGCCGCGGCCGACGTCGGCGTGCATTTGGTAGCCTTCAATACGCTCATGCTCCATCGCTTGCTCGCCGTACTTATCGGCCCAACGAGTGCATAACAGGCTCTAGCGACGGGAGACTTGGGAGAACTGTGGCGTTTGGCATACCTCGACGACACGTCGACGTGCCCACGGTCTATTCCGTGCCGAAGCCGGTTCTGAGAATCGCCCGCCGGTTCGCCACGGTGGTCTGTCCGCCGGCGGTTCGTGATGAGCGCAGGCTCTCGTCACTGACGTCGCAGTTAGAGCGCTATCTCGGCAGTCTGCCGCGACATGTGCGCATCTTCATGCTGGCGCTGTTCGTGATCTTCGATCAATTGGCGCGGTTTTCGGCTGGCCGAGACTCGCCCGCAGTTCGGCCATCTTGCCCGGCATGGCAGGCGCCTGTACCCTCGGTGGTCAACAGCGACGTGTCATGGCGAAGCCGGGCCGAGGTCGAAGGTCGAGCCCCCGAACTCCACCCCAACCGCCGTGACCCCACGAATGAAGACCTCTTTCCCGTCGGCAACGATAGCCTGGATCGCCGCCGGATCGGCCGTGTAGAAGAACATGGTGTGGTCCACATAGCCGTCCCCGTTGACATCCCCATCGGCTTTGGTCCAGAAGGCGGTGACCGGGGCGGCCAGTTGAGTGCCACTCCAGTCTTCCAACCAGGTGATGTCGCAGCGGACCGAACTGGGATCGAAGTCGTGACTGCCGAAGATGGTGGCCTTGAAGAGGCCCGGAGTCGTCGTCTGGTCGATCTGCACGGGTGACGTCACCTGGTAGTCCGAGGCGGTTGCCGACTCCGTGCTCTCCGCTTGAGTGGACGCCGTGTCCAGACTCTGGAGTTGAGCGCTGGACCCCTCCCGGACCGCTTGATACCAGATGTCGCCACTGCTCGTGCCGATGAAGAGATCTGGAGTGCCGTCGGCTTGGAAGGAGGTGAAGGCGGGCGCCGCATCGGCCGAGACCTCGGTCATGCCGAACAGGCTCCGCCCCGCCGGCAGGAAGTTCGGCGTGGTTGCGCTCCCGATGTTCAGGAAACTATAGATGGCACCATTGGCCCCGCCGACGAACAGGTCGAGGTCCCCATCCTGGTCGATGTCGGCCAGCGCGGGCACCGCGTCCGCGTCCACTTGCGCCACCGCGACCGCCGTCCCGAACTGGGGATTCGTCGCGCTGCCGACGTTCTCAAAGTACCAGACCGCCCCCGCCTGAGCGCCGATGAGGGCGTCGGGCAGACCATCACCATTGAGGTCGGCGAAGGTCGGGGCCACCCAGGCCGTGCCCGCCGCTTCCGCCGCCGCCCCACCCAGGCTATGCAGACCGAAGGCGTTCACCACCCCCGGCTGCAAGAACTGCGGATCGGTCTGGGTGCCGGTGTTCTGGAAGAAGACGGTCGCGCCGGTCGCGGTCCCGATGATCGCGTCGAGCACCCCATCGCCAGTGAGGTCGACGAAGGTCGGCGCGCCCAGCGGGTGAATCGGCGAGAGCCCCTGGAAATTGAACTTCTGTGTGTTGATGGTGAGCGGGCCAAACTGCGGGTTGGTCGCGGTCCCCTCATTGTGCTGGTAATAGACAAAGCCATTGGCCCCCACGAACAGATCCGGGGCTCCGTCCCCGTCGATGTCGGCGAAGGTCGTATAGGCCGGGGCCGACAGCCCTAGCGGTTGGATCCCGAAGGGGTTGGACGACGGCCCATAGAAGGAGAAGGAGCCCTTGAACACGTCGAACACAAGCTGGACGCTGCCGACCCCGTGTTCGGCGATGTAGGCGGTCGGCGCCAGGCCATCCGCGATCGTGCTCTGCGTGGCATAACTCCCGCCACCTGCGGCCTCACAGTTCTTGTGCTGTACACCTGGTATACCCCCGCAGGTGTCCATGCCACCACCACCATAGCCACCACCGGAGGTGGCTCCAGAGGAGTTGTGGTTGCTGATACCGTGCCCGGCATCGCCGATCGCCGCGATGCCTGCAGGTGGAATAGGCCCATTCAGCCAGTAGGCGCGACCGTAAAAATAGGATCCAACATCAATCCCGCCACCCCAACCACCGAACCCGTCTCCAGCGTCCCCAACGATTGAATGGTCCCCCCCGATGGACGTGCTGCCGAGGCCAGGACCGTTGTAGCTCCCGCCACGGATCGTCCCATCGTGTGTACTGGCACTCTGGCCAGCACCGTAGGCGCTCTGGTCAACCGTCGCGATCGCCGAGCCGCCGTTGGAGCCGTTCCAGCCGACATACGGAATGTTCGCCTCGCTGCCACCACCTCCGCCACCGGCGTCGAGCAGCACGTTGCTCGTGGAGAAGTCGTGGTCGGTCGCGGCCACGATTGTCCCGGCACCTCCACCACCACCGCCGCTAAATGCAATCTTGGTCTTGCCATGGTCCCCAAGGTAGTAGTAGAGCGTGGTCGTACCGTAGCGCGCCTGGTAATCGTTGATCGTCGTGATCGTCTGGGCGAACCCACCCGAGCCGCCGTGGCCACCGTGTTCCAGGCCGAATTGTTGCCCTTCACCACCAGCGCCGCCCCAGGCCTGGACCCACATGGCCGTGTTGGGATTGACCGCCGTATTGACTTGATTCGCCAGCGGCAGAATATCGGTGACCAGGTTCAGCGAGGTTTGATTGGGAACCGCCTTGAGCGTGCAGGTGACGAGCACATCGCTGGTGGCGGTGCAGGTCGCATAGTCATTCTCGACGGAGGTAGCCGCCAGCGTGCTGGGAGTGTGCGCCAGGCCGCCACTCAGGCTGAGCAGGAGCAGCACCACCAGCGGCAGGACGACCGTTCGACGGCGTATGAGCGTGTGAGCTAACATCGGGTGCTAATCCTCTCTGGCGTCTCGTCGCGGCTGATCGTCCGCACGCGTTTCCGCCTCACGACAGTGGTGGTGTCGCTTACCACTGGCCACCCGCCGTCCGATCGATCCGGTAGCCGGACACCGACAAGCTGACGTGGGTGCGGCCGGTCACCTTGTTCAGGTAGAGGATATGGCCGGCGTTGCCACCCCGCCCAACGAGGAACGCCTGGACGGTCTGCACACCCTTGGCTGAATTAATGGACAGAATCAGGATGCCCGTCCATTGGCCGGCGGCGTCGTTGATCGTCAGCCGCTCCGAGGACGTTTGCGCCCCGAGACAGACGAGCGTGTCGGGCTGGCAGGGAGCGGCCCAGTCAAGGGTCGTCAGCGTGATTGCCGTGCCGCTGAGGTCGCCGCTGACGCGGTCGACCCCACCCAGGTTCGTGATGTGGAGTCCCCTGTCGTTGAGCGAGAACTGACCAGGGCTGGAGACCGTGTTGATTTCGAATTCGAGCGCGATGGGAGTGGCGCCGCGCAGTAGGGCGGGGTCGATGGCGGGGTCCTGCGCGGGGCTGGGCTGAGCGCTCACGACCCCGCCACCGAGGGCGAGCAGGGCCAGCACCCCAATTGCGAGCCGCACACCGATGCGAAGTCGTGTCATCACACCAGTCATTGTGTCCGGACTCCTTTCCCGTCGATAAAGCTGACGACGGTTGATCGGACCTGAGGCTAGCCCGCCAGATTGCCAAAGAGGGTCGCCAAAAAAACGCCTGCCCCGAGGGCCAGCAGGCTCAAGATCGTTACGGCGGCAAGCTGAACGTGGGTCACACTCGCCGAAGCGGCCATGGCCGCCAATCCTCGGTGATCTTCCCCAGTGAACATGGAATCAGCCGGCAGATGCTCCGAATTCATCGGCATCGCGCCGGGTACGCTCGATGACGGGCTTGCCGCCAGCACCGGATGTGCCTCTGGTTGCTCATGACGCGCGATCGCGAGACGCAGACGCAGCCAATTGCCAGCCAGGCGGCTCCCGCGCGGGTCGTCCGCAACGACCGTCCCCATGCCATGTTTCTGATGCGTTGCTACCAACCACACATTCATCGGATAGGCCGTGGCGAGCCCGACGAAAGTCGCGAGGGACAGCGTCCCCAAAAATCGCACCGAGCCAGCTTGCATCGCGCTCGGATAATTCGTCATGATCAGGACCATGACCGGGATCATTCCGGCCATCACCATGTTCATCGACAGCAATTCGGGCATGAAAGAGCGGCGGATGGCTCTCCGATAGGATCCACCCAGCATGCCGCGCATGAAGACCGCCTGAAAGATGAGCAGCCCGAAGACAAACCCAAACAGGTACTCCGAGATCGCGTCCAACCAGACCGGTAAGCCCAGAAAGACGGTGATCGAGGCAGCGACGATGAACCCCGTGGCATCTCCGGCCAAACAGTGCATGGTCGAGCCGAGCGATTGTTTCCACAGCGGTGCGGTGAACTCCCGATGGATTTGCGACGCTGGCGGCTTGCACGAGAGGATATACAGGCAGGCACCGACCGGACCGATGTAGAGGGTGACGAGCACCCAGCCCCACCTCATCACGGTCAGTTCAGGGTTGCCGACCGCGAACGCGTCATAGGCCACGTAGACGGCTGCAAGCGCCGACGTGATGAGCCACGCGGTCAAAACACCGTCAATCACGAGAACAGCCTACTCAATCAGCTGTGGAGGGCTGTACTGGGGAACCCAGCGTAATTTCCTTGGTGAATACGTCACAGAATAGCACAGAAATGGACGTTTGAGAAGATGCTGCCGGCGATCGAATTCTCTATTGATACGCCGTGTACGTACTTGTTGCGAATCGGCCAACTCAACGGTCGCGTACCTATCCAGGTCAGGTAAGGACGAGGGGATGAACAATTGAACCTGCGTGCTCGTCGGCCTGGCCATATCGCCGCGGCCGACCAGCAGCAACGTACACTGGATCACCGGACTCCAATCGGCGATTCAGTATCGCCGGCTACGCCTCCAATCGCGGAAACAGTATCGGCGCTTGGGCTGGGACACGTGTGTTCGGTGGCGCCGAGCGCCATTCGTCGAGGTCCACCGTAGAGGGCTCGGGTAGACCGAGACTCGCCCGCAGTTCGGCCATCTTGCCGGGCATGGCCGGTGTTAACAATGCCGAAGAGAGGCGGAGACCAGCCACCAGGTTACCCAGGACGGCATCCAGGTCGGCGCTACGATCCGGATCGCGCGCCAGTTCCCAGGGTCGCGTCTCGTCGACGTAGCGGTTGAGCGACTGCACCAGGTGCATCACCTTCGCCAACACCAGATTGGTCCGCAGGTCCTCGACCAGCGGCGTGATGCGCTCCAGCAGCGAGCGGCCTGCATCCGCAAGCGGCGTGTCGCGCGCGGCCGGCGGGAATAATGCCGTCGCGATAGCGCAGCAGCATGGCTCGCACGCGATTGACCAGGTTACCGAGCGTATTCGCCAGGTCGGCGTTGTAGCGCTCGGCCATGCCCGCTTCCGAGACCGCGCCATCCTGGCCATACGGAAACTCGCGCAGCAGGTAGTAGCGCACGGCATCGACGCCAAAGCGCTGCGCCAGCGCGAACGGGTCGACCACATTGCCGAGCGACTTGCTCATCTTGCGTCCGTCGGGACCGAGTAGGAAACCACCGACCAGCAGGCGCCGGTAGAGCGGCACGCCCATCGCCAGGAGCATCGACGGCCAGAAAACGGCGTGCGGCTTGAGGATATCCTTGCCGATCAGGTGATGGGTCGTGGGCCAGTAGTCGCGGAAATCGTCGCCATCCGGATAGCCGAGCGCCGAGACGTAGTTCAGCAGCGCGTCGAACCAGACGTAGGTGACCTGCTCCGGATCCCATGGAATCGGTACGCCCCACGGCACCCGCTCGCGAGGGCGCGAGATCGAGAGATCGCCGATGGGCTCATCGAGCAGCGCCAGCGTCTCGTTGCGATAGCGCTCGGGGGAGATCAGATCCGGATTCGCCAGGATACGTTCGCGCAGCTCCTCGCGATAGCGTTCCATACGGAAGAACCAGTTCCCCTCACGCCGCTGCTCGGGTCGCACAGCCGTGGTCAGGACAGAGCCCGTCGACCAATTCCTTCTCGGTCAGGAAGCGCTCGCAGCCGACACAGTAGAGTCCCTCATACTCGGCGAAGTAGACATCCCCACACGCCCGCACCTGCTCCAATGCCTGGCCGACAACCTCTTTGTGCGCTGTATCGGTGGTGCGCATGAAGACGTCGTATGAGATGTCGAATTTACTCCAGGCATCAAGGAACTGGCGGGTGATCCCATCGACAAACTCCTGCGGCGACTCGCCCCGGTCCCGCGCGGCACGAAAGATCTTCTCGCCGTGCTCGTCGAGACCAGTCAGGAAGATCGTCCGATCGCCGGCCAGACGCTGAAACCGGGCCAGAAAATCGGCTACCACGGTGGTGTAGGTGGTGCCGATGTGCGGCCGGGCGTTGGCGTAATAGATTGGCGTGGTGACGTAGAAGTGTCTGGACATCTGGCGGTACCTCCGCGCGAAAAACACAACGCCCTCCGTCTCGAGGGACGAGGGGCGCGCTCGTGGTACCACCCTGGTTTACCGGAGCCTTGCGACTCCAGCCTTCGACCGGCGAGGCATGCTCGTCGGTCCTGCCCGGTAACGAGGGCAACGGCGCAGCCTAAGCCGAAGCGTCGGTGCGCGGCTCCGAGGTCATGTCGGCTGGTCGTGGGGTTGCGTCGCAGCGACCCGCAACTCTCTGATCCCGGCTATGCCAGCCTACCGGTCCTCATCATGGCCTGTGCAGTATTGAACATATTCTAACCACAAGAGGGGCCGATCGGCACGGCAGAACCGTGACAGCCATCTACGCTCGACCAACGCACGATCTCCGCTGGAGCACCTGACATAATGTTGATGCAACCCACAGGGAACCGTTTGGTGGTGAGATAGTGATCGTGGGGCAGGCATCAGCGGCGAGCGTGCCCGGCGGGAGAACATGTTGGGAGCGGGTTAATGCGACGAATGCAGGTGATGCTGGCGGCCGTACTGGTGGTGATCGGGCTGGTCGGCACGATCGGGCCGGCTGGCGCGACGAACGACCCGACGCTGCTCGCGAAGGCAGGCTTCGGCCCTCCGGACGCCCAACCACGCACCGACGGGAAGACGGTCGTCTGGCAGGAACTGGAGAATGGGCAGGCGGGCTACGTGCGCGACATCAAGGCGGCCGACCTGTCGACGCGACAGGTCTCGACGATCGCGTCCTTTCCGATGGGAGACGGTGTTGAACGCCCGGACGTCAGCGGCGATATGATCGTCTGGTCACAAGCAGGAAACATCGTCGGGTACGATCAATCGACCGGCCAGCAGATCGATATCGCCACGACCGACGCGATGGAAACCGCGCCGTCAATCAGCCAGCATCAGGTTGTCTGGCTGAGCCACAGCGGCGACCACTGGGCCATCATGGGACGCGACCTGGCCACCATGAGCGCTGCGGTCACGTTGGCGGAGCAGACCGTCACCACGCCGTCTGGGCCCTACCCGACGCCAAATTTTCGCATGGGCGCGCCGCTGATTAGCGGCCCGCGCGTCGTCTGGCTCGAATCGACCATGTACGACACGCGCGTCCAGCAGACGTACGACTGGGAATACTTCAGCTGTGACATCGCTGACTGCACCCCTCAGGTCGTCGCCGAGGAACGCGGCACGTCACACGCGGACCTGCCGGCCTACAGCGACCTCTACGGATATCTCGTGGTCTACGTGTCCACATCGCAGGTCGTCGCGCTCGACCTGGCCCACAACACGCGAACCGTGCTGGCTTCGGGACCGGGTTCCTTCGACTCGGCGACGACCGATGGCCGCTACGTCTTCTGGTCGCACAATCAGCTGGGCGACCCGAGCGCCCGCTGCGCCTGCGCCGATCTCTGGGGCTACGATCTTCAGACTGGCAGTCGGTTCTCGGTTCTGACCGACGACGGCGTCAATCTCAACCCGTACGCACGGGGCGGCGTACTCGTCTGGTCGCACGGAAGTGGTGCGCCCGAAATCCACGAGATCCCGGTGACCGCCACGCTCCCCAACGCTCCGCAGCCAAACCCCGGTACCACCAGCAACGACTGGTTCTACTTCAGCGAAACCCAGCATTATTTGAGCTTCGGCTTCAAGGACTTCTGGGTGCAGTCGGGTGGAGTGCCGGTCTTCGGGTTCCCACTGACCGAGGAGTTCTCGGAACTCAACCCGGACTCGGGCCAGATGCTCACCGTGCAGTATCTCGAGCGCCAGCGCTTCGAGTATCACCCGGAGCATGCCGGGACGCCCTATGAGGTCGAGTTAGGACGCCTCGGGGCGCAGGACGCGCAGCAGCGCAATCTCCTCTCGACGCTTCCGTTCCAGCCGCTCACGACAAGGCCGACAGGCTACGGGTGCCAGTACTTCGCCGCTACCAGTCACAGCGTCTGCAGCGCGTTCCCGAAATACTGGAGCAGCCACGGTCTCGAGTTTGGCGACAGTGGCGTCTCCTATCGCGAGTCGCTGGCGCTGTTCGGCTACCCGATCAGCGAGGCCTACGTCGATCCGCAAACCGGACTGCTGACCCAGTACTTCGAGCGGGCGGTCTTCGAGTATCACCCGGAGAATGCCGATCCGTACAAGGTGCTGCTGCGACGACTGGGGGCCGAGCAGATGACGGCGAGGGGGTGGTAGTCACGCGAGATCGCATGTCACGTGGGCGATGACAAGCATCGCCCGCACGGACGGCTGGATTGGCGCGTCAGGTCTCGGCCTGACGTCGCTCATCCATCTTTCGCAGCGACGGGACAAAAAACATACCGACCGCCGCGACTTGCACCGCGATCGCGAGCACAATAACGGTTGGCTGGAAGCCCAGACCAGCGATGGCAAACCCACCGAGGACGATCCCAATTGGCGAGACAAGCTGTGCGATGGCCGAGTAGCTGGCGAAGACTCGTCCACGCATCGCGACCGGAATTCGTTCATGACGAATCGTCACCATCAGTGGATTGAGCGGTCCAGTAATGAAGCCCATGATCGCCAGGACAACGAGCAAGATTGGAAAGGGCGGGTGAATGGCAAGAACCCAGTAGAAGCCGGGGCTCAGGAAATAGGCCGTGAACCATATCACCCGTCGGGAGACACGATGTCCCACCGCGCCATAGAGTGCCACGCCCGCCAGCGCGCCAACCGCAAAGCCGCTCGCCATCAGCCCGAGCCCGGTCGCGCTGTTGAGCTCACGTTTGGCAAAGACCGGCAACGCGACGGCGAAGATCGGCGCCTCGAGTCCGTTGAAGAGTCCGAGCGTGATCGCCATGTCTCGCAACAGCGCGTCATGCAGCAGAAACCGGATACCTTCAGACAGCTGGCTCCGGTAGCCAGGTCGCTCTGACACCTCAGGTTGCTTCTCGAATCCCGGAACGAAGAACCAGACGAAGACCGCTGAGGCCGCGAATGTGGCGGCATCGATCCAGAGCACCGTACTTGCGCCCAACCAGGCGATCAGGAGTCCGGCGACCGGAGGCCCCAGCAGCAGCGCGAGATGCTGAATCGATTCGAAGGACGCATTAACTCGCTCGATACGCGTGCCGGCCAGGCTGGCCAGCTCCGGTAGCATCGAACGACGCGCGGTGATGCCAGGAATCGCGAGCATCGAGCCGATGAAGACGAGCGCCATCAGGGCTGGAAAGGGCAATCCCACCGTGTAGTAGAGCGTGGGAACCAGACCCAGGCCGATGCCGCTGACGACGTCCGCAATGACACTCGATCGCCGGTATCCCAGACGGTCGACGACGGTGCCGCCAAAGATGCCGACCAGAAAGCCCGGCACCGCGACGGAGAACCCGGTCAACCCGGTCCGAGCGGCACTGCCCGTGGTGACGAGCACGAACCAGGGGAGGGCAATCAGCGTCAGGGCACTGCCGACCTCGGAAATCGTATTGGCTGCCAGCAGAGCCATGAGCGGGAACCGGCTGCGGCGAGTGGCTTCGGTGGTCTTGGCCATACGCGCCCTCTCTCGAACCAGACGAGTAAAGCACAACAAGATCGCCGGTCGATATCAATCGATCCGGCGGCGTCCACTCGTCTGAAATTCGTAGCCCCGACCGAGCGCACGTGACCCGCGCTAGAGAAGGGCACTCCCTGATTCCTCTCGTGAGTTCGGCGGATCATAACAACCGGATCGGCTATTAGCAAGGTGCAGCGACGACGACCGACCGAACCGGGCAAGTCACCTCACAATTCTTTGAACAGGTAGATGCATACCTCCGACTCGGTGCCCCGTTCGCCCTCCAGGGTCTCGTATTCCCAGTGGATGGTGAACTCACCGCCGCCCCAATCGCGATAATCGAGGCGCTCGTAGAGCCGACGAGCGGCCGGGTTATCAATGCTCCCGACGGCCAGGCCAATCCGCGTGCGGCCCCGATCGCGGGCGAGCTGCTCCACCGCGTTGACCAAGCGGGTCGCGACTCCACGTCGCCGGAACGCCTGAAGCGTGGCACCCGCCTCGAGGCAGGGCGTGTCACGCGGGTAACGTCCGGTTGGATCATCCGCCGGGCCATGCCAACGAAGCAGGAAATGTCCAACGGGCAGGTCCTCATGCCAGGCAATCAGATAGATGCCCTCACCATGACGCTGGACTTCATGCCGGTGGCGGTGATAGTTGAGCGCGTTGTGCGGCTCAAACGTCTGGTGCAGCAACTCCAGGTCCGACTCCTCGGCGGGCCGAATGGCGATGTCGAGCGGTGCATGCGTGTGATTCATGGCGGGCACTGTAGCATGATCCACGGAGGATGACCGTCGCGTTTCGGTGGGCTGACGCATGTGTCGCGCGATTGTCGCCGGTCGTGCCCGGCGGGTTGAATCGTCTTCGATGCATGAGCTCGGCACATTCGTGCCCGGTCACATGGGGCGAATGATCATTGACGACATGGATGGGTCGTCGGCCACGCCCGGGAGTAACGAGGTTAGGTGAGTGAGTTCGATAGTCCGTCGCGTTCGCCCAGCAATAATGGTGGTTGACGAATTGACTCGGTACATTCGTGTCCGTTCACGCGGGGCTAAAGCCGCCGCGCTACAAAGCCGAAGTCCACTGAAGGGACTGAGCTTCAGTGACCGATTTGGCAACAACACGACCACGGAATGGCGACCATCACAAGGAATTAGTCCCTTTCGTGGACTTCGTTACCGGTAGCCCGGTGAGTTTACTCCCGGGCGCACGCGGCCAATCACCGGATTATTTCGTCAATGACCATAATTGACCGCGCTGCAAAATCAAAGTCCACTGAAGGGACTGAATTTGGGTCTTGGATCTGCCGCGAACGGTGGACCCGACCACAGCAACGCAGTCTGCGTATGGTCATTGATGATGTAGATGGTAATGGCGTCGCCTTCTGCGCGGGCGTGACGGGCGCCATGATGAGGTTTGACGAACTACGCAGGTGTGAATCCACGGTCGAGGCGGGACCTGTACCCGCCATGATCGTGGGTTCCGCAATGGCACCCCGGCGGGCACAGGTCCCGCCGCTACGGACCGCTCGAAGCGGATAGGTACCGAATCAACTTCTCAATGACCATCTATGACGCCCCCTACCGCAAGAACCCAGCCCGACCGTTCAGTCCCTTCAGTGGACTTCGTCTTTGTAGCCCGGCCAATTTATTGCCGGGCGGGCGCGACGCACTGCCCAACGAATTCGTCAATGACCATCACTCCCGGGCGGGCGTGGCCAATCACCGGGTTTATTCGTCAATGACCATCACTCCCGGGCGATCGTGGTCAACGACCGCACTGATTCGTCTAACCTCGTCACTCCCGGCCGATCGTGACGGACTATCGAACTCACTCGCCAATGACCATTACTCCCGGGCGGGCGCGTGGAGCGCGAGCGTACGCAGATTTCCAGGGCCAACTGATGGAACAGCGCGTGCTCCACGAACTCCGGCACGTCTCCGCAGCACGGTGCGCGGCGCCGGACGACGAGCTTGAGTGATCCTTTCGCGGTACGCTTGAGTGAGCGGGGCCCGACGACCAACCC
Organism: uncultured Chloroflexia bacterium; assembly: GCA_963728335.1. Taxonomy (GTDB): domain Bacteria; phylum Chloroflexota; class Chloroflexia; order Thermomicrobiales; family Thermomicrobiaceae; genus CALAGB01. Next base: position 209,012 of record CAVSJP010000001.1, read on the forward strand.
CCGCTGAGAAACGGACCGGGCAGCTTGAATTCCACGAACTGAGCGCTCGGGAGAACGAATCGTCAGGAGAGAACCATGGTACTTCCAACCGTCATTGAGTCGACCAATCGCGGCGAACGTGCCTACGACATCTACTCGCGGTTGCTGCGCGACCGCATCATCTTTCTCGGCACGCCAGTGAACGATCAGGTCGCGAACGCGATCATCGCTCAGATGATGTTCCTCGACTACGAAAATCCGGAGCAGGATATCCGGCTCTACATCAACAGCCCGGGCGGCTCCGTCTACGACGGCCTGTCAATCTACGACACGATGCAGATGGTTCGCTGCGACGTCGCCACCTACTGCGTGGGCCTTGCAGCCAGCATGGCAGCCGTCCTCCTGGCCGCCGGCACGAAGGAAAAGCGCTTCGCGCTGCCGAACTCACGTGTGCTGATCCACCAGGGCTCAGCCGGGTTCCAGGGTTCGGTACCGGACGTCGAGGTGGTCGCTCGCGAGACGCTGCGCATGACCACGCAGCTGACCGAGATCATGGCGATCCACACCGGACAGTCGTTCGAGCGCATCATGCACGACACCGAGCGCGACTACTTCATGTCCTCCCAGGAGGCGAAGGAGTACGGCATCGTCGACTACATTCTGGAGGCGAACAAGACGGATCTGCGGTCTGGTGCGACTCACGGAGATCTGCCGCTGCTCTAACGCATACGCAGCAGGTAGTTGAATGAGGGGGAGGGGAGCCGATGTCGACGCCGGTGTCGCGACGGCCATTCCGGTTCGGCGTGCAGATCAACCGGGCCGATTCGGCGAACGACTGGAAAGAGAAGGCGCGAAAGGCCGAGGCGCTCGGCTACGACGTGCTGACGATCGCCGATCACTTTGGCGACCGCTTTGCCTATGCTCCGGCCCTCGCCACGGCGGCGGCCGCGACGTCGACGATTCGTCTCGGCACCCTCGTGCTGCAGAACCCATTTCGGCACCCGGCCCTGCATGCCATGGAGGCCGCCACGCTCGACGTCCTCTCCGACGGCCGTTTCGAGCTGGGTCTCGGCGCGGGCGGCTCGCTGATGAGCGACTTCGAGCGGACCGGCATGCGCTTCGATCCGCCAGGAGTCCGCGCCGGTGAGCTCGAAGAGAGCGTTCACGTCATCACGGCGCTGCTCGGTGGCGAGACGTTGACGTTCCACGGCAAGCACTACCAGTTCACCGGCTTCGAACTCTTCCCCAAGCCCGTGCAGTCGCACTTGCCGCTCCTGATCGGGGCCGGTGGCCCGCGCATGCTGCGACTTGCGGCACGAGAGGCGGACATCGTGAGCGTCTTGCCGCTGATGCGTCCGCAGGGCGGTGACTTCCATTTGGAGGAATCGACCGCTGAAGGGTTCAAACGCAAGATCGACCTGCTGCGCGACACCGCCGGTCCGCGCTTCGAGCAGCTTGAGATCCACATGCTGGTGCAGCGCTTCCTGGTGACCGACGACGCGCGGAGCGAAACAGAGCGCTTCGCCGAGCGCTGGGAGATGTCGACTGAGGAAGCCAGCAACTCCCCCTACGTCCTGATCGGTTCGGTCGAACAGATCGTCGAAAAGATCGAGCGGCAGCGCGACGCGCTCGGCCTGTCCTACTACGTCATCTTCGAACCCGACATCGACAACTTCGTGCCGGTGATTGACAGGTTGAAGGGCAAGTAGAGAAGGCTCTCACGACGCGATTACGAGCTACGGTGCCGTCGGCGCCTGCAGGACCGGCTGCAGCGTGCCGGTTCGCAGGTCGACTCGCACGAGCCACTGTTGCGGTGCATTCAGATTACCCAACTGCACGAAGGCGGACGTGCCATCGGGGCTGTAGGTGATCGAGTGGAAGACGTTGCCCACCTCGATCCAGCGTACCGTACCCGTTTGGGTATCGACCACTGCGATTGAGTCGGCCAGGTCGCTACCGATCGGCACGAAGAGCTCGCTGCCATCGGGCGAGATGCCAATCGGCAGATCCGGCATTCCGATGGTCTGGACCTGCGGTGGGGCGTGAAGCGCCGCCATGCCGCCCTCTGGGACTGTCCGCGTACTGCCCGTTGACGTGTTCAAGATCTGCACTGCGCCTTGAGCACCGACCGTGGAGAAGTTGCTGCCCGGAACGACGCCGAGTACGGTGTAGACGTTCTCGCCCAGGGCGACGCCCACCGAGGACAGCGGTATAGTTCGGAGGATCGCACCTTTGGTCGGATCGATGACGTTCAGCTCGCCGGTGTCGTGACAGCGCACATAGACCGTGTCCGATGTACCCGTCATCAGTTGGCTCAACCCACACTTGGGCAGGTCGACCGTCTTGTCGAGCCACTACCGGCCTGTACGTCGTAGGTCGCCAGCCAGTAGTCGGCCGGCCCGGTTCCTCGTGTGCGGTCGTTGTAGTTGTAGATATAGGCAAAGCGGCCATCGGGCGAGGCGCCGATCCCGGTGCCCTGTCCGACGTAGCGGATGATGTCGGGGACCGGCACCTGACGCTCGATGCCCCAGTCGGTCGTGCGGTAGACGGTCAGCCGGTCAACATCCGGCCCGGCATCGGTGACGAAGAGGCGATCGCCCTTCGTGTCCACGGCGATGAACGGGCTCTGTGTCGCCAATTCCAGCGGGATCTGATGCAGCAGATTGCCGGTTCCGGCGTCGAACACGTCGACGTCGCCGTTGACGATGACGTAGGTTCGTGACGACGCGATTTCAGAAGTTGCGGGCGTTGGAATCGGGACATTCGGACTGAACAACGGCAGCGAGACGTTGAACCTGAACGGTCCTAGGACATCAACCGGCAGGCTGGGCGGGGTCGCCTCGGCTGTTATCAGCTTGGGGATTTCGATGTCGAGCATGGTTGTCGACACATACCGCAGCGAGGCGGGCCGCAGATACTTCATAATGCAGGAGTACACGCCGTTGACCGATGCTTTGTTGCAACCTCCCGTGCCACCGGCGAATTGCCTCCCGTCTGGCAGCGTCACAACGGCTCCTGCATCGGTGAAGAAACCGTGCGACCATCCAGCGGGAGCCGCGATATCGAAGACCAGGAAAACCCAGTTCGTGTCACTGCCAGCCCAACGGAGCGTGACCGTCACATTTGAGGCTGTCTGCGACTGGCTGAAGTTCTCACCCGAACCGGATTGATAGGCCCGCTGGAGATCCGGATCCGTGTCGAAGATCGACTGCGGCGAAGTCGGCTGCGAGGCAGGACTCGACGGTCGATTGCCGAAGAGGTGCCCACCCAATGTCGCCGCCAGCAGCGCGCCAACCGCCAGGATCACCACGATGCCCGCCACCAGACGCATTCCTTCTCGATACCACGATTGACGCGGCACGATAGACCGAACAGATGTTGTCCGGCAGCGACGGCAGTGGCAGCGGCGCATCGTCCTCGGCCAGCATCGGCCGCGCCCCGTTGCTGGAGCGGACTTCCGACTTTGGGCGCAGGCGCGCCGACAGGCTCGCGGCCAATCGCGATTCGAAGTCTGCCTCCGGCCAGTCCCGTTCGGCGACGTCATAGACCAGCCGCGCGGTATCGAGCAGACCTTGCAGTTCCTCGTCGTCGACCGCCGACGGGGTTGAAGTGCCGGTGTTGAGGGCCTCGACGAACTCGTCGAGTTGGTCGGATGGCCGGCTCATGTGTCGGATCCTTTCCCAAGCTGTTGGCGAAGGGCGGCAATGGCGCGGTGCTGCAGCACGCGCACGGCGCCCGGGCTACGGTGCATCAGATGGGAGACTTCTTCCGCTGAACGTCGCTCCGCGATGCGCAGCAGGATCACCTGCTGGTAGTCGTCCGGCAACGCCAGCAGCGCGTCGTACACATGCTGGGAATCGGCCAGGAGCAGCGCGCGTTCCTCCGGCCCCAGCTCGCCAGAGTCAAGCTCCGGCAGGTGTTCCAGGCCGATGTGGAGCGGGGTCTTTCTCTTCCAGCGATCACGGACCAGGTTGCGAGCGATGGTGCTGAGGTAAGCGCGAAACCCCGACTCAGTCTCCTCGTAACGGTCGAGAGACTTGAGTGCGCGATAGAAGACCTCCTGCGTCAGGTCTTCGGCTTCGGCCCGGCTGTGAACGGCTGATCGGATGAGGAGGAACACGAAGCGCCACTCGCGCTGGCAGAGCTGCTCCAGCGCGTCCGGGTCACCCCGCTGTGCCTTGCGCACCAGCGCATCCCCTTGCATGCCGTCCCCCTTCACGTAACAGAACGACACACCAGGCAATGTGTTACGGATGGAACGGAATTGACAACTACACTCCCGAAAGTATCATCTCACCTAAAGTCATTAGGTATACGGACAGATATCGAGGAGCAGAATGCCTGCGTCGTACGACAAGCAGCGGGGCAGTGCCGAGATCCTGGTGATGGCGCTCCTGCGCGAGCGGCCAATGTACGGCTACGAGATCATCCGCGAACTGGCCGAGCGAAGCGAGGGCTTCTTCGCCATGGAAGAGGGGCATCTCTATCCGATCCTGCATCGGCTGGAGCGGCGCGGGTGGGCGGCAACCGAATGGCGTGCGGTCGAGGGCCGGCGACGGCGCTATTACGCGCTGACGCAGGACGGACTGAAGGCGCTGAATGCCTCGGCCGGCGAGTGGCAGACGTTCATACGCTGGTTTGGCCGGATCCTCTCAGGGGAAGGAGACACAGCTCATGCCGAAGTTTGAGCAAACCGACGTTGCCGCGTTTCTCACGGCCGTACAGAGTCAGTTGACAGGACTCGACTTCACCGAGCAGCGAGAGATTCTCGAGGAACTTTCGGCACACCTGCGGGACGCGGTCGCGCTCCGAGAGGCTGAAGGGGTGGATCCTGACGACGCACATGCACGCGCGATCGCCTCGATGGGCAACCCGGAGTCGATCGGCCGTCGCCTGCGAGCGGAACACCTGGATCGACGGCTGTCCCTACGAGCCACGATAGTTGCCCTGCTCCCGCTGTTGATGATCGTCTGGGCGTTCAGCCATTCATCCTACATTGGCATGGTGAGACAGGCCGGAGCCGGTCCAAACAACAGCGTGGACGTGATTTTCGGGAATCTCCTGCCGGTGGCGGTCGTGGCAGCGCCAGGGCAATCGCATCTTGCGGGTGGTAGGCTGAGGATCTCCGATCCCGCCGCGTGATCCATGCTCTGGAGCATCCCATGGCTGAGCCTCCCACCAGCGTCCACGTCGCGTTCAGTATCGTCCGTGATCCGCGTATCGAGCGCAGCAAACGCTATCCGTTGCTTGATCTGTTGACCATTGCCGTGTGCGCCGTGGTCTGTGGGGCCGACTCCTTCGTCGAGATGGAGCGGTTCGGCCACGCCAAGCAGGACTGGTTCGAGACGTTCCTCGACCTGCCCTTCGGCATCCCCTCCCACGACACCTTCGGGCGGGTCTTTGCCCTGCTCGATCCCGCAGAACTGCAGGCGGGTCTGCTGGCCTGGACCCAAGCCGCGCTGCCCCAGACGGACCGTCCGGTGGTGGCGCTCGATGGCAAGACGCTGCGCCGCTCGCATGACCGGACCAACGGCCACGAGGCGTTGCAACTGGTCAGTGCTTGGGTCAGTGCGAACCATCTGTTCCTCGGGCATCAGGCCGTTCCGGAGGGCGGCAGTGAGATCACCACGCTGCCCGCCTTGATCGACCTGCTCGATCTCACGCGCGCCATCGTCACGATTGATGCCGCCGGGACGCAGCCCGACGTCACCCAGCGGCTGATCGACCAGGAGGCCGACTACGTCCTGGCCTTGAAAGCCAACCAGCCCACGCTGCAGCAGGACGTCGCCCAGGTGTTCCAGGAGGCCCGCGAGACCGACTTCGCCGGCATCGCCCATGACACCTACGAGACCCTCGAGAAGGGCCATGGCCGCCTCGAGCAGCGCCGCACCTGGCTGATCCATGATCCCGACTACCTGACATGGCTCGACGAAGACGACCGCTGGACGGGACTCAGGAGTGTCGCCCTGGTCGAACGGGAATGCCATATCGGGGACCAGGTCACGGTGGAACCTCGCTACTTCCTCAGCAGCCTGACCGATGCGCGGGAACTCGCTGAGGCCGTCCGCTTGCACTGGGGCATCGAGAACAGTTTCCACTGGATCCTGGACGTCGTCTTTCGGGAGGACGACAGCCGCGTGCGGGTCGGTCATGCCATCGAGAATCTGGCGATCGTTCGCCGTCTCGCGCTGCACCTCTTGAAACAGGAGACCACCGCCAAGGTCGGCATCAAGGTCAAGCGAAACATGGCCGGCTGGGACAACGACTACCTCCTCAAAGTCCTCCAACCCTAAGATGCAATGTGCTGGCAGCGCTCGGCCTCTGGCGCACGCGTCAGGTCTGGCCGGCGACGCTGCTCGGTGGTGCAGGCATCTTCGGGCTGCTGGGCGTCGGCCGGGTGCTCGGCGTGACCAGCCATTCGGCCGCGAGCCTGGTCTGGTTCGCGGTCGCCGGGATGGCCGTCGTCCCATTAGCGCTTGCCTTCACCCTTCGCTGGGGGAGCCTGTATGCCTCATTGGCCATTCTCAGTGGCGTCATGAGCTACGGACTGCTGGCCTGGTTCTCGTCCGAGGCGCTCTGGCCGTCGGCACTGCTGGTCGTGCTGCCGGTGGTTGGCATCGCCGCGGTTTGCCTGACACCACGACGCTGGCAGGTTCCCGTCATCTGGGCCACGCTGATCGCCGACTGGCTGCTGATCGTCTTCTACCCAATTCTCCTCCACCACTCCGGTGCGTCGATTTACCCGAGCAGCATCTTCCCGGTCACGCACATGGTCTCGCTCGCTGTTCTGGCCGGGAGTGGGATGCTACTCCTGACGGTTCAGGCGACGACCCAGCTGCAGTCGCGAGGACGATTCGAGCGACTGGCGAGGCTGGTGGGGTAACGGCTTCCTACCCGGCCTCCGGTACCGGCAGTGGATGCGTCACCGAGCGGGCCATGGCCACCGTCGCGACGATCAGGATCACGACTCCGGCGCCGACGGCGACCTGGGCATTGAAGGCCTGGGCCACGGTGCCGCCGAGCAGACCACCGAGCGACGGTCCGCCCATGACGGCGATGGCGTAAAGGCTCATGACCCGACCGCGTAATGCACCCGGCGTGGCCAGCTGCAGCATCGTGCCGATCGCGGCGCCAAGCGCGGTACTGGCAACTCCGGCCACGACCAGGAAGGCCATCCCGGCCAAAAAGGGCGGGACCAGCGCGAAGAGGAGCAGCGACAGGCAGTAGACCAGGTTGGCAACAACCACCAACTGCCCCTTGCGTTTGACATCCCCGAGCGCCGCGACGCCGAACCCACCGATCAGCGCGCCAGCCCCTGGCGCCATCAGGAGCAGACCATACCCACTCGGGCCGGTGTGCCAGAAATCGCGCGCGAAGACGGGCAGTAACGTCGAGTAGGAGCGACCGAGTATTCCGGTTGCCAGGGTCAGACCGAGCAACGCCAACACGCCCCGATGGGCAACGGCATAGCGAACTCCGCCGATTATCCGCTCGAGTGGCGACTCATGCTGGCTCTCCCGCCGTGTACGCACGTCGCGCAAGGCGTAGATCGCCACGACGACCGAGAGGGTCGTCACGCCGTTGATGGCAAAGAGCCAGGCCGCGCCGAGCACGCCGAGGAGCAGCCCTCCCAATGCCGGGCCGACCAGCAGTGCCCCGGTCCAGACCACCGACATCAGCGCCGTCGCGTTCATCAAATCTTCAGGTGGAACGAGCCCCGGCAGCAACGCCTGTCTAGCCGGATTGTCGAATGCCAGCATCGTGCCGCCAAGGACAGCGCCGGCATACAGCATCCAGACGTGCAGGTTCCCCGTAGCGATGATGCCCGCCATGATGAGGGGCACGATCAACTCTTGCGCCTGAGTGAACTTCAGGATGGTGATCCGATCGAAGCGATCGGCCACCGCGCCACCAAACATCGGCAGCGCGATCAACGGGATGCCGAAGCAGAGGCTCATGATGCCGAGCGCCAGTGGCGAGTTGGTCAACTGCAGCAGCAACCACGACTCGGCGATCATCTGCATCTGGGCGCCCACGTTGGAGAAGATCAGTCCGAACCAGAGGATGCGAAAGTTCCGCGAGTGGAGTGCGGCGAAGCGACGCTTGGGCAGAGCGGAACGAGTCGAAATATCGTCCGGCGAGGTGGGCTTGGCCGCCTCGGTCGTCATCTATTCGCATCCTCAATCACAAACGCCAGGGACCTGAGGTTCGCTCATGTTCGGGTCGCCGAGTGCTCTGGACCGCGACCGGAAGTGTGCCGATCATCCTACCTGTTGCTCAGGCCAGATGCACGTGATGGTCATGGCGTGAAGTTGGCCGGACTCCCACCGGCCGGGAAGACGAAACCGAGGCTCTTACCCGTCGCGGCGTCGAGCGAGAGGTAGAGGTGATCGTGAACGCATGATGCGGTGTTGTCGCTAGAGCAACCCTGGGATAGCGCGGCGTGGGTGAACTCCAGCACCCAGATGATCATCGTCGCGTTGACCCCGCTTAGATCGTCGTGAATACCCAGGCTTCGCAGCCAGTCCAGCCATTCAGACCCGCGTAGCGCACGCACGTCGATGATGGTCGAACGCGCGCCATCCTTTCCCGGCACCAGAGCGAACCCGGCGGCCATCGCATCCTCACGCGTCGACAGTTTCGCGGTTGTGGGAATCTGGAAGGACATGGCATTCGGGGTACCGAGGGTGCGGGGATAGGACCCGCCGATCCCGACCACGATGCCACGCATGACCGAGACCGCGATCGAGGCCGTCACGGCGGGATACCAGCAGATCGTCTGATCGATGCCTGGTGGCGGCGCCGGACAGGGGGTCGAGCCGTGACCGTCCTGGTCGATGTCGACCAGCCAGACCAGGTTCGCCGGGTCATCGCTGGAACTGGCCGGAACATACTGTCCCGTCGCCACCCGACTAGGGGCAGGCACCATCAAGCGGACCTGGATTACATGCGGGTCGAGCGAGTTCAAGGTCTGGCGCGCACTCTCGAGCGCGATCGTGCCCGCTTCATCTGGCGTCTGCACCGCGGCCGTCTTCGGCACGGCGACCGCACCGGAGGAATTTCCGGTCGTGATCGGACTGCGCACGGAGACGCCGCAGCCCAGGCACGACAGCAGGGCAATCGCGACCACGATCCAGCGTCCGATACGCATGCGTGGAGGATTCATCAGCATCCTTAAGGCGGCCAGGTAGCCCCTGAAGTGACATTCTGCGTACTGTACCATTGGGACGGCAGCACTGTACGTACCCCTGTCATCCTGAGCGCCGCGCGAAGGATCTCCTTGTCGTTCCGTGGATGTATACGCAGGGAGAATCCTTCGGCTGAGGCCTCAGTAGTGGAACATATGGATTTTGGCACCGTTCGTCCCCATGTCATCCTGAACCGCAGTCGACCACCGGGAATGTGGCACTGTTCGTCCCCGTGTCATCCTGAGCGAAGTCGAAGGATCTCTCCGTCCGGACCAGCCAGAGACGCGTCGAGGACGAGGAGATTCTTCGACTCCGCTGCCATCTCCCCCACTTACTCCCCCTCCACCGGAGGGGAAGAACCATCGCTCAGAATGACAATTCCAAGATAGCGCTCCTCCGGGTGCCAAAACCCCTGTGTTCCATTACTCTCGAAGACACAGCCGTAGACAGGTGCACAGTCACCGCTGTCAACCTCGGGCAAGCGGGACCTTGAACACCCATGGCCCCTCATCATCTACGTGGCGCTGCTCGCGGAGAAACGTCCAGTGAATTTTGCCAATCGTAATCGTGAGTTCAGCTGCCTCGTCCGCCAGGCCAGGTTGGATTCTGCTCTCGAAGCGGTTGTCGTGGCCACTCCCACCACGCCACTGGTACGCATTTCCCCTGTCATCCAGCAGGGTGAAGACGGGAGTGGCATGCCAGATATTGTCCCGGTCAGTCTCCCCATATTTCGGCGAGAACATGCCGTGCACGATGAATCCTTCGCGAAAGGAATCTATGGAGAAGAGCGTTACATCAATGCCATTGGCTGATTGAGTCTGTGCGATCGGAATCACACGCCGAAACTCACGCAGCTCCGGACGAGGGCCGGCTGTGCGTGGAGGTGGCTGGCTACCCGGCGGACCAGCCCATCGCGCGGTATTGCGAACCGTCTGTGGCGGCAAATGCTCACGGGGCCCGTAGTGGAGCAGCAGCGCGTAGATCATGCGGAAGACCACCCGCACGCGTTGGAAGAAGCTGAGATGCTCGACATCCACCAGTGGCCTCCCAGAATGCATCCCTGTGCTCGTCGATTGACGCTTTCCACTACAATAGTCTCGCAATCACACAGAGTCAAACGTACGATCTGAGATGATCCAATCCACCGTTACCGGAATCTCGCGCAACCTGAACCGGCTGAACCGTCCAGTCTCACGACGAACATGACCACATACCCGTAACGTTTCGCCGGCTCGAGCGAATATCTGTGTGAGAGGAGCGGTGCAGATGCTGGGGGAGCAGGATCACTCGACCGTCCCCGAAGAAGCGACGAGTGAACCACGCTCGGCAACCAGCGATGCCGAACTGGCGGTCGCGGCATGTCGCGATCCCGCCGCCTTCGAGCAGCTCTACCTCCGCTATGCCGACCGGATCTTTCGCTTTGTGGTGGGACAGACTGGTTCGACGTCGCTGGCCGAGGACATCGCCGGAGAGACCATGATCGCCGCGTTCGAGAACCTGCACCGCTTTGACCCGGACCTGGGCAGCTTCGCCGCCTGGCTCTTCACCATCGCGCGGCGGCGGACGGTCGACGAGCAGCGACGTCTCGCCCGTTTGTGGCGCGCGCTCAGCCGCCGTGGGGTCGAGGCGACATGTGGAGGACACCCTGAGCGGGATCGTCCGGTCCGAACGTGCGTCGGGTCTACGGGCGGCCCTAAATCGCTTGCCGGAGCGGGATCGCGAGGTGCTGCTGCTGCGCTACGTCGCCGAGCTCTCCGCGCCCGAGATCGCTGAAATGCTCGGCCTGTCGTCCGGCGCGGTTCGCACCCGGATTCATCGAGCCCTGCAACGACTTTCCGACGAGCTAGGAGACGACGATGTCGCTGGATGACCGGCAACTGGAAGCGCGCGAGCAGGCGCTGGGGGAGGAACTTCGCGCTAGCTTCGCCGGGCTGTCGCTGACGGCGGCTCAGCATCAGCGACTTCAGGATCGCTTCCGACAGCACATCGCGCCAAGACGGCAACACAGCGTCGGCAGCGCCAAACGGCCACGAGATGTATTAGCCAACGGCTCGGGCTACGAATTCGGTCGACGTGAGGACGTTCGGCTGTCCACACGGCAATCTCGCTTCTCACACGGGCTCGAATTGGCCGCCGTGGTAATCGTTCTACTCCTCTTTGTCGGCGGCATCTTCGTCGCCCACACACTCGTTCCGGGAAAAGACTCTTCGCGCCCCGGGACATCGGCGCGGCCAGTCACAAGCGTCTACGCCGTGGAGGGCTTTCATCAGCAACTTCTGTCGCTCGATCCACAGACGCTGGCCGATCAGACCGGCGGCACGATCAATCTGTCCACCCCGCTCTGGACGATCTCAGCCGACGGTTCGACAGTCGCGAGCGCGACGTATCGTCAGGATGCCGACCTCGTTACGATCAGCAGCGGATTCATCGGGACCGAGAGAACCCAATTCAAGTCCCCGGTGCAGGGAAGGTTGCAGACGCTTCAGCGAGTAGCGATGGTTCACGGTTGCTCGTCAATCTGGAGGCAGATCCATCAAAGTGGTCCGTGATTGACACCTCGAGGGGACAGCTGCTTGGCACGATCAGCGGGAACTCGCCCGTCACAGGACTGGATACGCCCCTTCACGCCAAGGACGTTCAATTCAGCCCAGACGGCGCACGCGTGTATCGCTTCATCTTCGGCGGTCGTGCCGATGCAACTGGCCCGTCACCACTGCGGATCATCGGCTACGACGCCGCGACCGGCGATCAAACCGGCGACTTGACGTTGTCCGGCGTTCAGTCCGGCACGTGGCTGGCGCCGCAGTCAGGCGGAACCGAGCAAACGGTCTATTTCCAGGGGCCCGGAGTCGCCATCGCGCCGGATAGCAGTCAGATTGCGGTTATCAGCCCCGACGGGACAGCCGTGACGTTGATTGATGCGACCAAGCTCGCCGTCGAGCGCACAGTCACCCTGTCACGGCCGTCAGGCCAATCGAGCGGCTCCTGACCTCGCTCGGACTTGCCTCGCATCGAGCGGCGGCGAAGTCGCTTGACGGCGTACTGCGTGAAGCAAGCTTCTCCGCGGACGGCAAGGCGCTCTACGTCTGGGGTGAGACCGACTCGACAACGAATACGTCCGGCATGCAAGGGCTTGGGCTGGAGCGAATCGATCTCGCACGCGGGAGAGTCACGGCACAGACGCTGTCAGACGGCCTGTTTCAGCAGGTGAAGCCCTCACTGGACGGCGAGTCGCTCTACGTTCTCGGGTTTACTTCGTCATCCAACCCGAACGAACCCGTCTCGAGATCGATCTGGCGTCTCGACGCTCGCACCCTCCAAACGAAAGCGAGCCGACCCGTTGACAACGTCTACAGCTTCGCGCTGGCCACGGGTAACCCCGATAACAACCAGCGAGCGGCCGGCCAGGTCGCCTTCGCCAGCGACCAGAGCGGCGTCTTTCAGATTTACATGGTCAACGCCGACGGCACCGGCCTCAGACAAATGACCCGCGTAAGCAAGCCGAGAATTCAACCCAGTCTGGTCCCCAGATGGCCATCGGGTTGCGTACACCCAGGCGGAGTACACCATTCCTCCGGGGGTCCCGATTCCGCCCGGAGCAAGCCCTCTCATCTCGGTTTATATCATGAACGCCGATGGATCGAACGCGCGCGATCTGACACCAACGCCCGCGAAGGTGAGCTTTCGGACTCTGACCTGGTCGCCGGATAGCTCGCAAGTGGCGGTCGATTGCCCTTTAAACGGGAATAATATTGGCAGTGACCAGATTTGCGTGCTGAACGTCGATGAGCCGGGCATGCGGCGCATCGGGCCGCCCGGCATCTTGATGAGCAGTCCGTCCTGGTCGCCGGACGGGCGCTGGATTGCGGCCATCGGTCAGCAGGACGGTTCGCAACCCTACGAGCTCTATCTCCTCGCGCCAGATGGCAGCGACTGGCGCAAGGTGTCCGCTGATGTCGCGAATTTCGAAGGGTTCGCCTGGTCGCCGGACGGCAGCCAGATCGCCATCGTCCAGAGTCATCCTGTGGGGAGCACAGCCTACGGGACGATATCGATCGTCAACATCGACGGCTCCGGGCAGCGCGACCTGAACATCGGTGATGTCTTTCCAAACGACCTTGCCTGGTCGCCAGACGGATCTCGCATCCTATTTCAGGCATCAGTTCCGGGAACGTCGCGGTCGGGTGTCGACATCATCAATGTTGACGGAACCGGGCTGCGCGAGATCGTGCCGAAAGAGGTGAACATCGAGTCCGTCTCCTGGTCACCGGATGGGCAAGCTATCGCCTATACGCGCTACCTCTACCAACCAACACCAGCGACGCCAGGGACGGCAGCGGGTATCGCCGAGGTTGGAGCCGAGATCGACGTTGCCCGCCTCAATGGCTCGGCACCAGTGACCGTGTTCAGCGCCGCGCCCGCAAAGGATCAAAACGGGTTGGAGGGCTTACCGCCCGCCTGGCGGCCGGTGGCCGCGAGGCAGCCCAAGACGACTCCAACGGCACAGGCCATCGCCTCACCGAGCACGCTCCCCGGCATCGCGCCGTGGCCAGTCGCGACCGGTGAACCAGATGGAATCTCGTTGGAACTGTCGCAGACGACGGTCAAGCCGGGGGAGATCATCACCCGAACCATCAGCGGGGCGGACCTCCATCCAGACGTGATCACGTCCGGTACGCTCTTCCTCGAAAAGCAGATCGACGGTCAGTGGCGCTGGATCTATTTCCTGGGTCTCGCGCCACAGTACGACACGCCCAGCAACATCGTTCCCGGGCCGAATGTCGCCATCTCCGCCGTCGGCGTAGGCCCACAAGCTGTCAGGTTCCAGATACCAGACGTCCCGCCAGGCACGTATCGCCTCCGGCAGGACGCGACGTATGGCTCGGACACCAGCCCTGCCACGCAGATCACGCTCTACGCTACGATCACGGTGGTGGGGCCGTGAGGAGTCACCGGTGGTCGCGGGCGAACGAGTGCGGGATGAAAACGCGGTAGCCCAGGTTTCGCGATCCGCCGGTACGTGCGACGCAGGCATCGCTGAAGTCCATGGGCACGTGTGAGACCGTACGGAGAACGATGGAGGCGAACGACTTCGTTTGGCGCCTCATCCGCGACTGCCCGGTAGTAATGAGGTGACGAATAACGTCGGCAAATGGTCGGGTGCGCCGGAGAGTTTGGCGATTTGATTTGATCGTGTGGCCGCGTGCGCCCGGAAGTAGTCGTGGTTGACGAGTTGATTTGGTCATACAGCCACGTTCGCCGGGGAGTGGTCGCGGTTGACGATTTAGAAGGGTTGTGTGGCCACGTTCGCCGGGAGTAAACTCACCGGGCTACCGGTACCGAAGTCCACTAAAGGGACTGAGCTTCAGTGACCGATTGAGCACCAACACGATCACGCAAGGGCAAACATCACACAAAATGAGTCCCTTCAGTGGACTTCGGTTTTGTAGCGCGGCGGCTTCAACGCTTGGTGCATATTGGGTGCGACGTGACCGCTTGACACAAAGGGGTCCAGGGAGGATACCGGAAGTGCTGATCCCTTTCGCGCGAAAGGAGCTCCCGATGCTCGACCTGGACACCTTTGTGACCGCATTGTATGTCGCGGTCGACACCATTGACCAGACGCTGCCGCCGGTGGTGCATCCCGGTCCGGCTGCGGGTCTGTGCCGCAGCGAGGTCCTGACGCTGGCCATCGTCGGTCAATGGGCCCAGTTTCCCAGTGAACGTGCCTTCTGGCGATTCGCCCAGGACCGCCTGCGTCCCGCCTTTCCGCATCTCCCCAGCCGTCCGCAGTTCAACCGGCGGCTGCGCCAGCACCACGACGCGTTGGCCGAGGTGGCCCTGGCGCTCGCCGTCCCGCTCCAACCGGCGCCGAGCAGCTACGAGATCCTCGACGGCACCGGGATTCCCGTGCGCAATGCGCGCCGCCGGGGCCGCGGTTGGCTGGCGGGCGTCGCGGATGTTGGTCGCTGCACCCGGCTCGGCTGGTATACGGGGTTCCGCCTCCTCGTCGCCTGCGACCCGCGGGGGCTGATCACCGGCTTCGGCTTCGGCCCAGCGTCCAGCAATGATCGCCATCTGGCCGACACGTTCTTGGCCCTGCGCCAGCACCCCCAGGCCGAACTGGCAAGCATCGGTCAGCCCGTCAGCGGCGAGTATCTGGCCGATACCGGCTTCGCTGGCCGGACCTGGATCGAGCATTGGTCCACCGACTACGGGGCCATCGTCTGGGCCTCGCCGCAGCGGGACAGCCGTGAGCGCTGGCCCACGGTCGTGCGCCGCCAAGTCGCCGCCTGGCGCCAGATCATTGAGACGGTCCAGGATCGCCTGCTGACCCCCTTCCGGCTGGCCACCGAACGGCCGCATGCCCTCGATGGCTTCCAGGCGCGGCTGGCGGCCAAGGTCGCGCTGCACAACTTCTGCTGCGGACTCAATCACCTGTTGGGCCGTCCGCTCCTGGCGATCGCTGATCTGATCGATTGGTAATACCCTCCGAATGCGCACCAAGCGTTTCAGCCCCGCGTGAACGGACACGCAGGTACCGAATCAATTCGTCAACCACCATAATTCCGGAGCTACCAAGACGAAGTCCACTAAAGGGACTAAATTGTTCACGATAATCGCGAGTAGACAAGCGCTCCACGACTGAATCGGCAATGCCTTCTCAGTCCCTTCAGTGGACTTCGGTTTTGTAGCGCGGCGGCTTTAGCCCCGCGTGACCGGCCGCATCCGTATCTGAACTCATCCCCAGGGGCCGCGCCGTAGTGCGTTCCACCCGCTCGCTCTCAGATCGACGGCATCTCCTCGGAGCCGAACCGGCGGCGCAGCAACGCATGCATCGTCAAGACGCCAACGAGCACGTAGAGCCCATCCATCGCGCCGGGATGCATATTGCCGGTGATCGCCCAACGAATCAGAGCGACGAGCGGCGGCGGAACGAGGTAGACGAGAGTGAACGACCTGAGGGTCGAGAAGCCACGGAGAAACTGACGCACAATGCAACCTCACCTTCGCACCGATCGTACGTGCATTGTACACCGGTTCGATCGCGGTTCACCTCACGGGTTCGCCTGAGCGGCAGCCTTGATTGCCTGGACCAGGTCCTGTGTCTCGACCGGAATGGCGTTCGGAATGGCGGCCAGCGCAAGGCCGTCGGACTCCAACCAGTAGACCGTTCCGAGCGTCCAGGCTGGCCCCGCGGGGGTCCAATAGGGGACGTGCAGGGTCGTCCCCATGTAGGGACCATCGCTCACTCCAAAAAGCATGTGCTCTCCCACCCAGAGGTGCTGCGAGGGATCGTTGATATCTATGCCGTCCTTGCCAACTTTACCGCCGAACGCAGCGACCACGATCGTACCGGATGAGAGGTCGATCCCGTACCGATTGAGTAAGGGCGGTTCATCGAGCTTGACCACGGCAGGTGTGATGATGGCGTACGCATCGGTTCCCAGGTCCATCTGAGTGGCACCTGGTGGGCGTTTGCCGTCCGTCGTTGACCACTGCGCTGGAAGAACCTCGGTGACGATCCCCATGACGTACATCCCATACCAGGTCGCGAATTCCTCTGGGGTCGGGGGTGGGGCGAAATCGGCAATGATCGAGTACCCGAGCCCAGCCTCCGGATCCTGAGTCGGTTCCGGCATGGGCGTTTGCTGCGGCCACTTCGTCGCGAGTGGAAGGACCGGCGTCAGGTCGAACTCGTTGGGATCGTAGGTCGGACTGGCAGCCGACCCTGACTCTGCGACTGGCGTCGGTGCGGGCGCGCCGCAGGCGCTCAGCAGGGTCACCATACCGAGCAGCACGATCACGTATGCTCTTCGCATAGCTGGTCGACAAATGCTGGGCACTGAATTCTCCGCTCTCAAATCGGGGACCGGTTTGTCGGCCCCTCGCAGAGAGATGACGACCGCGGGCGACAGGAAGTTCCCGATGGAGAAATAATCGCATGAGGCCGCGATCTCTCCAACCGAGGCATACGATGACGATCTGCTACGCTACGTCTAACGCTATCTACGCATACGAAATCCCAACAGATTCACCCCTTGATGTATAGAAGAAGTAAGGGGGTTGAATTGGACGAGCGTGAGGCGATCGCCCGGCTGCAGCGGGACGACATCGGCGGCCTGGAGGTCCTGGTCCGGCTCTATCAGACCGAGGCGACGCGGATCGCCGATCTGATCACGCGCGACCGGTCACTGGCCGAGGACGTGGTCCAGAGCGCCTTCGTGCGGGTCTACGAGCGGATCGAGCAGTTCGATCCGGAGCGCCCGTTCGCTCCCTGGTTCTTCCGCATCGTCAGCAACGACGCCGTCCGCGCCGCCCAGCGATCGTCGCGCCACATCCCGCCCGACGCCGCGTATCTCGACCGGCTCAAGGACGAAGCGCCCGGGCCGGAGGAGATCCTGGCGACGCTGGAGCAGTTCGACTCGATCACGTCAGCCCTTCAATACCTGCCGCCCGCCCAGCGCGCCGTGATCGTATTGCGCTACTACGCCGGGCTGTCCGACCGTGAGGTGGCGGACCGGTTGCGGAGCTCGCCCGGCACAATCCGCTGGCGACTGCATGCAGCCCGAAAGGGCCTGCGCCGAATCCTGCATCTCTCCGATCTTCCGAGTGTCAATGTCGAACCCAGGGAGCGCCAAGGATGAACGCCAAGCAGCTCAGTCGCGAGCTTCACCGTATCGCCCGCCGGGAAGTGCCGGACGGCGAGACGAACCTCTGGCCCGCCATACGCAGCCGCATCACCCCAGCCACACCGGGAATGAGCTCACTGCGCAACGGTTCCGAAGGCAGCGGACACCGTAGCGAAGTCTCGTCGGTCTACGTCTGGAGTACCGATGAGCGCCGCGGCCGGTTTGGGAACGGCACGCGCCTGCTAGCCGCGAGCGTCGCCGTTCTGCTCGTAGCGGCGGTCATGGCGGTGGTGCTCAACAATCATGGAGGGAACGGCCGCGACAACCTGCCCATCGCGGCAGTCGGCACTCCGACGACTAGTGCCGCACCGACAGTCGAGGAGACCGCTACCGGGTTCGGGCAGACCACGTCGCACATTACCAACTGGCCGAGCGACGGCAAGCTCTCGGTTCCGGTCGCGACGAGGGCGGGGATGAACGGCACGGCGTCCGTGAACATGCAGATTATGCCGACCGGCAATATCCGGCTCACGGCCTTTAGCGACAATTCCAAGGATGGCCTCAACTGGCACGTCGTCGGTGCTCAGAGCTGCGATGCTGTGGCGACCACGAGCGAGCCGGACCTGGAAAAGCAAGATATCGTCCCATCATTCCTCAGCTCTGGATGGCCCGAGCTGATCCCGGCCGAGAAGACGCACCAGGCGCTGACGGTCGTCGCCTATGCCCAGCGGGATGGCTTGCCAGTCGCCTGCGCCTCGGCTCCGGCCGTGCCGGAGCACTTCATCGTTGCCTACGACGCGGCACCCTACATCCCGCGCACCTGCCCGGTGACACTGCCGACTCTGCCACTCTTCAAGCCCAGCGGCGATTCATCCGACCCGTCCAATCCGATCTATGGCGACTACTGGTACGGCACGAACAATCTCTACACCGGCCTGCCGCTGGACGGCGTCTGGGCGGGTAGTATGAAGGTCTTCTGGTGGTCGAGGAACTACGGTTGGGCGGCGGAGCCGATACCAGCTCTGAACATCACCGGAGAGCGGCTCGACCGCACCGCTCCGGCCCTTACCGTCGATCAAGCCACGAACGGCGCGGGTGGCATGCTGACCGGCATCAGCTTCCCGACGACCGGTTGCTGGCGGATCAGCGGGACCTATCAGAGTCACACGCTCAGCTTCGTCGTGTGGGTCAATGACCTCTCGTCAGTGCAGTTCACCCAGGCACCAAATCCGACGGCGACCACCACGCCGGCACCCGGCCCCGACGGCCTGACCCACACAGACCAGCAGTGTCGCGCTACCTCCTTCGGACCGTCGAGCGCCACTCCGACCGACGTAAATGTCGAATTTCGGGGCGTCACCTCATCGGGACAGTTCTGGGCGCTTCTCTATCAGCCGATGCCGATCTACGCGCAGCAGAACGTTCAGTTCACCTGGAAGATCGAAAGTGACGCTGCGCTGCAGCTCACCTTCACCGACAGCTCAGGGCTGCAGATCGGCCCGACCACCGGCCCGGACTCCAACACCTCGGTCAATTGGCCGCGCCCGGGAAAGGAATGGCGCACCAGCGTCCTCTTCCCCCACTCCGGATGCTGGCACGCGCACGCGCAGGCCGGTGACGTCACCGGCGACATGTGGTTCGAGGTCTTCTCGCAACCGGTCACGCCGCCTGCTGCGGCTACGCCGGCAGCGAGTGTGACACCCGGAACATCTAACGCCTCGAACGCAACCTGCTCCAACGTCAGCGATCTCGAGCCAAATCCCAATTTTGGCAACCATGGGCTGGCGCACGCCGGTCCGCTTTGGTTTTCAGGCTTCGATCAGTCGCAAGCAGGGAAGGCGGTGATTTCTGGATTCATCCCTGGATTTCCAACCAAGATACTCATCCACCAGGAAACGCCGCTGCATGATCCTGTCGAGCTGAGCGGGAGCGATTGTGCGACGGGCCAGCAACTCCATTTCTGCTACGTATCGAACGGGACGTGTGGCTTCACCGGGCAACCGGTGAGCGAGGCGGAGCTGAGCCAGCGCGGCGACCCGGTGGTGAACATTCTGGCGTTTGGTGATTATGCTGGTTACATCCTCTTCCCCAGGCCAGGCATCTACCGCCTCTCGGTCGAGCAGAACGGGGCGGAAGTGGGCTCAGTGGTGGTACAGATGGAGTCTCAATGAGGAACAGCTACGACGGGGACCGAATTCGGCTCGTTCTGAGTCTAGGGTTGTTGGTCGTGCTGGCATCCTGCCGGGCCGGGACGAATACGACGACGACTGCGGCTGCCACCAGCGCATCTACGACCGCGATCGTAACAACGACCACGTTAGCTCCAACCGTAGTCACTGCCACGACATTTCCGGCGACGACTGAGGCCACGACCACGCCAACCTCGCCGCCAGCGACGCCAGTCGTGCATACCGACCAATCCTGCAATGCTTCGCCCAGCCAACCGTGGAACGGCACGGCCAACGGCCTTCCGGAGATCCAGGGCTCGGCACGAAGTGGCGAATTCTGGGCGCTGGTCGAGGGCGGTGTGCCGCTGCCCGCCAACGAGGGCACCAAGATCATCTGGAAGATGAGCGGCGACGTGGGTGGAAACCTGCAATTGATCGCCGAAGACACTGACGGCAATCGACTCGGGCCAATCTGGGGTCCGGAGCCGCACATGGGCTCGAACTGGGCACGACTCGGCAGCGAGTGGGGCGCCGGATTCGAGTTTCCGCACTCGGGCTGCTGGGACGTGCAAGCCAGTTCCGGCAACAACACCGGAGATATCTGGTTCGACGTGAGTGCGATTATCGCGAGCGACCAGGGGACGCCAGCCGAAACTCCCACGGCCATAGCACGCCCGTTCCCGATTCCGTCCGCCTGCAAGATCACGACGCCGAGCGCACCCCGGGCAGATCGGTGGGGGCTCAATCGTCGTTGGTGGAGCGGTGACGGCCTAATGGCGACGAGTAATTCGGAGCCGCTTTTCGCGTCGCTTGATGGCGGCACGGTGGGAGTCAGCAACGACTTTCGCTGGGACCTGGCTCAACGCGCGCCGCTGAGAATCGCCGGATACAACCTCGATCAGCCCGACCAGACACTGGGCAACGAGACCGATCTCAGCCAAAGTCTCAGCACCGTCTATCCCACCGAGATCGAATTCCCGAGTTCGGGCTGCTGGCAACTTCATGCCGAAGCTGGGCAGCAGAGCCTGGATTTTACGGTCTACGTCTACCCGTACGGCTGCCTGCCGCCGGACCAGCGCGTGCCGGGATCGTCCATCACCTGCGAACGTCCGGAGCCATGATGACATGACAGCCGGAACTTTACCGAGATCATCGTGCTCAACATGCATCTATGAGCGCAATTTGACCGTAGATGGCGACGTGCTATTGTAGAACTGCGTGAAATGTCGTCTTGCGATAACATCGTCGAAAGCTGCCAAGCTCGCGCAACAGAAAGCCACGAACCATGCTGGGGAAGTCCAAAGGCCGGGCCGCCACGTTCGCAGCGGGACGAAGCGTCGGCCGATGGCGCTTCGGCTCCCTGGCCGGGATCGGCACCGTCGTGCTGCTGCTCAGCGCCTGTGGCAACGGATCCACCACTCCGCCCATCGGCAACTCCGGAGGAGCGGCCTTCGCCAGCGCCGCTGCTACCCCACTACAGGCTACAAACGCTTCTCCGGCTCCCGGCCCGTTGCCACAGACGGCTTCTGCGTCTGGCTTACGCATCACGCTCATCTCAGGAGCACGGAGCGGCAATCAGCTCGTGCTCACGTTCAAGATCGAGTCTGCGGATCCGAATCAGCCCAACATGTGGACCGTCGGTGGCGGCGGAGAGATCGCGGGGATTCTTGGGCCCGAGAACGACGTCCAGGGAACCGGGCTGCGGTGGGATTCACGGAACCAGGTGGCGCAGGGGATTCAGCCACTGGTACCGCCCGGATTCAAGCCCCCGCCGCCAGCGCCGTCACCGACGCCCCAACCCACGCTGGACATTACCGGATACCTGGAGACGATCCCGTTCGTCTTGAGCGAGGCAGCCGACCGGCCGGTCACGGTGACGGTACAACGAGTCCGCTTCGACACCGTGCCGCCCGCCCGCCCGCCTGGCAAGGTCATCAGCGGCGACTGGAGCTTCGCGTTCGTGCCGGCGAGCCTGCCGCCACAATCACCGACGTCCACCTCGGTTTCAGACAGCAGGGCCACCACGCAGTCCCAAACGGCGGCGACGGCACCGGCCATTCCGTCGCCCGCTGCAGACGGTGGTTATTACAAGCTGACATTTGCTCAGGCCCAACAGCTCACGCCGTTCACGTTGATCAAGCCAACCTTCATCCCGCCATCGCTTGACGAAGACGGACTGACGATCATGATTCCACCGGTTCCTCCGGTCGGCAGCCCAACTGGCACTCCGACGGGCGCCAACCTCTCCTATCCCGCCGCTGGCAACAATGGCTTGAACGTCGACATCGAGGAGACGAGCCTGGACTTGACGCCACCCGGGAGCAGCGGCTCCGGAGCGTCCTCGACAGCCATGTCCGCCGTCGCCATCGGCGGCACTTCCGTGACACGAATCAAAGTTCCGGATCAACACGGCAACAGCAGCGTGACCTACGTCTGGAAACAGGGCACAACGACCATCATGCTGACAGCACTGATCAGCAATCCAGCCAGTGCGCAGGACATCGAACACATGATCGCCTCGATGATCGCCCAGGGGAGTTGATGGGTTGAACCGGTGGGTCGCGATGTTGTGCGGTACCGCGTCCACCTCGCCCGACAATCGTGTGGTTAGAAGAATACGTTCGGCTATCGGCCACGTTCGCCCGGGAGTAATGGTCATTGACGAATTGATTCGTGCTTGGCCGCGTGCGCCCGGGAGTAAACACACCGGACACCAAGCCCACTGAAGGGGCTGAGATGCAACTGCCCAAACCGGCAAAGAGGGGCAATAGAGTTTGCGCATCAGGAAACTCAGTCCCTTTAGTGGACTTCGTACAACATGGCACGGACGCTTATGGTCATTGACGAATTGATTCGGTACCTGCGTGTCCGTTCACGCGGGGCTAAAGCCGCCGCGCTACAAAAGCGAAGTCCACTGAAGGGACTGAGCTTCAGTGACCGATTTGGCACCAACACGATCACGCAATGGCGAACATCACGACAACAGTGAGTCCCTTTAGTGGACTTCGTTACCGGTAGCCCGGAGAGTTTACTCCCGGGCGTACGCGGCCAAGCACCGAATCAATTCGTCAATGACCATTACTCCCGGGCGCACGCGGCCAAGCACCGGGTTTATTCGTCAACCACCATTGACCCCGTGTGAACGCCACCAATTCTCGAACGAATTCGTCCACCACCATTCTTACCGGGCGAACGCGGCCGATCTCCCAAACAACTCGTCAAATGCCATCGATCGGGCGTAATTGGACCGCGTCAATTGTTCCGGAACGAGCGCCGCGAACGTCATTCCACATCGTCCGACTCGGTGGTTGTGTAACGAACGGTCAATCCTCCCGTTGTTGCTGATAAGGGGGGAGTCAGATGCGCAAGGACCCGCTGCTCGAACGGGCGCAACATGGCGACGTGGAGGCCCTCGACGAACTCTTTCGGCGAGAGTGGCAGCCCGTCTTCGGGCTGGCGTACTCCGCCCTGCGTGACCGCAGTGACGCCCAGGATGTGACGCAAGAAGCCTTTCTTCGCGCGCTGCGGCATCTGGACCAGTTTCAGCAGCGCGGCATCCCCTTTCGCGCCTATCTCAAGACGATCGCCCGCAACCTGATCCGCGATCGCTGGCGCCAACCGGTCTCGGCACTCCATGTCGCTGAACCAGGTCGAACTGGTCGGAGACGGCGACGTGGATGACATAGTCATAGCCGCGCACGAACTGACCTACGTGCACGACGTGCTGTCCCGGCTGCCGGACGACTACCAGACTGTCATTCGCTTGCGAATCCTGGAGGAACGACCGACTGATGAGGTCGCCATGTTGATGCGGCGAAGCCCCGGTGCCGTACGCGTGATCCAACATCGCGCCATCGTTGCCCTGCGTGCTGAATTCGACAAGGAGTCCCGACCATGACGCCCCACATCGACGAGTTGGACCGCTTGATCGACGCCCTGAACGCAGGCGACGCCTCGCTCGAGAGTGCGACTACGGATCCGGAGATGGCCGGGCTCCTTGATGCCGTGATCCGAGTTCGTCAGCTTCGACATGCCGACCTGCCTGACGAGAACTGGGCAGGGCAGGCGGTCAGCTACCTGGCGCGCGAATTACGATCTCAGACACCCACCATTCCGGCTCACATGATCGTCGAGCCGACCGGGATCCGCCGAACGGAACGGCAGCCGACGGGCCAGTCCCACTCGCTCTGCCGGGAGACGCGCCGGCTCACTCTCGTCGCCGTCACGTCGCGCGCCAGATGGCCCAGATGGCGGCAGCCATTCTGGCGCTGGTGCTGGTGACCGGCCTGCTAACCGTGCTGTTCGAGACCCAGACCGCGCACCAGAGCCAGACCGGCGCCTCGACGCCGATCAACCTGCCTGACACGCTCATTGGCGACCTCGTTCGACCAGGCCTCGACGACGTCGACTCTCTGGGCCTACGTTCCTGGAGGGAGCGCGTTTCAGCCCGTACTCCAGAATGGCAGTCCGCCCGGTGATCGCGCCGGACGGTCGACAGCTCGTCAGCTACCGCGTGACACGCGACGGAGATTCAATCCATGTGGCGGTGATCGCGCTGGACAGCGAAACGCTCCGGCAACAATGGCAGACCGACGTGGGCACCTTGCCAACGTCGACGCTCACGCGGAGCAACCTGTCGTCCGCGGGCGCCAGCATCGCGGTGACGGATAATCGGGTCTACGTCATTCCGGAAGTATGGAACACGCATCGACCCGATCACGGTCGTCGGTCTCGACTCGCGACAGTGGGAACGAGGTCTCGCGTTGGTCGATCCCGCGCGAGGAGACGAACGCCGCCAGCGGCGCTCGATCTACGCCTCGCAGGACGGCGGGACGCTCTACCTCCTCGACCTGACGATGGACTCAACTCGGCTTCCAGACGACGCCCCCGGTCTACCTTCGCGTCCGCGCCTCGGACGGGCAGGTGGAGAACCGGCACGAACTGACGGCGCCGGACGGCGAGCGCTACTTTCCGACCGGCCGGATCGCTCCCGACGGGCGCACGCTCTACAACGGTCGGCGCCTGGGCGCCGACCACGGACAGCAGGCTCTCCATACAATTCTTCGATCTCGATACGGGCACGCTGTTGCCGTCGCTGGCGCTCTCCCTTCACAAACGCCGACGGGATCGTCGATCACGAAGAGGCGATCACGCCCGATGGCCGCACCCTCTACGTGCTCTCGCCAACGACCGGCGAGGTGGCGATCGTCGACGTGGAATCCCGCTCGATCAAGCAGGTGGTGCCGGTCTCCGGGCTGACCGCATCGGGCCCATCGCTCCTGGCGCGTATCATCGGCGCACTGCGCGGGTTGGTCGTGCAGCAGGCAGCCGCCAAGTTCTACTTTTCCGGCGATATGCAGCTCTCGCCGGACGGCACGCGGCTCTATGCGGTAGGGGTACAGGGGAGCGGGTACGAGGCCATGCCGACTGGCATCATGGCCATCGATACCTCAACCTGGCAGGTCGTCGACCATTGGCTGCCGAGCACGCAGGTCAACTTCCTGCAGCTGGGCAGCGACGGCGTACACCCTCTACGTCAGACATCCGACAGCTCCGGGCAGATGGACGCTCACCGTGCTCGATACCCGCACCGGCGTCGAAAGCCAGGTCGAGCGAACAATGCCCGGCTACGTCTCCTCGCTGCGCCAGCTCTATCTCGAACGCTACGGTAAGGTACCTGGAACGCCGAGCGCCGTCGTCTCGGCCCCAGCACGCCCCTGGCTCAGCTCGACGTGTCGCTCGATCGAACCAGCATCGTTTCCGGTGACTCGGTGACGGTCGATGCTCGGTTCGTCGATCCCCGCTCCGGTCAGCCGGTCAGCAAGGGTCAGAAAGGCGTGCAATTCGATCCGCCGGCACAGGTGACCGCCACCTTCTACCACGGCCAGATCGGCACGGCGGCGTGGTCGATCCCGCTGCAGCAGGTCGGATACGGCCATTATCGAGGTAGCGCCATGCTGAAGGATCCCGAGGTCTGGTCGCTCCGGGTCGATGCGACCCGCGACAACGCTCCTGGGAGCCGTGCCACCTTGGCCAACGCGGTCACCGTGCAAGCCGCCTTCCCGGGCACCGATGGCCGTCGTTACCTGCTCAAACTCACGACCGATCCGGCGCAACCAGTAACCGGCAACGGAGACGACGGTCCGGGTCGCGTTCGTGGATGCGGAGCGCGGTACGTCATTACCCGACGGCGTCGACATGATAGACGGAACGCCAATACCGATCGACGCCGCCTTCTTCCTCGGTATCGGTGGCTCTGGTCAGGCCGGCGTGATGACCTCACTCACCCTGCACCCGGCCGGACATGGGCGCTACGAGGGCACGCTCACGTTCGACCAGGTTGGCCAGTGGAGCGTTCAGATCGACAGCCGCCAGGGCAACCAGTCGATCTCGAATCCGGCGGGCACAGTTCAGGTCAAGATGCCATAATCAGTCAGAATCACTGAATTGAGGATGCGACCTTTGTGTGATTGGGGGCGAGGTGAAATACGATATGCGGCGCTTGAGCAAGACCCTGCTCAAGAACATGGGGTTTGGCCTCGTCTACTCCGTGCTGGCCGTGGCCGGCGCCGCCATCTACACCTGGCTGGCCGGTCCGCTCTGGGGTCAACTCAACGCTGCCGCGCTGGCCTTTATGATCCTGGTCATCGGGATCATGGGCGTGGCTGGCCTCGTCGCCTTCTTCCGGACGCCTAATCCGTACACGCGCACCTATGCCCTCTACGATCTCGCAGACGTTCCGGAGGTCCTCCGAAATCAGCTCGACAGTGGCGGTTCCGCCTGGCTCTGGCACGTCGCCCCGATGGCAGTGGCCGCGATCGTATGCTTGCCCTTCTTTGCGTAAGAACGCGGCGAGATCGGTGGGCCAGTAGGCGGATGGCGCTGTGTGGGGTAGGTAGGCGGGTCGAGGGCTCCTCGTGACGACGAACCCACCAATCTCCCCCGGCCGCCTGCGTGCGTCTTTACGCCTCTGCTTCACGCCGGAACAGGCGGACGCGGTGGCGGCGAGATACGCAATGAACGCGGAGGACCCGGTCGAGGCCCTCAGACCGTTGGTGCGGCTGGCCCGATTGATCTACTCGACGGCGCGCTGGCGTTCCGTTTTCGGGGAGGCCCTCGGCCTCCGTGCCGCTCCATCCGCGCCGGACGTTGCCGGCCGTTCCGGCCCTGTCGCTCGCACTGCATCTCGGGCTAAGTCTCGACGTGGCCTCGCTTGCACGCCTGTTTCAGCTGTCACCGGACGACATCGGTCTGGCCCTGCAGCGTGCCCGGCAGGAGATCGATCCACAGCACGTCTGTCCGTGTCCGTCATTCGCAAGCCAGATCGGGCGACACCGCGACCCGCATCTGGACCGCTCGGAGCGACTCGAGTTCTTGCAGCACCTGGAGACATGCGGTCGCTGCCAGCTCGCACTCGAGCACGCCCGCCAGTCGGACGATGCCCTCCTCGCCGCCGTCAACCGGGAGCAGAGCAGCCTGGCAGACCAGGTTAGGCTACGGGCGCCGCGCCGCGCCGTCTGGCTCGGCCCACTGCTCTTCTCCGGAGGAGTGGCATTACTCGCGCTCATCGTCGTGGCACTGGCGCTCGCCGGGTCGTACCGGCTGCTGCACCGCTCGGATTCGCCGGTGCCACTCCTGGCCACGAATCGGCCCGCCCCACGCTTCAGCGGCTGGCTGCTCGAGACGTCGCAGCCTGGAGATGTCGACGCGGTCAACTTAACCACCGGTGAGCGCAGGCTCCTGGTGCCTGGCGAGCCCAACTACAGCACGTCCGTCTCACTCTCACCGGATCACACCTTGATCGCCCTCGCCATATCCGAACCGAACAACGGCGGCCGGTCGTCGCTGCGGATCTACCGGATCGATGGAACGTTCCTTCACGAGTGGCAGTTCGCCTCAGTCGCAGTATCGAATTCGCCGCTCGGCTGGCTGGATGACCAGCACTTCATGATGGAGCAAGTCCCACAACCACGCGGGAGCGAGTCGTCGACCGATTTCCAGACGCGGCTCGCCAAAGAGGAGCAGGTCCTCTCGATCGACGTTCGGACCGGCGCGCAACGAGCGGTGCTGACCGGCGCGATCAACATGGTCTCCGCCTCGCCCGACGGCAAGTATGTGGCGGTGGAGGGGCCAACCACGGATGGCCTCGAGATTCGTCCGGTCGTGGACGGCCAGTTCGGCGCTCCGGTTTCGACGTTCCACGGATCAATCATCCTCTCGGTCGTCTGGACTCCCGACAGCCGGCGCGTTGTCTTCTTTTCACCCACGACAGACAGCACGGATACAGCCGGGAGCATCGATGTGGTCGACTTGAAGGGAAACGTGACGTCGCTTACCGATCTCCCCGCACAGGACCAGTTCGTGCCGAACGCGACGACGTCCCAGCCGGGCACCGAGCGTGTCCTCTACTCCGTGCTAAGCGTCTCGCCAGATGGGCGACAGGTCGTCTATGGCGAGATCGCGCCCGAGCCAGTGGAGTTTCCGCTGGTCTTCTGGGAGATGCCGCTGGCGGGCGGAACGCGACATAAGCTGGTAGATTCCGGCGTGTTCGCGGTCGGACTACCGATCGATTGGCAACCGGTCTGGTCTCCCGACGGCACGACGGTGGCAGCAACCGCACTGCAGCCTTTCTACCTGCCCCATCCACAGCAGGGGAGCACGCTGACGAGCGTCAATTCCTACGTCAGGCTGGCCTTTGATGGTCAGGGACAGGCGCTTGGCGGGCTCGCCGACGAGTTCGCCGGACTCACGCCGCTCGCCTGGCTTCCGGCGGACGCGCTGCCGTCGCGCGTCGCGACTGGCACGCACACATCGAACCCGTTTCAAATCCAGAGTGCCGTGAAGACCGCCCAGAACACGTCCCAGATTATGAGCTACAGCCGCGTGAGCCCGCATGGCTCGGCCGTTCTGGTCTTCGACCAGACCTATGACTATTCAATGGAGACTCCCGTAGTGGCGGGACCAGCAACGATTGCGGGTGCTCCGATCGACGCCAGCTGGCTGCCGGATGGGAGCGGCGCGATCGGCGTGATTCACCACATGGTGGATGGCGACTCCACGAGCCGGATTGAGCTCTTCGGACGAGCCAACGTCGGCGGCGGCCTGGTGCCGGTCGACTTCGACCCGGCACAGCTCGGCAACGGCACCACCGCGACGTACCGCATGCCGATGCTGTCGCCGGACGGCCTCCACTACAGCTTCTTCGTGGTCGATGGGGGAGACGTCATACTCTGGACGGGTGGATATCAGCAGCCGCCACACGTCGCCGCCAGCTGGGTGTTGCCGGACGACCGGAAGATCGATCCGCCGCTGATCTCGACCTGGGCCGCAAACGACACGCTCCTCTTCGCTGAGCCGGACAGCTGGTCGGGCGGCCTGCCACAACACGTGTCGCTGCGACGGCTGACAGCCACGGACAACGGTTCCTCCCAGGTGGACGCGCTCCTCACCTGGCACCCCAACGGGAACGAGACGGGGATCACGCTGCAGGAGGTACGTCGCTCGCCAGACGGCAACCAGGTGGCTTTCCGGCTGCGACATTACACGGGGTCGAATCCGGCGCGGGATGCGTTCGACTCGATCTCGGTAAGCGGCAGTACCGATCTGACGCAGTCGCTCGAACTGGCCCGAGGAACCTCCGGCGACGGCATGAGTTGGTCGCCCGATGGAACACAGCTGGTAGCGGCCATCAAGGGCGATCTGTCGATCATGTCCTTCGACGGGCGTGACACGCAGCAGATCCAAACCGATTCGGGCACGGTCTCGTATCCGATCTGGGTGTCCACCAACGAAATCTGGTATGAAGTAGACAGTCAGGGGAAACAAAAGCAGATCGACCATCTGGCACGCTGACGAAGCGACCACGGGAGAGATGGCAATGTGTCTATCCCTGTCATGCGAGTAGCGAAACACAGGTGAGATGTTCGAGCACGTTGCACTACGGCTGCGCCACGATTGATCGTTGTAGGGGAGTGATTCGTTTGTAGGGGAGCACCTGGTGTGCTCCCGCGTAGATTGCCAACCATCGATCTCGGGAGCACAGCACCCAGAGGGTACCCGACTCCCCTACGGATTATTGGGACGATCGTCAACCATTCGGCAACCTGCTCCAGGTCTCCGAGACAGCAGAGTGCTTCGAGTACGGAATGAGAGATCCTTCGCGCGGCGTGCGGAATAACAGAGATAGCGACGCTCTTATTCTTGTCACCCTGAACCACCTGGGTACCTGCGCCGCGCGAAGGATCTCTTACTGCGCGAACGACCACAACACGACGCGGAGATCCTTCGACTCCGCTGCGCTCCGCTCAGGATGACAGGGGGCGGCCTCAGGGTTACAGGGGTTCACACGTGCCGGGACATGATCACGATGGTCGAGTACTGAAGAGGGAGCGCCATGACGATTGAACCAGCGCACGGTGACCGATTGAGCCCAGGTGAAGTCGACGCCGCACGAGCGATCCTGAACCGAATTCGGGAGCAGGTCGAGCGGGTAATCGTCGGCAAGGGACGGGTGATCGACCGGCTGCTGATCGCGCTGCTGGCTGAAGGTCACGTCCTGATCGAGGACATCCCCGGCACCGGCAAGACCAAGCTGGCGCGCTCGCTGGCACTGGCCCTTGGCGGCACGTTTCATCGCGTGCAGTTCACGCCCGATCTGCTGCCGTCCGACATCACCGGCTCGCTGGTCTACGAGCAGCAGCAGGGCCGCTTCACCTTCCACCCCGGTCCGGTCTTCGCCAACATCGTGCTGGCCGACGAGCTGAACCGCGCCGGGCCACGCACCCAGGCCGCACTGCTCGAATCGATGGAGGAGCGGCAGGTCTCGATCGAGCGAACCACCTACCCACTGCCGCGCCCATTCCTGGTCGTCGCCACGCAAAACCCGGTCGAACTGGCCGGCACGTTTCCGCTTCCAGAAGCCCAGCTCGATCGCTTCTTTCTCAGTACCGCGGTCGGCTACCCGGAGAGCGACGACGAACTGGCGATGCTCCAGCGCTTCCGCCAGCACGACCCGGTCGCCGACGTGGCGGCCGTCACGTCACCAGAGGAGGTCGAGCGACTGATCGGGGCAGTTCGGCGGGTTCACGTCGGCGGCGCGGTCGACCGCTACCTGCTGGCGATCGTGCGCGCCACGCGTGAGACCGAGACGATCGAGCTGGGCGCCAGCCCACGAGCTTCCCTGGCGCTGGCGCGAGCCGCTCAAGCTCAGGCCCTGCTCGACGGACGCGACTTCGTGATGCCGGACGACGTGCGCGATCTGGCGGTGCCGGTCCTGAGCCACCGGATTATCCTCGCCTCGCGCATCGAACTGCTCGGTAAGACCAAGACGGACGTGCTCGCGGATCTCGTTGGCAACGTCCCCGTGCCGGTCGAGGAGGATCTGATCCTGCCGGAAGAGCCGGTCACGCATGATTGAGCCCCGTTCGCTCGGTGACGAGGAACGCGGGCGCGACGTCGGGTTCTGGTTCGGCGTCACTGTCGTGCTGGCGATCCTGGCACTGGCGGCCGGGCAGGTTCTACTGGCGCTGCTGGTCGCCACGCCCGCCCTCGCGCTCGGCGCGGCGCTCATCTGGCAGCGATACGGGCTGCGGCGCATCCACTTCGAGCGCAGACTGGAGCCCTCGCGCGCCTTTCCGGGCGATGAGGTCGAGCTCGCGCTGATCCTCGAAAACCGCAAGCCGCTGCCCCTTCCCTGGCTAAACCTGAACGACAGCTTTCCTGACGGACTCGACTACGGCGAGCTGGAGCTGACCGCATCGAAGGAACCGAACCGCCAACGCTTCGACGGACTCGTCTCTGCCTGGCCTTACGAGCGGGTCGAGCAGCGCTGCCGCTTCACGTGCCCGCAACGCGGCGTCTACCGCTTCGGCCCGGCCGCTCTCTCCACCGGCGATCCGTTCGGCTTCGCCGTGCGCCAGGCTGACGTGCCCAGGACCGACGACCTGCTGGTCTACCCGCGCGTGCTACCGGTGACGCACTTTGGACTTCCAGCCGCCCAACCGTTCGGCGAGTCTCCTCCGTCACGCCCCGTGCCGGACGACCCGCTCCGCTTTCTCGGCACACGACCCTACATTCCGGGCGATCCGCCCCAGTCGATCCACTGGCGTGCATCCGCCCGTAGCGACCGGCTGCAGTCGAAGACCTTCGAGCGCGGCGCTACGGCATCGCTGGCGATCTTTCTCGATCTGGTTGGCGACGTCCTGCCGGACGACGAGGTCGACAAATCCAACCGGGAGTGGGCCATCTCGGCGGCGGCGTCCCTGGCGGCCTTTGGGGTGGACGGCGAGCGAGAAGTGGGGCTGGTCTCGAACGCGCCACTGCTGGGCGGCGCACGCTTCGTTCGGCTAACGCCAAGTCGCCAGCGGGTGCAGCTGATGCGCCTGCTGGAGCTCCTCGCCCAACTTATCCCCTACGCTATCCGGCCGATCGGCCCGATGCTGCTGGACGAAGCGCGCCGCCTCTCCTGGGGCGCGACCCTCAGTGTCATCTCGGTCGCGCCGTCGGACGCGTTGGTTCAGACGCTCTGGCGTCTGGAGCGCTCCGGGTTCGGTGTCAGCTTGCTGGTCGTCGGCGAGGCCACGATCGACGTGCCGCATGGTTCCGGCTTGACGGTGCACCGGTGGAGACCCGAGGAGTCAGGTGAGAAGGCTGCCGCGCTTCAACTGGTCTGAATTGCCGCTGCCGGGGCTGATCGCCCTGGGTGAGACGGCGGCCGTCGCGCTCTGGCTGCCGCTGATCGCCGCGATCGCCGGCCACGGCACATTCGCGCCCCACCCCGCCGGTCTCTTCGTGATCGGGCTGGCGGCGTACTGGCTGTCGCGCCCTGGCGTGGAGGAGCACGGGCCACTCCTCACCCGGCGCACGACCCTGGGTGTCTGGCTCATCTTGACGGCCGGCTGGCTCATTCTGTCGGCCGGGCTCCCACTCCATACGGCAACGATCGTCGAAGGCTGGGTCGTGCTGCTGCTCGCTGTGGTCGCCTGGCTACGCGGCGCATCCCTCGCGGGCGCCAGCGACCTGACCTCACCCGACCGGGCCCACCGGCTCCTCGGGTATGGAGTGCTCCTGATCGGCATGGCGCTCCTGTTGAGCCTGACGAGGAGCGGCCCGGAGCGCGCGACGGTGCAGCACGCGGCCCGGTGGGCGGCGCCGCTCATGGTGCTGAGTGGACTGCTCCTATCGGCGCTGGGCGTCTCGAGCGTGGTTGAGGGGCGGCCCGGGAGCTCAGTCAAGCGGCAGCGAGCGAGCGCGACCGTCCTCGCTGCCGGGCTCTTCTTGCTGGCTGCCTTTGTGGTGCTGCTGGCCAGCGGCAACGCGAACTGGGTAATCGATGGGCTGCACTCGGCCGTAACGGCCGTTGCCATCGTCGCCTTCTGGGCGATTGCCGGGGTGGCCTATGCCGTCTTCTACGTCATCACCGGCATCGCATGGATTCTCGGGATCACGTTCACCTTCCCGAAGCTGCCGTTCCATCTCTTTTCCCAGCCGGCGCCACGGAACGGGCAGCAGCAAGCCACGCCGCTCTGGCAAGAAGCGCTCTTTATCGCCGCCGCCACGTTTGTGGCGAGCCTACTGATCCGCTGGTACATGCCGAAGGTGTTGACACTGCTGATGAGGCGGCGGGAGCGGGCGGGGGTGCAGGTCGTGCGCGGCGCCATACGCTCCGACGGCTCACTCCTAGCCGACGTGCGCGATCTCATCTCCGGTCTGGGATTGGGCCGGCGGAGCGCGCAGCGGGTCGACCTGCATTCGCCGCCGGTCAGCGTGCGTGACGCCTATCGCAAGCTCCTCGTCCTGTCGGCACGGGAGGGGCAGCGGCTCCGTTCAACCGAATCGCCGCGGGACTTTGCCACTCGTCTGGGCATCGCCTGGGTTGATCTATCTGGCTCCGTGGACGAACTGACCGGACGCTACGTCGCCGATCGCTACGGGGAAATATCGACGGCAGAGGACCTGGCAGCCGCGAGTCAAGCGTGGCATCAGATTCACCAGGCGTTCGCGGGCGACGAAGTGTAAGGTGAGGATCGTCGAGGTACGAAGACGGGGAGGCGCCATGCCTCCCCGTTCGAGTTAGCCGGATTTAACCCTGACTACGATTCACTCGGTTCAGGTCCGGTCTCGCTCACGACGTTGTCGAAGGTGTTCCTGAACTGCACGGGCCCATTGATGCCCTTGGTCGCGATACCAATGCGCTCGTTAGTGAAGTAATTCCCCACCACTGCCGTTCCAACGAGGACCGCTCCAGGTGATTCGGCGCCAACGATGACACCGATCCCCTGACCCTCGGAGTTGTTACTTCCAAGTTGGTTGAACAGAACATTGTTGTTACTGACGAAATCGCCAGGCGCGTTGCTGTGGACGACCACGTCAGCAAGACCGTTCCCCCATGACGTGTTCGATATCACGGTGTTGTACTGAACAGTCGTGAACGGAACATCGGCCGCGATCACAATGCCCGCCGGATTGTTGATCACAGTATTGTTCGCCACGGTGTTGCCCTTGACACCGGCGCCGGGATTGTAGGCTGCCACGACGATGCCGCAGCCATTGGTATTATTCTCGACGTCGTTCCAGAGCACCTTGTTGTTATTGCCCGGCGACCGCGAGCCCCGGTTTGGTGTTCCCGTGTTGATCAGACCGTCGTCGAGCACCGCGATGCCGCCACCGCCGTTGCCCATGACGACGTTGTTACGGATCGTGCCGTCCGACACGCCGCTGAACTGAATCGCTTTCGTCTCCGTGAAGTCGGTGCTCTCGCCGCTCGGGGCATTGTTCGTTACGGTGCTGTTCTGGACGATGATTCCGGACGTATCTTGCGCCAGAATCCCGTGCCAGTTCGCTCCGGAGACCGTCACGGAGTCGATGACGACGTTTTGCGCATCTGGGCCGACATACACACCGACGTCACAGCCGGTCGCATCGATCGGTCCGGTGATGTGCTGTCCATTCGTGGCGACGACTACCGCGGTGAATCCGCTCGATCCTGCGTCCACGCACGATGGAGCCGCGAGCGCCGTCCCACTAAATCCAACCCCAACGAGTGCAAACTGCCCAAGGCCCATGATGATCCCGGCCAGAAGCATTATCGCTCGTCGCATATACATCCCTTCTCTACAATGACACTCACACGCCGTGCTCAGGAACCTCCTTTCTCACCGGCAATCAGTTGCGCACGATCACCAACCAATCCTGGCGAGAAGTAGCCGGATATCCGACACCTAGCCCAGGAGGTGGCGCCGTTGCCGGCTCTGACCGGCTTGCCCCTCACCAGTGTATGTCATCTCTTCACCGGTCTAAAGTTTAGCCGCCGAAGTGACAACCGGGTCGACCTACGTTCTCCTCCGGTTACCGTGTGTGATGCCTCTCGCAAATTGCTGACCCTGGCGACACGCGAGGTGCGGCGACTCTGCTCGACCGGATGACTGCAATCGTTCGCAGCATGGCTCGCGTTGTCTCGACGGACCACTCGAACACGGTGGTCATCCGGAGCGGAGCACGCTGACGTTGCCGTAACCAGTCGGGCGGGTCATCGGATTCTCCCGCCGGCTGCCGACCGCCGTCGAGGCGATCACCAAGAACCCCAAACGGGGAGACGCGTTGCCTCCCCGTTTGGCTTACCGTGGTTGATCCGTACTACGGTCCCGATACCGGCTCCGGGCCGATTGGATTTATGACGTTGTCATAGGTCGTGGCGATCGGCCAGACGTTGACCACGCCCTTTGTCGCTATTCCGATGAACTCGTTGGTGATGTGATTTCCCACGACCGACGTGCCGGTCAGCACCGCACCCGGCGCCTCCGCACCAACGATGATCCCGATGCCAGGATCGCCTGAGTCGAAGCTACCGACCTTGTTGAACAGGACGCGCGTATTGTTCACATTGTCGTTCGGGGCGTTGCTGTGCACGACGATGTCGGCCACGCCGAGGTTACCCCACACCGTGTTGAGCATCACCGAATTGTTCGCGACGCTGGTGCCTGGCGGATCCGCCGCGATCACGATTCCGGCCGGATTGCCAACCACATAGTTGCTCACGACGACATTACCACTGACGCCGCCGCCCGGATTGTAGGACGCCACCACAATGCCGCAGCCATTACGGTTGTTCTCGACGTCGTTACCGACGACCTTGTTGTTATTCCCTCCGGAAAGGTTGCCGGAATTGGGCGTGCCGGTTCCAAGCTCACCATCGTCGACCACCGCGATCCCGCCGCCGCCATTGTCTACGACGATGTTGTTGCGGATCATGCCGTCCGACACACCACTAAACTGAATCGCCTTCGTCTCCGGGAAGGATTCACTCTCGCCGCCGGCGGCGTTGTTCGAGACAGTGCTGTTCTGGACGATGATTCCATAGGTATCCTGGGCCAGAATCCCGTGATAGGTCGCGTTCTCAACGGTCGCGTTGTTGACGATCACATTGTGCACGTTCGGGCCGATATAGATGCCGACGTCACAGCCGGTGGCGTCAACAACACTGGTGATAACTTGTCCGCTGGCGGAGGCAACGACCGCGGCGGTTAATCCGCTCGACCCTGCGTCCACACACAACGGCGTTGCCAACGCTGTGCCACCCAACCCCACCCCAACCAATGCAAACTGCCCGAGACCCATCATGATCCCACCGAGAACCATTACGGCTCTTTTCATGTGTATCCCTCTACTACTGGTCCTATCCAATGACACCCGTGCTCGATTCTCCGGAGTCCCCCTTTCTCGCTGGCAACCGGAGGCGCGATGAATCGATCGCGTCGCCAGTGGTCTGTTCCAGCGGCCCGCCACGGGGCCCGCTCACGCGCGGCTCGTTTCCGAACATCGCGGCATATAGTCGCGGCGGTCAGATTTCTGGCATGGTAGATGAACGGTACAACGGCGAAGAAGCGCATGACGTCACGTTCATGCTGACATTTTCGCTATGCACCATCGAACGAACTCTTACACCCTCCACCAGGACAAAAATCCCACACGCACACTGAAGCCGGCGACACGATGCCGGACGGCCTCGGCCGATCTCGTACTTCAGTCAGATCAACGCTATGATGTCCGGAATACGCTTCGTACGTACTATGCTTAAGCTATGCCTATCGAGCACAAGAGTCAAGTAGCCAACAGTCCAGCAATCCCCGCACGCTACCAAGAATTGCGTACTTTATCGCCACCCACCATATCGACCGACAACTCTGGTAGCATCCCGACTCCCCGCAACAGTGCGGCGAGATCCCAGAGATGAAATCCCTCGATGATGCGACCGCCGTCGATCCGGAGGAGCGACACGCCGCGCACTTCGCACGGGCGCCCGGTTGGCGGAATGTGCAGCAGCGGCCCACGATGCGTTCCGGTCGCGACCCAGAAGAGCGCGACGCGGCTGTCTTCGGTAATCGTCGCGGTGGCACTGAGATGCAGGTCCGGAAAACCTTCACGATAGCGACTGACCGAACGACGGATCGCGTCGCGGCCATGCTGGACGCCCGGTTCGGCGACGTCGACACCGGCGTAATCCTCCGCAAAGAGATTCACGAACTGCTCGTGGTCACCACTGTTCCAGGCGACGATCAGCGCCTCCGCGACCTGAAGGTTTGTCAACATGACTGCCTACCTTGGATAGAACGAGTACATCGCATGCTGTGAGCATGACATCAGGTGATGTTCGCTCTCCAGTTCAAGAGATGTTCGTTTGGTGCTCAGTTTTGGGGACGTGGTGACGATTGGGGATCAGGAAAGGAGCGAGCAGCGACAGCACCCGCGCGCATCGTCGCTGCTCAAGCGCGACCTCATGCCATTACCCGGACACTCAGCTCTTGACTCGACCCGCGAACTTCGAGCTGCCAGAGCAGCTCGGTCACGGCGGCCACGCCAGCGCTCAGGTGTCGCCGGTAGGTGCTGAAGGGAAGATCGAGCAGTTCTGCCGCCTGGTCCTGCGTGGGCGCGGGCTGGACGTAGGTATGGTGCAGCGCCCGCTGCAACTTGGCCTGGCGCGGCGTTGTCCCGAGCTGCTGAATCGCGTCGCGCAGGGTCTGTCGCAGGGCCGCCGTTCGTTCCGGCATGCTGGCCGAGTTCCCGACCTGATCGACGATCAGTCTCGAGCGGAGGAGCGGATTGGTCGCCAGCGCGGCGGGCTGACCAAGCGTGCGAAGGGCGTCTCGCAGGGCGCGCTCGAAGTCCGGACGGCTCAACACCACCAGTGATACGGCCGGGAGCGGGGGAGTGGGCTCCGACATCTCCATCTCCCGAGCGGCCAACAGGTCGAGCCAGGTCATGGGTGGAGTGACACGCCAGTCGTGGGTGAAGACCCCGTAGCGTCGGCCATCGGTCTCGAATTCCGCTTCGGGCAGGAGTGGCAGATCGACATGGGTGAACATCGGCGACCAGAAGTCGGGCTCGGCGACGGTGAAGAAGCTGAACGCGAGTCCCGGCGTCGTCAAGTAATGCTGGGCGGCGCGACCAAAGATCAGGCTCTGGATCGCTGTGACGGACTGGTAACCGTCGCGAGCCATCCAGAAGCGGAAGTAACTCGCCAGTTCGCCGGGGCGCAGGGCCGATTGCCGTTCCAGGTACTCCCACGCGCGGGCCGTCGCCGGATCAGCCATGCGGTCCCGCTGGTCGATCGACTCCAGCGCGATCCGCATCAGCACACCGTTCGGCTCGCCCTCCGGATCACGGTAGACAACCACACCCTCCGGCTGCCGCTCCGACCAGAACTGGAACCAGCGGACCGACTCCGGCCCCTCGTGCGTCCGCAGCATGGCCTCGATAGCCGGCAGGTCGTCCGCCCTGAGACCGTCCGGCATGGTGGTGCCCGTCTCCTGCCATTCGAGATAGGGCCGCATCAGCGGGTTGTCACGATGCAGGAAGACGTAGTCGAAGAGGACCCGCTGCTGCTCCACACCACGCGTCTGCGAGAGGCGGCTCGCGTAGTAATGACGGGCCCGCCGGTGAAGCTCGGAGAACCACTCTGGATTGCGCCAGCGGAGATCGACGACGAGTGCGTCGCGAACGAGATCGTGTGGAAAGAGCCCGAGCGGTCCCGACTCCACAAAGGAGAGCCCGCGCAGCCACTCGAAGAGATCGTGTGCGTCGTCGACTCCCAGCACCTCGGCGATCAGACCCTCGGTCGTCAGGCGAACCAGCGCGCAGGTCTCGAGCGCGGCCCGGTGCGCCGGACCCGGCACCTTCTGCACCAGTTGCTCGAGCAGCATCTTCACGATATCGGGCGTCTCTTCGGCACGGAAGACGAAGCCGGGACGTTGGGCGAAAACCTCGGCGACGAGTGAGAGGGCCAGCGGGTGACCGTGCGTGAAATCGAGCACCGCCGACTGCTGGTCGGCCGGGATTTCCCGCAGGCTGAGATAGACCCGCCCCTCGTCCGGATCGAGGTTGCGGAGTGGCAGCGGTCGCACCA
Source organism: uncultured Chloroflexia bacterium (assembly GCA_963728335.1). Lineage (GTDB taxonomy): Bacteria > Chloroflexota > Chloroflexia > Thermomicrobiales > Thermomicrobiaceae > CALAGB01. The sequence continues at coordinate 248,379 of CAVSJP010000001.1, forward strand.
GATCCTGCCAGCCAGGATCGATGCGCCAGGCCGGCCCCGGCGGCTGGCGGCTGGCCAGCACGACCAGCACTTGATCGGAGAGTTGAGGCAGGAACTCCTCGCGAATCCAGGAATCGAGCGGCGTCAGCAGCTCATAGGTGTCGACCACGATCACCTGACGCCCGGTGGCCTGGCCGAGCTGGCGTAGCGGAGACTCCTCAGTCTCCATCGCACGCTGCAAGGCAGCCAGGAAGGCTTCCGGCTGCGGCTCGACCGAGCGGGCGTCCAGCGACGCCACCGGCACGCCCAGCTCGACACAGCAGTTCACGAATTGCCCCAAGAGTGTGGTCTTGCCGATTCCGCCCGGTCCATAGAGGTAGAGAACACAGAACGGCAAGTCCGGCGTCGCCAGGGCTCGCTGGAAGAGCGCGCATTCATCGCCGCGCCCAACAAAGCGACGCTGGCGTGCGGTGCTCAATCGGTCCCCGAATCGTGACGTCATGGGGGGCCCCGCTTTCAATTTTGGTGAGACGATCCGCTTGCCTTACGTTAACTCTCGCTTCTGATAATGACAAGTATCCGTTCAGTCGTTGCCGAAGTGAGCAAAGACTGAGCAGGAAATGGACTGGAGTACGGGAATCCCCCTGTGTAGGCTCAGGATATCGAGAGATTGGGAAATGCATCGGACGGGAGGTCATACGTGTCGAGCGCGGCGAACAAGCAGATCGCGCGGCGATTCTACGAGGAGGTCTGCAACCAGCGGAAGTTTGACCTAATCTGCCAGTTCGCAGCCGAGAACTACCAGCACCACAACCCGAGCCTGCCACCGGAGATGCAGCACGGGCGCGACAATTTCGCGCGGGTCCTCGGGATGTTCTTCAGCGCGTTCCCTGATCTGCAGGGGACCATCGACCTGCTAATCGGCGAAGGCGACAAGATCGTCTCGAGGGTGACCTGGAGCGGTTCACACGGTGGGGATCTGATGGGCATTCCTCCCTCGGGACGGCCGGTCAACTTCAGTGTCATCGAGATCTATCGCCTGGTGGACGGCAGATTCGTCGAAGGCTGGGCCGCGCTCGACATGCTGGGTCTGATGCAGCAGATCGGCGCGATTCCCTCTCCGGCGCCGGCGCCGGCGCCGGCTTAGCGTCCTGTGTGGAGAGCCTTTGGTCAGAGAGAATAGACATTCGATGCGCAGAACGAGCGCATTGTCGCAAGGAGAAGGAGCGCAACAGATGGCAATTATCGCACATATCGTACTTCCTGGCGTCTCCAAGGCGCAGTACGATCAGGTTCGGTCCGAAGTCGGCTGGCTCGAGCAGACCCCCGATGGCGGGTTGGGGCATTTCGCCTGGTGGGAGGGAAACGACAACCACAACCTCGACGCCTGGGAGAGCGAGGACGCCTGCAACGCGTTCGCGGCCACGCGGCTCGGCCCAGCCATGGGCAAGCTCGGGATTAACGCGCAACCTGAGATCACGTTCCACGAGGCACACGAAGTCTTCACGCCGCAAGTCCTGCGGATGACGAGCTGATTCGCGACCCCAGCTCCGTCCTGCAACGGTTTGAATCTCGAGGCGGGCGCCGTGCCCGCCTCACCGCTCTTCCTCGCTCACACCGTTCACCGGAATCGCTCATCTTTCTCTCATAATTGATTGCTATCTATTGTCTGGGGCCGAGAAATGGGTGTCGACATTCTCGCTACGTGCGTGCTTGTCGTGGCCAACAGAGCCACGGATGTCTATGATTGCGAATCGTGCCCGGCCGATGGGGCTGGTCAGCCAGCAACCCGGTACTGGATCGGGCATTGCGGAACCGTTTTTCGCCGGCGTCGAGCGCGATTCGACTCGGCGATCTCCTTGCAACGAACGGATCGAACCGTGACGATACCGCTGCCATGGCGACGATGGAGGCTAACGCATGCTTTCCGGCATTGAAACGACGGCGATCGACATCGTGCGTTCGATGTTCGACGCCCTGAGTTGGTTCGGCATCTTTCTCGCCATGACCATCGAGAGTGCCGGGATTCCCCTCCCGAGCGAAGTCATCATGCCCCTGGCCGGCTGGCTCTTCGTGGCCGACCGCCACATGGGCTGGACCGGCATCTTCGCGGCCAGTGCCGTCGGTGCCGCCGGCAACCTGGCGGGGTCGACCATCGCCTATTTCATTGGGATGTGGGGGGGACGGCCGGTCGTCGAGCGCTGGGGACGCTGGGTGCTGATCACCCATGAGGATCTCGACCGGGCCGAGCACTGGTTCCACCGCCGCGGTGCGCTCACGACGTTCGTCGGCCGGCTGCTCCCGGTCGTGCGGACCTTCATCTCGTTCCCGGCGGGCATCGCACGCATGCCCTTTGCCCGCTTCGCCGTCTACACCTTCGCCGGTGCCTTCCTCTGGTGCATCCCGCTCACCTTCATTGGATATCACTGGGGTCCGCAATGGGAGGCGTTCCGCAATCGCTCCCGCTTCGTCGACGACGGGATCGCCCTCGTGCTCCTCATCCTGATCGTCTGGTTCTTCTGGCACAAGTACCGCGACCTGCATAACGAGACGCCCAACGAGGGACCCGCTGACTGAGCGCAGCAGTGGCACCTGACTTCGACGGAGGCGTTGAAGCACGAAACCGTCGAACGGTAGCCATCGTGGCAGCATCGCTTCGTCAAATCTCGTGCTTCTTTTCGTGGCCAGGATCACCGTGACGTTAACCTGACGCAGCGCGTCAGGCAAGTTTCAGACGCGCCAGCTCCAGCCACGCGAACCTCCAACGTTCCGCAGGTACTGATCAGCATCTACGGTGGCCTACACGTACGCGAGGTACGACAAGGCGGTCAGCAGCAATACCTGCCCATAGAGCCGCCGGTGATTCGGTCCAGCGGCGAGTGCCAGTCCTGCGGGCACCAGTGGATACCACGTATGCAGGCGCGGCCAGAGCGCCAGAAAGACGACCAGCGCCTGCGCCCAGGCGGCGATGTCGTCATGGATGGACTCGGGTGTCAGACTCGTCCGCTGCGTTCGAAGGGCAACAACCTGCCAGGCAGCGAAGACGATGAACGCCAGGATGACAATTACAGTGGGATTCGTGAAGGCGGCGTGTTGCTGCGACACCAGGTGCCGCACGATCCAGCGCGGCACGCGCCAGATCGGATTGGTGACGCCGCGGTCAGGTTCTCCGAACGTACTGGCAAGACTGCGCGGACCAGCCCAAAACGGCAGGAACGAAACTGCTGCGAGTGGCAGCACGAGCGTCCCAACGCGCGCCATGAATGTTCCGCGCCGCCACAACGGCCGTCGCAGCGACTCCCGTATCATCGCGACCCCGACCACCGGGACCGTTGAGTATTTGATCAGTGCCGATGCGGCCAACCAGACCATGCTCCAGGTCGACCGTCCCTGACGCAACAACTCGGCGCTGATCAAGACCAGGGTGAGAACGAGCATATCGTTGTGCCCGACGACGATGCCATCGATGAGGACGAGCGGATTCCAGGCAAACGCCAGGTACGCCCAGGCGGCGTGTTGGGCCTAGCGTACTCGCACCAACCGATAGATGAGCACGCCGTCCAGCATCATACTTACGAACGCCACGACCTTGAAGCGCACAACGAGCATGAACGGCGTCGTCCCGGCCCCATGGGCCACAAGCCACGACACCAGAGACCAGAGTGGACCATATGGTGACGCAATATCGCGCCAAAAGACGTAGGGCAGGAGCGGATCAGCCGGCGCGGAACTGCTCGCGGTCGTCAAATAGGGATTGACGTCGTAGACCCCAGCGAGTCGGCCGAACATCGCATAGGAGAAGATATCGGTCGAGAAGAGCGGCGGTACCAGCACGGCCAGCAGGCTTAGTCCGATGGCTCCGCCCGCAACCCAGCGAAGGTCGATCTCGCGGTCATGGACGTACCAGATGAGCCACAGATAGACGCACCAGAGCACAAAAACACTGCTCCAAGCCACGACTGAGAAGGAGAAGGCTGGCAAAGAGGCAAGATAGGGCAATGGCCCATGAAAGAGCCGCGCCGCGCGACCAAGCTGTGCCACCGAGATCCCCAATCTCGCCGGTCCAGGGGCTTTGGCATTAATGAGGATTAGTCCAGCGAGGAGGCTGGCAATGAGCGATCCCGCGCCAAGCGAGCGGAGTATACCCCGCGTGGGACCGCTGAACTGGGGGCGTCCTCATCGGGGTTGATCAGGATGTCGAGTGGCAGTAGATCGCGCCAAGAAGCGGGACCGCGACCAGAGGACCAGAATGACCGCGACGATTGCAACGACGAGGCCGAGTCCAGCGGTCTGCTCGACCCGTTGTAGAACGGGAACAATAGTGCCGAAATGTGGTCCGAGGACTGCGCCCAGCGAGATCCACACGGAGGCCCAGATCGTGCCCGCCACGGCGAATGACAGAATCGCCAAACGCCGCGGCAGGCCCAGGATGCCGGCCGTCAACGTGCCATACGGGCGAAGTCCAGGGACGAGCCGCAGAGCGGTTAGTCGCCAGAACGCGTGAACGTGAAGGCGCTCTTCGATTCGATCGAGGCGGGATTCATCGCAGTGGATGAAACGCCCGTAACGCAGCAACAGCGGTCGGCCCTCGCGGCGCGCCAGCGTAAAGAGTGCCGTAGTACCCAGAATGATCGCCGCCACGACGACGCCGACGGTCAGAATCGGGTTGAGCGTTCCATTCGCGACGAGCGAGCCCGAGAACAGCAGCATCAAATCGCTTGGAATCGGAAGCGGAATGCCGATTTCCTCGACGAGAACAATCAGGAAGAGGACCGCCGAACCGTAGGTCGCGATGAGCGAAAGAAACTCGGATCCAATGCTGGTCACCGTTGTATCGTCCTTGACGAAGCCCGTACTCGGCGGCAGAGCGGCGCCACGAGCCCCCGCACGTGCTCGACCTCGATCGAACGCTCGCACCGCCAGCCTCCACCGCAAACGATGGCAGATCAAGATGAAATCTAGGTGAACCTGCGTTCGTGGCCTATCTCGGAGACGCCGGGGCCGCCTCCGTTGATACTGCACCGGTGCGTACGGGCACCATCGATCGTGGCAGCCACACCGTCACCGTCGTACCTTGGTCGACGGCGCTGTTCATCTCGATCCTGCCGTGGTGGGCTTCGACGATCATTTTGCAGATGTTAAGACCTAGACCGACACCGCCACGTTGATCGCCGCGGGACGACTCTACCCGGTAGAAGCGCTCGAACACGTGTGACAGATGATGCGGCTCAATGCCGACGCCGGTGTCGGCTACCCAGATCCGAATCCACTCCGGTTCTGCGCATACCCCGACGGTAATCTGGCCGCCAGGTGGCGTGTGCTGCAACGCGTTGTCGATTAGGTTGACCAGGAGCTGCACCAACCGGTCCTCGTCAGCGATCAACTGGACTGGCTCGGCTTCCAACTCCAGCGTCACCTCCGCTGCACCGGCCAGAGCACGATATTGCTCTACGACGACATCCAGTAGATCCGCCAGATCGACGTCATCACGACTCAGCGTGATCGCTCCAGCATCGCTGCGTGCCAGGGCCAGCAGGGTACTGGCGAGTCGTGTGAGGCGCTCGACATCTTGCACCAGGAGTTCCAAGACTTCCTGATCGGCCACCGCGTCACGAGGCGCCGCGAGCGCGGTCTCGATCTGGCTGCGCAGCAACGTGAGCGGGGTGCGGAGCTCGTGTGAGGCATCTGCCGTGAACTGCCGCTGCTGGCGGAAGGCTTCCTCCAGCCGATCGAGCATGGCGTTGAATGTCCGAGCAAGTCGACCGACTTCGTCGCGGGGAAAGCCTGGATCGATGCGCCGGGAGAGGTCCTGCGCCTCAATGTCCGCGGCGAGATTCGCGATGCGCACCACCGGATCGAGCGCGCGCCGGGCGACCCAAATCCCCCCGATGCTGACGGCCAACAGGACCAGCGGCCCGAGAATCCCCATTAAGCCGAGGGTAATTCCGACGGCCTCGGTGACCTCGCTGGCAAACAGCCCCACCTGGAGCACGCCGACCACGGCTCCGTTGCTCCGCACTGGCTGGCTCAACACGCGCAT
>CAVSJP010000002.1:0-2257441 GCA_963728335.1 uncultured Chloroflexia bacterium
ACGTCGGGCTGCGTCCCGGCGGCATCGATGGTGACAAGGGCATGTGAGAGATCGAGCAGATCGATCAAGCGGGGCAGAGTGGTGATCTCACTGCCGCCCTCCGGAACGGCCTGATGGCCGAGGAACAGATTGGTCGCACTGACCCAGGCACTGACCAGTTGCAACGCCTCGTGACCATTGGTTCGGTCGTGGGAACGCCGCAGCGTCTTGCCATCCAGCGCCACCACCGGACGATCCGACGGCGGTAGCGTGGCCTGGGTCCAGGCGACCAGGCCCGCCTGGAGTTCCCCCGGATCGAGCAGCGCAAGACGCGCCCGAAGGTGTCGTGGAAGGGGATGCGAACGGGAGATCGAGGAACGTCTCGAACCAGTCCTGCTTGGCGTCGCCGAATCGCTCCATCTCGACGAAGGAGTCGGCCCCACAGACGACGGCGCACAGGGCGATCGTCAACAGATCGAGCACGGGATAGCGCTTGCTGCGCTCGATGCGGGGATCACGGACGACGCGAAAGGCGACATGGACGCTGGTGGGGGGTCCGGCCATGGGACGCTCCAGAGGATAGATCACGCGGCGGGATCGAAGATCCTGAGCCTACCACCCCAAGATGCGATTGCCCTGAGCCGCGACCAGTGTGCGAACTTGGCGATGTCCATCGTATACAGATGTACATCGAACAGGATTGGCCAGCGAACACAGTTCTCATTCAAATAAGAAGAACTCCGGTTCGCGGTATCCAGGCTCTCAAATGATCAGAACGGTTCAAGGTCATGATGCGAATCTATCGAGGTTATCGCGATGTCTCTATGGCCGAGAATTCGTACGAGGCTGAGCATGCCGTGTTTCACACCGACTTAATCGGTAAGGTCTCTGTCCGCTTGTCCAGCACTTACGATTACCGATTGCGTCCACCGTCGCCGAATCGGTGGTACCGCGAGCCCTGAAAGCAGTCACCAGGTGGTCATGAGTTCCAACCCGCAACGCGCCGTAGCGGTCGTTCGCGCTCGTCGACCCGGATCTCATAATCGAGCAACTCCTCAGCAAGCTGGCGCGCCTCAGAAGTTGACGGCACATGAAGCCGGCCGGTCTGAAGAGGAGTGCCTAGAGGCGAGAACACCATCCAGGCTTTCCCCAAGACGTTACGTCGCCGTTTGCTCCACCGTCCACCATCCCCATGTGTGAAATAGACGGCGCGCGGTCGCAGCCCTCGCTCGGAAAGCAGATCGACCACCGGTATTCCGACTATTGGTCGCGTCGACGTAGAGTCGCGGCCCCTGACCCGGCGTGCCCAAAGGTTCCCCACCACCTCCTGGCGCGATCGAACATGAAGAAAGGGTAGAGGGTCCCAAACGGCCAAACGCTCAAGGTGGACGGACCAGTTGGTTATCCAGTTTCACGGGACACGGCCGGCCGTCGGTACCGCTCCGTCGACAGATCTGATGCCGATCGGACCGCGGATGTTATCGACTACTACGGTTTACAAACAACGCGTTGTGAACCGACCTGCTCGGCCCGATGTCTTCGCGGCCGTCATGGCCGATGTGTGCCAGCACCTCGACGTCCCTGTGCCGGAACAGAGCGAATTCGCCCTTCAGGGTGAGACACAGTGACATCCTGAGTACGCAACTGGCGCCCGCGCAGGACCTTCATGTGGCGCCGGAATCGTCCTGGCACTCGATCGCGTACGTGGAAATGGAGTGGTGACGATGCGACCCTGGTGGTGGAACAGATCGACCGATCCCCGACGCTGCTTGACGTATCGAACTCGCGGCCGCCGCCGATAAATCTCTCGTCCTTTGCTGCGCCTGGCTCTTGAAACTTCGAGCTACATGGGGAGCGTCGTTGGACTGATCGACGGTCGAGCCAAACGGCAGCGAAGTTGAACTGCCAGCCAGTGTCACTGGATCGCGACCTGCTGGCCTCAGTAGTCGCGGTGGCGATTCGCGACCTGAAGCGGTCAGGCTGGCGCGATTGTACTGCTTGACCATCCCTCCTGTTGGCCGTCCAACTGCGTGCCCGCGACGCCAACTCCTACATGGCAAGGTGGCGCCTCACAGCGCCTTCCATGCTTCTTCCGTTCGGGTTTCCGAATAAAAGTTCGTGCTGGAGACGCGCAAGCTCGTCATAGTGAAACTCCGATATCCGTTTGCTGATGTCGATCTCGACCGGGCCGCCGTTCGGTCCCTCGTGCTGAACCGTCTGATTCGGCATCCCGCGCGCGATCCGCTCGACCTTGACAGCGGTGTCGAGCCAGCGGTGCGAGGTCACGCGGGCTCGATTCAGAGATGTCGAGGCTTTCCATCCGCTGGATAATCTTGTCAATGAACATGACGCCAATTCGGCGTGTCGACTGGCCATCTCCTGAATCGCCTCGCATTGAGCCTCGCGTTTGAGGCGATCCTGCTCTCGATCATGGGCGTCGGCCCGGTGTCGCCACATCCAGCGGGTGGACCAATTCGTCCAGGTTCCTGTTGCGCGTTTGCTGCTCAGGTGTTGCCGCATGGCCGCTTCGTCGTCGGTGCCCCGGCAAGTTTGGCGTCCGCGCTGGCCTTGTCGAGTTGGTCGAGCCGGTAGGCCTCGTCGATGTGCGTTGTCCACTGAGGTCCCGGTATGACACGAAGGCCGCGAAGGCCTGGATGCGATTCGCCTACCTGCTTTTCCCATGGTGCCGGCGAGTTACATTCGAGCATTATCCATGCGAGTCCTCCGCAGTCGGCTTCTGGCGCTGGTAGCAATCGAACTGCGCTGCATCCGGTCCCCATGGCCATGCCACGGCCACCAGACCAGCGCCGAGACAAATGGCGACTACAGCGAGCCACATCTCGTTTACCAGGCCGGCCATGACGGCCGCGAGGTCGATCGTGACGGATCTCATAGTGCGCTTCCCTTCGTGCGTTTGACGAGACGACGGCGGACCTGGAACACCGACAGGCGATCACTCTCGATCGCGAGGTACAGGCCGGTGAGGTTGGAGTGACGTGCGATCGTGATGGCGAAGTCGAGGTGCCGTCCCAGCTCGTCGAGGGCGGTGATGATGGCCTCGTGATCGACATCGCGTGAGACGTGGACGTTTTGGACGACGATGCAGCCTTCGACGTCATTGCGACCGATCACCTCGCACCGCCGATGAGCGCTGGATCGTCCTCACGAGTCCACTTCCAGGCTCCACCCTCGCAGCGGCATCGGATTCGTATCCAGCCAGGCTGGTCGGTCACTTTGAATTCATAACCGCGGCCGCAGACGGAACAGCGGGTAGAGTCGGAATAGGTGTGCAGATCATCGTCCGCACCGTTCACATAGTCAGCAATCTCACGAAAACCACTCCCAGACGCGGAATCTGATGCGAACGCGACTGCGGACGATCCTCGATCAGAAGCGCAATCGTCCTCCGCAACGTTGGTCGCATAAGGGCAGGGAGGCCGGCCCGTTGCGGACGACGCAGACGATGCGGACGATTGATTCCTTATCCGTTCCAAATTGATCACCCGCCGACGCTCGTGGCCGACTTGAGCGAAGTCAACCACGAGGCCGGCTGCTCGAAGATTCGGCGCGAGACGTCGAAGGTGAGCGGACATTGACTGCGGCGTCGTGGGCCAGGCTTTGGCACGAATCAAAGTTTTGCGCCGATTCTCGTCGATGCAGTCGTCCAGAGATTCCAGCAGATCGGTCGCAGTTCCAGACCAGTTCGTTGAGACGAACTCGAGAAGCGCATCGGCCAGCGGAGCGGCGTCCAAGGTCAGGGCGTTGGCGTCCTGTCGGTTCGCGGTGTACGCCTCATGAAGGTTCCAGCGTCCCATCCTAGCGCAGGTTCAGCGGCCGTTACCCACACGGCAAAGTCGGCCATGCGGGGCAGGGTTCGAGCTGGACCTCCGAAAGTCGACCCAGTGCAAGGGAAACAGCATCGAGGAGAGCCCCCAGAAGGCGGGGATGTGCTTCGTCAAAGTCGCGCCAAACCTCCGACTCAGGACGGCGACTTTCCTCCGATATCACGGGCAAATGGATCAGGATGCTGCGATCAAGAGTCCGCCCGGGTCGCGAGGTCGGTGATTCCGTTGAGGATGACCGGCCGCTGAGCATCGAAGAGAGACTCCTCGGCATCGCTGTAGAGCTGTCTGGTGGACATCCCCCCACCAGTTGAGAGCCGGCACAGCGCATCAGACAACCACACCGGAACGTTAGACAGGTTATCGAAGCCGACCACCAGCCCGTTGGTCGCGGCGAACAGGAGGTCGTGCTCGCTGCGAGGTTGCGAACGGAGCGGCGCGACATTTGGGTCAACTAGGCGGCGAGCGATGCGCGATGCCGTTGACTTGGCCGACCCTTGCTCCCCGTGGATCGCCAGTGCGGGATACGGGCCGGTCGGCCGGAGCGCCTGAATGAGCCAAGCGACGAACAGAACGCGCTCGGACGGCTCGGTGATGTTGACGAAGCGCCACAGTTCGTCGAGCGATCCACCCCGCTCTGGTCTTGGAAGCCTCACCATACCCTTGGGGCGTCGAAACCGGACCGATGGGTCAGTCTCGATCCTCCAACCCTTTGCGGTGATTTCGACAACTTCCCAGCCGTCGTTCGCAAGGTCCAGGTAGATCGAGTCATTAGCGGCCGCGAGCCGCGCCGCGACGTCGCACTCCGGACCGCTGAACTTGGCAATGCCTTCTAGCACCGTGATGGCGTCCTGGACGGCTTGGCTGCCCGGGGCCTTACCGTGTGTCTCGTAGAATCGGCGCGCCATCCAATCCCGGAATCCCCGAGTGCGAACGGCATGGGTTTCGCGATGGTCTCCGACCGGGATGGTAGCGTAAGCCTCACCCCCGCGGTCGTGGAAGAGATCAACTTCGTCTGCGAGATCAACCAGGAGATCGGCCTGCGAACGCTTGCCTCCAGTCTCCTGGACGGCATTCAGCGCGGGCTCGACTAAGCTGAGCAACGCGGACTCGATCTCGTTGACGGACGGACCGTTCGATTGTGCAGCGGCCACCGCCAGTTCAGTCCGGCCAATTGGCCTGTTCAGCGCGATGCGGTCGGCATGGATAGGTTGGCCATTCGAGACGACCACATCGGCCATTAGGTCGCCAGACTGCTCACGCCGAATGCCGGCCACTGAAACGGTCCAGTCGTCGCGGTGCGGAATGGTTGTCCACAACCCTTCGACGTCAGCCATTCCGCACCTCGCGGGCACGGAATCGAGGGCCACGTCGACTTGACGAGCGCTCCGGCAGCGACACACTAGCCAAGTGCGCCACGTCTCGGACAGCGGTCGGGAAGTCGCAGCAATACACAAGCTGCCAAGCGGTGAATGCATCGCCCGATGCCCCGCAGCTGAAGCAGCGAAAGTGCCCGTCGTCAGGCCAAAGGACAAGGCTCGGGTTGCGATCGTCATGCCAGGGACAGAGCGCCCGATAACTAGAGCCAGACCGCCGGAGATCGACGACGACGTGCTGCTCGAACAAGCGCACCAGGTCGATGCGCTGACGGATGTCGTTCAACACGTCGCGCGAGAAGCCGCGATCGACGGCCGGCATAGTGAATCCGGCCCGTCGGCGTTTGTCTTGCTCGGACTGGATCGCGTCGAGCATCAATCGGGCGTCGGCGATGGAATTCTGAGCGATGGCCGAATCGTCAGTGTCAAGATGCGCAAGAGCGATGCAGGCTTCGCAGTCGCGACCCCACAACGCGAGCATCTCTTCGTCACAATGCCGAACTGCGCTGTTCCAGGGATTCGGAGTAGAATTGCCTTGTTGCAAGGTTTCCACCACTGCGCCGCTTGCCGCCCGTGACCAGCGGGCGGCTTTTTCTTGTTTCATTTCGCGCCGCATCATCCCTCCTGCAAGTTCTCACCGCGAAGAACTCGCTCCGAGAGCGTCGCGCGGCACGAGCAACTTCCGGCCGATTCTCAGGACGGGCACACCCCCGATCGATCCCGAACGGGCCTGCTCATAGGCGAGCCAGCGCGAGATCCCCAACTCACGGGCGGCCTGCTCGACCGTCAACGTTCGACTTGATGTTGATGCGGGCACGTTACGATCCCTCCGCTTTTCACTTGCGCCGAATTGCGCTTACGGGTAGTTTGCAGAGGGAAACTGATCAAGAAAACGGAGAACGAACGGAGGCGTTTCTAAACTGCGGTTTCCGGTTGTCGGGGTCGGCCCGGAGGATTATCAGGTCTTAGTTGAAGGTCAATTAGCGCAGCCATCCTGCGGACTCCGTCTCTGATGGTCTGACGCTCCTTAAATGCCTCTACTGAAATCTGGGTATAGGACTTCCCGAGGATCTGGTACTTGACGAGCCAGTCAAGATGATCGAGCGGCTGTCGGTGGTCGCGTACCCGCACATAGCCTCTGTCGACTGAAATCTTAGTAACGCGGGTTCGGTACGCTGCTTTGGCCGCTGCATAAGCTTGATCCAAGTCACGCTCGAAAGCCTGCCATGAGGTCCCGATTGGATCCCAGCCGGGATGATAGAAGGAGAACTCCTGCTCTTCGTCGGAGAGAGGTAAAATGCCACCCCAACCCGGAACCGTCCAATCTAGCCGCCGCGTTTCTTCAGGTGGGATGCGGCCCCATTGATCCATCGTTAGGATTGCCGTCTCCATACACCACAGATCCGTCAGAGACCAGCGAGCAGACCAATTCTCAAGTGACTCTCGTAACGGCACGTATTGAGGGAACCGAAGATGGTGACCATGGAGAATTTCCCAAATGCGGACAGACTCGATTTCCCATGGAGCAATTGGATACACTGTTCGAAATTGTGGGAAACAATCTTCTCGGAGGGATTCAAGCACTTCAGGCATGTCACGAGCGACAAATTCCAGAAATGCAATCCGTGCAACTGCCGTCTGTCCGCTCCTATCCGGGAAATCAAGCCGGGCTGCTTGTCTCCTAGCTGCACTTCTAATCGGTTTTTCAGGTTCACCTTCCACGTCGTCGGCTCCAATCTAGTCGACGCCATCTCCCAGTCTGATGGAACAATGCAGACCATCAATTACCCGCAGAACCCGGCTAATCAGCCCTCCTGTGGTCACAAGATGGTCACAAGCCTCACAAAACTGGGCCGAACGGCGCCGAAGCTGTCCTTAGGCACGATCCGTAGTTTCCGCGTACGTACTAAAAGAAGCCTATCACCCATAATGGGCCCGAACAAGCGTTCGGGAATCCCACCTTCGGCACCTCTCCTTGTCGTCCCAATGATGACTCCCCTGTCACTCCCCGATTTTCGAGCTTGAAAATGCGCTTCTAACTGATCGCTCCGCGGCTTCGAATGACAGAACGCAGCGTCATTATGGGACTGCATGCCGGACGGCTCTCTCATCATTCGGCAACCTCCATTTGGAGTCTGAGCGAGTGCGCTGTTCTCAGGGACTCTTGATAGGCCCATTTTCATGTCGGCACACAGAAGATGCCCGTCGACGTTGACCATCTGAAACGGCATCGCTCGCCATGACATCACGACATGACGAACGGGAACCAAGACCCTTCTGAGAACGATCGCGCTCGGGCAGCAGGCGGCGGGTTCGCTTCCAGACGTCGCCATTGCCGAACATAATGAGCGTTCGCCTATCAGCGGGGGAAGTCGCATTAGGGTGCATCCGCTGCCAGTCGGTGTGCAGAGCGTTGAAGATACCGTCAGCGACATGCCGAGGCGACCATTTCGGTCTCCCCACCACGTATTGTCGGTGGAAGCAACGGCGCAAGGAGCGCCCATTCGGCATCGGAGAGATCGCTGCTATAGCGACATGAGGGTGGAGACCAGGCAGACCTCCAGACCGGGACAATATCCGACTCTGCTCTGTTTCCTCCTTCTCCGACAGGTTCTCATCAACTGATCTCCGATCGCAGTTCTACGCATATCAACACTCCTGGGAACTGCTCCGAATGGAAACTCGGTCCCTGGCAACCGCGAGGTCGGCGGTACTAACTCTGACATCATTTCGTGTCTCAGCCTGTGCCGCAGCCAACAAGGACGAGCATTCGCGACGAACACGTAGTACCAATGGGTCATATTGACATCCGACATGCCGGACACTAGACTGACCCCATCGCAATTGTCAGCAAGATCAGCCGCCACCGCACGATCAGCGTCGACACCCTGACGCCGGTATTGCCGTCCTGCTTGGAGTCACAACATGGCCATGGATCGTGCGAGTTCGCCCTCCGATTCTCCTGCAGGCCAGACGACTCGTCCCGACGGGCGATCCGAAGATAGTCGCTCTCAGTTTTCGCCCCCTCAGATTACGCTGCCGAAGGGTGGAGGCGCGATCCGGGGAATTGGCGAAAAGTTTGCGGCGAACCCGGTCACGGGCACCGGATCAATGACCGTGCCCATCGCCACAAGTCCCGGCCGATCAGGGTTTGGCCCGCAACTCGCCCTCTCGTACAACTCCGGTTCTGGGAATGGTGTGTTTGGCTTTGGTTGGAGCCTGTCGACTCCGAGCATCACTCGAAAGACCGACAAGGGACTACCTCAGTATCGCGACGCTGACGAATCCGATGTCTTCATCCTCTCTGGGGCCGAAGACCTCGTGCCAGTCTACCGGCAGGATCCCGATGGGAGCTGGGTAGCCGCCCATCACGGGTATCAGCGCAGCCCCGACGGGTTCTGGGTGAGCGATCCATCCGGACAGTTGGTCGTCCACGAAGATGAGATCGATGGCTATCGCGTGCGGCGCTATCGACCTCGTATCGAGGGCCTATTCGCTCGCATCGAACGCTGGAGCAAGCCCGGTTCGACACTCGACATGCATTGGCGTTCGATCTCCAAGGAAAACGTGCTCACGTTGTATGGGCTGGACGGCGACTCCCGCATCGTCGACCCGCTGGATGGAAGCCGCATCTTCACCTGGCTCATCAGCGAAACCCGCGACGATAAGGGCAACGCGGTTCTCTACCGCTACAAGGCAGAAGATGGCCTCGGCCTGGACCTCGGTCAGGCTCATGAGCAAAATCGAGGACCGCGGGATGACGAACGTCGTACAGCCAATCGCTATCTCAAGCGAATCCACTACGGCAATCGCACGTCGCTGCTCGACGAAACGGGGCACCGTCCGCGGTTCCTCGATACGGCAACGGTCGATACGCAGATCGCCAACGCGAACTGGATGTTCGAGGTGGTGTTCGACTATGGTGATCACGACGAGGCGGTTCCCAAGCCGGGCGACGACGCTGAAACAGAGGCAGCCGGGCAACTCAAGCACCCATGGCCGAATCGTGTAGACCCATTCTCGTCCTATCGTTCGGGCTTTGAGATCCGCACCTCTCGTCTCTGCCAGCGCGTGTTGATGTTTCATCACTTCCCGAACGAGGACGGCGTCGGGCGGGACTGTCTCGTCCGATCCACGGACTTCACCTACTCGGACGAACGAGACCCCGCTGACGTGCGGAACCCGGTCTACACCTTCTTGCGCGCCTGCACGCAGACCGCATATCGCCGGAACAACGGCGGCTATGACTCGCGAAGCCTGCCGCCCATTGAATTCGGCTACACCGATCCTGTCGTGCAAGACACGGTGGAGCAGGTCGATCCGACAAGCCTGGAGAATCTCCCTGTCGGATTGGATGGCAGCGCCTACCGTTGGACCGATCTTCATGGTGAGGGCATACCCGGCATTCTTGCTGAACAAGCCGGCGCTTGGTACTACAAGCGCAACCTGAGCCCAATGCCAGAAAAGCACGTGGATGGACAGGCATTGCCGCGGGCACAGTTTGCCCCTATCGAAACCGTCGCCCTCAAACCAAACGTCGCTCTCGGCGATGGCGCCGAGTTCATGGACCTCGCGGGAGACGGTCAGCCGGACCTGGTCGTGATGGCAGGTCTCAACCCGGGCCTGTTCGAGCACGACGATGGCGAAAGCTGGGAGTCGTTCCGCCCCTTTACGTCGCACCTCAATCGAGATACGCACGACCCGAATTTGAAGTTCGTCGATCTCGATGGTGACGGCCATGCTGACATCTTGATCAGTGAAGACGACGCCTTTGCCTGGCACACGTCTCTGGGGGAAGAGGGTTTCGGCCCCGCTCAGCGAGTCGCGAAGGCGCTCGATGAGGAGAACGGCCCGCACATCGTTTTCGCCGACGGAACACAGTCCATCTACGTCGCCGATCTGTCGGGTGATGGTCTCTCCGACATCGTTCGCATTCGGAACGGCGAGGTCTGCTACTGGCCCAACCTGGGCTACGGCCGCTTCGGGGCCAAAATCGCGATGGACAATGCCCCCTGGTTCGACGACGTCGACCAGTTCGATCAAAAACGGATTCGCCTGGCCGATATCGATGGCAGTGGCACCACCGACATCATCTACCTCCACCGCGACGGCGTTCGCCTGTACTTCAATCAGTCTGGAAACGGCTGGAGCCAGGCTCAACCGCTGCACGTGTTCCCGCGCATCGATGACGTGGTGAATATCATCCCCATCGACCTGCTCGGCAACGGCACTGCGTGCCTCGTGTGGTCGTCGTCTGAACCGGGCGATACGTCACAGCCGATGCGCTACGTCAACCTCATGGGAGGCAAGAAACCGCATTTGTTGGCGCACGTCGTCAACAATCTGGGCGCGGAGACGTCCATTGTCTATGCGCCGTCCACACGCTTCTATCTACAGGACAAGTACGACGGTCGGCCGTGGATCACGCGGCTTCCGTTCCCGGTCCATGTCGTCGAGCGTGTCGTCACCGATGATCTCGTGAGTCGCAATCGATTCGTCACTCGCTACAGCTATCATCACGGCTACTTTGACGGCGTCGAGCGCGAGTTCCGCGGCTTCGGCTTTGTCGAGCAATGGGACACCGAAGAATACGACGAACTGCAGGACGCGACCGACATCGAGAACGTCGAGAACATTGACCAGTCATCCTACGTGCCACCTGTCTATACGAAAACGTGGGTTCACACGGGCGTGTATGTGGACCGCAACCGCGTCTCGACCTTTTTCGCGGGACCGAATCCTACATTGCTCGGGGACAGATACTATCGCGAGCCGGGCTGGTTCGATGACGACGACGCGGCGCACCGGGGATTACTGCCGGACACGCTCTTACCGAGGGGGCTAAGCGCCGATGAGGAGCGCGAAGCCTGCAGGGCACTTAAAGGCATGATGTTGCGCCAGGAAGTCTATGCCCTGGACGATCACAAGGAGAAGCAAGACCATCCATATATCGTCACCGAGCAGAATTTCGCCATCGAGTGTGTTCAGCGGCACGAGGGCAATCGGCACGGAGTCTTTTTCACGCATGCCCGTGAGTCGCTGAGCTACCACTACGAACGCAACCCCACGGACCCAAGAGTTGGCCACGACGTCACGCTGGACGTTGACGAATACGGCAACGTACTGCGCTCCGTCGCTATCGGCTATCCGCGAGCTGCAGTTCCCGAGCGTCAACCAGAACAGAACCAAACCCATCTGACGCTGACACTCAGCCGCGTCGCCAATCTCGATGACGACCCCGACTGGCGGCACATCGGCTTGCCGGTCGAGATGGCCACCTATGAGGTCGTAAAGCCACCGTCCACCGGCCAGCATCTGGAGTGGCAGGCACTTCACGACCTGTGCGAGGCGCTCATTCCGGCAGGCCAGTTTGCGCCGGCGGATGCGATGTCGGTGCCGATTGAGCAGTGGGACTGGCGCAAGACGTGGGATCAGGGTGCCGATCCCGGAGGGCTGCTGCCGGACGGTACCACGAACAGTCGCCTGCGGCCGATGGCCCGGACGCGAACCCGGTACCGCCCCGATGACTTCGGCGATGCGCAGCACGACGTGCTGGCACTCTTAGCACTCGGTGCAATCGAATCGCGGGCGCTGGTCGGGGAGCAGTATCGACTGGCGTTCACCGATAGCCTCGTATCGGCCGTCTTCGCCGACAAAGTGACCGCCGCCATCCTGCACGACGAGGGCGGCTACGTGCATCTCGCGGGGGACGCGAATTGGTGGGCGTCATCCGGGCGGATCTTCTACTCGCCGGATCCGAATGCCACGCCAGCGCAGGAACGAGACTTCGCCCGGCAACACTTCTTTCTGCCGCATCGCTTTCGCGATCCGTTCCACAGCCCTGCGATGAGCACGGAGACCATCGTCAGCTATGACGACTATTCGCTGCTACCGTTGGAAACGCGTGACGCGCTCGGCAACCGCGTCACCATCGGAGCGCGACAGGCCAACGGCTCCATCGACGCCAACAAGCCACGGAACGACTACCGCGTCCTGCAGCCCCGACTGCTCAGCGATGCCAACGGCGACCGGACCGAAGTGGTCTTCGACATTCTCGGCATGACCGCCGGTCGTGCGGTGTCCAACATCGACGGCAGCGCCGGTGACAACCTGGACGAATTTGACGCCGATCTCGCCGACGCGCAAGTCGACGCATTCTTCGACGCTCCGGACCCACACACGGCAGCCGCCGGCCTGCTCAAAAACGCGACCACACGGATCATCTATGATCTGAATCGCTTCCAGCGAAGCAGGCAGGCCCACCCTGACGACCTGACGCAATGGCTGCCGGCATACGCCGCGACGCTGGCGACCGAAACGCATCACGCCGATCCGGGCCCGCCGAACGGCCGCCGCATCGCGATCAGCTTCTCCTATTCAGACGGCTTCAGCCGGGAGATCCAGAAGAAGGTACAGGCCGAGCCGGGTCCGGTCGTGGAGAACGGCCCCGACGTTGACCCACGCTGGGTCGCCAGTGGCTGGACGATCTTCAATAACAAAGGGAAGCCCGTCCGCCAGTACGAGCCGTTCTTCAGCAAGCTGGCTACGAAGGGACATCAGTTCGAATTCGGGGTGCTTCAAGGGGCCAGCTCGATCCTGTTCTACGATCCGCTCGAGCGCCTGGTGGCAACCCTGCACCCCGATGACACGTACGAGAAGGTCGTTTTCGATCCGTGGCAGCAGTCTCACTACGACGTCAACGATACTGCTGCGCCCAGGAACACGCAGACCGGCGACCCGCGGACTGACCCTGACATCGAGGGATACGTCGCTGGGTACGTCAAGACACTGCCGGACGATTGGAAGACCTGGTACCAGCGTCGGAGCGATGGCTCGCTGGGAGCGGCGGAGCAGAACGCGGCCGCCGGCGCCGAGATTCATGCAGACACGCCGGCAATCTCGCATTTCGACGTCCTGGGGCGCACGTTTCTCACGGTCAGCCACAATCGCTACACGGACTTCTTCACGAACGGCAATCCGGAGGTCTCCAGAGAGATCCCCAATCGGGTTGAGTTCGACGGCCAGGGAAACCAACGTGTGGTGCGCGATGCGAGCGTCCAGAACGGCGACCAACTGGGCCGCGTCGTCATGGGCTACGACTACAACCTTCTCGGAAAAGTGGTGCATCAACAGAGTATGGAGGCTGGCGAACGCTGGATGCTCGAGGACGTGCTCGGCAAGCCGATCCGGAATTGGGATAGCCGCGCGCATTCGGTGCGAACCCAGTACGACCAGCTGCGCCGCCCGCTGCGTGTATACGTCACCGGAGCCGACCCGAATCAGCCGGACGACGAACTGCTGGTGGAGCGCCTGGCCTATGGTGAGCAGCACCCACAGGCCGCCGAGCTCCACCTGCGAGGGAAGCTCTTCCTCCATCTCGATCAGGCCGGACTGTTCACCAACGATCAGTACGACTTCAAAGGCAGCCTGCTGCGTGCCTCGCGGCGCCTGGCCAAGACATACGACGGCCCGCTGGACTGGCGCGACCTGGACGAGACCGCCGGACTCTGGCCCCAGAATCCCGCGGATACGCTCGATCTTGACGCGCTCAACGTCGCGCTCGCGGCGCATGTTGACGACGAGTCTTTCAACAGTAGCAACAGCTACGACGCGCTCGAGCGGGTTGTTCAACTCACGGCGCCGCACAGCGATCAGCCCGGTACCAAGCTCAACGTCATCCAGCCGGTCTACAACGAGGCAGGTCTTCTTGAGCAGGTAGACGTCTGGCTCGGCCGGGATGCCGAGCCGGGTCAGGTGCTTGATCCAGCAGTGGACGCCCCATCGCCAGTAGCGGGCGTGAAGAACATCGACTACAACGCCAAGGGCCAGCGCCTGGTCATCGAATACAAGAATGGCGCGTCTACCAGCTACCAATACGACGACACGACCTTCCGGTTAACACAGCTGACCTCCAACCGGCCCGCCAACCTGAACGGTCTCGCGCAGCAACTTTTCAAAACAACGACGACGCTGCAGGATCTTCATTACACCTACGATCCGATCGGCAACATCACCGAAATTTCGGACGATGCGCTGCCGATAATCGTCACTGCCGGTGAAAATGTCGTGCCAGTCTTCCGGTACGCCTACGACGCGCTCTACCGGTTGATGACGGCTCAAGGACGCGAGCATATCGACGAATCGGCGCTGCTGCTCGATACCGCCAATGGCGCCAATCGCGACTACGGTTTTGCCGGTTTGTCCCAGGCGAACAATCCTCGCGCGATCCGCAACTATGCCGACCTCTATCAGTACGACGACGCGGGCAACTTCCTGAAGATGAAGCACACCGCGAAGAATGGAGGCTGGCTGCAGAGCTACGCATACGATGAGACCAGCCTGATCGAGGATGGCAGTCATGGCACGACACTCAAGACGAGCAACCGTCTGAGCAGCACGTCGCTCGGCACTGACCATCCGACCAAGCAGCCGTACCTCTACGACGCCCACGGCAACATCATCCGCATGGCGCACCTGACACACCACGCCGATGCAACCGCGCCCAACATGTACTGGGATTACAAGGATCAGCTGTGTCGCACTGACCCGCCGGGCACCGGCAGCGCATTTTACACGTATGGCGCGGACGGCCAGCGCGTCCGCAAAGTGTGGCAAAAAGCGCCCGGACTGGTGGAAGAGCGGATCTATCTCGGCGGCTTTGAGGTCTTCCGGAAACGCAATGGCAACGGCGATGTGAAGCTGGAGCGCGAGACGTTGCATGTCATGGACGACAAGCAGCGCATCGCGTTGATCGAGACGCGCACGAAGGATGACGGGCAGGATCCGGCGCCGGAGAAACTCATCCGGTATCAGCTTGGCAACCATCTGGGCTCGGCCAGTCTGGAACTGGACGACAAGGCGCAGGTCATCTCCTACGAGGAGTATTACCCCTACGGTTGCTCGGCATTCCAGGCAGTTCGGAGCCAAACCGAGACCCCCAAGCGCTATCGCTACACGGGCAAAGAGCGGGATGAAGAGAGCGGATTCTCCTACCATGGGGCGCGCTACTACGCCCCCTGGCTGGGTCGGTGGACGAGCTGCGATCCAGCAGGTTTGGTGGATGGACCGAACAGATACGAGTACGTAACTGGCAACCCTGTAAAACGTGTCGACCCAAATGGGAAGTGGGGGGTCGAGATGCACTTTGCTGGCGTCTACTGGAGTGGACGGGCAGCTGGTGCCAGCCACGCCCAGGCATTGCGCGCAGCTCTTGCGAGCGAGTCACTTGATGACTTCGCATACTCAGCTGCACCCGATATGAAGGAGAATGCCACCTTTGCCCCTGGCTCTGTCAGACGCTGGCAGATGAATCGTGCCAACAATTCTCATGCGCTCAACGTAACAAAAGAGGAGAGCGGTTTCGTCGCTAGCGCGGGTATCGCAACCAAAGATGTCACGCTATTCGGGCTGGGACTTCACACGGTCGGAGACTATCTGCCCCACGCCAATTTGAGTGGAGAAGCAACGTTCGGACATCAGTCCGGAGTGAATGAAGACTACTCAACGTCACAGATGTGGTCGCACGACGCGGACTACACCTATCGAAACCCGCAAAAGGCGCTTGCCACCTTTGAGCGGTTTCGATCAATGTGGAGCGACTTTAGAGGCAGCAACGGCCCCAAGCCTTCACTCTCAGACAAACAGCTGGCGAACTTATCGAAGTTTATCTACGCAAGAGACTGGAATGAAATGTCAAAAGCCTTGCACGCGGGGTTACTCGCCGAAGGTGTTACTCCTGACGAACTCAAAGAGGTCGAATCGTACATGAATGGCGCAGATGGCAAGAATGGTCTTGAACTCCGTCAAGAAGCGTGGAACCGAATACTCCAATCACCCGATGGACAGCGCGCAAGCAGAAACGCCGGAAATCTCTGGGATTTCATAAAACAGGGAAAGAACACCCAGCTATTCAATAGCACCAAGATCGATATCAGCAGTGACCTCAACGGGCTGCCGAGTATGCCCGTTGACCCACGGTTTACCCAAGAAAAACAACGTAACAAGCAAATCTACGAGCAACGAAGGGAACTGAACAGAAGAGGCTTCCTGTAATTAGTTTGTCTGTCTCGTATCCACAAGCAGCTATAAGTGCAGCGGTTGCTGGCGCCCGTGAGAATCGGGCCAAAGTTAGACTCGTTCTCAATTTGTGTTGAAGACGCGGAAGGTTGCGGCGCAATGCACGAGATCACATCCCCGCTTCGACCCGGCGACCAGGGTTCCGAGGTCGCAAATCTCCAGGAAGGCCTATTGCTGCTGGTTGACCGGCAGGCCTTGCAGGTTGATGCGCAACTTGTCCAGCTAACAACGGAAGAGGCTCACGCCCAAGCGTACAAGGACGGCACGGCAAAGGTCGTGTCCGAATTCCAGAGCCTGCATCACCTCAATAGCACCGGTACCGTCGATGACGCCACCGCCAATGCCCTCAACGCCGCGCTGCGCGAATTGGGTGCTTTTGGTGACTCGCCCGCCAGTGGACCTCAGGTCGTGGCCGGTCAGGTGCAGGCCGCCGATGGCAGCCCCTTTGCAACCGGGCATGTGCGCGCCGTTCACGCCGGCGCGCCGGGCCTCGTACGCCTCGGAGAGGGCACGACCGACGCCGACGGCAGTTATACGATTCGCTACGAATTGCCGCCCGGGTTGAGCAGCGTCGACCTGCGCGTTGATGTGAGCGATGATCGCGGCAACCTGCTCATCTCGTCAGAGGTCAAGCAAGCTGCCCAGGCGCTGGAGATCATCAATCTCACGCTGCCGATGACGGCGTCCGAAAGCACGCCGCACGTTCTCGAGGGACGCATCGTATTCAGCAGTGGTGAGCCTGCCGAGCAACTGAAGCTGCAACTCTATCGCGTCGATTTCGGAGTTGACCCGACGGCGCTCGGGGAGACCACCACCGGGAAAGAAGGCATCTATAGCATCCCGTTCGACCTCGGTGACAAGCAAGCCGGCCTCGAGCTGCGCGCGGTGGACGACGGCGGCAACGAGCACTCGATTTCCCAGCCAATCTACGACCTCGGCACCAGTGATCGGGTAACGCTCAATCTGGTCGTCGACGACCAGCTACGCACCGTGCAGCCGGAGTTCACGCACCTAGCAGCCGATCTGACACCGCACGTTGGAGATGTGTCCGCGCTCGCGAACGCCGTCGAGAACGATCAGCGCCGCGATCTCACCATGCTGAACGGCGCGACCGGATGGGATGCTCGTCTCCTCTCGATGGCCGCGACTGCCGGCGCGATGACCTCCGACGACGACCTCAAACCGCTCGCGCAGGAGGTCTGTTACGGCTTGCTGCGCGCCGGTCTACCGAGCGACAAGCTGCAGCTGGCGCAGGTGAGCGCCGACGTCGTTGAGCAGGTGCTGACTCAGGCCAGCGACGCCAGTATCGTCAAGCTCGATGACGCCGCAATCAAAGACGCGACAGCCAAGTTTGCAGCCTTCTCCGCGGGTGTCCGCCTGAAGGTGCAAATTCCCGGTTCGAGCGCGACCTATAGCGACGTGCTGAAGAATTCTGGGCTCGATGAGGCGGCGCAGAGTAAATTCGCTGCCGTCTACCTTGATACCAAAACGGGTGAAGATCTCTGGCAACGGGCCCGCGGCGCGGGTCTTTCCGACCAGCAGGTTACCGCCCTGCAACTGCAGGGGAAACTCGCCTATCTTGCCGGCAATAGCGTTCCGGTCCTGGACCAGCTGATGAAGAAGGAGATCAGCGATCCGGCGCAGCTGGTCGCCGACGATCTGGACCTCCCGTCCGGTTGGTCCGCCGAGGTGCGAGCCGCCGCGGGCGTCGACGCCGCAACTCCGATCGATGGACTCTCCGCCGAGGATCAAAAGAAGTTAGCGGACGCAATCCCATCGACGTACGTCGCGGACTCGCTCTCCGACCGTTTCCAGGCGTATACGGAAGACATGGCTCGCAAGCTGCGCATCAGCTACCCGACCCACGCGATGAGCCGCGTGATCGTGCGTGAAGATCATGCCGACCTCAGGCTCGGCGACGCCGACACGCGCAAGAACGTGGCGAACGCGCTGGTTGCCGCGGCGGAGCAGGGGTTCCACCTCGGACAGACGCCGGCACACTCATTTTTTGACGACCACCCCGACGTGCTTGCCGCTGCTCCCAACCCAGACAACACCCGAGAGAATATCAAGATGTTGCAGCGGGTCTACCAGATCACCCCCAGCAATGACATGCTGCCGGTCTTGCTGCACATGAACTTGACGTCGGCCTACGATGTTGCGTCCATGCCGGAAGATCTCTTTCTGAGCCGCTATTCGGCTGCGTATTTCGAGGTCTATAAGCGGCCATCGCCGCCAACCGAAACGACCCAGTTGATCTATCGCAAGGCGACGCAGGTCAACTCGATGACCTTCAACATGGTCACAGCGGCCACCAAATTCGCGAATGAACCGGCCGTACAAGGCATGGCCGCGCCAGCCAGCGTGCGCCAGGACTTCAAAAGCACCTTGATCAAGCAGTTTCCGACGCTCGAAACACTGTTCGGCTCGTTCGACTTCTGCAATTGCGAGCATTGCCGCTCCGTCTTGAGTCCAGCCGCGTATCTCGTCGACCTACTGCAATTCGTCGACCCTAACCAGAACGTGTGGGAGCACACGACGTCGGAATGGTCGGAGAAACACGACAACAGGGATTATCTCGACGCCCACTTGAAGCCGTATGACGCGTTGGTCGCACGACGCCCGGATATTCCCAATATCCCACTTACCTGTGAGAACACCCTCACCGCGCTGCCGTATATCGACGTGGTCAATGAGATCCTTGAGTACTATGTCGCGCACAATCAACTCGACGACGACGCGGCGCGGGACACCGGCTCGGCCACCACTGCCGAGTTGCTGGCTGAGCCGCAAAACGTGATCGCCGCAGCCTACGACAGACTGCAGCAGGCGCGGTATCCCCTCACCTTGCCATTTGATCTCTGGATCGAGACGGTGCGAGCATTCTGCTCCTACTTCCAGGTGCCGCTCTGGACCTTGCTCGAAACATTTCGGCCGGTTGACGCCCTGTTCGCTCCTGCCAAGACCTACGACCGATCCGCGATCTTCATCGAGTCGCTCGGGTTGACTCCGAGTGAATATGCACTGTTCGTGGATCCCAATCCACTCGCCGACGACAAGTGGTACGAGCTTTACGGCTACAGCCGTCAGCAGACGAAGATCGTCGCTTCCGCCAATGCCGAGAACGCCACCGTGACCATCGCCAACGCCGACGCGTCCGGCATTGTGGTGGGCGATCCCTACACCTACATCCATCAGGCTACCGGCAAACGAGCCGACGAGACGCTCATCGTTCGGGACGTCGGCATCCCGAGGCTCCGGCGGTGCTGGCCAGACGACGGTCACCTTTGTCGGCACCTGGGCAGAAGCGCCGGTGGCGGACGATCTTCTGTTCGTCGCCGCCGAAGTGGCGCTGAAATCGGCCCGGACGTTGGCGCGTCGGCTCGGAGTGAGCTATCAGGAAATCACCGACATCGTACAGGCAGGATTCATCAATCCCGGAATTACCGCGCTGGTAACGCTCTACAAGCTCGGCGTGAGTGTCGAGAGCGCGCTGGCCTACCAGCAGTACAAGCCCGCCTATAACCAGAACAAGGATCTGTTGGGAAAGGATCGCGCCGATCTGGCACCGGCTGAGCAGCAGCGATTCGATCAGCTGACGAACGACGACCTGGATCAGCTGAACTGGGTGCGCACATTCGAATTGCAACTCGCGGCGCTGAAGGGCCGGTTTGCCGCGTCCGGAGTCGACGATCCGCAAAGCTGGCTCGAAACCGAGCTGCAGAACAACACGTTTGCGAAGACGCTGGTGCTGGCTGACCCCGACGCGGGCGGCGATTTCAGCCTGACGACACTGCGCTTCGCGGACGGCACTCCAGCCAACGATTTCACCTTCCTGAAGATCAACCTGTTCGTTCGACTCTGGCGCAGGCTCGGCTGGACGATGGCCGACGTGGACCGCTCCCTGCAAGCGTTCATCCCCGCCAATGCGCCGTTTGAGGCTGACAACCTGGACAAGAGCCCGCTCAAGTCGGCCTTGATCTACATGGAGCATCTGAAACGCCTCGCCGACAGGAAAGCTGGGGATGCCGGCATTCGCCAGAAATTGTTGACCCTGTGGACGGACATACCCACGAGCGGCCAGAGCTCGCTTTACGCGCAGCTGTTTCTCAAGCAGAGTGTGCTCAAGAGCGGTGAAGTCTTCGATGCCGTCAACGGCAAGACCCTGTCAGTGTTCGACGACTATCTTGGCGAGTATTTGACACCGGATGGACTGACGAAGCTGGCAAGCAGGGTCCGTTTCGAGGCAAGCGCGGGTGATGTCGCCGCCGACATCAAGCTGGATCACGACACCCTCACCGACGACAGCACCAAGGAGAAGCTCTCAGTTAGCTACGATGATCTCAACCAGGAGCAACGCCTCGCCTTCATCGGGGTATTGACCGACCAGGAAAAGGCGCAGATTCTGGCGCGCGGCCAGGGTGACGCACAGAAGACCATGCTTGGGGGCTTGTTGGATGCCGTCCAGCAGGACGGTCATGACTTCAGTCTGGTTGCAGGGCACATGACCGCTCTGCAGGGAGCATTGGGCCTGAATACCGACGACATCGCTCGTATCCTGGCCGATACCGACAGATCGCCTGAAACAACCGAACTCTCACTGGCGACCGTATCCCTGCTCTACCGGTACGCGCTGCTGGCCAACGTGTTGCAGATGCCGGTGCTCGAGCTGATCACACTCAAGGCGCTCTCCGGGCTTGACCCCTTCAAACCACTCTACCCCGACCCGCTGGACACGCTCGAGCACGATTATCCCTCGGATCAAACCTTGAGCTTCATTCAGCTTGCCGACCTCGTGGCCGGCAGTGGCCTCGCCATCAAAGATCTCGACTACGTGCTGCGGCATCGCTTCGACCCCAGTGGTCCCTATCGTCCCGACGACGACGCCACCCACCTGATGTTGGTGACTCTCGCCACTGAGATCAGCAAGATTCGCCAGGACAACGCCGTTCCTGCGACCTCCGACGCGCTGACCGAGGAGGCATTGCGCCAGAAGCTCGGCCAGGGGCTGGCACCTGAGGTCGTTGAAACGTTCATGGCAATGGTGAACGGCAAGAGCACGCTTGCTGAGGATCAACAACATGAGTTCTTCGCTAATCATCTGCTCGAGCAGCCGTTGCGCGTAGACGGTGAGGTCGGTTTCCTCAAGGCGGATGATTTCGACGTACTGTTTGCTCCGCTGGAGAAGACGTCGGACGCACAGCTAATTGCTGCGACCGACACGAATGACCAGATCGCGGCCAAAGAGGCACAGAACGAAGCGATCAGTGCGCAGAACGAGGAGACCCAAAAGAAGAATAACGCGACGCTCGAGGGTCGCCGCCATCGCATCGCCGAGTCATTCTTGCCGTACCTGCAGCGACGGCTGATTACCGTGCTGGTCACCTCCACGATCGGCACGCAGCTTGGCGTCGACCCATCGTTGGTCACGACCCTGGTATCGAACGCAAAACTGCTTCACTTTCCGCCGGCGGCGGTCGACCAGGCGTTGCTGGAGACGTTCCGCTCTGTCGACCAGAACGGTGTTGAAGCTGAGTTCTTCGACACGCCTGATCTGACGGGGGACCGGCAGGACACCAGCGGACCGCTAGCCAGCGCCGACACGGCGCTCAAGGATGCGAAGGACAGTCATGGACATGACCTGGGCGCGGCCAAAAGTGCTCGCTTTAGGGGCTACCTCGTTGTACCGGCGCATGGATCCTATCGATTCTACGCCACGTTGGAGAATCCGGACGCCAGGGCGGCCTTGCGTTTCGATCACCTCTCCACACCTGTCTTCGATCGAACCACGAGCCCGCCAAGCAAAGAAGTCGGCGATCAGCCCGGCGAGTACGTGGAGCTCGAGCCTGGGCTTCCATACGGATTTACACTGGAGCTGACCCAGCTGAACGGCGGCTCCGCACGGCTGTTGGTGCGTGGCGAGACCTTGCCGAAAGCGCCGTTGGAGCAGCTGGCACTCTACCCACCCTCCACCATCGATGGAGCAAATACCGCTCTGCTCCTCCTGCGCAAGGCGGTGCAGCTGACACAGGCACTCGGTCTGGACGAGCGGGAGATTCGCTTCTTCGCGGAGCATGCCGCCGACTTCGGTGGGCTCGACCTCAGTAAGCTCGCGACACGAGACGCACGCAGCGAGCTGGAAGCCATTGCCGCCAAACTGCGGCAAAATCAACCAGCCTTGAGCGCGGCTGATGCCATGGCACAGGCGCGCAACGGGAATGTGGCACTGGCGGACGAAGATACTTGGCCAGGAGCGCTCTTCCAACAGTTCCTGCACCTGGCTCGCTATGCCCACCTCAAACAGGAAATGGCCGGAGCATCGGACGACCTGATCGGCGTCTTTGAAGCCGCCAACCTTGACCAAACCGTTCCCGAGAACGCCGACAACGTCTATTCCCAGATTGCCGATCTTGCACGCCGTGATCCTCGCACGGTCAAGGCAGCGGCGCGCGCGTTGCCCGGCGTTCCACCTATCAAGGATGATCTGGTTCTGCAGCGGCTCTGGGATGCGCTTCAGATCGTTGACAGCCTGGGCGTCTCCGTAGCCGATCTGCTCGACTGGACCCACATCGTCGCGCCGAATGCGACCGACAACGAGCGGTTCACCATCGCGCACGATCTCAAGGAGGCGGTCAAGGCACACCTCGACCAGGCCACCTGGCAGCGCGTTGCTCAACCGATCTTCGACAAGCTACGACAGCGCCAGCGGGACGCGCTCTCCGCGTTCATCATGCAGATGAACAAGTTCGAGCGTGCCGAACAGCTATACGAATACTTCCTCATTGATCCGGGCATGGAGCCGGTGGTGCAAACATCGCGCATCCGCCTTGCGATCTCGTCAGTGCAGCTCTTCATTCAGCGGTGCCTGCTCAATCTCGAGCCAGAGGTTCCACCCAGCATCATCCAATCGGATCAGTGGGAATGGATGAAGCGCTACCGTGTCTGGGAGGCGAATCGAAAGATCTTCCTGTACCCGGAGAACTGGCTGGAGCCGGAGTTCCGCGACGACAAAACTCATCTGTTCGCCGAACTCGAGAGCAATCTATTCCAGGGAGATGTATCCAACGACCTGGTCGAGGATGCGTTTCTCACCTACCTGCGGAAGCTGGAAGAGCTGGCACGGCTCGAAATCGTCGCCATGCATCTGGAGGACGCCGATGATCCGGCCAATCGTATCCTGCACGTGATCGGCCGAACGCACAGCCAGCCTCACAAGTATTTCTATCGCCGGTACTTGAACGACTCCTGGACCCCTTGGGAGCCGGTGACGGCGGAGATCAGCGGGGATCACCTTGCGCCGGTGGTCTGGCGTGATCGACTGTACCTCTTCTGGGTCACCTTCGTCGTCAAACCTGAAGAGCCAAATATTCACGCTCAATCCACCGGAAACAACGGGAAGCTCAATAGCGTATTTTCGCAAAAAAACGGCAAAGAATTGGTGGCATATTCCGTTGGCAATCAGAAGCCCATCACCGAGATGACGCTGTCAGAGATTTCCGCCTCGGCATTGTCCGCCCGTGGCGGGTTCACCGTGGAAGCGCATCTGAACTGGAGCGAGTACCTGCAGGGCGAGTGGAGCACGCGCGAGACTGGCGGTTCGGCCGACGGCAGTCCAGTGGTTATCAACGGGCAAGCTTCCTTCGATCCGTCTTCGGTCTTCATCTACGTGTCAACGGAGTCAGAGCCGGATGGCACCGGTGGCGTTTTCGTACACCTGGGCAATCCGTTCCACCAGTCATTCTATCTGGCTGGCCGCAACAGCGTGCCGCAGCAGCGGGGAATCATCAACGCGCCACGAACACCGTTCAATGTCGGGACTCCGAACGCTACTCGCTTCGTCTCGAGCGGGAACCTCGCCGTCAACTTCCGCCAGCGCATCACGAGCATTAACGGCGTGCAGCAGCCGGATTCAGCAGGGACAACGCACACCATCCTGGGCGTGGCCGGCGGATTTACCCTGCTCGGCTGCGACAACGATCTCGATTCTGTTTCTGCCCCAAATGACTCGGCGGCCGAAATCGCCGGGCTGATCAAACCGGTCTTCTTCCAGGATCAGTCGGTCAATCTCTTCCTGGAGCCGAACGTGGACGAGCAGACGGTCAACGATTGGCAGCAATGGGTCACGCGGACTACCGTTCCCGACGGCGCAGGCTATCACCCGGATATCGGCTGGCTCAAGGACCACCTGCAGCGTCAGGGACCTGTGCGGAAGCCGCCGGTCCTCGTCGATCCACGCGCGTCAATCTGGAACGCGCCGAACGCTTCACTCTCGCGCGCCAGTTTCGAAAATAAGGTCGATTGGCTCACGCACGATAGTACCGTCGTCAACTTCAAGGGCGAGTTTGTCGGCGCGGGGGGCAGGCTCGGACTGACCGTGTTGCCGTCAGCTGACGCGGCAGTGGCCGCGGCAAATGGGGAGGCATCCATCATCGCGCACGACGGTGACGTGATTGGAGCGGGGAGTGTGCTGGTCGCCTCGGCCGACAACCAGCTCATCGGTGGAGGTCAGGTGAACCGTGGTATTTCGTCCATCAGCGTCGTTGGTGCGAGCGGACTCAGCGCCGGTCAGGCGGTTCGACTGGGGACGCTGAATCGCATTACGGCAGGCCCATTTGCCGGCTCCGCCGGATTCAATGTGCATTAAGAAAACGGAGGTGCCGGGATGAACAGCGACATATTGGTCAGTAAGAATATGGTTTCGAATCGCTCGTTCCACAACTACGTGGACCTGGATTTAGCGCACCGACACACACGGACGGTGGAAACAAAGGAGCTGAAGGAATACGTCGTCCTGGAGCGTGAGGTCAGCTACCGGATCACGCTGCACCAGCACCCGTATGTCGGGCAGTTAGTTAAGCGGTTGCTTGAGAGCTCCGTGGCTGGCCTTCAGAGCGCCGATACTGACTATATTCCGGGCAACGTTGCGATGCCTCAAAGTGTCGAGCTATCGGTGGACAAGGACACTGAGCTGAGTGTTCCGGCTGCGTCCCGCTTCACCATCTTGAACGATACCGCGGCCACACCAGACGGCGGAGGCCCGGCGACGAACCTCAGCGCGGGAATGGAACTGGGTTTCACGGCACCGTCGCAGGTCAAGTTCATCAAGGGCGTCAGCACGACGCTGCTTGACGGCTTGCCCGCGACACCGCCACCGGGATCCCGACTCAATCTCGATTCCCCTGCCGGCGCGTGGGTACTCGCCAATGCCCGGATCGAACTCACGACGGACACCAAGATCGAGCTCTTCGACGGCAAGCCGGCTACGCTCGCCGCGGGAACCCAATTGTTGCTGTTGTCCGGCGTACAGATCACGCTACCTGGCGGAACGCAGGCGACGCTTATTCGTAGCCAGCCGTTGCCCACGCTGTATTCCGAGTTCCTGGCTACCTACGCGCCCTCGGTCATGGTCGAGCGCCCATATCCAGTCAAGGATCTCGACTTCACCACAAGTGGGGCCTATTCGGTCTACAACTGGGAGCTGTTCTACCATATACCGTTGACCATCGGGATCAACCTCAGCAAGAACGGGCGATATGCCGACGCACTGCGCTGGTTCAGCTTTCTGTTTGACCCGACGGATGACAGCGACGGTCCCACGCCTGAACGTTTCTGGAAGGTACGACCCTTTCAGCATACCGATGTCAAGAAGCTCGAAGACATTCTGGTCAATCTGGCCACCGGCGATGACCAGCAGCTTCGCGATGAAACGACGCTGAGCATTCACGCGTGGCAGGAAGCACCGTTCCGCCCATTCGTCATCGCACGCTATCGCCAGCAAGCATTTATGTACAAGACGATCATGGCGTATCTGGATAATCTCATCGCCTGGGGCGACGCATTGTTTCGCCAGGACACCGGCGAAGCCATCGACGAGGCTCTGATGCTCTACGTCCTGGCTGTCAATATTCTCGGGCCCCGCCCGCAACCGGTACCGGCTAAGAACACCACCAGACCGCAGACCTACGCCAACCTACGCGGCGACCTGAATCAGTTCGGAGTCGTGCTGCGCCAGGCTGAAACACTGGCGCCGTTCGATATCTTGCCGTTCCCGACAGGAACCACGGATCAGAGCACGGGCATGGTGACGATCAGTAGTCTCGGCAAGGTGATGTACTTCTGCGTACCTCCGAACGACAAACTCCTCAGCTACTGGGATATCATCTCCGATCGCCTGTTCAAGATTCATAACAGCCTCAACTTCCAGGGCACGTTTCGCCAGCTGGCACTCTTCGACCCGCCGATCGATCCGGCGCTGCTGGCGCGGGCCGTCGCGGCTGGGCTGGACATTGGCGCGGTCGTGAACGGTTTGAACCAGCCCCTGCCCCTGGTCCGCTTCCAGATGATCGTGCAGAAAGCGGTCGAGATCTGCCAGGAGGTCAAATCACTGGGCAACAATCTCCTGTCGGCACTGGAAAAGGAGGATGGCGAAGCCCTGGCGATTCTGCGGGCAAAGCACGAACGCACGGTGCTCGAGATGGCCGAGCACGTGAAATATACCCAGGTGCAGGAGGCGATCAAATCGCGCGAGGGGCTGCTCACGTCCCTGGCGCTCGCGGTCCAGCGCTTCAGCTACTATGAGCAGCAGCTGGGCACGAGCGCCGCTGAGATCAACATCCCTGAACTTGCGGAACTGGACCAGGGCAGCCTGGACAGGATGAAGCTGAGTGCAAGCGAGCCGGAGGTCGGACTGCGCCCGGTTCCGATCGACATCGCGCAAGATCTTGGAGAATCCGGCGGAAAAATCGTGAGTAGTTTTGAAGCCGAAGATCTCTCCAAGTCGCAGGCGGCTCGCACCATCCACGACGTCGTGAAGATTCTCAACTTGACGGCGCAGGGCCTGTCGCTCATTCCTGATTTCGGTATAGATCTGCATTACTGGGGCCTCGGCGGAAACAGCGACATCGTTGGTGGGTCCAAACTCTCGCAGGTAGCACGATTTTCCGCCAATGTCGCCGAAGCTGCGGCCGACCGGCTGAACTACGAGGCCGGGCAGGCGGCAAAGATCGGCTCGTTCGCGCGGCGCGAGCAAGATTGGGCATTCCAGCGCAACCTCGCGGCCGGTGAGATCACCCAGATCTTCAAGCAGATTCGAGCCGCGGAGCTTCGCCAGGCGATCGCGGAAAAGGAGCTGGCGAATCACCGCGTGCAGATGAAACAGTCGCTCGAAGTCGAGCAGTTTTTGAACGAGGACGGCAGCCAGAAGAAAGGGAAGCGCACAAACAAGTCTCTCTACGCCTGGTTGAACCGCGAGGTGCGTGGGCTGTATGGGCAGTGCTTCCAATTCGCATTCGATATTGCCAAACAAGCCGAACGCGCGTTGCAGCATGAGCTGGGGAACACGGATCTCAGCTACATCCAGTTTGGATATCAGGCCGGCAAAGAAGGCCTGCTGGCTGGCGAGAAGCTCTGGCTCGACCTCAAGCACATGGAGATGGCGTACCACGATTTGAATGCGCGTGAATACGAGTTGACCAAGCATGTCAGTCTGCTGCAACTCGATCCACTGGCGCTGCTGAAGCTACGCACAACCGGCAGTTGCAGCGTGTCGTTGCCTGAGGCGCTGTTCGACATGGATGGTCCGGGGCACTACTTCCGGCGGATCAAGAGCGTGGCCGTGAGTATCCCCTGTGTAACCGGCCCATATGCCAGCGTGAATTGCACGCTGTCGCTGACGAAAAGCACGATCCGCACTTCATCAGTTACTCGCAGACGGAAAATACGGCGAGCCGAACGACGACGACCGTCGCTTCAACAGTTACTTCGGCAGCCTGCAGAGCATCGTCACCAGCTCGTCTCAGAACGATGGCGGCATGTTCGAAACGAACCTGCACGACGAGCGGTATCTGCCGTTTGAGAACTCAGGAGTCATCAGCACCTGGACACCTGCAACTACCGGCCGATCCAAGCAAGAAGGATCCCGACCCTGCCCAGTTCGACTACAGCACGATCAGCGACGTGATCCTTCACTTGCGCTACACCGCGCGCGAGGGCGGGGGCCTTCTGCGCCAGGCAGCGATGGAGAACCTCAAGTCCGCGACCGGTTTGGCAAGCGCCGGTGGGGTACGGCTCTTCTCGATCCGTCACGAGTTTCCGAGCGAATGGGCGCGGTTCAAGAACGCGTCGGCTGACGATCACGATCAGTTCCCACTCACACTGGCGCTGCAAAAGAACCATTATCCGTTCTGGAGCCAGGGCTATCTGAACAAGGTTACGCGTCTGGACGTGGTGTCGAATGGCACGGGCCGGGTAAAAGCATCCCTCACGGTCGGCGATCACACGTCTCCCATCCCGATGCCAATTGACCAGTCAATGGGGGGCTTGTTACACGGTAACGCCGCCGAGAACCTGCCCGCTACGCCTGTGACCGAACTGAACATGGCGTTCGATAGCCAGGACCTCAACGATCTCTGGATCGCGATGACCTGGAGTCGTTAATGGCGTCGCCGGCAGACCAGCGGCGACCATGCTTCGCGAGTTCAGCGGGAGGTGGAAACGAGGCGAAACGTTGCGTCGTGAACGCGCCGCTCTGGCACCGTCACCGGAATTCTGAATAACAGGGACGCGACGCGTTGCTCGGTCTTGGATGCTTCATTCGCAACTCCGCGTCCCTACAACTTCAACCTCTTGAACACCGGCTCGGGGATGAGGCGGATGACGAGCATGACGTAGCGCCAGTAGAACGGGGTGTAGACGACGTCGCGGCCCTTCAGCATGGCGTGGTAGATGTCGCGTCCGACGCGCTCTGGCGAGGCGAAGAGCGGTCCCTTCTTCATGTGCGCGGTCATGGGCGTGTCGACCATCCCGGGCTTCACCGTCAGCACCTGCACCCCGGCCTGGCTGAGTCGTGCGCGCAAACCCTGCAGGAAGGTACTCACCGCGGCCTTGGCCGAGCCATAGACGTAGTTGGACGGCCGCCCGCGATCGCCCGCCACCGAACTCAGCACCGCTAGCGTGCCGGAGCCCTGTCGCTCCAGCAGGTTGCCAATGACCGTCAGCGCGGCGATGACGGACGTCGCGTTCGTGGTCAGCTCGCGCAGGGCAAGCTCAACCGATTGCTCACTGGCCTGCTGGTCTCCGAGCGTTCCATAGGCGACGAGCACCATGTCGAACCCGTCGAACGCCTCGAAGGCAGCTTTGATCGCCGCCTGCTGACGCTCGATCTCAGTGAAGTCAAGGGTTGCCGACTCGACCCTCGTCGCGCCGCGAACCGCGAGGTCGCCTGTCTGCGTGTCGAGCTTCTCCCGTGAACGTCCCATCAGGAACAGAGAGCTTCCCTCGCGGGCGAACAATCGCGCGACTTCCGTCGCGATGGCCGATGTGGCCCCGACAATGAGGACGCGATGTCGTGGGGAGACGTCGGGGCTGGACGGGTTGATCTGATCGCTCACGTCAGGCCCACCCGGCGCGCGAAGCTCGACGAAAACTTCGGATCGATGTACTTCTCGAACTCACGCCATTGAGGGAAGAACGCGCTGAAACTTTCGGCACTCATACGGGCATCTTTCGCCGGATACACGGCACCTCCGCTCGCTCGAACGATCTCATCGAGCTGTTCCAATAACTCTAACGTTGACGTTCCCCGAAACGCGAAATCGAGCGCCAGTGTCAGTCCAGGGCGCGGAAACGACAGCATGCCGGGCGATTCAATGGTGCCGAACGTCTTGAAGACGGTCAGAAACGATCCCTGCCCGGAGACGCGGATGCGGTCGAGTATCTCCTTGATTGGTGCGTTATCCTGTCCTTCTGGCACCACGCACTGGTACTGCAGAAATCCGTCCCGGCCATACATGCGATTCCATCCATGAATCGTGTCCAGCGGATAGAAGAACGGATCCAGGTGGACGAGCTTGCGGACTCGCTCGGCTCGTTGGGCGGCGAAATACACCGTATTGAATGAGCGAACCGCGAGGGAATTCAGCAGCTTTGACGGCAGATCGACTGGCAAGGCGAGTGGCAGGCGGCGAGGAAGCGCCTCGCGCGACCCGTACGCGGACGAATCGTGCACGCCACGCATGAAGTAACCACGCACGTAGCGGCCCTCGCCCACGAAGCAGTCGACCCAGGCAACGGTGTATTCGAAGTCGTCAACCGATTCGGCCGCGAGTTCCATGAAGCGATCGAGGGAATCAAACCGGATACGCTCGACATCCATCATCGCGTTCATAATCGGCTTGAGCTGGACGTCCGCCCAGGTGATGAGTCCGGTCAAACCCAACCCGCCGATCGTCGCGCGATAGAGTCCTTCGTTCTCACACGGAGAGCAGACCAAGCGTTCGCCGGACGAGCGCACCAGTTCGAAGCGGAGAACATGTCGCCCCCAGGTCCCACCCGTGTGGTGATTCTTCCCATGGATATCGTTGGCGATCGCGCCACCGACAGACACGAACTTCGTGCCAGGTGACACGGGGAGAAACCAGCCGAGCGGGACGAAGGTGGAGAGAATCTGATCGAGCCGAACGCCTGCTTCGCAGCGCAGCACACCGGTCTCGTGGTCGAACGCCAGAAAGTGATCCAACCCCGTCACATCGAGCAATGCCCCGCCGCCATTCAGGCAGCTGTCTCCATAGCTGCGCCCGTAGGCATACGGCAGGACCGGGATCGACAACGACGAAAGATCCGGCAGCTCATCGCGCCAGTCAACCGCTATGACGTGTTGCGGCGCGGCTTTGGGGAATCGCCCCCATGATTCATACGTGGTCTGAGCCGGCACGCTTGTTTGCCATCCTCGCTACTGATGCTCTGATATCGAGTCTACCGATCGCCCTGCCCCAGATTCCAGTCGTTCACACGTCACGACTGCCTGGCACCGGCGACGCTGAGCCTGAATGAGTTCGGCAAGACCGTCTTTCGCGTCGACGTCCACACATTCCCGCGTTGAACGCCCAATACGCAATGAGCAGAAAAGAGACCAGTGCCGGCTGAAGCCAGCGAGGGTCCCATCGCGACCACCCAGAACATACACCATGAAGCAATCCGGATTCAGCATCCCTGGTCCTGATTCACGGCGTCACTGAAGGCTAATGATGCGACCCAACGTGGCGTGTGTCGAGTCTCAATTCCCGTGAACGGCAGCAGCAAAGCCGCCCCAGCGGTGAGGCGGCTTGGCCATGGGTCTCGCGCCTGGCAATGGTGACGCGAGAGCGCTTTGTAATCGCTAACGTCGGTTCGCTCTAGAGCGCACGCCGGCCAGTGAAGAGTTGAACGACGAGCACGATCAGTGCGACGACCAACAAAATGTGGATGAGTGGACCAATGCTGAAGGCCAGCCATCCAAGTAGCCACAAGACCAACAAAATCACTAGAAGAGTCCAAAGCATTTCTCGATCCTTTCACGTCGCCTACTCTGTCCCGTTTCCACCAGCCATGGAAGGACACCCACTTAAGGTCAAGAACCGTGCCACCGTGTCAGATGTGACCAAACGGACGTTATGTCGATTCCTGACGATGACCAAATCCGGTGATGAGCCGTTGTGCCGCTCCCTTCCAACGGGCGATTCACAACGCGCATCGGCCTGGACCGCACTCAGAGTGTCCAGAACATCGCGATCGCGCCGGCGGCCATCAGCCCAGTTGCCGCCCAGCCGAGAATCGTGACTGGCAAGGAGTTGATCTGGCCCTCCATCACCTCGCCATTACTTGTGACCAACATCAGCACCACCATCAGGGGTGGCGCGATCATCCCGTTGATGATGGCGGAGTAGAAGAGGATCGTCACCGACGTCAGGCTGACGAAGTTCACCAGCATGCCGATCAGGCACGCCGCCGCGATCACAGCATAGAAGCTCTTGGCGCGATACCACGGTTCGTCGATCCCGACCTTCCAGCCGAAGGTCTCACCCACGGCATACGAGGCTGACCCGGCCAAAATTGGCACCGCCAGCGTCCCGGCGCCGATGATGCCGATGGCGAAGAGGAGCGTGGCCAGGCTTCCCAGCGCTGGTCTCAGCGCGGACGCAACCTGAGCGCTCGAAGTGATGTGGGTGGTATTTGTCTGGTGCAGCGTCGCGGCGGTGGCCACGATCACCGCATACATGACGACCGTCGAAAAGGTCGTGCCGGTCGCGACGTCCCACATGCTCTGCTTGACCTGCTCGTTGCGCTTCTCGGCGGTTTCGTGTTGATTCCCGTTCTTCTCTTTCTGATCTTCCACTTCCTGATTCGCCTGCCAGAACCAGAGGTAGGGCGTGATGGTCGTTCCCATGATCGCGACGAAGACCGAGATGTATCGCTTGTCAAACGTGACGTGCGGGATGAACGTGCCGTGCACAATGGCCGGAATTGACGGTCCCGCCAGGACGGCCGCCACAATGTACGCCAGCAGCGGCAGCGTCAACCACTTGAATATGGTCGAAATTAGCTTGTAGCTGCCGAAGGTCAAGCCGGCAACGATGGCCACCGTGATCGGCACCACCAGCCAGAGCGAGGGAATACCCGTCTCGAGTTGAATTGCCTGGGCAATTGCGCCGATGTCGGCACCGATGTTGAAGGTGTTGGCGATCAGCACCATCCCGGTCGCGGGGTACAGCAGCCACTTGTTCCCGTAGGCCTCTTTGATGACACTGGCAATGCCCCGCCGTCGCACCAGGCCGATCCGTGCCGAGACCAGCTGCATGGCCATCATCAGCGGGAAAGAGATGAGCGTTGTCCAGAGAATCGAGAATCCCAGTGTCGCCCCGGCCACGGCATAGGTGAAAATTCCGGCCGGGTCGTCATCCGACGCACCGGTGACCAATCCCGGCCCGAGAACTCTGAGGGCCCGCGCCAGGCGGCTCCCCTGCTGGTCCTCATCGCCCTGCTTCGGCGACGTGCGAGAAATACGCGGGCGCACCACACGCTCGACCCGGAACGTCCCTGGGGAGCGTGGCTTTTCGGTTGAACTCATAGCTTTGTCCTCTGCCGATCCACGGGGGTCGACACCGGACCGATTCGACGCCGGCCCCAGTTTCCTGATCAGCACGCAAGACAAGATCAGTGCCACAGATACAGAAATGCTGATCTATATGGGGTTTTCACGGGGTAGGCGAGTTGTTAATCCACAATGACTCGTAAGGGGGAGGCACGATTGCAGGAGCTGGCGACCGTGGGTGGCGGATCTGGTCAGGTATTCGTGGGCGCACGGCCCGTAACCAAGGTCACCGGCGGCACGGTCAGGCTGGCTACTCTAACCACTCCGTGATGAAGCGCTCGCTGGCATGGATATCGATCTGCTTCAGAGGACCGTCACCGGTGTTGACGAACGTATGCGCTTCACCGGGCTGCACGACAACCGTCTGTCCAGCACTCGCCTCGATCGTCCTGCCGTCGACCGTAAACGTCGCCGCTCCTTCGAGCAGCACGAAGACCTCAGCATACGGATGCCGGTGTAGACGCGGCCCGCTTCCAGGCTCACCGTTCACCAGGATGAATGACGTTCGGACATCCCCATGTTCGAAACCCTCGAATTCGCGCGAGGTGCCAACCCGCGTCAATTCATCCAGCTTGATCACCTGCGCCATGTGATCCTCCTCCATGCTGCTCGTCTCGTGTTCGCCGCCCGCCCATCTATTGTAGATCGGAGCGCGGCTCGAGTCGCGGATCGGCGCTTCTCCAATCGACAAACGTGCCGAGAACCGTTGATCCGTCCAGATCTGGAGACCCGGAGGCTGTCCTCAGCACCGGTTCCGTTGGAAACCTGCTGGACGATCGACTGTCCGAAAATCGCGAGAAGCCTGCTCGAATCGCTGCTATAGTCGACGACACGCGAATCTCACTGGATCGCGCGATTGAAATGCGCCAGAGGAGCTCGCTCGTGATAACAGTTGACATCGATCGCGGCTTGACGGTCGACCAGGAGACGTCTGGCGCTCAGCGCTTGGATGGTCAATTCTTCTCGGCCGTGCTGACGACGGGCATCTTTTGCCGCCCTGGTTGCCCGGGCCGACCCAGATCCGAAAACGTGCGCTTCTTCGCCACCGCCGCCGCTGCCGCCGAAGCCGGGTTTCGGCCGTGCTTGCGTTGTCATCCGGAGTCGGCTCCTGACGCACCGGAATGGATGGGAACGTCACCGGTCGTCACACGGGCCTTGCGCTTGATCGGCGAAGGGGCGCTTGACCAGGGGAGCGTGAACGATCTGGCGGAGAGGATGCGCGTCAGCGCGCGCCAGCTACAACGGCTCTTCGTCGAGGAACTGGGTGCTCCGCCGGTTGCCGTGGCGCAGACACGCCGCCTCCTGTTTGCAAAGAAGCTGATCGATGAGACAGACCTCAACATGACCGAAATCGCCTTCAGCGCCGGGTACTCCAGCGTGCGGCGTTTCAATGAAGCGCTGAAGCAGACCTACGCGCGCACGCCGACGGAACTACGCAGGTCGCGGCGCCGTGCTCGCGTCAATCCGTCCAGCGCCATGATCGAGCTCAAACTCTTCTATCGCGAACCCTACAACTGGGCGTCCACACTCGCGTTCCTGATGGAGCACGCCACGCCGCTGGTGGAGCAGGTCGATCGCCATGTCTACCAGCGGGTCATTGAAATTGGCGGCACGTGGGGGGTAATCAGCGTCGGACCACTTCACAACCAACGGGCCGCGGTCCTGAGAGTGCCGGCAACGCTATCACGCTACCTGCTACCGATCTCCGAGCGCGTCAAGCAGATGTTCGATCTGAAAGCGGACCCCGTCGCCATCGAGAAGGCTCTGTCGATCAGCGGTGAACTCGCAACGCTGATTGAGGCGCGTCCGGGCGTACGACTCCCCGGCTGTTGGGACGGTTTGGAGGTCGTCATTCACGCCGTAGTCGAATCGATCGCGCCCGGTCGAGGCCGAGAACTCGTGGCGAACCTGGTTTCGGCGTTTGGCAATGAACTGCCTGATGCGCCGGATCCGGCTCTGTCGCGTCTCTTCCCGACCGCCGAATGCCTCAGCACCGCTCCACTGCCGCAAGCCGGGCTCGACACCGCGCAGGCGCGCACGATACGCTCGCTGGCGCGCGCCGTGCTTCACGGCGAACTCAATCTGAGTCCAGCCGCGAGCAGCGACGACCTGATCGGCCAGCTCCCGCCGTTCCGGGCGTCAACATCGACATCGCCTCATACGTTACCCTGCGGCTGCTCGGCGATCCCGACCTCGATCTGAGCGGGAACACGATTCTGTTCGGAGTCGATGCCGCCGTCGGCTCCGTACCCGCGCCAGACCACGCCGGTATGACGTGGCGCAGTTACGCGGCCATGTATCGCTGGGCCGCGGATCAGGCGCGAAGCAGCTAAGCCGACCGAGCCATCACCCGCGATGTCTCCGCGGAGTTCATCTCTTTGAAAGGAAAGGCCGATGCAGACCGGCGACACGCGCGACACGAATCTGAAGGCGCTCGAAGAGTTGAACCGCAACTACATCCGGTCCGTCCAGGAATCGGACGTGGAGTGGTT
Organism: uncultured Chloroflexia bacterium; assembly: GCA_963728335.1. GTDB lineage: Bacteria > Chloroflexota > Chloroflexia > Thermomicrobiales > Thermomicrobiaceae > CALAGB01. The sequence goes on from CAVSJP010000002.1 coordinate 35,672, forward strand.
CGATTCGCATCTGGCCGGTGACTTCCGCTGCAGCAACCCGGACGGAACTATCGTCGACCGCGCCGGGTTCCTGGTGCAGACCGAGAAACCGGTAACGATCTCCAACCTCCGGGCCGGGAGCGTCGAGATCCGACTGTTCGACGGATTCGCCATCATCCACGCCACCACCAGCTACACGCTTCCCGATGGCGCGCCAAAACAGGGCAGGTACACCGACGTCTGGACCAACCAGTCCGGCCGCTGGCTCTGTGTCAGCGCGCACGTCACGCGGGGCTAGTCCACGGAGCAGTTCGGACCGCGTTCAACACGGCGCCCTCACCGCCCATTCGCGCGACGCTTCGTCGCGCTTTTTGTGTATACGCCTCCCGAATCTTCACGACTTTGTCTCGCCGGTCCGTCCAGGATGACGCGGGAGGTCCTACCGGCTGACCCGGTACCCGTCCAACGTGTGACTATCGGCCTCGGCGAGGGACAAGTGCGATGAAGATGACATTCCACTCGCGTCATGGACTGGTTATGGCAGGCATGGCTCTCACACTGGCGCTCTCCGGGTGTGCCAGCGACGGCTCCGTCGATCCCGGCAAGGTGCAGACGACCACACAATCAGTCGAACTCGGGCAAGCCACGTCTGTCAAGGCCGTTGTCAGCGCCTCGACCGTGACCGACGTGACCCTGCGCGACGGCGCTGACCCCTTGCTCGACGCTCAGTTCACCTTCAACCAACTGCTCAAGCCGAACCTCTCATACAGCGCCGACAACGGACTCGGGAATCTGGAAATCTCGCAGCCAGATCGTCAAAATCTCGACTCCGGCAAGCTCAAGAATGAGTGGGATCTACGGTTTGGTTCGAGCGCGCCGGTGGATCTCGCGACGGATATCACCAGCGGAAACACGAGGATCGACGTCTCATCACTGCAGCTGTCTTCATTAACCTGCCATACCAGCAGCGGTAACCTGAACGCGTCGATCCGAGGAACTCAGGAGCAGCTCAACTCGATCGACCTGACCTCGACCAGTGGCTCCGTCCAGGTCGAGGTCAACGGCACGTTTTCGTCGCTCAGCAACCTCACGCTGCACAATTCCAGCGGAAACATGGACCTCGCGACCTCCGGAGGCTTTCACCAGCTTGCGAATCTCCAAATAGAGAACACCAGCGGCAACGTGACCGTCGACCTCGGCGGGTCGTTCGATCATGACCTCAGGTCCTCGATTCGGACAGCTTCAGGCAACGTTACCGTGCATCTCCCCACGGGCGTCGGACTGCGTGTGACGGCGAGCGTTTCCTCCGGCCACATCACCGCCAATGGCCTGCATCTTGACGGAAACGCGTACGTCAACGACACCTTCGGATCGTCCGCGGTCACACTCCAGTTCGACGTCCACGTCACCAGCGGAAACATCGTGCTTTCGGTGGGTGGGTGAATGAGGTGACCAACTGCCCCCGTCGACCCGGCGGGCGGCTTGGGACGCGATGTGTGCACGCACAGGAAATATCAGGTCAGGTTGTTCGTGACGAAGGAGGATCCCGATGCACCGCTCGACTATCACTCCCGACGGCGCTGCTGGTCCTCGGCGATGCCGTTCAAGCGCAGCTGCTCCGCGCCGCTCCTTGGTGACGATGTCCTCGTCTCGCTCGTGATGAGTTCGACGAGCGCCTGCGGGGTTGCTGGATTGGGCCACGGCAGTGCTCCACGCGCGCGAAGCTCATGTAGCGCGGTTCCCGGTTCGGATCCGTTCGCTCGCACGTAGACCGGCACCAGATCCAGTTTCTCCAATTGCTCCACCGCGCCCGCCCAGGTGCCGCCACGGTTGTAATCGGAGTTCATAACGAGCGCTGAATCAGACAATGCGTAGATCATCTTGTTGCGTTGCATGGCATGGCCGACATTGAAGCCAGCCAGCGGATCGTACGGCGATAGGAGTAGCAACTGGCCGTCCCTGAGGAACTGCCGGTTGTCGCGGTGCAGCGTTCGTCGCTCCAGACTATCCGAGAGCACGCAGGCCACACGACCTCCAGCCCGCAGCGCCCCTTCCTTGCCAGCCTCGTCAACTCCCCGCGCTCCTCCCGAGACCAGGAGGATTCCAGCTTCGGCAGCTTGCTGCCCGACCGCACGTGTCTGATCCAGCACGTCGTCGCCCGCATCCCGCGAACCAACCACCGCCAGGGCAGGAGCGCGCAGAATCGACCGGTCGCCGGCACCGTAGAGGACCGGTGGGGCGGACAGCTTGAGGCGTTCCTTCAATCGTGCTGGATAGTCCGCGTCGCCTCGACCGACGACCCAAATGCCGCGTGAGGACCAGCGTTCGACCGCCTGGCTGAGGAGAAAGCCTCGCTTGATGAGACGACGCAGGCGCTCTTCGTCAGCAATCGACGCACATTCGTGAATCACGTCATCGGATGCCGGTCCAAGAAAGTCGGCGGGCTCTCTGCCGAGATCAATCAGCGCCTTTGCCAGGTTGCGGTACTCGGCCTCGGTCAGCATATCGACCAGATCCCGCTTCGTCCCCACGTTCAACGGCGCGGTCAGGAGAAGTGTCGCCGTGAGATTGTCGGAGAGGGCGGTGGTCATCGTTGTCGTCCCAAAACCGCCAGCGCGAGCGGATACACCTCGCCGCTGCCGTGCTCGCGCAAGAGCCACGAGCAGACCGTCATGGTCCAGCCTGAGTCAACGATATCATCCACCAACAGGACCGGTTCTTGCAGAACCTGGGCGGAATCGACCTCGAATACCCCGTCAAGGTTGAGCGCCTGCTGGCTGCTGTTCTTCATCGTCTTCTGTTCTGGGCGACTAACCGTCTTCACGAGTGTAGGGCGGAACGGGAGTCCGAGACGCGTGGCAAGCCGTTCCGCGAAGTCAGGAACTAACTCCGGATGTCGCAGGGAGGGCACGCAGGTGACCCAGGTTGGCGACGTGTCGAAGTGCCAACGTGTAACCATGTTGACGCAGGCTTCAACCAGGTCATCGTCAAAGAATTCATCCTGATATTTTCCCAGCTGGACGAGGTTGCCCCATCCGGCATCGCCCCAGACGCACAGTCCTCGTCCAGGCTGCGCTTGTCGATCCGTGGGTATAGCGCCCCGCACGCCATACTCCGGCATGCCGCCCGCTGGCCAGCGCCGTCTCAGTTCGAACGGCACATTCGACCGCCGTAGGAAGGCAATGGCATCGTTGACGAGATCGCGTGACGGCGTTTCCGGCAACGGCGGCAGATTCGGTACGCGCACGTGCGACGGATCGCCGTCCAGCACCTCGATCAGGTATTCCATGTGTCCTGACTCGAGCTTCACATACTCCTGCATTTCGAATTGCTCATACTGCCGCAGGTTGGACAGGCGCTTGGCCCGAGCCCAGAACTCGTCTGACAGCTCGGCGGCCGTCAATTGCCACTTGCTACCCACCTTTACGACCGGCGAGGGCGACTCCAGCGAGATCAAGTCGAGCGTCTTCTGGATTCTCGCCTGGCTGAGATTCACACAAGCCGTGATTTCGAAGATGCTCAGGCCTTCGGGCGCTTCATCGAGTGCCTGGAGCACCATCTGCGCTTCGGCGGGAGTCGGAAAGGCACTGTCGATGAAGTACTCGTTGATTTCCGTCTCTTCTTCACCGCTCAAGAGCACGCCGTAGGCGGCATCGACGGCCCGCCCGGCGCGCCCGACCTGCTGATAATAGGCAACCACCGATCCCGGCGCCTGGTAGTGGATAACGAAGGAGAGATCGGGCTTGTCGAATCCCATGCCCAGGGCCGTCGTCGCCACCAAAGCTTTCACATGGTTGTCCAGCAGGGCCCGTTCGAGTTCAGGACGACGGTCGCCAGACCTTCCGGTGTACGCTTCCGCATTGATACCGCGCAGCCGCAGCCACTCCGCGACCTGTTCGGCATCGCGGACGGTCAGCGTGTACACGATGCCGCTTCCCGAGATCGTCGGGATCGTCTGGGCGAGCCAGGCGAGCCGCTCGGCCTGGGTGGGCATCCGTATCGTCTGCAGGAGCAGCGACGGCCGGCTGAGGTCGCCACGCATGATCTTGAGATCCGACCCGAGCACATCCCGCAGGTCCTCCATCACGCGCGTGTTGGCGGTTGCAGTGGTCGCCAGCAGCCGGAGGTTGGGTGGCAATGTCCGCATGATGCGCTCGATCCGGCGATAGTCGGGACGGAAATCGTGTCCCCAGTCCGAGATGCAATGCGCCTCATCGACCACGAACAGCGAAATCCGGCCGGCAATCTCGGCCAGGGGGCCGGTTCTGAACTCCTCGTTCGAGAACCGCTCGGGTGAGATAATCAGGATGTCGACGGCATCTGCGTGAAGTGCATTCAGGACTCGATCCCACTCGGACTGATTGTTCGAGTTGATCGTCGCGGCGCGAACACCCATGCGCTCCGCCGCGTCTATCTGGTTGCGCATCAGGGCCAACAATGGCGACACCAACAGGGCCGGGCCGCTACCCGCCTCGCGCAGCAGTCTGGTCGCGATGAAATAGACGAAGCTCTTTCCCCAGCCGGTCTTCTGGACGACCAGCAACCGTCCTCGTCCCTCGACGACAAAGCGGATCGCCTCTTCCTGATCTTCCCGGAAGCGCGCGGTGGCTTGGTTCGTCCCGAGGCGCAGCAGTTCAAGGGCCCGGTCTCGCTCGAAATCCATCTCGACTCACTCCCGAGACTCTGATCGTGATTGGTGCACGGGCCAGTATCGCGCGGGCAACGTGCGAGCGGCAACGGCGTGGTGAAGGCCAAACCGGCCGATCCTATGCGATGATCGGTTCGAGGATGGAAAGGTACTCTTATAAGGAGGAGCGGATGGCCGACGACCGTCAGATTGAAGAAGCTAAGCAGCGTATCAAGCTCGAAGCGCAGCGACTACACCCGCGGCTGATCGACATCTCGCACGCGCTGCACGACAACCCGGAGATCACCTTCGAGGAATACAAATCCGCCGAACTACTCACCAACGAACTGGAAGAGCAGGGCTTTGACGTGCAGCGCGGCGTGGCAGGACTGGACACGGCCTTCATCGCGACCTACGGCAGCGGCGAGCCGGTCGTCGGATTGCTGGCCGAATACGACGCTCTGCCGAAGATCGGTCACGCCTGCGGCCACAACCTGATCGCCACCTGGGCCGTTGGCGCCGGGATCGCTCTACGTCGCGCGCTGCCGGACGTCCAGGGAACGATCAAGGTGATCGGCACTCCAGCCGAGGAGGGCGGCGGCGGGAAAGTCACGATGGCCGATGCAGGCGTCTTTGCCGGGCTCGACGCGGCGATCATGATGCATCCGCGTGACACGACCTATCTGGATCGTGGTTCGCTGGCCGTTACGCCGTACGACATCGAGTTCTTCGGCAAACCCGCCCACGCTTCCTCCGCGCCGGAAAAAGGGATCAACGCGCTCGATGCGCTGCTCCAGGTCTTCTTTAGCGTCAACCAGCTGCGCCAGGCCTTCAAGCCACAGACGCGCATCCACGGCATCATCACGCATGGCGGCGATGCGTCGAACGTCATCCCCGATTACACCCGGGCCGAGTTCCTGGTCCGCGCCAACGACCAGATGTACCTCGAGGAGCTGAACAAGCGCTTCGTCGACATCGTCAACGCGGCGGCCCTCGCCACGGGCGCGACCGTGAAGATCACCGAAGGGATCAGCTACAAACAGCGCGTCTGCAACAGCGCTCTGGTCGATCTGTTCCGCGACAACCTGACCTCGCTCGGCCTGGACTACGAGGTACCGCCAGCCGACGCCGGGGTTGGTTCAAGCGACATTGGCGACGTCAGCCAGCTGGTCCCGACTATTCATCCCTACCTACAGATCTGTGAGAAGGGGATCGGCGGGCACACGACGGAATTCGCCGAAGCGGCCCGCAGCGGCCGCGCCGATGAACTGACCGCCACCGGAGCCGCCGCCCTGGCGCTGACTGCCGCCGATGTCCTGCTGCGTCCCGACGCCCGCGAGCAGCTGCGCGCGACGTTCAAGGAACAACTGGGACGAGAGCCGCAGAAGACATAGGTGGCCCTCAGCTGACTTCGGGCGAGGGACGACGGCGTCCTACGTCAGTCCAAAGATTCCTGCGGCCGTATTTCCCAGGATGTCCGCCACCGCGTCGGCTGAGACGGCCTCCTCGATAACCCTGGTCGCGCCGGCCACGTCCCCGATCACGTGCGGGTAATCGGAACCGAAGAGGATGCGATCGGCGCCGACCGTTTCGACCGCGCAGTGGAGCGCCGGGATGTGGAACGAGACCGTATCGAGATACATCTGTTTCATGTACTCACTCGGCGGCTTCTCAATTCCCTTGCAATCCGGATAGCTGCGGTAGCCGATGTCGAACCGGCCGGCCAGATACGGAGCGGTCGCGCCGAGATGCCCGACGATGACGTTGACATTCGGGTAGGTGTCGAAGAAGCCAGAGAAGATCAGCCGGGCCACCGCCAGCGTCGTGTCCATCATGAAGCCGACCAGCGGTGCGAGCGCGTACTGATTCATCACCTCGATGCCCGCCGGGACCATCGGGTGAATCAGCATGGTCGACCTGCGCTCATTCAGCACTTCGTAGAAGGGCGCGAATTCGGGGTCGTCGATCGGGCGCCCGTCGATGTTGGCGCCGATGATTGCGCCGACCATGTTCAGGTCGTCAAGGCAGCGCTCGAACTCCTGCGCCGCGGCATCCGCATTGGCCGTGAGCGGCACGCTCGCCAGTGCCCTGAACCGTTCCGGATACTGCTGGACCATCTCGGCCAGGTAGTCGTTACAGGTACGGGAAAGGTCGATGGCCGGCTGCCCGCTGAGGAAATAGACCTGCGGCGTCGTGACCGAGATAATCTGCACGTCGATGCCGGTCTCGTCCATCTCCTCGACTCGCTGCGCCGGATCGTGCATCTGTGGCGTAATCGTCAGAAAGCGTGAGCCCTTCTCCCGCACGACCATCTGACCATTCGGGTCTCGCACCGTCTCGTAGCGGCCGGAATCGAGTAAGGTGTCGAGATACTCCTTGGGCTGGGCGTGGGTATGGACATCAACTCGCATTGCGCGCACTCCATCTCCTATGACGATGACCTCAGTCCGGCACCGGGAACCGGTCGCCTCGCGGAATTCGCCCCGATTATTTCCGTTCTATTCCTGTGAGTATCCTCGGACGACTGGATGCTGTCGAGCCTGCCATCTCGCGTATCACGCTCAGTCAAGTACGACTGGAGCTTGTATGATTACGGTTACGCCTTTCGTCCTGGGATGACGAGAGGCGCTCTTGCGACCGGGCGACCCTTCGCGCGATAGTCAACGGACGAACCTGCTGGATGAAATCGCGAACGTTCGGGCTCTTGATGCCTGTCTTTGTGCCGACCGCGTTCCTGTCCTTCGGGCAAGGACTGCTCATTCCGGTACTGCCGCTCTACGCGAAAGAAGCGGGAGGATCCTACGGCCTTGCCGGGCTGATCGTCTCGGCCGCCTGGATCGGCACCATGATCTTCGATCTGCCGAGCGGCTTGCTCTTGCCGAAGTTTGGCTTTCGCAAGTCGATGATCGCCGGTTCGGCCCTCTTCGCGGTGGCGACTATCCTGCTCGGTCTCGCGAGCCAGATCCCTCTGTTGATCTTGCTCCAGTTCGTCGGTGGTATTGGCACCGCCTTCTGGAGTTTGTCACGTCACGCGTTCATTGCCACCGCGATCCCCAGCGAGTCTCGCGGACGAGCCATCTCGATCTTCGGCGGCATCAACCGGATCGGTACCTTCACCGGGCCGTTCGCCGGTGGATTCATCGCCCAGTATTACGGATTTTCCAGCGCCATTGTCGTGGCCGGCGTGGCCGCGGCGATCGCGGTTGTCATCGCCTTCCTGTTCGTCCAGGATCCAGAGTCGACCAGCATTCGGCCAAAGGGACATTCCTTCCACTTCAGTGTGGTGCGCGAAGCTGTCAACTACAGCCGGCGCGATGTGCTCGCGGCAGGAACCGCCAATGTGTTCGGGCAGATGATCCGCGCCGGACGGCAGATCGCTATCCCACTCTTCGCGGCGTACGCCATCGGACTCGACAACGCGCAGGTCGGCATCATCGTTGGTGCATCCTCGCTCGTCGACATGTCCCTCTTTCTGCCTGCGGGGTACGTCATGGACCGGTTTGGCCGCAAGGCAACCTCGGTGCCGTCGTTCGCGGTGCTGGCGCTTGGAATGGCGTTTGTCCCCTTCACTCACAGCTACGCCCAGCTGATGGCCGCGGGACTGCTCATCGGATTCGGCAACGGCATCGGCGCGGGATCGATGATGACACTCGGAGCGGACCTCGCGCCGCCGCACCTCACTGGGGAGTTTCTCGGCATCTGGCGCCTGATTGGCGACAGCGGCCGGGCCGTCTCGCCGATCATCGTGGGCATGGTGGCCGACGCGGTCGGCATTGTCGTCACGTCCGGCGCGATAGCCGGGTTGGGAGTTATCGCCGCCGCGACGCTGGCGATCTTTGTCCGGGAGACGCGCTGGGATGCCGATCGCCGTATGGCCGCGGCGAAGCAGGCGGCTGAGAGCCCCGTGGGGCCTGACTGACCGCACGCACGCATTCACAACCTCAGAACTCGAGAAGTATTCATGGGACGACGTGGGAAACGAGATCGCGGCGGAGCGTCAAGGCGGAACGAACGCCTAGACGTCCAGCTGCCACGCTTCAATAGTGACGGGACGATCACGGTCAACGCTGGGGGCAGGTCGATCGTTGTCGAGTCGGGCATTCCGACCGAGACCGTGCGCCTCTCGCTCAGCGGCAGCGGTAAGCATTGGCGCGGCGATGTCGTGGCGGTACTCGACCCGGCCGAGGAGCGGGTAGCTCCACGCTGTCCCGTCGTCGACCAATGCGGCGGATGCGAATGGCAGCATCTGAACCACGCTGGGCAACTGAAGCAGAAGGCGGCCATCGTCCGGCGGCTCCTCTCGTCGCAGCGGCTGGCGACGCGCATCGACGAGATCGTGCCGATGCCCGACCCCTGGAATTACCGAGTCCGCGCGCAGATCGCGATGGGCAGCGAAGCCGGATTCCGCGAACTCCGCTCGAAACGCATTGTCCGCCTGATCAACTGTCCAGTCGTCCACCCGCGCATCAGCTGGCTGCTCGACCAGCTCAATCGACTGCTGAAGCTCAACGACCTGCCGGACTACGGCGGCAAGCTGATCTTGCATGCGCAGGTAGTCGGTGACAGCGGAGATCGCAGGCTGCAACTGATGCTCGAAGGCGTCGACGGCTTCAGCATCGAACGGCCCGACCAGGTTCGCGACATGGCCAGTGTGCTGAGTGCGCTGCAGTATGTCGAGAGCGTCTGCTGGACTGATGTCGAGGGCCACGTCGCGGCGCTGTACGGCGACGTCTGCTCCGAGGTGCAGGTCGGCTCGCGACGATTCGTCGTACCGGCGGGGTCCTTTTTCCAGTCGAATCTCCAGCTCCTGCCGAAACTGCTGGAACACTTGCGTCTCCTGACGGCACTCGACGGCTCGCAACGCGTCGCTGATATCTATGGAGGGATCGGCCTGCTCGGCCTTTCCGTGGCGGACCAGGCCGTGTCGCTCACCGTGATCGAGATCGACGAACTCGCGACCGACGCGGGCAAACGGACGGCGCAGCTGCAGGGGGTGAACAACGTCGAGTTCGTCGCCGCGCCCGCGGAAGAGGCCGTCTTCTCCCTGCCGCCGGTTCAGCGCGTCATCGTCGACCCACCGCGCACCGGGCTCGACCGACGCGTGGTCGAAACGCTGGTCGACCTGGGGCCGGAGATCATCGTGTACGTCTCCTGCAACCCGGCCACCTTCGCCCGCGATGCCGCGCAGTTCACCCGCGCGGGATACACACTCGACCACTTCAGTCTCTGGGATTTTTATCCGCAGACCGTGCACGTCGAATGCGTGGGTAGGCTGGTGCGGCGTGAGATAGCCTGACCTTTCGACGCAACGGTTCACCGCTTCTTGCGGACGCCGGTGTAAGCATGCGCTGTCGACTCAGTTCACCGATCGAATGTCAACGCAGCGTATACATGGGGTGAGGTCAGTGTCTGTCAACAAGAAGGCGGAACGGCTTGACGCGCGCATCTTCAAGGTTGACGGTGCGAACGTCTGACACCGGCTGTGTGCCGCCTACTCCGAAGCGTTCGATGCTGGTCGTGTCGTTCCAAACCGGTCAGCCGCGGCACGTAAGCGGGATGCCGTCCACCACATCCCGCGTGGTCTCATGATCTCGGGATACGTGCGGAGCGACCCAGCTTCAGGCATCCAGGCGGATACCGGTCCACCCGACCTCAGCCGCCGACCACGACCTCATACCGATGCACATCGCCCTGGGCGGGCGAGTTGGCGGCGTTCGCGTGGGCTTTGCGGAAATCCTCGCTCTGCATCCAGGTACGGAACGACTCCTCGTCTTTCCAGGTCGTCATGGCGATGAAGACCGGCTCGCCCTCTCCCTTGGCCTCACGCAGCAGCTTGAAATCGATACACCCTTCGACTTGGGTCATATGTTTGTCCGAGCCACGAAACGCATTCGCGATATGATCAGCATGCTCAGCCGGTACAAGCAGGGTATTGGTAACGACGAACATATCTCTTCCTTTCGCTGAGGAGCGACCATCCTCGGTGGACGATCTTGCTGAATCTGTCTCTAATCTCGGTGGATTAGTCACGCATGACTATCATATGGAGCGTATCATAGCCGGTCTGTCGGAGGAGCCCGCTGAAGGCCAATGTTGCACAATTCCCCCCGACCCCCTCGACGGTTGGGACCGCATCCCTGACAATCCTTGCGGATAAACGAGGGCTTCCTCCTAACGTCGGTGCCATCCCCCGCCAGTTCCGCGACGTCCAGGACACACAGCGACGCACATGAATACTCTGGAGCTCAGCGCTCTCCGCACCCAAGGAGTGATACATGTCGACTGCCGACGAATTGAAACGGGACGCACGACACGCAATTGAGGAACTTGAACCGGAATTGGTCGCGATCAGCGACTGGATGTACGCCAATCCGGAGCTTGGCCTGCAGGAGGTTAAATCGGCCGAACGCCTCACCCGCTTGCTCGAGAGCCAGGGCGCCAAAGTTGAGCGTGGCATCGCCGGACTTCCGACCGCGTTTCGCGCTCAGATGACGCCTTCCGCCGACCGTCCGAAGATCGCGATTATCGCGGAATACGACGCGCTGCCGGACGTCGGTCATGGGTGCGGCCATAACATCATCGCCACCGCGGCGATCGGTGCGGGGCTGGCGCTGCGCAAGGTGGCCGACCGTCTTCCCGGTTCGGTCGTCGTACTGGGCTGCCCGGCCGAAGAATCGGCGGTGCCCAACGCGGGCGGCAAGATCTACCTCATCGAGTCGGGTTTCTTCGACGACATCGACGCGGCCATCATGATCCACCCGATGAACGAGAATCGCATCGGCACCGGCTCCTCACTGGTGGCTCGAGGCATCGAGTTCGAGTTCTTCGGCAAGCCGGCCCACGCCGCGGCAGCGCCGTTCGAGGGTGTCAATGCGCTTGATGCCGTCATCCAGACCTTCAACGGGGTCAGCGCGCTCCGGCAACAACTGCGGCCGAGTGTCCGGGTACACGGAGTGATCAGCAACGGGGGCGGAGCGCCGAACGTCATCCCACCCTATACGTCGGCACGCTTCCGAGTACGGGCGACAACGCCCGGTGAGGCCGAAGAGGTGCTGCACAAAGTCGTCCGCTGCGCCGAGGCTGGAGCCCTCGCCGCGGGTGCCCGCATGGAGTGGCGAGAGTACATCAGGCCCTACCTGAACATGATTCCAAGTCGTACGATCGGACAAGCATTCGGCGAGAATCTGCGCGCGCTGGGGCTCGACATTCAGGAGACACCCACCGCCGATGGAGCCGGATCAACCGACTTCGGCAACGTCAGCCATCGCGTCCCGGCCGTGGAAGCCTATCTCCGCATTTGCGGACCGGAAGCCGGCTGGCACTCGAAGGAAGTTGCGGAAGCGACCACGACTGTCGATGGCCACGCCGCGATCGTCAACGGCGCCTCTGGCCTGGCGATGACCGCGATCGATCTGCTCACGTCGCCCGAACTGCTGAACAACGCGAAGACTGAATTCGCGATTTCAGTCGCGGCTATGGTGTGAGTACGGAGGAGATGCTTCGTGCCAGGACACGGTGTACGGACAGTCACAGGATTGTTGGTGGGGGTCTGGACCAAGACAGGCACCGGCCGGCGGAGATTGCGAACGTTCGCCGGGTCAAATGAGCGTTAATCTTGGAGATCGGTCCAAAACCTCTTCACATATTGCCCTGTTGTCAAGTACAATGGTGGAACGCCAGCACTGTGGGGGACGAGTACATACACTCTCAAATTCACGACTATTCATCCCTTCACGGGGTCATTGCCCTGCTGCACTGCGGCAGCAATCCGCTGACGTGTCGTGGTCGTAATATTATGTTGAGTTCACGTGGGCTGACGTTCAAGCCCGAGTGCGACCGATGAACTCGCATGCGCACGAAGACCAGTGAAAAGGATCAATACATGATGAGCCGTTACGACATGTACTCGGTTCGTTACCCACTGCTGCCGCTCAAGAATGTGGTCATCTTTCCGAGAAACGTCGTGACGCTTCTGGTCGGCCGCACTCGTTCCATTCAGGCAATCGAGGAGGCCATGAGCCGTGACCGCAAGATTGTGGTCGTGGCGCACCGGGACCCGTCGTCCGACGACCCGCAGCCCGAGGATCTCTTCGAGATCGCGACGCTGGCAGAGGTTTCGTCGATCGAACACCAACCGGGCGGCAACATCCAGGTCTCCCTTGAAGGACTGAGCCGCGTCAAGATCGTGCAGTTCGATCCCGCCCGGCCGTTCTATACCGTACGTGCTGAGCAGGCTGTTGAGCGTGTCGCGCTGACACCGGAGGCTCAGGCGCTTGTCCTGCACATCCAGGAACTGGCCAAACGGTTCCAGGAGGTCAAGAACACCTTCAGCACGGACGTGATGGAGATGATCACCACCACAGGCGATCCCGCCCACCTGGCCGACCTGCTCACGACCCAGCTCATCCGCGAGGCGGACCAGCGCCAGAATTTTCTCGAGAACCTCGATCCGCTCAACCGGTTGGAGCTCCTGACGGTCCATCTCACCACCGACCTCGACCTGGCCGCGCTGGAGGCACGTATTAAAGAACGTGTCCGGGAGCAGATCGACAAGAATCAGCGCGAGTACTACCTGCGTGAGCAACTCAAAGTCATTCACGACGAACTGTCGGGCGAAGGGGGCAGCGAGATCGAGGCGCTGCGTCTGCGCATTCTCGAACGCGGCCTGCCGAAATACGCCGAGGAGAAGCTGCTCAAAGAGGTCACGCGCCTGGAGCGCATGCCGACCGTCTCGGCGGAGAGCACCGTGGTTCGTACCTTTATCGACACGGTTCTTGGTTTGCCATGGTCGGAGGAGACCGACGACAAGCTGGATCTGGATCATGCCGAACAGGTGCTGAATGAGGATCACTACGGCCTCGACCCGGTCAAGGAACGCATTCTGGAGTTCCTGGCGGTACGCAAGCTGACACGCGGCAAAGGCGCGGCCGGCGCCTCCATCCTCTGCCTGGTTGGACCTCCAGGTGTCGGCAAGACGAGCCTTGGTCGCTCGATTGCCCGCGCCATGGGCCGCGAGTTCATCCGCATCAGCCTTGGTGGCGTGCGGGACGAGGCCGAGATTCGTGGGCATCGTCGCACCTACATTGGCGCCTTCCCGGGCCGCATCATCGGCGCGATGAAGACAGCCGGCACAATCAATCCAGTCATCGTCCTCGACGAGCTCGACAAGATGTCGTCCGACTACCGGGGCGATCCGGCGTCGGCCATGCTTGAGGTGCTCGATCCTGAGCAGAACAACAACTTCACGGACCATTTCCTGGACATGCCATATGACCTGTCCAAAGTCCTGTTCGTCGCCACGGCTAACTACCTCAACAACGTCCCGCGGCCGTTGCGAGACCGTATGGAGATCATCGAGATCAGCGGCTATATCGAGCAGGAGAAGATCGAGATCGGGCGCCGTCACCTGCTGCCGAAGCAGACCGAGATTCATGGGCTCGATTCGGGCCAGGTCGAGATCCGCGAGAAGGTCTGGATGGAGCTGATTCGCAAGTACACACGCGAAGCAGGGGTTCGCGGACTGGACCGGCAGCTGGCGAGTATCTGTCGCAAGGTCGCTCGTGACGTCGTCAAGGGTCGCAACAAGAAGATTCGCCTCACCTCGTTGCGGCTAGAGGACTATCTCGGTCCACAGCGGTTCGGATTCGATCAGGCGATCGGCGAGAACCAGGTCGGGGTGGCCATCGGGCTCGGCACCACCGACGTCGGCGGGGAACTTATCCCAGTCGAAGTCGCCGTGCTGCCCGGCAAGGGGAATCTGACGATCACCGGCCAGGCCGGCAACGTGATGCAGGAGTCGGCCCGTGCGGCGCTGAGCTATGCCCGGTCGCGAGCCGGAGCACTGCGTATCCCGGTCGACTTCCAGGACCGGCACGACCTGCACATCCACCTGCCGGAGGGCGCTATCCCGAAGGACGGCCCGTCGGCTGGTATCACCATGGCGACCGCACTGATCTCGGCGCTGAGCCGCCGCCCGGTACGTTCCGACGTCGCCATGACCGGCGAAATCACGCTGCGAGGCCGCGTGCTGCCGATTGGCGGGCTCAAGGACAAAACCATCGCGGCGCATCGTGTCGGTATCCGGCGACTGATTGCGCCCGAAGAAAACCGGCGTGACGTCTCCAAGATCCCCGCCAAGATCGCGTCCGAAATGGAATTCCTCTGGGTTGAGAACATGGATCAGGTGATCGCGCACGCGCTCGATTTCTCCGAGCAGGTCGATGACATCGATCCGACGCTGATGGAGCAGCTTGACCAGGAAGAGATGCCGGTGCAGCCGGAGCTGGCCGAAGTTCCGATCGATACATCCGTCCAGTACTGATCTTCCTCGCTCACATTGCGGACCAACGCGCCCGGTGACGGCAGAAATCCTGCCTCCGGGCGCTTCCTTTTGGATCGACATACGTTCGTTTAACATCGCTTGAACGTCAGGCTCAGGCAGTGTATCGTAGCGAGGTTTTCTTACGGACGGCGCATCGATTGACTTGGCAACCAGGTCCGCCGTGACCGGCAGGCAATCGTGGTAGGGGGCCACGACGTCTGTAGAAAGGGTTAGCGTGGCGCGACTCGCCTCCAGTTCAGCCGCCGTCTCAGCAGACGTTCCGTCACCCGCCGTCGGCCCCAAGCAGATCGCGATCTTCGTGGTGGTGTCGCTGGCGCTTCTCATGTCGAGCATCGACTCGACCATCGTGGCCGTCGGCCTGCCAAACATGATGGAGGGCCTGCACACCAACCTCGTCTGGATCGGCTGGGTCATCACGGCCTATAGCCTGATGCAGACGATCATCATGCCGATGGCCGGCAAGCTGAGTGACGACTTCGGACGCAAGAACCTCTTCCTCGGATGCGTCGTCCTCTTCACCGGCAGTTCACTTCTCTGCGCGATCGCGCCAAACGTATACCTGCTGATCTTCTTTCGGGTCCTCCAGGCGATCGGCGGCGGCGCCTTTATGCCGTCGGCCGCCGGCATCGTCAGCGACGTCTTCGGCGCGAAGAATCGCGGCACCGCCATCGGACTCTTCACCAGCGTCTTCCCGATCGGCGGCATCATCGGTCCAAACCTCGGCGGCTGGGTGATCGACACCTTCAGCTGGCGAGCGATGTTCTCGGTCAACGTGCCGATCGGCATTGTGCTCCTGATCGGCGGTATTTTTCTGCTCCCGTCAGGCGGGCGCGTCGCCACGAGCCGCAGCATCGACCTCGTCGGCGCGGGAGCGTTCGCTGCCGGCATGGTTGGCATCATGTACGGCATGACGGTCTGGGGTAATCAGGTTTATTTCAGTGCCCAGGTGGTCATCTGGGCCGTGGTCGGTCTCGCCGCACTCGTCTTCTTCGTCGTACACGAGGGCCGCAGCAACGATCCGATGATCGATCTTCGTTTGCTCAAGGAGCGCGCCTTCTTCGCCGCGAACCTCTATAACTTGCTCTATGGCGCGCTGGTTTTCGGCTTCTTCAGCTTCATCCCGCTCTATGCCACCGAGGCGTACGGCATGTCCGCCAGCGCGGCCGGCTTTGTCCTGACACCACGTGCCGTGATGATGATCGGCGTCTCGGCGGTGAGTTCGTTCATGCTCATCCGCTTTGGCTACCGGCTGCCGATGATCATCGGCATTGTGCTGGTGTCGATCAGCCTGTTCTTGACCGGCCAGGGCTGGCACAATCAGATGCTCTTTGGCCACCATATCAGCAACGTGGTGCTCATCTCGTCCTTGATCATGATCAGCGGAATCGGCGTGGGGGTCGGAGGTCCGGCGGCCAACAACGCCGCCATCGAGCTGATGCCGGACGCGGTGGCGCGCATCACCGGTCTGCGCGGCATGTTCCGCACGACAGGCGGCGTGCTCGGCACCGCGGTCATCGTGCTGATCCTGTCGCACGACAAGAATCAGGGTGTCGGGCTCGAGCACATCTTCGTCGGCTTGTCGATTCTGGTGCTCCTGATCATCCCGACGATCTTCCTGATCCCGGACAACGCCCGCATGCGGCGCCAGATGACCGAAGTCGACACACACTCGATGATGGAGTGAGGGCGGGGTAACAGCCCTCAACGCTGGCAGCCCTCACCCCATCGCCCTGACGATCGCATCCGCCACTTGTTGCGTCGATGCGCTGCCGCCGAGGTCGGGCGTCTTGATCGCACCGGCGCGGAGCACGGTCTCGACGGCTGTGGTGATGCGTCGCGCGGCCGTGGTCGCCGCGTCGTCCCCGTGACGGCCCCCGAGCCAGTCGAGCAGCATCGCCAGCGACAGGACCGACGCGATGGGATTGGCGATCCCCTGGCCGGCGATGTCGGGCGCGGAACCGTGGACAGCCTGCGCCATGGCGTGAGCGTTCCCGGCGTTCAGGCCAGGTGCCATCCCAAGCCCACCGACCAATCCAGCCGCCTCGTCCGACAGGACATCGCCGAACAGGTTGGTGGTCACAATCACGTCAAAGTCCTGTGGATGCATGATCAGGTGCATGGCAAACGCATCGACGTGATAGTCATCGACCTGGACGTTCGGATAATCGCTCGCCACCGAGCGGCATGCCTCGAGAAACAGGCCACAGCCGAGCTTCAAGACATTGGCCTTGTGCACCAGCGTCACCCGCCTGCGGCGCCGCAACGCGAGCTCGAATGCGGCCCTGGCGACGCGCTCGCTGGCGGGACGCGTCACGACCCGCATCGAGAGCACCGTGTCCGGCGTCGGCTGGAACTCGCCGGACCCTACCAGCATGTTGCGGTCGGCGTAGAACCCTTCGGTGTTTTCACGCACGACGACCACGTCGACATCTGAACGCAGCGACGGCACGCCGGGAAACGACCGGGCCGGACGGATATTGGCATAGAGTTCGAAGCGTTTGCGCAGCACCGCGCTCGGATTCGGCATGGCCGAACCCTGGTACGCGTGAGTCGTCACCGGCCCGAGGATCCAGCCATCGCACGTCGGCAGTTCCTCCAGCGTGCGGCCGGGGAGGGTCGTGCCATGCATGTCGAGCGCGCTGAGTCCGACCGGCAGGTCGATTGGAATCAGATCGAGGCCAGTCACAACCGCCGGTATCGCCTGAAGCACGCGGCGCATGGCTCCGACCACCTCCGGCCCGATGCCGTCACCGTCCATGACCGCCAGGCGGTAGCTCCCCATGTCCGCTCCTTTGTCCGATGCCGGTGTTTGAAATCGAGGAAATCCGGATCTCTACGAGGATTCCGGCAGGCGCTCGCCGCGCAGTGGTCGTCGCCCGATCCAGGCCGAGATCTGGTCAATCCGGCTATGCTCGGTCAGCGGCAGCCGAATCGTGACCCGCGTGCCCTCGCCGACTTTGCTGACGATCGAGAGGTTTCCGCCGTGCGCTTCGACCAGTGACTTGGCGATAGCCAGGCCGAGTCCGGCGCCGCCCATCGAGCGAGACCGCGCAATATCGGCGCGTACAAAGCGATCGAACACCTGGTCCATTTTGTCCGCGGGGATGCCCTCGCCGGTGTCAATCACGTCGAGCAGCGCGTCGCTCCCCTGACGTCCGGCGACGATGCTCACCTTTCCGCCGGGAGGAGTGTGCTTGATCGAGTTGTCAAGCAAGATCAGCAGCACCTGCTGTAGGCGATCGGGGTCAACCTCCGCGAATAGTGGCGAGCCGGGTTCGACCAGCACGGTGATCCGCTTCTCACCGGCGATCGGCTGAACCCGCTGCACCGCCTCTTTGGCCGCGTCGAGCAGATCGACCGGCGCGACGGCGAGCCCGAGCTCACCAAGGTCGGAGCGGGCGAGCGTCAATAGGTCGCCCGCCAGACGTTCGAGCCGCAGGATCTCGTCGCGCACGTCGTCGAACAGTTCACCGTTCTGCTGCAGCGGCTCCTGCCGATGCTGGTCGAGCAGATCGGTCGCCGAATGCAGGATCGTGAGCGGCGTGCGTAGTTCGTGCGACGCGTCGGCGATGAACTGCTGCTGCCGCTGAAAGGTCGCCTCGATCGGCACCAGGGCCCGGCTCGCCAGGAAGAACGCGCCGATCAGCGAAAGGGCGATCCCAATCGCGCCGCCCACCAGCAATCCCAGCAGCATGCGATGCAGGGCGCGCTCTTCGGGCGCCAGACTCTGCCCAACGATCAGATAGTCGATCCGTCCCTCGAACATCGCCAGCGGCGTGATGTGAACGCGCTCTTTGTCGTCGCCGACTTCAATGGTACGGAACGATCGAAGGGGACTCTTGAGGAGGTTATCCGGCAGGTCATTGATACTGACCGACTGCGGATTGGCGATCACGGTACCGTCGCTGGACGCCACAAGGTAGAAGACGCCGCCGCTGTAGCCTTCACTGGTCTGCGCGAGGTCGTGTTCGTCCAGGTCGTGGAGGCTGCGACTGGTGGCGACGCTGCGGCTGACAAGACTCCGGTCCACTTCCGCGACGAGGTTCCGCGAGAGGCCAATGTACACAGCGATGCCGACGGCCAGCAGGATGAGGCCCAAGACGAGAAAATTCCAGCCGAGTAGACGACGGCGGATACCTGTAAACATGCTAGTCCCTGATGCTGTACCCCACGCCGCGGATCGTCCGGATCAGCGGTCGCTGGTGGCCACGGTCAATCTTGTTCCGTAGGTAATGAATGTACGTTTCGACCACGTTGGACGTCAAGGTCGCATCGTATCCCCAGACGTGGTCGCTCATCTGCGCTTTGGTCAGCACCTGGCCCCGATGCCGCATGAGATACTCGAGGACCTCGAACTCCTTGGTCGTCAACTCGATGGTCTGGTCGCCCCGGCGAGCGACCCGGGCCGCCAGGTCGAGCGTCAGATCGCCAACGTGGAGTGCCTCACCGTCCGGCTCCTCTGCCGCCCGTCGCACCAGCGCGCGGATGCGGGCATGAAGTTCGTCCATCGAGAAGGGTTTCGCCAGGTAATCGTCGGCACCAGCGTCGAGACCGCGAACTTTATCGGGCACGCTATCGCGCGCGGTTAGCATGAGAATCGGGGTGCGGACGCGTTGCTTGCGCAGCTGGCGGCAGACGGTCAGTCCATCCATGCCCGGCAACAGCACGTCGAGTAGCACAATATCGTAGGCGCCGCTCATGGCGCGTTCGAACCCGTCGAGCCCATTGTGCGCAACCTCAACCCGGTTGCCGGCCTCGGTCAATCCCCGTGCGACGATCCGGGCAACTCGCTCGTCATCCTCGACTACCAGCATGTACATTCGAGTTCGCTTCCCTCACGCAGTCGGCGCTGAGCCAACTCTAAGCTCTTTCCAATCTTGCCTCACTAGCCTTATGTGTGACGACATGAATGGGGACCGCTGTTGGCTAAGCCGAATGACCAATCCAATCACCGAACTCGCGTCCACGGGAGTCAACCTGGTGCCTGTTCACAAAAAACGATGTGCGCCGGCCGAGAGACCACTGCTCTAGTCGCGGGAGTTCCTCATCTCGCGGCAACTGAGGTTGAATTGTTCAGATTTTCTTAATCCCCGGCTCACCGAATGTTCATATCCATGAACCATCATGAATCTGGCGCGATAGAGAGTAGCATGTGACCAGCACCGAAACTGCCAAACCAGACATTGCGGCACCCGCCCATTTCGAGCGGCTCCTCCTGCCGGACCAGCAGTCGCGCGAGACGCTCGTCGACTATCGATCGCGCGGAGGATTCAGCGACGCGACCTGGCATCTTGTGCCGGAGAACCTGATCGATCTGGTCGACGCAAGTGGGTTGCTCGGGCGGGGAGGTTCGGCGTTTCCAGCCGGACGCAAGTGGCGCGCAGTCGCGGCCCAGCGTGGCTCGCGGGTCGTCCTGGTAAACGCCGCCGAATCCGAACCGGCCAGTCAGAAGGACCATGCGCTGCTCCTATTCCGGCCACACCTCGTGCTCGAGGGCGCGCTGCTGGCCGCGCGTGCGATCGAGGCTCGCGAGTGCGTGTTCTACATTCACGAGGACGCCGAGTCGGCCCAACAGGCGATTTCCGAGGCGATTGACGAACTGAAGCGCGCCAAATTCAGCCTGCCGAAGATACGGCTGATCGCGGCCGAGCCCGGTTACGTCGCGGGAGAAGAGACAGCGGCGATTCAGCGCGTCAACGGCAAGGCGCCGAAGCCGACGTTCAAGCCGCCGCGACCGTTTGAGAAAGGCGTTCGCGGCCGTCCAACCCTGGTGCAGAACGTCGAGACTCTGGCCAACGTTCCGCTGATCGCCCGTCACGGTGTCGAGTGGTTCCGATCGATCGGAACCAGCGAGATTCCGGGAACGCTGTTGGTCACGCTCTCGGGCGCCGTAGCGCAACCCGGCGTGTATGAAGTGCCGGGTGGAACTGAACTTGAGTGGATCCTGAAAGAGTCCGGCGGTCTGGCACGCGGGGAGAAACTTCAGGCCGTGCTGCCGGGAGGCTATTTCTCCGGCTGGCTCGACGAGTCAAGCATTCGACGTGGAGCACGCCTCAGCCCGTCCAGTTTACGGGACCACGGCGCCATGCTCGGAACTGGTGCCATCACGGTCGTGCCAGACTCAGTCTGCGGCCTGGAACAGGCCGTGGCTCTGCTGCGGTTCTTCGCGCGGGAGTCGGTCCGCCAATGCGGTCCCTGTACCTTCGGCACCGACGCCATGGCCGACATGCTTGAACGTATCTCGCGCGGCGAAGCCCAGCGGGATGACCTGACCCGGCTGCAGCATTATGCCGAGAACATGCTGCCGAAGCGCGGCGCCTGCGGGCATCTTGACGGCGCCACCATCGCGGCGCGGACCGCGCTCAACGTCTTCCGCGACGAGATCGCCCAGCACATGCGGACGGGAACCTGTGGACGACCGCGTCGAGTCGTCCTGCCTGGGCTCGCGGGGCACACGGCTGATGTCTGAGCGCGACACGAAGCGAACCTATCTGCGGGTTCGCGTAGACCCGATCAAGTGCACGGCGTTCGGCTTTTGCGCCGAGTTCCTGCCCGAGGTTTTTGAGCTCGACGACTGGGGCTATGCCTGGATCCAGCGCCCGGAGATCCCCGTCTCGCTGGCCGGCGAAGCGTTTGAGACCGCGCGAAAGTGCCCGACCGGGGCGATCCTGGTCGAGACGGTCGAAGAACCCGATCCGCGCGAGGCAGCACCTGAGCAACGGACCGAAGCGGCCACTCGCGCACGTAAGCGATAGCGATTCATTGAACCGGACACGGAGAGTGAGACACATGGCACGAAGCAACGTTCATCTTCCCAAGCGCGTCTCCCGTGAGGGAACGAACCAGCGAGATTGGCTCGGCACTCGCCTCCGTGCGGCCCGGCGCCTGACGCTCATGGTCAGCTTCGCGGTCGGCGCGGCCTTTACCGGCCTCGCTCTACGTCACTCGCTCAAACCCGTGACGGTTCAGGCACAGGATGTCCAGACCGTCTCGCAACAACAGCCCGCACAGAACCAACCGGTCAACGTGCCGAGCCAATCCCTGTTCGAAAACCAGACGTCGACCAATTTCTCAATCGCGCCCGCGCCGCGAGTTTCGACACAACACGTGCAAACATCGTCGTCATAGTCCATTCAGGAGACGCCCGTGAACATCGCGAAATCCATGATTGATCTTGCCATTGCTCGGTTCGAGGCGTGCGGTAGAGCCACGCGGCCAACACACTCGCGATCCAAGGCAGAGGAGCGATAGAGCGTGTCCGGTTCAACATCAAATCTGCTCTGGTACATCGGGCGCGGTTCGGGTATTACCGCCTATCTATTGCTGACCTTCTCGGTCGTACTCGGCATCGCCCTGAGCCGCCGCTGGCACGCAACGCGGATCCCGCGCCTGGTGGTCGACGAACTCCATCGCTGGCTGACGATCACCTTCTACGTCTTTATTGTGATCCACGTCGTGACGATGCTACTCGATCCGTTCACCCATTTCCGGGTGGCGGACGTCATCGTCCCCTTCGCCAGCACCTATCGCCCAATTTGGCTGAGCCTCGGCATCATCGGCGCTGAAGTCAGCATCGCGGCGGGAGCCAGCGTCTGGGTGCGCAAGTGGATTGGCTACCGGACCTGGCACGTGCTGCACCTGACCGCCTACCCGATCTTCTTCATCTCTCTGCTGCACAGCATTGGGACCGGCACCGACACCAAAACCACCTGGGCGACCGCGCTCTACATCGGAAGCTTCGTGCTCGTCGCGGGAGCGACGCTGTGGCGCATGATCGAGGTTCCGGCCTGGCGCACCGGCGTCATCGCTTCGGCCCTGGTGGTTGCCGTCGCGTTGGTCGTCTGGGGCATGGGCGGACCATATGCCAATGGCTGGGCCAAGTCTGCCGGGACGCCGGATAAATTGTTGCAAAAAGCGGCCGAGCAACGGGGCACGGCGACGACCGGCGACACGACCATGAACTCCGGGACGCCGGACACGCAAGTCGCATCGCTTCCCAAACTTCCGGCGTCGATCCAGGACAGCATCTCCGGACAGACGCTCCTGAACCAGCAGCAGACTCAGGTGCTGTTGCGCGGCACCGGAGAGGGCAACGTGCCGCTCGATATCGCAATTCAGCTCCAGGTCATCAGCCAGCAATTCACCGGGCAGATTCAGATCCGGTCTGGCGATCACACACCACTCTGCGCGGGTGACATCTCCGGAGCCGAGTTGGACAATCTCACCGCCACCTGCAGCGGCTACGGACAGCAACTGCACCTACGTGTGTCGTTCAACAGCGTTCAGCGCACGGGTTTCCAGGGGACGATCAGCGGGAACACCAACGCGTCGTCCTGATCACGACTGGTCCTGGGCGTCGCCTTTCGGGCGCCCATGGAACCCGCGGCCGGGCGCGTGAGTGTGGCCAAATGCGCCATGGTTGTGCCAGACCGGCCGGTTGTCGTTCGGATCGGCCTTGAAGAGGAATTTCGGTGATGTGAAGACCCGCGTCGCCGGCCTGCCGCAGAAAGGACACGGATGCGGATCGCCCGCCGCACTCATCGGCGCTTCCACATCGAAATGCGTTTCACAACTCGCACAGTTGAATTCGTATCGCGGCACCCTCAGACTCCCCAGTCCATTTGCACGTTAGGCGTCAATCAAACGGATACCTCTCTGATCCTCACCGAATTGCTGTATTATGCCCTCTGGGTCGCGGCGCTGCCGCGAGTGTGTCCCGAAACGTTCCTGGAATGTGACGCAGAGAGGCCGGCTCATGATCGAGATCAACCGTGACCAGCTCATCCAGACCCTTTCGGATCTGGTGCGGATACCTTCGGTGAATCCGGATCTGGTACCAGGAGCCGGCGGCGAAGCCGAGATCGCGCAGGCCATCGCCGAACGCTTGCGACAGACCCCTGGCATTCAGGTCGAGATCCAGGAAGCGGCCTCCAATCGTCCCAATGTCATCGCCAGCGTCGGCAGTGGCGACGGCCGAACGCTGATGATCAATGGGCATACCGATACCGTGACGTTGGAAGGCATGGCCGAGCCCCTGTCCGGCCGCGTCGAGGGAAACCGGCTCTACGGGCGCGGATCGAACGACATGAAAGCCTCCGTCGCGGGCATGATCCTGCTCGTCGAGGCGATCGCGCGGTCCGGGGATTTCCCGGGTCGGTTGGTCGCGACGTTCGTCGTCGACGAGGAGTACGCCAGTATCGGCACTCAGGCGGTCTGCCGTGAAATCGATCGCTGGAAACCGGATGCGGCGCTGATCCTCGAACCGACGCGCCTCAGTTTGACCATCGCACACAAGGGCTTCGTCTGGGCCCAAATTGAGACTCAGGGTTTCGCCGCCCATGGCAGCGCGTGGCACGAAGGGGTCGATGCCATCACGATGATGGGAAAAGTGCTCACCCGTGTCGACCGGCTCGGCCGGGAACTGACTGCGCAGCCAGGTCACGCGCTTGTCGGTCCGCCCTCACTGCATGCCTCGATCATCCGGGGCGGGCAAGAACTCTCCTCCTATCCGGCATCCTGTCTGCTTGACCTCGAGCGTCGCACGATTCCGGGAGAGACACCCGACAACGTGCACACGGAGCTTCAGGACATCATCGACGCGACGCGGACCGAGGACTCTTCGTTTTCCGCGGCCCTCACTATGGGCCTCACGCGCGAACCATTCGAGGTAGGCGAAGACGAGCCGATCGTTCAGGCGGTTCGAGCAGCGTGCGAGCGAATCCTGAATGTCACGCCGGAGTTGACCGGTGGCTCCGGCTGGATGGACTCCGCCCTCCTTTCGTCTGCCGGTGTGCCGACGGCGATCTACGGTCCAGGTGGTTATGGCAGTCATGGGTTCGAGGAGTGGGCTGACCTCGACATGCTGGAAACGTTCGTGAAGGTGCTTGGCGCCACGGCGTACGACTTCTGCGCCACGCGCTGATCGGGCAAATGCGGCTCGCCGCCGTCATAATCTATCGCTGCTCGTTCTTCCTATCAGAACCCACGGCAGATTCACCCAATAGAACGTCGCCACGCGCGTCCGGCTCCAGCTCACCGGCGCGTCGACCCGCCAGACATCGAACCCCCGTGTTGACACGGCGTTAAGGCCTGCGCTAGCATAGTAGTCAAGATAATTTGACCATCTCAATCCTCTTGGGTATTCGATCGCAAATAGTTTGTGTGGGACGCTTGGACACAACCACGCCACTGCCAGGACTCGAATTCATCCCGGCCGATCGTTATGTCATTCAGACATTGGAAGAGTTGCGCATCATCTCCAATCCGCTGCGCCTTCAGATTCTCGACGCGCTGATCGCCGCGCCGCTGACCGTCACCCAGGTGGGAGAACAGCTCGGCATCAACTCCAAGAAGCTCTATTACCACATTGGGGAGCTTGAACGAGTGGGGCTGGTTCGGCTTGTCCACACCGAGATACAGTCCGGCATTCAACTCAAGTATTACCGAGCGATCGCGGGATATTACTACTTGACGGCCTCTATGCTCCACTCCGACCAGAGCGTCCAAAACGCCGATGCCAGCCAAGAATTCCTGGCCTTCTTGCTCGAGAGCAGCGCGCAGGCGATCCGTCGCACGGTCAACGACGGGACGATCAACAACTATCCAGAGTCATTCATTGTGAGCCGGCGGCGCCTCAAGCTCACGCCGGAGAAAGCGACCGAGCTCCGCGATCGATTGCGGGAAATCGAAGAGGAGATTCTGGCTTCAGATGACCCCACCGCGGAGCTTTCGTTCTCATACGTCTACGCGCTGTTCCCGCGCAGTCGTAACGAGGAAAGGCAGTAGGTTCTTTCGGGTGACGGCCGCGGGGCTGTCGCCGGCGCGATCTTTGACGACGAACGGTCGGGGAGCGATGCTGGTTGACGGTCGCGAGTACATCCAGACCGCATGGCGGTTGATCACGTTCCCGGGCGTGGCGATCTTTATCACCGTGCTGGGATTCAACCTTTTCGGCAATTCGTTGCAGGATGCACTGAATCCACGACTGCGCCAGCGCTGAGACGCGGGTATCGAGGCCAGGTCAAGGCAGGGTGAGCAGGACATCGACTTCAACATCTCTGGTAAAGGGGACAGGTAAGAATGGCAGAAAACGTCGGCACGACTGGCGTCGATCTCGCGCAGGTCGACCAGATCTTCGCCGAGTGGGATCGTGCGGATTCACCTGGCTGCGCGCTCGGCGTGCTTCAAGGTGGAGAGCTGGTTTATGCGCGAGGCTATGGCAGCGCCAACCTCGACCTGGACGTCCCGCTCTCACCGGACTCGGTGCTCCACGTCGCCTCGGTATCCAAGCAGTTCACGGCAATTTCCATCGCGCTGCTTGCGAGTGAGGGCAAGCTCTCGCTCGAGGACGACATACGTACAATACGTTCCGGAGATGCCGGACTTCGGACCCACGATCCGGTTGCGTCACCTGATCCATCACACCAGCGGGCTGCGTGACCAGTACGGGCTGTTCCGGCTGGCAGGCTGGCGCGACGAAGACCTCCAGACATTCGATGACGTCCTCGATTTCGCCTTCCAACATCGCCGTCTCAACTTCGAGCCCGGCTCGGAATACAGTTACTGCAACACCAGCTACACGCTGCTGGCACTGACGGTGGAGCGTGTCAGTGGGCAGAAGTATCGCGACTTCGTGCAACGAGCGCATCTTCGCACCACTCGGCATGACCCAGAGCCATTTTCATGACGACGCATCGCGAGATCGTGCCCAACCGGGCCAGCGCCTACGCGCCAAAAGATGGCGGCGGATTCAAGCGCTCCGATTCCAATGTCGAAGCCGTCGGCGCGATCTGCCTCTACACGTCCGTGAACGACCTCGCTCACTGGGTGCGCAACTTCACCACCCGTGCGGTCGCGGGCGACGTGCTGGACGAGGCCGTTACACCCGGTGTGCTGAACAGCGGCGCCTCCCAAAATTACGGCTATGGACTGATGACCGGAGACTACCGCGGGTTGAAGACTGTGAGCCACGGCGGCGTTGACTCCGGCTACCGCGCCGAGATGCTCTGGTTCCCTGAAGTCGATTTCGGAGTAATCATCCTGGCCAACCTCAGCAGCATCAAGCCAGGCTGGCTCGCCCGGCAGGTTGCCGATATCTATCTCGCCGGCAAGCTGGAGGAAGACACTCTGCTCGATGCCCCGGCGATTCACCTGCCACAGGAAGATTTAGAGGCGCTGACCGGCTTCTACCGCGACGAGCACCGCTCCCTCACTCGGCACGTCCAGATTATTGAGAGTAAGTTCGTCGTGAATGGACCGTTCGGCGATCCGATGGAGTTGGAACCGTTCGGCAACGGTCGGTTCCGTCTCGGTGCGCCACCCCAGGAGATCCAGATTGTTCCTGGCAGCGACGGAACTCTGGAATATCGCGAGATCTTCGCGGATGGCAAGATGAACGTCTTCACACGGGTCGATGCCGCCACACCGTCCGCCGAGACGCTGGCGTCCTACGCCGGGACCTATTTTTGTCCGGATATCAACGCGCGCTACACGTTCCTTGTCAAAAATGGGCAACTGGTCGTTCGGAGCCACCGGGCGAAGGACCGCGTGCTGGAGCCGACCGTGGCCGACGCGTTCAGTGCGCACTCGTCCGATCTCGTCTTCAGCCGGGATGGTCGCGGCGACGTGAATGCATGCGATATCTTCTCGGAGCGGATACGCTACCTGCGCTTTGAACGGGAACGATGATCACACGGACCTGGGCTAACTGGAGGTGGGTTCGTGGAGGACGACCAATTACAGCGCCTGCGTGATCTTTGCCTGGCCCTGCCAGAGACGACTGAGCGCCTGAGCCACGGCGAACCGACCTGGTTCGTCCGTGGCAAGAAGACCTTCGTCATGTTCGCCGATCATCATCACGACGACCGCCTGGCCTTCTGGTGTGCCGCCCCGCCAGGCGTGCAGTCCGCGCTAATCGACGGCGCATCCGGACCGCTTCTTCGTGCCCCCGTATGTCGGCCACCGCGGTTGGCTCGGGGTCTCGGCTCGACGTCCCCGTCGACTGGGATGAGATCGCAGACATCGTTGCGGACGCCTATCGCCTGGTCGCGCCGAGGCGACTGGTCGCGCTGCTGGACCCGCAGTAGTCCACGTCTTCGAGGTGCTGTTCAGCGTGAGTCGACCAAATTGAAGATGGCACCGGGTGTGCATGTCGATGGACATCCGGATGGTCCCGAGATTCTGAGAAATCAGATCGCGGTTTTAACGACATTGACACGTGCGTGATGCTATGCTGCCACAATCGACGCCAATTGATGTGACATTCCCGAGGAGGTGACGCCCATGGCTGCTCAGCGCATGTACCCGGCCAATCTTTCCGTCGATTACCCGGACCACGAACTCAACCGGCTCACGACATTGCTGCGCGTGTTCACGATCATTCCGATCGCGATCGTCCTCGGCCTCGTCGAATCCGGTTATGCCACGCGATCGATCAACGGCAACACAACGACCGAATACGCCGCGGCGGGCGTGCTCTTCCTGCCAGCACTCTTGATGATCGTCTTCCGGCAAAAGTATCCACGCTGGTGGTTCGACTGGAACCTCGCGTTCACGGCTTTTAGCTATCGCGTGGCGTCTTACGCCGCCCTGTTGCGTGACGAATACCCCTCGACAGACGACGAACAAGCGGTCCACATTACGTTGCTCTACCCGCAAGTAAAGACCGAACTCAATCGCTGGCTGCCGCTGGTCAAGTGGTTTCTGGCGATCCCACACTACATCGCGCTCTTCTTTCTCGGAATCGCCGCGTTCATCTGCGTGATCATTGCCTGGTTCGCGATCCTCTTCACCGGAACGTACCCGCGATCGCTGTTTGATTTCGTGGTCGGGGTGATGCGCTGGGGACTTCGCGTCGTCGCATACGCGTTCCTGTTGGTGACGGACGAGTATCCGCCATTCAGCCTGCAGGCATAGGCGAGAGGACGCTGGGCCAGAGTCAGTCAGTGCGGCTGATAGGTTCCCGGGACGGTACGAAAGCTGATTACCAGGCGGTTCCAGCCATTGATGGCAATGACCGCCATGGTCAGGTTGACGAGTTCCTCCTCGGAGAAGTGTTGGCGCGCCTCCTCGTAGACGTCGTCTGACACATCCTCCTGGCTCAACCGCGTGAGCACCTCGGCCCAGCGCAGCGCGGCGCGCTCACGATCGGTATAGAACGGCGCCTCATGCCAGGCACTGAGACTGTAGAGGCGCTGTTCCGTTTCTCCCGCGGCTCGAGCGTCTTTCCAGTGCATGTCGATGCAGTAGGCGCAGCCGTTGATCTGCGACGCCCGAACCTTCACTAACTCCAGCAGGCTCCGCTCGAGCCCGCACTGGGCGACGTAGTGTTCGAGCTCACCCATCGCTCGCGCGGCGCCTGGGGCAACCTGACCGTAGAGCAGCCGCGGCCGCGGTTCTGCGTTCATCGTCCCTCCCTAATCGAGATACGCAACGAAAATGACTCGTGGCTAGCCCCCGGTGGGACCGAAACGTTCGGTTCGAATTCGGTCCGGCTGGTGGCCCAGGTCAACCAGTATCGTCGAGGCTACCTCTACGAACGGAGTCGGGCCACAGATGTAGATGAGCGGTCGATCCTCCGGCATCCACGCGACCTCGCGCAGCATCTCCAGATCGATACGACGTCGATAGCCGCGCCACAGCTCGGGCTGCTGGCGGGTCAGGGTGAACCACGCTTGGAACCGCTCGTCACGCTCTGCCAGCCGGCCGATCTCGTCATGGAAGATCAAGTCGTCAGCGCTTCTCGCCGAATAGAGCAGACGAGTCGAGGCCGGACTCGACACTGCGGTACGCGCACGAATCATCGACATGATCGGCGCGATGCCGGAACCGCCCGCGATGAGGAGAAGCGGACCACCCATCGCCTCGGTCCAGATGAAGAATCCACCGATCGGGCCGAAGAACTCCAGCGGGTCGCCGGAGAGAACCTCGTCGACCAGATACGGAGAGACCTCGCCATCCTCCAGTCGCTCGATGGTGAGCGCGAGACGGCCCTGCCGCGGCGCGGAAGCGATCGAATAACTGCGCACGGCCTGATAACCATCCTCGGCCGTCAGCCGAACGTCGACATGCTGGCCTGGCAGATGACCCGGCCAGTCCGGGACGTCGATGATCAGGCTGGAGGCCGTCGATGTCTCACGAACCGTCTCTGCGACTACACCTTCCCACCACCGGACGCTCACCGGTAGCGCTGCTCTTTCCACGGGTCGCCGTACATGTGATAACCGTAGTTTTCCCAGAATCCCGGCTCGTCCCGCTGCAACAGACGAATGCCGCGCACCCACTTGGCGCTCTTCCAGAAGTAGAGGTGCGGAACCAGCAGGCGGGCCGGCCCGCCATGCTCCGGGTCGAGCGGCTCGTTGTCGAACGTGTCGGCGATCCAGGCTTTACCGCCGGTGACGTCTTCGATCGGCAGGTTCGTCGTATAGCCGCCGTCACAGAAGGCCACGATGTACTTTCCCGCATCGGCGAAATCCTCGAGCAAGGTGTCGAGCGAGACGCCCTCCCAAACAGTGTCGAACTTCGACCACCGGGTGACACAGTGGATGTCGGTCGTGATCGTCTCGCGCGGCAGGGCCTTGAACTCGTCCCAAGTCCAGCTCTTCGAGCGACCATCTGGCGCGACGACCGAGAAATCCCACACGCTGAGGGACGTGCGCGGCGTCGGTCCCGCCGAGAGGACAGGGAAACGTTCGGTCAGGTACTGACCGGGTGGAAGCCGGTCCGCGACGCCAGGCGCCTGGCGGCGGCCGCGAAATCCGCGGGAGAATATTCCAGCCATGTTGAATCCTTTCGATGTTGGGTGCGATGACGCCGGGTGCTGGCCCGGCGAATCACGCGGACCGCTCACGGTATGGGTCCGCGCCCGTTGCCAGTCAATTGTTTCACGACTTGCGAGTCGCCCCGGCGTGGCCAGCCGGGAGACACGCCGTTCCTGACCAGCGATAACCATTAAACACGCATGCGGATTCCAATCCATCTCGGCTAATCCGGACTCCTCGATTATCTTCTCGCGTGCTTACGGGTTGGTTACATGCATAACGAAGCGATAACACGATGGGACGACCTCCGGGTGTGCCAGGAGACGTGGAATGTCCCTTGCAATACGGTGATGTAGTCCGCGACAACCATGTCGACGACAACCCGGAGAGGGCATCAAACTTGGCGCTCGAAGCAGACGATCCACAGTCAGCCACAGACGATGCGAGGACAAACACACGAATGCTCAGCGTCCCGCTCGGGGGATGGTGGCGGCTTGCGCTCATCGCGGCGGTGGCGTTCGCGCTGGTCGTTGGGCTTACCTTTTTCATGGTCAGAATCTTCTACCCACTCGCACTCTTCCTCGTGGCCGTCGTCATCGCCGAGGCACTTTCTCCGGTCATTGCCTGGCTGCAGCGCCGGGGTCTCTCACGCGGCGCGTCGATCCTCGTCGTCTACATCGCCCTGTTGGTCGTCACGGCGTTCGCGGCCTGGATGGTCTTTCCGCCCGTCATCAACCAGATCACCCAGGGGGTCGGCCAGTTACCGACGCAGGTCGCAAACGCGGAGAACTACGTCACGAGACAGACAGGCATCTCGAATAGTCAACTCGAGAATGCCGCCTCAACGGTGGCAGCCCGCATCGCCGAGCGCTATGGCACGATGCCCATTCGAGTGATCTCGGCACTCTTCGACGTCATCCTGATCTACTTCCTGTCGATCTACTGGCTCTTCGCGGCACCACCGCTCAAGAAGTTCGTGCTCTCGCTCTTCCCCATAGAGAAGCGTCAATCGGTCGACAGCGTCCTTGGTGAAATTGGTCGCGAAATGGGCGGCTACCTGCGTGGGTCGGTCATCAGTGGATTTATCACCGGCACGCTGGCCTATTTCGGTCTGCTGATCGTCGGTGTTCAGTTCGCGCTGGCGCTGGGCGTTCTCACCTTCTTCGGAGAACTCATCCCGGTCATCGGGGTGATCATCGCCGGGACCATTGTGGTGACTGTCGCGCTATTCCAGGGATTCACCTTCGCCCTCCTGGCCCTGGCGGTCTACGTCGTGATTCTGTTCCTCGAATCGCACCTCATCGCGCCGAACATCATGCGGACACAGACCGACGTCAGCCAGGTCGTTGTGCTCTTCGCGGTCGTGGCGGGCTATGAAGTCGGTGGCATTCTCGGAGCGCTGGTCGCGATCCCGCTCTCGGCAGGTATTCGCGTGCTGGTGATCCAGGTCTTCGCGCCCGGCGTTCGTCAGTGGACCGGTGCGGAGCCGCATCCTGACTCCGAGACGGACGACCGGCGAAGCCGGATGAGCAGCCGGGGTGGACTCGAGAACGCCTTCCGCGTTCAGAACGCGGCGGCCTTCATCACCGAAGCGATCCACCGGCGCGGTGATCCGGAGAAACCCGAGCGTCGACGCAAGACCGGCTAGCTAACCTGCTTCCGACAGCACCTCACGCAGTGCGGAAAGAACGATCTCGTCCTCACCGGGTTCGAGCGTCTGCGGGTTGAGCGCGAGCGCGTCATGGCCATTCGGCGCAACGGCGATCCTGGGATCACGATTCCAGAGCCGGTCGACAACCTCGTCTCGCGTCAATCCGGCCCCGGCCAGGATGTGCACGATTGCTCTAGCGTGGGGCTGGCCCGCCTCGCTCGGGAATCCTCGCTCCGCTCGCACCCCTCTGACGTCCGCCAGGCCTTCGACCCAGACGCGCACGATTCGCTCGTACTCCTCGATCGCGGCTTGCTCGTTCTGAGCCAACGACCACTCGAGCGCCGCCAGCAGTCCCGCGGTCTCCTCTTTGCCGACCTTCATCGGCCTGCCGATGGTGTGATTTGGGCTGGCGTTGGCGCGACACCCTTCGATGAGATCCTTGCGACCGAGAATCAGACCACTTGACTGTGGACCGCGCAGCCCCTTACCACCGCTAAAGATCGCAATGTCGGCGCCGATCTCACGCGTAAAGCGCCAGAGATTCGAGATCGGCGGAATCTGCGCCGCAGCATCGACGATAACCGGCACGGCACGCTCATGCGCGACCCGCACCACCTCGTCAAGCGGGTAGGCGCCCTGAGCGAAGTGGGCACCGGCGAACCAGAGGACGCAGGCAGTGCGGTCGCTGATCGCCTCCTCGAGCTCGCCATCCTCCGGCCCAATCTCGACCAAACGCGCACCGGTCTGACGCGCGGCATAGTCGTAACCGTTCCGCTGGCTATGCCAGACGATCACCTCGGTTCGGCGCACACCGTCGAGCGACGGAAAGGCGCCGATCAGCTCCGGGTCGATGCCGGCGATACAGGCCGCGACGGACAGGGTGATTCCTGCCGCGGCGCCCGAGGAGACAAAGGCTGCGTCGTTGCGCGTCAGTTGAGCGATGCGCTCTCCCACGCGACGCTGATATTCCGGCAGGTCGATGAACGCGCCCGCCGCATCGCGCATAGCGTCCAGCACCGGAGTGGGCATCAACGACCCGCCCAGTCTCGTCAACGTGGCGGATGCATTGATGACACGTCGAATGCCCAGCTCTTCGTAGATCGTCATGGCGGCACCCCCTTGTAGCACGGACTCGCCTAGCGGATCATGAAGCCGCGGGCCTGGTTACTGAGCTTCCCATCACATCCCGCGCGAAACCATGAGGCAC
Organism: uncultured Chloroflexia bacterium; assembly: GCA_963728335.1. Lineage (GTDB taxonomy): Bacteria > Chloroflexota > Chloroflexia > Thermomicrobiales > Thermomicrobiaceae > CALAGB01. The sequence continues at coordinate 69,236 of CAVSJP010000002.1, forward strand.
GAGTGTCGCACACCACACGCATCCGTCCAAGACGCGGAGCGCCGTTGGACTCCGCGCAGTATGCAGGCAGGTGAACACGGGTAGACCACAGGGGGTTGTGATGACCTGGAAGATCGGCGTCCTCGGGCTGATTCACGATCACGTCTGGCAACACATAGGCGAGATGCAGACACGTGGTGACGTGCAGGTGAGCGTCGCCGACCCAAACGGGCCGTTGCGCACCAAGGCGCAGGTGGAGTTCGGCGTCGATCGCCTCCATGACGACTACGCCACCCTCCTGGAAAAAGAACAGCCCGACGCGGTCATCATCTTCGTCGACAATGCCGGGACCGCGCCGATCTGTGGAACTGGCCGCGTCGTATGGCAAGCCGATGATGGTCGAGAAACCGATGGCCGACTCACTGGCGAACGCCGAGCGCATTCGCGTCGCGGCCGTCAATGCGGGCGTGCCACTGATGGTGAACTGGCCGACCGCGTGGCAGCCCGCAATTCGTCACGCGCTCGACATGGCGCTGTCGCACGACCTCGGCGAGGTCTTCCGCTTCAGCTTTCGTGGCGGCCATCGCGGTCCCAAGGAATACGGCTGCTCTCCCTACTTCTACGGTTGGCTCTACGATCGCAGGCGCAACGGCGCGGGCGCCTATATCGACTACTGTGGCTACGGCGCCAGCCTGGCCCGGCTCATCTTCGGCATGCCAAGCCGCGCCAGCGCGACGATTGGACACTTTAATCAAACCCGATATTGATGTCGACGATAACGCCGTGCTGACCCTCCGCTATCACCACGCCCTGGCCGTCATCGAGGCAAGCTGGTCCGTCTCTGGTCCGGTACCGGATGGCGGACCGGTGATCTGGGGGAGCAAGGGCACACTCGCCGTCCAGGGTAATTCCGGTCGACGTGAAGGAGACGTGAGGCGTGGCGGTGCCTTGCGCCTGACGTCCGACGACGACCCGGACGGCCGAATCATCGATCCGCCGGCCCTCCCCGAAGGCGAGCGCACCGCCATCGACTATTTCCTGACGAGACTTCGAGATGACCGGCCGATTGATGGTCTCGTCAGCATGGAAATCGGACGCGACACCCAGGAGATCCTCGAGGCGGGGTTACGATCGGCGCGTGAGGAGCGCGTGATCTCGCTGCCACTCTCGTGATGAATTGTATGAAGGGACGGACACGATGGCGCAACCTATCCGCATCGGGATCATCGGCTGCGGCCGAATTCTCCCGGCGCATCTGCGGGGCTACCGGTTGCTGCGTGAGGCGGGCTACGACGACTTCCGCATTACGGCACTGGTGGCCCGCAAGCGGGACGATGCGCTGATGTTCCGTCGCCGCGGTGAGGGGCCAACGCCACGGCCGCCGGTCAGTCGCAACCCGACCGATTCCCTGGCCGCGCCACACCTCTACGTCAGCGACTTTCAGCCGGAAAGCCTGCCGGACGTCTACACCGACGTGAACGAGATGCTCGCATCCGGCGCCGTCGACGCGGTCGACATCACGGCGTCTCTGCCGGTCCATCACACGGCAGGATTGGCAGCGCTTGATGCCGGTAAGCACGTGATGGTCGAGAAGCCGATCGCGGTCACCGTCAAGGCAGCCACCCGGATGGTTGCAGACGGCCGAGCAGGCTGGCCTGTCGCTCGGAGTGCTGGAGAACATCCGGTTTGAGGCAGCCGTTCGGCTGGCTCGCTGGGCCATTGAACGGGGCGAACTGGGCGATCTCCAGATGATCGGCGCCGTCTCGTTCGGGACGGCCGAGTGGTCACCGGACCGCGTCGTGGCCGACACTCCGTGGCGACACCTGAAGCTGGAGGCGGGCGGCGGCGCCTCGATCGACATCGGCGTTCATCTGGCGCACCGGCTGCGCTACCTGGCGGGCGAGATTCGCACCATGACCGCGATCGCCCGGGTCTTCGAACCGGAGCGTGAACTGCGCGATCCAGACGGTAACATCTTCGGGCACTACCCCGCCGACGCCGACGACGCCTTTTTCGCGCTGCCGGAGTTCGAAAGTGGCGCGGTCGGAACACTCTCCTTCACCTGGGCCGGACACGGCGAGCCGACGAGCTTGCCGCACGGGATGACGATCTACGGCACGCGCGGCTGTCTAAAGGGAGCGACGATCGTGCGCGACGGTGGGCTGCTCGTCGAACTTGGCGAACTGTTCCAGCGCGACTCGACCGCCGAGGAGCGTGACCGCTTCTTTCCGCGTGGCGTCTCCGATCCGTTCGCGCTCGCCTATCGCGACTGGCTTGACGCCATCGGCGCCGGACGCCAACCTGAGATGAACGGACGCGAGGCGCTGCGCGACCTGGCAACGGCCTTCGCGATCATGGAGTCGGCGACCACCAAAGCGCCGGTGCGGGTGGAGGACGTCCTGTCCGGCAAGGTTGACGTCTACCAGCAGCCGATCAACGCACACTACGGCTTGTAGTGACTGGGCGTGCACACCTGAGAGGTTGGTAGAGATGCCGGAAACGGTCGAGAACTACATCGCCGAGGCGCCGGAGGACGTGCGGGAGAAGCTGCGGCTGCTACGCCGGACGATTCTCGAGGCTGTGCCGCAGGCGAACGAGCGCATCAGCTACAACATGCCGTTCTACGAGTATCACGGGCGCCTTGTCTACTTCAACGTCGCCAAGCGGCACATCAGCCTGTTCATCCCATCGCCAATCATCGACGAGCACCGCGAGGATCTGGCCGGATATCACGCGGTGCAAGCGACCATCCACCTGCCGCGTGATCAGGAGATCCCGGTCTCGCTGGTTCAAAAGTTGGTCAAGGCGCGTGCGGCGAAGAACGACGAAGCGGATCGCCAAACGTCCTCGTAGGTTGGCCGGGCTACGGATTACCGCTGAACGTGTCGCACTGCCCCATGTCACCTGTCTGGTAGCCGGTAGTGAACCACTTCTGGCGCTCTGCCGACGACCCATGCGTCCAGGTCTCCGGGTTCACATGTCCCTGAAACTCCTGCTGAATGCGATCGTCCCCGACAGCCGCCGCGGCATTCAACCCGTCGGAAATATCGGCGTCGCTCAGCTGCGTCAGGTAATCGGTCTGCGTCGCGTGATTTGCCCAGACACCGGCATAGCAGTCGGCCTGCAGTTCGACTCGAACGGATGCGCTCGTCGCGCCCTGCTGATCGTTGCCAATCCGGTCGAGGATGCCCGTCAGATCCTGCACGTGATGGCCGTACTCATGGGCCAGGACGTAGGCCTCGGCGAATGGGCCACCCTGCGCACCGAACTGCGAGCGCAACTCATCGAAGAATCCGAGATCCAGATAGACGATCTTGTCGGCGGGACAATAGAACGGCCCTACCTGAGTCGTGGCCGTCCCGCATCCGGTCGAGGTGGAATTGGTGAAGAGGACCGTCTGCGACTTGGTGTACTGCACACCTCGCTGAGCCAGTGCGTCGGCCCAGTATTGCTGAATGCTGTCCACGTAGGCGACGATGCGGCAGTCCTGCCGTTGCTCCGCGTCTGCTCCGGTCTGACAGTTGGCGGCAAGGTTCCCGCCCGGAACCACCGCGCCTTGCCCCTGATCGGCCGGCTGAGACGACGGACTACCCGTGTCGATCGGGACGCCGAAAATGAGCGACAGGACCAGTGCGATGATCGTGACGGCTCCGCCGGCGCCGCCGATGGCGACACCTTTCCCCATTCCACGCCGGTCCTGGATCTCAGAGGTGTCGAGCCGCTGATTCCGATTGAATACGGGCATGGTCGCCCCTTCTCTCGCTGACGTGGTCGCCCACGTCCCGCGTATCTCTGCTCGGATGAATCGCGCCTAACCAGAAAGAGATCGCTGGCTCCGAACACCGCCGCCAGTCGCGCAACCGGGGGCTCATGCACCTGGCGTGCCGCCAGTTGCGAGATCATCTTACAGGTTCGCGTCCAGGTGCCCGCATACGCGACTCCGCATTCTAAATCCGGACCGTCAATTCCTGCTCGCGGATCTCCTCGACGATCCCCGCGATCTCGCCCGGAGCGGCCAGCTCGCCGGCCGCGAAGCGCTGCTCCAGCCGTTCGAAGAGCCGGGAGCGCAGGAAGTTGCGCATCGTCGTCTGGAAGGACATGGTCGAGGCCAGGATGGCGTCCTGCAGTTCCGGCGTCCAGCGTCGCTCGTACGCCTCGCGCTCTGCCCCAAAGTCGAATTCAGGCAGGCGATCGCCTCGCTCAGTTCGAAGCCGTTCTCGCAGTTGCGCCGTCGCGGCTTCATCGACACAGCCGGCCTCGATCACGACACCGTAATCGTCACGGGCGCTATCGACGCTCACCAGTTCGTCCAGCACGTCGTTCAGCACCCGCTCCGCCGGTCGCGTCAGTGCGTCGCCATAACCGCCGCCGCCCTGCGTCCCGATGAAGATGCGATCTCCCGGTTCGAGGTAGAGGACATCGATCTTTCCGACGTTCGTCTCGCCCGGCGCTCCCGCGTTCAGCGTGGTGAACCCGGTCGTCCCGGCCCTGCCACCAAGACGGCCCCACGGGCGGAAGACATAGCGCTCCATGCCACGGGCGGTAACGACACTGTTTGGCGGAAAGACCTTGAACTCGAGCTCCACGCCGACCCCGCCGCGATAGTAGCCCGGTCCAGCACTGTTTTCGCGCAGTTTGTAGCGGCTGACGAGCACGGGCACTTCCTGCTCGATGCTTTCAGTCGGGACGTTCCTGAGAAAGCCGAAGGCAACATCGACACCGTCTATTCCGTCCTTCATGGGACGCCCGCCGGAGCCGCCGACCAGCGGCTGCACCACGCTGACCTTGGTACCTCCGGTCTCAGTGTCGGGTACCGAGACGAGCAGGATCGATCCCTGATTGGAGCCCGCCGCGTTGATCTTATCCGGCAACGCCTGTCCCAGCGCGCCAAGGCAGACGTCGAATACCCGGAACATCAGCGCGGCTCGCACGCCGTAGGCGGCGCGCGGCTCGGCATTGACCAGGCTTCCTATTGGCAGCACCAGGCGGAACGGCCGCACCGCGCCGCTATTCAGGATCAGATCCGGCGCCATGGTACGGAGCAGACTGACCAGGCCGAAGGAGATCATCCAGTGACCGTGTTTACCGCCTGTCGCCATATTGAAGGCAGCCTGAATCTGCGGATCGGTTCCTGTGAAGTCGAGCGTCATGTCGCTTCCGTCGATCGTCACGGTCACCTGAATCCGCTGCAGCCGTCCCTTGAGGACATGATCGGTCTCCAGGTAATCGGTGAAGCGATAGGTGCCATCCGGCATGTCACTGATGACCCGGCGCGCCTGCGCTTCGGCGTAGTCGAGCACGTCATCGATGCCGTGGCGCACCGGCTCCGAACCATAGCGCGCGATCAGGTCGTGAATGCGTCGCTCGGCCGTGTTGAGCCCGGCAAGCTGAGCCTTGATGTCGCCCCAGTTGAGTTCGGGAATGCGGCAGTTCGCCAGCAAGATCGAGAGGACCTCCTGGTTCAGTTCGCCGCGCGTCATCAGGTGCACCGGCGGGTAGACGACACCTTCCTGGAACGTCTCGCTGTTCGACGGCGCGATGCTGCCGGGCACCCGGCCGCCGACGTCGGAGAAATGGATGAAGCTCCAGGCGAAGCAGACCAGTTCGCCCTGATCGAAGATCGGCTTCCAGATGTAGATGTCGGGCAGATGCGTCGCCATGCCCCCAGTCGTAACCGGATCATTCGAGAGGAAGACATCCCCCTCGTGGAACCCACCGAGTCGCTCCTCCACGTAGCCAATCGCGTCCTTCAGGGGCAGGCCGACCATCAGGTGCACGCCAACACGATAGGGCGTGGCGAAGACCTCGCCCTGGCGGCTCGCGAGGGCCACGCCAAAGTCACCAGTCTCCTTCACAAAGACGGTATGGCCGGTGCGCAGCACGACGTAGCCCATCTCGTCGACAATAGCTTGAAATCGATTCCGCAGAACTTCCAGCAAGACCTTGTCATGTCCCGCCGGGCTGGCCCCGTCCATCACGTGCGCGCCGCCTTTCATCCCGTGACTGTCAGTATCATGATGTTGCGTCCAACGACCTCACCGTGCCGTGCGGTCAATCGACCCGAGTGCCGACCACATTAAGGTGTGGGTCGATCCGGATCTCGAACTTCGGCGTCACCAGGATCGTGCTGTCGTACTGCTCGATGATGCATGGGCCCGAAAAGACCATCCCCGGCTTGAGCATGTCACGCTCGTAGACCGGAACCTCCCAGGCGGGCCTGGCCAGCCGCACAGTACGAACTCCAGAAGGAGACGGAGCGGCCGGACTGCCTGTAAGGACATCCACAGTCCCGAGATTCGGCTTGGCAGTGCGCCCGACCGCCTGAACGCGCACGCTGATGATTTCGGTCTCAGCGACACGGTCGCTATGCCCGTAGATCTGCTCGTAATACTGGTGAAACCCATCGAGTAACTGGTCGACACCGGTCGATGTCGAGAGGTTGACGGGCACCGGCACGGTGAGCTCGAAGGATTGGCCGCGATAGCGCATGTCCGCGGTGCGTACGAGGTGTACGTCAGTGATGTCGGAACCCTCGTCGACGTTCTGCTCGCGCAGCCAGTCACGCGCTTCCCGCTCGATCTCGTTGAAGCGCGCTTCCAGTTCGCCCGGCTGAAGTTCGATCACGCGCACATAGACGGTGCGGATAAAGTCGGAGCGGAAATCGGCCATCAGGCATCCAAGCGCGCAGAGCACACCGGGAGTCGGCGGGACGATCACGCGGTCGATGCTCACCTCACGCGCCAGCATGAAGGCATGAGTCGGTCCCGCACCGCCAAAGGCCAGCAGGGAGAAGTCGCGTGCGTCGACTCCCTTACGCGCCATCAGGGGGATGAATTCGGCGTACATGTTGGCCGTGGCCACGTTGAGGACATAGCGCGCGGCTTGCTGAGCGTCGCAGCCGAGCTTTTCACCAATGGTTTCGAGCGCGGCATGAGCCAGCTCCGGCCGGAGCGTCAACTCTCCGCCGAGGAAATGGGCCGGGTCGATGATCCCAAGCTCGACGTAGGCGTCGGTAACGGTCGCCTCGGTTCCACCACGACCATAGCAGGCCGGTCCAGGGCTCGAACCGACGCTGCGCGGACCAACCTTGAGCACTCCCTCGGCGTCGATCCAGGCAACCGACCCGCCACCGGCGCCAATCGACGAGACGTCGACCGTGGGCATGGTGACCGGAAACTCGCCAACGTGCCCTTCCGTCGAGTAACTGACGTCGCCGTCGATGACCGCGACGTCGGCACTGGTGCCACCCATGTCGAAGGTCACGACCCTGGGATGACCGGACTGCGTCGCGACCGCCGCCGCGCCGATCACGCCGGATGCCGGGCCAGAGAGGAGGGTCTCGACAGGCACCTTCGCGGCACTCGCGGCCGTCATGATGCCGCCGTTCGACTTGGTCGAATAGATCGGCGTCGTCATGCCGGCGGCACGCAGTTCCTGCTCGAGCGACGTGAAGTACTCCTCCATGCGCTGCCCGATGTGGGCATTCATCACGGCGACCAGCGTGCGCTCGTACTCACGGAACTGCGGCCAGATCTCGCTGGAGGTACAGACGTAGACCTCCGGAAAGATCGCTTTGACACGCGCCTTGGCGGCAGCTTCATGCGCCGGGTTGCGGTAGCTGTGGAGGAATGAGATCGCCAGCGTCTCGACGCCGGTTGCGAGCAGTTCGCGCGCGGCATGCTCCACACCGTCCAGATCGAGCGGGATATATTCGCTTCCATCCACCAGCAGGCGCTCGCGGATCTCGCGGACGTCTCGACGCCGCGCCAGCGGCTCCGGTTTGTCGCTGTAGAGCTGGCTTGGGTCTTCGAGGCGGAGCCGCCGCAGTTCAAGAATGTCGCGGTACCCCTCGGTGACGAGTAGCCCGACCTTCGCGCCGCTCCGCTGGATCAGCGTGTTCACCGCGAGCGTCGTGCCATGCACGAAGGAGACGATCTCGGACGGGTTGATGCCATAGTCACTCGTCAGACGCTCGAGGCCCTCGATGATCGCCCGCGACGGGTGATCCGGCGTCGAGGCGATCTTGACCAACCGGTAGCCGCCCGAGTCCTCGTCCATGAGCAAGAAGTCGGTGAACGTGCCACCGATATCGACGCCAAGCCGGTATCTCCCCATTCAACCTCTTCCCGCTTCTGAGCAAGCCGCAACGAACACAGACGACGCGATACTCCTCGTCCGCCCCCCACGAGGACGAACGCCGCGCCACGGCGGTACTATCCACAACCTCGGAATGGACTGCAAGGGAGGTGACGATGGGGATTCAACGTTCGGGGACGGAGATTCCTCGCCTCACGCAGAATGACAGGGCCCAAGGTCGCCATTCACCTGTCATTCCGAGCAGCAGCGAGGAATCTCCCACTTCGTTCAACGGACGGCGACCGCGTGCTCGTTCATGAAACGGTCATTCTAGCGTCGCCCCCGGCAAACACGTTGTTCTCCGCTACACCGGCTCGTATGAGGCGACGATCATGCCATAGTAGGTCGGGTGCTCGTAGCTCAGCACCTCGCCCTTCATCGGCGTGTGCTTCAGCGCTCCGGCCAGCATCAGCGTCTGCCACAGGCCGTCGATTGCGGCCGCTTTCACTTTGTCGTCCGGCAGGTCGATCAGGCTGCCCGGGTCGTCCCGCTTGAGGGCGTCAATGACGATGCCGTCCACCTCTTCGGCTGCGGGGCTGAAACCATACGGGCCACTCTCCTGATGGGTATGCGACCAGTCGCACGACGCGACGAAGACGACGCGCCGTCCGTCCTTGTCGGCGGCTTCGGCGACGGCCGTGCCGAACTCGACCATGGCCTGGCGTGGGAGGCTGCGTGACGGATTCGCGATGACGATTGGCGGAGCGGTCGTCTCCGGTGCGGGCGCGAACACGTTACCGTGCCCAACCGCGTTCTGGTTGTGGCCAAGGAACCAGGCCGGCACCATGACGCCCCAGTCCATCGGGATGGCGCTCTGGTGCTTGGCGTTGCCGGCGTAGCCACCCATTGCGATCGGCACTCCACGAGCGCGAGCCGCCTCGGCGATCTCATCGGTCAGGTCAATATCGACCTTCACGTTCATCTCCAGCGTACGGCCCTCACGCGTCAGCGTTCCCGCAGATCGGGCGACTGACGCCAGGCAGATGGTGCCGTCGACGCGAAATCCGTGGGGCGTGGCGATGACAATCACGTCAGGATTTGCCTTCGCGGCCCGTCGCCCGACCTCCTCGAGAGCCGCGCGCGTCGCGAGGCCCCCTTCCGCGTCGTCACTCACGGCAGGAATCAGCGAAAAACCATGCGGCGTAATGCATGCATAGACCAGCGGCATTCAGGAGTCTCCCTTCACCATTGCGGCGACTTCGTCGCCCTCATCTTCGCCATCATACGCGACGAAATTGGAAGGCTCCAGAATTCGAACGTCCACCTCGAAACCCCGAGAGTCGAGATTGTAAGCATCTCGCTAATTGTTTGACAAGATGGCACAGTTGATGCGGAGGGGACGGGCACAAGGTGATCGCTCACGCCGGCTGCGCGGGAAGACACCTTCAGGGGCTGTTCGTCAGTGACAGGGCCCCGAAAACATATTGTGACCGCTTGCCACAGGGCGGCAAGACTCATAATATGTAAACACCTGTTTTTGGTCCGAACGTCTTGCCACACCGGCATGAAGATAGGAGGACGCATGTCCCGCCTGATCATTGCCAACCGCCGCGGTCACCAGGTCATCGAGTGGGACTCGGCCGTCGACACCGAGGAGTCACGCGAAGCGATCGCCGAGGCCGAGCGCATCATCAAAGACGCTCGCCAGCGTGGCTGTGCAGTCTCGCGCAAGGTCGACGGCAAGCACGTGCTCGATCGGGGACGGTTCGATCCAGGAGCCGAGGAATATCAGATTATTGCTCCGATCGCGGGCGGATAGGGAGACAACGGACAGGCGGCAGGTCTCACCCGCCTGCCGTCTGCCGCGCACGAGCAAGGGGATCTCGTATGGCTCGCTTTCTGGACTGGTTTCTTCGTCGCCGTGTCGAGCTTCCGGCCCCGGGTCGGCACGACGGCATCGAGCTGCCCTGGACCCAGCGCTGGTATCACGTACCGAAGCGAAGCGCGGGCTGGGACTTCCGCGACGAGGACTATCAGGCAGCACGGATGAACGCGCGCATGGTCGCGCGTGAAACATTGGGGCCGGACGTCTGGGAACACGTCCAGCGCTTCGGCTATGTCGATCTCCCGTCGAAACGGTTCGATGGCATCACCTACCGGCTGCGCGTGGGACGACGCATCGAAGTTCGCTGCCGCCCGGGGACCGATTCACCCTGGCCATTCCCATACCTCTGCATCAATCCCAGTTACCCGCTCCCCGAAGAGGAGTTCTTCGCCCACCTCTACCTCTATGTGCGCGACTCCGAAGACGAAGTCATTCGCGTCGCGGCGCCTCAACCGTGGGATCAGCGACTGGGTCGCACCTTCTAAGTCACGCAAACGCCAGTCGACAGACCGAGAATCTGCGACATTCTTCGGATGCTCGGCCGCTTCCTTCGCGCTAAGATGGTCAGGAGACAGGATTCACGTCAGATTCTCGTGACCGTGTCGCGTGAAAGGGGTTTGTCATGGCCGTGGCAGCGGATCGCCTCGTACGGGTCGGTCGAATCGAAGAATTGACCAAGCCAAAGATCGTTTCGGGAGGACGGCACGGCATTGCCGTGATCGCCGACGGCGACGTGATCTATGCCGTCGACAACCGCTGTCCGCACATGGGTTTCCCACTCCATCGGGGAAGCGTCTGTGACGGCATTCTCACCTGTCACTGGCACCATGCACGCTTCGATCTCGCCAGCGGCGGCACGTTCGACCCGTGGGCCGACGACGTCCGAGTCTACGACACGGTGATCGAGGACGGCGTCGTCTTCGTCGATCCACAACCCAGACCAGTCGACCAAGAACGTCGCTGGAAATCGCGCCTGCACGACGGCCTGGAGCAAAACCTCAATCTCCTGATGGTCAAGGCCGTGCTCGGCCTGCAGGAGGTTGGTGTCCCCTCCGCCGATGTCGTCGAAATCGGCGCTCGCTTCGGCTCGACCTTCCGCCGCGCGGGCTGGGGTCCGGGACTCACCATTCTCACCGCCATGGCGAATGCGCTCCCGGCGCTGAACACTGAAGAACAGGCACTGGCGCTCTATCACGGCATGGTACATGTCGCCTCCGACGTCAGCGGCGCGCCGCCACGCTTCCAACTCGACCCACTTCCAAGATCGGGCGTACCGGTCTCGCGTCTCAAGACCTGGTTCCGGCAGTTCATCGAAGTGCGCGATTCGGATGGCGCGGAGCGTGCCTTACTGAGCGGGATCGATTTCGGCGCGGCGCCCGAGGAATTGGCCGACATGCTCCTGGCCGCCGCGACCGATCACGTCTTCCTCGATACCGGCCACACGGTCGACTTCATCAACAAGGCGTGCGAAATGCTGGATATGGTCGGCTGGGACCAGGCGAGCGACATTCTGCCCAGCGTCGTCCGTGGCCTGGCAATGGCGCGCCGCAGTGAAGAACTCAACACCTGGCGCCACCCGGTCGATCTGATCGCACTGATCGATCCCCTGATCGAACGGCTGCCAAACCTCGTGCACGTCGAGCCGAGCGCCTCGTGGAACGGCTTTGAGGACCTGATTGGGCTCCTGCTGGACGAGGATCCTGAGGCCACCTTCAACGCCATCGTCGCGGCTATGGAATCGGGCGCGGCAGTGACGCAGATTAGCCAGGCGCTGAGCTACGCCGCGGCCCTGCGAGTAGCCCGCTTCCATACCAGCAACGAGTTCGCCGACTGGATCACGGTGCTCCACACGTTCACCTACTGCAACGCCCTGCATCAATCGCTCAAACGGGCGCCTTCCGCCGAACTGGCACGCGGCATTTTCCACGGCGCGGCCAGCCTCTATCTCGACCGCTTCCTGAACATGCCCGCCGCCCGACTTCCGGAAGACCGGCCCGGCGCCCAGGAGCGTGCCTCGCAGCAGGAACTGCTCGACGGACTGCTCGATCTGACAGACCGCGAGCAGCGCGTGAACGAATCGGCGCTCGTCGTCCATCGCTACCTGACGCAGGGGCATGATCGGGCACCACTCATGGCGACGCTCGGTCGCGCGCTACTCCGTGAGGATGCCGAGTTCCACAGCTACCAGATGTATGAGGCTGGACTGGCACTCGAGCGTGAACTGCGTGATCTCCGGCCCACCGAGGCGAACCATGTCTTGGTCGCCGTGGCGCGCTACCTGGCGGCGCACGCACCGACATCGCGAGCGATGTTGCAAACGGCACGCACCGCAATGCGCCTGCAGCGTGGGGAGTCGGTCTACGAGGATCCGGAGGATGCCGCCGCGGCCGAGGGCTAGGAGAATCGGGCCGAGAACACACCCGTGGTCGTTCCTGCGTGGTCGGCTCCATGCCAATCATAGGTCCACAACCACCCACGCTCTCCTTCCGTGCTATGTTCGGGACTGGACGTTGCGACGGCGTCTCTAATGGCACGGAAGGAGGACCAACGCGTGGAGGAGACTAAGCGGTGAGGTGGTCGCCACGCCTCAGACTGAGCCACGACAACCGCCGGATCTTCTATGGCATGGCGTTCGGCGAGGGCGCGTTTGGTATGTACCAGACCCTCTGGCCCCTGTATATCGCCGCGCTGGGCGCCACCCCGCCGCAGGTTGGGTTCGTCATGGGCGTGGTCGGCGTCAGTCGCCTCTTCGTCCTTATCCCCAGCGGCATGGTGGCCGACCGTCTCCCCGCACGCTGGATCATGGTCGGCGGCCGCACGCTGACAGCCCTGGGCATGATCCTGTTCGCCATCGCGCAGTCCTGGTGGATGCTCATCCCGTTCGGGCTGGTGATGTCGCTCGGCTCGGCGGCTTTCCCAACCATTCTCTCGACCATTGCGGCAAATGCCGGCGAAGGTCCAAACCGGACACGCAACTTCACCTTGATCAACACGGTCGCGCCTTCCGCCGGGTTGCTGCTTACGCCGGCGATCGGCGGGTTGATCGCCGGCACGATCAACCTGCGAAGTGTCTTTCTCGCGTCGGCCGTGCTTGCCGCGGGGGCGGCGATCAGCTTCTCGACGATTTCGCCGCAGCCCGCACCGTCCAGACAAGATTCGAATGCAAACTACCGCACCGCGCTGTCGAACCGGTCGATCTCGTCCATCCTGCTCTTCGAAATGCTGACCATTTTCGCGCTAACCGTTGGCACCGCGCTGGTGCCAAACTATCTGCAGGACACGCAGCACATAAGCACCGGCATGATCGGACTCTTCGGCTCGCTCGGTGCTGCCGGCAGCATTGCCCTCGGCCTCATCATCCACCGGGTCAGGCGCTTTCACCATCCATTCAATGCACTGCTCCTCTCGGTCGGGTCGGTGGGCGGGTCTCTCCTGCTGCTCATTGGGGGCCACTCGACGCTTGCGTTCGGGCTCGCCTATTTGCTGACCGGCGGATTCTTCGTGACCTGGACCCTGTTCGAAGCGGCGCTCAGTCTGGTCGCGCCGCCGCGCCTGCGGTCGCGCGCCTATGCCCTGGCCGAAATCATGAGCGGAGCGGGCTACTCGCTCGGCCCGTTCATCAGTGGCTGGCTCTACGGCATCCGTCCGGCCTTTCCGCTCTACGCGGGGCTGGCACTTACGGCCGGGATCCTGGTGAGCATCCCGCTCGCACGGCGCTATCTCATGACCGGGACGTCACAGCAGATGAGTCAGGCAACGAGCTCCGATACCAGCAGCCATCTCCAGCAGCGCGTCGGTTACGAGGGGGAGCAGGAATAGCGAACGACGCTCATGCCGATCAACGGCTCCGCACAGGCGGAACGTGACGTTTCCGCACGGTCCTTTAATCCCCGTCCAATGGTGCCCCTCTACAGTTCGTTTCCGGTTACATTGTCCATGGCCCGGAAAGGGGACTCCCGTTTGTTTCGTCAGCTAATTCGCCTGATCAAGATCGGTGTCATCGCCGGCATCATTGGCTTCGCGCTCATCCAACTGATTCCATACGGTCGCAATCACAACGATCCGGCCGTCTCCCATGCGGTCACCTGGAACAGTCCACAGACCGAACAACTCGCCATGCAGGCGTGTGGCGACTGCCACAGCAACCAGACGACCTGGCCGTGGTACTCGAATATCGCACCCATCTCCTGGGTGGTGCAGGAGCACGTCGATCACGGTCGGCAGATCCTGAATTTCTCCGATATCCGTTCGTCGAGCCGACGTGGCATCGATCGCGCCGCGCAAGCCGTTCAGAACGGAAACATGCCGCCAGGCTACTACACGATGATGCATCCGACGGCCCGGCTCTCGGACGCTGAAAAGCAGCAGCTGATTGATGGCCTTCGCGCGACGTTCGGCACGCAAGTCGGCTCCTCCGCGACGCCAGCAACGACCAACTCCTCCCAACCCTGAGCATGTCTGGCCCGACCAGTGCGACAATCTGCGTAGCGGTGCCAACGACGGTGGCGTCACCGGTCGCCTGGAAACAAGACCGACCACGACACCGTTACAGCAGATGGGCGCGGGGACGGCCGCTGAGCGAGCCAGACCGGTGCCCGGCGCAGGTCACGAGATCGCTCGGGCCTGTGCGTATCGTGTCGCATGCGAAACAGGGAGGAACAGTATGAAGATCGGCGTCGTCTTTCCGCAGGTTGAAATCGGCCCAGATCCGGCGGTGGTTCGCGACTACGCCCAGACCGCTGAAGGGCTCGGGTACACGCACATCCTGGCCTACGATCACGTGATCGGTGCCGATACATCAAGTCGACCGAATTGGCGTGGGCCCTACACGGTCGACACTCAATTTCACGAGCCGTTCGTCCTCTTCGGTTACCTGGCGGGCTTCACCAATCTCGAACTCGTGACCGGCGTAATCATCTTGCCGCAGCGACAGACGGTTCTCGTCGCCAAACAGGCGGCTGAAGTCGACATCTTGACCGGCGGCAAGTTCCGGCTCGGCGTTGGGGTCGGTTGGAACGAAGTCGAGTACGAGTCGCTGAATGAGACGTTCGGCAACCGGGGCCGCCGCGAAGAGGAACAGATCGAGGTGATGCGTCAGCTCTGGACGAACAAGTCCGTCACCGTCAAGGGAAAATGGCACAGCATCCCGGAAGCCGGTCTCAAGCCGCTACCGGTGCAGCGGCCGATCCCGATCTGGATCGGCGGGTCGACCGACCCCGCTTTCCGTCGCATTGGCAAGATGGGTGACGGCTGGATGCCGCAGTTCCGCCCCGACGCCGAAGGCGCCAAGAAGGTCGAGACGGTCAAGCGCTACACCCGCGAAGCCGGGCGCGACCCAGAAAACCTGGGGATGGAGGCCCGGTTGAGCATCGGCATGACGCCGCGCGACGAATGGCGCAAGGACATCGAGCGCTGGCGGGACCTGGGCGCGACTCATCTCTCGATCAACACGATGAGCTTTGGGCTGAAGTCACCACAGGACCACGTCGAGATGATCAAGACGCTCTACAACGAGCTTGGACTGGCCGACTTCAAGGAGTAAGGGGATGAGGGCAACACCTCGTTACTTCGGCATGGCCTTGAGGGCGTCGTAGGCCGGGCGCGGGCGACCATACTCGTCTGTCAGCGAAAAGCCAGAGTAAGGCCCGCCTGAACCCTGGAAGATCGCTGAGTTCAGGCTAAAGACGAACATCGCCTGCATCCAGGGCCACTCCGTGCGGGCGATCTCGTAGGCACGCAACAGGTATTGCGCCTGCTGCTGCGGGCTGACCCAGTCGCCGTAGCCGTAGTCGGGCCAGTCGTTCTTGGTCGTCCAGCCGAATTCCGTGAGCCAGACTGGCAGGTCGCCGAGCCCGCCTTCGACCAGAATGCTGTGTATCCGTTCGGCATGCCGGAAATAGAACTCGGGCGCGGTCGTCCAGCCTGGATGATCGGCCAGGTTGCTCGGCCAGAATGAATCCGGCGAGTTTCCGGCGCCGTAACTATGGGCGCCGACCACGTCGATGTACTGGCGCACCGCGCCGTTCCCGATCGACAGGAGCTCCTGCAAGTAGTCGGTGTCGGAATAGGCCCACTTGCGGTCGTGCAGGCTATTCGGCGCCAGGCCGGCCAGCACGATGAGCGCCCCGGGATCGTTGGTCCGTACCACGGGAGACGCCGCTTTGAGCATGTCAAAGTAGCCCCGCGCGTCGATGAAGCCACCCGCTTCGTACGAGAGGTTTGGCTCATTCCAGATCTGCCAGGCATCGACCTGTCCGGCAAACGTCGCGGTCAACCGGTTCATGAAGCGCGCGAACATCGCGGGGTCGGCGGGCTGGCCGGAGAACGGAGTGTAGGCCCAGGTCGGCACGCTATTGACCGTCACCAATATCCTCAGGCCGCGACTTCGCGCCGCATCGATCATCGCGCCCAGCGGGTTGAACGTGTACGTGCCGGGGCGCGGCTCCAGCTCGCTCCATTGCGCCTGAATACGAATCCACGGGCAGCCGGAACTCCTCGCCAGGTCGACAAAGTAGTTGTTCGAGCCGAGGTTGTTCAGATCCCCCCACCAGAGCACGTTGAAGCCGCACGCGACCTGGTGATCGGAGTAGAGCGGCCTGGGCTCGATTGGCGGCGGCTCTGGAACCGCGGCTCCTTCAGGCGCGACAGCCTCGGCCGGAACGATGCGCCGCTGGAGCTCCTCACTGCCGAGCAATCCGAGCAGCACGTTGTAGGGCATCGCATTCTCTGGATGCAGTTCGAAGCGCGTGCGCTCGAAATACTGAACCAGATGCAGCGTCCCGTCGGTTTGGCTGCGTTCCTCGAATGGCTGGCTGATCGGAAAGCCGAAGCTGGCCAGCCCACCGTGGGCGCGCCAAAAGTCGCGGAACGTGCCGCAGAGCGAGTGCTGAGTCTCGGTGTAATAGTCGCATCCGGTTCCGGTCGCGGAAGGGATCGGCTTGAAGGGCGCCTCATTGCGACGATCGACCGTGGTCAGCGAGCCGAGGCGCGTCAGCAGCACGACGTAGGGCGTTCCGGCGTTCTCGTCGTGACGCTCAAAGATGGCGCGTTCGAAATATTGCCGGTAGAAACCATCCTGGTAAAAAACGCGGCTGATGGGAAGACCAAAGGTCCCGAGTCCGCCGTGCTGCTGCCAGAAGCTCAGGAACGGATCTGACACCCAGAATCCGGTCTCATTGAAATATTGGGGCGTGGCGGTCGCGGCAAACGCGGCGGTGGAAGCACTGGCAGCCGGTGCGCCCAGCGCGATGCGCGTTATGAGGGACAGCAGCACCAACGACATCAGCCAGCGACTCGACCGTGGTGCCGCAAAGTTCACCGATTACGCCCACTCCCAGTGAAGTCAGCCAGCCGGGCCGGAGTGGCAGGCGACCTGCTCCCGCCCGGCGGCAAATCCTAGCGCGTGACCCGCAGTCCGAGCATCGATGCGGCCGTACGCAGCGTGTGTCGAGCATCCTCGATCACGTGACCGGCCTCGGCCGATCCGATCAAACGCTTCGCCATCTCGTTCAAGATACCGATGGCCTTGGGCGTGTCGAGATCATCGGCGATGGCCGCCATGAACTCTTCCTTCATCGGCTCCAGATTCAGCGCGGGCGTCTCGTCGGACCCTCGAATCAACATCGCGTTTCTCAGCAGGTCGACCATCGGTTCGAACTCGGCCGGACCGCTATCCTGATATTCGAACGATTCGCGGTAATGATGGCTGTGCAGGTAGAGCCGCAGCGCGTCCGGCGTGTGGTACCGCAATACGGTGCGCGCCAGCACCAGGTTCCCGAGGGATTTGCTCATCTTCTCGCCCTGATAGCACACCATGGCGACGTGCATCCAGACCTTCGAGAAGGGCTCGGCGTGCGTGTAATTTTCGGATTGAGCGATCTCGCTCTCGTGGTGTGGGTAGATCAGGTCTCCGCCACCGCCGTGGATGTCGATCTGCGAGCCGAGATAGCGCATTGCCATCGCACTACACTCGATATGCCAACCAGGACGGCCCTGTCCCCACGGACTCTCCCAGGTCGGCTCACCCGGCTTCGAGGCTTGCCAGAGGATGAAGTCGAGCGGGTCCTCCTTGAGTGGGTCATTCGGGTCGGCGCCTCGCTGAGACGATATCTCTGATCATCTCGTCCCGCTCGAGGCGGCTCAGCTTTCCGTAGTCCGAATCGGCCGGAACCCGGAAGTAGACGTTACCGTTCCGCTCGTACGCCTTGCCGCCCTCGATCAACGAGGAGACAATCTCGACGATCATCGGGACCTCTTCAGTCGCGCGGCAATAGACGGCCGGCGGCAACACGTTGAGCGCGTTCAGGTCTTCCTGGAACTGGCGAATGTAGCGATCGCCGAGCAGATCCCACCGATCGCCGACCTCATTCGCTTTGCGCAGGATGTCATCGTCGATGTCGGTGACATTCTGAACGTATTTGACTTGCCAGCCGAGATACTGACAGTAGCGGTTGACGACGTCGAACGTGAGATAGGTCATCGCGTGACCCATATGCGTGGTGTCGTATGGCGTGATCCCACACACGTACATACGGACCGTGTGGCCGTCGAGCGGAGTAAAATCCTCTTTCTCGCCGGTCAGCGTATTGAATAATTGCACGCCCTCTCCTCCCGCCAGTTCCATGCGCCTCATCAGGTCGATGAACGACATCCGCACTATGCTACATCAACCGCACGATTCCTGGTTGATTCGCGCAGTCAACTCGCGCGCCGTGTATCGATGAACGGTTCGTGCGGTGTTTTACGTGTCGCGGTATAGTGCGAAGCGTGCTTCGACCGCACCAGGACCTATCCTGATCCAGTCAGGCGCCGACTGCGCTACGGATCCTAACGTATTGAAAGGGAACTCTATGCCACTTACCGTCGGAGCGGCTGCTCCCAACATCGTGGTCCCAAGCTCGTGGGGCGACATGTTCAATCTGAGCGAGTCGATCAAGGAGCACGCCGTTGTCCTCACCTCGTTCTTCTTTGCATTCACCGGAGGTTGAGGCAATCAGCTGTCCAAATTCCAGGACAACATCGATGAGTTTCATCGATTGGACGCTGAAGTCTATGGGATCTCGGTCGATTCGCATCACTCCCAGCGAGTCTGGGGTGAACGTCTCGAACTGACCTACCCCCTGTTGAGCGACCTCGATCGCACGGTCATGTCCGCTTACGACATCAAGATGGATGAGTTTGGGGCCTACCACGGGATCTCCCGGCGTTCGGCCTTCATCATCGATCAATCAGGCAATCTCGCTTATCAGGAGATCATCACCGAACGAGGGGTAATCCCCAACGTCGACGCCGTGCTCGAAACCTTGCGGAAAATGCGGAACTCGTAAAGACTGGTGACGGATTAACCGGCCGCATGCCGGACGAAGCACGCAGGACACCGAACGCGGTCAGGTTCACCAACCTGGCCGCTCGACATTGGGAGGTGGAAGATGGACCTGCACGTTGTCGAACTCAGAGCGACGAACTGGCAATCGAGAATTCCGGTGCCGCGTGAACTGGACTCACTCCGTCAGAGCGCTGTCTATGACGTCGCCGGAGGTACGATCAGCTACGCTCGCCCATGGGTGGAAGAGAACGAACTCTCCGAAGATCCGGTCGAGTCACTGGCACTGATGTGCGGCCGCATTGCCGACGAAGTCGCCAGGGGCTTCGCGAACGGCGAGCAGGTCGTCATCGCGGGGGGAAACTGTGGCGCGCTGCCTGGTGTGATCGGCGGTTTGCAGCAGGCAAAGGGATCCACCGCGCGTATCGGCCTGGTCTGGTTTGATGCACACGGTGACTTCAACACGCCGAAGACGACCATGAGTGGCATGCTCGGCGGCATGCCAGTCGCCGTGACTGCCGGTCTCTGCTATCCGGACTGGCGCATCGGCGCTCATCAGGAGGTCGCCCTGCCGACCGACCGCATCATCATGGTCGACGTGCGCAATCTCGACCCGGCCGAGGAGCAGTTGGTTCGCGCGACCGATGTGGCAGTCGTGCCGGTCTCCGGTCCGGAACTGACTGGCGCCATCCAAAAGCTGGCTGACAAGACCGACATCATCTACCTGCATATCGACCTCGACATCCTGGACGAATCCCTGACACCGTCGCATGGCACCAAGGAGCCGAACGGGCCGGACATCGCGACGACGTTGGATGCGGTTCAGGCAGTGCTCGACACCGGGAAGGTCGAAGCGGTCGGCCTGGTCTCGGTCTATCCGGTTGGTGAAGGCGGGGATACCTCGCTGGCATCGGCGACGGAACTGCTGCGTGAGATGATCCGCCGCTGGGCCGAGAGCAAGTCGGCGGTGGTTGCGGGGTAGTTTCGCTCGAAGCTCATGCCTCTCACGCCATACCGGGGGTCCAGCGGTGGGCCCCGAAAACGTGTGATTCTGGGCAGGGAAACGAGAGATCCTTCGCCATGCGAAGGATCTCTCAGGGCGCTCGCACGCCGTTCAGCCGCGGCAAAGAGGTTGGTTCACGTTCCGCACGCCCGCCTTCACTCCGCCGGCGTCGGCACGCGGTCCGACTGAGCTGCCTGCTCCTGCCGGAGCGATCCAGAAGCCGGAACCGGCTGGCCAACCTTGAGCTGCGTCAGCTCCGGCGGGAATGCCAGGTCGAGCGTCCAGTCAAACATCACGCGGACGCGCTTCTCCCAGCGCGGAATCTGCAAGAGGTAGTAACTTCGCCAGATCCACCACGCCTTGAAGCCGGACAGCTTGACACCCATGATGTTGGCAATCGCCGATCGATGGCCGAGCGCCACCATCTGGCCCAGCGTCCGGTAGCGCATGGCGCGGAGCGGCTCGCCACGGAGCGACGCGACGATGTTCTTGGCAACCAGCCGAGCCTCACGCACCGCATGCTGCGCGGTCTGCGGGTAGGGCTTACCTGTGTTTGGATCGATCACTTCGGCATTGTCCCCAATTGCCCAGACGTTCGGATAGCCCGGCACGTTCAGCATACGCGTCACCTTGACCTGGCCACGCCGGTTACGCTCGACCGGCAGCTCCTGGGTCAATGGGTTCGGCTGTACACCGACCGACCCGACCACCGTGCTGGCGTCGATATGGTCGCCACTTCGCATGACGACGCGACCTGGCTCGACGCGCGACACGAAGGTAGTTGAAGAGAATCTCGACCCCCTTCTCACGCAGGAGTCGCTCGGCGAATCTGGAGAGATCTTCAGGCAAATCCTCGATCAGCCGGGAACCGACTATGGATCAGCACGACGCGGATATCGTCGGGCTCGATGTGCTTGTAGCGCGGGCAGGCTTCAATGAGCATGTCGCGCATCTCGGCGACGATTTCAACGCCGTTCGCGCCGCCTCCAACCACGACGAAGGTGAGCAGGTGTCGTTTCTCGACTGGATTCGTCTCGATGTCCGCCTGCTCCAGCGTGTCGACGAGATGATTGCGCAGCGCAAACGCATTACTGAGCCGCTGGACGTCGAACGCGTTCTCGGCGATACCCTCGATCAACGACGTGTTCGGCACACCGCCCAGCGAGATGACGACGTGATCGTAGAAGAGAGCGTGCTCCTGTTGTTTGCGCCCATACAGCCCGAGCCGGACGTCGACCTTCTTATGCTCCAGGTCGATGCCCGTAACATCACCGACATAGAGTGTGGCCTTCGGAGCCACGAGACGAATCGGATTCAGGATCGAGCTGGTATCGATGGACCCCGAGACGATCTCGGGGAGTAATGGATAGAAGACGAAAAAGTTCTCACGATTAACGATTGCGACGTCGACCGGATCGTCGCCCAGGCGCCGGCCAAGCTCATACGCGGTGTAAACCCCGGCAAAGCCACCACCAAGGATCAGAATCCGCTGCCGGCGCGGCTCATCGGGACGCTGCCATTCCATTCCGTTCAACTCCAATTCAGTTGCTCGACAACGATGTGGGGAACCGTCGTTCGGACTGACCTCACACATGACAAACGGCCCACCAGCACCGCACAGGTCGCAAGTTCCGGACAGGCGTCTGTGGATCAAACGGCTGATCAGCCCTCTTGGATGACGACCGCCGGATCGTCGATCAGACGATCCCCTTTTGCTCGCCGTTTGAAATAGGCCACACCAAACGACGAGAACGAGAACCCAACGGTCACATCGGCGGCAACCTGTCCGGTCTGTAGATGGACGCGGTCACTCACCAACGGGTGTTGGAGCGAGACCAGTTCCCAGCCGCCTGCGCCCAATTGCGCCATAGCGCGCTCGAAGACATCCGGCGGCTGATCACTCGTCGGCTCCTTGAGCTGGACTGTCTTTGCTCCGTCCGAGGTGAAATAGGTAATTCGGCAAAGCCAGCCAATCTCACCCTCCTCCGTCTCGACGCCATGCGATACCAGCGAGCAATACTCCCATGATCGCGACACCACGCTCCTCGCTTTCCACAATGAACCCCGACCGCTCGAGTCCGGTTCCGTCCGCTCGGTCACCCTCAGCATAGCAGTGTAGACGTCGAGCGTCGTCGATTGCCGGGCCCAGATCCTGCGGCTATACTGAGTATTAGCACTCTATCATCGAGAGTGCTAACCGATCCCAGAGAAATCGCAGACGAGAGGAAGACCTGGCATGAGCTCCACCCGATGGGATCCTTTGCGTGATATCAGTGGCTTTCGCGAGGCGATGAATAACCTGTTCGAAGAAGGCATGCTCTTGCCGCGGGGCGGGATGGCGACGCCCGGATCGATCCCCCTCGACGTCCGGGAGACGCGCGATCGCTACATCATCACCGCGCCACTGCCCGGCGTCACCGTGAACGACGTCGACATCTCGGTACTCGGAAGCAACGTTCGCATCAGCGGCGAGATCAAGGATCGTGATGCGCACGCAGAGCAGGAGCCGGCCCACGAATCTCGCTGGCTGCTGCGTGAGCGGCGCTTCGGGCGCTTCGAGCGTTCGGTCACCTTGCCGACATCGGTCGATTCACAGCACGCCGCGGCGGAGTTCAAGGATGGCGTGCTGACCATTGAGTTGCCGAAAGTCGATGAAGCTCAGCCGAAGACGATCCGCATCAGAACTGCTGAAAATTCCTGACCGCAGCGGATTTGGCGATGATCGACATCCAGCCCTCCAGGATCGCGCCGCGCGTCCGGCAAGAATCTGGATCGTTCCTCCCGTGGTAACCTTCGCCTGTCGAGGTTGACAGCTGGGAGGGGACAGAGTGCATTCGCTGATCACAGCGTTCGCTCTCGTACAGTCTGACGTCGTGACCGCGGTCTCGCGTTCGAACACCGTGATCGACAACCTGAAAAATATTGGACGGCAGGCAATCGGTCCAACGCTGTCGATTCTCCTTATCGTTGTCATCGCGTTCTTGATACTGCGCCTGATGCGTTCGGTGATCCGTCGCACGATCCAGCATCTGGTCGAGCGTGGAGCCGAGTCGAATCGCGAACTTACGCTGAAGATCAACACCCTCTCGACCGTCGTCGAGTCGTTGTTGCGACTCATCGTCGTGGTCGTCGCGGGCATGATGGTGCTGAGCAATCTCGGCATCGACATCGCTCCGCTCCTGGCGAGCGCCGGCGTGGTCGGCATCGCCATCGGTCTCGGCGCCCAGAGCCTGATTCGTGATTTCATCGGCGGTTTCCTGATCCTGCTCGAGGACCAGTTTGGGGTTGGCGACGTCATCACCGTGAACGGTTATACGGGAACGGTCGAGCATGTGAGCCTGCGACGAACCGGGCTGCGGCAACTGAACGGCAGCTTCGCCATCGTGCCGAATGGGGACGTGCGCTCGGTCCAGAACCTGACCAAGGATTGGTCACGCGCGCTGGTCGACGTCGATATCTCATATGACGACGACGTCGATCACGCCATCGAAGTACTGACGAACCTGCTGGATGGCATCGAATACGACCCCGTCCTCGGTGACGCCATTCTTGAACCGGCGAACATCCTGGGGGTTCAGGCCCTTGGGCCCTATCAGGTGACGATACGCCTGATGGTTAAGACTGTCCCGATGCAGCAGTGGCGGGTCCAGCGCGAGCTCCTGCGCCGGATAAAGGGCGCACTGAATGCGTCGGGCGTCACGATCCCCTATCCACACAGTGTCACGGTCTTCCGGTCGGCGAACGGCCAGGAAAGCAACGAAGCGGCCGCCATTCTGGGAGCACAACCGCACGAGTCCGTGGCGGCCAATAAACCCCCACAATCGCCCTGAGCGCCCGGCCGTCTCGCGTTGATCCCAGCCCCGTTGTACCCGAATCGGCGGTACGACGTACGAAGTTGATGGTTGGAAGCGCCTGTGACGCGTTTGTTGCAGATCGTGCGCAAACTGTAACGAGGGATTGACACCCCCACTAGACAATTCCCGTCTCGAGTGAGACAGTGATTAAGGTGTTGTTTCGGCGTCATCGAGCCCATATACTCGTTCGTTGCGCACCGTTACATCTTTGTCGGCCCGAGTCTTGCTGACGGGCGGTGGTGTCCGTTTGCCGAGCTAACGGCCGACTCTTGATACAAGATCCGTGTGTACTGTAGCTGTACGATCCGTTGTGGCGTAACGAGAAGGGCGTCCAGCGACACGGGAGCGAGTGCTGAACGTGCGGATTCGCCACGAGACTCGTTCCACGCCGTCTACAGATCCGCCGGAGGACACCGTCGAGCCGAATGAGACCGTGTCGTGGTCAGTGGAGATCCGCGCGGCCTCGATGTAGGAGGAGTTACGTATGTCTCAAGATCAGCGGTTCCGGGAACTTGCTGAGGGGGCAATGAGCGGAAAGCTCAGCCGCCGTGCCGTACTTCGTCGCGCGGCCGCGCTTGGGCTAAGCGCCCCGGTTGTCGCGGCTCTACTGGCCGCCTGTGGTGGAGGTAGCAGCAAAAACACGCCGACGACATCATCGGCTGGCGCTTCAACCGCAACCTCAGCAGCGCCCACCACAGCCGCGTCCAGCCCGACCAGCGCCGCGAGCCCAACGATGGCTGCGTCTCCAACCAGCGCCGCCTCGGCAACCAGCGCCGCGTCGCCATCCGCGACCGGCAGCCCCTCGGCAATGACCTTTGATCCGAAACAGGCACCGCCCGTACCGAACCCGAGCACCAAGTACAGCGGCACCAAGATCACGTACTATGGCGACTCGGTCGGCTCCGGCGCGGACATCGACAAAGTCATGATCGCCCAGTTCACCAAGGACACGGGCATTCAGGTCAATATCGTGCCGAAGCCGCAGGACTCGACGGAGAACTACTCGACATACCAGCGGTTCTTCCAGGGCAAGTCCTCGGACGTCGACGTGATGATGCTCGACGTCATTTGGCCAGGCTCCTTCGCTCCGCACTTGATGGACTTGAGTTCAGCACTGTCGGACCTGGCAAGCAAGAACTATGACACCATCATTCAGAACAACACCGTCAACGGCAAGCTCGTCGCGATGCCGTACTTCGGTGACTTCGGCATGATGTTCTATCGAACTGACATGCTCCAGAAGTATGGCTTCAGCAAGCCGCCGGAAACGTGGGACGAGCTCGAGCAAATTGCCCAGAAAGTCAAGCAGGGCGAGAGCTCGAATTCCAGCTTCCAGGGCTTTGTCTTCCAGGGCGCGGCCTATGAGGGCCTAACCTGCGACGCGCTCGAGTGGATCGCCGGCGCCGGTGGAGGCACCATCATCGATGACCAGGGCAAGGTCACGGTGAATAACAAGGATGCCGTCGACATGATCAACCGGGCCAAGGGCTGGGTTGGCGGTATCGCTCCGAAAGACGTGACCTCCTTCAAAGAAGAGGACGCGCGAAACGTCTTCCAGGGCGGTAATGCGATGTTCATGCGCAACTGGCCATATGCATACGCGGCCGGGCAGGCGAGTGATTCTCCGATCGCTGGCAAGTTCGATGTCGCGCCGATCCCGTCAAACGCGGGACAGAAGCACTATGGCACAGTCGGTGGTTGGCAGCTTGGCGTCTCCGCCTACTCAAAGAACCAGGATGCGTCCGTCGAGCTCGTGCGCTACCTGGCGAGCCCAGAGGTTGAGACCTGGCGCGCGGTCATCGGCTCCTACGTGCCGACCCAACCTGACGTCGCTTCGGATCCGGCTGTGCTCAAAGCCATGCCGTTCCTGCAGAGCCTGGCAGATGTGGTTCGCGTGACGCGACCGTCGAAGTTCGCGGCTGAGAACTACAATCAGGTTTCCACCTACTTCTTCCAGGGCGTGAATCAGGTGCTCACGGGTGGCGACGCCTCCAGCGTTCTGCCGCAGGTGCAGCAGCAGATTCAGCGTGTGGTGGGCGGTTAACGCAATCGCTTCGCCGACTGGGTGAAATCAACACGGACCCACAGCATTCCAGCGGGGGCGACGGTCGCCCCCGCCTCACTCATCACAAGAGGGGGTGTGAATGAGCAAGATGGCCGCCACCCACGACGAAGACGTGAAACTCGACTACCGGCCAGAGAAACCCAAGAAGGTACGGACCCTGGCCAGTTCGCAGACACGAACCGCCTGGCTGCTGCTCCTTCCCACCATTGTGGTGGTTGTCGCCGTAGCCATGGTTCCACTGGTTCAGACGATCTACTACAGCTTTACCAACGCACGCCTGGCCAGCGTTCAGCCGACCCACTGGGTCGGACTCAAGAACTATCGCTTCTTGGTTCAGGATACCTTCTTTCGTGACGCGATCTGGACCACCATCAAGTTCACCATGATCACCGTCGTGGCCGAGTTCATCCTCGGGATCGTCATCGCGCTCGTGGTGAACTCGAACTTCAAGGGGCGCGGCGCAATGCGCGCGGCGATGCTGGTTCCGTGGGCCATCCCCACGGTCATCTCGGCCCAGATGTGGAAATGGATGTACAGCCAGATCTACGGCGTTTTCAATGACATTCTCGTTGTCAGACTGCATCTTCTCAGCAAACCTGTTGCCTGGATTTCACAAACAAACACGTCAATTCCCGCGATCGCCGCGGTCGATATCTGGAAGACGACACCATTCGTCGCTCTCCTGTTGTTGGCCGGACTTCAGGTCATCCCGTCCGATATCTACGAAGCCGCCAAAGTCGATGGAGCCAACTCCGTTCAGCAGTTCTTCCGCATCACGTTGCCGCTGCTGAGGCCCGCGATCCTGGTCGCGCTGATCTTCCGTACGCTCGACGCGCTCCGCGTGTTCGATGTCTTCTTCGTGATGTTCGGTGCACGTGCCGATACCCAGACGATGGCGATCTATAACCAACAGAACATCGTCGCCTTCTCGGACATTGGCTACGGAAGCGCAATCAGCGTCGCGATCTTTGTCATCATCGGCATATTCGTGGTGGCGTACGTCACATCGCTAAGGATTGAGCAATCATGAGCAAGACCTGGCGATACCGGATCCAGCGGACCCTTTTCTGGATACTGATTGCGGTTATCCTCGTCTACCTGGTCTTCCCGTTCTACTGGGCGTTCCGGTCGTCGATCACGCCCAACAGCGAGATGTTCTCCACGCCCGTGCACTACTGGCCGAATCACCCAACTGGTGTGTTTTATAGCCAGGTGTTCCACAACAAGAATTTCATGCGTTCGATGTTGAACTCGGCGATCGTCGCGGGATCCGTTACGGTCATCTCGCTGTCTGTCGGCGCGTTCGCGTCCTTCGCACTGGGACGCTTCAAGTTCCGCGGCAGATCTCCGGTCCTCTACATCACACTGTCGATGACGATGTTCCCGCAGATCGCCGTCTTGGGCTCGCTGTATGAATTGGTCACCCGGTTCCATCTGTACAACACGCTGCCGGCGCTGATCATCACCTATCTCCTCTTCACACTCCCGTTCACCGTCTGGGTGCTGACGACGTTCTTCCAGGCGATGCCGAAGGAGCTCGAAGAGGCGGCCTACGTCGACGGGGCGACACCATTCCAGGTTTTCTATAAGGTGCTGCTGCCGTTGGCGGCGCCGGGTCTGGTGACGACCGGCCTCTTGGCCTTCATCGCGGCATGGAATGAGTTCCTCTACGCGCTCTCGTTCATGCAGACGCCGAACAACTTCACGATCACGCTGGCGATCTTCAACTTCAACACCAATACAACCGGCGGGTTCGAGTTGCCCTGGGGCCAGATGATGGCGGGCACGATTATCGTGACACTCCCGCTGATCGCGCTGACCCTCATTTTCCAGCGTCGTATCCTGGCCGGTCTCACGGCTGGCGCGGTCAAAGGCTAGTCCGAGGAAGTTCGCAAGGCGCTCTGGCTCTCGGGCCAGAGCGCCCGCGATCTCATGGTGACGTCGCAGGGGCCAGATTGACAGCACGCTCGCGAGTTGGCGCCCAACGTGGAGGTGCGGTCCTGCGCGCAGCACCGCCATGGTCCTCGCCCTCAGGCCGAGCGAGAGTTCGTACGGGAGCACGAAGGATCTCTTCGTCCCTCCTTGATCGGCCTCATACCGGGAGATTCTTCGGCCGCAACACCAGAATGACAACGTCCACGGACTGGCCGGTCGAGAAGAGATTGTTTGTTGACCACTGCTTAGGATGACACCTATCCATGCCACCTATCGTTGACGTCGTCACCTGCGGCGAATTGCTCATCGACTTTGTCGCGCTCGAGACGTCGGTCAGCCTGGTCGAAGCCCATACCTTCGAAAAGGCTCCCGGGGGGGCTCCCGCGAACGTCGCTGTAGGACTGGCGCGCTTGGGTCGACGCGTCAGTTTTCTGGGCCAGGTCGGGGACGACGATTTCGGGGATTTTCTCGTGGCGACGCTCGAAAAGGATCGTGTCGACACGTCCGGATTGAGCCGCTCAAGCCGCGCTCGCACCGCGCTCGCGTTCGTCTCGCTCAAGGCCGGTGGCGAGCGTGATTTCATGTTCTACCGGCATCCGAGCGCCGACATGCTCTGGGAAGCGAGCGAGGCTGATTGCGTCATCGCGGCGAGCGGCAAGACCTTTCACTTCGGATCGATCACCCTCGTCAGCGAGCCGAGCCGCGCGTCCACCCTTCGCGCCCTGAAGTCGGCACGAGAGCATGGCGCACTGATCTCGTATGACCCAAACCTGCGCCTACCGCTCTGGCCGTCACCAGATGCGGCACGGGATGGGATGCTGGTCGGCTTTGGCCGGGCAAACGTCGTGAAGATGAGCCGTGAGGAGCTTGTGTTTCTGTCAGGTATCGAGGACGTGGACCGCGCGGCGCGGCAGATCTGGCATCCGGAATTGAGACTTCTGGCGGTCACGGAAGGAGCCGGTGGCTGCTGGTGGTTCACACCAGAGGCTCAGGGGCACCAACCGGGCTTTGCGGTTCGACCGGTCGACACGACCGGCGCGGGTGACGCGTTTGTGGCTGGTTTGCTGACCGGGTTGATCGAAGCGGACTACGCCACGGACGCCGCGGCGCTCGAAGGCGCATTGCGCCTGGCCAATGCGGCAGGGGCGCTGACGGTCACTCGTCGCGGCGCGATCCCGGCGCTGCCGACCCGGTCCGAAATCGACGCGTTCCTGCAAAACCAGCCGCACACCCCGTCACGCTGACCATCGCGAGCGGAATTGCCGCGCCAGGTCCTGCGCGGCGCGATGCGCGCGACGCGACGGTTCCGGGAGTCGATAGCGTGTCAATGTCTTCAAGGTCCATTCAACCGCCTCATCGAGCGTGATCAGGTTCCCAACCGAGACGTAGACCGGGCTCACTCCGGTTCGCGTTCGCACCGCCATGCCAACGATCTCCCGTCGCGCCCGGAGCGGCGCGGTCGAACCACGCTCCTCACCAAGATCCTCAAACCGGCCAGTCAGGATCGACTTCGCCACGCCGATCGCCGGAATTTGGAGTTCGACGCCGAGATGACAGGCAATGCCACAACGCCGCGGGTGTGCTCGACCCTGGCCGTCGACGAGGATCAGATCCGGCGCCTCAGCGAGTGATTGAATGGCCCGCAGACAGAGCGGTGCCTCACGGAATGAGAGGAGTCCGGGGATGTACGGAAACGAGACGGCACCACTGGCGACGCTGGTCTCGACCGTCTCGAGATCCGGATAGCGCACGCTGACCGCCACGGCGATGCCATGATCACCGTGAAGGTGCATGTCGACCGCGGCAATGAGTCTGGGTGGCCGGGGCAGCGGCTCTTCGCGTACGCGATCCGCCATCTCGCGCTGCATGCTGCGGTACTCGTCGCTGCGCTCCGCAGTCAACTCTGCTCGTTGCCCGACTGCCGCCCGTCTGCTCACCTGATGCTCCCGAGCCCTGATCCGTCCGATTACCGGCGAATACGGAAGATCTGCGCCAGTGATTCTGTTAACACGCTATCATGGCGTCGGCAGCGTGACCGACGCCGGACACGAACCGGCGGAGGCTGTGCCGGGTCGGATTGGTCGCGTGCGCGCCACTGGAAAGGGGAGTCCGGGTGTCACTGCTCGATATGATGGGAATGCAGATTGTCGAGAAGACGCCAGACCGCGTCATCGTGACCATGCCGGTCACGGAAGGACATCTGCAACCACGCGGCTACCTCCACGGCGGCGCCAGCCTGGCACTGGCCGAAACGGCGGCCAGCATCGGCGCGTCGCTCAACGCCGCCGAGGGCATGAACGTCTTCGGACAGGAACTCAACGCCAATCACATTCGCTCCCTCCAGGACGGAACGCTAACCGCCACGGCCACCCCGATTCACGTCGGGCGGACCTCTCAGGTCTGGAACATCGCCATCCGCGACGAACGGGACCGGCTGATCTGCATTTCCCGCTGCACCATTGCCGTCGTATCCGCCCGTTCCTGACCGTGCGCCCGGCCAATGGCAGACCACCTGCGAACGCACGTGCTGACAGTCGAGTTATCTCCGCGTTCCATCTCCCAGTCAGGCGCTGCGGATCATGTCCCGTCAAGTGTGTAAATGGCGTGGTCCTCAGTTCAACGCTCCTTAGTCAGCAGCAAGTTCCGCAACGGGCTGGACGTCCGATTTCGCGACCACGGTGGTGAGCGATTCTGCACTGAGATAGCGGCGACACACCTGCCACTCATCGTGCTGCTCGGCCAGCACCATGCCCACCAGTCGCGTCACCGCCGCCGCATTCGGGAAGATTCCGACCACGTCACTGCGCCGTTTGACCTCCTTGTTGAGGCGCTCCAAGGGATTGGTCGACCAAACTTGCCGCCAGTGGGACCGCGGGACGGTGAGATAGGTCAACACCTCATCTTCCGCCCGTCCATCAGGTCCGCCAGGCGAGGAAAGCGCTCCCGAAAGCCATCGGCCACTTTCCGCCACTGCTCGCGACCACTCGCCAGATCCGGTTGGGCGAAGACGGTCCGGATCGACGCGGCCACCAGTTCGGCGGCGCTCTTGGGGACCAGCGCCAGGGCATTGCGGACGAAGTGGACGCGACAGCGCTGCCAACTGGCCCCATGCAGCACCGCCGCAATCGCCCCCTTCAGCCCTTCATGCGCATCGCTGGTCACCAGGCGAACCCCGCTCAGGCCCCGTGCCACCAGATCCCGCAGGAACCCCAGCCAGAAGGCCCCGTCTTCACTCGGCCCCACATCCAGCCCCAAGACTTCGCGCTGCCCATTGGCGTTGACGCCCACGGCGATCACCACCGCCATCGAGACGACGCGATGATCCTCCCGCACCTTGAGATAGGTGGCATCCAGCCAGACGTAGGGGTAGCCGCCCGCCAGGGGTCGGGTACGGAAGCGTTTAACCTCCTCGTCGAGCTCCTGACACATCCGGCTCACCTCGCTTTTGCTGATGCCCGTGATGCCCAACGCCTGGACCAAATCGTCCACCCGTCGTGTCGAGACGCCATGGACGTAGGCTTCCTGCACCACGGCAACCAGGGCGCGTTCGGCCCGTTTGCGCGGTTCCAGCAGCGCTGGCATGAAGCGGCCAGCTCGTACTCGGGGAACCCGGAGGTCAATGCTCCCGACCCGGGTGTCCCAGCGCCGCTCCCGGTAGCCGTTTCGGTGCCCGGTCCGCTCCGGTGTGCGCTCGTGTCGATCCGCACCAAGCTGCTGGCGGAGTTCCAGTTCCATCAGCGCCTGGCTCAGGACCCGTACCCCCTCCCGCAGGATGTCGACATCCCCCTCGAGTTCCACCTTGCGCAGCAACTCCTCCAATGCGATGCTCAGGCTATCGGCCATGGCGGCGGTCTCCTTTCGGTCTCTGATGACTCAACCGATGAGAACCACGCCTTGGCCGTTTCCGTCAATGGCTTCGGCTTATTTACACACTCCCTGGGACTCTAACGGCGCTGCGGGCAAAAATAGTACTGAGCTCCGACAACGCCACGCTTGCCCAATTCAGGGCATGGGATTACAATAGAGCAATTAACTTGGTGCGCGGCGGAAAGGGGCTGAGTGGCGCACGCGCTGGCACTGGCAAACCAAAAAGGCGGCGTCGGGAAGACCACTACTGCGGTCAACCTGGCAGCCTTCCTTGCCGAACAGGGCTACCGTGTGCTGCTGGCAGACCTCGATCCGCAGGGGAACGCGACAAGCAGCATCGGCGTTGACAAGAACTCCATTCAACAATCGACCTACGAGGTGCTGATCGACGGGCAACCGCTTGACGCATGCACCATCGAGGATATCCGTCCCAATCTCGATCTCCTCCCGGCCAATGGCATGTTGGCTGGAGCAGAGGTCGAGCTGGTCGGCCTGAAACGCCGTGAGTTTCGCCTACGCGAATCGCTGGCGTCGATGAGCGATCGCTACGACGCGACGATCATCGACTGCCCGCCCTCGTTAGGGCTACTGACGGTCAATGCACTCACCGCCGCGAGCGCGGTCGTCATCCCGATCCAGTGTGAATACCTGGCGCTGGAAGGGCTGATGCAATTGGTCAATACCATTGACCTGGTGCGGCGCAGGTTGAACCCGGCGCTCGACGTTCTTGGCGTGGTAATGACGATGTTCGACGCACGTACCCGGCTGTCTCCTCAGGTCGTGCAGGATGTACGTCGCTTCTTCCCGAGCCGTCTGCTTCCCACGGTCGTGCCGCGCGCGGTCCGGCTGGCCGAGGCACCGAGCTACGGGCAAACGATCTTCGAGTACGATCCCTCGTCTCGCGCGGCAGCGGCATATGGTGCGGTTGGCGAGGAGATCGCCCGGCGTATGGGGCTGACGTGCTCGCCGTCACCGGAGGAGATGCCCGTTGGGGCCCATTCTTCGCGGAAGTGACCGTGTCGCCGGTCGTGTGCAGAATCGTTCGGTTCAATCGTTGGCGTAGCCCAGGCGTGGTTCCAGTGGCGGCCATATCTTCATATTGTAATTGCTTCGATCTATTGGGTACGGGAGTGCAACGTCAGGGTGAAAGGCGGCGGTAGATGACCATTACACAGGACGCGGACACCTCGAGGATTCTCGAGGATCGCGAATTGGATCAGATTCTCCAAGAGAAAGTAGTCGGCTTGGGGCTGACGTTTGACGACGTGCTGTTGGTTCCGGCCGAGTCGAACATCTTGCCTCGGGAGGCGAGCACGCAGGCGAAACTCTCACGACACATCAGTTTGAACATCCCGATCGTTTCCGCGGCCATGGACACGGTCACCGAGGCGCGTATGGCCATTGCCATGGCGCGTGAGGGTGGTATCGGCATCCTGCATCGTAACCTCTCGATCGACGATCAGGTCACCGAAGTCGACAAGGTCAAACGGAGCGAATCCGGCATGATCGTCGAGCCGGTGACGTTGGGTCCGACCGACAGCGTGCGTGACGCGCTGTCCATGATGGAGAACTACCATATCTCCGGCGTGCCGATCACCGAGAACGACGGCAAGCTGGTCGGCATCCTCACCAACCGGGATCTGCGCTTCGAAGAAGATCTTGACCAGCCTATCGGCAACCTGATGACCAAGGAGAACCTGATCACGGTTCCGGTCGGCACGACGCTCGACCAAGCCCAGGAGATCCTGCACGAGTACAAGGTCGAGAAGCTTCCAGTCGTTGACGATCATGGCTACCTCAAAGGGTTGATCACCGTCAAAGACATTCAGAAGCGCATCCAGTATCCGAACGCCACCAAGGACAGCCGCGGACGCCTCCGCGTCGGAGCGGCGATCGGCACGGGACAGGATTCGCTCGACCGAGCCGAGGCGCTCATCGAACAGGGTGTCGACCTCATCGTGGTCGACACGTCTCACGGCCACAACCGCGACGTGATCGACATGGTGCGAACGGTCAAGCAGCGCTGGAACGTCGAGGTCGCGGCGGGCAACATCGCCACAGGCGAGGCCGCTCTGGCGATGATCGAGGCGGGAGCCGATGCGCTGAAGGTCGGCATCGGACCAGGCTCGATCTGCACCACGCGCGTGGTGGCCGGGGTTGGCGTGCCGCAGATTACCGCCGTCATGGACGTTGCTCGCATTGCACGTCGCTACGGCGTTCCAGTCATCGCCGACGGTGGAATCCAGTACTCAGGCGACATCGCCAAGGCAATCGCCTCGGGCGCCGACACGGTCATGCTCGGCGGTTTGCTGGCCGGCGTCGACGAGAGTCCGGGTGATGTCATCCTCTATCAAGGCGAGCGCTTCAAGGAGTATCGCGGCATGGGCTCGCTCGGCGCGATGAAAGCTCGCTCCTTCAGCAAGGACCGCTACTTCCAGGAGGAAGTCACCAACCTGAGCAAGTTCGTACCGGAAGGCATCGAGGGACGCGTCGCCTACAAGGGCCCGCTCACCACGATCATCTATCAGATCGTTGGCGGCCTGCGCCAGGCCATGGGCTACTGTGGCGTTTCCTCCATCGCGGAGATGCAGACCAGAACCAGGTTTATTCGCATCACGTCGGCCGGGCTGCGCGAGAGCCATCCGCATGACGTCGTAATCACCAAGGAAGCGCCCAACTACCGGGTTTCGCGCTAACCTTTCCGCCACACGTCGTCACGATTCACCCTGACCAGGGCATGCTGCATGCAGGCAGTATGCCCTGATCACTTTCCGCTCAGGACTCCCACGAAAACACTACGACCGCTCGGGTTCACTATGCGGAGCGTGAATAGATCTTCCACATCCATGGACAGGATATTGACACAGAACGACTCAGTCTTTATACTGTGGTGTAGAGATCGGATGACCTACTGCATCTTCAAGGAGGACACAAGCCATGTTACAGCGTTGGAGCCCGTTTACGGACATCGATCGCGTTTGGGACGAGATGGACCGGTTGCTCGGCGAAGGTTTTCCGCGGGTTCGTCCGTCGGGCCGAGGGGGATCGTTCAGGCCGGCGATGGACCTGTATGACAAGGGTGAAGAGCTCATCTTCAAGGCCGTAATCCCTGGCGCGCGTCCAGAGGATATCGAGTTGTCGGTGGAGCAGAACACCCTGACGATTCGAGGTCGATTCGGCTACGCGATGACTCCCGAAGAGTCCAAAGACTTAACCTGGTACCGCCGCGAGATCGGCGCGGGCCAGTTTGCCGAGAGCATAACGCTGCCCATGCCAGTCGACAGCGAGCACGCCGAGGCACACTTCGAAGACGGCATTCTGACCCTGAAGCTGCCTAAGGCGGAGATGGCCCGAACACGCCGGATCCCGGTGAAGTCGTCCACCATGCTCGAAGGAAACAGCCAGCCGCAGAGCTGACGGTGAGGACAGCCCTCGCCTCGCCCCACTCCCGTACATATGGGAGTGGGGCGCACCGTTTCCCCGTGTTCGCTGCTCGGCGAGAGAAGCTGGCGCAGCAGCGCCGGATGAGGGCGGCCATGGGTGAGGGCCTCGCTACGGCCGTACCGTCTTGATCACCTCGGTGAACTCGCGAACGTCAAGACTCTCCGGCGGCGTGATGAAGACGTGGGAGATGCCGATCGCCTCCAGCCGCCGCAACTTCGCACGGATCTTTTCGGCGCTCCCCACATAGCTCAGTTCGTCCACCAATTCGGTCGGGATCAGTGCGCGCGCCGCGGCAAGGTCGCCACTTCGCCGCAAGTCAATGAAGGCGCCCCCGTTTGCCAGCGTCTCCGACGTGTGCATCACCCGTCTCACACGCTCCATGACCCCCTCGACGTCATATCCAGGCACCTCCATCGGCCGCGCCATGCCCGGCAGCGCGTTGATCAACGCGATCAGAATATTTCCGGCGCTCCAGTGCCGGTTCGGGATCGTCCGTCACCTCGATTGCCGTGCGCATGAAGATCGGGAAGTGTTCTAACGTAGTTCCGCGGGATTTCAGCGGCGCTGCAAGATCATGGACCAAGCGCTTCATGAAATGCTCGGACGCAAACTCGGTCATCAGCAGCCCGTCGAAGCGCTCGGCGGCCAGTCGAATGGCTTGCGGCCCGACGGCGGCCAGGTAGACCGGCGGCGTTCGCACGGGGCCGAACGCGTGGGCCCAGTCGCGCGCCGGAAATTGCACGCCGCCGGTCGCCCGGTAGGGAGCCGTCCACCACTGACGTACCAGGCCGATCGTGTCATTCAACGCCTGGAGTGGGCTGCCCACCTCGAAGCCGAGTCGTTGCGAATACCATTCGGGTTGGCCCCGGCCCGAGTCCGAGAAAGGCTCGTCCGCCTGAGAGGCGGTCCAGCGTGGCGATCGACATGGCCAGCAGGTTGGGATGGCGCAGGTACGGATTCGTGACTCCTGTGCCCAGCCGGACGCGCTCGGTCGTTCGCGCTGCCGCTCCGAGCACGGCGAATGCGTCCCAGCCGTCCGGGTCTTCACTCAGCCAGACCGAATCGAGCCCAGCCCGGTCGGCGAGCCGGATCGTCTCCAGCGTTCGCTCGACCGGGTCACCCATCGATCTAGCTCGTGTCCAGGTGTGGTGCGAGAGGTTGAGACAGAACTCCATGATGTCAGATGGCTCGGGATGTCGCGTATGCCAGTCAGTCAGGTCCTGATAGGCGGACGCAATCGCCAGCATTGCGATTCTCCGCTCCCGCGCGTCCAACGATCTGCATGGCGGTCGGTAGTCCACGTTCGCCGAATCCGGTCGGGACGCTGATCGCGGGCAGTCCAGCAATATTTCCCAGCGTGGTCAGTACGTTCCGGCGACTCCACTTGCTGGCATAGTCCTCGAAGGTTCGGCTGATCGGACTGGCCACCGTGTTCGACGAGATGTAGACAATGGCGTCGTAATGCGACATCAGACCATCGATCGCATCGTTGATCTGTCGCCGCACGCGCATCGCGCGCAGGTAGTCGATGGCTGGAACTGTCGTCCCCGCATAGCCGCCCAGCCGATCTTCCGGCGCGGTCAGAGCCGAGATCACCCCCCGGTCGATCAGGTCTTCGAACGCCGAAGCGCCCTCGACGGTGAGGATGATCGAGTAGACCTCCCCATACGGAAAGTCCGGCAGGCTGATGTCGTCGAGGAACGCGAAAGTCGACAAATCCTGGCACGCCTGCTCGAAGTTGGCGCGCACTTCAGGCTGAACCGAGTCCAGGCCCTCGCGCAGCACACCGATGCGAAAACCGTTCTTCCGCTCACGTTCCGGTTCGTAGCGATAGGTCTGAGTGAGCGTCGAGCGATCGCGCGGGTCGAATCCGGACATGGCCTGCAGCACGACGCCGCAGTCGTCGGCGGTGCGGCACATCGGCCCAAGCTTGTCGAGCGTCCAGCACAGCGCCATGGCGCCATGACGCGAGACACGGCCATAGGACGGTCGCAGACCGCTGAGCCCACAGTAGCTCGCCGGGCTCAGGATGGAGCCACCCGTCTCTGATCCGATGGCGAACGGCACGGTGCCGGCCGCGACGGCAGCCCCCGAACCACTCGACGAGCCGCCCGTCCAGGAGTCCCGGTTCCACGGATTCAGCGGAATGCCCGTGAGCGAGGCATTCGGCTGGTTGTAACCCATGCCTCCAGCCATCTCGATCATGGCCAGCTTGGCGACGAGCACCGCTCCCGCGTTTCTCAGGCGCTCGACGACCGTGGCATCCGACCCAAAGACCTGATTCCGCAGGGGTTCCGCGCCCCACGAGGTTGGGATCCCGGCGGTTGCCAGCAGATCCTTGGCCCCATAGGGGATGCCGTGCAGCGGACCACGGTCGTAGCCGGCGGCGAGCTCCTCCTCCGCCAGACGCGCCTCTCGCATGGCACGCTCTTCCGTCACCGTCACCACGGCGTTGAGCTGTTTACCGACGTCATTGAGCCTGGAGAGACAATGCTCAGCCAGCGCGGTCGGCGTGATCTCACCCGAGCGAATCATTTGTCCCAGTTCGCGCACTGATACGAAGTTCAGGCGTTCCTGCGTCGCCATCATCCTCTAGCCATCCCTTCGCATGGGATTGAAGACGAAATCGGGCTCGTCTCCGTTGGCAAGCGTCCAGGTGCGAAGCTTCTCTCCCGCATCCACCAGGCGCCCGATATCGTTGCGAATCTTGTCTTCCGCGGCGGCATCGAACCGATCGCCATAACGCTCGGCAAGCGAGCGGTACCGGGCATCCACTTCCGCATCTCGTGACGATTTCTCTGGCTGGCTCATCGACATGCACCTCTTTCCGGTAAATCCGGAATGACTCCGGCTCGTGCGATTATCTCTGCTTGGCCCAAACCTGTCACGGCACACGAATCTCGCACGGCGGCCTAAGAACCGTGCGCCGAGCCTTAAACGCGACTGCGAGCGATCGCTCGGATCGCTCGCAGGTCGATGAGGCAGATGACGCTTAGCCGACGGCGTCGACCTCTAATTCGGGCCCCGGCTCGATCACAATCGGGCTGAGCAGTTCCATCCGAACAGGAATCATCAGCAGCTCGCGGTCGTCGGCCGAATCGACCCCCACGAACACACTGGTCCCTCGACGGCGGCGACGCACCGGATTGGGAAGGTGCTGACGGCGTCGCGACAGACGGCGTCGTGGCTGGCCAGAGCGGGATAGATCACGCGCCCGTGAAGCACGAGTCTCCATGTAGTTACCCTTGCCCGTCTATTAGGATGTCGCAAAGTATCGAACCGCCGTCCGGTCGTCGAACGGCGCGTTGATCCCGAATAGGTAATCAGATCGACCCGCTGCAATTTTCATGCCACTTATTCAGTTTCGCGACACAGTTGAGGCGGGAAAAGAGGAGCGAAGGGGCAGGCGCTGCGTTCCCACATCTCCGCGCCGGGGGAGTCCGGAGCCTGTGGTATTCTTCGGGTCGACGCCGGATCGCGTGTGCGCACCTGACGCGAAAACGGGTACATCAGAGGCTGCACTGGAAATCAGGAAACGATGTTCCTTCCGATCCTCCACGGAACCGCCGACGGTCCGTTCCTCAAAGCCTGGAATTTCGCCCCGTCAATCGTCATCGGACTTCTCATCGCCGGCATCGGATACTACCTGGCGCTCCGGCAGCTCGCTGCAAACAGGCGCAGGCTTCCGCCCATCTGGCAGATTGCCAGCTTCTACGCCGGACTTGTCGCGGTGGCGATCGCGCTACTCGGGCCGATCGATGGCTTCAATGATGAACTCTTCCTGATGCATATGCTGCAGCACCTGCTGCTCATGCAGGTCGCCGCGCCACTGGTGTTGCTCGGACGACCGGTGCAAGTGGCGCTGCGCGCCATTTCGGTGAAGCGCAGCGGACCGGTCCTGAAGACGGTTCTCCGGCCCCGTGTGGTTCGAACCGGCCTGACCGTCCTGACGGCACCGCTGGTTGCCACGATCGCGTTCAACGCGAATCTGATTCTGTGGCACGTACCGAATATGTATGACACGGCGCTGAAGAACGGCACCATTCATGATCTCGAGCACGCCATGTTCTTCGGGTTCGCGCTCCTCTTCTGGTGGCCGATCATCGACCCGGTGCCTCGACACCACAAGATGCCCAAGCACTGGGCGATCGCCGCGATCTTCTTGACCATGGTCGTCGGCATCGGAATCGGCGCCATCTTGACCCTGGCCCAGAGCCTGATTTACCCGTTCTATGCCACAACCGCCAAGCCGTGGGGACTCAGCCCCATGGTGGACCAACAGATCGGCGGGCTGATCATGTGGGTCGGCGGAGGATTCCTCTATCTCCTGATACTGGTCGGAGAACTCATCAGCTTCCTGGGCTGGGAGGACGAGTCGGTCACCGCATCGCGACCACCGGATCTAAGCGACGCGCGGGCACAGGGGTCGTAGGCCCAAAACCAGTGGAGCGTCAGTCGCTGCCCGACAGCGCCCGCGCGTTGAGCGTGGCCTCCAGGCCGCGCGCCAGTGCTTCTTTTTCAGCGGCGGTCAACGACGCGTTGGGATGCATCATGACGTAGTACGAGGGCGGCATCTCTCCGCCGCGAACAGCCTCGGCGGCGTCACGCGCTCCACGACCGGACGACGCGGACCAATCTGAGAAATTGAGGGTGGCGCGGCCTTCGTCGACGTCATGCTGGGTCAACCAGGAGACCGGTGCGATGTTGGTGTACCATCGCCAGGTAGTCTCGTTGCTGTGACAATCGAAACAGGCCGCTGACGCCAAATCACGGGTGGTCTGAATATCCCACGCCGGTTCGGAAACCACGGTCGGGTTGCTGTGTGATCGTCCATACGGAACAAACTGTATCAGCGCGAAGAGCGCGACCAGCGCGAGGGCGAACTTCCCAAGCCGAACGAGCATTGATTCACCTCCAGTGCACGAGCACTCCGGAAGTGATGGTACGAGCGGCCCGGTTAAGAAATCGTGACAGTCTCCGGTCGTAGGCAACAGTGCCGTTGCAGTACGGCGGGCCCGCGCCAGTGGCTGACACGGGCCCGTATTCAGCGTGAAGCGTGTCGACGATCAGTCGCCCGGGGATGGCTCGTTCTGCGCAATCTCCTCCCGCATACGCTGCCAGGCCTCACGCGCCTCCGCGACCGACACCTCGTCCTCGATCGTCGAGATATCGCCCGGATCGCGATCCAGGATGACCGACTTGAAGATGCGCCGCATGATCTTGCCACTGCGCGTTTTGGGTAACGTGCTGATGAAGTTGATTTCGCCAATCACGGCCACCGGCCCGAGCTCGCTACGTACGGTCTGCAGCAGCTCGCCTTTGAGCGCCTGTGACGGCTGGTAATCCGCCTTCAAGGCGACGAAGGCCGAGACGACTTCGCCGCGCAGGTCGTCTGGACGACCGGTAACCCCGGCCTCGGCCACGGCGGGGTGACGCAGGAAGGCACTCTCGACCTCAACCGTGCCGATGCGATGCCCGGCGATCTTGATGATCTCGTCCGCGCGGCCGCCAAACCAGACGTAGCCATCGTCGTCGATGGAGCCCGAATCGCCCGTGAAGTAGACACCCGGAATCCGGCCCCAGTACTCCTGCCCGTAGCGGTCCGCCTCGCCCCAGATGGTCGCGGTGAGGCCGGGGAACGGCCGCTTGATGACGACGATCCCTTTCTCGTTGGGCGGGCACTCTTCCCCCTCCGGGGTCATTACGCCGATCTCCATCCCAGGCAGCGGCACGCCTGCCGAGCCGGGCTGAATCGGGATCATGCCGAGCCCGTACGGGTTGCCAACGACAGGACCACCGGTCTCGGTCTGCCACCAGTGATCGATCACCGGCACGCGATCCTGGAATGCCTCTCGCTGCAGCCACTCCCAGGCTGGTGGATTGAGCATCTCCCCGGCACAGAAGACCCGCTCGACGGAGGAGAGATCGTAGCGTCGGGCGGGCTCGCTGCCATAGCGCATCAGGAGTCGAGCGGCCGTCGGCGAGGTAAAGACGCCGGTCACCCGGTTTTGCTGCACGACGCGATAGAAGGTGTCGGGCGACGGGTAGTCGAGCGCGCCCTCGTAGGCGATCGTGGTGCAGCCGGTAAGTAACTGCGCATAGACGATGTGGCTGTGCCCGACCGCCCAGCCGATATCGGCGGTCGCCCACCAGATGTCGGTCGGCTTCAGGCCAAAGCACCACTTCCCAGTGCTGAAGATGCCAACCTGATACGCTCCATGGCTGTGCACCGCCAGCTTGGGCTTGGCCGTCGTGCCGGACGTTGCCAGGATGTAGGCCGGCTCGTTGGCTTCCATCACTTCGTGGATGTCGCTCTGTCCGGTTCCCCGCAGCACGAATTCATCCCAGTCCATGTCGCGCCCCGCGGTCATCGGCACATCGCCATCCTCGCGACGTAGCACCACCACATGATCGACCGTGCCGCCGAGCGACTCGAGCGCGGTGTCGACGATCGGCTTGAGCTTGATCGACTGTCCCTTGCGCCAGGTCACGTCGGCAGTGATGACTGCCTGGGCACCACTCATCCCAATGCGATCAGCCAGCGCGCCGCTGCCGAACCCGGCGAAGACCACGATGTGAATCGCCCCAATGCGCGTAATCGCCAGCATGGTAATGACGGCTTCCGGACAGGTCGGCAGGTAGACCGCCACACGATCGCCCCGCCCCACACCGATACCGCGCAACGCCGCCGCGACGCGCTTGACCTCTTCGAGAAGCTGCGCGTAGGTGTAGACCGCCCGTTCGCCCCGCTCGTTCTCGTAGATGAGCGCCGCGTGCCCGCCCCAGCCCTGATTGACGTGATAGTCGAGACAGTTGTAACTGATGTTGGTCTGCGCGCCGGTGAACCAGCGAAACGTGGGCTGGTCCCACTCGAAGACGCGGTCCCACTGCCGGAACCAGTGCAAACGCTCAGCCGCGCGTGCCCAGAATGCTTCCGGATCGTCGTGGGCATCTTGCTGCCAGCGACGGATGATGGGATTGACCAGGTCCATTCCAGCACCTCCCGTGGACGGTCTTTTTCGATTCTTTTAGCATGGCGCGTCGTGTCGCATTGGTCAACTCTGGTTATGTCATCTCTCAAGAGACAAGCTGATTGGCCGAACCTTCTGGATCATGCAAGACTCGGCATGGGCAAGACAAGCGAGCGAGCATCCGGGGAGGATTCGCAGAGGTCAAGGGAATGAGGAGACGAACATGACGACGCTGATACACGGCGGTGACGTGATTACTCCGATTGTCCCGCGTGGATTGATCCGTGACGGAGCGGTGCTGATAGACGGACACCGGATTAGTTGGATTGGCCCGGCGGCCGAACTTTCCGACGCCGACTCCATCGACCGGCGCATCGACGCGGGCGGACGCATCATCGCTCCAGGCTTCATCGATTTGCAGCTCAACGGCGCAAACGGCCGCCTGCTCACTGGTGAGCCGAGCGTCGAGACGGTCCTGGCCATGGCGCAGGTACTCCCTCGCTTTGGCTGCACCTCGTTCTTGCCAACCGCGATCACGGCGCCGCCAGACCGGCTCGAGGCGGCAGCAAGGGCCGTAGCTGAAGCGCGACGAACCGAGCATCCGGGTGCGAAAGTGCTCGGGCTGCACCTGGAAGGGCCGTTCATCAACCCGGAGCGCGCGGGAGCACACCGGAGAGATGCGATCTTGCCACCATCGACTGACCTGCTCGCCCGCTTCTGGGACGCGAGCGAAGGCAGCCTGATGGTGTTGACCCTCGCGCCGGAGATGCCGGGCGCGGAGGAGGTGATCTCGGCCGCGCTCAAGATGGGCGTAACGGTCGCCATCGGCCACACCGAGGCAACGCCGGAGCGCGTCGCGCGGGCGGCCGAATTGGGGGCCACGCTCGTGACGCATCTGTTCAACGCCATGTCGCCGCTGACGAGTCGGACGCCTGGGACCGTGGGAGGCGCGCTCATCGATGGTCGGCTCACCGTCAGCGTCATCGCTGACGGTGTCCACGTCCATCCGGTCAGTCTGAATGTCACGATCGCGCACAAAGCGTTGGGCGGGATGGTCCTGATTACCGATGGAATGCCTCCGATCGGCACGGCTGATCCTCACTTTGTTCTCGATGGCCAGCGAATCGACGTGCGCGACGGCGCCTGCTATCGACCCGACGGCGTGCTGGCCGGAAGCGTCCTGACCATGAATCTGGCCGTGCGAAACATGCACCGACTCGTCGGCGTGCCGCTCGAGGGCGCGATACTCATGGCCTCACTCAATCCAGCGAGGATCATCGGCCTGTCAGAGCGGAAGGGCTCTCTCGAGCCAGGAAAGGACGCCGATATCGTGGTCATCGATCAGGACGTGAACGTCTGGATGACGTTGGTCGAGGGCCAAATCCGCTTTCGCGCGGACGGAAATGTCTAGACACTGCCGCCAGCGCGGCATTCAGCTAAATCTCACGAAGATTTAAGATTCGCGTTACATTCGTCCACTAGTATCGAGGCAGAACTGAAGA
Organism: uncultured Chloroflexia bacterium; assembly: GCA_963728335.1. Classification (GTDB taxonomy): domain Bacteria; phylum Chloroflexota; class Chloroflexia; order Thermomicrobiales; family Thermomicrobiaceae; genus CALAGB01. The sequence continues at coordinate 113,139 of CAVSJP010000002.1, forward strand.
ACGACAATATGCTCTTCCCAATCCCTTTCCCCCTTCCCTTTGACCCGCCCGGTTCCAACCGGGCGGTGATCTTTAAAACGCGGATCTAATCAACGACTTGCCCGTTATTGAAACGGGGCGGAACTGCGCGCGGAGTTCCGTCCAACGCAACATTTACACGGTACAGTAGGGGGACTAATGAGACGATTTGTCCAATTGGGCGCTCTGTTTGTGCTGCTTACGGCACTCGCCGGCGTGACAAGTGGATCGACCGTGGCGGCAGAACAGGGCATTGATCCCATCTTCGACCGCCTGACACCCGCGCCGTATGCGACGGTTGCACCGGGTCCCGTTCAGATCGAAGCGCACGTGATCGCGGACGCTCCCTTCGAGACGGTCACGCTCTGGATCGACGGCACGCAGATCGAGCAACTGACCGCACAGAGCGACAGTGCCCTCTCTATTTCACACACGTCATCACTATCCGAAGGCACGCACACGGCGACGGTCGAAGCATTAGACGGCGATGGCTCGTACCAGCACGCCCAATGGGACTTCGTCGTATCGAGCACACCCGGGGACGGGGCGTGGTTTACCGCCGCCGGTCAACCCAAGGCCGACCAGATCAACGCCACCATGCGCAGTTTGGTCGAGGCCTTCCGCTGGCACTTCTGGGGCATCTCCTGGGATGGCGCCAATCATCCCGAAGTGCCGACGCATGCGACCTATGAAACGGTTGCCGTTCCCGCCGAAACCGGCACGATCGACCAGACATCGATGACCAACGTCGGCCCGGTCAACAGTACCCGCGGATCGGTTGGAGCCCCGACCGCCGATGGATATGTATTGCCGGTTCAGCCGAACGTCGCCGAGGGTGTGCTGATCCCAGGCCGGCAGTTCGGCGACGCCTCCTATAGTCTCACGATGCGAAAGAAGACGGAACGCGGCGACGCAGAGGGATGCTTGCTCTTGCGGGTCGTCGACACGGCCGACGGCGGGCGCTATCAAGCGTGCTTTGTCTACTCGGGAACCTCAATCGTCGGGGCGCGCGTGATGTACCTCGCCGGCGCGCAGACGTCCGTCGGACAGGGCGTCGAACCGCTCTCAGCTGAACCCGACTCGTTCGAGGACCTGACTTCACCAGACGTGAGGACGCTCGAGACGCCAAACGCGCTCACCACGGATCGGCTCATGAGCGCACACCAGTAGCTATCAACAGAGAGATTGAGCGGCGGCCCCGTCGTTAATCTGGATTTCAGCGTTGGTTCAGGTGATTCTCACACTGGGGAGCTAAAGTACAGAGCAGAGAACGAGAGATTGACGACACATTCACAACCCAACCCCCAAAACCCCCAGTACCCCTTCTCAACAAAACCCGCCCGGTTAACCGGGCGGGTGCGTTGTTTCTGGACCAGGCACCAGATTGACGTTGCTCACTTCGCGGTGACGTGCCCGTCCATGCCGGCAGCCTTGTGGCCAGGAACCGGGCACCAGACCTCGTAGGTACCAGCCGCGAGCTTCACCGTCAGCTTCACCGTTCCGCCCGGATCGATATTTCCGGTTTTCTCATCGATCCCCTGTCCTTGAATTTCAAACCCGTGGGTGACCGTACCGGTATTCTTGATGTTGAAGGTCACCATTCCGGCCGGAACGCTCGCATCTCCGTTTCCGTTCTGGAGGTCCGTTCCATTCACCGTAATCACAAATTCCTTCTCGCTCACGGACACGGAGGTGCCCGGCGCGTTCGTCGAGTTGGAACTTGATCCGCCACCACACGCCGCGGCTCCCACGATCACGCCGGCCATCGCGACCACAAGCACGAGAAAGCCCCGGCCCATTCGCCATCGTTCTGTCATCTGCCGTGTCTCCTCGCGTTGAGTGTCTCCTGAATGACCACCTGGTTCACTGTCTCTACGGATCCACCGCATCAGCATTCTGATAACTCCTCGCAAGCGCTAGTCCTGACTGCGCGCAATCGACCGCAATTCCCGGCTGTCCAAGACACGTACTCCGTCAATCATGTAACCAGTGCTCCCGGTTGGCCAGCCCGCACGACTGCTCTATCATCGAACTGTCTGCCAGCAGCCCTACGCAGGAGGAGCAGCCCATGCCCAGAGTCGCGATCGGACGCATCTCACATGAAACGAATACGTTCTCACCGATCCCAACAGATTTCGCATCCTTCGCGGCTGGCCGCAGCGCGGTCGTCGAGGGAGGAGAAGTCCTGGACGCGTTTCGCGGCACCAAGACCGGGTTGGGCGGCTTTGTGGAGGTCGGAGAGGCTCAGCGCTGGGAGATGATTGGGACAGTGGCGGCGGACGCGACACCCTCGGCCAACGTGGCGGCAGATGCCTACAACCGGCTGAAAGGCAGCCTGATCGAGCATCTCAGGGATGCCGGCAACGTCGATGGCGTCTTACTCCACCTGCATGGCGCGATGCTGGCCGAGAACGCGCCGGACGCCGAAGGCGATCTCTGTCGCGCAGTTCGCGACGTCATCGGTCCGGATGTCCCGCTCATCGTCGAGCTCGATCTGCACGGCAACATCACGCCGGAGTTCTGCTCGATCGTCGACGGGGTCTTCGCCTACAACACCAACCCACATATCGACGCCTACGAGCGTGGACTCGAGGCGGCACAGTGTCTCGCCCGCATCCTACGTGGCGAGATACCCCGGCCGAGCGTCTCGATCTCCAAGCCGCCGATGCTGCCGCCGACCATCAACATGCGCACCGCCGAGGGGCCGATGCGTGATCTGCTGGAACGTGGCGCTGAGTGGGAAGCGGCATCCGGTATCGTCGACGTCTCGGTCTTCGGAGGGTTTCCCTACGCGGACTTTCCGCAGGCGGGCACGTCGATCGTCGTGACCGCGACGGACCAGGCCATCGGCCGGCGTTGCGCCGATGAGATCGGTCGCTACGCGTGGAGCATTCGTGATCGCTTCCTGAAGCACATCCCGACGGTACCGGAAGCGGTCGATCGTGCAATGGAACTCGTCGCCACGCGCCCCGGCAACCCGGTCGTGCTGGCGGACGTGGCCGACAATCCGGGAGGCGGCGGCTCAGGTGACACCACCGAACTGCTGCGCGAACTGATCCGGCGCCAGGCACGCGGAGCCGCGGCCGCCATCTGGGATCCCGAGACCGTGTCGCAGGCAATCGAGGTTGGCATTGGTAACGACGCAACGTTTCACATCGGTGGCAAAGCCGCTCGCGAATATGGCGCTCCGCTTGAGGTTCATGGGCACGTTGCCAGGCTCAGTGACGGGAACTTCACCGGTTGGGGACCGGTCGTGCGCGGTCAGCCGGTGCACTGCGGGCTCACGGCGCGCATCGACGCCAATGGTCTGCAACTGGTCGTGACCAGCGTGCGACACGCCGCCAACGACCGCGGCTACTTCCGCGTGGCGGGCGTCTATCCAGAGCAGGAGCCGCTGCTGGTGATTAAGTCACGTGGGCACTTTCGGGCCGATTTCGAGCCGATCGCCCATGAGATCATCGAGGTCGACGCTCCCGGCGCCGCCAATCCGAATCTCCACCGGTTCGAGTTCCAGCACGTTCGTCGTCCCATCTGGCCGCTCGACACGGATGTCGAATGGAATGGGTGAAAAGGAATTGCGACACCATGTGGTTCGCCAGTCGACGAATCTATCGCAACGTCCCCACCGACTCGTACTGGCTCATGGTCTCGAGCACGCGAGCCACCACCTCGCCGACCGCCTGCTCGACCTCGGGCGACAGATCTTCGCCGTGGCCGAAGCGGCGACCGGCGATCGCGTAGATCAGCGCTCGTTCCGGCCGCTGACTGAGCAGGCTCGCCAGCGTATAAGCGTCCCACAGGCTGTGGCCGTGTGATGAGACAGTCGAAGCACTCGGTGGGGCGGTATCCGGTGGCAACTCGAAGCGATAGACCGATCCAACCGCATCTGGAACATTCAACGCGTCGATCAGGATCGCCACGTCGTGGCCATGCCAGATCGGGAGCAGGTCGAGTGGATCTCCCTCGTGCTCAACGACTGGGGAACCAGGCAGGAGCGCGCGCAGCTGATTCGCGACTACGAGCCCCACGGCGTCATCCTGCCGGTAGCGATTGCCGATTCCGATGATGATCATGTCCGGTCCAGATCGAGTGTCAAGAAGTGTGTCGCACAGGAGATGCACGGGTCGTAGTTGCGGATCACGCGCTCGCAAAAGTGCGACAGGTCGTCGTGCGACGCAGTCAGGTGCTGGAGCACAGTCAGCCGCAGATCCTCCTCGATCATCTTCTGGTTCTGCGACGTCGGCGGGATGATTCGGGCCGACGTGATCAATCCCTCGTCGTCGACATCGTAGCCGTGATAGAGGGTGCCGCGCGGAGCCTCGGTGCAGGCCCAGCCGATCGCCGAGCGTGGCTCGACATCGAGCGCCGAAAGCTCGGGCTCCTCGTACTGCTCGATGATGCGCAGCGCTTCGTCGCAGGCGTAGACCGTCTCAACGGCGCGGACGACGATGCTCTGGTATGGGTTACGGCAGGTCATGCTGAGCCCGGCATCACGCGCGCTCTCCTGAGCCAGCGATCCGAGCAGGTCGAAATTCAGACTGTAGCGCGCCAACGGCCCGACCAGGTAGCCGCCACCATCCCGGAAGCGCGCGTGCAGCGCATGCGAATGCGGCACATGTTCCTCGACGATCACGTCTTCGAATTCTCTGACGTCGATATCGAGACCAGCGGTCGAAACCAGCCGCCCCTCATTCATCGGGTACTCGTCCGGATGGCGCAGCGAGACAAGGTCGTAGTCAGGGGCGAAATCGGGCATTTCAAAGGTCGAAACCCAGCGCACCGTCTCGAGCGCGGCCTCGCGAGCGCGCTTCAACGGCTCGACCAGCGTGTCGAGTTCGGTTCTGGACGGCGCCCGGTAGAACCCGCCCACACGTACGTTGATCGGATGCACTTCACGCCCACCGAGCAGCGCCAGGATCGAATTCCCGACCTTCTTGAGATCGAGACCGCGCTGAACCAGGTCGGCGTGGTCACGAGCCAACTCGATGCCGCTGGCGTAGCCGAGGAAATCGGGCGCATGCAGGAAGTAGATGTGGAGCGCATGACTCTCTATCCACTCGCCGCAATAGAGCAGTCGTCGCAGCGTACGTAGCTGGCCATCGACCCGCACACCAGCCGCACGCTCCATGGCGTGGACCGCGCTCATCTGGTACGCGACCGGGCAGATTCCGCAGATACGAGCGGTGATATCGGGCGCCTCAGTGAAGCGACGTCCGCGCAGCAGTGCCTCGAAGAAGCGCGGCGGCTCGAAGATGCGAAACCGGATGTCAGTCAACTGCCCGTCGCGAATCCGCACGTAGAGGGCGCCCTCACCCTCCACACGGGCGAGGTTATCGACCTTAATTGTCCTGGTCGGCATGATTCAGGCTCTCCTGACGGAATGGTTCGGCATACGCGTTGAACGTTTGGTAGACGCGCCGGATCGTGCCCGGAGTGGCCCCGAGCGTGATCCATTGCCGGCTCAGCGACGCGGTATTCGGTGTCTCCATCGGGCCGTAGCAGCCGTAGCAGCCGCGATTGTACGAAGGGCAGAGCGCGCCGCAACCCGCATGCGTGACAGGCCCAAGACACGGCGTGCCGTGCGCCACCATGACGCAGACGTTGCCGCGTCGTTTGCACTCGAGACAGACACTGGCGGGCGAGATGGCCGGGCGACGGGCCAGGAGAAACGCGCTGATCACCTCAACGAGTTGGTGCTTGTTGACCGGACAGCCCCGTAGCTCGAAATCGACCGAGACGTGCTCGCTTATCGGTGTCGAGGTGGCCAGCGTGGTGACATACTCCGGAGTGGCGTAGACGACCGAGAGATAGTCATCGAGACTGGCAAAGTTCCGCAGCGCCTGAATGCCGCCCGCCGTGGCGCAGGCGCCAATCGTCACCAGATACTTCGAGGCCTTGCGAACCTGCTGAATCCGCTCGACATCGTGGGCGGTCGTGACGGATCCTTCGACGAGTGACAGGTCATACGGCCCCTTCACCGGCGCCGACGAGGCCTCCAGGAAATAGGCGATCTCGACCACGCCCGCCAGAGCCAGCAGCTCATCCTCGCAATCCAGCAGGGAGAGCTGGCAACCGTCGCAGGACGAGAACTTCCATACCGCCAGCTTCGGCTTCTTTACCGGCGCCATCTAAAACTCTCGCAATCCGAAGAAGGGCTCGACCTGATCGTAGGAGAAGACCGGACCATCCCGGCAGATCAGCGCCGGTCCGAACTGGCAGTGACCGCAGAGCCCGATGCCGCATCTCATGTTGCGCTCCATCGACAGGTAGATACGATCGTTGGGAAGTCCGAGATGCTGCAGCTCGCGCACCGTGAAGCGCATCATCACTTCCGGGCCGCAGATGAAGGCCGCGGCGTGAGAGGGATCGATCGCGGCTTTCGGAATCAGCTTCGTCACCACGCCGACGTGGCCAAACCAGCCCCGGTCGGCCCGGTCAACCGTCACCATGGCGTCGATGTCGAAGCGGCCGCGCCAGCGCTCCAATTCGCGGGCGTAGAGCAGGTCCGACGGCGTACGAGCGCCATAGATAACCGAAACGGTGCCATAGAGCCGGCGGTCGCGAATCAAGCGATAGATGGTCGACCGCAGTGGGGCTAACCCGACCCCACCAGCAACGATCAGGATGTCATCGCCCGTCGATGCATCGACTGGCCAGCCCCGGCCGAACGGCCCGCGCACACCGATGGCGGCGCCAGGCTTCATCGAGCAGATGGCGTGGGTCACCGCGCCGACGTCACGAACGGTGTGAACCAGGACATGGCCCTGGTCGGAATCTCCGCTGATCGAGATTGGCACCTCTCCGACGCCGAAGACGTAGAGCATGTTGAACTGGCCGGGCTCGTAGCGGAACTCCGGTTCTCCCTGCTCAAACTCGATCTGGAGCGTGTAGGTGTCCGCCGTCTCGCGCTGGACCCGCCGTACCACGCCGCCGAACGGCGTCATCGGCTCGACAACCCGTGTGCTTGACTCAACCATCGGCCTGCCCGTACATGTCGAGCAATTGCAGGCGAGTCGACTGGAGCCGTTCGATGATCGTCTGAGCGAACCGTCGCATCAGCTCAAAGCCGAACTCATGATCCTCGTCGATCTTCGCCCGTAGGCAGGCGCCGTTGATCTCGATCATCCTGGTCAATTCCACGGCTCGCGCGTCGAAGTGCCACCGATAGGGCGGGAAGAGCCACGACCAGCCCAGCACGTCTCCGGCGTCCAGCGTTTCGATGGTGATGACGCCGGGACCAGGAACATCGACCTCGATCGCGACCTTGCCATGGTAGATCAGGAAGAAGGAGTCGGCCGCATCACCTTCGCGGAAGATCTGCTCTCCGGCCGATGCGTAGACATGCACCGCGCAGTCGGCAAGCAGGTCGATATAGTGCGGAGCGAGACCGGCAAGATACGGCTGATTTGCCAGGTCAAGCGCCAGGGAATCGGTACTCATGACGACGCTCCTTCGCGCGACGATTCGGCGGATGCATTCGCCTCGTCGCTCTGCCGAATGGCACGGACCTCCTCGGTGATGTCGATCCCAACCGGGCACCAGGTGATGCAGCGCCCACAGCCGACACACCCCGATGTCCCGAACTGATCCCACCAACTTGCCAGCTTGTGCGTCATCCACTGTCGATAGCGTGAGCGGCCCGACTTGCGCACGCTCCCGCCGTGCAGATAGGAATGGTCGACGGTAAAGCAGGAATCCCACTGGCGCCAGCGCTCCGCGACGGAACCATCGAGCGCCGACGTCTCCTCGAAGGTGGCACAGAAGCAAGTAGGACAGACCATCGTGCAGTTGCCGCAGGTCAGGCAGCGCGTCGCAACCTCATCCCAACGGGGATGCTCCAGGTTGCGGAAGAGCAGCTCCCTCAGCCCGGTCGTGTCCAGCGACCGCCCCATCTGGTTGACCGCGACGGCCGTGATGCGCTCGATATCGTCCGCGTCCGCGACGGTCGCCGGCCGAGCGTCCATCGCGCTCAGGACCTCCGCCCCCCGCTCCGAGCCAGCCTCGGCAACGAATTCATGACGCCGCTCATCGAGCACCTCCGTCAGCGCGATGTCGAAGCCGGACCGCGCGCGAGGCCCGGTTCCCATCGAAACGCAGAAGCAGCTTTCCCCCGCCTGCCCGCAGTTGATCGCGACCACGAAGGCGTCATCACGTCGCGTGCGATAAGCCGGATCCTGATAGCTGCCACCCATGAAGACCCGATCCTGGATCGCGATGGCGTGGAGATCGCACGAACGCACGCCGAAGAAGGCGTAGCGAGGCGTCTCGGGGTCACTCTCATCGGTCGTGAAGCCATGCTCGGTCCGGTGACCACGCCAGACGCGCAAGTTCGGCGGGAAAAGAAACTGCTTCCAGGAATGCGGACCGACGTTGAAGCCGAACAATGCCTCATCGTCGCGGCGCTTGAGCCGGTACGATGCGGCGTCCTGCTCCTCGGTCCAGCCACGCGGCAGATGGTCGATCGACTCGACCCGGTCGTAGACGATCGCCTGATTTCGGACCGTGGGGCCGACGACCTGATACCCGCGCGCGCTCAATTCATCAATCAGACCCTGAAGTCCATTGAGGTCCAGAACCACCGAAGCTGATCGGACCGGCTCTCCTGCCTGCACCGTCACAAATGTCTCCCATTACCAAACAGCGGGCGGGTCAGACGCCCGCAACGTCGTCACCGACGGGACGTCACCCAGAGACTCTACTGGAATGAGCGTCGCAGGAGGCCCACGGTTCCAGGCCAAGACCTATCAAGAACGTTACAGTTCGTGGGATTGGCGACTGAATGGTTGTGCGATTGTGGAGGCGGGCACAGGTCCCGCCTCAATGAAACACCCAGGGTGGATTCACGCCCTGCACGACGATTTCGTGCTCGCTACAGCTTCGAATATCCGAATGCCTCAGCGTACTTCGGGTTGTCGCGCCGGAACGTATCCGGGTTGATCCCCTTCAGCACCGCCATGTGATACGCAAGAAGCTGCAGCGGCACGACCGTCAGCAGCGGCGATATCATCTCGACCGTCTCCGGGAGCTCGAAAACAGGCGCGCTGTCGATTCCGTCGATCGCCTTGCCCACGATCCAGAGCTTCGTTCCCAATGCGTTGAGCGCACGCGAGACTTCAGCCATACGCGTCTCGCCCACGCCCCCAGCCTGCACTACGGCTGCCATGTCCTCCGCGTTGACCGTGACCATCGGGCCGTGCAGGAACTGCTCGACCGGCAGCGCGTCGATATGCCCATAGGCAGCCTCCCGCACCTTGATGACGGCTTCAGCCGCGGTCACGGCATTCGGCCCGGCACCCGTCGCGTAGACCTGGCGATTCACCGCCTCACGCGCCACCGGCAGAATGTCGTCTTCGCGCTCCAGCACACCTGCGATCTGGTCGGGCAGAGCTTGCAGTGCGGCGCGGAACCCGGCGACACCGCCGGCCCGGCGCGACTCGCCGAGCTCGGTCGCGATCTGCGCCATTACGGTCATGGCACAGACGTGTGATGACGTATAGGCGGCCGACTTCTCACGATCGATCGTCCGCAGGATCTGCTGCGAACCGGGATGCTCGGCGCTGCGACTGCCGACCGAGATGACGGTCACGCCCGCCGAGGTGGCCCGTTTCAGCGCCTCAGCCGAGAAATGCTTGACGCCGGTGTGCGCCATGATGATGACGGCATCGTCGTCACGCAGCGGGTAGGAATCGCCATAGACCGCGAAATCGAAGGACATTACGGCCCGCGCATCGGATCCGGAGGCCCGCAGCAGCCAGGCGCCGACTTGCGCCGCGTGATAACTCGTGCCGATACCAACCAGGAAGACTCGGCCGGCCGAGGCAATACGTCCAGCCGCTTCCCCGGCCGCGTCCCAACCCTCAGACAGAATTCGTCGCACGTCGTCCGGCTGGCGGTGCATGGTCTGGTACATCGCTGAATCGGTCGTCGGAGCGCTCATCAATCCACCCCTCAATCAATCATGTCGTCGATTTGCGTGACGCACGGAGTTCGTCGCACCACCTACTTGTAGGTGACGGAATGGTTCCGGTCAACGTCCACTCTGAGCGCCAAACATGGAGACCACCAGGCCAATTCGCGGGGAAGCAACCGACTCACGTTGCGAGGGAGGGGTTCTTGGTGTTCCGGACTCTGGCGGCGATAGCTCCGGCGCACGCCACGAGCACACCAGCCGACAGGAGCGTGGCGCGGACACCAGCGCCGCCGGCGATCGCCGCCAGCCCGAATCCTCCCAGGATCTCACCAGCCGACTCCGCCTGCCCCAAGAACGACTGGAGGGTGGCCCGCACATCGCTCGACGTGCGACGGTTGACCCAGATCACGCTGACCGGGCGGGTAACATTGATCGCGATGCCGCGCACCAATAGCACGCCAACGGCGCCGGTGATCGCCTCCGGCGCATACGAGAGGACGCACAGACCGGCGACTCCAGCCACGCAGGAGAGGATGTAGGTGCGGCGGGCCGTGCCTGCTCCGCCAATCCGACCCTCGACCACCCGAAGGGCCGCAAACCCAACGGCGGACGCGAGGACACCAAGCCCGGCATACCAGAGGACCGGGCCGTTCGGGAAACCCAGATCGATCAACTGCTTGGGGAAGAGCCAGGCTACGGCGCTGGCGGCATTGATGACGAACGTCGCGGCCAGCACGAGCAGAATCTCGATGTCGCCTCGCGCGAGCCGAACACCGCGCCGGAAGACCGCCGACGCGGCCCTTCGCCGCCCTGCCCGCACCGGTGAGAAGTGCTCCTCCGGGAACTTGAGCCCGACCAGCAGACCGGCGAAGAGCATCGCGGCGCCCGAAACGACTGCCGCGATGCCAAGCGTTGTTGCCCAGCCAAGCAGACCGAACAGGACCATGCCAGCAGCCCCACCGGCCAGTTCCCAGCGTGCCCGAGCCGCGAGAACTTGGTCGATGCGGCCCGGCTGCCCGAGTTCATCGGTGATCCAGGCGACATCGGCGCCGCTGGAGAAGCCCCAGCCCACGCCCCAAAGTACCTGCGTGACCAGGAGTAGCGGGAAGGACGAGACGATCCCGGTCATCATCATGCCCGCGGCGATGAAGACATGTCCGGCAACCAGTGGCCACTTGCGGCTATACGCGTCAGACCAGACCCCGGTCGGAATGTCCGACAGCAGGAGCGTCGCGCCGACTACCGTGCCGAGCAAAACCAACTGCGAGGCGGTGAGGTGCGCCACGATCACGAAGTAGAGACTTGAGACGAGTACGTAGCCCCGGTGGAACACGGCGCGCAGCGAGGTCCAACGCAGGAAGATCCCCGCTACGTCGTGCTCGTCCGCCATGCTTACTCGGAACTCGTCCGTCGAGCGCGCCATTGCTCGCGGGCTTCGATCCACTCCTCACGTGAGAGATCGAATACCAGCACATCGCGAAACTGGCCCCGCTGCATCACCATGGTCTTGATTCGCCCGGCAGGCCGGTAGCCCTGGCGCTGCACCGACGCCGCCGAACGCGCGTTTGGTTCCCAGATGAACGAGGAGACCATCTCGAGGTGCAGCCAATCGAAACAGTACTCAAGGAAGAGATGCTTCGCTTCGGTGCCGAAGCCGCGCTCGCGTTGGGCCGCTGACGAGATGTAGACCTCGGTCTCGCCCGTCTGGTTGATCCAGTCGAGATTGCCGATCCCCACGATGCCGATGAGTTCGTCGCTCTCCCTAAGACAGACGGCGAACTGAATCTCCTCCGGCGGTTGGTGCGCGTACAACTCCTCGATCCAGTGTTCGTAGGCGATCTCGCTGTAGGGCATGCGACCGCCCTCGAAAAACGTCTCGGTCTCCCGGTGACGTCCTTCCGCCAGTACCGGAGCATCCGATTTCTCCAGCGGCCGGAGGTAGACGCGCTCCCCGACGAGCACCGGGTTACGCATCTGTCCCCACCCACCGCGGATTTACCGTCTGGTACATCAGCAAGTCGACGCGAGTACCGGGCCGGGCGACGTAGCGGCGCAGCCTGGCGGCGTGTGACATGCCGACCGACTCCGCGGCCGCGATCGTCTCGGTCTGGTCCGCCGGAATCTGCATCCGGATCACGCGAAACTCACGTTCGTCACGCAGCCACGGCACGACCAGCGAGACCGCCTCAGCCCGCAACACGTCTTCGTCGTCGAGAGCTGGGGCCATGTGAATGCCGATGTTCGCCATCACCGGGTAGGAGCCTGATTCGAGCAGCGCGCCAACAACTTGCTCGTTGATATTGCGCACGATCGCGTAGCGGTGCCGCCCGCCCGGCCAGAGTCCATGATGCTCTTCCTTCAACGCCGCCTCGGCCCGGGTCGCGTCGATCGGAAAGTGGTGGTCGAATCCGCCCAAGGGCAGCTTCGGGTTGAACCAGGCTATGCCGCTCTCTTTGTCGGAGGCGACCATGGCCCGCAGATAGACGTTCGTTCCCATCAGGTAAATTGCCCGCATGGATCCCTTTACCCTTCTGACTCGCCGTTGAGCCAGTCTCTAACCGCTCCGTTTCAAGCGGCCAGTCCGTTTCGCGTAGCGCTCGACGATCGTGAAGACGCCCATGCCCATTGGAATCGTCAGCGCGCCGATGATCGCCATCGGAATCAAGTACTGGGCGAGATGACTGGTCGACGTACCATCCAGGACCGTCGCCCGCATCCCCTCCAGGACGTAGGTCGCTGGTGAGATATGCGCGGCGGCCTGCATCCAGCCCGGCAGCACCGACACCGGGTAGTACACACCGGATACGAGCAGCAAGAGCGATGAGATGATGAAGGTCATCTCCTCGCCGCGCTCGGTGAACAGCAGCGGTAGCACCGCCGCCATGATCCCCACTCCAACGAAGCTGAGACTTCCGACCAGGATGATCAGCAGCGCCCCACCCGCGTTCGCCCCCGACAGGTTGATGTCAAAGAAGAAGGAGAGGGCGATCAGGAGCAAGACCGTTCGCAAGATGCCGTAGACGATGCTGAAGAGCGCGACACCGAGCATGTGCGTCAGCCGGGAAATGGGCGCCATCATGGTATATTCGATGGTCCCTTCCCAGCGCTCCCAGACGATCATCTCGCTAATGTTGGAAAAGACCGCGCGCAGGTAGGCCCAGACGACCGTGCCGATCCCGAGATAGAGGATCAGATTGGTGTTGTCGGTTCCCTGCGCCTTACCGATGTACATCACGCTCAGCGACGAGGTGATGTTGAAGATCAAGAACGCGATCTCCCAGCCCCAGTAGCGGCGCACGAGGAAGAAGTTGCGCTCGACGAAGGCATACGAGGCGCGTATCTCACGCCAGACGTCGTGCGCCGCCGGGGGTCTCCACCTGGAGGGCTTGGTACTATCCATTCACGTCACTCCAAATCCATCCCATAGGTTGATCCAATTCAGGCAACACGGACCTCCTCGCTCACGTCTTCGTCGAGAAGGCGGCCGGTCAAGTGGATGAAGACATCTTCCAGCGAGGCATTCAGCACTCCCATCTCCTGGCCGACCGACAGTTTCAGTCCCTGGGCCGTGTCGATCGCCACGACCTCTCCGTTATCGATGACGGCGATGCGATCGCAGAGCCGCTCGGCCTCGTCCATGTCGTGGCTGCACAGCAGGATGGTGGCGTCGTGTTGCTCCCGTAGCTGCAGCACGAAGTCCTGCACGTCCCGCTTCGAGCGCGGGTCGAGCCCAGTGGTCGGCTCATCGAGAAGTAGCAGCACCGGCGAGGTCAGGAACGCGCGCGCGATGGCCACCTTCTGCTGCATGCCGCGCGAGAGTTGCTCGAGCGGTTGGTTCACACGCGATTTCTCGATCCCCATGCTGCCGAGAATGTTGACAATGTCGCGCCGGAGCGCACTACCACTGCGTCCGTAGAGGCGCGAAGAATAGAGCAGGTTCTCCATGGCCGAAAGCTTCTTGAAGAACGACGCCTCGACCGAGACACGGTTGATCAGTCGCTTGACCTCGCTCTCATCGGCACGAATGTCGTAGCCGAAGACCTTCACGACCCCCGCGTCCGGGATCAGCAGGGTCGACATCACTCGGATCAAGGTCGACTTGCCGGAGCCGTTGGCGCCGAGGATCCCGAAAATCTCGTTGCGCCGGACGCTGAGTGAGACGTCCTTGAGCGCGTGCGTCGTCTGCAGCGTCTTGCGCGTCAGCAAGCCCTTGCGCACAAAGCTCTTGGTGACATGCTCCACGCGCAGCGCGGTCTGCGGGTCTGGCACCGGATGCTCGGCATCTCTCCTGTCGACCGGCTCGATACTGGGAAATTGCTTGGCTGTCATCCAGGTTCACCTTGTCTGCCGTGGCCGACCACGGCCCCAATCCATTTGAGAGACAAATAAAAACCGCGGGTCAGAGTTTCGACTCTGCCCGCGGCTGATAGGTCGCTGTGAGATGTTGACTCACGTCACCCGGCACCGAGGCAGACTCCTCCCCTGGGATGCTGCGAAGACGCCACCGCTGCGGCGGCGTGCAGCCACGCCAAAGCATGGCCGTGCGCTCATCCAGTTGTTGATGGCGTTGATGCTATGCACGTTCGCACCTCTAACCGTCAACGAGTCCAACAGACAGTGCCCGAAAAACGGGACAACATCCTGATACTAGCGGGGAAACGGGTGCGTGTCAACCCGCTCACCACTATGCAAGCGGGTCATTGTCGCGGGTGAGACATGGGAAGTGGGGGAAATGCGTGAGCCCCAGCCGGGATCAGAACGCCGGTCACGGCGACAGATCGATACGGCCGGGGCTCACGTCTACAACGTTGCCGGGGTTTAGTCGAACCAGTCGATGGCTTCCAGGTTAAACCCTTCTAGTTCCTGCACTCCCTCCAGCAGAACCGGGGAACCGCGAAACGGGTAGAGTCGCCGGTGGTTGATACGCACGTGGCCCTTCAACTCCTTGCCCGTCACGGTCACCATGTCCGCCGCGGCCAGAGCGCCAAAGCTATCGGGTCGAATAGAGGGAACCGCGCGAGGATTCGAAGGGTTGAGTTCCACGCGCCAGCGCTCGTCGGCGTCGACCCAGAGCATGGCGCGGTCAAACTTGACGGTCTCGTCGCCCAGCTTCAGTTCCACCAGGGGAATACGTCCAAACATCGTCGTTCCTCCTCTGTCCCTTCGACCCGCTGGAGTCTCGGACCGAACAGCGGTTTCAACTGTTCCATGACCTCGGTCCCGGCTTGACCATGACTTCTAGGAAGAATGTACTAGGACGTACTGGCCCCCTCAACGGACCTCCGTACTGCGTTCCGAAGCCGTCGGTACCGACCAAAACAGACGAACGGATGCCGTTCGCCGGCAGCGCGGCATGTCGAGGAAGTGGGTGGTGCTATGCTGGATCTATCAGCAACCACACATGCCAGTGCCATCAGCGGAGGGAGAGCCGATGACGGTAACACACGATCCGCCATTCGATTTCGACCATCTGATCGACGTCCGCCCAGTCGTCTCGACGGCTTCGGCTGGTCAGGTATCGGCGACGCTCGACTCGGTCGAGCGCTACCGGCATGGATTCGTCCTGGTGCTCTGGCTTCAGAGCACCGCCGAGCGAATGGACTTGCTGGCGATCAGCGCCCAGGACGACCGGGGCAACACCTACGCCGGTCGTATGGAGGCCGGACACGGTGGCGGCGGCGAGCAGAGCGGCTGGACGAACCGCGTCGTCTACTCCTTCACGCCGGCACTCGACCCCTCGGCAACCCGACTGGATCTCGACGTCACCCCAGTTCGCACGTTGCGCTACTCCGCGCCGAGACAGGTCAAGCTCGACCCCGCGGACATACTCAGCGGCCCATACCAACTGAGCCTGTCCCTCGATCCGACTGACACCAACTCGCGGCCCATGCCAGCTGATCCGGCTGCCATCTCCTTCGGTCCACCCGGTGCGCGGTACACTCCAGCGACATTAGTGTCGGTCGTTCCCGTCGCACAACAACAAACGTCGAGTGGACTTGAGATCGCGATCCTGTCGCTCGAACGCTATGCGGACGGGTTCTCACTGATCATGCGAACCACCTACCCAGCGCCGTACGTCATGTTCGATCACCGGTTCAATTGGCACGTGGATGATGGGATTGGCGGACACTACCGCTCCGGTGGAATTGCTGGGTCAGGCGGCGGGATTCCCGGTCAGACAACGTCCTGGCGCATCGATAGCTCGTTCACGCCGGCGCTCGCTCCCGTGGTGAAGAGACTCGAGCTCCGCATCGATCAGATGCGTCTCCGCGAACAGGGAAGTGAGACCCGCACCATCACCGGGCCGTGGGAGTTCGAGATCCAGTTGTGATGTTTGAAGGAACCATCAGGTGCTGGATTCGCGGAATTCTGACCGAGAGGCGGCACCCGCGGCCGCCTTCGCTACTATTACCGGCAACTCGTTGGATACGGCGTATGCGTCGATCCGAGATTATCGGCTCTCCAGTGAATCCTCGACGCAACCCGGCACGGGTCTAGCCACTCCGATGCGGCGCCGTCGCGACGCCCGCTACCCCCGCAGGAACTCCAGCACTTCCCGGTTGAACTCCTCGAGCCGCTCGAATTGCGGTAGGTGACCGACGCCCTGGTACTCGATCAGCTTCGCGTTGGGGATCGTGGACACGAGTCTGCGTCCTGAGCTGATCGGAATGGTCTGATCCAGATCGCCATGAATCACCAGCGTCGGTGCCGTGATTTCTGGCAGCGCCTCACGCGCGTCGTGCGTCATGAAGGCGGAATCGGACTGACGCGCCATCATGTCGAAGGTCATGGCATTCTCCCGCGACGCCTGGGCCAATCCCTCGAGCAGGTCGGGATGCGCCTCGAAAAAGCCCGGGCCTGTCATCCGAGGCCAACGGACGCGCGTCCGCTCAACCGGATCGGCGATGAAGCTCGACTCGCTGTAGACCGGAGGAGTTCGACCTAACGCGCCGCCTGCCAACCCGGAGGTCGCAACCAGCACCAGCTTGTCGAGCCGGTTGGGATAGTGCGCCGCGAACTGAAGCGCGACGTAGCCGCCCATCGAATGCCCGAGGATGCTGGCACGCTCGATTTCCAGCGCATCCAGCAGCGCGACAACATCTCGCGCCAGGTCGACCATTGTGTAGGAATCAGTTTCGGGCTGGTTTTCCCCGGCGTCCCGGTTGTCCATGGTTATGACGCGAAACTCGGGCGAGAACGCCGCAACCTGCCACTTCCAGACGCCACGCGCTGACATGAATCCCTGCAGCAGAACGAGAGCGGGCAGGTTGCCACCGCTGTCATCGAAGAAGATCCGTCTGCCGCCAACCTCAACCGCTGCCATCCACGATCCTCCCGAACGACGCACCACCTCGTCAACTGTCCGCGTCATCCTAACGGATCGTCGGTCGATCCGCGACCAACGAGCGCCGCAAGCGGCAGATTCACCGTAAGATAGCCACGACACAGGATATGCACGATAGGAGGGTGCCGGTGCCGGTCGAGATTAGGTTCGAGAATCAGGTCGTTCTGGTAACCGGTGGCGCGACCGGCTTGGGATTCGCCACCGCGTCGGTCTTTGGCATGGCTGGCGCACGCATCGCACTCAACGACCTCAACGGAGATCGCGCCGCACATGCCTGCGAGCAACTCGCCGCGGATGGAATCTCCGCCCGGCCATTTCCAGCCGACATTCGGGACGCCGGAGGAGTCCAGCGGATGATTGGGGACATCGAGCTGTCCATGGGGCCTATCGATGTGCTGGTAGCCAATGCTGGCGTCTATCCGGTCTCCTCGTTCCTCGAAATGGCGGAGGAGGAGTGGGACCGCGTGCTCGATACCAACCTCAAAGGGGTCTTCCTCACCTGCCAGGCGACCGCACGGTCGATGATCCGGCACCAGCGTGCCGGACGAATCGTCACACTCAGTTCGGGCGCCGCCAACCACGCCATCTGGGGCTGGGCGCACTACTGCGCGTCGAAGGCGGGCGTCGTCCTGCTGACCAAGACGATGGCGCTGGAGTTGGCCGAGTACGGAATCCGTGCCAATGCGGTCCTGCCTGGCTTTATCGACGTTCCTGAAGGTGGGAGACCGCTCAGTGACGAGTACAAAGATCGGGCTAGATCGGCGATCCCGCTGCGGATTGGCAAACCCGAGGACATCGCCAACGCCGTGCTGCTGCTCGCCTCGCCGCTCGCCGATTTCGTTACCGGCACGACGTTGGTCGTCGACGGCGGCAGCAGTACGGGCAAGGTCGGCCTACGTCCGGTGGAGGACTAGCCTCGAATCAGTAGGAAGGGCAGCGTTGCATGAGTGGCAGATTGGCTGACAGACGCGCGATCGTGACCGGCGCTGGGCGCGGCATTGGGCAAGCGATCGCCCGGGCATTCCTGCACGAGGGCGCCGCCGTGCTGCTCAACGACATCGACGACTCACTGCTGCACGAGAGTCTGGAGACGCTTCAGTCCGAAGGTGGGAACGTGGTCGCGGCGCAGGGTGACGTTGCGAATACAGACGATGTGCGCCGCTTCGTTGAACAGGCCCGGTCCGAACTCGGCGGCGTTGACGTGCTGGTTAACAATGCCGGGATTGGCGGAGTCGGCAAGACGCTGCTCGATCTGAGCCAGCGGGAGTGGGATCTGATGATCCGGGTCGACCTGACCAGTGTCTTCGTCTGCTGCCAGGCCGTCGTTCCCGTTATGCTGGAACACGGACGCGGCAGCATCATCAACCTCGCGTCAATCACGGGCGTCGAGGGGACCGCCGGGAGCGTCCCGTATTCGGCCGCAAAGGCCGGCGTGATTGGGCTAACCAAGTCGTTGGCTAAGGAACTCGCCAAGGCGCGGATCAACGTCAACGCGATCGCGCCCGGTCTGATCGACACTGCGATGTCGCGCGCTCGCGGCCAGGAACTGTCCGGCGCATCAGTCCTGTGGCCCCGCATCGGTGTGCCGGAGGATATCGCCCAGCTTGCCGTCTATCTGGCGTCCGACGAGGCGG
The DNA here is from genome assembly GCA_963728335.1 of uncultured Chloroflexia bacterium. Classification (GTDB taxonomy): domain Bacteria; phylum Chloroflexota; class Chloroflexia; order Thermomicrobiales; family Thermomicrobiaceae; genus CALAGB01. The sequence continues at coordinate 132,046 of CAVSJP010000002.1, forward strand.
AGTTCGTCACGGGCCAGGTGATCAACATCAACGGTGGCGCCTGGATGTAGCACGAGTCCATTGAGCATGAACATGGAGAGGGCGACATGAGTCAGAGACGAACCGAGGTGGCCATCATTGGTGGCGGGGTGATGGGCAGCTCGATCGCCTACCATCTTGCGCGCCGGGGCGTGGCCGTGACGCTGCTGGAACGGGGCGACATCCCCTCGGCCGCCTCCGCCGCGAGCGCCGGTGGCGTGCGGCAGCAAGGTCGTGACCTGCGCGAGATGTCACTGGCGGTTGCCAGCATCGCCCGCTGGGAGAACCTCGAGGAGGAACTCGGCGCCGACGTTCACTACCGGCGTGAGGGTCATGTGACGGTGACCGAACATCCGCAGGACGTCCCCGACTTTCACCCCTGGATGGACGCTCAACGTGAACTCGGGCTCGTGATCGATCTGGTCGAGGGAGACGATCTGCGCGAACTGATCCCCGGTATCGCGCCGCAGGTCGTGGCCGGCGTCTACTCGCCGTCTGACGGTCACGCCAATCCGATCCTCACCACCCAGGCCTTCGCGGACGCGGCCGCTCGCTTTGGCGCCAGCATCCGGCCTCACACCGCCGTGCTGGAGATCCAGCATCAGGGCGGTCAGGTCAGCGGCGTGCTGACAGATGATGGACCGCTCGCCTGCGACCTGGTCGTGCTGGCGGCGGGCGCCTGGAGCATGGGACTCACCGAACCGCTCGGTGTCACATTGCCGGCCGTGGCGCGCGCTCCGCAGATGATCGCCACGACACCGTTGCCCGGGCTGCTGCATCAGGTCATCGGCGCCCGCGGGCGAGCGCTCAGCCTGAAGCAGGTGCCGAGCGGAAACTACGTCATCGGTGGGGGCTGGCCGGGCACGGTCTACCTCGACCGTCGCATCGCCATCCCCTGGTACGGCAGCGTTCGCGGAAGTCTGACCGATAGTTCCGCTATTTTTCCGGATCTTCTGCGGGCCAGGGTCGAACGGGTTTGGGTCGGCATCGAAGCCCAGACCGTCGACGAGGTGCCGATTCTGGGCGGCTTGCCGGGCATCGAGAACCTTTCCATCGCGACCGGGTTTTCGGGTCACGGTTTCGCGCTGAGCCCGATTATTGGACAGGTGATGAGTGAACTGATCGTCGATGGCAGCCCGTCGATCGAGATCGGGCAGTTGTCATTCGATCGATTTGTCGGCATGGAGATCCCATCGGAATGGAACGATCTTCGCGCCGGATAGCCAACGGAGGGATGATGCTGGAATGACGACCAGGAACGAGCAACAACGCGGTGGCGCTCTCCTGCCACGGCCGAACCGCCTGATCCTGCTCGCCTTGAAAGCGCCGCGGATCATGTTCCACTTCAACCTGGGGTGGATCTTCGGTCACCGCATCCTGGTCGTCACCCACATGGGCCGCAAAAGCGGTCTGATCCATCAGACACCACTCGAGGTGGTCCGCTACGACGCGACCACCAAGACGTGCATCGTCATCTCGGCCTGGGGCGAAAAGAGCGACTGGTATCGCAACATTCGTCAGAGACCGGCGCTCCAGATCGAGGTCGGCCGGGATCGCTACGTGCCGCAGCAGCGCTTCCTCACCACCGACGAGACCGAGCATGAGTTGGACGTGTATGTGGAGCACCATGGTTTGTCCGCAAAGATGCTCTCGCGGGTCCTGGGTCTTGATTTCGCCGGTGACCCGGTGCAACGGCGCAAATTTGCTGAGTCTGCCCGTATGGTCGCGTTCAGTCCGCAGCCCGAGAATGGCTCCTGATCACCACACGATCATGCGAAGCGCGCCCGCGAGGGAACCTTCATGAAGCCGAGCCGCCAGACCCGCACCCGAATCGAATCCGGCTGCTCATTATCAGCCATGCGCACGCTGAGCTGAACCAGATTCGATGGCGCACCCGGTTCCGCGGGCAGCATGACGGCGATCGCTTTTGCCAGGTCGAGCCCGCTCAGGATGATGTCAACTCCATGGTCGTCCGTTTTGGGCGCGTCGACCCACACGGCGTATTCGGCGTCCGGCCTCGCCATGAGATCCCCCGATAGCCCGGTCTGAAGTCGTCCGTGACCACTGGCCGGAAGGCGCTCGTCCAGCAGCAGCATGCCTGCCGGTTGATTCGGCTGATCGTCGAGGAGACGTATTCGCAGCGTCATCGACGATTCACCCGAACCTCGGACAGCCGCTCCGTCAACGCCAGTGAACGACGCCGGCGGCGCGATGTTCGCGAGTGCCGTCACGACGGCCCGGCACACCTCGACCAGCGACAGGCCGCGCTGATGCAGGTCGGGGGTGAATTCGACTGAGATGCGATATGGGGCAGAAGGAGGACCGAGTGCCTCCATCGCCCGTTCGAACGTGTCAGCACGGCGTTCGAGCACCTGGCGCAGTTGCGCGGCGCTATCGACCTGGCCGGTCACCTCAAGTAGCACGTCGTCTTTCACAGAGATCTCCAATCGAGCCCGATCGACCGTCCGGTCGCGCCCTGGGCTGGCAGAGCCGGACGTTAGAAGCTAACAGGATTGTTGTCAGGTGCGGTGAAACATGCGACACAACGTTCAGCCACCGGCGCGATAGTTGAACGATGCAACCCCGGAGGCGAAGCAAGAGATTTTCGGAATTCCCCCACTTTGGTACTGAGCAACTAGCCCTATTTTGCTATGTATGGCTGCGGAAGGAATACCTATGATTGGCGCAGGCAATGAGTTTGGCGGCAGGCCGAAAGGCCCCAGGAGGGAACCAGACATGCAGGCAACGGTGACACACAGTCGGATCGGGTTCGAGACTCCCGACCAGCATCGATCGCTCATCGATCGCTTCTGGGACGATGTGGCGCCGTTCAATAACTACTCTCCTGAGGCAGCGCGAGCGCTTCTCGAGCGCCAGGCGCACCTGTCCGGCGAACCACTCGCTTCCGATCCCTGGGCCGCTGTTCAGGCCGCTCTGACCGAACGGGCCGCCGGGAGGAAGATCATTCGCACGGCCTAAAGCTCTCCAGAACTGATCGCAGAGCCCGCCTCATCGGCGGGCTCTGCGTTGCTCGCTGGAACAGCTCTATCTCCTTCAGAACTTCGGGGCACGATCACGGCCCGAGCCTTTCCAATTGACCTCCGCTGCCTCCATACTGGGTGACAGTCAACCGCGAATGCATATATTCGCCGGATATCGGCTGCATAGCAGATGGACGAGGAGATCACCCGAGTGAACGATCCCTTCGACAAGGTCACACTTCGTGTTGGACGGTTGATCGACGGTACAGGCGCCGAGCCACGCGCAGACGTCGACGTCACGGTCGAAAGCGGCATGGTCACGCGCGTCGAAGCGTCGAGCGCTTCGACCAACAGCGACATGCTCGATCTCGGCAACCACACGCTACTGCCTGGGCTCATCAACATGCACGCCCACACCGTGCTGCCGGGTGACGGCTCGTCCTTCGAAGCCTGGATGGAGAACCCAGACGAGATCCTGCTCCTTACCGCCTTCGCCAACGCGCGAACCGCCCTCTTCTCAGGAGTCACCACGATCCGTGACTGCGGCGGCAAGGGGACGTTGATGTTCCGGCTGCGAGATGCGATTCGTGCCGGGATCGTCGAGGGACCTCGATTCATCCTCTCGGGTTATCCGTTGACGATCACTGGAGGTCATTGTCGCTACTTCGGCGGCGAGACCGACGGCGTCGACGGCATGCGCCGGTCGGCGCGCGAGGTGCTGAAGCAGGGTGCCGACTTCGTCAAGATCATGGCCTCCGGCGGCGGCACGGTCGGCACGTACTCGCAGTATCCATCCTTCGAGGTGCAGGAGTTGAAAGCGGCGATCGACGAGGCCCATAAGGTCCGCAAGCCCGCCTCCTGCCACACGATCGCCACCGAGTCGATCGTGCGCGCGCTGGACGCTGGAACCGACCATATCGAGCATTGCAGCTTCATGGCACCCGATACGAACTGGCGGTTCGACGAGTCAATCGCTCGCCGCGTTGTCGAACTTGGCGTCTACGTCACGCCGACGCTTCAGGTGATGCTCGATCGCCTCGACGCACTCGAAGCGCAGAGCGACAGCGACACCCTCACGCCAGCCGAAGAACTGATGCTCGCCGCCGCTCAGATCTCACGCTCCAACAACATCGAGAACATACGAAGGCTGCGGGAGATGGGCGTCAAACTGGTCGCCGGGAACGATGCCGGATGGCGCAGCACCGGCTTCGACGACTTCTACCAGGAATTAGAGTACCTGGCCGAAGCGGGCATGACGCCAGTCGAGGCCATCCACGCCGCGACCGGCCTCGCCGCGGAAGCCTGCCGCATCGACCAGTCGGTCGGCACGGTCGAGACCGGGAAGGTTGCCGACCTGCTGGTGATCGACGGCGACCCATCCAACGATCTCGACACGCTGCGCCGTCCCGCGATGATCATGCAGTCAGGACGAGTCATCCTGGATCGGCGGTAGAGCGTCCCGTATCACCACTACTGCCAGACGCCGTCATCTTTGTGAAAGCCCAGGATGCGTCCAGTTTTCGCGTCGAGTACGACGACCAACTGGCCGTGACTACAGACTGACGTTCCGGCGTCGGGGCAGCCCTGCGGCGCCAACGCGTCGTTGAACGTGACCACCCAGACCGGCGCATTCGGGTCGAGGCCGTTGGGTTGCGGCATACCCAGCGCCGTCTGGTCCGACAGCGGGCCGAGTTGAACGCTCGTCGCTTCCGCCTGCGTGTTTCCTCCCAGATTCGCGACCACTCCGCGCGCCTTGGTCACGGCCTGGTCTTTCGACAGCCCGAATGCGTCGGACGGAGTGGCCACCACCGAAGTGACTGTCGTACCCACCGGCATCATCGACAGGGCCACGTTCATGACCTGATCTTTGGTCAGCATCGCCGTGCCCGGTGCGCCGCCAGACTCGAGCCGGATCGACGTTCGGGCAACCTCCCACCACATCTGAATATCGCTGTCCGATTGGTAGAGACGCGCGGTTACCCGGCCATATCCATCGCTCTGGATCTCGACCCGTGTGGCGTGATTCCAGACGTCGAGCGGCATGGACTGCGCCGAATCCTGATACGGAGAGGCTTCGGTGATGCTCAGCGCCTCTTTACCGCTCCCGTCGACGTATTTCAAAACGACGCTGGTTATTCCTCCATCCAGCGACAGCGGCGGCTGGGGCTGCTCCAGCGTCAGGCCGTCCGGCAATGACGCCGGCGCGAGCAACTTGAACCCGGCGGCCTGCTGCAGCGAGGTGAGCGTTGGGTCGCTCACCACTGGTGGTGAGGCGGTTGACACCGGTGCCGTGGGCGTGGACATCGGAGATGGCTGTGTGGTTCCGCTCGCCTCGCTGTTCGACCATGCCGGAAGGCTGAAATCGAACGCGAAGCTGGCGGCGACGTCGGGAGTGGAGACCACCCGCGGCGTGGCTCCGGCGCTGGCGTTCGACCCCGTGAGTAGTCCGGAGATCTCGGCGTGCAGCCGAATGTCTCCCGAGCGACCAACTATCGGCGTGCGGTCGAACTGCGCCAGGCATTCCGCCTGTCCACATACGGCGCCCATCTCCGGTAGCGTGGTTCCATCGGAGGCTCGCATGGTCATGGTGTACGGGTTGATAATGCCGACGGCGCCGGAGACAGCCCGCAACGCATTCTCGGAAGAACGTGCGATGCCAAATGCTTTGCCGTTCGACGCGAACGTCATCAATACCATGACCCGATCGAAAGTCGTTCCGGCCCACTCAACCGTGACAGAGATTCCACCATCAGACTTGACCAGGTGCAGATAGCGGCCGTTGCCGGCAGTATTCACCGGATCGATCATGCCGGAGATTTGCCCAACCGATGCCCCTGCCCCGACGTTCGAGCCCTGACCCGCCTGTATGGTTGGGGTAGGTGCTCCCGCGCCGCTGCCTCGCAAGAGCATGGCGACTAGACCGGAAAAGAGGATCAGCACGGCGACGGCCGCCGCGATCTCGAGGGATTTCCGAGTCCGGCTCCGGCGAGATACGAGCGGCACCGGGAGGTGATCGTCGTTGATCATAGAAAGCGGCGGGAGTTGTGGCAGTTCTTCAACGACATCATCGTCGATACGACGTGATCCGCGACCGTTGCTGGGTGCTGGCGCAAGGGTTGTCGCCAGCTTCGCCGCGGCACGCGACGGAAACGTCTCGTCCGGCCAGCGGGTGTGGCCCAGGGATTTTAGACCGCGCGCGAGCTCAACGAGTTCGGCCAGATCGGCGTCGACAAACCCTTCTCGCTCCGGATCGCGCTTGTCGTTGAGTGCGTCGATCATTCGATCGAGTTGGTCGAGGTCCGAAGTCATGATCGACTCCCTCCGTTGAAGGCAGATCGCAGGGCGATCAGCGCGCGGTGCTGCAGAACGCGAACAGCCGCCGGACTGCGATCCATCCGCTGGGCTACCTCGGCCGATGACCGTCCTTCCAGCACACGGAGCTGAAGCACGTGCTGGTAATCGTCGGGTAAGGTCGAGAAAGCATCGGCCAGCCGGCCGAGATCGAGACCAAGCATGGCTGTCTCTTCCGGCCCGGCTTCGTCGGCTGTGAGCTGTGGGGCGTCTTCGAGGCCGACTTGCACCGGAACCTTGCGGCGCCAGCGATTCTTGACGAGGTTGCGCGCCACCGTCGCCAGATAGGCGCGGAACGGGACACCACGTTGCTCATAGCGATCGAAGGCCCCGAGCGCGCGCAGGAAGACTTCCTGCGTCAGGTCCTCAGCGTCGTGGGCGTTCCGTGTCGAGGCGTAGACGATGGCGTAGATCGGCCGCCATTCCCGGCTGCAGAGCTGCTCCAGCGCCGCTACGTCGCCCATCTGTGCTCGTCGTACGAGATCATCCCCCAGCATCGCCAACCTCCGCATACCAGAACACGGATTGGGCACGATCGTTACACTGATCTACGGTCCGGCTCGATTGACACCACTCGGCCCACGGGCTATGTTGCCAGCACCGGAGTCGACATCACGCGATCTCAGCAATCCGGCTGGATGGGACGATATGGAGGGCGACATGGCGGACGCATTCGTGATCAAGAACGGCACGATCGCGACAATGAACCGGGATCAGCCAACGGCGGAGGCAGTCGGAGTCATCGGCGATCGGATCGTCGCGGTTGGGTCGACGAAGTTGGTCGAGGATGCACTGCCGCGCGGTTACAGGACGATCGACCTAGGCGGCCGGTTCTGCCTGCCCGGACTCAATGAGGCCCACAACCACATGATCGGCTTCGGCACGGCGCTCGGCCACGTCGAGGCCGGGTTCCCAGCGGTGCGCTCGATCGAAGACATCAAACGCAACGTCGCCGCACGCGTGCGCGAAGTCTCGCCGGGCACCTGGATTCAAGGCCGTGGCTACGACGATAACAAACTCGACGAGCGACGCCATCCCAGTCGCTACGACCTGGACGAGGTCGCGCCGGAGAACCCGGTCATCATCGTGAACGGATCGGGCCACATGAGCGCGGTCAACTCGCTTGCGCTGAAGATGGCCGGACTCACTCCGGATACGCCCGATCCGCAGGGCGGCCACTTCGTCAAGGACGAGCACGGTGAACTGACCGGCGTGCTGCAGGAGACCGCGCAGGAGGCGGTGCGACGGTTGATTCCGGAAGAGACGGTCGACGACCACGTCGCCGCGCTCAAACGCTGCAACGATGCCTACGTCGCGGCGGGAATTACGTCAAGTCAGGACGCACGGAGCTCGTCTCCCGATCACATCGCTGCCTACCAGCGTGCCGTGCGCGAGGGAAAGCTCAAGCTGCGCACGTCGATGATGATCCACGTCAACTTGCTCCAGACGATCATCGATCTCGGCATCAAGCAGGGATTCGGCAACGATCGCCTGCGCGTCGGCCCGATCAAGATCTTCATCGACGGCAGCCTGATCGGTCGCACCGCCGCCGTATCGCAGCCCTTCCTGGAGGATCCACGCGACGACAACCTGGGACTGTTCATGATGCCCCGCGAGGAGTTCGAGAACTACGTCTGGCAGGCACACTCAAACGGTTTCCAGATTGCGGTCCACGCCATCGGCGACCGGGCTGTCGAGATGGTCCTCGACGCCTATGAGAAGGCGCTCGAGCGACTGCCGCGTGCCGACCACCGGCACCGCATCGAGCACTGCGGCATCCTGCGGCCGGATCTGATCGAGCGCATCGCCAAGATGCAGGTCCTGGCGGTCAGCCAGCCAATCTTCATCACCGAGTACGGTGACGGCTTCATCCGCCATCTCGGTATGTCGCGCGTGCAGCTGACCTACCCTTTCCGCAGCCTGCTCGACGCAGGGATCACCCTGGTCTTCTCGTCCGACTGCCCGGTCTCGGCGTTCGAGCCGCTGAAGAGCATCAAGGCGGCGGTGACCGAGAAGACTGGGAGCGGCCGCTCGTATGCGCTGGAGGAAGCGATCTCGGTCGAGGAAGCGCTGCCACTCTACACGGTCGCCGGTGCCTATGCGACCTTCGAAGAGCACAAGAAGGGGCAGCTCAAGGAGAACATGCTGGCCGACTTCGCCATTCTGGAGGAGGATCCGCGCCAGGTCGATCCGGAGCGGCTCGATCAGATCAAGATCAGCCAGACCATCATCGGCGGCGAGACGGTCTACGAGGGGTAGTCAACGACGGCATTCTCGTTCGCTTGTCGGGGCAGACTCTGCGGTCTGCCCTCCGAAGGTCGGCAAATCCGTACCCAACGTAACCGACCAGGCACATTAGCGGAAGCGCGAAGCACTCCGAGGGCATGCACGGGGGCTTACCCTTACGGTGTCGATTACGAATGATTGGTCACCGATCACCCCATCGTGACGTCTGATTCGATCAGTTCCGCGGACTGCATTGCGGCCCGCTGGTCCATGTCACGAAACGCCGGGACGAGCAGCGTCGCCACGAGCAAGGCGATGCTGCCCGCACCCAGGATCATCATCGACGCCGTCAGCCCCAGCACGCTGATCAACAGTCCGGCTGCCGCCATCCCCAGTGGGATCGCCATCGTACCGACCGCGCTGAAGGTGCTGAAGACGCGACCACGCAGCGCCGCCGGAGTCCGCTCATGGCGGATCGTGACCGACATCGGGGTCAGCGGGCCATCGGTCAGGGCAGCCAGCGCCATCGCCAGCATGATAATCGGCAGCCCTGGACGCCAGACGAGCGTCCAGAAGGGCAACACCACTCCGAAAAAGCCGACGATCCAGATCAGGCGTCGCGGGAACCGGTCGCCGGCGAACCCGTACGCAATCGATCCACCAACCTGACCGGCGCCGAAGGCGGACAGCATGAACCCCAGGTCCCGTGCGCTACCGAAGACCCGGTCGGCGTAGACCGGCAGGATTACGCCGAACAACGGTCCCATCAGAAAGTTCGAGACGGCGAGCGAGAGGGCCATGGCCAGCAGCAGACGATCCCGCCGCAGGAAATGGATGCCCTCCATGAGGTCATCGATGTAGCGGTGTTTCGTTGAGGTCGCCGCGAGCCTGAGTGAGGGCACTCCCGCTAACACGAGTGCAGCGGAGATGGCGAAGGTCATCGCGTCGATCCAGAGGACGTTGCTGGCCCCGATGGCGACGACCAGGATGCCCGCGACTGGCGGACCGAGCAGGGCGCTCACCGGATAGATCGTTTCGAACGCGGAATTGACGCGCTCGAGCCTGATCCCGGAACCCGCGGCGATCTCCGGCAGGAGCGCGCGGCGCGCGCTCAGCCCGGGGATACTGAGGAACGAGCTGAAGAAGACCAGCACCAGCAATTGCCAGAAGGCAAGGCCAATTGTGCGGTAGAGAAGTGGCACGGCGGCAATCGTCACGCCACTGACGATGTCGGCAAGGACGCTCGTGTTGCGATAGCCGAACCGGTCGACCAGTGCTCCACCGAAAATGCCGACCAGGAAAAAGGGCAACGCGACCGAGAAGCCGGTGAGACCGGTCTTCGCGGCACTGCCGGTCGTCACGAGCACGAACCAGGGCAGTGCAACGATGGTGAACTGACTCCCCAACAGCGAAACCGTGTTCGCCACCAACAAGGCATACAGCGGCGTTCGTCGCATCGGTCACCTTCAGGACGTCGATGATTCTGAACACACAAATGCTCGCCAAGTCTAGCAGCCAGGGGACCGCACTGAAGCTGAGTTGGTTATGATGGTGCTGGTGAGAGTTTTGGTTATCGAGTTCGGGAGGAAGCGCATGCGTGACGCGCGAATCGGGTTGGATCTCGTCGACAAGAGCAACGCGCGGGGCGCGCTCGAAGCGGTCAAACGGGCGGCGAACATGGGGGTCACCATGCTCTGGGCCACGACCGGCAGCAACGCCCCGGACCCGATGACCTATTTCGCGGCGGCCCTCGAAGCCACCGACAACGTGACGTTTGGCACTGCCATCGTGCCGACCTATCCTCGGCATCCGGCGATGCTCGCGACGCAGGCGCTGGCCCTTGATGAACTGAGTCCGAACCGCTTTCGGCTGGGGATCGGGCCGAGCCACCGACCCACAATCGAGGGCGCATACGGCATCCCGATGGGGAAGCCGCTCGAGCATCTGCGCGAATACCTGACCGTGCTGCGGTCGCTCCTCGAGACCGGCGATGCACAGCTCAGCGGAACCTACTTCAACGTACACGCCAAACTCAACGCCACAACGAACCTGCCGATCTACATTTCCGCCCTGCGCAAGAATGCCTGGCGCCTGGCCGGTGAACTCGCCGACGGCGGGATCTCCTGGGTCTCCCCGCTCGACTATCTGCGTCACCAGGCCGGTCCCGCCATGCGCGAGGCGGCCACGGCGGCCGGGCGACCCGCTCCGCGGCTCATCGCGCATGTTCCTGTCGCCATGACGTCCGACCGCGACGCGATGCTCAAGACGTCGCGACCGCGGCTCGCGAACTATGGCCGCCTACCGTTCTATGCTGGCATGTTCTCCGACGCCGGATATCCTGTCGGACCGAACGGCGAGGTATCGGATGAGCTTCTCGATCACCTGGTCGTCTGGGGTGAAGGTGCGCGGGTACGCGAGCGACTCGAAGCGGCCTTTGACGGCGGCATCGACGAGGTGCTGGTGACCCTCTTCCCGGTGAACGACCTGAAGACCGAAGAGAGCCAACTTTGCCGCATGCTGGCGGATATCGGCTGACGACAAACTGAGCGAGCCAGTTTGGAAGGGAAGGGTGACAGGCAGTATGTCGGGTAGATTTGAGGGCAAGGTCGCGCTTATCACCGGGGGCGGCTCCGGCATCGGGCGTGAGATCTCGCTCCGTTTCACTGGGGAAGGCGCGCGCGTCGCCACGGCCAGCCGGACACTGGACCACGCGCGAGAGACCGCACGGATGGCAGGTGGCGATACGCTGGCAGTTCGGGCCGATGTCAGTGTCGAAGCGGATGTGACGCGAGCGGTTGAGCAGACGCTGGACCGGTTCGGACGTATCGATATTCTGGTCAACAACGCGGGCATCGGTACGACCAAGAGCATCATCGAGGTCGAACCAGAGGAATGGGACCGCGTCTTCGCGGTCAACGTGCGCGGCGTATACCTCTGCACCCGCGCGGTGCTGCCGCAGATGCTGGAACGCAATGCCGGCGTCATCATCAACATCGCGTCCGTGCTCGGACTGGTCGGCGTGCCAAAGCGGGCGGCCTACTGCGCCAGCAAAGGCGCGGTTATTACCCTCACGAAACAGGTCGCTGCCGAGTTCGCGGGTCAAGGTATCCGCTGCAACTGCATCTGTCCAGGGACGGTCGACAGTCCGTGGGTCGGACGCCTGCTGGACGAAACGGACGACCCGGCCGAAGCTCGGCGGGCTTTGGAGCAGCGTCACCCACTCAACCGCCTGGCAACGACCGGCGAGATCGCGGAAGCAGCGCTGTACCTCGCGTCGGACGCTGCGGCATTCATGACCGGAAGCGCACTCGTGATGGACGGCGGTCAACTCGCACGCTGAGCCGAGATGGCGATCCGCACAGCCTGATTCATCATACAAATGCGTATGCTATAGTGTACGCAGGCGCTCCTGGTCGTATAGTTCAAATGCCACAGCGCCCTGTCGCGCGTGATGATCGAGATTGTCAAGCGCAAGCCAGGGCCAATACACTGAACGCCGCGTCGAAGCGTGGCGGCTCGGAACCTAGAGCGTACGCGCTTGGTGATGCCAAGCGCTCGTTATAGGTGTCGCGAGCGTGGGGTGCGAGTCGCAGGAGGAACCACATGGCGCAAGTTCGTTTCGAACATGTCGATAAGCGCTTTGACAACGTTGTCGCGCTGAATGATTTGAATCTCGAAATACACGACGGTGAGTTCCTGGTGCTGGTCGGGCCGTCAGGCTGCGGTAAGTCGACCGCTCTGCGATGCCTGGCGGGACTCGAGGAGATCACCAGCGGTCATATCTTCATTGGTGACCGGGACGTGACGGAGGTTCCCCCGAAGGATCGCGACATCGCCATGGTGTTCCAGGCGTACGCCCTCTATCCGCACATGAGCGTACGTGACAACCTGGCGTTCGGGCTCAAACTGCGCAACACCCCACAGGACCTCATCAACAACCGCGTCGACCAGACCGCTGAGATGCTCGGCTTGACACCGCTGCTGGACCGCAAACCAAAGGCGCTCTCAGGCGGTCAGCGTCAGCGTGTCGCGTTGGGACGCGCGATCGTCCGCGAGCCGCAAGTCTTCTTGATGGACGAGCCGCTGTCGAACCTCGACGCCAAGCTGCGCGTCCAGACCCGCGCCGAGATCATCAAACTGCAGGAGCGACTGGGAACGACGACAGTCTACGTCACGCACGACCAGGTCGAGGCCATGACGATGGGCCATCGCATCGCGGTCATGAGCGCCGGTGTCTTGCAGCAGTTGGATACGCCCGAGAACCTCTACGAGCGACCGGCCAACATGTTCGTGGCAACCTTCATCGGCAGCCCGGCGATGAACGTCTTCCCGGCGGAAGTCGTCAACGGCGGCGAAGGATTGGCGCTGGCCTTCGAGGGCGTCAAGATCAAGGTGCCCACAAGCCGCGTCGGCAAGCTCGATTCGCTCGTCGGTCAGAAGGTAATTGCTGGGGTTCGCCCGGAGCACCTCATGCTCAAGAATGGCGGAACTGCTGCGCCGGATACGACCATGACCTTGCCAATCGACCTGGTCGAGCCACTTGGCTCGGAAACCTTGCTGCACCTGCGTGCGCCGGGTGGAGAGTCGATCGTGGCCAAGGTCGAGCCAACCGCCAAACTTCGCGCGGGCGATAATGTCGAGCTCATGGTCGAAGTTGAACACCTTCACGCGTTCGACGCGCAGACCGAGGCGGCGCTAAACTAGTCGCGATGCGCTCACAACCGAGAACCAGCTTGGCGGGCATGCGACCCGCCATTTTCATGCGCCGTAGCTACCGGTAGCGGCGGCGCCATTCTTCTCGCGTCAATCCGAGTCGGCCGTCGAAATGGTCGTGGCACCCACAGCCGGCATGGTGTAGCTCCGGTCGAAGAGAATACCGCCGAGCGCGCCGATCGCCAGCACGCCGATCAGGGCGGGCCAGAGCAGGATCGGGTGTGCCGATCCGAGCACGGATCCACTCGCCCACGACGAGAGACCCCATGACGTGCCCCAGATAACACTACTGAAGGCCAGATAGCGGCCGCGCAGGTGCTCCGGCGCGAGTTCGACCACGATCACGCCTGAGGTCGGCATGAACATCATCTCTCCAGCTGTGTAGACCACGATGGCGGCGAACGGCAGAATGCCCAGCCACGGACTGGACCCGATCATCAGATAGGCGACCGCCCAGAACGCTGCCGCGGCAGCCAGGGTAACGCCCCGGCCCAGACGCGCGACCTTTCTGGCGACCCACAGCTGGGCGATGACGACGATGACGGTGTTGATGGTAAAGAGAAGCCCAATGACCGCCTCATCGATCCCAGCCTGGGCCCGTAGGTAGGGTGGCGCGCTGACTTGCAGCTGGGTGAAGGCCGCCAGCAGGATGAACATCACGACCTGGCTGTACATGAAGCGCCGGTCGGCCAGGACATCTCGCCAGCTTCCAGCATTGGTCCTGTTCCCGGCCACGACTTGACTCGCGGTCCGCTGTGGACTGCGCACGAGAATAAAGACCAGCAGACCAGCCAGGCCGACGCCGGTTGCCGCGGTCAGATAGAGGAGCCGGTACTGCCCTTCACCTCCTCCGACGACCATGAGGCCGCCGATCAGGCCGCCGGCGCCAATACCCAGCGCGCTCGCAACACGGAGCATGGCGAACATCTCGCCGGCCTGTGAGACCGGGACGAGCGACGTCGCCAGCGCGTCCGACGACGGCCAGTAGAGCTGCGTGAACAGTCCCTGCAGGATCATGATCCCGAAGAACAGGACCGGCGTGGTCGAAACCGGGAAGAATGCCGTCGTCAGCGCCGTCCCGGCAATGGTGACGATGAGCATGGTGCGCGCGCCGAAGTGATCGATCGTTCCGGCCGCAATCAGCGTGAACGCAACACCGACAATGGAACTGGCAGCGATACCGGCGCCGACCAGGCCAACCCCGAGACCAACAATCTGTCCGAAGTAGATCACCAGAAATGGGATGGTCATGCCACGCGCGGTGAAGAGGACCAGGTTTGCAAACGCGAGCAGCCACAACGAGCGCGGGAAATGATTCGCTCGCTCCTTCAGCCGTTCGATTTTCGATTGCTGGCGTTGCGGCACCGTTCCTCCGTTCGCACAGGTACGCCCAATAGTGCCTTGTCCGAGCCCCAAACGCTATCCGAAAAACGTCGCAATTCGCGAGATGACCCGACGATTCAGGTTTGCATCGGACGTCTGAGGCGCTGAGAACTCCTACGCCGATTTCGGACTTGATTCCTATACAGTCAATAGAACGGGGCCAGTACGCTATGGTCACTCTTCCCGCTCACAGACATGACGAGGCGGGATTCGTTGAGGACGTACGTGATCTGGTGCATCAGGCCATGAATACTCCGGGTTCCATTCCATCACCGGACAAGCACGACGGCGACGTCGACGTGATCATCCGCTCGCTGACGGGCGTTTCGACGAGCGTCGCGGCCGCGGAGGGCTCAATGCTCGTGCGACCACCGTCGCGCGTGCCGCGCATCACAGGCTGGTTCAACGCCGACGCGTCACCTGGCTTTTCGGCCGCCGTCTTCGACATCATCCGCGACGCCATCACGCCGGCTACTGACGACAATCGGAATCGCGCGGCACGCGGCTCGACGCCTCGCACCACGTGGCGCCGCCTCCGGGTGACGAGCGCCGCTTCGCTAATCGGCGATCTCTGGCTCTATCAGGAACGAGCCATACGTGGCACGACCGAACTCACACGTGTCGACAACGTCAGTCTGGGCGCGGTCGCGCCGACGCTCCGGCATGTGCGGCGATGGAGTGAAGGTCCGCTCGACGAACGGGCGCTTGCCTGGCTCCTCGGCGTTTCGCGCCAGTTGAACGCTTCGGCCAGCCTCAGCGGCATCGCTGACACGATCGCCGACGCCATGGTGTCCAGCACGCGGGCAACCGCGGTCGAGATCGAACTCTTCAACGCGAACCAGAATCTCGAATCGATCGCACGCCGTGGGCCGATTCCGATTCGCGACGGCACCTACGCTGACCGCATCGCCGAACCTGGCGCACTGGACCCAAGCAACGAGCCCGCCGAATGGTTCTTTACCGTCTTCCAGCTCCAGACGGACGCGGGCGACACGCTGGGACTCGTGACCTGCTACTGGCACGACCAGCAGGCCGATCACCAGATTCGCATGACCCTCATTCGCCAGATTCTCGAGCATGCCGCCAGCGCCATCCAACGTGCTCTCCTGGGCCAGCGTGAGCGCTCGCTGGCTTGGTCCGCCGCCACGGCAATCGCCGATGCGGTCGACGCCCGCGACGCTTTTACCCGCCATCACGCTCGCCGGGTGGCGCGTTACAGTCGTGACATCGCCGAACGGATGGGGCTCGCGGCGGACGACGTGAGATTGATCGAAACAGCCGGCCTCCTCCACGACGTCGGCAAGATCGGCATTCCCGACCGCGTACTTCAGGCGGCTGGAGCACTCGACGATGACGACTGGGATCTGATTCGACGACATCCCGAAATCGGTGCGTCCATCGCGGAGCGATTCCCGGACCTAACGCGCATTGCCCCGTTGATACGGCACCACCACGAACGCTCCGATGGAACCGGTTATCCCAGCGCCCTCGTGGGGAGAGACATCCCACTCGGAGCACGCATTATTTCGGTGGTCGAGGCCTTCGACACGTTGGTGACCGGCCGCCCGTACCAGACGCCGTGGACCGTCGAACGCGCGCTGACAACCCTCGAGAACCTGGGCGATCTGCAGTTCGATGCAGCCGTGGTCAACCTGTTCGCCGAGGCAATTCGATCGGGGTCAATACGCGTCGAAGTCCCCCCGCCCGCCAAGACCGGCGACCTGGACCTTCACCGCTGGATCGGAGCCGAGGCGCGCGCATTTGGCCTGTTGCAGCGCATTGGGAACGAGGTCGGCGAACTCATTGACATCAAGCGCTTCCTGAACCGCCTGAAGGAGATCATCGCAGCGGAGTTTCCCGATTCGCTCGTCGAGATCCTGATCAGGGACGACCAGCGATCTCACTTCATCGTCTTCTCAGACACCACCGCTGAATCGGCAGAACAGAACGGCGTCTATCTCATCAAACTCGACAGCGGCATTGTCGGTTGGGTCTCCGAGCACCACAAAACCCAGAACGTACCGAACGTGCTGGAAGACCCGCGCTACGTGCCGCCCGGCGATGATTCAATGCGCTCGGAGCTGGTTATCCCGATGCTGTTGGACGACCTCTGCGTCGGGGTCATCAATCTCGAGAGCACCGAAGTCTCCGCGTATTCCCGAACCGACGAGAAGGTACTGGAGACTGTCGCGTCCTACGTTGCCCGGGCGATTCAAGTGGCGGAGCTCCACAGCCGGGTCAAGCAGGAGACCGACATTGATTCGATGACTGGGCTGCTCAACCACCGTGCGTTCTACCGTACCCTCGAAGCCGAGGTCGAGCGTGCCACGCGGACCAACGACATTCTCTCGGTCGCGATCATCGACGTCGATGATTTCAAGATGATCAACGATTCAAGAGGGCACGTGTGGGGTGATGACGTGATCCGGCGATTGGCCGCGATCCTCAGCCATTCGGTCCGCCTCGGGGACGCGGTTGCACGCTACGGCGGCGACGAATTCTCGATCATTATGCCGGGCGCAACGCGCGAGATTATAGAGCGCCGGATGCAGGCGATCGAAGAAGACATGCTGGCCGCTTCCGCGGTGAGCCCACTACCGAAGGTCTCGTGGGGCATCGCGAGTTTTCCGGATGATGGCAGCAGGCCGACCGAACTCGTCGCCCACGCGGATGCCGCGATGTACGCGGTCAAACAACGTTCGCCCAACGAGCAATGATCGTCAATCGGAGCACCCCGTTCCAGTCCTGCGGAGGATCCGAGTCAATGGTCCTGTCGCAAATGAGACTACCTTCTCATACGAAGGTCCCAGGAAAGGACCGATACTCGGAGACATCAGATCGCCACGGTCGCTTACGGAGTAACA
The DNA here is from genome assembly GCA_963728335.1 of uncultured Chloroflexia bacterium. GTDB lineage: Bacteria > Chloroflexota > Chloroflexia > Thermomicrobiales > Thermomicrobiaceae > CALAGB01. The sequence goes on from CAVSJP010000002.1 coordinate 149,582, forward strand.
CGCGAACGAACGTGGGCTCCGTGTATTTCGCGGGTGGAAGTCAGGAATGTCGAGGAATTCAGCCTACCAAATCACGGTGAACGACGTACTGAGGTACTTCGCGACCTCGATCTCGGTGCTCGCCTCCACGTCAACCGCGGCGAGCTGTGGCCGGTGGAATGCGCCCGCCCCGTCGATCATCAAATGCTCCTCGTCGCGATACTCGACCCGGACCATCGTGGAGGTACCTCATGCAGCGGAGTGAATTGCCGCGACCCCTCCGCACTGGGGAACTCCTCGGATCGGCTTCAACTCATGGTGCCATGCCGGCGCCGAATGGAGTGCCCACCGGCGCCTCTGAGAACGTCGCAGGTTCGGTCGCCTCAGATTCAATGCAGCCATTCCGGATTCCCACGACGTCGACGGCCGAATCAACGCTCCTGTCGCTCCTCGCGGCACAGACGGCGCCTTCGTTCGAACGGGTGACCCGGCTCGTCCGGGGCGCAGCTCCGGACGCCAATTCGCAACTCATCGCGTCGGTCCAGAGCGCCATTGCCGAGTCGATTACGATCCCTGATCTCTTTCACGCGGCTGCCATCGCCCTGTCGAGCACGTTCGATGTCGGTTGCGCCGTGGTTGTCTCCGAGCGAGATCATGCACCGGTACTGGCGATCAATCATCCGGTCAACGAGTTTGCCTCGGCAACCGCGTCCTGGCTGGTCGACCTCCTTGCGAATGAAGAGATACGTCACAGTCTCAAGACCGAGGTCAACCCGATCAGCAATGATCAGTCCCGATCCGGATCTGAGCGCGGCCGCCAGCGGGTTGCTGGCCAACGCGCCAGTGCGTGCGATTCAACTCTACCCGCTCGCGACCAAAGGCCGTTGGGTCGGCGCTGTCCTTCTGTTCGACAATACGCTGATGAAGCTCGACCCCGACACGCACAGCGCGATCAAGCGAGTGGCACATGCGCTCGGGCTCGCCGCCGGCGAGATGCTGCGGACTCCTGAAGCTCGGACGAGTGGCGACCAGTGGCGTGGGTGGGCTCGCGTTATGACGGCCATGCTGGCGGGAGAGCCCGTCGCGACCGTGCTACGCGATGTGCTCGCGATCGGCTCCGAGATCGTCCAGGCGGATGGCGCCCTCGTCCTGATCGATCGACGCGATTTCCCGGTTCACGAGCGCTGTGTCGTGATGGGAACACCTGAGTTCGAGCGGCTCGTGCGGGCGCTGACCCAGTACGAGACTGTCACGGAGCTACTGGTGGAGACGGCGTTGGGAAGCGATTCGGAGCAGGGTGAGAGCCGTCCGGCGATCCTTGAGCCGTTCGTGCGCCAATTCCATGCACCGCTGGTCGTGCCGATTCAGCACGGCGAGAACCGGCTCGGCCGATTGGCGCTGTTCCGCTCCAGCAATCCCCGGTTCACAACGTCCGAACTGGCCGATGCCCGGCAATTTGCCAGTGTGATGGCCGCGACCCTACGCCAGCGGACCATGACCGAGCTACAACAGCGACAGGCGCGGGTTCTGGCAACGGTGCGTAACCTGGCGGATCGCCTGAACCGGGCATCGACCCAGCAGGCGATGGCTGAGATCGCAGTCGAGATTACCGCCGAAGCATGCGGCTCGGGCAAGGCAACGCTGCACGTGTATCAGGAACACTCCGACCGCCTGGTGATGGCAGCCGCGTATGGCATGCCCCTTCCGTTTGTTACGGCCAACGCCCACCCGGTGGTCGGTGCTGGACCCTGTGGCATGGCGGCACAGCGGCGACGCGCGGTGGTTATCGAGGACGTCAAATCGGACTCGGATTGGACGTCAGTCTGGCATATCGATGAGGACAACCTCACCTTCCGTTCGGTCTGGTCCATACCGCTGCTGGCCGGTGACGAACACCTGCTGGGAACCTTGACCGTGTTTCATACCGAAGCGGGCGGCGCGGATCAGGACGACATCGTTTTCCTTGAGGTCCTCGGTAATCAGGTCGCAAGCGCGCTCGACCGGGCACGCCTGGCCGACCGCTCGCAGGACCTCTACCGCGCGACGGTCGAGTCACTTGCTGCCGCGGTCGATGCCAAGGATCCGTTCACGCACAATCATTCGTGGCAGGTCGCGACCTACAGCCGGCAGATTGCCGAGGCACTTCACCTGTCTGCCAGCGAGACTGAGGTCATCGAACTGGCGGGGCTGCTCCACGACGTCGGCAAGATCGGAATTCCTGATCGCGTGCTTCAGAAGCCGGACGTCCTGGCGCCCGACGAATGGGCCATGATGCAGCGGCATCCAGATCTCGGTGCGCGCATCCTGGGAGATAATCCGGCGCTGGCCGCCGTCGTCCCACTCGTACGCCATCATCACGAACGGTATGACGGGCGCGGCTACCCGGATCAACTTGTCGGCAGCGACATTCCGATCGGCGCTGCGATCGTCGGCTTGGCCGATGCCTTCGACACCATGACGTCCGATCGTCCCTACCGGCGCGCTCGCACACTGGAACAGGCCATTGACGAAGTCCGCCAGTGCAGCGGAACCCATTTCCATCCGAACGTGGTCGATGCGTTTTTGACGATCGTCAAAGCCGGCGGGATCGGTCCGCTCTCGCGGGTCGCATCGCGAGCAATGACCAGGGAATTGCGACTCAAGCGGGTGGTCGGAGCCGAGGCCCGTGGCTTCGGCTTGCTCCAGCGCATCACGACCGAGATCGGAGCGCTGGTCGACCTCGATCGCTTCCTGCACCGGCTCAACGAGCTGATGAACACGGAATTCCCGGATTCGGTCTGCGAGATCTACGCGCAGGACTCAGTAAGCGGCGATCTGGTGGCGATCGCCAATCAGAAGCGCCAGCAGGCAGTGACCATCCCGCGCGGACAGGGGATCCCCGGTTGGGTTGCGGCGCACGGTATGTCGCAGAACGTTCCGGACGTCCTCGAGGACCCACGCTACATGACGACCCGCCACCGCTTGATGCGCTCGATTCTCGCGGTTCCGCTGCTCGTCGACGGACACTGCGCGGGCGTATTGTCACTCGAACATCCGGAGCCGGTGGCCTACTCGCCGTCGGATCAGCACGTGCTCGAGATCGTCGCAACGTACGTCGCACAGGCCATACAGGTCGCCCACCTGCACGACCGGCTGAAACACAACGGTAATCGCGATCCGCTCACCGGGCTGCTCAACCATCGTGAGTTCTACCAGCGGCTCGAGGAAGAGGTGAGCCGGGTCAAGATGACCGCGGGCAAGCTCGGCATCGCGATCATCGACGTACACGAACTGCGGACGATCAACCGGGCACACGGGCACGCGATCGGCGACGAGGTGCTGAAAGACATCGCTGAGGTGCTGAAACTCAAGGTCCGGGGAGGAGACACCGTCGCTCGCTACGGCGGTGACGAGTTCGCGCTCCTCGTGCCGCGCATACCGGGTCCGCTCGTTCGATCGCGGGTCGAGTCGATAAGCGAGGCGCTGGCGGAGCTACGTCGGCCCTACCCGATTCCGGCGATCACCTTCGGCGTCGCCAGCTTCCCGACCGACGGGACATCGGCCGGGGAGATCATCGCCGCCGCTGAACAGGCTCTGCGCGCCGCCAGCAGCTCGCAAAGATAATGCTCGCACGTTAACTACGTGGGGCACCTCCGTTGTCCCACTGATTTAGATTCCGTTACGACATCGTTAGCAAGTGTTCACCTACAGGATACCCACCACTTCTCTGTACCCTGATACCCTCGCCGTGGACTCCTCGAACCTCCATCGCGACCGCGCAGAATGACGGGCTCCGTGGCCTTCGCGCACGCCTGACCGGTGTTCGCGACCACCTCATCGCCGAATATGGACGAGCCAAACGAGCAGACCGAAGCTCAACTATCCTCTGTTACAGAGTTGCAACCATCGGTGATTTGTGACGCTCGCTGAATGGAATATGCGCACGCCATTTGTGCTCGTGCTGGATCGGTTGTCCTAACCGGCTTTCAGTCACCACCCCGCACCGCCACAGGAGCATCGACACACGTGCGACCCGCGCATTGGCAAGGAGACGTACATGGTTCGTGGAGAGCTGCGGCACCCTCAGCATGCGAGCACCAGGATCGTACGCCGGGTCGTCGAGAGACTCTTCCTCGTACTCGGCCTGCTCGTGCTCAGTGGCTGTGGCGGTATTCAGTCGAGTCTCAATCCCCATGGCCGTGGCTCCGAACGCGTAGCCGGACTCTGGTGGGTCCTCTTCTGGGTGTCGGTTGGCGTCTACGTTCTCTTCTTGATCTATCTCTTCCTGGCCGTCATCCGACCTCGCGTATGGCGACGCTCGGACGACGTAGACCCCGCGGGTAGCAATGCGATTGTCATCATTAGTGGGGCCGTCATCCCAACGATCATCCTGGTCGTCGTCTTTGCCGCAGCCATCCTACCGGCGATGAACGCACTCTCCGCCCCCGCCTCACCTCCCGCATTCACCGTCGAAGTGATCGGACATGACTGGTGGTGGGAAGTTCACTACCCTGAATCCAACTTCACTACGGCGAACGAAATACACATTCCGGTTGGCAAGCCGGTACGCGTCACTCTCACGTCGGCCGACGTCATCCATAGCTTCTGGGTGCCCGAACTGCAGCGAAAGATGGACGTCATCCCCGGCGTGTCGAACACGACCTGGATCGAAGCCGACAAAGCGGGCGTCTATCGCGGTCAGTGTGCCGAATTCTGCGGCGTCGGTCACGCGCATATGGCGTTCGAGGTCGTCGCCCAACCTCAAGCCCAGTTCGACAGCTGGGTCGCGGATCAACAGAAGACTCCGCCGATACCGACCGGGCACGACCCAGTGGTGTTGCGTGGTGAGCAGGTATTCCTGGGATCCGCCTGTGTCTACTGCCACACCGTGAAGGGAACCAACGCCTCCGGGAAGATCGGCCCGGATCTGACGCACCTGATGAGCCGTGACACGCTCGCAGCAGGAACGCTGCCCAACACCCCCGGAAACCTCCTCGGCTGGATCGAAAATCCGCAGGTCATAAAGCCCGGCAACAAGATGCCGCCGACCAGCCTGACTGGACCTGATTTGCAGGCGCTTCTGGCCTATCTGCAGACGTTGAAATAGGGAGACATCGATGGCAGCGACGGCGGCTCAACGACTCGAGAAGATGTGGGAGACTCCGGCGGGACTGGTCGCCTGGCTCAGCACGGTCGACCACAAGGCCATCGGGCGACGGTATATCGCCACCGCGTTCCTGTTTTTCCTCACGGCCGGCGTGACCGCGGTGTTGATGCGTATCCAGCTCTGGCAGCCGAACAACACCTTTCTATCGGCCCAGGCCTACAACCAAGCGTTCACCATGCACGGCACGACGATGATCTTTCTCGTCGCGACGCCGATTCAGTTCGGACTCGGGAATTACCTGATTCCCCTGATGATCGGCGCCCGTGACATGTCGTTCCCGCGTCTCAACGCGTTCAGCTACTGGGTCTTCCTCTTCGCCGGGCTCTTCATGTGGTCGAGCTTCATCGTCGGGCAGGCACCGGACGCGGGGTGGTTCAACTACACCCCACTGGCCGGTCCGCTCTATGACGGCATGAACGATCTGTTCTGGACGCTCGGACTCATCTTCCTGACGATCTCGACAACCGCCGGAGCGATCAACTTCATTGTCACCATCTTCAAACTGCGCGCGCCGACGATGTCGATCAACCGGATGCCGCTGTTTGCGTGGAACATCCTGGTGACGTCATTCGCCGTCATCTTTGCCTATCCGCCGCTGACCGCCGGAAACATCATGCTGAGCCTGGAGCACATCGGCCGGGCGGACTTCTTTTATCCTTCCGGAGGCGGCAACCCCATCCTCTGGCAGCATCTGTTCTGGACCTTTGGACACCCAGACGTCTACATCATCTTCCTGCCGGCCATCGGCATGATCTCGATGATGGTGCCAACGTTCTCTCAGCGGCCTCTGGTCGGGTACACCTACGTCGCGCTGGCGACCGTCGCGACTGGCATCATCGGGTTCGGAGTCTGGGTCCACCACATGTTCGCGGTCGGCCTGCCCGCAGATTTCGATGACGTTCTTCGCCGCGGCCAGCCTGGTCATCACCATCCCTTCGGCGGTCCAGATCTTTGCCTGGATCACGACGATGTTCCGCGGCCGCATCGTCTGGCGCACGCCGATGTTCTACGTGATGGGCTTCTTTATCACGTTTGTCATCGGCGGTTTGTCCGGCGTGATGTTCGCCGCGGTGCCATTCGATCAGCAGGTGACCGACTCCTACTTCGTCGTCGCGCATTTCCATTACGTGCTGCTCGGTGGCGCCGTACTCTTCCCGGTCTTTGGCGCCCTCCACTACTGGTATCCCAAGATCACCGGCAAGATGCTCGACGAACGCATGGGGATACTGGGCTTCGGGCTGATCTTCGTCGGATTCAACCTGACGTTCTTCCCGATGCACCTGGTCGGGCTGTGGGGCATGCCCCGGCGTGTCTACACCTATCCATCCGGACTCGGATGGGGCCCGTTGAATCAGGTCGAGACAGTCGGCGCGTTTGTGCTGGGACTCGGGATCCTCGTCTTCATGATCAACGCCTGGCACAGCCTCGTCGAACGGCGCCGATGCGGAGGACAACCCCTGGAACGCCGGTACGCTCGAGTGGGCACCCTCATCGCCCCCACCACCCTACAACTTCGTTCAGATCCCGGATGTCGTGGGTCGCTATCCGCTGTGGGATCCACACTCTGAAGCTATCGGGCCAATTTCTGGACGAAGAGCGGGTGACTATTGGCAGCAGCGTGGTGGGCGCCAGCCCAAGCTCGCTGGTCAAGACGCCGGAAGACACGCTCATCCCACTCGTAGCAGCGCTCTCTCTCTCGTTGATCTTCATCGGATTGCTGTTGACGAGCGTCGTCATCACGGCGATCGGCGTCGCCCTCACGCTGTTGTCGGCAGCCGCCTGGTTCTGGCCAACGAAGGAGCAACTGGTATGACCGCGAGCGAGAGCATTCGCTTCGAAACACTTCCAAAGCAAACGTCGGGGGCAAGCGCTCCGGGTTGGTGGGGCATGATTTTCCTGCTCGCCACCGAATTCACGCTGTTTGCCTCGCTCATCGCCAGCTACTTCTATCTGAGATCAGGACAACCTGTCTGGCCACCGGACGGAACCAAACTTCCAGACTTGCCGATTCCGATCGCGATGACCTGCGTTCTCATTCTCAGCAGTGTTCCAATGTTCTGGGCGACGCACGGCATTCGAAAGGGAGATCAGACAGCGCTGCGATTCGGGTTACTGTTGAGCTTCCTCCTCGGAGCCACCTTCATCGCCCTTCAGGTCTGGGAGTACTCGAGGGAAGACTCGGTCTTCGCACGTAATTCGTACGGCTCGCTCTTCTACACCATCACCGCCCTGCATGGGCTCCACGTAACGCTCGGCCTGCTGTTGATCATCTACGTCTCATACAGGCCTGGCTGGGGTACTTCTCAGAGCGGCGACACCTCGCCGTCGAGAACATTGCGATCTATTGGCACTTCGTGGATGCCATCTGGGTCCTGGCGATCTTTCCGTCACTCTATCTCCTGCCGAGGGTGCTTTCATGAGCGAACGGAGCCGAGAGTACATCGATGAGAAACCAGTCGACGAGCGCCGGTCTGTTCCGTCGTATTGGCTGTGGTTTGCCTTCTTCACGCCAGCCACTGCATGGGGCGTTCATCTGCTTCTGAACTACTTCCTGGAATCCTGGTTCTGCCAGGCCAGGATGTCGAACGTCAATCTCTGGCTCAACATATCGACCGCGATCTTGCTCGCTCTAACGATCGCCGCTGGCGTCGTGGGCTGGTGGGCATGGAGCGCCGCCGGAGTTGGCGATGACACGTCTGAAGCCACCAATTGGGGCTTGAGCGGCTTTCTCGGGATCTCGGGGCTGATCATGAGTGTTCTGTTCGGTCTCGCGATCATTATGGGAGATTTCGGAGTCTTTTACCTGTCATCATGTCATCAGTTCATCTAGGCAATCGCACCAGAACGAAGCACGAGCGGCGCGGCACGGCACGCGACGCTGGTGGTACTCGGGCTCGTTGCGGCCCTGGCACTCGCAGCCAGTTCCCGTTTCCGCGCATGCGGGCGGCGCGCTGAGCCCAAGCCAGGCGTGGCGTACGTGGACCTGGGATCCGTTCGTCGTCGTACCCTTGCTGTTCTTACTCACGCTGTATGCCCGAGGAGTCTCCCGGGTATGGCGACGCGCCGGCCGCGGGCGAGGGATCTCGATCTGGCGAAGCGGAGCCTTTGTCGCCGCGCTGCTGACGCTCTTCGTCGCCCTCGTGTCACCGGTGGACGCGATCGCCGACGATCTTCTCTCGATGCACATGGTCCAGCACTTGATTCTGATCCTGGTCTGCGCGCCCCTCTTCGTTCTGGCGCGACCACTCCCGGCGCTGGTGTGGGCGTTGCCGCACGAGCTCCGTACATCGATCGGAAGAACCTGGCACCGGCAGCATTGGCTCGCGCGGAGCTGGAGCGCGATCACCCAGCCGGTGGCCGCGGCGACGCTGTTCAGCCTGGTGTTCCTGACGTGGCATATGCCACCGCTCTACCAGGCGGCGATCCGCAACGACGGCATCCATGCGCTGGAGCACATGTCGTTTCTCGGAATTGGCGTGATCTTCTGGTGGGCCGTCATTCAGCCGAACCGGCGCCATCACCGCCCGGTCGGAAGCGCCGTCGCGCTGCTCGGCGTCGCGATGATGGAGGGGAGCGTGCTCGGGGCGTTGATGACGTTTTCGTCCTCGACCTGGTACCCGGTCTACGCGTCACTCACCGCGCCTGGGGATTCACTCCGCTCGAAGATCAGCAGCTCGCTGGGCTGATCATGTGGATTCCCGGCGGGATCATCTTCATCGCGGTTGCGCTCGGCATCCTCGGCTCCTGGTTCCACGAGGGTGATCGCGAGGAGGACCGTCTCGTCTATCCGTTGGTCGCCCGCCGTGGTGCGACGACCGAGCGAAACGTCGCACAGCCATGAGAACGCAGAGATCGAAGACATCGGAGCCAAGGAGGGGGTTCCCCGTGGTTGATCGAAAGTGGAGATCCGCCTCGTACTACGCGCTGGCACTGTCACTGGTCGTCATCGCACTGCTGATCGGAACGGGCTGTGACCTGACTCCATCAAACACACCGGCAAACCCCGATCAAGCCATCCCCGGCAGCGACCCATCGGCTGGGAAAGCCGCGATGACGGAGTATGGATGCGCCTCGTGCCATGTGATTCCCGGCGTCTCCGGCGCAAACGGCACTGTTGGCCCGCCGCTTACCGCGTTCTCGAAGCGCCAGTACGTGGCGGGGCTCCTGCCGAACGAGCCGGACAACTTGATCCGCTGGATACGCGATCCGCAAGGCGTGATTCAGGGCGTCGCCATGCCAAACATGGGCGTGTCGGAACAGGATGCCAAGAACATCGCGGCATACCTCTACACGCTGAGGTGAGCACGCAGTCAGTCCGGTCTACACAAGGAGGAATTTCGAATGAGTGGAAACGAGCCAGGATCACAGGAGCGCAGAGCGGCCGTGAGGTAATCAGGCTGCGCCCGGTATCTCGCCGGAATCTTCTGAAGGGCGCCGGCGCTGTGCTGGCGGCCGCAGGAGCCGGATCATTGCTGGATGCCTGCAGCGTCACCCAAAACCACAACTCGGATTCTCCCAATCTCGCGGCAAGTTCCGGAACACCGACGCCCAGGACGCCAAATCCGAGCGAACTCAACTACCCCAGCGTCCAACCGGCTCCAGACCAGTCGCCGACGGGGGTCGGCCGGTTCTTCTCGACGCACGAGGCGCAGACCGTGGACGCCCTGACCAGTCGCATAATCCCGGGGAGTTCGAGCGATCCTGGAGCGCATGAGGCCGGAGTCGTCATCTACATCGACTTCATGCTTGCCTCGAATCAGGGCGGGTTCGGTGAGCCAGCCTACATGCACGGCCCATTCGCGGAGACGTACCAGGGCAGCAGCCCCCCATCGTCACCGCCGGATCACAGCGTCGTCTGGGTCGCGAAGGACCAGATCGACCGCTACGGTTTTCAGTCGCAGCTAAATATGCGTGAGATCTACCGCGCCGGGTTGAAATCGCTCGACGGTTTCGCCAACTCGAAGTTCGGTTCAAATTTCGCCGATCTCAGCAGCGATCAGCAGGATCAGCTCGTCGGAGCGCTCGAGAGTGGCGATGCCAGCAACTTCGATCACCCAACGGCGAAGGACTTCTTCAAGCTCGTTCGCGATCACACGATCCAGGGCATGTTCAGCGATCCGCTCTATGGCGGGAATCGGAACTACGTCGGCTGGAACCTCATCGGATATCCGGGAGTGCAGCGCGCATACACCGCGGAAGACATCCACAACGAGAATTTCTATCGGCCGGCCGAAGGAATGGCCGACATGATGCCGTTCCAGCCCGGGCAGCCGGTGAATCCACACGTCATTCTGCCGGTCAGTGGATCACACGTCAAACAGCCGTAGCGCGGCAATTCGAGGAGGGAGGGCGCATGGCGCGCCAGAAGAAAGTGGACGTCGTCACGATTGGTGCCGGATGGACGGCCGCAATCCTGGCCTGGAAACTGACCAAGGCCGGCTATCACGTGGTTTCTCTTGAGCGCGGTCCAATCCGCTGGGCCAAGCCGGACTTCGAGATGGACCACGATCGACTTCGCTATCACGTGCGTCACGCCATGATGGTCGATCTCGAGCAGATGACCTGGACATGGCGGCCAAATCCCAACGCGCCCGACCTTGCCGCTCCGGCAGTACGGGTCATTCAATCCTGGATCCGGCCTTGGCGGATCAGCGGTCCACTGGTCCGGCATGCTCTGGCGTTTCATGCCGAGCGACTTCAACTACCGCACGCACTATATCGAACGATACGGCAAGGACAAACTACCGGAGGGGAACCGGATTCAGGACTGGCCCGTCAGCTATCACGAACTCGAACCCTATTTCGACGCGTTTGAATACGACGTCGGCGCTTCGGGCCAGGCGGGCAATCTCAACGGAAATATCATTGAAGGGGGGAACCCTTTCGAGGGTCCTCGGAGTCGCCCGTATCCGCTCCCGCCGCTGGTGCGGACCATCCCATCCGAAATGTTTGCGAAAGCCAGTACCGAACTCGGCTATCATCCCTTCCCGCAACCCGCTGGAATCCTGTCTCAAGCGTACAAAGACCCGCTCGGGAACCAGCGTAGTGGCTGTCTCTACTGCGGCTACTGCACGCGCTTTGGCTGTGAAGTTGACGCCAAGTCGAGTGCCCAGACGACGCACCTGCCGCCCGCACTGGCCACTGGTCGCTACGAGATTCGACCCAACTCATATGTGACCAAGATCAACACGGGGGCGGACGGACTGGCGACCGGAGTCACCTACCTGGACGAGAACGAGCAAGAGCAGGAGCAGCCGGCCGATGTGGTCATCGCGTCCGCCTACACCCCCGGGAACGTTCGCTCGCTGCTGCTCTCGCGAAGCGACAAGCACCCGAATGGCGTCGGTAACGATCGCGGACTCGTTGGACAGAACTACACCTATCAGCACTGGCACACCATCGCCACGGGCATCTTCCCCGGTCGAAAATTCAACCTCTGGATGGGCAACACGTCGACGCAGAACGTCATCTTCGACTTCAATGGGGACAACTTTGATCACAGCAACGTCGATTTCGTCGGCGGGGCCATGATCTTCGCGACCCTCGGTGAACGCGATCCGCTGACGTCCGCGCAGGACTACCCCTACGGCAACGGAAAGACCTGGGGAACGGATTTCAAAACCGCGCTGCGTGATCATTGGAACAGCACGGCCGACATCCTGATGCAGGGCGAGAGCCTGCCGTACGACGACCAGTTCTACGATCTGGATCCGACCTACAAGGACAAGTACGGGTTACCGCTGCTGCGGCTCACGTTCGACTGGCACAAGAACGACTACGCGATGTACAAGTTCATCGCGCAAAAGGGCCAGGAGATCATGAAGCAGATGAACCCAAGCGGGCCGACCAAGTACACGCTCAAACTCGACCCATACAACATTCACAAGTATCAGAGCACGCACCTCACCGGCGGGGCGATCATGGGAACAGATGCGGGAAACTCGGTCACCAACAGTTACGGGCAGGTGTGGGACACGCCAAACGTCTTCGTGACCGGTGCCTGCCTCTATCCACAGAACCCTGGAATGAACCCGACCGGAGCCCTCTGCGCTCTGGCGTACCGGACCGGTGATGCCATGGTGGAGCGGTACTTCAAACACCCCAACAAGATCATGGGGTAGTGGGGATCTCGAGACGGAGGACAGTCGGATGACAGGACTGGGGCGAATGGTCGGACTATCTGCGCGCGAGATGTCGCGCCGAGCCTTCTTGCGGCTATCACTCGGCGCCATTGCCGGCGGAACGGGCATGGTGGCCCTCGCCGCCTGTGCCGAGGAGCCCTATCATCACCACACCGTCAACATCACTGATATCGGCCACTTTACCCCTGGCAGCATCACGATTCCGGTTGGCGACTCGATCGTCTGGTACAACAAGGACACCTCCCCGCACACCGCGACGTGTGATCCATCGAGGGCGCAGAAACCGTCAGACGTCAAGCTGCCGGATGGAGCCCCGGCCTGGAGTTCCGCTGAGATCCCGCCCGGACAGACCTGGTCGCACCAGTTCAATACGCCTGGCGAATACACGTACTTCAGCATCAACGAAGAGGATAACGGGATGATCGGCACGGTCGTCGTCACCTCTTGAATCCATACCCCTGTCGCCGCGGTTCACTGGTCAGACGACCAGACGGCGCCATAACTTGACATACGAACAGGTGTTCGCTAGTCTTCAGGTGTCCGGACGATCTGTACCCGGTCGGGAGTACGGCATGAGCGCGCGAGAGCAGAGCGGGAACGACGACACGCGCCGCGGCGACCGCTCGGCGGTTCAGCCCTCCCTGTTCGATCTCGGACCCGACGGCCGCCTGCGCGGTCACGTTGCCGTGATGCCCGACCTCACGCCGCATTCCGGGTTGGACGTCGCGCGCTACTGGTATCGCCGCTACCTTGAACAATCTGGACATCCACAGAACACCGTGAATTCCTACAGCTACGATCTCTCCGTCTTCGAATTGCTGATCGGCCCCAAACCGATCGGCGAGATCAAGCGCCGCGACGTCGCGCTCTTCCTGGACGACACAAACACGAAGTCGACGCGCAAACGCCGCCTAACGTCAGTCTCCGGCATGTTCAAATACCTCGTCGAGAAGGTCCACGTCCTCGAGAGCGATCCGAGCGCCGATTTCTACCCCGAACATATTCCGCTCAAGACGCCGCGTCCACTCTTCGCGGCGGAACAGGAGCAACTGCTGGCAGCCGCGTCGCGCGATGGCACCCGTGCCCACACCGCCATCTGGCTCATGCTCCGACTCGGGCTCTCCCGCGCTGAAGTCCTTCAGCTCCGCCATGAGCATCTGGATTTCTCGGATCCTGCGCGACCGGTGATCTACGTTTACTACGAAAATCCGCGGCACCGAGGACGCGAGCGTCGTCTGGCCGCGTCGCCGGAGTTCACCCGTATCTATCAGACGTTGCTTGAAGAGGAAGAGGCGCACGGACCGGTCATCGGCATTCTGCCGCAGTCGATGAACAAACTGGTCGAGCGCGTCGCGCGGGACGCGGGGTTCGATCGCAGCGTCTCTCCGCAAACGCTCCGCGACACGTTCGCGGTCGACCAGGCTCGCGACGGCGCGACCGAGGAAGAACTCCTGGCACTACTCGGCCTGGCCGACGACGCCCGCAACCGCATGAGCGTGCGTCGCTACCTCAAGCTCGGGCAGCCGCCGCTGCTGGCGACAGAAGCCGAGCAATCGCGTCGAGCATCCGTAAATCACGATCCATCGGCCGTTTGCCAGGGTCTGTGTTGCGCGACACGTCGCCCCGTGCATGAAGAGACGAGCTGTGAGGGATCGTTAGTCGCTCGCCGCTCGTCCGCGCACGAGGCTCGTCAAGGGCATCACGGAACTGCTGGACAAGATCGACGCGCTCGGGGTCGACCGCCCAGAGGAGGGTGAGCGCCTTCGATCAGGCAGGCGAGATTCAAGGCGAGGGCGCTCGGATTCTCGACGACCAACTCTCCGCGGTCCTGCCCCTGCACGAGGAGTTGCGTTAGGACGCCGACGTACTCGTCGTAGTAGCGTGTGATGTACTCGCGGATTCGGGGTATCCGACCGGACATCGCATAGAACTCAATGCCCAGCGGTCCAAGCATCGGCTGTTGTTTCATCATGTGCGCATGGCTGTCGAGGAAGATCCCAAGTCGCTCGACGACCGTTCCAGGGCTCTCCAGCAGGGTCTGCAGCTGCTGGTACTGCGCGCCGACGACCTCGTCGACGAGCGCGATGGCGAGCTCCTGTTTGCCGTCGAAGTACCAGTAGAGCGTCCCCTTGCTCAGCCCCGATTCCGCCACGATGTCGTCCATGCGGGCGCCGTCGACTCCACTCCGCGCAAAGACGACCGCCGCCGCGCGCAAGATCTGGGCTCGTCGCTCGTTCGTCAGGTCATGCTTGCTCGACACTCGTCATCCCAACGTTCTCCGTGCCGTGACTGGAAGGCGGATGAAGAAAGACATTCCTCCCGGGTATTGACTGACTGGTCAGTCTACTCTAAAGTACGGAGAGCGGCAATCGACTGACCAGTCAGTTTAGAAGCTGGCTGGTCCACGTCACGGGTTCAGGTTATGAAGCAACCATCGCTGATTCATTTGGATTCGGTCTCCAAGCAGTACCAGATGGGCGAGGTGACCGTCACCGCGCTCGACAACCTCAGTCTCGAGATTCCCAACGGGCAATTCGTGGTCCTGCTCGGTCCCTCAGGCTGTGGCAAGACCACCGCGCTCAATCTGATCGGCGGACTCGACCGTCCGACCTCGGGCCGTGTGTTGATTCAGGGGCAGGATGTCGGCCAATTCGACGAGGATGAAATGGCCCGCTACCGGCGAGACTCGGTCGGCTTCGTCTTCCAGTTCTTCAACCTGATCCCCACCCTCACCGCGGCGGAAAACGTCGAGTTCGCACTGGCGCTCAAACAGCACGGCTCGCTGCGACGGCGAGCACTGGACCTGCTCGACCTGGTCGGGCTCTCCGAGCGGGCCGATCACTTCCCCGCCCAACTCTCGGGTGGCCAGCAGCAGCGCGTCGCCATCGCCCGCGCGATGGCCAACGAGCCGCCGATCATGCTGTGCGACGAGCCGACCGGCAACCTCGACTCCACGACTGGTCACCAGGTGCTGCAGGTGCTTCGGGACCTGAGCGAGCAGCGGGGGACGACGATCGTGCTGGTGACGCATAACGGTGCCATTGCCCAGATGGCCGACCGCATCGTGCGACTGCGGAACGGCAAGATCGTAGAGATCGAGACGGTGGCGGCGCCCCGCGCCGTCGCTGAGTTGAGCTGGTAGGCCGCCATGCCGACAATTCTCCTGCTGAAGAGTTTCCGCGACCTGCGCCGTGCCTTCGCCCAGAGCCTGGCCCTGATCGTCATTTCCCTGCTCGGCGTCTCCAGCTTCATCGCCCTCATCGGCGCCTTCCGCGACCTCGGGACGTCGTATAACAACGCCTACCAGCAACTGAAGTTCGCCGACGTTACATTCGCGCTGAACGGTGCACCGCAGAGCGCGATTGACCAGATCCGGCAGGTGCCGGGGGTTGAGGCGGCGACCGGTCGACTCATTATCGATGGCGGCGTGCGTGTCCCAGGGAGCGATCAGTCAGGCGGCGAGACCGTGGTCCAGGGCCGTGTCATCGGCATCCCGGCAGCACAGCATCCTGCCGTCAACGACGTCCTGGTAGAGCAGGGTGCCTACTTTCCGTCAGCGCCCGCTCATGCCGTCCTGGTTGAATCCCACTTCGCTGACGTCTACGGATTGAAGCCGGGCGGCACCATCACGGCCATCATCGGTGGCCAGCCGGTCCAGCTGCAGATCGCCGGAATCGTCGCGAGCCCCGAGTACCTGATCGTCAGTTCGAGCCGTCAGGATGCCATCCCGTCGGCTCGCTCCTTCGGCGTGCTCTTCGTGCCACTCGAAACGGCGCAACAGATCAGCGCTCGGGCAGGCCAGATCAATGACGTCGCCGTGCGCTTCTCGCCGGGCGCAAACGGCAGCCAGACCCTCAACCAGATTCAGTCGGTCCTGGCCCCCTATGGGATCACATCCACCACGCTCCGCAAGGATCAACCGTCGAATGCTGCGTTGCACCTCGACCTTGACGGCTACCGAGAGATCGCCATCCTGATGCCCGGTCTCATCCTCCTGGTGGCCGCCGCCTCGCTCTACGTGATGCTCGGTCGGCAGATTCGCTCGCAGGAGCCGCAGATCGGATTGATGAAAGCACTCGGCTACCGCACCCGGACCATCGAACTCCACTACCTGGCAACAGCTGTCGGCATCGCGTTGGCCGGCGCGCTCCTCGGCATTCTGCTCGGGATACCGCTGGAACGCGCGCTCACGTCGGCCTATGCGACCGAGCTCGGCATTCCACTGGTCCAAACCCGCATCTACCCCGAGATCCTCGGACTGGGTGTCCTGCTCAGCGTCGTCGCGGGCGTGCTCGGCGCCTGGGGACCGACCCGACAGGTCGCCCGGCTGGAGCCAGCCAGCGCGATGCGTCCGAGCCCGGCCGCCACCGGAATCTCCGGGCGGGCCGCCTTTTTCGAGCGTCTTGCCTGGTTGCCGGTCTGGATGCGGCTATCGATTCGAAACGTCCTGCGCGGGCGGCGCCGCACGCTGACGACTGGTCTTGGCGTCATCTTCGCGTTTGTCCTTGTACTGGCTGACTGGTCGCTCATCGACTCGATGAGCGCCGTGACGAACCGGCATTTCAACGTGGTCGAACGTTGGGACCAGACCGTGGTCTTGTCATCGATTGAGCCTTCGGGCGTACAGCAACAGATTGCCGCGATCGACGGCGTCACGAAGGTCGAACCCATTCTCCAGCTTCCCACCACGGTTCGCGCCAATGGGCAGGAGCAGCAGATCCAGCTTACTGCCCTCCCTCAGGGACAGGCTCTGCACCAGCTTCAGCTTCCATCCGGAATCGACGAAGGAGCGGCCCTCGGCAACGGTCAGATCGTGCTCACGTCTGCCATCGCACATGCGCTCAAGGTAAGGCCGGGCGATCAGGTCACGATCACCAATCAGTTTGGTGATCGGCAACTCCAGATCAGCGCGACCGTGGATGAGCTTCTTAGCTCGGTCGGGTATGTCTCACTGAGTGAAGCGCAGGCATGGACTGGGCGATCGGACAATCCGATTAACGGAGCCTATCTGAGCATCGCGCCTGGACGGGAGCAACAGGTGCGATCGGCTCTCTACAACGTACCCGGCGTGGCCAGCGTGCAGACGAAATCGACGCTCAAGAGTGATTGGTCGTCCCTGATGGGGCTCTTCTATGCGCTGACGGGCGCCATTCTGGCGTTCGCCGTGGTGATGGCATTCGCGCTCCTCTTCAACACGATGACCGTCAACGTGCTCGAACGCCAGCGAGAGCTGGCGACGATGCGAGCCGTCGGGGCAGGCGGAAAGACGATCGGTTTATTGCTCTCGGCCGAGAGCGTGATCCTCTGGCTGCTTGCGACGATTCCGGGGTTGGTGGCGGGATGGTGGGTGGCGCTGCAGATGGGAAACGCGTTCCAATCTGATCTCTTCTCGTTCCCGATCGTGATCAACCCGATCACCTATGCGGCCACCACCGCCGGTATTCTGGCCACGATGATCGTTGCGGCAATTCCGGCCATACGCCGCGTAAATCGGCTGAACCTGGCAGAGGCTACCAAGGCGGTGAGCTAAAGCATCCTGCCGAATGACTGCTCTTCGTTCCATCGCCCCATCGGAACGAGGTCTTCAATCTGAACCGGTGGCCTCACAGCCGCCGGTTGAGGTCAAGCGACGACAGGACCTCATCGAGGATCTGGGCACTCGGCTTGTCGGTCCGCAGCGTTAGCATCGGCATCTGTTCCAGTTCATCGAAGGATTCGCCGTAGCGCTGCCGCTGCTGCTGGTAAACGGCCCAGTCCGCCTCGCTCGGCTCCAGCAGCTCTTTTGCCCGCCGCGTCAAGCGTTCCCGCGCCACGTTCGGCGGGCATTGGCACTCGATCAGCAGCAGATCCAGTCCCAGTCGCCACACGATCTCCTGTGCTCGCTCTCGCCAGCGAGGGTTGAGAAACGTGGCATCAAGCACCACCGAGCGCCCGGACGCCAGGATCTCCTCGCCGAGCTCGAACATGCGCTCGTAGGTCCGATCGGTGAATTCCTCGGAATAGATGCCCGTGCCATAGTCGACTGGCTCACGCTCGGCGGGCGACTTTCCAGCCAGCTCGAGACGAACCGAGTCGGAGGAGACGAGGCCCGCTCCCACCGAGCGCGCCAACCTGCGCGAGATGACGCTCTTGCCGGTGCCGGAAAGCCCGCCGACGAGAAACAGGGTCCGGCGGCGCGGCTCGACGATATACGAGGTGGCCAGGTCGAAATAGCGCTCGGCCTCGTTGCGCACGGCGAAGAACTCCGGCAGCTCCGGGGCGATCTCATCCGCTCGGAAGCACGCGACTTTGGCACGCACGTGGGCACGATAGATCGAGAAGAATTGGACCAGGCGCGGCAGATCGGGGTCGTCCAGGTCACGCGTCAGGAGATCGACAATGTGATAGGCGGTCGACGACTGGCCGTGATAATCGAGATCCATGGAGAGAAACGCGATGTCGACCGCCAGGTCCAGGCAGCGCAGGCGTGGGTTGAAGTCGATGCAGTCGATGATCTGCAAATCATCGGGCGCCAGTCCTTCGACATAGATGTGCGCCAGATGGAGGTCGCCATGACCTTCGCGAACTTTTCCGGCCTCCATGCGCGCCTGAAGAAGATCCTTTTCCTGATCCAGAAACTGGCGCGAGGCATCCTCAATCAGTTTGAGCTGGATTGGCGCGACAATGCTCGCCGACGTACGGCTGCGATTGTTCGAGGTTCTCCTCGATGTTGCTGCCAGACCACGGGCAGCGAGCCAAACTCGTTGACACCCTCACCCGTCGCCGCCTCCGCATAGAACTGCGCTAGCCGCTGGCTCAGGGCGGGCCAGACAGCGGGATCGACCTGGTTGGTTTCGACGAGGTATCCGAGCATTGTGCGATCGTCAAGACGGCGCATCTTCACGGCATAGTCGTGCGTCGGACCGTCGCCGTGGAACGAGAGCCGGCCGCCGACCTCCACTACCGGCACCATCTCGAGATAGACGTCGTGGGTCAGCCGTCGGTTCAGCCGCAACTCCTCCTCACAGAAGAACTTGCGGCGCTCCAGCGTCGAAAAGTCGAGAAAGCCAAAGTCGACCGGTTTCTTGACTTTGTAGACAAAGTCGCCGGCCAGAAAAGCCAGTGACGCGTGGGTCTCCTCCAGCGCGATCGAGTCAACCGGATACGGGTACGCGTCCGCTCGTCCGAGATCGGCGATAAGGCGAGCGATGTGCTCACGTGCCGTGGCTTCCTCGTCGACCATCTCGAACTCCTTCTGAGTACGTCACGACCCCGGCAAGCACCGGACGATTCGAAACATACCCTACGGTCCCCACACGCAACTGGCAAGGTCTTGAGCGTTGATCGCGGCTAAGACTGGCCAAGCGGACAAATACGGTGCCCGGAATACCAGCCTTGCGCAAATCGTTAGGACAGTTGGGCCCGAGGAAGTCTGTGGGACCAATTCCTCATCATCGGGCCACTGCCACACAGTCGTATTACGGAAAAGGGATGCACTCTATGCCGATTTCTCGTGAGCGTTTTGCGGAAGGTCTGACCGCGCAGCAGTTCGTCGACCAGATGACGCGGAACCAGGAGCGATTCCAGCAGAACCTCGAAGCCACGACCGAAATCTTCACCGACGAGGACCAGAAATTCTTCGCGGAGCACCCAGTATCGATCGCGGCGATCGCCGAAGACTGGTGCACCGACGTCATTCAGTTCCTGCCGCCGGTCATCAAGCTGGCTGAGGCCTACGATCTGCCGCTCCGCATCTTTCTGCGCGACCAGAACCACGACCTGATCGATCAGTATCTCAAGCAGGGCGAATTTCGCTCGATCCCGGTCTTCGTGCTCTACGATGAGGACTGGAACGAGCTTGGCCATTTCTGTGAACGTCCCGAGGCCGTGACTCAGGAGATGGCGAAGGAGTCGCGCCGCTTCGCCCTGGAAAACAGCCATCTCGAGGGAGTGAATCGGACGTACGAGAACATGCCGGACGAGACCCGCACCCTGATCCGGGAGAATAGCTCCCGCTTCCGCTGGGACAGCATGCTCGAGTGGAACCGCATCTTCCTCGATGAAATCAAAGGGATTGCCGCGTCGGCGAGGTCCGGCGTTACCAACTGATCAGAGCGTTCTCACTGGCCCGGCGATCATGACGTCGCCGGGCCATTTCGCTGCCAGAGAGGGAGAGTCGATGCGCTACATGGTGGTCGAGAAGTTTCTCAAGGGACCGAAACCGGTCTACGACGTCGTGGCTCAACACGGACGGATGCTGCCCTCCGGCCTGGCATTTGTCGACAGCTGGATCGACGAGCGCACGCTCGACCGCTGCTTCCAGCTGATGGAGACCGACGATCCGAGCCTGTTCGAGCAATGGTCCGAGAACTGGTCTCGCTGGGGCGATCTCATCGAGTTCGAGATTGTGCCGGTCGTCAACTCGGCCCAGGCCGCGGAGCTGGCGCGATCGCGCGACCGTTGAAACCGGGCGACCGATACGCCGCTCTGTCCCGCGCAGATTGCCCAGCCTCGGTATGCCTGCGTACGAAATCACCCTTTCGTTCGGCGCGGGCCTTGCGTATCCTGAGCGGTAAGCAAAGGAGTCACCGTGCGCCTAGGAACAGGTTCCTGAGACCGTGCAGGACGCAAATCCGTCCATCACCGTGCCAGCCAACAGCCAGCCGCTCATGCTCGCGATCGACGTTGGCAGCTCGTCATCCCGCGCTGCGCTGTTCGATTGCCATGGCCAGCGAATACCCAATTCGCTCGTTCACGCCACCTATGAGGGCAGCACGATCGAATCACGGTTCGGCGCGCTCAATCCGGAGCCGCTGGCCGGGGCCGTGGAAGGCCTGATCGACCGTCTCCTCACCGCACTCGACGAGGAAGTCGAGATCGCTGGCGTGGCGACGTCCACCTTCTGGCACAGCATCATGGGAATCGACGACGCGGGACTGCCAGTAACGGCGGTGCTGATGTGGTCCGACATCCGCTCGGCCGAAGACTGTGCCGTGCTGGCGGCCAGGATCGATGCCGATGCCTACTACCAGCGGACCGGCACGCCGATCCACTCCAGTTACCCGCCCGCCAAGCTCCTCTGGCTGCAGCGTGAACGTCCGGACGCGTTCAAACGCGCCACCCGCTGGATATCCTTTGGCGAATTTCTCTACCGGCGCTTCTTGGGCAACGTATCGGTCTCGATCTCGATGGCGTCGGCCACCGGACTCTTCAATCAAGAACGTCTGGCCTGGGACATCGCGGTCCTCGAAGCAATCAACGTCGAACCGACACTGTCTCTCGCCAATCAGCGATACCGATGTAACCGGACTGCTGCCCGAGTATGCCGAGCGCTGGCCCGCACTGAATGGTGCGCGCTGGCATCCCGCGCTGGGAGACGGTGCCTGTGCCAACGTCGGCTCGGGTGCCATTGGCACCCAGCGGGTCGCGCTGTCGGTTGGCACAAGCGGTGCCATGCGCATGCTGTGGGAAGGCGAGCCCGCCGCGCCGCCGAAGGGACTCTGGCTCTACCGGCTGGACGCGAAACGGCTGCTCCTTGGCGGCGCGCTGAGCGAGGGCGGCAATCTGTGGGAATGGATCAGCGAGAATTTTCACCTGTCGCCGCGTGACACGCTCGGCGCGCGAGTCGCCGCGATTCCGCCGGATAGCCACGGGCTGACCTGGCTCCCCTTCCTGGCGGGCGAGCGCAGCGTCGGCTGGTCGCCCGGCGCCCACGGCGTCATCGCCGGGTTGACGCTCCGAACGACACCGGAGGAGATTCTGCGTGCCGCGCTCGAGGCGATTTCCTACCGCTTTGGGCTCATCGCCGGTCTACTCCAACCGTACGTGGCCGCGGACAGGGCCATCATCGGCAGTGGCAACGCGCTGGTGAATGACCGGAACTGGGCACAGATGATCAGCGACGTCACGGGATGGGATCTGATCGAGTCGGAGGAACCGGAAGCCTCGCTACGCGGCGCGGCTCTGGTGGGGTTGGAGAGTCTGGGGGAAATCAATCGGCTCGAGTCAGCGGCCGGCAACGTGCTGGAAGGCGCCCGTCGCTTCACGCCCGACCCCAACCGACACGAGATCTATACCAAGGGCATGCAACGACAGCAGGAGTTGTACCGACGGCTTTTGCGTTAGAGGGGTCCTCATCCGGCGCCGCGGCGCCGGATGAGGACGAAGAACTACTTGCCGGTCGCGGCCTTGTAGCGCTTGTTCACTTCGTCCCAGTTGACGACATTCCACCACGCGGAGACGTAATCCGGGCGGCGATTCTGGTAGTTCAAGTAGTAGGCGTGCTCCCAGACATCGAGGCCCATGAGCGGCGTTTTGCCCTCCATGTACGGGCTGTCCTGGTTCGCCGTGCTCATCACCTCGAGGTTCCCGTTGTTCACCACCAGCCAGGCCCAGCCACTGCCGAACCGGCCCGCGGCCGCCTTCGAGAACTGATCTTTGAACTGATCGAAGCCACCGAAGCTCGAGTTGATGGCGTCGGCCAGTTCGCCCGTCGGCGCTCCGCCGCCACCCTTCTTCATGATCTGCCAGAACATGGAGTGGTTGGCGTGCCCGCCGCCATTGTTGCGGACGGCCGTCTTAATCGAATCCGGCACACGATCGATGTTCTTCATCAGATCTTCGATGCTCATGTTTGCCAGGTCGGGATGACCCTCGAGCGCGGCGTTCACGTTGTTCACGTAGGCGCCGTGATGTTTGTCGTGGTGAATCTCCATCGTGCGCGCGTCGATATGCGGCTCGAGCGCGTCAAACGGATACGGAAGCGGGGGCAACTGATAAGCCATACGTAATCCCTCCTTGCTGGATTCACTTCGGCTCAGCCGGCAGTCCTGCCGGCCGGCGAGACCTCGAACGTGTGCGCGTGGGCAAGACACGATGGAGGTCCGCGGTTCTCCAGTACTGTCATTATCACACACCCTATCCGAGAACTCACGATCTGTCTCCAGGTCAAGATGACCCGGCCGACCGCGTTCCGGGAACTGGCCCGTGCATTAGGGACAACGGTTTTCCGCCCAGGATCCTTCCCTGGTCGGGTGCTACACGCCCCGGTTCCGGAATACCGCACGGTGTGCGCACGGCACGGGACCGGCATCGCGGAGCGCGCCAGATTACCCGTGGTCTCGAATGTCGACCGCTCTGATGTGCTCACGCGTTTAGATCAGCAGAATTTAGACCACCGTACGATCACCGAGTCCGATGGTCCTTCGGATCCCCAGGCGTCACAATCGGATCGATCTTGAGCGAACCGTCGTCCGCGATTGACCAGGTCCGCATTCCAGCGAAGGAGATGTCGTGCTCCCTGAGCAGACCCAGGGCATCCGATTCCTCACCAGGCGGCGCGTAGACGAAGAAGTGCCGCACACCGGAGGTCGTCTTGTTATCGCAGGCAGCGGAGGCGCGTGACCATCGTCCCGCGCACGACTCGTCGATGTCTACCTCGACCTCACCGATCTCGCGAATCTCGCCGTTGCCGTCAATCACCACGATGTCGGGATACTCGGTGCCATGCGAACCAGCCACGCCGCGGCGATGAACCGACTGGTTCGTCAGCGTTACGTAGTCGGCGGGCCAATCAATCTGACCGGGAAAAGGGAAGCGGCTCGCGGCAATCATCCGCACGGCACGATCATGATCACTTTCCTGGGGCTTTGTCTGATTCATCGATGCACCTCTCAGGGCTTGCCGCCCGGCCAGGGACCATCGGACTCAACGACGGCCGCGGCGCGAAACACGGTCTCCTCGTCCCAGGGCCGCGCGACGATCTGCATCGCCAGCGGCAGACGGCCCTCGCCAAGCCCGATTGGCACCGTAATAGCAGGCCAGCCGAGCGAGTTGAACGGTCCGGTGTACCAGGTGTTGCGCGGCTGCTGCTCCAACAGCGGGGCGGCATAGGGCATACCCGGCGTGCTCAGCAGGTCGACCTGGTCGAAGATGCGATTCAAACGGCGTCGCAGCTGACCGCGCGCTTGCTCAGCCCTCGGCAGCGCGTTTGGGCTATAGGCATAGGAAGAGATGAGTCGCTGGCGTGGAAATTCTCCAAAATCCTGCGGCCGATCGCGCAGCATCGGCTGATGGTAGGCGGTGGCCTCCATGGCGATAATGCAGCCATTCAGCGCTCGCAGGTCGTTGAGTTCCGGCAGGTCGAGTTCGATCAACTCGGCGCCGGCGTGTGCGAGCGCATCGAGCCCCGCGCGCCAGGCGTGAAGCACCTCGTCAGTCGCCAGCGGCTGATCGGATCCGTCGCTGCGCAGCACGCCGATCTTCAAGCCGCGCACGCCCTGGGTGAGCGCCGCGACGTAGTCGGGCACCGGCAGATGCCGCGTGCGAATATCCCGCTCGTCGTATCCCGCCAGGACGGCCTGCATGTATGCGGCGTCGCGCACACTCCGTGTCATCGGCCCGACGTGATCGAGCGACCAGGAGAGCGTGACCGCGCCAAAGAGGCTGTTCCGTCCGAAGGTCGGCTTCAACCCGACGATGCCGCAGAGCGAGGCGGGCATGCGAATCGAACCGCCGGTATCCGAGCCGAGCGCGCCGAAGACCATACCGTCGGCCACGGCCGCGCCGGATCCGCTGCTCGAGCCACCGGTGTCGTGCTCCGAATTCCACGGATTACGCGTCGGGCCATAATGCGCGTTGTTCGAAGCCGGGGAGTAGGCGAACTCCGACATGCGCGTCTTGCCGACGATGATCGCCCCGGCCGCCTCCAGCCGCTCCACCGCCGCTGAATCGAAGTCGGTCTCCCAATCCGCCAGAATCTTGGAGCCCGCCGAGGTAATCGTGCCGCGCATCGCGAACAGGTCTTTGGCCGCGACGGGGATGCCATGCAGCGGGCCACGGTATTCGCCTGCCGCGATGGCGGCCTCGGCCGCTTTCGCCGCCTGCCGCGCACGCTCGGCATACACGGCCTGAAAGGCGTTGAACTGTGCGTCCCGCTCGGTGATGCGCGCCAATGCCTGCTCGGTCAGTTCAACCGGCGAGACCTCGCGCCGCTCGACTTTCGGGGCAATCTCCTCGATCGTCGGGTGGCCAGGTTCACGCGGCGCACGGCTCGGGGTGGAGGTCTGTTCAGTTAGGGCGCCGCGGGTTGACAACGGAACGCTCGCCTCTGCACCCCAGGCACCCAGGTAATCCGGGATCAAATCGGGGGAAGTGTGGTCGAAAATCGCCTCGCAGTTCAGCACGTTGATGAGAAAACCCTTGGCCGCCATGCCCTCAAGATCGTCATCACTAACATTAATCCTCGCCGCCTTGAGATTGGCGCGAAGCCGGTCGAGAACCTTCCCTTGATCCGGTTGACTGCTCATAGACACATCCCTTCCCGATCGACCTTCCGGCACCGCACCATAGCGGTTCGCACGTCGTTTGTAGCATTGGCGTATCGACACGGCAACGCGTGTCGACCAATTACCTCCATGTCGAGGCTGACAACCATCGAAACTCGGGCTTACACCGTCCTGGACAATCGACACATCTGCTATACTGACGGTATCCCACATCTGGAACAAAGCGGCCGTTGACTTGCGCGATCACTCAGAAAGTCAGCGACAATGCAGGCATCGTCATCCAGCCAGTCACCATTCCACGATACTCCCCTCCTCGTCGGACGCGAGCGGGAACAGTCCATGCTGCGTCAGGCACTCGACGAGATGCTGGCGGGGCGCGGCTCACTGGTTCTCGTCAGCGGCGAAGCGGGCATCGGCAAGACCACGCTGGTCGAGTGGCTGGCACGGGAGGCCGAAGCCGCGGGCTGCCTGGTCCTCACGGGCGGCTGCTACGATCTGACCACCACCCCACCCTACGGGCCGTGGCTGGAGGTCATCGATTCCTATGCCGGTGCCGATCAACTCCCACCCGTGCCCGCCTTTATCGGTGACGCGGACGAACTGGCCAAGGTCGGCTCCCAGGACTCTCTGTTCATGACGACGCGCGACTTCCTCAGGTCGGTGGCAACCATTGAGCCACTCGTCCTCATCGTCGAAGACCTCCACTGGGCCGACCCCGCGAGCGTCGACCTGCTCCGCTTCCTCTCACGCCAGCTTGGTGCACACCGGCTCCTGCTCGTCGCGACCTACCGCATCGACGAGTTGCAGCGCCACCAACCACTCTATCCGGTGCTGCCAGCGTTGGTCCGCGAGGCACGCGCGGAACGCATCGAGATACACCCCCTCACCGATGAGGGCCAGCGCGCTCTGATCGATAGCCGGTACGACCTCCGAGAGACCGATCGGGCACGGCTCGAAACGTACCTGGCTGAGCGGGCCGAGGGGAATCCACTCTTTGCCGTGGAACTGCTGCGATCACTGGAGGACGTCGGCGCATTACGCCAGACTGATGGCGGATGGGTGGTGGGCAACCTGCGAGGGTTGCGCGTGCCAACGCTGTTGCGCCAGGTGATCGAGAGTCGCTTGGAGCGGCTGGACCCAGAGACGAGGACGCTGCTGCAAATCGGCGCCGTCATCGGTCAGGAGGTGCCACTGGAACTTTGGCAGCGGGTCAGTGGAAGCGTGACGAGACATTTCTCGCTGCCGTTGAACGTGGCGCCGCTTCGAAGTTGATTGCCGAGGCCGATCTGGGCGGTCCATATCGCTTTCAGCATGCGCTCTTCCGCGAGGCGCTCTACGAGGAGATCATCCTGCCACGTCGACGCGCCTGGCATCGCGTCGCTGCCGAGGAACTCGCCGCGACGTCGAACGTCACCCCAGACGCGGTTGCCTATCATTCCAGCAGTCGGGCGATACGCGCGCGATAGACTGGCTCATCGAGGCCGGAGAGCAGGCCCAACGACGCTTTGCCTGGCCGCAGGCCGCGGAGCACTTTCAAGCTGCCCAGCAACTTATGGCCTCCGATGGCTCACGAACCCGCGACCGCGCCTGGCTTCTCTTTAGGGCCGGACTCCTGATCCGCCGCGACAACCATGCAGACTGTGTGACCGCCCTGAATGAGGCCCTGCCGTTGGTTGAGCGGAGCGGTGACGTGGTGCTCGAGCACCTGATCAGAGCCCACCTGGGTCTCCTCCGGGCTTATGACAACGATATTCATCGCGGGTTGCATGAGACGGACTCCAGCGTGCGGGTGCTCGAACAACTTGACGCAGCTCAGCGGCAGGAATTCGAGTGCATTCAGCGCGTGTTGGGAGCAACTATCGGGATCCAGGGACGGGGGACGGTCGCCTTGTGGATGGCGGAGCAGGGCCAATTTCGGCGGGCCGATGCGATGTTGAAGAGTCACCGCGTTCAGGGACCGGTGGACGAGGCCGATGTCCACCGTGCGACCGGAATTATCCAGGCCTACCTCGCGCACCCGGATTTGGCTCGGCGTGGGTTTGTTCAATCCAGGGAGCGCTACGAGGCGATCCACAACTTGGGCCAGGCCGGAAGCGACGCCGCCTGGGAATATTCGCTCGTCCAGATTCCCTTTGGCGCGGACCAAATCGAGCAACGGCAACGGTTAGCCCGTCTCGTTCAAGATCTCTGGTCGGACCACACCGGGTTGGATGTCGATCAGGACAGCGCCGATGCTATCCATGCGATCGAACTCGTCCTATCTGGCGACTGGAGACGAGCGGGCGCGGTAGTGGATCGCTTGTTGGATCGCTTCGGTTCAGATTCATTGTATTCGTTCACTCCGATGCACACATTGCGTCTGACCTTGGCGCGTCATCGCGGTGACCGCGAGATCGTCTGGTCTGAGATTCGCCGGGTGGTACCGGATGGGCCCGAATCTGAGCCGGGAAGGTACCGCTATTTCATTCAAGAAGATATCGTTCGACTTGCGATCGAGCAGGCGCTGCAAGACGGAGACCTCGACGTGGCTGGCGCCTGGCTCGAAGCGTACGATCGGCTAATCGCCTGGTCCGGTGCGGTCCTCGGCCGTGCCGAGAACGGCCTCGGCTGGGCCCGCTATCATCATGCGAGCGGAAACGCCGTGCGGTCTCGCCAGAGCGCCGATCGCGCCCTGGCATACGCCGCCAACCCACGCCAGCCGTTAACCCTCATCGCGGTCCACCGCTTCCTCGGCCACCTCAACACGCTCGAACAGCGTCTGGACGAGGCCGAGGTGCATCTACAGGATTCGCTACGGCTTGCCGATGCGTGCGCCGCGCCTTTCGAACGCTCACTCACGTTGCTCGAAATGGCTGAACTGCACCTGAGGCGGCATCGACCGGATGAGGCGATGGCCCTCATCGACGAGGTTCGGGACATCTGCGAACCTCTTGGAGCCAAGCCGACGCTGGACCGCGTGAACACATTGCTGACTCGGCTTGATGACATGACCGATTCGCCCCCCGGGGTCCGAGGCGGGCTGACACCGCGCGAGGTCGAGATTCTCCAACTGCTGGCCCAGGGTCTGAGCAACCCCGCCATCGGCCAGCGACTCTTCATCAGTGCGAAGACAGTCGAGCATCACGTCAGCCACATCCTGGCCAAACTCGCGGTCAGCTCGCGCACCCAGGCAGCGACGTATGCCATAAGCCAAGGCCTCGCAGCACCGCCCGACGCTTGACCCCAAGAACCGCATCTCATTTGCCGCATACGACCACCTCGCTTTGTCGTGAATAGGGGAGTCCGCGTGCTCGAATAGGGCACCTCCCCGATGTGTCGCCAGGCAAGACGCCCTACGCTGGGTGCATACCGGTTGGGCACGCCGAATCACAACCAGGAAAACCGCCGCAACGCTACAAGCGAGGGAGCCTCTCATGAATTCAATGACCGCGCCGCCCGCACGAACTGGAGCCTCGGTACTTACCGCCAGCCTCGCCAGCCTGGTGCTTGGCGTAGCGCTCACACTTGGGATCGTTGTTGGAACCCACCGCTTCGAGCACGTCCGGATCATCGAGGTGCAGGCCGACGTGCCGGCTGGTTACCAGCTCCCACGCACGGACGAGGAGAAGTACTATCGGCAGCTCTCGGCATTTCAACAGAACCTCGTGACGGATGGCAACCTTCCTCGCGCGGACGAGGAGAAGTACTACCGGCAGCCAACAGTGGTACAGTCAACGACCAGCGCGAACAACCAACTGCCGCGCGCGGACGAGGAAAGCTACTATCGAATCACCGACTGGAATGGACCCCCTCTCTTTGAGCAGGCACGACGTGCTGACTCGCAATAATCTGACTATTTCGCGGCGAGTCCTGGTTGGAGCCCTGGCAGGGTAGCCTGCTGGGGCTCTTTTCCTGTCCCGGTTCGTCGTTCGGCGCCAGCGCGGTGTTCCCGGTTCACGACTGTTGAACTGATGGAGAACCGCGCTATTATGGTAATGTGGATTATCTTTACCCACAACTCCGAGGACACAGGGCCGAACCGGAGGTCTTTCATGACCCCTTCCGTCAATCCATCGCACGGGTCATCCATCAAAGACCCCCTCCTCGTCGGTCGAGAGCGGGAACAGGTCATCCTGCGTCAGGCACTCGACGAGATGCTGGCGGGGCACGGGTCGCTGGTGCTCGTCAGCGGCGAAGCCGGTATCGGCAAGACCACGCTCGTCGACTGGCTGGCTCGAGAGGCCGAAGCGGAGGGCTGCCTGGTCCTCAACGGCGGCTGCTACGACCTGACGACGACTCCGCCTTACGGGCCGTGGCGCGAGCTGTCGCGATCACAGCCATCATCCGATGTCGAAGCATTGGCACTCTCCTTTGACGATGACCGCGACATTCCGGACGCTCTCGCAAACCGACAAGAACCTGTCGACCGCATGTTGGTGTCTCTGGCGGCGCTCGCTGCCAAACAACCGCTCCTGATTATCCTCGAAGACCTTCACTGGTCGGATGCGGCAAGCCTTGACCTCTTGCGCGTCGTCGCTCGCCGGTTGAAGGATCAGCGTACTGTTTTGGCCGTCACCTACCGGAGCGATGAACTCACACGTCACCACCCCCTGTACCAAATCCTTCCCCTGTTGGTACGCGAGTCGGCCACGAAGCGGGTGGATGTGCAGCCATTGAGCCCAGAAGCGACATCGGCGCTGATCTCAATCCGATATACGCTCGACTCTGCGAACCACACCCGGCTCGTCGACTGGCTGTCCGCCCGGGCGGAGGGCAATCCCTTCTTTCTGGAAGAGCTTCTGCACGCTTTAGAGCACCAGCAGCTACGTCAGGATCAAATCGGCTCGTGGGTGCTTGACGACCTCCGTGCCGTGCCGGTGCCGCCGATGCTGCGACAGGTGATCGACACTCGGCTGACGAGCGTTGGACATGATGCCGTAGAACTTCTCGGGATCGGCGCGGTCATTGGACATCAGGTACTGCTGGATCTCTGGACGACCGTCAGTGAAGCATCGACTGATGAATTGGCGAGGACCATCGAAGAAGCCCGAGCCGCGTCAATCGTGATTGATTTGCCTGACGGTTCGGGTTGGCAGTTTCGTCATGCGTTGATCCGCGAGGCGCTCTATGAAGGGATCGTTTCCATGCGGCGCCGCGGCTGGCACCGGCGAGTTGGCGAGGTGCTGGCGGCGGGCAGTCACCCTGATCCCGACGTGGTGGCCCATCATTTTCAACAGGCGAACGACGATCGCGCCGTTGACTGGCTCATCCGCGCCGGTGAGCGCGCCGCATCACTCTACGCCTCGAAGACCGCAGTCGAGCGGCTCGAGGCAGCACTGCCGGCGCTGGAGACATCGGGCGATGATCGGCGGCGTGGATGGATTCTGTGGCTGCTGGGTGAGCAGTTCGGGTTCATCGACACCGGACGGTCAATCGCCTTTTTTGACGAAGCCGAACGACTTGGCTCGACGATCGGAGACAAACCGCTCGTCGCCTCCGCCCGCCTGTTACGCGGGTTGAACGTGCAGCGTCACGAATCGGCCCTGAGCGTCGGATTGACCGACGTTACGTCCGCAGTCGATCTGTTCGATGAGCTTGTCGGACTTCCAGTTGAACCGCCGCCGATTCACGCGCCAAACTGGTCCAATCCGAACGCCCACCATGCCTTCCGGGCTATGATGCGCGCGGTCGCGGGTGACCTCACCGCAGCCCTCGAAGATATTCCGGAGTACGCGTCCGGCGCAGTTGACCAAGAGCTCGACCGATTTCTCACGACCGATGTGAAGATGGCGAGCAGCGTGATCCAGCCGATATTGAGCGCCTACAACGCACTCGGGCGAGTCCGGGGCTTGCAAGGACAGACGACTGACGCGACCAGAGCCTTCAAGTTGTGCGTGTCTCTGAAAGAGCGGACGAATGACGACGCTCAGTTTGCGATCGGGTACAAAGACTGGCTCGCGTACGTCGTGCTGCCCTACTTCGCAGACGACCTGGAGCTTCGGCGCACGTTGCTCGAACGGCACGACCGCGCTTGGCAACGGGCGGCCGAGAAATTCGGCGCCGGTTCGATGCCCGCGGGTGTCAGCCATCTCCTCACGGCCTACCTTGACGGAGCCTGGCCGGAGATGGAATGGATGCGGGACTGGTGGCATGAGCACATGGGTATGTCGGCTGCGCCCTGGCAGAGCGTGGAACAGGTGCCATTCGGGCGGAGAGCGCACGCGCGTGGCGAGTTCGAGCACGCTTGGCATGAGATTAGACAGATACTGCCACAGGGAGCGGCGAGCGAACCCGGAGACTGCGTCTTTCGCGGGGCCGAGGAGTTGCAACGCCTGGCGACCGAATTGTCGATCGACTCCGGAGATCTCTCAGGAGCACGAGAATGGTTGGAAGCCCACGATCGCTGGCTCGCGTGGAGCGGCGCACTCACGGGCCGAGCTGAGGGACGCCTGCTCTGGGCCTGCTATTACCACGTCAGCGGCGACT
Organism: uncultured Chloroflexia bacterium; assembly: GCA_963728335.1. Lineage (GTDB taxonomy): Bacteria > Chloroflexota > Chloroflexia > Thermomicrobiales > Thermomicrobiaceae > CALAGB01. The sequence goes on from CAVSJP010000002.1 coordinate 181,579, forward strand.
CCATCCCCGCTCGCCAACGCGCCGAAGAGGCCCTCGCCCTTGCTTCCAATCCTCGTCAGCCACTTGCGCTGATCTCCATCCGCCGCTTCCTCGGCAAGTTCGATACGGAAGCCCAGCGGTTCGGCGACGCCGATTCGCATCTTCAGGAATCACTTCGGCTAGCCGAAGCTTGCGCCGCCCCCTTCGAACGGGCGTTGACGTTGCTTGAACTGGCCGAACTGCGGCTGGCTCAGCACCGGGTGGAAGACGCAATCACGCTCCTCGACGAGGTTCAGGCGATTTGCGAGCCGCTGGGAGCGCGACCAACCCTGGAGTGCGTCCAGGCTATTCGAGACCAAATCGTCCAGGCATCGAAGAGAGGTCCGGACTATCCGGCAGGGCTCAGTCCACGAGAGGTCGAAGTGCTGCGGCTGGTGGCCGAGGGTCTGACCGATGCCGAGGTCGCCGAAGGACTCTTCGTGAGCCGCCGCACCGTCACCTCGCATCTGACGAGCATCTACAACAAGATCGGCATTGGCTCCCGAGCAGCGGCATCTGTTTGGGCCAAGGAGCACGGACTCATCTGACATGGGCCACGGTCCATGATGTCCTTCCGCAGATCTCCCTCGACACATCTCCTTCCCGCTAGCTCCACGGACATTGCGCAATATACGTAGTGGCGGACGTCCTCACGTCCGCAATCCAAATCCGTACCCCTTCCGATGTTGACGGCTCCCCTCACGCCCATACTCGAACCATCGAGATCGAGGGGCACGATGAGCCGCGCGGCGCGGCGGCCCTCAATCAGAAAGGGAGTCAGAAAATGGCGACAATGCGACCGTACCTGCGAAGGATAGATCCGGGCTCAATCGGCCTGTGGGCGATCGGCGTTCTTTGCGGCGCACTGCTGATGGTCGGCGTCAACGCCGTACATCACACCAGTCATCCGGCGACATTAGCCAGCGTGTCACCAGCCGTGACGAATCAGGTCGCGGGGATGCGGGATGTGCAAGCACTCCAGTTCAACGTGGACGATGAGAACATGATCCGGCATGACCCGGTTGGGCAGTCGCCCGCGAGCGCGGCCGCCGAACAGCGTCGGATCGATCAAGAGAACATGATTCGCCACGATCCAGTCGAGACGTCGGCAGCAGTCAACGGCCGCAGCACCGGACCCGGTGAAGGACTGAACCAGTATCGGGACACGACGAGCCATGAACTGGACAGTGGTCAACCCACCGTCGGCCCGGGCGAAAGATTTCGCCTTTTGCCCTAATGACGCCACCACACAGCAAATGGCGCCGGCTGGATTCGACAACATTCCAGCCGGCGTCTTTGTCTTCCGATGACGGAGTCATCCGAGCGATCGAGGGCCACAGCAACCGTCACGCGTGAGTCTGGCCTCGTGCAATATGCGCCTCAGACCGAATGCCGGACCGATTCACCCAGCCGTCGGTCCGGCATTCGGTCGTGTGATTATCTTGATACCGAACTCTGCGATACGCCGTCTCACCCGCACGCATCCCTCATGCTACACTGATGGTATTCCACGCGGCAGTTCGCCTTTCTGTCAAATTGCGCGATTATCGGGAACAGCACCACCCATGCACGCATCATCGTCCCGTCCATCGCCAGTCGCGCAACGCGGACGTGCTCGATCTCTCGCCGGCTCCGCTGTCGGAGTCGCTCATTCCACACGTCGTCGCACAGCGTGAGGAATCGACCTCCAATTGACGACGACAACCTGCACGCGGGAATATCAGCCGGCGCGAGTCGACACGACAACCCTTTCGGCTCGCGTTGTCGTTCCCGCGGGCAACTCCGCCGTCCCTGACGCGGGCGCACCAAGACGATCGCACGGGACGATAGGTCCGACTGCCACCATCAGGCCAAACGGGACTGAACGAAATCCGCGTCAACCAGGCCGGCAGCGACGTGTGCTACACTAGCATCATCCCGATCACGCGACGATCATTGCCGTTGGCTTGTTCCGCTATCAAGAAAGTCAACGCTGATGTCCCCCTCGTCATCCCAATCGCCGTTGCGTCAACTCCCACTCCTCGTCGGTCGAGAGCGGGAGCAGGCCATGCTGCGTCAGGCGCTTGACGAGATGCTGGCGGGGCATGGGTCGCTGGTGCTCGTCAGCGGCGAAGCGGGTATCGGCAAGACCACGCTGGTCGACTGGCTGGCGCGTGAGGCCGAAGCGTGAGGGCTGCCTGGTCCTCAACGGGCGGCTGCTACGACCTGACCACCACCCCGCCGTACGGGCCGTGGGTCGAGACGCTCCGCTCATACCGTCCAGACGATGGTCTTCCCCCGCTCCCGGCGTTCGTCGCAGACGAAGACGCGCTGGCGTCGCTGGGCAGCCAGCAAGCACTCTTCGCGCAGACCGCCAGTTTCTTCTCATCCATTGCAACACAGCGTCCGCTGGTCATCGTGCTGGACGACGTGCACTGGTCCGATCCAGGCAGCCTGGAATTCTTGCGGACCTGGGCACGATCGCTGCGTGACAACCAGATCCTCGGAGTGGTCAGCTACCGCAGCGATGAGCTCACCCGACGTCACCCGCTCGAGCAACTGTTGCCGCTGCTCGTGCGTGAAGCGCAGGCCAGACGTCTCACGGTTGCCCCTTTGGATAATCAAGCGGTTGGCGCGTTGATCAGCACGCGTTTCCCGCTGGAAGCGTCCGACGTGGACCGGCTCGTCGCATGGCTCATGGAACGCAGCGAAGGGAATCCATTCTTTCTCGCCGAACTCGTCCAGACACTCGAAGAGCAACGGTCACTGGTTCCCTTGGCGGACGGACATTGGCGAGTTGGTGATCTCGCACAAGTCCGCGTGCCCTCTTGGTCCGGCAAGTGATCGAGGGACGGCTGGATCGCTTGCAGGAGCGAACTCGCCAGCTGCTCCAGGTTGGGGCAATTCTCGGACAGGATGTCCCACTCGATTTGTGGCGCCAGGTAACTCAGGCGGATGAGCGTGAATTGGTCGATACGCTAGCACAGGGACGAGCGGCTCACCTCCTCGATGAGGCGGCGGACGGTGCCACCTGGCATTTTCCCATGCATTGATCCGAGAAACCTTGTATGAGGATCTCGTCTCGCTGGAACGCCGAGAGTGGCATCGGCGGGTGGCCGAGGCCATCGTCAGCTTGCCCAGCCCTGATCCCGATCGGGTCGCCTACCACTTTCAACAGGTAGGTGACGATCGGGCCGCCGCTTGGTTGATGCGCGCCGGCGAGCGAGCCGAACGCGCCTATGCCTGGGTGACCGCCTCGGAACGTTACGCGGCGGCGCTCGCAATGATGCCGGCGGATGACACGGTCACGTACGAGCACGTGCTGCTCCTCATCCGCACTGCCCACCTGTACCGCTACGCGGAGCCCAGAAAGGGCACCACCCATTTGGAAGCAGCTGTCCGCCTGGCGGGAAACGACCGGGCGCTCAAAGCTCACGCGACGTTCGAGCTCGGCATGCTCCGCTTCATCACTGGGGACACGCGTGAGGCACTCGCTGAACTGGAAGCGAGCGTTGCGGCGTTCGACATGCTGACACCCGACGAGATGGATACGCTCCTCACCCTCGGCGTAGGCCTGGGGGCCGACAAATGCCACGGTACCCTGGCCTACTTTCTTGCCACCGTTGGGCGCTGTGAAGAAGCACTCGCACACGGTAACCATGCCTGGCGGAACTCTCCGCTCCGATCGGATACGAGGCCATGGGTTCTGGGTACGGTGACGTATGCCAGGGGCTGGGGGAGGTATATGCGCGGCTAGGAAGACTCACAGAGTCCGACGAGGCGTTTCGTCAAGCGTTGACGGCCTACAGAACGGTCGAACACCACGCCATGGCCTGCTGGACCGCCGCCGGAGCACTCGCGTTGTTGGTACTGCCGTATTGGACCGACGATCTGAACGAACGACAACGCCTCTTGCGGGAATCGGAGGAAGCTGCTCGACGAGCCGGGGAGACGATTGGAGGCTTGCCGCCCAATCATAGCGTGCTCCCGCTGCTGGCGCTCGAAGGAATGTGGAGCGAGGCCCGTCAGATCGCTCAGCAGTTGCTTGCCCGCCCCCACAACGCGCTTGTTCGGTGCTCGGCCGCTTCATCACTTGCCCCGCTTTCGCGAAATCTAGGAGAAACCGAACTGGCATGGTCTCTCGTGCAGGAGTTCATTCCGGAAGGGCCTTCGGTTATACCGGGCACCCGACAGTATGCGGGAACGCTGCCCTTGCTTCGCCTCGCCGCCGAGCTGGCTCTCGATGCGGCTGACCTCCCCTTGGCCGCCGTGTGGCTGGAGACATTCGAACGCTGGCTGGACTGGTCGCACACAGTCCTTGACCGCGCCGATGGCTACCTCCTGCGCGCACGATATCATCTCGCCGAGGGCAAGCGCTCGCTCGCCAGACAGGTTACGGAGCAGGCGTTCAGACGTGCCAGCGACCCGCGCCAGCCGCTGGCACTCATCGCGGTTCATCGATTCCTGGGCAAGCTGGATACGGACGACAGGCGCTTCGCGGACGCAGAGCGCCATCTTGAAGAATCACTGGGTCTCGCCGAGGCCTGTGCGGCGCCCTTCGAGCGGGCCCTGACGCTCCTCGATTTGGCAGAACTCCGCTTCGTCCAGCGCCAGATCGACCGGGCACGGAGCCTGGTCGACCAGGTCCAGGCGATCTGCGAGCCACTTGGAGCCATGCCAACACTCGAACGGGTCGATGCCCTTCGACAGGAAATTCAGCAGGTGGTGCAGAAAGCGCCGAGCTATCCGGCGGGGCTGACTCAGCGTGAAGTCGAGGTGCTGCAACTGGTCGCCGAAGGGATGACCAATGCCGAGATCGCCGACCGGCTCTTTTTGAGTCGTCGCACCGTGGAGCATCATATCGGCAACATCTACAACAAGATCAGTATTGGCTCGCGAGCAGCCGCCGCCGTATGGGCCAAGGAACAAGGCATCATCTGAGCGACTCGACTTTGGAGCAAACTGATGGCGGGGCTCTCCGAACGACACTTTGGCCACGATACCCCGCTCCTCGTCGGACGCGAGCGGGAACAGGTCATCCTGCGTCAGGCACTCGACGAGATGCTGGCGGGCCATGGGTCGCTGGTGCTGGTCAGCGGCGAAGCCGGTATCGGTAAGACGACGTTGGTCGACTGGCTGGCGGATCAAGCTGACGAGGCAGGCTGCCTGGTCCTCAAGGGCGGCTGCTACGACCTGACGACGACTCCGCCTTACGGGCCGTGGCTGGAGGTCATCGAGCACTATAGCCCTACGGCCGAACTCCCGCCCGGCCGTCGTTCATCAACGATGCTGACGAACTGGCCAAAGTCGGTTCGCAAGACACGCTCTTTGTTGCGACGCGCGATTTCTTTCGCCAGATCGCTGCCCAGCAGCCACTCCTCCTGGTGCAAGAAGACCTCCACTGGGCGGACCAACCCAGTCTCGACCTGCTGCGATTCCTCGGCCGAGCAGCCTTGGCGGTCATCGAATTCTGGTCGTTGCCACGTACCGTTCCGATGAGCTTCATCGTCAACACCCGCTCTACCCAGTGCTCCCGCATCTCTGATCGGGAGGCCCGTGCCTCCCGGATCGAAGTCCTACCGTTCGACGAACTCGAACAACGCGAGTTCATCCGGAGCCGATACGTCCTGCGTGAAGCCGATCTACCGCGCCTCGAGACCTACCTCAAGGACCACGCCGAGGGGAACCCCTTCTTTGCCGAGGAGTTATTGCGTTCGCTGCACGACGTCGGCGCGTTAGGTCAAAGCGATGACGGATGGCTGGTGGGCGATCTTCGACAATTGCGCCTGCCGACGCTCTTGCGGCAGGTTATCGAGCGTCGTCTGGCTCGCCTGGATCCAGAGGTTCGCCTCGCTGCTCCAGGTCGGCGCGATCATCGGGCAGGAATTCTCCCTCGAACTCTGGCAACAGGTAACTGGGGTGAACGATGGGTCACTCTCGGTTGCGATCGAGCAAGGGCTGAGCGAGCAGTTGATCGACGATGGAGGTATAGCCGGGACCTATCACTTCCGTCATGCCCTCTTTCGGGAGGCTCTCTATGAAGACGTCATTGCTCCACGTCGACGTCATTGGCATCAGAACATCGGGCATACGCTCACGGTCTCCTCGCGTCCGGATCCGGACGTGGTCGCCTATCACTTTCAGCAGTCGGGCGATCCTCGTGCGGCTGACTGGCTCATCGAGGCCGCAGAGCGTGCTCAGCGGCGCTTCGCCTGGTTAGCCGCGGCCGAACGGTTCCAGTCCGCTCTTCAACTGCTCTCGTACGAACACAGTCACCAACGACAACGCGCCTGGCTTCTGCTCCGTATTGGGTTGCTCGTCCGGCACGAAAACCATTTTCGAAGCCTGACCTATCTTGAGGAGGCTTTGCCGCTGGCTCAGGAAAGTCGTGACCTGGTGCTGGAGCATGTGATCCGCGCCCACGTCGGATTAGTGCGCAGCTATGAGCGCGACATAGAACGCGGAATACGCGAGATGGAAGCGGGCGTTCTGGCCTTCGAGCAGCTTGACGAACGACAACGCGAGGTGCGCGAGCGCATCGAGCAGGCGCTGGGATCGACGGTCGGGATCCAGGTCGGGGAACGTTGGCTCGCGCTTGGTGGACCAGGGACGCTTCCGGCAAGCAGATTCCATGCTGCAGAATTATCATGCTATCGGACCGGTAGATGAAGCCGACTTCAATCGTGCGACTGGGACGCTCAACGCCTTTCTTGGGCATCCGGACCGAGCGCATCACGGCTACACGCGGGCACGGGAGTGCTACGAGGCGATCCATGACACAGAACAGGCAGGTACTGACGCGGCATGGGAGTACCTGTTCGTTCAGATTCCCTATTTTGCCGATCAACCTGAGAATCGGCAGAGGCTGGCTCACCTCGTCGCAAGGCTATGGACTGACGATTCCGTGTGGTCGCTCAACCAGGGAGCGCCGATTCTGCCCATTCAATAGAACTCGCTCTGTCAGGCAATTGGAGTCGGGCGATCGCGAGTATGGACCGCTATATCGCGTACTCTTCCTATTCCTTCACGCCGATTCATACATGGCGGTTGCTTCTTGCCCATTCCGCGGCGACCCTGAGATGCTCTGGTCTACCGTTCGACGTGTGCTCCCGGACGGGCCAGAGACCAAGTTCGGCTATTACTTCGTACCTCGCCCATGAATCACTAATTCGACTCGCGGTTGCACAAGCCCTCGAAGACGGGGATCTCGACGGTGCTCACTCATGGCTTGAAGCTCACAACGGGATACTGGCCTGGTCCGGTGCCGTCCTCGGTCAAGCTCAGAACGCGCTCCTGTGGGCGCGCTATAACGACGCCTGCGGCAGCCCAAGCTCAGCGCGAGAATGTGCCGACCGAGCACTCACACACGCCACCGATCCCGCCAGCCACTGGCGCTCATCGCCGTGCGGCGCTTTCTTGGCCACCTCGATACCGACGAGCAGCGCTTCGACGCGGCGGAGACGCATCTGCAGGAGTCGCTCCAGTTGGCCGAAGCCTGTCAAGTGCCGTTCGAGCGCGCGCTGACGCTGCTGGAACTCGCTGAATTGCGCGTGGCGCAGCGCCGGGTAGATGAGGCGACTGGATTGCTCGACGAGGTGCAGGCCGTCTGTGAGTTACTTGAAGCCCTACCGACGCTAGACCGGATCACCACGCTAAAGGAGCGCCTCACCAGCTACAGAAGAAGGCTCCGGTATACCCGTCGGGGCTGACTCAGCGTGAAGTCGAAGTGCTGCGGCTGGTGGCGGACGGACTGACCGATGCCGAGATCGCCGAGAGGCTCTTCGTAAGCCGCCGCACCGTCACCTCGCACTTGACCAACATCTTCAACAAGCTGGGTGTAAACGCCCGCGCCGCGGCAGTCGCAACGGGCGTACGTCTAGGTATCCTCTGAGTTCCACTGCGCAAGATACGTAGTCGCGGGCCGTGCGCCACACTCGCGGCAAATCCGTACCTCTTCCGATGTTGACCGAAGCCCATCTGACGATACTGGAACCATCGAGATCGGGTGGACACCAAGAGCTGCACGGCGCAGCCGCCACCAATCACGAAGGGAGCCAGCAAATGGCGACGATGCGATCGTACCGGCGACGGTTCAATCCAACATGGATCGGCCTCTGGGTAATCGGGGTCCTGTGTGGCGCTCTGCTGATGGTTGGCGTCAACACCGTTCACCGCTCGAGCCATCCACAACCACCCGTCGCTGTCGTCAGCAACTCGGCGAATACGAGTGCCGTGACCTCCGTAACAAATCAGGTCGCAGGCATGCGCGACATCACGGCGGGCGAAGCGAATATCGCCAGTGACACTGCGTCTCAGGCCGACATCGTCGGCGGCCGGCTCGGCGGTCTGCAGAGCTCCGACACGGCGAATCGACGCTGATCGCTAAGGCGTCGTTCAGCCGCATCACTGGACCAGGTCAAGGACTGAACGAGTACGTCGACAGTACCAGCTTTGTCGTAGACAACGGCCGCATCACTGGTCCAGGTGAAGGACTGAACCAATTTCAAGACACAACGGGCCATGACGGCGGCGTCCAACGGATCGTCGGGCCGGGAGAAGGTCTGCATCAGGTTCCATAATGACCGCGGCCGCTCGTCTGAAGCGCCGGATCGGAGGTCTCGAAACTCCGATCCGGCGTTCTGGCGTCTCAATCACTCAGCTCACGCTCAGATTGACTTCCCACGCCCGCATGACTCCCACACGCCCTTGCCAATCGACGTCTCGCACGACTCCACGTATCCTAGCCACAGCAATTTGATGACACCGCACTGTAGGCAAGGTGATGAATATGCCAGTGCAGTCTGTCCGAGCGGAGGTGCTCAAGGCCCTTCAGGCGCTCAATACCCCGACCGTGGCCAACGCCATCGAGACGTTCGATATCCGTCCGCGCAGCACCGGATTCATGTCGCCGGCCGTGCGCTGCGCACTGCCGAACCTCGGCGTGATGATTGGCTATGCGGCGACGGCCAAGATCCGCGCGACACTCAAGCCGGAGCCAGGAGCGGCAGTCGAGCGGCGCAAGATGTGGGAGCACATCCTCTCGATTCCCGAACCGCGCGTGGTCGTGATTCAAGACCTGGACGACGAGCCGATCGGATCCTTCTGGGGCGAGGTTAACGCCAACATTCACCGGGCGCTCGGCTGCGTCGGAACGGTAACAAACGGAGGCGTCCGCGATCTGGACGAAGTCGAGGCGCTCGGCTTTCACCTCTTCGCCAGCCACATTCAAGTCTCCCATGCGTATGTGCATGTGGTCGAGATCGGCACGCTGGTGGAATTCGGGGGACTCACGGTCAACCCGGGCGACCTGCTCCATGGCGACAAGCACGGCATCACCAACATTCCGCTGGAGATCGCGGAGGACGTCTTCGCGGCGGCCATGCAGGTCGAGGAGCGAGAACGAAAGATCATCAACCTGTGCAAGTCGCCCGATTTCAGCATCGACAAACTGAGCCAGCTGTACGGGTGACAACTGTTCGAGGCCGGATCAGCGCATGTCATACTTGACGCGGGAGAGACGGACCGCGAGCGCGACGAGAGCGGCAGCGCCGAGAGCCGAATGAGCGCGTCCCTGAGCGTAAGGTAGGCACCGATGACCGTCGAGACTGATCCCCCTTCTCATCGACACCCCCTACCTCGTCGGCCGCGAGCGGGAGCAGGCCATCCTGCGTCAGGCACTCGACGAGATGCTGGCGGGGCACGGGTCGCTGGTGCTCGTCAGCGGCGAAGCCGGTATCGGCAAGACGACGTTGGTCGACTGGCTTGGGCGTGAAGCCGAAGGTGAGGGCTGCCTGGTCCTCAACGGCGGCTGCTACGACCTGACCACCACCCCGCCCTATGGACCGTGGCTCGAAATCATCGAGCGCTATCGATTACGGGAGTCGCTGCCACCCGTTCCGGAATTCGTCCATAGCGACACGGCGCTGACCCGGGCCGGCTCGCAAGAAACCCTCTTCATGGTCGCCACACGCGACTTCTTTCGGGCGATCGCCACCCATCAGCACCTTGTGTTGGTGCTCGAAGACCTCCACTGGGCGGATCAGTCCAGCCTCGATTTCCTGCGCTTCCTCGGACGGAACCTTTCCAGCCTGCACCTCCTCGTCGTCGCGAGCTATCGCGTCGACGAACTGCACCGCCATCACGCGCTGTATCCGCTCTTGCCGCTCTTGATTCGAGAGGCGCGTGCCCAGCGAGTTGAGGTCCACCCGCTCGATGCAGCCGGGAACCAGGCGCTAATCCGGGAGCGCTACGTGCTCGACGAGGACGACCAGGCGCGGCTGGAGCAGTACCTGGTGGGACGCGCTGAAGGCAACCCCCTGTACGCGGGTGAATTGCTGAGGACGCTCGAAGAAGAACACCTTCTGTCGCCTGCCGGTGAGCGCTGGGAGTTGGGCGACCTGGAACAGGTGCAAGTGCCGCGGCTATTGATGCAGGTGATCGAGATGCGGCTGGCTCGACTCAGTGAGGAGACACGGAGTCTGTTACAGGGAGCGGCGGTGATCGGACAGGAAGTGCCGCTGGACCTGTGGCAGGCGGTGAGTGGCGTTGGCGACGACAGCTTGGCCACCGCGATCGAAGAAGGGCAAACTGCCGGTTTGCTGATCGAAGCCGCTGGAGGGGAGCGGTATCAGTTCCGGCACGCGCTGCTGCGGGAAGGGCTGTATCAGGAGGTGGTAGCACTGCGTCGCCGCCGGCAGCACCTGCGTGTAGCGGACGTCCTGCTGCGTAATCCGGCCGCAGATCCGGATGCCATCGCCAATCACCTGCAGCGCGCCGGTGATCCACGAGCCGTGGAGTGGCTCATCACAGCCGGAGAGCGGGCGCGGCGGTCTGGGGCCGCCGAGACAGCAGCGGTCCGCTTTCGGGCGGCCATTGACCTGCTTAGTCCCGAGCAGGCCGCGCTCGCTGGCAAGCTCTCTCTGCAGATTGGCCATTTGCTGCGAAAACGCGCTTCGACTGAACAAGCCGCGATCCAGTCACTACGGGAGGCGATTCAGTGGGCTGACGAAGCCGGTGATCTGGTAATGGCGGGCGTCGCCCACTCCCAACTCGGCTACGAACTCTTAGTTCGTCACAGCAGCGAAGCGATCTCGGAACTCCGCGCGGGCGTGGCGGTGCTGGAATCCGTGCCAGCGGATGCCTGGGAGCATACGGCGGCCCCGCGAGAGGGGGTCATGGTCGCCTCGCTCACCGATGCTCGCATGCTGCTGGCCTGGGAATTGTCACACTCCGCTCCGTGTGGGGATGCGCTACGGCTGCTCGGCGGCACGCTCGATATCCCGCTCGAGACCTTGCCCTACTACGGCTTGCTCACGCTGTACCAGCTCGCCACCGTTCTCGGCCGACCTGAACTCGCACGCCAGGCCCATCAGCGACTGCGGCAGGAGATCAGCGCCCCCGGAGACGCCTGGGTCCTCGCCACGACGCTCAACGGCAACTTCAACCGTTCGGTGCTGGTCTATTACCCGGACGACCACACCTATATTGCCATTGAGCTCGGCGAATTGCGGCGTGCCTATGCACTCGCCCAGGAGCTGCAGCTGGTTGACCCCTTTCCCCTGCGCTCCGTGCAGATCCAGTTGGACTTCATACGCGGCAATTGGACGACAGCGGGGCTGGACCGGGACCCATGGAGTGGAATGACGCGCGCCACGATCGCCTGGCGGCGCGGCGATATTGCCACGGCGTGGCGGGAGTTGCGACGCTGGCTGCCTCGGGGCGCGGCCAGCGAGCCTGGGCTGCAAACAACTCTCCATGTGCTACAGCTCCTGGTGTTGGGTGGGCAGCTCATGCTCGAAGCCGGTGATGAAGATGGTGCGCGGATGTGGGCAGAAGCCACCGACCGCTGGCTAGAGTGGTCGGGCTCTGTCCGCCTTCGGTCCGAGCGCCATGCCCTGTGGGCACGCTACTATCGGATCGCTGGTGACAACCAGCACGCGCGTCACCACGCCGAACAGGCGGTCGCGGATGCCAGTAACCCTCGCCAACCGCTCGCGCTCCTGGCCGCGCATCGCGTGCTCGGTCACCTGGACACCGTCGACAAACGCCTCGATGACGCCGAATCGCACCTGCAGGAATCGTTGCGTCTCGCCGACGCCTGTGCCGCGCCCTTCGAGCGAGCCCTGACACTTCTGGAGATCGCGCGACTACGGGCGGATCAGCACCAGATCGATGAAGCCAGCACCCTGCTGGCTGAAGTCCGTGCGATCTGCGAACCGCTCGAAGCTCGGCCTACGTTGACTGAAATGGACCACCTGGCTGCGCAACTCGTTGAAGCATCCGCCACCAAATCTGCCGGCCCTCCAGCTGGGCTGACCCGCCGCGAAGCCGAGGTGCTTGGGCTCATCGCCCAGGCGCGAACCAACCGCGAGATTGCCGGAGCCCTCTTTATCAGCGAGCGCACCGTCGAGCATCATGTCAGCAACCTACTCGGTAAACTCGGCCTATCCTCACGCGCGCAGGCGGCAGTGTTCGCGGTCGACCATGGATTCCAGCCCAACCCTCCGCCGTTAACGTAGCCCCAAAGATTCCCTGACGTACGCTCTGGCGTTCCGGATCTGCTGCTCCCCACCCCGTCAGTACCTACTTCTACGACCCACCGAAATAGGTACCGGGCCCGCAACTCAACTGCGTGTTTCCTCCCATGTTCGTCCCTCGGATTCGACCTACTATCGAACCATCAAGAGATTCGAACCCGGCCGGGAGTTGAATCACCGACGAATGGCACGAGACGATCCGAGGGAGTAGACAGATGAAAAACATCAGTGCGATGCAGTCGAAGTTCGGGAGCGATTCGTTCAAGGGATGGATGATTGGAGCAGGATGCGGCCTGCTCTTGACGGTGAGCCTGGCAGTCGGCAGCGGGCAGGTTGACTTCAACCACTCGCACAGCCACCGGCCCATCGTGGCCGTGCAGCAACCCATCGCAATCAGCGGCGCCGGTGCCGTTCCCCCGTCGATCTACGAGTACCGAGACTTCAAGCTGCAGCAGCAAGCACTGACCAACGTTGCAGGGCTCATCCCGCCGCCGATCGACGAGATCGCCCAATATCGACGCGAAGAAGCAGCAGCGAAGGCTACCACCGTCAAGTCGTCAGTCAGTCGCATCACCGCACCGGGCGAGGGGTTGAACCAGTTTGTCGACCAGACCGCCTTCAGCGCCGCGACGAGCCGCAACCTGGGGCCTGGCGAGGGGTTGAACCAGCATTCAGACACCACGACCTACGACGCTGGCAGCGGCCACCTGCAGCCGTACGGGCCCGGCGAGGGACTGAATTCCTACACACTCAGCAGTGGATCCGTCGCGACGAACAACCTGACGGACAGTGGCCAGTGAGGCGCTGAGCTTGTGCCCCCGACTCTTCTCTCCTCCTTGAGTGCCGGATTGGTCGACCACTGACCGATCCGGCGCTGTCACGTCTGGATTGCTTGAAACCACGCGTCCCCAGTCGACGCCTTTCCCAACTCCCCGTATGCTAGCCTCCAACATTGACCGCCTCAACGAAACAGCAACAGGAAGGAAGCCACCATGCCAGTGCAGTCTGTCCGAGCGGAGGTGCTCAAGGCACTGCAAACCCTCAATACCCCGACCGTCGCCAACGCCATCGAGTCGTTCGATATCCGCCCGCGCAGCACCGGATTCATGTCGCCGGCCGTGCGCTGCGCACTGCCGAACCTCGGCGTGATGATTGGCTATGCGGCGACGGCCAAGATCCGCGCGACACTCAAGCCGGAGCCAGGAGCGGCAGTCGAGCGGCGCAAGATGTGGGAGCACATCCTCTCGATTCCCGAGCCGCGCGTGGTCGTGATTCAAGACCTGGACGACGAGCCGATCGGATCCTTCTGGGGCGAGGTCAACGCCAACATTCACCGGGCGCTCGGCTGCGTCGGAACGGTAACAAACGGAGGCGTCCGCGATCTGGACGAAGTCGAGGCGCTCGGCTTTCACCTCTTCGCCAGCCACATTCAAGTCTCCCATGCGTATGTGCACGTGGTCGAGATCGGCACGCCGGTGGAATTCGGGGGACTCACGGTCAACCCGGGCGACCTGCTCCATGGCGACAAGCACGGCATCACCAACATTCCGCTGGAGATCGCGGAGGACGTCTTCGCGGCGGCCATGCAGGTCGAGGAGCGAGAACGAAAGATCATCAACCTGTGCAAGTCGCCCGATTTCAGCATCGACAAACTGAGCGAGCTGTACGGTTGAGGATGCAGACGGCCCCCACCTGGCTGGTGGCGGCCGTCGATGCTGATCTACTTGGCGGGAAAATTCTGCGCCTGATACTGGGCGAACTGCGCGTAGAAGTCGTCGACCGACATGCCAAAGGCCTGCTGGAAGGACTTCTGCCAGCTACCGGTGGACGGCAGGCTGGTCCAGTAGGCAGAAACGGCTCCGGCCCCGCTGTGTGTCACGAGCCAATCGGCCGCCAGGAACCCGAGGACGTACTTCCCAATCGAGTCCTTGCTGGAGTTCGCCAGCGACATGTTGTAGTGCTTGGCCGCGTTCATCTCGGCCGCCCGCGTCGCATCGAGCGTGGTGTAACCATGGGCGACCTCAGCCTCGGTTCCGACGAACTCGGCGCCCCCCTCGATGAACCAGTCCGGCGTGTCCAGGAAGTCGAAACGCGCCTGCACCTGCTGCACCAGATGAGCATATTCGTGCGCCGCAACGTGGCAGGCGTCGGCATCGTCGATGTAATCAATCACGATTGCCTGGTTGCCGAACGCGATTCCCGCGAGATTCGGGATCTCCTGGCGAATGCTGTCGGGGACGGTTCCTCCAAAGTAGGTCGAAGCGACCTGGAGTGACCCGTCCACTGAGCCGGGCGCGCTAAGCAGCGCCGGACCGGCGGTACCAAACTGACTGGTCGCCGCGGCAACACATTCCTTCATGACCGTCTGTGTCGCTGGAGTAACCGACTGATCGAAGCTGTACTGCATGTCCTTCAGCCCGTAGCGCCACGAGTAGTAGTGTTGGCCGACGTTACCGGCTTCTACCTTCCAACCATCCGGATTGCTCGGGGTGTAGGTCAGTACCCGGCGCTCGAAGACCTGAACCAGGACTACCTTGGAGACGCCGCCAACCAACACGTGCGTCCAGTATGGCTCGGTGAGCGGATAGCCTGTGGCGTAGAACGGGTTCGAGAAGAGTGGACCATCCGTCACGACGTAGGTGCCAACGTGCTTGCTGGCGTCGTACGACTTGAGCTGCTCGATCGGCCCCGAGCTATTCATGAACTGCCAGAAGACCGACGCCACCGTGTGCTGGGTTGGCGCACCAACGTCCTTGGCCGTGACCGCGTAACTCGAGAGGGATGGATCGGCCGCGACTTTCCCGTCACGCGTCACGGTGTTCGTGATGATCCAGCCGCTTGGCGTGGCGCCGTACGACATCAAGGGATTGAAGGTCGCGTAGGTCGGACCGTTCGGGTCGTTCGCATCTCCCGCGACGTTGACGTTCGCGGGCTGCTGCTGGTCGAACTGGTTATCGCCAAGCTGAACGCGTCCGGTGATCAGCTCTTCGGCCAGCAGACCGTTGGTGACGTACCACTGTGACATCGCATCGTCACCTGGATGTGTGATCTCCATGCGTGATTTGTCGAAGTAGCGCACGGTACGCCAGCCGCCCGGCGCGTCCTGATAGACCTCGCGGAGATCTCCGAGCGATTGATCTTCGGGCCCCCACATCCAGGTGCGGCTTACGGTGCCATCCTTCACCACCGCGTCGGTACGATCCCAGTTGATCCACATGGCGTCGGTATTGCCCCACTGCGGACCAACACTCGACGCCGCGCTTGCACCTGGGAGTCCGACCAGCGACGCCATGATCGCCAGCAACATCGATGTTGCCAGGAGTCGTTTCACCTATCCCTACTCTCTACCCGCGCCGTATATCACGGCGTCACGGCTACTTTCGGCCCATTCCACTGCGGCGTTTCGCTGTACCAGCGTGCCTGACCCGTCCCACACGGCAGCGAATCCCAGCGCCGCGACCGCGCGACCGGACAGCCGCGGCGCTGAGAATCCTGACGATTCTGACCTGAAGAGTAATCACGCTGCGTACGGAAAACGAGAGACAGCGGTACTGATTTGACTGGTAGAGAGGTAGGACGTGCTCGCTCGACCGGAAGCACCGATACGCATGATAAAATTACGGGTCGATACGCTTCTCAGTGAGATCAAGAAGAACGTGAATATTCAGATCCCAATTTCGTCAGCAATCGACGACCCATCATTGTCAGCGCCACGGGTTTCCCGGCGGCAGCGCCCTGTTACGCTGCACGACCTGACGCTCGATGAACTCGAGACCACCTTCGCCGGCGTCGGCCTGCCGCGCTACCGTGCCCGCCAGATCTTCCGATGGGCCTATCAGCATCTGGCCGCCAGCTACGACGATATGACCGTCCTGCCGAAGACGTTGCGTGCCGAGTTGCCAGACAAGCTCGAGATGTCGAAGCTGGAACTGGTGCGGGCGATCGAGACCGATGACGGACAAACACGCAAGCTCCTCTTTCGCACTTTCGATGGTGAGCACCTCGAGACGGTCCTGATGTTCTACCCGGACCGCACGACGGTCTGCGTCTCATGTCAGGTCGGTTGTGCCGTTGGCTGCGCCTTCTGCGCCACCGGCATGATGGGGCTGACCCGCAACCTGACCACGGGCGAGATGATCAGCCAGGTGGTCGAGGCGGCTCGCGAAGCACGCAAGCTCGACCGGTCCCTGACGAACATCGTGATGATGGGGATGGGCGAGCCGTTCCAGAATTACGACGCCGTGATGAAGATGGTGCGCATCCTCCACGACCCACAAGGCATGAATTTTGGCTCGCGTCGCACCACGCTCTCGACGTCGGGACTGGTCCCATTCATCGACCGGCTGGCAGAGGAGCCATTTCAGGTGAAACTGGCGGTGTCGCTGCACGCGCCGAACGATGATCTTCGCGACCAGCTGGTGCCGCTCAACCGGCGCTACCCCGTTGGAAATCTGATCGGCGCGTGTCGTCGTTATGTCGCGCGCACCGGTCGTCGCGTGACCTTCGAGTACGCCTTGATCAAAGACGTCAATGACAGCGACGAGACGGCCAGGGAGCTTGCGACATTGCTGAAGGGCCTGCTCTGCCATGTCAACGTGATCCCGCTCAACCCTACTCCCGCGGCGCCGTTCGAGCGGCCAACACCCGAGCGCATCGAGCGCTTCGCCGAGGTGATCCGGCAGCATGGCATCCCGGCCACGGTCCGTTATTCGCGGGGCGTCGACATCGCCGCGGCCTGCGGCCAATTGCGCGTCGAGCATGAGCAACAGACCACGGTGCCCGGCAAATAGTGGCCGGACCCGTGCCGGGCAGCGCGGACGAAGTCCACGACCACGAGGAGCACGCCCATTACACGCGTCGCGTATTTCGACCCGTTTTCCGGTGCCAGTGGAGACATGATTCTGGGTGCCCTGGTCGACGCCGGGCTCTCGCTTGACGACCTGCGCGACGCTCTGCAGTTGCTCGACCTCGACGACTACGAGCTATCGGCCGAGCAGGTCCAGCAGCACAGTGTGACCGGCACCCGCGTCACGGTGCGACTGGTCGATACGGTCGAGCAGCCGTCGCGCAGTTGGGCCGGGATTCGCAAGTTGATCGACGACTCGACTGTCGACGGGCGACCCAAACAGCGAGCGCTGGACATCTTCCGATCGCTGGCCGAAGCCGAGGCTCGGGTGCACGGCACCACGGCGGATGCCGTCCATTTTCATGAGGTCGGCGCGGTCGACTCAATCATCGACATTGTGGGCGCGTCCATCGGACTCGACCTCCTTGGGATCGAGCAGATCTATTGCGGGCCGATCAGTCTTGGCAGCGGCTTTGTCGACACACGGCACGGGCGATTGCCGGTTCCCGCGCCAGCCACAGCGGAATTACTGGCAGCCTGGCGGGCGCCGACCAAACAGCTGGATGTCGAAGCGGAGCTGGTGACACCGACTGGCGCGGCGATTCTGATGACACTCGCCGATTTCAGACGTCCCTCCATGCGAGCCGACGCGGTCGGCTACGGCTTCGGGCGACGTGAACTCCCGTGGCCCAACGCCTTGCGCGTATGGATCGGCGAACTTTCTGAGGATCCAGCGAACGAGGCCGGCGACCGGGACGAGTGGCCCGAAGAGCTGCTTCTCGAGACCAACATCGACGACATGAACCCCGAGTTCTACGAACCGCTTATCGAGCAGCTCTTCGCGGCGGGCGCGCTCGATGTCTTCCTGACTCCGATCATCATGAAGCGCGGCAGACCCGCCACGAAGGTCAGCGTCATCTGTGCCTCTCGCCTCCGGGGAGAGATGGATGAGATCCTGATGCAGCATTCGTCGACACTCGGCGTGCGGGCGCTGCCGATCGACCGGACCAAGGCGGACCGGCGTATCGAGCGCGTCGTGACTCGCTGGGGCGACGTGCGCGTCAAGCTGAAGATCTGGCGCGGACGCGTCCTCGACGCCGTACCGGAATACGCCGACTGCCTGGCGATCACGCACGAGACCGGCATGCCGATTCGCTATGTCTATGGTGAAGCGGCCCGCATCGCCGAAGCGTACGTGGGACGCCGGGGCGACTCAATCGACTGATCGTCTGAATGCACCAAGATCTCATGTTCGCCCGGCGACGAAGGACGCGGCGTCGGAGCAGAGCCACGGTATCATGCGGCGCGGGCGATCTCTTCGTCGTCATCACCGATTTCCATGCTCGACCCAACGATCACGCGACTATGCGGGGTCGAACACAACTGGGAGGGCGGTCAGGCCACGGAACCCGGTGGTGTCGCGCCAGCTGACCTCCGGGGTGGCGAGCTCCAGGCCCGGTAGCTGTTGCACGACGGCTTTGATCGCGATCTGACCCTGCAGGCGAGCTAACGGAGCGCCAAGACAGAAATGCGTACCGTAGCCGAAGCCGAGATGGCGATTCGGCTTGCGGGTCGGATCGAACCGGTCGGGATCAGCGAACTGGGATGGATCCCGGTTGGCCGCTCCGATCACGAAGACAGCCCATTCCCCGGGCTGAACCTCGTATCCGTCGATGGTCACTGGCTCCAAAGCACAACGCGAGATATATTGCACCGGCGACTCGAAGCGCAGAATCTCCTCGATCGCCCAGCGTAGATACTCTGGCGCGTCACGCACCTGGGCGAGTGCGTCTGGACTACGTAGAAGCGTCAGAACACCATTGCCAATGAGATTGGTCGTCGTCTCATTGCCGGCGAACAAGATAAGAGCGATGGTTGAGATGATCTCGGCCTCGCTGAGACGATCCTCCTGGTCGCGCGCTCGGACCAGTGCAGTGATGAGATCGTTGCGCGGCGCGCGACGTCGAGCCGCGATGACATCACGCAGATAGGCAGCCAGTTCGCGGATGTCCTGCCGGCCACGGCGCAAGCGTTCGTCGGCGTCAGGGCTGCCGGTCGAGTCAAGGGCGTAGGCGATGCTGGTGGCCCAGCGTTTGAAATAAGGCTGATCCTCGGCCGGCACGCCGAGCATCGTGGCGATGACCTGGCCGGGAAGAGGATTGCCGAGATCCGCGATAACGTCGATCTCACCCCGAGGTCGCACGTCGTCCAGCAGCTCGTCAACCAGTCGCTCGATGTCAGCGGTCAGATCGCGAATGGCCTTCGCCGAGAAGGCCTGCGCCACCAGACCGCGGAGTCGACTATGGCGCGGCGGATCGACCAGCAACAGCATGTCGCGAAACGTATCGTTGAGCAGGCTGCCATCGGCCTCTTCAGTGTCGTTTGGGAAGTCGACTTGCTCGACCGACCAGCGTGGATCGGTCAGGGCGGCCAGCACATCGTCATAGCGACTCAGCGTCCATTTACGGCCATCCCAGTAGACGGGTGCCTCCTCGCGAATGCGACGATACATGGGATACGGATCCTGCCGCGCGCGGTGGCTGAAGAGATCGTATTCGCCGGGCATGGTTCATCCTTTACGGCAAAGAGCGCGTGCCGAGACCCGCGCCGGAGACCGGGTCCGCATTCCGCGAGGTCAAGATTTCACGGTATTGTTCGCGCAGCGGGGATTTCAAGAATTTACCGGTCGAGGTTCGTGGAATCGCGTCGGTGAAGACGAACGCGTCGGGCAGCCACCACTTCGCGAAACTCGGCGCGAGGTGCGCCCTCAGATCTTCTTCGCTGGCCTGATGACCATTCTTGAGTACAACGACTGCCAGAGGACGCTCCAGCCACGTCGGATGAGCCACGCCAACCACGACCGCTTCAGCGACCGCTGGATGCGCCATCAGGGCATTCTCCAGCGAAATCGAGCTGATCCACTCGCCGCCCGACTTGATCACATCTTTGGCTCGGTCCTGAATGGTCACGTAGCCGCGGGAATCGATGGTGGCAATATCTCCGGTGCGCAGCCAGCCGTCCGGAGTAAACGAGACATCGGCAGCAGGATTGTCATAGTAGGCGGATGAGACCCAGGCCCCGCGGATCTCGAGTTCACCCATCGACTCACCATCCCACGGAAGGAGTCCTTCCGGTCCGCGCACGCGGATCTGGATAAAGGCAACCGGACGTCCCGCAGTGGTGCGGTACTGATCCTGCACGTCGATCGACGCGTCCTCCAGATCTGGTGCCAGATGACAGATCGTACCAATTGGTCCGGTTTCGGTCATGCCCCAGGCCTGAATGATCTCGATCCCATAGCGTTCGCGATAGGCCTGGATCATTGATCGCGGCACCGCCTGGCCGCCGACCGGCATTCGCTCCAGGCTGGAGATGTCGTATTCGTCCGGATGCTCTTCGAGGTAATGAAGCAGCCCGAGCCAGATGGTTGGTACACCAGCGGCGATCGTAACGCGCTCCGCCTCGAACAGTTCGAGCAAGCTGGCGGGATCGAGGAATGGACCCGGCAGTACCTGCTTGGCGCCACAGAACGTCGCGGCGTAGGCCAGACCCCAGGCGTTGGCGTGGAACATCGGCACGACGGGAAGTGCCGTATCCCTTTCGCGCAGGGTCACCGCCTCGGACGTCATTAGCGCCAATGCGTGCAGCACCAGCGCTCGGTGCGGATAGACGACACCCTTCGGCTTTCCGGTTGTGCCGGAGGTGTAGCACATGGCGGCCGCCTGACGCTCATCGAGTTCCGGAGGTTCGAATGCGCTCAGGTCCGCGGTGGCCAGCAATTCTTCGTAATCGATCGCACCGGACGGCACAGCGGTCTCGGCGCCGGTCGGCACGACAATGACGTGCTTCACGTCAATCCGCGATTGGAACTGCGCCAGGAGTGGCAGCAGCACGTCATCGACGATGATCGCTCGATCACCGGCGTGGTTGATGATGTAGGCCAGGTCGTCGGGGTGCAGGCGTAGATTGAGCGTATGCAGCACGCCGCCGGACAGGGGGATGCCGAAGTAGGCCTCCAGATGCTGGTAGTGGTTCCACGAGAGCGTGCCGACGCGATCTCCGGTCTGAATTCCGATTTGCTGCAATGCCGCCGCGAGCCTAGTCGCCCGGTCAGCCATGTCGCGATAGGTATAGCGATGCAGCGATCGGTCGGCGCGGCGTGTGACGATCTCGCGTGTTCCAAAGAGAGTTCGCGCTCGCTCCACCACGAGCGGCAGCGTCAACGGAAAGTCCATCATCAGTCCATCCACCGTCGATCCTCCTTCTTGACCTACACGTGTCCATGTCCGATCAACCGGCGAGGAAACCCAATGGTGCAACGAACAGCTCAGGATGGCGCACGTCACGCAAATGTTGCTGCGTATTATCGATAAACTGAGCATCTCACCCTGGAGAGCAGATCGCAAGGCGCAACCTGGCCTGATGAGGTCCATCGCGCGAGCGACACCAGAGCTGTCCATGCCAGGTTCCCCGTCGCACGACGAACAGAAGCAAACGAGGAGCTTCGCCTGGTTCCAGCGAAGCTCCTCACATCACGACGAACCGTTAACCGATACTTCAGTCGGCCGCGACTTCCAGGCGACAGAAGCAGGAGGACTCGATCGGCACATCGGCACGCGCCGCCGCGATGGCCAGGCGCTGACCGATGATGCCGCAGAAGTCGTGCTTGCCCTGGCGCATCAGGCATTCGTGATAGCCGTGTAGCGCCCAGACATTCTCGGGGTGCTGGTAGGCGCGGGCCAGACTGTCGTCGAGACCGAGATCCGCCCGGTAGACGGCTTCGGCCTCCTCAAGCCTTCCCTGCTCCAGCAGCAGCGCGCCAAGCGCGTGACGCACCGGCTGCATCCAACCCCAGGGCTCGTCGTACGGGAGTTCATCGTGCAGCGCAACCGACCGGCGCAGGTGTGCGAAGGCGTCGTCGTAATTCCCTTTGCGATATTCCAGCTCACCCGCGAGCATCTCTCGCGCGACTCCCAACAAGTCAAGCGATTTGTTGTTGTGGAGATAGCGTGTCCCTGGCACCTGCATGACCGCGTGTTCGAACAGCCGCTGCTGCTCCTCGGCGTCGGCAATGCGACCCGTCGCGGCATAGGCAACGCCCTTGGCGTAATGCGTCATTGCCGTCGTGACGCAGAAGAGTTCGGGGTCGTCCGGGAGCGGCGCGTCGATGATCTCCTGCCACTTTCCAAAGCGGATCAAGACGTGCATCTTCATGGGGAGGAAGCTTTCAAGACCATCCGCTATCGGATACGGCACCTGACGCTCGAGCAATTTGCGCGGGAGGTTGGTCTCAAGCTCGTCAGCGGCCTGTAGAGCGACCTCCGACTGGCCAAGGAACATCGCTCCATACAGCTTGAAATGCAGGTTGTGCACCCGGTATGAGGTGTAGACATTCATGATGCCCTCGCGCTCGACAAACTTGTGATCGGCTTCGATGGCCGCCGCGTTGGAGGCAACGACGTCGTGATACTGACCACACAGAACGTCGATGTGCGTTGCCATGTGCTTGAGATGGCCGGCGTCCGGCACCAGATTTCGAAGCCAGTCCGCGGCACGGAGCGCCCGCTCCGGGTATGGCGACATCTCCATCAGATGGACGTACATGTGAAGGATTCCGGGGTGCCTCTGACTGTCCGGATCCTCAAATGCGCGCTCCAGCACCTGCAACGCTTCCGCGGTGTCCGCGCCTTCGGCGGGCTCTGCCTTGTCCAGGTCCCAGAGTTTCCAGGGCGTCCGGTTCATCAACGCATCGGCGAACAGCGTCGCCACGTCCAGATCGTCGCCAAAATCGCGGTAGACGATTCTCATGGCGTTCGCGTAGTCGTCGTTCCAGACGGAGCAATCATCAATCGGAGTCGGCGACGGGTACCGAGCCTGTATCGCTCTGATCAGGGCTTGTTCCGGAGGAGCGGCTGTACCAATTAGAGCGAGGGCTTTCTGCGCAGCGTCGTGGGCAACGGAACATACTTGTGCCAGCCCCTTTTCGCCAAACATGTCCCAACGAACGTTGTAGTTCGGCCCGGTTGCGAAGGCGACCCCCCAGTAGGCCATTGCGCAATCGGGATCGGCTTCAATAGCGCGCTGGTAGCAGCGAACGGCCTCCTCATGGTTGAAGCCATAGGTCCAATTCAGGCCACGATCGAACCAGAGTTGCGCCTCCTTCGACGAGGTCGAGATCGCGCGCCGATAGTCGCCAAGATCGTAGTAGTCGGACATCTTCCCCCCAACATCAGCCAGCCTACCACCAGCTCAAGACATGCAATCAGTTTTCGTGCATGACCTCATCATAAGGACGAACGATCTTCGACGCAACCAGCGAAATGGTGGCGTATTCTTACGCACTGGCCGGTCATGGTCCCCGACGAGAGAGCGACGACCTGTCCGACGGTGCCGGCCAGGAACTTGGCAGACCCAGACGGTTACGTCCGCCCCCAGGCTCCGAAGAAGAGTCCCCCGCGAGCCATGCTGCGGTTCGCCAGCAACTCGTCACGCCAGCGCGTCGCGAGCGTGTCGATACCCACTTCCGCTTCCGTCGCGAGGCCGCCACGAATGACCAGCGGCAGGAGCGAGCGAAGCGTCTCGGTCGCATAAGTCGTGAACTCCTCAAGGAAGGCGGCGGTACAGCCTCCCCCGCCGTCGACAACCAGCTGCGGTGCCGCCAGACCTGCGTTGAGGAAGATCCGGTGCAGGTGCGTGTCGGCCTGAACCTCGCCGACCGCCAGGTCGAGTCCCCGGTAGATCCACCTGCTGACCTTCTCGGTCAGGTCGGTCGTCGGGTAGGCCTTCACGGGATCCAACCTGTCCAGTTCCTGGATCGCGATCACTCCACCCGGCTTCAGGTGAGGCACGAGCTGTCGCAGCACCGCGACCGGATCGGGTAGGTGAATCAGAATCAGCCGGCCCACCACGGCGTCAAAGTCGTCATCGAGAGGGATCTCCCGGACATCTCCTGCCATGAAGCGCACATTTGCCATGCCGACCGCCCGCACCCGCCGGCGCGCGGTTTCCACGATGGCCGGGTTCAGATCCACCCCGACGACCCGGCCGGACGGACCGACCAGGCGCGCCACGAGCATCGCCGTGTCGCCCGCGCCGCTGCCCACGTCGAGAACCTTCATGCCCGGTCCAATGCCGGCCAGCTCGAACAGCCGGCGGGTGGACGGTTCGAGGAAGGCGGACTGCAGCAGCAGCCGCTCTTCTTCCGTCTTGGTGCGCCCCAGCGCATAGTCGTCGGTACTCGTACTGTTCACTGCTGCTCCTCATCTGTCATGCTCATCTCAAGCAACAACACGAACTGGACGCCGCGACCCTCGGCCTTTCATACTCCGCCCTGACGGTTGCCCGACACGCAGGGATCGCGCATTAGGGCGCCATTCCCTTACGGTAGCCGAGGATGAGGTATTCCGGGGCGGATTGCCCCGCGTACGTCGGGTAACGCGCGATGAACTCCTCGGTGAAGGGCGGATACTCCTCCAGCAGAGGTTCCAAGCCTACGCGCGCGGCAAGGGCGTTGTAGGCGGCGGCGGGGCAAATGAAGATCGGCACCGTCACACCGTTACTGAAATGCAGCGTCTCCTCGCTCAAGTAGGCTGGGTTGTGCACGGCGAAGACCAGGTGCCCACCTGGCTCCAACGCCACGGCGAAGGCGGCGAGCAGCGGCTCGATGTCCGCAACGAACTGCAACGCCATGATCGAGGTGATGAGCCTGAAGGGCGGCATTTCGCGCAGGAGTGTGGCATCTCCGACACGGAAGTCGACGGCGTTGCCATAGGCGGCCTTGGCCTTGTCGATCATCGCGCGGGAGGAGTCGATGCCGCTGACCTGGCACCCGAGGGTGCTGATGTGTTTGGCGAAACTTCCCGCCCCGCAGCCGTAGTCGAGGACGCGCATGCCGTCGAGAGCCGGCACGTAATCCGCGATGAAGCGGAAGAAGACGGGCCAGGCGATGAGAATATTGTCCGCCGCCCCCGCGGGGATCTCGTCCTCGTCCTTACTCGTGTCGAAAAAGTCGCTCAGCCGGTCCCACAGGTTTCCGGTGGTGGACGCGGTGGTATTGGGCGTCAAGTAGGTACCTCCCTCTCATTGCGGTATGCCGGCGAGTTCCTGCTCGATCTCCCGCAGGTGAGTTCCCGGATGGTCGATGACAACTCGCTCGATGAATGCTGCCGCAGGCATCGAAAGATACCCGTAGGTGATCGTACAATCCAGATCCTGCCCACTCAGTCCCGCGATGAACCGTGCCGTTTCGTCCCCAACCGTTCGCAATCGCTGAATCGTCGCTTCTCGGTCGGGGTATGGATGATCTTCCCAGCGCGCGGCGTTCGTCGCATGAACGTCCTCCATCGTCCAGGTATGAGAGAACTCGTCCGGTGCCAGCAGCGGCGCCTGCACGGTAAGGTTCGCCAGGATCGCTTTGCGCTCGACACCATACCCCCACGCGACGTGGTCGATCAGGTAGGCGACCGAGCGCCCCTCGTGGGGCACCATCCGTCGCCAGTCGTCGTCCGCGCACCGCTCCGCAAAATGGATCACCTCGTCGTTGATCGCCCGGAACTGTGCCGCCAATTCATGCGCTCGCCCGTCCATGGAACTCTCCTTCCATCGTGTCCTTCGAACAAGCCGTGCAGCCTATCGCACCGTCTGGCGTTTGGCTGCCACCCGCGTCCGATCCACCTGCGCCGGCATCCCAGCCGCATCGAATGGCCTCTTGAAGGTGAAGGCATACGGTGTCGGTCCATTAGCGTGCAGGTGCTCGAAGCGCGCAACCGCCTCTTCCGCGGGTGGCAGTTCGCCATCCTCTACCCACCAGGCGACATAGGCGGACCAGTCCCGCTTAATGAACCATTCTCCGCGACGCCGGAAGGCGGCCAGGTGCGTGCCGCGATAGGCAAACGCGAAGGTGGACTCGAGGTCTCGCCATAAGGTCAGGGTACTGATCCCGACGAGGTGGTGTGCGGGATCGAAGACACTCGGAACAGGATCGGTAAATGGCGGTATTCCCGCCACGAACCCGTCCGTGCCCGCCGCCACGTCGAAGATCTCCGCGCCAAGCTCAAAGTAGGCTCGGGTTGTGAGGGAATCGTCGGGTTCCCGCAGCACCCCAAACGTATGGAACGCGAGATTGCTCATGCAATTGCCTTTCATGCGCGGTCGTTCCTGTCCTCCAATGCCGGTATTTCCATTCGCCCCATCTCTCGTCGGCCACCGGATCCGGTCCGTCTCCGGCACGATGCCGACGACCAGGATGTTGCCCTCGCAGCCGTAGAAGTCCGGGTCGTCGAGGTAGGCGTCGAGCGCCACAGGGTCGCGCAGCGCGGCCCAGACCTCGTGATCCGCTGAGGACAGATCGAGGCTGGGGGCGCGCCCGGACATCCCGGTCAGAAGGTCGCGCCAGAACTGCCGGGGTAAGGCAGCGAGAGGCGTCGTGCGCTCGATGAGGGTGCAGTGTTGCCGGATCCCGACCAGCCCGGCGCGGCGCAGCCAGCCCGCCCGTTCGCACCACGCGCCGCAGTTCGGCGAGCGCCGTGGCGAGTTCGTGGTCGGACAAGTACTGGCTCGTGTTGGCGAACCAGACCGCGTCGAAGCTGTCGTCCGCGTAGGGCAGGTCCAGCACGGTACCGACGCGCGCCTCCAGCGGACAGGGCAGCCGCCACTCCGGGATCCGTCGCTCCACCAGCGCCACGTTCTCCGGCGCGAGATCGAGCGCGGCGAGACGGCCCTGCGGTCCGACCAGTTCCGCTAGCCACGGAAGGAACGAGCCGGAGCCGCAGGCGGCGTCAAGTACGCGCCAGCCGCGCTGGATGCCGACGGCGCGTAGCTGCGCTTCGTACTCCGGTCGTGCCGTCTCGAAATGCACGTCGAGCCAGTCCCCGTCGGTGAACCCTTGCCCGGTGGACGACGCATGCCTTGTCGCCTGGTCTGCCATGTTTCCCTCTTCCTCTTCCTTGCCACTCATCCTGACGACGGCTGGAACAACTGCCAGGAACACGCGGTCATGCGTTCATGCTTTTCAGCCGTTCAAGAATCGGAGCGCACGCCTCAACACTCGCCAGCCCAACGGGGTCGGCACGAACGATGAGGTGCGCAATCCCCTCCTCACCGAACGCTCGCAGCGTCGCGACGATCTCGTCAGGGGTTCCGGTGATCGCGGCGCTGTACATCGCGTTAGCGGCGGCCGCACCACTCGGAGCGACCAGCACACCGCACGTTCTTCCAAGCGTGTCCGGATCCCGTCCGACCGCGTGACATGCCTGGTCGACTTGCTCACGCAATGGGGCAATGACCTCGGGATGGCTCTGGGTGCGGTAGAGGTTGGTGTTCCAAAGATCCGCGTACTGGGCGCAGAGCTGCAGCATCCGTGGCCCGGTGCCGCCAATCATGATCGGTGGGCCTTCGCGACGCGGCCCACGAGGTCGAAGCACGCACTCCCGCGCTTGGTAGTAGCGCCCCTGGAAATCGATCTCGCCATGGCGCAGGAGACCGTGGAGGATCTGAATTGCCTCGGTGAAACGCCCGACTTTGTGATCGATCGGATAGCCGAAGGCGGTGAACTCGCGGTCGTAATAACCGGCGCCAAGCCCAAGAATCAGACGCCCGCCGCTGATCTCATCGATGGTGTCGGCCATCTTTGCCAGCAGCGCGGGGTTCCGGAAGGCGGTGTTGGTGACGTGCGTTCCGATCTGGATCGTGCTGGTTACTGCCGCGATGGCGGCCAGGAGTGAACCGCCTTCCCACCATCCCATCTCGCCATGCGGGGTTTGTAAGAGAAGGTGATCGGCAATCCAGACGGAATCAAAGCCGATTTCTTCCGCCCGGGTGACCATCGCCTGGATGTCGGACCAGCGGGGAGTCGTCCCGTTCCAGGAGTGCTCGTAGGTCGAAAAGATGAGCCCCACCCGCGGTGATACAACTGGAGTAGCGGACACGAACGACTCCTCTCAGTCTTTTCCGTCGCGCTATGCCGTGTCACGGCATGTCGAAATCCTCAAAGCCCGCGACCTGCTCGTTCGGCACGCTGAGTGAGTTGTGCACGTGGACGATCTGCCAGACGTCGCCTACTCGACGGAACACACACGTCATGCGCGTCTGCATGCGCCCGCCCGCCGCCGTCTCGAACGTTGGCCGGTCGATCACCCAGCCGATCGGCCCCTCGGCATAGGCATAGGGATCGCTTGATTCGATGTGCATCCCCGACGTCCGGAAGGCGTGGGCCAATCCGGCCCACGCCGCGCGCATTGCGACGCCCTGATACCACTCGGTGTTGTCGGTTCCAATCAGCGAGGCGCCCTCCGCCGTGCACGCGAACCGATCGGCCCACACATCGCTGCCGCTGGAGACGTCCGCTTCCTCGCGGACGTAGGCATCGCGCGCAGCACCAGAACGTTCCATCGTTCCCTTCGCCGGGTTCACGCCCGCTCGTCGCCCGCCACCTCATAGTGCTCCTGGGTCGCCGACCCGACGAAGACGTCCGCGAAGAGGCCGAGGATCTGGCGCATCCAGTCCGAATTCAGCGTGCGGTCCGCATCCTCCCGCGACTCCCAGTAGGTCAGCGTGAGCAGTTTGTCGCTGTCGCGGTTGACGCAGGTCTGGAAGCCCTTGTAGCCCTGCTGCTGCGTCAGTTGCGGCATCACTTGCTTGTCCCAGATCCGCAGCACCTCGTCCACGCTGCCCGGTTTCGCCTGTGCCATCGAAACTCGTGCGTACATCGGATACCTCCTTCAACGTCTTGACAATCCACGATTGAACCCGTGAGACGCGGCGTCGCCCGCCGCGCCCGTGTACTGCTACCCTCGCACCGTCCAGAGGAGATCGCCATCCAGGCGCTGCACCTGTTTGGTGTCGGGTGCGACGTGCTGCTGCAGCCACGGCATGGCCGCGGCGATAGCCCCTTCACCCTGCTCCCGGCTGTCGAAGGTCAGATAGCTGGTGCAGGCGTCGTCCCCCGTCTGCCAGACGGTATAGGAGTTGAAGCCTGGCTGGCGTTTGAGGAGGGGCAGGTACTCGTCGCGCACGATCGGCATGATCTCGGAGACCGGACGACTGAACGTGTAGTCGTGTACCCGTCCCCAGCCCGGCTGACGCGTTCCCGACCAGTCGCTGAGAATGACCTCGCCGATCTTGTTCTCGACCGAAGTGACGTTGGGTCCGAAATTCTCGCGCACCCAGCCAGCGAGCTGCTGGGCTGCCGCCTCGGCTTGCTGACGGTCCTGCCATGCCGTGAGCGACACGATCGCGTCGGAACTGGTGCGGACGACGGCGTAGCGCTGGAATCCGGGCTGCTGCTGCATAAGCGCCGGCAGTTCCTGGCGCGACTTCTCAAGCAGCGGGTCCAACGATCCCGGCTTGAAGGTGTAAAAACCGGCACGAATGTAATTCGCCATGATGCGCTCCCTCACACGTTCACCAGAGAAGACATACCGTTACCTATACCTGGGGCTCTGCCTGCCTGTGCCGAACCGCGTGTACCACGGAACTGACTCTCGTAGTCCCACAGCCCTCCTCTCGTGCTCCACACTCGTAAAAGTTCCACCGGCAACGAGCGCATGCGCTAGATGCCGGCACGAACCGTGACCTCGCCGGTGTTGGTCTCTTCAAGCGAGACCTCGGTCGTGAGAGCCTGGGTAACGAAGTCCGCTCCCTGGCCCATGCCCTCCCGTTCGATACGGCCGGAGACTAATGAGATAGTCACGAGCGTCCCGTCACCAGGATCAAGCACATAAAAGGCATAGAAGTCGGGCTCTCGGCTGATGAGCGGAATAACTTCCTGCTCGATGCGCCGGATCGCCGCCGATGATGAACTGTGGACCCGATAGCATCGGATGATGACCGACATCATTGAGGAATCGCCCCACTCATTCGCTCACTTGCCATGTCACCAGGAGATCGGCTATAAAAAGCAAGATGGTGTATGATGTCGATAACGACCAGGAACAGAACCTGCATTCTCATCTGCACAGTTGCGCTTTGCGTGACAGAAACGCTTGAAGCTGTCCAAGACGCGTCCCGGATGCTGCATTCGGGGAGGGCAGAAGGCAGGGCGGAGTGGCAGAGGACGACGCTGGCTTCGGTACGCTCCTACGGCGACACCGGCTCCGCGCGGGGTTGACGCAGGAGCAACTGGCGGAACGCGCACAGCTCAGTGTCCGGGGGCTGGGATATTTGGAACAGGGGACGCGCCACCCCTATCCGTCGACCCTGCGCCGGCTCGCCGATGCCCTTGCCCTCGCGCCAGAGCAGCGTGCCGCGTTCATGGATGCGGCACGCTCCGCTCATTCAGTCACGCCCCGCTCGCATCCTCAGGACTACGCACAATCCCCATCCGACGGCACTCTTCTCACCCCGCCCAGGTTGCCATTGCCGCCGACGCCACTCATCGGGCAGACGGCTGTGCTGGCGGCGATCGTGACACTCCTCCATAGGCCGGAGATCCGGCTGCTGACGCTCACCGGGCCCGGAGGCGTGGGTAAGACACGGCTCGCGCTGGAGATCGGCCAACAGATGTGCGCCGGCTACGCGGAGAGCGCTGCCTTTGTGCCGCTGGCGGCGCTCGGCGACCCCACATTCGTGCTGCCGGAGATCGCCTACACGCTCGGAATCCGGCGGCACGATGCCTGCCCGGTTGCGCAGCGTCTGGCCGATGCGTTGCGCGATAAAGCGCTGCTCCTGATCCTGGACAACTGCGAGCATCTCCCTGCGGCAATGCCGGAGATCGCGGCGCTGCTCACCGCCTGCCCGGGACTAACCGTGCTCGCCACGAGCCGGGCGGCGCTCCGCCTGCGCGGCGAATGGGTCTATCCCGTCCCGCCGCTGGCGTTGCCGAAAACCACCGCGCATCCCACGCGTGACGCGCTCGGCGCGGCTCCCGCGGTGGAGCTCTTCGTCCAACGGGCGCAAGCGGTGCGACCTGACTTCGCACTCACCGATGAGAACGCGCCAGCGGTAGCTTCGATCTGCTCTCGGCTCGACGGCTTGCCGCTGGCGATTGAACTCGCCGCGGCGCGAATCGCGACGCTGCCACCCTTGGCCCTGCTCGCCCGGCTCGACCATCGCCTCGACCTCCTCACGTGCGGGGCACGCGACCTGCCGGACCGGCAGCAGACGCTGCGGGACACGATCACCTGGAGTTATCGCCTGCTCGCGGGGGAGGAGCGCGCCCTCTTCCGGCGCCTGGCCGTTTTTCCTGGCGGCGCCAGGCTGGACGCTGTCGCCACACTCTGCGGCTCCGAAGTCCGCCCGGACAGCGCGCTGGATCGCATCACGGTTTTGCTGGGACATAGTCTGCTGCGGCGGGAAAGCGACCCGGATGGCGAGCTTCGCGTTACGATGCTGGAGACGATCCGCGAATACGCGCACGAGCAGTTGCACGCGAGCAACGAGATCGAGGCGACCTGGCGCGTCCATGCCGCGTACGTCCTCGCGCTCGCGGAGACCGCGGAAGCCGCGCTCACCGGTCACCAGCAGACGGTGTGGCTAACGCGGTTGGAGGCGGAGCACGACAATCTCCGGGCGGTCCTCAGTTGGGCGATGGCGTGCGACGAGGTGGAGACGGCGTTGCGGCTCGCCGGATCGCTCTGGCGTTTCTGGCAGATGCACGGCCACGTGCGTGAGGGACGAAGGTGGCTCGACGCCGCTCTCGCGCTGCCCGCGCCGGCCGCGCCAGCATCGCGCGGCAAGGTGCTCAATGCAGCGGGCGTTCTGTCGTTCCAGCAGGGTGAGTATGCGGCATCGGGCGCGTTGCACCGCGAGGATCTCGAACTCCGCCGCGCGCTGCGTGACGAGCCGGGCATTGCCCAGGCGCTCAACAACCTCGGCGTCGTCGCGCGAAACGCTGGGGACATCGCTGCGGCGCAGGCGCTCCACGAAGAGAGCCTGGCGATCCGTCGAGCGCTCGGCGACCGCTGGGGCGTCGCCCAGGCACTCAACAACCTCGGTGTGGTGGCCCGCATGCAGGGGGATCTCACGCGGGCGGAGGCACTGCACGAGGAGAGCCTGGCGATCCGGCGGGAGCTTGGCGATAAGCGGGGAATGGTCGTCGCGCTCATCTACCAGGGGTTAGTGGCCCGCGCGCGCGAGGATCACGCCGCGGCGCACGCCTGGTACGCGGAGGGCCTGGCGTCCGTATGGGCATTGGGTAATTTGCCGCTCATCGCCGAGGCGTTGGAAGGGATTGCCATCGCCATCACCGGCATCGGCGATACGGAGCGGGCGGCGCGCCTATTTGGCGCGGCCGAGACACTGCGGGACTCGCTGGGTGTGCCCCTCTCGCCGGACGATCGCAGGGACCACGCCATCTGGGCAGCCCGCGGACGGGAAGCGGAGGGACCAGAGCGGTGGCAGGAGGAGCAGGCGACAGGGAAAGCCCTGCCGCTTGAGGAGGTCATCGCCGACGCGCTTCGCGGGGCCCCGGCGAGTCCGGATAACAGGTAGATGACGGCGTTCTTCAGTGTCACCCGCATAGTCGACCGCTGCACGCGCTCGCCACGTCAGTCCGCCGCGACCTCCAGCCGACAGAAGCAGGAGGACTCGACCGGCACGTCGGCGCGCGCCGCGGCGATGTCGAGGCGTTGTTTGAGAATGCCGCAGAACTCGTGCTTTCCAAGCCGCATGACACACTCGTGATAGCCGTGTAACGCCCAGACGTTTTCCGGGTGCTGATAGGCGCGGGCCAGACTGTCGTCGAGACCAAGATCCGCCCGGTAGACGGCTTCCGCCTCCTCGAGTCGTCCTTGCTCGAGCAGCAGAGCCCCGAGCGCGTGCCGCACCGGCTGCATCCAGCCCCAGGGCTCGGCGTATTTCAGACTGTCGTAAAGGCGAACCGACTCGCGCAAATGGGCGAAGGCATCGTCGTAGTTGCCCTTGCGGTACTCCAGTTCTCCCGCCAGCATCTCCCGCGCGATCGCCAGCACGTCGAGGCTGCTGTTCTTGAGCCCGTTGAACCGGGTCTTCGGAACACGTTTGACCGCCTCTGCAAACAAGCGTTGCTCCGCCTCAGCCTCGGCAACCCGGCCCGTCGCGGCATAGGCGACCCCCTTGGCGTAGTACAGGTGTGCCGTCGTTACGCAGTAGAGTTCCTGGTCGTCCGGCAATGGCGTGTCGATGATCTCCTGCCACATCCCAAAACGAATCATGGCGTGCAGCTTCATGGGGATGTACCACTCTTGCCGGTCAGCGCGCTTGAACGGAACATCCATCTCCAGAACCTCCCTGGGGAGCGCCGCGATGATCTCGTCCGCCGCCTGGAGCGCGACTTCTTTCTGTCCCAGGAACATCGCGCCGTAGACCTTGAAGTGGAGATTGTGGAGTAGCGAGCCGACGTAGAGACTGAGCGGCCCGACCGTCTCCAGATGTTTACGATCTGCTGCGACGGCCAGCGTGTTTGAATCGATCACGTCGTGGTAGTGACCACAGAGGACGTCGATGTGCGTCGCCATATGCCTGAGGTGTCCCGAATTGGGAACCAGGTTGCGCAGCGAATCGCCCGCCTTGAGCGCCCGCTCGGGATACGGGGACATCTCCATCAGGTGGATGTACATATGCAGTACGCCAGGATGCCGGTGACTGGCAGGATTCTCGAAGGCGCGCTCGAGCACCTGCACCGCCTCGGCGGTATTAGCGCCCTCGGCCGGCGCCGCCTTTTCAAGATCCCAGAGCTGCCAGGGTGTGCGATCCAACAGCGATTCGGCGAAGAGCGCCACGACGTCCAGGTCGTCGCCGAACTCGCGATAGACCCGGCGCATGGCGTTGGCATAGTCGTCGTTCCAGACCGAGCAATCCTCGATCGGCGTGGGGGACGGGTAACGAGCCTGAATCGCGGTGATCAGGGCGCGCTCGGTCGGGTTGGCGCGGTCGATCAGCGCCAGCGCCTTCTGCGCCGCGTCATGGCAGGCCGCGACCATGGCACTCAAGGCTCTCGGGGTATAGTGATCCCACTGTAAGTTGTAGTACGGACCGCCCGCGTAGGCGACGCCCCAATGGGCCATCGGGCAGTCGGGGTCCGATTCCAGCGCCCGCTTGAAGCAGCGAACCGCTTCCTCATGGTTGAAGCCATAGGTCCAGGTCAGCCCCCGGTCGAACCAGAGTTGTGCCTCCGGCGACGAGGTCGAGATTGCGCGATG
Source organism: uncultured Chloroflexia bacterium (assembly GCA_963728335.1). GTDB lineage: Bacteria > Chloroflexota > Chloroflexia > Thermomicrobiales > Thermomicrobiaceae > CALAGB01. Next base: position 216,072 of record CAVSJP010000002.1, read on the forward strand.
ATGATCGCCAAGCTGGTAGTCGTAAGACATCATGGGCCCTCCGTTAGACAGACTGTCGCATCCCCTGTTGGCGCGGCTTGTTTGGCACGACTTCACTATATGGGATCATGGGGCGAGATGACAACGACGCACGTCTCGAGGGCGGGATCCGCACAATACTGAGTTGGAGATACGAACGTCAGGAGGCGAGTTCGCGAAGTCGATAGTAGGTGCTCTCTCCGAGCTTCGTCGTTCGAAATCGGACACAGAGAATGCCAGGAGAGTTCGGTCCGGCTCACCCCACCAGATCCTCACCGAGCCAGCGACGGCGCATGGCCTCATCCGTTGGCAAGCCATCGCCAGGCCCGGCATGGATGATTCGCCCGTAACCGCCACCCTCCGGATCCTCCTTGCGCGCATGTTGGAACCGTTCGCGGCGCAGAGAGACGTCCGGATCGTCGCTGAAGCTCAGCGAGGTGTTCCAGGCAATGTAGCAGCGCACCGACCACGCGTAAGCATGATGACGAATGGCGAACTCCTCGATCGCGGATTGCCAGTTGTCTCCGTCCAGGAGGAGATCGCGGAGTACGCGCACGTCACGGAAAACCAACGACAATCCACAGCCGAAACTCGGATCGGTCGCCATGGCAGCATCGCCGATCAGGACGACACCGTCACCCGTCAGTCGATCGGCCCAGATGTTTGTGCCCGGATAGATAGCGAGGGGACCGGCTGGTTCAGCACCCGCGAATGTGTCCTCTGGCAGCGTTGATTCGCACTCCCGAATGAACTCCATCACCCGATCGCGTGACCTATACTCGGCGAGTTTCGCAGGTGTCCCAATCAAATAGGTCCGAGCCGTCCCATCGGCACGAGACACGTTGAAGGTGAATGCACTTTCGCCATCTCCGGTGTAGACGGATTGACCGTCCATCTGGTGTCCGCGAATGAGGACGCCGCCGATGTGGTGGTTGTCGAGCGGATCGTTTTGCTTCGTGGCGCCGATCCAACGTCGCGTTCCGGAGAGACGTCCATCTGCTCCGACGACCAATCGGCACCTTAGTCGACGCTCGTCGCCGTTCACAGCAGCCACGACTTCGGGCTCCCGGCCGACTCGAACGCTCGTTACCTTGGCCGGCCGGCAAATGGTGGCGCCACGCTCCTCCGCATGAGCAATGAGCGCGTCCTGCATCGCAGGGTGATAGATCGACCACTCGCCGAACCCGAGCTTAGAGAACTCGGGGATATTCATGGCATCGTTGACCGGCTGACGATTCTGGAAAACACGCCAATATGAAAGCTCGGCAGCCTCGGCCCCACGGAGAACATCGAGCAGGCCAAGTTTCTCGGCTTCGGCCACGCCCCAAGCATGAATACCCTCGCCACGCACGCGGTCTCGGAAGCGGGACTCGCGCTCGACAATCGTGACACCGAGTCCGGCCTGTGCCAGTGCTGCCCCGAGGCTGGAACCGGCAATTCCTCCACCGATGATGACAACGTCAGTCGCAGGTTCGATACTCATCACGCCCTCACTGTCCACTCCTGATTCCGGCATCGTCCCGACCGTCACAGATGCGCGACGGCGAACGCGCAATACGGCCGATTGGCAATGCACTCGGTCAATTCTGGATTTGCCTGTTTCTCCCAGAATTCTAACGCCTATGAAAAGATCGTCGACCTGGACCGAGCCGGTGCAGCGTGTCGGCTTGACTCTGTTCATCTACGGACTATAGTGAGGGTACCGGTCGTCCTATCGTTGAACACGTCGTCTGTTTCACGCGGTGTGCCATTGCATCGCACGGTGAAGGACGAAGCGCCGCTGCTTTCAGTAGGTTCTCCTGGTTTTCGACCGGCCCTAAGGCGCGATTCTCTTCAGATCGTCCGTTGGCCCACCGCTGGACAGTCCACGTGATACCGAGAGGGGTGATTTGGCCATGGCCGAAAAGATCCGCATCGTTTCACACACCGCACTGGCGAGCGGACCCGCGACCGCAGGGATGCTGCGCAGCCAGGCTTTTGCTACTGACGATCTGTGGATGGGCGAGGTGCGCACACGCCCTGGCGCCGTTTCCGGATGGCATCACCACGGGGAGTACACGACCTACGGCTACGTCATCGCGGGCCAGATTCGCTTCCAGTTTGGGGCGGGCGGCAACGAGCACATAGACGCCGGACCTGGCGATTTCTTCGTCGTGCCGCCACACACCACCCATATTGAGGGGAATCCGGCTTCCGAGGAACAGGTCTTGGTTGCAGTCCGCGTCGGCACGGGGCCTTCCGTTATCAACGTCGAAGGGCCACCGTCGGACTGACCTCGTTGGGGCTATCCGTTTGACTTCAGCTACAGCCCCGGCCCAAGCATCTCGGCCGCCCGGTCGCAGCGCAGGAACTGCACGTCGTGTTCGCGCATGTGGTTGATGAGGCGCTCGAGGATGGCGAGCCGGTAGGGCCGGCCGCTCACCTGTGGGTGCAGCGCCAGCACGAAGGATGTTCCCTGTTCACGCTCGGCGTAGAGCCCGTCAAACTCCCCCTGCCAGGTCTGTAGCACCGCGTCTGGCGCGGCCATCTGGCGGCCGACCATGCGCGTGCTGTAGAGCCAGAAGGGAGCGTCGTCGAGCAGCCAGGAAACCGGCAGCTCGACCAGATCGGACTCCTCACCGTCGATCACGTGTTTGTAGGGGCGATCGCTGTCCATGAAGTTCGATGAATAGCGCATGCCGAACTCACGCAGCAGGTCGAACGTCCAGGGGCTGAACTCCCAGGCAGGCGAGCGGTAGCCGACCGGCCGCTGGCCAAGCACACGATCGAACTGCTCCAGCGCGAGTTCGAAATCCTCGCGCTCCTCGTCCCGCGTCATCGTGTCCGGCCAGCGATGCGTGTGGCTATGATGACCGATCTCATGGCCGCGATGCACGATCTCGCGCGCCAGGTCCGGGTAGCGCTCGATCACTGCGCCCGGAACGAAGAAGGTGACGCTGATCTGTTGCCGGTCGAGAAAGTCCAAAATGCGCGGAACGGCGATCTCCGGCCCGTAGCGCCCTTGCGAGAGTGTGACGGGTCGCTGAGCGTTGGATTGATCGCGCGACGTCCAGAGGGTCTCGCCATCGAGATCGAAGCCAATCATCACCGGGAACGGTCTGGTGCCGCTCATCGTGTCCCTCCCACCTCAACCGCCAGTCCTCAACGGGCCCAGCCTAATTGATGGAAGTCGGCCTGTACATGGGGTCCAGCGAGGTCGCGCGACTTCGCTGGAGTACAATGGGCCGCGCGACGGAACGGGAAAACGCAATCAGCGCGGCGGAAATTGGAAGGAGCGCGGGCGGCTAAGTGGCACGTATTGGAGCGGTACGCTCGCCCCTGGCCGGAGTCGCGGCCCTGCCCATGACGATCCTGCTGATCGTCGTCCTGCTGATCTACGGCAGCACCTACCTCCTGATCTCACTGCTGCCGGTCCACATCCGGAATCTCGGCCACGGCGAAGCGACCGTCGGCACCATCATGAGCCTCTTCAGCATCGCGGCGCTCGTTACCCGGCCATTCGCGGGCGTACTGGCGGACCGGGTCGGCCGGCGTCACTCGATCTTTGTCGGTTCGATCTTGATTGGTCTCAGCTGCATTGGCTACTCGATCGCCGGATCGAGCACGATCTTCCTGGCCCGGCTCTTGAACGGCGTCGGATGGGGTGCCGTTACCGCCGCCACCGCCACCGTTGCCGCCGACCTGGCCCCGCCTAACCGGCGGGGAACGATTCTCGGCATCTATGGCACGGTCACCGGACTGGCGCTGGCGGTCGGACCCACCGCCGGCATCTGGCTCTCCAGGCACGTCAGCCTCAACACGTCTTTTCTGGTTGCGGCGGTCTTCGGATTCGGTGCGGCTGCTGCCATCATCTTTCTCGACACCCCGAATCCCGGAAAGCAGGCCAATCGTGGCAGCTTCAGCCTTGGCCAGGTCTTCAGCCGCGAAGCCGTCGCCCCCGCCTCGATCATGCTCAGCTTCACGCTGATCTACGGCACGGTGCTGACCTTCATTCCGCTCGTAACGATCGACCGCGGGCTTGGCGATTCCGGGCCGTTCTTCGCGGTCTTCGCGGTCGCTCTCATCTTCCTGCGCATCTCGGGCGGCGGGCTGTCAGACCGGCTCGGTCGCTTTGCGGTGATCGGCCCGGGCTTCGTCTCCTGCGCGGCCGCCATGGTCGTGCTGGCCTTCGCCCGCAACCAGCCGCTCCTGCTGATCGGCGCCGTCCTCTTCGCGGTCGCGTTCGCCTTCATCCAGCCCGCGACGCAGGCCTGGGCGGTCGACCGCTCACCGGTTCACGCACGGGCCACCACCCTGTCGACGGTTGTCGCGGCGCAGGACTTCGGCATCAGCTTCGGAGCCATCGGCGCCGGGTTCATCGCCGACGGACTCGGCTACACCGCCCTCTTTCTGATCGCGACGGTCGTCGCGGCCGGCGGGTTCGCCGTCGCTATCTCGGTCTATCTCAAAACCCGAGCGCCGGAGACCGAGCCAGGCAGGTAGGCGAGATCGCTGGTACCATGCGATGAGATGGACGCACTGGAGGAATCGTGCAATCGTCCCTGATTCGCGCACGCCAGATCAAGGCGTTGTATCAACGGGAGTTGACCGCGCTCAACCGGAATCCGCTACTCAAAGACGACGAGCGCAAAGCGCACGCCGAAGCCCTCTGGCGGCAGGCATGCGGACAGCTCGATCGACTGCGAGCGAGTCCGGGCGTGAACGTCGCAACACTGACCGCCGAGGAACGAGCCGTCTTCGATCCACCAAAGCGCCCTACCTACCTTGATCCGGTTGAGTGATGGACTGGGAGTTGCTGATCGAACGTCGCGGCCGCGAAGACGCCGAACGGACAGGGCGGTCGTAACGCGGTGAAGACAAAGGATGGTACCGATGCGCGCGATGCTCCTCGAACGGCAGGGAGAGCCCCTGCGACCGGCCGACGTGCCGAAGCCGAAACCCAATGAGGACCAGATCCTGCTCCGTATCCACGCCTGCGGCGTCTGTCGCACCGATCTTCATATCCTGGACGGAGAGCTCAGCGCGCCAAAGCTGCCACTGATCATGGGGCACCAGATTGTCGGAACCGTCGAGTCGTTCGGCGACAACGTCAAAGGTTTCGCCAAAGGGGACCGGGCTGGCGTACCGTGGCTCGGCTGGACTGACGGTACGTGCGGATACTGCACGACGCGCCGCGAGAATCTCTGCGACAACGCCAAGTTCACCGGCTACGACATCGACGGCGGCTACGCCGAGTACACGGTGGCCGATGCGCGTTATTGCTTCCCGATTCCGGAAGGCTATCCGGATCTTCAGGCCGCTCCGCTCCTCTGCGCCGGACTGATCGGTTATCGCGCCTTGCGCTTCGCCGGCGAAGGCGACCGGCTTGGACTCTACGGTTTCGGAGCGGCGGCCCACATCGTGGCCCAGGTGGCCATGCACCGGGGTTGGCAGATCTACGCCTTCACCCGGCGTGGCGACGACGAATCTCAGGAGTTCGCCCGGCGCCTTGGTGCGACCTGGGTTGGCCCGTCAGACGAGAGTCCGCCCGATGAACTTGACGCCGCCATCATCTTCGCGCCAGTCGGCGCCCTCGTTCCGGCCGCGTTGCGAGCCGTTGGCAAGGGGGGCCGCGTCATCTGCGCGGGCATCCACATGAGCGATATCCCGTCGTTTCCGTACGACATCCTCTGGGGCGAGCGCCTGCTCCGCTCTGTCGCCAACCTAACTCGCCGCGACGGCAAGGAGTTTCTCAAGACCGCTCCGGAAGTTCCGGTCCACACCAATGTGACGGTCTTCCCACTGGAAAAGGCCAACGAGGCACTCGAGACGCTGCGCTCGGGCGACGTGCAGGGCGCAATCGTGCTGCAGGTGAGCAAGGACGCGACGAACTGATGCGGGCCGAACGAGACCGTGTGCCCGATCGCTCACCATTCGACAAGCTGCCAGACGCCAGGTTGCATCTCTCCCGCGACCACGTTGATCTCGGCATAGATCTCGACCGAGCGGCGGACGTAGTCGAGCGCATCGCGATCCTGCCCAGCGCTGTGGAGGAAATCGGCGAGATTGCTGTAGATAGCCGCTTCTCGATGGCGGTCGCCTTGCCGAACACAGCAGTCGAGCGCCTGGTGCGCTAGGCGAATCGCGCTGTCCAGGTCGCCCTCATCGGCTGAAACGAGCGCCAGATTGTTCAACGCGGCGGTGCGCGCACTGAGGTCGGACCGGTCTCGGACGAGATCGAGGCTCTCTTCGACGTGGTGCCGCGCCAGCGCGAGATCCCCACGTGACCGGGCCAGCATCCCGAGCACATTGTGCGCACGCGCCAGGCCCTCGTCGTCGTGGGCCGATGCCGCCAGGTCGAGCGCCTGGGTCCCCAATGCCCATCCCCGCTCCTGATCACCACCGCGATGGGCGGCGAAACTCCATCCGGTCAGGATCGAGACGACGTCACCCCTATCAGCCGCGTCGTCCGACTCGCGCGCCAACACAGCCGCCTGCTCGAAATGACGTTCGGCAGACTTCCACTTCCCCAGCCGAAGATAGACGTTCCCCAGCTTGTGGTCTAAGTTCGCTCTAGATCCCGCGGTCTGCTCCGCGGCCAACTGGTAGGACAAGATTGCCTGGTCGTAGCATCCCGACAGGGTATGGAGATCGCCAATGACTTCATGGAGCCAGGCGGCATTCGGGTGACCGTGGTCGAGCGCCGCCTGGAAGTGGGACAATGCCTCGGCATTGGCAAAGAGCGTCCTGGCTTGATTTCCGGCCTCAACGAACTGATCGGCTGCTTCCCGCACCCGCCGGGCATGGAGCAGGTGATAGGCGAGGTGCGCGGCCTGGTACCTGTGCGTTTCCTGACCTCGCGCCGCTAGCGCGTCGGCGACCCTCGAATGGGCGAGTCGCCGACGCGCCAGGCTCATCTCGTCGTAGACGATCGAGCGCACCTTATGATGGTTGAAATCGTAGTCAGCTGCCGCGGCATCGTTGGGACTTCGAGGTCGGACCTCGACCAGCAGCCCTCGCGCGAGGAGGCTCTCCAAGCCGTTGACCGTAGCATCCTCGCTGAGCCCGCCGGCCTGGCGCAAAATCTCCCAGTCAAATGAGCGTCCGAACACCGCTGCCGTCATCAGCAGTTGACGCTCAGCATCGGACAACCCGGTGAAGCGAGCCAGGATGAGGTCGCGAATCGTACGTGGCAGCGTTCCGTCAATCACGTCCTCGGCCGGTGACGCTCCGGACGTCAATGCGCTCAGGTACTCGGAGAGGAAGAGCGGAAGTCCTTCCGTCTCGCGAAGGAGATGTTGCACCAGCCAGTCTTCGTTGGCGTTGGGGTTGTCGCCCAGCGACGCACTGACCAGCGCACGCACGTCCGCCTCCCCGAGTCGTCCGACCGTGATCCGAACACCCAGGCCGTCCCGCTCCGGGCCAGCAAACAGGTGCTCAATCGACTCCACGCCGGACGCCTGCTCTGGACGCCAGCATAGAATCAGCATGAAGGTCCGGTCGCGCAAGCGCCGGGCGATGTAGCCGAGCAGGTCGAATGAGGCGTGATCGATCCACTGCGCGTCGTCGACAAACAGGACGCCCGGCCGATCCCCACACATCGCGTGCTGGAAGAATTTCCAGACTGCATTGAAGAACCGCGCCTGGGCTCCGGGGCTGTCCAGCGGTGGAAGCTCGCCAGGCTCGACGTCGTCCGGCGCAACCTGCGGCATCAGGCGGCGAATCTCCAGCAGGACATGTCTCGGGAGAACCGCGGAGAGCGTGGCCACGTCGCGCGACTCGACGATACCGCGCAGCGCTTCGACGATCGGGCCATAGGCCAGATGCTGCTCGCCCTCGTAACCTCGGATGGTGACACTCCTTGCGCCTCGGGCTACAACACTATCCAGGAATGCCTCCACCAGATAGGTCTTCCCAACGCCCGCCTCGCCCTCCACGAGCGCGATTCGTCCATCAGGCCCCACCGCGGCAAGCGTTTGTCCGAGCAGGCGCAGTTCATTCGCGCGCCCGACCAGCGGGAACGCGCGCGGGTGCGACTGCGGGCCCGAACTTCCAGGGATGCTGGACGGGGCAGCGCTCGTCATACGCCGCGGCACCCGAGGAACATCGTCCGCCAGGATGCGCTGGTATAGGGCGGACGTCTCGTCGGACGGCGCGACACCAAGTTCATCGTCCAGGATCCGCACGCAGTCCTGGTACTGGCGAAGCGCCGCTGCCCGCTCGCCCGACTGCGCATACAGGAGCATCAACCGGCGGTGGGCTTCTTCCGCCAACGGATCGGCCGCTAACCAGCGATGACCGTATGAAATCGCCTCCTCCAGTTCGCCGGCTTCGGCATTCCAGCCGGCGAGTAACTGGAGTCCACCAATCAGCTCCCGTCGCAGCCACTCCGCCTGCAAGTTCTGCCAGTCATCGAATTCAGGGCTGTCACGCAGCGAGAATCCCGCCATGAAGTCGCCGCGATAAAGACCGACGGCACGCGCGACCGGCGCCGGCCACCTGGAGCCAGCATCATCAGCTCCGGAGGACTCGGGCGGAGGCTGTCTGAGGAGCTCCTGGAACTCGGCGATGTCGATCCGGAGCGTGGCAGTCCGTCGCAGTTCGATCAGGTCACGCGAGACCGAGAGCCAGTCACCGCCGAGCGCCGATCGCAGCGACGACAGGGTCCGGCGCAGCGCTCCGCGAGCCCGCGTCTCGTCCGCGTCCGGCCAGAGAAGGGTGGAGAGAGTATCTCGGCGGTGAGCCTCTCCAGTCACGGCGAGAAACGCGAGCAAGGCGATGGCCTTGCGCGTGTCGACCTCGATCGGCGTGCCGTCGCACTCAATACGCGGCGCGCCCAGGAGGTAGATATCCAGCTGAGACATCGAATTACTCTTTCGCGCCCTGATAGTGTACCTCAGAACGCGGGAACTTCCGATGCGTCGCGTCGTGATTCATGATTCGTAACGAATATCGTAACGATTCCGGAACGATCTATCCATAGCATGGTCACCATGGGTTCTCGTTTGAGACTCGGTGGAGTTGCTTCAGAGGGAGGCTACCATGCGCTTCGAGAACACTCGGATGATCAACCGGCCAATCGAGGAGGTGTATGAGTTCCTCGCGAATCCGGAAAACAACCCCGAGTGGATGTCCGTCGTGATCGACACGAAACGGACGGCAACCGGCCCCGTCACGACCGGCGAAACCTTCCAGCATACCGTCAAGTTTCTCGGCCGAACCTTCGACGTCACCTTCGAGGTCGTCGAACTGGATCCGCCGGCGCGCTACTGCGTTCGCAACGTGGGCGGGCCAGTGGGGTTCCTCGGAACGTACATCCTCGAGCCTGTCAACGGACACACCCGGTTCACTCACATCCTCGAAGGGGAGACCGGCAATCTGTTCCGCTTCGGCGAATCGGTGATCGAGCGAGCGGCGAAGCGTATTTACGCCGCCGACCTGGCGACCTTGAACGACGTGCTTGAAGAAGCGGTGCCCGCGCGCGGTTGAGCGCAGCACGCGAAACATGACCGGAGACAGCTGGCAGATCGCTGTCTCCGGTCACCGTCGGAAGGGTCTAGACAGCCTGGGTGGGACTGGTAGACTCGGCCAATCTGCCAACAACCAGACGAAACGATCGCCACCTGACGCATTCAAACCGCGAACGCCGCCGACTGGAGTCGTGAAGATGCCGACACCGCAGGTGACCATCGAAGCGCAAAATCAGGTTCGTCGTGACGATACCCCCTCCCGGGTTCACTCGAAACTCGCCCTGGGTGCTCTGGAGCATCGCGGTGGTCCCGTCGCTCGGCGCGATGATCCTTTACGCGCAGTTCGATTTTCAAGATGTGCTGCTCACAGCGTTGACATTGCTCCTGTATCCGACGGTCGGCGCGCTCATCGCATCCAGGCGACCTGAAAATTCACTTGGTTGGATCTTCTGTGTTGCCGCAGTTGCCCTGGCCATCGCGGATCTTAGCGAGGCCTACATGAAATGGGGTCTCAACAAGCACCCGTTAGCGGCCGAAGCATGGGTTGGTTGGGGCGGTACCCTGTTTGATTTCCCGGTCCTCTTCACGCTCTTCACCTCACTCTGCTTGCTCTTCCCCACCGGTCACCTGCTCTCACGTCGCTGGCGACCGCTTGTCTGGTCGGCGATCGTCTACATCGTGGCCACGTTCGTCAACGGCGCCGTGTCGTCAGAGTTCGTCTCCGATTCGTCGCAACGCCTGCGAAGCCCGGTCTACTTCCCCACAGCAAACCGATTCTTCGAGGTGGTGCAGCTTCCCTATGCCATTCTCGGAGTCATTCTCCTTGGTGGATTGTTGCTTTCCTTGATCCTCCGCTTCCGGCGATCACATGGCATCGAACGTCTCCAACTGAAATGGTTCGTCTATGTCGTGGCGATCTCGATCGCTTCATTTCTGGCGTCCGGAATTATCGCCACGATTGATCCAGCCGATCAGGGGGGATTCCTGGGATCGTTCTTCTGGTTCACGAGCATCATCGGCCTGGAGTCAGGAATACCCGCCGTCGTCGCGGTCGCTATCCTTCGCTATCGTCTCTACGACATCGACCGCATCATCAACAAGACGCTGGTCTACTCAATGCTGACGTTCATCCTGGCTGGCGCCGACGTCCTCCTCGTCGTCGCGCTCGAGCGCCTGCTCGCTCCGGTCGCCTCGGGCTCCAGCCTGATCGTGGCCGGCTCGACGCTGGTGGTGGCGGCCACGATCCGCCCTGTTCGCGCACGAGTCCAGACGACCGTCGATCGCCGCTTCTACCGCCACAAGTACGACGCGACCCGCACGTTGGAAGCCTTCAGTCTCCGATTGCGGGACCAGACCGACCTGACAGCGCTAGCGACGGAACTCGGCTCGGTGGTTCACGACACGATGCAGCCGACTCACGTGTCGCTGTGGTTGCGGACGTCGACGACCGCCTCGCCAGTCGGGCGGGCGGGCGAGCTACATGGGGAGTGAGCGCATGAAACGAATCATCACCACCAGGAAACTGTTCTTGGGCGCCGTTTGGGCACTGCCCGCCGTCATGATTTTCGCTACCGCCGCGCTCACGATCATTGCGGATGGTCTCGATCCGCTTAACTTTCTGATCTTGACGATCACTATCTCGATCCCGTTCTATGCGGTCGGTGCCCTCATCGTCAGTCACCATCCTCGTCAATCCGTGGGCTGGATCATGTGGCTTATCGGAGCCGTGTCAGTGCTCGAACTTTGGTTGGAGTGCTACGGCCAGGCGAGCCTGTCTTGGGGACAGCTTCCAGGTGCTGCTACAGCCCGAGCGATCAGTGAGCCGTTCTGGATTCCATCAGTCATTCTTCCCGTCACGTTGCTGCCACTCCTGTTTCCCACGGGGACGCCTCTGTCGCGTCGCTGGCGCTGGTTTGGTTGGCTGGCCGTCATGGCGATGCTGGTGATGGTCGGCCCCCCAACATTCTTCTTCTGGATTCACCGTCAGGCGCTGGTTACCAATCCACAAGTTCCTATGCCCGCGGCAGTTGATGCGACCTTCCCGATCGGCGCAGTTGGAGTCCTCATCTCTGCGAGCGCATCGTTCATATCCGTAATCGTGCGCTTCCGGCGCTCATCAGGAATCGAACGACAGCAGATAAAGTGGTTTCTGGCCGGGGTTGCCACGGCTTTGGCAGGAGTAGCCGCGCTTCAATTCGCTCCGTGGCGCCCTGATGTCGATGGCGCTGCGATCATGGCTCTTCCTTTTACAGTCGGCGTCGCCATCCTGCGCTACCGGCTGTTCGAGATCGACCGCATCATCAACAAGACGCTGGTCTACGGCGCGGTGACCCTCTTCCTCGCGGGTCTCGATCTCCTGCTGGTCTTCGGATTCGAGCATCTGCTCGCTCCGGTCGCCTCGAGTTCCAGCCTCATCGTGGCGGGTTCGACCCTCGCCGTCGCTGCCCTGGTTCAGCCGCTCCGCTCCCGTATCCAGACGACCGTCGATCGCCGCTTCTACCGCCATAAGTACGACGCGGTGCGCACCCTGGAAGCCTTGAGTGCGCGGCTGCGGGACCAGACCGACCTCGACGCACTTGCCACCGAGCTCGGATCGGTCGTGCACGAGACGATGCAGCCGGAGCATGTGTCGCTGTGGTTGCGGGACGCCGGTAGACGAGGGACAGTCTGATGTACAGGGAAAGAGCCCGCATCGCGTGGGCTATGTGGACGGCGTCGCTGATTCTGATCTTGCTGTCAGCCGCGTTGTTCTCACTCAATCAAGACGATGTGAATCCGAATTCGTTCATCCAATGGCTGCCTAATCTCGTCGGGCTGCTGTACGCCAGTGTCGGGCTGTTGATTGCGTCGCACCGGCCCGATCACGTCATTGGGTGGCTGTACTGCGTCGAGGGCCTCGGCTGGGGCCTCGTGACATCCAGCGAACAATACGCCAACTTCTCTATTGTGACCCACTCGGGAATGCTCCCCGCAGGAGACTATCTTGCCTGGGCGACATCGACGATCCAGGCTTCGCTCTGGATCGGCCTCCTCACTTTCATGCTCATGCTGTTCCCAACCGGCTATCCCGTGTCGCGTCGCTGGTGGCCGTTGATCTGGTTTACCGTCGCACTCATCATTCTCGTAATGTTAGCGAGCGCGATCCGACCAGGTCCACTCGATGCACCGTTCGCGTTCGTGACCAACCCCATCGGCGTTTCGCACCCACGATTGTTGGTCGACGCAATCGGACAGATCCTCGGAGGAGCAGTGGGCGGATTACTTCTGCTCGCTGCGCAACTCGGCTCGGTCGTCTCACTCCTAGTCCGGCTCCACCAGTCGCGCGGCATTGAACGCCTCCAGATCAAATGGTTCGTCTACGTTGCAACGGTCGCGTTGGCAGCCAGCTTGGTCTCCGGGAATCTGGCCAGCCTCTGGCCCTCAGCCCGGGCCATGAGTGATCTCATCATTAACCTGGTCTTTGTCCCAGGACTGCCGGTGGTAGTCGCACTTGCTATCCTGCGCTATCGTCTCTACGACATCGACCGCATCATCAACAAGACATTGGTCTACAGTGCCCTGACCGTTCATCCTCGCTGGCGCCGACATCCTGCTCGTCGTCGCGCTCGAGCGCCTGCTCGCGCCGGTCGCCTCGGGCTCCAGCCTGATCGTGGCCGGTTCGACGCTGGCGGTCGCGGCCCTGATCCGCCCGTACGCGCACGAATCCAGACGACCGTCGATCGCCGCTTCTATCGCCACAAGTACGACGCCGCTCGGACGTTGGAAGCCTTCAGTCTGCGATTGCGGGACCAGACCGACCTGACAGCGCTAGCGACGGAACTCGGCTCGGTGGTTCACGACACGATGCAGCCGACTCACGTGTCGCTGTGGCTCAGAGAACACCGTTCGTAACGTTTTTCGTAACGATTCAGTCATGGCAAACCGCCACACTGGGACCATCGGAACCGTTCGACTTATCACGAAGGAGACGGATCATGCACCGGTTGGAACGCAGCATTATCATCAACCGCCCGGTCGAAGAAGTGTTCGCCTATGCCGAGGATCCGCGGAACAACGCGGAGTGGAATGCCTGGGTGGTCGACACGACGATGAAGAACGACAAGCCGATCGCAGTTGGCGACCGTTTCACCAGCACGGTGAAATTCCTGGGTAAGACAATGCATTCGGAGGCAGAGATCACCGAGATCGTGCCGAACCAGCGCGGCTCGATTCGCACGACGACCGGTCCGATTACGGCTACCGGATCACGCATCGTTGAGCCGGTCGAGGGCGGAACGAAGTTCACCCAGACGATGGAAGTCGACTACGGGGGTGTCTTCGGTGGGCTCGCCGAGTCACTCGTGGTCCGAGCCGCGCTCCGACAAGGCGAAGCGGATCTGCAGACGCTGAAAGATCTGCTTGAGTCCGGGACCGTGGGGGCGATGACGGCCGAGGAGCGATCGAGAAGTGTCCTGGCGTGACAGCTCAGGCTGTTACCAAGCGCGCCACTGGGGACAACGCGTTCCCAGTGGCGCGGCAACACTGGTGATCAGAAGCGCAATGGGTGTAAAGGGCATTCGCCGGAGCTTGACTTTCGAGATGACAGGACGAGCAAGATGTTGAGTTCGGAGCAGCCCACGCATATCGCCTGGTCGATGTGGGCAACCGCTCTTGTGCTGGCGGCACTGGCAGCGCTGCTCTTGAGCCTGAATCGCGGACACTCAAATCCGTTTTCCTTTGAGTACTGGCTGCCAAATGTAGTTGGCGGACTGTCGATGTCCACCGTCGGGACTATGATCGTGTCGCGCCGGCCGGAGAACGCGATCGGGCGGCTTTTTGCCGTAGAGGGGATCGGGTCGTTGATCGTCGCGGTCGGAGGGGAGTACGCCGCCTACTCGCTGTCAACTTCGCCGGGCTCGCTCCCTTTGGGTGGAATCGCAGCGTGGATCGCGAATCTCGCGCTCGGCTTCGTCTGGACCACACTCTTTACCTTCCTGCTTTTGCTCTTCCCAACCGGCGAACCTCTATCGCCTCGTTGGCGACCGCTGGTCTGGGTCGCGGCCGCGGTACTGGTCGTCAGTGTCGTGGCGATGGCGGTTCGCCCTGGTCCACTCGACGAGCCATTCCAGTTCGTACTTAACCCACTCGGCGTCTCTCACCCTCGACCGTTCGCCGACGGCACGAAACTGGTCAGCCAAATTCTTGAGCCCATTCCACTTTTCATCGGAGTCGTTGCAGTTGTTTCGCTAATCCTCCGACTGCGCCGGTCACGCGGCATCGAACGCCAGCAGCTCAAGTGGTTCGTCTATTCCATCGCAAGTTTCATCGTGCTGTATATCGCGTTCAACAGCCTGCTGCCACTCTTGTCGGTCTCCCAGTCGACCGGCGATCTGATTGGAACGATTCTCATCGTCGCCCTACTCGGCGTCGGGTTACCGTGCGCGGTTGCGGTGGCTATTCTCCGCTATCGCCTCTACGACATCGACCGCATCATCAACAAGACCCTCGTCTATGGCTCCCTGACCGCCATCCTGGTCGGCGCCGATGTGCTGCTGGTGATCGGGCTGGAGCATCTGCTCGAGCCGGTCGCCTCAGGTTCCAGCCTCATCGTGGCGGGCTCGACCCTCGCCGTCGCTGCCCTGGTCCGCCCGCTCCGCTCACGGGTCCAGACGACCGTCGACCGCCGCTTCTACCGCCACAAGTACGACGCCGCTCGCACGCTGGAAGCCTTCAGTCTCCGATTGCGGGACCAGACGAACCTGGCCGAGCTGGCCACTGAACTCGGCTCGGTGGTTCACGAGACCATGCAGCCGACTCACGTGTCGCTGTGGCTGCGGAACAGAAAGGCACTGTGATGAAAGGGATGCCTGCCTGGCGCCTCCCCTTGACGATCTGGATTGTCGCGGTCGTGCTGCATGTCGTTGGCGACACCTGGTATTCCTTGGTGTTCGGCAGTTCGATCAACATCCCCATCTTTATTCTGGTCTTTCTTTCCTTCTCGACCGTTGGCGCGCTGATTACGGCACATTACCCGCGACATCCGGTCGGTTGGATCTACACGGCAATTGGGCTGAATTTCGGCCTCAACAACCTGCTGAACGCCTACGCCGATCGCGCGCTGACGAACGCGGCCGGTTGGCCGGGCGGCGTACTGGCCCTGTGGTTTGGTTGGCTGTGGGACATCAACTTGATGTTGCTTGGCACGTTCCTGCTCCTCTACTTTCCAACTGGACGCCTGCCTTCGGCTCGTTGGAAGCACGTCGCCGGCCTCACATGGCTCGGTATCGGCTTTCATCTAGTCGCCGTGGCCTTCACACCCGGTCAGATGCAGGACTACGCGGTCGACAACCCTATTGGAATCACGTCGGCCAAAGGCGTCCTATCTCTTGCAGACACGATCGGACTGATTGTCGTCGCCGTCTGCATGCTACTGTCGATTTTGTCGGTCGTGTTGCGCTTTCGCCATTCACTTCAGATCGAACGCCTGCAGATCAAATGGTTCGCATTCTCAGCAAGCCTGCTGCCGATCTTCGTGGTGTTGGCGAACATCTATTCAACAAGGTTGAATAATTACGCATTTGCCGCGGTGATCGCTCTTCTCCCCACCAGTACGTGCCTGGCCATCCTGCGCTATCGCCTCTACGACATCGACCGCATCATCAACAAGACGCTCGTCTATGGCTCCCTGACCGCCATCCTGGTCGGCGCCGATGTGCTGCTGGTGATCGGGCTGGAGCATCTGCTCGAGCCGGTCGCCTCAGGTTCCAGCCTCATCGTGGCGGGCTCGACCCTCGCCGTCGCTGCCCTGGTCCGCCCGCTCCGCTCACGGGTCCAGACGACCGTCGACCGCCGCTTCTACCGCCACAAGTACGATGCCGCACGCACGCTGGAGGCATTCTCTCTACGCCTGCGCGATCAGACCAATATGGCCGCCCTGGCGACCGAACTCGGCTCGGTGGTTCACGAGACCATGCAGCCGACTCACGTGTCGCTGTGGTTCAAAGAACACCGTTCGTAGCGTTTTTCGTAACGATGTCGTGACGCTCGCAGCGTACGGTAATTGTGAGAACGGCAGAGAGCCGAACCAAGCGGAGAAAGAGAGTGACATGGTCGCACGACTGCGCTTACCCAGATTGATCGGCTGGGGTCGAGGCCGGACCGACGCGATCGAACGGACGGTGACCGAGGAATCAGCACACCGCCCGCTGGCACCCGCGCCGGTCGAGATCGACATCGCACCGAACGATCCGCTCATCGCCTACCTGCAGAGCGCGGCGGTGGCGGTGGACGTCGACGATCTGAAGATCGACTCCCCGGCCGTCGAAGCCCTGCGCTCGTCCGGCGTCAAGCTGGTCGTACCGCTGGTCAGCCAGGGTGAACTGATCGGTCTGCTCAATCTCGGCCCGCGGCTGTCGGAGCAGGAATACTCGGCAGACGATCACCGGCTGCTCAACAATCTCTCGGCTCAGGCGGCTCCGGCCGTGCGAGTCGCGCAGCTGGTCCAGGAACAGCAAGCCGAGGCGCGCGAGCGTGAGCGCATCGAGCAGGAGATGCGGGTCGCCCAGCTGATTCAGCAGCAGTTCCTACCGCAGGAACTACCCGAGCTTCCCGGCTGGCAGGTCGCGGCTCACTATCAGCCCGCACGCGCCGTCGGCGGTGACTTCTACGACGTCTTCGAGCTGCCAAACGGTGAGGTCGGCATCGTCGCCGGCGACGTGACCGACAAGGGCGTTCCCGCCGCGTTGGTGATGGCATCCACCCGTAGCCTGTTGCGCGCCGACGCACCGCGCCTGGTCTCTCCTTCGGCGGTGCTGGCGCGGGTAAACGACCTGCTCTTCCCGTCGATCCCGGCCCGCATGTTCGTGACGTGTATCTACGCCGTGCTGAATCCGGAGACCGGGCACTTCCGCTATGCCAACGCGGGACACAACCTGCCCTACCTCTACACGAAAGACGGCGTCGTCGAGCTGCGTGCCACGGGTATGCCGCTCGGATTGATGCCGGGCATGTCGTACGAGGAGTCCGAGACGATGCTCCTTCCCGGTCAGAGCATGCTGCTCTACAGTGACGGGCTCATCGAAGCGCACGACGACGACGGCGAGATGTTCGGCTTCCCACGGCTAAAGTCGCTGATGGAGGAGCCGCTCTCGAGTCACGACCTGATCGACAAGCTCATGACCGAACTGGACCGCTTCACCGGATCCTCCGGCGAGCAAGAGGACGACATCACGCTGGTCGCGCTGCAGTGGTCGGCCATCCAGCACATGCGTGCACCACATACCGTTGTCGAATCCGAAAGTGCGGCAGAACTGGAAGCCGAGGGACACATTCTCGCCGACTTCACCATCTGCAGTGAGCCCGGCAACGAGCGCGTCGTGATGGAGAAGGTCGCCGAGGCGATCACGTCCCTCAGCCTATCGCGCGACGTGTTGGACCGGCTCAGTACGGCCGTGTCAGAAGCCACCATGAACGCGATCGAGCATGGCAATAAAAACCGTTCAGAACTCCCGGTCGAGGTCCGAGTCGTGATCCGCGAGACCGAACTCTCGGTTGCGATCACCGATCACGGGGGCGACCTCGCGATCCCACCACAAGAGCTGCCTGATCTCGACCTGAAGGTGGCCGGTCTCCAGAGCCCAAGAGGTTGGGGGCTGTTCCTGATTCAGAACATGGTCGATGAGATGCATCAGAGCAGCGACGGGGTTCATCACACTCTGGAGCTCATCGTCTACCTGAAAGGACAGACTGATGCCCACCCAAGTGTTTGACGTGAAGGTTCGCCCTTCGGTCGATTTCACAGTTCTGGAGCTTCACGGGCAGGTCAATCGTGACGCCGAGACTGAGCTGAACCGTGCGTACGACGCCGCGGCGGCGGCGGAAGCGGGCTCGCTGCTCCTGAACTTCAGCGGCGTCGACTATATCAACAGCACCGGAATCGCGGTGATCGTCGGGCTGCTGGCCCGAGCACGCAAGGACCGGCGCGCGCTGGCAGTTTGTGGGTTGACCGACCACTACCGGACGATCTTCGAGATCACGCGTCTCGTCGATTTCATGCAGGTCTATCCGGACGAGGAGAGCGCCCTGACCGGCGCACACGTCGTCCGGACCTAAATAGGGTTCGTTGACCATAGGGGGAATGGAGGACTGCGATGGCAGCGGAAGGTCAACTGCTTCAGGTTCGCCGGCCGAACGAGCGCACGAGCGTGATCGACGTCCATGGTTCGATCACGGCGGCCAGTGAAGATGTCCTGATGGACGCCTACAACCGGGCGAACGGCCCGAAGACACGCGCGATCGTGCTCAACTTCAGCGATCTCGAGTACCTCAACAGTAGCGGCATCGGGCTGCTGGTGACGTTGCTCGTCCGCGCAAATCGCCAGCGGCAGCGGCTGATGGTCTGGGGTCTCAACGAGCACTACCGGCACATCTTCCAGCTTACCCGGCTGGATGACGCCATCACCATCTTTGACAACGAGGCGGACGCGATCACCGCAGCCGACGCCGCCTGATCGTTCTTTGTCGCAGTTCGCATCAGGGAGAAGATCCATGACCTCTTCAGCCAGCCAGGACGAGCAGAAGAAAGCGGCACCAGCCAAAACCGACGCAGCCAATTGGGCCACCAGCACAGGGCGGCTGAGCGTCACCAACACTCCGAAGGGCGCGACCGCCTTCAATGTCGACGGACGCATGGTCGTCAGCCCGATCCAGGGATTCGGTAAGATGTGGCAGAAGACCTATCGCATCCGCCTTGTGGGCGCGAATGTGACGCCAGCACGGGTGATCCAGGAGTGGAAGGCAAATTTTCCGCGCTTCTGGCCGTCGGGGAACCACTTCTATGGACCGATTACCGGTATCGCGCCAGGCGAGGTGGGACTCATCAGTCTGGCCCTGCCAGCACGGGCCAAGCTGTCGACCGGGGTGCTCGTGCTCTACGCCGACGATGAATCGTTTACGCTGATGACCCCGCAGGGACACGTGTTTGCGGGATGGATCACGTTCCGGGCGTTCGAGGACGCAGGAACGACCGTGGCCGAGACGCAGGTGTTGATGCGCGCAAACGACCCGATCTACGAGATTGGCCTGCTGCTCGGCGTTCACCGGCAGGAGGATCGATTCTGGCAGCACACGCTCAAGCAAGTTGCGGCATATTTCAACGTCAACGCTGAAGTGGAAACGAAGACGGTATGCGTCGACCCTCGACGCCAGTGGCGCAAAGCCGGCAATGTATGGCACAACGCGGGCGTCCGAACAACGATTTACGAGATGTTGTTGCCACCGCGTCTCGTATACCGAGCCATGCGGCGCATAACGGGTTCGGGCACGGCGAAACGTCGGTGAACCACGGTAATCGACGGGAACAGTCAACGGCGGATCGCCCATGACAGCCGACCATTACGAAGCTGTCGTGGTGGGATCAGGTCCAAACGGGCTCTCCGCCGCGGTCAACCTGGCACGCGCGGGGCGATCGGTTCTCGTGCTGGAGGCCGCAGAAGTGCCCGGCGGCGGCACCCGCACCATGGAGTTGACGCTGCCCGGCTTCCTGCACGACGTCTGCTCAGCCATTCATCCGCTGGCGCTGGCGTCTCCATTCTTCCGGACCCTCCCACTCGAGGAGCACGGCCTGAACTGGATCGAACCAGACGTGCAGCTCGCGCACCCGTTCGACGACGGCACGGCCGCCGTCCTGCGGCGCTCGGTCCAGGAGACCGCCTGTTCGCTCGGGCCGGACGCGGACGCCTATCGGACGATGATGCAGCCGTATCTGGAGCAGGCAGACGACCTCTTCGCGTCGATCCTCGGCCCATTCCGCCTGCCCCGGCACCCCCTACTGCTCGGGCGATTTGGACTGGCTGGCCTGCAATCCGCCGTTAGGTTCGCTCGTCGCCAGTTCCGCGGCGACCGCGCGCCCGCGATCTTCGCCGGCATGGCCGCCCACGCCCTGGTTCCGCTCGAGTCGCCCACGACGGCGGCCTACGGACTCTTCCTGGCGGTGCTCGGACACACCGTTGGCTGGCCCATCGCGGCCGGAGGGTCGCAGCGGATCGCCGATGCACTCGTGTCGTTGCTCCGCTCACACGGTGGCGAACTTCAGACCAACCACCGGGTCGAAACACTCGACGAGCTTCCGGATTCACATGCCGTGGTGTTCGATCTCACGCCGCGGCAGATCCTGAAGATCACCGGAACCCACTTCCCGAAGCGCTATCGTCGCCAGCTGGAGCACTTCCGCTATGGCCCGGGCGTCTTCAAGATCGACTACGCGCTCGACGGTCCAGTCCCCTGGCGCGCCGAAGCCTGCCGTCACGCTGGCACCGTCCATCTTGGTGGAACGTTGGACGAGATCGCCCGATCGGAGCATGAAGTTGGTCAGGGCCGCCACCCCGAACGTCCGTTCGTGCTGACCGCGCAGCAGAGCCTGTTTGACCAGGCGCGGGCGCCCGAAGGCAAACAGACCTTCTGGGCCTACTGCCACGTTCCAAACGGCTCGACCGTCGAGATGACGGACCGGATCGAGGCCCAGATCGAGCGATTCGCACCAGGATTCCGCGATCGCGTGCTGGCGAGACACGTGATCTCACCGCAGTGGCTGGAGCGGCACAACGCCAATGACGTCGGTGGCGATATCAACGGCGGGCTACAGGATCTCCGGCAACTCTTCACCCGTCCGGCCACACGCATTAACCCGTACACCACCCCTGATCCCCGACTCTTCATTGGGTCGTCGTCGACACCACCGGGCGGCGGCGTGCATGGTATGGGCGGCTACTACGCGACGCAGTCGATAATTCGTCGCGGCCGGTAGTCGAACGACCAAAGGCAAAGCTGGAGTCGCGCGGATAGACGGTTTGGACAAGAGAGCGGATGAGTGCGGAGAACGAGTTCGGCAATCAATTCGCATACTAGACCGGCGAGTGGGAGCAGACGCGGTGATTCAGACAACAGAGAAAGCGCATCGCGCGGCCACTGATGGGGTAGCCGCGCGATGCGCTTTACGCGCTCAGTGTGATGCTCAGATCTTCTGAATCCAGGGATGACCCGCCCACCAGATACCGAGGGCCATCAGGAAGAAATTCGCGGCAATGATGACCATCCCGAGCAGGAAGAACCCAAGCATCTGCTTTCCGTAATACCCTTGAACGTCCACGTTGGTGCGCTCCCTTCAAATTTGTACGTGGCCCAGCATAGCACCTCGCGCTGGAGCTGACTAGACAGTCGACGCGTCCGCTCAGGTTGAAGTGGACGCCGTGGTGCGGTTTAGGTCATCATCTAGCACGATTCGCCGGACTACGAGCAACGAGAGGCCAGCTCCGCGTGTCCAAAACCCAGCGTCCGTCGACCGGTGGCGTGACGCACTCGACCATGACGTCTGAACAGGCCGACGTTCCTCCGCCGGGTGTGCGTGGTGCCGCGAAGGGTCGCGGTTGGGGAGCGGCTGCCCGGCGGCTCGCGGTGCGACCGTTCTCGATCCCCGAGGCGACGGTGCTGCTGATGGCGTCATATCTCTTCTCGGCAGTCCTTGGCTCGGTCCGGCAGATGCTGCTCAACGCGATGTTCGGTACCGGCGTGGCGGCGAACGCCTATTACGCCGCCTTCCGGCTTCCCGACGCGCTCTTCAGCCTGATCGCGGGCGGCGCCCTTTCGAGCGCGATGATTCCGATTCTGCTCAGCACCGAGCGGGAAGATGGCCGCGAAGGTTGGGAGCGCCTGGCCAGTCTGGTGCTGACCGGTTTGTTCCTCACACTCACCGTCGTCGTGGTGGCGAGTGAGATCCTGGCGCCCGAATTTGTCCACTTCTTGCTGGCCCCCGGCTTCAATGCCGAGACGAGCCAGCTCACGGTCACGCTCGCACGCCTGATGCTGATCCAGCCGCTCATTCTGGTCGTGGGCAGCGTGGCGACCGCGGTGCTGAACAGCCGCCGTCAGTTCTTCCTGACGGCTCTTTCCTATGCCAGCCACAACATTGCGATCATCTCGGGCGTCGTCGTGGCGTGGCTCGTGCCGTCCGTCGGAATCTACGGTCCGGCGCTGGGCGTCGTTGCTGGCGCGGTGTTGCAAGTGCTGATCCTGGTGCCAGGGATCAGGGAGAACGGGCTGCGCTTCCGAATCGCCTGGGATCCTGGGAACGTGCGGCTGCGTCAGGTCGTTCGCCTGCTCATCCCGAATGGGCTTTCGGTCGGCGTCGGTTATGCCGGATTCATTGTCGACACCGCCTTCGCCTCGCAAGTGCCCGGTACGATGGCCCTTCCGGCGATCCAGAACGCCTGGCTGCTCGTCGGCCTACCGGTCGCGCTGATCGGTCAGGGCGTCGGGCAATCGGCCTTCCCGCGTTTGGCCGCGCACGCCGCGGCGTTCGAGTGGCGGGTGATGCGCCGCACGCTCATCTGGTCGCTCGCGGCGGTCGTCGCGCTCTCGATCCCGGCACTGATCGGACTGGGCACGCTCGGACGCCTCGTCATTCGCGTCCTGTTCGAGCACGGCCGCTTCAATGCCGCCGCTGGAACACTCACCTACCACGTGTTACTGGTCTACCTGCTGGTACTGCCGTTCGCGGTCACAACCGAAATCGTCACGCGCGGGCTCATCGCGCTGCGAGACACCCACACGCCCCTACTGACCAACCTGCTCCAGTTGATCGGCCGCGCCGCGATTATCACGCTCCTCC
Organism: uncultured Chloroflexia bacterium; assembly: GCA_963728335.1. GTDB lineage: Bacteria > Chloroflexota > Chloroflexia > Thermomicrobiales > Thermomicrobiaceae > CALAGB01. The sequence continues at coordinate 239,181 of CAVSJP010000002.1, forward strand.
TCGACCGCTTCGGCGTGCTGGCGATTCCCGCGGCCTTCGCGGTCAGCGCGGCGGTCGAATCGCTGCTGCTGACCGCAATCCTGCTACCGAGAATTCAGGGGAAGATACGACTCGCCAGGGTTGAGTCGGTGTAGTAGGGAGGACCGCTCAACCATCCTTCGGTAATCGCCCCAACGTGCGATCTTGGGACGGATCGAACTTCCGCAGGCGCAGCGAGTTGGTCACGACGAAGACTGAACTGAACGCCATCGCTCCTGCGCCGATCATCGGATTCAGCAAACCGAGCGCCGCGACCGGAATCCCGACGGTGTTGTAGATGAAGGCCCAGAACAGGTTCCATTTGATCGTGCGCACCGTGCGACGTGACAGCGCGATCGCCGTTACCACGCCGCTCAGGTCACCGCCGACCAGCGTCACATCGCTGGCCTCGATAGCCACGTCGGTGCCCGAGCCGATCGCGATGCCGATGTCGGCTTGTGCCAGCGCCGGAGCGTCATTGATGCCGTCCCCGACCATGGCCACCACCTGACCTTCGGCTTGTAGCCGCTTGACCTCGTCTGACTTGTGCTGCGGCAGGACCTCGGCCAGGACGCGCTCGATCCCGACCTGACGGGCGATCGCCTGTGCGGTCCGCTCGTTGTCGCCCGTAATCATGGCGACCTCGAGTCCGAGCCGCTTCAGCGCCGCCACGGCATCCGCGCTGCCCGGCTTCACCGTATCCGCCACGGCCACGATCCCAGCCGGCTTGCCGTCAATCGCGACGAAGATCGCCGTCTTACCCTGCGACTCCAGTTCCAGCGCGCGCTGTTCGAGCAGCGACGGATCGATGTTGTGCTCGCGCAGTAGACGACGCGAGCCAATCAGGACCGCTCGCCCGTCGATCTCAGCCTGCACGCCGTGGCCGGAGATCGCCTCGAACGTCACGGGGTCAGTGAGAGCGATCCGACGCTCATGCGCGCCGTCGACGATGGCGGACGCCAGCGGATGCTCACTGCGCGTCTCGGCCGAGGCCGCCAGGCGCAGCAACTCCGCGTCAGGATCGGCGACGCCATTGAAACTCGGCGCCGTGATGACGTCGGTGAGCGACGGCTTACCGCGCGTGATGGTACCGGTCTTGTCCAGCACAATGGTGGTCAGGTCCTGGGCGCGTTCGAGCACCTCGCCGCCCTTGATCAGCGTCCCATACTCGGCACCCTGACCGGTTCCAACCATGATCGCGGTGGGAGTGGCCAGCCCCATGGCACACGGGCAGGCGATGACCAGCACCGCCACCGTCGCCAGGAGCGCCTGGCTGCTATCCCCGGTCACCAGCATCCAGCCAGCAAAGGTCAGCACGGCGATCACCAGCACGACCTGGACGAAGACGCCCGCCACCCGGTCGGCCAGACCCTGAATCGGCGCCTTGGTTCCCTGTGCCTGCTGCACCATCCGGACGATCTGCGCCAGCGCGGTGTCGCGGCCGACCTTGGTGGCGCGGAAGGTGAAGGACCCGGTCGCGTTGAGCGTGCCGCCGATCACCTCGTCACCGGCATGCTTCTCGACCGGCAGGCTCTCGCCGGTCAGCATGCTCTCGTCGAGCGCTGAACTGCCGTTCAGAATCCGTCCATCGACCGGCACCTTCTCGCCCGGACGCACCACCACCGTGTCGCCAGCTCGGACGTCGCTGATCGGGATGTCAATCTCTTCCCCTGCGCGCACGACGCGCGCCGAACGAGGCTGCAGGCCAAGCAGCTTCTTGATCGCCGACGAGGTCTGGCCCTTGGCACGCGCTTCGAAGAATTTGCCGAGCAAGATCAAGGTGATGATGACCGCCGCCGTGTCGAAGTAGAGGTGGTCCATCCGGTTCAGCAGCACCGACACCGCGGAGTAGCCAAACGCCGCGGTCGAACCGACGCTCACCAGCGTGTCCATGGTGAACTGGCCGTGGCGCAGATTCTTCAGCGTCACACGATGGAAACGCCAACCGAAATAGGCCCAGACCGGCAGCGACAGGACCAGCAGCACGTAGCCGATATTCGACACGCTCATGAACAACATGTTCATGATCGCGATCGGAATGGTCAGCACGGCCGAGCCGATCAGGGCGCGTCGCAGCGAGTGGATCTCGCGCTCGCGGCGCACGGAGTCGTCATCGGCATTGGAGAAGACTTCCCGCGGCTCGGCGACGACAGATGCGCCATACCCGGCACCCGTCACGGCCGACAGGAGCGCGTCCAGACTGACCCGCTCCGGATCGTAGTGCACCGAGGCGTGCTCGGTCGCCAGGTTTACCGCGGCGTCGCTCACACCGTCGACCTTGCTCAGAGCCCGCTCGACCCGCCGCACACAGGAGGCACAGGTCATGCCCGAGATGGTCAGGTCCAGCTCGGCGCCGGCGACCGTCTCTTCTCCGGACTTCTCGATCTCCTCCACCATTGCCGTATAGCCGGTGTCTTCAATTTTCTTGATCACGGATTCGAGCGAGACACGGTTAGGATCGAACGTGACGCGGGCACGCTCGGTCGCCAGATTGACCTCCGCACCGTCAACACCTTCGACCCGCGTCAGGCCGCGCTCGACACGGCGCACGCAGGAGGCACAGGTCATCCCACCAATCAACAGGGTGGCAACCTGTTCCTGTCCTCTCGAGGTATCCGTCTTGGGTTCCACTACCTGCGCCATGGTCGTTCCGTTCCTTGATTAATTATTGCCCCATACCCCTATGGGGTATGTTCTCAGTATAGCACGACCGTCAATGAGCATGCGTTCGTACGCTAACCGACGCTCTTGGTGAAGCGCTCGATCGCCTCGGTCAACTCCTGGATCGACGCTTCTTTGTCGTCCGCATTGACCACGCAGCCGCGGATATGATCCTCCAGCAGCACCATGCCGATACTACGTGATGCGGCCATCAGGGAAGATATCTGCGTGAGAATATCGACGCAGTAGCGATCCTCCTCGACCATCCGCTGCAATCCGCGGACCTGCCCCTCCATACGGCGCAGTCTGGTCAGGATGCGATCCTTATCGTGCCGGTATGAATCGACCCGCTTGACCGATAATTCCACCTGAGGGTTCTTTTCGGTACCGTTCTCAGCCATCTCGTCCTGCCACTCCCCGTTCTGACACATCGCCACTCATGCATTGATTATACCCCCTGGGGGTATCTATGGCAAGCGCAGCAGATCCAATCTCGTCACTCTGTGTCCTGCGAAATGCCATAGCGAGAGCATCTTGCACGCTGGTTGACGTGGTCATAACCCATGTGGGGGCGCAGACAAGCTGCGCCCGGTGTGACGCGGCACCTGATGCCTCAGGAGCGGGGCACCATTAGATGACCGGCTCCCCGACCGTCCACTGGGACGGTCCTCAAATATCCCGCAAATCGCCTGAGACCTACCACGCTATAATGCGTAGTCTGAACAACTCTGTTGGATGTGCTGAAAAAGAGGAGAACTCGAAAGCGATATGCGTTGGAGCAAATTGAAACAACTCATTGAAGCACGCATGGCCCCGTCGTTGAACGGACGAATTGAACTACATCGAGCGGATTACCACGCAATCCGTGATAAGTGGGGCCGAGGATGGATAACGATTGACAAAGAGCAGGTCTGGAGTTGCGAGGACGATCCGTGGTTCCGCGAGCGACTTCGGCTTGAACGTGAGATTCAGGAAATCAATGACGCCACAAACTATCATGATCCTGCGCAACAGTCGGACTACTATCGCGCCCACGATCAGGTGAACACGATCCTGCGACAGCAAGCTGTCATGTACAGCGGAGACTTCGACGAACTGCTCAAATCCTACCTATCGCTCCCAATTGAAGCTACTCTCGACGCCGAAAGCCCGCTCGTCAGAGCGTTAGCCATGACCGATGGTCGCGTAGGCAAGAGACGGCTTCGCGCGCTGGCAGTCACGAACGAGAAGGAACATTCTCTCGTCAAGTTGCTGTACCACACTCGATGCGCGGCGGAGGGCATTAATCCCACCCCCAGGCGATATGTGTCTTAGGGCGGACAGACTCGGGAACTGTCCGCCCTCTGCTCATTTGACCCCTCACACGTCAATCTTGAGCGTCGTTACCTCCCCCGTCTGGAGGTCCGCCACGCGGATCTTGTGATTGTCGGTATCGGCGATGTAGAGCTTGCCGTTCGCCAGTGAGGCACCGGCCGGTTCGAAGAAGCGTGCCTCTTCCTCAATGCCGTCCCGGTCGCCGGGTGTGCCATCGCCGAGCCAGGTCTCGGAGCGTCGATCCTCCGGATAGACTCGCTTGATCTTGTGGTTGTAGCTGTCGGTGACGTAGAGGACGCCGTCGCCCGCGGCCAGTCCCATCGGGTGCTGCAGGCGCACCTCTCTTGTCCGGCCGTCGACGTCGCCAAACGCGAACAGCCCGATTCCAACGATCGTGTCAACCTCGTCACGCGGCGGCAGGTCCGCCCATCGGACCGAGCTCGTCTCGCTATCGACGAAGTAGAGCTTCCCATCCATCTCGGTGATGCCGCTGGGCTGGGCCAGCCAGGCGCGCTCGAAGTCGCCGTCCCGGATTCCCTCGCGGCCGCCTCCGGCGTAGGGGCGGAGCATGCCGCTATCGAGGTCGAGCGCCCAGATCTGGTGCATGCCGGCCATGGCGATGTAGAGCGTCTGCCCAACCAGCGTAATGTCCCAGGGCGAGCGCAGGTCGATCGAACGCGCCGGGCCAGCATCGGCAAAGCCCATGCCCGCCTCGCCGGTTCCCGCGACGGTCGAGACGATCTGCGCCGTGAGGTCGACCCGGCGAATGGCGTGGTTCTTGGTGTCGGCGACGTAGAGGATGTCGCCGTCCAGCGCGAGTCCTTCCGGATGATGGAAGCGAGCCTCAGCGAAGCTGCCGTCGATCAGTCCAACTTCGCCACTCCCGATCGTTGCCGGATCGCTGCCGTCGAGTCCGGTCATCACGATGCGGTGGTGGCCCGAATCAGAGATGATGAGACGCGAACCGGTCGCATCCGCCAGGACCTTCCCCGGGAAGGCGAGCGGTGTCGATGGCTGTTCCATCGGCTGGAATGCCGAGAGGGGTTCCCGGTTGAGCTGTCCCTGCTCGTCATTTTGCCGGATCAGATCCTCCATGGCGTCGATCAACGCATCGGCTGAGGCCTCGCCCTCATGCTTGCCGATGACGCGTCCCTGTGGATCGAGGAACATCAGCGTCGGCCAGGCGCGCACGCTGTACGACTCCCAGATCTCCATGTTCACGTCGTTGACGACGGGATGATCGACCTCATAGCGAAGGACGGCGTTCCGCAGGCTGGCATCGGCGCGCTCCCCGGGAAACTTCGCCGAGTGAACGCCGATGACGACCAGTTCGTTCTGGAAATGGTGCTCGACTTCCGCCAACTGCGGAAGCAAATGAAGGCAGTTGATTCAACAGTAGGTCCAGAAATCGAGAATAATGACCTTCCCGCGCAAGTCAGCCAGCGACAGCGGGCGTGACGTGTTGAACCAGGTCAGGTTGGCTGGGAAGTCTGGAGCGCGCACCGCTCCGGCGTAGCGTCCTCGATCGGTCATCAACATCCTCCGTCTTCTCATTCAGTGGCAGCGGACCTGTCCATCCATCGACGCTGTAGCATAGAACAGATACGTGAAGCATCGCGTTCCCCGCACCACGCCTCTTCTCATTGTAGCCAGGAATTGGGCACCGCCAGCCACAATCGGCACTCAGAATCACCGCACAGGGCCGGATTTCGTCTACAATGCTCCCAGAGATACAACTGGATAACGGGAATGGGAGGAATCTATGACGAGCCAGCATCAACTCACTCTCGATAAGAGCCGTGCGATGTTCAAGCGCATCGAAAACTCGATCGCCGGTGGTGAGAGTTCCTACGCACGTCTGAAAAAGGGCCTGGAACTCTGCTTCGAGCGCGGTGAAGGCTCCCGCTTCTGGGATGTCGACGGCAACGAGTACATCGACTATAGCCTCGGCTACGGTCCGCTGATTTTTGGGCACAACCCCAAGAAGGTCACCGACGCAGTCGTCGAGGCGATCACCAAGCGTGGCAGCGTCGCGACCTTCCCCTACGACCTGGATTATGAAGTGGGCGAGAAGATCGTCGCGATGGTGCCGGGCGTAGATCTGATTCGTTTCGCTAATTCCGGCACCGAGGCGACCATGGCCGCGGCCCGTCTGGCCCGGGCCTATACCGGCCGTACCAAGATCGTCCAGATGGAGGGCGGCTACCATGGCTTCTCCGACACGCATTTCTGGAGCAGCCACCCAGAGGTCTTCTCCGAGAACCCCGAAGGCTACACGGAGGTACCGCAGCCAGCCTCGACCGGTATTCCGGCCGCCTACTCCGAGGCGCTGCTGATTGGCCAGTACAACGACCGTGAGAACATGGAGAAGCTCTTCGCCGAGCATGGCAATGACATCGCGGCGGTGCTGGTCGAGCCGATCCAGGCAAACACCGGCATCATCCCGCCGGAACCGGGCTACCTCCAGTTCCTGCGTGACATCACCAAGAAGAACGGCGCGCTACTGATCTTCGACGAAGTCATCACCGGCTTTCGGGTCGCCCCGGGAGGGGCGCAGGAACTGTACGGCGTGACGCCCGACATCACCACCTTCGCCAAGGCGCTGGGTGCCGGCTATCCGATTGCGGCATTCGGCGGCTCGCGTGAGGTGATGGGGATGGAGGAGCGCAACGAGGTGATGCATGGCGGCACCTACACCGCCAACCTGGTCGCGCTGGCCGCCGCCAATACGGTGTTGACCGAGATGCAAGAGAACAAGGACGAGATCTGGGGGCGGCTGAACAACCACGGCACCCAGGTCGCGCTGGGCCTGGGCGACGCCTGTCGCGAGGCCGGACTACCGAACATCGTGCAGAACGTCGGTCCGCTCTGGCACATCTTCTTCGCCAAGCCTGGCGCGCCGGAGATCACCAAGATCCGGCACTACCGGGACGCGCTCGCCTACTCCAGCGTCGACGTGTTCGATCGGTTTCACACGGCGATGATGGAGCGAGGAGTCTACTTCCACCCCTATCACTTCGAGCGCTGGTTCATCTCAACCGCGCACGACGAGAAGGACGTGCAGCAGACGCTCGAGATCGCAGCCGATGCCGCCGAGGAAGTAGCCAAGAGCCTCCGCAGCGAGGGGAAGCTGTAGCTTAGGTCGCTGCCGCAGGCATCAGACGAATCAACGATGAACAGGCGGGCAGAGTCAGACTCTGCCCGTTCTGGCGTCTCGCGACGTTTGGAGCTTCCACGACGGTTGAGTTCTGAGGATCAGACTATTCATCCGTTCCCCACACCCCGTCCATGTCGGTTATCCTCGCTGCGAACGAAGTGAGACTTGACTCAGGCCTAATGGAGGAACCCATGTCGACGCTCGAGGAACTCATCGTCTCGCTCCCTTGCCCGGAGGACCCGCAGTTGACGGCTGATGGCAGTGCCGTCGCCTACGTGGCGACGCCGTACGGCAACGTGGAGCGCGCCGAAGGGCATATCTGGGTCGCCGCGGTCGCCGAAGGTGTGGCGCGCCAGTTCACCTTTGGGACGGGACGGGACGAACAGCCACGCTGGTCTCCGGATGGCCAATGGCTGGCATTCCTCTCTGAGCGCCAGGAACCCGGTCGACGCGCGCTTTACCGGATCGCCCGCGATGGTGGCGAGGCGGAGATGCTGCTGGAGCGCAAGCGCGGCATCGAGCGCTTCGCCTGGTCGCCAGACGGACGGACGATCGCCCTGCTGGCACCGGACGAGCCAACCGAGGAGGACGAACGACGGGAGAAAGAGAGGGACGACGCCGAGGTCTACGGTGAGGACTGGCACTTCAACCGGCTGCACCTATTCGATCTCGCCAATCGCGAGACACACACCCTCGCAGTGGGCAACGTTCATCTGACCGAACTTGCCTGGTCGTCAGATGGGAACCAGATCGCCTTCATCGCGCGACCGACGCCCGAACTCGAATCCGGACTTCACGGGCAAATTGGATTGGTTCAGATCGCCCACGAAGGAGAGGCAACGACGATCACGTCAGACGGAGCATGGCTGGCCCACGACCTGGCCTGGTCGCCTGACGGCGGCGAACTCCTGTTCGTCGGTGGTCTCGAAGCCGTGCCGCAAGGATCGTTTACGATCTACGCCGTGCCCGCCGACGGCTCGGGCGGACCGCGCCGGATTGGTCCGGGTCCCGATGCCAAGCACTGCGTCATTGGACTTGCGGTGGTCAAAGGGTCCGATCGCGTCCTGGTCAGTCTGGCGGAAGGCTTGACGTCCCGGCTCGTCTGGCTGGATCCCGCGACCGGACAGATGGAAACCCTCTATGCCGCCCCGGACAGTGACTACAGCGGCGCGGACGTAACACTGCACCACGGTCAACCGCTGCTCGCCGTGGTCCGTTCGTCGGGAAGCCAGCCGCCGGAACTGTGGGTCGGCCAGCCTGACAGCCTGCGGCAGGTAAGTGATCATCATGCACCGCTACGCGAGTACGCCTTCGGCGGGCAGGAGCCGTTCTACTGGAAGGCGCCGGACGGCATGGAGATGGACGGCGTGCTGATCCGGCCACCACACGCGCCAGACGGCCCGCAGCCAATGGTCGTCCTGGTACATGGCGGCCCGTATGGCCGCGCTGACAACGGCTGGCAGCTGCGGCCGCTCGGCTGGGGACAGTGGCTGGCTCATCACGGCTATGCCGTGCTGCTACCGAATTACCGGGGCGGCGCGGGACACGGGCATCAATTTGCAACGAAGGCGCGCGGCAATGTCGGCCAGGGAGACTTCCCAGACGTGATGTCGGCCGTCGACGCGGCAATCGAGCGCGGTATCGCCGATCCGGAGCGGATCGGGATCGGCGGCTGGAGTCAGGGCGGATTCATGACCGCCTGGGCGGTCACACAGACGGACCGCTTCAAGGCCGGGGTCATGGGAGCCGGCGTCAGCGACTGGAATATGCTGACCCTCACCAGCGATGAGCCGAACTTCGAGAGCGTGCTGGGTGGCAGCCGTCCCTGGGACGGCGCCGGTCCGCACCGTGCGGCCGAAATCTCTCCAATCTCCTATGCTCCACGGGCGAAAACGCCGCTCTTGATGCTCCACGGCAAGAACGACCAGCGGGTGCCGGTCAGCCAGGCGATCGGGTTCGAGCGTGCGCTGCGGGAGAACGATATTCCCGTCACGCTGGTGATCTACCCGAGAGAGCCACATGGCGTCCGCGAGCAGGCACATCAGCGCGACATCCTGCGCCGCGTGGTCGGTTGGTACGACCGCTGGCTGAAGAACGCGTAAGGACGGATTTCGTAGCAGGCGGGCGGCGCCGACGTCGTCGCCCCCACCGATCAACGCATACACGTGCCGCTCATGGCACGCCGAACACAGCAAGATGGTGACAAGCGCACTCGGCCAGCCAACTTCCGTTCAGGTGGCCCAACCACGAGCCTGATCCGCGAAACCGTACTTTCGCACTTCACACTTGTGACCGTACCGCCGGAATTCAGACCCTATGCACTCTAGGAAACGCACCTCGTTCGGTGCAGGATGAGAGCGGGACACTATCGCACTCAACCATCTGCATCACGAAAGGGTGCGCCAGTCATGCCACCGGAATTCATGCCTCAGAGCGATCAGTCAATCACGGTCGCTGATTTCGATGCCGCTGATCCCGGCCCACAGTCACCTCTCCGGCGTACACATCACGCGAGCCGTGGTCAGATTCTGATCCTCGTGGCTGGCGCGATCGTGGCCATGGTCGGCATGGTGGGCTTGGCGACCGACCTCGGCTACAACTTCGCGCAACGCCGGACGATGCAGAACGCGGCCGACGCCGGAGCCCTGGCCGGAGCTCATACGCTCTCGAGACGGGCATCTGGAGGGCCGAGCGTTCTGTCGGACGTTCGATCTGCTGTGGTCTCCAACAAGCTTGGCGGTTCAACCCCATCCGTGACGAGTTGCACCTACGTCGATGACACGGATAAGGATCTCGGCAATTGTTCGCTCGTCGTCCCTGCAACGGCGACCGGTGTCCACGTGAGCGTGCGCGAGAGTCATGACACCTTCTTCATACGAGCAATCCCAGGCGCACCGACCTCGCTCTCCACTGCCGCTACGGCCATCGCTCACGTTCAGCAACTGAAGACGCCGCCTGCCGATGGTCCGTTCCTCGTCTGCGGTGTGAACCCCAAAATCGTGTCTGGGCCAAGCAACACCAATATCTTGACGAAAGTCGGCTCGAATTGGGTACTGAATCCCGCGGCCGTGTCGTCATCACCCACAGACACGAGCGCTCCGACGTTCCAGGTATACGGTCCGCAGGTCTCACAGTGCGGGCTGGGAAATTCCAGTTACAAGGGCCTCGCACTCGGGGATCAAAATGACGGCCTATCCGTCCCCAATTGGTTCTACTATTCGACGGGAGATAAGGCCGGACAGCTCGCCGCGAGCGTCAGTGGCGTGCAAGGTTGCCAGGCCGGCCATCCGCTGGTCAATTGCGTGGCCTTCCTGCCGGTCGCGGTGAACGTCCCGACTCCAAACTCAGCGACCAGCCAGATGTGGACCGTGATGATCTTGCCCTTCTACCTCACGCAAGCGAGCTACTCGAACGGCAATTTGAACAAGCTCAATGGCAAGATCATTGGCACCTACATCACCGAGGGGGACGGCAAGACCGGCTGGATTCCCGGCTACGAAGGACCGATCGTGGTCCGGCTCACCAAATAGCCAGGGAAACGGACGAGCATTGACAACGCCCCACACTATGTGGGGCGTTGGTCGTTACCTCGATTGCGCGGCTGAACGGGGGCAGGTTCAGTCAGGTGCCTCGTGTCGCGTGTGCTCGGCTGCCAAAACTCCCTGCTCCCGCGCGAGCACCGATGTCACGTCGACATCAAGCGTGCCGATCAGATTGGCGAGGTAGGCGTCGATCGGAAACGCCAGCCATTCGTCGCCGTCGGCCCGCTCCGTGATCCACCCCTCGAGACACTCGTCGTCGCAGAGCTGCGCCGAGGCAGCGATGGCATCAGCGTCATGCCCGGCTGGCCGCCAGAGTTGATAGCCGGAGGCAGCGACGTCGGCGCCGCAGCGATCGCAGGTGATCGCCGGTCGCAGGTAGTCATCAGAGAGCTTCAGCGTAAACGTCATCAATTCGCACCATACTCAAGCAGGAAAATACGTCACGCTATTTGTTGAAGTAGTCGCGGTTCTTCTTGAAGAATGAGGCCCACTGCTCGGGAAGATCGTCCTCGAAGAAGATCGCCTCCACCGGGCATACCTCGGCGCACACGCCGCAGTCGATGCACTCGTCAGGATCGATGAAGTACTGGTCGGCGTCATCGTCGGTGTGAATGCAATCGACCGGGCAGACCTCGACACAGGACCCGTCCTTCAGCCCGATACAGGGTTCCGCAATGATGTAGGTCATCGACCTGAGATCCTTTCAGTATCATTCATGCTCATATTCGCGTCGAAAACAGGCTCATCCAACGTGCGTTCCTCAACCCCTGAGTATACGGATCGCGGCGACCGGTGCAAACGGTGGCTTACGCGTTTTGCCAAAAGAAAAGGGGCGGAAATGCTCCGCCCCTGTCAGAATCGATCATCCAGCTACTTCTGGATCTGCCCCTGGGTGTACAGCCACTTCACAAAGCGGAGCCGGTGCCACTGGCGCCGAGAATCCACGTATTCGACGAATGGGTACATCTCACGGAGGCGGCGAAGTCGATCGATCTCGTCCCTGGTAAACCCCACCTGCTCCAACTCACGTTCGGATTGCGGTCCGGGGTGTGGCTGCAGGGACATCGGTCCAGACATGATCTTTCGCTCCTCCCGGTTGAGAGGTCTCGTTCAACTCCGCGACGAGGTGGCCTCAGGGCCGCTCGTAGCGACCTCTCCATATAAATGTTAACGCACGGGTGCAACAATTGGATGACTGGACGGCGCCGGAATGTGACATCGGCGTGGCAGATCTGCCACGCCGATCGCTGTTGTGCATTCTTGAAGAGTTGCTGAAGCGTTAGGCCTTGTCGGTCTCCGCAGCCTCTACATCCCCTTCGGGAACGATCAACTGCTCCTCACGGCGCTGAACCTTGGAGCGCTGCTCCAAACGCTTCTGACGCCGCTCCGCCTTCTTGCGTCGCGGAGCCTCTTTCGCGGCCTCCATGCGGCGCATGAAGCGTTCGACCTGACCGGCGCTGTCGACGATACGCTGCTCACCGGTGTAATACGGATGACACTGCGGGCAGAGATCCACGCGCAACTGCGGTTTGGTCGACCTGGTCGTCCAGCTGTTCCCGCAGGCGCAAATAACCGTGCTCTCTTCGTACTTCGGATGGATTCCTTGTTTCATGGTTCTCGTCCTTAGGCGGCCGGCTGCGTCTGGCTGTCGACCTCGTAGACACTGATTCTCTTCTTGTCGCGGCTGATGGGTTCGAACTTCACTTCACCGTCGATCTTGGAGAAGAGGGTGAAGTCACGGCCCATGCCGACGTTGGTGCCGGGGTAGAACTTGGTGCCGCACTGCCGCACCAGAATCGAACCCGCGGTGACCCAATTGCCGTCGTACCGCTTGACACCGCGACGCTTCGCGTTGCTGTCTCGGCCGTTGCGAGAACTGCCGACACCTTTCTTATGCGCCATGACGCTCCTCCATGCAATCGTTCATCTCTGCGTGTCCCCGCCGTGGCGCGACTACGCGACGATGTCCTTGATAGTCAGTTTGGTGACCAGCTGGCGATGCCCGGTCTTTCGACGATAGCGTTTCTTCGGACGCATTTTGAAGACGATGATCTTCTTGCCCTTGGCCTGCTCATCGACGTTTGCGATCACCTTCGCCCCGTCAACGATCGGCGTACCGATCTTGACGTCGCCATCTTGCTCGACCAGGAGCACCCGATCGAGAGTGACCTCGGCGCCCGGCTCAGCCTCGAGCCGCTCGACGTCGATTCGATCTCCGACCGCGACCCGATACTGTTTTCCGCCTGTTTCAACGACCGCGTACACCGAGAGACCCTCCTGAAATCCGCACAGACAAGTTGTGGGCGCGTGCGCCCACAAGCGCTAATGATATCAACACCCGCCAAACCTGTCAATTTTGAGGGGATTCTCCTGCTTGACACCCCTTTGTGAACCGCCGTACAATTTGAATTGTGCTCAGATTTGCACAGATTTACTAAGAATCTCGCAGATTTGGCGCCAGTTCCGGGTCCGACTCTTAGCCGAATTCTACTGCCGCATCCATCACGGTAGCTGCTCGGCTTGCCCGCGACGAATGCGACTGGGTGCTAAGCGCCCTTCCAAGCGAGAGAAGCGATCAAGATGCCTGAACGGCGCACAATCCGTGTGGGGACGCGTGGCAGCGCCCTGGCCCTCGTGCAGACCGACCTCTTCGTTGATACCTTGAAATCCGTCGTGGCCGGGATTGAGTTCGAAACGGTCGTGATGAATACCGCGGGAGACACCGACAAGCAGACGCCGCTGGCGATTCTTGGCGGTCAGGGGATCTTCGCCAAAGAGCTGGAGGCGGCCCTCGTGACCGGCCAGATCGATGTCGCGGTGCACAGCGCCAAGGACCTGACCTCCAACCTCCCGGACGGACTGACACTCGGCGCGGTGCTGAACCGGGCCGATCCGCGTGACGTGTTACTTACGACCGACGGGTCCAAGCTCGCGGATCTCCCGGCCGGAGCGCGTGTGGGCACCAGTTCGCGCCGCCGCGTGATGCAGTTACGTCAGGCCCGGCCGGATCTGCGACCAGTTGAGCTGCGCGGCAATGTTGATACGCGCCTGAGGAAGCTCGTCGAAGGGCAGGCCGACGCCGCGATCATGGCCGCCGCGGGTATCGAGCGCATGGGCTGGGGTGATCGCATCAGCGAGTACCTGCCAGTCCACACCTTCGTGCCACCACCAGGTCAAGGTGCGCTCGGCGTCGAGTGTCGCGCGGCAGACGACGAGATGCTCACACTGCTCGAGCGCGTCAATGATGCGCTCGTCCACATCCAAGTGGAAACCGAGCGCGCATTCCTGCGTGAAGCCGGCGGCGGCTGCCAGTCACCGATTGGCGCTTTCGCCAGTGTCGACGGAGAGACACTGACGCTCAATGCAATGCTGGCCGACGAGAACCTGACCGTCGCCTGCTACCAGAGCGCCGCGAGCAATCTCGGGCGGGCGACGACCATGGCGCGCGAACTTGCCGAGAGCCTGACACGGATGGTCCAAACACGATTGGCACGGCCCACGTCGTGAGCTTGCCCGGCCGGCTTGTCCTCTGCTCCTATGGTTCTGGTGATCCCGAGTTGCTCCCGCTGCGGACGGTGAACGCGCTTGGCACGGCAACCCTCGTGCTGATGCCCGACTCCACCCCACGTGACGTGGTCGATTTCGTCGCGCCAGACGCGCGCCGGGAGACGTTCCCTCTGGGGAGCGCCTTTCAGCCGGGCGAGCGGGTCTGGGCCGACGCGCGTGAGGAACTCGGGATCGGCGGCACCGTGGTCCGGCTCTACCCGGACAGCCCTCAGATCGATCCCGTCGCGCTACGCGAGGCGCGCATGCTCCTGCGCGAGGGCGTCGGCTTCGAGGTCGTCAACGAGCCGGTGATCAGCCTCCAGGCGGCCTGCTACGCCGGCGTTCCGCTCGATCTCGATCGGGACACGATCAGCCTGATGGGGCAACAGCCAGGATCGGCGTTGAACGCCCCCGGAACTGGAACCGCTATCGTGATGGTTGGCAAGGTCGTGCGCCAGAACGAGATCGCCGAACAACTCCTGCGCGCCGGATACGGCCGCACCACGCCCTGCCTGGTCATCGAGCGGCCAGCCAGTCCAACACAGGCTGTGCGGGAGTCAAAGCTCGGCCAGCTGCTGGATGACCCGGCTCCCGCGACCGGGGGGATTCTGGTTGCCGGAGAGGCCGTGCGCCAGCGCGGCACGTTCAACTGGTTCGAACGCCTGCCTCTGTATGGGAAACGGGTTCTCGTAACGCGCGCCCGGACCCAGGCCGGCGGAATGAGCGCGCGGCTGCGCCAACTGGGCGCCGAGCCGATCGAACTGCCGGTTATCGAGATCGTCCCGCCCGCCGACCTCGAGCCGCTCGATGACGCCATCGCTCGGCTGGATGAATACGACTGGGTCGTCTTCACCAGCGCGAACGGCGTCGCCGCCTTCTTCGCGCGACTCGACGAGAGCGAACGCGACGTCCGCGCACTCGGCAGGGTGAAACTCGCGGCGATCGGCAGCGCGACCGCCGCGGAATTGCGCGCGCGCGCCCTGAAGGCCGATTTCGTGCCGGAACGTTTTGTCGCCGAGGAGGTCCTGGCTGGGCTGCTCGAACGCGGGGCGGCTGACAGCCGCATCCTTTTGCCACGAGCCGAGCGGGCCCGCGAGATACTGCCGGACGGACTGCGCGAGGCCGGCGCGACCGTTGACGTCGTGCCGGCCTACCGCACCATCGCGCCGGAGCCATCGCCAGCCGCGATGCAGGCACTCCGAACCGGAGCGATCGACGTGGTCACGCTCACCAGCTCGTCGACCGCGCGTAATCTTTCCGCGTTACTTGGCGGCCAGATGGACACGTTGAAACACGCTCGAATCGCCTGCATTGGACCGATCACCGCGCAAACCGCGCGCGAGCTCGGCTTCGAGGTCGACATCATCGCTGCGGAATTCTCGGTTCCCGGCTTGATCGCCGCGATCATCACCGCTTGCGAAAGGAGCATGCCGTGACCGTACCGGAGCTCTCGTTCCGCCGTTTTCGCCGGTTGAGGCGCACCGAGGGACTTCGCCGCCTCGTCCGCGAGACCAGGCTCTCGGTTGACGAACTCATCTACCCGCTGTTCATTACCCACGGCTCCGGAGTCGAGCATGAGGTACCGTCAATGCCGGGCGTATTTCAGCTCAGCATCGACCGGCTTCCATTCGAAGTTGAGAGATTGCGCGAGCTCGGGATTGGCTCGGTACTCCTCTTTGGCATTCCGGAGACGAAGGATGAGACCGCCTCCGGCGCCTACGACGACCACGGCATTGTGCAGGACGCGATCCGAGCGATCAAAGTCCTGGACCGAGACCTGGTCGTCATCACCGACGTCTGCAACTGCGAGTACACCTCGCACGGCCACTGCGGCATCCTGATCGACGGCGATGTCGCCAACGACCCGACGCTGGAATTGCTGGTGAGGACGGCGGTCTCACATGCGGAATCCGGGGCCGACGTGGTGGCGCCGTCGGACATGATGGATGGCCGGGTGGCGGCGATCCGCCAGGCGCTTGACCGTGGAGGATTCACCCAGACCCCGATTCTCTCCTACGCCGCTAAATACGCCTCCGCCTTCTACGGACCATTCCGCGACGCCGCGGACTCCACCCCACAGTTTGGCGACCGGCGCTCGCATCAGATGGATCCAGCCAACAAGCGTGAGGCATTCCTGGAGATCGAGGCGGATCTGGAGGAGGGCGCCGACGCGATCATGATCAAACCCGCACTGGCATATCTCGACGTGATCGCCGGCGCGCGCGAACGCTTCGACGTGCCGGTCGCCGCCTACAACGTCAGCGGCGAGTATTCGATGGTAAAGGCAGCCGCGCTCAACGGCTGGATCGACGAGCGGCGCATCGTCATGGAATCGATGACGGCAATTAAACGCGCCGGGGCCGACATGATCATCACCTATCACGCGAAGGACGTCGCTCGCTGGCTGCGGGAAGACGCAATGACGACGGTGCGCATGACACCGGTATCGAACTAACACGCAAACGATCGGATCGAGGGGCAACATACATGACGCGTTCAGAACAAGCCTGGCAGGAGGCCCAGCGCTACCTGCCAGGCGGAGTCGACAGTCCGGTGCGGGCGTACCGGGCCGTGGGTGGCATACCCCCGTTCATCGAACGTGGGGAGGGAGCCTACCTGTTCGATGTCGACGGTAATCGCTACATCGACTACGTCTGCTCCTGGGGACCGCTGATCGCCGGGCATGCGCACCCGGACGTCGTGGCACGGCTCAAGCAGGCGGTCGAACGCGGGACGAGCTATGGCGCCCCGACCGAAGCGGAAACCGAGCTCGCGCGCATGGTCGTCCAGATGGTCCCCTCGATCGACCTCGTCCGCTTCGTCAATTCCGGGACTGAGGCGACCATGAGCGCCATCAGACTGGCCCGAGGCGCCACCGGACGCAACCGGATCGTCAAATTTACGGGCTGCTACCACGGCCACGCCGATTCGCTGCTCGTCTCGGCGGGTTCCGGCGTCCTGACACTCGGTATCCCGGGCAGCCCAGGCGTAACGCCGGGTACGGCGACCGACACGATCAGCTTGCCCTACAACTCACTCGACTCGGTTCGCACCGCCTTCGAATCGATTGGCGAGGAGATCGCCGCCGTCATCGTTGAGCCGGTCGCCGGGAATATGGGCGTCATTCCGCCCGCCGATGGCTTCCTTGCCGGACTCCGGCAGATCACACGCGACTACGGCGGGCTGCTGATCTTCGATGAGGTCATCACCGGTTTCCGGGTCGCGCCCGGCGGCGCCCAGGAACGCTACGGAGTCACGCCGGACCTGACCTGCCTGGGCAAGATCATCGGCGGTGGGCTGCCGGTCGGAGCCTTCGGCGGGCGACGCGAGATCATGGAGCGACTAGCCCCGCTCGGTCCGGTCTACCAGGCCGGCACGCTGGCCGGGAACCCGCTGGCGATGCAGGCGGGCATCGCGACTCTCGAGATCCTACGACAGAGCGGCACCTACCAAAAACTGGAGTCACTCGGCTCGCGTCTCGAGTCAGGCTTGCGCGCCGCGGGCGACGCCGCGGACGTGCCCGTTACGGTTAACCGCGTCGGATCGATGCTGACCGGATTCTTTATCGAAGGCCCCGTAACCGACTACGAGTCCGCCACGAAGGCCAACACGTCACGCTACGCCACCTATCACGGCAATATGCTTCGACACGGCGTCTACCTGGCCCCATCGCAGTTCGAGGCCTCCTTCGTCTCGCTTGCTCACACGCAGGCCGATATCGACCAGACCGGTGAGCACGCGATGGACGCCATGCGGTCGGTTGCGCACGCGTAACGGTGACGGTACGAGTCCTCTGGGGTACGACTGGATGAACGAGATCTTCCTGCTGAGCCTGACGCACCATTCAGCGCCGATCGAGGTTCGGGAGCGATTGGCGCTCGACGTGGACGGCAAGGCGCACCTGCTCGACGACGTACGCACCATTGTCGACGAGTGCGTTGCGATCGTCACGTGCAACCGGACAGAGATCTACGGAGTCTCCGAACGGCGCGATGCGCCGGTGCAGGTTCGTGCCATGCTCGCGCGGCACGCCGGACTCGACCTGAACGACCTGCTGCCACATCTGCGCTGCTCTCAGGGAGCCGCGGCCGCGAGGCATCTCTTCCGGGTCGCCGCGGGGCTCGATTCGCTCGTCATCGGCGAGCCACAGATTCTCGGACAGGTACGCCAGGCTGCCGACTTCGCTCGCGAGGGCGATTTCTCCGGCCCGGTGCTGGAGCGGCTGTTCAACTACGCGGTGGTAGCCGGCAAGCGGGCTCGACACGAGACGAGGATCAGTCAGGGCGCCGGGTCCATCAGCCACGCGGCGGTCGAACTGGCGCGCGACACCCTCGGTGAGTTGCGGCAGCGACAGGGACTGGTCGTCGGACTTGGTGAGATGGGCCGGCTCGTCGCCCGTAATCTCTCGTCACATGGACTGACCGATCTCCGGCTCTGCAATCGCTCACCGGAGCGCTCGATCGAGGTCGCGCGTGAGCTACATGGCCGTGACGTCGGCTGGGATGGACTGGACCACGCGCTCATTACCGCAGACATCGGCATCGTGGCGACCGGGGCACGCGAGCCGATCCTGAGCCGAGCGCGGCTGCAGCGGATCATGTCGCTGCGCGACGGCCGGCCGCTGCTGCTGATCGACATCGCCGTACCACGTAACGTCGATCCGGACGCGCGCACCATTCCAGGCCTGCACCTCCACGATATCGACTCGCTGCAGTCGATTCGTGACGTGAATCTGCAGACCCGCGAGCAGACGATTCCCGAAGTCGAATCGATCGTCGACCAGGAACTGGCCGCCTTCCAGGAGTGGTGTCAGGGACGGGAATCGGCCGCGGTTATCCAGAGCTTGAGAGAGCACGCCGAAACGATCCGCGAGCAGGAAGTTCAGCGCGCGCTGCGACGGCTCGCGCACCTTGACGCGCGGGACCGCGAGGTCGTGCTGGCCCTCAGCCACGCCATCACCAACAAGATGCTCCACCATCCGGTCACACGCCTGAAACGCTCGACCTCACCAGCCGAACGGGCCGAAGCGGTGATCGACCTGTTCGGACTGGACGGCTGAGAAAGGTCCTCATCCCCGGCAGGAGCCCCGGCCGGAGCCCCGCCTGCCCCACGCCCATCGGTTCTGTGCTATGAAGGGGCAGGCAGTGTTCGATCGCGGGAGGATGTGGCATGGCTGATTTCGAGACCGACGTCGTGGTGGTTGGCGCGGGGAACGCGGCGATTTGTGCCGCCCTGGCGGCACGCCAGCAAGGTGTGCGAGTGCTGGTGCTGGAGCGCGCTCCCGAGAGCGAGCGGGGCGGCAACAGTCGCTACACCGCCGGGGCCATCCGCTTCGTCTACGACGGGCTCGACGACCTGCTGAAGGTCATGCCTGACCTGCCGGACGACGAGCAGCGCGAGACCGACTTCGGCACCTACACCCGCGACCAGTATTTCAACGACATGGCCCGCATCACCCAGTACCGCTCCAATCCCGAGATGACCGCCACGCTGATTGACCGCAGTCTCGACACCATGGTCTGGATGCGCGAGCAGGGGGTCCGCTTCTCTCCTTCCTACAGCCGTCAGGCCTTCAAGGTGGATGGCCACTTCAAGTTCTGGGGTGGATTGAGCGTCGAGGTCTCGGGCGGTGGACCTGGTTTGATCGAGACGCTCAACCGGGCGGCGACGCGCAGCGGTATCGAGGTCCAGTACGGGATGCGCGCCATCTCATTGATCGAGGACGAGGGCGCGATCCAGGGCGTTGTCGCGCGTAAAGATGGGAAGCGTGTCACGATCGACGCGAAAGCCGTCGTCCTGGCCTGTGGCGGATTCGAGGCCAACGCCGAATGGCGTACTCGCTATCTGGGACCGGGCTGGGACCTGGCCAAGGTCCGCGGCACGCGCTACAACACCGGCGACGGGATCAAGATGGCGCTCGACGCGGGCGCGCTCCCCTACGGTAACTGGTCGGGCGGACATGCCGTCGCCTGGGACCGCAACGCGCCCGATTTCGGCGACCTGCGCGTCGGCGACAACTTCCAGAAGCACTCCTACCCCTTCGGCATCATCGTCAATGCCACCGGCGAGCGCTTTGTCGACGAGGGAGCCGACTTCCGCAACTACACCTACGCCAAGTACGGCCACGAGATCCTGCACCAGCCACAGCAGTTCGCCTGGCAGGTTTTTGACGGCAAGGTAACCCACCTGCTGCGCGACGAATATCGCATTCGCGAGGTGACCAAGGTCCGCGCCAACACGCTGGAGGAACTGGCCGAAAAATTGGACGACGTCGACCCGGAGGGGTTCCTGCGAATGATCCGCGCCTACAATGCCGCGGTGCGCACCGATATCCCGTTCAACCCCACGATCAAGGATGGCCGTCGCACCGAAGGGATTACGCCGCCCAAGTCGAACTGGGCCAACCCGCTCGATACTCCGCCATTCGAGGCCTATCAGGTCACCTGTGGGCTGACCTTCACCTTCGGCGGCCTGAAGATCGACGACAACGCGCAGGTGCTCGACGCCGAAGAGCAGCCGATGCCCGGACTCTATGCCGCGGGCGAACTGGTCGGCGGGCTCTTCTACTTCAACTACCCTGGTGGGACGGGTCTGATGTCGGGCGCGGTCTTCGGGCGCATCGCCGGGACGTCGGCCGGGAAGGCCGCGGCGACGCGGTAGGTCAGACCTACATACGCCATTTGAGTGGGTCGATGGTCTGGGTCGGGCGCTGGTCCGGCTCGATCGACGCCTCCTTGCGCAGCACGATCAGCCCGGCGAGTTTATCTTGCAGCGTCTGGCGCTTCTTGTCCCAGGCGATCCACAGGTGCCCAAAGAAGCTCACCAGAAAGACGACGTAGTCGAGATTCAGGAGAACCGCGCCGATCCGGCTGATGTCCCCTGTACCTCGATACGAGCCGAGCAGGATCAGGAAGAACCATGACCCGATCATGACGAGAATAAGCCCGCCGCGAATCAGCGCGTGATTCAGATCGGGAGCCTCACCGGTTCGAATGTCGACGACTTTGACGCCAGCCAACCACATACCGGGAGAACTGCCGCGCACCGAGAAGAAGGTGAAATAGGCCAGCACGATCGCTCCCAGAACCAGCATCCAGGCCACATCGAGCACGATCGAGGACCGGGAGTAATCCAGCGCCAGCAAGATCAGGCTCGACCCCACGGAGGGGATGCCGAAGCTGATGATGACGTCGAGGATGAACCCGCTGAGGCGTCGCCAGAATCCGGCGGCATCGTCCACGTACGGATTCTCTGGTTCCTGGACGACCGGAGGCGGTTGGCGCTGCTTGATCGATGCTCGTTGCTTCATTGCTGGTCATGTCCTATTTGGGATGCGAATGGTGTCACACTGAAGTGTACCGATTTTAGACTGACGAGACCGCCGGTGCGTGGCATTGCACGTCTCCCGCCTGTCCAGCAGAATGGAGGACGCGAGTGCGACAGGTTCGGTTGGCCGAAGGGGAGCATTGATGAGCAGCTCAGACGACATCTACCGGTTCAAAGTTGGATCGTTCAACTGCGCGGTCTTTCGCGACGGAACGGAGCTGTCGTCCGACGATGAGACTCCGCTCTCATTCGTCAACGCGACCGACGACGAGGTCATGGCAACACACCGGGCCTACGCCGACGCCACCGGGGACCCGGCGGAAGAGCTGAGCATGAACGTGCTCATGATCGATACGGGCGAGCATCGCGTGCTGGTCGACACCGGCTGTGGTCCGGAGAGCAAACGCTCGGGAACGGGCTATTTGTTGAGCCTGCTCGAGTCGGCTGGAATATCGACCGGCGACATTGATACCGTCATCGTTACGCACAACCACTGGGACCACGTCGACGCGAACACCGACGGTCACGGCCACCCGACCTTCCCGAATGCACGCTACGTCATTAGCCAGGTCGAATGGGATACCATCCAGCAGGATCCAAGCGATACCGACAAAGAACAGATCCTCTCGATCGCCGATCGCTTCGACAAGATCCCGGTGGATGCGGAGATCGTGCCGGGCATCCGCGCGATTCCAATCAAGGGACACACGCTCGGGCAGATCGGCCTGCTGATCGAGTCAGACGGCGAGCGCCTGCTGCACACGGCCGATACGTTCCACCATGTCGTCGAGCTCTATCACCCCGAGTGGTTCTTTGACTTCGACGCTGATCCGGAGGCGACGGTCAGCACGCGACGACGCATCTTCGACATGGCTGTGGCCGAACACCTGCCGGTCATCACCTATCATCTGACCTTCCCGGGGCTCGGCTATATCGAAGCTGACGGCGATCACTACACGTGGCGCCCAAAGACGAGCTAGCCAGACCGGCAACCGGAGACACGAGAGAGGGAAGCATGTCCGCCGCTGAGGCACTGATTACGCGCGCCGACATCGAGGAGGCCGACGGGCGCATTGATGGCCGCATCCGCCGTACACCGGTCATCGAGCTCGAGCCGGGGGCGTTCGGCTTGCCGGGCAGGCTCTCGCTCAAGCTGGAGCAGCTGCAGCACAGCGGGTCGTTCAAGGCACGCGGCGCATTCAACCTGCTGCTGAAGCGGGACGTGCCGGAGGTGGGCGTGGTCGCGGCCTCGGGCGGTAACTTCGGCCTGGCAATCGCCTTCGCCGCTCGCGCGCTCGGCCATCACGCGACGATCTTCGTTCCGGAGGCCTCCAGCCCGGCCAAGCAGGCCAAGTTGCGAGCCCTCGGCGCCGAACTGGTCGTGACCGGCCGCTTCTACGCCGACGCGCTGGCAGCCAGCCAGCAGCGCGTCAGGCGAGACCGGCGCCCTCTTCGCCCATGCCTACGATCAGCCCGAGGTCGTAGCTGGGGCCGGAACCTGCGCGCTCGAACTCGACCGGCAGCTCCCGAAGATCGACACGGTGATGGTCGCGACCGGGGGCGGCGGGCTCATCGGCGGTATCGCCAGCTGGTATGGCGGCACGACAAAGGTCATCTCGGTCGAATCGGAGCAGACCTCGACCCTGGCTTCGGCGCTGAGCCGCTGGCGAACCGGTCGACGTCGAATTGGGTGGCATTGCGGCCGATGCGCTGGGCGCCAAGCGCATCGGCGACCATGGCTTCCAGGCGGCCCGGCGCTGGGTGGACCGGGCGCTGCTCGTCTCGGACGAGGAGATCATCCGGGCACAGCAGACGCTCTGGGACAGCGTACGCGTAGCCTGCGAGCCCGCCTCGGCCGCGCCTCTGGCGGCACTGATGACCGGTGCCTATCAGCCAGGTAACGATGAGCGCGTTTGCCTGATCATCTGCGGCGCTAATCTCGACCCGGCCAGCCTCTCGCGGGGCACTGACCAGTCAGTTCACGCGTCATGTGATGTAGCGGCGGGACCTGTGCCGCGCCGACGAGCCGCAGGCCGTCAATCGCATCCACAGATCCGACGACTTCGTCGCCGTCGGCGTACTGGTCCGGCCACTACAATCGGTACGTTTGCTGGCATCATCCTCAGCGCCACCTCCGGTACCCGGTCCGCCCAGGGCATCGCCACCTCCAGGCGCCTCGCAACCGCCAGCAGCGTCTCCTCGGCATGCTGCCGTCCCGACCAACTGCACGCCGATTGGCAGTCCATCTCGCGACGTCCCCAACGGCAGCGAGATCGCAGGCTGGCCCGTCATGTTGACCCAGTGACAAAGGCGCCGAACTGGCCCAGCCGCTCCCAAAATTCCGGCCCGGACCCGGACTAGTGAGCCGAGCGGTGGCGCGACGGACGGCAGTGTCGGGCAGAGGAGCAGGTCGAAGCTCACGGAACCACCCCAGCACACGCCGCTGAAAATCGAGCCGGGCGAACTCGGCGCGCAGGTACTCGGTGGCCGAGATGCGCGTGCCGGCCTCAAACGCCTCGCGCGCCGCTTCACCCAGCAGGGACGGATCTGGCACCGGGGTCATGGCCGTATGCGCGCGGACGATTGTCAGGAATGGATCGAAATCGTTCGGGAATTCGGGAGCCGCCTGCGTTACCTCGTGACCCAGATCGACCAGCAGATTCGCCACCTGCTCGACGAGCGCGGCCACCTCCGGATTGACGCTCACCAAGCGGGTTCATGACGGTCCAGCCGATACGGAACGTCGCATCAGGATTGACCGGACGGCTCGGCGGGCGGAGCGGCGGCAGGGACGCTCATCGGATCGAGTAGCAAGCGCGACGTCGTCGACGGTGCGAGCCATTGGGCCAGGCGTGGCGAATCCGGCAATGGCGGCGTAGTTGAACGGATCGGGTATCACGCGACCACGGGACGGCTTGAGACCAACCACCCCACAGGCGCTCGCCGGAATGCGGACTGAGCCGCCTGCATCGGAGCCGACGGCAATCGGGCAAAGCCCGGCCGCGAGCGCGGCGCCCGAGCCGCCACTCGACCCGCCGGCCGATCGAGTGAGGTCCCATGGATTACGCGTCGGCGGGAAGATGTCGTTCTCGGTCGTCATGCCCAGGCCGAGTTCCGGCGTGTTGGTCTTCCCCAGCAGAATAGCTCCCGCGTTGAAGACGCGATCTACATCGGGACTGCTTACCGGTGGGACGTTCTGCTCAAAGGCACGGGAGCCGTAGGTCGTGCGCACGCCCGCGGTGGACGAGAGGTCCTTGATCGCGACCGGCAACCCGTGAAGGGGACCAAAGCTGGCCGTCTCTCCAGACATCACGGCCGCTTCGGCGGCGCGGGCGTCGTCGAGCGCGCGTTCGGCGGTCACGGTGACGTAGGAGCCGATCTGGGGATCGATGCGCCCGATCCGCTCCAGGAAGTGCCGCGTCAGTTCGACCGGAGAGATCTCGCGTTCACGAATGCGCCGGGCCAGCTCAGTGGCTGGGGTGAAGGCAAGTTCATCGACATCGGACCGTTCCATTCCGTTCCTCTCGTCTAGACCGGCTTGAACGCGATCGCGGAGTAGATCTCGCCCAGGAAGCGACTGGGCCGGGTGCTGAGCAGGCGGACCCCGTTGAAGCCGTTACTCGTCGCCAGCCTCTCCCAGGTACGATAGGAGAGCGGGAACGGCACCCAGTGATTGCCACGATCGGTGTTGTACTCCACCAGAATGAGCCGTCCGCCCGGCTTCAGATAGCCATGCAGTAGAGTCACCACGGCGTCTTTCTCCCGCTGGTAATGGAGCGAGTTGGCCATGACGATCCCATCAAGTGGCGGCAGATCGCGCGGCTGGGTGAAGTCGGCCACGAGATAATGCACTATGGTATCCGGAAAGCGAGCGTCGCATATCGCGTCTGCTGCCGCTCCAGAGCGCGACGGTCGAGATCGAGCGAGTAGATTTCCGCGCCGGGACCGAGCAGGTCGGCCAGCGCCAGCGTGAAGGCGCCCCAACCGGAGCCGAAATCGGCCCACGTGCCGCCCGTCTCGGTGATCCCCGTCCGGAGCAGCGCAACGTGGTCGTCATGGTTCACGAGCGTGGGCCTCTCGCGATCGGTCTTCGCGCACCGATCATGCTGGTTGAGCGGGGAGATGGAATGCATCGTGGTCTTGCGCGGATTAAACCAGAGAAGAATTGATTGCGCGGAAGCGCTATCAAGAGAGGGAATGGATGAGGAAGATTCGTATTGGCGTTCACCTGAACCCACAGCACGGCAGACTATCCGGATTATCGCGACAAGGTGCTCGAGATCGACCGGATGGGCGTCGACGTTATCACGGTCTGGGATCATTTCTACCCGTTGTCCGGCGATCCGAACGGAAAGCACTATCGAATGCTGGACGCTGTTGAGCGCCATCGCGGCCATGACTGAGAACGTGGAGATGGGACCGCTCGTCTCGTCCATCGGCTATCGCAACCCGAACCTGATCGCCGATATGGCCCGCACGATCGATCACATCTCGGGGGGCCGTTTCATCCTCGGACTTGGCAGCGGCTGGGCTGAGAAGGATTATCGCGAGTACGGCTACGAGTTCGGCACGGCGGGAAGTCGCCTGCGCGACCTGCGCGACGCCTTGCCGGTGATCGAGGATCGCCTCGGCAAACTGAATCCGCCGCCAGTGCGCAAGATCCCGATGATGATCGGAGGCGGCGGCGAGAAGGTGACGCTCCACATCGTCGCCAACCATGCCGATATCTGGCACTGCAATGCCGGTGGCGACGAGGCGGCGCACAAGAGCAAGGTGCTGGACGAGTGGTGCGAGAAGGAAGGGCGCGATCCATCCGAGATCGAGCGGGCGGCCGGCGTCAACGCGAACACCTCGTTCGAGGATGCCGAGAAGATGATCGAGAACGGATTTACCTTCTTCACCTTTCGCTCAGGCGGGCCGGAGTGGGATATCGCGCCAGTGAAGGACTGGTTGAACTGGCGCGACAAGCTCAACGCCCAGCGGGGATAACGAACCGTCCCATCCGCCGTCCGAACGTGATGGCCGCAGGTACCCACGCGGTGGGTGTTGCCGGCCACAAGCCCGTCAGTGTTGGCTGGCGGGCTGAATCATCCTTCACCGGGCAAGACAAATCTCGCAACCTTGGGCGAAGACCAGCTTCGCCCATGTGGGCGGCATTCTCTGGGCTACTCCCCGGCGAATTTCTGGCTGTTGCCCATCAATGGGAAGAGGTAGCTCTGCACATTGGCCATCATCTGCCGCACGTGGTTGCGGTCGTGCGCGGGCCACTCGTGGAGCAGGTCATTGACGCGCAGGTAACCGACCTGCGGGTGCATGCCGCCACGCTGAAGGTCGGAATCGGATAATCCACGGACCAGCGCAACACTCTCGGTTCGGAGTGCGGTGAACTCGTCGAGCAGGTCGTTCAGGTCGCGCGCGCAGTCGTTGCGATCCTGCTCGACCTGGTTCTGGTCCCATCCCTGGAGATCCGGCTCATCTTGGGCCAGGATCGTCCGGATGCGCCCAGCGAAGCCACGGCGCTCGGCCTCGATGATATGCCCCAGCGCCTCCTTGACACACCATTCCTGAGGCCCAGGGTGATAATTCACGACGTCCACGGGCAACGCGCCCAGCTCTGTCTGGACGACGGTCATCATCCCCTCCAGCAGGCCGGCGATCTCTCGAGCGGTCAAGATACGTGGTTCATCAGACATCTAGACGTTCCTCCCCTCGGTCCAACGTTGAATGCCGGCGTCTTCGGACAACATGCTATGAACCCGCCCGGCACAAGATGTGAAACGGCGGGACGCTACTCGATCGTGCTCGCGCCCCACTCGGCCGGATCAACCAGACGCAACACCTGACTGAACTCCCACTGGTGACCTTCGAGGTCGATGGCCGAGTAGACGCGCATGCCCCACGGCTGGTCGATCGGCGGCATCAGGATGATTGCGCCCTCCGACTCGGCTCGCTCAAAATGAGCGTCGACATCACGCACGAGCGACCGTAGTCACGTGCGACAGATCGGGCCACGGCTGCTCGCTGCTGTGGCCGAAAATCGGCAGGCGCTCGCGTACCCAATCGTTCAGTTCCGGCGAGAGTCCGGCGATCATGACGAGCCCGCCGTCCGGTCCCTCGAGCTTGGCGACGATGATGCTGCCATCCGGTCGCGCCATGCGAACCCGTTCCCGGAAGCCAAAGACGCGTCTCAGCCAATCGATTGCGGCAACGGGATCGCGGTAGCGCAGATGCGGATAGACAGTCGCCCATTCGCGCGACAGATCGGTGGACATGCGATCCTCCAGGAACGCCAGGCGAGGCGTGCACTGCGGCCACGTTGTCGACCGGAAGAGTATCGCAAAAGTTCCGGTTGGCTGAAACCGGCATTGTGCAACTCATTTGATGTACATGGCACGCAGTCTTACACACGTTTGTAACCACAGCGGGAGTAGCCTCGATATAGATAGACGAGAGCGATGCCGGAGGTTGAGGGGAACACCGGCAAGGCACGTGGACACACGTTTGCGCTACTCGGAATCCCTCAACATGCCAGGTCAACTCGCCTGTGCTCCTCCGTATCGCGATCACACGGTCTCAAGTTATCGGAGGTACAGCATGGCAGAACGACAGATGCCTGCTGGTTCAGGTCCGGCTGTAACGCAGCCCGTTTCGGGAATGCGTCCAGCGATGACCATACAGCGTCGGGGCATCATGACGCGCCGGAGATGGCTCGTCGTAGGGGTTATCGCCGTCGTTGTGCTCGCACTCGCGGGCGCGGGCGTGTGGTTTGTGGCAACGCGCGGATTTGAGCAAGGGCCAAACCACTTCGTCGGTGCATCGGGATCGCTCAATCCTGGTCATATGCACTATCACTATGCGACGTTCAGCGGACTGGCGCGAGAGCAAACGAGTGTAAGCGCTGGTCAGACGATCGCAGTGAACTACACACTCCATTCGACCAAGGGCAGCCTGACCGCCGAGGTCGTTGACCCCTCGGGCAACCCGGTCTGGAGTCTCAACGTTCCACAGGATCAGGAACGAAATGGCTCGGTGAACATCCCCGCCACAGGCGATGGGAAATACCAGGTCGTGCTCATTGGCCTGAACACGGGCGGAAGTTTCGACGTGTCATGGAGTGCGAAATGACAATCACGGGGCTGATAATGCCATCAGCCCCGGACTCGTAACGTCGTTATTATGCGACACGCTCGCGAAGGTCCCGATGGCGAATCAACCCCGGCACGCACTGATTGATCGGAGTGAGCCGGGGTCGAGTGTACCTATCGCTCAGACTCGTACGCAGGGTTCGGATCGCCATGCACCGGGAAGCCCATCTTGCCTTGCGGCGCGATGCTGATCTGGAACACGATGTTGTTCGGATCGTGGAAGAAGAGCGTGTTCCCCGGCGCGTACTGGTGAATCGGCACGTCATGCTTCATCAACCGCGTGCGCCACGCTTCCAGTTCGTCATTGCTCTCGACGAAAAAGCAGATGTGGTCGAGCATGCGGCCAGACTTGGCGATCGTTGCCTCCTGAAACTCCTGCAACTCGGCATCAGGAAATTCGAAGAAGGCCAGCACCGTGTTCGGCGCGATGGTGATGAAGTAGTGCCGCTCGTTACCGGGACGATCCAGCCGGTGCGCCAGCGCCACCTCGCTACCGAGCACATCCCGGTAGAACGCGACTGTCTTTGGCATGTCATTGGTGATCAGAGCAATGTGATGCAGCCACGGGAATGGGCTCTTCAGCCCGTCGCGATCGGGCAGTGACATGGGCATCGATGACATGTAATTCCCTCTCTTTGGCACCGTTAATCGGCACAATCTTGCGCGTTCGCAAACACGCTACGATGGACTCTCGTCCAGACACAATTCGCTACTTCGAGCGGCCGCGCGCGGCGACGGGCCAGACCGCCTCGACGACGCCGTTGCGCGTCACGATGTACTCGTCATGCAGGTTGACGGTGGTGCAGACGTGACCAGGTTGGAAGCGGACCTTATCGCCCACCTTTAGCGATTGCGCCTCGCCCTCCAGCCGCAGCTTGACGTGCTCCTCCGACAGGCTCACCGTCGTCGAGTCGCGGTAGTCGGCCAGCACCGGCAGGCCCATCTCGGGCGTCGCCGTCTTGAGGCCGATGTCCGCCACCGCCCGCTCTTCGGTCGGACGGCTGACGATCGTCGACCAGAGGAAGATCGCAGGCCGAAAGACGGCATCCGGGCCCTCGACCGAGCTGTACTTAGCGTCCATAAAGACGTAGGAACCGGCCTGGATCTCGTCAAAGCCCTCGATGCGGCTGGTGATGTCGAACGTTCCGGTGCCGCCACCACTAATCGCCGTTACCGGAATCCCGGCCGCTTCGATCATCCGGCGTGTCTCGATCACCGGTGCCATCGCCGCGCGTACTCGCTCGGCCCGGTTGTCGTGCCCGGCCAGCATCACCAGGTGGCCCTCATAGCTCTGGATACCGAAGAAACGCAGGCCTGGAAGATCGGCGGCCTGTTTAGCCAACTCGACCGCCGGTCCGCCTGGTTCCACGCCGCAGCGGTCCATGCCGACATTGACCTCGATCAGCACCCGTACGGTGGACCCAGCCTCCAGCGCCGCATTCGAGATCGCTCTGGCATTGTCGATAGTGTCGACGGCGACGGCGATATCGGCGTGTCGCGCCAGGCGGACCAACCGCGAAATCTTATGCGCACCGACGATCTGGTTGGCGATCAGGATGTCGCGGATGCCACCCTCGACCAGCGCCTCCGCCTCGCCCAGCTTGGCGCAGGTGATGCCGACCGCGCCGGCGTCGATCTGCTTCTGAGCGACGATCGGCGATTTATGTGTCTTCGCGTGTGGCCGCAGCTTCGCGGTAGATGCCATGAACTCGGCCATCCGCGCGATGTTCTGCTCCATGACATCGGCGTCGATCACCAGCGCGGGCGTATCGACGTCCGCCAGTGGCCGTCCAATGATCTCGCTCTTCAGCATCCTGTCTTCCTCGTTTCCGTCACCGCCGATCCCACGACCGGCCCTGGGCAAGCACTCCGGCACAGGCTAGTATGCGGAGACTAACCAACGCGGTCAATTGACGACTGAGGGGGGTGACGTGGAGTTTGGCGTCCACATTCCGGTGATCGTGGACAAAGACGACGCGCAGACCCTGCGCGATTTCGTCCACTATGGCGAGATCGCGGAGGAATTGGGCTACGATGCCATCGCGACGTCTGACCACATCATCGCACGCGGTCCCTGGCTCGACGGTCCGACTATCCTCGCCGCGATCGCCGGTGCAACAAGCCGTATTCGCCTGGCCACGGCGGTGCTCTTGCCGGTCGTACGACATCCGCTGGTCGTCGCGCAAGCGATGGGCTCGCTCGACCGCCTCAGCGGTGAACGAGTGATCCTGGGCGTGAGCGCCGGGGTACTGCGCGACGAATTTGACCTGCTCGACATCTCCTGGGAGGAGCGTTGGCAGCGGCTCGACGAATCGATTCGCGTACTGCGCCACGTGTGGTCGGGGGAGCAGCCGGTCTTTCGTGGCCGCTTCTACCACGTCGACGGGACCGGACCACGTCCTCGACCGAGACGGGGCGGTCCGCCAATCTGGATCGGCAGTTGGGGCTCAACGGCGGGGCTACGACGTGTGGCGCAATTGGGCGACGGCTGGATCGCGTCCGGCTTCAACATCACGCCGGAGGGCTTTGATTCAGCCTGGCAGTCGCTGCTGGAGCAGCGGGCGAAACTGGGCCAGAACCCAGCAACGCTCGACAACGCCCTGGCGTCGGTCTTTGTCTACGTCACGGACGACGCCCAGGAATCGCGCCGCGTCTCCCGCGATATTCTTGGCCCCGCCCTGAATCGCGACCCCGACGACCTGCTGCATCTGGCGCTCATGGGGAGTGCCGAGCACTGCGCTGAGCGGCTGGTGAAGTTCCGCGACGCGGGAGTGCAGCGAGTCTGGATCTGGCCCGCGACGGACCCGATCGAGCAGATCCAACGCTTCGCCACCGAGGTCATCCCGCTGACAAGATAGAGGGGATGCTGGCACACTTGACATCTCTTACAGACGCGATATGCTTGAAGCAGTCTCGCTGCCTGGAGGTGTACCGTGGTTTTGCAAATTCGACGAGCGGCGAAGTTGGATCGCGCATCGACCCAGCGAACGTTCGACGAGAGTCTGCGGCGCCTGGAGGACGAACTCAACGCCCTCCCGCTGTCCGAGGTTGCCGCCGTAGTCGAGGCCGTGGCGCGCGCCCTGGAGCCGTCATCGTCGACCGTACCCGAGGTCGTGCGTTCGTTGGCCGGCGATCGAACATTCACGCCAGCGGAGAGAGTTGCGGCCGAGATCGAGATTCTGCAGTACTCGTTCGCCCGCCGTCACGAATTGCTGGCTGACGCACTGACCACCACCGAGGTCGCCGACCTACTCAAGACCTCCCGGCAAACACCGCATGACCGGTTGGCCAGTGGCACCCTCATCGCCGTGATGGATCGCGGTGTCCTGCGCTTTCCGGTGTGGCAATTTGACCCGGATGGACCGGACGGCATCGTCGATGGCCTGCCGAGCGTGATTCGAACACTGGACGTTTCTCCGTTGGCCAAAATAAGTTGGCTGACGGAGCGCAACACCATGCTCGACGGCGAGACGCCGCTAGCGACAATCAAGTCCGGAGAGATCGAGCGGGTCGTAACGCTCGCGCGCGGAGTGGGAGTCGACTAGGGTGGTTCAGATACCGCCACCCCCTCCCGCGAATCCCGTGACCCCGAAATTCCTCGATATTCCCGCCGGCGAGAAGCTTGTTCGCGTATTTAACCCGACGCGCCACGACGCATCGGCGCTTACCTTTCGCACCTTCGGTCCCAAGAAGCGGTTTGACCATCACCGGGGCACGTCAGAAGGCGTGCCATGTGACGATCCCGAACGCGCCGTCTACTATGGCTCGTGGAGCCCAGGCGGAGGTCAAGCGTTCTCCAGCTGCCTCGTCGAGGTTTTCGGCGACACTCATGTCGTCGAACTGAGCGACAACCATGTCGCTCTCCCGACACTTGTGCGTGCACTTCACCTGCTCGATCTACGTGGCAACGGGGCGATGAATGCCGGAACGAACGCCTCCATCTCGAAGTGCGAGCACCGCCTGTCACAACCGTGGTCACGCCACTTCTACGAAGATGTCGTCTACGAAGATGTCGTCAATTTCGACACTATCGACGGCATCTCTTATCTCAACGCTCACAACGACGAACCGGCGGTGGCGCTCTACGAACGCGCACAGGATGCGCTAACCTGCAGGTCAAGCGACGTGATCCGCCTCGACGATGCCGCTCTTCGCCCCTTGTTGCTCGACGCAATGCGCCACAACAACCTGTTCTTCTAAACGTCACAGGGTGAGGACAGGTCAGTCGGCGTGCCTGGTTTCGAGCCCTCCTCCACCATGGCAGTAGTTATGCAAGAGCCATCACCAGTTAATGTGCCGATGCTTGAGCTGGAGGACCAGGATGACGACATTCGCGCCGAAACGTGTGGCGGAAGTCGACCTGCCGACACACTATGGCGACTTTCACCTGGTCCTCTACGGCTCAGAGACCGGGAAAGAGCACATCGCGCTGACCGTTGGATCGTTCGATGACGACGAGCCGGTCCTCGTCCGGCTGCACTCCGAGTGCTTAACCGGTGACGTCTTCGGCTCGCACCGCTGCGACTGCGGCGAGCAACTCGACTACAGCCTGGCACTGCTCCAGCAGCGAGGCCGGGGTATCCTCCTCTATCTCCGTCAGGAGGGGCGGGGCATCGGACTGACGAACAAGATCCGCGCCTATGCGATTCAGGACGAGGGCTACGACACGGTCGAGGCCAATCACCGGCTCGGACTCCCGGCAGACTTGCGGTCCTACGACGACGCGGCCGCCATGCTGCGCGATCTTGGGGTTACTCGCGTGCGTCTTCTCACCAACAACCCGGCCAAGATCGCGGGGCTACAGCAGCACGATATCCAGGTGGTGGAACGCGTTCCGCTGGAAATGGCGCCGAACTCGACCAATGTCGGCTACCTGCAGACCAAGCGGCTCAAGATGGGCCACCTCCTGTCAGAGTCGTTCCCGGTCGATGAGGTGGTCCACGACTGATCAGCGTTTAGACGAGCTCCTGGTAGACCGTCAGGCAGCGCTCGGCACAGGCTCTCCAGGTAAACCGGTCGACGACCGACTGCCTCGCGGCCGCGCCCATGCTCCGGGCCAACACCGGATCGCCCAGCAGTTGCGCCAGGCGTTCGCGCAATTCGGCCTCGTCCCCAGGTGTGACCAGAAAGCCCGTGACGCCATGCTCGACGATTTCGGGCAGCCCGCCGATCCGGCTGACGATAACCGGGGTGCCGCTGGCCATCGCTTCCAGTACGACCAGCCCAAGCAATTCCGAGACGCGAATCGCCCTCCCGTAGCAGGTACGCGCGACCGACGGGAGGACCAGCACCGACGCGGTGCGGTAAAGCGCCGGAAGATCCCAGTCGGCCACCGGACCGAGAAACTCGACATCCTTATTCGCCGCACGCTGGCGCAAGAGTGTGGGATAGCCGTTCTCCGGCGGCTCGGGGTCGTGCCCTTCCGACCCGGCGACGCGGAGGCGGGCGCCTGATGGCAAAGCTGCAATGAGCCGGTCGATCCCCTTGTGCGGTGTCAGGCGCCCCACGAAGAGTGCGCCCTCACGCCGCTCCGACGGATCGGGCGCGAAGCGCTCTGGATCGGCCCCACCGTAGATGACGTCCGTCCGCTCCGGCGGCGCGCCAAGTTCACGCGCGGAGTAGTCTGAAACAGCCAGAAACCGGGCAAAGAGCCGGGGAAGCAGCCCAGCCAGGTCTCCGCCCTGCAGACCATGATCAGTGACGACCGCGGGACGACGCGCGAGGGCCGCCGTGGTGGCCGCGACCTTGCTCGGCAGGCTCCGCAGATGGTGCGTGTGGATAAGGTCGGTGCCCCGCAGCGCCAACGGCAGACCGAGCGCGACCGGATGAGCGGGGTGGCCTTGGAGATGGTAGACGGCGCGAAGCACCCGGTGCTCGAGACCTCCAGGCTCACGAAAATGCCACCCACGCGCGCCGAAGCTGATCAGGGTGCATTCGACGTCCCTGGAGAGAGCTCGGGCCAACTCGAGCGGGTAGCGTTCGCCGCCGCCGAACAGGCCGCCAGGGCCAAATGGTGTTGGAGCGACATGGATGACACGCACGCTGGCGATTGCCCTTCTCACGCTCGGTGACCCGACCACGCTCACCGGCGGCTATCTCTTTCACCAGCGCCTCGCCGAACTGGCGCCCGAGCATGGAGCGATGATCAACTTCGTCTCCTTTCCGCATCGTCCGTTCCCGCTTGCTGCCCTCGACGCACGCTCGGTTCTGCGGCAGGCAGCGGCGCGCGATGCCGATGTGCTGGTGCTCGACAGCATCGCCGCGGCGTTCATCGGTCCAGCACTGCTCGTCAGACCTCCGGCCGTACCGCTTGTCGGAATGCTGCACCAGCCGCCAGGTGGCATCGATCACGGGCCAGTTCACACGACGGTACAGGCGTGGCTCGACCGGCTCGCGTATCGCCGGGCGACACGACTGCTGGTCGCGAGCGAATCGCTCGCCGTCGATCTGGAGCGACAGGGTATCGCGCGCGAGCGGCTGCACGTTGTGCCGCCCGGGCGGGATGTCGCGACGGCCGTGGGGCAGCTGCCGAGCAACCTGCGCCGAGGTCGGCAGACGGCGCTCCTGTGTGTCGGTAATTGGGTCGAACGCAAGGGCATGCTTGACCTGCTTGACGCCTTCGCGCTCTTACCCATGAACATGGCGACACTGCAACTGGTAGGGGACGACCATGCCGACGAACGGTATGGCGATAGAGTGCGCGTGCGACTGGCGCGACCGGACCTGGCGAATCGTGTCGTCGTTCATGGCCGGAAGTCACGCGAGGAGGTGGCGGCCTTTTACTCCGCCGCGGACGTCTTCGTCTTACCAAGCATCCGTGAGCCCTTCGGCACAGTCTATGGCGAAGCCATGGCTTTCGGACTTCCGGTCGTCGGCTGGCGGGCAGGAAACCTGCCCTATCTGGCCGATCACGAGAAAGAAGGGCTGCTGGTCGAACCAGGAGATACCGGCGGGCTCACGCGAGCACTGGCGCGATTGGCCTCGGACCCGGACCTCCGCACGCGGCTCGGCGAGGCGGCTCGCTCCCGTGCACTCAGACGCCCGACCTGGAGCGACACGGCCAAGCTCTTCTTCGATGCGGTCAGGGAGGTGGTGGAGACCGGATGACACCGCTACTCCGCTTTCCGCGCCAGGAAGAGCATGGTTGCGGAATCGGAGGTGAACGGCTCGCGCCGGTAGCCGCCGTAGAGCGCCTCAATACAGAAGCCAGCCCGCTCGAGCAGGTGCTCGGCCTCGAAGCGATGGAGATAGCGGTAGGGCCACTCGACGATGCGCTTGGTGACCGACCCATCCCGCTCGATGATCTCATAGGCCGAACGCATCAATCGCACCTGCCGGGCCAGGTCGTTGGCGACCAGCGTCTCCGTCCGCATGACCACCGTGCCGGTCTCCGGATCGCTCTGCGTCAGATCCTGGCGCAGGCTTCCCGCGCGTTCGGCCAGCAGGTCGGGAGTCGGATGCAATAAGTCGATCGCAAACAGGGCGCCGGGACGCAGGTGCCTGGCGATGTTCTTCAAGGTCTTGAGCTGATCGTCACGCTCGACCAGATAGGCAATGCTCTTCACCGCGACGATGGCCATGTCAAACGGCTCGTCCGCTTCATCCTGCAGGTCGAGCACTCGCATGTCACCCTGGATCAGCCGCGCGTGATTCGCCACATCGGGTCCCGCCTTCTCAAGCTTGTCGCGTGCCAGGCCAAGCATGTGCGGTGAGGCATCCAACCCGACGATGTCGAACCCCGCCTGCGCCAGCGGGACGAGCACGCGCCCACTGCCGCACGCCACCTCGAGCACCCGGCCACCTTCGGCGGCGGCAAGCTCACGATAGAGTGGCAGATCATCACTGAAGGGGAAGACATCGTAGAGCGGCGCGAGCAGTGCATCGCCCCAGGGCTGATCCGCCCGGACGAACGCGCTCGCGGGCATCGAATCGACGTCGCCGGTCATGAGTCGTTCGGTCATGTACACCCCTTGCCGCGGTGCGAATCGAGGCGGTCCGGCCGTTCGGCGGTATCCACGAAGCATGTGATGTTCCCGCAATAGCGGGGGAGTGTCAGCATGTTCACGACGTGAGGGCGTCGTCGCGTGCGGCGTAGACTCCGGGCGATTCCCAGACGCGAACCCGCAGCGACACCAGCGGTGCACCGCGAAGTTCAGCCGCCAGTTGCTCCCAACAATAACCGGCAACGTTTTCGGCCGTGGTGTTGACTCCGGCGAAGTCCGCCAGTTCGTCGAGATTACGATAGTGGAGACCCGCAGTCAGCGCGTCGACCAGGCCACGCAGCCGCCCGATGTCGAACAGGGTTCCGTCGTCCCGCAGATGCTCGCCGCGTACCGCCACCTCCAGCCGGTAGGTATGACCGTGCATCCGCGTGGCCGGTCCGAAATCGCCAACCAGGCGATGTGCCGCCTCGAACTGGGACACCACGCCAATCTCGTACACTGCATGCCTCTCTTCTGCTCAATCGTCGTAGGTCAAGATCACCTGCACCGCTTCGCCAGGCCGCTCGTCGACGAGTTGGTAGGCATCTGCCGCGTCATCAAAGGGGAAGCGATGGGAGATCAGCGCGTCCAGTTGGAGCCGTGGCAGCAGATCGACCGCCAGGCGCAATCGCCGGGCGTGATCCCAGCGCGGGCTGAGCGCCGGATCGATACGGCCTACCTGCGACGAGCGGAGCCGAACACGGCCGCGATGAAAATGTTCGCCCAGAACCAGCGAGACCGGCTTGGTGCCGTACCAGGAGACGACTACAACCGTCCCCTCGATCGCGACGCTCTCGATCGCCGCCTGCAGCGCGGCGCCAGAGCCGCTGACCTCGATCGCGACGTCGGCTCCACGTCCTGCAGTCAGTTCCTTGACACGCTGCGGCAGATCAGATCCCGGTTCAAGCGCGGCATTGACTCCGAGATCCAGAGCCAGTGCTCGGCGTCGATTCAGCGGATCGACGACGATGACCTGTCCCGCTCCCGCCCGCCGCAGCAACTGTGCAATCAGCAGGCCGACCGTCCCCTGCCCAAAGACGAGCGCGGTCTCACCCAGCCGCATCCCTGAGTCGAGCAGCACGTTGACCGCTGTCTCGAGATTGGCGACGAAGAGGCCGAGTAGTGGGTCGAGGTCGTCCGGCAGGCGCACCGGAGCCGGTCCTTCACTCGGTTGGACGGATACGACGAATGCGCTCTGATGGGGGTGATGCACGAAGACCGGATCGCCCTGCTTGAAACCGCTGACGTCCGCTCCGACGTCGAGCACGCGCCCAACCGTCGCGTAGCCGTACTTAATCGGAAAGGCAAAGCTACCTGACAGGGTTGGTAGATCGAGCGGCAGATCGACCGGAACCTGGCCGCGATAGACCAGCATCTCGGTTCCCTGACTCAGGGCGGAGGCAATGGTCCGCACGCGAATCTCGCCCGGGCCGGGCGGTGGGATCGACTCGCCGCGAAACTCAACCACCTTCGGCGCGCTGAGCCAGACGGCCTGCGCTTCGATACTCGTCCGATCAGTCGTCATCGGCATCCTCCGGGTAGGCAACCCGGCCGTCGATCAGGAGGTCGACTCCATACATGGTAATAGCGGGATCGACAAGTCGCAGGGATCGAGCCAGGTCCGCGATTCCGAGATCACCGATCGCCTCGATACCCACGCCCAGGATCATCGGGGCGATGCAGACTGCCAGACGATCGACCAGGTGGTCGCGCAGCAGCGAGGTGATGAGCCGCGCGCCTCCTTCGACCATCACCGAACCAATGCCCCGCTGGCTCAGTTCGCTGAGCAATTGGGTCAGGTCTACCTGGCGGTCCTCCCCCTCCACGACCAGCACCTCGGCGCCCATCTCAGTGAGCACCGCGCGTCGGTCCTCGGTACCACGACTGGTCGTGGCGAGCAGCGTCCCGCGGGACGCTCCGCCTGCCAGGACGCTGGAGGTCAGCGGCGTGCGCAACCTGCTGTCGACGATCACCCGCAGCGGCGATGCCCGTTCTGGCGAGATCTCGCCCAGTCGAGCGGTCAGGCGCGGATTGTCGCGCAGAACGGTGCCGACGCCGACCATGATCGCGTCATGCTCGGCGCGCAGCTGGTGGGCAAAGTGGAGTGATTCCGGCCCACTGATCCACTGGGAGCTGCCGGTCCGAGTCGCCAAACGGCCGTCCAGCGTCTGGGCATAGCTCACCGTGACGGTCGGGCGCGCGGCGATGTCGTGATTCGTGGCAGAAGGTAACGTACTCACGTTTCGCGGTATAGCAACAGTTGCGCCGTGACGCATGGGCGGCGGCTCGAGGTCCGAAGCACAAGGATAGGACCTCTGTCACGTTGTCGATCAAGAGCGGGTCATTGTCTCGCGTCGAGGCAGCCTATAGAATATGACGATTCGCGGAAATGTTGACCCTATCTGTCTGATGGATTGTGATCAGCGTAAGGGGTAGTTCACTATGGGAGTCTTCCTGAACATCATCCGCGCGCTCTTCTCGAGCTCGTCACAGACGAGAACCAGCATGACGGTCACGAAAACGCATCAGTCTCAGCATCGCGTATCGATCAGTGAGGTCCTGCCGCCGGAGACGGTTGCCAGAATTCAGCAGTCGCTTCCGGCCGCCATCTTCGCCCAGTTCGAACAGGGTATCCCACCGCAGCTGCTGGCGCAGTTCGAACACGGCATGACCCCGGAGATCCGCTCCCGCCTGGCAATGGTCCTCCCCGCCGACGTCATCGAACAGATCGAGCAGGCGATAAACCATAGAGTAGCCGGACAATCTGGCGCTTCACATCTGGCGGCAGCGACGGAGCCCGCCATTCAGCCAGATCCGGCAATCGAGCCGAGCAGCTCGATGCCGGAGGCGACGATACCGCAAGCCAACCCCTGGATTCCCGACGCGAAGATCACCGGCGACGATCCCTGGCACCCTGGGCAGCAGGCGGGCGACAACCCCTGGAACCCGGGTGGAACGATCACCGGGGACGACCCATGGCATCCGGAGACGAAGAGTAAGAACGATCCCTGGCATCCAGGGTAGACTAATATCGGCCCGGACTCCCCTTACACCAGCACCGAGCCGAGCGGGTTGGCGAGCAGTTCAAACAGGATCGCCTTGTGAATATGCAGGCGGTTCTCAGCCTGATCGTAGATGATCGACTGCGCTCCATCGGCCACTTCAGCCGTCACTTCCTGACCGCGGAACATCGGCAGGCAGTGCATGAAGACCGATTTGTACGCCGTGCCGGACATCATCTCGTCGTCAACCTGATACGCCTTCAGGCTCTCCAGCGTCTTCCCGTCGAGGTCCTGCCCCATGCTCACCCAGACGTCGGTGTAGACCACGTCGGCGTTGGAGATGGCGTGGTATGGGTTCTCGAAGAACTCGATGGTGCTGCCAGTCTGTGCGGCGATGGCCTTGGCCCGCTCGACAATGAAGACGTCCGGCGAGCAGTGGGCGGGCGTGGCGACGGCGACGTCGAGGCCGACCAGCGCGCCAGCCAGCAGCAGCGAATTGACCATATTGTTCTTGTTGCCGACGTAGGCCAGCTTGTGGCCGCTCCAGCCGCCGAACTGCTCCTTGATCGTCATCATGTCGGCCAGGCCCTGCGTCGGGTGCGCCAGATCCGACAGACCATTGATCACCGGCACCGAGGCCGATTTGGCCAGCGCGACGATGTCTGAATGCTTGAAAACCCGTGCCATGATCACGTCGACGTAGCGCGAAAGGACCGCGCCGGTATCCTCGATCGACTCGCCACGACCAAGCTGCAGGTCGTTGGTTGAGAGGTAGAGGGCGTGACCGCCCATCTGCGCCATGCCGACCTCAAAGGCGACACGCGTGCGCGTCGAGGGCTTCTCGAAGATCATCGCCAGGGTCTTACCCGGCATGATGTGATGCTGGGGTTCGCCTGCTTTGAGTTGGGCTTTGAGTTGAATCGCGCGATCGATCAGGGCATTGGCCTGATCAGGGGTGAGGTTATCGTCGGTCAGAAGATCGAATTTCGCGGTCTTGGTCTGCAACTGCATGGTCTCCTCATTTCAGCACATAGGTTCCAGCGAACGTCAACAGGACGCCTCATCGAGCTGTACCTACGCCTGAATCGGAAAGCCATTGCGAGCT
Source organism: uncultured Chloroflexia bacterium (assembly GCA_963728335.1). Lineage (GTDB taxonomy): Bacteria > Chloroflexota > Chloroflexia > Thermomicrobiales > Thermomicrobiaceae > CALAGB01. Next base: position 279,979 of record CAVSJP010000002.1, read on the forward strand.
ACTCGACCCTTTCCAGTCCATTCATAGACGGACGAAAAATCGCGCTACGGAACCACAATCCGGCAGCGCGAACTGACAGGGCTATAGGATGAGCCATTTTGGCCGTGTGTCAAGGGTATTAATAACGGCCAAACGAATTATCGGCGCAGGTCGAGCCATCCACCTCGCCGTTCCCTGCTATGCTGCCGGTGACATCGCACGAGAAATTGACAATCCGGACGGAGGCGGGGTTCATGTCAGCGACAGATGAGTTAGACCTTTTCGCCTGAGCGACCTCGCTACGCCGTGGTGCCTGCACGTGGTCGCGACCCTCCGGGTAGCCGATCACATCGCGGCAGGCGTGACGAACATCGACGACCTGGCGCGAGCCTGCGGCGCCGACCCCGATATGCTCAGACGCGTGCTCGAGCATCTGACCGGCAAGGGAGTCTTCCTCGAACCCGAGTCCGGTCAATTCGCGCTCAATGCCGCGGCCCGCCAACTGCTCGACGGTCCGATTCGGTTGGCACTCGATCTGGACGGTATCGGTGGCCGCATGGCCAACGCCTGGAGCGGCCTGCTCAGTCAGGTTCGTAGCGGCAAGCCCGCCTACCATGAGATCTTCGGTCTCCCGTTCTGGGAAGATCTCGATGCAAACCCCGCGATCGGCGCCAGCTTCGACGACCTGATGGGCCCGGCCGGCCATGGCACCCCCGACCCCGAGGTGCTGGTCGAGAGCACGTGGGATGGCGTACGCACGGTCGTCGATGTCGGGGGCGGTACGGGGTCGCTGCTCGCGGCGATCCTCCAGGCGCGCCCTGACGTCGAGGGCATCCTGGTCGACTTTCCACGCACGGTGGCCAGCTCCGTCGAGACGTTTCGGGCCGCCGGAGTCAGCGATCGGGTGACGACGGCCGGACAGAGCTTCTTCGACCCCCTCCCAGCCGGCGCGGATCTCTATCTGATCAACCGTGTCCTCAACGACTGGCCCGATGAGGACGCAATTCGCATCCTCCAGCGCTGCGCCGATGCGGTCTCTCCGACGGGCCGGGTGGTCGTGGTCGGGAGCATTGATCTCGACGGACGGACCTATGGCCTGTCGATCGAGACGGTGCTGGTTGGCGGAAAACACTGGAACCTGGAGCAGTTCCGCGCGCTGGCGGCGCAGGCGGGACTCGGCATCACCGCAAGCGGCCGTCAGCCGACTGGCCGCTCGATCGTCGAGTGCCGCTTGGCCTGACGCGGCGTTCGTGAGATCGGGTCGCCCGGGTCTTCCACCCGACCGGGCATCTCCGAAACTCGTTGTCCGCTGGCATCAGTGATGCCATATTTGTGATAACATATGAATAGATATTCACTAATGAGATGCCGTCTCAATACGGAAGCGGATAGCACAGATGCCACGACCCAGAAAAGCCGATCAACTGCGCGCACGCGAGTCGAATGAAGCGGTCTGCCAGGAGCAGATTGTGCACGTCGACGCGGTGCTTGAAGTTCGCGCCTCGATGCCGACGGCCTCAGAGATCGGCGTGACGAGCGGACTATTTGCGGCACTCGGCGATCCGACCCGGCTGCGTATGATGACGGCTCTTGCCACCCATCCGCTCTGCGTCTGCGATCTGGCCGCGTCCCTGGGAATGTCGCAGTCCGCCGTCTCCCATCAGCTTCGCGTGCTGCGCCAGCATGGACTGGTCAGACCGGAACGGGACGGGCGGCGTGTCTACTATCAACTCGACGACGATCACGTCACCACGCTGGTGAGCCAGGCGCTGGAGCATGGGAGACACAGTCACGAGGGGGATTCCTGTGATTGACGTCAAAGAACTGGCGCTGCCCGACCTGCTTCCGGCCGAGTCTGCCGCCTGCGATCAGTGCCTCACGCGTCTGGGCGACCTGCTGCGTCGCACGAACGGCATCGCGAGCGCCGAAGTTCATCAGACAACCGGGCTGGCGACGATTCACTACGACCCGGCGATCATCTCATTGAGCACAGTGGAGTCACTTGGTGCAACGCGAAGGGGCCAGACTCGGCGAGGCATACGCGCACCGTGAGGTTCCGGTCGAGGGGATGGATTGCGCCGACTGCGCCACGACGCTGGAACGTGGTGTTGGCCGGCTTGACGGCGTTACCTGGGTCTCGATCAACTTTGCCGGGGCGCGTATGTCGCTCGAGTACGAGGCGCACCAGACGAACATGGGTGCCGTGGCCAAGCGCGTGAAGTCGCTCGGCTACCGGCTCGCTGAGGGCGATGCCACCGCCGCGCCGGTCGACCGGGGACTGATCCGAGGCTTTGTCGCCGAGCGGTCCAACCAGGTGACGCTCATGGCCGGCGCACTCACCGCGACCGGCGGCGTGCTGGAACTGGTCGCCATCTCGTCAATCGTCACGACGGTGGTCTTCGCTCTGGCGATCCTGGTCGCCGGGGTGCCGATTGCGCGCAAGGCGTACTACGGACTACGCGCCACCCACCAGATTGACATCAACACCCTGATGGTCATCGCGGTCGTCGGCGCGGCGATCATTGGCGCGTGGTTCGAAGCGGCGCTGGTCGTCGTTCTCTTCTCGCTCGGTGAGGCGCTCGAGGGCTACACCATGGACCGGGCGCGCCAATCGATCCGCTCGCTCCTGACACTGGCACCGGTCGAGGCGGTCGTGCGCCAGGGCGAGCATGAGCACCGCATGCCGGTGGCGGAGATCGCCGTCGGCGACGTAGTCGTGGTGCGACCGGGCGAGCGCTTTCCCCTGGACGGCGTGATTCAGCACGGCAGTTCGGCAGTCAATCAGGCCCCGATCACCGGCGAGAGCCTGCCGGTCGAGAAGGGCGCCGGTGACGAGGTCTTCGCCGGCACGATTAACGGATCCAGCGTGCTCGACGTGCGTACCACGCGCAAGGTCGGCGATTCGACCATCGCGCGTATCATCCGCATGGTCGAGGACGCGCAGGCGCAGAAGGCGCCATCGCAGCGCTTCGTCGACGTCTTCGCGCGCTACTACACACCCGCCGTCGTCCTGCTGGCGATCGCTGTCGCAATCATCCCGCCGCTCGCGTTTGGCAGCACCTGGACCGACTGGTTCTACCGCGCCCTGGTGCTGCTGGTGGTCGCGTGCCCCTGCGCGCTCGTCATCTCGACCCCGGTTTCGATCGTGTCGGCCATCTCTGCCGCGGCGAAGAGTGGCGTGCTGATCAAGGGCGGCGCCTATCTGGAGGCAGCCGGGTCGCTGCGCGCACTCGCGTTCGACAAGACCGGCACGCTGACGAGCGGCACGCCGGTCGTCACCGAAATCGTGCCGCTCCATGGCTGGTCAGCGAACGACATGCTGGCGATGGCAGCCGCGGGCGAGCGCTACTCTGAGCATCCTTTGGGCGAGGCCATCGTACGGGAGGCCAGAGAGCGTCAACTGGATCACACGCAACTGGTGAAGAACACCGGTGCTCAGACCGGACGAGGCGTCGAGGCGACCGTTGGCGACCACCAGGTGCGCATCGGCAGTCCGGCGTTCGTGTTCGACGGCAGCATCCCGGAGGGGATCGACGCACGGATTGCCGAACTCGAAGACCAGGGACAGACCACCGTGGCCGTCTCGGTCGACGCTGTGCCCGTCGGTCTGATCGGTCTGGCCGACACACCGCGATCCGAGAGCCGTGACGCGCTCGCGGCCATCAAGCGCGCGGGCATTCGTGAGACCGTCATGCTGACCGGCGATCGACAAAAAGTCGCGCGAGCCATTGCGGGCCAGATCGGCGTCGATCAGATCGAGGCGGAGCTGCTGCCGGAGCAGAAGGTCGCGGCCGTCGAGCGCCTGCTGGAGCGCTACGGCTCGGTCGGCATGGTCGGCGACGGCGTGAACGACGCCCCGGCCCTGGCGCGCTCGACCGTCGGCATCGCCATGGGCGCGGCTGGCACCGACACTGCATTAGAGACCGCAGACATCGCCCTGATGCGGGACGATCTCTCGGCGGTCGAATACACCATTCGGCTGTCACGCTCGGCCAAACGCATCATCGCCGAGAACATTGGCCTGGCGCTGGCGATCAAGCTCATCTTCCTGAGTCTGGCGGTCGCCGGATGGGCCACGCTCTGGCTGGCGGTCTTCGCCGACGTCGGCGCCTCGCTGATTGTCATCGCCAACGGCATGAGGCTGCTGAGGTACCGAGCCGCGGTGCAGGCCGATTCCCAGGTGGATCCGGTTCCCGCGGCGTTGTAGCGGCGCCTGCACAACGGATCGGTCAGCGCAATCTCTCGATCTTGACCACGCCAGGGTGTTCCAACTTGGAGGAAGGATGCATAGCCACGGCCCCGTGACCGGAAACCGGCTCAAGATCGCCGCGGGGATCACCGGGATCTTTGTCGTGGCCGAGTTCCTCACCGGCTGGTGGGCCAATAGCCTGGCGCTCATCTCCGATTCGGGGCACAACCTGACCGACGTCGCCGCGCTCGTCCTCAGCGCCTGGGCATTCGCCATGGCGAGCCGCGCGCCCGACCAGGAGCGGACATTCGGCTATCATCGCGTCGGCGTGCTGGCGGCACTGGCAAACGCGGTCACCCTGATCCTGCTGGCGATCTACATCTTCTACGAAGGCTACCAGCGCCTGATTCACCCCGAACCGGTCGCCAGTCTTCCGATGATCATCGTCGCGCTGGTCGCCCTGGTCCTCAACACGTCGATCGCGCTGTCTCTCCAGCAAGGGTCTCATGACGTCAACGTACGCGCCGCGTTCATCCACATGGTTGGCGATGCCATCTCGTCGATCGGGGTCGTGGTGGCTGGAATCGGTATCTGGCTCAGCGGCTCGACCCTCTGGGATCCAGTCGTGTCGCTGCTGATTGGCGCCTTCATCCTCTGGTCGAGTTGGAGCATCATTCGCGAGACGATTAACATCCTGATGGAGAGCACGCCGGAGGATCTCGATCTCAGGTCGCTGACGCGAGACGTCGAGGCGGTGCCGGGTGTGGCCAATGTCCATGACCTGCACGTCTGGAGTCTGAGCTCCGACATCCACGCGCTCGCGGCGCACATCGCCGTTGAGAAACAGGCGGAGAAGAGCCAGGACGAGGTGCGCTCAATCCTGACCGATGTCCGCAAGATCCTGCGCGAGAAATACGACATCGATCACAGCACGCTCGAGACGCACTGCGTCGACGAGCCCACGGTGATCGACAACGGAACCGACTGTTCGCTGCACCCGGATCGGTTTTCGGCTCAAGCGCATCAGCACGAGCATGGTCACTGATCCAACGCGGTAGGGGTAACTTCAACGATTCGCCGTATCTGCAGCGGACACACAAGCTGCCCTGTACATTTACAGTGTCGAAATTGCCCGCGTTTCATCCCCCAGTGACCAATCGGCGATCTCGCTACAGGGAGCCAACCACAAGCGTGGATGCTCCTGGAACGACTGCAGGAGCGGCTCCAGCGCGCGAACGCGCAGGCCTCGGCCGGAGCCCCAGTCGCCACGTGGATGAATGCCCAGAGTGAAGAGCCCGCCGACGCCGTACGTCGCGTCAAACTCATCGAGCACCGACTCGGTAAAGGCTCGCGAGGTCCGGTGTCGCTCGTAGTAGGGTCGGTCGATCCACGGCTCGTGCACCGGCAGCTCCGCCAGGCGCACATCCGGTTCAAACTCCACCACGTACGGCCGGTCATCGTCGCAGTAGCTGCTGTCGTAGCGGTAGCCACGCGACGCGAGCAGTGCTCGCGTGTGTCGGGAGAGGAGCCGGTCCGGGGCGCGGAATCCGACCGGTTTTCGGCCGAAGACGCGCTGGAAGATCTCCTCGCTCAGATCCAGCACCGCCGCCTGATCCTCGGGGGGCATCGCTGAAAAATCCTCGTGCATATACCCCGACACGGCGATCTCATGACCGGCGCCCGCGATCGCCTCCATCGCCTCCGGATACCGCTCGGCATCCCAGCCCGCGATGAAGAAGGTCGCCCGAACGTCATACCGGCGGAAGAGATCGAGCAGGTTATGAACCCCCTGCTGCGCGCCGTAGCGACCGTGCGAGTAGCGGCCCCAGAGGGGCAGCTCCATCGATTGGTGTTCGATGCTCTCACCGCCGAAGTTGACCGTGATCGTGGCCGCGGCCTGCACGCCCGCCGGCCAGGTGAACTCCTCACTCATGGCCGGCCTCCGGTCGCGGGAACCGGGTCCAGGAAGCCGTGAGCCGGATCCAGACACCAGCGAGCCAGATCGCACATGCGCATGAATTCGACGTCCGGATAGCGCTTGATGTGCGTGATCAGACGGTCAAGTACACGCGCCCGGGCCGGCAAACCGGAGCCACGCCCGGCGCGCGGATGGCAGGTCACGATGAAGTAGCCCGCCGTGTGATAGAGGGCGTCGAACTCTTCTTTCCAGACCTCAAGGACTTCGCTCGCGTTCATCATGCCGATGCCGTACATGTAGGCGTCGTCGAGCGTCGACGTGATGTTCGGAATCTCGACCATCTCGCGCGATGGCTCCCCCCGCACAACCGCCGGGTAAGGCGCGTCGAAGTCCTTATCGCTTGAGTCGTAGAGATAGCCGAGTTCGCGCAGGACGGCCAGCGTCTGGGCGCTCTTCTGGCCACCTGGACTACGCCAGCCAACGGGCGGCGTTCCGGCGATTTCGGTGAGGATCTGATGCGTCTTGCGCAGCAGATCATCCTCTTCCTCCAGAGAGACGTCCCAACTCTCGTGCAGGTAGCCGTGCGCCGCGACCTCATGCCCTTCGGTCACGATCCGCCGCACGACGGCCGGATTGTGCTCGGTGTCGTAACCGCCAAAGAAGACCGTCACTGGAATCCGGTGACGCTGGAAGATGTCGAGGAAGCGTGGAATGCCCCGCCGCGGAGAGTAACCGCCGAGCGAGTTGGCGCCATCCGGGTCGAGTCCTTTGCCGATCTCATTGCCGGTGGCATCCGAATCGACTGTGATCATCACGACGCACTTCGCGCCGTTTGGCCATTGCCTCATTCCGCCTCCAGCAGGCCGGGCAGGCCACTGATGATCCCCGCCAGAATGGCCGCGCGACGTGGAATCGACTCGATCAGCACGTGCTCGGTCCGTCCGGAGTGTCCGGCACTCTCTGGCCCGAGACCATCCAGCGTCGGGACGCCGAGCGCTCCGGTGAAGTTGCCGTCCGAGCCGGAGGGTACATAGATGCCCTCAATCTGCTGATCGAAGTCCGCGGCGCATTCCTGAGCGAGCGCCAGCATGCGCTTCGAGGCGGGCGTGGCCTGGAAGGCGGGACGAGTGATGCCGCCGGTCATGACGGTCGTCGTCTTCGGCACCGTGCTCTGCTCGGCGATCTCGCGAACGTTCCGCACGAGTTCTTCAGCCGACTCGGGATCGGGCGCCCGCAGGTCGATACTCATCGTCACGCGGTCCGGCAGCACCTGGCGTGCCGTACCACCTTCAATCAACCCGACACTGACCAGGATCCCCTTGTCGACATCGGTTAACGCCTCCAATGCCAGGATCTTGTGCGCCGCCTCGTGAATGGCGCTGGCTCCGAGGTGCCGCGACGTGGCGTGGATGGCGATGCCGCGAATCTCGAAGTAGACGGCGCCGACCATGCCGCGACTGATAACCATCGAGCCATTGTCGCGCGCCGGTTCCATCACCAGCGCCCAATCGGCGTTCCGTGCCTCCTGCTCGATCCACTTGCGGCCGCGCGGGCTGCCCAATTCCTCATCGCCGGTCATGAAGACGGTCATGCTCTCCAGGCCGTCCCAGCCGGCTTCGCGGAGTGCGCGCAGCGCGCCCAGCAGGACGACCCAGCCGCCCTTCATGTCGCGCGTCGCCGGGCCATAGACTTTGCCATCTTCAACGCGGAACGGGTTCTCCCGGATCGAGCCTTCCGGCCAGAGCGTATCGAGGTGAATCAGCGCCAGGGCACGTCCCGTTCCGTTCCCTTTACGCCGCGCCACCAGGTGGTCGCCACATTCGTCGTCCGGAATGCGCTCGATCTGAAAGCCGAGCGCCTGGAACGATTTGCTGACAATGACTCCAACCCGGTCGACATTTTCCTTCTCGCGCGAGCAACTCTCGGCCTTGACGAAGCTGCCAAGCTCGGCAATGAGCATGTCCTGTTGTGCCTTGAGATAGGCGAAATACGGTTGCACGTCCGGCATTGCTTCCCCTCCGGCGCTACAGCGTTACGTCGAGCTTGACCGGTTCATTGCCTCGCTCTGCCGCGGCTGCCCGCAGTCGTTCCCACGACTGGCGGCCGATCCGCGGGCCGTATTTCTGCTTGGAGTGGAAGTCGCCACCCAGGTCGGCCTCGGCCAGCATGCGCAGCACGGCGGATTCGCGGAAATGCAGCGAGAAGGTGCGCACGTCACGCAACGCGCGTTCGAGCGGCAGGTGGCGGAACGCGCCCCGCGCCCCGCAGACATCGAAGGCTTTGGTCGTGACCATGATGGCCGTCTGCTTGGACGTGTGGAGGACGCGCATCGAGGCCTTTTCCGCCTCGTCGTAGTGGCCCTGCTCCCAGAGCCAGGCGGCATACCACATCGAAGTGCGGGTCGCCTGCAGGGCGGAATCCATCTCGCCGATGGTGTAGGCGATGGTGTCGTCGTTCATCAGGAATGGACGCTGCTTGAGATAGTCCAGCAGGAAGTCGAACACGCCCTGAGCCGTTCCGAGGTGATTGGCGCAGTAGGCCAGCGTGAACGTGCGCGGATCGTGCTGCACCCAGTCGCCCGGCTCACCGAGGACGTTCTCCCACGGGACGAAGACGTCCTTAAGGATCAAACTCCAGCTAATGGTCGCCCGCATACCCATGACATCCCAGTTGTTCTGCAGCGAGACTCCGGGATCGTCTTTCGAAACGACGACCACAGTGTAGCCATCAGCGATGGTCTGCGATCCGGGGGCCATGACGTAGACGACGTAGTAGTCGGCTGCGGGCGCCAGCGAGGCAAAGAACTTGTTGGCGTTGAGCTTGAAGCCGCCGTCAACCTCCACCAACTCGGCCCGGCCCTGGCTGGATGCCGCCTGGCGCGGGTCGGTCTCGCTGCCACAGGATGCGATGAGGGCGCCGCGTGAAACGACCTCGCCCAGGTAGCGTCGCTGCTGCTCTTCATTGCCGAGGTAGCCGATGATGCCCGAGGCGTGGGCCTGGATCTGGGTCAACTGCGCGGTCGAGGCATTCCCGGTCGCCAGGGCTTCCAGAATCATGTACATCGGCAAAAAGCGTTTCCCTCGCCACATGCCATAGCCACCAAGCTCTTCCGGCACCGTCAGCTTGAGAAAGCCCGCCTCACGCAGCTGCTCGAAATCCTTCTCCGGGAAGGACGCCGCGTCGTCGTACTCCCTGGCACGGGTGGCAAACTCCCGCGCCAATTCCCTGGCGCGGTCAACCATGGCTTGATCTTGTGGCGCGATCGAGAAATCCATCTCCGTCTTCCTCCCTCGTTCAAGATTCCCTACACTGGCGCGGGTTACGCTGTCACGACTGGTCTGGTCCGGCTCCGCCGACCTGCGCGGAATCTGGTGTCTCTCAGCCACGGCGTCCCGAAGCCGCGCGACCTTTCGCCGGATTGAATCTCTGCACGTGTGCAGCATACGGGACCGGTTCCAGGTGGTCAACGAACGACACTGGGCGCTTGCCAGGGCTCGAACTGATGCGATGATAGGCATCAAACCTGTTGGGGAAGGATCATGGGAGACGGAGGCGATCATGGATTACGAGAAGCGGCTGACGACCTTTCGCCAGCGGATGGAGGCAGCCGGGGTCGACCTCGTCTACCTGACTCGCGGTGCCAATCTCTTCTATGTGGCGGGCGTGCGACGCCAGTACGAGCACGGCACCGACCACAATGCCTACGGAGATTGGGCCTGCGGCGCCTATATCGGCCGCGACAGCGGTTTTACCCTGGTCGCTCCGCGCATGGGTGGCTCGTTCTATGTCAATGAGGCCGAGGGGAAGCCCTGGATCAACGACGTACGGCTGATCCAGGAATCCGAGACGCCGCTCGAGGTGATGCGACAGACCGTTGCCTCGTTCGGCCAGGTCAACCACGTCGCGGTCGACGAGCGTACCTGGGCTCGCACCAGCGGGACACTCGACGCGCTGCTGCCGAACGCTCGCTTCTCACTCGTGTCGGACATCATCAACCCGATGAAGATGATCAAGGATGCCGACGAGATCGCCGCCATGCGCCGCGCCTCGGGGCTGGCTGACACCGTCTTTGACCTGGTGATCCCTAAACTGAAGTCGGGGGTCAGCGAACTCGACATCACGACCGAGGTCGACTACCAGTTTCTCAAGAACGGCGCCGAGTTCACCTCGTTCCCGACCGGCGTCTACATTATCGGACCGGAAGCGGCGGGTGCCTGGCCGGGAGAGTCGCACGGTGGTGGACGTAAGCTGCGCCCCGGCGACTCACTCATGTTCGACTTCGGCTGCGTCCTCGATGGCTACTGCTCCGACTTCGGACGCTCGGTCTTTGTCGGCGAACCGTCGGCCGAGTACCGCCGCGTGCACGATTTGATCCTCGAAGCGCAGGGAGTCGCCATCGAGGCGATGAAGGCGGGCCAGATCACGGCCAGCGAATTGAACGCGACGGCACGCAAGGTCATCGCCGGCGCAGGCTACGACGAGGCCTTCACGCACCGTCTGGGCCATGCCATTGGGGCGACGGTGCACGAGCCGCCCTTCCTGGACATCATGGACAACACAGTCCTCCAGACCGGCATGATGTTCACCATTGAGCCGAGCATCATGCTACGCGGGAAGTTCGGCAATCGGGTCGAGGACGTGGTGATGGTGACCGAGAGCGGCGGCGAGGTGCTGAACAGTGCCCGCCACGACCTGACCGTCGTGGAGTAGTGGCTGCATTCACCCAGCCATCGGTAGGGGGCATCAGCCCTCCGGACGACGTCCGGCAGGATTCGCGTCGCTCATCGTTCACCTGGATTTTCTACCGAGGCTGGGAAGCCGAACTGCCTAAGCGGACTGAGTTCATGTTCAACACCGGCGGCCACCACAAACATTGAGGGAGGGAACACATCATGTCGCGACATCCGTGGGTTGCCAGGGCGGACGAAGGGGTCCGTTTCGGCGTGCAAGTCGGCGCGGTCAAACGCCGCACGGCGCTGTTCCGCTGGGAACTCCGTGACGACCCGATGAAGGTCATCATGGAGGCCGGTAAGCTCATTGAAGAATTGGGCTTCGACGGACTCTTCATCCATGACCATCCGATGCTCAGTCCCGATCCATGGATCTGCCTGCCGGCGCTGGCAGTCGCGACCGAGCGAGTCATGCTCGGCTCGGTCGTCAACTGCGTCTACTATCGCCACCCGGCCCATTTCGCCCGGCTGGCGACCGATCTCGATCAACTCAGCAACGGACGCCTGATGATCGGGATCGGCAGCGGATGGTCGAAACCCGAATTCAACTGCTTTGACAAGCCGTTCCGTAGCGACGTCGAACGCTTGAAGGGAGTCGAGGAGACGGCCAGGATTCTGAACGGAGTCTGGGGCTCCGAGCCGTTCGCGTTCGAGGGGGACCATTTCCAGACACGCAACATGCGGCTGAACCCGGGTCCGGTGCAGCAGCCACACCCACCGATCATGATCGCGGGCGTGGGCGAGAAGGTCACGCTGCGCCAGGTCGCAACGTATGCCGACGCCTGTAACCTGGACGAATCAAAACTGCCCGACGCCCCGCGTGACATTCCGAAGAAGATTGCCGCCATCGAGCGACATTGTGAGGCGATCGGACGAGATCCCGCCGAGATTCTGAAGACTCACTTCGTCGGCTGGCTGATGCTGGCCCCGACCGAGGCCGAGGTGAAGGCGAAGGTCGCGCGCTACTACCCAGACGGTCTCCCCGCGGCGTTCGACCGCTTCGTCATGGCGGGGACGCCTGAGCAGATCACTGAGTGGTACCAGCAACGCGCCGACGCCGGGATCCAGTATTTCGTGGTGCAGATGCTCGACGGCACCGACCACGAGACGCTGGAACTACTGGCCAATGAAGTCGCCGTGAAGGTGATGTGAGGTTCAGGAAGGGGAACTTCTCGTGGCACCTCCACGCCGGATGATGCCCATCACCTATCTTGGAAAGGATCACCGCCATGCCAGATGATCGGCCAACCGGGTATCTCTCGGAACAGGCGCTCGCTGCCCTGCATCGCGTCAGCACGGCGACCCTGACGAGCCAGCTGCTCAAACGCGGCTTTCGCAACACGTTCTTGACCGGCGTCCAGCCGCTACGGCCGGATCTGCGCATGGTCGGATATGCGTTCACCCTTCGCTTCGTGCCGATGCGCGAGGACCTGGATATCGACCAACCGGTCGACAACCTCACCAGCAAGCAGCGCATCGCGATCGAGTCGGTCGGGCCTGGCGACGTCCTGGTCATCGACGCGCGGGGCGATACCAATTCCGGCACGATCGGCGACATTCTGGCCACTCGCATGAAAGTGCGCGGCGCGGTTGGGGTGGTTACCGACGGCGCCCTGAGAGACCGTGTGGGCATGGAGGCGACCGATTGGCCGAGCTATGCTCGCGCCACGCACGGGGCAGCCAGCCCAACCCGCCATCACCCGGCCGACATCGACGTCCCGATTGGCTGTGCCGGTGTCTTGATCATGCCTGGTGACGTGGTCGTCGGCGATGCCGATGGCGTGGTCGTGATCCCAGCGGCCGTCGCCGAGCAGGTCGCGCTCGCGGCGCTTGAGCAGGATGAGATCGAAGCGTTCGTGCTAACCAAGATTCAGGCCGGCTCGAGCATCATCGGCGTCTACCCGCCCGGCGACGAGACGCGTGAGGAATTCGAGAAAGAGCGACACCAGCCTTGATGCATCACCAAAACCTGCTGCTCGTCCCGCGGCGTGGCCTCATCGACCCTGGGGCTCTCACCGCGGGCACCGTCGAGTCGTGAAAGCAGAAAACCATGCAGCCGCGTGAGGAATCGGGCCGGCAGATATCCGAGATCGTCTTGCGAGACGGGCGCATCCTGCGGCTGACCGGCCCACGGCTCGCGTTGCTCAAGCCGGACGGCAGGTTTGAGAGCAGCCATATGCTGAGCGAGATCGCGGATTACAGCAATCCGAAAGATACCCGCGAAGTCTTCCTGCGACTGTGGAACAACGAAGAACTCACGTTGTTAGCCTCATCTTTGGCGGACGCGTCCGCCATCGTGCAATGGGCTACGAATGCCCCACGTCTCCGCCGGCGAGCCGCACACCAACGTGCTGATCGGTTAGAGCAGGCACGCATACGCCTGATCGGTGGCGGTGTCACGCTCGCCATCGGGATCGGACTGTTGATCTTGATGGGACTGGTCAATAGTCCGCCGAGCTACTTCATCCTCCCCATCGGAGTGCTCGCCTTTGGCGGCCTCAGCTTCGTTGTCGGGCTGATCCAATATTTCCGATCCTAGCCGTTCGCCGGCCCTCATTCCCGCCTACTGCTAGAACCATGAACTCTGCCCATCCCACCGATATCTCCGAACCACGCAAATGACGAAAGTTACACTCGTTCCCAAACCAACAGGCTAGAGACGATCTGCACAGGTGATGCTGTACTAACTGGAAGGCGTCATTGGAGCGATTGTCGACCACGTGGTCTCGAAAGGGGCGAACCTTGACTGCGGTTGACGGTGCGGCTGAGGCAGCCAAGGAATTGAAACTATGGGACGGACGCATCCTGTGGCTCAGCGATTCGCATCTCACGCTGTTCCGTCCGAACGGCACGATCGAATGCAATTATCCGCGGAATCACATCACCGAGTGCACAGGATCGCCCGCCACGTGGGACGTCTTTCTGCGCTTCTGGAACAAGGAAGAGATTGCCTTGCTGGCCACGTCCGGCCAGGACACCGACGAGATCATGCGCTGGGCATCTGCCGCTCCACGACTTCAACACCGCGCCGCCGTGCAGCGCGCTATCCGCAAGCGCAGGGCGCGCTCGCGCATCATCAGCGGCGGGATCTCCTTGACGATCGGCGTGGCGTTGCTGCTCTTCACCTACCACATCGCCAAGCCGGGTGGTTACTACCTCGTCCCGATCGGAGCGATTGGGTTCGGCGGCACGCGATGCCTAACGGGGATTATCGAGTACTGCTTCGGCCAACGGTAAGCCGCACAGCTAATCCTCTATCGCCAGATCCCAGCGCGCGGCGGCTTCCTCGACGATGACATCGACGTCCTCGGGCAAGACATAGCGCTCGTCAACGAGCCACTCGGCGGCGACGGCCACCTGGCCCAGGTAATCGTCCCTGTCCTCGTAGAGATCCTCGAGCGAGGGGCGCGGATCGCCGGATTCCTCGCGCTCCGATTCGGTGCGCCGAAAGAAGCTGGTGATGCCCTGCATCTTCATGATCTGACCCGCGCCCCCGGTCTCGGCGGCGCGCGGGTTCCAACCGGTGAAGGTACCCAACGGTACGGTCAGATCGGGCAGGAGGATGCCGCCCGTCTCGTTGCCGTTCGCGTCGACGTTCGACACATAGGCTGGGTAGACCGATCCTGCCTTCGCGGGAAACCGTCCGACTCCCTCATGCTGCCGCGGACCGAGGTCGAGCGCGCGGATCACCGGCAGGCGGTCTGGATCAGGCAGGACGATGCCGGGAAACTCCTCAAAGCGCTCGATCACCGCTCGGCCCGGCACCGCGGTGCCAATAGAGAGCCGCGGATAGATGCTCTCAGGTGGCTCGATCCCGTCGCTGACCCAGCGATCGAGGTTGACCCAGGCCGCGCGAAGTAGCGGCTGGTAGGCGATCACGTTGAAATCGTGCGAGCCCATATCGCCCTCGTCGGGGCTCAGCCGCGCGGGCGGCAGTGAGCCTGGTCCGTGCTGCGTGCTGGCGAAGAGATAGACGCGCGACTCGGGCGCCGGCTCAATATCCTGGCGACCGAGCGGATCGGTGTGCATCAGCGAGCAGTCGCCGCGCCAGTACTCAGCAGCCGTGTTGGTCGCGAAGATTTTGGGCACACCGCCCTTGGCACGCAGCCGTTTCAGAAGACCATCGGAACCCGAGCCGTAGGGATCCTCGAATTCACGATCCGCAAACGGGAAGAGGTGACCGAAGCTGGGCGTCGGCTGTACCGAGGGCTGGGCAAAGCGATGATTGAACTCGCCGCGCCGCGCTCCGGCGACGTGCGGGTTCAATCCGTCGAACGCCATGCGACCCTCTTCGTCGAGGTTCAGCCCCAGGTAGATGAAGTGTCGGATCATGCGGCCAGTCTGCGAGACGCCGAAGCCGTAGGCGTGGTCGATCGCGCCCGCCAACGGGTTGTGTGGATCGTCTAAATAGCGCAGGAAGGATGCGATCTCGCGAAAGGCGAGCAAGCCCACTCCGACGACGGGAGCGCCCTCGGCGGTGTAGATCACCGAGTAGATGCGACCTGGCTCGAAGCCGGCTTCGAGGTAGACGTGCTCGTGACTCGGCAGGACCTGGCCGTTCTCCTCGCGGGCGAAGCGCCACGCGGAGCGTGGAATCTCGCTGTTTTCGCCCTCCGGATGATCGCGCACCAGCATCCGTGCGTTCGGATCGTTCACATCCGCCGCCCGGTATGGCCGGTGGACCCGGTTAGCCAGCAGGCGCGTCCGTTCCGGCACGTTTGGCTGCATCTCAACGATCACCTCGCCCCGGATCGGCTTACCGTCAATCAGCGCTTCAGGTGCCTCAAGCCCCATCAATGCGTCGCTGCGATAGACGTCGTGCTGCCAGCCGATCCAGGCGATGCTGTAGCCGTGGCGAAAGGTCCAGCCGTCCCCGGCAGGGATGGCGGAGGATGGCAGGTGTGGCGCCGCGCGGTTGATGTAGCGCGGAATAAGCTTGCGGCCGCGGTTCGGCAGTTCGACCACTAGCCTGCGGTTGCCGCGCGCCGGATCACTCGGGATCAGCAGGCAGACGTCGGAGGTAAAGCGGACACGTCCCTTGGCATCGCGGGGCGCCAGTTTCAGATCGACGATCCCGGCATTGGCCTCATGCTCTGGATCGACACTGAACGTGATTGTCCCGTCGATCCGGTCGTACGAACCGGTCTCGCCGAACGACATGCCATCCATGTACGGCTTCCGCGAATACTCAAACATCATGACCGGCATCGCAACCTCCCAACCACCCGGATTCTCATGAGACGCACGGAGCCATAATAGCCTGAATTGGCTGACGTGCGGCAGGCTTTGTTTGTTGGGTGAGGCGGCCAGAGCGTGACGGATGCGTCGCCCATACGACCGGCGAGGACCGGAGAGAGCCTACTCTCCTCGTAAGGCTGGGGTGTAGGTGATGCCGACCAGCAGACCGTCGGGGCCGAGCAGGCGCGTCACGCGCTGGCCCCAGGGCTCCATGCGGTCGGCCACGAGCAACCGGTAGCCGTTGGCTTGCAGCTCCTCCGTTGCCAGGGCCATGTCTTCGACGTCGAACTCGATCCAGCCTTGCGGCGTGGGCACGTCGCCCGGCCAGGTCGAGGTTCCGAAGCAGGACTCAGCCGCCGCAGAGAGTGGCCAGAGCGCGAAATGCTTGACCCCCTCGACCTTATCGGTCGTCTGGTACGTCTCGTCTCCTTCGAGCGGCAGACCGAGATCCCCGGCGTAAAAGTGGTTCGAGGCAGCCATATCCTTGACGACCGGACCGAATCCGGCCACGAACAGCACCTTCATGCGATACCCCTTTCAATAACGTCGTCGTCTCTCCAGGATAGAACGTCTGTTCGTATTGTCAAGGGGCAAATCACGACTGGGTCGTCAGGGATTGGTGAGTGTCATCACACCGTTATCCGTGGTGATGTAGAGGATCGCACCGTTCTCGGCGAACTGGAGGTCGTTCACCTGCACTTCGTCGATCTCCGGGACACGCTCCCAGTGCTGGCCGCCGTCATGACTCGTGTAGAGACCGCGAATCGTCCCGGCGAAGAGGTGGGCGGCCTGCGCTGGATCGACCGCGAGGGCATATATGCCGAATTTGCGCGAGAGTTCGGCATTCGGGATCGGCTGTGAGAGTGCGTTGACCGACACGGTGACCGTTTCGAGTCCGGCTCGGCTGAAGGACCACGATGCACCGCCGTCTGTGCTGATATCGATCCCGTGCGGCTCGCCGATGACGATCCGCTGCGACGAGGCGATCACGGTTCCGCCACCCCAGAATTCGCGCAGGTCAGTGCCCACTTGCGGGTGCTCCGGGTCGCTCACATCGACCGGGCGAATGCGACTGGTGCCGCCCTCCGAGGTGATCAGCAGGTACAGCCGTGTTCCGGACAGCGAGATGGCACTCACGTCGAAGCTGGGCGTCATCTGGTAATCGGTCCAGGTCTGTCCACCGTTGGTGCTGATTGCCAACGAGCAGCGCTCCCCGTAGATAACCTGTGGATTGCGCGGGTCGACAATGAGCGGGCGAATGTCCTGCCCGGTCAGGAGTGTCTGCCAGGTCTCGCCCCCATCGCTGCTCTTGCGCAGGGGAATAGCCGGCCCTCCGACGGCGCAGCCGGGGTGGCCGCCACTGTAGAGGACGCTCGGATTGGTCGGATCGGCCACGAGCGAGCTGACCGTGTCCCACTGCCCGACCTCGCTCCAGATTCCGTTCGCGTTCCGGAAGAGCGTATCTCCGCTCGTCCCGTACTGGGCAGACTTCGTAACATCCGGCACCACGACCGACCTTGCCCGCTGGTCACCGAGCATCAACGAGACGGCAGCTGCCGTCCCTGACGGACTCGCGGTTGGGTTCGGAGTTGCACTCGCGGTCGCGGTGACGGCCGGCGAACTGGCAATGCCGCTCGTCGGGCTGGTGCTACCCGCTGGAACGGCCGTCGTGGTCGACTTACCGCATGCGGCGAGCAGGAGCAGCAGAAGGATCGCGGCGGGAATGGTGAGACGTTGCATGTGATGATCCACTCGCGGTTCGTATTTATGGACCCGGTGTCGGGATCGGCGCATCAGCGCCAAGCGTTACGACCACGTCATAGTCGCCCGCGTCCTGCGGGTCTCCTTCCGAAACGACCGATGACGGGAGGTTCAGGATCTCAGCGATGCGCTTTGCCGTAGCCGGATTGCCACTGTAGTCAATGACGGTCGTCCGGTCCCGGCCTGACGAATCGGGCGCCTGGGCCGGCGTAACGCTGGTGAAGCCCTCGGCAACCAGCAGGTCGGACGAGTTCGAGGCCAGCCGGTTGACCTGTGTCGCATTCTGCACCAGAACGCTCGCGTTGTAGTCCGGCGCCGACGGCGTCGGTGTGTTGGCACCGGTTGGACTTGCTTCAGGTGCCGGCCCTCCAGTGACCTGATCCATGATGTCACCAATAGCCGGCCAGTTCGGTAGCAGGTAGTAACCGGCCGCGGTCGAGGACTCCGTCAGCGCTGGCAGCAAGCTGTACGAGTGGATGCTCCCGGAGTTGAGCTGGGTCGCCAGCTTTGCCAGGCTGAGCGCTTGGGTTCTTGACAGATCCGTGCGAACCGTGTCGCCCAGTTCCCCAATCAGCTCGGGGGCTTTGGTAATCGTGCCCAACTGGACCCCCTGCTGGCGCAATTCTTTCAGCACCTGCTGCTGGCGCTCCCCACGGGCGAAGTCGTTGTCGTCGTGCCTGGTCCGTGCATATTGCAGCGCCTGAACGCCGTTCATGTGTTGCAGACCGGACTGAAACAGGACGCGCATGTAGTTGTTTTGGGCGCCCGGATACTCATCGTCCTTGATCGGGGCGGGAACATCGAGCGTGACGCCGCCGAGCGTGTCGACAATCTTCTGGAATCCGGTGAAGTCGACTTCGGCATAGTAGTCGATGTTGACCTTGAAGTTGTATTCGACGGTCGCCTCCGCCAAACCCGGTCCGGTGATCTGCTCTTCCGAGCCATACGGGTAGGCGGCATTAATCTTGTCGTCGCCGTGTCCGGGGATCGTCACCAGAAGATCGCGAGGGATCGAGACCATGCCGACGCGCTTGTTGGCGGTATCGATCGAGACCAGGATCATCGTGTCGGACCGCGGCGGAGCCGTGGTGTCGCCCCGGTCATCGACACCCAACAGCAGAATGTTGATTCGGTCTTTGCCGCTCCAGGTCGGAATCGTGTCAGCCACCTGTGTTGGTTGCTGCCCAGAACTGCTCGCCTGCTGCTTGGGCGTCGGAGTCGGATTGATCTTGATCTCCGGCGTTCCCTGCGCGTTCGGCACGATGGCGTAGTTCGGCGGTGGCGTGACGAAGATCTTATTGGCGGCCTCATGCGCCTTCCAGAGGACCGGTAAGACCAGCGCCCCAGACGTTAGCAGGAGAACAAGCGGAATCCCAATCAGAGCCAGGCGCTTTCCTGTCCAACGCCGGTCATTTGAGGGCGCCGGTATTGGCTTACGGATTGGCGGTGGGGTACCGTTTCCTCCAGCGGCGCGGACCGATCCAGCCGCGGCCGCACCTTGTGTCTGACGCGCTTCCCGGATCTCCTTGGCATTGAGCCGATCGACAGGCTTGGGCCTCGGTTCCGGAGTCGGCTGAGGATCCGGTTCCGATTGCGGTTCGGCATTACCTTGACGCGCGGTGCGTACCTCGTCCGCATTCAATCGCGTTCCCCGGCGATACTGGGGATGCGAGTGGATCCGGCGCGGTTGTCGATGCATGGTGTTCACTTCCCGGAAGCGCCGATCGGGCGCGTCTCGTTCGCATGGCGTTAGCGCGTCGGCGGCACGAAGGCCGATTATAACATGTTCGTTCGCCGCCATTGACGCTGGCTTGACTCGATTGTCACAGCACCGCATACTGTACGTACAGCGTGGCGCGTCTCTTCTGATATACACAACGCACGAGAGTGCCAAAACGTCACGTGAACTATGGGAGTGAGTCGATGATACTAGCCGACCGCGAGATTCTCCAGGCGCTGAAAGAGGGGCGCATCAAGATCACGCCGGAGCCGGACGTGCAGCAGCACCTTGGATCGTGCTCGATCGATTTCCGGCTTGGTGACACCTTTATGGTCTTCGAGCACTCCCGCTTCTCGTACATCGATCCGCGCCAGCCACAATCGATCGGCGACGCGATGCGCACCATCGTCGTGCCCGAGGGCGAAGCGTTCATCATGCAGGCGGGTGACTTTGCCCTGGCGTCGACCATGGAAGTGCTCGAACTCCCGGACGACCTGCTCGGGAGGCTGGAGGGACGCAGCAGTATCGCGCGGCTCGGCATCACGGTCCACAGCACGGCGGCCGTCTTCGAGCCCGGCTGGGTCGGCACAGCGACGATGGAGCTCTCAAACTCCGGCCGCATGGCCGTCGCGCTCTATCCGGGCATGCGCATCTGCTCCTTTACCTTCGAGCAGCTCACCTCCGCCGCACTCGTTCCCTATCGCCAGAAGCAGGGAAACAAATACGCCGGGCAGATCGAGCCGCGCGCCAGTGGCCTTGCCGAAGAGCTGGGCGGGCGACAGCGAGAAGGCTGAGCACCCTCCCCACGTTTTGAAATCCGTTCCTGACGCGCTACGATGATGGGAAGAGCGCGAAGGATACTGTTGCATGATCGCTCTGTATCTAATCGGCGGCGCTGGATTCCTTTTTGGGGTGACCCTCGTTGTCGCCCTTGTCAATCGCCTGGTTGGCCACAACCATCGCTTGAGATCCTCGTACCGAGGCGCTGCGACGCGCGGAGATGGAATTCCTGACCCGCCAGAACCATATGTAGCGGTGGAGAGTTCCGGTGAGATGTTCGGATCCGTTCAAGAATCGCAGCGGAGCAGCCGATTCCCTACGGCCAGTCTAACGAATCACGTCGACGAAGAGCAGCCCCACGCTTCTCCACCTTTTGCGACAGACCAGTCTCCGTACACTGACTGACCTATGCTGAGACGAGAGTGAAAGGTTCGGCCCTATGGTCCTGCTCTACGTCATCCTCGGTGCCCTCGTGGTCTTCGTCTTAACCATCATCACCGCCATCGTTCGCGGCATACGTAGACGTGGCAAGCGACCGCCAGAAGCCCTTGAACCTTGACCGTCGACGACATTTGCGAGACACAACAACGGGCCGGTGTGTGACCGGCCCGTCGCGCGTTGCCTGCTATTTGAGGCTAGCTGATCTTCTTGAATCGCAGATACCAGCGCTTGTAGTCGTAATCACCCTTCTTGGACTCTTCCGATTGAAGCGCTTCGGCGGACCCAGGCGCCGGAACGATGACCTCGTCACCCGGCTGCCAGTTGGCTGGTGTCGAGACGCTGTACTTGTCGGTCGCCTGCAAGCCGTCGATCACCCGCAGAAATTCCTGCATGTTTCGACCGGTCGTGAGCGGGTAATAGACCATCGCCCTCAAGATGCGGTTTGGGTCGATGATGAAGACCGCGCGCACGGCGGTTGTCGCCGAGGCGCCGGGGTGAATCATCCCGTAGAGCCGCGCGACTTTGGTATCGAGGTCGGCGATGACCGGGAAGGGGACCTTCACGCCCAGGTTCTCCTCGATGTCCCGAACCCAGGCCAGGTGAGACGGAACCGAATCGACCGACAGGCCGAGGAGCTGGACGTTCCGTTTCTCGAACTCCGGCGCCAACTGGCTAAAAGCCATGAATTCGGTGGTGCAGACCGGCGTGAAGTCGGCCGGGTGACTGAAGAGGAGCACCCATTTGCCGGCCTTGCTGTAGTCCGACAGGCGCTTGACTCCGTGCGTCGTCTGCGCTTCGAAATCCGGGGCCGGCTCGTTCAGCCTGGGTAGCGAAGTCACCGTCATTTGATCGTCCATCAGTTTGTTCCTCCTGGCAGATAGTCTGATGTCGTCTGCCGCGACTGCTTGAATGGATGGAGCGATTGAAGTCAACCGCTCTCCCTTAGTTAACCGGAACAACGGCACAGTTTGTTCCGCCCGCAAACGGGCTCCCCTTGACTCTAGTGGCAGAACGTCAGATTCATGATGGACAAATCGTGACTCGTCGTGACAGTTTCGTGTCAACTGGTACGCGTTGCTATCCCGACTGCTTCGCAGGGGTTGACTGGACGCCCGCCTCGCGGTCCTCGAAGCGAGCCAAGATGAACAGAAGCGACGAGAGCCGGTTCAGATAGGCCAGGACCTGTGGATTCTCCACCTCGCCGTCGTGCGACAGTCGAACCGCCAGTCGCTCCGCGCGCCGGACCACGGTCCGTGCGACGTCCAGCGCGCCGCCCGGCACGGTGTCACCCGGCAACACGAAATGCGGCGGTAGCTGCACGTCCTCGCTCAGCTGGTCGGTCTCGGCCTCGAGTCGCTTCACGTGCGCTTCAGTGACGTGATAGCGCTTCTGTTTCATCTCAGGCGCAAAGGCCAGTTCGGCCATCATCAGGTAGAGATCACGCTGAACGTCGACGAGAATCTCCTTCGTCCGTGAAGAGTTCGCCAGTGCGCGTGCCAGTCCAATGAACGACGTTGCCTCGTCGATGGTGCCGTACGTCTCCGGACGAAGATGGAATTTCGGGACGCGATCACCGAGCAGATCGGTGTATCCCTCGTCCCCTTGGCGCGTGTAGAACATCGCTCAACTCCAAATCGCTTGTCGATGCCTGTCCGCAGAGATCATACTCGGTGCGCCATCCTGGTTCGGGATTGTTGCACTCACGGAGCGGTTGGCGTGTGTCCGAGGCACGCTCACCCGATCCGTCGAAGTGACTCGACGAATGATGAATGAGACGCCTTCGAAAACACGTGAGGCAATCAACGACCGTCAGTCGCCGGGGCCGGTTCTTGTCGCCGCTCGTTCGCACCGCTCCATTGCCGCAGCCAGGGAGCGACAACACGAATTATCAACACCCGGATCGCACCGGCCAGCGGAATTGCTACAAGAGCCCAGAGGATGCCGCCAAGCGCGGCGCCCGCTGCCAGGGCGAAGATCACCGTTATCTGGGAGGCGTGCGTCTGGCTCCGCATGATGTTCGGGGTCAGGATGTGCCCTTCGAGCTGTTCCAGCGCGACGTAGAGCACCAGCGCCAGGATGGCGGTCGTGTAGGACTGCATGGCGGCAATTCCGATGATCGGGATCGCGACGACGATCGGCCCAATGACCGGGATGAGTTCGCCGAGCATGGTCAGTACACCGAGGACGATCGGGTAATCGACTCCTATGAGAAAGAGGCCGACAGCCGCGAGCACTCCCATGATGGCGGCATCGATCACCACGCCACGAATGTAACCGCCCATCGCGTTGCCCATCTCCTCAAGCACGCCGCTGGTCTTCTTGCGCGCGTCGCTCGATAGGAGAGAAAGGAAGAATTCCTTCAGGGATGGCGCGGCGATCAGCCAGTAGACGGACATGAAAACGATGAGCAGGACGTCCAGAATTCCCTGCGCCAGGGTAAACGGGACTGATGCCAGGCTCGTCGCGGACGAGGCGGCCTGGGACGACAAGTTGTCGATCAGGTTCTGAGTGGAGACTCCACCGAAGCCACCGATCGAGTTCCGCAGATCGTCGAGCAGATTTGGCACCCGATCCAGGAACTGGATCAACTGGTCGACCAAACTGGGGATAACAAACCAGCCAATCGCCACCACCAGGATCAGCAGCGCCAGGTAGACGATAACGATTGCCAGGTTCCTGGACATCCGGCGGCTAAGCCACTCGACGATCGGCTTCAACGCTTCGGCAATGGTGATTCCGGCCAGCAGCAGGGCAATTGGCTGCGACAGGATTCCGATCAGTTCCCAGGTGCCGAGACCGAGTAGCAGGGCCATGGCCAGGGTGATGATCGCTTTCCAGTCAAGCACGTGCAGCGCCGCTCCGATATAGCCGGAACGCGCAACGCTCTGTGGTTGAGTGAACGCATGGGTACGCTCAATCGGCGTCGGGCCCTCGCGTTGGTCCCGGTCGCCTTCATTGGATCTGGACAAAAAACTCTTCCCCTAAATCAGTTCGCGCATCGTGGAGGATGTCGATCGGGGATCGCACCACTTCCGTCCCTTGCATGTTCAATGCCGGGGCCGGGCAGACCGGTGCCACCTGAAGGGGCAGGCGATGGCTGAGTTAATCCCGCCGGTGCGCATCAGCTGGGGTCCCCGCTGACCTGCCGGTCGGCATGGATGCTCGGTGCCGGCCGTGCTGGTCGTCAACCCGATCCACAAGCACTGGCGGCACGTGGCTCAGTCCGCACTGAAGCGCATCGGCCGTGCGACGCTACTCACGGACCATCGCTCGATCTTCATCCGCCCGAAAGTGACGTCTGAATCCGCTTGACCTCTTTCCGCACATTCGCTACGGTGAGCGTCACCTCCGGTCGTTCAGCTCTCGTGTCTAATGGGGAAAGGAGCCCGCCATGGCGCCGGCCCGCGACTACGACGAAAAACGTGAAGCGTTCAGATGGGTGGACGACAACCGTCAACGGCTGTCCGATTTCCACATGCAGATCTGGAATTACCACGAACCCGCCTGGCGCGAGTACAAGTCCGCCCGGGCTTTCTGTGAGATCTTGCGACAGGAAGGCTTCACGGTCGAGGAGGGAAGCGGCGACATGCCGACGGCCTTTGTCGCCACCTGGGGCGAGGGAAAGCCGGTTCTCGGCACGTACGCCGAAT
Organism: uncultured Chloroflexia bacterium; assembly: GCA_963728335.1. Lineage (GTDB taxonomy): Bacteria > Chloroflexota > Chloroflexia > Thermomicrobiales > Thermomicrobiaceae > CALAGB01. Next base: position 304,385 of record CAVSJP010000002.1, read on the forward strand.
ACGATGCGGTACCGGGCAATTCACAGCAGCCCGTCCCGCATGAAGCGCCGCGTGAGGGGCTGAACCCCTGGGCCGCCGGACACACCGATCCGCATTCAATGCTCGGTACCGGTGCCCTAGCCGGGATCCTGGCGACGAAGGCCGCCATGGAGAAGCACAACCTGAAAGGGACACTCAAGATCTTCGGCGAGCCGGCCGAGAAGGTCTGCGGCTCGAAGCCAGTCCACGCCGCCAAGGGCTACTTTGACGGATTCGACGCCTTCGTTTCCTACCATCCGCTCGACGCCAACACCACCGTCTGGGACACGCAGTGCGGTTCCTACTGGAGCGCCGTCTTCACCTTCGAGTGCAAGCACCCGGAAGACTGGATGGGGAAGGGGAGTAATCCGGCCAGCGCGGCACTCGGCGCCGCTAACTCCCATATCGTGGCGCGTTGCCCGGGCGCGATTGACGCCCTCTGCCTGATGTACACCACCACCAAGTACACCAAAGAGGCGATGTTCCCACACACTGGCACCTGGACCCTCAATGAGTTCATCCTGGTCGCCGGAGACGCCACCTCCGACAATCTGCCGCCGCGCCTGAGTCAGATCCAGTATTCCTGGCGCGCCCCAACGCTCGGCATTCAGCAGCAGATCTACAATGTGCTCGAGAACAATGCCCGCCAGGCGGCTGGGGCAACGGGCTGCGAGGCCTCGGTCCGCTGGGTCACCAAGACACGCGTCGGCCTGACCAACCACGCCATGGCCGACCTGACCTACCAGAACCTGGAACTGGTCGGCGCTCCAAAATATAGCGACGAAGCGCGGGAGTTCTGCCGCGAGATCCAGCAGAATCTCGGCATCGAGCCGATGGAGAACCCGATTCCGGAGGTCTTCGAAACGCTCGCCCCACCGCAGGACTACGAAGCCGCCACCCGGCAACTGCTACCGGAATGGCAGGTTAACTTCACGTCAGATGATTATGTCGATTACACATGGCACGCTCCGACGGTCCGTCTCTACACTTCGCGTCCAAGTCTGAAATCGCCCTCCCCTGGTTACAGCTATCCGGCCTGGGTCTACAACGCCATGGGCGGACGGCCGGAACTGATCGATCCGGGAATGTTCCTGGCGGCCAAAGCGATCGCCGGCACGTTCCTCGACTTGATCACGCAGCCAGAGGAGCTGAAACGGGCACAGGACGAGTTCAATGACCGCACCGGAGGAGGCGTTGGCGGCTCGCAATGGGTCGCGCCGCTCCTGCCGTCCGACTTCCCGCCGCCAATCGAACTGCGCTGGCCAGAGTACATCCAGACCGAGCGCGGAGAAGAATGGTGGGTACCGGCTCAGAATCCAGCCGCGATGCAGCGGATCTAAAGCGCCAATTGCGGCGGGCACCGACTTTGCCCGCCGCACGATCTCACCGTAGTCGCCGGACCTGCTGTCCACCAACTACGGCAAGAGCACTCAATGATGCGCGGCGTAGTGGGTAGCCAGCAGGTTCGCGCCAAAATCGTTCCGCGGGTCACGCCAGACGGTATGGACATGGTTCGCGCCGTCCTGAGTGTTGTCGTACTCCACCAAGAAACGCGGATGTTGCAGCCGGTAATAGTGGGGTTGTCGCTGCTCGAAGCCACCCGCCCAGGCAAAATGAACATCGCGCACTTGATCACCGGCGAACCACGCCGTTTCGACCTCGGCAATCTCGTCCGGCATGCGATTGATGTACTCACGAATGAGCGCGTCCAGGATCTGTTGCTGATTGGAGCTCATCGCGCTGGCAGCCAGGCCCTTCGGCTGGCGGGTGTAGCGCGTTGCATCCTGATACTCCGGTGTGTAGCCCAACACGCGCCAGAGATCCGGCTGATCCTGCTCCTCGACCGGCGTCAACTCCCAACCGAACAGCATCGGTGTCGCAAGCGGTATCGCACCGTCAACGACCTCAGGCCGATTGGCGGTGACGATGTCGGGCGGAGCGACAGGCGAGATGACCGCACGAGATCGCTGCTCATCACCGAGCGCATGAACCAACTCGCGTGCAAGGTCCTCGACACCGCCGAGTAGTCGCAAACTGCCATGACCGCCGAGCGGCGTCTCGGCGGGGTTGGAACCGAAGAAGGTCGGCGTCGGTGCGATGATCCGACCATCCGCGATGGCGTAGTTGATCGAGAGGTGATGCCCCTCGAAACGCCAGCCCCAGGGCTTTCGGCCGTCCGGCTCACCGAAGATGCTGACGTAGAACATCTGTGGATCGCGACCGTAGCTGCCTGCCGCTCGCTCGGGAGTCGTCGCACGGGCGTTCTGGAAGAGCCATCCCTCGACGGCATCAAGCGTGTTCTCGAGCCCCATGATCGTCGAAGCAGTGAAGTAGGCGGACCGGCTCAGCCCCACCGCCAGAAGCTGGTGGGCCAGCCGCTGTTGTGGTCGATCCATCTCGGCCAGCGGCAACCCGTTGCGGCGGATCGGGGTGTAGAACCAGCGCATTCGCTCATCGGTATCGTCGAAATCGATCAGCGTTTGCGCTCGCTGATCGGTCGAGAGTGACGCGAGAAAGCGGGAAACGGCGTCGCCCATGCGTGCCACAAGCGTGGCCGCATCGATTCCGGACTCAACAGCCATGCTGGCCTCCTCTTCGGTATCGGGTATCGCCGGGTCGATACCATTCATTCTAAACCGCGCACGGGAGAGATGAGCGACAATGTGGCGACGACCGGGACGCGGAACCGGCGGTACAGGTACGAGATGCGAGTTCCCGCAATCCCACCACGCTCGAAAGGACCAGCACAGTGGCCGATCCCCACCCGTCACACATCCTCGATACGCGACGGCGGCCTGACCTGCCGTTCGAGACCGGGCACCGGCCCTGGCCCGTGCCTGCCCGGTCGTTCGCCATGCATCAGACGTGGAACGATCTCCTCTTCGCGCACTGGCCGGTGCCGCCAGGCGCGATTCGCTCCCTGATGCCGCCGGCCCTGGAACCGGAGACGTTCGACGGCCGCGCGTGGGTTGGCGTAGTTCCCTTCTGGATGAGCGACATTCGCCTGCGCTTGCTGCCGGAGGTACCGGGGCTGGCCTCGTTCCCGGAACTCAACGTCCGGACCTATGTCACCGTCGACGACAAGCCCGGGGTCTACTTCTTCAGCCTCGACGCCGGGAATCGCATTGCCGTTGAGGCTGCGCGATTCTGGTTTCACCTGCCCTACTTCAAGGCGACGATGACCGTTCAGCATGACGGCGAGACGATTCGCTACCGGAGCAAACGCACAGACGTGCGTGGCAGACCGGCAGAGTTGAGCGGCTGGTACCGTCCGACCGGAGAGACGTTCCGGTCGGAGCCCGGTTCGCTCGAATGCTGGCTCACCGAACGCTACTGTCTCTACACGACCGATCGGAAAGAGCGCCTCTACCGCGCCGATATTCTCCACAACCCGTGGAACCTGCAGTCCGCCGAAGCTGAATTCACGACTCAGACGATGCTCGACGCACCCGGCATCATCCCATTCGACCAGCCGCCACTGCTCCACTTCTCGAAGCGACTGGAGATGATTGCCTGGACGCCGGAGCGACTCGGCTAGCCAGTCTTTTTCTCTTTCTTCTCTTCCCCTTTCGCATCCGGTTGTCGCGGTATGGCCGTGATCACGCCGTCACTCTCCATCCATGCTTCCTTGACATGGTCAATCGAGTCGATCCCCTGTTGCCGAAGCTGACCGATAATCTCCTCGTGCGTGAGCATTTCCCGGCGCACGTTGTGCTGAATGAGGTGACCGTCGTCAATGAGTTTCAATGGTTTCGGGCGAATGAGTCCACGAAGACCGCTATAGTTGTATGCCAGGTAATTGAGCGTCCAATCCCATCCGATGATGGTAATGGCCAGGACCAGCGCATCGGGGACGGAGGTGTAGTCTCCCGCCATGCCATTTTGCACCGCGTCCGCGATCAAGACGATGACTAACAAATCGGAAATGCCGACCCCGGCCGTCTCTCGCTTCAAGATGAACCGGAGCGCGAAGAATAAGAAGAGGTAGATGATGGTCCCGCGGATGAAGATTTCGACGAGCGGGTAATTCGGTATGAGAAATTGGGTCCAGTTGTCGGGAAAGAGAATATCGAGTAGCAACTCAGCGCTCCCGTATTCGCGCCCGGCCAAGCTGGCCGGAACAGCATTGACGATGCCGTCGACAGTCGCGTCATACGATCGATCGCGCGGCGACCGCCGAGCAGCGGGCTTGCCGGCTATCAACCCGCTACGCTGCGACCACCGTCACTACTGGGGTTATTACGCAGAACGCATACACACGTTGAAGTGGCGGCGAATCGCCGGGTGCTGGAGGCGCGCCGGCAGCCGCGCCGCCACACGTTTTCTCCCACCGTCGCGCCGGTTCGGTCCAGCTCGAAGCGATTTGCGACGTGCTAAACTCATTCGCGCGGACCGCAACCAACCAGGCATTGGTGACAAACGTGCTTCAGTTGGCCAGCAACGAATTGAACGCGGTTCGCCCGATCTATTGGAGGAAACGCGTCATGGTGGCAACGACCAAGACAGACACGACCAGCAGCGAAGCCGCACACGCACTCGAGAGCGAACTCGCCTGGCGAATCAGCGGCGAGACACGTTTTGACCAGTACAGCCGCATGCTCTACAGCACGGACGCCAGCAACTACCAGATCGAGCCAATTGGCGTCGTGCTGCCGCGGACGATAGACGACGTTCGCGCCACCATCGAATTGGCTGCCAAGCACAACGTGCCAATCTTGCCGCGCGGCGGCGGCAGCAGTCTGGCTGGACAGACGGTCGGCCGGGCGCTGGTGATCGACACCTCGAAGTACCTGAATCAGGTGCTCGAGGTCGACACCGCCTCGCGCATTGCGCGCGTTCAGCCCGGCATCGTGCTGCAACAGCTCAATGCGAAGCTGAGGCGCCACAACCTGATGTTTGGTCCCGACCCGGCTAGCGCCGACCGTGCCACCATCGGCGGCGTGGTGGGGAACAACGCTTCCGGCTCACACTCGATCCTCTACGGCATGACCGCCGATCACGTCGTGGCGGCAAGCACCATCCTCTCGGATGGCACCGAGATCGGGTTCCACCAGTTGAGCGCCGATGAATTCACCTCCAGAGCCTCCGCCAATACGCGCGAGGGGATGCTCTACCGCGACTTGCAGGACCTGCGCGAGCGCTACGGTGACGTAATCCGCCGCGACTTTCCGAAGCACTGGCGGCGCGCGTCCGGCTACAGCCTGCCGGAGCTGCTCAAGACGGACGGCTTCAATGGCGCCAAATTGATCACCAGTTCAGAAGGAACCCTCGCCTTCGGCACCGAGTACACCATTGGGCTAGTTCCCGTCCCGATGATGACGGCCATGGTCATCCTCCAGTTCGAGGACATCGTGGCCTGCATGGAGACAGTGACGACGATCCTGGAGTGTGATCCATCCGCCGTCGAACTCATGGACGGCATGCTCCTCGGCCTGACGCGGCAGCAGCCCGCGTTCGCGCGACAGATCGAGTTCATCACCGGCAACCCGCAGGCCTTCCTGACGGTTGAGTTCTATGGCGAGTCACAGTCTGAATTGCGCCACAAGGTCGATCACCTGAAGGACGTCTTGACGCGCCGCGGCATGACCGGCGACGCCGAGATGATCGAGATCTTCGATCCGAAGCAGCAGGCTGGCGTCTGGTCGGTGCGTAAGTCGGGCCAGGGTCTACTCATGAGCACGCGCGGCGATGCCAAGCCGATCGCCTGCATCGAAGACGTCTCGGTCCCGGTGGAACACCTATCCGAGTATGTCCGCGAGATCTTGCGGGTCATCGAGGATCACGGCACGACCGCTGCCTTCTACGCCCATGCCAGCGCGGGCTGCCTCCACGTGCGGCCGCTAGTCAACATGAAGACCGCCGACGGGGTCAAGACCATGCGCTCGCTGACCGAGCATGCGGCCGAGCTCGCCGTGAAATTCGGCGGCGTCATGAGTGGCGAACACAGCGACGGCCTGAACCGCGGCGAACTGAACGAGCGCGTCTTCGGCCCTGAGCTGTATGCCTGCATGAAGGAGCTGAAGCAGGCGTTCGACTCAGACGGGCGGATGAACCCTGGCAAAGTGGTCAACAGCCCGTCGATGACCGAGAACCTGCGCTACGGGTCGGACTACCACGCGATGCCGGTCAAGACGCACTTGAGCTTCGCGCGGGACGGCGGTTTCGCCGCGGCGATTGAGATGTGCAACGGCGCGGGGGTCTGCCGCAAGATTGGCACGGGCACCATGTGCCCGTCCTACATGGCGACGCGCGACGAGCACGACAGCACCCGCGGGCGGGCCAACGCGCTGCGCGCGGCGCTCTCCGGTCGCGGACTCAGCCAGGATCAGTTCACCGATAAGGCGACCTATGACGTGCTCGATCTCTGCCTGTCGTGTAAAGCCTGTAAAACCGAGTGCCCGTCGAGCGTCGATATGGCCAAGATCAAGACCGAGTACCTGGCGCAGTATCACGACGCGAACGGCGTTCCGCTCCGCTCGCGCGTCTTCGGTCACATCCACCAGCTCAACCGCTTCGGATCGATGGTCGCGCCACTCACCAATGCCATCACGCGTGGACCCCTGTCCAGGCTTGGCAAGCGGGCGCTCGGCGTGCACCCCGATCGCGAGATTGCGCCACTGGTCGAAGAGACCTTCACCGAATGGTTCACCCGACGCCGCGCCATCAAGCCGTCCGGCCATCGCGGTTCGGTCGTCTACTATCACGACACATTCGTCGACTACAACTACCCGGAGATCGGCAAGGCGGCAGTGGGACTGCTCGAGGCAGCCGGGTACTCGGTTGAGATCGTCGAGCGCCGTGCCTGCTGCGGGCGGCCGATGCTGTCGAAGGGGCTGGTCGAGGAGGCACGCAAGCTGGCCCGGCAAAACGTCGAGGCGTTAATGCCCTACGCGCGACAGGGCGTTCCGATCGTCGGTACCGAGCCAAGCTGCATCCTGACGCTTCGGGACGAATACCGCGACCTGTTGCCCGACAAACCGGACGTCGAGCGCATCGCCTCGAACAGCTTCATGATCGACGAATTCCTGGCCAAGCTGCTCAACGAGGAGAAGCTCGATATCGCCTGGCGCGAGGAGGAAGGCCCCAGGGTCCTGTTCCACGGACACTGCCACCAAAAGGCGCTGATCGGGATGGGACCATCAATGGCGATTCTGCGGGCCGCCGGCTGCGAACCAGCCGAGAGCGGAGCCGGGTGTTGCGGCATGGCCGGATCGTTCGGCTACGAGATCGAGCACTACGACGTCTCGCGGAAGATCGGTGCCGAGCGGCTCTTCCCGAAGGTGGAGGAGCAATCGCGCGACACCGTCATCGCCGTAACGGGCGTCTCCTGCCGCGAACAGATCGGGCACTTTACGGCACGGCGCCCGGTGCACATCGCCGAGGTGCTGGCCTCGCGGCTGGCAGACGAGTCGTCACGGGTGCGCGCGCAGACCACGGCAGCCGTCGCCGCGGACTGAGTGATGTTGCCGGAGCCGCGATCAGCTGAATCACGGCCCCGCCGTAATCTGGGGGATCCATGCTCTCGATGTCGACAGATTACGCGACCGATACCGGTTCGCCGGAACTCCAACTGCGACGGATCGCCGAGGCGGGATTTACCCATGTCCACTGGTGTCACCACTGGGACGACGATTTTCTCTACGGTACGGCCGAAATCGACCAGATTGCCCGCTGGCTTGACAATTTTGGGCTGCAGCTCAACGGCGTGCATGCGTCGGAAGGGATCGAGAAATGCTGGTATTCGATGGTCGAATACCAGCGGCTAGCCGGCGTCGAACTGGTGCGGAACCGGATCGAGATGACCGCCACGCTCGGCGGCGATTTCATCGTCCTGCACCTGGTGGCTGGGCCGGAAGACGAAGCTGGGCAGGTGACGTACTGGGACTCGGTCCGGCGATCGCTCGACGGGCTCGAACCACTGGCCCGCGAGCGCGGCGTTCGTATCGCCCTTGAGAACCTGACCGACGGCAACGTTCCGCTCGTGCGCCGGTCCCTCGAGCAGTACGCTCCCGAGATCGTCGGGCTCTGCTACGACTCGGGCCATGGCAACATTACCGGCGACGGTCCCGAACTACTGGCATCACTCGAAGACCGGCTCATCGCCCTGCACCTGCACGACAACGATGCTCAACGGGACCAGCATCTGCCCCTCTTCCAGGGCACCGTCGACTGGGACCGGCTGGCGAGCCTCATCGCTCACTCGTCCTACGACAAGATGGTCAGCCTCGAAGTCACCATGCACAACGCCGGGATTGCGGACGAGGCGGGGTTTCTCACCCGCTGCCACAACGACGCCGTCCGCTTCGCGGAGATTATCGACAGCGCCCAGGCGTAATTGCTCAGACATCTCCATCGCCCACTATGCGTGTTCCCCTGCCAGTTCTCGTTGCGGCAGTTCCGGCTGCCCGAGCAGGATCAGGATCAGCGCCGCAGCCATAACCACGATATAGAGCATGGAGATCAGCCGCAGGTCACGGAACAGGAGAACGGAAAGACCGCCGGCCAGCGGCGGACCAATCAGCGCTGCCGCCATCAACCACTGCATCGGACGCAGGGCCCGTCTCGAGACGACCATCAGGACGGCTGGAACGATCAGGAGAATCGCACCGTGGAGATGGCTGTGGTAGGCGACCAGCTGGGTGACGATCATGGTGGCGAGCATCTGTGTGTGAAAGTGTGGATCCTGCGGCGCCCAACCCTCGTTCCAGATCGGCACGAGCGCCGCGAGACACAGGATCGACAGCAGCGCGGTCAGCGCAAGTCCGCCACCGGAGCCCAGCCACGGTAGGACATCGAAGACCATGCCGCGCCAGGTGATCATGCTGTGCGGGTCGATCGCCATGCCGCCGGAGTACTTGGGATAGTCGAGCAAGATCATCTTGACGTAGCCGACCATGCCGCCCACCCCGCCGACGGCCAGTGAGGCCACCAGGACCGCCAGTCCGCCGGCCGCCACCCCCGCGAATGCATGCCAGCGCCGCTTATACAGGAGCACCAGCACCAGCACCGGGAGGTACTGCGGCTTCAACACGAGAGACGCCAGCCACAACCCGGCTCGGAACTCGTGACCACGCTGGAAATCCCGGTAGGACATGTAGAACCCGAAGAATATCAGGATCACCAACTGGCCGACATAGAACTCGATGACCAGCGGGTACGACAGCATCAGCAGTGTCACGAGCAGCCAGCGCGCCCTGGGATCCAGCCCGCTCGTAACTTGCCAGAGGATCCAGATCGCCAGCGCGACATTCAGAATCGTCCAGAGCGCGAACCCGACAGCGAGCGGCGGCAAGGTGAAGAGCGAAAAGAAATAGAGAAACACGGGCGGATACGGCGACGGACCAACTCGCAGGCCGCGCACGACCAGGCCGAAGTCTGACCCGGTGCCGTAGTAGGACGCGAAGGGCTGCATGGCCTGCGCGATCGCGGTGAGCTGATAGGCGGCGCGTGGCCCGATCGTGACAAAGGTATGAGCCGCTCCCCAGAACCGGCTCCAGTCAACGCCGACGAAGTAGAAGGGCCCGGTGTAGCGGAGATCGGCCGCAAGTTCGATGGTCCAGAAGAGTGTGTTCATTACAACGGTCGCGACGAAGAACCTGCGGGAAATCGACACGCAGGACTGTCTCCGTGTGCCAGTTCCTGAGCGCGGTGTGAGCGATCGGTGCATCCAGTTTCCGTGACGCTTTGAGCGGGAATGACGCGGAGCAGTCAATCCGGAGAAGGTCATCTCGTCCGCGCGACCCACATGCCGTTTCAGCGTCGGCAAGGAACGATTCAGTCGTCCAGCCGGTAATCCTCCGGAATGTCATGCAAGTCTTGATCCTGAAGATGAAACAGGGATTGGAGCCGCCAGACGCGGCTCCGCACGTGTACCTGTTCCGTCGCGATTGGGACGAGATGCTGTTGGCGCCAGGACTACCTGAGGAATTGGATCAACTGCGAGGCGAGCCACAGAAACACCGCAAACCCGATCACATCCTGAAAAGCCGTCTCGAACGGTCCTGCGGTTGTGGCCGGGTCGAACCCGAGCCGCTTCGACAGCATGGGGATGATGCTGCCCATCAAACCCGCGGTCAGCATCGAGGCGAGCAGGGCGCCACCAATGACGATACCGAAGCCGATATGCCGGGACCACAGGGCGCCGATCGTCCCGAGCACCAGACCGCACGCGAGCGCCAGCAGGAGTGAGGTACGCACCTCCTTCCCGACCTGCCGGCCAGCATTGGACAGACTGACATGGCCTGTATCCAGGCCTCGTACAACCACTGCCGCCGACTGAAGCCCGACGTTTCCTGAGATTGCCGAGATGACCGGCATGAAGGACGCGAGCAAGATAACCTGCTGCAGGACATGGTTGAAGTTAGCGATGACCAGCCCGGAAACCAGCTCGAGCGACATCGTTCCCAGCAGCCATGGCAGGCGCAGACGAGCAACTTCAACCGAAGACCGTCGATCCATCGCCTCGGCGTCGGAGCCGGCCAGCCGGAGGTAGTCCTCGGTGAATTCTTCGATCAGGACGTCGATGACGTCATCGACAGTGACGATGCCGACGATTCGTTGCCGAGCGTCAACGACCGGAATCGCCAGTAGATCGTACCGGGCGATCAGGTGAGCAACCTCCTGCTGATCGGTCTCCGGTGCGACGCTGATCGGGTTGGGCGTCATAAACGCCTGGACCTGCTGCCATTCCCCGGCGGTCAGGATCTGACGAATCGAGGCGACTCCGAGCAGGTTGCGGCCGCGACCAACGACGTAGACCGCGTTCAAGGTCTCGAGCGCGAGCGCGTTGCCTCTGAGATAGTCGAGGATCTGCTTGCTCGTCGCCTCGGGTGGCACTGAGGCGAAGTCGGTCGTCATCAATCGACCGGCGCTCTGCTCCGGAAACGCCAGGAGCTCCTCAACCTCAGCCGCGTCTTCGGGTGCCCGTGCGGTGAGATCGATCAGCAGCGCCTTTGCCCGCTCGATCGTGGCTTCGGCCACGACTTCCGCCGCATCATCCATCGGAAGCCGGTCGAGCAGGTCGGCAATCCTGCCAGCCGGAGCATGATCGACCAGGTAGCGCGTCAGCGCGGGATCGAGCTCATCGAGGGCTTCGGCGGCCCGAGCCGCGTCCAGTGTGTTGAACACGACCAGTGCGTCTGGCCATTCAAGCGAGCGCATCACAGCCGCGACATCAGCCGGGTGAACGTCCGTGAGAGCCAGCGCGACCTGTCTCTCCCGTGCAGGAGATGTCTCATTCAAGGCAGCGCGGACCATTTCGGTGAGATCAGTCTGAATTGGAGCCATCAATGATCACCTCGCATCCCGGGAAAATCGGGCCAGACCGTTTCCATCCACCTTGGTGGCGGAGTGCAAACGTGCGGGATGCGACACACAAAAAAACCTCTCACACACGTGAGAGGCGCGTCCAGCTGGAGGATGTCTCCGTCCGGCTCCTACGACATGCGCGCCCCGCACAGACTACGTTCGGGTCCGCTATCCACTGGAAACCTCCGACGAATGACCAGGTACCCCGCACAGTCGCGGGGAACGTCAACCGGCAGACTATAGCGGTTGGAGACGTGTCCGTCAACGCCGAATCGGGATGAGGAGCGTTCCGCGAATGTCAAGACTTCCTCATTCCATCGCGCTCCTGGCGGGTTCGACGGCCGCCATGGCGCGCACCACGGACCAGCAGGCACGGGTATCGGACAACGCGCGGTGATCGGCGACTACGTGAAGCTTGAATCGCCGCACCGCATGGTTCAGGTTGTGCCAGCGGTAGTCGCCGAACTGCGGGTTCAGATCACCGACAAAGGCCGCGTACTGCTTCATCGCGCAGTGCCAGCGCGTGACCGGCGGAGCCAGGCGATGGGTGGCGCAACATTGCTGAATCAGGCGGCGGTCGAAGTCGGCATTGTAGACCACGACGTGGTGATGACCATCCAGGAGTTCGAGCAAACCCGGGTAAACCTCGGGCCAAGCCGGGGCGCCAACGACGTGGTGGTCGGCAATTCGATGAATCGCCGTCGCGGCGGCGGGGATCGGTCGCTGTGGCTTGACGAGGGTATCGAGCAACACTCGGCCGTCGTTGTCGATTACCGCGATATCGACAATCTCGTCCAACTTTCCCAGGCCGGTCGTCTCGGTGTCGAGGTAGAGGACGTCGCTACGACGCGTGATCATGGCGGCCCAGCGAACCGCGTCGGCCTGTCCGGTCTCACGCATGACCACGTCCTTCCCTTCCCTTTTGGCTGCTTATCACGCGTCCACCATATGAGAAACCATCCCGACCGTCAACACCATCCTCAAGCGACTGCCCGGCTCGCCACGTCTCACTCGATAAATCTCTGAAGAATGGGAACAATTAAGTGTGACTGAAGTGTTACAGTTCGTTGGTTGCCCGTTGCGTGCACCGCTCCACGGACTGTCACCCCGGCACGACGATTCAGGTTCGGCGCTCTTCCGCTCACGGCTGAACGGTGCACAGACGACGGAGCACTCCTCGTTCTGACCGGGCGTGGTCCGCGACGTGCCAACCGAGTGGCGGCAGGAGACGGCGCGAAACCTGGCCTACGAAAACGAAAGTTCTGGTATTGAGAGGAACCTGTGACAGACACGGCGACGATTGATCTGGAGGAGATCGAAGCAGCGGGGGACGGGCCCAATCCCTGGCTCGTGCTCCTGAGTGTGGCACTCGGGCTACTGATGGTGGTGGTCGACATCTCGATCCTCAACGTCGCGTTGCCCTCGATCGCGACAACGATGAACGCGTCGCTCGCCGAGATCGAGTGGACGCTGATCGCCTACACGCTCGCACTGACCGGACTGGTCCCTTTCTTTGGGCGCATCAGCGACGTCTTTGGTCGCAAGCGACTCTTCATCGCCGGCGAGTTGATCTTCGCGGGAGCCAGCCTACTCGCGGCGCAGTCACCGTTCATGCTCTGGTTGATCGGCGCACGCGTGGTACAGGCGCTCGGTGGTGCGCTCATCACGAGCAATACCCTCGCAATCATTACGGACACCTTTCCCGCGGGTAAACGGGGCACCGCGATGGGCGCGCAGGCCATTATCATGAGCGGCGGCGCGGCGATCGGTCCGACGCTCGGCGGTCTTCTCGTTACTCATTTTGGATGGGGGTCGGTCTTCTACATCAACGTTCCGCTCGGGCTCTTCGCCGCCATCTTCGGTTGGCGTATCCTGCCGCCACTCCGCAGCAACCGGACGATGGAGCCGATTGACTGGGTCGGCTCGGGGCTCCTCTTCGTCGGGCTATCAGGCACGCTGCTGGGCGTTACGAAGGGCCCAGATTGGGGCTGGGAAACAACCGCGACGCTCATCTCGATCATCGGTGGACTGATCACGCTCGGTCTGTTCATTCTCTGGGAATTGCATCGCCGCTCGCCCCTCATCGACCTGTCGCTGTTCAAGATTCAGGAGTTCACCTTCGGGCAACTGGCCGGACTGTTCGCGACGATGTCCTTATCGTCCCTGACGTTTCTCTTCCCCTTCTACTGGCAGGGGATGCGCGGCTACTCGGCCCAGGCGGCCGGCTTGCTGCTGCTGCCGCTCCCATTGGCCCTGATGATCACCGCCCCGATCGCCGGACGGATGTCGGACCGGGTCGGAGCGCGCGGCATCTCGACAGCCGGACTCTTGACGCTCGGCCTGGCTCTCTTCCTGATCTCGCAGATCACGGTCGGGATGTCGATCTGGAACGTCCTCTGGCGGTTACTGTTCCTCGGCGCTGGACTTGGCATGTTCACGGCGCCGAATAACAACGCGGTGATGTCGAGCGTACCGTCGCAACGACGTGGCATCGCCGCCGGGCTGCTCGGCATGTTCCGCTTCACCGGGCAGAGTGTGGGAATCGCGTTCGCCGGGGTGCTCTTCGCTATCTTCGCGGTCGCTCCGGGAGGTTTCGCGCTGCATGGCCTGCCCTCGACCAACGAGGCGTCCGGGGTTGCCGTGAATGCCGCGCAGATGCAGATGATCCGCGAGGCCTTCGTGCACGGCCTGGACGCGGTCGCGCTAGCGGCTATCCCACTGGCGATATTCGGCGCATTTCTTTCGTTCTCACGGGGGCGCACGACCGACTGAGCGATTACGGGCGGGGAAACGGACTGTCACGTCCGAGGCTCGCCACGGTACCCAGGCGCGACCAGACCCGTCCGGACTCGTCGCTCGACGGCCAGTCATTCTTGGAGAGCGCCGCCAGCGCGATGATCATCAGTGGCAGGTAGAAGAGAGAGATCATCCCAGCGTTTCCCTGGACGACAGCGGAGATGGAGACAACGAACGGCGGCGCGAACACACTCACCACGATCGCCTTCTTCACGAGCGAGGGCTCGACCTCGCCGGCGGCGATGAGCGCCGCGGGAACGATCAGCAGCACGGCCCCATGTACCTGGCTATGGTAGGCGACCAGCAGCGTGACGAGCATCGTCGCCAGCATCTGATGGTGAAATCGCGGGACGCGCGGGTTCCATGGGCCGCGCCAGATAACCAAGAGCAGCAACAGCGAGATGAGCGAGAAGGCCCCCGTCAGCACCAGGCCGGTCATCTTGCCGACGTCCGGCTCCAGGCTGAGCACCAGCCCGCGCCAGCTGATCATCTCCTGCGGGCTGATCGCCAGGCCGCCGCTGTAGTTCGGATAATCGACCAGAAGCATGCGCACGTAGGCGATGATCCCGCCCAGCCCTCCGACCAGCAGTGACGAGATCAGCAGGCCAAAGCCGGTGGCCGTCGCCCCGGCGATCGCGCGCCAGCGGCTCTTCATCAGCAAAACGAGCAAAAGGACGGCCGCATACTGTGGCTTCATCAAGAGGAGCCCAAGCCAGGCGCCCGCGCGCAGGTCGTCTCCACGTTGAAGTGCCTCGTAGCCCTTCCAGAACGCGAAGAAGAGAATCACGACCATCTGGCCAACGAACAACGCCATGACGAGCGGATAGCTCAACAGGAGCAGCACCGTGATCAGTCTCCGCTGTTCCGGCGGAAAGTGTCTCGCCAGAGCGCGCACGACCGGCACCGCCAGGAGCAGGTTCGCAACCGTCCAGAGCAGGAAGCCGACCGGAGCCGGAGGAAGGGTGAACGGGGCGAAGATCGCCAAGAAGATTGGCGGATAGGGCGCTGGACCGACCTTCAGGGACATATCGCTGACGGTGCTGGCATAGTAGCTCGAAAGTGGCTGCATGTACTGCGAGATGGCGCCGAGGCTGTACCCAGCGCTAGGCCCGGTGTGGATGAAGGCCTTCGCCGCGCCCCAAAACCGGCTCCAGTCGACCCCAACCACGTAGAAGAGGCCAAGCTTCGACCATTCGACGCCGACTCGAATTGCCCAGAAGACGGCGTTGATCACGATCGCGACCCCAAGATAGCCGCGTGGTGAACGCAGTGTGGCCAGCATGTGATGCTTCTTGTCGACAGCCGACGAATTCACCCTAGTTCACTCCCCTGGATTCCCGATGCAATCTCTGTTCATCGATCGGTCGCTCGCGATCAATCATCGCTGAGCGGCCCTTCCGCCGGCCCCGAACCAGCGGTGTGTTCTCTAATCATGCACTCAATTGTTAATCTTCCCTGATAGCCGTCCGATTTCCGTCACGAGTGCCCGGGGCAGCCTCGATCAAATGCAGCACACCGAGCATCGAACGATCGTGCCGCACGACGCGGAGCCCCGCCTGCTGGATGAGTTCGTGCGGTTCTCGATTCCAGTGGCAGCCGACTCGTCGAGCATGGCCGTCGGCAAACCGGTCCTGGAGTCGCCCAACGAGGCCAGTACTGCTTCTACCGTGCTCGAACAGCAGGATCTTGCCCACCGGTCGACAGACCCGGCCCATCTCACGTAGAGCCGCGACCGGATCGGGAAACGTGCAGGTGCTGCAGCGACGATGTAACCGTGTCAAAGGAGTTGTCCGCGAACGGAAGTTCCTCGGCGTTCATGCGCTCGATCCGGACATCGAGCCCAAGGAATTGCGCCCGTTTGCGGGCCATGCGGAGCATGCCGTCGCTCACGTCAATCGCAGTTATTCGACAGTTTGGCGGATAGTATTGTAGATTGCGGCCAGTTCCGGCCGCGACTTCCAGGACGTCCCCTGAAGCACGACGAAACCAGGAGCGGCGATAGCGTCGGAAGACGGATAGCTCGGCGACAACATCGAACCGGTCATAGAGCGGCGCGAGTTCGTCGTACTTGCGGCCGATTTCGGTGGGGGTGAACTCCACGGGCACGTGAGCTCCCTCCTGTGCTGCTGGGTGGTGCGCCCACGGATCGTCGCTCGCCGCCTCGTCTACTGGATCGGATCGACGGGACGACATGGGAAACCGTATCACGCCGTGCCGGAAAGGCGATTGTGTGAACAACAGACATCGACATGGCCATTGGCGTCGACTCACGGTGTCATTGTCCGGGAAGCATGCGTACGGAAAAGTCGACACTACGGAGGGGAATGCAAGTGTCACACCACGATGACGATGACCACTCGATCGCGGAGATGAAGAAAAAAACGTACAAGAAGAACCTCTATGAGCTTCGCGTTGAGCTGGTCAAACTCCAGCGTGACATCATCGCGAACGACCAGCGCATCGTGGTCCTGTTCGAGGGGCGCGACGCCGCGGGCAAGGATGGCACGATCAAGCGGATTGTCAGGGATCTGAGCCCTCGCGAGACACGAGTGGTCGCGCTTGGCAAGCCGAGTGACCGGGATGAGACGAGCTGGTATTTCCAGCGCTTCGTGCCCTATTTACCTGCCGCGCAGGAGATGGTCCTCTTCAACCGGAGCTGGTACAACCGGGCGGGCGTCGAGCGGGTCATGGGCTTCTGTACCAAGGAGGAATACGAACGATTCCTCGACGACGCGCCGCGCTTCGAGCAGATGCTGATCGAATCCGGGATTGAGCTCGTCAAGTACTACCTCGATATCAGCAAGGACGTGCAGCGCGAACGACTCGAGGAGCGCCGTGAGGACCCGCTGAAGCAATGGAAGGTGAGCCCAATCGATTCGGCCGCCATGTCCCACTGGGACGAATACTCCCAGGCCCGCAACGAGATGCTGGTTCGCACCCATACTGCGACCTCCCCCTGGACCATCGTGCGCGCCGACATCAAAAAGGTCGCACGCATCAACCTGATGCGCGATCTCCTGAGCCGGATGGACTACAAGGGGAAAGACCGCGACCTGCTGCTGGTCGACCCGGACGTCGTCTTCGAGTATCAAGACGCGTACCTGCGGAACGGCATGATCGCACCGTAGCGAGACACGTGGCCGACGGCTGAAGGCGATTAACCAACGAAGCAAGCACCGGCCGCGCTCACCTGGGTCGCACACTCCGGTGCTCTCCGACGTATTACCGGAGTGAGGAGCGCGTCTCGATCATGGGCTTGGGGTTCAGGCACCTCAGTCGGCTTCACCTCCGTAACCCGGCACGACTACTTCGGGCGTTCGCAGCCAATGACTAACGTCCGTGTCAATCACGGTCAGGGCCGGCTCTCTTCCGGACGAGGCACGGATGCCGGCTGCCAGGTGTCAATCTGACCAGGTTCCGACATCGGCCGGAGCAGGCGTCCCTTCGGAAAGACGAGCGTCACACGCGTGTAGCGACCCTCGTTAGATTCAATGGCGATGACGTGACCGAGTGCCAGGCAGAGCTTGCGTGCAAGGAACAGGCCGACTCCAGTGGAGCGTTCATCGCGACGACCGTTGGCGCCGGTGAATCCCTTGTCGAACACCCGGCTGAGATCGGCCTGCGGGATACCGATGCCGTTGTCCTCAATCGCCAGCACCACACCGTCGTCATGGCGCTCGGCCCAGATACGCACCGCTGCATCGCGATCGCGCCGGTACTTCACCGCGTTGATCAGGATCTGGGTCAGAATGAATTCAAGCCATTTGCGATCGGTAAAGACGGTGAGGTCGAGGTCTTCGAGCGTAACCGCCACGTGATTGGCGATGAACTGGCGGGCGTGACGACGCAGTACGGCCTTGACCGGCTCATCGAGCACGGTCTCACGCACGAAATAGTCCTGTCCGACGGCACTGGAGCGAGCGTAGAAGAGGGCTTGTTCGACCAGAAACTCGATCCGGTCAAGCTCATCGATCAGGTCTGCGCGCAGGGGGGCGTCCAGCGGGTCAGCAATTAGGCGCACCGCCGCGATCGGCGCCTTGATCTCGTGAATCCAGCTTTCGACATACTCCCGGTGCTCGCGCGCCTGCTGCTCGACTCGCTCCACCTCATCCGTCACCGAGCGTGAGACCTCAACCAGCGCCTCCCAGAGCGGGGCCAATTCGGCCAGCGGCGGTTCCGACCCGAGGCTGCCAAGCAGGTGCTTCGCTTCGAGCTCATGCAACGAGCCGAGCAGATCATGATAGTAGGCGCGCAAGGTGGCGAAGCGCCAGGTGTGATAGGCACCGACGGCCACCAGCCAGATAAACCAGAGGGTGACCAGGTCCGGCCAACCAGCACCCAGCAGGATGAGATAGGCCGACACGAGGCCCGCCAGCAGCAGGTGGATGACGAGACCGGCTGCTGCCGATCGAAGGTAAGCGCCGAAGGTCACGGGACGATGTAGCCGAGCCCGCGCCGCGTCTCGATGTAGCCTGGGCAACCGATGTCAGCCAGTTTAGAACGCAGGCGGGCGACGTTGACAGTCAGTGTGTTCTCGTCGACAAACAGGTCACTCGACCACAGACGCTCCATCAACTGATCCCGCGAGACAACGGTGCCATGCTTCTCCATCAGCGCGTGCAGTAGCTTCAGCTCGTTCTTCGTCAATTCCGCCCGCTGTTCACCATGGTTGACGACGCCCGACGCGAGGTCGAGCCGCAGGCCGTCGTAGTCAAGCGCATCTACTAACGGGCCACGCCCATAGGCGCGACGCAGCACCGCCGAGACACGCGCCAGTAGGATGTCCGGCGAATAGGGTTTGGTGATGTAGTCATCCCCGCCGAGCGTCATGCCCATCACCTGGTCCATGTCGGAGTCGCGGCTGGTGAGAAAGATGAGCGGCACCTCGGAGCGCTGGCGGAGCTCACGGGCAAAGACGAAACCGTCGTAGACCGGCAGATTGATGTCGAGCAGCACCAGGTGCGGATTCGAGCGCTCGAACTCGGCCATAAGGTCGTCGAACTCCGCCGGCGCGGAGACCACGTAGCCGTAGCGACCCAGCAAAGCCGCCACGGCACGTCGCGTCGAGACATCGTCCTCGATCAG
Organism: uncultured Chloroflexia bacterium; assembly: GCA_963728335.1. Classification (GTDB taxonomy): domain Bacteria; phylum Chloroflexota; class Chloroflexia; order Thermomicrobiales; family Thermomicrobiaceae; genus CALAGB01. The sequence goes on from CAVSJP010000002.1 coordinate 323,591, forward strand.
AAGCACCCGGTAGGTTGTCATCGTGTCGCGCACACTCGTACTCCAACCCAATTCTACGGAGCCCTGGGTGAGGTGAACAGCGCACGACAGCTCTGCAGGCTCAGCAGATAGTAGCTGCCGTAGATCAGGATGAAGATGCCGAGCGTAACCAGCGTGGCGGGCCAGACAGTGGTGTACCCTGCCTCACGACTGAAAAGGCGCGAGAGGGCGATCATTGCAATGAATGAGTGAATCAGTGCAACCGCGACCGGAGTGAGGAAGTAGAGGCCGACCTGGCGCACGATGAGACCGTCGATCCGCCGCTCGTCCGCGCCGAGTTTGCGCAGGATGTCGAAGCGCTGCCGGTGCTCGACCGCGTCGGTCACCTGCTGCAAGGCAAGCAGAGTGGCGGATATGAGGATGAACATCACACCGATGTAGAAGGCCAGAAAGACCAACGTTCCCTCGGTTACATAGCCCCGGCCCAACTCATCCGCGCGAATGGACGCGACGATGATGCCGCCGTCCAGTTGATCCCGCGCCTGCTGCTCCAGATCCCTCAGTGCCTGGTCGAGCGCCTCCGGAGCCTGTCCGTCGATCTGAACCGCGAGATAGCTGTCCTGGGCAGGCAGAGCCGCCGCGACGGCATCCGGCACGACCAAGAGCGCGTTCGGATTGGTCAACTGGTCGCCCATTGGCTCCGCGTAGACACTGTCCGAAGCGGGCTTCAGCGCATGCCCGGCGAGCGTCACCGTCGCGCCGCTCGCCAGGAAGCGATCGAAGGCCTGACGCGAGCGGGTGACCGGGGTTAACTCCGAACTGGAGGTATGGATCAGATAGCTATCGGCGGACAGCGTAACGTCCGGGTAACCCTTGAGCGCGCGGAGCTGTTGGTAAGCCGACACGGGAAGCACCGTTACCCCCACCAAAGCGGGCATTTCCATATTGGCGTTCCCCACAAACCAAGCCGCATCCTGGGGCAGCATCAAGTTTCGACCTTGCAGATCGGTCTCGGCGGTGACGAAGTGAACCTTCTCTCGGGTGCTCACGCCGTACTGGTTGAAGAGGTCGAACACCGGCTTGAAATCGTCGTTCGGCTTGGTGCTGAAGAAGAGGTAGTCGAAGGGCGCTCCATGGTCGGCCTGGTCACGAATGCCACGGCCGAGGCCAAGTCCGGTCGACATGGCACAGATGGTGAATGTCAGCATCAAGGCGATCGTGGCCAGCAGGATCGCATGCGTATTGATCTTGCTCGTCACCTGGCGGTAAAGGAACAGGTTGTATCCGCGCGAGAGCCAGCCGCTGCGTCGCACGCCGGTAAGCAGTCCTGCCAGGGCGAGAAACAGCAGGTATGTCCCGGCAATGCCCAGCAGCGCCCCGAATAGGATACGCCGGTCCAACGGCGAGAGACCGATAGAGCGGCTGGTCCGGTCCGACAGCCAGTAGGCAAGGCCGAGCGTCACCAGCGCGAGGAGAGCGGCCAGCGCACTCAACCAGCGACTCCGCAGCCGGATCTCCTCATTCTTGCGCGCGCCGGTAATCAGATCGATCAGGCGCTGGCGGTAGACGGCAGCGGCTTGCCATAGCCCGACGAGCAGGAACGTGATGCCGTAGCAGACGATCGTCCGCACCACGGCAACCGGCGAGAAGACGAACGGGTGGCTGGTAAGGCCCGACTCAAAGATGCGATTGACGATCAGCGCGAAGAACTGGGAGAGAAATATGCCACTCACCAGGCCGACGGCCAGCGCCGCCAGGCCGATCACGGTGATCTCGGCGAGCAGCAGCAGGGCAAGCCGTCCCTGTTCCATGCCGAGCAGCAGGTAAAGTGCTAATTCTCGGCTGCGCTTCTTGATGATCACGCGGTTGGCGTAGAGCACCAGCAGCGCGACCACGACGGTCATGATCGTGCTGAGCCAGCCCATCTCACGCACGGCACCCTGCGCCAGGCGGCGCGTGCTGACGCTCAGCGCCAGGTAGCCAGGTTGATCACCGAGCGAGTTCGACACGTAGAAGATGGCGACTGCGAAGACCAACGTCAGAAAATAGATGCCGTAGTCGCGCAAGCTGCGACGGATGTTGCGCCAGGCGAGCTTAGCGTACATGGGTACCAGCCACCTCGCCTCCGAGCAGCGCCAGCACGGCCAGGATCTGATCGAAGAACTGCTTGCGCGAAGCGTCGCCGCGCACAAGCTCGGTGAAGAGCCGTCCGTCCGTGATGAAGAGGATGCGCTGGCAATAGCTGGCCGCGAAGGGGTCGTGCGTCACCAGCATGATGGTGGCACCGAGTTCCCGGTTCAGGTCGTCGATCGCCTCGAGCAGCATCTGCGCCGAGCGCGAGTCGAGCGACCCGGTTGGCTCGTCGGCCAGAATCAGGTCCGGGTTGGTGACGATGGCGCGGGCCGCGGCGGCCCGCTGCTTCTGACCGCCCGACGCCTGATAGGGGAACTTGTCGAGCACGTCGTCAATGCCAAGGCGTCGCGCCATCTCGGTGACCGACTGATCGATCGAGCGTCCCGGCGCGCCGGAGATCGACAGGGCCAGCGCGATGTTTTCCCGCACGGTCAAGGTATCGAGCAGGTTGTAGTCCTGGAAGATGAAGCCGAGACGCTCGCGACGAAACTGGGCGAGATCGCGCCCCTTCAGGCCGGTCAGTTCCTGGCCGCCGACGCGAACGCGGCCCGCCGTCGGCGTGTCGATAGTCGAGACGACGTTCAACAGGGTCGTCTTCCCCGAGCCGGAAGGGCCCATCACCCCGACGAATTCCCCTTTGTAGATAGACATGCTGATTCCCTGGAGCGCCTTGGTGATGCTCCCCTGGGCTCCGTAGTACTTGACGAGATCCTCAACCTCGAGGATGGGACCCGAATCGTTCACCGGTTTCAACCCTTCACGCGCCCGTTTCCGTTCTTGATCTCTATGCTAGCGAGCAGCAGAGTCACGTGCCTCGGATCTCTCTTACGATTTGGCCCGCTCCGTGACGTTTTCGTAAGACAGGCGGCCGATGTGTCGAACCCGTGCGGATAGGTTTTGAACCGGCAAGACCATCAGTCGTCATAACGTATGAGTTTGCCACCGGTGCGAGTGATCTTCAGCGTGAAGGATCTCTCGTTGCGCGGAGGCACCTGCTGGCATCGTCGAATACCGCTCCCCGTCGGGATCCCGTAGCGGAGGAGCGTGTCTCCTCCGTTTCTACGTGTGTGTTAACCGACGGCCTCGTTTACTCCATGCCTCCCCTTGACACCCTACATTCAATTCGCTATCATCATTCATATAGATTTGAATGATAACGGAGCAGTGAATGAGCACACTTGGCAACCATGTCTTTGTCATTCGAGACGCGGAGACCCTCAAAGCGATCTCAGATCCCTTGAGACTCAAGATCTTTGGCCTGCTGCAGGACGAGTCACGCACGGCCAAGGAACTCGCCGAAGAACTTGGCGTCGCCCAAACACGCCTCTACTACCACATCAACCTGCTCGAATCGCTCGGGCTAATTCGCGTCTCCAGCACGCGGATCGTCGCAGGAATCATCGAGAAGCACTACCGCGCGAGCGCCAGCCGTATCTCGGTCGACCGCGGCCTCTTCAGTCCTGGCGCGGCGCCAGTCGATACCGCCATCGAGGCGATGTTGACCGCCATCCTCGAGGGCGTACGCGACGCGGTGCGGGAAAGCGTGCGTGACGGATTGGCCGATCCGGAGCATGAGTCTCCCGCCGAAGGGGGCCTGCTCCTCGGGCGGCGCTGGCTGCGCCTAACGCGCGACGAGGCGGAACAGTTCTACCAGCAGATGGTCGGAACGCTCAAAGAGTTCGAAGCACGCCATGAGAACGAGGCTCGCGAGGACAACGTGAGTTATGAGGTTCTGCTCGGACTCTATCCGGTTACAACAATGCTGGAAGGTACGGAACGGGATGATGAACCGCATGCCTGAGATCGCAACGTCCGGACAAGACGGCGAGACCGGCGCCGGCCGCGATTTCTGGGTCTTCTGGGCCGGCCAGACCGTCTCGAACATGGGCAACGCCATCACGCTGCTGGTGATCCCCATCTTGATCTTCAAGCTCACCGGTTCGGCGCTGAACCTGGCGATCGGCACTGCCGCCGTCTATCTACCCTACCTCCTCTTCGGTCTCTGGATCGGCGCGGCGGTCGACCGACTCGACCGGCGCACGGTGATGATTGTGGCAGACATTGGGCGGACATTGATGCTTTTGTCAATTCCTGTTCTCGCCATGGCCGGATCGCTCCACGTCTGGTGGGTCTATCTGGTCGGCTTTGCCAACTCCACGCTCGAGATCGCCTTCAAGACGAGCGAGTTCGCCTCCATCCCGCACCTGGTGGACCGGAGCAATCTGGTCAGCGCCAACGGCCGCATCCAGGCCAGCTACTCTGTATCGACCGTCGCCGGTCCGCTCGTTGCCGGTCTCCTGCTTGGCTTTGTCTCACCCGAGACCGTGCTGCTCTGCGACGCGTTCACCTTCGTCATTTCGATTGTCTCACTGGTGCTGGTGCAGCGGAGCCTGAACCCAGCGGCACGTGAGATCACCCAGCGGAAGCGTCTGCGCTCGGATGTCGTCGAGGGTCTGCGCTACGTCTGGGGGCATCCGGTGCTGCGCTCCATCTCGATCATGATGGCGCTCATCAACTTCGTTGGAATCACCACCTCCAGCCAGCTCGTCCTCTTCGCGACGGACCGCTTCCACGCCAGCGATGGACAGGTGAGTCTCCTCTACTCGGCGGGTGGGGCTGGCGTCGTCGCACTCTCCCTCGCGGCGGGTCTGCTGCGACGCCGCTGGAGTTTTGGCCGGGTCGCCCTCGGGGCGCTCTTCGTGAACGGCATGTTAATGGCCGTCTTCGCGCTGACTCCGTTCTACTGGGTCGCGCTACCCCTCTGGGCCATCGCCTCCGGCTGCGGCATCCTCTTCAACGTGAACGCCGGGAGCCTGCGCCAGACTATCGTGCCGGATCACCTGCTCGGGCGGGTTTCGAGCGTCGCCTCGGTTCTGGCCTGGTCCGGCATTCCGGTCGGCAGCTTTCTCGGTGGTCTGGCCATCCAGTGGAGCGGCAGCGTCGTGCTGGTCTATGCTGGTATAGGTATCGCGATTGCAGCGATTGCCGGGGTATTCTCAATGAGTGCGCTGGGACACGCCGACCGGTACCTCGACCAGGACAACGTCCATCCCGCGCCCCACGATGAGGCGGTTGCCGCTTAAGAGCGTCGGCGTTCCGAAGCAGAGAGAGGCGCCAATACCGATGGCGTCCAGAGACGACATGGCATTTCAGCTGATCACGATGACCGATCAGCCCGACTTTCTCGATCTCCCATGGGATCGACCGCTGGCCGAATGGGAATCGGACCAGATCGTCGATATCGCACGGGGCATCCACCGGCATGTCGTCCGTTTCATCGATCGTGAGGGACGTCTCTACGCGCTGAAGGAACTTCCCGAGCGGATCGCGGAGCGCGAATACCGGATACTGCGGACGCTGGCCGAGCGGGGCATACCGGTCGTCGAGGCAATCGGCGTTGCCCGCCGGGACCCGGATATCCCCTCGTCGGACACGGCTCGGTTAGGAAACCGGCCCGCCATCCTCATCACGCGCTATCTCGACTTCTCACTCCCCTACCGGCTCATCTTCGCCACCATGAGCCCACCGGAGCTTCAAGAGACGCTGCTCGACGCGCTGGCCGAACTGCTGGTTCGCCTGCATCTTATCGGCTGCTTCTGGGGCGATTGCTCGCTGTCGAATACCCTCTTTCGGCGGGACGCCGGTGCATTGTCCGCCTACCTGGTCGACGCCGAGACCGCCGAGATCCACACCAGCCTCTCCGAGGGCATGCGCGCGTTCGAGCTGGATATCGCGATCGAGAACATCTTCGGCGACTTAGTCGATCTGCAGGCGGGCGGACGCCTGCCCGAGCATGTCGACCCGTTCGAGATTATCGGGGAAATCAGTCGCCGCTATGAGCGCCTCTGGTCTGAACTGACGCGCGTCGACGTCTTTGGTGCCAACGAGCGGTTCCTGGTGGAGGCGCGCCTGCGCCGGATCAACGAGCTCGGCTTCGATGTCAAAGAGGTCGAACTCGTGCGCACCGGGGACAAGTTCCGCTTGAAGGTGCAGACGCAGGTCGTCGAGATCGGTCACCACCGGCGTCGCCTGCAACACCTGACGGGGCTTCAGGTGCAAGAGAACCAGGCCCGCCGGCTTCTCAACGACATCGCCGGTTATCGCGCCCATCTCGAGGGACAGACTGACGCGCCGATCCCCGAGACCACCGCCGCCCACCGTTGGCTGGTGGAGATCTTCGAATTTGCGATCAATCGCATTCCGCCCGAGATGCGCGACAAGCTGGAGCCCGCCGAGATGTTCCACCAGATTCTCGACCATCGCTGGTTCCTGTCGGAGACGGCGGGGATGGACGTTGGCACGGCCGACGCCGTCGATTCCTATGTACGCAACGTCCTACCCTACGTGCCGGACCAGCGACAGGTCCTGGCCAGCGCCGATCCGGACGAACTGGATGCCGACATCTACTCGTAGCGCAGCGCCTCCGCGATCGTCACACGGGCCGCGCGTCGCGCCGGGATATAGGCGAGCACCAGCGAAGAGATCACCGCCAGGCCCACGAAGATTGCCACCTCGAGCCAGGGAACCGCGAAGTGGACCGTGGTCGACGTCCCGATGAAATAGTCGCTCGTCACCAATTTTTGCGCCAGGATCAAGCCGAGAATCGCCCCGGAGACAACGCCCAGGAACGTAATCATCGAGGACTCGATCAGTACGGTCGCCGCGACCATCGACCGCTGGAATCCGATCGCCCGGAGCATCCCAATCTGCTGGCGCCGCTCGACCACCGAACGGAAGGCAATGACTCCCAATGCGGCGATGCCGACCACCAGCCCCAACATCATGAAGCCCTCGATCAAGTTCAGAATCCCCTGGTTGAGACGTGTCGCGTCCTTCAGGATCTTTGAATAACTGTCAGCCTGGATGCCATACGTCACCAGCGAGGACTCGATCGACTTCGCCATGGCGACCGAGTTCACTCCGGGATTGAGCCGCGCAACATAGTAGATCAGGCTTGGCCGCTGATAGATCGCGTTGAAGCCTTGCTCCGACATCCAGATGCCCTGGAAGGTCGCTACCTGCGAGTCGATCACGCCGATGACGGTCACCGTCCGAACCTCGCCCGTCGCCGGATTGGAGATCTCGACCGCGATGGGCTGGATCGTCTCATCGCCCGGCTGGACGCCGGTCAACGCGAAGCTGGGGGCGCCAATCCGGAAACCGCCCGGGTTCGGCACCGCACCTCCGTCGACGACCACCAGGTTCGGGTTATCGCGCACGGCCACCCAGACGTCGGCATCGCTCGCGTAGCCGGCCGCCCGCGTCTGCAGCGGCATCCGGGAATCGTTGACGAACTCGGCACTTGCGCCGTTGACCGGGTAGTTCTTCCAGTCGGTCGTCCCCGCCAGCCGGACTTGCGACTGCGCCGCCGTAATCGACTCGAACCGGCCGCTCGCGACGATCTGGCTCGTGTCAACGCCGTTCGCCGCCAGCGTGCCGGTGAAATCGGGAATCGGATTAGACGGCGACTGCGCCGCGACCACATCCCAGCCACCCGAGGCGTACTTCGATCCGAGGAGCAGGGTGTAGGCGTTCTGGTTGATCGCGGCCATCATGACCAGGGCGAAGATCACCAGGCTGAACATGGCGATCGTCATCCCGGTTCGTCCTTTCCGCTCGAGTGGATAGGCGATCGCTGTCTTCACGGCCGGGAGCCAACGACCAGAGGCACGTCCGAGCAACGCGACAAGCCAGGTTATCACCTGGGCATTCCAGATGATGGCCATCGTCGCCGAGGCGACGAGCATCATGCCGGAGAGGAAGAACATCTCGAGCCCGCCGCTGTCGAGCGTCGGGAAGATTCGCGCGGAGAGGGACGAAGGCATCAGCCAGTACGCCAGCACGAGTAGCGCCGCGACGGTGTAGAGCAGACGGGCCGGCAGGCCGAAGCGACGCAGCAGCACCGCCAGCCCAAGAGGCATGATGGAGATGCCAAGCGAGAATGGGAAGCTCTGGTGCCCTCGTGCGCCGGCATACACCAACAGAACCCCTGCCAGCGTACCGATTGCGCCCAGTACCAACCAGCGTGCGCTCGCGCGAATTTCGGGCGTGTCGGGCAGGTCGCGAATCGCCTGAACGATGTTGAGGTGGCTGACGCGCCAGGAGGAGACGACGATCGTCAGGAAGGTCACGACGACACCGAGCGTGTAGGAGATGATCAGGCTCTGCCAGGTAGCAGTAGGATGAACCGGGAAGACCTGACCGATCAGTCGCGCCATGAAGCCAACCATCACAAAAGCAACCGCCACGCCCAGCACCGCGCCAACGAGTGCCGACACGAGATCGTAGGCGATCCCCTCCGCCAGGAACATTTCGGTGATCTGACGCTGCTTCATTCCGACCGCCCGCGCCATGCCCAACTCCGACTTGCGCTCGGCGGCGAGCATCACGAAGATCAGGAAGATCAGCAGCACGCCCACGGAGATCGAGAAGAGGCCGAAGACGATGAACAGGGTCATGAAGACATTGCCGAGATCTTCAGCCATCTTCAGGTCGGTCTGCTTGGCGGCGACCGCACCGTAGGGCGTGCCCTCCAGAACCTTGTCGATCGCCGCCATGGCTCCATCGGTCTGCTCGACTCCGCCCCGGTTCGCTACCTCGATCGAACTGAGCATGTCTGGGTAGCCGAGGATTGTCTGGGCGCGCTCGAGCGGCATCGCCATCCCGCCGGACGATCCGGGGGACGTGTAGCCGGACAGGTACGTGTCCTTTGCGATGCCACTCACGGTCAGCGCCACCGGCTGATTTCCGGCAAAGACGGTCAGGACGTCACCAGTCTGGGCATCGAGCTTATCCGCGGCAGTCTTGCTGATCACCACGCCGTGCTCGGGCAACGCTCCGAGGTCGATCGGCTTGCCGTCGACGGAGGTGAGGCCGCCGAACGGAGCCAGGCGCGCGGTGTCGATGCCGTTCAGCGTCAGAGCCGGTTCGGAAAGATTCGTGCGTGCGTCGATCGCCGGAACGTTCTCGGAGAGGATTGGGAGCAGGCCGTCGATGACGGTATTCCCCTTGAGCTTCGCTTCAAGTTCAGCCACCAGCGACTGCGGGATGCGCGCTCCGATCTGCGTGCTCGTGTCGTTCGCGCCGGTCCTTAGCACGACCCGCTCATCCTGCTGCCCGGCGATGTCGAGCACTTCGCCACGAATGCTCGAGCTCAGCGTGTCGCCCGTCGTGAAGGCGGCCGCGATGATCAGCGTGCTGAGCATCAGCCCGATCACAATCAGGATCGTCTGCGACGGACGGCGCGGAATGTTGCGCACGCCCAGCTTGAAGACGACTGGATTTCTGACAAGCACCGCCAGGGTGATAATGGCCACGGCTCCGAAGAGGGCCAGGAATACGAGCATGATCGATGTCGTTGAGATCCCGAAGATCGTTGTCATTGTCGCGTCCTGTCTGCTCGAAGGCGAGCACGACGCCGCTAGCCGGAGATAATCTTCCCATCCTTCACCTGGATGATCCGATCGCAGCGCTCACCGATGCGCGGATCATGCGTCACCAGCACGAAGGTCTGACCGTTCTCCTGGTTGAACTCACGCATCAAGTTCATGACGTCGTTCGCAGTCTGCGTGTCGAGATCGCCAGTCGGCTCATCCCCCCAGACGATGCTCGGCTTATTCACCAGTGCCCGGGCAATCGTGACGCGCTGCCGTTGACCACCCGAGAGCTCGGCCGGGCGATGGTCCTCCCAACCCGAGAGGTCGACCAGGCGCAGCAGCTCCAGCGCCCGTTGGCGCGCCTCGCGGGGACGCACACCAGCGACAAGCAGGGGCAGTTCGATGTTCTCGATGGCCGTCAGGACTGGAAGCAGGTTATAGAACTGGAAGATGAAGCCCATGTGCCGCGCGCGGAAGTTCGTGCGATCGAAATCGGACAGGCTGGAGAGGTCGTTGCCGTCGATCAGGATCGAGCCCGCGTCGATGGTGTCGAGTCCCGACAGGCAGTTGAGTAGTGTGGTCTTGCCGGAGCCGGACGGCCCCATAATCGCGACCATTTCGCCCTGAAAGACGCTGAAATCGACTCCGCGCAGCGCGGGTACCGTGACCTTGCCGGTGTCGTACGTCTTCTCCAGCCCGATGGCGCGAATGATCGGACGCCGCTCGCCGACCGCAAACGCCGGGGAGAAGACCGCGGGTCGTTCAATTGTCGCGGTGTGATTCAGGTCCATTGCTCAGCCTCAATTCTGCGACGCAGTCGCCGTCGCTGCGCTCCAACGACGGCCCCCCACGATTGCAGGTCCACATGTTGAGAGTACGGCGCGACATGTCGCAGGCACGCATAAAGCTGGACCGGACCGCTACAGTTTCGTTGCACAATGGCACCAGAAGATAGCACCGCTGCAACACCCCAGGCACGACAATAGGGTGGCAACGGGTATTGGCGAAAGGCCACGGTGAGGCAATGTCCACGTCAGTCACGCGACAGACCCTGCCAGAGCGATCTTTCCCACTCGGTGCCGTCTGGGACGGCACCGGAGTCAATTTCTCCATCTATTCGGAAAACGCGAGCGGTGTGGACCTGTGCCTCTTTGACGATGATGAGCAGGAGGAACGCGTTCCGCTCGAACCGGTCGGGCGGCACCTGTGGTCAGCCTACCTGCCCGGACTGAAACCCGGCCAACGCTATGGCTATCGCGTGCAGGGTCCATACGAGCCCGCGGCTGGCAATCGGTTCAATCCCAACAAACTCCTGGTTGATCCCTATGCACAGGCTATCGCGGGAAATGTCACCTGGGACGCACCAGTCTACGGGTACACCCGGGGCGAAATGGATCTCTCGTTTGATACTCAAGATGATGCCTGGGGCGTTCCCAAGGGAGTCGTGATCGATACGGTCTTTGACTGGGAAGGAGATCACCTGCTCCAAACCCCCTGGGAGCGGAGCGTCATCTACGAACTTCACGTGAAGGGCTTCAGCCAGCGCAATCCGGCGGTCCCGCTCGAAGTTCGCGGCACGTACACCGGACTGGCGCACCCCGCATCGCTCGCCTATCTGACCGACCTCGGGATCACCGCGGTGGAACTGCTCCCGGTTCACGAGACGATCGACGACGCAGCGCTGGTCGCTCGGGGGCTGCACAATTTCTGGGGCTACAACACCCTCAATTACTTCTCGCCCGACGCCCGCTTCTCGAGCCGCGGCGACCGGGGCGGTCAGGTCGCTGAATTCAAGGAGATGGTCAAGGCACTTCACCGGGCCGGGATCGAGGTCATTCTCGACGTCGTCTACAACCACAGTTGCGAAGCGAACGAATTTGGCCCGACGCTCAGCCTGCGGGGCATTGACAATCGCACGTATTACCGGCTGCAACCCGGGCACGAGCGCTACTATCTCGACTACACCGGCACGGGCAACAGTCTTAACGTGCGTCACCCACAGGTTTTGAAGCTGATCATGGACAGCCTGCGCTACTGGGTCCTCGAGATGCACGTCGACGGCTTCCGCTTCGACCTGGCGTCGACACTGGCTCGAGAGCTGCACGACGTCGACCAGCTGTCAGCCTTCTTCGACATCATCCATCAGGATCCGGTTGTCTCCACGGTGAAGCTCATCGCCGAGCCCTGGGACCTGGGCGACGGCGGCTACCAGGTCGGAAACTTCCCAATCCTCTGGAGCGAGTGGAACGGCAAGTACCGTGACGCGGTACGGCGTTTCTGGCGTGGTGACGAGAGTTATGTCGACGATCTGGCCTACCGGCTCACCGGCAGCAGCGATCTCTACGGTGACGACGGACGTGGCCCGCTAGCCAGCATCAATTTCGTGACGGCACACGACGGGTTTACCTTGCACGACCTCGTCAGCTACACCGAGAAGCACAATGAATCGAACGGAAACCAGAATCATGACGGGGTCAATGACAACATCTCCGCCAACTACGGGGTAGAGGGACCGACCGGCGACCCGGAGATCCTGGCCCTGCGCCAGCGCCAGATGCGGAACTTCCTGGCCACCCTCCTCTTTTCCCAGGGCGTGCCGATGATCTGTGGCGGCGACGAAACCGCTCGCACACAGGCCGGCAATAACAACGCCTACTGTCAGGACAATGAGCTCAGCTGGCTCGACTGGAATCTGAACGAGCGGCAACAGTCTCAACTTGCCTTCACTCGCCGCCTGATCACCCTGCGCAACCGGTTTCCCAGCTTGCGGCGACGCACCTTCTTTACCGGCGCGGTCGAACCGCGAACCGGACTGCCGGACATTACCTGGCTGCGCTCCGATGGCAAGACCATGAGCTATGACGACTGGTTCACCTCCTGGATCAGAAGCCTGGGGATGTTGATCGCCGACGAGTCCGGCGAGAATGAACACCTCCTGCTGCTGCTCAACGCTTTTCACGACTCGGTTCTCTACACGCTGCCCAAACCCGCCAGCGCGGGACACTGGGAGGTGCTCGTCTGCACCGACGACGATCAGCAGCAGGGACCGCTGAACGATTCGATCCTGGAGGTCTGCGGCCGGTCTCTCGTACTCCTGCTTTGGCAGGAGACCGGGATCGGCGCGACGCGTAACGGGCTAGAGATTCCACAGAAGGAGTGACACCATGCATGCACGAGTGATGAGCGGAAAAGTCAAACGAGGCTCGCTCGAGAAGCTCGTTGACGTGCTGTGCGACGTTGTACTCCCGGCAGCCGCGGAACAGCACGGATATCGCGGCGGTTGGGTGCTCGTCGACTCATCTACCTACAGTGGGATGCTTGTCACGTTCTGGGAAACGGCACGGGACCTCGAAGAGATCGAGCGAGGCGGCGCGCTGAATGGTGAGATGGCGAAGGTCAACAAATACCTGGACGGTCCAGTGATTCGGGAATCATTCGACGTCTTCCTCGAGTATCAACGACATGAGGCGGTGACGGCCGGGTGACTGCTGGAAGACCGTGTACGTCAGGTAATTGGAATCACGCGGGCGGCCAAGGTGCCGCCTCTCCTTGACCTTTCTTGACCACGATTGTTCCTGGTGTCTCCCGCAACATTGACACTTCCCCTGTCCCTCTCTACCCTCACGGAACTGAAACTGAATAACCGGTTCACCCGTGGAGGTTCGCGATGTCTGTCACAGAGTTCGTCTCAACCCGCAGGATCGGTGACGCCGAAGTCACGGTCATCTCGGACGGGACGCTGGTCTGGGCGCCGGAGTATCCGGTACCGGAAGAAGAGTGGCGCGCCGCCCTGCCCGAAGCGGACGAGCGTGGCGCGGTCAAGCTCGGGCTCAACATGGCACACGTGAAGCTCGGCGATGCCTCGATCCTGCTCGATCCAGGGTGCGACATTCCTGGTTCTCCCTGGCAGGAGAGGTTCCTACAGCACTTCGGCGAGGTGACACGCACGCCGGGCTTCCTGGCCGGTCTGGAGCAGATGGGCATCCAGCCGGAGGAGATCACGCACGTGCTGATCACGCATGGGCACGGCGACCATGTGGCCGGCACCGCCGTTGAGCGAGACGGGCAGATGGTGCCCCGTTTCCCCAACGCGCGCCACTACATCGGCCGCGCCGACTGGGACGAGAATCCACAACGGGCCAATCCCAGTTCCGATATTTCCATGTATCTCGGGGCGGTGGAACGAGCGGGACTGCTCGAGGTCATCGACCGTGAGACGGAGATTCTCCCCGGCGTGCGCATGATCCCGACGCCGGGCGAATCGACCGGCCACAGCGTCATTCGCATCGACTCCAACGGCGAGCGCTTCTTCTACCTGGGAGATCTTCTCCATCATCCCGTCGAGGTCGAGCATATTGACTGGGTTTCGCCGCATCGCAACGACGCCGCCATGATCGCCTCGCGCCTGCGCGTCATCGACGAGTCACTGCCGACGGGCGCGATCTGCGTCTTCACCCACGGTCCCTTCCCCGCCTGGGGACGCATCGAGCAGCAGGATGGCGTCAATCGCTGGGTCTGGCTGTAGCGGAGTATGTCGATGACGCTCGATTGGTCCTGGCCACCGGCCGGGGGCGCAAGTCAGACGATCACCACCATTGACGCACACGCCGCCGGTGAGCCCCTGCGCATCATCACCGGCGGTCTGCCCGAAATCCCCGGCGACACGATCCTGGAGCGCCGCCGCTACATGCGTGAGCATCTGGACCATATCCGCCGGGCGCTGATGTGGGAGCCGCGCGGCCATTACGACATGTACGGCTGTGTCGTGACTCCTCCGGTGACACCGGAGGCCGACCTGGGCGTCATCTTCCTGCATAACGAGGGCTATAGCACGATGTGCGGCCATGGGGTCATCGCGCTCGTCACGACCTTGATCGAGACCGGCGCGCTCACCACCCAGGGCGCCGAGACATCCGTCAACCTCGACACGCCGGCCGGGCTGGTCCGGGCCACGGCCCACCTCGACGCCAGCGGTCGCGTCGAGCGCGTCTCCTTTCTCAACGTCCCGTCCTTTCTCTTCGCGCAGGACGTCGAGATCACCATTCCGGGCATCGGTGCGCTCGCGACCGACGTCGCCTTCGGCGGCGCCTTCTACGCCGTGCTGCCCGCCGAACGCGTCGGACTCCAGGTCGTGCCGGAGCAGACCGCCGCGCTCATCACCGCCGGTGAGGCGATCAAGCAAGCCGTGAATGAAAGACTATCGCTGAGCCACCCTGATCACCCCGACCTCGGCTTCAACTACGGCACGATCCTGACTGGACCGCCTGCTGATCCTCGACACCACAGCCGCAACATCTGCGTCTTCGCCAACGCCGAGGTCGATCGCTCGCCAACCGGTACCGGCGTCTCGGCCCGGCTGGCCATCCACCACGCCAGGGGCGAGATTGCTGAGAGGGAGACGATCGCGATCGAGAGCATCCTGGGCGAATCGAGCGTCTTCACTGGCCGCGTCGTCGGAACGACACAGGTCGGGGATCACCCGGCGGTGATCCCCGAGATCGGCGGCTCGGCGTTCATCACGGGCCGCAGCGAATTCCGCATCGACCCGCGCGATCCGCTGGGAAGCGGTTTTCTCGTGCGGTGAGTCGAGGCGAGGACCTAGAGCGTCGCCACGATCTCCCCGTCTTCCCAGACCGGGTCGTCCACCAGGTGGGAACGCACCTGCTGGAACCAGCGGTCCTGCTCCGGACTCTCCGCGTTCCCTTGGTAATCCTGCTGACTATCGAATGCGACGACCAGATTCAACGTCTCGGGCTTGACATCCTCGCGGTAGACATAGCCGTTGCTGAATCCGGACGCCTTCGATGCTCGCTCGCGCTTCCATTCATCCATCAAGGCAATCACGGCCTGTTCTTCTCCCGGTTTGACGTGAAGGCGTGCGATCGTGCCGTACATGCGTTCCCTCCTTTGGTGTGAATCGGTTGATATCGTTTGACCGCTCGTCCCAGCCGCGACTACGCCCGTGGCCGGATGTTCTGATTGACCCGGAAGAAATTGTCGGGGTCGTACTTCGTCTTGACGTCGACCAACCGTTCGTAATTGTCGCCGTAGGTCGCCTTGACGCGCTCCTGCCCTTCATCCGCCATCAGGAAGTTCACGTAGCCGCCAGCCGAGGAGTAGGGCCGCAACGCATCGTAATAGCGGTGCATCCAGTCCATGGCTCCCGGCATATTGTCGGGATTCGCATCGATCGCCACGACGTTGTGGACGTACTCGGCGCCGCGGTGGTTGTAGGCGGTGGCCTGTCGCTCCACCTGCTGGATGACTCCGGTCTGCGGATACAGATGCATCGTGGATTGGAGCGTGGGCACCTTCGGCCCGTATTTGGCATGCACCTCGATCGCCGCATCAGTCAGCTCCGGCACGTAGTCGGCCTTCCAATAATGCTGCAGACCGGTAACGTAGATTGCGTCGAACATGCTGTTGAGCGCCGGATAGGGGATCGGCCCGGCAAGATCGACCAACGGCTCCACAACCTGCCGCAACGGTCGGACAAGTTTCTCACCTTTGTCCAGATCGTCGCCGGAATAGCAAACGACGATAGCAGTCATCGGCACAAAGTGCAGCTGCTCCGGAATGAACGGGGCCGGTGGGCCCTGGTGGAAGCTGAAGAACGCGCTCAGCTCATCTGGGGCTCGGCGCATGTATTCGCGGAAGAAGCGCATCAACTCCGCCGCCTTGTCGGCAGGATAGAAGATCGGCCCTCCATACACCGTGTTGACCGGATGAAGCTGAAGTTCGAATGACGTCACAATGCCGAAGTTGCCGCCACCACCGCGAATCGCCCAGAAGAGATCCTGGTTCTGGTCGGCGCTAACCGTGCGGAACTGACCATCCGCCGTGACCATGTCCGCCGAGATAAGGTTGTCACACGATAGTCCGTAATGGCGCGAGAGGTGACCGAAACCTCCACCGAGGGTGAGCCCGGCAACACCTGTTGTCGAGATGATTCCAGACGGAGTCGCGAGCCCAAATACGTGGGTCGCATGATCCACCTGCCCCCACGTGGCGCCTCCCTCAACGCGAGCGGTCCGCCGTTGTGGATCAACGTGGACGCCTTGCATCGCGCCGAGGTCGATGACGATTCCACCGTCACAGGTGGCCAGCCCAGCGACGTTGTGTCCACCCCCGCGAACGGCAACGAGAAGGTCATTCTCGCGCGCGAAATTGACGCTGTGGATCACGTCGGCCACGTCCACTGCACGAACGATGATGGCTGGGTGGCGGTCGATCATAGCGTTATATACGTGACGAGCCTCGTCGTACCCAGCATCGTTCGGGAGTATGATCTTGCCACGGATGTGTTCAGCGAATGCCTGCACAACGCCCTGATCGAGCGTGGTCGCTGGTTTCTCTGGTTTTTGGATGATTACCACAATGACTCTCCTCGTATCCTGACAGCGAATACACATGATTGGTGTCGGATGTTCCATTCAGACGCTTACCGTGTCGCAGGCATCCAGACCATGATCTGATGCCCTGCTCGAAGGTTTTCGAGCGCTCATTCAGTGAGCCAGTCGACCAGGTACGGATTGCACGCCGGTCCCCACTCGTTCGGCGATGGTGGGCAGCACCCACGACACGCTGCGCTATGGGTGACGCGCGTTCGCGCGCTTACTCGCTTGGCGCACAAACGCATTTTTGTGCGCGTGAGGATCAGCTGATTGACGGTGCCGGTACTCTCCCCTGCTGGACAGCGTGGACCGCTTCAACGGTCAGCCCCTGGCCGCCGATGCCCCAATCGCCGCTCTTGACGTTGTCGTCAATCACGACCCAGGTGACGGGCCGCATGTTCTCACCTTCGATGGAGAGCATGGCATCGGTGACGCGGTCGATCATCTGCTGTTTTTGCTCGTTCGTGAAGACGCCTTCGATCAGCTTGATGGAAACAAATGGCATCTGGTCTGATCCCTTCCTCCGCGCCGTGACGCGGACGTTTGACGTTCCCAACAAGACCATGTCGGGGTGTAGACCGTTCCTGTCAGCTGGATGTGACGCTGCCGATCAACGAGTCGGCCCGCGCCACGAAATCGGTCGGTACGACGTCGGCGGCGCGCTCGGCGGCGACGCGGAGCAGGGCCTCGCGGAGGTGTGGTGAAATCCACTCCAGCCGGTCGTGACGCCCGCAATTTGGACATTCGAGCGCCAGTTCCCCGTCGCCAACATAGGTCACTCGCTGGTCCTCGACCTCGCCCGTCCATCCACAGAAACACGCTTGCAGCACGTTACCCCTCTCAGTTCTCTGGTCCGCGACGTCCCCTCTCCTATGTGGGGATGTCACTCCATCCCTATCGCGATACCGCGAGATTAGCGGGCGCGAGTCAACAGACCGTCAAAAGACTGTCAAATGGCTTGTTGCACAGCGAAGCCGGACGTGTCATTCTTGAGCTACGACTGGTTGGACAATCGAAGCTCTTCCGCAGAAAGAAGCGAGTCCACCATGCCGCATCTCACACTCTCGCTTTTCGGCCCGATCAAATGCACCCGCGACGATGACACCCCGGTCCAATTCGCCTACGACAAGGTTCAGGCCCTTCTGGCCTACCTCGCAACCGAGTCGGATCGTCCATACCGACGTGCGGTGTTGGCTGGCCTGCTCTGGCCCGACCAGGATGAATCGGTCGCACGCCACAACCTGAACCAGGCACTCTGGAGCCTGCGCCGGTCGATCGACGATCGCGATCTCGTCGAGCCGGTCTTCCTCTCCTCGCGCGATTCGATTCAGCTGAGCCCCGGCGCCGACTGCTCGATTGATATTCAGCGCTTCCGCACGCTGCTCGACAACATCGACCAGCACGCCCACCGTAATCAGGAGAGTTGCCAGGTTTGCCTGGGTTGGCTCATCGAGGCAGTCGAGATCTATCACGGCCCGTTTCTCGAGCAGATCTCACTGGCGGACACACCGGAGTTCGAGGAATGGGTGGTGGTGCGGCGCGAGCATTTCCATCAACGTGTCGTCGACGCGCTCGAACGCCTCGTCGATCAGCTCGAACAGCAACGGGAACACCAACGCGCCATCGCCTATCTGCGACGGCTACTGCAGCTTGATCCCTGGCGCGAAGACAACCACCGGAGGCTGATGCGACTCCTGGCACAGACCGGCCAGCGCCCGGCAGCGCTGGCGCACTTCGACCGCGTTCGCGAGATCCTGGAACAGGAACTCGGAGCCGGCGTCGAGCAGGAGACGATTCGGCTTCGGGACGAGATTGAGCGGGGAGAACTCGAGACGACCAGGTCGACGACCTCGGTTCCGGACCGATCCGCGACGGTGTCACAGCTTCCCGGCACCGTCAACGCGCTCGTTGGCCGAGAACGGCTCCTGAGCGATCTGGCGTCGCTGATGGCCAGTGGGCAGCACCGGCTGATCACCCTGACCGGCCCGGGTGGCATCGGCAAAACGAGCGTGGGGTTACGGTTGGCCCACGACCAGGAGAAATCGTTTCGCGACGGCGCCTGCTTTGTGCCGCTGGCGGGCACGTCGTCCGCTGAATCCCTGATTCAAGTCCTGTCCGACGCGCTATCCCTCACCTCCTATGGGAGTCGCGACCCGCGCGAGCAACTCCTCTCCCATCTGCGCGAGATGGACCTGCTGTTGGTGCTCGACAATTTCGAGCATCTGCTCGCGGGCGCTGGTCTGGTATCAGACATCCTGACCGAGGCTCCCACCGTCCAGGTGCTGGTGACGTCGCGTGAGCGGCTCAACCTCTATGGCGAGCATGTGGTTCCCCTGCAGGCACTCGACATCCCGTCGATCATGGATGAGCCGAGCAGTATTGGCCGGTCGAGTTCGGTCCAACTCTTTGTGCGAAGCGCCCAGCGCGCGAGCGCCGGCTTTCAGCTCAGGGCAGCCGATTTTCCGGCCATCATCCGCACCTGCGAGTTGGTCGGCGGCATGCCGCTCGGCATCGAACTGGCCGCCGCCTGGACCCCACTCCTCACCTGCCAGGAGATCGCCGCTGAAATCGAACAGAGCCTCGATTTCCTGAGCACTTCGCTGCGCGACGTTCCCGAGCGCCACCGCAGCATGCGGGCCGCGTTCGATCACTCCTGGAGACTGCTGTCGGAGAATGAACGCAATGTCTTTATGCAACTCTCCGTCTTTCGAGGCGGATTCCAGAAGGACGCGGCGGAACGGATTACCCACGCCGCACTTCCGGTCCTGCTGGCGCTGATGAGTAAGTCCTTCCTGAACCGCAGCCCCCAGGGGCGCTTTGAGATTCATGAACTCTTGCGCCAGTACGGCGCCGCGAAACTCGCCGAAGCGCCGGAAAAACATCAGGCAGCCAGCAACGCACACGCGCGCTACTACGCGGCACTTCTCCTGGAATGCGAACAGCGCCTCAAAGGTAGCGGCCACCTGGACGCATTGGGCGACCTGGCGATCGAAACCGAGAACATTCGCGCCGCCTGGCGCTGGGCTGTGAGTGAACAACGGGTCAACATTCTCGAAACACTCGTTCCAGTCTGGCTCTCTTACGAGGTCATGGGACGCTATCACGAGCTCTGGACGTTGCAGTCAGAAGCCATCACAATCCTCGAGGCGAGGGGGGAGCAGGCGGAGGTCGCTCTGGCCCTCGCCATGTCGCGCCTCGCCTCGACGACGCTTCGCATCGGGGATCTGATGGACAGCGAGCGCTTCTTGCACCGCAGCAACGAGATCCTGCGGCGGTATGGTGACTACGCCGACGTCAGTCTGAATTTGAACTTCTTGGCCATGAAAGCTCGTGCCGAAGAGGATCATCGCAAGGAGCGGGCGATCCTCGAAGAGAGTCTGGCGCTCACGCGCAATGATGGAGATCGCTGGATCACCGCCTACTCCCTCAACGATCTCGGCATGGTCGAATCTCAGTTGGGGGACCAGGACCGGGCAGAACGACTGATCAAAGAGAGTCTTGAGATCTTCGATCAAATCGGCGACGCCCGCGGCAAAGCCTTTGCCCTGAATAACCTGGGCATCATTACCAGCATGCGCGGACTCTACGACGAATCCCGCCGCCTGCATGAGTCCAGCCTGCGGACTCGCCGCTCCCTCAATAATCTGTGGGGCTCCGCCCAATCGCTGACGCAACTCGGGATCGTCGCGCGTCGTATGAACGACTTCGGCGAGTCGGAGGCGCGACTCCGAGAAGCGCTTCAGATCGCCCGCGCACTGCGCGCTTATCCGTTGGTCCTGGACGCGCTGGTCGAGGTGGCGGAACTCATGCTGGCGCGAGGCGAAGATGATCCAGCCCTGGCGATCCTGGCGAGTGTCGCCGCGCATCCGACCAGCAGCCCGTCGATGATCGCGAACGTCCAGCGCCTGAGCGAGGAGCACGGTCGCTCCGTTACCTTGCCAGCCATTGACGATTCCGCGCCCACCCCATCTGACATGAGTCTGGAGCGAGCCATCGCCATCGCGCTCGGAAACCCGGAGAGTGCGCGGGTGGAGAATCTGGTGAGGTAGAGCATGCGAGCAATTGAGCCGCGCAGGTCCGGTAACGTGCACCTGCACGACTTCGATATCTATTTCGAGGAGTACGGCGATCCGGCCGCTTCACCGGTCCTGCTGCTGCCATCCTGGCAGATCGCCCCACTGCGCCACTGGAAGATGCAGATCCCGCATCTCGCGCGCACCCGCCGCGTCATCGCCTATGATCCGCCCGGCATCGGCGGCGGAGAGCGAACGACCAACCGGCGGGCCTTCGAAGTTGATCGGGTCATCGATTATGGCATCGGCCTACTTGATCATCTCGAGGTCGACCGTACTGATGTCGTTGGATTCTCCCTGGGCGGCGCCTTCGGCCTCTGGATGGCGGCGCGCTACCCGGAGCGCATGAAGCGCCTCGTGTTGATCGCGCCCGCCAGACCCGGTTGGAGTTTGGCGGACGACAGCTCATTCTGGGAACCGCGCGATCACTATGAGGGCTGGCAAAAACGCAACGCCAACTACTGGCGCGAAGACTACGACGGCTGGCTCGAGTTCTTCTTCGGGGAGGTATGCAGCGAACGCCACTCGACCAAGCAATTCGACGACTTAGTCTCCTGGGCAAAAGAGACGACGCCGGAGATTCTCGAGAAGTCGGTGGCGAACCCCGCCTTACTGCCAAAACTCTCGACTGATGACGTCCTGGAGCGGGTCCATTGTCCGGTTCTGCTGATTCACGGCGATCAGGACCGGGTCGCCAGCATTGAGAGCACGAACGACCTGTCCGAGCGACGTCCAGACTTCGGCTACGTCACGATCGAGGACGGTTCGCATGCGCTTCACGCGCGCCAGCCCGTTCGCATCAACCGGGAGATCGACGCGTTTCTGGGTCCGGCAGAGCGGGTCCGCCGCCACTGGACGGTCGCCCGCTCCCGCGTCCAGCCGCGCGTCCTCTTCGTGTCGAGTCCGATCGGGCTCGGACACGTCCAGCGAGACTTGGCAATCGCGCGGGAACTGCGCCGCCAGGTCCCGCAGATCGAGATCGACTGGCTGGCGCAAGATCCGGTCATGCGCGTTCTGGCCGAGGTGGGTGAACGCATCCACCCGCGCAGTGGTCAGCTCGCCAGCGAAGCGACGCACTGGGAGCGATCGGCGCACGAGCACCATCTCCATTGCTTCCAGGCATTCCGTGAGATGGACGAGATTCTCCTGGCAAATTTCATGGTCTTTCTGGACACCGTGCGTGAAACACCCTACGACCTCTGGATCGGCGACGAATCGTGGGAGATCGATCATTACCTCCACGAGAATCCGGAACTCAAGCGCGCGCCCTACGTCTTCATGACCGATTTCGTTGGCTGGGTGCCGATGGACCGCTCAGCTGGATCACGCGAAGCGGTCCTCACCGCCGACTACAACCAGCAGATGATCGAGCAGGTGGAACGATTCCCCTCTGTCCGGGATCGCGCGCTCTATTTCGGCACCTACGATGACCTGCTGCCGGAACGGTTCGGCCCTGATCTCCCAGAGATCCCGGCATGGACGCGCGAGCATTTCGAGGCGGTCGGCTACGTCACGCCATTCGACCCGGCTGACTTCGCCGATCGACGCACGCTCCAGACCCGGCTCGGTTATGTGCCGGGCCAGCCGACGGTGCTGATCACTGTGGGCGGCACTGGGGTGGGCGAAGCGCTGCTGCGCAAGGTGATCGCGGCCTGGCCGCTGGTTCACCGGGACCGCCCCGACGTACGTGGCGTGGTGGTCACGGGGCCACGCATCGACCCCGAACAGCTACCGCGGCCCGATGGACTTGAAATTCGCGGCTACGTCCACGACCTCTACGAGCACCTGGCCGCCTGTGACCTGGCGGTGGTTCAGGGAGGGCTCAGCACCACGATGGAGCTGACCCTCAACCGGCGGCCATTCATCTACGTGCCGATTCGCGATCACTGCGAGCAGGTCTATCATGTCACCCACCGGCTGGAACGCTACGGGGCCGGTACCCGCCTGGAGTTCGACACGCTCGACGCCGCAACCATGGCCGGAGCCATCCTCTCGAACCTCGGCGCGGACACCAGCGGTTATCTCCCTTTCGAGCCCGGAGCAACCGAACGAGCGGCGGGCCGAGTCGCCGAACTGCTCTGACAGATCTCGCATCGAGCCGGACTATACGACCCGCCGTACCGCACACTGGTTCCCAATTGTTACGCGATCATCCGGTGGACTGAGCGTTGTGGACCTGCCATGCGGTGACGGCGGGCGGCGGGACGTTGAGCCGCTCCATCACCGGGCGCAGACGATCACGCTGAAACGCTTCCCACGATGCCTGTGAGTCCCAGACATCGACGACTCGAGCCCCGTCATCGAACGGACCGGCCACGTGAAAGATCTGGCCCAGTGCCGGATTCTTCTCCAGGTCTAACGCCGCGAACCCGGCCTCGTATTGGTCGATCGTCCAGTTATGGAACTCCATTATGAGTGCCATACCCATCTTTTAGCCTCCTTCGCGAATTGTCTTCCCGTAGCAACACCTGTTGCGACACACGGAGCGACGTTCCTCGCCATTGTCGCGAAGGGTTGTCAACAGACTGTCAAAACATGGTCGAGAGAAGCGCGATCAACACCGGCTCTGTTCGCGCCGTCTAGCTGAACCGCCCAGGTGCGAACGGCTCGAGCCGCGCGTCGGGTGACCCGGACGCGACGGCATCCGCCATCAGCCGGGACGTGATGACCGCCATCTGGATGCCGGTCTGATAATGGCCGGTCGCGACCCAGAGATGGTCAATACCCGGCACGCGTCCCATGATGGGCTGGTCGTCCGCCGAACCGGGTCGTAATCCGGCCCACATCGAGGTAATTTCGCCGTCCAGCAACGACGGAGCCAGTTCCGCGACCAGCGCCAGGTTCCACTGGGTATTGCGGGCCATGACGCGCTTGTCGAAGCCGACCCGCTCCTTGGTCGCGCCGACCGCGACCGTTCCGTCTGTCCGTGGCACGAGGTGTCCGCCACCGTAGCGGCCAATGATCGCGTGCGGCATCACGGGCGCGTTGGCGATCGCCAGCATCTGGCCCTTGGAGGGCATCGCCGGAATCGAGGCTCCAGCCGTTCCGGCAACCTGGGCCGTCCAGGCTCCGGCGGCCAGGAGCACCTGACCAGCCGAGATCACGCCATCCAGCGTCTGAACGCCGGTTGCGCGTCCTCGTTCCACAATGATTCCCGTCACCGGCGTGTGCTCAATAATCACGACTCCTGCGCGCCGGGCGGCCTCGGCGATGACGCGCGTCAAGTCGTAGGTGAAGACGCTGGCGGCTTCATGGACCAGAACGCCACCGAGGACGCTGGGTGGCAGAACCGGCTCCAGCGCCCGGGCATCCTCCCCGTTGAGCCACTCGACGCGAAACCCCAGTCCCTCCTGCCAGTCGGCCAGTTCCGCCAGGTCGCCCGCCTCCTCTTCAGTCAGCGCCACGGTCAACTCGCCGCGGAGCAGAAAGCCGGTCCGGCTGCTGGTCTCAGCTTCGATCTGCTCGACGAAGTCCGGGTAAGCCAGAATCGATTCCGCGGTCAACTCGGCCTTGACGCGTGGAGTATCGACCGACGATGGTGGAGAGATGATCCCCGCCGCGGCGCCCGAAGCTTCGCGACCGACCGCTCCCCGCTCGACGACGACGACCGAAAGCCCCATCCGACCAAGCTCATAGGCGGTGGCGCAGCCAATGATGCCGCCGCCAACGATCACGACGTCTGGACTGCTGCCTGTTCCGATCATTTCATGCCCGGCCACGACGACCTCCTCCTGGCTGAACTTCCGGTTGATACCCTGACCACGTGCAAACAATCGACGACACCATTGTCGCCGATTCGCCAACGATCGGTGAGGTTTCTACACCAATGGGGCAATAATGGGGCAATCGATTCCGGCAGCAGGAGGAAGAAGTTAGAACACGACCGAGCGCATCCGCTGGCGGTAGACCGCAATGTGGCGCAGCGCTTCCTGTTCGGCAGCATCCGGATCGCCGGACTCGATGAGTTGCAGGAGATTCATGTGCGAGTCGTGCCAGACCTTGCCGGAATCCTCGAGTTGGAAGGAGAGGCGCCAGTAGCGCAATAGCGCGGTGTTGATCTCCAGGGAGAAATTCGTCAGATACTCGTTCTCGGTAATCCGGCCGAGCTGCACGTGGAAATCAAGATCCGCAACGGCGATTGTAGGAAAGTCGCGTTTCTCCACCGAGTCCATGACGTGGTCAAGGAGCGCGTGTAGCTGCTCGGCGTCGGTCGGAGTGATCATCATGGCCGCACGCCGGGCAAGTGGCGGCTCGACCAGAACACGGACTTCGTTGAGTTGCTGGATGTCGTGGATTGACAGGTGACTAACCCAGGCGCCACGACGCGGAGACCGTACGATCAGGCGTTCATGTGCCAGGCGGAGCATCGCCTCACGCAGTGGCGTGCGCCCGGTGGTGATCCGTTCGATCAGCTCACGCTCGTCGATTGGCGTGCCCGGACGAAGCTCGTGCGTGATAATCATGCGTCGCAGCTCCTGGTACGCCTTCTCAACCTTGAGCGGCCCCGGAGCCATCTTCCTATCGGCGGCAAACGCCACAGATCCACCTCCTCCAAGATCGGCTCACGCGAGTGGACTGACTCGCTCGTCATCCGGTACGGACCGTTCGCCATTTGTCTGTTCAATGTACTGTCGCACGTGGCAATGTCATGTACAACGATAGCATCGTCCTGACTAATCCGCCCCTGGCATCCATGTTCGTACTGCGCTATCGTGACAATGGTCCCGCGACCTGGCGTGCGCGTCGCGCGGGAGAGACGACGCGGTCGAGATCGAGTGGACGGAAAGGCAGTCTCGCCCGAACCGATGAACACGTTACTAGTCGCCATCGGCGGAGCAATTGGCGCCGCCGGGCGCTATCTGATCGGCGGCTGGGCTCAGTCGCTTGTCGGCCCGGCGTTTCCGGCCGGCACCTTCTTCGTCAACGCCACCGGCTCGCTCATCATCGGCATCATTCTGGGACTGTCGGAACGCGGCGCACTTTCGGGCGAGGCTCGCCTGCTTCTCGCGGTTGGTCTGATGGGCGGCTACACCACGTTTTCGAGTTTCAGCTACGACAATCTTGGCCTGCTCCAGGACGGCGAGGTCGTCCGGCTTGTGATCAACATGGCTGGACAACTGGCAGTCGGTCTATTTGCCGCCTACGTCGGCCTCGTCATCGCGCGCATAATGGGAGGTCTAACATGAACGTCACACCCGCCGTGAAACTCACCGCCTACGTCAGTGATTCAGCCCGCTACGAGCACAAACCGCTCTTCGAAGCGATCCTCGAGCTCATGCACCGTGAGGGCATCTCCGGCGCGACCGTCTCACACGGAACGGCTGGGTACGGAGCCGACAAACAACTTCACACGATCAAGATCCTGCGCCTGTCGAACGACCTGCCGGTGATCATCACGGCCATCGACACGCGAGAGACGATCGAGTCGGTGATTCCGAAACTCGACGCCATGATCGGCAAGGGGCTCGTCACGGTCGAGGACGTCCAGATCGTGTTCCACCGTCCTTAGAGCACGTCGTGCAGGTTTGACGCACCTGACGTCATCAGCGGGTAGAGCGTGCATGGTGCAGGGTCGTATGACTCCGCCTGATCGACACGCACACGACTCGGCACCCGATTTGTCCGAATCCCAACGTACAATTGCAGGTAGCTCGGGCGCGGCTCTGCGTGTGGCAACACCGGCGCACGATGGATCGTTCAAGGTGGGGAGGGTCCGGTGATCTTGGCTGCGTCATGTGGATGAGTGCATTGCTGAATCGTGTCTTCGGCTCGATCACCGAAACGCGCCAGGCCGAAGTCGTCCGCGAGATCGCCCACGCCGCGCGTGTCACCCGCGACTTCATCATGCTCGCCATCTTCAGTTGCATCATCGCGACGTTCGGACTGGTCCTGAATAGCGGCGCCGTGGTCATCGGCGGCATGCTCATCGCGCCGCTGATGTCTCCGGTGCTGGCGCTCGCCCTGGCCCTGGTCCGTGGTGACGGGCGCCGAGCCGGCCGTGCCATCGCCGCAATCGTGGCCGGAGTCGCCATCTCAGTTGGCCTCAGCACCGCTCTCGGGCAACTCGTCTCGACCAGCCAGTTCAACTTCCTCACGCAGCTCCCAACCGAAGTTATCAGTCGCACCCAGCCGACGCTGTTCGATCTGACCATCGCGTTGGCGGGAGGCGCCGCCGCGTCGTATGCCATCGTCCAACCGGAGCTGTCCGCCACACTGCCCGGAGTCGCCATCGCCACCGCGCTGATGCCCCCGCTGTGTGTGGCGGGGATTGGACTCTCGCAGGGCAGATCGGACGTCTACCAGGGCGCGCTGCTCCTGTTTCTTTCGAATCTGGTCGCGATCATCTTCGCGGGCGGCCTTGTCTTCGCCGCCATGGGCTTTGGACCGTTCCGCCATGCGAAGCGGCGCGCGATCTTTTCCAGGTCGTTTCTCGTCTCGGGGGCCATGGTGATTGTCGTCACGGTGCCACTCGTCGGCTTCGCGGTGAATATCGCCGCCACGGCCAAAGAGAATCTGGACATCCGGAAGACCCTGACGGATCAACTCCAACAGGTGAGTCCCGATTCGAGTCTGGTTGGATTCGAGTCTCACCCCGAGGGAGATCACGTACAGATCGTGGCAACCGTGCGCACACCGCGCGACCTCAGTTACAGCGAGGCAACGAACATCCAGAAAAAGGTTGCCGCAAAGCTGAACAAGGCCGTCGAGCTCCAGCTGCTGGTCATTCCGCTGACCAAGCTCGACACCATGAAACCACCAACAGCGACGCCGAGCCCAAGTCCGAGCCCGGCGCCATCCGCGTCCCCCTGAACTCGACGTCGCCTCGTTCGCTACGGCGCGTTATGTTCGGCGATGAGCTGCTTCAGGTCGGGCGCCGACCAGCGCTGGAGATCCTGCTGCTGCAGACAATGATCGGCGATCTGCTCCAGGCTCGCCCACCAGACCCCATCAAAGCCATTGATGTACTCGATCAAGCGCTCCAGCATCAATACTCGCGACGGCCGACCACTGACGAACGGATGCATCGTCAGAATGAACACACCGTTGTAGCGGTGATAGCCGGCAAACTCGCTCGACCAGACCTCGAAGACCTTGTCGGGACTCGAGATACCGACCTGGGTCGTGTAGTGCGGGTAGTCGTCCAGAATCCACTGGATCGGCAGTTCGAGCAGGTCGCCCGAGGGCGTGTCGACCAGATAAGGGATGTCGTTCCCCATCAGGCTGGTGTCGTAGCGAAAGCCGTAGCGCTTCAGCAGGCCTGGCGTGCCCGGTTTCAGCTCCCAGGCCGGCGAGCGATAGCCAACCGGTTTCTTGCCCGTCAGGCGCTCAAGAACCTCGATACCATGCACCAGGACCGATTCCTCTTCCTCGTCCGAGAGGGTATCCGGGCGCTCGTGCAGGTAGCCGTGGTGGCCGACCTCATGCCCCTCGCCGGTGATGCGCTCGATCATCTCCGGATGGAGTTCGGCGGTGAAGCCGGGCACGAAGAAGGTGCCGCTGATGTCGTACTTCTTGAGCGTGTCGAGAATGCGCGGCACGCCGACGGTTGGGCCGTAGACCCCGGTCGAAATGAGCGTCAGCCGGTCGGCTACCTCGCTCTTTGTCCATCACCAGCGGGATCGTCTCACCATCCGCGTCGAAGGTCAGCGCGACCGCCACCTGCTTACCGTCGGGCCAGGTAAATCGAGCCATGTAGTTCCTCTCCAGCCTGATGAACGCGCGCTGCCAGATTCAGCGGTATTCGTTGCCGAGTCCATCCTATATCGAGTGTGGCGCGAGCGAAACCGACCAAACGACGCGCCGGGCTCATGGCACCCTGCACGTTCTCCTGCGGCTGTTTGTCGTCGACATGTCACCCTGGAGCGAGCGTTCCGGGCTGCCAGGCGCGGTCATGAAGAACCAGCCGCTCCTCGACCAGGCGAGAAGCTCCGGGCCATAGAGCATGCACAGATCCAGCTGATGGCTCCGCTCCCGATGTGGGAAAATGCTCGCCCTACTTCAAGACGTGCATGCCCAAGTGTTCAAGTCTCCACGATTTCGGGTCAACTCCGCCGTTACGCAGACCAGGTTCGTGAGGATGGCCCGTTGACGAGTCGTCCGCGGACAGCGATGATCTGAGCAGTCTCCTTCGTACTGCTGGAAGAGCGAGCATGCCCGACTTGTCGTCCGACTATCCTCAGGCACGCATCCCAGCACCGCTCACCGCGCTGCTCGGCCGCCAGCGCGAAGTGGCGGCCGTCGGTCAACTGCTGCGCGATCCCGCCGTGCGGTTGGTCACCCTCACCGGACCGGGCGGCGTCGGCAAGACGCGCCTCGCGCTGGCCCTGGCTCATGCCGCCACCGCTGTCGAACGAGTGGCGTTCGTAGGCTTGGCGGCCTTGAGCGAGCCCACCCTCGTGATCCCGACTATCGCCCAGGCCCTGGAGATCGCCGAGGCCGGCAGTGTGCCGGTCGTCGAACGGTTGATCGCCGCCCTGTACGACCGGCCCTCGCTGCTCGTCCTCGACAACCTGGAGCAGGTCAGCGACGCTGGTCCGCAGCTGGCTTGCCTGCTGACCGTCTGCCCGCGGCTGACGCTACTGATCACCAGTCGCTGGCCGCTGCATCTCTCCGGCGAGCACGAGTTCCCCGTCCCGCCGCTCGCCCTGCCCGACCGCGCGGCTGCGAACCTGGAGGCCATCGGCGACAGTGACGCGGTCCAGCTCTTTGTCGAGCGAGCGCGGGCGGTTCGGCCGGAGTTCGCGCTAACCGACGACAATGCCGCCGCGGTCGCCGCCATCTGCGCCCGGCTGGATGGGCTTCCCCTGGCGATCGAACTGGCGGCCGCGCGCATCCGGCTGTTGCCGCCGCACGCGTTGCTGGCACGGCTGGATCACCGGTTGACGCTGCTCACCGGCGGAGCGCGAGACCTGCCGACCCGACAGCAGACGTTGCGCTCCACGATCGCCTGGAGCTACGACTTCCTGCCGCCGCCTGAGCAGCAGCTCTTCCGTCACTTGGCCGTCTTCGCCGGTGGCTGGACCTTGGAAGCCGCTGGGATCGTGATCGACACTGGGGTGCAAGACATGTTGGACAGCGGGCTGTTCGGCGGGATGGCGGCGCTGGTCGAGCAGAGTCTGGTCGAGCAGCCGGACGGTGAGCCTCGCTTCCGGATGTTGGAGACGATCCGCGAGTTCGCGGCCGAGGAACTTGATGGAAGCGGAGAGGCGCGCGACATCCAACGCAGGCATCTCAATTGGTGCCTGGGCCTCGCTGAGTGGGGCTACCACCGGATACTCGGACCAGAGTCGCGATCGGCCGTGCGCAGGCTGGAAGCAGAACACGACAACCTGCGCACCGCGCTTGCCTGGGCGATTGACGGTGGCGACATCGAGCGGGGTCACCAACTGATCTTTTGGCTCGGACGATTCTGGCATCAGCGTGGACATCTCAGCGAGGGCCGGCAATGGTGCGAACGAGCGCGGGAAAGCACGAACCACAGGTCGCCGCTGGCCCACGCAGCGGTATTCGGCATCGAGGCGTATCTCGCCTGGGCACAGGGCGATCACCTTCGTGCGGCCGAGTTGTCCGAACACGTCTTCGCCACTCCACGTGTAGAGATCCCTCCGGCGTGGCTCGCTGACATACTCGTCATGCGAGGGCTTGTCGCCGACGACGTGGGAGACTTTGACTCCGCCGAGCAATCGCTGCACCAAGCATTAGCACTCCACCACCAGCTTGGCGACCGGGTGCTGGCTGGATTCGCACTGCACGGGCTCAGTCAGGTCGCCTATCACCGTGGAAACTATGCGTTGGCCGATCAACTTGCCGCGGCCGCGCTCGCGGAGGAGCTAGCCGTGCGAAATGCGTACGGCATCGGACTAGTCCAGATCAACTTGGCCCGCCTCGCGCGTGACCGTGGCGACTACGAACGGGCAAACGAGGTGTATCGCGACAGCCTGGCGCTGCTCGTCGATCACGGCGGCTCACTCGGGATCTCGAGCTGCTTCCGCGGGCTGGCCAGCATAGCTGCCGCAAACCATCACCATGAGCGTGCGGTGCAACTGTATGCTGCGGCCGACGCGCTGTCCGAAGCGATTGGCACACCCCTCCCTCCACCGGCACGCGCCAGGCACGAGGGGGCCATTGCAACACTACGTGCGGCGATCGGAGACGGACGGTTCGACGATGTCTGGAACGAGGCGTACGCGCTCAACGTCGAACAAGCGGTTGTCCTTGCGCTGGACCAGAAACAGCCCACCGCGATTGAAGTTGCCGCTGACACTCATCCGAGGTACGGGCTGACCGAACGCGAACTCGACGTGCTCCGTCGCATCGCCGATGGCGCAACCGACCGCGAGATTGCCGACGCGCTCTTCATCAGCGTGCGTACAGTCTCCTCGCATGTCGCGAGCATCCTCAACAAGGTCGGCGTAAGTTCACGAGCAGCGGCAGCCGCTTGGGCAGTCCGACACGACCTCGCGTGACCGCCCGTGCTGCAGACAATACTGATGCCTTCCGTCATCCAAATTCCGTAGTTCTCGCGATGCGGGCAGCGGGCATTCCCGTCATATTTCTTTCACTGTACGGCCTGGATGAAGAGCGGCACGAGGAGATTCACGATGGTGCAGGTGAGTTCGATCAACCCCGGGTTGAAAGAATGGGACGATCTTCGCAACGCGTTCACCTGGAAGGTGCCTGAATTCTACAATTTCGCGGTCGACACGGTTGGCGGCTGGGCGGCCGCTCCGACCCGGGTGGCGATGCTGCACATCGACGAGCATGGCACCGAGCGCTCGATTACCTTCGCCGACTTCGCGCGGCGGTCCGACCGCCTGGCGAGCATGCTACGACAGCGTGGGATCGGTTCCGGAGATCGAGTGCTCATCGTCTTACCACGCATCCCAGAGTGGATCGAGTCGCTACTGGCGTTGATGAAACTCGGTGCGATCGCCGTTCCCGGTACTCCACTGCTGACGGCCGGTGATCTCCAAAGACGGATTCAACGCTGCGGAGCGACGGGGATCATCACGTTCGGCGATGTCGCGGAGCGAGTCGATCAGATCGCCCGCACCTGTCCGACGCTTAATCTTCCCGTCGTGGTCGGCGGCAGCCGCCCGGGCTGGGTTGACTACGAGACCGCGCTGCAGGATGCCACTCCCATCTTCGACCCGGTCAGGACGCGTAGCGACGATCCCTGCATGATCTACTTCACCTCCGGCACGACCTCCCAGCCAAAGATGGTATTGCAGCCACACACCTTTCCGTTGGGTCTCTCCGTGACAGGTCTCGCCTGGAAGGACCTGGCTCGCGGCGACATGATCTGGCTCCTCGCCGATACGGGCTGGGCCGCAGCGATCATCAGCCTTTTCGGTGGGTGGTCCATCGGCGCGCCGCTCTTCATCCAGGATGCGCGTGGCAGGTTCAATCCCAGGCTCACGCTCGAACTGCTCGAGCGCTATGCCATCGGCTCGTTTTTCGCGCCGCCGACGATCTATCGCATGCTGATTCTCGAGGACCTCTCCGCGTTCGCTCCCCGCTCGTTGCGCCTGTGCATGAGCGCCGGTGAGCCGCTGAACGCCGAGGTCGAGGCCGCGTGGCGCCAGGCAACCGGCATGACGATCCGCGAGTGCTACGGGCAGTCGGAGATCGGCATCGTGGCGAGTAGCATGGAGCCACTTCCGGTGCGTCCGGGTTCGATGGGCAAGGCGAACCCTGGCTACGACATTGCCGTCGTTGACAACGAGGGGCGGCGCTTGCCGCCCGGCGAGGTGGGTCATATCGCTGTACGGATCACGCCCACGCGCCCGCCTGGCGTCTTCGCCAGCTACTGGGGCGATCCGACGTTGACCGACCAGACGTTTGCCAACGACTGGTACTTCACCGGTGATCAGGCCGAATGCGACGCCGATGGTTACCTCTGGTTCGCCGGGCGCGTTGACGACATGATCAAGAGCTCCGGATACCGGATCAGTCCGTTCGAAGTCGAGAGCGCGCTGCAAGCGCATCCAGCCGTTGCGGAATCAGCCGTCGTCGGCAGCCCGGATCAGGTCCGAGGCCACGTCGTCAAGGCGTATATCGTCCTCGCGCCGGGCCAGACTCCGTCCGATGCGCTGGCTGCCGACATTCAATCGTTCGTTCAGCAGCAGACTGCGCCATACAAGTATCCACGCGAGATCGAGTTCGTGGTTGACCTGCCCAAGACGATCAGCGGTAAAATCCGCCGCGTCGAGTTACGGGAACGCGAGGCGCACAGCACCGACAGGTAGACAGCGCGCTCACGCTAAGGCCGAGCAGCGGGGTTATCGGTACCAAGGGCTCGCTCCGGCTGGAAATGAGGACGCCGATCATTCGGTGTCCCGCGCCCGTATCCACCCCGCCGCCATACCGCGGCAGCAGGTCGTTCAGCATCAGGGCGACGTTCCAACAGGCGCCATCCAGCGCACAGGCCACGATGGCAAAGGCCGACTCCGAGAAGCCGCCCGCAACGATGCGCCAGTCCCCCGCGTTGGAGCGCACCGCGATACGCCGGACCCCGTCGGCCAGGGGACCCCGGCACCAGGAGAAGAAGAGGCAGGCCCGACCCAGCAGTACCGCGACGCCGAACGCGTCGCTGACCGAGTTCCCGCTCAGGTCCGTCCACGTGGTGGGATTGTTGGCCACATAGGCGTAGAGGTTGTAGCCCTGCGTGCCGGGGGCGTTGGGTTGCACCGTGTCGGCCGAGAGGACGCGTCCCAACGTGGGATCCAGCTGCCGTGCCCGCAGGTCGACGAAGCCGGTGCTGGGCAAACAGCCCTGCGGTAGACACCGCCTGCGTCCAACAGGCACTGCCAAGATCAAGAAAGCAGACCAGGACCCCCACGGTGAGGACCAGCAAGGCGGTCCCAGCGAAGCAGGAGCGCACACTGCAGATCGCGGCCGTCAAGAGCGCCGCTGACCGGTAGGCGATCTGCATGGCCGCCGCCACCACCATCGGTCCGGTGACCACCGTGGTCGATCCCCCAACGGCACCGGCCAGCACAACATGCCCGCCCAGATCCGTCCACGTGGTGGGATTGTTAGCCGTGTGGGCGTAGAGATTGTAGCCCTGCGTGCCGGGGGCGGAAGCTCGCCGCAGAGGTTACAGGCCAACCCGTTCGGATCGGTCAACGTCGCCGGGTTGTTCCCCACATAGGCGTAGAGGTTGACGCCACTACCCAGCGCTCCCAACGGGTCCGGCGTCAGGAAACGACTCGTGGCCGGATCGAGGTAGCGGTGGCGCAGATAGACGAAGCCGGACTCGGGATCAAGATGCTCGCCCGTGAACCCAAAGCCGTTCAAAGTCACCGACCCGCTGTCCGGCACGCCCCACGGGCTGCAGCTGCCTGTCCCGACCACGGTGCCCGAGCCGTCTGTGATCAGCCGGATGCTGCCCAGGGCATCGGCACCGGCAAACTGCGCCGTCTGGCTGCTGTCATCCACCTGCTCGGCTAGCCCGGCGGGACCGAACACGTTCTCCACCGTCCCCTCGGCGATCACCGTCCCCAACCCGGTCGGACCCGAGGTGTAGGTCCTGGTCGTCCCACCGACTATGCTCCTGGCTCGCCCAACTTCGGGCGTTGATTGATAGACCGGCACCTGATACGATACCCAAATGAATACCGAAAGGAGTGCAGAAGATGTCGACGATTCCCGCGCGCGAGATCAAGCGACGCGGTATCAGCGCTGTTGACGACGAACTGAAGCAAGGCCCGGTGCAGGTCATTCAGCATGACGAACCCCGCTATGTGGTGATGTC
Source organism: uncultured Chloroflexia bacterium (assembly GCA_963728335.1). Lineage (GTDB taxonomy): Bacteria > Chloroflexota > Chloroflexia > Thermomicrobiales > Thermomicrobiaceae > CALAGB01. Next base: position 358,302 of record CAVSJP010000002.1, read on the forward strand.
GACGGAACAGTATCGTGAGCTCATGGCCGAGCGTGAAGAGGCGATGCTGCTCCGAATTCAGGATGCTCGAGCGGACGTCGAGGCTGGTCGCTTCAAGCGCATGAGTGCACAGGCGCTTATCGACGAGGCGCTTGAAGACGAGTGAGCTATACCCTCATCGCGCCGAACGCCTTTCGCCGCCAGCTCCGAAGGTTCCTCAACCGCCATCGTGACCTAGCGGACGAAGTTCATGATGTGTTGAGTCGGCTCGAAGCCGACCCGTTCGACCCCCGGTTGCGGCTGCACCCACTGGGTGGGCAACTGAGCGGATGTTGGGCAGTTCGGATCACGTATTCCTACCGTGTGGTGCTCACGCTCGAGCTCACCGAGCAGGAAATCACCCTGCTCGACATCGGTAGTCATGACGACGTCTATCGCTGACAGTTCTTCTCATATGCGCATCACGACACCTGTGCGAACGACTGCGCTGCGCACCGTGGGGTTCACGTGCCGACCGACCAGTCGACCGGAATCAGCGCGATGGATGCATCGACTGGAACGTGGCCGCATCATGCTCAGTTGGCGGTTTTCATCAGAGCAAGAGTAACCAGGCGATTGCACTATTCTCCGTAGTCGAGGAATATCGAGCGAGGCAGGCCATTGGAGCCGTGGCGCGAAACACCGAGCCGCCGCGCGCCGGAGTAGTCGCCGAGAGGAACTGAGATGCCATACGCGGATGCCGCAGGGGTCGGACTTTTCTACGAAAGCGTCGGTGAAGGAACACCGCTGATCCTTCACGGACACGATCACCTGCGCTGGATGATCTTCCAGGCGCCCTACTTCTCCCAGTTCTATCGCGTCATCACCTTCGACCGGCGGGGCACGGGGCGCTCCGATGATCCGCCCGGTCCCTGGACGCTGGCCGACATGGCACGCGACATCCGCAACCTGATGGACGCGCTCGACATCGAGCAGGCAATCGTCGGTGGCAACTCGCTCGGCGGCGTCATCTCCTCGCAATTCGGGCTCGACTATCCGAATCGCGCGCTGGCCTTGATCGTCGGGCACACCGTCCCCTACTTCTGGCCGCTTGGCCGAAAGTGGCTCGAGGATCAGATCAGCGGCGCGGAGCGGGAAGAGCGCATCATCGTACGCCAACCTCGCTCGTACGAGTGGGAAGAGGTTGGGCCGCCGACTATCGCTGAAGGCTTCGAGACCACGCAGGTAGGACGCTACCTGGCAACGCTCAAGGGTGGAATCGGCACGCGTGAGTCAGCAGTCAAAGTGCTGTCCGCCTTTCTGGAGTGGGACCAGCGGCCGCGTTTCCCCGAACTCCAGCAACTCGATGTGCCCGCGCTGGTCATCGTCGGCGGTAACGAGCCGCAGAAGACGATCGAGCTGTCGTACGAGTGGCACCAGCAGTTCAAGCGCTCGGACTTCGTCATCCTGCCGAACACACACCACGCCTCGGCGGTCGAGAACCCGGTCGGCTGGAACGCGGCGGTTCACGGATTCCTGAAGCGACGCGGGCTGTAAGGGCCAGCACACCGGCTGAAGGACTCCGACCGGGCCCTCCCGAGACCGTACTCCTGAGTCGGCAACCTGTCGCAGTCCACGCCACTCCGTTCCCGCTGGAGAAATAACGCCCACATAACGCCCGATTGCTAGGGTGGATGGATCTGGCCCTTCGATCCCGCTCCCACCCCGCCAGCATGCGGCCAGGAGCACGACGGTGCGGCGGTATATGTGGGATGGGGTTACCCTCCCACGGGGAATGAGAGGCGGTTGGGCATGCAGAATTGGCGTTTCGACGACCTGACACGCACGTTGGGTACGGCGACCTCGCGCCGTCAGGTATTCAAGGGGCTGATCGGCGGGCTGGTGGCCGCAGCCGCGGTCCGGACGAGCAACCAGCCAACTGCGGCGGCTCCCGGCTGCAGTGTCAGGAAATGCAAAGAAGAGGCTCTCAAGGAGACTTTCCTCTATCAATCGACCAACTGCAAGAGCATCTGCCAGGATCCGAAGCTGTTCGTCGGCTGTATCGGCTGTCAGATCACCGCGAACCGCCTCCACCGGCAGTGGGTCAAGGACTGCGAGTCCGGCGATGGCTGCCTGAGCGTAACCGGCGAGGTCTGCTGTGGCAGCGCCTGCGTGGACCTCACGCGTGACTCCAGCAACTGCGGGACCTGCGGCCATAGCTGCGCGCCGGGCGAGACCTGTCAAGGCGGGCAATGTACCTGTGGCGATCAGGGTCTGATCTGTAACGGGCAATGCATCGACCCGCAGGCAAATGCCAAGCACTGCGGTAGCTGCGACCACGCCTGCGGGACGTGTCAGACGTGTGATGGCGGACAGTGTGTGGACGTGGAGTGTGGCGACGGGGAACTGTGTTGTGGAGACCAGTGCATCGATGTCACCAGCGATCACGACAACTGCGGGGGCTGTGGGGTCGTCTGCGCGTCGAATCAGACCTGTCTGCACCGATCGTGTCAGTGCGTGCCCAAAACCTGCCTACCGGGCAAGACGTTCAACCAGGAAACCTGCGAGTGCGAGTGCTCGAACACGTGTCCGTCTGGCGAAACGCAGAACCCAGTCACCTGCGCCTGCCAGGATCTGTGCAAGAACGTGAGCTGTGGCGAATGCGAGACGTGCGACCCAACTACCGGCCACTGCGTCGAGGCGGACGATGAGACCCCGTGCGGTACCAACCAGGTATGCTGTAGCGGAACGTGCAAAGATAGTTGCAACCAGTGCAGCGGACAGCCGGACGGCGCCGGCTGTGGTAACGGCAATGTCTGCTGTGGGGGGGTCTGCCAGCCCACCTGTGGCTCGAACCCATGCGGGCCCCAAATGGAGGTCTGCACCGCGGACATCGGATTCTACTGCTGTGAAACAGACGCGACCTGCTGTCCTGGTAACTTCCCGCACCATTGTGGTCCTGATCCCGACCAGAACGGGGTGTGCTGCGGTCTCGGGACCGTGCAGTGTGGCGCGACGTGCTGCGCCAAGGCCACCGACCAGTGCACGTCCTTCACGCTGGGAACTGGACAGGTCTGCTGCCCCACTGACAGTAGTGGCGCCGATAGCTCAGGCAACTGTTGTGGGCCGGATCAGCAGCCAATCGGCTGTCCGGGCGATGGCCCGGTGACCTACTCGGTCTGCTGCGACAACAGCGTGATCCAGGCGGGCGGATGGTGCTGCTAGCGCGACGCGCGACGTTGGGCTGTCACGATGGCAGCCCTTCGCGTCCCGTACTGGCTCTTCCACAACATCCTGATCGGACGCGATTCGTCCCGGCTCACTTGAGCGTGGCGCTGAAGATGGCGTTGAACAGCAGCCGGTAGGTGCCGCGCATCTGGGCCCGGAACTGCGGCCGGAAGCCGAAGAGGATGGCGTGTCCTTCGCCGACCGGCGCGTCGACGAGCGCCGCCCGTCCCTGGAGATAGTGCGCGCCGAGAACCCAGCCGGAGAGGAGTGGGTCGGTGTGCGGGTAGCGAGCCACGGTGGCCGCGCCGTTCAGCACATCGAACGCCGGGCTGTTGACGAACAGCGCCGCCACCTCGCGCTCCATGCCCCAGCCGATCGGATGCCGGTTGTCGACCAGGAGCTGCAACAGCGATCCCGGACTGTAGAAGGCATCGCTCGGGATATTCTCCAGCGAGTTGACGACCGGAAGGTACAGGTGGCGGATGACGACGTCGCAGGCCGAATCGAAGGCGATGACCGTCCCGCCGCCATGGACGAAGCGGCGCAGGTTGGCCGCTCCCTGCTCGCCGAGACCGCCGGTGAACTCGGCCGGGTAGACCTTCGGATCGTTGCCTTCAAGGATCTCGCGAGGCGACTGCTGCGGCAGGATGATCACATCGAAGCGGGAGCGCAGGTTCCCCTGACGCATGTCGGAGTCACGCAACGGTTTCAAAGTCGACGTCGTAACGCTCGAAGATAAAACGGGTCCAGCCTTCGTCGATCGCGTTCGGCCGCCAGCTCCGGTAGAGACCGACGCGCGGCTGCCGCAAGCGCCGGAAGAGCGCGTTCGGCCGCTTCGCCGACGCCGTCGAAGGTGACGTGCGTCTCCCGTGCGATCTCCCTCAGCCGATCGGTCGTCCGCCCCGTCGACCAGATAGGTCCCGGGGCCCATTCCTGGTCACGGGACCGGAACGTCTCCACCGCCCGGCCGACGTTCGCTCCGGAGGCCAGCAGCTGGTTGACGGCCTTCACCGACGCATTGGTTTCGCAGCCCAGCAGGAAGAAGCACTTGTCCGTGCCGCGGATCTTGCCTTCCGGCAGCTGGACCCGTTCGACCAGCTCGAGATCAGCCTCGAACGCGTGCTCTACCTGAACCGCCTCGACTCCCATGTAGAGGGGCAGCGAGTGCGCCGTGATGTCGTACGGCGGCTTCGGCGGCCCTCCGGGATAGAGCCGGAGATCGGGGTAGTGCTGAATCTCGAGCAGCGTCTTGGCGTAGGAGCTGAAGGGCTGGGCCATCTCGATGACGTGCGTCCCGGCCGGGTACTCGACCGCGGCGGCGGTGAACGGCGCCCGGGCTCGCTTAACCTCGACCAGGCCGTCCTGCAGCACCTGAAGCATCTCGGCGGTCGTGACCGGGTCTCGCTGCTCGGCCGGGACGACGAAGGCGAAGGGGGTATCACGCTCGACGGCGTGCTTCTGCACATGCCAGAAGTTGCGCACCCACTGGTGGCGATAGGAGGCCGCATTCTTCAGGCAGGCCAGCGCCGAGATCTTGTTGTATTCGACGATGTCACGCAGACGCCATTCGCCACCGTTCCAAGGATTCGGGTGATTCCAGCGGCTTTCCCGCGGGTTGAAACCGCGCGACTCTTTGAGGTCGACCGCGCCCAGGTGGATCGGCGTCGCGATCTTGCAGCTTGCCGCCTCCGAAAGCACGCGAATGCCACCATGATAGTGCTGGTAGGCGCGCGAGGGGGAGTACGCATCGAAGATGATGTCGGTCGCGACTCCCTGCTTGCCCGCCGAATTGAGCGCCGCGGCCATCGCTGTGCCGATCTGGGCGATCTCCGACTGCAGTATCGGGTCGACGTTCGGGTCGTACGGGTCGATGAACGGGGGCAGCACGTAGCGAGGGCCGTCCGGCATCATCTGATGCTGATCGAACACGATCTGCGGGTGCCAGACGTTCTGGATCTTCTCTACCGCCAACCGGTTCTCGACCTGGGTCAGCATGAACCAGTCGCGATTGTTATCGTGACCGGTGTAGGTTTGGTAGATCTCCGGCGGCTGCGACCCCTCGGCCCGTGTGCCGAGCGTCTCCTCGTACCAGTTGGCAACCAGCTCCATGCCGTCCGGATTGAGTGACGGGCACCAGCAGCAGGATCACGTTGTCCAGGATCGACTGGATCTCCTCGTCGTCAGTGGTCGCGAGCTCATAGACCAGCTCCGGCGTCATCTGCACCGCGCCGACTTCGGTCGCGTGGATGCTGCAGGTCAGCAGCACGATGCAACGGCCCGACTCGGCCAAACGCTCGGCTTCGTCGTCAGCGAGTCCACGCGGGTCGGCCAGCCGCTTCTGGATCTGGCGAAATTCCTCCAGCCGTCCCAGATTCTCCGCCGACGAGATCGTCAGCAGCACGAAGGGCTGGCCCTCGGTCGCCTCGCCAATCTGCTCGTAGCGCACGCGATCACTCTTGGAGGCAACGTCCTGGAAATACTGGAGCATGTCGGCCCAGCGCACGAGCTTACGGTCGGCGCCCATACGAAAACCGAAGCGTTCCTCCGGGGAGGCCAGCATGCTGCCAGGTGAGGTCATCGAGTGTCCTCTCGCGCGGGTACGGATTGTCAAGGGAGGGCAGGAATGCAGGAGCAGGTCAGTCGCTACTGTACCACTGGTCGGACCAAATCCGAGCACTCTTTGTAGGTTGCGGAATTGTTATGAAGAGGTTCAATGTGTCGCCAGCCATTTGAATATCGCCTGCCTGGTTGGGATTCGGCAGGAAGATCCAGGCGAGGTCCAGTTCCAGGTCACCATGTCGCGCCGTCAATGAGGTGCTGGCACCTCTCCCAGATCGACCCAGCCCGGTGAACGCACAGCCTCGCCTGACACCGGCAGCATCGCGCCATCCGCCGTGCTGACCAGACCAAGCCTTGCCTGGAGCTGGCCCGGTTCGTCGACCTGCGAGAAGTCGAGCACCAACCGGTCCTCGATCAGGTCCCCCGGCTGCCAGAGCCGCGGCGGCGACATACCGCGGAGCGCGTAGTCCTTACGCTCGACGATCAGGTTGCCGGAGGAGTCGCGGACCTGCGTCCAGATCTGATAATCACCGTCCAGCGCGGCACGGACATACCAGCGGCTGGTGATCGTCACGAGAGCCCCGTCGCGCGTGATCCGGCTCCCGAGAAAATTGAGACCCTGTCCGAAGGTTGCCTGGGCGCTGTCAGGGTCCGCCTGGCCCGGCGTGATCGAGCCCGGCTCACGGACGGCCAGCGCATCGTGATAGAGGTCGACGACGACCAGCGTCGACCCGGACCGCAGTTTGGCGTCGATCGCGTTGTGGTCGATCGCCGGACCGTGCGGTTGGAAGTCGTAACGCCAGCCAGAGACGTCTGGCGCCAATGAGTAGGACTCGGCGTCGACCTGAACACCCGAACCCGCGTAGATCACGCGACTCAGCCCGATGTAGTCCGGCTCGATCTGCACGCCGAGGTGGCCGAGCGGGAACTCTTGCGTCTTGGGCGCGAACCAGGACGGGACGTTGACGAACAGGAGTTTGCCGTTCGGGTGGAGTTCCCCCTCACGGATAATGCCGTTCGCGACCTGCGTGCCGTAGTCAAGCATCGTCATGCGCCGGTTGATGAAAAGGAGGCTCTGCACCAGGACGACGGCCGTGAGCAACAGCGTCACGGCCCGCCAGACGAGAGTACGTGCCGGTGTGCTGAAGCGGAGCGACGGCAGAAAACCCCAGAAGACCGCTGCAGCGGGCGCGACGACGTAGAGCAGACGCGGGCCGTTCAGCACGTATTCCGTGGTCAGCGCCTCGGCCGCCGGAGCGAAGGCGATCGCGCCGAGCGCCAGCGCGATCAGTGGCAGCCAGAACCGCTGCCGAACGAAATAGGCCGCCATTCCAGCCAGGAGGCCGACGAACCGCTATAGGCACGACCACGCGCGCCGAGTCACCGCCCACGCGCCCGAAGAGCCAGCCGGTCTGGCGCGTGAACGGATAGGCGAACCCCTCCAGCCAGAAGCCGACGTTGTGGATGACGTCGGCGATGGTGCGGTGCTCGGTCTTCGGCTTGTCCATGGTGAACCAGAGCCAGAGATAGAGCCCCTCGAAGATCGCGGGAGGGATCAGCCACAGCGTCGGCCGGATCACGCGGCGCTCACGCAACCACAGGAGTGCCTCGATGCCAATGAGCAGCGGCAGGATGACGACGCCGTACTCGTGCGTCCAGAGGGCCACGCCAGAGAGGATCGCCGCGAAGAAGAGGCGTACCGGCGAGCGCATCGTCCGGCCGTCGTACCAGAGGAGCAGCACCGCCAGGATCTCGGCCGTTACCAGCGTGTGGACCAGCGTCCCGAGGATTTCGAGCGCCTGGTAGCTGAAGGGGTAAAGGAGGAACAGGACAGTCGGCAGCAACGACCAGCGCGAGCGGGTCAGACGCCAGAGAAGCATGAAGAGAAGCCAGCCGGAGAGGGCGTGGGCCAGCAGCGGGATGAGATGCAGCAGCGTCGTGTCGTAGCGGCCGGTTAGCCGATAGACCGCCTTCCAGATCATGAACGGGATCGGCCGGTAGTAGGCGTAGCCGGGCAGCGGTCGTGACAGGAGCGACCAGAAGCTCTCCTGCTCGGTACGGGTCAGGTCAAAGGCGTCGTCCAGGAAATAGGAGAAGCCCAACACCCGCCAGTAGACGGCGAAGGAAAGCGCAAAGCTCAGCACGAAGGCGAACACCGGCAGAATGCGGTCCGGCTCCAGGTAGCCAGCCAGGGGCCCGGATCTGACCTGCCTGCTTCGTCGCCGGGTCTTTATCTGCGTCGATCGGGTCGACAAGTCTGACCGTTCCTGCACCCTATTCGGAGAGCTAACTCAATTCACCCGCGAACTTCCGATAGAAACGCCACTGCCCGCCTGATCTGTTGACGGAGTTCCGGCGCAATGGTCGCGTCATTGCCCGCTATTGGGTTCGCGGAGAAACGCTCGCACGACCTGGTTGTACACCACCGGCTTCTCCTGGTTGCTGAGGTGGCCGGTGCCCTGAATGATCTCCATCCGCGCGCCGGGGATGCCGTCGGCCAGCAGCTTCGAGAGGTGCAGTGGCACGACGTTGTCGAATTCGCCTGCGATGACCAGCGCCGGGACGCGCACGGTCGGGAGGACGTCTCGCTCATCGGTGTCGTGCAGCGCGATGGCCGCCTGGCGGTAGCCGCTCGGGCGAATCATCGCCAGCATCGACTCGATCTCCTGCTTCACGTCATCCGCTGTCCCCTCCGGGACCAGCATCGGCAGGCGTGACGTCGCCATCTCGGCCGGGGTCATGGTCTCGAGCGCTCGCAAACGCCCCTGCAGACTGGCATCCCGCTCGGCTTGTGGACGACAGGCGTCACCCGGAAACGTGTCGGAAAGGACCAGCGAGCGCACGCAATCGGCATGATTTCGGTGAAACTCCTGCGCCAGCACGCCGCCCCAGGACTGACCGACCAGGTGCACGCGCTCCAGATCGAGCGCGTCGAGCAGCCCGGCCAGCACGCCGGCATAGTCGCTCATGCGCCAGTCAGTCTGTGGGTCGTCCGATTGCCCATAGCCGGGCGTGTCCCAGGCAATCAGCCGGAACTCATCCGATAGCCCGTCGAGCTGCGCATTCCACTGCGTGGCGTTGCCGCCAATGCCGTGCAGCAGGACGACCGCCGGCCCAGTACCCGCCGCCAGGAAGCTGACACGCCTCCCACCGACCATCACCTGACGTCGTTCGGCCATAACTCCTCGCCTTCTCTGTCGCACACTCCATTTCGACTATCGCCATTGTGACCGCTTACGCTGAGAATCGAAACACGCGGATTCGTTCCGAGGATGTGCGGATCAGCGATACTGGGATGGCGACGACTCGGCCCAAGCACAGGAGCGTACCGATGGACCCCCAGCGTGTGAGCGACAGCGAGACAATACTGGCTCAGGTGATGATGCCCTCGGACGCCAACTCACAGGGCAACGTTCACGGCGGCACCATCATGAAGCTGGTCGACACCGCGGGTGGCATCGCGGCCATCCGGCACGCGCGGCACCGAGTTGTCACCGTCATCATGGACTCGATGACCTTCCTCGAACCGGTCTACGTCGGTGACCTCGTCACCATCCGCGCTCGCCTTACGTGGACCGGCCGCACCAGCATGGAGACCGAGGTGCGTGTGGAGGCCGAAAATGTCGCCAGCGGCGTCGTTACCCACACCTCGACCGCCTACCTGGTCTACGTCGCACTCGATGACGACGGCAAGCCCTGTCCCGTCCCGCCGCTGGAACTGAGAACCGACGACGAACGCGCCCACTGGCAGCAGGCGGAGGCGCGCCGGGCATACCGGCTGGCCTCTCGCTGACCGCTTACCGCCACTTCACAGAACTTTCACGCATCGTATCCACCCGGAAACCGTATCAAGGGACCGCAGTTCGCCGGTCAGCGTGTACGATTCAGCGGAAGAACGTTGTCGATCCGTTGGAGGAGACTGGATGCCGAAGTTGCTCGTGCTCGACATCGATGGGACCTTGCTCGACCCGTCCGATATCGTGACACCGGTCGTCCACGAGGCGATCGCCGCCTCGCGTGCCAGTGGTGTCGAGGTGGCGCTGGCGACCGGACGGCGACTGCGATCCGCCCGCCCAATCGTCGAGGAGGTCGGCATCCGCGTGCCCCTCGTGCTCTCCAACGGGGCGCTCGTATGGAGCATGGAGCGCGACGAGGCCATGAACGAGGTGGCCTTCACCTCGGAATGGCTCACTCCTCTGGTCGAACTCGCCCTGCGACACGATCTCGCGCCCGTCATGCTCACCGGGCCCGCCGCCGGCGAAGGGGTGGTGGTCCCGGAAGATCCACCGCAGCGTTCCTTCGTCGATGCCTTCCTCAATTTCCGCATCGGCAAGGCTCAATTCGTCAAACCAGGTCGTCTCGGCCACACTCCACATGTGCTGACGGTCGATATCTTCGGCCCCGAAGATGAACTGCGCCATCTGACCGATCAACTCGCCGATCTCGGCTACGCCGTCTTCCACTCCGGCCCACTCGGCTGGCAGACTGATCCGCCCCACTGGGCGGCAAACATCCACATGCCAGGAGTCAGCAAGGCATCGGGCGTGGCATTGCTGGCGGCCGACCTGGGCCTGACCATGGCGGACGTCGTCGCGGTCGGCGACGGGGAGAACGACATGCCGCTGCTCGAGGCGGCTGGTATTGGCGTGGCAATGGGGAACGCGCCGGAGCATGTGCGCGCCAGGGCGGACAAAGTCGTCCGCGGCCACGACGAGGACGGCGTCGCCGAGGCGATCGAGCGCTTCGTATTGGGAACCGTGAACTAGCGCGTGACGACGAGATCGTCGAGCGACGCGATCGTCGTATCGTCGGCCTCAGCCATGGGACGGCGATTCACCACCACACCCGGCATACGGAGATGGGCAGCGGCGATGATATTCTCCAGCGCGTCGTCGACCAGCAGCACCGTCTCCGGCGGCAGATCCATCGCCTTCAGCGCGTGACGGAAGATCCCCTCATCCGGCTTGCGGCTGCCAACCTGCGCCGAGATGACCAGCACGTCAAAGAAGTCGCGCACCCCGAGCAGTCGGAGTTGCCGGTCGAGCGACGGCCAGCCGTTCGAGATGACACCCAACTTCAGCCCCTCCCCCTGGAAACGCTCCAGCGACGAGAGAACGTCCGGAAAGAGTTCGACGTTCGGATGCTCGATCGTCTCACGGGCGATTGCGCGCGCAAGTTCGTCGACCGGCGGTGGGGCCTCCATATCCAGCAGCAGGCGCGAGAAGTAGCTCTGGTAGCGCTCCAGCTCCTCTTCCTCCGTCTGGAGCAGGTGATTCTCCAGCAGGACGTCGTTGGCCGCCTGGTGCGCCCGGTCCATCCGGTGCCAGTTGAGCCGGAGGTCAGGACGTTCCGCCACCATGCGCCGGAAGGCCGGGCCCGGCAGCCATTCGCCGCCGACCGGACCCATGAGTGTGTCACCCGAATCGAACAGGATTCCTTGCACGCCCTGAACGGTGATCATGCTGCTCCCTCGCGTCGTCGGCCCGAATTCGTCGTATGCGGACGTCTCAGAAAGCATGCCAGACTCACCGGGGTAGGCGTGCCGCGAGACAACCGGAGCCACCGCGGGACGTTTAGCAGGTGGCGAACGACCGCCTGGCGGGACCGCCGCATAAGGGAAGGGAATGGGACCTTGTGTGATGCGTCGTAAGACGTCTTTCGCTGCGCTATCGCTGATCGCGCTCGTCGCGCTTACGCTCCTGCCGACAACCGCGCTTGCGGCCCGCGACACGTCGAACCCACACGACTTCTACGGCCTGGTCGGTCAGGACCCCTGGTACCAGTACAATGCCGACCCGATGAGTTTTCCGAACGACGTCAACCAGACGTTCGTCGACAACACGCTCGCGGGCATGGCCGAACTGGGCGCGGGCTGGGTCCGCATCGAGTTTCACGCCGAATACGACCAGGCGAAGGGGCCAGGCTGGATCGACTACTCCAAGTTCGACCAGTTCATCAACGTCGACGCGCCGAAACACGGCATTAAAGTGTTGGCGGTGCTCGGTACCGGCATCCTGGCCGACGTGGACAAGACCTACGCCTTCTCGCACATCAACGACACACCCGCGGCGGACGGCAGCAATGCTTATGGCCAGGCCTACGAGGCACGCGTCAAGGAGATCATGGATCACTACGGCGACCACGTTGCCGCCTACGAGATCCTGAACGAGCCGAACGCGAGCTCCTTGCTCGACCAGGAGACGAGCGGCCGACAGCAAGCGGTGAATCCCAACGTCTACGGCAAGATCATCTCCGATGTCTACCGCTACAACAAACCGAACCACCCGAACGTGCAGTTCGTCGTCGGCAGTCTGCTGCACCGCGACACGCAGACCGACGGAGGCAACTTCAGCTGGATGACCCAGGTCTACCAGTCACCTGCCGTCAAGGCGTACGTAAAGGAGTTCAACCACACGCCGGACGACGCCGTCTCGCTGCACCCGTATTACCTGACATCTGACCAGGTGCTGGCCGAGACGACGACCCTCCATAACCTGCAGACGTCCAACAAGGACATGGGCAGCGTCTGGATCACCGAGATTGGCTTCCCCGCGCAGCCGCCCGACTGGAATAGCTACGGCATCATGGATCCGACCGCAAGCGAGCAGCAGCAGGCTGACTTCCTGCAGCAGGTCTACACGAGCCTGCGAGACCAGGCGCCGTGGGTCGACCGGGTCTTCTGGTTCAAGTATGAGGACTTCGGCGCGGCGGGCGTCTGGTCGAACTGGGGACTGGTCCGCCTCCGCGAGCAAAATTTCGTCTATGGTCCGGACGCCACCCCCTGGCCGCGCAAAGAAGCCTTCGCGGTCTACCAATCCCTCGCCAATCCGGGCGGCAACCCGACCGCGCCAGTCGCCAAGCCAGCCGACACCGGGCCGCGTGTGCTCTACTTCCCGGAGACCGGCCACACGCTGCGCGATCCGTTCCTGAAATACTGGCAGGACCACGGTGGGTTGGCGCAGTTTGGCTTCCCGCGCACCGAGGTCTTCTACGTTCAGGGCCGTGCGGTGCAGTACTTCGAGCGTGCTCGCTTCGAGTACTGGCCCGAGTACACCGGCACGCCGTATGAGGTGCAGCTGGGCTTACTCGGCCGCTACGTCACTCAAGGACGTACCTTCCCGACCCAGCCGCCGCCGGCTAAGGACGACCCCAATCGCATCTATTTCCCGCAGACCCAGGAGTTCTTGTCGTTCGGGTTCAAGGATTACTGGCAGAAGAACGGCGGACTGGCACTGTACGGCTATCCGATCAGCCCAGAGATCCAGGAGGTCAACCCGGCCGACGGCAAGACCTACACCGTCCAGTATTTCGAGCGCGCCCGCTTCGAGTGGCACCCCGACAACAAGGGCACCCCGTTCGAAGTGCAGCTTGGCCTCCTCGGCAACCAGGTTTTGTCCGGGAACGGGTGGTATCGATAACGGTCTCAATCGCGAATTTCGTCGTACGGGGAGCAGAACACCCATGACACGGGTACCCGGCTCCCCGGCACGACGTAAGCCGCCTTCACACAACTACCCCAGTACGTCCAACGGCACGCTCGCGAGGGTGACGGCCGCGGCGGGGCCGCCGTATTCGAGGTCGACGACCGCCGAGCAGATGACGTAGGCATCTCCCTGCGAGAGTCCGCGTTCCTGGGTGAGATAGTCGAACATCAGCGAAATAGCCTGCATTCGCGAGGCCTCGAAATCGACGTCGTCCCCCAGGCCGATGGTGTAGATGCGGCCTGGCGCCTCGATGCGCGGTGTCTTGAGTCTCAAACCTTTGCGCACGCCTAACCGCACCGTGGCGGTGCCGGGACACTCGATCGAGACCGAAGTCGCCTCGCCCCAGCCCATGGACGCATGCAGGTCGCCCAGCGAGAAGAGCCCGCCCGGCACCTGCGCCGGAAAGAGGACAGTGTTACCCGGCTTGACCTGCACCAGATCGTAGTTGCCGCCCCAGGGCAACGGTGGCCGCAGCGTGGACGTCTCGCCGGTCGCCGGAGCCAGGCCCAGGCAGCCGATCATCGGCTTCACCGGCACCGAAAGCGTATCCGAGATGATGACCCGGCCGTTCTCGATCGGGATGCGGCGGATCGCCGGGTTCGCCAGGCGATTGCCGAGCAGGCCAAAGTTCGGGATGATGGCGTTCCAGCCCCAGGATCCAGGTGTGACGTCCACGATCTCGACGCTGACCGCGTCGCCCGGCTCGGCCCCCTCGATGTAGACGGGTCCGGTCACGGCGTTGATGGCGCGAATGTCGAGCGCTTCCAGCCAGCGATCGCCGGCGTCGAGTAGGCGCTGCGATGGCTTCTCCGACGTGTGGAACTTGACCGTCTCACCCGGCTGAATGCGCAGCACCGGCTCGGCATCGGGCCGGAAGGCAAAGGTCGTCTGGTCGGCCTGGATCTCGTGCACGTGGTGCCTCCCAATTCTGTCAGAACGCGCGGTCATTCCGCGGTAACGTCGCCCAGCGTGACGGGGCGAATGCCGAGTTCCGCCAGCAAGTCCGCTGCCCGGTCGAAGTAGCGGTTCACGTCGTTCGGTGTGTGGGCGTCGCTGTTTACCGTCACCGGGATGCCCAGATCGCGAGCGCGCGCCAGGATCTCCGGGCCTGGATAGGGCGCGTCGAGCCCATGCCGCCAGCCAGACGTGTTCAGCTCCATGATGTGGCCGGAGTTGGCGATGGCCTGGAGCGTCTCCTCGACTGCATTCCGGTACCACGGTTCGTCGCCGGTGAAGAAGGCGTTACTGGCGTTGAAGCGCTTGATCCGGTCGAGATGCCCGACGATGCGCACGCCGGGAATGTTTAGCACCTGCTGCATGCGACGATAGTAGTCAGTAACCATGGCGACGATGTCACCCGCGTACTCCTCGTCCAGGATCTGCCGATACTCCTCCGGAGTACCGTCGAAGGAACTCGGCGGGTTCCGCTCGCCGAGAAAGTGAACCGACCCGACGAAGTAGTCGAATCCGAGCGGGAAGAGCTGCTCGCGCTGAAATCGTTCGACCGCTGAGCCAGGGATGTAGTCGATCTCGGCGCCGAAGAGAACGGTGATCCGGTCGCGGTAGCGCTGCTGGAGCGCGCGCACCTCGGCCGCGTACTGTGCGAGCTGCTCACGGGGCATGGTCCAGTCGGTTTCGAACGGCAATGGCGCATGACTGGAGATGCCGACCTCGCTCAGGCCGGCCGCGATAGCCGCCTCGATCATCTCGACGATCTCTCCCTCACCATCGCAGTAATGACTGTGGGTGTGGTAGCTGGTGCGTATTGAGGCTGTCATCCCATCCTGCCTATCCCTGTCCCAATCGTGTGGAGTCAATGATCCGTTGCGGGCTAATCGTACCGCCAATGCGGACGCTCCGCGCGGGCAAACCGCCGGACGCTCGGTGCTACAATGGCGATCGTGGATCCGGCCCGTCCCAAGCGTTCTGCCGGGCCGAATACCGAGAGCACGTCGACAGAGAGGGGTTACCGCGCATGGCCGAGCGACGCGAACCGCAAGCGGACGAGCAAGTCGTCTCCGAACCACAGCGAGCACCAGCGACGCGAGGACGTGCGTCGACCGGCCCGGAGAGTGGTCTCCCCTACGGGCTGGCCATTGCGGCAGACACCATGGTCAGCGAGTCGCAACATACGCTGCAACTCGAGGCGATCGATCACATCGCCCTGCGGGTCGCGAACATTAACCAGGCCGAGGACTTCTATCACGAGCTGCTGGAGATGGACGTGGTCGCACGCGCCCGGCGCTCCGGTGACGGCTGGGATGTCATGCCGGCCGACTTCGACTGGATCGAAGGTCTCCGCTCGGGCTACTACCCCGAACTCGTGATCCTGCGCAACGGGCCGATCAGCATCTTTCTGGTCAACGCGGGGCGCGGCACCGTAATGAACGAGCCACGGCTAGCCCACATCGGCCTGCGTGTCTCAACTCAAACCCTGGCAACCCTGCGCGGAATCGTCCTGATCCGCTCCTTCCCGGTTATCGAAGATAACGTGCACGGATTCCGCTTCCGCGATCCCTATGGCATGACCTGGCACTTGACGGATGTCAGCGCCTGAAAAGTATGTTCGTCGCTCAGCGATGATGGATTGGGGCCGAGATGACCGACGCGTATCACGAGCTACTCGACGACCTGTCGCACACCACGACGCGCATTCAAGAGATGAACGAGAAATACGGTGACGGCGTGCCGGTTGGCTCGGCCGAGGATTGGGGCCCGCCGCAGATCGTGGCGCATCTGATCGACACCGAGAAACTCTATCGTGGGCGCATTCAGAAGATGCTCAAGGAAGAAACACCCTATCTGAAGTCGTATGAGCCGGAGGTCGGTCCGGAAGGGATCGCCCAGAAGCTACGGCCGGAGCTGGAAGCCTTCGCCACCGAACGGGGCGAGACCATCTCACTCCTGATGAACCTGCCGCTCAAGGGCTGGGAGCGATCCGGCATTCACGACGAGTATGGCGAGCTCAGCGTCGAGGACATCGTCGAACACATGGTCAACCACGACACGAGCCATCTGAAACAGATGGAAACATTCCTGAACGATCACGGGTAATGCTCGTTTTCCGCACATGGGAGGAGCCGCCGAGGGTGGGGACTCTCAGCGGCTAAAGGAGGAAGTGGGGAGGCTTGCCGGTCGTTATAGCTTGACCCAAAGCCCGACCGGCACTCTCCACATTAGCACGCATGTTCTAGTGTGTCAAGAGTCACCGCTGAGTTGAATGCCGCGAACCTACGCGGCTTTTTATGTTCGCGGAGCGGCAGCCCGTAGCAGCGCCAGCGTCTCATCCAGGGTGTCGTTTGGCGTGATCGAGCGCACGACCACCTCATCCAGCACCCCGTTCCACGGTTCCAGTCCACGCTGGATGTCCTCGCGCGGTCTGGCCAAGGATCCCGGTCTGGACCGGTTCGACGCCCATCCGCTTGAAGTGATCCGCATACTGGGGGACGCCGCCGTAGCGGTTGGCCTCCTCTGCGAAGCGCTTGGCGCCCGCCTCACCGAGTGCGGCACGCACGTACGAGGCGATCACCGGCACGTCGCGCTCCGCCGCGCGCGCGCCTTCGCGGACCCAGTCATTGGCCGTCTGAGCGAACTCGGCCGTGAGCCAGTTGAAGAGAACGCCGTCGGCCGCCTCTCCTGCCAGCTGGGACATACGTGGTCCAAGCGCCGAGATGAAGACGGCGCAATTGGCATCCCGGTTGAGGAGGTCGACGCCATCGCGAGTACGCTGCATCGCACCCTTCCCACCGGCGCCACTGCCGACACCGAGCCAGAGACGGTCCAGCGGCAGGCGCGTCGGGCCGTGCGAGCCGTCCATGCTCCGGAGCTGGCGGACGATCTCCTCGGCCGGCTTGCGCGACAGTGGGATGACCCCAACCCCGAGCATAATGCGGCTGGTGACCGAAGCCGCGCCAGCCAGCGCTTCGAGACCATCGCCGTTCGGCGTGTCGTTGACCCAGAACGAGTGATAGCCGAGCGATTCGGCCAGCTGCGCGGCGGCGCGGATCACCTCCGGCGAGATGGCCGCGGCCACGCCAAACCCACGTCGAGATTCAGGCATCGGATCCTCCAGCTTCAATCGGTGCCGTGACGACCTGCGGTGTCGCTCCTCCGATGGTCAAGCGACAGCGGCATCCGTGTCAAGGATCCCGTTCGGGTTTAGACTGAAGTGGACAGTAGCCGTAGCGAACGGGGCCGGGGACTGACGTGGAAGATGACAACACGCCGACGGCGACACCAAGGACCGCGGACGTGATCTCCAGCGAGCGGTTGCGCCTCATACCGCTGGGTCCGGAGCACTTCGACGCCGTCCTGCGCTGGCGCTCGGATCCCGAGGTTACGCGCTACTGGATCACGCGGGATGTACCCAACCTGGCGATGATCCGCCAGTGGTACGAGCGGAACCAGGCAGAGGGCGCGCTCGTCTGGGCCATCATGATGCGGGACGAGCCGGTGGGCTACGTGACCCTCTTCGACATCGATCCGGACAATCGCAAGGCCGAACTGGCGCTGATGATCGGCGAGCGCAGCGCCTGGGGCCAGGGCTTCGCGAAAGAGACGCTGCGCATGCTGCTGCGACATGCGTTATCCCCGGCGACCTCGCGCGGGTTGGGACTCAACAAGGTCTACCTGTCGGTCTTCGCCGAGAACGTCGCCGCCCGGCGAGCCTACGCGTCCTGCGGATTCCACGAAGATGGCACGCTGCGCGAGGATATGTACCGGGACGGCGCCTGGCACGATCAGGTCCTGATGAGCGTTTTGGCTCGTGAGATTGATGAAGCGCAAACGCACGACGAGAGGGGAATACGATCATGATCCTGGCACTTGTCACGTTCCGCTACGGAGATGACTTCGACCCGGAGCAGTTCAAGCAGACATCCCTGGCGCGGCGGAGTTTCTACGTCGGACTTGAGGGCCTGCGCCAGAAGATCTACTGGGCCGATAACGAACGCAAAGAGGCAGGCGGAGCGTACGTCTGGGAATCACGCGAGGCCGCGGAGCGAGTCTACACACGCGAGTGGCAAGAGCGGGCGGAACAATCGTTTGGCGCGAAACCCGAGATTCGCTACCTGGACGCGACCGACGTCATCATGAACCGCCCGCTGGGTGACTGATTAGACGGCGCCACTGACCGTGCCGTGGTGCGATGCCCGCGCCGCGTTCCGGGCCGGAAGCGGTTCGGTGCAGCGTACAAACTCGATCCGCTGGCTGCAGACGTCCAACATGATCGCCTCGAACGCGAAGAAGATCACGAGAGCCGCGAAATTGGGAAGTGCCAGGATCAGCAGCCCGCAGACTCCGACACTGCTCAACGACCCCGTCACCCAGACGACCCCTCGCAGAACGACGAGACGCGTTCGGCTTCCGGTGAAGCTAAACAGGTAGGGTCGATCCAACCGGATGAATAGACGCGTGATGGCCAGCCCTGACGTAGCCACGAAGAGGGCAATGATCAGAATTGCGTCGAGTCGGAGAGCTAGCATGACAACCTCTTTCACCTTGCGCGCCGGTATGTTGTGCTAATTCTCCGTGAACGCTTGCCAAGCCGCAGCCCCCAGCAGTCCCGAATTGCGCAGTCGCGAGGTCCCGGAGGGGATAGACCAAGGATCGGAACTCTAGCCAGTTCCTCCCGAACGAGAAGACCTCGGTACTTCGTGGTGCCTTTGTCTGGGAGAGCGATCCAGAGAGGATCAGTCGCTACGCGTTGCCGCTTCAGACTGACGCTCGCCAGCGGCATCCGGAGTCTCGCCCTCGATGCCCCCGGCGCTGAACCCGTTTGTGTCTCCGGCGCCGAGGTCTTCGATCCGGTCTGCTTCGGACCCTTGTTCACTGATCCGCACCAGTTCCGAATCGACCTCTTCCAGCAACTCGTGCATGGCCTCCGAGGAGAGTTGACCCTGTCGGCGCAGCTCGAGCAGGGCGGATCGCTGAGTCAGAAGCGCACGACGACGAGTCTGGCGCATCTGCTGAGCACGGAAGAAGCCGGGCTTGACCTCGATGGATTCGAGATCCTCCTGCTCCTTGCGTATCATCGCCTCGTAGTCGTCGCGAATGTCGGCGACGACGCCGGGCAGCAGGCTGCCCCGCTGCCGCTCTTCCTGGAGCGAATTGAGCGCGCGCTGCAGTGCGAAGATGCGCGCCTGGTGACGCTCATACTCCCGCTGGTGCGGCGCCTCCAGGCCCAGCCAGTTGAGCAGACCCTGCATGGTAATTCCCTGAATCAACAGCGACACCAGCACAACGCCGAACGCCATGAGCTGGATCCACTCGCGACCAGGTAACTCCAGGGGCAAGCTCAGCGCCAGCGCCAACGCCACGGCGCCGCGCAGACCTCCCCAGGATACGACGAGAACCCAGTTCCAGGGCATGGCCTCATTCAACAGCCGTAGCGCGGCGTTCACCAATCCAACGATCGCCGTACGACTCACCAGCACCGCGACCATCACCAACGCGATAGCCGGTAGATTGTGCAGCATCTCCGGCACGGCGATCCGCATGCCCATCAGCAAGAAGATCATCGAGTTACCCAGGAAACCGACATACTCCCAGAAGGAGCCGAGCGTGACGCGGGTCGTCGGCGACATAACGGAGTCGCGTGCCCGGCCCATCACCAGTCCGGCCACCACGACCGCGATCACGCCACTGAAATGCAACTCTTCCGCGGCGAGAAACGATCCAAAGGCGACAATCGTGGTGATGGTGATCTCGATCAGATGATCGTCCATACGGCGCATCAGAGCCATGGCCAGGAGTCCGGCAAAGAGCCCGAGGAAGCCACCACCGAACGAGACCTTGAAGAACTCGACAAAGGCGTTGGCGATGTCGCTGGTTCCAACTGGCGAAGTGCTCATGGCGATCTCGAGCACCACGGTATAGAGGACGATAGCGACGCCGTCATTGAAGAGACTCTCACCCTCCACAATGGTTGCGAGTCGCTGCGGCGCGCCGAGCTTGCTGAAGATGGCCAGGACCGAGATCGGGTCGGTCGCGGCGATGAGCGCCCCGAAGACAAGCGCCGTCTGGAAGGGTCGTCCGAGCGCGCCATTGAGCATGGCGGCGATCATGAATGCTCCCAGGACAACGCCCGGAACCGCGAGCAGGAGAATCGCGGTCAGGTTCTCACGCAGCGATTCGAATTCGAGATCAAAGCTCGCCTCGAAGAGAAGTGGCGGCAGGAACACAAAGAGAATGACATCGCGCGTGAGTTGGAACGTCTGCAGCGAGCTGCCGACCCCAAACGAGCGCAGCGAGCCGAGCATGAGTCCCATCACGACCAGGGCAATGGTGTACGGCAGGTTGACGCGCCGTACGAAGACGGCGACCAGCACCACGACCAACAGGGCTCCGATGATGGCACTTTCTACGGCCAAAACATTCCTCGAATCGACGCATGTACCAGGTGACCGAGAGCCTAGGGGTTTCGCTGAACCACCAGGGGACGAGCGATATCGCTCTAAACAGATTATCCCAAAAATCGATGTGCTGCCGGGGCGAAGGCAATCCATGCGATCGCCGGACCGCGCAGCGATAACGCGAGGATGCTGAACCGGCCCACGAATTGCCTGGACGATGTGCCAGTTTAGGACAAACCGGCCACGTCGGGCAATTCACCAAGCGTCGTCAATCTCGTCTCGGTCTGGGGAAGATCCGCATGCCGCGAAACACGCGCCGGATGTTGACGGGCATCACCGTTCGCATTAGCCTGCGGTTATACCTTTCGCCGCGGACGAAACAAGCTCTGGACGGACGCAGACGCTCCCCGTAGTGGTGCTATGGGCATATCCGATTGGCACACGTGAATTTGATCGCTGGCAAGCCGAGTGGATTTGTCCCACGAAGTCAGCGGCACGACCGGCTGACGGTCCGAGGAGGATAGAAATGAAGGACTACGGCACATACAGCTTCTGGCTCGAGAATTCCGGCGACGACCTGACTCCGCGACCAGCACTCGATGGCTCAATCTCGGTCGACGTGGCCATTCTCGGCGCGGGATTCACCGGCCTCTGGACCGCTTACCACCTGCTCGAACGCGATCCTTCACTCAAGGTTGTGGTGGTGGAGAAGGAGATCGCGGGATTCGGAGCGTCCGGTCGTAACGGCGGCTGGTGCTTCGCCGGATTCCCCTATCCGCCATCCAAGCTCATGGCCCGTTACGGACGTGACGCCGCAAAAGCGGTCTCGCTTGCCATGTATGACACGGTCGACGATGTCGGGCGCGTCTGCAAATTGGAAGATATCGACGCCCATTATGCGAAGGGCGGCGAACTCGAGATCGCCCGCGCCGCCTACGACCTGCCGAACCTCGAAGAGATGTACGAGGAGTACAGGGCCATCGGACTCGAGGACCACTATCAGCTGCTGGACGCCGACCAGACCGAGGAGCGCATCCGGGTCGCTGGAGCAGTCGGGTCGTTCTGGAATAAGGAGGGTGCCGCCGTACAGCCGGCCCGGTTGGCACGCGGGCTGGCACGCGCGGTCGAACGGCACGGAGGAACCATCTACGAGCAGACAACCGTGACCGACTACGTGCCTGGTCCCCTGCCGCGACTCGACACCGACCGCGGCAACATCTCGGCCAAGGTCATTGTGCTGGCCGGTGAAGCGTACATGTCGCGCCTGCCGAAGCTCAAGCGCCGCATCATTCCGTCGACCTCGCACATCGTGATCACGGAACCGCTGTCAGACGACCTGTGGCGCGAGATCGGCTGGGAACGGCGCGAAGTCGTCGGCGGATTCGGCACGACCGGAGCCTACCTCAACCACACGGCCGACGGCCGCATCGCCTTCGGTCCCTATCGCGGCAAGTACCCGTTCAATTCGAATATCTCCGACGCCATCGACCGGCAGGAAGAGGTCTTCGAACACGGTCGCCAGTCCGCGCTGCAGTGGTTCCCGATGCTCAAGGACGCGGGCGTGCGCTTCACCCACGCCTGGGGCGGAGTGTTCGGCATCCCGCGCGACCATATGCCGATCATGCGCTACGACCGCCTCACCGGAGTCGCCATGGGCTACGGGTATACCGGCGAAGGCGTAGCGACCGCCAATCTCTCCGGCCGGGTTCTGGCCGACCTGATCACCGAGCGCGATACCGAACTGACTCGTTTGCCAATGACCTACCACGAGCCGATGGACTGGGAACCCGAGCCTGTCCGCTGGCTGGGCTACAAGATCGTGCGGCGAGGGCGCTACAAGGCCAATGAGGAGGTCGAGCAGACGGGTCAGTACCCGGAGAAGCCCGGCGTGGCACAGCGGCTCTGGAGCTTCGAGCCTCCACGCGCCTGGAAATCCATCTGGCGCATGTGACCCTGGAGTTCTGGAGCCGAGGACATCGGGCGACGATCCAGCACGTGGAAGGCTACACCCGTGGTGCGCGCAGCGGTTGAGGTCGGGGGGACATTTACCGACCTGATCTGGATCGATCCCCAGGGGCAGATCCGCACGTGGAAGCTCCCCTCGACACCGGGCGACCCGTCGGGCGGCGTGATCGCCGGACTGGCGCAGGGGCTCGGTGACGACCTCAACGCATTGACGGCGCTGATTCATGGCTCGACAGTCGCCACCAACGCCGTCATCGAGCGGACTGGCTGCCGGGCTGGTTTGGTGACCACGCGCGGATTCCGCGACGTCCTGGTAACGCAGCGCCAGCTGCGTGAGAACGTCTACGCGATCGTGTCAAAGACGCCCGCGCCGATTATTCCCCTCTCACAAACGGTGGAGGCGATCGAGCGCATGACCGTCTCCGGCGACGTCCAGACGCCGCTCGATGAAGACGCGCTGCTCGCCGCCATCGAACACCTGGTGCATGAACGCGAGATCGAGGCGCTGGCGATCTGCCTGCTGCACTCCTATCAGAACCCGGCTCACGAGCAACGGGCGCGCGAGGTGATCGCCAATCGCTACCCAGACCTGCAGGTGGTCCTTTCGAGCGACGTGCTGCCCGCCATTCGCGAGTACGAGCGTGCCAGCACCACCGCCATGGCGGCCTACCTCTCACCCCTCGTTGGCCGCTATCTCGGACACCTGGAGGAGTACCTGGCCGAGCGGACCGACGACGCGCCGTTGTTCGTGATGCAGTCATCCGGCGGCGTGCTGCCGAGTGCCGGTATCCGTGCCCGTCCGGTGGAGATGCTGCAGTCTGGACCGGCCGCCGGGGTCATCGCCGCCATGCGCGTGGCGGAGCGCCTGGATGACCAGGACCTGATCACACTCGACATGGGCGGTACCAGCACTGATGTCTGCCTGGTACGTGGTGGTGTGGCGGAGATCAGCGCCGAGCGCGAATTAGACGGGCTACCGGTCGGCTTGCCGAGCATCGATATCGCCAACGTCGGTGCGGGCGGTGGCAGCCTCGCGTGGCGTGACCCGGGCGGCATGCTGCGTGTTGGCCCGCGGAGCGCCGGTGCCCGTCCGGGACCCGCCTGCTACGGCTTCGGCGGTGCCGAACCGGCGGTCACCGATGCGCTGGTCCAGCTCGGCTGGCTACGACCGGCCCACTTTCTCGGTGGACGGATGCCGCTCTATCCTGAGCGTGCGTCAGATGCGCTCACGCCGCTCGCCACGAGTCTGAAGCAGGACGCCGAGAGCTTCGCCGAGTCGATGATCGCGATCGCCGTCGCCAACATCACCCGCGCGGTGCGTCTTGTCTCGGTCCAGCGCGGGCACGATCCGAAGCAGTACGCGCTCTATGGCTACGGCGGCATGGGTCCGATGGTCGGCACGCTGGTTGCCGATGAGCTCGGCACCGGACGAGTCGTCGTGCCGCCGCATCCCGGGCTCTTCTCGGCGCTGGGCCTGCTGGTGGCCGACCTCGAACGCTCCTACCGGCTGACGCGCGTCGCGCCGCTGACGGCTGAGACGCTGGGAGACATCCGCACCATCTTCCAACGTCTGCGTGACGACGCCGAAGCGGAATATGCCGGCTATGGTTACGACCCTGGGCAGATCGAGATCGTCGCCCAATTGGAGATGCGCTATCGCGGCCAGGGCTTCGAGCTGGTCGTGCCAATCGATCTGGAACGACTCGAGACCGACGGAGTGTCGGGGCTGACACAGGCATTTCATGCCGCCCATCTTCAGCGCTACGGAACACGCGCTCCAGTCGATGACGTGGAGGTCGTCACCTACCGGCTGGTCGCCCGCGTGCCGGGTAGCCGTACGGTGCTGGATCAGCTGGAGCAGCAGACCCCCGGCGAACGGCTGGAGCCGGAGGCCGGCGCGGTACGCTTCGCGGGCGTGAAGCAGGCCTGCCGCTTCTACCAGCGCGACCACCTTCCGCCCGGATACGAAATCCATGGGTTGGCCATCGTCGAGGAACCGACCGCGACGACCCTGGTGCCGCCCGGCTGGCGACTGACCGTTGGCGCGATGGGAGCACTGATGCTGGAACGAGAAGGGTGAACATGACACTCGACGCCGCCGGATTCACCATCATCAGCCAGGGGTTGGCCGCCATCGCCCAGGAGATGGGCGAACAACTGGTCCGCTCCGCCTACTCCACCATCATTCGTGAGGCGCGCGACTGCTCCACCTCACTGCTGGATGCTGATGGCCGCGTCATCGCTCAGGCGCAGTTCTGCCCGATCCACATGAACTCCTTCTCAACCGTCTTCCAGGCTTTCGCCCAGCGTTACGATGTACGCGCACTGCGGCCCGGCGAGGCGCTTCTGACGAACGACCCGTACAGTGGAGGCCAGCACCTCAACGATTTCGTCCTCTTCACTCCGATCTTCTTCCGGGGCGAACTGGTCGCCTTTGGCGCCAGCATCGGTCACCATCTCGACGTTGGTGGGGGCGCCGCCGGACCGAACGCGGCCGCCGGAGACATCTTCTCCGAAGGACTGCGCATCCCGTTGCTGCGGCTCAATCTGGAGACCGATCTGGGCGCTGGGATCCTCGAACAGATGATCCGCGCCAACGTGCGCCCGCCCGATCTGGTCATGGGTGATGTCTACGCGCAGATCGCCGCCAACCGCACCGGCGAGACGCGCCTGCTGGAGATGATCGAGCGCTTTGGATTGGAGCGGGTGCGGGACGCCGCGGCAGCATTGCAGGACTACTCCGAGCGGCTGGCCCGGCACGCCATCGCCGCCATCCCCGACGGCGTCTATGAAGCCGAGGACTGGGTCGACGACAACGGCTTTACCGACGAGCCGCTGCGCGTCGCCCTGCGCATCACGGTCAGCGGGGATCGGATGGACCTCGATTTCAGCGGCAGCGCGGCGCAGACGCGGGGCATCATCAACTCGCCGCTCACCTCGACCATCTCGGCCGCGCTCGGCGCCGTTGCGCTGCTGCTCGGCGGTGGTGATATTCCCGTCAACGACGGCATCTACCGGCCAATCGACATCCATGTGCCACGCGGGTCATTCCTGAATCCGAGCCGACCGGTCGCGGTGCGGGCGCGCAACAACCCGTGCAACCGCGTCTACAACGTGGTGATGCGGGCCATGGCGCCGGTGATGCCAGACAAGGTCATGAGCGCCGGGAACGACACGACCAACGCCATCGGCATGGGGCATCTCAGCGAAAACGCCTACCGCGTCTACATGGAAGTGGTCGGAGGTGGCTGGGGCGCCTGCGCGGCCGCCGATGGGGCCGACGTGGTCGACGCGCCGATCTCGAACTGTAGCAACATCCCCGTGGAATCACTCGAGACCGAGTACCCGTTCATGCAGATCGAGGAGTATGGTCAGCGTCATGGATCGGCCGGAGCAGGGAAACGGCGCGGCGGCATGGGCGTCCGGCGGATCTACCGCATCATCGACGACGGCGTGACCTTCAACTGTTACTCCGACCGGCACCGCATTGCTCCCTGGGGCCTGTTCGGCGGCACGGCCGCGCTCCCCTCACGCTTCGCGGTCGAACGGGATGGCCAGATCTTGACCGTGCCGTCGAAGACGAACTTTCCGCTTCAAAAAGGGGACCGGTTGATCATCGAGACCTCCGGCGGTGGCGGATTTGGCGACCCGCGAGAACGCGAACGCGAGGCCGTTTTGCGCGACGTGGCAGACGGCGTCATCAGCACCGATGAGGCAAACGACGTGTATGGGATCCAGATGTAGGCAAGGAGCCGGCCCGATGCCACAGATGCACCCGGATATGGAAGCGCTACTGCAGGCACGTGAGCAGACCAACGCGCAGCTCGGCCCGCGTGGCGACGATCCGGTCGAGGCGCGCCGTTGGTGGAACACCTACGCCAGCAATCTGGGCCGGCCACACCCGGAGGACATGCACGTTTATGACCGGACCATTCCCACCGCGCACCTGGACGTGCCGGTGCGCGTCTATCAGCCCTCCGGTAGGAATGGTCTGCGCCCCTGCCTCATCTACATGCACGGCGGAGGCTTCATGCTGGGCGACCTCGAGAGCTCCGACAGCAATGCCTGGGGCTACGCCCAGGAGACCGGCGCGACGGTCGTCAGCATCGACTACCGGCTGACACCCGAACACTCGTTTCCCGCCGCCTTCGACGACTGTTACGGCGTGCTGACCTGGCTCGCCGAGCATCCCGGAGAGATTGGCATCGACGCCCGTCGCATCGCCGTCGCCGGTGACAGCGCGGGAGGCTTGCTCGGCGCGGCCCTCTCGCTGGCCTCCCGCGACCGTGGCGGGCCGCGCATCGTCGCGCAGGCGCTGGTCTATCCCTGGTTCGGCGCGGACAAGGTGGGCGGATCGTACGTCGAGTTTGCCAGCGGCCTCGGGCTCACGGCTGCCAGCATGATCAAGTTCGACCAGGCCTATCTGCCGGACGACCCGGATAGCACCAATCCCTACGCACGCCCCATCAAGGCGACCGATCTCTCGAACCTGCCACCGGCGCTGGTCCACTCGGCGGAGATGGACCCCATCCGCGACGACGGCCGCGCTTTCGCCGCGAAACTGGCCATGGCCGGTACATGGGTGACCTATCGCGAAGCGCGCGGCATGGTGCACGGCTTCCTGCGGGCTCGCTTTTCCGGCACCACCGCGCGATCCGAGTTCGAGGTCGGGTGCGCTTTCTTGCGCGCGTATCTGGGGGAGTGAACGCGGACGTCGTCCTCTCGTCGTCAGGGCTCCGAACACGTCCCCCCTGCGGAACGTACGTAACCGGCTAACGTGGTACCTGCTCCACATCCTTCCCGGGATCCGGGAACACCTCACACCAGAGTTCATACGCGAGGCGAGACGCGTCACGAGCAATTCCGTAGCGGTCGAAATACTGGCACAGCCGCTCCACATCGCGCGCGAAGAGCGGAAAGGCGTGGGGGTTGGTCCAGGGATCGAACGCCTGAGGAACGTCGATGATGGAGATCCGGCCCTCCCAATAAAGGACGTTGTAGCCGGATAGATCCCCGTGAACGCGCCCGGCTCGAAGCATGACCTCGACATTGTGCATGAGTCGCTCGTACAGACTGTTGGCTTCGGGCTGATCCAGGTGGACCTGGTTTAGCGTGGGTGCGCCGCGGGTCTCGTCGCCCAGGTACTCCATGAGGATGACATTCTCACCCATCGCATAGGGCCGAGGGACATCGCACCCCGAGTCATGGAGGTACTTGAGCGTCTGATACTCGTGGCTGAGCCAGGATGCGTGAACGATTTCTTTGCCGAAGGAGGTGCCTCGTTTGACGGCGGCCAGACTGCGCCGGTCGCGCACGGGCTGGCCTCCCTGGCTCAGCAGCTCACGGCCCTCGCGATACGCTCGGTCGTTGCGCAGATTGCGGAACATGCGTGGACGGTACAGCTTCGCGGCGACCAGGTCCACCCCAAGGGATGGGTGAGCGCGACAACAGTAGACGTTCGCCTCTTTCCCGCCTCGGACCTGATACAGGACGTCGACAATGTGTTCGCTGTCATGGAACGGACTCAGGTAAGTCAAGATCCAGTGTTGCTCATGACGCGATCCGCGATATGCCGGCGTGAAGGCGCTGGCAGGGAGATCGCGCGGGTCGATCAACTCTTCGGCAAATCGCTTTGAGCGGCGGCGCCCAAACTTGCGCTGGGTGGGACGCCGGGCAAACGAATCCTCTTCGTCGAGGTACCGGTCATTCTCGTCGAAACGCGACAAGGGCAGTCTCCAGTCCGTGAATGGGGCGCACGAGAAAGGCTGTGTGCAACCATCCGCTACTGGAGCAGCGCAGGAAGGACTCGATCTAAAGCGGGAAGACCAAACGCGTTACGTCAACGCCAGGTCTATGAGGGGAGGAGACCGGTCATCCTCACGCAGTCAGCGCGCGAAGGCCGTAGAGTGCGCCAGCAATATCGTCAGATGTTGTTCGTCGTGCATTCTGCTCTGACATGCGTGCACCTCCTTGGCTTCGACAAGGAAACCGATTGGCTCTCACCCTACCGGATTCATACGTCCAGGTCAAGCACATCCACTTGAAGCGGTCCGTCGCGGAATGTGCGGGTGCGTACTGGACAGGCCGTGGAGAGGAGACGATGGTGGATACAGGACTTATCCCATGGCGACCACCTCGATCTGACGCCGCAGCGGCCCGAACCACGCCTGTTTGCCCGTCGTGGTGATGCGGCGTACCATCGATCGGACGGGGTGCCGCGACGCTCACTGCATGCACGGCAGCAAGGCAGCATTTGGTCATGAAGGGAACACGATGACAGCGCAGGGCGAGCGACGACTGCAGGTTGGGGTGCTTGGTTGCGGTCCGATCGCTCAGGCCGCGCACCTCGAAAGCTGCGCGAAAGCGCGCAACGCCGACCTTTATGCGATCTGCGATGTCGCCGAGGATCTGCTCGAGCGCATGGCGTGCATCTATCAGCCCACGCGCACCTACACCGACTATGCGGACATGCTGTCCGACCCCGCGCTCGATGCAGTCATCGTTGCCACGGCAGATGCGTTCCACGTGTCGGCTTCGATTGCGGCCCTCCAGGCTGGAAAGCACGTGCTCTGCGAGAAGCCGGCCGGAACGACCGTCGAGGAGGTCGCGAGACTGCGCGAGGTGGTGACCGCCTCGGGTCTGGTGTTCCAGGTTGGCCACATGAAGCGCTTCGATGCCGGAATTCAGGCAGCAAAAGCGTTCATCGACGACGAAATGGGCGAGATGCTGGCCTTCAAGGCATGGTACGCCGATTCCACCCACCGCTACGACATGACCGACGCGCTCCAACCTCCGATCGTCAGCAGCAGTCAGGCGAGGCGTCCAGCCACTGACCCGAAAGCCGACCCACGTCAGTACTATCTCCTGGCGCATGGCAGTCACCTCGTCGACACCGCGCGTTTTCTCGGCGGCGAAATCGTCGAGGTCGACGCCCGGCTCGGCGAGCGCTTCGGCGCCCATTGCTGGTTCGTGGAGACCGCCTTTGCCAGCGGCGCGCTGGGACACCTCGATCTCACGGTCGCCGTCCGGATGGACTGGCATGAGGGCTTCCAGATCTACGGAGAACACGGCAGCATCCTCGGCAAGACCTTCAATCCGTGGTTCTTCAAGACCAGCGAGGTGGACGTGTTTCGCGAAGCGACCGCCAGCACCACGCGCGTGCTCGGCGCGGACGGCCATTTCTACCGACGACAGCTTGAAGGCTTTGCCGACGTCATCCTGAACGGCGTGCCAATGTGCGGAGCGGATAGCGACGACGGACTCGCCTCAGTCCAGGCCCTGTCGGCCATCACCGAATCAGCGCGCACTGGCAAGCCGGTCAGGCTCGTCGACGCGACCGGCGGGCCCTGATGCGCATCGGTGTCTTCGCGAAGATCTTCCCCGGCACGCGCCCCGACACCGTGCTCAACAGCGCCCGCGATGCCGGGTTCGCCGGGGTGCAGTACAACATGGTCTGTTCGGGCCTGCAGTCGATGCCCGACAGCGTCTCGGACTCCGTCGCCGATGCGGTCACGCGAGCCGCCGCTGACGCCGGGATCACCATAGAAGCCATTTCAGCGACCTACAACATGATCCACCCTGATCCCAACGTGCGCCGCCAGGGACTCCATAGTCTCGAAGCCATCGCTTCGCAGGCGCACACCATCGGGACACGCCTGCTCACCCTCTGCAATGGAACGCGTGATCCCATCGATCAGTGGCGTTACCACTCGGACAACGAAACGCCTGAGGCGTGGAGCGATCTCATCTCGGCATGTCACGACGCGCTACGCATTGCTGAAGCGCACGACATCGACCTGGGAGTCGAACCTGAGCGCGCGAATGTGATCAGCTCGGCCACGCAGGCTCGACGTCTCATCGACGAGCTCGGGAGTCCGCGAATCAAGATCGTGCTCGATCCGGCCAATCTGGTTGAGGGCATGCCGCCGAACCGATGGCGGGCCATCGTCAAGGACTCCATTGACCTTCTCGCAGGTCGTATCGTGCTCGCGCACGCCAAGGACCGGGCCAGCAGTGGCAAAGTGACGGCACCCGGGAACGGCGCCATTGATTTCAGTCACCTGGTGGACTGCCTACATCATGCCGGATACGACGGATCGCTCGTGGCCCACGGGTTCACCGCCGGCGAGGCCCAATCCGTCGCACGATTTCTTTCATCCGTCGTCGACAACGCGGCCGCATGACCTCGCTGGACCCAGAGCTGCCCGCGCGTTCCCTCAACACATGCACCCAGGCGCTCTGGTGCTCCGCTCATGCCATGGTCTGCTCATGCTCCTCACGAACGCCGCGGGTCAGAAGCCAGAAGCCGATCGCCAGCTCGAACCCAAGCAGCGGTAGGAACACCAGCGTCGGTGCGCTCGCTCCGAACAGCTCTACGACGATTCCCATGAGTCCCAGCGCTGCCGCCAGCAGGCCCCAGAGCGCGATCACGCGCGGAACCGATCTGGATCGGTAGAACAGGCCGTACCAGAGCAGCCCGCCGATGCAGTAGAAGAACATATGCACGGTATAGGCTGGTGCGTACAGGCCCTTCGCCAGGGACCCACCCAGGATCTGGTAGGCGGATTGCGATGGCGCACCAACGTCGACGAAGCTCCCACTCAACTGCACCAAGGCCAGCGCGCCAAGGCGACTGATCGCCATGAATATCGCTTCTGTCAGCCAGCAGCCAAGAGCTACCAGCGCGACAGCCCGGCCGTGCCGGTGCAAGACTATGTAGAGGAGCGCTGCCAGCACGACAATCCCACAGCTGGTCACGAGGTCAAGCACGACTCCGGCGCGGGCCATGGTGAGCCTGGTCGACAGGTGTTGGAGAAGGTTGGGGCTGTCGCCAGGCCCCAGAGCCGAATCCAGCAGGAGACCTCCGCCGAGACTGGTGAGGATGACGACCAAGAACGCCGCTCCCAGAAGCCGTGCGACCGTTTGTCGTGGCTGAACGCTTGGCGCCTCGCGGATCGTGCGCGGGCGCTCGAGAGTGTGTGCGCTGCCCATGACCGGACCTCCGCTCTGAACAAGAGGTGGACGGCGGCGACCGACATGACTGTTCACCGCCGCCAGCAGACAGACACTGCTGCTGTACCGTAGGCTTCCCACGATCACGTGGGTGTGACAATTCTTTGATCAGCGTTCCAAGACTGTGTCTGACCCAGGCGACAGGCAGCCGGTTCGCGCTGAGTGGTGGCGGTGAGCCCAGCAGGCAAGGAGCGTTCTCACCAGTTCTGGCGGTCGGCAACAAAGCCAATCTCCAATATTGCTTTGAGCGGGGCCCGGTACGATGCGTGTGAGACCGCGGTCTCGGATGCGCGCGTGTCGGATCACATGAAGCGAGCATGTTCGGCGGAGTCAAAACAGGCCACACGCCGCTGGCTCAGCTTCATGGAGTTGATTGATCACGTATCCGGTGAAATTCGCTGCCGAAAGGATCGCTGAGTGAGGAATTGGGCGAGCAGAGACTCGCGGATGGTACTGCAACACTGGGTGGAGGAGACCCTCGAGGAGGCGATCGGGCGAACAGCTCGACACGATCCGGTGCTACCCCGGAGCGGCGGCCCGGCCGGGAATGCCCAACTGACCGCCTGGACTGGTCTCATGTTGCTGGCCCTGTTCATGGTCGAGGTGGGGACCGTTGTCGATCTCGGCCGGTTCCTGAATTGGCATATCGTGGTCGGGATGCTGCTCGTGCCGCTCGCGCTGCTCAAGACCACCTCGACCGGATGGCGCATCGTGAGCTATTACACCCACAGGATCCCCTACCGCACCGCTGGTCCACCACCAATGATGCTGCGGCTGCTTGGCCCACTGGTGATCCTGGTTACTCTCGCCGTGCTAGGCTCAGGGATCGCCCTCATCGCGCTCGGACCGCTCGATAGCCGGTCGGGATTCCTCACGATCGTCGGATATCATCTCGACGCGGTTGGGGTGCACAAAGCCACGGTCGTTGCATGGGCAGCGGTCATCGCGGTGCATACGGTGGCACGTCTGATTCCGGCACTGCGGATCATCAGCGCACCCTGGGTCGCCAAGAACCACATACCCGGCGGACTCCCTCGTTTGATTATCCTGATCGCCACGCTGCTGGTCGCGTGCATCGCCGCGGCGTTCGTATATGGGCAGGCGGGCCCGTGGATGTCCGGCGGCCTGCACCTGTATGAGCGTTAAGTCGAACGCCGGCGGCGCCGTCGCCTGCGGCGCTTATGATTGGTCATCTGGCCCCTCTTGATTACGATCAATTGTTCGTCCAAACTGAAGATATGATGGACAGGACGTCAGCCGAACGGTGGCGCTCACAGAGCGCCGTCACACGCATCGATCCTTCAATCGCGGCACTTGCCGACGTGCCGTCCGATCTTCGCGGTCTGCGGCAGGTGAGTACGCAGCTGGTCACCCACTACATGGGCTTCAGTGACGAAGCCGCGGGACCGGTGACCGGTGCCCGGCTGGCGGAGGCTGACACGCGCTATGCCGATCGCATGCTCGCCCGCATTCTGGAGCTGGGTGAGCCGACGTTGACCCGCAAGCGACCGTTTGACGAGCGCATCGCCGGGTGTTGCCGAGACTTTGCCCTGCTCTACGTCACGCTGGCACGGCACCGGGGAATTCCCGCGCGCATGCGTGTCGGCTACGCCAGCTACTTCCAGCCGGGCTGGTATCTGGATCACGTCGTCGCCGAGGTTTGGGATGAGCATGCGCAGCGCTGGCGCTTGATCGAGCCGGAGATAGCCGACGACTTTGTCCCGGCGGACGGTGATCAATTCGATCCGCTGGACGTTCCTCGTAACCGGTTCATCACCGGGGACCGGGCCTGGCTCACAGCCAGATCGGGAGAGCTCGATCCGGCGCATTTCGTGGTGGCGCCCGAGCTGGATATCCCCTACACCCGCGGCTGGCTCTCGCTGCGCCACCATGTCGTGCAGGACCTGGCGGCACTGAACAAGGCCGAGATGCTGCTCTGGGACCAGTGGGGCATCCTGAACGACGATGACCCGCTCTCGCAGGCCGGCGTGCTCGACGATCTGGCTCAAGCAGTCGCGGACCCCAGCTGCGCTCCCTCGACATTGACCGGCTGGATGTCACGTGACGGCCTGGCAATCACGCCAACGGTCACCAGCTACAGTCCGACTCAGCTCGATCCACTCGAGGTCGACGTCTCACCCGTGCTCAAGGGCATGCTGCGAGCCTAGCGCAAAGGCACAACTCCTGCCGCGCAGGTTGCTCAACGTCGTCTCTGAATCCACTGCTCCCGTTCATGCCGTAACGGCCGGGCCGAGCGCGGTCAGGTGTGGCATCGACACACCAAGCTGTGGTCCGGAACGATGGACTCCTCCATGGCCAACCTCATGTTCGCCCTCACTACCAACACTCGCTGCGTCTGATGGACGCATCAGGCGCACCTGCTTGCCAACTCCAGTCCCGCGACCGCACTCGGCGGATTGTGCCATTACATTCCATGGAATATACTTCCAGGGCAACGACATTGAGTGCGGCGTACACAGGAGCGAGAACATGGGAGCTGCCCCGCCAGATCGAATCGCATGGCTGAGCGATCTGGTTCGTCTGGAGATCACGCTGTGGAACCGGGTCGACGCACGGCTACGTGCCGAGCACGACCTGCCGCTCGCCTTCTTCTGGCCACTCTCGATCCTCAAGGGTTCGCGTGGCGAGTGCCTGCGGGTCGGCGAGATTGCAGACGCCGCGGGAATCACGGTGGGGGGTGCCAGCAAGATCATCGATCGCATTGAGCATCGGGGCCTGCTGCGCCGCGAGCCAGACCCTGACGACCGCCGCGCCAGTCGCGTCGTCCTGACTGCCGCCGGCCAGTCCATGCTCGCTGCCGCCAGCGAGACCTACCAGACCGAGATCGCAGCCGTGCTGGATGCCGCCCTGAACGCAGAGCAGCAGGATGACATGCACGACCTCATGCGTCGTCTGCTACAGACACTCGATACTGGTGAGATCGACTGACGAGCCGTACCTGAGCGTTCGCCCTGAGCGAGAGGGGGTGCCATGCCGATACCGGATCCGCTCTTCCTGACTGGCGAGAACCAGGCCTTCACGGAGGATGCCCTCACCATCCCGCATCGTCTGACAGCTCACGCTCGGACCATGGCCCAGGGCGTCTATAGAGTTGCCGAGCAATTCTACGTCGCCGTGGGCTACGGCCAATCCAACATGACGATGGTGGTCGGGACAGATGGCGTGCTCCTCATTGATTGCCTGGAGACCGAGGAACATGCCAGGCACGCCCTGCGCGATCTGCGCACGGTGAGTGACAAGCCGATCATGGCCGTGATCTACAGCCACAGTCACCCCGACCACATCTCGGGCGTGCGCGCGATCCTCGATCCGTCCGATCTCGCGCAGGGAAAGGTACAGCTCTACGCACACGAGCGGCTGTTGACCGGAATTCGGGGCAATCCGAGCTTCGGCCTGATGCCTCCGCTGCGCCTGGCCTACACCTTCGGACTCGGACTCGAGCGCGGTCCGGAGGGGTGGGTGGAGACGGGCCTGGGGACCCAGTTCGGCACCGGCACGACCGGCTTCCTGCCGCCGACGACGACGTTTCAGGGGACACTCGACTTCGAGGTGGCGGGCATTCGCGTTCATCTCCATGAGGCGCCGAGTGAGTCGGATGATGAACTGGTGGTCTGGTTTCCGGATCATGGCGTGCTGGACGTCGTCGACGTGATCCAGGGTGAATCACTGCCGAACCTGTATGCCCTGCGCGGCGCCGTGCGCGATCCGCAGCAATGGATGCGTGCCGTCGACCTGCTCCGTGGGTTTGACGCCCAGGCGCTGCTCTTCGGCCATGGCCGTCCCCTGATCGGGCAGGAGGAGGTGCGGGACCTGCTTACGTCCTACCGGGATGCCATCCAATATATCCATGACCAGACCGTCCGCCTGGCGGCACGCGGGCTCACGCCGGATGAGCTGGTCGAGAATCTGTCCGAGCTCCCAGCTCGTCTGCGCGATCATCCGTGGCTTGGTGAGTTCTACGGCACGGTCAAGCAGACGGTGCGACAGATCTATGCCAACGCATTTGGCTGGTTCGAGGGGGATCCAACTGCTCTCGACCCGCTGCCACGTCATGAGCGATCCAGCCGCTACGTCACGGCGATGGGTGGACGCGGCGCCATCATCGATAGCGCGCGCCAGTCGTTCGCACATGGCGATTTTCGCTGGACGACTGAGATCCTGACCCATCTGCTCCGGTTGGACCCCGCCGACCGAGAAGCGCGCCACCTCAAGGCGGATGCCCTGCGCCGGCTCGGCTATCAGGCCGTCAACCCGATCTGGCGCAACAACTATCTGATGGCCGCCAGGGAACTCGACGGGACGCTGGACCGCGCGGCGCTCCTCGACACGCTGCGCGCGATGGGAAACCCGGACATCGGCGCCACCATGCCAATTCCGCTGCTGCTGCGGGCCTTCGTGACCAGGCTGAACCCGACCCAGAGCGCCGGGAGCTACCTGCAGGTAGGCATGCACTGTACCGATACCAGCGCAGGTTACGGGCTCGCAATCCGTTCCGACGTCGCGGAGATCCTCATCGAAGCGCCGCTCAATGCGGAGATCGAAGTCCGGACGACCGAACCGACGTTGCGCCACCTTCTGAGTGGTCGGATCGATTGGTCACGTGCGGTCGAGGAGGGAACAGCAACGCTCACGTCGGGAACCAACGCGCAGGCCGCGCAGTTCTGGAACCTGTTTGACGCACCTGGAGGCGAACTCCCCGCGCTGGCGTTGCGCTAACCCCTGACGGATACGGCCGGAGCCAGGGACGTCGAAAAATCCCGAACGGCACCCAGACAGGCCAGGTGCCGTGCTCGCTTCTCAATTGGTGGTGTAAACGTTACCTCGCCAGGGCGTTCAGGTAGGCGCAGTAGGCCCGACGGGCCATCTTGAAGGCGTCGACCGGCAGCGACTCGTTCGACGCGTGGATCCGAGAATTCTACCCACCCATGCGTTATCTCAGTCAACCTGTTTGGAATTGAACAACACGGCAAATTCTTCGTGTTTTTTGCTGTCAAGGATTTCAATTAGACTTGATCAGGTAGAGTAAGTACTGCCAGTGCGGCGGAACAAACCATGCCGATCAATCGTTAGCAGGAATCGACCTCCGTGGTGTTTCAACTTGGTAGACGTTGTTGGATTGGGTACTGCAGCGACCAATATTCCTGGGGTAGTTAGCCCAGTCGTTGCTAATTGAGCTCGCCTTACACCGCCCAGCTTTGAATGAGAGTGCTCGCCATGATTGCCCGTCCAGATATCATAGTAAAGTCCGAAGGCGAGGAGCCGGTCGCGATCGTTGAAATCATGAACCGTCGTGAACTGACGCCAGCGGTAGCTCAACAAATCCGGCGGAATCTGTTGGTGCACGGGCTGGCGAGGCAGATCGGATTCTTCCTCCTGCTGTCTCAGGACCGAGGATACGTTTGGACTCCGCTGTCTCGCGATTCCGTGGATTCCCCGCCAGACGGTGAGTTCTCCATGCACGAGGTCGTCAACTACTACTTACCGGTAGATGACCCCCATCGGCGTTTCCAAAAGCCTGAGCTTGAACTCATTGTCATGCAATGGCTTGGCAAATTGGCGACCAACGGAAATCTTCCATACTCCACCGAGCCCGAAAGGGTTCTCGGCGAGTTGGGGTTCGTCAACGCGGTTCGCGACGGCTCGGTTCTCGTCGAGCCAGAAGCGTGATCACCTACGTTGAGTCAAACTTCATTCTCGAGATCGCGCTTAATCAAGAGCAATCGCTTGGCGCTGAACGCATCCTTGAATTTGCTGAACAAGAACTCATTCAACTCTCGATACCTGCTTTCGGGCTCAGTGAACCGTTTTCCCGAGTCAGACAACGAGGCAGAGATCGTCGGCACGCGGTACAGTCACTTGACAATCAGATTCGTGACCTGGCGCGATCACGCAACTATGCACAATTAGCGGATACCCTTCAGCAGGTGGCGCGCTCGGTCGTCGACATCGAGTTTGAGGAAATGGCTCGACTCGTCTCAGTGGCAGGACGGGTTCTGGCCGTGGCAAATGTAATCCCTATCACCGCCAACGACTATGCTGCTTCGCTGAATTTCCAGGACCAATTTGGGTTGAGCCCAGAGGACGCGCTCGTCTTGTCCGGAGTGCTCCAGGACCTTCAATTGCAAAGTCCCGATCCGCCAAAGTGTTTTGTCAGCCGTGACGCTAAGGCGTTTTTCGATCCGGGAATTGAGTCATTGCTGGACGGCATGAACTGTCGCTATCTTGCCAGGTTTCCCAACGCCGTAGATTACATCATTCGATTCGCATCCTGATCGACTCCAACAGTTCCTCAAGTGTGACATCACTGCATCCGGATACATGCATGGCTCACGATTTGGGTTCGCTGCAATGCCCCCTTGTGCAAATGCAAGCGGCACCCAGACAAGCCAGGTGCCGTTGTCGCATGTTCGTCAGGTATGTAAAACGTTACCGCGCCAGGGCGTTCAGCTAGGCGTAGTAGGTCCGACGGACCATCGGATTGTTAGGAGAGCCGATAGATCAGTGTCTCCTCCAGCACAGCTACCCGACGATGAACGTTCCGATGATGCCGAACGCGCTCAGCATCCCTACCGTCGTCAGCGCGGCAATCGCCAGCACGCCGCTCACCAGCCAAAGACGTCGGCTCCGGAGGGTTCCGAGTTCGAACCAGCCGAGCGCGCCCCACATCAAACCTTCGACGAGGAACCAGGTTTCATTGAAGAGCAAATCCTGCAAGTCCGACTCCCGCTGATTTCTCGACACCCAATGCGGGAAGTCCATCTTCAGCACTCCGGCCAGGCTAAGCAGCCGTTGGATATCGTCGACCAATCCGTGCATGATGCAGCCGACCGCGATTATCCAGCAGAACGCCAGCAGAACCTGCCGCGCATACCGCCGTCGCCACAGCGGCATGATGGCAATCGGAAGCACCGCACCGAACAAGATGATGGCCGCTCCAATGGCGTTGACCACACGCCACTGATGCATTGAGGCAGGTGTGCCGAACATGCCGACCGTGCCACCCAGCGCGTAGTAGGCTCGGTAGGCGGCATAGGGCAGCGCCAACCCGCTTGCCACGTACGCCGGCCACTTTGCCCGTCGTGATTTCCAGTCTAATGCCTTTGTTGCCATGGTAGACACCTGAGCCATCTCGAACTCCTCTCTTATGCCGATGGGTTTACGGCGGGTCAAGCCGCGCGGCTTGCCACCCTGATGATCTCAGTCAACCGGGGGACTCCACGTCTGGCGTGGGTCGCGCTATAGTGCGACCTGAGGGGTATTTCTCAATGGAGTTGGTGAGCCCAGAGGCAGACACGACGCACGTCGTTCCGAACAGAAGCCAGCTGCTTGTGAGACCGTGGTCTTGTGAGAGTTAGGAGGAGGCAGTGCGAACAGTTGAATTGATAGGAGTTAGTCGCCAGGGCGGACCAGTCGGTGCTCGTAGGCCCACACGACCGCCTGAACGCGATCGCGTAGCCCAAGCTTACTCAGGATGCGCCCGACATGGGTTTTCACGGTGCCTTCCGCCAGAAACAGTCGATCAGCAATCTCGGCGTTGGAAGCGCCACGGGCAACCTCGCGCAGGACATCCTGCTCACGACTGGTGAGCGCGTCCAAAGGATCGGGTCCGTCCTGCGCCGCCGGTAAGGACATCGCGACGTGGTCGAGCAGTCGTCTCGTAGTCGAGGGCGCGATCACCGCGTCTCCGCTCTGTACCGCACGGATGGCGGCCAGTAGATCCTCGGGCGGCGCATCTTTGACGAGGAATCCACTCGCCCCCGCCCGCAACGCGGCAAAGGCGTACTCGTCCAGATCGAACGTGGTGAGCACAATCACTTTTGGCACCGCCCCCGACCGCTCGAGCAGTCGTCGCGTCGCCTCCACGCCATCCATCCTCGGCATACGGACATCCATCACGACCACGTCGGCGGCCGTAATGGCCAGACGAGCCAGGGCTTCAGCACCGTCGCTCGCCTCGCCGACGATGCGCATGTCGTCTTGAG
This sequence comes from uncultured Chloroflexia bacterium, assembly GCA_963728335.1. GTDB lineage: Bacteria > Chloroflexota > Chloroflexia > Thermomicrobiales > Thermomicrobiaceae > CALAGB01. The sequence continues at coordinate 397,863 of CAVSJP010000002.1, forward strand.
CTGCGATGACCATGGCGAATCCGGCGCGAACCATGGCCTGATCGTCGACGAGAAAGACGCGGATCGTCATTCGCGTGCTCCTGTCAGCACCGCACGGCGCGGCAGCCGCGCCCGCACCACGAATCCGCCCTCGTGCCCTGGCCCTGTCACCACCGAGCCACCAATGCAGCCGAGCCGCTCGCGCATCCCTACCAGCCCAAGACCGTCTCGATCTCTCTGTTTGGGACCACGTCCAGTGTCGCTCACCGTGAGCGTCAATTCGTCCGTAGCCCAATCGAATCGAACCGCGGCTTCGGCTCCTCGCCCGGCGTGTTTTAGCGTGTTGGTCAATGACTCCTGAACCAGCCGGTAGATCGCCACCTGGGCAGCAGGACCGAGCCGGAAGGCGGGGCCGCGTTCGGTGTACTTCACTCGCAATCCGGTGGAACGCACGCGTTCGAGAAGTTCCGACAGTTCTCCCAGACCAGGCTGCGGTTCCCAGTGAATCGCGGAGGGAGCCGGGGCATCCGTTCGGAGTACGTCCAGCAACCCTCGCGTGTCAGCCAGGGCTTCCCGTCCCACCTGCGCGATTGTTGCCAACACCTGAGTCGCCCGGGTGGGGTCTGTACGCGCCGCGTAGTGTCCTCCCTGGGCTTGACTGACGATCACAGCCAACGAATGCGCGATGACGTCGTGCATCTCTCGGGCGATGCGAGCGCGCTCGTCCAACACCGCACGCTGGGCTCGATCTTCCTGCTCCGCTTCGGCGCGGGCAGCTCGCTCCTCGAGTACCGCGACGTAAACGAGCTGGGCGCGGCGGAACAGCCCCAGGCTCCAGGCCCCGAGCACCACTCCGCAGAACGTGCCAAACAGCACGATCAGCGGCACCTGTCCCTTTGCGGCCTGACCGTTAAGCGCCAATTGGGCCGTGGCGACTGCTGCCCCCGCAATTCCGAGCGTCAGGCTGACTGCCGGAGCTCGACGCTGGCCGTAGCCGCAGTAGGCGTATAGCGAGAACAGGAAGACTGCCAGGGACGGCAGTGTCGACGGGGCTCCGGGCACGGCCGCCTGCACCAGCGAGGCGATGCTCACCATGACGAACGAGGCCAGCGGCGCTGTCCGTCGACACGCGAGCGGGATAGGCTCCAGGACAATGGCCAGAGACAGTACGCCGGCCAACCAGATCCCCAGGGAGTGCGGCGGGCGGGTCGCGTTGATAATGAGGTAGAGGGACCGTGCCCCGAATGGGGCGGAGATCACAAACGCAATGAGGAAATCCGCGAGACGAGGACGCGCACGCACCCACCGAATGATCTTTGCCAGACGCTGGTGGCTCGTCCACCACCCTGCTTTAACCGTCTCCATTTGTTCACCAAGGTACTTGATCTCAGTCGTATCTCGGACTTCGTCAGCTTGATTGCATTTGAAAACTGGTTGCCTGGGCATCTGTTATCCCACAGCCAGGCTGCTCAACCTGCTCCAGCTTCCGTTACGTCAATGAGTATAGGGTGAGGCAGGAGGAGGTGCCACCGGGCCGGAAAGCCGCCAACCAGCCGAAACAGAGAGACGACGTGAACGGCACCCAGACAAGCCAGGTGCCGTGCTCGCTCCTCAATTGGTGGTGTGAACGCTACCTCGCCAGGGCGTTCAGGTAGGCGCAGTAGGCCCGACGGGCCATCTTGAAGGCGTCGACCGGCAGCGACTCGTTCGGTGCGTGGACTTTGGAGTCCGGCATGCCGAAGGCGTAGAAGATCATGTCGGCGCCGAGTTCCTGCTGGAAGATCTCGGCGACCGGCACTGTGCCTCCGGTACGAACGTAGAGCGGATCCCGGTCGTACAGATCGCCCAGCACGTTGGCGGCGGTCTTGAGCGCCGTGTTCTCCTTGCTGATCGAGAAGGGCCGAGCTGAACCCGCGAAGCGCTGAATCGAGACCTTCGCCGTCTTGGGACAGTGCTTCTGGATGTGCTGCTCGATCAGGTCCAGGATCTCGTCCGGATTCTGATCCGGCACCAGGCGGCAGGTGATCTTGACATGCGCTTCTGCCGGAGTGACCGTCTTGGTCCCCTGACCCTGGAATCCTCCCCAGATGCCATTCAGGTCGAGCGTCGGCCGGGCCCAGGCACGCTCCAGCGGCGAGTAGCCCTGCTCGCCCCACAGCGCCGGGGCGTTGACCGAGGAACGATAGGCTTCCTCATTGAAGGGCACTTCGGCGATGTCGGCCCGCTCCTGCGGCGTCAGATCCTTGACCGTATCGTAGAAGCCCTCGATGGCCACGCGGCCGTCCGGCGTGTGGAAGGTCGCCGCGAGCTGGACCAAATGCTGCACCGCATTCGGCATGGCCGCGCCGAACATGCCGGAGTGCATGTCGGTGTCGGCGGTGCGCAGATCGACCTGGCAGGCGGCCAGGCCCTTGCTCGACATCGTGAGCGACGGGGTATCGGGACCGAACATGTCGCCGTCGGCCGAGATAACCCAGTCGCAGGCCAGCCGGTCGCGCTGCTCGTGGACGAACTTCGGCAGGCTCGGGCTACCGATCTCCTCCTCGCCCTCGAAGAAGAACTTCAGGTTGATCTTCGGCTGGCCCTGGCTCGCCTTCAACGCGGCCGCGGCGTTGACCGTGGCGAACGCGTTCCCTTTGTCGTCGGCCGCGCCTCGCGCGTAGAGCTTGCCGGCTCGCACGGTCGGCTCGAAGGGAGCGGACTCCCAGAGATCGAGCGGATCGGGCGGCTGCACGTCGTAGTGGCCATAGATCATGGCTGTTGGCTGGCTGTCGTCGACGTGCCAATGACCGAAGACGATCGGGTTCCGGCCGGTCGGCAGCAGCTCGACCTCCGGCACGCCAGCCTCGCGCAGCTTATCGGCGAGCCACTCAGCGGAGCGCCGCACATCGGCGTCGTGCTCCGGCAGCGCACTGATGCTCGGAATCCGCAGGAACTCCTTCAGTGCGTCGAGATCCGACTGCTCGGTTTTGCTCAGATACTCTTCCCATGCCTCGGGCATGTGGTGCAACCTCCCTGTTCACGATCAGGCGGCGGACAGCACGCCCGCGACGCCCGCGTCGATCAAATTCTGGCGGAGCTGATTCATCTCCGCGTCATTCAAGCTCGGAATCGGCCAGGCCATATGGGGCTGGCAGAGCCCCTTCAGGGCGAACTGCGCCTTGTAGGCCGCCGGGAAATTACCGACGCGGCAGGCCGCGACGGCGTCGGAGAGCTTGTGCTGCATCGCGATCGCCTTGGTCCGATCGCCGCTCATGGAGGCGTTGTAGACCGCGACGGCAACATCGGGCGCGATGTTGACTCCGGCGCCGATAATGCCGTGGCCACCGACGAAGAGCGAGGCGGCCAGCATCGAATCGGACCCGGTCAGGACGGTGAAGCCGGGATAGTTCTCGGCCAGGCGGGCGATCTCCTCGAAGTAGGCGAACTCGCCACTACTGTCCTTGATGCCGATGATGTTCGGATGCTCGATCAGCTTGGCGACCACCTCGACCGCGATCGGCACTTTGGTGACGCGCGGAATGTGGTAGAGGATGATCGGCACTGGACTGGCCTCGGCGACGTGCCGGTAGTACGTCAGCACGCCATCGTTATTGAGGGGATAGTAGAAGGGTGGCGGCACCAGCGCGCCCTTGGCACCAACGCCGTCGATCGACTTCAGATCCGCAATGACGTCGGCCATCACCGAGCCCGAGGCGCCGGTGAAGATCGTGCCGCGTTCGCCGCCCGCCTCCAGTGCCACTTCCAGCGCTTCCTTGCGCTGCTCGCGCCGCAGGGCCGAGCACTCGCCGGTAGAGCCGAGAATCGAGAGCCCGTCCACGCCATTGTCGAAGAGATAGCCCACGACACGCTTCAGACCGTCATGATCGATCTCACGACCTTCCGTGAGCGGCGTCGACATCGCGGGGTAGACACCAGGATAACGCTGTGCCATGTTCTCACTCCCTATCACTGACTGCATCGAACCGGCCATGATCGTGAACGTGGTGCCTGCTCTGGGCCGGATGAGCGGGCACACTGCACCAGCAGTTGACAAGAATACCGGCCTGGTCGAACGACTGTTCCCCGTGCGATTCGACCCGGCTCGCCTGGCCGCATCGTAGCATAGGCGTCCGGCAAACGGCGCGATCGGTCGGCCCGGCATGTACAATCGTGCTCGAACCGCACGAACTGGGGCGAAGGGGGTCAGCATGACGGAAGACGATCAGCCCATCATCGAGACGACCGAGCCGGAGAAGCCGACGCTGTCGGCCGCGGCCCGTCGCGAACGCCTGGGCGAGCTTGCCGAGGCGATTGGCGAGACCGCCGTCGTCGAAGGGGACAAGGTCAACGTCGAGACCGGTGAACCGGTAGCGACCTACTTCCACGTCGAACCCAACGGCGACTTCTTGCTGATTCGCTGGATGACCGCGTCCAGTCCGATCGGCCATCCACGCTGGCGTGAGGCCGCCGAGATGATCCTCCAGCCAGGCGAGTTGATCCACACGTCAGCGCTTGGCGGTGGATTCTTGATCGAGATCGAGCGTCGCACACCGTCTCTGCAACAGGCTATCGCGCTCGGCAAGGACACCACGCTCGTCGAGCGAGTCCAGCACCTGGCAACCGAGTTCCCCGAGGCCGTCGCGTTGCTCGACCCCGAGCCGGTGCCCGACTACCTGCTGCTGGGGCAGACGAATGAGTCGTAGGGGGCGGTTCGCGACTGTCGTCGCGCGGGGCAGATGGTGTTTGCCGAAATAGTTCGGTTAATTCATGTCCGTCCACGCGGGGCTAAAGCCGCCGCGCTATATATGACGAAGTGCACTGAAGGCACTGAGTCTTGGATGTGAATCCTTCTTGATGGTTGCCGTCGTGACCGCATCTGGCCATGAAGAACTCAGCCCCTTCAGTGGGCTTCGGCTTATGTAGCCCGGCGAGTTTACTCCCGGGCGATCGTAGCCAACGACCGACGTTGATCGTCAATCACCATCATGACGACCGCGCAGGACGACGACGCTACCGAACTCATTCGTCAAACACCACAAATGTCGCCCAATCACACAGCGAGGAGGTTGAGGTGGCCTCAGAGACCACGATCGACGCAAACAACGCTCGCCTCGCCTGCGAGATCGCCGGGCAGGGCGAACCAGTGGTGCTCATCCACGGCGTCACCCTCGATATGTCCATGTGGGACGATCAGATGGCAGCGCTCACTCCGCATTTCACCGTCATCCGCTTCGACGCGCGCGGATTCGGCCGCTCGAGCCTACCGGTTGAGCAATATACCCATCACGACGACCTCAACGCGCTGCTCGACGTCCTGGAGATACCGAGCGCGCATATCTGCGGGCTCTCGATGGGCGGCGGCATCGCGCTGCGTTTCGCCTGCACGTATCCCGAGCGCGTCTGCAGCCTGACTCTGGTCGACAGCGTCCTGCCGGGGTTCCCTTTTACGGAAGAAACGGGCAACCGATTACGCGCGGTCTACACCGCCGCCCGTGAGCAAGGTCTGGATGCGGCCCGTGATTCGTGGCTGAATCATCCGCTCTTTGCTACCTGCGCCGAGCAGCCAGACGTCGCTGAGCGAATGAAGCGCATGGTCGGGGACTATTCGGGATGGCACTGGGTCAACGACGAACCGGCAGTTGAGCTCGATCCGCCGGTCACCGCGCGGCTGCAACAGATCACCGCGCCAACGCTGGTCGTCGTCGGTGAACGGGACCTTATCGACTTCCATGTGATTGGGCAGAGATTGGCGCACGAGATTCGCGGTGCGGAATTGGCGGTCATCCCCAACGCGGGTCATATGGCCAACATGGAGGCCCCAGAGACCTTCAACCAGATTCTGGTCGACTTTCTCCTCAGACAAACGCCGTCGTAGGCGACGACGCCGGAGTCTCAGCGATCAAAGGCGCGCGTGACAACTCCTGGCCCGATCTGGGCGACGCTGCCGATCCCCAGCTGTACCATCGCGTTGTCGATTTCGTCGCGCAGCATCTGGAGCACTCGCCGAACCCCGGCCTCGCCATCAAGCGCCAGGCCCCAGAGCGCGGGCCGGCCAATGAGTACGACCGATGCGCCCAGGGCTAGCGCCTTGATCACATCGGTTCCCCGCCGAATCCCACCGTCGAAGAGGATCTCGATCCGGCCGCCAACGGCAGCCGCCACCTCCGGCAGCACGTCGATTGTCGCGGCCGTCCCGTCGACCTGCCGCCCACCATGGTTCGAGACCAGGACCCCGTCGATCCCGTGCTCCGCCGCCAGCATGGCATCCTCGGCCGTCATAGATCCCTTTGAGCACGATCGGCAGCCGCGTGGCGGCGCGGATCCAGGACAGGTCGTCCCAGGTCAGCATGAGCGTCGGAACGGTGTCCAGATAGCGTCGGCGATTGGCCGGATCGGCGACGTGTTCATCGTCCAGGCCGATCCCCATCAGTATCGGCGTTTCGGCTTCCGGCGGGACAACGTACCGGTTGCGCAGGTTTCGCTCGCGCCGAGCGGCTCGCACCGTGTCAACGGTGATCACCAGCGCCCGGCAGCCGGACCGTTCGGCCTTCCGGATCAGGCGGGTAATGACGTCGCGATCGCCGTATGGGTAGAGCTGAAACCAGAGCCGCCGCGGCGCACGTGCGACCAGTTCTGAGAGATCGTACTGGCTGTCGGTGCCGATCACGGCGATCGTCCGCTCGGATTCGGCGGCATCGCCATGGCGCGCTCGGCCTCGGATGAACGATGCGAATTGGGCGTAGTCGGAGCGATCAGCACCGGTAGCGACACCGCCTGGCCAAGGACCGCGTCGACAGTTCGGGCGCCGCACGCCGGTGAGCACGCGCGGGCGCAGCTTCACCCGCTGGAATCCGCGTCCGGTTCTCGGCGATCCGAAAGCTCATCCTCCGCGCCACCGGCGACGTAGTCCCAGGCAATGGGACGACATGCACTCCCGTGCCGCCCGCTCCAGATCGAACAGATTGACAACGGCTCGCTCACGGTATGACCATTCACGCCTACGGCACGTCTCCCTGCAGGATGGTGATCAGCTTTATGTGTCGAGGTTGCCGCCGGAGACGATGCAGACGACTTTACCGCTTCCCGCCTGGCCCGTGAGCGCGGCGGCGACCGGCGCGGCGCCTGCCCCCTCGGCAATGACGCGGTGACGCTCGGCCAGCAGGCGGATAGCCGACGCCACCTGCTCCAGTTCGACCACGATCGAGCCCTCCAGCAGGTGCTGATCAGCGGCCACATGTCCGGCAGCACTCCGGACCGCCCATGCCGTCGACGAAGCTCGCGATGTAGCTGAACTCCTGAGGTGATCCCGCTGCAAAGGAGGCCGCGACCGGCGCGGCGGTCGTGGTCTCGACCGCATAGAGGGTGGTATCCGGCTTGAGCGCGCGAATGGCCGAGCCGACGCCACCACTCAGGCCACCGCCACCGTAGGGGATGATGACCGCGTCGACGTCCGGCAGATCCTCGATAATCTCCAGGCCGATCGTGCCGTTGCCCGCCATGACCGGCTGGGTCGCTCACCGGATGGACGAACAGGCCGGACATGCCGGGGAACTCGTGCGTTGAGAGGATGCGGAACCAGGAATCGAACGGCGTCTTAACGACATCGGCGCCGAGTCGCTTGATAGCCGCCAGCTTGGTCACGGGCGCGTGATCGGGCGCGACGACGGTGCACTTCACGCCGAGCCGCCGCGCATACCAGGCGACGCCCTGGGCCATGTTCCCGGCGCTGGCCGTCCAGACTCCCTGCTCCAGCGCTCACGCGGGGCCGAGAGCAGAGCGTTGCCAGCCCCGCGCAGCTTGAAAGAGCCGATCGGCTGCAGGTTCTCGAGCTTGAGATAGATCTCGCAGGGCGCATCTTCGAGATTCAGCTTCACCAGCGGAATCCGTAGCACCGCGTCCGCGATTCGCTCACGCGCGGCACGAATCTCCTCGATCTCGACCGGCTCGGCCTTTCGGCAGTCATGCAGTTCATCCTCTCCTAGAGCGCGATCTCGACCTCGGCCTCGATCTCAACCGGAATCCCAAACGGCAGCTCGGCCAGCCCGACCGCCGAGCGGGCATGCGCACCGGCCTGCGGACCATAGAGCTCGATGATCAGGTCGGAGAACCCGTTGATGACCGCGGGCATGCGATTGAACCCGGGCGCGGCGTTGACCATGCCGAAGACGCGCAGCCAGGCGGTGACGCGGTCAAGATCGCCCAGTTCGCGCTTCAGGCTGCCGAGGATCGCCAGGGCGGTCAGCCTGGCCGAGTGATAGGCCTGCTCTTCGGTCATGTCCGCCCCGACTTTCCCGAGCGGTCCCGCCAGCGAGCCATCAGCTTCCTGTGGGCCGTGGCCGGAAACATACGCATGGTTGCCATGGACGCGGACCCAGGGGAAGGGCAGCTTCACTCCCGGGGGCATCTTGAGCGGTTCCGCGACGACCAATCCCAACTCTTCCAGCTTCGCCTCGACGCGCATGCCTGTCTCCTCGTTCCTTCCCAGCCCGTTCAACGTGCGTGTGAACGGTCCGTCGAGGGTAACAGGTCCGGCGTGTGGCGTACACGGTGGAACCGCACGCAGGCTCTTGCTAATGTGACGCAACCGACAGCCGCACGGCGCGATCTCGCGGCCTCCACTTCGTATGATTGAGGTGGTGACGCAGCTGGTCGAGTGAACAGAACGGCGAACGAGTCTCCTTATGAAACGATCACGTGGTTGGCTATTGCTCGGAGCCGCGCTGGCCCTGTTCGTCCTGCTGTTCGTCGGGCCATTTTTCAGGTGGGGCGCTTCCGATCTGCTCCGCCAGCATGTGGCGCCACATGGGTCGGCGGCGCTTGAGTTGCCGGCAACGCCGGTGGATCCTCCACTCGCGCCCGAACGCTCGACCCCTAACCCGGAACCGGCGGCCAGCGCGACACCGGACCCGAGCCGCACACCGGCGCCGGCGCCGAAGTTCGAGCCAAACCCCGCGCTGGTCCTGGACCAGGGCAGCATCGTCGCGCCGGACGGTATCGGTCTCGGCTGCGATCCGAGTCCGATCGGCCAGTACCTCACCTGCCGAGCGACCGAACCCGGTGGCTATGCGCTCACCTTTTACCTCTACCTGCCGGTGCACTACGATCCATCGACCAAATATCCCCTCGTACTGATCATGGAAGGGGGTGGCGAGCGTGCCAACCCGAACAACCCGGCCTGGCTGAACCGGGTTGGCGTCGTGGCGAATCCGTACGCCCAGGTCTTTGGTCCAGGTTATCCGGGAGCCTTCAGCGAGAGCGTGCAGGGGCGCTGGCCGAGCTTCGTCGTCATCCCACAACTGGTGAACTCGGAGAAGTACGTCGATGTCCCGCCCGGGAACGGTTCGTATCAGTTGACACCACTACCCGGCAACCCGATGCGACTGACCAAAGAGATCGTCGACACGCTCCAGCTGGTCTACCCGAACATCGACCCGCATCGTCGTTACCTGACCGGCCTCTCGATGGGCGGCTACGGCGCCTGGGATGCGGCCGAGCGCTGGCCGGACTACTGGGCGGCCCTGGCTCCCATCGCCGGAGCCGGTGACCCGAGCCTGGCCTATCGCCTGGTTGGGTTGCCCACCTGGGCCTTTCACAGCGCCGACGACCCCGTCGTGCCAGTCACCGGTTCGCGCGACATGATCGACGCGATCAGAGCCGCGGGCGGCCATCCGAAATACACCGAGTACGCGAACCTCGGGCACGGCGAATGGCTCGCCCCCTACACCATCATGAACAGGCCATCACCAACGATCGACTTCTTCTCGTGGCTCTTCGCGCAGCACAGGTAGGCATCACGCCGCGAACGGTTTCAGCACCACCTTGACGCATTCGTCCTGCTTGTCGCGGAAGATGCGATACGCTTCGGCCGCTTTATCGAGCGGCATCTCATGCGTAATGACGAAGCTGGGGTCGATCTCGCCTTCGATGATGCGATCAAGCAGCGGCCGCAGATAGCGCTGCACGTGCGTCTGGCCGCTCCGGATCGTCAGCGCCTTGTTCATCACCGCACCCATCGGGAACTTGTCAACGAACCCACCGTAGACGCCGACCACCGAGACCGTGCCGCCCGGGCGGCAGGCAAGAATCGCCTGACGCAGCGCGAATGGTCGGCCCGTCTCGACTTTCATCGACTGCTTGACCCGGTCGTAGCCATAGTAGAGCGGGTTTGGCGTGTGTGATTCCATCCCGGCCGCCTCGATGCAGGCGTCAGGGCCACGTCCACCGGTCAACTCGTTGAGCGCCTCGAGCACGTCGACCTCGTCGTAGTTAAGCGTCTCGGCACCGCTCGCGTCGGCCGCCATCCGCAGGCGATAGGGAAATCGGTCGATGGCGATAACACGCTCGGCGCCCAGCATGAAGGCGCTCTTGATGGCGAACTGCCCCACCGGACCACACCCCCACACCGCGACGATGTCACCGGGTTTGATGTCGCAGTGCTCGGCACCCATGTAACCAGTCGGGAAGATGTCGGTTAGGAAGAGGACCTGCTCGTCCGTCAGTTCATCTGGAATCTTGATCGGTCCGACGTCGGCAAAGGGGACGCGGGCATACTCTGCCTGGCCACCCGCGTAGCCGCCGGTGAGATGCGAGTAGCCGTAGATGCCCGCGCATGAGTGCCCCCAGAGTCTCTCGGCCATCCAGGCATTCGGGTTCGAATTCTCGCACAGGGAGTAGAGTTCGGCCTTGCAGGCGGCACAGGCGCCACAGGCGATCGGGAAGGGAACGACCACACGGTCCCCGACGCGCAGGTTGCTCACCTCGCGTCCGAGTTCGACGACCTCCCCCATGAACTCATGGCCCAGAATGTCGCCGGGCATCATGGTCGGGACAAAGCCGTCGTACAGATGAAGATCCGAGCCGCAGATGGCCGTCGAGCTGATCTTCACAATAGCGTCACGCTGGTTCAGGATCTGGGGATCCGGAACCGTGTCGACCTTGACGGTGTTCTTGTCGAGCCAGAGATTCGCCTTCATCACATCTCCTTTGGATCATTGTTGGGTGGTCGAGTCGATGGTTCGGGCGCCTGGCTAGCCACCCATCTCGGATGGACTTGGCGGCTGACCCGGACGCTGGCGCAGACGGCCGCCGGAGAGGACGGCATCGGATTTGACGACCTCGCCGGTCTCGAGTTCTTGTTTGAACGCGCGCAGGTCGTCGTAGACCTCACGGTCCGGGTTCTCCGGAAACAGCTTGGCGAATGCGGAGGTGAGCCTACCGCCAGGCATGGCGTAGCGCAGCGTGACGTGCACTTCGGTTCCGCGGTCGCCCGGCGCCTGCCTGAAATGCACCGAGCCGGCGTTGTCAATGTTCGAACCGGGTAGGGACTTCCAGGCGATCACCTCGTTCGGCACGTCCGCCACGACCTCGGCGTCCCACTCGATGCTGCGACGGAGCGGAGCCCGGGCTACCCAGTGCCAACGATTCTCACCGGTCGATTCGATCGATTCGAGATGCCGCATGAAGTTGGGCAGGCGACTGAAATCGCGCCAGTAGGCGTAGACCTCCTCGGCTGGGCGCTGGATCGTAATGGCCGCGCGCACCTCCGGCCGATCGACAGCGCCGCTCTGGCTCACGTGCCGGGCAGCCAGCAGATCGAGCACCGTCACCCCGGCGACCGCGGCCGTCGCTCCGGCCAGCCGATTTGTCTCGTTCGTGTCCGAGCGGAACGCCATGCCGAGCATGGTGAGGTCCATCAGGTCTCCGCCGACGCGTCCGCGCAGCCAGTTGGTCGGCTGGCGGCTCACCAGGATGCCAAGTCCGGCCGCGATCTCCCGCATCCCCGCCATGCGCGTCAGGGGCTCAGTTATCCCATTGGTGCGCACACCGGCCATGCGCGCCAGTGATCCCGGCGCGATCGTTTCGGCCAAACCGAGCCCGATGCTGAACAGGCCGAGGCCCTTTACCCAGGGGCTGACCTTGCCGTCAGAGCCGTTCAGCGCGCTTCCCGTCCTCGGATCAAGGGTCAGCTGATCCTCGTCGATGCCATACCACGTGCTTGACATGCTGATGCACTCCGTCCCTCTCGTATCTGCGTCGTCATCGTCGTAATCTCGGCCGCGCAGTCATCCGCTCGTACAAGTCTTTCCAGATGTTTCCCGATTCGCCCGCCAAGCTGCCGGTATACCGGCCCTGAGCTGCGACAGCGGTGTAGCGAAACGCGACGAGGTAATGACCGCATCTCCCGCCCCTATCGGCCGGGTTCGACCGGATGGGCCAGCGCACGCAGGATCAGGTCCAATGGCGACGCACGGCGCCGGCATCACGGGAGGACGACACGGCGACGTGCGTGAAGCGCTCATTGCGAGCACGGTCGAATAAAACGACCGGCCGGATTCGAAGTTGAATCCGGCCGGTCACTCATATCGATGGTAGAGCATCGTCCAGGCACGCCGGACCCGGGCGGGTCGAATCTGTTGCTACGTCCTTCCCGGCGGCACCAGCTCGCTCCCCAGCAGACCGCCCTCGACCTGCCAGGCGGGCGAGTTTTCCGGATGATATTCGAAGCGCTGCCGCTCGAAGTACTGCACGGTGAAGCCGGTCTGCGGGTCGGTGAACTCTTCGCTGATCGGAAAGCCGAAGATTGTCAGTCCACCGTGGCTGTCCCAGTAGTCACGGAAGCCGAAACAGAGCCGGTGGCCGGTCTGTGGATAGTAGGTACAGTGGGCATCACTGGCGGCATCGATCTTCTTGAACGGGGTCGTCTGCAGCAGACCCTCCTTCTGCGCCAGTTCGTCACCGAGCAGGCCGAGCATGACGTTGTAGTGGCTGGGCCAGGCGCCGGGCTGCAATTCGAAGCGGGCGCGCTCGAAGTACTGAGTTACAAAACCAACCTCGGGATCGCTATATTCGTCGGTGATCGGATAGCCGAAAACCGGCAAGCCGCCGAAGTCCTGCCAGAACGCCAGAAAGTTCTTGCGTACGGTGTGCCCGGTCTCCGGGAAGAAGCGGCTGGTCGCGAACGTATTGCGCAGTCCGTTGACGCGCTGAACCGCGGCGTTGAAATCGTTGGCGTTCAGCTGGCCACCTTCGAGCGCTTGTGCCAGCGCCGTCGTGACGTCGATGCCCTGATTGACGTCCTGCGCCGCGCAGAGGATGAGATCCGCCCCGGCCCCGGCCGCGAGTACCGCTCGCTGCTCGTCGCTACCGAACGCCGAGAGTCCGCCCCCCTCGATCGCGTCGGTGATCGTCACACCGTGGAAGCCGAGTCGCCCTCGCAGCTCGCCCTGGATGACGGCTGACGACAGCACGGCCGGTCGATTGGCGTCCAGCGCCGGATAGACCGCCGAGGAGAGCATCACCAGATCCACTCCGGCCGCGATCGCGTCCACATAAGGCGCCTCGTCAACCGAGCGCAACGTCGAAAGCGGCACCGACAGCGTCACCGGCCGGGCGTCCGTGTTCTCGCTGGATGAGGCCGCCCCGAGCCCCGGAAAGTGCTTGGCGGTCGCCGCCACACCCGCTTGTTGCTGGGCGATGATGAAGGACTTGCCACAGGCAGCAACCGTTTGCGCGTTCTGGCTGAAGGAGCGGCCATATTGGTCGAGAAAGTCGCCCGGCTGCCGATAGACACCAAGAACCGGCGCCAGGTTGACGTTCATCCCGACACTGGCGAGGTTCTGACCAGCCACGGTTCCAGCCTGGCTCGCGGCATTCACCGGGTTGGCCGACTGCCCGATCTGCTTGGCCGACTGGTCCGGCCCACCGGGCAGCCGCCGTACCTGCGCCGCCCTCCTGATCGGTCATCAACAGGAGCGGGACGTCAACCGGACTCTCGAGCTGCGCGAGTCGAAGCTGCTGGACCACCGAGGCGATCTGGGCGTCACTGGAGATGTTCTGGCCAAAGAAGATTACGCCGGCCGCTTCCCCGGCCCGGATCTGCTGCAGCAGTGCATCCGGCACCGTGAGACCGGCGTACGAGTAGATCACCCGCTGGCCGGCCTGTTGATGCGAGGACATGGCGGGACGTGGCGAATTACCGGCCTGGCTTCCCTGGAGCGGCATGAACGCAGCTTGCACCCGTGAGAACGCTCCCGAGAATGGTACGGCTACCGCAAGCGCCATCATCTTCTTCACAAAAGTCCGGCGATCTTCCATCTCTCGCTCCTCCAGGTTTACTTTCCGCGCGGGTTCTGAACAGCGCCGTCCAGCAGTTGTGGCTCAGGCACGACGATCTCGCCAGTCTCCATTGTTCGGCCACAGCCACTGCATTAAACGCCCCAACTCCAGCGATGTTACCGGCGAGCTCAGCCGTCGCTGCTGGCCTGACAACGATCGTAGCGAACCGCGCGTCACGCCGCATTGTCAGAAGCACGAGATCACAGCCGGGTCACGAGGACGGGAGGTCAAGTAGAAGTAACAGGGTTGGTGTGGCCGCGCCCTCTCGTCCGATCCCTCACAGATGCTGGTCGAACCACTCCAGCGTCCGTTCCAGGAAGTCGACCCGGTACTCCGCCGGACCTGTGCTGGAGAAACCGTGCGACATCCCGGGATAGCGGACGAACTCGACCTCACAACCCGCCTTGCACAGTGCGACAAACAGCTCCTCCGACTGACCCGTCGGGCAGCGAAAGTCGCTCTCGCCACTCACCAGCAGCGTCGGCGTGGTGGCACGGTGGGCATAGGTCAGCGGCGAGTGATCCCTGAACCACTGCGGATTCTCGTGCGGCTGGGCGCGATACTGGGTCGTGTCGTAGTGCCAGCCGATGTCGCTGGTGCCGAACTGCGACTTCAGATCGACCGACGGCGCCCCGCAGACGCACGCCTTGAAGCGATCGGTCTGGCCGATCATCCAGGAGGTCATGAAGCCGCCGTAGGAGTAGCCGAAGATGCCGACGCGTTCGGCGTCGACATAGGGGCGTGCCGCCACGTTGTCGGCCACCGCGAGCAGATCGAGATAGTCCTCGCCGCCGCGATCGCCAAGCACCTGCACCGAGAACTCGCGCCCGTAGGAGGTCGAGCCTCGCGGGTTGGGCAGGACGACCAGATAGTCGTGATTGACCAGCAGCTGCTGGTTCGGGATGAAGCGGTAGCCGTAGAAGCCGTTCGGCCCGCCGTGAATCATCAGCACCACCGGGTACTGCCGGTTCGGGTCGAAATCGGCAGGCTTGAGCAGCCACGACTCGATCGTGAAACCGCCCCGCTCGATCTCGAAGCGCTCCCATTTAGGCGCTCCCATGCGATCGACCAGACCGTCATTGTCGTGCGTGATCACCGAGACGGTCTGCTCCCGCAGGTCGGTTACGGCGATCTCGCCCGGTGCGTCAAACGCCGAGTAGGCGCTGACCGCGAAGTGGTGGTCCGCATCGAGGCTCACGCCGGACAGCGTCGCCGTCTCACTGCTGAGCGTGTCGAGCTGGCGTGTCTTGACGTCGATCACGTACAGGCCATGACGAGCATGCTCCGCGGCACAGAACAGGACGCGCTGGTCGTCCAGCCAGACGAACGGCGCCGAACCGATCCCCTCCACCGGCAGCACGTGCAGATCGTCGGTCAATCGCCGTGCCTCGCCATCCCGCACATCGAAGAGATAGAGATCGGGCTGATAGCTATGCCCGCGATCCGCGGCAAAGATGATCTGCTGACCATCTGGAGACCAGGCTGCCGTCGGGTGCGAGCCATCGCCCACGACTGGATCACCCACCGGCGTCATCTCTCCCGAGTCGACGTCGATCATGACGAGGTAGGAGTTCCAATGGTCAGCCGCCTGACGCCCGGCGAGGATGGCGCGGCCGTCCGGCGACCAGAGCGGCAGGTAGTGGTCGAGCGCGCCGTCCGTCAGCCGACGTCGTGCGCCGCTGGCGACATCGACCAACCAGACGTGGTTCCGTACGTCGCCGAGGTAGCCGCGGCCATCCCACTTGTAGTCAATCCGGCTGGTCACACGGACCTTGGGCGCGGCATCCTCGTCAGCAGGCTTCTCGTCCGGGTTCTCCGGGTCGAAGGCGGTGACGTAGGCGATCGTCGCTCCATCGGGCGACCAGGCCAGGTCGCTGATGCCCTGATTGTGGGCCGTCACCTGGCGAGCTTCGGCCAGATGGACGGCATCGAGCACGAAGATGCCGAACTGCGTGGGGGAGGCGACGCGATCCGAGACGAAGGCGATCCGGGTCCCGTCGGGCGACCAGCGTGGCTGATCGTTCTTCTGTCCGCCCTGGGTGATCTGGCGCGCGTTTCCGCCGTCGCGGTCGCAGAGCCAGAGGTGGCTGTTCGTCTTGTGCGAATCCCGGTCGGACCGGGTCAGCGTATAAACAATGCGCGATCCGTCCGGTGAGATCCGCGGATCGCCGGGAATCTCGGCGTCGTAGATGAGATCATCTGGCGTCACTCGCTCGGTCATCGCTCTACCCCTCTCGCCTTCCGTTCAGGACCATCACAGTACACCGGACATGACTGGCCGTTGCGAGAAGAGGTGACGAGGGACCAGCGCCTTTCCAGCGGTCTGAACATCATAGAACATGCAAACCGATTGTGGACGACCCGCGAAGCGCTATTTGGCCTATAAGTTGGTCCGGGCGGATCAACTCCGGATCGTCCGGAGTCGACAAATCCTCATACGCTCATGGGCGACCGCCTGACGGTGGTCGCCCATGCCCATGAAGTCCAGGGGTGCAGGTTAGTCGTCAGCTGCCGGGATCAGAACGAGCGAGGATGCACTTTCCACTTCTGGTTGGTTCCCTTCGATCCGGACGTCCGGCAGCCAGTGGAGCCACGACGGCAGGTACCAGTTGGCGTTGCCGAGGAGCGTCATCACCGAGGGGACCAGCAGCGAGCGCACGACCGTCGCATCGAGTGTCACCGCGACCGCCATGCCAAACCCAAGCTGCTCGAAGGCCGACAGTTGACCAGACGCGAAGCCGACAAAGACGACGACCATGATCAGCGCCGCCCCCGTGATCAGCCGCGCGGTCGCCTGGAGTCCAACCGCGACCGACGCGCGGCTTTCGCCATTTCGGTCGTAGTGCTCGCGGATGCGGCTCAGCAGGAAAACCTGGTAGTCCATGCTCAACCCAAACAGGATGCAGAAGAGAAGGATCGGCACCCACGATTCGATGGTCGGAATCTTCTGGAAATGGAAGAGATTGTGGAGGTAGCCATTCTGGAAGACCAGCACCATCAAGCCGTAGGCCGCACCGACCGAGAGGAGGTTCATCAGGATCGCCGTCGTTGCCACCACGATCGAGCGGAAGGCGACGAGCAGGAGCAGGAAGCTCAGACCCAGCACCCAGGTGAAGATCAACGGCGTGAACTGATCGACCAGGTGGAAGAAGTCGGCATTGAAGGCCGTGTCGCCCGTGACGTAGACGTGTCCGCTGGTTCCGGCGAAGGCGCTCGGGATGAGATCCTCGCGCAGCGTCTTCAGCGTGGAATACGCGAGCGGCGAGTTCGATCCGTCGGTCAGGGTTGCTCGCATGACCGCCAGGTCATTTGCCCCGTTCCACTCCACCGTCGTCGACGGAACGAAGTTCCCCTCCGCGCCGATCGCGTCGGTCAGGCGCGTAATCGAGGCTTGAGTCTGGGGCGTGTTCTGGGCGTCGATCACGATCTCGTACGGCGCTAGCTGCCCGGCCGAGAAGTCGCGCTTGAGGATGGCATAGGCGGTTGAGACATCGCCAAGCGGCATCGAGTCAATGCCCTGGGTTCCCCGCTTCATACTGAAGTAGGGAACCGCGGCGGAGGCCAGCAGTAAAACGGTCACGATGACGAAGACGGTTGGATACGTCATGACCACCCGGGCCAGCCATCCCCAGAATCCTGGGTGAATCGTCTCCTGCTCGTATTGCCGTTGCCGCGCGACCGCGGCAGAATCAACGCCATGCCGCCGCGGCCAGTCGAGCCGGTCACCGATCAGGCTCACGAGCGCCGGCACGAGCGTCAGCATCGCCAGGACTGCGACGATCACAACAAGCACTGCGCCGGCGCCCAGGCTACGAAACGTGGTCGACGGCATCAGCAGCATGCCCGAGAGCGCAAAGACGACGGTCGAACCGGAGAAGAGAACCGCTTTGCTCGCGGTCGCGCCTGAGCGCTCGATGGCCGCTTGCTTGGTTAAGCCTCGACGACGTTCCTCCCGATAGCGCGTAATGATGAAGAGGGCGTAGTCGATCCCGACCGCCAGTCCAATCATCGTGACCATGTTGACGACATAGAAGGAGAGATCCATGGCGCGTCCGACCAGTGCGGTGAGACCGAGCGCGATGAGGATCGAGACGAACGCCAGGACCAGCGGAACTCCAGCCGCAATCAGGGCACCGAAGACGAGAATCAGCACGACGAGAGTCGCCGGCAGGGCGAAGCGCTCCGCCGTCGAGAGATCGCTGGAGGCGACGTCATTGGCTGCCTTGTTCGCGCTCAGCGACCCGACGGTCAGCACGCGTACATTCGGCTCGCTGGCCGTTTTGACGGCATTCAGAAACTTGTCGGTCTGGTTGTTGACCTCGTCGAAGACGCCGTTGAAGGTGACCGGTATCAGTGCCGTCTTGCGGTCGGCCGAGACGAGTTGATTCGCATTGGGAGCCCCGGCGGCCTGTAACTGGTAGTAGGTCGGCGCCGAGACGATCAGGTCACCGAGTTGGGCCAGATTAGCCGAAACGCGCGCGACGACGGCCTCGAACGCTGGATCATCCACGGTCAGCGTCTCGGAGCGCACGACGATCGTCTCGCTGAGCGGATTGCCGTTCGCAAGCCGTTGGTTCAGGAGGTCCAAGCCCTTTTGCGATTCAGGCTTCCCGGTGAATTCCGAGCCGGTCGAGAGGGCGCTGCTGAGCCCTGAAGCCGAGAAGACGGCGAGCACCAAGATCACCGTCCAGGCAACCAGCACACGCCAGGGGTGTTGCGCGCTGATTCCGGCGAGGCCAGAAGTTGAGAAGATTCGTCGTTGACGTTTTGGAGACGGTGTCTGCCGAAGATTGCTTGCGGCCGGGTCGTTCTCTAGATTCGCGGGTGGCCCTGCAGATCGGGCTGGTTTGATGATGGATGTCATGGTTCGATGTCTCCTTCGTCGCATCCCGGGTGAACCACTGAACGACACGTGGATGCATACGTCCACAGCTTCGGGGTCGCTCCATGAAGGAGTCGCGACAATACGTGCATCCTCGTTACAACGATGTGAGGGTCACACGGGAGAATTGTGGTCAGGACGGGGTTGGTGCCGAAGTGGTTAGGCGATTGAGGTGCCGGTAATTCGCCTTGACGCTAATGGCCCGGGAGTTCCTCTATGCCGGCGAGCCGCACGTCCAGCCCGGCCAGCGCGGCATCGAGCTTCCGCCACTCGAAGGGGAAGGCACGGCGATGGTAGCGGTCGAGCAGCAGCGACACGGTCTCACGCGCACGACTGACGACCTCCTCGGGATACCCGAAGCGCGCGGCGTGCGCAATGAACTCCTCCTCGTCGGCAACGAAGGCGGATGATTCAGGCGTTAGCACCACGTCCAGATCGAGGTCGACCCACGTCAGCAGACCGGCATTGAGCTCGTACGGCAAGGCGACGTTGCAGTAGATCTCGAGCAGGTCCCCACGGTCGTCGAAATCGAACAGCGTGTTAAACCAGGCATCCGGCTCATAGACGCACAGCGCATGGCGGCCCAGCGCGAATTGCACGCCCTTGCTGTGGTGGGTGACGACCGTCTGCGGCCCCGCATAGCAGACGGTTCGCGAGGCAGTTTGAGCGACCATAGTCGCGGGCCATTCCATGTGCGGCGCACGATTATATTTCTGGGCGAGGAGCGTGATCGGGGTCACGTCGTGCTCCCGCGTGCGAAACGACGTTGGCTCAGATCCAGCCATATCGCGACCTCGCCCGTCTCGTGCCGCACCTCGGCGCAAGCTTGGCGAACCAATCAACCCCCTTGCGTTGTGGAAGTACTGACCACGTATACTTAGCCCAATCGATACCAACTCAACCGTACCGCATGCTCAAAGCCTGATGGAGAAGAACTTGATGCCCACCGATCCTCCCCGGGTCTCACGCCAGGCAGCCGTTCCGGGACTGCAGCAAGAGCTCGCGAATCATCTCGAGACGCTGCGCGATCTCGGGCCAGAATACACCGAAGCGGTTGCCGCGGCCCTCGTCGATGAGCTCAATCCATTGATCGAAGCGAAGGTACACAATGCGCTGAGCGATCGCGGCAAAGCTGACGTGATCAAAGCGAAACGCACCATGGTCGCCGTGATTCTCGGTATCAGCATCCCGCTGTTGGGTATCGCGGGAGGGACGGGCGGAGTCGTTGGAATCGCATTCATGGCTGTCGCGATGTTCATCATCGTCGTGGTCGCGATGACACACGATTTCTAGCGCGGTTGACGAACCTGGTCCGTAGCTAATCCAGCGGTTGGATCTCCTTCGAACGAAGAACGAGATTCACGAACCATGATTGATCTTTTCCGCGACGTTCACCGCCAGGTCAGGAAATCGCCTTGCCGTCAATACTCCACACAATGACGCTCGGCGGCCGCGCGAACAAGGCGCGCATGGCAGTACGCCTGTTTTTGACGTTCGCATGGTGATGTCGCCTCACTCGCAGTATCCTCTATTCGGAGTCTTTCCAAATTCACAGGTATGGGTATGCGTGCCGGAGACAGTCATTTCGTGCGCAACGACCGACCACAAGTCGAAGCCTCACTCGTGGCAACCCTCCTGTCGGCACATCTTGCATCGCGTGGATTGAGTCAGAGTGAACTCTCCAGACGCTCGGGCGTATCCAAGGCAACGCTGAACCGCTGGCTCAACGGCACGTCGACCCGCCCATACTACCGTGACGGCCTCCTGCGGGTGGCACACGCCCTCGGCCTTCGGCGTTCGGTCACCAACCGCCTACTGGAAGCTGCCGGGCATCCCTCGATCGAAGACCTGGCAAAATCAGGGAACGAGCAGGAACGCGAACTCACCGCGCCCTGGGTCAGGTCGTTGCGCAATAACCTCCCGGCCGACCTGACGTCGTTTGTCGGGCGTACTGATGTGATTGCCCAGATCGTCAACCAGATCCTCAGTGACGACGTGCGCCTGATCACACTGACCGGGCCGGGCGGCAGCGGCAAGACACGCCTGGCTTTGGCCGTTGCTCGTGAACTGCTCGATTGCTTTTCGGACGGTCTCTTCTGGGTTCCCCTGGCGGGTGTCACCGATCCCTCATTAGTACTGCAGCGAGTCGCCGATGCCATCGGGTTGCGTGAAGTCGCGAACTCTCGACCGGAAGAACGGATGACGAGCTGGCTTCGGTCGCGACAGGTACTGCTCGTATTCGACAATCTCGAGCAGATCGTCGAATGCGGTCCCGACATCGTCCGCCTGCTGAAGAACGCACCGTTGACCAAGGTTCTGGCCACGAGCCGGGTACCCCTCCATGTAGGCGGAGAACACGAATGGTCCGTACGACCACTCCCAGTGCCTGCCCCCAATGCTCCAGAGGACGACATTCGGACCAACCCGGCGATTGAACTGTTTGTTCAGCGCGCGAGGGCCGTGGCACCGAGACTGAATCTGGACTGGCATGATCTTCTGACAATCGTCGAAATATGCACGAGACTCGACGGACTTCCTCTGGCCATCGAGCTGGCAGCGGCGAGGCTGCGCGAGCACCAACCCGGCGATCTCCTGTCCCAGTTCAGCGGCCCACTGGACCTGGCGGGCGACGGGCCCGTCGATGCTCCGCGACGACAGCAAACGCTGCGCGATACGATCGCCTGGAGCACCGACCTGCTACCGCTCACAGCACAAGATCTCTTGATCCGCCTGTCGGTCTTCCCCGGAGGTTGGTCCGCAGAATCCGCGGTGTCCGTCTGTGCTATGGGCGCCGATGAACACGCGGAAATCTTCGAGCAGCTCGGGACGCTGCTGCAGGCGAACCTCATCGAGCAGACGAGCACCAGCGATGGAACCGAGCGGTACCGCATGCTCGAAACGATCCGCGAGTTTGCCCGCGAACGGCTCCAGGAGGCTGGCCTCGAAGACGCTCTCCGCGCACGCCATGCGCACTATTTTCTGGATTTGGCCGAATCGGCTGAACCATACATGCCCGAATCGCGTCTCGATGAGTGGTTCGGCCGGATCGAATTGGAACTGGACAACATACGAGCCGCGCTGAGCTGGTCGGCCAACGATCCCGATACCACGCTGCTGGCCCGCTTCTGTGCCAGTCTCTGGCCGTTCTGGCACGAATTCCTCCGTAGCGGAGAAGGTCGGAAATGGACCGATCGTGCGCTCAGCCGCCTGACGAATCTCCCCGTTCGCATACAGGCGGGTCTGTTGAGCGCCGCCTGTGTGCTCTACTCGACGCAAAGTGAATATGCCGAGTCAAACGTGTTTGGACGGAACGCACTCGAACTCTGGCGCGCGCATGACGACCACCGGCAGCAGGCGATACTTTTGCGACAGATGGCCTGGAGCATCAACATGCTCGGTGACTCCAACCGCGCATTGCAGCTCTACCAGACAGCGCTGCAGGAATGGCGTCTGTCGGGTGAAGATCGCGGCGTAGCGCGTGGACTGAACGACCTAGGCATGGCCTACTTGATGCGCGACGATCTAGCGGCGGCGGCTCGGTATCTCGCCGAAGCCGAACAGGCATATGTTTCTACCGCGGATGAGGCAGGGATTGCCCGGGTAAAGCGGGACGAGGGACTTCACGCAATGCTCCGAGGGGATCTCGGGAGCGCAATCGACTTGCTGCGCGAGTCGATCCACGGTTTGAATGCCATGGGACGTAACTACCTCACGTCCGGTTCGCACTTCTTTCTCGGAACGGCACTCTGCTGGATCGATGACCTCGAAGGCGCGGAGCAGAGTTACCTTGAAGCCGCGCGACTTCAAGAAGAGATCGAAGACAAAGCCAATCTCTCATTTACCATTCTTGGGTTTGCGGCCATTTCGCACCGGCGTGACGATGGCGAGCGGGCCGCGATTCTCTGCGGAGCGTCCCACGCGATTAGGCAGACAAACCCGGCCATGCTTCCCCGGGCCATCGCCCAAATCTACCATCGTGAAGTGGATATGGTCGTCCGCCGAATCGGCACCGAGTCGTTCAACCGACACTTCGAGACAGGCGCGCTGATGTCCACCTCCGAAGCGCTGGCGTATGCACGAACGAAAACAAGCACCAACGGATAGCTAGAACCTTCTCGTCCAACATTTCAGTTCGTTCCAGTTTGTTTCACTTAAGTTCATAGATGACGCTGCCGTTTTTCGACATGCTATTCTGTGCTCATGAGAACACGACCGTTGCTGAGAGGGGTCACGGGGATGCGTACCTGGCGCACAGCGTTGACGATCTGCATTACTGCCGCCCTCGCGCTGTGCGTGTTCGTTACCGCCTCCGCCGCGCCGCGACAGAGTACGGGACCGTCGTGGCTCTCAATCCACACGAGCAGCATCAACGAGTCACCCGGCCCGGGATGGAGGTCATTCACCGCGAGCGTGTTTGCCTGGCAGTCGAACGGTCAAACCCACGGGTTTGTCTATGTTCGTGATCCACTGAACAATGTCACAATCACTGGCCGGATCACCGCCCTTTCGCCACTCGGATACGGCTACCATTACGAGGGATGCGGACGAGCGAGCGGAACGATCAGTGGTGCGGTCTGTTTCGAGGGTGCTGGCGATTCGCTGCCCTATGGCAGCCCGAACGACTACTTCTCCATCGGGCTTACCAGCGGCGGTACTGGACCTCTCGCATTTGGAGACGTTCCATCCGGCAGCGTCCGCTTGGACTTCATCGCGTTTGATAATTTCGACGACCCGAGCATCGGTGTGCTCCCGAACAACCTGCCGTACGGCCACGGCTACCAGGACGGGCAATACGTTTTCCAGAATGACCAGAACACAGACTGGGGCTTCAGTCCGTTTGGACCGCAAGTCAACAATTCTGAGCTGGACGTTGATGGGCAGGTCACAGGCGATCCCACCGGACAGTGGCTGCTGCTCGTGTGTCGAGCAACGGATGCTAACGGTGGCGGTTACGAATTCTGGTTTGAGCCGGCGGACGGAAGCTATATGCTTATTCGCCAGGATCCACAGCAAAACCTGCTGGCACAGGGCGTAGCGCCGGGAGCGAATACTGGCAACGCAACAAATCACCTTTCACTCCAGTGCCAGGGAAGTACCATCACAGCGTGGGTTAATGGACATCTTGCTACTTCAGTACATGACTCCACGTATCAAACGGGGCAAGATGCCATCGGCGCGGCGGGGCGAGGGACGAGCGCTCTCTTCGACAACCTGGTCGTCTATCCGTAAACCGGGCTGCGGACCTCTGGTTGCGCGTTTTCCAGGAGGATCCCGGAGCCAGTAGGCTGACCGCGCTCACCCATCGGCGTCCTCGCCGGTGCCGGTCGCGCTCAACTCAATACCTGACGCGACATTCGCCGCCAGGTCAATAAACCGCTGTGCCTGCGGACTAGCGGGGTCCACCACCACTAGCGGCCGTCCCGTGTCGGCCGCCGCCGAGATCGCAGGCTCGATCGGGATCTCGGCAAGCAGCGGGACGTCGCCGCTCCGCACGGCCCGGGGAATCTCGCTCCGATGGAAGATCTGGATGCGCTCGCCGCAGGCCGGACAGATCAAGTAGCTCATATTCTCCACCACGCCAATCACCGGGATGCCGCCGGCTTGAAATGCCCGAAAGGCACGCGTGCTGTCGAGCAAGGCGAGGTCCTGCGGTGTGACGACGATCAGCGCGCCGTCGAACACCACATCAGAGATCAACGTGGCCTGAGGCTCGCCAGTCCCTGGCGGCAGGTCGATCAGCAACACATCGAGGTCGCCCCATTCCACCATCACCACGAGGTTCGCGATCAGTCGTCCGATCAGGTTGGAGTTTTCGACCAGCGCGACCTGCTCCTCGCCCACCAGCAGGCCGATCGACATGACCTTAATGCCATAGCGCTCCAGCGCCGGAATGCGTGCCTGTGGGGAGTCATCCGACTTCCGGCTGGCTATCGGCAAGATCGCTTCCCAACCGTGCGCTTCGGACTGACGTCGCACGCCGAGCATCAGCGGCACATTGGGGCCATGCACGTCGGCATCGAGCAGCCCGACGCGATAACCCAGGTGAGCCAGCGCCAGAGAGAGGTTAACGGCGACCGTCGACTTCCCTACCCCGCCCTTACCGCTGGCGACCGCCAGCACGCGGCCGACGTTCGGCACGCGGCGAGGTTCCTTGCGATGAAACAGGCGATTCCGCCGCGGATCGGCCGGCGAACCGAGCATTGATCTCTCCTCCACATGGCAAGGCTGACGTGAGCGAGAAGTGCGCCGCCGAAGATCGACTCCGGCGGCGCGGGGTGACGGTGCTAGGCGACGGGCTCGGATTCGTTCTCACGAACATAGAGCGAGAGATCGAGCTCACCAGGGGACTGGCCGAACCGGCTTAGTGCCATGGCAATCTCGCTCCGATGCTGCGTGGCGTGAATGAAAACGTCCAGCATCGACAACCACAAGGTTCTGCGCCGCCTCATCTCGCCGTCGCTGCTCCAGACGATGTCGCGCTCGGGGCTCATGTCTCCCTCCGGAGAGAGTTCGTCGATGAAGGCGAACAGATCCGATTCGATCTTCGCCCAGCGCGCCCGAATAGCAGCCACGTCCGGGTAATCGTCGAAGTGGAATTCGTATGGCTCCCAGTCGATGTCGATCGCCTTACCGGGCCAGATGAGACTGCCCCAGAAGAACTCCGTCTCCATCATGTGAACCAATGTGTCACGGACACTCCAGGAGCTGCCAGGGATGGGCTCGTGCAGCTGCTCCGGGATCAGCTGTTCAGACGTATCGAGGATGCGCGAGTTCGCCCAGCCGTTGTAGGCGTAGAGCAAGCGAATGTGTTTGAGATCCATGATCTTCTCCACGTTGAGATGCGCGAGCCGGTGAGACTCGCCCGTCAAACGAACACCACCAGCTTGGGGGTCACGAATCGTGCTCCCACCAGCGCTCGTTGGTTGTATCGAGGACCGTTAGGCCATCACCGGCATGGATCTCTCCACTTCACGGATGTTGACGAGTTTGCTCATCGTTTAGACGAAACTGGTCGAAGAACTCGAAGTGTCCCAATAATGCAGCAGAGGCGACGGGGCGAGCAACTCTATCTCACTGATAGGCACGGCCAGCCCCGGCAGGCCGTTAGCGCATGGCCGCGATCTGATCGACACTATAACGGTACGCCCTGAACACAGCGTTGCGGATGGGCTTGTCGGGCCTACCAGGGGGACGGTTGAAATGGGGGTTGACGTACTCCCAGACCGTCTCTCCCTCGGCCGTCACCTCGAAGAAGCGGCCGAACGTCCCCTCGCAGATGAGCGTGTTGCCATTCGGCAGGCGCTGCGCACTGGAGAGGTGCGGCGAGAAGAAATCGACGTTCTGCTGCTCCTCGTAGGACCAGGCGATCTCGCCGGTCTCGGGATCGATCTCGAGCACACGCGAATAGGGCATGAAGCTGTCGACGCGGCGCGTGCCGTTGTCGAAGACCAGGATATGGCCGTTCTCGAGCGGGGCGGGCGCGTGCTGCTGCGCCAGCATGCCCGGTCCGTAGCGCCAGCGGAAGTCGCCGGTCGCGCGATCGACGATCGCGATCGTGTTGAGATCTCGGAAGCTCACCAGGATGTCGCCGTTCGGCATCTCGTCGACCGTATTGCCATGCGTCCACTCCTCGCGGTCGTCCTGTGGGAAGATCGACTTGTCGATGCGCGGGTCGAGATGTTCCCAGGAATGCCATTGCCAGACGACCTCGCCGTCACGCGTCATCTCGACCAGGTAATCGGAGAACATCGGCCCCTCGTAGGGCGGACCCGGGCGGCCGTCCTGCAGTGCCCGGTTGATCTCCTGGGGCACTTCGCCCAGGCAGAGAAGCAGCACATTCCCATTTCGTAACAGGACGCCGTCGTGATGATGATCCGGGTGATTGAGTTCCCACAGGACGTTGCCATCCCAATCGACCTCCAGGACCGCGCCGGCCTTCCAGCCCTTCTCGGCGATGAAGCGTTCGGAGCCATCTTCGTCCGGCACTTTGCCGTTGTAGAAGAGCGTACCGCGGCTGGTCAGGTAGCCGTAGAGGCCAGGCGAATAGGGCATCTTCCAGCTGTGCGCGACCTGCCCCTGCATGTCGATGAGGTAAACCATGCCGCCGCCGGTTAGGGGCGCAAAGAGCGTGTAACCCGGATAGGCACGTTCCGGGTCGTTGGCACGCAGCCCGGTTCCGGCCCGTTTCCCCTTGAGCTGCTCAATCGGCGACATGGTCCCGCCCCCTGTTTCGGAAGTCATCTTCATCCGGAGTAGCCGACCACAGTGAATGTGGCACTGTTCGTCCCCCTGTCATCCTGAAGCCACCGCAGTGAAGGATCTCTTCGTCCGTGACCAACCACGGAACGACGGGGAGATTCTTCGACTGCGCTGCCATCTCCCCCACTGACTCCCCCTCCACTGGAGGGGAAGAACCATCGCTCAGAATGACAGTGTCACGATGTTGCTCTCCGGGTGCCAAAATCCCCGTGGTCGAACACTGAGTCCAACCTACCAAAATATAGGGGAGGGTCCTGTGCCCTCCCGCGTTACCCGAACATGAATGTCGGCAGCGGCCGCGCACGGGTCTCACCGAGCGTGCCTCGTGCTGCCGCGCCCAGAGACGTTGCGATCAGCCCGGGCCACCCGCCGCGAACGGCGAGACGTAGTCGTGCACGCGCGCCATGATCTCGTCGATCTGCTCAGCGGTCATCGAATCGGCCTGCTTCTGCGCCTCGACGATCAGCGGCAGCAGGTTCACGTCGCTCGCGGTCGCCAGCCCGGTCACTTCAGAGAAGGAGAGAACGAATGCCACCGCGGCATTGATGAACTCCTGGCGGTCGAACGGCTCGTACCAGGTGTCGTACTTGTGGGGGGCGCCTTCCGGCCAGGGGCGCTGGGCGATCGCCTTGATGACCATCAGCCCGGCATCCTGCCGCTTGACCTCACCGGTGAGCGACTCCAGATCGAGCCGGTAAGCCTCGTCCTGATACAGAATGTAGTTCAGCGGCGTCAGCACGGTGTCAAACGGGAATCGCTTGAGCGCCTGCAGGTGCGTCGAGGGTGCCTGATGACCGTGACCGGTAATGCCAATGGCCCGCACCATTCCCTGTTCCTTGGCTTGGATGGATGCTTCCAGCGCTCCGCCCGGACGCAGCACCAGTTCAAGTTCCTCCAGGTCGCCGACCGCATGATGCTGGATCAGGTCGACATGGTCGGTCTGTAGCCGTTCGAGTGAACGGTTGATCTCGGCCCACGCAGACTCCTTGTCCCGCTTTCCGGTCTTGGTCGAGAGGAAGATCTGGTCGCGGATCCTTGGCATCCAGGGCCCGATGCGCAGTTCCGATTCGCCGTAGCTGGCGGCAGTGTCGAAGTGATTGATGCCGGAATCGAGTGCAAATTGAATGGACTTGTCCGCTTCGTCCTGGCTGACGTCGCCGAGCGCCGCGCCACCGTAGATGAGGACAGAGTCCATCCGGCCAATCCGTCCCAGTCGTCGTTGCTCCATGAGGAACCCGCCTTCCCGAGTGCCCGGACGATCGCCCAGGTCATGCTCGCGCTGTTGGAGGAATATCTGCAGACAGGGTGCGCAGGTTCCATGCTAGCGCCGGTATCGAACGGGCGCAATGCGCGAATCGGGTACGTGATGCGCCCACGCGCCGGGCGACTCGCGGAAATGCGTGCAGCGGCGGGCGCGGTACTGCCCACTCACCTCGGGCCAAGCCCCGCGTCGCGTGCTCGTGCCATCGCCTCGGCGCGGTCCGCCACCTGAAGCTTGCTGAAGATGTTCGAGACGTAATTACGCACCGTCTTGGGCGTCAGGAAGAGTCGCTGCGCAATGGTTTGGTTTGTGAGGCCCTCCGCCAGCAGTGCCAGGACCTCGCGTTCCCGGTCGGTGAGCTCCGGGAAGACGGGTGCCGGCACAGAGGAGGGCGGTTCCGCGAAATAGCGCTGGAGCCGTCGGGCGACGGAGGGACTGAAGATGGCGTCACCATGCGCAACGGCTCGAATCGCGCGAACCATGTCCTCGGCATCGGTATCTTTCAAGAGATATCCCCGCGCACCAGCTCGCATGGCTTCGAAGACGGAGTCATCATCGAACATCGTGATGACAAGAACCGCGGCGCCGGGAGCGGCATCCCGGATCTGACGGGTTGCCTCGATCCCATTGATTCCCGGCAGGTTGACGTCCATCAGGACCACGTCCGGGACCATGGTAGACGTAAGTTGGACGGCCTCCTCCCCGGTGCCCGCTTCTCCGATGACGGCCAGGTCCGGCTCGGCGCTCATCCGGGCGCGAATACCGAAGCGGAACATCGGATGATCGTCGGCGATCAGGATGGTTATCGGTTCCATGCTTTGCTCAGTCCCGTAGTGGCAATCGTGCTGCGATGGTTGTCCCACCTTCCGGTCTGTTTGCGATTGAGCACTGTCCGCCCAGTTCCTCAGCGCGCTCCCGCATTGATGTCAGTCCGACTCCTGCTCGCCGATCCGCCGGAGTGCCGATGCCGTCATCGGTAATGGTCAGCTCCAGATCAGTATCGACAGTGATCTTGATCGTGCAATGCTGGGCTTGTGCGTGACGCGCGACATTCGTCAGTGCCTCCTGAACGATGCGATACGCGGCGACCTCGACCGCTGCTGAGAGTGGCGGCAGGCGCTCCGGCGTCTCAATCCTCACCTTCAGATCGGTATCCGCGAAGTGGCTCCCCAGGTCCCGCAGCGCGCCGTCCAGGCCAAGATCATCCAGGGCTGGCGGCCGTAGCTCGTAGACTACGCGTCGGATTTCGCTCACTGCTGAAAAGGATTGTTCCTTCGCCTGCTGCAATAGCGCCGCGGCAGCCACAGGGTCACGGTTCAGCATCAGGCGAGCGGTATCTATCGTAAGCGCCTGACTAGCCAGCGTCGGACCGAGCCCATCATGCAGGTCGCGTCGTAACCGCCGCCGCTCTTCTTCGCGTCCTGTGACCAGCCGAGCACGGGCACGCTGGAGATCGTGGGTCAGCTGAACCGCACGTACGGCGACGCCAGCCTGGCGGGCCAGGTCGTCGACCAGACGGCGATCGGCTGGAGCAAGCAATCGCTCACCCGGTCGCGGTGCCAGGCGCAACTCGCCAACCTGCTCGCCCTGGTAGACCAGTGGAACGACCTCGATGGTGGGGAAATCCCCGCTCGCGGAGCCGTCGCGATCTGCTCGCGGGAACGGCGAATCCGAACGCGTGATCGCCCGTTCGAAGCCGGAAGACATCCGATGAGGTCTAGTTTGGTTTGCGGCTGGCGCACCGAGTGACGTTGGCCCGGCCGCAATTAACGTCTGCATCATAGAGGGGACAGGGCTGACTTGAGCCCCGTCCATCGTTTCCCACCGAGGACGCAAATTCAGCGACCAATGGCGAGGTCCTTATCCAGCCATGCGGATCGCGAACGCCTCTCACCCTCGGCCGGGACAAATCCCGCTACTCATGAACCTCGCGCTGGGCTGATACGTTGCCGGTGTTCAGACCGTACCAGTGCATCCGACCGACCGAGCGCGCATGCTCGACCTTCATGCAGCGATCCATCACCACCTGCAGGCCACCTCGTTTGGCGATCTCGGCACCCTCCGGACTGATCACGCCGAATTGCAGCCAGAGCGCCTTCGCGCCGATCTTCACGGCCTGCTCCGCGATCTCCGGCACGTGCTCCGGAGCCCGGAAAACATCGACGACGTCGACCGGAAAGGGGATGTCGAGGAGCGAGCCGTAGCTCTGCTCGCCGAAAACCTCGCTCTCGCGTCGGATTGACCGGGATGACCCGGTAGCCGTGACGCTTGAGATAGAACCCGACGAAGTTACTCGGGCGCAATTCATTCGACGACAACCCGACGATTGCGACTGTCTTGGCGGTGAGCATGATGTCACGAATGATCTTCGGATCCTGGTACTGTGTGCTGTCGAACTCCTGCTTGCCCGTCATGCGTCACCTTCCGCACCCACGCCGACCGCGGTTGCCGCTTTCGCGGTCGCCAGGCCACGATCAAGATCCCAGATGAGGTCGTCGAGCGTCTCCAGCCCGACCGACAGGCGGATGGTTCCCGCCGTAATGCCACCCGCCAGCAGTTCCTCGTCCGTCAACTGGCGGTGCGTTGTGCTGGCTGGGTGAATCACCAGGCTCTTGGCGTCGCCAACATTGGCCAGGTGGCTCCAAAGCTGGAGCGACTCGATAAAGCGCCGCCCGGCCTCGCGGCCACCTTTGATATCGATGGCGAAGATCGAACCCGCGCCGCGGGGCAGGTACTTCTGCATCAGCGCGTGATAGGGGCTCGACTCCAGACCCGGATAGCGCACGCGCTCGACCATCGGGTGCTGCTCAAGATAGCGGGCCACGCCGAGCGCGTTCTCGACATGCTTCTCCATCCGCAGCGGTAGCGTCTCCAGCCCGATCAGAAACATGAAGGCATTGAAGGGACTCAGCGCCGCGCCGAGATCGCGCAGAGTCTCGGCCCGCAGTTTCATAACGTAGCCGTAGATACCGAACGTCTCGTGAAATTCGAGGCCGTGGTAGTTGGCGGAGGGGTTGGCGATCGTCGGGAAACGGCCGTTCGACCAGTTGAACGTGCCGGAATCGACCACGATACCACCGATGCTGGTCCCATGCCCGCCGATGAACTTGGTGGCGGAGTGGACCACGATGTCGGCGCCCCACTCGATTGGGCGACAGAGATAGGGGGAGGCGAAGGTGCTGTCGATCATCAGCGGCGCGCCGATGTCGTGGGCGATCTCCGCCACCCCCTCGATATCGAGGATGTTGGCGCCAGGATTGCCGATCGTCTCGCCGTAGAGGGCCTTGGTGTTCTCGCGAAGGGCGCCTTTCCAGGCAGAGAGGTCGTCCGGGTCGACCAGCGTCACCTCGACCGACATCTTGCCGAGGACGTTTTTGAACTGGGCGATGGTGCCGCCATAGAGGGCACGCGAGGCAACTACATGATCGCCCGGTTCGAGCAAGGTGAAGAGCGCGGCGGTCTGCGCGGCCAGGCCACTGCCGAACGAGACGGCGCCGACCCCACCCTCGAGGTTCGCGACTCGCTCCTCGAACGCGGCAACGGTCGGGTTGCCGATACGGGTATAGATGTTCCCGTATTCCTGCAAGTTGAAGTAGGCGGCAGCAGAGTCGGCGTCTTCGAAGACGAAACTGGTCGTCTGGTAGATCGGCATGGCGCGAGCGCCGGTATAGGGATCGGGGCGCTGACCAGCATGAACGGACCGGGTATCGAATCCAAAGACGTGGCTGGCCGAATCGTCGGGCTCGTCCGTGCGCGTTGGGTTAGACATTCGTGTGGCTCCAGTCTTGGTGGCGAGAGAGACGTGCGTCGCGGCCACGGGAGGACACAGCGCAGCCGTATCCTACGCAGGTTCCAGAGACGTGGTCAACGTCGCGGAGGATGGCCCGCCCAAGCCTGGGACGCCGGTTTCGCATCGTGAACGCGTGCGAATTGCGGCAGCAGGTGGTCACAGGATGTAGACTTAGGGCATTCATCAGAATGTTATGACATTTCGCCAAGGCGAGATGCCTGGAGACGACCACGTGAACCTCTTTGGCTACGACGTACTGGCGCTGA
Organism: uncultured Chloroflexia bacterium; assembly: GCA_963728335.1. Classification (GTDB taxonomy): domain Bacteria; phylum Chloroflexota; class Chloroflexia; order Thermomicrobiales; family Thermomicrobiaceae; genus CALAGB01. Next base: position 430,397 of record CAVSJP010000002.1, read on the forward strand.
TGGCAAGCCATGGCTACGTGTTGCTCTTCGTGATCTTCCTTATTGAGGAAGCGGGCATCCCTATTCCGATTCCCGGCGACCTGCTGCTCCTCGTCGCCGGGTCGATGATCGCGCAAGGTATCCTCGGCTTCGGTCCGGTCTTCCTGCTTGTCGGCCTTGCGACCCTCATCGGAACATCGCTGCTGTACACGCTCGCGCTGCTGGGCGGGCGTCCACTGCTGCGACGTTATGGACGATGGTTGCGCATCAGCGAGCAGCACCTCGAGCGCGCCGAGGGCAGGCTCAACCGGCGTCCGCTGATCGGCGTCGCGGTCATGCGGCTGATTCCAGGACTGCGTATCCACAGCACCATGATCACCGGGATACTTGCCGTGCCCCGGCCGAAGGCGACTATCTCGTTTCTGCTCTCAGGAATGATCTGGTCCGCGGCCTGGCTCGGCGCGGGCATCATGCTGGGGCCAAACGTTGGCCGGGCAGTGGGCACAATCCGGAGCATCGACGGGATGGCTCTGCCCGCACTTGGGGCCGTCGCGGTCTCCCTCGGCCTGTTCTGGTTCGCCCGCAAGCTATACCGCGACACACTCCGGGACCGTCTGGCGCGACGCCGCACACGCTCGTCTCGTCCGCGTCTCCGCCCGGCGACCGTCAGCGCGTTTGCCCTCGCCGCGCTGCTCGTCGCGCCGGTCACCGTAGGCATGGTCGACACGGTTGGCGAGCGGGCCGAACTGGGTGTCGGCGCCCACCTGACCATGACGCAAGAACGGCCGTCGCTAACCGTCACGCGCTGACGATAGACGGAACCAGTGCATGTCGCGGACGACCGATGGCTCCTACGACACGCTTTTCCGGACTCGTGCTTCACATGACGCCGGTCATCGCGCACGAGTCCAATAATTCCTGTCCCAATCAGTACTCCTCGCCTATGCCGCACCGCCCTAACTGGCATTAGACTCCGATGCCAAGGATAGGTGTAGTTGTGCGAATGATGCTGAAGCCTGAACGACATATCATACTGGATCTGGCGATTGTTGGGCTGCTCGCGACGATGTACGCGGTCGCGTTCTTGCTGCTCTATCCGCGGGTCGCCTTTGCCGGTGCTCCCTTCGCCGCCACGGTGATGGTAACGGGAGGATGGCGCTTCGGCTTGCGCGGGAGCCTGGCGACGACTGCGCTCCTCGCCATCGAAGTAACTGTCCTTTTTCGGCTGAATGGGTCCCATGGTTGGGCGTCGGTCATGCACGAGCTGTCGCTCCTCGGTGCCGTCACGATTGTCGGTGTCGGCATTGCGATCGGACGAATGAGCGACCTTGACCGCAAAGTCAAGCATTACGCGCAGCAGCTGCAACACCAGGCATTTCATGACCCGCTGACCGGGCTGCCGAACCGCGCCCTCTTCGCCGACCGGCTCGAGCACGCGACGGCACGTACCGCCCGCGGCGCTGGATCTCTCGCGGTCCTCTTCGTCGATCTCGACGATTTCAAGCAGGTCAACGACCGCCACGGCCACGCGACTGGGGACATACTGCTGAAATCGTTCGCGGCAAGGCTGCAGGAGTCACTGCGCATCGGGGATACGGTGGCGCGCATCGGCGGCGACGAGTTCGTCGCCTTGCTCGAGGACCTGGACGACCTTGATTCAGCGCGTCAGGCCGCCTCGCGCCTGGCACAGGCCGTTTCACGTCCGCTGGTTATCGATGACCAGCTCTACAAGGTTAGCGCCAGCATTGGCGTCGCCTTCTGTCCGGCAGGCTTCACCCGGCCGGCCGACCTGCTCCGCGAGGCGGACCGGGCGATGTACGAAGCCAAGGCCACCGGGAACGGACAGTTCCAGGTGGCCCAGTCGCTGGTCGCGTGATACCAAGATCTCAACAGCACGCCTTATGCGACCGTGCTCGGTGCGCTCACGTGCTCCGCGGGAGGTGTGCCGACCGCTGATTGACCGAATGGCATCATGGGTTGATCGAACGTCGAGGTGACGGACGCCGATGAGAAGAACCCAACGCAGCGTGCCGTCTCGCCGCCGATATTTCGTACTCGGTGAGGCACCATCGCCGGAACCACCGCCGCCTGACCCGCCCGCAGTTCTCCCCGTTCGTCGCCGACAACCGCTTCGACCGTTCCGGCCAGGATGAGCAGAATCTCCTCAGCGCTGTCCGTATGTTCTCCCAGATATCGATCCGGCTCGATCTCGAAATAGACCGTCGCTGAATCTTTATTTCCCGTAGCCGCGAAGAACGGGAAGTTCACCTTGATCCGCATGGCCGGATCGTTCTCATACCAGCCTTCCATCAGTTCCAGGTTCGCAAGGTCAGCAGTCTGCATCACACACCTCCTGGGGTTCACAATCCCAATCAACGCACAGTTCGACCGGCACGCTTCCAAGCACACCATCCGGTCAATAGACGACCATGGTGTTCTTGAGCACAACCTCCGCGAGGACGCGGTCACCGGAGACGTGCGCCAGCTTGAACGCATCGCCGGCTGTTCGTCGGCCGGACGCGAGCATGTGAAAGTCGACCGAGTCCATCGTGATCTCGACCTCGGTGGAAGCACCGGCGCCGTACCGGAACGATCCGCCGTCGGGACCTGTGAGGTGATAGATGACGGCCCGATCACCCAGGACGGGGCTCAGCCGAAGTGTCAGGTCGCGCATCACGAGTGCAGTCAGTCGACCGTCATGCTCAGCGGTACGCGTCACCGGATGACCGGTCGAGAGAGCCAGCTCTATGCGGTGCATCCAGATATCCCGTGGATAAATGACGTCGAGCAGGTAGCTCACCGGAACCTGGGCGCCCATGACGGGCAGGAGAAGCGAACGCACCTGCCGCGGCAGCCGCAGCCGGTTGCCGATCGCGGCAGGCGCGACCGACCGAAGCTCGGCCAGCAGCTCGGCGGGCGTCTTCGCCGCTCGCTCGTCGACTTCGTACTGATTGAGCGCGTCCAGTGGAATGAACCCCGCTTGGGCGTATGCGCGACGACGTTCCTCTGGCATGGCAGCCACATCGGCCAGAAACACGGGCATGCTCACGCCCGGCTCGTCCGCTTTGCCTTCGGTCCACGGACGGCTCCGCTCCAGCAGCCGATCCCAGTCTGCATAGGCAGACAGGGCTCCACCGATATGAGCGACGACCTGCTTGACATCCCAGAGGGTGCAGTAGGTCGGTTTGTCCCAGTCGGGCAGTGAAAACGACTCGAGGAGCGAGAGGAGACGGGCAATCTCGGCCGAGGCGAGGGCCGCCGCTTCTTCCGGTGTGGCCGGAGTGACGCTCGATGCATCGATGATCGCCGTCGTCGTATCAACGTTCGTCATCGTGGTTGCCTCCTTATGCAGATCGGATGGATCTCTCGAACTTCCAACCTGTTTTTCAGTTATGTCTCCTTCCACCGGCATCCAGGCGGCCTGAAACAGGCGCATTACATCCGGAATAAGACTCCCAAAACGTCCCTGGCCAACTGGTAGGTCCGGTTCATTCGCCATGTGTTGTGACGCGAGTCCGCTCGTCACACTGAGAAAGAGATCGCGCGCGCGTTCGAGCGGCATGTCTGGGTTGATGACGCCCGCGTCGATCACCTCCCGCATCGACTCGGTCACCACTTGCAGTACCTTCCAACCCTCGGCCATGCTCGCTTCGGTGGGGACAAACCCCGGCACGTCGCGTCCAAAGAGAAGATGCTCCAGGTCCGGGTTTTCCTGCGCGAAGGTGAGGCGGCCCTCCACCCAGGCGCGCAGCCGCTCCCAGCTTGGCGGGTACCTGCGGATCACGTCCAGGTGCATCTCGCGCACCTGGATCATCCCCCGCCGAAACAGATCGTCGTAGATCGCGGCCTTGCTCGGGAAATAGCGATACAGCGCGGGGGTGCGCACGCCAACCATGCGAGCGATCTCGTGGAGATTCAGCGCGGCGACACCGTCTCGCTGCATGATGACGCGCGCCGCCGCCAGGATGGCTTCGGACATCTGCTGGCGATTGCGATCCCGGCGATCTTGTCGCGAGGCTGGTTTCTCAAACTCGATTCTGGACAAGCGGGCAACTCACCTTACGTTCGATCGTTCGTTAACATCGTTCACACATGTGAATGATGTTAACATAGTCCCGAACGCGGCGTCGATGTCAAGGGTCACACGCACGTCGGGCTGGTTAAACGTGCGGAGGGACCGCGGTCGACGAGTGGCGGGTCCGTTCGAGCGGTCGAGTTTGCGGAGGGCGGTTGTCACTAGTGGGGAAGCGGGCCAGGGCGGCGGTCAGTCGTCCTCGACGGCCAGGACGGCTTCAGCCGTCTCGCGCTTCACGCCCCGTCGCGCCGGCTGCAGCATCGTCTCGGCGGCGTCTTCATCCGGAATCCGAAGCGAGGCGATAGCGGCGACCGCGGCCAGCACGGCGGCGACGGTGAACGCGGCGTGATACGCGGTCAGGTTCGGGCGGGGCGCACCGGCCGACGTTGCCAAAGTCGGTCCGAAGAGCGCCAGCACGGAACTGAGGAACGCCACACCGACCGCTCCACCAACTCGGCGCTGGACGCTCGAGAGGGTCGAGGCCTGTCCAGTATCCGAGCGGGAGATGGTCGCGAATCCAGCCACCTGGGCGGGTAAGAAGACATAGGCCATGCCGACCCCAACAAAGAACATCAGGATCCGCACCAGCCAGGCGCTCGTGTGGAGATCGATCGTCCAGAGCAGAGCCATCATCACAGTCACTCCGGCAAGTCCGCCCGCCATCAGGCGTCGCGGACCGATCCGAGGATAGAGACGGGCCACGATCTGCGTCGACGCCACCACTCCAATGGCCTCTGGGAACGTTGTCAATCCCGACTCGAGTGGCGAGAAGCCGCGAGCCTCCTGCAGAAAGAGGGGCATCATGAAGAGAACACCCATGAACGCGGTCGAAGCGAACAGTGAGGCGATGTTGGTCGTGCGGAACAGATGGTCGCGCAGCAGGCTCAGCTTCACCATCGGCGAGGCGACTCGCATCTCGTTGAGCACGAACAGGATGAGCACGACCACGCCGACGATGCCCGTTATCAGGATGTCGGGCGCCATCCAACCGTGCGCCGGACCCTCGCTCAGGGCGTACATGAACGCGCCAAACCCGAACCCGGCCAGCACGAACCCGATCATGTCGAAGCTGCCTGGATCCTGCTCACGACTCTCATGCAGGAAGAGCATGCCGAAGACAAATGCCGCGATGCCGACTGGCACGTTGACGTAGAAAGCCCAGTGCCAGGACAGCTTCTCAACCAGCAATCCACCGATGACCGGACCAGATGCCGGGCCGAGGATCGTTACGAACATCAGGATGCGCGAGACGTTCACGCGCTCCTGCGGCGGGAATGTGCGATAGAGCATCGCCATGCCGACCGGCGTCAGCATGCCGCCACCAACCCCTTGCAGCGCGCGGAAGATGATCAACTGATTGAAGGTGCCAGAGAGCCCGCAGGCCGCCGACGCGATCGTGAAGATCGCCAGCGCCACCAGGAAGACCCGCTTCGTGCCAAACCGATCGCCGAGCCAGCCGGACGCCGGGATAAAGACCGCCAGGCTGACCAGATAGCTGACGACGACCATGTCGATCTGCGCGGCCGAAACGTTGAACTGGCGGCTCAGCGTCGCCAGCGCGACGTTGACGATCGTCGAGTCGATCGAGTTCATCAGCATACTGCAGACGTACACGATGGCCACGACGATCTTCTGTTGGATCAGGCTGTCGCGACGTGACGCTGGGGCTGGCGTGTTGAATCCGGTCGACAAGGAGCGGGCTCCAGGTTCGTGATCAGTCACCTATGATGAGACATCAAAACCCGGGTGGCACACCGCTCACCCGAGTTTCTTGAGGCATCGCTTCCGGGGCATATTCCGGGGAAGGTTGCCACTGCGTTCTGTCATTATGCCCTACCCGGCAATCTCTGTCCGGCACTGCGTGAGTCGATTCATGGTCGCGCTCGCATCAGAAATACGCCGCGACGATGAAGTCATTAACCAGGGAGGACTGACATGGACAATCCGCGAATCTACGGCGCCGCGCCCTATCAGGTCGTGGTGGTACATGGCGGCCCCGGAGCGCCCGGGACCATGGCGCCGGTGGCCCGTGGACTGGCGAGCCGATGGGGTGTCGTCGAGCCACTGCAGACGGCCCACTCGCTCGAGGGGCAGGTGATGGAGCTTTCACACGCAATCAGGACGCACGCCGCCACACCGGTCGTGCTGATCGGCTCATCCTGGGGAGCGATGCTCGGTGCAATCGTCGCGTCCCGGTTCCCGGATCTGGTGCGCAGGCTGATCCTGGTTGGTAGCGGAGTCTTCGAAGCGCAGTACGCTACCGGGATCGATGCCGTGCGCATGAGTCGCCTGACCGACGCCGAACGCGAGGAGGTGGAATCCCTCTCGGCGCAGTTCGCCGATCCGCAGATCGCCAACAAGAACAGCCTCTTCGCCGCGCTCGGCCACATCTTCACCCGCACCGACGCCTACGATCCGATTACCTTAGAGACCGAGATGATCGAGGCGCAGTTGGACGTGTACGAGTCAGCCTGGAGCGACATGGTGGAGTTTCGCGCCAGCGGCGAGTTGCTGAAGACGGTCAGCCGGATTCAGTGTCCGGTCGTCGCCATTCACGGTGACTACGACCCACACCCGGCCGAGGGCATCCGCGAACCGCTGCGCCAGGTGCTGCCCGACGTTCGCTTTATCCTGCTCGAAGAGTGCGGGCATCTCCCCTGGATCGAGCGCCAGGCACGGGAAGAGTTCTTCCGGCTGCTGGAGCGGGAGATCGGGGAGTGAGGATCCGGCCGGCTCGTCGTCGATCCTGACCCGGCTTGGCACGACACCGTCCTCCTCTCCGCCCACCAACGCGACAGAGGCGCGTCCATGTGCATGGACGCGCCCTTGAAAGAGGAACGATGAACTCGGAGATGCGTACTAGTTTGTCGGCACCGCGCTCTGCTGGCCCGGCTGACCCTGGTCACCCAGCGGACCACCCATGTGCCCATGACCGCCAAACCCGCCGGGGCCACCCTGGCCGAAGGTGTTGTTGTTGATCGAGTCGGTCAGCCGCTGCTGCAGGTCGGAGAGCCGCTGCGTCTCCTGGTCCTGCGTCATCTTGCCGGCAGAGACCGCCTGGTCCATCTCGCTCTTCTCCTGCGCGACGACGGCAGTGACGACCTCGTCGACCGTTTTGCCGTGATTCGTGATCTCGTCTTTCAGCGTCGTGCCCGAGCTCAAATCGGACTGCAACTGGTCGTTGGTGATCCCGAGCGTCGTGGCGATGACGCTCATATCCTCACCATGGCCCTGCGGTCCGCCGATGCCGAATCCGTGCCCTCCGAAGAAGAACCGGTCGATCTGGCCCGAGTCGATCTGCTGCTTGATCGCATCGCCTTGCGTCGAGGTGATCTTCCCGCTCGAGACCGCGTCGCTCACCATCTGGTCTTCAGTCGTCTGGATACCTTGTTGCACCTGATCGCTGCTGAGCCCCAGGTTCTGGGCCAGGCGATCCACGAATGTCTGGACGGACGACTGCGCGCTGGTCGCCGTCGACGTGGGCGGCGAAGCGGCGAAGACGCTTCCGGCAGTGACCGTTGTGGCCAGCGCTACGGTGGCGAGACCGCCACCGACGAACCAACGTTTGCGTACCACGTGTGAAAACTCCTGTATCTGGCGCCGGGTGAACATTCCCGTGAACGCTCCCGGTCAACCCTCATCTCATACCAGGATAGAGAGCGCAACTAAGAATTCAGTGTGATTTCGCTGGGAATGTTCACAGGGAAAGGGGCAGCGAGTGGCGCGGCACCAACTCAACCTCGTGGCCATGTTGGGTTGGTGCGCTGAGTTCTGGTATTCAAATCGTTGAACGACGTCCCGGATGATATCGAGTGAATCGGGGGTTGCTCAGACCTCCGGTGGAGGCCCGAGCAGATCGATATCTTCTCACAGCAGGTGCGCGATACACGTTACGTTATCGCAGCAATTTCCGCAGTAGCAGACGTTCATGCCGTTCAGGTTACAGCACACGTATGTAACCGAGTCGTCCGGATAGGTAATCGCCACTGGATTCTCATCCGGCCCGCAGCATTGGCCGTCCGGTGTAACCCCGTTTCCGTCAGCAGGGCAGCAGACGTAGTTATCGTTGCCGTAAAAGTTGCAGAGTTGGTCAGTATTGCAGCAGACGCTACCGCAGACGTCCTGCCCCTGGGGACATCCACCACAGATACCGTCGGTACACGCGACTCCTTCAGCACAACAGGTATCACCACAGATTTGACTGTTTGGACAGCAAGCGCCGTTGAGGCAGGATTCACCTGTAGCGCAGCACGTATCCTGACAGAGTTGCGCCGTCGGACAAGGGGCACACAGTCCGTTATCGCACGAATCAGTCGGGTCGCAGCACAACTGGCCGCAAACCTGGTTACTGGGGCAACATCCACCACCGACGCAGGCTTCGCCCGCCTGGCAACAGTCACCGAAACAGAGATCACCGTTAGGGCAAGGGTTACATTTGCCGTTCTGGCAGGCGTCACCGCGGGCGCAGCAGTTGTCACCGCAGACCTGGTTCGACGGACAGCAGACACCGCCAGGGAGACACGTTTCGTAGCCGAAGCAGCACGATCCCTCGCAAAAGGTCATCCCGTCGCGGCAAGGAGTGCATTTCCCGTCCCGGCAGCTCTCACCAGAACTACAGCAGATCTCTCCACAGACGTGCCGCGGGGGGCAGCAGCCGTCGGCCAGGCACACCTCGCCAAACCGGCAGCATTCCGCCTCATTGCACCAGGTCCCAAACGGACACGGATCGCATTTGCCGTCTTTACACGACTCGCCAGGACCGCAGCAGAGCTCGCCACACACACGCCAACTGGGACAGCACCCGTCAGCCAGGCACTCCTGGCCAAACCGGCAGCACTCGGCGTTGTTGCACCAGGTTCCATGCGGGCACGGGTCGCACTGGCCATCCTTACAGCCATCGCCGGGAGCGCAACAGTTCTCGCCGCAAACTCGCCAATTCGGACAACAGCTATCGTTCAAGCACGTATCAAACGGACCACAGCAATCTCCGGCGCAAAAGGTGCCATGTGGGCAGGGATTGCAGAGCCCGTTCTCGCAGGTGTCGCCGGGGGCACAGCAATTTGCGCCACAGACCTGGTTTGGAGGACACGGCGCGGCCGCGGATTCCAGCGCTTTCGTACCCATCGCTACGCCAATGACGGTCCCGAGCAGTATCTTCAGGGTCTGGCGGCGCGACGTTGTAGCTGCCAGGCGTCGCGAAAGTCGATCGAAGGAGCGCTCTTCCACGTAGCCTACCCTCCCAAGTTCCGTGTTGCGCGAGGAACAGCGCACGTGCTCATCACACTGCTCCGTTCGCACCGTTTCACAGACACACTACCGATTCGCGTCGTGAGGCACGATGCGTCGCGCTGATCCCGTAGCTACCGTACGGAGCGGATTTTTTGGTGCGGGGGAGGATCGATCTGTGTCACCCTGATCTCAAGTTGCCCACGCCAACGACGATTTTGTCGCACGGCGAATCTCTTGATTGGCGCCCCAGTCACAGAGCAAGACAGTTAAGATATGCGCACATGTTAGAACAGTACCGTAGCGAGAACCATTAAGCAAGCCTCAATAATGACGGGAAAAATTGAGTACGCCCCGTGACTGTTCGTTGAAGTGAGAACCGGACAGGAATTGGAACTCCCCGCCGCGCCTGACACGTCGTCTATCTCTCCCCGCTAACCCCCAACAGGGCAGCCGCTCCGTTGCCGGAGGGCCGCCCTGTCGTGGCGGGTAATTGGGGGTTGAAGGGATCGTTGTTGGCGCGAGTGGATTTGCGTTCGCGCGTTTCGGCTCAGCCCAGCAGCGCGTGTCCGGCGACGCCTGCCAGCACTCCGAATCCAATCGCGCTGGCGGAGGTCGCGAAGGCTCGCGCCCGGGGTGATGGCGCCAACCGCCAGACGACTGCCGTGACGACCAGCGCCGCGCTGCCGCCATAGACCACGTTGGTCCACACCGTTCCGGTGTCCGTGCCCGTCCCGATCGCGTGGAACAGCGAGAAGAGGTAGATCGGGTAGGCCAGCCCGTGCATCAGGTGCCAGGCCCGATAGCCAATGAACCGGCGAATCCAGACGCTGGCGCCGATCGCCAGGCCAAGCTCGATGGCAATGACCCCGAGGCTCAACCAGAACGGACGGTAGCCACCACTGAACGGGATGAGCGCGTTCTGGATCGACACATGCGCGAACGGATCGAGCAGGATCGTCGCGACGTGAATCACCGTGAACGTAAAGAACGTGATGGTTAGGTAGCGATGCATGGCATCGACGATCAGTCGCGGCCAGCGGTCCGAGAACCAGCGTCGGCTATTGAGGATGCCGAGAACCACCGAACCGGTCAGCAGGATAAAGGCAACCATGCCGCTGCCGCGCGCCACATACCACATGAGCGAACTCATTCAATTACTCCGTCCGCCGCGGAACGCGGCCAATTGCCGACGGTCACGACTCGGCCGTCCGTCCCCGCAAGCCGGCCGCTCAGGCCAAGCCGCTCCAGCCACGCCGGCCCATCCGCACCGCGCAGCCAGGCGACTTTCGCGGCCACTTCGGCCACGACGCAGGTCCGCGCGCCGACCGTGACGATCTGCCAGGGGCTCTTGCCGGGACGGCCGGTTCCGGGATCGATCAGGTGATGCAGATGCTTACCGTCTCGCTGCCATTGACGACGGCCGAGACCGGAGGTTGCCAGTGCGCCTTCCCATAGGATGACGGTTTCCTCGGACTCCGAGTCCCGAGTGGTGCCGATATCGCAGATCCAGCCGCCTTCCGGCGCCTCTCCAACGACCGACAGGTCACCACCGGCATTGACCAGTACTCCACCCTCGATCGGCGGCAACGTGCGCAGGGCGTAATCGACGGCGAAACCTTTGCCAATGCCGCCGAAGTCGAGTCGGACGCCATCATGGAACTCGACCAGGCCCCGGCGCCGGTCGTAACTGATCCGGTGCCAGCCGCCCGCCGGATGTGCGGGACGCGCCGGTCCCGGGCCATGAGCCTCCAGGTCTTCGATGCTGCGGTCGTAGCCCGCAGCTTCCAACGCGTCGCGGATCGTCGGATCGAACCAACCCTCCGTCGAGGCGGTCGCCTTGTCGGCCAGCTCCAAAAGCTCCAGAAAGAGGGCCGATGCCCGCTGAGGCTTGCTGCCGCCAAGCTCCAGCCGTGATAGCTCGCTATCGGGCCGGAAGCGGCTGAACGTGCGGTCGACCTCGTCGACACAGGTGCGGACATGCTCCAGAACCGGTTCGAGCGCTGCCGCATCGGTTACCAGCACTTCAATCGTCGTCCCGAGCGCATGAAACTGGGCGCGATTCTCATCCAACTTCATGGGTGTCTCGGTGGTTGGGACGCTCATTCCAGATCACTCCTCAGGATGTCGCCGCGTGCGTGCGATGGCGCGACGTAGTCGGGGCACTCACCTGCGGTGTCGTCGGCTGCGCCGGCGTCGTCGTTGGCGCGGTCGTGGGCTGGGACGAACTCGACGATGCACTCGACGTTGTCGACGGCGTCGGGCTCGAGACGGACGACTGGGACGAACTGGTCGACGGCTGCGTCGGAGCAGCCGCTTGCGCGGATCCCTCGTGGTCGTCCGACCCCTCTGACGCATTTTCGTTCTCGTGCTCACTCGACTCGGCACTAAAGCCGCTCGTCTGTGACTCATCAAAGAATGAGGATGAGGGCGCCTGGGTAGTCGAGACGTTGTTCGCCACCTGCGGAGCCGACTCGACCGGAGTGCTCTCTACCGCCGCGGCGGCCGCAGCGTTGTTCTTCTGCTGCGTGTGATAGGCGGCGAGTGTGGTGAAGGTGGCCGCGCCGACGAAACTCACGCCGATCAGAAAATTGCGTACCGCGCGAATGCGCCGGGTCATTAGTTCCCGCTGAGTCGGCCCGACGTGTGGCGGCACCGGCTTGTTCTGCTGATACCAGTTCGGAGTTGGCGGACGGTTCGGAGTCGTCATCAGATTTCTACTCTCTCTACCTTCTCTGCTGCTAAACCTTACGAAGCTTCAAGCGTTCTGGACGGCGCGAGGCATCCTCGTCGTCGATCTCTTCGACCAGAATGGCGCCGCGTGGGCAGAGACGCGCGGTCTCTCGAATGGTCTCCGCCATTTTCGAGCTGGCTTCCGACTGCCGGAGCCAGGCATAGCCCCACTCGTCCAACGTGAACATCTCGGGGCAGAACTCGGCACAGAAGCCGAAGGCCGTGCATTTGATCGGATCGACTCGCACGCGGAGCCGCTTCTTCGTTGCGCTAGAAATCATGGTTGGTCTCCAACCCGGGCAGGATGCAGCGCGTCGAACGGCCGCAGCCGCCGTAGCGCACGTGTGTCTCAATCTCTCGCGAAAAGACGTCAAGTGCCGTTCTCGCCGCGACCGTGGCGCCGTCGAGATGGCTGCACGCGCCACGTTTGGGCAGGACGTGCTCGGCGTAATGCTGAATGCGCTCCAGGTCATGGGGCTCTGGGGTGCCGCGAGCGATACGCTCCAGCACTTCAGCCATGGCGACCGTGCCAAATGTGCACGGTCCGCACTGCCGTGCTGACTCATCGGCAAAGAATCGCAGCAGGCGAACGGCTTGCCAGAGTCCGCAAACGTTATCTGGCACGACGGTAATCGCGCCGGATCCAATCGCATTGCCCGTCGCGCCCATGCTCACTGGATCGAGACGAATCCCGCGCCAGACGTGCTCCGGGGCCAACCAGCCGCCGAAGAATCCCCCCGTCAGCACGGCCTGCATCCCGTCAGTCAAGCCGCCGCCAAATTCCGTCAGCACGGCTTCCAACGCAATTCCGGCCGGGACCTCGTAGACATCCGGGCGGTGGATGCCCCCATTAAGGGTGACGAGGAGCGTACCTGGCAGGTTCGGGCTTCCGGCCGATCGGAACCACTCCGGGCCGTGCCGCGCGATCAACGCGACGTTGGCCAGCGTTTCGACGTTCTGCACCAGAGTCGGCCGTCCGCTGACGCCCTTCTCATGGGCCCGCGGGGGCTTGAAGGTCGGTTTGGCATCGTGTCCGTTGACCCACTCGATGGCCGCGCTCTGCTCGCCCGCGACATAGCTGGCTGGAGCAACGGATGTGCGCAGTTTCGGCAGGCTGGCGCCAGACTTCTCGAGTTCACGCTTCGCCAATTCGATTGACTCCTTGGCGCGACGGTCATGCAGGTAGACCACGATCTCATCGGCGCCCACGGCAAATGCGGCGAGAAACGCTCCCTCGAGAACCAGGTGCGGCCGCAGCAGCAGCAGAGTAACGTCCTTCTTGCTGGCCGATTCAGACTCGGCGCCGTTGACCAGTACCACGTGCTTGCCTGGCTGCGCTGCGACGATCCGCCATTTGCGGGCCGTTGGGAAAAAGGACCCGCCGCGTCCGAGAAGGCCAGCCGCATCGATCGTTTCGATGAGCTGTCCGGGCGAGACGCTCCAGGTCGCCTGCGCATAGCCACCCGCGGCACGATAGGCATCGAGCGACTCCCGAACGTTCCCCTGCTCCGGCAGCAGCCGGGTCGTTGTCTGGATGATGTCAGGTGCGATTGTGGCCACGTTATCTCTCACTTCAATGCGCTCTGCGCGAACCTTTTACCGGTCTGGACTGGCGGCCCTTCCCCGTCAGGGTTCCGCCTCAGCTGGACCGCAATCGCGGGAGCCAGCCGAGGCGGAACAGAAGGGGATAAAGGGGGTCTTGTATGCTCGTTTGTCAGCCGGTCCTTCGGCTCATGTGTGTCGATCTTCCGTTCACACTCGCGTGGCGTTCGGCAACGCCACGATCTCTATGAAAACATCTAAGCCTTAGAGGAACCTGTGACAGACCTTAGGGTTTTCACAGAAACAGTCCTCACGCCGCCGCCGAGGCGCGTCCCCTCTCCCAATTCTGGCGAAGGGAGTGAATTAATTGTCTTGGCAAACGTCCCCGGCCTCCTAGAATTAGGGCAGAGGGCGAGCATGGTGAGGCGGTGATCAGTGGACGCACGTCTCTGGTGGGATCGGGCATACCGAAACCCCATCAATCGGGGCGATACCGAACCATCTGAATTCGCGATCGAGGTCGCGGCGGGGCTGGAGCCGCGCAGCCGTGTCCTCGAACTCGGCTGCGGCACGGGGGAGGACAGCCTGCATTTCGCACGAGCCGGCCACCAGGTGACCGCGAGCGATTTCGTGTGGCAGCGGGCAGCCTGGGCCGATTATTCGCGAGCGGTTGGCGATGCGCTCCAATTCGTCCTGCTCGACATGCGTCATCCGCTCCCATTCCGAGACGGAACCTTCGACGTCGTGTACGCGCGGCTCACGCTCCATTACTTCGCCACCGACCAGACCCACCGGATCTTCGGCGAGATCCATCGGATCCTGACTCCGAACGGCATACTCGCCTTTCTCTGCAAGTCGATCAATGACCCACTCTACGGACAGGGTGAACTGGTCGGTCCCGACATGTTCCGGCTCAGTGGCAAAGTTCGACACTTCTTCGACGAAGAATTCGTGTCTGGATGCCTCGGCGAAGACTTCTCGACTCAACGCCTCTGGTCGGAGTCGATCGTCACGCCGGACGGTCCGTCGCATGTGGTGGGCGCCGTTGCCCGCAATAGCTCGCCAGTGGAGCGATAGCGCCTCGGGGAATGCTTGACTGCGATCGGGACCAAAGGGACCGTCGCAATTAGTACCGCTAGTTATCGATCCACGCACCGCCGGACGCTACGGTTTGCGCATGGTTACTCAGGGGCGGGCTCAGCCAACACCAATCACGCCAGTCGAGCCACAACCACGCGCGAACGAGCGGCTGAAAGTCTTCAGCCGTGCTATCGCCAGGGTCGGCGACAGTCGCCCGGTGATCAGCCTGACCAACTTGGGCAGCCAGATTGACTTTCCTCGCTGGCTGCGCCAGAAGTCAAAACTCCCGGCATGGCAGGTCGCGCTGACGGCAGCCCTGATCCTCATCGCCAGTGCGCTCGTTCCCCAGCTCGCTCACCGGCACCAAGCACCGAGCGGCGTCACGACCAGCAGCGTGCAGGCTCCAACGGTATCCGATTCGCTTCCGGTCGATCTCCCGGTGCCATTCAACGGCGCCCAGGTGCAGCAACCACCAACCGGCGATTCGACGGCTGGGCAGCAGATCGCGGGACTGGAAAGTTCTTCTCAGGAAATCTTGAAGCAGATCGAGCAGGCTCAGCGTGATTACGCGGCCCTGCGGGATCAGGTGCGTGCGCAGGACCAGAGTCTCGGAGCGACTCAGTCGGAGGCCGCGGCGAGTGACGCCGAACGGGCAACCCAGCGGCAGCAGCTTCAGCGCCAGACGAGCGCGGTCATCTCGACGGCGTCGGATCGGTTGAACACGTTGAACCAGTCGGTCACCGCGCTCGACAGCCAGGCGAATCTGCTGCGCAAATCGCTCGGCATGGGCCAGGGCAACTACCCTGCCGTTACCGTGCCGAATCTCGCGGCGTCGGCGGATCCGGCGCAGGCGTTCGCCGCGGCGCTGACGACGATCGATGCACACATCAGCGCCGTGACGACCGATCTGCAGTCGCTCAAGGCGACCGCGCAGAGCCAGCTCGCCTTTGCCCAGAGCGTCAATGTCCAGCCTGTCGGTGCCGGCACGTCAGTGCACGGCACGGGTCAGCTTTCCTGGCCGACGACCGGAACGATCACGCAAAGCTACGGACCGACCTCGCTGACGCTGGAGCCGGCCTACGGTGGCTACGATCACTTCCACCTGGGCGTCGACATCGCCAATAGCCAGGGGACGCCGATCGCCGCGGCTGCCGCGGGAACCATCATCTTCGCCGGGTGGACCGACGCCGGCTATGGCAACATGGTTGAGATCGATCACGGCAACGGGCTGGTTACGATCTACGGACACATGATGGCCACGCCGTCGGTCACAACCGGGCAGCACGTCTTCAAGGGGCAGTTGATCGGATACATGGGCACGACCGGGAACTCCACCGGCCCCCACCTCCACTTTGGGGTTCAGTACAACGGCTCATGGGCCAACCCGTTCACGTTCTTACCATAGCCTGACTTCCCACTCTCGCCAGCCAATTGACGTCGCCCGGCCAACCGTCGACACTGCTCGGGTTATTCCAGCAGTGGAGGAGGAAGCGCGTGAGCGGATCTGTCCCGTCCCCAATCGATCCCCGAGCAGCGGAACTACATGCTCAAAGCATCGTCATCGATGCCCATAGCGATATCCTCATGGGTCTGACCGACGGTACCACCACCTGGGAGGCGAGCGCCCCGGAGAGTCCGACCGAGGAGGGCTGCAATGGCCAGGTGTCGCTTCCGCTGCTCGAAGCGGGCGGGGTAACGTCACAGGTTTTCGCTATCTTCACCGCGCCCTACGGTCTTGACTACCGGCCTGTTCGCCCGGAATATGCCGGGGCGACCCAGCCACGGGCGCTGGCCATGCTGTCGGTCTTCCGCGAGGCGCTTCACACCTACCCGAACCGGCTACGACTGGCGACCAGCGCCGCCGACGTCCGACGGGCCAAAGCCGACGGCGTGACCGCTGGCATCCTGGCCTTCGAGGGGCTCGACCCCATCGGGATCGATCTCCGGCTGCTGCGTCTCTTCCGCGATCTCGGTGTCACCATCGCCACGTTTACCTGGAGCAACCGGAACCCGCTGGCCGACGGCAGCAGCACCGCCAAACGTCCGGGCGGCCTGACGAGGCTTGGCGAAGAGGCACTGGACGAACTGGAGCGACTGCGCATTCTGGTCGACCTGGCGCATCTTGGGCCAACAGCCGTCGAGGAGGTGCTGGAGCAGGCAACCAAGCCGCTGCTCGTCTCGCACACGCGGGTCAGCGAAGAGTGGCGTATTCGGATGCTGCGTCGTGTCGGAGAGACAGGAGGCGTCGCCTGTGCCATCTTCTATCAGGTTCCCACGGTGGCTGCGCTGGTCGATCAGATCGAGGCGCTGATGGATCTGTGCGGCCCGCACGGGGCGGGGCTTGGCGCCGATTTCTATGGCACGCGCCCGGCGCCCGCTGAAGTACAGACCGTCGCCGATTTCCCTCGCATTACGGAAGAACTCCTTCGACGAGGACATTCGGACCATGTCGTCCGTGGCGTTCTGGGCGAGAATTTCTTGCGGCTCTACGAGCAGGTCGTCGGCTAGCGGGCTGGGACGACATGATCATCATGTTCGGGTTGTTGACAGCAGCGGGCTGGGCGCATAGGGTGCACCGACACACCGCATCACTGACCGTCAGACTGGGAGGTAGTTCATGACCGGACCCCAGGAATCCGGGCCATCATCGGGCCGACCCCTCAAGATCGGCATCGAGCTGGACATCGAAGCCCTGAGCTTGCCGGAGCCAACGCCACTTCGCTGGCACGAGCAGCGGCGCATGGCCGAACTGGCCGATCAGGCCGGCTTCGACTCGATCTGGCTACCGGATCACATGTTCGGCTATTTGGACGGCAAGACCGTCGGTGCCTGGGAGTGCTGGTCGATGCTCTCAGCCGTGGCGGCCGTCACCAGCCGCGCCCAGCTCGGCACGCTGGTGCTGGCGACCAGCTTTCGCGAGCCCGCACTGCTGGCCAAGATGGCGGACACCGTCGACGAGATCAGCGATGGCCGCCTGATTCTCGGCATCGGCGCCGGGTGGTTCGAGGCGGAATACCGCGCGTTCGGCTTTCCCTACGATCATCGCGCCAGCCGCTTCGAAGAAGCCTTCACCATCATTCGCACGCTCTTGCGAGAAGGCGAGATCGACTTCGACGGCACCTATTACCAGGCGCGCGACTGCGAATTACGGCCACGCGGTCCGAGCCGGAGCGGTATGCCAATCATGATCGGCACCAAAGGGCCACGCATGCTGCGGCTGACCGCGCAGTACGCCGACTGGTGGAATACCTGGTCGGTCGGCGGCGGCAACCGGCCGCATGAGGTCATCCCGCCATTGCGCGAGTCGGTCGACGCCGCCTGCGCCGACGTCGGGCGCGACCCGGCCACGCTGGTCCGCACCGCCGCGGTAATGGTTCACCCCTATCCGACCGAGCCGCCGCCACTCCCCTCCGGCTGCGACCCCATCTGGGGCGAACCGGAAGCGATCGCCGAGAAGCTCGGGGAGTTCGCCAAGGAGGGCATCAGCCATCTGCAGGTCGTCCTGGCGCCCGCGACGCCGGATTCAGTCGAGGCGTTCGTGCCGGTCCTTGAAGCGATCGATCGGGCCCAACGATGAGCGAACACACTCGGGCAGAACTTGCTGAGATTGCCGAGCGCTGGGTCGTCGAGGGTTGGCAGAAGGGGAACATCGAGGGAGTACTGGCGATGTACTCCGACGACTTCGTCGACTTGAGCCACCCGTCTGGCAAAGTCTCCTCGCGCGAAGAGAACGCCCGCTCGCTTGCCGATCTCTACGTCGCCTTCCCGGATTTCTTCGTCACGATCGACTTCCTGATTGTCGACAATGAGGCTGCGCGGGTGGCCATTCGCTGGACGGCGCGTGGAACACACCAGGGCCGCTTCTTCGGCATCGAGCCCACCGGCAACAAGGTCGTCTTCCACGGCATCGAGACGCTCAAGATCGAGAACGGGTTGATCACCGAGCGCACCGGCGACTGGGATGCCATCGAGATCCTCCAGCAGCTCGGCGTTCGACTCTGGATGGGGTGAGGCCGGACAGCCGTCCGTCTTAGTCCCGGCGCACCGCCCATTCCGGGACCAGGATACCCACGAAGACGACGTCCAGGTTCATCCACGACGGGTAAGAACGTGGATCGGCTTCAGCGCATGGGTGTTCTCCCGGTACCTTCCTACCTTGGAATACTACTGGACCATCGGTAAACTTGTACCTCGCTCGTTCGTGCGAAGCGGTTCAATTCGACTTTGTGTGAGATTCACCTATGCTGCTGACGCTAACCAACACAACCGCCCCAGCAACCGATCTCGGGTATCTGCTTCACAAGCACCCTGATCGGTGCCAGACGTTTTCACTTTCGTTCGGACAGGCGCACGTCGTCTACCCAGAAGGAAGTGACGCGCGCTGCACTGCGGCGATGGTGCTCGACATCGATCCGATATCGTTGACCCGGAATCGGCATCACATCAGCAGCAGCCACGCGATGTTCGATCACTATGTCAACGACCGGCCATATGTCGTCTCGTCCTTCATGAGCGTCGCCATCGCTCAGGTGTTCGGGACAGCACTCGCTGGTCGGTGCGCCGCGCGGCCAGATCTGGCAGAGATGAACCTCAACCTTGACGCATCGCTCACACCTCTTCCATCACGCGGTGGAGAGGCATTGATCCGCCGGTTGTTTGAACCGTTAGGCTATCAGGTCACGATCAATCATCACCCGCTTGATCCGAACATGCCGGAATGGGGCGAGAGCCCATATTTCGACGTGACACTCAAGGGATCGGTCCGCCTGCAGGATCTCTTGTCACACCTGTACGTGCTCATTCCGGTGCTGGACGACGCCAAACACTATTGGGTCGGTGATGACGAAGTGGAGAAACTGCTGAAGCACGGCGAGCGCTGGCTTGGTGGTCATCCGGACCGCGAGATGATCGCGCGCCGGTATCTCCGGCACCAGCGAACGCTGACGAACGCCGCGCTTGCCCGTATCTCCATAGACGAGGATCCTGATCCGGATCTGACCGAGGAGACGCACAATGCCGAAGAGGCGGCGGTCGAGGATCGCATCAGCCTGCACCGCCAACGTCATGGTACTGTCCTGGCCACTCTTCGTTCATCCGGCGCGCGGAGAATCCTCGATCTCGGCTGCGGTGAGGGACAGTTCCTGGAAATGCTCGTACGGGATGGGTCGTTCGACGAGATCGTCGGCCTCGACGTGTCACTTCACGCGTTGGAGCGGGCACGTCGCCGGATAGACCGCCTTCCTCTGCCGCTGCAAAGTCGCGTCACGCTGCTCCATGGCGCGCTGACCTATCGTGATCGCCGGTTGGCTGGCTTCGATGCGGCCGCCGTGGTCGAGGTACTCGAGCACCTCGACACATCGCGGCTCACGGCATTCGAGCAGACACTCTTTGAATATGCTCATCCAGGAACGATCGTTCTGACGACGCCGAACGTAGAGTACAACGTGAATTTCGAGAGCCTGCCGGCCGGGAAGCTTCGACATCGCGACCATCGCTTCGAATGGACACGAGCGGAATTTCAGGAGTGGTCAAGGGCTGTCGCCGCACGTCATGGGTATGACGCCCGATTTCTGCCGATTGGCCCGGAGGACCCAGAAGTTGGGGCTCCATCGCAGATGGCTGTGTTTACCACACCGCCCACGACGTCGTGAATCGCTGATGAGAGATCGAAATCGCTGATGGCTGTGCTTGAGATTCCCGAACTCGCGCTCGTTGCGCTCATTGGCCCCTCTGGGTCGGGCAAGTCGACCTTCGCTCGTCGGCATTTCCGCGCCACCGAGGTGCTGTCGTCGGATTTCTGTCGCGGCCTGGTGTCGGACGACGAGAATGATCAGAGCGCGACCAACGCGGCGTTCGATGTCTTGCACTATGTCGCGGCCAAACGTCTCGAGGCCGGACGCCTCACCGTTGTCGATGCAACCAACGTTCAGCCGATGGCGCGGAAGCCGCTTATCGAACTTGCCCGCCGATACCACGCCGTACCGGTGGCCATCGTCTTTAGCCTTCCCGAAGCACTCTGTCAGGAACGGAACCGTGACCGCCCTGACCGGGACTTTGGGCCACACGTCGTGCGGCGGCAATCACAGGAACTCCGGCGCTCGCTGCGTGGCCTTCGTCGCGAAGGTTTTCGCTACATCTTTACCCTCTCCTCGGTCGAGGATGTCGCGAGCGTCACGATCGAGAGACAGCCGCTCTGGACGAACCGCTCGATGGAGCACGGTCCGTTCGACATCATCGGCGACGTGCACGGATGCTTCGACGAGCTCTGCGATCTGTTCGTGAGGCTCGGCTACCGTCGTTCAACGACACACGATGGCGCAACGACGTTCAAGCATCCGGACGGCCGGAAAGCCGTCTTTCTCGGCGACCTTGTCGACCGGGGGCCGGCGATTCCAGCTGTGCTGCGGTTGGCAATGGCGATGGTCGAGGCGGATGATGCCATCTGCGTGCCAGGCAACCATGATGTCAAACTCGTTCGGAAATTGAAGGGGAAAGACGTTCAGATCACGCATGGATTGGCGGACTCTCTGGCTCAACTCGAGAGCGAGCCTCCTGAGTTCCAGGCGTCGGTTGCGCAGTTCCTCGACGGGTTGGTCAGCCACTACGTGCTCGACGACGGTAACCTGGTCGTAGCGCACGCCGGCATGAAGGCGGACCTGCAGGGTCGAGCGTCGGGCCGTGTTCGAGATTTCGCGCTCTATGGCGAAACGACGGGAGAGACGGACGAGTTCGGGCTGCCAGTTCGTTACAACTGGGCCGCCGACTATCGTGGGCGCGCGACTGTCGTCTATGGTCACACTCCTGTCCCGGAAGCCGAATGGCTGAACCAGACGATCAACATCGACACTGGCTGCGTCTTCGGCGGAGCCCTCACGGCTCTTCGCTATCCGGAACGCGAGATTGTCTCCGTTGAGGCCAAACGAATGTACAGCGCGCCGGTGAAGCCGTTGCGGCCGGATCAAGAAGCGGTGACCGATACAAATCGTGACGCTCCCAATCTCCTGGAAATTGACGATGTCGCGGGAAAACGAATCATCTCAACGCGGCTGAGCGGCAAGGTCACCATTTTGGAGGAGAACGCCACGGCCGCGATCGAGGCTATGAGCCGCTTCGCGATCGACCCGCGCTGGCTGATCTACCTGCCACCGACAATGTCACCGACCGAGACGTCGTCGCTACCTGGCGTGCTCGAACACCCGGCTGATGCGTTCCGCTATTACCTCAGTCAAGGTGTCGGTCAGGTCGTTGTCGAAGAGAAGCACATGGGCTCACGAGCAATCGTGATCATCTGCCAGGACAACGACACGGCGGCGCGGCGCTTTGGAGCGCTCAATGGGGAGTTCGGAGTCTGTTACACGCGCACTGGCCGCCCGTTCTTCAATGATCCTGATATCGAATCGACGTTTCTTCGGAGAGTGCAGCGCGCGCTCACCGATTCCAACTTCTGGAGCCGATTCGACACCGGCTGGGTTGCGCTCGATTGCGAACTGATGCCCTGGTCGGTGAAGGCCCAGCAACTCCTCCGCCAGCAATATGCGCCGGTCGGAGCTTCCGCTGCTGTCGGACTCGACGCGTCAATCGCCGTATTTCGTGCGGCTGAGCAACGCGGAGTTGACATTGGCCAGTTACGCCAGAGGTTTGAAGACCGCGCCGGCATGGCACGTCGGTACATTGATGCCTACCGTCACTACTGTTGGCCTGTCGAATCGGTGTCGAATCTCAAGCTCGCACCGTTCCACGTGCTGGCAACCGACGGTACCTCATACGTCGACCGAGACCATATCTGGCACATGCGCACGATCAGTGAGATTTGCGAGCAGGATCCCGAACTGCTCCTCAAAACGCCCTATCGCGTCATCGACCTGACCGATCCCGCCGCTCAGGCAACCGCCATCGAATGGTGGACCAATATGACCGCGAATGGCGGTGAGGGAGTCGTGGTCAAGCCGCTTGAATTCGTCACGCACCATGGCAAGAAGTTGGTGCAGCCGGCTATCAAGTGCCGTGGACCGGAGTACCTGCGCATCATTTATGGACCTGAATACAGTGCGGAGGAACACCTGGAGCGATTGCGTACCCGTCGACTCGGTCGAAAACGCTCGCTTGCGCTCCGCGAATTCGCGCTGGGTGTGGAAGCGCTCGAACGATTTGCCCGAAATGAACCCCTCTATCGCGTTCATGAGTGTGTGTTCGGCGTCCTGGCACTCGAGAGCGAACCGGTTGACCCTCGACTGTAGCGTCACTCCGTAGACGGGGACCAGGTAATCACCCGTCTCAGTCTCTGCGCGTCGGCCCATTCCGGGGCCAGGATGCCCATGTAGACCGCGTCGACGTAGCGGCCGTTGCTCCACATATGCTCGCGCAGGCGTCCCTCCTCGACAAAGCCGCAGGCACGATAGGCACGGATGGCCCGCTCGTTGTCGGCGTGCACCCAGAGCCAGACACGGTGGAAATTGCGGAAGCGGAAGGCGTAGTCGACCAACAGGTTCACCGCCTCGCGGCCATAGCCCTTGCCCCAATAGGCCTTGTCGCCGATTCCGATGCCGAGCTCGCAACTTCGCGCGGTGTGATTGAAGTTAGAGATCCCACAGTGACCGATGAATTTCCCGTCGGCCTCGATCGCGAACTGCGCCGGATCCCGCCCGCCCATCGACATGTCCCGGTTGTAGTCAGAGAGCAGTCGTTCGAATGCCTGCGGTTTGGGAGGGTCGCCGCCGCCCGCCAGTTCGACCTCCAGGTCGTTGTTGAAGCGCCAGAGGGCCGGTAGGTCCTCGTGGGTCATCCCACGCAGGATCACTTTTTCTCCAACCAGCATGAATCCCTCTCAACCGTTCTATGTAATCGCCTGGCTGCATCGTCGGCACATTATGCGCATGGCTTCGTCCAGGAAGACAGGCGAGTGTCAGTCAGCGTGAGGTGCCGCGGCCGATCCAGAGCGGATCGATCGCGGCCCGGTTCGTCGTGGTGACTACGGCAAATAGTCGTTGCTGTAGGCCTTGCTGGCATCGACCGGCTTCTCCAGTTGGCCCTTGGATTCGAGGAATTGCTCCATCGACTGCCAGGCGGCCGGATCGGTCTGTCCCATCGTGCCATTGGTCTTGAAGAGCGGAATCGTCGCGTTCAGCACCTGTAGCGCGTCCGCCGCGCTTTGGCTGTCCTTCAGGTCCGGCACATACTTCTTGCTCAGGTTCACTGCCTCGTCGGGATGCGTCGAGACAAAGTCAACTCCCTTGAGCGTCGCGTCGATAACCCGCTTGATGATGTCCGGATTGGCGTCGATCTCCTTCTGCATCGCACCGAGCCCGTTCGAGACGAGCGGCTGTGAGTCGCCGACCGGAATCGTCCGCACATCGAACCCGGCCTTCTGGAACTGGATTGGCTCGTTGTTGACGTAGCCCATGACCGCGTCGACCTTCTTCCCCATCAACGCCGGAACCTGGGTGTAGCCGATCGATTGGATGTCGACGTCCTTCTCGGACAGACCCGCCTGTTTCAGCAGGGCCAGCAGGCCGATGTAGGTCGCACCGTAGGCCCCCGGAACACCGACGCTGTGCCCTTTCAGATCGGCCGCCGTCTTGATGTCGGAGTTGGCCGGAACGACCAGCGCCACCGGATACTGGTTGAAGACTTGCGCCACGTAGACGATGTCCACACCGTGGCTACGCGCCTGGAGCATCTCGTCGCCACCGGCAAAGATCACGTCCTCGGTGCCTGAGACGAGCGCGCCGAACTCGTCCTCACTCGCACCATGATGGCGGAAGGTCACGTCGAGGCCCTCATCCTTGTAGTAGCCGAGCTGAGCGGCCGCGTAGAAGGGCGCGAACTGGATGTTCGCCACGTAGGTGAGGCCAATCGTCACCGGCTTGAGTTGAGTATCGCTTCCGGCCTTATTCCCACAACCGGCGAGTACGCTGACCACCATCAACGCCAGGGGCACACGCAACCAGGCGGACGACCAGCGCCGTCCACCGAAGACAAACTGCATGCTATTCCTCCAAGTACGACAGGCGCCGCTCGATGAGCCGCCCCAACCCATAGAAGACCGCCGCCATGATGGCGAGGGTCAGTAAGGTCGCAAAGACCAGTGGGGTGTTGAAGTTGCCGCGCGCGATGGTGAGCAGCCCACCCAGCCCACGATCGCCAATGACGAACTCGCCGACCACGGCGCCAGTGATCGAGAGCGTCAAGCCGTTGCGCATCCCGGCGAGAATGCTCGGCATGGCGAGCGGCAGCTCGAAATGACGCAGGAGCGACCAGCCGCCGGCCCCGTCGACGCGGGCCGCGTCCAGGATCTCCTGGTCAAGGGTTCGAATTCCAAGTGCGGTGTTGACGTGAACCGGGAAGAAGACGATCAGCGCGCAGAGAACGACGATCGGCGTCGTACCATAACCCAGCCAGAGGACCAGGAGCGGCGCGAGCGCGATGGCGGGCATCGCCTGGCTCGCCGCAAGATAGGGCTCGAGCATGCGCGCCGCCAGCCGGCTCCGCGAGATGCTGTAGCCGGTCGTGAGCCCGACGAGGCTCCCAACGACAAAGCCCTCCAGGCTCTCGGCGAGCGTGCTCCGCGCATACTGCCACAGCAGGCCGTTCGTGACGGACTGCCAGAAGACGCGCAGCACCTCACTCGGCGGAGGCAGGAGATAGGCGGCAACTACCCCAGCACGCACCAGCGCGCTCCACAGGGCAACCGCGAGCAGGCCCAGGACCAGCGGGGGCAGGACCACCCAGCCGAGTCCCTGGCGGGAAGGTGCACGCCGGGCTCCGCGACGGGTCGCGGCTCGCCTTTCGCCGGTATCGTCAATCAGTTCGCCCGGCACAGCGCCGAGCGCAGGCGTGATATCGGTCGATTCCATTGTAGAAGGCCCGTCCCTCTCGAAATTGCGAGACACAATGCCTCGCCTGGGCTCACCTGACAGTCAAACTGCACGGTGGACCCAAAAATTTCAGACACGGACCTCGGGAGCATAGCAGTATGGGGACGCAATCTTCTCCCATCCGGACTGTACCGTCGGCTCCGGAATTACACCGGATCCTGCGACCGAAGTCGCTCGCGGGCTATCACCGCCGGTCGGGAATTGGCGCTAAACGCCTCACCCTGCCCCGAAGTCTTGCACCGTCAATCCTAGTGGGGAACGGGCAAACTGTCAATCGGGGCGCAATAAAAGATCCCTCGCCCGGTCTCTTCCAGGCGAGGGATGATGATACCTCGGATGGGAACGAACCTACTGTCCGGGCGGGCCACCTGGCTCGGGGATGACGCCAAGTTGCCGCATGAGTCCCAGGCTGTCGACCTGTGCCCAACGCTCGACGAGCTTGCCTCCCGCCATGCGAAAGACCTCGATCCCCTCGATGTGTACCCGCTTGCCGGTTGGAGGAATGCCCATGAACGGTCCCTGATGGGTCCCCTCCATGTGCCAGTGATCGGTAACGAGGTCACCGGCGCCGAAGATGTGCTCGTTGGTAAACGTCACATCGGGAAAGGCCGCGTAGAACATGTTGATGACGTCCTTCACCCCGTCCGGCCCCGGCCGCTGACCCGGAAATGGGTTATGGTCATTCATGGTTGTCGAGACGACCTCGTCGGCCGCCGCCAGGTTATGCCGCCGGAACCCCTCGTTGGCCAGGTGGCGTACCGCCGCGACGTTCTCCTCGACGGCGGCTGCCTCATTTACGTGCATCGACTGCTCCTTCCGGTCATCAGACCAGGGCTCGTCCTCCACTACTCCTGAGGCGGAGGACCACCAAGAAGCGCAACCTCGTGCTTCGCCATCACGGCCATCAATTTCGGCACATCGGGCGGAACGATCGGATTGCCCGCGCCGTCGGTTGCTGCCGCTGACATGTCGCGGAAGAACTGCTCCATGTCCGGCGTGGTGAAAAGCCCGAGCATACGCGAGTTCGACGTGCCCACGTTCTTGTAATTGTGCGGCACCCCGCTCGGTACGTGAACAACACTCCCCGGTCCCGCGACGAAGGACTCCGGACCGTCGGAACCCATCTGACTGAACTCGACCTCACCCTCGAGGACATAGAAGACTTCCATCGGCGGATGGGTGTGCAAGGCCGGAGGACCGCCGCCTGGAGGACTATCGATCTCCACCAGCGCCAGCGCGGAATTCGTGGCGCTGCTCGGCAGTAGGACGCGCACAACCTCGCCCATGACGCCAATAACCTCGCCGCTACCGGGCATCATATGCATGAGCGGCGAAGCCGCCGTATCAGTTTCAGGCATGACCCGTATCCTTCCATCGCTTGATGACGTTTTGGACACCGGCTCCGATCCATTTGACGGAACCAATTAATACAAGTATCTTTATAATCAACCAGGTTGTCCTTTGTCAAGAGGGTAGCAAGAGGGATAGATCGTTGACCGAAACACAGCACAAGACAGATGCGGAGCGCTCGACTTCCGACGGCTGGCAAGAGGAGCACCGCAGCCTCAGCGGACTGATGACTGTCGTTCAACGCCAGCTCAACGGTGAGTTCCACCGGCGCATGGACGAGGCCGGATACGCCGATATCCGGCCGGGCGCGGGAAACGTCTTTGAGCACATCAGTCCGGAGGGCTCGACCATCGCCAGCATGGCTCTTCGCGCCGGGGTCAGTTCACAGGCCATGGTTCAGACTGTCGACTACCTCGAGAGGCGAGGCTACGTGCGACGTGTGCCCGATCCGACCGACCGTCGCGCCAAACTCATCCAGGTCACGGAACGCGGTCACAGCATGCGAAGTACGGCTGCGCGCATTCTGGAGGAGATGGAGACCCAGGTACGCAACGTGATCGGGGACACACATCTCCAGAACTTGCGTGCCAGCATGCAGCAAATCGTCGCCATCATGAGTCAGCACGATGGCGAAAAGAAGGTTGATCCATAACCGGATGCGAGAAGACCAGCACGTCCGCTTGATAGTGACCCACCGGCGGAATCAATGCACATCGAACCGGATTCCGGAATCACCGTCTTGCCGTCATGCCGGGCCTTAACTCAACACCAATCGATTCTTAATCGATCCTCAAACTCTCCGAGACTGATCGGACGCTAACTAAGCCTATGGGGAGATCGTGACGCTCCCTTCGGGAAGAGTTGGCGGGTTTCCGACGTGGGAACCTGGTGGTCCACAAAGGAGGATCGATGCGGAAACGGTTCAAGGTCATGACGACCGCCATGCTGATGCTGATCGTCATGTCGGTCCCGGCGATTGCCCTGGCGAAGGGGCGAACGGAAGGCGGCAACGGAAACGTGCCGCGCTACCAGCACATCTTCGAGATCGTGATGGAGAATCACGCGGCCGGCCAGATTCTCGGTAATCCAGATGCGCCAGCGATCAACAAGCTCGCCAACCAGTACGGCCTGGCCACGAACTCCTACGGCGTGACCCACCCGAGCGAGCCGAACTACGTCGCGTTGATTGCCGGCAGCTATTTCGGCATTCAGGACGACAATAACTACGACCTGCCGGACCACACGATTAACCAGCCGACCCTGGCTCAGCAGCTCGAAGCTGCCAATCTGACCTGGAAAAACTATCAGCAGACCATGCCGTCAGTCGGTTACAAGGGCTACTCTTACGGCAACGGGCTCTACAAATCCAAGCACAATCCGTTCTTGAACTTCACCTCGATGCAGAACAACTCAACTGAACTGGCCAAAATGGTCCCGGACACCCAGCTCTTCGTCGACCTGGCGACCAACCAGGTGCCGAACTTCAGCTTCATCGTCCCGGATCAGTGTCACGATATGCACGGCATATCGCCCGACTGCAGCGATGCCACCGGACTCGTCCAGATGGGTGACGCCTACGTCAATAGCGTCGTGACGTCCATCATGTCCTCACAGTCCTGGAGAGAGGGCAACAACGCCATCGTCGTCACCTGGGACGAGGATGACTTCGAAGACACGAACTATGGCTGCTGCGGAGCCAACCCAGGCGGCGGCAAGATCGCGACGATCGTGATCACCAATCGCGGCCCGCGCCAACTGCAGGACTCAACACCGTACAACCACTACTCGCTGCTGCTGACGGTCGAACAGGCCTTCGGACTGGGCTGCTTGCAGAACAGCTGTGTTGCCCAGAACCCGGACGTCACCCCGCTGACGCCGCTCTTCGCCACCGGCGACAGCGGCCACGGCCACCACTAGCACACCAGATCCCCACTCCACCTCGACCGGCGAGGGAGACTGTCGCGAGTCTCTCTCGCCTCCTTTTTCTGCCCTGAATGGACGTGAGCTAAGGCACGCGCTCGACCAGATGGGCGCGCTCGGCCGGTGCCTCAAACGGATCGGGCCAATACTCGGTCATGCGCCAGATGAGCCCCTCCCGGACCTCGAAGAAGGAGATGACCCGGGCTCGCATCTCGGCACCGCGAACGTGAACGTCGGTGACCGCGGTATCGTCGCCGGCGATCATCCGCTCAACCACGAACGACCAGGGACCGGCTGATGGATACTCCGTGTTCAGACGCGCGTTCTTCTCTCGCCCGACAATGCGCTCACCCGACTGCGGATAATCGAGCACGAAGTCGTCGTGCAGCAGATCGCCCACGGCCCAGAAGTCATTGCTATTCATCGTCTGCCAATAGCGCTCGACAAGCTGCTGTGTCACGCCGGTCATCGACGACCTCCTCTTCACGCTGGATGCCTGCCCACACGATCTGCTCAGTCTAACCGGACGCGTAAGCGTCCGCATCCGGGCCAGTCGATGGCCCTCGATCATCCAGATCTCAGCGGTGAGTTGCGCGAAGCGCCATGATGATGCAGCATGTCGTCACCAGCATCGGGCAGACATTCGAGAGGCTTTGCCATGGCAAAGAAGAAAAAGAAGTCCAAACAGAAGGACACCGCGGCGGATTCCGTCTTCTCTGACGAGATCGAGCGCTGGCAGATCGCTCACCGCCAGGCGATGGAAGTGCCGGTCAGCGAGTTAGCACGATCGCTGCAGGACCTGCTGACCCGACAGCTGGCGACCCAGATCGCCGGAGTCAAAGACGGTAAGACGATCACACGCTGGGTGAACGGCGAGATCACCGAGATTCGTAATTTCGAGGTGGAGCAGCGGCTACGCACCGCCTACGAGATCGCCCAGATCCTGCTAATCTCCGAAGATCCCGCCACGGTCAAGACCTGGTTCATCGGGCTCAATCCGCTTCTTGACGACGTCTCCCCGGTCGAGGCGCTGGGCACGGGGCAACTCAAGGAAACGGTCATCGCCGCCAAGGCGTTCGGCGAGGTCGTCCCGGCGTAGTAACACCCAACAAATTGGGCTCCTCCCCTCCTGCTCGGCACCATGATTCGACCATGACGAGTTGAGCCCTGCCCGCTGGCAAGGCTCAGGAACTGGAGAAGTGGATGACCAGGTGGGTGTGTTAGTCGTGCTCGCGGAACGGGCTATCGAGCTGGAAGAAATTGCTCTCGTCCCCGTTCGTCTTGTGCTCCTGAAAGAGGAATACCAGCTGGCGGGTATCGAATGTGTCGAACCAACGATCCCACTCGATCTTCTCTAGGTCCTGTCCGCCGTAGCCGGGGAAGTCAAAGCGGAGCACGCCTGGTCGCCCGTCATGCTCGGTTCCAGGAACTGTGGCCGGCTGTGCCTTGCGATGTTCCGCCCACTTCTTGATCACGTCATGATTGCGCGTAGCAAGAGACTGACCTTTGCGATCCTCGTGCTCGTCCTGCGAGCTAATCCACTTGGCGCGCAGGGTCGAGTCGGACAACTTGTCCCGGTGCTCGTCCAGAAATCGCTCGTCGTTCATCGCGGTGGTCTTTGTCGCCTGTGATGACTTTCCATGCGCTGGCATTGTGCTGGGTTCTCCTTCTCGTACGGTCGCACTCGGTGCGCCCACGGCGAGATACACCGCCTTGTCACGCAGGATCAATGCCTCGTATAGCGCGAACTGATTGTCACGAGCGACGAATCGTAGTGACGATCGTGGGCCAATCAGATCGGCCGCGACTCGACGCGTGATCTGGGCCCAACCCGGAACGGGCCGAAAAATTGGCACATCCTTTGCGCCATACCGGAGTATGACCGCACGAGATGGTCAACCCATGCACACGAGCCAGGCGCATGAGGATCGACGGGTGGCTCATTCACCCGCACACGGCTGGAGGAACGCTGATGGTTCTACCTGGCGACGCAAATGACAAGACACGTAAGACACGACAGGGCATCGAGGGCGATCGGCACACCGTCATCGGTGTCTTCCGCGACCAGGACCATGCTGAAGAGGGGCTGGTCGCGCTGAATGACTCGGGTTTCAGCCACGACAACGTCTCCCTCGTCTTTAGCCACTCTGACGCGGCCGAAGAGATTCCCTCGCAAGCAGCCTCGGAGCGAGGCGGTGAGTCCGCTCCCGCCGGGGCCGCGATTGGCGGAGTGACCGGTGGCGTGGTGGGTGGCTTGATTGGCGCCGGCTTACTCGCCATTCCAGGAGCGGGTCCATTCCTCGCCGCGGGCTGGCTCGTTTCTGCCGCCGGCGGACTTGGCGTCGGCGCGGCGGCAGGTGGCTGGCTCGGCGCGATCACACGAATTGGCGTACCGGAAGATGTCGGTCAACGGTACGAGCAACAAATGGCTCAAGGTGGCTGGCTGGTCATGGTCAACGCCGAACAGGGCGGACGTGAGCAAAAAGCCATGGAGGTCCTCGACGAGACCGGCGCAAGAGCCGTCGATAGCTACCCGTATCAGGTGCGCACCGACCAATTCCCCGGCAACGAGACGCCCTACGACCAGACGATTGAGGACGACGCATCTGGTCAGGAGCAGCCGAACTAGCTCGATAGCTCTCAGTCCCGCCCATTCCGCGAAGCGAGCTGTGCCTGTTTAGTGCACGGCTCGCTTCGCGCTGCCTTGCCTGCCTCCGCGACTGACGGTATCGTGCCTCTAATGACTGACAACGAACACTGAACCGATGCCCGGAAAGAGAAGGCGGAAATGGAAGACAACCAGCAGGCCGGACGCGCACCGCTGGCGGGAATCCGGGTGCTCGACCTGGGACGCCACCTGGCGGGACCAACTTGCGCCATGTTTTTAGGCGACATGGGCGCGGATGTGATCAAGGTCGAAAATCCCGAGGGTGGCGATCATGGCCGCGGTGCCGGCCCACCCTTCTTCAACGGCGAGAGCGCCTTCTTCCTCTCGGCCAATCGCAACAAGCGCTCGCTCACCCTCGATTTCAAGCAGCCCGAGGGGCAAGAGATCTTCCGGCGCCTGGCCGATACGGCCGACGTGATCGTTGAGAACTTTCGCCCCGGCGTTATGGACGCGCTGAACATCGGCTACTCAGTCATGTCAGAGCGCAACCCCGGCATCATCTACTGTTCGATCTCCGGCTTCGGCGTCGACGGCCCGTTCGCCGACCGGCCGGGCCTGGATCAGATCGTCCAGGGATTTTCAGGACTCATGAGCGTGACCGGTTTTGAGGGAAGCGACCCGGTGCGCGTCGGCATCCCGATCGCCGATCTGCTGACGGGGCTCTACGGCGCCTACGGCGTCCTGGCCGCGCTGTATGCACGACAGGAGACCGGACGAGGACAGGTGATCAATACCTCGTTGCTGGAGAGCATGGTCGGCACGATGGCGTTTCAGGCAACGCGCTACCTCAACGGCGCCGGAGTCCCGCCGCCCGCCGGCAATCATCACCCGATCAACGCGCCCTACGGCGTCTTCCGCACGTCAGACGGGTACATCACCATCGGCGCCACCGGCGACAAGCGCTGGCCACAGCTCTGCCAGATCCTTGGACTGCCCGACCTGCCGAACGATCCCCGCTTCAACACCAACGGCGGCCGCCACGCAAACCGCTTTGAACTGGCCGAAATTCTGGAGTCAAAGCTGCGCGACAAGACGTCCGACGAGTGGGAGCTCATCCTGAACGAGAACAGCATCCCCTGCGGACCGATCTACAACGTCGGTCAGGCGCTCGACCACCCCCAGGTACGCCATCGCGAGATGGTGGTCGAGAAGCCGCACCCCACCATGGGGACGGTGCGCTTGCTCGGCCTGCCGGTGAAGTTGCAGGAGACACCGGGCGACGTCTTCCGGGTGCCGCCGTTACTCGGCGAGCAGAGTGACGAGATCTTGCAGGAGATCGGTCTCTCGGAGGATGAGATCGCCGGGCTACGGGCGAACGGGATCGTGGGGGAACAGCCGGACGCGAGCCATTGATGAGCGGAGAGCAAGAACGACGGAGGACAGATGGAGAGTGAGAACCAGGACATCCTGTTCGAGCGGCGAGGCGCCGTCGCCTGGGTGACCTTCAACCGGCCGAAGCAGCGCAACGCGATGACGTTCGCGATGTACGACCGGCTGGTCGAGATCTGCGATGAGGTGGAGCAGGATCCGGACGTGCGCGTGCTGGTGCTAACCGGCGCGGGCGACCGCTCCTTCGTCTCCGGCACCGATATCAGCCAGTTCCAGACGTTCACCGATCCGCAGCATGCGATCGAGTACGAGGCGCGGGTCGACGGCGTCATTGGACGGCTTGAATCGGTCCAGCGGCCGACGATCGCGGCCATCCAGGGCTATGCCGTCGGGGGCGGGGCCAGTTTGGCACTCGCCTGCGATCTACGTGTCTGCACGCCGGGCGCCCGCTTCGGCGTTCCGATCGCCCGTACGCTCGGCAACTGTCTCTCGACCAACAACTACGCCCGGCTGGTTGACCTGATCGGTCCCGCCCGCACCAAGGAACTGATCTACACCGCACGCATGATCGAGGCGGAAGAGGCGCAGTCGATGGGGCTGGTCAACCACATCGTCGAACCGGAGGAGCTCCTCGACAAGGCACAGGAACTGGCAGAGCAGATCGCCGCCAACGCGCCGTTGACAATCCAGGTGACCAAGGAGTCGGTGCGCCGGGTGCTGCTCCATCGTCGCCCACCAAAGGCGGAAGAACTGATTCTGAAGTGCTACATGAGCGCCGACTTTAAGGAGGGCGTCAACGCGTTCCTGGAGAAGCGCAAGCCCCAATGGCAGGGGAAATGAAGCGGGGTGCTGACGTATCACGGATGAGTTCAGTAATTCGTCGCGTTCACCCGGCAATAAATTACCGGGCTACAACGGCGGAGTCCACTGAAGGGACTATGTCTTGGATGCCGAATCCCGCATTGGAGAGATCATAGTTGACCACCAAGGCAATCAAGACCAGCCCCTTTCGTGGGCTTCGCAACCTTTAGCGCGGTGGCTTTAGCCCCGCGTAAGAGTGGCCACGCGAACGCGGATTCAACCGCAGATCGTTCGTCACGTTCCATCATGCGAACCGTTTCGCGCCACGAGGAGGCGTACATGTCAGGCAACACCACATCACTCTTGACGATCTACGACGGCTGGGCCGGTCACCAGCAGGCGCTGATGAGCGCCGTCATCGGACTGACACCGGAGAATCTGGCCTGGCGCGGCGGCGAGCACCTGCGCTCGGCCGGTGAACTGATCGGCCACATCGCGACCGGGCGCGTCTCCTGGATCCACGACATCCTCGGCGTTGAGAGCAGCGCCGTCGATCAATGGCTCATCGAGGCCTGCCAGCCGGGACCGGCGCATCACCTCAAGCCGGGAATCGACCTGGATCCGCAGCTGCTGGCCGTGGGTCTGGAAGCTACCTGGGAAATGATCGAGGGTGCGCTCGCGAAGTGGACGGTCGAGGATCTGAGCCGCACCTTCCACCATCCCTATCAGGAAAAGACCTATGTCGTTCCCTACCAGTGGGTCCTCTGGCGCATCATGGCACACGATATTCACCACGGCGGCCAACTCTCCTTTGCCCTGGGGATGCAGGGCGTCGCCATCCCGGAACTGGGCGATCAGGGCGGTCACATCGTCACCCCGAAGGTGGTGGATGAGGACTAACGGCCGCCGCTCAGGAATCGTTTTCAACCCCATGTAACCGTTGAGGTTTGGCTGAGGTAAAAGGACAGGTGATGCAGGGCACCAGAGCGGCGTCGACATCGGACCCGTCACGGTTAAGGCGGCTCACTCGTGGCACGAATTGGGTCGCCGTGGGCGCGCTGGTGATCGCACTCCTGGGCTCGAGATCGCTCGTCTCGAGTCCCGCGGCGGCCGCGGCGACCAGCCCGAATCGGGTCTACTTTTCGCAGACAGGTCACTACCTCGGCGGCGACTTCCTGGCCTACTGGCAGGCCAACGGCGGCCTCTCGCTCTTCGGCTATCCGATCACCGAAGAGCTTGACTACAACGGCACGACCGTTCAGTATTTCGAGCGCGCGGTCTTCGAATACCACCCCGATGCCCCCGCTGGCTGGACCGTGGAACTGGAACGACTGGGGGCCGAACAGACGGCATCGCGGTCGAACGAGACCCCATTCAAGGCGCTCGTCGCCTCGAATAACGCGAACACCACATTCTTCCCGCAGACCGGACATACGCTGGCGTTCGGCTTCCGTGCCTATTGGCAGCAGCACGGCGGCCTGCGGATCTTCGGCTATCCGGTGAGCCAGGAGTTCACCGAGAACGGCTACACCGTGCAGTATTTTGAGCGGGCTCGCTTTGAGTATCACCCATCCAACCCGCCTCAGTATCAGGTCGAACTCGGCTTGCTCGGCGATACCGGCGTCTCGGATTTCAGCTCCGCGCTTATCCTTGAGCCACAGCTGGACCGCCAGTCGAACGGCATGAGGATTGGCTGCCTTTCCGGTACGCCCGACCAGTACCTGACCTGCGAAGCCCTGGAGCCGCAAGGCTTCAAGATGGTCTTCTACCTCTTCATGCCCAAGGGCTACACGACCGGTACCAAATATCCTCTGGTGCTGCTGCTGGAAGGGGGTGGGCAACGCGCCGATCCCACCAAGACGGACGACCAGAATCGCCACGCTACCATTGACGACCCATACGTCCAGGTGTGGGGACCAGGGTTTCCCGAACCATACAGCGAAGACGTGCAAGGGAATTGGCCCTGCTTCGTCGTCGTGCCACAGCCAGTTACACCAGCGCGGTTTGTCGATTTCCCAGCCGGTTTCGGCTCCTACCCGCTTACGCCGCAGCCAAACGACGTGATGCGCATGACCAAAGAGATCGTCGACACGCTCCAACTGGTCTACGCCAACATCGACGCCAACCGGCTGTATGTGACCGGCCTCTCCATGGGTGGCTACGGCACCTGGGAGACCGCCGAGCGCTGGCCGAGCTACTGGGCCGCCGCGGCTCCGATCGCGGGGGCAGGAGATCCCTCGAAGGCAGCCCGGTTGGTGAACCTCCCGATCTGGGACTTCCACAGTACCGATGACAATATCGCTCCGGTTTCCGGCTCACGGGACATGATCAACGCCATTCGCGCCGCAGGCGGCAATCCGAAATACACCGAGTACACCAATATGGGCCACGGCTCCTGGCTGGCGCCCTACACGCTCATGGGCGCGCCGTCTCCGACGCCCGATTTCTTCAGCTGGCTGTTCGCTCAGCGGAAGTAGCCTTCCCCGACGCGGGATTCGGCCGAGCGCCGGTTTTGGATCTCGATTGGAATCAGGCGCGCAGCGGTTGCGCGTTGGTCGAGGTTGTGTGAACGCCTGTTGTTGAGGGTAAGAGCTGGCATGTACCGCGATTGGCCAAGAGATCTCAACCCGTCGGCGAGGTCTCAGGCCCATCGGCGTGCCGCCCATTGGCCGCGCCTGCCAGCGCCGCGATCAACAGGCCAAGCAGCACGACGATGCCGAGCGCACCACGGAGCGTGAGTATCCCGGCGCTGACACCGATGATCGACGGCCCAACCAGCAGCCCGGTATACCCCGCCGTCGAGATACCCGCGATCGCGGGCCCCGGCGCCATCTGGCCCGAGCGGCTGGCGGCGCTGACCGTCAGCGGGAAGACGAAGGACATCCCCGCCCCGACACAGGCGAACCCGATGAGTGAGGTCGGAAGGCTGGCGAACGCCAGCGAGAGTCCCAGTCCGGCTGCCGCGAGCAGTCCACCGATGCGCATCAGCGTCGTCGGGCCGAGTCTCAGCGCCCAGCGATCGCCGAGCAAGCGGCCCACGGTCATGGTCAGCGAGAAGGCGGTGAACCCAGCCGCGGCCAGCCCGGCGCTGGTGCCGATGTTCTCGCGCAGGTAGACCGCACTCCAATCGGACATCGCCCCCTCGTTGAGCAGGGCGCAGAAGGCGATCACACCGAGGACCAGCAAGGCGCGCGACGGCCGGACAAAGACTGGTCCCTGCTTCGTTTCAGCGGGTGACTCACGGATCAGCCAGCGAGAGACGTAGACGCCGAAGAGTGCCAGCACCAGACCGACCAGCCAGAGCTGCAGGCGGGGGCTCATTCCAGCCGCCGCCAGCGCGCCGCCAACAATTGACCCGCCAATACCGCCGGCGCTGTACATGCCGTGAAACGACGACATGACGGGACGCCGCATACGCGCCTCAACCGCGACCCCCTGGACGTTCATCGACACGTCGAGCATGCCGGCCACACTGCCGAAGGCCAGCAGGGCAAGCATCAGCGTCCACTGATTCACCGCCAGCGCCGGGAAGGTCGGGACGATCACGAACGAGAGGACGGTGACGGTGCAGACCAGCTGGCTCCCGACGCGCGTCAGGAGCCAGCCGATCAACGGCATCACCAACAGCAACCCCACCGTCAGTGACAGCAGGGAAACACCCAGAGCGCTGGTGCTCAGATGGAGATGATTCTTGATGGCCGGTATGCGCACAAACCAGTTGGCCGCGACGAATCCCTGAATGAAGAAGAGACTGCCGACGGCGAACCGCGCCCGCCGCAACGACGTGCGTGTCACGGACGCATCGTCCTCGGCCGTTGCCGTTCGTTTCCGCGTGTCAGTGCCGATCTCGCCGTCGTCCACGCTCCGCGATTCCCGTTCACCGTCCTGCTGGCGGCACCACCTGCCGCCCAAAGCTACAAGTGTACCCACAGGGCCAACCGAACTCGCCGGACTACGCCGAGTTTTGATAGGCTCGGAGTGTTTTGCGCCGCGTAGCCCGCGAGAATGAACAAGCGAACGTACGCGGTGACGGATTGGCAATCAATCGCCGAATACGCTATAATTGGGCCAACATACGAACATCTGTTCTGGCCCAGCGAAGCAACGATGCTGAGAACATATGTGAAGATTCAGCCAGAGGGTAGGGACGACTGAATGGCAACGACCACGGCCACGCCGAAGACGAGATACACCGGTGCGGACATCCGGGTACTCGAGGGGATCGAGGCGATCCGGACGCGCCCCGGCATGTACATCGGATCGACCGGCGCGACCGGTCTGCACCATCTGATCTGGGAGGCGCTCGACAACGCGACCGACGAGGCGATTGCTGGCTATGGAAAGAACATCTGGGTCGAGATCGACGCCGAGGGATGGGTCACCGTGCGCGATGAAGCGCGCGGAATGCCGTTCGACCCCAAGAAGGTCAATGGCAAGACACTGCCGACCGCGACCGTCATCCTGACCGTGCCGCACTCTGGAGGGAAGTTCGATCAGAGCGTCTACAAGACGGCGGGTGGTCTGCACGGTGTTGGCGCGACCATCATCAACGCCCTCTCGGAGCACCTGGAACTGACCATCTGGCGCGAAGGCCAGGAATTTCAGCAGTCCTTCAACCGTGGCGTGCCGGACAAGCACATCTTGAGCAAGTGCGACAAGAAACGACACGGCACGCAATTCCGCTGGCTCTTCGATCGCGCGATCTTCGCCGATCCGACCGTCGACTACCAGCGCGACGTCATCGAGAGCCGCATGCGCGCCGCCGCCTATCTCAACCGCGGCATCGCCTATCACCTCAAGATCTGGGACGACGATGCCGGCAAGATGGACGAGGTGACCTTCTTCTCGGAGCGCGGTCTTACCGACTATGTCGAGGAACTGCGTCCGCTCGATCGCGACAGCGTGCCTCTCTTCAAAGAGCCGGTCGCGGTGACTGAAGAACGGGACGGTATGCTGGTCGAGGTCGCAATTCAGCCGAACCGAGGCGAGCGCACGCGCATGGTTTCATTCGCGAACGGCGTGCGCACCATCGAAGGCGGCACGCACGAGAGTGGCTTTCAAGCGGCGCTCACAAAAGTCTTGAATGACCAGGCAATACGGCTCGGCGTGACCAAGAAGCGTGAATTCGATGCCGATCTGATTCGCGAGGGCCTGGTCGCGGCGATCTCGGTGAAACTGCCCGATCCACAATTCGAGGGGCAGACCAAGAACCGCTTGACCAACAGCGGCGTCGACGGCACCGTTCGCTCGATCGTCAATGAGGCGCTGACTCGCTGGTGCGAGTCGAACGATGCGATGACGCGCGAATGGACGAAGAACCTGGTGCAGCGACGCAAGGCGCGCGACGCGGCCAAGGCGGCGGCGCGTCTGATCATGACCGGCAAGAGCAAGCGCAACGGGCAGATCATCGACGCCTCGATCTCGGACAAGTTCATTCCCTGCAACACCAAGGATCCGAAGCGTGCCGAGCTGTATCTGGTCGAGGGCGACAGCGCCGG
Organism: uncultured Chloroflexia bacterium; assembly: GCA_963728335.1. GTDB lineage: Bacteria > Chloroflexota > Chloroflexia > Thermomicrobiales > Thermomicrobiaceae > CALAGB01. The sequence continues at coordinate 469,472 of CAVSJP010000002.1, forward strand.
TGGGTCGGCCAGCCAGGGGCGCTACTCCGAGTTCCAGGCGATCCTGAAATTGCGCGGTAAGCCGTTGAACGTCGCGCGGGCCAACATCGAGCGTATCGCCAAGAACGAAGAGATCCGCACCCTATTGCAGGTCATCGGCACGGGATCGCGGCAGGCATTCGACCCGAGTCGCTTGAAATTCAACAAGATCATCATCATGACCGACGCCGACGTCGACGGCATGCACATTCAGGCACTCTTGCTGACACTCTTCCACCAGGAACTGCCGGACCTGATCAATCGGGGCCATGTCTTCCTCTCTGCACCGCCACTCTATTCGGTCAAACAGAACGGCAAGCCGGTCTGGCTGCGCGATGACGAAGCGCTGCGCGACTGGCTGAAGTCGCACAAGGGGACGCACGAGATCAAGCGCTACAAGGGTCTGGGCGAGATGAACGCGCGCGAGCTGCGTGAGACGACCATGGACCCGGAGAAACGCTTGCTCAAGCAGGTGACGATCGAGGACGCGGCACTCTCCGAGAAGCTCGTCTTCAACCTGATGGAAGACACCAACGCCGAAGGCCGCCGCACCTTCCTGGCCCAGCGAGCGCGGAAATATACGGATATTGATGTGTGACAACCGTCACCCCTGACACCCTCATCCGGCGCTGCGGCGCCACCTTTTCTCGCCGAGCGGGAGAAGGAACGATGATTTCAGGCCGGTGGTGAGGGCTACTTAGAGGAAACCTATGGCAACCACGATCGTGATGAACGGCAATGGACATCGGGAAGAGGTCGAGACCGAGGAGTTTTCGAGTCTCTTCGAGGACGCCTTCGTCCAATACGCACTGGCGGTCGTCACGAGCCGCGCGCTGCCGGATGCCCGCGACGGACTGAAGCCGGTCCAGCGCCGCATCCTCGCCTGCATGCTCGAGAACGGCTATCGCTCTACGCGCACCACGGTCAAGAGCGCCTCCATCGTCGGCGACGTGCTGAAGTCGTATCACCCGCACGGCGACAGCGCGGTCTACGACGCCGCCGTCCGCATGGCCCAACCCTTCACCATGCGCTATCCGCTGATCGAAGGGCAAGGCAACTTCGGCTCGGTCGACGGCGACACTGCCGCGGCCTATCGCTATACGGAGATGCGCCTCTCGCCCATCGGCGAATTGCTGCTACGCGACATCGAGCAGGAGACGGTACCTTTCGCCGAGACCTACCTGCAGGATCCGAAGGTGACTCAACCGGTCTACCTCCCGGCGCGCATCCCGCCCATCTGCAACCCGGCCTCGGGTATCGCGGTTGGGCTCTCGACCGAGATCCCGCCGCACAACCTGGCCGAGTCAATCAAGGCGTCGATGGCGCTGCTCGACGATCCCGAACTGCCGCTCAAGGCGCTGATGAAGATCCTCAGGGGACCAGATTTCCCGATGGGCGGTCGCATCATCGGCACGGAGGGCATCGTCGACTACTTCGAGACCGGCAAGGGTCGGGTCGTCGTCCGGGGCGAGGTGCGCCTCGAAGAGGAGCTGCGCCAGAAGAACCTGGTCGTTACCGAGATCCCGCCGATCTCGCGCGCACGACTGGTGAAGTCGATGATCAACGCCGTCAACGACGGCAAGGTCAAGGGCGTCACGGACATCCGCAACGAGTCGGATGAGGAGAAGGGGACGCGCGTCGTCATCGAACTGGAGCGCGGCGCGACGCCGGAAGTGGTGCTGAACCAGCTCTATAAATACAGCGACCTCGAGACCGCGGTGTCGGTCAACATGGTCTTCCTCTTCGGCGATCCGGGGCAACCCGCACGCCAACCCCGCCAGACCGGCATGCTGGAACTCCTGAAGTACTGGAACCGGCATCAGATCGACGTCATCACCAAGCGCGCCGAGTATCAACTGCGCAAGGCACAGGAGCGCCTGCACGTCGTCGAGGGTCTGATCATCGGTGCGGCCAACGCCGACGAGATCGTCAAGATCTTCCAGGCGGCGCGCGACCGAAGCGTCGCCAAGGAGCAGATCAAGGTCAAGTACAGCCTGAGCGACATCCAGGCGGACGTTATCGCCAACATGACACTGGCGCAGGTGACCAAGCTCGATGCGTCCAAGTACGCCGACGAGAAGAAGGAGCTGACCCGGCGCATCCGGGAGTTGCAGGCACTCCTCAAGAGCGAGGAGAAGAAGGTTGCGCTGCTGAAGGAAGAACTGACCGCGATCCTCAACGAGCACGGCGACGCACGCCGCACGCGGATTGATACCTCCGATGGGGCGATCGAGGAGATCACCAGCCTCGTCGAGGAGAAGCGGGTGTTGATGGTCGTCTCGGAATCGGGCAAGGTCAAGGCGGTGCCGGAGAACGCGTTCCGCCGCAGCCGCAGCACCAAATCAGCCAAAGGTGACGGGATGTCGGCCATCGTCCCAGCCTCGACGCTCGACTACCTGCTGGTGCTGACCCGCAACGGTCGCGTCTACCTGGCTCGGGGTCATGAGGTTCCTGAGGGCACCCGCGCGGCGGGCGGCGAGCCGGCCCAGCGCGTCTTCAACTTAAGACCGGACGAAGACCTGGCCGCACTCCTGCCGACCGACGACCTGCACGAGAATCGCTACGTGGTCTGGTTCACGGCCAACGGCAAGGTCAAGAAGACGGCATTATCGGAATATCGTTCGATCAATGCAGCCGGGCTGAACGACGTCAAACTGCTGGGCAACGACCAGATCGTCGCGGCAGTACTGGTCGAAGACGGCACGCCGGGCGACTTTGTCGTGGTGACGAACGACGGCCAGGCGTTGCGCTTCCCGGATGAGGAAGTTCGCTCGACCGGCCGCGACGGCCAGGGCGTCAACGCCGTCGGCCTCAAAGATGGCGCGACCGTGGTCGGAGCCCTCTTCGCCGCAAACAACAGTGACGAGGACCTGGTGGTCGTGAGTGAGCAGGGAATGGGCAAGCGGACCGCGCTGTCTCAGTTCCCGCAGCGGCACCGGGCGACCGGAGGCGTAACAGCGATCAGCCTGGTCCGCGACGACAAGCTCTCGGTCGCGACACTGGTCGGGCCAAAGGACGACGTCATCCTGGCATCGTCGAACGGCGCTGCGGCACAGCTCAGTGCCAAGACCATGCGACGCCAGGGACGCGCGACCAAAGGCTCGAACCTGCTCGACGTCGAAACAGGTGACCGCGTCAGCACTATCGCCCGTCTGAGCGAGGGATAGCACGCCGAGCGAGCGCTGGCTGGTTGACCGCCAGCGCTGCTCCCCACTTTTCGATCATCGTGGTCCACGTCGATCCATCTCTTCCCCCTCCCCATTCCCGGCGGCACGGATTTGCCGCTACAATCAACGAAATGCAAATCATCCGTTGCAAAGATGAGGGAGGAAGCGACAACCATGGCCACGACGATGCCCGAAATGCCAGACAAAGGAAAGCAGAAGAAGGGAGAGCTTCAGCCGGATCTCCAGGTCTTGCGTGGCTGGACCTGGCCCTATTTCGCGATCAACGGCGAGAGCGACGGCCCACTAACCACCATCATCGCCGGGATCCACGGCTGTGAGTACGTCTCGATTCGTGCCGCCGTCCGTTTGGGTCAGGAGATTGATCCGTCACAGGTCAGTGGCCGCGTCGTGGTGGTTCCGATCGTCAACCTCCCCTCCTTCTGGGAGCGGACCGCCTTCTTCAATCCCTACGACGGCAAGAACCTGAACCGCGTCTTCCCAGGCCGAGCCAATGGAACCTTCTGCGACGCGCTCGCCTATTTCATCTTCAACAACGTCATCAAGCAGAGCGATGCATTTATCGACCTGCACGGCGGCGACATGGTCGAGGAACTCCTGCCATTCGCCGGCTTTCTTGCCAATGCCGACGACGAGGTCTCGAAGCAATCGAAGGCGATGGCGGAGGCGTTTGGTCTGCCGTTCACCATGGGCCGCAACGCCGATCCGAATCAGCCAGGCGGCATGACATACGTCTCCGCGGCGCAGGCCGGGATCCCATCGCTGCTGGCCGAAGCGGGCGGCATCGGTCAACTGACTCTCAACGATGTCGATATTCTGGTCGATGGCACAAAGCGGGTCCTGCAGGTTCTCGGCAACCTCCCAGGCAGGCCCGAGATCCCGGGCACCACGCACGCGAGTAAGGCGCAGACCATCTTCGCGCAGCGGGACGGGTTCTGGATGTGCACCACCCACGCTGGCTATCAGGTGCACGCGGGCGACGAGGTCGGAAGCATTCTCAACCTGCTGGGCGAGGAGATCGAGTCGATCAAGGCGCCGTTCGATGGCACCGTGCTGTACCGGACGACCAGTTGTGCCGTCAAAGAAGGCGGCATCTTGATGAGTCTCGTCGCCTGATATCCATGCACCTGCATTGACGCTCGTGGCCGGGTGATTGCGGCAACGCGATTATCCCGGCTCCGAGACGCACATCTGGCGCTGTCAATCGCAGCCGGGTCTGACCCACAACGCATCCGCATACAACACAGAAGAGGATCATGCGCCACTCGACCTTCTCCCGACGCAGCATTCACCTCACACTCGCGCTCGTCATCGTGCTGATCGCAGGGCCAGGCTGTCTCTCGTCAGGTGGCTCGAAGACCGCAACAACGGGGAGCACGACGACACAGGCCGCGATTCCTCCAGTCGCGTCCAGTTCGGCAGCGACAGCCAGCACCCCGAGCGGCACCGCCGCGAATGGAAGCGCAACCGCGGAGGCCGGCAATGGATCGAGCACAGCAGCCGCCACGACCGCCCCGCCCACACCGGTGACGGCCGCTGACCTCGCCAAAATCAAGTTTGGACTGGCCCCGATCTTCAAGGGCCTGAACCAGCCGCTCTACGTGACCGCTTCCGGTGACGGCAGTGGAGACATCTTCATCGTGCAGAAGGGTGGCAAGATCCTTGTCGCGCACAACGACCAGATCCAGTCGCAGCCGTTCCTCGATATCACGTCGCGGGTTCGCTCCAGCGGCAGCGAGCAGGGACTGCTCGGCCTCGCGTTCGATCCGAGCTACACGAGCAACGGCTACTTCTACGTCGACTACATCGACCAGAATGGCAACACGGTCATCGCCCGGTTCACCGCTGAATCGGACCGTAAGACCGCCGACCCGAACAGCTTCAAGCAGATCCTCGGGATCCAGCAGCCATACGCGAATCACAACGGCGGTCAGCTCGTCTTCGGGCCGGACGGCTATGCTCTGGATCGGCGCAGGAGACGGCGGCTCGGAGGGCGATCCGCGCAACAACGGCCAGGAACCCCAGACCTGCTCGGATCGATCCTGCGCATCGACGTCGACCACGGCGATCCCTACGCGATCCCACCGGACAACCCGTTTGCCAACGGGCAGGGCGGCAAGCCGGAGGTCTGGGCCTACGGCCTGCGCAATCCCTGGCGCTTCAGCTTCGACAGCCAACACATGATCTCTACATTGGCGACGTCGGGCAGGGCAATTGGGAAGAGATCGACTTCGTTCCCGCGACCGCCAAACCCCGGTCTGAACTTCGGCTGGAACACCATGGAAGGACTGCACTGCTACTCCCCAAGTAGCAACTGCGACAAGTCCGGACTGACGCTGCCGGTGACCGAGTATTCGCACGCGTCCGGCAATTGCTCGGTGACGGGCGGCTACGTCTACCGCGGCAGCCAGTTTGCGTCGATCCAGGGGGTCTACTTCTTCGGCGACTACTGCTCTGGCACCATCTGGGCGCTCACCAAGGACGCCGGCGGCAACTGGACCAGGACACAGGTGCTAACGGGCCCGGGCGGGATCAGCTCATTTGGCGAGGACGGCACCGGCGAGATCTACGTCTGCGACCTCGGCAGTGGAACCGTCTACCACCTCACGGCCAGCAGCAAGTAGGCACGCGGGTCCGCTCGCCACGTCACTGTTTGCGACCCGCGCGTTCACGTGCATAATGCCCGCGACATGTTGAGCGGATATGAAAGGCGTGGGGTGGATGACCAGAAGTGACACGGCGATTGACCTGTCGGGCGTGCGGGAGCGAATCGAGCGATTCATCTCGGATGGTGAGATCGCCGGGGCAGGTCTGGCAGTCAGTGTCGGCGGGCAGATCGTCGAATGGTACGCCGGGCAAGCCCGTGAGAATCTGGCCGCGGGCCCGACCGTGCTGTGGCCCCTGGCCTCGATCTCGAAGCTCTACACGGCCGCGGCGGTGATGATGCTGGTCGAGCGGGGTGAATTGACCCTCTCCATGCCGGTTCACCACGTGTTGCCCGAATTCACCGGTGACGGGCGCGAGCAGGTGCGCCTGCGTCACCTGATGACGCACACGTCTGGACTGATCTACGAGTCGCCGCAGATGGAAGAGCGCCTGCGAGAACAGACGCCCATCGACGAGATCGTCGACGAGGCCTACACGCACCCGCTCCTGTTCAAGCCCGGAACCGGTTTCGAGTACAGCGACTTCGGCATCGCGCTGGCCGGTCGCATGGCCTCGGTCGTCACCGGCATGTCCTTTCCTGAGCTGATTCGCACCCTGGTGCTCGAACCAGCCGGCCTGACGCACACCTTCATGCCGCCGTCTGAAGACGACTACGGCCGCGTCGCCCACGTGGTCGGGACACTGGCCTATGGCACCGCCGGCGCCATGTACAACTCCCCGTACGCGCTCCAACTGGCGCATCCGTCCTTCGGCACCGTCGCCAGTGCGGCAGACCTGCTTCGCTTCGGCTTGCTCTTCACGCAGAATGCGGACGGGCGCATCGTCTCGAACGCGGCGATTCGCGCGATGACAACCGATCAGACCGGCGGCATGGCGCGCGGCAAACTGGTCGGCATCGAGCTGGTCTTGCCCCAGCCGTGGGGACTCGGCTTCGAGCTCAACTTCACGGCGGGCGGATTCGGACTGGCCGAGCTGGGCTCACCGGCGACCTTCGGCCACGCTGGTGCTTCGGGCTGCGTACTGGCGGTCGATCCGGTCAACGACGTGGCCCTGGCGTACGTCTCGAATTCCCACGCCAACATCGATATGGATCGCTGGTATTTCCGGCTCTCGGCGGTCAGCAACGCGGTCTTTGCCGCCGCTACGCGGTGATGGTCGCACGCATCCGCTCCAACCCGTTGACAACTTCAGTAAGTAAATGCTAACGTAAGCATATGGTTGATCACGCCTTTCATGCTCTGGCTGAGCCACGACGGCGCGAGATCTTGAGGGTGATCCGATTTCGGGAGATGTCAGCAGGGCGAAATCGCGACGCACTTCGACGTCTCTCGTCCGGCGATCTCGCAACATCTCGGCGTCCTGTCGGCGGCTGGGTTGGTCACCGTGCGCCAGCAAGGAACGAGCCGGTTCTACCGGGTTCGCCCTGAAGGTCTGGTGGAGATACGTCGGTTCCTCGAGGAATTCTGGGATGAGCGTCTCGAACTTCTGGCGCAGGAAGCCGAGACTGAAGAGCGGAGAATCAGTACGGATGACGAATACTCGGAGTGATGTCGTCGCTCGAGAAGTACGGGTCGCGGCGCGGCCCGAAACGATCTTTCGCTTCCTGGTTGAGCCAGAGATGATGACGCGCTGGATGGGACAGAACGTCCAATTGGAACCGCACAATGGCGGTGTCTACCACGTGGACATCAACGGCATGGCCATCGCTCGGGGCGAGTATCTCGAAGTCGTCCCCAATGAGCGGGTGCGCTTCACCTTCGGCTGGGAAGGAGAGAATCAGCCTGTTGGTCCAGGGTCGACCGTCGTCGAGATCACGCTCATACCTGACGGGAACTCGACAATCGTCCGGCTCGAACACTCTGGACTCCCAACTGAAGCGCGGGAGATGCACGGCCACGGGTGGGATCTCTACTTGTCGCGCCTCGCCGCGGTCGTGGAAGGGCGAGACCCGGGGCCAGATCCAAACCAGAGCGACCCCACGCAGATGTAGTCGCCAGAGGTGACGGCTGGATCAAACCGGACGTGAACGAGCCCGCCGCGCTGATCGGAGCGCGGCGGGACTTTTTTTGTCTCACCACTCGTCGGCAGGACGGCGGCGTCATGGAGTCTCAGAATCCCAATGTAGCGGCCGGTCCGGCCACCACGCCAGTTGGCGGCGAGCAACCCGCGGCGAACCGGCATCAGACCATCTCCTCACCCAGGGCGATCGCGAGGAGTTTGACAGCGGCGTTCGTGCTGCTGCCGGACGGGTCGAGCGTCGGGTTCAGTTCCACCCAGTCGAGCGAATGAATCGGAAGTTCACTGGCGCGCAGTCGCCGCAGCAGGTGCGCCGCCTCACGGAAGGTGAAGCCGCCAAGCGACGTCGTGCCGGTACCGGGGATGACGATCGGGTCGAGCGCGTCTACGTCGAAGCTGACGTGGACAGCATCGGCGCCGGACGAGGCAATTCCCGCGATGATGTCGTCAATCGATGACGTCGACGCCAACGTCATCGATATCGGCCATCGACGCGCAGTGCAGCCTCCCCTCGCGAATCCAGGCGCGCTCCGCGAAATCGAGACTCCGCACGCCGATCAGGTAGACGTCGTCGGGCCGGAGATCGGGATTGACGCCGATGTCGATCAATTCGCCAGGGCCCCGGCCGAGGCTGGCACCGAGCGGCATGCCGTGAACGTGCCCGGACGGGCTGACCTCGGGCCAGTTGAGATCGCCATGGGCATCGACCCAGATAACCGCGAGACGCTGGCAGGACTGCGCCGCGCCCGCGACGCTCCCGATCGCCACGGCGTGATCGCCGCCGAGAATCAGCGCAAGATCGCCGCGCGCGATCGCCTCGTGCGACTGCTCGGCCAGTTTAAGGCTGGTCTGAGCGATTTCATGGGCATGGAGCGCCTGACCAGGATGCCGGACCGGATCAGTCTCCGGCAGGGTCGCGACGGGGATCGCCTGCGCATTGCCGAGTCGGGCCAGCAGTTCGGCATCGCCTCGGCGTGACCAGCGCTCGCGCAGCCCATGAGCGAGCGTTTCCGGACCCAGGTCGACGCCACGCCGCATCGATCCAAGCGCCATCGGCACCAAGATCGGCGTGATTCCAGCGTGAACGAGCCTATTCTCTCGCTGAGAGGGCTCCATGGCTACATCACCTGTGGAGCGGCGATACCGAGCAGACCAAGTCCATTGGCCAGCGTCTGACGTGCCGCCTCGACCAGGGCAATGCGCGCCGCGCGGGTCGGCTCCTCCGACGTCAACACGGGACAGGCCCGATAGAAATCGTTGAAGCGCTTGGCCAGTTCATAGACGTAGGTCGCGATGACCAGCGGCTTGAACTCGGCGGCCGCTCGTTCAACCTCGTTCGGGAAGTCGGCGATCTGCTCGATCAGGTTGACTTCCTCCGGGGCCACTTCGGGAAGCTCAATGTCACCCGATGGCATCTCATCGACCTTTTCCAGAATGCGGCAGGCGCGGGCATGCGCATATTGGATGTACGGAGCGGCGTGACCTTCAAAGGAGAGCGCCTCCTCGATATCGAACACGATGACACGATTGTTGTCGCGCAGCAGCATGCCGTACTTCATGCTACCAATGCCGACGTCGTGGGCGATCTGCTGCTTCAGATCCTCCGGCAGGTCCGGATTCTTCTCATCGATGATCTCGCGCGCCCGCTTCAGCACCGCGCTAGCGACGTCATCATAGAGGACGGCATTGCCCGAGCGGCTGCTCATGGCGCCGGTCGGAAGCATGACCGTCTCGTAGCTCAGGTGGAAGCACTTGGCCGCCTGCTCGAAGCCCCACAGCTCCAGAATCTTGAAGATCTGCTGGAAGTAGAGGCTCTGGCGTACGTCGACCGCCCATATGGCCCGGTCGACGCCATAGTCCTCGAACTTCTCCCGCGTCAGCGCCAGGTCCTTGGTGGAGTAGAGGGTCGTGCCATCGGAGCGCAGGATCGGCAACGTGCGGTAGGTCTCCTTCTCGAGCCCCAGCTTCTCGTCGATCTTGACCACCGGCAGGCCATCGCTGATCTCGGCGATATTCCGCTCGAGCAACTCCTGGACCATCTCCCGGCCCGGCTCCTCGACCTCACTCTCGTAGAACCAGACGTCGAAGTGGACGTCCAGCTGATCGTAGATCCGGTGGAAGCCCTCCATGCTCCAGGCTTTGGTCTCTTCCCAGAGCTGGACGAATTCGGGATCCTTGCGCTCCCAGCGCTGGAACGTTTCGCGGACCTCTTGCTGCCAGCGTGGGTTGTCGGCCCACCAGTCCAGATGCTGGCCGAGCCGCTCGGCACGCTCCAGGCGCTCGCGGTAGACCTCGACCGGTGTTGCCTCCTGCTCCTCGGTCGGCTCGGGTAGCTCGCCTTTTTCGGCCAGGTCCAACTCGTGCGCGAGTTGGTTGCAGGCGATTGGCCAGAACTTGACGATGGTGTCGTCTTCGTAAAAGGCGTCGGTCTTGATCTCGCGCTGATGCGCGATCTGGCCGAGCAGATAGGCGACATCTTCGCCAACCTTGTGTGTCTTCCACAGCTCTTTCATCATGCGGTCGATCATCTCGACGAAGATCGGGTCTTCGCGGGAAAGCTCGTTGAGGAAATCGACCACCGTCTGCCGGTAATTGAGCCGTTGGCCCGACTCGGCGTAGATCTGTCCCAGCCACCGCCCGCGCTGTTCGAGCGCAGGCTCCTCACCCTGGTGGAAACTGAGGTAGCACCAGAGGGTCCGGATCACGTGCATGCCGATGTCGCCGATATAGTTCGCCTGCAGCACGTCAAAGCCCGCGAACTTGAGCGTCCGGCTCAACGCGTTGCCCAGACTGGTACCTCGCAGGTGACCAATGTGAAACTCTTTGTGCGTGTTCGGCTGCGAGTATTCGACCATGACCCGATCGGTGCGCTTCGATCCACGCCCGTAGTCGTCGCCGGCATCGAGGATCGAGCGGATCACCCGGTTGGTGTAGTCGCTCGTGTCGAACAGGACGTTGATATAGCCGGTCTTGGCCTCGACGCTGGCAAAGCCGTCGAGACCACTGAGCCGCCCGGCGACCTTCTCGGCGATCTGCTGGGCTGTCTCACGCACGATCTCCTGCGCCCGGGCTTTGCTCTCTTTCTTGGAGAGCCCATCCGTCTCGCGTTCGATGCGCTCGGACTCGATCTCGTTGGCAATCTGATAGCAGACCGAGGAGGAGGTGCCCCAGACGCCCGAGAACGGGATACCGCGCATGTCGAACTCGCGCCGCCCGTAACCTAGCTCCTCGAGAACGTCGTTGATCAGGTTCGCGGCTCGCTGCTCTTCAATCTGGTTCATGACTCCACCTTGCGTGATGCGCCGTGACCGGCAATCCGCGATCGTTGACGATCAATCGATCTCAGCACGTACTGGCCGTTTCGATTCGCTTTCGGACTCGCGCCAGCCTCGCTGCGCCGCCCAGAAACGATTGGCGCGATAGAGGCTCTCGAACGTTCCGGCATCGGTCCAGTAACCTTGAAGCTCATGCCACCTGAGCTGTTTGTCGGCCAGGTAGAAATTGTTGACGTCGGTGATCTCGAGCTCACCGCGAGCCGACGGCTCCAGCCGATTGATGTAGTCGAAGACCGCACCGTCGTACATGTAGAGGCCGGTCACGGCATAGTTGCTCTGCGGATTTGCCGGCTTCTCCTCGATGCGAAGAATCCGGCTCGGATCTTCCGGATCGAAGACCGGACAGCCGAAGCGCTCCGGGTCGGGGACCGAAGAGAGAAAGAGGACCGCGCCGCCCGAGAACGACTCGACGGTCGGGCGAATGTCGGCGTCGGTCGTGTTATCGCCCAGGATGACGCAGATGTCGTCGCCGTCGGCAAATTCGGCACAGAGCCCGAGCGCCTCGGCGATACCACCCTCCTGCTCCTGATAGGTGTACTCCAGGTGATGAATCCCAAGATGCTTGCCGTTACGCAGGACACGTAGAAAATCACCCGCGTGCGGACCGCCCGTGACGATCATGATGTGGTCGATTCCGGCGTTAACCAGGGTGGCGATGGGATAGTAGATCATCGGCCGATCATAGATCGGCAAGAGATGTTTATTGGTCGCGTAGGTGAGCGGGTAGAGCCGGCTCCCAAGGCCACCGGCGAGGATGATGCCCTTCATACGATCCGCTCAACTCCCATCGCAGATACTCGACCACGCTCCATCCTGGCCGCGGATTTCCAGGCAACACCAAGACAGGCGCGCCGCGCCGGAGCACCGAAAAGTATATCATCGCAAATTTGCTGGATTAATAGGCTGGGGTTGGCGGCCGGATCCGGCCGCCTTGTCCTAGCGCCGTTTCCCGCGGGTTACCGTCTTCACGAGCGCGCGCACGCCGGCGACGCGCGAGTAAAAGGAGATGATCGGGCTGGCGACTTCTTCACTGACGAACTCGGTCGTGCCACGGACGCGCCCGACCATGCCCGTCACCTGCAGCAGCAGCGCTTCGAGCGCCGGCATGGTGCGGTTCTTGAGCAGCAGCGCGATCCAGACGGCGAGGCCGACAAGGACGCCAAGCAAGACCACCACGAGAATCATCGAGAGGGCAATGAAGATGACCGAGATATTCATCAACCGCTCGAGCGCGGATTGGTCTGATCCACCGAGGAGATAGAGGCCAACGCCTCCACCGATGAACACGACCGCCAGCCCGATCAGTATGAAGACAACCCAGCCCCATCCTTGTCGCACTATGATCCCTCCCCTATGTGTGGCGCGGACTTCGCCGGAGTGGTCCGGCGAGTGGCTCGTCGCTTCCGTCTGGCCGAATGGTGGTCATCTTATGAGCGACGCAACGATCGGCGTCGACGCGTGCTCGGCTCGGGTGATGAGGTAAAGAACCAGCAGATACACAAGCCCGCGACCGCCCCGGCAAAGGCCGGGAACAACGGGATGTTGCCGAGACGCAAGAATTCCACCCCGGCCAGAATCGCAAGGATCTCGCCAGCGTGAAATCCGATGATCGAAGCCAGCCAGAAGCACGGAAGCTGCCAGAGCTTGCGCCCGAACATGCTGTGAAACAGCAGGCCGAAGATGCTCGAGAGCAACAATGAGAGAACGAGCGACGGAGGCACTGTTCCCCTTTCCGTTCGACTATGCCTGTACGTCCACCACCGCGACGTGTTTGCATCTTAGCAGGTTCGTGACGGAGGCGCTCGCTCTCCCTCGACCGTACGACACATTTATCCGCTGAGGGGCGGAATCGGTTCGTGACGGCTCCAGAGCGGCAATCGCACGTCTCCTCTCGTTCAATCTGCGATAGACTGTTCGCAATTCCCGGCATCCGGCCGTCTCATGCGAGGTTCTCGAACAGATGAATTCAGTCACCGATGCGCTTCAGCGCGCCGGAACGGATGCGTTGCACAACGTAGGCGTCGTCGCCGCCAGGATTCCGACGTTCCTCATCGCGATCGTCATCATTCTCTTCTCGGCCTGGATTGCGCAGCTCGTCGGACGGATCGTCGTAGGCGTCGAACGCACGACGCCGCGCATCGATCCAAGCTTGCGGCTGCTCATTCGCCAACTCGTCGTGGCCGGCGTCATCACCTTTGGCGTGGCCGTCGCCTTTGGCGTCCTGGGTGTCAGTTTCGCCACGATCATCGCCTCGTTCGGCGTCGCCGGGCTGATTATCGGCTTCGCGCTGAAAGACATCCTTGAAAATTTCGTCGCGGGAGTGCTGATCCTGTGGCGACGGCCCTTCGAGATCGGCGATCAAATTCAGGTCGCCACCAACAGCGGGACCGTCAGCGAGATCAACTTTCGCAGTACCACGCTGCGCACCCCCGATGGCATCGCCGTTCTCATCCCGAACGCGCAGATCTTCAGCCAGGCGATCCAGAACTTCACCGAGGGCGGAACGCGCCGGACAACCATCGTCGTCACCTGTCCGGCGGACACCGACCTGGTACGCGCCGAGATGCTGCTACGCCAGACGATCGAGTCGGTGCGCGGGGTGTTGAGCGCGCCCGCCCCGGAGATCTTGCTGCTCGGTTCATCCGCAACCGAATTCGAGCTTCACGTACGCTACTGGACCGCTCCGGAGATCCAAATTACGTCGAAGGTCGAGTCGGCCGCGCGGTCGGCCATCGCCAACGCGATCAATGGAGCCAATCTGGCGCAGGTTTCGGGCGATGACGCCGAAGCACTCCCGTCGGCGGCGAAGGCCTCCGATCGCGAATACCCCGACGCATCTTGATGGTCCATCACGCAACACCTAGGGCAAGTGAAAATGGGGGAGCGGGAGTGAGACAACGGGTTGCGAGCGCCATCAAACGACGGCCACCAGGGACGATGCACGCCGTTACCTGGCTGGCCCTGACGCTGATCCTCGTGTCCTGTCATCGAAGCGGGTCCGGGGAACATCCGTTAGGGTCGCCAACCGGGGATACGACCATGATCACCAGACCGCTGCAGATCGAGCAGATCGACGTCCTGGTTGCCGAGAGCTATCCGCCCCAGGTATCGGTAACGGTGGCCGGCGTCATCCCGGATTCCTGTACGAAACCACGCGACCCACAGGTCAGCCGGGACGGATCGACCTTCACCATCACGATTCTGGGCGAACGTCCAGCGGACATGGCCTGTGCGCAGGTCATCAGCACCTATCAGCAGACGATTCCGCTCGGCACGGTCCAACCCGGGAATTATCAGGTGATCGTCAATGGGGTCCGCAAAGATTTCACCGTCAGCTGACCGCGAGCCTGGAAATTCCCTCACAAGCGCCTGAGACGCGAGTCAAGCGTCTGGTACTATACCCGGCGATGTTGAATACGTGTGACGTCACTCATCATCCAACACCATTGAGACCTGGCCTGGACCACCGGTGCGGGGGGAAAGCTCCAGCATGAACCGGCGGCTGCCCTCGGCGCTGGAGGCGCTCGCCTTCCGCGATTTCACGCTCATCTGGTCGAGTCAGTTCATCTCCAGCGTTGGGACGCAGATCCAGACGGTCGCGCTCGGCTGGCTCGTTTACGACCTGACCGGTTCAGCCGCGCTGCTGGGAGGAATCGCGCTGGCGCGCGCCATCCCCACGATCCTCCTTTCGCTCTTTGGTGGCACCCTGGCGGATCAGGTCGACCGGCGGCGCCTGCTGCTTATCTCGCAGACGATCCTGGCGGTCTTCAGCGCGCTGCTCGCGGTCGCGATTCAGGCTGGCCTGACGAACATCACCCTCCTCTACGGCTTCGCGGTCCTGACGGCCGCGGCGTCGGCCGTCAGCGTGCCAACGACCCAGGCGTTCATACCGGCGCTGGTCGATCGAAAGCGACTGGCCAACGCACTCACGCTCAACGTGCTGGCATTCAACGTCGCAGCGGTGCTTGGTCCAGCCGTCGGTGGTCTGGTCATCGGCAGCCTGGGTGTCGCCGCGGCCTACTGGTTTGACGCGGTGTCCTTCTTCGTGGTCGTCGCGGCGCTGATTGCCATGCGCTCGCGCGTCACTCCGGAGCCACTACCGCGGCGCGGTCTGGTCGCGCTACTGGACGGGTTGACGTTCGTCCGGGAGCGACCGGTCCTCTGGCAGCTGATGGTGATCGACTTCCTGGCCGTCCTCTTCGCCTCACGCTTCGGCCTGCTGCCAGTCTTCGCCGAGACGGTGCTCAACATCGGTGCGCAGGGACTTGGGCTCCTCTACGCGTCGGTCAGCTTCGGGGCGGTCATCGGGTCGGCACTGTTCACCTTTTTGCCGCAGCCACGCGCTCCCGGCCGGCTCGTCGCCCTAACCATCCTGGCCTATGGCGGCGTCCTTGCGCTCTTCGGTCTCGCCCATTCGCTGGTGCTGGCGATGCTGTTGCTGGCAACCTCCGGCGGGCTGGATGCCGTCAGTTCAGCCCAACGCCAGACCGCCCGGCAGCTCGCCACGCCCGATAGCCTGCGCGGCCGCGTCGGAGCCCTATCGTCGACCTTTGCCATTGGCGGGCCACGCCTGGGCGACTTTCAGGCAGGCATGGTGGCGAGCGCCGTCGGCGCGGGAAATGCCATGGTCATCGGGGGAGTAAGCTGTCTTGTGATGGCATTCCTTTCGCGTTGGTGGGCGCGTCCGCTCTGGGCCTACCGCGGAGAGGAATTGCGTGGCGACCAGCAGCCCGCTGAAACCCAAACCGCCGCCCAGGGCCCCGCGGCCTGAACGGCGGACGACCGACTTCAAACCGGGTCAAATGCCCAGGAGAACGACGACGTCCGGAGTGTCACGAACGACTTGAGGAGACAACGAACCGACCGTGATTCACTTGCCTGATCGCCCTCCGGATCCGGGGCCGGAACGCTGACAGATGTTTCCACTGCGTAGCCGCGATACCCGTATCCTCTTCTTCGAATCCGCCACGCCCGTGGTGCGTCCTCACCGAACGGACGAAGCGACATCCCTCGTTGCCGAGATGCCGGATGCGTCCGGTATAGACCACCCTCATCGAACATTCCCGTTAAGACGAATGCGGATTGCACACCATGCGATATGACGTCGACTCCTGTTCACGCCCGGCGACCGGATTGCGCGCTTCAGCCACCAACGCGCTTTCGGACGTCCGTGCCCGGCCAGCGGGCTGGCTGATCCCACTTGGCGAGATGCTCTTCTTCTTGATCGTCGCGGTCGCCGTTCTCTGGCCCGCGCCTATCCATTCCAACGAACTCCCGGCCGCGTTCGCCGAGAGCGACGTGATGATCAGCCATTGGCCGAGCGCCCTGCTGATCAAGCGGACCATTTCGTTGGAGCACCGGCTACCGCTCTGGAATCCGTACTATGCGGGCGGGCGCCCACTGGCTGCCGATCCACTCGCGGCGATGTTCTACCCAGGGACCCAGCTGGTGAACCTCTTCCCGATCCGGGACTACTACCTGATCCTGTTGCTGGGCCACATCATGCTCGCCGGGATCGGCACATTGCTCCTGGCCCGCAATGCGTTCCGTCTGTCACGCTGGGCGTCATTGGTTGCGGCGGTTAGCTACATGGCCACGCCACGCCTGCTTGGACATCTCGGCGCCGGACACGTGACCCTGATCCAGACCGTCGCCTGGTATCCCTGGCTGGCGCTGGGTGCCTGGGCCACCGTCCAGAACCCCCGGCGCTGGGCGGCCCCCTTCGCGCTTGTTCTGGGACTGACCCTGCTGGCTGGGCATCCACAGATGGCCTACTACGGCCTGCTGATGACCGGCGTCGTCTCCCTCTGGCTCCTCTTCACACGCTATCGTGCGCAGGGGCTGGGCGCGTTGCGTGGCGCAGTGGCGGGCCTGGCCGTGGCAGGCGTCATCGGCTTGATGCTCGCGTCAGTGCACCTGCTACCACTGGCGCAGTTCACTGGGCTGTCGACACGGCAAGATTCGATCGCGACGACTGACCGCTATCCACTCCTGGCATTTGTACAGGCACTGCTCGGGCGACCACCCGCCTCGAGCGTCCCCTGGGAGAACATCATCGATCCGGGGGGCGTCGTGCTGATGCTCGCCATTCTCGGCGTCATCGCGGCCGGGCGACGCGCCCTTCCGCTGCTGGGTGGTGTCGTGCTGGTGGCGGCCCTGGCGATGGGCAACTCTTCGCCCATCTTCGCCATCGCGTCCCATCTCTTGCCCGACTTCAATCGTTTTCACGGGCTGGCACGCATCTGGTTCCTCGCCTTGCTCGGCATCGCGCTCCTGGCTGGGTTCGGCACCCAGGCGCTGCTGGGGCTGGTCCACGGGCTCAACGCACGCGTGGTCCGGCGAGGTCATCTGGCGATTGGTCTGGCCGCACTCCTGATTGTAACCGGGACGCTGGTCGAATCAGACCGGGGACTGGCTCAGGTGGGGTCTGTCCAGCCTGCAACGACGCCGACGAAACTCGAGCAAACCGTCGCGAAACTGGCCGGTTCGAGCCGCGTCTACGGAGTTCAGCGCAATCTCGATCAGTTGAGCGCCGTAACCCTCGACACCCGCTTCGCCGATGGCTGGGACCCACTCTTGATCGAGTCCTACGTCCGCTTCATGCAGCAGGCAGGCGGCTACGACAAGTCCGGCTATCAGCTCACGATTCCAGCCGGTGAAAGCCATCCCAACGCCAGGCTGCTCGGGTTGATGGACGTGGGTATCGTCGTCTCGACGACCAACCTCAAGGATCCTGGGTTCAAGTTGGTCGAGACGCTGGGCAAAACGCATATCTACCGGAACACCCTGAATTCCGGACCAGCTTACCTGGTACAGCCCGGCAGTAACGGGCAGACGCCGGGCCTGTCAGGATTGAAGGTATTGCCAGGCGGCGTCACGCCGGACCGACTGAGCCGCGAGGAGGATCGATTCAGCGTGACGACATCAGCTCCGGCGTACCTGGTGGTGGCAAATCCAGTCTATCCTGGCTGGAAGGCGACGGTGGACGGCAAACAGGTCGCTCTCTCGACGATCAACGGCGGGCTCCCTGCCATCAAGCTGACACCCGGAACGCACACGATCGTCTACCGCTATGCGCCAACGACGGTCTACGCTGGTGCGGTGATCTCAGGCATTGGGCTCCTGTTGCTGCTCGCGGGTCTCTTCTTCGGCCTGGTCTACCGGAGAGAGGGGTCGTTACCTGCAGCCCGCACAACCGGTGGTGCGCCGGTTAGCGATTGATCAGCTGGCGAATCGGCAGAGGTTTGACCGGTGGCGGAGCTTCCACGACCGGCTCTTCACGCGGGACGAAGTCGAACGGTGTCGGAACGTCGCGCAAGCGCGTGGGGTCAATCGGCAGCTTACGCAGGTCGGGGTCGTTGATCGCCTCAAAGCTCTCATGAAACTCCCGCATCCGGAAGATCTGCTCGGCGGCGGGCTCGTCTTCGAAGATCCCATAGGCGATGGTGAGGCGCCCGCGCACGAAATGGACGACCTGGCCGCTGGCCAACTGGGTCTTGTGAACCTGTGAGCCGAACATCTCCTCCGAGAGACTCTCGAACGCCGACACCATTCCGGTGATTATCGACTCGTCGAGCGGGAACGCGCCATAGGTGCGGATCGGCATACCACTGGGGTCGACGATCGCCAGGGTCAGTACGCGCGTCTCTGGCACATGATCGAGCGACGGTGGGCGCGGTCGCCGGTCGTTGAAGTCGACGGCGTCCATACGGCGCATCTCGAGATCGTTCAACTCCAGGCGCAGGACGTTCAGGTAGTCGATCAGCTCGGCGTAGATGGTGTTGAAGCGAGTGAGGCTGATCTCGCCCAGTGAGAGCATGCGATTCAGGTTGGCGATACGGCTCAGCACCGATTCCTGATCGATTCGAACCTGCTCCAGGCGCTCGGTGCGCCGGCGCTCGACCGCGGCGACCTGCGATGCTTGCCAGATACGATCCAGCCGTTGCTCGGTCAACTCCTTGAAACGAGATCGATCTTCGTTCCGCTGACGTCCCGTTGCCCGCAGAGCGCGACCCGATTCGTCTTGCGGATATTCCATCTCGCCCGACCAGTCGGCATTGATGCAGGCATCGACGTCGGCCGTTCGTCCGGTTGCCGCGAGGAAGGCTCCCACCAGACCGAGAATCCAGGTGCAGCCGACGGGAAGTGACAGCGCGAGCGCGAACCGCAAGTCGATACCCGATGGCCAGGGGATTCCGGCAACGAGCAGAGCGCACATGTCGAGCATCAAATGGTCGAGCCGGAAGGAGACCTGGTCAGTCGAACTCAGACTCCAGACCGCGATCGTGAGCGTCGCCCAGATGAATCGGACAAGATGAAGGCCACCGGCGACCGTCGCGTGCCGCGCCACATAGCGGCTCCGCGGCCGAAATGGGACGATAAAGACCGACGCCCCTCCGAGATAGGAGATGGTCGCGATACGGCGGTTCACAATGATTGATCGCGTCTGATACGACATCCCGTCGCTTGGCCTCTCCGCTCCGTGTGCCAACAGAGCTGGGACCTGACGTCCACCTATGCGCGGGTCTCACGAGCGACGCACGGACACCGCTCGCAGCATCGAGTATAGAGAGGGTCAGCGACGGGGCCGAAGACCCATTGGTCAGTGATTGTCTGGGAGATTGTTCGATCGTCCAGGTACGGAGGTCCCAACCCGGCCACGTGGCATTGACCGGCATTGCCCAGCAACCAGGTCCAGGGAGAGAGAACACGATTTATGTTATGATTTTGGTGGAGGTACCCATGTCTACGAACCGCACAACCCACGCGCCACGTGGGGCAACCAGGCGCAAGATCCTCTATTCGTTAAAGAAGAGCGACGGGATGACCGCCGACCAACTGGCGGGCCTGCTCGGCATTACCTCCATGGCGGTTCGCAAGCACCTGGCCGCGCTCGAGAATGACGATCTGATCGAATCGACAGTCGTCCGGCGCGCGATTGGCCGTCCCGCCAACGTCTACCGCGTCGCGGCGATGGCCGAGGATTTCTTCCCGAAGCACTATGATCTGGTCGTCACCGAATTGTTGACCGATCTGGTTCAGATCGACGGCGAGCCAAAGGTCAATCTCCTGCTGGAGCGACGCTCCGAGCGAACGCGCGAATTCTTGAGCGAGCGGCTGAGTCACGCGCGGAACCTGCACGAGCGGGTTGTCGCGCTCACCGAAGGCATGGACGAGCTCGGCTATTACGCCGTCTGGGAAAAGTGCGACGACTCGACCTACTTCATCAAGCAGTACAATTGCGCGATCAACCGCGTGGCAGCCTGCTTCCCGATCGCCTGCAACTACGAAGCCGACATGTTCCAGCAGCTCCTCGACGCCGACGTCGAGCGCGCGAGCCACGTCCTGGCTGGCGACCATGTCTGCGGCTACATCGTCCGCGAGCGCAGTCGCGAAAACAGCAGTCAGCCCACGACCTCTACAGAAACCGCTCAAAGCTAAGCCCAACGCCCGTTTTAGCGCGGGTTCCGTAGCTGGAACCATCCGTAGACGTGGGGTTTGCTCCCACGCATGGGCGAAGCGTGTTTTCTCCACGATATACGACAACGGATTTCGCCGGAACGCCGCACAGCCGGATCCCGGCTTCGCGCGTACGAGCGTGCCCGAAATTCGAGCGACACGGGCGTCACACGTCTGTTATACTTAACTGAGTTAGTTATCTACACATTGAGGATGGTTCCGAGCTATGAACCCCCATTCAAAATCTGACGAGGTGTCACTGGCGGGTGTGGCGGACGAGGCGTTCGTCATTGCGCAGGCACTCGATCGCTGGACCGGCCGGATCGGGCGTGAGTTTGGCCCCCTCTCGCGCCGCCAGCGGCGTACGCTGCGCACATTGCACGACCTCGGTAAGGCCAGGGCCCAGGTTCGCGTCAGCGACCTGGCCGGAGACCTCGGTATCACCTCGGCTGGAGCGACCCGCATGCTCAACAAGCTCGAGGAGCTTGGCTATGTCGCGCGCGTCCGTGAGCCGGAGGGTGATCAGCGCGAGGTGGCCGTCTCGCTGACACTGAGCGGCACTCGGGCACTCGACGAGGCCGACAACGTCTATTTCGAGCGCGTCAGAGAGGCGCTCCAACGGCTCGATCCGGAGGAGCAACAGATGCTGGCACACCTGCTCGGAAAACTGATCGGATCCGGAACAGAAATCAGGGAACAGTAAATGGATAAACGTCCACGAGAACAGGGTCAGCTTTATGTCTGGTAGAGGCTTCGGCGGTGGTGGCATGGGCCTCGGTGGCGTCTGGCAGCAGCAGCGCGCGCTGCGCTATCTCCAGAGCGGGCCGCCCCGCAGCGTGCGTCGCACCATGAAACGGGTCTGGCAGTACGTCCGCAAGTACCGGAGTCGCTTCTTCGCCGGAACCGTGCTGATGCTGGCGGGTGTCGGCGTCGGTGTGATTCCGCCCCTGCTCATCCGGCGGCTGATCGACGAGGCGATCCCACAAAAGAACTTTCACCTGGCCCTACTGCTTGGCGCCGGCATGCTGCTCGTGCCCCTCAGTGGCGCGATCCTGACGCTCGGACAGAATTTCCTGGCCTCGATCGTGGCCCAGGGGATCATCGCCGACCTGCGACAAAAGCTCTACGATCACACCCAGTCGCTCGGCATCGATTTCTTCACCTGGACGCCCGCGGGCGAGATCCAGTCCCGCTTCCTGAACGATGCCGGAAGCCTGCAGAATGTCCTGACGCAATCCTTCTTTGGCACGTTCGCCAACCTGGTGACGGTCATCGGCACCCTGATCGTGATGACGGTCATCGACTGGAAACTCGCCCTGGCCGCGGCGCTGGCCCTGCCCGCGTTCGCCTTTCCAGTGCTCCACTTCGGCAAGCGTCGCTACGCGGCCGTCGAACTGGCGCAGGAGGCGCTCAGCAACCTCTCGACCATGCTCGGCGAGACACTAACCCTCTCCGGGGCGGTCGTGGTCAAGAGCTTCGGCACCGAAGACCGGGAATCGGCCAACTTCGCCGACATCAACGACAAGGCGCGCAAGGCACAGATCACGCAGATCCTCGAGGGCCAGTGGCTGGTGGTGGTCGTTCAAGGACTGGCCTCGCTCGGCCCGGCCGCCCTCTACACGTATGGCGCCTACCTCGTGATTCACGGGCAAATTCAGCTCGGCACCATCGTCGCGTTCGCCACGTATCTGGCGCAGCTCTACTCGCCCGCCTCGTCGCTGGCCGGAGCCAACGCCACCCTGCTGGGCGGCATGGCCCTGTTCGATCGCATCTTCGAGATGATCGACATTCCTCCACGCGTGCCGGAACCGGAGTCGCCAGTGGCGCTGCCGGCCTCGTCGACGACCGGCATCGAATTCGACCGCGTCGGTTTCCGCTACCCGACCGGGCCGGGCGAAGAGAACCTGGGCGACGAAGTGCTGCGGCAGATCTCGTTCGTCGCCGCACCCGGACGACTTGTCGCGCTGGTCGGCCCGAGTGGCGCGGGTAAGACCACGATCCTCTCGCTGGCGGCTCGCTTCTACGACCCGACGGAGGGACAGATCCTGCTGGACGGCGTTCCCATGACCCAGATTGCCCGGCAGGACCTACGTGATCGCCTGGCGGTCGTGACACAGGACGTCTTCCTGTTTCACGCGACACTGAGGGACAACATCCGCTATGGCGCGGCCGAGGCTTCGGACGCCGAACTGGAGGCGGTGGTCGACGCGGCGCAGTTGAGCGATCTCGTCAGCCGCCTGCCCGAAGGGCTGGATACCGTCGTTGGCGAGCGGGGCTATCGCCTCTCGGGCGGCGAAAAGCAGCGCGTCGCGATCGCCCGTGCGCTGCTGCGACAGGCGCCCTACCTGCTACTGGATGAGGCGACCAGTTCCCTTGACTCTCAAGCCGAACGCCGCATTCAACTGGCATTGGAGCGATTGATCCACGGACGGACCGTGATCGCCATCGCACACCGGCTCTCGACCATCCAGCGAGCCGACCTGATCCTGGTGGTCAACGCCGGGCGTATCGTCGAGCGCGGCACGCACGAGGAATTGCTGGAACAGTCCGGGCTCTACCAGCAGCTCTACGAGGCGCAGTTCGCGCCGGAAAAAGAGCAGAGCGACACCACCGTCGACGTCACGGTATAGGGGATCGCGCTCGTGCGGCACGGGCGTTGCGTCCACGTGGACTCAGCGCCGGCAGGATGCCGGCTGAACCATTTCCAGGAGATCCTCATGCCGAATCGTAACACCAACACTTCTCACACCCGGGCCATTTGGAGCGCCGCGGCGCTCGGGCTGGTGGCGGGCATGCGTTCGCAGCTTCCGCTCGCCATGCTGGCCAACGCCGCCAACTCGGGACAATTCGCCTCTGGCAACGACGGCGTGCTCAGTCACCTGCGCTCGAAGTGGGCCCCAGTCGTCTTCGATACCCTGGCAGCCGGTGAGATCGCCGCCGACAAGATGCCCTTCGTCCCATCTCGCATCGGGGCCGGACCACTGGCTGGCCGCGAGATGACCGGCGGACTGGCCGGAGCGGCGATCTTCCGCAACGCTGGACGGTCCATGCCCGCCGGGCTGGTACTCGGTATGGCCGGCGCGGCGGCGGGTAGCTTCGGCGGCTACTACGCCCGCTCGTTCCTGAGCAAGCGCACGGGACTCCCCGACCTGGTCTGGGCCGTGGCTGAGGACGCGCTGGCGATTGGCCTCGGTACCTTTGCGGTCAAGCGCTTTCTGCGATCGTAACGCATACCCTCGTTGACTCCAGTCTGGCAACGGCTCGCCCCACGCACCGTGCGGTCACATGGCAGACCAACCTGCTTGGTCTGGTCTGCCACCTGCCACACTTCTCTGTTTCGCATTGGTTCCCACCGCGTCGCACTCCAGGTCCCTACCGTCCGCGCCTCGGAATAGCGCACGCTCTCTGGTCAGATTCACGGCACTCACGTCCTCAAAAGAGCGAATCTCCTGAAATAACGCCCACGTAACGGGCAACTAACACCTACTTCACATACTGAACTCACCGAACGGTCGTACGCCGAGCTGGATCGCGCCATCCATGTCCCTTCGGCCAGTCAGCGCGTGCCCTGATGGGACAACGAGGACACGATCCAGCCCGTCTGGTGGGGCGACATGAATGGACGCGAATTTCTAGAGAGGAGAGAGAGACCGGCGAATTGGCATGAACGAAGAGCTGTTGCAGGCGCCTGTCCGCGTCGTGAATCAATGACAAATCTGAGGGAAGGATGATATGGTCACGGCACTCAACCGCAAGTTGCGAATTAACGGCAAGATGCAGCACGTGTCCGTCCGCGACGACACCGAGCCGCTGCTCTACGTGTTGCGCGATCAGCTGCAACTCAAGGGGCCGAAGTTCGGCTGTGGGGTCGCTCAGTGCGGAGCATGCACCGTTCTGGTCGACGGCAAGATCACGCGGTCCTGCGTCACGAAGATGAATGCGCTCAGCGATGGCGCGGATATCACGACGCTCGACGGGTTGGGGAACCCGCAGAAACCGCATCCCCTGCAGCAGGCATTTATCGACCAGCAGGCCGGGCAGTGTGCCTATTGTGCGAACGGGATGATCATGGGAGCCCTCGGGTTCCTGCAGGGTCGGATCGACGCCGGCAACCATGACGTGCCGAGCGAGGACGAGGTTAAGCAATTCCTATCAGGTACATCCAGCACATCGCCTCTGGTCTACCTCTGTCGCTGTGGATCTCATCCCCGAATCATCCGTGCCATTCAGCAAGCGGCGAAGGAGATGCGCTAATGGCAGCACCGACGATCTCACGCCGCCGGTTTCTCTCACGAGCGGGGACGCTCGCGGTCGCCTTCAGTTTCGCTCCGGCGCTTTCACGGACGTCGTTCACGCTCCCGGCGAGCGCGGCGCCGAAAAACGCCGACATGACCGTCGATTCATGGCTGGTCATTGGCGCCGACAGCCGTGTGACGATCTACAGCGGCAAGGTTGAGCTTGGAACAGGCGTGCAGACGGCGCTAACCCAGATCGTCGCCGAGGAGCTCTACCTCGGCGTCGACCAGATCCAGTTCGTCCAGGGCGATACATCGCTCACCCCAGGAGACCAGGGATACACGGCCGGCAGTCAGACAATCCAATCTGAGGGACCCAAGCTGCGCATCGCGGCCGCCACCGCGTTCCAGGCGATGCTCTCGCTCGCCTCCGAGCAGTTGAATGTACCGGTTGACAGCTTGGGTGCCGAGAATGGAAAGATCGGCATCCGAAACAGTCACGGGCACAGCGGCCAACTCACCCACACCAAAAGCTACGGGCAACTCATCGGTCAGCAGCAGATCCAAGTCACGTCGAATCCCGATGTCCCGGTGAAGGACCCCAGCAACTACACCGTCGTCGGCAAGCCGATACGCCGCGTGGATCTTCCCGACAAGTTCCTGGCCACGTTCAATTACGTGCAGGATGTGCGGGTGGACGGCATGCTTCACGGCCGCGTCGTCCGTCCCGCCGGGCGCAACGCCAGCTTCGTCAGTTACGACGACACCGCTGCAAAGGCTGTCCCGGGCTTCATCCAGGTGGTCCAGCAGGGCAACTTCGTCGCTGTTGTGGCCGATGACGAGTGGGCGGCGATCCAGGCAGCGAAGGCGTTGCATGTAACCTGGACAGCGGGCGATCCTCTCGTCTCCGAGCCGGATCTTCCGCAAGCCCTCCAGGACTCAACATATGTCTACCAGTCCGGTGACGCCGCTCCAGCGACGGGGGATGTGGATGCAGCGTTGGCTGGAGCCAGCACGACGTTGACCGGGACCTATTTCACGCCGTTCCAGATGCATGCGTCGGTTGGCCCCTCCTGCGCGGTCGCCGATGTGCGGGCCACACCGGGCCCGGACGGCATCCAGGCCACGGTCTGGTCCGGCACACAGGGAGTCTATCCACTCCGGGGCGCGCTCGCCGAGTTGCTGGGGCTGGATGCCTCCGCCATCCGCGTGACCTACGTGGAGGCCTCGGGCTGCTATGGCCACAACGGAGCCGACGATGTCGCGGCGGACGCCGCGCTCCTCTCCAAGGCCATGGGGAAACCGGTTCGCGTGCAGTGGATGCGTCAAGACGAGCATGGCTGGGAGCCGCTCGGGCCAGCCATGGTCCACCAGATGACCGGCGGCCTCGATAGCAGCGGTGCACGTGGTTGCCTGGGATCACAGCGTCTGGACGCCAACACACTCAACTCGACCAGGTGGCTCCGCGGGAAATCTCCTCGCTGGCCAGCTGGCCGGATTCCTCCCCCCGGCCCTCGGCTCCCAATCACGGACCGGCGGGCGCAATGAGCCAGTGAACTACTCGTTTGCCAACAGCCGGTCGACAGCGTACTCGGTCGGCAATTTCGCGGGCAACGCCGCTGGCGGAAAACTCGAACCGTCGACGCCGTTGACCTATCGCTACCTCCGGACATCGGCGCTACGAAGCCTCGGTGGCTTCTCCAATAGTTTCGCCAACGAATCCTTCATGGACGAACTGGCCGTGGCGGCGGGCGCAGACCCGTTCGATTTCCGCATGGCGTACCTGAGTGATCCCCGGGCGATCGCGGTGATGCAGGCCATGGCCACACAGGCGGGGCTGGACAAACCGAAGCCATCCGCGCCCGACGGCCTGTTGAGCGGGCGTGGCATCGCCTATCTCGAGTACGAGAACTCACTTACCTATCTGGCGGCGTCAGCCGAGGTGCTGGTGAATCCGAACACTGGAGCGGTACACGTCACGCGCGTGGTCGTGGCCCATGACTGCGGTCAGATCATCAATCCAGACGGGCTGACCAACCAGATCGAGGGCAACGTCATTCAAGCGCTCAGCCGGACGATGAAGGAGCAGGTAACGTACGACGACAGCGGGGTGACCAGCATCGTCTGGGCACAGAACGGCTACTTCCCCGGCACACAGTACTCGATTCTCCAGTTCACCGAGGTTCCCGCCATCGAGGTCGTTCTGATCGACCAGCCAGCGTCACCTCCGTGGGGCGCCGGAGAACCGGTGACCGAGGTAATTCCGGCCGTGATTGGCAACGCGATCTACGACGCGACCGGCGCGCGCCTGCGTACCGTTCCGTTCACGCCCGACCGAGTCCTCGCGGCACTCGCGAGTCACTGACAACTCAATCGAGCGGTCGTCACACGCGCGACAGCGATCAGTCGTGATCGTTGTCGCGCCCACGCCTGGCCGGGCGACAGGCTCACGCCGGGCTGGGCCTGACGACCAGCAGCGGGAGCACCGTCTCGTGGAGTGTTCGCTCGGTCACCAGGCCGAAGAGGATGCGCCGGCGGGTACCGCTCCCCTGCGTCCCCATCACAACCAGGTCGACTCGCCGTTCGATTGCCGCTTCAGCAATCTGATCCACCGCAAAGCCATGGCGGACCTCCGTCGTCACCTCGTAACCGCGCCGCGTCAGGCGATCGCTCACCTGCTGGAGATACGTGTTGGCCCAGGTGTTGGCGGCATCCTGGTAGCCGCGCGCGATCAGCCCAACGGCAAACCCGTAGTACTGGTGAAGTGGTTCAACGACATGGAGCAGGTGCAGCCTGAGCGGCAGATCGTTCAGCAGATCGAGCGAGCGCTCCAGCGCGGACTCCGCGGCGGGAGATCCGTCCAGCGGAATCAGCAGGTTCCGGACGGAAAACGCGTTCGGCAGCATCTCGCGCACCAGCACCACCGGGCAATCGACGTTGTGGATCAACCGGAAGGCGACACTTCCCAGAAGCATCCGCTCCATTCCGACCCGCCCATGACTCGCCATGACGACCAGCGGATTGGCGACGTTGCGCGTCTCCGCCTCGATCTCCGTCGCCGGATGACCTGACCGGATGACGACCTGGATGTTTCCGCTCGGAAAGGTACTGGCAGCCGACTCCAGATACTCCTTGAGGCTGGCCAGCCAGGCGTCCTCTCGCGAGCCCTCATGCGCCAAGGCGTTGGCCAGCGCGCCAACCTGGAACGACCGCTCCACGACCGAGAGCAAGACCGTCGCAGCGCCGGTCGCGCCGGCGAGGGCCTGGGCGACCGGCAGCGCGCGCTCCGAAACGAGATCCGGATCGTTCTCCGGACCGATCAAGGGCACGACGATATCCAGTCGAGTCACGGTCCCCTCCGTGCCTTGCGTCGAACAGGTAGAGCCCGAAGTCAGTGCAACACGGTTCAACCCGTCATGGTGACCTCACGATAAACACAACATCCCGACAATCTCAGCTTAACCGCATCCGCTCTCGTCAGGACTATGGTGAGTGTGGAGGCGCGAGATCGTATGAGCATCACGACCGAAGAACCCGAGCAGGCACAGCACAACCCCACTCCAGCGGACCGTTCAGACAGGAAGACCGCGTTGACGCAGCGCCGCGCGCCACGCACCCTGACCGTCTGCCAGCAGGCGACCAACCGGCTCAGGCGCCGCAACTGGCCCCTTTCAACCCAGTTCACTTCGCCGCCGAAACGCTCCTAACCGCACCCCGACTGGTCTGGGATTGCGTCAGCATGACCCAGCCCGCCCGCGTGAGGTCACGCGGTCTCCTCGTTGACACGCAGATGGTGTTACGTATAGTACCTGCACGGATTGGCGCGGACCATGCGCTGAACACCCTGCAGGAGATCGCCGGCACGCGCCGGTTCATTCAGAGCCATCGAGAGAGTTTCGAGGACTTCCGTGAACGCATCACCTTCACCCGCCGGCAATGAGCATCCTTTACTCGACGCGGGCGACATCGACGCCTCGCTGGATATCATGGCGGAACAGATCGCCGCCCATTTCGGCGACGCGTCCGAACTGTGCCTGATTGGTATCCGCCGGCGGGGTGACGTCCTGGCGCACCGCATTCGCGATCGGCTGCGTAAGGAACTCGACGTCGAGGTACCCGTCGGCAGTCTCGACATCACCCTCTACCGCGACGACTTCGACAGCCTGAGCCGTGACCCGGTCATCAGCCAGACCGACATCCCCTTCACCCTCGACGGGCGCACGGTCGTCTTGATCGATGACGTGATCTTCACCGGACGGACGGTCCGTGCGGCTCTCGACGAGATCCTGGACCTGGGTCGCCCGGAACGCGTGGCACTCGTCGTCCTGATCGATCGCGGCGGACGCGAACTGCCGATTACTCCCGACCTGACCGGACGACTGCTCGAGACCGCTCCCGGCGACGACGTTCACGTGCTCCTGAACGAGACCGACGGCAATGACGCGGTCATCCTGCGCCACGCCCAGGACTGATCGGATGCCGGACTTCGCGGTCAATCCTCGGCGTATCGAGACCAACCTGCGCTCGTTCGCCCGCATTGGCTACAGCCATGACGGCGGGATGAACCGGCTGGCCTTCTCACGCAACGACCTGCGGGCCCGCGATCTGCTCCTCCATGTGCTGCGGAATCTTGGTGCGACCACGCGTATCGACGGGTTCGGCAATGTCTTCGCCCGCCTCGAAGGGGCGGAGCCGGACCTGCCGCCACTCCTGGTCGGCTCGCATCTGGACAGCGTTCCGGGCGGCGGTCGCTTCGACGGCTCGGTCGGCGTCACCGCGGCGCTCGAGGTGCTGGCTGTCCTGCGGAAGCAGGATCACGTCACCCGTCATCCGGTAGAACTGGTCTCCTTCGCCTGTGAGGAATCGAGCCGCTTCGGCCGCGGAACACTCGGAAGTGGAATCTTCACCGGGGTGTTCGAGCCGTCGTCGATCCTCGCCCTCACTGACGGCCGCGGGACACGGCTCAACCGGGTCCTCGAACGGGCCGGACTCGATCCGACGCTGGTGCCGTCGGTGCGACGCCAACCCGGTGATTTCCTCGGCTACCTGGAGATGCACATCGAGCAGGGGCGCGTATTGGAAGACGCCGGGGTCCAGGTTGGCGTGGTCGAGGGGATCGCCGCGCCGACACGCTTCCGCGTTCACGTTCAAGGGCAGGCGGACCACTCCGGCGCCACGCCGATGGGACTCCGCCACGACGCGCTGACCGGCGCGGCGGAGATTATCCTGGCCGTCGAACGCCATGCTCAGGAGGCCGGCAACGTCGTCGGCACGGTCGGGGTGGCCACGGTCGACCCCAATGCGATCAATGTGGTGCCAGGCCAGGTCACACTGGCGGTCGACATCCGTTCGCTCGAGGGCCGGGCCAAGGCCACCGTGGTGGAGCAGGTGCGCGCGGACATCATGGAGATCGCCGACGCACGAGGACTCACGGCGCGGATCGAGCTCCTGACCGACGAAGAGCCGGTGACGCTCGACTCCCGCGTGATCGACGCGCTCGACTGGCACTGCCGGGACTGTGGCATCCAGGCGATACGCATCACCTCCGGCGCGGGTCACGACGCCATGCACGTCGCGCGGCTCTGCCCGGCGGGCATGCTGCTGGTACCCAGCCGGGACGGGATCAGTCATCACCGGGACGAATGGACTGACCTCCAGGACGTCGTCGCCGGAGTACATGTCTTCGTCAACGCCGCCATCGAACTCGCCAATCGAGGAATCGCGGCAGAGTAGCCGGTCTCGCAAGGACGCACCGCCTCCCAAACCAATCCCCACTGCCTTTTCGCCACGACCGTCACATTTTCGTCCGCTCCCTCGTTGTATGAATTGAAGAGCGAGAATGAGGGGGACGCGGATGCGGCGCGACGTGACCCGTGCAGAGCCGGAAATACGACCAAGAGAAGAGGAATCGGCGCTGGTCGAGGCCGCCAAAGATGATGGCGACGCCTTCGCCGCGCTCTATCATCGCTATCGCGGGCCGGTCTACCGCTACTGCCGCGCGAGGTCCCGCAGCGATGAAGATGCCGCCGATCTGGCCCAGCACGTCTTCCTGAAGGCGTTCGAGGCGATCCCGCGCTACGAGGATCGTGGCCTCCCGTTCGCGGCCTGGCTCTTCCGTCTGGCGCACAACACCATCATCGACGCCGCGCGCCGCCCGAACCGTACCGTCCCGTTGTCACGGACCGACACTCAGCACGAACTTCAGCTCTCCAACGAACCGGAAGTCAGCGCCCTGCAGTCCGACGCGATGGCTCGCTTTCAACAGCTCATTTCGTCCTTTGATGCGGAACGCCAGCATCTCTTGACGCTCCGCTTCGTACTGGAACTTCCGACGGCGGAGATTGCCCAGATCCTTGGTAAACGCGACTCGGCGGTCCGCGCCCAGCTCAAACGCGCCCTCGACAGACTCAAGGAGCAGCAGCATGGCCGATAGAGAACACCTTATCCAGCGCTACAGCGATCTTCTCGAACCGGACGTTGACGCCGATCTGCTGCCGGTGGTGGCGCTGCTCGACGACGCCGCCGCTCCGTATCGCCGGATGGAACCGCCCGCCAAACTGGACGCAGCCGTACTCGGACTAACCCGTCAACGCCGAGCTGCATCGGGGAATGAACACGTCGCGTCTCCGACCAACCTCGACACATCAGCGGCGCCAGCCATGCCATCCCGTGTCGTGACCCGCCTGCGAACCGGCTTGCGGCAGAGCCTGGGCATGGTCGCCGCGGTCCTCGTGCTTGTATTGGTCGCGGGAGTGCTGGCCGTCACCTTCGGCAACCTGGGACAGAGCCAGCAGGGAGGAATTGGTGGCGGAACCGGCACACCAACGCCTTCAGGGTACCCGTTTAGCACGAGCCCACGGTCCCTTGACATTCGAACAAGTTCAGCATGTGGCTCAGTTCTACGTCGTCCAGCCAACCTGGCTGCCGTCATACGTCGTGGCGCAGGGTGTCGATACCGCGCCGCACAGCGATTCGACACACCCGCCAATCCCGATCCAGGGAATCACACTCTATTACGGTCAGGTCGATCCGAGAAAACCGATGCTGCTGCAGATTGATGAGAGCATCGGAGACACCGCCGTGTCGGTTCCAGGCACGCCGTCGATCTCGACCATCTCATTGGACGGTCACGAGGTCACGCGTACGGCCTCGACGACTGGTAACGCTATGGTCTTCTTCACGTGGCGGGACCAGGGAACGACGTTTATGCTCACCGTCCGAATGGCTGACCCAGACGTCACCGAGCAGGACATCGAGAAGCTGATCGCCTCAATGCTCGATTCGAACGGCCAGCCACAGCGGACTTACACCTACCCAAGTCCCACCGCGACTGACTCCCCGGTGGCGCTGCCGCTCAACCAGGAGGCCAATGTCTGGAGCCAGGTCGCACAAGCGGTCGACGGCGGCATCGATCCGATCCTGAAGCCAGGGCAACTCCCGGACGGTCTCCAGGCAATCCGGTTGGTTACCGCGTACCCTCCCGACTCGGCCAACAGCAATCCAGCCACGTTCGCCGTCGAATACACCGGTCCTGGCAAACAACTCGATATCAGCGTTGGTCAGTTGAACCTGTCCGAGTGTGCTGCGGGCTGCACACAAAGCCAGATCACGATTCGAGGACAAAGGGCGACGCTGCAGGTCAACGGACCGAATGGCGACCCGCCGAACTTCGTCTGGCTCTGGTGGAGCGAACCGGGTACCTGGAGGGGCGCGAGCGGGCATCCGCCCGGAATCGAGTATTGGGTCTTCGCGCACGGTCTGTCGGCCGCTGAGGTGCAGCAGATCGCCGCGTCGATGATCCAGCAGATTTCGCCCACCGCAACGGCGACGCCGCCGTCATCAGGTTCGAGCGCCACGCCCCTGGTTCCACTGCTGACCCCATCGGCCAAATTGCCAACTAAAGAAGCGGCGACGCAGTGGGCGATCGACTACGCCTCGCCTTCGGGTGGTCCGACGGCGACAGTCCTTCAGGCAAACCTGACAACATTCGCGGACGTCGTGAATCAGCATGGTTCCGACCTTGGCTGGACCGAAGCAGCACCACGATCAGCCGAGCAATCCACTCCTGTCTGGGTCGTCGAGGTTCGGGGCGCGAACGTTGGATTCGTCTGTCCACCCGGCTTCAAGGAATGCGACCTCACGCACGTCAACCTGGTGTTCAACGCGGAGACCGGGGCATTCGTCGCGATGTACCTGCCGCCGTCCAGCTTCGGCACGCCGACGTCGTGACGGTAAGGGAGAAGTCCATGCGTGAGAAGGTCACGACGTTCATCAGTAGGCGTTGGTGGGTTATCCCGCTGGCGATCGTCATCGCCGGGATCACCGATCTTGGGCGCAGCGGAACCATGAGTGGAGCTTTCGTGTTTGCCTACTGGGCCTTCATCATCTTCGTCCCGTTCGGCATGGTCGGCGCGCTGCTGGTTGGCACCCTCGCCTCCCTGAACGTGATCCCGGAACGGCACCGATTGACGGTCTGTGTCCTCGCCGGATATCTCGTCGTTGCCGCCTACGTTGGCCTGTTCGTCTACCTCGCCGTTCCGGCGCACGACATCCTCGGCTGGGATCACGCTCGCGGCATGAACGATTCCCTCTGGCAAATGCACGGTGAGGAGATGCTCCTCGCGGAGCACAGCCCAGGCCGCTACGCCGCAATCACCCATCAGATCTGGCACGACCGGCTGACCTTTCTCACCCTCTGGAGCGTATGGGCCACCAGCATCGGGCTCGTCGTTAGACTGGTTACCCACGGGCTCAAGGTCCAATTCGTGACGACCTCAACACGGTCTGTTTCCTGAGCAGTACCCCACTGCACAAACGACCTCCCGAAACGGATTGAGAGGCAGGTGCCGATACATGCCCATGCGTACATGACCAATACGTTGCCGCGTGCCGCGCCTTTTCCACCCCGAACCAGCCTGTTCACGTCAGCCTCGATGTCTCGCGACCGGCCCTCGAGCGCCTCTGTCTGAACCATGTAACGCTCCTGCGCCAATTTCCGTTGAGAAGAGCAGAGAGGAGCGGTGATGGCAGGGGACGACCTGATCCCGAGAGCCCAGCAGGGGGACGAAAAGGCAGTCGAGGCCCTCTTCCGGCGTGAATGGATGCCGGTCTACCGTCTCCTCTACCGGTCCCTGGGCAATCGGCAAGAGGCGGAAGACCTGACGCAGGAGGTGTTCATCCGTGCCCTGTCCGCACTCGATCGCTACGAGCAGACGTCGACTCCCTTCGCGGGTTACCTGAACGTCGTCGCGCGCAATTTGCTGCGCGACCGCTGGCGCCAGCGTGGACTGTCGCTCACGGCTCTTGTCGACGCCGAACACGTTCACTCAGCGGCTGAGGGACCGGAGCGCCTGGTGTTGGCTGGTGACGAGCGAGCTCGCGTCGATGACTTGCTCGCCTCCTTGCCTCCCGATCATCAACAGGTCATCCGTCTGCGTGTGATCGAGGGGCGGTCGACCGATGACGTCGCCCGCATCATGCAGCGCAGCCCCGGCGCCATCCGCGTCTTGCAACACCGGGCCATTGCCATGCTTCGCACCCAGCTTCGAGAAGGGACCCGAGGATGACACCCGAGCAGGAGATGCTTGCGCTCGACCGGTTCATCGATGAGATCCAACGCGGCGCAACGATGGCCGGGGACCAGATCGACACAGAGTTTGCCGACCTGGCCGCCACGGTCATGGAGATCCGCCGCCTGGCCGAGCCGGAATGGCCCGACGACGACTTTCCGTCCGTCGCCTCGGTTCACATCTCCCGCGCGTTGCGCGCCAGGACGATGAAGCGAGATGGGATCGGCGAGCCAGACGAATGGCCCGCGTCGTCCAACGGTCACACACCGCTCAAATTCGCACTCGCCCGGCATGACGCCGAGAACAAACCACGCGCTGGACGGCGACAATTCCGCGACGTGGCGCAGATGGCGGCCGCGATCCTGGCACTGGTGCTAGTCGCGGGACTACTGGCGGTCGTCTTCGGGAACCAGGCTGGGCGGGACCAGGCTGGGGTCGGCGGTTCGGCAACTTCAGCCCCGTCAACCGTCTCTGAGCGCGAGCTGAGCGCGCTGCAGGCCAAGACTGGCTTTCAAATCTATGCGCCGACCTGGCTGCCGGATGGTTGGACGATGCAACCGCTCGAAAAGCCTTTCAACCTCACCCGGTTCAGCGAGGTCATCCTAACCTTCGTCGACTCAGGACGAACCCAGGGGCTGAACATCTGGGAAACATCGCCATATCAGAGCAGCGTCGACGCGATTCCCGCGAGCATCTCAGGCAACGCACGGCCGATCGATCTGGGAAACGGGCGAACCGGGCAACTCTTCCACCAGGCAGATCTGATCCGACTCTGGTGGAAAGAGGGGGACGTCGCCATTCAATTCCAGAACGGCATCACGGGTCCAACGGCAC
This sequence comes from uncultured Chloroflexia bacterium, assembly GCA_963728335.1. Classification (GTDB taxonomy): domain Bacteria; phylum Chloroflexota; class Chloroflexia; order Thermomicrobiales; family Thermomicrobiaceae; genus CALAGB01. Next base: position 504,790 of record CAVSJP010000002.1, read on the forward strand.
CGGTGAAACAGGTGATCAGCGAGGGCGACGTCATCCGCATCGCCCGGTCGATGACGCCGGTTGTTGCCAGCATGAATGCGACTCCGGAGTCGACCGTATCCATGCTCCCGATGACGGTCAGAGCGAACGGAATTCCAGTCACGCTCGCCGCGGCCTGGGTCGGCAGCACGACCACGCGCCTCTTCTTCCGCGTCGCCCTGCCATCCGACATCGCCGGAGCATCCGACATTCTGGTGCGCTCGGCGGACTCGTCGACGCTCGTTGAGATGAGTGGACTGCGTGCCGGTACGAACGACCCGGTATGGCAGTTCTCCCTGCACCACGCGGGCGACTCCACGGCCATGTTCTCACTGGAATATGGCGCCGTGCCGGCGGCAGATCAGCCGGTCACGATCACCGTGCTGCGCCTGCCGTTTACCGCGACGCCGTCCGACCCGAACACCGTTCAGGGTCCCTGGACGTTCACCCTATCCGGTGCGAACCTGGCGGCTCAGTCAATCGCCATGACCAACACCAACCGCCAGCACGCTAACCTTTCGGTGCGCGATGCTCAAGCACTGATCGACTTTCCGATCGTCGAACCCAGCCCGCTTCCGAGTGTACTGGCGCGTCCGGATCGCCTGGCATCGGCCGTGACGCTTCTCGCGGGTGACGCACCGAGCGCTGACCTGGTTCGGCTCTTCTATCCCGCGAGAAACGACGGTCCGAACGGTGTCACCGTGAGCGAAACGCATCTGAGCATCACGGTACCCTACGTCATCCGCAACGAACTCCACGTCATCGGCGCGGATGGAACGCCGGCTGTACTTCCAGCCGGACAATGGACCCAGGATTCGGTCTCAATAGCTGGCCTGACGGTATTGAAGCTGAACATGCTGCAGCGGAGCGTCAACAGCGTCTATTACTCCTGGGAGCAGAATGGAGTCTTCTTTGTGGTGACAGCCGAGCCCGACGTACAGGTGACCGACGCGATCGTCGAGCAAATGATCGCCTCGATGATCGATCACGGCGCCGTCACCTCAACGCCGGCGCAACCAACATCGAGCCGGGGCGCGCTCACGTTCGCTCAGGCCAAGCAGATGGCCCCGTTCTACGTCGCTGTGCCCACCTGGCTGCCGGACTATCTGGTCGAACAGAGTGTCTCCGTCGATGGGACGCCCATCCTCGACAGCACCAACAACCTCGCACAGATCCGGTTCATCATCGCGAACTACGCTCTCAAGAACAGGCCTCAGGATTACGTCCTCCAGATCGGCGAGCAGGTCGCGCAGCTTTCGACCACGCCACCGGAAGGAAAGTCGTCTGACCTTCAAATCGGCGGGCACACGGTACGGAGCATCATGTCGCTGAACGGCAGCTCTGTCTATTTCACGTGGCAGGACCAGGGCACGACAGTTCAGATGACTGCCCATATGACCAGTCCGGTCACGGAACAAGACCTGGAGCATATCGTCGACACGATGCTGAAGACAGGCAACGACACGCCTGCGGCGACTCCGTGACGTGCGTCAGTCGTCAGCCACAACCTTTCCCGATTTGTCGAGGTGCGATAGGGTTGGAGCACGGGCTCAGCGATAAAACGCTCGCGCGTTCGTCTCGTTGCGGAAGGTTGCACCTGGCACCCAGTCTGCGACGAAGGCACGGGACATTCGACACGTCATCGTGGAAGGGACTCCCATGGATCAACTCAAACAGCAGCTTCAGGAGCGCGCCGGACTCTCCGCGGATCAGGCCGAGAAAGCGATCGCGCTCTTCACTGAGTTCCTGGGCAATCACCTATCGGACGACCAGCTTCAGTCGGTCGCCGCGAAGGTGCCGGGCATCGGTCAGTACGCGGACAAGCTGCCACAAGGTGCCGCCGAGAAGATCAGCGGCATGCTAGGCGGATTCGGCAAGAAAAAGCCGTAGCGATCAGACGAAACCGAGCAATATGCGGAACGGCGAGCCACCGGCTCGCCGTTTTCGTTCAAATTAGCCCCTTTCGTGGGCTTTGGTTTTGTAGCCCGGGATGTTATGGTCATTGACGAATCAATCCGGTGATTGGCCGTGTGCGCCCGGGGTTAATGTGGTTTGATAAATTAGTCGGGTAGTTGGCTCCGTCCGCCCGGCAATAAATTGACCGGGCTACCAAGACGAAGTCCACTCAAGGGACTGAATTTTTTCGTGATGCTCGCCATTCTGTGGTCGTGTTGTTGCCAAATCGGTCACTGAAGCTCAGTCCCTTGAGTGGACTTCGCTTTTGTAGCGCGGCGGCTTTAGCCCCGCGTGAACGGACACGCATGTACCGAATCAATTCGTCAATGACCATTACTCCCAAGCGAGCGGCCGCTCGCTGCCGACGTCAGTCGAAAGAGGCTTACCCCTCCGCTGAGGTCGCAAACTGCCGCTGTTGCGGCTGAACCGGCCGAAGGACGCGCCAGCGAGCGCCGATGTACGAGCCGAGAACGAGCGCGGCCGCCAGGAATTGCGCCAGCAGCCCTTCGACGTTCGGGAAGACGGCGAACCAGACGCCGATCCAATCCGGGAACGAGATGCCGATGCTGGTCGTCGAGATCCAGCCAGCCTGCTGCAACTCCTGAGCGCTCTCCCCGACCATCACCACCAGCACACCCGCCAGCAAGACGCCGGTCAGAACCAGCATCTTTTTGTATGGCAGGTGGCGCTGCGCCGCGAATGTCAGCACCGCGACAATGCCGCTCAGTCCCAGGCCGATCAAGACCCCGCCGAGGACGGTCTGCGTATCCGATCGAAGACGCATCGACTGCAGAAAGAGGACGATCTCGAACCCCTCGCGGTAGACCGCGCTGAATCCGAGCAGGCCAAGTCCAAGCAGCGCCGCGCGGGTGCCTTCGTTGCCCGATTGCATGATGTTGCGCCGGCGACGGTTGTGATGCGCGATCCAACCGGTCCAGTAGATCTTGTGGAAGAACCAGTTCATGATGACTAAGAGGACGACAATAGCCAGCAGGCCCGTAGCCGCCTGGATGTCGAGCGCGGGCGCGCTAATGGCCGAGATAATGGCGACGACGACGAACCAGGTTGCGATCGAGGCGACGAACGCCGCTCCAGAACCGGCCGCGATCGGCTTCCACTTCTCACCCGGCTGTCGCAGCATGCTCGCGGTGATGGCGGCCAGCACCAGAATCGCTTCCAGTCCTTCGCGGAAGACCAGGATGCCACTCTCGACGACGACGGAGGTCGGGCTCATGCCGTCTTTCATCGGATCGGGCGCACCATGCACCGCGAATGCCTGCCAGATGATCGCGCCGGTGACGAGCGCGGCCGACAAGAAGATCAGCAGCGCCTGGATTTGCGCGCGCCGGCTGGCCGCGAGACCCCCGATCATGTATCCTCCCACCAATTCGCCTCGGTCAGGCGCACCCTGATCAATTCCGACTGAATTGCTCGGGATTAAGATAGCCGCTCGTTTCCCTGATGTCAAGGGAAACCGACAACCCGTCGCCTTCTGTCCACGTTCTCCGCGTACGCTCGTCCACCGGTGCCAGCCACATTCCGCACACGTCGACGACCAGCTCGCGTCTGCTAAGATCGTCCCGCGATGCACTGGCGTCACACGATTGAAGAGCAGCCTGTGGGAATCTTGCCGATCTTGCCCATCGACCACCGTCTCTTGCGACAGCAGGCCGAACCGGTCACCTGCTTTGATGCGTCGCTGCGAGAGTTGAGCGATGCTCTTGCCGAGACGCTGCACGCGGCGGATGGTGTCGGGTTGGCGGCGCCGCAGGTCGGCCGCAGCCTGCGCCTCTTCGTGGCGGAATTCCGGGACGAGCGGTTCACGCTCTGCAACCCGCTGATCACCGAACGCGAGGGCGCCATGCGCGCGGCCGAGGCCTGCCTCAGCCTCCCCGGATACATTGGTTGGAATATCCGGCGTTCGCGGCGGATCAAAGTCGAGGGACAGGATCTCTCAGGCAATCCAATCACGCTGGAGGCTGAGGGACTCCTCGCCCGCATTCTGCAGCATGAGATCGATCACCTCGACGGCATCCTGTTCCTGGACCATCTCGACAACCCGGCCGATCTGCGGCGCGTCCCGCCGCAGGCTCCGGACCAGACCGACACCGGCGAGCCCTCCAAGGTGCAGGACGTGGCCACGTGACCACGGGGACGATCGACGCCCTCTGGCGCTACCCGGTCAAGTCGATGCGCGGCGAGGCACTCGACTCCGTGCGCGTCTCGGCTCGTGGGCTGGCCGGCGATCGCATGCTGGCGTTGGTCGATCGTGAGACCGGCAAGGTCGCCAGTGTCAAGCACCCACGTTTGTGGGGGAGGCTGCTCGAGTGCCAGGCGACGCTCGAACCCGCGCGATCGCCTGATGAAGCGGTCGCGATCCGGCTGACCTTGCCAGGAGGTCAACAACTCGTCACCACGCGTGACAACGTCGACGCAATGCTGTCGAATCTGCTCGACCGCTCAGTAGCACTCGTGAACGCACCACCGGACGACGCGGAGACGGAGCGGGAATATCCGGAAGTCGAGGGGTTACCGGTCAGTGGCCAATTCTTCTCGGCACCAATCGGCGGCGGCGCGCCGGGGACCTTCTTCGATTTCGCGCCGGTGCACGTGGTGACGACGGCCACGCTCGACCGGCTGACGACGATCGCTCCTGGCAGCGCGTTCGACGCCCGGCGGTTCCGACCAAACCTCATCGTCGCGACGCCCGGGCTGGACGGCTTCGTTGAGAACGACTGGGTCGGCCGCAGGCTCCAGATCGGTGACGTCCGCTTGCGCATCTCCGATCCGACGCCGCGCTGCGTCGTAACGACCCTGCCGCAGGCCGGTCTACCGCGTGACATTGCTGTCTTGCGCACCATCGCTCACCACAATCGCCCTGCAATCCCGACCCTGGGCGGCGTGGAGTGGCCCAGCGTGGGCGTCTACGCCTTCGTCGAGCAAGGCGGTGTCGTGCGGCGTGGGGACGCGGTGCGGTTGAGCGACGACGATTAGCCAGCGGCTTCCCGCGTCCGCATGGGCGAACCGGTTGGGTGACCTTCCTGGCATCCCCCACCTGCTGTAGACTGGCACGTCGCACCAAGCTCTTGGAAACCGGGAATGAGGAAGGGATCGGCACGTGGCAGAGCGAACCAGGATCAACGCGCGGATGATCGTCGCCTATCAGAACGGCCAACATCGCCTGCTCGAAAATGGCTGCATCGTCATCGAAGGGAACGAGATCATCCACGTCGGCCGCGACTTCTCCGGCACTGCCGACCACGTGGTCGACGCGGGCAACCGGGTCATCACTCCCGGCTTCATCAACACCCACTCCCACCTGGCGGGCTCTCCACTCGACAAGTCCTTTATTGAAGATCGTGGACGACGCCAGTTTTCGATGTCGGGCCTGTCCGAGATGCTCCCGGCGCGCAGCGTCGCCATTGATCCGGAAGGCGCCGAGGCCTGCGTCGACTATTCGATGGCCGAGCTCCTCCGTACCGGCACCACGACCGTCATGGAGATCGGCGGCATCGGTGATTATGTCGCGGAGGCGGCCGAGAAGGCGGGCGTACGCGCCTATATCGCCAATGGCTATCGCTCTGGCCGCTGGCTCACGCGCGACGGCAAGAAGATGGAGTACGACTGGGACGAGGAGGCGGGCATCGCCGGGTTCCATCGGGCAGTTGAGTTCGTCGAGCGAATCGACGGAAAAGCCAATGACCGCATCAAGGGCTTCCTCTCACCGTCCCAGGTCGACACCTGCACGGCAGAACTGCTGCGCATGAGTCGCGAGGCATCCGACCGCATGAGTGTCCCGCTGGCGCTCCACACCAGCCAGTCGGTCTTCGAGTTCGACGCCATCGTCCAGCGTCACGGACTCACGCCGGTTGAGTGGCTGGAATCGATCGACTTCTTGAGCGAGTGGAATATCCTGGGGCACGTCATCATTATCGCCGGATCGAGCTGGCCGCAGTACGCCGGGGACGACCTCTCGATCCTGGCCCGGCACGGCGCGTCGGTAGCCCACTGCGTCTGGGTCTTTGCCCGGCGCGGCATCGCCATGGAGTCCTTCCCACGCTACCTCGAGGCGGGCGTGAACATGACCCTCGGCACCGACACGTCACCTCAGTCGATGATCGCCGGAATGCGGCTGACCGCCGTGATCGGCAAGATTATGTCGCGTGACAGCCAGCAGGCGACGGCGGCCGATGTCTTCAACGCCGCGACACTGAACGCCGCAAAGATGCTCCACCGGGACGACCTCGGCCGGATTGCCACAGGCGCCAAGGCGGATCTCCTCTTCTGGGATGCCACTTCGACGTTCATGGTGCCGTTGCGCGATCCGATCAAGAACATCGTCTATAACGCCGAAGCCGAGGACCTGCGGGAGGTGATGATCGACGGCAGCTGGGTGGTGCACGACAACCGCGCGATCAACGTGGATGAGCGGGCCGCCAATTCGGCGCTGCAATTCGCGGGGGAGCGCATGTGGTCGGAGATGGGCCCCGGCGACTGGGCCGGTCGCGGTGTCGACGAACTCTCGCCCCAGACGTTCGGGAAGTTCGAGGGGTAGATTTCCACCGGCTACGGCACCACAACCTCGCAGTCGTGGAATTTGTCCTTGTTGTCGCCACCACCGATGCAGACGTCGTAGCCGTCGTCGCCGAAGATCTGGTCGCCTCCGCCGCCACCGACGATACAGTCGTTGCCGGAATCGGCATGGATATTATCCTTCCCCGGACTGCCCAAGATCAGGTCGTTGCCCGCCGTACCATGAATCGCGGCGTTGCCGGTGATCACGATGTAGTTGGTCAGGTCGAGCGCGGCGCACTGGGGCGGCTTGAGCTGATTCGCGGTGATCGGAATGCTCCCATTGCCGATGACCGACGGTTCGACGATGTTCTCCGCGGCGAACGACCAACCGCTCGAACCGGCGATCAGGACCAGCAATCCTGCCAGAATCAGCCAGCGCACACGGCGATACCGGCATGTCATCGCAGGTCTCCCACCGCGAATTTCACGCGCTTGGTCGTGTCGGTGTCCCGCCCGCTCAGTTCATCCGCAGAGTAGCGGTAGATCATGCCGTCATCCTGCACGTAGTAGCGATGGATGACACCGGAGACCTGGTGCATGATCATGCGATCATCCCGCAGCGCCAGGCGTAGCAGATCCTCGAACGACGTCACGTCGATGACCCGCGCAGTGTTCTCGAAGTTCGCGTCATCTATCCGGATCAGCATCGAGCCATAGCGGGCTTGCAGTTGATCCGGCTCGCCCGCGCGGCGACCCAGCCAGGTCATCACGCCAAACGCGATGCAGCCGAGGAGTGACAGCACGCAGCCCAGGAGCGACACGACACGCACCTTCGCGACCGGGAAACGAAACTTCATCAGCGTGAGCGAGTTCGGCGCCGACGTGTAATAGGTTGCGTCCCCGCTCTGACTTGGCGTGAGCGTGCTCGGCGCGTCGCTACCGGAGGAGCTCACCATCTGCAGCACCTGCTGACTGAGCCGGAACTGGAGGCTGGGGGCAAAGGAATCGCTCAGTTTGGCTCCCGCCAACGTCCCGTCGAGCTGCACGTGGGGCACGATGGAGACGGTGTAGTTTGGCCAGGAGACGCCGGTCGTCTGCTGGTACTGGTTAATGATCTCTTGCACCTGCTTGAGATCCAGCGTTCCCAACGCGATAAAGGCGTTCCCGTTGAAAGCGGTCGGCGGCAGCAGCTCGATGGTCCGCTTCCAGCCGGTCGAGTCACCCACTTCAGCCAGCAGGCTCGCGGTACCGTTCGCGTTGGACGACTGGTCGGAATTCAGGTGATATTCGAAGCGAAAGTCGACCTTGCTGGTGACGCTTGGGAAGACCGGGTCGCCGGTACTGACGGCGCTGGCGTCGTAGACCCCGCCAGGGGCCGCGGCACTGTAACTGAAGGCGCCTGTCTGCTGGTACGCGGCGGTCGTCGCGACGGAGCGCTCACTTGAGCGCGTGAAGGAGACGGCGGCGAGGATGAGTGATGCGAGCAGGACGGCCACGACCACGGTCAGCAGGGTCTGTCCGCTCTCACTCTGTGCGTTCATGATCGGTTCACGCCTTTCACCTGGGGCCCGTTTACGTCGCGACCGTCGCTGCTCGTCCGGGCTCTGGGCGTAGGGCAGGAGCAGGATGAGCCCGGAGAGTGCGACGAGCCCGGCGATCACCAAGCGGTTATGAAGCTTGGAGAATGACTTGCCGATCGCCGGAATATGAAACCAGAACTTGCCGATCAACTCCGACTGGGTCGGGTGATACGGATCGACAAAATCGTTGTTGTCCCCTTTGAAGATGAAGTGGTCGCCGTCCGTCCCGATAACGCGATGGATAACCGGACCGATAGTTGGATGGCGATAGACGACGATGTCACCAACGTTGTAGGTATCGGACGTTCGGACCAGCGCCAGGTCGCCCTTGTGAAACTTGGGCTCCATGCTGATGCCGTTGACGATCACGTAGGAGGTCTGTCCGCCGATCTGAGCCGGGGCGAAGAAGTACCAGAGAACGGCCAGCAGGGCGATCATGACTCCAGCGATGATGGGTGATTCTCGTCGTTTCATCTGCTTCATCGTCATCAGAGGACCGGGGAGCCGCGACTCTGCAACCACAGCTCCCCGAGTCACCACTCAGATGTTAGTCGGCCGCCGCGACGTCGAGGTTATACACGGATGCGACCGAAACCGAGGACGTGATGGCGCACGTCCAGTCTGTGGCCGGCGTCGAGCCGCCGCCGGTTACTCCACAGGGAAACCCGGTGCCGAAATTGCCGGCGCTGTCACCAAATCGAACCTGCGCGCTGCCGGCGGACTGGTTCAACGTGAAGCGAACCGACGCGATATTCGCCGGATTGGCGGTGTCCATGGTGTACTGAATATTCGACACTTTGTAGCCGCTGACCGCGCCGAAACCGTCACCGGCCCGGCTGCTCTGAACGGTGTTGCTCGCCGCGAAGCCGTAGGCAGCGGTGGCCATGATTGCGAGAATGGCGATAATCGCCAATAGGCGAAGATTGATTCGTCGGAAGCGTGCGTTACCCAAGGTGTTACTCCTTCAATGCAAATCCGTGTTCGATCGGGATAGATAAATAGATAACTGCGAATGATGATGGGGGTCGAGAAGATCGATCGGCCTTAACGCATAGAAGCTCGTCCTTTCGAACGAGCCGGTCGCCTGTGCGGATACGGGCCGCAAGGCAGAAACCGGCCTAACGTATAATCGTCGGCCGGTTGCACCACTAGCTCAGCACGGGCGAGGTGCCCAGATTACAGCCCGCGCTTCATCGCTTCCGTATTGCTGCGTCTCACAGTGGATCCGCATGTGCACACATTTTGCGCCTGGAGCCGCATTACAACAATGACACCCAAGTCCTATGATCACGTGAACCAGCGAACTCCGTACGTACGCCTCACATGACGGTCGTACTCGGTCCGGGTAGGACCTATAGTTTGGTAGGTTTCCGACGGTTTGGGTCGGATTTCTGCACGAGTGCTGGAGCAGAGCGGATCGCGGCTGGATAACGGCGGCTGGAGTTATTTCCCGAAGGATCCGGCGTAGGAGACGAGAAGAATCGCGATGAACATGATAACGCAGACGAGCAGGCCGCATCCGATACCCAGGACCGCACCGCGACGCACGTCGCCCTGAGTCCGAATCCAGTCCACCGCGCGGTCGAGAAATCGCGAAAAACCGCTCACCGCGGTGCATCCTCTCCTGACGTCAGCGGCGACGAGCCGTAGGACGTCCGTTCGTGATGGTTGACACGCATCGTCCCAATTGCCGATCCTCTGCGGGGAGCGAGCCGCTCCTATCGTAACACCCATGCGATTCCAGCACGCGCGACCTGGTATCAGAAACTAAGAGAGATCTATGGATCAGTATCCTCACAACGACTACACCGAGTATCGACGGCAGAGGGCGATGACCCGCAGCTATATCACCCCAGCGGTCATCACGATGGTCCTCTACCTCGTGCTCTGGTTGCCGGGTCTGATCGCAAACATCATCTACTGGCAGTCCGCGTCGCGTGATCAGCAATTGAGCGGGCATGCGCCCGAAGGCAAGGGGTGCCTGCTCGCACTCTTCTTCGTCTTCACCGCGCTCCCACTCCTCGTGGCCTGCGTTGGCCTCGCGTTCTTCACCGTGGTGCGCGTACAGGGTGCCACCTGAGGGCGCGTCATCCTAGCCGAGCATCGTGGCTGAATACTCTGTTCGAGAAATTCCCCAAACAGACGTCACGTCGCGTACTATTGATAGGGAAACCGAACAGTTCACATTGGAGCACCGGTGCGCGACAGCGACGTTCCCGAACTGAGCAAACGGATCATCGACAGTGTCGACCGGGTCATCGTCGGCAAACGCGCGGTGACCGAATTAGTGCTGGTTGCGCTGCTCTGCGAGGGGCACGTGCTGGTCGAAGACGTGCCGGGCGTTGGCAAGACGACGCTGGCACGCTCGGTGGCTCGCTCGATTGGCGGCAAGTTCCGGCGCCTGCAGTTCACGCCCGATCTGCTGCCGTCCGACGTCAGCGGCATCGTCTTCTTCAATCAGAAGAGCGGCGATTTCGAACTGCGGCCAGGGCCGATCTTTAGCAACATCTTGCTGGCCGACGAGATCAACCGCGCCACGCCGCGTACCCAGTCCGCACTGCTCGAGGCAATGGAAGAGCGTACCGTCACCATCGAGGGGGACACGCTGCCGCTTCCCCGGCCGTTTCTGGTCCTGGCAACGGAGAATCCAGTCGAACTCGAGGGAACCTTCCCCCTGCCCGAAGCGCAGCTTGACCGCTTCTTTCTACGGCTCGAAATCGGCTATCCGGGCGCCGAAGAGGAGATGGAACTGCTGGCACGCTTCCAAACCGCCAACCCGCTCGAGGACCTGGAGCCGGTGACGACACCGGAAGAACTGCTGACGGCGGTTCGGAGTTGTCGCGAAACCTACGTGGACAACGATCTCCGGGCCTACATCATCGACATCGCGCGTGCCACCCGCGCGCACGACACGATTCGACTGGGCGTCAGTCCACGTGGGACGTTCGCCCTGTTCCGCGCCTCGCAGGCGCTGGCGGCGATTCGCGGCCGGAGCTTCGTTATCCCGGACGACGTCAAGGAAGTCTCGCGAGCGGTGCTGGCGCACCGCATCATGCTGAGTCCGGAGGCACGCCTGCGTGGGCGCCATGCTGGACAGATCATCGACGAGATCGTCGCCGGCCTGAACGTGCCGGTCGAGCAAGCCTGACCGGCTACCGCGACCATGTGAGCAGACCATGGAACAGCATCGAGTTCGCAGCTACTTCTTCAACGCGATCTGGTTCTACGGCTCAGCGGTCTTGCTGCTGCTCGGGATGGCGTTGCGCCAACCGGCACTCTCGATTCTCGCCTTCCTGACCATCCTCACCGCCAGCACCAGCAAGCTCTGGAGCAAGCACGCGCTCGACCACGTGACGTACCGCCGGCGGCTGTCGAACACACGCGTATTTCGCGGCGAAACGATTGAACTGACGGCCGAACTCGTCAACAACAAATGGCTGCCGCTCCCCTGGATCGAGGTCGAGGACCAGGTGGCGGACCGCGTTCGCCTGCACGACACCGAGACCCTGCCGAGCAGCCGGCCAGGCACGACGGTCTTGCGGCTGACAACGTCGTCCCGCTGGTACGAGCGAGTCACCTGGACTTTCCAGCTCGATTGCCCGCACCGCGGATCATTCGCCATCGGTCCCGTGTCACTCCGCTCGGGTGATCTCTTCGGTTTCTTCTCTGAGCAGCTGCGTTTCGACGCCATCGACCGGGTCATCGTCTATCCGCGGATCGTGACGCTGCAAGACCTCGGCCTACCGCCACGGCACCCGCTGGGCGACGCGCGGGCCGTCCATCAGCTCATCGCCGATCCAACGCGAACCATCGGCGTACGGGAGTATCGACCAGAGGATTCGTTTCGCTTCATTCACTGGAAAGCCAGCGCGAAGCTGCAAGAGACTCAGGTGAAAGTCTTCGAGCCGACGGTCACGCTGCAACTCGGCATCTTCCTCAATCTCGACACGTTCGAACGACCGTGGGAAGGGATCGATTACACACGCGCCGAGAGCGCGATCACCGCCGCGGCCTCGCTCGCCAGCCACTGCATCGACGAGCGCTATCTGGTCGGGATGTACGCCAACGGCGTGATGGCCGGGTCGGATCAGTCCCTGCGCATTCGGCCAGGGCTGGGTCCCGATCAACTGGCGACATTGCTCGAGGCGCTCGCCAAACTGACGCCCCTCGCGGCGACCAACTTTCAGCGGCTACTGCACGAAGAGGCCAGCCGCTTTCCCTGGGGCAGCACCATCGTCGTCGTCTCGGCGCTGATGACCGAGCCACTGGCCCGGACGGTCGAGGAACTGCTGAGCCAGCGACACCGGGTCATCTTGCTGCGCATCGGTGAGTTCGAGGTGCCTACGATTCCCAACCTGGTGATCCACACCCTGCCGGGTGACCTCATTGGCGATCGAACCGAGGGCATGCGCTACGCTCGCATGATCACTCCGGAGGGCTAGCATGCTGGAGTCAGCAGGGGCCATTAGAACGCGACAATCGCTGACCAATCTCCTGTTGGAACTGGACTGGCGTGGCGAGTTACTGACCTTCTGCCTGATTGTGGCCGAGACGGCGATCGCCTATCTCTTTCTTGGGTTGCTCGTTCCGACGCTGAATACGCCGTACACGCCGTTTCCAGCATGGCTGCTCTTTGCCCTCTTCATCGTCGGCTACTACCTGCCACACGGACTCGAACTGGGGAGGGTGTGGGGCTCGGTCTACGAGATGTGTCTGATCCTGGCGCTCATCCTCTCGTTTCTGGTGACCGTGAAGATCGCCTCGTTCCCCGGCGAACCACTCCTCTCGACGGCCTGGCTGCAAGGGACAGTACACGGACTCATCCTTCGCCAGACCAGTGCGGCCCGGTCCATCTGGGCCATCATCGCGGTCGTCGCCTACACCTGGTGGCGAGGTCGCCTGCGCGGCGAGCCGATGATGGATTCCGCGTATCAAATGCTGCGCTGGGGCACCGCCGCAATCAGTGTCGGGCTGGTGCTGGTCCTGATGGCGGCGCCCGAAGAGGCGCTGATTCGCGACCGCATGAGCGTCGCGGTCATCGTCTTCTTCACCTCAGCCCTGTGCGCCATTGCCGTTGCGCGACTTCGGCTCGAGGGTCTTCGCAGCGGCAGCCCGCTCGGGCCGCGCTGGTTCGCGACCTTCGTGACGTCAATTGCCGGCATCCTGCTCGTCGCGGTCGTCGCAGCGGCAATCTTCTCTCGCCGGTTTCTCGACACGATGCTCCTGATCCTGTCGCCGATCCTCCTGGTGATCGGGCTGGTCGTCCGGGTGATCATCATTCTGATCGCCCTGCTGGCGTTCGTGATCATCGCGCCGCTCCTCTGGCTGCTGCAGCGTGAGGGATTTGGCAGTCTCTCCAGCTCGCTGCGCATTCCGATCGTCTTTCGTTCGTTCAACGGCTTTCAGCAGTTCACCAGCACCCGGCTCAATATCGCCGATCCGCTCCGTTACCTGATCGTTGGGCTGATCCTCTTTGGAATCGTCACGTCGCTGACTCGGTTCGTCTATCACCGCAGGCGCCACTGGCGAGACACCGCGGTTGAGCGCCGTGAGCCGGTCAAAACCCTTGGCGAGGCGGTTGGCTCGATCTCTCTCAACCTGCGCCGATTCTTCCGGCCATTACGGCGAGATGACTCGCTGGCCAAGCTACGGGGTGACCCATACTGGGCGCACACCGTCACGATTCGTGAGACGTACCGGCGCATGCAGCGCTGGGGCACCAAAGGGGGCGTTGAGCAGGGCCCGAGCACGACCGCGACCGAATACGAACCGGATCTCGCGCGCCGTTTTCCGAACGCCGGTCCAGCCATACGCACCATCATCGCGGCCTATACGGTGGCCCGCTACAGCGGTATTCCCGCGACCGCCGACGAAGCGAATGAAGTACGCCGGGCCTGGGAGACGCTGCGCAAGCTCAAGGTTTCCTGACCGGGCCGCGCCGTATACTTAGGCATGACCATCTCTTCCATCACGACTTCACAGATCAGCGCACACGACCTGACCACCCCAGCCGCTCCCGATGCGCCGTTTGGGGTCTACCTGCACATCCCCTTCTGTGGGCGCATCTGCCCCTATTGCGATTTCAACCGCTACGTACACCAGGAGCACCTGATTCCCGCCTACGTCGACGCCCTGATTGGCGAGATCGAACTGACGCGTGCCGAGGTCGGCCCGATCCGCGCCGAGACAATCTACTTTGGTGGCGGCACGCCGTCACTACTCGAGCCGGAACAGGTCGCCCGGATCATCGCGGCGCTCCAGGACCGGTTCCAGATCGAACTAGACGCCGAGGTGACGCTCGAGGCCAACCCAGAGCGACTAGACGAGGCGAAGCTGGCGGGATTTCGCGCTGCTGGGGTGAACCGGATCAGTCTTGGCGTGCAGACGCTCCAACCGCACGGCCTGCGCATTCTTGGGCGGGCGCACAAGCCAGAGGTGCCGGAGCATGCGCTGCGGCTCGCGCGAGAGGCCGGATTCGATAATGTCAGCCTCGACTTCATCTTCGGTTGGCCAGGCCAGACACTCGACGAGTGGCGTGTCGACCTTCAGACGATTCTCGCGTGGCAGCCGGAACACGTCTCCCTCTACTCGCTGATTGTCGAACCGGGCACGCCCTACCACGAGGCCGTACGCACCGGGAAACTCGTTCCGGTCGACGATGACGCCACCGCCGATATGTACGAGCTGGCGATCGCGGGTCTAGAGGACGCCGGTTGGCAGCACTACGAAGTCTCGAACTGGGCGCGGCAGCCGGGCCTCGAGTCACGTCACAACGCCATCTACTGGCGCAATGGGCAGTACCTCGGCCTCGGCGCCGGCGCGCACGGCCATATCGAAAACGTGCGCGCGAGCAAACTGCGCCTGCCCGCGAAGTACATCGCGTCGGTACGAGACGGTCGCCTGCCGGTCGATTTCAGCGAGACGATCGACGCTCCGACCGCCATGGCCGAGACCATGATGCTTGGCTTGCGCCTACTACAGGAAGGGGTCTCGGAGCGTGCGTTCTTGCGACGTCATGGCGTGGCGCTACGCGAGGTGTATGGGCGGCAGATCGCCTCACTGGAAGAGCTCGACCTACTCCGCTGGGACGGCGACCGGCTGAAACTCACGCGCCGCGGCCTGCTCCTCGCCAACGATGTCGCCGAGCGGTTCTTGCCTGACTGATACATCAGATTGTGATCTGCCGTGGGGCACCTGGTTCAAGCGGACTTCTGCCTACGCCGTTGCGGGATGCAACGCCGGGGTCACGACATCTGCCGCCTCCGGCACCACGTCCGCCACCGTGCCGTCACGACAGCGTTTCAACTCCGGGATCGGCACCGAGAGCAGCACATCGACGATTTCGGGATCGAACTGGCGCCCGCGTTCCCGCTTGATCTCAGCGAACGCCTCCTCGTAGCTGAGCGCCGTTCGATAGGGCCGATCAGACGTCATCGCGTCGAGCGTGTCGACCACGGCGAAGATCCTCGCTCCGAGTGGGATCCGATCTCGAGCCAAGCCGCCCGGGTAGCCGGAGCCATCGAACGACTCGTGGTGATGGAGCACAATCTCGGCGGCCGGTGCCAGGAAGGGGATGTGGGCGATCATCGTATAGCCGATCGCTGGATGCTTTCGCATCGCCTCGATCTCCTCGGTGGTCAGTCCTCCCGGTTTCAGCAGAATGGCGTCTGGCACGCCGATCTTGCCGATATCGTGCAGCAGCGCACCACGCGAGAGGTGGGCGATCTCCTCGGTCGCCAGGCCGATGTTTCGTCCGATCAATTCGGTATAGCGCCGGACTCGCTGTGAGTGCTCCTCCGTCTCGGCGTCACGGGTGTCGAGCGCGCGCGAGAGCGCCTGCAGCGTCGACTCGTAGGAATCGCTCAATTGGCGGTTCAAGCGCCGCAGTTCGTTGACGTAGCCGTTCGTGCGCTGAATGAACTGCGTGATCGCGAGGTGCATCAACGCGACCGGAGAGGCCATTACGATCGTCGCCGCGGCGCCCATGAACTCGTAGGATAGGCCGAGCGTCATCCCGAGCAACCCGGCGACCGCATAGTGCGGCCAGAGCCAGCGATAGTCCTCGCGCCAGATCTCGATGGAGCTGCGCTGCTCAGCCAGGGCGCGAACCAGGCAGAGAAACAGATGGTTGACCGCATAGAAGACCACTCCGCCGATGATTCCGGGGACCAGCATCTGCACAAAACCGCCCTGCTGAATCGACCCATGAACCATGGAGCGGAAGATCAACACCGTTCCACCGGTCGCCAGGAGCATGCAGCCGAAATTGAAGAGCATGCGATGGATCGGGCTTCCGGCCTTCATCTTGGCCACGACCGCGAACGCCGCGGAGGCCGCGACGACTCCGGGCCCGTTGAACAGCAGTGCGGCCGCGATCATCGGCACCACCGCGACCGACGTCGTTCCCAGGCCGTTGAGGTCCGCCGCGTAGCGATGCGCGAGTATCACCAGACCAACAAAAATGACGAGTCCTATCCAGGGCGAGTGGGCCTCGGGGAAGTGCTGAACACCGACTATCAATGCCAGCAAAATACCCAGAATCACGACAACGCCGATGAAGGCCAGCACCCGAAGTGAGGTTGTCGACTGTGCCTCGCGCGTCTCCACGGCAGTCTTCGCCTGCTGATTCGGTTGGTCTTCGCCGTCGTTCAAAAAGCCCAGATCCAGATCGAATGGGTCGGTCAGCGGCATACTGATGTGATCTCGAGCCGCCTCGACATTCATCGTCGGGATCAAGCCCTCCAGTGCATCTTGGGACGCACGTTGCCGTTTCCACTCGCTAAGAAGCTCGCGACTCTCCCGGCCAGCCGCAACGACGCCATTGCGGCCGTCACGCTTAGCGCGAAAGAGCGCCAGGTCCGCTTCCCGGAAGATCGATTCGAACGAGTCACCATGTTCAGGGAAGCTCGCGACGCCGATACTCATAGTGGGATTGATGGTCCGATCCCCGGACTCGACATCAATGTGACGTGCAGCAAAGGAGGTACGTATCCGCTCCGCAGCGTCGAGTGCGGCGTGAAGATTGGCGTCGGACAGGGTGATCATGAACTCCTCGCCGCCGAAGCGGGCGGCCAGGTCACAGCCACGAATATTCTGGCGAATCGTCTCGGCCGCGGCCTGCAGCACGAGGTCGCCCACCTGATGACCGTATGCATTGTTGATGTCACGCAGCAGATCGAGATCGCAGACAAGCAGGCTGAGGCCGCTGCCGGTTCGCTGAGCTCGCTCGATTTCGCGATTGGCTGCGGCCTCGAAGTGCCGGAAATTCGCCAGACCGGTCTTTGGATCCGTATTCACTTCGTCCCTGAGTGCGGGCATATTGAGGGCTTCGAAGACCACCAGCAGCGGGATCGCCACCGGTATCGTGTAGACCGGATCAATCTGCCAGGCAAAGGCGAAGAACCAGCCGATACAGAGCAGCGCCATCTCCGATAACAGCTTGTACGGAGCGAAGAGCCCCAGTTCTCCCAGCGACTGCCCTCGTGCCAGCTTGAGCGTGATTCCGAGCATCAGTGTTTGCACCAGGACAAAGACCGCCATCGCGGTCAGGAGCGTTCCGGCATTGACCGCAGGGTCAGACGGATTGCCAAAACTCGGGAGGCGTCGCATTACCAGCAGCGATGCCGACGACGCGACCATCCATGAGGCGATATTGAACGACTGGACGAACCAACGGCGGCGATAGCGGATCCACTCCGGAATGAACGCCAGGCAGACGACGAGCGCGATGAGCGGAGCTGGCACGAGCAAGATCGCCGCGAAGACCGGTGCCGGGGTGACGTGGTCGGAGTAGTGGCTTCCCGGCCGGGAAACCACCAGCAATTGAGCGAGCGCCGCCAGGATTGCCAGGAAGGCGGCCAGCAGCCACTGATCACGTGACGGCATTCCGTCACCGGACGTGACAAGACCGATCACCGCGATGAGACCGAACAGATAGCACCCGATCAAGTAGATACGCGCGCTGAATGTCAATTCGCTCATCGGCAATCCTCGAACAGGGGGTGACCACTAACGCAATACAATGATCCGACCCTTACCGCTGGTCGACGCGATAATTCCTGGCCGGCGTCGCGCCCATAGCGGAACATCCCAGTTGCTCTTAGATTATTGGAGTGAATGGCTCGCACGTCATCGTTGCGCGCGTAGTCCGAACGTCCTAACTTGCGGTACTAGCGGTGCGTGAACAGGGCAGCCGCTGGACGCACCGGGGACAAATCACGAGAAAAGGGAGGTGCGGCACCGGGGACAGGCGCCGCACCTCCGAACACCTTGGGTATGGGAAGGGATCAGCTATTGAAGATCGCTACTGGACCAGACCGAGCCGGACCACGCAGAGCCCGACCACGCTGAACCGGACCAGGCGGAGCCTGACCACGCCGACGCGGACCACGCAGACCCGGACCAGGCAGAGCCCGACCACGCCGACGCGGTGTCATACATGGTCGCGCCGTCGGGGCCAATCAGAAACGAACTGATCTGCAACCCCTGATTGGCGAACCCGGGCGTACCCTGGTAGGTCGCCGCGGCCAGGACGTTGATCTCCCCCGAGCCCTGGCTAACCGGATCGACATTCAATGACGTGGCGGTGTGGGTCAGGACCCACTTGACCTGGTCATTGCTCCAATCGGGATGTGCCTGAAAGATGAGCGCCGCAGCGCCGGATACCACGGCCGCCGCCATCGACGTGCCTGACATCCAGATGTATTTCTTGTCGACAATGCGGCTCTTGTAGTTCTTCTGGAACTGGCTGTTGTTGGCCAGCGTCGACGCAATGTAACGTCCCGGCGCGACCACGTCTGGCTTGGTGACGCCGTCCGGGTTAGTTCCCGAACTGGACCACGGCGCGATGAAGTCATCCGTCTCGTCAACGGTGCCATTGGTGTCAGCCGCGCCAACCGTAATGACGAACGGGTCATCGGCCGGGGCGAAGTACATCGAATCTGGACCGTTGTTCCCGGCGGAGACGACGACCAGGATGCCGCTGAACCACGCGCGCTCGGCTGCCGCCGCCAGTGGACTGGTATGGTACGACTCCGGTACCGTCGAGGTCATCGAGAGGTTGATGACCCGAATGTTGTACTGCACCCGATTGGCGATAACCCACTCGATGGCGTTGATCACGTCGGAGAGATAGACCGTCCCGTTATCATCACCGACGCGCAGGTTGATCAAATCGGAAGCAGGCGCCACGCCGACGTACTTCCCCTGGGACTCCTTGTCGGAGTACCACGAATCACCGCCGATGACTCCGGCCACGTGCGTGCCATGGCCATATTTATCGTTCGTGTCCTTCTTGTCGGTGAAGCTCATCTGGGCCACGACGCGTGGCTTGTCGGCCTTCGGGCCATTGCCATTGAAGTCCTTCACCACGACCATGCCGGTGTCGATCACCGCCACACCGACGCCATCTCCGCTAATTCCTTGATCCCAGAGGGCGGACGCGCCGATGACCTCCGGATAAGTTGTCTGCAGCAGGCTCGTGTCGGTAAGGTCTTCCTGGACCGCGTTGGTCTGCATCGGAGCGTCAATGCTGACGTAATCGACCGAAGGATCCTGCGCGAGGTCGTCGACGCCCTGGCCGGTAACATCCGCCACGAAGGCGCCGCCCGCGACATCCTTCTGCTTCTTGCCACCCTTCTTGGCCACGTCAGCGTCGGCGTTCGTGTCGCCGTTGTGACGTTTGACGATGACCCGGAAGTCAGCGTTCGGGGCCTTGCTCGCCGCATCGAGCAGCGCTGGCTGCGCCTTCTCGGGCTTGTCATTCTTCGCCGCGGCCGGCACGGTCGCCAGCAGGGCCGGAATGAGCAGCAGAGCCGTCAGTACATTCAGCAAGCGACGGCGACCTCGCAGGGAGGCATCCTTCCAGGATGTCTTGTGGTGGCTCTGAGGTAGATGAATGTCGCCACGCATACGCGGATTCCCCCCTTTCCGTCCAATGCACGTCACTACGCACTCTGGGCGTCGGGAGTCATTCGGCAGCGCAGCCATCGTTGCGGAATTCCGCGGCAGATCTGTCGCTTTGCGGCCCCGCCTTTCGGCGGGTGTGCCCCTTCGGGACTCACCATCAAACGATCTGTCACTATCGTATGCGTCTGGGAATCTCGACAATAGAGTCGTAGGTCATCGGATCGACGCGCTGATCGTTTGCATGGAGAGGACAATTTTCCCGCGACGACGATCTCTTGGTCCCAGGCCGAAAGTCCTGTCCGTTCCACGACACGGATGACCGTGGTCGGCGTTGCCGGAAGCGAGGACTAGCTCAGGGTGTTCGCGTGGACAGATCTGAACAGGTCAAGGGACGTTTCAATGACCTGCTCGGGTGGAATGCCGGTCACGAAGGAGACCGGGCAGTCGCAGGGCGGTTCGCTGCCGTGGTCGCGACCACAACGTGCGGATCGTCCGGCGCGGTATCGCGCACACCGCGGGTCGGCGGCACCACCACCACCCGGTCGACCGGACCGGGCCGCGGCTCGACAAACGCGGCGTGCCAGGGTGAGCCGAGCAAGACGATCTGGGCCTTGGGGTAGGCGTTCCGCAGCGATTCCAGCGCCGGAATCGCGAAGACGTAGTCACCGATCCCGTTGGTGCGCAGAACGGCGATCTTGCGCACGTCCGGCACCAGATTGCGGTCGATCTCGCGATCGCCCATTACTTCCACCCGGCATTCCTTTCCACGGTTCCGTTCAGTCAATCGTCTACACGACGTGGCGCATCCGCCACGACCACGAGGTGGAGCAGTGACGGTGGGAACAAGATGAACGGAGGCAACCGGTTCGTGAGGGATGGTTCGTCAGGTTGGCAGCCACGCCAAACTCAACGCCTGCGGGCCACACCAGTCCCACCCGAGAACGGAGAAGAAGGAGCAATAGATCTGCCCCGAGAGCGGAGTTCGCTTCGCTGCGCGCTGACGAGTTCGTCATTCATCCCGCTCGGCCACGCCGAAAACGCCAGCCGGCGCGGAACGACTCGAGCATCCCGCGCCGGCTGGCTATTGGGGGAAGTGGAAAGGGGACTCGTCTATTGGAGATCGCCGCCACTCGACCAGGCCGACCCAGACCAGGCGGAACCGGACCAGGCCGACCCCGACCACGCCGAGCCAGACCAGGCGGAGCCCGACCACGCTGAACCGGACCAGGCGGAGCCGGTCCAGGCCGAGGCGGACCAGGGAGAGTCGAACACGTCGGCGACCACCGTGCCAACCAGGCCGGCTACCGTTCCCAGCAAGCTCGTAACCGTATGCACCACGCCGTTTACGACGGTGATGACGTTGTTATAGGTCGTGCTACCGTTCGGACCGACGAGATTCATGTTGATCGTCAAGCCCTGGTTGGCATACTGCGGCGTGCCGGCATAGTTCACCGCGGCGTAGGCGTTGATCTCGCCCGCGCCCTGGGTCACCGGATCGACATTCAGATGTGTCGCGGTCTGCTCCAGCAGCCACTTGACCTGATCGTTGGTCCACGTGGGGTGCGACTGGAAGATGAGCGCCGCCACACCCGATACGACGGCCGTCGACATCGACGTGCCGGACATCCAGATATAGTGCTGATCAACCACACGGCTCGGATAGTGTTTCTGGAACTGGCTGCCGGCCGACATCGTCGATGCGATGTAGCGACCAGGAGCCACGACGTCCGGCTTGGTGACGCCGTCCGGGCTGGTTCCCGAACCCGACCAGGGAGCCATGAAGTCGTCAGCGGGACCCATCGTTCCGTTCGAATCGGTCGCTCCGACCGTGACCACAAACGGATCGTCGGCCGGCGCGAAGACCATCGAGTTCGGCCCATTGTTCCCTGCCGCGACCACGACGAGGATGCCGTTGAACCACGCCTGCTCGGCCGCGGCCGCCAGAATGCTCGTGTGGTACGACTCCGGCACCGTCGAGGTCATGGAGAGGTTGATGACCCGAATGTTGTATTGTGCGCGGTGCGCGATCGCCCACTCAAAGGCCAGGACGATATCCGACGTGTACGTCTGGCCAGTCCCATCCGCCACCTTCAGGTTGAGAAGGTTCGCGTCGGGCGCGGCGCCCACGTAGCTGCCCCGTACCGACGGATCGGACCACCAGGAATCGCCGCCAATGATGCCGGCGATATGCGTGCCGTGACCGTATCCGTCACCGGTGTCGCTGGAGCCGATGAAGCTCTGCTGGGCGACGACTCGGCTCTGACCGGGATTCGGCCCGGAGTAATCCTTGACTTTCATCAGGCCCGTGTCGATGACCGCGACGCCGACGCCCGCTCCGGTGATGCCTTGACCCCAGACGTTGGTGGCGCCGACCGTCTCGGGATAGATCGTCTTGAGCGCGCTGGTATCGGTCAGATCTTCCTGTCCCGCCGTGGCGGCTGGTTGCATCAGGGCGTCGGTCATGATGTAGTCGACTGACGTGAGCTTCGCCAGCAGGCTGATTTGGCTCCCCTGAAGGACGCCGACGAAGTAGTCGCCGGGAAGATTCTCGATCTTGGTCCCGCCAAGGTTCAGCAACCCTGCGTCGGCGCTCGTATCCCCATTGTGGCGCTTGACGATGACGCGATAGTTCGCCTGCGGTGCGCTCAGCAGCTGATCCTGCAGTACGGACTGCACCTTGGCGAGGGTGTCGGTGACGGTATTCGTTAGGCCCGACAAGAGGTTCAGCCTGGCGGACGCCGGTTGGGCATTGAGCAGCGCCGGCAGCAGCATAAGAAGTGCCAGCAGTGGACTGCTTCTGGCCAGAAATCTGTCTTTCCAGGATGACCGTCGCGGGTGACTCGAGGCGCGCACGTCCACAGATTCCCCTCTCCACAATCGCGCCATCTCGCGCGCGTGGAACGCGGGAGTCATTCGGTAGCGCAGCCATCGTTGCGGAATTCCGCGGTAGACCTGTCGCTTTGCGGCCCCGCCTTTCGGCGGGTGTGCCCGTTCGGGACTCGCCAACGAACGTTCTGCTTCTATCGTACGTACAAGGAATTCACGACAATAGAGTCGTAGGTCATCGTGTTGCCGCAACGATCGTTTGAGGACACAGGACATTGTTCCTGAGTGCGCGGGCTTGAAGTCCCGGGACGGAGGTCAGGGGCAGAAGGAGATGGAATGGCGCGAGGCGGACAAGTTATCCGCCTCGCTCAACGGGCAGTTACTGCACCACCGCTCGGGTGATGTAGTAGGAGGCGGTGAAGGTCTTGAACGCTTCGATCGCGTCCTGGGCCACGAAGCGAACCGAGCGATCCCCCGTCCGCTCCACGGTCGGCATCAGGGAGGACGCATCGGCCTCGATGCTGTGATAGAAGTCGATATCGACCGTGATCGGCGTGCTCAGCTGCAGCGGCTGACGCGAACCCAACTGCTCGATGGCTCGCTTCGCCCCGTCTTTTATGCGCTCCCGCGCCAGCTCCGGGTGCAGGCTCTCGCCCGACAAACGAGTGATGCCGCGCTTGACCGAAACCCCGACGTGTGGCGGCAGGATCGTTTCGGCATCACGCACCGCCGCGTCGTCACCCGTCACCAGCGCGATCGGCACGCCGTAGTAGCCCGCCACTGAGGCGTTGATGCCCGCCTCGCTATAGACGACGCCGTTGTAGCGCACCTCGTATGGATGATAGGCGTGGTTCAAGACGCCGTCCCGGATGCCGGCCGAGGCGTGATAGCCGACGAAGAAGACGGCGTCGAACGACGAATCGAGCCCTTCGACCATGAACATCGGCTTGAGCCGGCCCTGGATGGCCGTGGCCTTCGGGTGGAGCAGCTCCGGTAGCAGGTTCCGCATCTGCGCGTGGCTGTCATTGACGACGATCTCGGTTGCGCCCGCCTCGAGCGCCCCTTCGATCGCCGCGTTGGTCTCCAGCGTCATCAAGCGGCGACCAAGCTCGAACTCGCCCCCGGCATTGATGTTCCCGTGGTTCCGGTCGACCACGCCGGCGACCCCTTCAATATCGATCGACATGTAGATCTTCACGGGTGTTTCCTTTCCTATTCGCCCCAGGTCTCGCCAAATACGCGCACCCAGTTGCCGTGAGCGATCTTCTTCAACGCCGGGTCATCGTAGCCCCGATCTTGGAGTGCCTGCATCAGTCTCGGCAGGCCGGCCGCGTCCTTCAGCTCGTTCGGCATCATCGCCCCGTCGAAGTCGGAGCCGAGCCCGACGCAGTCGATCCCCATCTTCTCGACCAGGTGATCCATGTGATCGACCATCACCGAGAGAGGCGTATCCGGATTGATCTCGCCGTCCGGGCGCAGGAAGCCGACGTGATAGTTCAGGCCGACAATGCCCTGGCTGTCGCGGATCGCCTCCAGTTGCTTATCGGTCAGATTGCGCGGCGCGTTCGAGACCGACCAGGCGTTGGAGTGAGTCGCCACCAGTGGCGCGTCGGAGATGCGGGCCACATCCCAGAAGGTCTTCTCGTTGGCGTGAGAGAGATCGACGAGAACGCGCCGTCGATTGAGCTGACGAATCAGCTCCTTGCCAGCATCGGTCAGCCCATCACCGATGTCGGGTGTCGCCGGGAAGACGTTTGGCACCCCGGCGGCGTAGATGTTCCGGCGAAAATGGGTGAGACCGACCGAGCGCAGCCCGGCCGCGTAGAAAACCTCCAGCGCCTGGCCGTCCGGATCGAGCGGGTCGGCGCCTTCGAAGTGCAGTTCGATGGCGAAGATGCCGGTATCGAGGCAGTGCTGCAGCTCGGCGGCCGAGCGCACGATCTTGCACTGACCGTTTGAATCGCGTTCCAGTTCGAAGAGCTTGCCGAGTCGCATCAAGGCGTCGGACTGCGCCTCCTCCAGCGGAATCGGCGGTGGCCAGCCGCCCTCCGACGCGAACCCCTTGCCGACGTCGTCGATATCACGGTCGCCTGACACCTTGGACGCCTCGCGCTTCTTGGCCTGCGCCAGCACGGCAAAGAAGCCACCGCCCAGGCCGCCCTCGCGCGCGCGCGGCAGGTCGATGTGGCCCTTATCGGCTCGCTCGAAGAACGACCTTCCGCCGGGGCCGTCGAAGCCCTGGCCGGCCAGGCTGATGATCGTGTCGTTGTGCCCGTCGAAGATCGGCGGGAATTGGCTCGTTGCACCCGCGTTCATTGCGGCTCCTTACTCGGGATGGTCAGGATCGCCCAGACCGCGATCCTGTATCCGCCCTTGTAGCGGCTGCACGAGCCGGTGTCAATCGGGCACGGGAGCAGTGAGTTGTCGATATAGAGCTCGACCAGCATGACGACCGCGAGTGAGTCGGAGCGACTGTCGTCAGCCCGCCGGCGTCGCCCTCGTCGTAGGCGACCGCGATGCCGTTCGGTCGAATATCTGCGCCGATCAGTCAGCCCAGAGTATAATGAGCGCTGTGAGAAAGCCATTTGCCAAAGAAGCGTTTGTCGCTCTTATCTTACCTCTTGTTTTACTCTCCACAGGGTTACACCCAGATTGGGCATCCTCTGCAAATTTCCCCTATTTCCCTTTTCCTTCTTTGAACGTCCAGATGATAAAAGTAAACGGCGGACGAGTTGACTGGTCGGTTGCCAACAATCTGATTGCATTTGACCACCAAATCACCAAGAACCATTACGAAGTTTTTACGATGAATCCGGACGGATCAGGCGAAAACTGCGTCACTTGTCGCAATCCAGCCATTCCGCACATCTCGAATGGCAATCCTGCCTGGGACCCGAGTGGCCAATGGATCGTCTTTCAAGCGGCAAAACCGGGTCATTTGCGCCCTACGGCTCTCACACCGGGCATCGGCATACGAGATGATTTGTGGATTATTCGGCCTGATGGAAGTGATGCCCAGCAACTCGTTTCACTTCCGGACGGTCCTGATGAAGGACTTCTCCATCCTCATTTTTCACCTGACGGGACCAAACTCTCCTGGAGCCAAATGACTGCGAGAGCCAGTTCTTCGGGTGAATATCAGGAGTATGGATATTGGGAACTTGCGGTGGCCGACTTCTCAGATGGCGCGGTTCCCGCAATTTCAAATATCAAGTATTTCCAGCCGGGCGGACAGGCGTTCTACGAAAATCACGGGATCTCTCCGGATAACCAGTGGCTGTACTTTACCAGCAACATGGACGCAAAATTGCTTGGACGACCACTATTTCAGGACACGGACATCTATCGCATGAATCTCGTGAATAGTTCCGTTGAGCAGCTCACCGATAGCGGATATAACGAACATGCTGAACTCAATCCGGCGGGAGATACCCTGGTGTTTATGAGTTCGGTGGACGAGCCAAATTCCGGCACCGATTATTGGCTCATGGATGCCGATGGAACCAACAAGCGCCGCCTCACCTATTTCAATGTACCTGGACACGCAGAATATTCTCGCAATCCGCTGCTCGCAGCTGATTCGACCTGGAGTCCTGATGGCACCCAGGTCATGGGTTACGTTCAGACCGACCATCAAGCCCAACAGGGCGAAATTCTGCTCATTCGCGTTCAAAGGTAGAGATTTTGGGGTCCGGTAGAGTCACACGACTCTGCGTTTGGTCATTGGTCTTCTTAGTCGGTCGTGGACCGTGGGTTGAGCGTAGACAGTCTGGCGCTCTCGCGGCTCGTGACTCGCATCCGGCACGATGTTTTGGCGATCCCTGGAGTCTCCCGCATGCCGTACCGTACGCACCGGCGGCGCTTCACGGTGTACCTACTCCGCTGTACCCGACAGCCCCGAGTGAGATCCCGGACCGCGTCTCGCGACGCAACCACCCCGCTGCCAATTCGCGAATCATTATCAATACGTCATTCAGGCGGTTTACAATTGGACCGCGCCGCAGCATGCTTGATACCAATATGTGTCATCAGAGCGGGTGGACGCGCTATCGCGCATCGGCAGGTATTGAGGACGAAACGAACACGGAGTATTGACGTCATCTCTGGTTTCATCTCGCGAGTTCACGTCGGCACGCAGCATGTGACATTATCGGGGTGACGCAAACTTTGGATCCGGAGCACCAGCCGGTTGCCATTCAACGGAAACACCACGAGAGGAGCAGGACTGACGTGTCTGAGACGAAGGACATGACTGCAGGTGGCAGTGACAGTGAGAATCCGGGGATGCCCTCCCCAACTCCGAAGCAGCAGCGACCCAGGACGATCCGTGATTGGTGGCCGAATCGGCTGGACCTCTCGGTTCTCCACCAGCACTCGCCCCTGTCCAATCCCATGGGCGAGGACTACGACTACGCCGAAGCGTTCAAGGACCTCGACCTCGACGCCTTGAAGCAGGACCTCATGGACCTGATGACGACGTCGCAGGACTGGTGGCCGGCGGACTATGGCCACTACGGGCCACTCTTCATCCGCATGAGCTGGCACGCCGCGGGCACCTACCGCATCGCGGACGGCCGCGGCGGCGGCGGCAGCGGCGCACAGCGCTTCGCCCCCCTCAACAGCTGGCCCGACAACGCGAACCTCGACAAGGCCCGTCGCCTGCTCTGGCCGATCAAACAGAAGTACGGCCGCAAGCTCTCCTGGGCCGATCTGTTGATCTTCACCGGCAACGTGGCGATGGAGTCGATGGGGTTCAAGACGTTCGGATTTGGCTTCGGACGACACGACATCTACGAGCCCGACGAGATCTTCTGGGGGTCCGAGGACACCTGGCTCGGGGATGAGCGCTACAGCGGGGATCGGGATCTCGCCAACCCACTGGCCGCGGTGCAGATGGGCTTGATCTACGTGAACCCCGAGGGTCCCAACGGTGTGCCGGATCCCCTGGCGGCCGCCCGGGACATTCGCGAAACGTTCCGCCGCATGGCGATGAATGACGAGGAGACGCTGGCCCTCATCGTCGGTGGTCACACCTTCGGCAAGACGCACGGCGCCGTCAGCGCGGAGTACATCGGACCCGAGCCGGAGGCCGCCCCCGTTGAGGAGCAAGGCCTTGGCTGGAAGAACAGCTACGGCACCGGCAAGGGTGACGACGCGATGACCAGCGGACTCGAAGGCGCCTGGACCAAGAACCCGACGAAGTGGGACAACGGGTTCCTGGCCAACCTGTTCGAGTACGACTGGGAGCTGACCAAGAGTCCGGCTGGTGCCTATCAGTGGACACCTACGAACCCCGAAGCTCAGAACACGGTGCCCGACGCGCACGATCCGTCGAAGCGGCACGCACCCATGATGCTGACGACCGACATCGCGCTGAAGATCGATCCAATCTACGCACCGATCGCGAAGCGCTTCTACGAGCATCCGGAAGAATTGGAAGAGGCGTTCGCCAGGGCGTGGTATAAGCTGCTGCATCGCGACATGGGACCGGTCTCGCGCTATCTCGGTCCGTGGATTCCGGAGCCGCAGCTGTGGCAGGACCCTGTCCCCGCGGTGGACCATGCGATGATCGACGACGACGACATCGCCGCTCTCAAGGGCAAGATCCTGGCGTCGGGACAGTCGATCCCCCGGCTGGTCGCTACGGCCTGGGGTGCGGCCTCCAGCTTCCGCGGCACCGACAAGCGTGGCGGGGCCAACGGCGGGCGGATTCGCCTCGAGCCGCAGCGGAGCTGGGAAGTCAACGAACCGGCCAAGCTGGCCGAGACGCTGCGGACCCTCGAGCGGATCCAGCAGGACTTCAACAGCGCTCAGTCCGGCGGAAAGAAGGTCTCGCTGGCTGACCTGATCGTGCTGGCGGGGTGCGCCGCCGTCGAGCGAGCGGCGAAAGACGCCGGGTACGACATCACGGTGCCATTCACGCCGGGTCGCACCGACGCCTCGCAGGAGCAGACTGACCTCGAGTCCTTTGAGGTACTCGAACCGACCGCCGACGGATTCCGCAATTATCTTCGCCCCGGACAGGTGGTGTCACCGCCCACCAAGCTGGTAGACCGGGCCTATATGCTGATGCTGACGGCTCCGGAGATGACGGTGCTGGTCGGCGGTATGCGCGCGCTGAACGCCAACTTCGAGCAGTCGAAGCAGGGCGTCTTCACCGATCGGCCCGGGCAGCTCACCAACGACTTCTTCGTGAACCTGCTCGACATGAGCACGGAGTGGACGCAATCCGACTCTGACGAGCATCTGTACGAGGGGCGAGATCGCGCCACGGGCAATCTGAAGTGGACTGCCTCGTCCGTCGACCTCGTCTTCGGTTCGAACTCCCAGCTGCGCGCCATCGCCGAGGTCTACGGCTGTGACGACGCGCACGAGAAGTTCGTGCGCGACTTCGTCGCCGCGTGGAACAAGGTGATGAGCCTCGACCGTTTCGACCTGACCACTCAGGGACAGGTCGCACAGTCATATGCCACCGCGGCCGACGACTAGGTTCGATGCGATAATCGCAGAGCGAGAGGGCGAGCCTTCTGGGCTCGCCCGTGTTTTGCTGAAGATAGTTATGCATGAGACCCCGAAAACGAGTGGCATCCGTCACTCGGTCAGCATGGCAAGCCACGGGTGCCCAGGGTGGACGAGCTCAATCGATTCGCGCAACCAGCGACGACGTGCCCGCTCGAGTCGCGGGAGGGCCGCGGCAAAGTCCCCCTGGTTCTTCGGCAAATGTGCGTGCTTCGCTTTGAAGAGCAATGTCACCTCCGGGCATGAGTAAGGGATGCCATCCGGAGTAAATTCGATGACCTCGTGGTATGGGCGTTGGATTCGCCGGTCGCGACGACAGATCCAGATGTCGCCATCGGAGGGATCTCGGAAGATATCCAGACACCACCGGCCAGTGCTTGGCTCCCTTACCCAGGTCTGGTGGTGCTCTTCATCGAAATCACCAGCCTCATCGAACGGGGAGACCAGGCCGTTGCCCGGTCCGCCCATGGGCAGGAAGAGCTCGAAGCCAGCGAGCACGGCCACGACCTCGGCGAACTGGTCATGCGGGACCGCCACCTCGAGGTCCTCGTGCACACGTCGCTGCCCACCGAGAAAGAGATCAATGGACCAACCGGCGGTGACATACCAGGGTGACTGGATTCCGGCAAAGATCTGCGCCACCTCGGTCGGGTGCCAGGCGTCCCACTTCGTCAGATCCGGTTCGAATGCTCCTGAATCTATCATGGTCAATCGCTTTCACCGCAAACAGTAACGGGCCGGGACGGCTCGTCGAGAGAATTCGCACCCAACGAGCCGAGATGCGCAAGCCTCTACCGGTTCGCCGCCGTCGTCTCGCGCGTTCTGAACGGTGAAAGAGCCGGAATTACCAGCGTCCCCCGCTGTTCCCCAGGACCATACTCACTCGATACGAGATCCGCGTGGTGCGCGAGCCCACTCACGCGTGCCGAACCTTCACGTGAGTGACGGGTCGTCCGGCTCCGTCATCCGACGAGGCCGCCAGTGAGTTTGCCAACTCCGAAGGTGATGGCCATGGTCAGGCTACCGACGGCAACGTTGCGAATGATCGCCGGCCGTGACGGGGCACTCCCGAGGCGGGCGCTCAGATACCCGGTGAGCGCCAGGCCAACGATCACGGCGACCACGCTCATCACGATTCGCCAGCCCTCGAGCGGGACCAAAATCGCCAACAGCGGGATCAGCCCACCGATGGCGAACGCGAGAAAGGACGCACCGGCGGCGTGCCAGGGGTTGGTCAACTCGTTGGGATTGACCCCGAGTTCGGCCTCAGCGTGCGCGTGAAGGGCGTCGCCCGCGGTCAGTTCACGGGCAACTTGCTGG
The DNA here is from genome assembly GCA_963728335.1 of uncultured Chloroflexia bacterium. Lineage (GTDB taxonomy): Bacteria > Chloroflexota > Chloroflexia > Thermomicrobiales > Thermomicrobiaceae > CALAGB01. The sequence continues at coordinate 535,431 of CAVSJP010000002.1, forward strand.
GCAGTTTCCTCGGAGAGGCCGCGTGCTCGATACAGACGGGCAAGCTCAATCTCTTCCTGCTCGGGCAGATTTGCCAGCTCCCAGCGTTCGAGGGTAAGGGCGGCCATCTCGGTATCCCGCTGCGTGCTCACCGAGACGTACTCTCCGCCTGCCATTGAGAGAGCGCCTGCCACAAGCGCGGCCACTCCGGCGGTAATGATCGTTGCGAGTGTCGACGTGGCTCCGGCTACACCGACCACGACGCCGGCGGTTGACGTGAGGCCGTCGTTCGCGCCAAGCACTCCCGCTCTCAACCAGTTCAGCCGCCCACCGAGATCGGACCGGTGCGTTTCACCTTGATGCGATTCTGGTTTGGGTGGTAGTGGATGGGCCACGATAGCTACTCCCAAGTGCTCAACCGCGCAAGAGCATGTCTTTTCCAATAACGACGATCGACCGGCTCATCATACATCCGATTCCGTTCTCGACAGAGCATATCAGCAGCATGTCGCCCATGCTTCCGACACCGCTGATCAGCTGAATCACAAAACCAAATGCCGATGATCGCGCCGGCCGTTAGCCGCATGGAGATGAGTCCGACCAGGACATCCCTACAGACGTCTCAAATCCACCCGGTTCTGCAATTCGGCCAGTCGTTCCGATGCATCTGTCACATTTCCCGCTCACGATCCGTCATGAAGATAGACCGGCAAAACCGGTTGTATATGCGGCGGAGATGCCGGCTATCGCGTCTCCAACACGGAGCAATACTCGAGAGAGGGCACCATGCAAACAACCCCAATGCAGGCGCGAATGGCCAACCCGGCCTCGGTCGTGCCCGGCGCAGTCGACGCGCTCACATCGCTGGGGAGAGTCGTCACCGAGAGCGGCATTCCACCCACGATGCTGGGGCTCGTCCATCTCCGGGCCAGTCAAATCAATGGCTGCTCGGTCTGCACCATGCTTCACCTGCCGGCTGCCCGCAAGCTGGGTGAAACCGACGAGCGGCTCTTCGCGGTGGCGGCCTGGCGCGACGCTCCGTACTTTTCGGACGCCGAGCGAGCCGCGCTGGCGCTCACTGAGGCCGTCACTCGCATGAGCAACCGGTCCGACCCGGTCCCGGACGAGATCTGGCACGAGGCCGCGAAGCACTTCGACGAGCGCGAGTTGGGAGCGCTGGTCCTGGCCATCGCCGTCACCAATGTCTGGAATCGCCTCAATGTCACCACCAAACAGGTCGCCGGTCAGGGGTGGTGAGCCGATGCGCGACCGTGAACGACGATGGCTCACGAATAGAGGTGGAAGTACGATGAGCACAATCAGGAGGAATCGTCATGGCTGAGAAGAAATCCACCAAGCCCGGCACGCGGCGGTCCACCACGAATACTGGCCGTGAGACATCCGAGAGTTTCACGGATGAGGAACGGGACGCGATGCGGGAGCACGCCAGGGAGATGAAGACGGCCGCCCAACGCGGCAAGCAGGCGAGCAAGGAGGACGGCGAACGCGACGTGCTCGCCAAGATCGCCGAGATGCCGGAACCGGATCGCACCATGGCCGAGCGTCTCCATACCATCATCAGAGCCAGCGCGCCGGACCTCTCGCCGCGGACCTGGTACGGGATGCCCGCGTACGCCAAGGACGGCAACGTCATCTGCTTCTTCCAGAGCGCGCAGAAGTTCAAGTCGAGATACGCGACGCTCGGCTTCAGCGACAAGGCGAACCTTGACGATGGTTCGATGTGGCCCACCTCCTTCGCGCTGAAGGAGTTGACCGCCGCCGAAGAAGACCGGATCATCTCGCTGGTGAAGCAGGCGGTCGGTTAGGGCTCGCGCCGCCCACCCGGTTCCTAACTCCGTCGTCTGTTTCCATCATCGGTCGCACCTTCCCTGCGGTGGCACGCATCACGCCGGGGTTGCTGTGGATTGCGGGCACGGCTGCGAACGTCGCAGGTGGTGAGGCGATTAGAGAGGGCAACGGATGACGGACCAGTACGAGTGGTGGCAGCGCGGAATCATCTATCAGATCTACCCCCGTTCGTTTCAGGATAGTAACGGTGACGGCGTTGGAGACCTTCCCGGTATCACCGCTCGCCTGGATTACGTGCGGTGGCTGGGCGCCGACGCCGTCTGGATCTCGCCGATCTACCCGTCACCCATGGCCGATTTCGGCTACGACGTCAGCGACTACACGGCCATCCATCCGATGTTTGGCACGCTCGAAGACTTCGACCGGCTAATTGCCGCCGCTCACGAGCGCGACCTGCGCCTGCTACTGGACTACGTCCCCAACCACAGCTCTGACCAGCATCCCTGGTTTCTGGAGTCCAGATCCTCGCGCGACAATCCCAAGCGGGACTGGTACATCTGGCGCGATGCGGCGCCAGACAGCGGCCCGCCAAACAACTGGCTGAGCTCGTTCGGCGGCGGCGCCTGGGAATGGGATCCACAGACCAGCCAGTACTACTACCATGCCTACCTCAAGGAGCAGCCCGACCTCAACTGGCGCAATCCTGACGTGCGGAACGCCATGCTCGACGTGCTCCGCTTCTGGCTCGACCGCGGGGTCGACGGCTTCCGCGTCGACGCCCTGCGCCAGGTCATGAAAGACGAGGCATTCCGCGACAACCCGCCGAACCCCAACTACACCCCGGACCAGGGACCCTATTTCTCGCTGCTGTCGGTCTATTCAACCGACCGGCCGGAGATCCACGACGTCGTGCGCGACCTGCGCCGGGTGATGGACGACTATCCCAACCAGTTGATGATCGGCGAACTGTACCTCCCGCTCGAACGCCTGGTGCGCTACTACGGAGAGAACAACAGCGGCGTGCACCTCCCAGCGAATTTCCACCTGATCCTGACTCCCTGGCGCGCAACCGACATCGCGGCGCTGGTCGACACCTACGAGGGGCTGCTGCCGGATGGCGCCTGGCCGAACTGGGTACTCGGCAACCACGACCGGCACCGCATCGCCAGCCGGGTTGGTCCGGAGCAAGCACGGGTGGCCACCATGCTGCTGCTCACCCTGCGCGGCACGCCTACCATCTACTACGGCGATGAGATCGGCATGCATGACGTGCCGATTCCGCCCGGTGCGGTACAGGACCCTTTCGAGAAGAACGTGCCCGGCATCGGCCTCGGGCGCGACCCGGAGCGGACGCCGATGCAGTGGGACGCCAGTCCGCAGGCGGGCTTCAGCGACGCTATCCCCTGGCTGCCGCTCGCCGACGACTACCAACGGTTCAACGTGGCAACTGAACGCGACGAGCCGTCTTCGATGCTGTCCCTCTATCGCCAACTGATCGAGCTGCGCCGCAAGGAGCCGGCGCTGGCCGTCGGCGCCTACGCCCCGCGCGGCGTCCACGACGACCTGCTGGCCTATGAGCGTCGCGACGCCGATCGCCGCTTCTTGATCGTGCTGAACCTCGGGCATGAGCCGCATCAGTTCACGCTGCAGCCCGGCGAGCATGGCACGGTCACCCTCACGACTCAGCTCGATCGTGAGGGCGAAGTGGTCGACGGCGAGATCGAGCTACGGGCCGACGAGGGCGTGGTGGTGGAGATAGCGGGCGGGTAGAGGCTGCTGCGCGGCGACCGAACTGGCGACTCCGACACAAATACGCTTAACTTCGGGCGTCTTGACGGTAGCAATAGAGATGTCTCACTGGAGGTCTGCGATGCTCATACATTGGCTGACACTGGAGGGAGCCGCGAAATGATCCTGCCCAAAGAGCGGGACGCGCGGTTCATCACCATCCGTCGTGGTGGGACGCTCACGGATCGGGACCATCAGCTGCTCGCCTTGTGGGCGGCGGCGTGTGCGGAGCACGTCCTACACCTGTTCGAGTCGGCGCAGCCCTCGGACCCGCGGCCTCGTCACGCCATTGAGCAGGCTCGGGCATGGGCGCGCGGCGAGGTCACCATGTCCCACGCCCGCGCGGCGGCTGGCCATGCGATGGCTGCGGCGCGAGAGCTGAGCGGAGCCGCTCGGCACGCCGCATATGCTGCAGGACAGGCCGCCGCGGTGGCACACGTCGCCGCGCACGAGCTCGGCGCCGCGGCGTACGCGATCAAGGCAGCGCGCGCGGCTACCCCTGACGGTGAGAGCGCGCGTTCCGGCTTGCTCGAGTGCCGCTGGCAGCGCGACCAGCTGCCCGATGCGATTCGCGATCTGGTCCTGGACGATCAGCGACTGCGAAACGACATCTGCTGGTCAGTGTTCGACTGCTGATGGGTGATCAGCTCAACACGCGTGACCGTGCGAGGTAGATCGGGCCCGGTAACCTGCGCGCACGCGTCTAAACATGGACGAACCTCAGTCGTCATTTGATCTCAAAGGGGTAGATTCCGATCAGCGCGCCATTGAGATAGAGGTAGGCGCGATATGAGCCGGCGAAGTATCCACCCGTAGGGCTCCCGAGCGCGAAGAACCCCGTCCGGTCAGCACTAAAGTCGTAATGGCAATCGCAATGGTCGCGCAAGAACTCGTAATTGTGCGCGTACTCCGGCACATCAACGGCGACCCACCCAACCTCAAAAGTCGCGTTTGTCGGAACATTGGCGACCGTGTATACGAGATAGATCCATTTATCAGTGCTCGAAAAGACCGTTTTCGGGTCGAATGGTTGATAATCCTTCGTGACGTCCGTGGCAAACTCAGCTTGAACCTTGTACGTCGATACTGGCGTAACGCTGTCGCTAACGGTGGGTGAGGCTGCTGGCGACGGGGCCACGGCAGACGTCGCCGAAGGTGTCGGTGCCGGAGTGGGGATCGGACGTGGAGTCTGAATTGGTATTCGGGTTAGGGTGGGAGTAGCGGTCGGCATCGGAAGCGGCGTGGCCGTGGGGAATGGCGTGGCGGTTGGCATAGGTGTCGCGGTTGGAAGCGGCGGGGCCGTGGGAGAAGGGGATTCCACCATGGTTGGGACCGCCGACGGAGCCAGCGCGGACGAGGACGTCACGGTCGTCCCGTGTTCCACATTACCGCACCCGGCGAGACACAGGAGTGCGACACAGGCGACGACAGTGGCACGAATCATTGATGATTCCTTCTCAATGTTAAGGTTGAAACTGACGCTTGCTTGACGAGATCGTTGTCGTCGATGCACGGCGCGGTCGATCTAAAACGGAACCCGGCGTCCCTAAAGCCCAAGAGGACACTATGCCGATCTCTCGCCCACATCTCAGCGCATCGAACGCGCTCACATGCGAGGAGGTGGAGAGAACCAGATAGATCGTTTTTCACGTCATCTCAATCATCAGTACGGGTCCGGCGACTACCTAGGCGATTGTCATCGTGCCTGACACGTCCGCCGCCGGCCACGACCAGAAGGTCCTGTTCGTCACTCCCCTCGCATTCGTGTCGTTCGCCGCAGGGCAACGAAGGTCTCCCATCCGTGTGTCCCCTCACCACCGTATCGAGTCTGGTGTCTCCCCAGGTTCCGTGACCCGTCGGCCGCTCTCAAGATTCGTCACATTTCCCGCTCTTCATTCGTCAGAACCATAGAGGGCAACGTGCTGCTGATCGGACCGGCTCTGATCGCGGGGCGGCTGCGACCACAGCGACGAATTACATGTACGTACAGGGCATAATTGGTAAGATCGAGGCAACGAACCCCGGTTGAGATCGCGAAGTCGGCCCGACGCACAGATGGAGACACGAGCATGGCCATGAGGACGGACACGCAGGCGCCCACGCAGCACATCGCCGACAGCCACGGAATGATCCGCGTGCATGGCGCGCGCGAGAACAACCTGAAGAACATCAGCATCGAGATCCCGAAACGCCGCCTGACCGTCTTCACCGGCGTCTCCGGCTCGGGCAAGAGCTCGCTGGTCTTCGGCACCATCGCCGCCGAGTCGCAACGGCTGATCAACGAGACCTACAGCGCTTTTGTCCAGGGCTTCATGCCGACACTGGCGCGACCCGAGGTCGACGTCCTCGACGGCTTGACCACCGCCATCATCGTCGACCAGGAGCGCATGGGGGCGAATGCCCGTTCCACGGTCGGCACCGTTACCGACGCCCACGCCATGCTCCGCATCCTCTTCAGCCGCCTCGGGCAACCGCACATCGGCCCGCCCGGCGCCTTCTCCTTCAACGTCCCCTCCGTCCACGCGAGCGGCGCGATCACGGTCGAACGCGCCAATGCCAGGGCGCAGAAGGTGACCTTCAACCGCACCGGCGGCATGTGCCCGCGCTGTGAGGGCCGCGGCACCGTCTCCGACATCGACCTGACACAGCTGTTCGACGACTCCAAATCGCTCGCCGAGGGCGCGATCCTCGTCCCGGGCTACACGCCCGACAATTGGAACGGTCGGCTCTACGCTCGCTCGGGCATCCTCAACCCGGACAAGCCGATCCGCGACTTCAGTAAGAAAGAACTTCACAACTTCCTCTATCACGAGCCGATCAGGGTGAAGGTGGAGGGCGTGAACCAGACCTACGAGGGGCTGATCAATCGGGTGCAGGCGCGGATCCTGGACAAGGACCGGGAGACATTGCAGTCACACCTGCGGGCCTTCGTGGAGCGGGCGGTCACGTTCCAGGCATGCCCGGACTGCGGCGGCACCCGGCTCAGCGAGGCGGCCAGATCGTCGAAGATCGCCGGGATCAACATCGCCGATGCCTGCGCCATGCAGATCAGCGATCTGGCTGAGTGGATACGCGGGCTAGACGAGCCGTCCGTGGCGCCATTGCTGGCGGCGCTGCAGGAGTCACTCGATTCATTCGCGCAGATCGGACTGGGCTACCTCTCGCTCGACCGGCCGTCGGGCACGCTCTCGGGGGGCGAGGCGCAGCGCGTCAAGATGATCCGCCAGTTCGGCTCGGCGCTTACCGATGTGACCTACGTGTTCGACGAGCCGACGATCGGCATGCATCCACACGATGTCCAGAAGATGAACGATCTGCTACTGCGGCTGCGAGACAAGGGCAACACGGTGCTGGTGGTGGAGCACGAGCCAGAGACGATCGCTATTGCCGACCACGTCGTCGACCTGGGACCCAGGGCCGGCACCGCCGGTGGCGAGGTGGTCTTCGAGGGAACGGTGGAGAGTCTGCGGGCAAGTGGCACGCTCACCGGCCGGCATCTCGGTGACCGGGCGACGCTCAAGCAGACGGTGCGGACGCCAAGAGGCAAGCTGGAGATCCGCGGCGCCAGTACCCACAATCTCAAGGGCGTCGACGTCGATATCCCGCTCGGCGTGCTGGTGGTGGTGACAGGTGTGGCCGGATCGGGCAAGAGCTCGTTGATCCACGGCTCAGTGTCGGGCCGCGATGGGGTGATGTCGATCGACCAGACACCAATCCGTGGCTCGCGGCGGAGCAATCCGGCGACGTATACCGGTCTGCTCGACCCGATCCGCACGGCGTTCGCGAAGGCCAACGGCGTGAAGCCGGCGCTCTTCAGCGCCAACTCCGAGGGCGCCTGTCCCAACTGCAACGGCACTGGCGTTATCTACACCGACCTGGGGATGATGGCCGGCGTCACGTCGATCTGCGAGGTGTGCGAGGGGAAGCGGTACGACGCGTCAGTGCTGGAGTACAAACTCGGTGGGCGCGACATCAGCGAGGTCCTGGCGATGCCGGTGACCGAGGCCGAGGAGTTCTTCGGTGCTGGAGATGCGCGCACGCCCGCGGCACACGCCATCCTCCAGCGGCTCGCCGATGTCGGGCTCGGCTACCTCAGCCTGGGACAACCGCTCACGACGCTCTCCGGCGGCGAGCGGCAGCGGCTCAAACTGGCCACGCACATGGGTGAAAAGGGCGGCGTCTACGTCCTTGACGAGCCCACCAACGGCTTGCACCTCGCCGACGTGGCGCACCTGCTTGGGCTGCTCGACCGGCTGGCCGACTCCGGCAAATCAGTCATTGTGATCGAGCACCACCTTGGCGTCATGGCGCACGCCGACTGGATCATCGACCTCGGCCCCGGCGCCGGGCACGACGGCGGCCGGATCGTCTTCGAGGGCACGCCCGCGGACCTGATCGCCGACCGATCCACCCTCACCGGCCAGCACCTGGCACATTACGTTGGGCTGTGACCGGGCGAGACGAGTGATGGAGCCCGTCAGGCATCGGCGTTGGGCACCGTGCCTACGGCCAGCAGGCGACGGGCTACCTGGACGTCGTGCCCGAGCTGGAACAGGTGACCGACCAGGTCGTCCGCGGTGGCGTGAAGCTCCTGATCAGTCACTGGATTGAGCGCATCGAGGATGAACAGCGCCGAGGTCGTGTCGTCGCTGAGCTGGGTGCGACGCGCCTGACGCCAGTTCCAGATGCGGCAGGTCACGCCAGCATCATCGCACCAGACCACTTCTCCTGGTTCGGGATACTCGACCACGTCAGCCCCATTGGCCACGGTATCGAACGGCTCCGTACCTGTAGCGCGGATCAGCCGTGGCGCACCCGTGTAGCGGGCCAGATCCTCACCGCCGAGCGGAATCTGGTGTAGCACCGAGACCGCGTTGTAGATATCAGTGAGCCGGTTCACCCGGGGAAGCCCGTTCGCCGCGCGGCGCAGGAGCGCCTCCAGGCTGTTGCGGGTGCGCTGCGGCTTGACGCCGAACGCCCGATACGCGTCGCGCCAGGCTGCCACGTGCGGGATATCCGCCACCGGCCGGTCGCCGAGCACCTCGATGGCTGTCGCCTCCGCCGACTCGAGCAGCGCCTCGCTCGTCTGGTCGCTGGGACCCGGGACGATTCCGTCGACAGCCAGCAGCAGGGCACGGTAGTCGGGTCGCAGCGTGAAGACGGCTGAGTCAACAGAGGCACCGGCGAGAAACGTCTGGAGCAGGCTGAGATCAGGCATCGACAACCTCCAACGGGAACCTCGCCCCCACTCCGGGTTCGAAGACGGCCAGGCAGAACTTCGCCGAGTGCGTCCCCGGATTGGAGTAGGAATGCGCGACGTCGCCGGCGAACGCAACCGCGTCGCCAGCATCGAGCGTGACTGACTGATCGGCAATCTGGACGGTGATCGTGCCCTGCAGAACCTGCACGAGTTCCTTCGTGCCGGCCGTGTGCGCCTCGCTGGTGTGCGTATCTCCTGGAGCCAGAGTCCAGTCCCACAGTTCGACCACGTCCGGTGGTTCGGTACCGGCCACCAGCACGCCCTGTCCGCCGGACTCGCTGCGCCAGAGGACGGCCCCATCGCCATGCCGGGTTACCTTGAGCGGGCTGGGTTCCGGTGGCGCCACCAACGCCGGTAGTCCAATACCCAGCGCATCGCTGATCTTCAGCAGGGTCGCCACGCTGGGGTTGGCATCACCCTGCTCGACGTTGATGAGCATCCTGCGGCTCACCCCAGCCACCGCGGCCAGCTGATCGAGCGTCCAGCGCCGTGCCTGCCGCTCATGCCTGACCCGGGTCCCGATCGCCTGCGCCAATGCCCGCGTACTTTGCCGGTCGCGATCATCACGTTCCATGAGTGCACTATACTGCACTCTCCGGGCAACAACAAGGTCGATGTTCGGTCCGTTATGGGGTTCAATCGCCGGTGAAATACGGAGAAATCACTGTGCGTGGATATGTGTGTGCCTGGCTATGCACTCATCCGTGTGGATAGCTGCCGAGGACCGCCCGGCTATGGTCAAATATCCGAGTCATCGTGTGTCTGAAAAGGCATATGCTATGCACGGCACCCGGAGCGGACATCGAGGAGAGGTGAACGTTGACCGACACAACGCAAGCTGTGCACGAGTGGCTGGAGCGGTGGGCCAGCGAGCCGTACGCCTATTTGACGACCAACGGGCGTCAGACTGGTCGCCCGCATCGGATCGAGATCTGGTTCGCCGTCCAGGACGGGGCCATGTATCTGATGTCAGGCGGGCGCGACCGATCCGATTGGGTAAAGAATCTCCAGGTGAACGCGGACGTCTCGGTCGAACTGGGCGGTGAGACGTACAGCGGCATGGCCCAGGTCGTCGAGCCGGATACGGTCGAGGACCGGCGTGCGCGCGAGCTTCTGGTCGAGAAGTACCGCGAGGGCAACAATCTGGATGATTGGGGTCGCGACTCCCTCCCCATCGTGATCCGGTTCTCGTCCGCGACGTGATCACGCTGCCGGTTTGAAACGTAAGCCCGTGACAGCGGCGACAAGTTGAGTCGACCTGCCGGACAAGACCATACGACGCCCCTCGTGCTGGCTCAGGAGCGCGCGAACCGATGCCGGGTGTGACTGAACGTGCCTCTACGAAAGGCCAGCACCTTGGTTGGGGCGACGGAAAAGACCGGGATGAGCTCGTCGTCGAAGAAGCCGCCGTCACGGACCTCATAGCAGAAACGCCCATCCCATTTGCGAGCCCACGCCTCAGCCAGGCGGGTCAGCTGGCCGTGATCGGTCACCTGAACGGCGTCGCCCTCGACAACGACGTCGAGTCCTTTGTTCCACTGGTTGGAGCCGGTCGTCAAGACAACGTGCGGGTTCTGGCGCAGGTTAGCGGCTTTCTGCTCGGTCGATCCCGTGCTGAAGTGCAACGCGTCGTCCAACCAAACGGCAACGAGCGGCGTAACGTGCGACCGGCCATCCGCGCGCACGGTGGAGATCCAGAAGATCTCGGCCGTCTCGATCGCCTGTCGTGTCTCGTCCCAATCCGTCGCGCTCGCGTTCGCAGCGCTGTACCGCGAGTCAAGTGTGGTTACCGGCATGGTCATTGTTCTCCCGCTTTCTCCGCGGCACCGTCAACCCGACGGGCACCTCAACCACGATCCCTGACCGGCACGTGCGCCGGCCTTCAGAGATTGGTCGAACTGGCCGCTGCACTTTCGACCGGGGTTCCACCTCAGGAAGAGGACACGGTTTCGTCCCAATGAGCGATGGTTCTGCCTCCCCTCACGCCAGCAGAGGCGCCAGCATGCCGGATCGTGAGGCATACTTGATGCTGAGCCCGTTTGCGCGCCCAGGTTCGGTCTGGAATCGAAATTGTCGCGAGTTTCAAGTGAAATGCGAGTCTCTCGATCATGCCGGCACCAAGAACGATCCGTATTGAACCTGACAGTGATTTGAGTCGACTGCTTGACGAAGACGATGAGACACCCATCGTGCTCGAGAAGGACGGGGCTCGCTTTCGCGTGACTCGGGTTGTGCTGCCAATTGAGTCCGGCGACATCTGGGCGGGCTATGACCCGCAGCGTTCCTTGACGAAACTCCAGTCCGCCGCTGGCGGTTGGTCCGGCCTGGTCGATGCCGAGACCTTCATATATTGCTGAGCGTCGCCGCACCGCCAATCGGCCGTCGAACAAGCCATGAGCGGATTTCTGCTCGATACCGACTGGGTAATTGATCTCCTCAACAACCAAGCCACCGCGGTTGAGTCGCTTCCTTCACTGACCCCTGAGGGCGTTGCCGTGAGCATCATCACGTACGGCGAACTGTTCGAAGGTGCCTACTACGCCCGCGATCAGTCCGCCGCGCTCACGGCCCTCCACCGTGTGCTCACTGGCGTGCAACTGCTTCCCCTCTCGACTCCAATTGTCGAGCGCTTCGGCATTCTCCGCGGCGCGTTGCCCCGCAACCATCGGCAACAGGTGGGAGACCTGGACCTGCTGATTGCCGCGACGACCGTTACTCACGACCTCACGCTCGTCACGCGGAACGTGCGCGATTTCCGGCTCATCCCTGGAGTCTCTCTACGAAGATCTGACACCATAACGACCCATCTCGCTACAACGAACGAGGAGACTATCTTGAGTGGCTCCCAGAGTTCCGCATAACAACCCCTTCAGCCCGGATCAAGATCGTGAGCGCAGTTTGGCCGGCGTTTAACACAATCCGCCCTGCCCCCTCACGCCAGCAGAGGCGCCAGGATGCCGGTCAGAAAAATGCCGTCGAAGACGCCCGCGCCGCCGATGCTGACAATGATGGTGTTGTTCGCTGGCACGCCATCCTTCGCCGCGCCCAGGTATTTCATGCCGCTCGTTTCACCGCCGAGCAACTGCCCCTGGAGGATGCGCGACAGATTGAGCAGGTCCGCGCCGATCAGCGTCCCGAGCGTGCCGCCGATGTAGGCGACTGGCGCGTCCGACGCCAGATCAGCACCGACCGCACGGACGAGCGCATGTGCCGCCAGGGCCGCCACGATCGGCGGCACGAAGGCGGGCAAGGTAACACCGACCCGCGCCGTCGGGCGGGCGAAGAGTTTCGTCACCGCCGCCACCATGATGATCGTCAGTACGGCCGCTGAAAGCGAGGTGGTCGACAGGCTGAGCAGGTACGCCGAAAAGACGATAGGCACAACCGCGCCGCCAACGTTGATCGCCAGTACTTCTTCGGTCACGATCGGCGGATAGTAGTGCACCACCGGCAACAGCCAACGGAGCGTGCGCGGTAACCCTGACGCGCGCGGATCCGCCAGCACGATCTTCCGCCGGTTCAGCGGAATATTGATCATGCTGCCGATGAGTGAGGCAAAGAGGAGGACCGTCGCGCTCCGCGGTGACAGGCCGAGGCGGCTGAAGGCAACGGTCGCCAGGTTGAAGTAGATGAGCGCGACCGCGACCGGAATCAGTAACAGCAACAGCAAGAGTGGTGTCAGCAGCGGATTGGGCGATCGGGAAATCATGCGCTCTCTCCAGCATCCAACGCGGCGTCCCGCTCGCGGACACTCAGAAGCTCCGAGCCGGCGTCACGTGGCTATACCGGTCCCGGAACATGCCGGTACATGCGAGCCACGCAGGAACGTTTCAGGATCGATCAGCCCCGATCTGCCGCCGCAACGCACTCATCTCGAAATAGACGCGCCCGGCAACAATCTTCCCGCCGGCCACGTCATATGCCACGCAGAACGGGACCTGCACGTGCGTACCAGTCGCCGCCACGCCCGCAAATTCGCCGATGTGCCGCCCAGTGAAATCGTATTCGGCGATCGCTCTGCCGTCGTCGATCACGAGGTTGCGGAGATCCGCACTGGCGTCGAATGCCGTCTCGTAGAGGCTCGTCAGCATCTGGCGAATCTCGTCACGTCCGGTCGCGCGCTCGCCGGTTCCCATGACGGTGAAGACGGCATCATCCGCCAGGACGTCCGCGGCATGACCCTCGAGATACCGGGAGATAACGACTCTCGTCTCATCGGTCGACATGGTACCCCCTCCCGGCCCAGCCGGATCACGGTGCGTCAACGGTCAATGAGGTTGGTGTTGCCCAGGCGCATGATAGCAAAGGAGTCGAAATCATGGATGTTCCCACCGCACCAGGCAGCTGAATCGTGTGGTGACGAACGCCGATCGGTATCGTATCGTATCAGCAGTCTCCATACGCAGATGGCCGGAATAGTCGGGCGCCAACCGCGCCGCCGTGACGTTCCCAGTCCGATGTGGCCGGCCGGTATTTGTGTTTAGCACGCTCGTTCAGCATCGTCAGGTCTGGTCCACTGTCTCCCCGCTGGCTCGAAGGAGGTTCGACGCATGACCACGCAGGCGCAACCGGTGACCCGACATCCGCTTGATCCGCTCTCCGCCGAGGAGATCGAGTCGGCCTCACGGATCGTCCGAGACGAGCGGCATTTGGAGAACGTCCGCTTCATCTCGATCGGTCTTCACGAGCCGCCGAAGGAGGCCGTTCTCGACATCCACAGAAAGCGCGCCTATCGACCGCGAAGCCGCGGTCGTGCTGCTCGACCTCTCGGACGGGAAGACCTATGAGGCGGGCGTCTCGCTGACCGATCAGACGCTACGCAGCTGGCGGCACATCCCTGGCGTGCAGCCGTCGATTACCTTCGAGGAGTTCTTCGAGTGCGAGCGGATCGTCAAAGCGGATCCGGACTTTCAGGCGGCGATCCGCAAGCGCGGCATCACCGACCTCGATTTGGTGATCGTCGATCCCTGGTCGGCTGGCTACTATGGCGATGAATCGGAACGTGGCCGGCGCCTGCTGCGGGCCCTCGCCTGGGTGCGGCGCAGTCCGGACGGCAATGGATACGCACACCCGATCGAGAACGTCATCGCCATCGTCGATCTGCTCGCCATGAAGGTCGAGCGCATCGAGGATCATGGCGTCATCCCCATCCCGACCACTCCCGGTGAGTACGCGCCGGACAAGGTCGGCCCGATGCGACAGGACATCAAGGCGCTCGAGATCCACCAGCCGGAGGGGACCAGCTTTACCGTGCGCGGTCACGAAGTGCGCTGGCAAAAGTGGAGTTTTCGGGTCGGCTTCAATGCGCGCGAGGGGCTCGTCCTCCACACCGTCGGCTATGCGGACAAGGGCCGCGTTCGCTCGATACTCCATCGCGCCTCACTGGCCGAGATGGTCGTGCCCTACGGTGATCCATCACCCACTCAGTGGCGCAAGAACGCCTTCGACGCCGGCGAATACAACATCGGCGCGCTGGCGAACTCGCTGGAGTTGGGCTGCGATTGTCTCGGCGAGATCTACTACTTCGACGCCGCGTACGCCGACAGCAGCGGCGCGCCGGTAACGCTGAAGAACGCCATCTGCCTCCATGAAGAGGACTTCGGCATTCTCTGGAAGCACCAGGATTTCCGTAACGGCAAGACCGAGGTGCGTCGCTCCCGGCGCCTGGTCATCTCGTTCATCGCCACAGTCGGCAACTACGACTATGGCTTCTTCTGGTACTTCTATCAGGACGGCACGATCGGGTTCGAGGTCAAGCTCACGGGCATCGTCTCGACGGGCGTGCTTGCCGAACGAGGAACCCTATCCCTACGGCCAGCGTCTGACCCCGGATGGGCTCTACGCGCCAATTCACCAGCATTTCTTCAGCATGCGTCTCGACTTCGACGTCGATGGCCCCGTCAACTCGGTCTACGAGGTTCATACGGAAGCCGTTCCGCCCGGACCGGAGAACCCGCACGGCAACGCGTTCCGCACCCGGTCAACCTTGCTCAAGACCGAGTCCGAAGCGCAGCAGATGATCGACCCACTCGCCGGACGCTACTGGAAAGTAGTCAACCCGGACCTGCGCAACGTGGTGAACGAGCCGGTCGGCTACAAGCTCATGCCCATGAGCAACGTGCAGTCGTTCGCGCAGCCCGATGCCAGCATCGCGTCGCGGGCGGCCTTCATCACCAGACATCTGTGGGTGACGCCGTACCATCCTGAAGAGCGCAATCCCGCCGGGGACTACCCGAACCAGCATGCCGGTGGCGCCGGTCTCCCGGACTGGACCAAGGCGAACCGCTCGATCGAGCAGACCGACGTAGTGCTCTGGTACACCCTCGGATCAATGCACCCCGTGCGGTTGGAGGACTGGCCGGTCATGCCGGTGCAGTATGTGGGGTTCACCTTGCAGCCGTTCGGCTTCTTCGATGCCAATCCCGCGCTCGACGTGCCCGACATGCATCACGCCGGTGCCAATGGGCACCAGCACGGTCATTAGGCGGGTTGGGGTGAGCATGGCCGCTGGGGATGAGGGGGCATCCGCCGGTCAGCCGTGGACTTCCTGGGTCGCGCGCGGGGGCGCCGGTTCTTGTTCTTCCTCCTTGGCGTACGCTGGCCGTGACGGCCAGAAGCTGGCGCTGCCAATGAAGGAGATCAGCGCCGGTACGATATAGGACCGGACTACGAACGAGTCGATGAAGACGCCCACCGCCATGGCGAACGCGAATTCACGAAAGGTCGTGAGCGGCACGACGGCCAGTGCGGCAAAGCTGAGTGCCAGCGTGATAGCCGCGACACGAATCGCATGGCTTGCTTCGGAGCCCGCCGACTCGACCGCGTCCTGAAGCGGCTCCTCCTCCGCTCGCTCCCAGATGCGACCGACGACGAACAGGTTGTAGTCCGAACCGAGCGAGAAGAGAAGCACGGCAACCGCGACCGGAACGTAGAAATCGAGATAGTTGTGCCTCCCGATGCTCTGGAACCAGTAGATCGTCAGGCCAAGTGGAGCGGCGACCGCCAACACGCTCGTGACGAGCAGATAGATTGGCGCAACGAGCGAGCGCAGGAGCAGCGTCAATAGAATGAGGTCCAGAAGCGCTGTTGCAACAGCCACCGGTACGATGCTGCTCGCGACTGCCTGTCGGATCTCGAGCGCGATCGCCGTATCACCTCCGACGCCGGCATTCGCCTGAGGCAACCCGGCTTGTTGCAGGAGATCCGGCATGTTCTTCTTCAGCGACTCCAGATTGGAGATGGATTTGGCGCCGTACGGATCGTTGTCAAAGATGACCACGTACCGAGCCGCGTTCCCCGACTTGGACAGGACAAGACCGAACGCCTGACCAGTCGGTTGCTCACGGGGACCGACGATCGCCGCGACTCCTGGCTGCTGCGAGATGAGCGACTCCAGTTTCGCCAACTTCTGCTGATTGGCGGTGATTCCCGGCGCCTGAACCAGAACCTCAGTCGGGCTGATGGCTCCGGGCGCGAACCCCTTCTCGGCAGCGATCGAGGCCTGGTATGAGGATGAACTCGTTGGCATGTCTTCAATGAGCGGCATCCCGACGGCCACCCGCTTCAGTCCGCTCGCGCCGAGCAGGAGCAGTACCGCCCCAAAGACGATGATGCAATACGAGACGAAGCGCCACATGAGCGGACGCTGTCGCCGCATTCGCTCACGCCAGCCCATCGCGCGTTCTTTGTCCTCTTCAGGTTTCGGCTCGTGCGGCCAGAAGATCCATTTGCCGACGATCGCGAGCACGGCCGGGACGAACGTCATCACCACTACCAGCGAGATCAAGACAGCTCCACCGAGGGTCGGCCCGAGCACACGAAGGAACTGGAGTTTGGCGAAGATCAAGCTCGTTGCGCCTGCCGCGACCGTTAGGCCAGCAACGGCCACGAGTGGGATAACACCGGCAGCTCCCTCGCGGGCTGCCTCGACCTTGTCATTTGTCTGCTTGAATTGATTCCGCGTGCCGGACATGAAGAAGACGGTGTAGTCAGTGCAGATCGCCAGCACGAGTACGACAAGCAGCGGACGCAGTTCGATTGGAATCGCCATCTGGTAGTGGATACCGATATACGCCACGACTCGCTCGGAGACGACGTACGAGGTGCCCGCCGCGACGAGCGTCAGCAGCGGCGCGCCGATGGATCTGAATGCGATACCGACGACCAGTGCGGTAAGCCCGACGGAGACAAGTTCAACCCAGTGCAGCCTATTATCGATGATGAGACCCTGCTGGGCACGAAGGGGAACGACGCCGGTGAGCCCGACAAATGTTCCGTTGGACGACTTGACGTTCTGTTTGATGAAGTTTTGCGCGGTGTAATAGCGGTAATAGATCCCGTCGTCCGGTTTGAAGAAGAGGTAGGTAAGGGCCGTCGTGCCCGATTCATTTGAAAAACCGACCAGCGGCTTGTCGTTGATAATCGGCAGCGCTCCCAGGATATCCTTGTAGTCTTTGTACTGACCTTGCGTCAGGTTCAGGGCACGTTGAAGGACCTGTTGTTGCGCGGCGGGAGAGAGGCCGTTCGGGTTGCGTTCGACGATGATCGTCCGGCTGGCGGCTGGCACCGCAAAGAGCTTGGCGGACTCTTCTTCGACCCGCACGGCCTGAGAGTTCTTGGGTGCCAGAACGCCGATCGGGCTGCTCTCGGTTTCACCGATCCCTGGCAGATACAGATAGGCCGCGACGGCGGCGGCGATCCAGAGCACCACGAACGCGTAACGCCCATAGCCCGTGAGTATCTTTGCCAACCATCGGGAAACGCCTGAAGCTCCGTGCATGCTTTCTCCGTTAAGAACCGTTCATTTCGTCGCTGCCTCATTGTCAAAAACGGTGCCACCCATGCAGAACGGACGTACGCGTCGTCTCATCTGGAGCTTCAGGGCGATTAATGGAACGCAAAAAGAGAGACCGCCACGGCGGAAACCGCCATGACGGTGGTGTGCTGAATAGTCTGTCTCAGACGCCGGGAACGTTAGTCGAGGCGGCGTAGCTTCCTGAAGCTCTTCAGTTCCCGCGGCGGGTCCATCCGGCGTCCGCGGATGGTGAAGGAGACCTCGCCAACGTAGACATCGCCCCGCGAGTCGACCGCAATGCCGTGCGGTGCGATGAACTGGCCGGGATCCTCGCCCTCGAGTGGATCACCGATGTGGGCCAGCAGTTCACCCTCCGGACTCAGGATGGTCACCCGGTGCCCCATCCCCGGTGGATCTTCGGCACCGCCCAGGTTCAGCTCGCAGACGTAGAAGTTCCCATCCGGGCCAATCGCCAGGCCGTCCGGCCGGAAGATGTTGTTCCACATGCCGATCGAATTGCCATCCGTGTCGAAGATCTGAATGCGGTGGTTCTCGCGCTCGGCGACGTAGAGACGCTCCTGATCGTCGATCACGATGTTGTGCGGCAGGTTGAACTGACCCGGATCGATCCCCGGCTCTCCCCACGATTTCACGTGCTGGCCACCGCCGGTGAACTTATGGACGCGCGCGTTGCCGTAGCCATCCGTGACGTAGACGTCGCCCGTCCTGGGCGAAACGGCGACGTGCGTCGGGCGGTTGAACGGCTCGCCGCCCCACCTGGTCGCGGCCTGGTTCGGCGTGCCGAGCGTCATGCGTACTTCGCCCTCAGCCGAGAGCTTGGAAATCGAATGGGTACCGTCGTCGACACACCAGATCGACCCGTCCGGCGCGATGTGGATACCGTGCGTCCGGGCGCTGAAGATTCCTTGCCCAAACGTCCGCAGCAGGTCCCCCTCGCGATTGAAGACGAGCACCGGATTGTCGGTATTCCGCGTAAAGACGTAGACCTGGTCGCTGGCATCCACCGCTACGCCCGGGCATTCGATCAGGCGCATGCCTGCGGGCAGGCTCTCCCACTCCGCGAGTGCTTCATATCGAAAGGCGCCACTGCCGACGGTAACACTCATAGCCCTCGCTCCTTCGCCTCACGGGTCGTTGCGATCCTCGCGGCCATCCTGCCGCCGTTCTCGTTCACTTCAGGCGGTCCCACGGGCTCAGTCTCAGTGAGTCGTTGCCGCCTGTCAACCAGCCGGTCGACACCGCCGCACTTGTGTGCTCTTCACGTCCGTTGGCACGCAACTGTTGTGTCCTTGCCCTGCGCGTCGCGAATTTGTGATCACCGCCGTGTCAGGCTACACGTGGATCGCTATGCCTGAGAGACAACCGTCGACCGGCAGCGCGGTCCGTCCGGAACAGGTGTGCTCCGGATCGAGATGCCGCCAAACGCGCTTTCGAGCAACCTGAAAGGAGCCCACTATGCGCTGGCGACTTCTTCTCCCACTTATCACGATTGCGCTGCTCCTCTTTCCGGGTGTAGCGCTCGCCCAGGGATCGACCAATGTCAACGACCTGCTCTTGCGCGTCAACGGGCCAATTACCGTCAACGCCAACGAGGAGGTCGGCACCGTTGTCGTGGTCAGCGATAACGCCGTCGTCTCCGGCATCGTCCGGCACGAATTGATCGTGATCAACGGTGACGCGACCGTCACCGGGACCGTCGAAGGGTCCGTCACGGTCTATCGCGGCACGCTTGACCTGAGTGGCAACGCCCGCGTCACTGGCGATGTGAACCTGATTGACAGCAACATCGTCCGCGCATCCTCATCGACCGTGCAGGGATCGATCAACAACAGCTCCTTCAACTGGTCGGGCTGGGAATTGTTCGCCTTCTCGGTCTACCTCTGGATCAGCGGCACGATCTTGCTGATCGTTGCCGGGTTGATTTTCGCGGCGGTTGGTGGGCGCCAGTTGATGGCAGCCGGTGACCTGATGACGCGTCAGACCGGAACCACCATTCTCGCGGCGGTGCTGGTCGGGTTCGGCATTCCGATCCTGGCGGTCGTGGCGATGGCAACCGTCCTTGGCATTCCGCTCGGGCTCGGACTGCTCCTCTTCCTGATCCCGGCCCTCTGGTTCTTTGGCTACCTGGCTGCTGGGGCCAAGCTGGGAATGGCGATCATGCGCCAGCAGACAGGCGAGCATCCGTACCTCGCCACCACCGTTGGTCTGATCTTGCTGCAGGCAGTTGGCCTGGTCCCATTCCTCGGCGGCCTGGTTGGACTGCTGGCTGGCATCTTCGGCACTGGAGCCCTGGTCCTGCTCGGATGGAACGCCTGGCGTGGACCGAGCTCTGGGGCTCCGGCAACTCCGGCAGCTCCGACTCGCACCATCGAGCCAGCACCGGGTGACTGATGGTAGTCGGCGAATCGAACGCAAGGATGAATAGTAGGAGGTCCACCATGACTACAACCGAGGAACCGCAACAGAAGCACACATTCACCGAGCAGATCGAAGTCAAAGGGGACGAGCTGCGCAAGCGCGTCGAGGAACTGGTCGAGGAAGGAAACGTGCGGCGCTTGATCCTCCGGAATGAGCACGGGGACATCCTGATGGAAGTACCGCTCACTCCAGCGGTCGCCATCGGCGGGGTCGTCACGCTGGTGAATCCGGTCCTGGCGGCGCTCGGCGCGCTCGGCGCCATGCTGGCCCATCTCAAACTCGAGATTGTGCGGGATGAGCCCCATCCAGAGATCTGACGCCAACGCGGACACGCCGGACGATTCCGGCGTGTCCAGTCTTTCATCAGGCGTTCCCTATGAAGGAGATCACCATGTCGGCTGAACACGAGATCGACAGCAGCGTCCAACCCAACGGCGTGATTGTGTCACCCGGCACCGACGTCAATCCGCCGGTCGGCATCATGGACCGCGTGATCGAGGGGACGATTGGCAAGGCACTCAACCGGATCAGCGCCCATACGGTCTTCGGAGACCCGGTAACGCAAGGGGATCGCACCGTTATCCCGGTGGCGCGGACCGTGATCAACTACGGATTCGGCGCGGGAAGTGGTAAGCCGAAGGATGAGAAGGACGCGGAGACCACGACCGGAGGCGGTGGCGGCGGGCGCATCCGGGTGAATGGCATCGGATACATCGAACTGACGCCAGGAAATGCCCGCTTCGTGCCGATTGTCGATCGCTCGACGATCCTCACCACCATCGCGACCTTTACGGGAGTTGCACTCCTGCTAACCGTGTCGCGGTGGCGACAACGACGATAACACGTTGTCGGGGCTGCCCCTGTGGCAGCCCTCCGCCACATCGCCGCTGGAGGGCAGATGCACCCTCCCTACGTTCGAAATCCTATGGGGCCATCCAGATGCCGTAACGCCCTTGTCGATAGCCGAGCGCACGATAGATCGCGAAGGCCAGCGGCTTCCAACGCTCGGTGTCACTCATCTGGTTCATCACGTAGGCATACGAGGTTCGCGCGGCCGGATCGGCCGTTCCGATCGAACCACCGGCGCCACTGTGTCCAAAGGCGGTCTCCGGAAGACCGGTCGACTCCGGCGCTTTCATGAAGCCGAGCGAGAACGGGGCATCGATCGCACCGAGGGAGTCGTTGACCAGGAGCGACTGCGTTCTGGCCATGCGCGCCACGGTGTCCGGACCGATCAGGCGGACGCCAGCGAGACTGCCACCCATGGCCAGCGCCGCATACATGCGAGCGGCCGAGCGGGCGTTCGTGACTCCGCCACTGGCTGGAAGTTCGGCGGCGTGCGCGGCGCGGGTGTTCCACCAACCCCGCTCTTCGTTCACCCCACTGCTGATTACTTCACTCGCGAGCGCCCGGTCCGGCGCATCGGTCTGAACGTCCTCACGCCGCGGAATGAGCGGTGCGGTCCGGCGCTCTTCGCTCTCCGGCAGCCCGATCCAGAAGTCGAGCCCCAGCGGCGTCACCACCTCATCCCGGAAGAAGGAGCCGAGCGATTTGCCGCTGACGCGCCGGACGACCTCACCAACGAGCCAGCCGAAGGTCAGGGAGTGATAGGCGTAGTTCCGGCCCGGTGCCCAGAAGGGACGTTCGGCGGCCAGTGCCGATGTCATGTACTCCCAGTCGTACGGCTTTCCGGGCGGGATGGTCTGGCGAAAGCCCGGCAGACCAACCTGGTGGTTGAGGAGCATTCGAACTGGAATCGCGCCCTTGCCTTCAGCGGCGAACTCCGGCCAATAGCGCGCGACCGGGGCATCGAGGTCCAGCTCGTCCCGATCGGCCAGGATATGAGCACACAGGGCCGTCGCGCCCTTGGTCATCGACATGACGACCGTAATGGTCTCTTCGCTCCAGGGCGCCCCGGTCGACGGATCGGCGACACCTCCCCACAGGTCAACGACGGTTTCACCTTCGACCACCACGCTGACCGACGCTCCGACGTCGCCCCGCCCGGTGAAGTTCCGCTCGAACTCCTCGCGCACTTCAGCGAATTTCGGATCGCAGATCCCTTGAATCTCGACCATGCGCCGCACCCCCTTCTAGTCCGGCCGGACTTCGAGTCCAAAGTTCACCTTGGTCGCCACGGCGACCATCTGGTAGAGCGGTCAGCCGCCCTTATAGCGGTCGAGCAGTGCCGCTCCTTGCTCCTGGCTGACCCCGTGCATGACGAAGTTCATGTCGACATGGTCGTATATGACGGTGTCCGGCGCCGTGGGGCGAAAGGCGTGAACGTCAACTGACATGCGCTGCAGCGGGATGTTCATCTCCTGCGCCGCGCCCTCGATCAAGGTCACGCCGCAGGAGGCGACGCCCGCGAAAAAGGCCTCACCGGAGGTGATCTCCTCGCCCAGCGAAGGACTCTCGATGATCAGATGATGGTTACGGATCGTGGTGATTGTCCGCTTGAGCGTATTACTGCTCGCCGAGCGGACCGAATAGGCAACGTCTGATTGGCTCACGGGAGTTGCTCCCTTCCCGAGGCAGAGCCTCGAGCACTGGTTGGTGATGACCTGTTGGAACCGTTCAAGCCAGCGTACCTTAACCGCGCCTCATTGTCTGCGATGAATTGCTCGGACAGGAAACTGCTTCTTTTGCCATCCGGAAGAGGACGGGGTGATCAGCGGTTGCCGCCGGCCAGGCGACGCGCTCCTGGCGATCGTCGCAGGGCGGCCATCGCCCAGATTCCGGCAACCGGACCCAACGCCAGCACGGTGAAGGCCCAGCGCCAGCCGATCCGCGCCTCGACACTCGGGATCAGCCGGATCGTCAGCAACGTCAGCAGGAAACCAAGACTCGTCTGAACGGTGAGCGCCGTTCCGAGGTACTCCTTGTCTGAGAGTTCGCTGACGCTGGCCGAATACTGGGCCGAATCGGCCACGACAGCGAAGCCCCAGACGAGGCACAGCCCGACCAGCAGAAGCGGGCTATGACCATAGAGAAGACCGACCGTGAGCGCACACACCCCGCTTGTCACCAACGAGACGATGGTGACCGTGGTACGGCCAACCTGATCCGCCAGCTTTCCGGCCAGCAGACTGCCGAGCGCGCCGGCTCCGATGACGCTGAAGGCGGCGAAGCTCGCGGCCGATTCACCACGACCTGTCGCTTGAAAGCTCGACAGGAGAAAGACCGGCACCCAGGCCCACATCGCGTAGAGTTCCCACATGTGGCCGAGATAGCCGAGGTTCGCCAGCACGACGTCTCGCTGCTGTGTGATACGAGCCACGTATTTCCAGTTAAAGCGGGGCGCGGGAGAACGGTACGGACCCTCGTCGACAAAGAGCCAGCCAACAACCGCACCCAGCGCCGCCAGTGCGGCCGCGCCATACAGAACCAGACGCCAGTCGGCGACGCCACCCGCCGCGTTGATCAGGTGTGGCGAGGCCGAACCCAGTGTCAGCGCGCCAACCAGCAACCCGATGCCGAGCCCGCGCGCCTCGATCGTCCAGGTCGAAATGATCTTCATGCCGACAGGATAGACCCCCGCCAGAAAGAGTCCGGTCAGGAAGCGCAGCATGAGCGTCGGGCCAAGCCCAGCGTCGAGGAGTGGGATCAGCGCGGTCGCCGCGGCGGCCAGGAGTGCGGCAGCGGCAAAAAGATGGCGGGAGGAGACCCGGTCGGCCAGGTTGAGCAGCACCGAGCCGAATGCGCCGACCACGAATCCGACCTGCACCGACATCGTCAGCCAGGAGCGAGCCGAGTCATTGAGGTTCCAGAGCGTGGTCAACGCCGGAACGACGGCCGACGCCGAGAACCAGACTGCCATGCCGAGCAGTTCGGCAAGTGAGAGCAGGATCGGCACGCGCCACTGGGTCGACGCGAGAGCAGCCGGGGCATTGCCGGCTGCGACGCCCTCAGCGCTGAGGAATGGTTCCGAATGGTCACGTGAACGCATTGGTGGCGGCATGCTGAAAATTCCTCGACCGTGTGTCGATTTCAATCTCATCATAGCACTGGATAGTGGGGAAGCCTCTCGCGACGACGCCGCCCACGTCCCTGCCATCTGAATTACTCAGCGGGAGACAGAGCATGAGGTCATTACGAGACACTGGACGTTTCGGTTTGGACGGCGCATCGCGCTGGGCGGAACGTGCTAGATCCGTTGCGGCATGACTTCGGCGGTGAGCGCTGGCCGGGATGATGGCCGGCGCTGCCGGAGTGGGCTGAGAGACAGTCTCCAGGCAGCAACCATCAAGGCAAGGCCGGCGACCACGTCGACGAACCAGTGCTCTCCCAGGTACAAAACCGCGATAACCATCGCGACCGCATAGACCAGACTGGCGATGCGCAGACGCCTGCGCCCATGCGAGAGCGCGATCATCGCCAGCCAGGTCTGCGCGACATGAACCGACGGCATGGCCGCGACGTCGTTCACCCCGATCAGATGCAGCCCCTGCGAATAATCTCCCGGGCTGATCACGAGCGCATCGACGCGAAAGATTGGCGACACGAAGCCATCGCGAGCCACCATCCACGGTGGAGCGGTCGGGTAGAGATAGAAGACGGTCAGGCCAATGATCCAAACCATCAGCGTGGCGACGACGTAGCGTGGGAGTTCCTCGGGTCTGCGTCGCCCGAGATAGAGCGCAACCAACGTTGGTACGGCGAAGAACGAGATATAGGTGCCAACCATCAGGAGCGTGAATGGATCATGCCGATTGGCCGGGAGCAATTGCTGCATGCGCACGGCCAGCGGCTCACCACCGAAGAGCCAGTCCGAAATTCTCGCCGGGTACGTGTAGAAGATAGGTCGGCCCGTCTGATCGGCGAATGAGCGCAGCAACGCGAACCCGACGAATCCAAGGGAGTAGATCGACCACCAGCGCCAGGCAGACACCCGCATTGCGCGTTCACAATCGACGAACGGGAGTGCGGTAAAGAGCAGGATCATCACGGCGATGAAAATCGTGGTGCCGAAGACGTTGATCCCCGGATAGGCATACCAGAGCAGAAAGAGGCTCACGGCAACAATCAGAGGCCGCAGCAGATTTCCGACCGCCTGCTTCAAGGCGAGCGGGCTTTCTGTACTCCGTGCAAGTCGAGTCGCGCGTCGGGCCGGCGAGATCCACGCCATGGGATGCTCCTTTCGTGGTCAGGCTAGCACCCCGCTCGGTGACTTCCGCTATCCATTTGGTCCTGATTGCCGTGTAACGAAGGTATGGACCGGCCGCGAACTGTGGTGCGACGATGTTCGGCATGCCCCGGCGCGACACGCTCGGCGAACTCCTTCTTCGCTCTGGTTCTCACATGTCACGACATTGGCTTCCGGCCGGGAGCGCAACTTCTCGCGCCGTGGTATCTGATGGTCATCGCGATGAGGGAGTGCTCGACTCGGGAGGATGGTCACGACAAATGGGACTATAGGGCCGATCCACTGTCAGTTTTCAAGATATACAATTGCACGCGTGTTACTCGACTACATCACGATTCGCTCTGGAGACTTGTTCACACGATGTATTGGAATTCGTCAATGCAGAAAGTGGCCTCGATATTCTCTGGGACCGCTGCGACCCGGCGTAAGCCGTTTTCGCCACGTGTAAGTCTCATCATTGCACTGTCAGTTGGCCTAGTTTCAGGAATGCTCTGCTATCGGCTCCTGTGTGATCGGGGGTTCCTGGCTGGTGATTTCACCTGGCCGTATCGTGGAGCAGAACGACTGTTAGCTGGACTAGACCCCTATCACGATCCAGCGCTGGGTCCTGGCAAGCCGTATCCCTTCGAGAATCAGTTGCCATATCCGATGCCCGCC
The DNA here is from genome assembly GCA_963728335.1 of uncultured Chloroflexia bacterium. Classification (GTDB taxonomy): domain Bacteria; phylum Chloroflexota; class Chloroflexia; order Thermomicrobiales; family Thermomicrobiaceae; genus CALAGB01. The sequence goes on from CAVSJP010000002.1 coordinate 561,303, forward strand.
CTCTTCATCGCGGCGCCTTTCACGGCGTTCTCGGCCTATCGAGCGGGAGCCTTGTTCTTTGGACTATCATCGGCACTTCTTGCGTTTGGCTTGGCGCGATCTGACCAACATCATCGCTGGTGGCTCTTTCTCAGCCCATCGTTTCATATCGCAGCGATGGTCGCGCAGTGGTCTCCGTTACTGATGGCAGCGGTTTTTCTTCCGTGGCTCGCACCCGTGACCATTGCGAAGCCAAACATCGGAATCCCGTTACTCGCCCTGTGGCCGAGGAAATTGAAATGGATTGTTGCTACTATCGTCTTCGGACTGATAAGTCTTGCCATTATGCCGTCGTGGCCATTCGCCTGGCTGAAGGACGCAGCTGGAACCAATCACTGGCCAGCGCTCATCATCCCGCCGGGCTTTGTCCTACTCCTCGCGCTGAAACGTTGGCGCACGCGTGAAGGGCAGCTCCTGCTGTGGCTGGCCTTCGTTCCCCAGTTCTTGTTCTGGTATGACCAACTCTTACTATGGCTAATCCCGCGAACGCATCGACAAAGTCTCATGTTTCTGCTCAGTTCGTGGGCGGGGTATGAGGTGTGGACCATGCAAATTCAGGGGTCGAGCATGGGTCTCAATGTCTTGACGGCTATGCCCGTTGTCATTGCCACTGTCTACATTCCCGCGCTCATACTTGTTCTGTGGCAGTCACGCGACGAGCTGAATGATTCTCATAACTGGAGGACCTGGCGAACACTGATCGCCAACGCACAGATCGGGAGATTTCCGCTACCACACAGTCTCCGTTCGTCAGAACCGGGACAGCGGACCTCAGGGGAGTCGTAGCGTGTCTATTGTACCGCTCCGTTTCTCGCCGTGATTGATTCGTGCCGACTGCCCGCCCCTCGAGCCTAACGGCTATCGCGTAGCATCGCTCACGCGCCCGGTATGACGACATCGGAATGACCTCTTCCTCCCTTCGCCCCAACTCCACCCCCTACGCTACAATCGAGGGTCAGGTATGGACGATGGCCCGGTTGTATCTGGAGGTGATGTGGACCCCTCGACCCGGCGAGTGAACGAGATCAGAGAGCGAGACGAACTGCTCAGCCTGTTGCCCGGCTCGATGCGACAGGTCACCGAGCGACTCGCGGCCGCCTTCGCCGAGCACGGCCACGAACTCTTCCTGGTCGGCGGCAGCGTGCGCGGGCTGCTTCTCGGCCAGACGGTCAACGATCTCGATTTCGCCACCGACGCGACTCCAGCCGATACCAAGATCGCCGGTGCCGCGGCCGCACCCGACAGCATGTACACCGTCGGCGAAAAGTTCGGCACGGTTGGCTTCGTCTTTGGCGATCACCTGGTCGAGATCACGACCTATCGCGAGGAGGTCTACCCGACGCTCGATCGTCGCCCGGAAGTCCGCCATACGACCGACATCGCGGGCGACCTCTCGCGCCGCGATTTCACCGTCAATGCCATGGCGATCGATGCCCATACCGGCTCGGTGATCGACCCGTTCAACGGTCACGAGGATCTGCAGCGCCGGTTGATTCGCGCTGTCGGTAACGGCGCCGATCGTTTTCGCGAGGATCCCCTGCGCATCCTGCGCGGACTCCGTTTCATCGCGCAACTCGACTTCGAACTCGATCCGGCTACCCTCGAAGCCATGCGCCAGATGGCGCCAGAGCTATCACGGATCAGTCGCGAGCGAATCGCTTCGGAGTTGAACCGGCTGCTGGTCTCACGCGCCGCATCACGGGCACTGGCACTCGCGCGTGAGGCCGACGTACTGCCGCACATCCTGCCGGAGATCGTGCCGATGGCCGAGGACACCGGCGAGGGACGCCACAAGGACATCTGGCTGCACACGTTGCGCGTGATCGAGCAGTCTCCGCCGCGATTGGCGGTCCGCTGGGCTGCCCTAATGCACGACGCGGCCAAGCCCATGACCCGTTCGGTCGACGACGCGGGAGAGGTCCATTTCTTTGGACACGAGCGGCTTGGAGCAGGCCTTGCACGGCGCACCTTACGTCGACTCAAGCAAGAGCGGGCACTGATCGACCGGGTCACTCAGCTTGTCGAGTTCCATCTGCGCCCGGCAGGCTACGACGACTCATGGACTGACAGCGCAGTGCGCCGGCTCGTCTTCGAGGCCGGTGATCTGCTCGACGACCTGCTCGATCTGGTCGCGGCCGACGTCACCAGCGCCCGGGCCGACCGGCAGCGAGAGGCCGCGCATCGCATTCAGGGCCTGCGCGAGCACATCGAAAAACTGCGCGAGCAGCATGAACTGGATCAACTCCAGAGCCCGCTCGACGGCAACGAATTGATGGGGATCTACGGGCGCCCGCCCGGACGCTGGATCGGCGATCTGAAGGACTACCTGCGCGACATGGTGCTGGACGGCACGCTGGAACCAGGCGACAAGGCGACCGCGCGGGAAGAGGCCAACCGTTGGATGGCAGAGCACACCGACGATGCATCCTCTTGAACCGGCAGCGTGCAGCCGCTTCCCCTCTGCTACACTGAGAACATCGCCATTCGAGCCAACGCAGCAGGAGGTATCACCATGCCTCAACCACGACGCAAGCTCGAACCGCCCATCTATGCGTTCCACGTTCGTATTGCCGGTGGCCTCTACGCGTCCGAAGATATGGCGGACATCACCCGCGACATCGAGATTGCCGGGAGCCAAACGCTGACGGATCTGGCGCGCGCGATTCTCGCGGCCTATGAATTCGATGAAGACCACCTCTGGTCCTTCTTCCTGAGCGGGAAACCCTGGGATCGCAAGACGGAGTACGCGCTGATCGCCGAACCGGGGCTCCCCGGCGAGCGGCCGCCCAGGCTCGCGGGCAAGCACACGCTCCGTGATGTCACGCTTCCGCGGCACGAGTTCATCTTCCTCTTCGATTACGGGGATGAGTGGATGTTCGGCGTGAAGCTCACCGGGACCAGCAAGGAACTGGAGACGAAAGCCCGCTATCCGCGCGTCGTCGCCAGCCAGGGGGATGCGCCACCCCAGTATCCCGACCTCGATGAGGAGGACTGGGACGACGACGAGGAATTCGACGAGGATGAGGAGGACTGACTTGATCAGGGCGCGGCTGAACCGCGTGGTGGCACCCGCTGGCGCCAGATCGAATCGGGGAAGCGCTCGGTCAGCACATCCCAAACGGCGTACATCTCGTCGTTCGAGTGAGTCTTGAGGTAGGTGCCGATCCCCTTCCAGTAGAGTGTCTCCGGCGCCAGCAGTCCGTTCGGATCTCGCTCGTAGGCGCTGGTGAGCAGGTCGATGGCGTGGTCGGTCCGTGACCAGTGCAGGTCGATGTGCGCCTCGCCGATGTCGAGCAGCGTCAGAAACAGGTCGGGCGGCAAGAAGTTCACGTTCTGGTAGTGGACCGTACCGCGACGATCGGCAAAGAGGATCGTCGGCGTCCAGATGACGTTGAGCGGCCGAATGACCTCTCGCGGGCCCTTGAACAGGTCCAGCTTGAGCGGGATGAATCGCGTGTTGACCACGTCGATGACACGGGTTTCTGAATACGTCACGGTATCCAACTCATCACACCCGCGTCAGGGCACCTTGATGACGTCGATTAGCAGCTGCTTGCGTTCGTTCAGCGCCCGCTGCCGGGCCTGCTCGTAGTCACGTTCCCACTCGATAGCGTTCGGCACACGCACTCCTACTCGTTTCTGCTATTCATGGCCCCGATCGACATAGGCGCCAGTTCGCTGCAGGCGCCAGGCCGCGAGTTGTTCGGCATGCTCGTTCATATGCGACTGCATATCGCGCAACAGCCCCTGAAGCTTCCCGATCTCGCCCCAGGGATAGGGACCGATCGCGTTAAGCTGCGCGTCATCCAGGTTGTCCAGGAACTCGAACGTCTCGCTGAAGATCTGCTGGAAGTCACCAATCGCCGTACCCCAGGAATCGGTCCCCCGCAGGGCGGCCTGAGTCGTGTTGTAGCCCTGACCATTCTTGATTGGATGTCCGCGCGGTTTGCGGTCGCCGAGAATGTGCTTGGCCGCGCCCAACATCTCGCTCTGCCAGTCGGCGACGTGCCCGGTCACGTCGCGGGGTGACCAGGCGCCAAGCGCCGGCTCGGTCTCGAGCGTCATCTCCGGAATGTCCGCCACCGCCCCCAGAAATCGGGAATACGCCGCTTCAAGGTCGGCGCGAACCCCCGCTACATCGTTCATTATGTCTCCATATCGCCGCTACCCGGAACGGTACCAATCGTTATGGTAGCAGGTCGCCATTTGTCTCGATCGCGCGGGAGAGGAAAGCCTAAGTCCTTCTCTTCACTCGCCATAACGATGCTATACTCAGGTTCGCACGTCTGTATCGGTTGATTCTTTGATTGCTGTCTGGACGATCCGGCGCCCCATTCACGGGGAAGCCCGTTCCACACACGCTCTGGGTAGCACGGATCTTACCCCGTCTGGGTATTTCCTCCAGTGACTCGTCTGCTGCGCCGCCGTCCAATTTCAATTCTGATCGTGTTGACTGTCGTGCTTGGCGGCGGTCTTTTCTGGTGGACCTCACGCAACGAGAGCGTCGCGGCCGTGCGTCCGGTCTACGTGGCGCTCGGCGCGTCAGACGCGGTCGGTGTCGGTGCCGATCACCCCGCGAGCGAGGGCTGGGTACCGTTGGTCGCCGAGGGACTACCGTCACACCCGAATCTGGTCAATCTCGGCATCAGTGGCGCCACACTGAACGACGTCTCCAGTCAGGAATTACCGATCGCGGTCGACGCACAGCCCGACTGGGTCACTCTCTGGCCAGGGGTCAATGATTTGCGCCACGGCGTCAACCTGGACGAGTTTATTCACGAACTGAATGCCATTGTGGACCAGATCAGCCAGAGGACCGCCGCCAGGATCATCCTGGTGAACATCCCCGATCTGCGAAGCGTCCCAGCCTTCAACTCGCTTAACCCCATCGCGCTCGATGGAACCGTGCGCGAATGGAACATTGCGATCGCCGACGCGGCGCGTGCCCACCATGCGACGCTGGTCGATCTCTATGCGAACTCCGCCGAAGTCACCGGCCATCCAGAAGATGTCAGCAGTGACGGATTTCACCCGTCGACCGCCGGCTACAAGCGTATCGCCGATCTCGTACTGAAAACGGTTCATGACCATGATTCCACGACGACACCGTAACCATCGCCCTGAGACCGTCGATCCGGACGGCTTCACCAACCGCGCGCCGGTCGTCTGGACGCGCGGTCTCGGTAAGACGTACCGCAGCGGCGCGGTCACGGTCGATGCGTTGAGTGCGATCGACGTGCGGGTCGAGCAGGGTGATCTGGTCGCCATCATGGGACCATCGGGCTGTGGCAAGACGACACTCCTCAACTGCCTGGCCGGGCTTGAAGGGGAGTTCAACGGCGATATCCGCATCGACGGCGTCTCGCTTCGCACGCTGTCAGATCGCGACCGGGCGCGGATGCGCGCCCGGATGATCGGGTTCATCTTCCAGTCCTTCAACCTGCTGCCAACGCTGAACGTGGTCGAGAATGTCGAGATGCCCCTGCTGATCGCCGGCACGCGTGGAGGTGAGGCACGACGCCGTGCCCTGGAGATCCTCGACGCGGTCGGACTGAGCGACCGCGTCGACTACCGGCCGTCGGCCCTCTCGGGCGGACAGCAGCAGCGCGTCGCGATCGCCCGAGCGCTCGTCAACCAGCCAGCGATCGTCTTCGCTGACGAGCCGACCGGCAACCTCGACACCACGTCCGCCGCACAGATCTTGGGTCTCATCCACCGGCTCAACGCCGAGTACGACCAGGCGTTCGTCATCGTCACGCACTCGCCTGAGATCGCGGCCAGGGCGCAGCGCATCATCCACATGCGGGACGGCCGGATCATCGCCGACGAGCCAGTTCAGACCCAGCCACGGATCACGTCCGTCAACGGGTTCGACATCGCGGCGGGAAAGTAGCCGGTGCAGGCGCTCATCTCGTGGCCGATGGGACGGATCGCCGTTGGCCTGACCGTCGCGCTGGTCGCGCTGATCGTGCTCTTTGGCCTGCTCGCCTGGCGTTCTCGAATCCTCTTCAAACTCGGCGCTCGCAACGTTCCGCGCCGTCTAGCCCGCGCCGCCTTGATCGTCTTCGGATTGACCCTCTCGACCACCATTCTCGGCAGCGCCATGAGCACCGGCGACTCAATGACCCATACGGTCCGCGCCCTCGTCAGCGAGAGTCTCGGGCCGATCGACGAAGTCGTGGTGCGTGGACCCGCTCGAAGTGACAACGGCTCGCTGACGAGTGCCGTGACCCAGCCTGGCTTCGGCCAGTTGGCCACGGCCGGGTTCGCCTACTTCGACGCATCCCAAGCCCACACCATCAGCGGCAACGTGAGCGGTTCCCACGCGATCGAGGCGACGATGCCGGTCATCGTCGAACAGGTCACCGCTGTCCGGCTGGATACCCATCAGGCACAGGCACTGCTGACCCTACTGGCCATGCCGGCCAACTACGACCAGGCATTCGGCCACCTGACCGCCACCCACGGATCGCCGATTGACCTGAGCACGCTGAAGCCAGACGAGATCGTGATGAACGCCAGCGCGGCGACGGACTCCGGTGTCAGGCCGGGCCAGGCGCTCCGAATCGTGGTCGAGGGACGGACCTGGGACGTTCACCTGGCCGCCATCGCTCAGGAGACCGGACTCGGTGGACTCGCACCAACGGTGATCGCGCCGCTTCAGTCCTTTCAGCAGGCAAGCGGCCATAGCGGGCAGGTCAATATGGTGTTGGTCGCGAACCAGGGCGGCGTGAACAGTGTCACGCGGACAGCGGCGGCCAGTCAGGCGATCCGGCTGCCACTGGCGGATCGCGGAGCCGCCGAGCATATCTACCAATTCCTCCACCAACCGGAGATCCAGCGTGCCATGCTCGACGCGGCCGGAGGCGAGTACGGCATCGACCGATCGCGCATCCTGGCGATTCGCGCCGAGGCGGCACGCGACCACATGAGCGACCAATTCGTCAGCCTGGTAAGCGATCCACAGACACGCCACGAACTCTTCCGGCTTGGCTTTGACGTCCCGGCCGGCGCGAACGGCCAGTCGATCTTCGACGACCTGCGCGGTGTCACCGATTTTTCGGTCCTGCAGGTGAAACAGGACGCGCTCGACCGAGCCAACGAATATGGGACCGTGGTGACGACGGTCTTCCTGGTCCTCGGATTGGCCTCCATGGCGGCCGGAGTGCTGCTGATCTTCCTGATCTTCTCGCTGCTCGCGGCCGACCGCGGGCCGGAGCTGGCGACGATGCGGGCTCTCGGCATGGAACGAAGTCAGATCGTCACGATGTTCCTCTTCGAGGGACTGATCTACAACGTGCTGGCGGCACTGCTCGGCGGACTGTTCGGCTTCGTCGTGAGCTACGCCACCGCCCGTTCGCTCAGCTCGTCGTTGGCTACCTTCGGCTTCCACCTGAAATGGCACGTCGAACCGCGCACAGTGCTGATCACCTTTGCCGGCGGGATCCTGCTGACCTTTCTCACCATGCTCGCATCCGCCTGGCGTGCCAGCCGCACCCAGATCGTCGCCGCCACCCGTGGTGACGCCATCGACGAGGACCGCTGCTGGGTACTCGTGCCGGGCATCCTGCTGATCCTGGCCGGCTGGCTCACCTGGCAGCACTGGCATGTTCCCCGGCTTATCTATGAGCCGCGTAATCCACTCGTGCTACCGGGAGCGCTGACCTTCACGGTGCTGGGTGCCGCTTGCGTCATTTCCGGAATCAGCGCCGCGCTGGCCAGACGGTTGCCACCGAGCCGCGCCGCACTGGCGGACGCGGCGGCCAGTTGGGTCACGACCATCGCCGGAGTCGCCCTCTTCATCCTCTGGCTGCGGACACTCTCTGCAGCTGCCGACACCGCGCGGCAGCACGGTCGCCGACGCGTCCACGGTCGCGCTCGGCGGCGTCATGCTGGTGCTCAGTGCGACCTGGGCGGCGATACGCCTGCTACGCCCAGCCCTGCGGTCTGCTCGACTGGTCCCTCTCGGCCGTCGCGCGGCTACGCTCGATCGTCCGGCCGGCGGTCGGCTATCTGGGAGACCGGCCCTGGCGCACCGGTTTCGCCGTGGTGATGTTCGGCATCATCATCTTCACCATGGTGACCTCGCTCACCATGATCAACGCGCTGCTCAATGCCTACTCGCCGAGCATGCCGCCCATCGCCGGGTTCGACATCCGGGCCGATCAGACGGGAGCGACGCCGATCACGGACATCAACGGCGCGCTCGGATCGGCATCGGCGGTGTCAGCAAAATCCTTCAGCAGCGTCGGCTCGATTACCCAGATCAGCGACGCGGAGATCGTTCAGCTCGGCATCGCGCGGGCGTCGTGGCAATCGGCGCCGCTGGCGGTCGTCGACGATGGCTTCACGAGCGTGGCTGAAGTGGCGGTGAAGTCACGCCTGCCGCAGGTCCAGGGGCAGGCGCTCTGGTGGCGGCTCCGGGATCAGCCAGGCACGGCAATCGTCTCCGCCTCGCTGCTCAATGGGATCATCGCGACCCCGGCCGACGTCAATGGAAAACCGGCGCCATTCACGCTCTGGGCGCGAGCCGGAGACGGCGGGAAGCCGGTCAAACTGACGGTGATCGGGGTAATCGACGGCCGGAGCGAGCTCGACCCGGGAATCTACCTGTCGCAGCAGACCGCCGGACGGCTTCGGTGTATCGCTCGGGCCACCGGCCTCCTTTCTGTTCGCGGTGCGGCCGGGAATACGCACGGCCGACGCGTCCGAGGGCTTGCGGCTCTCGTTTGCGGCGAATGGGCTGAGCGTCACCAATCTCTCGGACAAGGCGGAGATCGGCCGCTCGATTCGGCTGCTGCTGACCCGCATCGTGCAGGGATTCATGGGGATTGGGCTGATCGCCGGAATCGCCGCGCTCGGCATGCTCGGCGTGCAATCGGTCATCGAACGGCGGATCCAGCTCGGGACGCTGCGTGCTCTGGGCTTCACCCGTTGGGAAACACGAGCAACGCTCGCCTTCGAAGCGGCGGTCACAGCCGCGCTCGGCATCGGCATGGGTATCGGGCTGGGACTGGTCATGGCCCACACGCTGGTACGCATCGTCGCGCTGCAGCATCCCGAAGTGCACTACCTGGTTCCGTGGGGCCAGGTGACGATAACGGCGGCGATCGCGGTGATCGGCTCGATCCTCTCGGTCACCGTCGCCGTCTGGCAGGCGGGGCGGGTCTCCCCAGCCGAGGCGCTGCGGGGGTGAGTGGGGAGTGGCATAATTCGTCTGCAAGACGCGGGGCTGATGGTGGTTGACGAAATGATTCGGTACCTGCGTGTCCGTCCACGCGGGGCGAAAGCCGCCGCGCTACAAAACCGAAGTCCACTGAAGGGACTCATTTTGTGTGATGTTCGCCATTCCGTGATCGTGTTGGTGCTCAATCGGTCACTGAAGCTCAGTCCCTTCGGTGGATTCGTTACCGGTAGCCCGGTGAGTTTACTCCCGGGCGCACGCGGCCAATCACCGGGTTGATTCGTCAACCTGCTTGAGCAGGCTTCGCGAAAGGCGAGCGCGGCGGCTGAAGCCGCCGAGTCTATAGGTGAACGCTCACGCTGTAGCAGTCTTCGCGCCAACCGGCATCATGTGGCAGTTACCCCTACCCCATATCTCTCCAACACTCTCCGCGCCAGATCGATCACCCGCTCGCGCAGGTCCTCCGGCTCGAGGATCTCGACATTCGGTCCGAAGCTGAGGACACAGCCACAGGCTTCGACCTCGGTATCGAACCGGATACGCACGACTACCCGTCCCCCGGCGTCAACCGGAGACACATCCTCGACCCGCGCCCGGCCACCGAGTCCGTAGATGCCCGTAGCTCATCCTGCGGCACTCGGATCACAACCGGGTAACGCGGCAGATTGGCAACGAAATCCGCACTCGCCTGGGACCAGAACTCGGCCAGGTCGAAATCGGAGGGCCGCGTGAAGGGCTCTTCCGAGATACGCACGGAGCGGATCCGCGATACACGATACGTTCGTGGCCGCCGGTCGACGCCCGCAACCAGATACCAGAGACTCCCTTTCGCCACCAATCCGAGCGGCTCGACCAGTCGATCGACCGTGGCTCCGTCACTCCGCTCGTAGACGAGATACACTCGGCGATCCTGCCAGACTGCCTCCTGCAGCGCGGCCAGCGCCGGAACGCTCTCCTCCGGGCGATTCCAGCCGCTCGGATCGACGTGAATCCGCTGCCGTGCGAATTCGGCTCCGCGTCGCTGAGCCGTGGGCAGGGTCGCGAGGAGTTTGATCAGCGCCGCTTCCGAAGCCTGGCGCAACCCGAGGTCGGACAGGAGGCTCGGTGGCGTGCTCATGAAGAGGGCCTGAATTTCAGGTTCGGTCAAACCGGTCAGGTTCGTCCGGAACGGCTCCGGAAGCACCCAGCCGCCGTCGCGCCCGCGCTCGGCGTGAAGCGGAACACCCGCCGCGCACAGGGCCTCCATGTCGCGATGGATGGTACGAGGAGAGACCTCGAGCCGTTCGGCAAGTTCGGGCGCGGTCATGCGACGATTGACCTGCAGCAGGAGCAGGATCGAGAGCAGGCGATCAGCACGCATGCAGCCTCCTCGGCATGGAGTGGTTTATCGGTAAGGGAATGGTACTACGACAATCGGTTCAGGGGTGAATTTCCTATCCCCATTTTGAACATGACACGAGATGACATCTTTTCGGGGCTATGCTCGTTCGGTGAACAGATTGGTACGTGATGCACGACGAGAGGTGATCGATGACGACGATGGCGACCAGACTCGAGGGGCGCAATCCGCGGCAGGGCAGGCCTGGTTTCGCGAAAGGTTACGGCGTCAACCTCGACGAGGAAGGCATGCTCTCACTCGACTGGGCGCGGGAGCAATTGGAAAAGTCGCGCAACTACTGGGTGGCAACGACGCGGCCGGACGGGCGGCCACACGTCAGTCCAGTCTGGGGCATCTGGCTGGACGATTGCACCATGTTCGGAACCAGCCGAGAATCGCGCAAGGGACGAAACCTGGCCGCCAATCCGGAGGTCGTGGTGCACGTCGAGAGCGGTGACGACGTCGTGATTCTGGAAGGGCGCGTCGAGGAGTTGACGGACCGTGCGACGCTCGTCAGGTACGCCGACGCCTACGAGGCGAAGTACGACATCCGGCCGAATGTTGATACCCCAGGGGAAAACGACGTCACCTACCTCCTCCGGCCGAGGGTCGTCCTCGCCTGGACCGAGCACGATTTTCTCAAAACACCAGTACGCTGGGAGTTCGGCGAGGCGTAACGTTGCCGCGTTTGGCGATCATGACACGATGGCGACCGGGCGATAGTTCGCCCGGCGCTGTTAATTTAGCGGCATTGCGCGATCGTGCGCGGGGCGTATCATACGCGAATGAAGATGAGCCTGCGCTCCGGCAAGCCAGACGCTCCTGCGTCACCCGTTCGAGTATCGACCGGTGTGGGCTCGTTCGGACGCACCTTTTCGTCCCTGAAGAACTACAACTACCGGCTCTACTGGTTAGGCCAACTCCTCTCGGTCATCGGTACCTGGATCCAGCGCATCGCCCAGGCCTGGCTCGTGCTGCAGCTCACCAATTCCTCCTTCTCACTCGGCCTGGTGACCGCGCTCCAGTCGCTGCCGATCACCTTCTTCGCCCTCTTCGGCGGCGTGCTGGCTGACCGCTTCCCCAAACGGCCCGTCATCGTCACGACCCAGGCAATCATGGCGGGGCAGGCACTGGTGCTGGCCCTGCTCATCACCACCCATCAGATTCAGGTCTGGCACATCTACGTGCTGGCGATGGTTCTTGGATTGGCGACATCGATCGACAATCCAACGCGACAGGCGTTCGTCAGTGAATTGGTTGGTCCGGAGAATCTGCCCAACGCCGTCGCGCTCAACTCCAGCCTGTTCAACACCGCGCGCATTCTCGGTCCGGCGATTGGTGCCGGATTGATCGCCGCCTTCACGATTGCCGTCCCCTTCTATGTCAACGCAGCCAGTTTCTTCGCTGTTATCGCCGGATTACTCCTGATGCGGCCAGCAGAGTTCCACGACGTCCCCGCGCCCGTGCGTGGCCCGGTCGTCAAACGGATGCGCGAGGGAATCAGCTACGCTCGGAACACCCCGGCCGTCCTGCTGCCGCTGATCCTGCTCGCCTTTATCGGCACCTTCGGCTACAACTTCACGGTCATCCTGCCGCTGGTCGCCAAGTACGTCCTCAACACTGGAGCACTGGGATTCGGCGGGCTCACCACTGCGCTCGGGGTCGGCGCGCTCATCTCGGCGCTCGCCATGGCCTACCTGAATCGACCGAGCGAGCAACTGCTCCTGGTTGGCGGAACTGCCTTCACCATCCTGCTTGGCACCCTGGCCATCTCGACCAACCTGGCACTTACCCTTGGCATCCTGGTCATCCTCGGGTTCGCCAGCATCACCTACACGGCGACGACCAACACACGCCTGCAGATCTCCGCACCGGGCCAGATGCGCGGGCGGGTCATGAGCTTCTACATCCTGCTGAACGCGGGAATGACGCCGGTCGGCAGCCTGCTGATCGGCACGCTGGCGCAGGACTTCAACGTCCGGCTGGCGCTCGGCATCATGACATCGCTCTGCCTCGTCGGCTGCCTGGTTGCCTGGCTCTACTACGCGCGGCATAGTCGGGTCGACGCCGCGACCCCACCCGCCCCCGCGCCATCACTCCTCGACTAGCTCCAATCGCATCGCCCTTCCTCTGGCTGCTCGACCCCGCTCACCGCGAGATTCACGACTCTCAGCCGGTCCGTCGCTCACTGTCAGGCGCGGTCCAGCGGTTGCGAGGAGGAGATTGAGCCATAGGATTGGGTGATGGATCGCGAACAACAGACGTCACGACCGCGGCACACGACCGGTCGCGAGAGCGTGGCGCATGACGAACAGATGGAACACGAGAGCCGCTCGATTGGTCGGATCTTCAGTTCATTACACAACTACAACTACCGCCTCTACTGGTTTGGCCAACTGCTCTCGATTACTGGAACGTGGATCGCCCGCGTCGCGCAGGCGTGGTTGGTATTGGAACTCACGAACTCATCCTTCGACCTCGGGCTGGTGAGCGCCCTGCAATTCGTCCCGATCACCATCTTTTCCCTTTTTGGCGGCGTGCTGGCCGACCGCTTCCCCAAGCGAGAGGTGATCATCCTTACCCAGGCCGTCATGGCCATCCAGTCGCTCGTCCTGGCCATTCTGATCACGAGCGGCCGGATTCAGGTCTGGCATATCTACATCCTGGCGATGGTGCTGGGGTTGGCCGCGGCCTTCGGCAATCCGACGCGCCAGGCATTCGTCAGCGAGATGGTCGGGCCGGACAACTTGCCGAACGCGGTGGCGCTCAATTCAGGCCTCTTCAACACCGCCCGTATCTTCGGGCCGGCCATCGGCGGCGCGTTGATCGCCGCCTTCACCATCGACATCCCCTTCTACATCAACGCCGTGAGCTACCTGGCGGTCATCGGTGGCCTGTTCCTGATGCGCCCGGCCGAGTTCTACAACGTACCCGCGCCGGTGCGCGGCCGGGTCCTGAGCCGCCTGCGCGAAGGGGTCGACTACGCCACGAAGACGCCCGCGGTGCTGCTTCCGCTGATTCTGATGGGGTTCATCGGAACGTTCGGCTACAACTTCACCGTGATGCTGCCCCTGGTCGCCAAGTACATCCTGGGAACCGGCGCACTGGGATTTGGCGGTCTCATGACGGCGCTTGGGGTTGGGTCATTGGTCGCGGCGGTCGGTGCGGCCTACCTGAGTCGACCAACCGAGCGACTGCTCCTGGCCGGGGCGACCGCCTTCGCGATACTGCTCGGCCTACTCGCCATCTCCAGTGTCTTCCCGCTGACGATCGCCATTCTGGTCGCCCTGGGCGTGGCCAGTATCGCCTTCACCACCACGGCCAATTCACGGCTTCAGCTGACCGCTCCGAACGAGCTTCGTGGCCGGGTGATGAGCCTCTACATCTTCCTCCGGGCGGGCACCGCGCCACTCGGCAGTCTGCTGCTCGGCACGCTCGCACAAGACGTCAGCGTGCCGGTTGCGGTCGGCACAATGGCAATACTCTGTGGGCTTGGTGTCTTCCTGGCTCGAGCGTACCGGTCGCGCCATTCGGATGATTCGGGTGTTCCGCAAGCGAACGTCGCCAACGAGAGCACGTCGGGTCATTGAGGAGGATGCTCTCGGCGGAATGCGCCGCGCATTAGCGCCGTTATGACGACGAGAGAGCACCGCATCGAATCCACGAACGATCGACTGGAGAAACGTGATTGGTGAGCGACGCATGAAGGCTGGAACGGACCGCTGGCTCGAGGTACGGGACATTCGACTGCACATCCGGCACTGGGACGGAGACGGCATCCCCTTTGTGCTGCTACACGGGCTTTCCTCCAACGCCATGACCTGGGAGGCGGTCGCTCAGCGCCTCAACGCTTCTGGGCACCAGGTCGTCACGCTCGACCAGCGCGGTCACGGCCTCAGCGACAAGCCGGAGTCTGGCTATGGGTTCGATCAGGTCACGGCCGACCTCCAGGCGGTCATCGACACGTTGAATTTCAACGAGCGTCCGGTCGTCGCCGGGCAGTCCTGGGGCGGCAGCGTCGTGCTCCAGTTCGCCGCTCACTACCCGGAGAGCGCACGCGGCATTGTGCTGGTCGACGGCGGCTTCATGAGCATGCGCTCGCGCGGCGCCCAGATCCCCTGGGAGGAGTTCTGGGAACGGCTCAAGCCGCCCGTGCTGGCCGGTCGTCGACGCGACGAGATGCAGCAGCGCATGCACGGCTTTCACCCCGACTGGAGTGACGAGGGGATCGAACACACGCTCGCGAACTTCGAGACCCTCCCGGACGGCACCGTTCGTCCCTGGCTATCGCTGGAGCACCACAAGGAGATCCTCCACGCCATGTGGTCGCAGGATCCGGAGGAGATCTACGGGCGCGTCACGACCCCGGTGCTGGCCGTCGCAGCTGGAACGGACGACGCCGAACGGGCCTCACAGAAGCGGGCCGGACTGGAGACGTTCGAACAGCGGCTCCCGCGAGCCCGAACCGTCTGGCTCGACCGGACCGATCACGACATCCACGTCCAGCGCCCCGATGAACTCACGGAGTTGATGCTCGGCGCGTTGCAGGACGGGTTTTTCGGGTCGGCGTAAGCCGTCATCGTTTGGCAGAAAACTCAGTCGACCACGACACCGGTGTAGGGAGCAACCTGTCTGCTCCCGATGATGGTTGGGCACGAATCCATTTTGGAGCCTGAACGGTCTTGCACCTGTGGTGAGACTCCGCGTCCCTTAGCATTGGGCATCCCCCTCCGCCGGGAGCCGAAAGGCTGCTCCTCTGCAAAACGGACGAGGCTGTCCAGATTCCACTCGACCGATCACGCGTCGCGCCGGGTGAACAGCAGCCCGCCGATGAGGAGGGCCAGCCCAGCCCAGAGGGTCACCACGCCCAGGCCGGCCCATGGTCCAATCGGCAAGCTGCCGGACGCTGTCGTGTTTTGAATCGCGAGTCCCGCGATCATCGGCGCGACCCGCTCAAGACGTCGATGCCAGGTTGGATCCGAGACAACCTGTGCCAGGACCGGGAACAGGTACAACAGACCGAGCACCACACCGATAGATACAGCGGTATCACGGATTGCCGTCGCAACGCCCAGGCTGAGGAGCGCGATCAGGGTGAGGTAGACCACGCTGCCAAACGCGGCGCGCATGGTCGACCCCTGACTGAGCGATATCAGGACGTACCCGTGGGCGGCGTTGAGCCCTGTTCCCGGGAGAATGAAGCGCCCCACGAGGAGACAGCCACTCACCGCGACGGCACCGGTAACGAACGTCAGCGCTGCGACGTTGACGGCCTTCGCCGCAAGGAGCACGGGACGCCGTGGCATCGCGGCCAACGTGACCCGGATCATGCCGCTGCCATATTCCTCCGACATGACCATGATCGCGAGTATCGCGATAACGGCTTGCCCGAGATTGATTCCGGTCAGGCTGAGACCGGTCGGGTCCTGCTGGTCAGCGCTCGAGACGTGCGTGGTGGCGGCAACTCCCGCGCTGACCGCCACGCTCAGCACGACGGCGCCGACGAGCAACCAGGCGGTGCTGGACACGCTGCGTAGCTTGGTCCATTCGGCGTGGAGGACGTGCGTCACGCGTCCCTCCGACGCACGAATACGCTCGCCAGCACCACGGTGAACGTCGTCCAGACGCAGAGGAAGAGTAGTCCGAGCGCGAGCGAGCAAGCCACGGACGTCAATAGTGCCAACGTGCCCGCATCAACCTGGGGACCGCGTTCCGTGCCGAGCGGGTAGAAGTACGTATCGCTCGCACTCAGCAGGTGCTCATGGAGCGGGAAGGCAGCCGCGCCGATGGCCAGGCCGGCGAAGAACGCGATCGCCAGGCCGACGACAGTCATGGCGAGTACGCCGCCCAGCCACCAGCGCACCGTTCGCAACCTGGTCCATTCAGCGCGCAAGAAGTCGATCATGCATCTCTCCTCTGCAGCAAAACGGTGGCTAAGGCCAGACTGAGCGCGGCGTAGACGCACAGTACGGCGAGTCCGGCCCATGGAGCCAGCGGGAAGTAGCCCTTATTGAAGGTGTAGGGGTAGCTGACCTGAGCGGAGCGCGGGAGTTCTTGCAGCGCGGCGAAGGCCGCGGCTGGTGTCCATCTGAGCAACCAACTCACCGCGCTGCCAGATGCCGCCGATATGAACATATATGGGAGCACGAGAACGATGATTCCCAGGCTGACGGCGGCGGCGCTGTTGCGAAGAATCGTGCCAAGCGCCACCGCGGTGATGGCCGTGAGGGCGAACACCGCCGCACCGCCGACAACGACGCGCATCTCGGTGACGGTGCTAACCGGGAAGACGTAGTTGCCGTTGCCTCGGAGCAGGTGCGCGCTGAGCGGGACGGCGACCGCAATGGCCACGAGAGCAGTGACAAAACTCACCATGCCGACGACGACCGTCTTGGCGGCAAGCACCCGACCACGCCCGCATGTGGCCGTCAACGTCGTGTGAATCAGGCCGCGGCGATACTCAGAGGTGATGAACAATACGGCGACCACGATGATCGCGATCAGGCCGACTGAGAGGCCAACCATCAGGATGCCGGATGTTGTGTTCGCCCCTTCTCCGGCGACGACGCCAGGAGCGATATCACCGGAACCGCTCACGACGAACGTATCGCCGGAGTGATGGAAGCTTCCGGGAGCCAGCGTGGGATAGAAGTCTCCAAATGATGTCGGACTCGGCGACTCTGTTCCGATGCTCTGACCCTGCCAGGTGCCCGGAGGTTGAGGGGCCTGGATATCAACCTGGTCGAAATTGGCGGTGGCGAGGGTCGGTTGGCCGCGATTTACCGGCACGGCAGTGACAAGGAAGGGTTGATCAGGATTTGTGGGCTCGAACCAGACGGGCGACGTGACGAACAGTCCCACACTGACGGTGGAGGGAAGCCCGTCGAAGTGCACGCTGTCGATTTTGCTCCAACTACGTCCGTCTACCGAATCGTAGCCGCTGATCGTGTCACCAGAACGGACGAGCCGCAGCCAGCGGGGCGACGATGGCGAAACTTGCCCCGGCATACCGGCGCTGTCGTGGGTGTAGTCGTACTGGAATCGGACACCTTGGCTGCCGGTCACCATCACCGCCGCGTACGCCGAGCCTTGATTCGTGCTGGGAGTGACCAGGATTCCCGCCTTGGCCCAGTCCGGTAGTCCCGGCCGGGTTTGCGTACGCGATGGCGCGACATTTCCGGGACTGGTCGATATCTCGCCCGTGAGCGATGTGACGCGCGCCGTGATGGCGCCGTCTCCGGTGAGCGGCTGATTGACGAAGAAGAAGCTATCGGCGACAGCCTCACCGTTGGGGCTGGTTGGGACAAAGGGATGGCCAGCGACGCAGGTGGCCGTCGCGGGGTTGTCTCCAGTGCAAGAACCCTGGGTGGTGCCACTGCTCACCAGGAAGGTGAACAACACTACGAGCAGCACGGCGATGACGCAGCCGATGGTCCAGCCCCGCACGGTGCGAAACTTGGTCCATTCGGAGCGCACGACATTGCCAAAGCGATCGTGGATTGCTTGGGAGCCTGAAGAGCGCTCACGCAGAATCGTGGTCGTCATCGAACCGCGACCTCCTCGGTGCTTGCGCGGTACTCGACGGCGCCGCCCGTGAGTCGGAGGTAGACATCCTCGAGCGTGGTTCGGTGCGCGGAGATTTCGGAGAAGGGCACGGCATGTTGACCGAGTAGCGCGACGATGCGCTCCGTCGCCAGACCGGACACGTGGAGCATGTCACGGTTGACTTCGACGATGACCGCTCCGGCGTCCTGAAGAATTGTCGACGCCGCGTCTGGCTCTGTCGTGCGAAGTGTGATCTGGCCATCGGATGCGCCGCCGATGAGCTCGGAGACGCTCGCGTCGGCCAACACCTTGCCTCTGCCAATCACCACCACGTGATCGGCGACATCTTCGAGCTCTCCCATGAGGTGGCTGGAGACCAGTACGGCGCGACCTTCGGCGGCCAGCGACCGCAGCAGGCGGCGTACCCAGATGATGCCGTCCGGATCCATGCCATTGAACGGCTCGTCCAGCATCAGCACCTGTGGGTCACCGAGGAGGGCCGCGGCGATTCCGAGCCGCTGGCGCATCCCCAGTGAATAGCCGCGCGCTTTTCGCCTGGCGGCCGACTGCAGGCCAACCTGCTCGATCACCGCATCGACGCGCTTCGCGCTCAGTCCCTGCGAATGTGCCAGCCACAACAGGTGATTGCGGCCGCTTCGTCCCGGCTCAAGCGTCGACGCATCCAGCAGTGATCCGACGTGCCGTAGGGGAGCACGGAGGTTCTGGTAGCGTTCACCACCGATCAGCGCGGTGCCTGCGTCGGGCGCGTCCAGCCCGAGGATCACGCGCATGGTGGTCGACTTTCCGGCGCCATTGGGACCGACGAAACCGGTGACCTCACCGGGACTCACGGTGAAGGAGATATTGTCCAGTGCCACCGTCGACCCAAATCGCTTGCTCACGCCGCGTACCGTGATGCTGGCCCTATGTTCTTGCTCCATATCGTTGCCTTTCCGGCGTTGTCCGATGTTGCACTCTCCCGGTGTACGCCTTTGCCGGTGACAACTCGGTGTCAGTCATTGACACCGGTCTGTCACCCGCGATCTGGCATGCTTTGAACGGCACCAGGCCGTCTCGCCGATAGGTGGGTTCATCACATCGGCCAGGGATCGGAGCAGGTCATGCGCGTGCTGGTGGTGGAAGACTTTGAAGTATTGGCCCGAGCAATTGGGACCGGACTCCGTCGCGAAGGGATGGCGGTTGACGTCGTCCTGACCGGTAGCGAGGCTATCGAGCATTTCGTCGCGACCCGCTATGACGTCGTCGTGCTCGACCGGGATCTACCCGATGTGCCTGGCGATGAGATCTGCCGGAAACTGGTGAACGACTATCCAGAGAGTCGAATATTGATGCTCACGGCCGCCAGCACCGTGCGCGAGCGCGTGGATGGTCTCGGATTGGGCGCTGACGATTACTTGCCCAAGCCATTTGAATTCGCCGAACTCGTCGCGCGCATCCGTGCCCTCTCCCGGCGGTCGACCCGAGCACTCCCCCCGATCCTTGAGCACGGGGACATCTCGTTGGATCCAAACCGGCGAATCGCCATTCGATCCGGTCGACGTCTCGATCTCAGCCCCAAAGAGTTCGCGCTGCTGGAGTGCCTGCTTGCGTCAGGGGAACGAGTCGTTTCTGCCGAAGAGCTGCTCGAGCGCGTCTGGGATGAGGCTGCCGATCCATTTACCACCACGGTGAAGACGACGATCCGTCGACTCCGCGCCAAGCTTGGGGACCCAGCGGTCATCGAGACCGTGCGCGAGGGCGGTTACCGGATTGGCGGAGCATGATGCGTGATCGACCCATCGTGAAGCGGGCGCTCCACCTACCCCGGCAAACGCTACGTGCGCAGCTGGTCCTCCTGTATGCGGGTCTCTTCTTTGGCCTGGGCGTCGTACTGCTTGGCATTATCGGCGGGTTCGCCATTTTTCGGGGCAGTAGCTCGGTCGCAGTCAGTTCATCCGGTGCAGCTCAGCCGGGTACGCATTCGGTTACCGGCACCCATACGATAGCTGTCGGCGGCGTTCTCGCGCTCGCGGTCACGGTCGTACTCTCGCTCGTACTCGGCTGGTTCATCGCCGGGCGGTTCCTGCGGCCACTGCGGGCCATGACTGCACTGGCGAGAGAAATCTCAGCCACCAACCTGAACCGGCGACTCGATCTGAGCGGCCCAGCTGACGAACTGACTGAACTCGGGCAGACACTCGACGACCTCTTCGCGCGATTAGAGGCAGCCTTTGTCTCACAGCGACACTTCATCGCCAATGCCGCGCACGAGCTACGGACACCACTGGCTGCCGAGCGTGCTGTGCTCCAGGTGGCCCTCGCGGATCCCACTGCCAGCAACGACACCCTGCGCTCCGCGTGTGAGGAGGCGGTGCGGCTGGGCCAACAGCAGCAACAGTTGATCGACGCACTGCTCACACTGGCCAGCAGCGAGGGCGGCATCGATGTCTGGCAATCGGTCGACTTGGCGGAGGTCACCGAGGTGGTGATCGCGGCGCGCGAAGCGGAGGCGAAACGTCGTGGCATCCGGGTCGATGCGCGCCTGGCCGACGTTGATGCGGCGGGTGATCCGCGTCTGATCGAGTGCTTGGTTACGAATCTGATCGATAACGCGATCCTGCACAATACCAACAATGGCTCGGTAGAGATCGTGACCTCGAACGAGAACGGACGCGCCGTCCTCAGTATCCGTAATAGCGGCCCAACCGTCCCTGACGGGGAGATCAACCGGCTGTTTCAACCGTTCCATCGGCTCCAAGATGGGCGCGTGCACCGGGGCAACCAGCATGGGCTGGGGCTCGCGATCGTGCAAGCCATCGTGAACGCGCATGGTGCGAAGCTCTCGGCGCGCGCCCTGCCGCATGGCGGGCTCGAAATCACGGTCGCGTTCAGTGCGCCGTAGGCTCCGCCGTACCACCCCATTTCCGACGCCGGGAGTAGAGGCCTACCCTTTCGACAATCCAGGCGAGAACTTGTGCGCTCCGCACAAACGACTGATCGCCAATTGGGGCTGCAGACCGTAGTCCCGCGATACCACGACGGGTAAAGTTTGTGTCACTGGCATGCTGGCCTGCGATTTCAGTCCGATAGCACGACAACAGTTAGAGGCGGAACGTGGCGCTCGAGATCGTCCCTGCCGGGAGGCGCACGACGGCTCCCAGCCCTGAACAGGTCCTGCGACGCGCTCAAGAAGAGGGCGTCGAGTTCGTCAACCTGCAATTCACCGATGTGATGGGCCTCGTCAAGATGGTCACGATCCCGATCGACGTCTTCCCGAACGTCATCGAGCACGGCCAGTGGTTCGACGGCTCGGCGATCGCCGGGTTTGCGCGTATCGCCGAGAGCGATATGTATCTGATGCCGGACCTGACCACCTTCGCCGTCCTCCCCTGGAACCGCGAGCGCAACACGACCGCGCGGGTCATCTGCTGGGTCTTCAAGCCGAACGGCGATCTGTTCCCCGGCGATCCGCGGGCCGTGCTCCTCAGCCAGCTCGAACGGGCGGCCAAGCTCGGCTATGCCTACCAGACTGGACCGGAACTGGAGTTCTTCCTGTTCCGCACCTCCGACGGCAAGATCGACGCGCTACCGCATGACCGCGGGAGCTACTTCGACATGTCGACCGATCTGGCGGCAGAAGTGCGCAAGGAGATGATCCGCGCCCTGCGTGAGCTGGGGATCAAGGTCGAGGCGGGCCATCACGAGATCGCCATCGGCCAGCATGAGATCGACTTTGAATATGCGGACGCCATGCTCACCGCCGATCAGGCCGTGACCTTCAAGATCACATTGAAGGCGGTCGCGCAGCAGCACGGGCTCCATGCGACTTTCATGCCGAAGCCGGTCGAGGGAATTGCCGGGTCGGGCATGCACACCCACCAGAGCCTGGCCTCGCTCGAGACTGGCGAAAACATCTTTGTCGACGCAGACGACCCGTACGGTCTCTCGAAGGTGGCCAAGCACTTTATCGCCGGGCAACTCAAACACGCGCGCGGCATGTCGGCGGTGCTGGCGCCGCTGGTCAACTCGTACCGGCGGCTGGTACCAGGCTTCGAGGCACCCGTCTATGTCAGCTGGGCGCGGCAGAATCGCTCGGCGCTGATTCGCGTGCCCGCGGTTCGGGCAGGCCGCACCGAGGCGACGCGTATCGAGCTCCGTTGCCCGGATCCGTCGTCCAACCCGTACCTGGTCTACGCGGTGATGCTGGCCGCCGGGCTCGACGGCATTGAGAACGAACTCCCGCTGCCGGAGCCAGTTGAGGAAAACCTCTACCACTTCACCGAAGAGGACCTGCGCCGACGCAACGTGGCAACGTTACCCGCCACACTGGGCGAGGCGATTACCGAACTGGAGCAGGACGATAAAGTGCGCGAGGCCCTCGGCGAGCACCTCTTCGAGCGGCTGCTGGAGGCACGCAAGCAGGAGTGGGACGCCTTCCGCAAGCACGTGAGTGCCTGGGAGATCGAGCGTTACCTCGAGATCTACTGACCCATTGCATTTTCCGGATCCCACACAGGCGGGGAGCATGATGCTCCCCGTTTGTGTTTTCCGTGCAGAATAGAACAGGAGACGGGTACGTTACAGTGAAGCTGACTGGACGAGGTCTCACGGAAGGGTAGAGCCATGGTTGACACGAACACGACGGCAGGCAAGCTGGCCGAGGAGCGACTACGCAACGACGAGATCGTCTGGCTGACTACCGTCAGTCCGAACGGACAGCCGCAGTCAGTGCCAGTCTGGTTCCTCTGGGACGGCGAGACCGTGCTGATCTACTCCCAGCCGAACCAGGCCAAGATTCGCAACATCCTGCAGAATCCACGCGTGGCGTTGAACTTCAACAGCGACCCACAGGGCAACCAGGTCGTTCGTATGTCGGGCCGCGCCGAGATCGACGAATCAGCGGGTCTGGCGACGGACATACCGGCCATGATCGAGAAGTACCGCGAAGGTATCACGCGCATCGGGTCCAAACCGGAGGATTTCGCCAAAGGGTACTCCGTCGCGATTCGGGTCACGCCGACGAAGGTCACGGCGTTCTAGCGAAGCACCAGAAACTCAACCGCTTGGCTCGATCGTTCCGTTCGTCAGCGCATCGCCGGCGTCGGTCGTCGCCAAACTCTCTTCTATCGGAGACGCGAGTGGCAGCCAGATCTCGACACTGCTTCCCTGTCCAACTTCGCTTTCGATTCGCACATCGCCGCCGTGGCTTTGCG
Organism: uncultured Chloroflexia bacterium; assembly: GCA_963728335.1. Classification (GTDB taxonomy): domain Bacteria; phylum Chloroflexota; class Chloroflexia; order Thermomicrobiales; family Thermomicrobiaceae; genus CALAGB01. The sequence continues at coordinate 584,662 of CAVSJP010000002.1, forward strand.
CCACCCAGCGGACGATCGACAGCCCAAGTCCACTGCCTCCACGTTCGAACCCTGGTTGATCGCCATTCAGAGCGATATCCTGACGCGACTCATCGACCCGATAGAAGCGTTCGAAGAGATGTGGTAGGTGCTCAGAAGCGATTCCGGGTCCGTCGTCGGTCACGCGCACCCATGCCGTCGGTTTCCCACTCGCCGCGCGATCTCCCGTCGCGATTCGTACAGAGTGACCATACCCGCTGGTGTAGCGAATCGCGTTCTCGATGACGTTGATCAACATCTGAGTCAGATAGGTAGCGTCGCCGGCAACGCAGAGGTCCGGGAGATCGCCGAGCTCCAGGGCAATGTGCTGCTCGCGCGCAAGCGCGCCAAGTCGTTCGACCGCGTTCAGGGCGAGTTCGCTCAAGTCGAGACGTTCGTGCCCGAGTACTGCCCGCCCGGAGTCGGCACGGGCGAGAATCAGCAAATCGTTGACGAGCCGGGACATGTGCTCGTTCTCACCCTGAATGATGTTCAGCGCGCGCATGACATCCGGCGAGAGTGACGAGCCGGTGCGGGCATGCTCCAGCTCGAGCTGCACGATCGTCAGCGGCGTCCGCAGCTCGTGACCGGCGTCGCTGGTGAACCGGCGCTGGCGCTGGAATGCCGCCTCCAGGCGATCGAGCATTTGATCGAAGGTCGCGGCCAGGTCGCCAAGCTCATCTCGATTTGGCAAGTTCAGGCGTTGGCTCAGGTCAGTCGCTCCGATCGACCGCGCGGTGCCGGCAATCAACCGCACCGGCCGCATCGCGCGCGAGGCGAGCCAGAAACCACCCGCGGCCGCGATGACGAGCGTGATCGGCGCCGCGATCAGCAACGTCGCCAGCAGACGATGCAACTGCGCCGGTGCTCTATCCGGAACACCCACTATCAGCGTACCGAAGACGACGTTCTTCACCAGAAGCGGCGTGGCATAGAAACGGTAGGGTATCGCCTTTGACGGCGCGCCGTTGGGGCGCAGCGACTGAGTAAAGGTTGTTGTACCGGCGTGCGGCGCACCGGCGACCATGGCCTGCTCCGTCAGCCGGGTGACGTCTGCATCGCTCAAAGATCCGTAGTGCGTCAAGATCGTGCTGGTTGGATCGACCAGCAGAGCCACCCCACCGTCTCCCAGGGCGAGCAGCGTCGATGAGTTACTCGCGTTGACATCGCTGGGGCCGTTCAGTGTCGCACGATCCACGATCGCTCGCCGTCGCGTCGAGCTGTCCTGATTTCTTGAGCGCTTCAAGCGTTTGATCGTCAGGTGTCGCAGTTGGCGTGGATCGACAATTTCATTCCAGAAGCGACCTTGGACGGTTCGTTGAGATGTCGAACTGACCGTTCGCTGGGTCGTACGACGACGCCAGCGTGTTCACGTCGTTCGCCAGTTCGCTGTTCAGGCTGGAGCGGATGCTGCTCGCCTGCGTCGCGTAGACGATCCCGCCGAAGGCGAAGAGTACCAGGCTCAGAATGAGCAGATACCAGAGAGTCAGGCGCCACCGAATGCTCAATGTGAGGGGAGAGAGTATGTGGTGAACGTTGTCCCGTTTCATTCGTCATCCGCCCGCCCTGCATCGGGAGATCTCAGCCGATAGCCGACACCGCGAACCGTGACGATGAGCTTCGTCAAAAACGGATCGTCGATCTTGCGGCGCAGCCGGCGCACGTAGACATCGACCACATTGGAGGCTCCGACATAGTCGTAGCTCCATATATGGGACTCCGCCATCTCGCGCGTAATGATCTGTCCTGGATGCCGGGCAAGATACTCGAGTAAGGCATATTCTCGTGCGCTGAGTTCAATCGACCGTCCAGCGCGACTCACCTCGTGTGTCGCCGGATCGACTCGCAGATCGCCGATCTCGATCGATCCGCCGCGCTGCGACGATTGGCGCCGTAAGAGTGCACGCAGCCGGGCGGTGAGTTCGGCGAGCGCGAACGGCTTGACGACGTAATCATCGGCTCCGCTGTCGAGCCCATGTACCCGATCCTCAACGGCGTCACGTGCGGTCAGCATGATGATCGGAATGTTGAGACGCTGTCGGCGAAGATCGCGACAAACCTCGAAGCCATTCCTCACCGGCAGCATGACATCGAGCACGATCGCGTCGTACGGCGTGACCTGCGCGAAATCAATCCCTTCCTGCCCGTCATAAGCGAGATCGACCGCATATGTCTCATCCTCGAGACACGATTTCAGAGCGGTAGCTAGCCGCCGGTTGTCTTCGACTACCAGGATCCGCACGCGACGCTCCCGACGCTGATGTCAGCGATCGGCCGACACCAGTCCTCTATCTACCACGATCTCCAACAGAGAGTACCGCATACCGAGATGACAACGAGATGACAAGCCGATGGCGGTGCGAGGCAGGCCACTGAGACCGACCCACTCCGCTCGTCATGCTGGTGTCATCTGAAACCCGCAGAGTGAGGAGCGTTCGAACCGTTTGAGCGAGACGGCATGATCGCTGACGGTTAGACACGCCGTGAGCAATGGAGCGCGGGAAAGGAACGATGCGTCGATGAAACACATCAGATTTCTCATAGGCATCACGATTGGAGTGACGATCACCATCCTGGTCGCCGCTCTGGTACTGGTCGGGCTCGGGCATGGCAATACGCCCGCGGCCGCCGCGGGAACTGGGTCTCCCATATCGACCAGCGGAACACCCACCTCGACGCCGTCTAAGCAGGTAATTGCCGGCACGCCGGGGCCTTCCCATGCCGAAGTCTCCGCCCTCGAGCAGCAGATGCTCCAGGCTGTCTCGGACACGGAGTGGAGCGCAGCCGCCACTCAGCTCGGGATGACGGTGGACGAGATGACCGCGGCACTGAACGCGGGTAAGACCGTGGCTGAGCTCGGGTCGACACACAACCAGACGGCACAACAAATCAAGGACGTGATGATCACGGCCGGGCAGGCATGTGTCAGCGCCGCGGTCCAGGCGGGAACGATCAGTCAAGCCAATGCCGACACGTTGAACAAAGGTCTGGTGGTCGCCATCGCGAACAAGGTGACGCAGTCCGATACCGCCCCGGACGGTACGCCGTCAGTTCAAGATCAACCTGCACTCGCGCAAAAGCAGGCTGCCCAGCCGGATGCGGGGGTTAACGAGCAGGTCATGGACGCTGAGCTGAATGCGGCGGCACGGACGCTCGGAATCAGCAACGAGCAGTTCAAGACCGCGCTGGGTCCGGACAGCAATATGGGCGACTTCCTCGCGGCACAGCACGTCACGGCGCAGCAGGTCAAAGATGCGATGATCGCCGCGGGACAGTCAGCACTCGATCAGGCAGTCCAAAACGGCACGGTGACGCAGGCCGGCGCTGATCAGATCCAGCAGGACACCGTGCAACCACTGGCGGAGAAGATCTTCCAGATGATCAACGGAGGACAAACAACGTCCGCTCCGTAATCCATCCCGCCGCAATCCGGGACCGGTGCTCTACACGGGCACCGGTTAGGTTTCAGCTTGGCGAAGATACCGCACCGCCGCCCTCGCGTGACCGTCACGTCCGGGCGGCGAAAGGCTCCGGGGATGAGCCTCAATTCGATACTGCGCTTGAGATCGTGCCGAATCCGTTACGCCGGGAGAGCAATCATCACAGGACCGCAACAGGCCACACGCGTCGCAGGCGGGCAGCTCCACGCGAATGAACCTGCCGGATTGACCAGAAATAGATGACGCGAAGTCGATACAGTGGCGATGTCAGTCTTGGCATAACTGACACACTGCTGGGGCTATTCTGTGATTGGCGATCGCGCCTTCGTCCGGTTGCGTGTGCTGAGAACCGGGACCGCGACGAATCATCGGCGCGAGCGCCAGTTGAAAGAGGTCCGAGATGCGTCCCATTCGCATGACCATCCTGTCTCTGTTGGTCGTCGCCCTGATGACGGCCGCCTGTACCACGAACGGCAAGGAGACGAAAACCATCGGCGCCAATGACGCCGGGAAGACGATCAGCCTCACCGTCGGCGATACGCTGGAGGTGACGCTGGAGGGAAACCCCACGACCGGGTTCAATTGGGCAGCGGACTCGCTCGATACCTCGATCCTCAAGCAAGTGGCAGAGCCCACCTTCACGCCGTCAAGTACCGCGATCGGCGCTGGTGGACAGGTCGTGCTTCGCTTCGAGATGGTCGGCGCGGGTAAGACGATGCTCCACCTGATCTACCACCGGTCCTGGGAGACCGGGGTCGCTCCGGAGAAGACCTATGACGTGGCGGTGGAGGTGGGGCAATAGCGCCAGATGGGTCGCCCTACGGCGCGAGGCGCTCGATCGTCCAGGAGCCATCCGGTCGCAGCGTGTAGCGCAGCCGGTCGTGGAGCCGGTTCGGGCGACCCTGCCAGAACTCCATCGAAATGGGCTTCAACCGGAAGCCCCCCCAGTAGTCCGGCAGCGGAACCTCGTCGCCGTACTCCTCCGCCAGTTCGGCCTGGCGACGCTCGAGCCATTCACGGCTGGGGATGACGTGGCTCTGGTTCGAAGCAGCGGCGCTGAGCTGGCTGCCGACCGGACGGCTGTGGAAATAGGCTTCTGACTCCTCGGCTGAGGTTCGCTCGACGTCACCGTTGACCCGGACCTGGCGCGCCAGCCGCTGCCAGTGAAAGAGAAGAGACGCGTGTGGGTTTTCGGCTAACTCCCGGCCTTTTTGGCTTTCATAGTTGGAGTAGAAGACAAAGCCGCGCTCGTCGAAACCCTTGAGCAGCACCGTCCGCGCCGAGGGGATGCCAGTGGCCGACGCGGTCGCCAGCGTCATCGCGTTGACCTCGAGGCCACCCTCACCGGACTCGATCGCCTCTTCCAGCCACTGCGCGAACTGCTCGAATGGATCCTGGTCCACCTCGGCCTCGTCCAGCGAGTGATCGGGGTGCTCGCGCCGGATGTGAGCGAGCGGGACATTCGACTTTAGAGGTCTGCTCATGTTCCGTTACACCGTCTCCAAACCAAGAGCGATCATCAAAATCGGTGCTTCACGATCGCGACCATGACCACGGTCACGTCACTTGTCATCCTACTCTAGTTTGCCTGAAGCGAGTATCTCATGCACCAGGCGCCGGGCTAGAACCGGTATGATAGGCTGACCCGGCACCGGTCGCCAGACCGGGCCACACATCAAATGAGCAGCAAACTGACAGGACGAACTTCGAGACGGAGGCGACCATGCCTGAATCTCCCGCCGACCTGCACTTCACCAGTGAGACCCATGCCCGCGAACTCGACGAGCGCGATCCGCTGGCCCGTTTTCGTGACCGCTTCTACGTCCAACCCGGAACGATCTATATGGACGGCAACTCGCTTGGCCTTCTCTCGAAGGACGCCGAAGCAGCCGTGCTGAAGACGCTGGGTGACTGGAAGAACCTGGGCATCGATGGCTGGCTGCGGGCCGACCCACCCTGGTTCTACATGGGTGAGCGGCTGGGCGAGGAGAGCGCGGCACTGGTTGGCGCAGAGGCGGATGAAGTGGTGGTCACTGGAACCACGACCGTCAACCTGCACAATCTGGTCGCCACCTTCTACCGGCCGGAGGGGAACCGCCGCAAGATCGTCGCGACCTCGCTCGATTTCCCCTCGGATGTCTACGCCCTGGGGAGCCACGTCGCTCTCCACGGCGGCGATCCGGAGCAAGACCTGGTGCTGGTCGAAAGTCGCGACGGACGAACGATCCAGGAAGAGGACGTGATCGCCGCCATGACCGATGAGGTTGCCCTGGTGCTGATGCCCTCGGTCTTCTACCGCTCCGGCCAGCTCTTCGATATTGCCAAACTCACCGCCGCCGCCAACGAACAGGGTATCCCGATCGGCTTCGACTGCGCCCACTCGGCTGGAGTCATACCGCACCAATTCGACCAATGGGGTGTCGACTTCGCCTTCTGGTGCAATTACAAATATCTCAACTCCGGTCCGGGGAGTGTCGGCAGCCTCTACGTCAACCGCAAGCACTTCGACAAGCTGCCCGGCCTATCCGGCTGGTGGGGTTACCAGAAGGAACGCCAGTTCGACATGCTCCACACGTGGGAAGGCGCGGCGGGAGCGGGCGCATGGCAGATCAGCACGATCCCGGTTCTCTCTTCGGCGGCGCTGGTCGGCGCCCTGCGCATCACCAACGAGGCGGGCATCGACCAGATTCGCGAGAAGTCGCTGAAGCAGACCGAATACCTGATGGAGATGATCGAGCGCTCCGGGCTAACCGGACCGGAGTATGGCTACCATATCGGCACGCCGCGGGAGCCGGAGCGGCGTGGCGGCCATGTCGCCGTCGAGCACGAACACGGCCCGCAGATCGCCCGGGCCCTCAAGACCCGCAAGGTGATCCCCGATTTCCGGCCGCCAAACATCGTACGCCTAGCGCCAATCGCCCTCTACACCTCCTACCACGAGCTGTGGCAGGTGATACAGCACCTGCGCGAGATCGTCAGTTCCGGCGAGTTCCGGCGGGTCGAATCTGGTCGCGAGATCGTCTCCTAGCCCGTGTCGGAGGGCGCGACGATCGGTAGACAAACGGACGAGACGCGAGACGGCGTGCGCTACCGGCGCGGCACGTTGGCCGACATGCGAGCTGCGAATCGCGTGGCCGAGCGCGCGTTCGACGACTTGGCCCAGCGCAACGGCTGGAACGACGGCGCGCCGCCGATCGACGAGACGGGTCTGGAGCACGAGCTTCGGGCCCAGCGCACGCTCTACGAGCACCTGACCCGGACCGCCGAGGAGTTCTGGGTGGCGGAGCGCGCGGGCAAGATGTTTGGCGTGGCCCGCTCGACCCTGCGGGACGGCCTGCGTCAACTGACCGAACTCTTCGTCCTGCCGGAGGCGCAGGGAGCAGGTATCGGCACCGAACTGCTGCGCCGGGCCTTTCCGGTCGAGGGGGCCGCGAATCGCTGCATTCTCGCCACCTCCGACCTGGCCGCGCTGGCGCAGTATCTGAAAGCGGGCGTCTCGATCCGCTGCCCGAACTACGGGTTCACGCGTACGCCCGAAGAGACCTCGATCGAAAACGACCTCACGTTCGAGCCAGCGAGCAACGGTTCGGCAACACTGTCGGCACTGGGAGGCATCGACGCCGACGTGCTCGGTTTCCAGCGTGAGGTCGATCATCGCTGGCTGCTGGCCGACCGGCAAGGATTCCTCTATCGTCGCGACGACCAGATCGTCGGCTACGGCTACGCCGGTGAAAAGAGCGGGCCGTTCGCGCTGCTGGACCCGGCCGACTTCCCGGCAGTGCTGGCACACGCCGAGTCGACCGTCGCCGCGGCCGGGCTGTCAGCCTTCACGGTCGTCGTGCCGATGGTCAACGAGAACGCCGTCCGCTACCTGCTGGCGCGCGGCTTCCGGATCGACCCGTTCTTCTCCTACCTGATGAGCGACCAACCGTTCGGCCGGTTCGATCGCTACATCGAGACGAGTCCGACGTTCTTTCTTTAGAAGAGCAACGAAGCGCGGCTCAGGCGTATCATCACTCCCGTTCAATCAATTCCCTGGCGCGATGTTCGACCAATGATGAGGACATGCTGATGACGACGACGTTGATCCGTTGCGAATGGGCCGGCCGTGATCCCGAGATGATTGCCTACCACGACGAAGAGTGGGGCATCCCCTGCCACGACGATGACGAACTGTTCGAACGGTTGATGCTCGAAGGATTCCAGGCCGGACTCTCCTGGTCGACCATCCTCAAGAAGCGTGAGAACTTCCGCCGCGCCTTCGACGGCTGGGACGCCCGGCGCATCGCTGGCTACGACGACACGAAGCTCGCCGAGCTGCTGACCGATCCCGGCATCGTGCGCAACCGGCTCAAGGTGGCGGGCGCGGTCAAGAACGCCCGTGCCTTTCTTGAGGTTCAAGAGAAGGAAGGAGGGTTTGCGCCGTACGTCTGGTCATTCGTCGGCGGCGCGCCGCTCGACCGCCCCGCGCCGCAGGGGCTCGGCGACGTCCCCTCCAGCACGCCGGAGTCGGACACCCTCTCCAAGGACCTGAAGAAGCGCGGCTTCACCTTCGTCGGCACCACCATCGTCTATGCCTTCATGCAGAGCGTCGGCATGGTCAACGACCATGTGGAGGAGTGTTTTTGCCGGGGAAGGTGAGGGGGAGATGGGTTATCCGCGCTCACCTGGGTTGAAAACCCAGGCTGAGGCTACGAAGCCCCTGAGCGGGCTGGAGTGAGTTGAGTGCATGTCACGCTGGCGGTTGTTCTATCACGTCGTTTGGGCGACGCGGGATCGTCAACCGCTCATCACCGTCGATCGCGAGTCGAGGGTGCAGCAATGCCTGCGCGCGACCGCCGAACGCCTCGACATCATCGTGCACGCGGTGGGTGGAACCGACGATCACGTCCATCTGGCGGTGTCGATTCCCCCAAGAATCGCGATATCTGATGCCATGCACCGCATCAAAGGCGCCAGTTCACGAGCGATCAACGAGACATTCGCCGGCGGATTCCAGTGGCAGGCCGACTACAACATCGATTCGTTCTCCGAACGTCATCTCAGTCGCGTGGTCGGCTACATCATCAACCAATGGCGCCATCATGCCGACGGCGTACGTTGGGAACGAGTCGAACTTCCATCCAACTGATCCTCTGCCATCGCCAACAGCGTGCCCGCTCAGTTCCTCAACACAAGAGTAAAACTCAGTCCGTTTAGGGACTTCGTCTGTTTAGCCTGGGTTTGCAACCCAGGTGATCGTGGCCAATATCTTCGTCCACTTCGGTACAGAGTTTTTGGCCCTTTCCCCGCCCGTCACTCCCCCCGCAACCACTCCACATACTGCGCGATGCCGGTTTCGATGCGGTAGAGCGGTTCAAACCCAGTCTCCCGCCAGATGCGGCTGTTGTCGTAGGCGATCATGCCGGCTCCGGACGAGAGCGGGATGTTCGCCTCCGCCTCGGTTCCGACCCAGTCCACCTTCGTCCCCGGCACCGCCGCAACGACCGCATTGATCATCCGCTCCTGCGGCACGGGCTCGCCCGCCAGATTGAAGGTGTCATGCTCCATCTCAGCCGTGGTCAGGACGAGGCGTACCCCGCGGGCAACGTCCATCGCGTGAATGAAGGCCTGGGTGGCGTGCGGCGCGTTCGGCTTGAGGGTCTCGCCGTCCAGTGCCAGGTGCGTAGCCAGGCAGGGACTCGACATGTTCTTGCGAGCGAAGGTCGGCCGCTCGTAGGGCCCGTAGACGTTTCCCGGGCGGACGATACGCACGTCGAGGTCGTAGTGGGAGACGGCCCAGTGGCAGAGCCGTTCGCCGGTGATCTTGGAGATCGAGTACATCCGGTCGCCCCGGTGCAGCGGGCCGTCCTCGTCGACGATGTACGTGGTCGCATCGCGCGGCTCGTAGACCGAGATCGAGCTGAAGTAGACGAAGCGTTTCACACCATGTCGCGCCGCGATCTGGAGCAGCGAGATCGTACTGGCCGAGTTGACGTCGAGCACCATGCGAGGATCGTCCCGCTCCATCTCGAGGCTCGGGGTAATGGCGGACGCGTGCACGACGTGCGTCGGGTGATGCTCGTCGAACAGCCGATCCAGCAGATCGGCATCGCGCACATCCCCTTGCACGAAGGTGATGCGCTCCTGCCAGCCGTCGCCGAGCTCCCGCGTCAGCCGTTCCTCCGGCGGGTTGCGGTCGAAGGCGATCACATCATCGCCCTGCTCGTAAAAGTGGAGCACGAGATTGGACGGCACAAACCCCGTCGCCCCGGTCAAGAAGATCTTCACAATGGCACCTCGTCAGATCTATTTCGACATCGGCTGGGCTTCACAACGCAGGTTAGCGTTGCGGTCAGAAGTGGTCAATCGAGCCACCATCTGTTCGCGCCATTGTATACGCGAGAACCTAGCCAGACATTTGACGAACGTGCCGGTCAGGCTTGATCTCGAAAGAAGCGTCAATCTGCATGTAGCGTTAATACTGTTGTGCGGCTCCATAAACATTGAGATGCATTTGTAACGCGGATACAAGCGGTGACAGGTTGACATCACATTGCCCATTTTCTAGTCTGTTCATGGGGACAGATTGATCCGACCCTCAGACACGATGAAGCCCGATGGGCCCTCATGGGCGGTGGTCGCTGAGACATCGGGTGGAGTGAATGGCGAACCCGGCTGAGGCGCGTATACGCCTAGCCGGGATTCTTTATGCGCCAGAGCCAGGAAAGGGAACGGCCGAAGGCCGTCCCGCTGACATGTAATTCTCGGCTGAGATGCGACCGGCGCTTGCGAGTGCGAGTTGAACAATTCTTGATTGTGAATCGATACTGTGTTTCTGCAGTATTACGCCGAACGCGTGAAATCTGTGAATTGAAGTAAGGTCTGGATCATCTATTGTTCAAGTCTTAATCTCGTGAAGGTTGACATGTGTATGTCGCGGTGCAATAGTACTTTGGTATAGATTCATGAACCACCTGCACGTTGGATTCGCGTTGTGCGAAGGACCTTTACGTGTCGAGAAAGCGGCCTATACGGTCGTGATTCTGCTGAGCAACGACTCGTCGAATCGCAACTTTGGTCTTTTCATGGCCAGAGCCAATCCGACAGAGCGTAGCCTGCCAGTCATTCATGAATGGAGGGAGTGGTGAGGTGAACTCGTTTGCGGGCCAACTCCGGCTTGCCAGGTTCAACGTGCTGAGCCGGTAGATGCGCCCGCACGGCCGTTTGCCCAGCGCCTGGCACGGAAATCATTTGATGGTGCCATGCGTGATGGGATCGTAAGCCTGGGGGAGTGGCACCGGATGCGGTTACAGAGCGGATTGAAATGTACTCGCATGCCAGGTCACAACAGGGATGGAAGGAATCTCTATGAAAAAGTACATGTGGGCGGTCATCGCGACCGTATCCACCGCAGCGCTCCTGCTGGTTGCGCTCATCTCGAGCAGTGCGTTTGCCGCGCCGGGAGACCCGGTAACGGTGAACGTGGAGTTGCAGGCGCACAACAACAGCATTCTCGACATACCCGCCAATGGGTCCGCTTCCTACTACGCCAACGGTTGGCATGAAATCACGGCAGGTCAACCCGAACAACCACAGCATTGTGCAGGTTGACCTTCAACCGGGAACCTACGCCTTCGCGTTGACCTACAATGGGACGCGCGATCAAAAGACAGTGACAATCAGCACTGACGGCCAGATCGTCTACTTCCACACCATGTTGGTGAACGTGGAGCTGCAAGCCCACGACAACAGCGCGCTCGACATTCCCAATCATGGCAGCGCGTCTTACTACGCCAACGGTTGGCACGCGATCACGACCTTGAACGTGAACAATCACTATATGGTGACTGCGGAGATGTTGCCGGGAACCTACAGCTTCGCGGTGACTTACGATGGGACGCGTGATCAGAAGACGGCAACGGTTGGTCAGCCGAACGCGAATACTCCTGCCAGCAACGTCCAATCCGTCTACTTCCACGCCGCTTTGGTGAACGTGGAGCTGCAGGCTCACGACAATTCCGCTCTCTCGATTCCCGCCAATGGCAGCGCGTCCTACTATGCTGGCGGCTGGCATGCCATCACGGGCGTGAACCCGAACAACCACAGCATCGTGCAGACCGAGATGCTGCCCGGAACATACAGCTTCGCGGCGACCTACAACGGGACCCGTGATCAGAAGACGTATACGGTCATCGAACCCAACCCGAACAATCACGCCAACGCGCTACAGACTGTCTACTTCCACGCCGCGTTGGTAACTGTCGCGCTCGAAGATCATCTCGGCAATCCGCTCAACTTCGACAGTGCCTCGTACTACGCCAGCGGTTGGCACGCGATTACGGCCCCTGTCGAGATGCTGCCGGGAACCTACCCCTTCGCTCTGACCTACAATGGGTCGCATGATCAGAAGACGTATACGGTCATCGAACCCAACCCGAACAATCACGCCAACGCGCTGCAGACCGTTCTCTTCCAGACCGGCCAGGTCACCCTGAACTACAGTGGGGGGATCTCCTGGTACTACGCCGGCTGGCACACCTTCACCAAGCCCTCGATGGAGTTCCTACCCGGCACGACGACCTTCTACTTCGACGGCTACGGTTGCCAGGCTCCCATCGCCATCGCGAGTGGCGACAACCTGGTCAAGAGCATGGTTTCCGCCACGCTCGTTAACTCCAGCGGCGCAAAGCTCGCGGGTGGCGACGCATCCGCCTACGTCGGTGGTTGGCAAACAATCGGCACGACCAATGGCTACGGCGTTGCCTGCAAGCTGTTCGACGGTCAACTGGGCAACATCTCAGTCGCCATGACCTATAACGGCACCCACCAGCAACTGGCGCCGCAGAACGTCGCCACCAACTCGATCTTCGCCTTCCAGACCACGCTGGTCACCGTCAAGCTCGAGGATCACCTGTTTAACCCGCTTGACATCGGGAGTGCGTCCTACTACGCCGGTGGCTGGTATACCATCGGGGACACCAGTGGCGGTCAAGTCCAACTCCAAATGCTCCCGGGCTCCTACAGCTTCGGAATGACCTATCTCGGCACCCACGAGCAACTCAACAACCAGGTCATCGGCGCGACGCCGACCGACGTCGTCTTCCAGACCGGCCAGGTCATCTCCGATAGCAACACCGCTACGCAATACTATGCCGGTGGCTGGATGCCGTTCACGAATGGGATGGAGTTGCTTCCTGGTTCCTACCCCTTCCACTTTAGCGACGCGACACCGCAAACGTCCGAGAGTATCGTGGCGGCAACGGTGAACCACATCCACTAGTCTGGCAATTCCCAGACATGACCCGACCATGAACGAGCGCGGAGGCTGGATACCTCCGCGCGCTCCTTTGTCTCGCTAATGGGAGACATAAACCGCGAACACGATCTGACGACGTCACCGTAATTCACGACCACCAGGACTACTGTGCGACAACCTGCCCTGGTGCAATGAAAGCAGTCGGCGGGATCAACTCTCTCTCATCTCTCAACACCAACTTAGCTTAGCCACAACACAACTACTTCTTCCTCACTCCCCGAATAGAGTCGACGATTGAAGGCGGTTCAGCGCCGCGGCAATTCACGCGAAGTGACGCGCTCCTGCCAGCCGTTGCCAAGCTCTCGCGTCAGCCGCTCCTCCGGCGGGTTGCGGTCGAAGGCGATCACATCATCGCCCTGCTCGTAAAAGTGGAGCACGAGATTGGACGGCACAAACCCCGTCGCCCCGGTCAAGAAGATCTTCATCACAGCACCTCATGTCTCATTGTGATCGACTGGATCAACGGTAATTCCGGTTGATGGCAGTGTAGCGCGACGGTGCGCACCCCGGCTTGACGCGGGCTGTGAAATCCATCGTCTCATGAGCATGTTGCTGCAATTTCATTCCCGACTCATTTGATCGCAATTCGTCATCTATTGACACAATTTCCAGCATACCCTACCATCGTACGCGTGGATACATGGCAATAAAGTACTTCCCGGTTCGTGAAAGCCGGGCAGATGGGAGAGGGATCTTCGCCGCACGAGAAGATTGATTGCTTACTTGGGGGCAATCCGACTGGAAGGAATTGGGAGATATATGCGTAAGCTAATCGCACTTACGACGGCAGCGGTAACGATGCTGTCGCTCGTTGCCATTCTGGTAATCACGACATCTGTAGCAGCGGCCTCAACGGTGACGGTGACGCAGAATTCAACAACATGGACCCAGGATGACACGCGTGCCGGCGGCAGCGTGGAATGGTCGGGAGCATATGGTGCACCATCCGGGCTGGGGTCCAGCGCTCTGGTCTTGACGACGGATAATACCAACGCTGCCAAGGCGGGGCTTTACACCCATACAATGGCTGGCACTCCTTTGAGTTCGGTTACTGATTTGTCGTACTGGACCTATAAAGCAAGCGGGTCTAATGAGGCAGATCCTTCGTACCAACTGCAGATCGATCCCGGATGCGGAACTCAGCACTTCGTCACACTCGTTTACGAACCTTACTGGAACGGTACGAATCCAGGTCAGTCGAGTAGTACCCTGTTCAATACATGGGAGCAACGGGACGTATCTGGAGGTCTGTTCTGGTCAACAAAGACGACCGATTGCGCGGGTCCGGAAAATCTGACTAATGGGGCAGGCGGACCGCCCTTCTACACACTCGCTGACGTGCAGTCAATGTTCCCGAATGCTGTGGTTGTCGGCATTGGCGTCAATATCGGCTCCTACAATCCGGGTTGGTCCGGCGCGACCGACGGTGTGCAGTTCAACGACACGATCTACGATTTCGAGTTGGGCACCCGACCTGAGTCAAAAGATCAGTGCAAAAGCGGTGGATGGATGACATTCAACGACCCAGCATTCACCAATCAGGGTGAGTGCGTGAGCTACGTGCAGGCGAACGTGCACGCTGGCAAGTAACAGAACAGACTGCGCGGCTTAGTTCGCCGCGGATAAGATTGGAAACAGCTCCGCCTACCGGGGCTGTTTCCTCCTCCCGCTCAACACGGCCCTGGCCCCGCGTTCGCCCTGCCACGCTCGTATCTCTTTCCGATCGCGCTCTCCTGACAGATAACTCACCACCATCGATTGCAGCTCTGCAATGCCAGACCCGGCCCAAATTTCGTGAGTGTCGGTATAATAAACCTAACATTTGGTAGGTTTCTCCTTGTTGTCGATGAAAGGCTCTCCGATGCTGCGTCACCTTGGTTATGTCGCGATCGCCCTGTCGCTCGACGTCACCACCAACCGCACCTGCCGCCTGAGGAACGCGACGCCGGATCGCCTGCGTGAGTTGATCGCCATGAACCTCGATGGACTCGGCGAGGTCCTGCACTTCAACCGGGCGAACGACATCTTCCTCTACCGCATCAGCAGCATGATCATCCCCTTCGGCTCGCATCCCGTGAATCAGCTCCGCTGGTGGGAAGAGTTCGGTCCCAAACTCGCCCAACTCGGCCTGTTCATCCGCGCCAACGACATGCGCGTCTCGATGCACCCCGGACAATTCACCGTCCTGGGATCGCCGAAGCCCGACGTGGTGACGTCCGCGATCGAGGAGATCGACTGGCACGTCCGCTTGCTGGACTGGCTCGGGGTTGACGACACCTGCAAGGTGATCATCCACATCGGTGGCGCTTATGGAGACAAACCGGCCGCGATGCGACGCTTCGTGCAGGTGGCAAACAGCCTGTCCAAGCGACACCGGGCGCGACTGGTCATCGAGAACGACGAGCGAACCTATAGCGCCGAGGAGGTGCTGGCCATCTCCGACCTGACCGGTCTGCCGGTCGTCTTCGACTGGCTCCATCACCAGGCAAATCCGGGTAGCACGACGGACGACGCCGAACTGATCGCACGCTGCTTCGCCACCTGGCGCGAGCGTGACGGCATTCCGAAGATCCACCTCAGCAGTCAGGTTCCCGGCGGGCCGGTCGGCAAGCATGACGACTGGATTGACCCGAACGACCTGGAGCACTTTCTGGCCGTGGCGCCGGACCGACCGTTCGACTGCATGCTCGAGGCGAAGCGGAAGGACCAGGCGCTCTTCAAATTGCGACGGGATCTGCGCGAACTGCCCCACGAGGAGATTGGAGCGGGCCGTTCCACGTTGAAGTTCAGCCGGCGACAGTCACTCAACCGCGTCCTGGAAACCCGTTGCTAGGCTGCTTCCTGAAAGCGAAAGAAGCGGATCGCCAGCAGGAAACAGCCGACGCTGTAGGCGATCAGCACAAGAATCGACGGCACGGCGCTGGTAAACCCCTGGTTGAAGATCATCAAATTATTAAAGCCGATCATCGCCCAGGCGCTGAGGGTCACCTTGCCGACCTGTTGTAGCCAGCTTGGCATCAGGTAGAACGGCCACCAGGAGCCGCCCAGCGCCGAGAAGGCCAGCACCGTAATAGTGGTGACCGGGCTCAACTGACGTCGATTCTTGATGAACGACACCAGCAGCATGCTGAAGGCCGTCGCCGCCAGCGCGGTGGTGATGATCAGCAGGGCGATGCCGAGCACCGAGCCGAGGTTGATGCCGAAAATGACGTAGCCAACCACAAACAGGAGCGTGATCTGCCCCAGGGCGATCAGAAACTGCGCCAGGAGCTTGCCGCCCAGCAGCGACCAGCGCGACATCGGCGCGATCAGCAGTCGCTTCCAGACGCCCGCCTCTTTTTCCTCCAGGATCGAGCCCACGCCGCCCGTCACGGCGAAGAGGGCGAACATCAGCGCGTAGCCGGGGACGACCTGGTTGTAGCCGCTGGTGTCGACTGTCTGCGTCGCCGTCTCGGTTGAGATATCGAGCAGCGGCGGCTGGGCGAGCTGCTGAGTGGCCTGCTGGCGTGCCTGCTCGGCCACCGCGGTCGGATTAGCCGACGCTCCGGTTGACTGCACGGCGTTGACCGCCACCTGCGCCGCGATATTCGCCGCGGAGAAATTCTGCACCACGTTGCGCACCACCGACTCGACCACCAGCGCCCGGTAGTCCTGGCTGCTCGGCGTCGTCACGATCGTGATACTGGCCGGATTCCCCTGCTCGATCGACGCCGATAATCCGTCCGGAATGATGATCGCCGCCGCGCGATCGCCACTCTCGACGGGCGAACGGGCCCCGTCGGCGCTGGTCTCGGTCTCCAGGTTCAGACTCGGCACCTGCTTCAGTGTTTGGACGATCTGCTGCGTGACGGCGCCGTTATCCCCGACGTAGATGGGCGTGTCCACGATCGACGTTCCGGCCGAGCCGCCCAGCGATCCGATGATCGTCCCGACGATGAACATCAGAAAGAATGGAACAGCCAGGCTCATCAGCAGGGCGCGACGATCACTCGTGAAGAGATAGAGATCCTTGAGCATGACGGCAAGTGCCGGTCGCATCGCTCAACCTTTCAATCCCGGTACCGTTTGCCAGTGAGCTGGAGGAAGACCTCGGCCAGTCCGTGCGGCCGCTCGACGTGGACCTGTTCTTCGGTGCGGAGCTCGAGCAGCTGGTCGAGTGTTCCCTTGGCGATGATCTGGCCTTCGTCGATGATGGCGATCCGGTCGCAGAGCCGCTCGGCCTCCTCCATGTAGTGGGTCGTGTAGAGAATAGCCGTACCGTTCTGAGTCAGGCGCTCGGCCAGCTCGAAGATCGCCTCGCGCGTCTGCGGGTCGACGCCCACCGTCGGTTCGTCGAGCATCAGGAGCGGTGGTTCGTGGATCAATCCGACGGCCAGGTTCAGTCGCCGCTTCATGCCGCCGGAGAAGGTCTCAACACGGTCCTTCTTGCGGTCGAGCAGGCCGACGAGGTCGAGCAGCTCGTCGGTGCGGGCAGCCAGCGTCGAGCCAGTGACGCCGTAGATCTCGCCAAAGAAGTGCATGTTGCGCTCGGCGCTCATCTCATCGTAGAGCGCTATCTCCTGAGGGACGAGACCGATCATCCGTTTGGCGCCGGCCACGTTCGAGATCGAGATTCCGGCGATCGTGGCGGTACCGCCACTCGGCTCCAGGTAGGTGGCCAGCATGTTGATCGTGGTGCTCTTCCCGGCACCATTCGGGCCGAGCAAGCCGAAGATCTCGCCGGCGTTGATTTGAAAGCTGACTCCCTTGACGACCTCACGATCACCGAAGGTCTTGCGCAGCTCCCGCGCGTCAACGATCGTCTCGGTCTTTGTCGGCTGTGTTTGGATGCGAATTGAGCGCTCCTCTCGGCGTTGAGACGGCACCTGTCACTCGACGTCCGTCCGCCGAGAAAGGCTCCGCGGCAGAAGATAATCGAGAACTGCCTATTTTGTCACGTCCACTGGCAAGTCCGGATGGGACGTCCACTCGTTCCAGGAGCCGCTGAAGAGCTTCACCTGCTGGTAGCCGATCAGCCTGAGCGTGAAGTAGGTGACCGCCGAACGGACCCCGGTGGAGCAGTAGGGGATGATCAGCTTGTCGGATGTCGCCCCGATCTTCCGGTACATCGCAAGCAGATCGTCCTGCGGCTTGAAGAAGGGAGGCGTGCCGTCGATCGCGTTCTGGGTGTATTGCAGGTTCACCGCGCCGGGGATGTGCCCGGCAGCGTACTCACCGGGACTGCGCGCGTCCAGGAAGACGACGTTCGACTGGTGTAGCGAATCCTTCACCTCAGGCAGCGCGGCCAGAACCGACGAGTCGGCCGTGCCGGCGTAGGCCGTGGCGCGCGGACTCTCCGGGTTGGTCGTCAACTGCCCGCCATCGTTCTGCCAGGCCGCCAGACCACCGTCGATCACCTGTTTGTCTTGATGCCCAAGATAGGCGAGCACCCACCAGAGACGGCAGGCGAAGAGGCTGCCGTTGTCGTAGGCGACGATCCGCTCCAGCGGAGAGAGCCCGAGCGCTCCCAGCTTTTGCTCTACCTGCTGCTGCCATTGCTGAATGGCGGCATTGGTCGAGCTGTCGCTCAGTTCCAGGTCCGGCCAGTCGATCTGCGCGGCGCCGTCGATGTGACCCTTGGCGTAATCCTGCGGCGACATGAAGGCGACGATGCTGGCCTGGCCTGTCGCCTCTCGGAGCATGGCGGCATCGGCCAGCATGTTCTCATTCACGTAGCGGGTACCGACGACAGTGCTGGCCGAAGTCGCGGTGTCCACCGATGGGGTCCCAAGCGTGCTCGAGGTCGAACGCTTCGTGCTACAGGCCGCGAGCAGACCGGTCAGGCCGGCCAGTCCGCCGAGAAAGGCCCGGCGACTATAACGCCGCGTTATCACCGTTCGATCCCGCATGTCGACTCCTCCATCCAGCGCGCCGGTCAAAGACCAGTGTTTAACTCTACCCCCTGGCTATGGATTGGGTTTGGCGCGACCCGTTCCGATTACGTATTCCTGCGGATGTGCCGGACCCTGGAGGACGGTAGAGTGTTCGTATCGCGACCGGTCAGATAGCAGGCAACCCCATGCGGGGTAGAGGGAGGATTCTATGCGACAGGTGCTCTACGCCATGCAGTTCAAAGGCACGGGCGGACCGGCCGAAGAGCCTAACGTCCTCAACGCGGCCACCAGTTCACCGAGCAGCCAGGTCACCTCGACCGTTGGCGGATCCGGCGTCTCAACCCGGATCGAGCCCGCCAGCGGCGAGCGCGCTCAGTTCACTTCTGAAGTTCGACTGACCGGAGGCACCAGCTTTACCGAGACGGGGACGATCACCTTTGGCAACGGTAATAGTCTGACCTTCAGCACCATCGGTGAGGGCTATCTGGCGCCGAGTCCGGAGGACGGACTCAATCATGGCTCGGTTATGTGGCGAATTGAGAGCGGCCAGGGCCAGTTCGAGGGTGCCTCGGGCATCATCACCTCGAACTTCACCTTCTCGGCTCAGGGTGAGGTGGCCGACAATCACTTCGGGCTGATCTGGGTGAAGGAGTAAGTCGCGAGTCTTACCCGCGTCCGGCTTGAAACTCGGCGCCGACGTGACAGCCGGGGTGTAAGTCTGGAGTGGGAGATTCCTCGCTGTGGCTCGGAATGACAGGAAAACCGGAGATCATACCCTTGTCATCTTGAGCGAAGCGAAGGATCTCCCCGTAGCTTCCGTTAGCTTCCGTCGCGAGCCCCAAACTGTTCGGGCAGAGAGGATGGGACCTGCGGCCAATGACGACTTACGCCGACGCTGACGCAGCCTGCGGCAGGATACCAAGCCGGGCAAGTTGGCTCATTATGTTCGCGTGCGACCAGTGCTCGACAATCTTCCCGTCGACGATGCGGAAGATTGCCATGATCGACGCCTCGAATTGCTTGCCGGTCGGCGCGACCCCCATGAGATCGCCCCGGTGCGTTCCGGTGATCCTGGCGATTCCAGAGACGAGCTCGTCGTCGGCCAATACGTACTCCAGGGTGAAACGAAGATCCGGAAAACCGTTGACGAAGGTTCTCGTCAGTTGCTTCTCGGCCTCGATCCCCTGCGAATCTCCCATCTCCAGATCGTGATGAATACACCCCGGCGCGAAATACTTCTCGATGGCGTCGATGTCATGGCCGGAGAGGACCTCGGTCATCCAGTTGCGAATAAGTTGCTTGTTCGCGTCAGTCGACATCCGTGACTCCCTTCGTTCCGCTCGTTCAATCGATCGATGAGACGAGCATAGGGAGCCGGGCGATCGCCAACATCGTGTGTTCGCACTATTTTTCCAGTGTCGCGCGACTCAGTCCGCAACCGTGAGGTGGTCGACGACCAGTCCATGTTGCAGTGCAAACATCGTCGCCGCCGCGCGTGTTGAGATACCCAGTTTGTCGTAGATGTGCTGAATGTGATGACCGATCGTAGCCTTCGAGATCGACAGACGCTGGGCCATCTCCTTGTTGGAGAGGCCCTGCGCGATCAGTCGTAGAACTTCGACCTCACGCTCGCTCAGGCCCGCCGGTTGTACCCGGCTGCGGCCCGCCACCCGGTGTCCCGCGGCCGCCAGGACGGCGTTGGTAACCTCTCCGTCGAAGATGCCGGACCTTACACCATCACGAAGTTTGGAGGCGGCCTGCTCCTTCGACAGCGCCGTCCGGTACGGCCGCTCTTCGGTCATGGCGTGGTAGGCGTCCGATGCCGCCAGGATGCGGGCAGGCAGTGAGAACATCGAGCCGGAGAGCCCGCGATGATAGCCGGAACCGTCGAGCCGTTCATGGTGCAGCGACGCGACGTTGCCCAGATGAGAGAGGTGCGGCGAGCGCGCCAGAATCCGCTCGGTGTAGTAAGAGTGCAGCCGCACACGTTCCCACTCGCTCGCATTCAGCGGCCCCGGCTTGTCCCAGATCGTATTCGGAACCCCGGTGCGGCCGAGGTCATGCAGGTAGGCCGCCCAGGTTAGGCTGAGCTGGTCGGCGGCATCAAGGCGGCAGTGCGCAGCGGCCGCCGTCGCGAGTGCGGCAACACCCCGCGAGTGACCGACAGTAAACGGCGATTTCAAGTCCGCGAAATCCGCGACCGCCATGAATGCCTCGTCGACGTCCTCTCCAGTCAGCTGCCGCCATGGCTTCGGCTCACACTCCATGACCTCGTCCCAGGGCGACAGAGTGTCTAGATCGGCGAGGAGCGTGCTGGCGTTGCGGCCGAAAAGCTCGACCAGCGCCGGATCATGGGCCTTGCCCGATTGGTGCTGAATCAGCGCGAGCGCGGCCGCCTCACCACCCAGCTTGAACGCGCTCGCCGCGTCCTCAGCGATCTGCATGACGCGCACTGGCTGCAGAATGGCCTCCCCTTTCAGCCCGTGTGGCATACCGTGCCCATCCCAGCGCTCGAAGACCTGCCCGAGCGTAGCTTGTACGTCGGAATCGAGCCCCAAGCGTATCGCCAGGTTCTGCGCGACTTCACAGTGGGCCGTCGTGCGCTCCTGCGGATTCATGCGCGGCAGCGCTGCCGCCAAACGCGCCAAACCGGCGGCTCGGTCGATGAGAGAAGATGCGCTCCAGATATGCTGCAGGACGACCGCAAACGTGTCTCGAGGATGTGGGAAGTTGACGGAGGAGAATCGCGCGCCGAACGCGATCTCATCACCCAGTGCGGCTGCCGTCTCATGGGCCGAGGCGGTGCAACCGACCGAGCGCAGCAGTGAGGCATAGTAGAGGGTTTGACGCTCCTCATCTGAAAGTGGAAGGAGCTCACCGAGACGTATTGCGACAATAGCCGACTGCAGCGCATGCTCGAACGGCTGCCCCAGCCCGAAATCTGTGGCGAGCGAGAGGGCCCCGACCACCTCGGCGAGCCGAATACCAGATTCGCGACTCGACAGTGATGCTCCCCGCATGCAGCACCCCGCTCTATTCGAATGTAACGGACCAATCTACTGCGTCAGCGTCTCGATCGTCGAGAGAACGGCTTCGACGTCGCTCAGATCGGCGAAGACGGCGTCGGGGGCGTGCTCCTGCAGGTCCTCGACGCTGAAGCGCCCGGTCGCCACGCCGATGACCCGGGCCTGGTTCGCCCGGGCCGCCTCGATGTCGCGCGGCGTATCGCCAAGGAGCAAGGTCTGCTCCGGGTTGAATTTCGTCCCGTAGCGGGCCTGCGCCTCACGCCAGGCGACCTCCACCAGGTGGCCGCGCTCGCGGGCTGAGTCGCCGAAGGCGCCGAATTCGAAGAACTCCAGGATCCCAGCGGCGCGTAGCTTGACGTGGGCCACTGCACGAGCGTTGCCGGTCAGCACGCCGAGCGCATACTGACGACCGTCTTTCAGACGTTGTGAGAGTTCGACCACGCCCGGGCAGCACCCGCTCGATACGGCTCTGCTCGGCGATGGCTTCGGCGTAGTGCTCCCCCATCGTCTCGATCATGCGCTCCAGGTCGGTGTCGATCTCCTCGTCGCTGAGGCCCTGACGGCTAAGGGCCAGGCGCGCGATCTGACTGTCAAGCATGCCGGCCAGCGGCACGCCGTCGAGCGTGGCCGGACGGCCATAGACCTGCTTCATGGCGGAGACGAAGGCCCGTTGATGGTCCCGGTCCCCCGCCTGGAGCAGCGTGCCGTCGATGTCGAACAGAATCAGACCGCGCACATTTCCTCCCGTTGTCAGCTCTGCGTCGCGTGGCAGTAGCGCGTGGTGATCTCGAACAGCGCGTGAGTGCCGAACTCGAGGTTGGAGATCGAGATGCGCTCGTCGTGCGAGTGGGCCAGGCCAAACTCCTCCGGATGATCGCGGGTCGGCATGAAGCCGTAGACCTTGACACCCGGAATGCTCTTGGCGTCGGTGCCGCCCGAGACCAGGAAAGGCACCACGGACGTACCAGGATCGATCTCCGCCATCGTGCTGGAGATCGTCTCGAATAGCGCGGAGTTGGGATCGGCCTCCAGTCCGGTCGAGCCGTTCAGCATCTCAACGTCGACATCGTTGCCGATCAGGTCGCGCACCTGCTGCACGAACTCTGCCGGATCCTGCCCCGGCAGCACGCGGCCATCGACGTCGACCATCACCTCAGACGGAATAACGTTGATGCGGTGCCCACCGTGAATGATGGTCGGCACGGCGGTGTTACGGGTGGTGGCGTAGAGGGAACGCAGTTCGCTCTCACCGAGTGGCAACTGCGACAGGGCCTCCCAGGACGGATTCGCCAGGATCGACTGCACGCGGTCGCTCATCTGGTCGCCCAGCGCCTGCCCCATAGCGGTGAGCATCTGCTTCACCGTCTCGGTCATGATGGTGGGAAAGGTGTGCTCGGTCAGCGTCACCACGGCGCGACCGGCGCGGCGCATGGCGGTGTCGGACAGCGGGACCGACGCATGTCCTGGCGCACCACGTCCAGTGAGGCGCATGCGGGCGCCGCCCTTCTCGCCGGTCTGACAGACGTAGAAGCGCTTGCCGCCGGCGGCGATGGCCAGGCCACCCCCCTCGTTGATCGCGACTTCCGCGTCGATCAGGTCGCGGTGGTTCTCCCACATCCAGTCCGCGCCAAAGCGACCGCCTGCCTCCTCATCGGCAAAGGTGGCCATGATCAGGTCGCGGTCGAGCGTCAGCCCGGCCCGCTTGACCAGCAGCATCACCATCAACTCGCAGGCGACCAGATCCTTGGTATCGACCGCGCCGCGGCCCCAGACCTGACCGTTGATGATATCGCCGCTGAACGGGTCGTGCGTCCACTTATCGGGCTCGACGCTGACGACGTCGCTATGGGCCATCAACAGCAGTGGGCGGCCGTTGCCGGTTCCGGGAATCCGGGCCACGAAATTGCCACGGCCGTTGGCGCTCTCGAGAACTGTCGCCTCGATCCCTTCCCGCTCGACGATCTCCTTGAGGTAGTTGGCAGCCAGGGTCTCGTTTCCGGGTGGATTCACCGTATTGAACCGGATCAACTGCTGCAGGTGTCCCGTGACCTCGTCGCGAACGCTGTCCCACGAGATAGACATGGGCTTCTTCCCTCCACGCATACTGGCGAGAATTCGGGCCACGGCCCCGTAGATGCCAGCCCGTCGATCCTACACGCGGAGCGACGCCCGCACAATTGGCGGTTCAGACGCGCGAGGGTGTTCCCGACGCCGTTGGCATTGGCGTTGGCGCACGCGAAGCGGCCGGAAGACGCAGCACCAGGATCGCCGCCAGCACGAAGATGCCGCCGACCACCCGGTAGATACCGATCTGTTCGCCGAGCAGGACCGCCGAGAGGACCATGGTCACGACCGGTTCGAGCGTACCGAAAACAGCCGCCATGGTCGAACCGATGCGGAACATGCCCGCCAGAAAGAACTGTACCGGCAGCACCGTGGCGAAGACGACCATGGCGAGCATGATCAACCAGCCGTGTGGCGCGAAGCCGAAGTCAAGCCTTCCCGTCAGTTCACCGAAGACGAGGAAGGCGACGGCCATGCTGCTCATGGCCCACGTGCTGGTGACGCCGACCGGGATGTTTCGGGTCAGCTTCGCGTTCAGCACGATGTACAGGGCGTAGAAGCCAGCCGAGATACCCGCCAGGATCAGTCCTCGCGCACTCAAGCCAGTGAGACGCAGGCCGAGCATGACCGCGCCGCCAAAGAGCGCCAGACCAATCGCCAGCAGACGCAGCAGCGTCAGTCGCTCGTTCAGCAGCAAGAGCGAGAGGAGCATCACGATCACCGGATAGGTGTAGAAGATGACCGTAACGGCCGAGACCGGAGCATAGCGCAGTGAGACAAAGTAGGTGACAGCATTGACCAGATAGCAGCCGCCAATGAGCGCCAGGGTCGCGGCCTGTCGCCAGGTGATGCGCCATTGGCGACGCGCGATCAGGACCGGCCAGGCGAAGAGCGCGGCCAGCACGAAGCGGATCGACAGCGTGGTGGTGACGTTCAGGCCCGCGCGGTAGGCATACTGGGTCAGGATGGCGAGGGTGCCGAACCCCGCCGTCGACAGCAGTACAAAGAGGGACCCGACCGTCTGATCTCGCCGCGACATCTGTCCTCACGCGGTCTCACGACCGGCCCGCACCAAATCGAGCCGCATCCTACCCTCTCGGAGGGCGGGATTCAATGGCAGCATGTGAAGCTTCGAGAACGGTATTCGAGTCTCCGGTTGATCCTCAGCAGCCACCCGGGAGCAGGGCTCCCAGGTGGCTGCTGAGGACGCGACCATCGGCAACCGGTGAAGGCTGCGTCCGTATGACGGCCAACTCGTATGGCGACGGTGGCGTGGCGGCGCGGGCGAGTCAGCCGTCTGTCGCACCGGGTGAATGCATCTCAGCCTTGTCCGGGCGCCGGGACTACCCCCAACTGCTGTAGCAGTCCGAGAAAATCGGCATTGAGCCAGCCCTCGGTCATCTTGCCGGCACTGGCACGAAAGGTGAAGGTCGCCGGGACCATCACCGGCTTACCGGTCGGCGGGATCCCCTGGAACTCTCCTTGGTGCGTCCCACGAAAGGTGTGGCGAACGGCGGCTTTGTCCGGTTCGGCAATCACCTCCTCCATGGCGAAGTGGGAATCGGGGAAGGCCGCGAGCAAGGCCGACATCACGAGCCGGTAGCCTGAGCTGTCGAGCGGCTCGGGCGTCATGAACCCATGCCAGCGCGCGTCGGGCGCCGCCGTGTCGATCACACCGTCGAGGTTGCGTCGATCTAGCTGGTCGATGATGCGGCGAGCCAGCGCTCGCGTGTCGTCAATCGACATCATGCCCTCCTGAACCATAGCTTGGATAATAGTGGCCAGTTCCACCACTGGCACGATGCTACGGTAGGCCAGTGCTCAATTGGTAGCCCGATTGTTGTTCAGATGCTGCTCACCTGAGCCACATCTGTCCTCACGCGGTCTCGTGACCGTCCCGCATCACAACCCATCGCGTCCTATCCTCTGAGTCAGTGGGATTCAACGATAATCTGCGCAGGATCAGCACGGGGTGCTGGAATCGGGCATGGGACGCCGTTTGTCATTCTCGTGGATCAGCCAAGAATGATTGTCGAAAGTGTGAACGTACGGCTAGTAATGATGCGAGGTTCGCCATAGGATGGTGGTCTGTCCGCCAATCGTACTGCTCTCTCACGAAAGGACCGCAAATGGCAGCGTCGTCTCTTGCGAGAACTCAGCTCTCAAATCAAAGGCACCTTGATTCGTCCAGGTGATGCCGACTATGACCAGGCTCGGGCAGTCTGGAACGGGATGATCGACAAGCGACCGGCCGCGATCGCTCGCTGCACCAGCACGGAGGACGTCGTCGCCGCGGTGAATTTCGCCCGCGACCACGGCTACATACTGGCCGTACGTGGCGGTGGACACAATGCCGCTGGCAATGCGCTCAACGATGACGGACTGGTCATCGACCTGAGTGGCATGCGCGGGGTAACGGTCGATACGGAGAACAAGACGGCTCGGGCGCAAGGCGGCGCAACCTGGGGCGATTTTGACAAGGCAACCGCGGCACACGGTCTGGCAACGACGGGTGGAGCGGTATCCACCACCGGCATCGCCGGACTGACCCTGGGTGGAGGACTCGGCTGGCTCATGCGCTCCTGCGGCATGGCCTGCGATAACCTCCGCTCGGTCGAGATCGTGACCGCCGACGGCTCGGTACGCCGCGCGAGCGCCAACGAGCATCCCGACCTCTTCTGGGCACTTCACGGTGGGGGCGGCAACTTCGGCGTTGTGACCGAGTTCGAGTACCAACTGCACCCAGTCGATACGGTGCTGGCTGGCATGCTGGTTCACCCCGCCGAGCGGGCGACCGAGGCCCTTCACTTCCTGCGGGAGTTCCACCAGACCGCGCCGGACGAGTTGGGCGTCTTTACCGGGCTGATGACCTCGCCCGATGGCATGCCCATCGTCGCCTTCCTCTGCTGCTACAACGGCCCGGTTGCGGATGGCGAGCGGGCACTGGCCCCGCTCCGTGCGTTCGGACCCCCACTGGCCGATCTCATCGAGCCGATGCCATACGCAGCCTGGCAGTCGGCACTCGATGCCGGGTTCCCGCATGGCCAGCAGGTCTACTGGCGCTCCGATTTCATCACCGAATTGGGAGATGCGGCGATCGATACCCTGGTCGAACAGTACGGCAAGATCACGTCACCCCAATCATCCCTGCTGCTGGAGGAGTTCGGCGGAGCCGTACGGCGCGTCGGTGCCGAAGAGACCGCCTTTGTGCATCGCCAGGCGGATTTCAACCTGGCGATCATCGGCGTCTGGACCGATCCGAGCGAGTCCGAGCGCCATATCGCCTGGGCACGCGGCGTTCACGCTGCCATGAAACCGTTTACCCACGGAACGTACGTCAACTATCTCGGAGAAGAGGGACAGGATCGCGTGCGGGCGGCCTACGGTGACGCCGTCTACGACCGGCTCGTCGAGGTCAAGAACCGCTACGATCCGAAGAACCTCTTCCGCACGAACCAGAACATTCAGCCGACGGTGTAATTGACCCAGCATTTGCGCGCCGCGGACCAGTTGTCCACAGCGCGCAAATGCGTTCCCCTGCTCGCTCACCCAGGACAATCGCCGCAGCGGGTGCACGCGCCAACGCGGAGCCTGGGCCGAGCCGGGCGATTCACGAACACGTCACGACACAGACGATCGTCCAGCGGGATTCAATCGGGATCGCAGCGCGTTGTGATAGGTGAGTTACGGGCCCTCGGCCGGAAGGGTCCATGTTCCGCACATCGGCGTCTTCACGATGGGAGATCCTCAATGGAGCGTATGAATCACGCAGAGCAGCACCGCCAGTACCCCGAGGGAACGGTCGTCTTCGCCCTGAACGGGGAGCGACTGGGCACGGTCCGAACCGTACACCCGCACGTCGTCTTGATCGCCCAGGATCAGACTGAACACGCCGACCTCGAAGTTCCGCCACATGCGATCGCCACGTATGCGGACGGAAAACTTCACCTGAGCGTCAACCGGGAGGCCCTATCGGTGGTGGATGACAATGAGTCGGCCGACCGGCGCCTCCACCATGAAGGATCGTGAGCGCTCGAAGAGCGACTACATGCCACCATCTCCTGCGGCTGGCGCGGGTGCCGATCGAGGTGATAGAACGACCTGCACCCAGGTCCGGAGTCGCAGCGTGAGTTGGGTGCGTACGTCTACAAAAGCACGATACTGCCGATCCTCGTCTCCCTCGACCGCGCTCGGATCTGGGAAGGACCAGTGAATCCGAACCGGATCGCCCGGGAAGATCGGGCAGGTCTCGTTAGCCCGGTCACAGACCGTGATGACGTAGTCGAAGTGCTGGCTGAGGAACTCGTCGATTGACTTCGACCGGGCGCCGGAGATGTCGATACCCACGTCCCGCATCGCTCGAATGGCCAGCGGATGGACGCGGCCTGGCTCGGTGCCGGCCGAGGTAACCTCGATCTCTTCTCCCGCAACGTGGCGCAGCAGACCCTCAGCCATCTGCGAACGAGCGGAATTGTGCGTGCAGAGGAACAGCACGCGGAGCCGTCGTTGGACCATCAAGCACCTCCACCGCTATGAACCCGAGCATCAGTCTCCCGGTGCCGCTGAACGTCGTGTGATACCCGGCGCAGGCTCACTGGCAAAGAGCCGTCGCTGCAGCCAGAGCGAGACATAGACCAGTCCAATCAAGACCGGCACCTCGACCAGCGGGCCAACCACGGCCGCCAGGGCCTGGCCCGATCCAATACCGAAGACACCAATAGCGACAGCGATGGCCAGCTCGAAGTTGTTGCTCGCCGCCGTGAACGACAAGGTCGCGGTCTCGGCGTAGTGGAAGCCGAGCAGGTACGAGCCGCCAAAGGCAAGGGCAAACATCACGGCGAAGTAGGCCAGCAGTGGCAAGGCGATGCGCAGAACGTCGAACGGCAGCGACAGGATGACGTCACCCTTGAGCGAGAACATCATGACGATGGTGAAGAGCAGACCGATCATGGCGGTCGGACCAAGCCGTGGGATGAATTTGGTGTCATACCACTCCTGGCCCCTGGCTCGGCCCAGCAACAAGCGCGTCAGGAAGCCGGCCGCCAAGGGGATACCCAGGAAGATCAAGACACTCCGGGCGATCTGCCACATTGAGATATCGACCGTGGCGCTCTTAGCGCCGAACCAGCCGGGCACGGTCGTGAGATAGAAGTAGCCAAGCACGGTGTACATCAGGATCTGGAAGACGGAGTTCAAGGCCACCAGCACCGCCGCGTACTCGTTGTTGCCGCAGGCGAGCATGTTCCAGATGAGCACCATCGCGATGCAGCGCGCCAGGCCGACGAGGATCAGCCCGGTGCGGTACTCGGGCTTGTCCGGCAGCATCAGCCAGGCCAGGCCGAACATCAACGCCGGTCCCAGGATCCAGTTGAGGAAGAGAGACGTGCTTAGTAGCTTGACGTTGCTCATGGCCGCCGGTACCCGCTCGTATTTCACCTTGGCCAGCACCGGGTACATCATCCAGAGCAGGCCGATCGCGATCGGCAGCGAGACTGTGTCGAGCTGCAGCGAATCGAGCGCGTTGGGCAGACCCGGAACGAGTTTACCGAGCAACACGCCGATCGCCATCGCGACGAAGATCCAGACCGGCAGCAAGCGATCGAGCGTCGACAATCGGCCGCGCGCCAGTTCAGTTGCCGGTCGTGGAGTCAATTGCGCCTGTACCACCTGCAGCACCTCCTCATGCTCATGCGGACGTTCCCTGGACAGCCTGGGGAGTCTCGACGACGATCTCGCCTTCGACCGCACAGCTCGCCGCCAGCGTGTTGTAGATCGTCCCGAATTTCTTGATGTTGCGATGCAAGAGATCGACCCGCTGCGCCGGTTCGTCCGTCTGGAGATGTAGTACATAGCTGATGCACGCCATGCGTGGCGGAGAGGCCTGCCGCTCGGACGTCACCTCGATTGACGCGCCGTCATAATTGAACGAGAGCATGCGCGCAAACCGTTCGACGTTCTTCAGCACACAGGCCGCGAAGGCGAGTGTCAGTAGCTCCGCAGGACCTGGGAGCACATCGCTCTGGCCATCGGACGTGTCAAAAACGATGTGTGTGGCCTTGATCGTCGTCGCCGAAACACCCTCGCCGAGGGAGCGTGCCGCGACGTGATACGACAAGATCTGGTGGCTCATGATTGTGCCCTCCTATCTGTGGACAATGCGCATCGTCACACGACACCGTACTCCCGTTCCCATGGAAACGGGATCACAGACCGGCCCCCTCCTGTGGCAATCTCGCATCAAATACCGCCGCCATCGGCACATTGTCACGCGGGGCCCACACGCTGCTGCAACAGCGCACGAACTCCACTACGGCCGTGATGCAATTCGGGCAACCACGGGATGACCCACATTTGCCGCGACAGATTGCGGGCTACGTGGGTGATGTGAGTCTGTTCCCGCTCGGTGCGGCTGGACAGCACCGGATGCTGGGTGCCCGTCATGCCGAGAGCCTGGTTGACGACCCAGCCAAATGGTTCGATGCCAGCACGCCGCAGATCCTGCTGCAGGCGCTCGGCTTCGAGGATCGGCGTGCTGTCGGGCAATGTGACAATCAACATGCGTGCGAACGCGGGATCCTGGAGACGCATCAGCGGCGTGGTCAATCTTCCCGACGAGCCATCGGCATTGCGCATGATCTCGCGGTGATAGGCACCGGTCGTATCGAGCAGAAGCAGTGTGTGGCCGGTCGGCGCCGTGTCCAGCACCACGAAGCCGCGACGTGCCAAACCCAGCGTGCGTGAAAATGCGCGAAATACCGCGATCTCCTCCGTGCAGGGTGAACGAAGATCCTCCTCCAGCAGTGCGCGTTCTTCCGGGGTGATGTCACCGGCGGCTCTGATGACGTCATCGGTATAGCGCTCCACCTCGATGGCGGGATCGATGCGCGTGACCGTGAGCGTCTCCAATGCAAGCTCGCCCAGGGCGTCAACCAGGTGGGCGGCCGGATCGGTCGTCGAGAGATGCACGTGATGTCCACGTTCCGCCAGCGCCACGGCCACCGCAGCCGAAATGGTGGTCTTGCCGACGCCCCCTTTCCCCATCGTCATGACCACACCTGGGCCTTCTTCCTCCAGGGCATCTACGAGATCATCAATCCCGTCGTAGCGCATCGTTGGCCATACCTGAGTTGCTGAAGGTACGCACACCGTCGTCGTGCTGGCATCCGTGAGCGCCCGGAGCGCGTCCACGCCAGTCAACTCGTTCGGCGTGAGCTGCACGACCGACACCGGCAGCTCGCGCAGCCCGCTTGGCATGTCCTGGAGCGCCGCCTGCTGAGCCTGGACGAGTGCTCCCGCAATCCGATCCGCACCCGCTGGAACATTCAGCACACCGTTGATGACGAGCTGCTGGTTCCGCATGCCGAGCGCGGCCAACTCCGCCCCGGCTCGTGCGGCCTCCTTGAGCGCACTGGCCTCTGGTCGGCTAACGAGGACCAGCGAGGTACGCACTGGATCGGCCAGCGCTTCGACCGTCAGCACGTACCGCTCGCGCTGGGCATCCAAGCCCGCGAGTGGGCCGAGGCAGCTTGCTCCGCTCCCGTTCAATGCAATGAAGCTGCTCCAAGCCCGCGGCAGGCTGAGCAGCCGGAGCGTGTGTCCGGTGGGTGCGGTATCAAAGATGACGTGCTCGAATGGCTGGTTGACGGTCGGATCGGCCACGAGGCGCGTGAACGCGTCGAACGCGGCAATCTCGACGGTGCAGGCACCTGACAGCTGCTCTTCCATGGCACGGACTTCGGCTGCTGGCATCCTCTCCCGGTACGGTCCAACAACCCGCTCGCGATAGTCGGCGGCGGCCTCATGCGGATCGATGTTCAGCAATTGGAGGCCGGCAACGCCGGGAACCTGAGCCAGCCCATCGCCGATGGTCACCCCGAAGACGTCGCCGAGGTTCGATGCCGGGTCGGTGCTCACCAGGAGCACGTGCTGTCCAGCATCTGCCAGGCTGATCGCGACGGCGCTCGCAATAGTCGTCTTGCCAACTCCTCCTTTCCCGGTAAAAAGGAGGAACGGCGTCGTCCAATCCGTCCAGTTCAATAGCGGCCGCGCGGCGTCTAGGGTTGCTGTATGAAAGACGTCCTTCGCGCCATCCTCACCACTTTGGCTCTCCACCATCACTGCACTCCTCCGCATGGCTTCAGATACTTCAGCGATCGTTGAACTATTTGTCCACAACACTGGCCGCCCACGCAGTCGCCGATCAAATGTCGAGCCTATGTGACCGTTGCGATACCGCAGCGCGGCTCTCGCTGTTGAATGCGCGTGGGATCGAACGTCGCACCGAGGAGACCGTGGAGATCGGACAACGTATCCCGGTTGATTGAGTAGTAGACCCAGCGAGCATCGTCGGGATCACGGCGCGCATGGATCAACGAGGCACGGCGCAGCACGCCAAGATGGTGCGAGATGAGATTGGGGGCCAGGCCGAGGGAATCACCAAGCTCGCAGTTGCAGTACTCACCCTCCATCAGGAGGCTGAAGATCCGCAGCCGAGTCGCATCACCCAGTATCTTCAACGACTGGGCCAGGTTTGCCAGGCTCTGTACGCGTTCGCTGCTCGTGACCATCTACTCCGCTCGTTCCAGCCGGTAACCACAGATAATTCAATCTCAGTTGAATTATCGGCCTCTCCGGTGATCGTGTCAAGCGTTGGATATGGCAAGCGGACGTCACCCTGGCTTCGCCGTTCGGGCTGGTGGGTATGGCATCATCGCATGGCGCGGTGCATCGGCATGGATCGCGTGTTTCGTCGCACAGTCGACGCTGATGTGTCCTCTTCGCGGGACAGGAACAAGGTCGAAAACGGGGCTGGCCGGCATGCTATTTGACGACATCCTCCGTACTGACGCCAGTCCTCGCGGTCATGGCGAGTCGCTCTATGCATTCTTGAACCGGGTTGCCGGACCCGACTGGGATGGTGTGCGCAACGTCCTCTCAGAGTGGCACCGGCACTATCCCGAAGAAGACCAGTATGTGCTGCAGCGGAGGTTTCAAAGCGCTGACCGGCGCGGCCTGCTTGGCGCATTCTGGGAACTCTATCTGCACGAGCTGTTTCGCAGGCTCGACTTCACCGTCGAACTGCACCCACAGGTGGCCGGCGTGGGCCGGCGACCCGACTTCCGGCTCAGGAGAGGATCGACCGTCTTCCTGGTGGAAGCCGTTACGATTTATGAGCGTGAAGCCGGATCACGAGTCGATGGGCGGCTACCGGAGGTTCTCGACGATCGCAGGGTCATTACGCAGCGGCTGGGCGAAAAGACGCGGGCCTACGGGCGGCAACTCCCCCATCCCTTCGTCATCGCGTTGCTTTCGTACCGAGAAACGACGGGACCGGAAGAGGTGCTGCGAGCGCTGTTTGGTTCCGCGGCACACGTTCCCGAAATGGTTCTGGAGGCCCGTATCGCTGGACCTTGGCCGAACGGCGCAAGCGGATTCTGGCTAACGAGATCGGGCGCACAGTATCAGGACGTGTCCGGGATCATCACGGCATTTGAGCTTCTTCCCTGGTCAATTGCGCGCAGCCAGCCGTGGTTCATCGCGAATCCATGGGCCCACTATCCGCTCAACATCGAGCTTCCGCTGAGCCGCTTTGACGTTGACCGGACGTCCGGGGAGATCCGGACAATGAATAGCGGTTTCCCGGTTCATGCGCTCTTCGACCTGCCCAGCGATTGGCCACCCGATGTTCGGTTTCCACGACATAGCGAATAGCGCGAATGCCGCTGTTGCATGCGATCAACGGGATAGGCTTACGCTCGAGCATTCGCAATCTCGCTCCGGCACGCGTCGGCACAATGCAACGCACGCCTAATCGGTCCCGTCCGGCGATTCGACCTGCCGCATGAGACCCCCTCGGCGCTCCCGCCTGGGCTCATGGCGCGCCGTTTCACGGTTGACCGAGAAGGTCCACCGTGCGTTCGAGAGATAGTTCCAGGTCATCGCGGTCGCGATGGCGAAGGCGTTCGCGACCAGGTAGTCCAGACCGAGACCATACGTCAGCGCGCCAAGCACGACGACCGAAAGGAGCAGTCCACCCAAGCCAAAGAAGTTGTAGCGGGCGGCGCGAACCCAGAGCGGCGTGTCGCGTCCGGCATCGCCGAACGTCCAGAGGTTGTTCCAGAAGAAGTTGCTCAAAATGGCGATCTCATTCGCCAACGCCACCGCGATCAATCGGTTGAGCCCGACGAACTCGACCAGAGTATAGAGAACCGCATAGTTCACCAGCACACCGCTGGTACCGACCACTCCGAAGCGGATGATTCGCCCGGCGTGAATCTCTTTCATGGAAAGCGCCCAGTCGTATGCCCTGGCGATCTGTTCGTTAGGCGTCACGGCTGGCTCCAGCGCAAGCATTTCGTTCTGTGCCCCGCACACCGGCAGAAGGCATCCTTCTCAACTCCTCAATCGTGGGAACTCGTTTGGCGCGTCGGGTCTCGCACCGTTCCATGAGCGACGTTGTGTACAGTCGCGTACACCAATCTGTAGTCAACTTACATGCCAGTAACGGCGCTCATGCCACACAGTTCTCGCCCGCAATGTCATAATGGCGCAAATTCTTCGGCGAGAAGTGCTGACGAAGAGGACTGCCGTGATCTCCGAGACTGACGCCCTAATCCGTGTTGGCATCGCGGCCCTGCTTGGCGCGGTTCTCGGCTTCGAGCGCGAGATCCACGACAAGCCGGCCGGTCTGCGCACCCATATTCTCGTTACCGAGGGCGCCGCCCTGTTCATGGTTGGATCACTCTTGCTGACCAAGGAGTTCAGTCCGGGTCCGACCGCGATCTCGCTCGATCCGACCCGGGTCGCCTCGACCATCGTCACCGGCATCGGCTTTCTCGGCGGGGGCGTGATCCTGCAAGCACGGGACCGCGTCAAAGGAATCACGACGGCCGCGGCGATCTGGGTGGCGGCCGCCATCGGCGTCCTCGTCGGTGCGGGATTCTACATCGTGGCGGCGGGCGGTGTCGGAATCGCTCTCGTCACGCTGGGGCTCCTGTCGTTTCCGGAGCGTTGGATCGGCAGCCGGCAGGACTCGCAATACCATCTGCGGCACACCGAACACCGGGACGAGCCGCCTAGAGGCGAGTAATGCGCCGCTCACGCCGGAGCCAGCGATTCATGCGGGCATCGATCTCGGCGCGCGGGAGTCGCGGCCGCGTGTAGAGATTGGCGGACTTGCGCTGGCGGAGCGCCTCGTAGAGCGATACGGCACAGGCCACTGAGATGTTCAGACTCTGCACCATCCCCATCATCGGAATAATCACCGTCGCGTCGGCTCCCGCGACCGCCTCCTCCGAGATGCCCCGCTGCTCATTACCGAAGACGAGTGCGCTGGGACCGGTCAGGTTCAGATCGAACAACTCGACCCGGTTCTCGTCCAGGTGCGTGGCGTAGATGGTGAATCCCTGCTCGCGGAGCGTACGATAGCAACTCTCGATGCTGTCGTGCTCGACCAGATCGAGCCAGCGTAGCGCGCTCCCCGAGACGCCGCGACTCAACTCCGGACGCTCTTCCACGGTGTAGACCAGGTGAACCGTCGCGATACCGACCGCGTCGCAGGTTCGTAAGACCGCGCTGACGTTGTGCGGATCGTGGACATTCTCGACCACGACCGTCAAATCCGGCTGTCGTCGCTCGAGGACCTCGCGCATGCGGCGGAGGCGGCGTTCGGTGATTGGACGATGTGGCCGTTGCTCGCGCTCCATACCTCGATTCTACGGGTCTTGTCCACGGGTCAACAAGTCGGGATTGGGGGCGTGTTCGCTGCGGGTACAATCGAGGCTATGGAGAGAGACGCGGAACGCGGCAACTGCAACCAAGAACTGGTCGGCGAACTTCGCCAGATGATCGAGCGCGAGGGCCGCATCACCTTCGCGCGCTTCATGCACGACGTGCTCTATCACCCGGAACATGGCTATTACCGGAACGAGGTCGCCCGCCCAGGTCGTGAGGGAGATTTCTTGACGGCGCCGGAGGCTGACCCGATCTTCGGGCAGACACTCGCGCGTCAGTTGGTGCAGATGGACGACCTGCTGGGGCGTCCCGATCCATTCACGCTACGCGAGTACGGTCCCGGATCGGGCACGCTGGCGCTGGCGATCCTCGACGGTCTACGGCTGGACAAGTCCCCGCTGCTCGACCGCCTGCACTACGATCCGGTCGAGATCAGCCAACCGCGAGCCCAGGAGCTACGCACCGAGCTGACTAACGCAGGCTATGGGGACCAACTGGCGCGCGCGTCGGACGAGCCGATCACCGGCTGCGTCCTGGCGAACGAGTTTCTCGACGCCCTGCCGGTGCACCGGATCGAACAGAGCGGTGGCGAGATGCGCGAACGCTACGTCACCTGGCACGATGGCTGGTTCGCCGAGGAGGCCGGGCAGCCATCGACGCCCGACATCGCGCGCTCCTTAACGGATGAGGGCATCGCACTCGCCGAAGGACAGCGCGCCGAGATTAATCTGGGACTGGAAGAGTGGGTTGCGAACGTCGCCGGGCGGCTCCGGCGCGGCTACGTCCTGGTGATCGATTACGGCTATCCAGCGGACAAGCTCTACGGACCCGACTTTATGGACGGCACGCTCCGTGCCTACTACCAGCACACTGTCAGCGACGATCCGTTTCGCGCGGTCGGCCACCAGGACCTGACGGCCCACGTCGATTTCAGCGCGCTGCGGCGGGCGGCCCGGCGGCATGGCCTGCAGGTGTTGGGGTTGACGACCCAGGCCGACTTTCTGAACGGCGCGGGGATCGGCCAGCTTCTGGTTGAGACACAGCAGCAGCCGGGGATGACCTACGAGGAGTATGTCGGGATCCGCGCGGCGGTCATCCGTATGATCGACCCCGGAGCCATGGGCCGCTTTCGCGTGCTGATCCTGGGCCGCGACGTCCCCAGCGAGCCGCAACTGATCGGGCTAAGCCCGGGATTCTAGCGCATTCGGAAAGGGGTGCAACGTGACGACGAAATCAGCGACAGCGCAGTCGACGACCCCGAAGCGTGGCGAGCGGCTGCCCCTCTTCACCGGACAGACGCCGCAAGGAGGTGTGGTTCGCCTGCGTGACTTCTACCTGCGGCGCAATTTGGCGCTCGTCTTCACACACGGTCCTGATTGCGACGCGTGTCGACAAGTCCTGCACGACCTCGTCACGATCCGCCCGGCCGTACAGGCTGAAGTAGGCGAAATCCTCGTCGTGATCTCCGGCACATCAGTCGATACGGACCTCCCCTATCCGGTCCTGCTCGACGGAGAGAACGAGATTCACCAGCGCTTCGGGCTGCTCGACGCCAACGGCCAGCCGCGAGCGGCAATCTTTCTGGTCGATCGCTACGGCGTGGTGTTCGAGTCATCCATTGCCACCGAAGCGCATTCGATGCTCCCGGTGCGTGACATCCCCGGCTGGATGGAGTTTATTGCTTGTCGCTGTTCGTAGGCGAGGTCGCCTCTTCGTGAGGCGGACCGTTGAGCGTACGAATCGTTAGCCGCTCGATCTTGTCGCCATGCGTCTGGAATTGCCATTCGATCTCGGCAGGCGGTAGGTTCACGGTCTGGACGGTGCCATGAATCACGGCCTGGTCGGCCGACATGTGCCGGTCGGCGATGTGGGCAACGGTACCGGGCGCGGCTGAAGTGACAAAGGCGGCAATCTCCCACCACCCCTGGTGACGACGCCCGCTCGGGTCGACGATCACCCCATCTTCGGCGAAGAGTTCCGCCACCCCGGTGCCGTCCTGTCCGTTGACCTTACGAAAGTAGATATGTGCCAGGTCGATCGCGGCCATCATGCTCCCCTCTGTGTACTGCCTGACGGCATGTAACGAATGCGTCTTGACCCGGAGACCGCGAGCGCTGTGCCAGGATCGCCTGCAGGAACGACGGAGGTCCTGGCCCAAATTGACCTGGACACCGACAGGACTCAATCTCTATGATTCCGTGGTCATCACGGCACAGTGAATTCCAATGGACACTTGTAATGAGGGGGATAGACATGCGGCTGGATCTCACGTTTCGATCACGACTCCGGCCCCGGCAGATTCTCGCTCCGGCATTGATCGCGGTCACGCTGGCGTTATCGGCTTGCGGCGGGTCGTCAAGCAATGCCACTGGCACCGCTGGTCCACCGTCGAGCACCAGCGTCGCCACGGCGACGTCCGCAACGATCGCGACCGAAGCGTCGGGCATGGCGACCTCGACCGCCTCCGGCGCGACGACAGCCACCGCCACGACGGACACGACCCCAACCGCGACGGCCGCGGCGACACAAGCCCCACCAACACCCACGCAGGCAGCGACCGCGACCCAGGCGGCAGCCGCGACCCAGGCGCCGACGACGGCATCGGGCAGTAGCACCGGCATCGCGATCTCCGCCGTGCCGGTTTTGCAGGACGTCGCGGACGCCTGGAAGCAGGTGACCTCCTACAAGATGACGATGACGTTCTTTGACACGACGTCCAATACCCAGACGGGCTCGGCGACGGTCGAGTCTATGAAGGACAAGTCCCACTGGGTCATGGACGAGGGGGACCAGAGTATCGAGATCATCACCATCGGCACCGACTACTACCTCAAGCTGGCCGGTGACTGGACGAAGATGACCTCGGATGTGTCAACCACCCTGCCGCCGTTCACCAGCGCCGATATCCTGAACGACGTGTCGACACCGGCCGCCGCGCCCGATTCCGTCACGAACAAAGGAACCGACACCGTCAATGGCGTGTCGTGCGACGTCTACGAGATCAAGTCGGACACGGGCACCTCGACGCTGTGGGTCGGTCACGAGGACCACCTGCTCTACAAGGGCTCGTTCGATGACAATGGCACGCGCACCGAGATTCTCTTCTCCGATTTCAACAAGCAATTCGATATTCAGCCACCCATCTAACGGCATCATCGTCCGGGCAAGCTGCTCCGATCAGGGCAGCCCGCCCGGGCGCACCCACGGTCGCGTCAGCGCCCACTGCGTGGTTCAATCGACAGCGTTGGTCACCGTATGATCCGTATGCCGGAGGTGTTCGATGCGCGTCATCGTTGGAGCCGACCACGCCGGGTTCCCGCTGAAGGGAACGGTGATCGAGGCACTGCGTTCGTGGGGACATCAGGTCGAGGACGCCGGGACTGACAGCACGGACCCAGTCGACTTCCCGGTGATCACGCGCCGGGTCTGCGATCCACTCCGTGCAGGCGAATTCGACCGCGGCATCCTGGTCTGCGGCACGGGCATTGGTGCCTGCATCGCCGCCAACAAGATTCCGGGCATCCGTGCCGCCCTCTGTCACGACGTCTACTCGGCGCACCAGTCCGTCGAGCACGACAACGCCAACGTCCTCTGTCTCGGAGCCCAGATCGTCGGCGATCGCCTGGCGCTCGACCTGATTCGTGCATACCTGGGGGCCGAGTTCAGCCGGGAGGATCATTACCGGCGCCGGGTCGACCAATTGTCGGAGTTGGAACGGGCCGCCGCGGAAGAAGTACGTCAGTCAAAGCCGGACGGCGCCGCCGAATGAGCGAGCATCCGGACGACCTCTTCGCAGGCGCCGCCCCATACTACGCCCGCTACCGGCCACCGTATCCTGACGTCTTTTTCCAACACGTCGCGGAACACTTCGCATTGGATGGGACCGGTCGGCTCCTGGACATCGGATG
Organism: uncultured Chloroflexia bacterium; assembly: GCA_963728335.1. Lineage (GTDB taxonomy): Bacteria > Chloroflexota > Chloroflexia > Thermomicrobiales > Thermomicrobiaceae > CALAGB01. Next base: position 624,022 of record CAVSJP010000002.1, read on the forward strand.
CGGCACGGGCCAGCTCGCCATCCCATTCGCCCCATATTTCGCCGAAGTCGTCGGGCTCGATCCAGACCCTTCCATGCTCTCCGAAGCGGCTCGTGTGGCTGACGAAGCCAACATCAGCCATGCCCGCTGGATTCGGGGGCGCGATCGCGATCTCCTGCAGTTAGCCGGAGAGATCGGGCCCGTGCGACTCGCCACCTTCGGTCGCGCCTTTCACTGGATGGACCGGGACGCGACGCTGCGAGCACTCGACCAGTTCATCGAGCCGGGTGGCGGTGTGGTGGTCTGCTCGGATGCCGAGCGCATCTGGCACCTCTCCGGTGGCTGGCAGCGCGCGACCCAGGATGTGATCCATCGCTGGCTGGGTGACGTGCGACGAGCGGGAAGCGGCACATACAACGTTCGGCACGTGCCATTCACCGAGACACTGGAATCCTCGGCCTTCTCCGACGTCGAGTGCTACCACACTGAAGTCGAGCGCTTCCCGACGATCGACGACATCGTCGGATACCTCTATTCCACCTCCTTCTGCTCCCATCACGTCCTCGGCAACAAGCAGGCGGCGTTCGAAGCTGACCTCCGCCAGACATTGAGATCCATCAACCCCGAGGGTCGCTTCTCGGAGCGGCTCGACTTCGACGCCTGGCTGGCGCGGAGGGGGTGATGGATGGGAGCGCCAATTCCGTAGAGGCGGCACCTGTGGCCGCCTTCGTGGAATGATCGTCCAGAGTATCGGGGCCCACGAAATGAACCATACTTTCGCGAATTGCTGCTCGATTCCTGTGAGGGCAACGTATTAAGGCGGCCACAGGTGCCGCCTCTACTGTTCGATACGCGCGTGCCTGCAATTCGACAACGGTTTTCCGCGCTATATCAGCCCGTCCGACAGATCATAGGCGAAGGATCCAGCAAACTGGTATTCGGCCCATTCGTCGACCATGCCTGCGCGCATTGGATTCGTCAGGACGTATGTCAGATACTCGGTCTCTTCTTCGCCCTCGCGAAGAAGATGATCGTGAAAGGTCCGCTGCCAGAGGCGGCCTTCATTACCCCGACCCCACCAGAGACGGGTCGTGACGCTCTTGAACTTCCCAACAAAGTCAATGATTCCCGTCTCGCCATCGACACCTACGAGCAGGTGGACATGTTCAGGCATGAAACAATAGGCGAGCACTGCGACCGATTGCTCAGAAGCCTGGCCATCTAATTGGTTCACACATTCGTGAGTGAAGTCTGTATCGGCGAACACAGGTTTTCGATCGCGTGTGCCGATCGTCACCATCGCGCGTAGTCCTGATGCTGAATAGAGCTCAGCCGGAAGCTGGATCCGTTTCCGCTGCTGGCGGTTCTTTTCCTGTAGCTTCTCGTCAGTCATTGAGGTATCGATCCCGCTCCACCCATTCGTAGAGGCGGCACCGGTGGCCGCCTTCGTTGAACATCGTCCGGCGTGTCGGAGGCCGGAATTTGACCCATACGCTGCTGGAACACGGCGATATTCATAGGGGCACGGAATCTAGGCGGCCACCGGTGCCGCCTCTACGGATCGCTCAACTGCTCCCACTCGCCCGCCGACTTAGAACGGCGCCCTGACCCCAACCTCCTGGCCCAACTGGCGAAGCTCGTCAAGGACGCTCGAGTGGACCGGAATGCCACGCTCGCGGCGGTCGGCCTCGGCGATGTCTTCCGGATCGCCGGGCACGTACACGCGGTCGTGCCCTTCCGACGGCTCCAGGGCGCGCAGTTCCGCCAGCATGCTGTCGATGTCGGTGTAGAACTCCTCTTCGGGGCGGAAGGCGTCGATACGCCAGGCCATGAAGGCATGTCCTGTGTCGGACGGCCGTGGCGGCACCGAGCGGGATCCACCGACGTAGCGGCTCCAGGAGGAGCCTGCGAGTTGGCCGCAGAGAACTTCGACGAAGAGAGAGAGGCCATAGCCTTTGTGACTGCCGAGTTCGCGCGTCCATCCCAGCGGCGTGAGCGAGACGGCGGCCCACGGGTCGGTCGTGTCGTTCCCGTCGGCGTCGTAGGCCCAACCGGCCGGGATTGGCTTCCCCTCGCGTCGCGCGATCTCGACTTTGCCCCAGGCGACGGTGCTGGTGGCCATGTCGATCACGATCGGACGCTGGTCGCGCGCTGGTATGGCCACCGCAATGGGCGCGGTGCTCAGGATCGGCTCGCGCGCGAAAGTTGGGATGACCAGGGGCGTGGCGTTCGTCATCGCTAAACCGCACAGCCCCTGGTTCAGCGCCATCATGGCGTAATAGCCCGCGATACCGAAATGATTGCTATGGCGCACGGTCGCCATACAGAGGCCGGTCTCCTTGGCCTTCTCGATACAGCGCTGCATGGCGCGATAGGAGGCCGGGTGTCCCATGCCGTTGTTGGCGTCAAAGGCGATCGTGGCGGGCGTCTCGGTCACGACCGTGAGTTCAGCATCGACGTTGATCATCCCATTCCGCAGCCGCTCAGTGTAATGACCCATGCGCGGCACGCCGTGGGAATCGATGCCTCGGATGTCGGAGGCGATCAAGACTTCAGCGGATATGCGCGCGTCCTCCGGTTTGAGGCCAAAGCCGATCAGCACATCCCTCGTATACGTCTCGAGCATCTCCGCGTCGACCCGGTTTTCCTGATCGGCCATGCCGTCCTCCCACATTGCGAATCTCACGTTCCAGCGACTACAGTGCCTGAAGCGCCATCATAGCGCAGCCGAAACGGCAGCGGCAGCGCTCGACTCGGCCGACTGCAACGGAGTTGTTACGTTTGCCCCACTGTCGGTGGTTCCAGCGTTACGCATCCTCGGATACACTTGTCGTTGGCGACGCGCGCAATGCATCGCTCGTCGTGTCGCCAGCGGAATCGCGTTCGCTCGACCGTCCGGCTGCGTCGGTTGAGATACCGTCCGCTCATTAGATTGACGAAGGAGTTGAGATGATCGGCACTGTCATAGTTCCTCTGGATGGGTCAACGCTGGCGGAGCAAGCGCTTCCCTATGCCGAGGCGATCGCACGGAAGGCGAACGCTCCGCTACACCTTATGCGCGTGATCCCAGCCGACGGGCCGGCTGCGAACGAAGAAGAGGCTCGCAGCTACCTGCGCGAGCAGGCCAAAGCGTATGGGGATCGCGTCCAGATCAGCGTGCGCATGGGACAACCGGCCGATCAGATCGTCGACGGCGCGGATGAGATGATCGATCCTGTGATCGTCATGACAACTCATGGACGGAGTGGGGTCGGCCGGTGGCTCTACGGGAGTGTCGCCGACCGGGTGGTGCGCGGCAGTGGCGCGCCGGTGCTGCTGATTCGCTCCGGCACCAAGGACCGGCGAGCTGAGACTGTCACTACCGTCGCGGTCGCGCTGGATGGCTCGGTCCACGCCGAAGCCGCCCTGCCGTATGCGAAGGAGATTGCGCTGGCCTTCAGCGCCGAGCTGATCCTGGTGCGGGTGGCCGAGACCACCCAACTCTACGGCATGCTCGGGACAGAGCCGCTGGCTCCGGCGTCGGCCGACACGTTCAACGAAATCGGCGAACGGCTGGTCAAGGAGGCGCAGGACTACCTGGAGGGCGTAGCGGTGAAGCTGCGCGGTGAGGGGATCAACGTGCGCACCGAGACGCTCGAGGGATTCGCGGCGGATCAACTGCTGGCGCTCGAGCGCGAGATGTCGGTCGACCTCTTCGTGATCGCGACACATGGCCGCAGTGGCCTCGGGCGGCTGGTCTTCGGCAGCGTGGCGGAGCGCATCCTGAAAGTTGGCACCACGCCCGTGATGATGATCAAGCCCAAAGGCGAAGTCAACGGGGAGTAAAACGGCTAGCGAGGAGTCCGGTCGACCGGCGACTTGTCATCGTCGTCGGTTGACTCGTGTCCATTGACGTCAGTCGCCGGTTCAACCCATGACACCGGCTCGCCCCCCTCTTCGCGCGCGAGCGTGGACTCCTCATCGCTGGGAACGTCCCGCACGGTGATGGTCTCATCGTCTGGCACCGGCCCGTGCCGGACGATGACGGTGTCGTCGCCATCCCGCGAGGCAGGCACGATGATCGGCCCGCCGTCATCCTCCGGATCGAAGTGTGGGATATCCGACGACGTCCAGTTGGGCGGGCTGTCGCTCGACTCTTCGGCAGGGACCTCAGCCTCCTCACGATAGGTGCGAGCCGAAACCTTGCTCGCCCGGCGACTATGCCGGAAGAGTGACCGGCCCTCTTCGCCCGCCAGATAGACCAGAATCAGGATGCCGATGACGGTCCAGATGGGGAAGATGACCAGGACCGGGATCGCCAGCAGCATGGCCCCGATGCGCGCCCACTCCTTGAGGGTCAGCAGGCCAAAGCCGACCACGGCCGACGCCACGCCGAAGCCGAAGACGACCGTCAGCGCGAGCGCGACGAAGAAGAAGCGCGCGACGAACTGACCGAACCCATGCGAGGCGAAGGGCGTGATCAGCAGCGCGATGGGCAGGACGACACAGGACGCGATCAGGAACATCGCGGCCATCACGAATTCATAGACAGCGATCAAGATCAAGGAATCGGGGCGTTGGCGCATGTCAATGCCCTCTCAGTAGCTGCTGCACACCCAGCGGCCAAAGACGTCGTTGCGGCCAGCCGGCGCATTGAGGATAGCACGGCGGACCCAGGACCCGAGCCACCAGCCAGTGCACGGGCACGAATTCCGACACCCAGCCACGTGCGTTCATTTCATCCCCAGGCGGCGCGTCGCCCCACGTCGGGGGAAGCGGGACGAAGCGCCGCTCACTGAAGACGGCCAAATACCACTCAATTTCGGTTCCAGCGGTGTTGGGTGGAGATTCACGGTCGGCGGGTGACTTCCAGGAGACCACAGACTGCGCACGACATGGCCTTGAACAGCCCGGGCAAAGTGAAACGCGGGCGCACACGGGGTGCTCCTCTAGAACAGATTCGGGCACCTCGCAGTTACTTAAAATCCCCCTTCCCTTCACCCCTCCCACCTGCTAGAATGCGTCCACTCTGTTATTCGCAAAGGTGTCCAGTGTACGGACACGCGATTCGTTAAGGTGCAGTGCACCTCTGGAGGAATCATGGAGACCACCCCACGCTTCGCCACCGTCGGCCGCTTTACCGGCACGTTCGGCGTCGCGTCCTCCAGTTCCTCTCGCCCCTCCAGTAGTAGTACCCACCGTAGTTCGTCATGCTCCACCGATCTTTGTGCTGTGACGACGATGGGGGTACTACGAGATGAACACCACAATCCGTATCGCGCTCGATCTTGACGGAGTCCTGACCGAACACCCGCGCCCGCTGGCCCATGCCGCCAATCGCGAATATGGACTGAACCTGCCGGATCACACCTTTGTCGATTCAGCCGGTTTGAACGTGCCGCTCGAGATTCGCGAGTGGGTCTATAGCCCGGATGGCCCGGCGCGCGACCTCATTCCAGCGGCCGGCGCGCAGCAGTTTGTGGCCGACCTGCTCGATCTCCTGGGTGCCGAGCATGTGACGATCATTACCGCCCGGCCCGGCCGCTGTACCACCCTGACCAGAGCCTGGCTGGAACGGCATGGCTTTCCCACCTGCAACGTTCATTTCGCCGATGACAAGGTACAGGTGGCACAACACCTCGGCATCACCCATGCGCTGGAGGATAGCCGGCGGCACGCGACCGCCTACGCGGCGCATGGCATCCACTGTCTGCTGCTGACCACCGAGCCCGCGCCGAGCGGGGAATCTTCCGCCATCCACCGCGTTCCAGATCTTGAATCCGTCCGCACGTTCCTCCGGGCCGTGAAGCACCCGGGACCCATCAATCTCGAACAGGAAACGACTATTATGACCAGTCAATCAATCCGTCCGCGTATCGTCGTCAGCGACATCATCGATGCCCAGGCGCGCGCCACGCTGATGGCCGCTGCGGAGATCATCGACGTCGACGGCACCGATCTCGACGCCCTGCTCGCGGTTCTGCCGGATGCCGATGCGCTGATCGTCCGCAGCGAGACGCAGGTGACGGAGCAGGTGCTGAGCGCCGGGCACAAGCTGCGCGTCGTGGCGCGGGCCGGAGTCGGCATCGACAACATCGACGTGCCGAACGCGACTGCGGCCGGCATCCTGGTGCTGAACGCGCCGGGCGCCAACGCCGTCTCGGCCGCCGAGCACACGTTAGCGCTCCTACTGGCGATCACCCGGTCGATTCCCGACGCCAACGCGTCAACACACGCCGGGCGCTGGGAGCGTAAGCGCTTCAAGCCGTTCGACCTCAAGGGAAAGACGATCGGCATCGTCGGGCTCGGCCACGTCGGCTCGGCCCTGGCGCAGCGGCTGCATGGCTTCGAGGCGCGCATGATCGGCCACGACCCCTACATCACTCGCGAGCGCTTCCAGCAGCTCAGCGTCGCGCCGGTCTCCTATGAGACGCTCCTCGACACGGCCGACATCGTCACGTTTCACGTCCCGGCCACACCCGAAACGGTCCATATGCTGAACGCCACCGCGATCTCACGGCTCAAGCCGGGGACCATCGTGCTCAATTGCGCGCGCGGCGAGATCGTCGATGCCGACGCCCTGGCCCAGGCCCTCCGCGAGGGCCGCGTGGCCGCGGCGGGGGTTGACGTCTACCCGCACGAGCCCGCGCGTGAAAGTCCGCTCTTCGGCTTGCCGAACGCCGTGCTGACGCCCCACATCGGCGGCTCCAGCAAGGAGGCCCTGGCGGCGGTCGGACAGATGATCAGCAGCACCACCCTGGCGGCGCTGCGGGGCGAAGCCGTGCCGAACGCGGTCAACCTGCCGCCCGCGTCGCTCAACGCACCCGATCTGCAACGGCTGACGCGAGTCGCCAGCGCGGCCGGACACCTGCTTGCCGTGCTCCACCCGGAGCGTCCCGGCTACGTGCGCGTCACGACGCACGGCCTGGTCTCGCACGATGTCGTCGAGCACGTTACCGCCGCGGCCCTGAGTGATGCGCTGGGGCACTGGACCGATCGACGGGTCACGCCGGTCAATGCCCGCCTGGTTGCCGGCGAGAACGCGATCCCAATCACCAATGTGGTCGCGGACGCTCAGGCGGAGCGTGTCCCGGAATTCACCTTCGAGGTCAATGGCGGCGATCCGCACCGCGTCACGGTGCGCTGGGACCGCGTTGACGCGGGCATCCTCGAGGTCGACCGTTTCTCGCTGGAGAGGCCGCTGATGGGTGATCTGCTGATCACCCATCACCGCGACCGGCCAGGCATCGTCGGCCGCATCGGCATGATTCTCGGCGATTACGCGGTGAACATCGCCGGGATGCAGGTAGCCCGACACGAGCGGGGCGGCGAGGCGATCATGGTGATGAACGTCGACGACGCCATTTCAGACGCGGCGCAGCGGCAAATCCTGCAGATCGACGGTATCGAGACGGCCTATGTCGTCTCCTTACCGCACAGTGACGAGCTGATCGGCGCCGGAGCGGCCGGACATACCATCACGCACTGAGCATCTCCGGACGAGCATGGATGACGGGCGGGTGGAACGGCCTGCCCGTTTGTGCATCATCGTGGATGGATCCTCTGAGCCGGTATGAACCGTTCAGGCGAGACGAAGGAGCAGTCGCGCCAGCCCATGCGGGTCAGTGAACGGAACGGCATGGGGCGCGTTCATCTCCCAATAGGTCCAGTTCGGCTCGCTCTGAATCCGCGCGTCCTGACGTTGAGTATCCTCGTCGGCAGGATCATAGCCGTCCAGGCAGCGGATGTACGTCGTGGGAATCGAGTCTCCCGCCCCGGTGAGATGGATGGGTTGGAGCAAGGTCTTGAGTGGTTGCGGCGTATACCGCTGGGCGATCCAGCGCGCATCCTCATTGGGCAACGTCGAGAGGGTCCGGTTCTCCTCGCTTGCCATTGCATCCGGCACCGGCATGAGCCAGCCATCGCCGTAGAGCCGAGCCGTTTCCTGTCGCGCCGGAATCCGGCTGGCAGGAGAGCTCATCTCACCGTCACGAGGAACGTCCGCATCGAGATACACCAGGTGCGCGATCCGTTCCGGGGCTCGGTCCGCCACACCCGCGACGACCATTCCACCGTAGCTCCAACCCACCAATACCACGTCCTTGAGATCCTCATAGTAGAGGACGTTGACCACGTCTTGAATGTGCGTTTCGAGGTCGATGGCGGGGCTCGCCAGGTGCACGCGTTCGCCCAGCCCGGTCAACGTAGGGGTATAGACGTCGTGACCGGCGGCGCGCAGCTCTGGTGTCACCCAGCGCCAGCACCAACCGCCGACCATCGCACCGTGGACGAGAACATAGTTCGGCATCGCACACCTCCGTATCGACTCCGCGATGATGCCAATCGATCGAGCAACGAGGCAGAGAAGCAGGCCGGGATTGCGGCAAGCAGACTCAGGTTGGTATCTACCAGGAGATCACTGCGCTCGCTGGTGAAGGATCGTCGCGACATCGTCAAGCAGTGGGTAGTGTCTCATACGGCGCCGAAAGGCGACACCGACGGCTGCTGATAGCGCGTTTGCATCACCCGGGTCACACAATGGGCAGGTTAGCGGAATCGTTCACGCCACGCCGCAACCAGAAGATCGGCGCGGTGTCGGAGGCCGTCGATTTTCACCGGTAGCATCGGTTGGAACGTCGAGGAGCAGCGATCATGGCACACCTCGAACTGCCCTCGGAGAGGTGGCAGTCGAGCTTTCTCCAGGCAATGTCCGAGTTCCAGCGGGAGGACCGTTATGCCGACCTCGATCTTGCCGAATTGCGGCGTGCTTTCCCGGAGTTCGTCGCGCGCGTAACCGGCTTCAGCCGCGGCCAGGGCTCGCCCGAGGGCTATGTGCCGTCGACTGATTACTGGCTGATCGACGGTGAGGAGTTCATCGGGATCGTCTCGATCCGCCATCAGATGACCGGGTGGCTGCTCAAGGCCGGTGGACTCATCGGGTATTCAATTCGTCCGTCAAAGCGCCGTATGGGCTACGGCACGCTGATCCTGGCGCTGGTGCTGCCAAAGGCGCGCGAGTTTGGCTTCACACGGGTGTTGGTCACCTGCGACGAGACGAACATCGGCTCAAAGAAGATCATCGAGGCTAACGGCGGCGTGCTGGAAAACGTCGTGGAGATCGGCACTGGACAACCGCGCAAGCTCAGGTACTGGATTGAGCTTAGCGACGAGCCAGACTCGTTGTCACCTGGCAGGTGATCCGTCCCCGGTACTCACGCGTCTGCCGACCTGCCGATAGAAGTGCACCGCAATCGCGGCGAGCCAAACCCACGCAACGAGAAGCGCCAGCCAGAAACCGAGGACGGCCAGTGCGCTCGAAGAGCCCGAGGCCAGCCCGGCAAAACCGGCCAGAAAGAGGATTCCCGTAACGCGCGATGTGAGCACCCAGCTCCGCTCGTGGTGTCGCGCAAACCACTGGGCCAGCACGAAGGTCGACGCAATCAGGCCGAGAAAGCCGATTGCGGCCACGACCACATGCAGGGTGCCCTGGAGACTGACGGTCGAGGGTCGTCCGGGTGGTGTGCCGGGCGGAAAGCCGATCATCGGATCGGCGGAGAAGATCGCGGCGCCGACAAGGCCCAGCCCATAGAGACCCAGGAGACGAGATCCCCAACGAGCGGATCGACCGGCGCCCACGGCCCGCTGGATGCCGATGGCGCAGGCAATCACCATCAGACCGGTGATGGCGAAATTGGCGCGCTGGATCCATCCATGGGAGCCATTACTCAGCAGGCTGACGTCGTCGTGCCAGAGGTCGAAGCCGGTGCGCAGCCAGGCCTGCAACAGCACCACCACCACGTAGCACGGTCCGGCCAGAACACCGTAGCCCAGCAAGCTGCGCGTGACCCGTCCAGCGGGATCACAGGACTCCGTCAACTGCCCGGTGGGAGTTCCAGATGCCTGAAGACGAGCACTCATGGCGACCTCTTTCTTGGACGGTTCAGTACTAGACCGACCAGTACTATAATGACGGAGTATACTGGTGTACGTACTGAACCGTCAAGTACTCGCGTGTCGTGTGGAGGAGCGAGCCATGGCCAGAACAGACCAACGCACCACGCGCAACGGCGGCAGGCGCGCCCGTCGTCTGGCAAGCGGGTCGCTGATCCGTGAGGCCGCCGCCGCGCTCTTTCTGGAGAAGGGTTACCAGGCCACCAGCATGGAGGAGATCGCCGCCGCCGCCCATATCTCCAAGCAGACCATCTACACCCACTTCGCCGATAAGGACGCGCTCTTCGCTGACCTGGTATTGGGCAACGTAGATCGTGTCGAGGGCTTCGTGGCTGGACTGGCGGCAGCGGGCCAGGAGGACGACGACGTCGCGGCCTGTCTTCGTGAGGTCGCCCGCCAGTACCTGCGCTTCGTTATCCAGCCGGAGATCCTCCAGCTTCGCCGTCTGGTGATCGCCGAGGCTAGCCGGTTTCCGGACCTGGCGCGCACCTATTACGATCGCGTGCCGGAGCGGGTCTACCGTGCGTTGGCGGAGCTGTTGGAGCAGTTTTCTGCCCGCGGCCAGCTACGAGTAACGGATCATACGGTCGCCGCGGGCCACTTCGCCTGGCTCCTCCTGGGCCGATCGCTGGACCACGCGATGTTCTATGGGACGGATGAGATTCCGTCTGCGACGGAGCTGGAGCAGTTGGCCGACGGGGCGGTGGGCGTCTTCCTGGCGGCGTACGGAACGGGAACGTGAATCCGAGCTCATTGGCTGCAGGGGCAGACACGCTCCTCTCCGTCGTCGTCTGACGACCGGCGTTGAGGATGCTCGCGGCCAGCCAACGACACACGTCTGCCGGATGGGCTGTGGCTCGGCGTGCTACCTGTGTGGAGGTCGCGAAGGCTGCACCTCGACATGAGCGATGCCGACCAACCACGAATGGCTTCGGCTCGCCGGCGTCGAATGACGTCATCCTCCCCAGTCGTTCCTGGCCACGCACGTGGCACCCTCGGTGTCGTGCTTATCAAGGCAGGTGCATCGGCACCGTGATTACGCTGAGCTCTGCCGGCGCCAGAACGGCCCGGCATCACGCCGGGCCGCTGGTACAGGGTCAACGGCGACAATCTGTTAGTGGCCGACCGGCACCACGACGACCTCGGCGGTACCGGTAAACGTCCCGCCGCCTGGGAACGGGGCGTTGAGGTCGCAGCTGGTCGTCTCACGTCCATTCATGTGCCCGTTTTTGGCAGCGTTGACGGAGAAGATCACGTTGCCACTGCCATCGGTGGCGGTCAGATCGAGTGCGACCGGAATGGCATTCTCGCCATTGCCGGAGAGGATGTGCCCGGGCGTCATCGTGCCATTGCCGTTCACCACGAAGTCGTAGTTCTGTCCGTTGTCACACGTGCCGCTGAACTCAAACGAGTTCTTGGCGTTTGTCGGAGCGGCGCCCGCTGCAGCGAGGCCGATGCCAGCCAGCATGATCGCGATCACGACGCCGCTGGCGACCAGTCTTCGTACCATCATGAGGTCCCTCTTTCACGTCCCTGCACCAGGCGCCAGTATCGGTGACGTTTCGAGCATGGTCAATGGTTATGACGAGTACGAGCACAAAGGACTGAAGTTGGTGTGGACGACATAGCGAGCCTCTTCGCGCCCCAGGTCGAACGGCGTCCCCGGTTACCACTGGCAATCCGGGAGGTCATCCGAGAACTGAAGGTCGAACATCCAGCTCTCAATCTCTATGAGATCGCCACGATCTGCTGGGTGCGGTTTGGTCACCATCCCAGCTCCCAGACGGTCAAACGAGTCCTGGCCGAAGCTCCCCTGCCGCGTCGTATCACGCGCCGGTATCCGCCCTATCATCAATCTCCTGGGCACCGGTCTAAATCAGGTGGCGGAATGGATCGTGGACCAGACACAATTGGCTCATGCGACGCGACCAAAGGAGGAGGCGCAGGCGATGGATGATGCTTCTCAGCCCATGACTGTCAAGGAAGTCCTCGAAACGTACGACTTCTTTGATCAGGCCATTGTGGAGCATGGGTTCACCCCGTACGACGGTGACTACCGATTGGTCGCCGAGGTCTACCTGACCGAGTTTCCTCCGTGCTTCCTTGGCGGCGAATACATTGCGACCCACACCCTTTTGGCTTTAATGGACCTCAATTCCCATGCGACATTTCTCAATTCGACTTTAAGGCCAGTTTGTCACTTATCATGAACAGACAAGCTATCGTCTATCTCATCTGCGGATTTATCGGTGCTGGCAAGACCACTTTTGCAAAAGAGCCTGAGGCGGAAACCGGCGCAGTGAGAGTCACGAAAGACGAGTGGTCAATTTGCATAATTGGAAACGATCCCACCATCGATGGATATGCTGAGTGGGATACCAAAATCATAAAGCTATCGAGAGATTTTGCGTTCTACCTTGCTGAGAAAGGTATTGATGTCATTATCGATGAAGGATTTTGGGAGAAGGAGACACGAGCCGAAATGAAGCAAAGAATAGAGGCAATAGGTGCGAAAGAGGTGCTGTATTATCTTGACACTCCGCTAGAAATAGTACGAGACAGGGTTAGCAGAAGAAATGAAATTCTCGCGGGTGAATCGTTCAAGATTAGCAGAGAAATGTTGGACAATTATCTGAAGAATTGGCAGCCCCCTACGAACGATGAAGGTTACATGCTTGCCAGTGAGGTGAAATAGATTGTCAATTCCTAACATCCGCACTGACTACCGCCAACGTTCTCTTCAGCGCCGGCTCGTATCTCGGCGAGGAGTTCTGTTCCCATTCGTCGCCCGTTCGGGAATTGGTCATCTCGATCCCAACGCCAGGTTGCGATCATGGCCAGCATGAGTATTCGGCACTCGCGCAGCAGCCCCTGATCCGCGCCTGGGTAGTGTGTGCTCACCTCTTCCGGCACATGGGCGACGTCAAACTCGACAGGCCCACGGCAACATGTCTCCAAATCTGCGAACAGCAACCCGGACGTCGTCCTGAGCACATTTCCGGGGTGCGGCTCGCCGTGGAGCAGTTGCTCAGCGGCGCCCCGCTGACCGATCGCCGCCGTCAACTTTCGCAACGTGTTGCTCAAGAGCTCGCGGTCCGTATCCCGAAGATCGGGGGTCCGGGCGCGATTATCGACCAGCCACAACGCGTCGGCGACGCGGTCCGTGAAATGGGGCGCCATGCTATCGACTTGCCGCATCCCAGCGTGCAGCCGTCCAAGCGCCTGCGCATACTCGGCTGGCGCGACGCCGCGGTGGGACACCGGCTCGTAGTAGGTCCAAAATGTGATGACGAAGCCGTCGCGCGCGTAGACACGCGGGTCCACCCGAGGATCGAGCGACGCTATGGGGCTGTCGGTTTCGGCGAGCCGACGAGCAACCTCGACTTCGAACGCTGCGCCTGCCTGGCCCTCCATGTGCGCCACCCGCGCGAGAACGTCACAGGGCCGCAGGCGTAGCGCGAGCCGGTTCGAGTCTTGGAGAATGACCGCGTCATCGACTTTCAGATCCAGTGCTGAGGCAGTCGACACAGCCGCATCCACCGCGGGTTGAATCTGTGACGTGTGCATGGTCGTATCATCCCTCGTTCACTGGCGCCGGAAAAGGTTTAGGTTTACGGCCAAAAACGGGCCGGCGGGTTGGTATCCACGACCACGGACTGCCCGCATACCACTTCGCCTGGCTCCTCCTGGGCCGGCCATTGGACCACGCGATGTGCTACGGCACGGACGACATCCCGTCTGCGACGGAGCTGGAGCAGTTGGCCGACATGGCAGTCGGCGTCTTCCTGGCGGCGTATGGAACGGGCGAGGCCACGACCGAGAACTGCGCACGTCGATTGTAGGGCAACGGCCATGGATCGCGCGGAACGTGCGATCAAACGAAGCATTCCCTCAAGATCGGGATCAGCACGTCATCCGCTACTCCGTGGCCCTGCCCATCAAGGATTCGAGCCTGGCTGCCAGGGATCGCCGCCGCGGTTGTCTGAGCCACGTCATGAGCCCAGTCTGGACTCGCCCCGCCCGCGAGAACGAGCGTAGGGACCGCTATTCGTGCCAATCGCTCGGCTGGCACCTTCCCGTCGTTGCACAACCTGATCTCATAGGAGAGCGTATGAGCGAACGACAACATGTGTTCCCAGTACGGACCCGACTTCATCTGCTCCAGCACACCGTCGGGTGTACCCATGAGTCGTAGAAACGCCTCGACTGCATCGGACTGCTGCCCAGCAGCGTCCATCTCCGCCAACCGCGCTGCGAACGCACGGCTTGGCCCCTCGGTGTAGGGTGGCTCATGGACGACGAGCCCGCGAACCGGAACGCCGCTAGCCGCGGACTCCAGTGCCAGCGCACCTCCCGAGGAGTGGCCAAAGACAAACGCCGAGCCGCCCGAAGCCTCGATCACCGCGGCGAGATCCTCGATCTCCCGCTCGACCGCGTACGGACCAGCTTCATCACTAGCGCCACGTCCACGACGGTCGTACTCGTATACGGTAAACGTCGAACTCAGTCCAGACGCCAGCGATTTCGTCGAAGATCGATCGTTGAACGCCCCAACGACGAGTACCAATGCGGGGCCCGCACCCGATCGATCGAACACGATTCTTGAGCCATCGGCTGACTTCACATCATTCATGGATCCCCCAGTGTCTCGGCGCACGTCGACCATCTCACGCTACTCTTTCGTCGTATTTCACCGACGAAAATCGACGCCGCATCGCAGAGGGACACCGAGAGATTTCAAGCGAGCTCTGGTCTGCCGCCAAACGCCAGCCACTGACCGCCTTCGACTACGTCGACTAATTCGGCGCCAAATTCGGCCTCCAGCATCGCTTTGGCTTCCGACGTCAGATTCTGGACTTCGACGCGGACCCGATTCTTCCAGACATCGACCCCATACACGGATATGCGAATGCCGCGCGAGTCCAGACCAAGGCGACGAATCTGGATTCGATCGCGAGTCCGCTCCAGCAATCGCAAGCTGTTTCGTGCACCGACGATCCGCTCGATGCTCGAGAGTTGCTGAGCATCCGACACGGTGTTTCGGAGAGCCGCGACCACACTTTCGATGAGCGTCTCGACCTCTGGTGAGTTCTGCGTAAGATGAAGCTGGATCGCGCCATTGAGCTGCTGGGCCAGCACGTCACTCGGTTCGTTCGACGGTTGAGCCGCCCTGGTCAACATCATTGGTTATGTCCAGTACGTAACAACTGCCGTTCTCGGACGGACTCTTGTTGATGGCCCGTACGGAGCAGCTCACCTGCTCTCACCTTTCAAGCACTGGTCTGCATCAGCGCCAGCCTCGTCGCATTGGCCAATGGCTCGGCTTCGAGCAACACTCCTGACGCATCGGCAACGGTAGCGCAGCACGCGGGCGGTTTCTTAATGAGATTTGAGTTCGCCCGCCAGGTTCTTCCGCGCGTCAGCATAGCTCATCTTGGTCACGCAGACTCCCTCAAAGATCGATCACCCACACGCAGATCTCGCCGACCAGATACCCTGAGTGAAACGCATACCAATGCGTCAATGGGCGTGCCTGTTCTCTTCATAACTGCCATCATGTGATTGCAAGACGAGCGCCAAAGTTTTAGGATAATTGCGCAATATTTCCACACCAAGTCGCGAGTAGCTTCAATCTCCCTGGGAAGAGGTTTCCATGCACGTGCACATTCGTATCACTCCTTTCCACGGCTTGCACGGCAGATTGCTCCTCGGCCGGTTAGTCATTGCGTTGATGATCGTGCTCATGGGATTCCTACCGATGCTTTCCAGGCCTGCAGTAGCGAAGCAGACCGCCAACGTGGACCATGTCGTGTATCCCACCGGAACATTCCCGGATGACACGCTGGCCGTACAAGCAGCCGTCGACCAGGGCGGAAGCATTCTCCTCAAGGCGACGAATGTAAGTGGGGTGCCGACGGCGTTTGACTTCGGTCCAGCGGACGAGACCAATGCTCATGGTGGAGTTCTTCTGAGTCGAGACGTTCAGATCACTGGTGAACAGGCTGGGGGGCATCAGACGACGATCGAAGGCGGCCTCGTGCCATTTCGCGGATACGGTTCGGCTATTACGCCCGATATCAAGATCAAGATCATCGGGATCGACTTTGAACATCCGCTCTTGTCGGCGGTGATCATCACGGAGTCTGCTGGCTCCGAAATCAGCGGCAACGTCATTTCGGATGTGCAGGGCTATTCTCAGACCATCTGCTACGATCCCCCCGACTGCACGATCACGTTCTCCTTTACCGAAGGCCGTGCTATCAAGTTTCTCGGGAACGGCGATTCCAACAATGACATTACCGGTCGCGTCATTGTCAACAATAACGTCATACGCAACTCGCATGCTGATCTCTCTGCACCAATCGTCTTCGACGAGGTTGCTGCGGATGTCACGATCGACGGCAATCGGCTTGGCACGACGCAAGAGTGCGGCGTCTTCATGATCAATTCAAGTGGACATGTGACCATTTCGCACAACATCATTGCACCTGGACCCGGAGATCCGACTCCATTCTCGCTTGGCAATGGAATGTGCCTGGTCGATTCCGAGAGCCGCGGCGCGGCCTACAGCATCGTTGACAACACGCTCGACATTGCGAATCCGAACGCGGACGGCATTACACTCGAAGGCTACGGAAACATCTCCGGGGCGGTGATTAGCGGTAATCAGGTCACGATGCACGATACCTCCTATGGCGCTATCACCCTGATCGACAACGTCTCCAATGCGCTCGTTGCCAACAATCACATCCGCGGGACGGCTACGTTTGCCCTGGATCTGCTGCAGTTTGATACAGGAGTGGATGCGGGATCGAATACCTTCCAGGGGAACAACCTCGCGACCTTCGAGGCGACGGTGGCAGATCTCTATCTCGATAGCAGCACGCATGACACCGTCCTGGTCGGTCACATTGATACGGTCGTCGATCTCGGCGTCAATAATCACATGACTGGAGTGACCTCGATGGGCGGAGCCGCCATCGGGCATCAGATTGCTCAGGCGGAGGCCGCAAGAGAAGTTCTGAACATTCGCGGCTTCAGCGGTAATCTACCCGACTAACCACGCAACCGCGTAGCAGGAACGAGTGAGCGAGCCGCAAAGGCTCACGGGACAGCGTCGTGCACGTCGATCACCCAGTGGTTGCAGCGGAGGACGCGGTCGGCGAAGTCGACCTCGCATTCACCCAGGTTGGTGAAGCCGCACTTGCGACAGATGGCATTGGAGGGCCCGTTACTGACACCGGGGAAGGCGTGGATGACTCCCCACCTGTCCTCCGTACGGGCACGTTCGAGCACCATCCGTACCGCCCTGGTGGCGATACCCTGGCCCTGAAACGCGGGCAGCACCATCCAGCCAATCTCGTTCAACTTCTGGCCGTCCAGTTCGCCCTCCCAGACGCAGACCGTCCCCGCCGCCTCACCGTTCTCGACATCGGGAATTATCTTGAAGTACCAGTTAACGCCCGCCGCGACATCGGCCGCGACCGTGCGGACCTTCTCCGGCATGCGCTCCTTTGGCAGTGGTCCGCCAAGCTCGGCCATCATGACCGGGTCACAATGCGTCTGCTCGAAGAGACGCAGGTCGTCGTTCGTGATGTTCCGTAGCTGCATCGCGATCAACCTCCGTCTTAGGTGAGTGGCGCGACGACCAGCCCGCGGTCGAGCGGCGTCAGCAGTTCGTAGCCATCATCGGTTACGCGCACCACATCGCAGTGCCGGTAGAGACCGATCCCCTCCATGGAATGGGCCGGGGCGTTGGGCTCGATCGCGACGATCATGTCGCGCTGCAGCGGCTCGTTGCTGATCGCCAACAGCGACGGCTCCTCGTGGACCGTTAGACCCAGGCTGTGGCCGGCGTTGGCGACGCGCGGGGCATCCGGGTAGTAACGGTGGGCCACCTCGTTGGCCGCGTCGGCCAGGGCTCCAGCACGGGCTCCGGCGTGGATCTGACCCAGCGCCGCCGCCTGCATCTCAACCGTGCGCGCTCCACTCTGCACGGCTCGTTCGGGCGGTTCCCCGTAGAAGAAGGTGCGCACGATGTCGGCGCAGTAGCCACCCGCCATCGGACCGAAGGCAATGGTGACAATCTGGTTCGGCTCGAGCGCGCGGGCCGTCGGCGGCGCGTGAGGCGCCAGCGACTTGGGGCCGAAACCGATCAGGGTCGGATAGGCCCAGCCGTCGGATCCGGCACGCCGGGCGCCAGTCTCCAGCTCGGTTGCCAGATCGAGCTCCGTCAGGCCTTCGTGCAGCAGCGAGGGAACACGCGAGAGGACCTTCACCGCGATCTGATTAGCACGCGTCATGGCGGCGATCTCGACCGGCGATTTCACGCTCCGGGCGGCGTGCAGCATCGGTGTGGCATCGCGCAACGTCAGGTTCGCGTGACGACCGAGCACGACCTCGACGTTCCCATAGCTGGCACCATGCAGGTCGATCCCGACGGTATCTCCGGGGCGCAGCACCTCATCGAGCAGCACGCCAGGATCGGCGATGAGCCCACTCTCCGGCGACGCTCCCCGGTAATAGAGCTCGGTCCGATTCAGCAGTGATGGATACCAGACCGGCTCCCGCGCCAGGCGCTGGTCGACCGACGTCGCAATCAGCATCGCCTCCTCCGGCGCTGCAGTGCGCAGCGCGACCCCCATGAAGCGGGTGTAGAGCGTGGTGCGGAACCCCGACAGGTAGAAGATGTGCGCCGGTTCGAGCGCGACCAGGCTGTCGATCCCGTGCTCTGCCGCGAGCGCCGCGACCGTCTGCACCCGCCGGGCGATCTCATCCTGCGACGGCATTAAGCTCTCGTTTGCGGTCATTGGCGTTCCTTTCCGGGCAGTTCACCTGCACTTTCGCACACCTTCGTGGGTTCGTACAGCCGGTGAGTGCCCGGTCGTCACGCGTCTCTCAGCGCGGGCGCAAGCGCCGCTCGAGCAGTTCCTGCAAGCCACCGGTCTGCTCGGAGAGTCGACGCAGAGTCTCGATCAACTGGTTGGTTTCCACCTCGCCGAGTGTTCGGCGAGCTTCGTCATTGAGCTGCACCCGGATCCGCCGCGACGCCTCGATGCCGGCCCAGCCGCGCTCGGTCAGTTCCACCAGCCGGTTACGCTGATCGTCGGGATCGACCCGGCGACGGACATAGCCCATCTCCTCGAGCTCGATCACGAATTTGGACGACCCCTGCGGCGTCATCCTCAGCTTCTGGGCCAGGTCACTCACCCGCATGGGTCCCGGCACCAGGTGCTGAAAGAAGTAGCCATGCACCGGCCGTAGGTCTCCGAAGCCTGCCTGGGCAAGGCGCGCTAGGCTCTCCGTGTCGAACGCGGCATGCACGGCGGTGATGAGGAGTGTCAGGTCGTCTTCCGGTCGTATTGACATCACATCCGCATCGTATTATATTCAACCAGAGTTGCGCAACTATGGTTGAATATCTCTGATCGAACCGTCGAGCATTCAGAGAAGAGGGAACAGATGTACGTGACCTCCTTCGAGCAGATCGCCGACCAATTCCTCGCGCGAGCCCACTCCACCGTTTGGTGCAACGTCGCCAGCATTGACGAACGCGGACGTCCGCGCTCCCGACTGCTGCACGCCATCTGGGATGGTTCGACCGGCTACATCGCCACGCGACGACACTCGCCGAAAGCGCGCGACATCGCCTGTTCGCCCCACGTCTCGCTGGCCTACATCGCCGACGTGGTTTACCCGGTCTACGTCGACTGCCGGGTCGAATGGGCCGGCGACCGGGCCACGAAACAGCACGTCTGGAATCTCTTTCTCGATGCGTCACCACCGCTGGGCTACGACCCCGCTCCGATGTTCGGTTCGGTCGACGATCCGGATTATGGCGTGCTGCGCTTGACGCCAGAGCGCATTGAGCTGGGCAACGTCTCCGGGACCGGCGAGCGGCGCATCGTCTGGCAGGAACGATAGGTCACCACATGTCGTGTCGCGTTCGCTTACTCCGACGTTGCCGTCGTTTCCCGCAGCGAAGCTTCGAGTAATGCGGACGCGGCCCAACGTTTGACGGCTTCGGCCTCGGCGACATTCAGCCCGCAGATGTCCTCCATGACCATCATGCTCTCCATGCCCACACACATCGCCAACGCCATCACCAGCCGATCAAGACGGTGGGAGCCGAGCTGATCACGGAGTGGCTCGAGCGCTTCACCGATGTAGCGCAGACGATTGCCCGGCCGGCGCGGAAGCCGGGGCGACTCATTGGCATCGGATGAGAGCATGGCCCGCAGGGCGGTGCGAAACGCGGTTTCATGTTTGACCACCAGCGCATGGTCGGCACGCACCACCGCGTCGAGCCGGTCTTCCGGATTACCAGCAATACGTGCTGCCGCGAAGACGGCCTCCAGGTCGGGCTGCACCCCCTCGTCGAGCATGACCTCGGCCAGCAAGGCTTCCTGCGACGGGAAATAGCGGTAGGCGGTGCTCTTTGCCACCAGAGCCGCTTCGGCCACCTCGACCAGCGACGGCGTCTGACCGCGTCGCACCATCTCGGCGGCCACCGCCTTCAGCGCCGCGCGCGTCCGGCGCTTCTGATTCATGCGGCCATTTGACAGATAAGACGACTCGGAACTCACCCCTTGACACCTCTCCGATCGATGCTTATGATACTGAGTACGATTATAGAACTTGGTCTCATAAATGTCCAGCGTGGCGAGTGTCCGGGACAACCCCGTCCCGACTCGGAGAGGAGACCCGAAGCCAGGCTACTTGACCGCGTTGTATGCACGTTATTGCTCGTCAGCGATCTATTCGTTCGACGCCGGGAGGCACGAGATGACAGATCAGCCCGAACCCTTCGTAATCGACGACGACCAGGCCGAGGCGGTCTGGTTCCTGGGAACACTTGCGACGATCAAAGCAAATGGCGCGCAGACCGGCGAGAGTTTCTGTCTGGTCGAGTTCACCCACCCCAAAGGATTCGCCACACCGCTCCATGTGCATCATACCCAGGACGAAGCGTTCTACGTCCTCTCAGGGGCGATGCGTGTCGTCTGTGGAGACCAGGTCTGGCGCGCGACGACCGGTGCGTTCATGTGGCTGCCGCGGGACGTTCCACACGGGTACGCGGTCGACGGAGACGAGACGCTGCGCACGCTCGCGATGACGCTCCCAGCCGGTTTCGAGCGATTCGTCCGTGCCACCGCGAGTCCGGCCACGACGCGCGCCCTCCCACCACCGGCGGCTCCAGATATAGCAAAGCTCGACGCTGAGGGGGCTAAAGTCGGCATTGAACTCCTGGCGCCGCCAGACGTCG
The DNA here is from genome assembly GCA_963728335.1 of uncultured Chloroflexia bacterium. GTDB lineage: Bacteria > Chloroflexota > Chloroflexia > Thermomicrobiales > Thermomicrobiaceae > CALAGB01. The sequence goes on from CAVSJP010000002.1 coordinate 645,197, forward strand.
TTCTCGAGAAGACCGGACTCTCGACAAGGGCCACGATGAATTGACTCAGGCCTGGGGATCATCGCGCGATTGCGGCGCTGGCCAGGAGCGTAGAGGTTCATTCCGGGCCAAAGCGGGCCCTCGCATCAACGTATGAAATGGCTCGAACCTGGCCAGGCCACGAATCACAGTCAATCAGTGACGATGGATACGAAAGGGCAAGATGATGAAGAACGTCAGCGCACTTCACTTCAGGTTTTCGGCCGAATCGTTCATCTTGTGGCTCGCTGGAGCCGCGTGCGGATTTCTTCTTACGGTGAGTCTGGCACTCGGGACCGGACGGTTGGACCTGAGCAGCATGCACAACGCGCCACCGGCAGTCATTGTTCAACAGGCACCGGTGGTTTCCGGTGAAGGGGTGGTGCCGCCGCCGATCGACGAATTCACAAATTTCCAGCAGCGCATGGCGGTTCTGCGTCACAGTATTGGACTGGTGCCGCCGCCGGTTGACGAGCTTGCGCAATACCGCCACGCCGAAGCGGCTGCACGCGCTGCCGCCTTGTCGGCGCCGCCGATAGCTAAGACGTTTGAGACCAGGTATTGATCGAACTACCTCGGCGAGTCTGCCAGGTGAACGCTGCGCATCAGGCACACCCTCCGGCTAATCTCCGGAGGGTGTGCCACGCTCCTCCGCTACGCTGTCTCTTGACTACCGCTACAACGGAACACCATGGTTGACCGATCTCACGGACCTCGACCCCCGCCGGCCCGCAGACACCGGGCTTCGTGCCACCAGCAAGCAGAGGAGCGCAAGCACGATCGCGAGCGGACCTAACAGGAAACGCTCCCCGTTGCTGGGCGAGGCGAAGTTGGCCAGGGCACTCAGGGACATGATGACGACCAGAACCCAGGCTCCCCAGCGGAAGAGCCCAGACGGGACCGAGGCACGCCAGAGACCGGCGCGGCCCAGGATCACCAGGGCGGCAACGACAAACACGACCGCGGAAACAGCACTTCCGATGCGGAGGCTCGTGGGCAACGTCCGAGGTCCACCACCCCAGCCAGCCAGATGCATCCCAAGAGCCAACGCGACCTGATACCCGGCCAGCAGCAAAAAGCCGATCGCGGCCAGGACCGCAGGCAGTTTCGCATGGTTCGAGACGATGCGAATGCCTGTGCTACTATCAGGAGCAGGGTTCCTGCTACCCGACACCGAAGACCTGCGGGTCCTTCTCGTTTCTGGGTTATCCATTACGCACCTCTGTCCTGCACCGTACCTGCGTGGACCACACACTCCAAAAATGATCGGTTCCGCGTCATGGACATGCAACACCACGAGGGCAATCGTTGCAGACGTATGCCAATCTCCTACAGCAGTGTGCAAAAGGGTTGCGCACTGGGCAGACACAGGGGTCTGCCCCTACCGCTTGGGAATGCCCTCGCGGTTGGGCAACCTCTATGAAACGTGCCCTAGGGGATGATCTGCCAGCAGACTGTGTAAAGATCCGAGCATCGGACCGCCCGGTTAGCTGACCATGTCGCGGTGACGCGGGAAGTCGAGCCGGTGATGTCGCTCGTGTCCCGCCAAGATGTAGGCCAGTGCCCGCACGCTGACGGCGTTCCCGTCGGCGGCGCCACGCCGCTCCCACGCCGCCGCATCGAGGCTCTTGAGTAGCGCGACCGTCGCTCGGCGCACGGCCACGAACTCCGCCACCACATCGCCGAGCGGCCGCCTGGCAAAACCCGCCTCGAGCATGAAGACGTCCTGGTCGAAGCCAGGCAGCGCGGTCGGGTCATTGCGCGCGAAGCTCAGCGCGCGGTAGGCGAAGACGCGCTCGGTGTCCGCGAGGTGACCGACGATCTCGACGGCGTTCCACTCGCCGGGCGCAGGACGCCATTGCGACTGCTCCTCGGAGAAACCACTCAGCATGGCCACGGTCTCAGCGAGCTGCTCTTCCAGCATGGCGGTGACGTCGCCATCAGGAACGAGCTGGATATACTGGCCGTAATAGGGCACGTATTCGTCGCTGCTGGGTCGCCTCGGGGTCACCACGGTCATAGGGATGCTCCTTCAGGTTGTTCGTGCCACGTCGCCACTGATGCGTTAACACCGGTGACTGCGTAACGTGCAATGCGTGGCTGAGGATCGGCTGTTGGTGTGCCACTCGCAGACTTATTCCACGTCATCCTTCACCTTCGGCTCCCACCGCGTGGCACTGACGTCGTCGTGGCGCAGGCGCCGCGGCGCGACCCGGTCGATGCGCATGATCAGACCACAGGCCGGGTCGGGGCAGGTGACGCGGGCATCGGTCTCCATCCAGTCGGCCGGGTGGTTCTGGCGCTGCTTGGCGGGCAGGAGCGGCAGGACGGAGTTGAGGGCGTAGACGCAGAAGTCTGCGCCATCCGGCAGCGAGAGCTTGCCGCCGCGCAGGTGGAAGCGATCACCGAGCGACATGGCGCACGTGCAGGTGCCGTTGATCTGCTCCACCACGATCTCCAGGTCATACAGCGTGAACTCGTCCTGCCGCACGGTCTCCTTACGACTCATTCCAGCTCTCCATGGTTATCTCCAGCTTGATCGAATGGCCGGCAGCACCTGTTCCCCGAGCAGGCGCAGACCCTCACGCTCATCCAGCCCGTGCGGCGTGCCGAATTCGACCCGATCAACGCCCGCCTCGAACAGGTCGAGCGCCTGCCGCGCCACCTGCTCCGGCGTCCCGGCGAAGGCGATACGTCGCAGCAGGTCGTCCGAGATGAGTCGTCCGGCGGCTGTGAAATCGTAGCGCTCGGCGGCCGCGCGAATGGCACCGAGGAGCTCCGGATCGAGGCCGAGCTTCGGACCCAACTCGGCCACGACCGGCAGGTAGAGGGCCACCTCGCGCCGTGCCAGCGCTCGCGCTCGTTCGCCATCTTCATCGACTACCGTCACCGCGCCGACGACCAGTCCGACCGGCGCATGGCCGGTCAGCTCGCGAAACCAGGATCCGACCGCCGGATTGGCAGTGCCGCCGAGCTTCACTTCCTCGACAAGGGGCAGGACCTCGCGAATTATGCGCGGTCCCCAGCTCCCGAGCAGGAACGGGATATCCGCTCGAATGGCATCCCAGCGGAGCGCGTCGCCACCCGCCACCGAAAAGATCTCACCTGCGAGTGGCTCCTTCGAGCGTTGCAACAGGTGTCGCACGCTGGCCATGGCCTCTTTCAGCGCCGTTACCGGCTTCTCCGGACGCACGCCGACGAAGTCGAGCCAGGCACCGCGCGCGAAGCCGGCGTAGGCGCGGCCGTTGGAGGCCTCGTCGATCAGCGCGATGTTGGCGGCGATGTTGACCGGGTGGCAGGTGAAGGGGTTGACCGCAGCGGGCCCAATGCGCACGCGACTGGTGGCCCGAGCGATCTCCAGCAGCGGCAGCCAGGCGGGCTGGTAGAGCATGTCGTTGAAGACGCTGACGCCGTCGAATCCGTAGTCCTCAGCCGCCGAGGCGAGCAATCCGTACCTTGCCAGTGGCTTGTTCGTCTGAAAGGCGACGCTGACCGAGCGTTTCCTGTTGATGGACGGCCTCCCTCGATTCTATTCAAGTCCCTCGCCGTTATCCGAGACCATCGTCGCGATGCCGGTTCATTCAGCCGCGAGCAGCGCCTCGATCTCGGCGATCGCCTGCGCGTTGTCATAGAACTGGACGGCGTGCATGCCGAATTTGCGCGCGGCATCGACGCAGACCGGGGCATCGTCGACAAAGATCGCCTCGTGTGGCGCGACGTCAAGACGCGTGCAGGTCAACGTGAAGATCGCCGGGTCGGGCTTGCTCATGCCAACTTCGTGCGAATAGATGATAATGTCACAGAGGTCGGCAAAGCCGTAGCGAGCATGCTCGCGCTCCCGCGCGCCGACAAAGCTGTTGCTCAGAAGAGCGGTCAAGTAGCGCGGGCGGAGGCCGGCGAAGTACGCCGTGAGCTCATGGTTGAGCGTTCCCAGGTACTCCGACCAGATATCAGTCATGAAGGCGTCTAACCTCGTCTGGTCCAGCCCCAGGATCTCGCTGGTGTGCCCCTCCACTTCGGCCTCGGTGATATGTCCAATGCTCCCGGCACGCCAGATTTCCGCCAACTGGCGTGGCAACTCGCCACGTTCCAGTCCGAGGTCCGTCTCCCAGCGCTCGACCCATCCGGTGCTCGGTGTCACCTCCAGCACGCCGCCGATGTCGAACACCACCGCTCGTATTGCCACCTGTTCTCGTCTCTCCCGTCGTTCCCACGCGCACTTCAGCATAATACGTCCAGCAGTCGCTCTGTAGCGACTGCATCCATAGCTTGTCCGCCCGGTTGTCTCATAGGAGTTGCTCGTGCCCGTTGCCCCCGTCATCTTCTCCGCCGACGGAGCCTACCGCTCCGCCGCGACGACTGAATTGTTGCGGCTGTTTCCGGAGGCGCGCGTCGAGGCAGTCGCGCCCGATGCGGCTCGTCTGCAGGGGGAGGGCATCGACATCGTTCGTGTGGCGGCCACTTGCCAGGCACAACCGGTCGTCTTCGTGCGGCATCTGATGCAACAGGTGGCGGAAATCCCACTCGCGCACGGGCAAGATCTCGCCGCCGAGATCTCCTCCGTCTGGTTCAATCTGATGGCGACGCATCAGGTTGAGCAGGCGGTCGCGCTTCAGGTCTGGCGCAGTGGCGAATCACCGGCCGCTCCACGTACTGACGATCTCTGGAACGACCTCGCTCGTACACTGACAGGCCAAGGCTTCACCGTCTCACGTGGCAATCGCGACATGATCCTCTCGGTCCTGATCGCGCGGGACAGGGTCATCGCCGGGCTCAACGGTCGTGGAGAGGCGCTGGTCGATTGGCCGGGCGGACGGCTGGGCCTGGCCCGGAGCGCCCGGCAGGTCTCCCGCTCTGAGTTCAAGCTGGAGGAGTTATTCAAGGTCTTCGACCTGCCACTGCCGTCATCTGGTGATGCGCTCGACCTCGGCGCCAGCCCCGGCGGCTGGACCAGGATCCTGCGCGGGCAGGGTCTGAACGTCTGGGCGATCGACCCGGCCGACCTCGATCCCCGCGTCGCCGCCGACCCAGGGGTCCATCACGAGCGCACCACGGCCGGCCCATTTCTTTCCCGGACTGGAAGACAATTCGACCTGGTCGTCAACGATATGCGCATGACGCCCACCCGTTCCTGTGGCATCATGCTCGATGCTGCCCGCCGTCTCAAACCAGACGCGCACATCGTCATGACGCTCAAGCTCACGCCACAGGCGGCGCTCGAGACGGTGCGCACCTGCCTATCACTACTCGAACGCTCGTACGAGATCCTCTTCGCGCGACAGCTCTATCACAACCGCAACGAGATCACCGTGGTGGGGCGATTGCGGCGACCATCGAAGCGCACACGCCCCAGCGAGACGTTGGGGCCGTCCCGGTGACGGCCCTCCGATAACCCGTTCTCAGATGACCCGCCATCGCCTACGGCCGCAGCGTCTCGCCCCCGATCCGCCCGCCCGGTGCTGGAGTCTTGTCCTTTGCCGCCGGCTTCGGCGCGGTCAGCTTGAAGTAGACGTCGAACATCGGCTCGAGCCAGCCGCGCAGGCTGAGCCAGTAGATCCGGCCGAACATCATTTTGAACAGGTGGTTCAGGCGGGTCGGCCGCAGCTTCACTACCGGCGCATCGTACGAACCGATGACGAACGTCGCCTTGCCGTAGCCGACGTCGAACGGGCAGTGCGTCCGCCCGGCGAACTCGGCTGCTTTACCGGCGAGCATGTCGGCTACGACCTTCGCCTCGAGATGCGCGCCGACGCCCGACTTGGAGGTCGGCAGATTCGACGCGTCGCCGATCGCGTAGACGTTGTCGAACCCCTGTACTTTCATCGTCAGCTTGTCGGTGATCAGGAATCGACTCTGATCGAGGACGTTGGCCGGCTCGTAGCTGATGTCCGCTCCGGCAAAGGGCGGGATGATGATCGGCAGCTCGTACTTCACCTCATCCCCTTCGATCGAATAGATCGTCCGCGTTTCGGGATCGATCCGGTCGAGATCGAAGAAGGTCATGATCTCGATACCACGTTGGCGCATTATCGGCTCGACGATCTCGCTCATCGGCGCCGACGGATAGGGCCGCGGATAGGGTGTGAAGAAGATGAGTTTGGTCTTCTCTTTCAGACCCCGCTTGCTGAGGAGCTCCTCTACCAGCAGGATCCCCTCGATCGGCGAGGGCGGGCACTTGCAAATGGGGAAGCTCTGGCCCAGCACGATGGTGCCGCCGCTGAAGGCGTCCAGCTTGGCCCAGAGCTTGTGCGCCTGGGGCAGACTGGTGTGGTAGTCGCCGAACTCGGCGTTGACCTCCGCCAGTCCCGGCACCTGCGATGGGTCGGTCTGGATACCGGTCGCGAGAACCAGGTCGTCATAGCCGAACGTCGATCCGGCGGCCGTCGTCACCTCGCGGCGATTGAGGTCAATGTGGGTGACCCGGTCATGCACGAGCTTGACGTGACGAGGGAGCAGGCTGCGCTCATCGCGGGTAACGTTCGCCCGGGAATCCTTGAAGGCGACGTAGAGGAGCGCGGGCTGAAACAAGTGCTCCAGCGAGGCGCTCACCATGGTTACCTCGAACCTATGTTTATCGAGGGTGTTGGCGAGCATCGTGGCTCCAGTGCCCCCACCGACGATGAGAACCTTTCTAGCCACTTAGCGCCTCACGATCTCCAAGACGACGACGATCTTGTCTGCTTCATCCTCAATCGACACGATCTTGTTCTGGGTCCGTTCGGCCCACGCTTTTACGTCCGGCTTGACGCCGGGATCGGTTGCCCAGAGCTCGATGACGTCCCCGACCTTGGCGCGCCTATAGGCCATCGCCAGATCGGTGATCGGTCCCGGGCAGGAAGAACCACGAGAATCGACCATGGTGTGTGTCGTTGATGTATTGGCCACGGTTGGAACTCCTAACCTATCCAGGTTCGGTGTTGGCGCAGGGCCGCTCGTTGCGAGGCAGCCCTGCCGTTCGCTCGTGCGATCAGATAAAGAATGTCTCGCTGTGCTCGGCCATCTGTACGAAGGCGGCGGCACCGACTACGTCGTCGATGAGGTCGTTGAAGTCTTCTTTCTTCAACCCCATGACCTGGCTCATCATTGAGCAGGCGTAGACCTTGGCCCCCATCTCCTTGGCCTGACGCAGCATGGTGTCCCAGGGAGCCACGTTATTGGCCTGCATCCCCTGCATGAGCATCGGCGCCATAGCCGCGAACTCGGCTGGGAACGGCAGTTCGTGTGGCTCTTTGGTGAACGCCTGCAGCGCGAAGCCGGTCACGAAGACGTTGACTTCCATCTCCATCGCCGCCGCCGCCTGAGCCATCACGCCGAGCGGGATGAACTTGTCCGCCGTGCCGCTGAACATCACGATCGAGAATTTGTGCTCGGTCTCCTTATGACTGAAGGCCTGTTCGATTTTCTCGACAACTGGAATTGCCATGTCTCTTGATCCTCTCGACGGAGCCGCCGTGCCGGTCCGATCCGGTCGCGAACGTCGATTCTCCGCCCCACTCACATCGGCGGGGCAGTTCCGCATGGGCGTCATTGTCACGTCCACGCGACCTGGAAACAGGGTAGTTCGCGCGACATATCAGCCGTGCCGCAATTCGCAACCTGGTGTGACATCCACGCAACAATTGCCGGTTCGTTCCGGATACTGAGCGAAAACTGAGCAGGAAGTGAACTGTCGTTTGAGCATCACGCGGACGTAATCTCCTCATACCAACGAAATTCGTAGACGATTTGGAAGGAGGAACGCGAGGGGATCCACCAGCACCCTGATGTCACAGGTTGAGATCCATCAGTGCAGGCTGAACATGGGCCACAGCGCGTGAATAGGAGCGAAGCGTGCGATCATTACTGAAGTTCTCGATACCGGTCGAAAAGGGGAACCAGGCGATCAATGATGGCTCGCTGGCAAAGGTCGTCCAGGATTTGCTGGGACAGATCAAGCCGGAAGCAGCCTACTTCACCACGATTGACGGCAAGCGGACCGCGCTGGTCGTATTCGATCTGAGCGACCCCTCCGCTATCCCATCGATTGGCGAGCCGCTCTTCATGAATCTCAACGCGTCCGTCGAGCTCATCCCGGTGATGAACGCGGAGGATCTGATGAAGGGCCTCAGCCAGGCCGGACTCAGCGGATAAGACACCCGACGACTCAGCAACGAACGGGAGGGAGAACTGAGCATGCCACGTTATGTCACTGTCGGACTACTGACGCTCAAACCTGGTCACCGCAAGGCGGCGGAACAGATCGCCGATCAGGGCGCCAAAGGCGTCGCGCAGCAGCCAGGGTTCGAAAGCGTTGACTTCTTCCTGGATGAAGCCCGGAATGTCTATGGCGCCGTCAGCTTCTGGGAATCCAAAGAGGCGGCTGAAAAGGCCGACGCCGTCCTCACACCCCAGTTCGAGCAGGCCTTCGGCGATCTGCTCGAAGGCTCGATCGATTCGAAGATCTACGAAGTCTACGAGCCGCAGCAGTAATCCCGCCGGGCACCACCACATTCCTGGGCGCCTGGGCCGATCGGTCCGGGCGTTTTCCGCTACCCCGCGTTCACGTCCAGGTGTTGAATGAGCCAATTGAGCAGGTCGGCCATGACCTGCTGATGGCAGACATCGTTGTGGACCTGATGGTACGCGCCGGGATACTCGATGTAGGTCGTGTCCGGCTCGATTACGTTCGCCACGAAGCGCCGGCTACCGTCCGGCCGCGCGATACGATCCGCCTCGCCGTGCTGAATCAGCAGCGGCACTCGCAGATCGGCAGCGTGCGCCTGAATCCAGGCGACGGTCCGCGCCGATTCGGTCGCCAGGCGCGCCGTGCCACGATCGTGCACCAGGGGATCGGCCCGGTAGCGGTCGACAACCTCGGGATCGCGTGAGATCGCCGTGGCATCCAGCCCGGTTCCCGTGGAGAAGGAGGGCCAGACGCGCGACAACAGGCGCGCGATCGCCATCAGAATCGGCGAGAAGCCCAGCTCGCCAATGGCTGGCCCGATCGCGACCACCCCACTCAGGTCGTCCGGATAGCGCAGCACGTAATCGAGCACGATAATGCCACCCATGCTGTGGCCGACCAGAAAACGAGGCTGGCCCGGCTCTCGCTCCGCAACCAGGTGCAGAAACGCACGCACGTCCTGGCGGTAGTCGTCCCAGGAATTGATAAAGGCGCGCCGGCCAGGAGAGCGGCCGTGCCCGCGCAGGTCGAAGCCGTGGACGGCGAATCCGGCCGGCACCAGGGTCTCGACCACGTTCGGGTACGCACCAGAGTGCTCACCGAGTCCGTGCACGATCGTGACTGCACCGCGCACCGCTGCGCTGTCGGGCGGCGTCCAGGACTGCTCGAACAGGCCCAGCCCCCCGTGACCGGTGAACGTGCCCTGCCGGTTCACGATCTCGACCATTGCCGCCTCCGACCAATCCCAGGATCAGGCTTTCACCGTGCGTCGTTCTCGACGCTACGCCGGTCCCGGCCCCGGCAGGGTCCCCGTCTGGTTCCGCAGCTCAATCCTCCAGGCCACGACCGTGCTGTAGATTCCACCCAGCAGGATGCCCGTGAAAAACAAGACATAGAGCCACGCCCCGGGACGGCCCCATTCGACGTGGGTGTTGTAGCGCGCCAGCGCGATGAGTTGCAGCAGCCCGACCAGCGTGTATGGGATGGTGCCAACCCGCCCACGAGTCCAGGAGTTCTCCCGGATAAACCAGAGCGAGGCAACTGCGATCGACAACAATCCGGAACCGATCGCTTGAGCGGTAAGCGTCGTCAACTGCCAGGGCCAGATGGAGAAGAGGTGTGTCGGGATCAGCATGAGCGCGAGCCCAACGACCAGAGAAACCGATGAGTTGACGCCAATCAGACCGACAATCCAGCGGGGGACCGGGGCGCCGGCCGGCGGATCAACGCCGGGAGCGCGCAACTGCAGGATGAAGATTGTCGCGATCAGGAATGGGACGACGGCATAGACGATTATCCAGGCCCAGGCAGCCACCCGCGGGCTGAGCCCGGCGCTGTGAAAATGGAAAGGATCGAGATGCAGCACGGTTGTCAGGAGCATCAGGGGCGCGAACGTCGCCACGGCCGCGAGCGCGATACGGATGTTCGCCCAGTATTCCTCCCGCATGGCAAACAGCAGCAGGATCGCGCCGGTCCAGAAGTCCGCGCCGACGAACGCGGCCGAGAGCGGGTTACCGATCGTCCAGGCGAAAAAGCGGTCGGTGTGCTCCGTCAAGATATAGAGCTGCACCCCCGCAATCGCGGCCAGAATGGCCGCCAGGACGAAGATGGCACGTATAGCGGGAAGGACCGGCCGTACTGGCGCCGGACTGCGTGCGATCATGACATCCTCGATTCGCGTGAGCCGTGGGCACGCTCGACGAGTCCCCTGACGAACTCCGAAAACGATTGATCACGACCTACAAGGAACCATGCCGGACGTACGCGACCAGATATGAGTTCTGAGTGCGAGATATTGTTGTGGCAAGAGATAATCGATGTCAACAGTCGGCGCCGGTTGAGGCGACTCGAGGAGACCGCGTACGCTTGGGGTCGATGGAGGGTTACGGTCGAGATGCACGACGGGAGAGACCGGAGTGGACATGGATGTGAGCATCAACCTCCCACTGTCCCAATCAGTGGCATTTGACGTGTTCGTGGCAGAGCTCGTGACCGCGCTTGCCCAGCGAGGACTCACCTTCGAGGCAATGGCACATGGCCGGGTGACCGAGGGAGAGCACGAGGTGGCACATGTCGTCTCCTGGCAGCAGGGCGAGGAGTTTCGCCTGGCGTGGTCTGCCGCTGACTGGACGGCGACAGCGATGCCAGAACTTGCCGTGCGGTTTGAGCCGTTCGCCAGTGGAACGCGAGTCACGATTGAGCATCCGGGTTGGGGTAACCTGCTCAGCGATCCCAGCGAGCTTACGGGCTGGTTTGCCGGCACAGTGGCCGCGCCGTTGCTGGTTGCCAGCGCGCCGGCGAGTTTGGCTGATTGGCTGACTGACCGCGGGGCGCGGCGTCCGTCCGGTGCGCGGGCCCGGGACGTGTACCGTGATCCGCTCTACCACTACCCGAATTTCCGCGTGATCCTGGCAGAGCTGGCGCTCACGCCTGAGGATCTCCTGCTCGAAGTGGGCTGCGGAGGTGGCAAGCTGCTTCAGGAAGCCCTTAACAGCGGCTGCCGGGCCGCGGCGGTTGATCACAGCGTAGACATGGTCCGGCTGGCACGGGAAGTCAACGCAGAGGCGATCGCGCAGGATCGGCTGGAGATTCGGCTGGCGGAAGCCGAGCATCTGCCATTCCCCGATGGGATGTTTACCTGCGCCGCCATGACCGGTGTCTTCGGCTTCCTGCCTGATCCGGTCGCGGCGCTGCGAGAGATCTGGCGGGTCCTTGCCCCCGGCGGCCGGCTCGTCGTTTTGGGGTCTGATCCGGCGCTCCGCGGTACCCCAGCGGCTCCCGAACCGATGGCCTCGCGGCTTCACTTCTACGATGACGACGAGCATCAGCGCTTGGCGTTGGCCGCGGGCTTTGACCGCGCAACGGTCGTGCGGCGGGATCTGGAACCCTTTGCCCGGCAAGTTGGGGTGCCAGAGGAGCACCTCGCCCTCTTTGCCGGGCCGGGCACGCCATTCCTGCTGGCCTATCGAGACTGACCACGCTCGCTGATCCAGCACGCCGCGCCACTCGTGCGTCAGACATGCGGACGGGACCGCTCCGTTGCGATCCCGTCCACGGTGATATCAGATTGTCCGCTGTTTAGTCGATCGCCAGCGCCGGGCTAGAAGGCATTTTCGCGAAGGCTGGCTTGGCGAAGCGGAGCAGCCGCAGGCCGTTGGTCACCACCAGGATCGTGCCCCCCTCGTGCGCGACGACGCCAATCGGCAACGGCACCAGGCCAATGACGGCGCCGAACGAGAAGAAGACGATGACGCTCAGCGCGAAGATCATGTTCTGCATGATGATGCGTCTCGCCCGCCGGCTTAGCTCTACCGCGTAGGGGAGCTTGGTCAGGTCGTCCGACATCAGCACCACATCGGCCGTCTCCAGCGCCACGTCAGTTCCGGCGGCGCCCATGGCGATGCCTAGCGTCGCGGTCGCCAGCGCTGGCGCGTCATTGACGCCGTCCCCGACCATGGCCACCTTGACACCCGATTGCTGCAGCTCGCGGATAACATCGAGCTTCTGCTCCGGCAGCAGGTCCGCCCGCCATTCGTCAATGCCGACCTGACGGGCAATGGCCCGCGCCGCGCGCTCATTGTCGCCGGTTAGTAGAATCGTCTTCTGAACGCCGATCCGATGCAATTCTTCGATCACGGCTGGGGCTACCGAGCGAATCACGTCGGCCACACCGATCACCCCGAGCGGCTGGTCGTCGGCCATGACATACATCGTCGTCTTGCCGTTTTCGCGGAAGGTGTTCGCCTGCTCACGCAGCGCCTCAGGCAGCGCTATACCTTCGGTCTCGAACAGCCCGTCGTTGCCGATGCGGATCACCCGGCCCTGGACATTGGCGCGGACACCACGCCCCGGCACCGATTGCAGCCCGGTGACGTCCCCTTCATCGATCAGACCACCAAAGCCGTTTCTCTCGGCGTGCTGTACCACGGCCATGCCGAGCGGGTGCTCTGACAGGCGCTCGACCGTGGCCGCGATCGAGAGCATCTCCCGCTCGTCGACACCGTCCCACGGCAGGACGTCAGTGACGCGCGGTCGACCCTGAGTCAGCGTGCCGGTCTTATCGAAGGCGATCGCGGTGATGACACCCGCGTTCTCGAGATGAACCGCGCCCTTGAAGAGGATGCCCTGACGCGCGCCATTGGCCAACGCTGAGAGGATCGAGGCCGGGGTAGAGATCACCAGCGCACAGGGCGACGCCACCACCAGCAATGTCATCGCCCGGTAGAACCAGGTGTGGAACTCGTGGGTGCCGAAGATCAGCATCGGCAAGGTAAAGGTGATCACTGACGCGCCAATGATCGCGATCGCGTAGGCGCCTTCAAAGCGATCGGTAAAACGCTGCGTGACCGACTTCTGGCCGCGCGCCTCCTCGACGATGCGAATGATCTTCGACAGTGTGCTCTCGTGTGCCACCCGCTCGACGCTCAAACGCAGCAAGCCATGGCCGTTGATCGTCCCGGCGAAGACGTTGTCGCCCGAGACCTTACCGACCGGCATCGATTCACCGGTGATCGGCGACTGATCAACCGCGGACTCGCCACTGATCACGGTGGCGTCGGCTGGGATACGCTCGCTCGGCCGCACGACGACGACGTCGCCGACGATCAGTTCCTCTACCGGGATTCGGCGCTCGTCACCATCCCGCACCACCAGCGCGTCCTCCGGGCTCAGCTCCATCAGTGAGCGAATCGCCTGGTGGGTTCGACCGAGCGCGAAGTGCTCCAGCGCGTTACCCAGTGAGAAGAGGAAGAGCAGGATACCGCCCTCGACCCAGCCACCAATCGTCGCCGCGCCAATCGCGGCCACCACCATCAGCAGGTCGACTTCGACACTCCCCTCGCGCAGAGCATTGATCGCATCGCGCGTTGCGAACGTGCCGCCGGCCAGGTAGGTCAACACGTAGAAGGCTAACTGGACGTTATGCGAGATGATCCCCAGGGCGCCCAGTCCCCAGCCGTTGATCAGGAAGAAGGCTGTGGCCGCGGCCATCACCATCAGCTTGTTCTCTTCCCACCAACCCTCTTCTTCCTCAGTATGCGGTTCCTTGGGATTCTCGGGTTCGGCTTTGCGCACCGGAACACCCGATGCTCCGATCTCTCGCGAGATCTCGGGAAGTTGTGCCGACGTGCCGACGTATTCCAGGCTCAGGCTGCCGCTCGCGGTATTGGCACTGGCCCAGATGATGTCGTCGCGTCCCCGCAGCCGCCGCTCGATCGCGGTGCCGCAGGAACGGCAGGAGACACCGTCCATGCGCAGAGAGCACCGGTGATAGCGTTCGCCCAATTGCGCACCGACGCGTTCGGCAACCCGCTCGACGGCCGCCATGGAGACGATGTTCGGATCGTATTTCAACTTCAGGGCGCTCTGGTCGTGGTCTAACTCGACTGAGCCAATGCCTTTGTGGGTCTCTAGCGTCTTCAGCAGCAATTCGGCGCAGTGCGCCTCGTCGCCGTCATCAAGAGTCACAGGTATCGTTCGCTCGCGCATGCTGCCTCACTCAAGGTCAATCAGATTTCACGGTCCTGAGGACTGCAACGTTATTGAGAATGAGTCCTATTCCCATGGCAGCTTACTGAACGTGCGCCTCCATGTCAATGAAATTCGAAACATTAATGTTGACTATATTTGTCGGGTTTCACGCGGAAATCAGGCCGGTGCGGCGACCGGGCGAGACAGTCCGCGGTCGACCAGGATGCGCCCATCCTTCACCACGCCGAGGAGCGTTGACCGGTCCTGAAGCACGCTGATATCGGCCAGCGGGTCACCGTCGACGATCAGCAGGTCGGCCGCTCTGCCGCTCGCGACCGTACCGGTAAGGTCTCCCAGACCGATCGCTTCGGCCGCGGCCGAGGTTGCCGCCACGATCGTCTCCATCACCGTCATGCCGATGCGTTCGTGCATCAGCTGCAGCTCACGCGCGTGCCCGCCGAAGGCCATCGTGTTGCAGGAGTCGGTCCCCATGAATATCTTCACTCCCGCACGGTACGCCATGCGCATCGACTGTTGCCGGTAGCCGTCGGTCTCACGCGACTTGGCCAGCGATTCGGCCGGAATGCCCCGCTCGTTCCCGTGGGTCAGGATGAATTCGCCGATGGCCAGGGTCGGGCAGAGCCATGTGCCCTGCTTGAGCATCATCTCGATCAGTTCCTCGTCGAGGTGCGTGCCATGCTCGAGGGTGTCGACGCCTGCCGTGAGGGCCTGATAGATGCCGGAGCGCGTATGGGCGTGGGCTGCCACAGGCTTTCCGAGCGCGTGGGCCTCATCGACGATCGCCCGCGTCTCCTCGTCGGTGTAATTGCGCCACTCCGACTTATCGCCGATGGAGAGAACGCCACCGCTCGTGCACAGTTTGATGAAGTCGACGCCGTCCCGCGCATATTCCCGAATCAGCTTGCGGCAGGCGTCAATGCCATCGGCCGGGGGCCACATACGCCGTTCAATCCCCGCCGGAACGAACATGTCGCCATGCCCGGCCGTCATACCGACGAAGCCGGAGACGACGATCCGCGCGCCCGGCAAGATCCCCTGCTCCATCACGTGGCGCGTCGCGATCTCGGGTCGTCCGCCCGCCATATCGCGCACGGTGGTGACACCCGACTCCAGCGCGGTTATGGCATTCGCCGCGCAGTGGATCGTCTGCTCCTCGATGAAGGTCAGCACGTTCCAGAGGTGGACGTCCTGGTGGCCGGTTCCGGCAAAGGAGCGGAGGTGGACGTGCGCGTCGATCAGACCGGGCATGACCGTTTTGCCGCTGACGTCGAAGACCGGCAGGTCGCTGGGGAGATCGATGGAACTGGAGGGTCCCACCGCGACGACGCGGCCACGGTCGACCAGTATGGTGGCGTCCGGCAGCACCGGACCACCGCCCCCATCGATCAGCGTGCCTCCGCGTAGCGCGAACGTGACGGGAGTATCCGCGGGGCTCATCGGACCTCCTACAGTCGATCGAGCTGACGGTCCTGCTCCTCGAGGTCGCGCAGACGCTCGGCGAACCGGTCGGTGATCTCTCTCCAGATCGCGCGGCCGCCCTCACGCGTTGCCGGACGTGGGTCGCCGAGCGCCCCGGTGCTCGACATCTCCTGAAACAAAAACGCTTCGCCGCCGATCCGGTAGCGCTCGTCGAGCAGGTTGAGCCTCGGCGCTGTCATGCGCTCAACTTTCACCAGTTCGGGCCGGTCGGCCAGGCAGAGCGCTGTCTCCATCACCGCGGCGTGGCCGCCGTCAGTGGCAGGAAAATGCTCATCTTGCCGTTCACGCCAACCCTCATCCACATTCAGAATCCTCAGCGTGACGCCCTTTCCCGCACGGGCGGCCTCCGCCTTGACATCCCAGACTACGCCTGGCACCACCCAGTGACCGCCGCAGCCGCGCACGACCGCGACGCGCCGCACGCCAAGGTCGATCAGGCTCCAGAGGAGATGTTTCACTAACGGAACGTAGACTTCGTTCGGCAGGCTGACCGTACCCGGCAGGCCAAAGTGCTCCGACGCAGGGCCGTACGGCAGCGCGGGCAGGACCAGAACGCGCGTGCCGAATCGCTCGGCTGCCTTCTCCGCCCCTGCGACCGTCAGGCGCTCCACCTGATAGGTATCGGTATCGACCGGCAGGTGTCCGGCGTGCTGCTCGGTGCAGCCCAGCGGCAGGATTACCAGCGCGTTGGCAATGACCGCGGCCTCCAGCTCCTCACCCGTCCGCTCACCCCACTTCACCGATGCCATTGTGACCTCCCCGATCCGTTGTTCGAACCACGGCTGTACATGCTGCTCGATAGTACGGTGTTTGGGGCGTGAATGAGGTACTGTCCAGTGATCTTCAGTCTAGAGATGTTATGTCGACTCGTCTTACTGGTCAACCTCACCACACCCGCAGGTTGAGTCGCTCGCTTTCTTCTTTCGTCTCCCGCTGGTACTCGAAGGTTGCCTTGGCGGCCGCGTGGCCAAAGACGTCGAGCAGCCGGTTCAGCTCGTCTCGCGTGACGCCGAGCGCGGCCAGTAGATCCTCACTCGCCAGGCTCACTTCGAACTGGTCCTCCAGCTCACTCCTGATCTGCTCACCCGGCAGCCTCGACACCACCACCTCGGCACCCTCCGGGTTCACACCGCGCGACGAAATCTCCCCGCCGATCGCCTCTACGTTGAGCAGCAGTCCCAGCAGTGCCGCCTCCACGCCCCCACCCGGTACCTCCATCGATAGCCCGGCCAGTCGTTCGCTCCAGAAGTCGACGAGCCCATCAACTGACCCTTCCCGCTCCTTGACGTAGGCCATGGCCGAACCACTCAGACTCAGCGCCAGCAAGCGGCACCAGGCGAGGAGTTCGTTCGCGGAATACGGCCGTTGTTGCAGCATTTGATTGCTCCTCCCGCTCGCGGTGACTGGCTTCTCGTGACGACCGGTCACCGGTCGCGACACGTTCAATACCGCCGCACCTTCAATGTGGATAACTTCATGGCCACTGTGGAAAACAACCAATGGCTGTGGATAGCCCTGTGCACAGCCTGCTTCGCTGTCTGGATAACCATTTTTGACCCGTGGGTCGACTGGGGACAGGCACCCATGTGACAATTAAGGCAAGCCAGAACTCATGTTCTTCTGGTGGATCTGTGGACAAGTCATCCACGTTCCGCCGGCTCCAGTTTCCGCATAAAACAGTGGAATCCACGGTTTTCCCCACTCTCCACAGGGCCTACGACGACAGACTATATCTCTTAACAAATGACTCTTTAAATACACAGTACGGATTAGAGGGGTCATCTCAGTAAAAGATCGTGCGGGTGCGGTGATACGGCAGGACGCCGCTGGGGAGATTCTGCCCCAGTTGCCAGAGCATCCAGTCGAGCTGATATGGCGGCCGCAACACGCCATATGCCGCCAGTGCTCGACGAATGGCCTCGACGGACCAGATCGTGGCTGCACGGATCTCCACCTCCCGTGGGTCGCCGGCGGCGAGGTCCGCACGCTCCGCGAGCAGATGCTCCAGGTGCGCGTCGTACGTGATCAGCCCGAGATGATGCAGGACCTGTGGAACCTTGTAGTCGGCAAAGGCCGTGAGCTGATCGAGGTCGTGGAAGTGACCAGGTCCGCGGCCGCCGAAGGCGCCAGCCAGGTCGCCGGCCAGGATCTGCGCACGTTTGTAGAAGCGGACCTCACGGCCGTGATAGCTGGCAACGTCGTTGAAGGATGGGAGCTCGGCCGCGACACGCTGAACGAGGCGTACGGCGCTTCCCTGCGCCGCGGAAATCATGCGCGTGAACCGGCCATCATAACCTTCGAGGAGGACGCGCCCAAGCTCGCGCAGGTTGTTCGCGCGCTCCGCCAGTAACGGGATGGGGTGTTCGCCGGCGAGAATCTGACCGAGCGTGGCCTCATCGATGGTCGCGAGGTAGGCCGCATTGGTCAGCGGGATACCGGCTTCGAGCGCCCGCTTCAACGCGGCTGCCAGGGCCCAGTAGCCGTTGTAGCGCTGGCCCCCGTAGCTGACCACCCAACGCGGCTCACCCCAGAAGGAGAAGTTGAGCGCGTCCAGCACCAGCACGTAGTTGGCGGTCGACTCTGGATCGCCGCTCCAGTGGAGACCGGTCTCCCATTCGGCCGCCGGTACCTCCTGGTGAACCAGATTTCCGGCCAGCCGTTGGACCGCCTCGAGGTCGATCTGAACCGACTCGGCCTGCTCGACGACCAGCAGCGTCGTGCTGAGCACACTTAGCGGATCAGGTCTGTTCGGGAGGGTGAGCATTGACGAGCCTTTGGATGTGACGAACGTGACCGGTTTCGGTGAGCATAGCAGACGCGGAATCTGGCTCGTCACGGCGCTCGCGGGTCGCCGCACCGTTGGTTGCACCGTATCATGTGGACAGGCTGGGCGTGGAACGTGACCGAGGAGGCGAGATGGTCGAAATCGGCGATATCGAGCAGTTCATCCGGCGCATGCCGAAGACGGAGCTGCACGTGCATCTGGAGGGCTCGGTGCGTCCCAGGACGCTGCTGGAGCTAGCCGAGCGGCATGGGATCGCCCTGCCGGTCAAGGACGAAACCGAACTCCAACGCTACTACGCCTTCCGCGACTTCGACCATTTCATCCAGGTTTACGTTGAGATCAACCAGTGCCTGCGCACGTCAGAGGATTTTGCGCTGATCACGCGGGAACTTGGAGAGGAGGCCGCGGCGCAGAATGTCCGCTATCTCGAGGTGACGATCAGTCCGGGCGGACCGGTACGGCGTGGCAGGCTCAGTTATGACGAGTTCCATGAGGGGATCATGGAAGGCGCAAGGCAGGCGCGCGAGCGCTGGGGCGTTGAGATGCGCTTCGTGGTCGACATCGTCCGGGTGAACGACGAGGATGCCCGTTGGTCGGCGGCGCGCTACGCGGCCGCGAACGTGGGTAACGGGATTGTCGGCATTGGCCTGGGCGGAACCGAGATCGGTTATCCGCCGGAACCGCACGCGGACGTGTTCGAGTTCGCCATGGCGGCGGGACTACGCAGCACGCCCCACGCGGGTGAGACGGTCGGCCCGGAGAGTGTCTGGGGAGCGCTGCGAGCGCTCAAGGCGGAACGGATTGGTCACGGCATCCGGGCGATCGACGATCCGCGTCTGGTGGAGGAACTGCGCGAGCGCCAGATCACGCTCGAGGTCTGCCCCACCAGCAACGTCTGCACGCGCGCCGTCGCCTCGCTCGCGGAGCACCCGATCCGCCGGCTCTTCGAAGCTGGTGTACCGATCACCGTCAACAGCGACGACCCGCCGATGTTTGGAACAACGCTGCTCGACGAGCAACTGCTGCTGGCGCGCGAGTTTGGGTTCACCGTTGACGATATCGAAACTATCAACGTGCAGGGGATCAAAGCGGCCTTCTTGCCCGATCTAGAGAAGCGCCACATGGAGACCGAGTTCCGGACGGAATATGCCCGGCTTCGGGCCGAGCTCGGGTTGCCTGAACGCGACTAGTGGCCCATCAGTCGTAAATTGCCGGTCACGTTGCCCGTTGCTCTGTTCGCTGCAGGGTGTGGATATGCACGGCGACGGGTGGTGACGCGACGGACGAAGCGCCTTGGGGTGCAACAGGAGTGGAAGGTGACGACATGGTGAGCGATCTCGCGGAAGCGATTGCGGTGATGCCGCTGAGCGACACCCACGAACATCTCCACACCGAGCAACGCTACGTCGAGGACGGCCCGGACGTCCTTCAGGCGATCTTCGACAATTATCTGCTTGCCGATCTTGTCGTCGCTGGAGCATCGCCCGAGGCGCTCGCACGCTTGCTCGACGCCGGCGACCCCGATATCCGTGCGCGCTTTGCGGGCATGCGAGACGCCTGGGAAGCCTGCCAGCATACCGGCTACGGCGAGGCGGTGCGCCTGATCGCGCGCCTGGTCTACGACCTGGAGGAGATCACGCCAGATGGGCTGGAGGCAGCGACGGCGCGCCATGCCGCCCTGCGCCGCCCGGGCGAGCGCCTGCGCCTCCTGCGCGAGGTCGCGCGGCTCGATTATGTGCAGATCGACGACTCGGAGTGGACCTGCCATCCCGATCCTTCCGGTCCGGACTTCTTCCTCTACGATCTCTCCTGGGTCAACTTCTGTGATGGCCGTCTCGAGCTGCAACGGCTCCACGACGAGACCGGGATCACCGTCGCGACGCTCGCGGACCTGCGCGCGGCCTTCGCCACGCTCTTCGCGCGCTATGGCCCACTCGCGATCGCGGTGAAGTCGCAGCACGCTTACAATCGCACCCTCTACTGGCGGGAGCGCACCGACGCCGAGGTCTCACCGGTCCTCGAGATGGTGCTGGCCGGGCAGGAACTGTCGGAAGATGAGCGCCTGTGTCTCGGAGACTGGTGCTGGGCGCGCGGTGTCGAGCTCGCGATCGAGCACAACCTGCCATTCAAGCTGCACACCGGCTATTACGCCGGCCATAGCCGGATGCCAATCGATCGTATCCGCGCGGGCCATCTCTGTGGCCTCCTCGCGCGCTATCCGCAGGCGCGGTTCGTCCTGATGCATATTGCCTACCCGTACAGCGACGAGCTGGTGGCCCTGGCGAAGCACTACCCGAATGTCTATGTCGATCTCTGCTGGGCCTGGAGCATCGATCCGCGGACGACGAGCGATTTCGTGCGGCGGATGATCCACGCCGTGCCGATCAACAAGCTCTTCTCCTTCGGCGGAGACACGTTCTGGCCTGCCGCGTCGGTCGCCTATGCGGCGCAGGCGCGCACATGGCTGGCGCGCGCCTTACAGGCCGAGGTGGACGATCGGCTGCTGACCGAGCGCCAGGCGATCGCCATCGCCACGCGGCTCATGCAGACCAACCAGCGCGACTGCTTCGATATCGACGGCACGCGCGCCGCGATTCGCCGGGAACTTGCGGGGCGAGCATGACGCGCTCGGTCGTCGGATGCGGGGTGGCCAATTTGGCGAAGAACCGTGCCGCGACGGCGCATCGTCTGCCTGCTGTCGCTTCACCGCTGAGAACGCCCGCATAAACCTCAAGCGCCTCTACCCCGCGCATGATGACTGACGGACCGCTGGGGCTCAGTCGATTTCGCCGAGGGCCACGTCCTCGATGGGACCATCGACCTGGTCCATGGGGCGAAATGACGGCGCGATCACCAGCGCCAGCGGCATGGCGAGTGAGAGTATTGCCACTGCCGCGAGTGTGGCGCGTATGCTGAAGACTTGAATGGCGAAACCAGCGAGCACGACGCCGGCCGGTACTCCCAGTTCTTGCAGGCCGGAGAGTGTGCCGAAGACGCGGCCGCGTAATTCGGCCGGGATCCGTTCCTGGTACACGGTGAAGATCAGTGGGCCGATGATGCCGAACATGGCGCCGCCGATGAAGATCATTGCGATCGTGATCACCAGTCCCGGCAGAGCCGCGATGACCGCCAGGTCGATGAACGAGATGGCAAAGGCGATCGCCATGGCTGGTCTCCGCGGCCAGCGTTCGCCCCAGAGGCCGAAGACGAAGTTGCCCAGGAGTGCTCCGCCTCCATCGGCCGCGATGAGCAGCCCAAAGTCGACCGAACTCCCGAAAACCCGCTTTGCCATGACGGGCAGGAGGACCGACATGAAGGCGGCTCCGACTGAGTCGACATAAGCGGCCAGCAATCCCAGGGAACGGACGACGCGCTCGGAGGTGATGAAGCGCAGCCCGTCGCCCAGGGCGGTGAAATAGGGGACGTCCTCCTCGTCTTCTGTGGTGGATGTGATCGACCGTGGGACGAACAGCGCCATCACGACGGCCGAGAAGGCAAACGTGGCGCCGTCGACCCAGAGCACGTTACGGGCCGTGATCGTCGCGATGAGCACGCCGGCGAGCAGCGGTCCAACGAGCGACGCGACATTCACGGCCGACTGCTGGATGGAGGTCGCCCGCTCCAATGTCAGCTCCGCGAGCTCGGTTAAGTCCGGCAAGATGCCGTTGCGCGCGGTCGTGCCTGGTTCGTTGACGACGCTGACGAGGAAGATCAGCAGCAGGAGTTGCCAGAACGCGAGGCCGACCGCGCGATCGAGTAGGGGAATCAGCACGATGGCTACGGCGCTGGCGCAGTCGGCCAGGATACTCGAGCGGCGGAAGCCGATGCGATCGACCAGTACACCGCCGAAGAAGGCGGAGAGTATGACGCCAATGGCTTCCGCCGCTCCGGCGATGCCGACCCGTCCCGCGCTGCCCGTTGTCTGCAGCACGTACCAGGGGAGCGCCAGCAGCGCCAGTTGATTGCCGGCGATGGAGACAACATAGGCGATCACCAGGGCGAATAGGGGACGGCGGTCTCTCTGGCTGGACGCGTCTCTCACCTGCCCGCTCCATCTCCTCGCCGCGAGCACGGTCCTGGCGTGTCACGGTCAGCCGGTTCGGATATCGGCTGATTGCCGTAGCTGGCACACGTGAAAGGATGATGTATGGTTGCGCGATTCGCCTATTGTACCAGTCGTGCGGTGAGACCAACAATCGACCTGGACGACAAACGGCAACGTGGCACTCAGTCGACCTCAGCCAGAACCGATTCGGTCGCTGGCGTGCGCTGGCGCTCCATGGAGTGAAAGGCCGGTCCGACGGCCACGATGATCGGCATCAGCATCGACAACAAGGCAACCGCGCCGAGCGCGCTCGCGAGGCTGAAGATCTGAATGGCATAGCCGCCGAGCAGCACACCGGCTGGAGCGCCAAGGCGATGTAGTGCGGAGAGCGAGCCGAAGACCCGTCCGCGAAGCTCGGCAGGAATTCGCTCCTGGTAGATGACGTACATCAGCGTCCCGATGATGCCGAAGGCTGCACCGTCGATCAGGAGGAGCACGACCATAAGCGGCAGGCTCGGTATCATGGCCAGCAATGCGAGCGAGACAAACGAGATGGTGTAGGTGAGCAGCATGGTGGGGCGCCTGGGCCAGCGGTCCCCCCAGGCTCCGAAGGCCAGCGTTCCGAGCAGGGCGCCGCCACCGTCGGCGGCGATCAGAATGCCGAAGTCGACTGAGCTTCCGAAGACCCGCTTGGCCATGACGGGCAGGAGGACGCCCATCAGCGCGGCGCCGACTAGATTGACATACGTCCCGAGGAGTGCCAGCGAGCGGATAAGGCGCTCCGCCTGGACGAAGCTGATGCCTTCGCGTAGCGCCTCGAAATAGCGAGGGTGCTCGGTCGCCGGATCTCTCACGCGCTCCGGAATAAAGAGACCAACGAACAGAGCCGAGAGTCCGAAGCTGGCTCCATCGATCCAGAGGACATTGGGGGCCGAAATTGTGGCGATCAGCACGCCCGCCAGAAGCGGCCCTCCGAGCGTCACCCCGTTCTTGATTACTTGATCGACCGATGTCGCGCGCTCGAGTCGAATCGAGGCCAGTTCGGCCAGGTCGGGCAGCATGCCGTTGCGGGCGGTCGCCCCGGGCGTGTTGAAGATCGGAACGAGGAAGATCAGCACGAGCAGCTGCCAGAACGCCAGTCCCACCGTCCGATCGAGCAGGGGGATGAGCAGAATTGCTAATCCGCTGGCGTAGTCAGCCAGGATGCTGGAGCGGCGGAAACCGGTCCGGTCAACCAGCGCGCCGCCGAAGAAGGCGGAGAGGATGACGGCCACGGCTTCGGTCGCGCCGGCGAGGCCGACCCGCCCGGGACTGCCGGTCGTCTGCAGCACGTACCAGGGGAGCGCCAACAGCGCCAACTGATTCCCGGAGAGGGAAACGACGTTGGCGCACATCAACGAGAAGAATGGTCTTCGTCCCGACAGGTCGCGCGCCGCCGTCATAAACCCCTATCCCGTATCCCTGAGCCCGCGGAGCTTGCATCGTTGACCGTCAATTGGGAGTATTAGGCTACCATGGCAGCTTGAGCGGTCGAATTCGGGGTTCCTATACTTTACCCTACATCTATTGTGCCTGGCGGTCGACGGATTCCACCAGGCGGTATGAAGGCTCCGATTGAGCTCGAACTGCGACGTGAGAGACGCATGCCGCACGTGATGTCGAGAAAAGCGAGGTAGCAATGACCGCCCGTCCACTGAATGAGGCAGTCCAGCAGGCTGAAGAGGCGATCAGCGGTGGAAATTATCAGCTTGCGGTTGAGACCTGCCGTCGAGTGCTGGGCCAATTCCCTGAATTCGCCACAGCTCATCGGCTGCTGGCGGAGGCGCATCTAGAAGCCGGGGACGTAGACGCCGCCGAGCAGGCGTTCCAGGAGACGCTGCAGCGCGACCCGCAGAGTTCGGCTGCCTATGCCGGGCTGGCAACGATCGCGGACGGCAAGGGCGACGTCGAGAGTGCGCTCGCCTATGCCCAGGTCGCCTGGGAGATCAGTCCGCAACGCGCCGATCTGCGCGATCGTGTGGCCAGCCTGTCGGAGCGTCATTTCGGCAAGGGTGGGCGGCTGCACCTGACCCGTCCCGCGCTGGCCTCGCTGCATTTCCGAGCCGGTCGCTGGTCCCGCGCCGCGGCCGAGGCCGCCTCGGTACTGGTCGAGCACCCGGATCGTGTCGACGTGCAGCTGCGCATGGCTGAATCTCTCTGGCGTCGTGGGAGTCTGACCGCGGCGGGCAACGCCTGCCGCTCCGTGCTGGAGTCGGCGCCATCGGCCGTGATGGCGCTGCTGATGCTGGCGGACGTCGAGCGTCGCGCTGGTCATGCGGACGAGGCGACTCAGTTGCTGGAGCGAGCCCGCGCGGTTGACCCGGACGGCGTGCGAGCGGCCGACCTGGTGACGATCGGCGCAACCGACCTGGCCGAGTTCATGCTCCCGGCGCAGATGCCGGAGTTCGACGACTCGCTCGAAGTTACTGCCGAGGTGGAGCGTCCGCGTATCGCGCCGGCGCCCGATTTCAACTGGACACAGCCGACGTCCGACGAAGCGGAGACCGAGGCAGACAGCGACAGCCTGGTCGCGGAGACGTCGAAGGCCCCTGAGGCGGCGGCTGTCGTCGACGAAGGTGAGTATGACGTCAGCCTGCCGGACGATGCCGAGATCGAAGCAGCCCGTCCGCCAGCCACGGCGCAGCATGGCTACACCTCGATGCTCCAGTCTCTCCAAGGGGAGGGTCTGATGCCCTTCCGGCTTGAAGGTGACGAGACGGGCGAGGCGGCGGATGCCGAGGGCGTTGAGTTACGGCCGAAGAGGACGCCGAAGACACGGTCTTCGGCCTGGTGAGTGACGAGGAGATCGACGCGGCTCGACCAGCCGACGAGCGTCCGCGCGGCTTCACGACCCTGTTGAATTCGCTCGGATGAGACTGGCGTGGCGCCTTTCGAAATCGAGGGCGCGCCTGGGTACCCGACCGAAGAGGCGGAAACGAGCGAATTGGTCGCCGGTCTTGAGTCGCAGCCAGAGGCTGAACCGAGTCACATGGTGAGACCGAGATGCCGACATGGGCTCGGTCGAGTCAGTCGACTACGGCGCCGACCTGACCGCCGGCTGGGACGACATCGACGCTGAGATTCAGCGTGCGACACCGGGCAACGATGACGCGCTCAAGGGATACACCGGCGAGCTGCGTGGCCTCGACGAGATCGGGTTGCAGCCCTTCTCGATTGAGGGCGTGGATGACCCTGAAGGAGATGCCGCTGAAGGAGAGGATGTCGTCGAGTTTGAGGACGCGTACGAGACCGATCTCTCCTTCCTGAATGAGGCACCATCAACCGCGCGCGGCCAGTCCGCCGGGCGTCGAGGCGATGTCGCTGGATGTCGACCTGACCGACGGTTGGGCCACGATCGATGAGGAGATCCAGAACGCGATCCCGACGGAGACGCCGCCTGGCTACACCGATGAACTGAACGAATTGGATGTAAGCGGGGTCGAGCCCTTCTTTGTCGAGGCGGAGGAGCCGGAGGTCGAGGCTGAAGCTGAAGTCGAGAACGAGCCGGACGTCTCCGAAGAGGATGTGGTGTCGGACGAGCTGGCGGCGGGAATCGAGCTCTGGACGTTCGACAATGAGCCGGTCGAGCAGGTGCTTGAGGAGGCGGTCGTCCGGTTGAGACGGAGCGCCTCCGATAGCGATCTCTTCGCGTTCGCGGATACCGACGATCAGGAGGTGCTCCCGGTCGACGTCGTCGAGATGGCGGAGCCAGAGCCCTGGGAACCGCTCGGCGTCGTTGAGGAAGCGGTCTCGATGTCTGCCAACGCGGAGTCAGCGCCGGTTGATGACGAGTTGGTCGAGCCGGTGGCGGGCGACGTGATGCTGACCGGGGGCCAAGCTGGCGACGCGGTGCGCTCGGCGATAGCACATCTGGGCGTCGACGCGGCGCTGTTCGAGCGCGCGCGGCAGGCAAAGGCGCAATTGGTCCAGGATGGTCGAGATTCAGGGCGATAAGGTGCTGCCGGGCGTTGAGCCGCCCAAGCCCGCGCTGGAGACTCTGGAAGCGGCAGTTCAGGAGGATCCGGCGGATCTCGACGCGCGACGCGAGTTTGTCGAGGCGTTACTGGATGCACGAGGAGTTCGAACGTGCCTTTGCCGAATTCCAGTGGATGCATCGTTCAGGCGTTTCGTTCGAGGAGCAGGATCTGAGCAACCTGGCGTCGGCCGCCGATCAGTCGGGTTCGCACCAGGAGCACAGTCATCGTCTGCTCGGGTGCGGTCTACCGCAGACAGGGAATCACGGGATGTCGGCCCGCCACTACCAGATGTCGCTGGCGCAGTATCGCGACGGCGCGGAGAAAGAGGCGTAGATGGAGGAGCAACTTCTCTCGCTGCTGGAATACCAGGACGTCCTGGGAGCGGTCGCGAGCACGAAGGATGGCCTGGTGGTGGCGTCGGTGGCACTGGATGCGTTCGATGCCGAGACCCTGGCCGCGGCGGGGTCGGCGCTGGTCAGCGGTGCCGGCGGCGATGATCCGGCGCTGGCGATCGACCTGGAGGGTGGATCGCTCTTCCTG
Source organism: uncultured Chloroflexia bacterium (assembly GCA_963728335.1). Lineage (GTDB taxonomy): Bacteria > Chloroflexota > Chloroflexia > Thermomicrobiales > Thermomicrobiaceae > CALAGB01. The sequence goes on from CAVSJP010000002.1 coordinate 672,232, forward strand.
ACTCGGGGCGACGAGCTGATGCTGGTGGTGCTGGCGGACTCTGCGGTCGCGCAGGATCCGCTGGCGAACGTCATGCAGGAATCGGTCGTCGCGCTCGACGCGCAAATCGTGGGTACGGGGGAATAAGCAAGCCGTACGGCTATGGTAGGCTTCAGACCGCTGGCCGACCGGCCAGCGGTCTTGCTGTTAACCATGGTAGACGGGGAGGAGATGGAGTGGAGCGAACGCTGATCATCGTCAAACCAGATGGCGTCCAGCGCGGGCTGATCGGATCGGTGCTGGGCCGTTTCGAGCGGCGTGGATCTGAAGATCGTAGGGCTGAAGATGATGCAGGTATCACGCGATCTGGCGGAACGTCACTATGCGTGCACCAGGGGAAGCCCTTCTTCGAGGGGCTGGTCGACTTCATTACCTCGTCGCCAGTAGTGGTCGGCGTGCTCGAAGGGCCGAACGCCATCGAGATGACGCGCGACACGGTCGGCGCGACCAATCCCGCGGTCGGCGGTTCCAGGCACCATTCGCGCGGATTTCGGTCTGACGATCGGCCGGAATCTGATTCACGCGTCGGACGGGGGTGAGACCGCCAAGGATGAGATCGACCTCTTCTTCAACGAAAACGAGCTGGTGGGCTATGACCGTGCCATCGACGTCTGGCTGATCGAGGATTAGCAGGTTTCACGTGAAACGCGAGAGAGGCCCTCGTTTCACGTGAAACACCCTCATTCCCTCATCCTTACCGCATAGCTCCGATCCCACGCTGGCGTTCCCGTCGGCACTCAATGGACGAATGAGATACCCATGGAACCTGTAGAGTTGACTGATGCGTCCGACCTGAAACACGGCTGCGCCACGTCCTCTTCATCGGCGGACCGCCCGACGCTGGCAAGACAACGATCGCGGACGCGATCGCTTCGCGACACGGCCTGCAGGTCTATCACTTCGACCGCCATGAGATGGAGCATTTCAGCCGGGCCGACCCGAAGCACTACTCCCGCGCTCTACCGCGCACATCCCGACCGAATGACCGCGGAAGAGCGCTGGCTCGGCTCACCTCCCGACATGATGGCCGAGGAGACGATCGACTGCTGGAGCGAACGTTTCGGCATGGCCGCTCAAGACATGCTGGGGATGCCGGAGCCCCACCCATCCTGGCCGAGGGCCCCGGGTTCTTCCCCGAGCGCCTGGCGCCGTGCTCGCCGAGCCGAACCAGGCGATCTGGCTCGTCCCCTCGGCCGCGTTCAAAGTCGCGTCTGCGGTTCGCCGCGATAAACCCGGAAGTCGCTGGGAGACGACCGATCCGGAGCGAGCTCAGCGAATCTGATCGAGCGGGATCTCATCATGGGGAAATACGTGCGGGATACCGCGCGAGCGCTCGGGCTGCCGTCTTGAAGTCGATGGCTCTCGGAGCTGGAGCAGGTGCGGGCAGAGGTCGAGCGCATTTTCGGGTTTCTCTTCGAGGGGTGAGCCTGTCTCGGCGCCGCGCTGGAGCGGACTGCATACTCGCGGACGATTGCGGGATTCCCGTTAGCATGGGCGAACGTTATAACCGCCTGGAGACCTGACCGATCGGCGGGCGCAGCCGGCTCGCCTGACGCATCACCACGCACCCATCATGTTCCGAACAGCACTTGGGTCACCGAACCTCGATCAGCATCGTGTCGTAGGCGAACTCGACCGGAATCCCTCCGGCTGCAGGCGACTCTGCAGACGAGGAGATCGTCGTAGCTCACCTCGTCCGCCTCCTCGATGTGCGTCAAAATCACCCGCCGGGCATCAAGCGCGCGAAGGATCTCCAATGTCTCCTGAAAGGTCGCCTCTGCCTCCAGTACCGGGTGGTCGCTGGCAATGTGCGCTCACCCGTGAGTGGATTGAACTCATTGACCCCCATCGGCAAGATGGCCAGATCGAGGCCGCGCAGGCCGTCCGGGATCCAGCCCAGCGTCTCGTCCGGCACAATCAGCACCCGCGTATCAGCAGACTCGAAGAGGAATGCGTAGACGTAGTCCTGCGCGAGCCGAAACGGTTCGATCGTCGTGGTCGCCAATGACGACCCTCTCCCCATCATTCAGCTCGATGAGCCGCACGAATCCCTGCTCTTGAGAAACATGAAGTGATCCCAGCTGCCGAGCCATGTGCGGAAATCCGCGGCGACCTGCTGGGGCAGGTAGATGTCAGTCGAGGTTGTCATGGGGCGGCCAGTTGCGTAGATCCGCGTTCATCGTCTCCCAGACACGACGCCCCATGACGTGATCAGGGTGCCAGTGGGAGTAAAAGCAGGCGTTGATCCGCGTGATCCGCGAGCGGTTGATCTGATCCTTGCTTTCCTCAGGCGTGTCGATCAAGACATCGGGGCCATGGACGAAGAGACTCGGACCAGAACGACTATAGGGAACGCCTTTGACCCGCGCTTCGATGCAGACCGGACAATCGCAGCCCGGCCGCGGCGTCGTGATCGCTCCACCCGAACCCAGGATCTCGATCTGCATCGGATCACGCTCCTTCGTCGAACGCAGGAGGGCGATCCCGTAGGACCGCCCTGATATCCGCCCGTCTGGTTCCCATTCAGGAACCGCCCTCAGCTGTCGCTTTGGTGAATCAGCAATGGCTGCATGTTCCAGTGTGACAGGAGTTCGGCGATCAGATTGCGTAGCTGCTGATTGGAGAGGTTTTCCGGGACCGACCGCACGCCGCCAAAGGGGAGGCCGGCGAATTTCTCCTTGTTGGCGCTGGAGCGGACGTCGTTGCGCCAGCCGACCATGTTGATCTGGGCGATGACCTGCTCGCCATCGGTCATGAAGTAGAGGCCATAGGATGGATCGAGCATGATCCCGAAGTAGCCGCCCGTCTCGACGTTGTCGAGTCACCACCGGATAGTCGGTCTCGGTGCGCGACTCATAGTCGTTGGCGACCGCCTCCAGCATCGGCATCACACGATCCCGCAGGCTCCGCAGCGCCGCCACTCCGTTCGAACCTGCTGCTTCGCTGCTCATGCTCCGCAAACGCTCCCTGATCTAGTCTTGAATGCTCTCTCGTGTGCCACGTCGCCGCGTCGGAATGCTGCTGCTCTTCGACCTGGTCGACAGCCCGAAGATCCGAAATCCGACGCCCACCGACGGCCCCACCAGCAGCGCGAAGATGATGGTGCCGACTCCAAAGCTTCCACCCAGAATGATGCCGACGATGACCACCACGACCTCGATCATCCAGCGGTTGACGTGGACCGGCAGCCGCGTGATCTCGGTGAGTGCCAGCATGAACGAATCGCGCGGGCCAGCACCCAGTCCACTACTAATATACATGCCCGAAGCGATCCCGATCACGACGATAGCCGCCGCCAGCATCACGATCCGAAGCGGGTAGGGGCCCGCCTTGTCGATGAGGCCGGTACCGAGAATGAGTCGACAAAGAACCCGACCAGGATCATATTCATGACGGTGCCGATGCCCGGCGGAATGCCAACCGCCCAGCTCACCAGCAGCATCACCAGGCCGGTGATCTCGGTCGCCTGACCGATGGTGATCGGCGTCTGGCGTGAGATGCCGTCGCTCAGCACTGTCCAGGAGTTCGCACCCAGGTTGCTCTGCAGGCTGAGAACGACGGCGACCGCGAAGAGGAAGAGGCCGCCGTCAGGATCGAGCAGACGGGCGATGAAGATTCAACCAGGTCGCGCACGGTCCAGGGGTGGACTCGCGCAGGCGGATCTCGTCCCGTCCGTTGATCGTCTTGGCCGCTGCCCGAACCCCCGCCATGTTCTCCGTCTTCTCCCGTTACCCACAAGTTGGTGACTGTTCCGGCCAGGCCAGCGCTGGCCCGCCGCACTATACCACGGGCTTGCCGGCAACGGTTGCGGCGTCGCGAGCTCCGGGGCTTTCGAGGTAAGCGGCAGCGGCCCATACTCTTGAAGGATGTAATCGTTGGGACATGGCGTCACTGAGTCCCGCACCATCGAAGCGTGTCTTCGCCCAGGAAGAGCAGAGTCTGGAAAACGAAGACAAGGTGCATGGCTTGCAGGTCGCACCCGAACGAACGATGTACTCAGGCAAGAAAGAAGGACGTTTCATGGCGAAACACCAGGGCGAGACGGCCAACGTCGTCGCCCCGCCACCGCTGATCTACGGCATCGCGCTTGGACTCGGCCTGCTGCTGCACCGGATCGTCCCGCTGCGCGTCATGGGCGGTCACCGCTCAGGCGCGCGCCGCCGCCTCGGGCTGCTGATGATCGCGGCCGGCATCTTCCCAGCCGCCTGGGCGGCGCTCACCATGTTCCGGCAGGGGAACAATCCCGAACCCAGCCATCCGGTCGTCTCGCTGGTGGTCGATGGGCCGTTCCGGTTTAGCCGCAATCCGATCTACCTGGCGCTGACGGCCAGCTATGTCGGCATCGGACTGCTGATCGGCACCCTGTGGCATGTCGTCCTGCTGCCGGCGCTGCTTACAGTGATGCAGCGGGGGTGGTGCGAGCGTGAGGAGGCCTATCTGGCTCGCCGATTCGGCGACGAGTACCACGCGTACATCAGCCGCGTTCGGCGCTGGCTCTGAGATCTGTGCTGGAAGCGTCAGCGGCGGGACGAATAGGGCAGATCCGGCCTGAATCTGCCGCTCCGAGGTCGGCCGGACGAGATAGTGGAGCGTGATCGCGCCCAGCGTGATCTGATCGCCATCGCGCAAGATGGCCGAGCGAACCGGACTTCCGTTGATCCGGGTGCCGTTGCGGCTCTCGCGATCGACCAGTTCGTGGCGTCCATCTTGACGTAACGTGATCTCCGCATGATAGGCGGAGACGGTCGGGTGGTCGAGCACCACGTCGTTGTTGGGGTAGCGGCCGATCCTGATCCTTGGCTGGTTCAACGGCACGCCCTTGCCCGCCACGATCAGCCGCGGGGTGTTGTCTTCATTTTGCGGAAGGAAATCGAGCTTGACGATGCGGCTCCAGAAGCCGTCCATCACGTCAACGACTTCCGGGGCATAGAGCGCCACCGGCGCCGCCAGCACGAAGAAGAACGCCGCGCCCGAGACGTAGCCGATGGGGTCCACTTCGTCGACGAGGGCGCGACGGTAGAGCCAGGCCAGTTCGCCGGCCCAGACAATGACACCGAGAAATACAATGAAGATCAACAGCGACTGCCCGCTCATGCCCGTTCCCCCTTCTCTGCCGATGCAGGGCAGTATAACGCCAATTGTATCGATCGTCGCGCGTTCGTGACGGCTTGGCAACGGTCATTAGCGGGAATGGTGTCCAGAGTATCCTTCAAGCGGACGTCCGGACGCACGATGGTGCCCAGAGAGGAAGAGCGACGTGGACGATCGAGAACGGGCGGAAATCCTCGCCGAGGTGTTGCGCGAGCGCATGGCGTCGGTCCGCTATATCATCGACGAATGGAGCGTGCCGGACTCAGACGCGGTGAACTACGCGCAGATCAAGGATCTTATCTGGCAGATCGCGGCGCCACTCGGGCTCTCGATGCTCGGCTTCAGCACGGTTGAGCGGGCGCTGCGAGAGGATCCCGGCGATATCGACGCACTCGGCAATCGGGCACTCTTTGCCCAGGCGGGCGAGGATACCGGCGCGCTGCTGGAGCAGTTCCTGAAATCGCCGGCAGGCTGCGCTACTGATCGGCTTCCGGTGGCGCAGCCTCCTCCGCGGTCATCGTCGCTTCCTCCCGTCGTCTTCGTCGTCACAGCGCTCGACCAGGGCGCGAATCGATGAGATGACCCCATTCGCATTAGCGGGGGTCATCTCGAGTCGCTGAATGGTGCGCATCAGCTCGGCGGCGACGAATTCTCCACGCTGGTAGTAGGGCGCGTTTGAGGCGTTCTGCCAGGCATCGGCCAGGCAGACGAGGAGCGTCCGCGCGTGCTGCGGGGTTAGTTCGTTGACGATCATCGCCAGCGTGGCCCGTGCGGCCTCATCCGCCTTCGCGATGCCCCATGAACGTTACTGACAGGCCGAAGATCGAGGACACGCCAATGTCGGCCGGCACCCGGTCGACGAGGAGCCGCAGCAGCTCGCGCTGGTCCGAACGGACGATATCCCAGAAAAGGGGCGAATAGCGCAGAAAGGCACGACGATAGTCCGCTTCGCTCGATGGACCGGAGAAGTACTCGGTCCATTGCCGCACGCGCTCGTCCCGCAGTTCTGCGGTGGTGGGAAGTGGGCGAGGATTTGCCTTGTCGCGGCCGGCCGAAGATCGGCACAGTCGACGTCCTGCTCTCATCGGTTCGCGTCCAGCACGCGATCGTCTCATTCCGCGTCGAGTAACCATAGCAGACGGCGACTCGTCTTGCCGCCTCTCGCGACCGTCGAGCGGCTCATTGCTGGAACTCGTTCTGCGCCGTCCAAGACGTGATACCGGCCGCATTGGGCCCACCTCAGAGGTGGACTACGACAACCAAGCACACGAACGCCGCCAATTGCACGCAACAACCGAACGAGGAGACATCATGGACCGGCAGACAGAAGAGAAGTTCGAAGACCGATTCGACGCGCTGGTGAGCAAGATCCGGGAGGAACCAGCCGTCATCTCACGGCTCTCCACACTGGAGTCGCACATCGTGCGCGAGGCGCTCAATGGAGACGACGTCGATGAGATCGCCCGTCGTCACGACGTGAGCAAAGGCTACGTCATGACGCTCATCAAGGGCGTCGCGCAGGCAACCGGAGGCCAGGCCGATCAGCTCGAACATATGGGACTGGGACGCGACCACGACAAGAACCTGCGAGGCGGCTTCGGCGACATGGGCCAGGCGAACATCGACGTTCAATCACCGACGACGGGACGTGTCTCAGGCTACCAGATTGACGAGGCTGAGGACGCCGCCGCCGAATGTGAGGGAGGATCCTGAGCTCAGCGTGCGTCTCGCTCAAACCGGCTCCTCGATGAGCGTCGGTTGCTCGCTCCGAACGGCGCGATGGATGAACTGGAAGGCGAGCAGGAGCGGCACGATGAGCACGAACCCGGCGATAAGCGGCGTGACGGGCTTGATCTCGTAGAGCCAGCCCGCGGCAAAGGGGGCCAGCGCGAAGCCGGTCCCGCCCATGATCTCAGCCAGGGCGAACGCCCGTGGTCGATGGCGCTCGTCGGCGACCTCGCCGAGCGCGGCCGCGAAGAGAGACCAGGCGACGGTGTAGCCTCCACGCAGGATGTAGGCAAGCGCGAACAGGATGATTGAGTGGCCGATGGCGAGCAGCCCCAGCGTGCCTGCCACCGACGCCGTCGCGAGCCCGATCGCCATGAGCGGCTGGTCGAAGGGTCGCACCCGGCTCGAGATCAGCCAGATCCCGATCGTGCCGAGTGCCGAGGCCGAGCCGAGCACCCCAATGGTGCCGGTGTTCAGGCCGTGAACATCCTGCAGGTAGTTCGGCGCCAGGGTCACGCCCAGTGTCAGCGTGAAGACCGTGGCCATCTCCAGCAGGCAGAGAAGCAGGATCGGACGCTGTCGCAGCGTCGCACGGTACGTCACTGGTGGCCCGGCGTGATGCTGAATCGGGCGCGGCGTGATCCTCGAGAAGAAGAAGACCGCTCCCGACGTGAACGCGGCCGCGACAAAGAAGATTGCCCGCAGGCTGATCACGTCGGCCACCAGGCCGCCCAGCATGGGCGTCACCAGGAGCGCGCAGGCGGGTCCAACCGTATAGATTAGGGTGAAGGCGCGGGTGCGCTGGCGGCCCGGTCCGGCCACCTCGGCGATTGTGCTCGAGATGCTGGGGAAGGCGATGTTCCCGAACGCCATGATGACCGACATCGGGATGAGCTGCCACCAGCTCTGGGCGATGCCGTAGAGGAACATGCTGGTCGCGGTCAGCGAACGGGCAACGACGATCAGCCGGCGGGGCGGTACGCGGTCGGAAACCATCCCGCTCGGCATTAAGCCGAAGAGACGCAGCACGCCCGATAGACCCATGACGACGCCGATCTGAGCGGGGTTGGCCCCCAATGCGGCGATGTAGAGGGGCCAGAGATTCTGGTAAACGCCGAACGCGCCTTCGTTGAACGACATGGCAACGAAGATTCGGGTATTGTCTCGGCTGAGACCAAGCCTTGGCTTCTTCAATCCACGTCCCACGTCGCGCCACCACAGTCCCGACAGACGCGATAGTATAGCGGGTGATGGTCCGCTCTGCCCGGCCGATTCGTTAACGCGTGATTATCAGTCACAGCGGGGCCGGCGACGCTGGCCTGGCGCCCGCTTAGCGGTCATAATGATCCGCGTTCGAGACCGCGCGATAGGGAATGAGGAGACCTGATGATCGACCTCGTGAGTGATACCGCGACCCGGCCGTCCGCGGAGATGCGTCGCTATATGGCGGACGCGCCAGTCGGTGACGAGCAGATCCGTGAGGATCCGAGTGTCAACCGGCTGCAGGAGATGGTGGCTGAATTGACCGGCAAGGAGGAGGCGCTCTTCCTGCCGTCCGGCACGATGTGCAACGCGATCGGTATCAAAGTGCACACCCAGCCCGGCGACCGCATCGTGATGGAGCGCTACGCGCATCCCTTCACGTCGGAGGCGGGTGGCCCAGGATTGCTGGCCGGCGTCATGACGATGCTGATCGAGGGCGATCGCGGCGTCTATACCGCCGAGCAGTTGGAAGAGGCCATGCCCGGCTACTCGTACCATTCGGCGCCGACCACGCTGGTGCTGATCGAGAACACCCATAACCGTGGCAGCGGCAAGATCTGGCCGATCGAGGGGGTCGAGTCTGTCGCCGATACGGCCCACCGCCTCGGCGCTAAGACCCACATGGACGGCGCCCGGCTGATGAACGCGGCCATCGCCAGCGGCATCCCGGCCAGCACGTGGGCCGAGAAGATGGACACCGTCTGGATCGACCTGTCGAAGGGGCTCGGCGCTCCGGTTGGTGGCGTGCTGGCCGGTGATCACGAGACGATGGAGCGTGCCCGGCGCTACAAGCACATGTTCGGCGGGGCCATGCGCCAGGCGGGCATCATCGCGGCCGGCGGTGTCTACGCGCTGGAACATAACGTCGACCGGCTGGCAGAAGATCACGCGAATGCCAAAACGCTGGCGAAGGGCCTGGCCGAGATCCCCGGCATCGGCATCGACCCGGACGACATCGAGACCAACCTGGTCTACTTCGACGTGCAGGACACCGGGAAGACGGCGGCTGAAATCACCGCGGCGATGAAGGAGAAGGGCGTGCGCATGGGGGCGGTCGGTAAGCACCGCATCCGTGCCGTGACGCACCTGGACGTCTCTCGCGCCGACATCGACACGGCGGTCCAGACGATTGCTGAAGTGGTGGTCGGGCGGAAGTAGTCGCGCTCAACCAGCCAAGACTTATTGACATAACCGCCGGGACCAAACAGTGTTCGGCGGTTATGTGTTGGCGGTCGCCCCAGAATTATCGAGATGCAGGTCTACATCCGGTAACGCGTGTGCGATCACCTGGGTTGAAAACCCAGGCTGAGCAGGCGAAATCCATAAATGGATTGAGCTGAAGATGCCGAAAGATACAGAGAAGTAATCGTGATGTACTAATATCGCAAGAAGATCTTAGTCCCTTTAGTGGACTTCGTTTCCTGTAGCCCGGACAATTTATTGCCGGGCGTACGCGGCCAATCACCGGATTAATTCGTCAACCACCATCAGCCCCGCGCGATCGTGATCGGCCGTTGCCCAATTAATTCGTCAACCACCATAATTCCGGGCGAGTGTGGCCTACTGCCGAAGCTAATCGTCAAAGACTCCCTATTCCCAGGCGTACGGAGCCAATGTCCAAATCAACGCGCGAACCACGACTGCGGAACTCGAACCAACCCCAACCATGATGAAAACCGCTCAAACCCACCTGACCATCAGACGCTGGACGCTGACATCGTCACAATCTCCTGAACGCGAGCGGGACGTTTCGCGCAAATGCAGAGTTGTGAACACCTTCGCTCCAAATTCACCGTCACATGTTGGGTCGGTTTTCCGTTTCATTAGAGGACGGCGCGACGCAAAGGGGGTTAACGGGTGCGACGCGATGAACCGAAATCTGGCCAGACCGGGTTGTCTCCCGCCGAGGAGGCAGCGTTGGTCGCGGCGGCCAAGGCGGACGGTGAGGCCTTCACCACGCTCTATCATCGCTATCGCCAGCCGATCTTCTTCTACTGCCAGGCCCGTGCCCCGTCTGGCGTCGATCCCGACGATTTGACCCAACAGGTCTTTCTCAGGGCCTTCGAGGCTCTTCCCCGCTATGAAGAACGAGGGGTTCCCTTCCGCGCCTGGCTCTATCGCCTGGCGCACAATGTCGTCATCGATGCGTATCGCCGGTCCGACCAGACCGTGCCGCTCCAGCTCACGGGCGACGTACGCGCGTCAGGCAGATTGAGTGATCCCGAAGCGCAAGCGCTGGATGCCGATGCCCGGCGACGCTTTCACCTGCTTATCGCGCCACTGGATGCAGATCGGCAGCATCTCCTGACGCTGCGTTTTGTCCTGGACCTGCCGACGGCGGAGATCGCGATCATCCTCGGCAAACGAGACTCGGCGGTCCGCGCTCAGCTCAGCCGCGCCATTGCAACCTTGAAGGAGCAGCAGCATGGACGATAGAGACCAGCTCAAACGGCACTACGACGACGTCTTCGACTCCGTGCCGGATGCGGACCTGCTCCAGATGGTCGACGAACTCCACCAGGCCGCAGTCCTGTGTCGTCAGGGAGAGCCGTCAGCGGCTGTCGATCAGGCCATCGCGCAACTGGCACGACCGCGGCGCCAGACTTCGGCAACAAATGGAACGGTGGCCTGCGGACTCGACGACGACGCAACAGCGCTCACTCAGGAGGAGGCGCCCCCACCGACGCGTCTGCGGACTGGATGGTTCCGTCAGGGCCTCGGCATGGTCGCGGCGATCGCGGTGCTGCTCCTGGTGGGTGGCATCCTGGCGGTCACCTTTGGCAACCAGCAGCACAGTCAGCAAGGTGGCCTGGGTGGCGCTGCGACTGCGACGGCTCCGAGTTTGCCGATGACGGTGACGGCGTCCAACCTGCGGATCACCCTGTCCTCGGCGAAACTTAACGGAAGCCAGATTGTGCTGACGTTCAAGATCGAGTCAGCGGATCCGAATCAGCCCAACATGTGGACCGTCGGCGGCGGGGAGTTCACGGGATTGCTGGTTCCCGAAAATGACGTCGTCGCGAACGGACTGAAATGGGACGCTCAAAGTCCGGAGACGAGTGTCTCTCCCCTCGTGCCACCTGGTTTCACGCCTCCGCCGCCGGCACCGTCGCCGACACCTCAGCCAACACCGGACATCGTCGGATACCAGGAGACGTTGCCCTTTGTGCTGACCGGACCGGCCGATCAGCCGGTTACGGTCACGATCCAGAAGGTCCGCTTCGACAATGGGCCGTCTACTCCACCACCAGGCAAAATCATCAACGGCACCTGGAGCTTCACGTTCGTGCCCGCAGCACTCGGAGCCCCGCCACTGCCAACGCCGGATCGCCTCGGTTCATACAGCAGGCTGTCGTTGGCACAGGCTCAGCAGCTGGTCGACTTTCCAATCGCCACGCCGAACCCGCTTCCAGGTGTGCTGCAACCGCTTCCGGATTCTATTTTCAGCGCCTCAGCCGTTGGCTTGGCCGGTAACGCCAAGGCGAACTACGTGACCTTCTATTACCCGGCCGTCAATATGGCGGAGAAAGGCGTGAGCGTTCTGGAAACGTCCGCCGATTCAGCGGTACCGACGGTTCGCGACAACACCATCTACTGGGTCGGGGAAAACGGGAAAACGACGACAATCCCGACAAGTCAGGTGACCCAGTCGGATCTGACGATCAATGGAGTCCAGGTCACCAAGTGGATGACGGAGCAGCAAGGAACCACGGTTGTCTACTATCTGTGGGACAGGGCCGGTGTTCACGATGTGGCATACACGGTCCCCAAGATACAGGTGACCGAGGCAGTGATGGAGCAGTTCGTCAGGGCAATGATTTCTCCATCAACTGCGACGCGACAGGCCGTGACGACACCGACGCCGTCAACTGCCCTGCCGACGCCGAATGCCGACGGGCAGACCGTGCTCACGTTTAAGCAAGCTCAGCAATTGGCCCCGTTCTATGTGACCCAACCGCGGTGGGTGCCGTCGGTCCTCGTCGATGAAGGAATCGAGGTGCCGCAGTGGCAAGGCGCCGAGCCGCCGGGATCGCCGATTCAGGAGATCATGCTCAGCTACAGAGGCAAGGATCCCGGCCAGATGATCAACGTCCAGATTACTGAGGAACTCGAACACGTCCCGAGAGGCTACTCAAACGCGTCCACGCCCGTAGCCATCACTATCGCGGGACACTCCGTTACACGGACTGACATCGTTGCGATCAGCGGAACCCTGATCAAGGATTATCTCTGGCAGCAGCAGGGGACGACGTTCGAATTGACCGGCACTATTGCCGGCCCGCTGACCGAGCAAGACCTCGAGCACATGATTGCCTCGATGTTCAACCCGACCAGCGCAGCTTCCACTCCGGAGACCGGAGCATCAGCGACGACCATCCCTCTGCCTACGCTTGTTGCCGTAGGTGGTAGCGGCCCGCTGACGTTTGACCAGGTCCAGCAAGAGGCCCACTACTATCTTGCCCAACCTACGTGGTTGCCCCCGTACCTGGTGACGGGAGGCGTGATGATCGGAGATACGACGCCCCCGGGAACGACGCCAACGACACAAGAGGTTCACGTGTGTGTGCTGAGGTATTTGCCGGCCGATAGCAGCCAGCACTTCAGCGTGGCCATACGGGAGTTTGACAGTACGGTTACGCCAGACCCGGTCGTCGGCTCAACGACAACGCTCACCATTGGCGGGCAGGCCGTAACGCGCACCGTGCCAACACGCAGTGCGCCAGGCGACGCAAACATCGTGGACTTCAGGTGGTCGACCAGGGGCACCTATTTCTGGGTCGCCGCGCAGATCGCCGGGCCACTCAACGAACAAGACGTCGAGCGCATGATCGCCTCGATGCTGAGTCAAGCGGCCGAGTCCGCAACACCTGCGCCGTCTGGAGTCCAGGGATCAACTGGCACAGGGTCCGGCAACCATCTTACGGTGTCTCAGGCGCAAGAATTGGCCGGATTCGCGGTCGTCGAACCCGGGACTCTTCCCTCACCCCTCGGGAGCAATCCAGCAACGGTGTCCGCCTCCCACATCGGGAATTCCGGGGCCGGCAAAGCAAACTACGTGGAATTCTTCTACCCGCTGAGCCAGACCGCTTCGGGTCAGGGTATGTACCTGGTCGAGACGACCAACCAGACCGCTGCGCCCACCATCAACGGCGAAACGGCCTCATTTGTCTCACCAGACGGCACACACCGAACGGTGTCTATCATTCGCGGCACGGAGGCCCAGATCGGCATACAGGGCGTGGTCGTGACCAAATTCGACGTCGCGGATTCGAACTCACGGCAAACGTACCTCACCTGGAACGATCACGGCGTGAGTAGCTACGTCGAGGTGACGAGGAGTGGAGCGGGGACCGTCTCTCCGGTGGACGAGGGTGGCCTGCAACAGATGGTTGGCGGGTTGATTGAGGCGCGGCGAGGTCCGGGGTGGTGGTCGTCGTCGGTTATGACCGACGTCCTGGCGCTACTTCGTGGACTTATTCTGGCTTTCATCCTCGTCGTCGTGTATCGCCTGCGGCACATCATGCTGTGGGCCCGGGCGATCTTTGTGATTGTGGCCATCGTTACCGCGTTCCTCTTCGTCGACGGCATCGTACGCGGGCCACGGATCGCTGATCTGGGGCTCGTGGTTGGCGGCGCGGTGGTGCTGGGCGCTGTACTGCTGTATGAGCGCTGGCGCCATATGCGAAGTCACGCGGTCAGGTGAGGGTCCAGCACGTGGGAGAGGATCGCTATTCCGTGTTCGAGGCGCAGCGATGCGATCGAAGTGATCGTCACAACCTGCAGTCAGAGCCCAGTCGCTTGAACGGACTTCGTCGTTGTAGCCCGAGACGAACGGTCTTTCGCGAATTCATACGTGGCGATTGTTCAGGTCACGCGGGCTGAAGCCGCCGCGCTACATGCGACGAAACCTGCTGATGGTGGTTGACGAATAAACCCGGTGATTGGCCGCGTGCGCCCGGGAGTAAACTCACCGGGCTACAAGAACGAAGTCCACTGAAGGGACTAATTTCTTGTGATGTTCGCCATTCCGTGGTCACGTTATTGCCAAATCGGTCACTGAAGCTCAGTCCCTTCAGTGGACTTCGTTCTTGTAGCGCGGCGGCTTTAACGCTTGGTGCATATTGGGTGCGACGTGACCGCTTGACACAAAGGGGTCCAGGGAGGATACCGGAAGTGCTGATCCCTTTCGCGCGAAAGGAGCTCCCGATGCTCGACCTGGACCCCTTTGTGACCGCATTGTATGTCGCGGTCGACACCATTGACCAGACGCTGCCGCCGGCGGTGCATCCCGGTCCGGCTGCGGGTCTGTGCCGCAGCGAGGTCCTGACGCTGGCCATCGTCGGTCAATGGGCCCAGTTTCCCAGTGAACGTGCCTTCTGGCGATTCGCCCAGGACCGCCTGCGTCCCGCCTTTCCGCATCTCCCCAGCCGTCCGCAGTTCAACCGGCGGCTGCGCCAGCACCACGACGCGTTGGCCGAGGTGGCCCTGGCGCTCGCCGTCCCGCTCCAACCGGCGCCGAGCAGCTACGAGATCCTCGACGGCACCGGGATTCCCGTGCGCAATGCGCGCCGCCGGGGCCGCGGTTGGCTGGCGGGCGTCGCGGATGTTGGTCGCTGCACCCGGCTCGGCTGGTATACGGGGTTCCGCCTCCTCGTCGCCTGCGACCCGCGGGGGCTGATCACCGGCTTCGGCTTCGGCCCAGCGTCCAGCAATGATCGCCATCTGGCCGACACGTTCTTGGCCCTGCGCCAGCACCCCCAGGCCGAACTGGCAAGCATCGGTCAGCCCGTCAGCGGCGAGTATCTGGCCGATACCGGCTTCGCTGGCCGGACCTGGATCGAGCATTGGTCCACCGACTACGGGGCCATCGTCTGGGCCTCGCCGCAGCGAGACAGCCGTGAGCGCTGGCCCACGGTCGTTCGCCGCCAAGTCGCCGCCTGGCGCCAGATCATTGAGACGGTCCAGGATCGCCTGCTGACCCCCTTCCGGCTGGCCACCGAACGGCCACATGCCCTCGATGGCTTCCAGGCGCGGCTGGCGGCCAAGGTCGCGCTGCACAACTTCTGCTGCGGACTCAATCACCTGTTGGGCCGTCCGCTCCTGGCGATCGCTGATCTGATCGATTGGTAATACCCTCCGAATGCGCACCAAGCGTTTTAGCCCCGCGTGAACGGACACGCATGGACCGAATCAATTCGTCAATGACCATGAGCAGGTCGATTTCTTGCCCCTATCACCTTTCATATATGTCGTCAACCTCCATCAAACAGGCGCGATCATTGGCGGATCAGCCATTTTTCCTGGGCTGTTGGTTCAGCTCCCCACGTCGACGCCGGCGACGGTTTCAGCGGCGCGGTCAGCGTCGGCTGTTGCAGACTTTGCGTCAACCGCGTGCAGCGTCGGATTGACCACCACGCCGATGGTGACCAGGGAGAAGGCGGCGGCGATGATGATCAGCATCACTCGCAAACCGGCCGATTGAATCACGAAGCCAGACGTCAACATGCCGAGAGGCATAGCGATCCAGGCGGTCGCCATGATGATGCCAAAGAGTCGACCGCGCATCTCCGGCGGGGTCCGTTCCTGGAAGATCGTCATCAACATCGGATTGAGCGGGCCGGAGGCGATGCCGATGGCGACCATGAGGGCCGTGGTGATGACGAGGTTTGGCGTGATCGTCAGGATCCAGGCAGGGATCATCGAGACAATGAAGGCGCCCACGAACACCAGACGCCGCGAAACCCGATGTCCAACGGCGCCGTAGATCAGGATGCTGACGAGCGATCCGGCGCCGAAGCCGGCCAGCATGATGCCCAGAGCGACTGAACTGCCAAAGACGTCGCGGGCGTAGACCGGAAAGACGACGTCGAAGAGGGGCGAGGTGACGAAGTTGATCACCGCCAGGATGACCAGCAGGGTCAAGAGCAGCTGATCGCGACGGATGAAGCGCAACGACTCGCGCAGTTGACCGAAATAGCTCTCGTCGGCGCCCTCCGTGACCGGGCGCGGCGCGGGCTTCGGGATGGCGAGCGCCAGCGCCACCGCCGAGAAGAGGAAGCTCCCGGCATCGACCCAGAGGACGTTGGCGGCCGAGAGGAGCGCGATCAGAACACCGGCGACCGGAGGACCGAAGAGCATGGACGAGCGTTGAATGCCGTTGTAGGCGGCATTGGCGCGCTCGAGCGGCATTCCGGCCAGCTCCACCAGATCGGGCAGCAGGCTCTGCCTGGCGGTGCTCCCCGGGGCGTTGAACAGCATCGTCAGGAAGACCAGGAGCAACAGCTCCCAGAACTGGATGCCGATGGTCCGGTCGAGGATCGGAATCATGGCCACCGCCAGACCACTGGCGACGTCGGAGAGGATGCTCATCCGCTTGAAGCCGGTGCGGTCGACGATCGTACCGCCGAAGATCCCGGCGATGATGGCAGATAGCGTCGAGATCGCCGCCACCAGACCGGTTTTAGAGGCGCTGCCGGTCGTCTGCAGCACGAACCAGGGGACCGCGACCAGGGTGACAACGTCCCCGATGTTCGAGACGGCATTGGCGCCGAACAGGGTCCAGAGCGGTGCGCGTCTGGAGACAGTGCTCACCGGCACGTCAACCTCTTCCCATGATTGCCAGCGGCCAGCAATCACTCACGAGGCGAGACGGGCGAGCGATGTGGGCGTTGGCTCAACGTTGCTGATTGCGAAACAGCGTCAGATTGGCGCATTGGTGCCGCGGCGTTGACAAAGGCTATCGTGGCGTGTCGGTTGAGGCAAGTCGCGCCGCGGTGGAGATGCAGAACGGCTGGCCCCTGAGCCAGCCGTTCTGGTTGTTCGCGGGATTCGCCGGTTCGGGCTACGGAGCCCGGACCTCTACCCAGTTGCTACGGTTCAGGCCGAGTGCCTGGAACGTGTTGTACGACAGCTCGATGACCCAGTGGGCCTGCCAGCTTGCCAGGTCCTGGCTGGCGACCTCGTCGCCGACCGTGCACCAGAGGGTGACACCGTTGGCCGTGAGCTGGATCCGCTGTCCCGGAATGAACCCGGGATGTACGCAGTAGTAGCCATTGGGATCGAGCTTCCAGCCGGCCGCCGCTTCACCCCAGCTCGAGTATCGCTGGAGCGTGTAGTTCCACCAGGCCGTCGTGTAGCCTGGCGAGTAGTACGCGGCGTGGCCGGTACCGAGCAGGCGCAGTTTCTGGCTGCTCAGCGAGACAAGCGGTTGCTTCAGGTCCGACAGGAGCTTCCCTTGGGTGTTGAGCACCCCGTTGACGAAGTCATTCAGCGACTGATCGGACCAGTTCGGGTTGGCTGACCCGGTGTAGTAGTCGGCGAGCACCGCGCGCCAGTCGCTCATGCTCTGATGAAGTCCGGCGAGCTTGCTCGCCGCGACATCGGCATTCACCAGGGGATCAAGCGGATACGCTTGCTGCCCCAGGTACTCGCTACGCACGCCGAAGAATCCCTGCCGGTCGTCGGGCGACTTGAACAGTGGATTGTAGCCGCTCGAGACCTTCGCCACGGCAGCCAGGAGATAGGGATCGATCCCATACTGCGCTGCCTTGTTGGTGATGATTTCACCGAACGGGACCTGGCTCGCCAGCGGATAGAGATTGGCGTCGGTCGGCTCGGTCAATCCGTGCCAGGCACGATACTGGAGGCCGACGTTGCCCGCTTCCACCTGCCAGCTTGCCGGGTTATCCGGCGTGTAGGTGAGGACACGACGCTCGAAGGCCTGCATCAGAATACGCTTCTGCTTGCCGCCTACCATCGTATCGACCCAGAACGGCTCCGTCAGTGGATGCCCGACCAGGTACTGCTGGGGGAATGGCTGTTTGGCGAGCCAATCCTCAAACAGTTTCGGGATGTTGTGGCCGATCTGACTATCATAGGCCGCGATGGTAACGGAGCTATTCGTCACAGCGCCGGGTTCCACCGTGCCATCGGCCTTGACCAACTCCGTCACGGCCTGCCCGACGCGATTCGGTGTGCGATTCGCGTCGATATTACCCCCAATCGACGCGATCGGAGCCAGTGACGCGAAGGTCGGTGACAGGGGGTTCGCACCCATGTCGCCCGTCGCCGGGATGTTCGCCGGTGCCGACTGCACAAAGCTGTTCTTTCCCACCTGGATCTGACCGGCAATCAGATCGCGCACCAGGAGACCGACCGAGACGTACCACTGCGAGTTGGCATTACCGTTCGGGTCGGTAATCTCCATGCGTCCTTTGTCGAAGTAAAAGACTGAGCGGTACCCGTTGGGTGACTCTTGGTACGGTTCGCGAGTCATCGCTCGCATCGCCGGTCCCCATACCCACGCCTGGTTCTGGCCGGTTCTGGCGCCCGGACCATCGGCGCGAGCCCACGTGGACGCGACGGATGATGGTGCTGATTGTGGATCGAGGCTGAGCTCTTTCCCGAGGCTGGTGGCTGGAGTGGCGAACATCGTCATCAGGGCGACGATTCCGCCGAGCAGAATCCACCTCTTCAATGGTTCCCTCCCTCGCTGCGTGCCGCTCCGTCAGCGTTGGCACAATGCCGTGAAGTCGCGGACACGCACGGTCCCTCACAGAAGTGGAAATCCCCGCATTTCCACAACTGAAGCCCGGTCATTTTGCGAACCGGTACAATCCCCACTTGCGTATCCAGGCCCAGCGGCGGGCCGCGCATATCCTACAGGGATATTTCACGGAAAACAAGCAAATGAATGAATTGGTAGGCTGTGTGTCTCGTAGGCACCAGATTCGGCCAAACAACCGCGCGTACGGACGCGAAAGCTCAAAATTTCGGACATGGGATTTGCGCCCTGGGTACGAGATGACAGTCTCTTAACAAGACCCGAAATCATCGTTTACCCAGTGACCACGCCGGTCAAATGAAGCGGGCCGGGGTAAGGTTACGCGGTAATCTGACGCCGATCGGCGCACTATATGTGGTAGGCGCCGGTCATTTTAAGCCCAATTTTGGCGGTCATGCAACGACAATCGGTCTCTCTCACGAGCAAACCGTATCGTTGCTGCGCAATTCGAATGCCCGGGCGTGCGGAGTCCTGTGGGTGACGTTTCCGCATCGACCATTGGACGCGCAATTTCAATGGTCGATTGGAGCTCATGCGCGACGAGATGACGATTGTGTGAGACACACAACCGGGGTGCGGAGAATTCATGCGATGCGTTGACGTGAACGCGTATTACCGTATGGTTGGCGGACAACGAGTGGCAAGATGGTACGGACGAGGAGCAAACATTGACAGATGCGTGGGCTGCCGGTCCTCCCGCCGTTCAGCTGCGGATTGCCCGGCCAACAGATCAGCTGCAGCAGGTCGTTGGCTTCTACCGCGACGGGCTTGGTCTGCCGGTCATCGACTCGTTTGGCGGGCCGGGGCACAAAGGATATGACGGCGTCATGCTCGGCCTGCCCGGACATGACTATCATCTCGAGTTTACCCAGCATGAGGCTGGGTCACCCTGCCCGGCTCCGACCGAGGACAACCTGCTCGTTTTCTACATTCCCGATCGTGCCGC
Organism: uncultured Chloroflexia bacterium; assembly: GCA_963728335.1. Lineage (GTDB taxonomy): Bacteria > Chloroflexota > Chloroflexia > Thermomicrobiales > Thermomicrobiaceae > CALAGB01. The sequence continues at coordinate 691,863 of CAVSJP010000002.1, forward strand.
CATCGACGCCATCGCTCAACGCCTCGCCGCGATGGGCTTTCCGGAAGTTCCGCCCGAGAATCCGTACTGGCAGGAGCGTGGGGTCACCGTCGCCGACCCTGACGGCTGGCGTGTCGTCTTGATGAACACCGAAGGGATTTGAAGCGCGCCGGCAGATTTGGTGTCGTTTGCTGTGCATGTGGCATCAATTGCATCGATGCCGCTCGAATGTCCGTTGACTCCCGATATCAGGCTGCGTGGCGGACGGGACTAACGTCCGCGGCGCCGCCACGTCCTCAATCGCCTCAATGCTCACTGCGCGAACGATGCGGTCGGCGGCGCGCAATCTTTCCGGGTGCCCGGTGCGATCGACTGCCAGGCAGCGCATGCCCGCCGCCACGGCTGAGGCCACGCCGGCCGGGGCGTCCTCGACTACCAGGCAGCGCTCCGGTGGCAGTCCGAGTTCGCTCGCTCCGGCGAGGTAGGGGGCCGGATCCGGCTTCCCGACCGGGACGTCGTCGCCCCCCACGGTCGCGTCGAGCAGCGGCGCTAATCCGAAGAGCGCCACCACGGCATGAAGTTCACGATTGCGTGCTCCCGAGACGATCGCCACCCGGTAGCCTCGCGCCACGCAGGCGCGTAAGGCGTTCAGTGCGTCCGGGAACGGTTGGACCTCATCCGAAACGCGGCGCTCATAGGTCCGCGCCTTGGCCTCCATCAGCGCGGGGATCGAGAGGTCGGTCCGCTCGACTGCTGCCAGGTAGTCGAGAAAGCCGGTGTAGTCGGTTCGCCCGAAGAAGTACCGCGCGAACGTATCCACGTCGACCGGAGGCAGGCCGAACTGCTGAGCGGTTTCGTCGGTCGCTCGCTGGTGGACCGGCTCGCTGTCGATCAGCACACCATCCATGTCGAAGATGACGGCCTGGATGGTCTGCTCCCGGTGCGAATCAGCCATCGCGCAGCCTCCGGTAGTTGATCCAGCCTTGAAAGGCGAGGTGACGCAGCAGTTCGCCCGGAATGCGGCGATGCGCTGGCGGCGGGCGGAAGAGCGAGAAGCGCGGGTCGTGCTTGCCAAGAATGCGCTGCGCGATGAGATAGCCGAAGAAGTGGGTTGGCATCACGCCCGAACCGTTGAAGCCCGCCGCGATGTACAGATGCTCGTCGATCTGTCCGCTGACCGGCCACCAGTCACGCGTGCGGGCGGTGAGGCCGTGCCATTCGTACTCGACCGGCACTCCTTCCAACCATGGGTAACGGCGCAGCATGGCCTTCAAGCCCGCCTTGCGCACCCGATCGTCGATCTCCCAGCGAGGATCCTCGTAGGCGCGGTGTCCGAGGACGTGGCGGAAGAAGAAGCGGCGATCGGGTGTGGAGCGAACCGTGTGGGTCGTGTATCCGCCGACCTCGAAGCGGAGCGGCCAGCGCTCCAACCCGCTCATCTCCCATTCCGACGGCGTCAGCGGCCGCGTCACCATGACCCGGTGGTGCATGGTGAGCATCAGATCCTGGGCGATGCCAAGTTGTTGGGTATAGGCGTTGGTGGCGAGCGCCACGTCCCCCGCGCGAACGCGGCCGCGCGGTGTCGTCAGGCTGACCGGTACACCGTGCCCGATCACCGTGACGGGCGAATGCTCGTAGAGTTCGACGCCAACGCGCTGACAGGCGCCGATGAGGCCCGCGACCAGTTTGCCGGGATGTACCGAGTTGGTGGTGGTCACGTCGGCCGCTACGTAGAAGGAGGAGCCGATCTCGCGGACGAGTTGTTCGCCGGCGAGGTCGGGCTTGGCACCGCGTGGCGGACGATGGTGTAGGTAGATGGCCGGTTCCGCCTCCTTGAGATCGAAGTCGACCCCCTCTTTCTCGGCGAACTCCTTCAACAAGGCGTAGGCCGTCCGCGATTCCTCGCTGGTCTCCTGACCGCGAAAGCGCGGCGCCACCGCGCCAGAGTTCCGCGAGCTGGAGCCGGAGCCCAGTCGCTGCGACTCGAGGAGCGCGACGCGCAATGACGGGTCGCCGGTCTTGACGTAATAAGCGATCGCGAGCCCGCTAAACCCACCCCCGACCACGGCCACATCGACGTCGATATCTTCCATCAAAGGCGCAAAGTGTGGCGGATCGGGGATCGTCGCCATCCAGTAGCTGCCGGAGCGTTCGGACTCCGACCGTGGTGAGGGGCGACGCAGACGAAGCCGATTGGCGGCCAGGAGCGGAACGGCCGCGAGGGTCGAAGTTGCTCCGGCCCATTTGAGCCAGCGTCGAGATGTCATCCGAGGAGCACTCTCCAGTTATTGCGAACCCTCAAACGGGTTGCGGCCGGGGCCAACTCCACCCGCGCAGTCTACCGCAGGAGGTGGGGGCTGTCGTCCGCAAGATGCGCGGATCAACCTGATCCGCTTCGGCGGTGAAGCATCCGCGGAACGCGCACATAAGGAACAGCCCACTCCGTAAGGAGCAGGCTGTGATGATCGGCAACGCTCGACAACAGGCTCTAGCTCTGCGGCTAGATGTTCTGGTTGACGCGGAAGAGATTTTCCGGATCGTACGTGGCCTTGATCTGAGCCAGGCGATCGTAGTTATCGCGGTAGGATGCCCGGACGCGATCGCCACCCTCATGCTCACTCAAGCGGGGGAGCGAGATCTCTCATGCAAGGCGCTCACGGTCGACTGTCTCTAGAAAGTGACCAAGTTCAGTATCGAGCGCATGCGCCAGTGCCGCCAGCTGAGGGCCACGCCCGATGACGATAGGACAGAGGATCGGCTGATCGAATCGCGCGATCATGCCGTGGTCCCGAACGCTTCAACAAGGCGGCGCGAAAGCCGCATCTCTCTGAAAAAGCGACGATCCGAACAGAGGCCGGATCGTGGGGGAGCGTCACCAGGGAGATGCGCTCGAGCTCGATTGGCTACTGTACAGGTCAACGATCACGCGTCTTCGAAGCCCCGCAGCAGCCAACGCAGCAGCTGGTTCAGGTATTCGATCTCGATGGTGCCGAGCGCCTGCTGGAAGATGCGCGATTCGATCACGTTCCGCTCGGCCGTCGCCGCCTGCCAGCGCTGTCCCCCCTCTTCCGTCAGGCGAATCGGGCGCGACCGTCCGTCTGCCCGGCTATTGGCTGGCTCGATAAGACCGGCCCGGCTCAGGCGCTCGATCCGTACGCTGATCGTGCCGGAGGTAACGTCGAGCGCCTTGACCAGTTCGGAAGGAGTCATCACGTAGGGCGGCCCCGATCGTCGCAAGACCGACAGCGTCTCCCAGTCCCCCAGCGTCATGCCGTGCCGCTCGGCGATTCCGGCCAGCATCCGGCTCGTCTGCTGCCCCAGCCGCTTTAGCCGCATGTGGACCATCTCGATCTCCGAATCGACCCCCGGAAGTTCGGCCAGCCAGCTTGACGCATCCTGGTCGACTGAGTCCGCCTGCGCCGGATCATCGTGCCGTTCGTCACTCATGATCGTTCAATCCAATCGTTCACGTTCATCGTGTCTTGAGACTCATGATAATCGACTTTGAGTCGTACGAGATCCCTCAATTCGCGCTCATGCCGTCCACCGGAAAGCCATGCGTCATGTAAGATGGGCAGACGTTGACGAACTCGATATTCCGGGCGACAGGGTCGCCGTCGCGTCCAGTGAGTCGACGTCCCGAGGCCCGGCCAACGAGAGGAGACGCGAGCGATGAACGGAGCCAAGCCTGCCACGGCGGTCATCTTGAGTGCCGCGCGGACGCCGGTTGGCCGGATCCAGGGCTCGCTCAGCTCGCTGTCGGCCGCTGAACTGGGTGCTATCGCCATCCGGGGTGCCGTCGAGCGGTCCGGCCTGAACGCGCTGGAAGATATCGACGAGGTCATTCTTGGCAACGTCGTTTCGGCTGGACTCGGACAGAACATCGCGCGCCAGTGCGCGATCGGGGCGGGCTTGCCGGCCAGCGTCGGCGCCATGACGATCAACAAGGTCTGCGGCGCCAGCCTCAAGAGCGTCATGCTGGCGGCCCAGGCGATCCGCGCCGGTGACGGCGATCTCTTCGTAGCCGGTGGTGTCGAGAGTATGAGCCAGGCGCCGCACCTCGTCTATGGGCGCTTGAATCAGCTGCGCTACGGCAACGTCGAGATGAAGGATGCGCTGGTCGTCGATGGCCTGTGGTGCGCCTTCGAGGACTGGGCCATGGGCAACGCCGCCGAGTACATTGCCGATGAGTTTGGCATCAGCCGCGAGGAGATGGATCGCTACGCGCTCGAGAGCCAGCGCAAGGCGGTCGCGGCGGTCGATGCCGGGCGGTTCGAGCGCGAGATCGTCCCGATCGTGGTGCGTGACCGCAAAGGTCGCGAGACGACCGTCACCACCGATGAATCACCCCGGCGTGATACGTCGCTGGAGGCCCTCGCGGCCCTCAACCCGGCATTCGTCCCCAATGGGCGGGTGACCGCCGGCAACGCGCCCGGCCTCAACGATGCCGCCGCCGCGGTGATTGTCGCCAGTGAGGCCACGGCGCGCGGTTTCGGCGTCGCGCCACTGGCGCGGATTGCGGGCTACGCGCAGGCCGCCGTGGAGCCCAAGCGCATCTTCGCCGCGCCCGCGCTGGCCATTCCACGCTTGCTGGAGCGGGTCGGCTGGACCCTCGACGACGTCGACCTGATCGAGCTGAACGAGGCCTTTGCCGCGCAGGTGCTGGCGAATGGCCGGGCGCTGGCCGATAGCGGCTGGGACTGGGCCAAGGTCAACGTCAATGGGGGCGCCATCGCACTTGGTCATCCGCTCGGCGCGACCGGGGCCCGTCTCCTCACCACGCTCCTCTATGCCCTCGATGCCCGCGGACTCCAGCGCGGTATCGCCGCCCTCTGCCTCGGTGGAGGAGAGGCCGTCGCCCTGGCGGTCGAACGGACTCAGCTGACCATATCGGCAACTCGCGATGAGCCACGAGTCGAGAGGAGCTACTCTCATGGCTTCCGATGCGAACCTCCTGATTATCGGCGCCGGTCCGTTTGGGCTCTCACTCGCGGCTCAGGTCGATCATGACCGGGTCGATCACCTCGTGGTGGGCGAACCCATGGGCTTCTGGACCGCACACATGCCGCATGGCATGTTTCTGCGGTCTGAGTGCGACTGGCATCTCGATCCACTCGAGATCGACACGATCGAGGCCTACGTTCAGCAGCAGGGGAAGACGCCTGCCGACGTGCTGCCTCTCTCCCTCGGCTTCTATCTGGATTACGCGCGCTGGTTCCAGCAACAGAAGGGCATCACCGCGCTCGACGTCCGCGTAGAGCGGCTGGATTGGCATGATGGCCGGTTCGACGTGCTGCTCGACGACGGACAGACGATGCAAGCCAACAACGTGGCGCTGGCGCTCGGGTTCGAATACTTTCAGCACACTCCAGACGATCTGACGCGGATCCTTCCGCCCGGCCGCTCAAGCCATACCTGCGAAGCGGTAGACCTGGCGGCATTTACCGGCCAGCGCGTCCTGATCGTCGGCGGCCGGCAGAGTGCGTTCGAGTGGGCGGCGCTGCTGCTGGAAGAGGGAGCGGCCGAGGTTCATCTCTCGTTCCGGCATGACGCGCCGGACTACTGCGTGGCGAATTGGACCTGGGTGAACCCGCTGCTTCGTTCGATGATCCACGACCCCGGCTGGTTCCGGCGGCTGGCGCCGGCCGAGCAGGAGGAGATCCGCTATCGCATGTGGGTGGAGGGTCGCTTGAAGGTCGAGCCATGGCTCGAGGCGCGGCTGCGGAGCGACGCGGTACATATCTGGCCGCGCACGCGACTGGCGAACTGCGTCGAGCAACCGGGCGGCGAGCTCGAGATTCGGCTGGATAGCGGTCAGGTCGTGACGGTCGATCACGTGATCATGGCCACCGGGTACGTGGTCGATCTGCGCCGCATTCCGCTATTGGCGAGCGGCAACGTGCTGTCCAGGATCGAGACGGCCAACGGGTTCCCCGCGCTGGACGAGCACTTCCAGACATCGGTGCCCGGGCTCTTCATCACCAGCCTGGCCGCGGGACAGGACTTCGGCCCCTTCTTTGGCTTCACGGGGGCGGTGCGTACGTCGGCCAGGCTGATCGCGGCAGGTCTCTCCGGCTAGTCCGAGCGTGCTCCGCCATAGTCGCGCGCACGTATCTTGCAACTCGTGATACGATAGCTTGAGTTTCAAGATATGGAGGGCGTGATGGCTGATTCTCCCAGAGTTGTCGTCGTGACAGGCGGCGGAACCGGCATTGGTAAGGCGATTGCCGCACGATTCCTGACGGATGGCGAGACCGTTGTGATCGTCGGCCGTCGCGAACCGGTGCTGCGCGACGCGGCCGCGGAGTTCCGTGCCGATCATCCAGATGCCGCGATCCACTGGCACGTCTGCGACGTGGGGAACCCGGAGCAGGTCGATGCCTTCGTTGCCTGGCTCAGGTCGGAGGTGGACACGACGGTCGACGTGTTGGTCAACAACGCGGGCGGCGTGCTGCACATCAGCGACGATGCCCCGACGGCCGAGATGGCCCGCTACGCCAGCCAGACCCTCTCCGGCAATCTCATCGGCACCTTCTTGATGGTGCACGCGCTGCGTGGGCAGCTGCGCCGTCCGGGCGGGCGGATCATCAATCTGAGCTCGATCGCGGCGTTCCGTGGGGGCGGCGATATCTACTCGGCGGCCAAAGCGGGCGTGGTGGGTCTGACCTACTCGCTGGCCGGGTCGCTCGGTCCACACGGGATCACAGTCAACGCCGTATCCCCCGGGGTCGTGCTGGGAACAGATTTCTTCGGTGATCGGATGACCGACGAACGTCGCGAGCGAACCGTGGCCCAGATTCCGGTCGGGAGGCCGGGACGTCCTGAGGACATCGCCGAAGCTGTGCATTACCTGGCTTCAGCGGGCGCTTCCTACGTGAACGGAGAGGTGGTCCACGTCAACGGAGGTTGGGTCTACGGTCGATGAGACCTGCCGCGCCGGCTAGTCACGTACGATGTCGTCCGGGTCCTGCTGTCGCCGGTAGTAAGTGCGCGCCTTGTTGCGATTGCCGCAATACTCCATCGAACACCAGCGACGGCTCCGGTTGCGGCTCATATCGAGGAAGAGCCAGCCACACTTCTCGTCGGCGCACTGTCGCGCCCGGTCGAGCTGCGCCGAAGCCAGGAGTTCGGCCGCGGAGCGAGCCACCGGCCAGAGCATGCGATCGAGCATCGCTGCTTCGCCCGCCCAGTCCCAGGTGAATCCGTCCGGGCCTTCAACAATACGGGCTTTCGAGAGCGCGGGGCCCAGTGCCGCGTTGAGCAGTTCGAGATCGTTCACGTCGGGCCGGTCGTCCTCGGCGATCGCAGAGAAGATGCGATAGATAGCCTCGCGCAGTTCGACCGCCTGCACGCGAACGGCTTCGGCGACATCTGGCTGCCCGGCGGCCTCCCGCAGCAGCGTGCCGGCGTCCACGTCACTCAGGATGTCAGCATGGCGACTCCATCCGACAAGGTCCTCATAGGTATTGAGGAGCTCGACCGGGTGCTCGCTCTTGTGCCAGTTGGCGGTGTTGGCGAAATCGAGGCACAGGGCGCCCCCAAGCAGCTTCATGTTGTTTGCAGTCAATGCGGTCCCGGTCATCGGGCTGTCCCTCCTGCTCCTCGCGCTGCTTCACGGTCGCGGCATGATTGCGTCCCGGTATAACTCGCAAAGGACGTGTAGGCGGTGAAGTATAACAGAGACACGAGGTGAATAGCGTGGAGAGGACGTGGAGGTAATCCGAGGCCGGAGCGACCGCCTCTCGTGCAGCGGTCGCTCCGAGAGTGCGGCCGAACTAGGCCTTCGGTTTGATGTTCTGGTTCATGCGGAACAGGTTGTCCGGATCGTATATCGCCTTGAGCGTCGCCAGGCGTTCGTAGTTCGCGCCATAGGCTGCGCGGACGCGAGCTTCACCTTCGTCGCCCAGATTGTTGCCGTAGACGCTCCGCTCCATGAACGGCTCCAGCGCACCGAACACCTCGCGCGTCCAGGCGACATCGCGTGGCGACTGTGCCGGGTCGCCCCACTGCGCCAGGATATTGCAGTCGTACTGCTGGGCGCGGTGGGCGAATGCCGTGGCTGCCGGATCGACCCGGCTGGCGCAGTTGACGAACGAAAGGTAGCTGCGTCGTTTGACGCAGTGCCGAGACCGCTGGTGATACCGGGCAGTGTCAGATGAGGCGATGCTCGACGGCGAAGCGCGCCGCGGCCAATTCCAGTGCCAGCGGCAGTCCATCAAGCCGGTGGCAGATCTCGGCTACGATCGCAGCGTTGTCGTCCGATAGCGTGAACTCGGGGCGAATCGCCTGGGCACGCTGGAGAAAGAGGGCGATGGCAGGCGAGCGCGCCAGCTCTGCAGGATCAGGCGTCCCGGTGAGGTTGGGCAATCGGAGCGGAAAGACCGGAAACTCCTGCTCGCCGCTGATCCGCAGTGGCTCGCGGCTGGTGACCAGCACGGTAAGCCGAGGCGCGGCCCGCAGCAGGCCGGCGACCAGAGGTGCGGCGTCGAGGACCTGCTCGAAGTTGTCGAGCAGCAGGAGCAGTCTCCGATCTCGCAGGTAGGCCTGGATTCCGACGGTCAGCGCCGTGGGCCCTGATTCCTCAATGCCGAGTGCGTGGGCGATCGCGAACGGGACGATCGCGGGATCGCTGACCGGGCTCAGTGGGACGAAGTGGACGCCATCCGGGAAGTTGTCGTGCAAGCTCGCCGCGACCTGGAATGCCAGCCGGGTCTTTCCGGAGCCGCCGGCGCCGGTCAGCGTGATGAGCCCGATATCGTCACGCAGCAGCAGGTCGCGTAGCGCGGTGGTCTCATGCTCGCGACCGATCAACGCGTGGCGTTGATCCGGCAGGTTGCGGAACAAGTCTTCCTGATGAAGGTCGTGTACGGATTGATGGTCCGTGGTAAGCCTCCTCGATGCGTGCACGTCAGGGATGCTCCGGGGAACGGCTACCTCGTGGTCTGGCCATCGGGGCGTCTCCCATTTTGGCACATGCATCGGAGGCTCGCAGGCACGCGGCGGACGTTGTGGGGGATCGTGATCCCGACATTATCCCCATACGGCCTTGGGCACAGCAGCGAAATTGCCGGTAGATGACGATCTCTCAATCTTCAACTGTGAATCCAAGAGATCATTGATTCTCTTCACTCACTTTTGCGCGAAGCTACGACCTTTGGCGTATTTACGTTCAGGTACGTCTTGGTAAAGTGAACGAGTGAGCGGTGATGCGTTCCTCTGCAGACCGGTCACCCTCGCCGGTAGCCCCGTCTGGCTCCTCCTAGACGGGGTTACTTGTAAACCGCAACGTTCAACGTTGCCTCGTACGCCTTTTGGCGTATTCCCCCGTTGCTTCTCTGTCGTTATCGTAGAACCCAAGTACTTTGTGCAGTCTCTCGCGGATGTGTTCGCGAGCGTCGAATACTGCTGCAACCGTTTCAAGGCGTGTTCACCTGCCGAGCGAAAGATCGGCGATCGACCATCGTGACGCGCCGGACTCGGAGTTCATCGGAACGGTCCTGCTCCTCTCAACGGCTCCTACAGGTGAGTCATTCGGTGCATCGCATCCGAGTCCTCTGGCGAAGGCCCGAACTACGTTGAAAACCGGTCGATGCCAGGAATGTCGTGCCGCCAACTGCACAACCGTACTGAAATGACGATTCACGTCGATCGAATCGTTCCCCATGATCTGGCGCCGAGTGAGGAGGTTGAGCGACGCCGAGTACGATTCTGCCCGCTGCCACGACCGGACGGTCGTGCGTGGCGACCAAGATGATCATCGTAGGAGGAGACGTATTCATGGAAGACCGACAGTTTCAACATCTGTATGATCAGGCCGTGTCGGGTACCCTGACACGGCGCGACGTCCTCAAACGCGCGGCCGCCCTGGGCCTGGCCGCTCCCGCGATCGCGGCGCTGCTGGCGGCCTGCGGTGGCTCGAGCTCGAAAAACACCCCAGCTGCCACGACCGCGCCAACCACATCCTCGAGCGGCGGCTCTACGGCAACGAGCAGCACTGGCGGTACCTCGGCTTCGCCGACCGCAATGTCTGCGAGCCCCACCACCGCGTCGGCATCTGGGACCTCCACGCAGGCCGCGTCGACCGGAGGCGGCCGGGGTAAGGGCGACACGCTCAACCTGCTCTGGTGGGAGGCGCCAACCATTCTGAACTCGCACCTATCGCAGGGGACCAAGGACTACGACGCGACGCGCCCGGTCCTGGAGCCACTGGCCGACTTCGGACCGGATGGCAAGCCGGTGGCAATCCTGGCGGCGGAAATCCCCAGCCTCGGGAACGGCGTCTCCCAGGATGGCATGAGCGTCACCTGGAAGCTCAAGCAGGGCGTCACCTGGTCGGATGGTCAACCCTTCACGGCGGACGACGTCAAGTTCACCTATACCTATGTCTCGAACCAGCAGACCGCCGCGACCACGGCCGGCAACTACACGGTCGTCGACTCGGTCGATGTCGTCGATCCCAACACGGTCAAGATCAACTTCAAAAAGCCGACCCCGGGCTGGTTTGGCGTCTTCTGTGGTGACTATGGCCGTATCCTGCCGCAGCATGTGCTGAAGGACTCGGTCGGCGCCGCAGCGCGCAACGCCCCCTTTAACCTCAAGCCGATCGGCACCGGCCCCTACAAGGTCGATGAGTTCCAGGCCGGCGACCACGTCTCATACTCGATCAACGATAGTTTCCGTGATGCGGACAAGCCCTTCTTCAAGCAGGTCTACATGAAGGGTGGCGGAGATGCCGCCAGTGCCGCCCGTGCCGCGATCCAGACGGGTGAGGTTGACTTCGCCTGGAACCTCCAGGTGGAGTGGAATGTCTTGCAGTCCATGAAGGCCGATTCGAATCCTGGCGATCTGAACATCTCCGATGGAACCGGCATGGAGCGCATTCTGGTCAACCTGACCGACCCGAACAAGGACGTGAACGGCGAGAAGTCGAGCCTCCAGGCTCCCCACCCGTTCCAGTCCGATCTCAAGGTGCGCCAGGCCTACGCGCTCGGTATTCAGCGCGACGTCATGGTGCAGCAACTCTACGGTGACACTGGCACGGTCACCTCGAACGTCCTGGTGGCGCCGCCGGCCTTCGTATCGAAGAACACGAGCTGGAAGTACGACGTCGCCGCGGGCAATAGCTTGCTGGACGACGCCGGCTGGGCCAAGAGTGGCAGCGTCCGCGCCAAGAACGGCGTCCAGATGAATATCGTCTACCAGACGTCGGTCAACTCGCTGCGGCAGAAGGAGCAGGAGATCGTCAAGCAGGGGTTCGCCCAGATGGGGATCAACATCACCATCAAGTCGATCGACGCGGGCGTCTACTTCTCGTCTGACGCTGGCAATACCGAGACGGCGTCCCACTTCTACGCCGACATCGAGATGTACACCAACGGCCCGACGACCCCCTACCCGCTGGACTACATGGTCTCGTGGTGGGGTGACCCCTCGAACATCCCACAGAAGTCGAACTCCTGGTCGGGCAACAACGTCGAGCGTTGGCAGAACGCCGACTACGACAAGGCGTACACTGACGCGCAGACTCAGCTCGACCCCGCCAAACAGGCGCCGTTGTTCATCACCATGAACGACCTGGTCGTCAATCAGGTGGTCGAGATTCCGCTGGTTCAGCGCAACAACGTTCAGGGCGTCAACAAGAAGCTGCAGAACATGAACCTCTCTCCCTGGGTTTCGCAGCTCTGGAACATCGAGAACTGGACGAAGTCGAGCTAGTATCGCCACGAGGCTGTAGCGCTCAGTTCGGAGCGCTCCAAAACCCCGGTCGCGAAACGCGACCAACGCCGAGAGCCAGGTCCCTCACGAGGGGCCTGGCTCTCGGCTATATCAAAATGAACGAGCTGGTGACGCTGCAGGTGGTCGAGATCCCGCTGGTTCTGTGGAACAACGTTCAAGCCATGAATAAGAAGCTCCAGGACCTCAATCTGTCGCCGTGGGTCTCGCAGCTCTGGAACATCGAGAACCGGACAATGGAGGGCTAATCCATCTCCCACGGCACCAGCAGCCCACCCGCGCGTCTCATTATTGAGGCGCGCTGCTGTTTGTGAGGCGTCATGACGCGCTATGCTCGGTTCGTCGTTCGGAGACGAGCAAGGAGTCTTGATGTCGCGGGAGCGCCCATCCGAAGCGGTCATCGCCGATCTGGTTCATGGGATCTTTCCTGCCTCCGTGCCGCTGCGGATTGACCCTGTGCACGACGGCGTGTCGACGTTCGTGTACCGGATCCAGCGGGCTCGCGACGTTTTCTATCTACGTGTTCTCCCCGAGGTCGGCGCGGACTTCGCGCCGGAGGCAGCGGCGCATCGACAGGCAAGCAGCCTCGGCGCTCGGGTGCCCGAAGTCATCTTCTTCACGGATAACCATCCCCTGGTGAGCCGCTCGGTTATGCTGACGACGGCGATTCCTGGTGCGCCGATCGGCCACGCGATGCTCGGCGTCGAAACGTTGCGTGCGATTGTGCGAGCGGCGGGGAGAGACCTGGCGCGCATTAACCAGGTGCCGGTCGACGGATTTGGCTGGATCCGGAGAGATCCGGCGGTTTCGGGAAGGCTCGTTGGGGAGCATCCGACGGAGCGGGCATTCATCCACGCGACACTCGACGAGGTCTTGCCGGTCCTCGATCGGCTTGGGCTCAGCGTGGACGCGGAGCATCTGCTCCTTACCCTCGCTGAGCGTCTCCCCAACGAAGCAGCTGCGCAGCAGGCCTGGCTGGCACACGGTGATTTCGATGCCTCGCACATCTACCAGGATCACGGACACTACAGCGGCATCATCGACTTCGGCGAGATCCGGGGCACCAATCGCTGGTACGACCTGGCACACTTCCGCCTGCATGACGGTGAAGCCATACGCCACACCACTCCTGCCCTGGCTGTTGGAAGGCTATGGTCAGGTGACAATGCTCCCGACGGATCTGAACCGACGGCTCGCTCTGGCCGGTCTTCTGATTTCGCTCCGAACGCTGGCGCGGAGTGTGACGTCTGGATCAGTGACGCAGTCCGACCATCGAGAGCAGCTGCGCAGCGCGATCCGACATCAGCTGCATGATCTGGCCGAGAATCCGTAGCCCTCATCTCAGGCTGAAGCCTTTGTCATCCTGACATGTTGACATGACAACTCAAGCTTGATACATTCGAAGTTGTGACATGTCAGGAGGATCTGTTTGACATCTCAGCGCTCGCTCCTCAGCGACCAGCCGCTGAACTTAGCTGCCTACGAGGCGATCAAACGCGACATTGTCCGCTGTGAGTTGCAGCCGGGCAGCCAGGTCTCGGAGACCGGTCTGACGGGTCGCTATGGGGTGGGTCGCGCCGCCGTACGCACCGCCCTCAACCGGCTGTTTCAAGAGCGATTGGTACAGCCGGTGCCGCGCCAGGGCTACCTGATCGCGCCGATTACCTTTAAACACGTGCGCGATCTCTTCGCCGTGCGCCGGCTGTTGGAGCCGGAGGCTGCCAGGGTGGCGGCGACGCGCGCGACCCAGCAGCAGATCGACGAACTGGCCGATCTGGCTCGCTCGGCGCGCTATCGGCTTGGCGACGCCGCCAGCGCCGAGGAGTTCCTGCGTCGCAACACGGCGTTTCACGTCGGAATCGCCCGGGTGACCGGCAACGAGCGGCTTGCGGGGATCATCGCTGGGCTACTCGACGAGATGGAGCGGCTATTTCACTTCGGCCTGATGCTTCGTGACCGAAACGATGAGATGTATCACGAGCACAGTGACTTGGTCGAAGCGCTGATGTCGAGTGATGCCGAGCGCGCGGCGCGCGTGGTGGCCGAGCAGATTGACGCCGCCCAGACGATGGTGACCGACGCCCTGCTCTCGAGCGACCGGGTGTTGGGGATCAATCTCGTCGCCGATTAGGCCAGTTCCGAATGACGACGGTCGCGCCATGCAATGAAGGGAGAATGCGATGTCTCTGACCACGTCAAGCCCGGTACTCGTCTCGCTGGTCGATTCGATTCGCGAAGTGGTGCACTCGGGAACCGATGACGGTGAGGTCGCCAGGCGGGTGGCGGAGCTTCTTCAGCCCTGCCTGAGCGCCAGCTCCTTCCTCACCGAGGCGCAGCGTGAGCCGGACCCCGATCACTATCGCCAGCATGTTCTGCACGTCGAGGATGACGGCAGCTTTTCGATCGTCGCGCTGGTCTGGCTGCCCGGACAGGAGACGCCGATCCACGATCATGTCTCCTGGTGCGTCGTTGGAGTGCATGAAGGCCAGGAATACGAGACCCTCTACGAGGTCGAGCGGGACCCGCAGGGCCAGAGCAAGTTGGTCGAGACCGGGCGCTCGGTTAATCCGCCGGGGTCGACCGCCGCGTTGACGCCGCCGGGCGATATCCACAAGGTCGTCAACAACGGTGAACAGCTGGCCATCTCGCTGCACATCTATGGCGCCGATATCGGTAAGCTCGGCTCGAGCATCCGTCGCCGTTACGACCTGCCGGTGCGCGCCTAACCTCCGCAAGCGGCGGTCGGTAGTCAGCAGTAGGCGAGATCCTTTGTCGGGTTGGTAGCGGAATACGCGGAACTGTCATGGTCCACCAGAGAGCGAACAATCTCCCCAGAGCAACCGTGGTGAATTCTTAGCTGTTCAGGAGTAGATGACTGTGGCCCTGCGTTCGCGGCCCTATGCGGGCCCGGTTGATCTCCCGCGGATCTTCGAACTGCTGCTGGATTGCCAGCGGGCAGGAACCGCCGACGCCGAGTTTTGCTCGATCGAGCTCCGCAACCTGCTCAGCAACCCGGACTTCGACGCCAGCCGGCTGACACTGCTCCTCGAGAATGACGGCGCGCGGCTCGCGGCCTTCGCCGTTCTCTGGCAGGGGCGGTATCTCGGCATGCTCGTCCGGCCCGAGCAGCGCGGGAATGCCGAGGACCAGATCATTGACTGGGCGGAAGAGCGCGTCTCGGCCGTGGCGTCCCAGTTGGTAGCCATCTGTCGCGACGACGATCTCCCAACGCGCGGCCTGCTCGAGCAGCGCAATTTCAGGCTAGACGAGCTCGAACTCCGCATGATCCGTGATCTGCGCCAGCCGATTCCAGAGCCGGCCATCCCGAACGGTTTTACGCTGCGAACGCTCGAGTCCACGAGCGAGCTCGACGATTGGCTCGATCTCTACCGGGACACGATCGGTGATCGACCCAGCATGCTCCAGCGCTGGCGCCGGACCCGCGCTGACCCGGACTACGACCCCTCACTCGACCTCATCGCGGTCAACGAAGCGGGCACGTTGGCGGCGATGTGCTACTGCTCGATCCCGTCGTTCGAGACCGGATACAGCGATCTCAAAGAAGGCCGGACCGAGCCGATCGCCGTGGCCGTCCAGTATCAGCGCCGCGGGCTGGGGCGCGCCGTGGTCCTGAGCGGCCTGCGTCTGCTGCGGTCACGCGGGATGGACCGGGCCCTGCTCACCACTGAGCAGGACAACCGTCCCGCACACCGACTCTACGAATCGCTCGGCTACCGTCTGGCCTATCATGCCTGCTGGTATGTGAAGAAGCTGGAGTAGGCACGGGACAGATTGCGGTGAGGACTCGCCAGTAGTAGGCTGATCACGTAGGCAATCATTCGATATTCGATTATTATCGGGATCTGACTCAACTACGTGGAGACGTGATGTACAGCCGCCGGAACACCGCCATCTTCGCCGCGCTGGCCGTCGTACTGCTGGTCTTCAGCGCATTTCGCATGGGGCAGCCAACCGGAGGCGTCCAGGATCCCTTCCAGGTTGGTAGACAGTTCGGAGCGCTCGGCGACCATCCCGTGATGATCACCGCGCCGGAGGGCATGTTCGGCTGCATCAAACTCTGCCCACCGTCTGGCACCTTCTGGGGACCTCAGGAGAGCGCCATCCTGATTTCTGGCGGGGCGAATTCGAACAACCAGCAACAGGACAGCCTCTCCTGGGACGTCATCGGTGAGGTCGACGGTGAGTGGCACGAACTGACCGCGGGGTCGGCGTCCGGCAACAGTTCGACCGGCTCGCCCGAGTTGATCAGCTTCGTGAGTATGCTGGTGCCGCGGGCCTCGCTATCCTTCCGGTATGGCATTCGGACAGGATATCTCATGACGTTCTGGAATCCGCATACTCCGGATGTGCGGCAAATCGACGTGCGTTACGACACCGGTGAGATCATCCAGCAGCCACTTGCCGTGAGTATCACCGGGCAGACGTCGTTATCTGGCGTGGTCGCCAGGGCAAACGCGGTCTGTTCAATACGGCTACTGGATGCCAAGGGCGAACTGTTGCAGCAGATCGACGCCAGCAATGACGCTCAGCTCGCCTCCCAGATCCAGCAGAACGCTCCCGGCGCCTGTCAGGAGTAGCCGTTCATTCTTCCGTTACTCCACGCGCCAGTGGACGTCGAATGTCCCCCGATAGCTGTAGTAGCTCATGCTGACGTTGTAGAAGCCGGTCTTGTTGACCGGAATCTCGAGGTGGCGCTGCTGATCATGCTCGATCGACTCGTAGTAGAGAGGGTCTTGCGCCAGGTTGTAGTTGTTATAGACATTGATGAAGGCCGAGCCGTCCTCGACCGTGACGTTGTAATCGATCACCAGCGTCTGTCCGCCGCGAGCGAAGGCGGTCGTGTCGGTCGTGTCGGTGCGCGCGCCGGCCAGCACATGCGTGGAGAAGTGCCCGCTGGTCAGAAGCGTCCAGCCGGTGTTTGTCTCGATGCCCCAGTTGCTGAAGCCAGAGTCACCAAAGATGAGGGTGCCCAGCATCAGCAACAGCGCGCCAACGACCAGTCCCACCAACTGATAGCCCCGTGGCAGCGGAGCGATCGTCCACCGCGACTTGTTCTCACTCGTATCCAACCTGTGCTGAATCTCCGTTCCGCGTAATCACCCCTCGATATTTTCAGCATATGCTGATGAGTGCCGACGGACATTGACCGAACGTCCTGATTGGAACGGGAACCTGTTCCCAATTTCACCCCCTTCGCGGCCAACGGTGGTTGAGTCGACAGTTTCGAGCGAGATGGAGAGAATGGGGCAAGGTGGTCGGGATAGCCGACGGACAGGAAGAGAGGAAATCGAACATGGCAGAGATGACGTCATTCGAGCGCGTCACGGCCGCGCTGGCCGGGGATACGGTCGATCACCCGCCGGTGAGCCTCTGGCGGCACTTTCCCGAGCAGGATCAGACGGCTGAGGCGCTGGCCGACGTGACGCTTGAATGGCAGGGGAAATTCGGCTTCGACTTCATCAAGCTGATGCCACCAGGTGACTACGCCACCATCGACTGGGGCGCGGTCAGTTCGTACCAGGGGAGCATCGGCGGCACGCGCCAGACGACGACCTTTCCGATCACGGACAGTGGCGACTGGGCCAGGATCAAGCCGGTTCCGGCTGATCGCGGCCGCAACCGTGAGGTGATCGAGGCGGCGCACCTGGTGAACGATCGCTTGAATGGCGAGATTCCGGTGCTGCAGACAATCTTCAGTCCGCTGACAATCGCCATGAAGCTCTCTGACGGCAAGGTGATCGCGCACCTGCGTGAGGATCCAGCCGCGGTGCACCAGGCACTGCACGCCATTACCCGCGTGACGCGGGAACTGACGGCCGCCACGCTCGATCGCGGCAGTTTCGGCATCTTCTTCGCCACGCAGTGCGCCTCGACCGACGTGATGACGCCCCAGGAGTACACCGAGTTCGGCGCGACCTACGACATCCAGGTGCTGGAGGCGGCGACGGCCTCCCGGTTCACACTGGTCCACATCCACGGCACGAATATCATGTTCGACATGCTCAAGACCTACCCGGCCAACGCGCTGAATTGGCATGACCGGCGCACGCCGCCGTCGCTGGCGGAAGGAGAGCGATCGAGCGGACGCTGTGTGGTTGGCGGCATCCACGAGAAGGAGATCGCGAGCATGACGCCGGAGCAATCCGCCGATCAGGCGCGCGACGCGATGGATTCGCTGCGTGGCCGCCACATAATGGTGGCACCCGGCTGCGTCATGCCGATCAACACGCCGGAGGCCAACGTTCGGGCCGTGGTGGAGGCGGTGCGGGGGTAGGTCACGTGAGTTGAATTGGTGGCGCAGCAGTTGTTGGTCTGATTGGACCTTCAAATTGGGCCAGTTCCTGGTGAAGGGATCATCAAAACGATGTGCGTCAGCGCGATCGCGCGTGCGGCAGTCGACGAATTGATGGTGCGGTTAGACGATTTTCATCCGACGAGTTCATTCTCGTGCTGAGACAGCGGATGACAGGAAGTTGCCATCCGGAGCGGAGATTTCAGTCCGATGCTGACCTCAGCCCCCTATGTACGCCCTAATTAGGACGCGGACACTGGAGCAGAGGTCGGTTCGTTTCCGTCACAGCCACCGAACCTGACAGTGCAGTATTCATCATGTGATCATCGGTCAGTTCGTCCGCCCGGACCTTTGCCGACAGTCATGACGGTGATGCGGAGTTCGCGACCGTGGCTGTGGTCTTCCGTCGTCGTGTATCCAGCACGTGATAGGTGAGCAGCTTGAGCCGATCGTTGACCAGGAACCAGGCCAGCGCATACACCCACACGAAGGCTACCCAAGCCCATGCGAGCGGGGCCATGAGCACACCTGACACGGCGATCGCGGTGGCGAGTAGCTGCGTCCCGATCACGGCTCCGACGAGAATTCGGGCCGGTCGAATCGACCAAAACGGTCCGCGCGTGCGCGTCGCGAAGATCGTCAGATGTCCAGCCACCGAGAGCTTCAGATACATCAGCGTCTGGACGGTGCTCCGGTCGAGATGAAACTGGCGCTCGGCCAGCGCGAACAGGGTAGAATGAGGCAATGACGCCGGCCACGCCAAGCACCGTGGCGACCGTGAGCACCTCCGGCATGTTCCATCGCTCAGGTTGGTCAGAGTAGTGGACGTTGTCATAGGCAATGCTGAGGATCGCTCCATCGTTGAGCAGCGCGAGCAGCACGATCATCACCGCGGTGATCGGATAGAAGTTGAAGAGGGTGATCGAAAGCGTGAGGAAAAGCAACACGCGGATCGTCTCGGCGATGCGGTAGATGGCGTAGCTCGTCATGCGCTGAAAGATCTGACGACTCGCCTTTATGGCGTCGATGACCACCGCCAGCCCCGGTGCCAACAAGACGATGTCGGCGGCGGCTCGTGCCGCATCGGTGGCGCCAGACACGGCGATGCCCGCGTCAGCCTGCTTGAGCGGTGGGGCATCGTTGACGCCGTCCCCAGTCATGCCAACGATATGTCCATGGCGCTGCAGCGACTCGACGATACGGAACTTGTGCTCGGGGAAAACCTGGGCGAAGCCGTCCGCCTGCTCGATCACGTCGGCAAGCTGCTCGACAGACTCGCCGTGGTGCGCCTCCAGGCGATCGGCGTCCAGAATGTTCGATCCCAGGCCCAGCTGCCCGGCGATCTCGCGGGCGATGGCCAACTGGTCTCCGGTAAGCATTTTGACGGCGACGCCCATTTGCTTGGCGCTTGCGATGGTCGCTTGCGAATCGACTCGTGGTGGATCGGACAAGGGCAGCACACCAAGGAAGCGCCAATCCCCCTGGGCATCGGTGCGGGCCACGCCGAGCGACCGGAATCCCCGTACCGCGAACGCAATCACGGCCTGATCGACCGCCTCCTGCACCTGGGCCGCGTTCGCCGCCAGTGCCTGGATGACCTGGGGAGCCCCTTTGGTCACTTTGAACGTGCCGCCGTCCGTCTCGCGCACGGTGGCCTCCGTGCGTTTGACGACCGAGTCGAATGGCTGAAAGTGGACAACCTGCTCGCCGAGCGTCGTCTGGCCGGCCGGAAGTCCACTCAGCACCGCGAGATCAATTGGATCCTGATTTTCAGCTCGTGACGCCAGCGCGGCGGCGTGGATGATCTCTTGTGGCGTGATGCCAGCAACGCAGAATGGCGCTCCAAGGGTGAGCCGGTTCTGCGTCAAGGTGCCAGTCTTGTCCGAGCAGAGGACGTCCATTCCGGCGAGTTCCTCGATCGCCGCCAGCCGGCTGACGATTGCCTCCCGCCGCGCGAGCATTCGCGCACCGACCGCCATGGTCACCGAGAGGACCGTGGGCATGGCGACCGGAATCGCCGCGACCGTCAGAATCAGGGTGAACTGGAGCGTGGTGATCAGCCGATCGCCCCGCACGAGCGCGACCGTCAGAATGACGATCGCCAGGGCGATAGCGATAATGATGAGGTAGTTCCCGATTTTCAAAACCGCGCGCTGGAAGTGGCTTACCGTATGGGCACTCTCGACCAGTTCGGCGGTCTTGCCGAAATAGGTCTGCGTCCCGGTTGCATAGACGAGCGCGTCGATCTCGCCGCGTTTGACGATGGAACTCGAGTAGACGGCCTCGGTGGAGCTTCGCGTGACCGGCAGCGATTCGCCAGTGAGGGCGGATTGATCGATCTCGACCGGGTCGCCGTCCAGCAGTCGGGCATCGGCCGGCACGATGTCACCGGTGCGCAGGCGAATCACGTCGCCCGGCACGAGTTCTCGAACTGGAAGTTGGAGCCAGACACCATCGCGCAGCACGCGGGCTTGGAGCGCAAGTGTCGCTCGTAAGGCACTGATGGCGTTCCCGGCCTGGTACTCCTCCCAGAAACCGACCACCGCATTGGCGATGAGCAACGTCACGATAATGCCGAAGTCCGCCCAGTGACGCACCAGCAAGGAGAGGACCGCCGCGACCTCGATCATCCAGGGGATCGGTCCCCAAAAATAGGTGAACACCTTCGCCAGCAGATTGGGACGCTTCTCGGGCAACGCGTTGGGACCGTACGCGGTGAGCCGGCGCTGGGCCTCGGCCCGGCTGAGACCTGCCGGGGTCGATCCGAGGCGGGTTTCCACCTCTGAGAGGGGCAACGTCCGCAGATCCGCTGCTGAAGACTTGTCCGTTCCTTGCTGTGTCACACAGGCCTCGTTTCCTCCGGTCGGTCAGCGTCTGCTGGGCCAGCCACGGCAGCGTGACTCGTCAGGTTTCCCTTCCACCAGTCTATATCCATGCGATCGATGTAGCGGCATGCGCTGCGCCAGCTGAGGGGTCTGCTCGATGCGGTTCCTGGTGGCCCACCATACGCCTTGAGTTGATTTGTGCGGAATGGCGCTCCTCTAAGCGCAGGGCGTACTGTCATGTTGACACGATTCTGTAACTACACGTAACGCGCGACGAGGCGATCCGGTGCTACGGTGAATATGTGCGCAGGGTCGCGGCGATGGTCAGGCGCACAGCGCCGGGAACGCAACCCGACACGACATCCACCAACAGCATGACGGCGTCGACCACTGTCAACCGGGCGTGTCGCGACACCCAGCCGTATTGCGCAGCTGGGCATCTCGCACCCGGATTCGATTCACCAACCCCAGCATGCGGAACTCGTCCGTTCCACAGATCCAAGCACCGAAAAGCATGGAGGAAATCAATATGAGCAAGAGTAGCTCGTTCGCGGGATTGATCTTCGTCGTGATCCTCGCCATTGGCGGGGGAATCGCCTTTGCCCTGTCTGGAGGGGCAGTCAACGGAGTCAGCGTAACAGGTGCGATCATCGCCTTTGTCATCGCCCTTGTGGTCTCGCTCTCAATCAAGGTGGCGGATCAGTGGGATCGGGTCGTGGTTCTGCGGTTGGGCACCTTCCGGGCACTGAAAGGTCCCGGCCTGTTCTTCATTATCCCGATCATCGACACCATCCCGTATTGGATCGACATGCGCGTCATCACAGCCTCGTTCAAGGCGGAAAAGACCCTGACCAAAGACACGGTGCCAGTCGATGTCGACGCGGTCCTCTTCTGGAAAGTCCTGGATCCGCAGAAGGCCGCGCTGGACGTTGCCGACTACCGAAGCGCGATCCAGTGGGCCTCGCAAACCGCGTTGCGTGATGTCATTGGCAAGACCATGCTGTCGGACATGCTGGAAGGGCGCGAGAAGATCAGCGCTGAATTGCAGCGGATCATCGACGAACGGACCGAGCCGTGGGGCGTCAACGTTATTTCGGTGGAAGTCAAGGATGTCCTGATCCCAGCGGCCCTCGAGGACGCGATGTCGATGCAGGCGCAAGCGGAACGCGAACGGCAGGCCCGCGTGATTCTCGGGGATTCCGAACGGCAAGTTGCCGAAAAGTTCGGAGAAGCCGCCAAGACCTATGCCAACAATCCGGTGGCGCTCCACCTGCGCGCGATGAACATGCTGTATGAGGGGCTGAAGCAGAATTCCACGATTGTCATCGTTCCGAGTACGGCCGTTGAATCCATGGAACTTGGGGGTATGGCCGGAATGGCGGCGTTGACGATGCAACTGCAACAGGAAAACGCAGCGAATGGGAAGACGCCGCAGCTCCACAACCAAGGCTGACGTCGCTCATGATCGGTGCGGGGCGCGCGCCCCGCACCCCGGCCGAACAGATGAACGGGGTACAGCATGGATCAACCTACCAACCGGCCAGCCCGCGATGCCAATCGAGTGCCGCTGCGGATCGTCCTCGCCGCCGTGGCTGCGGGACTCGCGTTGATGGATCTTCTGGTCAGTGCGCAGGCCTGGGTAATCGCAGCCGACCTTGGGATCGTCATCATCGCAATCGCGTTTGCCATCGGAAGGCCATGGGCGCGGCGGGTGCTGGGCATCGTCGTGGTGGTGGCGGCGATCGGATACGCCTTCTCGGCCATTAATGGCGGTGGACTGTTTGCCATCACGAATGCGCTGATCTGGACCGCGTTGTTTCTGAGTGTGTGGTACCTGAACGGCGAGTTCAGCTGGAAGCGTCCGCGCGCGTTGTCTTGACTGGCATGCGTTCGCGGCGTGCGTCGTCTGTTCCCGTGTCGTTCATGGCCGTGTGGGGTGTGTCGGTCCATAGTATCTGGATCGTAACTGAGATAGGTGACGGTGGTCGTGAATCGCTTATACGTCAACGGCAGTAGCGGGCCAGCGGGCGATTGAGCGACGCTTATGCGAACCCGATGTTCTGCACCGCACCACGGAGTCTCGCTGGCAACTCGCGCGGCGGCCGTAGGCGGAAGCGCGTACCCACGGTGGTGGAAGTTCCTGGGTGACTTAACCGTTAGTCTGCATCCGGATGCGGTCTTAATTCCCGCAACCGTCCTCCGCCATGCCAGTGGGCTTCGATATCTTCCAAAGACTTCCCTTTCGTCTCCGGAACGAACAAGATCGAGAAGACCACTGCGACCACGCTGATCGACGCATACAACCAGAAGGTTCCGGGCTTCCCGAGATGGTCGATCAGCGTTAGGAACGTGAGTGCGACGAGAAGATTCGTCACCCAGTTCACCACGGTGGCCAGACTCATGCCCACTCCACGCACGCTCAGCGGATAAATCTCGGAGATCAGCAGCCAGAAGACCGGACCCAGCCCAACCGCGAACGAGGCGATATAGACGGCGAGACTGACCGCCGCGAACCAGCCGACGGCTCCTCCTGTACTCGGCGATCTGAACGCCAATCCCAGCGCCACCAGACTGACCGTCATCCCAGCCAGACTCACGAGCAACAATGGACGGCGACCAATGCGGTCGATGAGCCGCACGGCGACGATCGTCGTAAGCACGTTGATCACTCCGACACCAACGGTGGCCAAAATCGCGGCGGACGATGACGTGATTCCCGCGTACTGAAAGATCGTCGGGGCGTAGTAAATCACCGTGTTGATGCCGGTCAGTTGCTGAAAGAGGGCGAGGAGCACCCCTACCAGGAGCGCAGGACGGACTCCGGGATGGCGAATCTCGTCCCAGCCACGAGGCTGCTGCGCGATTCCGGAGCGGATGACGGCAATCTCTCGTTCGGTCTCGGCAGTTTTCCCGGCACGGATGCGCGTGAGAACCTGGCGGCCTTGATCGAGGCGGTCGTGGGCGATAAGCCAGCGCGGGCTCTCTGGCAGGAAGAGCATCCCGATGGCAAGCACGGCCGCTGGGAACGCCGCTAAGGCGAACATCCAGCGCCAGGCTTCAGCCCCAGCGAGTGCGTAGTCGACGAGGTAGGCCACGAGTATCCCGCTGACTAAAGCAAGCTGATTGATAGAGACGAGCGTTCCGCGGATGGCTGGGGGCGCAATCTCGGCGATGTACATCGGGGCAATGAGCGATGCGACACCGATGGCGAGTCCAACGACAACCCGGCCGGCAATGAGCCAGGAGACGGTCGGTGTGACCGCGGTGCCAACGGCCCCGATGACGAAGATGACCGCCGCGCCCAGGATGATGGGCCGGCGGCCGAATCGATCCGCGAGCCAGCCACCAAACAATGCGCCGGCCACGGCACCCCAGAGGACGCTGCTGACGACCTCTGACTCCGTGCTGGACGAGAGCGCGAACTGGTCTTTGACAAAGAGAATCGC
Organism: uncultured Chloroflexia bacterium; assembly: GCA_963728335.1. Classification (GTDB taxonomy): domain Bacteria; phylum Chloroflexota; class Chloroflexia; order Thermomicrobiales; family Thermomicrobiaceae; genus CALAGB01. The sequence continues at coordinate 716,159 of CAVSJP010000002.1, forward strand.
GCCGGAGATTACACCCGTATCGTAGCCAAAAAGCAGACCACCGAGGGCGGCAAAAATCGCCGCAACGTAGACAAATCTGCCGGTCGGCTGTTGGCTCGCTGGTCTCGGCGTCTGGCCTTCGTTCACGTTGCTCCCCGCACGATCAGCGTCTCGGTCACTCGCAATCCGGCACGCAAGGCCAATGATGGGTCTGCTGAAAAGCGATCAGACTGGCCCCAGATGTTGATCGTGCCTCGCTGGGAACTACATGGGGCTCGGCTCCTGGCGTAATTCCTCCGCGGTCACGCGCAGGCGAACGTGATCTTCGCCGATTGTCTCAATCATCGCCGCTGGAATGGCCACGTCATGGTGGAAGAGGAACCCGGCCCGGACGATGTACCCGGTGATGCGGCCATCCGGTCCAGAGATCACGTCATCAATGGTCCCGAGCTTCTTCCCGTCGCTGGCGATGACGTCGGTACCTCGGTCGATCACGATGTCTTGTGACGGCAGGTTGGATTCGGATTCAGCGCCAGGAGCGTCCCGCTGGGCCACCTCGCGGGACATCCCGGAGCTTCTAAACCCGAGCGCATCAGAGCCCGTGCCAAAATAGACCGGTAGGGCGCCTACTCCCATACTTCCCATTCCCCCTATACCGGACCACATCTCTGGCATGTCTGTAAGGTCGTCGGGGGTTGCGTGGACAAAATTGCGCTCGGCGAACTCCGGGAGTGTCTTGACTTCTGGGGTCGAGATCGTGAGCGTGACCGTGCCCTCCGGATCGATCTGATCAATCAACTCGAGGGACACGAACCGGTCGTGCTTCAGGAACACACCGGAGCGAATGACAAAGCTCTCAATGTCACGCGTGGTGTAATCCACCACAAAGCCGTCGACATTGCCCACATGCTGGCCGTCACGACTGTTAACTCGCTTACCCAATCCAAGATCCATGTCGAACTCCTTTCGATACCTACGTGCGGGATATGGTTTGGGAAACTCGCAATCACGCCAACGAAGCCACGATTCAAACGACGATCCGAACTAATTCCGCGCGTTCATCGATGACGCCTCGCCTCACCCACGGCCCAGCACACCTCCGTGCATTCGATTTTCAGGTGGTGACCACGAGCGCTGCTGCGTTCCTTGGAGCAGACGCTAAACAGGCGATGCCCTCGGAACAACGAACGCTAAGTTCGCTTCCACTGGTAAGCGGACGGACGTAACAATCACAGCAGGAGTCGAGCGGTGTGCGTTACACGAACGATACAGGTGGATAATCCCAGCCGTGGACCGCAGTATCCATGAGGTTCGCCCGGTCGCGTGCCATGTGACCCCTGTGCGCCGAGGTGGTCTTCGTATCCGGGCCTCACAACCCACGCGGCGGTGTTCGTTGCCACGGAGCGCGTTCCGCTCTGATCACAGCGACGATGGTCCTGACAGTTCTATCGCCAGCGCGCATCTCGAGGCGCAAAGTGGATCGGATGCTGGTCGTACCACACCGCGGCCTGGACATCCGACAGCGGTATGATCCTCGCCGCGACATCCGGCTGGTTTCCTGCACGACAGCGCAGGAAGTGGTCACCATCCATGCTGCGGCAGAGCATCGTAGACAAATCGGTGTTCCCCTGGCAAATGACGTCCCAGGCCACGACGTACACCCGGCCAGGTGGGAAGCGGTCATCCCGAATCGACACGGAATGGTAGCAGGCCGGTAGGGTAGAGCCCTCAGGCGGTGAGCCCACGCCGGCTGGCGACATCTCGGTTATGCTGTTCACGAAGCTATCAGCGGCCTGGATGTCCAGAGGTTCGTCGGTCGGTTGCATGCTGGTCTCCTGGTGCGTGAGAGCGGCTGGCGACCTGTGACGCCTCCGGAGATGTGGTGAAGGCTCTGGAACTCCCTTGCCACGATGTATTCTCCGACCGCACGATGACAAAGCCCCTCTTGAGTGGGGAGACGGGTCCGGGGGGAACCCGTCTCATGAAAGGAAGGGAGGTCTCGCCGTTGGCCGGGCCTCTCGGGACACAAAACCGACCCGGCGTCCACGATGCATGGACACGGTCGGAGCCGAACCAAGAAGCGGACGCCGTGATCCTGGAGAGACGATAATCACGATAGCGAACAGGGTGGATGAAGTCATGAAGAAACTTCATGTACCGGAGAGTAGAGGAGTGGACGCCCCTCTGTTTGTCCATCACTAGGGGTAAGTAGAGAGCTGAATGACGGCTAGTCTGCCGACAGCGGAAGAAAGCGATAGCCCTTACCTGGGACGGTCGCGATGTAGCGAGGCCGCTTCCAGTCGTTCTGCAGCTTGGCCCGCAAATTCCGGATATGGCGATCGACCACGTTACTCTCAGAGATGAAATCCACCCCCCACAGGAAGTCGAGGATCTCGTCGCGTGTGACCACGCGCCCGGTATTGGCCGCCAGCAAGTAGAGCAGGCTCTGCTCGAGGGACGTCAGGTGCAATTCGTGGCCCGCAATGCGCACCGAGCGGTTGAGGATATCGATCTCCAACTCCCCCACCTGAAGCGCGGGTGTGAATACCGGCGTTTCGCGATAGGTGCGGCGCATGATCACGAGGACCCGAGCGACGAGTTCCTCGGGGGAAAAGGGCATCACCAGGATATCATCGACGCCCTGCTCAAAGGCCGCCAGCTTTGTCTTGAGGTCGCCCCGGCGGGTGAGGGCGACCACCGGGAGGCGTTCGACTGCAGGCTCGGAATACTTGAGTTGGTCCAGGATCTGTGCTGCAGCGAGATCCATGTCGATGATCAACAGGTGGGGATGCCAATCCCGGAGCAGCGTCAAGACGTCCTCCGGCACCTGGGCAACCTGGACGTGATAGACGCCGTGGTTGAGGGCCAGCTTGATGACCTCGGTGAGGATTGGCTGATCGACCACGAGCAATACACGGGCCGGACTACGCAACGCGCTGGACATCTCTGAGTACTCCACTTTTCCACTCCACCAGTGTCAGACAAGCTATCGGCGGATTGGGTCGTGAGTTCACGCCGCATCCGAACATGGACCCAGTCTGCACCAGAGGATTGACTGGGTCGCTTGACCGAGATGTGTGAAGTTCAAACTAATTGGATAACAGTGTACTCGCTTGGCCCAGGCCACTCAAGTGGGTCCATGTCCGCGCGCGTACGCGACGAGGGGCATGACGAGGTGCTGCGGACCGACTGTCCTGGCTACATGACGTGGCCAACAGACGCGGGAACCGAACGCATGGAGGAAATCAACATGGGCCAGAGTAACGTGTTTGCCGGTGACAAGACGCTTGAAATCCGAGTTCCGACCCACCCAGAGTCTCTTGATCGCGAATCAACCTCTGAATCATCCCTTTGAGTTGATGTAAGGCGGCTGCCAATCGCCTGCAGTGGATGTCGAGTCGGTTCGTCACCAAAGGCAGGCCGCGCGCTGTTTGCTCCGTCGGTATCCTCATCCCGGGATATCCGCGCGATGCTCCAACCGCTCGAGCACCTGCAGAATCAGGTCATCCTGGTATTCGAGGTGCAGCAGAATACCCTTGATCTCCTCTTCGGCTTTGAGGTTGATCTGGTAGTCGTGGTCGGCGGCTAGGCGATCTTTCTGCGACTGTCGGTTCTGGCTCATCATAATAATCGGCGCGGCGTACGCCGCCTGAAAACTCATGACAAGGTTCAGCAAGATGAAGGGGAAGGGGTCCCAATGGCTGATCCAGGCGACCGCGTTGAGGAAGATCCACAACGTGAGTAGTCCAGACTGGATGAGGATGAAACGCCAGCTTCCCATGCTGTTCGCGACGACATCAGCAGTTTGCTGCCCAACGGTTAGGCGTTTCTCCATTTCCTCATTAATATTGCGAACCACGAGAGGTTTGTGGGCAACACGCGGGCGCAGTTGGGCGAGTTCTGAGAGTTGCTTACGGATCAAATGCTGTCCATCGTGGCTCATGACTTGTCCTCCTAAAAGACCGGATCGGCCAGTTGACGGATCAGTCTCCTTCGCTCGGCGTGCTGGTCTCACATTGTGTCCATCGCCCGCGGTCGCTCGTGACGCGTTACGCGCAACAGCATGAATGGCAGATTCGCGTACGACAAGGACTGCAGCCGGATCGGCTCAAGCGTGACCCGATCTCCAATCGTGGTAGGTAAGAATTCCCCATGAAGAGTTATTGTCTATGGACCATGATTCAAAGAGTCACGATTATTCGCATTGTAAATCTCACTAAGACGGTGTATACTTGAAAAGTACGAACAAACACGCCAGTCGGGTTGTCTTGCCGCCCTCTGGTCGGGGATAGCATTCGGATTCGGGCATGTTGCTCCTCTCACTAACCCCGCTACCCGTACAGGAGGTCTACCATGACAACCTTTGCACGCATCGTTACTGGTCAGCTCAAGTCCGCAACCATCGACGAGGGCGTTCGCACGTTCAATGAGATGGTCACCCCGAATCTCAAGAAACAGCCCGGATTCAAGAGTTCGGAACTCCTGGTGAATCACAAGACCGGGAAAATGGCCTCGGTCAGCCATTTTGCAACCGAAGCCGACGCCCAGGCCGGTGGTGAGGTGGGGCTCAAGGAGCGGGTCGCGATGATCGAGCCCTATCTGGATGGGCCGACCCATCTCGAGATCTACGAAGTCAACGCGCGCTCATAGAGCGTAGATCCGATTTTCGGGCGGGTTCTTCGGGCCCGCCCACTCGCTCTAGACGACACGATGTCCGGATCCCGCAGCTTCGGCTCGATATGACCGAGCAGATCCATTTCCTCACCAGACGCGTTCCAGCCCCGTGTCTGTGATCTTCAGCCCGCTGAGTCCGGCGTCCCGTGACGACAATACTCCCGCGAAGAGATGTTCAATTCATGGCACACGGCACCATCGCACGAGACTTCGGTGATTTGGATGGAGCTGGTCTCCGCGGAGTATGTTCACGCCGGGCATGTGCTCAAGTAGGCCCCTCAGCCCGTCAGTTCCGACGTCGTTCCCAGGCAAACACCATCCAAACCGGCGCAACGTTCGGACCGTTCCGTACCACCGACATGAACAATCAACAGCAGCCCTATAAAACGGAGGTACCACTGATGTTTACGGCGCGTATACCCCAACCGCTCAGTGCGACGCAGGCGACAAGCGAAGAGGCCGCCGATCGCGACGATCGCTTGCAGCCAGAGATGTGGGTACTTGGGGTGCAGGGCAAATCACTGGGAACGCTTGATCAGCTCCAGCGTGATCCGACGACTGGCCACGTGACCGGCATCATTGTGCGGCGCGGAATCGTGAGCCAGCGACGGCTGATTCCCGTGAGTTTGGTGACCGAGGTTACCTCACGGTCGGTACAGATCCAGATGAACAGAGCGACATTCAAGCTGCTACCGCAGTTGAATGCCAACTAACCCATGACTGATCCAACGACCAGCCTCGGAGAGAAAGAACGTACCATGAACGCGACGGACATCAAGGATATGGCCGTTGTCTCGCTGGAGGAGGGCACGAAACTGGGTCGCGTCGAGCAGCCTCTTTTCGACCTCGCAGCACGACAGCTCGGGGCATTGCAGGTCAAGGGCGAGGAAGGCACGTTTATCCTCCCCTTTGCTCAGATCCAACGTATCGGAACAGATGCCGTTACGGTCACGAGTAGTCAGGTAACCCAGACTCCAAGCAGCGGCGGAGCTACTGATGCGCTCCTCGATCTACAGGCGCTGAAGCGGTTGAAGATTGTCGACCAGGCAGGAACGTTCCTGGGCACACTCAGCGACGTCGACGTCGATCCAGTCAGCGGGGAGGTCACCAAACTGGTGGCTCACAAGGGTGGTCTACTGGGCATGGGTGGCACGAACACCCCAATTCCCTCAACCGCGATCGTCATGGTCGGACAGGAGTTGCTGACCGTCACGATGGAGACTGAGCCTACCGCTTCCGTTTCCCCACCAGTACAGACTGATGACCAAGAGGCCACCGCCACCCAGCAGTCAGCAGATGGTGGCGGCAGCGACGCGACTCATTCATCAGCGCCTTCGAGCGGAGAATGAATAGCGTTTGCGCTCAAGATGCGAATAGTCACAACGTCGGCTGTATGTCCCCAATCCTCCGATTGATAGAGGAGAAGCATGTCTGTTATCGGACGGTGGATCTTCCACGACCTTTCGACGACAGAGCGCGATGCGGCCGGGCAAGCTCTCGTTGCCGTTCGAAGGGGATGCGGTCTTCTCGGTCATTCTGAGCAAGGCGCTGCTGCGAGCGGACGACCGTAACCTCAAGGATCCAACCATCACGCGGCAGATTGGCATACAGCAGCCAGAGTAGCTGTCCATGGGTTGCGAGCACCGTTCTCAGAGTCGTTCGAATTCGTCTGGGTCGATTCCAGCGTGGCGGAGAATGCTGCGCGGGGTTCCGAGCTTTGCGCTCCATTTCACCGAATCGCTAAGCCAGGTGCACGACCTCGACGTCGCCCCAGTGATCGTTGAGGTACTGGGCGACGAGGCTGCGGTGACACTCTTCGGGCTTCACCTCGCTGCAGAGAAGGCAGGCGCCGTCGAACATGGCAGGGTCGAGCGCGGACTCGATCTGACGCTCGCGCATCAGTGCCAGGAATCGGCGTCTGAATTCGTCTGGTTTGATCCGCTTCTTCTTGTAGTCGTCCATGATCTCTTCGGTCGGCGCCAGCAAGGGCTCCTGCTGGTACCCGATATTGCCGATGGCGTCGAGGAAGAAGCGCAGGTCGTCCCGCTTGGCGAACCCGGCAAGCTGGGAGGTGTTGTGCAGGCGAATGTCGATTACCCGTTTCACTCCCGCGCCGGTCAGCAGGCCGAAGAACTCCTCCGCCGATTTCTGGGTAAACCCGATGGTATAGATGGTCATGAAGCTGTTCTCCTGGCGACGAACTCGCGCACCGGACCGTATTCTAGTCTATGGCATGGAACTGGAAGAAGGACGCAGCACCTATAACGGCGTAGAGCAGACGGGAACAGCCGGGGAGATTCCTCGCTGCGTCTCGGAATGACAGGGAAAGGGAACGCTCGACCGTTGTCATCCTGGGTAGTGGACCACAGGGAATATGGCACTGTTCGTCCCCGAGTCATCCTGAGCGAAGTCAAAGGATCTCTCCGTCCGGATCAGCCGGAGACGCGTCGCGGACGAAGAGATGCTTCGACTCCCACTCACTGACTCTCTCCCGAGCAGGGAGAGAACCATCCGCTGCGCTCCGTTCTGAATGACATAGGAGCGTCAGCTTGGTGAAGACGCAGCTCCAGACACCACGGCACCCATAACAAGCCTCTACTCCGCCGCGGCGGCCACGAAGCGCTCGCTCTGGCGCCGCTGACGCGGCTGGGCGATGGCCTGTTCCTGCTGGAGAAAACCGTTCTCCGCCATCCACCCGTCACTGTAGACCTTTGAGAGGTAGCTGCGGCCACTGTCGGGTAGGATGGCGACGACCAGCGTCGATGGGCGGTTGTGTCGTGAGGCCACCTGCAGTGCCGCGCAGACGGTCGTACCGCCCGATCCGCCGATGAGCACGCCCTCCGTGCGAGTCACGCGACGCGCCATGCAGAGGGAGTCGCAATCGCGTACCTGGATGAATTCGTCGACCAGGCTGGGATCGAAGCTTCCCGGCCAGAAATCCTTGCCGATTCCCTCGACCTTTGAAGCGTGCAGGTCGTCCGGGCTGGAGTAGATCGATCCTTCGGGATCGGCCGCGATCACCTGGATCGCTGGGTTCCGCTCCTTCAGATAGCGGGCCGTACCGCTGATCGTGCCGCCGGTGCCGACACCCGCCACCAGGTGCGTGATCTTCCCTTCGGTCTGCTCCCAGATCTCAGGACCGGTCGAATGATAGTGGCTCTCAGGATTGGTCAGGTTGAAGTACTGGTTAGGCCGGAACGCGCCAGGGATCTCGTGGGACAGTCGTTCGGCGACGTCGTAGTAGCTCTCCGGTGCCTCTTTCGGGACGAGCACGACATTTGCCCCGAATGCCTGGAGGAGGGCGACTTTCTCCGCGGAGACCTTGTCGGGCATGACGAAGATGCAGCGATAGCCCTTGACGGCGGCCGTCATAGCGAGACCGGCACCGGTGTTGCCGCTGGTCGGCTCGACAATCGTTCCGCCAGGCCGCAGCGATCCGTCCGCCTCGGCTTCCTCGATCATGCGAATGGCGATGCGGTCCTTACTGCTTCCGCCAGGATTGAGCATTTCCAGTTTTCCGGCCACGGTAGCCTGCAAGCCGGTCGTCACGTGGTTGAGTCGCACGAGCGGCGTGCCGCCGATGAGTGAGAGGATGTCTGGATGGATCATGGTTCAGGGCCCGAGCGGGCCTGCTCCTTTCAACGCCCGCGATCGCGTCTGACTTTCCAATGGGGCGATCGGGGGGCTCACGTGTTCGACTGAGGTGTCGAACTGGGGTCAGTTACCGGACAGCGTACTGACGCTCTGTAACCGGAAGGTAAACCGGAGGACGCAACTCCGGTCCTTGAAGGGAAAAGTGATACGCAAGGATTGTGCGAGGGCAAACTACGAGGGATAGACGAGTGAATCAGCCGGAACGCAGGGCCTTGTTCATCTCGCCCAGCGAGCGGATCTGCTTGCCGTTCGCGTCAAAATTGTCGGGGGCGAGCCATGTTTCGAAATTGGCGCGGATGGCCGGCCACTCGGTATCGAGGATCGAGAACCAGGCGGTATCCCGATTGAGCCCTTTGACGATGATGTGCCGGTAGAAGATGCCTTCGAACGCGAAGCCGAGCCGGGCGGCGGCGTTGCGCGACGGCTGGTTGCGGGCGTCGCATTTCCACTCCAGGCGCCGGTAGCCGAGATCGTCCATGGCGTAGCGCATCATCAGGTAGAGGCCTTCCGTCGCCGCGCGCGTGTTCTGGAGTCCTAACCCAAGCCAGATGTGGCCGATCTCGATCACGCCGTCTTTCGGCCGGATATTAAGGAAGCTCGCCATGCCGGCGGCCGGTCCGTCGAGCCCATCACGCATGGCGTAGAAAGTCGGATCGGCGACGGACGAGCAGTCACGCAGCCAGCTTTGGAACGCCTCGAAGCTGGCGAACGGTCCGTAGCCCAGGTAATCCCACAGGTGGTCGTCATCGCCGCCGGTATGACTGGCGACCCAGAGATCGCGGGCGTGCCGGAGCGGGTCGAGTGGCTCGACGCGCGTGGAACGGCCCTCGAGCGTCGTCCGCGCTGGATACCGCCCGGGTGGCAGCGGGTCGACGGTGGTGCCGGAGATCTGGCGTTCGGGAAACGGCTGGGGCATGTGGTGCGGTCCTTCATGTTCAACTCAATATCGGCCCTCGTCGGGACACCTCACTGTATCCTGCGACGGATTGACCCGCTTGACCAGGGCCAATTCAGCGCTCAGTCACCGATCCACCCACATCAGACCAGACACACGAACGCCTCCCGGGAATGTTGGGAGGCGTGAAGGTGATCAGGGCTACGAACGTTGTGCTTAGCCCTCGGCTTCGATGGTGAAGAGTTGAGACTCACCTGATTCAAGGAGATCCATCAGCGGAGCGATGCTCTCACGAAACTCCGCGTGCTGGAACATGGACACGCGCGTCTGTTCCCACTCCGCCAGGCTCTGCTGTTCGATCTCGAGCACGACGGTGTCGAATGCGCCAGTGAGATCCGTCAAGACGCGCCAGTGATGGTTCGATCCAAGTACCCGTGAGACGACCGCACTCGACTCGCGAATGTGGCCGGCGACTTCTCCTGCTTTGCCATACTTTGCCTTGAATGTCTGTCGAACGAGGATCATGGCCCGCTCCAATCTTGTCGAAAGCGGCGCTACCACAACAGAGAGTGAAGCGAGCATAGCAGTGAACCGGTGCATTGTGAAGCTGTCCGGACAGCCAGGATCGCGGTGCCAGTTCAGGCTCGCGAGCGCGATAGCACGGCGGACCGCGTGGAGCGCATCAGCCAGAGGTAGCCATCCTCCAGGCTCGGGTGCACCGGCTCGGCGATCGACCCGAAGGCGGGTTCACCGACAAAGCGATACTGCGTCCCCTCCGACAGGTGAAGCATCGAGACCACCGTGATATCTCCCTCTGGCTTTGGGCCGTCGGTCGTCATCGTCCAAACTTTGCCGCGGGCGCCGTCGATCAGGTCGGCCGTCGATCCTTGGAAGAGGACGTGTCCGTTTGTCAGGATCGCCAGGTTGCGGCAGGTCTGCGCGATATCCTCGACGATGTGGGTCGAGAGGATGACGGTCCGCTCGCCGGCCAGGTCGGAGAGAAGGTTGCGGAAGCGGATGCGCTCCTCAGGATCGAGCCCGGCCGTCGGCTCGTCGACGATCAGCAGCCGGGGGTCATTCAGGAGCGCCTGAGCGATGCCGACCCGTCGCTTCATGCCGCCAGAGAATGTCTTGAGCTTGCGTTTTCCAACGTCGCTCAGCGCGACCATCTCAAGGAGTTCGTCGACCCGTCGCGCCCGGTCGCGGCGATTGTCCATCCCCTTGAGAATGCCGATGTAGTCCAGGAATTCGCGCGCGGTCAGATCGGGGTAGAGCCCCAGTTCTTGCGGCAGGTAGCCGAGCACCTGCTTGATCGATTGGCGTCCGTGGTTCGTCGTGCCCTCGAATGGGCCAACCTGGAATCGGCCGGAGCTCGGATGGAGGATGCCTGCCAGGATGCGCATCAGCGTTGTCTTGCCCGCCCCGTTTGGTCCGAGCAAGCCGAACATGCCGGTCGGAACAGTGAGATCGACGCCGTCCAGCGCCCGGACGCTGCCGCGATAGGTCTTGGTGAGGTTCTGAACCTCGATGTTCATGGTCTACTCCGTTTTTTCAAACCCTGAACGTCTGCTTCGCTTGACGCTGTGTGACACGTGCGGTGCCCCTACGCCCGTTTGCGCTGCCAGTTGAGGTAGGTGTTGCCGGCCAGCAGGGCCAGGCTGGTTCCAGAGAGGAGGATCAGGATGCTGATGACGCCATGGGCTACGTCCGCGTTCTGCCCCATGATCGCCTCGACACCGAAGAATCCCGCGGCGGCATTCCCACCGAGTGGCGTAAGCAGGGTGGTGCTGAGCGTCGGGATGCCGAAACTCGGACTCAGCAAATTGCCCCAGAACCAGTAGCCGACGTAGAGGAACTGGTAGAGCGGCACCCAGACAATGGCCGGAACCGCGATCGAGAAGGCGGCCACGAAGAGCAAGCCCGGGATATTCACCGCGGCGAATGCGGCCAGGCCGATCGCAATTGCCATCGGGTCGTGCCAGCGCGCGACCACGAAGCCGACGCCAGCGGAGTAGACGAGGAAGATCGGCAGCATGCTCGCCAGGGCGGAGCGTTGATCCCAGGCTTCCTGAGCACGTGCGGGGTAGTCGAAGACCCAGTAGGAATCGAAGCTGAGGTCCTAGATCCTCCCTGCTCAGTCGAGCGCAGCGGGCCATTCGCCGGGCATCGTAACCGCCCCAAAACGAACCCGGCCAACGCCGTCGCAACAGATGTGAAGGCCCCGACGCCGTACTCGCTTGCTCGGCGCTCATGCGCTATAACCTAAACATTGGTAGCCTAGAAACCTGACGATCGTCGTCTGAGGTGAGTGTTAGACTGAGCGCCGGCGCGCGGACCGCCGCATTGATCCAGATGAGCCGCGAAGGCCGTAGTATCGGGAGAGGATCTGGCCGGTTGATTGAGCGCGATGACGAGCAGGTGCTGCATTCCATCGCGCAGCAGGATCCTGATGCGCTCGTGATGCTCTACGATCGCTATGGTCGGCTGGCCTTCGGGCTGGCTTTCCGGATCCTTGGCGATGCCGCGACGGCCGAAGAGGTGGTCCAGGACGCCTTCATGAGCGTCTGGCGCAAAGCGGACTCGTTCAATCCTGAGCGAGGCAACATCCGCGGCTGGCTTCTCTCGATCGTTCACAACCGTGCGATCGACCTCCTTCGTGGTCGATACGGACGGCGGCGCGGCGACGTCGATTTCGATGCGCTCGAGCCAGTCCTGACCGGGACCGACCTGTGGTCGGACGTGGCGCGTGGGCTGCAAGCAGAGTCGGTCCGCGCGGCCGTGGAGACGCTGCCGGAAGAACAGCGCTCTGCGATTGAACTCGCCTTCTTCGAGGGATTGACTCATCAAGAAATCGCCGATCGCACCGGTCTTCCGCTGGGGACGATCAAGAGCCGACTGCGTCTCGGACTGCGTAAACTTCATAACGAACTGGCCGTAGCGGCAAGCGACGGGATCGATGGTGGCGCCGATGGCCACTGAGCGCGAACATCACGAATATCAGGAACTACTCGGCGCATACGCCCTGGATGCGCTGCCGGACGACGAGCGCGCGGAGCTGGAGGCGCATCTGGCGACCTGCGACGAGTGCGTCGTCGAACTGGCCGACTTGCGCCTGGCCGTTTATGCCTTGCCGCTGTCGGTTGAGGAACGTTCCGCGTCGCCCAGCCTGCGGGATCGCATTCGCGCCGCGGCCGAAGCCGAGTCGTCGCTGCCTGATCGAGATGAGCCTTCCGAGGGCACGGCCTTCGCCAGCAACGTCGTCCCGATCGCGCCGGTCGACCGGGAGCCCTTGACCGCGCGGCCGGTCTGGCGCACCCTGCTCCCCTGGGCCACGGCAGCGGTCTTCCTCCTCTTCGCGCTGGCGATGCTCGGGTGGAATCTCACCTTGCGTCAACCGGGGAACGAGCAGGTAATCGCCCTGCAGCCGGCATCCGGTGTCACGGGTGCTGGTGGCCAGCTGATCTACCTTCGGGATCGGCAGGTCATGATCGTCAAGCCGCAGGGCCTCCCGGCACTCGCGCCGGGCAAGGTCTACGAGGTGTGGCTCATTCAAGGGAATACTCCGGTGGCGGCGGGCGTTCTGAATGGGGCGAGTGACCAGCTGGCGGTCGCGGCCGATCTCAGCCAGTATCAAGCGCTGGCGATAACGGTCGAGAGTGGACCGCTCGGAAGCCCGGCTCCGACAGGAGACAAGGTGATCGTCACTCCGCTGTAACCGCCGAACACCGTTGATCTGCCCGGTACCGGGCATCCTGAACCCCCTGTACAACTGGCCAGGGGATCCCAAAATCATCACGATTGTCACCCTTGAGGTTGATATACTAATGAGTCTGACTGACCGGTAAGTCAGTTGGGTTTCTATTCACCAGCGCTCGACGCGTGCCTGGTGTTTCCGCCAGACCGTTCGGGGACGCCGTCGAAAGGGTTGGAGCACTCTGTGAGAATCCGTTCTCTTGATTACAAGTGGCTGGTCGCGATCGTCTTCGTGACCGGGCTCTTTATGGACATCATGGACTCGACGATCGTCAACGTCGCCTTGCCGACGCTGGCGCGCGACTTCCATGCGCAGACAACCACGCTCGAGTGGGTCGTCACGGCCTACCTGCTGAGTCTGGCGGTCTGGATTCCCGCCTCAGGCTGGGTGGGGGACCGCTTCGGCACCAAGCGTGTCTTCATGTTCGCGCTGGCGATGTTTTCGATTGGTTCGGCGTTGTGCGGCCGTGCCTGGAGCATCGATTCCCTGATCTTCTTCCGGGTGCTTCAGGGAATCGGCGGCGGCATGATGACGCCGGTCGGCACGGCAATGCTCTTCCGTGCCTTTCCTCCGCACGAGCGGGCAACCGCCTCGGCGGTGCTGGTCATCCCGACCGCGATCGCCCCGACGGTCGGCCCAATTTTCGGCGGCTGGCTGGTCGATCACGCCAGCTGGCGTTGGATCTTCTATATTAACCCACCGGTTGGCATTGCCGGGTTCATCTTCGCCATGTTCGTGCTGAAGGAGCATACCGAAGAGAACGTCGGCCGATTTGACGTGCCAGGCTTCCTCCTTGGTGGGGCGGGTTTGCCGTTACTCCTCTACGCTCTCTCGCAAGGGCCAAGCGCTGGGTGGAGCGCGCCCCGGGTCTGGGGGACCGGTATTGCCGGGGTGATCCTGTTGATCTCGCTCATTCTGGTGGAGATGCGGACGCGAGAGCCGATGCTAGCCCTCCGGCTCTTCAAGGACCGGATGTTCCGCAACGGGAATCTCGTGGTCTTCATTATCTTCGGTGCGATGATGGGTCTGCTCTTCTTGCTGCCCCTCTTCCTGCAGGAACTGATGGGGCTATCGGCGTTTCAGTCAGGCCTGACGACGTTCCCACAGGCCATGGGTATGGCCGCGGTGGCACAGGTGTCGAGCCGTCTCTATCCACGCATTGGTCCGCGTCGCATGATCGCGACGAGCATGGTCGGCGTCACGATCGTGTCGGCCCTCTTCCTCCTCGTGGGCCTCGAGACCAGCCAGTGGTGGATCCGGGGTCTGATGCTGCTGCGTGGCATGACGATGGGTGTCGGCATGGTGCCGATGCAGGCCGCGACCTATGCGACGATCAGTCGTGAGGATACCGGACGGGCCTCGGCGCTCTTCAGCACCAACCGCCAGGTGGCGGCGTCGGTTGGCGTGGCCGTGATGGCCACCGTGCTTGTCGATCGCGTTCAGACACACGTCACCGCGGCGGTCCAGGGCCTGACCGATCCGGTGGCGATCCGTGCGGCAACAGCGCACGCGGCGTTGCTCGGCTACCATGATGCCTTCCTGGCGACGGCGTGCCTGGCCCTGATCGGGATCGGCGTGGCATTCCTGATTCGCGACGAAGACGCCGCTCCGTCGATGCGTCGCGTCGGTGCACCTGCGGCCGCTCCGGCAGCACGGTCTCCCGAGCGAGAGCGGACCGCGGTTGCGGCTCAGTCGACGGCGGACACTGACTGATCGCCGTTTCGTCCAAGCCAGAAGAGACCACCGGCGGCGCTAGAGTGATCTGGCGTCGCCGGTTCCTTATTAACCTGAATAACCCCCTCTTTGCTCTTCCTGATTAATCCAACCGCGCAACTCGTCCCGTACTACTCGTCAAATACTCCAGGGACGCACAGGTGGCGGACTCGTGGAAGGGCCCTTCTCGATGAACCACCCAGGCTCCCGAATCCGAGTGGCAAGCCATGAATGGGATGACGGCCCTTCAGCCGGTATGCACCGGCCGAGGTCCAGGAGTTCATTCTCGCGAAGAGAGGGAATACGCGATGAGTCAATATTTTCAGAGCGACATCGACGTCTTGAACTTTGCCCTGACGCTGGAGCACCTGGAGGCCGAGTTCTATCGGCAGGCAGTGGCCTCTGGGAAACTTCAGGGCGACGTCTTGAACGACTTCACCACGATCAAGAGCCACGAAGAAGCGCACGTCACCGGTCTGACTCAGGCGATCAGCAACGCGGGCGGCACGCCAGTGAAAGCTCGTGCGTCCTACGACTTCAGCGTGCTGGGCGATATGAGCAGCCAGGACGGCTTGCTCAAGATCGCCGGAACGCTCGAGCCGGTCGGGGTCATGGCCTACGACGGAGTGGCGCCGGACATCCAGAACAAGGACTACCTGGCCACGGCGGGATCGATCGTTCAGGTTGAGGCGCGGCATGCAGCAGTCATCCGCGCGTTGATGGACCCGAGTTCCAGTCCCGTACCGGATGCTTTCGCGGGAACACTCACCCCACAGCAGGTTCTCGACAAGGTGACGCCGATCCTCGGGCCGGAACAGTAGCCACTGGCGAGACCATCGACCATCGATCGACCTGACGACGAAAGGACGAATCATGACCACGTTCAGAGACCAGTTGTTTCCGGAAAAAGTCTCGCGCAGGGGCCTGTTGAAGAAGACACTCGCCATGGGTGCGGGAGCCGCCGTGCTCTCCGCAATGCCGCTGAACCTCTCGCGCGTCGGCGGGAGCCTGACCCTGCCGGGAACCCGGCCCGCCTCCGCCGCGGCGATGGCGCCGCTTGACAGCGACCTCGACATCCTCAACTACGCGCTGACCCTCGAGCATCTCGAGGCCGCTGCCTACCAGGCGATCCTGGACGCCAATGTCCTCTCGGGGCGGGCGCTCACCTACTTCCAATCCTTCGGCAGCCATGAAAAGGCGCACGTCGACGCACTCACCTCGACGATCAAGCAATTGGGCGGCACGCCCGTTCAGGCGCAGAAGTACGACTTCTCCAGCGTTCCGACCGACCCGTCCGGGATCGTCACGTTCTTCCAATCCGTCGAGGCGGTCGGTGCCAGCGCCTATCTGGGAGCCGCACCGTCGATCATGAACTCCGATGTGCTTTCGGCCGCGTTGAGCATTCATGCCGTCGAGGCGGAGCATGCGTCGGCCCTGGCCGACATCGTCGCGCCAGGGACCGACCTCTTCGCACCGGACGCCTTCGCCAAGCCTCGCACGCCAGACGAGGTGATGTCGATCGTCGCGCCATTCTTCGGCAAGCCATCGAATCCAGCAGCTCCGGGCGCGGTCTATCTGCCGAAGGCTCAGCCGAGCAACGCTCCGGGCAGCAAGTACTTCGACGTGACCGGCCACAACGTGGGTGGTGGTTTCCTGGCCTATTGGGAGAAGTTCGGCGGTCTGCCAATCTTCGGTTATCCAATCACCGAAGAAATGCAGGAGAACGGTATGACCGTGCAGTACTTCGAGCGAACCCGGTTCGAATGGCATCCGGGAATGTTCCCATCTCACTATGACGTTCTGCTCACCCTCCTTGGGAGTTGGAAGGCGCAGCAGATGAACCTGATGGCGACTGATCCATTCAAGTCAGCCAAGCCGATGAGTGACGGCGTCTTCTTCAAAGAGACCGGACACAACGTCTCAGGCGGCTTCCTCCAGTATTGGAAGGCATTCGGAGATCTGGCGGTGTATGGATACCCGCTCAGTGAAGCGTATGTGGACCAGAAGACCGGACTTACCGTGCAGTACTTCCAGCGGCAGCGCTTCGAATGGCACCCGGGCGTCTGGCCGGAGCGCTTCGATGTACTGCTCGGACTTCTGGGCGACGAGTACCTTCAGTCGCAGACGAGCTAATTCCTACCCTCCTCCTTCCTTCACGAGTCGCGTGGTTCGATTCAGCGCCACGCGACTCGCCTTTTTCTGAGGAAAGCCGGGGGCGCACGTGATCGCTACCGTCGCGATTGATTCGCTCGCCGGAACAGCCGGACGGGCAGCGGGATCAGCATTGGCGTGCGTTGTCGGTAGGTCCGGTAGCGCGCGCCGTACCAGCGGAGCAGATCCCGCTCCTCGAAGATGACACCGACAATGATGTAGGTAGTGATCGCGACAGCCAGCACGAACATGTCGAGCGTCATGGTGGGATTAGCCCAGTAGAGCAAGATGAATCCGACCATCATCGGGTGTCGAACGACCCGATAGAGGGAAGGTGTGCGAAAGTCGAGATTGCCGATCGGTTGTCCACGATAGTAGGACCAGGCCTGGCGCAGTCCGACGAGATCGAAGTGGTCGATGAGAAAGGTCGAGTAGAAGACGACCGCCCAGCCGGTGACGAAGATGATCCACAGTATGGCGCGGCCGATACCCTGCACATCCCAGAGCGTCTGATCGACGGCACGCCACTGCCAGACCATCAGCAGGAGCAGCAGGCAGGCGCTGAGAACGTAGACGCTCCGCTCGAGCGGGGCAGGCACCAGCCGCAACCAGCGCTCCTTGAACCGCCCACGCGCCATGACTGAGTGCTGCAGTCCGAAGAGCGCGACGAAACCGATGTCGACGAATAGGGCCGCTGTCCGCGATGCCGCCACCTGCGGCTGGATGATCCGGGCCGTAAAGCCAATCGCGGCAACGGCGGTAAAGCCAAACACGAGGTAGACGGCGGCGCTGGTCAGGAGTACCCCGAGGCGAGCCGTGCGCGAGGGGTCTAGACGTGCGATGCGTTCTCCCATGAGTGCCTCCTAACTTGCTCGGCTCGAACGACGTAGCGGCCATGTGTGGCACATTGTCGTCTCGCGCACAGAGCGGGCATGCAATGGATGAGTGGCGCAATACGGCCGGCGCACCACCACCACCACGACGCTCACCGTGTGGATATGCTCCACGGAGGGCTTACGACCGTGCGGCACAGATCGGATTGCGGCAGGTCTGGTGGAAGCCCGTCGTGTCCGTGATGTCCGATTTGAGGTCGACACCACGGCTCGCCGCGTCCTGGGCTATCCGACAGTCCGACCATCCGCGTTATGCCAGCAAAACCAGCGGGCAATCCCGTGCGTACCTGCCGCCGAGCAGAAGCCTTCCCGAGGGTCCGCGTTGTCCCGGTCATCGAACCGCCAGCCCTGCATCGCATCCTCCTTGCATCCGGTCTCGTTCGTCGTCAGGCGGAGCTGGATGGAGAGGACGACGATGCCTGGGAGCTCCTCAAGATTGTCCGCATGGTGGGATCATCGTGATCACGTGACCGCCCGCATGCAGCCAGTGGCCCGCCTCGCGGATGCACATCTTCGCTCGGATCGCATACAAATCGGGCCCGTAATTTACTCTAGCTCGTAGACGCGCATCGTTCTATACGCGGTTTGGCGTATGGGCGTAGAAATGACCTCGATTTGACCAGGACGCCGGTGTACGAGGAGTCGCTATGCCAGGGGCTCTTTCGAGTACTCGAAGGGTGTTGACCGGGTAAACCAGGGCACGTAGCCTGTTGCCATGAAGATTGCGGAGTTCAACGACGATCGTCTCACCCCACTCTACGACCGGTTCTACCCGCCGGAGGAGCGGGACGACTATGCCTTCTATCTCCCATTGATCATGCGGGCGCGTGCGGTGCTCGATGTGGGGTGCGGGCCAGGCAGCTTGCTCCACCTGGCGCGGGAGGCTGGCCACAGCGGTCGTCTGTGCGGGCTCGACCCGGCCGATGCCATGCTCGAGCAGGCGCGGCGCCGCAGCGGCATCGAGTGGATTCATGGCGATCTTTCGACGGTGAGCTTCGATCGCGCGTTCGACCTGATCGTGATGACCGGGCACGCCTTCCAACAACTGATCACCGACGACGAGATCGGGCAGGCATTGACAGCGATCTCCGCAGCCCTTGTCGAGGGTGGCCGCTTTGCGTTCGAGACGCGCAATCCGCTCGACCGTGGCTGGGAGCGCTGGCCCACTCAGTATGAGGGGAGAACGACCGACGCCAGCGGTGCGCTGGTCACGGCGACGTGCGCGGTGGAACTGCCGAACGAGGAGAACATCGTCCGCTCGATCATGACCTATAGCAGCCCCGCCTGGAACACGTCGCTCGAGAGCCGGAACACCTTACGGTTCGTCGACGCGTCGACCCTGTCCGCGTTTCTCGCCGTCGCCGGTCTCATCATCGAGCAGCAGTTTGGAGATTGGGACCGCCAACCATTCACGGCCGCCAGTCCCGAAATTATCACCATCGCTCGGAAGGAACCCTAATCGTCAGGCGTGTCCACGCTTCCCGCGTTCTCCGGGTACGGCGTGTCCCCCATCGTCGCGGCCCAGATGGCACGGTTGAGCGCCCCCATTGGGGCGATGTCCTCCTGTGAGAAGTCCATCTGCGCCGATTCCGCCGCCCCGGGTGACGACCAGGTATTCGTGTCCGTCAGCGAGGTCTGTGGCGGCCGCGCGTCGTACGCGGAGAAGTCCGGATCACCGGCGAAGGCCGGGAGCATCGGCACGGCTGCCGCGTCGAACTGCGTCATCGGATCGATGCCGAGGAAGACTTCGATCGTCCGCACCATCGCGGCGGTGTCGTAGAAGGTATGGTCAACCGCCTGATGCTGGGTATACGGGCTGATCGCCAGGCACTCGGTGCGATGCGCGTCGACATGGTCCGGCCCATCCTGCGCGTCATCTTCGGTAATCAGGATCAGCGTGTTCTGCCAGTACGGGGACTGACTGACGGCCTGGACCAGCTTCCCCACCGCCTGGTCGTTCTGGGCGGCATACGCTTGCGGGGTCAGCTTACCGGGGAAGGCGCCCGCTGTGTGGTCGTTCGGGAAGCGGAGGATCTCCAGCGCGGGCAGATTGCCGTTCTGCACGTAGGTGTTGAACTCCTGCTGCCAGGCATCGAAGCGGGTCAGGTCGGAGATGTTCAGATCCCAGCCGGGGTAGTTTGGGTCGAGATTGTTGCCGATGCTCGGATCATCCGGAACCCAGACGCCGGAAGCCTGGTCGTAGGAGGCGAACTCACCGTAGTCGCGGTAGCTCACCCCGGCGCGCTGCGCGGCATCCCAGAGGAAACCGGCTTCAGGGTAGGTCGCGGGATTGGTGCCATAGAAGTCTTCGGGACGACCGCGATACGAGTAGTTCGCCGGCCAGTTTTTCTCGACATAATCATTGGATTTGGCCGCCGTAGACCAATTGTGACCCTGGGCGCTGACCTCGGCGTCGGCATAGCATCGATCGAACAGGACGAACTGCTGTGCCAGGGCATGCAGGTTGGGGGTGATCGACGCCCCGAACTCGGTCAGGCTGGGATCACCGTCGCCGCTGCTGATGTCGCCAAAGACCTGATCGTAGGTGCGGTTCTCCTTGATCACGTAGATGACGTGCTGTATCGGCAGACCGCTGTCGGTCGACCCGATCTGTTGCAGGAAGCGATCGTTCTGCTGAACCTGCTGGGTATACGCCCAGAGCTTCAGGCTGCCGGGCAACGGAATGGTCGACATCGTCCCGGTGATCATGCTGCCGATGTACTGACCGGGCGGTAGCAGACCCCACCCCGGCAGATAACGCGGGTTGGGCCCGGCGCCGAGTCCCTTGGCATTCAATACGATCAGGTTCTGCCCGTTGAGGAAGACCGCGGTCGGATACCAGGCGGTCGGGATGAGCCCGTTGACCTGCCAACCACCCTGACTGTCGAAGCCAAGGACCGCGATGTCGTTGTCCCCGGCGTTCGCCACGTAGAGCGTTCCGCCGTCATGCGTGAAGACCAGCGCGTCCGGCTGGCTGCCGGTTGGCGCCTGCTGGTAGGGCGCCAGCGAGACGGTGCCGGTTACGCCATCGTTCACACTGGAGATGATCGAGATGTCGTCGCTGTCGGAATTGCTGACGAAGACGTCGCCGCTGCTCGGATTCACCGTCATCGCGTTCGGATGCAGGCCAACCGGGACGGTGCGCCGCGTCTGGAACGTTCCCGTGTTGACGATCGTTACCGAGCTCTCGCCCCAGTTGCTGACGTAGAGCTTGCTGCCGTCCTGGCTCAGCACGGCACCGTACGGATTGTGCCCGACGGGCGTCGTCGATACGATCTTCCGAGTGACGGTGTCCAACTTCGAGACGCTGTCGTCCAGGTTGTTCACCACGTAGAGCGTCCGGCCGTCGCGAGAGATGGCTAGACCGGCCGGGTAATAGTTTTTGCCCGATAGCGCGATCGACCCTTCTTTGCTGAGTTGACCACTGGCGAAGTGAAAGGTGCGGATTTTGTTGTTGCCGCCTGCCGAAGCGTACAGCGTCGAGCCGTCGGGACTGAACGCCAGTCCGAGATAGAGTGCCGCTGGTGGAAGATAGCGGATCGTCTGAACCACCCGCGAGGTCGACAGGTCAACGACCTGCAGCGACTGGATAAGCAGACCGTCGTTGCTGACGATTAGGTAGCGGCCATCGGGGCTGACGACGCCGTTCATCGGAAAGTCGCCGAGCTGTGTCTGGTGCCCGGCAGGGGTCAGGGTCCATCCGTAAGAGGTCTTCTTTCCATAGAGATCGAACCCACTGGCCGATGAGACCAGCGCGCTCATCAGCGTGCAGACGGCCAGCAACCCGGCCAGGAGTGTCCAGCGTCGCATCTCGTTCTCTCCTCCGTACGGATCTCCGGGCACGGTCGAGGTGCTGGCGAACACGTCCAGCGTCGCGTCGCCGGTCGTCGTATCCGCTGGTTCGAAACGGGATAGCCCGCTGGTGTATCTTAACCCGAAGAGGAGCGGAACGGAAAGACCACGTCGTCACTGATCCGCGCTGCGCTAGCCTCCCTGCCGCATGTCTCCCGTCTGAAACAGGTAGATCCCAGCGCCGGTAAAGAGGAGTCCGATCGCGAGCATGGCCAGGGAGGAGATCCAGTCGACGCCGGTCAGCATCGGTGTGCCGTAGGCGTTGAAGATCGAAAGCTTCAGCACCCAGTCCGGGAAGTTCAGCAGCGATTGCAGCAGGTCGATGAAGAAAGCCACCCCAAGGTAGGTCCCGACGATGCTGGTCACTGTGCCGGATCGGAGACGAGCGCCGAGCAGGTAGACCGCGCCGGCGACCACCATCATCGGCGGGATGAAGGCAAACGAGGCGGCGAAGACCCGCCCGATCTCGATCGTCAGTCCGGTGAACTGCGCGGCCACGAGTACGCCGATCGCCGTCGCCAGCACCAGCGCGACGAATCCGACCAGCGTGGCCAGGTATGTCTGCAGCGCCACATGCCAGCGCTGATACGGCGTGCTCAGGATCATGTCGAGCCGTCCGTTGTCCTGGTCGCTGGGCCACTCCACCGTGCGCATCAGCGCGTAGAGCATCAGGACGATCGCGATGAAGGTGAAGACAATCAACGAGAGGAAGCCACTATTCGAGTTGAGCAGTTCCTGCCTGAACAGCTTGGAGGCGAAGGTCGATCCTTTGAGCAGGTCCTGCAACTGCTGTTCGGACGACTTTGCGATGCCTGAGCCATAGGCGGCGTACACCAGGACTCCCAGTGTCCACCAGAACAGGGCTGGTGCGGCCGAGCGGAGCGAGCGGAGAAAGACGGAGGAGAGCCAGGGATCGGCGACGGCCCGGTCCATCACCGATGCGGCGGACGCCACGTCATGACCCTGTTGGCGCCAGCGTCCAATCAGTGGCAGTGTCGCGACTGATCCGATGTCTCGCTGGAGAAAGATCGCCAGGCTCAGCCCGAGGAAGAACAACCCCAGTGCCAGCAGGACCGCTATGGCGCCCAGGTTCGTCCCGTAGCTTGCAATGAGCGGCTTGCTCAGGTCGAAGTAGTAGTTCGGAGAGAGGCGCCGCACCCAGGCGACCGATGGGTAGACGCGCCCGGTTCCGTTCAAGATGAAGGCGATCGCGTAGACGCCACCGGCCAGGCCCGCCGCCGCGCCGGAGGTGTGCGTGTACTGAGAGATCAACAAGGCCAGCATCGCGTAGAAGAAGAGGAGCAGGCTCAGATCGAGCCCGGCCATGAGCGCACCGCCGGGTACTACCGGCAGGTGGAGCAGATTCTCGCCAATCAGAGCGCCGATGCTGAAGGCGATCCCCAGGAATAGCAGTACCACGACCGTCGCCAGGACCTTTTCCACGAAGATTCGCATGCGAGACCGTGGCCGCGCCAGTAACAGCTCGATCGAGCCGCGCAACTCCTCGCCCCGGATCAGGCGGCCGCCAAGCAGCACCGCGAAGATCGAGAGGACCAGGGCGAAGAAGAAGCCGTAGCGGAAGGTGACGAAGCCCGCGGCGGTGTCGACAGCAACCGGGTCGTTGAAGAAGATGAAGGCGGGATTGTTGATGAAACCGGCGATCTGCGTGGGATTGACTTCTTGAAAGGCCTCGTATCCCGCGACCGTCACGGCGATGACCAGCAAGCTCCAGATCAGGGTCGACCAGCGTTGATCGCGCAGCGTTTTAAGGAAGACCGAGCGGAACACCGGTCACGTCGTCCCATCTGTCTGCGAGGCGTAGTAGCGGAGGAAGACTTCTTCCAGGCTCGGCTGACGCGCCGTGAACGACGTCGCTCCATGCCGAGCGGCCACTTCGATGATGGCGGTCATGTCCTCCTGTATGGTGAGCTGTACCGCCTGTCCGCCGTTCAGCAGATGAACGTCGCTGACTCTGGGCAGCCCATCGAACCAGGCGGTCGACGCCGGACCGGCGAAGGCGATGTCGATCACCTGATGTCGCATCTCCTTGAGCGTCGAGACATGATCGACCTTGACCAGCTCGCCCGCCCGGATGATCCCAACCCGGTCGCAGGTGTGCTCGACTTCCGGCAGGATGTGGGATGAGAGGAAGACACTGCTGCCCGCCTGTTGAGCTTCATTGAGCAGGGCGTAGAACTCTTGCTGATTGAGCGGGTCCAGCCCAGAGGTCGGCTCGTCGAGAATCAGCAGGCGCGGCCGGTGCATGAAGGCCTGAACCAATCCCACTTTCTGCTTGTTGCCACGTGAGTAGTCGCGAAAACGCTTGCTCGGATCGAGTTCGAAGCGCTCGATCAACGTCCGCACGTACTGTTGATCGACGACTCCGGAGAGATGGCCCAGATAGGCGATGACTTGAGCGCCGGTCAGCGACGGGTCGACGTTGAACTCGCCGGGCAGGTAGCCGACCAGGCGCTTGACCTCGGTCGAGTCAGTCCAGCAGTTCAACCCGGCGATCAGCGACTCGCCGCCGGTGGGCCGGAGCAAGCCCATCAGCAGCCGGATCGTGGTCGTCTTCCCGGCCCCATTCGGACCGAGAAAACCGAAGACCTCTCCTTCGGCGACTGTGAAGCTGAGGTCTTTGATGCCCAGGCTCGACCCATAGTACTTGGTCAACGACGTCGTGCGAATGATGTCACTCATCAGTCGGCTCGTTCGCCTCGAATTGGTGTGCCAGGCGCCGCTGCCGGCGCTCGCGCCAGCGTTCGAGCACCCCACGTTCCTCTTGCATGTAGAAATCGCCGAACTCGAGCAGTTCCTCGACCCGCTCGCGCGCCAATCCATCCTGTTGACGGATAACCAGCAACCCGCGCCGGGCGATATCCGCGATGGCGTCCATGCCAACGATATTGGCGCGCAGGCTGGCTCCCCATGGATCGCTGCTGACCCGATAGTAGTCGCGCCGGTCGTTCGGGATGCTGACCTGCTCGACGAACCCGATCGCCTTGATCATGCGGATGTTCGTCGAGACAGAGGCTCGCGAAACGCCCAGCGATCCCGCCATGTCGTCCAGCGAGAGCGGCCGGTCCGTCACCATCATCAGCCCCATCAGGCGACCCGCGATGCTTGGCAGTCCGTATTGCGAGAAGTAGCCACCGATCGACTCGATGAACTCCCGGACCTCGTTCGAAAGCGTGAGCCCATCCGGCACGCTGAAGACCTCCTGTTCGATCGAGCGCCGTCCCGTTGTAACGGTCGACACGATGCAGCATACCGCTGTTTCTAAGTTTCAGTCAACACTAAAACTTAGGAGCGTATCGGGGCACGATTCTCGCGGAAATGGGGGACCATATGCGGCGAGGACGTCCAGAAGCGGAGGTCGGAGCCTGCGGTTTCGCCAAATAGCGGACAATATCTACCCACTGTCGATCCGGTTAATGTGGCGTTTACATTCCTTGAGTACGGTGCGGTGCAGCATGAAGAGAGAGGACCAACCAACCGATTCATGTCTGATTTCAACGGCGGTGTCCGAAGAGACAACGTATAACTCTGACCACTCGCGGCAGGGCATTGCTCATGATGCGCTGATGCGAGTTGTTCCCGTCTCTCAACGAGAGGGATTGGGATGTGAGTAGAAAGGACGGGGTATGGGAGCCCCCTCGATCACCGAGCGATTGGATCATTGGGCTCGATCCCAGCCAGACGCGACATTCATTCATGATATCGAAACCAACCACTCACTCACCTACTTGCAGACTCTCAAGGCCGTGCGTGGATTACAGCGAGAATTCGGGCCAGAGTCGCGCAGCATCGCGCTCGCACTTCCCGGGGGGATGAGCGCCGCGATCGTCTGGCTGGCGTCGCTGACCGCGTCGCATCAACTGGTGCCCTGTTCGCCGGAGGCGACCGACAGCGAGAAGGCGCGCCTGGTTGAGACCTACCGGCCTCACGTTGTTATTACAGAGGAGCCCGCGGCGGCGCGTGGATTTGGCGACGCGATCGAACGCATCGTCACACGTGACGAACTGGACAAACTGGTGCTGCGCTGGGCCAGTGAGCCCGGCACCACCGCGTCGCTGGGTACGCCCGGTCCGCAGGATCAGGGAACGGTGCGCTTGACGACCTCGGGCACCACCGGAACACCCAAAGGCGTCAAGCTGTGTGCCGACCAGTTCGCCTGGACGGCCGATCAGATCCGCATCAGCCATCGCCTGACGACGGAGGACCGGGGGCTGTCGGTGCTTCCGTTCTTCCATATCAACGCGCCGGTGGTGAGCCTGTGCACGACGATGATGGCGGGCGGCCAACTGGTTGTCGCACCACGGTTTAGCCGCAGCCGCTTCTGGAGCTGGATCGAGCAGCACGAGATCACCTGGGCCAGCATCGTGCCGACGATCGTCGCGGTGCTCTTGCAGACCGATCCACCGGCCTGGCTGCCTGGGAAGCTGCGCTTCGTGCGAACCGCCTCGGCCCCGCTGCCGCTGGTTCAGCTCATGGCCTTCGAGAAACGCTTCGGCATTCCAGTCATCGAGACCTACGGACTCTCCGAAGCGGCGGCCACCGTCGCCGCCAATCCGGCTCCGCCAGAGCGCTACAAGCCCGGCTCGGTCGGTCGACCGGCTGGCGTCTCAATCCGCGTCTGCCGCCCACTCGATGAAACCCCAATCGGCGGCCTGCAGGACGTTCCGATCGGCCATGAAGGAGAAGTCTGCATCTCCGGACCGAGCGTGATCGACGCCTACGACAATGGCGCCGGAGCTACCTCGTTCCAGGATGGCTGGTTCCGTACGGGAGACCTCGGCTACCTGGATGACGACGGCTTCCTCTTCATTACCGGTCGCCTCAAGGAGGTCATCAATCGGGGCGGCGAGAAGATCGCGCCGCGCGAGGTCGAGGAGATCCTGCTGGCGCATCCGTACGTGCGGGACGCCGCGCTGATTGGCGAGCCAGATCCGATCTACGGCCAGCGCCCGGTCGCCTATATGGTGCTCGAGAATAACGACGGCGTCGATCCGATTCCGAGCATCCGGGAGCACCTGGCGCGTCAACTCAGCGCCTACAAGCTTCCGGCCCGCTTCGTGGTCGTTGACAAGCTGCCGCGATCTCAGACCGGCAAGATCCGGCGGCACCTGATTGGCGTCTCGCCGGAGCCGCGTACGCGGAGCGTGCGCTACGGGGTAGCGTGATAGCCATGCCGCTTGCCACGACCACGCAGAAGAGGTAGACATCGATGTCAGCCAAAGTGACACGCGGATCCCGCTCCTTCCTGCACGAGCTCGATCTCGTGCGGGTGGTGACCGCCCTGTCGGTCGTCGCGGTCCATGTCACGGCTTTCACCGTCGTTTTCAACTCGACGCAGATCGGCGCCGAGATCCAGAACGGGGCGGTCTCCGCCCTCCATTTCACGCGGGAGGTCTTCCTCTCGCTGACCGCCCTGGTGATGGTGCACAACTACACCAAGCGACCTTTGAAACTCAAGACATTTTGGCGTAAGCGCGGACTTGGCGTCGTCGTTCCGTACGTTGTCTGGAGCCTCTTCTATGTCTACTTCGACGTGCCGCACACGGATGTCGGCTACTGGCTGCACACGGCGATCGCCGACATCCTGACCGGGAACGCGTCGTACCAGCTCTACTACATCTTGCTCACGATCGAGTTCTACATCGCGCTGCCGCTGCTGCTCTGGTTCGTCACGAAATACCGGGCCTATCCCTGGCGCGTCCTGGGCATCAGCGCCGTGGTGCAGCTCGCCCTGATGTATTTCGACTTCAACTACGTGGCAGCTGGCAGCTTCAGCACTACCCATTTGGGTCAGTGGCTGAATGAGTATCAGTGGCGCATGCTGCCGGAGTACCAGTTCTACGTGCTGATCGGGGCGTTCGCGGCGCTCTATCTCGATGAGCTCAAGTCGTTCGTGCTGCGACATTCCGGCCTGGTCCTGGCGGGAACAGCGGTCGGCCTGGCAGCTCTCTGGGGACGCTACGCGATCGCGCTGCACGTGCAGCACTTCTCGATGGGCTACGCCTCGCATGTCTTCCAACCGGTCATGGTCATCTACGCCTTCACCTTCATCCTGTTCCTCTACTGGGCGGGATGCGTCTGGGCCTCGCATCTGAGCGCAAACGGCACACCCTACGGACGTCGCTTCGTGCACTTGCTGTCCGACAGCTCCTTCGGCATCTACCTGATTCACGCCTTTGTGCTCAACGACGTGCTGCAGTTCATCGCACCGCACTTGCTGCTCGGCTGGCCGGTCGCGATCCGAGTCTTCGGTGTCTGGTTTATTGTGGCGTCTATCACGTCGGCGATCTGCGCGGCGCTGCTCTACACGCCCGGTTTCAGCCGTCTCATCGGACGTCCCGCGCTGCTTCCAGCCGATTTCGGTCCCTGGTACTGGGTTCGCACCCGGGCGCTCGGCCTCTTGTCACGTCCGGCACGCCGTGCCGAACAGCGCCAATCGGCGCAAGCGACCTGGCCGCCGGTAGAGAAGGCCGCCCATATTGAGGATTAGCAGGTTTGTTTCCGGTTAGGATCGAGAGACTCGAGGTTCGTTATCGTCTTCTTGTTCACTCCAGACCATGACGAGGCACAGGACATATCTCGCGGGTCAAATTCTCCGGTCATGCTGAACTGTGACATCACTACCGAGATCGATCAGACTGCCCGGCCGCGTCCGTGTTCTGTGAACGCGAATGATATTTGGCGGGAATTAGTTTGAGACGATCCGTTCGCTACACGCTTGCCGTTGCCGCGGTTATCGTCATTGTCGTGATGATCGACCTGGTGAAGGTGCCTCAGCACCTCTCGTCGGCGAACCAACAGACCGCGATCGCCGACGTGACGGCGTCGAAATCCGGTGTGACCTCACCGGCGACGTCTCAGAATCCCGCTGGGCCGGTCATGGTCGCGACGACGGCGACGCAGACGCCTACCGGGACGCCGGAACCAATCAGGACGCCGTCGCCAACACTGGCTCCGACCGCGACTCCGACGCCGATCCCGCAAGCGACTCCGACGACGACCCCTCAAGCCACGCCGACGCCGGTCCCTCAAGCGACCCCGGCGGCGACTCCAACGGCGATGCCCATCGTAGAACCGGCACTCGCGCAGGAATCGAACGGTATGAAAATCGGCTGCGAGCAGGGACCGATCGACCAGTACCTGACCTGTGAGGCGCAGGAGCCGCTCGGCTTCTCCATGACGTTCTACCTATACCTGCCTCAAGGCTTCACGCCAAAGAAGAAATATCCGCTGGTGCTGCTGCTGGAGGGCGGCGGCGAACGCGCCGTCACCACCAATACGGTCGCGCAAAACCGCCATTTGACGGTAGACGATCCCTACGCACAGGTCTGGGGACCCGGCTTTCCTGGCCAGTACAGCGAAGACGTCCAGGGACGCTGGCCCTGTTTCGTCGTCATCCCGCAGCCGCTCACTCCCGCGCGGTTCGTCGACGTCCCAGCCAACTACGGCTCCTACATCATGGCCAGCCAGCCGAACGACGTCATGCGTATGTCCAAAGAGATCGTCGATACGCTCCAGCTCGCATACGTCAGATCGACGCAAAGCGGCTCTACCTGACCGGCCTCTCGATGGGCGGCTATGGCGTTTGGGAAGCCGCCGAGCGTTGGCCGAACTACTGGGCGGCGGTGGCGCCCATCGCCGGGGCCGGTGATCCGAGTAAGGCGGATCGCCTGGTTGACCTGCCGATCTGGGCCTTTCACAGCGCCGATGACGACATCGTGCCGGTCAGCGGGATCGCGTGACATGATCCAGGCGATCCGCGCCGCGGGCGGTAACCCGAAGTACACCGAGTTCACCGACCGGAGGACATGGCGCCTGGCTGGCACCCTACACCATCTTGAACAGTCCGACGCCGGTCCCCGACTTCTTCACGTGGCTGTTCTCTCAGCACAAGTAGCGATCGGGAAAGAGCATGACCTATTCGATTGGAACGCGGTTTGCGTACAACCCGGCCGATATGGCGAAGAGTTGTTCACACATGACGACCAGATATGAGTCTCGCCGGCCGCGTTAACGTGGTTGTTACACAACGTTGCTAGGCTCCCTGTCAGCGCTCTTCGAGAGAAACACGAACGAGGAGTCGCGCGAGGCCCATGGTGGGCACGGTGAACGGAGACATTAAATGAATTGGGCTGAGATCACGCTCGATCGCCTGTTGCGGCAAGATGTGGGATTAGTCAGCTATGTGCCGGATGGAGCACTCGCCAAGCTGATTCATGGGTTCGAATCGCAGGCTGGGATACGGAGCTTCACCGCGACCCGGGAAGACGAGGCGTTGGCCATCGCGTGCGGTGCCGCCATGGCCGGCGTTCGCTCGGTCACGCTGATGCAGAGCAGCGGCTTTGGCAACATTGCGAACGTCCTCGCCTCGCTCGCCGCTCCATATCAGATTCCGATCTTGATGATCATCACCGAGCGGGGCATCCTCGGCGAGTTCAACCCGGTGCAGACACCGATCACGCGCGTACTGCGCTCGACGCTCGAGGGGCTGAGCATTCCGCACACCACGCTCGAAGACATCGATCGCGTCGAGTTCCTGGTCGATCGCATGGCCGCGCAGTGCTTCAACACCCAGCACCCGGCGGCACTGATCGTCTCTCCCATGCTTACCGGCGGCAAGACCGCACCAGGTTCGGCCTCCAGTAACCGGGCGGCCTGAATCATTTCCCAACCCTGAAAGGAATTGACGTCATGCAGACTATCGAGACGATTGCTATCCGTTCCAACGTACTTGATCGCATGCGCTTGACCGAGCGCCTGGTTGGCCTGCTGGATCACGGCGAGGCCGTGATCGGTGGTATCGGCAACGCCAATTTCGACCTCTTCGGGGCCGGTGACCGTCCCCAGAACTTCTACATGCTCGGCAGCATGGGTATGGCCGTACCAATTGGGCTTGGCGTCGCGCTGGCCCAGCCCGAGCGCCAGGTCATCGTGCTCGAAGGAGACGGCTCGCTGCTGATGAACCTCGGCAGCCTGGCGACGGTTGGTATGCTCGCGCCCCCCAACCTGACGATCGTCGTGTGGGACAACGGCTGCTATCAGATGACCGGCTCGCAGGTGACGCCGACTGCGGCGACGACCGATCTGGCGCAAGTTGCCGTGGCTTCTGGGATCAAGAACAGCGACTGGGCGCGCGATGACGATCACTTCACGCACCTGGTGCGCCAGGCCCTCTGGTCAGACAGGCCCGCCTTCATCGGCGCGAGCGTCGCGGCGAAGTCGAGCGATTTCCACCCGGAATTCGATCCGGTCATCCTGAAAGACCGCTTCATGCGAGGGATCGGCGCCAAGCCCGCCTACCGGTGC
This sequence comes from uncultured Chloroflexia bacterium, assembly GCA_963728335.1. Lineage (GTDB taxonomy): Bacteria > Chloroflexota > Chloroflexia > Thermomicrobiales > Thermomicrobiaceae > CALAGB01. Next base: position 747,048 of record CAVSJP010000002.1, read on the forward strand.
TAGGCTGGCCGGCAACGGCGGGGTCGACGACCGTCACTGACATCGATCGATGTCGGGTACGCTGCAAACGGACGTAGCGGAGGGCGCTTCTGCCCTCCCGCGAACGGCCGTTGGCCGGCACAGGTCCGGCCACTCCATGGTGTTTCTGCGCTTCGAATATCGGGGTGGGGCGCTACGCCACTGCCAGACGTCTACCGCCCGGTGAACTGCGGCTGGCGCTTCTCGACCGTGGCGCGCAGGCCCTCTTTGTGGTCGTCCGTGCCGCCGCAGATCTGGCCCGCGCGGCGCTCATTGCGTAGCGCGTCCTCGAAGGCGAGTTCAGCGTTCTGGCGAATCAATTCCTTGGCCAGTCCAATCGCGACCGTCGGGCCGGAGGCCAGCCGCGTGGCCCACTCCATGGCCGTCGACATCAGATCATCCGGCTCGACCAGCGCGTTGACCAGCCCGAGCTTGTCCGCTTCCTGGGCGTCGATGATCCGCCCTGTGTAGATCAGTTCAGCCGCTTTCGACGGGCCGATCAGGCGCGGCAGCAGGAATGTGCCGCCGGCATCGGGCGAGAACCCGACCCGGATGTAGACCTCGCCGAATCGCGCGCTGGTCGAGCAGATGCGGAAATCGGCCACCAGGCTGAGATCGCAACCGCCGCCCACGGCGACGCCGTTGACCGCGGCGATAACCGGCTTGGGAATGCGATAGAGGCGCGACATCAAGCGGTGCATGCGGAGCGCCCAGCCGTCCATGTCCTCTTCGGCCTCACCGCCGCTTTCCGAGCTCCACTCTTTGACATCGGCTCCGGCCGAGAAGGCGCGCCCGGCGCCGGTGATGATCAGAGCACGGACCGAATCCCGGTTCCAGGAGCGCTCGACCAGGTAGTCGACCTCCACAATCGTCTGCAGGTCGATCGCGTTCAATCGCTCTGGCCGATTCAGGGTGATAATGCCGACGGTATCCTGTTCATCCCAGAGAACGCGTGTCAGCTCCATAGCATGCTCCCGTCACTTTTGTGTGGCGTCGATGGGTGTCCCGCCAGTCTCGGCCCAATTCATCCGCTGCAAATGTCGCCCTTCACGACGCTCAACGTAGCAGTCAGGCTTGAGCGCGTCAATTGGCCACGACTGCCTCTCGATTTGTCACCTCGTCGTCGATCTCGAGCGCGTCCGGCTGCTCATGCATATGACGCAGCGGCGAAAAATAGACCCACGACGCGGCGAACACGAAGCCGACAATACCAACCAGAAGTGTCGCCTTGACGCCAATGACATTGCCCAACAGTCCGCCGAGTAGCGCCCCGAGCGGAAGCGAGCCGCCCACGAGGAACTTGCTGGTTGCGTTGATCCGTCCCAGATAGCGATCAGGCGTAATCGCCTGGCGCAGGCTCAGCGAGTTGACCTCTGCAATCACCAGCATCAGCCACTGCAGGAACTCCGCGGTCACCACCAGCGGAAAGGCGATCGAGGGAACCAATACAGCGAGCGGCACCGGGGCACCACACAAACCGAACATGATGCGACCCGTGATGATCGCCGGGCCGACGCCAATGCGCCGTGCAATCGGGCCGGCGAGTGTCGCCCCGATCAGCGCGCCCAAGCCGCCCATGGCGAAGACCAGACCGACGACACCGGCACTCAGTCCAATCACGTTGACCATGTACAGAACGTATACGGCGAGGAAGACTTCGCCAAAGAATGCCGTCATCGCCGCGCTGAAGAACATCGCGCGGAGGACCGGGTTGCCGACTGCCAGAGCAAACCCTTGCCGTATCGACGTGAACACGGGTGGACGACCCACAGTCACGTCTGGTTTGGCTTCGGGAGCCCGAATTTGTCGCAAGAAGAGCGCAGAGACGAGGAAGCTCAGCGCGTCGATGAAGATCGCATAGGCGGCTCCGAACACTCCAACCAGCACTCCTGCCAGGCCAGGTCCCAGCACCTGAGCCAGGGACGCGGTCGACTGCAGCTTGCTGTTCCCTTCCAGCAGATTCTCCCGTCCCACGAGCGCTGGAAGATAGGATGTGAAGGAGACGTCGGAAAAGACCTTCAAGGCGCCGCTCAGGAAGGTCACCAGATAGAGCAGCTCGAAGCGTATGTCGCCAAGAATCCACGCGATCGGAATCGTCAGCAGCAACGCCAGCCGACCGAAATCGGACGCAATCATCAGGCGACGGCGGCGAACGCGATCGACCCAAACACCGGCGAACAGTCCGACGATGAGATTGGGAGCCGTTCCGGCAGCCATCAGCACCCCCATCTGCGCGGGAGTGGCGCCGAGCGAGAGAGCGGCCAGAAGCGGGAGCGCTAATATCGTGACCTGCGAGCCGGTCTCCGACACGGCGTCGGCCGCCCAGAACCGCAGAAAGTCGGCGTGCCGCCAGAGCCCCGTTCGGTTGACGTAGAGACGACGTCGCCTTCGTGGCGTTCGGTGATTTCCCGGTGAATCGGTTGTGTCGTGAAGATGTGGTCGCGATCGAGTGCTATCGATCTGCGATGAACGATTTCGAACCCTTTTGAGCATGACGTTGAACCCCCAGTGTTACTGGGAGGAGGTCACCGTCTGCGCCCTCCTCCGCTGTCCTCTGCGCGAATTCGTCAGGACAGCGGAAGACCTTGCATTCGGACGAATGGGATTTCTGCGTTCCGTTCCAGCCTGGCGACTGGACGCTCGTCATTCACGGGTTCTCACTCCAATAAACGGCCCTCTCGACCGTGCCTGTGGAGTCTACTCAACCGGGAGGGGTGCGGCAATGTGACGGGTTCGACCAGGCTACTTCAGGATCAGGTTTCGCAGCAGGAAGAAGCCGTTCGCCGGGCGCTCGGCCAAACGGCGCATCAGGTAGAAGTACCACTCGCGGCCAAACGGTGTGGCGACCAGCACTTTGTACCCTTGACGCACCAGGTCGAGCTGCAACTGTGACCGGATGCCGTAGAGCATCTGGAACTCGAACCGATCGCTACTGATGTTCAAGCCGCGCGTGTAGTTGATCACGTAGTCGATAATCTTCTCGTCATGCGTCGCGATAGCCGTGTAGCCACCGCCGCTGAGCATGCGCTCCGCCAGCCGCATGTAGTTCCGGTCGACGTCCGCCTTGTCTGGATAGGCCAGGTTGTGTGGTTCGAGGTAGGCGCCCTTGACCAGCCGGAGGTTCGGGTTTAGTGGCAGCAGTTCGCCAAGGTCTCGCTGTGTCCGGTAGAGGTAGGCCTGCAGGACCGTGCCGACGTTCTCGTAGCCCTCCGCGCGCAGGCGCTGGTAGATGCGCAGCGTCGGGTCGACTCGAGCCGACTCCTCCATGTCGATGCGGATGAAGTTGTTCTCCTGCGCGGCATGGTCGACCAGCCGGGTGAGGTTGCGATAGGCCAGTTCCTCGCTGATGTCGAGTCCCAGATGCGTCAGCTTCAGGGCGATATTGGTCCGGAGCTGCTCTTCCGCGATGCGATCGAGGACGCGTTCGTACTCATCGACGACTGCCGTGGCCATCGACTCGTCGCGCACGCCCTCGCCCAGCAGGGTGGTGTTGGTGGCGAGCCCTTGCTGGTTGAGGCGGCGTAGGACCGCAACAGCCTCGTCGAGGGTCTCCCCCGCGACAAAACGGCCCGCCCCCATGCGCATGCCGTAGCGACGGACAAAGCTCGAGACGCCTGGGTTCGTCGTGGCCACCAGAATCGTGCGACGGAACATGTGATCAGGCGTCCTTCCTCTGGTTTGCATGGTTCGAAGCCGGGATCGGATCTGGTTGAGACGGACGACGTGCCACCGGCTGCACGACGGTGGAAGTGAACGCCGTCTCTCCGTTGCAGCAGGGAACGATCACCTGGCCGCAGGCCGCGCACTGCTCGTGCGACCGAACCCAGATGACACCGCTCGATTGACCGCAGAACGGGCATCGCTCCGTCACGCTCTCACCTCTTCCTCTCGTGCCGATTCTAACCTGAATGTGAACGCTAAAGAAAATGTAACGCGGGGAACGCCTGACGTTGAACGCTGATGGCGCCCTGGAGTGTCCATCGCAACGTTCACGCCCTGTTCAGGCTCGTAAGAACTGCGTAAGACGACCGGCGCAGAGTAGCGACACGTACCGGTCGACGGTATTCCGTTGCAGCGGCTCGCGGAGGGAGAAGGAGACACGGAACATCCCGGTCATCATCGAATAATGGTCGAGTTCAGGAGGTTAGCATGTCAAGAGTTCGCATAACCCACTCAATTCGCTGGCTCTTTGTCGTGGCGCTGGTCACGACCGCGTTTGCCGCGCTGGCCGGATCCACCAGCGCGCATGGTCGCGATGACGATCACAATCAGGGCGCCGCCGGTCAGGTTTACACCATCACCAACGAAACGGCGGTCAACCGTATCGCCGTCTTTGACCGTGCCGGGAACGGCCGCCTTCACCTCGACGGCTACGTCGAATCTGGCGGCCAGGGCACCGGCACCGGACTCGGCTCGCAGGGCGCGATCATCCTGAGTAACGACGGTCGCTGGCTCTTCGCGGTCAATGCCGGAAGTGATAGCATCTCCAGCTTCCGCGTCACCGGGCACGGGCTCTCCCTGGTCGACACCATCGCGTCAGGTGGCACCATGCCGGTCAGCTTGACGCTGAACGACGACCTCCTCTACGTCCTCAACGCGGGGGGAACGCCGAATATCTCCGGATTCCGCCTCGATAACCACGGTGAACTGCACGCGATCGGCGGCTCGACGCAGTCCACTTCCAGCACGACCCCGGTACAGGTTGGCTTCTCGCCGGACGGCCGGGTCCTGGTGGTCGCGGGGAAAGGCTCGAACACGCTCGATAGCTTCGTGGTCAATCACAATGGCGTTGCCGGCCCGGCCCAGACCTTCGCGTCGAACGCCGGCGTCCCCTACGGCTTCGCCTTCGACAGCCGTGGACACCTGATCGTCTCCGAAGCGTCCGGGTTCGTGACGCCGTACGCGGTCTCGCACGATGGCACGATCTCGCCCATCACTGACGCCCAGCCAACCAACCAGGCCGCGGCCTGCTGGCTCGTGATCACAGGTAACGGCCGCTTCACCTACACCGCCAACGCGGCCTCGCACTCGATTACCGGCTACTCAATCGGCCATGACGGCAGCCTGTCGATACTCAACAGTGATGGCATCACGGCCGATACGGGTGCGGGCACTCATCCGATCGACATGGCGCTGAGCAACAACAGCCAGTTCCTCTACGTCAACAACGGAGTCGGTGGCATCGGCGCCTTTGCCGTGCATGCCGACGGCAGCCTGAGCTCAATTGACGGCGTGAGCGGACTCCCAGCGTCGACCACTGGACTGGCAAGCAAATAACCTACGATCCGATCTCCTTCCCGTCCTCCGGGCCGCCAGCGACTCCGCTGGCGGCCCTCACTGCTTCTTTGGATGCTTCGTGATTCAGTGGAAATCAGGTATAGTGCAGGCAGTTACTCTCGGCCTTGCGCGAAAGGCGAGCAAAGCGGATGTCAATCCTCTAATTGAGTCGTCTCCACGGTTTCTGGAGCGACATGCCAACACGCTGAACCGGCTGTGAACGCGAACGTGCGTTCGCGGGCCTATTTGGCGCTTTCCCATGCAGCTTGAACATGACAACTGCGCGGTTCTTCGTCCGTGAGCCAGGTGATACTGGTGGGCGAGGAACGGCTCGTATGATGGTGGTAGAGGATGCATTCGCTCTCGCGATCCCCAGCCCGCGTGTACCTGCTGTTGGTGGGCATATTCGATTTGCTCTTCACGATGTTCGCGACCTACACCGCGGTCTATCGCTTCTCCACGGTCGGGCTGAACGCCTTTGAATTGCTCCTGGTCGGTACCGTCCTGGAGGGATCCATCTTCCTGTGCGAGATCCCGACCGGCATCGTGGCCGACGTTCGTAGTCGTCGCGTTTCGGTCATCATCGGACTGATACTGATCGGCATCGGCTTCGCCTTCGAAGGGGCCATCCCGCTCTTCGCGACGGTGCTGATCGCACAGGTCATCTGGGGGGTTGGTTACACCTTCACCAGTGGCGCACGCGAGGCCTGGATCGCAGATGAGCTGAACGACGAGGAGCAGACCGGCCGTCTCTATCTGCGCGCGGCGCAGATTGGTCAGGTCGCCTCGATCGCCGGGATGCTCATCAGTGTCGGCCTGGCGAGCATCCGGGTCAACGTGCCGATCGTTGTCTCCGGAATTTGCATGGTCGGCCTCGGCCTGCTGATGGTACTGGTCATGAAGGAACACAACTTCCACCCCACCCCGCACCCGGAGAAGCTGCCATTCGCCGAGATGAAGCGGACGTTTTATCGCGGGATGAGGGTGATTCGCGGACGGCCGGTACTGATCACGATCTTGGGCATCGGGCTCTTTTACGGCATGGCGTCGGAGGCCTTCGACCGCCTGTGGGAGGCGCACTTCCTGGCGAATCTCGGCTTCCCATCAGTCGGTCATCTCAGCCCGATCGTCTGGTTCGGGGTGATCAACACTGGCGCGATGATTCTGAGCTTGTTCGTCACCGAATTCGCGGTGCGACGGGTCGACACGCGCAGTCACGTCAAGGTGACACGCATGCTGCTCGGGATCAACGTCGTGCTAGCGCTCAGTGTCATGGGGTTCGGCGTCGCCGGTGGCTTCGCTCTGGGCCTGGCAACCTACTGGGTGGCCTATTCGATGCGCGTTGCCAATCAGCCGCTCTTCACCGCCTGGACGAACCAGAGCCTCGAGCCGAAGGTTCGGGCCACGGTCTTCTCGATGAGTAGCCAACTCGACGCGCTCGGGCAGATCGTCGGTGGTCCGCTGATCGGCCTGATCGGCAGCGCCGTGTCAATCGGCGCAGCCATGATCACCTCGGGCTTGACCCTCATTCCGGCCCTGATCATGTATGTGCGCACGAGTTTTCAGAAAGAGACGGAGCGCAGCCCAGTCGTAGCCGATGTGCCGGGAGAATAGTACGGCGAGAAGAGGAGGGCCGCGCTGGGCGGTCCTCATTCGATCGTGATGATCGACGTCAGGATGACCCGGAGGCTCCGGCCACGACCGGGGATGATCGTGCGGGGTCAGGGTCGGTGATGTGATCGACAAATTCTCGCTTGAGTTGACGGCGATAGCCCAGCACCGAACTGCGTTCGAAATGGGCCAGGATGAGTCCGTACCGATCGCGGCAGACAATCGCCGATTCCATCAGGACCCTGCTGCAAAGAACTTCCTCGGCCACGCTATAGGCGTCAGGCAGGTGTCGTTGAGTTCCATCACGAAGGTAGATAATCGCGGCCACGTTGAACCCTTTACCGTGCTATACGGGAAGAATCGAGATGCACCGTCACCTTGGGGCCACCTACTCAACGTACGCGGCGAATGTCTCGCCTGCTTCCCTACTCTGCGAGACACCAGGGAGTCCGGAGCCGCTGCCTCAGGAGATTTTCCGTGCATCATTGCCCTCCAGGGAACATACAGACGAATCGATTTGCGAGCGCGGGACAGCGAAGGCGTGCCGCGAACGTCTGGCTGGGCCGGTCGTCCTGTGTGCCTTGGCGACGAGGACGCCGGCGGCGACGGGTCGTCCCGGAGACGAGCCAGGACGTGGCCGTTGTCGTCAACGGTTGGTAATCGGAGACCGAGCACGATCAGATTGGGGCGGCGTTACCGGGCCATCTGATCGGCCTCCTCGGGATCCGAACAGATAATCGGCACGAACTGCCCGGAGGAGAGAAAGGTGCGCATCAGACGGAAGACGGGTGGATTGGTATCAATGATCAGGATGATGGGTCGTCCGAGGAATCGTCGAGGCGCGCTTACAACGCACGGCCGCCGCCGACTCGCCTATATCCCCCGGTCCGTCTGGTTCGATAAACCGCAGTGAGTTCCGTCGTGCGACAACTTCCCCTGCCCTGGGATTACCTGCCAACTGTACTCACTGAGTGGGGTTGAGGGAAGACGTACGTATAGGTGTGCGGGCTTACAAAAGCATCAGGTTATATCACGCCGGATTGCAGGATTGAGAGGAAGAGGCAGACAAGAAATTGCCCTGACGCCTCTACCCCCAGCCCTGTTGTCTCGGCTACTCCCCGTCGTAGGCTCGCTGGAGCGCGGCGATGTCGATCTTGCTCATCTGCAGCATCGCATGCGTCACCCGTGAGGCACGCTCCGCATCGGCGTCTTGTAACATCTCCAGCAAAATGGAGGGAACGACCTGCCACGACAGCCCGAACTTATCCTTCAGCCAACCGCACTGGCTCGGCTCCCCGCCCTCCGACAGGCTGTTCCAGAAGTGGTCGACCTCGGCCTGCGACGCGCAGTCGATCGACAGCGAGATGGCCTCATTGAAGGTGAAGATCGGGCCACCGTTTAGCGCGATGAACTCCTGTCCATCGAGGAGAAAGGACGTCGTCATGACGGTTCCCTCGGGACCAGGACCAGCCGGGCCATAGCGATTGACGCTGAGAATCTCCGAATTCTTGAATAGCGAGACGTAGAAGTTCGACGCCTCTTCGGCTTGATTATCGAACCACAGAAAGGTTCTGATCTTCTGGGTCATCATCGAGTCCTTTCCCGCCTGCACGGCCAGGCTTCCGTTTGGGTCAACAGCCTCTGCCCATGGTCGAGTGCGTCGAACGGAAATCGACAGCCGAGCGGTTGAATGAACTATTCCACCGGCACTGGTACGTCGGGCTCGGTTACCCCAAAGCGAGCGAACCCCGCCGCGCCAACCACCAGCATGGTAACAGCGCAGGCGCCAATGATCAGCGGCTCTCCGACGCGCGCATATAACGGCACCGCCAGGAGCAGTCCGATCGATCCTCCGACCATCGCGATCGTGGCGCGAAAGCTATAGACCTTACCGATCTGGTCGCTCGGGAAATCAGTCTGGATCATGGTGAGTTGGACCAGGTCTCCCATCGGTCCGCCAAAGGCGGCAATGCCGGACCCGATCATCGCCATCCCCACGCTGTGCGCGCCTGCCAGCAGCAGGAAGCCGCCCCCCATGACGAGCCGTCCGGCGAAGAGCATTGCGACGCGACGGTGGATCGTCAGACTTCCAATGACCAGATTGCCGATCACGTTGGTCGCGCCATAGGTGCCGACGATCAGTCCAAAGGCACCAATCGAGCCGGCCAGCTCATTCTTGGCCAGGAGTGGCACGCCGACGAGAAATGCCAAGCTCCAGGCCAGGTTGGAGATGCCCAATCCGGCAAGTGCCCAGGTGAGCGGCTGGTGCGCGTAGACCAACCTGGCGCTCTCGCCGATCTCTTGCACAATCCCGCTGACACCGCGCCCCCTGTCGCTGCGCCGCTCGGGCTGCCAGCAAAAATGCCGACTCAGGGAGGCAACGGCGATGGCAGAGACCACAAAGCTGGCCGCGTCCAGCGTGAAGAACTGGGACACCGGCAGGAGTGCCGCCAGCAGACCCACCAGACTCGGCGCGACTGCCCGTGCCAGTCTCCTGGTCATGTCCATCAGCCCGTTGGCTGCCTGGAGGACCTGTGCGTCACCGGCGAGCGTTGGAAGACTCGCCTGGAGGGCGGGATCGAAGAGTGCTCCGAGGCCACCGATGATCACCCCGGCGGCGGCCATGTGCCACAGTTGCAACCGGCCGAGGGCAGAGAGCACCGGCAGCGTGCCGACCGCGGACGCCCGGATCAGGTCGACCCCGATCATGGTGCTGCGGCGGTTCCAGCGATCGGCGTAGACACCACCAAGCAGGCCGAAGAGGAGCCCGGCGATCGATTGCGCCGCCACGACCAGTCCAGCGCCGCTGCCGGCCAGGTTGATGGCCATCCAGACGATGGCGATGGCGTAGAAGTTATCTCCGATTGCCGACAGGACCTGACTGACCCAGAGGATGGCCAGGTGACGTGCGCGCAGTGCCCGGAGAAAGGCCATACCTATGCTTTCCGGCCTGTGACCTGCTTCGTCCCGCCATCAGACCAGGCTTCGAACTGGCGCCGATCTGATGGCGGATGAGCCACTAGATGTACTTGAAGACCTCGACGCGGTTGCCGTCCGGATCGTAGTAGAAGGCGGCCAGCGCGAACGGCTTGCCGTCGGATCCGGCGATTTCGGAGAGTGGCCGGTCGACTTTGACACCGGACGCATCCAGGTGCTGGCAGAGCTCCTCGACGTTGTCCATGCCGAGCGCCACGTGGTCGAGCGTGCCCGACGGATTCAGACCAGCCTCCCCTTTGACCAGCTGTACGCCGGGAAGCCAGACCGCGTCCGGGTTTCCCTCCGGCCCACGCGTGCGCGAGATCGGCAAACCAATCACATCGTGATAGAAGTGAATCGATCGCGACATGTCGGTCACCTTCAGGGCGACGTGGTTGAGTTCCTGCTTGATTTTCGGAGCGAATGATCCGGACATTTCCATACCTTCCTGACGTTCGTTCACGAGTTTCTCGGGACAGTGTAGCCGAACTCCCGGTCAACGGCCGACTACCAGAATTGACCGGGTGGAAGATCGAGATCTATCGTGCCGCTAAGCAGGGTCGATGCGGCCGCATGTGCCGTCACCGAGAAGAGCCGCATCAGCACGACGACGCCGAGAGATGCACTCGTCAGTGCACCGGCGGCCGTCGAGCCGATCAGGAGTACGTCGGGGGCGACCATCCACGATCCGACGCCTGCGTAGAGCGGCACGAGCTCCGGCGCGCAGGTGAAGACTCCGAAGTCGACGCCGCTACGCGAGATAAAGCTAGTGGCGGCCGCCGTGACGCGAGCGGCCAGACCCTGGCGTCGGTAGCTGGGATCCGTCGCGACGCAGGAGAGCCCAGCGACGACGAACCGTTGGCCACCGTGCGCGATTCGCTTGGTGACTACTCCCGCGTAACTGACGATTCGCCCATCCGCGCGTATGAAGAACGACTGGGCGTTGAGTGATCGGTCATGCAAAGGTGGAAGGCTGCCGCCAGGAGCTGGAGGCGACGGTCCGTAGGCGCGGTCCTGCAAGTTGGCGATCTCACATCGCAGTACGTCGGGAGCCAGGTTGTAGGCAATGGTTTCCACAACGCCGGACGACATGCGATCTCCATCCATCGCTGGCACCAGGCGAGCCGCAAAAGACGACCCACCTCAATGCGAGGTGGGTCGAAGTCTTGCACATCTGTGATAAGTGAGACCGCTCTGTCGTGAAGGACTGGGCGGTCTCAGAGGAGGCACTAGCTCGACATCGTCCAGTTCTGCAGGTTCCAGAGATCCGACGCCCAGGCGGAGAACTCCGTATTCTGGAGCTTCTTGTTGGCGCCGCCAACATTGTTGCGCTGGATCAGCGGGATCTCGACCACCTGATTGACCACCAGGTCATTCATGGTGATGAACAACGGCGCCTGTTTCTGCGGATCCAACTCCGTCTGCGCCGCTTTGTACGCCGCGTCGTAGTCAGCGTTCTGCCAGCGCTCGGTGTTGTTCCCGGCCCAGGAGTTTGACTTCTGGCTGATATTCGAGGGATCACCCCACCACGAGACCATGTAGTCCAACGGATACGGGGTTGATGGCCCGTTGGTGTACATCTCGATGTCGGTGTAGAAGTGGTTCGCCGTGTCGTTGTTCCCGGCGTCGGACGAGAAGTAGACGCTGGCATCGACCGTCTTCAGCGTGACATCCACGCCGATCTGCGCGAACCCCTGCTTGACGATCTCCTGCTCCTTCTGGCGCAGGGAGTTGACCGACGTCTGGTAGACGATCTTCGTCTGCACGCCGTCCTTGGCCCGCACGCTGCCACTCTTGGCCCAGCCGGCATCGTCCATCAGCTGATTCGCCGCGGCTGTATCGAACTTCCAGCTGGTGTTCGGTGAGGTAAAGGCGGTTGGCGCGACCAGGATGTTGGAGGTTGCCGTACCGGTATCGCCGTAGAGCTGGGTCGCCATGACATCGCGCTGGATGGCCAGGGCATAGGCTTGCCGGACCTTGAGATCGGACTGGAACGGATGCGGCGCCTGGAGGCTCGACTTCTCGCCGTTCACGTCCTTGTTCGGGTCGGTCATATTCACCAGAATGCGCTCGACACCGGTGCCTGGCACAATAACCAGGTCGCCCGGATTGGAGTCGGCCTTGAGCGACTGAAGCACGCCCCACTCAACCTGCAGGTTCCAGGAATAGTCAACTTCACCCGTCTGAATGGCTGCCCGGGCCGCACTCGGGGCATCGCCACCGCCCTTGAGGTAGACCGTCTTGAAGAAGGGCTTGTCCGGATCGCGGAACTTGTCGTTGATCGAGTAGGAGACGTGGTCACCCGCCTGGAACTCATCGACTTTATACGGCCCGGTGCCGATCGGTTTGAGGTTGAAGGGGGCATTGCGCGCCGCGGCACCGACCGAGTCCTTCAGCACATGCTGCGGCAGGATGTAGCCGTAGGCTCCACAGAAGACGCCATACCAACCGGGAGTCGGATCCTTGAAGTTGATCTTGACGGTCGTGGGATCAACCGACTCAACCGAGTCGATTACCTTGTAGTTGCCGGCGGTCGTGGCGGCGGTCGCTTCGTTGGAGACGTAGTCGAAGGTGAACTTCACGTCGTCGGCGGTGAAGGGCTCACCATCCGACCAGGTCACTCCCTGCTTGAGCTTCCAGGTGACGCTCTTGCCGTCTTCGGCAACGCCATTTCCGAGACTTGGAATCTCGGCCGCCAGAATCGGGACCGGCTTGCCATCTTTGTCGAAGCTTGCCAGCGGTTCGAGCACGACGCGGGAGGCGTCAAAGTCCTTGGTGCCTTGCGAAAGGTGACCATTGAGAATCGTCGGCGCCTGCCACCAGAGGAGCTTGAGCTGGTCGCCCTTGCCCCGGCCGCCGCCGGTGCTGGCCTGGGTCGCCGCAGGGGTCGCCGCAGACGTCGCGGTGCTGGCCGACGTCGCGGTCGAGGCGGTGGTTGCCGCCGAGGTCGCCGTCGATCCGCCACTACTGCTGGTCGCGGTCGACGCGGAGGCCGTTGTCGGGGTGGACTTCGAGCTACCGCACGCGGCGAGCAACGCCGCGATAGCTGGAGCGGTCAACCCGAGGGCGGCCGCGCGTTTCAGTACCTGACGGCGCGTGAGAACTCCTGAGAGCGCCTCTTCCCGCAATTGCTTAAATGCCTTGTCATCCATACTGCATCTACCTCCTACAATGTTGACGACACAAAATTGACCAGCACGTGGAACTTCATCCGCGAACTGGCCAGATCTCCCCATTGATTATCGACTGATGCCGCACCTCCTCGTCCGGTACCGGCCAGGTGAGACGTATCTGGCTCCATGCCGCTCCGCTCGATGTCGCGAGTCTCTGCATCGGTCTCCATGAATTGGCGCGATCAACATTCGCGAACTCACCACACATCGAGCGTCAACCAACCATCAGCAATCAGCGCAAGGGATCCCCGAGACCCCACTTGCTGAATTTCAGAATCCGACTTCAGCTACCCGGCTCACGCGAGCCAGCAACAGAATCTGCGAATCGCGTAGCTATGGTTGGCGCCGCTACTATCACGGTATACGGATAAAACAAGAATACGCCAAAAGGCGTACGTGTCAACCTGGGGGCTGCTAATTGGACATGTCGTCATCACAGCAGACAAAACGCGCGTTTCGTGGCACGCGCGGACAACGGCCGAGCTTCATCGCGGTGATGGACGACACGTAGTCGACGAGTTTGGATGGGGGACGAGAGGGCCCCTCTTCCGAAGCCCTCTCGAAAGCCTTCTCGAACGTATGCTATTTCCCAAGTGTGTCGGCGGTAAGACGGCCGAGCAAGATCTTGTACGGCTCCTGATTCTCCGGATGGTACTCGAAGCGTGCCCGCTCGAAGTACTGCACCGTGTAGCCGGTAGCCGGATCGGTGAACTCCTCACTGATCGGATAGCCGAAGAGCGCCAGGCTTTCCCGGTAGGAGACGCCTGCATCATCCATGTTCAGGCCGTGCGCGTGCCAGTACGTCTTGAAGCCCCCGCCGAGCCGGTGACCGGTTTCCGGGAAGAACTCGGTCGCGCCGTCACTCGTCGTTCCGGCCGGGAGCGGCTGAAACGGCGTGCCGGCCGCGATGCCACGCCGTTGGGCATCCTCGACACCGGTCAGGCCAAGCTCCACGACATACGGCGTGCCGTCCAGTTCAGGATGGTATTCGAAGCGCTGACGCTCAAGATACTGCACGGTGCGACCGTTCTCGGTCATCTCGTCCGTGAGCGGATAGCCAAAGACCGGAAGCCCTCCATCGTTCTGCCAGAAGGTCAGGAAGCGACCCTGCAGGCTATGACCCGTCTCGGGAAAGTAGATTCCGGGCAGAATTCGGGCGACCTGCACCGCGAAGACGGTCGGGTCGGTGGCCAGCGTCTGGTGATGTTCCCAGACGAGCATGCCGTTGCGTACCTCGGGTGCGACGTTGTAGCCGTTGTTCGTCTCGACCGGGAACTCGGCCCCGGTCAGCAGGTCGTAGCCCATGATGTCGGAGCGCAGCGTCGTTGCCTGAAGCCGATCGACCAGCGTCTGAACCGAGCCGCTGGCCCGGTAGTCCTGCCAGAAGACGTAGCGTCCGTCAGTCGTCGGGCCCTGGGCGGCTTTGAAGTCCGGACCTGCACCGACGACGATCGTGGTCATCTGTGCCCGGTCGACAGATCGAGCTTGTAGAGGTTGAGGTCGTAGGCGAAGACGAGCCGGTCACCGACAACGTCGAAGCTCGGTGTACTCAGCGCGCCGAGTGGACCCGCCGATGTCGAGATCCTCCTCGGCGAACACAGAGCCGAGTAGTCATCACCCAGACGCTGCGTCTTCATCTGCCAGTGAACGACGTGGTCGCCGATCTGCGTCAAGCGAGCCCAGACGACGCGATCACCACTGATGGCCGGCTGCAGGAAACCGCCAGAGCCGTTGCCGACTGGAGCCGAGTCGAGCGTCTGAACGCTGTTGTCGGCCAAATTCACGACCTTCAGTGTCATCACCGCACCGGGCGTGACCGTCTTCGGACCGGTAACAAAGGCCACGCGTGATCCTGAGATCGCCGGAAGCACTTCATTGCCATCTCCACCCGCGACCAAAAAGGAGGTGGCCGCCTCGACGTCACGGCCGCGAATGTCGAGATTACCGTCCGGATTCTCCTGCACCCAGACCGCCGTACCCGCGTCGATGTCGGGCGTGACGGCCGCTCCATCTCCGATCGCGATCGGAAACTGTTTATGGTCGGCGATACTGGCGGCAACGACGTCGGTCCAGCCCGGACCACCAATCGTCTGGTAGACGACCGTCGTGCCGTCGGTCCGCGGACTGTAGCCCGCGAAGAGCGGCTGGGCCGCGCCGCCAGCCTGCGTCGTTCCGGTAAAGATTCCGCTCAGCATCAGCGTGAAGCCAAACGTCAATCCAGCTCGCGTCAACCGCGAGACCCGCCAAGATTTATCCACCCTCTCTCCGGCCCAACGGGCCGCGTCCGGCGACTCCTCGCCGCTCACCTGTCGCGATTCACCTCGCCCAGGCGATGTCAGTCGCACTCGCTTCATCACCATGCTGCCCATACCCCTTGCTACTCGATCGTCATGAACCAACTGTTCACTAACCGGTAAATCACTCAAGACAGGTTAGCGTTACGCGGAGAGCAAGGGTCCTGTCCGAAATGATGGGGAGGTCAGGCAGGGAGTACAGGGCGGAACTGTACGGGTTGGGAGGAGGAGTGGGAGAGGGGGATCTCGTCCGTCACGGGCGAATATACGTGCCGCCTTCGTGCACGGCCTCGATGCTCAAGTCGAGCAGCCGAGCCGCTTCAAGAAGACCGGGATCCTGTGGGTCGATCGTGGTTAACGTCAGCCCAGGAGTGTGTTTCACGCGGTCGTCGAAGATTGCCCAGCATGTCCAGTACCGATTGATTCGAGACGGATAGCTGATGCCCGCGAACCTGGGAGTACCATCGTCATGGTGAAGCTCAAAGACGTGCCGGGCACAGTATTGTGTGATCACGCGGTTGGAGCTGAAGATCGCACTCAGTTCAAAATCGGCATGATCGAGTGATTGGGCAATTGAAGCGAGTGCCGAACGCAGATAGGCAACGGACTCTGGCTCGGCAATCGCGGCAAACAGTAACGCGGGATCGAGGTTCGTTTCACCGATTTGACGTTTGAATCGCCAGTCCACCGGAACAACGCCGCGACGCTCGTCAGCCGGGTCGAGCAACTCACCCAGCGCCTGTTCAATCGATTCCTCATCATCCTCCACATCGTGCATCAAGGCTAAGAGCGATAGTGACCGTCGGAACCGAGCCAGTGTTTCACCGAACGCCGCTGCTCGCGCCGAGGCACAGTAGACGATCCTGAATTCACTGCGGGGATTGTCGAAGCGATTATTACCGCAATGTTCCCAGGGGGCGGGCTCAAATGGATCGGTGCCAAGCCGCGATATTCGATAAACCGGATGGCTCGGCTGCGGAACAGCTACGAGCGAGTGTGTCGTGAGTTGCCTGGTCGACGGGTCGCTCATTCAACTAGCCGCCGACAATAAACGCTCGCGCCGCGGCTAGGGCGTCTTGCAGCTGCCCATTTCGGATTGCTTCGGCTGGAGACACGTCACCCAATTGTGGGTTCAGCCCGATAAACCAGGCTTTTACCGTCTGCTGCGAGTCCTGTGATTGCAGCAGCAGCAACACGATCTGGTAGGTGGTACGGAGCCGCTGTTCGGTCTCGTCGTTGCGGATTTCCTCCGTATTGCCCGATGCCCAGCGCGCGATGGTCTTCCCATCCTTCACGCCTACGATCACAGCCGTCAGTCGCCGTGACAGGACCTGTTCGAGCGTGCGTGCGATCTCACTCAGCGGTCTCGTGACCGAGTCACGATGTGCCTTTTCGACGATGTTTGTGGGTAATTTCGCGGTCATGGTTGATGGTTCCTTACAGTGCTGGCCGGAAGTCTATCCTAAACCCAGTCAATCCACCATCTAATTCCACGCTAATTCCCTGCCAATGTCTATACTATCTTCCGAAAGATGTTGGAAGTCAAGGCCCGTACCCGCCCGAACGGGCTGGACTTGCACCACCCATCGCCAATTCCGTAGCGGCGGGCGCCTCTGCCCGCCACTGCACGATGAACCGCAAATGTCGTTGACTGGGGCGGGTATTCGAGTTGGTTGCGTGCCTACCGAACAGGTTGGGAAGTTCTCCGCGAAGGCGGGCAAAGACGCCCACCACTACGGTTCAACGTGAGAGCCAGCATTTCATGGAATACCTTGAAGGATCACCGGGTGGAGTTCACCCCCCAAACGCCTTCACCACCTCGCGCATCGCGTCGCGGAAGTTGCGCGTGATCGACTCGGCGTTCACGTGCTGGCCGTCGCGGACGGTCAAGTGGCCGCCAACCATGACGTTGCGCACGGCGCCAGCGGGACCGCTGAAGATCCAGGCATCGAGGATGGTGGCGGGTGTGTGGCCAGTGAGCGCCGGATGGTTTGGATCAAGCTCGATCAGGTCGGCCCGCATGCCCGGCCGGATCGTGCCGACCGGCTGCCGCAGCGAATGCGCGCCGCCCGCCAGCGCCAGGTCGAACAGGAGGCGGCCGGCGTGGGCTGTGGTCTCCTGTTCGGGCGAGGCGAGAATCGCGCGGCGCTGGTGAATCAGGCGCTGGCCGAACTCAAGCAGACGTAACTCATTTGCCGGGTCGATGACCGTGTTGCCGTCGGAGCCGATGCCCCAGCGACCATTCGCCTGTTGGAAGTGGACGAGCGGGAAGATGCCGTCACCCAGATCGGCCTCGGTGACCGGGCAGAGCCCGATCGTGACGCCGTGACGGGCGATCTCGGTCAATTCGTCTGGTTCACAGTGCGTGGCATGGATGAAGGTCCAGCGGTCGTCGAGTGGGAAATGGTCGAATAGCCAGCGCGCGGGCGGAGCACCGAGCCCGGCCACGCACTCCTCCACCTCACCAGTCTGCTCCGCAACGTGAATGTGGATCGGCGCGTCCGGCAACCACTCCGGGACTGCCTCGATCAGGCGCGCCAGATTCTCCTCGCTGACCGCGCGTACGCTATGCGGCGCGGCTCCGAGTCGCAGGTTCGGGCGAGCCGTCAGGCGCTCCGCCAGATCGAAGAGCAGCCGCACGAAATCGTCGACATCGCTGAAGATGAAGCGCCGCTGGCCCAACGTGGGCGGCTTGCCGACGCCGCCGTGGGTATACAGGACCGGCAGCAGTGTCAGCCCGATGCCGGTCGCATCTGCGGCGGCGATGACGCGCTCCGACATCTCGGCCGGATTCGCATAGGGCTTTCCAGATGGGTCGTGGTGCAGGTAGTGAAACTCGCCCACGCTGGTGTAGCCCGCCTCGAGCATCTCGAGGTAGGCGCGTGCCGCGATCGCCTGGAACTGGTCGGGGTTAAGCACGCCTGCCAGCGCGTACATGCGGTGACGCCAGGCCCAGAAATCGTCGGCGCTCGCCGCAGGATCCGCCCCGACGAACTCGGTGCGGCCGGCCAGCGCCCGCTGGTGGGCGTGCGAGTGGAGGTTGACCATGCCCGGCAGGACGTAACCGTCGAGTTGATCGATCTCGCCGGACCAGTCATTCGGCTGCTCGGCGCTGACCGAGACAATGACCCCGTCGGCGCCGACCTCGAGATAGGCGGGCGAGAGCCAGCCATCGGGCTGGTGCAGGTGCGCGATGCGGTAACGCCGGGCGTCCGATCTGTCGATCACGCCTCACGCTCCACTTCAACTCGGCCCCGCTTGACGACCGTCTCGACCGCATTGCGCCCCAGCCGGTAGGCCAGATCCTCAAAACGATCTATATCGAGTATCAAGATATCGGCTAGCTTGCCTGGTTCGAGTGAGCCGATCTCGTTCTGCCGGTCGATCGCCTGGGAGGCGCCCAGCGTTGCAGCGCGGATCGCCTCCTGCACCGGCATCCCTTGTAGACGACACGCGAGCGCGATGACGAACTGCATGCTCGTCAGCCAGCAGCCGGGACACAGGTCGGTGCCGATGCCGAGCGTCATTCTCTGGTCCAGCAGATCCCGCGCAGCGATCGGGCGCGGATGCGCTACCGCGAAGTCGATGGCGGCCATGATCACGCCCACCACGCCCGCTTCTGCCAGTAGGCGCACCTCATCGGCTGGCGTGAAGTTCAGGTGATCGACCGAGACACACTTCAATTCGGCAGCCAGCTGGGCAGCGCCGCTGTGGCTATACTGATCCAGGTGCAGCTTGGGCTTGAGTCCGTGCTCCAGCCCCGCCTCCAGCACACGCCGGGTCTCCTCGACGGTGAAATAGCTCTCCTCGCAGAACGCATCGCAGAACTCCGCCAGACCCTCCTCTGCCACCTGCGGGATCATCTCCTCGATGATCGATGCGAGGTAGCGCTCTCGCGGCTGATCGGGCGGCAGGGCATGCGCCCCGAGGAACGTGCTGGCGATGTCGATCGGCTGGATCTTGGCCAATTCGCGGTTCGCCCGCAGCATGCGCAGTTCTGAATCGGCCGTGAGCCCATAGCCGCTCTTGCTCTCCACGGTCGTCGTGCCGTTCCGGAGCATCTCGGCCAGGCGCGGCAGGGCTTGCTCGACTAACTGAGCTTCACCAAGCGCCCGTGTTGCCGCCATGGTGCCGGTGATGCCCACCGGAATACCAGCCGCGGCCAGCGGCGCGACGTCGAGCCCCGCAACCTTGGCGGCATATTCCTCGACACGCGAACCACCGAAGATCAGGTGGGTGTGGCAGTCGACGAAGCCGGGCATGACGACCTTGCCGCGGGCGTCGATCACCCGGCTGCCAGCGCGATCGACCTGCCGCGCAATCTCATCCGCATTGCCCGCCGCGACGATGCGGTCACCGGCGATCAGTACGCTGCCATCGGTGATGCGACCGATCCGGTCCGGCGCGTCGGGCCGCACCGTCAGCAACTCGGCGGCGTGCTCGATCAGCAAATTCTGGGATGTCGGGTCGCTCATTGCCGGATCTCCCAGCGCGGAATCTCGCCAAGACATTTGGCGGACATTCGACTCACTTGGCCTTGTCCTGCTCCAGCATCGGGATCGTTACGCCGAGCTGCTCAGCGGCGTCGATCGCCTTCGGGTAACCCGCGTCGGCGTGCCGCGCGATGCCGCTGCCGGGATCGGTCAGCAGCACACGCGAGAGCTTCTCTTCTGCTCGCTCGCTGCCGTCCGCGACAACTACCATGCCTGCGTGGATCGAGAGCCCGATACCAACTCCGCCGCCATGATGGACGGAGATCCAGGATGCCCCCGCCGAGGTGTTGACCAGTGCATTGAGAATCGGCCAGTCGGCAATGGCGTCGGAGCCATCCCGCATTCCCTCGGTCTCCCGGTACGGAGAGGCGACCGAGCCGGTGTCGAGATGATCGCGACCGATCACAATCGGCGCCGAGATCTCGCCGTCGCGCACCATACGGTTGAACTCCAGTCCGGCCTTGTCGCGCTCGCCGTAGCCGAGCCAGCAGATACGGGTCGGCAGACCCTGGAAGGGGACACGCTCGCGCGCCAGGCGTATCCAGCGCTGGAGTGGCTCGTTTTCCGGGAAGAGACGGCCGATGGCTTCGTCTGTCCGGTAGATGTCCTCCGGATCTCCCGAGAGGGCTGCCCAACGGAAGGGTCCCTTCCCCTCGCAGAAGAGTGGTCGGATAAAGGCGGGCACGAAGCCGGGGTAGTCGAAGGCGTTCTCCACTCCAGCCACGAGTGCCTGTCCGCGCAGATTGTTGCCGTAGTCGAAGACGACCGCGCCGCGCCGCTGGAACTCGAGCATCGCCCCACAGTGCGTCGCCATGCTGGCCATGCTGCGCTCGGTGTAGATCTCCGGTGCCGACTTGCGCAGTGCGAGCGCGTCCTCCAGCGAGATTTCGGCCGGGATATAGCCGCCGAGCGCATCGTGGGCGGAGGTCTGATCGGTCACCACGTCTACCTGAACGTTCCGCTTCAGCAGTTCCGGCAGGACTTCGGCGGCGTTGCCGAGTAGTGCCACCGAGAGCGGTCGCTGCTCCGTGCGGGCCGCCTCGACCCGGCGCAGCGCATCGTCCAGGTCGTCCGTCCACTCGTCGCAGTAGCCGTTATCGACGCGCCGCTTGATCCGCTCCGGGTCGGCCTCAACGATCAGTCCGGCGCCACCGTTCATGGTTATCGCCAGCGGCTGAGCGCCGCCCATGCCGCCGAGGCCGGCCGTAACGGTCAGTGTGCCGGAGAGAGAGCCGCCGAAATGCTGCCGGGCGCACTCGGCGAAGGTCTCGTAGGTTCCCTGCAAGATGCCTTGAGTGCCAATATAGATCCAGCTACCGGCCGTCATCTGGCCGTACATGGTCAGGCCGAGTTCCTCGAGACGCCGGAACTCGTCCCAATTGGCCCATTGGGGCACCAGCATGGAGTTACTGATCAAGACGCGCGGCGCCATCTCGTGTGTGCGGAAGACCGCGACCGGCTTGCCCGACTGAACCAGCAGCGTCTCGTCGTTCTTCAGCGCCTTCAACTCGCGCACGATCGCGTCGTAGCACTCCCAGTTACGCGCCGCCTTGCCAGTGCCGCCGTAGACGATCAACTCGTCCGGCTTCTCGGCCACGGCCGGGTCGAGGTTGTTCATCAGCATGCGCATGGCTGCCTCTTGCTCCCAGCCCTGGCAGTTCAGGGTGGTGCCGTGCGGCGCGTGGATCTCGCGATGCTCCATCGCCATCAGTCTCTTCTCCTCACACTCGTCCCCAAACGCTCGCGTTCAGTTATTGGCCAGGGCGGAATGCCGGCAGACGGAACTCGCCCGCCTTGATCAATTCAGCCGCGTGCTCGATATCCCCTGAAATGACGCGGTCGCTCTCCAAACGCGGCACGTCGGCACGCAATCGCTCGACAGCTGCCATCACGCCACGGCCGGGCTTGAGCGGCTGGTGCTGTTCGACTCCCTGCGCCGCGCAGAGCAACTCGATGGCGACGACGTGTCGGGCGTTTTCGATGATGCTGGCCGCGGTTCGCGCCGAGATCGGCCCCATGCTGACATAGTCCTCCATGCCCGCCGAGGTCGGTACCGAGTCAACGCTGGCCGGATGCGCCAGCACCTTGTTCTCCGAGACCAGCGCCGCGGCGGTGTACTGCGCCACCATGAAGCCGGATTGCGCGCCAGGTGACGGCGAGAGGAACGGGGGGAGACCGCTACGGAGCGAATCGAGCATCAGGTAGGTACGTCGCTCCGAGATGCTGGCGATCTCCGACACGGCCATCTTGAGAAAATCGAGCGCCAGCGCCACCGGCTGGCCGTGGAAGTTGCCGCCCGAAAGCACCCGGCCGCGCCCCGAATCGTCCGGGAAGCAGAGCGGGTTGTCGGTGGCGCTGTTGATCTCGATCTCGAGTACTTTACGGACATAGTCAATGGCGTCCCAGGAGGCGCCGAGCACCTGCGGCGTGCAGCGGACCGAATAGGGATCCTGCACGCGCGGGTCGTCTTCGTGCCGCTTGTGCGAGGGCAGGATTTCGCTCTCTGCCAACAGCGACCGGATACGTGACGCGACGTAGATCTGACCCGGATGCGGGCGCACCGCCTGAATCGCCGCGTCGAACGGGGTATCGGTGCCACGCAGGGCTTCCAGGCTGCAGGCCGCGACGACCTCGGCCGATTCGAGGAGAACCTCAGCGTCGTGCAGGGCCAGGACGCCGATTCCCGCCATCAACTGGGTGCCGTTGATCAGCGCCAGGCCCTCCTTGGCCGTCAACTCGATCGGCTCAAGACCAACCTGGCGCAGCGCTTCGTCGCCGGGCAGCACGCTGTCAACACCGTCCAGCGTCGCCTCACCCTCGCCGAGCAGGACCAGCGAGAGATGCGCCAATGGCGCCAGGTCGCCACTGGCGCCGACCGAACCCTGAGCTGGAACGACCGGTGTGACGCCATGATTGAGCAAGTCGAGCAGTCGCTGGACGACGACCTCGCGCACGCCGGAATAGCCCTTGGCGAGCGCATTGGCGCGCAGCAGGAGCATGGCACGCACCACGTCACGGGGCAGCGCCGGGCCAACCCCGGCAGAATGGGAACGGATCAGGTTGTGCTGGAGGTCGGAGAGCTGGTCGTCCGGAATCGAGACAGTGCTGAGGTCGCCGAAGCCGGTGTTGATGCCGTAGGCCGTCTCGCCGCGTTCGACGATCGACTCGACCAGCGCACGCGAGCGAGCGATGGCATCGCGAGCCATTGGTGCAAGCGTCACCGTGGTATTCTGCCGCGCGACCCGCACCACGTCGTCGAGCGTCAGGTGCTCGCCATCTATCTCAACCGGACCATTCCTGTCCGCATGATCGCCACTCTCGATTTCCCGAGTCACATCCTGCTCCTTGGATCAGCAGTCTCGTTGCTCTCTCACAGGGCGACCAGTGTCGCCCCACACAATCCTCACTTTGGCACGTCTTAGCCGCTTAATCAAAGCCTCGCGCTGCCGATCCGACGCGGTCTGCGATCAGATCGCGATACGACAGCCAGGACCGGCGTGCGCGCAGCGTACATGCAATTGACATCCTCAGGTCTTCATCAGAAGATGTCCTCATCGAATCCACCTCAAGCGCGATCGGACCAGAGCATGCCAGGCTCCTCGCTCTCTGATGATGAGCGCGATTCACACCGCTTCGATGCTGGATTGGCCGAGCGATTCTTCAGTGCCCCGCGCCTGCCGGTCTACCTCACGTCCTTCATCGGTCGCGGGCCGGATCTGTCTCAAGCGATCAGCCTTATCCGGCGCGATGACGTCCGTTTACTGACGCTCACCGGGCCCGGCGGTGTTGGCAAAACACGGCTCGCGGTGCAATTGGCGATGGAACTCCAGCCGGAGTTCGCTGGTGGGATCTGCTTCGTTCCGCTTTCGACCGTCTCCGATGCGAACCTCGTCCTCGCCACGATCGCCCGGTCAATCGATCTTCCCGATCTCGGCAGTCGTCCACTTCCGGACGTCCTCAAGCTGTCGTTGATGAATCGGCGGTTCCTGCTGATCCTGGATAACTTCGAGCAAGTCGTCGATGCCGCTCCCCAGATCGCGGAACTCATCGCTCATTGTCCGGGGCTCAAGGTGATTGTAACGAGCCGGGTGGTGCTGCGCGTGCAGGGTGAGCAGGAGTTCGCGGTTCCTCCGCTCGCGACGCCAGCACGCGGACCCGGGCGAACGTGGCGCGCCGCGCCACTCGATGAGCTCTCAGGCTATGGTGCCGTCGCCCTTTTCGTTCAGCGCGCACAAAGCGTGCAGCCGGGCTTCACGATGACCGATGAGAATGCTCTCGCGGTCACGGAGATCTGCACCCGGCTCGATGGTCTGCCACTGGCAATCGAGCTTGCCGCGGCTCGGATCAAGATTCTGTCGCCGTCCACGCTCCTGAGCCGCCTCACCAATCGACTCCAGGTTTTGAGCAGTGGCGCGCGGGATCAGCCAGAGCGACTCCGCACCATGCGCAACGCAATTGCCTGGAGCTACGATCTGCTCACTCCGGACGAGCAGATGCTTTTCCAGTACCTGTCGGTTTTTGTGGGAGGATTTACGCTCGAGGCGGCGGAAGCGGTCGTCGACGGGGCAGAGCTTCCGACAAACACGGTGGACGGTATCGCTTCCCTGATCGATAACAGCCTGTTGCGCCAGGTTGATCAGCCGCATGGCGAACATCGCTTCCTGATGCTCTCGACCATCCGAGAATTTGGACTCGAACAACTTTCAACGACTCACATGGAAGAGACGGCCAGGCGGCGACATGCCGACTGGTGCGTGGCGCTGGTCGAGCGAGCCGAACCTGAGTTCGGTGGTCCGAACGTCGTGTGGTGGCTCAACCATGTGGAGCGAGAGCACGACAACATTTCGCAATCCCTGGCCTGGCTTCTCGAAACGGGTGACGTTGAGATCAGCATGCGGATCACCGCGGCGATCTGGATGTTCTGGTTTTTCCGTTGCCACTTTCGCGAAGCCCGTAGCTGGCTGGACCGGATACTCGAACAGATTCCAAATACCCCGAGCTCGATCCATGCGCGCACACTCACGATCGCCGGACTCTTTACTGAAGCCGTTGGCGATTTTGACGAGGCGAACAAGAAACTCGACGCGGGCCGCCAGATGGCGACCGTCCTGGGAGACAAAATTTGTCTCGGAATGGCGATGCTGACCCTTGGCGACGTCGCCGACAACACAGGGCATTGCGAACGAGCGGAAGAATATCTCTTGACGGCCGTGGAGCTATTTCGAGAAGCAGGCCTCCATTATTGGCTCGCTCTGACGCTCGCGTTTCTGGGATCGCTGGCCCAGCGGCGTGGGGACGAGACTGCGGCCCAGTCCCTGATGGATGAGGCGCTCGATCTGTCACGGAAGATCGGCTTCCTCTGGGGCACCGCGATCAGTCTCAATCGACTTGGTCGCCTCGCGCGCAGTCGTGAAGACAATCGTGAAGCAGAAGAGCACTATCGGGAAAGCCTCGCACTCTGGCGCAAGCTCGGGGACCGCTGGCGCATGTCGCGCTCCTTAATCGATCTTGCGGATGTCGCCTGCGCCGATCGTCAGTTTGAATATGCTACCCAGCTTCTCGGGGCGGCAGAGGCGATCAATGAATCTATCGGCGCGTCGGAGTCCTTTGTCGACGACTCGGTGCGACAGCGCGTGCTGAAGGTCGTGACCGAGCAACTCGACGAGGAAACTTTTGCCGGCGCGTTGGCAATGGGGCACGGCATGTCGTGGGAAGAAGCAGTCGACACGGCGATGACATCGACACAGCCTGAGTGGGATCTCGAGCAACAAACGGGCGATCGCGGTTCCGATTTCGGCCTGACCGCGCGCGAGCTGGAGGTGCTGCGGCTGCTGGTGGCCGGACTGACTGACCGGCAGATCGCCGAGGAACTCTTCATCAGCAGGCGCACGGCCCAGGGGCACGTCGCCAGCATCTTCAACAAGCTGGGGGTCAACTCCCGCACCGCCGCGGCCACGGCCGCCCTGCGGGACGGACTGGTCGATACCGAGCCCTCCTTGTCGTAACACCCTGTTCAACCGAAGCGGCGTCGTCGGTACCTCACCATACCTATCCCGCAAACAGGTAATCCGCCTCACGCAATCCCCGTAATCCGCACGGTGTGATCGTCCCCGGCGGGGCGCAGGATACGACCATGCCGGCAACCGGGCCGGGACCAGCATTCAGCGAACGGCGTGATGTGTGGATTCAACATCGACGACCACCCGGACGAGAGAGCTGGCGACGCCGTGGACCTGGAAGAGAGTCGGTCCAACGGTCTGGATTATCCGACCGAGAACGAGCGCGACTCGTGGCGACCAGCCAGTCTCACCGCCACGTATGGGGGGAATCCCCACTTCCAAATTTACCGGCAGCACCGTTCTGCGTTCTGGCAATCGAACCCAGGATGAGGACAGCGCGGCAGTAACCGGCACTTGAGAAAGGAACGAGCATGGTGTTTCGCATGAACGGGACAGCGACGTCAACCGATTTGAACCCGAAGTCCGCCAAGCCGGATCTCATGATCCAGGCGACACAGGTGGTCAAGACCTACGACACCGATGCTGAGCGCTTTACCGCCCTGAAGGGGATTGACTTTGCGGTCGCGCGCGGCGAGATGGTGGCCGTAATGGGCCCTTCGGGCTGCGGCAAGACGACCCTGCTCAACTGCCTGTCGGGCCTCGACAGCATCGATTCCGGGCAAGTCGCCCTCGAGAACATCGACCTGACCAGGCTGTCCGATCGCCAGCGCACCGACTACCGCGCGCGGCGCATGGGCTTCATCTTCCAGGTCTACAACCTCTTGCCGGTGCTCAGCGCCGTCGAGAATGTGGAGCTGCCACTGCTGGTCGCCGGGGTCCGGCCCAAGGTCGCCCGGGAGCGCGCCATGGACGCACTGGAGAAGGTCGACCTCACCGAGCGAGCCAATCATCGTCCGGCCCGACTCTCCGGTGGTCAGCGTCAGCGCGTCACCGTCGCCCGCGCACTCGTCACCGACCCGGCCATCATCTGGGCCGACGAGCCGACGGGCGCACTCGACTCGCGTACCGCCAACGACGTTATCGATCTGATGCGCGAACTCAATCAGCGCTCCAGACTGACCTTCGTCATCGTGACGCACGATGCCGGGATCGGCGACCGCTGCGATCGGATCGTCCGCATGGAGGACGGCCAGATCATGGGTGAAGTCGCCCACGACGTCTTCGAACAGTCACTGGCTGTCGCGACGCACCGAAGCGACGGCTATTGAGTTCAGCAGTCCGACGAATGATCGAAATCCACCGGCCGGTCGCCGCGACGAGGGTCTGACCGGCCAATCTGGAGGTCCCAATGAACGATGTCTTCGGCATACCAATGAACAGCATCATGGTCGTCCTGGTTGCCACGCTTGGTCTTTGCCTCCTGTCAGTGGCATGGATCGCCTGGCGGCGGCCGGTCATCTTCAAGCTCGGCACGCGCAATATCCCGCGACGCAAGACACAGACGCTCCTGATCGTGGTTGGACTGATGCTCTCGACGCTCATCATGACGGCCGCGTTAGGCACCGGTGACACCGTCAATCAGTCGATCACGTCCGATGTCTACAGCAATCTCGGACACGTCGATGAATTGATCATGGCCAGCCAGCAGACCGACGCGACGTACGACCTCACCGCGACCGAGCCGCTCGGTCCGGATGCGGTCTCACTCGTCGAGCAGACGGTCAAGGGGATTCCGTCGGTGGCTGCCATCCTGCCGCTGGTCGACGCGCGCGTCTCGACCGTGAATGAGCGTGCACAGCTATCCGAGCCGGACGTGGTTCTGGTCGGCGTTGATCCTTCGCGTGTGGACGAGTTCGGTGGATTGACGAGTACGAGCGGCCATGCGATCGACGTCGCCAGTTTGGGAAACGATGACGTGATCGTGAGCCAGAAGCTGGCGAACAGCATCGATGCGAAGGTCGATGACCAGATCACCGTCTACGTGAATGACGCGCCACATCAGCTCCACGTGTCGGCCATCGCCAAGAATGGCTACTTGAGCGGAACACGCCGAAGCGTGAACACCTCGCTGGAATACGCGGGTATGGCGATGTCGCTCGCCGGCGCCCAGGCGGTGACGAATCAACCCGGCACGATTACCGCCATCGCGGTCGCGAATGCCGGTGGTACGCGCGGCGGGTTGAAGCAGACTGATGCGGTAACGAACGACCTGCGCCAGGCGCTGGCGGGACACGGTCTTGGTGTCAACACCATCAAGCAGGACCGGGTCGACCAGGCAGAGCGTATCTCCTCGGCCTTCAGCAGCATCTTCGTGCTGCTCGGAATGTTCTCTGTCATGTCGGGCGTGCTGCTGATCGTTCTGATCTTCACCATGCTGGCCTCCGAGCGCCGTTCGGAGATGGGCATGGAACGCGCGATTGGCGCGCACCGCAGACAGCTGATTCAGCAGTTCGTGGCCGAAGGAGCGGGATACGCGCTGCTGGCGGGCCTGGTCGGAGCCGTCCTTGGCGTGCTGGCGGCCACTGGGATCGCGCAAGGGATGAAGCTGATCTTCGGTCAGTACGCGCCGATCGCGCCGCACGTGACGCTGCGCAGTGTGGTCGTCGCCTACGCCCTGGGCACGGTCATCACGTTCCTGGCCGTCGTGGCCTCCTCCTGGAAGATCAGCCGCCTCAACATCGTCGCGGCGGTGCGAGACATTCCGGAGGTCTCTTCCCCGAAACGGAAGAGATCGACCCTGGTCTGGGCAAGCCTTCTCCTGATCGGTGGCGCTCTCTTGACCCTTATGGGTTCGGGGGGAAACAACGCGGCCGCATTCTCGGTCGGCATGAGCTTACTGCCGTTCAGCCTTGCGCTTTATCTGCGGTTCTTCGGGGTGCCCAGCCGGCCGATCTTCACCATGGTTGGGGCATATCTGCTGGCGTTCTGGCTGTTGCCGCAGAGCACGTTCAACCGGCTCTTTGGTGAATACAGCTTCGGTCTTGAGATGTTCTTCCTGGCCGGGATCTTCCTGGTCGTCGGCGCAACGGTCATCGTCATGCAGAACTCCGACCTGCTGCTCAAGGCCATCTCGGCGCTGGGCGGGCTGTTCCGCTCCAAGCTTCCGGCGGTGCGTACCGGCGTCGCCTATCCTGGCGCGGCGCGTGGACGGACAGGTCTCACGATCGCCATGTTCAGCCTGATTATCTTCTCGCTGGTCATGATGGCGAGTTTGCAGGAGACCTACAACGCGTCGGCACTCGGCAACGAGTCGAACGCGGGCTGGGATGTCCGGGCTGATACGCTGGCTGCCAATCCTCCAGCCGATCTCGTGCGTACGCTTCAGGCACAAGGAGTCGATACGAACGACTTCAACGCCGTCGGCGTCGCCACCAATCCGAGTGACTATGCCTCGCCTATCCGGCTTTCAGGTCAAGAGCAGTGGAAGGTCTATCCAGTCAAGGGAGTTGACCAGAACTTCCTCGAGCACAGCAAGATCAACTTCAGTCAGCGTGCCGAGGGATATGCTACTGACGCCGATATCATCCGGGCACTCGAGACCCAGCCGGATGTCGCCGTTATCGACAGCTTCGCGGTACCAGAAGATGGCAACGTCGGTGACAACGAAGACTACTTGAAGCTGACCGGCCTCAAGAGCAGCGACAAGACGTTCACGCCGGTGACGGTCGATCTGTCGGACGAACGAGACGGCAGCGTTCATCCAGTGACGATCATCGGTGTGATCGACAGCAAGATCGGTAGTCTGGAAGGCTTGTATACAAACCAGCAGACGGTCGACGCGGTCTATCCAGCTACCGCGACGACATCGTACTTCGTGTCGCTGAGCGACCCAGCAAACGCGAGCGACGTTGCCAAAAAGATCGAGTCGACCTTGCTGCACAGCGGGTTCCAGGCAACCTCGATTCGCGATGAGCTCAAGGACGCGCAGCGCGAGCAGAATGGATTCCTCTTTATCATCGAGGGATTCATGGGACTCGGTCTAATCGTCGGCATGGCGGCGGTCGGAGTCATCGCCTTCCGCTCGGTCGTCGAACGACGTCAGCAGATCGGCGTAATGCGGGCGCTCGGCTATCGACGCGAGATGGTCTCCCTCTCGTTCATGGTCGAGACAGCCTTCATCGTCGGAATGGGTATCCTGACAGGTGTTGGTTTGGGCATCGAACTATCACGCAAGCTGGTACACGATCCTAATCAAGGGTTCTCATCTGGCATCAGCTTCGTGATCCCCTGGTCGATCATCCTCCCGATCGTGATCCTCACGATCGTGGTGGCGATGCTGATGACCTGGATCCCGGCCCGGCAAGCGAGCAAGATCGCCCCCGCCGAGGCGCTCCGCTACGAATAGCGCGGCAAGAGCACAGCCCGGATGGAGATCTCCATCCGGGCTGCTTCGTTCACGAGTCCGGCTGTTAGTCCTTGACCTTGTCTTTCAGGTCGTTCGCCTTGTCTTTGACATCGCCTTTGAACTGCTGAGCCTTGCCCTTGACCTGGTCATCCTGGCCCTGGGCCTGCATATCCTCGTCATCGGCATGCTTGCCGTATTCTTCCTCGGCTTTGCCCTTCAGTTCGTTGGCTTTCCCTTTAGCTTTGTCTTCCCAGTCACTCACTGGTTACTCCCTTCGATCACATAAATCCAGGACGCTAATCATCGTAAATGCAATCCGCGTGCCTACCGGTGTCCGAACGCCTTGCCGGCTGTGCCGGGATCAGCACATCGAGGGAGTATTCTCGGCCAGGAAGCGGGTCACTCGTAGTACTCGGGCGATTTCTTGAGCTTCGGCCATTGATCGGAATCGTGACCACGAATGGTCAGGGCGACGCCTTCCCGGTCGGCCAGATCGACCAATTTCCGCGTGCTCTTGCGTGTCCCATCCACGTCGTTGTCGTACTGACCGGTGGGGCGTGTCTCGGGCGTGAAGCCGGTGAAATCCTGTGGGATGGCGTCGACCGCCAGCAGCACCGGCCCGGTCTGTGGCAGACGCACCAGAATCGCTTGATGTCCCGGCACGTGCCCGCTCGTCTCGATCAGTTCGATACCCGGCAGCAGCTCAGTGTCGCCTTCCACCTGGCGGTATTTGAGATCCGGGTGATCCCAATGTTCGCGAATCCCCTGGAAGCGGGGCATAGATCGGGCCGCCTCCATATGTTCCTGCTGCACGACGAACTCGGCACCGGGAAACGCATCGTGGCAGCCCGCGTGGTCGACGTCGAGGTGCGAGCAGACGACGATGTCGATATCGCTCGGCCGCAGGCCGATCTCGGCCAGCCGACTGACGACCCAGTCCGATTCTGGACGCGTCGCTTCCGGTCCGCGATAGTCCGACTCCGGGTAGCCGGAATCGACGAGCACGTTCTTGCCGTCGTCGGTCTGGATCAGATAGCCGGGAACCGGTGATCCGGTATCGCTCAGCCCAAGCTGCATCACGTAGAGCCGCATTGCGTACCTCCTTGGTGTGATGTCAACGACTGACGACGAGGGTTACCCCATCTCTTCAGCCGATTTGGCCAGGTTGTAGGCCGGATGCTGGTAGTCGCAGCCGGCGTCGATGACGAAGATCGTATCGCTGGCGAAGCCGCGCTCGAGTGCCTCACGCATCTGCTCCGGCCGGTCGACGCGCATGCCGTCGCCGCCAAAGGAGCGGGCGAAGGCAACAAAGTCGGGGCCGTCGAGCGCCGTCTCGCTCTTGCGGCCATAGTAACCCTGCTGCATGCCGACGATCATGCCGTACTGACGGTCGTTCAGGATGACGATGACCGGGTTGAGGTCGTTCTCGACCGCGGTCGAGAAGTCAGCGCTCGCCATCAGGAAACAGCCATCGCCGGTTACCGTCACGACTTTCTTGTCCGGAAAGGCCAGTTTGGCGGCCATGGCGGCGGGCAGGCCGAAGCCCATCGCGCCCCAGTACCCCTCCGGCGTGAAGGTGTTGCGATTCAGCGTCTCGACCACCACACGCGTCCACTGATTGTGGCTGCCGATGTCGCCGAGGACGATGGTGTCGTCGTCGACCATGTCCGCCAGGGCATCTAGCGCCACCCCGTACTGCATCGGCTTGTCGAGTCCGTAGTCACGCCGAATCTGCTCGCGCATGTGCTGGCGCAGACCGGATTTGCCCCGCTCGATGCGCTGCCGCAGGGCTTCATCGACCGGTCGCTGCTGGTCGCCGATCGTCTCCAGTAACTGATCCAGCCCGGCCTTGATGTCGGCCACCGCGCCAGCCGCCGAGCGCGGGTCGGCGGCCTCTCCTTCATTGCCCAGCCAGATGCCGACTACCGGCGCCTGGCCCAGGTTGAAGATGACATCGGCGTGGCCGGTGCTGCCCCGCTCGCCAACCGCGATGATCAGGTCCGCCTCCGAGGCCAGCTGCTTCTGCAGCGGCGTGCGGTCGTAGAGGGCGAGCTGGCCCGTCGACAGCGGATGGGTATCGGGGATGCCGCCCGCCGCGTCGCCCGAGAGGATGACCGGAGCCTCGAGCAGTTCGGCCAACTCGGCCAGTTCCTCATGGGCGAAGCGCGCCTTGACTCCTTTACCCGCCCAGATGAGGGGTCGTTTGCTGTCCCGAATTTGGGAAACGACGGCGTCCAGATCCTCGTCGCTCAACCGCACCGGCTCGATCTCGGCGCGTTGATAGACGTCCATCTCGGTGGCGTCGGCCAGCAGTACGTCCTGCGGAATCTCGATGTGGACTGGTCCCGGACGGCCGCTCTGGGCGATGGCAAAGGCGCGCGACAGTACCGAGGGGATATCCTCCGGCCGCTGGACGGAGACGCTCCACTTGGTCACTTCGTCGAACATGCGGACCAGAAAGTCCTCACTGTCGACGCCGTGAAAGGACTCGTACGAGGCGCCGCGTGGCACCGCGCCGGAGATATGAACCATCGGCGAGGCCGCCATATAGGCCTGGGCTACTCCGGTCAGGGAATTGGTCGCACCAGGTCCGGCGGTCACCAACGCTACGCCCGGCTTGCCGGTCAGGCGACCATAGGCGTCGGCCATGCCGCTGGCGGCCGTCTCGTGCTTGACGGTGATGTGACGAATCGACGGTTCGTCGGCCAGGGCGTCGTAGATCTCGAGGACGTGCGAGCCGACCAGTCCGAAGACGTGCTCGACCCCCTCCGCCTTCAGCGCTTCGATGATCGCCTTGCCGCTCCGCTGCTTCACACGTCCGCTGGTCTCGGTCTGCATGTCTACCCCCGCTCCTCACTTCCTGGCTATGATGGTGGAGTATCGCCGTGGGCTTCGCGCGGCGCAAGCCGACCGAACACAGGTGAACGCGCGAATGTGACGTGAAGGAGGTCGAAAATGCCCGCGCCACGCTGGCTCGCACGGTTGAACCG
Organism: uncultured Chloroflexia bacterium; assembly: GCA_963728335.1. GTDB lineage: Bacteria > Chloroflexota > Chloroflexia > Thermomicrobiales > Thermomicrobiaceae > CALAGB01. Next base: position 780,185 of record CAVSJP010000002.1, read on the forward strand.
CCGGGCGACCAATCACGTCATGGAGCCACTGGCCCTGCGCATGCCCATGTTCGGCGTGGTTATTCACCAGGGTCGTACAAGTGGAAAGATCTACCGCACGCCTGTTAATGTCTTCCAGCGACCGGAGCATTTCGTCTTTGCCCTTACGTATGGGCGCGAATCGGAATGGGTGAAGAACGTGCTAGCGGCGGGTGGTTGCGAGCCTCGAAATCCAGGGCCGTACCTGGCGCCTGAGCGAGCCGCGCCTCTACCACGACCCCCAGCACCAGGCCGTACCCAAATTGGTCGGCATGCTGCTCGGCCTCCTGAATGTGAACGATTTTTTGGAGATGAAGGTTGTGTGATGAGTGAGGCACGGTGTTCCTAACCACCACGCAGCGTCAGCACCTGTGGTCGCCAGCGTGGTCGGAAGGGATTTGGCATTCACATAACTCAGTGCTTTGTCCGCGTGCGCCCGGGAGTAAACTCACCGGGCTACCGGTAACGAAGTCCACGAAAGGGACTGAGTCTTTTTCGTGATGGTCGCCATTCTGTGGCCGTGTTGTTGCCAAATCGGTCATTGAAGCTCAGTCCCTTCAGTGGACTTCGTTTTTGTAGCGCGGCGGCTTTGGCCCCGCGTGAACGGACACGAAAGTACCGAATCAATTCGTCAATGACCATGAGCAGGTTTCGCAGAAGCGAGCGCGGCGGCTTTAGCTCCGCGCGATCGTGATCGGCCGTTGCCCAATTAATTCGTCAAAGCAGAGTGCCAGGGCTACACTGACGAAGTCCACGAAATGGACGGCAAGTCCTCTACGATTCCGGAGATGTGTGGTATCCACATATCCCATTCGCGAGCGCGAGCAAGTGAGGTGCTTCCATGACCGTTTCATTCGATTTCTCGGGCCGGGTGGTGATTGTGACCGGGGCGGCACGCGGAATCGGCCGCGTGATGGCGCAGCGTTTCGTCGCCGCTGGAGCATTGGTCGTCGCGGCTGACCGGGACGAGGCGGGTCTGACTGAGACCTGCGCATCGCTCGACCCGCAGCGAATCGAATCATTGGTGGCGGATGTCAGCACCGAGGACGGCGCCCAGCAGATCGTCGACGCGGCGGTCCAGCGCTTCGGACGCCTCGACGTCTGCGTTAACAACGCCGCGGTCGCGCCGCATGCATCCGTACTCGACGAGCGCCAGGAGGTGTGGGACACCATCTACGCCGTGAATACGCGCGGCACGTTTCTGATGACCCGCGCCGCGGCGAAAGCGATGATCGACGGCGGCCGTGGTGGCAGGATCGTCAACTTCTCGTCGGGCGTGACGTTGAAGGGCTCACCGGGCTCGGCCGCCTACGCCTCCAGCCGCGCCGCGACTGAGTCTTTCACGCGGGTGGCAGCCATCGAGCTGGCGCCGCACGACATTCTGGTCAATGCGGTCAGTCCAGGCCTGATCGATACGCAACCCAAGCCGCTGCCGGCCGTCATGGCCGAGAGGTTAGGTCAGCGTATCCCCACGCTCCCGCTCGCCCGCCCCGGCGATCCGGACGAGGTCGCCTCCGTCGTTCTCTTCCTGGCCTCCGACGCCTCCAGCTACGTCACGGGCGCCGTCTTCAGGGTCGACGGAGGCGAGACGCTTGGTAGACGACCGACGGGTGGAGTGATTGACGACGACCCGCGCTACGACTGGGTGACAGGGCGGGAGTAGCGCCCCCAGCGCATCGCGCCATAATTCGACGACGTCCTTCGGTATCCATTCGGGAGTCGCATGCTCGAGAAACCCGATCTGCCGGATGAACTCCTGGTCGACTGTCTGAAACGCGATTTCGGTCTCCCCATCTCCCAGATCGAGTTCCTGCCGATCGGCGCCGACGTGCATACGGCGGTCTACCGGGTAAATGCCGGCGGAACGACCTATTTCGCCAAACTGCGCGACGGCGATTTCAACGACCTGAGCATCATCGTGCCGCATCTGCTTGAGTCTCAAGGGATCGCCCATCTCATCGCGCCGATCGAGACGACAGATGGTCGCCTCTGGACCCAATTCGAGCAGTACACCGTGATCCTTTACCCCTTCATCGAGGGTCAGGACGGCTTCACGACCGAACTGAGCAACCGCCAGTGGGTCGAACTCGGTGAAGTTCTGAACGGCGTGCACACCGTCAACCTGCCAGTTGAGATCCGTCAGGTCCTACGCCGTGAAATCTTTCCCACGGTGTGGTTCGAGCGGGCGAGAGACTACCTGGACCTGTTCGCGCGCAAGTCGTTCGCAGATCCGATCTCGGCTCAACTGGCCGACCTGATGCGGACGCAGCGTGACGTGATCGAAGAACTGATACGGCGCGGAGAAGCACGTCGCGCGACGCTGCTAGCCGACCCGCCGGAGTTCGTCCTCTGTCATGCCGACATCCACGGCGGCAACGTGCTGATGGTGCCGAATGGCGACCTCTACGTGGTCGACTGGGACACGCTGATGCTCGCACCGAAGGAGCGTGACCTGATGTTTATCGGCGGCGGCATCGGTAAGGGCTGGGATGGGTCATCGGGCGTCGGCCAGTTCTATCAGGGCTACGGTCCGGCCGAGGTCGATTGGGTGGGTATTGCCTACTACCGTTACGTGCGCATCATCGAGGATATCGTCCTCTACTGCGAACAGATTCTCGAGTCCGACCCCAGCAGCCCGGACCGGGCGCAGGGGCTGATCTACGTCTCCAGTAATTTTCTCCCCAACGAGACCATCGAGCTCGCGTTCCGTGGCGACCGGGACGATGCCTCCATCTAGCTGCGCCTCACACGGACTCCTGGTCACCCAACGCGGCATTATTGGAATTCTCTTAGCTCACTCTTACCAAGCTTTCATCGCGCCTCGCTAGCCTGAATGCTGGATTGGCACGCGGTTTCGAACGCTCGGCGGCACCACATAGGGAACGCACGAGGGATGAAGAGCTATGCGTAGGTTGGAATCAGTTCAGCGCGTTAAACCGGCCCTCCGGCTCCTGGCACGGCCCGCCCGCTTCGGAGTGGTTGGGCTCACTTGCAGCGCCCTCCAGCTTGGACTGCTGGCCGGATTTATCCAGGTTGGCCTGCGTCACGACCCGGCCAACCTGCTGGCGCTCGGGATCTCGACCCAGGGTAATTTCTTGCTTAGTTCGCTGATCATCTGGCCAGACCGGCACGTAACGTCACAGCGGATGCGCACCACGGTACGACGGCTGCTTGGCTTCAATGGCATTTCAATCACCACCCTGCTGATCAACGAGGCGGTCTTCGCGGTTTCCGATCACTTCGTGCCCTATCTCCTGGCGGGCATGCTCGGTATCGCGGTGGCCGCGCCAATCAACTATCTCGTCGAGCACTTCCTGATCTTTCGTACGCACGAAGGGACACCGCACCATGAAACGCCGGCTCAGCGTCTGCGTCGTCTTCCCGGCCTTCAATGAGTCCGACAACCTGAACGCGGTCGTCGGCAACGCCCGGGACTTCCTCGGTGCGGCGGCCGCCGACTACCGCATCGTCATCGTCAACGACGGTAGCGGCGACCGCACCGGCGAGATCGCCCTGGCGCTCGCGCACCTCGACCCGCGGCACGTACTGGTCGTGACCCACGAGGTCAATCGCGGCTACGGCGCGGCCGTACGGAGCGGACTGACGGCCGCCACGCAGACCGGCTGCGACTGGGTGGTGGTGCTGGACGCCGACGGCCAGTTCGACATCCGCGAACTCGCCATGCTGCTCGATGTCGCCGCAGACCGGGGCATCGACCTGGTTGCCGGGCGCCGGGTTCACCGGGCCGATTCGGGCCAGCGGAAGCTGAATGCCTGGCTCTGGAGCGGCGCAGCACGGCTGCTGCTCGGGATTCACGTGCACGACGTCGACTGTGCATTCAAGCTGATCAACCGGAGGGTGCTGGAGAGCATCTCGCTGCAGGGTGAGGCGGCAGTCATCTCGCCTGAACTCCTGGCCAAGACGGCCAGGGCGGGCTTCGCCATCGCGGAAGTGCCGGTCAGCCACTACCGCCGCCGGGCGGGCGAGCAGTCCGGCGCGAACTTGCGGGTCATCGCCCGCTCCCTGGCCGGGCTCCTACGATTACGGCTGCAATTGATTGAGATACCGGGACACAAATCGCACCGGCAGGCCGAAGGAGCAGAGGTGGGGTGAGCGGCCGTTCCCGCGGTAACCGCCTCAGTCCGCTCGTGGCAGGACCAACGCGGCAATCGTTCCGTTCCCGGGATGGCTGTCGATCTCGAGCCGACCGCCGTGGGCTTCGGCGATGCCGCGGGCAATCGAGAGTCCGAGTCCCGCGCCACCAGTCTCGCGTGCGCGTGCCTTATCGACGCGGTAGAAGCGCTCCGTCAGGTGCGGCAGGTGCTCCGGCGCGATTCCCTCGCCGCTGTCCTCAACCGCCAGGCGCGCCTCGCCGTCATGCACGGACGTCCGCAGCGTAACCTGGCCGCCGCTGGGGGTGTACTTCACCGCGTTATCGACCAGGATCAGGGCGGCACGTTCGATCTCGGCGCGATCACCGATCACCCGTCCCACATGCTCGACGACCGGTTCGACGTGTACCCCCTTCTCGCTCGCGACGGCCGCGATGCGCCGGGCGATGCTGGCGGCGACGTCGGCCAGATCGACCACTTCTTGCTCCAGGTGTGTCTGTCCGGCGTCGAGCCGCGCCAGGAGGAGCAGATCGTTCGACAGGTGGTCGATATGCTCCGTCTCGTCGACGATCTCCCGCAGCATGTCGGCGTCATCCTCCGATAGTCGCTCCCGGTGACGCAGCAGCAGTTCCGCATTGGCACGCAAGAGTGTCAGAGGCGTGCGCAACTCGTGCGAAGCGTCGCCAATGAACTGCTGCTGTCGCTCGAAGGCCAGCCGCGCCGGGATGAGGGCGCGCCGCGAGAGGAAGAGCCCGCCTGCGGTGGCGACAACCAGCGCGACCAGGCCCAATCCAAACAGCAGATCACGCAGCAGCTGGAGCGCCGATACCTGCTCCTGAATCGAGCGGCCGACCTGCACCACACCGAGCAGCTCGCCGCTGAGCGGATCTCGGACCACCCGAGCCGCGCGGTAGATCGTACCGACGCCTGACCCGCCGTCGACCCGGTCGCTGGCCGAGCCATTGTTCAGGGTGGTCAGCGCGAGGGAGGTATTCAGGAAGGAATCGGGGGCCTCCCTGCTGGAGCTGCCGAGCAGGAAGGGACTGGTGTTATACGGCTCGCCCTGGGCATCGTAGCAGGCGACATACACCGGGATCGGTGACGAAGGGCGGAGCCGCGCCGAAGCGGGGTTGGCCCGCGGGAGATGTGCAGGCGCGCAGCGGCTCCCTTTGCCACTGTTGGGCAATCAGCGTGATCTGATGCGAGACGTCGCTTGTGATCGGCTGCAGCAGCAGGTGTTGTAGGGTCAGGTACAGAACGATTCCGGCCAGGATCAGCGACGCCGCCAGAACGCCGCTGTACCAGAGCGTCAGGCGCAGGCGTAGACCGTGAAAGAGCCGCACCTCGGCCGCGGAGCGGCGCTCGCCAGGCTGGGTAGCGCCACTGGTCCCGTCCAACCAATGCAACAGACTGGCGGGCGACCAGCGTGGACCGCTCACCCCTCGACCTTGTAGCCGATGCCGCGCACCGTCTTGATCAGTGGGCGACTGAATCCGCGATCGATCTTGTCACGCAGGTAGTGGATGTACATGTCGACGACGTTCGACAGCGTCTCGAGGTCGTAGCTCCAGACGTGGTCGATGATCTGGGTGCGCGAGAGGGCCCGCCCGGCGTTATGCATCAGGTATTCGAGCAGGGCGAATTCCTTCGGCGTCAGGTCGATTACCTGCCCGGACCGCTTGACTTCGTGACGCATCAGATCGAGCGTCAAGTCGTCCACCTGGAGGACGGTGTTCAATTCGGCCGCGCGGCTGCCGCGCCGCAGCAGTGCATTGACGCGGGCCAGCAACTCCTCCATGGCGAAGGGCTTGCCCAGGTAATCGTCAGCTCCGGCGTTCAGCCCCGCGACTCGGTCCTCAACCGCGCCACGAGCAGTCAGCATCAGGATTGGCGTCATCACCTGCGCGGCACGCAGATGCGTGCAGACCTGAATCCCATCCAGGTCCGGCAGCATCAGATCGAGAATGATCAGATCGAAGGTCCCTGCCAGGGCGAGATCCAGGGCGCTGGCGCCGTCGTGCACCAGGTCGACCGTCTGGCGCTCCTCCATGAGCACGCGCCGGAGCAGCCGCGCTAGCCGCTGTTCGTCCTCCACCACCAGAATACGCATCGGCTCAATCTCTCACGCGCACGAGGATAGACAAACCCAGCCTCACGATAGCGCAGAAAGATTGGAATTTGCTAAGAACTTGAATTGCGAGCAACCAACCGGGTCAAACTCAGGTTCGATTTATGTTTCCCTCAGCAAACTCACAGGTTCCGCCGGTAAGATGATGCGTGAAATCGAATGTCCTGCCCGGGTCGTAAAATGTGGCCAACCTGCAGGGCTTGATGCCAGATCCATCGAGGAACGACATTCGCTCGCCATTTCGTGGGCAACCGGCTGGGTGGAGCGGATCGGGCAGCAAGAGAATCGAGTGAGCGCGGACCGGATGTTCGGCACGGTACCGGATCTGCGTTCGACATTGCTCAATTACGACCCTCGTCTGAGGGACAGGCGCAATGCCTTTCACACGTTTAGAGGAGTGACGCATGAGTTCGGGGCGAATTCATCGATACGGCCAGCGGGCCGCGGCGCTCGTCGTCGTTCTGCTGCTGGCCACGGCGTGCAGCATCGGCGGATCGTCGCCGAACAGCACGGCGACCAGTGCGGCTACGAGCACGGCGCAGTCGACGGCACAGACATCGGCCAATACCTCCGGTGCCACCAGCACCGCCGCTAGTCAGACGATCAAGACCTCGCAAGACACGAACTCGTCGACATCGACTGGCTCAACCGGATCGAGCAGCGCGCCGCCGGCCGCCAGTTTCGAGAACTCGATCATCAACGTCGTCAATCAGGTCAAACCGGGCGTGGTCGAGATCACCAATGAGCAGACCAGCGTCTCTCAGCTCTCACAGCCGATTCCGGTCGGTACCGGGTCCGGCTTCATCTATGACAACCAGGGCCATATCCTGACCAACAACCATGTGGTCGAGGGTGCGCAGAGCCTGGTCGTGACCTTGCCGGACGGCCGCACGTTCAAAGGGAACGATGTCACGCTGGTTGGCACCGATCCACTCACCGACCTGGCCGTGCTCCAGATCAAGGGTGACAACCTGCCGGTTATTCAGGTCGGCGATTCGTCGCAGCTTCAAGTTGGCCAGTGGGTTGTCGCGGTTGGCTACGCGCTCGGCCTCGAAGGCCAACCGACCGTCACGCAGGGCGTGGTCAGCGCGCTCAACCGCTCCGTTCAGGAGCCCGGCAGCAACTCGAGCAATCCGTTCTCCCAGAGCCAGACGGCAGGTCCATACCTGTTCGACGTCATTCAGACCGATGCCGCGATCAATCCGGGCAACTCTGGTGGTCCGCTGGTGACGCTCGACGGCGCGGTGGTCGGCATCAACACGCTCGAGGCCGGCTCGGCCGAGCCGGGTGTGCAGGCGCAGGGGATCGGCTTCGCCATCGCCATCAACACCGCCAAGAAGATCGCCAATGAGATCGTCCTGACGGGCCACGCGACGCACCCGTACATTGGCATCGAGTACCTGCCGCTCACTCCAGCGGCTGCCGCACAGCTCAACGTGAACGTCACGCAGGGCGCGTTGATCGAGAGCGTCGTCTCTGGCTCACCGGCCGCGGATGCCGGCCTGCAGAAGAACGACATCATCACGCAGATCGACGGGCAGGATCTGAAGACCGATTCCTCGCTCGCTGAGATCGTCGACACCCACAAGCCGGGAGACGTCGTCTCGCTGACGGTCAACCGGAATGGTCAGACACAGCAGATCAAGCTGACGCTCGGCACCCGGCCGACGTCGTAGCTCCGGCCCCAACGTCACAGTGCACACGAGGCGCGGGAAACCGCGCCTCGTGTCGTTTGTGCGGTACTGACTGGGCTGTCTCAACGTTCGCCAGGGCGATGGGCAATCGACGCCAGCCGCCCGACTGCCGCTACAATGGGCGCACGATTCGGAACCGATGACGAAATGAGGACATTGCCATGCGTGATCTGAGCCAGACGCTACGCGGGAAGTACGTCAACATCGATAACCTGCGGAAGACGGTCGATAGCGGTCCCTACGATGCCGTGATCGCGATGTCGCCGGAGAACGTCCCCTACTACAGCGGCTTCTATAACATGGACCTGCGAACGTTGCCGGAGCGCTTCCACTTCGTCATCTGGCCGCGTGAGGCTGAGCCGGCTTTCGTGGTGGTCCAGCGGCGAGCCGACACCGTGCGGCCGGAAGAGACCTTCATCACCGATGTGCGCGGCTACGAGGGCGAGGGGCTCGACTCGATGCGCGTGGTGGCTGAGGTCCTGGCGGCACGTGGAATCACGTCGGGCAAGGTTGGCATCGAGGGGCGCAACTTCCCCGGCGGACACTTGATGGAGCTCCAGCGTCGCCTGCCGGACGTCTCCTTCGAGGACGCCTACTACTTCCTGGAGAGCGTGCGCCTGATCAAGACGCCGGCCGAGATCGAGACGATCACGAAGGTCAACCTGATGACGACCGCCGCTATCGACGCCGCCTGGAGGGCCGCCACGCCCGGTGAAACCGAGCGGGACATCATGGCGCGCATGCAGTTCGAGCTGATGAAGCATGGGGCCGACATGGTGACCGCGCCGCTGCTGGCGGCCGGGTCACGCAGCGGGATGTGGCACGCCACGGCGGCCGACCTGCCGGTCGAGAACGGCATGATCCTCAAGACCGACTTCGGCGGCACGCTCGACGGCTACTACTCCGACATCGCCCGTACCGCCGTGATGGGCAAGGCGAGCGTGCGACAGAAGGACATCCATGCCAAGCTGACCGAGATCAAGGACCGCGTCATCTTCGGTATCCGTCCGGAGATGCCCGCCTCGGCCATCGCCAAGATCGGGATGCAGGCCTATGACGACCTGGGACTCGATTTCAATTGGAGCATCATCGGTCACTGCATCGGCATGGGGTTGCACGAATCGCCGCAGATCTATAGCTGGGTCGACGAGCCCGTGCTGCCGGGCATGGCGATGATGATCGAGATCGGCTACAACGACTACCCGAATGACAGCTTCCACGTCGAGGACCTGATCCTGATCAACGACCGCGGCGCCGAATACCTGACCGATCCTGACGCTCACCGTCATATCTGGGAGCTGGGGCAGTAGTTCGCCCGTGAAATGACCGTCACATGATGGTGTCGTGATCGGTTACGTCGATGTGTCCAGCGAGACTGCCACTAACAGCAGTGAAGGCTGGACGGATCGTCCGGGTGAGCCATGTGCCGCGCGATGCGCCGGAAACGCAGCGAGCACGTCACGCTGACGTGCCCGAGGTGTTCGGCGGATGTCGGGGATGGCTACCGGTTGGCCCAGCCTTTGCCGGCCTGGTAATCGTCGCCGGTCAGCATGGTGATGACGGCGATTCCGTGCTGGATGCTGCCGCCCCGCGAGAGCTGCTCGCAGGCGACCTCGGCGACGGCCTCGTCCCCCAGCGAGAGCTGCAGGAGCAGGCGCGTTTCGAGGGCTTCAATGCCATATGTCAGAGACAGCCGCTGAATCGCGGCCTCTTCCCGCTCGGCGACTTCCCGCAGCTTGCGCGGAAGGTCGTCACGATCCAGCCCCTCGGACTGCATCTCCTGGTAGATCTTGCGTGCTTTTAGGCGAGCCAAACGGCTCCAGGTGCTTCGATCGTACATGGGGTTCTTCTCATCTCTGTCGTCAGCGTCCATGGTCCTATGCCTTGCATTGACGGTGCCGACGCGTCGTGTGGTGCGGGATTGCGAAAAGACAGTGCATGTTCGACTACATCTAACAAATTGTACCAAACCCGTCCACCTGGCACGGCGTCCGGGCCGGAGTGCTGGTATCCTCACCCGGGTTGATTGGATGGGCAAGGAGGGCATGTATGCGCGTGCTGGTGATCGGCGGGACACAGTTCATCGGACCATATGTCGTCCGGCGCTTGAGTCGCGGGGGACATGCCGTGGCGGTCTTTCACCGCGGCCAAACCGAGGCGGATCTGCCGCAGGACGTGCGTCACATTCATGGCGATCGGGAGCGGATGCCCGAGTTCCGTGGGGAGTTCGAGGATTTCGCGCCCGATGTCGTGCTCGACATGCGCGCGTTGACCGAGCATGACATTCTCCAGACCATCGAGTCGGTGAGCGGCATTGCCAAACGGCTGGTGGCGATCAGCAGCATGGACGTCTACCACGCCTACGGCATCCTGACCGGCTTCGAGGAAGGACCGGTCCAGCCGACGCCGCTCACCGAGGACTCGCCGGTGCGCGAGAAGCTCTATCTCTATCGCGGCATGAAGAACTCACGCCTGCCCGACATCGACAATTACGACAAGATCCCGATCGAGCGGCTGGTGCTCGGCAATCCGGAGATGCCCGGCACGATCCTGCGGCTGCCGATGGTCTATGGCCCAGGCGACGGCCAGCACCGGCTCTGGCCCTACTTGAAGCGTATGGACGACGGCCGTCCCGCCATCCTGCTCGGTGAGAAGGTGGCGCGGCGTCACTTCGCCCGCTCATACGTGGACAACGTCGCCGCCGCCATCGCCCTGGCCGTGACCGACGACCGTGCCGCCGGGCGCGTCTACAACGTTGCCGAGCCCGATCAGCTCGACGAGCAAGAGTGGGTGGCGTCCATTGCCGGCCAGGTTGGCTGGGCGGGCGAGATCGTGATCGTGCCAGATGACGATCTTCCCGGCCACCTCAAGGAAGCCGGGAATCTGGACCAGGATCTCTCGTCTGACTCGCAGCCGGATTCGCGAAGAGCTTGGCTATCAGGAGGAGAATCGGGCGAGAGGACGCCGTGGAGCAGACTATCCGCTGGGAGCGATCCAGCCCTCCAGCGCACGATCCGGCCCGGTTTGACTACGCCGCCGAGGATGCCGTGTTGACCGGCCGGTAGATTTCTCTCTTTTCGCAACGTTCAGGTTGGTTCTGCAACACCTTTGTTATGACGTGCTGGCTACCATGGGTGCTGGAGACGGGGACGTGTTCCGCTCATCGGACCCTCACACAGCCTATGGCGTGCCGTCCCTGATCTCCCTTTTCACTTCACCCATCTATCCGGCCCTGCCAGTCGAAAGGGAGCCCCATGAGTAGTCCTCCGCTTGATTTCATGGTCGTCTCGGCGCACCCGGACGACGCCGAGGTGCAGATGGGCGGCACTATCGCCCGGCTGATGCGCAAGGGACAGCGGGGTATCCTGGTCGACCTGTGCGACGGAGAGCCGTCCGACTTCGACCCGCCCGGCGAGCGCGTAAAACAAGCCCTGCGCGCGGCCGAGATCCTCGGCGTCGAGCGCATCATGCTGCCGTTCCAGGACCGGATGATCCAGGACACCATCGAGATTCGACTGGCGGTCGCGCGTGAGATTCGCCGTTTGAGACCTCGCACCGTCTTCTCGACCGCCGCCGCCTGCGTGCATCCTGACCACGAGGCGATGGAGCCAATCGCCCGCGCGGCGGTCTTCTATGCGCGGCTAAAGCATTGGGATCGCGTGCCAGGCGGTGAAGCCCTGGCCGATACCGAGCCGTGGGAGGTCGAGCGCCTCTTCTTTCCCCATTGCAAGCTCGAGCCGGTCTGGGGTGACTTCGCCTTCGCGGTCGACGTCTCGGAGACCTACGCGATCAAGCAGCGTGCGCTGGCGGAATATCGCTCGATCTTCAAGATCGATGAAGGGGACCGGCTGCTGCAGCTGTATGAGGCAGAGGACGCCCATATGGGGCGGCTGTGCGGCGTGGCACACGCTGAGATCTTCCGGGCGCATAGCCCACTGATGGTCGACGACCCGACCGTCTTCCTGCCCGGCGTGCACGCCTGAGCGGCCTGTGAACTAGGCCGGCTGAACGAACTTAGCCAGTTCCGGCGGGATCTCCTTGAGCCCACGCCGGAGCGCCTTGGCAAGTGCGTAGCGCATCGAGGCAGCGTAGCGATCGGTCACCGCGGGCTGTATGGGAACACCGAGGCGGCGCATCTGCTCCAGCGCGAACTCCCAGGCGAGGTGCTCCTCACGCCAGCGGGGCCGGACCTTGCCCAGCGCGTGGTGTCCAACCTCGTGCGCCAGGATGGCGAAGCTGAGCGACGAGCGTGGATGTGGCGCCTCGATAGGCCTGCGTGGGTGACCAATCCAGGCGATGCCAGTCATGTTGCGTCGCCAGTGGCAGACGCGCACGCCATGCTCCGCCAGCAGCTGCTTGGCCTGGGACGCATACCGCCCGTCGATCTCCGCCGTGACATCCTGGTCCCGCCGCTGCCTCCGGTCCCGCGCGGTCGTCGTCATGTAATGTCCCATCGACTTGTCCCGTGCTGCCAAAGTGAACGTACACCAATCATACGATGCGAGAGGCGCTGGGGTTGGCTATCCAGCGATTTCGATGGGAAGCAGGCAGGGTGTCGCTTCAGATAATGGAACGGATACGCACCTCACAGGCGAGTCAGCCTGGCGTCGGACGTGTTTCGCAGGCTGAATTCGGTGGTACGGTGGTAGCCAGGAGTGTTGGCCCGGCGTGAGAGGGAGCTGGAAATGCCGCTGATTATGCTGCTACTCATCGCGATCCCAATAGGACTCCTCGTATTCTGGATCCGCATGTATCGTGAGATGTTGAACAATGACTACCTATCGCCCGCTGAGAAGAACACGTGGACGATGGCCTTCATGTTCTTCAATGTCTTCGCCGCCGCCTACTACTACAGTACGGAGTATCGAAACCGCCGATATTGATCGTCTCGCTGAGGTGATGAGCGTAAGGACGCCTCGGGAAACGCGCGTGCCTGGGCAACGAGAGGGAGACGAATGAGCACCATGGATGAGTCTGGCGAGAGCGTGGAAATCAGCTGGCAGATCGACGGGATGACCATGTCGGGCACGCTTGTCCGGCCGACCGGTGTGGGACCGTTCCCCGCGGTGGTGATGGTCGCGGGCAGCGGTCCGACCGATCGCGATTGGAACTCGCCGCTCCTCTCCGGATCGAACGGCAGTGCTCCGTTGCTCGCCGACGCGCTGGCGCGAGCGGGCGTTGCTTCGCTGCGCTATGACAAGCGTGTGACCGGGCCCCGCGCGCGGAAGTATGTCCAGGAGTTGGCTGGCAAGCTCAGTATGCAGAGCCATCTGGACGAGCTGGCCGGAGCAGTACAGGCGCTGGCGAGCCATGCGTTCGTGCGCAACGACCGCATATTCGGGCTCGGCAACAGCGAGGGGACGCTGCACGTGCTGAACTATCAGCTTCGCCATCTGCCGATCTCCTTTGCCGGACTCATCCTCGTCAGTCCGCCGGGGCGAGCGGTGGGTGCGGTCGCTCGCGCGCAGCTGGCGCCACAGGCCGCGGCGCTGCCGAACGGTGATGAACTCCTCGCCCTCTATGATGCTGCGATCGAGCGATTCATGGCAGGCGAGCCGGCCGCTCCCGATCCAGCCCTGCCCCAGGGTGTTCAGCTGCTGTTGCAGAGCCTGGATAGCCCGGCAAACCTGCCGTTTTCGCGTGAACTGTGGGCGTTGGACGCGGTGAGTTGGCTGCGTAACGTCGACGTTCCAGTGCTCGTGATGATTGGCAAGAAGGACCTTCAGGTCGATTGGCAAATCGACGGCAAGCTGCTGCAGCAGGCAACAGCCGGGCATGAGAACGTCACGTTCTCGTTCCCGGAAAACGCCAATCACGTGCTGAAGTATGAGCCGAGGTCGCGTGCCGATCTGATCCTGGCGGAGGTCATGCCGAACTACAATGCGGCGGACACGCGGCTTGATCCGGATGCGCTGGAGATGATCGTCGATTGGCTCGCGACGCACTCCTGAAGCGGCTTGCAGACACGAATCCTTCTGGCAAGGCACTGTATCGAACAGAGCGCGCCCCTCCCTGACTAGCGGACGTGACATCCACGGCGCGATAATGCGGCGTCGCCACCACGAGTCGCACGGGAGTGAGGAGCGAGCGAGATGGTCCATTCTGAGCCGATGCAGGACGAGAGCTACATGCGCCGCATCGCGCGGCTGGCCGCCACGCATCCGGATCGCGCGGCGATCATCTTCGCCGCGATCTCCGGCGAAGAGCGCACGATTTCGTGGGAAGCGCTCGAGCGCTGGACCAATCAGATCGCTCGTCTCCTGGCCGATCGTCATGTCACCGGTGACGCGATGGTCGTGACCGGCGTCTGGAACTCGCCCGAGCTGGTCGCGTTCGCGATTGCGGCCTGGAAGCTCGGGGCGCGTGTGCTGCCACTCCGCGCCGTGCTACCCCCGCGGGAGCGCAACGCGATTCTGGACCTGGCGCGGCCGGCGCTCGTTCTGGCCGAGTGGGATGAACCGGCCTGGCCGACCATCACGCCGCAAGACCTGAGCGCGGCCGCCGGATATCTCGATAGCCCCCTCCCTGACGTGCAGCACCCTGGCAAGGCGATCGGCTCGGGTGGCTCGACGGGTAATCCCAAGCTGATCATCGATCCAGCCTGGAATCCGGTCGCAAACGTCGAGAGCGGGCGCAGGCTCGGCACCCGCCAGGGTCAAACCCAGCTGATGGCCGCCCCGCTCTATCACAACTCCCCGTTTCTCCAGGCCTTTGGTGGACTGGCGGATGACCACACGTTGGTTCTGATGGAGAAGTTCGACGCGGTGCGTGCCGCCGACCTGATCGAGCGTCATCGCGTCTCCTACGCCTATCTTCCACCGATCCTGATGCGCCGTCTGGCGCTGCTCCCCGACTTCCGGGAGCGCGATTTCTCCAGCTTCGAGGCGATGCACTCCTCCGCGGCGGTCTGTCCGGTGTGGCTCAAGCAGGTCTGGATCGACAAGCTCGGGCCGGAAAAGGTGTATGAGGTCTACGGCTCAGCCGAGGGGGTCGGGGCGACGATTATCCGCGGCGACGAGTGGCTCGCGCACAAAGGCAGTGTCGGCAGTTCGGCCTCCAGCGAGATCCGTATCCTCGATGAAGCGCGGAACGAGTTAGCGGCCGGTGAGGTGGGTGAGATCTTCATGCGGCGGCGCGATGGCACGACTCCGACTTTTCATTACGTGGGGGACGCCTCCCTGCACGTTACCGAGGACGGCTTTGCAAGTCTCGGCGATCTTGGCTGGCTGGATGAGGATGGATACCTCTACATTGCCGATCGCCGAGTCGACATGATCGTCTCAGGCGGGGCCAACGTCTATCCTGCCGAGGTGGAGGCGGCCCTGAGCGAGCACGCGGGGCTGGCCGACGTGGCGGTGATCGGCGTGCCGGACGAGGAGTGGGGGCGCCGGGTGCACGCCGTCATCGAACCGCACGATCCAGCGAGCCCGCCCACCGTACATGAGCTCAACGTCCACGTCCGTGCGCGCATCGCCGCCTGGAAAGCCCCCAAGACCTACGAGTTCGTGGCCCAGCTCCCGCGCAATGAAGCAGGCAAGATCCGCCGCGCCGCACTGGCGACCGAGCGGGAATCGGGCTGGCACGAGGGGATGATCCGGGTGCATTCCTAGCCTCTGGCTCAGGCTGGTATGCTGCCGGCATGATTCGCGTACTCATCACTGGGATGTCCGGCACCGGAAAGTCGAGCGTCGTTGGTGAGCTCGTCGCACGTGGTTACCGGGCGATCGACACCGACTATGACGACTGGCATGAGTGGGTGGAGTTCGAGGGTCAGCTTGACTGGGTCTGGCGAGAGGAGCGCATGCAGCAGCTGCTCGCGTGCGATGAGCCCGGCCTGCTGTTCGTCAGCGGCACCTCGCCGAATCAGGGAATGTTCTATCCCCGCTTCGACCACATCATCCTGCTGAGTGCTCCAATACCGGTCGTCCTTGATCGGTTGTCCACCCGCTCGAATAATCCCTTCGGCAAGAGCGCGGAGGACCTGGCCCACATCCTCGCAGACATCGAACTGATCGAGCCCTTGCTGCGCCGCGGTGCGACAGCGGAGATCAATACAGAGGCGCCGCTCGATCGGGTCGTCCAGACGATCCTCGATCTGGTGCTGCCGTAGCGCCTGGACGGCGCGAATCTCGCCCAATCTCGTAATGTTCTGATGGCCAATCGAGCGCACGCGAACGAGGGAGGGCATCGGCCCTCCCTCGTGGCTGTTGCGTGCTAACCAGAAGCGTGGATTGCGGGACTACGCGTCTACGGATAGTTGCGAAAGTGGCCGCGGCTGAATCCACTCGTGGATGGCGCGCTCGTGCGGGTCACGCTGAAGCTCTCGCCGTCGGAACCGAGCGCCGAGGGCTGCGCCAGCGCCTGGCCCGCGCCGTTGCTCATGGTGATAGCCTGTCCACCTGCCTGCTTAACTGTCTCCGACTGGCCGTTGACCACCGCGGTGGCGTTGCTGAAGTTGACCGAGCCGAAGTTATCGAGCGGCAGTTGGCCTCGTCCGGCCGACGGTGACTCCTCGATCCACTCGGCCGAGGATTCCGACGAGCTGTAGTTGACCGTGGTCTGGTACGTCTTGGACGTGGTGTTGTCCTTGATGGTGACCAACCAGACCCCTTTGGACTGTTCCACGATCGAGGTCGTGACGCTATCCCCGGCATTGACCGCCAGCGGCACCGCCTGTGACACCTGCGGCAGGGTCTCGACCCAGGCTTGATAGACGACCTGGTTGCCCTCGGCCGTCGCGTCGGTACCGGCCTGGATCAGGTCGGTCGAGGAGACGCCGCCAATACCGACCCAGGTGGCGTCCGCGCCCGCGGCGCTACTCGCACTCACGGTTGGGACGGTCCAGGTGGCGGATACTGACGTGAACGTTCCGCCGGTGGCGTAATAGCCCGACCAGTTAGCCGACTGACTCGCGTCGGCGGGTTGGTCGACCGGAACCGTCGAGCCGCTACCGTTACCGCCTGGCGACGTACTGCCGCTGGCCGGCTGAAGGTCGGAGCCCGGCTGCTGGTCGGCCTGGATCTTCCAGGAGCCGTTCTGAAGGACCAGCGTATAGACATTGTTGTCGGTCGCTTGAACGGTGGAACCGTTCTGCAGTGTCGTCGACCACGTCTCGGACGTCGTCGCCTGCGCGGTGTTCGATCCCTGGACCGTGATGTCTCCCCAGGTTAGCTTGTCGAGCTTGATCGCGGTGACACCCTGACTCGTGAGTTGCTGTTGGATCTGGACCAGTTCGCTATAGTAGCTCGTCGTCGCGGTGTCCTGCATCACCGACGAGTCCTGGCTCGCGAAGGCCTGTTGCTGCTCCTGATTCGCCTTCTGAATCACACTCTTGATGGCTTCGGTGACGGCGCTCGACGGCGTCGAGGTCGTGGTGCCGGATGCCGAAGGTGTGTCGGAAGCGGGCGTGGTCGCAGCCGCCCCGCTCGACGGGCTCGTCGTGGGTGTGGTCGTGGTACCAGACGAGGTACTTGTCGTGGGTGTGGCAGTCGAACCAGTGCTAATGTGAATCGACGTCCCGGGCAACGTGCCGCTGCAGGCGGCCAGTAGCAGACCCAGGCCCAGGCCGATGCTCAGCCAGAGCGCCAGTTTCCGCATGCGTTTCGCCACGGGAGCGTGGTCCCGCGGCTTGGCTTCGAAGTCGTTGTTCATAGTACTCACCTCGGGCGGAAATCGCCCCGATTGATATGGAATCCCTGCAAGTTGCTGGTGTCCGGAGCGGTCTCCGGCCCCACTAACAAGTATCGCTGGCCAGGTTGAAGGCTTGCTGAGCGTTACCTGAGGAAATGCTGAGAATGGGGCGGTGTTCGCTCGGTTTGCGGCAGGGTTGCCCGGCGTGAGACGGGGATGAACGGTTGTCCTTTCAGGCGGCCCTCTCAGAAAGCCCGCGCTCCGGCCACGAGTCGGAGGGGCACGGGGGCGAGCTTGCGAGCCAGGTGAGGGCTGGACACGCGGGAGGGCAGAGGCGCCCTCCCGACAATTACGGTCAGAATCTATCTCAACCGGGTGGAGATCTGGTCAGGACATCGGGATGTCAGATTCCCCGGTTGACAGAGATGGAGCTGGGCGTCGGTGTGCCAGTGGATAGCGATACTTGACGAGCCAGGGTAGCGTCATCAGCGTGACCAAGCGTCGCTCCCGGGCAGCCATCTTCTCCAGCCATTCGTTGTCGGGTCGGACCGTAATGGTTCCTTGTTGCGCACGCATCGGGTTGCCCCACAACGTATGATCGGTCTCGATCTCGATGACCTGTTCGCTGACAAATGGGAACGTCGCCTGTCCAGGCAGGTCGAGTTGCGCCGCGATCGCTGGCAGGGTCGACGCCGGGGCTTTTACCATGTCCTCGTACCGACAGATCGCGACCCGGTCGAATCGTCGAGACGACAGCGGTGTGACCGAATGATGGAACATCCAGTAGATTGCCGTCCTCCAGACTTTGCCCTGGGTCATGTACTCCACTCGATCGGGAACATCGATGCGGAGCTTCTTTCGCTGCCCCGAATAGCCGCACGCTCGGCTATCTCGTACCAGGAACACCATCTTGGCTCGAATACCCGGGACCTCGGTTAGCATCCAGGCATGAGCAGGACGTTTTGAGGAGTCGATAACGACGTTGCACCCTGACACCTTCTGAACCGCACGGTAGATCGCCCCTAGCATTTCGGCATATTCATGCAGGCGGCGGCTGTACGCCGGTGGACGAAGATCGGGAAGCAGGAGAAGCGGCAGTTTCTTGACGTGTAGCACCGACTCCCGGAGCGCCACTGCCTGTTTGGGATCGACCGCCTCGAATCCACCGAAGGCCTCGTCCGCGATGGCGTTCCAGAACTCGCACTCGCGAAACGGTTTACCACAGCTACAGGCCCGGTTCATGCCGAAGTGCTGCTCCCATACGGTGTTCAACTCGCCCATCGGAATATGGTTCGCGGCAGACCCAAGCATGCGTAGGAGTAACGTGCTCCCGCTCCGGGCGGCGCCGCCTATGAGGACCACATCCAGACCATCGCTCATCTGACGTCTCTCCCTACTCCTCCGAACGGATCGGCGGTGAATCGGCCTGACGGTGAACCAAATGCGGGAATCGTTACTCTTGCCGCGAGGTTACTCAGCCGTGTTTCATACGCCACGGCAGCGCAACGAGGGTGAGCAAGAGCTCGGATTCGAACGCCAAATTGTTTCGTCGTTTCAAGTCAGATTGAATCGGGATGACATCGGGATTGAAGCGATTTGGGACGCCCGCGGGCTGTGGTCCGGGTCATGCTTGACCCGTGTCGTTGACGAACGGGAATACCGGCTCGCGCCCGAAACTACTTGGTGATTTCAACTGAGACGCTGTACGGCGAATTCGCGATCTCTTCGAACCGATAGACGCCGGAAAATTCAAGCCGCCGCCCACCAGGCGCTGGCCTGCTCCAGACATCGGACGTACGATTTTCGTTAGCTGCTACTCGCGCTTTCAGAAGCTAGGTACGGTCATGACTATCTGTGACGAGAACTATTGAATCCAGTCTGATGTCTTGCAGCGACGGAGCATGTCGCGTGCCACGATGCTCATTCGAGCAGGGACGATCGTGTCGATCGATTTGCGCGTGAAACGGGAA
The DNA here is from genome assembly GCA_963728335.1 of uncultured Chloroflexia bacterium. GTDB lineage: Bacteria > Chloroflexota > Chloroflexia > Thermomicrobiales > Thermomicrobiaceae > CALAGB01. The sequence goes on from CAVSJP010000002.1 coordinate 799,737, forward strand.
ATGCTGGCTGGAGTCGCAGGCACCGATCATTCCGGCCTGCGCTGGCCCGGTTCGTCCCATCTATGAACGGAGCCTCTCAGCACCCGTTTGGAACCCAACGCGACCAGCACGGTTTTGTCTTGGTGAAGAGCACGCGGCCCACTGCGGGATTCGTCTGGCTGAGCGACGTTGCGGCTCATCGGATGTCGTCGGCCAGATCGATGCCCAACGCCTGCGCCACAATCTGGTCGAATGGCAGTGCCGCGCCAATCTCCCGCTCCGCCTCGAAGACGGCATCGCCCAGGCTGTTGCGCGCGTGGGCAACGGTTGGGTCATAGACCTGCGCCCGATGATTGTCCGGCATCGGTGAGTTGGCTTGTTCTCGAATGCGGGCGCTGCCACCGAGAAACCGTGCCGCGAGTGCCGCCTGACCTCGTTGAACGTGAATGGCCGCCAATTCCTCCAGGCAGTAGGCCACCGTTACGCGCGCCTCGAGCTCGATCGAGAGTTGGAGGCTCTGCCGCTGCAGCCGCAGTGCTCGCTCTTCGTCGCCGCGATGGTGAGCGATCTCCCCGAGATTCTGGATCGCAACGGCGATGTAGTGCTTGTTCTGGAGACGCTCGGCCGCGGCCAGGCCATCGGTGAAATGGGCCTCGGCTCGCTCGAGTTCATTCTGGACGAGTGCCGTGAGGCCGAGATTGATGAGCGCCATTGCCTGGATGTTGTCGTCTCCAAGTTCCTCGGCGAGATGAAGTCCCTCGACAAATAGTGCGTCCGCCCGGTCGAGTTCGCAGAGGTTCAACGCTTGCGCCCCGACATTGACGAGCGCCAGCGCCACCCCGGGCACGTCGCCATGGGCTCGGAAGATTTCGAGACTCTCCTGATGAAAGGTCGTCGCGGCGTGGTAGTCGCCCGCGCGCCAGGCAAGCGTGCCCGCGCCGGCCAACACCCTCGCCCGCGTCAGTGTCGGCGTGTTATCGCTGGCGAGTGCCCGTTCCATCCAGGCGCGCCCCTCGGTGAGATGTGCGTGGAGTTCCCAGTATGGTGCGAGGTGGCCCACCATGAGGAGCGCCGCTCCAGGTTGATGGACGAGCAGCCGGTCGAGCGAAGCACGCACGTTATCGTGCTCCCGATCAAGACACGAGAGCCACTTGAACTGCTCCGCCCCGCTCAGTCCCGTCTCGGCCACTGCGGCGAGGTGAGCGTAGTAGGTCGCATGCCGTTCGAGGACGACCGCCGCGTCGTCGCTCGCATTGAGTCGCTGCTGGGCGTACTGTCGCACCGGTTCGAGTAGCCGGTAGCGAGCCTCATCGCCGGACAGGTCGACTTGAACGAGCGATTTCTCGACGAGCTGACTCAGCAGGTCCAGCGCTGCTCGTGTTGATGCGTCATCATTGGAGACCGCCTCGGCCGCTGACAGCGTCCATCCACTCCGAAAGACCGCCAGTCGTACCAGAAAACGTTGTTCGGACGGATCGAGCAGGGCGAAGCTCCAGTCGAGCGTGGCGCGCAGTGTGTGCTGCCGGGCGGGACCTCGACGTCCCCCTGCAAGAATGCCGAGTGCGTCGTCGAGCCGATTCGCGAGCTGCGACAGCGAGAGGACAGCCACGCGAGCCGCGGCCAGTTCGAGTGCGAGAGGCAATCCCTCCACCAGCCGGCAGATGGCGATGGACGCGTCTGCATTCAGATCCGTCAGCGCGAGGTCCAGGCGATGCTCTTGAACGCGGTCAAAGAAGAGCCGCACCGAGTCGTTCGCCGCGATGTCGATAAGGCTGGCACCGGGTTCGGGAAGTGGTAGCGGCGGCACCAGCCAGGGGTGCTCGCCGCGGACGTGCAGCGCCTGCCTGCTGGTGGCCAGAATGCGCAGACCCGGGCAATTGGCGAGCAAGGTTTCGGCGACCTCGGCGCAGGCACGGATCAGGTGCTCGCAGTTGTCCAGGATGAGGAGCAGCGACTGGTCGCGCAAGCGACTAACCAGCGTCTCCAGCGTATTTGGATCGGAATCGAGGCGAAGGCCGAGCACGCCCGCGATCGTGACCGCAATCAGGCTGGGGTCGTTGAGACCGGCAAGCTCGATGAACCAGACGGGAGTGGTCCGTGCACTCAATACGCGCCAGCCAACCTCGAGCGCCAGCCGAGTCTTGCCGCTGCCACCGGGCCCGGTCAATGTCACGAGCCGGTAGTCGTCGATGAGCCGGCCTACCCCATCGACGTCCCGCTTACGACCGACAAAGCTGCTGATGGCGTGGGGCAGGTTGGTGATTGCGACCGGTGAGACCGCAGGCGTGGGTTCGGCATCCGCGACCTCGTGCTCGCTGCCTGGCTCCGGATACCGTCCGCTCTGGATCTCGATAAACAGCTGCTGTGTCTCCGGCGCTGGACTGGCGTCGAGTTCACGTGCGAGCGCGTGAGTCAGCTGCTCGTACTGCCGGAGAGCCAGTGGGCGGCGCCCGGTGCGCGCGTAGATGCGCATCAGCCGAACGTGCGTCGCCTCATCACCAGGCTCCACTTCGGTAATCCGGTACAGAGCCGCAATGGCCGCAGAGACATCACCACACGTTTCGTGCAGGCGGGCCACGCCGTCGAGCAACGACAGATAGATGGAATTGAGCGTCGCGCGTCGCGCGCTCGTCCAGTCTTCGTATTGGTCCTCGGGAAGTAGTGGACCGGTGTACCGCTCGATCGCTGACCAGTAGCACGACACGTCGTCGCTCAGCAGGGCGTTCTGAGCTTCGGACTCGAAGATCTCTGCGTCGACCCACATTCGGTCAGACGGATAGAGCTGCACGCGATCGCCCTGGCTGCGCAACAGAAGATCCGGATCAAGCCGGAGCGTCTGCAATTGGCGCCGGGCGATGAAGAGCGTCTGCCGCAGGTTGTTGGCTGCTGACAGGTGATCGGGCCAGAGGGCCTCAACGAGCTGTTCGCGGTGCAGTGCGTGATCGGGCGCCAGAGCCAACAGTTTGACGAGGTAGGTCGCCTTCCGGCTGCGCCAGCTGGTACCGGGTACCGATCGATCTCCGGCACAGAGTCCGAAGCCACCAAGCAGCTTGATCCCGAGGATCGGCGGTTCTTCACTCCGGTCGTTCGCATGCATGAAGAACGAGGACATGACCCAGCTACTCTATTCGAACAAATCGTGACTCAGACAGTGAAGTTTACCGTTTGCGCGGTTTCGGGTCCAACATGAGTTCACTATAGACGCGGTCAGCGTCAGATGAGCCCGCGATAGTGTGCCGGGGTGAGGCCAAACGCGGCCTTGAACGCCCGGGTGAAGTGCGCCTGATCGGAGAACCCAGCGTCGACGGCTACCTGGCTGAGCGACAGTCCCCGGTCAATCAGTCCGCGCGCGTCGTCGAGACGGCGCATCAGCAGGTAGCGATACGGGCTGGTGCCGCACATCGTCCGGAATTGCCGTGCCAGGTCGTAGCGGCTGAGGCCGCTCACAGTCTCGAGTTCAGACGAGTGAACGACACGCCGTCGTTCCGCATCGAGGAACTGTCGGGCTCGCTGAACCGCGGCTCGGTCGAGATGACGCGGTGCGCTGATCGTCCGACACGAAGGATCGGCGTCAATCAGTCCTGCGGCCAGCTGCACCATCAGACTGTCCAGCGCGATCGGCTCCGGACGGAAGCGAAATGCGGCACGCACGGCGTTCGCCAGTGTGGCGCTGGTGATGACCGGAGTGCGCACAAACGGCAGCGCGCATGGCCCGCCACAGAGGATCTGGGCCGCCTCGAAGATGAGCGCAGGCTCGACGTAGATCTGGAGATAGCCAAAGCCGTTGTCCGTGCCTGCGTGGCCGTCGTGAAGCTCATCAGGATGGAGGACCACGACCCGTCCCGGTGTGCTGATCTCGCCGGCTCCACGGTAGTCGAAGCCGAGCACGCCATGGGTCGTCACGGAGATCGCGTAGGTGTCGTGCCGGTGCGTGTGGTAGCTTGACCCCTGAAACCGCGCCGCAAACAGTTCGATCCCGTTCCCCGGGTTCTCACTCCGAATCCAGTCGGCGGTCTCCCCGCACGATCGTTCAAGACCAACGCTGCCGGAGTCACTACGATGATCAGGCATGGGATGTCACGATCACGTTTATCTCTGGACGAGGAGCCACGTTCATGACCACCCACCTTGCCGTCGCCTTTGCCCTCTTCGCGATGGTGGCCGCGATCACGCCGGGCCCCAGCAACCTGATTTTGGCGTCGACCGGAGCGGCGGTCGGCGTGTTTCGTGGGCTGCCGACACTGGCGGGGCAAGTTTTGGGCGTGGGGTCGATGCTCTTTGTCATCGCCATCGGACTCGGTAGTCTCGTGCTGACCAACGATCTCATTCTACAGGTGCTGAAGTGGTGCGGCATCGGCTTTCTGCTCTGGCTCTCCTGGAAGATCGCCACGTCAGCCCCCGGTCATCAGGAGGCAAAGGCGGTGCACGTCGGGTTCTGGGGAGCGGCGGCATTCCAATGGGTCAATCCCAAGGCATGGCTGATCTGCGCTGGTGCGGTCGGAACCTACTTCGCGCAAGAGAGCGGCAACGCGCTCGGACGATCGCTCTCCATGTCGGCACTGTTCATCCTGGTGGCGTTGCCGAGCTGCTTTGTCTGGCTGGCCGCTGGGGCGAGCATGCAACGGTTCCTGCACGGCGAGCGCTCGGCACGCATCTTCAACCTCACCTTGGCGACGGTATTGGCTGGGTCGATTCTCCTGTTTGTGCGTTGACAAACGCGATCCCGGTGGTTACCCGTGGTAGCCTTTTCGGTACAGCCACCAACACTCTGACGGATGCAATAGAGACTGGCAACGGATGGCGATAAGCGCGCGCGAATTGAACCGGGCCACGCTGGACAGGCAGATGCTGCTGCGACGTGTGCGGCTCGACGTGTCCAAGGCCGTGCGTCGCGTCGTGGTGTTGCAGGCGCAGCACCCGGCGTCGCCGTATCTTGCTCTCTGGAACCGGCTGAGCGACTTCAACGCGACCGATCTCGACCGGGCCTACGCCGACTACTCCGTGGTCAAAGCCACGGTAATGCGAATTACTCTGCAGGCGATCCATCACGATGATTATCAGGCGTTCCGTGAGGCGGTGGAGCCCTCGCTGCATGCTGCCCGGATGCGGGACCGCCGGTTCACCAGAAGCGGGCTGACACCCGAACAAGGCGTTAGCCTGATCCCCGAGCTTCTTGAGTTCACCGGTGAGCCGCGCACGGTCGATGAATGCAAGGCCTGGCTCGCCGAGCGGCTGAACGAGCGGTCTCATCGCGGCGTCTGGTGGGCGCTCCGGCACTATGCACCACTCTGGCGCGCGCCAACTGACGACCCGTGGTCCTTCGGCGCGCGGACATCCTTTGTCGCCGCGGACCTGCGTCCAGCCCTGGTGGATGACGAGTCGTCGGAACGAGCGCTGCAGACCCTGATCACGCGCTATCTGGCGGGATTTGGTCCCGGCTCGCTGGCGGATATCGCGCAATTCGCAATGGTCTCTCGTGCCAGCGTAAAGAACGCGTTGCAGGAACTCCAGCACCAGCTGGTGTCATTTGCGGGCCCGAACGGCGAGGAACTGTACGACCTTTCAGACGCGACAGTCCCGGACGCCGCCACACCAGCTCCCGCGCGACTGCTGGGGATGTGGGACAACGTCCTGCTTTCCTACACCGATCGGGGCCGGGTGATTCCCGAGCCCTATCGAAAGCACATCGCGCGCGGCAACGGAGATGTCCTCCCGATATTGCTGATCGACGGCTACGTAGCTGGCGTCTGGCGACCGGTCGACGGCCGGATCGAGGCTTCCGCCTTTCAGCCGCTTTCCGACGAGACCTGGCACGAACTGTCGACAGAGGCCAGCCGCCTGCTCGCCTTCATCTCAGCGCGCGAGGCAACCGTCTACCGCCGCTATGATCGTTGGTGGAAGACGAAGCTTCCGGTCCGCGAGACACGGTTTCTACCGAGGGACGAGCCTTGAGGACCCTACACCACCACCAGCGCGTCGACCGCGACGCAACCCTCGCCGTCGGCTCCGGCCAGGATGGGGTTGAGGTCCAGTTCCCGGATCTCCGGCAACTCGATTAGCAGCTGCGACACACGGGCGATGACGTCCGCCACGGCCCCGATGTCGACGGCCGGGCGTCCGCGGAACTCGCCCAGGAGGGTTGAACCGCGCAGTTCCCTCAGCATCGATCTCGCCTCGGCGGCATCGACCGGCGCTAATCGGTTCGAGACGTCCCGAAGGGCCTCGGCCAGCACGCCGCCGAGCCCGGCGACGACGACCGGCCCGAAAAGCGAGTCATTGCGTCCACCGACGATCAACTCGACTAGGCCCGACGCCATCCGCTCCACCCGCACGCCACGAATACGCGCGCCGGGCACGCGTGCCGTTACCCGCTCCAGCAATGCGGCGTATTCGTCGCGAAGCTGGTCATCCGACATGATGCGCAGCGCGACCCCGCCCGCCTCGGTCTTGTGGTGGACCTCGTCCGCCTCGATCTTCAGCACGACCGGGTAGCCTGCGTCGTGGGCCAGCACCAGGGCCTCGCCAACGGTCGTTGCGAGCCCACCGGAAGGGACCGGGATGCCATAGAGCCGCAGCAGGTCCTTGCCGGCCGATTCGGAGACGCCACCGCTGCCAGCGGGGGGCAAGAGAGCCAGCGCGGCTTCTCGCCGTGATGTGTCGACCTCATGGCGACCGGCCAGCGCACGCCGTCTCTGCCGCCAGCGCGCGTAGCGGCCGGCATGGCCGATGGCGCGGGCGGCATTATGGGCGCCGGAGAGATGGATCAAGCCCTGCTCGGCCACGGCATCGACCATCTCGTAGGCGACATCGGTGAGTGTGTTGATGATCGCGATCGGTTTGCCGGTGCGCGCTTTGGCGTCCGCCATGCCCGCGATCATCTTGTCCCATCCGGTACCCGAAAGCGGGCCGGAGTTCCGTGTCGTATCACCCATGCAGGCGACGATGTCGACACCGGGCGTGTTCGCCAGCAGCGTGGCGACGTTGCCGTAGATCTCGCGGTTGCCCCAGCCGGAGGCGGTGATATCGAGTGGGTTGAGTGGATTGGCGAAGAGAGGCAGGATCTCGAGCAGTTCCGTGCGCGTCTCCTCTGGGAGATCGGGCAGATCGACGCCACAGGACGCCGCCAGGTCGGAGATCAGACCACACTCGCCGCCGGAACTGGCGAAGACGCCCAGACCGGGACCGGACGGACGGCAGTCGGCCGAAAGAAGCTTGGCCGTCTCGGCGAGCTCCTCGAGGTCGTCGACCCGAATCACGCCGTACTGCTTGAAGAGCGCGTCGTAGAGCTGATCCGATCCGGTCAGCGAACCGGTGTGCGCCACGGCCGCGCGGCTCGCCTTCTCGGAACGTCCGAGCTTCAAGACCACGATCGGGACGTCCCGCTCAGCCGCTTGCGTGGCGACGCGCCGGAACTTCGGCACGTCGGAGAGCCCCTCGATCACGGCCGCGATGACGCGGATGCGGGACTCGCTGAGAAAGAAGCTCATCACGTCGACCGCGTCGACCACCGCCTGGTTCCCAGCGGACACGACGTGCGCCGGGTGTAGTCCGCGACTGGAAGCCATCAGCGTCAGTGCCATGTTGCCACTCTGGGCGACCAGCCCGACCGACCCGGGCGGCCGCCACTTCGCCAGCGGAATGGCCCAGAGACCCGAGCCGCCAAGGAAGCTCATCACGCCGAGGCAGTTTGGCCCGATCAACGGGAATCGATCACCGCAGAGGGTGCGCAATTCAGCCTGAAGCGACTGACCTTCTTCACCCGCTTCGGCAAAGCCGCTGCCGAAGGCGATGCCGCTCCTGGCGCCTGCCGCGATCGCCTGCTGGACGACGCCAGGAACCGCGCGCGATGGCACCGCGATGGCGACCGCGTCGACCGGTTCAGGAATCGCGCCGATCTCGGGGTAGGCCTTGAGGCCGGCGATCTCGTCATAGTTCGGATTGACCGGGTAGATGTTCCCGGCGAAGCCGTACGAGGTCAATGCGGAGATGACTCGTAGTCCATAGCCGCCCTTTGGCGAGGCGCCGACGACGGCGACCGAGCGCGGATAGAAGAGCGGGTAAAGTGGGTGTGATGCGGGATCGTCTCCGGTAGCCAGGCGTGTCCAATCGACGGCGCCCATGGGGATTCCCGACGCCGGTTCACCGGTCAACGTACTTCTCCCACTCCTGCAGATCAGCTGCGTGACGGCTGTGCGTCGCGGTTGATCCGGTCGGCGCGCACCTCTTTCGGCAGGCCGAGGACGCGCTCGCCGATGATGTTCTTCTGGATCTGGGACGAGCCCGCATAGATCGTCTCGGCGAACGGGAGCATGAAGAGATACGGCCAGTTGCCGTGCTCGTCCCGGTCGTCGCTACTGTACTCGTAGACGGCGGGAACGTCGCCGGTGATCTGGCCGTAGGGGCCGAGAATGTCGAGGATCATCGCGTTCACGCGCTTGTCAAGCTCCGAGTAGTGCAGCTTGGCGATCGAGGATTCCGGCCCGGGTTGGTTGCCCTTCTCGTGACTGCTCAGGATGCGGAGTGAGGTGTAGCGCAGCACCTCGATATCGGCGTAGATCTGACCGAGCTTCTGCCGAATGACCGGGTCGTCAATCTGCTTGGTGCCAGCGTGGTTTGGCGTCTGGACGATCTGCAGCAGTCGTTCAAACGACTGCTGCAGCCGCGCGACGATACCCATGGTGTCGCCGCCGCGCTCGTAGGAGAGGGTCGTTTGGGCGATGCGCCAGCCCGCGTTCAATTCGCCGATCAGGTTGTCGGCCGGGACGCGCACGTTGGTGAAGAAGACCTCGGCAAACTCGTCGGCGATGCCGGTGATCTGCCGCAGCGGGCGGACCTCGATGCCCGGCTGGTGCATGTTGACGATCAGGTAGGAGATGCCCTGGTGCTTCGGCGCTTGACGGTCGGTGCGCACCAACAGAATGCCCATGTCGGCTTCCGGCGCGGTGCTGGTCCAGATCTTCTGACCGTTGACGACGAATTCGTCCCCGTCTATGTCGGCCCGGCACTGTAGTGACGCCAGATCGGAGCCGGCATTCGGCTCCGAATAGAGCTGGCACCAGATCTCGTTGCCCAGCAGGATGTTGCGCAGGTAGCGCTCGCGCTGTTCATCGGTGCCGTGGTGGATCAGGGTTGGGCCGACCAGTCCCAGCCCCGCCCAGTTGATCGAGCCGGGCGCGTTGGCGCGGGACATCTCCTCGACGACGATCGCCTGCTCGACCGGCCGCGCCTCACGCCCGCCATAGACCTTCGGCCAACCCATGCCGAGATACCCCGCGTCGTAGAGCTTGCGGTGCCAGGCCTTCTTCTCCTTGACCGTTCGGAGCGGCTCGTCCGGCGCGTTCTCCGCCAGCCGGGCCCGTACCTGCGAGCGAAATGCTTCGTCTTCCGGCGTATAGCGCAGGTCCATCGTCTCTCTTCTCCAGGTTGCGACCGTCGCCGCACGACGGAACGAAAGGGGTCGATGTTCCTGGCAGTATAGCCGGATTGCGGAGGAGAGGCGACGCGGTAAGGGAGGGCGGAGAACTGCGTCCCCGTGAGCGTGACCGGAACGGCCGCGGCCCGCCGCGCGACCCGCATGCTCGATGTTCGGGTAATGACGTGCGAACGACGGGCCAAATCCGTAGCTGCAAATCAGCCCATGTATGGGCTTCGGCTATTCAGCCTGAGGTTATGGTCATTGACGAATTGATTCGGCACATGCGTGTCCGTTCACGCGGGGCCAAAGCCGCCGCGCTACAAAAGCAACGTCCACTGAAGGGACGAACGTTTTTCGTGATGTTCGCCATTCGGTGATCGTGTTGTTGCTAAATCCGTCACTGAAGCTCAGCCCCTTCAGTGGGCTTCGTTCCAGGTAGCCCGGTGAGTTTACTCCCGGGGGTACGCGGCCAATCACCGGGTTTATTCGTCAACCACCATTAACCAATAACCAAGGTTCCCGTGCTCATGCGGATGCGTTCTCGCTATAGCAGATCGCGTTCGGATTCAGGTCGATCTGGATCTTGGGAGGGGCTGGCTCCCCTCCAAGACTTGCTCAGCGGTCAACCATCCCGCTACCCGGCTAGTCGTCGGCTGCCCCAGACGCCGCTGGATGTGGCAGCGACGATCCCTCGATATCGACGTGCGGCAGCGTGTGCTGCAGCCAGTTTGGCAGGCTCCAGGCGCGGCGCTGTAGCAGCAGCATCACCGCGGGCACGAGAGTCATGCGCACGATGAAGGCGTCGATGAGCACCCCGATCGTCAGGGCAAAGGCGATCGACTTGATGATCGGGTCCTGCGTGAAGAGGAACCCGGCGAAGACGGACGACATGATGAGCGCGGCGGCGGCGACGACGCGACCGCTCTGCGCCAGTCCACCCAACACGGCCTCGTTCGCATCGTCAAAGTGGTGGTAGTGCTCGCGCATGCGGCTCACGAGAAAGACCTCGTAGTCCATGGCCAATCCGAACAGGATGCCAATCAGCAAGATCGGGATGAAGCTCACGATCGGCGCCGCGGCCCCGACCTGGAAGAGTCCGCTGAGGTGTCCCTCCTGGAAGACGAGTACGGTTATACCCATGCTGGAGCCGATGGTCAGCAGGAATCCGGCGATCGCCTTGACCGGGACAAGGATCGAGCGGAACGCGACGAGCAGCAGCAGCAGGGCCAGTACGACGATGATGCCGATGAAGAGTGGCAGCGCGGCGCCGAGTTTGGCCGAGATATCGATTGCGGCTGCGGTCGTGCCGGTCACGTAGGCCGAACCGCCGGACTGCCGCACGATCTGCTTGGGCGCCTCTCGTAGTCGCTTCACCAGGTTCGTCGTTGCGCTCGCATCCGGGCCGCTCTTGGGAACGACGCTCAGAACCGCGACGGTCTGATCCTGGTTGAAGGTGGGCGGCGTCACGGCAGCGACATCCGGATCCTGCTGAATTGTGCCCGCCACCTGAGTCGCGACAGCGTTCCGCTGACCCGCCGGAATGCCATGCGCATCAATAACGTAGATGATCGTGGCGTTGAAGCCGGGCCCGAAGCCCTGCGTCAGCAGTTCATAGGCCTTGTGCTGGGTACTCGAGACCGGCAGGGTCTCGTTGCTCGGTAAACCGAGTCGCAAATTCAGCACGGGAATCGACGCGACCAGCAGCAAGATGGTGCCAACGATGAGAATCACGCCCGGTGCCCGCTGGATGAACTGGCCCCACTTGCCCCAGACCGACGGGTGACGCGGCGGCCACTCGGCTTCGGCACTATCGCTGTCCACGATGCCGCGAGGACGAATCCGCTCCCCGGCGATGCTGAGGATGGCTGGGAGCAGCGTCAGCGCCACCACCACCGCGGTCGCCACGGTGGCGGCGGCCGCGAGTCCCATAGCGGTCAGGAACGGAATGCGCGCGGCCGACAGCGCGGAGAGAGCGATCACGACGGTCAGCCCCGCGAAGACGACCGCGACTCCGGCCGTGCCGATGGCTCGCCCGATCGATTCCGCGACCGACATTTTGGGGTCGGCCAGCTGCGCCCGGTGCCGGGAGACAATGAAGAGCGCGTAGTCGATCCCGACGGCCAGCCCGAGCATGGTGGAAAGGGCCGTGGTTGTGCTGGGCAGTGTCAGGAAGCGCGCCAGGAACTGGACGCCCAGCATGCCGATTCCCACTCCGACAAAGGCCGTGACGAGCGGCAGTCCAGCGGCAATCAGCGTACGCAGGGTGATGAACAGCACGATTGCGGCGACGATCACGCCAATGATCTCGCCGGGCCCTCCGACCTGAGACTGGTTCGTCATAGCCGAGCCGGTGAACTCGACCTGAAGCCCCGCCGCGCGAGCCGGCTGCATGGCGTTCATGACGGCACTTTTGGCCGATGACGGTACCTGCTCCGGTGTCTGCGCGAAGATGATGTCGGCGAAGCCGATCTTCCCGGTTGGGGAGATCGTGGTGGACGTGACGTGAATGACGCCGGGAACCTTGCTGGCCGTGTCGAGGCTCTGCTTGATGGCAGCCTGAGCGTCAGAGCTCGCCAGCGCGTCGCCATCTGGCGCAGTGAAGACGGCGCGCACCGTGCCGCCGTTCGCGACCGGGAACTGTGCCGCGAGCAGGTCGGCCGCCTGCTGCGACTCGATGCCCGGTATCGTGATCTGACTGGTGAGCGTGCCCCCGAGCGTCGTGCCCAATGTGACCACCGAGGCGATAATCGCGACCCACAAGGCGAGTACCCACCAGCGGTGGCGAGCGGTAAAGCGACCCAATCCGTAGAGCCAACGTGCCAAAATGCTTCTCCCATTTGTCCGTGACGCGGCGATGCTGGTCGACAACCCGCCGTGACCGTTGTTGTCATGCTGATTCGACGCTCAGATGCGCCGTTCCGTGATGGCGACGCGTCTCGACTTCAGGGTCTGTTATACTTCGGAGTCAGTAGGAAATCAATGTGACTCCGATTCTTTAACGGGGCGATTTGACGATAGGGAGAGGTGCGGGTGGACGAGGCACCTGGGTTACGGGAACGCAAAAAGCAGCGCACGCGCGAAACGATTCGGCGAGCCGCGATCGAATTGTTCGGCGAACGGGGCTATCATGCGACGACCGTCGCCGATATCGCAGAGGCGGCTGAGGTCGCGCCCAGCACGGTCTTCGTCTATTTCCCGACCAAGGACGACATCGTCTTCGCCGATTGGGAGTCGTACCAGACGAGCGTTCTCGAGCGGTTGACCAACCGTCCGGAGGGCGAGACGGCCTTCCAGGCGCTCCGTGACTGGGCCAACCGCGTATTGCGGGTCACACTGAAGCCGTCGACCGAGGAGCAGGAGATCCTGCGCCAGGTGGTTGATAGCGATGAGCACCTACTCGCTCAGGAGCGCTATCACCTGGAGATGCTGGAAGACGTGCTGGCGACGGCGATCGCGCGCGATCTGAGTGTCTCGCCGGATGCCGCGATTCCGCACCTGGCCGCTGGTGCGGCGTTGGGCGCCATCGCGACGCTGATGACGTATGGTCGAAAGGAGCCGACACTCGATATGGTCGACCAGATCGAGACCGTGCTGGCCTTTGTGGAGGCGGGCCTAGCGGCGATTACGGGCGGCGGCGTGGGTTCGGACTGACCATTGCTCGTGCCCGGCTGCCTACCGCTTTGCGGGCAGCGACCTAGCGTAGGTGACGCCGGTCGTGACCCAGCGGCGCAGATCATCCTCCGACTGCAAGTCCTCGCTGTCGACCCGCAGCCAGCCCCGCATCTCCCGTCCGCGCATCTCGACCACGCGAGCGTTCGAGCCAGCCAGGAGCGTGTCCGTCTCGTCCGGTTCGGTCCGGACCATGATCCCGCCCTCACCGCTGGCGGCGATGGCCATGTTGCCGCCGACCAGAAAGGCCAGCCCGCCGAACATCTTCTTCTCGGTTATGCCAGGCGTGCCATCGATCATTCCGCGAATGCGCTCGGCCAGTTCTTCGTCGTATGCCATGCGGTGTTCACTCCTTCGTGTGGTGGGAAAACCATGAACGTGCAACCCACCACGAAAGATCGAGCCGTATCTCCACCGATGTTCCGTACGTAAAGTAACGGATATCGACGAGCGCGTCAGCGAGTTCAATCCCATTTCCCTGGCCGCCTGTGTCATCACGTTCCTCCGGGCGAGAGTTGCCGCATCCGGGGACCGTCACGGATGATGGTGGTCGTATGGCAGCGAGGAGATCCTGAGCGACAGAAGAGAGATGACAGGCATGGTTGAGGTCTTCGTGGAAGCCGTTCGCGCATTCGGGCTCTTCGTGGTGGCTGGGCTGGCCGAGATCGGCGGCGGCTGGCTTATCTGGCAGTGGTTGCGTGTCGACAGGGGCTGGCTGTTTGGCATTATCGGCGCGGTGACGCTTGTCCTCTATGGCGTGATTCCCACGTGGCAATCAGAACCCGCCTTTGGCCGCGTCTACGCCGCGTACGGCGGCGTCTTTGTCGTGCTGGCGATCCTGTGGGGTCGCGTGATCGACGGCTGGCGGCCCGACCGCTGGGATCTCTTCGGCGCCGCCCTGTGCATTGCCGGGGTGATCGTCATGCTCTTCATGCCGCGCTCTGCCCCTGGATCCTGACTTTGAACGCCGGTTGGGCGTTCCGCCATGGTCGTCTCGTTCATTGACGCCGACCTGATGAGAGCATATTCGTGCCACCTCATGACGCCGAAGCGAATCCTATCCTCCAGGACCTGCTTCATTTCTTGCATCCAACTATGGTCTCATCTCCCCGTACGACCCGCTCTCACTGACGAACCAGTCGAGGACGCGGCAACGTATCTCTACCGCACAAATGGTCCGCTGCCAGCACGTCGCCATGTCAGATGGGTCTGCGGGTATCCTTGGACCGGTAGACGAGCGAGTCAACAGATAAAATCGCCGTTGAGGAGGGGACGTGTGGAAACCCGGCGACCAGGTCATCGTGCGCTATCGGACCTCAGGCCGGTTGTCGGGCGTGCTTCCGGTCACGGTCGTTCAGGATACGCCGGACTTCGCTGCGTACTACCTCGTGGCGGGAACACCATACAAGTATCCGGTCGACATCGATGATGGGCTCAGTTCGTCTGGGCGTGAGCGTGGAGGCGTTGGGGACTACCCGTGGCGCATCACAGATGGCGTCTGGCATTCCACCGGACGCCTGTACCTCGCTCCAGCCGGAGCAGCCCATGTCATCTCTGCGTTCTGGCGCGCGACCGACTGGTCATTCTTGGGTTGGTATATCGACCTGCAGGCGCCCTTGCGACGGATCGCTCAAGGATTCGAGTCGGAGGATTATCTCCTCGACATACTGGTCACGCCAGATGGTTCGTGGTCATGGAAAGATGAGGACGAGTTTGAAATAGCTCAGCGTTTCGGTCGACTTTCGTTGTCTGAGGCTACCGCGATTCGTGATGAGGCCGCGAAGGTGATCGAACGAATCGAGGTATGGTCCTGGCCCTTCAACGCTGGCTGGGACTACTGGCAGCCGGATCTATCGTGGCCAATTCCGATGCTGCCGGACGATTGGGATTTGACTCACAATGAAGAGAGTGATCTCAGGTGACCGACTGGGATCACTCCGTTTGCCACTTCACGCGTTGTTTGGTCTCATCTCCCCTTACGACCCACTCCCACTGACATTGCTGAACCAGTCGAGGACGCGGTCCAGATCTTCGGGAAGGTCCGTATTGGCATCGGTTTCGACGTTTTCGGTCTCGAGTTGCGCGCGCATGGCGACACAGACGCTGTGGGCGATGACGACGTGCGCGTCCTCGACCTGCTCGATCGAGTCGCTCGGCACGCGGACGCTGAGATCCGCCAGGTGGCGCAGACGCCCACCGGTGCGGCCGGTCAGGGCGATGGCGGTGGCGCGAGCGACGCGGGCCGTCTGGGCGGCCAGCAGGATGTTGGGCGAGTTTCCGCTGGCGCTGATCAGCACCACGACGTCGCCGGGGCGGACCAGCGTCGCCAGTTGCTCGGCGAAAACGCGCTCGTAGTCGGTGTCGTTCCCCCAGGCCGTGACCAGGGGCATGTTGTCGGTCAGGGCGACCACGCGGAACGGCGGATGAGATCCACCGCGTGCGCCTTTGGCCAGGTCGCAGGCGAAGTGGGAGGCCGTCGCGGCGCTGCCGCCGTTCCCCGCCAGGAAGATGGTTCCGCCACGCCGGTGGCAGTCGAGCAGCATCTCGGCCACCCGGTATATGTCGTCGTACGGCATCGCGCGGGCCAGTTCGGCGATCTCCTGCCAGTATCGTTTGATATCTCGTTCCATCATGGTCAATCGTTCCTCTCCCGTTTGGTGGCGAGCCCTCTGACGTCGTGGTGCGGTTAGTCATGGCTGCCGACCAACTCTCTCGTCTGGCGCTCGATTTCGGTGATCTCGCAGACGCGCCTTCAGGTCGAACCCGAAGGTCAGTCTCGTTGAGCCCCTCGGCGGTGAGGGCGTTCGCGGACGGCGTCATGCGTTGTCCGGCTCGCAGTAGAGGAGCATGAAACCGCCCCCACCGGCGCCGGTGATCTTGCCGCCGGTTGCCCCTTGCTCACGTGCCAGGCGGTACCAGCTGTCGATCGCGTCGCTCGAGATCTTGTTGGACAGCCGCTTCTTCTGCTGCCAGCCGCGGTCGAGCAGTTCGCCAAGATCATCGATCTTCCCGTCCAGCAGCGATTCCCGCAGTTCACCGGCGATCGCCTTGAGCCCGTGAAGCGACTTCGCTACCACCGGCTTCTTGCGACTGGTGTCGTCGCGCTGCTGGCGCAGGATTCGAGCGGAGTTGCGGCTTCGTCCCGGTCGAGAAGAGGAGCAGACGCTGGTTGAGTTCGTCCAGTGCGCGTCGGCGCGAGTGCGACCGGTTCGACCCGCACGTCGGCCCGGCTCGAAGTGGATCGCGTTGAGCCCGCCGAAGGCGCTGGCGTATTGATCCTGCTTGCCGATGGGCATGCTCCAGTCGCTCGATCTCGATCTCGCAGGCCAGTTCGGCGACTTCTCCGGCGCTCATCTCATGTTCGAGAAGGCCGCCAGCGCGCGCACGATGGCGACGGCCATGGCGCTGGAGGAGCCCAGGCCGGTACCCGGCGGGACCGCCGAGGCGAGGAAGAGGTCGACTCCGTCGTCGAGCAGGCCGCGCCGGCGAACCACTCGATCGCCGCTTTCGGCAGCGGCGAGCGGCTCGGCGACCTCCGGCACGACGCCGGCCGGGTAGGTCTGCCAGACTCCGTAGTCGGACGACGTGATCTGGATGCCGCCGTCGATCGAGGGCCGCGCGATCGCGTAGCAGTAGCGCGTGATCGCGGCGCTCACCACGAGCCCCCCATGTTGTGCGTAGTACGCCTCCAGGTCGGTGCCGCCACCGGCGAAGCTGATGCGTACTGGTGCGCGCGCGATCACCATGATGTTCCTCCTACGTCTGTGCATGGCCGGCTTTACGGCCAGCTCGTTTCGGTCAATGGCGTCACCATGACCTCGGGAATGTTCGATTCGGCCGGCAGCGACGCGGCAAACACGATCATGGCCGCCACGTTGGCCGGGTCCTGCAGGTTGGCTTCGTCCGGCATCGGGATGCCCTGATCGGCGAAGCGGTCGAAGAAGTGCGTCTTCATGCCACCGGGGATGACCGTCGTAACGCGAATGTGACTGTCTCGTCCCTCGACGCCGAGTCCACGTCCAAAGCCGACCAGACCCCATTTCGAGGCGTGGTAGGCGGAGGCGTTGGCCCAGGCACGCGTTGCCGCGGTCGAGGCGATGTTGAAGATGTGTCCCGACGCCTGCTTCTGCATCAACGGCAGCGCCGCCTTGGCGAAGAGGAACGGCCCGCGCAGGTTGACGCCGATCACCTGGTCCCACTGCTCGACCGACATGTCGGCGACCGAGACGGTGTGGTCGATGGCGGCGCAGTTCACCACGATGTCGAGTCGCTTGAATGTGTCGACCGTCTCATCGACCGCGGCGAAGACGCCGTGCTCGTCGCTGACGTCACAGCCGATCGAGATGGCGCGCACGTCGTATTTGCGAGAGTTCCTGGCTGACGCGTGAAGCCGCGTCGTCATTGATGTCGCAGCAGGCGACCATGCATCCGGCGCGCGCCAGGGCATGGGCGGTGGCCTGTCCCAGGCCGCTTCCGGCGCCGGTAACGAGGGCGGCCTTGCCGCTCAACGGGTTTTCCTGTCTGTGGTTCATCATTCAGTCATATCTCCTGTAAGTGCTTGTGACGACAGCGGGCTCGTCGTTCCCGCCTGCCGTCTCGTTCTGTTCACTGAGCATCTCGGCGAAGAGTTCGGTCGCGTTCCGCTCCCGGTTCTCGATCGTCGTCGGCAAGCCGAGATGATAGGTGCCGCTGGGCAAGATGCCGCAGCCACCGTATTTCCGGATCAGAAGGAACTGGGCGAGCACCTCTTCTCCGGCGTGTACCGGCGGGAGCCGCTCCCACCACGAGAAGCCGCCGACGTCGATGAGCTTCTGGCGGTCGTAGAGGACGCTCGCTCCGCCGACCCAGGCGACCTTGTAGGGCACGATCTGCCCGTCCTTGACCAGCCGCTGCTCCAGATGGAGCGGGTTCGCGGCGTTGTTGACCTTGTGGCGGTCCCAGGGGAGGTCGTCCGGCTCGAACGGCTCGGGACGAACCGGGCCGTCCCAGAGCTCGATCTGCTGCTCGTGCGGCCGCATGTCCTCCAGGTAAGTCGAGCCCGGTTGCCGGAGTCCCGGCGAAGCCACAGCCCTCGCATTGAATGACCGTCATCAGCCGCTCGAGTACCGGTGGGTCGAGCAAGACGTCGTCGTCGACGTAATAGACGTAGGGTGCCTGGCTCTGCTCCAGCAGGAACTGCCGCTGTTCGCCCATACCTCGCGCGGGCAGGTGCCGGTGTATCGTCACCCGGTGTCCGTGCCAGCGCAGCGCCCGGATCAGAATGTCGATCTCGCGGCTGCATCGAGGTACATCTCGTCGTCCGGCGTCTGGTCCGAGATAACGACGTCGAAGTCGGTGAAGGTCTGGCCGTTCAGACTGGCCAGTACGATGGCGAGTCCGGTCTTGCGTCCGCGGGTTGGAATAAGTACATCTACCAGTGCCACGTGTTAATTCCCCACTACCTGTTCTCTTGCATCCATCCGTTGTGTGCCGATCAGTGTTGTGGTCACCGTCTTCCGTGACAGCACCTGTTCGTAGAGTGTCGGTGTTCGTTTGGCGACGACCGGCCAGGTGAAGTGCTCCACCACGCGCTCACGCGCTTGCCGGCCCATCTCGGAGGCGAAGCGGCTCGTCGGTCAGAAGATCGCGGAGTCGGTCTGCGAGCGCCGCCGGATCCCTGGATGGGACGAGATAGCCGGTGACGCCATCGGCGATGGTGAAGGTCAGCCCGCCGACGGCCGAGCCGACCACCGGTCGCCCACAGGCCATGCGCCTCGAGCGGCGTCAGCCCAAATGGCTCGTACCAGGGCGTCGTCACCGCCACGTCGGCGGCGCCATAATAGAGATGGAGATCCTCTGGCTGGCGCTTGCCGGTGAAGGTCACCCGGTCGGCAATGCCGAGGTCGTTGGCCAACCTCTGCAGCACGCCGATCTCCGGCGTCCTCTCCGGATCAGGCTCGCTCGATCTCACCGCCGACGATCAGCACGTGAGCGGGTACCTGACGCTGGTGTACGAGTAAGGAAGCTCCGCGAATCAGATTGCGGATTCCCTTGCGCGGCACCATGCGACCGACGTAGACGATCAGCGGATCGTGTGTGGTGATTCCGATTCGCTCTCGCGCTTCGATCTGGTCGACCGGGTGGAACACCTGGGTATTTACCGCCGAGGGGATTACGGCCACTTTGGACGGGTCGACGCCGTAGTCGTCGACCAGTTCCGAGCGCTCGCTCGGGCACTGGGCGATAAAGCAGTCGGCACGGCGCAGAATGTCCCGCTCGACCTCGATGCGGCCGTCCGGGCTGGTGTCGGCATTACCCTGGTGGCGTCGCTTGGTCAGGCCCATGGCGTGGAAGATCTGCACCACCGGGATGCCCAACCGCTCGCCCGCCTCGACCGCGACCCAGCCGGACATCCAGAAGTTGCCGTGGATCAGGTCATACCGGGTCCCGGTGCGCCGGACGAAGTCGAGCAGGTTGTCGCGAAATTCCGGCATCAGCGGCCAGAGATCGTCCTTGAGCAGGTGCGCACGCGGACCAGCGTCGAGATGGATGACGCGGACATTGGTCGGATAAGTCGACGACCTCCGGCAGGTCGGGCTGGTCGCGCCGGGTGAAGACGTCGACCTCGTAAGCCCAGCGCGCCAAGGTTACGGCTGACCTCGTCGACGTAGACGTTCTGCCCGCCGGAATCGACGCCGCCGAGCCGGGCCAGTGGGCTGGCGTGCTCGCTGAGAAAGGCGATGCGTCGGCTGGCTCATCGCAGCACCTCCCGTGTCCGTCTGCGTGCCGGATAGGTGCTCCGCCGGTCACCTGGGCAAAGACACGATTCCAGTCCCGGGCGAAGCGGTCGAGCCCGAAGCGTCGCAGGGCAGTCTGGCGCGCGTTGCGTCCGATTCGCATCGCCTCGTCTGGGTTGTCGATCAGCCGCTTCATGTGCGAGATGAGCGTTTCGAGATCGCAGGAGATGAAGCCATTGACGCCGTTCTCGATGACCGTCGGCAGTTCGGTGGTGGCCAGCGCCACGACCGGCATGCCGATCGTCATGGCTTCGATCACGGCCAGCGGCAGGCTGGTGTAGCGGGCTGGGCTGAAGAGGAAGCGGATACTCGGCGACGCGTGCGGTGCAGGTCCCGGTAGGGAACATCGCCCAGTCCGCCGAACTCCTCCGTCTCCATGCCGGCGGCGGTCGAGCGGCAGACGCGACTGCGCCTCGCAGAAGAGGTCCAATCCGGCGATGCGCGGGCGATGCTGCATGCCGTTCATCACGGTGATGCCCTGCGCCCGCTCGCCGCTATAGGTGACGGTCGGGTCGATGGCGACGCTGTGCTCGATCACGGTCGTCGGACTGGCGCCCGTTGTCCCACATCAGCCGGTTGTAGTGGGTGACGTGGACCAGCAGCACGTTCGGGTCGTCGACCGGATGGCGCGTGTTGACCGCGTCCGGCTTCGGCGTGTTGTGTTCCAGGTAGATCTTCGGCAGCATGCGTTGCGCCGGTGAGAGGATCTCGAACTGGTCCTCGAAGTAGTTCTTCGGGGTCTGGTAGATGATCAGGTCGAGATCGAGGTCGCGCACACGTGCTCGGCCGGAACATCGCGGACGTTGTCCGGCAGGTTGAAGGTCGGTCCGCGCCCGCCGTAGCCCTCGGGCTTGTCCGGTTTGACCGGCAGGTACCAGTCGTGGTCGATGCGGGCCATGGCGTTCAGATAGCTGCCGTGGATGTGCCAGATCAGAATATTCAGTCGTCTCATGACGTAACGGATCCCTTTACAAGTTGTGCTTCTGCCTCTCTGAGGACGTCGGCTGGCTCGACCTGGTCGATCTGCCCGTGCTCGGACGGGTGGACGACGCGGTGTCGCTCCAGATCGAGCGGCGCCCAGCGGCGGAATTCGGCCGGTCCCCAGATGATGACGCTCGGTATGCCAAGCGCTCGAGCGATGTGCGCGGGGCCGGTGTCGTTGCTGATGAAGAGGTCGAGCCGCCGGAGTAGAGCGGTCAATCCTCCCAGCGAGGTCCGGCTGCTCAGATCGATTGCGGTCTCGTGCATCTGGTTCTGTACCCGACGAACCAAGCCCGTTTCGCTGGCGCTCCCCGTCAGGAGCACCGTGGCTCCATGCTCGCGGATCAGCCTGTCGGCCACGTCAGCGAAGCGTTCGGCCGGCCAGCGGCGGGCAGGATTCCTGGCTCCGGGATGCAGTCCGATCATGGGACGGTCGAGTGCCAGACCGTGTAGCAGATGGTCAATCTCCGCCTCGTCGTCCGCGAGCACCGGTAATTCGAGTTCCGTTCCGGTATCGGGACAGCCGAGCACGCGCATGATGGCCAGATTGCGCTCGATCTCCGGCTCGCCGTCCGGGTACGGCGCGGCGTAGGTGAGAGCGGCGGGCCGCTCACCGCGATAGAGTCCCGCGGCCAGTTTGCCGGGACAGCGAATCGCGCTGATGAACTGGTTGCTGATCTCGCCGCTGCCGTGCAGCTGGATGACCAGGTCGAAGTTTTCCTGGCGCAGTTGCCGGATGCCGTGCTTGGCGCGCTCCGGCTCGTAGTCAACTTCGGCGATGCCGGGGAAGCCCTCGAACGCGATCAGCCGGTCGACGTAACGATGGAAGCGCTGGACGAACCACTCGGCCCAGGGGAGGCCGATCAGCGTAATCTCGGCGTGGGGGAAGCCCGCCCGGAGCGCCCGGAGTGCCGGGACAGCCAGCAGCAGATCCCCCAACTGCAGCGCGCGGAAGACGGCGATGCGCTGCGCTCGGGGTGGATGCTGGATCAACGGCGAACTCACGCGTCACCCCCTGCCGCTTCCTGGCCCAGGTCACCCGTCACGAGCGTCCCGCTCAGCATGCGCTCGGCGGCCCGCACGACGTCGGATGGCGCAATGTCGAGGCACGGCAGCCCAATCGGGCAGGTGAATCGGTAGCATGGGTGACACTCGGTTGGCTGCCTGAGCAGACACGCGTCAACCGTGCGCGGCCGCCACTGGCTCTCCAGGTCGGTTCCCGAGAAGAGCGTGACGAGTGGTGTGCCCACGGCATCGGCCAGGTGCATCGGTAGCGTGTCGTTGCAGATGACCAGCGCGGCCTGCTCGACCAGCGCGGCGTACTGTGCCAGGGTGGTTTGCCCAATCAGGCAGCGAGCACCCGGCGCCCGTGACCGCACTTGCTGGATGATCTCCGCCTCGCGCTCGACCCCCGTGATGAGGACCTGCCAGCCGCGCCGCCTCAGCAGATGGGCAACTTCACCCATTCGTGCCGGCGGATAGCGCCGGGCCTCGGCGCTGGCGCCTGGATGAATCAGCGTGAACGGGCGTCGCAGGTCGACGTCGACATCGGCCAGGAGCACTCGCGCCGTCTCCCGGTCCTCCTCGCTGATGGCGACGGCAAGCCGCCGGTCGTGGACCCGGAATCCGAGCTGCTCGACCAGTTCGAGGTTGCGCTCTACCTGATGCAGGTCATCCGGGGTTCCTCGAACCTCCGTTGTCAGCGTCCCGCCGCCGAACTCCTTCGAGGCTCCGGCTCGCAGTGGGATACCCGCCAGGTAGCAGGCGTAGCCGGGGATATGCGGCGATTGGCTAAACGAGGTAAAGATGATCGCCCCGTCAAAGCCCCGTTTCGCGAGCATCTGGATGAAGTCGAACTCGCGACGCGGGTCGAACGGGATATTTCCGCCAACGTCCTGCCAGACCGGACGCCAGGTGATGACGTCGTCGACCCATGGCAGCAGTGGCGCGGCAGTTGATCCAGCCGGGCTCGCCAGCAGCGTCAGTCGCGAGTCGGACGATGTTCGCTTGATGGCTCGCAACGCAGGCCCGAGCATAATCACGTCGCCGATGTTGTCGAGTCGCACCGCCAGGAGGTTGCGCGCGCTAAGCCAGTCGCTCATGTCGCCCTCCTGTCTTGTCGTTGCCACCCTGTCTGACCAGGAGATTGAGCGGCCTCTGGGATGGGGACTCTTCCTCCGCCAGCATCTCCGCGGCCACGTCGACTACCCGCTGAGGCGAGACCATGGTCAGGCACTCGTGGCCGATTGGGCAGACGCGGCTGTAGCAGATGCGGCACGGCACGTCGTGATAGAGCTGGCGATGTCGCACGTTCCACGGGCCCCACTGCTCCGGTGGATTGGTCAGGGCGAACAGGGCGATGACCGGTGTCTTGACCGCGGCCGACACGTGCATCGGCCCGGTGTTGTTGGTGATGGTCAGGTCGGCGGTTTTGATCAGGGCACAGAGTCCGGGGAAGGAGAGGTCGCCCGCGGCGGAAAAGGCCTGCTGACGCATCCGATTCTGAATCCGCTCGATGAGCGGCCGCTCGGCCTCGGTGCCGGTCATCACGACCGAGACATGCTGCTGCTCGATCAGCCGGTCGGCGACATCCGCGTACATCTCCCAGGGGTAGGTCCGAGCGGGCATGCTGCAACCCGGGTGCATGACGATCACCGGCCGGGTCGGGTCGGCGTCGAGCCTCGCCAGCAGGTCGCTGACCTCGTGGTAGGCGTCTTCGGGAACGGACAGCACCAGATCGGTCTCGCGCGTGGTCATCCCGATCGCGCCGACCAGGTCGAGCCCGCGTTCCACTTCATGCATCATCCGCTCCGGATGCTTGTGCCGGGTCGTCAGAAGCGAGCCGGGGCCGTCAATCGACGCTGCGACCCGCAGCGGTATGCCGGCCAGGTAGCAGAGATAGGCCGCTGGGAGCGAGCTCTGGTGGTATGAGGTGAAGATGATGGCGCCGTCGAACTTGCGCGCTTTGATCTGCGCGATCATCTGCTGCTCCCGAGCCGGATCCTGCGGCAGTTTGTGCCACGGATCCATCCAGGGAGCCTCGTAGACGATCACGTCGTCGATGTCCGGGTTGAGCCGACCGGCCTGGGCGCCGATCGAACTGGCCAGGAGGGTCAGTTTGGCGTCCGGTAGGGACGCGCGTACCGCGTGAATGGCCGGCGTCGTCACCAGCATGTCGCCCAGGTTGTCGAGCCGGATCAGCAGGACGCGTTTGGCCTGTTGCCATTTCTCGTCGATCACAGCTCGTCCTCCAAGCCGTCGCCACCGGCCAGCACGGCAATGCGCTCGATCAACTCGCGTGTCGCCTGCGTACCGGCCAGCGGCAGGATGACGATGCGACCGCCGACCTCTTCGACCGCGTCGGCCTCGGGTAGGTCCACGCCGGCGTAATCTCCGCCTTTGACGTGGATGTCCGGCTGCAGCGAGCGAATCAGATCGGACGGCGCCTCCTCATCGAAGAGGATGGCGTGATCGACCGGGTCGAGCGCTCGGACCAGCGCCAGCCGGTCCTGCTCGCTGTTGACCGGGCGGTTGACGCCCTTCAGCCGCCGGGTCGTCCGATCGGAGTTGACGCCGACGACCAGCACGTCACCCAGTTCCCGCGCCCGGTGGAGGAACTCGATGTGCCCGGCATGCAGCAGGTCGAAGATGCCATTGGTGAAGACGACGGTCTTGCCATCCCTGCGGGCGGCGTCCAGATCGGCGATCAGCGAGACCAGGTCAGATTTGCGCTCCTTCGACTGTGCCACGTGCTCGTTCAGACTGATCCGCTGCAGCAATTCCTGATGGTGAACCACCGCGGTACGGCGCTTCCCAACGGCAATGCAGGAGGCTTCGATGGCGATACGCGCCGCGCGCACCCCGCCCGCCCCAGCCGCGAGCGACAGCGCCATGGCCGACAGGAATGAGTCGCCGGCCCCGACGTCGTTGGCGTGGGGAACCGGGTGAGCGGGGAGGTGTCGCGCCCGCCCACGCCGGTCGACAATGCAGACCCCTTCCGATCCCATCGTGACGGCGATGTGCTGTGCGTCGGTCGCCTCGATCAACCGGCGACCCAGGCGAGCGGCCGCCCCGGTAATCTCCTCGTCGATATCCTTACCGTTCCAGCCGAGGGCAAGGGCTGCCTCAATATGGTTCGGGGTGATAACGGTCGCGTTCACTTCGGCGAAGCGGGGGAGCCGTTTGGAGTCGATGGCGAGCACGCGCGGGTCCGCGTCGCGCAGTTGGCGTAGCCGGGCCAGCAAGTCGTCGGTCACGACCCCGTAGTCGTAGTCAGAGATGACGACGACGTCACAGCGGCGGTAGACGTGGTCGAGCGTGGCCAGCAACGCGTCGCGCGCCTCGGCGCTGTACGGATCGGAACCGCCCTCGTCGAAGCGGACGACGTACTGCCCGTTGGCGAGAATGCGCATCTTGTGCAGGGTGGTGGCGGAGCGGTCCTCGATCAGCCAGGAATCGTCGATGCCGCGATCGCGCAGGGCCGTGCGCAACAGGTGCCCTGGGAGATCGTTCCCGATCACCCCGAGCAAGATGACGTCGGCGCCGAGCGCGGCCAGGTTGGCGGCGGCATTGGCCGCGCCGCCCGGTACTCGCTCCTCGGCCGATTTGCGCACCACCGGCACCGGCCCCTCGGTGCAGATGCGTGATGCGATTCCTTCCAGATAGCTGTCGAGCATCGCGTCACCGATGACCAGCGCACGCATACCGCGGAAGCGGCGCACGATGTCGATCGTCGCGATCATGACCGGCTCCTCGGTTCGGCTATTCCGGCTTCGGCGTGATTGGACCGGTGCCAGGAATCGGGGAGATAGTCGAGGTCGACGTCCGGCCCGATGCCCTCGACCGCGCGGATGATGCGCAGCGCATGGCCGGAATCGCGCGCGACGTAGTGCGGCGTCCGCCGGGGAGAGTCGGGGGCTGCCTCGGTGCCGAGATCGACGAGAATCGTCCGGCAGCCGGCCCGGATGCCCGCCTCGACGTCGTTGAGGATGTCGCCGACGAACCAGGAGCGTTCGAGGTTGACATGGAGCTTTTCGGCTGCCTCCAGCAGCAGGCCTGGTTCCGGCTTGCGGCAAGCGCAGGAGAATGAAAGTTGGGGAACCACGCCGTCTGGATGGTGTGGGCAATAGAAGAACCCATCGATCTCGACGCCGTTGTCACGAAGCTCGTTCTGGAGCGATTCGTGCATCTTGGTGAGATCGTCCTCGGTGAAATAGCCGCGCGCGATTCCCGACTGGTTGGTTATCACCGCGAGCCGGAAGCCGGCCTTACTCAGGTGCCGCAGCTCAGCAATCAGGTCCGGATAGAGGACCAGTTCGTCTGGGCTGGACGGGTAATGTCGTGGCTCGACCAGCGTGCCGTCGCGATCGAGAAAGACGGCTGCGTGACGACTCATGTCGCTTCACCTTCTCTCCTGGCAAGCTCGCTCTCGACGATGTCGCACAACACGTGGGTGAGGAGCATGTGGATCTCCTGGGCCAGGGCGGTATCGGCGCTAGGTACGCTTATGCCGATGTCGGCGCGGTCGATCAGGGTACAGGCGGGTTTCCCTGTCATTGCCACCACGATCATCCTCTGGTCGCGTGCCGCCTCGAGCCGCCGCGATCAGATTGCGTGACTCACCGCTCGTGCTGATCACGCACAGGACGTCGCCCGGCCGGCCATGTCCTCGCACCTGTCGCTCGAAGACCTGCTCGAAACCGTAGTCGTTGCCGATCGCGGTCAGGATGGCGCTGTCGGCGGTGAGTGCCATCACCGGGTAGGCTGACCGCTCGCGCTTGAAGCGGCCAACGAGCTCGGCCGCGAAGTGCTGCGCCTCGGCGGCGCTCCCGCCATTACCCGCGACCAGGACCGAATTTCCGCGCTCGAGGGCTCGGACGAGGTAATGAGCGATCTGGGCGAGGGTCGCCGCGCTGCTGGATAGGTCGCGCAGTGCCCGGGCATAGGCCAGCTTGCGATTCTCAATGGTTGTCTTTGCCTGTGCTCCATACCGATCGACAGTCTCCTGTCGTGTATCGGTTTCGAGGAGTGGCGCCGGACGTTTGAGTGCCACGGCTCCTCCAATCACCTTCTGCGGACGAATCCGCCAGTTCCGTCTCATCCCCTGGCTGGACGCGGCTCGGGACTCAGGTTTGGCGTGCGATCGAGCCCCAGCGATTACGAAAAGGCGGTGTGACCGACACTGCCGGATATCGGCAGCCTAATACAAGGCTATATGTTGGTGGCACAGAAGACATCAGGCGGGTGAACAAAATTGGCGTCTCATGAATTGTGCAGATGCACAATCAGGCTGTCGCGCCGTTGAGCAAACGTACAGCCAGCGCGAGCCGGATCTGGACCGCGTGATCGAAGACCCGAGGATCCAGGCCGGTGAGAGAGGCGATCTTATCGAGGCGGTAGCGGAGGGTGTTGCGGTGAATCTCGAGGTTGGTCGCGGTGGACGAGGGACAGCAGTTCTCCTTGAAGAACGTTTCGAGCGTCTCGATCAGTTCCGGAGCGTGATCGAGTGGGCTGAGGAGATGGGCAGACAGGTCGATTTTGGTGCGCTCGTCAGACACCCCGACGAACGAGGCGATCCCGAGTTGGTCGAGGCAGTGCACCCGATTCGGGCCCTCGAACTGGAGACCGAGCGACAGGGCTGTTCGCGCGTCCTGATACGAGCGCGCCAGTCCCCGGACTCCGGGGTGGTAGCGCCCAATACCGATTGTCAGCTCACCGGCGGTCTGGCGTTGAAGTGCGCAGAGCAGGCCCGACGTCGCGCGCTTGAGCGCTCCGAGATTGGCCCAGGACATCGTGCCCCAATCCGCGCCGTCTTGCTGGTCAACCCAACCAGCCAGGTCGCGTGAAGAACTGGCTTTCAGAATGGCGATCTCACCATTGCCGATGTACGCGCAGATCGTGTCACGCGGCAGTGAGAAGTAGCTCACGACGGATTTGATCAGGCACCGGGCGCGACGCTGAATCGTCACGTCGTCCTGCTGGCGCTCCGGATCGCTACTGTCGCCAGGTCGCCCAGGATGTAATTGGCGGCTCCAACGAGAATGACGGCGCGCGGCCGGGTGAAGTCGATGCCGAAGAGTTGTCCACCGCGGAGGATATCGGCCTCCGTCAGTTGTGGGTCGCGCAGCACGCTCTCGATGAAGCGATGCTGGATATCGTGATAGTTCGGGAGATCCTCGATGTCGCTGGATCGCTGCACCACCAGTTCCAGGAGCATCTCGGTCAGTCGTGACGAGATCAATCCAGATTGCTCGGTCTCGAGACCGCGATGGGTGAGTTCCTGCATGAGACGTAGCGGAAAATCGCGCGCCTGGTCGCTCTGCTCGTCCGTTTCGTGTCGACTGGGGGCGGACTGGACGCCCATCTGTGCGATGCTCCAAACCATCGAGGCTCTCAGATTCGGTGACTGGCCAACCGCGGCGTCTTCCGAGGACGCGGCGAGGCCAACGTGATGTGCCGCCGTTGCGTTCGACTTGACAGCGGATCCCCAACGTTCGGGACCAACAGTTCGCCTGTTTGCTGAAACGTCGCCGTTCGATCCTGCCGTGCGCAGTGCGACGCATGGTTCTAAGGGTGCATGACGCATGCCAACTTCTCCTCAAGAATGTGAGGTATTCTGTAGGGATTGTCATGGGAGAATAGGGAGGTGCGAACTTACGCGCATCGGGTAACCAACGGCGTGAGTTTGTGACGAAATCTGAAGGACGCTCGTGCACGTTTGAGGCGCATGAGGTATTGATGACGGAGCAGTCATCGTTCGCGCCGGGTCCGACGCGACGAAGGCCGCGACCCGGCTATGTAGCCAGGAGCGACCCATGGTGCCGGTGCTCAGTTGTCGACGTGGCATGTCGACGAGTGCCGTTATCCGGTCTCGGATCGTCAGCGCTCGTCGACTTTGGGCGGTCGTATCTCAGGATTCGTATCCGGCGGCCTGGCGCACGTCGGCCGGGAAGTCTTCCGGCTCGAAGATCTGTCGCAGTTCCAGAAACGATCGATCGTCCATCAACGGAACACGCTTGGCCCAGTTGATGGCTTCCTCTTTGGATTCGACCTGGATGATCCAGTAGCCGCCGAGGACTTCCCGCGTTTCGGTGAACGGCCCGTCAATGACCGTCGGCTTGCCGTCTTTGAACCGCACTCTGGCGCCCTTTGAGGATGGATGCAGGCCGTCCGCGGATAGGAGTTTGCCCGAATCGATGAGTTCCTTGTTGAACTCCATCATCGCGCCAACCTCTTTGGCCGTCGGTAGCACACCCGCTTCGGCTTGCTCGTTCGGGTAGATGATCATCATGAACCGCATGTCTGTTGCTCCTTACTCACTTCAACGAATGAACTGCCGCGACCGGCCCTTTCGCCAGGTAGTCGGTTCTGCCTTCCGGAATTCGACATCCTGATCTTCGAGTTATCTCGGCACCATCTGAGGTCGTCACCGTTGCAGTGTTGTCAGCATTGGTCGTGTTCCCTTCTCGACTCACCGCGTCTCGATAGATTCGCGTTCAACGTTCTGGGATCTATCGGGATGTCGGAGTGATGCTGCCTATCGTGGCCGGGCGCTGGACCGGCCCAGTGACGCGAGAGACGGCTTTCGCGATGCCGAGCAGTCGTGCATCCTCCCAACGCCTGGTCACGAGCTGAACGCCAATCGGCAGACCGTCACTGCTCAGTCCGGCGGGCACGACAACCGCCGGATGACCGCTGTAGCTGAACGGCGCACTGTGCGCGGCGACCATCCAGTAGTTGACCGTCTCGCCGTCGACCTGGAGTGGCGTGCCAGCATCGCAATGGGGGAACGCGGTTGTCATCGACGTTGGGCAGAGGAGCACGTCCCAATCGTCGAAGAAGCGCTCCCAGGCAACGATCGATTCATCCCGCTGGTGCAGCATGTCGAGGTACTGCCCCAGGGTAGCCGGATGCTCGCTCGGCTGAGTCACGCTGGTCAACATGCCAATCAGCGTGCCGAGGCGTTCACTCACCTCAGCGAACGGCATATCCGGCAGGTAGGGCTGGTCAACGTTCGCACCGGCATCATCCAGTCGACGTGCCAGGTCCAACACCGTCGCGCGAATCTCCTCCGAGATCGGCACGTCTGGAAAGGTTGGGGCGACCGCGATCCGGAGTCCCTCCAGGTCGATCGGTCGCGGCGCTTCCAACGGTACCGGTGGCACGTCGGTGTCGAGTCCGTCCGGCCCGGCGATAATGCCGTAGAGCAGCGTAAGGTCATCGACCGTCCGCGCGATCGGCCCAATGCAGGACATGATGCGAATCGGACGCGGTGGCGGGAATCCTGGCACCACCCCGGTTAGGGGAACCCGGTGCTCGGTTGGCTTCAGTCCGAAGACGCCACAGAAGTGGGCCGGGACGCGAATCGACCCGGCCAGGTCGGTGCCGATGTCGAATGGCGTCATGCCGGCCGCGACCGCGGCGGCCGCTCCACCACTGGATCCTCCTGGTGTCCGCTCAATGTCCCAGGGATTGCTCGTGCGCCCGAAGATCGAATTATTGGACTGGTAGTCGCCCAGCATGAACGCGACGTTGGTCTTGCCGGCCAGGATGCCGCCCGCCGCCTTGAGCCGAGTGACGACCGTGCTGTCCTCGGTGGGGACGTAATCGGCCAGCTGCGGATAGCCCGACGTCGTCCGCACCCCGGCCGTGGCGTGAGTGTCCTTGAGGGTGAAGGGGACGCCGTGGAGTTTGCCCCAGATCTCACCGCGCGCGCGCGCCTCATCCGCTCTCCGGGCTCGTGCCAGCGCTCGCTCCACGTCCAGCACCACGACGGCGTTCAGCACCGGGTTGATGGACTCGATCCGCGCCAGATGCGCCAGCAGAGCCTCGGTCGCGGATATGCGCCCGGAGCGGATCTCATCCGCCAATTTGGTGGCGCTCGCGTAGTCGATCTCCATCTGAGCTCCTCATGTCGATAGCTGGGTCAATCCGGGAAGACTTCATTGAGCGCGCGGACCTCAATGGTCGCGATGCGCGCCGGGGGCATTCCGCTGGCCAGCCGGATCGCCTCGTTGAGGTCGCGTGCCTCAATCAAGTAGAACCCACCTAGCTGCTCTCGTGTCTCTGCAAAGGGCCCATCGGTGATCGTCGCGCGGTCACCGCGCACCCGTACCGTCACCGCGTTCTCGGCGGGCTGCAATGGCGACGAGGCGATGTAGTGCCCACTCTGGCGTAGTTCGTCGCGATAGTCAAAGACGTCGCGCATGATCGCGTCGAACTCATCCCGAGGTATTGCATCGATTTGGTTCTGGTCTTGATAGATCAGGCAGAGGTACTTCACGGACAACCTCCGATTACTCTCCCTCGATGTCGTCATGAAGTAGTCGTGCAACCGCTGCCAGAATCGACAGGTGTGCCGAATTCATGTTGGATTGGACTGACAGGCATCCAATGTCGTGGCGGGCGCTCTGCCCGACTCCGTCGAGTGGCTGGTACCTCGGTCGCTGCGACTCGGTTGACCGTTAATCAGCACTCGACCCCGCTCGTCGGTGGTTGAGTCTAGGCGGGCAGAGCGCCCGCCACGACGACGATGCGGAATGACCGGGGGTTATCGGTCTTTCAGTCCCGCCAGCTCCACCACCGGGCGGACTTCGACCGTTCCCCGGCGTGCCCCAGGGATCTGCGACGCGATCTCGATCGCCTCGTCGAGATTAGCGACGTCGACCATGAAGAAGCCGCCGAGCTGCTCGCGCGTCTCGGCGAAGGGCCCGTCGGTGATGACCGGCTTGCCGTCACGCACGCGGATGCTCGTCGCCGCGTCCGTCGGGTGGAGTGGGGCGGTAGAGAGGAATTGCCCGCGTTCGCGCAGGCGATCGACGAGTTGCAGTGATTCATCGTAGCAGTCCTCGCGGATCTCATCGTCGAGAGACTGCTCGTTTTCGTAGATCAACAGCATATATTTCACGCGAAGGGCTCCATTACTCCGGGTAGGTCCAACTCAGCCGCCCGCGATCGCGCCAACGATGAGCAGCGGTTCGTCACCCGATGCGACCGGCTCGGGAAGTGGCACGTCGGGCGACTCGAGCGAGAGATCCCGCTTGCAGGCGTAGTATCGCAGGAACGGCCGTCTCCGCCGCGTCGTATAGTCCCGGATCGTCCCGCGGAGCATCGGGTAGCGAGACTCGAGCACATCGAGCACGGCGTCCATGGTAACGGGATCGTCGACCTCGAGCTCCAGCTCAAGGCCGACCTTTGCCAGCGTTCGCAGGTGTGGTGGAAGCTTGACTCTAATCATCGCAGCGTCTGAACTTCGATCGACGTCACGGCCGGAAGGTCATGGACGATCGTTGTCCAGGTGTCGCCCGAATCGGACGAGGCGTAGACCTGTCCTCCCGTGGTGCCGAAGTAGATGCCGCAGGAGTCGAGCGAATCGACGGCCATGGCGTCGCGCAGCACGTTCACGTAGCAGTCTTGCTGCGGGAGGCCGTTGGTGAGTGCTTCCCATTCATTGCCGCCGGTGCGGCTGCGATAGACGCGGAGCTTGCCTTCCGGTGGGAAGTGCTCCGAGTCGCTCTTGATCGGCACGACGTAGATCGTCTCCGGCTCGTGCGCGTGAACCGTAATCGGAAAGCCGAAGTCACTCGGCAGGTTGCCGCTGACTTCGTACCAGTTCGCACCACCGTCGTCACTGCGCATCACGTCCCAGTGCTTCTGCATGTAGAGCGTGTCGGGCCGCGATGGATGCATGGCAATGTCGTGGACGCAGTGGCCAACTTCGGATTCGGGATCCGGCAGTTCAAACTGCATCGTGAGCCCGCCAGTCGCCGAGCGCCAGGTCTGGCCGCCGTCATCGGTGCGGAACGCACCAGCGGCCGAGATCGCGACCCACATGCGATTCTCGTCGTTGGGGTCGATCAGGATCGAGTGGAGGCACATGCCGCCCGCGCCCGGCTGCCAGAGATTGCCCTTCACCTCGCGCAGTCCGGCGAGTTCATTCCAGGTCTGCCCGCCGTCGGTCGACTTGAAGAGGGCCGCGTCCTCGATGCCGGCGTAGACGGTGTCGGCATCGGTCAACGAGGGCTCGAGATGCCAGACGCGGGTGAACTCCCACGGGTGCTGGCTGCCGTCATAGAACATGTGAGTGCCGGGATCGCCGTCATAGGCGAACTGATTGCCGACTGGCTCCCAGGTCTGCCCACCATCGTCGGAGCGCTGGATCGTCTGACCGAACCAACCACTCGATTGCGACGCGTAGAGCCGATTTGGGTTCACCGGCGATCCATGCAGGTGGTAGATTTCCCAGCCCGCGAAGTGCGGACCGCAGATATCCCATTGCTCGCGCTTCTCATCCGACGTGAGGATAAACGCGCCCTTACGCGTACCAACCAATACACGTACTCCGCTCATCCCGTTTCCTTTCGTGGTACCCGGACGATCATTCGTCCTGAGTTCGTGGTCGATCCGACCGCTTGCCATGGTGTTGTATGACCACCCGAAGAGCTCGCATTATAGCGCGTACGTTCGCACAAGTCGAACACATATTCTTAACTCTGTGCGACGCGGACCGCGAGGCAGGTGACTCCCGGCTTCGCGAACGATCAATCTTCTTCTGCCAGGAAGATTTCGTTGCCGTCCTGGTCGTAGAACCACGTGGCCTTGGATCCCCATGGCTGCATCACCGGTGGCTCCTTGAACACGACGCCGCGCTCGGTCAGTGTCGTGTATGTCTTGTCAATGTCCTGTGTTGAGACGGAGATCCCGGTCGCGCCGCCGGCTTTGCGATCGTCACCCCACCAGTGGGCCGGTGTTAGCGCAAGCTGTGTGGTGGCTCCCGGCGGGACGACCGTGATGAAGCGGTCGGAGCCCATCGGCTCGTCCAGTGCCGTCTCCCAGCCTAGCTTGTTCGTGTAGAAGTCGAGAGCCTTCTCCTGATCGGAGACGAGAACGGTAGCCGAGTGGATGTGCGAAATCATCGAAAGTTCTCTCCTGACTCGAGCAATTCGTCGGACGATGTACAGATACAGAGCAAACTCTGGCGCCTTTTGAGGTTCAATGCCGTACGGCGAACGGGCGGCGCGAACGCCGTCATGCGTTGCCGTCCCCTGGCCGGACAAACTACGACGCACGGCCTCCGGTAACGTGTTCCTCTCCTTCCTTCAGTGGACGAAAGCGCAGGGCCGACCAGACGTCGTCGACCGCGACCTGGGTAATTGGGCGCATGCCGTAGTCAGCCAGGATCGGCCAAAGACTGTCGCGGTTAATATCGGTCCGGTTTCCTTTGGGGTAGGCGACCCAGAACGCGGCGGGTTTCGTCAGGTGATCGCGATGCTCGTCGAGCACGGCGCGGAGCGACGCGGAGTCGGGGGCGAACGCCACAACGGTCGTCGCGTCCGCCATCCGCTCACGCACCTCAGTTCCCTCCGGCAGCGGCTCGATGAGCGCGCGTTGGGTTGGATCGGACAGCCAGATGCTGGTATTCGGCTTGATCAACAGCTTCTGCGCGACGGACTTGGTGCTCACTACCGTAGCCTTCCCGGTTATGCGTCGAGTTCATCTGCCAGGGTCGCCCGCAGGCTCGCCAGGTGCATCCGCGCGTGACCGATCACGATCCTCTCGATGATCTCGGCCAGGCTGTACTCGTGATCCATAAAGATTGACGTCGTGTGGGCGAGCTGCTCCTCCGTCAGATCGCGAAGGACGGCTTCCAGCTGCGGACCATGCACTCGTAGCAGGTCGAGCGCCTCGTCCTGACTCACCGCGGCGAACTCCTTGGCGTGCCGGGCGTTTCCCGCGTTGACGGCTTCGATCGTGACCCGCGGCAGCAGGCTGACGTTCGCCGCTACCTCCTCGACCAGCTTCCGAAACGCTTGCGACGAGGTGGCGATGTGATGAGCCACCACGGCAACGGACCAGCCCTCTTCAACCGATGTCCGGCGCCACTCATCCGGGGTGCAGTTGTCCACCAGCACCATCAGTTCGTCGTTCACGGCCTTGAACTGCGCCGCGAACCGCTCTGACCGGGTCGCGATGGGGCTTTCCGTGAGCACGCGATCCTCCGCGTGGTGTTCCAGCGTCTCTTTACCGCGTGTAGGTGCCATGGCCATCACTCCTTTTCTCGTGCTACTGCGCTCCATCGTGGGTCAGATCCGGCCCGCACCGAGCCGCTCGACGGCCTTGTCGATCCGGCGTTGGCGGGTTTCCGCGGTCTTGGCGTCGTCGATGGGCATGACAATGCGCCGTTTGTTGCTGTAGGAGAGCCCATCGAAGAAGGTCCGCGCTGCCGCGTCCTGATCGAGCGCCACCCTGAAGTCTTCCGGCACCACAACCTCACGCGGCGCTGCATCGAGCGCGACGGTAACCTCGACTTCATCACCAGCGGCGACCCTGGCCTTGTTCCGAACCTCCCCGCTCACCGGAATGAGGAAGCGGCCGCCCATCGTGGCCACGGTGGTCCGGTAGCTGTACCCGTTGATCATGACCACCACGGCGGGCTTTCTTGACGATCCGAGCCCGGCCACGACCTCCGGCGGGACTTCAACGCCCGTCGCGGTTTTTCCATTCAGTTCGACGGTGGCGCGGAATTGCATGTTCACCTCTGTTTCGTCACCTGGCCCAGAACCAACCCTCGATGATGACGTCGCATGAGATTGTCGTCCGGACATCCGTCAATTCGACAGCCTGCCGGTGCGACGTGGTCAAAGCCGGTCGAGCTCGTCGATCCTGCGCGCCAAGAAGCGCCGTTCGGGCTCCTGATCGGTGAGTCCGAGCGCCCGATGGTAGGCGGAACGGGCCTGCTCGATTCGGCCGAGACGGCGACAGAGATCGGCACGGGCGGAATGGATCAGGTAGTAGTCGGTCAAGTCGCCCTGGCTCAGGATGTCGTCGATCAGGGCCAGTCCGGCCTCCGGACCGTCGCGCATGGCGACTGCGACCGCGCGGTTGAGTTCGACCACGGGCGACGGTTCGACGCGCAGGAGCAGGTCGTAGAGCGCGATGATCTGCGACCAGTCGGTCGCGTCCGGTGTCGCGGCTTCGGCATGAACCGCGACGATGGCGGCTTGCAGGGTGTAGGGACCGAATCGGTGCGTTTCCAGCGCCTGCTCGACCAGGGCGATCCCTCGCTCGATCAGGTCACGGTTCCATAGGGATCGGTCCTGATCCTCCAGCAGGATGAGGTCGCCATCCGCGGACGCCCGCGCTTCGCGGCGCGACTCGTGGAGCAGCATGAGCGCGAGTAGGCCGAGTACCTCCGGCTCGGGCAGGAGTTCGGCGAGCAGTCGTGCCAGGCGGATCGCCTCGCCGGAGAGGTCGGCCCGCGTGAGTGACGAGCCGTAGGATGCGGAATAACCCTCGGTGAAGACCAGGTAGATCACTCGCAGCACGGTGTCAAGGCGGTCGGGCAGGTCGGCGCGTGAGGGGGCCTGATAGGGGATGCCCGCATCGCGAATCTTCCGCTTTGCCCGCACGATGCGCTGCGCCAACGTTGCCGGGGATGTCAAGAACGCCCTGGCGATCTCTTCGGTTGTCAGCCCGCATATCTCGCGCAGTGTCAGCGCAATGCGGGCATCGGTCGCCAGCGCCGGATGACAGCACGTGAAGATCAGGCGCAGGCGGTCGTCTTCAACGCTCTCGTCATCGAAGTCGATCTCATCGGTCTGAACGGTGGCGAACCGCTCGGCGATCGCGGCCAGCGACGCGTCGAAGCGAGCCCGACGGCGCACGCGGTCGATGGCCTTGAAGCGCCCGGTGGAGACCAACCAGGCGCGCGGATTCCGCGGCACGCCCTCGACTGGCCACTGGAGCAATGCGGCAGTGAACGCATCATGGACGGCGTCTTCGGCCAGATCGAAATCGCCCAGGAGCCGGATCAGGGTCGCGAAGACGCGCCGGTACTCTGTCCGGTAAACCTCGTCGACCATCTGTTGCGCTTCGGCATGATGTGCGTCCGTCATGTCACGAGGATCCTTCAAACTGGAAGCGAAGAGGCCGTTAGGTGCCAAAACGGCGGGCCGAGCGTTCCCGCGCCCTGGCGGCCTCGATCTGTCGATCCTTCGGCGCAGCCGTCGTTTCGAGTGCCGCCAGGAGCCGTGACGAGACGCCGGCGATCTCCTCTACCGCGGCGTTGAACGCGGCTTGGTTGACGGCGGACGGATTGGTGAAGCCGCTGATCTTGCGCACGAATTGCAGCGCGGCGGCGTGGACCTCGTCATCGGTCGCGGGTGGTTCGAAGTTGAAGAGCGTCCGGATGTTGCGACACATCGGTATCAACCTCCTCAGCGCACCAATCGGTCTCGGACTCGATCAGCCCCGCTGGCTGAAATCGGATAGTCGGCTTGATCGCGCGATAGCGGAGACCCGTTCTCTCACGCTCGCGCTCTTCCGGCGAAACGGTTCCATCGACATTCACCCGTCCCACGACGAAAGCCTCCTCGCGACAAGGTCGCACGTCATCAAAACAAATGTTCTATCTCTTTGACGAATGGCGGCCCCCAAAATCGACATCGACGCTACTTTCTACCGAGAAGTGTTGGTAGGGTGCTGGTCGACGAAGAGCTGAGCCTCTTTCCAGGCTGGGAAAGCGGCTTCGAGCTTGTTGCGACCGGCGGGAGTGAGCGAGAGAACGTGCTCTCGTGCATCGAACTGGGAAGGTTCAGACCCGACCCAGCCGTTACGTTCGAGCAGCGACGCACTGCGGGTGAGGGTGGTGCGATCCAGACCGAGGAAGTCGGCCAGTTCGCGGATAGGAGTCGGACCTTTCTGTGAGAGGGTCGCGAGGACCGAGAACTGCGTGGCACGTAGGCCGTGCGGCCGAAGCCTGGCTTCGTAGAGACGTGTCATTTCACGCGCCTCACGACGTGCCTTCAGGCAATAGCAGTTTCTGGTCTCACCCAAATTGACTGATGTGTACATACACTTGAGTGTATATGCACCGCCAGGACCTGTCAAGCATCGATCGATCCGAACGAGGCTGGGAATTGGACGATGTGCGGGTCGTTAATCTGTGCTGCCCGGGTCGTCGATAGGCTCTAGCCCCTATCCCGGCAGTCTGGTATTGTTCAGCGCATCAGGCGTTTCCGCGAGAGCATGTTTTGCGCGGTCGCAGTGCCTCAATCGACCGCTCACGTCACGATTCCGGGGGAGACGACGGTGTCCGAGCAGCCGGAGCATGAAAGTAAGCCCAACGACGACGGGGATCTCTTCGAAGATATTCGCCGGTTCCTCGGTGAGCAATCGGGCGACGACATTTACGAAGATTTCCGGGCTGCCTTCCAGGGCGCGCGCGCGTTTGTTAATCGAGAATTGCGCGAGATGGAAGAGTACAGCCGCATGGTCAGGACGCTGGAGCGCTTGCTGGAGGACGAATTTCCCGGCACGTTCAGCGCCCCGCTTCGCTCACGCCTGGCCGAGATGCTCTACGTCTACGGCCTGGCGCACTACTCGCTGCTGCAGCAGTCGAGCAGTGATGATGACGACGAGACTGAAGAAGACGACGACCAGGAAACGGCCAGGCCGCTGGTCATCTACGATCTCTGGTTCCCGCAGGACGTCGCCATCGAGCAGGCGCAGGACGGCTATTACCTGCATCTGAGCGACGGGCGGATCGATCTATCGCTCTATCTCGGCAGCGAGCCGAACGAGCGCGGGGCGCTGGTCGACCTGGTCGATCACTGGGGCTACGCCGCCGCCAACACGCCCCCCGGTGAGGCGGCGCCGCCGCCCGCTGAGCGGATCACACCAGTGCTCACCGTCGAGCTTGACTATGGTGGATCGGAGATGGTGGACGCCGAGGACCACGTCGACATCCTTTTCCTCGACAACAACGGCGAGCCAATCGTGCGCATGCACGCGCGTTCGGGCGAGCTCCGCACCATCGTCGACGAACTGCAGAACGTCGGCCGCGACGGGGCGATCTAGCGGCGATCGGGGTGACGGCATTCGGATGTCGTCGAATCATCCAGGCGTTCGGTCCACAGTCACTCGGCGTGGTGGACGGCCTTCGGTCGTAGGCTGGAGCTTTGCCGGCCCCCATGTCTGTACCGGCATATGAGCCGCTCAGTTGTCAGTCGTGAGCACCTTGAGAGCTGATGGCCTTCCCGCTCCCAACGATCGCAGGTCATCATCGACGCTAAATGAGCGCTCAATGCCGCATCGCGCGAAGACGAGGCATGCCTCGCGAACCCGCAAGCCGGTGGCCGCTCGAATGCGACGGCGCGCGTGGCGGCATTCTTCCGGAAGTCGTCGATTCGGCGGTCGATCTCGCCGGCTTCGAGGTCGTCCGTCCGGTAATCGACCATCACCAACTCGTCATCCTCGCTGAAGAGCACGTCGATCTGTCCATCGACAAAACCGCCGCTCCCCAGCTGGGCTGAAAAGCTCACCTCACGCTGACTCGGTTCCGCGGCATTCGCCCGGGCGATTACTTGACTGTCAAGACAGGTGCGCGCCAACTCGACGAGTTGGTCTGGCTATCGATCGAAAGCTCCGCGCGTTCGGCGACGCGCTTGCAGAGCGCCGCCAGATTGTTGCCGGTCCGAAGATCGATGCGCGCCATGACGCGGTGCAGGGCCCGGTCGATGCGAACTGGCTCGTCGACGTCCAGTTCTGAACTCGGTCTCCTCGCCGTCGGTTTCAATGAAATCGTCCCAGGTGTCGAGGTCGTCGAGGAGCGTCAGCGACAGCCCCTTTCCGGCGCGCTTGAGCAGGTCGGCCCGGTCCTGCAGCCAGGCGATGCGTCGTGCCTCCTGGTCGTCGACCTCTTCGGGCAGTACTGGATCAGGGGCGGCGACAGTTTTCGCATCCGCCGGGATCAGGGACCGGTCATAGAGGTAGATGGAGTCCGTCATGACGATCTCCCCGGTAGGATCGGGCATGACCGGTATACACTCGGCCAGGGTCGCCAGCATGCCGCTGGCCTTTTCCTTATTAAGCACGGCGGGCAGCAGCAGATAGTCACGGGCACGGGTCGCCGCGACATAGAGGAGCCGTCGCTCTTCCGCGTCCTCATGCTGCTTTTCCCGCTCCGCGGCCGTTTCGAACCCAGGCGTCTGAAAGTAGGCACCCTGGGCGCCGACTCGGATCTCGATTCGCCCCTCGTTCGGATCAGGGATGGCGACCGGACCTCGCGAGGATCTGGTGCGATTGAGATTGGCCAGAGCGACGATGGGGAATTCGAGTCCCTTGGCGGCGTGGATCGTCATGAGCCGCACCACGTCGTCGCGCGCCTCAGCCACCGCCGCGTCCGCCTCGTCAGCGCGGCCGCCGCTACTGGTCGTCAACCAGCGGACGAAGGCGCGCAGACCACCGCCCCGGACTCCACCGAAGGCGCGCGCCTGATCGGCGATCTTCAGCAGATTCGCGGCAGCCTGCTGTCCCTGAGGCAGGGTGATCGCGTACTCGACCAGGCGTGTCTCCTCGAGCACGCGCCCGACGAACTCCGGCAGCGTCAGTTGGCCGCGCAGATCGTGCAGTCGATGCAGAACCGCCAGTGCCTCGACCACCGACGGAACCGGCGCGTCCGATTTGACCCGCAGGTCGAGCTGCCCACCCCGGCTGACAAAGTGGTAGAGATCATCGTCGGAGCAGCCGAAGGCGCCGGAGCGAAGCGCGGCCACCAGCGAGAGGCGGTCGGTTGGATCGTCGATCGCCTTGAGACAACTGACCAATTCGCGCACCTCCTGCCGATCGAAGAAGGCGCGGCCGCCCTCGTGCCGGTAGGGGATATCCCGCTCGGAGAGGGCCTGCTCGTAGAAGTCGATGCCGGTGCGGGTTGGCAGCAGGATGGCGACGTCGCGCCAGGCGGCGGGTCTCGGCGCGTCCTCCTCGCTCACTGTCCAGCATTCGTCGCGAACGGCGCGGTCGATGAGCCCGGCCAGCAGCCGAGCCTCTTCCTGGCGCATCGCGTCCGCTCCGTCGCCGTTGCCTCGGATGAGAATGACCGGCGCGTGCGGGATCTGGTGGTCCGAGCGTGCCGGTTTCAGGTCGCTGTAGGCTGGTTGAATGCCGTCGTTTGGCTGGATGATATGAGCGAAGACCTCATTTACCCACCTGATGACACCGGGGACCGAGCGGAAGTTCTGCTGGATGCCGATCAGCCCTTCCTGCAGGACGTGGTGCTTGACCCACTCGTAGATGGTGATATCGGCGCGGCGGAAGCGATAGATCGACTGCTTCGGGTCACCCACCACGAAGAGCTTTCCCATGTCCGGCGTCAGTTTGCGCCAGTCCTTTTCTTCGGCGTCGCTCGTGGTGAGGTAGAGGACGATCTCGACCTGCAGCGGGTCGGTATCCTGGAATTCGTCGACCAGTACGCAGTCGAATTGGTGCTGAAAGTAGTGGCGGACTTCAGCCTGATCGCGCAGCAGATCGCGCGTCCAGATCAGCAGGTCGTCGAATTCGGCCACGCCGGCCCGGCGGCGCTGCTCGGCATACCCCAGTACGAAGTCCTGCACCAGTGGCAGGATGCCGAGCAGCGCTGACGTGCGGAGATCCTGCTGATACTGCTCGAGGTCCGCTCCAATCTGTGCGCAGATGCCCTTCTGTTGGTCGCAGGCATTCCCACGCCATTTGCCCTTGCTGCCCGCTCGTTTGCTGATCTTCAGTGGCTTGAGCATTACGCGCTCGAGCACTTCGGGCCGGTCAGCACATCGTTCGTATTCTTCAAAGCGCTCCAGAATCGTCTGGATCTGCTGGTAACCGGTGTCGCTGGGATCCGTGCAGTCGTCTACGAGCCCGCGCAGTTCTTCGACGTGGTCATTCAATTCGCGCAGCTTGTCGGCGGCGGTGTAGACGGTGAAGTCGTCGAACTCGAGCGGTAACTGTGAGCGGTTGGTATGAACCAGTTCGGTCAGTTCACGCAGGCGCTGGAATTCGAATCCACGATTGAAGGCTCGCCGCAGTTCGATCGATGACGTGGAGAGGACCGCGGCCAGCCAGCGCTTGTAGGCCTCGTCGAAGCTGAGATCGGAGCCCAGGTCGTCGAGTACCTCGAAGTTCGGGTCGAGCCCGGCCTCGATCGAGCGCTCTCGTAGCAGGCTACTGGCGAAGGCGTGGATCGTCTCGATCCGGGCGCGGTTCAGATCGCGCAGCGCGATGCGGATCTTCTTGGAGCGTGAAGTATCCAGTTCGCGGGTGAAGGCCTTCTCCAGCCCCTCGCGTACCCGGGCCGAGAGTTCGGCCGCCGCCTTCTCGGTAAAGGTGATGACCGCCATCTTCTCGACCGTCGTGTAGCCGCTGCTGAGGATCTCGACGATTCTGGAGACCAGCACGGTCGTCTTGCCGGTCCCGGCGCTGGCTTCGACGCAGAGATTGGCTTCGAGCATAGTCTTGATCTGTTCGCGCGCGTCCTGGTCGATGAGGGGCATGGTCATCTTAGGGCACCTGTTGAATCCGGATGAACCGAGGCTCGCGCGACCCCGCCTTACGCTCCGTCAAGCGCAGCACCTGCGTGTCACAGACCTGCTTGCCAAGACAGTATTTGCAGGTCTCCTCCTGTTGAATCGGATCGGGATGGAAGTCGCCCCGCGCGATCTGGCCGGTCATGTCCCCCAAAAGCTGCAGGAACTCGTCCCAGCGTTCCTGCAGGGTCCGGCCGGAGAAATGGAGCCGCTTGAAGCTGCCGCGCGTGGTGGAGAAGAAGTACTCGGCCTGACCGCCCTCCCAGGAGAGGTCGACGCCATGCTGCTTGAGCGCGCTGGCCGCGGCCAGCAGGTAGATCGGCAACTGCAGGGTCGTTCCCTGGGTAAACTCCTCTTTGCCCTGCTTCTTCTCGCGTCCGGTCTTGTAATCGATGACCCGGAACGCGCTTCGCTCGTCGTTCCAATCGATCCGGTCGATCCGTCCATGAAAGCGCAATGTGCCGCCATCGAACTGAATTGTCAGCGGCTCGTCGACCGAGTAGCGGTTGTCGCCGGCTTGACCAGATGCGGAGAGACCGAAGCGAACTTCGAATGCCTGTGGATGGAGATCGTTCCCCTGCTGGTCCTGGAGCTCCAACTCGAGCCAGAGGTCGAGATCCTCGAACAGGGCGGTCTTGTCGAACTCCCAGACGAGTGGATATCCGGCGCGCCCGTGCCGCTCCGCTTCACGACAGACTTCCTCAGCGATGTCGCGCAATTCCGCCTTCAGTTCGTCGGCGGCTTCCGGTCCACGGACCATCCGGTCGCTGAAGCGGGTCAGGAATAGGTCGAGCGTGTCATGAATAAGCCTGCCGCGGTCGAGCGCGTTCAGGCGTTCGATCGTCTCCGGCTCCTCGACCTGTTCGAGTCTGAGGACAAATTGGAGAAAGTACTTATAGGGGCAGGTGGCGTACGTCTCGAGCCGGGTCGGTGAGATCGGCCGTTGATCGCGCGAGACGGCGACCTGGCGATCCGGGTCGAGCATGCCGTCCCATGCGGTTAGCACTGGAGTACGCCAGCGTGCCGCCCATGCGTCGCGGGCGCGGGAAAAGGATGGTGACCGTTGTTGCAGACAGGTCATGCCGAGCTCAGGCTGCGCGCCGATCAGCGTCCGGTCGTATTCTCCCGCCGTCAGCGATTCCTCGGGCGTGGCAGCGCCGAAGTGGTTGGCCGGAACGCGGTCGAAGATCTCCGGCGGCAGACTGTCGATCTCGGCGATGGTGACCTGGCGCCCGGTCAGCGTCGCGGCGGCGGCGCGGAAGAAATAGGACGGGAGGTGCGCTCGCTTACCGCTCGCATCCCCGCGTGCGAAGCTCAGCTGGAGGCGCTGCTCGGCCGCGGCCAGCGCAAGGGTGAATTGGAGCGGCTCGGGATCCGCACCCAGAGTTCGCGGACGAAGCTCGCCAGGGATGAGATCGTTCAGCGCGACACGCTCTTGGTCGAGCAGGAGTGCGTCCTGACGGGGCGGCGAGGGGAAGGAACGCTCGGTCAGGCCCAGCACGATGACCGCCTGGAAGCGGAGATGCCGCAGCGAGTTGACGTCGATCACGGTGACGCCTTCGCGGCCAACGGCTCCGTGCGGGATGCCGTAGAGCTCGGTGCTGTCGAGTTGCTGTAGCGTACTCATG
Organism: uncultured Chloroflexia bacterium; assembly: GCA_963728335.1. Taxonomy (GTDB): domain Bacteria; phylum Chloroflexota; class Chloroflexia; order Thermomicrobiales; family Thermomicrobiaceae; genus CALAGB01. The sequence continues at coordinate 843,520 of CAVSJP010000002.1, forward strand.
ACCGTGCGGACGAAGCGTGAGAATGAGACGTCGTCGGAGACTACCTTCAGCCGGTCGAGTTTGGCCAGCTCGACCAGAATCGGGCCAATGTCATCGACATAATCGGAGGCCAGTGCAGCTAAGCGCTCCACGTGCCCATTCCAACTGTCCTGTTGAGGCCAGTCTGCCAGCCGGTCGAAGAAGTCTTCGAGAAATCCTTTGAGCTGGTCGATTCCGTCCAGCTGGCTCTTGATTCGCTCGCTTGGTTCCCCGTCTTCGGGAATATACGTTCGGATCTCATGTGCCCGGCTGTTCAACCGCTCGAACCACTGGTCACGGCCCTCGACGATTCCCGCCTGGCGCGAGATCTGATCCCAGGCGGCAGGCTCGAATCCACCGAGTCGCTCAGCGGTCGATGCGGGAAGGCGCGTCTCGGTGAGGAACTCCATCACCTGGGCGCGGGAGAGCCGGGAGCCGATCAGGGAGATGAGCGCGGCCAGGCTGCGTCCGGCCGGTCGCTCGATGCAGGGCCGGCCGTCGTGGAGATAGATCGGGATGCCCGACTGGCTGAAGATCTCATCGATCAGGCCGCGGTAGACGTCGGTCTGTCGGTAGGCGACCGCCATCTCGTGAAACCCGATACCCTGGCTGGCCCAGCGCAGACAGGCCCGTGCTGCCTCGCGTACTTCACGTGGCGTATCGGGCGCTGAAACGAGCCGTACGGTCCCATCGAGTGGGACATCGTCTCCAGCTGGGGAATCGAAGATGCTAGCCTGCAGTCGCGCCAGGGAGGTCGATCTCGAAACGGGCGTGATGATCTCTTCGCTGGCCCCCTTCCTGGCGAGCCAGTTCCGGACGTTGGCGTGGACCTCGTTCGCATCGCTTGAGCCATCCGGCAGGTAGAACGTGACCGGAACGCGCGCCATCAGTCGCTCGATAAACTGTTGCTGGAGCGATGTCGCACCCCAGATACCGTAGACGAGTAGAGTCGTGCTATCGAAGCGCTCCGTGTCGGCAAGCCGGAGCAGGTCGTCACTTGCGCAGTACCTGGCGCGGCGCTGCTGCACCTGAGCGTAGAGCGTCGCCAGTCCCTGAAGTTTGGCGGCGCTTGCCGGCCGTTGAAGGCTCAGTTCGGCGGCTGCCTTGTCGAACGCTTCGTGATCCAGATTCGCCTGACGAAGCTCGCCGAAGAGCCGGTGCAGCGCCTCGGCGAAGCCGGGCGCCTGGGCTACTCGTCCGAAGTATCCGTCCGCCTGACCGGCAACCTCCTCGGTAATCACACGGTCGCCCAGAGCGGTCAGCCGTTCAGCTTCACCGGCATATCGCGCTGCGAGCGAGAGGGTGTTGGCGAGATCGCTGATCGTCAGCAGGCGAACGTTGATGACGCCGCCATGCAGCTCGGCGAGGCGGCGCCGTAGGTAGGGCCGCAATAGTGTGCTGCCGATCAGAATCGTGAGTGGGGCAAGGGGCGAGCGCGAGCGAAACGCCCGGACGTCATCGCCCAGGCGCGCCTCAAGCGCTTCAAGCGGTCCACGAATGATCTGCGGTTTCACGGCCCATTCCCCCTCGACCATGCGAACAGCGGGGAGCCGCCGGGCGACGCGCACCAGCGCTGGTCATCTCACGATGAGTCGCAGCCTATCACCCGATCGTAGAAGGTCGCAATGAAGAATGCGTCACAGTTGCGTAACAGGCGGGGGTTCCGCACGGCCAGAAGGTCACGTATTATGGGTCTTCGCGTTCAATTGAACGGTCACACGCTTTGCCATGAAGAGAGAGATAGCAGGACTATGGAAACCGACTCGACCCGGCAATACACCCCTGAGTTGGCCGTTGGCCTGAATGTCCCGTCCGACGTCCAGAGCTCGCCCGACGGCACACAGGTGGCCTTTGTTGTCGCGCCAATTGCCCACAAGGAGACCAAACCGACCTCCGAGATCTGGGTCGCCAGCATATCAGGTGCTTCCAACCCACGGCGGTTTACGACGAGTCAGTCCGAAAACCGGATGCCGCGCTGGTCGCCGGATGGGTCCAGGCTGGCCTTCCTGTCGGACCGGGACGAGCGAGGCACCGCGCAGGTCTTCCTCTTCGATCAAGGTGGCGGTGAAGCGCGCGGTCTGACCAGCCTGCGGAAAGGTGCTGATCTGATCTCCTGGATTCCGGGCGGCGAGGCCATCAGCTTCACGGCTGATCGCCTGGCCCTGGCCGGCCAGCAGGATCCGCCCGGCGAGATCTCCGTCGCCAGTCAGGCGGACCGGCCGCGCGTGATCGTGCGGGTACCGGTCGAAGGTGGTGATCCCCGGGTGATCGGACCGGCCAGCGGTCATGTCTGGAGCTATGCCTGGAAGGGCGATGGCCGTGCGGTCGCGGTTGTGACGACCGAGTCGAACCGGCTCGACGACACCATTGGCAACGTACGCCTCGCGATCATCGAGGTCGCGCGGCATGCCGAGCGGACGCTGGCCATCCTTCCCTTCGTGCCCGATGTGATGCAGTGGTCACCCGACGGCAAACAGCTCGTGATGATCAACCAGACGGGTGAGCAACCGGACGATACGCGGGTCATCTTGATCGACGTCGCCACCGGCGATTCGCGGACGCTGGAGCCGGGCGATACCACGCCGGCCTGGGTTTCCTGGGTTGGAGCGGGCTCACGGCTGCTCGTGCTGACGTCAGAGGGCTTCTGGACGCCGCTGGAACTGGTCGACATGACCACGCACCAGACAGGACGGCTGGAAGAGATCCTGCCGCCGGGTGGAACGGTCGACGGCAAGTTCAGCTTGAGTGCTGGTGGCCAAACCGTCGCGCTGGTCTGGCAAGACCCCGTGACGCCTGCCGAGGTCTGGGCCGGGCCGCTCGAAGGGCCGCTCCATTGTCTGACGCACCTCAACCCGCAGCTGGATGGGCTGGAGTTCGGCACCATGGAAGCGGTCGAGTGGCCCGCTAGCGACGGCATCATGATCGAGGGCTGGCTGGTACGCCCGGCGAAGGCCGATCCCGCTCAGCGGCTGCCGTTGATCGTTCACGTCCATGGTGGCCCGACCGCACGCTGGGGTGCGACCTTCCGCGGGAGCTGGCACGACTGGTCGCAGGCGCTCGCGGCCGCCGGCTACGTCGTCTTCCGACCGAACCCGCGTGGGAGCACCGGACGCGGCGCGGCGTTCACCGCATCCAACCGGAACGACCTGGGCGGCATGGACTTCGACGACGTGATGCAGGGCATCGACTGGCTGATCGATTCCGGCGTAGCTGATCCCGAGCGTCTCGGCATACTCGGCTGGAGCTATGGCGGCTTCCTGACCGCCTGGGCCGTCACGCACACCGACCGCTTCAAGGCGGCGGTGGCTGGCGCGGCGGTGACGAACTGGCCGAGCAAGGTCGGCACGACCGATATCCGCCCGGCCAACGAGGCGCGCTTCCCCGGCAAGCTGCATGAAGAGCCGGATGCCTTCTGGGAGCGCTCGCCGGTCCGCTATCTCGGCAACGCCAAGACGCCGACGTTGATCGTGCACGGTCAGGCCGACCAGCGCGTCCCACCGACCCAGGGGCTGGAGTTCTATCTCGGGCTGCGCGCGATGGGCGTGCCGACTGACTACGTCACCTACCCGCGCCAGAAGCACGGCTTCCACGAGCGCGCCTACCACCTGGACCTGCTCAAGCGCATTATCGCCTGGTTCGACGAGTGGATGGGGGATGAGGGATAGGGCGATTCACTCCCAAACCGTTTGAGAACTACGGCGGTTGATCCGGTGAGATCCGATCCGCGATGCGGGTCGGATCACTCATCTCACGAACGATCCCAATCGACCTCTAGCGTCATACCTTTTCCCACCTCTCCTGGCACCTGGAGTGCGTGCGCTCTGGTGAGGCCGTGTCCGGCTCATGGTGGCTCGACCCCGGCGTTCGAGCTGACCGATCCCGCGCGATTTCGACCGCTTGACCCGCTCACGCCATCCTGGAGGACACTCATGCCAAACAACATCGACCGAGATCAGGTGCGTCAGCTCGTGGACGACGGTGCCACGCTGATCGAGGTGCTGCCCGCAACTGAGTATGAGGATGAACATCTCGCTGGTGCGATCAATATTCCCGTTGCCGACGTAGGTGCCGAGGCACCTCGTCGCTTCGCGCGCGATCAACCCGTCATCGTCTATTGCTACGACCGACAGTGAGATCTCAGCGCGCGGGCCGCGTGGCGGCTCGAGTCGCTGGGATTCACCAACGTCTATCGCTACCCCGGTGGTAAGCAGGATTGGCGGGCATTCAATTTGCCCACCGAAGGGAAGCTCGCCGGGAAACCGCGGGCCGGAACTCTGGCCTATGACGACGTTCCAACCTGCGCGCCGGCTGAGAGGCTTACCGACGTTCGCTCCAGACTGGGTGAAACGCCCTGGGATGTCTGCGTCGCGGTCGTTGATGACCGGGTCGTCCAGGGAATCGTGCGCCTCGACCAGCATATGAACGATGACAGCGACGTGCAGCAGATCATGGATGCCGACGTTCGCACGTTCCGCCCCTACGCCGATCCGAAGGCGGTCTTCAACGCGATGGACCGCAGCGAAATCGACGTCACGCTGGTTACCACATCAGCCGGCCAATTGCTGGGCGCGGTGCGTCGCGCCGATGTCGCCCAGGCCGTCGAATCTGAACACGCATCGACCCATTAGGAGGCAATCTTGTCAGCAATTACCTACGGATTTCATCTCTCCGCGGAAGAGCATCCACCGAGCGACCTCGTCCGCTACGCCCAGGAGGCGGAGGCGTCCGGGTTCGAGTTCGCCACGCTGTCGGACCACTTCCACCCGTGGCTCGATTCCCAAGGGCAGAGTCCCTTTGCCTGGACCGTCCTCGGCGCGATCGCGCAGGCGACGACGAATCTGCACGTCGGTACCGCCGTTACTTGCCCGATCATGCGCTATCGACCGGAGATCATCGCTCAGGCGGCCGCTACAGTCGAGATGATGATGCCGGGGCGCTTCTTCCTTGGCGTCGGCACCGGTGAGAATCTGAACGAGCATATTCTCGGTCGACACTGGCCGAAGATCGCCTATCGACGTGAGATGCTGGAAGAGGCCGTCGACATAATCCGCGATCTCTGGACCGGCGAACTCACCAGCTACCACGGTGAATACTTTACGGTCGAGGACGCGCGGATCTACAGCATGCCGGATGATCCGCCGCCGATCATCGTGGCTGCCGCGGGACCGCACTCGGCCGCGGCGGCTGGTCGCTTTGGCGACGGGCTCATCACCACGTCACCGAAGAAAGAGATTGCCCAGACTTTTGACCAAAATGGCGGCAAGGGGAAGCCGCGCTATTGCCAGATGACGATGTGCTGGGCGAAGGATATGGAGACGGCCAAGAAGACCGCCTTCAAGTTCTGGCGCACATCGACGGTGCCGGGACCGTTGCATCCCTATCTCGCGCTGCCGTCCTACTTCGACGCGGTCAGCAAGCAGTCGACTCCGGACGAACTGGCCAAGCACATCCCGATGGGGCCTGATCCCGCGACCTATGTCTCGAGTATCAAGAAACATCTCGAGGCCGGGTACGACCAGATCTCATTCCACCAGGTCGGCCACGACCAGCGTGGGTTCTTCGACTTCTTTAGCCGCGAGGTCATGCCGCGGGTCGAGCGCGAGCTTGGCGGCGATCAGCAGCGAGCCGCCTCCGACTGATTCAGTCGACTAGCCTGAAACGAAGAGGCCGCCTTCTGTTGGAGGCGGCCTCACCGCATGTTACACCTCGGGCGTCGGCAGGCCATTCATGCCGAGTGTGAAAAAGAGTTCACCGCCGTGATGCAGGTCGTGCTCGATGACATGCCAGATGACCCACTGGCGAGAGAATTTCTCGTCTGACCAGGATGCGGTGAATACCTGATCGAGATCTTCAGATGTGCAGCGTTCCAGGCAATCGGCGATCATCTGCCACGAATCGTTGAGGCCGTGCACCAGCTCCGCGGCGGAGCGTTGTGGCTGATCGTCCAGATCCCAGTCATACATCTCGTCGAAATCGGAACGGTCCGGTGCTTCCCCCATCAACCCGTGAAACCAGCCGACGCGCGCACTGATTATGTGCGCGGCCAGGGTCCAGACCGGGCGGAGCGATGGCGCGGCCCGAAGCGCGAGCTGTTCCTCGCTCATCGGCGCAATCGCTTCGACCAGGAGTTTCTGGTAGCGATCCCATCCATGGTAGAAACGCATTAAGCCAGTTGAATCAGTCACTCGATACTCCAAAACGAACGCCGAACGCCGAAGAGCAGCTAGCATAGCAGAGGCAAGCGCCCGGTTGATCTGTCCAAGTGGAGGTTGCACGTGATCGATTATCGAGCGGACCTGAACGGGTTGTCCGCCGACCGGCTCACCGGCTTCTTCGAGGGCTGGCCCAATCCACCGTCGCCGGAGACGCACCTACGCATCTTGCACGGGAGTGATCACATTGTGCTGGCGCTCGACGTGGAGACGGATCGCGTCGTCGGCTTCATAGCGGCGGTCACCGACGGTGTGTTGAGCGCCTACATCCCGCTGCTGGAGGTGCTGCGGGACTATCGTGACCGGGGCATCGGCAGTGAGCTGATGCGGCGCATGCTCATCAGACTCGACGGCCTCTACATGGTCGATCTCCTGTGCGATCCCAAGCTCCAGCCGTTTTACGCCCGATTTGGGATGCGCCCCGCGACGGGCATGATGATCCGCAACGTCGTACGCCCGTTGGTCCAGTGAGTGTTTGCCTGGCGCTCAATTCTATTCTGGTTCCCACTCGTCTTCACATCATTGCGCAATGCGCTATAGTTCGTCACGAATCGAACGATCATGAATCCGGAACGGCTATTCGGCGTTGAATCGAATGGGCCGCCAACGAGTGCGCGCGACCTACGACGAAGGGGACCAGAACCGATGGTGACGAACTGGCGAGACGAGGCGACCGAACGAGGAATTCTCGATGACCTTCAGCTTGACGAACCCTGGGCGCTGCTCGAGCGCTTCAGCCAGCTCGTGCGCCTCTCCGGCAGCCAGGAGGAGCAGCAGGCGGTCGACTACATCACCGCCAAGCTCTCCGCCTGGGGCGTACCTTACGTCGTGCACCACCCTACTTGCCTGATCTCCCTGCCGGGACCGGCGACGCTGCGTACCGTGGGCCCGAACGGGCAGAGCTTTACCGTCAAGACGTCCTCCTTCTCGCCCTCGACCAACGGCGAGGAGGTCACCGCCGAACTGGTCTACGTGCCGGGCAGCCAGGCGAGCGGCATCAACGATCTCTTTGGGCCCGGACAGTCGATGCAGCATCAGGACCTACGCGGCAAGATCGTCATGACCGAGGGACTCGGCATCGCCGCGCGTGGTCTGGACCTTGCCGGAAGCGGCGCAGTGGCCGCGCTCTTCATGAATCCCGGCCAGCGCATTCACGAAGGCATCACCACCACCGCCTGGGGCTCGCCCGACCTCGAATCGGAGGGGCGCGTTCCGCCGGTGCCGGTCTTCGGCATCAACAAGCCGGACGGTGAGGCGCTCAAGGCCATGCTGGAGCACGGACCGGTCACGGTCGCGGTCTCGAACCAGGTCGATACGGGCTGGCGCCAGATTCCGGTGACCGTCGCCGAGATCGCCGGAAGCCAGGCGGCCGACGAGTTCGTCCTGTTCCACGGTCACCTCGATTCCTGGCACGTCGGAATCGGCGACAACGCGACCGGCGACGCCACCCTGCTCGAAATCGCCCGGGTCTTCCACAAACATCGCGATCAGCTGGCGCGCACCATTCGCATTGCCTGGTGGTCGGGTCACTCGCACGGTCGCTACGCCGGGTCGACCTGGTACGCCGATAGCTTCGCGCAGGACATCACGGCCAACTGTGTCGCGCACGTCAACTGCGACTCGCCGGGATGTCGCTGGGCGACCGAATATCGCGACGTCTTCTTCATGCCCGAAGCGGAGGGGATCGTCCAGGCGTCGGTGAAGGCCGTGACCGGTCAGGACTCGTCCGGCGGACGGCCGCTCCGTGCCGGTGATTGTTCCTTTCAATAACCTGGGCGTGAGCACCTTCTTCATGCTCTCATCGACTATGCCGGAGGACCTCGTCAAGGAGAAGGGATATTACCCGGTCGGCGGCTGCGGCGGTAATATCGCCTGGCATACCGAAGACGACACCATGGAGATCGCCGACCAGGACAACCTGCTGCGCGACATTCGCGTCTATGCCGTGGCGCTGCTCAGGGCACTCAACGCTCCGGTCGCCCCGCTCGATTACCGGGCGACGGTGCGCGAGATCGAACAGAACCTGACGCGCTATCAGGAAGCGGTTGGCGACGCCTTCGACTTCGAACCGTCGCTGCGTGCCTGTGCCGATCTGAGCCGGACGCTGGAGCGCTTCTACCAGGAGGTGGCGTCCCTCTTGGATCGTACGGTCGACGATCCCACCGTGCGCCAGGTCAATGCCTCGCAGCGACTGCTGGCCCGCTCGCTGGTGACCGTCAGCTACAGCCGCGACGGTCGCTTCCGTCAGGATCCGGCCCAATCGATCCCGGCACTGCCTGATCTCGCGCCCGCGGTCGAACTGGGCACGGTCGCCGCAGGCAGCGACCGCTACCACCTGCTGCGGAACCATCTGACGCGCGGCCAGAACCGTCTCGTCTGGTCGCTGCGCCAGGCCGAGCGCCGCATTGCCGAGCGGGTTCAGTAGCGGAGCAGGCGCTCACACACTGGCTTGATTGCGTATTTCTACCGATGCCGTTCTGCTCCCCGATCGCTATGGTGGAGTCATCAACACCATGTCCAACGAAAGGGAGGTGCGTGATGACGGTTCCACAGTCGACGTCTCTGCCGCAGGGCGATCTCCGACTGCTCAATGACCCTGCCGTCCAGGATCTGCTGCACTCGCGGAATCCGGCCAAACTGGCCTATGTCTGGCCGGATGGCACGCCCCGCGTCGTGCCGATCTGGTTCCACTGGAACGGTAACGAGATCGTGCTCGGGAGCCCGCCGAACGCTCCCAAGAACCGGGCGATCGAGCAGAATCCGCGGGTTTCCCTGACCATTGACAGCATTGAATGGCCCTACGCCGTGCTACTGATTCGTGGGCGGGCGAGCATCGAGACGATCGACGGTGTCACAGCGGAGTATGCCGCCTCGGCAGAACGCTACTTCGGTGCGGAGCAAGGCCCGGTCTGGGTCGAGCAGGTCAAGAGTATGTCGCCTAGCATGGTCCGAATTACCATCACGCCGGAATGGGTTGGATTCCTCGATTTCCAGTCCCGCTTCCCAAGCGCGCTCGGGATCTGAATCCGGAAGACGATAGGTCGAGCGGGCGCTCACCGGGACGCGTCCGCTCGATAGAATCGGCCCGATTGCCTCAGAATCTTCCAGATCTTCTAAACCTTTGACCCCTGCGGTACTATTCAGCTCTTGGGAATGAACGTGCCGCGAAGGGTGTTAAGCGGATTCATGAGGATTGGGAATCGGCGCTCCGGTACCGGAGTCGCAGAGCCGGCAGGGACACAGGACAAGCCAGGGATATTCGAAGGACGTCTGAAGACGTTCAACTCCCTGGCGATCCCGAATTTCCGGATGCTGTGGCTCGGGATGTTCTTCTCGATGGCTGCCATGCAGATGAACATCATCTCGCGCTCGTGGCTTGCCTATCATATCTCCGGGTCGGGCCTGGCGCTCGGACTGGTGGCGCTGGGCCGCGGTTTGCCGCAGTTCATCCTGGCGCCAATCGGCGGCGCGGCGGCGGATCGCTTCGACAAGCGCAAACTGCTGATCTTCTCGCAATTCTCGCTAGTCGTTCTCTCGCTGGCGAACGCCGTCCTCGTCCAGCTCAATGTGATTCAAATCTGGCAGCTGATCGTTCTTGGGGTGGTCCAGGGGATTATCTTCCCCTTCACCATGCCGACGCGCACCGCCTACATCGCGGACGTTGTCGATGAAGATCGCTTCTCCAACGCGCTGGCGCTTGATTCGACTGGCCGCAACCTGAACCGGGTCATCGCGCCCTCACTTGGTGGAATCCTGATCGCGATCAGCCCGGTCCTTGCGTTCTATGCCATCGCGATCTTCTATCTGTTCGCCGCACTGACGCTGATCCGTTTGCCATCGGCCAAGCCGACCCAGAAACGATCGCGCAGCATCGTTGGCGATATGACCGCCGGGATCCGCTATCTTCGGTCCAGTACACCCCTCATGGTCCTGATCGGAATGGCGTTCGCGCTCGTCCTGCTCGGCGGCTCGTTCCAACAACTATTACCGGTCTTCCAGATCGACGTGCTGCACGTCGGGCCAAAGGCGCTCGGTCTGATGTACACAGCGGTCGGCGTGGGGGCTGTCTTTGGCTCGCTGGCAGCGGTCTACGCGGCGGAGTCGCCGATCAAGCGCAAGATACAGCTTGGGGCCGGGATCCTGGTCGGTGTCTTTCTGGCGCTCTTTGCCTTCTCGACGTCGATCGTGCTCGCAATCGTGTTCCTGGTGGTGGTCGGCTTCATGACCGACGGTTACTTCACCATCAACCGGATTCTCGTCATGCAAGAGACCGAGAAAGCGTATTACGGGCGCGTCATGAGCATCTACATGATGACCTGGTCACTGATGCCGCTGGCACTCTTGCCGATGGGCTTTATGGTCGATCGAGTCGGGGCGCCACCGACGGTTGGGACGGCCGCCATCATCCTGGCGGTGATCATCACGTCGATCACGATCTTCAGTCCATACGCGCGACGGCGGGATGATCCGATGATCGTCCCGGCGCTTGGCGAGCAGCCGCTACCGGCTCAGGGTGACTGAGCCAGCACCACCGCGGCTGCGTGCTTATGAGCGGTCGTCTTGAGGACGAGGCCGGTTTGACGGAACGGGCGCACGCTCAAGCAGGTGCCCGAGGATCCGGTTGAGACCGTCCAGGTCCTCTTCCGACAGAGAGCTCAGGGCTGATTCCAGATAGGAGCGGGAGGCGCGGGAGATTGCGCCCGTGGCCTGCTGTCCGCGCTCGGTCAGTTCCAGACTCAGTCTCCGGCGATCCTCCGGATCATCCTTGCGGACCAGCAGGTCCCGTTCGACCAGCTTATCGACCTGCTGGCTAGCCGCTGAGGCGCTGATGCCCATCAGGTCGGCCAACGAGCGCAGGTCAATTCCCGAATGTGAACGAACCCGGAAGAGGATGCGCAGCTGCGGGAAATTGATGCCCATCTCTTCCCAAACTTGCAAGCGCATCGGGTCAAGCAGGCGCGCCGCGCGGGCGAAGCGCGTCACCGTTTCTCCCAATAGATTGTTGTCGGCCTCATTCATGCCCTAATTGTACTCGGAAGAGCGTGCTTAATGCTGTAGGAATACTAAATTATTGCACGCCGTTGTAGAATTAAGTGAGAAAGAATAATCCTCTGGGGGGAGTAGAACTCGGAATCATGGGTTTACGTTCGCGACACACGAAAGGGGCTGGCCAGAGCGCTGTTGCCGCGGAGTCCGCGCCGGACGAGACATCGAAATGGTCACGCCTGTTTGAGGGTCGCCTCTCGTCATTCAACTCGCTGGCCATCCCGAATTTCCGGGTCCTCTGGCTCGGAATGCTCTTCTCGATGGCCGCCATGCAGATGAACATCATTTCCCGCTCCTGGCTCGCCTACCACATCTCTGGGTCTGGCTTTGCCCTTGGCCTGGTGGCACTCGGGCGTGGCGCGCCACAACTGGTGCTGGCGCCGATTGGCGGCGCGGCGGCTGACCGCTTCGACAAACGCAAATTACTGATCATCTCGCAGTTCTCGCTGGTTGTCCTGTCACTGGTCAATGCCGTCCTGGTCCAGTTTCACCTGATCCAGATCTGGCAGCTTGTGCTCATCGGCTTCGTGCAGGGGATCATCTTCCCGTTCACCATGCCGACGCGTACCGCGTATATCGCCGATATCGTCGACGAGGATCGCTTTTCGAACGCCCTGGCGCTCGACTCGACCGGGCGCAATCTCAATCGCGTCGTGGCCCCGTCGCTCGGCGGCTTGCTCATCGCCGTAAGCCCGACACTTGCCTTCTATGCCATCGCCATCTTCTATGCGCTGGCCGGATTGACGCTGCTGCGGTTGCCTTCGGTCAAGTCGATCGGGAATCGCACCAAGAGCATGCTCGGGGACGTGCGGGTGGGGTTCAGCTACCTGCGCTCGAATTCGACGCTGATGCTGCTGATCGGCATGGCCTTCGTCCTGATCCTGCTCGGGCGGCCCTTCCAGCAGTTGCTGACGGTCTTCCAGCTCGATGTGCTGCATGTCGGCCCGACCGCGCTCGGCTTGATGTATACCGCGGTTGGGGTTGGTGCCGTCTTCGGCTCTCTCGCCGCCGTCTGGGCTGCCGAATCGCCGAATAAGCGCCTGATCCAGCTCTGTGCCGGCGTGGCGGTTGGAGTGAGTCTCGCGCTGTTCGCGTTCTCGACCACGCTGATCATAGCGCTCCTCTTCCTGGTGGCGGTCGGCTTCATGACCGATGGCTACTTCACCATCAACCGGATTCTCGTCATGCAGGAGACCGATAAAGCGTTCTATGGCCGCGTCATGAGTATCTACATGATGACCTGGTCGCTGATGCCGCTCTCGCTGGTCCCGATGGGCATCGCGGTCGATCACGTCGGAGCCCCACTCACGGTCGGCGTCTCCGGTCTGTTGCTGGCTACGTTTGTCGCGGGCGTGACGCTCTTCTATCCGTCGTTGCGTCGACGTGAAGCGCCGCTCGCCGAGCCGATGCCGTCCGACTAGCGGTCGACATGGCGTCGAGCTCAGCACCGCGCGACGCCACGGGCGGGTTGCGCGCCGCTTGCGCCGCCCGCTTTCAGCCTCTACGCTTGTGCCACGAATCCGTACACGAGCTGCTGGCCGTCTCGCTCTTCCCTGGAGTGCGCTGACGCCCAGCCGAGGCGAGCAACGCGATGAACGCCGATGTGCTGCTACCGGGTGACCTCGCAAGCCTGTTCAGGACAACCTCGTTTCGCTGGCCCTTCCGGCGCTATCAGGTGCTGGCCCTCGACGGCTACGAGCGTGGCTGCGCCACCGACAGCCGCCGCTCCTACATCGTCATGCCGCCCGGGGCGGGCAAGACCGCCGTCGGGCTCGAGATCGCGCGCCGCCGTGGAGAACGGACACTCGTCCTGTGTCCCAATACCGCCGTTCAGGCGCAGTGGCTGCGCCAGTGGGAAGACTTCGCGCCTCACGTGGTCGACGCCAGCGCCGAGACCGGTCTCACCTCGCCGCTGACCATCCTCACCTACCAGGCGATCTGCAACGTGAATGGAGATGATCAGGATCTCGAAGAGCAGGCGCGAGGCCGGTGGGTCGAGGAGCTCCAGCAGGAAGAGGGACTCACTCCCGACGAGGCGGATCGCAAGATCGACGACCTCTCGGCGTCGGGCACTCCCCAGTTCGAGGAGGCCATGGCCGGATTCCGGCGACAAGTCCGTCGACGCGTCGTGCGTGACGGCGGTCGCGACGACCTGCTCGGCCTGCTGCATCCGAATGGTCGAGCCATCATCGAGCGTATGAAAGACGATGGCCCTTGGACGCTGGTGCTGGACGAGTGTCATCACCTGCTCCAGATGTGGGGCTCGCTGGTGCGGGCACTGGTACAGGAGATTGGCGAGCAGACCTTTGTGGTCGGCCTGACGGCGACGCCGCCGTCCGATATGGACCCGCGCGAGGCGGCGCTCTACCAGGAGATCTTCGGCAAGGTCGATTTCGAGGTCCCGACTCCGGCTGTGGTCAAGGAGGGAGATCTCGCGCCGTATCAGGAACTGGTGTACTTGACCCTGCCGCTCGATCATGAGGCGGCCTTTATCACCACGCAGCACGAGCGGTTTGAAGAGCTCTTGACGCGTCTGATGGACCCAGACTTCGCCTCGCGACCGTTTCTCGACTGGGTCCGTGCGCGAGTGGTCGATCGCCAGGGGCGGAATGGCGCTCAGGTCAGCTGGACGAGGTTCGAGCGGGACGCGCCGGATCTGGCTCAGGCTGCACTGCGTCTCTTCTGGTCGAAGCACTTGCCAATTCCGGAAGGCGCGCGACTCAGTGAGCGACACCGTCAGCCACCACGGGCCGACGATTGGGTCGAACTGATCAGCGACTACTGCACCGGCTGCCTGCGTGACAGCGCCGATCCGCGAGATGCTCAGGCCTGGCAGGAGATTCGTCACGCGCTCCCCGCGCTCGGCTACGTGCTGACCCGGCAAGGGATCCGCTCCTACGTCTCGCCGGTCGACCGTGTCCTCTCCCTCTCCGCCAGTAAAGCCGTGGCGGCGACGACGATTCTCGAGCGCGAGCGGGCCGACCTGGAAAGTGAACTGCGCGCGCTCATCCTGTGTGACTACGAGCGCGCCGGGAGCGATCTGCTGGCCAAGCTCCGGGGCGTGCTCGATCCCCAGGCCGGGAGTGCCAGCCTGCTCTTGCAGCAGCTCACCACCAGCCAGCTGGTGGCGGAGCTCGATCCGCTGCTGCTAACGGGGCGGACTGTCGCGTGTTCCCGCGCGACCGCCGTAACGCTCCTCCCCTGGATCAAGCAACAGGTCCCCAATCTGACGGGATCGCTCTCGACCGAACCGCTGGTTCAGCCGCTCCAGAATGACGACGACCAGCAGTGGCAGGACGTGATCGCGATACGCCCGCGGCATTCCTGGTGGCGTCCGCGCAACTACGTGCCGCTCCTCACGCGCTACTTCGAGCAGGGGGGGTCGAATCTGCTGATCGGGACGCGGGGCCTGCTCGGTGAGGGATGGGACGCCAGGCGGGTCAATGTCCTGATTGATCTGACCACCGCCAGCACGAGCACCTCGGTGCACCAGATGCGCGGTCGTTCGCTCCGGCTCGATCCAGCCCTGCCGCGCAAGGTGGCGAACAACTGGGACGTCGTCTGCGTGGCCCCGGAGCATCCCAAAGGGGTGGCCGACTACGCGCGGTTCGTGCGTAAGCATCGCTCCTACTACGCACCGACCGCCGCTGGTGACATCGAATCCGGCGTCTCCCATGTTCATCCCAGTCTCTCGCCATACGGTCCGCCGCAGACACCGGCATTCTCCGGTATCAATGTCGCCATGCTCGGCCGCGCCGGGGATCGTGACGCCGCCTATGACCTGTGGAAGATTGGCGAGCCCTACCAGAACGTCGAGACCCGCACAGTTCGTATCAGGCCGGAACGTTCGATCGGCGTCCCGGACCGGCGCCTGCTGCGCCATGATCCAGGCGTCGCACGGGTGCTGCGACTGCGCGCGATCGGCGTGCTGGCGCTGGCGGTGGTTGCCGGCGCCGGGACAGCCAGTATCGCTCCTGACCTGCTCGGCGCCGGGGGAGGGATCGTCGTTGCCAGCGGTGGCGGCTACTGGATGTCGCGTTCGCTCAGATCAGTGATTGGGCGCCTGGGACCATCAGATTCGCTGGAGGACCTCGCGGCTGCCGTCGCCGAGGCGCTGCGCGATACCGGTGGCATCTCGCGCCATCTCGGCCCGGAATCGATTCGCGTCGTGGCGCAGGACGACGGCTTCTACCGCTGCTTTCTAGATGGCGCCACGTTGGAGGAGAGCACGCTCTTCGCGGATTCCATGGACGAACTCCTGTCGCCACTCGCCGCCCCGCGCTACATCATTCCGCGGTACGTCGTCGAACACCCCGGTACCGTCACACAACTGGCCCGGTTCGCCGCGCGCCGCTCATCCGGCCGGCGTTCCAGCTCCAGCGTGGTCTATCACGCGGTGCCCGCCTTTCTCGCGGCCAACAAGGAGCGCGCCGCCAGCTTCGCGCGCTCGTGGAACCGCTACGTGAGCGCGGGAGAGCCCCTCTACTGGAAGGACCCACGAGCCCAGGCCATTCTCGCGGTGCAGCAAGGCGAAGATCCCTTCGAGATCACCACACAGATGCGCTCCCTCTGGCGCTAACGAGCAGGCTTGATCACCAGACGGGTCTGCCCGTGATGAGACGTCAGCACCGGCTTCCCAGTTCTTTTGTCCCTGCCAAATCTTGGACCAGTGGCCAATGTTCTCCATCCCGGTCAGTGTCTAGACTGACATCAGGTGGAACAGCATATATGGCGCGGAGTTCATCGTTCTGCCAAGCCGGAAGGGGTGGGAATTCCATGAGAGATCAATCCAAGCGCATCATCGCGGAGCATGTTCTTCAAGCATTTATCGCCGCCACGGTTCTGTTGACGCTCGTGTTCCTCCTCCTCGGCCCACGAGGCGTCGCCGCGGTCGCGTAAGCCGACCTCGTTCCCACGCCCCACTCGCCTGATCGCCTATCAGCGATCACCGCTCACAGCAGCTATGGCCCGGGCTCATTGCCGGGCCATTTGTTATCATGTGCGTCATCACACACGGCGCTCATTCTCGAGGCGCCCGCGGGTGACGCGCAGCGGCTGAACGCGGGCCATCGTCATGACCCATTGACCAGTTGGGCAGACTCTGATAGTGTCGGTCGCTGCGCTCGAATCGGCTCACGGTTCCAGGCTGATCCTGCGATTACTGTGACATGTTCCGGGCGATTACATCCTTTGGTGAAGGTTTCACGTAATTATTAGTGGGACCTGTACTGGTGATTGACGAGCCGTGAATCTGGCGCGGGTCGACGAGACGGCTGCACGGATTCGCACCAGGTTTCCTCGCGCCGCTGCGAACGAGTCCTGCTTGCCCGTTGTTCTGCTGGACGTGCAGCCGCCAGGTCCACACGTGCCGAAACGGAGGTTGTGAGTATCGTTTGCGCAAATTGACCCGGCAGTGATCGCAATGCGGCAATCATTCAGTACGGCGTCGCCCTGTAGAACACTGCTGAAAGGATCAGCGGCGAGATACGAAATGGCAACGCTGTTGTGGGGAACCCTGACTGGCGGTTCTACAAAGGGGTAGATGCCCACGATGCGTGAACGATCCGCTATGGACAGCGAGCCGTCCGCGTGGAGTGCAGGTGGAGACTAGACGAAGACTCGTGTCGTGGAAACACCACGACCTGTGATCGATGAGGAAGGTAGATGAACGTATGAGCGACAACGCTCGACTCGAACTATTGCAACGGCATTTGATGGCCGGCCACATTAGCCGGCGTGATTTCGTCAAGCGTGCGACGGCCCTCGGCATCAGCGTGCCGGTGATCTCTGCCGCGCTCGCTGCCTGTGGCGGGAGCAGTAACAGCACGACCCCGACAGTTGGTGGAAGCGGCTCCTCGAACCCGACGCCAACCACCTCCATTACGGTGAACCAGAATGCCTCGCCCGCGGCGGGGTCGTCGCCGGTCGCAACGACTGGCGGGTCGACTGGCGCGTCCGGAGGTTCGGTGACGCTGATCCGCGGCACCGATTCCGACAACCTCGACCCGGTGACGAACGACGGAAACGTCAACATCTGGATGTTCATGAACATCTACGATCAACTGATCAAAGTCGCCAACAACGGACTCGATCTCACGCCGGACCTGGCGGAGAAGTGGGATTCCTCAACCGACGGCACCGAGTTCACCTTCCACATTCGACAGGGTGTCAAGTTCTCCGACGGCACGGATATGACGGTCGACGACATCGTGTGGTCCATTACTCGTGCGAAGGACGACCCGAGTCAGCTCTGGACATTTACCCTTGAGCAGGTTGACACCATCACCGCGCCAGATGCCTCGACCGTTGTCATCAAGCTCAAGCAGCCCTGGGCGCCGTTCCTGGCCGACATCTGTATGTTCAATGCCAGCATCATTTCAAAGGCGTTCGCGACCAAGGTCACGGAAGCCAAGCTCGTCGATCAGTGCATGGGGACTGGACCGTTCGCCCTCAAAGAATGGCAGAAGTCGGTTTCGATGACGCTGGAAAAGAACCAGTATTACTGGGAGCAGGGTCTGCCGAAGCTCGATACCATCGTCGTCCCGATCGTCACCGACAGCAACAGTCGAATCTTGCAGCTTAAGGGTGGCCAGGTTGACGGTATCATCGGCCAGGACGACATCCCGCTGAGCGCGGTTTCGGACCTCAAGAGCAACTCGGACCTCGTGGTGACCAATTTCACCTCAACGTATAACAACTTCGTGGTGCTGAACGTCCGCAACGCGCCGTTGAGTGACGTGAAAGTGCGGCAGGCGCTGAACTACGCGACCGATAATGATTCGATCATCAAATCGATCCTATTCGGCAATGCGGCGTTCTCGAACAGCTTCATGCCGAACGGCGCGCTCTACTGGAATCCGGATCAGAAAGGCTACCCGTTCGACATCGACATGGCCAAGCAGCTGATGTCGCAGTCGACTGTCCCGGATGGTTTCACCCTGGAGTTCCAGCTTCTCTCCGGCAACGCGCTTGCGCTGCAGATTGCCACGGCGATGAAGGACACGTTCTCACAGATCAAGGTGAACCTTGATATCCAGCAGCTCGAACAAGGTGTACTAAAAGACAACTACCGGAACAATAAGTTCCAGGCACAGCTGTCGGGCTGGACGAACGACATCATTGACCCAGACGAGCTGGTCTCCTACGCCATCTTGCCGCAGTCGACCCAGAACTATCACACCGGCTGGACCAACCAGCAGGCGATCGACCTGGCGAATAAGGGACGAACGACGCTCGACCCGACACAGCGGAAGCAGATCTATTACGATATCCAGAAGATCCACCAGGACGACGCGCCCTTCATCTATCTGTATGTGTTGCCGTACATCGACGCACTCAACAAGAAGGTGCAGGGGTACTTCCACCACCCGATGGGGCAGTGGGTCTTCAAGGACATGTACATCCAGAGCTAGTTCGGACTCGGGAGCGGGCGGCAACGCCCGCTCTTGCTGGGAGCGAATCGTGTCGCGAGGTCAATATATCCTGCGTCGCCTCGTTCAGATGGTCCCCGTCCTTCTTGGGGTGACGATCATTGTCTTTACCATCATCCATATGATTCCAGGCGATCCCGCGTCTGCGATGCTCGGGCCAAACGCGACCGATCAGGCGGTCGCGGCGCTGAACCATCAGCTCGGACTCGACAAGCCGCTGTACGTCCAGTACGGCTATTTCATGCGGAATCTGTTCGAGCTCAATCTCGGTAGTTCCACGAAATTTCGGGTGCCGGTTTCTTCGCTGGTGTTCAATCGGCTGGAAGTCTCGCTGTCGGTGGTCGCGATGACCATCATCCTGACAATCATCATCTCGTTACCACTTGGCATTCTGGCGGCGTTGAAGAAGGACAGTCTTCTCGACAACATCGTTCGCTCGGCGCTCATGGTCACAATGGTGATGCCGTCGTTTTGGGTGGGGATCATCCTCATCCTGTTCTTTAGTATTCGGCTGAAGCTTCTTCCGGTGTCAGGCTATGGATCAAACCCGGTTGATCACGTTAAGCATCTCATTCTGCCGGCGCTGACGATCTCGTTGAGTATTGCGCCGATATTGATCCGCTCGTTGAGAACAAGCATTCTCGAAACGATGCAGACGGAATACGTGAAGACGGCACGGTCGAAGGGACTGACCGAGCGAAACGTGATCACGGTTCACGTGCTGCGAAACGCACTGATCCCAACGATAACGTTGCTCGGGATCTCAATCGGCTTCCTGATGGGTGGCACGGTAATCATTGAGCGCGTCTTCTCGCTCCCTGGAGCGGGCGCACTGCTCATCGACTCCGTGTCGGCGCGCGACTATCCTGTGGTCCAGGCGGCGACACTCATCTTCGCGGTCCTGGTTATCGCGGTGAATTTGGCGACGGACATTATCTATTCGTTCATTGATCCGCGCGTAAGGTTTAGCTGAGTATGGAAGCTGAAGAGAGCGGTCGCGTGGCTGCTGAGATCCAACCGTCGACGTCGACAGCCCTTTCTCTGGCCCAAGCGGCTGAACGCACCAGGGCCCCGTTGTGGCGACGAGTGCTCAAGAGCCGCAACCTCTTACTCGGCGGCGGCATCATTCTGCTCGTCCTCTTTCTTGGTCTGGCCGCTCCATTGATCACGCCGTTTAACCCGATCAAGCCGGACTACAGTCAGACGTTGCAGGGTCCAAGCTTGAGGCACTTCTTCGGGACTGACGAGTTTGGTCGCGACATTTTTACCCGGGTTCTATACGGCGCCCGTATTGACCTTCGGGTCGGGTTGATCAGCGTCATCTCCCCCTTCATTATCGGGATCATCCTGGGCTCGGTCGCGTCCTATTTTGGTGGTTGGGCCGATACGATCATCATGCGTGTGCTCGACATCGTGCAGGCCTTTCCCTTCCTGGTCCTGGTTATCGCGATCGTCGCGATTCTCGGACCGGGACTCAACAACATGTATATCGCCGTGGCGATCACCGCATGGATTGTCTATGCTCGTTTGATACGCAGTGAGATCCTGGTTCAGAAAGAGCAGGAGTACGTCATCGCCGCGAAGGCGATGGGCAGCTCGAACTGGCGTATCATCTCTCGGCACCTCATGCCGAACACGATCACCTCGTCAATCGTGTACTCCATGGCCGACATCGCGCTCTACATTCTGCTGGCCGCCGCGCTCAGCTTCCTGGGCCTGGGCGCCAAGCCCCCTGCTCCGGAATGGGGAGCCCTGATCACCGAGGGACAGGCGTATATGACGAATGCCTGGTGGATGAGCGCCCTGCCCGGCCTGGCGATCATCGTCACCGGCATTGGACTCAGTCTCATCGGTGACGGCCTCTCCGACCTTCTCCGACCGGCGGGCAGGGGCTAAACGGATATCGCACCCGTGCATCGACGGCCAACAGAAACGTGAGGGGAATTCCGCTCGCGTTCGTTGTTTTTGCCCGGAAATTGGAACAGGCCGCTGTCCGCTCGCCTTATCGTGCCTCGTCCGGCGCAAAGATTTTGCTCAGTACCGGGCTTTCGAACTCGGTGGCGATGCAGTCCATCAGGATCAGATCCCAGAGATGGCCGTTGAGGAGGTCGCTTTGGCGGCGGCGGCCGATTTCGCGGAAGCCGGCCTTTTCGTAGGCACGGCGGCCGGCCAGGTTGTATTCCGACACGTCGAGCATGACGCTGTGCAGTCCGAGCGCGGTGAAGGCGTAGTCGAGCATCAGACGCGTTGTCTCGGTGCCGAAGCCTTTGCCACGCGCGCTCTGTTCGCCGATCATGATACCGAACCGCGCCGAGCGGTTGCGGAAATCGACTTCAAAGAGGTCGGTGCGGCCGATCGGCAGCCAGCCGTCGATCTCGTAGATATTGAACCAGTAGGCATCGGATGTCGTCGCCTGCCGCGCGTGTCGTGCTTCGCGCTCCTCCAGCGTCAACGGCTTCGGGAGATCACCGAACGTGCGCTGGAGGTAGAAATCGTTGCTCCAACGCAGGTAGAGTGGGATTAGATCGCGACGCAACGGACCGAGCGCGATCCGTTCTCCCACAATATTGACCAGTGGTTGATCCATCGCTACTGCCCCCCATCGGCCGCATCAACACCAGCCAGCAGCATTGCCGGCACCTCCGGCTCGGCGGAGCCGAAGCGGACCAAGCCTACGATACCGGTGGCGAGCGTCACCAGCGCGCAGGCGGCGACCACCCAAAAGAGTGTGGTTACAGTCCCGGTAATTCCACCGGCATGCGGCCACGTGGCTCGATTCGGCCGGCGAGAACCTCGAGTGCGACGGAGACGGATTCCGCATCGGCACCATATGCACAGCCGATGGCGGAGGCGGCATGGAACGCAGGCAGAATGTACGGGCATCCGAAGCCGATCACCGACACGGGCAGGTGGACGCTCAACCGTTCCACGAGCGCGACTTCTCCGTCGATGGCGTGAATGCCGGGCGGATCGTAGAGTCGGACAATCGACGTCGTCAACAGGGTCGCGCCTTCGGCATTGCCTCGCTCTCCTAGAATGCCATCAATCTCTCCAGGAGTCGGGTTGCGACTGATCTGAAGCAGTCGCGCGTTGGGCAATGCCCCCTCGCGTAGGCGTCGCGCGATGTCTTGCAAGATGCTGGTTCCGGTGCTGCGGCGATAGTCCGGAACCAGCAACAGCCAGGGGACGTCATTCGGGCGTTCAAGACTGCCGGAAATGGTGGTGAAGGCCGCCTCGGCGATCCGCCTGGCCACCGCGCGATGAGCCGGATCGGAGCAGATGTCACCGGCGCGGCTTTCGTCGACCATTCGCTCAGCAAAGAGTCCCAGTTGCTCCTTGGCGGCGAGGATGCGATTGACCGATGCATCCAGTCGTTCGACCGAGATTCGGCCAGATAGAGCCGCGTCGTGGAGCGCGTCGAAGCAGATCTCCGGCTCGGTCGTTAGCACCAGGTCGGCACCCGCCAGAATCGCCAGCACGGAGGCTTCGCCCGGCTGAACGCGCTTGGCGATGGCGTGCATGTCCATCGCGTCGGTGACGATCAGACCGTCGAAGCCCATGCGTTGGCGTAGCAGGCCGGTCAAGACGGGGTGGCTGAGCGTGGCTGGCAGCCCCGATGGGTCAAACGCGGGAAAACTGATGTGGGCCGTCATGATGCTGGCGACACCTGCGTCGATCGCCGCGCGAAATGGTGCCAGTTCGACCCGGTCCATGCGCTGCAGGTCGTGCGGGACCTGGGCAAAATCGAGGTGCGTATCGATGGTCGTATCTCCGTGGCCGGGAAAGTGTTTGGCGCAGGCGAGTACCCCCTCACCCTGGGCGCCGTCAATCCATGCCCGTGCCAGATCGCTCACGAGGCCCGGATCCCCGCCAAAGGAGCGAATGTTGATGATCGGGTTATGAGGATTGACGTTCACGTCCGTCACGGGTCCAAAGACGTGATTGACACCGGCCGCTCGCGCCTCAATGGCGGTAACGCGGCCATGGTCGCGCGCGAGTTCGGGTGAGTTTGTCGCGCCGAGTGCCATTAGGGTCGGAAGCTGCATCGCTCCGGGAAGATAGCGGCCCGCTCCGAACTCGAAATCGGCGCCGACGAGCAGCGGCAGGGGTGACTCCTGCTGGAGGTGATTGACCAGCCGGGCGGAATCGCCGGGGCCATCCAGGTCGGGCCAACTGAGATAGATGCCGCCGATGCGTCCCTGCCGGACCATGCGAGCGACGGTATCCGGCCGCTGGTAATGGAGGCTATAGCAGAGCTGCCCAACTTTCTCTTCCAGCGTTAGCGCACGTTCCGGCCCGCTCGACATGATTTCTCCTTCTCGGTCGCGCCTCTCTGAACGCTCAACGTGAACGGATCATCTCAGGTGAACGACGCGTGGACAAGCGGACTTCAGTCCGGTGTCTCGATCTGTCAACACCTGTAGAATTCCAACCTGTCGATTTCACCTGAACGCGAGCGACTACACGGTGATGGCGGTCGCGAAGGAAGGGCGCTCGCTCTGACCGATGCTAAAGGAGGAAACAGATGCGCAAGATCATCGTCTCTGAGTTCGTTTCGCTCGACGGAGTTATGCAGGCCCCGGGCGGTAAGGATGAGGACACGGACGGCGGATTCGCCCAGGGCGGCTGGACGTGGCCCTACTGGGATGACGAGATCGGTGTCCACTTCGGCGAGGTGATGGGCGAGAGCGACGCGATGCTCCTCGGGCGCAAGACGTGGCAGATCCACGGTGGTGCCTTTGAGCCCATGCCGGATGATGACCCGATGATAGGCGTGATGAACACGATGTCGAAGTATGTGGTCTCCAACACGTTGGACTCAGCCGACGCCTGGCGCAACTCGACCTTGATTAGTGGCGACGTGGTGGAAGAGATACGTGCCCTGAAAGAGCAGCCGGGGAAGAACATCGTGATCGACGGCAGCCGCGTCCTCATTCACACCCTCGCGCGGCATGACCTGATCGACGAGTACTACCTGCTCGTCTATCCTGTGGTGCTGGGAGGCGGCAAGAGAGTCTTCCCGGAAGGGGAGCGGATCAATCTCAAGCTGGTCGACGCCAAGCCGCTCGCTTCCGGCGTCGTGCTGACGCACTACACGATCGCGCGGCCGGAGTAGGGGTTTGTCGTCGGCATTCAATCGTCATCGACGCGCGGAAACCAGTCTCATCTCCGTAGCGGCGGCACCTGTGGCCGCCTTCGTGGCCGCACCCGAATAGTTGACGGATTACGGTGACCGTCAAGCATGATCCGAGTCGAGTACCGGGCTTGTCCAGGAGACCGAGGCGGCCACAGGTGCCGCCGCTACACAACATGCGGCAGTTGGCGTCTGGCGGTCGATGTTGGAGTGCCGTCTTGGTGACGATCGAATTAGCGATGCCTGGGAAGCCCCGAGCTGGTACCAACGCGCATCGCGTTCCACAGACGGTCGAACACGTTCCTTCAAGGACGCTGGTGTTGCCAGGTTCACGTGGACGCCGTAACACGCGTCCCGTATTTCACGATGAATTGAAAATCGATCTGTCTGATCATTCCGGGACGTGTCGTTCCGGTTGGTCTAACTCTGTCTGAATCAAACGGAGTGCCGGTACGATGGGCAGGAGATCCTGCTCAATCGTCTTCCAGACGGTGGCGAGGCTTACCTCAGCATACTGATGGATGAGGACGTTTCTCATGCCGATCATTTCGGACCAGGGAATCTCCGGATGCTGGGTATGGACCGTTTCCGGGACATTTCATGCAGCTTCCCCAATGACTTCAAAATTTCGGACCACAGCATCGCCGGTCTTCTCGTCGACAGAGAAAGCCGCAAACGACATCTCTCCGATGTACCGCTGTATTCTCTCGATAGCATCCAAGATGTCACTGATGCGTATGGACCATTGTTCAGGCTGCACTGACGGCTTCCCCGAGGATGCGGTCCCGCAGTTGTTTCTTGATCGCGTCGCGCAATACGAGATCCACCTGCAGACCAAGGATGTCCGAGAGATAACTCTTAAGCCTGATCACCGTGAACAGACCCACAGGAGGATCGAACTCGACCAGGACGTCGATGTCGCTGTTGGGCCGGGCTTCGTCGCGGGCGACCGAGCCAAAGATGGCGATCGACACCACGCCGAAGGCGCGGATCTCGTCGCGATGGTCATTGAGGATGGTGAGCGCTTCGTCGCGTCGCATCTTTTGACTCCAGCGTCGTTATGAATCCGGTCCCCTGGATAATTCATCGTCATCAGCGTGTATCAGCATCTGCTGAAGCGGCTGAACGAGCGACGGCAAGTTGGCTGTCGCCGTGTCCCAGAGGATCGACAGGTCGACCCGAAAATACTCGTGCAAGATGACATTGCGCATTGATTGCATCTTCTCCCACGGTATGTCCAGGCGCTGACTCTTTATTTCCGCGGGAATGGCCCTCGACGCTTCTCCAATGACACCGATCGCAAAGCTCACGGCATAGATCGTCTTCGTATCCTGCGTGAATTCTTCCAGGCTTAAATCGCTCGTGAACTGTTGCACGTCATTGATCGCCTCTAGAATATCTTCGACTCGAGCTTGCCAACCTCTAGTTGACATTGACGACGTCTCGTTCCACCGACGGCCGAAGACGTTCCTTCAACGACGCTGGGGTTGCCAGGTCCACGTCGACGCCAAGAATTTGCTCCAGGTACGTCTTGAGGTCCAGGAACTCGAAGAGGCCGATCGGCCGCCGATCGAACTCGACCAGCACGTCGATGTCGCTGTCGGGCCGGGCTTCGTCGCGGGCAACCGAGCCAAAGATGGCGATCGACGCCACGCCGAAGGCGCGGATCTCGTCGCGATGGTCATTGAGGATGGTGAGCGCTTCGTCGCGTCGCATCGGCTTCTCCAGTTCGGCGTCACGATACAGTGTAGCAAGAACCAGAAACGAAACGGACCCGAGCCTGGCCCGGGTCCGTTGTCCTGCGTTGGTGTGTTGACGGTGCTATGCCCTACGAGCACCCCAGGCTATTGCCGCAGTTGAGGCACTTGTAGCAGGCGCCGTTGCGGACGGTGATGTGGCCGCAGACGTCGCAGAAGGGGGCGTCGCCCATCATCTGCGAGAGCTGCTCGCTCAGGCCGCCGTCATACTGCGGCGCCTCGCTCGCCTGGGCGATGGCGACGTATTCGCTGGTCACCTGCGCTTTATGGCCGTTGGTTCCGTTGCCATTGCCATTCGTGCCGTTGTGCCCGTTGTTGAGATACCCGTTCTCGATCTTGGTCGCCAGCTCGGCCGCGGCCGACGGAGACGTCGCCTGGGCAGGCTGCGCCTCACTCAGGGGAACCGAGACCGGCGTGTGATCCTCCGCTTCGTCCTGACCGCCGTCCATCTCGTCGTCGACGTCGCCATGAATCGGTTTGACCTGGACGAAGTCGGTCCGGCCGAGATACTCATAGCCAAGGACGCGGAAGACGTAGTCGATGATCGAGGTCGACATCTTGATGTTCGGATGCCCCTCGACCATCCCCTGCGGCTCGAAACGCTGGAAGGTGAAGGTGTCGACGAACTCCTCCAGCGGCACACCGTACTGCAGGCCCTTCGAGATAGCGATGGCGAAGCAGTTCATCAAGCTGCGGAACGCCGCGCCCTCTTTATGCATGTCGATGAAGATCTCGCCAAGCGTGCCATCCGCATACTCTCCCGTGCGCAGGTAGATCTTGTGGCCCGCCAGGCGTCCCTCCTGGGTGAAGCCGTGGCGCTTGGCTGGCATTGGGCGACGGATCGGCTTCTCGACGATGACGACCTTGGTCTCGACTGGCTGTGCCTCTGCTTTGGCTTCCTCTTTCTCCTCTTTGCTCTTGGAGGAGAGCGGCTGCGATAGCTTGGAGCCGTCCCGATAGAGGGCCATGGCCTTCAGTCCGAGCTTCCAGGACGCCATGTAGGCTTCTTTGATGTCCTCGACCTTTACCTCATTCGGCATGTTGATGGTCTTCGAGATCGCACCCGAGAGGAACGGCTGCGTCACCGACATCATGCGAATGTGGCCCATGTAGTGAATGAAGCGCTGGCCCCGCTTGCCACAGCGGTTGGCGCAGTCGAAGACCGGCAGGTGCTCCGGCTTGAGATGGGGCGCACCCTCGATCGTCTGCATGCCGCAGATGACGTCATTCGCTTCATCGATCTCCTGCTGGCTGAAGCCCAGCGCGCGCAGCAGGCGGAAGTCAGACTTCTGCCACTGCTCCTTGGTGAAACCGAGCCGCGCCATCGTCGCCTCGCCCAGCGTCCAGGCGTTGAAGGCGAAGGGGAGTTCGAAGACGGTCGGCAGCACCGTACTGACCCGCTCGAGATCGGCTTCGGTGAACCCGCGCTCGATGAGCGACGCACGATTGACGTGCGGCGCGCCGTCGAGCGACATCGTTCCGAGAACGTAGCGTAGCATGTCGTCAATCTGCGCCTGGCTGTAGCCGAGCGTCTTGAGCGCTGGGGCGATCGACTGATTGGCGATCTTGAAGTAGCCGCCGCCGGAGAGTTTCTTGAACTTCACCAGCGCGAAGTCGGGCTCGACACCGGTGGTGTCGCAGTCCATCAGCAGGCCGATCGTGCCTGTTGGCGCCAGGAGTGTCGCCTGGGCGTTGCGATAGCCGTGCTGCTCGCCGAGTTCCAGCGCCCGGTCCCACGCCTTACGCGCGGCGTGCAGCATGTCGGCGGGGCAGTTTTCGGGATCAATGCCGACCGGCGTGACCGAGAGACCCTCGTACTCGCGCTCGTGGGCGTTGTAGGCGGCCCGGCGGTGATTGCGGATGACCCGCAGCATACCGTCCTTATTCAACGGGTAGGCCGGGAAGGGGCCGAGTTCGGCGGCCATCTCCGCCGAGGCGGCGTAGGCCTCGCCGGTCAGGATAGCCGTAATCGCGCCGGAGATGGCCCGCGACACGTCGGAGTCGTAGGGTAGGCCCATGGTCATCAGCAGCGAGCCGAGATTGGCGTAGCCGAGGCCAAGCGTGCGGAAGTCGTAGCTCAGCCGAGCGATCTCATCGCTCGGGAACTGGGCCATCAGCACGCTAATCTCGAGCACGATGGTCCAGAGCCGGATCGCGTGCTGGTAGGCTTCGAGATCGAAGTGCCGGTTCTCGGCGTCGTAGAAGGTCATCAGGTTCAGCGACGCCAGGTTGCAGGCCGTATTGTCCAGGAACATGTACTCGGAGCAGGGATTCGACGCGTTGATACGACCTGAGACTGGACTGGTGTGCCAGTCGTTGATGGTGGTGTCGTACTGCAGTCCCGGATCGGCACACTGCCAGGCGGCGTCGGCGATCTTGTCCCACAGGTCCCGAGCGCGGACCGTCCGGATGACCCGGCCGTCAGTGCGCCAGCGCAGCTCCCACTCCTCGTCGTTCTGGACGGCGCGAATGAAGTCGTCCGTGACGCGCACCGAGTTGTTCGAATTCTGGCCCGAGACAGTGGCGTAGGCGTCGCCGTTGAAATCGCTGGAGTAGCCCGCCGCGATCAGGGCGGCAACCTTCTGCTCCTCTTCGGCCTTCCACATGATGAACTTGTCGATGTCCGGATGGTCGATGTCAACGACCACCATCTTGGCGGCGCGCCGGGTGGTGCCCCCACTTTTAATCGCACCGGCAGCGCGGTCGAAGATCTTCAGGAAGCTCATCAGGCCGGAGGATGTTCCACCGCCTGACAGGGGCTCACCTTCAGCGCGAAGCATCGAGAAGTTGGTGCCGGAGCCGGAGCCGTATTTGAAGACGCGCGCCTCACGCGTCACCAGATCGAAGATGCCGCCCTCGTTCACCAGATCGTCGTTGACTGATTGAATGAAGCAGGCATGCGGCGTCGGCCGGCTGTAGGCATCGGTCGAGTGGACAACCTCGTCGGTCGCCGGATCGACATACGCGTGCCCCTGCGCCGGGCCGCTGATGCCATAGGCCCAGTGAAGACCGGTGTTGAACCACTGCGGCGAGTTCGGCGCCGCCATCTGGTGGACGAGCATGTACTTCAGCTCATCCTCGAAGGACGCCGCGTCATCGCTGCTGGCGAAGTAGCCGTTCTGCTCGCCCCAGAAGCGCCAGGTGCCGGCCAGCCGGCTAATCACCTGCTTGGCGCTGCGCTCGGATCCGAGAACCGGCTTGCCATGCTCGTCCAGCAGCGGGTTGCCCGCCTCGTCGTACTGTGGAACGCCGGCCTTGCGGAAGTACTTCGACACCATGATGTCGCTCGCGACTTGCGACCAGGGCGCCGGGATCTCGGCGTCCTCCATCTCGAAGACGACCGAGCCATCCGGGTTGGTGATTCTTGACGTCCGGCTGGCCCAGGCAATTGTGTCGAACGGGTCCTGTCCCGGCTGGGTAAACCGCCGTTCGATTCGCAGCCCTCTGGCTTGCTGCCCTCGCGCCCGCCCGGTCGACTTCTTCCGCGTGTCGCGCTCCACCATGCGGCCCCTTCAATCGTTACAAACTGCCGGTCTGTCCTCTGTCCACCTGGCTGGCCGTGTCTGCCCATCCCAATCGCAGCTCCACGACCACTTCGCGGGGTCCTCGACTTAACGATTCGCTAACGCATACCGCATACCAATGAGAGATAATGAGCCCAAATCACGAATCCAGCGATCTTGCCGGCCTACGTGATGCGCGATGTCGGCAATCCTGTTGTATTGTGTCGAGCTCGGTTCGCGGCAGAAGGAATCTCTAGCGATATCTAGTGCTGTTCGCCAAGTGAACCGCAACATCTAGTGTAGCAGCGTTGTGTCTGCCTGTCCAGACGTTGCCCAATAGTCACAAATTGCCCGAACATTCGATCTGTACGTTCACCTCTATCCGAGTCTAATTCGCTCCTCCTCGCTTGACAAGGGGTAATTTCGATCCTGCCCCTGTGCATCTGAGTCAGTTTTCGGCCGAAATTCGACCCCCAGATGTGGTGGTTGGCGGAGTTATGACCACCAGGCGCCGCCTCCGGCGCCCGGCGTTAATAATTGGCTCCGACAACTGGCTGAGGGACGGCCGCGCGTCGCAATGAGCCAGTGGATCCGTACATATGTGCTGAAGTGGCTCTCGACCATGCGCCGCTTTGCGCTACCGTACGGTGGAAGCTGATCGGCATTCGGCCGAGCACCATCGTGAGAGGGCCAACGATCATGTCTGACGAGCAACCCGGTGCGCGCGACTTCGACTTTCTTCATGGTTCGTGGAACGTGGTGAATCGGCGACTGCGGTCACGGCTGACGAGCAGTGACGATTGGGAGCGCTTCAACGCGATCGGGGAATGTGAACCGATCTTGAATGGGCTCGGCAATGCTGACCGTATGCGGACCGACTGGAGCGGAGGTTTCGAAGGTTATTCACTGCGGCTGTTCGACAAAGCGACCGGAAAATGGAGCATCTACTGGGCCGATTCGAGCGGAGCGCGGCTGCTCCCGCCGCTGGTCGGAGTCTTTGTCGACGGCATTGGTGAGTTCTTCGGCAGAGACATCGAGGGCGGTCAGGAGGTGCTGGTCCGCTTTCGCTGGAGGCACGACGGCGCGAACTCCGCCCAGTGGGAGCAGGCATTTTCCCCCGACGAAGGGACGACCTGGGAGACGAACTGGACCATGTCGTTCGCCCGCCGCGAAGCATCGTGATGCACCGATCTTGACCCGCTGCCGGCTTTCTCGAGCATGACGGCCGACCGGATCAAGACTCATTTGAGCCGTTAGGGCTCATTCAGCACGGGGGTCTTGAGGTGGGTGGTGAACGGTGAAACGGGAGCGTGATTCGCGCCCCCGCTGGATAGCGAGTCGAGCGGGCCACGGCTAACCGTGGATCCAGACCGTGGTGCCAAGCGGAGCCCAGAAGTAGATCCACTCGGCCGCTGGAGTCGGTAGGTTGACGCAGCCATGGCTCATGGGATAGCCGAAGTTGTGATGCCAGTAGGTGCCGTGCAGCGCGTAGGCCTCGTAGAAGTACATCGTATATGGCACGTCCGGCAGGAAGTAGTAGTCGGGACTACCCACCGTGCCGCCGGTCATGTCGTCCGCCAGATACGTGACGTAGATGTGGAACGTTCCGGTCGGTGTCGGGTGATCGGCCACTCCGGTCGAGACCGCCGTGCTGAAGACGACCTGGTCGTACTGCCACGCCCAGAGATGCTGCTGCGAGAGATCGACTTCGATCCACTTTGCCTGTCCCACCGGTGCGCCAGCCGGGGCCGTCCGTGCTTGAGGGGCATACTCGGCCGGCGGAGCGACGTACCAGAGGGATGGATCGTAGGTTGGCACGTCGGCGGACTGCCGCAGCGGCGTGCTGTTCACGCCGTCCTGTTTCGCTGCCGCGCTGCCGAGGCGTCCAAGTAAGACCTGATACTGGGGCGTGTTGGCGGGGTGGTACTCGAAACGAGCGCGCTCGAAGTACTGGACCGTGTAGACCTGGCCGTCATCCGCGTTCTTCTCCTGGAACTCCTGGCTGATCGGATAGCCGAAGATGCGCGGGCCACCATGAGTCTGCCAGTAGTCGCGGAAGCCGAAGGCCAACGTGTGGCCGGTCTGTGCGAAGTAGGTGGTACTGGCATTGTTCGACGCCGTTATCGGCTTGAACGGGGTCTCAGTGGCGCGCGAGGCCGTCTGCTCGGCGCCGACGCGTTCGAGCTGAACCTGCCAGCCGGCGGGTGCATCGGCGTGATACTCGAAGACCGCACGCTCGAAGTACTGGACGGCCATGCCGTTGCTGTTGAGTTCCTCGGTGATTGGATAGCCGAACATTGGGAGGGCGCCGTTGGTCCGCCAGAAGTCGAGAAAGCCGTAGCTGAGGTAGTGGCCGGTCTGGGAGAAGAAGACGCGACTAGGACCGACCGGGGCGGCGCTCGCCGAGCCACTGGGCATCGCGGTCACGCCCAGCAGCATCAGCAGCACGGCCACGACAGCGGTTCTGATCAGGCCGTGTCCGATGTGCGTTCCATGCATTGGTTTGATTGACAGCTTCATCCGCGTGCCCCGATTCTCCTCGCGATCACGTCAGTGTGTCGCGTCGTAATAGTTCCAGGCGGCCGCCGAGACCCGGTAGGTGTGGTCGTAAGCCGTCTGCCAGCTGTCGCCATAGCTGCCAAGAGAGGAGATGACGTAGGCGTATCGCTGTCCGTTGCGCTGGAACTCCACGATGCCGCCGTCGTTCCATGTGTTTTCCGGCTCATAGAGCTGCCCGAACTTGTGATAGAGCGTCACGTCGCTGGGAAGCGGCCCACCGAGCGACGCATTCACCCAGTCGGGTGCCAGCGTCATGCTCCACAGGACGTAGCTGGTCGCCCATGGTGAGAGAGCCTGTCCTCGATAGAGCTTGGTCAGCAGCAGGTTAAGATCGTCGGTCGTGAGCAGGTTCTCGTCACCATAGCCGTAGTTCTCCCAGAAGTATCCAGGTGGGTGGGCGATGACCGAGCGGGTCATGCCGAGCGATTGCATCAAATCGTTGATACGGCTGATGCCAGTTCCGATGTCTCCGCCGCCGACGTAGCGGATCAGCTCACGCGCCGGTGGGGTGTTGCTTGGGCCCATCGCGGAGAGGACATAGGGCTCGACGTCGTCGGCAGTGTAGTGACCACTCTCGATGTCACGAGCCACCAGCATCATGATGGGGATCTTGATGGTGCAGGCAGCCAATTGCGGGCGCGAGCCGTTGATCGAAATCGTCTGGCCGGTCTGCAAGTCGGTCACGCTGACCGCGTTTTGGCCGGCCCAGCTCGAGATCAATGAGTCTAGCTGGTCGCGCAGGCTAGCCCAGCCCGCGGTGTCCGCGGGATCGGCAGTTGGCTCCGGAGTCGGCGGCATCGTTGCCGTGGGCGTTGGCGTCGGGATGGCGGGAGTCGGTGTCGGCGCGACTGGTGTCGACGTGGGAGTGGGCGCGACTGGTGTCGACGCCGGGGTGACCGGTATTGGTGTCGGAGTCGCAGGCTGCGGTGTTGACGGCTGGGTTCCGATCGCCGCGGTGGGTGTCAATGCGGGACCGACCGGCGTTACGGTTGTCGTGGCACAGCCAGTAATCGCGAGTGTCAGGACCAGCAGCAGAGTAATCAATCCGCGTCGCATCATCTTCTCTGTCTCGCCTCCTTCACCGGACCGCCGGTGAACGGATCGTTCCCCCAGCATCTATTGTCGAATCGTCGATGTGACGACGTCGTTACGTGCCGGGAAAGCAGATGTCAGCATTGTGACAATTCTGGAATCGGTCAGCGTTGATGTCGCGGGACGAGCGGCGACTCGCGACCACGGCACGTGAGACCTCGGTTCAGATGAACCTCAACGTGCGCATGAAGTTGATGTACGCCGCGCGACGTGGAACGATTACGCTCTTGTTCGCGTCGTCGTTGAGGCGGCCTGCGCGAACGAGGAGTCTTACCGCGAAGCATCGCATACTGGAACAATCGCGCAGGCTGGAGCATGACCAATGAGCCATCAATCCGGGGATCTGGTGCCTATCGGGAAAGTCGTGGAGGAACTCTCGACCGACTATCCCGACGTGACGCACTCCAGCCTCCGGTTCCTTGAGAACGAGGGGCTGGCGCGACCGACCCGTACGCCGGGCGGCCATCGCCTGTATGGGCCAGAGGACATTGCTCGCATTCGACAGATCAAGGCATGGCAGAGGCAGCACCTATCGCTGAGCGAGATCCGGGAACGACTCGAGGCGGCCGACCGGATCGACAATCCCCAGGAGATCGCCTGGCGCTTTCTCGACCTGGCAGCGGCGGGGGATCTTCCGGCCGCGCAGGCCGTGGTGTTGGAACTGTGGGACTTCGGTTTCTCGCTGCAGCGCATCTTTCAGCACGTCCTGACGCCCGCGCTGATCGAGTTGGGGCGTCGCTGGCAGGATGGCGAATTGCTGGTTGGCCAGGAGAAGGAGATCTCCGCACTCTCGCGTGATCTCATCGCCGAGCTCTCGTTCCGGGCCGCCAGCGAGCCACGCCACAGCAGGACCCTCGTCGCGGCCTGCGTCGAGGGAGAGTATCACGAGCTCGGCCTGCGTATGATCGTTGGGCTGATCCAGTCTCGCGGCTACGTGGTGCATTATCTCGGGCCGAATGTCCCGCCACGCTTCCTGCTTGAGTCGGTGCGTTTGCGCCGGCCGGCCGTGCTGCTGCTGTCGGCGACCCTCGAGTCGCACTTCAACGCGGTGCGCGAGACGGCGATGTCCCTGGAGTCGGAGCTACCGCGCGAGTTGATGCCGAAGCTGGTGATCGGCGGGCAGATCGTCCCGACGCGGCGCGCTCGCCTGCTCGAACTCGGCTTCCAGACGTCTCCGAACGGCAATATCGAGACGACGCTGCACGAAGTCCTCAGCCTCATCGGCGACAACGACGACGCGTAAGCCTCCTCCTCGACGGCGATCTTTGATGCCGTGCGAGACTCGCGGGAGGCGGGCCGTGGGTGGAGAGATTCCTCGCCGCACGTGGGTAACCAGCCGCTAAAGACATCAAGCAGCGACGGATTCCTTTTCCTGTCACCCGAGCGCGACGCGCAGGATCACCTGCCCTGTGACGAGTAGCCCAAATTCTCGGAAGACTCAGCATGTGCGGGCGACACGCTCCGAAATCGCCGGCCAACCTCACTCCGTCACGGTGAAAGACTCCGACCTCGACCGCGGGGCACCTACTCCGTGCCCATCAATCGCGATCGTGAACCCGGGTACTGAAGCAGATGAGATAACCCTACTAAATCATCGGTAGGCTTGACACCACTCCGTTGGTGCGATACTCTATCTAAAGTTAAAGTTGAGATAGAGGTTTAGGAATGTGAGGCCACCGCAGAGCAGTGATCGTCAAACAGCCGCGGGTTGCGGCATGACCAGGCGCGGGCGGTCCATTCGCCGTGGCCTGGGTTGAGATCGAGATGGCAGACCGACTGCCTATAGAAGGGAATGATTCGATGCGAAAGACGGTGAGCTCCCTCGTCATAGGGCTCCTCCTCGTCGTTGCTTCTCTCGGCGGCACGCTCGCCGCTTCAGATTCCGGGACTGGAACCGTGACCGTGGTGCACGGGGTTCCCGGCTTGACCGTTGATGTCTACGTCAACCATGAACTGACCCTCAAGGATTTCGCTCCCGGCACCGTGACCGATCCGCTGACCCTTCCGGCGGGCAACTACACCATTGATATCCGACCAGCTGGCGCGGCGGCGGACAGCGATCCGGCCATCAGCGGAACCGCCACGCTCGACCCCGGCGCCAACGTCACGATCGTGGCGCACTTGACGGCGGATGGATCGCCGACGCTCTCGGTCTTCAGCAATGACACGTCAGCGCTCGACGCGGGCATGGCGCGTCTGGTCGTGCGGCACACGGCCGCGGCGCCAGCCGTCGACATCCTGGCGGATGGCTCCGTCCTCGTCAGCAACCTGGCGAATCCGGACGAGGCGAGCGCGGACGTTCCCGCCGGCAGCTATCACGTCACCATCGCCCCGACCGGCAGCACCGAGGCGGTCTTCGACGCTGGAACGCTCGATCTCCAGGCAGGCACGGCGTACTTCGTCTACGCCTACGGCTCGCTCAGTGACAACAGCTTTGGCTTGTTGGTGCAGACGATCGGCGGCCTGAGTTCGGCGATGCCATCTCGTGACATGACCGCAGCGGCCCAGCCGAAGAGTGGCTGCGCGTACTTCGAGCAGACGATGCACAACGCCTGTGGTGGGTTCGCGGCCTACTGGCAGAAGTTCGGCGGACTGCCGGTCTTCGGCTACCCGATCACCGAAGAGTTCCAGCAGGACGGCATGACGGTCCAGTACTTCGAGCGCGCCCGCATGGAGTGGCAATCTGGCTCCGACCCGTCCCACTACGACGTCGTTCTTGGCCGTGTCGGCAGTGAGCTTGCCGCGAGCATGTCGATGGACCAGCCGTTCCAATCGGCCCCTGAGGCAAACAGCGGCCATTGCACGTTCTTCGCTCAGACCGGCCACAACGCCTGCAACGGCTTCCGCGCCTACTGGCTGACATACGGCGGACTCTCCACCTTCGGGTATCCGATCAGCGAAGAATTCACTCAAGACGGTAAAGTCGTTCAGTACTTCGAGCGCGCGCGGTTCGAGTGGGTTCCGGGTTCGTCGGCGCCGCGTTTCGACGTGGTCGAAGGTCGCGTCGGCGCGGAGCTTCTCGCGATGCATTGACCTCCAATCCCTGCTTTTCCCTTACCCCAACCCCCGCCGTGGAAACACGGCAGAGCGCGCCCGGCAACGGGCGCGCTTCTGTAGTCCGTCATACGGGGCTTGTGTTCCGGGCACGGTTCTTGGTTAGAATGAGCTTCAATGATCATGACCACGAAGCGTTTCACATTCGAGCACGGTTGGGGGACAGGCCAGGAATTGGTTTGGTTCAGCGACCGGCTCGTCATGCTGCCATGCTCGGCGGCGGAACTGGACGAAGGTCATATTCTCCAGCGGGCCTGGATCGGCTATGACAGGGGTGGATGCACCCGTCGACGCGGACAAGCATGAGTACTTCGTGGTTCGGGCAGCCTCGGTCGATAGTCACTCGAGAGAGGGGCGGACATGGCAGTGACACTCAACGCGCACGCCACGACGATCACGCGGGATGATCTCAAAAAGGACGGCTTGAGCGACGAGACGATCAACCGGCTCCAGTCATTGCGTGAGAAGTACCCCTTTGCCGAATTCCTTGACTCCGAGGTTGAGTGGCAGCGTCTCGTCTTCCTCAAATGGCTCTGCGAGCAGGGGCGTGTCTCGATTCCCTGATTCGAACCGGCACTGAGTGTGTCCGCGCCTCAGTTCGGCGCGGATTGAGCCTGTCCGATTGCCACGCTAAGGCGACCCGGCAGCACGCGAAGCATCGCGTCAATCCAGTCAGCGTCTCGGCCGGAATGAACTGATAGCCACAGGCAGGTTGCGCGTGGCGCAAACGTCACCTCAAGAGTCCCGCTTTGACGTCCCTGCTTGAGGTGCCAGTGGAGGCTTCCGGGGAAGCTCGCCAGCGACCCGCGCAAGCTGACGCGAAGCCCCAGTTCCGGGACGATCCGTTCGACCGCTCTCTCGACGACGGCAGCGTCGATGCCGTCCGGAATGATCACCGCGATTTCCCGCATGACCCACAATCCATTGTCGAGCCCACGTCTTCATATTCGAAAAAAAATATCGTATGTTGCGCCCGTTTTCGGCACAAAGCGTGGGAAAATCCGACGAAATTGTCATGATCGTTTCCGGCACTTTTCTTATTGGTTCGTTGGTGCCATACTCCCACGAGACATATGATCGAACGTGTCTCAGGTCGTTCTGCCTGCTTAGCGAGGGGGCCGGGTGGATGCGCCATTCTCTTGCGCAGAGGCGCGAGCGCATGCCTCGCGCGGTGTATTGACATTGGGTACACAATTGTCTCATGAGCCGTCTTCAACATCTCATACGCGCACGACTGAGCCGGTTTGTCAGCGGCGGTGAGCAGCGTTCGCATGGTCAAGAACATACTTGATCGGGCATGGAGCACGTAATGGAAACTGAAGATTCGGCGACCGAATCCTACATTTCCGCGCTGGAAGAATACATTGCCACGCGTGCCGAGGGATCCCTGTTTCGCGCATCACTCCTGAGCGGTCATTTCGTCGAATCTGGTCTCGGTCCAGACGACATTATCGCTCTTCACTTTGAGGGACTTGAGCGAATCATGGATCAGCTCACGCCGCGTGAGTCTGCCCGCGCGGTCGGAGACGCCCACCAGTTCTTGCTCGAGGTGATGATCACCTACGGTGTGAAGTACAAGGAATACCTGGAGCTCAGGCTCGCCGAGTCGATTCGCGCGGCCGAAGCGCGCGCCGAATTTGAACAGCAGCGCGCGCTCGAGGCGGAACGGGTCGAGCATGAGAAATCCGAGATCCTGGCAAGTATCGCGCATGAACTGGGCACGCCCCTCACCGCCGCCCGGGGTCACCTGGAGTTGGCCGTGCGCTCGCTCAACAGTGGTCGAACCGAAACGTTGGTTCCGCTGCTCGATTCGACGCAAGAAGCGCTCAACCGCCTGTCACGCATGACGGCCGACCTGGTCCAGGTCAGCCGAGGGGAGCCGATCTACGTCGAGCGCACGCCGATCGAACTTGGCGAGATTCTAAACAAGGCGTGTGACTGGGCGAAGCCGAGCGCGCGCGCCAAGAGTGTGACGTTGATCGCGGATATCGACGACACGGTGGAACGGATGGTGGCGAACGAGGAAGCCCTGCTCAGTGTCTTCGGCAATCTTCTCTCGAACGCGATCCGCTATACGCCGAGCGGAGGCACGGTTCACGTGCGACACGGTATAGACGACGAGCACATCTGGGTTGAGGTGCGGGACGACGGTATCGGCATGTCACCGGAAGTTCAGGCCCGTATCTTCGACAAATTCTACCGGGCGCCGGACGCTCGCAGGGCCAACGCGCAGGGGCTCGGACTTGGCCTGACCCTGGTGCAGCAGTTCGTTGCCTCGCATAGCGGACGGCTGGAGATCGAGAGCGAACCCGGCAAGGGGAGCCGCTTCCAGGTCAAGTTCCCCAGGAATTGTGTTGAAGAAGGGAGTTAGCCCGGCTTGAGTACACAACAAGGATCCGACGTGGCGGAAGATCGGACGATCGAGGAACAGCGCCTCACTATTCTCGAACTGCAGACGCCGATTATCTCCGTCTGGGATGGAATCCTGGCCCTGCCGATCGTCGGCAGCATGGATACCGCCCGGGCACAGGATATGAACGAGATGCTGCTGGAGCGGATCGTCGAGAGCGGCGCCGAAATCGTGATTCTCGACATCACCGGCGTGCCGATCGTCGATACCGCATTGGCGAAACACCTGCTCGAGACCGTCTCAGCCGCGCGCCTGCTTGGCGCGGAGGTGCTGATCGTCGGACTCTCGGCGC
The DNA here is from genome assembly GCA_963728335.1 of uncultured Chloroflexia bacterium. Classification (GTDB taxonomy): domain Bacteria; phylum Chloroflexota; class Chloroflexia; order Thermomicrobiales; family Thermomicrobiaceae; genus CALAGB01. The sequence continues at coordinate 882,027 of CAVSJP010000002.1, forward strand.
GCACCGCCATGACGATGGTCCACCTCGGACTCGATCTCGGTGGCGTCACCACACGGACGACGATGGCAAAGGGGCTCAAGCTTGCCTTCGATCGTCTGGGACTCGAGGTCGTCAAGCGTGGCGAGCGCGTGGCCGACGGTCCATTCTCGGACGACCTGGAGTCATAAGTGCCGCGAGTGCCAATTATTCAGGTTGAAGGTGTGCTGATTGCGAGTGTGCAGGAAGATCTGTCAGACGGTGATGCACGTCAGCTGCAGGAGGAATTGAACGGTCTGATTGAGAAGACCGGCGCGCGCGGCGTCCTCCTCGATGTAAGCGTGATGCAGCTCATTGATTCGTTTCTCGGGCGACTCCTGCATGAGATCGCGCTGGGAGCTCAGCTTCTCGGAGCCGAGACGGTGGTTGCCGGTATTCAGCCGGCCGTCGCGATCACACTCGTCGAGCTTGGTTTGGAACTCAACGGAGTGCACACCGCGCTCAACGCTGAGAAGGGACTTCGCTTGGTGCACCAATTGATTGTCGGCCGTTAGCGATGCGTCGATCTGCCATGAGTATTGATGGATTCAACGCGGTGTCGTTTGCCGTAGCGGGAGAGCAGGATCTGGTGCGCGCTCGTGCTCAGGCACGCGCTGCCGCCCAGCAGCTTGGATTCCGGCTGGTCGACCAGAGCCGGGTAGCGACGGCCGTGTCGGAGCTCACGCGCAACGTGCTGCGCTATGCCACCAATGGACGCGGCGATGTCGCGATCCGTGCGCTGCATGACGTTAACGGTCGCGTCGGCATCGAGATCGTGGTGAGTGACAACGGTCCCGGCATTCAGAATGTCGCGACGGTGATGCAGGAAGGCTATTCCACCGGTCACGGCCTGGGCCTGGGCCTCTCCGGCACGCGACGCCTGATGGACGATATGGATATCGAGAGCTCCACTGCGGGAACGGTCATTACGATCCGCAAGTGGAATCGGTAGGTTGGCTGCACGACTCCGTTTTCCGATCGAACAACCGGTCGACATCGAGATCACCCGCCGCGCCGCCAGAAAACTTGCGCGTGAGAACAGCTGCACGGCCAATCAGGTCGATGACATCGTCGTCGTCGTCTCCGAGTTGGCTACCAACCTTCTTCGCTACGCGAAAGAGGGTTCCATTACGCTTTCCATCATGGATAAGACGGAAAGGGCTGGCCTGCAGATCGAAAGCCGCGACACAGGACCGGGGATTGAGGATGTCAACCTTGCGCTACGGGATGGCTTCAGCACCACCGCCGAGTCCATTGGAAGTGGCTTGCCGATCGTGCGCCGACTGATGGACGAGATGCGGATCGAGACGAGTCCCGCTGGAACCTGGATTGTGGTCTGCAAGTGGATAGCTGGCCGTTCAAGTTAGCAGGCGCGAGCCGCCCACACCCGAACGAACACGAGAACGGCGATGCCTGGCATGTCCTGCGTCGTGGGGACGTCTGTCGCGTTGCCCTCATTGACGGGCTGGGGCACGGTCCGGAGGCCGCGAAGGCGGCACGAGCGGCTGTCGAATGCCTCGAGAATAGTCAGGCCGAGCGGCCGGAACACGCTATTCAGCAGTGTCATGCGGTGCTCCGCGGAACCCGGGGCGTGGTGATGGCGGTTGCCGATATCGATCTCCAGTCCCGCACGCTGATCTTTGCCTCGATCGGGAACATCGATGGCATCGTCGAACAGAATGGGAAGATCCACCGGCTAATCAGCTATCGCGGCATCGTCGGTGCGACACTGCCCACCGTTCGAGCCTTTGAATTCACCCTCACGGATTGCTGGTCGCTTCTGCTGCACTCGGACGGGATCATGGGCCGCTTCGATCCGGCCGCGGAGCTTCACGAACGTGACCGATCCTGATGGTTGGTCCCAGTCATTTCTCCAGCGCTGGGCACGCGACACCGATGACGCCACCGTCGTCCTGGTCACCAACCGCTAGCGCGTTCGTTCGGATCATGCGTTATGGTCCGCCACCGCTCGAGGTGATCACCTGACCGGTGATCCAGCGGGCGTCTTCGGTGCAGAGCCAGCCGATCAGCCGGGCCGCATCGTCCGGTTCACCCCAGCGCCCCATCGGCTCCAGTTCGATCACACGCTGCCGCAGCTCCGCATCCGCGTAGCCGGTATCCGTCGCACCCGGATCGACCGCGTTCACGGTGATGTGCCGCGGTGCCAGATGCGCGGCGAGACTGAGCGTCAGCTGGTGAATCGCTCCTTTGGAGGCGACGTAGGCCAGCTCCTCTGGCATCGGCCCCCGGTGCTGCCCGGACGTCAGCATGACCACCCGACCGCTCCGGCGTCGATCGTCGTAACGAGCTGCCCACTCCTTGATCAGCAGCAGCGTGCCGCGAACGTTGACCTGCAGGTGACGGTCGATCTCCTCAGCGGTGATCCATTCGAGCTCGTCCATGGTGCTGTAGGCGTGATTGGCGATCAGCAGGTCGACCTGACCGAAGGCTTCGAAGGCCGCGGCGACCACTCGCTCCGCAGACTCTGGCTGGAGAAAATCGGCACTCAAGTGTTCGACGCGCCGTCCGCTCGCGCGTAGCGATCCCAGCAGCGACTCGATTCCGTCCGGATCGGCGCCCCAGGGCCGCTCCGTGTCGAACGGCGTCCAGGAGTGGACGAAGAGGTCAGCGCCGAGCAGGCCCAGCCGCTGAGCGATGGCGAAGCCGATACCTGCCCGCCGGCTCACGCCGGTCACCAACGCGGTGCATCCGGCCAGGGGCGCGCGCGGCACGACATCCATATTCACAGATATCATCACTCCTCCACGATTCTCGTCCTGATGAGTCCCTGAGAACAGGATAGTGAATCGCCCGCGCACTCCTACCCACCACTCACCGCCCGGTCGACGTCTCCGGTTGTGGCTGGCTGCCCGGTGACGGACGATGCCGCTCGCCGAACGCCGCCCGTCCACGCAGCGCGAGTTGGAAGCTCACGCCCAAAATTGGCAATGCCAACAATGGGTGAATGGCTTCGATCCACGGCTGGCTCGACTCGATCAGCGCGATCTGGACGATCATCAACCCGACTAGAATAGCTGACATCGTGGTGCGAGTGCGCTCGAGGCGGCTGATCAGCGCTATTGCCAGCAAGAGCAGCGCGGACAACCCGATCAGGTATCCGGTGACGCGGTGGGCGGCGAACGATTCAGCGCCGAAGACGCCCAGACCTGCCAGGAAGAACTGGGTGGCGACCGCCGCCAGCGTCAGGAACGCCAGTCCGGCGTGTACCCTGGATACGGCGATGTGCATGTGACAACTCCAATCACGGGTCCGTTTTGGTACCGTCGCCTCGCTGTAGTGCGGGCGCTCTGTGACGAGGCTACGGCCTCCCGTTACAGGAGAGTCAAGTCATGTGTGTGGATGCGACTGTCGGTCCATTGCCTACGAACGGTTGCGCACCCCCGAACCGGTGAACTGCGGCAGGCGCTCGTGGTGGGCCGACGTCTCGATCAGGCTGTCGAGCCGCCGCAGTCGCGTCTCTTCACGCTTGGCACGCATGATCCAATGCCGGACGACGCGCTGGTAGTTTGGAGCCTGTGCGGTGAAAAACGTCCAGGCGACCTCGTTGGCGCGTAGCGTCGCCTCATAGGATGGATCGAGATCGACCGGGTCCGTTTCGAACGAATAGAGGCGCTCGCGGTCCGGTCGCCGGTTGGTGAAGCGCTCGAGTCCGGCCGGGTGCATCATTCCCAGCTCAGTTAATTCGCCGATCCGCTTGATGTTCACCTGGCTCCAGATGCTCGCTGGCTTGCGGGGAGTGAAGCGAATCGCGTAGCTGATCTCTCCCAGGCTGCGGACGCGGCCGTCGATCCAGCCGAAGCAGAGGGCCTGGTCGACCGCTTCGCCGTGGGCGATGCCGCTCAGTCCCGAATTCTTCTTGTAGATGCCGAGCCAGAGCTCGGTCTGCTCATCGTGGTTCTGCTCCAACCAGGCTCGGAACTCCTGCTGATCGGCGAAGAAGGTGATGTCCATCCGCGGTTACTCCTGTTTCGAGGCGCGACGATCGATGCTGGGCAATGACAACACGGCGGCGGGAGGAGCGTCAACTCGCAACACGACCTGTCACACGATTGCGACGCTACTTGTGCAATCTGTCACGACCGGGTCATTCCATGGCGCATACAGTGTGACTAACAACGACGTTGACGTGCGCTGGAGGTCACCATGTCGTCTACGGAATCACAACCACGCGCCCGCGTCCCTTCGCTCTCACCCCTGCCACGAATTCAAGGGGCATCTGTCAGAGGAGCCTCCAAGAACTGGCTGGCACGCCTGCTGATCGTCGCGTTGATCGGTGCCTCGCTCTGGATCGCGCTCGACCAGTTCCGGTCGCCGGAGACGGTATCGGCCGACGCGCCCGCGGACGTATTCTCGGCGGAACGAGCGATGGTCCACCTGGCGGCTATTGCCCAGACGCCGCACCCGGCAGGATCGGCGGCGCACGACGCGGTCGAGCAATACCTGATCGAGCAATTGACGAGCATGGGGCTGAGCCCAGTGGTCGAGGCTACAACCGGCGTCTCGACGACCGAGAGCGGCGATGTCTGGGCGGGAAGGGCGCAGAACATCGTGGCGCGCATCCCAGGAACCGCCAGCAGCGGCGCTCTCCTGCTGGCCTCACACTACGATTCGGTGCCAACCGGCCCGGGCGCCGGCGACTGTGGCTCCTGCGTGGTGTCGGTCCTCGAGACGGTGCGCGCCCTGCAGGCCAGCGCGCCGCTGCGCAACGACGTGATCGTTCTGCTGGCCGACGCCGAAGAGCATGACATGCTCGGTGCCAAGGCCTTCATGGCCGAGCATCCGTGGGCGGCGGACGTCCGCGTCGCGATCAACTTCGAGGCGATCGGCACGCGTGGCGCGAGCATGATGAACTATGTCGGGCCGGACAGCGGTGAATTGACCTCTCCGGTGCTTAAGTCGTTGCCACACCCACTGGTCAGTTCCTTCATGTCGAGTCTCGGGCTGGGGAACGACACCGTCCAGTACGTGGCGCATGGCGCGGCCGGCTACGAATTCGTCATTTTCGGTGGCGTGCAGTCCTACCACAGCCAGCTCGACAGCGTCTCACGCGTCGATACGGGCGGTATCCAGCAGAACGGCGACAACCTGCTGGCTCTGGCCAGAACGCTCGGGGAACGGGACCTGACGACCAATCCGTCGGGTGAGCAGGTCTTCTTCAATGTCACGCGCGGCAACGCGGTGCACTATCCCGCGGGTTGGGCGCTGCCTCTGGCACTGGTGCCGGTCCTGCTGTTTGCCGCTCTGATGGGCGTGGGTCTGCGGCGACGGAATGTGACCGTTGGCGCCATGCTGCTTGGCAGCACCAGCTTTGTCGGCGGCGTGGTCGTCGCTGTTGTCCTGGTGACGCTCACTGAATGGATGCTGTCCCGTATCGTTCCCAACTTCGGGGTGTTCATGGGTGGCTCTGGCTATCGCGACGGCCTGCGCCTGCTCGCCTTCGTCTCGCTCGTCGCGCTGGTGATGCTGGCCGCACATGCCTGGATCCGCGGCCGCATCTCGGCGCTGAACCTCATATCGGGCGCGATGCTCGTCTGGGCGCTGCTGGCCGTCGCCACGTCGATCCTGTTCACGCCGGTCAGCTATCTCTTCACCTTCCCACTGCTGGGTGCCGTACTCGCCTTTGGCCTGCTCCTGCTGACGGGGGCGCAACCGGCCAGAGCCGACGACTGGCGCTCACTGCTGGCGGTCACCGTGGCGCTGATTCCGGCGGTGCTGCTGCTGGCGCCGGTGGTCATCTGGGGCCATGCCGTTATCACCTACGTGGAATTGCCGACGCGTCTGCCGTTGGCGGCGGTTCCCGTCCTCTTCGTAGCGCTGGGACTGGGGCTGGTTGTGGCGTTCCTGCCGCTGCCGAATCGGACCTGGCGCTGGACAGCACCCGGGGCTGCCGGCCTCGTCACGGTCAGCTTCCTTATCGCGGCCATCGCCTTCTCCGGATTTGGCACGAGCCAGCCACGACCCGACTCCGTCGCCTACGTGCTGGACGCTGACATCGGTCAGGCACAGTGGGTCAGCGTGGGCAGCGGAACCGATGCATGGACGCGCCAGTTCTTCGTCAACGGCTCGCATTCGACCACGTTCGCGCCGCTGCCGAGCGAACTGCCCGACATGAAACTGGCCGCACGCGCAGCGGACGCGCCATTGGTTGACCTGCCCGCACCAGTGGTGACTCAGACCAGCAACACCGCACGTGGATCCGAGCGGACATTGACGTTCCACGTGACATCACCGCGCCACGCGCCCAACATGCAGCTGGTGCTGCGCTCCGATTCCGGCATTGCCGGGCTCTCAATCGACGGGAAGCAGGCCCGTATTGGCGGTGGCACTGGTTCAGGCGAGCCGCTGACGATGCAGTACTACGCGGTTCCCACCGACGGGTTCGACCTTGAGGTCGTGACGAACGGCGCCGCGCCGCTTCGAATTGCGGTCGAGGAACGCTCCAATGGCTTGCCGGACGTGCCCGGCATGACGATCCAGCCGCGCCCGGCCTCGACCATGCCCGCGCCGTTCGAGAACGCCGACCCGACGATCGTGCGGAAGACGTTCACGTTCTAGTCGCTGGAACGTAGGAATCACGGAGAGAAACGAGGAGAACAGGATGACGCGGAAGTACATCAACCGGCTCGCCATTGGCTTCATGGCACTCATGCTGGCACTGACCTCTGGCGGTCTGCTGGCGGCTCGCGCCGCACCACCGGAAGACTTCACCGCGTTTGATCAGGACGTTCAAGCGCGACTCGACTCCGCCCGCGTACCCGGCGCGGCCATTGCGATCGTTCAGGGAGACCAGTTCCTGCGCGCGAGGGGGTTCGGTACGGCGACGGACGGCGGCCAGTATGCAACGCCGCGGACGCCATTCGTGCTCGGATCGACCTCCAAGTCCTTTACCGCGCTGGCCGTACTCCAATTGAGCGAGGCGGGGAAGGTCGACCTGGATGCGCCTGTCACGCGGTACGTGCCGGGGTTCCATCTCGCTGATGGACGCGCGAGCGAGATCACCGTGCGGAATCTGCTCAATCAGACGAGCGGTATTCCGGCTAATGCGGGCGGTGAGATCTATCGGTCGACGCATGACGTGACGCAGGCGGAAGCCCTCGACGCCCTCAGCGGCACAAAGCTCGCCCATGACCCAGGCACCACCTTCGAATATGCCAATCCGAACTACGTGCTGCTTGGGTTCGTGATCGAGTCGGCCTCCGGTCAGTCCTATGCCGACTACCTGCAAGCGAACGTATTCGACCCGCTCGAGATGCACCACAGCTACACGGTCATCTCCGAGGCACAGGGGGATGATCTGGCGCAGGGTCATCGCTACTGGTTCGGCGTTCCAGTCGCCTCTGGCTTGCCGCAGTTGAATACCTTGCTGCCGGCCGGGTACATCGTCTCGACTGCCGAAGACGTCGGCCACTTCCTGATGTTGCTACTCAACAACGGGACCTATCACGGGCGAACGATCCTTTCGCCGGACGGCGTAGCAACGCTGCTGAACCCGGTCTCTGACGCGACGCTTGGCGCCTGGGCTGATGGCGCCGATGCCAAGTACGCGATGGGCTGGTTCGTTGGTGGACCCTGGAACGATCCGTCGATCCGATTCCATCCGGGTGAGCCACCGAACTACACCTCGATGTTCGTCCTGATTCCGGACCAACACCTCGGCATGGTCATGTTGATGAACGCCGGGTTGCAACTTCCGCTGCCGGGAGCCGATGGCGTGCTCGATCGCATTCCGAGCGAGACAGTCAGCCTGCTGCTCGGCCAGCAGCCAGCGAGTGCCATGAGCCTGAATCGCTTCTACCTGATCTTCGACGCGGTCGTGTTCCTGATCGTGGCGGTCCAGGTCTGGTCGCTTCTGCGGCTCATCCGCCGGCCTACCCACAATCGACAGCGCGGGCTGAGCGTGATGCTGAGCGCCGTTCCGCTCATCTGGGAGATTGTTCTTGGTGTGGCGTTGCTGCTGGCACCGGGGTTGATCGGCATGAGCTGGCGCTCTGCCTGGCTCTGGATGCCGGATCTGACGCTCGTGCTGCTGGTGGCCGGCACCCTCTGGCTGATTACGGCTGCCGTGCGTGTCTACCGACTGGGACAGATAACGCTGTCGCGAAGGGCTCCAGTCGCCGCGAAATCGACCGCACGTGGAGAAGTGGTCAGGGCGTAAAGCGAATACGACCTGTAAAGCTAGCGTAGTGGCGACACCGGCGGTCGCCTCCGATCGCAACGCGTCTCGGCTGGTCAGGCAGGAGAGATCCTTCGCGCGGCGCTCAGAATGACACGGGGACGAACAGTGCCACATTCCCTGTGGTCTGTGACTGAGCGTCGCGCGAAGGATCTCTTAGCGCGTCACCTATCCACTACCGACCTCGGACGACATGGGTAGCGCGGTAAACGAATCGCACCGACGCGACACTCCTCCGGCGTCCTGGCCGTTGGCTAAATGGTTCGAACCTCAAGGCATCCTCGTTTGTTCTGCATACCGGTCCACCTGCTGGAACATGCGGTCGATAACGCCGTCATCGGTGTAGGGGTTCAGCAGGATGGCGCGCATCCAGCGGCTGCCACGATAGAGTGGTAACGAGACGAAGACGTTTGCCTCGCGCAGCAGCGATTCCTGCAACCCCGTGTTCCAGTCGTCCCAGCGTTCCGGTGTGAGCCATTCGGGACAGCCACGGAAGCAGACGATGTTCGTCTCCGGCTGGCTCGCAAGTTCGAGGAATGGCCGCCGATCGACCTCGCTGGTAATTCGTGCCGCTAACCGGTAGCCGTGATCGACCAGGTCGCCGAAGCCGCGGCGGCCGATGTGCTGCAGGGCCAGCTAGAGCTTCAGGACGTCGGCGTGCCGCGTTCCCTGAATACCGATTTCACCCAGGTTGATGAAGTCGTCGGACGCCTTGGTGTAGGAGGCGGTGATCCTGAAGGCGCGATCGAGGACCGAGAACTCCCGGAACAGGGCCATCGAGCAGGTCTTGGTGACGTAGAGCCACTTCTGCGGGTTGAAGGTGATCGAGTCGGCCCATTCGATCCCGTCGAGCCGGTACCGCTCACGCTCGGAGAAGATCGCCGCACCGCCGTAGGCCGCGTCGACGTGGAACCAGAGACCGGACGCCTGGGCGATCTGGGCGATCTCGGGAAGTGGATCGATGTTGCCGCTGGTTGTGGTGCCGACCGTCGCCACGACCGCGAACGGTGCCTGACCTGACCGCCGTGCGAGGTCGATCGCGTCGCGCAGCTTGCCGGGGATCATTCTGGAGTTGGCGTCGCTCTCGACCGCAATGATCGCCTCCGTGCCCAGTCCCAGAATCATGGCTGCCTTCTGCAACGACATGTGCGCCACGTCCGATGCGAACAAGACCGGATGCCGGTCGATGCCGACGATCCCCTGCGCACGTGCGTCGAAGGCGACGTTACGCGCCACGGTCAGCGCCTCCAGGTTGGCGATGCCGCCCGCGCCGGTCAGCACGCCGCCGGACTGGTCGCCCAGCCCGAAGAACTTGCCGAATTCCTGCAGTAGCCGGTGCTCGAGCCGGGAGAAGGCAGGTGACATCTCGAGCGTGAACATGTTGTTGTTCAGCGCCGCGGTGACGAACTCGCCGAGCATCGACACGGTCGTCGGCATCGAGTCCATGTGCCCGATGAAGCCGGGATTGGCGGTGTTCATGGATCCGCGCAGGATCTGCTCGAGACCGTCGAGGATCTGGTCGAGCTTAACGGGCGTCTCTGGGATCTCCAGCGATGCCGGTAGCGGACTTTCAGCGGGCATTGGGGTGGATTCGGCGGCGTTCGCCAGGAAATCGAGCAGCGTGCCGGTGAACCGCTGAACCAGTTGGTCGATCTCGGCCCGGTTGCGGCCGGTTGGATCGATGAACGCTCCTGTGGGCAAGCTGGAATTCGGCCCGGTCAACGGATTACCCCCTGTCATGCGCCCGGCTTTTCGAATACCGCCCAGATCGTCTGGGTCCGGTGCTCTGCGCTGTTACGCCACATGTTGCGAATTGCCTCATCGCAGACGTCCGGCATGGTGAAGGCCGTCATCGGCGGGAGTGGGGGCTTGCCGGGATTACTTCCGAGGCGAGCTTTGACCCAGGACTGAATCAGGTCCGTCGCGTCGAGCCAGCTGACCTCACGGAACCCGGTCGAGGCCAGCAGCACACGCAGGTCGACCGGATCTGCCAGGAAGCTCTCACCTGGTTCCGCGGCCCAGGGTGAGGGGTAGCGAACCGGCTCGATCGGCCCTCGCATCACCTCGTGCAGTGCCAAGCGCCCACCCGGACTGAGCACACGATAGAACTCGCGCACCAGCCGCACCTTGTCCGGCACGTTCATCCCGGCGTTCTGGATCAGCACGGCCTCGAACGCGCCGTCCCGTACCGGCAGGTCGAGCGCGTCACCCGCGACGAAGCGGACGAGATCAGTTGTTCCGATCAAACGCGTCAGCGTCGCGCCTGCATCACAGAACTCCGGCGAGTAATCGACCACCGTCACGTGAAACCCGCCCTCGCGCGCCAGCGTGCGAGCCGGGCCACCGACGCCTCCACCGATGTCGAGGACGCGCGCCCCTGCCGGGAACCCCGCCAGCGCTAGCAGCTTGCGCGTGGCCCAGGTGCCGCCGTTGTGAAACTGGTCGAGCGGCGCCAGGTCGTGCTCGGTCAGCGCATTCAGATGTCTTCCCGCCTCGACCAGAGCGCTCAGGATGCGACCAGTCAATGAATCCGGATTCTGTTCCTGTTCCTGTTCCGTCACCCCGTCGAGCCCTTTCTCCGACGACCGCTCCCACGGCGGCGAATCATCGTCAGGATAGTCGACTCAGGAACGGAGTGAAAGGCGGCGGCGATCCCGATTCGACGGCTTCTATTCAGTTTCACGTACTATGTGATACGATATACCTCCCATCGAGCAAGTGAGATGGTCGCATCTGACGTCTGAGTGCCTGAAACCTGGAAAGGAACTGGAATCTATGTCCGTCGATCCTTCAGTGCCCACCGATACGCGAGTGCCTATTCGCACCGATCCAGCGCTGGAGATGATCGGCGTCGATAAAGAACTCCGTCTTGGGCGGCAGCCGGTCGTGATTCTGAGCGAGATCACGATGAGTGTCGAACGGGGCGAATTCGTGGCGATCGTCGGGCCGTCGGGGTCTGGCAAGTCGACCATGCTGGGGATCGCCGCTGGACTCGACCGGCCGACCCGCGGTACCGTCCGCGTCGACACGGTCGACATCAGCCAGATGAACGAGTCCCAACTTGCCTCGATTCGAAACCAGAAGATCGGTATGGTCTTCCAGTCCTTCAACCTCATTCCGACATTGACTGCCCAGGAGAACGTCGAGGCCCCTCTCTACGTCGGTCGGCATCGGGATCGACCGGAGGAGCGCGCCCAGGAACTGCTCGACCTGGTTGGCCTGACCGACCGCCTGAGGAACCGGCCGAACCAGCTTTCCGGCGGTGAACAGCAGCGAGTCGCTATCGCTCGCGCGCTGGTGACGCGTCCCACCATGATCGTTATGGACGAGCCGACCGGCAATCTCGACCGTGCCAATGGCGAGAACGTGCTCAAGCTCATCCACGACCTGCGCAGGAGAACCGGCACGACCTTCATCGTCGCGACTCATGATCTCGAGGTCGCTGTCGCGGCCGATCGCACCATCAATCTGATGGATGGCCGGATTGTGGCCGGTGTCGATGTTCGCAGCTGACCCGCACGGGGCGCAAGAAAGGATCGAGCGTTGAGCAGGAGCTTCACTCTTCGATACGCGACGCGCTCGCTCCGGCGAGGCGGCCAACATTCCGTCTTCGCCGTCCTGTGCGTCGCCATCGGCGTACTCGTGATCGTGGCACTGCAACTGGTCGGTTCGATGATTGACCACTCGCTTGGCGGCAACGTTCGCGCGATCAACGGCGGAGACATCGCGGTTCACACCGAGTATCACGACCTCGTCACCTCGCAGTTCGCGTTCTTCGATCAGCTCAAGTCGGAAGGTGCGATCACCCAGTGGACTGCCGAAGTCAGCGACGACGCCTCGGTCGCGACGTCGACCGGGCTGCAACGAATTGGCGTCGACGCGATCGACCCATCCGTCTTTCCACTCGGTGGTTCCCTGCCGGAGCTCAAGCCTTCAGACCAGTCGTTGAGTCAGCTCATGACGGGCGACCATGTGGTCATCACTGGCATGCTCCTGCGTTCGCTGGGCCTGCACGTTGGTGATTCGCTGACGTTTCAGACTGAGTCCGGCAGGCAAGGCACTGTCCAGATCGCCGGAGTCGTCGCCACAACCGGTATTCTGGCGGGGCATCCCGACGTCCTGATTAGCCAACAGCAATACGACCAGCTCGAGAACCTCTCTGGCACTCCGTCCGAGTACACCTGGGTCTGGGTCAACGTTCCAGGACACGACGACAGCGCCGCCAGCTCTGTTGCCTCCCGGATCCGCCAGCACCTGCCTCTGGTCACGACCACGACCGTTCAACAGCAGGAGTCGGATGTCCGGAATCAGATCCAGGTCTTGCGCCACTTTCTGCAGGTCGTCGGTCTGCTTGCACTGCTGATCGGGGGCATCGGCATCGTGAATACGGTGCAGGTCCTGCTGCGTCGGCGCCTGCTCGAGTTGGCGGTCCTCAAGACGATCGGCTATCGCAGGCCAAACCTCGTCCTGATGTTCGGCCTCGAGACGGCAATTCTCGGTCTGACGGGCGGTGCAATCGGGGCACTCGGGGGGATCGCGATGAGCTTCGCCGTGAAGGCGCTCATCGAACGAGCCATCTTCGTCAGTCTTTCCAGTCGCATCGATCCGTTGATCGTGGCATCGGGTCTCCTGATCGGATGCCTCACCGCGGTGATCTTCGGATTGCTGCCGGTCATTCGGGCCAGCTCAGTCCGGCCGCTGGCGATTCTTCGTGGCACCCAGGAAGGCGGCGAGGTTCAGGGCACGCTCTCGACCGGTCTGCTCCTGATTCCAGTTGCCCTGCTCTACTTCATCCTGTCGGTCGCCATCCTCGGGAACGTCCTACTCGCGGCAGTTGTGGTCGGTGCCGTGATCCTGGTGCTTGGGGTACTTGCGGGATTCTTCAGTTTCATCGCGTCGATGCTGAGCCGACTGCCCGTCGTCGAGCGGTTCTCGTGGCGCTATCTCGTGCCCGTCGCGGCCTTGATCGTTCTTGCCGCGGCGGCGATCTGGCTCGTACGACCGGTCGGCGTCGCGCTGGTTGTATTTGTCCTGGCCGCTCTCGTCACACCCTTTCTCTCGCCTCCCGCCAAGGCGCGGCTACGGCTGGCGCTGCGCAACATCGGTCGCTCCCGGGCGCGCACCGCTTCGACGCTGCTGGCCCTCTTCGTGGGGATCTTCGCGATTGGATTGGGGCTGGCACTCGGGCAAAGTGCCAAAGCGACCATCGCCCAGATCGCGGCCACGCACGCTCAGGACAACGTCGCCATCTTCGCCTCGTCCGCGGAGAGCGCGTCCGTGGAGCGCCAACTGGCGACCGCGCCCGGACTGAGCCACGAACTTCGCGTCTCGTCGATCCCCGTGAAAATCGCGGCGGATGGCAATCAGGCGACGCCGGATAGTGGCCTGGCGGGTTTTCGACTGTCCCAGAACGAGCTTCCGCCCGTCAAGCTCGAGCGCGGCTTACAGGATGCCCAGTCCGGACGTCTCCTCTCGCCGGCCGATGCCGGAACCGCCAACGCGCTTCTTCCGCTCAGCGACTCCGAAGCGCCGCTCACGCTCAAGCTGGGTGACCGGATGACGGTGAGCAACGGCGATAGCTCCCAGACTCTACGGCTGACCGTGGTCGGTTTCTACACGGGCGGACCGTCGATCGGGGGTGTCGCGCCGATCCTGGTCGACGACCGTGTCGTGCAGGAGATCAGCGCTGGGCAGCCCTACGTCGCGTTTCTGGCGCATCTCGATCCGGCCCACGCCGACCAAACGCTGAATGAGATCAAAGCTGCGACGCCGGGTGTAATCACGGTGAGCCTGGGGACGGTGCTGCAGAGCCTGGATGCGATCCTCAACAACTTGATCGCGCTGGTTGAGAGTGTCGCCGCGCTGGCGCTGGCTGCGGGGCTGATTCTGACGGCCGACACCGTTGGGCTCTCGATGCTGGAGCGGCGCCGCGAAATCGGGATTCTCAAGGCAATTGGACATACCAGTGGGAGCGTCCTGAGTATTGTGCTGGTGGAGAACCTCGCTATCGCGCTGACCGGCGCATCACTTGGCTTGTTCAGCGTCACGCTCATCGCGGACGTGCTCGGTCGCATCGCGTTCAGCGAGTGGTCGCATGGCGGCATCTCGACACCCGAACTGCTCGGTATGATCGTCGCCGCGGTGACCATCAGCCTGCTCGTGACCGCGGCCGTCACCTGGCGGGCGGTCCGTCTCCGTCCACTCGAGGTGCTGCGCTACGAATGAGCTGCGCAGGGTCAGTCCTGATGTGACAGCGCCGGTTCCGGGTGTTCGGAGCCTGGCACATAGGGCGTCCACGGTTGCCAGGTGAAGCGCTCACGGTAGCGGTCGAGGAGCTTCACGACTGGCCGCGCCAGCAGCAGTACGAGCGCGACATTGGCGACGGCGCGGAAGAGGTCGTAGACCAGCGACGTCACCAGGTAGTAGTGCGCGTAGGTGTGGATCGTCCGCCAGAGGTCCATGCCGGGAACCCAGTAAAGCCCAACCTGCTGTCCGAGTCCGGGAGCGGCAAATGGCCACTCCCACAGGTTCATGATTGCGCCATAGAGGAATCCCCAGAACGCGCCGAAGAGTGTCAACTGAACGATCTCGCGCTTCCAGCCCGTGCGTGGCAGGAGCCCGGCACTCAGGCCGATCCAGCCCGCAGTCAGCATCTGGAACGGCAACCATGGACCGATGCCGCCCGTAAGAAATGCCGAAACGAGGAGCGTCAGCGCGCCCATCAGGAAGCCGAAGTCGGCGCCGTAGGCGAATCCGGCCAGGATGATGAGCAGGAAGATCGGTGAAGCGCCAAGAATGGTCGGGATGAGCCGCAGCGCGGCGTCGGTGGCTACCAGCACGCCGAGAAGCGCGACGAATTTCGACTGCGCCGCGCCCGGGCCGGTGGCTGAGCGCTGGATCTGGACCAGGATCGTCAGCAGGCAGATAGCGCTCAGCAGTGCGAAGAGGAGCGGCACTTCGATACCACGCTGGGCGAGTCGCTGCTGCTGCCCGAACAGCGGCAGGAGGAAGGGATAGAGGATCGTCAAGCCGCCGACGAGACTGATCAGGAGCACCAGGAGAGACGGATGGCGTCGTCCGGTCATCGCGTCGAATTGTGTTGCAAGAGTTGCACCGGCTGAACCGCATGGTCCGGGGTGATGCCCCCGAAGATCTCCGGATGAAGGATCTCGGCCAGGATCTCGATCCCGGCGACGAGTCTCGGTCCCGGACGGTTGAAGTAGCTCGAGCCGTCGACGGCGTAGACCTGTTCGTTGCGCACCGCGGGAATCGCGTCGAGCCGCGGGAGCTCGCGCAGCTTTTCGGACTCGGCCACGGTGTGGGCCAGGTCGTTGCCACAGGGCATCAGCACCAGCACGTCCGGGGCCGCCTCGACCACCTGCTCCCAATTGACGTAGACCGAAGCCTGTCCGGATTGACCTAGCATGTCTCGGCCCCCGGACGCCGCTACCATCTCCGGCACCCAGTGCCCGCCAACCATCAGCGGATCGAGCCATTCGAGGCAGACGACACGCCGCGAAGATCCAGCCACGCCGTTCACGCGCTGTTTGATCCACGCGAGACGGTGACGCAGCGCCTGGACGACCGCTCCGGCGACTTCGGCGCGTTCCGTCGCCTCACCGATGGTGAGGATCGACTCCAGTACCCCGTCGACTGAGGTGGGCTCGACCGAGACGACGGTCGGCATATGCGGCAGCGTCCGTGCAAGCTTCAGCACGTCCTGGTAGGAGACGGCACAGACTGGGCAGAGCTCTTGCGTGAGGATCAGATCCGGCTCGAGCCGCGTGAGAAGATCCACGTCCAGCTCGTAGATTGGTAGGCCCTGGCTGACCCGTTCTCTCACCAGACGGTCGATTTCGCCACTATCGGTGACGTCGTGGGGGAGGACGTTGCGTGTGATATGCGGTTTCTCAAGGGCCGCAGGCGGGTAGTCACATTCGTGCGTGACGGCGACGAGCTGCTCGTCTAGCCCGAGGGCAAAGCAGATCTCGGTGGTGCTTGGAAGCAGCGAGACGATCCGCATTCTGGCATCCTTTCCGTGGATAGAGTCGCGCCGTCTCTTCGCAATCATACTGTAGCCCAGCGCCCCTCCGGCGCGGAGAGCGCCGCACGAACGCGATTGCATATCGAGAAGAGGATTACGAAGCACGATGACAGACTCCATTGTGGATCCGTTACACGCGGGCTTGCTGGCGCCCCGAATCTTGACCGTCTACGCCCATCCGGACGACGAGAGCTTCGGTCCGGCAGCCGTGCTGGCGAAATACGCGCGTCGTGGCGCCGTGATTCATGGCGTCTTCGCCACGCTGGGTGAGCGCGGTGAGCCGGTCGACGGCGTCTCCGCCAGCGGCGCGGCGCTGGCCCGTCTGCGGGAGGAGGATTTGCGCGATGCGGTCGCGGCCATCGGCTACGCCGGTATCGAATTGCTCGGCTATAAAGACGGCACCCTCGCCGACGTGCCCGAAGCGCAGCTCGAAGGCATGATCCTGGCGGCGATTCATCGCTATCTACCGCAGATCGTGATCACCTTCGGACCGGGCGGTATCACCCGGCATCCGGATCACCTGGTCGTCTCGCGCGCCACGACTTCCGCCTTCCATCAGGCGCGAGAGGAGGGGGTGCGAGTACGCGAGCTCTACTACGATGCGGTTCGGCCCGACCGCGCGCGCGATTTCAACCTCGTCGACCTGCCGGACGGTCAGCCGAATACCTGGATCGACGTCAGTGGGACGTCGGGCGTCAAGCTGACCGCCCTCCAATTTCACGCACGGCACATCAAGGATGCCGTGGAGCGTTCTTCGCGGCTGGCCCAGGAGCCGGAGACCGTCGCGACACTGCACCGGGCCTGGCCTGAGGTACCATCCGGGATGCGACTGACCGCCCTGCTGACCGGAGATTCGTGACCGTTACGGACGGATTTGAAGGGACGGACCGATGGAGTTTCACGTCTTCGACAACCCAGCAAACGTTCATCCAACGAAGGGCTACTCGCACGCGGTGCGTATGGGCGACCTGATCTTCGTCTCGGGTCAGGTATCGCAGAACGTCGATGGCGAGATCGTCGGAAAGGGCGATCCCAGGGCACAGGCCGAGCAGATCTTCAAGAACCTTGAGGCCGTGCTAACGGCAGCCGGGTCTGGGCTAGACCGGATCGGCAAGATGAACATCCTGACGACGAGCCTGGATTATCTACCCGCTATTCGAGAGGCGCGGGACCGGATGTTCGGACCGCTGAACCACACTCCCGCCAGCACGCTGGCCGTCATCTCCAGCCTGGCGCACCCCGACTACCTCATTGAGATCGAAGCCATCGCCGCGGTGGGATAACGATCGGTCTCGAGAGCCGCACGGCGGCCACCGGTGCCGCCGCGACGGAATCTGAATCAGATCATGGCTTTCGAATACGTCGCCCGGCAGGCGTGAACCGCTGAGCGCTGTGTAGAGGCGGCACCGGTGGCCGCCTGCGTGAAGATTGCGACACCGCACAGGTTGGCCTGTTACTCGACCGGCTGGCGGTTCGAGCAGGCCTTCCTGGTCCGGCGGCACGGGCCGCTCGGCGAAGTGCCCGTGCACCTGCTCGGGGTGGAAGACCATCAGCACGCGCTGGTGCGGATCACGGGCGGCGGTGTAAGGCTCCGCGCCGCCGGGCCCAATGTAGCGTGAGGCGATCTCGAACAGCGCGCCACGTATCTCAGCCGGGTCGCGCCTGAGCTCAATTCGCCCCCGGAGTTCGACAAAGCGATAGCTGCTCACCGGATCAATGACTACCATCGACGCGCGATTGTTCCGCTCCAGATTGCGGGCCTTGCGCGTGTTGGCTGGGGTGATCATCTGCAGGTCGTTGTCGACCCGGCGATACCACATCACGGTCAGTTGTGGCGTGCCGTCCGGCAGCAGCGTTGCCAGCGTGGCGAAGGCCGGAAGATCGAGCAGTTTCAGTTCTTCCTCATTGAACATGGCAACCTCTTCTTTTCAGCGCGGCTGCGCGGGCGAATGTTGTCCGCCGCCCCATCCCGCAAGTACCGAGCGAGCGATCCTCTTGCCAGTCGTAGATTCTAAGATAGTCTTCGAGACAGGTGGGGAAGCCGTGATGAATAAGAAGCCGTTAGGGACAGATGAAGCGCGAGCACGGCCGGGTCGACCCTGGCACTTCTCGCACTCGCAAAGTACCGGCCTTCTGGCTCAAGGTTGATGCTCTCAACACTGTGTCCGACGATGTCCGGACCGACCGGCTGGCTTCGACGTCTCTGGTGAACGGTACCACGGTGGTGCCAGCAGAGAGGAGCATCCCATGAAGTACATGATTCTGACCTACGCGTCACAGCGTGACTACGACGCCATGGTCGGCAAGGAATCCAGCACGACGACCTGGTCTGCGGAGGACTTTGCCGCGATGGGCGTATTCATGGAGGAGTTCAATCGAGAGTTGGAGGAGTCGGGTGAACTGGTCGAGACGCGCGGGCTGGCCGCGCCGGTCCACACGCGTCGACTCCAACTACAGAGCGGCGTACCGGTCGTGACTGATGGGCCGTACGCGGAGACGCAAGAAGTGCTCGCCGGTTATTGGATCGTGGAGTGCGCGAGCTTCGATCGCGCGACCACGATCGCGGCGCGACTCTCGCAGTGTCCCGGGCCGGTTGATGCCGCCGCGGCGGTCGCCGACGTGCGCCCGATTGTCGATTCTCGTGCTGAGCTCGAGCTCTGATCACCCATGTCTGATCGGGAGGTCGAGGACCTGCTACAACAACTGGCGCCGCAGGTCCTCGGCGCCCTGGTGCGGCGGTACGGACACTTCGACCTCGCCGAGGACGCGGTACAAGAGGCCCTGATCTCGGCCGCCGCGCAGTGGCCAGGTAACGGCCTGCCAGGCAACCCGCGCGCCTGGCTCATCACCGTCGCGTCACGCCGGCTCATCGACCTGCTCCGCCGTGAACACGCTCGCCAGCGACGGGAGGACGCGATCGCCCAGCATGCGCTGCCCGAGGATTGGCTCGCGCCCCCAGCCGACCGACCCGCCGCGGATTCTGACGATACGCTGATTCTGCTCTTCATGTGCTGCCACCCGGCCTTGTCGCCAGCATCGCAGATTGCGCTTACGCTGCGCGCGATCGGCGGGCTGACCACGGCCGAGGTCGCCCGGGCTTTCTTGGTACCCGAGGCGACCATGATGCGGAGGATCACGCGGGCCAAGCAGACCATCCGAGACAGCAACCTTCCCTTTGCCATGCCAGCCGGTGAGGAGACCGCTGAACGAATTGGCGTCGTCCTCCACGTGCTCTACTTGATCTTCAATGAGGGCTACGTCAGCACCTCTGGCCCGCAGCTGCACCGTGGCGAGCTCGCCAGTGAGGCGATTCGCCTGACCCGCATGGTCCACCGGCTGTTGCCAAACGAGAGCGAGGTGGCCGGACTCCTCGCGCTCATGCTGCTCACCGATGCCAGGCGGCCGGCGCGAACTGACTCAGCCGGCGAGATGATCCCCATGGACGAGCAGGATCGCACTCGCTGGAACCGTGCGTTCATCGACGAGGGTGTGGCCCTCATCACCGGGGCGCTTCCGCGGGGACCGGTCGGTCCGTATCAGGTCCAGGCCGCCATCGCGGCGATTCACGACGAAGCACCCAGCGCCGAAGCTACCGACTGGCCTCAAATCGTGGCGCTCTATGAACTGCTGCTGCGCCTCTCCGACAATCCGATAGTCGCGCTGAATCACGCCGTCGCGGTCGCCATGGCTCGGGGTGCACCCGCTGGCCTGGCCCTCCTCGACCGCCTGCAACGCGATCAACGGATCGCGAACGATCACCGCGTTCATGCCGTTCGAGCACACCTGCTGGAACTGAGCGGCGATCACCTGGCAGCGCGAGATGCCTATCTGGCTGCCGCCGAGCTCGCCCTCAACCTCCGCCAACAGCGTTATCTGCATGCACGCGCCGCGCGCTTCACCGACCCAGCCTGACCCATGGACGAGATGAACACACCAGCAGACTCCGACTGAGATGTCCGAATTACGCTCGCGGCTTCGACGTCTCTCGTGAATGGCCCAACTACGCGCCATCAGAAAAGACGACCGAGGGGTGAAAGGCTCGACCCCTGTCGTTGCTATTTCTGCCATGGGCGTTCAGTACCTAGGCGAGTGCGGCGGTGATCTGGTCGCAGATGCACACCCGGGCAGGGCGCAGCACGCATAGGTCGTGGTGCCTTTCCCTTACCCTCATGAGCAACAGGGCTCTTTCCTTTTAGACGCGTCTACCGGGCAAGGATGCGGAACCAGGCCACGTGAAACCGTGATTCGGTCGGCCGCGAAAGCTTGAGACTGTGGCCTGCATGTGGTAGAACCGCAGGCATCGTTCGCCGAGGCAGTTGCCACGATCGCCATGGAATGAGACGCATGCTCATGCGGAAAATCACTGTCTTCGACGTCATCTCTCCGGATGGCTATCACACCGGGCCAGGCAACGATGTCTCCGTGATGGTCCCCATGACCGGGGGATGTCTTCGACACCTACACGGCCGAACTCCTGCGGGCTGCGGACACGCACCTGGTTGGCCGTGTGTCCTTTGAGTTGTTCAAGAGTTTTTGGCCCGAGGTCGCGAAGGACCCCGCCTCTTCCCAGTGAACGGATGGACAACGGGAGATTAGCCATGCCGGTGCCTCCATGCGCACCATCGTGGTCTCCGATACGCTAACCGGAGCCTGGCCCGATGTCCGCATCATCCGGCGTGCCGACGCACACCAACAGCTTGCCGAACTCAAACGCTAACCAGGGAAGGACATTCTCATCACCGGGCGTCGGACGCTTTGGAATGATCTCTTGGCGCATGACCTGGTCGATGAACGTCATCTGATGATTGGCAACGTCATCTTGGGCGCAGGCATCCCAGTCTTCGTGGGCACGCCGCCCTTAACGCAGCGGTTCACAGAGGTCCGAAGTTGGCGAGACTCCGACACCGTCCTCGTCTGCCACAATGTCCGCCACCCGAGCGGGTAATCACATGAGTCGATGGAAATCGACCCAAAGCAGATCCTGCCCAGCTCGCGATGGAATGCCCTTGGCGGTTCTGTCGCTCACACTCGACATCCACTCCGCCGACGACACACCATCAGAAGCAATGGCCGTGAGCAAGCCAACTGACCCACTCGTACACCATGACACATGTTTTTGCGGAAGCCAGTGGCCAGTGATTAGGCGAGTAAGCAAGAGCTAGATCAAATTCGACTCCCAGGTATCCGCCGAATCAGGAGTAACGGTCTACTCGCCCAGCACCGTAGAGCAAAGGGTACAGCGAACGTGCAAAAGCTATTCGGCGTTTCGACGAATTCGATCATGGTCGTGATGCTCATCTTGTTCGCCCTCTGTATGAGTGCTGGTCTCTGGGTGCTGCTACGGCAGCGAGTTATTTTCAAGCTGGGAATACGCAATATTCCGCGCCGGCGGGCTCAGTCAGTTCTCATCGTCATCGGCCTGATGCTCAGTACGTTGATCATGTCGGCCGCCTTGACGACGGGTGACACACTCGATAACTCGATCACGAGCGCAGCCTACAGCACGATGGGAGAGACCGACGAGGCGGTTGTGCTGTCGAATGGGAACAAGAACTCCAACGATGTGTCGATCAGAACACCCTTCCCCCAGAGTGTGGCCACCCAGCTCCAATCGAACCTTCCGAAGAATGCGCCGATCGATGGCGTACTGCCGGTGCTAATCGAACAGGTGCCGACCATCGATACGAACACCAATCTTCACGAACCGGCGCTGTCGCTGACCGGTCTCGACCCGGCCGCCGTTCCATCCTTTGGCGAGCTGAAGGACACACACGGCCATCCTATCGATTTCGCGAACCTGCCCGCGCAGAGCGTCGTTCTCTGCAAAACGACGGCTGGCGAGCTTAACGCCATGGTCGGTGATGTGCTCACCATCTACACCGGAAATCAGCCGCATCAGCTGACGGTCGCAGCGATCGCGCCCGACAGTTTTCTGAGCGGCATGACGAGCATCGGTGGCGCGGGCGGGTTCTCATTGCCGCTGGCTGAGGCGCAAGCCATCACGGGGTATGTCGGACAGATCAATGTGGTGGCGGTGTCCAACACTGGCGGAGTGAAGAGTGGCGTCTCCCACTCGGATCAAGCCGTTCAGGTGCTCGATAAGGCGCTGTCCGGCACGCCATATCAAGCGATTCCGCTCAAGCAGAACACGGTTCACACGGCCGAAACGGCGAGCAATACCTTTACCGGCATTTTCCTGGTGTTCGGGCTCTTCTCGATCGCAGCCGGGGTACTCCTGATCTTCCTGATCTTCGTCCTGTTGGCGGCTGAGCGCAAGCCGGAGATGGGTATGGCGCGTGCCGTCGGCATGAAGCGTCGTCAGCTTACCCAGATGTTCCTGGCGGAGGGCATCGCCTACGATCTGGTTGCGGCGCTCGTCGGTGCGGCGCTCGGAGTCGGCGTGGCCTTCATTATTTCCGATTTCATCGGTCGGATCATCGGCAATGTCTTTCGCATCACGCCGGTTGCCACTTGGCGGAGCCTGGTGATTGCCTATACGCTGGGGGTGGTCGTCACCTTCATCACCATTACCGTCTCCTCTTGGCGCGTCAGCCGGCTCAACATCGTCGCGGCCATTCGGGATATCCCGGAAGCGAGTGCGGCGCGGGCGAGCCGTCGCTGGTTAATCCTCGGTATCCTGGGGATCATCTTGGGCGCCCTGTTGATGTGGATCGGCGCGAACACGGGTAAGGCGTTTCCGTTCACCGTGGGCATCTCTCTGGTCCCGCTCGGGCTGGCAGTGGCTCTACGACGGTTCGGTCTTCCTGCACGACCGCTCTACACGGTCGCCTCGTTGCTGGTCCTCGTCTACTGGCTGGTGCCAGACTCGTGGACCGAGTGGATGAGCGGCAAGCTCAGTGGCGGCACGGAGATGTTCTTCGTCTCAGGCATCCTGATGGTGGCTGCCACGACGGTCGCCATTGTCTGGAACGCCGACCTACTGACCAACCTCGTGAGTTTCCTCGGAGGCATATTCCGTCGCTGGCTTCCGGCCGTCAAGACCGCCGTCGCCTACCCGAGTTCCAACAGAGGTCGCACCGGCATGACGATCGCCATGTTCAGCCTGATCATCTTCTCGCTGGTCATGATGGCGGCCATCAGCGCGAATCTCGTTCGGCTCATTAGCACTGCGGATGCTGGCGCGGGCTGGGATATCCAGGCGACGCAAGCGCCGGACAACCCGATAGGTAACTTCCGGCAGGTGGTACAGCAGCATGGCGTCGACAGCAGTAAGATCGCCGCGGTTGGCGAGGTCCTCGTCACGTCGGGCTCATCTTCTGAGGTTCGGATTGCCGGCACAACGACATGGAAGAACTACCCGATAAACGGACTCGACCGTGGATTCACCAGCAACGCGGCCGCGCCGTTGCAAACTCGCGCGAACGGCTACGCCACCGATCAAGACGCGTGGAATGCGGTGCGTGATAATCCGAACCTGGCGATCGTCGACGCCAACGCCATCCCACAGCAGGGGAGCGCAGGAACGGGAGACAACACGTTCCAACTGACGGGTGTCACGCAGAGCGACACGACCATGCAACCGATCACGATCGATGTCGGCGATCCAACGACTGGTATCAGTAAGACGGTGACGGTTATCGGCGTGCTCGACTCCAAGGTCTCGCTATTCACCGGTGTCTTGATGAACCAGCAGCGCTTCGGCCAAATCTTTCAGCGACCGGATTTGATCGCGTACTATGTCAAGGTAATGCCGGGCGTCAACACCAAGACCTACGCACAGTCAATTGAGTCGAGTCTGATTACATACGGTGTGCAAGCCAATTCGATTCAGGAGTTGCTGAAGGCAGCGACCAGTGAGGAACAGGGCTTCCTCTACCTGATCGAGGGTTTCATGGCCCTCGGTCTCCTCGTCGGAATCGCGGCGCTCGGGGTCGTCTCGTTCCGCTCAGTCGTCGAACGGCGTCAACAGATCGGCATGCTGCGCGCGATCGGCTACCAACGCAAGATGGTCTCGGCGAGCTTCCTGATCGAATCGTCGATGATCACCCTGCTCGGAGTCGCGTCTGGCTCGGCCCTGGGATTAGTAGAGGCGTACAAGCTCTTTACGAACGGGGGGGTTGGCGGAACGTCGGTACAGGGATTCGTCATTCCTTGGCCGACCGTTCTCCTCTTCATCGCCATCTCGGTCGGCGCGGCGCTCGTGATGGCCTACATCCCTTCGCGGCAAGCGGCAAGCGTGCCCATCGCGGAGGCGCTGCGCTACGAGTAGCGCGTTCCCCGCTCTGGCTCGATCGTGGTTGAGGCTGATGGCGTGACTTCGGCGAAGGCGATTTTCTTGTGCGCACTGAGTGAACACACGTCGCCATAGCGGAGTCATCTGCCTCTCGAGTCCTCGCAATTGGCGATGCTTACAAGCCATCCGACGCCGGCGGTCGCATGCGCAATCGATAATGGTGTCCGTCGTGTTCTTAGGTATGGATTGCACCAGCGCCATCCGGTCAGCACACCTCGTCAGCGGAGGGGGGTTCTCCCGCAATCTCGATGCACCAAAGTCGCTCTATCGCGAGTCGTGGCAACGGCTCCGTCGGCCAGCATCGATTCACGCATGTGCATCGCGTCTCAGGCGCGCTTTACACCGCCCGGTAGCCAACAAACGGGTATTCGGCATCATCAGGATTGCGGGAGAGCCCGGATCACATGGCAGGAACATCCGTGTGATCTGGTGACCGCGGGCGGATCGATCCGCGCGAAATGCCCATCAGATCAATGAATGGGATCGAAGCAGCACTGACATAGACCCCATTGTTCTTGCCATCGCAGGTGCAAGTATGTGTCAACCATCATGGGTCGAGGTGTGCGGCAACCTCTTCTTTTCAGCGCGGCTGCGCGGGCGAATGTTGTCCGCCGCTCCATCCCGCAAGTACCGAGCGAGCGATCCTCTTGCCAGCGGCGTGAGTCCCTGCTATATTACGAGACGCAAACGTATCGTTTTGTCGCAGGAGCTAATGAATGAGCCATGAAGTCTACGAACGTCGCTGGTGGGCACTGATCGTCCTCTGTGGCAGTCTACTGGTTATCGGCCTTGACAATACCGTGCTCAACGTCGCGCTGCCAACCCTGGTGCGCGATCTATCAGCGAGTGCCAGCGAGTTGCAGTGGATCGTCGATTCCTACGTGCTGGTCTTCGCCGGCATGCTCTTGACCGCGGGCAACCTGGGTGACCGCTTCGGGCGCAAACGCGCGCTCACCTTTGGCATGGTCGTCTTCGTGATCGGCTCACTCTTCTCAGCCTACGCGGGCTCCGGCAATCAACTGATCGCCAGCCGTGCCCTGATGGGTTTCGGGGGCGCCTTCATCATGCCCTCCACGCTGTCGATCCTCACCAACATCTTCCCATCAAACGAACGCGGCCGGGCCATCGCCATCTGGACAGCGACGGCGGGCATCGCCATTCCGATCGGGCCAGTCATTGGGGGCTGGCTATTGGAGCACTTCTGGTGGGGGTCAGTCTTCCTGGTCAACGTCCCGATCATTGCCATCGCCTTGATTGCGGGATTCTTCCTGATCCCGGAATCGAAGGACCCGGAGCACTCCTCGCTCGACCCGCTCGGCGCCGTTCTGTCGATCTCCGGGCTTGGCGTGCTGCTCTACGGCATCATCGAGGCGCCCAACTTCGGTTGGCTCAGCCTGCATAGCTGGGTCGCCTTCATCGGTGGCGTGGTATTGCTCGGTCTCTTCGCCCTCTGGGAGTGGCGCAATCCGCGGCCAATGCTCAACACGCGCTTCTTCCGCAATCCACGCTTCTCAGCGGCGAGCCTCTCGATCGCGCTGGTCTTTTTCGCCCTGTTCGGCTCGATGTTCTTCTTGACCCAGTACCTGCAGGTCGTTCTGGGGCTCAGTACCCTGCAGGCGGGCATCCGCATCACGCCGGTCGCCCTCGGCATCCTGATCGGCGCGCCATCGAGCGTGCGCCTGGTTCGCCTGCTCGGCACGAAGTTGGTGGTCGCGGGCGGTCTGACCATCGTCGCGCTGGGATTGTTCCTGATGGCGCAGTCGACGACGAATACCGGCTACGCGCTGATCGGCTTCAGTATTCCGGTCATTGGACTGGGCATGGGCCTGACCATGGCCCCGGCCACTGACTCGATTATGGGTTCGGTTCCGCGCGCGAACGCCGGAGTTGGCTCGGCCGTGAATGACACGACCCGGCAGGTCGGCGGCGCGCTGGGCGTGGCGGTGCTCGGCAGCATCCTCTCGACGGCCTACGGAAACCGGATCGAGAACGTCGCCTCGGCATTGCCGCCCGCCCAGGCCGCGCTGGTGCGCGATTCGATCGGCGCGGCGGCACAGGTCGCCCAGCGCATCGGCGGATTCGACGGCAACCTGCTGATGTCTGGCGCGAACGCGGCTTTTATCCACGCGATGGACGTCACGTTGGTGGCCGCGAGTGCCGTGGCGATGATCGGCGCGCTTCTCTCACTGGCCTTCCTCCCCGCCCGCGCGCCGGGAGAAGAGGAGGGAATGCCACCTGAGCGCGTACCGGTGGTGGAGATGGGCGGCACGCGGCCGTGACGATTGAAGGAGACACGCGGACGCCGCGGCGGCCGGGCCGTCCACGGAGCAGCCAGGCGCGACAGGCGATCATCAATGCCACCCTGCAATTGCTCGTCGAGCTGGGGTTCGACGGCATGAGCATCGAGGCCGTTGCCGCCCGGGCAGGTGTCGGCAAGGCGACCATCTACCGGCGCTGGTCCTCGAAGCGTGATCTGGTCGCGGCGGCGCTCGCGTCAATCGATGACGAGGTCCGCGTGCCCAACACCGGCAACACACGCGGGGACTTCCTTTCGCTGGTGCGGGATTTTGCCCGCGTGTCGACGTCGACCATCCTCGGCCCGATGATCGGCAGGGTCGCCGGAGCCGCGGTGAGCGACCCCGAGCTCATGGAGATCGTCTGGAACAACCTGATCGCGCCGCGGCAGTCGATCGGGAAGCGAGTCCTGGAGCGAGGCATCGCGCGAGGCGACGTGCGGGCGGACGTCAACGTGCGTCTGGTGATGGACATGGTGGCGGGTGCCGCCCTGTTCAACGTGCTGTTCCAGCGGGTCGATCCCGCGGACTTGCCGGCGAAGCTCGAGCCGCTGGTCGACACCATCTGGTCCGGAATTCGCAACGTTGGCGCTTAACTGAGGAGCGCCCGCGATGATCGGCGGGCGCTGGCAGGTGGGGAAGGAGATCCGGCGCGCCGGGGGACACGCCGGTTGAGGATGCGATTACATCGAGAAGAGACCGACCGGGGTGCCCGACGGATCGCGGAAGAAGGCGAAGTGGCCCTGGCCCGGGATCTCAGTCTTGCCAACCAGGGTTGTCGCACCGAGTTCGTTCGCCTTCGCCAGGGTGGCGTCGATGTCGTCGGTATTCACATAGATTTTGACGTCGCCGGCGTTCGTCGTCTGCCCGTCGACCGTCGCGAAGCCTCCGCCGGGCCCGCCCTCAGCCTGGAACATCGCGTACTGCATCTCCGGGATCTGTTGCACGTTCCAGCCGAACAACTCGGAGTAGAACTTGCCGGAGGCCTCACGATCGGTCGTGGCAAGTTCGACGTGAACGATGGGGTGGTTCGACATGCGCGTCGCTCCCTTCGCGAGCGGCAACGAATAAGGTGTACGGACACACTAGCACACATGTTCGAATGTGTCAATGAGGCACAACATTAACTTACAAACCTTACGATGGGTGGTTAGCGGCTCGGGATGTCCGCCGCAGATCTGGTGGTAGCCTGCTGCTCTGTGTTACTTCCGGCCGATGGCGAGCAGGTGTGGTGACGCGCCCAGAAGGGACGGCTCTCCCTCGATCCGGCGTACCAGGTCGAGGACACGTGAGCGCCACTCTGGATCGTCCCACTGCTCGGACACACGGTGGATGAGCGCCGCGGGACCCTCGACGGCCAGCGTCTGCATGTGGGTCAGCGCGGCCGAGGCGAACTCGACGCGCAATTCCTCGGGACGGTGCAAGTAGGCGGTGGTGAAGTAGTGCTCGCGATTGTTCGGGTTGCGATGCTGACCGGTCAGGAGATCCGCCTGCATCAGGTCGCTGAACTCATCGTCGGCGAGGAAGCCGCGACCGAGTCCGTCGAGCGCCGACGCGAAGCGGGAGATCGCCGCGGCAAAGACCAGTCCGCCCGGGCGAACGACCCGAGCCGCTTCGCGCAGCGCGGCAACGCGGTCGGCTCGCTCCGTGAGGTGGTAGAGCGGGCCAAGGAGGAGCACGACACCTGCGCTCTCGTCCGGGAAGTCGAGCCTCCGTGCATCGCCGACTTCACAGCTGGTGATCGGATGATCGGGCTGGGCGGCAGATGCCTGGAGCGCCTGCTGGATGTGAAGCGGCGCGGCATCAACCAGGTGGACTTCATGGCCAAGACGTGCCAGCCACGTGGCATAGACCGCCGGACCTCCGCCGATGTCGTAGATGATCGCGGGAGGTTCCGGCAGAAAGCGGGTCAGAATCTCCTGCGTCCGTAGTCGCTCCAGCGACCCGCTCGACGACTCGAGCCGTCCCGCTTCAACGCCCTGTGCGTAATGATCGGCGACCTCGGTAGGAATCTGGGCGGGTGGCGTGTCCGGCATCGGGGCCTCCGGTCCGTATCGCTGAAGGTGATGGTGCGGAGTCTACGCCGCCTGGGCGAACGCTCGCAATAGCAGCGAAACACCCGGTCAAACAGAGATCCAACCCCGCGCCTGACGGCGAGAGCGAGGCTGGATGCTCCGGCGATGGTTCAATCACGCTGCCATTCGTTTACCAGGAGCGAGCGACCCGCGCTCGAGTGGTTGAGCTATCCCTGAAACTGGACGATCACCTCGCCGAGTGTTCGCTGCTGGTCGCTGGCCAGGAAGGGCGCCACATTGTCGCGGAACCAGGTTGGTCCGATGGCATTGCCGCCGGTGAGCGCATCTGCTTCGGTCTCCCAGAAGATGAGGACTGTTGCCCGGTCCTCGGCATCCTTGACCAATGAGAACCCGCGAAACCCGGACAACGACGTCATGAGCGGCTTGAGTTCGCGCTCGACCGGCTCCCGAAGCTCATCCACCGGCTTCGACAGGTGAAGGTGGTTGATGACCACGTACATAAACCCTCCAGATTCGCGCCCGGCAGCCGGACGGTCGCTACTAGGCTTGGGACATCAGCTGCTGCAGCGCTGCAGCCAACGCCGGATCGATATCGGAATGGTGGTGGACGATCTTCCACGACCCTGATTCCTTGCGATAGATGTTGGTGCAGCGGGCATCAAACCGGCCTTGCGTGGTTCCGATCGTGCCGTGCGCGTGCTCGACCCCGGTGGTGAAGGCAGTGTCGCCCATCACGACGACGCGCAGGTCGGTTACCTCGACGCCGCCGTTACCGATAGCCCGTGAGGCGCCTACCCAGGAGCCCCAGACGCGCTCCCAGCCAACCTCAGCACCGCCGATCGGGTGGAAGGTCGAGACATCATCCGAGTGAGACCAGATCCCCTCCATACCGGAGGGATCTCCCGCGAGTACTCCCTGAAGTGCCTGATAGAAGCGATCCGATGCCTGGCGAACGTCGGTTTCTGACATGTACGGCCTCCAACTGAGCTTGACGGGCACGGCATCACGGCGATGCCATGCGGTTCACCCGACCGAACCACTCCCTTCCGGAACCGGTTCAGGTTCCACTCCGTTCGCTAGCCTAGCCACGGTGCGTCGAACTGTTGCGCGTGCGCCTCGACCTTGCCCAGCAGGTGGACGAGCTGCTCTTTCTCCTCCCGTGTCAGGCAGGAGAAGAACTCGTGCTCCAGCCGGAAAAGATCCGGCAGCATGCGCTGGACGTGATTGCGGCCTACCTGAGTGATCTCGATCAAGAACATGCGGCGGTCTTTCGGGTGCGTCTCCCGCGTGATGAAGCCGCGACGCTCGAGTGTCGTCAGAATGGCGGTGATGGCTGATCGGGTGACCATGACGCGCTCGCCGATGATGTATGGCGGTAGCGGTTCCTCGGCGCTGCGCAGGATCATCAAGACATTGAAGGACCCAGCCGAGAGTCCAAAGCGTTTGAAATAGCCTTCGAAGATCGGCCAGGTCAGGACGTAGGCGCGATAGAGATTCAGAATGCATTCGCGCGCCTCATGGTCGTAGATCGGATAGGCGGCTTCCGGCTCTCGTCCGGTGCGAACGGGCCCAGGCGTGTCAGTCATCGAACCACCTAATTAGTTCACGAATGAATAGTACACCGATATACTATCTGAGCTGCGGTTCGTTGTCAAGCGGGTCGCTCCTCTCCGTTCTGAGGTGGTCCATGGTCGGCCAGGTACGAATACGGCACCAAGCGCCGGACATTTGGAATAGTTGTGTCGTAGATGGAGAGGAATGAGATTCGGATGTTGTTTTCGCGTGGATCGCGCGTGCCCCGGTGGTTGTTCGGCTGGGCTGCGGTGCTGCTCGGAATCGGCGCATTGCTGTCGGCCTGCACCGCTCCCTGGACCAGCACTCCAACGCCCGAGCCGCACGCCTCCTTCGGCTACGCGAAGTTCGATTCGGTTGACGTGACCAAGGATTATCACCCTGGGGACGTGCTCACGTTTACCTGGGATCCGACGCAGGAGGGCACGGTACATCAGGCAAATCCGGACGACATCACGCTGCAAGCCGGATTATATGGCCCCTTCGATACGGTTGATGCGCTAAAGCAGCAGATGTCGAGTTTCAACGCGGCTGGTCAGTCTGGAGCCACGCCGATGAGCGGCGCAGCGCTAAGGATCGACCCAATCCGGACCGACTCCTGGCGCAACGAGATCTACACCAGCACGCTGCAGCTTCCGGCTACGCTCAACGCCGGCTATTACTCCTTCGTTCGTGCGGTCACCACGACGTCGGGTCGCAACTCCATCACCGGCTCGGGCCAGTCGATCATTCGCGTCGTCGGACCGTAGCCGTTCGTGCCCGGGCGGCAGCCTCAACGCACGACCTCAGACAGGTCACGCGACGTCGCTGTGTAGGTCAAGAACGTTGCGAATCGCGAGCATGCCTCGGTCCTCTGGTCGCCTCGGTCGAGCCACGGCACACGCTTGATCGCCTCGTGGGGATAATGACCGTTCACGTTTTCGCTATGCTTGTACGGCGCCGACCAGAGCAATTCTGGCCGCGGAGGAATCGACGTAGTCGGAGAGAGGGACGGTGACGAGGTGAGCGACCTGCCTGTCGCATCACGCATCATGGTCGTCGGTGCACACCCGGACGACCCTGATTTCGCCTGTGGCGGTACAGTGGCACGATGGGTCGCGCAGGGAGCGGCCGTGAGGTACGTGGTCGTCACCTCTGGTGATAAGGGCATGCCTGATCCGTCGTTGGATCCCTCCGTCTTCACGCGTACGCGTGAGGCTGAGCAGACGGCCTCGGCGAAGTACCTGGGGGTCGAGAGTGTGACATTTTTGCGCCTGATCGACGGCGAGGTCTTCGACACGCTCGAGCTGCGTCGTCGCATTTCCGTGGAGATCCGGCGCGTTCGTCCTGACCTGATCGTGACGCACGACCCGCTGACCCGTCTCTACCGCCAGCATCCCGATCATCGCGCCACCGGCTTCGCGACGATTCATGCCGCGTTTCCCTCGGTTCGCCTGGCGACCTTCTTTCCGGAGCAGGCCGCGGCCGGACTCGCTCCGCACAGCGTCGGCGCGATGCTCCTCTTCGGCAGCGAGCGTTCCGACACCTTTGTCGACATCGCGCCGGTATTCGACCGAAAGATCGAGGCGCTGCAGCACCACGTCTCGCAGGCGTCCGCCTTTCCGGGCGGTCTGTACCAGCGGGTGTACCAGCGGGCCGCCGAAGCCGGCGTTCCTGCTGGAGTCGACCTGGCCGAGGCCTTCCTCTCGGTGACGTTGGAGTAGGGAAGCCGCCTACCGCTCATCACGCATTCCGACTCGCAGCAGGAAAACTGCCCAGCTGCGGAAGCCAGTCCAACGCTCGGCGAGCGCGTCGATCTCGGAGTCACTCGGCTCGTGGTCGAGGGCGTACGCCGCCTGAATGGCTGACGTGAGCCGTCGTTCGCCGTGGGGAATGAGGTCTGGGTGCCCAGCTCCCCGAGTCAAGGCGAACGCGCTGCTCCAGGGCCCAACGCCTGGACTCTGCTCCAGCCACGCCTGTGCCTCGGAAACCGGCAGCGAGAGGAGCAGGCCAGCCTCGAAGTCCCCGGCGGCACCGCGTTCACCAAGCTGCCGGAGCCGGTCGATCTTGACCGGTGGCAGTCTGAGCCTTTGCGCGTCCCGGTCGGGATCGAGTTCACTGAGAATCTCCGGACCAGGAAATGCCTGCCAGTCCCGAGCGTCAACACTCACAATCGGACCAAGCTCCGCGGCGAGACGTCCTTTCAGCCTGACTGCTTGAGCGATGCTGATCCGCTGACTGATGATTGTCCAGCAGAGCGCCTCGAACGGGCTCCCGAACAGGACCGGGCGCAATCCCCAGAACTGCCTCTGAATCTCTCCGATGATCGGATCGGCCCTACCAACGCGGTCGTAGAAGGGCGTCGCGTCGACCGTGAGGCTGAAGATGCGCCGCACCAGGTGCACGGCTTCTTCTTCGTCAGCACTCGTTACCCCTTCACCGTCGACCTCGACGAGTAATTTGTCAGGTGATGACTGACTCAAACTGATCACTCGCGGCTGGCCGTTGATGACGTGCGCCGCGCGATAGACGTGCTCCATCTCGCCCAGACCAGCGGGTGGAAAACCGGCCAGAAACTCGCGCGCTTGCTCCAACGAGAATGGGCCATGAATGTCGATGTCCGAAACGTGAGGATTCCTGGATCCACTACTCATCGCGACCTCCGATACCTTGCATCAACCAGACTGTATGCGCATGGATCAGGACGTATTGCACACCATTGGCCCATTGAACACGCCCGGATCATTCACGACACTCGAGACTGCGTCTAGCTTGGGAGATAGTGTGGCAAAGAGTGGGAAGATGTTCGAGGAAACCCGGATCAACGATCGCTCAGGCACATTGAACGCGTCACAATCAACCGTGATCCGATGGATCACGAGGACGCTCCTTACGCTCTGGTGCCTGGTGATGATCCTCTTTTGGGTGGCATATGTGATGTCGTCCCTCCGGTCTTACGGGTTGTTCGGCAAGGTCGCGGGAGACTACGGGGCATTCTGGGCGGCGGGGCGCGCCTTCATTCATACTGGTCCAGGCTCGGTCTACGACATCGCGACGATCAACCATTTCGCCGAACCTCTCTTGAAATTTCATGGCACGCTGGGCGGCCCGGGCGAAGTCCCACCAGGGCTCTATCCACCGCCCTTCTTCGCATTGCTAGCTCCGTTCGCGCTACTGCCGCCGGTTGCCAGCTTCCTTATTTGGACGCTAGTGCAGTTCGCGCTCGCGCTCTACGTCGTTGTCAAGTTGACGCAGCGCTTCGAACAACCCTCACCGATTCTCGCTTTGGCGCTGCTGTTCTTTTTCCCGTTGCCACTAAGCCTGTACTTTGGCCAGGCGATGGGCGTGCTCCTGTTCGCCTGGTATCAGGCTTACGTCGCGTTCGAGCACGGACAAGATACGCGCGCGGGACTGTGGCTTGGCGTGTTTCTTCTCAAGCCACAGTATCTTGTCGTCTTTCCGCTCGTCCTCGCATACAAGCGTCGAAGGCGCGCTCTGGTAAGTCTTTCAGGCATTGTGTGTGCTCTCGGGCTCCTCAGCTTGATCATGCTCGGGCCAGATGGGGTGCGTTCTTATCTCCGACTGTCCTCGATCTACACAAGTTTCCATACCACGCATACGAATGTGCGACCGGAACACATGATGAACTGGCATTCGGTGCTGATCAATCTGTTTCCGACCATGTCTGAGTCGGTTGGCAACTCGTTGACGTGGGCACTAATGTTCGCCTCACTCGGATTGCTGCCGTTGATCTGGAAAGGCTCGTGGAATCCAACGTCTCGGGGCTTCCCGAATCAGATGCTCGCCACCATGGTCATTGCGCTAATCGCGAGCTCCCATTCTTATGTTCACGGAGCAGTGCTCCTGCTGGTACCCGGCGTAACTATCATGGCGAGAGGCTGCCAGTCATGGACCCTGCGCACCACGATTCGTGCCGGTTTCATCGTGATCCCGCTGCTCCACTTTGGCCTGATGATGGCGACACAGCGCGACCTGTACAAGATTCTCGTGCCCCTCGCGGCCGTGGCGCTATGCGTGATCGCCACCGCCACGATTCTCATTCGAGCCAGGTTCCGGGAATCGATCGTCGTAGAGCGACCACACGTACCCATGCTCGATCCGGTGCCGGCTCAGGCAGGTTCTCAATCGGTGTAGTCACTCAGGTTGCCGAACGAGTCCCCGCTCACCGTTCCAGTCTCGGATAGGGCGTTCCGTCGGACCCGACGCGGGTGAAGGGCTCCACGACCTCGGACGACGTCAGCAGCCCGTAGCGTTGGGGTCGTCGGAAGGCGTTCCCCCACGTCTCGCGCAGCCGGTAGTCGCGTAGCTCGTCCAGATCGAACGTCGCCAGATAAACACCCTCTGCCTCGCCCGCCTCGATGAGCAGCGTATCCCGTGACCCATGCTCGCCGAAGGCGATCGGGTGGTAGGCGACCGAGTGGCCGTTCTGCTGCGGCGCGGCGTAATTGGCCATGGCCACGCCGACCATATTCTCGACGGCGCGCACGCGGAACTGTGTCAGGCGGTTGACTTCCAGTTCACAGGCGTTGGGAGTCAGGATGATCTCCGCACCCTGGAGCATCAGTACACGCGCGCTTTCGGGGAATTCGCGGTCGTAGCAGATCATCGCGCCGATGTTGACTGGTCCTGTGTCTGTGTCGAGTTCAGCCACGTAGAACCCGTCACCCGGCGTGGTCGAGGCCTCCGGTTCATCGAAGTCGCAGGTGTGGACCTTGGCATAGGTCATCAGTATCTCGCCGTGGCGGTCGATGAGGGACATCGAGTTACGCGGCGGGCCGTCCCAGCGTTCGAGGTAGGTCAGCGCGATGGCGATGCCGATCTCGCGAGCCAACGCGCGAAAATGCTCGACGAATGGGCTATCACGTGCGACCGCCTGGTCTTGCCAGCATCGTCGGATCTCCGGGTCGACCTGGGAGGCGGCAGGCGTTCCATTGTCCCAATAGTCCGGAGAGCGCCAGATGTTGCCCGAGTTCGGAACCGACCCCTCGAACGGCGCGTAGCCGACGTTCCACATTTCGGGGAACAGAGCGATGTCAGCGCCCATCGCTTTGGCGCGGCGCACGAACTCCGCTCCCTTGTCACGGTTAGCGGTCTGATCGGTGCCGCATGCGGTCATCTGCAGCAGTGCGATGCGAATCTCATGCATGGGATGCCTCCGGTGCCTGAGGAAAATGCCCGTCGATCTGAGGACTCAAGCATACCTGGGCGGGAGATGTCCTGGACTGGAGTAGAAACGTTGTGCCGAAGTGGGGTTAAAGAGTAGTGGCGTGGTCCTCAGTTACTGGGGATCACGCCACTTGGGGGAAGTGATTGGCGGTTTGACTGCTCGTGCGGTTGTCGTTGACCGACGGCAGTGTGTTCTCTCGCCGTCATCACCTACGCCCCGAGGTGTCGACCGATTCGAACGAGCACCGCGCCAGCAGAATGCTGGAGGGTCCTACCGCTCTTCTTGGACGCCGCGCTCTTACCGGCGAGCTGCGACATCTGAGTTGACCGCTTGGTCAGATCGCGCTGGCGCTCCATCGCGAGCTGAATCATCGTGGTCGAATCGAGGAAGTACATGACTGTTGCTCCTTCTGGCCTTCCCGGCCTATTCTCTTCACGATTCCCCGGTCCGTCCGGGTTCATCGCTTCATGTATCTAGGATAGTCTCGAGCCGTCTCTGCCGCGTCCGGCATACGGACAGTTTTGTGAAGCCGAGCGTGCAGGCCCGAACCCGTCTTTCCGTACAGGGTGAATTTCGACTCTAGAGCGCGGCTAGTCGCATCGCCGTTTTTGGCGTGTAAATGCGGATATCTCACTTCTCCTCCGGATTGATTGGAGTAATCGGATGAGCGCCTCGAAGCCACACGAATTGCGTCAACGACTGGTCGATGAGCTACGCGACCGTGGCGCCATCGTGGACGACGCGGTTGCTCACGCGTTCCTGTCGGTTCCGCGTGAGATGTTCGTTCCCGGGGTGGATCTGGAAGAGGTCTATCAGGATCGGGCCATCACCACGAAGGAGCAGGCCGGCGTACCCATCAGTTCATCGTCGCAGCCGGCCATGATGGCCCTGATGCTCCAGCAGCTCGAGGTGTGGTCAGGGATGCGGGTACTCGAGATCGGCGCTGGTACGGGGTATAACGCGGCGCTGCTGCAAGAGTTGACTGGTGAGACGGGCCAGGTGACGTCGATCGAGATCGATGCCGAGGTGGCGAGCTGGGCCCGGCGGCGTCTCGCCGCCGCGGGCTACACGCGCGTCGACGTCATCCAGGCGGATGGTGCCGATGGCTGGACCGGCAATGCCCCCTACGACCGGATCGAGCTGACGGTCGGAACGGCGGACATTGCTCCTGCCTGGGTCGAGCAGCTTGCCGAGGGGGGCGTTCTGGTCGCGCCTCTCTGGATTAACACCATTCAGCTCAGCATCGCGTTCGTGAAGCAAGACGGCGTGCTTGAAAGCCAGTCGGCCTCACCCTGTGGCTTCACCCGGATCCAGGGGAGCCTCGCGGGCACCGACCAGTTTCGGGTTTTGCAGCCGGGTGTGCTGATCGCCACGGAGTCGGGCGAGCCGGTTGACGAGATCGTGCGTGGGTTGATCGCCGAGCCGCCACGTGTCGAGACAATCGAGGGCAACGAGTTGTATGGACTGGCGGCCTATATGGCGCTGAGAGAGCCGATGATGGTCCTCACCGGGACGGACGAGCACGTGACCGGATTCACCGGCATGGCGTTTGGATTGCTCGATGCCGGTGGCCGGTCACTCTGCCTGATCAACGATCCGATGGATGACTCGAGAACAGCGCGGATGCTGTGCTACGGTGCTCCGCGCGCGCGAGAGCGGGTGGTGTCGCTTCTCGAAGGCTGGCGTGCGGCCGGGTCGCCGGGCGTCACGGCCTTCCGCTTTTCGCTCCACCCCAAGACGGCGACGTTTGTACCCGAGCATGACGTGGTCGTGCTCGAAACCGGACGCTGGCGAATGCGAGTGCGGCAGATTCGCGACCAAGGATGACGTGAGCGGCCGGCGCTTATCCCGCCGGCCGTTGTGGAGGAGAGGAGGGTCAAGCCTGCTTGACGGCCTGAATGTCGAGTTGGATCTTGATCTCCGGTCCGACCACGACACCGCCCGCCTCAATGGTGGCGTTCCAGTTCAGCCCGAAATCGTGACGGTTGATCTTGCCGGTCGCGGTGAATCCGGCTCGGGTTCCGCCCCACGGATCGGGATGAACGCCCTCGAAGGAAGCCTCGAGCGTCACCGGCTTGGTGGTATTGCGAATCGTCAGGTCACCGGTGACCTTGTACTCGTTCCCCTTGACGTGATCGACCTTAGTGCTGACGAACTTCATGACCGGATGGCTCTCGGCATCGAAGAAATCCGCCGAGCGCAGGTGGTTGTCGCGCGGCTCTTGTCGCGTATCGACGCTGGCCACACCAATCTCGACGTCGATCTTGGAATCGTTCGGAGTATCCTCGTCGAAATCGATGAAGCCGCTGACCTCGCTGAAGCGGCCGCGGACGGTACTGATCATCATGTGCTTGGCGGCGAAGCCGACTTCCGAGTGGGCCGGGTCGATCTTCCAGCGAGTCGTCGTGCTGGTTGCCTGTGACTGTTGCGCTTGGTTATCCATTACTCTACCTCCAGAGTGACTACGACTTCAATAGTGACTTCGAATATGGTACTCTAGGATGCAATGGCTGTCAAGAGATGGCCCACGCGGTTTGCTATACTGAGATCACAGCACTGTTCAGGGAGCGGCAATATGGCAGCGAATCGAACTGAAGTCGAAGCAACGGTACCGATGTGCCCGATTGCGCGTGCCGCGAAATTGTTCGGAGATCATTGGACGCTCCTCATTTTGCGCGACCTTGAAGAGGGATGCCGCAGATTTCGTGCACTCGAGACGTCAACCGGGATGAGTCCCGGCGTACTTTCCGGCAGGCTGCGTACGCTGGAGCAGGCCGGGGTCATCACCCGGCGTCAGTACAGCGAGATTCCGCCAAGGGTCGAGTACACGCTCACCGAGAAGGGCCGCGCCGCGTTGCCGATCATCGATCAGCTTCGTACGTTTGGAGAGACGTGGCTGGCGGTTGACGAAGCCGTACCGCCTGATTGCGATGAGTAGTGCCGCGTCATGCGTCATGAATGAGGCGGGCATCGTCTGAGCGCCGCGAATTCAATTGATGGTGCTTCCGTGCGCACGGGCTTGTTCAGACCCGTGCGATTCTTGTCTCTGCCAGATTGGCACACCCATTGTGTGGAAACGTGCAACAATAGCGAACCGTGTGGATGGAATCGTCTAGACGAGAGACTGCAGGCGCAACGAGGAGCTAGTGATGGCCAAGAGTTCGATTCTCGGTTACCCGCGTATTGGCAAGCACCGCGAACTAAAGAAAGCGGTTGAGGGGTTCTGGTCCGGCAAGATTGACGAAGCCGAGCTTGCCCAAACCGCGCGCGAGATTCGCCACGCCGCGTGGCGGACCCAGGCCGAAGCCGGTATCGACCTGATCCCCTGCAATGATTTCAGCTACTACGACCAGGTGCTTGACACTATCTGCCTGACGGGCCTGGTTCCGTCACGCTTCGGCAATCCCGGCGAGACCGTTGGGTTACCCACCTATTTCGCGATGGCTCGTGGCAGCGACGAGGCGCCCGCTCTCGAACTCACCAAATGGTTCGACACCAACTACCACTATCTCGTTCCTGAGTTTGACGCCGGCACACCGCGTCTGGCCAGCACCAAGATCTTCGACGAGTTCGCCGAGGCGGCGGAGCTATTGGGGCGTCCGGCCAAACCAGTGCTGCTGGGTCCGGTCTCCTTCCTGCTCCTTGGCAAGCATTACACCAAATCATTGCCGGAGCACCTCAACGAACTCTTGCCGGTCTATCGCGAAGTCCTGAGCCGTCTTGGCGGGGCCGGAGCCGAATGGATCCAGATCGACGAGCCGACGCTGGTGCAGGATCGGTCTGCCGCCGAACTCGCGCTCTTTAAGACTGCCTACGCGGACTTGAGTAAGGTCTCCGGCCGTCCGAAGCTGATGTTGCAGACGTACTTCGAGTCGCTAGATGGCAATTGGGAGACCGTTGCAGGCCTGCCGGTCGAGGGAATCGGACTCGACTTTGTGCGCACGTCCGAAAACCTGATGCTTCTGAACCGGCACGGGTTCCCGAGCAACAAGGTGCTGGGCGCCGGTGTGGTCAACGGCCGCAACGTCTGGCGCATCAACCTGGAAGAGACCCTGAGCCTGCTCGAAGAGATCGCCGGCCGGGCCACTCCGACCAACATCTGGGTGCAGTCCTCCTGCTCGCTGCTCCACCTGCCCTACGACGTCGAGCTCGAGAGCGTGCTGGACGACGAGATCAAGCCCTTGCTGGCTTTTGCTGAGCAGCGCCTGACTGAGATCGCGACGCTGGCTCGTGGCCTGAACGACGGGCGCTCTGCCGTGCGGGCCGATATCGAGCAGAATGCCGCGATGTTCCAGTCGGCGCTCGATTCGTCGCGTATCCACCATCGCCCGACGCAGCAGCGCGTGCGCTCGCTCACGGAGGACGATTTTCAGCGGGATGTGTCCTTCGAGCGGCGGATTGTCCAGCAGGAAGCCAAGCTGAAACTGCCGTCCTACCCGACGACGACGATCGGGAGCTTTCCGCAGACACGAGAAATTCGGGCGGCGCGGGCACGCTGGCGCAAGGGGAGTATGTCGGATAGCGAGTATCGCGACTTCATTGCCGAACGCACCAGGGACGTGATTCGCCACCAGGAGGAGATCGGTCTAGACGTATTGGTGCACGGGGAGTTCGAGCGGACCGATATGGTCGAGTTCTTCGCCGATCAGCTGGATGGCTATGCGGTGACCGAGCATGCCTGGGTGCAGTCGTATGGTAGCCGCTGCGTGCGCCCGCCGATCATCTATGGCGATGTCCACCGCCCGCATCCGATGACGGTCGAGACAAGCACCTTCGCGCAGTCCCTGACGACACAACCGGTCAAGGGCATGCTGACGGGTCCGGTGACCATGCTGAACTGGGCTTTCGTGCGCGAAGACCTGCCACGGAGTGAGGTGGCGAATCAGATTGCCCTGGCGCTGCGGGACGAAGTCTCAGACCTGGAAGAGGCCGGAATCGGGATCATTCAGATCGACGAGCCGGCATTGCGCGAGGGCTTGCCGCTGCGGCACGAGGACTGGGACGAGTATCTCGATTGGGCGGTTCAGTCCTTCCGGCTGGCGTCGTCGGGTGTGCAGGCCAGTACCCAGATTCACAGCCACATGTGCTATAGCGAGTTCAACGACATTATCGAAGCGATCGAGGCCCTCGATGCCGACGTCATCTCGATTGAGAACAGCCGCAGCGACTCCGAACTGCTGCGTGCCTTCATCGACCATAGCTACGGCCGCCAGATCGGCCCGGGCGTCTACGACGTCCACTCCGAGCGTGTCCCCACGATCGAGGACATGGAGGCGCTGCTCGAACGTGCCAGCGACGTGCTCAAGCCGGGTCAGATCTGGGTTAACCCGGACTGCGGGCTGAAGACGCGCGGCAACGACGAGGTCTGGCCGTCGCTGGAGCACATGGTCCATGCGGCGCATGCGCTGCGACAGGAACACGCCGAGCTCGCCAAGGCGTAGGCGTCGAGACGTTTCGCGATCCATGGGGAGGTCGGCACCAGCTCAGTAGTCGACCACCGGGCATGTGGCACTGTTCGTACCCCTGTCATTCTGAGCGATGGTTCTTCCCCTCCAGTGAAGGGGGAGGTCGTGGGGGAGATGGCAGCGGAGTCGAAGAATCTCTGCGGGCCTGGTCAACCGCCGAACGACGGGGAGATCCTTCGGCTGAGGCCTCAGGATGACATAATCACGGAGATCAACTGCTGATCGGGAGTGTTCAGGGGGACGATATCCGCATCCACCGCGCGGGTCCCTGCCCACCCTCCATGTTCATTGCACGTTCTCGCCAACATTGACGGGGTTGTGTCTGGCAAACGGAGCCAACGGTCTGTAGAAACGCGAGGCAACGATATGGTTCGGTCCGCGGCGCAACGTTTAGACGGTTTCGGCACCTCGGTCTTCACCGAGATGAGCCGCCTGGCGGTGGAGCATCGCGCGATCAATCTCGGACAGGGCTTTCCCGACTTTCCAGGGCCCGACCTGGTGAAGGAAGCCGCCGTCCGGGCCATTCATGGCGATCAGAATCAGTACGCGCCGAGTCATGGCACTCCGCGGCTGCGCCAGGCGATCGCGGCTACCTTCGCCCGCACCTACGGCCGTGCGGTCGATCCTGACACTGAGGTGACCGTCACGTCCGGTGCGACCGAGGCACTTCAGGCGGCAATGCTGGCGTTTGTCGATCCTGGCGATGAGGTCATCTACTTTGAGCCCTTCTACGACGCTTACCCAGCGCAGGTCGTCTTCGCCGGGGGCGTGCCCAGGCCCGTGCGGATGCAGCCGCCCGATTGGTCGTTCGATCCGGATGAGCTGCGCCGAGCGATTACGCCGGAGACCCGCGCCATCCTGCTCAATACTCCACATAACCCGACCGGTAAGATGTTTGTGCGCTCGGAGCTCGAACTGATCGCTGAGCTGGCGCTCGAACACGACCTGCTCATCATCACCGACGAGGTCTACGACCGCATCATCTTCGACGGTAGCGTGCACCTGCCGATCGCTCTCCTGCCGGGCATGTGGGAGCGCACGGTGACCATCAACAGTACCGGCAAAACCTTCTCGATGACCGGCTGGAAGATCGGCTTTGCCATCGCTCCGGCGCCACTCAGCGCGTCGATTCGCGGGACGCATCAGTTCATTACCTTTGCCACGTCCACCCCGTTCCAGGAGGCGATGGCCGTCGCGCTCGAAGAGGCGGAGTCCCAGGGCTACTACGCGGACCTGGCCGCCCGGTACACCAGCCTGCGCAATCTCCTGCGCGATGCGCTCGAAGGGGCTGGGCTCCCGGTTCTTCCTATAAGCGGCAGCTATTTCCTCTTGGCGGACGTCAGTGGCCTCGGCTTTGCCGACGACGTGGCGTTCTGTCGCTACCTGGCGAGTGAGATCGGCGTGGCGGCTATTCCGCCTTCGGCCTTCTATGCCGATCCGTCGACGGCTCCATTGCTGGCGCGTTTCTGCTTCGCCAAGCGACCGGAGACCATCGCGTCGGCCGCTGAACGGTTGGCTGGTCTGCCGGCGGCGCGCGCTTAGAGCACCGTTCAAAACCCGTTCATCGGTCACGGACGCGTGCGTCCTGAGCCGGACGAGAAGTTCTCGTCAGCGTAGAGACCGTCATCTGGAGCAGGGGGTGATCCGGTGGCAGCGGCCTATCAGTCCGGCGCATGGTTTGACTTCTACGTCGCCGCCGCAGGCGTCTGCGCCGCCCTCTGGGGGCTGGTCTTCGTGGCGATCTCCTTACACCCGCTCCGGATCGGCGCACATCCCGTTTTGCGCAACCGGGCGCGAATCACCCTGGTGGGACTCTGCCTGCTGTTGGTCCTCGCGCTGGTCTGTCTGATCCCACAACAGTCGCCGCTCGCCCTGGGGATGCAACTCACGCTTATCTGGCTGGTCTGGCTTGGCACCGTCGCTGCCGGGACCGTCCAACTGCTGAGTCAGCGTGGGCAGGTCGATCCGGATTACTGGGTGCGGACCGCGGCCGCGGTGCTGATGGGAATCTTCGGCCTGGCTGCG
This sequence comes from uncultured Chloroflexia bacterium, assembly GCA_963728335.1. Taxonomy (GTDB): domain Bacteria; phylum Chloroflexota; class Chloroflexia; order Thermomicrobiales; family Thermomicrobiaceae; genus CALAGB01. Next base: position 925,093 of record CAVSJP010000002.1, read on the forward strand.
GGGGTGACGCTCGCCTGGGGGCATGGTGGAGGGTTGCTGTGGAATGTCCCGGCCAGTGTGCTGGGCCTTGCCCTGACGTTGGCCAGCGCCTGGAGCATTTCGTTTGGTCCGGAACTCCAGGACGACGCGCTGGAACGCTCGACCAAGAGCACGAGATCGGCAGCCATGGACGAGCATGCTCCGACGGTGGACGCGCCGGCCCCAGCGTCGAGATGAGCAGATAGCCTCTCCGCACTGGCGCATCAGCTCCACACAGCACTTCCGGGTTGACTCGCACTCGCGATCCACCTGGTATGAAGTCGTTGTTGCGGATCAGTGCCCAGCTGAGCTCGAGGGCGCCTTCGTCTTCTCCCGGCCGGTTCCGTCGCGGGAGGACGGATCGATCTTTGAATACCGGTCCCCAGGCTCGTCGACCAGGGCGGTCACCTGTTGGATACTCTCGATGACGATCAATTGACATGTCTCGCAAGGGAGAGAGGGAAGGCCGCATGACGTCTCAGTCGCCACACACGGTCGGAATTCTGATTTTCGACGAGGTCGAAGTGCTCGACTTCTGCGGGCCGTTCGAGGTCTTCTCCATCGCTCGTGACCCAGACGACTCCATGGACGACCGCCCCCTTTTTCGTGCCGTGACCATCGCCGAGGACCACCGGATCATCTCCTGTCGTGGCGGGCTGCTGGTCCAACCTCACCACGTCATCGACAACCACCCGCCGATTGACATCCTGGTCGTGCCGGGCGGACAGGGAACACGACGCGAGCGACTCAATAGTCGAGTGCTCGACTGGATCGCGGCTCAGGATCGCGCCACCGAGTTGACCACCAGTGTCTGCACCGGAGCCTTCTTGCTGGCGGAGCGGGGAATCCTGGACCGGCATCGCGCGACAACCCACTGGGCGAGCGTGGAGTGGATGCGTCAGCAGTACCCGGCGATCGACATGCTGTCCGATGTACGGGTTGTGGATGAGGGGCACGTAATCACGTCGGCCGGAGTCTCGGCGGGGATCGATATGGCTCTGCATGTCGTTGCGCGGCTACATGGCGACGAGACGGCCGCCTGGACCGCTCGACGCATGGAGTACGACTACTGGGTGCCTGTCTCCTGACCGCTGGCTGGAGATCGAGCCCTCTGGTAGGATGGCGCCGCAGCGTTTTGTCTCTCAGCCACAGAACCAACGAGCACCGCGTCGTTCTCGCCCTTGGGATGACGAGGCGGCCCTTCGGCGTGAAGGGATCCGGTATTTGATCGTGAATGAGGTAGGAGATCATGGGCATCGTCATGCTGGTGATTGGCCTGGTCCTGCTCGCCGTGGGGGCCGCGCTCCTCTTGTTTGGACGCCGCACTCAAGCCAAGACGAATCTGATGCAGTCCGTCGCCACGATGACCGCGTCCCAACTGCCGACCCTGCTCGCGGGGGAGATGGTCGAGGTTAAGGGCACAGCACAGTGCGCCTCTCCGCTGACCGCCGAATATGCCAACAAGGCGTGTGTCTGGTACAGCGCCAGCGTCGTGCGGGAGTACGAAAAGCGGGAGCGAGATTCCAAAGGGAACATGCAGACGAATCGCACGAGCGAGACGATCTCGAGCAACTCGCAGTCGACTCCCTTCATGGTGCAGGATGCGACTGGACAGGTTGAGGTGAACCTGGACGGCGCCGAGATCGACGCGCCGATGATTCTCGACCGCTTCGAGGATCATAAGAGCAATTCTGGTCCGTCCATCTCGTTTCATGGGGTCTCGGTCAATGTTGGGAACGACGACCAGACTCTCGGCTATCGTTATCAAGTTCGCGCGCTCGAAATTGCCAAACCGGTCTATGTGCTCGGGGTCTATCGCGAGGATGGCACCATCGGCGCGCCGCCACCCGGCAGCAAGAGCCGTAAGTTCATCGTGAGCCATCGGACCGAGGAAGAGCTTCGGACATCCTGGGGCAAACAGGCCTTCTGGCTTGGCACGACTGCTGTCGGGTCATTCGCCGTCGGCGCCGTTCTGATAGTGCTCGGGATCGTCTTCATGATCGTCGGTTGACGTGCGGCGAAACGCCGGCAGGTCCGTATCAGCCGGGACGATGACGGCTTCGGCAACCTGGCTGGTGTTGACCAAGCGACGCGCCGATTCCGACCGCTGGTAGACGGGGATGACAACCGGGGGTGGTGGGCCTCAGTCCGACTGAGCAAGGCGCGTGACGGCGAGGATTGGATGCGGCCGTCTGATCCGTTCGTCACGAACATCTCAAACGCCGGGATGTGTCAGCCCACCCCAGGATTCCACTGAGGATTCACAGGTGGAAAGCGTTTGGCAGCGCTGGCGCATTGGTGTCGTTATGCGCAAGGGATTTGTAGAGAGGGATTCTGCGACATGCTCGCGTTACGAGTATTTCCGGCCACGAGATCTGAAAGTCAGCCGAGCAAGTTTGATGGGTTGAATTACCAAAGCTGGCTTTGGGGATAGAGCATGAGACCAGAAATGTCGTCGTAATCATGCACGTTGCGAGTCACGAGCGTGAGTCCGTGTTCGATGGCCATGGCAGCGGTGAGCAGGTCAAGAGCTCGAGCCCTGACGCGTTTGCCGTCACGTCGTAGTTGGTCACGTAGCAGCGCACACGTACGCGCAGTTGTGGGAGAGAATGGCAAGATTGGGGTGACTTCCATGAACGCGGTGAACTTCGCGTCAGCCGACGGGAGGTCAGGACTGCGCAGAATGCCTTCGTAAATTTCCATGTAGCTGATCACACTCACCGCGATCGCATTCGGCGCCAACCGCTCGACGAGCTTGGTAGCCGCTGGTAATTCGGCAAAGTGATCGATGAGGATGTCGCTGTCGAGCAGATAGGCCATCCGTTAGGCTGGGCGCCCAGGACTGTCCTGGGCACGTTCCTCAGCCAGATCCCGTTTGAGCTGCTCGGTATCGACCCCGTGTAAGGCACCGGCGCTCACGCCGACCGCACGGAGCACCTTGGCCGAGTCATACCCAGCCCAGATATCCTGCTCGTCCGCGAGTTCGATGCGCGGCGCATCGACGGTCTCGCCCACGCGTGTGATGCGAAAGCGAGCCCCACGTCGCTCAAGCTCCACCGGATGATCGCCTGTCTCGTCGAGCAGCCGATCCAGTTCGCTCCCGGGTTCAACGTGGATCGTCTTCGGTGCTGTCATGATCGGATACTCACTTTTTATAGAGAAAATATTTACGTGCCGTGTCTTGTCTGAACTCCGGGCCCTCAGCGGGAACTGAGCATCAAGTATGCCGCATGAGCTCTCAACGGCACCAGCTACAGCTACGGCGCCAACGGCAACCTGACGGCGGCAGGGTCGGACAGCTTCAGCTGGGATGCGCACAACCAGCTGACCAGCGCCACGGTCAACGGGACCACCACCGACTATAGCTACGATGGCAGTGGCAATCAGGTGTCGCGCACCAGCAACGGCACGACGACCACCAAGCTGTGGGACGGCTCCAATGGGTTGGCGCAGTTGGTCGACGACGGCAGCACGAGCTATGTCCAGGCACTGGCGAGAAGAAGGTCGCCAGTTTCTGCTGATCGCCCTGATTGAACGCATCGATAAAGCGGGTGAGTGGTTGCAGTCCAGCGTTCGGATCGCAGCTTCCGCCGAGATCATCCACAGTGAACTGATCCGAGACATTGGTTAGCGGGAGGCTGTCCGGCAGCATGACGGGCACGAAGGGCAGCTGCGGCGCAATCCCGGCGGTATCGGTCATGTGCCAAAAGGTGATCCAGCTGTGGGGGCAGTCGAACGAGATCTTGCCAAAGAGTGTGCGAAGGGGCGTGGAGTCCGACGTGATTGTCATTGAGACGTTGCCGCCACCACCGCCAACATTCACGTTGCCGAGTTGCCATACCTCATGCTGCGTATGACGCTGGGCAAAATTCGTCAGCATCTCGGACGGCCTGTCGGTGGAGAAGCCCGCGCCGTTCTGCTGATTGAAGCTGAAACGCGGCACGCTGACGTTGCTCGACACCGAGTCGTCCGGGAAAGAGCGGGCGAGTGTCGTCTGATCGCCACGGTTGAAGGCGTCGATCACGTGCTGCAAGAAGGTCGCATCGCTTTCCTTGGTGCAGGCCAAGGGTGTCGGCGGGACAACTGGCGTCGGAGCGGGAGTTGGTACCGGATGCTGCGATACCCAAATGACGAAGCTCAGCGTATGACCTTTGTAGGTGCCCGATATCTTCCAGCAGCCCAGCGTTGGGAAATTGACGCCGACCAGCATGGACGGGCCGAGACCTGGGGCGTCTGCGTTTGTTGATGGTGAAACGAGGAGCGGCGGCGCAGGCGCATCGAGCCGTCGACCAGTCACCGTCAAATCAGGCATCTGAGGTCCCTGGTCGTTCGCGCTCACCCAGAAGATCTTTTGCACATAACCCTGCCCCGGTTCCAGCGGCAAACCGGCCCAATTGCCAGTGACCGGTAACTTGGTCCACAGGTCGTTCGTGCCGTAGGTGAAGTAAGTGAGCGAGCCGGCAGCACCTGGCGCTGGAGTCGCAGGCACGAACGTTGGTGGAGGCAGCGTGACCGGGCAAGTACTCGGGATTGCTTCAGCTGTGGGATCTGTGCTACTGGGTGTGGCCATCGCGGCCAGCGAGGGCGATGGCGTCGCGCCAGACCCGACGGCTGGATGGTCGCCGCTCTGGTTGCCGAGAATCAGGGCCAATCCGGCCACCAGCAGAACCAAAACCAGCGCGCTGGCTAGCGTAAGGGCTCCGGTACCGAAGCGAGAGCGTCGGGCATCGGCGCGCCAGGTAAAGACCGACGCGACCTCGGCTCGGTGCGTCGTGCCTCGAGCGGTAGCAGTGTGCTGGCGCGAAAGACGGGCCTGAATAGCTGGCCAGAGATCCGGCTTGTCCGGCACCTCCTGACGTGCCAGACGGCGCAGCTTGCCAGTCAGCCGCTTCGCGTTCATCGGTCCTGCTCCTCATGGGTTCGTGTGGAGGTTGAGTCGAGCGGGTGGGGGTCATAGGTGCGCAGCAAGGTCCGCAACTTTTGCCGGGCCGCGTGCAGGCGCCATTTGATCGTGCCTCGGTTGCTGCCCAGCCGTTCCGCCGTTTCGGTGTCGGTCATACCGAGGTAGTAATGCAGCACAATCGCCGCACGCTGTTCTGGCGGAAGCTGATCGAGCGCCTGGGCGATCGATTCCGAGCGTTCCAGCATGACGGCGAGGTCCTCCGGATCCGGTGTTGCATCGATGAGGGAATCAGTGTCGACTCCGACGTCCCGGCCGAGAGCCGGTTGCCGGCTCGATCGCCGCGCAAGCTTCACGGCATCGTTGGTGACGATCCGAAAGAACCAGGGCGCAAACGGGCGTTCGGAGTCAAACTGGTCGATACGTTCATACACCCGAACGAAGGCCTCCTGCACGATCTCTTCGGCAAGATGGCGATCCCTGGTGATGAGCGTCGCGGCACGCACGGCGTCCCACTGATAGCGACGAACCAGTGGCGCGAGCGCGCTGACGTCACCGTGCTTGAGCCGGGCAATTGCGTCGCCCTCGTCCAATCGACACCCCCTTACCTGTACTATCGTAGAGAAGGCAAATTGGTTGGGTCTACGTTGGACGATGTGGGAATCGGCCTTCATCTGGTGCAATCGGCAGAAGGTGGCCGCCCGAGCCGTTGGATCCGCTGATTGGTCGGTAGATTGAAACGAGGCGAGTCGCCTGAGCATCTTGCTATCGATCGGCCCAGTTCATCGGAGGTGGCACACGCGTGCTACTCACGGTCATGTGACCGATTTAAGTGTATGGTGAAGGGAGCAGACAGTCTCTTTTAACCTCCGTATCCCGAACTCTTCCGAACCGTCATTAGACAACCAACCCTTCAGTTGTCGGCCCAGCGCGATAAATGCCCGGTACGGCGCGGTTTTCAGCCTCGTTCTCATCGTCCGTAGAGCGTCTCAGAATCGCGTGTCGAAATCTTCGTCTCGCGGCGGGCTATTGGCGTCGTCTTCTGAGACGGCGCGCTGGACAGCCTGGACAGCCCCACCGCGACGCGCGTGATCGAGTCCTCGGACCGCCGCAAACGAAATCGGGAGCACACAAGGCGCTCCCCTACAAAACATGTCTTTGTCGAACGATTGCCAAAAGACGAAGAATGACTGGTCCGAGTTGCCCTCGCTTACGGACTCGCGGCGTAATAGGCGTCGGCCACCTGGCGGGCGATTGGCGCTGCCACGTCACCCCCTTCACCGCCGTGCTCGACCATCGCCACCGCGGCCATCTTGGCGCCCTCCGCCGGGCTGAACTCGGCGAACCAGGCGTGTGGATCCTTCGTGTCGCTCTCGGCCGTGCCGGTCTTGCCCGCGACCGAATGCGTCTCACCGGCGAAGGGCTTGGCGATCGAGAGTCCCGCGGCCGTGCCGTTCGCCGCCGTGGTTACCTCGGACAGCGCGGAGCGGATCGCGGCCAGTTGCTGGGCTGTGGCCGGGAGCTTGCCGCGCTCCTTCGGTTTGGCGGTATAGACGGCGGTTCCGTCGATGCTCTTGACCTCCTGCACGATATACGGCGTCCAGAGCGTTCCACCATTGGCGATCGCCGCGTAGGCATCGGCCACCTGCAGCGGCGTGGCGAGGAAGTAGCCCTGGCCGATAGACAGGTTGATCGCGTCGCCACGCGCCCAGTAGTCGTGAACCGTCTGCAGCTTCCACTCCGGATCCGGGCACGACGCCACCGGTTTCGGGGAGTTCCTGCAGCCCGGTCGGCGAGCCGAAGCCGAACGCTTTGGCGGCGTCAGGCAGGATGTTTTCGCCCTTTTTGTCGAGCTGATCGGCAATCTGGTAGAAGACCGTGTCGCAAGATTGGACCAATGCATTGTGCAAGGTCAGCGTTCCCTGCCCGTTGGCGCTCCAGTCATGCCACTTCTGGTTCGAATTCGGCAGCGAGAAGCTCGCGGGACAGTTGAACGTGCTCTGCTCGGTCAGGCCGAGCGACTGCATGCCAGCGGCCATGGTCACGACTTTGAAGGTCGATCCGATCGGGTAGGCCTGCTGGGCCGCGCGATTCTCCAGCGGGCGCTTGGTCTGGTCGTTGAGATCGGCCCACTGTTGATTGGACACGCCCAGGATGAACTGGTTGGGATCGAAGGTCGGGTTGCTGACCATCGCCAGGATGGCGCCGTTGGATGGATCGAGCACGACGACGCTGCCCCACTTGTCACCCAGGGCTTTGGCCGCCGCAATTTGGATGTCCAGGTCGATCGTCGTGACGATGTCGTCGGCAGGTTCGCTCTTGACCGACGCGATGGTGGTGCGTTCGGTGCCGTCCGGCCCAGTGATGACGATGCGCCCACCGCGCTTCCCGGACAGGTATTTCTCGCCCCAGGCCTCAAGCCCGGCGCGGCCGATCCGGTCACCGGGGCCGTAGCCATTCTGCGACAGCGTCTTCAGTTCGTCGGCGGTTACCTCGCTCAGGTAACCGGTGATCTGCGCGGCAGCGGGTCCGGCTGGATAGACGCGATCGGGCCACTTCTGCAGCACGACACCCGGAATTGCTTGAAACTGTTTGAGCAGGTTGGGGTCGATATTGTCGGGATAGCTGCGAATCGGCATAAACCAGTCCGGCTGCCCGCTGGAGTAGAGCGCCTTGATCTGGTCCTGTGGCATGCCGAGAATCTGGCTCAACTGCTGGAGTAGCGATGCTTCGTCTTTGATCTGGCCTGGCACGATGCCGACTTTGGTGATCGTGCCCAGGCTGGCGAGCGGACGGCCCTTGCGGTCGAGGATGCGGCCGCGTTGCGGGACATCTGGAATCCAGCGGACGAAACCATCGCCGAGATCGGCAAAGATCATCGACGGGGTCCAGTCGACGCGCCAGGCACCGCTATCCTGCACCAGTGTGAGCACGTTATCTTGTTGGATCTCTCCGACCTTGCCGGTCTGCCAGACCACGTGAATCGGGATGCGCGTCAGCGTCTCGGGCGGGTTGCCATTCACGGTGGCTTTGACCGCGGTCTCACCGACCTCCGTGTTGATGCCGTTGTAACGGTCGACGAAGTCCTTCTCGTTGATCACCTGCTGCGACGTGGTGGAGAGGAGCTGATACATCCCGCTGTAATTGCCGGAGGACCAGAGGTTGACATAGGTCGTAGCGACATCAGCGGGCGTCTTGAGCGCGGCCGTATTGACTGCCGTGGGAGTCGCGTTCACGCCTGCCGCCTGGGTGCCGCTGCTCCCGCTACTCGTGGATGAGGGCTGCTGGGCGACCGGCGAGCCGTTCGAGCTGCCTGGGATAAGTCCCGCAGGCTCATTTCTGTTGCCGAGACGGTCGGCTACGAGAAACAGCGCCAGGACGACGATCATCAGGCCCATCAAGCTCATGACAAGCTTCGGAACGACGTTGCGAGAAGGCGGGCGTCGTGAGTACGGGGAGCGGTAACGAGGCACGTTCAGGGCCTTCCTGGGATGACGCGCGCGACGAGCCTCCGGCGCCTGGCCGAACGTTCAGTCATCGTCGATACAAGCGGGGACAACTCTGCCATCGCTGTGACTTAATAGTCAAGGCTCGCCTCACCGACCGTCTAGCGAAGTCCCCGCGTATGCTGCGTACTTCGATAGGCCAGGCTGACGCTGGCTCCGGTGTGAATGCGCTGGATTGACTCTCCCAACAGCGGGGCGATGGAGAGGACGGTGATCTTGTCGATCCGTTTCTCGGGGGGAAGCGGGATGGTATTGGTTACCACCACCTCGCGAATCGGACTCATCGCCAGCCGCTCGATCGCCGGGCCGCTGAGCACCGGGTGCGTCGCGGTGGCGTAGACCTCGGTCGCGCCGTGGTCGATGCAGACCTGGGCCGCCTGCGTGATCGACCCGGCGGTGTCGATCTCATCGTCGACGAGAACGGCCTGGCATCCTTCGACCGAACCGATCAGGTTGAGCGTCTCGCTCTTGTCGTGGTTGCCGATGCGGCGCTTCTCGATGATTGCGAGGGTGGCATCGATCTCTTCGGCGAAGTTTCGGGCTCGTTTGGTATTCCCAAGGTCCGGTGAAACCACGACCGGATTCGGCAATCGCTTTTCGACGAAGTAGCGCGCGACGATGCCCATGGCGGTCAGTTCGTCGACCGGGATATTGAAGAACCCCTGAATCTGACCGGCATGCAGGTCGACGGTCAGGACACGATTTGCCCCGGCTACGCTGATCATGTCGGCGATCAGCCGGGCTGTAATCGGCACGCGCGGCTGGTCCTTCTTATCGGTTCGTCCGTAGCCGTAATAGGGGATGACCGCGGTGATGCGTCCGGCGGAGGAGCGCTTGAGCGTGTCGATAATGATCAGCAGTTCCATGATGCTGGTGTTCACCGGTGAACTGAGGGACTGGATCACGAAGGCGTCGTTCTCACGCACTGACTCCCCGATGCGGACGAAGATGTTCTCGTTGCTGAAGTTGAACACCTCGATACGTCCGGGCGGAATGTCGATGTAGGAGCAAATCTCCTGGCTCAGGTCCGGGTTTGCGTTCCCACTGAAGATCGTCAGTTCATCGTAGAGGCCGCTCATGGCTCCCGATCACTCCTTCTGTCGTCAGCCGGTCCAATGCTCGTCGCGCCGCCACCTGCTGCGCCGTGCGCTTGCTGGTGCCAGACCCCATGCCGAGCGATTGCCCGTCTACCACGACCTCCACCGTGAATGTCCGATCATGCGCCGGTCCCTCGACCGACAGCGTGTTATATACCGGGGTAATGCGCTTCCACTCCTGAACGAACTCCTGCAAGCGCCCCTTGTAGTTCGTCTCCTGTCCGAGGGTGATGATCTCGCCGGCGTCCACTTCGAGGAGCCCTGTGAGGAAATCCCGCGTTGCCTCGAGCCCCTGGTCCACGTAGATCGCCGCGATCACCGCTTCGAACGCTCCGGCCAGGATGCGATCGCGGATTTCCCCGTCCTCCGATGACTCGCCACGACCCAGGTACATGCACGAATCGATTTGGAAGCCGCGTGCCCAGTCAGCGAGCGTCTCAGTTCGGACGAGTGCGGTGCGATAGGCCGTCAGCATCCCTTCCGGGGCATCCGGATACCGCGCGTAGAGGAACTCAGCTGTGATCATGCCGAGAATCGAATCGCCGAGGAACTCGAGCCGCTCGTTCGAATGATGGACCGCTTTGAGTTGCTCGATCCCCTGCTCGTTCAAGTATGAGCGATGCGTCAATGCAAGTCGGAGGAGATCCAGATCGTGAAAGGTAACACGTAGCGAACTGGCGGCCGATTCGGCACGTTTGTCATCCCAAATGACTGGGCGCCAGAGTGCTCCGTTCGGTTCGGATGACTGCTCGTTCAAAATCCCTACTTAATCGCGCCCAGATCAACCCGGGCGTCGCGCGCGACAGAATTGAGCCGGGTCCAATCGACCGACACCGTGTAGATGTAATGAAGCGGTTCGGTTTCGCGTGTGGTCGAATGGGCCAGTCCAGGTCCGACCAGAAAGTGGATCATCGCATCGGCGATGCGATTGTCCTCCGGTACGCGATCGTCCAGTGAGATCGCGTCGCCGCCCGCGCGGTGCGCGTCGCTGGCGCGTTTCAAGCCGTCCCGAAAGGCATCGGCAAGGAGATCGGCGCGCTGCTGGACTTCGCGCAGCACCCGCCTGCGACTGGCCACGATATCGCTGCCCTGCTCGAGCGGCGACGCATCGAGCTCGATATCTTTCGCCTCTTCTCGCCACGTGTAATGTTGGACGATGTATCGAAGCAGTCGCTGCAGATCGTCCGACACGCTCTCTCCTCCGCCTGGGTTGAACCCTGAGGATGATTATAGCCCGGTTGTACGCGCGGGTGTCGCGTGCTTAGTCGCCGATCGACTCACCCTCTTCGGCCCAGAAAAAGCGCTCGGCGTCGCCCTGCTGCACTTCACTGTCCCCCGTCAGATTCTGGCGCACCAGATTGCGGGCTTCGCTGGTCGGCATGTACGACCAGTGACGCGGATCCGAACCATAGACCCGAACCTCGTCCGGGAAGCGATCGTCTCGTCCGAACCAGTAGGTCACTCCGTCCGCCGTTGTGATCTTCAACTCACCACTCATTGCCTCGTTCCTCTCACTCGAACCGGATTACTGGAACGGAGATTCGCAGGACGGCTGCCTCGATTCTGGGGAGCTGTGGCGCTGTCGTGCTCCTCCGGGCGGTTTTGGGGACATTCAAGAGGGTGGGATGGCCGGTCACGTGAAGAGCGATTCTTCGCTGGGGCTCAGGAGTCGACCACGGGGAATGTGGCACCGTTCGTCCCCATGTCATCCTGAGCGCCGCGCGAAGGATCTCTCCGTTCTGACCAGCCAGAGACGCGTCCAGAACGAAGAGATTCTTCGACTGCGCTGCCATCTCCCCCACGAACTCCCCCTCCACTGGAGGGGAAGAACCATCGCTCAGAATGACAGGGTCACGATGTTGCTCTCCGGATGCCAAAATCTATAGTGACAGACTACTCAGGATGACACGTGTCCGATCGGAGCCAAAATCCACGTGTTCCACTACTGAGCAAAGCGAAGGATCTCCCTATACGATCCCGGTGAACGCCCATGCGTACGTCGAAACGAGGTCCCACGACTCGTCACACCCGTCGGTCAGTTATCCATGCTGATCCGAGCCGGTGAGCGAGCGTCCTCTACCGGTTCTCGAAGCGGTGAAACACCTCGGCGTACTGCACGCCATGCTCTTCACCGTTCTTCGCCGTCCACTCTTTGACCCACTTTTCGATCTCATCAAAGTGGTCGCCAAGCTGGCTCTCGTGCGCCTGGAGTGCCTTGATCTTGAGGTCGACCGTCTCACTGATGTCGATGTAGTAGTTGATGACCGGCGCGCCGGAGACCAGCACCTCGCTCACTTTGTGGGGAGTCAGTCCTTCGGCCAGCAGTTCAGGGAAATCCCAGGCGTTCTGGGAGGCCGGGTAGATCGCCGCCATCGCGGCCTCTCCGACGGCCAGGTGATCCGGATGATGGCGTCCGATGGAGTAGCTCGGCGTCCAGACCCGGTCGGGACACTGGCAGACGACCCGCGACGGTCGGTAGGTCCGCAGCAGGCGCGTGATATCGCGACGCAGTTCCAGCGATGGCTCGATGGTGCCGTCACGATAGTTGAGGAAGGTGACGTCCTTGGCTCCGAGGATCTGACACGCGGCGCGTTGCTCGTTCTGTCGTGTCTCGGTCGTCGCACGTCGCGCGTCGAGGCTCAGCGTCGTGGCCAGGTCCTCACCGCCGCCTGACGCGTCAGTGACGATGACGTAGTAGACGTCCCAGCCGTCACGCGTCCAGGTGGCGACGGATCCCGCACAGGAGAACTCCGCGTCGTCTGGGTGCGCCATGACGACCATCGCCACCTTATCCATCGCTTCGTCTTGCATGAACACTCCATTTCGATACAGATCTCACGATTGTCAAACCAAATGGTCCAACCTTCATCCAACCTTCAATAGTATCAGGGATTCGTCTGGAACTGGCGATCTCCTTGATCGAATCACGAATCTGGCCCATACTTGACTGTTCAAGGAACGCACGCCGTTGACCGAGGGAGACCAATTTTGACTACAACCAACCGGCGCGTCCGGGTGCGAATGGCTCCGAGTCCCACTGGCGATCTTCACGTCGGAGGGGCACGGACGGCCCTCTTCACCTGGCTTTTTGCGCGCCACCATCATGGCGATTTCATCTTGCGCATCGAGGACACCGACCGGAAGCGCTTCGTCGACGAGAGCATGCAGGGCATCGTCGAGGCACTTCGCTGGCTCGGACTGGATTGGGACGAGGGTCCGGAAGTGGGCGGTCCCTTTGGCCCGTACATCCAGAGCGAGCGCCTGCCGCTCTACCAGGAGCAGGCCAACTGGCTGGTCGAGCACGGTCACGCCTACCCGTGCTTCTGCAGCGAAGAGCGGCTCAAGCAGGTCACCGACGAGCAGCGTAAGCGCGGTGAGCCGCCCGGATACGATCGCCACTGTCGCAATCTGACACCGGAGCAGGTGGCGGAGTATCGTGCGCAGGGGATCGTGCCGGTCATCCGACTGAAGGTGCCCGAGAGTGGCGTCACGGTGGTGCACGACCTGATTCGCGGCAACATCGAGTTCGAGAACAAGGTGCTGCAGGACGCCGTCTTGTTGAAGTCGGACGGCTTCCCGACCTATCACCTGGCGGTGGTCATCGACGATCACTTCATGGAGATCACCCACGTCACCCGGACCGAGGAGTGGATTCCGTCGTCACCGCTGCATGTGCTCCTCTACGACGCCTTTGGCTGGGAGTCGCCGATCTTTGCCCACCCGCCGGTCATTCTCCGGCCGGACGGCAAGGGAAAGCTGAGCAAGCGTGACGGTTCGGTCGGCGTGCTGGAGTACAAGAAGAACGGCTACCTGCCCGAGGCGATGATCAACTACCTGGCCTTGCTTGGCTGGTCCTCCGGCGATCAGGAGATGTTCACCCGCGAGGAGTTGATCGAGAAATTCGAGCTGTCCGACGTGCATCCGAGCCCGGCCCGATTCGACTTCGATAAGCTGCTCTGGATGAATCAGAAGTACATCAATCACGTCTTGACACTCGATGATTTTGCTCAGCGCAGCGTGCCCTACTTGCAGCAGGCGGGATTGGTGACCGACGCGGCCAATGATCCGTCGTCGGACGAGTTCGCCTACGTCAAAGAGGTGGTCGCCCTGGTCAAGGATCGCGTCCGGGTCCTGACCGAGGTCGTCGAGGACACCGACTTCTTCTTCGTCGACGAGCTGCCGGATTACGATCCGGACAACCTGATCCCCCGTAAGGATCATCCGGAGGAGGTCGAGGAAGCACTGAAGCTGGTGGCCGCGGTCATCGAGGGGTCCGATCTCAACGATGAGGACGACGTCCAGCTGAAGCTACGCGAGCTGGCTAAAGTGCTCGATCTGAAAGCCGGTCAGCTCTTCATGCCGATTCGCGTGGCGGTGACTGGCCGAACCATCGCGCCGGGCCTATTCGAGACTCTGCGTGTCCTCGGCAAGGAGCGCTCGCTCGAGCGGTTGAACATCGCCATCAAGAAGGTGCACGACTACGTGGCGCAAGGAAACGTGGCCCGCTTCGTGCCGCCGCACGCCCACCCAGGCATGTTTCGACCGCACTGACGTCATCTCGGGAACCGCCGCCGGGGCCGCCTCGCGGCCCCTTTCCTGTCTCCTCCCAAGATCCGCTGTTCCCGTTGCGCTCCAGCACCCAACGCCGTACCCTCTGCTGGGCGAAGGATAGTCGGGAATCTGAAAATGAGGGTGAACATGAGCCAGTCGAACTCCGGGACGACGAGCCCCGATGTGGCGATTATCGGTGGCGGCATCATGGGCTGCGCACTGGCATACGACCTGACGCAGCGTGGCGCCAGCGTAATGCTGCTAGAGCGCGATCAACTGGCGCGTGAGGCGAGCTGGGCATCGGCGGGGATCATCTCGCCACCTACTCCGGGCTATGGGGCCAAAGCCGACCTGGCAGTCCGCTCCTATCGCCGCTATGCCGCGCTGGTTCAGGAGATCGAGCAGGCGAGTGGGGTGTCGACCGGCTGGACCAGCCGGGGCATTGTCCACGTGGCCGGAGGCAACGGTGTCGACCGTCTGCGAGAGACGCTGCGCTGGCAGCAAGAACACGGATTCGCCGCCGAATGGCTGGAGGGAGGTGCGCTGTATGAGCGCGAGCCTGCCCTTCGCCGTGAAGAGGACGGATTCAGTGGAGGTCTGCTGAATCCGGACGCCTCGAGCCTGCTCCTGGGTGAGTTCGCTCGTGGCTTGGCCCGCGCGGCCGCGCTTCGTGGCGCCAAGATTCGCGAGCATTCGATGGTCATCCACGTCCGCGTCGATGGCAGCCGGGCGGTTGGGGTGCGAACGCTGGAGGGCGACGTCGACGCGGGAGCCGTGGTCATCGCGGCCGGTGCCTGGAGCCGCCTCTTCGCGAACGACCTCGGAATGCCGATTCCGACGCGTCCGGTTCGTGGGCAGATGATCGCCATCGCCGACGCACCTCAGCCAATCACCGGAGTCATCCAGGGGGAGGGTGGCTATCTCGTTCCGCGGGCTGACGGCACGATCGCGGTCGGCGCGACCGAAGAGCACGACGCTGGATTCGCGGCGCAGGTAACCCCGGCCGGGATCGACTGGTTGGCCGCTCTGATCGACCGCCTCACACCCAGCCTGAGCCAGGGGCGGCTCGTCTCGCTCTGGGCAGGTCTGCGGCCGGCATCTGAAGATGGCGGACTGATCCTGGGACGGTTCCCAGGTTTCGACAACGTCTGGGCCTGCACCGGGCATTTCCGCGCTGGGGCCCTGCTGGCGCCGGCCTCGTCGGAGGTGCTGGCCGAAAGCATCATGCGCGGCCAGCCTGCCGCCGACCTGGCCCCCTTCGATCCCGGACGTTTCGCTCAGCGCCAGTAGAGGAGGTTCGCATGGCTGGATTCCCGCCACCAGCAACGTTTCGCCCGGCCATCACCGGGCGTCACTACGTGGCCGCGGCCGGTCACTATCTGGCTACGATGGCGGCCGTTCGCATACTGGAAATGGGCGGCAACGCGATCGACGCCGGGGTCGCGGCCGGGCTCTGCACCAATGTGCTCCAGCCCGACATGACCAATATCGGCGGCGTGGCGCCGGCGATCCTCTACCACGCGGAGTCGGGCGGAATCCACACGATTAGCGGGCTCGGCACCTGGCCGGAGGCGGCGACCCCGGAGTATTTCCGGCGCGAGCACGGTGGACGGATCACCGGTGCCGTTCACCATTGCGTCATGCCCGCCGCGATCGACTCCTGGACCACCGCGCTGCGCGACTTCGGCACGCTCACCTTCGCCCAGGTCGCCGCACCGTCCATCGAGCTGGCCGAGAACGGGTTTGAAGCCTACGAGTTCTTCTGCGCCAACATCGCCGCCGATGCCGCCCGCATCGCCCAGTGGCCGTCCAGCGCCGAGATCTTCCTGCCAGGTGGCACACCTCCTCGTTCTGGCTCGCGATTCGTGCAGAAGGACCTGGCTCGTACGCTGCGCATGCTGGCCGAAGCCGAGGCGGGAGCCCGGCACGTCAGCCGCGAGGCCGGTATTCAGGCGGCGCGCGACCGCTTCTACACGGGCGACATCGCGGAGCGGGTGGCGCGGTTCTTCGCGGAACAGGGTGGATTCCTGACGCTTGCGGATCTGAAGTCGTTCCATGTGGACGTTGAGCGCCCGGTTTCGGCTCGCTATCGCGGCTACGACATCTATAGCTGTGGTCCATGGTGCCAGGGGCCGGTTGCGCCACAGGCGCTGGCGATTCTGGACGGTTACGACCTCGCTACCCTCGGCCATAACTCCGCGGAGGCGCTGCACCTGATCGTCGAGGCGCTGGACGCCGCCTTCGCCGATCGTGAGCGCTACTACGGTGATCCGAAGTTCGTGGACGTGCCCATCGATGGACTGCTCGATCCGGGTTATGCCGCGCGTTGGCGTGAGCGGATCATGGTCGACCGCGCATTTGGAGAGATGCCGGAACCGGGAGACCCGTGGGAGTTCCAGCCTGGTTCCGGCCCTCATGCCGGATCCCCGTCAACCAATCCACGTACGTTCCGGGCAAAGGTCGATCCGGACACGAGTTATCTCTGCGTCGTGGACGAAGCGGGCAACGTCTTTTCGGCGACGCCGAGCGACGGCGTGACGAACACGCCGGTCGTCCCCGGTCTCGGCTTCATCGTCTCCGGCCGCGGCGTTCAATCCTGGACGGAGGAAGGACATCCGAGTGTCCTGGCCCCTGGAAAGCGACCGCGCTTGACGCCGAGTCCTGGCTTGATCATGAAAGATGGCCGCGTCTTCGCGCCGTATGGCACGCCGGGTAACGATGTGCAGCCACAGGCGATGGTGCAGCTGCTGGTCAACCTGATCGATCACGGCATGGAACCGCAGGCAGCGATTGAGGCCCCGCGCGTCGCCAGCTTTAATTTCCCGCGATCCAGTGCGCCCCATCCCTACTCGCCGGGGCTCGTGAATGCTGAGTCCCGGATTCGTCCGGATGTGCTGGCCCAGTTGAGTCGTCTCGGTCACCGGGTCGAGCCGTGGGCCGACTGGGAACCGCGGGCAGGTTCCCTCTGCGCCATCGTCGTCGATCATGAACGAGGAATGCTGACCGGAGCCGCCGATCCACGCCGGATGGCCTACGCCATCGGCTGGTGACCCGCACAGTGACAGACTCGAAGGGTGGTGAGATGGGCGCGACGCCCGCGATGATCGAGGTGGACCGCCTCGAGAAGTACTATGGCGACGTTCACGCGGTCGACGGCATTCGCTTCAACGTTGCTGAGGGCGAGATCTTTGGCTTGCTTGGCCATAACGGCGCGGGCAAGACGACGACGATCCGTATGCTGACCGGTCGCACCCTGCCAACCGCGGGCACCGCCCGGATCGCGGGCTTCGACGTCGTCCATCAGCTGGATCGGGTCAAGCCGCTCATCAACCTCGTCTTTGAAGAGCCCAATCTCTACGACCGGCTGACCGGGCGTGAGAATCTCCAACTCTTCGCGGACCTGTATGCCGCTCCGGCCGGCCGGGTGGATGAACTGCTCGACATGGTCGAGCTGGCGTCGGAGGCGGCCAGCCGCAAGGTCAAAACCTACTCGAGCGGTATGAAGCAGCGCCTGCTGGTGGCGCGAGCGCTGGTGAACAGCCCGAAGCTGCTCTTTCTCGACGAGCCGACCCGCGGTCTCGACCCCTCTTCGGCGCGCGAGCTGCGCGACCTGGTGGCACGGCTGAGCCATGAGGGAACGACCGTCTTCCTGACCACCCACTATATGGAGGAGGCGGATGAGCTCTGCCACCGGGTGGCGTTTCTGAGTCAGGGGAAAATCGTGGCGCTCGATACGCCGCGCGAGTTGAAGCTGCGCTATGGCCAGCGGACCGCCGTCGTCCTGCTGAAGAACCGGCAGGAAGAGACGCTGCGGTTGGACGACTCGAGCGACGCCGAGCGACTGGCTGCCTGGATGGAGCATGGCGACGTGCTGACGGTTCACTCGCAGGAGGGGACGCTGGAAGACGTCTTCATCGAACTGGCTGGCCGGCCGCTGTAATCAGAGGACTTCAGATGCACATGCACTGGCGCATGATTCGGTCGATCTATCGCAAGGACCTTCGCGACGCGATCCGGGACTCGCGTGTTCTGGTGGCGATCCTGGTGCCGATCGGCATCGGTATCCTCTATAACTTCATGTTCCAGGACACGACGCCCAAGCCCAAGGCGACACTCGCCTATTACGTTCCTGGCTCGACGCAACTGGTCCAGAATATCCAGGCCGTTGTCGGCGAAACGGTCCAGTTGTCACTCAATCAGGAGTCGAGCGCCGAAGCCGTGCGGACGACCATCGGCAACAAGAAGGCCGATATCGGCATCATTGCCCCGCAGGGGTTCGATGCCGCGGCGCAAGCCGGTTCGTCGCCGCCGTTGACGGTGCTCATGCCACAAAGCTCCAGTGTGGGCGGTGACTACGTTTCCGCGGTGATTGACGCCGCGCTCAACCGCATGGTGGGGCGACAGCCGGTAGCGCAGGTCAGTATCACCCGGGCATCGGCCGGTGAGGTGACGAGCCAGGCGATCTTCGACCGGCTGGGCGTGCGGAAGTACTTCGTGCTCGTCGCCATCGTGATGGAGATCGGGATGATCGCAATGCTTGCGGTGCCGATCATCCTGACCGAGGAGGTCGAGAAGCACACTATCGATGCCCTGGTCCTGGTCGCCTCATATTTCGACATCGTGGTGGCCAAGGCGCTCGTCGGGCTCACCTACATCGCGCTGGCGGTTACGATCATGGTCTCACTGACCCGCCTCGCGCCCCAACAGGTTGCGCTCTTCGCGCTCGCTGTGCTGACGTTGAGCGTCACGCTGATCGGGTTTGGACTGCTGATCGGCGGACTCTTCCGCAGCGCCAACCAGCTGAACACCTGGGGCGGCGTCGTGTTGCTGCCGATCCTGGCGCCGGCCTTCGCGGTGGGACTGCCGGTGCCCGGCTGGGTTCAGGGCATATTCGACGCGATCCCGACCAGCCAGGCGACCAAGGTAATGATCAACAGCCTGAGCGGCGAACGGTTCTTCACCCATATCTGGCTCTCCTTCGTGGTAATGGCCGTCTGGGCTGTCGCCGCCTACGCCATCCTGGTGCAACGGCTGGCACGACGGGCGGGGTGATTGCTTGTCGTCGAAAACACCAGCGGACTCCTGTCATTGACTGCCGGGAGTCCGCTATCCGCTATCTGTAGGTGAGATGCACGCTAGCTCGGTGCTCCGACTGCTTCACGAATGGCCCGGCCGTGGCGTTCGATCTCACCAATCGCGATGTATTCGATCAATCCCTGGACCGTCGACGGTGGAGCGCCAACGAGCAGCGTCGCGTCGTGGGCGAGTTGCGCGTCGCTCATGCGCCGGTAGGTCTCGAACGCGACCGCGCCGTTTTCCCGTAGCAGCGCGATCGTCTCTGATCGCGAGACGTTGGCGAACGCTTCCGCGTGGCGTGCGTTGGCTTCGTCCACCTGATCCATCGTCGTGAGCGCTGGCGGCCGGCCCTCCGCGATCTGCCGTAGCACCCCAGAGATATAACCATGTTCGACCGCGAGGTGATGCGCCTGAACCGCGACCGTCCAGCCCGTGTCAGGACAGATCGCTCGCCATTGCTCGGGCGTGCATTGCTCGAGGACTCCGATCAGCGCACGATTGGCCTCCGCAAAGCGCCAGGCGAGGGCGCGGGCGGCGGCGCTGGTTGCACCGTCTTTGGGCGGTTCCGGACGTGAACCTTCTCCAGTGTAGAAGACGTTGATGTCGTGCTTGGCGTTGAGTTCGAGCATCTTCTCCATGTTCGGCTCGGACCCCTGCGGGAATGCTTGGCCAGCCTCACGCAGAAAATCGAGCAACTTTGGTTCGGACACGATTAGCACCGTACTCGGGACTAGGCTGACGTTCTCGAAGCGATGGACGGTGTCCGCCGGGGCGTGAAACACACAGCCCGGGCCGCCCCGGACGGTCGAAGCGCCCACTGCGTCTCGCTGAGTGAAGGCAAATTCGCCGGAGAGGACGACGAAGGTCTCCGCGGCGTGATGCGCGTGGAGCGGCGGACCGCCACCCGGCGCGGTGGTGATCGTCAGGATCGCGTACGCGTCGTCCGTTTCCCGCCCGGTCACCTTCACGCTCACCTCATCGTCAAAGATAGAGAATCGCTCGCGGTCAGACGGCGTCAGATGTGCAGGGTTCTGGCGTTTCGTGGTCGTCGTTTCCATCCCTCTGAACCTTTCTGTGACGGTGCATGAGTCGGTCTATCTGCTCACTTGTCGATGGAGTCGTTCGGCCGGATATTCTGATTCATGCGGAAGAGGTTGCTCGGGTCGTAGCATCGCTTCAACGCCACGAGACGGTCGTAGTTGTCGCCGTACGATCCGCGTACCCGCGCGTCTCCTTCGTCCATCAGGAAGTTGACGTAGCTTCCAGAGACATGCGGCCGGAGTGCCGACCAGTACTCACGCACCCAGGCGACGTTCGTTGGTGTATCAGCCGGATCTGGATACGCCGCGCCGATGATGTGCACGAATTTCGCGTCCCGGTGGGCGAACGCCGTTTCGCCAGCCCCCACTCTGCTGGCCGCACCGCTCACTGGGTAGAGGTGGACGATCGAGGTTGGTGTCGGGATCCGCGGTCCGTAGCGCACGTGCACGTCGATCATTTCGTCCGTGATATCCGTGATGAAGTCACCCTTCCAGTACTGTTGCAGCCCGGGCTGTGCGATTGGGTCGAACAGCGACTGCAGCACTGGATATGGCATCGGTCCCATGAGATCCAGCGCGGCCGGTCCAAAATCGCGCAGTGGCTGGACGACGCTGTCAGCCTGCTCGAGCGGTCCGGTGTAACAGACCATCATTCCGCACATCGTCTTGTGCCAGAGATTCTCCGGGAACGGCGGTCCGGGTGGCACGATCAGGAAGGCGAAGACCGCGTTCAGATCTTCTGAGGCATTTGCCAGGAAGTCGCGGTAGAGCCGAAGCGCTTCGCGCGCGCGCTCTACCGGATAGATAATTGGGCCACCGAAGACCATGCCCACCGGATGCAGGCGGAACTCGAACGAGGTGGCGACACCGAAATTGCCGCCGGCTCCGCGCATGGCCCAGAAGAGATCCGCGTGCTCGTCGGCACTCGCCGTGACGAACGCGCCATCGGCCGTGACGACGTCGACGGACAGGAGATTGTCGATCGAAAGCCCATACTTGCGGCTGAGGTGGCCGATGCCGCCACCGAGCGTCAAACCGCCGACTCCGGTCGAAGAGACCTGGCCGCCGGGCGTGGCGAGTCCAAAGGCGTGACCGGCATGGTCCAGGTCGGCCCAGGTCGCGCCGCCTCCAACCCGCGCAGTGCGCGTTGCCGGATCGATTCGGACATCGCGCATGCGGCTGAGATCGATGACCACGCCGCCGTCATTTACCGACGATCCGGCAACGTTGTGCCCGCCACCGCGTACGGAGAGTGGGAGTCCCTGGGTACGCGCAAGTTCGACCGCGCTGATGACGTCGGCCGCGTCGGCGCAGCGGACGATCATCCGGGGGTAGCGATCGATCATGCCGTTGAAGACGCGCCGCGTTTCGTCGTATTGTGGATCCCCGGGTTGGATCAGATCCCCGTGTAGCCGTGCCTCGAACTGCTGCAGCGCCGCTGGATCGAGCTTCGTCGAACCCGCGTTCTGGGTTCGCGTAACTTGCATCGTCTTCTTCCTTCCGCTCGCGATACCAATTGCCTACGAGTTCCAGTTTGCGGAGCGGGGGCCGGCTTCACCACACGCGCTTCCAACGCACTTCCCACGCACTTCGCCTGACCGGAAGTGCGGTATGGTTGAGGAAACGCACGATGTCGGAACGCGATACGATGGGCAGAACGGCGGTGATGGTGGAGCGCACCACGACGTTTGGAGACCTTCTCAGGCGCCTTCGTACAGCTGCAGGATTGACGCAGGAGGAACTGGCGGAACGGGCTGGACTGAGCGCGCGAGGAATCAGTGATCTCGAGCGCGGGCGTCGATCGCGACCGTATTTCGAAACTGTGCGCCTGCTCGCGGATGCGTTCGACTTGAGCGATGAAGACCGGTCGATGCTTCTGTCCGCCGCTCGCGACGAGATCGAACAGCCGCTGGCAACGGTCGCCGGTTCATCGACCAACCTTCCGGTTCAGCTCACAGGCCTGGTTGGGCGACAAGCCGATTGCCACGCGCTCCGCGACCTGCTGCGACGCGAGGACGTCCGGCTGGTGACCTTGATGGGTCCCGGAGGTGTGGGCAAGACACGGCTCGCCATCGAGGTTGCGCGTGATATAGGCTCGGCCTATCCGGGCGGCGTCTATTTCGTGCCGTTGGCGCCCTTGCGCGATCCTAATCTGGTGCTCACCTCAATCGCCCACGTGCTCGGGCTATCCGATTCCAGCAGCGAACCGATGCTGACGCGCCTCTCCGCGTACCTCGATCGCAAGCGAGTTCTGCTCCTGCTCGACAATTTCGAGCACCTGCTGCCCGCCGTGCCGGTCGTCCGCGACCTGCTCATGCGGTGTCCAGGCCTGACCATACTTGTGACGAGCCGGTCGGCACTGCTGATTTCGGGCGAGCACCAGTTTGCGGTGTCACCACTGGCGCTTCCCGCTCCCGACATGACAGATGACGTGGAGGCCATCGCGCGCAACCCGTCTGCCGCGCTGCTGCTGCAGCGCCTGGCGGCGATTGACCGGCGCTTCGTGCTAAGCAGGGCGGATCTGGATGCAATCGTCGAGATTTGCCGGCGTTCTGATGGCCTACCGCTCGCTCTCGAACTCGCTGCTGCCCGCGCTCGACACCTGACCCTGCAGGAGCTGTCCGTCCGCCTGCATCGGCGACTCGACCTGCTCAGTCACGGGCCGCGCGATCTCCCGCCGCGCCAGCAGGCGTTGCGCGACACGATCGCCTGGAGCTACGATCTGCTCCCTCCCCCGGAGCAGCGACTGTTGAGGTGGCTTTCGGTCTTCGTCGGTGGTTGGACCCTCGTGCGCGCCGAGGAACTCTGTGCCGGGAACGATGGACCATCGATCGACATCGTCGACGGGCTTGCCATGTTGGTCGACAACAGTCTTGTGCGGCTCGAACGCGACCATGATGGCCGTTCGTGGTACGTCATGCTCGACACGATTCGTGAGTTTGCCGAGAGCGAGCTGAGCGCCAGCGGTGAAGCGGCGACCGTCCGTCGACGTTTGGCTTCGGTCATGATCGACTATGTGGCGGCGGCGGACCGCGAGCTGCGCAGTGGGGAACGGCTCAATTGGACACGCCTGGTGGCACTGGAGGTCGACAACGTTCGGAGCACGTTACGCTGGTTGTTGGACTCCGGTGAGATGGAACGCGCGCTTGAAATGGTGGGCAACCTTCTCTGGTTTTGGGATGCGGTCGGGCGAGGACGAGAAGGACGTGCCTGGGGAGAGGAAGCGCTCGCCAGGCCGGGTGCGGATCGCTCGAGCTGGGCGTATGCACGCGCCTCGTATGCCACTGGTCAGCAGGCGTGGGCCATGGGCGACCTTGCGGCTGCCAGGGACCTGTTGTCCGCGAGCGTCCAGCGATTTCGCCTGCTGGGAGATCTCGGCAGTCTGGGGCAGGCGCTGAATCAGCTTGGCAGCACCTACCTCTCCGGCGGAGATATCGTCACTGCGCGTGCCTTGCTCAGTGAGAGTGTGCAGTGTCTCGATTCCGACGACTTTCGCTGGGACTACGGACTGGCCATCTTCATGCTGGGTGATGCGATGTCGCGGACCGACCCGGAGGCCGCGCGAGCATGCTACGAGAAGAGCCTGGCGGCATTCCGTTCCGTCGGCGATCCGTTCGGCATGGCGATCCCCATCACCGGGCCTCGGTGGTCTCGCCATGCGCGGGCGTGACTATCGCACGGCGCGACGTCTGTTTGAGGAAGGTCTTGCGCTCCGGCGGACGGCTGGTCACCGCTTCAACATCGCTATCTCGCTGACGAGTCTGGGTGAGCTTTCGCGCTACCAGGGCGATCCGGAGCATGCGCTGGACTACCTTCGCGAGGGCCTGGCGCTCTTTCAGGATATTGGTGACGCTGAGCGAACAGCCTGGACGCTCTACAATCTCGGCATGGTCGCCATTCAGGTCGGTGACGCTCAGTCCGCGGCGGATCAGCTGCGTGAGAGCCTGGAACTCCGGGTTGAGCATGGGAGCATCGTGCAGGTGGCGCAGACAATGGCCTCACTGGCGCAGGTCGCGCTGATGCGAGACGATCCCAACCGCGCGGCCCGGCTACTTGGAGCGGTCGACTCCATCCGCGCTGCGAATGATATCGAGTCGCCCACCGACGAGGATGGCGAAGCCGAACAGCGGTGCCGCGCGAAGGTTGAGGAGCGGCTCGGAGTGAGCGACTACCGGACGGACTGGAACCGGGGACACCAACTGGCACCCTCCGAGGCCGTGAAGTTCGCGTTGGAAGTCCCCTCCTGACGGCGAGCAAATCCAGCCAGTGTCATGAGACGGCGGCGACCGTCAGCTTCTCAGCATCTCACCGGCAAAGTGCGCATAGACGACGGCGCAACGGCGCATGGCTGACTCGTCGATGAATTCGTTCGGGCCGTGCGACACGTCGAGGCGTCCACCGCCGTACGCGAAGGCAGGGATCCCCAGCTGGGCGTACCAGCGAGTCTCGAGCACGCCAGGGCAGAGTTCAAAACGAGGAGGCGTTCCCTCGACATCCTCGACACACCTCGCCAGGGCCAGCGCCGCCGGGTGCTCGACCCTGGTCGAAGCCGACGGCTGACGCTGCAGAACCTCCACCGAGATCTCTGTTGCCAGGCGCTCCGCCGCGTCGTGGATGGCCCCGGTAATACGTTCCAGGACGTCGTCCAGTTCGGATTCCGGGTTGAAGCGGCAGTCGACCGAGAACCAGGCCGAATCGGGCACGACGTTGAAGTTCGCGCCGCTACCCGATGCCCCGCCGATCACGAGCATCGACCCACGGGCGTCATCGCGCTCGAGATTGAATTCCGTGCGCTCGTCCAGCATCTGATGAGCCAGGTCGACCAGCGGCTGGGCCACGGTGAGCATGTGCTCGAACGCGTTCACGCCGAGATGTGCCTGGCCGACATGCGCCGACGTGCCGTGGACGGTGACGCGCAGCGTGAGCGCGCCCCGGTTGGCATGCCAGACAGCGCCGCCGGTCGGCTCGGTCGTGACCATGACCAGAGCATGTGGGTCGATCAGTTCGTGCTCTCGAAGGAAGCCTGAGCCGGCCACGCTACCGGTCTCCTCGTCACAGACAAGGTGAAAGACGATCCGACCGTCGTTGAGAAGCCCGAATTCCCGGGCAGCAGCCGCGCCGTAGATCATGCTGACCAGCCCGCCCTTCATGTCGGCGGTGCCGCGACCGATGATCTTGCCGTCCTGGCGCTTCGGGACGAATTGCGCGGGACTCTGAGCCGGAACGACGTCGAAGTGCCCGTGGAAATAGATTGTGCGCGATCCATGCCCGACCTCGGCCCGTATGATGCACGGTTCCTCGAGTTCGCCGCTGGGCGGAAGGTCGATCAATTCCGGCGAGAAGCCGGCATTCGACAGGACGTCCCGCAGCGCTCGCCCGCAGGCGCCAAGCCCGCGACCGGGCGGATTCTCGGTGTTCATTGCCACCAGGTCTACCAGCAGCGCCGCCATCTCCTCAGGCTCGCTTGTCGATCCAGGCTTGCATGGCTTGGGTGAGATCAGTCATCACTGCCCCATTCATGGAGTTGTCACCGAGACGACGATGTCACCGGTGCGGACTTTCCGGTGCTGCCGGCGAGGATACGATGACCGCCGAACCGTGTCACCCGTCGATCGCCAGTCAACAAGGTCACATTGGTCGTTTATGGCACGTGGTTCATCCGGTGGTATGGTGAAAAGAGGGTGGCTCGATCGTTGTGGCCACGCGCGAGTAATAGGCGAGTAGACGGCAAGACGGGTTGGGGATCACTTACATGCTCTGGAAGAACGCGCGACGTGGACTCGGAATCGGACTGGGATTGGCCGTGGGTACGACCGCGATCGCGGGGGCTGTGCTGTTTATTGGCGCGTCGTGGCCGCAGTGGCTCGGGATTGCCTCACTCGTGCTCCTCGGCGAGGGCGTGCTCCTTTCAATTCTGGCCTACCGGGGTCCCCGAACGCCTCGGGCGCGGGTCTGGCCACCGACGGCGCATGATCAATATGTCTATGAGGAAGCCTGGCACGAGCGCCGCGGGCCGGGGCGACTCTCACGGCGCTGGCTACACATGTCACTCCCACCGCTGGTCCTCGGCATCATCTTCTTCGTGGTCTCGGCGTCGGTGTAGTCTTCGACGCGGTCAACGGGTTTGTTGGAGCGTTCACCTCATCGCGAGTTTAGCGCGGGCCATCGTGATTGAGCGTGCACTACGAGCGAAAGCCGGTCATATCAGTGACCGGCTTCCAGTAGCAAACGTCGCGTGTCAATGCGTTGGATCAATCACCGCTTGGCGCGGCATATGTCAGCCCGTGGGCCTTGTTCAGGGCCGACATCATCTCGTCGCCGGTCAACAGTTTGGTCGTCTGGTAGGCGGCAAGGTGTCCGGCGCCGGTGACGACCAGCGCGCCCGCCGCCGCGGAGACGTCGTCGGGTAGATCAGCGATGGCGACTACGTCGAACTCACCCATGGCGAAGTAGAAGCTTTCCAAACGGCCGCCCAATCGCTCCATGAGCGTGGCGACACCCGATATACGGTCTTCTGGATGAGCAACGAGCGCCTTGCGTGCCTGTGCGTTGTAGGTGGCCTGAATAAGGTAGCGTGCCATGCTGAGCCTCCTTACGTGATCAACGGGCGTGTCACGGCACACGAATCCAGTGACTTGGTGACTATCCGCGAATGTCACCTCCACGTCAAGCAAGAAGCGGTGACTATGGCAATAGTTGGTTGCGTTGTTCAACAAAATCGTCGGGAACGTTCGTACGTGGGATGACTGGTCAGGGCGATTCGGCTGGTATAGTCGTGCAGCCGCCCGGATCGAGGATTGAGCCACGCGCCACGACCCGCGGTCCTTCACGAATGTCCAATGGCTGGCCCACCGACAAGTCGGGAAGCATGTCACCGGCCCACATCGAGATGCAGACGACACGGTGTTCGCCCGCTTCCAATCGTTCGACGTCGAATTTCAATTCACAATCAACGTACGCGTCGATGCCCTTGAGGCATACGATCCCACGGTATCCCGGGTAGATTGGCGGTGTTCTCCCAGCGGCGCTCGCCGGCAGCAGCCATATTTCCGCCTGGATGTTTCGCCATGTCACCATCACGCCTCCGACCGGAAGCAACCGTCGATTGTCGTCGCGAGCGGCAATACGGCGGGAGGACACAACGTCCTCCCCAACCATGAATTCGAATATTTTGTGACGGTTCGCCCCAGCAGGTCTACGTATGAATCTGGACCGTCGACCCAACGCTCAGGAAGTTCCAGAACCAGAGCGCGTCGTTGTTCTGGAGACCGACGCAGCCGTTGCTGGTGAATCCTCCGTAGTTCTGCGGCGCGGTCCACCAGTTGCCATGCACCGCGAACCCATCGGACTTGAAGTACTGCGTGTACATCACGTGCTCAAGGTAATAGTAGTGCGGGTCGCCCTTCGGGATACCGACCGTGGCCGAGTCCATCGTCTCGTCCTCGACACGATACTGGATGTGGTAGACACCAAGCGGCGTCTTCCCGTCACGTCCGGCGGTGATAATCGCGGCATAGACCGGCTCATCACCGTTGTAGGCGATGGCGTAGAAGTTGGTCAGGCTGACGTCGATCCAGTGACCGCTGTAGGTTGCGGGCGCCTTCTGGGGCACGAAGGGTGCGACCCAGGCGGCCGCCACGAACTGGCCGTCCCCGATCTTGTACCAGATCGGCGCGCCATCGACGTCGTCGCCATTGACGATGTCCTGAATCTCGACCGGATGCAGCTTGTACGTGGTGCCGACGACCGATGCGCTCAGGCTCGGGGCTGAACGGATCGAGAGGCTGTCGGCCGTCACCACGCCCATGGCCCAGCCTTCCTGCGTGCGCATAGCGCTCGACCAGCGCGAGTCCAGCACCGAGGAGGAGGCCAGAATGGCGTCGGGCGATTTTGCGATAGGTGCAGTGTCCACACCACGGCTCGCGGCGTAGCTGGCGCCGAGCCGGCCCAGGAGCACTTCGTACGGCGTGCCCTTATTCTCCGGGTGGTATTCAAAGCGGGCCCGCTCGAAGTACTGGACGGTGTAGGTCTGTCCGGTGTCCGGGTTCTTCTCCTGGAACTCCTCGGAGATCGGGTAGCCGTAGACGTAGAGCCCGCCGTGCTGCTCCCAATAGTCCTTGAAGCCGTACGCCAGGGAGTGGCCGGTCTGTGGAAAGAACATGCGGCCAGCGTCACCACCGGTGCTCGTATCAGCAGGGAAGGGTTTGAACGCGGGGTTGTCTGTGATGTTCTGCGCGGCCCAGGTGCCCAGCAGCGTTGCCTGAACGGCCCAGCGGGTTCCGGCGGCATCCGCATGCTGTTCGAAGCGGGCACGCTCGAAGTACTGCACCGTCATGCCGTCTTGCTGGATCGGGTCGCTGATCGGGTAGCCGAAGGTCATCAGGCCGCCGTTCGCCTGCCAGGTGTTGAGGAAGTCACCGCTCAGGTGATGGCCCGTTTCGGAAAAATAGATAATCGGCGTACTCAGATCGGCGGCTTTGGCCCTGCCGCTGCTGAAGAATAGTCCGCTGCCGAACATGGCAACGACAAGGATCGCCGCCAGTGCAGACGGCAAGCGCTTCGGGTGTGCCACAGATCGTCCCTTCCCTCCCGGTTCCCGCAGCACGACACGGATGCGGGATGCACCGGATCCTCTCCTGGCGTGAGGACGTTGCTCGACTGCGATGTCGTCGCGACGCCCGTGGTAGTACGTTTACCCTCTATATAACGCACGAGGACGCCATACGTAACGGGGTTTTCGAGCGATTGTTTGGCTCAATGCCGCGCTCGAACCCGCCGTGGACGCGCGACCCAGGCGAGTCCAGCCAGAATGAGTCCGATCAGCAGTCGCGATGACCACCGGCCGCGATTCTCTCGTGCGCGGTGTTTGATCATTGTCTCCTGCCGATCCGTGTTGACGTTCGTTGTCCCCCGTCGCGCTCATCTGGATACGTCTGGACGATCGGTCCACCACCGCCGACCGCGACGAATGTTACGTCACTTTGGATCAGCGCGCGAGGTCGTCATGGGGCAGTTAAGAGAAGTGTCACCCGATCATCCACCTCGCGCCGGCGCGAAGAGCGAAACGCGCTCAGTGATGGGTAGGCCTCACGCGACACCGGACACGGCGGCTACCTGGCGACCGCGGTCAGTCAACCAGAAGCGGCGTAGTCCGGAGGTGGTGGGGTTGTCGTCTTCAATAATGTACTGACTCAATTTCATATCGTTATAGATCGCCAGCGTCAGATCTCCCGATATCACTGGCAGACAGCCCTCGTGAGCCAGCACGGCATATCGCTGAAGGGGCACGTCGAAGACGAACTTGGTTCCGCCGGACTCGTGCTCGCTGTCCACCAGGCGGCACAGAGTGCGTAGCACGTTATCGTGGTGCGGTGTTGAGCCGGTCGGTGCAATACAGATTGCCATTGCTGTTTCCCTCATCATCGATCGCTCGCACGTTGTCCCGAGAATAGCCCTTCTCGCGTGACGTCGATGTCGAAGTTCTTCAGTGTGGCGTTACAGAGCCGCAACCGTTTTGCCCGCCAGGCTGAAACCCCTGGGGCACGAGGGATCTTGACCAAATCTTGACCCGCCGCGGCCTGGATCCTTGACCTCCCTCCACTAGGCTAAAGATGGGTCGACGGTGAGTCGATCGACGAACAGGATCCATCAGGGGTGGGTCGACAGATTGGAGACGGCGATGAAACGCCTCGTTCTGATCGCAACTGTGGTCGCGGCCATCGCGGCCATGCTGGCAGTGGGAGTCGCCGCGGCGTACGGTCCGCATTCAGGAAACGACAACGCACCGCGGTCGGGCATGATGGCCGGAACCGGCGATATGCTGCACACCCAGGATCGCCTCCAGATTCACGTCGATGTTCCCGATGGCACAACGCCGCCGGCTGTGGGCGCGGTGGCCTGGCTGCCCGATGGCGCGACCATCGATTCGGTCACCCGCGACGTGAGCGTTGACGGCAATGTCAAGACCGTGACCGCTACCTTCGCGGTGACGCTGGCCGACGGAAGCCAGACGGAGATCCAGCGCGTACATGTCTACGAACTCCAGCCGGACGGAAGCTGGCTGCTGACCTCGGCGCCGGATTGCCCGAATCGGTAACAGGGAGCGACAACTGAAGAGCACAGGAAACGGTGGCGGGTTATCCGCCACCGTTCGTGTGTTTCCGTGGATAGGTGCCTGTCAGCGTGGTTGGGTTACTCGCCAGAGAGACATACCGAGGACCAGCACAATGCCGATCGGCATCAGCCACCAGGCGGTGACGTTCTGGTGCGCCAGGAACGCGGTGATCACCAGCGCGATGACCACCCCGACGGCAACGGACCAGTCGTCACCGACGACGAAGTCGTACCAGAAGCGGAAGAAGTTCGCGATGTAGCTCATCAGGCCGTCTCTTTCTCAGCAACCAGCACACGTGCCCGCTGCTGCCGCAGCGAGGCAACGAAGCCGAAGGAGATCAACAGAACGAAGGCAAGGATGCCGAGGATGGCGAGATCGCTTCCGGGCCACTTGACTCCCGCGCCCTCGGCGCTCCAGAAGGTCCCAAACGTAGTCAGCATCACGCCGACGGCGAACTTCATCGTGTTCTCCGGCACACGACTGAGCGGCGCGTGGATCAGGACGCCCGCGAAGCCGACGATGATGATCGCCGCCGCCGCGCCGGCCGCTGCCAATGGGATGTTGCCCTGGGTGCTGCCGAAGGTCAGCACGATGAAGGCAACCTCGAGGCCTTCGAGAAAGACGCCTTTGAACGAAAGCGTGAACGAATACCAGTCGAGGCTCGCACGAACGACCGTTCCGGCCGTCTGCGCCTCGGCCAGCTCCTTCTGGAAGATCGCGTCTTCGTCGTGCAGTGCCTTGAAACCGCTGGAGCGCAAGATCGCCTTGCGCAGCCATTGCAGGCCGAAGATCAACAGCAGCGTGCCGACGACGATCCGCAGTCCGTTGATGGGGATCAAGGTCAGCGTCGGACCAAGCGCCGCGACCACGATTGCCAGCGCCGCCACCGCCGTGCCGACACCAATCAGCGTCGAGCGCCAGCCGCGCGTGATCCCGACCGCCAGCACGATGGTGAGTGCCTCAACCATCTCCACCGCGGAGGCCAGAAAGGCGGCGAGCACCAAGAATGCAGCACTCATATACCGGTTCCCTCCCTCTTGTCCGATGATTCGTCGTCGATCGCGCGCAGCGGCTGCGGCTGGGCCGCGAGACGCAGCGTATCCGGCAGTGCGTCTGGAGCGTCGTCCGGATTCCGCCGGTAGACCTCATGCTCGAAATGGTTGAGCAAGTCGGTGCAGCGGTCGATCCAGGTTTCGACCTCTTGACGTCCGCTGGCGCCAAACCAGTCGCGCGCCACAATGCGGTCGAACCAACGACGGATCTTTTCCAGATCCTGGCCGATTTCCTCAGCCTCCTCGAAGCTGTAGTTCTGCCGGAAGTGCTCGAATTCGACCTCTTTGACGAACTTCGTCTCGCACTCCTCGACGATCTCCTGATACTCGTTGTTCCGTAACGCCCGAAATGACTGGATGATGCGTTCCTCGTCGCGCTCGCCCAGGCGTGGAATTTCGAACAGGGTGTGCTCCCCATCCATGGCCTCGATCTTCTCGACGATGTGCTCGACCTTGGCCCGAAGTTTCGGCTGATCCGGCAGAATGCAGACGCATTGCTGCAGATAGAGCGAACCGAGCCGCTTCAGATCACGCCAGATGGTGACCCGCTTGCTGGCGGGCTCGGTCGGAACGCGATAGACGAGAAGAAGCCAGGAACGCTCGGTCATTTCACTCTCCCACGAAACATGTGTTGCAATGTTACACCTGTACATCGCAGCCGTCAAAGACGATTCGTAGCGGGGAAGGAGCGTGTAGGCACCGGATTCTGTGCGGGCGACATGTGCCTGAAGAACCGAGAATGCGGCACGAGGGATGGCACTCCCTCGCGCCCAAGAGGCTCTAAACGTTCTCGCGTAATTTGAGCGTATAGAGGTCGTTTTTCTGGATGTCCGCGCTGAGCCGGATCAGATCGTCCAGGTCATCGTAGACGGTGAGGTAGCGCCCGGTAAGCGCATCGGCTCGACCCGATGCCAGTGCCGCCACCAATTCCCCGGCGCGCTCCGGCGGTACTCCACGTCCATCGGCGATCTGCTGGCGAAACCAGGCAGCGACGCGACCGGCTGGTGACTCGGGCGCCGGCTCCGCTTCCAGAACCTCGGCGGTGGGGCCGACCAGGACCGCCCCCGGATGAATCGCGAAGACCACGATGCCCTGCCTCCTTGTCTCGGCCGCCAGATTCTCGGTGAACTTGATGACCGCAGCTTTCGAGACAGCGTAGGCCGAGACCTGCGGCCAGCGGTGTACCCCGGCGTGGCTGGCGATGTTGACGATGCGTCCCTTGCCGCGCTCGACCATGCCGGGCAGGACGATCCGGGTGCTGAGGAATACGCCCCTCAAGTTCACGTCGATGGTCTGCCACCAGTCTTCCGGACTAACCTCCCAGAGTGGGCCGATCGGGCCGCCGATGCCGGCGTTGTTCACGAGCAGATCGAGCGGTCCCAATTGCGATTCGATGGTTGCAACGGCCCGCATCATGGCCAGATGGTCGGTGACATCGGCCGCGGTCGCCAGGGCTCGACCGCCCGCTTTCTCAATGAGCGCCACCGTTGCGTTCGGCTGATCTGCCGAACGAGCGGTCACGGCAACCGCGGCGCCCGCGGCGGCAAGTTGTTGGGCAATTGCTCGCCCGATACCGCGACCTCCCCCTGTGACAAGCGCAACCTGTCCAGTCAGGTCACCAGCGGGCTTCTCCGTGTCGGTAGTAGAACTGATCGTCATACGACAACCTTCGCGTGCGCCTGCTCGCGGAGGACGCGCTTGAGAATTTTCCCGGTCGCGCTCTTCGGGAGCTCGTCGACAAATGAGAAGGATTTCGGCACCTTATAGATTGCCAGATGCTCTCGACAATAGGCGTCCAGTTCCTCCTCGGTCAGTGCTTTTCCAGCCTGCGGCACGACGACTGCCAGTGTCGACTCACTCGTCAGCGGGTCCGGAATTCCAACGACGGCGCACTCCTTGACGATTGGATGCCGGTACAACACTTCCTCGACCTCGCGCGGCCAGATCTTGTAGCCCGACACATTGATCATGTCTTTGACGCGATCCACGAGGTAAAAGTACCCGTCGGCGTCCATGTACCCGATGTCGCCAGTGTGGAACCAGCCACCGCGTAACGCCTCCGCGGTCTCCGTGGGACGGTTCCAGTAGCCGCGCATCACATTCGGTCCCTTGATCACGATCTCGCCCCAGGTACCCACGGCCACTGGATGGTCCTCCGGGTCCACCACTCGCATCTCAACCATTTCGAGTGGTGTCCCGACCGAGCCGGGACGGTGCCCCCACTCATGGTTGTAGCAGGCGAATGGAGAGGTTTCTGTCAGGCCGTAGCCTTCATAGACCGGTTTGCCAAAGGTTTCATTCCAGCGCGCGGCTACCTCGACTGGCATGGTGGCTGCGGCCGAGAAGAAATAGCGCACTCCGGCCAGTTGTTCGGGTGCGAGACCGGCATTGAGCAGTAGGATGTAGACGGCCGGTACCGCGAAGAACATGGAGACCTCGTCCTCCACGATTGATCTCAAGACCTCGTTCGGCACGAAGCGGCGGTGGAGCACGATGGTTGCACCGAAGTTGATGGCGGTGTTCATCAGGAAGTTCTGGCCGAAACAATGAAAGAGCGGCAGGAACAGG
The DNA here is from genome assembly GCA_963728335.1 of uncultured Chloroflexia bacterium. Classification (GTDB taxonomy): domain Bacteria; phylum Chloroflexota; class Chloroflexia; order Thermomicrobiales; family Thermomicrobiaceae; genus CALAGB01. Next base: position 959,015 of record CAVSJP010000002.1, read on the forward strand.
AGCAGGCGATCCTCTGGAGTGACGCGGATCGCGTGCCCGGTGGTGAACATGTTCGAAACGACGTTGCCGTGGGTCAGCACGGCCCCTTTCTGCCTCCCCGTGGTTCCTGATGTGTAGAGGATCGCCGCTGGATCGTCCCGGTTCATCTCAACGGCGTGGTACGCTTCGTCGCCCCCCAATGCGAGGTCGGCAAGTCTGGGAAAACCGGAGACTTCGCCTTCGCAAATGATGACGTCGCTCCGCTCCAGACCATTGCCCAGGGCCGGTTCCACGCGCGCAACGAGATCCTCGGTTGTGAAGACCAGCCGCGCGCCGCTGTCGGCAAGCACGTAGCGCAACTCTTCCGTCGTCAGCATCGTGTTGATGGCGACGGCGATACCGCCGATCTTCTGCGTGGCGAGATAGGTGATGACGAATTCGGGGATGTTCGGAAGGAAGAGTCCCACGCGATCTCCGGCATCCACACCACGGCTCGCCATTCCGCGCGCGATCTGGTCGACGGAAGCCTGCAGGTCGTGATAGGTGAGCCTTCTGTTTTCGAAGATAATCGCGGTCTTGTCCCTGAACCCGCGAGTCGTGCGTTCCAGATTCTCGGCAATGTTCATTGTGCTCACTCCCGTCGCGATTCGATGCCTGGTCCGATTTAAACACTCTAGATCGTCTCGACACGGAACACATCGCCTGGATTGCCCAATTGTCGAGATGAACATGAGGCATCATCCGGGTGGGCAATATTGCCAGCTCCGCGTTCAGACGAGGTTGTGTGTGATGGCGAACCCTGTCGCGGCGGCCCTCGTTGAGACACCGAGCTTGCCGTAAATCGAGCGGAGATGATGGTTGACGGTTCGGGTGCTGAGAAAAAGGTGCTCGGCTACCTGGCGGTCCGTCCACCCTTTGGCGACCAGCCGCAGCACGTCTACCTCACGCGGAGAGAGCCCGGCCGGGAACATGGTCGTTGTGCTCGGCTCCGCTTCGATCTGTTGTGCAATGCGATCAACTCGTTCAATCGAGGGCTGTGCGCTCAGCATCTCGAAAATCACCCGTCCTTTAGACAGAAGTCGCCGCGCTTCCGCGGTGGCGTTCGTGGCGACGGCCAGGTCGGCCATCGCGACCAGAGATAGGGCATGCTCGTACGGAGCGGCACATGCTTCGGCGATCGAGAGAGACAATTTGAGATGACGTCGCGCCTCGTCGTAGTGCCCCGCATCTGTATGGAGTTCACCAGCGAGACGGTACACGGCAAGCAGCGCGAGAGGTTGACGGGGCTCGCTCGCGTCGACGAGAGCCTGCTCTGCACGCTCAAGCGCCAAGGCCGGTCGACCAACACCCCGGAAATACTCTGCCCAAGCAAGCATTCCGTCCGGCCGGCCCCAGCGAACTTCCACACCGGCCCACGTCATCCAGAGGCTGTGTGCCTCCAGCCATTGCCTGGCAAGACTGAACTCTTCGTCATCGATCGCCAGTCGTGCGGCCAGGCACTGCAGTCGAACCGTCGCGTCAAAATAGGCTGATCCTGGAGCCGTTGCCGGTCCGTCAGGAAGTACTAGCCGGACCAGAGCCCAGGCTTCGCTCCGCTCGCCCCGGGCGCGAGCAACCGTGCCGATGTAGGAGACATTGCCGACTGCATCGCCACCGGATGCCAGTACTTCGAGACGCCGTTCCCAAAGCTCCCGTGCGTCGTTCCAGCGCCCGGATACGACGAGCAGCGGCAGCCGATTGAGGAGCGTTGGAACATCGCCCAGCGATCTCTCAACCCGTTTCGTCGCCTCCTCCAGCGCCTCGTCGTAGCGCTGGCGCTCGGCGCGATTATCGGCGAGGAATGGAAGTATCAGGCTGTAACTCTCGCTGATCCGCGCCGCCAGAACGGCAAGGTCGTCACCAAGCGTGGCATAGGAGGCGATCGACGTGTCGACGATCCGCCGCAGGTCATGCGGACGACCGAGCCATCCGCAAATGAACCAGATGGCGGAACGCGCGGTCGCATCCAGATCGGCGATCTGACTGAGAACCTCGTCCAGATCCTGCCCAAGAAGCGTGACCGCGTCACGCCACTGTCCTCCGTAGGCAAGCAGCCACGACCGATGCGACCTCCGATCAGCGCGTGCGAACCGCAATCCTGGCGGGCTGTAGAGTCCAGGCAGTGCATGGTCGGGAATCTTGTCGAGGACAACTTCGGCCGTGTCCAATGCGGCGAGTGCCTCACTGACCCGATTATGAAAGCCCAGATTCGTGCCTAATCTGAAACTGAGCCAGGGCCGCGAGTGACGGGTCGCCGACCGACTGAGCGGCCAACAACGCCTGCTCCGCGTAGGCAATACCTCGCTCTCTGTACCGATCAAGAGTGGCAAGTGCAATCAACGTCCGCGCGCGCTCTGCCCCGGCAGTGGAGGGCAGTGCCGACACAAAGCGGGCCCGAGCCGTGCGGTAGGCGAAGGCCCGGTAGGCGCGCCATCCCGCACGCAACAGCCATTCACCGGCACGCGGGTCCCCGGACTGGTCGAAATGGTAGGCGATCGCGTCCGCCAGCGGTCGCTTCATTCGTACCAGAGATTCTCCTACGCGCCGGTGAAGACGCTGGCGCCGAATCGCTGGCATGTCATCATAGAGGGCCTCTCGGATCAGCGCGTGGGCGAAAGACATCCTCCCGGGATCTCGCGCCTCAATGAACAGCCCCGCTGCGAGCGCTTGCTCCGCGACATCCTCGACAATCGTTTTTTCGGTTTCTCCGACCTCGGCCAGGATGTCGAGGGTGACTTCCTCGCCGATGACGGCTGCCAGGTCCAGCAATTGTTCCGCCACCGGCCCAAGATGCGCTACCCGGGCTTGAACAAGCTGTCTCAATAGTCGCGGGACAGCCACGGCTTCCAGGTCGTCGGGCAGCAAATGGCCGACTCCGACAACACCCATCTCCTCGAGCGTCCGCATGACCTCGCTTGCGAAGAGCGCATTTCCATCGGTCCGCCGAACGAGATATGCGACGAGACGCGCTTCGTCGGCAGCGTCGAGCCGATACCGGAGACGGACAAGTTCCCGCAGCGCGTCGGTTGACAGCGGGCCGAGATCAATCCGAACCGGACGTGCTTCACGGACCAGCAATGGCAAGACGTGCGTGAGCGGATGATGCCGGTCGAGCTCATCCGGACGATAGGTCATGAGGAGGAGCGTACGTAGCGCGAACGGGGTTCTCACGAGGAACCTCAACAGGTCGACGGAGGCCGGATCCGCCCATTGGAAATCCTCCAGAAGCAGAAGAAGTGGTTGTTTTTCTGCCGCGGAGACAAAGAACTCCCGCACTTCCGTGAAGAACTGTAGAGAACTCTGAGCGCTGGTGTGTAGGGCATTGGGCAGGGGTGGAAGGTCCTGAACCGGCAAAAACCTGGAGCGGATTTCAGTCCAGGGGCCGTAGGGTGGAGTTTCGGACTGATCGTAGCAGCGACCGATGAGCACCTCTGCTCCCTGTTTCGCCGCGACTTCGCACACCACCTCAGCGAGAGCGGTCTTTCCGACACCCGCTTCGCCGCTGATCAAGGCTATCCGACCTTGCCCGCCGAGAGACGCGCGCCAGCAGTCCAGCAGTGCCGCCAGTTCCTGCTCGCGTCCAACGAGTGTCAACGGATGAGAAGGATCAGGAGCCTCCGTCCACATATGCTACTCCGGGAGTGGGGCCATGCTGACATTTTCTCGCATCATCTTTGGTGAAAATAGCGACCGAAGGCCATGAACGTGCGCGCAAGCGACATCGTTCATGCTGTGGCGGAGCACCATCGGCGCAGGCTACACAGTATAACAACGACACGGCGTGTGGAAGACTTCGAGATTCTCGTGCCGCCGGAGCCACACTCCCGCCACCATAGCTGGCTTGCGGAAGAAGCCAGGAACGCTCGGTCATCGAACTCTCCCACGAAACATGTGTTGCAACGTTACACCTGTACATCGACTGTGGCAACGATCACCGAAGTCTTGCTGACGGAATCAGGCGCGCTCGGTAACGTCTCGACCGGATCATGCGTTTCATGACGTGAGTAGTGCTGTTTCCGGAGCGGCACACTCCCCTCAAGCATGAGGAATCGCTCGCGCAGTTCTGACCGGTTTGGCTGGTGTATCTCCTCACACCCTCGTCGGGACACGTAAAAGAGAGTCAGGTCATATGAGACAGAACCCTGGGCGGTCGCCGCGTCTCGCATCCGTCATGCTCGTCCTTACCCTGGCATTGGTTCTGTCAGCCTGCGGAGCGTCGTCGACCCCGACGGCGTCCGGCAACGCCAGCGCACCGTCGTCCACCCCGGACGTCACCGCCACGGTGGCCGGAACGTCCGCCACCACCCCAGACCCCAGCCCAACGTCGGTCACCACTCCGCCCGCAAGCCCGAGCGCGGCCGGTTCGTCAACGTCCACTTCGGGCGCGACCACGGTTCCGGCTAGTTCCGCGACCCCTGGTACCGGCGTGATGCCGGCTGATTATCTCGATGATCGCAGCTCGGCCACCGAAGTCGTTCACTCTTTCTACAACGCGATCAACATGCAGCAGTACGCCCGCGCCTATTCCTACTGGGAGCCGGGAAGTCCAAACGTGCCGCCGTTCGACCAGTTCCAGCAGGGGTATGCGACCACCACGCACGTTGACGTGACCTTTGGAACGGTCGGATCGGGGGTGGCCGCGGGCAATCTCTACTTCATGGTGCCCGTCGAGCTCAACAGCACGACGAGTGACAAGGGGTCGCAGACCTTCGTCGGCTGCTACACCCTTCATCTTGGGCAACCAGCGAATCAGACCGTCCCGCCGTACCACCCGATGGCGATTCAAAAGGGAGATATCGTGCAGGCCGACAGCGGCGCGAACGTCACAGATCTCCTGGCCAAAGCGTGTCCGTCCCAGCCGGATATGGGCCAGGGCGGCATGGCGACCGGCAAGCCGGAGAGCATCGGCTCGGACGTCTATCTCGACGACCGCAGCGACGGCGCCGAAGTCGTGCGCTCCTACTACAACGCCATCAACCGGAGTGAGTACGCTCGCGCCTATTCCTACTGGGAATCAAATCTTCCCGCGTCGACGCTCGCGCCGTTCGATCAGTTCCAGCAGGGCTATGCCAATACCAAAGGGGTGAAGCTGACGATCGGCAACGTCACCACGGACGCAGGGGCTGGGCAGCGCTACACATCGGTGCCAGTGACCATCGTCGCGTCGATGAACGACGGCAGCACACAAACGTATGTCGGCTGCTACGTCACGCATCTCGCCGTCCCGGAAATTCAGACCAGCCCGCCCTTCCAGCCGATGAGCCTGATGCGCGCAACCGTAAACAAGGTCGCCAACAACGCCGATACCAACAGCATGATGGCGACGGTCTGCACGCCGTAGCGGGTACGAGAAGCGGGTTCAGACGAGGCCGGCGAAGAAGTCCTTCTTGATTCGCCGCCCCGGCACACCGATCGACCGCAGCATCTGTTCGTAGGAGCGGACCATCTCCGGCGGCCCGGAGAGGTAGAAGGTGCGCTGGTGGAAGTCGGGAACCTCGCGCGCGATCATCTCCGTGTCGATGCGCCCCGTGTAGCCGCGCCAGTTGCGCGGCACCGAGGAGGTGTCGGTTAGCGTGTAGACAGTCGGGATGCCGAGCTGTCGGTACGCATCATCGAGTACGTCCTGGTAGACGATGTCATCCACGGTCCGGTTGGCGTAGAAGACGATGATGTCGCGCCGCTCGCCAGTATCGATCAGGTGCTTCAACATGCTGCGGAACGGCGTGATGCCGATGCCGCCCGCGATGAAGACGAGCTTCCTGCGCGGATTGCCCGGCAAGGTAAAGTCGCCCGCGATTTGCCCAGCAACAATCGTTTCCCGCCGGTTCATCGCCAGCATCGTCTGTTTGAAGCTGCTGCTCTCAGGATAGAACTTCACTCCCAGGTGCAGATTGCGCTCGGTCGGCGATGATGCCAGCGTGAAGAAGCGGCGATTGCCCCGCCGGTCGGCGTGTGGAAAGCCGAGCGTCCACTCCATGTACTGGCCGGGCGTGAAGCTCAGCCCGGCCGGCGCCGCGAAGGCGAAATCGACTGTGTCGGGCGAGATCCGCGTTTTCCGGCGCAGTTCCAGGACGAAGCGACGCTTCGGGCTCACCAGGTAGGAGTAGACGTTACCGATGATCAGTGCGAGCTCCGGGGTCGAGTAGACTGAGCCCAAGTGGACCTGCGGTACGAACAGCACGCCGGTGAGTACACCATAGACAACACGCAGCGGTTTCGTCGGTGGAGACGTTAGTGGCTCGGTCAACATGATCGAGGCGAAGAAGATCAAGGGTGATTCGACGACCAGTCGCCGCACCTCGGTCCCCAGCGGCGAGCCGGACTGCAGGCTGGCGAGCGCTTCACCGGCGATGGCCGCCAACAGAAAAGCCCCCACCAACGACTCCTGGCGCACTTTACGCACGATCAGGATCCCGCCGATGAGCACGACCGGTAGCATGCCGGTTGTCCCGACCCACCAGCTCGCCGGGTCCTTCAGCGCGAGGCCGATCACGACCGCCGACAGCGCGGCAGGGTTGAAAATGTGCTTGTTGTAGAGCGACAGAATGTACTTGGAGGACATCGCCAGGATCGCCGCCCAGCCGAGGACGGTCAGGTCACCACGCGTTGCCGGCGGATCAAAGATCAGGGCCAGGATCAGCGCGGTGAGCGCGGCTGACTCAACATTGACCGGCACGTCGAAGATCGCCGCCAGGACCGTGTTGGACGCCCAGCACATGAGCACCAGGACAACGACCGAGATGAGCAGCGAAGCCGGTCGGAACAGGAGTTGACCACGCGCGGCGAGCACGAAGCCGGTCACTATGTAGACGACGAGCAGGTAGAGCAGCAGACGATACATGGTCGTCTGGTCGATGAACGCGTTGAGGCGGCGCATCATGACGGCGACACGTACCGGCCAAACCCACTGGTGAAGGTGGCCCGGGCATTGGCGTCGATCAGGTAGCCCTCGAAACCGGGCAATGATTCGATGAAGGTGATGCCGGTCGTCCCCATGGCGAACGCCGCCGTGGCGAAGCGATCCGCCTCACAGACGTTCGGCCCCACCACCGTGAGACTGGCAACGTCGACCAGGGGAGCGCCCGGCTGGAACGGGTTGTAGATATGCTGTCCACGAATCGCCGTGCCGGATGTCGCGATGCCGCAATCAGTCATCGCCAGCACCTTCACGATCTCGTCGCGATTGAACGGATTCCTGATCCCAACTCGCCACGGACGCCCGTTCTTCAACCCCGCGACCTGGATGTCTCCCCCCGCGTCGACGTAGAAGTTGCTGCAACCGGCCTGGCGCAGTTGGTTCGCGGCCTGCTGCACGGCCCAGCCCTTGACGACACCGGATGGGTCGATCTGGCCGTTTCTCTGGACGTCAAAGAAGCCTCGAGTCTCATGCCGGGACTGCTCGCTCAGCGCCAGGATTGATCGCACCTCCATGCTCGAGTCGCGGACCGCAAGTTCTCCCCGGTTGATCCGTGAGATCTCGCTCGAATCTCGATAGGTGCTGAAGGTTTCGTCGACGTGCTGGAAGAAGGAGAAGACCTCGTCGAACGTCTCGACCGTAACCTCGTCATCGAGAATCTCCACAGTAATCGGCATGCCCATCAGCAGGCGACACTGTTTCATCGGCGGTGCGGTCACCCCTGTGCCTGGGACAGGGCCGTGCTCAACGACTGGATGAACGCCTCGCTCGAGTCGGTCGCGCCGCTGACGATGTCGACCTGTGCACTCTGCGCCTGGATCGCCTCGGTTCGCAGGATCGGGTCGGCGACGCTGTTGATGCGCACGGAGCGCGAGCGATCGCTGGGGTATTGCAGGAACTGGACATCGCTGATCTGGCCATTGCTGACGATCGCCTTGACCTGGAGCAGCCCCCATTGGGCGTCAGCGACCTGGCCGACGTAGGAGCCATCCTTGTAGTTGCCGGACGGGTCCGGCGTCGGAGTTGGCGTGCTGGTCGGCAGTGGTGCAAGCGTCGGCACCTGGGCAACGGACGTTGTGGTCGGAATCGAATCTGTCGGCGTCACAGTCGGGACGGTAGCGATAACCGCCGGGGTCGGAGTCGGGGGCATACTGGCAGAGCCCGCCGACGTTGGCGTGATACCCGTCGCGACCGTGCCTGAATCGGCCACCGTCGTGGGCATCAACGCGAGGTCATTCGACTGGCGATAGATGAAGCTGTAGATGACAAACGTGCCGACGATCAAGACGGCGAGCGTCAATTTCTTCATTACCCAGGCGGTCCACCTTCGTGCGGCTGATTCCGCGATGATCGCTTCGCTAATCACGATATGCTACAGCGAAAAGATGAGAGAAAGCTTAGAGACGAGTGTGATGCACTTGGTCGTCACCGGGAGGGTTGCATGTTCGACGAGCATGAGGCGCCAAATCCGCTGATCGAGCGTCTGGGTGGATTCTCAACGATACGCGCGGGCGCGGGAGATGACCAATGGAAGAGCGCGCACTATAACCTGGGCCTCTCTGGGAAGACAGTCGGGTCGAAGATCCTCTCGATGAACGTCGCGCGGCTGCCGCCGGGTGCGTCAATCGAGCCCCATATTCATGACGGCTACGAGGTTGGGCTCTACGTGCTGCAGGGGCGGCTCGAGCATCGCTTCGGTCCCGGCCTGAAGGCGTCGCTGGTAAACGGCCCGGGAGATTTTATCTTCGTCGAACCGGGCGTGCCCCACAGCGCCCATAACCTGAGCGAGAGCGAGCCGGTGGTGGTCGTCGTTGCCAGGACCACGGCCGATGAGTGGGCGCGTGCTATCCCGTACGATGCCAGCGAGGCGGGCGGCACGGAGCGGCTCGTCGCTGAGTCTGACCCGAGCGCTGAGCCAGGCTAGTCATTCACGATCTCAGCGGGCCCCTGGGCGACGGTGTGCACGACTTCATCGTCTCGATACGACCAGAGGTTTGGCGCCCAGATACGGGAGCTCGCGACCATCGCCAGGCAGGCGAGACCGCCCGCGACCATCGCGCCGGGTGCGCCGATCGCGCTCGCCACGAGTCCGGCCTGAAATTCGCCCAGGCGTGGGCCGCCCGCCGAGAAGACTTCGGCCATCGAGCCGACCCTGCCACGCAGCTCGTCCGGCGTTGCCAGCTGCCGCACGGTATGCCGCATTGCCATGCTGATCGCGTCCAGTCCACCGCCGAGTCCGAGCAGGATTAGCACCGCAACGAGCCAGTGGGAAATTCCGAACAGGCCAAGGGTCAGGGCATACCCGGCGATCGCGGCCGCGACGATCCGGCCTGGTCGACGCGGCGCAGGTGCAAAGGCCATCAGCCCGGCCCCCAGAACCGCTCCGGCGCTTGGGGCGGCATAGAGGATCCCCAGCCCGGTCGGCCCGACGGCGAGCACGTCCTTGGCGAAGACGGGCAGCAGTCCGGTCGGCGAGATCAGCAGCGTCGCCAGGAAATCGATCACCATTAGCTGCCAGAGAATGCCTCGCTCGCGAACGAAGTGAAGTCCGGCCAGCAAGGCCCGCATCGGATGCCCTTCGGCCTTCGGTGCGGCGGCACGTGTGCGCATCACGTACAGCGCCGCAACGACCGCGAAGAACGAGGCCGCATCGATCCAGAAGGCGGCCGATACCCCGAATACGCCGATGGCGATGCCGCCAACAGCCGGGCCGACGACGGCGACGGTATCGGTCGAGAGGACGTTAAGCGTCAGCGCGTTGGCGAGGTGTTCGCGCGGCACCAGCTGCGGGATGAACGCCTGGCTGGCCGGTCCTTCGAACGCGGACGCCGCGGCGGTCAGCACGGCGAATGCGTCGAGCAACAGGATGCTCGACATCCCGGCACTCACGGCGATCGCCAGCAGGGCCGAGAGCGCCGCCAGGACACCCTGCGAGATGATCAGGAGCTTGCGGCGATCGCGCCGATCGGCCAGCGTGCCGCCGAACAGCGAGAGCAAGATAGTCGGAATGGCGCGCGCCAGGCCGATGCCGCCAAGCTGGGCCGCGGAGCCAGTGAGCGAATAGACGAGCCAGGCCAGCGCGACGGTTTGCACCTGCGTCCCAAGCAGCGAAACCGCTTGCCCGGCCCAGAGGAGGCGAAAATCCCGGTGTCGCAACGCCACCAGCGCGTTCGACCGGTTCATGAGGTTATCTGAATCCCGGTGGCGCGACCGCGCGTGCTCCGCAAACCCGCTATCTTCTCATCCCCGTTGCGCTGCTGGGCGACGCCCGTCACCCGCGTGTCTCCCACCGAACCGCCCAGGCATGTTACCAGAGGGACGGTCCGGCATGGAACCGGCGGCCCGGTGGCGGGACGCGATGAGGGGAAGGTGACGGAGGACCGCTTGCCGATCTCGTCAGACCAGGAAGGAGACGACGACCGGACCGATCATGGCGAGCGCCACGAGCGGCACGATGCCCCACAGCGTTCCAACGACACCAAGCACCAAACAGGCGAGGAAGACCGCGAGGGCCTGACTCTGTGACAGCATTGTCGGTCTCGTCGCGACCTCGGCCGGCTGTTCGGCGGGTATCTGTTCAATCGTCTCTGGTTGCTGTTCCACGTTGATGTCGTTCTCTTTCGTCACGTTCGGTCGGAGCGCCATTCCGGTAACGGTATTGTACTGTTCGACACGAGTCGCGACTGTCCGCCAGCAGATAGCCGCGCGTTCGGCCATAATTGGGGATAGTCGTCCGGCAGAACGCCGGATATGAACTGGTGATTGGTAACCGCACCGCGCCACCACCCGGTACCGTCTTTGGGAGCTTTCCGCGTGCATTCTCGTTTCATCTTGCTGCGTCGATTCCTGCCGAGCGTTGTTCTGGCACTCGTACTCGCCGCACTCGTCACCACCATTTATCCATCCATGACCAGCGCTCACGCCGAGCTCGTCCGGAGCCAGCCGAGCCAGGGAGCCGCGCTCGGCAGCGGTCCGGCGAAGATCGATATTTGGTTTACTGAAGGGCTCGCCCCGAGCGGCTCGTCGATCAAGGTCTACGACGCGCAGCGCCAAGAGGTCGACCAGGGCGACGATACGGTCGACCCGCACGACGCGACGCATCTGACAGTCTCATTGCAACCCCTCACCGATGGGACCTACACCGTCGCCTGGAAGTCGATCTCGAGTGACGACGGTCACGTCATTCAAGGGACGTTCACCTTCTCGGTCGGCGTGTCACGTTTGCCCGGTGCGGCCGCCTCAAGCAACGGCCATCCGTCCGCGGGGGCCGTCGCGCTCCGCTGGCTCGTCTTTCTCGGACTGATGATTCCGGCCGGGTGGTTCTTGCTGGCGCTACTGGGTGTCGGCCTGAAGGTGTCACGTCGAGAGGTCGTCATTGGCGGCGCGCTGCTGGCGCTGCTGTCCGACCTGGCGCTGGTGCCGGTCTCGGCCTACTGGCCGGGCGCGGGTCTGCCGTCACAGTCCCTGTCGGACACGCTCTCTATCTTGCCGGAAGCCTGGCTGGCCAGGCTCATGCTGGAATTCCTGGTGCTGGCGGTCATCGTCGCCATCGTGGTCGGGCGACGACGGGATCGCTGGATTGCCGCCATTGGCGTGTTGTTGACCGGGGCCGCCCTCTATGAACTGGCAATGACGACGCATGCGGCGTCGCGAACCTCCGATCGCCTCCCGGCGGTCATCTCCGAGATCGTTCACCTGGAGAGCGTCGCTTTCTGGATCGGCGGACTGACGCTGTTCGCCCTGCTGCCCCGGCGAGTCCGTTCCACCCTAGCCGTCCCGGCGCGCCGCTTTTCACGGGTCGCATTCATCCTGGCGCCAATCGCGATTGGTTCGGGCGTACTCAACGCCGGAATCACGCTGCCGTCTCTGGCGAGCTTGACCGACAGCAGTTACGGCAAGATCCTGCTCATCAAGGTCGTCTTCGTGGCCGGCGTCCTGGCATTTGCCTGGATCAACCGCGGTGTTGTTCACGCGGGCGTCGTGCGGACGTTTGGGTTCGTGCGCACCTTGCGCATCGAGCTTGGATTCGGCGCCGCGGCCATCTTGCTCGCGTCAGTTCTCTCGCTCTGGGCCCCGCCCCAACCGGCCAAGATCGTGCCGCTGCGTCTCAGCCAGTCGACCGCAAACAATCAGGTCGCGCATGTGGTGATCGACCCGTTGCACGAGGGTTCAAACCGGGTCGAAGCCTGGCTGACCGACCAGTCCGGCAACCCGGTGTCGAATGTTGCCGTCGCGGTGGCGAGATTCAGCATGCTCGAACGCGAGATCGATCTGCCCGATCGCGCGCTCAGGAGTAAGCAAGCGGGTCATTTTGTCGACCCCGACGCGCCACTGACCGTGAAGGGGTGGTGGAATCTCAAGCTCATCTTCGGGCAGGGTACGGGCGAGCCGATCGATGCCAGTTTCGACTTCATGGTGCCGGACCCGATCCTGACTGGCGGACTGAAACGGCGGTCCGATGATCCCAAGGCGCAGGCAGTCTTCCAGTCGGCCATCGATCAACTGAGGACGCTCACCTCGATGAAAAACCAGCAGACCCTCTCGGACGGGATCGGCAACAACGTCGATACCACCAACGAGTACGAGTCGCCGGACAAGTTCGCGTACCAGACGAGTTCGAAAACGTCTTCTATCGCCATTGGCACGACGCAGTGGTTCAAGCAGGGAGATCAATCCTGGCAGCGGAACCAGCGAGAGACCGTGTTCAAGTTCCCCCACACGCTGACGACTTACTACGACGGGGCAACCGAGTTCACCATGGGGCGAACCGAGATGCTCGATGGTGAGGAGTGCCAGATCATCACTTTCGCGGTACCGGCACAGCCCAAGCAGGCGCCCGCCTGGTATGCCTGGTGGGTTGGCACGCAGACGCATCTGCTGCGCCGTGAGGCGATGGTGGCCGAGCACCACTACATGATCAACCACAATCTTGACTTCAACTCGCCGTCGATCGCGATCAATCCTCCAGAAAGCGCGAGTCCGTAGTCGGTCGCCTGACGAGCGTTGACGGACGGACTGGTTGAAGGATCTACGTGGAGACGGGTTCGTTCAGACCGGGCGATATTCGGTGACCGAGCGCTTTGGTACCCGACGTCGGGAGTAGACCCCGCGCCGCGAGTTCGGCTGTATGTCCTAGTCCAGTATTCAGCCAGTGACTCCGCCGAACCGCACTGCCACTCAAGTCGCCACGTATTCCCCCGCTCCAAGGGCCTCCCATCCCTGACGAATCGCCGACAGCCAAAGCCAACATTTATCTAACTGCCGCGAAGATTCACGCAAGAATCCCGTGAACATCAAAACTCACGCGCTGTCTGCTTCAGTTCCATCATTGTTTCGGTTTGTCGGACATATGTTCCATGTGAGCTATCAGTTGCTAATCTGATTTCCGAGTGATAGTCTCGAAGTGTTCGTATTTGGTAACTCATATGCGCCCGACGGTGAACCGCCGGCAAGACGGATTGTCAGGTCGTCACGGCGTTGGATTTTTGGGGAAGGATGCGGCACACACATGCACGTTCTCCGATGTACATGGGCGAGACTGCTATCGACGGTGAGTATTGCCCTGCTGGTTTCCACCGGCGTGCTGGCAAGCATGCCGGTGTCGCTTGCGCAGGCGGCCCCCGCCTATGGCGATCCGCATTTTCAGACGACCTGGGCGTATACCGACCAGGTGGTGGCGTCGCATCAGGTAAATCGAACCTGGATGTGGGGGCCCCAGCCAAACGGTGACGCCATCGTCGAGCCGTACTGGGACACGGGGACCGGATGGCGGCTGGTCCAGTACTTCGACAAGACCCGCATGGAGATCACGCATCCCAAAGGAGACTCATCGTCCATCTGGTACGTGACGAATGGTCTGCTGGCGAACGAGTTGATCACCGGCAACATGCAGGTTGGTGACGACAAGTTCGTTCAGTACGCTCCGGCTCAGGTTAATGTGGCCGGTGACGCCAACGACCCGAACGGCCCGACGTATGCCAGCTTCAACAAGCTGATGGGCTACGGCGCCATTCCCAGTGGCTGGATCATCACGCAGACCGTCAATCGTGCCGGCACCGTCGCCAACGACTCCAGTCTCTCGAGCTTCAACGTGACGGCGAAAGACGTCGGCTCGCCGACCCACCACAACGTGGCCTCGGTCTTCTGGGACTTCATGACCAGTACCGGACCGGTCGATCAGAACGGCCAGACCGTCACCGACAAGCTGTTCCAGAACCCGTTCTACGCCACCGGCTACCCGCTCACCGAGCCGTACTGGACGCGGGTGCTGGTGGGCGGCGTGCAGAAGCAGGTCCTGGTGCAGGTCTTCGAGCGCCGTGTGCTGACCTACACGCCGTCCAACCCGGATGGTTGGAAGGTGGAAGCCGGCAACGTCGGCCAGCATTACGAGGCATGGCGCTACAGCCAGTTGCAGCAGGTCAAGATGCCGGTGCAGGATCTGAATACGGCACCAGCGAGCCTCCACAGCTGCAGCCCCTACCAGTGGGCTGGCACAGCGCCAGACCAGGCCAATGCCTTCTATGGCAAGACTGTCGCGCTGCTGCACGAGGGTACGAACTGCCGCGTCTTCAACATGACCGACGGCGTGTGGTGGAATCAGACGGTCGGGACCGTGAAGGCGTTTGAGGGAAACACCACCACCGGGACGGCCATCGAGACCCGGCCTGAAGAGACGTTCTTCTATGCGCAGGAGCCATCTGATTACTGGGGCGGAAGTGTTCGCTGGAACCGCGACAGCGTGAACCTCCTCTATAACTACAACCTGGCCGACGGAGGCTGGCAGGGCGTCAACTCAACCCAGAACAATACGTGGTCCTGGGGCTGGACGGCGGAGACGAACCCGCCGCAGAATCAGAGCGGAAGTTTCCCCGGTCACCCCGTATCGTGTCAGCTTGACTCGTGGACCGCTCAGTCGCAGTCATTTGGCATGACGTTCGCCACGCGCCTGGAGCCAAACTCCCTGAGTGCGGCACCGAAAGACGCCGTTCCCTACGTCTTCGACGTGACCGGAGTGAACCTCGACAACGTCAACCTGTCGCAGGTCGTGACGCTGCCGCAGGGTGCCACGCTCGGCCACTTCCAGGGCGGGAACTGCCTGTACGTCTACATGAACCCGAGCACACCAGCCGGCCAGTACTCGGTTGGCCTGAACTTGCCGGATAGCCGCACGACGTCCGTGCAGTTCCAGTACATGCCGACGCTCGGCAGCGCTCCCAGCGAGGCAGCACCATCTACCAATCTGACTTCACGGACCTGAATAGCTATCACGGTGGACTCGCGACAGTGTCCGCGGCTAGCGGCGTGCTGGACGTCCGGACGACCGGCTTCCGTGATGACGGCGGCTGGGCGGACGCGGCGACGAAGCGGAGTGACTTCGGAGACGTCAGCGTGAGCATGGACGTGCGCATGGTGTCGCCGGTGTCCGACGGTATTGCCTGTCTCGACACACGAGGACTCTTCACCAATACGTCGTCGGACTACCTCGAGCTCTGCCTGCTGAGCACTGGTGAGACGACGGTGGACCACTACGGCCCGGCGTTGATCGCCCTGTTCGGCCGCGCGCAACGAACCGGGACCAACCCGGTCACCTCGTGGAACACGTTGAAGATCGTGTCCAAAGGGGACGTGAGCTGGTTCTACATCAACAACACGCTGATCGGCTCGGCTCAGGTTGGAGCACTGGATAAAGGCACCGCCGGCTACTGGATTGGCGACGAGGGCGACCACTCAGTCGAGTGGCAGGCTCAGAACTTCGTGGTGAAATCGGTGCAGTAGCGCGACGAACCGAGGATAGACCAGGAACAGGACGCGGTTGGGGAAACCCGACCGCGTCATCTTCACGGGTGTGACTCGTGTTCCGGGGCAAACACCGACGCCACTCCGGCCCGCTCACCCCCTACCCCGCCACCACCTGCTCCCTCAACGTCCCCACGATCCAGGATTCGGCGGCGTCGAAGGTCCAGCCGAACGTGGCGCACAGGGATGCCCAGACCTCGGGCTGTGTCAGGGTCGCGATCAGCGCCGTCGCCTGCTCCACGGTTACCTCGTTTGCCAGGGCGCCCAGTTGCGCGATCCGCTCGGCGGTCGAGCGCGCGCCGTCGCGGCTCCGCTGCATGCCGGATTCGTAGGTCTCGGCCATCTCTGGATCGACCTGCGCGGCCGAAGCCAGTGCCGCCAGGATGTCGCCGCAGCGCTCGGCTAATTGCCGGGTGATGCGCACCGCCAGCGTCAGTACCTCGTTCGGATCCTCGCTCGCTCGTAGCTCTCCCGCGAGCCGTGGGATGTCGGCTTGCTCGTCGACCAGATCGAGCAAGCGCCGCAGCAGCTCTGGCTTCGGTCCCACGCTCGTATAGATCGTCGGCACCGCCACTCCGGCTGCGGCGGCGATATCCGCGACCGAGGTCGCGCCGTAGCCCCGCGACGTGAAGAGTGTCAGCGCCGATCTCAGGATGAGTTCGCGTGTTTCTGCCGCCTGAATGTCGCGGCGCGATCGGCTACTTGACATGAAGTTAGACGTGCCTTACATTCATTATAAGAGATCTCTAATGACTATATCTATTATAACATCAGGAGGTATGGATGACCACGGGACAACTGATATCCGCCACCAGGCCACGCGTTCAACGACGGATCGCGCCGGAAGCACTCGCCGGTGCTGGTGGTCTGCTTTTCCTGATCCTCGTCAGCTTTCAAAACATTCTCCGGGCCATCACGAGTCCGGCGAACAACGCCTCACCGGACCAGATCCTCCGTTTCGCGCACGATCAGGCCTGGAGCGTCGATCTCCTGGTCGTGACGTACGTCATCGGGTTTCCGGCACTCTTCCTGTTCACCACAGGATTGGTCAGACGCATCACACGCGCACACCCGGAGGCTGAGATCTGGGCCCAGCTGGGCCTCGCCTCGGTCATCGCTATAGCCGTTTTCTTCGCCTTCGTCAATGTGCTGGATGCGACGCTGGTCGCCGCTCGGACTGATCTTGTGAAGGATCCAGCGCTGACGAGCACCATCTGGAGCCTGCATAACGCCGTCTTTACCATCAACCTGCTCGCGGTGGCGGGTGCGCTGCTCGGCCTCGGCTGGGGCGCGGCGCTGGCTGGAATCATCTCGCGACGGTTCGGCTACGCCTGCGTGGCTGGGGCGGGGCTGCTGGCCGCTGCCGCGGCGCCGATGGTCCCTGAGATCCACGGCTCGCCGGTACTGGGGGTGGGGCTGATTGGCTACCTTTGCTGGCTGCTCTTCCTGGCGGTCGTCGGATTTCGCCTGCTGCGAATCGGCCGCGCTACGGACGAGGTAAGCAGACGCTGAATCGAGTGCGAACGGTAATGCGGCGGCACGTGACAGTCGTCACGTGCCGCTCGTTGTCGTCCCGTTGAGCAGATCGGCACTGTTATCCCTACAGCGTCGGGCAGATCGGACAGAGCTTGATCGACCAGAGGTGCAGCAGCACCCCAGCGATGGTCAGCAGCACCAGCGCCGTCAGGACGAGGTCGCGCCGGCCAAATGCGAGGTTCACCGGGCGTCCCAGCAGTGCGTCGATGCGTGCCTCGCCGGCCGACAGTTCCGCGACCGTCAACTGCGCGCGGAGCGATCCGGCGCGCGCCACTTTGAGGACCGCGCCCGCCAGGGTGGGCACCGGCACCATCGCCAGCGCGGCGCGGTCGGCCGCGAGTTCGATGCCGATGCGAGCACGTTCGCAGAGTGTCTCGACGACCGGCAGGGGCGCCAGGGTGGCGTGCATCAGGTTGAGCAGGAAGAGACGCAGCGGATCACGCCGGTGCAGGTGGCTCGCCTCGTGCAGCAGCACGGCCTCGATCTCGTCAATGTCGAGCATTTCCAGCAGTCCGGAACTGACGTAGACAGCCGGCCGGAAGAATCCGGCGCAGAAGGCGAACGGCGTGGAGTCGGCCACGACGACGAAGCGTCCCTCGATCCCGGCCTCTTGCGTAAGGGCGACATACTCGTCGTCCGGCTGCAGGTGCGCGCCGCGCAGGCATCGATCCAGTCTTAATTGTCCCAGTGCCTGGCGCAGCGAGAGTGCCCCCACGATCAGGATGGCCGGCACGAGCCAGAGGAGAACCGTCGCGACCACGTAGGGTGGGTAGTGAATGGCAAAGGGTGTCGCGGCCGGATGGTGAAAGCTGAACTCGACATAGGCGCGAGCGATCGGAAAGAGGAGCCCCGGCCAGATGGCGATCGCCGCGATCGTCAGGAGCGTCGTCAGCGTGGCCCGGTAGCGGCGCAGGAACGATGGAGTGGCGTTGTGCTCGTGGCTCACAGGTCACCGCCGTGCACGCGACGCTTGGAGATCAGCCGCTCCAGTTCGGCCAGTTGCTCGTCGCTCACTCCCTGCACGAAGTGGGCGAGGGTCGGCTGGCCAAAATCGGCCAGCAGTCCTGAGAGGACACGGTCGGCCACCTGCTGCATGAAGCTGGCCTGGTCGAGCGACGCGGTATAGACGAAATGCCTGCCACGCCGCTGGCGCCGCAGCAGGTCCTTCTCCGCCATGCGGTTCATCACCGTCATCACGGTTTTGACGTGCGCGTCCGGACCGAGCGCAGCCGCGACCTCCTTGACCGTCGGTTGCCCAAGCAGCCAGACTGCCTGCAGGATATGCGACTCCAGCTCCCCCAGCACGCGAGAGAGCCCTCGCTCGTCGAGATCGAACCGGCGAATGGGTCCCACGAGATCCTCCACCATTCACGAGACGAACATGCCCTGCGCTTGACCGAACTCGTCGACGTCTC
Source organism: uncultured Chloroflexia bacterium (assembly GCA_963728335.1). GTDB lineage: Bacteria > Chloroflexota > Chloroflexia > Thermomicrobiales > Thermomicrobiaceae > CALAGB01. The sequence continues at coordinate 977,696 of CAVSJP010000002.1, forward strand.
TATGCTTACAGGCTGTAAGTCTGAATCGCTTACCTGACGTAAGCATAGCAGCCGGTGGTGGTCAAGAGAAGGAATCGTCTCAGCCATGAGCAACGAAGAGCAGCGAAGCACTCGCCAGGGCGGTGCTCCGGGCGCAAACAGGCCGCCGTGCCGCTCGCTCGGCGGCGCAAGCGCCTGACCGTGATCGGGGCTGGCGGGCTGGCGGTCATCATCGCGCTGGGCTTGATCCTCGTTCCGCGTCTTGGCGGCGGGGGAACCAGTGCGATCGCGATCGCGCCTGACCCGACCGCCAACATTCAGACCAAGGGCCAGACGATGGGCGACCCAAACGCGCCGGTCAAGGTCGTCGAATGGGCGAACTACCAGTGCCCCTATTGCGATCAGTTCTGGACCACGTTCGAGCCGACGCTAATCCAGAACGACATCTCCACCGGCAAAGTCTATTTTGAGTACAAGGACCTGACCTTCGGTTGGCAGGAGTCGATCGACGCCTCGGAGGCGGCGGTCTGTGCCGATAATCAGGGCAAGTTCTGGCAGTACCACGACACCCTCTTCAAGAACCAGCAGGCGGAGAATTCCGGCGGATTCTCCCGTTCTCGACTGAAACAGATGGCCGAGCAGATTGGTCTGGACATGACGCAGTTCAACCAGTGCTTCGACGGTCATCAACCGGCCGATCAGGTGAAGGCCGCCGACAGCGAGGCCGCGAACCTGGGGATCACCTCGACGCCGACCTTCTACGTGAACGGGCAAGCAGTGAACTACACCGGGGTCGGCTCGGTGCAAGCTGCTATCGACGCGGCGCTCGGCAAGTAGTCCACGCCTCGATCCGGAATAGCGGAGCAGCACCCCGCCTTCGTCCACGAACGAAGGCGGGGTGCTTTGGCGCAAGCCAGATTCCCTTCACCGTTACGGTTGTCCATCAAACTCTTGACATGTGACCATTGGGTCACCTATTATGCGTGTCATGAGTGATGATGATCGCGTCTTCAAAGCACTGGCCGATCCGACTCGCCGATTCTTGCTCGACCTGCTCTTCGCGCGTGACGGCCGCACGCTCACCGAGCTGGAGTCGGAGCTGGAGATGACGAGGTTTGGGGTCATGAAGCATCTGAAGGTGCTGCAGGAGGCGAACCTCATCACGACGCGCCGCTCGGGAAGGGAGAAGCTCCACTATCTAAACCCGGTTCCAATCCGACAGATTCACGATCGGTGGATCGACAAATACGCCGAACGGCGGGTCACCGCGCTTGCCGACCTCAAGCGTGAGCTTGAACGGGAGAGCCAGGAGTAATTCCGGAGCATGGTCGAGATCCGCTCCATCACATTCACACGGTGATGAAACGTTCGATGCTGGTGCTCGCGGCAGAACCGCGGGCGGTTGAAGGAGTTAGCATGACCACGAAGGCTACCCCCAGCACGCAGGTTTACCGGGTCTACATCAAGGCGTCGCCACAGGCGGTGTGGGACGCGATAACACAGTCGGAGTGGACCGAACGCTTCGGTTATGGGGGGCAGGTTGAGTACGACCTCCGTCCAGGAGGTACCTACCGGGCACTCGCCAGTGATGAGATGAAGCAGGCCGGCGCGTCCATGGGCTTCGAGGTGCCCGATGTCATGGTTGACGGCGAGGTGCTGGAGGCCGATCCACCACGCAAGCTGGTGCAAACCTGGCGTATGGCCATGGATCCGGGCGTCGCCGCCGAAGGCTTCTCACGACTGACCTATGAGATCGAGGAGAGCCAGGGTGGCGTGAGCAAGTTGACGGTAACCCACGAGCTCGAGGGCAAGCAGCAACTCGCCGCGCTCGTCGCTGGTGAGGGCGAAAGTCAGGGCGCGGGCGGCGGCTGGGCCTGGGTACTCAGTGGGCTCAAGACGCTGCTCGAGACCGGCCAGCCCATGCAGCAGGGATAGGCGTTACATCGAGTCCGGCGCGTATCAGACATCAACGTGACCCTCGACAAATAAAACCGGCCCCACCAGTCTCGAATCATCGAGCAGTGAGGCCGGTTTCGTGCTGGCGCCAGCTCCTTACGAAAACGCGCGGATGATCTCCGGCGTTGCTGTGTCGAAGCCGACGACGTCGAGCATGCCGGCGTCGTTCGGGTTGGCGATGCTGAAGCCGTTGCTCGTCATCCCGACCACGATGAGCCTGGCTGGGATGCCCATCTGCTCCCGGTACCTCCGGAGCGCCTGTACCGGGTGAATGTCACCCCACCAGGTCTCACTATCGGTGTAGATCACGAACGTATCGACTTGCTCACGCCGCTCGATAGCTCGCAGCATCGGCAGGGAGCAGTTGGTCGCGCCAAACGGGAGCTCGCTGGTGCGCTTCACCACGTCGTCCAGCCGCTGCCGCGGGCTGATCGTGACCGGCACCAGTTCGTGCGAGAACGCGACGAACTGGTGCTGCGGCTCGACCGCGGCGGTCACCAGGGCCATCGCCGCCGACGCCAGCCGGGGCGTGAGCGCTGGCACACCCGTCACCTGACCGACACTCATCGAACCCGAGACGTCGAGCGCCAGCATCAGGCGCTTGCCACAGGGTTCGACGTTGCCGAAGCTCGCGTAGAAGGCCGCGTCGAGCGCGTCGACGATCGCCGTGACCGGCTCCCACTCATGGCGACCACGAGCGCCGTGACCGCTCGCATAGGTGACGAGCGCCGCCAGAATCTGGATCGGGTGGACGCGCGCCCGGCGCAGCCGCTGGCTGTCTGCCAGCCGCTCAGTCACCAGGTGTGTCGCCCGGGAACCCGATGCCAGCAGCCCGACGCGCGTCATGGTTGCCAGGTTACGGATCATGGCGGTTAGCGGCATCTCCTCCAGGAGCGCCTGCCAAACCTCCGCGCTCGTCAGCAGCTCGGTCGGCACGACCTCACGCGGCAGACGCATCCGCCGGATCAACGCGGCCGCCTCTGCTGGAGCGATTTCGCTCTGCAGACGATGCGCGCCGTCGATCAGGCGTGGCGCGGTCTCCGCCGCGTCGTCGACGCCGTACGACGTGTCCCAACCGTCGACGATGTAGCGGTAGAGCCGGTTGCGATCCGCGTCCACCGTTTTCGGGTGGCCGAGGCGCAGCAGGTCGGCGTGCGTCCAGCCGTCTCGCTGCTGGTACTTCACCACTTGCAGCGCCAGGTCGTCGATCGACTTGTTCGCGTACCAGTCGCCGAAGGCACGTCGTACCGCACGCCCCCGCCCGCGGAAGCCCTTGACGAACTCCGCGAAGTGGAACAGGTGGGTGCCGGTGCGCGCCACCCGCGGGAGCGCATGCAGGGCCGCGCGGCGCGTCTCGAGATCGCCGAGGCCCGCCGCCATCGCCAACGCGAAGAGCGCCGGATCGTTCCTGGGCGCGCGGCCCGACTCCGAGATCGAGACGATGGTCTCGACGGTTCGCTGGCCGTCCGCTTCAATACAGCGCCGCACGGACTCTGCGTTTTCGACCGTCAGCGTGCGCTCTGTGATGTAGAACGTCCCGCCTTCGGAGCCGAGGACCAGGAAGCGCTCCAGGCGCATCCAGTCGTCGACCGCCCAGGCAAAGCCTCCAGCGCTGTTCGGCACCTGGCCACTGCCCGGGATTGGCTCCGACTGCCGCGTCTTTCGCGTGCGGAACGGTGTGAGATAGCGCATACGACCTCCCGTCTGAGACAGAAAGGTGAACACGGGCAAGGAGTCGCCATGGGATTGGGCGCATCCGAGGACGCGCCCCGGGGGATCGAACCCCGGTTCACCTGCGATAACCCATGGACATCGGCCCGCGTTCACCGGGGCAGCCGGCGGGACTCGAACCCGCGACCGCACGCGTACAAGGCGATAACCCTCAGCCAACGACCCGGAACCCACCAACGAGTTCTCGGATAAGTGACGGCAAGGGCCATGTGCTCTACCCTCTGAGCTACGGCTGCCAGACAGCGGGCAAGGGATGCAATTCGGCGGCGGTACGCGTGTTCTCCGCCAGTCACGAGCGATAACCGAACCGCTTCGGCCCGCTGAGTTGGATCTATCATGTTATCGCGATGACGAAAACAATCCACTGTCTGATCGTACTGACCGGAATTGTCCTTCAGGACAGATCGCTGTCCTGACCGTTCGGCTGGATTGGCGCCAGCGACGTACTGAGGAACGGATGTTATCCGGTGCCTGTGGATCTCTCGAATGCAGGCCGACGACCAGCGGAATTGCGGGAGAATCCCTCACACCCGGTGGACGGTTGCCTGTGATTCAATTCGCGGCGTGGTTCCGATTTCATGACGACAGCGCGTTGTCGCCAGCATGACTCGAGGTAGGCAGTTTGGTGTTCCTTCCACTCTTGCACACGGGGACGATCGGGCGCCCGTTTCTCGCATCCTGGGCGATCGATCCACCCATCTTTTTTGGACTGCTCCTCGTGAGCATGGGCTACTGGCTGGCGTGGCGGCGGGTCCAGTCGCTTGGGCGGCGCCATCCTCCGGTCAGTCATGCCGTCTACTTCTACGGTGGAATCGCTTCGATCGCCGTGGCGCTGCTCGGCCCGTTCGACGTCTATAACGACTCCTCGCTGTTGATGCACATGGCGCAGCACCTGCTCCTGCTGCAATGTGCCGGACCGCTCCTGTTGCTGGGGCGACCGGTGCAGCTCGCGTTGCAGGCGATCTCGCCACAGCGGAGCGGACCGGTTCTGAAAGCCGTGCTACGCCGCGCCTGGGTTCGCGCTATCCTGTCCTTCATCAGTCATCCTCTGGTCGCCTTCGCGGTCTTCAACGTCACGCTGATCTTCTGGCACGTACCAGCCATCTACGACGCCGCGCTCGCTCACCAGCCAATTCACGATCTGGAGCACCTTGCGTTTCTCTCGGCCGCGTTGATCTACTGGTGGCCGATCATCGAGCCGATCCCACGTCACCATAAGTTGCGATTCGGGTTCGCGCTCGGATCAATCTTCCTGACCGGCCTGGTTTCGGAGGCACTTGGCGCCATCCTTTCGCTTGATGGTTCGGTGCTCTACCCGTTCTATGCGAACGCGGTGCCGCTCTGGGGCCTTTCACCGGTGCAGGATCAGGAATCCGCTGGTCTGCTGATGTGGGTTGGTGGCGGCATGCTCTACCTGGTGATCATCTTTACCGTCCTCATTCGCTCGCTTGGCGGTGATGATTATCAGGCTGCGGTTCCGACCACAGCCAGCCCACCGATGGCCTGATCCTTCCGCCCGGTTTTCGTCCCGGTCTTGCCCAGCGCGAAATCGCCGTCTATCGTCAGCGTGCCGGTGCGGTGAACTGCGTTGCGGGAAGAGGGAGGGTCGTTGATGAGCGGTTTCAACGGATTGGGCCTGGGGCTTGGGAACCTGTCACGGCTGTCGCGGGCGCGGACACGCTCGATCAGTCCCGAGAATTTCACGGGCGAGCAGGGGCGTGGCGGCATGGCGACCGAGGGAACCGGCGCCGGGGCCGCGCGTGACCTTGGCCAGGGCTGGAAGGTCTCCCCGAGCATCCACATCCCGGCGAGGTCCACGGCCACGCTGGCCGAGATTGACGGCATGGGCGCGATCCAGCACATCTGGCTGACGACCCACCCGCGCAACTGGCGCAGCCTCCTGTTTCGCTTCTATTGGGATGGCGACCAGCATCCAGCGGTGGAGGTTCCGGTCGGCGACTTCTTCTGCAACGGCTGGGGCGAGTTCAGCCAGGTCTCGTCGCTGCCGGTCGCGGTCAACCCGCATGGCGGCTTCAACAGCTATTGGGAGATGCCGTTTCGCTCGTCGGCGCGGGTGACGATGGAGAACCTCTCCGATCAGGAGTGCACGCTCTATTACCAGATCACCTATGCGCTCACCGACGTGCCTGAGGAGGACGCCTACTTCCAGGCCCAGTGGCGGCGCAGCAATCCGCTTCAGGCCGGGATCGACCACACGTTGGTCGACGGTATCAGCGGCAGCGGTCACTACGTTGGCACGTACCTCGCCTGGGGCACCAATAGCTCGGGCTGGTGGGGCGAGGGGGAGATGAAGTTCTTCCTGGATAGTGATGAGGAGTTCCCGACCATCTGCGGTACCGGCACCGAGGACTACTTCGGCGGCGCCTGGAATTTCGACGTGCCTGGCCAGGGCTACACCCCGTTCAGCACGCCATTCCTGGGTCTGAACCAGATCCTGCGGCCGGACGGCCTCTACCGCAGCCAGCAGCGCTTTGGCATGTATCGCTGGCATGTCATGGACCCGATCCGCTTCGAGTCGAGCCTGCGCGTGACCATCCAGGCACTCGGCTGGCGGGCCGACCGGCGCTATCTGCCGCTGCACGACGACATCGCCTCGACCGTCTTCTGGTACCAGCGCGAGACCTCGGCTACGCGACCGGCCGCACCGAGCGCTGATGATCTGGAGATTACATAGGGGTACTGGGGCGGTTGGCCGGTCCGGAGCGGGGTTCGAGTGGCCGCAGGTGAGACCGGTGAGCCGCTCACGTTCGCGTGGACGCGATGAGGCTTACGGAATTATTTCGATGTTCGATCCACCACGACACGACGCGAGGTCATAACCAGGCATTTCGCTCCATCGCCACGGGTCGGCATCGTGGATGGGAGCGCGGCGACCTCACCGGACGAGCCGGCAGCGCGGGATGAGTCGGACCTTCACCGGCTGACGCACGAAATGACTTTGCCGCTCGTCACCATCGGCGTGCGTGCGGTCGGATACCCGAGACCCTTCCGGCTTGGGTGCTTCTCTGTCGACGTCGCGGTGGAGCGCACCTGGCAGATGCGGAGCATCGGTCTCCGGCTGGCGAAAACGTACCTCGAAACGGCGAGTTCCCTGGGGAGTGCGGTCGTCACTCGTCAGTTGCCTTTCGTGTTGCTCCGTGGGCGAATTGTCCCACTCGCCGTCCTGGACTCGTTCCCGCCAATGGTTATCGTGAGACGCTGCCGAACGCGGCATTCCGCGCGCGGCCGGTCGAGCGTGAGACATCGGGGCCGATACCGGCTGCCGAGCGATCCGGATCTGCCGCCGAACCGAACCACCCTGTAGTTAAGAACCCGTAGAGTGTCCAATAGTTAATCGAATGGTCCCGGCATGAATCGACCTGAATGGGGTGCTGCGGCGCACGATTGGTCCTGCCTGGCGACACCATTTCAGCGCCGGTCGTGTTTCCTCGCTTACCTTCTCCAAGATCGACCACCGGGCACTTCCACTTCTCTCAGTCAACTGCTATAATCACGCTGTGAGATGCTTCCGCAATTGAAAGACGAACAACTAAGTATCTCATGGACTAAGATAAATCAGGAGAAGTGACATGTCAAGCGACAACCTCAATCTCAATCGGGATCACCTGCTTCAGAGCCTCGATCGCGAGATGCGCCGGATCAGCGCGCAGTCGGTCATGTTCAGTCAAGCCGTGGCCGAGCGCCTCGGTCTGAACCCGACCGATCTTGAGTGTCTCGGCATCATTGGCGAGACCGGAGCGCTCACCGCGGGCCAGCTGGCGGAACTGACCGGATTGACGACGGGCGCCATTACGGGTGTCATCGATCGGCTCGAGCGCGCGGGCTACGCTCAGCGCGAGCAGGATCCGTCCGACCGGCGGCGCGTCATCGTCCAGCCGGTCCCTGGGGTGGCGGAGGAGAAGATCACCCCGCTGTTTGACTCGATTACGAAGGCGACGTCCCGTCTTATCTCGCGCTACACGGACCGTGAACTGGCGACCATCACCGAGTTCGCCACCCGCATGAACGAGTTGAGCCTAGAGGAGACGGCGAAACTCCGTTCGTCGGATGATGGGATCGGCGAGGGGGAATTCGTCGCGCCCCTGACCGGTGAAGACTCAGGCAGGCTGGTCTTCGCCTCTGGCGCTTCGAACATCACTATCCGGGGCGATTCCGAGCTCAAGGAGCTCTATCGCGCGCGCTTCGAAGGTTCCGCGCCGACGGTGCAGGTGCAGGGAAACTCGGTCACGATCAAGTACCGTAACCGGCCGAAGATCGAGTGGAGCATGCACTCCATCGGCGAGATCAAGGTCAATGTCTCGCTCCCCTGGCAGCTCGGCTGGCTGATGCGTTCGGCGGGAGAGATCCGGCTTAATACGGGCCTTCCGTGGGATATCGAGATTCGCGCCGGGGCAGCACATGTTGACGTCGACTTGAGCATCGTCAAGTTGCAGTCGCTCAACGTCAAAGGCGGCGCCAGCCAGGTAGCGGTCACGCTCCCCATGCCCAGCGGCACGGTTCCCGTGCGTGTCGGCGCCGGAGCCAGTCACGTCACGATTCATCGGCCGACCGGCGTGCCGGCGCGCATCCTGATTCATCACGGTGCGAGTCAGGTTCGGTTCGATGACCAGCAGTTTGGCGCGCTCGGTGGCGAGATGCGCTGGGAAGGCCCCGACTACGAAGGGGCGACCGATCGCTACGACATCGACATCGCCGGCGGTGCCAGCCAGCTCACGATCGATACCAACACGACCACCGCGGTCTGAGGGAACCTAACCTGGGCGGTGCTCGTCGTCGCCCAGATGTGCACAGTCGTTGAAGCGGACCAGACGGGCGCCGAGCCCGTCTGGCTCGAGCCAGACCACGAACTCGCTGATGGCACAGTTCTGGTGGCGACACTCACGGAAGGGCCGCGTCTCATCGGCTGCCAGAGTGGTGACGATCCAGCCGAGCGGCCCGCCGTGTGCCACGGCCGCAACCGTCTCACCCGGATGATCCCGTACGATCGACTCGATCGCGCGCATGGCACGCTCGCGGAGCTGGAGATGACTTTCGCCGCCGGGCCAGGCGATGTCGAGTCCAGACTCATCGACCTGATTCTGAAGTTGAGGAAAGAGTGACGCGAGATCCCGCAGCGGCTGGCCGACGGCCGTACCGACATTGATCTCGCGCAGGTCGTTGACCGCCACCGGCTCGATCCCGATTGCATCCCCGATGATCGTCGCCGTCTCCCAGGCGCGCGGCAGCGGGCTGGCGTAGAGGGCGTCGATGTCGACCGTCTCCTTGAGCTGCTCCCCAGTGCGGCGAGCCTGGAGCCGTCCCAACTCGGTCAACGTCACGTCCGTCGACCAGCCGGAGATCACCCGCTGCTTGTTCGAGGTCGATTCCCCATGCCGGATGAGAAGCAGGCGCGTGGGTTGTGTGTTATACCGCTGCGTCAACGATGGTATTCCCTGTCTTAGACTGATTGACGAGAATCTTCCGGATCACGTCGAGCGCCCAGCCGTGATGCGCGACGTCGTGACGTTCCGGCAGGGCAGCGACGGGAAACCAGGCAAAGTCCGAGAGATCGCTCGACGGCGCGAGCGTGTTTTGCTCGTCGAGTTCCGTCACGAAGTGAAATACCAGGTGCCAGCTTCTGTCGTTGCCTTTGAAGGACTCGATGTGATCGAGTCTCGCCGTGACGTCGCTCAATCCCAGCTGCCCGGCCAGAATGCGGCGCGCCGCGTCGTCCGGATGCTCCAAGTGCTTCAGTTCGTCATCCGGCAGAAACCAGCCGGTCTGGCCATCGTAGCCCGAAGAATAGCGAACCAACCCGACATTCGACCCGGAGAAGACCGCCACATCGGCAATCAGTTTGTGCATCGAACAGATCGGATCGCTCATCGTTCCTCCTGCTTGACAGCGCGGCCGGCTTCTCTCGTGGGACACGGCATCACGAGATTCGGCAACAGTCTATCACTGGTATTGCTCGATTCGGCGTCTGGCGGTCATACGGATGCGCCGTCAGATGGAGGGTGGTGAGGTTTGCGGGGAAAAAATATCGCCGGCGACAGGAAATCAGGTTCAGTCGCCGGCGATGTTGCGCTAGGCCTTGGCGGTGGTGTGGCGGCGCCACTCAACGCGCGCCAGGATTCCGGCCGCGACGGTGATGGCGATGGCGACCAGCACGATCGTCATCTCGAGCGAGCCACTGTGGTTGTCCGGATCGACCCGGAAGATCAGCTCGATCCAGTCTTTCCACAGCAGGGTCAGCAGTGCAAAGACAAAGCTGCCGGCGGACATCGCGCTCTCGACCCAGAAACGCGGTCGTAGTCGGTCTCGCATGGGTACTCCTTTCCAGAACTCCCCGTGTTCTGTACGCGTCCTTGCGAATGGGACTTGTCGAATGTCGTCATACCAAATTTGGCTGAATGCGTCAATTCGGGGGGCAATTGCATGCCTGACTGCGTCCGGATATTGACCGCTGCGCCAGGGAACGGCATTGTTGTCGCCACACATCAGTTGAGGCAACGTGACGAACTCAGACGGTTCCTGTTCAAAGGAGACGACCATGGCCTACACCACGTCCCGCTGGGTGATGGACAAGACTGGCGCGAGCTCGGAAGGCGGCATGATCGTGGCCAAACAGGATCAGGCCGCGCTGGCTGGTGCGCGCATGCTCGCGGACGGCGGCAATGCGGTCGATGCCGCCGTGGCCGCCGCCTGGGTGATGAACGTGATGGAGCCATACAACACAAGCATCGCCGGCAGTGGCTACATGATTTTTGCCAGCGCGGACGGCCGGGCGATGTGCGTCGATTTCAGCAACCGCGCGCCGGCGCGCGCCACCCCGGAGGCGCTGAAGTCGCGTACGACCGTCTCGTTCAAGGGCGGCCTCGCGGCGATGGTGCCCGGCACCGTGGCGGGACTGATCGCCGCGCTCGAGCGCTTCGGAACGTTGCCCCTGGAGCGGGTGATGGCTCCCGCGATCGCAATCGCCGAGGAGGGCATGCACCTCAATTGGGTCCTGGCGCTCAGACTGCTGCAGGAATTGGACGGACTGCGTGCCAACCCCAAATCAGCCGAGATCTTCCTGGTGGATGGCGATCCCGGTATGGCACATGGCGTCGAGGTGATCCGCCAGGCAGATCTCGCTGGCACGTTGCGGCAGATCGCTCGGAGTGGAGCCGAGGCCTTCTACACCGGCCCGATCGCCCGCGAGATGGTCGACTTCGTGCAGGCACACGGTGGATTGCTGGAGATGGCGGACATGGCGGGTTATCAACCGACCATCGTTCCGGCGCTGCACGCGTCGTTCGGCGATTACGAACTGCTGACCGGTTCGCTGCCTTGCCCGGGCATGTTGACTCTCCAGAGCCTGAAACTTGCTCTTGGCTTCGACCTGCCCGCGCTCGGCCATAACACGACCGACTCGCTGCACATCCTGTCCGAGGTCTTCCGGCAGGCGTTCGCCGATCGAGATGCCTATTATGGGGATCCCGACTTCGTCGACGTGCCGGTCGACACGCTCCTCTCGGAGGACTACCTGGCGCGGCGAAGGGCCCAGATCGACCTGCAGCGCGCGATGACCAAGGTGTTGCCGGGAGATGTTGGCGTCGCTCCGCTCGGACACGCGGGCGGGGCCGGTGGCACGACCCATATCTCGGTGGTCGATGCCGACGGGAACACCGTCTCAATGACCCATACGCTCATCGGCGGCTGGACCGGACTCGGTGTGGCCGGGAACACGGGCGTGGTGATGAACTGTGCCGCGCAGTGGTTCGACCCGGGCCAGGGCGCGCCGAACAGCGTGGCTCCCGGCAAGCGCCCAGTGACGAATATGACGCCCATCATCGCGCGGCAAAACGGCCGGCCGGTGCTGGCCGTGGGAGCGCCGGGATCACGTCGTATTAGCAATGCGGTGAGCCAGGTGACGCTCAATTGCCTGGTCCACGGTATGCCGGTGCAGCCGGCGATCTCCGCGCCGCGCATCGATCTCTCGCGCGGCTACATCGTCGCCGATGACCGGATCGACGCGGACGTGATCGCAGGGCTCAGGGATCGCGGTCATCACGTGGATGAAGTCAACGAGTTCATCAATGCGGGTGGTCCAGCCGCGCTCTACCGCGGCTACTTTGCCCGACCGGCGGCGGTGCTGGTCGACCACGACGGCCTGCGCCACGGAGGCGACTACCCGTTCCTGGAGGGCATGGCGGTCGGCGTGCCGCGAGCACGGTGATGGATTGCGCCGATATCAACACTGGTCGGTGCTCGCGTTCAGACATCTGATCACGAGGCGGGCGCAGACGGGTTTGCCTGTATCGCATGAGCTATCTTCGGCGAACGAGCCCGACGATGACCCCCGCGGCGAGGGCGAAGATGACTGCCATCGATCCGCAGCCCAGGCACCCTGCTCTGCGCTTCGTCTGGTAGCTCATTCCCGTTCCGGGTATGCCGTACGTTTCACGGGTTCCCTTCCGATTGACGTTCATGGTTGTCCCGCGTCGCCCGACACTCATGGATGTGATGCCGCGCTTGCCCAGATTGACATAGACGCCTTTGGCCAACCTCACGCGACGACGGAATCGGAAGGGCATGGTGGGTATCCTCTCGTATGCGGATCAATCCGGGCGACAAATGGAAGCGTCTGTGTTAGGACAGGTCCGGCGACCCATAGCCGCCGCCGCCCGGTGTGGTGAGCACCAGCCGGTCGCCGGGGTTGAGTATCCGGCGAAACTTCGGGTTGATCGGCTCGCCGTTCACCGTCACCAGCCCCAGGCTCCCCGGTTCGCCGCCGGCCAATCCTTCGGCTGGACGGCTGATGCGTGACGCCATGAACGAGACGGTGATGGGCGTCGAGTTCACCACCACGCACTCGATCGTCTGCCCATGCCCGCCGCGCCATTGTCCACGACCGCCGGTCTCCTGTGCGATCTCTTTCCGTTCGAACTCCAGCGGAAAGAGGTGCTCCAGCACTTCGATCGGCGTGTTCGACAGGTTGGAAGGGAAGCTGACGCAGTCGAGTCCAACCTGGCCGCTGGCCGCGCCGACGCCTCCATTGAAGAAGAACATCCCGGCAAATGGACGCCCGTCGTCCCGTGCGCCGGAGAGTGTGACGCACCACATCGGTGATCCTGGCGCCGCCGGGACACGTTCGGGGCGCGGCCCGGCCAACGCGCCAAAGACCGCCGCCGGGAGATAGTGGCCCATGGCGGCTCGAGCGCCGACCGCGGCCGGAAATCGAGGGTTGAGCATCGATCCCTCCGGCGCCGTGACGATCAGAGGCCGAAAACATCCCTCGTTGTTCGGGACGTCCGGTGCGACCAGGCATTTGATGCCAAAGACGGTGTAGGCATAGGTGTAGTTCGGCACGACGTTGAACGCGGTCGGCTGCTGCGGCGAGGTTCCGCTGAAGTCGCAGGTGATCTCGCCCCGCTCGTGATCGATGGTCAGCGCGAGCTGGATCACCAGATCTTCTCCCAGGCCGTCGACCGGGAGCGTGTAGGGATAGACGCCAGCCGGAATCTCACGGATGGCGGCACGGGTTGCCTCCTCCGACTGCCGCTGGATGATCCGGCCAATCTGCCGAGATCGTGGATGTCGTACTCCTCCACCAGTTCGATCAGGTGTTTGGCGGCCAGCGTGTTCGCCGCGATCTGCGCTTCGATGTCCCCGACGACCTGGTCGGGCACACGTACGTTGTGGCGGATCACGTCGAACAGCAGGTCGTTGGGCCGTCCCGCCTCGATCAGCTTGGCCATCGGGATACGCAGGCCCTCCTCGAACACCTCGTGATTGTCCGGCGATCTCAGCCGCCCGCCGATGTCGGGCGAGTGGGCGGTTGAGGCCGCGAAGGCGATCAGGCGGTCGCGATGGAAGACCGGCACGGCGATGTTGATGTCGTTGAGATGTCCGGTGCCGATCCAGGGATCATTGGTGATCAACACGTCGTCTGGCATGCAGGGTCTCCGCGGGAAACTGGCGCAGCAGGTGTCGCACGGTGACCGGCAGCGTTCCGATGAACGACGGAATGCTCAGGGTGGACTGCGCCAGCGAGTGACCCTCGGCATCGAGCAGGACGCAGGCGAAATCGTTCGACTCGCGCACGATGGTCGAAAAGGAGGTGCGCACGAGCGTGGCGGAGGCCTCGTCGACGATCGCGATCAGCCTGCTCCAGAGGATCTCCAGCGTGATGGGATCGAACTCACGCATGGCTGCCTCCATCGTTCCAGGTCGATGACGAGGGTCCGGTGGGCATCGATCGAGAAGCTCGCCGACGGACCGACGACCACGGTCGATTCCCGTTCTTCGACGATGGCCGGTCCCGGAAAGCGATCACCTGGTCGTAAGCGGTACCGGTCGTAGACGGGAGTCATGGTGAACCCGCCCAGCTCCGGGAAATAGGCCGCGCGACTGCCGGTTAGTGGACTCACCATCCGTTGCGCTGCCATGAGCGCGCAGAGCGCGTGAAACCTGCTCTGGGCCGGTGGACGGTCCCCTGGCGCGCAGTCGCCAGTTGAGCCCCTCCACCTGGAGTCCGGGAACGGTCCGCCCATACTGCGCGCGGTAGGCGGACTCGAACGCGGCGGCGAACGTGTCGGCGCTCGACAGGTCGTACGGAGCCGGCCGGGAGCGGGGTGACGACCTCGAATCCTTGCCCGGCGTAGCGGAGGTCGGCACTGGCCTGAAATTCGATCTGGTCGACCGCGACGCCAAGCTGCTCCAGAGAGCGCGGTTGCTTCCTCGCGCATCTGCTCGAAGTATCCGTTCAGCCGCTGCCAGTCGATCGCATCGAGGCGGGTGACATAGGCATGGACGAGATCGCACTGGGGAGGGGCAATCAGCAGCCCAAGCGTGGAGGCGACGCCGGCCCCGAGCGGACAGAGGACGCGTGACAGCCGGAGCTTCCGCGCGACGCGATCCGCGTGCACCGGTCCCGCGCCACCGGTGGCTACCAGGGCGAAGCGTCGCGGGTCCCGTCCCCGTTCGGCGATGTGGATACGGGCAGCCGAGGCCATGTTCTCATTGACGATGTCGTGGATTCCCCAGGCGACGCCGGTCGCGTCGAGCCCAAGACGCTGACCGAGCCGCTCGACGGCGTGCTGGGATGCGTCACGGTCCAGCGACATGTCGCCGCCGAGAAAGGCATCTGGGTTCAGATAGCCGAGCAGCAAATCGGCGTCGGTTACGGTCGCGTCCGTGCCGCCCCGGCCATAGCAGGCAGGGCCGGGATCGGCTCCGGCGGAGTCAGGGCCAACCTTCAACAACCCGAGCCGGTCAATCTGCGCGATTGAACCGCCACCGGCGCCAATCTCGATCAGGTCGATGGCCGGAACGTTGAGCGGGAGGCCAGAGCCCTTCTTGAAGCGATGAACGCGGCCGGCTTCGAAGCGATAGGTCAAAAGTGGCTCGCCCTGATCGATCAGACAGGCTTTCGCGGTCGTGCCGCCCATATCGAACGCGATGATGTTTGGCTCGCCTGCCAGCTGCCCGAAGTACCCGCCGACCAGCGCCCCCGCGGCTGGTCCCGATTCGGTCAGCGTGATCGGCCGGTCTCGCGCCGCGGCCGCCGAGGCGATGCCACCCGACGAGATCATCAGCGACAGCGGCCCGCGAAAGCCATCCTCACGGAGCCGGCTCTCGAGGTGCGTCAGATAGCGGACCGCCCGTGGTTGCACGTAGGCGTTGGCCACCGTCGTCGAGGTGCGTTCATATTCACGTATCTCGCGTGAGATGCGATACGAGGCGCTGGCGAAGAGGTCCGGAAATTCGTCCGACACGATCCGCTCGATCGCCTCCTCATGCTCGCTGTTCGCGTACGAGTGGAGCAACACGATGGCGACGGACTCCGCGCCAGCCTCGGTCAGGTCTCGCAGCGACAGGCGCACGCTCTCGAGATCGAGCGGCTCGCGTACGGTTCCGTCGCTGCGCACGCGTTCCTGGACTTCTTTCCGGAGATCCTGCGGCACCAGGGGTGCCGGCATCTCGATTCGCAGGTCGTAGAGGTCGTAGCGAAGCTCGCGGCCGATGGCGAGAATGTCGCGGAAACCGGCTGTCGTGAGCAGTCCAGTCCGCGCGCCTTTGCGCTCGATGAGCGCGTTGGTGATGAGGGTGGTGGCATGGACTGCGCGAGCGATGGCGGCCATCGGGATGTTGTGCTGGTCGAGAGACGACGGAGACCGGTGATGGCGCCAACGGCCGGATCATCGGGAGTGGTCAGCGTTTTGCCGGTGAGGAGCGTGCCGGACGGCTCTTCGAGCAGTGCCAGGTCGGTGAATGTGCCGCCGATGTCGATGCCAAGCAGGTAGCGCGGTTGCATCGTGCTCGTTCTCATCGCGGCGGTCCTCCTACCGGCAATCGTTGAGGTCGGTCAGACCGGCCACTGCTCTTCACGCCAGGCGGCGTCCTGGAGCGACAGACTACGAACGCTCGTGACGCTGCGCTGGACAGACGTGGCAATCGTAGCAGATTGACCCTGAAAGGATGCTTGAAAGGCGAATGATGGCTGGCCCACTAGAAGATCCGTGCTTCTCAAGCGCTTCACAGGGCTTCTTCTCACCCGTGGCGCAATCCGCGCCCTCAATTTGAGCGGATTTTCGATTTGTTGCCCAGGCGTCGGTGATTGGGACCGGCATAATGCGACCACGGTTGTTGCTGATCTGCACGGTACGTTGTCCTGATCGGCTTCTCCAGAAATTGATTCGAGACCGGCGAGATATTTGGTCGACCACTCAAGGAAATGCGTCAGGAGGTTGGCACGGCTAAACATGATCAATACACAGCCGTGGCGCGGTTCGCCGGGCTATCAACCAGGGAATCAGCAGTTCGGCGGACGATTTTGGATAGTGCGAAGAGGACGACGAGGCGACTTGAAACCCCCACCAAACGGTTACGTTCGTTCAGCACTTTGAAATGCCATAGGTTAGTCAGCGATTGATGTACCTGTATATCTCTTTTCGGTCCCCAACTTTCACCACGTTGACTAATAGGGTCCGGTCCACTACTTCATATATGATTCGATAATCCCCGCAACGGACGCGATAGACGGATCCTTGCTGCTTCAGTTTCTTGCAACCCGCTGGTCGCGGGTTCTCAGCAAGCAGCTCGATTTGTTCTACGATCAAATTGGCAATCTTGGGGGGCAGTTTCTTGATTTGGCGCTCAGCAGGTGGGAGAATATCGACCTTGTATACCACGAGACGTCATATGCCCAAATCGGCCTTAAGCTGCCGCGAGAGAAATCGTTCCCTTCTCGCGGGCTTCTTCGAGCGCGTTCATTGCGTCCTGATAATCTATCTCATCTTGGATTTGTTCGAGCATTTCCTCGCTGACGATTATGAAATCAAGACGATGCATCTTTCTCGTCATAACAACTGCACTGCCAGACGTCGACACAACCGACGGTCCGAATCGGACGCTCCACTCCCGGACCTTTGTTGGTGCTTTCGTCTGGAATCTGTCTCTTCGTGCAACATAGACTGTGGATTCCTCAGAGTCGGCCGGCGAAATGAGAATCGAGTGTGACATTATTCCTTCCCCTCCTCCTCATCATCAAAGCCGTATCTTTCCTGATACTTTGCATAATTGCGCTGAACGACGTCAAGAAGTTGCGCCATCCGGGTTGGCGATAAGCCAACTCGACATACTACGCGCGCATCAACATGCGTAATTTCACGAAACTCCTCAAGGGTCAATTCGGCGCCGGAAGGAGGCACGACTTGTGCAAACGTCAAAATGAATTCATCTCCAGTAAACTGCGATGTTACATGATTGGAGAACTGAACGCTTGACGTGGCCGTGTCAACAAGCCGAACGCGTGCCACAATGGGTTGAGAGATGTCAAAATCCTCTTCCTCCTCAACCTCAATATCGTCTGGCACCTGGTAATTCTCGTCATCCATAGAGTATTCCTGATACCTCCTGCTCTTCCACAGTCTAATGATCCTCGTTCGCATTTCAAGTACCCGAAGTGATAATTTCACAACGAATCGAAGACGCGGGTCCCGCTCAACCGAAGTCGAACGTTCCCTATACTGACCTGCCCCCATTCGTTGGACCATTCATTCTGAGAATCCGGCCATCGAATAGTCGAATGATCGAACGTAACGCTGGTACACCTCCTCCGGCGTCTGGTAGCCAAGCGCACTGTGCGGTCGACACTGGTTGTAGTCAAGACGCCAGGCTTCGATGAGCAGCTGGGCATCCGCCAAACTGGTGAACCAGTGCGCATTGAGGCACTCATCTCGAAGGCGGCTATTGAAGCTCTCGATGAAGGCGTTCTGGATCGGCTTGCCGGGATCGATGAACTGCAGCTCGACGTGGTGCTCATAGGCCCATTGATCGAGAACCTGACTGGTCAACTCCGGCCCGTTGTCGAGCACGATGGTCTTGGGCGTGGCGCGATCGTGGATGAGTTGATCGAGGGCCTGAACCACGCGAGATCCGGGAAGCGACGTGTCCACTTCAATGGTCAAGGCTTCGCGGGTGCAGGTATCCAACACGGCGAGGGCACGGATGCGCCGACCCGAAGCCAGCGCATCACTGACGAAGTCGAGACCCCAGCAGTCGTTGGGCTGACTGCCGACACTCGGCTGGACCCCGCGACTGACGGCTACCCGTTTCCGTGGGCGTCGTCGCATCGCGAGCCCTTCTGCCCGATACAGGCGATGAATCCGTTTGTGATTCACCCGATATCCTTCCCGGCGCAGCAACACATGCAGTCGGCGATAGCCAAACCGCGGCCGCTCCGTGGCTAACTCCCGAAGCCGCGTGCGCAACGCCCTGTCATCCTTCGACTTCGTCTGGTAGCGAAGCGTCGAACGCTGCAGTCCCACCAGCCTGCAAGCCCGCCGTTGTGAGACGCCGTACTGATCTTCGAGATACTGCACGGCACTCCGACGAGCCGCAGGCGTTAGGAGTTTTTTGCCAAGAGATCCTTGAGCATCTGGTTATCCAGGGCTTGTTCGGCCACCAGTCGCTTCAGCCGAGTATTCTCCGCTTCCAAGGCTTTCAGCCGGTGGACGTCCGACCGCGCCATCCCGCCATACTTCTGTTTCCAACGATAGACCGTCTGTTCGCTGACGCCGTGCCGACGGCAGACCTCGGCGACGCTGGCACCGGCCGCATGCTCCTGCAGAATGCTGACAATCTGCTCCTCCGTGAACCGACTCTTGCGCATCGGGTCCTCCCTTCCCTGTTCGGAGGACTCCCATTATGGCCGGTCCAGTTTTTGGGGAGCACGTCAATACGCGGGGCTACTTACTTGAATGCTCTGCCAGCGATACAAGCTTCGGTAACAGGGGCCGAACGTGGTCCAGTTAGGTCTGCACGTCTCGCAGATCCGCATTGTTGAACTGACCCGGTAGCGAGAGCAGCTAGCGTCTCGACTCGGAGAACTCGACTATGAACATAAGCGTCTCGCGCTTGAAGCACTCGGCGTCGAGGTGAAGGTATGGCGCACGGAACATGTCCCGCGGTACGTCATCACCGCCAACATCCCGCTTGACGCGGAAGATACTGCTCAGACTGGCCATTCTTCCATTCTTAGTGAGGCGTCCCAGAACGCGTACTCGTAGCGGCTGCTGGCGACGAAGATGTCGCGCAAGCGTTCCTGCTCGTCCTCGGAAACACGCGCGGCGACGCGGTCGAACGTCTCGCGCAACTGGACCGCCAGATCGCGGTACTCCGCGCTGCTGTACATCTCGATCCACTCGGCATAGAGCGGTTGTTCCGTGGGCAGGCCACGCGCGGCGAGATCCTGACCGATCTCCCAGTATCCCCACTGACAGGGGAGGAGCGCGGCCATCAATTCGGCTGAGGAGCCGCCATAGGCGACCGCGAGGAGATGGCGCGTGTAGGCGTGGGTCGTCGGGCCGGGAGTGGTCGTGTCGAGATCCCGGCGGGTGATGCCAAAGCGCTCGGAGTAGCCCCGGTGCAACTCCATCTCGACGTGAAGCGTGGCGTGGACCAACTCGGCAAAAAGCTCCATCAGCTCGAGGTCGCGCGCGCTGGCGACGCCGAGCGCCAGGACCCGGCTGTACTCCAGTAAATAGACATAATCTTGCCGAATGTAATAGGTGAATGGACCAAGTGGGAGCGAGCCGCTACCGATGCCCCGCACGAATGGGTGCGACAGGATCCGTTCGCGAATGGGAGCGGTCAGTTCCAGCAATTGGCTCGACGCATTCGCCATCATCGCTCTTTTCTCACGTCACCGGGCTCGCTGATACCGGGCAGGGTCAACGCGCCGCCAGGGTGGTGGCTGCCTTGAGTTGCGCCGTGAACCCGTCAGTGAACCACTGCATGATACCAACGCTCGGTGCGAACCAGACGGTCGTGGACGTCTGATCCGGATTGGTCGGGTCGTCACGTTGCCATTCGACGAAATCGAGCCGCCAGGCGCGACTCTGTCCGGCCGGTGTGCCGACCACCTGATAGGCACCGACCTGGACGGAGAACGTCATCAGGTGCGGCGGACCGTTCGTCGAGATCGCGGTTGTCTTGGTCGACCAGGATTCGCCGACGTATGGCTCTTCGTTCGGGAGATAGTGCACCGGTGGCCAGTAGACCGTCGACCCGGTCAGCGTGCCGGTGGAGTCGAAGGTGTCGAATCCGTAGAGGTCGAGGCCGGCCTGCGTCACGCCCCAATAGGTGATCCGGCGACCGCCGCCGCCATCCTCCTGCCGCATCAGAAGCTGTGAGCCGCCAGAGAAGCTGTTCGAGATTCCCGTGATCTGCCAGATCCGGTCGATGCCTTCCGACGTGCCATAGGTCCATTGGTCGCCCGGCACCATGGCGAGCAACCGTTGATCGCCGGTGACGTCGACGCGCGGGGTGAACGCGTAGCGCCAGCGATAGTAGTGCAGGCCGATATTGCCCATCTCGACTTTCCAGCCGCTCGGGTTCGATGGCGTGTAGGTGAGCACCCGGCGCTCGAATGGCTGAATCAGTACCCACTGTGTGACGCCCTGCAGCTTGACCTGCACCCAGACCGGATCGGAGATCGGGTATCCCATGACAAAGAGCCAGTCGAACAGCGGGTCCGCCGTGGTTTGACTTCCGTTGACCTGTACCAAACCCGGCTGCGTCATGAAATCCCAGAAGGCGCGGGGGATGTTGTAGCCAACGGTCGTGCTCGATGGTCCGCGGTAGCTGACGTAGTGGCTGAATTGCGCCCCGGTATCGGACGTGGCTTCCGGGCGTTCGGACATCCCATTGGCACGGAAGACGGTGGTGGCGTACTGGCCCGTCCGATCCGGCTGTCCCTGGTCGACGATCTGTCCGAAGTCGGCATAGGTCGGGAAGTCGTTATCGGGATCACCGGCGACCGCGACCTTGGCGCCGGAACCGGTATCGAGAAACGTGTTGGAGCCGACCTGAATCTTGCCGCTAATCAGTTCCCGGTCGATCAATCCGCTGGTGACATACCAGGAGCTGGTTGGATCTCCAGCGGGGTTGTTGATCTCCATACGGCCCTTGTCGAAATATTGTACGAGCCGCTGCTTGCCCGGGGAGTCGAGATAGCGTTCATACGTGGCGCTGGTATTGGGCTGCGGTCCCCAGAACCAGGAGCGGGAGATGCTGCCGTCGAGCACCGGCGCGTCGGTCCGCGTCCAGACGGTGCTGAAAGCAGCGCTGGCAAATCCTGGCGCGGCGGCCGCCGGACTCGAGAGCGCACTCGCCAGCATCAGCAAGAGCGCGGCCGATACCATGAACTGGGGCGCACCAGTCCGCCGTTTCAGTCGGCAGTGGTGTCCCGTCCGGTGCTTCCGGCTTGTGTCAGCTATGGGTCCCCATCTCCAGCCTCGCATGATGGGCACCAGTCTAGCAACTCAGGCCGGGATTGGCGACCGCTACCGGGCGGCTCCGGGAAACCGAACGGCTCGCGGCCGGCGTACTCGGCTCAATGACTCGGGCGCGATCGTACCCGCGCGACCAGTTCCTGTGAGGGAACGCGGAGCGCGCGATTGAACTTGCTGGAGGCATTCTCCCAGGCAATGGTGGCCGTCAGTTCGACCATGGCGTCCGCGTCGAACCACTGGCGTAGTCGCGCGAACAGCTCGTCCGAGACATCCTGACCGGTAATCGTCATGGCGTCGGCATATTCAAGCGCCGCGCGCTCCCGGTCGTCGAATAGCTCACTGTCGATATACGTGGCGAGCGCGGCGAATTTCTCATCGGAGACGCCCAGTTGGCCGCCCACGGCGGTGTTGAGGTCCTGTCAGAAGACGCAGCCATTGAGCGAAGCTACACGCACGTTGACCAGCGCGCTAAGCTGGCCGTCGATGAGTCCCGACCGGTCGAGTCCCTCCCACATTGCCCGGGCGCCGCGAAAGATTGACGGACGCCGTGCGTAGAGCGTGTGATTGACGAGCGGAGCGCCCCACTTCCTCGACTGCGCCGCGAAGACGGTTTCGATTGCCTCGTCGACCTCATCCGGCGTCACCCCATTCAAGCGCATCATTCACCCTTTCCATACGAGAACATCCGGGTACGTCACGCGCGGAAACCTGCCGGGGAACGCCTCGGCGCCACGCGTTGCCATGTGATCTTCCGTGTTCCGTGTTAGAAGAGCGGGAAATTGATGACGATCAGCATCGCGATGGTGGCGGTGCCGATGACCAGCGCCAACCAGACCGCCGTCGTTGCGAGTTCCGCGGCCGCTTCATTGGAGATCGGCTTGGCCCACTTGCGACGCTGGTAGGAGACCCGTAGGTCGTTGAAAGAGAGAGTCAACAAGGCCAGCGCGGCGGCCGCCAGCGCAATGATCCAGGTCGACAGGAGCGAACCCGGAATCGCTTCCAGGCCGCTGAAGATCTGATCGTGATGGAGCACGATCGTCCGCACCAGGATGACGAAGGCGGCCGACGCGGTCAGTATTCCGACAGCGGAGCGCCCGCGCCGCAGTTGACTCCAGCGTGTGTGCCCTCGACGTACCCACCACATCGCGATCGCGGCGAGGCTCAGCGTCGGCAAGACCATGAAGATCAAGTGGGAGATTGTCGCGTACTCTACAGCAAAACGTTGAACGTCGGCATGCAGATAGTAGCCGAGGACGATCGGCGTGCCGGCCCAGATGACGGCTCCGGGAAACGCACCGATTACGAAGTCGCGCACCCGGATGCGGAGCAGGCCTGCCCCGATTGAGATGTACATTCGAACGAGCGGCAGCATTCTGCCGATGCCAACGACCATCAGGTCGTGGCCACCCATCCGCGTTCGCCAGCGATCGATCGTCTCCTCACTCCGTCGCCCGAAGCGCTCGAGCAGGTAGTTCAGCAGGCGAGATCCGCCGGTTCGCGAGAGGAGGTGGATCGTCGTCGTGCCGAGCATATCGGCGACGACGACCAGCACGACAGCCCCAATCAATCCGGAGAAGGAGTGCACCCCATAGCTTCCGGCAACCAGCAGCGCGATTTCTGCTGGAATGCCGGTGGGCACACCAAGCTCACCCACAAAAATCAGGAGAGCTACGATGTACACCCCGTATTGTGTAATTAACTGTTCTATTGCTCGACTCCGAATCGAGTTGCCGGCGCGCGTTGGCCGGCCGGGCCATGTCTGCTGTGCATAAGCATAATCGCCGCTCCGTGTGGTTGCCACAGCGGGACGGCCGGGGAATTGCCTGTTCTTTTGGACAGTTCTTAATAATGATGCCTGTACGAACGTGTGTTGTCCAGCCGCACTCGGGCCGCGCTGACCGACTCCCCAGATTCAGAATTCGCACAACACGGACCGGGGGGTGCAATACTTGGTCGTCCGCGGAAACCGGCATGAGCGGACCGCGGTCGAGCAGCGTCGTCGCAGTGCCGTTCGGCACCGTGTAGATTGATTGGATCTCATGACGTTTCGAATCCAGCGGGTCAAGCGGGGGCTCGTGCCAGGACTGATGGCGGTGATGGTCATGATCGGTGCCGCCTCGTGTGGCTACGCGACGGCCGCCTTGCCGGCCGATGTCGCCACACCTGGGACCACCGGCCATTACAAGGTCGGTAACGCGGCCGCGATCGGAAGCTACGTCCTGACCGTCAACCGGGTCCTCTATCCGTCCGATCTCGATGGCGTCACGCCGTCACAGGGCATGAAGTTTCTGGTGATCGACATGACTATCAAAACAGTCGATGCCCAGAACGACCGGATTTCCCCGGCCGCGCAGATGACGGTGAAAGACGCGAAGGGGACGGAGTACATCCTCGACGCCGACGTCACTCCGGCGACCGACATGACCACCAGCCAGCTTCCCGATACGATTCCCGCGCTTGGTTCGATTCACGGTGAGGTGGCGTATCAAGTTCCGGTCGACGCGACCGGGCTGCAGCTCGTCTTCAATCCGAGTTTCGTAGCGAGCCTGATCGGTCACGGTCACACGCTTACCATCGACCTGGAATAGAGCAACCGCCGGATCCTGGAGTGCCTCACGAACGAACCAACCTACGTCGTTAACCCGCCACTGACGAATGAGCAGCTCGACCAGCTCTATGCCGCGTCGTGGCCCGCACATCGTGCGCCGTATGACTTCGGCCCGGAGTTGAGGCATGCGCTGCTGGTCGTCGGTGCGTTTGACGGTGAGGATCTCATCGGGTTCGTGCGCCTTGCCTGGGATGGCGGCATCCATGCGTTTCTCCTCGAGCCGACCGTCCTCCCCAGTCGCCGGAGATGCGGGATTGGCCGTGCCCTGGTTCAACAGGCCGTCGCGGAAGCGCGCGAACGCGGCATCCACTGGGTCCACGTGGACTACGAGCCTGAGCTTGAACCGTTCTATCGCGCGTGCGGCTTCGTTCCCACGCAGGCAGGGCTGATCCGATTGACGTCTGGTTGACCGGGATCAGGCCGCCGAATGACACGGCATGCTATTCGGGCAACGTCATGCGAACAATGCGATTGTAAGGAAGCACTCGTGTACTTCCGGAGGCGCGGTACACGAGAAAACGATGGGAGCACACGCGGTGCTCCCCAACGTCAGGTTCCTGTGGATCCAGCGAGTAATCTCATCCTCAATCATGATCTGATTTAGCCTGCTGGTTGGGTCACTGAACTGGACGTACCCTGCAGCGCCTGAATTGCCTGCAGCAATTGGGCGTCCTGGCTCTTCTGCAGCTGATCTGCCGTCATGCCGGTCTCCTGCTCCGGCGTCAGTGGCGTGGCGCCAGTGGGCAGCTCGACCTTGATATCTGGTGCGATGCCGTTGTGCCAGATCTGCCGCCCATTCGGCGTGAGCCATTCCTCGGTTCCGAGTAGGATCGCGGAGCCATCGCTCAGGTGATAGGTCGAGAGGACAGTTCCGGTCCCGAAGGTGGTGGTGCCGATCATCTTCGATCGCTGGTGATCCTGCAGTGCACCGGCGACGATCTCCGCGGAGCTTGCAGTTCCCTCGTTGATCAACGTCACCATTGGAATGTCGGTGGCCTTGCCGCCGCCCCGGACGGTGACCGGCTTTTTGTTGCCCTGGGCATCCTGCACGAGGAGCACGTCGCCCTGCTTGACGAACTGGCTGGTTACGCCGACAGCCTCGTCGAGCAGTCCACCCGGATCGTTGCGCAGGTCGAGTACGATCGCGGTCGCACCGGCCTGTTTGGCATTGTCGATCGCTGAAACCAGCTGAGCCGTTGCATTGTTGGCGAACTGGCTTACCAGAATATGCGCGTAGGTGGTACCCGGAATCATGGACCAGGTGACGCTTGGCACCGTGATCTTCGCGCGCTCGATGGTGATATCGGTCGGCGTGGACTGATTCGGATGGATGACGGTAAGCGTTACCTTCGTGCCGGCCGGACCCCGCACCAGATTCACGATGTCATCGAGCGACATGCTCGTGACGTCTTTGCCGTCGACCTTGATGATCTGATCGCCGGCGAGGATACCGGCCTTCTGCGCAGGCGATCCCTGGATTGGAGCCACAATGGTCGGGACCCCATTCCGCGTTGAGATCTCAGCGCCGATCCCTTCGAGTTCGCCGGAGAGGGACTGCTGCTCATCCTGCAGCTCCTGCGGCGTCAGGAAGCGCGTATGCCCCTCGTCACCGAGGGCCTGTAGCATGCCCGAAATCGCCCCATAGGTCATTTTCGTCGGATCGACGGCACTCTGATCAACATAGTTCTGCTTAACGAGGTTCCAGGCCTGCCAGAAGACGTCGAAGTTGTCCGGTGTGCCGGTCGGTTGCGCGGTGGCGGCGGCCGGGGTTGGGTTGTTGTGCCCAACGACAAACCCCGCGGTAAATGCCGCGCTCGAGAGGGCGAGCGCCAGGATGAGCGTCACAAAGACGATCGCCCAGATCCTCCGTCGTCGATTCATTGTCGAATGCCTCCAGCTTTCCGCTGTCTGGTGATTAACCTTCTTGGGTGCGGTCGGGCGAGATCCAGCTACCAGTGTGGCGGCTTATCAGGGATAGGGGCAAACGTGCTCCTGCATGACTTTGGATGCAGGCGCCGGCAAATCATAGGCCAACGTGCTGCAACCCGACTGCTCTGGTAAGTGTGCTGCTTTCTGCCACGAACGTCGAGTCACTCGCAGGTTCCGCTCCCAACTGACTGTCATACACGAAGTACGTTTGGGCCGACTCGGCAGATGGCGTCATTGGAAACATTACTTCGGAGCGTATGCATGGCATGTGATCTCGCTGTGACCTTTCACTTTTGCGAGCGATGAGGCATGCTGATTGATGGCGTTCGGAGCCGATTCCGAACGGCACCATGAAACGAGTGCCCTAGGCGATGGCGAGAGGAGAGTTGATGAATCGCAAAGGGGTTTTGGCGCGACTGGTCGTACTGACGACGATCGCGGCGGCTCTAGTTCTGGTATTGGCAGCATGTGGAGCTTCGACGTCTCTCGGAGAGACTCCGACGACCGCTGGTGGTGGTGGGACGGCATCGGGCTCGACTGGAGGCGGTTCGACGATCTCCGTCACCGAGAAGGAATTCTCGATCACGCCGGATAAGGTCAGTGCTCCGGCTGGCACAATCACCTTCCAAATCAAAAACACCGGTTCCGTTGCCCACGACATCGCGGTTATGGTCAATGGAACTGAGCACGCCTCTCCCCTGGTTCAACCTGGGAAGAGCGAGACGTGGAGCGTGACGATCCCAGATGCAGGAACCTATGATATGTACTGCTCGGTTCCAGGGCACAAAGAGGCCGGGATGGACGGCACGCTGACGGTGCAATAGCCGTCTCGTCAACGAACAGATCAACGACCGCGGACTCGCCGGGCATGGCCCTCTATGGGCAGGTCCGGCGAGTGGCATTGCTATCGCTTGCGCTGGCGCGCCTGGTTACCCCACCAAAAGGCCACAGCCACAACCGGAGCTCCGATGACGTAGAAGAGAACAACGTCCATCGCAGCCCGGCCGTCGTACACCATCCACGCCAGCATGGCGATCGTGTAGATGGTAAGGATGACCAGGAAGCCAACGATGCTGTGATGCTTCATAGCGGAATTCGCCTTCGACGTGGTACGGCACCGGAGTGGAGCATCGCGTCCAAATCGTGACACACATCGCGGTTCCCGGGTCTACCCAAGATGCAGCACTACCCGCGCAACAGTAAAATAGATCATTAATCCCGTTCCGTCTACTAGCGTCGAGATGAATGGTGCCGAGACCACGGCCGGATCGACCCGGATCTTTCGCAGTGCTAGGGGCAAAACGGCCCCCACCACGGCCGCCCAGATCACGATGGCGGAGACCGACACCGCCACGGTCAGCCCGACGTCAACACCAACGCTCAGCGTCATGGCGCGGATGAACGTGGCGGCGGCCATCACGGCACCGAGCATGAGTCCGGTCAAGAACTCCTTGCGCACGATGCGGAAGACATCGCCAAACCGGACGTCGCCCACCGCCATGGCGCGCACGATCGTCGTGACCACCTGCGAGCCGACGTTTCCGCCGGTGCCGATCAGGAGCGGAATGAAGAACGAGAGCGCAACGACCGCCTCTACCTCACTCTGGTAGTGGCGCAGCACCGTGCCGGTATATGCCTCGGCGAGAAAGAGGGCCAGCAGCCAGCCAACGCGCTTGCGCCAGAGGAGCACCGGTTTCGCCCGCAGGTAGGGCTCTTCCAACGGCTCGGATCCACCGAGTCGCTCGATATCCTCAGTCGTCTCCTGCCGCAGGATGTCGGCAACGTCGTCGACGGTGATGATGCCCAGCAGGTGATTCTCGTCGTCAACGACCGGGACGGCCAACAGCCCCCTCTCCGTGAGAACGCGGGCGGCCTCCTCCTGATCGGCCAGCACCGGCACCCGAACCACCTGCGGATCGAGCAGCTTCGCGATGGGTGTCTCGGGCGGGCTCAATACCAGCCGCCGCAGCGAAAGCACTCCAAGTAGTTGGTCGGACGCATCCGTGACGTAGACGTACGAGATCGTTTCGGCCTGCTCCGACAGGCGTTGCAGGGCCAGAATCGCCTGGCGCGCGGTGATGTCGGGTGCAACCGAGACGAACGCGGGCGTCATCCGGCCGCCGGCCGTATCGGGTGGGTAGAGCAGGAGGCCCCTGAGTTCCTCGGCCTCGATTGGCTCCATCTCGAAGAGAATCTCGTCGGCCCGCTCTGGTTCGATCTCCCCGAACACGTCGGCGGCCTCGTCCGGGTCCATTGACTCCAGCACATCTGCGGCATCGACCGTTGCCAGGAGGCTCAAGATCGCGGCGGCGTCGCCGGGGTCGAGGTCGCCGAGGAGGTCGCCGAGCGCCTCGTCGCCGAGGAGGTGGGCCATCTGGCGTGCTTCATCCAGCGTCAGGCGGGCCATGCGATCCGCCAGCTCACCGCGTGCGGTCAGTTGATGAAGCGCCAGTGCCACAGCGTCGCCGTCTCGTCGCTCGAGGGCGCTCTCGAGCGTCACCGGCGATTCCTGATTGATGGTCACACCTGGTCTCCTGTTGAATGTTCCGCGGTCTGCAATGGCGGCCGTGCCGTGTTGACCGCGTTGTCTTGAACCGTTGAGTGAGATACCCGTGCCGGAGTATGCGTTCCGGACCCCACGATATTATCGTGTGTTGCGGCATCGGCGGACAGTCCGCTCAGCCCCGTGGCGCCGGTGAGTAATTGGCGCACATCTTTGGCGCTCAGCGTCGGGAGATAGGCGCGAAGCAGGGCGTAACCAATCCGTGGGAGGTTGCCGGCGCCGGGATATGCGAGATAGATCGGCTCCCAGCCGGGCTGAAATTTCGCCTTGAAGTCGTTCAGCGAGGCGAAGTGATAGAAAGAGTCGAGTCGCTCGGCCGCGAGCGAGAGTGCCCGCTCGATGGTGCTGAAGCGTTGCCGGTGTGGCGAGAGCTGAGCCAGAGGAGCCGCCGACAGGCTGGCAAACGTGCACCCTTCCTGCTGGAAGACAAGCAGGGACTCGGCAATGAGAAACTCCATTACTCCCGGCACCGCGTCGCGCCGTCGTCGCATCAGGTCAATTACCCAGCCATTCCGTGCGTAGACCGGCAGCCAGCTGGCGAAGCCGTGGACGCGTCCGCTGACGTCGACCGCGACCGCCGTACGCACCTGCGGATCGGGTGGGTCGGTCAGGTGACCCAGTGTGAAGTTCATCTCCGGCAACGCGCGCTGCTGGGTCCACTCCGCCGAGATCTCCCACAGCTGTTGGACGATCTCGGCATTGGCTCTGGATTGATCGATCAGCTCAAAGCTGATCCCGTCGCGCCGAGCGCGATTGCGGGCAGTGCGGACGTCCTGCCAGCTCTTGCCGCGAAAGGACAGGTCCTTCAGGTCCAGGATGGCGTCTTCACCGACGTTGACCCAGGCCAGCCCGTGCCGATCGTACTCGTTCAGGAAACGGTCCGATGCGCCATAGAAACAGGGGGTCCAGCCGTTTCCCGCTGCGACGTCGAGAAACTCGTCGATCGCTCGCTGGCAGCCCTCGGGGCTGCCGATCGGGTCGCCTAGTACGATGGCGACGTCACCGATCAGCCGGTAGGCGACGTAGGCGTCCCGCTGGCCGTTGAGCAGAACGACGTTGCCGGGCCAGGTCGTCATGTAGGACGTGGTCGTCTGTCCGAACGTCCGTAGCAGCTCGAACGCCCGGCGCCGGTCACGCGCGGTCTCGAGCGTCGGCCGGAGGACGGGACGAAGGATCACGACCACGGCGTAAACGAGCATCGCGCCCCAGGCGATGCTGATCGAATCAAGAAACGAGCGTGAACTGAGGCGTGTTCCTTGGAGCGGGCCAGTGGAATTGAACGAGAGCCGCGCGATCGCCGTTTTGACCATTGACGCCAGGGTGAGCGGCTCAGTAAACCAGTGTCGCATCAAGACAAAGCCAAGGAGAATGTAGACCGGTACCAGGATCAGCGCGAAGACCGCGGCCCGCACGCCGCGTCGCATCGTCGGCACGTCGGGCCGCGCCCGGAAATCTTGCCGCCGCCACAGCAGAACGACGATGATGACGACTTTGACGAGCAGCGTGTCGATGTCGATCTCCTGAACAAACGAGAGCGCTAGCGAGGAGATCAGCAGCACCATGGCGGCCCACCAGGCCGTGCGTCGACCATGGAGCAGTCCGCGTCCAAGCAGGATGAGAAAGATGCCGGTCAGCGCCACGAACGTCCGCGTGCCGTGCACGACGGAAAACGGCAGCGCGGTATCCCAGCTGGCGACACGCGCGAGCGGGCTGTTCCCAAGCAGGGAGACGACGTCGAAGATGCCGCCGAGCACGACGAGCGCCGCGGCAACCTGTCTCGACGTTGACTTGAATGTGTGGAACGACTGACGTCGAACCGGCATTGCATGTTCCTTATTGACCTGCGACTCGTTCGTCCATCCTCGAACCGGAAGCGGCGGAGCGACCGCAAGCCACCGCATAGGTGAAGCGTACTCCCCGGCAGATGATATGCCAGATCCGAAGCCGGGATCTCACAGACGGCGGAATACGCCAAATGCGGTATCGACCGAACGCCTGGCTGGGTGTATTCATTCAGTACGACGAGGCGCGCTGGCGCGACTGGCGCTTCTGTCAACTCATTGCTCGGGTGAGGCGTATACTTGGGTGGCGGCGGCCGGATAGCGACAATGATTCCAATGGAAACCACGGCGCGGCGTCAGATGCGCAGCGAAGCCGAAAACCTACGTCAACCCGTTGGCATCGTCCATCTCTGGTGGCTCCTGCTCGGGTTCTTCACGTTATTCATCGTGCTGCTGCCAGGTCTCCGTGTGACCTTCACGCACGATGCGTTGAGCTTCACCCTCGAAACGTTCAATGCGCTGGTCGCGACCATGGTCAGCTTCGTGGCCCTTGCTCGCTATGTCTTCCAGCGACGGGCGCTGGATGTCGCGATTGCGGCGGCGTTCGGTAGTATCGCCATCTCTTCGCTCTGGTTCGGCCTGATTCTGCCGTTTCGCGGCTACACCTTTCACTCGATCGGGAACGGTCCGGTCTGGGGCTGGACGCTGACGCGACTGGTGGTGGTGATCCTTCTCCTTCTCGGTCTGCCGGGATGGGAGGCGGGACGCCCCCGACTGGTGCGTGCCGGGCGCCAGCTGGGTCTGGTCGTGCTGTTCGTGGCGCTCGCGGATGTAGCGATCTGGCGCTGGAGTGACGTATTGCCGACGTTGCTGCAGTCCAATTCCTGGCAAGCCGCGGACTTGTCCGGGAATGTGTCCGCCTCCGTCCTCGCCGGTCAGACCCCGATTGGCATGCTGATCGAATCGCTGGTTGCGGTTCTTTACTTCCTGCTGGCGTACCGGTTGACGAAGGCGGTCCGGCATGGTGAAGAGACCTGGATCGCGCTGGCGATGATCGCCGCGGCCGTCGGTCAATTCCAGTTCATCTTCTTCCCGGCGCCGTTCCACCCGGCGATTACCACGTCTGATCTCCTGTGGCTGGTCGCCTCGATCCTCCTGCTCGCGCATCTCGGCCATCAGTACGTTCTGGCGTCGAGCGGCATGCGACGGCAGCAAGAGCGAACCCGCGCGCTCCTGACGCTGAGTCAGACGCCGGTCATCAGTCGTGATCCGAGGCTCGTGCTCGAAGCCGCGCGCGCCGCCGTCAGCGCGGCCGGACAAGATGTTGCCGTCAGGCTGAAGGTCGGCGGCGATGACGGGCTGGGCACGTCGCCCGACTATTGTCTGAGTGTGCCGATCTCACTGGAGGGCATTCGCTACGGCAAGTTCGAGGTAGTACCGGTTGATGGCGACGAATTGCACGAGGACGTCGCGGAATACGTGCGTGTCGTCGCCAACCAGACCGCGAATCTCCTTCGCTCGATCGAGCTCTACGACGAACTTGCCCGCGGCGCCATTCGGGATGAGCGCGCCCAGCTTGCGCGGGACCTCCACGACGGTCTCGCCCAGGACCTGGCGGTGCTCCGGCTGCGGTTGGCCGAAGAACCGACTGTGATGGGGTCGTCGGATCTGGCCGAGCGAGCCCTTTCCGAGGCGCGCTACGCGATCACGATCCTTCGCGGGCAGACGGCCGCTCCCGCCGACTTCCTGGAGGCGCTCCGTCGTCAGGTGGACGACCTGTCGGACCGGTTCGATTGTCCGGTCGTTATCGAGCAGGAAGATTCGATCACCGGTATCTCAGGGGCCTCGCAGGTTGCCCTGCTGAGAATCTGTCGCGAGGCGATTGCAAATGCCGCGAAACATGGTAAACCATCGCGCATCGTCCTGAGCGTGCGCCAGCTCGACGAGTCGGTCGAGATGGAGATTCGGGATGATGGTGCGGGGTTCGACTCGTCGATGCCGCCGCGCGCGGGAGCGTTCGGGCTGAAAGGAATGGCGGAACGCGCGGCACTTCGCGGCGGTACCCTTGTCGTCGAGAGCAGGCCCGGTAGCGGAACGGCGGTCAAGGTTCAGCTTCCGAATGCGGAGGGTGTGCGAGTCCGATGATTCGAGTCATGTTGGTCGAGGATCATTCACTGATGCGCCGGACATTGCGCGAGTTCATCGGTGCGGAGCCGGATCTGCAACTTGTGGCCGAGGCGACCGATGGGCAGAGCGCGATCGAGCGAGCACTGTCGGCGCGACCCGACGTGATCCTGATGGACATCGACCTGCCTGAATCCTCCGGCATCGACGCGACGCGCGAGATCACCCAGTTCATGCCTCGGACCAACATCATCATGCTGACCGTCTCGTCGGCCGAGGAGGACCTATTTGAATCGCTGCGAGCCGGCGCCGCGGGCTACATCACCAAGGACGCGCGCCGCGACGAGATTGTGGACGCGATTCGATTGGGGGTGCAGGGAGCCTTGCCACTCACGCCCGTCATGGCCACGCGCGTGCTGGCCCACTTTCGCCAGCTTCGGCCACAGGGAAGCTCGGACGGTCTCTCGCGGCTCAGCGAGCGCGAGCGGGAGGTTGTGACATTGCTTGCCAATGGCATGCGCGATAAGGAGATCGCGCGACAGCTGGAAATCTCACCGGCGACGGTCAAGAAACACGTCGAGCATATTCTTCGAAAGTTACAGGTCAGGACACGAGCCGAGGCCACCGCCAAGCTCAGCGCCGAGATTGGTGAAAGCAGCCTCTCGTCCAAAGTAGATTGGTAATCCGGCTGGCGCGGAATGGACGCGGCCGCCGACACGTTCCAGGAGGAAACAAATGCTGCCTGATATCGGTGCACCCGAACTGATCATTATTCTGGTCGCGGTGTTAATCATCTTTGGCCCTGGCAAGCTGCCGGATCTTGGGCGGACGCTCGGGAAGTCGATTCGCGAATTTCGGAGCTCGGTCCAGGACATTTCCGAGGAGGCTGAGCAGCCGGTCACGCCGAGCGACCCCCCGGTCGCGTAGCGCTGGCGTGCCATGTGCCGTACTGGTGACGGTCGGGTTGCTGGCGCTAGCAACCGGGATCTCGCAACCGGCGGCACGCGGGTTGTCACAGTCGGTCCCGTGGTGCGGGAGGTGGCGCGACATCGCGAATGATCTGAATTGACGGGCCGGGACATGACCCGGCCCCGCTCTGGTGAAGGACATACTCTTTCATGACCTATGACGCGATCGTCGTGGGGGCACGTGTCGCTGGATCGACGACCGCCCTCCTGTTGGCCCAGAAGGGTTATTCGGTTCTCGTCCTCGACCAGGATCGATTCCCCAGCGGAACGCTCTCGACCCACCTCTTTTTCAGTGACACGATGGACGTCTTTGAGCGGATCGGTGTGCTCGACCGCGTTCTGAACGTCGACGCACCGCGCTTGAAACGCCTGCGTTTTCCCTATGTCGACGCCCCGTTCCCCTGCCGGAATGGACGCAATTTCGCGCTCTGTATCCGGCGTCAGGTGCTCGATGGCATTCTGGTCGATAAAGCGCTCGAGCATGACCGGATCGAAGTGCGAACCGGCATGCGCGTCATCGGGCTGCTCCGAGACGGGGAGCGTGTCACCGGCGTGCGCTACCGGCCGATCGGCGGCGAGGAGGAGATGGAGGCTCGAGGTCGCATCGTCATTGGAGCGGACGGCCGTCACTCGTTGGTGGCGCGTGAAGCTGGTGCCCAGAGCTACCATGACGTCCCGGCCATGTTTGCCTGGTACTACGCCTATTTCCCGAACGTGCCACTCGACAACCCGCCGAGTGCGGTCGCTGAGCGGCTGGCCTCTTATCCGGCGGTCGGGGCCGACTACGGCGCGGCGTTCGTGTTCCCGTCCGATCACAACCTGACGCTGGTTGGGTTCGGGGTGCAGCACGATGCCTTCGATCGCTTCCGGCGCGACTACCGCAGACACTATCTGGATGGCATCGCGCTGGTGCCGGGTGTCGCCGCCCGCGTCGACGGTATCGAGCCAGAGGGGCCAATCGTTGGCACCGGCGACCTGCCGAATTTCTTCCGCGTGCCTGGCGGGCCGGGCTGGGCCCTGGTCGGCGACGCTGGATCGCACAAGGACCCGCATACCGTCCAGGGAATGGGGGATGCCGTTCGGTCCGCGGCGCTGCTGTCCGATGCGCTCGATGGGTGGTGGCGCGGAGACTCCTCCGAGCGTGACGCCCTCGAGGTCTATCAGGCCGAACGTGATCTCGACCTGCTCCCGATGTACGACTTCACCACCGGCCGACTCGAAGCTCAGTTCACTGAAGAAGAGTGGCAGGAGTATGGCCGCCTCACCTGGGAGAGCGAGGCGCTGGCGCGTGCTCGCGTTGCGGCCATGGCCCACGCCATCTCGCCCCACCTGGTCTACTCGGTCGAAGCCGTCCGGGCCGCGCTGGATGGCGCGGTGCCGGAGGTGGAGTGAGGGCGTCGACCTGATCCTTCCATAGCGTTGAATGACAATGAATCCATGATGATTATCGGGACCCGCTGGGGCGGCGCAGTGATAAAGTTGGATGAGAAGTTCATCGCATGTGTTTGACAATACCTGCTTGAGGAATGGCCATGGCCGCCTGGTATAACCGCTACATCACAATGAAGTCCGCAATCCAGGGTGGTGCACCGATTATCCAGGGCACTCGCACACCGGTCCGGAGTGTGGTCCAAACGCTGAGTCTCTATGATGGTGATCTTGAAGAGGTGTGCCGGGCTCTTCCGCATCTGAGCCGCGAAGAGATTGACGCCGCCCTGGCGTACTATCGTGAGAACCCCGACGCCGTCGATGCTGACATCCGGCGGCACGAGCAAGCACTTCAGGACTTCCTCAGCCACGCATGACCGGACTCGGCATCAAGGTCTATACCGATGAAGATGTTGATGTCGGTTTAGCTCGGAGTCTCCGCGAACGAGGCTATGACGTTATCAGTACCCGCGACGCGGGAAATGCGCATCTGAGTCGAGACGATCATTGGCAGTTAGCATTCGCGGCAGCGCAAGGACGGGCAATTTTTTCACACAACATCGCGGATTTCTTCGTCCTCGACCACGTTTGGAAGTCCAGCGGCTTGGAACACAGCGGAATCATCGTGTCGGATCGCGTCGCGCTTGGACAGTTGGTTCGAAGGATGACGACTCACCTGGAAACACACTCTCCTGACGTCCAACACAACACCGTTCTCTACCTATCCCGCTAAATACACGGCACGAACCTCGCGGTTGTCCGTATTGAGGCGGCGGCGTGAGCACGAACCGTCTCTGTGTTGCTGAAACACTGCGCCCATTTTGGGAAAGTTGGTGTACCATTTACGAAGCGACAGTGATTGCCCCGTCTGTAGCGAGTCTGCTTGTCTTTCATCCAATCTGCATAGACTGTTGGGCGCGGGGTGTCGCTTTGAGGGATCAGGAAGTCCGCGCATTCCGCACATGTTGCGCGACCGCGATCAATTCCCGGCGCGAATCGCGATCATCGCGATCCACGTCGCGGGCAACCGTCTGCGAGCGGCTGGCGACCGGTCGTTGCACACCGATGATGTGCCGCGCACAGCGAGGGTGGTAGCGAGTCATGAGCATCTACAGTCGATTTCACGGGCCGAATGCTGGCTACGTTCTCGAACTTTACGAGCGGTATCTGGAGGATCCGGATTCGGTTGATCCGACGACCCGCTCCTATTTCGAGCAATGGCGGCCCGAGCTTCCGCCGACGAATGGCGCCACCGGCGTGTCGGGGGTGGACATCGGTAAGATCGTTGGGGTCGTCAATCTGGCCCAGAGTATACGCAAGCACGGGCATTTTGCCGCGCGGCTCGATCCACTCGGCAGCCCTTCGGTCGGCGATCCGACACTCGATCCCGCGGCCCATGGCCTGACCGAGGCTGATTTGGCGTCGATGCCGGCCAGCGTGGTTGGTGGACCAATCGCCGCGACCGCTGCCAACGCCGCCGAAGAGATCGCCGCTCTGCGTGACATCTACTGCGACACCACCGGGTACGATTTCGATCACGTCCAGGTGACGAGAGAACGCGAGTGGCTTGTCGACGCCGTCGAATCGCGGCGCTACAGTCAGCGCCTTTCCGCCGAGCAGAAGAAAGCGCTGCTCAAGCGACTCTCAGCCGTGGAGGGCTTCGAGCGCTTCCTCCATCGTGCGTTCGTCGGACAGAAGCGGTTCTCCATTGAGGGGACCGACACACTGGTGCCGATGCTCGATGAACTGATCAGTTCGGCGACGCAGATTGGCGCCGGAGACGTCATCATCGGCATGTCGCACCGTGGCCGGCTCAACGTCATGACCCAGGTGCTCGGCAAGCCGGCCGAGAAGCTCATCGGCGAATTCATGCACCTCGATCATGGTGAGCCTACCGCCGCCAGCGACGCAGGGACGAGTGGCTATACCGGCGACGTCAAGTACCACCTTGGCGCCCGCAAGCCGTCCGGCGATGTCAATGCGCGGATCACTGTTCCGTCGAACCCGAGTCACCTCGAGTTTGTCGACCCGGTGGCTCAGGGGATGACGCGCGCGGCGCAGGAGCAGCGTGATCAACGTGGAGCGCCCAAGCAGAGTGTCGATATCGCGTTTCCGATCATCGTGCATGGTGACGCCGCTTTCCCCGGTGAAGGTATCGTCGCCGAGACATTGAACCTGTCCCATCTCGAGGGCTACGAGGTTGGCGGCACGGTGCACATCATCTCGAACAACCAGATCGGATTCACCACCACGCCGGGTCAGGGTCGGTCGACCTTCTATGCCAGTGACGTGGCGCGTGGCTTCGAGATCCCGGTTATTCACGTCAACGCCGACGACCCGGAAGCGTGTCTGGCTGCCGTTCGGCTGGCGTTCGCCTATCGCCAGGAGTTCCACAAAGACTTCATGATCGACCTGATTGGCTACCGCCGCTGGGGCCACAATGAAGGCGACGAGCCGACCTTCACCCAGCCGCAGATGTACGCCACGATTACCGAGCACCCGACGGTCCGCGCCCGGTTCGCTGACCAACTGGTGGCGGAAGGGGTCCTCACGGCGGATGAAGCCGAGCAGATGGTCCAGTCGTCGATCGATGAGCTGCAGCAGATGCGCTCGACCCTCCAAAAGGAGGGGGAGACGAGCCCGCCTGTGGCACCGACCGCCTTCCCAGGCGTGGTGCGCGTGGTCGATTCCGCGGTCCCGCTCGAGCGCCTGAAAGAACTCAACCAGCAGGTCTATGCCGTTCCGGATGGCTTCACGCTCAACCCGAAGCTCAAGCGCAACGTGCAACGGCGGCTCGAAGCCGTTGAAGAGGGTGGCGATCTCGACTGGGCGCATGCCGAGGCGCTGGCTTTTGCCAGCATCCTGGCCGACGGAACACCGATTCGCCTCTCTGGTCAAGACACCGAGCGAGGCACGTTTAGCCAGCGGCACCTGGTCTTCCATGATTACGAGAATGGTGAGACAGTCGCGCCGCTGCAGCAGCTCCAGGCCGCCAACGCGTCCTTCGCCGTCTACAACAGCCCGCTTTCGGAGTCGGCCGCGCTCGGGTTCGAGTACGGCTACAGTGTGTTCGCGCCGGAAGCGATGGTCCTCTGGGAGGGTCAGTTCGGCGACTTCGCCAATGCCGGCCAGGTGATGATCGACCAGTTCATCACCTCGGCGCGTGCCAAGTGGCAGGAGACACCGTCGCTCGTGCTGCTGCTGCCGCATGGCTATGAGGGCCAGGGGCCGGAGCACTCGAGTGCCCGGCTGGAGCGCTACCTGCAGCTTGCGGCGAACGACAGTATTCGGGTCGCGAACTGCACGACATCCGCACAGTATTTCCACCTGTTGCGGACGCATGCCGCGCTGTTGAGCACGGCGCCGCGACCGCTCATCCTGATGACGCCGAAGAGCCTGCTGCGCCACCCGATGGCGTCGTCGCCGATATCGGCACTGGCCGAAGGTCGATTCCAGCCGGTCATTGATGACGAGGTCGCCGGCCAGCATCGCGATGCGGTCGGCCGGGTCGTCCTCTGCTCCGGAAAGGTCTACGTTGACCTGATGGCGAGCGACCTACGCGAGTCGACCGATCAGGTCGCGGTGGTCCGCGTCGAGCAGCTGTACCCGTTCCCAGAAGAGGATATCCGGCAGGTGGTCGGCTCGTACGCGAACGCGCGCGAGATCGCCTGGCTGCAGGAAGAGCCGCGAAACATGGGCGCCTGGAGTTACATCCAGCCGCGCCTGCAAGAGATTGCGGGCAGTGAACTCGATCTCCGGTACATTGGCCGTCCGGAGCGAGCGAGCCCCGCGGAAGGACTGGCGGAACTCCATACGATCGAACAGAAGCGGATCGTGACGGAGGCCTACCAAGGTGCGCCGGTTCCAGAGACGTATGGAGTGAAGCATGCCGATTGAGGTTCGCGTTCCGACCCTTGGCGAGTCGGTCGTCGATGCTGTGGTTGGAACCTGGCTCAAGAAAGAGGGTGACCCGGTTTCGACCGGCGAAACGCTCGTTGAGCTCGAGACGGACAAAGTCAACGTCGAGGTGATCGCCCAAAACGATGGCGTTCTCCAGAAGATCATGAGCAGCGAAGGTGACACCGTTAACGTCGGCGACGTGATCGCCTCGATCGAAGAGGGCGCGGTCGCCGCAGCTCCGAAAGCCGAAGAGAAGCAGGAGACTGCCGAGCCGGCGCCACCTCAAGCTGCCGAAGCGCCGGTCAGCGCGGCACAGCCAGCCGCCGAGGCCGCGGGTTCGGCTCGCGCCACGCCAGCGGTACGCCGCATGGCAGCCGAGTACGACCTGGACCTTGATCAGGTTCCCGCCAGCGGCGACAACGGTCGTGTTACTCGCGAAGACGTCGTGCGCTACGCCATGAGCCGTCAGGCGCCGCAATCCGCTCCATCCGCGACCAATGGCGCGACGCAGACGCCGATTCCGCCGCCCGTACCGACTCAGACTCCGGCACCTCCAAGCGGGCCGATGCCGCAATTCGATGCCGGGACTGCCGGACGACGCGAAGAGCGCGTTCGCATGAGTCGCCGCCGTCAGACCATCGCGCAGCGGCTGGTCGAGGCGCAGCACACCGCCGCCATGTTGACGACCTTCAACGAGGTCGACATGAGCAAGGTGATGGACCTGCGCAAGCGTCGTCGCGACGCGTTCAAAGAACAGCACGGCGTTGGCCTCGGCTACATGTCCTTCTTCACCAAGGCGTGTATCGGTGCGCTCAAGGCATTCCCGCGCGTCAACGCCGAGATTCAGGGCAACGAATTCGTCCTGAAGCATTTCTACGACATCGGCATCGCGGTTGGGGCACCTGAAGGACTGGTCGTGCCGGTGGTGCGCGACGCGGACCGGAAGACGTTCGCCGAGATCGAGCAGGAGATTGTCGAGCTTGCGACCAAAGCGCGCGACAACAAGCTCTCGCTCGAAGAGCTGCTCGGCGGCACCTTCACGATCACGAACGGCGGCATCTATGGATCGCTCCTCTCGACGCCGATTCTCAACCCGCCGCAGGTCGCGATTCTCGGTATGCACAAGATCGAGCAGCGGCCGGTGGTGGTCGATGGCGCGGTCGTGGTGCGGCCGATGATGTACCTGGCGCTCTCCTACGACCACCGCATCGTCGACGGTCAGGAGGCGGTGCAGTTCCTGGTGCGCGTCAAGGAGCTCCTCGAAGATCCCGAGAGCTTGCTGCTCGAAGGGTAACGCGCCAAACGAGCCGAATCAGCAACGGCGGCGATCCCACGATGTGGGTATTGCCGCCGTTTTGTTTTGTGGTTGGATGGCCCGGTAGTTGCCCCGCCACTACCGGCCGAGTCGAGCGCAGTTCCACCACGTGTCGCCTGACCGTTCGAATGACCTATTCTTGGCCGTAGTCCACGAACACCTTCACTGGCCGGGGATTGGCGGTGGCCAGCCGGTCGAATGTCTCGATTAATTCCTGCGACGATATGCGCCATTGGAAGAGCGAGGTAAGCAGGTCCTCATCCTGACGGGCCCGTTCGAAGAACCAGCGCGCATGCGCGAAATAGTCCCAGCCGTCGCTCGACCCGACGACGTGCAGCTCCTTGCGGTGGAAGTCGGGTGTCAGCGTGAGCGGTTCGAGGTTGCCATCAGCCAGGACGCAGATCGATCCGTCTGGCCGCATTGACCGTTGCAGTACGGCAAACGCGGCGTCGCGGCTGGAGCACTCGACACCGAACGCATAGTCTCCGGGGATCCGGTGGGTCTGGTCGGAAGCGAAGACGTGTGTCGTTCCAATGCGCCGAGCAAGTTCGCGCCGTCCGTCGTCCGGCTCGACCAGGTCGACGGTCTCCACACCGTAGGCTCTCAGCGTCCAGAGGGCCAGCAGTCCGATCGTGCCTCCACCCGTCACCAGCACGCGATCGTGCGGTCGCGGAGTGAGCTTGCGGATGCCCTTGGCCGCATCACAGCTCAGGATGGCGAGAATCGCCAGTTCATCGCTGACGTTCGGCGGGACCGGAATCGCCTTGTCGACCGGCACAGTGGAATGTGTCCGGTGTCCGTAGAAGGAGACGATACGGTCGCCCGGCACGAGGTGATCAACATCGGGTCCACACTGAAGGACGCGGCCGACGCTCTCGTAGCCGGTCATCGACGGAAAGCGACGCTCGATGCCGCGCGATGTCCCGCGATAGTGCGGTAGCTCCGTCCCGATGCTGATCGCCCCAGCCACGGTCTTGACCAGCACGTGACCGGGCCCGGGGTCAGGTAGATTCTCCTCGATCCAATCGAGGTGTCGTGGCGCAACGAGCAGCAGCGACCGAGCGATCATACGAGCCTTTCCGGCAGTCCAGACTCAGTCCAGTTGGTGGACTTCGCCCCAGTAGCCCGGACACTGTATTGCCGGGCGGACGGGAGCTACTACCCAGCTATTGCATCAAACACCATTCACCCCGGGCGAGCATTGCCCACCGCCAACCTGGAATGTCAGCTGCTCTCAACTCTCGCTGCGCGCTGACGCCCTCCGGGATCATCTCATGCCACAGATCGCTGGGCGACTCATGAGCCGCCCGTACAAACGTAAAGGTTTTCCTGGCATGCCCCAAAACATTTTCGCCACATGTTTGTCCCAATGCTCGGGCCACGCCGCGGAGGTATCGCTGTCAGAGCCCGTACGCCGGGGTGGAACCGTTGACGTGGGGGACTTGATATGTTTTTGGAACAGCGGGCCGGTCACGATATGTTACTATCGAGCGGCACCGACCCATTTGGGAGACTGCCGCATGGATAGCGCGACGATGATGTCCCGCCTGCAGTTTGCCTTCACGGCGTCGTATCACTATCTGTTTCCCCAGATCACCATGGGGCTCGCGCTCCTGATCCTGATCCTGAAGACGATTGCTGTCTGGCGCAACGATGAGCGCTACCTGCAGGCGACTCGTTTCTGGACCAAGATCTTCGCCGTGACCTTCATCATGGGCGTGGTGACCGGTATTCCGATGGAGTTTCAGTTCGGTACGAACTGGGCGCTCTTCTCGACCTTTGCCGGGAACATCATCGCTCAGCTGCTGGCCATGGAAGGGGCGTTCGCCTTCTTCCTGGAGTCGGCTTTCGTCGGCCTGCTTCTCTTCGGCGAGCGTCGCTTTGGCCAGAAGGTGCACTGGTTCGCCGCGCTGATGGTCTTCATCGGCACCTGGGCGTCTGGCTACTTCATCATCGCGGCCGATGCCTGGGTTCAGCATCCGGTCGGCTACACGTCTCTCCCCGATGGCAACATCAAGATCTCCGACTACTGGGCCGTGGTCTTTAACTCGTGGATCGGGCCGATGTACCTCCACACCATGAGTGGTGCCGTGATCACGGGAGCCTTCGTGATGACGGGGCTCGGCGCGTACTACCTGCTGCTCAAACGGCATGTCGATTACGGGAGAATCTTCCTGACCGTTGGCGTCATTGTCGGGCTCGTCGCTACCCTGTTCCAGCTCTTCCCGAGTGGTGACTTCGAAGGGCGTCAGGTCGCCAGCTATCAGCCGACAAAGCTGGCGGCGATGGAGGGGCTCTACAACACCACCAACGGCGCGGGAGTCGTGATTCTCGGGCAGCCCGATACCGAAAAGCAATCGATGGACAACGCCATCGAGGTGCCCCGAGTACTGAGCTTCCTGACCTACCGTCATTGGTCCGCCAAGGTGCTCGGGCTCAACGCGTTCCCGCGTCAGAACTGGCCGGATAATATCCCGCTCCTCTACTACAGCTATCACATCATGTCCGGGCTCGGCACGATCTTTATCGCCGTCATGGTTATCGCCGCGCTACTCCTGTGGCGACGGAAGCTGTACCAATCGCGCTGGATGCTCTGGATACTGATGCTCGTGGCGCCGTTCCCGTTCATTGCCAACACGACCGGCTGGCTCACGACCGAGTTGGGAAGGCAGCCCTGGCTGGCATACAACCTGTTGCGCACGGCGGATGGCGTCTCGACCACCGTTTCTTCCGGAAACGTGCTGTTCACGCTCCTCGGGTTTGCGGGGATGTATCTGATCATGGGGATCCTCTACGTCGTCCTGATGTTCCAGGAGATCATCCATGGCCCGGAAGCCCGCGAAGACGAGGCGTCCGACATCATGCCGAGCATGGTCGGCTAGAGGGGGAGACG
This sequence comes from uncultured Chloroflexia bacterium, assembly GCA_963728335.1. Classification (GTDB taxonomy): domain Bacteria; phylum Chloroflexota; class Chloroflexia; order Thermomicrobiales; family Thermomicrobiaceae; genus CALAGB01. The sequence goes on from CAVSJP010000002.1 coordinate 1,020,654, forward strand.
ACACATGGCAACGCTCTGGTTCGTTCTCATCGCGTTCATGGTTGGAATGTACGTGCTCCTCGACGGCTTCGATCTGGGAGCAGGAGCGATCCATCCATTCGTCGCCAAGACGACCAGCGAGCGCCGGACGATCTTGCAGGCAATTGGCCCGATCTGGGACGGCAATGAAGTCTGGCTGCTGGCTGCTGGCGGTGCGCTCTTCTTCACCTTCCCGATCCTGTATGCATCCAGCTTCAGTGGCTTCTACCTGCCGCTGATGATCGTCCTCTGGCTGCTGATGATGCGCGGTCTGTCGATTGAATTGCGTGCGCACATCCATAACCCGCTGTGGGAGAGCTTCTGGGATGCCCTGTTCTTTCTCGGCAGCGCCCTGCTGGCGATCTTCTTCGGCGCGGCGATTGCCAATGTCGTGCGCGGCGTGCCCCTGGACGGCAGCGGGTACTTCTTCGAGCCGCTCTGGACCGACTTCAATCCGAAGAGCGCCACGCCCGGTATTCTCGACTGGTACACGGTCCTGATCGGCGTGCTGGCGCTGGTCGTGCTGATCCTGCATGGAGCGAACTTCATCAGTGTCAAGACCGAGGGCGATGTCAATCGTCGCTCGCGCGCCGTCGGTCGAGTCGCCTGGATCGCGACCATTGCGCTGACGGTCATCGCTACCCCGGTCACGTTCTGGATCCGGCGCTCGATTCTGACCCGCTTCAACGATCATCCGTATGGCTACATCCTGCCGCTGGTCGCCATCGGTGGATTGGCGCTGACCGGCTACTTCAACCTGAAGGGCCGGGACGGCTTGAGCCTCATCGCCTCGGGCGCGTTCATCCTGGGCATGCTCACCAGCACGGCGTTTGGCCTCTACCCGACTGTCTTGCCGGCGGTTACCGCGGCCAACAGCCTGACGATCCACAACGCGGCGGCGCCACACTACGGACTGGTCGTCGGGGTCGTGTGGTGGAGCATCGGGATGGTGCTGGCGGCGATATACTTCGTGCTGATCTACCGCATGTTCCGTGGCAAGGTGAAGCTCGGCGAGGCCGGTTATTAGATCAAGCGCCGTCTGCGTGATCGCGTCGAGCTCGCGTGAAGAGAGATCGTCCCAGGAGCGCATGGATAAGAGACTCACTCGTGAGATCCGGCCGTTCCGGGCTCTCTTCGGTGCCACCGTGGCGCTGGGAGCACTCGCGGCGGCCGCGACAATTGGCCAGATGGCGCTTCTCGCGCGCATTGTCGATCGCGTCTTCTTGCGGCAACAGTCGCTGTCAGCAGTCTCGACGCTCATGGCGCTGCTACTGGGAGCGATCGTCATTCGTGCTGGGCTGATCTGGCTCAAGCAGGTAGTGGCCGAAGAGGGCGCGATCCGCGTCAAGGCAGACCTGCGCGACCGATTACTGGCACATCTCTCCCGCCTCGGTCCGAGCTACACCCGCTCCGAGCAGACCGGCGAGATCGTCAGCACCGCGACGGACGGCATCGAACGCCTCGACCCCTACTTCGCGCGCTATTTACCGCAGGTGCTGCTGAGTGTCATCTCGCCGCTGATGATCCTGGCGTTCGTCTTCCCGCTCGACCTGACCAGCGGGCTGCTCCTCCTCTTCACCGCGCCGGTCATCCCGGTGCTGATGATCGTCGTCGGCACCTATGCTCAGGGTCACATCGAACGCCAGTGGTTGGCCCTCTCGCGCATGAGCGCCTATTTCCTTGACGTCTTGCAGGGTCTTCCAACGCTCAAACTCTTTGGCCGCAGCCAGGTTGAGGCGAGCCGGGTCGAAGGGGTGAGCGAGGAGTTTCGCACCCGCACCATGAAGGTGCTGCGCTACGCTTTCCTCTCCGGTCTGGTGCTCGAATTCATGACGACCGCGGCCATCGCGTTGATCGCGGTCTCGCTCGGTGTTCGCCTGATGGCCGGCCATGTCGGCTTCCAGCCAGCCTTTCTGGTGTTGCTCCTGACGCCGGAGTTCTTCCGCCCGATGCGGGATCTCGGTGCGGATCGACACGCGGCGATGGAGGGCAAGGCGGCCGCGGAGCGGATCTTCGAGATTCTCGACACCCCGGCCAGCACGCGGCCAGGGGTAGAGACGGCCGGCCTTCCCGCCGGTCCACTCACCGTGACGCTGCGCGGCGTGAGCTTCACCTACCCCGAAGCCGTGGAACCGGCGCTATCGGACGTAACACTCACGCTCAAACCTGGCACACGCACGGCGCTGGTCGGCGCCAGCGGCTCGGGCAAGAGCACTCTGGTCAATCTGCTGATGCGCTTCGTCGATCCCACCGGGGGCGAGATCGTCGCCTCGAGCGTCAATCTCAGCGATCTGTCGCCCGATGCCTGGCGTCAGCACGTCGCGTTGGTGTCGCAGCACCCCTACCTCTTCTACGGCAACGTGCTGGAGAACATCCGCATGGCCCGGCCGGATGCCTCGGTCGACGATGTCTGCCGCGCGGCCGAACTGGCCGGGGCGACCGAGTTCATCGAGCGTTTGCCCCAGGGCTATGGAACCGAACTGGGTGAGCGGGGCAGCCGGTTGAGCCAAGGGCAGGCCCAGCGCATTGCGATTGCCCGTGCCTTCCTCAAGGACACGTCACTGGTGCTGCTCGATGAGCCGACCTCCAGCCTCGATCCCGAGAGCGAGGAGCGCATTCGCCAATCACTCGAACGCCTGGCTGAGGGACGCACGGTCCTGATCGTGGCGCACCGGCTGAAGTCGGTCTACTCAGCGGACCAGATCGCGGTGCTCGATCATGGGCGCCTGGTTGAATCCGGCACTCATGACGAGTTGATGGCGCATGATAGCCACTACGCGCGGCTGTTCGGGCGGATGGATCGGGTGGCGCTCCGGTGAAAACGCTCCTCCGGCTGCTGCGACGGCTCACCCCCTTCCGCTGGCGTATCTCGCTGGCGGTCTTCCTCGGTCTGCTGACCGTTGCGACCAACACCGGCCTGCTGGCCACCGCCGCGTATTTGATCTCCTCGGCGGCACATCATCCACTCCTGATCGAGATGACCGCCGCGATCTACCTGGTGCGCGTCTTCGGCATCTCACGGGCGTTCGTTCGCTACGCCGAGCGTTTGGTCTCGCACAACGTGACCTTCAAGCTGATCGGCTCATTGCGCGTCTTCCTCTACCGGCGGCTCGAGCCGCTCGCCCCGGCTGAACTGGCCGGCTATCGCAGCGGCGACCTGCTCGCCCGCATGATGCGCGACGTCGAAGAGCTTCAGAACCTCTTCCAGCAGATCGCCGGGCCGGTCCTGATCGCGATCGCCGCCGCGCTACTGACGTTCGCGACCCTCTCGGTCTTCAGTGGGCTGCTCGGCGTTGTCGCGATTCTCTTTCTTGCTGCGGTCGGCGTGGGTGTTCCGCTCCTGACACAGTGGCTGGGCAAGCGTGCAGGAAAGCGCGAGCCGGTGCTGCGGGCCGAACTCAATGCCCAGCTGGTCGACGGGGTTCAAGGGATGCAGGATCTGCTGGCACTTGGTCAGGCCGAACATCACCAGCGACGCATTGCGGAGTTGAGCGCCGAGCTCGGACGACTCCAGCGTCGCATGGCGCGCATCTCCGGCATGGAGGCCGGGCTGAGCGACCTGGGAACCAACCTGGCGGTCTGGACGATCCTGCTGCTGGCCATCCCGATGGTCCATGACGCCCGGATCGAAGGCGTCTACCTGGCGACGCTGGGACTGATCATGCTTGGCAGCTTCGAGGCGGTCCGCCCGCTGGGACGCTCGTTCCAGTTCCTCGGTCGCACCATCACGGCGGCGGAGCGGATCTACGAGGTCGCCGACCGAGAGCCGGTCGTTCTCGATCCGGCCGATCCGTGTCCGGTTGCCGAGTCGACGCTGCTCCAATTCGACGATGTGTCGTTCGCCTATGCGGCAGACGAGCCCCGCGTGCTCGATGGCGTGAGCTTCGAGGGCAGACCCGGTCGGAAGATCGCGATCGTCGGTTCGAGCGGTGCGGGCAAGAGCACGATTGCCAACCTGGCCGTCCGTTTCTGGGATCCCACTGCTGGCGCCGTGCGGCTGGGAGGACAGGACCTGCGGGAGTATTCCCAGCAGGACCTGCGCTCGCGCATCGGAGTGGTGAGCCAGGAGACACGGCTGTTCAACGCGACCTTGCGCGCCAATCTGCGCATCGCCAAACCGGACGCGACCGACGATGAGTTGATCGAGATCTTGCATCGCGCGCGACTTGACGAGATGCTGAGTGGACTGCCGAACGGACTCGACACCTGGATCGGCGAGCAGGGGATGCGCTTCTCCGGCGGCGAGCGACAGCGCCTGGCAATCGCCCGCGCGCTACTCAAGGACGCGCCGCTGCTAATTCTCGACGAGCCGACCGCCAACCTCGATCCGGTCACCGAGGACGCTGTTCTGGCCTCGATCTTCGAGCTCTTTTGCGACCGGACGATCCTCCTAATCACGCACCGACTCGTCCGCTTGCAGGAGATGGACGAGATTCTGGTGCTCGATGCGGGACGGATTGTCGAGCGTGGCGAACACGTGAGCCTGTCGCATGAGGGCGGACTCTACCAGCGGATGCTCGACGTTCAGGACGAGGTGCTTAGTGTTGCGTGACGAGCGCGTGCGAATTCGTCCCGCTACTTCGGACGATGCGGTGGCCATTGCTGCCGTCGCTTCGGATGTCTGGCCCGACGAGCCGCTGGACTCACTCGTGATTCAGGATTTGATTGCGGCGACGGAGCGGAGAACGACGGTCGCCATGCTCGACGATGTCGTCGTCGGGTTCGTTGATGGGTTTCTGACCAAAACGGAACGGGGCGAGTCCCGCTGGGAAGTTGACCTGCTGGCGGTCAGCCCCGCAGCGCAAGGGCATGGCATTGGCCGGATGCTGGTGCGGGCATGCGTCGATGCGGCCATGGCCGCTGGAGCAACGACGGCACGGGGCTTGGTCCGCATTGGTAACGTGGCCAGCGAGCGAGTCTTCGCCGCCTGTGGTTTCACGGCGATCGAACCGGTGTTGCAGCTCTCCGTGGCTGGCACGTTGATGCGCCCAGCCCATGCCGGTTCGCTCCACGTCGTGCCGGTCAAGACGTTCCGCTACGAAGGAGTCTGGCTCGAGGCCGTGACCCCGGCTGCCCTGCGTGCGCTCCAACCGGCGAGTGCCGGCGTTACCGGCGCCCTCATCTCCGTCGACGATCGTGATGCCCTCGCAGCCGCCAATGACGCCGGCCTTCAACGCGACGGCGAGTTCCGCTTCTGGCAGCGACTGTTGTCACGCTGAATAGCTGGTTGCGATCACCCGGGGCTCAGTGGCCTTTGAGGAAGATCCTGGAGAGCGCTCGTGCTTTTGTAACCCGACGAGCGTTATGCTCTTTGACGATTTGATTCGGTACCGCGCCCACGTCCGCCCGGGAGTAAACTCGCCGGGCTACAAACGCGAAGCCCACTGAAGGGGTTGGAGCCGTTTGTTATGGTCGATGGGATGGCTGATTTGATCCCACATCCGCCGTTGAAGCTCAGTCCCTTCAGTGGACTTCGTTATCGGTAGCCCGGACAATTTATTGCCGGGCGCACCCGACTGACCACCGGACTTGCTCGCGAACCACCACCGATCTCCGGCCGATCTTCGTCCTCCCCTTCACCCCCGGCCTGCATCACCGTACAATCATCGATTGGGGTGATGAACCAACCGGCTGCGCATGAATGGGGCAAGATGGCGGTAACCGAAGAGCGCATGATCACGGTCGACGATGGGGCACGGATTGCCTACGAAGTGCGATCCGACCATCCGGATGGTGTGCCGATTCTCGCCTTGCACGGCGTTCTGGTCGGGACCTCCAACTGGATCCACCAGATGTTGCGCCTGCCGAAATTCCACTGGATTGCCCCGGCGATTCGTGGGCATGGCGACAGTTCACCAGCTGGCGATTCGCCGACGATCGAGCGAGCAGCGCTCGATGCGCTGGCCGTGCTCGACGCCGAGGGTGTTGAGCGCGCGGTCGTGATCGGCAATTCACTCGGCGCGACGGTCGCCCTGGCGTTGGCCCTGCTCCGGCCCGAGCGGGTCATCGCGCTGCTCCTGGCCGAGCCATCGATTCCCCAACTTCTGCCCGGTGGCAATGACGACCGGCTCAGTTCCGCCGCCGAGCGGGCTCGCCCGTTTCTCGAGAACGGCCAGATTGACGACGCACTCGACATCTTCCTGACGCCGCGCGTTGGGCCGGATTGGCAACACAAGGTCGGTCGACGGCGCCTGTCCGAGTGGCGCCGGAACGTCCTCGCAACGCCTGCCTGGTTCACGGCGGTTGAGGAGTTCAACCCAGGGCCCGGCCCGCTGGCGTCGCTCGACGTGCCAGCCCTGATCGTCTACGGAGCCGACACCCAGCCGGAATATCGTGAACTGACCATGGCGGTCGCGGACGCGGTTCCGGACGCCGATGTCGAGGTCGTCCCAGACGCTGGTCACGGATCCCCGGCCGACAATCCAGAAGCCTTCAACGAGGTACTGGTCAAATTCCTGACGAAACTCGGATTGATCTCCTCGTAGTTCCTGGCGCTGGCGTCGCGGTCAGCCAAATACCTGCAATGAAACCCACAGTCCCACGACTGCGCTCATCAAGATGACCGGGGTCGTCACGATTCCGAGTCGCAGGTATTGCGCGGTGCTGATGGTTAGACCGCGCCGGTGAACGACGTTGAGCCAGATGAGCGTCGCGAGCGATCCGGTGATGGTCAGATTGGGGCCAAGATTGGTCCCCAGTAGCGTGGCGTAGCCCGTCGCGGCCGGAAACTGACCCGCCCGGAGAATCGTGCTCGCCACGATCGTCATCGGGATATTGTTGATCAGGTTTGAGCCGATGGCGGTTGCGACACCGGCACCAAGAATCTGGGCGAATAGGCTCCCGGTTGCCGTTGATCGGGCAATCTCATCCATGCGGCTGGCGAGTCCGGCGTTTTCGACAGCCTGAACGACGAGAAACAGGCCAATGACCAGGACGATCAGGTTCCACGAGACGGAGCGCACCCCCTCCTGCACGCTCATCCAGCGCTTGAACGAGCAGATGGTCAGCAGCGCGACGCCCCCGATGAGCGCCACGACGCTGATCGGTATCCCGGTGAACGAAGCGGCGAAGATCGCGGCGATGATCAGCACCAGTCCAGCTACGGACAGGGTGAAGAAGGACGGATTCTCGGGATCATAGCTGCTCACAGCGAAGTGATAGTGTCCCCGAAGGTCGAACCGGAAGATGAAGGTGAAGAGGAGTGCATTTGCCACGACCGCGAGTGTCGCGGGCAGGAACATGATCAGGCTGAAGCGGGTGAAGTCGAGCCCCAACCCGTGATAGATGAGCAGATTCGTGAGGTTCGAGATCGGCATGAAGAGGGATGCTGTATTGGCGATGAAGCCGCAGGCGAACATAAAGGGGAGCGCGCGCAGTTTGAGGCGCACCGTCATGGCGTAGACGATCGGCGTCAGAACGATCGCCGTGGCGTCGAGCGACAGGAATGCCGTGATGATGGTGCCGGTCAGGAAGACGAGTAGGTAGAGACGTTGGACGTGGCCGCGACCGGCTCGGGCCGCCAGGGCCGCGCACCATTCGAAGAACCCGGCTCGCTCGATCACGGCGCTGACGAGCATCATGCCGACCAGAAAGACGAGCGGATCTTCGGCGACCCGCACGAGTTCCCATGCCTGTTGCAGCGAGACGAGGCGGAGTGCCAGGACCAGCCCGCCGCCGACCGCTGCCGGGACTGCGACTGGCAGACCTCGTGGACGGAAGATGATCAGTATCAGCGTGGCGAGCAAAATCGCTCCGGCAGCGACGATGTTCATGGCCCGCATCATAACCGTTGAACGAGCAACTGAATGCGGCACGTCTCGTCTGCCAAAAGAGGACGGCCCGGAAAGGCCGGGCCGAAGGAGAGGATAGTTTGAGGTTGTGTCGGTGTTCGGAGAGTGCCGTCAGGTTTGGGACCCGATCAACTGACCGATCATGTCAACACGAGAGGCACTGTGTACTACCGAGTTCTATGCTACGGGCGACCCAGAGACAGCGGCGTGACAGCCACTCCCGAAGTGCGACAAAATCGCGACAATCCCCACAAAATGGCAACTGTTTTGGCGATCCGGTTCGAGCCGGATCACTTTCGGGCATGCGCATATGGCGAACTCGACGGGGGCTGCATTGTCGCGCGGCATTGTCTACAATGCGTGCGAAGCACGATAAGGCAGCGCCGCCGATGTCGCCTGCCATGATGTGAGGTCGACCACCCTGAGATTGCGTTACCGATAAGCACGGGTAGCAGCGCGGTGGATTCGGCCTGAGGCAACGATTGATGCCGGGAGAGCGCGCAGGCGCCACCGGCGAAGGAGCGACAGGGTGAGCGGTTGGCATGAGCCGGCCGGTTGCAGCACTGGAAAGGATAGTCCGTGGCACAGATGACCGGAGGGCAAGCCCTCGTCCAATCAGTACTCAAACACGGTGTGGACGTCATCTTTGGCCTGCCAGGCGTTCAACTCGACTGGGCGTTTGACGCGCTGTATGACGCGAAGGACAAGGTCAAGGTCTATCACACGCGTCATGAGCAGGCGACATCCTACATGGCAGACGGCTACGCGCGGACGACGGGACGCGTCGGGACGTGTCTCGTGGTTCCCGGGCCCGGCCTGCTCAACGCGATGGCTGGGCTTTCGACCGCCTACGCGACCTGCTCGCCGGTCCTCTGCATTTCTGGACAGATTCAGTCGGATCTGATCGAGGTCGGCCGTGGGGTCTTGCACGAGATTCCGAACCAGCTCGAGATGGTCCGCTCCGTTACCAAGTGGTCGGGTCGCGCGATGTCGCCCGAGGAGGTTCCGGGTATTGTGACCGAGGCCTTCCGCCAGCTGCGAATGGGTCGCACGCGACCGGTGGAGGTCGAGATTCCGCCCGACGTGCTGCAGGCGACCGGCAACGTCGAACTGCTGGAGCCGATCGGCGTTTCCCGACCGGCCGGCGACCCGGATGCGCTCGAGCAGGCGGCCAAGGAGCTGGGCGAGGCCAAGAGCCCGGTCATCTTCGTAGGTGGAGGCATCCTGGCGGCCGAGGCGTGGGATGAGCTGCGTGAGCTGGCCGAGATGCTTCAAGCGCCAGTCATCATGTCGAGCAGCGGCAAGGGCGCGATCTCGTCTCGCCATTATCTGGCGCAGAACTATCACGCCAGCATGGAACTCCTGCCGAAGTCTGACGCGATCTTCGTCGTCGGCACGCGCTTCGCCCAGCCGGTTCGCTCGCAGTGGACTCCGGAAGAGCACCATACGATCATCCAGATGGACGTCGATCCCGAAGAGGTCGGCCGCAACTACCGGCCCGACATCGGTATCGTCTCCGACGCCAAGATCGGTCTGACCGACCTGATCAATCGCGTGCCGAAGCACAACCGCAAGCGCGAATCACGCAAGGAGGAGCTGGAGACGCTGAAGGAGTCGATCGAAGATCGCTTCTTCGAGGTGCAGCCGCAGGCAGCCTTCGCCAACGTGATCCGCGAGGAAATGCCAGACGACGGCATCGTGGTGAGTGAGAGCACTCAGGTCGGCTACTGGATGCACAACATGTTCCCGGTCTACAAGCCGCGCACCTACTTGACTTCCGGCTATCAGGGGACACTCGGCTACGGATTCGCAACCGCGCTGGGTGCCCAGGTCGGCAATCCGGATAAGAAGGTCGTCTCGGTGAATGGTGACGGCGGCTTCATGTACAACGTGCAGGAGCTTTCGACCATGGCGATGCACAACATCAATATGGTCGGCATCGTCTTCACGGACAACGCCTTCGGCAATGTTAAGCGCATTCAGCAGCAGACTTTCCATGGCCGGACGATCGCCTCGAACCTCCGCAACCCGGACTTCGCCAAACTGGCCGAGTTGTTCGGTGTGGTCGGGATGCGGGCCAATGGCCCGGACGATCTGCGCTCGGTGCTGCGCAGCGCGCTTAAGATGGATGCGCCGGTGTTGATCGAAGTGCCGGTCGGCGAGATGCCGAACATCTGGCCAATCGTTCGCCCGAACGAGCGGTAGGAGACGGCCCTCACCCGCCTCGCGGGGTGGGTGAGGGCTATTTCCCCCTACTTCAGACTCTCGATATACGCTACCAGGGCGTTGACGGTCGATTCTTTGGTGATTTGTGTCATGAAGGGATCGGTTGCGGCGCTCATCACGTCGGGACCATATCCAGCCACGATCTGCGTGTCGGGATTGATGATGCTCTGGCGTAGGTAGTCTGTGTTGGCAATCACGGTTTGCCCGTTCGTCAGTTTCACCTGGCTGCCAGCCAGTCCTACCAGGTTCGGCCCGGCGCCGCCCCCGCCCGTCGTCGAGTGACACACGTTGCAGCGAAACTGATTGAAGAGGATCCGGCCTTGCGTCGCGAGATCGGCAGTCGTGGGACTGGAAGTCGCGGGAGGCTCGGTCGCGGCGGTGCTGGACGTATTGGAGGACTTGAAGGCGATATAGCCGAAGAGGACGGCTGCTACAAGAACGACGAGAATCGCGATCACCCCGTTGCGCGACATCGATGTGGTGCAGACCTTCTACCAGGCGTCGTCCTGGACCTGTGCGTTGTGCATCGTCAGATCGTGGGATGGAGATCCTGACCACGATCCCAAGCCGTCCAAGGATATCTCATTGCGGATCTGAGGTCTCTGTGTGATGCCGCGTCATGTCCTGGCTGCGGGAGCGTATGCATGAGGTACGGAGCCTACCGGTCGCGCAGCGCACGGATCCCGGCCCCGGCGAGCCGGCGTGAGATATGCGCGCTCGCCTCGGCGATCTTTACTGCTCCCCGTGCGCTGCGCGAGACGATCTCGCCCGCGACGTGACGGCAGTTGTCGATGTCGGTGTCAATATCCGACCTGAGCAGGCCCACTGACATCAGATGCTCGTTGCCGATCTCCGGCGCGATGCGGTTGAGCGTCACACGCAAGCTAATGAGCAGGACGACCATGTCGTCGAGTTGGCCGATGACCGGGATGATGCCGGGAACCAGGTCGATCGGCGAGATGCCGTAGCCGATCGCACCGACGAGCGGCGCCTTTTCGAGCGCCGGAATGCGACTATCGGCGACCAGCCGGCGCGTCAGCCGGACATAGCGCGGAAAATGGCGCGCCAGAAGCCGCAACGTGCCTCGCATGCCCGGATTGTTGGTTCGATCCATCGGTGTTACCCATCCTTATCGCTGGAGTCACTGGAATTCCGCGCCTGCCAGTTGCGGAACGACTTGATCCCCTTGCCCGTCAACCGACCGGCGACCCGGGCACCGCTTTCCATGGCGCGAGACGCTTCGCGCGCACCGGTCTCGATAACGCGCGTGGCCTCGCGCGTTCCAGTTTCGCCCATGCGTTTGGCGAGATCCCGCGACACCTGAAAATCGCGCTCGACTTGCTCGCGGCTCAGTCCGACCGACTCGAGATGCGCGTTGGCGGCGTCTCGGTCCATCTGCGTGAGGACAAAGCGAATGGTGCCGATCATCGAGAGGATGCGGCTGACCTGGTTAAGGAGCGGCACGAAGCGGGTGAAGCGGGAAGCCGGACCGTAGCCAAGTGGGCCGAGGATCTGACCCTGCTGCTGGGACGACATCTTGCCCGCCGAGACCAGGTTGACGGAGAGTTGCGCGTAGGCTGGAAGGCGCTCGCCGACATCCTTGAGCGTCGCCAGGACCCCATCCGGTGGGCTGGGTTCGTCGTCGTTTTCGGGTACCTGGAGTTCATTGTCCGTCATGATGTTCCCGCGCTTGCCAGTCTGTGCATCCAACGTTGCGCAGGCTAATCCTACCATCGGACCTGACGAGGTATCGTGCATCACCGATTCCGAGGCTACCGTAGTCAGCCTGCGTGACGATCGCGCACGAGGCGACGTCCCGCTCGGCGGCCACGCGAGGGGGTGGCCCGGGTCTCCACGGAGGTACTGAGAGGTGTCCCAGCCAACATCGCGGAGGTGAAGCCAATCACCTCCGCGATGAGTCTCAAGGTTGCGCTCACCTGCCCCGAGGCGTCGGCCAGGTGGTTGCCGGCCTCCTAGCAGACCACGTCTGACGTGTCGAGGCAGTGGAAGGAGTAGTCGGCGGCCCGGCAGCAGTACTGACCCTGGTTGCAGCAGATGTCACCACATGTTTCCTGACACCCCGGACAGTTCGGATCAGCATCTTTACATGCCATTCCGGTCAAGACGTCGGGGCAGCAGACTTTGTTGCCCGAGCAGCAGTACGGGCCACAAGTCTCGCCGGTATCGCAGGCGCACTCGCACGTCGATTGATCGAGGCTCCGTCCGGGAGGGCATTCATCGATACATTGTCCGCTGCAGCAAACCTTGCCGCTCCCACAGGACTCGGCGTTCATGGCCGTATCGGCGGTGCAGGTGCCGTTGTTGCACACCTGGCAGTCGTTGCAGGGCGGGTCACACGTCTGACCACAACCTCCGCCGGATTTGCAGTAGCTGCCGGGTGGGCAGCATTCGAAGGGATACGGATTTCCGGCACCCGAGAGGCATTCCGTGTATCCATCGGCGCAGGTGCAGCCCCCACCCGTGCACACTTGGTTTGCATCATGGCATTGGCGGCCGCAGAAGCCGCAGTTGTCTCGATCCGAGGCGGTATCGATGCATTGATACCCATCACCAGTGTTGCAGCAACTTGATCCACTGGGACAGCGCGAGTTAGCGCAGATGTCGAACTGAGTGCGTGAAAATTGCAGGCAGTGCAGCAAGCCGCCGCCATCGTCCCGGCATTGGTGAAAGTAGTCTGCCGCCTCCTGGCGACACTCTTTGAAGCCGCCTCCGCAGCTGGCCGCGGCCACCGGCTGTTTGGCGGTCTGGCTCGCCGCGGTTATGCCCACAACACCGGCGAGCAATCCCTTGAATACTTGACGACGCGAAGTCGCCTTGCCGAGGCTTCGCGTCAGGTCGTCAAAACGCCAATCCTGCATCTTTTTCATCCTCCCCGTTAACGTCAGCCGGTACTGTGCTTGCCGGCTGTGATCCCCCGTGAATTCCCTCTGGGTCGAGACATCGCGTCACGACCCCATCGGGCATGATGAGTCCTGTTCCAGGCAGGGTGCTGCCTTGGAACAGCTCATGACCCCTGGTGATGATATTGGTAAGACACTATTGTCGCGCAATAGGTCAATTTTGACAGACTCTCGGCACGCGCGGTGTCCGGACATGCAAGATGCTGGCCAGCGGGACAACACCTACCTGTTCAGAGCGCACAAGTACCTAAGCTCCGCGCCCGTTCGGAGCGCGGAACGGCCCAAGTTCTACAACGATTGAACCCACAAAATGGCCGCACCGGGAATTTCCCGGCGCGGTCCTCTGATTCATGCTCAAACGTGGATCAATTATGCAGGTGTGGGAGCACCGGCCAGTGCCAGAACCGCCTGCGCGCCCACAGCGACCTCCGACCCGATGGTACCGTCCGGTTGGATCAGGACGGCCGATGGCGTTCCGGTCGCACCGAAGGTTCGCCCAACACTGAACCCCTGGTCCAGCACCGTGGTCGACCGCAGACCCAGTTTCTCATTCGCGTCAACCGCGCCGGTCGAGACGATGAGAAGTTCGGGAGCATCCTTGGGAGGCTTGGCTTCCCAGGCCTTCAGGTCGTCCGTCATGCGCTGGCAGAAGCCACAGCCCGGATTCCAGAAGAGGACGAGGGTCTTTTTTCCGCGAAAGTCGTCGAGCGCGATCTGCTTTCCCTTCAGGTTCGGCAGGTTGATCGCGGGCGCTGGGCGACCGATCGCGACCGTTGGCTGCTGCGGACGTGCCGCGCCGTTTCCGTTCGGCTTCGCCGGCTGGGCGGGCGCCATGGGAAGCATGCCGGTCGCACGTTGCACCAGTTGCCGGATCTGCTCGGAGCCGATGGCCAGGCCGCTATCGATGCGGCCGTCGGGTCGGATCACGACCGCCGAAGGAGTGCCGTGCGAATCGTAGGCCTCCGCGACTTCACGATCCTCTTGTAGCAGGATCTGAGTCAGCCCGTGTTCGCTCGCCTTGGCGCGATTCTCCTCCACCTTACCGCGGCTAATCAGCACCACCGCGAGCTTACGGGCTTCCTCACGCTGCCATTTGGCCAATTCAGGCAGGAGCGCGTTGCAGGGGCCGCAGTGCGGATCGGAAAAGACCAGCATGACCGGTTTGCCCGCGGCGCGCAGAGCATCGAGCGTCAGCGTCTCGCCGTGCAGTCCCGAGAGCCGGAAGGAAGGGGCGACCGTGCCGACCGGCAGTCCAGCCACCGGGGCGGCGGGAGCCGCCGGACGAGCCTCGCCGTTGGCTGGGAGCGATTCGAGCGCCTCGACCCGGGCGAGCAGACGCCCATTCTGCTGCATGATCTGCAGCAGCAGCCAGCCTTCGCCAACGATCGCGAGGGTGACGAGCACGCCCACGACAATGCCCACCTGCTCGGCGCCGGAGCGCTGGCCTAACCAGCCGGTCAGGCTCGTGCCGGCTCCGCTCTGCCCCTCGACAACCACGAACACCGCGATCGCGCCGAGAATGAAGTTGCGGGTGAGCGTTGACCAGCCAACTGGCTCGGAGTGGATCTGACCAAAGCAGTGGCAATCAGGCGCCTGTCCGCGCGCCATCGTGACACCGATACCCACCACGAACAGGAGCAACAGTGTCAACGCCGCAAGCGCGCCCCACCACGCGGTAGCCAGCGGCAGGAGCAGCACAGCCGCGGCCAGCTCCACGAATGGCAAGAGTGTGCCGAACGGAGCGGCCAGAACTGGAGGAATGCCAAAGCCCTCCATCGCCGTACGCGACCCGTTGAGATCGGCCAGCTTCGCCAGGCCGGCGACCAAGAACACGGCCGCGAGTATCAAACGGGCTGCCAGCAACATCAAATCCACGTCGACCTCCAGGGAATCAGCTGCTGATTTCCATGCACATGAACGACCTGATCAAGAATCGTGTGACCGGATTATTCTAGCACGGGGGTTAGGTGGACGTGAAACCGGCGCTGCGAAATCATCTCAATCGACATGAATCCTCATCTCGCGAGGGAAGCTACTTATTCATGTTCGCACACGGACTTCACTGTTGCTGCGGCTCGCGTTCATGAACCAGTCTCGTGACGGCTGTCGACGCTACTGCACCGTCAGGCGGCGGTAGATGTCGGCGAGCTTGATGGAGAGTGCGCGCACGTCCTCGACCACAACGTAGTGGCTGCGACCGAACATGTACGGCATGTAGTCGCGTGCCTCGGCGTCGATGGTCAGCGCGAAGGTCGCCACTCCCTTCTGCCGGGCATCGAGGAGCGCCCTGCGCGTGTCCTCGATGCCGTAGCGGCCGCCGTAGCCGTCGAAGTCGTTGGGACGGCCGTCGGAGAGGAGCAGCAGCAGGCGCACCCGTGCTGGTTGCTGAATCAGTGCCTGCGTCGCGTGGCGCACCGCCGGGCCGATGCGGGTATAGGAACCGGGCGCAATTCCGGCGATGCGGCCCTTCACCGTCTGGCTGTAGTGTTCATCGAACCCCTTGATGACGGAGACGTCGATGCGCTTGCGCGTGCTGCTGGTGAAGCCAAAGAGGGCGTAGCGGTCGTCGAGCATCGTGAGTGCCTCGCACAGGAAGACGATGGCGCGGCGCGTGACCTCGATAACCTGATCGTTGCGCGGGTCGTCGTCGATCCAGGCACCGGTCGAGCCACTCAAGTCGACCAGCACTCCGAGTGCGATGTTGCGCTCTCGCTCCAGGATCTTGCTGTAGAGCTTCTCGCTCGGCGAGAACCCGGCATACCGATCCGCATGCGCATCGACGATGGCGTCCAGGTCCAGTTCGTCGCCGTCGAGTTGGCGGGTCAGGCGGGTCCGCTCGGGGCGCAGCGCCTCAAACTGCTGCTTGATGCGGGCGATGAGGGGTGCGTTTTGTCGCAGGATGCGGTCGACCGCCTCCGTACTGCCCCCTTTCGGATGCCGCAGCTTCACCGCGCACCACTCCTTCAGGTAGGCGTTGAGGCGATAATCCCACTCGTCATAGAGCAACGCCCCCGCCTTCTCTGCGTCGCTTAGTGGGACTTGTTGGAAGGTCATGGTCGGTTCGCGATCCCCGATGCTAAGCTGCACCGACTGCCGTCCACCTCGCGTCGCGCGACGGTCTCGCACGTTAAGTTGCTCGGGCGACCGGACGTCGACCACCAGCGGGTCATGGCGCGACTTGCTCCGTGGCGGCGGGGCATTGGACGTGGCCGTCGCCTCCTCGTCGAAATTGGTTGACGGTGTGGCGATGCGGATCTGATCGTAGCGGATGCGCCCTCGATAGTGGACCGGGGCGAAGCCGTCGGTCGATTCTGTGGAAGAACGGGCAGTCTCCAACGCGAGCCGACGAATCGGCACGATCTCATGCGAGGCGAGCGCCTCATCCAGTCCGGGGAGCGCGATGCCGGTTTGCTCCTCCAAGCGGGCGGGATGTGGTAGCGAATCGAGCGGGTGAGCGAGCAGGCGACGCAGCAGCGACTCATGCGGACGACCATCCAGAGGGTCGTGGCCGTTGCGGCGTTGAAGCGCGTCGTCACGCAGGATCGCCAGGTCGCTGGTCAGGCCGGGCCAGCGCGCGATCAGCGCCCGGTCGAGCCACTCGCCGTGCAGGATCTCGTACAGTCCGAGCGCCTGGCCTGCCTGTTCGCCGGCCAGCAGGCTCTGGACGTCGAGCGCTCCCAGACGCACCTGCAGCACCTTCCAGGCGGCCATCACGCGGTAGAGGCGCCGCGCCTCGGCGAGGGTCTCGAACCCCTTCACTTCAATAGGAAAGAAGATGGTGCGCCCGTCACTGTAGCTGCCGCTCGTCGCACCAGCAGTGCCGCTAATGCGCAGTTCGCCATCTGAGAGCGCCGTGACGTAGAGGGCCAGCGAGCCCTCCACCTCGGAAAACGGCAGGCGGACCTCATCAACGGTGGTGCCAGACTCCTCCTGTGCGTCGGAACGGCTGGGGAGGATGCGGTCGAACCAGCGTCTCATTGGCTAGGCGGGGAAGACCGTGGTGACCAGGTCGAGCACGGCCGCCTGCACGGTCTGGTCGTCGGTGATCGGCGCGGCGATGGCCAGTTCGCAGGCTCGGCGTGGACTGATGCCCGAACTGATTAGCATCCCGGCATAGATCAGCAGGCGCGTGCTGGCGGGTTCGTCGAGCCCGGAATCGCTCAGGTTGCGGATCAGGTTGCCAAGCTTCACCAGCTGCCCCGCGGTCTCTCCGGGAACGCTGCTCTCGTGTGCGACAATGCGGGATTCGATGTCGGTCGGCGGGAAATCGAAGTCGAGCGCCACGAAGCGCTGGCGCGTACTCGGCTTCAGGTTCTTCATCAGGCTCTGATAGCCGGGGTTGTAGGAGATTACCAGCAGAAACTCCGGCGGCGCGACTAACAGTTCCCCCGTCTTCTCCAGGCGCAGGCGACGCCGGTCGTCGGTCAGCGGGTGGATCACCACGGTGGTGTCCTTGCGCGCCTCGACGATCTCGTCCAGGTAGCAGATCGCGCCGATGCGCACGGCATGCGTGAGCGGGCCGTCGATCCAGATCGTCTCGTCGCCCTTGATCAGATAGCGTCCGAGCAGGTCGCTGGCGGTCAGATCATCGTGGCAGGCGACCGTCACCAGCGGCCGCTGCAGCCGGTGCGCCATATAGCGTAGGAAGCGGGTCTTGCCGACGCCCGTGGGCCCCTTGAGCATGACCGGCAGCTTCTGGGCGTAGGCCGTCTCGAAGATCTCGACCTCATCGCCGACCGGGAGGTAGTAGGGTTCCTCGACGATCTCGGCGACTTGTGCGTCGGCCCAGCGGCCGTTTTCCGATTGCTGCATGCTCAGCCCTGTCCCTCTCGCTGCTTTGACGGTGCCTGAGTGTGATCCGGCACTAATCGTACCGCGACAGAGACGATGCCGGACACGGCGAAAGCGCCGGGGCCAGGCGCGCTCGGCCCGTAGGATCCCTTACGATTCGACGTTTCGCGCGAAGAGGACCAGTGCGGGAATTGTCGCGCCGATGGTGAAGACCGCCAGAATGCCAAGCTCTCCCCAGTTCCATCCCATGCCAAACCACGGATCCTGAATGGCGATCAGCGCGTGGGTCAGTGGAATCGCGTCCGACAGCGTCCGCACGCCGCTGGGTAGGACGGCACGTGGTGGTGCGGTACCGGAGACCATCCAAAAGAGAAAGAAGAGTATCAGGCTGATCCCCTGCATCGCGCGGGCGGTTCGAACCAGTGAAGCGAGCAGAAAACCGAGCGCGACGAAACAGAGCGTCGAAAGCGCGAATGCGACGACCACACCCGCATACGACTCGGGGAGGTGCGTCCCGTAAACCACCATGGCCACAGCGATCATGATGAGGCTTCCTACGGTTCCGATGGCCAGCGAGACACCGATCTGTGATCCGAAGAGTCCCCAGGCCGGGATTGACGAGGCTCGGAAGCGACGCAGGATGCCGCCCTCGCGATATCCGGCCAGGTGAATTGGGATCGTGAGGAGCCCGATCGCGGCGATCACCAGTACGATACATGCGGTCATGTAATAGTCGTCGCCGGGAATACCGCGAAAGACGAGACGGCCACTCTCATCCGTTTCCCCGGCGGGTGTGCTCCCGAAGACGGCGGCCAACAGCAGGAGCATGATCAACGGAAGCACGAGTGCGAAGACGGTGGCGAACGGATCGCGGAGGAACAGGTTCATCTCGACCCTGGTCAGCTTGGTGAAGCCGTGGCTACGCTCCATGGTCAACCTCCGATCGATCGGCCAGTTATGGCGAGAAACGCATCTTCGAGCGTCGGCCGCTCGACGCGCAGGTCGGACGGAACGATGCCGTGTTCGACCAGGGTCGTCGCGACGAGCGCCAGTACCGGGCCAGTTCCCTCGACCTCGACCAGATCTCCGCGGCGGCTTTCGTGCTGGACATTGGGTATCTGATGCAACCACGAAAGATCGGGACAGGTCGTCGAGAATCGGACCTTGAGCGGCACTCCGAGGTCGTCGATGATGCCGCGGGGGGTGCCGAGCGTTACCACTTGTCCACGGTCGATGATGGCCACGCGATCGCAAAGGTATTCGGCTTCGTCCATGAAGTGAGTGACCAGAACGATAGTCGTCCCTCGTTGGCGGATCTCGCGGATGAGTTCCCAGGTGGCACGGCGCGCCTGTGGGTCGAGTCCCTGGGTGAGCTCGTCAAGAAAGACGAGCCTGGGATCGTTGACGAACGCAAGCGCGAGAAAGAGTCGCTGCTTCTGGCCGCCCGAGAGGTTGCCGAACGCGCGGTCGCGCAGATCGGTAAGACTCCATTCGTCGAGCAGGTGTCTCCAATCAACCTCGCGCGGAGCGTACGACGCGAAGAGGTCTATGGCCTCGCCGACGCGGATGCGGTCAGGGAGGGACGACGCCTGGAGTTGCGAGCCAATCTGGGGCCTGAGACGGTGAATGTCAGTGGCCGGATTCAGCCCCAGCACGCTGATTTGGCCGGAATCGGCCAGCCTGAGTCCCTGCAGGCATTCGACCGTTGTCGTTTTGCCCGCCCCGTTCGGGCCGATGATGCCGAAGATCTCGTTGTCCATGACGGTGAAAGAGACGTCGTCGGCGGCAATTGTTGCTCTGTAGCTCTTGTGGAGATGTTCGACGGTGATGACCGGCTCATGTTGCGTTGACATGTACGTTGCCTTGCTCCAACGGGACCGCAAAGAACTCACGGTGCGTCGAGGTAGCACGATGGTGCGCGATCAGGATCATCCTAGCCGACCCGGATGACTCAAGGACATCGATATTTCATTACAGTTTCGAGCAGGATATTGCGGGAGAGTAGCAACAAATTCGTGAATCGAGTAGCATTTTCTCTACAGACTGCTAATTGATAGTACCCGTCGGTCCGAATCACGTCTGGGATCCGCAGGGTTGACGACGGCAGGCAAGCCAGGTGGCTTTGCAAAGCAAATGAACGAACCTGATTCCGACAACAATCAGCTGAGAACGATCGACCTGCTTATTGCCCTCTCACTGGCAGGCGATCTGGCGCTTGGTCTCGCCGCCGGCCACGGGGTGCGTGCGACGTATATCGGGATGCAACTCGCGGATCTGCTTGGCTTGACACCTGAGCAGCGGACCGACCTGTTCTACTCGGAACTCCTGATGGATGCTGGCTGCACCGCATGGGCAAGCCAGGCAGCCGCGGCGGTGCTCGGCAACGAGATCGTCGCTCGGCGAGAACTCTTCATCATGCGCGATCCGCGCGATCCGCGCGACGTCATCGGCTGGCTCGCTCGCTACATGGCCGCAGGCGAACGCGTGGGCACCCGGGCACGCCGGATAGCCAACTTCAGCATCCACGGCAAGGAATTCATGCTTGAGGGTCTGCGTAACACGACGGAGGTCGCCTCACGCATGGCCGGTCGCCTGGGGCAATCCTCGGACGTTCAGCAGGCTCTCATGCACGCGTTCGAGGCTTGGGATGGAACCGGTCCACGCGGCAAGCGAGCCGACTCGATCCCCATCATCGCCCGGATCGTCCACGCGACGATCTTCTTCGAGGTGTTTCACCACGCGCAGGGACGCGACGCGGCGATTCGACTGGCGCGATCTCGCCGGGGAACACGCCTCGACCCTCAAGTTGTCGACGCGTTCCTACAACGTGCGAGCCGCGAAGAATTCTGGAACGGGCTCGAATCCGAATCGGTCGCGGATGAAGTGCGCGCCCTGGAGCCAGAATCGTCGCGGCGATATTTCGATGCAGCACGACTCGATGACGCGGCCTGCGCCTTCGGTGATTTCGCCGATCTGAAGAGCTTCTACTCCGCCGGGCACTCGAGGCGCGTCGCGCAGTTGGTTGAGACAGTTGGGTCGCAACTTGGGCTTTCGTCAGCCGACGTGGCAACGATTCGCCGCGCCGCCTGCCTCCACGATGTCGGGCTGGTGGCGGTCTCTTCGACTATCCTCCACAAGCCGGAGGACCGGCTCACCGCGGCCGAATGGGAGAGTCTGCGGCTGCATCCGTACTATGCCGAGCGGATCCTGAGCCGGTCGCCCGCATTCGTATCGGTCATCCCTATGGTAGCGGCGCATCAGGAGCGCCCAGACGGCGCTGGCTATCACCGCGGGCTCAGTGGCCGCGACATTCCTCTTGGCGCTCGCATCATCGCGGTCGCCGACCGCTTCGACGTGCTGACGCATGACGCCCCCAATCGAGCAGCCCTCGACCCCGACTCGGCTCTGCGTACCATGGGCCGGGACGTTGGCGCCCGGTTCTTCCCGGAGCAGTTCGACGCTCTGGTTGCCGCGCTCGGACGGTCTTCCGACGTGATCGTTCGGGGAGTCGACGTGAGCCACGGGGCGGATGGACAACCGGAGGAGCAGGACTGGCCGGCCGGTTTGACGGCGCGTGAGGTTCAGGTCCTGCGCGTGCTCGCAACTGGTGCGAACCGGAAGGACATGGCCGAGCAGCTCTCGGTCAGCGAGCACACCATTCGTCATCACCTGGAGCACATCTACAACAAGATCGATGTCCACACCCGTGTCGGCGCGACGCTCTTTGCCATCGAGCACGATCTCCTCGTCTGATCCTCAGCAACAGCGAGCACGCCTTTCCGCGTCCATGGGACGTTCGTCCGATGTGAGGTCTCGTCTCGTGCGCTACGATCGAACATAAGCAAGACAAACAAGGAGGGAGGCGCACACATGCCGCTGATGCAGAAGAGCGCGACCGAAGGGCAGGATGTTGCCAACAGGTTCCTGAGCGCCCTGGCACAGCGTGACTTCGCCCCGATGGCCTCATGTTTCAGCGATGACGCTCGCTTTCGCGCGCTTGTACCGGGCGGATTGCGCGAGGCCGAGGGCGCCGAGGCCGTGACGTGGTTCCAGCGATGGTTCGGCTTGGCTGAGCGCATTGACGTGCTCGACCGACATGCGTGCACCATCGCCGATCGCCAGCACCTCTCGTGGAGATTTCGCGTTCACGATGAGTTGGGGAAACGTGTGATCGAGCAGCAGGCGTTCGCGACGCTCGAAGACGGCCGGTTCATTCAGTTCGACCTGGTCTGTTCAGGATTTCGCCCTGAGGACGCGCCGGAGGAGGCTGTGAACGAGGTCGACGGAGGCGACATCACAGTCGCTGAGACGCTCGAAGGGGGCGACGCCAACTGTGCGACCCTCACCCCGCTCATCAAGTCCCGGCTCACGGATCTGGAGAGTGGAGAGGTACTCGAGGTTGTCACAAGCGAGCCGACGGCCGAACGGGACATCGTCTCCTGGTGCAACCTGACCGGGCACACGCTGGCCGGGGTGCATCTCGACGGATCGATGAAGCGATTCTTCGTGCGGAAGAAGTAGACGAAAGGAGTAGCCATGCCTGCGAAATTTCTCGTAAACGGGACTTGTGGCAAAGAGAATCCGGAGCGCGCTACCCTGGCCTTCATTATGGGGAACGTGGCGGCTGGCGCCGACCAGGAGACGGTCGTCCTCCTGACGATCGACGGAGTCTGGCTGGCGACAAAGGGGTACGCAGACGACGTCAACAAAGAAGGATTTCCGCCACTGCGTGAGGTCATCACGTCGTTCATGAAGAACGGCGGCGAGGTATGGGCCTGTGGCACCTGCACCAAGCCACGTGGCATCAGCGAGGCTGATCTGATCGACGGAGCCAAAGTTGTAACGGCGGCGAACGTGGTGGAGTATATGGCCTCCGGCGCGACGACGATCGGATTCTGATTCGACCACCTGCATCCAGCGAGTCCACGAGAGACGACCGGGGCCGGGCATGTGCTTGGCCCCGGCCTCGTTGTTCTTTCGCCCCGCGGCAATTGACGCCAGACGTTGCGATGGTCCAAGCTGACCGAAAGTGGCCGGGACTGGCCAGGACGTGAGCAACGAGGTACCTGGCAGGTCGGCCGCATTGGAAAGGACGTGAAGGGTGAGTCGTCGCGCTGAGACGTTGGAGAGCCTGCGGCCCTATATCGAGCGGGCACGCTCCTTCTCTGGCTGGAGCTTCGACGACGTCGCGATGCGGCCGCTGGACCCGGGTCCGCCCTGGGACTACGAGGCGATCGCGCGGATGAGAGCCCGCTCGGCCAAATCGATCCTGGACCTGGGGACCGGTGGTGGCGAGGTGCTGGAGCGGATTGTCGGAGGGCTAGATTGTCGCGTCGTCGCGACCGAGGAGTGGGAGGTCAACGTTCCCGTGGCGCAAGAGCGACTGGCCCCGCTGGGCGTGGACGTGGTCCGCTACAACTGGCGGGCACTGCCGTTCGCGGACACCAGCTTCGACCTGGTCCTCGACCGGCACGAGGCGCTCGACCCGGCGGAAGTGCTGCGGGTGCTGCGGCCGAGCGGGAGCATCGTCACCCAGCAGGTCAACCCCGATTTCTGGCCGGAGCTGACCGAGTTCTTCCCGCACCGGCAGGTCTTTCCGGATCACTTTACGGGCTATTCCGCGGCTTTTGAGGCGGCTGGCTTGAGCGTCACGAGATCGCGCCACGCGCACCACGTTGCCTTTGGCACGCTGGGTGACGTGGTCTATAAGCTGCTGACCGCTCCCTGGACCATTCCCGGCTTCGACCCCGAAAAGGAGATCGATGCGTTGCTGGCACTCGAAGACGCCTGCGGCACTTCAGACGGCATCGTCCTGACCGAGGGCTACTACCTGATCGAAGCGGAGCGGGTGGGGTGAGGGGCATAGCAGGACACGTGGTTCGATCCAACATGTTGCGCGCGACGATACTCTGGCTGATCGCAACGACACTCGCTGTCAGTGTCTGGTCGGTCTTTGTGGTTGGAACCGAACGGGACCCGACGAACTACGTATATGCGCGTTCGTATCTTGAAGGTCAAACTCATGGCGGTCTGATGTCGCGGGCCGTCGCCGGTCAGCTTTTGGCCGAGCTCCGATGGCAGCTGTTCCACTGGATCGTGGCGGAAGCGCGCTTGCCGGTTCTGTTCTCGCTGTTTGCCATTCCACTGCTGGCCTGGCTGATCGCGCGGGCCGGAGATGAGCGTTGGGTCGTTACCTGGCTGGCGATCGGGCTGGCTGTGATCATCCCGATCATCGCGTCTGCTCCGTCGCCCGTACGCGAGATTCGTTCGGCTTCTTCAGCCGCGAATGTCGTTCGATCGGGTGGAACGCCAGTCCCGACGCCGATGCTGGATGCGGGGTCACATTAGGATTGAGCGTGGTTCTGTAGCGGTGGCACCTGTGGCCACCGTCCTGGTGAGTCCGAGTCACCAACGAGACGGAATGCTGATAGCAATTGCGGGCCACCCGATGATGAACGCGGCGCGAAAACGACGGCGGCCACAGGTGCTGCCGCTACACGCATCGATGGATATGGCATCATTTTTTGCATTCGGCATGACCAGATGAGCAAGCGCCAGTCGCGAAGCGGGTCGATATAAAGGCGGATGCAATGGAAACGCAAGTTTCGTTGTCTGAAGCGACGAGCGTGCGGCTCGCCGAGGTCATCGGCGCTCTGTCGGTCGCCACGGACCTTGGGATGGGGCATCCGCTGGAATTCGCCCTGTGTTCGTGCGTGCTGTCTGTCCGGTTGGCCGAGGAACTTCAATTCAGCGAAGAGGAACGCAGGTCAGTCTATTACCAGGCGCTCCTGCGCTACGTCGGCTGCAACGCCGAGACGCATATGCTGGCGGCGCTCGTTGGTGACGAGTTGGCGATGCGCCGTGAATTCGCGCGAGTCAATAACGGTAGCCAGCTCGACGTCGTGCGCCTGATCTCGCGGTACCTGCGCGAGGCCCACCCTGGCGGATCACCGCTCCAATTGGTCAGGTCGATGACCCTTGGGATCATGGAGATGTCACAGGTCTCGAAAGAGATCTTCGCTGGACACTGTGAGGTGGCGCAACGGCTGGCAGAACGGCTCGGGTTCTCGGGTGAGGTGGTCGAAGGGCTGGGCCAGCTCTACGAGCGCTGGGACGGCAAGGGGCTCCCATACGGGATCAAGGGCGAATCCATCACCCCCGCCGTTCGAGTCGTGACACTCGCCCAGGATGCCGTCACCTTCTACCGGCTGGGCGGTGTGGCGGAGGCGTTGGACATGGCGCTGGCTCGCCGGGGCGGAGCCTATGATCCCGCTATCGTCGACCGTTTTCGCGAGCGATCAGGCGTGCTCTTCGACGGATTTGACCAGGAATCGGCCTGGGAGACGGTGTTGGACCTCGAACCTGGCGAACGCATCCGGCTGACGGCCGAGCGGCTGGATCAGGCGTGCGAGGCCATCGCTGACTTCACCGACCTCAAGTCGCCCTTCACGCTCGGGCATTCCCACGGGGTGGCGCGCCTGGCATCCGCCGCTGCCCAGCGCCGCGGCCTGCCCGGGTCGGACATCGACGCCGTCCGGAGGGCAGCGCTGGTCCACGACATCGGACGCGTTGGCGTCTCGGCGGGAATCTGGACCAAGGCAGGTCCGCTCACCGGACGTGAGTGGGAACAGGTCCGCCTCCATCCGTATTACACCGAGCGCGTGTTGGCCCGCCCTGGATTGTTGAGTCGACTCGGGACGCTCGCCAGTTATCACCACGAGCGGCTCGACAGTTCTGGCTATCATCGCGGTGTGGGGGCTGCATCCTTGACTCCAGCGGCGCGCATCCTGGCCGCGGCCGATGTCTATCAGGCGATGACGGAAGATCGCCCACACCGGCCTGCCCGGGCGGCCGACGAGGCTGTGCGCGAAATTCGTCGCGAAGTCGCCAACGGCCGGCTCGATGGAGCCGTGGTCGATGCGGTGCTGGAGGCGGCAGGACACCGCGGTGCGGGCCAGCGATCGTCCGTGGCAAGTGGGTTGAGCCAGCGCGAGATCGAGGTACTGCGGCTCGTCGCCCGCGGCCTCTCGATCAAGCAGATCGCGGACCGACTCTTCATCTCCCGCAAGACCGTCGATAACCACATTCAGCATATCTATGCCAAGACCGGCGTCTCGACGCGAGCCGGTGCGACCTTGTTTGCCATCGAACAGCAGCTGCTTGATGGCTCGACTGACTGACGAAATAGGGTGAACTCCCTATGTGACCACGCCCTAGTCCCCCTAGTCTAAGAGCAGGTCTCGCGCACGGGCCGGGACTGGGCGGTCAGAGGTCAGTTCGAAGGAGGTCAGTCATGGCAGCGGTCGTTTCCAAGAGTGCGAATGTTCGGGTCGCGATGACGTTTATTGATGCGTTCAACCGGCGCGACTTCAGTGCGTGGTCGGGCTCGCTGGCCGGTGAGTTCGAGGCGGCCTACCCCGGCGCGGCATCGCTCACGGCCGAACAGGCGTGGCAGTACAACGAATCGTTCTTGCCGGCGTTCCCGGATCTCCACTTTGAGATTCAAGGTGTTCTTGAGGATGGCGATCAGGTGGTCATCGAATGGATTGCGCGCGGCACCCACGATGGGCCGCTCACGTCGGCGACCGGTCAGACGATCCCCGCGACGCATCGGTCCGGTTTGGTCCACGGTGTGCTGGTGAGCCGGATCCAACAGGGCAAGATTGTGCGTGAGCGAACCTACTGGGATCAGATGGAACTGCTGCAGGCGTTGGGAGTCGTCTAGCAGACGGCCGTTGGTCCATCGCGGCAGCAGGTTCAGGTCGTCGTGCCCGGCTCTGCTGCCGCTCGAGTTTCGCATCCAGGCGGAACGCCGGTGTCGACGCCGATACTAGGTGTAGGGTCACACGAGGATTGAGCGTGGTTCCGTAGCGGCGGCACCTGTGGCCGCCGTCGTCGTGGTATCGGATTGCTATCGGATTGCTGGAGATGTCCGCAACACGATAGCGGCAGGCGCCCTGCCCGCCGTCGTTTTCGCGCCGCGTTCGTCATCGGGTGGCCGTCAATGACGATCGGCACTCCATCTCGTTGGATATCCGGACTCACGAGGACGGCGGCCACAGGTGCCGCCGCTACATGGCGGGGCCGGACAGGTTGGCCCGGCGTCGGGAGGCGTGCGTGTCACAGTTCGAGAGCCCTGGCCAGATCGTGATCCTCAACGGTGCACCGCGATCCGGCAAGTCGAGCATTGTTCGTGTGATTCAGGAGGCATTCGACGGTGTGTGGATGAACCTTGGCGTCGACGGGTTCATGCGGATGACGCCCGAGCAATTCTTGCCGGGGATTGGGCTGCGGCCGGGTGGTGAGCGGCCGGATCTCGAGCCGCTCATCGTGCGGATGTACCAGGCGATGTATGCGTCAATCGCTGCCCATAGTCGTGTGGGGCTGAACGTCGTCGTCGATGTTGACCATCACGATCGTTACTCGGTGCCGCGTGGGATACTGCCGATCTGTGCTCGCCAGCTCGCTGGATTACCGGTATTGGTTGTCGGGGTTTACTGCCCGCTTGAGGTCATCATGGAGCGACGCCGTGATACGTGGGGCGTCGACTCTGACGGCTCGATTCCCGAGCCAGTGCGGCGCTGGCAGGAGGCCGTCCACATTCCGGGCATCTACGATCTGGAGGTTGACACGTCAGTGCTTAGCCCGAAGGAATGTGCCGAGTTGATCCGGCAGCGGCTTGACAGCGGCTTGACAGCGGCTTGCCGGGAACGGCCTGCCACAGGTTGGCGGCAACGAGCTAATACGCCTGCTCGTGCCAGGTGTCGGTGATCAGGTCGTGGTAGATGGTGCGCACCGTGCCGTCGGCCAGCACGAGCTGGTAGTAGCGGCGGCTGATCGGGTTGCGCCACCACTCGTCGTCGATCTTCCAGACGTCCAACACCTGCGCCACCATTATGCGGCGCTTCCCTTCGATCAGCACGCGTGGCTCGTCTCCTTCGGCTTGCACCGTGATCGGTCTGGGCAGGTTCAGGGGTCGTAGCTGATCAGCGCCCGTCTTCTTTCCGGTATCCGGGACCATGGTTCGACCTCCACGATGTGATAGATCGGCGACGTGCCGTAGCGCTGCTTGAGCTGACGAATGGCGTCGACGATCTGGCGGGTACGGCGCGGCCGCGAGCCGAGCAGCGCCTCCTGATGAGCGGCTTCGACGGTCAGTCCGGAGAGTTCCAGCGTCAGCGCCTCGAGCGGGCCGGGCAGTTCGACCGAATCGAGCCGGTGACGCAGCGCCGTGATTAGGCGATCAGCATCGAGCGGCTCGCGCAGCGTCGCGACGTGCTCCCACGATCCGCCCGCTTCGATCATCCCGAGTAGCCGGGCCTGGCGTACGGCGCGATGCCGCATGGCCGGACGACTGAAGGCGCGCGTGACGAGTTGCCGCATGGCGATGATGAGCGTCTCGTGACTGACGGCCGGGGCGGGCAGGTTGAGATGCTCGGTGACCGTCTCCTCGTGTATCCGCGGCGTGACCCGGCCGCTGTCCTCGCCGCGTGCCAGTCGCCAGACATCGCGTCCGGCCGGGCCGAAGCGCGCCTGCACGGCCGAGAGGGGCAGACGGCGCAGGTCGTCGAAGCTGCGAATGCCGAGCTGCTCCAGTCGACGGATTGTCTCGATCTTCAAGGGAAGTCGCTCGACCGGCTGCACGGCCAGGAACTGGTCGAGCTCCGCATCGGCCAGCACGAGGGTGCCGCCGGGGACGGCCTCTTGCGCCGCCAGCCAGGCGCTGAACTTGCCGGAGGCGATGCCGACGCGCGGGCGGAGGATCGGTGGTGTGGTGCGCAGTAGGCGCGCCGCGGCCTGCTCAGGCGAGCCGTAGTGCCGGTCGAGCCCGTGCAGGTCGACGTAGCAGACGCCTGGCCGTTCCGGCTCAACCAGTGGGCTGAGCGCCTCCAGCCGGGCGACGATGCGCTCGAAGACTTTGGCGTCCCGCACCGGATCGGGATGGATGATGATGGCGGACGGGCAGAGTGCCGTCGCCTCCTTGAGCGACATGCCGGTGCGAATGCCGCGTGCGGCGGCTTCCGGCGTGCGGTCCTCGACGACCGGACGGCTGCCCGGCGGTGCGCTGAGGACGAGCGGCGTGCCGTCCAACTCCGGCTGGCTGAGGAGCGCCACCCGCAGGGCGAAATGTGGGATGCTCAGACAGGCAACTGGCATGTCAGACGCTCCTTCGTAATAGAAGGGTCCGTGCTCGCTCTTTGGGGAAGTAGATCGACGTTCGATCTATGGAGACGGTTTGTAGGGGCAATGATGATACGTCTGGTTATCCGCCCGGGACGTTCCTCGGTCGTCCATTGGTGGTTCTGGGGTTCCAGGGACTTCGTCCCTGAGGGCAAACACGGGGTTTACCCCTCCCATGAACTCGGCGCAACGACGCCCCGTGCTACAGCCGGTTCGACAGAGTCACCCGAATCCCTTGAGGGATTTCGTCTTCTCAGCCTGGATTTTCAATCCAGGTGAGCGTTGATGACGGTTGCCAGCCCCGAGCCAGCCTATCTCCAGAATAGAACAAATGTTCGTATTCCGCAAGGGGAAGGTGGTACTTTTCCCTAAGGACCAGTAAAGTACGTACTGAGGATGAAGGGAGTAATCCGTGGCTGACGAGCGACGATCAGAAGAGACCAATCCAGAGGCCGCGAAGCTCCAGCGCGGCGGCAAACACCCCCAACCGGCCCGTGGCACGGCGGCTGGAACTGTGGTGAGCTGGGAAGAGAAGCGCAAAGGCCTGGAGCCGCAGACGCCCACCAGCCCAGATGCGACGTTCTACGACGAGCGCTTTACCAGTGAGCGTCAGCGCGTCGACCGGGCATCCTCCGGTTGGACCGAGCTCGATCCCGAAGGCGCGGCCGCAGCGCCGACCTGGCCACCGCCACTCAAGCATTGATCCAACGGTAGTTCACGGGCGACTGCTCGGAAAATCCTCCGGGAACGATTGGGGCCCCGGCGGGTTGGCGGCTCGGCGTCGCGCCAATTCAGCCCGTGCCAGAGGTGCCAGCGCCACTGCCAGTGGGTGGGAACCCAGCTTGGCCGCCTCGGCCAGCGCCTGGGCGATCTGCGCGTCGCAGAGTGCCTGGAGATCGCGCTCGAAGATCAGCGCCGCCTCCGCGATTGACAGGTGGGGTGGATTGATCCAGAGCACGTCGTCGCGATCCACATCCGCCTCCAGTCGAAGATGCATGCCGTCACGATAGAGCCGGGCCGATTGCGAGAACACCACGGAATATCGCCAGGTGCGTTCTCTGCTGCAAGTGATTTGCGTCTACTAATCATCCCCGACTTAACTCCAGAAGTCCAGTCCCATCCGACCATTCTTTCTGTCCGGTTCGTCCCTCAGAAACCGCTTGACGAGGCTCCAGAAAGCTTCCGCCTCCTCGACGAATGGATAGTGACCGCTCCGCTCGAAGATCACCAGTTCAGATTCCGCGATGTCACGCGCCAGTTCCTCGGCACACTCAGGCGGCATTTGTGGATCGAACCGCCCGGCTGTGACGAGCGCTGGCACGCCAATCTCGCCGAGCCGCGTGCGGTAATCGAGCTGGCGGGCGATTCTCGTCCCCCAGCCAGCGCGTGGGCGTGGCGGGCTGAGCCAGTCGCGCCAGTTGACCGGCTCGGGCGAGAAGAGCGAGCGGTCGACGTACGAATCGCGGAAGATCAGATTGTTCATCCAGATCTCCGGTCCGCGCCGGGGAACCAGCACCGTCATCGATGCTCGAAGGGCGAACCGCCAGAAGTCGGGATGCGTACGGTTCCAGATCGCTCCGCTCGCGTGCATGAAGGCCGGACCTCCGGATGAGGTGTTCAAGAGCAGCAAGCGCTGGACGCGTTTGGTCTGTTCCAGGGTGAAGGCCAGCGCCGCGACGCCGCCCTGGCTGTGTCCCACCACGTCGACTGGTCCATCGACGTCGAAGCATTCCAGCGTCTCATCGCTGCAGTGCAGCATCTCTGGCATCCCGAGCTCCGGCACGCGCGTCGACTGTCCGGCTCCCGGGGGATCAAAGGTCAGTACTGTTCGATTGCATTGCGCAAGGCCATGCACAAGACTCAGCGTCTTTTGACCACAATCCCCAAGCGCGCCCAGGCCGTGCGGATAGGGCATGAAGAGGAGCGGCGGTCCCTTGCCGATCCGGTAGCGTGCCAATCCATCCCTCACCATTGTGGGGCTGTGCTGGACCTGCTCGATCTTCATCGCAGTGCGTTACGCCACCGGTACCAGCAGCGCAGCGATCATGCGCCCCCACTGGGTGGCTCGTTCGATTTCCCCCTTTTTCAGGTGCTCCGACTCGTGCGCGTGCTTCGCCTCACCTTCCGGTTGAACCCGCGCGACGAAGAAGCTCTCCGGCGGAACGACCCGATGCGCCCGCGACTGCTGCAACCTGCGCGAGATCACCTTCGCTGCTGAGCCCATGATCCAGCCCGGTCCCTGGTAGCGCGTGTCAAAGCTCGCGAACGCCAGATGTCGCAGAGCCGTCTCGGGAAGACGATCGAGCAGGTCGCGCATGCCGTCGCTCAGCCCGTGTCGGTGGGTTGGACCGCCAACCAGCAGCAATTCGACGTCATCCGGCAGATCGACGACCTCCGACACCGCGTTGGTGGAGACCTCGAACTCTTCCGCGAGCCCCGTTGCGATGGCCTCGGCAATCTGTTTGGTGTTGCCAAAGAGCGTGTCGTAGACGATGAGCGTCTTCACCGTCACTGCCTCCTTCAGATGGGCACCGGTTTGCGCGACGAATCGTCGCGCGTACGATACATCAGCCTGAACGTAGGCCAGAACGCGTTACACCGGTGATAAAGGGAGCGGGTTGTCATATCGAAGCTGTGACAGTCGGCGATGACTGAGACGGACGCCAGCAGGTCGAACGTCTAGACATATGACGAGTTCTCGTGCTACGTTGGCGCGGTTCAACCGGACAAGAGACGTTCGCACCACAACAAAGGCAAGAGGTGAGGCACGATGAAGGTAATCGGCGCCGGGTTCGGCCGTACCGGGACGATGTCGCTCAAGGTGGCGCTGGAAATGCTCGGCCTGGGACCCTGCTATCACATGAGCGAGGTCTTCGAGCATCCGCCGCATATCGCGATCTGGCAGGATGCTGCCGACGGCAAGCCGGTGGACTGGCGTGCACTCTTTGCGGAGTACAACGCGGCTGTTGACTGGCCGGCCTGCAATTACTACCGGGAGTTGATGGACGTCTATCCCGACGCGAAGGCGCTGCTTACCGTGCGCGATCCCGAAAAGTGGTATGAGAGTGCTATGAACACGATCTACTTCACGAACTCGCTCGAGACCGACGACCCAAGTCTGCAGCAGCGCTACCGGATGATCAATAACACGGTCTGGCGTAATGTCTTCGACGACCGGTTCGACGATAAAGAGCACGCCATCTCGGTGTTCAACCGGCATATCGACGAGGTCAAGCAGCACGTTCCGGCCGAGCGCCTGCTTGTCTACGAGGTGGGCCAGGGCTGGGAGCCGCTCTGCACGTTTTTCGGCGTGCCCGTGCCTGACGAGCCCTTCCCGCGGCTGAACGACACGGCGTCCTTCCAACAACGTTCGCATAGCCAGGTGAACGACGCCGCGGGCGCCTCCTGACCGGTTGAATGCGATTCAGAGAGGATCTGCTGGTGAAAGTAATCGGCGCCGGGTTCGGCCGTACGGGAACGATGTCAACCAAGGTCGCGCTGGAGATGCTGGGGTTCGGCCCCTGCTACCACATGGTCGAGGTCTTCGAGCACCCAGAGCACATTGCTTTATGGCAAGCCGTCGCCGATGGCAACCCCGACTGGCGCCGGATCTTCGATGGCTATCAGGCCGGGGTCGACTGGCCGATGTGTAACTACTATCGTGAGTTGATGGAGGTCTACCCCGAGGCCAAGGTGCTCCTGACCGTGCGCGATCCGGAGCGATGGCACGCCAGCGTGATGAACACGATCGGCCCGAACAACAATCAGGAGACCGACGATCCGCAGGCGCTCGCTCATCGCCGGATGACCGAGGCGATCATCTGGCAGAACACCTTCCACGGTCGAGTCGAGGACAAAGACTACGCCATTGACGTCTTCGAACGGCACAACCAGGCGGTGAAGGAGTATGTCCCGGCCGAGCGGCTCCTCGTTTTTGAGGCCGCGCACGGCTGGGAGCCCCTCTGCGAATTCCTGGGGGTGCCGGTACCCGTCGACACTCCGTTCCCGCGCATGAACGACACTGCATCCTTCCGCGCACGGTTTCAGGTGGATGCCACGAGCTGAGGGCCAAATTCGCCCCTCCTACCGGGAGATGGTTCGGTTGCGGTAGCCGTAGTTGGTCTCGTCGTGCCAGGGTTTCCCCTCGGCAAAACGGGAGGCGCGGAAGGGCGTCAGGTCGGCCGTCTTCGGCTCGCCGCCGGTGATCCACTCGCTCATGCACTTGCCGATGGCGGGCGACGTCTTGAAGGACGTGCCGCTGTCGCCGGCCATGATGAAGAGTCCGGGGACCGACGGTGGCTGGTCGATGATCGGGTGATGATCCGGGCTGAGCATGTACATTCCGGCCCAGCCGCCGCGCATGGTCGCCTCGCGCGCGAGTGGGAAGCGTGTCGCCAGCTTATTTCGCGCCATCTCGACCTGATCGCCGTCGACGGTCTCGGTGAACGTATCCGGGTTGACGCCGGTGCCGCCCGATTCGGCGCCGATCAGGATGCCGCTGTCTCCCTCCGGCCGGAACCAGCTGTTGGCGACGGTGTCGATAAAGACGTGGCGCGGACCGCGGCTGCCGAATGGTCGCCGGAAGATGACGACCTGGCTGCGGTAGGAGATCAAGCCGAGGTCGAGTCCCAGTGGCGTCAGTAGCCGGTCGGCCCAGGCGCCGCCGGCCAGCACGACGATCGACGCGTCGATCGGCCCAGCGGTCGTATCGACCCCGGCAACGCGATCTCCTTCGGTGCGGATGCCGGTGACGGTGGTATGCGTCATCACGCGCACGCCGAGTTCTTCGGCCCGTTTGGCGAAGCTGTAGGTGGTCGCGTTGGGGTCGGCGTAGCCGCTCTCCGGCTCGTAGGCGACGTAGGTCAGTCCGTCGATATCGGCGTCGGGCTCAATCTCTTTCATCTCGGCGGCACTGATCACGCGCGTGTCGATGCCGATCCGCTGCTGATCGGTCACGTTCGCGCGGAGCTGCTCCTCATACTCCGGCGCGACAACCTGGAAGAAGCCGATCGGCTGGAAGCCGCAGTCGCCGCCGACGATCTCGCCCCAGTTGCGAAAGATCTTGAGGCTCTCGTAGGCCAGCTTCGATTCGTATGGATTGGTGTAGTGCATGCGCACCAGCGCGCCCGACTTGCCGCTGGCGCCCGAGCCAAGGTGGGCTCGCTCCACCAGCACCACGTCCTTGAGCCCGGCCGCGGCTAGGTGATAGGCGATGCTCGCCCCGTTGACGCCACCGCCGATGACGACGACTTCGGCTGTTGCCATCGATCTTCTCCAGGTTTCTGCTGTCGCTCCCGATAGACGTTTCGCTGACTGATTACCCCATCGTGACCGGAGGCTGTCAAGACGCGGCGGAGTCGACACCCCAGCCTGCACGTAGCTCGTCGACGATCCGCGCCCAGGAGCGGTGGATGGTGCGGGAATGGAGGCCGAGGATTTTGGCGATCTCGCGCACCCGCAGGCCGTAGCCAACCCGGAGTTCCAGGACGGTCCGCTCACGCGGCTCCAGCGTCGCACCGATCTCGGCCAGGATCAACGCGTCGACCGGATTGGATGGTGGCGCCGGGAGAGCGAGCTCGTCGAGCGGGACCATGCGCGTGGCCGACCAGCCGCGCTCGAGAATATCGACCGCGCGGGCGAGCCGCCAGGGAAAGCGGCTGAAGAAATAGCCGAGAAAGCTCTCCTGTCCCGGCCAGCGATCGACGATGTCGCAGAAGACGAGGAAGGCCTCCTGCTCGACGTCGGTCACCTCACAGACGGCAAGCTGCCGCACGCGGTAGCGATAGCGGCGTACGAAGCGGTCGATCTTGAAGCTGAGCGCCTGGTAGAGCTCGTTGCGGGATTGCGGATCGGTGCGAGCGCGCAGTGCCATCGCGCCGAGCCGCGCGTCGAGCTCGGGCGAGACGTCGAAGTCGCCAAGTGATTGATCTGTGTTCGATAACGCGGACATGACCAGATTCCCCCTCCGCCGGCACGTGCCGGCCGCCACGACCGGGACCTTCCCGGCTGGCATGAGGTGTGGGCGCTTCGGCGCTCAATGACGTTGGATGGCTCTCTGGAGCTCGGCGAGTCCGACCAGGCGTTCCCGTAACCCGGTCGACTGGCGGGCCGGAATTACGTCTCCGGCGGCCGGTGGATGTTCAGCACGTGACGCGTACCGCACCGGGGACACGTCGCCTGCAGTTGATCGTGGGCGATGTAGTAGCGATCGCGCACCTTGATCTCGATACGACCCGACTGATCGTAGATTGCCAGCAAGACTGGCGGGTTCGAGCATTCACAGACCCAGCGGATACTGGGATCGTCGTGCTCGTGTTGATCCACCTCATGACCTCCTTTCACGCAGTGACTCTCCCTCTCCATGGTGTTTGATCGTTCGGTCCGACACCCATCGTCGTGCTGGGTTGATGGGGTACAACGAATGTGTTCCGTGGGTAATGTCCGTTCACGCGAGGCTAATGGTCATTGACGAATTAGTTCGGTGATTGGCCGCGTGCGCCCGGGAGTAAACGCACCGGGCTACCTGGAACGAAGTCCACTGAAGGGACTAAGCTTCGATCGCTGACTTGGATGCATGGCACACTCGCTATCACGCAAATCATGAAAACGTAGCCCCTTCAGTGGGCTTCACTTTGGTAGCCCGGTCAGGGGCACCCCGGGTACCCGCGAAGCGGGTGGGGTCTTGCCGGGCGGATGTGGACGCGGTATCGACTGATCTCGTTAGATTCCATTAAGGCGTCCATCGATACACGACCGAACTCGCTCCTCAACCCATCCATTGGGGCTCGCTCACCCGTCGAACGCCGATAGATAGGGCGGCATTGACTGGTGCCGCTCGGTGCCGGGCTTGAGCCAGCCTGGCTGGATAATGTCCTGACCGTGGCGCTCCACCAGGCGGTCCAGTGCGCTGTTGAGCCGTCGCTGGCGTAGCGGATCGACGTCGAACAGCGGCAGTTGGATGGCCAGCGGACTGAGTGTCGCCACCCGCACGCCAAGCAGGCGGATCGGCGCGCGCCGCTGCTCCAGGATCTGCTGCGCCAGTTCGATGGCGACGGTGGCGATCTCGCGGTGCGAATCGGTCGGACCGGACAGGCGCCGCTGCTTGCCGACCGTCTCGAAATCGCTATAGCGTAGCTTGACCGAGACGACTGAAGCACGCAGTTCCTTCCGGCGCAGGTCGCGTCCAGTTCGCTCGGCCAGCTGAAAGAGCGCGCGCTCGATCTCGATCGGCGCCGTGATGTCGCGGCTGTAGGTCCGCTCATGGCCAACCGAGCGGCGCGGGCCGCCGTCCGGCTCGACCGGGCGGTCGTCGATGCCGCGTGAACGCGCCAGCACGTCGTTGGCTCGTTTGCCGAAGATCGGTTCGAGCAGCGTTACCGGCATCTGAGCCAGCATGCCGAGCGTGGTGATGCCGTTCGCATGCAGGCGCGCCGTCGCCTTGGGACCGATGCCCGGCATGCGCTCGACCGGCAACGGTGCCAGGAACGCCTCCTCGGTGCCGCGCGGGACGACCCGCAGTCCATCCGGCTTGTCGAGGTCAGAGGCGATTTTGGCGACCATGCGGCTGGAGGCAACCCCCAGCGAGACGACCAGATTGAGCTCGTCGCGCACTTGCCGCTTGATGGCTTCAGCCGCGTCGCGTGGTGTGCTGAAGGTCCGCCCGCCGTGGCTCAGGTCGAGATAGGCCTCGTCGATACTGACCATCTCGACCAGCGGGCTGAAGCTTTCGAGGATCGCCTGGAAACGGTGCGAGAGATCGCGGTAGTAGTCGCCATCCCCCGGCAGGAAGATGGCGTCCGGGCAGAGGCGCGCCGCCTGGGCTGCGGGCATGGCTGAGTGGACGC
Organism: uncultured Chloroflexia bacterium; assembly: GCA_963728335.1. Taxonomy (GTDB): domain Bacteria; phylum Chloroflexota; class Chloroflexia; order Thermomicrobiales; family Thermomicrobiaceae; genus CALAGB01. The sequence continues at coordinate 1,057,425 of CAVSJP010000002.1, forward strand.
CGTAGGCGCGCGCCTCGTAGCTGGCGGCTGCGACGACGCCCCGACCGCCGGGCTGTCCACCGACGATGACCGGCTTGCCGCGCAGTTCCGGATGACGCAGGATCTCGGCGGCGGCGAAGAAGGCGTCGAGATCGGCATGGACGATCACGCGCTGCCACTGATCCACCTCAACTACCCTCACTGACGTTCCCTCCCCCGGAGGGGAAACCCATCTCCCACCGCCGAAGCCCGAACATATTCAGAACATTTGTTCTTATTCTAGGGGCGCGTCCGAACAGTGTCAAGAGGATGAAGTACCTGGGGTGGGGGAGATGTCAGCATTCGTGCAGTCTACGGGCCATATTAATCCCACAATCGTGGAACGATCGGAGACTGAAATGCCACGTGAAACGGTTCGAACCCATATCGTAATCTCTAAAGATCTCGTCGAAGATGTCGATCGATTCGTAGGTTCACGCCACCGGAGCGCGTTTGTCACCGAAGCGGTGGCCGAAAAGCTCCAGCGTGAGCAACTGCGTCGCGCGGCAGACAGGCTGGGCGGTTCTCTCGTGGACACGGACATTCCAGGTTGGGAGTCGACCGAGTCCGCTGCGGAGTGGGTGCATTCCTTGCGACGAGAGGGCGAGGGGCGACCGAGGGATCACCATTCCTCATGACTGCTTATCTGCTCGACACCACCGCACCGATCGATTTCTCTCAACGCCGTAACCCTGCATATTCACAGATCCGTTCCTGGATAGCCGCGGGAGATAGAAGCGGCGCGTGTGCGATCACCATTGGTGGGTTCTACTGAACGACATCGAGCTATTCCTGTTGAGTAACAGCTGAACCCGACCCTCGCCTCATGCATCACGATTCCCACCCCCTCACCCACCCTGCGTTAGGAACCCTTCGATCGCGTTGGTGAGAGCTCCCGCGATGATGTCCTGCACGCTGGGGTCGGTGATCGCCGTCGCCTCACTCGGATTTGACAGGAAGAAGATCTCAGTCAGGGCTCCGGGCATCTGGCTGGGTTTCAATTGTCCGGGCACGGCTGGCCCGAGCATCACCAGGTGGTTGTAGCTATCTGGCAGCGTCCCGAGACTCTCGCCGCCCACGTCGCCATCGGACGAGATGCCGCGATCCGGCGTCGAGTAGCCCTGCGCGTGCAGCGCATCGATGACACGCTGCTGCACCAGGTGGGCGAACTGCTGGTTCTGACCGGAGAACGTTCGGGCGGAGTCATAGAACGTCTCGGTGCCGCTGACCGACGGATCGGAATAGGCGTTCATGTGCATGCTGAGCAGCACCTGAGCATGGCTCGCGTTCGCCTTGTTGATGCGGCACTGGAGATCGTTCAGCACGCCGCCCACTTTGATAGTCTGCCCATCTGCTTCGAGATCCGACGGCGTGAGGCAGGGGTCGGCGTCGGTGGTGCGGGACATCACGACCGTGAGTCCGTCGGCCCTGAGCCGTTGGGCCAGGCGCAGCGCGATCTGCAGCACGACCGTCTTCTCCGTGACGAGCGTCCCGTCGCTTGTGTAGCCGCTAGTTCCCTCATCGACTCCGCCGTGTCCCGGATCCAGGAACACCGTCCCGGTGAGATGTTTCCCCGAAGCGCTCGTCAACGCGCCGGTCGACTGGCTGCCATCGACGATCTTCAGCGGTGTCGGGTCGTTCGGGTCGGTGGTCGCCGCTTTCTTCGCACCGGGTGAACAGGCTGCCAGCGGTAGGAGCAGCGCCGCGATCGCCAGCGTCACGAACAGCACTCGAGGTGGCGACCAGCACCACCAGTTCCGCTCTCTCAGATTCGTCTTCACGATCGTTCCCTAAAAGTCAAACAGTGATGCGTCAGCCTACACCATCGAGACCCGGTTGTGGCCAGGCACGGCCTGGAGAGGGGCGCGAATGACCGGGTCAACGGCATCCGGTGTCGGCCCGACACAATGTAGACGAACAAGCTGTGTATTCGCTGTGAATCCATCGACTGGCGGAAGGGGTTGTGGGTAGGGAAATTCAGTCGTTGCCGAACGCCGCGGCGGAGAAGCGCCCGCTGGTCGAGATCACCACGCTCAGGATCCAGATGGCGACGATGGAGGTGATCAGGGCGGCGATTGGACCCGTGAATTCCGCCAGCAACAGGGTGATTCCGAAGCTCAGCCCGGTATAGAGGAGAGATGCGACCGTCGGGTCGCCGCCCGGAGCGCGCACCAGCGCCGCCCCCTGACTCAGCAGCATCACCGCGGTGAAGGTGACCATCAGCGGAATCGTCAGCATGCTGATACCCGCAAATGTTGCCAGGAGCGCCCAACCGGCGATTCCCACCACGCAGATGCTGCCGAACGGGAGGGCCACGTCGATTGCCAGCAGTTTCAGGTTGTCACAGGCCAGGAACTGGCGCAGGAAGGCGTTGCTCTGATCGGCGGAGTAGACGCCCAGGACCTCGCGTGACGGCCGGGCCATCACGAAGGTGAGCCAGAACAGCCAGGCGAGCGCCGGGGCACTTATGGCCGCCAGATAGGCTCCGGCCGCGATAATAGCGCCGGCGCGCAAGACCGCCCAGGTGAACATGAGCGGCTGGCGCAGGAAGATGAGTCCGGCACGCCCAGCCAGCATGGTGAAACCGGTCGCGTTCGGCAGGGCGAAGCGGGGGGTGTGACGCGCCAGCGACTCTCGATCGCGCAACTGGCGTGAGAGATCGCGCCAGACGTAGCGTCCGAGTACGCCGAGCGACTTGAGCTGCGACGTCGCGCCGAGTTCCTCGGAGACCGTGATCAGGTTGACACTCTGGCCCAGCCAGATGACACCGGCGATGAAGACGAGCGCGATCGCCAGCACCCCGACCGCCGCGGCCGTCAGAGGCTCGGCAATCACGGCGCGCGCGAGGACGTGGGCCGGCCAGGTCATGAGTGCCGGCAAGCCGACCGTCAGAGCGGCCAGCAGGACCGGCGCGAGCCACAAGAATCGTGGCGAGCGCACCCGGCTCAGCCGCCAGAAGCCGAATGTCCAGGCGACGCCAGCGAAGAGCAGGACGACCGGAATGCTCGTGAGGATGGCTGGATAGGCGGTGATGCCGAGCTCGTCCCGGCTATTGGGATGCGCCAGCAGCATCGAGGCGAGCGTCATCAGCGGTACGACAACAGCCAATCCAATGGCCGCGTAGCCCGTGAAGCTGACCAGCCCGATCACGTCACGTCGCATTGGCGACGCTGCTACGTAGCTGAGATCCTCGACTGAGAGCTTCAACGGCGACTTGCGAATGGCGAGCAGCAGTAGCACCAGCCCAACCGCGGTCGCGAACCACGGGAAGTAGTGGAGGAAGCCGTCCAGCACATCGGGGCGAGTATCAGTGGGGATCTTCTTGCCGACAAAGAGGGCTTCGTGGACGGCCAGGCTCCACATCAGGATGATCCAGCCGCCGAAGATCAAGATCAGGTAGAGGCCGTAGAGTCGATTCGAGGTCGTCTCTTCCAGCGGATCGAAGCCGACGACCCGCAGCCAATACGTGGCGGTTCGCTGTAACTGCCGCCAGTGCAGCCAGAGGAGCAGCCGGAGATCAGCGAACAAGGGGCGGCCGCTCCTGGAGTTCGACCGCGGCCTTCAGCAGACGGTCGAGCGTCGGATATTCGCGCACCTCGAATCGCTCGGCCAGGTCGCGTGGCGATCCATCGCCGAGAATCGCACCATCCTCCATGAGTAGGTAGCGGTCGGGCGTGGCCTCAGACGGGAGCTGGTGACTACTGAGCAGGACCGAGATCCCGGCATCTCGATAGGTCCGCAGGTCATACCAGAGCTGGCTGGCCGAAAGGGCGTCGAGCGGTCCGAACGGCTCGTCGAGTAGGAGCAGTTCGGGCTCGACCAGGAGGGCCAGGCTCAATCCCAGCTTGTACTGCATGCCACGCGAGAAGGTGAACGGGTAGGCGTGGCGCTGTCCGGAAAGCCCGTAGTGACGCAACAGTTGATCGGCCTGCGCTTCCCAGTCCTCGAGCCGGTAGGCGCGAGCGATGAAGGTGAGGTGCTCCCAGGCGGTCAGTTGGTCGTAAAAGACCGGCGTATCGGGTACCAGCATCATCCAGCGGCGGGCGTCCCGTTCGGACTCTTCAATCGATCTGCCGGAGACGAGGATCTTGCCGCGGGTCGGCTTGCTCCAGCCCGCGATGCAGCGCAGCAAGGTCGATTTTCCGGCGCCGTTGCGTCCGGCCAGGACCACCAACTGGCCCGGGTCGACATCGAATGAGACGTCGTAGAGCACCTGGGCCGAGCCGTAGGTGTAGCGCAGATTCGACACGCTGAGGAGCGGCACGTCGGCTGAAACGGGTTCCGGCTGGTTCTCGCTCAAGGCTGGTTATCCTCGATGAACTCGTGTGCGAAGGGGCAACGACCGGTCATTCACGACGTTCGAGTATACATCCCCAGAGCGAATGGCTCGTCCGTATTTCGCTTGTATGGTTTGAGATCCCCGCGTATTCTGCCAGCGTGTGACCGGGGATTCAGTCGCAGACAATGACATGGGGGAAATAGATGGAATTTGCCGATCTCGTTCGCAAGCGTCGCATCGTACGCCACTTCAAGCCTGATCCAATCGATCCCGAAGTCGTTGACCGCATGCTCGACCTGGCGCGCCGCGTGCCGAGCGCCGGATTCTCACAGGGGCAGGACTTCATCGTGGTGACCGACCCAGAGCTCAAGCGCGCGGTCGGCCGGCTCTGTGGCGAGGCGGAGCACGACGAGAAGGGCTTCGGCCATCCCTGGATCTCGGAAGCGCCGGTGCAGATCATCCCCTGTGCCAACGAAGGAGCCTATCACCAGCGCTACCAGGAGGCGGACAAGGTCCGGAAGGACGGCAGCGAGATCGACTGGCCGGTCCCCTACTGGATCATGGATACCGGGTGCGCGGTGATGGTGCTGCTGTTGGCGGTGGTCGATGAGGGCCTGGCGGCGGGCTATGCCGGGTTCCAGGACCTGGACGGGGCGCGCGCGCTCCTCGGAATTCCAGAGGACGTGATTCCCGTCGGGGTGATTCCGGTCGGCTACCGGGATCAGGACGTGCCCTCACCGTCGCTGAAGCGCGGACGCAAGGCAATGCCGGCGATCGTCCACAAGGACCGATGGTAGGCGACGGAGTAGGGATGGAGCCGCGCCGGCGAACGGCGATGGGGATACATCACAGCGGGCGGACACAAGGGCCCCCGTACGGAATCATGACCTATGTTGTAGGGGAGCCGGGCACCCACGCAGTGGGTGTTGTGCTCCCCGCATGAACTGCGAAATCGGTCGTCGGAGGCCTGCTAACCTGCTACGCTAGATGTAACTTCCTGGCCAAGCGCAATGGCGGGTTGAGCACGGGCATCACGAACGGGCGTGCCAAGTTAACCGCGACCGCGACCGAGCCCCCGATGATCGCGCCTGCCAGCACGTCGCTGACGTAGTGCTCGCCGGCATAGACCCGCGCGAAGGCGATCAACGCCGCCAGGAGGAGCGCGACGATCCCGACGCGCCGCAATCCGAGAAACAGCGCGACCGCTACCGCGAAGGCGAAGGTGGCGTGGTCACTTGGGAATGACGGGTCGGTCGATGGTGTGAGTAGCATGATCGTGTGATGGTCGACGAATGGTCGCGGACGGGCCCAGATGCGGATGATGATCTGGTTTAGGCCCAGAGCCACGGCCGCGGCAATGGTTGCGTTGATCACCGTCCACTGGCGCAGGTTGCGCAGTACACGCTCGCCCGGCCAGAACCAGATCAGCAGCAGCAGTCCGACCAGCAGATACGGACCATCGTGAGCGAAGAACTCGAACAGGTCGTTCGGCCGGTCGCCATAGCGCGCCAGTCCGTTGATCGCTAGAAAGAGTCGTGCGTCCACGTTCCGCTCCAACCCGTGCGTGAATGATCATTAGCCCGACCATCCAGTCTGCCCCGCGATTATTAAGGTGAGATTAAGCCAGAGGTATCGCGTACGTCCGCGAAGGCGTATAGTTATTTCGGTAATCGCCGAAATATGCTGGGAGTTGCGGCGAATGGATGTCGTATTCCGGGCGCTGAGTGATCCCAAGCGTCGCGAGATCTTACGGCTCTTGCGTCGGTCCGACATGAGCGCCGGGACGATTGCCGAGCAGTTTTCCGTGGCGCGTTCGACCCTTTCAGGGCACCTGAACGTGCTGAAGGAGGCCGGACTGGTGGTGACGGAACGGCAGGGCACGACCATCATGTACAGCCTGAATGTGGCCGTCTACGAGGAACTTCTGTCGACCATCATGGATCTGCTGGGCGTTGGCTCGCGAGGAGCGAGCGACGAGAACGAGGACGGCGTGACATGCGAGTGAGATGGCAGTCGGAGTTGCCGCAGTGGCTGGTTCTTGCGGCGATGTTCATCGCGGCGGGCGCGTTCTGGCCGTCGACGCCAGCACGCGTTCCGGTTCACTGGAATGCGGCGGGACAGGTCGATGGCTATGGCGGCCGCTTCGAGGGCCTGCTGTTGATGCCGCTCATCACGCTCGGGCTCTACGTGCTGCTCTTGTTCCTGCCACGTATCGACCCGGGCCGGGCGAACTATGCGCAGTTCTCCAGCGTCTATCTGATCGTGCGCTTCATTGTGGTGGCGATGATGGGCGCCTTCTATGCCTTCACGGTTCTCGTCATCCGCGGCGTGTCGCTCGACATCACCCGAATCTTCATCGGCATCATGGCGGTGGTGTTCATCGTGCTCGGCAACCTGCTGGGTAAAGTCCGGCCGAACTGGTTCGTGGGCGTGCGTACGCCCTGGACCCTCTCGAGCAAGCGCTCGTGGGTTCGGACGCATCGGCTTGCGGGCTGGCTCTTTGCCCTGGTCGGTTTGATTCTGCTGGGACTGGCAATCGCCGGAGTTGGCGCGGCCCTGATCTGGGTCATGCTGGCGTTGCTTGGGGTGATGACGACGGCCCTGGTCATCTACTCCTATGTCGAATGGCGCAACGACCCGGAGAAGAGCCCGCCCAGCGGGACGTTGCCCGGGTGACGTGTTGAGCGTGGAATTCGCCCGGCGTAGCACGCGCAAGACGTAAAGAATCTTGTGGGGGAGCAGCTGGTCTACTCCCGCCGTGATTCGACAAGATTCCAATTCGGAGGCCGGGGCCATCGCCGTGAGCGATCCGACTCCCGTGCGCCTTTGGTGTCCGTCGACGCTGGGAGCCGACCAGCTACTCCCCTCCAGCGAGAAAATGCCGGTTTTGATGTGTCGCGTCTAGCGCTCCACCGCGAGCTCCAGTGCATGCAGTCCGGCACCGACGATGGCGTCGACGTCGATGCCCGTCGCGTGATAGAGATCGCCACGTAGGCCCGATTGCCCGAACTCGTCGACCCCGAGCGAGATGACCGGCACGCCGTAGATGCCGCCCATGAACGAGAGCGCGTGTGACGCACCATCCTGCACCGTGATGATCGGCGCGCGCCGTTCTTCCGGCAGGATCAGCCAATCGAACGAGTGGTTGCCGTTCAGCCCAGCGTCGACGCCCCGGCGCCGTCGCTCGCGGAAGAGCCGGTAGATCTCACTCGGACTCGTGATGTTGATGACGTTAGCCGCGATCTCCTCTTCCGCCAGACGTGCGGCAGCTTCGACCGCCTCGGGAATCATCGTGCCGGCTGCCACGATCTGCACCGTGTTCTGGACTGGCAGGTTCGGCGCGCTCTCGCGCCGGTCGATCAGGCGATAGGCACCGCGCAAGACCTGCCGACGCAACTCTTCCTCACCGAGCCGGTTCAGGGCCGGTTCGATCAGTTTCTGGTCGATCGGCTTGGTCGAGAGCCGAAGATAGCTCGACATCCCGTTTTCGCGGTCGCAGCAGCGTCGCATCGCCTCCAGCAGCACCCACTCGGTCTCATTGGCGAAGCAGGGCTCGAAGCTGACGAGCCCGGGCAACTCGATGCCCAGCGAGACCGTGACGCTCGACTGGTGCGCACCACCTTCGGGACTCAGGCTAATGCCTGATGGAGTCCCGGCGAAGATCATCTTGGAATTGACGTACAGGCTGTAGATCAGCGAATCGAGCCCGCGGCAGACGAACGGGTCGTAGACCGTTCCGATCGGGATCAGGTGCTGGCCGATCAGTTCGTAGCTCAGTCCAAGTTGGCCGATCGCCATGAACAAGTTCATCTCGGAAATGCCGAGTTCGATATGCCGCCCGGCCGGGCTCTCGCGCCAGCGCAGCAGTCGCGGTCCCTCGCCCTCGTAGTCCGGCTGTTCGGTTGGCGAGAAAATGCCGACGCGGTTGATCCAGCCGCCGAGGTGTGTCGAGGTCGCGACGTCGGGGGCGACGGTGACGATGCGAGAACCGAACCCGTCCATCTCGGCCAGCCGCGGCAAGATACGACCCAGCGCTTCCTGCGTCGACGTGTCGTTCGGATGCCGCACGCCGATGGCGTCCGGGATCAGGCTCGCCGCGATGGGCGATGCGACGGCACTCGATGGTTGGGAGAGACGCTCGGCCGACTCGCGGCAGAGCCGGCCGGGATCTGATTCGGGCGGGAAGGCAGCCCATTCGTCGTCTTCAGGAATGGCCAGATCCGCGCGGAGCTTCTCCATTTGATCGGGCGTCAACAGCGCGGAGTGGTTCATCGGATCACCCGCGATCGGCAGCCCCCAGCCCTTGATGGTGTACGCGAAGAGGACGCTCGGCCGGTCTTTGACCGTGTCGACGACCTGCAGACAGCGCAGGAGTTCGCCTAGACTATGGCCGCCGAGGTCGGAGATGATGCCGGGCAGGTCGTCGTCGGTGATCGGGGACAGGACTTTGATCAGATCGTCCCGGCCGCTCATCGTTCCCTCGATCAGCCGCTGGCGCAACGTCGCGCCGTCGAGACGAATGAGGGCCTGGTATTCCTCGTTGCTCATGTCGTCGATGCGCTGCAAGAGCGCGTTGCCGCCAGGCTGGCGATAGACCTGCTGCAGCCGGTCGCCGTATTTCGCTTCGATGACGTGCCAGCCCGCCGCGTCGAAGAGCGCCTTGAGTCGTCCTGCTCGGACGCCCGGCACCACCCGGTCCAGGCTCTGGCGGTTCAGATCGACAATCCAGAGCACGTTGCCGAGCCCGCTCAGTGCCTCCTCAGCCACGGCTTCCCAGACGTTCCCTTCGTCCAGTTCGGCATCGCCGATCAGAGAGATGAAGCGGTCAGACGATACTTCGCCGAAATGGGCCAGGCTGTAGCGGTGAGCCAGTGCCGCGAAGGCGGGCGCCACGGCACCGAGTCCGACCGAGCCGGTCGAGAAATCGACGGGGTCCGGGTCCTTGGTGCGGCTGGGATAGGCTTGCAGTCCTTTGTACGCGCGGAGCGTCGGCAGGTAGTCGCGATCCAGATTGCCGAGAAGGTATTGCACGGCATGGTAGGCCGGCGACGCATGCGGCTTGATCGATACCCGGTCCCCCGCCCGCAGGTAATCGAAGTAGAGGGCAGTCAGGATCGAGACGACGGATGACGAGGATGCCTGGTGGCCGCCGACTTTGGTCTTGTCGGGATTCGGTCGTTTGTGATTGGCGTGATCGATGATGTTGGTCGCGAGCCAGAGCACGCGGCGTTGGATGGCTTCGAGCGAGGCGAGCCTCTGTGCGTCTACGCGGGTAATGGGGCCGTCATCGGCTTTCGAAGCAGGTTGAGCCACGGGTCTTCCTCCTGGGGATAGAGGCGCTCTCCATGGTGGGCGCCGGTGGCTCAATCGTGACATCCCCAAGGCTGCCTGTCCAGCGTCGGGACGGTCGGTCCTGAATGATGGGAATGCGCTTAGCGCGGGAAGGCGGGGACCCGACGGTCCCCGCCTGGATAGTGAACGTTAGGGCAGCGTTTCGCCGGGAGCGAAGAGGTTGAGATAGACGTTCAATGCCGCGTAGGCGCCGTTCGAAGCATCCGCGAAGCTCGCGGTGCGACCGTCAAGCGCCACGACAGAGTAATTGCCGGCGACCGTTGCGCTTGCACTCGAGAGCTCAATCGCCGTCTGCTCGTCGATTCCGTAGGCGATGTCACCCTGGTCATGACGAGCGAGACTGTACAGCCGCCCCCAGCGCTGATCAGTCATAAACCGCGGCTCCAGCGTCGCGTTAACGTAGTGCAGCCCCTCCGCGAACTGATCGACACCCGTGTGGAAGTCGTCGATGCCGGCGCTCTGAACGTTCTTGTCGGTCGGATCGGCGTTGGTGACGTAGTAGTCGCCCATCACCGGCGTCATGGCGCGGTCGGTCAGCACGACGGATGAGTTGCTCAGGGCTTCCGCGACCAACGCCTTGAAGGTTGCATCGGCCAGCGGACGCGCCATCTGAGACTGGTCACCGCCGACGAAGATCACGCCCGCGGCGCCATCGACCAGGCTGGGCATCACACGTGACCATTCAGTGTGGGCTTCGAAGTTGACGACCTGAACGGTGTCGCCGGACCGGCTCCAGCCGAGTTTCTTGAGCGCCTGCGCGTAGGCGTTACCCGCGCTGCTGGCATCGCCAGAGGAGAAGTACCCCGCGGCGACCACCACGATGGTGTGCGAGGAGGATGACTGCGCCTGGTTCACGAAGTCGGACAGCACGCTACCACCGCTCAGCACGTCGCCGCCGAGCCACAGCGGGGCGTTGCTGGTGGTTGTCAGGCTTGGCAGCGTGGTTGGCGTCGCGGCGGGCACCGGGTTGCCACCGCTCATCACCTGTCGATTCGCTACGTCATAGCTGTAGTTTCCGGGCGGCACGATCTGGGTGAGGACGTTACGGGCCGAGAGCGTATTGTTGGGATCGACCCAGTCGTGACTGGCGTGCGAGAAGTCAATGATCGCGACCGACGTGTTGCCAACAACGTTCGATAGCAGATTGTCGTTGGTCAGCTGCACACTGGTTTCATAGTCGACGCCAACTCCGAGCTTGCCTTCTCCGCCGTAGCGGTCGACCGACTGCGCGGTGACGTTGAGCAGCCGCGTAAAGCGACCGCGTTGGAAGAAGTGCTGGTCGAGAATGGTGCTCTGAGAGCCGAAGCTCAAACCGCGTCGCGGCTCGTTTCCATCGCCCCACCAGACACTCACCTTGTCCTGCTGCAGGGCATTACCGGGATTCCCGCCATTGGCGTAGTCCGCGAGCATGGAGTAGGACTCGACCGCATCACCGGCGCTGGTGCCGCTCACGATAGCCCCGTCGTCAAAGGCCGTTGCCATGGCCGCTTCTGCCGGTGTATCGGCCAGGATCTGCATCGCGGCGTCCTGGTCACCACCGAGAATGAAGATGCCATCCGGTACGGGATTCGAGATCATGGCGACGTTGGCGGGATCCTCCGCGTCGGATCGCTTCCAGAGCGGCACCAGGACCGTGCTACAGCCGGCATTGGTGAGCTCGGTGCAGAAGCCCTGCAACTCGTCGACATGCGCCTGGGCGTAGCCGAGCGAGGTATGCGCATACGCGGATGGAATGACGAGTATGCGGACCGCTGAGCCGGAGGCGTGGTCCACCGCCAATTGAACGAACTCCCTCTCGGTCGTACTGCTGTATCCTCCACCGATCGGATTGAGGGTTGTGGTGGTGGTCGCGCTCGTCGGTGCCACGATCGCGATCAAGGCCGCTACCGTCGCGACGATGGCGAACAGCCTGGATCTGAAGCCGGTTGTCTTGTGTCCCAAGATTCCCCTCCCTGCCACGTAGTTCCCGGATCTCAAGGTCGTATCGGCAGACGGCGCGTGTTGCATGCCGATGCCTCGTTCGACTGCAGATCCAGATATTCTCGCAAAAACCGTGATATTCGTCGCAGGTTTCTTGCCCTGAATGTACGCATCGTGTGTGGTGTCCAGCACAGGCTTCGCGAGGCAACGGACAACAGCAAAGGGCCGGCGCGAGCCAGCCCTTTGCGTCCTGGTTGCGCATCTGTCCCCGTCAGATACGCGCCTTCAGGATTCCCTTCACCGGCACCACGCCGGGAATCTCCCACTCCTCCCACATCTGGTCAACCATCGACTGGATGTAATCGATGTCTTCGTCGATCAGATGCGCGAATCGTCCCTGCCGGGTCAGATATTCGCGGACTGGAATGCGTCCCTTGGCCGTCGAGCGGCAGTCCCAGGTGTAGATGACCTCGCCGTCGATGATCTCGTAGAGTGGGAAGATGCCGCACTTGATGCCCATCTCCCCCACATCGCTCGAGTAGCGCGGGTGGTAGTCCCAGCCTTTCGGGCAGGGATCGAAGGTGTGCAGGAAGGTCGGCCCACCGACCGCCAATGCCTTGCGGACTTTGTTCAGATAGTCGGTCGGCGGGAAGGAGGCACAGGCGGTGGCGATGTAGCGTACCGTCGGATGCCCGACCGCCAGCATGCCCGCCACGTTCTTCTTCCAGCGCCGCTGCATGATGCGGTGCTTGGAGCCGGTCGGCGTGAAGGTCGTCTGGGCGCCATACGTCGTCAGCCCGGTCGCCTGAATGTCGGTGTTGGCGGCCGACTCGTTGTCGTAGAGGACGATCAGCAGGTCGAGGTCGGTCTGCAGCGCGCCGGAGATGCCGGAGAGGCCCATGTCGCCGCCACCGATATCGCCGCAGAACGAGATGACATTGATCTTCTCGTCCTTGATCTTCCCTTTACGCTTGAGAGCTCGCAGCCCGGCCGCGGTGCCGACAGCCGAGGAGCCGCCCGCCCCAAGCTGGGTGTGCATCCACGGCACGATCCAGGGGGTCGTCATGTACGAGGTGTTCGCCACGTACATGCAGCCGGTCGAGCCCGTCACGACGGTGCGTGGGCCGGATGCCTTGATGAAGCCGCGCATTACGGTTGCCGACTCGCAGCCCTGGCAGGTGCGGTGGCCGGAGGTATAGAGCTCTTCCAGCGGGATGCGGTGAACACCGCGAATCCGCTCGTATTCGATCTTGGGTCGCTCGGGTGCAGTCGTCATGTTTGCTCCCCTCTCAGTGCGCTGGTGCCGCTAGATAATTCGAGCTTCCCTGTCCGCTGCGGACGCCGATCCAGGTGACGTAGCCGTCCATCGTCTCGTTGCGCATCGCCTGCTCGGTGATGGCGAACATCTTCTCGCAATCCTGGATTGAGATGTCTCGTCCGCCGAGTCCGCTGAGGAAATTGACGACCGCCGGTCGATTCTTGGCCGGGTAGAGGCACGAGCGAATCTCGTGCAGCAGGATGCCGCCGTCGTCGGGCGATCCATGCGCGAAGTCGCGATCGATGACGCCGACCGCCTTGAAGCGGCTGAGGCACTCGCGCAGCTCGATGGTCGGGAACGGCCGGAACCAGCGGAGATTGACATAGCCGACTTTGTGTCCCTGCTCGCGCAGTCGCTTGACGGCCGTACGCCCAGGCGCCGCGACGGTGCCGAGCCCGACCAGCACGACGTCGGCGTCGTCGGTCATATATTCGGTGAAGTAATACGGGGGATCGTAGCGCTTTCCGAAGACCTCATTGAACTCTTCGTAGGCCTTGGTGATGACCTCACGTGAGCGCCGCGCCGCTTCCCAGTTCTGGCGGCGCATCTCCATCACCCAATCCTCGTTCACCTGCGGGGCGATCGAGATCGGGTTGTCCGGGTGCAGTCGCCGGTCGCCCAGGTCGTAGTTCGGTAGGAATTTCTTGACCGCCTCGATGGTCGGGATGTTGACGATATGCTGCGAGTGGGTCAGGAACGCCCCATCCATCGCCAGGGCGTTGGGCATGCGCACGTCGATGTCTTCGGCGATGCGGTAGCCAATGAGCACGTGTTCCAGCGCCTCCTGCGGTGTGGTGACCCAGTTGAGCAGGAAGCCCATGTCGCGCACCGACATGGCGTCATTGTGCTCGACGCCGAACGCGCCGGGATCGTCGAGCGCGCGGTTGCCGACCAGAAAGAGAACCGGCAGGCGATCGGTCGCGGTCACGACGAGCGCCTCGAAGCCGTAGCACCAGCCGGTGCCGCTGCTGCCGGTGAAGGCGCGCGCGTTGACGGCGCTTGCATGCTTGGCGATCTCGAACTGGGAATGCTCGCTGTCGGCGATCATGTATTCCGCGTCGAGCCCGCCGTCGGCAATGATCTTCGAGATGGTATCCATTACCTCGGTATAGGGGCGAATCGGGTAGGCCGGAATCACGTCGACGTCGGCCAGCCGGACTCCCTCGGCGACCGCCTGGCAGCCGGTCAGAAGGTCCTGACGCTCCCAGACGTCAGATTGCTGTTGCGTGGCAGTGGTCACGGTCACTCCTCCTAGACTGGCTGAGGCGTTTCCTTGCGTGGCTTGATTTCGCCCACGCCCGGTACCGTAGTCATTTCGGTCACGACGCGGCCGGTGCCGGTCACAAATGGGAAGCTGACGCGCTCGTTGCCCTTCTTCTCTTCGGCCCAGCGCAGGTAATCCGTGTCGTCGCGCTTCCAGTGCTCCCATGGGCTGTCGTAGTTTTCAAAGGCGAGCTCATCGACCATGATGATGCACTCCTCGACCGGGCAGACCTCGGCGCACTTGCCGCAGCCGACGCAGTACTCGTAGTCGATGTCGTAGTAGCCGTCATCGGTCGGGTCGAAGCACTCGTCGGGGCACTCGATCCAGCACAGGGTGCACTTGGTGCAGAGATCGAAGCGGACCACGGGCCGCTGGGTCTTGGTGGTGCCGCGCTTGAAATTCGGATTGCGCGACTGCCCGCGCGGGCCGACCTCGAAATGGCGCGGGACGGCTGGAATGACGGTCCCCTCGCGGAAGTGATCCCAGCCTGGCAGTACGGGAACCTCGTGCGTCCACTCGATCCCTTCTCCGGATTTGACGGAGTAGGTGTTCCCGGCGACCGATTCGAACGCCTCACGAGCTGCCGCGACCCGGCGCTCGTCCTTGGTCTTGGCGCGCAGGTGTGCCTCGACCGCGTCGATGCTGATGATCGTCGGGTCGATGCCGGCGATCGCCCCAAGTACGCGCTCGTGGGTCAGGTCATCCTTGAAGACCCACAGCCCAGCCAGGCTGGCGTCGCCCGCCAGTGTCACCAGGTTATAGGAGAACGGTCTCGTCGGGATGAACTTGAGCAGCTGCTGCGGGGTTTTGCGGGTTACGACCAGCATTGCGCCGCCCTCGACCATCTTCTCGTTAATGGCGCGAATGCCGGACCAACCCCACGGTTCGACACCTTTGACCATGGTATCGTCGAGCACGACCGAGATGTTCGCCTCGTCGATGTCCATCTTGGCACCGCACTCGGCCTCGAGTTCTTCTTCCTCGAGGTCGGGCGAGATGAAGGTGAAATACTTGCAGGGGATGCCGTTGCGTTCTGGGGAATCGCTATAGCGACCGTTGGAGAAGCCGACCTGGCCCATGCGGGTCGCGATCAGCACGAGGTCGCTGCCGATCCGCTTGGCGAGGGTCTTTTGGAAGATCCCTCGATAATTGATCTCCACCCGTTTGATCACGAGTTACCTCCGGTTCCGTGGCGTACCTGACGCCGTGGGGCGACCGATTCGCGGAGATCGATCTGACCGAGAACCGCATGGTGGTTGCTGCTCCCGGCGGAATGATCACCGTCTACGACACGATATCGTCCTCCTTCACCTGTTCAACATCCGTTTGCTCCCTCACGAATTTGCCGACCGTGGCCTGAATATGATGCAGGCTCGCCGCGTACGTGGCGTCTGCATCGTGACGCGCGAGTGCGTCGAGAATCATGCGATGGGTACGCAGCGACATCGTCTGGCGCTCGCGCGTCTGTAAATAGCTCTCACGGGACGACTCGAGCAGGCTCAGACACGCCTCGGCCATCGTCTGCAGGATGGGGTTGCCCGATGCCCGCATGATGAGCCGGTGAAACGCGTTGTCCTCTTCGACGGTCGATTCACCTCGCAGCAACTTTTCGCCCTGTCGCTCGAGAATGGCATGCAGATCGGCGATGTCCTGCTCCGTCACGTTCTCCGCCGCACTCCGGCCCAGGGCGGGCTCGATCACGCAGCGGGCTTCGTAGACGTGCCAGAGTAAATTGGGGTGAACCACGAATCCGGCTGTGATACGCAGGCCGACATCTTCCCAACGCACCTCGCGGACGAACGTGCCACCACCTTGCCGGACGTCGATAACGCCCAGGTGTTCCAGACTGCGCATCGCCTCGCGCACCGATGCACGCGAAACGCCGAACATCTCGGAGAGGTCGCGTTCGGACGGCAGCCGCTCACCTGGAGTCAGCAACCCCTCGCGAATCATCGTGAGGATCTGCTGCTCGATCTGCTTGGGAACGCGATCACGCTGAATCGGTTTGATCGTATCTTTCATTGGCCTGACCACCTGACGTGTTTCACGATAGCTCGATACTAGAGGGGGACCGGGCGCCTGTCAAGCGCCTGTTTGGGCGTTCGTCGAGGTTGTTGTGGGAGGTTGTTGCTGATAGAAGCGGGAAGGGAGCTCGATCTCACGAATGGACGGTGGCGACCGCGGCCGTTGGAGAGCGCACCGATAAGTTCGTGTGGGCGAAGCCGAATTTCGCCCGGTCGTTGCATGGCCAGGTTGCGGTGGAGGCGGTGATCTATCGCGCGCCCGGCAGGCTAATGCCCGCGGCCTGGAGCAGCAAGTTGATCGCCAGGTAGGCGAGGACCAGCACCAGCACCCGCACGATGACGACACTGCGCAGATTGCGCGAGAGCCGGGCGCCGGCCTGCGAGCCGATCAGAATCCCGAGCACGGCCGGAGCCGTGACCGACAGGTCGATGATGTCGTGGATATAGTAGATGAAGGCGCTGGCTGAGACGGTGATCCCGACCATGAAGACGCTGGTGGCAACCGATGCCTTAACCGGAACCCGCATGATCGCGTTCATGATCGGCACCTTCACCGCGCCGCCGCCGATGCCGAGCATGCCGGAGATGACGCCCGCCAGCGAACTGGCGGCCGCGCCATAGGGAAGGCGCTGCGGGATGTAGTCAATCTCCATCTCCGCCGCAGGGTCATTAAAGGTCTGCTTCAAGCGCAGCGGATCCGGACCATCGGTGATCGGCTCCGCCCCCTTCTGGCGTCGAAACATCGCCGCTCCCATCGCGAGCAGCGCGACGCCGAACACGACCCGGAGCACATTGGGCGCGATGAAGACGACAAAGAGCCCGCCAACAATCGCTCCAAGCGCCGTGGTTAGCTCCATAAAGAGTCCGAGCCGGACGTTACTCATGTGGTGTTTGAGGTAGACCGAGCTGCCACCCAGCGAGTTGACGATGACGCTCACCGCGCTGGCGGCGATGACGGTTTTGAGGGGCACGCCGAAGAAGACGGAGACGATCGGGATAATGAAGACCCCTCCACCGAGCCCGACCATCGAGCCGAAGATGCCCGCGCCGACCGAGACGAGACCGACGCCAAGCTCAGAGAGTGGTGTCAGCGCCGGTTTCGACTCTGCCGCCGAGCTACCACCGGAAAGCCAGGCCACCACAATACTGCCGAGGATGATGGTGAAGACGCCGGCCGCGATGAGCGTGTAGAGGCGATCGTGCGCCCGAGCGTAGGCCACACCCATGAATGCGATGGCGGTCCCCGGGGTGATCAGGATGACGAGAATGCCGAGGGTCAGAATGGCCGCCGATTCCAGGCTCACCAACTGGGACGGCAAGTTCCCGAAGGAGACAACGGGCGTGGGCAGCCTACCGTTTCGAATCAGCCCGATGGCTGTTCCGGCGATGATCAGTCCGATGCCGATGGCCAGCATAATCCGGAAGACGATCGCCAGCGAACTCGCCGCGTGATCCGATACAATGGCGGCAACCGGCTCATCCGTTGGTCGCGGCTCGTTGTCTTTCGATCGCGAGGCCGCTGTCGTTCCCATATGTTGTGAGATGTTCCTCTCCCGGAGCCGCTTCGCCAGAGTTGTGGTCGATGGGAGTACTCGTGACGGCGAAAGTCGGTATCAAATCCCTCCGAGCAAGCATACCACAGACTTTTGACTGCTCCGCTCAATGGTCTGACCTTTGCAGAGGCCCTGCCGAGGCCCCGCGCGAGCCGGATTAGCGGAACGTCCGAACCGTCCAACCCGCTTCCAGCAAACGACCGGTGACCGATCTCAACAGGCTAGATGGGGTGAAGATCACCCGGCCGGTCGCGATAGCGCGAGACGTCAGCCCCTGGCCAGCGCTCCGAAGGCGGCATGCCGAGCATACGCGCTTTTTGTTCCAGCGCGCTCGCGACGATTCCGACCGCATCATCGAGTGAGATTCCTCGTGTGTTGATCGTGAGATCGTAGAGATCAGGGTCTTGCGGGCTCTTGTGGTAGTGGGCGCGCAGGTAGCGATTTCGACCCTGTTCCTTGCTGTGTATGCGCGCGCGCGCCTGCTGTTCGTTGAGCCCCTCACGCAGCGAGACGTAGGCGACGCGCATCTCGATCGGTGCGATGACGCGCACGTGAAGCACATCTGGGCACTCTTGCAACAGTGCCTGGGCTCCGCGTCCAACGATGACCACGTGTCGCGTGTGAAACGCCTTCTCGATTACGCGGCAGACCGTCTGGTGGTAGAGGTCGTTCGAACTGGTCGGGAATTCACCCGCTGGAACTGGACCCTCCGGCGGCGTGGTCAGCAAGGCGTCCATCACACGCGCAACCAACCCTGCACCCCGCTCGTCCCGGGCGCTCGCTTCCTCATGCGTGATCCCCAGGCGCTGGGCGACGTTCGCGACGATCTGGTGGTCGACCAGTGTCCACCCCAGCTGAGAGGCCAGGCGGGCACCGATCTCACCTCCTCCACTGCCATATTCTCGGGATATGGTAATGGCGCTCATCGCGTCAAACGAAGATACCTGCTCGGCCACGGTCACCAACCTCCGTTTCACCTGTCGATCTGCTCACTGGCGGATCGTCGGAAGCCGCAGTGCGTGGGCTGCGGCACCGCATCACGGTCGCTGCCTGAATGGTGGAAGGTGGCCGCCGGAATGACAACCCGGCTGAGTCACCCCGAATGAACCTCGGACCTGTAACGTGAAACCTGAGTTCACGTTCAAGAATACCCGATCCTGGCCGGATTGGCGCGGGTGGCACAGGCAATGCGTAATCGTGTCGCCAGGCTTGAAGTGACATAACAGCAATGAATTGCGACGTTTCACCGCAGAGAACAGCGTGAAGGTCCGGAGGAGAACTGACGTGAGTATTATCGGCTGGATCGTCATCGGAGCGCTGGCCGGGGGCTTTGCCAGCCTCATCATGGGCCGAAATGGAAGTCTCGGCTGGCTCGTGACCATCGTGGTGGGAATCGCCGGCGCCTGGGTTGGCAGCCTGGTCTGGGCGTTCGTGTCCGGCACGCGCTTCGATGCGCGTTTCGATCTGATGACGCTGATGACCTCGATTGTCGGCGCGATGATTGTCCTCTTCGTCGGCGATCTGATCGCGCGCGACGCCTGACGAAGCTGTTGATCAAACCATGCCAGTCCGGCTCAACCGGGGAACCACTCTTTTGATGTTCAAACGCGAACACACGACGTTCGACGAAATCCACTGAAGGTGGCACACCGGTTGCGTTAACGATCGTTAATCGAGGGCCTTCACGGTTGAGTGGTAAGCGTAATGAACGTGAAGCCCACGGGAATTGGTATCGGGAAAGGAGAGTCTTTGTGAGTATTATCGGTTGGATCATCATCGGGGCCCTGGCAGGCTGGATCGCCAGCATGATTATGGGTCGTAATGGCAACATGGGCTGGCTCGCGAACATCGTGGTAGGTATCGTCGGCGCGTTCATCGGCGGCCTGATTTGGGGCCTGGTGACGGGCGGCGACTTCATGGCCACGTTCAGCCTCGGCACGCTGCTGGTCGCGATTGTCGGCGCAATCGTCCTCCTCTTCCTCTGGGGCCTGATCGCAGGTCAGCGCACGACTTAATCACAATTTCTTGGCGACGACGAGGCCCGGCAAATCAGCCGGGTCTCGTGTTTTGTGCGCCAGTATTTCGCCGGGTGTGTTCTGGGGACTGAGTGGCATAGGGGTTGCACTACCTGATGTTCAAGATCGAGGGATCATCATGTCCCATGAACGTAGCGAAAGAACCAAAACCATGCACTCAACCGGAATAGGAGACTACCCGTGTGTATCATCGGATGGATTATCGTCGGAGCCCTGGCCGGCTGGATTGCCACGATGGCGATTCGACGTCGCCAGCGCAACGACTGGATTATCAACATCATTGTCGGCATGGCTGGAGCGGTAATTGGAGGTTGGATCTGGAGCAGATCGACAGGTGGTGAGCTCATGCTGTCGCTGACCATTGGGACGCTCCTGAACGCGGTCCTGGGGGCCATGCTGCTTCTGTTGATCTGGTCTCTGGCGGCAGGGCGAAGGACTCCCAGACCCAACCGATAGAGCGATCTGATCGACCCGGCGCCGGCCGGGTCCTCGTTTGCATTGAAAACCTACCCATAATTAGGTAGAATAGACAAACCGGCGACCGTTGGGTCGGCGGGCTGGCCTCTCTGGCTCGTTGGGGGTATCGTGAACGTCATCCACGCCATCACCGACTTCTCAACTTCCCGGCGCGGGAAATGGGTTGTCCTCGTGCTCTGGATTCTCGTGACCGGCTTGATCGTGCCGCTCGCGCCGAAGCTCGCCAACGTCACCAGCAACGATGAGGCATCGTTCCTGCCCAGCGGCGCTGAATCGACCAAAGTGGCCGCTCTGGTGAAGCAGGAGTTCCCGTCGAATGGTACTCCAGCGATCATCGTCTTTCGCAATAGCGCTGGTCTGAGTGACCAGAACCTGACGGACGCCCAGCAGATTAGCGACTGGCTCACGTCCGGCCAGGCCGGCGACAACGTCCAGGGTGTCGTCTCGATCTTCACCGTGCCCCAGGCTCGCGACAGCCTGATCTCCGGCGACAACACGACCATGACGATGGTGGTCAATATCACCGGCGAGCCGGCCGGTGATCCGTATGCTCAGACAATCAATCGAATCCGTGACTACACGCATCAATTCGACGCTGGGAATCTGCAGGTCAAGGTTAGCGGACCCGGCGGGTTGCTGGCCGACCTGCTGAAGGTCTTTCAGGGCATCGACGGCTTCCTGCTGCTCGTTACGGGTGGGCTGGTGCTCGTACTGCTGGTCGTGATCTACCGCTCGCCGGTGGTGGCGTTCGTTCCCATTCTGAGCGTCGGCTGGGTTTTCAGTCTGGCGAGCGGTATCGGCGCGCTGCTGGCTGAGCACGCCGGTCTGCTGGTTAACGGTCAGGCGACCGGCATCATGACGGTCCTCCTGTTTGGCGCGGGAACCGACTACTGTCTCTTCATCTCCTCCCGCTACCGCGAAGAGCTCGAAGTGACCGAAGACAAGCATGCGGCGATGAGCCATGCCATGCGCCGCGTTGGCGAGGCCATCCTCTCAGCGGCAGGCACCATCCTGATCGCGACCCTGGCCCTGCTGCTTGCCATCCTGCGATCGAACCAGGCGCTCGGACCGCTCCTGGCGATCGCGATCGGTACGATGCTGGTCGCCTCGCTGACGCTGGTGCCCGCTATCCTGACGATTCTGGGCCGCAAGTCCTTCTGGCCCTTCGCGCCGGAATACGATCCGAATCGCGCGATCTCCGAGCATCACGGGATCTGGTCGCGTATTGCC
This sequence comes from uncultured Chloroflexia bacterium, assembly GCA_963728335.1. Lineage (GTDB taxonomy): Bacteria > Chloroflexota > Chloroflexia > Thermomicrobiales > Thermomicrobiaceae > CALAGB01. The sequence continues at coordinate 1,078,896 of CAVSJP010000002.1, forward strand.
TCATTGGTCTCGCGCCGACCTGCCGCGGTGCTGGGTTCGACGCTGGCGGTCTTCCTGGTCATGGCACTGGGTGTACTCACGTTGCGACAGGACTTCGACACGGTTTCCAGCCTGCCAACCGGCAGCGAGTCACGCACCGGTTTCGAACTGCTGCGCCAGGGATTCCCGGCCGGTGAACTCGCCCCGACCGAGGCTTACGTGGTCCTGCCACAGGGATCAACCGTGTACGACTCCCAGAGCCTGAAGACGATCGATGCAATCACCTCGGCGCTTGCTCAGCAACAGGGAATCAGTTCGGTGACTGGGCCGAGCCGCCCGTTTGGCGCTGCGGCGCAGGTTGGTCCGGCACAAGTTGAGGCGGCGGTCAATTCGCTGCCAGAGCCGGTGCGCCAGAGTATTCGCCAGGGATCGTCGTCCGGCAGCGCTGGCACCGATGGGATCGATCCGAATTCACCACAGGGCCAGGCGGCGGGGCTCTTCGCGGCGTCGCAGTCTTATGTCTCTCCGGACGGAACCGTCGCCCGGATTGACGTGGTTCTGAAGGACAATCCGTATAGCTTGAGTGCCATCAATCGCATCCCCGACCTGCGAGAGGCCGCGCGATCGGCCGCGCAGCAGGCCGGCATCGACCGGAGCTCGGTGCTGATCGGTGGCGAGACTGCCACCAACTACGACACCAAGGTCGCTAACGACCGGGACGAGCGGGTGGTCATTCCGCTGATCCTTGGTGCGATCGGCATCGTGCTCGGACTCTTATTGCGGTCGATCGTCGCGCCAATCTACCTGCTGGCGACGTCGGTGCTGACTTACTTCTCGACACTCGGCATATCGACGCTGGTCTTCGAATACCTGCTCGGCCAGCAGGGAGTCAACGCCAGTGTCCCGTTCTACGTCTTCATCTTCCTGATCGCCCTGGGAATCGACTACAACATCTATCTCATGGCGCGCGTGCGGGAGGAGACGCAGGACAAGGGTCTGGTACCGGGGACGGTACGGGCGTTGGGACGAACCGGGGGCGTGATTACCTCGGCGGGGATCATCCTCGCGGGCACCTTCGCGGCGCTGATGTCGCTGCCGCTCCAAGCCCTGTTCCAGCTAGGCTTCGCGGTCTCGGTCGGCGTGCTGATGGACACGTTCATCGTGCGCACGCTCACAGTCCCGTCGATCGTCCTGCTGCTCGGCCGCTGGAACTGGTGGCCGTCGCGGGATGTCTCGACAATCGAGGAACGTCCAACACCCTCAGAACGGCCAGTCTCGTCGCGTCGCACACGTGAAGATCGCGCCGACTCCTGAGACGAAACCGACGGACCCTAGTCGAGACAGATATGGCGGTCGCGACTCGCGACCGCCTCGAAACGCGTGACAATTCAAGACGTACGGCTCATGGACGCACGAGCTGAACCTTGCGCCCATGTTCCGCTCGGCGCTCGTCATCCCAGTCGCCGGTGCAGTAGACCGATATCGCCTCGATCAGTCCGTTGCTCACCTCGGCACGCGCCATCTCACGGCAGTACCAGTCGCGGCCGTCCGCCTGCCAGGTCTCTTCCCACTCGATCACGAATCCGGTGGGCGTTGCATCAGCGCGCCAGCGCGGAACCTTGCCCGGCCAGGGGTGGAGTTCCTTGCGCAGCGAAGTGAACTCTTCCGCACTCTGTGCCTGGAGACGCCACGTCGGTACCGTGAGGTCGAGAAAGACGTCAGGAGCGAACAGCCCCGCCGGGACGACCGTCGTCTCGATATACTGCATCAGCTTCGTGGCCAGAGCGGTCACTCGCTTCTCCGTCATCATTGTGTTCTCGTCGGTCTTGACCATCGTGTTCCTCCTGCTTCGCCGGTCCGCGGCGGTTGTTCAGTGGCTTCCGGCCAGCATCGCGGCAAGGTTCTGCCCGGCGACCTGCATCGTCTCCTGATACATGCCGCGCGGGCTGAACTCGACGAGTTCGGTCTCCTCGTCATAGACCAGGTTGTGACCGGGCTGGAGATAATAGGTGTCGCCGGTCGACAGAGTCTCCTCGCGATCGCCGTAGATTACGCGGAACTTGCCTTTGACAACGTAGCCCCAGTGCGGACACTGACAACGATCGTCCTGCAGCCCCTTGAACAGAGGTGCGGTGTCGGTGCCAGCGGGGAAGTTCTCCAGCGCGACGTTCATGTCGCCCCACTCGACTTCACGCAGCGTGACATGCCCGTCCGGGGTGTCGAACTCGGCGGCAACGGGAAGATCTCGCTTCGAACCACGCATGATGCCTCCTCGGTGTTGTCGTCGCATCCTGGCTATACGTCTTCAGTCGCGACGTCCGTATGTCGATGGTTCGAGTCTAGGGAGAGTCAGTTCACGGCACATCGAGGGAACTTCCCAATCGCGGCGAGAGCCTTGATGTGGGAGGTGGTCGGGGTGATGGGAGGATCTTCCCAGTGGAGCATCCGACGTGCGGGCCAGACGTCAGGCGAGCTGATTGCGGACAGCGAAGGCCGCGGCGGCGGCCCGGTTATCGACGCTGATCTTGTTCAAGATATGCGTCACATGGTTGATGACGGTCTTCTCACTGATGAACAGGTCTCCGGCGATCTCGCGGTTGCTCTTCCCTGCCGCGATCAGGCGTATTACCTCGAGCTCGCGGCGACTGAGTCCTCCAGGAGTTGGATCGATCGATCGGTCGCCGCTCAGTTCCGCCAGCCGCTGCTGGAGTCGCCGCTGCTCCGAGGCGTTCCCGGCCCGGCTGGCGATCGTCATGGCGTATTCCAGCCGTTCGCGTGCCGCGGCGACACCATCGCGGCCTGATCTTGCCAGGGCCAGGTCTGCCTGAGCCTCGGCCACGCGCGTCATCTCCCAGACGATCTGCTCGCGTGCGACAGCTTCCGCCGCCGTACTGAGATGCGCCTCGGCCCGCTCGTAGTTAGCGTTCAAAGTTTCGATCTGTCCGAGTTGGCGGTCGATCGAGAGATCGTGGAACTGCCCGGCGAAGGCGCGCAGTTTCGGGACGTAGCGTGCCAGTCGCTCCCGATCGCCGAGCCATATGGCGGCCTCGGTGACGTGGGCGAGAGGTTCCGAGGTCGGCATGCTTCCCCCGGGCATCGATTCCAGCAGGGGCTCGAACTCTTGCAGCGACGCCCGTGCCTGGGCGGTATCGCCAAGTGCGACGTCAATCATGGCGATGAAGCCCATGTACCAGACGAGTGCGCTGGGGCCGATCTGCCTAAAGCGTTCGATCGCCTGTTGAATGTGGTGTTTTGCCGTGGAATAGTCCCCGGTGAAGTAGGCGAACGCGGCTCGGCAGAAGAGTAGATAGGCGTGAGGCTCGGGACTCTCGAGCGGTCTGATCTCGAATTCCGACCGACGAACGTAGTCACGCGTCTCGTCGAATCGTCCCTGAACTCCCGCAAGTACGGCGAGCCACGGGTAGATGTGCCGCATCTGATACGGATCGTGACTTCGTTTCGCGAGTTCCAGCCTGCGGAGCGTCACCACTCGTGAGCGCTCGATCGCGCCCTGCCAAAAGTAGGCGTTGGCCAACGCTCCGCAGCACTCGGCTGCCTCGGACAGATCACCGGCGCGTTCGGCCCGTTCGAGCGCGCTCACCAGCAGCGGGATGCCCGCGTCGATGTCGTTGGCCCGAACCAGCAGATTGCCGAGCGTGCGATTCGCCGAGGCGAGCAGGCGGTCCTCTTCGAGGAGCTCGGCGAGCCGCAGCGCGTCGCGGGCGAGGGTGATTCCCGTCACGATCTCGTGCTGGCTGACTGCCACCAAACTGGCCAGATCGACCAGGATCTCCACCAGCAGTGGCTCGGGCTGATCTCCGAGCCGGTGCCGCGCGGTCTCGAACGAGGCACGCGCGTCGTCGATGGACTCCTGCCGCCAGAGAGATCGCCCCAGGTGCAACATGGCCTCGGCCGAGCGGATGGGGTCGTCTCGCTGCTGAAACCAGTCCGAAGCAAACTGAAACATCGACGTAGCGGACTGTTCTTCGCCGGACAGACTGGCCGCTGCACCGGCCCGCAGCAGGAAGGCGCCCCGCCGCTCATCATCGGTTGGAATCAAGTCAAGCGCGGCTCTGAAATACCCGAGCGCTGCCGCGGGCGCGTAGGCGTCCATTGCCTGCGCCCCGGCGCGGAAGGCGTAGTCCGCGCCTCGTGCATGGTCTGCGCTGTGCATGTAGTGGTAGGCCAGGTCTGCGAGCGACCGGTGCCCCGCCGCGGCACCACCGGATTCGAGGGCGTGCCCGATCAGGCCGTGGAGACGTTGGCGACGGAACGGGGTGATCTCCTGATAGAGGCACTCCCGAATCAGGTCGTGGCGGAAGGCGTGGCGTCCGTCCGGGTCCGGATCGATCAGGTTCGCCTCGATCGCGGGCGCGAGACGGGCTTCAATTTCATCAGTAGGCAATCCCGAGGCCGTGGCGAGCAGCCCGGCGTCAAAGGACTTGCCGATAACCGCGGCCGTTCGGAGCGTGTCGATCGTGGCGGAGCTGAGCACCGTGAGGCGCTCGCGCACGGCGATGACAATGCTTGTTGGCATCGAGGATTGCACGCCGACGTCGACGCGCAGCGGAGAATCGCCGGATGCGGCATCGACCGGATGCAGCGCATCACTATCGAGCCAGCCGCGCAGCAGTTCCTCGGCAAAGAACGGGTTCCCCTCACTTTGGGCAAAGAGCACCTGACAGGTCTCAGCGTCGAGTGGAGTGCCGAGGTACGTGGACGCGAGGATGGATGTCTGTTCGAGGGTCATGCGGCCCAGCTCGATCGAGCGGAGCACGCGCAGGCGGCTGAGCTCACGGACCGTGCGTTCGAGTGGAGCATTGTGCGCGATGGACCCTTCCCGGCAGGCCGCCAGAATCAGCAGTTTGATGGCTGGTTGATAGCGGGCGACGGCCGCCAGCAGATCGAGGCTGGCCACATCGGCCCACTGTAAGTCGTCGAGGAGCAGTATGACCTGCTGGGGTTCTGCGAGGCGCGCGACGAGCACGCCCACTGCCTCGAACAACCGCAGGCGGGCCTGATCGGGCGGCAGCGGGTGACTGAGCGGCATCTCCCCCGCAATCCGGCTGAGCTCGGGAAAGATGGCCAGCAGTACCGGGGCCAATCCAGCGACGTGATCTCGCACCGCGTCCGGCTCGCGGGCGCGCAAGAAGCGGCCGAGCGCTTCCAGAAACGGGAGATACGGTGGCATCCCCTCGGCGTCCGACGAGCCACCTCTGAGCACCAGCGCGCCCTGATCCTCAGCCGCGTCCGCAATGGCGTTGAGCAGATGAGTCTTCCCGATGCCGGACTCGCCGGATAGAAGGACGACGCGAGTCCGTGACGCCGCCGCGATCTGATATTCGGACCAGATCGTCGCGAACTCGCCCTGACGGCCGATGAGAGTTGACTCTGGAAACGTGTTGTGCATGAGCCTCGCGCTGGTGGTCGACGCCGTTGTGCTGATCGTGCGGCGCCAATTCTAGCGCATTCCCGCGAAATCGCGGGGGTCGTGCTGTTGAAGACGCAACCTCAGGATGTTGCCGTTAATCACCCTGGATATCCAGCGTTGATCTCGCCCCTATTGCACGTATTATGAAGGAGATGGCGTTCCGAAAGACCTATATGAGGGAAATTCATCACGACGCTTGACTCGTTGGCGGATGCAACCGCCGCGAACCAGTGTGTCGCCGAACTCACGCGTTCCAGGTGCTGCTCGCCTGCGTCGCATGACCACCGCGCGCTGGTTTCGCCGGCTGTTGAGGCCAGCGTCAGCGTCTCTATCCGATTGGGGGCCGAACTCGTCGACCGTTTAGTCCTGATAGCGGTACAGACGAGACGTGGCCTGGCAACAGGACGTCGACGCCACGACTCGTCCTCGGTCGTCCGCCGTCGCTTGCATGACGCGGCGGATCGCAGGGAAAGAAGAAGGTAAGCCGATAGCACTCCGTCTGCTCAAAATGCTTCGTGTCCGGGAGGTTGCGGCATGAGTGGGTAGCGTGCACCGCGCGACCACATAACCGACCGACGGATAAGTGCAGCGGGACGACCGAAGGGAGGGAATTCAATGGGTACAGGTGGCGGAACAGGAAATGAGGACAACAGGCAAGACAAGCGGCGTCACAGCCGGAGGGCGTTCCTCACCGGAGCGGGCGCGAGTGCCGCGGCGCTTGGCGCAGCTATCGTCGCGCCGGAGCCCCTGCTCAAGGGGTCTCACTCCACCGAGGCGGCGGCAAAGGGCGGTGGGCAGATCCAGGAGAGCGACTCTCGGCACTTCGGGCGTATGTTTGGGAGGTTGCCGTATTTCGGTCAGGACATGGCGCCAGATGCGCTACAGGCGGCGCTCGTCGATATCGGGAAGCCCGGCGGCCTGATGGACGCGCAGGACGATCTGGCGGCAGGACCGGTAAACCTCATCACGGACCCCTCGCTGAGCCTCAACAACCCGAACAACCCCACGATGACGGCCGGCGCGCACTTCATGGGCCAGTTCATGGACCACAACATCACCTTCGATGTCGGCTCACCTCTCGGCGTGCCGACCAATCCAACGACTTCAATCAATGGTCGCACGCCTGCCTTTGACCTGGATTCCGTCTACGGAGGCGGCCCGGCCGTCTCGCCGCATCTCTACGACTCCGCCGGCATGCGGTTCATCGTCGAAAGTGGCGGACTCTACGAAGACCTGCCGCGAACCTCTAACAACGTCGCCATCATCCCAGAGCCGCGCAACGACGAGAATCTCGTCGTGTCCGGTCTGCAGTGCGCCTTTCTCCTTTTCCACAATGCCGCTGTCGACTGGATCAAGCAATCGCATCCGCAGGGCAGCAACCAGTCCTTCTTCGCCCGGGCACGCCAACTCACCATCTGGCACTATCAGTGGATGATCGTCCACGAGTTCCTACCACTCTTTGTCGGCCAATCTATGGTCGACGACGTCATCAAGCATGGCCCAAAGTTCTACCGACCGGAGCACAACACGCCGTTCATCCCGGTGGAGTTCCAAACGGCCGCATTCCGGATGGGACACAGCATGGTGCGCCCCTCGTACCGGGCCAACTTTACCGGCGACAACGGTGGCCCCTTTTTCGCCGTCGTCTTCGATCCGTCCCAGTTCGACACGTCGCAGGATCCCGATGATCTCTCCGGTGGCCGCCGTGCGCCGCGGCGATTCATCGGGTGGCACACCTTCTTCGACTTTGGCGACGGGAACGTCAAGCCAAACAAGAAGATCGACACGGTGCTCTCTACGCCGTTGTTCAATCTGCCGCTCCGGGCAATTCCGCCCCAATCGCCCCCGACCGCCCTGGCCCAGCGGACGCTGCTCCGTCACATCACCTGGTTGCTTCCCTCTGGCCAGGATGTGGCCCGTGCGATGCACGCACCCATGCTTCAACCGTCCGATCTGAGCGAACTCAGCCAGTATGGGATCGGGCTCGAGCAGAGCACTCCGCTGTGGTACTACATTCTGAAAGAGGCCGAGGTCATGGCACAGGGGGAGACCCTCGGCCCGATCGGGGGTCGCATCGTCGCCGAGGTGTGCCTGGGATTGCTTCAATTGGATCCCAATTCCTACCTGCACGCGCATTGGTCCCCGACACTCCCACGAATCAACGGTGGAGTGACCGGAGACTTCAAGATGATTGACTTCTTGACGTTCGCGGGTGTCGGCATGCAGCGGTAACGAGGGCGATCTGGCCGGCGGTGTTCAGCGAACTACCACGACCGGTTTCAGGGGGGACGTGAGTGAGCATGCAATCCCTGCAGACACTTGAGAGGATTCGGTAAACCGGTGTAGCGGGGAATGTCGGTGCGGCTATTCGATCTTATTCAGACTGGAAGAGAGCTGGACGCGGCTGCGGACGCCGAGTTTGCGGTAGACGTGGGTGAGGTGACCCTCGACGGTATAGACGCTGACGGCGAGGTGCGCGGCGATCTCCTTATTTGCCAACCCGTCAGCGGCCAGTTCCGCCACGCGGCGCTCGGTCGGGCTCAGTTGCTCGTGCTTATCGCGCTTGCGTCCGCCAATACGCGCCGACTCGCTCCGCGCGGCTTCGGCCCAGCCGGTCGAACCGATGGCTTCGAACGCCGCTACCGACCGGTCAAGCAGATCGCGGGCGGCACCCCACATTCGGCGGCGGCGGGCCGCACGTCCTCCCGCCAGCAGCGTGCGCGCGTGATCAAACTGCAGGCCGAGCGCCGCGTATGAGTCGGCCGCGGCGGAGAGGCGCTCCACGGCATCGACGTCATTCGCCTGAGATAGCGCCATCAGGCATTCGCACCTGGTCGTGCTGGCTAACCCCCACGGGTGCTCCTGTGCCACCGAAAGCGCGCGCAAGCGGTCCGTCACAGCACGGGCCTCGTCGATTTGGCCGAGTTCGAGGAGTGCCTCGACCAGGTCCGGGGCGACCGCGAATTCCCCAGGCTCATCGATTCCTTCACGTATCGCGTGGTTCCAGACTTCGCTGAGGCTTTGCGAAGCCCGAGCCGCGTTTCGTGCCAGCAGTGCGGCTTGGCCCTGCGCGCGGAGTGCCTCGAGCCAATCCCAACGCAGGCCACGACGCTCACACTGGCTGATGGAACGCGCGGACCAACACTGTGCCTCCTCGACCTGCCCCCGGCCGGCGGCGAGGAGCGCCTGGCAGCGATCGTAGGCCGGCTCATCGATGAGTTCGCGGCCGGGCGAATCCGAGATCTCCGTCAGCGCCTGACTGGCGGCGTCCCAATTACCAGCTCGCAACTCCAGCTCGCAACGCTGAAACAGCAGCCAGACAAACGACCAGGTTTCATCCCGTTCACGCGCGACCTGGAGCAGGCGCTGAAATATCGCCCGGGCCACATCCACTTCACCCCGCACGGCATGGCGTTCGGCAGCTAGCCGCTCGATTCCGTGTCTGATCGTATACGCATCGGACGACACGGAATCGAACCGAACTGCCAGGTCGTCGATCGGCTTCCCACGGAGAACGCGCGCAAGAGCCAGCGTTTGCAAGACCTTCCGTTGGAGGTGGCCATCGGCAACACTCGCCTCAGCGAGCGCCGCTGTGGCAAGTTGTTCGGCCTCGGCGATCCGTTCCAGGGACGCCACGAGGAGGAAGCGCGCCCAGGTGCAGGTCGCCCGTACCCACACCGCCGACCCTAATGGGGACTCAGACAGCGCCTGTTCGATATGTCCGCCTGATGTATTGATGTGGAAGAGCTGGAAGTCCGTATCAAACAGCAGGAGGTGCGCGGTCGCCCGCGCAGCACCCGTTGCAAGCGTCGCCAGTTCGGACTTGAGGAGATCACTTGCGCGGCGACGTTCACCGACGTCGGTGAGCCGTTCAGCGAACGTGAACAACCGCTCGACTCGCTCCTCCGTCCCTACCGGCGTGAGTCGAAAGGCGTGCGCGCTGAGTTCCGCGGCGTCCGCGGTCGCGCCGCGAGCAGCAGCCCGTCTCGCCGCAGCGGCGATGATCGCCGCCAGGTGCGTATCCGGCTGGTCGGCCGCCAGCGCCAGGTGGTGTGCTGCACGCTCCGGATCATCAACCAGTTCCGCGAGTTCACGATGGAGCAGGCGCTGCTCCGTGTCAGAAGCCCCACCGCGCGCGGCTGTCGCCAGCAGCGGGTGCGTCGCTCGCACCCGATTCCCCGCGACGGTGAGCACGCCGCGCGCGATAGCCTCCTCCACGGTCGCGGAGCTCGCGAGCTTGTCTAATTGCTGGCGGCGAACACCCGGACTCAACGCTACGGCCAGTAATACACGCCTCACCTCCGACGACAGGCGAGCCACACGGTCACCAACCAGATCGGCGACGGCTTTTGGCACGGGGAGCTCGTCTCCCACGTCCGGCTGTCCTCGCTCCGCCAGCGGTTGACCGAGTTCAAGTGCGAAGAGCGGATTGCCGCCGCTAGCCTCGAATATCTGCCGGAGTACCCGAGGCCGGAGGTGCAAGCCAAGTCGTTTGCTCAAGATGGATCGTACCGCCCCAAGACTGAGGCCGGTCAACTGGAGTTGCGCCAGCGTGCCCGGCGTAAATAGTTGCTCGAGCGCTGCTTGTTCCCCAGCGCGTCGAGTCAGGAAAAATCGAACCGGCTCCTGATCGAGGCGCCGCGCCGCAAAAGACACTGCCTCGGCCGACGCAGAGTCCAGCCACTGGATGTCGTCGATCGCCACCAGAACTGGTTGCTGGGCCACCAATTCGCGAAGAGCACTGAGCAGTCCGGTCGCGACAGCGCGCGGCCCCGGTGGCGTTTCACCTGGTTCCTCGCGCAGCAGCGCCACCGCGAGCGCGTGCCGCTGCGGCTCCGGCAACCGTTCCAGTATCTCCGGGTTCACTTCAGAGAGGAGATCAGCCAACCCGACGTACGTGAAATTGGCTTCCGCCGTCGCCGGCCGCGCGGAGAGGACCAGGCTTCCAGCCTCGCTGGCCGCCGCGATGCCCATCTCCCAGATCGTCGTCTTGCCGATGCCGGTATCGCCAACCAATACCAACGCTCGCTCTGGCGCTGGGCTGTCGAGCAGGCCAGTGACCGCAAGAATTTCGGCCTCGCGGCCAACGATCAATGAATCTAGTGAATCGCCGCGCGATCCATCACGCATGATATGCTCCGCGGACCTGAGAACACGCCGCTCCTCGACCGCTCGTCAGACGACCAGCACTCGAGAAGGACGTCACCTCCTCTCCACGACCCCGGGGGCGCGGTTCCGGGGTAGCTGCCACGAGGTGGTAACGTTCAGTCCCTCGATGCGTAACCCATGCAACGCAGGTCAATGATAGTGGAACTGACTCATCAGTCAAGCTTGTGCCAGGGCAAGCGCAGCTGGTGCTGGTTCGCCGGGGATTCCGTGTTGCGCCGGGTGATCTCTCCTTCAGGGTGTCCCCTGGACCAGCCTCGACCAGCGTCCACGCCGCGTACAGCGTCGCCCACGATCTCCGCATCGAGCACAGATCGCCGGTGACTAGCTGCTGCTCCCGATAATGGCGTCGGCCTCGATCTCTACCAAGTAGCCGGAGCCGACCAGGCGACTGACCTCGAACAGCGTGTTGGCCGGACGCACGTCGCCAAAGACCTCGTGAAGGGCCGGTGCCATCCGCTCCCAATCGTCGGCGTCGGTGACATAGCAGCGGTAGCGCACCACGTCGCGCAGGGAGGATCCCGCCTGCTCTAGCGCCTCGCCGATCTTCCGGAGAATGAAGCGGGCCTGCGCTTCAGGATCATTTGGTCCAACGAGGCTACCCTGGTCGTCGGTTGCCGTGGTTCCTGAGACGAAAACGAAGTTGTCGACGCGCACGGCGCGCGAGTAACCGACGCGTTCTTCCCATATGGTCCCGGTCGAGATATTCTGTCGCTCGCTCATGGTTCACCCCCGCGATTGTGACACGTTCACCCGGTCGTCCCGGCCGGATCATGGTAGGGGATAGGGGTGCGGTTCTCAATGGTGGGCGCGGGGCGAGTGCGCGAGTACGCGAGAAGCCGTCCGGAGCCGGAAATTCCCGAGCACGACCTGTCGATTTAGGCGGTAGTCGTTCGTCGTATCTATGAGAGCGGAAACGGACCGCTCATAGACGGCAGTTGTCGAATTAGGAGGAACCAGGCCATGCGCTACATTCTGTTGATTCATTCGGCGGAAGAGGGGAATGCGAGTCTCACCGAGGAGCAGATTGCCGAGATGTACCGCGGGCACGAGCAATTTGGCAACGAACTTGGCGCGCTGGGGAAGATCCGCGGTGGTGAAGAGCTGCAGTCAGCCACGACCGCGAAACTGGTGCGGCACGACAACGGCAACGTATTGACCAGCGACGGACCGTTCATCGAGACCAAAGAGCAGTTGGGCGGCTTCTACATCATCGAAGCGGACGACATGGACGAGGCAGTCAAGTGGGCGGCCAAGATCCCAGCTTCGGCGACGACGACCATTGAGGTGCGCCCGGTGGTGGAGCACTGAAACGACGTCGTGGAGATCACCGGAAAGGGTTCCCTGGCATGCGCTACCTCCTCATGATCTACTGCGACGAGAACTCGTATGAAGAGATGTCGAGTGACGAGCGTGACGCGGTCTTCGCCGGATACGGCAAACTCACGGCGGAACTCACGTCGCTCGGCAAGTTGATCGGCAGCGATGCGCTGCAGCCGACTATGACCGCCACGGTGGTGCGGGCGCGAAACGGCGAGACGCTGACGCTCGACGGACCGTACGCCGAGACCAAGGAACAACTCGGCGGGTTTTACGAGATCGAGGCGGAGGACCTGGACGAGGCGATCCACTGGGCGGCGATGGTCCCGTCCTATGGCAATATGTCGGTAGAAGTCCGCCCAGTCATGTCGTTCCGCTCGCCCTGATTCGGCGCGGCCCGTGGCGCACTCCACGGGCCGACGGAGAGATCATGTCGACCGCCCCGGTGGCAATTGAACAGGTCTTTCGCGAGGAACACGGCCTGATCCTCGCGACGCTCATCCGTCTCCTCGGCGACTTCAGCGTGGCCGAGGAGGCGATGCAAGATGCCCTGCTCGTCGCGCTCGAGCGTTGGCCCAGGGACGGTCTGCCGGACAAGCCCGCCGCCTGGATCATCACAACGGCGCGACGCAAGGCGATCGACCGGTTGCGGCGGGAGCGCGTGCGTTCCGAAAAGTATCAGGCTATTGCTTTTGACTCGGCGCTCAACCCGGGCGATGACGAGATGTTTGATACCTTCAACCAATCATCACTGCAAGACGACCGTCTTCGCCTGATCTTCACCTGCTGCCACCCGTCGCTAAACCTGGAGGCGCAGGTAGCGCTGACGCTCCGCTCGCTCGGCGGTCTAACCACGGGCGAGATCGCACACGCCTTCCTGGTTCCGGAAGCGACCATGGCTCAGCGTCTGGTGCGGGCCAAGCGCAAGATCCGCGACGCGCGCATCCCCTATCGCGTCCCGCCGGACGACGAACTGCCCGGCCGCATCGACGCGGTGCTGGCCGTGATCTATCTCATCTTCAACGAGGGGTACCTCGCGTCCAGCGGTGATGTGCTCATTCGCGGCTCCCTCTGCCGTGAGGCGATCCGCCTGTGTCGCCTGCTGGCTAGCCTCATGCCTGACGAGCCGGAGGTCCTCGGACTCCTGTCATTGATGCTGCTGCACGACTCCCGGCGCGACGCACGCGCTGGACCGGATGGCGCGCTCATCACGCTGGAGGAACAGGATCGCTCGCGCTGGGACCAGAGTGAGATCCAGCGCGGCATCGCCCTGGTCGAGCGTGCGCTGCGCTTGCGACGGGTCGGCCCTTACCAAATTCAAGCGGCCATCGCGGCGATCCATGCGGAGGCCAAAACGCCCGGCGAGACCGATTGGCAGCAGATCGCGTTCCTCTACGCCACGCTCTTTCAGCGCACTCCCACGCCGGTCGTCGCCCTTAACCATGCCGTCGCGGTCGCGATGGCGCGCGGATTGGTCGAGGGGCTGGCGTTGATCGATGCACTGGGGGAGCGAAGCGACGTCTCGGACTACCACCTGTTCCACTCGGCGCGGGCCGACCTGCTGCGCCGCATGGGCTGTACCGACGCCGCGGCTGTCGCCTATCGCCGTGCGCTCGAACTGACTGCCAATGACCGCGAGCGCGCCTACCTCAATCGGCGGCTGGCAGAGACAACGAACGGACATTTGTAAGACATTCAGGTGTTTGGAGCTCTCAAGCGTCTTTCGTTGTCCGTGCTGACGACGCATGCGTCGCTCTCCACGTCATCACACTGGTCGAGGCCCCTCCCACCCGCTCTCCACACCCGACGACGGCTGCTACACTTCCGCGCATGCTCGTGGATGACCGGCTTGCGGCCTCTCAGTATTCGATCTTCATACCTGCGGGCTGACCTTGTCGGCGTGCATTACGCCCAACGAGACCGATCGCCAGGATGGAGCTGCGCATGTCAACCGCGGATTTCCCGCTCCTCTTCTCCCCCATCCAGCTGGGACATGTCGAGGCGCGCAATCGGATCGTCTCTACCAGCCACGGAACGAACATGGCGGCCAACGGGGCGCCGAGTGCGCGCGAGATTGCCTATCATGCCGCGAAGGCCCACGGTGGCTGCGGTACGGTCATGATGTTCGGCTCCGCCGCCGCTTCGCCGCTGACCCCGATGTCCCCCGATCACGTCAACCTCTGGGACGACGCGGCTCTGCCCGGATTGCGTGAGGCGGCAGAGGCGGTCAAGGCACACGGGGCTCTGGCCATCTCCCAGGTGACCTCGTACGGCCGGCGCAGTCGCGCCACGTTCGACATGACCGGTTACGGCCCCTCGGACACGGTGAGCGAGATCGCTCCGAGCGTGCCGCACGTCCTCTCCATCGACGAAATTCATCAGATGGTCGGGCACTATGCCCAGGCGTGTCAGCGACTCAAAGCCTGCGGGTTCGATGGCTGTGATCTCGCCTTCTATGATGATCAGCTGCCCGACCAGTTCTGGAGCCCAGCCATCAACCGGCGGGCAGATGCCTATGGCGGTTCTCTGAAGAATCGGATGCGGTTCTCGCTCGAGGTGCTGGAGGCGGTGCGCACCGCAGTCGGGCGCGACTTCATCGTTGGGGCGCGCGTCTCCGGAGACGATCGTGTTCCTGGTGGTCTGGGCCCCGACGATCTGCTGGAGATCGTCGTCCGTCTTGATCAGACTGGTCTGCTGGACTACTTCACCGTCACCGGTGGAACGATCTCCACCTACCAGTCGCGTGGCTACAACATCCCCTCGGCATATTTCCCGCCTGCCACGTTTACCGGGCTCTCCCGGCGCATTCGTTCGGCCGTGCGGACGCCGGTGATCGTGACGGGGCGCATCGTGACGCCGGAGCAAGCCGAGACGGTGCTGCGTGAGGGAAGCGCGGACTTGATCGGCATGACTCGCGCGCTTATTGCGGACCCTGATCTGCCGAACAAGGCCCGCGAGGGACGGATTGACGACATTCGGGTCTGTATGGGTTCGAACGAAGGCTGTATTGACCGGCTCTACTTCGGCCGGCCGATTCAATGCGTCCAGAATCCGGTCATCGGCCGTGAGCGTGAGTGGGGCACGCTGACTCCAAGTGCACGTTCAAAGCGAGTCTTGGTCGTTGGGGGCGGCCCAGCGGGGATGGAGGCGGCTCGAGTGGCGGCATTACGCGGCCACGAGGTGACGCTGGTCGAGCGAAGCACTGAATTGGGCGGCGCCATCCTGGTCGCCTGTCGCGCGCCCGGTTGGGAGTCCTACCGCAACAGTGTCACCTGGTTGGAGAGGCAGCTCCGCAAACTGCCGGTTGCCATCCGCACCGGCGAGGAGGCGACCGCGGCCTCCGTGATGTCCGAGCAGCCCGATATCGTGATCGTCGCCACGGGCGCGGAACCGCGCCGCCCGCTGATTCCCGGCGTCGACCTCCCGCACGTCGTGACTGCGGCCGCATTGCTTGCGGGTCAGGTGACCGTTGGCGCGCACTGTGTGATCCTCGACGAGACCGGCTATACGCCTGGTCCGAAAGTCGCCGACGCCCTGAGCCTGGAGGGGCATCAGGTCGAGATCGTGACACCACAGTACAGTCTGGGTGAAGACATTGGCACCACGCTGCGCGCCGTACTCATCGAGCGTCTGTTGCGTCACGGCGTGACGATCACCGCCCTCACCGCGCCACTGACGATCTCTGCCGAGGGTGTCACGGTGACGCACGTCCTGACAGGTGAAGTGCGTGATATCCCCGCGGACAACGTCATCGTGTCGTCGAGTGGGGTCGGGCGCGATGCGCTCTTTCACGCCCTGCGGGCTCAGGTCGAGGAACACGTTGCGAGCGTGGAGCTCCACCTGATCGGCGACGCATTCGCCCCGCGTCAGCTGCGCCATGCCATGGAGGATGGCGCGCGCGTGGCGCGTGAGACTTAGGCTGAGCTGGCAGGGAGCAGGGACCGGCCGTCCCGCACATCGATCGGGTTTGGGGCGCACAGAGCTTGTGTCTGGTCATCCGACCAAGGGTTTTCTCTTGAAGCCACAGCGGCCACAGATGCCGCCACTACAGAACGCCAAACGGCTCGCGGCAGCCTTCTAGGATCAGCGTTCATCAACGTGGCAACCACAGGCATCATCCCGACACAAGCAACGCACCCAGCAAGCGGACCCGCACCATTTGCTCTATAGTGAGGCGCAACGACGCGTGGCCATCAGCAGGGAAGGCAGGTCTCGCCATGGTCTGGACGAACGCTGGAACGACACATCGCTCGACCGTCATGGGACGACGCGGCATGGTGGCCTCGGCGCACCCGCTGGCCTCCCTGGCCGGCATCCGTGTGCTCATCGGGGGCGGTAACGCCGTCGACGCGGCGGTCGCCACGATGGCGGCGCTCAACGTCGTCGAGCCCTACATGTCGGGCCTGGGTGGCGGTGGTGCCATGCTCATTCACCATGCCAGTGGCGAGACGCAGATGCTCGACTATTCGGGCCGCGCGCCGCAAGCGGCCGACGCAAAAAACCTTGATGCTCAAAGCGTTGATGTCGGCGCGAAGTCGATCACTACGCCAAGCGCGCTGGCAGGCTGGCTCGCGGCCCTCGAACGCTATGGCACGAGACGACCGGCCGATCTCTTCGCGGCAGCCATCGAGTATGCCGAGCAGGGTGTGCCGCTGACCGTCAAGAACGCGATGTTCTACGGCAGCGCCGCCGACCGCCTGCTCGGTGTCGCGCGGGATACCTTCTATGCGAGCGGCCAGCCGGGGGCGGGGGAGATCGTGCGCCAGCCGATGCTGGCCGAGACATACCGCGCCATCGCGAAGTCCGGCGCTGAGGTGTTCTACCAGGGGGATATCGGCAAGCGCATGATCGAGGCGATCCAGGCCGCCGGTGGTCTTATGACCGAGCAAGATCTGGCGCGCGTCTCGGTCGAATGGCGCGAGCCCTCGGTCTCGAGCTATCGCGGCTACGAAGTGCGTACGACTTCCTGGCCGATGACCTCCTACGAGATGCAGCTCACGCTCAACATGCTCGAGGGCTTCGATCTTCACGGTTGGGGACACAACAGCCCGAAGTCAATTCACACCATCGCCGAGGCGATGAAGCTCTCGGTCACCGACCGGATAGTCTATGCGGGGACGCAGCAGCCGCCACCGGATGGCCTGCTGTCGCGCGCCTACGCCGAGCAGCGACGCGCGTTGATCGACCAGTCGTCGGCACGTCCAGTTGAGGGAGATCGCTTCACGCGTCCACGCCCGGAAGGCGCCGTGCTGCCGGGCAATCCGGCTGACTTTACCCGGGAGTGCACAACGCACCTGGACGTCATCGACGCCGACGGCAACTGCGTCTCGATTACCCAGAGCATCGGCGCCGTCTTCGGCTCCGGCTTCATGGCGGGCGACACCGGCATCATGATGAACAACTTTCTCTACTTTCTGGACTACGACCTGGAGAGCCCGAACGCGATTCGGCCGGGTGGGCCGATGCTCGGGCCTCTCTCGCCGACGATGCTGTTCCGCGATGGTCGGCTCTTCCTCTCGATCGGCACGCCGGGCGGGTTCGGTATCACCCAGACGACCACGCAGATGATCTCGAACGTGGTCGATCACCACTTCGGCGTCCAGGCGGCAATCGAGGCGCCCCGCTTCAAGACGCTCGCGAACCGGCAACTGGTGATCGAGGATCGCGTGCCGGCCGAAACGCTGGATGCGCTCCGGGCGCTCGGCCACGAGGTCATGCCGGTCGACGGCTGGTCGGCCGCGGTCGGCGGAGGTCAGGGGATTCTGGTCGACCCAGACAGCGGTGCGTACAGTGGCGGCGCCGACCCGCGTCGCGACGGCTACGCCATGGGATGGTAGGGAACTACGATGTTCGCCAGATCGTTTGTAGCGGCGAAGTTGGTGTTCGCCCTCGACGTTGAGCCTGTCGATACGTGTCGTGAAGGATCTTCCCGTGCGCTTCAGCGTTCGTCTGAATAACGACCTGCCCATCGGCGACTACGTGACGCTGGCGCAGGTGGCCGAAACAGCCGGGTTCGACCAGTTCTGGGTAAGCCACGATCTGTTGGTCCGTAGCGCGCCGGTGATCCTGTCGGCGGTGGCGCAGGCGACCAGCCGGATCCGCATCGGCACCTGTATCGTCAACCCGTACACCCTGCACCCGTCGGAGATCGCGATGATGGCCGCCACGCTCGATGAGCTCAGTGACGGCCGCTTCAACCTGGGGATCGGCGCCGGTGCCGCTGAGTTCTTGAAGTGGATCGGCATCCCACAGGAGCGGCCCGTGCATGACACGCGTCAGGCGATCGAGCAGATTGCGGCAGTCCTCGCTGGAGAGCCGGCTCCAGGCTGGGAGCCGGAAGCCTACCTGCGTTTTCCCGCGCGCCCGGTGCCTATCTATCTGGCGGCGATGAGCCCGAATATGTTGCGGCTCGCAGGTGAAGTGGCGGACGGGGTCCTGCCACTCCTCTTTCCGCCGGAGCACTACGAGACGGTGCAGCCGCTGGTCGCGCAAGGGGCCGCGCGCGTGGGGCGACCGCAGGACGAGGTCGACATCGCGGCCTGCGTCTGGTGCTCCGTCTCGAAGGATCGCGAAGCGGCCGAAAATGCCTTGAAGGACAAGATAGCCTACTACGGCCACGCCCTCAGCCCGCTCATTCGCCAGCGACTTGGCGTGACGCAGGAGGACTTCCGGCCGATCGAGCACGCACTGATGACCGAACGGGATCTGCCAAAGGCGCGGAGTCTGGTCGACGAGCGGATGATGCGCATCGGCATCGTCGGCACGCCGCAGGACCTGATTCCGCGACTCGAACACCTGGTCGAGTTGGGCGTGCGGCACCTCAGCTTCGGCCCGCCGCTCGGTCCTGATCCAATCGCGGCGGTCGAGGCCATCGGCCGGGTCGTCATCCCGCATTTTCGATCGATGGCCTGAAGATCACGGGCAGTTCGTAGCGGAGGGACTGGTCGAATTCTGCGTCCGCTTGAATCTACGCGCTCTGGTTCATTACCCGCCGGACTGCGGGGACGATCTCGCCCGCGAAGACCTCAATCTGCTCGATCTGCTTTTCCCCAAGCGGCCAGAAATTGAGCGTGTCCATGCGCAGGTCTCGACAGAGGTGGACCAGATGCTCGACCCAGCCATCGGCGTCGAGCAGGGGCGTATTGGGGCGCAGCTCCTCGGTGGAGTTGGGACTCCCCGCCAGGTCGACGACGCCCATCAGGTTGTACATGCGCCGGATCTCGTCCGGCCGGCGTCCGGACCGCTTAGCACCCGCGTCGATCTGCCGGTGTACCTCGGGCAGGTCGCTCTCGGGCACATACGCGTTCGAGACGGAGACTCCGTCGGCGAGACGTCCGGTCAGGCGCAGCATGCGCGGCTTGGTCGCACCGATCCAGATTCGGATCGGATGAACCGGGTTCGGTCCGAACCGCGTCCCCTTCAGCGTGAAGTAATCGCCTTCAAATCGGAAGCCGCCCTGACTCTCCCAGAGGCCGCGAATGACGCGTACCGCCTCGTCAAAAGCCGGGACGATGTCCGTCTTGCCCGGCAGCTCGCCGCCGAAGGAGGCGATTCCCTGGGCGAATCCTCCCGTGCCGATGCCCAACTCGAGTCGCCCGCCGCTCAGCACATCGACCGAAGCGGCCGCCTTCGCCAGCATGGCAGGTGGACGGAGCGCCAGTGGCGAGACATTCGTGCCGACATGCACACGCTCGGTTCGCGCGGCGATCATCGCCAGGAGCATCCAGGTATCGAAGAACCGGTCGATGTATGGATGATCCTGGATCAGTGCCAGGTCGATACCCTCCCGATCGGCAATCTCTGCCCGGCGAAAGGCGTCGCTCGGATCGGCGGTTCCCGGATCGATGTTGATTCCGAAGAGTGGCTCTGGCTGATTCATGCGATGCCTCTCCCAGGTGTTCCGTTCCTGTGACATGCGGTACGGCGTGCGGCTTACTACGATCTGTAACTCGGGCGCGCACGTGGAATTCCGGAGGCTGGTGTCGCCACAAGCTGCGCGCGGATTTGTCAGGTTGCTGTAGCGCCGCGTGACAATCTGTAACGCACCCGTCACCCGCCGGGGCCTATAGTTAGCGGAGAGGGTTGGGAGCTCCGGTGAGAAGACGGACACGGGTCCATTTCCATAAATTTGGAAGGTCAGCTCATGAGCACCACCATTGTCGTACCCCTCTCAGGCCCTCGTGGCGGTCGCGCCCACCTTTCGGAACGCGCCCTGCCCTACGCCACGTCACTCGCGCGCCGCACGCGCTCCTCCGTCGTACTCGTTTCGGTCGTCGACGTTCCGCTGGAACTTGCGACGTACTACTCGATTCCCCCGGCCGATCCGGAGACTGACAACGGCCCGGTCGCCGAGCGGAAACGCTATTTGCGACAGTTGGCGGACTCGTTCGACGACCTGCCAGTGCAGACGGTCGTCCGCCTTGGCGAACCGGCCGATGAGGTCGTTGCCCTGACGGAAAGCCTGCCGAACCCGGTGGTCGTCCTGGCTAGCCATGGTCGCGTTGGAGCTGGACGGGCGATTCTCGGTAGCACCGCCTTCAGCATCGTGCACGGCGTGCGTTGCCCGGTCTTCATTATCCCGACGCCGCCCTCTGAGTATCAGATTCCAGTTATGCCGGAGCGAGGCACGGCGCTCGTGCCGCTCGATGGCTCGTTCCATTCGGAGACCGCGCTGAACCGGCCGTTGCAGGTTCTTGGCAAGCCGGAGTTCGCGCTGCATCTTCTCTACGTCGTGGTGCCGACGACCGATATTACCGGCGTGCCGATCGACGCCTTTACCGCTCCCAAAGAGGAGTGGGGCAGCCACTATCTCGAGGGTGTCGCGGAGCGCCTCACCCGGCAAGGTCACCTGGTTACCTGGTCGGTGCGTATCGGCGAAGTTCCGGAGCAGATCCTATCGGTTGCCGACGAGATCGCCGCTGACGTGATAGCGATGGCGACGCATGGCAGGAGCGGTATTGGCCGGTTGCTGTTCGGGTCGGTGACCGAACGCATCGCGCATGAAGCCAACGTCCCACTGTTGCTGATTCACCCAGAGGGCGAGGTCACGACCGGTGAGGATGACGAAGCGCTAGAGGATGAGGGGATTTCGGTGGCTTTCGGCCCGCGGCGAGAGCCACACGTCTCTGCCCCGTCGTGACCAAGCGGCGTTGCAACCGCACATTCAATCGAATTGCTATAATTGAGGGTCTTGATTACGAGGGACGCGTCCGCTGCACGCAGCGGACGCAGTTATGTGTCGGAGTCCCCGGACAATTTCCCCGTTGAACTGCATGCACGACAAAGGAGCGAACCTGGTGGCCTCGGCTGAACTTGAGCGGGAGGTCCGGCGTCGACGGACATTCGCGATCATCTCACACCCCGACGCGGGAAAGACGACACTGACGGAAAAGCTCCTGCTCTATGGCGGCGCGGTGAACCTGGCCGGCTCGGTCACGGCGCGCAGGCAGCAGCGGCAGACGGCCTCCGACTGGATGGCGCTCGAGAAGGAGCGCGGCATCTCGGTCTCCTCGACCGTGCTCCAGTTCGACTATCGTGGCTACCGGATCAACCTGCTCGACACGCCTGGCCACCAGGACTTCTCCGAAGATACCTACCGGACACTGACCGCCGCCGATAGCGCCGTGATGGTCCTCGACGCCGCACGCGGCATCGAGCCTCAGACCCTGAAGCTGTTCGAGGTCTGTCGCATGCGCCATATCCCGATCTTCACCTTCATCAACAAGATGGACCGCCCGGCGCTCGACCCACTCTCGCTGCTCGATGAGATCGAGCAGACCCTCGGCCTCGACGTCTGTCCGATGAACTGGCCGATCGGCGACGGCACAGAATTTCAGGGCGTCTACGACCGGACGAGCGAGATGGTCTACCGCTTCGACCGCACGGAACACGGATCGCGACGAGCACCGGTGAATATTGCCGGAATCGACGATCTCACGCTCGACACGCTGCTCGGCGCGGGTCCGGCCGCGAAGCTGCGGGAATCGGTCGAACTGGTCGACGTAGCCGGGTTTGAGTTCGATCGCGATCGCGTGCTGGCGGGCGAACAGACGCCGGTCTACTTCGGCAGCGCCCTGACCAACTTCGGCGTTCAACTCTTTCTCGACGCCTTCGTCGAGATCGCCCCGTCACCATTACCGCGCGAGACGTCCACGGGGCAGGTGCGGGCCGAAGACGACACCTTCTCCGGCTTCGTTTTCAAGGTGCAGGCGAATATGGACCCGCGTCACCGCGACCGGGTCGCGTTTCTACGGGTCTGCTCGGGTCGTTTCGAGAAGGACATGGCGGTCAAACACGTCCGGCTCGGTCGCGAGGTGAAGTTGTCCCGTCCGATGCGGCTCTTCGGTCAGGATCGCGAGGTGGTGGACGAAGGCTATGCCGGTGACGTCATCGGCTTGATCAACCCGGGTACCTTCACGGTTGGCGATTCCGTCACGACCGCCGATCATGGCCCCTTCGCCGCCATGCCTCGCTTCCAGCCCGAGCATTTCGCGCGGTTGCTCAACGCGCGCACCGATCGCTACAAGCAGTTCCAGCGGGGCCTCGATCAGATCGAGGAAGAGGGCGGTATTCAGCTCCTCTATCCGCTCGATTCGGGCAGTCGTGAGCCGATTCTGGCAGCAGTCGGAGCGCTTCAGTTCGACGTGGTGCGCTACCGGCTCGAGAACGAGTACGGGGTTGAGACGATTCTCGAGCCACTCGGGTACGAACTGGTTCGCTGGGTGAGCGGCGATCCCGAGGAGATTCGCGAGATGGGCAACCGGCGTGGCCGTGCCCGCTGCGAAGACCGTGATGGCAACGTCGTCATGCTTTTCCGCAATCAGTGGGACCTCGATTTTGCGACGCAGGATCATCCGAAGGTGGAGTTCTCCGCCATCGGCGGTGTCCAGGCCGCGCTCGAACGCGCCGCGGCAGGATAGCCGGCGATTTGTCGTGGCTTCACTGACTCGACGAAGTTCGACGCAACGTCGGCTCTGAATGTCGCGGAGTTGTCTTCCGCACCACGGGAACCGACCTCCGCGACCAGACCGATCATGGTCCTCACCGCACGACGCTCAATCGAAATCGGTTGGGAGGGCGGGGTCGCGGTGCAAGGCGAAGAGTCGCGCGATCTGCTGAGGCAGCACGCGATCGATCGAGAGCTCCGGTAGATCATTCTCGTCGAAGAAGCCGGCGGCGCTCGTCTCGACGCTCGGTGTCGCTTCTCCGTCTGCCACGGAGCAGTCGAAGAAGAGTTTGTAGACGTGGAAGGCCATCGGCGGGTGCGGGTGTTTGTCCCGGTCATAGAGTGCCAACAAGCGGTTGACGCGCACAGCAAAACCGGATTCCTCCCGCGTCTCCCGGGCGACGGCCTCGCTGGGTGACTCGCCCGGGTCAGCCCATCCGCCCGGCAGCGTCCAGAGTCCGTCCTCCCGCTCCTGAACCAGCAGGATCGTATCGTCCTGGAAGACGGCGGCTCGCACGTCGACCTTCGGCGTCGCGTGACCGGCCTGGCTGGAGAAGAGGGACTGAAACCGGATGAAGCTGTCGTCGTCTTCGCCAGCCAGCATTCGTGCGGCAAGGTCGCGGAGCTGAACATAGCGTTCGACGTCGTACGGGTCTGGTGAATAGCTCATTCCGGTCTGCGCGATCGCTTGAATCTCGCGTGCCCATCGCAGTCGTTTCGGCAGCAATCCCGTCTCCTCACGCGCACGTCGGTTCGCTGGTGCCAAGCCTACCGGGTCCACTGTCGAAACAAAACGACACCCGGGCAATCCCCGGGTGTCTATCCAATCAACGGTTGATTGAGCTTGTCTTCGATCGGCGCCAGGCATTCCTGGTTCGCAGGATGACGTTCAGGTCCTCGTTCCGTCGAAGGTCAACTTCACTGGACCTCTATTCGATAACCGGCACCGACGTGCTGTGAGTCCGGCGGAAATTCCAACTCCAGCGCCGCTCCTTTCGCGTCAAACCAGCGGCAAAATTGCCGCAACTTCGACACTCTCAGGTCGGTATCGTTGCCGCGAGGTCCTTCCCCGCTGACTCCATACTAGCGCTGTTCGTCGCTTCTGACAAGGTACTTCCGGTCTCAGATACGTGTCAGTTTGACCCTGCTGGACTTCCGGCGCGCATCCGAAGCGCTCGTGTTGCCGGTCACCGTCGCGCCACGACCGGGCGCTGCTGCTTGTGCTCGAAGTAGTCACTGTAGCCCCCGGGGAAGTCCCTGATCTCGCCGTCCGCCAGTTCGAGCATGCGGCCGCATGTTCGATCGAGAAAGTAGCGGTCGTGCGAGATCGTCAGCACGGTGCCGTCAAAGTCGTCGAGCGCCGCTTCCAGTACCTCCGCCGAGTCAATGTCGAGGTGGTTGGTCGGCTCGTCGAGGAGGAGGCAGTTCACCCCGCTCAGCATCAGGTCGAGCAACTGCAGGCGACTCTTCTCGCCACCGCTGAGGATCGATATCGGGCTGCGCGCCTGGCGGTAGTTGAAGAGGAAGCGGCCGAGTTTGGCGACCACCTGTTCCTCGCGCAAGGCGTGACGCCCACGAATAAAGTCGATCGGCGTCTGGTCCAGTTCCAGCGTCTCGTGCCCCTGCGCGTAGTAGCCAAGCCGGATCGACGGTCCGACCCACACCTCGCCGTCGGTCGGTTCGTCGATCCCGAGCAGCAGCCGGAACAGGACCGATTTGCCAGTGCCGTTTGGGCCGATCAACCCGACGCGCTCGCCACGTCTGATGACGAAGCTGACGTCGAGGAAGACCAGGTCGTCGCCGAATTCCTTGGTCAGGTGGCGGGATTCCAGCACCTTCTGACCGCCCCGCTGTTGCGCGCTGAACGAGAGGGCCATATTGCGCCGCTCCAGCACCGGTCGCTCGACCTTGTCCATCTGGTCGATCTGACGCTGCTTGTTGCGAGCCTGTTTGATGTGCCGTTCGTCCACCACCATGCGCGCCCAGAGTTCGAAGCGGGCGACCGCCTCTTCCAGCCGCTTGATCTCCTTCTGCTGTGAGACGTAATCCTGCTGCTGTTTGAGCAGGGCCACCTCGCGTTGAGTGGCGTAGCTGGAATAGTTGCCCTGGTAGATCGTCAGCTTGCCGTCGGCGACCTCGACGATCTGAGAAACGGTATCGTCCAGCAGGTAGCGATCGTGTGATACCAGCACGAAGGCGCCGGAGAACCCCTTCAGCACCTGCTCCAGGAGTGCCTTGCCCGCGATGTCGAGGTGGTTGTCGGGCTCGTCGAGCAGCAGCAGGTCCGGCTTGGCGATCAAGCAGCGCGCCAATCCGACGAGCTTGCGCTGGCCACCACTCAGTTCTTCGACCGGTCTGCCGTGAAGTTCGACCGGAAGTCCCAGGTCGACGAGGAGGGATTCGGCATCGGTCCGGAAACGGGTTCCTCCCTGCTCTTCATAGCGCTGCAGCAGTGCGGCCTGGCGGTCGAGCAGGCGCCCGAACGCGTCGAGATCGCTGGCTGTTTCGGGATCGGCCAGCTCGGCCTCGATCCGCTCCAACTCGGCTTCGATGCCGAGCAAATCCGCCCGGCCATTGACCACCTCGTCATAGGCTGTGTCGGAACCAAAGCCCGCGTATTCTTGAGGAAGGTAGGCGCAGATAGCCTCCCGGCGCAGCGTCCGCTCGCCCGCCTGCGGCGTATCGACGCCCGCCAGCACCTTGAGCAGGCTCGATTTACCCGCTCCGTTCGGGCCCACCAGCCCGATCTTCTCGCCGTCGTTCAGGCTGAGGCTCACGCCGTTGAGCACGACGCGGGTGCCGAAGCTCAGCTCGATTGACTCCAACCTGGTTAATAACACGCTGTCTCCATGCTTGCTCCCGGCCGGCCATGTGCCCAATTACCGACCAGTTGACCAGCGGAGTCGCCACGGGAGCAACAAAAAACGCCGCCGGCCATTCGACTGGCCCACGACGTTCGGTCTCTCGTGCGGGTTGTGTGATAGGTCCGGGATCGTTACCTCTTGCGCTGCTCCGGGCCGCCGTCACACTGGAAATGCACCGAAAAATGGGCACAGTACGACATAGCAGGCCCCTGAGTGCCCGACTTCCGTCTCACGTTTACCCACTTTTGGCGACCCATCGCCAGCATCGACACGGCTCTTTTCGCGAACGATCCGTCAAGGCACACATCGTAGCATGACCGGTGCGGCGTCGCAAGCGGCACGCGACTTGCCGGCAAGTCGCGGGAAGAGAGCCGATATTTTCCGCGTTGTACGGCAAACAAGGCATCTTCGGTTATCCTGGCGACGATGAATGACCGCGATGGATCTCACTCGAATGAGTCGGAAGAGGGGGCGTGATGAGTTTTCCGCTGCGCATCGGCATTGGGACCGGCAACCGGCTGCCGTTTCCGGAACTGGCCCGGCAATGGCAGTACATCGAAGATCTGGGGCTCGACTCCGCCTGGGTCGTCGATCACTTCATAGCAGGCGATAACGAGTCCACGCCCTATCTTGAAGCGTGGTCGATGATCTCCGCACTCGGTGTGCTGACGCATCGGATTCGCTTCGGCATCCTGGTCAGCGGCAATACCTATCGCAACCCTGGCCTGCTGGCCAAGGAGGCGGTGACAATCGACCATGCCAGCAATGGCCGCGTCGAGATCGGGATCGGCGCGGGCTGGATGGAGCGCGAGCACCACGCCTATTCGTACGAATACCCGTCCGCGGGGACGCGCATCGAGATGCTCGAGGAGGCCGTGCAGATCATTGACAGTCTGATGACCGACGAGCGCACGACGTTCGCGGGGAAGTACTACCAGTTTCAGGACGCCCCGTTCGAGCCCAAGCCGCTGCAGCAGCCGCGGATCCCGATCATCATCGGCGCATTCAAGCCGAAGATGATCGCATTGGCGGCGAAATATGCTGACACCTGGAACACACGCGGCAAGCCTGAAGACGTGGCGCCGCTGGCCGACCAGTTTCGCGCCGCCGCGCGGGAGATTGGTCGCAACCCGGACGACATCCGCATGTCGGTCTACACCTGGACGCACCCGTTCGAATCGGAGCAGCAATTCCACGATACGGTCGAGGCGTACGTCAAGCTGGGCTTCACCGAGCTGGTCTTCCCGATGCCGCCGCAGGAGTTGCGCCCGGTGATGGAGCGCTGCGCTCGCGACGTGCTGCCGGAACTGCGCCGGGTACACTGACGGGCGCGTCGCACGCGCTGAGCGGAATATTCGACAAACCCGTGTGGTTTCAGACATATCAGCGCCCGAGTTCCGGGGCTGCATATCCGACCGCATCCGAAGCACATCTGGAGAGTTCAATGTTGGCAGCAGAACGATATGAGCACGCCCTTCCGATTAACGATTACCTGGCGCGAATGTCCCAGAATCACGATCAATGCCAAGCGAACATCGAGCGCGCGGTGATCACCGAAGAGGACAAGAAATTCTGGGGTGCCCACCCGATGCACGTCCTGATTCTGACCGAAGAGTGGTGCATCGACTCAACGCAGTTCGTGCCGGTACTGACGCGCCTGTCGCGTGAGGTGCCAGGCATCGAGATTCGCGTCCTCAAGCGGGACGACAACAAAGACCTGGCGACGAACTACCGCCGCAAGGACGGCTATCAGGCGATCCCGGTCTTCATCCTATTCGATGAGAACATGCGCGAATTCGGCTTTTTGATCGAGCGTCCGGAGAAGGTCACCGAGGAGATGGCGGCCGAGACCCGCCGCTTCCAGCAGGCGCACCCGGACATGCCGGGGATCACCCGTGCGTTCGATCGCATGCCGGAGGAGACCCAGGCCGAGGTAAAAGCCCACTCACGCAACTGGCGCGTTGGCCAGCAGGACGGCTTCGCGCGCTACTTCCTGGATGAGCTAGCCGAGATCGTTGAGCATGCCTATCAGGAGCAGACGGTCTAGATTTCGCTCTGCCGGGAGACGCCCGGTTTGACATGGCAATCAGGCGCCCGTACGATCAACGTGGGGCGCCTTTCGATTGTCTTTACCGGCCGTTTGTGATGTGAGAGAGACCAACTGCATGGCCGATGAATCGCAGCCAGGAATTCGAGAAACGACGTACAAGCAGCCTGCCACCCGGGTGCCGGCTGCGGCGACTGAAGTCGATCGCACCAGCGTGCGCAACGTCGACGCCGAAACCGTCATCATGCATCGTGGTAACGCGCAGTCGATTACTGGTGACCGTGTATCTCTCGATCGCGCGGCCGCGCGCTCCATCGACGCCAAGAGTTTGCAGATGGAACGCAGCGCCGCG
This sequence comes from uncultured Chloroflexia bacterium, assembly GCA_963728335.1. Lineage (GTDB taxonomy): Bacteria > Chloroflexota > Chloroflexia > Thermomicrobiales > Thermomicrobiaceae > CALAGB01. The sequence goes on from CAVSJP010000002.1 coordinate 1,107,000, forward strand.
GCTCGGATCAATAGCGAGCGGGCCGTCTTGCAGGGGTCATCGGCTAGTCAGGTTGCGGCGCGCGAACTGCGCATGGTACGCAGCCAGGCCGGCGTGGTGGTGGCGCGAGAGGCGCATTTCGAAGACTCCCGTATTCTCCTGTTTGCCGGAAAGGCCGACGGGGATGTATTGACTGCCCTGACCGTCCCGACAGCGGCGGCGCTAGGCGTCGCGATTGGCGCCGGGGCGGCGCTGGCCGTCGCGCTCCTGCGGATGGTGTTGCGGAGAGGATAACCCCCGTGCGTGTAATTGGTACGCTCTTGTTCTTCCTGTTTGGCGCCACGCTTGGCGCACTCGTCGGCGCGCTCATTGCCATGATGCTCGCTCCGGAGAGCGGTCAGCAGCTTCGTGTTCGCATTCGCGAGCGCATCGACGAAGGACGCGCGGCACGCGACCTGGTTGAGGTCGAGACCGCCGAAATTCTCCGGCAGAAATTCCGCAACAAAGTGGGAGATCCCGACGCGCTGACAGGTGAGTAACATTTCTGTTCGTCATGCCGATCGGGGGATCTCGTGAGCGTAGAGCTCTCACGCCGGATGCAGCAGGCACTCCAGGCGAGTGTTTCCCATGTTGCTCCTCAGGACCTCACCCGCGCCATTGCCGACCTTTCGAGCCGCTATCGCGACAAGCAGCCGGGCTCAGGCCCGGTCGCGCGTTCTCCGGAAGACGTCGCCGCGTATGCCGCCTATCGCTTTCCCGCCACCTACGCCGCCATACACTCGGCGCTGACCGCCCTCAAAGAGCAGCAGCCGGAGTGGAAGCCAAAGTCGCTGCTCGATCTCGGTTCTGGCCCCGGCGCGGGACTCTGGGCGGCGCGAGACGTCTGGCCCAGCATCGAGCAGGTGAAAGCGCTCGATGCGGAACCGGCGATGATCGCGCTGGGTCGCCAGATCGTGGCCGACGTGGGGGAGCCCGTTCTGCAGGTGACCGACTGGCGTCAGATCGATTTGAACGCTGCGGACCTCGGCAGGCCGCGTGATCTGGTTCTGATCGGCTACGTGCTGGGCGAGATCGAACCGGACCAGCTCGAGGAGTTGGTCACTCGCGCGTGGCGCGCGGCCGGCGTAGCGCTGGTGGTGGTCGAGCCGGGGACTCCCGAGGGCTACCGGCGCGTGCGAATGGCTCGCGATCACGTTCGCATGCTAGGTGGATACGCGGTTGCCCCATGCCCTCACGATCCACCCTGCGATGTTTCCGCGGATGACTGGATCCACTTCTCAGTCCGGCTGCGTCGCACCAGGCTGCATCGTGAGGGCAAGGGCGCGGAATTGAGCTACGAGGACGAGAAGTATGCCTACGTCGTGCTCTCGCGTACTCCGGCGCCACGTGACTACTGCCGCGTACTGCGCCACCCACAGATTCGCAAGGGGCACGTGCACGTTCAACTCTGCACGCCTGCAGGCGTCAAATCGATCGTGATCTCCAAGCGGGAGGGCGAGCTCTACAAACGGGCTCGGAAGGCGCATTGGGGCGACGTGTTCGAGTTGCCAGCGGAGCGCTATTCCGGCTGACCGGCATCTCCTTGATCGGTGGGAATCGGGTCTTCGTTTGCTTGGTCGTAACCCGATAGGGATCTCGGCCGACCGGGCATTGGCGGCACCTGTGGCCGCCACTACAAGACTTTCAAGTTTGTGGTCATCGACAACATCCCTCGGGGGCCGCAAATCGCTGAGCATGTCGTAGTGGCGGCACCCGTGGCCGCCAGCGTGATCTGCCTGCCGCCGGTGCCGGCGCCGCTCGCGCCGCCTCCCAAAGTCGGTCTACCACTGACTCGGGCACCGAGGCGTTTCCTGGATTCAGAGCCAACCCGCGGCATGACCTGGGCAGTCGCGTGACTCCACTCCACTCTCACACTTCAGATACTGGCTGTGCCTCGCAACCCCTGAAGACCACGCAGGCACTCGATCATCCCGAGATGGCGGGCAGTGTGGGAAAGTTGGTCCGGAATCAGCGCGCCGAGCACGTATTGCTGGCCAGCATCGGTTGCCTCTCGCTCCATCGCGACGTTGTCGATGTCCGACAGCGCCCGATCTGCTGGGTCAATCACCTGCCCGCAGTAGGCAAACAGCTTCTCTCGATCGGGAAAGGGGATCGCCATCGCCACCACGTTATCGACGAACGCCCCGGTCTCAACCAGCCCAAGCGTAGTGGGATCGAGTCCCCATCTGGCAGCGACATCTTCCGTGTCCCACCCCTGACGGAGTCCAGTGATGACTTGACGCAACACGTCGGCCCAACGTGCGATGTGGAACAGATGGAAGCGGATCGCAGGGGATGTCTGGTTCGGTTGCCACATAAGCTGCGCGTCACTGAGGTCGGCGACGACATCCAGCGTCCAGCGATACGCCTCCTGCATACGGAACGCTGTGCGATTGGCAGCGTCGCGCTTATCGATGTTCTGCATTCGATCCTCCTGAGCCTGATAACAGGAGAGGCGGAGCCGGTCCGGCTCCGCCTGTGACGGTCGTGGATCTTTCGCGTCCGTCAGCTGCCGCGCAGGATCGACCAGGTCGAGGGCATCTCGCCGACCGGAACCTCGATCAGGGTCGGGCCATTGCTCTTCAGCGCCGTACGAAGCGCGTCACGCAGCCCTTCCGGACCGTTGGCCTTGATGCCGTCCATGCCGAAAGAATCGGCCAGCTTGACGAAGTCCGGGTTGAGCAGGTCCGAGCCGATGGTGCGGCCGTTGAATCGCTCTTTCTGGATCCGGCGCACGTTGCCGAAGGCGCCGTCGTTGAAGACGATCAGCACGGCCGGGATATTGTGGCGCATCGCCGTCGAGAGTTCCTGTATCTGGTAGAGGAACCCGCCGTCGCCCGCCACCGCTACCACGCGCTTGTCCGGATTGCCGACCTGCGCGCCGAGTGCCGTGCCAATCTCGAATCCGAGCGTTCCCTGATAGCCCGCGCCGATGAAGCTGCCCGGGTTGTAGACCGGAAAGCCGAGATTGCTCCAGTAGCCGACCTGGGTCATTCCACTGATCAGGATGTCGTCGTCGCTCATCTCTTCACGGATCGTCAGCCCGTAGGAGGCTTGCGGCTGGACCTCGAAGACGATGTCGTTGGCCTGCTCCTTGACGGCGCTTAACTCATCCTTGCGCGAGTCGCGCTTGCGGTTGTGCGCGCCGACCTGGTTGACCAGCGCTTCGAGTCCAAGCCGGGCATCGCCGACAATGCCGATGTTTGGCTTGCGGTTGCGTCCAATCTCAGTTGGGTCGATGTCGAGCTGAATCAGCGTCTGCTGGTCGTTCGGGCCCCAGGGCGATGTCGCGGGCTGGAGGAAGCGGGTGCCAACCGCCAGGATGACGTCTGACTCCGGGGTGAGCCGCCGCCCACCGACGACTGACTGGGCGAGGTAGCTGTGGTCGGAGATGGCGCCTTTGCCCTCGGAGGTCATCACGACCGGAGCCTGCAGCATCTCGGCCAGTTCCTTCAGCGCCTGTGATGCACCGGCCGCCATAATGCCGCCACCCGCGAAGATGATCGGCTTCTGGGCTTCACCCAGCGCCTTGGCCGCCTTCTCGATCAGGTCACTGTCCGGTTCTGCCGGCTCAACCGTTACGGGATCGAGCAGCGTCACGTCACCCGTTGCCTGCAGCACGTCTGGCGGAATCTCGATCTCGACTGGCCGCGGGCGACCCGAGCGGAGCTGCCGGAAGGCTTCGTTGACGATACCCGGGACGTCCTCCGGCTTCATGGCGCAGGCGGCCCATTTGGTGGCCGACTGGATCATCTGGATCTGGTTCGGAACTTCGTGGAGCATGCCGCGACCTACGTTGATCTGCTGCGATTCGATTTGCCCCGCGATGCAGAGGACCGGCGATGAGCAGGCATAGGCGGTCGAGAGACCGGCCATGGCGTTCATCAGGCCTGGGCCCGGCACCACCAGACAGGCTCCAATCTTCCCGGTTGAGCGGGCGTAACCGTCCGCCATATAGGACGTCGCCTGCTCATGGCGTGTGTGGATGATCTTGATCGCATCTTGCGCGTCGTACAGCGCGTCAAAGGCCCAGTCGAGCTGGACTCCGGGCAGGCCAAAGATCACCTCGAGTCCGTGCCTCTTCAAGGACTCGACCAGCGCCTGTCCACCGGTCATCTGTGCCATAGAACGTCTCCCTTTTTTGCCGCTTTCGAGCGTTGGAGCCCGGCGCACCACGCTCCCGAATCATCCGTCGCGGTGCCCCGCGCAAGGCACACCGCCGGTCAATGTCGCTCCGAATCGTCCCTGCGCCGCGCTGCCATAGAGCGAATTCGTCGCCAGGGTGTATGTGGCACCGAGAGTGTTGATGGCCGTGCCGGGCGGATCCTCGTCGATCCGTCTCAACGGCACGCTCCCGTAGTGCCGGTCAGCCACTGCACGACCGGGGCGGCAGGGCGTGTGGCTGAACGCCGGTTCGCCCGCGTTCAGCCCGGTAATCATCGCACAATCAGGCATCCCGTCAATCTTGCCGGAGGTGGCGACCACGAGGTGCCAGCCGGTGGTCCGCGCATTCGCTGGCTAGCTTGCGAGGGCTTTGAGATTGGAGGTGATGTCTTTCGGGTCGGCGCTGGAGCGCATCAGGACGCGCTCGTTACCGTCCTTGTCGATGATGAAGATGGCGTCGGTATGGGCGGGCGGCGCGCCTTCGACCGTGGGCGTCGGGCTCGCGTTCGCGGGCACGGCGTCCTCCGCGATCATGCCGCTGGCGTCGATGTAATACGCCTTCCAGATCGCCTCCAGGGTAGCGCGGTCTCCCGTCATCGCGTGCCAGTTCGGGTTATCAGCCAGCTCGTGGACCTGAGAGAACTTCTCCAGCGCCGCCTGGTTGTCGCGTGCCGGGTCGACGGTCACCGCCAGGAGTTTGACGTGCTGCTGGACCGTTGGAGAGAGCGCTTGGTAGGCCGTATGGAACTTCTGAGCAATCAATGGACAGATATCGGTGCAATTGGTGTAGATGAATGTCAATGCGATCGCGTTGCCGTGGAGCGAGCTCAGGGTGACGGTCTTTCCATTCTGATCGGTCAAGGTGAAGTCGGGTGCGGGCGTTTTGTCGAGCGAGGTGCCGGTGAGCTTGTCACCTCCGCTGCCACAACCCGCAAGAATCACCACAAGGCAGAGGATGACCGGCACGGCGGCGAGTCGCAATGATCTCATCGTGAAGCTGAATCTCCTTTGAGTACCGCGTGATCTGTTGGGGTCGAACGGGGTGGGATCTCCTCCTCGGGACCAATCGCAATGCTATCATGGTGAGTGTCCAATCAACGTCAGGAAAACTCTGTCGTTCGGCATTCGGCCGTGAGTTCCGAGTGACTTTCAGGCACGAATCTTGCAGTGGCACCAAACGTCTAGCATAAGGCTGACTGCTCGGGTATGCGTGCCGACCGCTCCCAATCCTCCCGGGGTTGGAGACGGGCGCGAATCCCGTGAGCGACTGTTAAAGCCGCATTCGGTGCAGTTGGGGCATTGTTAGAGGTTCGACGCCACGAAAGGGGTCAGCCGTGAGCCGGGGAAGAAGCGGAGATCTGACGCAGGACCGATGGGTGAAGCGAGTGAGGCGTGGGATGCCGGGAGAGGTTGTAAATTCGCGGGGAATCCTGCATGGGGGCGGATGCTCCATCGAGTACTACACTTCTCAACCCTCGTCCAGCCAATGGATCGCGCTGGGAGTTGTCCCACTGCTGCCGGGCATCGACCAGGCAGATGCAACGCATCGCGTCATGGTCGGCACGGGCGATTCGGAACAGGCGGCCATTGCCTCACTGAAGTCCCGCCTGGACGACCTCTTTTCGAATCGACGGGCGATGCCGTTGGCCGAGCCCGCGAACCTGGAACTTCAACCCAGTGACTGGTTTGGCTAGAGGCAGATCGCGCATGCCAACTGAATGTGAACCATACGGGACCGATCAGGAACGCACCTGGCCGGTCCTGATTTTCTTGTGCGCATTTCGCCTACCTGTTCCCTTCTGATATCACTATCGTCATCCCTGCGGCGGGCTCAGACCGTGAACTATAATGTCGTTTCACGGGTGCGAGACGCGTCAATCACGACGCCCCTGGTGGGAGAACCCGCGTCATCCTCGTCGCCGCAAGCTCCTTTGAGCTCCGCGTTGTTGTGAGACTGGTGGATCGCGACGCTCTCGGCCCTATCTCGATTGGACCTGACGGAGGAGATACATGCTGGAGACCGAGTACTCTGAAGTAGAGATGCGCTGCGTCGGCTGCAGTGCCATCTGGCACCCGCCGGTAGCGCGTGTCGTCAACGTCAAGACGCATCCCGATGCGCGGCTTGGAATATTACTCGGCACGATGCACCGCACGCGCTGTCCAGTCTGCAAAAAGCCGCGCGATATCGAGTTCATCTTCGACTATTACGATCCCGATCAGCATCTCTTGATTCAAGTGCGGCCGGAATGGGAAATTCACGCCGGAGGCGGCGAGGAATACTACTGGACGCAGTACGAGAACCTGGTCAAGAAGTACGCCGAGCATGATGTGCGTGTCGACGTCGTCTTTGGCTTCAACGAGATGATCGAGAAGTATTTGGGCGGTCAGGAAGCGGTCGCCGCGGCACGCGAGGAATGGCAGGCTCGTCAGGTGCCTGAAGCCACCGAGCGCGAGGTTGCCGATCAGGAGGCCGACGTCGCTCCGTCTGAACCGAACGGTTGATCGCGCGCGGTCGATGCACTAGGATCACAGCACGACGCTAGCCAGGTAGACAAGGACGGAGAGCGGGATGGGAAGACAGCTACCGGCAGTTCCTCTGCAGGCCGAAATTGAGACCGGCCGTCGACCGGCTGTTTCGCGCCGCGGCTGGCTGCGATCTCCAATCGCGGACGCGATGGTTGAGCTGATTCCCGATCTCGTGCGCTTGACGCGCCGTTCGATGCGAGCATCCGACGATCCGTCCCACCTCCAGTCACTCTCCGGTGCCAATGGCATGTCGGTTCAGGAGGTGGAGATCGAGGTCACGTCGCCGTTGGTGCGACGAATCGTGGTGCGATCGACCAATTCGTGGTCCCTCTCGCCAGAGGTTGCGCTGGGCAAGCGACGGCGAAGCGGGCGGATCGGCCTGGGAGCAGTCAGCGTCGCCAGTGTGCTGTTGCTCGGTGCCGCGGCGGCCCGCCGCGCCGCATTCTCGTTGCCAGGACGTCCACGAGGTGGCGGCTAGGATTGAGGAAGAGCTAATCTTCCTCTTCCTCAACCGGCTCGGCGCCTTCGTCGATCTCAGCCGGGAAATCCCCAAGCTCTTCGGCAACAACCTCTTCGGCCGTCTCCGCAACCGTGGCGCGCTGTGGTGCCGCCAAACGGACGACCATCTCTTCTCCAGGCGTCACGATCTCAACGCCAGCGGGAACCTTTAGCTGGCTTACAGTCAGAACGTCGTCGATCGCCTTGAGACCCGCAAGGTCAATCTCGACGTGCTGAGGGATCTGAGCCGGAAGCCCGCGAACCTGGACGTCAGCGCGTCCATGGCCGACAACCCCCGCCGTGCCTTCGGCTGGATGGCCGATCGTCACAATGGGCACCGTCACCTCGAGGATCTGGTTGAGATTCGGCGCATAGAACTCGGCATGCAGGAACGTATTGCGCACTCGGTCCCGCTGCACGCCACGAATGAAGACGGTATGTTTCTGCTGGCCGATCGAGAGATCGATCAGGGAGGTCGACCCGGCGTTTTGATAGACCCGGTCGAAATCGCGCGTGCCAAGACGAATCTTCTGCGGTTCGTCGACCGCCGGACCGTAGACGATAGCGGGAAGGATGCCTTCGCGCCGCAAGCGCTTGACCTCCTTGCCCGTGATCGAACGGGGCTCGGCCGTCAGTTTCTCGTAGTCGGGCATACGTTCCTTACCTTGATGCTACGCGGAAGCGCGAATGCTCAACGGTCGCGAGTCAAGAGTGTCGCGACGCTCGGTTCAATCCGGGCTGCGTCAGGACATCGTGCGCTTCCGCCAGAATGGCAATCGTCGTCCTGATTCACACCATCCGCTATTATCGCACGTCACAACGGTCGGCGTCCGGAACAGGTTGCGCACCGCCAGCCCATAAACTGTCCCCAGTCAAGCATTGCGCATTGTGTTATGGTTATAGTTAGGCTTATACTTGATGCGCGAGATTGGGACTGAAGAGCAGATGCGCTGGCAACGCGTCGCTACATTCGACGCGGCCGGCACAGAGTTGGTGGTGCTCTGGTTGTCCCGGCACCGGCGGTGCCCGAAGGGATGAAGGGATGCAACAGCCTATGGTATCCACAGTTGCAGGCAACTCCATGACCGAAGTCGTGAGCGCGGAAGCGCTGGTTGATCTACTCCGGCGCGCGTTTATCGAGCTTCAGCCTGGCGTGGAGTCCCTCGCCGAACACTGGCCTCAGTTGACGCTTCAGCAGCTTCGCGTCATGCACATTCTCTATTGTGATGGACCGACGCGAGTGTCGACCCTGGCCCAGCGGCTGCAGGTCTCGACGCCAACCGTCACCGGGATTCTCGACCGTCTCGTTAACCGCGGTATGACGACGCGGGACGACGATCCGAGCGACCGGCGAGTCGTGCTCAACTTGCTGACCGACGACGGCATCAAGGTAATTGAAGAACTACACCCGATCAAGACCGAAGAACTCAACCTGCTCGTCTCCGGCTTCAATACAGACGAGTGCCAGGTGATCGCCGACGGGCTGAATCTGCTGCTGTCTGCTTCGACACGGGTCAGCTGAGCCCCAGCCGACGCACCTCTTTATTCCAGCGGGTAGACTCGCGGACGCTGTCAGACCGTCCCCGTCACGTGCACGGCTTTGACAGCAGTCGTTGACCGAGTCCTGTCATCTGGTCCCTAACGATCTGAATCCACTTCTCAGGCAAATCGCACCACCTTGAACGCTTCCGCGGCGCTCAGTCCTACGGCCGAGCCGATTTCAGCCGACCGTGCCCGGAAGGAGCGATCGAGCGCCTCGGAGTCGGAAAGTTGACTTCGGTGCTCGAGTCGCGCAGCGATTTTGCGGTCAGTCGTGGTCGCGATGTCGACGTACAGATCCGGAATACGCGACATGATCAGCCAGGCTTCGGGAGCGATGTGCGGTTCCACACCGTCGCCACCATCCGTGTGCAACTGTTCGGGGAAAAAGAGATGGTCACGCGCGTCCGGGTAGACGGCGTCGAGCGTCGCCCGGCCAGTCGCACGATGATCCCGGTGCGCCGTGTAGGCTGGCCACGGATATTCCGGATCATGCGTAATGACCAGATCCGGCTTCCGCAGCCGGATCTGGAAGACGATCTGGCGTCGCAGGTCACGGTCATTCGGAACCTCACCGTCCGGGTAGCGCAGGAAGGCCAGGCTGGCGATCCCAAGCCGGTGAGCGGCAGCGCGTTGCTCGTCCTCCCGCAGTTGTCCCAGTTCGGAGGCGGAGATCTTCCGGTCGGCCGTCCCTTTCTCCCCCGACGTGCAGAGGACCAAATGAACGGAACAACCAGTCTCCGTTAGCAGCGCAACGCTTCCTCCACAATGCCCCTCGAGGTCATCTGGATGCGCCACTACGACGAGCGCGCTGCGGATGTCGCGCAGGTGCGCATCCCCAGGGCGGACGATCCGCGGTCCGGCTTCAGAAAATGAGCGGTCGGCGAGCATCAACCTACCTCCGGCAGCGGTAATTCGCGAGAATCACGACCTGAGGATCAGGCGCGTGCCGCGATCTTCGCATAATCTATAGGAATGACCGTACCGCGCCGACATGTGGAGGACAAACTGGGTGTCGGGGCAAGTTGGCATGTCGAGAGCCTGGCGACGCGGTCGATCCAGAGGTTGAGCACGCCATTGACAACCTAACGTTTGTTCGGTAAAGTTCCCTAACGAAAGGTAGGTTGGCCGGATGTCGGATGAGGGGAGCAGCGAAGCCCGGGAGAGAGTACTGCTCGTAGCTGAGCGGCTTTTCAGCGAGCGCGGCTACTCGTCGGTCACGTTGCGCGATATCGCCAACGAGCTCGGGATTCGTCAGGCATCGCTCTACCATCACGTCCCAGGTGGCAAGGAGCAGCTGTTTGTGGAGGTCACGGAACGCGGACTGAATCGTTCGCGGGTCGAACTCGAGCGCACCATCGCCGAATCCGGCCAGAACCTGAGCAAACAACTCGCGGCAGCGGCACGGTATCTCATCTCACAGCCGCCTTTCGACCTGGCCCGCATGATTCGATCCGACATGCCGGCGATTTCGGAGGTTCATTCACGGCGTCTCACGCGGCTGGCGTTGGATTCGCTGGTGATGCCGATTGAGCTGGCGTTCCGGGCGGCGCGCGAGCGTGGTGAGCACGAGATGCCGCACGACCGTCTCCTGGCAGGCTCGTTTCTGGCCATCATCGAGACCGTCCAGGTGTCGCAGCGATTCTCGCCGATGCCCGCGGAAGAGATGGTTGACAAGATGATCGACGTGCTGCTGAACGGGCTGCGGCCACGACCGTGATGACCCTTTCACGTACGTGCATTCGACCTTCGCGATAGGAACCGACTCCATGTCGACAAAACCGGCTCGTCTTCGGGTGGCCCGACAGAGATCTACATCGAACGCCGTACGACAGATCGAGAACCAGTCTCCCGAAAGCCAGCATCAGCAGATCATGTCGACACATGCGAAGACCTTCAGCTTCGCCGCCCGGTTCTTGCCGCCAGAGAAGCGCGCTGACACGACGGTCTTTTACGCATTCTGCCGGACGGTCGATGACCTGGTCGACGAGCCGGGTCCTGGGCGAACGGAGTCCAGCATCCGGAGTGAACTGGATGCCTGGCGTACCTGGTTGACCGGCAGCCGTTCCTCGGCAGGACCGATCGAGCCGTTGGCGAGCCAGCTGGCAGAGGCCATCGAACGCCATGCGATTCCGGTCGTGCATCTGCTGGATCTCCTTGATGGTCTCGAGTCCGACCTCGTTCCCGCCGCCTTCGACGACGAAGCGGAACTGCGCGACTACTGCTACCGGGTCGCCTCGACCGTCGGGCTAGGCATGGCGCATATCCTCGGCGCGACGTCGGAACCCGCGCTCGACGCCGCGGCGGACCTCGGCGCTGCCATGCAATTGACGAATATTCTCCGCGATGTCGGCGAAGACGTTTCTTTTGGTCGATTTTACCTACCAAAAAATACTTTGGTCGAATTCGGCCTGAGCCGAAGTGAACTGCGCGAACTCTGGCTTGCTGGGAACGGACCAGACTACCGCGTGCGGCGCCTCATGCGACACGAAATCGCGCACGCTCGTGACCTGTACCAGCGAGGGGTGGCCGGAATCTGGCTGCTACCACCGGACGCTCGCCTGCCTATCCTGATCGCGACCCGGCTCTACCGGCGGATCCTCGCGGTCATCGAGCGCAACGGCTATGACACGCTACGACGGCGGGCCTCGACCTCTCGTCGCGAGAAGTTGGAAGAGGCCGCCATTGCGCTGCTCGTCGATCGCCTGTGGCGTCGCGGCGAGCACGGACGCCGTCCAGTCCCACTCTCTGTTCCGTCATTGCGAGAGATCTGATGAAGGCACGACAAGCGAGCTCCCCGAGGATCGCGCTCCAGGTGTTTGGACTCCTGCAGGTCCTGTTCGGCGTACGCGTGCTGTGGCGCATGGCGCGCACGGGCCGCCGGCGAACCTCGGTGCCCGCAATCGACCAGTCACTCTGCTGTGAGCGGGTCGCTGTGATCGTTCCGGTCCTGAACGAGCGTGACCGGCTTGTCCCGTGCCTAGATGGACTCATCGCACAAGGTGAAGAGGTGAGCCAGATTCTGGTCGTGGATGGCGGCTCGCTTGACGGCACCCAGGAACTGGTGTCGTGCTATGTGGAACGGGATGCCAGGGTTCGGTTGATCGATGCCAGCCCGGTTCCCACCGGTTGGAACGGGAAGTCCTGGGGACTACAGTGTGGTTTCGAGGCTGCCGGCCGCGCAGCGAAGTGGATCCTCACCATCGACGCGGACGTCCGGCCACAACCCCGTCTGGCTCGTTCGCTGATCTGGCATGCTCGCCGCTTCAAGCTGCAGGCGCTCAGCGTCGCGACCCGGCAGGAGATCGAGACTGCGGGCGAGGGACTGGTGCATCCGTCGCTGCTGACGACGCTGGTCTATCGCTTTGGCATCCCGGGCAGTGCGACTCGCCGTCTGGCAGACGTGCAGGCGAACGGTCAGTGCTTCCTCATCCGTCGCGAGCTCCTCACATCGATTGGCGAGTTCACTTCGGTGCGAGATTCGATCTGCGAGGACGTGACCCTGGCTCGCCGTATCGTCGCCTCCGGCGGGGAGATCGGCTTCTACGAGACGGACGATCTCGTGTCGGTCCGTATGTATTCTGACGGTTGGACGACGCTCCGCGAATGGCCGCGCTCGTTACCGATGCGAGATCGATATTTCGGCCTGGCAGGCGTGCTCGGGCTGGTGGAGGTCGTTCTGGTCCAGGCACTGCCGCTGCCACTCCTCGTGCTGTTCCGCGCGGTTATCGCGCCGCGCTGGCTCGTGACCTTGCAGCTGGCGTTCCTGTGCACGCGTCTGGGCGTCCTCGTTGGCACGCGTTCGGCCTATATACAGCCGCCCTGCACCTACTGGCTTTCGCCCCTGTTTGACATACCCGCGTCCGGACTGCTGCTGGCCGGCGCGGTTCGCCGTCGCTTCATCTGGCGGGGACGTGTTCTCGCTCGCGGAGGTACGCAATGACCAAGATCCGACTCCTCTTCGCCGGGCACCTCATGGCTCTCGCCTTCGGCCTCGGTGGCTTGCTCATCGCCCTGCCGCACCCGGAACTCTGGGCGGGAAGCCCCATGGCCGCGCGCGTCTTCTCCTTTGGGATGACCTACGCCGGATCGCTCCATATCCTGCTGGGAGCGGCGACGATGCTCGCCTTCGGGCTCGTCTTCCTCGGGAGACGCCGCACGCTAATCTTCTTCGTCACGACGGTCTGTTTCTCGCTCTCCGCCGAGCTGATCGGAACTGGTACCGGCTGGCCGTTCGGGAATTACGCGTATACGAGTGGTCTCGGCTTCAAGGTCCTTGGTCGTGTGCCGTTCACGATCCCGCTCTCCTGGTTCCTGGTCGGTTTCTCGGCCTACCTGCTCGGGACCGCGCTGGCCGGAACGCGCCTGGGTCGCTTCCGCTCCGTGGGAGCGATCGCGATTGGCGCCTACCTGCTCACGGTCTGGGACCTGGTGCTCGACCCGGCCATGGCGAGCCCGGATCTGCCGATCAAGTTCTGGAACTGGTTCGAATCGGGTCCGTATTACGGCATGCCGATCCAGAACTTCGCTGGTTGGACGCTCACCGGCATCCTCTTCATGACGGTGAGCCGCCTGCTCTGGCGCCGGAACGCCAGCCCAAGGGAATACCCGGCCTGGGTGCCGCTCGGCGTCTACCTCGCGAACATGGGGTTCGCGATCGCCCTCAGCCTGAGCGTCCGCATCTGGGAGCCGGTCATCGCCGCGATCCTGCTCGGAATTCTGCCGGCGCTCTACGCCTGGCGCTCGCAACGGGACCTTGCGCCGGATTCATCGAACGGTGCGGGCCGGGTGCAACCATCCAGCGTGTCGCAGAAGGCGATGCGTCTTCTGGCACGGGCTGTCGTCGGCCGGAGACTGGTGCTCACAGTCGAGGGGAGGGCGAACCTTCCCGAATCTGGACCGGTCGTGCTTGTCAGCCGTCACTACCACCATCTTTACGACGGCTGCGCGCTGGTCGCGACATCGCGTCGTCCGCTCCACATTCTGGTTGGTCTTGACTGGATCGAGAGTCGAGTTGGCCGCGTGTTGATGGAGCATCTTTGCCAGTGGGCACAGTGGCCGGTGCTGCTGCGTCCAGACAAATCAGAACGCCAGAATGGCAGATCCGCCTACAGCGCGAGTGACACCAACCGCTACCTCCTGCGGGCCATGCGAGAGTCGATCGATCTGCTCCAGGCTGGTGAGGCGTTGGTGGTCTTCCCCGAGGGACACCCGGTCGTTGAGCCGGGCGACGAGGTGAAACGAGGTCCCGACGAATTCCTTCAATTTCGTCACGGTTTCTTATGGCTGGTGGAACAGGCGCAGCGTCGTGGTCTCCAGGTGCCAATCGTCCCGGTCGGCCTGACGTATCGCTCAGGCTCGGCAGGGCACATGGTTTTGCGTTTTGGTACCCCGATCGCCATGAACACACCAACTGATCGAGAGCGGGTGTTGCGGGAGGTCGAACAGGCGGTGAAATCTCTCTCGAAACCGCTCTCAACGGTCGATGCAGCGTCACTTCAGGAGGCAATCCAACTTTGAACAGTTTCAACATTGACAGCCACTCTGTTTCGGGAGGGTCAGGTAGCGGGACTGCGCCGGAGGGCGTAATCGTCATCGGTGCCGGGTTCGGCGGTCTCGCCACGGCCATACGCCTGCAGGCGGCGGGGCATCAGGTCACGCTAATCGAGGCGCGCGAGCACGTGGGAGGTCGAGCCTACCAGTTGAAGGACAAGGGATTCACCTTTGACATGGGTCCGACCCTCATCACCGCGCCGCACCTGCTCGAGGATATCTGGTCCGCAGCCGGACATCGGCTCCAGGACGATGTGAATCTCATGGCCCTCTCGCCAGCCTATCGGATCTACTTCGCCGATGGCCGCCACTTCGACTACGGCGGCGGTCAAGTTCAGGATGAGCAGGAGGTGGCGAAGTTCAATCCGGCCGACGTGCAGGGGTTCCGCGACTTCCTCGGCGCGACCGAGGAGATCTATCGCCGCGCCTTTGACGAATTGGCAGGCCAGCCATTCGACAAGCTGACGACCTTCTTGCGCGCGGTTCCGTCCCTTGCCCGCCTGCGGGCCGACCGGAGTGTCTACCAGTATGTCTCGCGCTTCTTCACCGATCCAGCCTTGCGCATGGTCTTCTCGTTCCACCCGCTCTTCATCGGCGGCAATCCGCTCCGGGCCAGCTCGATCTACAGCATCGTTCCCTATCTCGAGCGCAAAGAGGGAGTCCACTTCGCCGCGGGCGGCATGTACTCGGTCGTGCAGGCGATGGAGCGCCTCTTCAGGGACCTCGGTGGGCGGCTAGTATTGAGTGACCCGGTCGACGAGATCCTGGTGAACCGTGGGCAGGTCGCCGGAGTGAAGACTCGAAACGGCGGCGAGCACCTCGGATCGGCCGTTGTCGCCAACAGCGACGTCATGAGTACGCAACTGCACCTGCTCCCACAGCGCTATCAGCGCCGGCGAACGAACCGGCGGCTCAACCGTTACCAGCACTCCATGAGCTGCTTCCTGCTGTATCTTGGGCTCAACCGAAAGTATGCCCAGCTGGCGCATCACACGATCGTGATGCCGGAGGACTACGAGAAAGTGCTTCGACAGGTCTTCGATGAGGAGGGCCTTCCGACTGAGCTTGCCTTCTATCTTCACGCGCCGTCGAAGACCGATCCAAGCATGGCGCCGGACGGGTGCGAGAGCCTCTACGTCCTCGTCCCGGTGCCAAACCTGGGCCACGGCATCGACTGGGAGCGTGAGGCCGGCCCGTTCCGCGACCGGATCATCCAGACCCTCGAGCACACATTTGGCCTGGATGGGCTGTCGGAGAGCATTGTCACCGAGCATCGCTTCACGCCGGAGGATTTCCAGTACGAGCTGGGAAGTTGGCTGGGATCGGCCTTCTCGGTCGAGCCGACCCTCTTCCAGAGTGCCTACTTCCGCCAGCACAACCGATCTGGAGATCTTGACGGGCTCTACTTCGTTGGAGCCGGGACCCATCCCGGTGCGGGAATCCCGGGAGTGCTCCTCTCGGCCGAGATCACCAGCGCGCTCGTCAACGAGGATCATCCTCCGATCGGAAAGAGTGCACGCGTTCGTGCCCTGAGAGATGGTGTTGGGTATCAGTCAGAGGTTGAGCGGGTCG
Source organism: uncultured Chloroflexia bacterium (assembly GCA_963728335.1). Taxonomy (GTDB): domain Bacteria; phylum Chloroflexota; class Chloroflexia; order Thermomicrobiales; family Thermomicrobiaceae; genus CALAGB01. Next base: position 1,122,870 of record CAVSJP010000002.1, read on the forward strand.
AGACGACGTTGGATTGACAAGGATTGGATTCTCTCAAAACCAGTGGCGGACCATGGACGGCCCACGAGCGTAGGCCGTCCATGGTCCCTTCCACCACTGATGTACGCATGAGGTCGGCCCCGAACTCACGCCTGCTGCAAGACGATGCGATTTCCGTCTGGGTCCCGCACCACGGCTTCCAGTCCCCAGGGTTGCTGTTGCGGAGGCGAATCGAATTCGACGCCGTTTTGGACGAGCCGTTCGCAATCGCGCTCAAGATCGTCGCACGTGAGCACGAGCCCTTGAAGCGATCCGGCGGTCATAGTGTCGAACCAGGTCACCAGCGTCAGCGAGGTGGAGCTGCCCTCTGGGGCAACCTGAATCCAGCGCATCCCCGGCATCGACGAGTCGTCGAGTTGCACCTTCATTCCGAGATGATCGACGTAGAACGTCTTCGCGCGTTCCGGATCAGACACTGGAACCGACACAACGCGAACCTCTCGTACGGCCACAGCGTTCACTCCTTTGATGAATCGTAAGACTTTGAACCAGATGTGCGTGCCAGTTTCCCTGAGCGCCGTCTCCTCGTTAGGCTCGTACAGCTTCCCGCTGATAGGCGGCCGGGCGGCGGTTGGCCAGAGACGGGACCTGCGCGCGAACCTGGCGCAGATAGGCGAAGTCGATGTCGGCGATGACGACGCCCTCGTGGTTCGGCGCGTCGGCGACAACCGTCCCCCACGGATCGGCCACCAGTGCGTGTCCGTAGCACTGGGCATTCGGGTCGTGCGGGCCGATCTGCGCCGGCGCCAAGACATAGCACTGATTCTCGATCGCCCGGGCACGCAGCAGCGTGTGCCAGTGGTCTTTGCCGGTGTAGAGGGTGAAGGCGGCCGGGACGAACAGCACCTCGGCGCCGTCGAGCGCCAGCATCCGGTAGAGCTCAGGGAAGCGCAGGTCATAGCAGATCGATAGTCCGATGGTATGACCGTCCATCTCGACCGTTACGGGACGGTCGCCCGGCAGGATCGTCGCCGACTCGTTCGAACTGACGTTGCCGGTGATGTCGATATCGAACAGGTGGATCTTGCGGTAGATCGCCTGCAACGCGCCGTCCGGACCGAAGAACGTGCTGGTATTGAAGTACATCCCCGGTGTGTCGGAGCGTTCGAGAATCGACCCACCCAGCAGGTAAATGCCGTGCCGTCGAGCTTTGGCCGCAAAGCGCTCGGTGGTTGGGCCGGGAATTGGCTCGGCGTTCTCTTCGTGCAGCTCCTTCGGACCGAGATAGGAGACGTATTCGGGAAGCCCGACCAGGCGAGCCCCCTTTTCGGCGGCCTCGTCGATCAGCCGCTCGGCCGTCGCGAGATTGGTCTCCTTGTCGGAGCGAGAGTTCATCTGCACAAGTCCAACACGGACGACGTCGCTCGTCATGGGTGCATCCTTTCACTGCGTGACCAGGATGATCCGCCGGGATAGATCATTCGCATTCTACCGCTCGGGATAGGCAATCGCGCGGTCAGATCGCTCCTTCTTTACGCATTGATGTGATCTGGCCGGCGCTGTAGCCAAGGTCTGTCAGGATTTCTTCGTTGTGCTGACCGAGCAGCGGGGGTGCGAGGCGAATCTCGCAGGGCGTGGCGCTCATGGCGTAGGGGAACCCGACTTGATCGACTTCACCGAGCGTCGGGTGTGGCACGCGCCGGCTCAGATGGTAATGCTCCGCCTGAGGGTCTTGGAAGACCTGGTCGACCGTATAGATCGGCCCGCACGGGACGGCCGCCTTGTCGAGACGCTCGACAATCTCGTCGGTGGTGTAGCCGGTAAAGGCGGCCTCGATCTCCTCGACGAGCGCTGGGAGATTGGTGATGCGGCCGACGTTGTCTTTGAACCTGGGGTCGCCGAGTAGTCGCTCCAGCCCCATCGTCGTGCAGAGCCGCGAGAAGATGCCGTCGTTGCCCGAGGCGACGTTGACGTAACCATCCTTGCTGCGGAAGGTCTGGTAGGGCGCGACAATCGGATGGGCATTGCCGGTTCGCTGTGGTGCGTCGTGGGTCGCGAAATAGATACCCGCCTGATAGGTCAGGAGCGCCACCTGTCCGCCGAACATCGAGTTGTCGATGTATTGCCCCTCGCCAGTCCGTTCGCGATGAAACAGCGCGTTGACGATGGCGTAGGCGCCGAACATGCCGGCCGCGATATCGGCAATGGGCACGCCGAAGCGGGTCGGGCCACCGTCTGCCTCGCCGGTTACGCTCATCAGTCCAGACATCCCCTGGACGATCAGGTCATAGGCGACACGGTCTTTGGCGGGACCCTCCTGGCCGAAACCGGAGATTGAGCAGTAGACGATGTTTGGGCGACGCTCCGCGACCGCGTCGTAGCCGAAGCCAAGGCGTCCGATTGTGCCGGGGCTGAAATTCTCGACCACGACGTCGGCGGTTTCGATCAGTTTCCAGAGAACGTCACGTCCGGCTTCGCTCTTGAGGTTGAGGGTAATGCTGCGCTTGTTGCGGTTGATGCTGAGGTAGTAGGCGCTGATATCGTCGATGAACGGAGGACCCCAGGCGCGTGTGTCATCCCCTTTGCCTGGTTGCTCGACCTTGATGACTTCGGCCCCCATGTCGCCCAGCAACATAGTGCAGTAGGGTCCCGTCATGACCCGGGTCAGATCGACGACACGAATACCGCTCAGTGCCTGCGTGCTCATGCACCCCCCAAACCCATCTTGCATTATCCGGCGATAACGAGTCGAGCGTGCCCGCTCCAACGCTGGCCAGTCTACACGACCATTTTGGAGCGGGCACGCTCGGATGGGGGGCGAGCGCGCGCTATTGGAGGCTGTCGACCGGCTTCGATCCGAACCCCTGCGAGATGGCGTAGAGTGCTGCCTGGGTGCGGTCGCGGACGCCGATCTTCTGGAACAGCGACGACAGGTTGTTCTTGACGGTACTCTCCGCCAGGTCGAGCTGGTCGGCGATCTGCCGGTTGTTGTAGCCATTGGCGAGCAGTCGCAGCAGCGTCGATTCCCGGTCGCTGAGGTGGCGCTGGTTGTTACTCGGTGTGTTGGTCAAGAGACGGTGATACTCGCGCATCAGCGCGGGTGCCAGCGCCGCGTCGATGGTCGAGCCGCCGTTGGCTGCCACGTGAATGGCCTCGATGACCTCGTCGGACCTGCTGTTCTTGAGCAGGTAGCTCTTGGCCCCCGCGCGAATGGCGTGAATCGCGTATTCGTCGTCCTGGTACATCGTCAGCACGATCACATTCGTCTCCGGATAGTGTTTCACGATGTACTCAGTGGCGCGCAATCCGTCAACGCGCGGCATATTGATGTCCATCAGGATGACGTCCGGGCGAGCGTCGGCCACCAGGCGGATTGCCTCCTGGCCGTCGGATGCCTCGCCGACGATCTGAACCGAAGGGATCGTTTCCAGCAGTTGCCGGAGCCCCTCCCGGAAGAGATCGTGATCGTCCGCTACCACTACGCGAATCGAGTGTTCGCCCACCCCTGTAACCTCCTACCGATTTGCCTGCGTGTCGACGAGCGGGATCCGCGCGTGGACCCGCGTGCCACTATCCGGCAGCGATTCGACCAGCAGTGAGCCGCCCATGTCTTCGGCCAGCTCCCGCATCTGCTCCATGCCAAAATGTCCTTCTCGCACGACCGGCTTCTTTGAGTCGAATCCGACTCCGTCGTCCGCCACGGTCACCAGCAGGTCTTCGTCCTCGACCTGCAATTCGACCCGAACGTCCGAGGCGACGGCGTGCTTGCGAATGTTTTGCAGGGCCTCTCGCACGATGCCGATGACGGCTCGCTCGATTTCCGGAGCGAGTTCCATTCCCTGCTTGTCGTGGTCGACACCGTTCGCGATGTACTCCGGGATGTGTGTCGCGATATCCCGGAGTTGCGCCGTGATGCCAGGTGCTGGATGCTGGCGTCGCCGGAGATTTGTAATCGTTGAGCGTAGGTCGTTGATCGAGTTGTTCACCTGCCTCTGGACCTGCTCGGCCGCGGCGGCCATCTCCGGCGACAGCGGCTCGATCTGGCGCACCAGCAACTCCAGCTTCAAGTTCATGTACGCCAGATCTTGCACAATGCCGTCGTGCAGCATGCGACCGAGCTCGCGGCGCACGTGGTCGACGTCGGTCTGCTCCTCTTGCTCGAGCAAACGTCCACGCAACACCAGGATCTGAAGACTCTGGGCGGTCATGGTGGCGACCGTCGTGATCGCGCCAAGATCCGCCATCTCATAGGGATAGATTTCGCCGTCGCGCCGTTCAACGGCGATAGCCCCGATCATTTCGCCAGCCAGGAGCATCGGTGTCACCGTCTGTCGCGGATATCCCTCGGGCACGAAAGGAAGAACAAACTGGCTCGATGTCGCGTTTGCCCGATGAGCGGCGATCCAGCGTTGGTGCAGAAACTGGCCGAGTTCGATCTCCGGAATCGGCGACGTTCCGCTGTTGGGCGCCTCCCACGAATGGACGACGCTCAACGTGCCCCGTTCGTCACGTTGGTAGATCCAGGCCGCGATCGTCCCCGGAACGCGCCGCAGCTGCTCGACCGTGATCTCCAGCAACTCGGAGACCGACCGTGCCCCGCTGAGCGCGGATTCGATGTCGATCAGAAAGCCGACGGCTTTTTCGACCGGCCTGATATACGACGACGGTGCCCATTGGTTCATGGCGCACTCCGATTCGGAAGAATGATCTGGATCGTTGATCCACCTGTTGGAAGACTGGCTGTTCTGACCTGCCCGCCGGCCAGCTCGACTCGCTCTCGCAGCGCGATCAGTGAGAACTCGAGCTCCGACAGCTGGGCATCGCTCATGTCGGTCTGGACGGTTTCCTCGGTTTCTGGAGCCTTGCCATCGTCGGCGATCGTTACGATGATGGCCGGACCCTTCTGGCGAATTCGCACCACGATGTGCCGGACGTCCTGTCTCCCGCGTACCAGGTGAATCGTCTCCTGCACGATGCGATAGATCGCGGTCTCCATGTCGTTCGAAGGGCGCTCCGGCAGGCTGACCGCCAGTGAGACCTCGAAGCCGGTATCTTGCTGCACGTACTTGGCGTGCTCGCGTAGCGCCGGTTCGAGCCCGAGAATATCAAGCGTCGACGGCCGGATCTGGAAGATGATGTGACGCAGGCGGTCGATATTCTGCGCCAGGTTGTCTCGGACGCCCCACAGTTCGTGCTGCGTCTGCTCCGGTGAGAATTGGTTCGCGCGCCGACTAATCAGATCGATGCTGTAGAGCAGGCTTGCCAGCGTCTGCAGCGTGTCGTTGTGGATGTCGTCGGCGATGGTTTTTCGCTCCGCCTCCTGACGAGTGATCATCTGGTCGAGCAGGTAGGCTCGACGCTCACCACGTGCCTGGGCCAGCGAGTAGACGCGCGCATTCTCGATGGCGACGCCCGTCTGCATGCCGATGGTGCCGAGCAGGTCGAGGTCGTGCCGGGAATAGCCGCCGCGGCTGTCACTCTGGGCCGAGATGACGCCGATCGCTCGATGGCCGACGATGATCGGGGCCGCGACCATCGACTCCGAGGGCGTGATGTCCGCGGCCGGCGGAAACCAATCCTGCTTGTCGTATGGCTCGCGACTGTTGATCAGCACGGGATGCTTGTCGCGGATGCAGCGCGCCAACGGTCCCTCATCGAGTTCGAGTGTCACCGGTTCGTCGGCAATTTCGTCGTCGACGGCGTAGTGATATTCCATGGAACGGCCGTCCGGCAGGAGCAGGCCGAGGCAGAAGCGATTGGTCGTCAGGACTGATGCAACGTGGAGATGTACCTGCTGGAACAGACTGGTCACGTTGGTGAGTGAGGCCAATTCGATGCCGATGTCGTTCACCAGCGCGAGCCGGTCGGAGCCCCGCTTCACCTCCTCATACAGGAGGGCGTTCTCGATCATCAGGGCGGAGTAGGGCGCAATCGTGCTGACGATGGCCAGGTCGCGTTCGTTGAACTCACTCTCGGCACCGGAGCGATCGAGGATCACCGCGCCGATGACCTCGCGCTGCCGGGCACGGAGTGGCACGATCACAGTCGAGTTCAAATTCAGCGCGCTGGTCATCGACGCCGGGAGGAGATCGGTCTGCGAGGCGTTGCGGATGATCAGAGGCTCGTCGTTCAGCAGCACGCGATCCAGCGCCGGGACGGCACTTGGCACGAAGGCGACCTGCTTGAGCCGGTCGACCGTGCCGCGTTCCGCACCACTCACCGCCACCGGCGAGAACTCACGGCGCGACTCGTTCCAGAGCAGGCCGTAGCAGCGGTCGCAGGTCACGACATTTCGGAGTGCCTCGACCACGTTCTGGAACATCTCGCCAACATTGGCCAGCGGCTCGATAGAGCGCTGGAAGGCGAAACTGGCCTCGACAATCCGGTTATAGCGCTCTCCGCTATCCGCCTGCGTCAATCCGTAGATCGCCGCGGCCACCAGCGTGCCGAAGATGTTCGCCAGCGAGCCATCCTCAACCGTGAAGGCTTCGTCTCGCGTACGAAGCAGATCAAGCCGTCCGAGCAGGCGGCCCAGATGATAGAGCGGCAGAACCAGAATATGCTGGGCGCCGAGCGACTGCAATTCCTGAAATTCGGCCGAAACCAGGCCGGAAGCGTGCTGAAGCACGAGCGGCCGGTCGGGCGTGAAGGTGATCAGCGATCCTGGACGCAAGCCCTGGAATAGTTCCGTCGCGCCGGTTCTCTCGCCGAGCAGGCTGCCGATTCGATGTGGCGGCACGCCATGCAGTCCCTGAATGGACAGGTTCTTCTGGTCAGGGTCGAACACCCGGATCAGTCCAACCTCGGTCGAGACGGCCTGACACGTCGCCGCGGCCAGTACTGAGAGGAGTTCTCCGGATGAGGACTCGGAGCGGATGCGTGCGGCCACGTGCTGCAGCAGCGGTAGCAGCGCCGGCTGCGTGACGTCGTCCTCGTTCAGGTCATCATGGTGCGAGAGATGCCGGGAGAGGTTGTCGATCCAGCCTGCCCGGCGATCTGGTTGATCGTTCATTTCACTCTGCTGTCGTCCTACATCTGTTGGCATCACGGCACGGACGATCCTTACCTGGACAATGGGACGCTTCCATGCGAACACTGCCTGTTCAGATGATAGCGAAGAGCGGGCGTCAGGTACCCCTGCTCAATCGGCCCATTAGTACCGTCTTTACCACCCGTTTTATCCTGTGTCTTCCGGACCGCTGGGTATACTTGCCGGAATGAAGCGAACGAGGACTGCTGAGTGATGGTTGAACTGACATTTCTGGGGACCGGTACTTCGAATGGGATTCCGATGATCGGCTGCACCTGTCCGGTCTGCACGTCGGAAGATCCGCGAGACCGGCGAGGTCGGACCTCATCCGTCGTCCGCTTCGACGGCAAGTCGATTTTGATCGACACGTCTCCCGAGATGAGAACGCAGGCTATCCGCGCGGGGGTCCGACAGGTGGACGCCGTCTTCTATACACATGCGCACGCCGACCATGTGGCCGGGCTGGACGACCTTCGCCGGTTCAACGAACTGAATCAGGCTCACCTGCCCGTCTACGCCGATACCGGAACGGCCAAACTCCTTCGCGAGCGTTTCGACTACGCCTTCCACGACATGTTTCCGTTCTACGGTGGGAAACCGGACCTCGACTTGCATGTCTTCGATGGTCCTTTCGAGGTCTTTGGACGGGAGATCGTGCCGATTCCGGTTACCCACGGCCGCTGGGTGGTCGAGGGGTTCCGCTTCGGTCCGCTGGTGTACGTGACCGATGCCAAAGGGATCTCGGGGAGTTCGATCGATCTGATGCGCGACGCCGACGTCCTGATCCTCAACGCGCTGCGGCCCCGACCGCACCCGACGCACCTGAGCATCGGGGAGGCGCTCGACATCATCAACGAAGTTCGCCCGCGCCAGGCGTACATTGTGCACGTCAGCCACGACGTGTCGCACGCTGCCGTCAGTCGAAACTCTGCCACCCAACGTCGACCTTGCCTATGATGGGCTGACCGTGCGGACTGAACGAGACTGGTAGGGCGCCATCTCATTCGGGAAATGCCACGAATCTGCTACGATTGATCCGTCGTGCCCCGACGCGTCAGGCGGCCCTTGCGTCTCCGTTCCTATTGGATGAGCGCCCTGTCGCTAACCCTCATGCGCGGAATCTCAGGAGAAGAGCATGTCAGAACCGATCGCGAGAGAGCTCGAATCCGGCATCTACGTCATCGACCATCGATTCCAGGGCGTGCCGGGCGTTATCGCGTCCTATTTGCTGGCCGGCGAGAATGACCTGACGCTGATCGAAACAGGCGCCACCCCGACCATCGACACTTTGCTGGAAGGCGTGCGCGAAGCTGGCTACGATCCGGAAGACATCACGCAGCTAGCCGTGACGCACATTCACCTGGATCACGCGGGCTCGGCCGGGGTCTTGATGCGCCGCCTGCCGAAAGCGCGCCTGCTGGTGCATCCGATTGGCGCGCCGCACATGATCGACCCATCCAAGCTGATGGCCAGCGCCACCCGGATCTATGGTGATCGCATGGACGATCTGTGGGGCGAGGTCGCGCCGGTGCCGGAAGATCGCGTCGACGTGCTGGAGGACGGCGCGAGGATCACGGCCGGCGGGCGTGAGCTTGTCGCCCGGTTCACGCCTGGCCACGCAATGCATCACATTGCCTATCATGAACCCGCGACCGGGGCCGTCTTCACCGGGGATGTCGGCGGAGTGCGACTCGATTCGGCCCCGTATGTCCGGCCGCCGACGGTGCCGCCAGAGCTCGACTTGATACTCTGGCGTGAGAGCATCCAGAAGCTGCGCGAGCTGAACCCAACACGCTTCTACCTAACCCACTTTGGCCGGTTCGATGACATTGGCTGGCATTTGGACGACCTGTTGAGTCGTCTCTTCTTCTGGTCAGGCTGGGCCGATGCTCGGTTGGCCGAGGAGCGAGACACGCAGGTCGTGACGGCGGAACTGCAGGAGCGAGGTGACGCCGAGATCGTGGCGGCGACTGGCAGTGACGACCTGGTCCGGCCCTACGAAGTCGCGACCGCGTATCAGATGACGGTGGACGGCATCGCCCGCTACCTGCGCAAACGCCGTGAGCAGCCAGAGCCAGCTCGCCTGTACTGACACACGTTGATGCCCGGATCGACGATCGGGAGAGTGTGAAATGCCAGAGAAGTCAGATTCGTCCAATAATGGTGCGCGACGCGGCGAAACCGCCAAGCCGTTCGACCCGCGCACGTACCTGCGGCGCATCCGCGTGCGCGGCAGCGAGGTCGAGTACCTCGACGTCAAGTGGCGCCTGGTCTGGCTTCGGAGCGAGCACCCCGATGCCCACGTCATCACCGACATGATCTCCAACGACAACAATGCGGCCGTCTTCCGGGCAGAGGTCACGCTACCGAACGGAGGTCGTGCGACTGGCTACGGCAGCGAGGCGCGCGCCGATTTCACCGACTACATCGAGAAGGCGGAGACCAAGGCCATCGGCCGCGCGCTGGCCGCGCTGGGCTACGGCACGCAGTTCGCGCTCGACTTCGACACCGCTGAAGAGGCCCAGGTCACGACCGACGACACGTTTCCCCAGGCTGGTCCTATTGAGCCGTTGCGGACGACCGAACCGACTCGCGTGCGGGTGGTCGCGCCGCCGGAACCGGATGATATTGAACAACCGGCCGACCAGATCGAAACGATCGAGACTACGCCGACACGTCTCCGACCAATCCGCGAGGAGGTCGAGACGACCGAGCGAGAGGCATTCGAACCGGCCGACTACAGCTGGACCGAGTTCTGGAAGTGGGCGCGCGGCCTCGGATACGACAGTCGCTCCAAGCTCGGCGAACTCCTCGGCATCGAGATCGGCGAGATGACCCCCCACGAAGTGCGGCAGAAACTGCTCGATTACCGCCGTGACCACGGGGAAGAGGACTGATCGGATCCGATCTCCCCAACAAACCACGAAGAGAACGACGCCGTCGCAAAAGCCGGCGCCAACTGCCATTATCAAAACACAGATTTCGAGACGCGATTTCGGGACACGGTTCACGCGGAAATCGAGGGATTTCGAGCACTTCTGTTCATGGCGTCTCACAAGGGAGGTTTGTGAGACTCTACGACACAGTCAGCGCATCACTTGCTGGAACCCACGAAGAGCAGCAGGAACGGGATGCTATTTGACGCGATTCCGCGTCGGCACACGAAGCGGCATGACTTCGACGATCAGCCGGTCGCGCCGGAACTGGTGAGTTGGCGCCGTGATGTCGCCGAACAGAACTAATACCGGTGGAGCTCATCTTGAGCCTTATAATGAAGATCAAGGGGGCGACCAAAATCATGAGTGCACAGCGAGATGATGACTGATGCCGACCGCGCGACCGGTGCCGAACTTTGATGAATTTGGTCCTCGAAGTGGGATCCCCGTCATGTACTTCCATGGGATGCCCGGTTGTCGCGTTGAAGTCGCCCTCTTTGACGCAGCCGCCGTCACTGCACAGTATGGCATCCGACTGATCGTTCCGGATCGACCCGGCGTCGGGCGTACTCCCTTTCAACCAGACCGGCATATTTGTGATTGGCCGGACGATGTACTCGCGCTTGCTGGACACCTCGATATCGATCGCTTTGCGGTCATGGCGGTCTCGGCAGGATGCCCCTATGGACTGGCCTGCGCACGAGCAATTCCGGATCGGTTGACGGCGGTCACGATCGTGGCGGGCGAGTCTCCGCACGACGTGCCCGGAGTACTCGATGGAATGAGTGATACTGATCGCCAATTCTTCGCGCTCGCCGCTACAAATCCTCGCATGCTTCGGATCGTACTCCGCATGATGCGGCTCACGGCCAAGTTCCTCCCGAATCGATTCCTCGCGCAAGTGAGGTCGACGTTGCCACCCCCTGACCGGGCCGTGCTCGCACGTCCGCACATCCAGCAGGTCTTTCGACAGTTGATGCTCGAAATGGGTCGCCAAGGTCCATCCGGCCCCGCACTGGATACCACGCTCTTAGTACGGCCGTGGGGATTCGCACTCGACGAAATCTCCGTGCCGGTCTCATTCTGGCAGGGCGATCTGGATCAGAACGCTCCTCCAGCGATGGCTCGGTACATGGCTGATGCGGTCCCAGGAAGCCGCCTCACGTTCGTACCCGGTGAAGGTCACTTGTCAATCTTGTGTAATCATGCCGAGGAGATTGTCAAAGCTCTTGCGCGCGATGTGGCAATGTACGATGCCGGATCCAGCCACTGATTCAAACACAGTGCGCACAGTGTGGTTTGCGTGCCACCGCCGTCCGAGCCTCAAATTTGCCGGTTCTGAGACACCCCAGCAATAGAGAGCCGAGCGTCGTGGTAAAGGCAATGGTGATGACCAGCAGGTCGACGACGAGGCAAAAGCATGCGCATACCACCCTATGCCCCGCGGCGCCCGCACCAAGATGGCTGCCACCGTGGGTACAACTCGCGGCGCCGATGAAGATGGTGCAGGCGAAACGCAAGGGGTAATCGCAGACGCCGGGCCGTCAGGAGAAATCTAGTCAACCGCTAACCGGGCGGCCGCCGTGGCCGCCTCCAGTTCGACGTCGTACTCGTAGATCCAGTAGCGGTCGCGGTACTGCGTGGCCAGTTGGCGGTCGCGGCTCTCGTGCGCGAGGTCGGGCGCCTCGTAGCGAGCGCCACTGGTGCGCGAGCCGCGCTGCACTTGTGCCGTCCGCTCGCGCCGGACGGACTCGTACACCTGCAGCGCCTGTGGGGCCGTCATCCGATCCACGCCCTTCAGCAGCGTGGCCAGCGCGACCGCATCCTCGATCGCCTGGTTGGCACCTTGCCCGGCGTGGGGCAACATCGGGTGCGCCGCGTCGCCCAGAACCGTCAGCCGTCCGTTCGTCCAGCGCGCGAGCGGCTCACGGTCGTAAAGCCCCCAGCGAAACGTCAGGTCGATGTGTGCGATGAGTGCCGTGAGTTGTGGGTCCCAGCCGGCAAATTCCTGCGCCAACGCCGCCGGATTCCCCGGCGCCGACCACGATTCCTGCATCTGCTCGTCGGTCGGCACGAAGCCGACGTAGTTCACGAGCTGCTCGGCGCGCAGCGGGTAGGCAAGAAAGTGCCGACCCTCACCGACCCACAGGCGGACCTGTCCTGCCGGCCACGCCGCGCGCTCGGCGGCGACCAGTCCGCGGTAGGCGATCGAACCGGAGAACATCGGCAGGGAGGGTGGCACCACGTATGGCTGCAGCGTAGAGTGCATCCCGTCGGCCGCCACGACGACATCCGTAGCGACGCGTTCACCGTTCGCGAAGGTGACGACGGCTTGCTCGGCCTCCTGCTCGAAACTGACGCAGCGATATCCCGTCTGCACGATACCGTTCGGGAGCGCCGTTGCCAGCATGTCCACCAAGTCGGCGCGGTGCATGCCGTAGGCCTCAACCTCCGGCTCGGGGATACCCCACAGCATCGGCGCGATGACGCTCCCATCCGCGCGACGAAACTGCGTATCGACCCAGCGCGCACCCCAGCGCGCGACGGACGCGCCCAAGCCCATCCGCCGCAAGTGCCGAATGCCGTTCGGCCACAGTGCTACCCCGGCACCAACGTCACCCAGACGCGACGCCTGCTCGAAGACCTGCACGCTGATCCCGCGCTGGTGCAGGGCCGTCGCTGTGGCGAGGCCGCCGATGCCGGCGCCGATGACCGTAACCCGCAGCGTGTTCGCGCTCATGCTCGCTCCCCGCTCTCACCCATCCGGGATGAGGTTGACGAACTATACGCCAAGTTGTTGGAGAGTATGAGAGTAGAAGCGGCAACTTCAGTCATGGAGCCGCCGATCGGTGACTCCGCCAGTTGAGATTGACGCGACTGTGTCGGGCGCGGATGGTGGCGTCAACGTGCAGCCGGATTTGGCGACACTCCATGAGGACCCACGCTTTCGTGCGCTCGTCGGGCTGGTGGACACCGGCGCTCTGTCGCGCGAGGAAGGATGGAGTGCTGATCTCGATCTACTGGTCCGCGAAGTGAAGCGCAAGGGCTACGCGCCTTTTCGGCATGTGACGGAGGCCGAATTCGACGGGGCGGTCAGTAGACTGCGGGCCGCAATCTCGACGTACGACGACGTCCAGCTGTACGTGGAGATGAAGAAACTCATCACACTCGTTGGCGACGGCCACTCAAACGTGAGTCCGCCGGACGACAATCTGCCGCTGCAGTACACCCTTCCGCTGCAATTCTCCTGGTTCGAGGAGGGGCTCTTTGTCGTGGCGGCCGCGGAGCAGCATGCGGACCTGTTTGGGGCTGCGGTGACTCACTTTGACGGTCACGCACTTCCCGAGCTGGTCGAAGGTCTCAAGCCGACGATCAGCCGTGACAACGAACAGTGGCTCAAGCAGATCGTGCCCTATCGCCTGCGAGAGCTGCCCATCCTCCACGCACTGGGGCTGATCGAGCAACCACGTCAGACCGTGCTCACTCTGCGGCTGCGGGCGGGATCGACGCTTCAGGCAACGCTGTCTGCCGATCTCGACCAGGCCAGCGGCGTGTTGTGGAACGCCTTCCAGGTTCCTGCGAACTGGCGTTGGTTGCCTGCGAACCTGGACACGCCGCTGCCGCACTATCTCAAGCACACCGGTGTCACCTACTGGTTTGAGTCGCTGTCCGATGGCCGCACGGTCTATGCTCAGTTCAACCGGGTGCGCGATGACCCCGCCGAGTCGCTGGCAGACTTTACGCAACGGCTCTTCGCGCAAATCGAGTCCACTGGAGCCGAGCGGCTGGTCGTTGACCTGCGCTGGAACAATGGGGGCAACACGTTCCTGATGCTGCCCCTCGTGTACGGGCTGATCGGCAGTCGTCTGAACCGGCGTGGCGCGCTCTACGTCATCATTGGACGGCGCACCTTTTCGGCGGCGCAAAACACTGCGACATTGATTGAGCAGCACACCAACGCGATCTTCGTTGGAGAGCCGACCGGCGGGCGCCCGAATTCGATCGGCGAGGAGAGTCCAATCCAGCTGCCGTATAGCCGGATCTGGCTCAACGTCTCGGATCTCTATTGGCATACGTCGTGGCCCACCGATAGCCGGACCTGGATCGCGCCGTTGATCTATACACCGCCGACGTTTGCCGCCTACCTCGAGAACCGCGACCTCGCGCTCGAGGCCATTCTCAACCACCGCGAGCATCTTCCGGGGGCGTAGCGTAGATCTGGTTGGCGAGAGCCGCCGTGGAGGCGACGGCGGAGGACCACCGGTACCGTGGGTTCGGTCTCTTCGAGGAGTTCGAGGCGGTCGCCAATTGGGTCGTAGCCTTCGAGCCGCGCCTTGAGCGCCGGCACGTTTTCGACGACCAGCGCGGGGTGCGCCTTTTTCGCCGGTCGGAAGTCCTTCTCGACTCCGAGATGCCATGCGAGTGCGCCGAATGCATGCAGCACGACGCAGGGATCAAGACACGGTTCTGGCGTGCCACGCGCGCGGAAACCCGAGCCCGTGATCCATTCCTCAGGCGGTGTATCGAACGGGAAGACTCATGAGGAATGGACCATGTTCGCAAGCACAAATCCAGTTGAGCGAACCGGTGCGCGAAGATTGTTAGACGGATCAGTCAAGGATGAGACGTGCGCGCTGAAACTTGACGGCATCTATCGTCATCACGATGCCGTCGATCAGCACCAATGCCGCGATCAGGGCTATCGTTCCCTCGGTCTGATTCAAACCGTTGAACCAGTGGAGCAGTTGCGCACGACTCGTGCGCGACATGTCCCGTACGGCGAACGCGAGCAGGAACACGATCGCGATCCAGCCAATGGTCAACGTCTGCTGCGCCTGTCGCGCGGTTGCGGCGCGAAGCGACACCAGCACGCCGATGGTCGCGCCGAAGAGCGCCATCAGGAAGGTCAGAACGAACATGGCCGCAGCGCGGCCGGCCGAATAGAGCAGGATATGTCCGGCAGCGGCTGTCGCGTTCACCGCGAATAGCGCAACGATCATGCTCGCGATTGTCAGTCCCCAGGCGTAGATCACCACCGCGCTGACTTTCCCGAGCAGGATGGCTCGGTCCGAGAGCCGGCTGGCCAGCAGCGTCTCGAGCGTGTGACGTTCGCGCTCCCCTGCGAAGGAATCTGCCACGACGGCCAACACCAGAAAGACGGGGAGAATGAGCGCCAGAGCGACCATATCGTATGAATCTACCCAACTGCGGCCTGCCTGGATCGGGAAAACGATGCCGTAGATGCCGACCAATATCAATGGTGCGAACCTGCCGCGGCTGCCACCTCGTAGCAGCTCTCGCGATTCCTTCCAGACCACGGCACTGACGTCGTTGATCATGATTCCCGCTCATTCATGGACAAGAAAGCCGCTTTCAGCCCGGCTCCATGCGGCGTCTATCGAGGTTTCACCACGGACAACAATAACAGCGCCTGCACGGTAGGTTGTGATCCTGAGATCTCGTTGGTCGCTTCTCACCGTGGGGGCGTGGCATGCCTTCCTCTTCCACGGACCGGTTCCACAACCGCCAGCGGTCCTCCGATGAAGTGCAACGGAGACTCCCCTCACCGCACACCGACCTCCACCACCCGGTCTGCCCCGTCTCGCTTCGCGGTGAACCAGACCTGCGATGAACTGACCCAGACAGGAGACTCTGCGTCGGTCTGCCCATCGATGCTTCCGAGCAGCTCTCCAGTCGTCGAATAGAAGCGAATCTGGCCGGGGAACGCGGCGGTGAGCACCTTCCCGTCCGGAGACCAGTCGAGCCCGGCCCCGGAGCCTTGTCGCGAGAGTTCGATTGGGCTGTCGGGTGCGCCAGCGTCACGATCGCGACGCTATCGAAGTAACCGCTATCGGTCGAAGAGCGCGTGAAGTGACGGAGGCGGTAGGCGATCGCGCTGGAGCGCTGGCCGATCGCAAGCTCGCGGAGTTCAACTCCACGCTCGTTCCCGTGCGTGTGGAGCGTCGTGAGCGTGGAAACGCTCTTTGTCCCGTCGTCGTTGAGCGAAAGACGCTGTAGTTCAGTTTGGCGCGGCAGACCGTCCTTCCAGTCACCTGGTTCGGCGAAGAGGAGCGTCCGGTTGTCGATCCAGGCAGCGACGGGCGCAATGTCGAGCTTGCTGCCCGGCGGGACGGTCCAGCTATGGACCGAGCGCGGCACAGAGCCATATTCAGCCAGCCAGAGATCGACCGTGCCAGAGCGCGAATCGACGACGAAGAAGGTCAGCGCGCCCTCGTCGGACGAGAAGCTGGGCGCCGCGTAGTGCTTGGTGGTGCTTTCGCCGATTCCGGCTGGGTCGTAGGAACGGAAGTCGAAGTAGGGCACTGAGCGATCGAACTGCGGGGCGAAGGTCATCAATCGGCTCAGATTCTGCTGCTGGCCGGTTCCAATTCGCCCGACACCAATCAGCATGTCGCTCTGAGGCAGCCACGAGAGATCGACGGTCCCCGGCGGCAGGCGACGCGCGGACCTGCTGCTCCGGTTCCAGATGAGCGGGCCGTTGTTGGCGCCGTCGTGCAGGACGACGTAGGCGCCGTCCGGGCTGGCGCTGCTCGACGAGTCGAGCGCGAGTTGAGGCTCGCTGAAGTCGACCGTCCTGGTCTCGCCCGGTTGGCTACCTGACTCAGCGGATGTGTGATCGCGGAGCTCGCCAACCGGTAACCACCCGACAAGCCCAGCGTAGAACTGGTCGCCAAGTTGGTTGCGGACGCGTTCGATCTGCCCATCAGGGAAGACCGCCGAGATCGATGTGCTCCAGACGTCGCCGAGCGCCGAGTTATCGACCGACGAGGCGATGAGGAACGGGTGCCAGACCTCGATCAAGAAGGTCGTGCCGTCGGGTGACCAGGTTCCGCGTTGCGGCAGGCAGGTCGTCGGGCCGGTCAACGCGGTTGAGGTGGCGTTGGCGAGGTCGGTACGCCAGAGCCGGCACTGGGCTGGATCGCTTTCCGTGCCTGGCACAATCGAGGCGCGGAACAGGGCCGCGCCATCCGGCGAGATGGCGAGCGGGTAGTTGGGCTCGCTACCCGAAAGAGCCGGGACGTCGGAGACGTTGCCGTTTCGATCGATCGAGACGGTGCGAAGCTGGGAAATGGACAGCACACCAGGCGTTGGGGTGACATCCGTTGGCGTGGCCGTAGGCCTGATGCTCTGGGGATTCAGGGCAGCGTAGAAATGGCTGCTGTCCGGCGCCCAGACCGGGTCGGATCCGTCTCCCAGTGTGATTCGCGCGACTGGATCACCGATCGCGTTGTCCGACAGTGGTCTCAATTCGAAGACGGCCGGGCCGCCGTTCGCGTTGTCCCAGGTTCTCAGCGTGACCAATGACTGATCGGGCGAGGGGAAGACCGCGGCGACCGACCCACGGAAGATCTCGCGCTGTTTGCCGGTCAGCACGTTCACGGCAACGACGGTCGAGCCTTGCTGCAGTCCAGTGACGTAGTCGTTGAACGGCTGATTGATGTTCCCCTGCGGCTCGATAACCTCCAGCACGGTGTCGTTCCCGAGCCAACCATCCAGGTGGCAGTTGAGCCCTTCCTGAAACTCCACCGTCTGGACCACCTGACTATCGACCGTGAAGACGGTCAACTCGTCATGGGGGTTCGGCTGGCCAACCGGCTGTTGGCGGACAATCAGCCGCCGGTTGGGTGAGAGGATGGCCGTGCCGGGAGTGTACTGTAGGCTGGCAGTCTGGGCATCGGGCGGCCCAACCGACTCCTGAAGCCCGGTCGCCAGGTTGATGGCGGTAACCGCGCCGTTGTTATCCTGCCGGAGAATCCAGCCGGTCAGGTTGTCGGCGGCAGCGACTGGTGTGCCAGGAGACGCGGTCGGACCGTGCTGCAAGCTGCTGACGAGCATTCCTGCAGCAGTGACGGCCAGGACGAGCACCATGGCGGCCAGAAGCCGACGACGACTGGATCTCGATTTGGTCTCTGACGCATCCGGCAGCGTGTCGGTCATGCGTTCGATGCGATCCAGCAGTTGAGCATCGACGACCTGAAACCGCTCGATCGCGTGGCGACAGGCGTCACAGTGCTGCGCGTGATGGATCAGCGTGGCTCGATCGTTTATCGCGAGCGACGGGTCGCGGTACCGACCGATGGCGGACGTGAATTGGCCGCAGGATCCCGCGCCACGGCTCGCCATCGCCTGACGGGCACGAAAGAGATCAGTCCCGATTTGACTGACACTTGCGTCCGTCGCGCTGGCCAGGAACTCGCCGGTGGTGCCCAGTCCAAGCTGGAAGGCGAGCGCGACCGCCCCACGGGCGGGGAGGTTTGCGCGCGCGCTGAGGGGTGGCTGGTCCCCAGGCGTGCCGGTGCCGCGTGAAATCCGGCCGAACCAGCGTTCGATCGTCCACTGACGTATCGCACTCCGGATGAGCCGGTCCAGCCGGGAGCCCGCCCGTCCGGCGAGCCGGTCGGCCGTCGCGCTGTCGAAGAGGAGACGCAGGGTAGCGCGCACCGCGGTCTGTTCGGGCAAATCGGACGAAGATTCGAGACTGGATGTCATCTGCCGCTGCTTGTCACGATCGAACATGACGGCTCAATTCACCGATTGTCATGATGGCGAGCAGGATAATTGTGTGAACCATCTTAGCGCATGAATCGACATCGCTGGTTGGGCCGCACGCGGTCCTAGGGCAATGTGGACAGAAATCCGGTCGGTCCGGCTACAATGCCCGGAGACGGGAGGACGCGCGGCGAAGCTTGCCCCGCGTTTATATAGAGGAGTGACGTATGCCCAAAGACACGAGCCCGGCCGAGTGGCTCGAAGAGCGCCAGCAGCGCTTCATCGCCATGTCGGACGACATCTGGGCGCATCCCCAGGTTGCGCTCGACGAAACCTACGCCTGTGATCTTCAATCGACGTTCCTCGAGGGCGAAGGATTCAAGATCACCGCGAACGTCGGTGGACTGCCGACCGCCTTCATGGCTGAGTGGGGGAGCGGTTCCCCGAAGATCGGATTTCTCGGCGAGTACGACGCGCTGCCGAACCTGTCACAGACGGCGACCACGACGCAAGAGCAGGTGGTCGTGGGTGGTCCCGGGCACGGCTGCGGCCACAACATGCTGGGCACCGCGTCGCTGGCAGCCGCTGTGGCGTTCAAGGCGTGGCTGGAAGCCAACGGGAAACAAGGTACCGTCCGCTACTACGGCTGTCCGGCGGAAGAGACCGGTGCCGGCAAGGTCTTCATGGCGCGTGACGGCGTATTCCACGATCTGGACGTGGCCATCACGTGGCACCCGGCCGCCAAGAACACGGTCTCGACCTCGAGTTCGCTGGCGATCGACCACATCACGTTCCACTTCCACGGTCAGACGGCCCATGCCGCGGGTGCTCCGGAGCATGGACGCTCGGCCCTCGACGCGGTCGAGTTGATGAACGTCGGCGTCAACTTCTTGCGCGAGCACATCATGCAGGAAGCACGCATCCACTACGTCATCACCAACGGAGGTGGTCAGCCGAATGTCGTGCCGGATGAAGCCGAAGTCTGGTACTACGTTCGCGCGCCCAAGCGAGATCAGGTCGATGAGCTGACCGAGCGCGTGATCCGTATTGCACACGGCGCGGAGATGATGACCGACACGAAGCTGACGATTCACGATCATTACGGCATTCATAACCTGATGCCGAACCGCGCCCTGGTCGGCGTGATGAGTGATGTCTTCAATGCGCTGGGCCCGATCGATTTCAACGCTGAGGAGCGAGCCTTCGGAAAGGCCGTGGCCGAGGGCTACCCCGAGCGGATCCGGCGAGCCAGCATCCAACGTGATGGACTCCCGGAGACGGCACTGGAGCAGCCGCTGATGTCGGACATCTTCCCTCCCGAGGATTTCGGCCGGGTGATGTCCGGCTCGACCGACGTGTCAGAAGTGAGCTGGATCGTGCCGACCGTGGAGGCGCGCACCACCTGTCACCCGGCGGGAGTGACGGGGCACAGCTGGGGGATCACCGCGACCGGCGGCATGTCGATCGGCCACAAGGGCATGTTGCACGCCGCCAAGGCGATGGCGGTCACCGCCGCTGAGCTGGCGCTCGATCCCTCGCTGATCGAGCAGGCCAAGAAAGACTTCGTCGAGGCGACCGCGGGCGAGCCGTACAAGGCGCCCCTGCCGGAAGGCGCTGTGCCGCCGAAGCCGGTCAAGCGGAATTCGTAACTCCGGTCTGGCGATCCCCAAAAGCGATGATCTCATGTGCGAGGCGGGCTATCAGACCCGCCTCGCTTTGTCGCGCAGGCGGACACTCAGGCGTTCAGTGCGCGTTCGCTGAGCGCATGGTCGCTGTCGAGAATTTCGAATCGAACCGTCCCACCGAGAATGGACGGGATCCACTCCTCGAGATGGGCCAGGACGCCCTCGACCGCTTCGCGAGCCGAGGCGTGAACCGCTTCGGTGGTGATCAGCAGCGAAGTCGTCGCGAGGGAGACCTTGCCGTTGTCTGCCTGTCGCCAGTTCCAGCGTCGTGACCGGGCGGCGCCGTCTTCATCGACGTAGATGACTTCACCCGCCGGGACCGGATCTGCCTGCACGGAGCCGATTGGCAGGAACGTCTCAGTCCCGTTTGCAAAACAAACGGTCCAGTCTCCGCCGCCCGTGTCGATATCGAACGGGGCGACCGGTATGCCGTAGGAGAGTGACGCCGCGTTACAGATGTCGACGATCGCGTTGATGCGCGGTAGCGCGCCCGATTCCACCACGCGGCGTATCAGTGCTTCCGCGGCGCACGGGTAACGATTGGGCTTCACTCCGAAGCGGGAATAGACCTGGCGCCAGGCGGCGATCGAATCGGACTTCGCGATGGCGGGAACAGTTTCAAACCGGCGGCGGGTCAGCATCTCGGCGCCTGCCAGCGACCGGTCTCCCTCGTCGCTGGAGTCCCGGTTGGTCAGCCCATCAGCCCAAACTACCCCCGCCACCAGTTCTGGACAGCGCCGTAGCAGTTCGGCGTGATAACTGAAACGCATCGTTTGACCTCCAAGGCACCTTTGCCGGATCGCAGCGGCTAGTCACGTGGTGCGACATGCGGGTCGCCCAGGCGCGGGGCACGTCGATTGCCGCGACACAATTGTCGTGCAACCGGCCTTCGCGAGTCCACAGACCGAACGTGCAACCGGAGTGAACGCGCGACCGTTGATTTCACGACGGAACGAAGCGAGTGGTGCTGCTGAGTAGGCGCGCATTGGGGAGATCTATCAGCATGAACGTGCAGCCGGAGGGCCAACGTCCGCGAGTGGATGGGACGAGCGCACATACCATCATCAAAGCGCAAAACGTCGTGAAGACCTACGATACCGGCAAGGTGCGCGTGCCGGCGCTTCGCGGCGTCAATTTGACGATCGAGCGGGGTGAGATGGCCGCCGTCATGGGGCCATCCGGCTGCGGCAAGACGACGCTGCTGAACTGTCTCTCCGGACTCGACACCGTCGACGAGGGTGTTATCTACATTGCCGCCATGGATCTCTCACGGCTTCCAGATACGGCCCGCACCACCTTTCGTTCCAGAGAGATGGGTTTCATCTTCCAGTTCTATAACCTGCTACCGGTGCTCAGCGCCGTTGAGAACGTCGAGCTTCCGCTCCTCGTGAGCGGTGTGAACTCTCGTGATGCCCGAGAGCGGGCGATGACGTCGTTGGCGCAGGTCGGCCTGGAGGATAGAGCCTCGCACAAACCGGTGGAGCTCTCGGGCGGACAGCGGCAGCGCGTGACCATCGCCCGCGCGCTCGTCAACAATCCGGCGATCGTCTGGGCTGACGAACCGACTGGGGATCTCGACAGCGAGACCGCCGACGAGATCATGAAGTTGATGCGCACGTTGAACGTTGAGAACGGGCAGACCTTCGTGGTGGTGACACACGACCCACGGATCGGCGCAATGTGCGACCGGATTATCCGCATGCAGGATGGGCAGATCGTCGACTACGGGCTCGTTGGGGCGGAAGATCAGCCGACTCAGCCGGTCTCGGTCAGTCCCAGCAGCTGACAGGCGTTATCACTCAAGATGCGCTGGCCGGCCCCGTCCTCGAGTCCGATCTCGCGAACGTAGGAGACGGCTCCGGCGAACCAGTCACCGGTCAAGTAGGGGAAGTCGGTTCCCAGCACGAGCTGGTTCGAACCAAGTGCGTCGAGCGCGCATCGCAGCGCCACCGGATCGTTATGACTGACGGTGTCGTACCACATGCGGCGAGCCTGCATGCTGGGCAACTCGGTTTCTACGTTGCTCTCGGTGTTCAATTGATGGTCGAGTCGCCTGAGCAAGAGTGGCAGCGCTCCGCCGAGATGGCACAGGATGATCTTCAGATCCGGATAGCGCAGCGGGAACTTCTGAGCGATTAGCTGGGTCGCGGCGACTGTGTCCTCGACCGGCGCGCCAATGGGCCAGGTCAGTCCCGACGCAGCGATGAGCGGCGAGAGGGCCGACTTGCCGGCCGGGTGGACGAACAGGGCCGTTCCGCGACGGTCGAGTTCTGTGAAGATCGGTGCGAAGACGGGATCGACGAGCGATCGTTCCCCGATCGTATTCGTTACGCAGACGCCAACCATGTCGAGTTCGTCGAGCGCTCGTGCCATCTCCTTCAACGATGCGTCGATGTGGGGCAGTGGCAGCGCCGCGAACGCGGCGAACCGGTCCGGGAAGCGCCGGACCAGATCAGCGTAGATGTCGTTCACCAATCGCACCGCCTCGACCGCATCCGACTCATTGTCGAGCACCGGTAGCTGTGGGGTGATCGACAGGACCTGCCTGTCGATCCCGGCCCGGTCCATCAGGTCAAACCGCTGCTGGAGCTCTTCTTCGGAGTCGCCCGCACCCATGCCCCGCGCGAACGTGACCGACGGGTCCCCGTGGCGACCGAGCAGATCGAGATAGTCCGCGGGAAAGCAGTGCGCGTGAATGTCGATCGCCACGAGGAACGTCCTTTCAAAGCGGATGTATCGTCTGTAGTGAAGCCTGCCGGTGCAGACTGCGTTTTGCCAGATGTGGGACGGAATGCCCGTCTTCGGCCCACGAGGGAGGTAGCGTTCAGTCCCTTGAGTGGACTTCGTCGTTGTAGACCGGTCAATTATGGTCTTTGACGAATTGATTCGGCGATTGGCCGCATGCGCCCTGGAGTAAACTCACCGGGCCACCGGTAACGAAGTCCACTGAAGGGACTGGGCTTCAGTTACCGATTTCGCAACAACACGATCACGGAACGGCGAACGTCACGAAAAACGTTCGTCCCTTCAGTGAACGTTGACGTTGTAGCGCGGCGGCTTTGGCCCCGCGTGAACGGACACGCAGGTACCGAGTCAATTCGTCAACCACCATTATTGCTGGGCGAACGCGACGCATTACCGATCTAATAGGATACCCACCATCTACGTGATCGGCGCATTCCGGCCCACCTAATCCAACCGTATTTGTTGCACCTAGTCGTCCTGGCTGGCCCTGGCCGATTCCATCTCGCGTCGTTGGCTGCCATGCGCCTCGTCCTCGGCAAACTGGAGGCGCTCGAAGCGCCGGGGAGTCAGCAGAACGATGGCCAGGCTGATGATCGCGATGATCAGAAGCGTCAGGAATACCTGGTGTGTGGCCTGATACAGGGCGTCGCGCAGGTAGCTCTCGGCAGCAGCACTGAGGTTGGCGTTGTGGCTGGTCAGGGCATCGCTGGCGTCGTTGAGCGTTGTCGGCAGTTGACCGGCCAAACTCGCCGGCGCGTGGTCGAGTCTATTGAGCAGAACGGCATTGGCGATGCTGCCATAGATCGCCGCGCCGAGCGCCTGGCCGAGCTGGCGGCTGAAGAGGTTGGAGCCGGTGACGACACCGCGCCGGTTCCAGTCAATCAACGACTGCACTCCGACGATCAATGAGGTCGAGAGGAAGCCGAACCCGGCGCCGATCACCAGGCTGGCGACGACCGTCGCCCAGATCGGCACTGACTCGGTGAAGCTGTAGAAACCGATTGCCGCGGCGACACACATGACGATACCGACGAGCGCGGTATCCCGGAAACCGATCCGCAGGTAAACCCGTCCGGATACGGCCGATGCCAGCGGCCAGCCGATTGACATCGACGAGAGGATGAACCCGGCGAAGAGGGCGCTAATCCCGAGGACGCCTTCGGCGAAGGTGGGCAGGAAGGTAGTCAACCCGATGGAGAGGAAGCCGAGCGACGCCGTCGCCAGGTTGGCGCCGAGCAGCACACGTCTGCCGAAGACCCAGAGTGGCACGGTCGGCTCGACCGCGCGCCGCTCCTGCACGACAAACAGACCGAGCGTCAGGATGGCGACGGCGAAGATGCCGATGCTGGTCGAGGAGAGCCAGGCCCAGCGCACGCCGCCTTCGAGCACGCCGACAATGAAGAGTCCGAGGCCCGCCGCCAGCAGAGCCGAGCCGAGATAGTCGATCTTGTGCCGCTTGCGTGCCACGTTCTCGTGCAGGTAGCGGACCATCATGAAGACGGCGAGAGCGCCGAGGGGCAGATTGATGTAGAAGATCCAGCGCCAGGTCAGGTACTCGGCGAAGAAGCCGCCGATCGCCGGCCCGATCACTGCTGAGATGCCCCAGACACTGGAGAGCCAGCCCTGGATGCGGGCGCGTTCCTCGACGGTGTAGATGTCGCCGGCGATGGTCGTCACCACCGGCTGAATCGCCCCGGCGCCGATGCCTTGCAAGGCGCGGAAGGCGATCAGGGCGAACATGCTCCAGGCGATGCCTGACAGCATCGATCCAGCGATGAAGATCATGATCCCAACCAGCAGGATCGGCTTGCGACCGTAGAGATCGGCCAGCTTGCCGTAGATTGGAATCGAGACCGCCTGGACGAGGACGTAGATCGAGAAGACCCAGGTGAACTGCGAGAAGCCGCCCAGATCCTGCACGATCGACGGCACGGCCGTCGCCACGACCGTCGTGTCCATGGCGACGAGGGCCATTGTCAGCATCATCGCGATGAGCACGTTGCGGCGTGCCCGGTCGGAGAGCTGCGGTGTATTGTCGTCCGGCATCCTGGCTAGTCGCGCGCTCATAAGCGTTCAGTGTAGCAGCCGAAATCGATCCGGGAAACGCGTGCTCGACGCTCGCTCGCTCCTGCTAGAATGCCCTGATGCCTGTTGAGAGGAGCAGTGAATGACCATGCCGACGATTCCCGGGGCGGAGCCTGAGACCGACGCCGTCATCGCCAGGGACATCATGGTGCCAATGCGCGACGGAGTCCGGCTGGCGACCGACGTCTACCGGCCGGCGCGCGGCGTCGATGCCCTGGCTGGGAGCTTTCCGACGCTGCTGGTGCGGACTCCCTACGACAAGAGCGATCCGAACACCGTCGAGAAGAAGGGGCTCTATTTCGCGCGACGCGGCTACGTGGTCGTCATTCAGGACTGCCGTGGACGCTATGCCTCCGAGGGGGAGTTCTACTTCCTGGCGCAAGAGGCCGAAGACGGCTACGACACGATGATCTGGCTATCTCAGCAGCCCTGGAGCAACGGGCGCGTCGGTACCTTCGGCACCTCCTATCTCGCCTGGGTGCAGAACGCTCTGGCGGCGCTCAATCCGCCGAATCTGGCCGCCATGTATGTGAACGAGGGTGGAGCGAACGCGCATACCAGCTCGGTGCGGCACAACGGCGCGTTCGAGATGCGCTTCATGGCGTGGGGATTCCGCGCGCTCGTCACGGGCACAAAGGTGGACGATCCGGTCGTCAGCCAGGCGCTGCGGCAGGTGCGCTTTCGTGATTGGCTGCAGCGCATGCCACTCAAGCCGGGGATGTCGCCGCTGGCGCTCGTCCCAATGCACGAGCGCTGGGTCTTCGACATCTGGACGCATGGCGACTACGACGACTATTGGAAGCAGCCGGGATTCGACTTCGAGGAGCACTTCGAGCGGCACGCGGACGTGCCGATCCTCTTCTCGGGCGCCTGGTACGACTCCTATACCCGCTCGACGCTGGAGAACTACGTCCGCTTCACGCAGGGCAAGCAAGGACCGATCTTCCTGATGATGGGCCCCTGGGTCCATGGCGGTGAGAACGTCGATCTCACCTGGTCGGGCGACGTGGAGTTCGGGCCCGAGGCGTCGATTGCCGGCAACCTGGCCGACGATGTCAACGACCACCACCGGATGTTCTTCGATCACTGGTTGAAGCGCATCGACAACGAGATGTCGGCGGAGCCGCCCGTCCGCATCTTCGTGATGGGTGGGGGTGACGGCCACAAGACGCCGGAAGGTCGTCTGTACCACGGCGGGCACTGGCGCGACGAGCAGGAATGGCCGCTGGCCCGCACCGAATACACGCCGTTCTACCTTGGCGAGCGTGGTGAACTGACCGCCGCGGCGCCGACCGTCGAGTCGCGCCAGACATCGTTCTGCTTCGATCCGAACGACCCGGTGCCGACCATTGGCGGCAACATCTCGTCGCTGACTGACGTGCTCGACGTCGATCCCGCTATCGAAGGCCGGATGGCGATGGAGGAGCGCATCGGCAACATTACCTCGGTCGGACCGCAGAATCAGCGACCGAACGAGACGACCTTCGGGGCAGAGCCGCCATATTTGCCCCTGTCGAGCCGTCAGGACGTCCTCGTCTTCCAGACGGCGCCGCTCTCGGAGCCGGTAGAGGTGACCGGCCCGCTCACGGCGGTGCTGTGGGTCTCGTCGGACGCGCCGGATACCGATATCACGGTCAAGTTGGTCGATGTCTACCCGCCCAGCCCGGATTACCCGGAGGGCTATGATATGAACGTCTCCGATTCAATCCTGCGGCTGCGCTACCGGAACAATCGTGAGCATGCCGAGATGATGGAACCCGGCGAGATCTACCGCGTCGAGATCCCGATGTACGCGACCAGCAACGTCTTCGGCACCGGTCACCGCATTCGGCTCGACGTGTCGAGCAGTAACTTCCCACGCTTTGATGTCAACCCGAACACGGGCGAGCCGCTGGGACAGAACACCTATACGCGGGTGGCGATCAACACGATCCATCACGATCGCGCGCACCCGTCGCACATCGTTCTGCCGCTGATACCGCAGTCGTGAAGGATGCCGTAGAGGGAGCTACATGAGTCAAACGGAGCAGCCGAAGCAGCCGCTAACCGGAGTGCGAGTGCTGGAGTTCGGCCAGGCGGTATCGAGCCCGATGTGCACCATGCTGCTCGGTGATCTCGGCGCCGACGTCGTGAAGATCGAGCCGCCACACGGCGACGCGGCGCGAGGCTACGGTCCGCCGTTTGTGGCGGGCGAGAGCCCCTACTTTCTCTCGGTCAATCGTAACAAGCGAAGTGCGGTCATCAACCTCAAGCACCCGGAGGGCGCGCGTATTGTCCGTCAGATGGCCGAAGCAGCCGACATCATCGTTACCAATTTCCGGCCCGGCGTGATGGATCGCCTGGGCCTCGGTGAGGAGTCGCTGCGCGAGGTCAACCCGGGACTGATCTTCTGCCAGGTCTCGGGCTACGGCCCGACGGGCCCCTTTGCCACGCGGGCGTCGTACGATCAGGTTGCCCAGGGGATGAGCGGGCTGATGAGTATCACTGGTCATCCGGAAACCGGTCCGGCCCGGGTTGGGGTGGCGATCGGTGACGTGCTGGCCTCGATGTTTGCCGCCTACGGCGTGCTCGGCGCGTATATCAGCCGGCTACAGACGGGGACAGGACAGCGGGTCGACACCTCGCTGCTGGGCGGGATCATCGGCATCCTGACGTATCAGACCGGGCGCTATCTGGCTGGTGGTGACGACCCTGGTCTCGAGGGAAACGATCATCCGGTCGCCTCGCCGTATGGGGCGTTCAAGACATCCGACGGCCATATCAACATCGCGGTCGCCAGTGAGCCAGTCTGGCAGCGCCTGGCGCAGACACTCGGTCACCCCGAGTGGGTCGAGGACTCGCGCTTCCTGACGAACGCCGATCGAGTTACGAACCGTCCTGAGATCAATGCGCTGGTAACGGAAGCCTTGGCGTCGGGCACGACCGCCGCATGGGTTGACCGGCTGAACGAGGCGGGCGTGGCCTGTGGACCGATCTGGTCGATCGGTGAATCGCTCGAGAGCGACGTCGTGCGGGAGCTTGGCATCGTCCAACAGGTGCGGCACGACCTTGCCGGAAGCATCCCGCTGATCGGCCCGGCGATCGACATGTCGACCACGCCTCCCGTTATCCGGCGCCCACCACCGTTGCTCGCACAGCACACGGCCGAGATCTTGAGCGAGATGGGCATCGACCAAGGAGAGATCGATCGTCTCGCCAGCGACGGCGCAGTGATGTTGGGCCCGGTCACCCGGGACCAGTTGGGAACGTAGCGGTAATTGGCGTCTCGAAGTTCACGAGGTTCTGCGTCCGGGGTAATATTCAAGGACGTTTCAAGACAAGGAGGGTAATCGATGACGGCGACGTACACGATCGATTCCTTCATTGGCGAGGTCAAGGAGATCCTGGCCGACGAGGGACCGACTCAGAGTGGGTTGGAGCGTATCGCTGGGCACATGAAGGAACTGGCGCGGCATCCGGAGCTGGCTGGTGACGAGCCGATGGGCAACATTCACACCGGGAGCCAGTCGAAGCCGCTCTACATCGATGACTCTGGCCTAATCCTGGTCCGGGCGCGGTTCGGGCCGGAAGCGATGACGCCGATCCACAGTCACGGCAGTTGGGGCGTCATTGGTGTCTACCAGGGACGCGACCAGTATCAGGTCTGGCGGCGACTCGACGACGGTACTGGAGCGGGCGAGGCGCAGGTCGAGATGGTCGAGGAGCGAATCCTCGAGCCCGGAGACGCCGTGGTGCTGCCACCACCGCCACAGGACATTCACGCGCAGCGAGGACACGGAGGCGAAGCGACCTACGAATACGTCCTGTTCGGCGCGAACACCATGGTCCTGCCGCGTCTCTATTTCGATCCGCACGCCGAGTCGGCGAAAGAGGTGTTGCCGGGCCAGCGTTAGCAACGTGCCTGGTAATGGGGATTTTCGGTCGTTAATTCGTTGGCGAGGGCGACAGGTACTCCAGCTAGCCACGCGGTGGGTGTGGTCCTGATCGCCCTCTTCGACCCGATCCCATCACGGTTGACGTGCACGGATCGGGTCAGTCAGTGCGCACATCGCGCCTGAGAGAGGACCACGATCAGATGCCGCCAGGAGATACATGGGAGACGTATCGCGTTGCCGTGGTGCAGTCGACCCCGGTCTTTCTCGACCGTGACGCGACCATCGAAAAGACCTGCACGCTGATCGCGCAGGCAGCCGCGAAGGGCGCCCGGCTAATCGCGTTTCCCGAAGTCTGGATTTCAGGATACCCAGTCTGGCTCTCGGACGCTCCGGGCGCCGCGCTCTGGGGACATGGTCCAGCGCGCGAGGTCTACCGGCGGCTGGTGGCCAATAGCATCACCGTCCCCAGCCCGCAAGTTGATCGGCTTGGCGAAGCGGCTCGGGAAGCCCGTGCCTACGTCGTCATCGGCGTGCATGAGCTGGATGGCGGCACGCTCTACTGCTCGCAGCTCTTCTTCGCGCCGGACGGAACACTCCTGGGCGTCCATCGGAAGCTGATGCCGACTTATGAAGAGCGTATGATCTGGGGACAGGGGGATGGGAGCGGTCTGCTCGTCCTCGATACCGAGCTCGGCAAACTGGGCGGTCTCCTCTGCTGGGAGCACTGGATGCCGTTGACGCGCCAGGCGATGCATGAGCAGACTGAATTGCTGCACGTGGCCTGCTGGCCCGACGTCAATGACGTCCACCAGATCGCCTCGCGTCACTACGCCTTCGAGGGCCGCGCCTTCGTCCTGGCGGCTGGCACTGTGCTCCGCACCCGCGATCTGCCGGCCGACCTTCCCCTCCTGCAGGAGATTCCGAGCGGGCCGGATGATCTGATCCAGCGTGGTGGCAGCGCCATCATCGGGCCTGACGGTGAATATCTGGCCGGACCCGTCTGGGACGAAGAGACGATCGTGACGGCGGAGATTGACCCAGGACTGGCGGTCGAGGAGCGCTTGACGTTCGATGCCGCCGGACACTACAACCGGCCCGACGTCTTCAGCTTCAGTGTGGACCGCACACCTCGGCGCTCGTGAGTCAGTTTCCAGGTGCCGAGCAGGCGAGCGTCGAACTGCGCCCGACCCCGCCCTACTCGTTCCGGCTGGCGCTCGAATATCTCGACACCTCGCCATCCTCCGTGCTGGAGGCGGTCGACATCGAGTCCGGTCGCTACGAGCGAGCGCTGCGGATTGACGGTCACGACCTGCTGCTGACGATACAGTCGGTTGGATCAGTCGACAGTCCCCAACTCGAGCTGACCGTGACGGGCGAGCGAGTTTCACCCGCTCTTGTCGATGCCGCCCGGCGACGCATCGAGCACATCTTCCTGCTTGATGTTGACCCATCCCCTTTTCTGAGGATCGCTCGAGCGGACCCGGTCCTTGGCCAGCTACTCGACGAGCGTCCAGGGGTGCGGCCGCTCCTGGTTGCCGACCCGTACGAGGCGTTGATCTTCGCCATCGTCGGACAGCAGGTCAACGTCTCGTTTGCTCGTCGTCTGAAACTGGCGCTGATCGAGCGATCTGGTCGACGCGTGCAGCTTGCGGGACGCGACCGGCTGCTGTTGCCGGAGCCCGAGTGCATCGCATCGCTCGACCCTGCCGACCTGCTCGCGAGGCAGTTCAGCCGTCAGAAGGCGAGCTACCTGATCGGACTGTCGCAGGCGATCGCGAGCGGTGACCTGGTGCTGGACGACCTAGGTGACCTTCCATTGGAGGAGGCAATCGCCGAACTGACGCGGCACCGGGGGATCGGTCGCTGGACCGCTGAATACGTGCTGATGCGCGGCCTCGGATCGCCCGACAGCCTTCCCGCGGCCGATCTGGGGCTGCGGAAGGTCATCGGTTTTGCCTATGGGCTCGGCCGCAACGCGAGCGAAGCCGAAGTGCGCGAGATTGCCGGGGCGTGGGCGGGCTGGCGCGGCTGGGCGGCGTTCCTCTGGTGGCTGGAGTTGCAGGAGAGCGGCGTCAGCCGCTATGCGCCATGAACAGATCGCAGTAGCTGACCGCGATACGCTCCGCCTGATCGAGCCGGAGTGCGTCGCGCACATGGCGATGTTCTGCCTCGGCCTGGTCGAGCGCTTGCCCGTTCAGGACGGTCTCCAGTTCCACGAAACAACCAAGGCCGTCGACGACATCCAGATGGATGCGCGTGGCGCCGTACAGCAGAACGCGGCGCGACTTGCGTACCGTCGCCAGAATGCCCAGTGTCTGCGTCAGCGCCGCTCGCAGTGCGTCTGAGTCGTCGATAGGGACGAGCGTGTAGTCCGAAAGACGACTCTCCGTGCTGTCCGGGCGATGGTAGGCGATCAACGTTCCACCGGCATTGCCCTCGTGTACGCGGAGTTTGAGACGGCCGAGCGGGACGTGGAAGTAGGTGTCCGTGTCGACCTGGACTCCCTGTTCCCGCGCGCCCAACTGCAGGGCAAGCTGAAGGACCTCGTCGAGGTTCTCCACGCGTGCCTTGATCTCGATATTCCGCATGCAGCCGCTGTCCTCCTGTGATTTGCTCAAGAGTTACCGATCAGGTTCATCGACCGGAACCGGCGGATGGCCAGGAACGCGAAGAGCGCACTCCAGCCGACGATGCTCGCGACGATCCAGACCCAGTCGGTGGCTACGTACCTGGGTGGCGACGTCGCGTCCAGCGACGTGATCGCGTCGAGCGCCTTGTTGGGAATCACCCGCGAGACCCACATCCCGATCGAGCCGATCTGTGCGATCAGCGCCGCGATCTGGGAACCCAGTAGGACGACCGCCAGCGTAACACCGATGCCTGCCGCCAGTGAACCGGTGATGACCGTGATCGCCGTGGCGATCAACGTCCAGACCGCCAGCACGATAAGCGCATGGAGCAGAACTCGTCCAGTATCGGCGGCGAAGCTCGTGCTCAGGAGATAGTCAGACCCGACCGGGTTGCTCGTGGCGGCGGCCGTGACAATCGCTCCGAGCACGCCAAGGGCGGCTGTCAAGACGTACCAGACAAGCGCGAAGAGTTCTAACGCCAGTAACTTGCCGACAAGGAAACGGGTGCGGGTCGCACCCATCATCAGGTTGCTTCGGATCGTCGCCCAGCCGAATTCACCGCCAACCGATCCTGCTGCCAGGATGATGATCATGATGGTGGCGAGCGATCCGGCGATGGTCGCCGCGAAGAAGAGGCCATCCGGCAACAGGATTTGTTCCTTCAACGAGGCGGTGTCGACTCCGGCCGATTCAGGAGCCAGCAACGCGACGATGAGCGATGCGTAGACGAATGCGGTCAATGCCACCAGGATAATCGAGAGAGTCCACGTCATCGGGCGCCGCAGTAGCTTGGCGATCTCAACGCGA
Organism: uncultured Chloroflexia bacterium; assembly: GCA_963728335.1. GTDB lineage: Bacteria > Chloroflexota > Chloroflexia > Thermomicrobiales > Thermomicrobiaceae > CALAGB01. The sequence continues at coordinate 1,155,153 of CAVSJP010000002.1, forward strand.
ATGATTGTGGCGATGGGTGTCATGTCAGGCCTCCTTCTCGACCTGGCGCGTCAGATCGAGGAAGCGCTCTTCTAGCTTGCTCTGACGTGCGCTCAGACTGCTAATGTCAAACCCCGCTTCGATCAACGCCCGGTTGACAATCGCCGCCTGCTCGGCGGGAGCGTCCAGGATCAGTCGACCGTCGAGGATCTCGACACGCTTGATGTCTGGAAGCTCCTGGAGCAGGTCACGCGCCTGTTCGACTCCCTCGACTACCCGAATCTCGACAACCTCCTCCTGCGCCAGAATTTCGTCAAGCAACCCAGTCTGGATCAGCTTGCCACGATCGATGATCGCGACGTGAGTGCAGACCTCCTGGACCTCGTTGAGCAGGTGGCTTGAGAGCAGGATGGTTCTTCCGGCGCTGGCAAGATCACGCACGAGATTGCGAATTTCGAGCTGTCCCGCAGGGTCGAGCCCGCTTGTCGGCTCATCCAGAATGATCAGATCAGGCTGCTTGATGAGCGCCGCGGCGATGCCAAGCCGCTGCTTCATGCCCGTCGAGTAACCACCGAATTTGGCGTTCGCCCGCTCGGTCAGATCAACGTCATGGAGTGACCGGTCGACGACGACCTGGTCGTTGATACCGGCCAGGCGTGCGAGCAGTGTCAGGTTCTGCCGCCCGGTGAGGTAGGGATAGAAGGCTGGACGCTCGACCAGCGCGCCGGTTCGCGCCAGCGCCTGCATGAGGTTCGTCCGGACGTCGAATCCCAGGAGCGTCGCGGTGCCGCCGTCGATCGGGACCAGCCCCAGCAACATGCCGAGGGTGGTCGTCTTTCCAGCCCCGTTCGGGCCGAGAAAGCCGAAGATCGAGCCACGCGGTACGCTGAACGAGAGCGCATCGACGGCGGTATAGCTGCCAAAACGCTTTGTCAGTCCGGTGATTTCGACCGCTTTTTCACGGCTTTCCGCCAGAGCGGTCCTCCCGTTCGGATGCACTGCTGGCTCCGTGACGGGTCTGGCTTGGCTGAGCGTTGTAACCATGGTCGTGTACTCCTTCAGAGGCCGTCGTGCGGTGGTAGAGGTCGCACAATGCGCCACACATCAAGTCTAGAGTTGCGGACGTTACAACGGGGTGACATTGAGTTCTGAGTCGCGTCATTGGCGTTAAACGGGACAAGCTCGGCGCCTGAGCCTGGCAACCTGGGTGCTATCATCGAAGCCGATCGTCCGCTGACAGCTCGCAGACGTACGTCCGTGACGATCCGGTGCGGCGATCAGGGGTGCGACAGTTCACATCATGGGCAGGTAAACGCATGTTCATCGTCTTGTTCATGCTCATCGCCGGGGCGGTTGTTCTCGTCGTGAGCTGGGTTGTATCTGGCTGGGCGATTCGTCCGCCACAGAATACCTATCGGTGGACGCTCGGGGACTATCCCGATCTGTCTCCAGAGCCCGTCACCTTCAAGAGTTCGGACGGGCTTTCCCTCGCGGGACGGTTCTATCCCGGTTCGAATGGGGCAACCGTCGTCCTGTCGCATGGGTATGGCGATAACAAGGATCAGATGATCCCCTGGGCTGACTTTCTCAACCAGGCCGGATTCAACGTCTTTACCTACGACATGCGGAGTCGCGGTCAGAGCAGCGGGCAGGCAGTAACCCTCGGTGCCAAGGAGAAGATCGATCTCTGCTCTGCGGTCGACTACCTGGTCAGCCGCTCGGACGTTGACCCCGACCGCATCGGCGCGATGGGCCTCTCGCTTGGCGGCTCAGTCTCGATCCTGGCGACCGCGAATGACCGGCGTATCAAGGCACTGGTGAACGACAGTGGCTTCAGCTCGGCATCGAGCATTATCTCGACAAGCTACCACAAGCTGTTCCACCTACCGTCCTTCCCCTTCGCACCGGTGACGGTGAAGATCGCCGAGTGGCGCACGGGTGCCCGGGTCGGAGACGTGCAACCGGTCGAGGTCATTGGATCGATCAGCCCGCGGCCGATTCTGTTCATTCACGGAACGGACGACTCGCTGGTCCTTCCCGAGTACGCCGAAGAGAATTTCGCCGCGGCAGGCCAGCCCAAGGAGATCTGGTGGGTTGAGGGTGCCGAGCACGTCGAGGCCTCCACGCTCAAAACTGCGGAATACCAACGACGCATCATCACGTTCTTCAGCCACGCGCTCGGATCGTAGCAGGGCGCCTGGCGGTCATGTCTACTCCTGCTTGCTGAAGGACGAGACCGCGCGCGTATCTGACACACCTCGCCCGAGAATCTTGAAGCGGGTTCAGTTTCATTCTCACTTCTCGAGCACTATGATCGAGTTATCCTTGCGTGCATGGGATCAGTAGCCGCGAAGTAGGAGTCTCGTGTGACAGAGTCCGCGATCCGCTCGACCGGCAATTCCTCCAGTCCTCGGTGGCGACGCTCCTGGCGCCGAATCGGCTTGTTTACCGTCATCGCCATATTCGTCCTGGCACTGATGACCGTGATTGGAGTCAGTCTTTATGGGTCCGAACTCGCAATCCATCCCGAGAGTCAGACCTATTCGTGGAACCTGAACGATTATCCCAACCTTCACGCCGAGCCGGTCACCATTCACACAAGCTCTGGGATTGATCTCGCTGGGAGATTCTTCCCCGGGCGTTCGAAGGCCACCATCATCCTCTCGCATGGTTACGGAGCGAACCAGAATCAGATGATCCCCTATGCCGAATTTCTCAATCGGGCCGGGTACAGCGTCTTTACCTATGACATGCGCGCTCGAGGCCAGAGTGGTGGGAGCGCCGTCACCTTCGGGGCGGCCGAGCAGGATGATCTGATATCTGTCGTCGACGATCTCTCGAAGAGACCGGATGTGGACCCATCCCACATCGGAGCGCTGGGCTTGTCGATGGGCGCGGCCACCACGATGCTGGCGGCAGCCAGGGATCAGCGCATCAAGGCCGTGGTCGAAGATAGCGGTTACGGCGACGTGGCGAACGTGATCGCCAGTAGCTTTTCCAACTTCGTGCCGATACCCTCGTTCCCGTTCGCGCCGGTCACGGTGAAGATCGTGGAATGGCGAACGGGATACAAGGTGAGCGACATTCGCCCGGTGGACGTCATCAGCCGGATCAGTCCGCGTCCCATCTTCATCATCCATGGGACCGCCGACCGGGACGTTCGGCCGTCGAATGCGCAACGTCTCTACGATGCCGCGCTCCAGCCGAAGCAGATCTGGTGGGTTCAGGGCGCGACCCACGCGCAGGCGCACGCCCTGGATGCGGCACAGTACGAGCAGCGCGTCGTGCAATTCTTCAATCAGTCACTCGGTTCATAGGCGAGCGACCGGATTTCAAGATTACTCCTGCTTGCTGAAGGACGAGACCGCCAGCGCGATCATAACTGCGCCAAAGACGAGCACGACGAGCATGTCGACCCACGGGCTCAGGTGATGTCCGAAGAGCGTGAGGCCGAGCTCATGGGCCGTTGTCTTGCCTTGCACGCTCGTGCCGAGGACCACCTGCCGGATCGCGTCTACCCCGTAGGAGACCGGATCGATCCGGGTCAACACGGCCAGCCAGGCGGGGAGGTTCGAGAGCGGGAACAGCGCCCCAGACAGGAAGAACATCGGCATCATCAAGAAGTTCATCACCATCTGGAAGCCTTCCATGCTCCGCATTCGCCCGGCGATGAGCAGCCCGAGCGCGCTGAGCGCGAAGGCGGTACAGAACATCAGCACCAGAAGTTTCAGTACCGAGAGCGGTGTCAAACCCACGCCCACGAAGGGGGCGAAGATCAGGATAAGCACGCCCTGGAACATCGCCGTCGTGCTGCCACCGAGCGCCTTGCCAGCGACCAGCGACCAGCGCGGCACCGGGGCGACGAGTACCTCTTTCAAGAAGCCGAACTCGCGGTCCCAAATGACCGATATGGCGCTGAAGATCGAGGTGAACAGGACCGACATCGCGATGATGCCTGGGAAGATGAACTGTGCGTACTTCAGCCCACCGTTGCCGCTACCGAGCGTGCCGATGGCCGGCGACAGCCCCACACCGAAGATCACGAGGAACAGGACCGGCTGGGCCATGCTTCCGATGATCCGGCTTCGATCCCGCACGAAGCGGATGAGGTCGCGATACCAGAGCGTTACCACGCCATCCAGCGCGGCGCGCAGCTGGTGCTGGTGTTTGAACTGCGTATTGGCGGATCGCGTGGCGGTGGATGTTTGCATTGCCACGGTTGTTATCTCCTCATTCGTGCGCGGACGCGCTGTCGCATCTGTTCGGCGCCTCCGGCGGCTTCGTCACGGATCTCGCGTCCGGTAATGCGCAAGAAGACGTCGTCGAGGCTTGGCCTGCGCACGTTGACGGACGTAATCGGCACCGACAGCGCGAGGACCAGCCGCGGGATGAACTCCTCACCACTTTCGACCTCGAAACGCAGCGTGCCGTCGACCTGGCTGGCCTCAATGCCGAACTGATCGTACAGGGCGCGCAGTGCCAGCGCGTTGTCGGCCGTATGTAAGCTGATCACGTCACCGCCGACCTGACTCTTCAGTTCATTGGGCGTCCCTTCCGCCACGATCTTGCCGTAGTCGATGATGGCGATGCGATCGCAGCGTTCGGCCTCGTCCATATAATGGGTCGTCAAAAAGATCGTCGTTCCGGTCGACTGACGCAGTTGATCCAGATAGCTCCAGATATGCTCGCGCGTCTGCGGATCCAGTCCCACCGTCGGCTCGTCCAGGAAGAGGACTCGCGGCTGGTGCAACAACCCGCGCGCGATCTCGAGCCGCCGTTTCATCCCTCCCGAGTAGGTGCGTACCAGATCGTTCCGGCGATCCCACAGATCGACCATGTTGAGCAACGTCCCGGCGCGTTCTCGGCGTTCCTCTCCGGTAAGGTGGTAGACCCGGCCATGGATGTTCAGGTTCTCCATGGCGGTGAGTCGATCGTCCAGGCTCGGATCCTGGAAGATAATGCCGATCGAGCGGCGGACGTCATCCGGGTCGGTCGTCACGTCGAAGCCATTGACCAGGGCCGTGCCGGAAGTCAACTTGGAGAGCGTGCACAGGATCTTGATGGTGGTCGATTTCCCCGCACCGTTCGGGCCGAGGAAACCAAACAGTTCGCCCTCTTCGACCGAGAAGCTCACGCCGGACACGGCCTCAACCGATCCGAACCGTTTGATGAGACTTTGAACGTCAACAACTTTTGCCACGTGGCTCACGCTTTCTCGTTTGTCAATCAGGCGAGTTTTTGCACGCCGTTCGTTTCAGGTGCCGTTGTGCTCTGGCGCGGTCGAGCGCGTTTGAAATGATCTGAAGGGCGTCGATCACGTGCTCGAATTCGCCCGGGGTCAGGAGGTGAACCAATGCGCGAATTCGCGACTGACGGAGGCGCCAGAAGCGCTCGATGTCTCCATGGCCGAGATCGGTCAAATGGCACATGACGACGCGGCGGTCGTCCGGGTTATGCCTGCGCTCGACCAGTCCCTTGATTTCAAGCCGCTCGACCATGCTTGTGGCCGACGAGAGGCTGGAACCGAGATTGGCGGCGATCTCGCTCATACGGCGTGGTTCCTCGGTCAAGAAAAGGAGTGTCCGCATCTGGCTCATCGTCAGTTCAATGTCGGGCCAGTCCTCGGCCCCCGGACGACCAAGCTGCTGGCCCAGCGACTGCGTCAGATGAACGAAATGTTGGATCTGCTGCTCAGTTAGCATCGTTTGTTGCTCGTCCTAACTACTTCGAGTCACTTGAATAATTCTATCGAGTCGGAATTTCTGCGGCAACCAGGGCGGCAATCGAGACGTTCGAGTGCGAGTAGAATAGGTGGCTACAATTATGGATCTCAGATCGGACTACCAGGGGATGACGAGCCAGGAGATGCCACATGCTCGTTCGCGGAGCGTCGAGCTTAATGATGGCGCCCGCGTCTACGTCGAGGAGTTTGGCGATGGCGATCCGTTGGTTCTCCTTCATGGCGGGCTCGGGACCGGTCGAGACTGGCTGCCACTCATTCCGAACTTGACCGCGGAGTTCCATGTTGTCACCCTTGACGTGCGTGGTCATGGACATTCGACGAATCCGGCGAGCTCGCTCACCTATCCGCTGATCGCATCCGACGTGGTGGAGGTGATCGAGCAACTCGAGCTCGATCGGCCGTTCATCGCGGGTTGGAGCGACGGTGGCCAGCATGTGTTGCAGGTCGGCGCTCGTTTCCCTAACGTAGCCCGTGCTCTCGCGGCGGGTGCGGCGGATTATCAGTCCACAGCGGAGACCCGCCGTTGGGTGCGAGCCTTCTTCGGCATGGATGAGGTGGGCGAGGTCGATCTGGAGGTGCTCGATCAGGAGCTCGGCGATGCTGCCGAGCGTTTTCGTGCCAAGCATCCGGGTGGCCATGAGCAGTGGCGATCTCTGGTGGAGCAGACGGCCCGGCTCTGGCTTGACGGAGGCGAACTGAGCGCTGAGGAGTACGCGCGCATTGACGTTCCAACGCTGGTGGTGCTCGGCGACCGCGACGCGGACCTGCCGGTCGAGGACGCGGTCTCGATGTATCGCGCGATCCCGCACGCCGAACTAGCCATCTGCCCGGGCGCGGATCACTTCATCCCCTGGGCTCGGCCGGATTGGCTGGTCGTCACCTTGACGGAGTTTTTCTCCCGGCATCGTGGGTAACGCCGGTGGAGCGAAACCAAGAACGGGCCACCCAATTTCGGATGGCCCGTCAGCCTATTCACTCTTTCCCGGTAGGTTACTCCGGTTTGTCGGCCGGATTGTCGGCCGGCCGCTCGGACGGCTTGACCGTCTTTGCCGGCTCATCCGGGACGATCGCCACCGCCGTCTTCAGGTGACCGTTCTTGACCGGCTCCGGCTGCTCGATTCCTTGCAGGCGGCCCATGATCTCGCTCACCTTCATGCCGGTGATGGTCTCGAAGAGTTCCGGCACCTGTGCCACCATCTTGGCGATCTCACCGGTCAAGCTACTGGCGCCGCCGGAACGGCCGTCTCCGGTCGACACGATGGTGATCTTGTCAACGTTGGCCAGCGATTCGGAGAGCGCCCGCGCCATTTCCGGCATCGCGGTCAGCAGTTTGTCCAGCATGGCTGCCTGGTTGTACTGCTGATAGGCCTCGGCCCGAAGCTGCATCGCATTGGCTTCCGCCTGGCCTTTGGCGCGAACGACGTCGGCTTCCGCCTGACCCTTGACTCGCTCGATCTCGGCGGTCGCCTGGCCCTGCAGCCGAACGCTTTCGGCCTGGCCGGTCGCCTCGCGGATCATCCGCTCCCGCTGCGCGTCGGCCATTACCTCGACCTTGGATCGCTCGGCCTCGGCTTGCTTGATGACGGTCGCCTGGAGCTCGCGATCGCGTCGCTGGATCTCCAGCTCCTGAATCTGAATCTGGCCCTGGCGGTTCACCTGCTCGATCTTGATCTGCTCGGCGACCACCTGCTGCTGTGCCTGATTCGACGAGATCTCGTACGCCTTCTCAGCAACCGCTCGCTGATGCCGGATCCCCGCGTCGTATTCGGCTTTCTTGATCTCGAGGTCGCGCTGCGCCTCGGCCTGACGGGTTTCGGACGCCGTCTGAGCGATCACGCGCTCCTGATCGGCCTGCGCTTGAGCGACGGCTGCTTCTCGCGTCGCCATGGCGCGCTTGATGGCGGTATCCCGCTCGGCTTCGGCCTGCGCGATGTCGGCTTCTCGCTTGATGCGCGCCACATCCGGCCGGCCCATGTTGCTGATGTAATCCTTCTCGTCCATCACCTTCTTGATGGTGAAGGAGACGACTTCCAGGCCCATCTTGCTCAGGTCGTCGGCAACGGTCTGGCGCACGCGCCCCGCGACCATCTCCGGCTCTTTGACCAGTTGTTCGACCGTCAACAGGCCGACGATACCGCGCAGATGACCCTCCATCACCAGACGAATGAGCGCCTCGCGCTCGTCCTGTGGCTTGGTCAGGAACTGCTCGGCCGACGTCCGGATGCTCTCCGGATCGGATTTCACCTTGATCTGGGCCACTGCCTCGACCGTCACCGCCACACCCTGCGCGGTGTACAGATCCTGAGACGGGGCCACATCGAACGACATCAGTTCAAGCGATAGTTCGCGGGCGCTCTGGAAGAGGGGCCAGACCAGCTTGCCTCCTCCGGTGATGATCGTCGTGCCGCCAGAACCGTAGACAATCAGTGCCCGGTTTGGACTCACCCGCCGGTACATGCTTCCAAGAACACCCATGAGTACGAGAATGACCAGTACCGCGACAACCGCGATAGCGATGACAGGGGCAGCCATCGACCAAATCCCTTCTGGACTGCCTGGGCGCCGGACCTCAGTCCGGTCGTCAGGCTACGCTTCCTCTCCGGAAGCCGAATGCTCAGACAACGGCCGTTCCGTCTCGAATTGCTGGACGAACTCTTCGTACGGCTGAACGAGCGCGGTGCCGTGTTCGTATTCGACGATGACCACCTCCGTGTCATAGGGGATTGGCCTGGGGCCGAGGCTTCGCGCCGCCTCGCTCCGTCGAATTCCCCCCTTTGAGAACAGGATCTCGCCGACACCACCAGCCGGGACGCTGACGGTAATCCGGCCAATCGTTCCTTCCAGCTCGTAATCGGTCGGACGCATCACGCGTTCTCCGGCCAGAATCTTGGCGAGCAGGAGCGCGAGCAGGACGTCGGCTGCCACACCGGGCAGCAGCGCTACAGGAGTCGCCCAAAGGGCGCTCCAACCAGAGAAGTGCATGAGAATGAAGCCGGTCGCGCCGAACGCGGTCAGGAACGCGAGCAGCGACGAAACGTTGAATAGCGGCAAGTGCGCGAAGAAATGGCCCTGCGACTGTTCACCGTGATCCGCGCCGTGTCCTGCCGCGTGATCGATATGCCCGTCGACCTGGTGTGATCCCCCAACAACGTGTCCGGTTGCGTGAGCCGGATGAGCCGTCGCCAGGTGACCGTGTGCGCCATGGCCGATCGGCAGTTCATGACCGGCATGGATATCGCCGCCAGGAAGATGAGCGATCATCGACCCGGCAAACCCGAGCGCCGCCGAGACGACCGTGAAGAGCGCCCCGAAGACGAAACAGAACAGAAAGATGGTTTCCATCATCGAATTCCCGAGCCTGTCGTCAGCGATTCAACTCTATTACCAGAAGATCAAATTTGCCACAAATTCGCTGCGAACCACAAACGACAACTACACCTATAGCATACGCTTCGCTGATGGGCTGGTCAAGCTGCCGAAGGTCACGGCGCGGCCCGCCCGTCATTGCACCGGTACCAACGTCCGTTGCGGCTTTACGAGGGGTTTACATTCGGCCGATAGAGTATCTTCAGAGCGTTCCTCGATTGGCGAGGCGCAGAAAGGTTCATCAGGAGGAACGATGACCCGCAAACGTTTACTCATACTGGCCGGCAGCATGGCGGTTGTCGCGGTGTTCGCCGTGGGAGGATTTGCGACCGTCTTCGCGGCCGGAACACCGACGTCGACGCCCGGGACCGATCAGTCAGGTCAGTCGAGCCCGGCGCAGACGTTTCTTCAGCGGCTTGCGAGCAACCTCGGAATCACGTCCGACAAGCTGCAGCAGGGGCTGAAGGACACGGCAAGCCAGTACGTCGACCAGGCGCTGGCGAACGGGAAGATCACGCAGCAGCAGGCGGATCAGGCGAAGCAGAACATCGCCAATGGCAATGGCCTGAACGCGTTTCGCGACTTCGTCAAGCGGCGCACCCAGCGTTGGGACATGCTGCGCCAGGCGACCTTGAACGACGCGGCGCAGGCGCTCAACATGAGCCCGCAAGACCTGAAGAGCGAGCTGCAGTCAGGCAAATCGCTCAAGACGATCATCCAGGAGAAGAACATGACCGTTGATCAGTTCGTGTCGAACGTGATCAGCGAGGTCAAGACTCAACTCGACCCGAAGGTCCAGAGTGGCGCACTGTCGTCTCAGCAGGAGCAGAAGATCCTGGATACGCTGCAGACGCGGTTGACGAACGTCATCAACAACGGTGGACCGAACATTCACTGGAAGGCTGACCCGAGCGCAACGCCGTCGACTGCCCCGGGTGCGTAGTTTGGCGGACGGCCCAATCATGGAGGCAAGAAGGCGGTGGTCATCCACCGCCTTCTCTCGTGCTGATCGCGCTCCCACATGGATCCAGCGCGGTGCAAGCGTTGCTATGAGTCGTTACGACGGACTTCAGTGCTGTGGCTTGCGTGCCCGCACGAAGGCCGAAACGATGCGGCCCACCTGTTCCTGCTGGTCCGTCAGGTTACGCAGTACCTCGTCGGCACCACAGCAGCCGGGTTCACCGCAGCAGCCCGCATCGACCTGTTCGTCAAGTCGCCAGGTCTGGGTAACCTCGACCCCAAGCTCGTCAAACCCCGCCGCGGCGAGCTTGCCACGGTAGTCTTCCTCGGATAGCGCTCCGGCCACACAACCCGCCCAGGCCTCCAAGCTGTTCCGCACGGCGGGCAGCAGGCGGCCCTGAATGATGATGTCAGACACGGCAAAGCGCCCACCTGGACGGAGTACGCGGAATGCCTCGCGCAGGACGGCGTCCTTGTCGCCGGACAGGTTGATGACGCAGTTGGAGATGATCACGTCGACCGACTCGTCGGGCAGCGGGATCGCTTCGATGTGCCCCTTCAAAAACCGGACGTTTTCGAGGCCGGCTTCTCGCTGGTTGCGCTGGGCAAGCTCGAGCATCTCATCCGTCATGTCGAGCCCGTACGCGAAGCCGTTCGGGGCAACCCGCTTGGCGGACAAGAGCACGTCAATGCCGCCGCCGGAGCCAAGGTCGAGCACGACCTCACCCGGAGAGAGTTCGGCAAGCGCCGTCGGATTGCCGCATCCCAATGAGGCCAGCACAGCGTCTTGCGGCAGGCCCGACACGTCGCCCGGGTCGTACGCGGCAATGATCTTTGGGTCGCCAGTCGATCCGCAGCAGGAGGCGGCCTTGCCGTCGGCCACGCTTTGCGCCGCCGACGCGTAGTGCTGGCGCACCGATTCGCGCAAGCTGTCCTGATCCACTCGTGTTCGTAGCTCCATCTTCGTCTCCTATTCCGGCGACCACCCATCGTAAATTTACGATGGACGCTGCCTACAAAATGCCACTCGTTGTGGCATCGTAAAAATACGATGAATTCAGCGCGATGTCAATACCCCGGAGCTGATTCATGACGACTCACGTGGAGTGGCTCGTCACCGGTACCGTAAAGGGGACCAACCGAATGCTGGCTTACTCGTTGTAAGTGTGAGAGGATTCAGCCGGACGTGCGTGGTAGGATTGCCACCCATAACGCACAGATAAGCAGTATTTGGAGGGACTCGCAACACCTATGAGCAGTGAGTCGGAACGCGACCGGCGCAAGAACCGCCGGTCTGCTCGCAAGGTAGCCGCCGAGCGGCAAGCCAAGCGGCGTCGCCAGTTCACCATGGCGGGTGCCGTCGGGGTCGCGCTGCTGATTGCCCTCGGCCTGATCGTCATCCCGAGGCTCGGGAGCAGTGGTAATGGGAATGCCAGCGCGATCAGCTATCGCCGATCCGCATCCCGCCTCGATTCCGTCCGACGGCAAGACGCTTGGCGACGCCAACGCGCCGGTGACCCTGGTTGAGTACGGGAATTACCAGTGACCATACTGTGGCCAATTCACCCGTGAGGTGGAACCGCAGTTGATCAAGGATTACGTCGCGACTGGGAAAGTGAAGCTGGAATACCGGGACTTCGCGTGGAAGACCGGGACGACTGAGTCGCAAGATGCGGCCGCCGCGTCGGACTGCGCGCTGGATCAAGGCAAATTCTGGCAGTACCATGACACGCTGTTCCAGAATCAGCACGGTGAGGACCAGGGCGCCTTCAGCCGGGACCGGCTGAAGCAGATCGCCAAAGATATGGGTCTCGACACGGCCAAGTTCAACCAGTGTCTCGATTCCAATCAGCACGCCAAGGACGTCGATGCGTCTTCGAGTTCGGCGACCGCGGCAGGCTTCAACGGCACGCCAGCCTTCCTGCTGAATGGACAGCCCTACAACTACTCAAACTGGGGCAATCTGAAGTCAGCAATTGACGCAGCGTTGGCGAAGCAATGACCGTTGCGGCGAGAACGCTCGGCTGGCGCGCGATCACGGCCCTTCTCGTCTTGATCGGGCTTGCCGACGCGATCTACCTGACGTACATCCATTACAACCCCGGTGCGCTGGTCTGTACTGTGGGCAACTGTCACACCGTTCAGACGAGCAAGTACAGCATGATCGGCCCGATTCCGGTCGCCGTGCTTGGTCTACTGATGTACGTGACGATCGGTCTCATCAGCATCGTGCGCTGGCGGCGCCCCGACCTGTCGTCGACGTTGACGATGGTCTCCTTCGCCATCGTCCTGGCGGGTGTGATCTACGCCGCGTACCTGACCTATCTGGAGCTCAACGTAATCAACGCCATCTGCCAGTGGTGCGTCATCTCCGCACTGGTCACACTCGGACTTCTCTTTAGCGAGGGGTTTGGCTTCTATAACGCGATCGACTGACCACGTCGCGAGTCTTCCAATTTGGATCACGACTGCGCGCCTCGCCGGGACATTGGCCCTGACGAGGCGCGTTGTTTGTCCCCAGGATCCCGACCCCGAGCCCTACCGGAATCTCGAGACCGGCAACGGTCCCGCGACGCGCCATAGGCCCTGGTGACCTGACGTCGGCTGGAATGTGCATCTGGACCAAGAGTGCAATGTGCCCCGAATGCACGTTGCGATCATGTCCGTACAGTTCGCGGCGCGTGAATTGCGCCTCTGGAGACGGAATCTGGCCTGGCATTCTGGAAACTGACGAGCATGCACCGCTACCCCAAGAAACAACGTTCTTACCATCGCTATCGAGCGCAACGCCTGGACGGTCTCGAGGGGGCCGGAACCGAGAGGAATCTCAACAACTTCAGTCTTCCAGCGTTTATTCCGCGGCCGAACGCGGAGGATCTCTCCTCTGCGGCCGACACGACCCGCGGTCGCGACTGGCCCGTCAAGAAGATCGCCCTCATCGGAACGCCGTTGCTGGTCATTGCCGTGGCGGCTGCTTTGATCATGCCGACGCTGCTCGCGGCGCACCAGGCCTATAACCGGATCTTCGTCACCCGGATGCCCCATCTCCACGTTGTGTTGAACGCGCAGGGCACTCCCATCATTGCCGACGATTCGACGCCATCACCTGATTCGACGACTGTCGCGCAAGGTGCGGCCGGCACACCGCAGGCGACGCCGGTCCTGGGCGACGCGGAGTCGACTCTTGAGCCAACACCGACGCAGGTGCCGCTTCCGTCCTGGGACGGCACGAGCCGGGTGACGATTCTGCTGATCGGCTCGGACACACGCGGAAGTCGTGAAGTCGCGCGCTCCGACACGCTCATTCTCGTAACGATCAACCCGGAGACCAAGCAGGTCAGCATGTTATCGATCCCGCGCGACCTGCTGGTGACGATTCCGAACTATGGCAAAGACAAGATCAACGCGGCCTACGCCTACGGATCAACCACAAAGCTCACCGGACCGGGGCTGGCAGCCGCGACGATCGAGTACAACTTCGGCGTCACGATCGACTATTTTGCCGAGGTCGACACCGGCGGACTGGCCCGGATCATCGACACGCTCGGCGGCGTTACCCTCGACGTGGCGACGCCGATCAAAGATGACGAATACCCGGGAGCGGGTACCAACTATATTCGCGTTCTGTTCCAAACGGGTCTGCAGCACATGGATGGCACGACCGCGGTTCACTACGCGCGAACGCGGCACGACGACAGCGATTTTGCCCGTGGCGACCGACAGCGTCAGCTTCTCATGGCATTGCGCGCGCAGGCGGTTGGCCTCGACCTGCTACCGAAGGCGCCTACGCTGCTCAGCCAGCTCGGTGATACCTTCCGGACCGATCTGTCGCCACATCAATTGCTCGCGTTGGCCAAGCTTGGGTCGAACGTAACATCCGACGATGTCCACTCCTACAGCCTGGCGAGCGCGACGTCGGTCTCCTGGCTGCCGGGACAACCCTATTACCTCATACCGAACTGGGATGCCATTCACAAGATCCTGCATGAGATGATGTCACGCTGACCACGTGTGGTGGAGGACGCGCCTCAAGAGCGCGTCTCCTACTGCGGGTAACCCTTGAGGCCCTGCAGGCCCTTGACGCACGAGATCTCTCCCGTGTGCTGGTAGGTGTTTCCAATCAGGAGCGACAGAAGAAACCCGACGGTCTGCTGCCCCATCATGAGCGGAGTCATGTCGAGCGGCCGGGCAATGTCATTATCCGACAACTTTGTGAGAACCCGGTCCGTGTTGGCATAGACCGCTCGTGCGTACCTGAGCGCCGCGGGGAGGTCCACCTGGAGACTGTGCGCCCAATCATCCCATGGTGACCTTTCCGGCGGTAGCGCGCTGAAACCGGTTCGGCCCGACCATGACGAGGCGAAGAGTGGCGGCGATCCACTGATGAACATGCTCACGAGCCCATCTTCGCCTATGACGGTGTGGCCAAAATGGGCGGCGATTGGAAGAGCCTTCCCCGGTGGGGAAAAATGAATCGCCTCCATGGGAATATCGTCGAGAGTCGCCTCGAGATAGGCGTGGGCACGGAGGAACTGGTCGCGGAGTAAGTCAACGGTCGTCACAATTCACCCTCCGACAGGGACTCGCTGCTACACCGTTCCTGTCCTGTGCCGGTCGGCGAAGGGGAATGCAGCCCGCACCGAAGCGTCGCGTCGCACAGGTATCCGATTTTGCCGCGACATTACTATACTCTTTGATTGTCAAACTGGCTAGACACCCGGTCAAATCTTGTTTCTGCCCCAGAATCGCATCCTCTGCATGTCACGATCTGCCGTCCCGGCGTATCATGCCCGTACCGGAGATAGCATGGATTGAGAGGGGATCTACGGTGGCGGACGGACCGAATTGGAGTGCGATCGAGCGCATCATCGACGAGGCAGAAAAAACAGGTGGAACGGTCGGCGTGACAATCGTCGCGCCTAACGGTGAACGGTTCAGCCGGAACGGTGACCGCAAATTTGGCGCGGCGAGTACGGTCAAGATTCCGCTGATGATTGAGATCTTTCGTCAGATCGATCGGGGTGAGCGCTCACTCGATGACGAATACGTGCTGAAGGCGGAGGATGTCGCGGTCGGCAGCGGTGTGATGCTGCACCTGCACCACGGCATGACCTTCACGCTGAACGATCTCATCTATCTCATGATCAGCATCAGCGATAACACGGCAACGAACATCTTGATTGACATGGCGGGCATCGATGCGGTCAACCGGACCATGCGCGACCTGGGTATGGCGAACTCGAACCTGGGCCGCAAGATGAAGGGTCGTCCGGCACAGGGAGACGAGCAGGAGAACTGGGCCACGCCGAACGACTACGCGCTCGTGGTGCAGTCGCTGCTGGACGGCCGCGCTGCCTCGGAGGATTCCTGCCGGAAGATGGTCGCCATGCTGGAGCGGCAGCAGAACTCGAACCGCATCTCTCGCTACCTCCCCGAACGTGACGACATTCGCTGGGGTTCCAAGACCGGTAGCGTCAAAGGCGTGACCAACGACACCGGCTTCATCATCTCGCCCACGGGACGGCTGATCGTGAGCGTCTATTGCGAGGGGCTCGTTGACCAGCAGACCGGGGAAAAGGTGATCGGCGACATGAGTCGCGCCGCGCTGGTCGCGACCGGTGTCGCCGATCCGCTCTGGACGTCGTAGCGATCGCGTCAGTCGACCACCTCGACGGGTCCGTGGTCGTCGCAGTGATCGCCGTGTGGGTGATGCAGGCGTCCGTTGACCAGATAATCCATGTGCCCACCGTGCGGCACGGCTTCGTGTCCGCAGTTCGGTCCGTGGGTGTGCGCCTGCTCGTGTCCGGGATCGCTGGCCTGAACCGGATTGCAGCTATTCGGGTTGGTGTTGCTGACCGGCACGGTGTGTTCCTCGACCGTCCCGTCCTGGCGCATGAAGCGCAAGTGCCCCTGCTGCAGGTAGTCCACGTGGTCGCCGTGACGGATACCGGTCGGGTCTGATTCCACGTCGCCGGAACCGGAGAACGCGGGATCGTTTCCGCTTGGATGAGCCATGACGAGGTTGCTCCTTCCGGATCTGCTTCAGAACACGGTGGCATCGTGCAGCCTGGGCCGCGACTTCCATGCCAGCGGTGCGTCTGTCGAGTGACGGAACCTGGCGTGCATCTTTGAGCCAGTATGCGAAGATGACGGGCGGCGGACATCACGCTCCGGGCGTCGTGAGACGTCTGACAGATGCGCCACGATGGAACGGACACGGGAAGGGAGATTCGATTGAACGTATTCATGTCGGTCGACATGGAAGGAATTACCGGCATCGTCCACCGGGACATGCTCGGGTCCGACCAGCGAGAGTATGACCGTGGCCGTCGCCTGATGACGGCCGACGCGAACGCCGCCGTCGAGGGATTGATCCAGGCGGGCGCCGACTATGTGCTGGTGGTCGATGGCCACGGGCCGATGCGCAACCTTCTCTTCGAGGACATGCACCCCAAGGCGCACCTGCTGACGGGGAGTGGTAACGCCAAGGAGCATTGCCAGGTCGAAGCGGCCGACAGCCGGAAGTTCGACGCGGCGGTGCTCGTCGGCTACCACGCCATGGCCAAGACCCCCAAGGCAATCGCGCCGCATACCATTGCCGGCATCGCGGTGGCGGAACTGCGCATCAATGGGAAGCCGCACGGCGAGACGGGTTTGAACGCGGCGGTGTTGGGATCACTCGGGATTCCGGTCATCATGGTCACCGGCGATACGACCACCATGAAGGAAGCGCGCGAGTTCCTCGGTGATCAAATCGAGACGGTTGCCGTGAAAGAGGCGGTCGGTACCTCCGCCGCGATCTGTCGACCACCATCGGCGACGTTGCCGGAGATCACCGCGGCGGCCAAACGGGCACTCGAGAACCTTGGCAAGGCTCAGGTCTATCATCCGAGCGAGTTCCGGCTGGAGGTTGACTTCTTCAACGTGCCGCAGTGCGACCGCGCCACCCGAATCGCGGGGATCGAGCGGCTCGGGCCGGTCACGATGCTGGTGGAGGGGTCGTCACCGTGGGAGAAGTATCAGCGGCTCTGGGCCGCGCTGCGTGCGGCGTTGACCGAACCGGCCTCCTGGCTGGCGTAAGCTGACCTAAATGGGGGGAAGTGGCGAGCTCTTGCGGTCATTCGCCACTTCCCCCCGGCAACTCCGCGGTCTAAGCGCATCTTCATCGATTGCCCCGGTGCTGATTCCTGCCGCTACAAATCCAATTCGGCGTTTCCCATCAGCCTCACGGGTGCGAGGGCATCATGGTCGGCCCTACCGCGGCGCTACGCCAGGCGACGGCGAAGGCAGTGCCTGGTTGTCTGTCATGGGGTGACCCGCGTCCGAGTCCCCCGTTAGCAGGTCGCGATATTGCTCGCGCAGCGCCGACTTCTGGAACTTCCCGGTGGAGGTCTTGAGGATCTCCGGCACGAAGATGAAGGCATCAGGCAGCCACCAGCGGGCGAACTGCGAAGCGATCGATGCTTTCAGATCCTGTTCACTCACGGTTGCCCCCGGTTTTAGCGCGACAACGGCGATCGGCCGTTCGAGCCAGGTCGGGTGCGGCGCGGCAATGACCGCGGCTTCCGCGACCGCCGGATGCGCCATCAGGGCGTTCTCGAGTGCGATCGAGCTGATCCACTCGCCGCCCGACTTGATGGCGTCGCGGGCCCGGTCGTGAATCTCCAGGCGGCCATGCGGGTCGAGACTGGCAATATCGCCGGTTCGGAGCCAGCCGTCGGACGTGAACTTTGCCGATGAATTGGGATCGTTGTAGTAACCCGAGGCCACGGTCGCCCCGCGAATCTCCAACTCGCCCGTCGTCCGTCCGTCCCACGGCGCCAGATCATCGCCGGTTCGAATCCGGAACTCGGTCAATGGAACGGGTCGTCCGCACGTTGTCAAGCCGCGGGTTGTCGGGTGTCCCGTGCCGTCGTCGGCAACCTCGAGCAGCGGCCCCTCCGTTGAGAATGGGCCAGACTCGGTCATGCCCCAGCCAGTCGCCATGGTGATGCCGAACTCATGATAGAAGCGGCGTGCCGCCTCGTCCGGCATCGCCTGACCGCCGGTTCCCAGCAGCTTCATGGTCGATAGATCACAGGCTCCCGGGTTGCGGTCGATGTAGTGGAGCAGGTTGAGCCAGACAGTCGGCACCGCCCAGCACTGCGTGACACGCTCCTCGGTCAGGATGCGGGCCAGGCCGGGCGTATCGAGATGCGCGCCCGGCAGCACCTGTTTGGAGCCGACAAACGTACAGGTGAAGGGGAGGCCCCAGGCGTTGGCATGGAACATCGGCACCAACACGAGCACGGTGTCCTGGTCGGTTGGTCCCTGGGTTGAGCCGAGCGCTGTCACGAGTGAGTGGAGCACGATGGCCCGGTGTGAGTAGACGACCCCTTTCGGCTGGCCCGTCGTGCCCGATGTGTAACAGAGGACCGCGGCTTCCTGCTCGTTCAGCTCGAGATCAACCCAGTCAGCCTGGTCTACATCGGCCAGCAAGTGCTCGTAGTTGAGCAGGCCGACTGGAAGTGGCTCATCCAGGTCCGGGACAACAATGACCTGCTCGATGTCGATCCGCGGCCGGACTTGCTCGAACAATGGCAGCAGCGACTGGTCGACGATTACGATCCGGTCGCTGGCATGGTTGATGGTGTAGACGATGTCGGCAGGACTGAGCCGCAGGTTCAGCGTGTGGAGTACGGCGCCGAGTGACGGAATCGCGAAGTAGGCTTCGATGTGCTGTGCATGATTCCAGCAGAGGGTTGCGACCCGGTCGCCGCGCTCCACTCCGAGCCGCTGTAGCGCCAGCGAGAGTTTCCGAGTCCGGCGCGCCAGGTCGCGATACCCGTAGCGCACAAGTGATCCGTCCGGCTGGCGCGAGACGATCTCCTGATCGTGGAAGAGCTGCTCGGCGCGCCGCAGCATGACGGGAATCGTCAGGGGGAAGTCCATCATTAGACCGTCCACGGTCGGAGCCCTTTCAATGGCCGCGGTACTGACGAGATGTGCGCGCAATTCTGCAGCCTGGGCGGTGTGCGCCGCAATGGCCGTTCCCCTATAACAACTCGATCACCCGATTCGCGACTTGCTCGGTGTTGGCCGTGCCGCCAAGATCGCCGGTGAGGACGTTGCCCTCGGCGGTCGTCTTCTCGAGCGCCTGTATGACCCGGTCGGCGGCGTCCTTCTCGCCGATGTGCTCGAGCAGCATCGCGCCTGCCCAGATAGCGCCGAGCGGGTTGGCCAGTCCTTGCCCGGCGATATCCGGCGCGCTGCCGTGGACCGGCTCGAACAGGGAGGGATATTGCGGGTCCGCGGCCAGGTTGGCGCTCGGTGGTAGTCCCAGGCTGCCCATGATCGCGCCGCCGAGGTCAGTCAGAATATCGGCGAACAGATTGCTGCCGACCACCACGTCGAAGCGCTCCGGCGAGCGCACCATCAGTGCCGCGGCCGCATCAACCAGCAGCGAGGTGACTGTCACGTCGGGATACTCGTTCGCAACCTCGTCGATCACCTCGTCCCAGAAGGGGAAGGCGTACTGCATGGCGTTGCTCTTGGTGACGCTCGTTAGGTGCTTGCGGCGGCCGCGCGCCAATTCGAACGAGAAGCGGGCCACGCGCTCGACATTGAAGCGCGAGAAGACCGACGTCTGGATGGCGACCTCATGCGATGTATGGGTATGCACGCGGCCGCCGACTCCGGCGTACTCCCCCTCGGTGTTCTCGCGGACCCAGAGCATGTCGATATCGTCTGGTCCTTTGCCCTTGAGCGGTCCTGTGATGCCCGGCAGCAGCTTGATCGGCCGCACGTTGACGTAGAGGTCGAAGGTCTTGCGGATCGGCAGGAGCAAGCCCCAAAGCGTGACATGGTCCGGAATACGCGGCGGATCGCCGACCGCGCCGAGGTAAATGGCGTCGTGCTCCTTGAGCGTGGTGAGCCCGTCTTTCGGCATCATCTCGCCGGTCTGTCGATAGTAATCGGATCCCCAGGCGAGATCGTTCCAGGTCAGCCTGGCCGAGTTACCGACCGCGGCTTCCAGCACGCGCTTGCCGGCCGGGATCACCTCGCGACCAATCCCGTCTCCGGCAATGACCGCGATCCGGTATTCCTTCATGCTTTCCTCCACACTGAATGCTGACGATGGCGGACCGTACCCAACGCCACCGGTTGGCTTCGTTTGTACCATGATCGATGATCGTTGCGGAAACGGCAGCAGGTACGAGAATCGACTATGCTGGGGTTTCTGGCGGAGTTATGGAGCGGGAGGTGGACCATGTCCGACCACATTCAGGTCGACCCGGCGTTGATCGATCGCTACATCTCGGAACTGGCCCGGTTCGGTGCTCATGGCGAGACCGGCGTCTGGCGCACCGTTTACTCTCCGGAGTGGGTGGCGGCGCAGGATCAGGTCGCCCAGTGGTGTCGGGACGCTGGCCTGGAGGTCAGGCGCGACGCGGTTGGCAATGTCTGGGGCAGGCTTGCCGGAAGTGAACAAGGCAAGTCGATTGTCTCCGGCTCGCACATCGATTCGCAGCGGCCGGGCGGCCGCTTTGACGGCGCGCTCGGAGTGATCGCCGCGCTGGCCGCGGTGCGTGCCCTGAAGGAGCAGTACGGGCAACCGCGCCGCACGCTGGAAGTCCTTTCACTCTGCGAAGAAGAGGCGAGCCGCTTTCCGGCGTCCAATTTCCTCGGATCGCGGGCGATCACCGGTGCGATTTCCGAGCAAGACGCCGAGCAGATGATCGGCTACGACGGTGAATCGATGGCCGAAGCGATGCGCGATGTCGGTCTCGACCCCGCCAAGTTACCCGAGGCGCGACGGGACGACATCGACACCTTCATCGAGCTGCACATCGAGCAGGGGCCGATCCTCGAGCAGGCGGGCATCCCCGTCGGGGTCGTCCCCGCGATCAATGGCATCCGGCACTACGTGGTAGAGCTTCATGGCCGGGCGGACCATGCCGGGGCACGGCCGATGGATACCCGGCGCGATCCAATGGCAGGCGCGGCCGAGATTGCGCTCGGCGTGATCGACACGGCGCTCCGGATGGGTCGTCCCGCGGTGACGACGGTGGGGCGAATGGACGTCGAGCCGAATGGTCCGGCGATCGTGCCGGAGCGAGTCACCTTCACCATCGACGCGCGACACTCCGACCCGCACTTGCGCGACCATCTCTACCAGCAGCACGAAGCCTGGATCCGAGCCGTGGCGGCGCGGCGCGGTCTTGAGGTGAGTTGGACGATCACAACCGACCTGGCGCCACTTATCTGCGATCCAACGATCGTCGCGACGCTCCAGGACGCGGCTGAAGAGCAGGGCGTGCCCTTCCTGACCATGCCGAGCGGCGCGGTCCACGATACCCAGCGCATAGCGAACATCGCGCGCGTGGCGATGGTCTTTGTCCAGAGCAAAGGCGGACGGAGTCACACACCCGCCGAATTCACCGCGACCGGAGACGCGGTGGCGGGCGTGCGCGTACTGGCGGGCGCACTGCGCCGTCTGGCGTACGCGGGCACTTGACTTTTTGCCTAACTAGACCGATGTACTGCTGACGGCTGGGGTTCGCATAGCCTTGACGCACCAGCCCGGTCACCGGAGCGTCACCCATTGAGAGAGGCTCTCGCCCGTGCGTCCGCTGGTCTTCTCCGAGAATTCCTATGTCATTGCGTTTGGGATCGCCATCGCAATCTGGGCTGTGCCCGAGCGAATCTTCTCCTTCTGGATGCGTTCCAGCCGAGATCCCACCGCGAAGCGCGAGGATCACTGGTCGTACCTCGTGTTGACTGGGACGATCGTCGTAAGTTGGTTCTTGGGTATTGTTCTTTCGCTCAGGTGGACCGCTGCCGCCATTCTCTGGCTTCGACCGCAGCTGGCAGCGGCTGGGATCGCCCTGATCCTGTTCGGCGTCGGGCTGCGATGGTGGGCGATGATCAGCCTCGGCCACTATTTCACGTTGGACGTCGCCGTTCGGCCTGGGCAAGCGGTCATTGAGTCTGGACCGTACCGTTTGATTCGGCACCCGTCGTATAGCGCCATGCTCCTCATCTCGGTCGGCGCCGGTCTGGCATTGGGAAATTGGGCGAGCCTCATCGTGATGCCCGCAGGTGAGGTTGTGGGATTTCTTTATCGTGTGCGTGTCGAGGAACGGGCGCTGATTGACATGCTCGGACCGCGGTATCTGGACTACATGCGTCGCACCAAGCGCTTCGTCCCGTTCGTCGTCTGAGCTTCGAATGGCGGGGAACCAACAGATGCCATGCCACGAGACTCGCTTTAGCCCGGCCTGGCTGATGTGGTTGAGGCCCGCTGCTGGAGGTTCACACCGATCGAGAAACTGAGTGTTCCGGCCCGCCACTAGGCTGCCCAAATGCGGCGTCCGGTCGCGCCAAACGGTTGACTTTCGGTGAAGCTGGTGTTAGGGTTAATAGGCTCGGTTGAGATGCCGAGCGACTGTTGTGCGGTGTTATTGAGCTTTGCGCCGCCGCACTTCGACCTCGTGAAAGGGTCCACGTTGGAACCTGATAGTTCCGGCAAACGAATAGGAATGCCTGCCGGCTAACCGGGCCAACGTGCCAATGTTGCACTCCAGCCCTCGGTTTAGGCCGGGGGCTATTTGTGTCCAGCAGGACACACCGGAGGTGCAGCATGCAGACCGTTATCCGCTACAGTGTCGTGAACCAGGATGGGAAGCCGGTTATTCGAGCAGTTCCCGTTCGCCGCTGGTCGGAAGATCGCGGCACCGTGAACACTCAGCCGGCGGTGGAGGAGCGCGAGCAGCCGGTGCTTCGCAAGATTCGCCGCTTCCGCGTCCTCGACATCCGCTGATCGAATCTCGCTCCGTCGGGTTCGACGATCGGCACCCGGTCACCTGACCGGATCACCCTACGAATGGAATAACAGCCGCCCGAGACCATTCGGGCGGCTGTTTTTGTTGTTCGCTGACCGTCGAGTGCGTTCGCCTGTCTCGATTCCGCAGCTTCATCGGCGGTGTAAACGATGTCTCCGAACGCCTGTCAACCATCTCTCCGACTTCACTCGCATCGGGGCCACCGGGCGGCGCATGCGCTGCGCACATGAGGGTAAGAGTTCGCAGTCGATCGATCAGATCGAGCGCTGGTAGGCCCGGAAGGCATTGACCGAGATCCAGGCAAAGACCAGCGTTAGCACCAGCAGGTAGATCAGGTGCAGCCCGATGAAGGTCCAGTCGGCGTTGGTGCTTAGCGTCTCCCGGCCGATGGCGACTGCCCAGTTAACCGGATTGAAACGCGCCACGACCCGGATCCAATGCGGCATCAGTTGCTGGGCCATGAATGCGGTCGACATAAACGTCAGCGGAAGCTGGAGGAATGTCACCAGTGCGATGACGGATTCGCCCTGTCGCAGGTTCAGGGCGACGGCGTTGGAGAAAGAGGCGAGCGTCGCGCCGAGGAGCATCGTTCCGATCAGCATCGCGATCACGGTCGCGGCTCCACCCTCAAAACGCGCGCCCAAGACGTAGCTCAGTCCGATGATGATTAGCGCCTGCACGAGTGTGACAACCATTTCGTAGATGAGCAGCCCAGCCATCAGCGCTGACCGATGAACGGGTGTGACTAAAAAGCGGTCCAGCGTGCCGCGATCCATGTCATCGACCACCGACATGCCGGACCAGCCGCAGGTGAACAGAGCCGTCATAACCACCACGCCCGGTGTGATGTACGTGATGTACGAGCCTGTGCCGAAGCCGGGTACGTCGGTGACGCGCTTGAAGAGCTGACCGAAGAGCAGGAGCCACATCAGCGGCTGAACGAGCGTGACGGCGATGAAAACGGGCTGCCGCATCAAGAATCGCAGGTAGCGCATGCTGATGTGTAGTGAGGCACGCACGGTATTGGTCATCGGGAACCCTCCTCCTGGGCCGTCGCGAAGGTCCGTCCGGCGTAGCGCAGATAGACGTCGTCGAGCGAGGGCCGCGCGACCGTGACGGACGCGATGGTATATCCCGAGCTATCCAGAGACGACATGATGACCGGTAGGATCGTCGCCCCGTTCTTGACGCGGGCACGCACCACCTGACCGTCGAGCTCGACCTCACGGATGGCGTCGTTCAGTCGCCGCAGCGTGGGCACGATCCCATCATCCGGTGTCTGCTCCAGCTCGATCTGGATCGTGTCCCCCTGAAGCTCCTGCTTGAGCTGATCCGGCGTGCCTTCGACGACCACGCGGCCGCGATCGACAATCGCGACCCGGTCTGCCAGTTGGTCGGCCTCTTCCAGGTAATGGGTCGTGAGCAGGATGGTGATGCCGTTCTGGCTCGCCAATTGCCGGATTTGGCGCCACATGTCAGCCCGTGACTCGGGATCCAGGCCGGTCGTCGGCTCGTCCAGAAAGAGGACGCTCGGCTCGTGGATCAATCCCATCGCGACGTCGAGCTTGCGCTTCATGCCGCCCGAATAGGTCTTGGCAAGGCGCTCCCCGGCCTCGCTTAGGTCCATCGCCGCGAGCAAGGCGTCGACCCGGTCCCGAAGAAGCCGCCGTTTCATCGCGTAGAGCTGTCCCTGGAGCATCAGGTTCTCTCGGCCGGTCGCTTCGGGATCGATCGCGGGCTGTTGTGAAACGTAGCCGACCACCCGCCGGACCTGCGCCGGGTGCGCGACCACGTCGATACCGGCCACAACCGCCCTCCCGGAATCGGGTGTAGTGAGCGTGGTCAGGACCTTGACGACGGTCGATTTCCCGGCGCCGTTGGGTCCAAGAAGTCCAAAGATCGCGCCAGCCGGAACGTGGAAGCTCAGTTGCTGAAGAGCGGTCACGTCTCCCGGGTAGGTCTTCACGAGATCGGCAACATCGATAGCCGGCGAGGAGCTACTCGCTCCGGCCATCGGCGCCGAGGTCAGGAACTGGGAAACCACCATTGCGTACCTCCACACGAGCAGTCACCGGCATGGTGCTGCCCTGAGAGGCCGACCTGGCTTAGAATTGAGGTGGACCTTGAGCGCCAGGTCGGCATGTTCGAACTGCCTCGAGGAAGCCGATTCCTGGAGGAGTGGGCAAACACTCCTTCCAGGGATCGTGCGTTAGCGCACTACTTCAGGCATCACCTACCTTCGCATTGCGATCTACAGGACCGTCTCCGGGCTGCCGGAATTTGATCCAGGTCTTCATACGCTCGAGCGTCTCCGGATCGGTGTCACCCGCATGCTCCATCATTTGCTTCTCCTGCTTCTCATTGAGCAGAAGCGAACCGTTTTCGATCGCATCAGCCAACTCGGTGACCCACGCCAGTTCCGCGCGTCGCAGCATGAGCCAATATTCCGATTCGATGCGGAAGAGGCGCGGCACCATCACGTCCGACACAGCTTCACCGTACCGTTCGGCCTGACTGATCTCTTCCTGGATCAGGGCGCTGCGGTTGCGCAGAAGCTGTATCACCTCGGCGGGTGTCAGCGCCGGCAAGAACGAGAGTCCCGCCTCGAACTGCGTGTATTCCTTCACCGGTACTGCCAGAAGCTCGCTGAGCCAGTCCAGGTATTCGTGGTGGCCCTGGTCGGTTAGCGCATAGACGGTTCGCTCTGGACGCCGGCCCTCTCGCTCAGTCTCCACCGGCACGATCCAGCTACGTTTGACCAGCGCGTCGACAACGCTATACAGCGAGCCGTAGTTGAGCTTGATGCTTTCATGCTTGGCCCGGTTGCGCAGGGTGGTGGCCATCTCATAGGGGTGCATCGGCTTTTCCCAGAGACAGCCGAGCACCGCGAGCGCCAGAGGATTGCTGATCTTTCGTTTCGCCATAGATTATCCCTCACCAAATACTCGACATAGAGTATACGGATTCGGAGAGGTATTTCAAGGGGGTCGTTGAGGCACCGTGCGAGGATTTGGGCGGTACTGGCGAAGAGTGTCTTCATGCCGGGTTCGGACTTAGGCGAGGAACGCGTGACCCCGGCGGCTCCTGTGGCCGCCGTGACCGCGCGCGCCTGTACCATTGTCGGATTGCCGGCAATCGCGCCTGGCTCGGGATGGTGTATTGGGCGACGCATGCGCCGCCCGTACGAATGATGATCAAGACGGGTGCAGGCGGGCTCTACTGGCCGGCCTTGCGCTCATAGAGCGTGATCGAGAGCGGCACGAAGATGATCAGGATGCCGAGTCCCCAGACGAGCGAATGCCAGGCGTAGTTGCCGACCGGCTGTCCCAGGATGAACGCGCGAATCGCGTTGACGACCTGGGTCATCGGTTGGTTCTCGGCGAATGCCTCGAGCCAACTCGGCATGGTGTTCGTGGGAACGAACGCGCTGCTGGCAAACGTAAGCGGGAAGACCGCGATGAACAATCCAGCCTGCACTGCCTCGGGCGTGCGCAGCGTCACTCCGGCCGCCACGCCGATCCAGGAGAGGCCGTAGCCAAACAGCAGGAGCAGTCCGAGACCGGCCAGCCAGCCGAACGCGCTGCCGTGCGGCCGGAAGCCGACCGCCAGGCCGACGATCAGCATGATCGTCACGGCCAGCATGCCGCGCAGCAGGTCGGTCAGCGTTCTGCCGAAGACGACCGCCGAGCGGGACATCGGAAGTGAACGGAACCGGTCGATCAGCCCCAGCTTGAGATCGTTCGAGAGTCCGATGCCGGTGCTGAGCGACGAGAAGACGATCGTCTGGACAAAGATGCCGGCCATCAAGTAGTTGACGTAGCTCGTTCCCTGCACATGGATCGCGCCGCCGAAGACGTAGCGAAAGAGGAGCACGAAGATGACCGGCTGGACGGTCACGTCGAGCAGTAGCTCCGGGTTGCGCGGGATGTGGCGCAAGTTGCGCTTGGTCATGGTCCAGGCATCGGCGAGCGCCCAACCGAAGTGCTCGAGCGCTCCGACTCTGGTCTGCGGCTGTTCCCCCGCGCTGCTGATGCTCATGCCGCTTCTTCTCCGATCTGTACCTTCTCGTCTCCATCACGGTTGCCGCTCGGTTGACTGACGTCGTCGACGGCATGGCCGGTGAGTGTCAGGAAGACATCGTCCAGCGTCGGACGATGGAGCCCGACGTCGTCGATCTGCACACCCACGTCGTCGAGCTCGCGAACGACTCGGGTGATCAACCCAGCACCCGAAGTCACCGGCACCGAGAGTCGCCGCCGGTCGTCGCTGGCGTGGACGACGCCCGAACCGAAACGGTCGAGGACGTTGGCGGCGATGGCGGAATCGCTGCCCGCGGCGAGCGTGATCTGCAGTCGCTCGCCGCCGACCTGCGTCTTGAGCTCTGCCGAGGTGCCGGTGCGCGATGACCCGTCCCTCGTCGATCACCGCGATCTCGTCGGCGAGGCGGTCAGCCTCATCGAGATACTGTGTCGTCAGCAGCAGCGTCGTTCCTCCGGCGACAAGTTCCTCGATCAGGCTCCACATGCTGAGGCGGCTGCGTGGGTCGAGCCCGGTCGTCGGCTCGTCCAGGAAGAGGACAGGTGGTGAGGCGACCAGGCTAGCCGCAAGATCGAGCCGCCGCCGCATGCCGCCCGAGTAGGTCTTGACCGGGCGGTTACCGGCGTCGACCAGATTGAAGCGCTCGAGGAGCTCCATGGCGCGTTTGCGCACCAGGCCGCGTGGCAGGTGATAGAGATGGCCGATCATCTCCAGGTTCTCCTTGCCAGTCAGGAACTCATCGAGTGCGGCATACTGGCCCGCCAGGCCGATCCGGCGCCGCACGTCGTCCGGATGCCGCAGCACGTCGAACCCGGCGACCTCGGCCCGGCCCTCATCCGGTTTCAGTAGGGTCGTCAGAATGCGGACGGCCGTGGTCTTGCCCGCTCCGTTCGGGCCGAGAACGCCCAGGATCGAACCCTCTTTCACCTGGAGATCGACGCCCCGCAGGGCGTGCGTTTCGCCGAAGTGCTTCTGCAGCCCTTCAGCGCGGACACCATATCCGGAACTCACCATGCCACCTCCGGCGCGATCGCGAGTAGCGTTGAATACTTGACTAACTGACCGTCCGGTAAGTACACTTTGCGCAGACGCTCTCGGGGGAGCGGCTCGCTTACTAACCGGTCGGTAAGTACTGTAATGCCCAGGCTCCGGTTTGTCAACCCATTCGGGTGACAATTCGGGTTCTTTTTGGCCTACGCGAAAACGAGACACGTTGGGACAACCGATGAACGCCAATTCTGGTGGCCGAGAGCGCGTTCTGCACGAAGCGCGCCGGTTCTTTCTTGAGCGCGGCTACGCTGAGGTCTCGATGCAACAGATAGCCGACGCGGTCGGCATGACCAAGGCAGCGCTCTATTATCACTTCCGCGATAAGGACGATCTTTTTGCTCAGGTCGTCGTTCGTGAGATGTCTCGCCAGCGAGAGAGCATCGAGCGGCAGATCGACCGGGGTGGAAGCCTCACCGAGCTTGTCGAGCGCATCGCGCTGCTCTATTTTGACCAGCTCAGCCCCGACGGTTTGCGCATGATGACGGACTTCAAGGAACATGTGCCGGAGAGCCGGCACGCGGACGTCCACCGGGAGTTGGACCTCTTCGTCAACGCGCTCACGAGCCTGTTCGAACGGGCCGCGCAGCGGGGTGAGATTCGCGACATCTCGCCACGTCTGGCGGCCTTCGTCTTCTTCCATACGCTTGTCGGTCTCGTCATCAACTCGGTTCGGGACCCACTCCTGACACCGCCGACCGACGCGCGCGCGGCGGCTCATCTGGTTGCCTCGATCGTGCTGCATGGCATCGCAATGCCCCCAGGGGAACGCGCCCCGGCCGTCGTACCCCAGCCTGAGGCCGCGGCGACGGGAGGCGACACCGACTAAGGCTTGTTCGGGATCTGATGCCCCCTTACTCCGCGCCAGCGTCTGCCGGCGGTGAGCGGCTGAACCCCGCTCTTTCGCCCGGTCGTTGAACATCCACAACCAGCCGAATTGATCTGTTCGTCGACCTCGCGAACGGGTAGAATCTGGAACGCTTGTCATAAGGATTGACCTTGTGCGGCGATACGCCGACAGTCGACGTCCCAGCGCCGATCGTGTGCCTGGGGCGTTGCTGGTTACGATCGCTCTGCAACGGACTGTGAAACAGTCCGTTGGATGTTCTCCGGGAAGGGAATGGTCTCATGAGCAGATCGCGTAGTCTGCCGTTCGCCTTTGGCGTTGTGCTGCTGCTGTCGCTGGCGCCCGCGAGCGTGCTGGCCCAGGCGCCGATCTCACCGCCTGGGCTTTCGATTGCCCACTCCTGTCCAGGCGTGGCGACGACCGGGAGTGCCCGCTGCGGCGCCATCGTCCGGACCGACAAAGGAGCCAGTCCCACGGCGACCGGGACGCTAAAGGGCTACTTTCCGACTGATCTTCGCTCGGCGTACAACCTTCCAACTGTCACGGGGACGCCGGGCAGTGGACCGACCGTCGCCATCGTCGACGCCTACGATGATCCATACGCGGAGAAGGATCTTGGTGTCTACCGAACACAGTTCGGCCTCGGCGCCTGCACCACGGCCAACGGCTGTTTCAAGAAGGTGAATCAGAACGGCGTGCAGGGCAGCTATCCGCGGGCAAACGCGTCCTGGTCGCAGGAGATCTCGCTCGATATCGATATGGTCTCGGCGATCTGCCCGACGTGCACGATCCTGTTAGTAGAAGCAAGCTCCAACAGCTTCACCAATCTGGGCGCGGCAGTGAATACCGCCGTTCGGCTGGGAGCCGCTGCCATTAGCAACAGCTACGGCGGTTCAGAGTTCAGCAGCGAAGCATCACTGGACTCTCAGTACTTTAACCATCCCGGCGTGGCTATTACCGTTAGCTCGGGCGATGCTGGGTACGGTGTCGAGTTCCCGGCGGCTTCGCAGTACGTCACCGCCGTCGGCGGAACGACCTTGACGAAGAACTCGAGCAACCGTGGTTGGACTGAGACGGTTTGGAGCGGCGCGGGGAGTGGCTGCAGCAAGTACATCACCAAGCCAAGCTGGCAGCTCGACTCGGGCTGTGCCAGGCGATCGGTCGCCGACGTTTCGGCGGTCGCGGACCCGGCGACCGGGGTGGCCGTCTACGATAGCTATCGCTATTCCGGGATGCGCGGCTGGCTGGTATTCGGTGGCACCAGCGTCGCGTCGCCGATTGTCGCGAGTGTCTACGCGCTGGCTGGTAACACCGGCTCGATCAACGCCGGATCCTATTCATACAGCCACACCAGTGCACTGAACGATGTCGTCGGTGGCAGCAACGGAAGCTGCGGCGGCAGTTATCTGTGCACCGGAACCACGGGCTATGACGGGCCGAGCGGCAACGGCACGCCCAACGGTACCGGCGGCTTCTAACCCAACGTCCCCAGAAGAGTGACCGCGCGGGAGCACGTCAATGGCGTGCTCCCGCGTCGTTGTGCCCTGGTGGACAAGGACAGAGCGCTGCCAAACGCCAGGCGCTTGCTGCTCGCGACTCGCGCGTGGGACGCTGACGCGCTTCCTCACCGGCGGGCTCATCAGTCTAGCCCAAATGGCATATGGACGACGACCAGTCCAGCGGCTAGAATTCGCTCCGTATGCTACATACAAGGCCGCTTCATGTCGGCGAGCTTGAGCTTGCGGACATCTGGCTCGAGACCAATGAGTTGTTTCCCGCTGCGGTGACTCCGCGACACCGTGTCGCTCGGTACAAACAGCCCGGTTTAGAGGGGATAGCGCGTTGAAGGGATTGAATGCGTGAGTAGATCACGAGGAATGTTGTTTGTCGTCGTCGGGATACTGATGATGGCACTGGCACCGGTGAGCGTTCTGGCGCAAGACGCAACCACGACAGGCTACGGTGGACCAATTACGGTGGTACCCGTCTGCAACGAGACGCCGCAGATCGGTTTTGCCGAGTGTTTGTCGCTGCTCCGGACCGACAGTGGCGCCTCGATCTCGGCGAACGGCACTCCGTCGGGATATGGGCCGAGCGACCTGCAGGACGCCTATAAGATTTCGGATAACGGGGCGCCCGGCACCGGACCGCTGGTTGCGATCGTCGATGCCTACCACGATCCGAATGCTGAAGACGACTTGAATGTCTACCGGCAGCAGTTCGGTCTGGGCGAATGCCATAGCAGCCAGGGTGGCGGAGGCTGCTTCCAGCAGGTTGATCAGAATGGCGGCACGAACTTTCCGCGGGCCAATCGCTCCTGGTCGCAGGAGATCTCACTGGATCTCGACATGGTTTCGGCCATCTGTCCGTCATGCCGCATACTGCTGGTAGAAGCGACCAGCAGCAGCATGGTCAACCTGGGTACCGCCGTGAATACGGCCGTATCGATGGGTGCGAACGCGGTCAGCAACAGCTACGGCGGGCCGGAGTTCTTTTTCGAAGGTTGGGCTGAGACTCAATTCTTCCACCACCCGGGTGTCGCGCTCACAGTAAGCTCTGGTGACAACGGCTACGGAGTTGAGTTCCCGGCGGCATCACAATACGTCACAGCCGTCGGTGGTACGAAGTTGACTCCGTCTGTTGGCGGACGAGGCTGGACCGAGACGGTCTGGAGCGGGGCCGGCAGCGGCTGCAGCCGATTCATCGCGAAGCCCGCCTGGCAGACCGACACCGGATGTTCACATCGCACGGTGGCGGATGTCGCGGCGGTGGCCGATCCGCACACCGGGGTTGCGGTCTATGACAGCTACGGGTCCTGGTGGCAGCCACATGGCTGGCTGGTCTTTGGTGGAACCAGCGTGTCGTCGCCGATCGTCGCCTCGATGTTCGCGCTGGCGGGCCATACCGGCTCGAATAATGGCGCCTCGTCGATCTATTCCCACACCGGATCGTTCTTCGACGTCACCTCCGGCAGCAATGGAGTCTGCTCTCCGTCGATCGCGTATCTCTGCAAGGGTGGGCCCGGCTACGACGGGCCGACGGGTGTCGGTACGCCGAACGGATTGGGCGGCTTCTAGAGGCAGGTTTCTGAAGCAGGGTGTCTCGCGTGAAGACCGGGAGCGGCGTTGTGCCGCTCCCGGTCTCGTTTCGCATCGACTATTGCCTCGTATGAGTCGAAAACCATGCCAGGACAACGCCAAAGCCGCCCGCTGACGGGCGGCAAACATTGCGGCGTCGAACGAGTGCTGGTGCTAAATCAAGCCCTGGCTGGGGGTTGGCAGCATCCAAACGATCGTCGCGATCCAGACCACCAGCAGCAGAAACATGAAGAGCGCCACACCAATGACGGCCTTACGTTCGCCCGGAGTCAACCGATGGGGTTCAATTCCACGCATGTCCTAGCCCTGCTCCTTCTCACATAGCTTCAGGCATCCTATAGCATGACGCGTTGAGTGCGGAAGCGCAAGCCCATGGAACCAATCATCAGGATAGTCCTGACAGGGGTTGGTCGCCAATCACCTCGTATACTTGGTTGGTTTGACGGGTTTCCCCGACAACCCGCGAGTACCATACTGACACACAGGGAGCAGTTCATGCCAACTTCGCCGAACCGGACACTCGAGACGTTTCCGAACCCGAATCCCGAACGAGACTATGAGATTAATATCTCCACTCCCGAGTTTACTTGCGTGTGCCCGGTGACCGGTCAGCCGGATTTCGCAACCATCACGGTCAGCTACGTCCCGGATAAGCTCTGCGTCGAGCTCAAGTCGCTCAAGCTTTACTTCTGGTCTTACCGCAACGAGGGCGCGTTTCACGAGAAGGTGACCAATAAAATTCTTGACGACCTGGTGAGCGCCATGCAGCCGCGACGCGCGACGGTCACCGGCGACTTCAACGTCCGCGGCGGCTTGCACACGGTCGTTACGGCCAGCTACGAACAACCCAGCTAACCAGATCCGAATGCGCAGGCAAGGCGACTAGCGTCAGCCTGCCCCCGTTGTCGGTCGTGTCGACCATGCGGCGCCAAGAAACAGAATACCGCCGAGAATCCACCACGGTTCCCACAGAAAGAGATACCAGCGCACCGCTGAGGCTCCCATCGATAGCGGGACACCGACGACGTGCAGCTCGATGAGGATGTCCTGGGCCAGATTCGCGGTTCCGTAGAGGAGCAGCAGCGCCCCGCAAACCCACACGGCGATCCGGACCGTGCGGTCAAGCACGCGCATGGACCAGGAATGAGTCAGCGCGAGCGCCAGCGCTGCCGCGAGCAGCTTGAGCACACCCGTGACCCAGACCTCGACAACAAACGAGCGATCTCGCTCGCGTCCCAACTGCTGGATCGACGTTGCCAGCGTGCCAACGCCGATCGTTCCGCCGGATGCCCAGTAGAAGCTGACGATGGCGAATGCGACCGCCCAGGACGCCGCGGCATACGGAATCCAGCGGCGAACGTCGCGAGCGCGCGGCCTTGATTGCCTGGGTTTCTGAGATTCAAACGGCATCACGAGGTCGAAAAGACTCACTCCAGTACCGAACTGCACGCGCCGAACGCCAGCTCATTGTAATGTCTGTCGGCCCGCGAGGGTGGAGTCTGTACTCCGCGATGCGGCGCTTCGGTTTATAGTAACCAGTGGACCAAAGTTGCCCTGGTGGATGTGGAGAGGATGGTTGCGTGGTCGAGACAAAGGAGCTCCATGCCGAGCTGCGCAAGGCGGTGCGCGAGCTGTGCGCTCGTTTCCCCGGCGAATACTGGCGTGAGCTCGATACGGATCGCCGGTACCCGGAGACGTTCGTCAAGGCGATGACCGACGCCAGCTTCTTGAGTACGCTCATTCCAGAGGAATACGGCGGGCTCGGCTTCGGCGTAACCGAAGCATCGATCATCCTGGAGGAGGTCAACCGCTCCGGCGGCAACGCGGGCGCCTGTCACGCTCAGATGTACACCATGGGCACGCTCCTGCGGCACGGCTCGGAGGAGCAGAAGCGGCGCTACCTGCCAATGATCGCGACGGGTGAGCTGCGCTTGCAGGCCTTCGGCGTGACCGAGCCGGACGCGGGCACCGATACGACCAAGATCCGCACCACCGCGACGCGACAGGGCGATCACTACGTCATCCGGGGTCAGAAGATTTTCATCTCGCGCGTGCCGCACTCCGACCTGATGATCCTGCTGGCCCGCACCACTCCACGCGATCAGATACAGCGCAAGTCGGAGGGGCTCTCGGTCTTCCTGGTCGACCTGCGCGACGCGGTCGGCAACGGGCTCGAGGTCCACCCGATCGAGACCATGATGAACCATGACACCAACGCCCTCTTCTTCGACGACTTGAAGATCCCGGCTGAAAACCTGATTGGCGAGGAAGGGAAGGGCTTCCGCTATATTCTCGATGGGATGAATGCCGAGCGGATCCTGATTGCCGCCGAATGCATTGGCGACGGCTACTGGTTTGTTGACCGCTCTTCGAGCTATGCCACAGGCCGTGTCATCTTCGACCGGCCGATCGGTCAGAACCAGGGGATCCAGTTCCCCATCGCGCGCGCCTATGTGAACATTCGCGCGGCCGACCTGATGCGCTTCCAGGCGGCTGAGATGTTTGACAACGGCGAGCCGTGCGGAGCCGAAGCCAACATGTCGAAGCTGCTGGCGGCCGACGCATCCTGGGAGGCGGCCAACGCCGCCATTCAGACCCACGGCGGCTACGGGTTCGCCGTCGAATACGACGTCGAGCGTAAATTCCGCGAGACCCGGCTCTATCAGGTGGCACCGATCTCAACCAATCTCATTCTTTCCTACATCGCCGAGCACGTGCTCGGACTGCCGAGGTCGTTCTGATGCTGCCACTTGAGGGGATCACCGTCATCGCGCTGGAGCAGGCCGTCGCTGCCCCGTTCGCGACGCGTCAGCTGGCGGATCTTGGTGCGCGCGTCATCAAGATCGAACGTGTCGGCGTCGGCGACTTCGCTCGCGATTACGACCACACCGTCATGGGTCTAGCCAGCTATTTCGTCTGGTTGAACCGGGGCAAGGAGTCCTTGACGCTCGACCTCAAGCAGGATGAGGCGAAGGGGATCCTGCGCAAGCTGCTGGCGACCGCCGATGTCTTCCTGCACAACCTGGCGCCCGGAGCGGTCGACCGACTGGGCTTCGACGCCGAGACGGTCCGCGCCTCCAACCCGCGACTGATCACCTGCGCCATGTCCGGCTATGGCTCGATCGGACCGTATCGCGACAAGAAGGCCTACGACCTGCTGATCCAGTGCGAGACCGGGTTGGTCTCGGTGACTGGGACGTCCGACACTCCATCCAAGGTCGGGATCTCGGTGGCCGACATCTCAGGTGGCATGTATGCGTACTCCGGGGTGTTGACGGCGCTCTTCCAGCGCGAGCGGACCAGCGAAGGGACGGCCCTGGAGGTGGCCCTGTTCGACACGCTCGGCGAGTGGATGAGCCACCCGATGTACTTGACCGCCTATGGCGGCAAGCAGCCGGGACGCTACGGCGCGAGCCATGCCTCGATCGCTCCGTACGGTCCCTTCACGACAGGCGACGGCTCGTCCGTGAACCTGGCCGTGCAGAACGAGCGGGAGTGGGCGAAGTTCTGCGACGTCGTGCTGCAGCGCCCCGAAGTGGCGCGGTGACCAGCGGTTCCTCTCGAATGCGGCGCGCGTTGAGCATCGCAACGAGCTGTATGCCTTGATCGGCGAGGTCTTCTCGCAACTAACGGCCTCCGAGGTGGTTAGCAGGCTCGACGAGGCACAGATCGCCAACGCGCGCATGAACTCGGTGCGGGAATTTATCGACCACCCACAGCTGGAAGCGCGCGATCGCTGGCGTGAGGTCGACTCGCCTGCCGGCCCGCTGCGGGCACTGCTGCCGCCAGTCCAGATGAGCGGCCTCGAGTACCCGATGGGGCCGATTCCGGCCCTTGGCGCGCAGACCGACGCCATCCTGTCTGAGCTGGGCTACGACGATGATGCGATCCGCGAGATGCATGGGTCGGGCGTCGTGTGAGTGTCAGCGAGGACCAGTTCGAAATTCGAGCAGCGAGCGCGGAGGATTTTCCAGCGTGTGAAGCCATCCTTCGCTCCTTGCCGGATTGGTTCGGTATCGAATCGTCCATCGACCAGTACGCCGCGGACCTGCCGGGACTCACGACGCTCGTTGCGGCCGTGGATGACGAGGTCGTGGGGTTTCTCGCGATGAAATTCCACTTCGAAATCTCCGCCGAGATTTACGTCCTCGCGGTGCGCGCGGAACTGCACCGAAAAGGTATCGGCGCCACGTTGCTGGACAGGGCAGAGCGCATCGCACACGCGCAAGGTTGCGAATTCCTGCAGGTCAAGACACTCGGCCCGTCACACCCGAGTCCTCACTACGCCAGGACACGGCAGTTCTACTTGGATCGTGGCTTCGTCCCGTTAGAAGAGCTGCACGGCCTGTGGCCGGGCAACCCTTGTTTGATCATGCTCAAGCACCTGAGATCTGCTCGGCATGGAAGCACCGCACGGAAAGAGGCGAGATGACCGAGAAACAGGGCTGGACCGGACGGTTCTACGAGGATTTCGAGGTGGGTGACGTCTACCGTCATCCGTTGGGCCGCACGGTGACGACGACCGATAACATCTGGTTTACCCTATTGACCCAGAACACCGCGCCGATCCATTTCGACCACCATTACGCCGCGCAGACCGAATTCGGCAAGCCGTTGGTCGACTCCACCTTCACCCTGGCGCTGGTGACCGGCCAGAGCGTGACGGACATCTCACAGAATGTGATGGCCAATCTCGGCTGGGATGACGTGCGCCTGCCGAACCCGGTCTTCGAGGGAGATACGATCTACTCGCAGTCTGAGGTGCTGAGCAAGCGAGAGTCGAAGTCGCGAGCGAACGTGGGCATCGTAACGGTCAAGACGACCGGCTACAACCAGAATGGCACGGTGGTCATCACCTTCAGTCGCACCATCATGGTCTACAGGCGGGGCATGGCCCCAGAGATCCCGCGTCTGGGGCCGCAAGATTAGAAGAACGGACCATGGGTGAGCGGCATTCTGAGGTCTTGCAGGAATCCGGCGATGTTGAGCCGCCTCCACGGAAATCGTGTGCTAGTACCCGGCCGCTTCACCCGCTCGGCGTGGATCGGTCGCGCCGGTCAGTTGGCCGGTCGCGAGATCACGTTGCACCGCCTGAACAGAGCCGACGTGCCAATTGTAGGTGCCGAGCGATTGCGTCTCGATTCCCATGCGCGCCAGTCCGGCTAGCGTGTCGGACGGAATCCGGTCTTCGTGGGCCAGACGCCCGATGTCCCAGCCACGACGAAAACCTTGTGACAAGATCATGCGGAAGCGTGGCGCATCGATCGCCTCGCTCATTTCCATGCCATAGTGGAGCAGGTTGACCAGGAGCAAGGCGATCGTTTGGTTGGCGGTGCCCGGGGTGCCGATGCCGAGCCACGGACGGCCGTCGCGGAAGGCGAGGACCGGTGTAAGCGGGGTGATGATCCGGCGGCCGGGACCGGACGCGACTCCGGCGAAGCCGTTGCCGGAGTTGACCCCGACGCCGTCGACGACCAGTCCGGTGCCGAACGGCGTGCCGTAGACGGTGTGGAGCATCGTGAGCCAGTTGCCTGCCTCGTCCACGATGACAATGTGGTTGCTGTCGGTGCTGCCGGGACCGTGCCGGTCCGGCGCCGAGTGTCCACCGGAAGATCGCGACGGGGCGAGATCGGCATGTGGGAAGCTCTGCTGAATCAATTTGGCCTGTAGGGCGAGATAGTCGTCGGACAGGAACACGTCGAGCGGGACGTCGAAGGCGCGCGGATCGTGACAGTAGTGGGCGACCTCACGGTCGGCCGCTCCCAGAATACGCGCGATGGTCGCAAGGGCGTGGGTCGAATTCAGCCATGGTTCGGATGGATCGAGCCCGATCCGCTCCAACACGCCGAGGACGAATCCGGTGTACATGCCGCCGTTTACCGGCGGATAGCCACTGGCGAGTTCGTTCTCGCCAAAGCGGTAACGAACCGGCTCATCCCAGCGGACTTCGTAGTTGGACAGGTCGTCCAGTTTCATGGCGCCGCCGGTCGCTCGCACGGCCGCGACAAAGTGGTCGGCAAACTCTCCGCGCTGAAACCAGTCGGCTCCATCCGTCTGAGCGATGCGGCGCAGCGTCTCGGCCAACTTCGGTTGGCGGAAGATCGTGCCGACCGGCGGCAAGAATCCCTCCGGCGTGTAGCGCTCGCGGCCGGAGGCGTAGCGCGTCAACCGGTCAATGCCGACCGCCATTTCCCCGTAGAGGAACGAGTACATTGGGAAGCCATCCGCGGCGGCCTGGATAGCCGGTGCGAAGTAGGAGTCCCAGGAACGGGTGCCGAAGCGCTCGGCGGCGGCCTTCATGCCGGGGACGGTTCCGGGCACGGCGATGCGCTTGCCCGACGTTTCGGTAATCCCGTGCTCGTCGTCGGGATATCCGCGCGGCATGTCGCCTCCCTCGGGATGGTCGAGTTCGGCGTTGAGCAGGTAGGTGTTGCCGCTCGATTTCTCCCAGTAGAGCATGGCGAAGCCGCCTGCGATGGTCGACATCTGCGGTTCGACAACGTGCTGTAGCGGCATGGCGGTAAGCATGGCATCGACCGCGTTGCCGCCCTCGCGCAGCACCTTCAGCGCTGCCTGGGTAACGGCCGGGTGCGAGGTCGAGACCATCGCCTGCGAGCCGGTAGCGTGCTGCTTGGGTCCCTGTTCTGGGAGACGTTCAGGTGAGGTGCTCATCGCTACTCCTGATCTGGAAAGAAAGAGGCTCCTGGATAGCCGCACATGGAGTGCCAGTAGCATGGAGTCCCATGCCGCGAATTCGCCAACGAGCACGGACCCGGCGGTCCGGCCTGGAACCGAAGCTCTCTCCTCCCGGCATACAGGTTAACACGTCGCCAGGCGGTCGGTTGGCGTCGCGCTTCAGCCAGGCGAATCAGCATGCGTCGGCGAGGCAGAAGCTGCATGCGACATCCAACGTGTCGAAGCATCGTTGTTGACAGTTATGTATCCCTTAGTATCGTGGAAGTGAGTCAGGCGAAGTCAGTGCGCCGAGAAACGAATCATAGGGGCAAAGAATGAACCTCGCGGGAATCACACCACTCATTATTCTGGTCGTCGTCATTGGATATGTTTTGACTTCCGGACGTGGAGCGCCGACCTCGTCCGACGACCTGGACGAAGAAGAGCTGCGCCGACGGGATTCGAGCAACTGGATTGGCCCGTTCTACCGCAATGCGGAGGATCCGAACCTGTTCGTTCCCAAGCGCTCGGGCATCGGCACGACTGTCAACGTCGCGAGGCCCTTAGGCGTCGTCATCGTTGCGGTACCCATCGTCCTCGCAATCGTCCTCCTGGTTTTCAATCACGGCTAACGCTTGCGCCCTGTTCGTTTACGCTGAGGCCTGTTCACTATCGGCCAGTCGCCACGCGTGAGGGACCGGTTGCGTCACCGATCCCCCACCGATTTGCCAGCCTCGGCGGTCCCGAGGGTGGGGATCCGCATCTACTGAAACTTCAGCCAATGCCGCGGTGCGAAGCGAGTGGTTAGCCGATCGGCGCGACGTCGGCGCTGGCCAGTTTCTGGTTCAGCGCGCTCACCTCAGTCTCGATGAGCTGTCGCAGCGTCTTCAGATCGCGGTCGGCCCATTGGCACAGCTCTTCGAAGACGCCGTAGCACTGCTGTGGCGGGCGTGACTGGCCGTAGGCGACGGTCGACTGGAGCGATGCCAGCTTGCGGTTCACCTTTGGCGGGTAGTTGAAGACGTCCGCCGTGCTCTGACTGCGCGATTCGACCAGCTCGCCCTCGGCCGCGAAGAGCTTGTCGGCCACTTCGCCCGCCTCACGTCGCCAGGTCGTCCTTGCCGCTCGCCTTGAGCCGCTCCTGCCACTGGCCGATCTGCTCGCGCAGCTTGCGGCTGTGCAGCACCTCGTCGTGGACTTCGGTCAGCTTGTCACGGATGTCGATCAGCAGGTCGAACTGGGCCTGCAGGTCCTCCACGCTCGCCGAGACGCGCGGATCCTTGCGGATCTCGAAGCGCTGCGACTCGTTCGTACCGTCGACCTCGAGCCGGACTTCGTACTCGCCCGGCACCGCCTCTGGCCCGATGACACTGCCGCCCCAGTAGCCAGAGAGCCCTGCCTGGCTGCCGGGCAGCTTGGTCGCGTCCGGATAGCGCATATCCCAGATGAAGCGGTGGAAGCCCTGGCCGGCTCTCGACCTTCGAGTCCTTCTCGTCGCTCGAGAAGCGTCTTGATCAGGTTGCCGTTCGCGTCGTGGAAGCTGAGCTTCACCGATTTCGGATTGGCTTTTCCGATCGCGTAATTGACCATCACGCCGTTGGGTGCATTATTGCCGGCGGTCAGCAGCTTGACCGTGGCGCCGCCGCGGCCGTCGGAGACGATCTCGCCCAACGCTTCGTTGTTGCGCAGTCCCTCGTCGTACGTCTTGTAGCCGATCGCCTCGTCCTTGCCCCAGCTCCTTGGTGCCTGCATGCGATAGGTCGGCCGTACCGGGAAGAGGGTTGCGCGGACGCGTCGTGGTTGATGTCCGGCCAGGCGCGGATCATCGACAGGTCATCGAGCACCCAGAAGGCGCGGCCGTGCGTCGCAACGACCAAGTCGGTATCGTGAACGACCAGGTCATGGACCGGCACCACCGGAAAGTCGCCTGGCAGCGCGTGCCAGCTTCCGCCGTCATCCCAGGAGACGTATAGCCCGGTCTCGGTTCCGGCGTAGAGCAGGCCGCGCCGCGCGGGATCCTCGCGGATAACGCGCGAGAAATCGTTCTCGCGGATGCCGTTGGTGATCAGCTGCCAGTTCTCGCCGTAGTCGTTGGTCTTGAGGAAGTAGGGCGTGAAGTCGTCCATCTTGTAACAGGTGGCGGCGACGTAGGCCGTGGCCGGATCGTGTGGCGACGGCTCGATGATGCTGATCAGCGACCAGTCCGGCAGCAGCGGCGGCGTGACGTTGCGTCCAATTCTGGCCGCCGTCACGCGAGACGTGCATCATGCCGTCGTCCGAGCCGGCCCACAGGACGCCCGCCTGCACGCTTCGACTCGGCGAAGGCGAAGATCGTCCCGTAGTACTCGGTCGAGACGTTGTCCTTGGTGATCGGGCCGCCCGAGGACCCGAGCGTCTCCGGATCGCCGCGGGTCAGGTCGGGACTCGCTTCCTCCCACTGCTGACCGCCGGAACGCGAGCGCAGCACGTGATTGCCCAGTGGTGTAGAGCACGTCCGGGTCGTGCGGGGAGATGACGATCGGGAAGGTCCACTGGAAGCGGTACTTCATCGCCTCGGCCCCGTAGCCGATCGGGTCGTCGGGCCAGACGGTGATGTCGACCTCCTGCTTGCTGCGATGGTCGTAGCGGGTCATGCGCGAGGCGTAGCTCCCGGCGTAGACGATATTGGGGTCGCGCGGGTCGACCGCGATGTAGCCGCTCTCGCCGCCCCCGATCGGGAAGCAGTCGTCGTTGGCGATGGCGCCGCCGTCGGAGTAGCTCGGGATCGAGATGGTCGAGTTGTCCTGCTGCGCGCCGTAGATGCGATACGGGAACTGGTTGTCGGTAATGACGTGATAGAACTGCGCGGTCGGCTGATTGTAGATCGACGACCAGGTCACGCCGCCGTTGAGCGAGACGTTCGCGCCGCCGTCGTTCCCCTCGATCATGCGCTGGTTGTTCTTGGGATCGATCCAGAGATCGTGATTGTCGCCGTGCGGCTCCGGGATCTCCTTGAAGGTCGAACCGCCGTCGGTCGACTTCCACATGCCCAGGTTCAGACAGTAGACCGTCTCGGCGTCCACCGGGTCGGCGAAGAGGTGCATGTAGTACCAGGGCCGCTGGCGCAGATCCGGGCTATCGGAGACCAGCTTCCAGGTGGCGCCGCCGTCGTCGGAGCGATAGAGCCCGCCCTGCTCCGCCTCGATAATGGCCCAGACGCGGTTTGAGTTGGCCGGGGAGACGGTCACGCCAATGCGGCCCTTGAGACCGGTCGGCAGGCCGGGATTGTTGGTCAGCTCGGTCCAGGTGTCGCCGCCGTCGGTCGTCTTGAAGATGCCGCTGCCTTCGCCACCACTGATGAGCTGGTACGGGTAGCGTTGCGCTTCCCAGAGCGCGGCGTAGAGGACGCGCGGGTTGTGTGGATCCATGCTGAGGTCGGAGGCGCCGGTCTGCTCGTTGCGGAAGAGGACGTGCTCCCAGGATCTGCCACCATCCTTTGAGCGGAAGATGCCCCGCTCCGGGTTCGGCCCGAAGGCGTGACCGAATGCCGCCACGTAGACCAGGTTCTCGTCCCTGGGGTGAACGCGGACGCGGGCGATGTGCCTGGTCGCCTCCAGCCCGCAGTGACTCCAGGTCTGGCCGCCGTCGGTCGACTTGTAGACGCCGTCGCCGTGCGAGACGTTGCCGCGAATGCAGGATTCGCCCATGCCGGCGTAGATCACGTTCGGGATCGGACTCGGCGACGGCGATGGCGCCGACCGACGCCGTCTTGAAGTAGCCGTCGGAGGTGTTGCTTCCAGGTGCGCCCGGCATCCTCAGTCTTCCAAACGCCGCCGGAGCAGGCGCCGAAATAGTATGTGAGCGGGTCGGTCGGGTGTCCGCGCAACCGCCACGACGCGACCACCGCGAAACGGCCCAGCCAGACGCCAGTGCACTGCGTCGAGAAGCTTCTGTTCGTCGCTCACGTCGACTCCTGTCATTGTCCCTGGGGAGTCCAGGGCTCCGCGTGTCCCATAGGTGCAAGAACACTCGGAGAATGCTATACATCGCGTCAATTTTTACGACGTACCCGAAATGTACGTAGCGATTCATCGTAGCACCGGCTCTGACAGGGGGTCAAGACAGGGTGATTGAGGTCGTGGGCAGTGGGACTGTTGGTGCAGGGGCGATCCCCGTGATCGGCCTCCGGCCGAATTGCGGTGAGGATCGCGCGCGGTCACGCGATCAGCGAGGATGTGGGGACAATGGGCGAGATCGCGTGGTGATTGTCCGCGATCACGCGGGTGTTCGGTTTAGGACGACGCCAACGTAGCGGCGGGACCTATGCCCGCCGGCGGCCGAAGGCCGGCAAGTACGCGGTTGGTCCGCCAGAATTCGGCTACGGGGATGCCTACGAATTGGCTCGGCGGTTCATGAGCGAACACCTGGGTTTTCAACCCAGGCTGAGAAGGCGAAGTCCCTGAACGGACTGAATTTTGACTGCTGGCTTCCACCCTGATTTCACCCGTCTCCCGCACATGGTCATTGACGAATTGATTGGGTGCATTCGTGTCCGTTCACGCGGGGCTAAAGCCGCCGCGCTACAAAAGCGAAGTCCACTGAAGGGACTGATTTGTGTGATGTTCGCCATTCTGTGATCGTGTTATTGCGAAATCGGTCACTGAAGCTCAGTCCCTTCAGTGGGCTTCGCTTTTGTAGCCCGGCGAGTTTATTCCCGGGCGCATGCGGCCAATCACCGGGTTTATTCGTCAAACACCAACTACGGGAGAGGGAGCGGGGGTGAGAGCTGTTTTCACCCCTCCGCGTACTGCTGCAGCGCGTCCTGGTAAGCATCGCCGCCATAGCGGTCGTTGACCACAATCGCCGGGAAGTCGACGACAGTCAGTCGGTGGATGGCTTCCGTCCCAAGGTCTTCGTATGCAATGACCTCGGCCGAAGTGATGCGTTTGGCGAGCAGCGCGCCGGTGCCGCCCAGGGCAGCGAAATAGACGGCGCCATGCTGGGCGATCGCCTCGCGCGTCTCTGGGCTGCGGTAGCCCTTGCCGATCATCCCTTTCATCCCCGCGTCCAGGAGTTGTGGCGTGAGTGAGTCGAGCCGACCGCTGGTGGTGGGGCCGGCTGAGCCGACTGGCTGACCGGGTTTGGCCGGTGCCGGACCGACGTAGTAGACGACCTGGCCGGTCAGATCGACCGGGAGTTCTTCGCCGCGTTGCAATGATTCGACCAGGCGTTTGTGGGCGGCATCACGCGCCGTGAGTAATGTGCCGCTGATCAGGACGTGGTCGCCCGCGTGCAGGCGGTCGATCGTCGCCTGGTCGAGCGGTGCCGTGATGCGCTTTGGTTCCATCTCGTGTCTCCGCGCTACAGATCGATGACACGGTGTCGCGCGGCGGGTCCACACTGGAGGTTGACCGCGACCGGCAGGCTGGCGATATGGCACGGGAAGGATTCCACGTGCACCGCCAGTGCCGTAACGCGTCCGCCGAAGCCATGCGGACCGATCCCGAGCTTGTTGATCTCGGTGAGGAGTTCCTGCTCCAGCTCGGCCGCTTCGGGATCCGGATTCGGTGTGCCGAGGTCGCGTAGCAACGCATGCTTGGCGTGCAGCGCGACCGATTCGAACGTGCCGCCGATGCCCAGCCCGACGATGACGGGCGGGCAGGCATTCGGCCCCGCGATCTTCACCGTCTCGAGCGCGAACTGCTTGATGCCGTCGCGGCCCTGCGCCGGGGTCAGCATCGCCAGGCGGCTCATATTCTCGGCGCCGCCACCCTTGGCGAGCACCGCCAGCCGGATCTTCTCGCCAGAGATGACGCGGGTGTGGATGACCGCCGGGGTGTTGTCGCGGGTGTTCGCGCGCGATGTAAACGGATGCGAAACCATCGACTTGCGCAGGTAGCCGACGT
Source organism: uncultured Chloroflexia bacterium (assembly GCA_963728335.1). Lineage (GTDB taxonomy): Bacteria > Chloroflexota > Chloroflexia > Thermomicrobiales > Thermomicrobiaceae > CALAGB01. The sequence continues at coordinate 1,199,615 of CAVSJP010000002.1, forward strand.
CGTAGGCTTCGTGCACGCCCAGGTTGATGGCCTCCTCGAACGCCCCGCCGACGATGTGCACGTCCTGCCCGACCGCGCTGTAGACCACGACCGTTCCCGTGTCCTGGCACATCGGCACACGATCCGCCTCGGCGATCGACATGTTCTCCAGGATCTGACCCAGCACCTCGCGCCCCAGCGGAGAGACTTCGCGCGTTTGGGCCACCGACAGCGCTTGCCGGACATCGTCACCCATCACGTAGTTGGCCTCGAGGCAGAGCTTGCGAATCGCTTCAGTGATCTCGCTGACGTGTATTTCGCGCATCGCAGGGCCCTCCTCCTGCCGTCGACCGTCACACTCCGTCACACTATATCCCGCCAGCCAGCACCCGATCCAGCGCCGCCGCTCCAGCATCCTGCCGATCGGGCAGCGCGGCGCTGTAGTGTCGCAACGAGGTCGTCGGGTCGGCGTGGCGCAGCGGCTGGGCGACCTCTTCGAAGTCGAGGCCGGACCGGAGCAGCAGCGTCGCGGTCGTGGGCTGCGGGTCGTGCAGCCGGGTGTGGGGCAGGTCGGCGCCTGAGCAGCGGCACCGCCCGGGCATTGCCTAGCGTGCGCGGCTTGATCGTCGCGCCGAAGCTGTCGTCGAAGACAGACTCCGACAGCGCGTCGAGGACCACCGGCGCGCCGATCCGTGTCCGTTGCAGGTACGCGTCCAGCGAGTACAGGACACGTCCTCCCTGCTAATTGAACTCGGCGGCGCGCTCGATCAACTCTTCGAGTCCCGGCTCAGACAGGTCCCACGGTTTGCCGGGATGGATGATGGCTACCTGGCAATTCTCCGCCGCCTCGACCAACTGGCGGAATGTACCGGCGTGAAGATCCACGATATGACATTGCTGGTTTTCATCGTACGCGAACATCTTGCTGTTGATCTGCGTGCATTCGTTGCACGTCGTACAGCGAGCGGTCTCGACGTAGGCTTCGTCGGATGTTGGCCCCGGTTCGGCTTCGTCCTGGGTGGAGTCATCCGTTGCCCGAGTCTCTACAGGAGCTGCTGCCACTCCAGCCAAAGGTTTTGGCATTGGTGACGCGATCGTGGTATCTGGCCGCACTTCAGCTTCCCACGCCACGCGCTCACGCGCGAGCACGCGTTCGGCAATCGAGCTATGGATACCACCGAGTTCCTGCAGGCTGTGCCAGGCGTCACGACAGCGTTGAGTCGCCCGTATCAGCGTATCGTCGACGATGACCCGGTGCAGACGGTTCTGACCGTCGACCGCGAGTATGCTCGGTATCTTCTCAGGCACCCCTCGTACGGCCTGGCCGAGCGATTCACCGACGGTCATCATGGTGTCGCTTCCATCGGTTCGCGAGGTTCGGGCGAAATGTCGCGCGAAGCGACGATCGCAGGAAACAAAATCTGCCAGCGTGAATTCGATGCTTGCCTCAACGCGCTGGTGATCCCCGTCTTCATAGGCAAAGGGATGGACTGGCCAGTCAAGCTCCGGAGACGGATTCGGCTCGATAGAGAAGCGCTCGGCCCAGGTTTCTCCCGCGTGTGGGTTGTACGTGAATGCCGGAAAAGCGCGTGATTCGTTCGCCGCGGACGCGACGAGATACGGTGGGAGGTTGCCCGTCGACGCGCTTGCGCCGGAGAACACGCTGAACAGCGCCGGCCCCTCATAGGCAAGTCCGTCGAGGATTCGGTCGCGAGCCTGGAAGAGGTGCGAACCGCTGACCTGCAGCACAAAGACGTCATTGAGACCGATGGCCATGTTCGTGAGCTGTCGGCTGCGTGATCCGGGCAAGAGGTGGGCTTCTCCTCTAGCCCCGGTCGTCTCGAGAATGTCGTCGAACTGAACCAGGACCTTCATCGGCAGCCCTGCGGACAGTATTCCCGTCAGCGTCTCATGCTCAGCACCGTGAAGTTGGGCGGCGTCGAGGCAGATCAGATAATCCGGGAACCGGGCGGCTTCCTCGGCGTCGAGACCGTCTCTGCCGAACTCCGCGAACAATTCGTCGTGGCGGGGTTCGTCGTATTGTGAGTCAATCTCGAGCTTCGCAATCGCGATCGTCCTGGCGAGTTCGATGGCGCCCGGCATTCGCGATTGGTAGGCGTCGAGCGCGCTGGCACAGTCATGGAACACGTATGTGTTCGGCTGGTCACTGAAGACCCGTTGCGACCGCAGCATCTCCAGCAATTGTTCGATCCGCTGGCGCCTGCTGGCTGGAAGCGCGCGTGTGCCGGACGATTCGCTGAGCAGGCGTGACATGACGTCGAAGTCGAACAGGTCGGCATGTGCCGTCCCGACCGCTGCCTTGAGTAACTCAGCGCTTCGTCCCCTGTCTGAATGGACGAAGTCCACACGAAGAATATTCGATAGCTTGAGGATCAAGCGATCAATCTCACGCTGCTGTTGACCGGCCCGAACGAGCTGCATCCGAGACCAGGCGTGCTCGATGAACTGCGCCGGCGTCTCTCTCCGGCAATCAATCACGTTCCCGTCAATGGTGAGCGCCGCGCGGGTGCGCAGGAGGCTGTCGTTAAGCCGGTCATCACCATTCGCCGTCAGTAGGTTGGCGACATCGTCCCACAGGTCAGAAAGGGTGCCCTTCGCGCCCGCGGCAACGGCCGATCGAATGCCTCGCTCCATCCGTAGGGCGTGCCGGAAGATGCGGTCGCGATCGTTATCGTCGGCGATCTCTCGTACGAGGCCGTCGATGACCGCTGAGAGTGACCGCACACATGAGCGGTCGGCCGCGCCGTTGTCCACCAGCACCAGCGGAAAGTCGTAGCGCAGCGTGGTGAGGTCCCGGTAATTGGCCAGAAGCGCCGGTCGCAAGTCGAGATGATCGATTCCCTCGAGACCGGCGGCCGGTTTCCTGCCGGTTAGGTAAAACGCAATGTGTTCTTGAAGTCCCGCTTCCATATCGACCTTCAACTCCTGTACGACGACGCTACGAGGCAGCCGGAACGCGCACCTCGGCTTCGTCCGGCCAAACCGTGAACTTGTCCAACTCGGCTTCGAGCCCCTGCCGAATCATCTCGATGGTCGGCTCCGCTCGCTGTATGCCGTAGGTTCTCGTAGCACGGAACATCTGGGTTCTGATAGAGGATTCCGACAGGGATCGGGTCCGTGCCCGACGCAACCGAGCGTGCGCGATCGAGATCAAGCGGGTCATGCTCCTGCCGGTTCCGATACACCCGGGACAATGACTGGCTGACCGAAATCCCGCGTTCGTGGGTGAGGAGCAGAATCCGATCTGGGTCCTGTATCCAGGGTTCGAACGCATTGGGAAGCCACTCCGGGCAGCGCTGCAGGACCCGAACGAATGACAGGCCTTGATGATGGAACGCGGCAGTGAGAATCGAATACAGTGACTCGGGGATCCAATCGACTGCCTGTGCGACGAACGAGACGTTCTGAACGCCGAGTGTGACCGTCAGCGGGTTGAGAGCCTCGAGATAGGAACCGCGTGGTGTCGTGTTGCTCGTCGTGCCGATCGGTGAGGTTGGAGACGCCTGCTTCTTGGTCAAGCCGTAAATTTGATTGTCGTGGAGGACAACCGTCAGGTTCATGTTGTAGCGGATGGCATGAATCCAGTGCGCCGCGCCGATGCTGCAGCAGTCGCCGTCGCCCATGTTGACGAACACGTGCAAATCCGGGCGAGCCATCTTGACGCCCTCGGCAATCGGCAAGGCACGCCCGTGAATACCGTGGAAGCCGTAGGTCCGCATGTAGTGCGGGAATCGACTCGAGCAACCAATTCCTGAGACAAAGACGGTTCTTTCGGGCCGCAGATCTTCGTCACGGCAGAGGCGCTGCTCCGCGGCCAGGATGGCATTGTCGCCGCAACCGGTACACCAGCGTGGCACTCCACGCTGGTAATCCTCGAGTTCGTAATGCGTGTCGTACATTCGGAGCAGGCATTCGGTGGCGGCCATGCTCATGATTCCTCTGCCTTTCTTGCCTCATCGTTCAACTTGTTCCGGACTACCCGGCGGATCGTCGACGGCTTGATCGGCGTACCGCGTGTCTGGGTCCAACAGTCGACGTCGACCAGATAGCGCGAGCGGAGCATCATCGCGAGCGCCGAATAGCGGCGATTGTCCTCGTCGATGATCTGGTCCTCTGGTCGATCGCTCCAGTTGCTTTCAATGGTCATCACATGTGCGAAGCGCTGCATGATCTGTTTCGTGCCGGATGGCAACGGTTGCAGGAATTGCAGGTGCATCGAGGAGACCCGGATGCCCTCTTCGCGCATCGTCTCGACTGCTTCCTCGATTGCTCCTTTGGAGCTTCCCCAGCCGATGAGCAACAGGTCGCCCGTGGGGTCGCCGAAGACCTCCGGCGGCTTGAGGGTTTTCTGCAACGTCGCGAGCTTGAGGCTGCGCGCATGCAGGCTTTCCTCATTGGTTTCCGGATCGTAGGCAACGTGGCTCTGACGATCGTGGGCCAGCCCGGTCACGGCGTGCATGCCATTGGGTTGCCCAGGGATGAATCGACGGGCTAGACCGGTCGTTGAGTTCCAATCGTAGGGCAGATCCCCAGGAGGAATGGCGCTCTGGTCGACTGGTGGGGCTACCCAAGACTCGCTGAAGGTCGGCCGCAAGAATGGCTGCTGTGACGTTGCGAGGCCGGCGTCGCTCAGCACGACCACGACCATATTGAACGTCTCGGCGATCTTGCGCGCGGTGATGATCGAATAGAAGCAGTCTTCGATCGTGCTGGCCGCCATGACAACCTTGGGTGCATCGCCATGACCACCGTAGATGGCTGACAACAGGTCGCCCTGTTCTGCTTTCGTTGGCAGCCCGGTGCTTGGACCGCCACGCTGGACGTTCACCACAACCAGCGGAATCTCCGCCATCACCGCCAGCCCCATCGCTTCCTGCTTGAGCGAAAAGCCGGGCCCGGACGTGATCGTGACCGCGCACTTGCCAGCGTAGGAGGCGCCGATGGCAAACGCGCAGGCGGAGATCTCGTCCTCGGCTTGGTGGACGATACCGCCGACCTTCTCGAACACGTCACTCAGGTAGTGCGACGCGGAGGTTGCCGGGGTGATCGGATACATCGCGCAGATTTCCATACCGGAGGCAAGGATCCCGAGGGCGAGCGCGGTGTTGCCGTTCGCCACAATCTTCGGTTCCGTTGCGGGCACGGCAGGGATGCGGTATTTGAAATCGAGATTCGCTTCCGCCCACTCGAACCCTGCCTCGAGCAGCCTGGTATTTGAAGCAATTGAATCGGCGTGTTTCTTGCCGAACGTGAGCACAATCTCGTCTCGCGCGAGCTGGAGATCCAGGCTGTAAATGCTGCACAACATACCGAGTGCGAACATGTTCTTGCCACGGCGTGGATCCTTGACTAGTTTCCGGCATTCGTACTCCATCGGTATCTCGTAGACCCGATAGCCGGCCTTCACGAGTTCGTCGTAGGTCGCGGCGTACGTTGCTGCGATCGTGGGATCTGGAAACTCGCGCCACATGCTCTCGAGAAGAATGCTGCAATCGGATCGCAGTTCCCCGGCGCGAACGCGCCCAAGCAAGACCTGCTCGTTGAATGCGATTACGAGCCCCGTCTCATCACCACCGTTGGTGACCGGTCCTGTGCCAATCCGGATGCGGTTGCCGCTCGCGCCCGCGACACTGCGGGCGGGCGGGCGAATTTCGGCCGGGATGATCTCGACGGTCCAGACGCCGTTGCCCATCTTCGCGGCAATCGCTCCAAGAGCTTGACCGCAGCGCTGCGCGCCCTCGCCGGAATCGCTGATCACCTCGACGATGTGCTCTTTGAGCAGCGTGACGGCTTTGGTCTGGTCCGGCGACCGAGACGTGTCGAACGCCGGCTCCAGCGGAGCGGTCAAAGAATAGTCGTCCATCATCGTGTTGCCTCCGCAACCCGTACACGCGCGAAGTTGTGTTCCCGGATGTCGATGCCGAACATTTGGTGGTCGTAGTCATGATCATCACCGGCATATCGGGTTCCGGCCTCCCGGATTCCGAGGTACGCCTTCATGGTTCGCGCGGCCTGCCGTCCGGCTCCCATCGCCTCGATGACGGTAGCGGCTCCCGTGACGATATCGCCCCCAGCAAACACTCCCGCGACCGAACTCTCGAGGTTGTCGTTTACCGTGATGTACCCGTGTTCGTTGATCTTCACGCGGGAAGTCTGTCCAATGATCGGATTCGCCCTGGTCCCAATAGCAAACACCACGAGGTCTGTTTCCAGGTCGTGTTCGCTGCCCGCCAGCGGTATCGGACGGCGACGACCCGAACTGTCTGGCTCTCCCAGTTCCATCAGGACGCAGCGCAGGCCACGGACGCGCCCATGGCCATCGTCGAGTATCTCCACCGGATTCGTCAGCCATTTGAACTCGACGCCCTCTTCTTCGGCATGGTGAACTTCTTCAGCGCGCGCAGGACATTCAGCTCGCGAGCGTCGGTAGATTCCATAGACCTGTTCCGCGCCGAGCCTCAGGCAGACGCGCATCGCGTCCATCGCGGTGTTGCCAGCGCCGATCACGGTCACTTTCTTGCCGAGAGGAGGCGGTGTGTCATAGTCCGGGAACTCTCTGGCGTGCATCAGGTTGCAGCGCGTCAGGAGCTCGTTTGCGGACAACACGCCATTCAGTGAATCGCCGGGAATGCCGAGGATCGACGGATATCCTGCTCCAGTACCGACAAAGACGGCGTCATACCCCATCTCGTCGACCAATTGCTCGATCGTGAATAGGCGTCCAACAAGCGTGTTGCATTCGAACGTGACGCCGAGGTTCTTCAAATTGTTGACCTCAGCATCGATCACGTGACCCGGTAGGCGAAAATCGGGAATCCCATAGCGTAGGACACCGCCGAGCTGATGGAATGCTTCAAATACCGTGACGTCGCACCCTGCTTTGGCCATGTCGGCGGCGCATGCGAGTCCCGCGGGACCGGAGCCGACGATGCCGACCCTGAACCCATTGGGTTCGATGTACGGGATGCTGGCCCATCCTTCAGCGATCGCGTTGTCACCGACCCAACGTTCTAGTCGTCCGATCGCCACTGGCTGGAGCGTGTCGCCGACGGTGCACACCCCCTCGCACTGAGTCTCCTGGGGGCAAACGCGGCCGCAGATGGCTGGCATCAAATTCGTGGCGGTGAGAACGTCGTAGGCGCCGCGATAGTCCTTCTCGGTCAACTTCTGAATGAATCCGGGGATGTCATTGCCAACCGGACAACCGGTGACACACGGCTGCTCCGGACAGAGCAGGCACCGTTCGGCTTCGAGCAGCGCGTCGTCGAGGCTGAAACCACAGGCGACCTCGTCGAAATTCGTCACCCGTGCCAGTGGGTCTTGCTGACGCATCGGAGTGCGCTGCTGTGGAATCGTCCGAATGGTCTTCTTTTTCTTCGCCATCGTGCTTCCCTCAACGTGCGGTCGTATCGAATTCGCCTCATTCAGAACGGTCGCCGATCAAGCCGGCTCACCCGCAGGGCAGGCGGCCTGCCAGTGCTCCAGCGCAGCTTTCTCGTCCTCGGAGTAGCGCTTCAAGCGCATCATCAGATCGTTGAAGTCGATCTGGTGAGCGTCGAATTCAGGTCCGTCGACACATGCGAATTTCACCTGGTCGCCAACCTTCACGCGGCATCCGCCACACATGCCGGTGCCGTCGACCATCAGCGGGTTGAGACTGACGACGGTCTTGATTCCGTGCGGCCGCGTCTCCTCCGCGCATGCCCGCATCATGATTGGCGGGCCAATGGCGACCACTTCATCGAGATCAGGGTGGTCCTCGATAGCCTGACGCAAGCCGTCCGTGACCATCCCTTTGATCCCGACGGACCCGTCATCCGTGCAGACGATGAATTCGTCGCAATACGACCTGAACTTTTCCTCCCAGAACATCAGATTCCTGCTGCGAAATCCGACGATTCCGATCACGTAGGCGCCAGACTCCTTGAACGCTCGGGCTTGGGGAAAAATGGGAGCAACGCCGAGTCCGCCACCGACGCACGCAACCTTCTTGACGTTGTCAACGTGACTCGGAATCCCCATAGGGCCGGTAATGGCGTGAAGGGTCGTGCCGACGTCGCATGCCCGCTGCATTTCCCGGGTGGTCTTCCCCGCCGCCTGAATGACGAGGGTGATTGTGCCCTTGTCAGGATCGAAATCGGCGATGGTCAGAGGGATTCGCTCACCATATTCGTGCAGCATGACGATGACAAACTGGCCTGGCCGCGCGGCCCGGGCCATCAATGGGTGATAGCACTCCAGCAGATAGGTGACGTCTGAGAAATCCTCGCGCGCCACGATTTCGAATTTGGACGTTGCTTGCGACACCATGTTTAGTCCTGCCTTGCGAGCCCCGATTGCTTCCCACTGCTCAACGTTTCTTCGTTCGCGACTCCGCTGAAGAGTGGGAGGCTCCCCAGGTACTCCATACGCTCTCGAACCGAGACCGTAGCAACCTTTGCGGCGAGTCATTGATTTTCAATATAGATTCACCGTGGGGACGAGGGTGTCGCAATCAGTGCGGGTGCCGTAACAAAATCATGTCAACCGGATCCTTCGACGACGTATCGGGCGATTCAGTCGCGCTTCTGACACAGTCGCGTTGCGCGACATCACCATGCGCCAGCAGTTCCTAACGATTGCCACAAAGCGACGTGGGACTCCCCTGGCGTCGCGCTTCAATTGAAGCGGCGGCGCTCACAAATCACGACGCCGTTTTCGAGCAATCGCGACGCTTACGCACGCGATTTCGGCGGGCTGCGGGGATTCAGCTCCGCTCAGAAGGCGCATCTGACCGATTCGAGCCTGCAAGGACCGAGAGAACGCAGGCTACATTTGACACGCGAATGTCACGTCTCGCCGACAATCGTTACCCCCCTTTGACACGGCACTGACTAGATTTGGAACTGGATCGGGAACAGACGAAGTAACGGGAGTGGGAGATAACAGGTGCGACATCAGAGCGATCCGTGGCTTGGCTGGCAGGGTGTCGCCATGCGACTGGCGATCTACCTGGTTGCCATGATTATCGGCGCGATCATCCTGCTTCCAATCTCGCCGCCGTTCGGCATGCTCGTCTGGGTCGTGCTGGTCGCGGGCGGGCTCCTCTATCTCGTTCACTGGCACACCGAGAGTTTCGACTACCGTTGTCCGTATCCAGATTGCGACCAGATATTCGAGATTCCCTGGTGGCTGAACCTCATTAGCCCGCAGGGCATTGGTCGACACGGCGGCCGCAAGTACCTGCGCTGTCCAGATTGCCATCGCTTTGGCTGGGCGATCGTCGTCGCGCGGCATCAACGACACGTTAGATAGCCACACGACGGGGTTCGGCTGACGCCGCGCAAACGCGTGTCGCGTCCCGGCATCGAGTCGCTGGAAGGAATCGACATGATTGGCGAGATGACACAGGAGCAGATCGACCAGCTGCTCCACACGGAGATGATCGGGCGCGTCGGCTGTTATGGCGACGGTAAGGTCTACGTTGTGCCGGTCACCTATGCCTTTACCGGCGGATGCATCTACGCGCATTCAAGCGAGGGCCGGAAGGTTCAGATGATGCGCCAGAACCCGGCCGTCTGTTTCGAAGTCGAGAACGTTACGAACATGTCGAACTGGCAGAGCGTGATCGTTCAAGGCACGTTCGAGGAGTTGGTTGGGGACGAGGCATCGCGCGCCATGGAATTGTTGATGGAGCGGTTTCTCCCGTTTATGGGCATGACGAGCGAGACACTGATGGCACCGCCGGAAGGCATGGCGATGCCCGGCCACGGCTCAAAATCCGGCAATCACCAGGCCGTCGTCTATCGCATCCGCATCAGTGAGGCGACCGGTCGCTTCGAAACCAGATAGCTGCGTATCGTCACGACAGACGATTCCCATTAGATTGTTCCGCGGGAGCCCCACTCTGACCGGGCTCCCGCGTTGTTATGATTGAAATGGTCTCCCATGCGGCTTGCCTGATTATCTAGTCGTTCTGGGAGAAGCGAACCACCAGCGAGAAAAGAGTGAACCGGTGCCGGAGCTTGCCATTCAGACAGAACGTCTCTCCCGCTCGTTCGGGTCGGTGCGGGCGGTAGATGATGTCACGCTGGAGATTCCGGGAGGGACGATCTTCGGCTTTCTCGGACCGAACGGTTCGGGCAAGACCACGACGATCCGGCTACTGCTGGGACTGCTCGAACCGGACCAGGGACATGCGACCGTCCTCGGCTTCGACACGTATACACAGGCCGACCGCATCCGGGAGTTGACCGGTGCGCTGCTGGAGCACTCAGGGCTCTACGAACGTCTGAGCGCCGAGGAAAATCTCGACTTCTACGGGCGCGTTTGGCGACTATCGGCCGAGGAGCGTGCCGCGCGCATCAATGAGTTGCTCAATCACCTCGGACTCTGGGAGCGCCGGTCAGAGAACATCGGCAACTGGAGCCGCGGCATGAAGCAGAAGCTGGCAATCGCGCGCACGATGCTGCATCGCCCGGCCCTGATCTTTCTCGACGAGCCGACGGCCGGTTTGGACCCGATTGCCTCGTCGAGCCTGCGCCAGGATTTGAGCACGCTGGTCGCACACGAGGGAGCCACCGTCTTCCTGACGACGCATAACCTGCCGGAGGCTGAAGCGCTGTGCGATCTTGTCGGCGTTATCCGCCAGGGACGCTTGCTGGCGCTCGACACTCCCGCCGCACTCAGAGCCAACGCGGGCGGGCGTCGTGTCGAAGTGCACGGGTCGGGATTCGATGCGAGTCTGCTGGATGAGTTGCGGGTTCGTCCCGATGTGGCGGGGGTGACGTCGCAGAATGGCAATCTCGTCATTGCGTTGAATGGCGACAGCCACGTCGCGCCGCTCGTTCGCTTGATGGTGGAACACGGCTGCGACATCGAGGAAGTGCGCCAGGGTGTCGAGAGCCTGGAAGACGCGTTCCTGGCCATGATGGAGCAGGAGCCATGATCGGCGACGTGCTGGCAATCGTCCGCAAAGAAATCCTGGAACTCTTCTCCGGCGGGGGGCGTGGCAAATTTGCCCCTCTCCTGTTGCTCGCCATTTATGGGATCGTTTTTCCGCTCCAGGCCGGACGTAGCTGGGTTGATTCGTATCAAGTCGTCGGATTCGCCGCCGGGATTTCGGTCTTCCTGTCCTTGAGCATCGTGGCTGACGCGTTTGCCGGCGAGCGGGAGCGTCACACGCTGGAGACGCTGCTGGCCAGCAGATTATCCGACCTCGCGATTCTGGTCGGGAAGATCGCCACCGTGGTGCTGTATGGTTGGGGACTGACCATTGCCAGCCTGATCGTGGGGCTGGTCGCGGTGAACTTGACCGTCGGGAGCGGACACATCATGCTCTATCCGGGCTGGCGCATCCTCGCGACGGTGGTCCTCAGCCTGTTGCTGACCATACTGTCGACCGGCATCGGCGTGATCGTCTCATTGCGTGCGGCCACCGTGCGGCAGGCGACGCAGATTCTGACCATCGGTCCGCTCGCCGTCTTTTTCGTGATCTTCTTCGGCCTGCAGTCGTTGCCGGCTTCCCTCCGGTCCGATATCGGGAATCGGCTCAAATCGATGGGTCTATCAACCGTCGCCATCGTGGTGTTGATAGCCTTGCTGGTGCTTGACGTCCTGATTCTGTACATCGATACCGCCAGGTTCCAGCGCGCCCGTTTGATCCTCGACTAGGCGAACACTGACGTCTTCCTGTCCACACAGCGGCCGGCTCAGGCTATGCTTGGGTGAATGAGTCGCGTCCATCGACGGAGTTGGTGTCAGCAATGAGTACGGTTTCCTTCTGGCAAGACACAGCGGCCTGGTCTGTTCTACCCCACCGCGACGAAGAGGCGGACGTCTGCATCGTCGGCGCGGGGATCGTGGGAAGCACGCTGGCCACGCTGCTGGCGCGAGCGGGCAAATCGGTGGTGGTTCTGGAAGCGCGCGACGTCGCCCTGGGCGCGTCAGGCCGTAATGCCGGCTTTGTGGCGACGCTCCTCGAGCCAACCTACTACCGGCAGGTCGAGGACCTTGGTGCGGAACGCGCCCGCGAGCTTCGCGAGCTTGGCCTGCGCAACCGGCAGATCCTGAAAGGCTTTCTGGACGATTACGGGGTCTGGTACGAGCAGAACGGCAGCATGATCTTCTCGGTCAACGAGGAGGAGCAGCGAGAACTGGTGCTGGAGGCCGAGGCACTCCGGCGTGATGGGTACGCGGTCGAGTTCTTCGACCACGACCCGACTGGTCACGGTTTCTCCGGCGCTCTCTACGAGTCGGGCGATCTTGCCACTCAGCCCTACTGGCTCGTGACCCAGATCATGACGCACAGCGGGGCGACCGTCATACCCAATTGCGCGGTCTGGAAGATCGAGCCCGGCGCGGACGGCGTGGTGGTTCATGGCCAGCGGGCGACAGTCCACGCCGCGCAGGTCTGCCTGTGCACCAATGCCTACTCCCAAGTGCTCCACCCCTGGTTCAATGGACTCGTTGAGCCGAAGCGGGCGCAGATTCTGGCGACATCCCCGGTTCCCCGCTTTCTCGATGTGCCGGTCAGCGCCGAATGGGGTTACCAGTATTTCCGGCAGATGCCGGATGGGCGCTTCTTGATCGGCGGCATGCGGAACAAGTTTCTCGACGAGGAGGTTGGCTACAACGACGTCGAAACGAATCCCGCCCTGCAAGCTGAGATCGAGCGCTTCATGGCCGAGCACTTTCCGGAGTTGCGTAGGGTCTCGATCGAGAGACGCTGGAGCGGCATCCTGGGCTTCACGCCAGATCACCTGCCGCTAGTTGGCCGTCTGCCGGATCTGCCGGACGTCTACTTCGCCGTCGGCTTCAATGGTGAGGGGATGGGCATGGGAGGAGCCGCCGCGGAGCGTGCCGCGGACCTGATTTTGAGCGGCGCGTACCCAGGAGTACTGAGCGCTGACCGCCTGGCTCCCCAAGCGACTGCAGTGAAGGAGCGAGCATGAGTGCCCAGGAGATCCTGACCGCGCCGCTCGACGACGGTTCGATCGGCTTGATCACGCTCAACCGCCCGGAGCGGCATAACGCGCTGACGCGGGCGATGTGGCAACAGTTCGCCGCGAGCGTGCGCGCGTTTGGTGCGGACCCGGCCGTGCGCGTGATCGTCGTGCGAGGCGCGGGCGAACGGGCCTTCGCCTCTGGCGCCGACCTGCATGAACTTGCGACGCACCGTCAGACGCCCGAGGGCGCGGCAGCCTACCATGAGGCGGTCGAGGACGCGTTTGCCGCGCTGGCGTCGGTCGAGCAGCCGGTGATCGCCATGATTCATGGCTACTGCATCGGCGGAGGCTGCGAGTTGGCCGTCGCCTGCGACCTGCGCATCGCCGACGATCGTGCCCGCTTTGGTATCCCGGCTACCAAACTCGGCATCGTGCTGGGGGTCGACGAGCTGCGGCGGCTCGTAAACCTTGTCGGTATCGCCGGAGCCAAGGAGATCCTTTTCACTGCGCGGCAGTTCGACGCGCATGAAGCGCTGCGGAGCGGGTTGGTGAACCAGGTTGTTGCCGCAGAGGTACTCGAGGAGACGGTGTTGACGGCAGCGCGTCAGATCGTGCCGAATGCTCCCGGTGCCATCGCCGCGGCCAAGTCGCTGCTCGATGCGATCGCCCGCGAGATGCCGGCGGACGATCTGGTGGCGCTGCAGCGGGAGTTTGTCGAGCGCGGGCACCGGGATGCGGAATCCCACGAGCGCATCGGCGCGTTCGTCAATCGGCGAGACCGCGGAGCCGGCTAGATTAGATCACAGGGCTACCGAGCCAGGTGCAAATGAATACTCAACTCCGCTACAGTTTGGCCCCCTCTCGTGGCGGTGGCGGTCGATATATTCCGGCAATAGACAACACTCGGCCGGGAGTTTCGGTCATCGGTACGCCACTTCATATTGGTGCGGTTCCCTCACGCTCGTGAGCCGTGTTTGACGTGAGTCGCCAACCGGTGACGGAGCCACGTGAACGAGGTCTCAGGATACTGGTATCGGGCAAGCCAGCCGAGGAGTAGCGCGAATGGCGCCATCATCAGCGTGTAGCTCGTTCCGGAGACGAACAGGAAGAGGCTAAAGAGCGTGCCGCCAACCAGTCCCACCAGAGCCCAGCCTCGCCGTGCGAGCGTGAGCGCCGCGAGCGTCAGTTCTCCGATCACCACTACCGTGGTCCAGAAGGCCGGATGAGCGCCCGCGATCTCACCGAAAAACCAGCGATAGGGTCGGAGCGAAGATTCTTCAAGCCAGCTGTACGGGTCCGTCAGGCGCGACGTGACGAGTGCATTCACCATGGCCCCCGCGAACCAGACAATTCCGACGGCAAAGCGAGTCAGTTCGGTCACCATTGATGCCCGGCTGCCACTGCTGCGCTGCGCTGACATAGCGCTGCTCCTCTCGAATGTCATGCTGCATCCCCCTGCACGCTACGGCCCGCCTGGTGCCGTGATTGTTAATAAACTACCCAGGAACGTGACAACCACATGACAATTGAGCGTTGCCGAAAGGGGGCAAACGTTGACAGCATGGGCCGCAGTGCCGAAGATCGCATAAGCGATTCAGGTGTGTCTTCGCGAGAGAACGCGAAGTAGTAGGAGCTAAATTAATGGCAAAGCCGCTCAGCCCGGAAACCCTCATCTATGGACTTACCATGGCGGGGGATCCACAGATCTCTCCAGATGGATCGAAAATCGTTTACACCCTGGCGAAAGTAGACAGCGAGACCAAGAAGGCGGGCAGTCAACTCTGGATGTGCGACGTCGACGGCGGTAACAAGCGCCAGTTGACGTACAGCGGTGAGAAAAACGGGGGTGGCCGCTGGTCGCCGGACGGGTCGCGGATTGCCTTCGTGTCGGACCGCGCCAGGAAGAGCGGCATCTTCGTACTCGATGTCGGCCAGCCTGGCGATGCTCGTGAGTTGACCGGTCATGGTCAGGCGGTCCACGACCTGGCGTGGTCGCCGGACGGCACATCGATCGCCTACTCAACGGTCTTCGACCCGGAGAATCCGGACGAGAAGGAGCCGGAAGCCGACGAGGCGCCCAAGGTAAAAGTCACCAGCCGCATCGACTACAAGCAGGATGGTCGCGGCTACCTCAACGACAAGCGAGTCCAGGTCTTCGTGGTAGACGTGGAGTCCGGCGATCGGCGCAAGATCACCAACGAGGCGGTCGATCACTACTTCCCGGCGTGGTCGCCGGATGGCAAGACGATCTCGGTGCAGACCCCAAATCGCAACGGGATGAACTCAAAGCTTGGGCTCATTTCGGTCGACTCGGGCGAGATGAAGCTCGTTGGCTCCGAGGACGGTGTCGTCGGTACCTGGTCTTGGTCCCCGGCTGGCGATCGCATCATCTTCGCGGGTGACACCAAACAAACGCACCAGCTCGATTTCTTCGTCTACGACGTCAACAGCGCCGAGATCAAGCGGCTGACCGACGACCTGCCGTCCCTGCCCGTTGGCGGAATGCCTGGCCAGTCATCACCGTCGCGGCCGGTCTGGCTCGACGAGCGACAGGTCCTGTTCCATGCGATGCGTGCCGGAGCCAGCGGACTGCACGTCATCGACGCCGAGTCCGGCTCAGTTGAACCGGTTCACCAGTGGCAGGCGATGCTGGCTGGATTGAGCACCGACGATGCGCACCGGTTTATCGTCCAGGGTTACTCCAGCATGGATTCGATCGGTGAGATCTCGGTCTTCGACACCAAAGAGAACACGGCCAACGTCATCACCGAGTACAACAAGGACGTTCTCGCCGAGCGCCCGCCTGCCCAGTGGGAGCGTTTCGACGTCCAGCGGGGAGGCCTCACCATCGAGGCCTGGATCCTCAAGCCCGCCGACTTCGATCCCACCAAGAAGTATCCGACTGTCCTGGAGATCCATGGCGGGCCGAACGGATTCTACGGGTACACGTTCTATAACCCGCATCAGTGCCTGGCGACCAACGGCTTCGTGGTGGTCTATTCCAACCCACGCGGCTCGAGTTCCTACGGACGCGATTTCACCATGCGTGTGACGGAGGACTGGGGTGGCGAGGACTACCTGGACCTGATGGCAGTAATGGACAAGGCCTGCGAACTGCCCTACGTGGACGAGACCCGGACCGGCATGATGGGCTACAGCTACGGCGGGTATATGACCTCCTGGATGCTGGGGCAGACCGATCGCTTCAAGGCATGCGTCTGCGGCGCTCCGTGCTTCGATCTGGAGTCGATGTACGGCACGAGCGATATCAGCCACACCTTCGGTGAGCAGCAGTGGGGTGGAGCACCGCACCAGTCGCCGGAGTGGTACGCGAAGCACTCGCCCTCGACCAATGCGCATCAAGGCAGTTACCCCGACCTTGATCGTCCACGGGGAAGCGGACGAGCGCTGTCCGATCGGGCAAGGGGAGCAGATGTTCGTGGCTTTGAAGAAGGCCAACTGCGAGGTCGAGTTCGCCCGCTATCCGGGCGGAGCTCACTCCTTCACCCGGCTCGGTCCGCCCGAACATCGTGTCGATTTCCTGCAGCGATCGCTCGGTTGGTTCAAGGATCATCTGGGCGAAGCGAAGTAGACCTCTGTTGAGCAATCACCGTCGTGGAGTCCCTATCAGGACTCGCGACGGTGTTTTGCCCTTGAAATCGGGAGGAGAGACCGATGGCCGAGGGGCTGACTCCTGAGCACTTGATCTATGACGTATCCCTTGCCGATGACCCGCAGATCTCGCCTGACGGTAGTTCGATCCTCTATACACTCACCCACGTCGATCGGGAGACGCGCAAGGCTTCGAGCCAGATCTGGCGCTGCGATGTCGATGGTCGCAACGGACGACAACTGACGCACGGCGGGAAACAGAACAATGGTGCGCGCTGGTCGCCAGACGGTTCGCAGATCGCGTTCGTCTCGGATCGGAACGACGCGCCGGGACTGTTCTTGATTCCTGCCAACGAGATTGGCGAGGCACGCGAACTGACGAGCAGGCGATCCGGCATTGGCCAGATTGCCTGGTCACCCGACGGCACCAAGATCGCCTATACGTCCTCCGTGGACCCGGACAACCCAACTGACGAGGCGCCGGATCCGGACGCGCCGCCCAGAGTGCGTGTCACGCGCCGCCTCGACTACAAAGAGGATGGGCGCGGCTACCTCAACGACAACCGCATGCAGGTCTTCGTGGTTGACGTCACTTCGGGCGAGACAACCATGATGACCCAGGAGCCAATCGATCACTATCTTCCTCAATGGTCTCCAGATGGGAAGACGCTGGCGGTCGGGGTGCTCGTTGGTGCGATCCATTCGCAGCTTGCGCTCGTAGACCTCTCGACCGATGAGACCCATGCGATCACGCCGCACGAAGGTCTCGTCGAGATCTGGTCATGGTCGCCCAACGGAGACGCCGTACTCTACACGTTCGACGAGGATCGAAGCGGGCAGAGCGATTTCTACGTCTACGATCGGCGTTCCGGTACATCTCGCCGGCTGACCGATGATTCTCAGGTCGTGCCGGGTAGCGGCTACATCGGACTGGACGGGCAGAACATTCCAGTCTGGCTCGACGACCAGCGCGCGCTCTTCACCGGGACGCACGCAAGCGCCGGTGGCCTCTATACGATCTCCGTGGATGATGGAGCCGTCGAGAAACTACACGGCTGGGAGGCGAATCTCATCGGCCTGAGCGTCGATGCTGCGCGGCACTACGCCGTGCAGAGTCTCACCAGCTTCAAAACGACCGGTGAGATCTCCGTCTACGACATACGGACCGGGAAAGCCGACATCATTACCCATTACAACGCGTCGCTGTTTGAATCTCACCCGCCCGCCCAGTACGAGCGCTTCGAGGTGCAGCGTGGAGCGTACACGATCGAATCATGGCTGCTGAAACCAGCGAACTTCGATCCGTCCAAGAAGTATCCAGTCGTGCTCGATATTCACGGAGGGCCGCAGTGGTATTTCGGAAACTCGTTTTATCCAACAGAGCAGGTTCTTGCCACGAATGGGTTTCTGGTGATCGTTACCAATCCACGTGGATCGACCACATACGGCCGTGAGTTTGCCAAACAGGTCGTCCAGGACTGGGGCGGCGAGGATTTCAAGGATCTGATGACGGTGGTCGATAACGTCCTCGAGCGCCCCTACGCCGATGCCACCAGAACGGGGATCTTCGGCTACAGCTACGGGGGTTATATGACCTCCTGGATCATCGGGCAGACCGATCGCTTCCAAGCCTGCGTCTGTGGGGCCCCATGCTTCGATCTGGAGTCGATGTACGGCACGAGCGATGTAGGCTATTCCTTTGGCGAGGAGCAGTGGGGCGCCGCGCCACACGTTGGGAAGGAGCTGTACGAGGCTCATTCGCCGTCCACCTTTGCCCACCGGGCCAAGACGCCGACGCTGATCGTGCAGGGCGAAGCCGACGATCGGTGTCCAATCGGGCAGGGCGAGCAGATGTTCGTGGCGCTCAAAAAGGCCAACTGTGAGGTCGAGTTCGCGCGTTACCCGGGCGGCTCGCATGTGTTTCTCTGGGTCGGTGAGCCCGCGCACCGGGAAGATCTGCTGCGGCGGGTCCTCGGATGGTTCAAGGATCACCTGGGAGAGCCCGTCTGATCGACGCTCCAGGCTACCTGGTCTGGTGCCGAGCGAAAAACCGTGGTGGTTCAAGGGGAGGAGATTCGGATGGTTCATCCGTTGGTTTCGCAGCTTCAATTTGCGCGGGCCGAATTTCGCCGCTCGCTCGATGGAGTCACCGAAGAGGAGGCTTGTCGGCTCTTCCCTCCGATCAACTGCATCAGTTGGATGATCGGGCACATGGCGTCACAAGAGCAGTACTACTGGTGCGATGTTGCTCAGGGAGAGGTGCCAGCGCAGCGCGTCTACGATCTGACCAGGTCGGGCAAGCCCGCGACCACGCCGTCGCTCAAAGAGATGTGGATGGACTGGGAGGCGATCACGGCGCAGGCGGACGACTTTCTCAATGGCCTGACCGTTGAGCGCATGAGCGAGCACTTCGAGCGGGACGGCCGGCCGGTGCGAGAGAGCATCGGCTCCATGCTGCTGCGCAACATCTATCACTACTGGTTCCACAATGGCGAAGCGCAGGCCGTCCGGCAGTTGCTCGGTCATACCGATCTGCCGCAGTTCGTGGGGCAATTCACGGATGACGTGGTGTATCGGCCGGAGCGATAGATCCCAATTCGGCGGATTTGGGGGGCTGGAATGTCGATCGAGGCGTCGGAGACGACCTCGCTCATTCAGATCGAACCCTTGACGGCGGAACGCTGGCCCGACCTCGAGCGCCTGTTCGGACAGCGGGGTGCCTGTGGCGGATGCTGGTGTATGTACTGGCGCCTGACGCGGTCCGAATTCGAGCAGAGTAAGGGCGAGGGTAATCGTCAACTGTTCCGGGAGCGCGTGTCGCAAGGCCGGCCTGAAGGGCTCATCGCCTATGATGGCGAACGTCCGGTCGGGTGGTGCGCGATCGCGCCGCGCGACGAGTTTCCGGCCCTGGATCGATCGAGAATCCTCAAGCGCATCGACGACGAGCCGGTTTGGTCGGTCGTCTGCTTCTTTGTCGCGCGATCCCACCGTCACCGCGGTATCTCGACCAGGTTACTCGAAGCGGCGGTCGAGTTCGCCAAGCTACATGGCGCGACATACGTGGAGGGCTACCCGGTGGACCCGCGCAAGCCCGAAGTGCCGCCCGTCTTCGCCTTCACTGGCCTCGTCGGGTCGTTCATTCGTGCCGGATTTGTCGAGGTCGCCCGTCGCTCCGAGACGCGGCCGATCATGCGCCGTCGCATCGTGCGGTAAGGCGCGGTCGGCTGGTGCTGGCGAGCGGCGTTCAAGACGGGACGTCAGTCCAATCGAGCGCGGCATCCGTGGAGCACGGGTCGACGACGCGGTCATCCGACTCAACTGAGCAATAAAAGGATCCAAGAAAGAATTTGGCGATGAGCTCGCTACGCCCGCGTACATCGAGTTTCGCGTACACGTGACTGAGATGCGACTCGATTGTCCGTTCGCTGGATGACAATCGCCGGGAAATTTCGAGGTTGCTCATCCCGCGGACAAGGAGTTCCACGACCTGCCGTTCCTGCGGCGTGAGTCTCCAGTCCAGTGGTATCTCAGGGAGCGATGGCGGGCGACGTGGCGTCAGAACCACCACGATCGAGTCGTCATCACCGCCACGCGAAGCCTCCAGCTGGACCGGACCTTCTTCCGTTTGAACCTGCACCGGAGTGGGCCTTCCAGTATGCAAGCTGGCGACCGCGGACCAGATGGCGTCGGGAACCCTGCTCCGTTCAACGTGGCGGTTATCAGCGAGCAGATTGCTCCAGACCTCGGCCGCCGGTGACTGATAACGCAGCCGCCCGTCCCGTTCAAGCAACCAGATACCGCTCGCACGTGCTGAGTGAACCGAAGAAGTTCGTGCCTTCTCACGCGAGAATGCCGCCGCGAGCCCCTGTCCGATGATGGGAGCCATTAGCTGGAGAAACGACACCTCGCTTCGGCGAAACTCGGTGCCCCTATCGCGACGGTAGAGTTGGAGCGTGGCCAGCCAGCGACCCGGCGTGCCAAAACTGGCGAAGATAACGCCGCCGGCTGGAGTTCCGGATTCATGGTAGAGAAGACGATGGATGTCCGGTTCGATGTGCGCGCTCAGACTGTGCGGAAGCCCCCAGCAGTCATCCAACCGATCGTGATAGGCGGTGATCGAGATCCCAGCCCCTGCGGTGTTGGAGAAGTCAATGACCGATCTGGGATCGGGCGAGAGATAGACGCGTCTCAACCACTCATTGCGTGCCCGAACATCGTTGTCGCTGGCGGCCAGTGTTCGGTTGACAAGGCGCGTGGCCGGATCGAGACCGAAGAGGCGATAGCCGTCATTGGGAATGGCACGGCCAAGTGCGTCAGCGATCC
This sequence comes from uncultured Chloroflexia bacterium, assembly GCA_963728335.1. Taxonomy (GTDB): domain Bacteria; phylum Chloroflexota; class Chloroflexia; order Thermomicrobiales; family Thermomicrobiaceae; genus CALAGB01. The sequence goes on from CAVSJP010000002.1 coordinate 1,220,476, forward strand.
CCGCGGAAAGCGCCTGTGGCATAAGACTGCGAGCGGCAAGATCGAGGATGCGCTGGCGCGTTTCCTGTTGAGCGCGCGAGAGACGTGGCATCTCACCGGTCCCCAAAACGAATTGCCGCCAAAATACGCGTGTTTCCCCGGATGCCTCAGGGGAATCCTTCACGACATTATGACAGCATCGCGCCTGCCTCGTCGAGGCGAGCAGTACCAGGCGACGGTGTGCATATCGACGAGTGCCGTCGTCTGGCATGGGTTGGTTGAATCAGGCAATTTAGTAAAGGGGCGTTCGTATGTCATCACGAGCTGCGCGACCGGCGGGCGGACTTGACTATGTTCGCGTTGCCGGGTTTCTCTTCATGTTCGCTGGGTTGATTACCGCTATCGTCTTCGTGTTTTGGATGGTTGGAGCAGATCCCAAGACCGATCCAAAGGGCTATGCCGATGCAGCCGCGGGCATCAAGGGAGTCGGACCGGGCTATCTCTACATCGTCGGCCTGGTTGGCTTGATGCTCGGGCTCGTCGCGCTCTACGCGATCCTGGCGCAGGGTGGGCGCAACCTGGTGGCTCTGTGGGGGTTGGTTTCCAGTGTATTGAGTATCTGCTTGCTGGTGGCGGTGCAGGGTGGCTCCGCCCTCGGCGGCGCCGTGGCGGCGCAAGCCTATCTTGATGGTAACGCCGGTGCGGCGGACGTGATGGTCAAGTTCAGCGGAGGCTCGTTCGGGCACGCGCTCATGGTCGGATTCGGCATCGCGGTGGTTTTCGGCGCCCTGGGAGCACTCAGCTTCGCTGTCGCGATCTGGAATTCCGGTGTGCTCTCTCGCTCGACGGCTGTCGTCTTCGGACTGGCGCTCTTGCTCTCGATATTCATCATGCCGTTTGTGTCGCAGGTTGGAGAACTGCTCCTCATCGTCGCCGGGTTTCAGATCGCGCGTACTGGCGCATCGCGGCCAACTGCTTCTCGCTCGGAAATGGTTCCAACCGCTTGAGGGCCGTCAACCGCGTGCTCTATGGTCCGTCAGGGCGACGCACGCGTCGCCCTCTTCGTCGTAGATGTTCAGGTTGGCGTGGCCAGGAGGCCGTCCGAGGGCGTTGGCTCAGTTCAGACTGAACCCGGCTTCGTCAGTCCCGAGATAGGGCTGGTGCTTGAAGACCATGCTGAGGTATTGCAGCAAGTCTTCCATCTCGTCAGCGACGAGGACGCCCTCCGCGCGGAGCAGGTCGACCTTGCTCGACGGACGCCCTGATCCTCCCTGAATTATGGCGGCGGCATGTCCAAAGGCCGTTCCTTCCGGAAGTGTCTCCGTAAAGCGTCCGGCAACCATAGCGATCAGCGGCTTGGTGTAGCGACGATCGCGCACGACCTTCGCGACCTCTTCCTCAAAACGAGTCCCAGGCTCGCCAAAGAGGACTACACCGTCGGTCTCGTCGTCCCGCTCGAAGAGCGGTAGCAGGGTCGCTGGTGGTGTGCCGATGAGCGCGTCGCCGCCGACGCTGACGGCGGTGCTCACGCCAAGTCCAACCCGACGGGTCATCAGGCCGATCTCTGAGGTCATCCCGCCGCTGCGCGAGATGATGCCGATGCGGCCCGTTGGAAAGGCGCGCCCCGGGTTGTCGCCGCCGATTGCTCCGATCTTGGTGCGCGAGACGGGGCTGATCACGCCGACGGAATTTGGCCCGATCACCCGCGCTCCGTGGTCGAGCGCCTTCTCGAGGATCAGCATCACGTCGTGCTGCGGCACGCCTTCCGTGGCGATGACCAGCAGGCGGATACGGTGGCTCAGTGCTTCGAGGCAGGCATCGAGGACCGCGGCGGGTGGGACCGAGATGAGTGTCGCGTTCGGCGAATGCCGTTCGATCGCCTCTTCAACGGTGTCATAGACTGGCACTCCCGCGACCTCCGAAGCGCCGCGGCCAGGGGTGACACCGGCGACAACGTTGGTCCCATAAGCCGTCATGTGCTCGGTCACCATGCGCGCTTCACGACCGGTGATCCCTTGTACGATCAGCCGGGTCGATGCGTCGACCAGAACGCTCACTGAATGTTCTCCTCATATCGCTGTTTCATTACGTCAGCCATGGCACGTGCGGCGTCGCTAAGGGTACTTTCCTCGCCAAAATACCGAATGCCCGCGGCCTCGAAGATGGCACGGCCCTCAACGTCGTGAACGCCGATCTCGCGTGCCACGACCGGAAAATCATCAGGCATGTTCGCGTCACGCAACGCGCGCACCACGCCTCGGGCGATTACATCGACCTGCGTGTTGTTGGTGATGTTGTGGGCGATAAAGAGTCCGCGAACTCCTGGTTTGCTCAGCACGACGCTGGTCAATCCGGCGACTTTTGATTCGGTCGGGTTGCCCCCGAATTCGGAGTAGTTGGCCGGATGACCTCCTGCCCGGACCAGACTATCGAATAGGACGAGGCTCGCGCCTCCCCCGCCGCAGAGAAAGCCGATGTCACCGCCCTCGAGTTCGAGGTAGCGTGCCGAGCCACGGTAGGGCTCCGCCGCGTTGATTGAGTTCACCCGTTCTTCGCGCGACGTCAGCGGGCGCCAGACCTTCTCGTCGCCAGCGTGCACCCGGTCCCGGAGTTCCGGATGCCGGAAGAGCGATGCATCGTCGATCGCCAGCACCGCGCCGACGGCGACGAGGTCTCCGTTTTCGGTCACGGCCAGCGGGTTGATCTCCAACAGGTAGGCGTCGAGTTCGTGAAACGTCCGGTAGAGTGTGCTGGTGAAGGCGCCCAGTCGCGGGAGGAGCGCACCGGAGACTCCGGCACGTTGCCAGAGGGCGCGCGCCAGGAATTCGGGCAGGCCACCGGTGGCCGTCACCGTGACCGAGACGAGCGCTTCGGGGCGCTCGCGGGCAATCTCTTCGATCTCGACGCCCCCCGCGCTGCTGGCAAGGACGCGGGTACACGCTGCATCCCGATCGATCGTCAGAGACAGGTAGAGTTCACGGGCGATGGAGACGCGCTCCTCGACGAGGACCGATTCGACCGGATAACCGCCGACGACCGATCCGATGAGACGCTCGGCGGCCGAGTCAACCTCGTCCGGAGTGTCGACAACGACTACTGCACCGGCCTTGCCCCGTTTCCCGGCGACGATGTGCGCTTTGACGGCCACAGAGCCGCCCAATTGGCTGGACAGTGCGCGAGCGTCGTCGGGTGACGCAGCGACGCCACCCCGAGGAGTGGCGATTCCGTGCTGTGCGAGGAGGGACTTGGTGTCATGTTCCAATACGCGTCCCACAAGTCAGTCCCGGGCTGCGACTTCGCCCGCGCCGTTGGTCTCGGCGAGGTAGGTCTGGATGTCACGCGCGATGCTGGAGATATCGACGGCATCGAAGTCGGATGTATCCACCCGAATCACTTTGCTTTCGATGTCGAGCGGTGGCAGGAAGCCGCGCAATAGGCCTGAGCGGAACGCGTCCTCCTCGGAGCGCGGCGCGTCGATGTGGATCGGATGTCGTTTACCTTCCTTTTCGCGCTGGAGATAGCGATCCAACAACAATTCCCCGTCCGCCTCGCAGCTGATCTGGACGATGCGGGCTCCGGTGTCATCGACGACCCGTCGCAATCGCGCGGAGTTCTTCTCTCCCCGGAAGTCACCTTCGAGAAGCGCCGACTTTCCCGCGCGCGTCATCGATTCGGCGATCTCGAACAGCAGGACGAAGCAGGAGTCGCCGAGCGCGTGCGACCACTCGATGCCCGCGACGTGCAGCGCGTCGGCCAGGAGCTCCTTGAACGTGTCCTTGGAGAAGAAGGGTAAGCTGAGTTCCCGAGCCAGCTCGGCGCCGATCGACGATTTGCCGGAGGCGGGTGGACCATAGATGATGCCCAGGAAGGGCGGCGACAGATGCGTCACACTGGATGTCCCGTCCCTGAAACGGTGTCGCGTTGGGAGAGCGCGGCGCTGATTAGTTCGCGCGTGCTGGTTTCGCCGGAGAGCCGGCTGACCGCCGCGACGATCTGACTGGCGGCGTGCCGGCCGATGACGCCGTCCACCAGGTCATGGAACTTCTGCTCGATCTCCTGGTCATTCATTGGGTTCGCCGGCATGCCTTTCGGATGATGAACCGTTGCTTCCTCTGTCGCGCCATCCGCGAGATGAACGCGGACACGCGAGGCCCAGGCGCCAGGATAGACCGCCGTCAGGGCCTGGTCCTCGCGAGCGACTGAGCAAGAAAGGAGCCGTCGCATATCGCGGTCGGCGATATGCTCCTCACTGAATTCCTCCAGCCCGGCGCGACCGTCGAGCAGGCCCGCGGCGACTGCGTACTGGATGCTGAATTTGGCCTGATATGGCGTGTGCGGCTCGGCGCGGTCCGTAATGTCGAGTGCAACGCGATAGGTGTCGATCTCGATCTGATCGATCGACTGTCCATCGATCTTGGAGCGAAGTTCGAGCGCGGCGTCGATCGCGGTATGGGTGTGCCCGCAGCAGGCATGACGCTTGAAGCCGTTCTCGACAATCTTGAAGTGGCTGCCGAGTCCGTCCGTGATCCGTGATTCGTCGGCATGTTCCGCGGTCGCCGCGAAGAATCCGCGCGGACCCTCCAGGATCTCGCGTGCGGCGGTGAATCCGGCGGCGGCCAGCTCAGCGGAGATGATGCCGTCGTGCGCGGCGTGTGCTGTGTGGAGGGCCTTCGACATCGCGCCGTCGGCGAGAAACTGCCACAGACCGGCCGCCTGCGTCCCGGCGCTGCCCAGGGCTTGCGTGAGCTGCTCCGCGTCCAGCCCGAGCAGGATACCCGCGGCGGTGGTCGCGCCAAAAACGCCACAGGTGCCGGTCGGATGCCAGTAGCGGTAGTGTGACGGATTGACGGCTTCGGCGATGCGGATGGCGACGTCGTAGCCCAGGGTGACCGCGCGGAGCAGATCCTGCCCGCTCTTGTTCTCGCGTTCCGCCACGGCAAGGGCCGCCGGGATGATCGGCGCGGCGGGGTGAAACGTCGATCCCTGGTGCAGGTCGTCCAGCTCGATGACGTGCGACGCCGCGCCGTTGGCGAACGCGGCACCAAGGGCGGAAAGGCGCCCGCCGGTCGTCAGCACGGTTGCCTCATCTCCGGGCATCGAGCGCTTCGCGACGTGCCGCGCGATCCGGGCTGGTTCGGCCGTGCCGCCGCGAATGGCCGACCCCATCCAGTCGAGGAGGGAGCGCCGCGCCATGACCACGGCATGCTCCGGAAGGTCGGCAAACTGGGTCTGAGTGGCGAACTGCGCCAGCGACTCGCTCAATGACATCGGGGATCCTCCGGGTAGCTCGACCGCACGTCAATAGCAGCGATCCTAGCATAGCGAGAAGACGGGGCAAACGCGGACGAGAGACCGCTGGCAGAGATACATCGTAATACGATAGGATTTATCCATGGACGATGACGAAGGGCGATTGACCGCAGACGACTACCGCAGGATCGCAGAGTTCCGTTATCACATTCGACGCTTTCTAAATTTCAGTACCCGTGCAGCGCGTGCGTCGGGCATCGAGCCTCGCCAGCATCAGCTCCTGCTGGCGCTCAAAGGCCTTCCGGATGATCTCGAGCCGTCAATCGGCACCCTGGCGAACCGACTTCAGCTTCACCACAACACGGCAGTGGAGCTGGTCAATCGTTTGTCGCACGCTGGTCTCGTGACGCGGCGCAAGAGTGACACCGACCGCAGAAAGGTGTACGTCGAGCTAACCGAAAAAGGCGAGGCGCTACTCGCGGAACTAACTCGCTACCACTTGCGTGAGTTGCGCACGATCGGCCCCGCGTTGGTGCGTACGCTCGACAACCTGATCGAGCGTGATGCAAGTTCGGAGGAAGACGTAGCACGTGGATATGGGGAGTGATACTGCCGATTCCATCGCCATCGATGACCCGCAGCTGAGCGACAATGGGACTCCCGACACGGCGGACGTGGTTCGCACAGAGCGGCTTGGTGACTTCACCATTACCAGGCGCGTCATTTTCATCTCTGCGCTGGCTCTTGGGATTGGCATGTTCGCGTCCGTCGTCGCCCTGGCGCTCATGCGGCTCATCGGACTCTTCACCAACCTCTTTTACTATCACCGGATAAACGTCGAGTCTTACCCCGCCGGACGGGAACGCGTACGGCCTTCTCACCATCTTGATCCCGGTCGCGGGTGGGCTGATCGTCGGCGTGATGGCCAGGTACGGGTCGGACAAGATTCGTGGTCATGGCATCCCGGAGGCGACCGAGGCCATCCTGCTGAACGGCAGCAAGATCCCGCCCCGTGTGGCTATCCTCAAGCCAGTCGCCTCGGCCATCGCGATCGGTACGGGTGGCCCATTTGGCGCTGAGGGACCGATCATCGTCACCGGCGGCGCGTTCGGTTCGCTGCTTGCGCAGTTCATCCACCTCACCAGTTCCGAGCGCAAGACCTTGCTGGTCGCGGGCGCGGCTGCGGGCATGGCGGCGACATTCGCCTCGCCGGTCGCCGCGGTGATTCTCGCGGCGGAGTTGCTGTTGTTCGAGTGGAAGCCGCGAAGCCTGATCCCGGTGGGTGTCGCGTGTGCGGCCGCGGCTGGTCTGCGTCCCTACTTGATCGGCACCGGCCCACTCTTTCCGACGGTCGGCGTCCCTAGTTCGCTGAGCTGGACTGCGCTGCTCGGCTGTGTCCTCGCCGGCATCCTGGCTGGCATTCTTTCGGTGATCCTGACCCAGGGTATTTACCGGACTGAAGATCTATTTGAACGCCTTCCGATCCACTGGATGTGGTGGCCGGCCATGGGCGGTATCGTGATCGGTGTGGGCGGTCTGATCTTCCCACAGGCCCTGGGCGTCGGCTACTCGACCATTGGCGCGCTCATCAAAGGGGATGTCACCAGTACAGTCATTATCGGCGTCCTGATCGTCAAAACGATCATCTGGACGGTCTCCCTCAGTTCCGGCACATCGGGTGGCACGCTGGCGCCGTTGCTCATGATGGGCGGCGCGCTCGGTGGTGTTGAAGCGATGTTCTTACCGCACGTGGCGAATGGTTTCTGGCCGACGATAAGCATGGGAGCGGTTTTTGGCGCGACGCTCGGTGCCCCGTTCGCGGCGATCGTCTTCATGCTCGAGGTTACACACGACCCGAACATTCTGTTGCCGATGCTCATCGCCGTCATGCTTGGACACACGGTTCTGGTGCTGACGCTCCGCCGGTCGATCCTCACCGAGCGAATCAGTCGTCGCGGCTATCACCTGAGCCGGGAATACGCGGTTGACCCGCTGGAGATCCTGTTCGTGCGGGAGGTCATGGCGACGAACGTCATCGTGCTCACCGAGCAAATGACGCCGGCCGAGATACGAGAGCGCATCAGCGTCGACAATGGACTGACGCAACGACTCTATCCAGTAGTCAATGATCACAAGGGCCTGGTTGGCGTTATCACGGCGACGCAGCTTCGGTCTTTGACCGCCAACGGGTGCAAGAGCGATCAGCGGATGACGCTGTTGGAGGAATCCATCGATCCGGCGACGGCGTTTCCCGATGAGCCACTGCAGGTTGTCATTCATCGTATGGCGGATACGGGACTCACCCGGTTCCCGGTCGTGAGCCGGGAGCGCGAGCCGAGACTACTCGGCATGGTCTCATTGTCGGCTGTGTTGAGTGCTCGATCGCGAAATCTGGAATCCGAGCGCCGGCGGGAGCGCATCATCTCACTCAAGGTCCCGGCACCGTTCGCCTCACGAACAGCCGATGAACGCGAGACCGCCGATTCACGCTAGCTACGGAGAGCACGGTGCGGAGCTCCGCGATCCGGCACCGCGGGCGACGCATACGCATAGGCAATCCTGGCGCGACGTGTCCGTCGCACAAAGAATCGATCGAATCTCGACCGATGCGGGTCACACGCGAATCAAGAACTCCAGACCCCGGCGATGTAGCGTGCGGCGATCGTGCCGCACACGAGGCAGCGTGCCTCGTATTCCTGACCGGAGCGGCGTACCCGAACATTCGTTGTGTCTGGGTGTTCGGTGCCGCAATCGGAGCAAACCGTCGGTTCCCATTCATCCCGCACGCTGCTGATATTCGGAGCAGCTTCAGCCTTTCGGCGCGCAGATCGAGGCTCGGGTTCGACGAAGACGTCGATGTCTCGCTGCCGCCCGCGGTCTCCCCGCATCGTTGTCCTCCACCGAGATGCACCTAAGGATTGACACCACACCTGACATCGCGCGATCGACTGCGCGGAGTCCGCGGCAAGCGATCTGCCAGGCGATGACTGATCCGTCTTCACGGGTTCCACCTTTAATCGGTTCTATATACCTTTTTGGCCAGAAAATCAAGACTTCTTGCGGAATCCGTGACGGTCGACCCGGTGACGCCTTCGATAGAATCAGGCGGGAGGTACGGCTGGATGTCCCAGAGCCTGGAAGAGACAATCCGTCAGATCCTCACCGGAGGGCCGGAGAGCCGCGCGCGCGGGCATGATGTGGCGGAATGGCCTGGGGATCAGCGTGCGCGGTTGATCGCCGCGCTGCTTCCGGACGCAACCGGACGGCGCTGGTTGCGCGGCGTGCTGCTGGAAGCGCTCGGCCCGGACGCGTCCGCCGAACTCGCGCGACGCCTGCTCACGTTCACGGGTGATTTCGATGCCAGCCATCGAGATTCGACGACGGCTGCGGTGGTGATGGCCCTGCCGCGCGACGACCTGCTCCGTTCGGCTGAACTCCTCGCTGGGAGCAACGCGGCGGGACCGTTCTGGAAGCGGATCGCGCGAGCGCCCGGTGAGATGCTCCGGCAAACGGCGCTCGATGTGCTCCGTTCGGCGAGCCCTCTGGCGCGAGAGACGACGCTACACATCCTGCTGCTCGATCCACACAGTGACGTGAAGGTTACCGGCGACGACCGGATTCGGCTGTTGGTGGCCGCGCTCGACGACGCGGAGGATGATGTGCGCGGGTTGGCGGCGGACGCTTTAGCGGACGATGCGCCGGACTTGCTGGTACAGCACGCGGTGGATCTGCGGCTCGACCCCAGCGAGCAGGCGCGCATGGCGGCTTGGGACGCGGCTTTCACGCTCGATTTCGACACCGCGCGTGACGAAGCCATGCGCCTGGCGCTCGACGAATCGGCGACGGTCGAGCCGCGTCGCACGGCGCTCGCGGCACTCTCGGCGGTTCTCTCGACCGTGGAGATTGCACCGCTACTCGAAGCGCTCGTCGCCCATCCAAATGCGGTGCTGGCGGAGGATGCGGTCAACATCCTCTGGACTTATCATCGCTCCCCTTCAATCGCCACCGCCGCGGCCCATAGCCCGCATGCATCGGTGCGGACGGTGGCGGAACGCCTGCTGCATCCAGAGATGGGTTCGCCGGCGGCGGGAGGGTCGCGCCCCGGCGCGCCGGATATGGGCCGTGATATCTATCAGGAGATGCTCAAAGGGTACGAGAAGCGGAGGGAGGAGTGAGTGGGGTGCGCTGCTCTCTCACCACTGCATCCGCGTCGATGAGATTGCGACTGGTGAAACTGGCATCGGTTCCACCAGTCGCCTCTCCGTTCCGGCTTTAGCCGTCTTTGACTCACCCGGCGGTTGTCAACCGGCCATCAGGTCGCGGTCGGATCGATATTCTGGTTGAGGCGGAAGACGTTTGTCGGATCATAGCGACGTTTGAGGGTGAGCAGGCGTGTGTAGAGCGGGCCGAAGGCTGACCGCATCATCTGCTCACCTTCTTCCTGGAAGCCTGCGAAGTTGAGATACCGGCTTCCATCTGAGTACGGGGTCAAGGCTTTGACGAACTCGCGAGTCCAGAGGATGTTCGCTTCATCATCCGCTGGATTGGTCCAATCCGCGGACACTCCGACCATCAGCGCAGCCTCTCGGCCATAGAATGCGCTCGTTTCGGGTTTCGCGTTGCGGCTTTCGCCCGCGACGAACCACAGATCGGTTGTGCTCTGTGTGGATGGTTGTTTGCGAGCATGGTCCGCGATGCAGTCGATGACGTCATCGTCGAGTCGCGCGAGGTTGATCGACTTCCAGTAATAGCGTATGCCATCTGGGTAATCGGCGTCCCAAAGCCGTTGAACATCGACATACGACATGACGCCACTGAAATCCGCGATCGGATCCGCCACCTCGATTAGCGGGCGAAGAACGTGCCGGCCCTCTTCGATCGGGCCAGCATACAACGCGCCGAGAATGACATAGCGGCGACCATGGGCCTCGACCGGAAACATTTCCGGATCTGGGGGGACGATGCCGCACACCGCAAGCGGATTTACCGTTGCTGGCGCGCTATCACAGAAATCTCGGAAAAAGCGCAGGGTTCGCGCGGTCGCTTCTCCTTCACCGTCGTGGACGACAAAGACAAAGTACACATCCGAACCAACTGGATGCAAGCGGAAGGTGAAGCGAGTCACCACTCCAAAGTTGCCGCCTCCGCCGCGGAGCCCCCAGAGAAGTTCGGCATCCTGGCCTTCGCCGTCGCCAGCGATCACGGTTTGCCCGTCCGCCGTTACGACCTCTGCTTCAATCAGGTTGTCGCACGACAAGCCATAGGTCGAGCGAAGCCATCCGTAGCCGCCGCCGAGAGTCAGTCCGGCAATTCCGGTGCGGGAAAAGACTCCTCCCGGCGTTGCGAGTCCGTATCGTTGTGTGGCGGCATCCAGTTCGCCCCAGTTCACTCCGCCACCGGCATGGGCGATCCGAGCGACCGGATCGACTTCAATGGATTTCATCGGCGAGAGGTCTATCACGATCCCACCGTTGCAGGTGGAGTGTCCTGCCACGCTGTGTCCACCGCAGCGCACCGCCACAAGCAGACTGTGCGTTTGAGCGAACTCGAGCGCGGCTGCGACGTCGTCCACCGCGCTACATGAGACGATGAGCGCCGGATAACAGTCGATCATGCCGTTCCACACGGCCCGAAGGCGGGGGTAGTCCGTGTCGTCAGACGTCGTGACAGAACCCTGTATCGTCAACTTCAGCGTTGCGATGTCGCCTGGGTCAATTGAGTGTGGGGCTGTCGATGAGTCTGTGAGCATGCCAAACTCCCTACGCGTGAAAACACCTTGAGCCATGAGTCTGGCGCTACTCTAATCGGTTCAATGGTGCCGAACATCGCAAGAATTCCCCATTTCACGAGCCGACGTGCGATTGGGGAAATTTCCCCAGAGCAGCATGGATACACAGCAGTCAGCCCCGCTTCGCCTGCGGCATGAGTCCGTGTTCATAGGCAAGTGCGGCAGCGGCTGTTCGCGATCCGACCCCCAGCTTGTTGTAGATCGATTCGAGGTGCCGGCCAACGGTCCGGCGAGAGATCGAGAGCTGGGCGCCGACCTCGGCATCGGTGAGTCCCGCGGCGACGAGCCGCAGGACCTCTTTCTCACGTCGACTGAGGGTATCGAGCGGCGTCGGCAAGGAACCCGTAAGCGTCGGGAACACGCTTGCGGTGGCGGTAAGGAACTTGTGTCGCTGCATTTCGGAAGGGATCGTCGCGGCGATCTCCTGGATCACGTTCATCGCCTCATCAGTGTTTGACGTGCCTCTTCGATTCGTCCGGCATCGTGCAGTAGTCGGCCAAGATCAACATCAGTTCGCCACAGGAGAGGCCGGTAGTTCAGATCTCGCGCTCCAAGCCGCGCGTTACGGAAGTCTGCTTCGGCGTCGGTACATCGCCCGAGCCCCAGCAACGCTTGTCCACGGGTGCGTGCAAGCCATGGGAGCGCTCGCGCCCCGGGGCTGCCCGGTGCGGTCGCCATGAGCTGGTCCATGATCGTCAGCGCCTGTTCCGGATCGTCGCGGGCTATCATCAGCCGCGCCCAGGATAATTGGCAGAGGCGTTGGCCGGTGGACTTCAAAGGGTTGCTCGCACTCAATCTCTGTCCGAGGATCGCCTGAGCGGCTTCGAGTTCGCCGGCATCGATGAGGAGCGCGGACAGTGCGGCAATCGAAAACGTTGTCCATAGTGGAGAGGCAATGGTTTGACTTTGGCGGAGCGCGAGCTCCAGATGTCCCCGGGCTGAGTCTACCTCAAGAAGATCGGCATCCATGCGGCCGAGCGCAATAAAGCCGCAGATCATCCACTGCCGGTGCCCGATCTGTTCAGCGAGTGCGACGCCAGATCGAACGAGATCCAATGCCTGCCCTATCTCTCCGCGAGCAGCGAGCATCGCACCCGTCTGGATCTCACCGTAGGCTCTTCCTGCGGACCACCCGATATCTTTCGTAAGGGAGCGAGCGCGGGCGCTGATTTCCAGCCAGTGCTCGATCGTTCCCTCAGCGACCACGGTGGCGTCGGTCTCCCAGTATCCACCGGTGAGCGCCCAATTCGTCAGAGCGGAGGACAGCAGTCGCGGATCGCTGATTTCCTCGAGGCGCCCCACCGCCAGCGCATACTGGCGATCCGCGCCACGTACATCTCCTGCACCGTATTGTGTGACGCCCAGGAGATCCATCGAGGCGGCCACGCCGTGGCGGTCGTCGTTCCGGCTGAAGATGCTCAGGGCTTGTTCATGATAGGTGATCGCGAGCTGCGGCTCTTCGTGGTTGTAGTGCCAGTTGCCCACCGCATTGAGACTGTGCGCGACCGCGATTTCACCGAGTTCCTGGCGGGCAAGGGACAGCGCTTGCTGAAATGCCTGTCCGGCTCGATCGTAGTCACGTTCCGTCCAGAGCGCGCCAAGATCCAGCAACGCTTGCCATTCACCGTGCCGATCGTCCTGGTCCTTCGCGAGTCGCAGTGCGTGTTCGTAGTCGGTTCGAGCCAGATCGAAGTCCCCCGCGATTGCATGGCCACGGGCGCGGAACCCAATTGCGTCGCGAGGCAGCGGGATGGAGAACCGTTCGGCAAGAACCTCGGCCCGGTTGAGATACGTGATGGCGTCTCGTGGGGCGTTCACCTTGATACTATGCTCGCCCGCACGGACCAACCAATCGACGGCGCGCGGATCTTCAGCGGCCTGAAAGTGATGGGCCGCCTGTACGGGGTCCGAATCGTGTTCGTCAAGCAACAGCTCCGCGACGCGACGATGCCGGGCTCGTCGTCGGAAAGCGCTCTGTCGTGCGTACAGGGCCTCACGCACCAATGCATGGCGGAAGCGGAAGTCCATGCCGCCTGACGGTACCTCATTGACCGCCGACGCGGCGATTGCCCGCACCATTGCGGTTTCAAGTTGCTCGTCATCCACGGCAGCCGCACGTTGCACCAAGAGGGGCGAAATATCCTGGCCGATAATCGCAGCGTACTCCAGTACACGCAGGGTTGATTCGTCGAGGTGACCAAGACGCTGCTCGATAAACTGCCGCGCCAACGGCGGCACGCCAAACGCTGCTGGTGGATTGAAAGTCCAGATGTGTCCGTCGAAGCACAGCGCGTTCATCTGTTCTAGGGTGATCAGCACCTCGCCCGCATAGAATGGATTGCCCTCCGCGTATTGTTGCACCCAATTGGAGAGGTCATTCTGTTGATCATCACTGAGCGAGTAGCGCCGTGCAACGAGCGCGGTGATGTCGGCAAGTGAGAGTCTCTGGAGCGAGATGCGTAAAGGCCGGGACTCGCGGATCAGGGCAGGCAAGACTTCGGATAACTGTTGCGTCTGTTCGTCGTCGCGCCAGGTCACCACAATCATCAGAGCGTGGTCAGATAGTTGACGTGCGACAAAGCGCAACAAGTCAATGCTCGCGCGGTCGGCCCAGTGCACGTCTTCGAGAATGAGCACAACTGGGTGTAAGCCCGCGAGATCCGTCAGCCTGGCCCGAAACCGTTCGAATAGCTCTTGGCTCGTCTCGCCCGTGGCGGCCGGGAAATCCTGAAAACCGGCAGAGAATGCCAGCTGTTCGCGATCTCTGAACACTTCGACCCAAGGACCATAGGGAGGAGTGGTGCTGAGATCGTAACAGGCACCGCGAAGTACGCGCGCAGCGCGACGACGTGCCTCGTCGGCAAGTTCATCGACCAACGCGGACTTGCCGATGCCGGCTTCGCCGCCTACGAGAACGAGGCTCCCATGTCCTTCGAACAACACGTCGAGTTGTCGTCGGATCAGCGCCTGCTCGCGTGCTCGTCCGACAATGAATTGGCCTCTGTAATCGGTGGAGGGGATGCTCGTGTCGGGCTCTTCGGCCACTTCTCGCACACCTCGCCCGTCAATGTTCGCGTTGACTGACAGATCCTACGTCGCGCTCTTAGATTGGGCAAGCCCGGGGACATGGATGAGCGCCGGATGACGCCGGCATGCCCTAGCGTGCCACGGCACTCGCGTAGATGAAGTAACGGTTCGTGAACTGCACATGTGCCTCGAACCCGGCTTTGGCGAGGTGCTGGCGCAGCGATTCTGGCTCGTAGTAGATTTTGACGATGGTATATTCGCTGTCGTTGTTGAGAATGCGCGTGCGATAGATCTCTTCCTCCTCGAACAGCGGATTGTTCGTCGCCGCACCGGTCTGCTCGAAGCGAGAGTCGATCAGAAAGAGCCGCCCGCCTGCGTGAACGGCGCGGCGAACCTTCGCGAGAAACGCATCGAGCCGCTCCGGTGGGACATGCGAGAGCCAGAATGAGAAGAATACGAGGTCGTACTCGCGCTCCGGCGCCCACTCGAAGACGTCTTGCTGCATGTACGTGACGTTCGCGTCCGGAACTTTTGACCGGTTGATCGCGATCATCTCCGGCGACGTATCGACGACGGTCAGGTGCTTCGCGATCTTGACCAGTCGCTCGGTCCAGATGCCGGTTCCTGCCGCCAGTTCGAGCGCCTGAGCGACTGGCTCGAGACGCTGGAACGCCGTGATCAGTTCCGCGACGTCATCGAACCAGAGTTGATTGATCTCGCGGCCACGGTCGTAGCGGTTGAGCCGGTAGAACCATTCGTCATACTCAGGGGCTCTGGCCCGATAGTAGTCGATCTGCTCCTGGATGACCTTGGCGGGATCTACCGGCTGTGACATCGAATACCCCTATTTCAGGACTTCAGCCATCAGGTCCGCGACCTGGGCCGGTCGCTCCGCCACCTTGACTCCGGCCGCTTCGAGCGCCTTCATCTTCTCGACGGCCGTGCCATGACCGCCGGAGATGATCGCTCCGGCGTGACCCATCTGCTTTCCTGGGGGCGCCGTTCGACCGGCGATAAAACCGACGACCGGTTTGGTGACGTTCTCCTTGATGTACTTGGCAGCGACTTCCTCGTCGGTGCCGCCGATCTCGCCGATCATCACGATCGCCTCGGTAGCCGGATCGTTCTGGAATAGTTCCAGAACGTCGACGAACGATGTGCCGATAATCGGATCGCCGCCGATGCCAACGGCTGTTGTCTGGCCGATACCGGCCTCGGTGAGTGCGTTGACGACCTCGTAGGTCAGCGTGCCGCTGCGCGACACCAGGCCGACCGGACCGCCCGGCTGGTGAATGTAGCCGGGCATGATGCCGACCTTGGCTTCACCCGGAGTGATCAGCCCTGGACAGTTTGGGCCGATCAGCCGCGCGCCCTTTTGCTTGACGTAGGCGTAGACCTTCACCATCTCCAGTGTCGGGATCAGCTCGGTGATACAGACGACCAAGGGAATCCCGGCGTCGACCGCCTCGTAGATGGCGTCCGGCGCAAACGGCGCTGGAACGTAAATGATCGACGTGTTGGCGCCGGTTGCGTCGACGGCGTCCTTGACCGTGTTGAAGACCGGAACCCCGTGGACTTCCTTGCCTGCGCCGCCGGGCGTGACACCCCCTACGACGTTGGTGCCATACTCGACCATCTGCCCGGCGTGGAATGAACCTTCGCGGCCAGTGATTCCCTGGACGATCAGCCGCGTCTCGTTATTGACCAGAATACTCACGCTCTGTCTCCCAACCGGCGCGCTATGCCGCGCTTTGCGCCGCCGCCACTACGCGCTCGGCTGCTTCGTTCATCGTATCGACGGTGGTGATCCCCGCCTCGGCCAGGATCTCGCGTCCCTCCTTCTGGTTGGTTCCGACCAGCCGGACCACCAGCGGAATCTCCAGGTTGATGGTGTTGAGGGCTTGGATCAGCCCGTGAGCGACGACATCGCCGCGCGTGATGCCGCCAAAGATATTGATCAGGATGGCGCGCACGCTCTCGTCGGTCAGCACCAGTTGCAGTGCCGTCGTCACCTGCTCGGCGCTGGCGCCGCCCCCGACATCCAGGAAATTGGCCGGTTCGCCGCCGTAGAGCTTGATCGCGTCCATCGTGGCCATCGAAAGTCCGGCGCCGTTCACCACGCAGCCGATGTTGCCGTCCAGCTTCACGAAGCTGATCCCGGCCGCGCGCGCTTCCACCTCCGTCGCGACCTCCTCTTGCATATCGCGCAGGTCTTCGAAGTCTTGGTGCCGGTAGAGCGCGTTGTTGTCGATGACCATTTTGGAGTCGATCGCCTGCCAGGTGTTCTCAGTCGTGATGATTAACGGATTGATCTCGGCCAGCGAAGCGTCCGACTGGATGAACGCGTCGAACAGTTGCTGGGTAATCCGCGCAAAACCGGAGACCATCTTCGGATCGATCCCGAGCGCGAACCCGAGCCGCCGAGCCTGGTAGCCATGAAGGCCGAGCATCGGATCGGCGATCTCGCGGTGGATCTTTTCGGGAGCGGTCGCGGCGACCTCTTCGATCTCAACTCCACCCTCAGCGCTTGCCATGACCGTCACGGACCGCGCCTCGCGATCGATGACGACGCCGAGATAGAACTCTCGCTGAATACCAACCGCGGGGGCGACCAGCACCTTGTGAACTACATGGCCGCGGATATCGAGTCCGAAAATCTTCTCGCTGGTCGAGCGAGCCTCATCGGCCGATTTGGCGACTTTCACTCCGCCGGCTTTGCCGCGTCCTCCACTGTGGACCTGCGCCTTGATGACGACCGCGCCGCCAAGTTTCTCGGCGGCCGCTTTGACCTCGTTCGGAGACGTACAGACAATACCCTGATTGATCGGAATCCCATGCCGCGCGAAGATCTCCGCGGCCTGGTATTCATGTATATTCATCCATCACCTCTGCCGTGCTGGGCGACGGCTCATGTGCCGTCACCGCTAATTTGACCCGAATTCGATCATAGCATAGGCATCCCTCAGTCGAATTTTTCGGTGAGCATCTGCAGAAACGGTTATGCGTTTCAGGAGATGGCACGCTGCTTGATACGCTATCCGAATGGCCAACTATGTCCTTCTTGCGGTAGTCTGGAAGCAGACAGGCGTCGAGAGCGGCGACTCCGCTCGTACCGCGCACAAGGGGGAAGAACATGCGGCGAAAAAACATCGCGGTCGAAATGAAAACCATCAAGATCAAGCCACAGCTCCGGACGGTGAAGGTCGAGCGCCAACGGCAACAGAGCCACCAGGGCGCGTTCTTCTTTGGCATGGTGATCGGGATCATCGCCGGCGCCGTGGCCGCACTCTTCACGACTCCCAAATCTGGTCCGCAAATTCGACACCAATTGAAGGATCAGGCTGGCGGCGTCCAGCAACTCGTGACGGATGCGACTTCGAGTATGCGTGATCGCTCCGGAGGTGTCGTCGGGGGAACCGTCGACAGAGTATCCCGGATCGCGCGGCGCGATCATCAAGATGAAGTCGTCGTGGTGGCCGAAGAAGTCCCAGCGCCGATGGAGCGTGTCACCGTCGAGACACCGGCGCAGTTCGATGAACCGGATGAAGAACTGACCAATCCGACGTAGGCCAGCGTACCCGCACCAGTGGTGATGTGTTGGTGATGAAAGGAAGTAAGCAATGCTGAGTCGAGCCCGTGTCGCGCTGAAGTTCATGACCTATGGTGTGCTGATTGGGGTCTTGTTCGCTCCACGAAGCGGATCTGATACGCGCAGTGAGGTCTGGAACTGGGTGGGGTCGCTCACCCACGGACTGTTGGGCGGATCGCAAGACTAACACGTACGTCCCGACCGTGAATGAGGGCCAGTCTCAGCATCGAGACTGGCCCTCATTGTGCCCGCATGGGATCCGCTAGCGCGTGTCGCGGAAAGATTGACCGTCTGCGCGGTAGTCCGTATGAAACGGGAACGAAACGACCGACAATGCGTCTCCAGTGCGCATTAGTAGTAACTCACTCCGTACTTCATCTGGAGTACCTGGGCGCCGAGGCGTCCGAGTTCGACGTCGTAGCGCGCCGGCCACTCGCCCGGATGCCATTCGTAGCGAGCCCGTTGGAAGTACTGGACGATGTAGACCTGTCCCGTGTCCGGGTTCTTCTCCTGGAACTCTTCGCTGATGGGGTAACCGTAGACGGCCAGCCCGCCGTACTGGTTCCAGTAGGCCGCGAATCCACCGCAGAGATTGTGACCAGTCTCGGCATAGTAGGTGCAACCAGCGGTCGTCTTCGCCGTGGTCGCCTGGAACGGCGTCTCATTACTTCGGCCCTGGGTCACTTCGTTGCCCAGAAGCCCGAGTAGCACGTCGAAGTGGGACGGATAGGCGCCCGGGTGCCACTCAAAGCGGGCGCGCTCGAAGTACTGAACCGTAACGCCGTTTTCCTGGAATTCCTCAGTCAGAGGCATGCCGAAAACGGCCAGTCCGCCGAATTTGTTCCAGTAGGCCTGGAAGCCGGCGCACAGGTTGTGCTGTGTCGCCGGGAAGTACATGCAGCCGGCCTTAGCCGCCACGGGCTGAGCCGGTTGGAAGACGCTGGGTGGCGGTGGAGTCAACGGTGACTGCCAGTTGGCCGTGGCGGATGCGGTCGGCTCCCCGGCGTTCTGAACGCCATTGTTATCAAGGTCGGCGAACGCGGTAACGGTGTCGGCGCCGGTGTTGTTGCCTGTGTAGGAGATCACGGTATGGCCGCTGCCGTCGGTCGTCACTGAGCCGGAGGTCGGGTTTGCCCCCGAGACGCTGTAGCGCACGACGACATTGCTCACGTGGCTTCCGGACACGGTGACGCTGATGTACTCCGTGGTGCCGGTGTTGGGGGTGGACTGTGCCGGTGACAGGCTGAGGCTGACGGTGCCGGTACGCGTGACTGTCGCCGAGGCAGTCGGCTCTCCGGTATCCTGGAAACCGGTGTTGTTGAAGTCGGCATAGGCGGTGATCGTGTCGGTCCCGGCATTACTGCCGCTATAGCTCACTGTCGCGGTGCCGCTCGCGTTGGTCGACACCGTGCCACTGGCGGTATTTGCTCCGGTCACCGTGTAGCGAATCTTGACGCCCGACACGTTGATACTCGCGTTGGTCAGCGTCGCCGTGACTGACGCGGTCGTTCCAATCGCGGCCGTCTGCGTCGATGGTGAGAGGCTCAGCCCGGCACCCTTCCAGACAACACTAACCGAGTCGGCTGGCTCTCCGGAGTCCTGTTGGTTGTTCTGATTGAGATCGGCATAGGCCGTGACGGTGTCGGTGCCGGCGACGGTTCCGGTGTAGTGGAGCGTGGCGTCGCCGTTCGAATCGGTGACAACGCTGCCATCGGTCGAATTAGCTCCCGTGACCGCGTAAAGAACGTGGATTCCGGACGCGGCATTGCTCCTGTTCAGCACGGTGGCGTCGATCTCGACCTGGTTGCCTACGGGCGAGCTCTGTGTCGACGGCGAAAGTGTGATGGTGTAGCCAGTCCACGTGACCGTCACGGAGTCAGATGGTTCGCCGTTGTCCTGAGCGCTGTTTCTGTTCAGGTCCGCGTAGGCCGTGATCGTATCGGTACCGACGGTGTCTCCAGAGTACGAGATCGTCCCCACGCCGGTGTTGTCGGTGGACACGGTACCGCTGCTGGGATTTGCGCCCGTCACCGAATAGCGCACCGGGATATTGTTGATCGATCCGACTGGTCGCGTCAGTGTGGCACTGATCGAGGCTGTCCCGCCGACGTTGACCTTCTGCGTCGCCGGTGCGAGGTCCAGAGTCGGGACAGCCGCATTCCAGTCGACGGACACCTGATTGGAGTCGGTGCCGTTGACCGTTGCGGTAATCTTATCCTCGCCGGAGTTGGCGCCAGTGTAGCTGAAGGACGCGTTGCCCTGGATATCGGCCGTGCGCGTCGCACTGGTTGCGTTCGGCCCGTCGACCGTGAAGGTGACTGAGGCGAACGGTACCGCTAGACCGGTGTTGGTTCGCACGACACCGGCGGATACGGTGGCGGTATTGCCGACAGTCTTTGTCTGGGTGGTTGGCGAAAGCGTGGCGGTCACCGCGCCGATTGGCGCGGCATCAGCCTGCTTCTGCATGCCGCCGATCGGCGAGATGAAGATGCCAAGCACCGAGAAGACCGCCAGTACGGAGACCCAGCGCCCGATCATGCGGGTTCGGTGCGCATTGGTACGGTCAGGATCGTGATGATCCATATCCCTTCCTATCTCTGTGAAAGCGAACGATTGATACGACCATTTCGCGAAATCCGGTGCTGTACCGTCTTGCCGCCCCCTCTGGTGCTTGCCCCTTGTTGACACGGCGGTTCATCACGAGCGATGTCTCCATAGACGTCGACTCGCGGCTGGTACAGCATGTGTATGAATCTGATCACCTTCCCTGCTATCACCTGTTGGAGGCGACGAATTCACCGCAGGTCACGGTTGATCGCGGCAGCAGGACACGTATCGTGTGCCCCACGCCGGCTCACGATGCATCCCTGAATTGTTTAACGCGCTGGAGGCAAATTTGTTACGCACGAACATGCGTTCGGACGCACCCTTACGGGCGCATCCAAGAATTCAGGCTACGGTTCGAATGTAAACGGAGTGTGAAGCGGGAGCCGGTTCCTATGGCCCATCGGCGTCGCGCTGAGCAGCTTCCTCAGCACGCATGGTGAGAAAGTCGAGGATAATTGAGTCGACCTCCGAGTCGCTGAACGGTCGCTCCTCGAGATTCTCGCGTCCGACGAACTGTTCGAGAGCCGCGCGCGTGGCGTCGTCGAATCCCTGGTGCGTGCCTTGCAGATCACCGAGGCCGCGAAGTTGTCGTTGGATCAGTTGAATTTGGTGGTCGTCGAGTGAGACGAGTTTCGGCGCCCCGTGCCCGAAGTAGATCTCGTGCAGTCGCAGGATACGTCGCAGTTCCGTGATCGGGTCTGGATGATCGTCGACACGCACGTCGATATAACGATCATTGTTGCCCCCGTAGCCGCCACCTTCGCGCACGATCAAGAGTGCGGCCGACTCCTTGCCGCGGCTATCTCCGCCCGCGGCCTGGCCAGCCTCCAGCGCCGATATCAGCCGATGGCTAAACGGCTCAGTTCCGGTCCGGTACGCGTCCGCCATGGCGGCAACCACGTCAGGTCCGACCAGAATATTGCCCTGGCAGCAGAATCCGTCCCCTGCCGTCCCGCCAGCCCAGGCCATGCAATCTGGGCCCGTAAACGACACTGCCTGCCCATTTGCGTCGACCATGCCTGCCTGGCGCTCGGATGATCCGTCGTCCTCAGACGTCAGACGGTCCATCGCTTCCCGGGCTGACATACCCTGCGCGAGGAGAGCGAGTCCGTCTGGCCCCCAGGCAACGTTGGCCCGCGCCTGCGTTGCGACGGCGCCGACACCGGCGCGCGCCCAGGGAACCACGGCGCCGACGGCCAGGAATTTCGACTGTACGGCGATGCCAAGATCTCCGGTCTCCGGATCGCGTGCGACGATCGAAAAGGTTGAAACGAGCGGTTGTTCAGACGATGCCGGCATCGGGTCTTCCTTTGTGCGGCTCGAAACCATCAGCGCGAGGTCATTATCGACAAGTACCGACACGATGGCAAATAGCGCACGTCAGCCCCTCCGCGAAGGTCTAGCGAGCGACCCAGCGGGTCTCGTTCACGGCGAGCCGTGGGAGGAGCGGCTGCCACCATTCCTCGTTCAGCCGGTACCACTGGATTGTCTCGCGCATGCCGTCGTTGAACTCGACGTTCGGCGTCCAGCCCAGTTCACGCCGGATCTTCGACGAGTCGAGAAGGTAGCGGCGGTCGTGACCCGGCCGGTCGGGGACGTACGTCTTATAGCTGTCGTCGAGTCCGAGGTGCTCGAGCACGGCCTCAGCAATTGTCTCGACATCGGTTTCGAAGCCGCTGCCGATGTTGTAGGTCTCGCCGATGCGCCCGTCCCGCAAGATCAGGTCGAGTGCCCGGCAGTGATCGGACACGTGGAGCCATTCGCGCCGGTGATTCGAGCTGCGGTAGATGGGTAGTGGTTGATTCGTCAAGCCGCGCACCGTGAAGTGCGGAATGACCTTCTCCGGCATCTGGTAGGGACCGTAGTTGTTGCAACAGACCGACACCGTTACCGGCAGGTTGAACGTCTCGGCGTAGGCACGGACTGCGAGGTCGGCGGCGGCCTTGGAGGCGTTATACGGCGTTCGTGGCCTCAGCGGAGACTCTTCCGTAAAGCGATCGGACGAATCGAGAGCCAGGTCGCCGAAGACCTCACAGGTCGAAATGTGGTGGACGCGCTGAATTTCGGACCGTCGCGCCGCTTCAAGCAGCGTTTGGGTGCCGACGACGTTGGTCTGGAAGAAATCGCCTGGCCGATCGATCGCCCGGCTATTGTGGGACTCGGCCGCGAAGTTGACGACCGTCGACGGGCGCTCCGTGGTGAACAGGTGCATGATGAGGTCGAAGTTCCCGATATCGCCGTGCACGAACCGGTAGCGCTCGCCCGCCTCCTGCTCGACATCGGTCAAGTTCGTCAGATTCCCCGCATAGGTGAGCAGGTCGAGATTGATGATCTCGTCGTCCGGATGGGTCTGCAGCCAGTACCGGATGAAATTGGACCCGATAAATCCCGCTCCGCCTGTCACCAGAAGTTTCATGTTTCGTCCCCCCAACCACGGCTCTGAACCTGGAGAATCGCGCGTCAGTTTCGCGGTGACCTCCTTGCCGCGTGATTGTGCCAGCCGAGAGCGCCTCATGGCGACTTTCGGCGGAAATACACGTGAGTGACAGAGAACCGCGGCAGTGGTTGTTCACTGCCGCGGGACCAGAGTGGGAACGTAGTGAAGCGTTATTCGTAGCGCAGCGCTTCGGCGATCGGAACCCGAGCCGCCTGGCGGGACGGGATGTAGGCCATCAGCAGCGAAGCTCCGACGGCAACCGCGATGAAGACGATGATCAGGACCCACGGCACGATGAACGCCGTGCTTCCAGTCGTGCCAGCGAAGTCCGGACTGGTCATCAAGCGGTAGGCGAGCGTCAGCCCCAGGGCCGTGCCCGATATGACGCCGAGCGTCGTGATCATCGACGACTCGATCAGGAAACTCGCTGAGACCATGTTGCGCTGATAACCGATCGCGCGCAGCATGCCGATCTGCTGGCGACGCTCTACCACCGAGCGGAAGGAGACGACGCCCAGCGCCGCGATGCCGACCAGCAGCCCCAGTCCCATGAACCCTTCGATCAGGTTCAGGAATCCTTGCGACTGGCTGGCGGCCGTCTTCAGGATCTCGTCGATCGACTGCGCCTGAACGCCATATGTGATCAGGCTCGACTCGATCGACTGCGCATAGGTCTTGGTATTCGTACCTGGTGTCACGTTGACGTAGTACGTGATCGCACTCGGCAAGCTGAAGATCTGATCGAACGCCTGTCGATTCAGGAAGATGCCGTTGAAGATCGACACCTTCGAGTCAAGGACGCCGATGATGGTCACGGTCTTCGTCGTACCCGAAGCCGGATCGCCGATCTCAATCTGCGTGGGCTGCATCGACTTGTCGCCCTGCTTGACGTTCGTCAGCTGGTATCGGTTCTCGCCAGTGCCACCGAATCCTTGCTGAGGAATCGCCGTTGACGTCGATTACGGCCACGTTCGGGTTGTCACGCACCGCGTTCCAGACGTCCTGGTCCGATGCATAGCCGGTCGCGCGAATCTGGAGCGGCGCATCGGAGTTATTGATGAAGTCGCTGTCCGACTCCGTTGATCGGATAGACCTTCCACTCGGTTGCTCCGGCGGAGCGGACTTCGGTCTTCGCCTGGGTTGACGGTCACCATCTGGCCTACTGCGGTGATCTTGCTGGTGTCGACGCCATTCTGCTGCAGCGTCTGTTTGAAGTCGTTGATTGGGTTGTTCGGCGCCTGCGTGCGCCTGGATGTCCCACCCGGCTGCCGCCTGGTCGGTGGTGAAGATCTGCGACGAAGTTGGCGTTGATCGTCGCCATCATGACCAGCGAGAAGATGATCAGGCTGAACATGGCGATCGTCATGCCGGTGCGGCCCTTGCTGGCGCTCGGGTAGGCGACCGCGGTCTTGACCGCCGGCAGCCAGCGACTGAAGGCACGACCGAGGAAGCTGACGAAGCCGGTCAGCAGTTCCGCGTTCCAGATGATCGCGATCGTCGCCGAGGCGACCATCATGATGCCGGAGACGAAGAACATCTCCATGCCACCGTCGAGGTTGCCGCTCATCCAGTCGGTCCAGGATGACGGAGCCAACCAGTAGACCAGGACCAGCAGCGATGCGACGGTGTAGAGCGGACGCGCGGGGACGCCGAACCGCCGCAGTGCGACCGCGAGGCTCAGCGGCACGAGCGAGACGCCCGTGGTGAAGGGGAAGGCCTGCCCGTGCTCCGGCCGACCCACATCAGCAGCGCACCGACGATGACCCCGAGGATGCCGAGCACCAGCCAGCGGCGACTCGCGTGGGTCGCGGCCGCCTCCGGAATGTCGCGAATCGCCGAGACGATGTTCAGGCGGCTGACTCGCCAGGACGAGATCGTGATCGTGATGAAGGTGACGATCACGCCGAGCGTGTAGGCGACGACCAGGCTGCGCCAGGTCGCGACCGGTCTGATGTCGATCGCGTCACCGATAAGCCGGCCCATCAGGTTGACGATGAGGAAGGCAACACCCACGCCAAGTGCCGCTCCGACGAGCGCCGACACCAGGTCGTAGGCGATACCCTTCGGCCAGGAACATCTGCGTCAACTGGCGTCGCTTCATGCCGACCGCGCGGGCCATGCCCATCTCCGGCTTGCGTTCGGCCGCCAGCAGCACGAAGATCAGGAAGATCAGCAGCATGCCGGCTGCGATCGAGAAGAGACCCAGTACCAGAAAGACGCTGGTGAAGGTGTTACCGGCGGTCTCAGCCGTCGTTGACGGCGTCCTTCTTCACCGGAATCGCGCGGTATGGCTGACCAGCCAGTGCGGTGTCGACCGCGCTGGACGGCCTGGTCGGAGTAGTCGATGCTGTCTTTGACGCCGCCCGTGTTCGAGACGGCAATGAGGCTAATCTGCCCCTGGTGACTCGTGATCGCCTGCGCTTCGGCGAGCGGCATGGCGAAGCCACCGTCACCGGCCACGTCGGTCATGCCGGTCATGATCGAATCGGCGGAGATCGCCGCGACGGTCAGTTGTTTGGGCTGATTCTGGATGTAAACCGTCAGCTTATCGCCCGGCTTGGCGTTCAGCTTATCGGCCGCCGTCTTGCCCATGACGACGCTATTCGCCGGAAGATTGGCGAAATCGATCGGCTTGCCGTTGGCGTCGGTCATGCCGCCAAACGCGGCGAGATCGCGTTGAGTCGACGCCGGTTAGCGTAAGGGCCGGCTCATGCAGCTGGTTGCTGGCGTTGATCGTCGGCACCTGATCGTAGAGCATCGGCATCATGCCGTCGATCGGCGCATTCTTGTCGATCTTGCTGCGAAGCTGCGTCGCCACATCCTGCTGGGAAGAAAGTGGCGCCGACCTGGCGATTGTTATTGCTATTGTTCGCCGAGAGCACGACCAGTTCGTCGGTGTGACCCATCAGGTCGTACACCGCCCCGGTGATCGTGTTGTCGAGGGTGTCGCCGGTCGTCAGCGCGGCGGACATGATCAGGGTGCTGAGCATCAGCCCGATGATGATCAGTGTCGTCTGGGCGGGTCGACGCGGAACGTTCCGCATACCCATCTTGAAGATGACCCGATGGCGGAGGAATACCCACAGCCCCGAGCTCAGGCAGAGCGCGAAGACGATGAGCAGGGCCACCATGATCGAGTTCATCGGAATGCCGAACATCTCTTTCACGTTGACAGTTGCCTTTCCTGGGAAATGCCGTGGATCAGGATGCCTTGAGTCCGTCGTCGATGATGTGACCGTCCTGCATGCGGATGATCCGGTCGCACATGGCGCCAATTCGCGGATCGTGCGTCACGACGACAAAGCTCTGATGGTTCGTCTCGTTCAGGTCGCGCATCAAGCGCATAACGTCGTCGGCGGTCTCACTGTCGAGGTCGCCGGTCGGCTCGTCGGCCCAGACGATCGATGGGTTGTTGACCAGGGCGCGAGCAATGGTGACGCGCTGACGCTGGCCGCCAGAGAGCTCGGCCGGCTTCTGGCTGGCCCAATTCTCGAGTCCGACCTGGGCCAGTGCCTTGATGGCCGTCTCGCGCGCCGCCTTGGGCTTGACCCCACTCACGAGCAGCGGCAGTTCGACATTCTCCGCGGCACTCAGCACCGGGAGCAGGTTATAGAACTGGAAGACGAACCCCATCTCCTTGGCACGGAACGTCGTCCGTGCGTTGTCCGACATTTTGGACAGGTCCGCTCCCGCGATCAGGATTTGTCCCTCATTGATCGTGTCGAGACCGGAGAGGCAGTTCAGCAAGGTTGTCTTGCCGCAGCCGGACGGGCCCATGATCGCGACCATCTCACCACGATTGACGGTGAAATCGATGCCCCGAAGCGCCGGGACTTCCATCTTACCGGTGTGGTATGTCTTCTTGACGTTAATTGCTTGAATGATGGCCCCTGACTCAGCCAGCGTGCTCGCGTTGTCCGGCCGGGATCGTTTTCCACTAAGCGTCGAGATCATGTCACGTCCCTCTTAAGTTTCAGCCTCACCAATTGCACCTGAAGCACGGCCACCGCTCACTGGCTCCAACCGTGTCATTTGGCAGCGCGTTGTTAATCCTAGCTGTCGGCCCAAGAGCAATCATCTGGCATCGGTGCAAAGCGAGAGTGTAACACTGGCCAGTACCTTCCTGTCCTTTTGGACAGGCTCGGCTTGCGGTTGTCCAGTTGATTCTACTCCTGGGAGTTACCGGCGAGCGGAGACCGCAAGGAAGCAATCGCGAGCAGCTTGATTGCCGGAAACGAACATCCGAGTTGCGGGATTGATGCTTTGCGCGCAGAGTGCAAATCACGTTGGCGCAGACCATTTTTCGCGCCAGCATGGGCCTTTTCGCCTCGGAGAGGCCCGATGGGCCCGTTGATTTGGTGGATGCGTGCTTGCGTTGTAATGTGTTGAATCGGTACGGCCGGACCGGCTGTACGTCGACGAACGTCAACCTGGATCGGGTTCTGACATCTCACCCTACCGGCGTTCGTTAACAATATTAGGAGTATGACAAACTCTCGTCTCGCCAGCCAAAAGATGTGTCAAACTCTTCTGGCGCCAGAATGGGAGAATCTTTGGGAATAATGGGTGGTGTTCCGCATTGAAACATCCAGTGTGAAATGTACCAGCGCGTCACCATCCGGACGATTCACGATGTAGCAGACACGGAGTTAATTGGGACCAATGCAGCACAGCCGAAACTATTCGACAAGCTTGCAACTGAAGCAGCGCGCGGCGACCGAACCATGGGATCCATTCGCGATCAACCCGATTCGCCGATCACTGGCATCATTTGCCGTGTGCACGGCGGCGTTCGTCGTGCCAATGGCGTTCTTCCCGTCGAACCTGGAAGCCCTCTCGATGGTCTTGTTCGGTTGGTTGGCCGCCATCGGCATGGTCATGTGTTTTCCGATCTTTCTTATCAGCGTGATCGAACTTGCATGGATTCGTGTGTCACAACGCGTTCATCCATCTGTTGACGTGCTGGACCTCAGCCCTCGCGTGCGCCACCTGCTGCGACGCTACGGTTACGACACGATTGAGAGTGTCGACTGCACCCACGATGATGTCTTCCTGCTGCTGTCGAACTTCGACCCGAAAGCGCTGCACGAGGTGCGGCGCGCAATCAGCATCTGGAAGTACCTTCGTTGGCAGGAGGCGGGTTTCCCAGCCGACTGGGTTTAGCCACTGTTTTCGCGCGCATACTCGAGTTGACACCCCGGCGAGCGCCGCGGGTGTTTTTCTTTGTGCCGGGTTCGCGCTGGCGGACGGTTCCATGATCCGTGCAGCGGTTATCATGAATGCACGTAAACAGTCATCGATGTGGTCAGGCGCGATCTGGAGGGAACGCAGCGTGAGTCAGACATTGCATCAATTGGAGCAGCGAGCGCGTGAGGATGTCTCCGCGGAGCACCTGCAGCAGCATCTGAATCGCTTTAGCACGCTCTTTCGCGATACCGGCAGCCAGGACGAGCGCAAAGCCGCTGAGTACGTCGTGAATACGCTGCATGGCTACGGTGTCGACGCCGAGATCCTGGAATTCGACTCGCTCATCTCCTGGCCGCTCGTGGGCAAACTCGCGACGATCGATTCGAATGAACAGGAGACCGAGACCTTCGAAGTACGCACCCGGTCGTTCGGTGCGCAGACGCCAGATGGCGGCATCACCGGCGAATTGATCTTCGTGCCGTTCGCTCAGCCGAAGCAGGGCGAGATGATCTTCTCGCACCGGGCTGTCTCGGGCGACTACTCGGGCCTCGATGTGCGGGGCAAGATCGTGCTGACGCAGGATGGCGGTCCTGACGGGGTGTTACGAGCGCAGGAGCGTGGCGCGATTGGCCACGTCCACATCTGGCCGTCGGACGAGCCGGTGACCCATGAGATGATTTCGAACAGCATCTGGGGTACGCCGACGCCCGAGTCGGCCCCCCGCATGCCCAAGATCCCCTCCATGGGAGTCAAGAACGCTGTCGGCAATCGGATCCTGGACCTGGCTTCAGAGGGAAGTGTCGCCGTCCGGGTGGAGTCGAACGTAAAGACGCAGTGGTATCGGGTACCGCTGGCGACCGGGTACATCCCGGGCAACGGTACAGACGACTTCCTGCTGGTCGGCGCGCACATCGATTCCTGGTACGAGGGAATCACCGACAACGCCACCGGAGATGCGGCACTCTTGGAGATGGCGCGCGTGCTGAGCAGCCTGCGTGACGGCCTGCGCTGCGGCGTGCGGTTCTGCTGGTGGCCGGGTCACTCGACCGGGCGCTACTCAGGCAGCACCTGGTTCGCCGATAACTACTTCGAAGAACTCCGGACGCACGCCCTGGGCTACCTCAACATCGACTCACCAGGCGTGCGCGACACCAAGACCTGGGATTGTCGCTACAACATGGGGGAGATCGAGCACCTGACGGCGGCCGTGGTTCAAGAACTCTCCGGCCAGGAGCCGAACATTCGGCGGCCGCTCCGGGCCGGAGACCAATCATTCCTCGGCGTCGGCCTGCCTTCCCTGGGCGCGTTCCGTATGTTGCCGGTCGATCACCCCGATCGCAAAGCCGTTGGTGGGTCGGGCGGTGCCTGGTGGTGGCATTCGCCTGAGGACACGCTCGACAAGGCGGACGCGAATATCCTGGCCAGCGATGTCGAGGTCTACGTGACCATGACGCTGCGGATGTGCCAGCCCGAGGTCATCCCCTACGATTTCAGCGCCAGCGCCCAGGACTTCATTGATCAGTTGACGACGTATCAAGAAGGGGCCGGGAGTCATTTCGACCTGAGCCGCACGCTCGAGGCGGCGAAGGCGTACCGAGCGACGGCGGAGCGACTGAAATCCTCGCCGATTTCCGACACGGGGACGCTAAACGCAGGGCTGAAGCAGATCACACGGATCGTCAACCCGGTTCTGTTTACGATCAATGGGCCGTATGAGATGGACCCGGCGCTGCAGATGGGTGTTTTGCCCGGTCTAGCGCCCGTGCGCGATCTGGCTGGTCTCAATCCAACCTCGGACGACTACCGATTCTTGAAGACGAAACTGGTGCGGCAGCGAAACCGTGTGGAGGATGCGCTGCGCAAGGCGACGGAGCTCGTCCAGTCGCTGACCGCCTGATCGTCAGTTCCGGAATCGAACGGACGGCGTCGCGTCATCCGACCGGCGCCGTTTCTATGACCGTTTTTGACCCATGGAGTGGAGAGATCCGTGAGTGACGTGACGTTTCGTTCGATCGGTCAGCGAGTGCGGAGGCCGGATGCCCGGCCGCGATTGACGGGCCATGAGCGCTATGCCGGTGACCTGTCTCTGCCCGGCATGCTGCACGCCCATCTCGTGCTGAGTCCGCTATGCGCACGCGCGGATTTGCCGGGTTGACCGCGACGAGGCGATGGCGGTTCCCGGCGTGGTCGCGCTGGTGACCTCCGACGATCTGCCGGAGTTCGCGCGTGACGAGGAGCCAGTCGATCGGAGTCGTTTCTTCCTGGCGCATCGTGAGGTCAATTATGTGGGCCAACCGGTGGCCGTCGTGCTGGCCGAGCGAGCTGAGTCGGCCGAGACGGCGGCAGCTCTGGTGCAGGTCGACTATGAGCCCTTGCCGGTCGTGGCCGATATCGCGTCCAGCCGTCGTCCAGACGCCGAAACGGTTCGACATCGCGGGAAGTCCGTTTCCAAGGAAGCCGCGGCGCACGGTGCGGCGCCGGCCGGCGAATCGGGCAAGGCTGCCACGCACAACGTCAATGGCTCAGTTCATTACCAGCGTGGAGACGTCGATCGTGCCTTTCTCGAGGCTGCCAGGACGGTCGAGCAGACGTTTTACTCGCGCGCGGTCTATCAGGGTTACATGGAGCCACGTACGGTGCTGGCCTCAGCCGAGCCAAATGGGCGAATCACGATCTACACGCCGACACAGGGTCAATTCATGGTCCAGTCGGCCCTGGCGCGTGCGCTGAATCTGCCCGAAACGGACATTCGCGTCGAGCCGGTCACGGTTGGTGGTGGTTTTGGCGCCAAGATGGTCCTGCTCGAGCCGCTGGTGGTGCTGCTGGCGATCCAATTTGGACGACCTGTCCGGCTGACACTGGAGCGCGGCCAGGACTTTATCTCGACCACTCCCGCGCCGGAATCGGAGTTGACGATCGCGCTCGCCGCGGACGGGGAGGGGCGCTTGACTGGACTGCGCGCCGACCTCTGGTTCGATACGGGCTTCTTCTCCAATTCTCCATACCAGTTGGTCGCGCAGATGGTCGGCTCGTATTACCGTTGTCCCAATCTGGACATTCGCTCATGCGAGGTCTTGACCAACCGGACCGGGACCGGGGCCTATCGCGCTCCCGGCCTGACACCAATGATGTTTGCGCTCGAATCGCTGATTGATCGCCTGGCGCGAGAGTTCGAGGAGTCGCCGATCGAGTTCCGTCTCAAGAATATTGCCGCCAGCGGCGACGTGATGGCTGATGGCAGCCTCTGGCCACCGTTCGACCTGGCGAACTTGCTTCGTATCGCGGCTGAGTCGCCACTTTGGACCGCGCCGCGAGGCGCAGGCGAGGGCGTCGGCGTGGCGCTTGGCGGCTTGCGAGGCGGCGCGGAGTCAGCCTCGGCCAGCGCTCGACTCAACAGTGACGGTACGGTGAACGTCATGGTCGGTTCGGTCGATCTAACCGGCACAACGACTGGGTTGACGCAGATTGCCGCGGAATCATTGGGCATCCCGACCGATCGGGTGACGGTCACGACCGCACCGAGTGATAGCGCGCCACAGTTCGGGCTGACCGGCGGCAGCAAGGTCCTCTATAGCGTTGGAAATGCCGTGTTGGCGGCCGCGCTGGACGCGCGTGACCAGATACTGGCGATCGCCGCTGACCAGTTGGAAGCGCCGGTGGAAGACCTCGAGCTTCATGACGACCGCGTTCAAGTCAAAGGCGCTCCAAACCGCTTCCTGACGCTCGGTCAGATCCACGGTGCGACAACCGCGGCGGGGAGTCTCTTCGCGCCGGTCTTTGGCCGTGGCAACGTGGCGAACCCGGAGAAGTCACCGGCGATGGCCGTCCATATCGCGCGGGTGAGGGTCGATCGCGAGACAGGCGACGTGCGCCTGACCGGATACCAGGCGATTCACGACATCGGCCGGGCGATCAATCCAGCTGAGGTGGAGGCCCAAATTCATGGTGGGGTCGCGCAGGGCGTCGGCTGGGGCATCCGGGAAGCCTTGATCTACGATGATCACGGTCAGCCCGTGACGGCCAGTTTCCTTGACTACGCCATCCCGAAGGCTGCGGATCTCCCGGATATCGAGAGCGTGCTCGTCGAGAATCCGTCGCCGTTCGGTCCGTTTGGGGCCAAGGGGATCGGCGAGGCTCCGGTCGTCGCGCCCGCCGCGGCGATCGCGAATGCCATCACCGACGCGACCGGCATCCAGCTCACCGAACTCCCGATTCGCTCCGAGCAGATCTGGCGGGCGCTCTACGCGCCATCCTAATGCGTCGCGACGGCAGTGACGTCCGGCCGCCTGGCATCGACGGTCTGTTCCGGCAGGCCGATTGTCTGGTAGTCGTGTACGCATGGCGTACCAACGGCCACGTGCATCTCGCGCCGGCCGAGGTCGATCACGATCGAAGCGATGCTCATCGACTGATGTGACTCTGGTACGTCTGGATCGGGATGCCGGCAGACCGACTGTGGATATCCGGCGTGGTCCGCCAGCGCGGCTTTGACGTCGTCAATCTCGATCCGGCCGATCTTGGGCTCGAGCAGGTCACGCACGCGATGCATGCGGTAGAGCGTATCGGGCGAGGTCAACACGCCGATCCCCTGGACTTCGGCGGCGATGGCCGTGAAGTGATTCGAGTGCGTCAGGAGCCCCTGGACGGGGTAGACCGGAAAGACCTGCGCCGGCGACGCCTCGAAATTGACGATGATGCCCGAGTCGTGAGCCACGATGTAGTTGGTCGATGCCGCGCGTTCGGCGTTCAGGATCTCGCCCATGGCGTGATCGAGCCGGGCACTGTTCAGGATGCGACGCCGGATGAAGGGGACCGGCACGCCCGCACGGCTGCCGTCGAGCGTCGACCGGAGCAGGTTACCGCAGACGGCGATACCGGCTTCGTTGAAGCCATCACGGCCGACCATCCCGGCTTCGACCAGCATAACCAGATCCGGTGCCTCGTCCTGACGGGCTTGCAGCAGGATGACCGAAT
The DNA here is from genome assembly GCA_963728335.1 of uncultured Chloroflexia bacterium. Taxonomy (GTDB): domain Bacteria; phylum Chloroflexota; class Chloroflexia; order Thermomicrobiales; family Thermomicrobiaceae; genus CALAGB01. Next base: position 1,253,314 of record CAVSJP010000002.1, read on the forward strand.
CGCGACATGGCGCGCGCCAGTCCCAGTTCTTGGCCAGGATGGTCGTCCCGGTGGCGCTGGCGCCGGGCGCGACGGCGATCGTGGTGCATTCCGGCTCCGGAGCGGGTTCGCGTGTCGCCCCACGACTTCCGAACAGGATCTCGGTGCGACAGTTGATCGCGACGATCTCCTCGATCTGGAAGCCTGCGCCGTCGGCGATACCCGACATCTCAGCCAGAATATTGGCGTCAAAGGTTTCGATCTGTCGCGCGAAACCGGTTGCCTTCTGCTTCACCGACATCCCAGTCGAGTCCCGCGCTCTCGGCGAAGGCCTCGCGGTAGATCGCAACACTTCGCGCTACCCGGTTCTGCGCCAGGCGTCCATGCTGCAAACCACGCTCGTACGGACCTCCACTGACCTGAACCACGGGAAACCGATTGCTCATCCAACGACCCTCTCCGCTCGTGGCCATTCGATCTGGTAGACGGGCTAGTGGGAGATTCGGCGCGCCACCTCTTGATTTGGTTTTTCGTTGGGGATATTACGCGGGTGACCGCGCGGCAAGCGCACCGCTCGGCCTCTGCGTCGCGCCGGCTGTGGTGTCTCGGTGACGGGCACTTCAACCTCGTCTGTTTCGGGTGCTTGAATGCGGAGCGGACCGACCAGCAGGTACGGGTAGCGGGCAATCAGCACCAACAGTCCGAGGAATGTACGGAAAATCAGGCCAACGGTGCGATAGGCGATCGCGATGAACGCGGCACGGGCGAGACCGATCCCAATGAAGTTCAGTACACCGGTCAGGCTTGCGTCGCTGATGCCAAGTCCACCTGGCACCGGAATGATCTGTCGTGCCACCATGCTGAAGGTGTGGGCGTAGACACCGTCTCCGTAGCTGATGTTGCGTTCGACCAGGGCGTTCGCAATCAACCACAGGATGCTGGCTGAGAGCATCGTCGAAACGATGCTGTAGCCCACGGCATTGACCATGACTTTGCGGTGCATGAGCAGCGATGCGCGATCCCAGAAATCCGCTTCCTGTGGCACATAGCGGCGCGTTAGCCGCCAGCGCATCAGGAGACGGGTGACCCAACCAGCCAGTCGCGAGGTGCGAAAGATGGCGATCCCTGTCAGGCCCATCATAATCGTCACGATTGGCATGACGATTTGAACCGGCCGTTGACCAGTCAGCAGGATAGCGGAAATCGCAATGCCGGCTGGTGCGAAAAAGTCGGAGACGCCCATTGCCACGAAACTCGACAGCGTCTGGTGCATCCGAATCTTGCCGTGCTCTTCAGCCAGTCGCGCGCCGAGCATCGACCCGCCCGGCAAGGCACTCGCGGCCATCGATGCGAGGTAGGTCGTGATTCCGTCGACATGTCGAATCGGGAGATGACTGGCGCGGAGTAGATAGGCCCAACGTGAGCCTTTAACCAACTCGTTGAGCAGAAGCAGTCCGATCAGAAGCAGGAGTGATGTGGCGGGCATCGAGAAAATGGCGGTGCTCAGAGATTCGAGGTTGGCAAAGTAGACGAACGCGATAGCCGAGGCAACCGTGAGGAGGATGATAATGAGACGCTTCATGAGATCCGGACCAAGCAGAATTGAGGAGACCGGCCACGTGTGACGCACACGTCAGCATGAAGCTCGCGCGCTCGATCGCTCGTTTCCGGACTCAGAGTCACTCTGCAAACGCTGGCAAAGGACTTCGTTGCGATCTCCGGCACACGGCGAATCAGGATGCGAGCTTCTTTGCAAACAGTAACGTTATCGGCCGCCGGATGTTCAAACATGTCCAGTCCGGGCCCCGGTCGAGTCTCTAAGGTTGAACCGGCGATGACGTTCGTGAACTTCCCCGACGTCACGAACTTACACGTGTACCAAGTCCCTCGCGCTATCCGCGCGCCACCTGGACGTTTCGTCGATTCAATGCATCAACTTTACCGTCAAATGAGCCTGCTTGCCACAACGCGAAGGGTTCATTGGCATGTAAATCGTGACGGTCGTGGTCTCTGTTTCACGTAATTGCACTGTGTGTGCCGTCATTTTGTAACGTTTTCGTTGTCGCCCCCTAAATTCTTTCACGCTAGACTGATTTGGGACTGAATGAGTCCGCTGTATCAATGTCCGAGAAAGGACTCGGAGGCCAGGTGCCCGCCCCACTTGAACTCGATCGTATGACCTATTCATATGACAAGCAGCGTGGTGTCGTTGATCTGACTCTGACCCTTAACCAGGGTGAGATCTTCGGGTTTCTTGGGCCAAACGGTGCTGGCAAGACGACGACGATCCGCGTGCTGATGGGGTTGATGCGTCCGGCAGCTGGCTCCGCGCGGATCTTTGGTCATGACTGCTGGAAAGAGTCCACCTCAACCAAACGACTGATCGGGTTTCTCCCGGGCGATCTGCGTCTCTACGAACACATGACTGGCAACGAATTTCTCGAGTTCTTCGCGTCATTTCGGGACAGGAGCGAGCGGTCCCGCGGGGCTGATCTCGCAGACCGTCTCGATGTCGAACTCGACAGTGAGATCAAACACCTATCGAAGGGCAACCGGCAAAAGTTGGCAGTGGTGCAGGCACTGATGCACGACGCGCCGCTCCTCATCCTGGACGAACCGAGTAGCGGTCTCGATCCACTCAACCAGGCGCTCCTGCTGGAGTTCCTAAGTGAAGAGCGGGCGCGTGGCAAGACGATCTTCCTGTCGTCACACGTGCTCCCGGAAGTCGAGCGGATTGCGGACCGGGTTGGGATCATTCGCGACGGGCGACTCATCGCGGTGGAAGCAGTTGCGTATTTGCGTGCGACGCGGGAACGTGTGATGGAACTGGCACTGGCGTCGCCGGTGGCAAAGGACCGTTTCGATGCCCTTCCCAATGTGCGGGTCATTTCGGCCTCACCGGACGCGTTGCGCGTCAGCCTCGGTGTGCATGGCGATCTGCGGCCGCTCCTCTCCACGCTGGCAACCTTGCCGGTCGACGATCTCGTCTTCGGCCCGCCCGACCTCGAGAGCGTGTTCCTTCACTACTACGACTCCACAGCGTCGCCCGATGAGGTTAGGGCGGCGCCGTGAGCACGATCATGTTCCGCCGGGCGTTCAAGGATCTGCGCTGGACCATACTCTGGTACGCCGCCGGGGTGGCACTCTACAGCGTCCTCATCATGCTGGTTTACCCGACCATGCGGCGGAATGCGACCTCGTTCGAGGACATCATCAAGACCTACCCAGAAGCGTTCCTCAAGGCCTTCGGGGTCACGCCGAATCTTTTTGACATGCCGGCTTTTGTCAGCGCCGAGTTCTTGAACGTGATCTGGCCACTAATCGTCGCCATCTTCGTCATCATGGCGGGAACGGCTACCGTGGCGCAGGAGATCGAACGCGGCACGGCCGAACTCTGGCTGTCGGTTCCGGAGAGCCGGGCGCGCCTGCTCATAGCGAAGATCATGTCCATTGTTGTCGGCGTCTGCGTCGTCGCGCTCACCACGGCGGTCGCGATCGAGATTGGTGCGTTGCTGGTTGGCGAGGACTTCGGGATCGTAAAGCTTGCCGCGCTCTTCCCGTGTTTACTGGCATTTCCCCTCGCGGTGGCGGGCTATTCGGTTCTCTTCTCCTCCTTCTCACGAGAACGGAGCAGAGCCGCGGCACTGGCGGCGTTCATGACACTTGGTTCCTACCTGATGTGGGTCTTCGCGGCGCTGGTCGACCGGCTAAGTTGGATGCGCTATCTCTCGATCTTTTCGGCCTACAAGCCGCAGCGTGCGCTCGAGACTGGAACGTTCTTCTGGCAGGAATTCCTGGTTCTTGTCGGGGTGGGTGTCGTCTGCGCAGCGGTCGCGGTTCTCATCTTCGATCGGCGCGACGCGAATCCGTAGGACGGTCCTTTCGCCGGACTCCGATTCGTGTCAAATTCCACAAACTTCGTCTTGAAGCAGGACCGCTAGGATCTCAATCCGCATCGGCTCAAACGCGTCGAGGGAGCCCGTGGCCCCCTCGACGTCGTTCGTTTCTATTGGCGAGGCTGACCTAGCGCCACCCCTCACGCTGGAGCATCTCATCCACCAGCAGCCCCTGGGTGATGTCGCCGGGTTGTCCGGCCTTGTCGGGCCACCATTCGAACCTGGCTCGCTCGAAGACCTGCGCCACGTACTTGCGGCCGTCCGGCGTCGTACCCGAATACTCCTGCGTGATCGGGTACCCGAAGGCGGCCAGTCCTCCGTACTGCTTCCAATAGGCGTAAAAGCCGTTCGCCAGCGAGTGCTGCGTCTCGGGGAAATAAACTGATGTGTCGCTATTGTCGAATGCCGGGACCGGCGCGCGTGCCGAGTCAGGCGCGGATGCGGTGTAGCCGATGAGGCCGGACGTTACCAGCGGTGTCGTACCGTCGTTGGGCAGGTTCAACTCGAGCACCTGCCGCTCGAAGTACTGCACGATCTTCGGCACGCCGTCGTAGGAGACCTCGCGGAACACCTCGCTGACTGGCAAGCCGATGTTGCGCCAGCTTCCATGGGCGTTCCAATAGTCCATGAGCGGCTGTGGCACGTTGTGCTGGGTCTGCGGGAAATAGGTGTAGAGACTCGGATCCTTGGCGGCCACGCCATCCAGCGGCGGCCGTTCGCCGTAATAGACGGTTGGAATGTCGGCGTAGCCCGCCGGCAGTGGCCCCAGCTGGGCCAGAGTCGGACGCGCGGGCTTCAGCCAGAGAAACGTGACCGTTACCCAGTCGGACTCGCCCATGCCCAGATCGGCAAAAGTGCCATCACCGATGTCGATCCCGGCCGGAATCTGGACCTTGCGCCCATGTCCGTCGAGGCCGCCGTTGTAGTTGTCGTAATAGGCAGCCGTGGCCTCGGGTTGGCCCTGCGGTAAATTGGGGTACTTGCGTTTGGCGACCGGATCCCAGTAGTTGTCATCGATGTTCCATGGTCCGACGTCCCAGACGGGAGCAGTTGTTGTCTTGCCTTTGTACTGGATCTGGACCTGGAATTCATGGCCGCCCTTACTGGAGAGGGCACACACGCATGGGAGTGCCACGAAGTGATCCTGCGGCTGGATGACGTGGCCGTTGCTGGTCGTGCCCCCGACGAGCCCTTCGCGCGTCGCGTAGATGCGGAAGGTGACGCCGGATGCGCCGGATGTGGGTGTGTCGTTGGCTGCGCTTGCCAGTGAGGGAGCGACGAGTGTGATGATGGTACTGAGTGTCAAAATGCAAGCCAGGAAGAGTCGAGTGGGGACCCTTAGTCCCTTCCCCATGTGTGCCTCCTCGGGGTGCTGTCCGTCGGTGAGATCTTATACCACGAGCGCGCCGGGGACGACAATTGGCGCTGGCTCGCTTCTCTGCTCAACTAACGGGTTGGTACCGTCCCGGTTACGCACTTGCGACACAGGCACAAGACGTGGATGATCAGAGTGCGATACGTCGTGCGCTGGTGATCCAATAGGTGTATTGCCGGGGCAGCGGAAATGCGACGAGATTCGCGTATCGCATCTCAGCCACATAGGAGGATGCCTAGCATGGGAGATCAACAGTCCACCAACAGGGCCGCGCCGCGGCGCTTCGACGCCGATCGGCTGACCGATCTCGCGCGAACGCTTCGCCGCGACGTGCTTGAAATGACAACCGAGGCAGGCTCGGGACATCCGAGTAGTTCCTTTTCAGCGGTCGAAATTCTGGCGGTCCTCTATTTCGGAGGAATCCTGCAGTACGATCCAGAGAACCCGCATTGGTCAGATCGCGATCGCTTCATCCTTTCGAAGGGTCACGCCGCGCCGATTCTCTACGCCGTGCTGGCGGAGGCGGGTTACTTCCCAAAATCGGAACTGGACACGCTGCGCAAACTCGGGAGCCCACTCGAGGGACATCCGAATATGCGGCGGCTCGCCGGAGTCGAGGCCTCGACCGGCAGTTTGGGCCAGGGCCTCTCGATCGGTCTCGGTCACGCGCTGGCGGCGCGGTCGGCGTCGCGGATGTTCAACGTCTACGTCATGCTCGGTGACGGCGAGATCGAGGAGGGGCAGGTCTGGGAAGCGGCCATGGCGGCCGCGAACCTCAAGGCCGGCAATCTGACCGCGATCATCGACAACAACGGCTTTCAGCAGACCACCGCGGTGTCGAATCTCACTGATCCCTCGAAGTACCCGGATCGCTGGCGTTCCTTCGGCTGGAAGACAGTCGAGATCAACGGGCATGACTTGAATGAGGTTCACCAGGCGCTCGAAGAGGCGACCAACTACAGCGACGGTCCCTTCGCGATTGTGGCGCACACAGTGAAGGGCAAGGGACTCCACTTCATGGAGACCGACTTCACCTGGCACGGGCGCGCTGTGCCGAAGAAGCAGCTCGAAGCGGCATTGGAGGAGATCGGATGAACCTCGGAACGACAGTCGGTCTGAAAATGGGCAAGGCGACCCGCGACGCGTTTGGCGAGGCCTTACGCGATCTGGCGTCCGATCGCCCCGATCTCTTCGTGGTCGATGGAGACGTCAACAACTCGACCCGCACGGAGTGGTTCGCCAAGGACCACCCGGATCGCTTCTTCAATGTCGGCATCGCCGAGTCGAACCTGGTGAGCGTAGCCTCCGGACTGGCCGCCAGTGGCAAGACGGTTGTCGCGGCCAGTTTCGCGGCGTTCCTCCTCTGCAACGCCTACGATCAGATCCGGATGAGCGTCGCCTTCCCACACCTCAACGTCAAGCTGGTCGGCAGCCACGCGGGAATCAGCATTGGCGAGGACGGTCCGTCGCAGATGGGTATCGAGGATGTTGCGCTGGCCTGTGCCCTGCCCGGCATGGTGGTGGTGGTGCCATCCGACGAGTTCCAGACGCGCGCGGCAGTACGCACGCTGCTCGACTATGACGGTCCGACCTACCTGCGGGTTGGCCGGCCGGCGGTGCCGCAGATCTACGATGAGAACGTCACATTCGAGATCGGCAAGGCGCTGCAGGTGCGCGACGGTTCGGACGTGACGATCATCGCCAACGGCATCATGGTCGCGGCGGCGCTTGACGCAGCCGAGCAACTGTCAGGCCAGAATGTCAGCGCGCGGGTGCTCGACATGCCGACCGTCAAGCCGGTCGACGAAGAGGCGATCGTCAGGGCGGCCAGTGAAACCAAGGGAATCATTGTCGCCGAGGAGCACCTGCACCATGGTGGTCTCGGTAGCGTGGTTTCAATGGTCCTGGCGCGTCGTCATCCAAGCCCGATGCGCTTCGTCGATCTCAAAGACACCTTTGCGACGTCGGGTGACGCGGACGCGCTGCTCGAGCACTTCGGTTTGACCGGGAAGAACGTTGCCGAGGCGGCCCGTGAGCTCATCGGACGCTAAGCGGAAGATTGAATCAGTCAACCGCGAGGTTAGCTCGACGCCTGAGTTCGAGACGTCTGGACGAGCCGGACGGGCCGCGGAGATCGAGCGACAGAAACGGACGGCAGCGGAAGCTGCCGTCCGGCTCGTCGAGGACGGCATGATCGTCGGGCTGGGTACCGGCTCGACCGCGGAGTACGCAATTCGATTGCTCGGCGAGCGCTGCCAGCAAGGACTCGACATCGTCGGCATTCCGACGTCGCGCTGGACCGAATCGCTGGCGCGTACTCATCACATCCCGCTGACCGATCTCCAGTCGTCGGAGCATATCGATATCACGATCGATGGCGCCGATGAGGTGGATCGTGAATCGCTCTGTTTGCTGAAAGGGCGCGGCGGCGCACTGGTGCGTGAGAAGCTCGTCGCGCTGGCATCCGATCTCGTCGTCATCATCGCGGACTCGACCAAACTGGTCGACCGGCTCGGGTTCTTCCATTCGGTACCCGTGGAGGTCCTCTCATTCGGCTGGCGTGTGCCCGCATCGGGGTTGGTCCGGCTCGGCGGGCAGATCCGCATGCGCACCATCGATCCGGGTAATGCGCCGTTTACCTCCGACAATGGGAACCTGATTCTGGATGTGGCCTTTGGCCCGATCGATGACCCAAAAGAGCTTGCACGGTCGATCAAATCTCTTTCCGGGGTCGTCGATCACGGTCTCTTCATCGACGTGGTGGATCGCGTATTCATCGGAAATCCAAGCGGCGTCGAGTCACTCCCCCCGTCTGAATAGCGGCGCCCCGTCCTTGTCTGCCTGTCAACGAGGTGCTAGACTAGATGTACGTACATCATGTACGTGCAAATGGTCAGGGGAGACGAGACGGGAGGTCGCCATGTCAGGTGAATACGGACGCGACGCAGACGGGCTCGTTGGTCTTTACGCGGCGCGTCTCCAGTACCGCCGCCAGTTCCAGTCACAGATTCAGCCGGTTTCAACGCGATCGAGTGCCCTGCTCCAGTTTGGACGACGCTCCTCGTCTCGATTCAGATTCCCGGGAAAACGCGGTGCCGCGATCTCCGCAATGATCGCCAGCGCCTTGATGGTCGGTACGCAGGCGGCCTCCGCGGCCACCGTGCATCAGGTCAAGCCAGGGGAGACGCTCAACCAAATCGCGGATCAATACCAGGTGTCGGTCGACTCACTGGTCTCGCTCAATCAACTTGCGAATCCGAATCTGATCATCTCCGGCACGACGTTGACGATCTCGAACGATACGCCAACTGCCGCCGACCTGCGCCAGCATGTCGTCCAACCGGGAGAGACGCTCTTCGAGATTGCTCAGCAGTACGGCTTGACGATTGACGCGCTGACGCAGGTGAACAACCTGGCCAATCCCAACATCATCGTCGTTGGAACGTCGCTGAAGATTCCAGCGGTTTCCTCGGCAGTTACCAGGACCGCAACGATTCCGTCAAACTCGACGGACGTCAATCTGCATCTGGTCGCCACAGGTGAGACGCTCGGCCAGATCGCGAAACAGTACAACGTGAGCCTGTCCGCACTTGCCAATGCCAACGGCATCTCGGATCCGAACGTGATCGAAGTGGGCGATCTGCTGCGCATCCCGGGTGGGGCGCCGGCCGTGCAGGATGGGTCGACGACGCTTCGCGCCATGCCGCTGATGCAGCAGTCCCTCCCGCTGAGCTGCGAAGCGGCCGCGGTGAGCATGGCGACTGCCTATTGGGGCAATCAAGTGTCGGAGTGGGTCTTCATCGAGAACATCCCGCAGAATCCGAATCCGCATCTCGGCTTCCGTGGCAGCATCACCGGCGCTTTTGGCGGCACCGATGACTACGGCGTCTATGCCGAGCCATTTCAGCCTGTCCTGAGCAACTACGGGTTCAACAGCGACCTCTTCTACGCCAACGGCAACGCTGACCTGCTGACGTCCCAGATCGATCAAGGTCGGCCGGTCGTCGTTTGGATGACCAACCTCGCGTCGGCCCAGCCGCGGTCCTACGAGACGGTCGATGGTCAGCGCTTCGCACTCGTGCCACAGGAGCACGCCGTCGTGGTCTATGGGTACGACGCCAACGGCGTGTCGGTCGCCGATCCGGGTGATGGGAGCTACCGAACGTTCACCTGGAAAGACTTCATGCGCTCCTGGGGCTACTTTGACGGCATGTCGCTGGTTGTGTATCCATCATGAAGTAATTGACCGCTCGCCCGCGGACCAACAATCGCGCGCCCGTCGATGTGATAGCGATTCCTTCGGCCAGTGCGCGGGATACACCAGGCCTTCGACGCGAAGCGTCTGGAATATTGCCTTCTGATCTGCGGGCGTCGCGTTGGCGAGGCCCGTTCTCACGTCCTCGATAAACTCCGCAAGCGCGGGCATCTCATCTGGCGTCAATCCTGCGGGCCGTGGAACACCCCACGGCCCGCTCGATTGAACGAGTTGGGAACCATGGAACTGGTCGAGATTGCGAAGCGGGGAATCAGGATTCACCTATCGCCAGAGGATTCCCAACGGTTGGCGCTCGCACTCAAGGCTGCATCACGTATCGCCGGAGGCGACTTCGGGGTTACGCATGATGATGCCTTCGGGTTCGACTGTCACGAGATGGCGGAGCGGTTCTACCAGTTGGTAGCGTCGACGTTCGAGGCGTCAGGCATGGCCTGCGTCGAGTCGGACGCTACCACGAAGAGGTAAAGCTGGTCTCACTGATCTGCATAACAAATCGCCGATTAGCGATCATCGCTTGCTCAAACAGGACCTCGATTACAGGAAACACTTCTTCTAAACGAGCAGCCGCTCTGGCCTCGTTGATCGCTAGGCTGATTCGTCCGGCGCGTCTCTCAAATGACCGACGCTGCCCAGAAGGAACTTGACGAATTAGCCGCTTGAAGTCCTTGTCAAAGGTGACAACGACCAATCCTTCCTGTTCAGCGGCCGCAACCAGTAGTTGGTCTGGCGATCCCTTGGCAAAATACTCGCCTACAGGAAGAACTTCGTGTCCCATTTGTCTTATCAAGTCTGTCACGTCTTGGGGGGCATTCTCATCGACCAGAAATCGAATGCCAGCCATCAACTAGCCAGTTTGCGTTGCCGCCGTTCGAATGCTATTGCAGCGTCAACATCGGGATGGGTGAGTCGAGGATACTGCCGAATGATCGCATCGACCGAGTAACCCGCCTCATAGAAGTTCCAGATGGCCTCAGTACGAATACGTGTTCCGGCAATTACCGGGTAGTTATGCGACACATAACGATTGCGTTGGATCGCTCCGATTTCGTCCGGGGTTCTAACCCGTAATCGCTCCGCATCACGCTCCGTAGCTGCCCTGATCTCATCTAAATCGATCGTATCCATATAGGTTTGCACGGGCGTCTCCCCTGCTCGCCTCACACCAAAGCGCGGGTCATCGAATCTGATCTTCCGACCCGCTACATAGAATTTGAGCGTTGCCCAGGGTTCGTCAATATTCGCGTCAAACCACCTCTTGAGTTCGCGCAGATGTGGCAACGGTATATTGCGCTCGTTCCGCATTTCAGCGATTACGCGTAATCCCACAACGTCTCTAAACGAATACAGGCGTCCGAACGGCCTCCGGGAATCGTCTCGAAGACTCGGCGAGAAGAACTTGGTCTTGTCCCAGTATCGAAGCTGGCGCACAGTAATCCCTGTGAGGTTGGATACTTGTTCCGCTGTAAACGCGAGAATTACTGTCATTCTCGCCCCTCGCCCTCTGTTCATGCCCGGTGCCCTTGCGACACAATCTAACAGCCAATATAGCATGCTTTGGCGAAACCCATGCCTGTATCGAAAACAGCGGTTGCACCGCGGTATCATCTGGTCAAGTCAATTACATACCTCAGACTTGGGCACGGTCCATCTCTGCCACGACGGTGCGGGCCTGCACGAGATTGTCAGGCGGATCATGCGGCCCGATCGCGGCCACCATCTCCGTGCAGGCGTGATCGAGATAGCCGACGATGCGGCGATACTGCCACGGTGCGACGCCGTCAGGACGAATCAGAACTGACATGAGACGCATGGGATCGTGTACGGGGAATCGGGCTCGACGTGCGGCTCAGATGGCCGTAGCGTGGCGTCAAGACGTTTCACGCGCGTTCAGGGAAGACGTTCGCATGATCCCGGTTCCCACCGTTCAATCCGGATGATGGTGCGGTCCGGTGAGCCACACGCCGCGCAGACCTCGCCCTGCGCGTGGATCACTCCAGCACGCGCGACACGCTGGATATGCGCCGCGAAGGCGTCACGACAGACCAGGCAATGCGGTCGGCCATACTTGCCTTCCAGGCGTGCTATCCGCTGGTTGATCGACGCCACAGGGTTCGCTCCGGTCCTTGCGCTTGGGCCGCTTCCGATGCTTCGAGTCACGGTACGACTTCGAAAGATTCAACGGCTCCCACCGACTGGTTCAGGATCACGTCGTCGGCTCGTACCTCGATCGATGGACGGCCACACGTGAGATTGCGCTGTAACGTCTCAAAGGATTCGGTGACGATCGATTGCACTGAGGCGAGCGCGTTCTCGACAACCTGGCGACGGGGTGCCCGGTTGCGGTCTTGGAAATCGTCCATTTGAAGCCAGCGCGAGATGGTCTGCTCCGTCACACCGGCCGCGTCCTTCGAGTCTCCTCATGTTAGGAGGGCAAGGAGCGCCTTCGTCTGCTGCGCGCTCCTGGATCTGCATTGGTCTGCCCTTCGTTACAATTGGAGTAGACTTGAATCGCGCGAGGTTAGCCACCGCGCCACTTGCCGCTCACCGGCCACCGCGCCGTCTACCTTCCATGTCACGCCCGTTCGTCTTTGGACAGCGGGCTTTTGCCGTATCCCAACTACTCCCAGGCGTTCACGACTGCCCGCCAAATTCAGTGAAGACGGGTCACCATCCGGTCAGCTTCAACGCGCCGCCAACTCCCGGGGGAGGACTCGGACGATTATCTGCGATCAGCTGCTGCCCGCCGGCGATGGCCGGGCCGCCGCGGTCCAGATTCGCGTCGCCTTCCCCAATCCAAGCCCATGCGTCACGCGTAGAGAGAGAGGGTTAACTCGCGTGCCGAGGCATGGCGGGATGTTCGGGGTTTTGGATCGTGGATCACGCTTCAGACGCAAAGAATTCAAACACGGTGTGGAATTGCAGTGACGTTCGGCCACTGTTGGCGGCCGCGTCTCTCGGGGCGCTCGACCGGGACGATCGGAGCGCCGTCGAACGTCACCTGTTGACCTGCAGGACGTGTCGACGTGAATACGATGGCTACTCCGCCTTGGTCGACGACCTCGGATTCGCCGCGCCGGACGTCACGCCACCTCGCTCCCTTCGTGAGGCAGTTCTGGGCAGTCTGGAACCTCAGCCGCGTGTCCTGCGAATTCCGAACTGGCGCTGGGTCTCCGCCGCCGCGGCCGTCATCCTCCTGCTCCTGGCTGGAAACGTGGCGCTTCTGCTGCGCGGCCGACAAGGTAACGCCGCTCGCCCGCCCGCGACCACGCAGACGGTTGCCGCTGTGTCCGCGTCGCAGTTCGTCTGGTTCGACCTCACGGCGAGCAGTCAATCCGTCCGCCCGCCGCAGGGGGTGCTCTGCGCTCAGGTAAACGGCTCGCTTGCCTGGTTGATGGTCCAGGATATGCCCGTGCTTCCTGATGGAAAGACGTACCAGGCCTGGTTGACGTTCGGCGATCAGCGTGTCAATGCTGGAACCTTCACGGTCGACAACCGCGGGCGCGGCTTCCTGACCATTCACCTGGCGCGCCCTGTCGCGAACTACGCGTCGCTCGGCGTTACCCAGGAGCCGGCAGGCGGCAGTCAGGTTCCGACGGGAACTCGGCTGCTCAGCGCCCCACTGTAGTCATCAAGCACGAGCCAGCCCTCATGGTCGCGCCCGCGGATGATACGATTCATACTGACACCCCCAGGTTTGCCAGCCTCGGGACGTCCGAGTAGTCGTTCGATGCTAGCAAAGGTCTATGGACGTCGCTCTAAAGCTCGTTGCCGTTCTTGCACTCGTCATTATCAACGGGTTCTTTGTCGCGACCGAGTTTGCTCTTGTCTCAGTTCGCCGCAGCCGCATCGAGTCGCTGGTTGCCGAAGGGAACCAGCGGGCGCGCAAAGTCTGGAACGCGCTGCAGGACCTGGACGGCTTTATTGCCGCCACGCAGCTTGGTATCACGATCGCCAGCATCGGACTTGGTTGGGTCGGCGAGCCAGCCATGGCGCAGTTGCTCGACCCGCTCTTCGAGGCGGTATTGCCCAGCAGCGTCGCGACGGCGACCTCCCACACGATCTCGTTCATCTTTGCCTTCTCAATCATCACGTTCATGCACGTCGTCTTCGGCGAATTGGCCCCCAAGTCGCTTGCACTGCAACATGCCGAGTCGACGGCGTTCGTCGTTGCTACGCCGGTCCGGTTGTTCCTGAACCTCTTCCGTCCCGTGATCTTCACCATGAACTGGGTTGGCCAGAACTTCTTGCGTCTGGTCGGCGTTGAGCCAGCCCTTGGCCACAATCTGATCTACAGCGAGGAGGAGTTGCGGGTCATTGTCGCGGCCAGCAAGGAAAGCGGTGAACTCTACCAGACGGAGGAGGAGATCATTCGCCGCGCCTTCGTCTTCCACGACTACTCCGCCGACGACATCATGGTGCCGCGAACAGAGCTTGTCGCGCTCGCATCCGACGCATCGCTCGAAACGATCGCGCTGGTCATCGGGGAGCACAAGTTCGCCCGCTATCCGGTCTATGGACGGGATCTCGACGACATTCTCGGGCTGCTCTATGTGAAGGACCTGGTCGCCCTGATGATCGCCACTCCGACGGGCACCGCGGAATTCGACATTCAGGCGTTACTGCGGCCTGTCAGGACGGTGCCGGATTCGATCCCGATTGATTCCTTGCTAGATCTGATGAAATCGAATCGGACTCACGTCGTCATTGCCGTCGACGAGTATGGCGGCACGGCGGGCATGGTCACGCTCGACGATATCGTCGAGCGGGTGGTCGGTGACGTGCCGGATGAATTCGAGCGGACCGGCGAAGATGTCCACCTCGAGGCAGACGGTAGTTGGCGGGTAGATGGCCTTACACACCTTTCGGACATCCGGGAACTGCTCGGGCTCGACCTGGAAGCCGAAGAGAGTAGCACCATCGGCGGCTTCGTCTTCTCGGCACTGGGTCACCGGCCGGAGGTGGGTGATCGGGTTGAAGTCGGCCCGTACATGCTGGAGGTGAGCGACCTCGACGGACTGCGGATCTCGGAGGTCCGCATCATCAGCGTCAGTTCGATGGAGGAAGCCGCGAGGAACTAGGTGACGACCGGCGCGGCAGGTGTCGGACCTGTACACCGCTCAGATTGGTGTTAGGGCACGGCAAAGCTGATCGAGTTTACCCGGAGATCCACCCGCGAGGGATCTTCTTGCGTGACCACCATCCGCTGCTCTGTGGCCCCTCCTGCCAAGAAGTCGATCTGAATCTGCGTTTGATCCGCCTGGTTCCCACCTGATCCGAATGAGATGATGACCAGCACATTCGTCGCCGTTTGTTCGCCGTGGTTCGTAATGACTACCGGGAGCACGAAAGAGCCGTTTAGCTTTTTCACCTGCTGACGTTGATAGCTGACGACGATCTGTGGCGGCTGATCGCTTTGGCCAAGGTATTCGTAGACGATCAGACTGAAGAGCGCAAGCACGAGTGAGATGCTGATGATCAGCGTGATCCACTCGATGGTCGAGCGCCCTTTGTCGCGTTCCTTCTTCGTCTCCTGTCCGCTCATATGACGAGCCTCCCTGCCGCGCCGCCAACCGCCGTGGGAAGACCGAGAACAACTGTCTGGATGACGATCCATTGGAGCGACGTCTCGTGGTGGATCTGATCGAACAGGTAGAGGGAGAGGTAGGCGACGACGAGGGAGACGATGTAGGCCATCGCCGTTTCGGAAATGGGGTTCTGAAACAGGCCATGGTTACTCTTTCGCGTTCGCTGGGGACTGAAGCCGCTTTCGAAGACGATTGCGTACGTTATCACCAGCGACAACGCGATCAGAGCGAGCACGGACCAGCCGTGTAGCCCGGCGGCAATGGTGGGGACCTCCTGGGTCGGGGCGATGCTGGCACCGATGAAGACGCCGCCGGCGACTGTTCCACCGAGATCGGTGAGGGTCGATTTCCAGCCGGTCAGCTTGGCGCGATCCTGGTTCTGCTCTCCTTGCCGGCTCGCTCCTTTCGGGCTGATCAGGGTATTCGCTACAGCCGCGCCGATGCTCAGCGGAAGCGCCTCGACCGTGATTCTGGCGAGGATGGTGTCCAATGGGTCGTGTATTCCAATCCGCTCCAGGACCATCAAAATGATGGCCGACGCGACGATGCCCACCGCGACGGCATCGAACGTCTGGTCGATTGTGCTGCTGAATGTCGATGACGTCTTGAATCCGGCGAGATAGGTCAAGCCGAAATTGATCACCAATGCCAGTCCGAGGAAAATGAACAGTCGCTGGAGTCGCACGGTGGCCGCGAATGACCACATCTCCATGGTGTAGATCAACGGTATGCCGAAAAGTAGGGCACCGCTGAAGGCGCGTGTGAAGGAGTCGATCTCTTGCTTCCAGGGGCTCGATTTTGACGTTGCGTTCGCCACGGTATCGAAGTTCCTCGTCGCTGCTGGGTCTCCCGTGCCAGGCCGTCTGTTGGCCTTATTGAGGCTTTACGCAATATTGAAACCGTGCGCAACGGCGACGGATGCTCGGGCGGGATGCACTCGGGTTGCGCATCCTCAGATTCCCCACGACGATGAATCCACGTTCAGTGATTCCGAAAATCGCGCTATGCCACCAGTGACGCCGCCAGCAGGACGATGACCAGATTCAGCAGCAGATTCACCGCCGAGATGACACCCGACGCGATCTGCAGTCGCCGCCGTTCCGCCGCAACGCGCGGATTGTCGTCACCGAGCGCCTCCGCTTGTTCGGCAATTTCGGTGATTCGCTGCCCGAAATAGAGGGCGTGGATGAGCGTGATCACGATCACCACGGCAACGAGGATCAGCTTAGCCATCAGGATCTGTCCGTAGGTGCTGTCGGGTAGCCGGGACCAGTCGATCCCGCGGCGGTGCCCATTGAAGAATCCCGTGACGACCAACAGCGCCAGGGCGATCCAGGAGACGACGGCATAACGGCGACCGACCTGGGCGAACAGCAGTGTCCGCTGGTTGCGGGGAAGTGACGTGCGCATGATCGGCAGCAGGATCAGCAAGATAAAGAGCTGCCCGCCTATCCAGGTTATCGCGGAGATGAGGTGAATCCAGCGGATCCAGGACCAGATTGAGAAGACTTGCTGCATGCGCTATCCCACTCTTCTCGCAACGCATGCACCGGGATCTCATGACCTGACAGGAAATGCAGACGGTTGCGCATGCGGTTAATCCCGCAGATCCTACGTCGCCGCCCGACCCAGTCGCCGCATTACTCCACGCTGAATCGCGTGGATCTCGTCCACTCCGAGCAGTCGTAACCCGACCACATAGACCCCGATGCCAACCGCGACGGGAATCGCGACCGCCACGGTCTCTCGCGGCAGATTCGCTAGACTCGCCGCTCCATTCGCCGCCCCGAACGCCGTCATCTGCAGGCCACGCGATACGCTGTAGACGATCGCCCCCATCATGCTGCCCGCCAGCATCGAGCGCCAGAAGGTGCGTTTGACCGTCGCGTCGCCAACCTGGCCGAGCGACCGGTGCAGCAAGAACCACATCGCCAGGGCGTGGAAGGTGAACTGCGCCGAATTGGCCAGCACTAGCCCAGTCATCCCCAGCGGACCGATCAGCGTCAAGGCGAAGCTGAAATAGACGCCGACCGCGAGTACGCCGACGATCACGGGAGTGCGCGTGTTCTGTCGCGAATAGTAGGTGAAGATGAGCACCTGATCGAAGGCCGCGAAGAACGTTCCCGGCAGGTACGCCAGCAACGCGATGAAGATGGCATGGGCGCCGTCGAACCCCGTGGCGCCGTGATAGAAGAGGAGTCGCACCGTTGGCCAGGCGATGGCCGCGAGACCCACGGTCGCCGGAACCACCATGATGGTGACCATCTTGATGCCGTTCGACAGCGTCCGTTGGAATGCCTTGGCGTCTCCCGAGGTGAAATGACGCGAGAGTGTTGGGAGCGCGGCGATCGAGGTGGCCGTGGCCACCAGCCCAAGGATCATTTGGTTCAGGGTGGTCGCATAGCGCATCGCGCCGATTGCGTTCTCGCTCACGCCCCAGGCGAGATTACGATCGACCACCAGCGCGACGGTGTTGCTGAGCAACCCAATCGAGATTGGGATATAGAGGGCGACAATACGCCGGATCGCCGGGTGGCCGAAGTTGAGATTCGGGATCGGGAGCGCGTCACGCAGTCCGGGAGCCTGAATCAGAACCAGGCAGAAGGCACCGATGAGAATGCCGACCGGCAGACTGCGGATATCGAACGCCGTCCGGCCGAGCGTCAGCGCCACCGCGACGACGGCGGCGTTTCTGGCTGCCAGAGAGATCGCCGGGCGCGTAAACCGGTTCAACGCATAGAGCGTCGACATCAGGATCGTCGACAGCGCCAGCAGCAGGACCGCCGGGAGGATAATTCGGACCATCTCCTGTGCCAGGTCGACGGTGCTGAGTCCGCGTGCGGACGCGCCGCCCCCGAACGTGGTCATGACCTTGACGACGAACGGTGTGAAGATCTCCATCAACACCACCGCTCCGCCGACGAGAATCAACGCGAGCACCAGCAATGCTCCGGTGATGCGGCGCAGTTCGTCGCGAAATTCGAGACCACTGTAGGCACTCAGGACCGGCACCAGGGCCGCTTCCATCATCCCGCTGATGACCAGATTGAAGAGCATCGTGTGGATGTTGTCGGCGATGGTGAACGCGGCGACTTTGTCGCCGGTGCCGAACAGGTAGGACGTAATCTGCTCGCGTCCGAGCCCGAGAACCCGGCTCGCCAGCGTCCCGACCATGATGATGGCGGCTGCCTGGGCGATCTGTGCGCGGTCGGAAGTTGGCGCGCTCTCCGTGGGAGTGACCTCGGTGCTGGTGGCGTCCATCAGGTCCTCGCCGAGCAGATGCGATCGATAATGCGCTGCTCGATGCCGCTGGTCGACTTGCCCTCGATGAGTGGCACGGTTCTTACCTGGCCGCCATAGCCGTGTACCACCTCGGCTTCAGGCAGCGGTAGCTTCCCGGCGGCAACCTCGTCCTCACTGGAGGCATAGTCGCCCCCTTTGACGTAGACATCGGGCCGGAGCGTGCGCACAACCTCCGCGGCGGTCTCTTGCGGAAAGATGACGACGTAGTCGACACAGGCCAGGCCAGCGAGGAGTTCAGCCCGCTCGGCCTCTGGTACGATCGGTCGCCCGGGTCCCTTGCGCCGCGTCGTCATGGCGTCGTCATTCACGCCGACCACCAGGCAGTCCCCAAAGTCCCGCGCCGCCTGCAAATAGCGCAGGTGTCCCACATGGAGCAGGTCGAAGTGACCGTTGGTGAAGACGATCCGCCGGTTCAAGTCGCGCAATCGATCGCCGACCTTCGCAAGTTCGTCGTAGCTAATGCGTTGACCCATCATCCCTCTTCATCAGCGGTCGACTCACTCCGCCCGTGCCGCGAATCCTAGCACGTGCGATATGGCGGTATTGACTCGTGACGCGAACTCGAGGCCGCCACCGATGCGGTCAATCGCCATCGGAGGACTATGTGACGTCCCCAGGTTTGGATGCCGGACATGACAGGCTCGTCCGCGGCCGGACGCCCCGTAACCGGTCGTCGATGCGGTCGAGGTCGTTCAGGTCGTCAACCGTGTCGACGTCGAACGCCATTCCGGCCAAGCGAACGATTTCGACCGGGAGACCACTATGCTGTGCCTCGGCCAGGTGTCGGTGGAAGCTGTCAACCCCAAACGCCGGTTCGATGGCATCGGCGGGGCGGAGCGCGAGCACGTTCGTGCCATGACCGTGCCGGTCGGGCGCCAGTGTTACCGCGGCACGAGCGGAAACCACGAGCAGTTCATCGACCTCGCGCGCCGAAAGTCGCGGCAGATCGGCCAGCACGATGAGAAGCGCATCCGCACCCAGGTCGATAGCTCGATCGCGTCCAAGTCGTATGGCTTCGTTGAGCCCGCGGCCCGGCTGTCTCACGGCCTGCACGCCGGGACGAGCCACGCGCTGGAGAATGAGCTGATCCGGACTGACGACAACAATTTCATCGACTCGCGATGCGTTCGTGAGCGCGTGGAGCACATTGTCGAGCAGGTCGGTGACCAGGTGTCTGCGTTCGTCCGGAGAAAGGATTCCCGACAGGCGGCTCTTCGCCGTCTCGAGACGTTGCACCGGAACCACCGCGACGACCGTCATCGGGCCAGTCGCTCCGCGAACGCAAGCGTCTCTTCCGCCAACCGCTTACGGTCGCCGTCGTCCCGCATGATGGTGTCCGTGACGTGGACGGCAATGTTCAGGTCCTCGATGCGCTTGACCAGGTTCCGGTCCTGCTCGTCGATGACGATCCCCGTCAGGAAGTCGCGGTAGATCTCGGCCACACCAGCGGATGAGACCTCGTGCCCCAGCGAGTGAAGCATGCGATCGGCCGGCCCCTTCAACGCCTGTCCACCTATGATCGGGCTGACCGCCACGACCGGTGCGCCGGAGGACCTGAGCTGGTCGCGGAATCCTGGAACGGAGAGAATCGGTCCGATACTCACGATCGGGTTGGACGGACAAAGCACGATGGCGGATGCCGCGTTGAGCGCCAGCTGTACCCGCTCCGGCAGCGTCGCGGCGGCAATACCGTTGAACTCGACCGAGAGGACCGCATCCTCGTGATGCCGGCGAACGAAATAGTCCTGAAAATCGAGCGGCCCATCACTGGTGACGACGATGGTGGCGACGGGTTCGTCGCACATCGGCAGGATCTCGGCCGGGATGCCAAGCGCCCGGGCTAACCCGGCTGTCACCTGGCTAATCGTTTGACCGCCGGCTAGACGCTCGGTTCGGAGGATGTGGGTGGCGATGTCCTGGTCGCCGAGCCAGAACCAGTCTGGACCGTCATAGCGCTTGATTGCCTCCAGGGTGTTGAAAGTATCCCCGGCAATGCCCCAGCCGGTCTGCGGATTGGCGAGCCCGGCCAGGGTGTACATGACCGTGTCGAGATCGGGCGAGATATGAAGCCCCATCAGTTCGAAATCGTCGGCGGTGTTGACGATGACGCTGAGGCGGTCTCCGAGACCAGCGAGGGCGAGCCCGTGCGCCAGCTTTGCGCCGCCAACTCCGCCGGCCAGCGCCAGAATGTGTCCCCGGTTCGAGGTCATGCTGAGCTTTCTCTAATCGACATCGCGATCTCGTCGTACGAGGCTTGCGCGTTCCCCCACTTACCGATGACGATGCCCGCCGCGACCTGTGAGAGTTGTAGCGCTCGCAGGGCATCGGCCCCAGCGGCCAAGGCTCCAGTCATGACTGCGATGACCGTGTCACCCGCACCGGTAACGTCGAACACCTGTCGGCGCACCATCGACGGCACCTCGTCATATTCACCGTCGATCGCCAGCGCCGCGCCGTCCGGCCCGAGCGTGACGACCAGCAGGTGGCAGCCCAGTTGCTGGCGTAGGTCAGTAAGCGCGAGCTGTCGTTCTTCGCGTGTGGTGAGCGCGTGTCCGAGAAAGTCCTCGGCCTCGGCCTGATTGCACTTGACGAGCGAGAGGCCGGTGAAGCTGGCGAGCGCTCCTTGCGAATCGACCGTCGAGAGGGACGTCGCCCTCCGTGCCGCTTCGATCACGTCGGGCGTCATGACTCCGCTGCGGTAGTCGGACAACAGCACGGCGTCCACCGTTGGCCCGATGTCACCAATAATCGAGACCAGCCGCGCGGCAATATCTGAATCGATCGTGCGCCGCTGCTGGCGGTCGCTACGTGCGACTTGCTGGGGAAAGACGTTGTATGGACCTTCCGCGACGAGTCGCGTCTTGGTTGTTGTTGGTCTACTCGCGTCGACGACGACTCCGCTCGTGTCGACCCCCTGCAACCGGAGCAGGTCGACCAGCCTGCGCCCCTCACCATCATCGCCAACCACGCCCGCCTGCCAGACGGTCGCTCCAAGCTCGCGCAGTGCGAGCGATGGGGCCGTGCCGCCGCCGGGCCGCTCATCACGGCGAGTCTCCTCGAGCACCATAATCGGCGCCTCTCGCGACACGCGTGCCGGGCGGCCGAAGATATACGCGTCGAGATAGAGATCGCCAACGACCAGCACGCGGCGGTCGCGGATCCCGTTCAGAACTGGAATCAGGTCAAACAGATCGTCCACGTGCTTACCTGAAACGGATGAACGGAATAGCCACGGCCAGTGCCGCGAAGAGGATGTCGGGAATGAGACGCAGCTGGAAATAGGCAGACACCGCCGGGTTGGTCGTGTGATTGAGCAGATCACTCAGGGTGAAGAACGTACTTCGCTCGGCAATGATGACCCGAGAGATGGCCAGGCCGATGATGACGAGGGCAATGGCAGCGAGCTGCAGGTCGGAACCGCGCTTGTAGTTCGCGCCCCAGGCCATTCCTTCGGCCACGCCGAACCCAAGCACCAACGCCAGGTAGAACTCCCATTCAGGGAAGAATCCCCAGAGAACTCCCACCGCCACGGCCACGGCCGCCCCGATCGCGATGCTCTTGATCAATACGGTTCCGCTCGTCTGATAGGTCGGCAGCCCACGCACCGCGGCGCAGTCCGGGCACCGGAAGCCGACTGGAGTCTCGACCGCGCAGCGCGGGCAAATAGGAGTGCCGCATTTGCTGCACCTCAGTCGCGTCAGCACGTTTGGGTGGTAGGTACAACGTTTCTCTTCGATGTCGGATATCACCATGAATGTTCCATTGAGTCCGGTTGTAGGAGTCCCAGCCGCTGTCGGACGACGAGTAGACCAAACAACGGCAGCGCGAGCTGCCGCCGCCAGCGCCACGGCTGTCGTATGAGGCGAAACAGCCACTCGAATCCCAGTCGCCGGATCCATTCCGGTGCACGAGGAACGGCTCCCGCCAGGTAGTCGAGCGTGCCGCCGATTCCGATCGCTACCACTATGCCACACTCGGCAAGCCGCGTCCGGTTGCGGTTGATCCAGAGGTCTTGCTGCGGCGCACCAAACGCGACCAGTAGGACAGTCGCTCCAGCCTGCCGCAGTTTGCCAAGAATCGTGTCCAGATCCTCGGGCTGTGGCGAGCCTGCCCAAACCCCGGCGATCTCAACCGGCGGGAATCGCTGAGACAGGTTTTCCGCCGCGCGTGCACCGATGCCCGGCCCAGCGCCCAGCAGGAAGATGCGTAGCCGCTCATCCTGACGCTCGGCTAACCCTTCCACTAATTCGACCCCTGTAACACGGTTGCGAATTGGGTGACCGAGGATGCGGGAAGCGATCAAGATTCCGACGCCGTCGGGAGTCGTGAGGTCGGCCGATCGTAGGATGTTCCGGAACTGGGGATCGCGCCTGGCCGCGACCAAGAACTCCGGATTGGCCGTCGCGACCTGATGCAGCCGCTCCGGATCGGACACGAGCCAGTGCGCAATCCGGTCGATCGCCTCGCCGACCGGAAGGTCGTCGAAGGCGACGCCGAGAATGGGCGTGCTGCGCGCGGCTGACGTGTATCTGGCTGAGGGTTCGGTGCTCACAGGATGTAGATTAGCCCGTCCATATTATCTCGCACAACGTGCTGCACGATACGGCAAACTGGCGTTCACGTGCAACGTGGGGACTGGAGACGCGGAGGGCACGTCGTGCCCTCCGCCCCAACCCTTCTCCCGCCAGGCAGGAGAAGGGTCTACACAAAGGGGGGCCGGGCGTGAGGGCTGTACCCTCCGACAGGCTCCTTCTCGCTCTAGCTTCCGGCCACGGTGCTGGTCACGGGGGCGACGTTCGACTCGCGTAGGCGATTGTTAAACCGCGCCAGGTCGCCCGACTCGATCTCGTGCAGGTTGTCGATCTGCGCCTCGATCAACTCGTTGAGGAAGTCGTACGCCTCGCCGGTCTGCTTCGTCGGCGCGAAGTCGGCGTTGTCGACAAAGGCCGACAGCGTTGCCATTTTCGAATTGAGCTTGACCGGTTTTTGCAGAGAGCTCTCCGCGTCCACCTGAATCAGCTCATTCTCGACGTTCGTCAGGTCTTCTTTCAGCTTCTTGGCCGAATCGAGCAAGTCATCAGCATTCGAGACCGACGACTTCGAGGCCTCGATGCGCTTTTCCCAGGCCGTTAGCTGCTCTCGAAGATCGCGGACTTTCAAGATCGCGCGATGCGCGTCGGACACGCTGTTCTGGATCTTGACCAGCAGGTCGAACTGCTGCTGCAGATCTTCCTGAGAGGCCGAGATGCGTGGATCGCTCAGGATGCTGAAGTTTTGCGTCTGCGAGCTGCCACCGACGGTCAGCTTGACCTGGTAGTCGCCGGGTGGGACGACCGGGCCGTGCAGGTAGCCTTCGGCGCTCTTGTCGTTCGGGATACGGACGGCGTCTGGCAGTCGCATGTTCCAGACGAAGCGGTTCAGTCCAGCCGTCTTGGTCAGACGTGGCTCGAACGGCTCGTCCTGTCCTTCGATCTTCCCCGGCTCGGCACTGGAGAAGCTTCGGATCTCCTTGCCGTCCTTGTCGAGGATTGCCAGGTTGATGTCTTCTTTCGGCTCGTCCTTGAGTTGGTAGTTGATAAACACACCATCGGGCGGATTCTGCCCGGCGTCGAGGAACTTTTTGCCCATCAGGCCGTTCTGCAGCTTGACCTTACGGTAGGCGACCGTGAGCGGTCCGGCGTTGATATAGCAGACTCCGTTGTCCATATCGGACCCGTAGCCCTCGTAGACCTTGATGCGCGTCGTGTTTCGCGGTGTGAAGAGGTGGGCGTCCTGATGACGGACCTCGTCGGTCAGCTGGTGCAGCGGGGTCAGGTCGTCCAGGATCCAGAAGCTTCGCCCATGCGTCGCCGCGATCAGGTCCGTCCCCTTGACCTGGAGGTCGTAGATTGGGGTGACCGGCAGGTTCAACTGGAAGCGCTCCCAATGCGCCCCATCATCGAAGGAGACGTACAACCCCGTCTCGGTCCCAGCATAGAGCAACCCCTGCCGGTTGGGGTCCTCCCGGATGACGCGGGTGAAGGCGTGGTCCGGGATGCCGGTGACGATCGTGGTCCAGGTCTGCCCGAAGTCGGTCGTCTTGATAGAGATAGGGCTGGAAGTCGTCCGACTTGTAGCAGGTAGCGGCCAGATAGGCCGTCCCGGCCGCGAACGGCGACGCCTCGATCACCGAGATCAGGGCGTGGGTGGGCAGGTCGGGCGGGGTGATGTCTTGCCAGGAGCTGCCCTGGTCCTGGGAGAGGTGGACCAGGCCATCATCGGAACCGGCCCAGAAGAGGCCCTGCTGGTGCGGCGACTCGACAAAGGCGAAGATGGTGGCGTAGACCTCGGCTCCGGTGTTGTCCTTGGTGATGGGACCCCCGGAGGCTTCCAGCGTGGCGGGGTCGTTGCGGGTCAGATCGGGCGAGATGACCTCCCAGGACATGCCCTCGTCGGTCGACCGGTGCACGACGTTGGAGGTCACATACAGTGTGTCGGGGTCATGCGGCGAGTAGAGGATCGGGAAGGTCCACTGGAACCGGTAGCGCATCTCGTTGGCGCCCGATCCCATGCCGGACTCGACCGGCCAGGCCGTGATGTTCTGGTGCTGGCCCGTGCGATGGTCGTAGCGGATCAGGCGCCCGTCACCCTCACCGCTGCCGATGCCGCCACCGACGACAATGTTGGGATCGGTCGGTTTGACGGCAATGTAGCCGCTCTCGCCGCCGCCCGGCTCGATCCACTCGGTCATGTTGATAGCCCCGGTTACGGACATGCTGGGGACCGAAATGGCCGAGTTGTCCTGCTGTGAGCCATAGAGGCGATACGGTACCTGGTTGTCGGTGGTGATGTGGTAGAGCTGGGCCGTTGGCTGGTTTAGCACCGACGACCAAGATCGCCCACCGTTGTAGCTGACGATCGCCCCGCCGTCGTCGCCCTCGATCAGGCGATCGGTATTCTTCGGATCGATCCAGAGATCGTGGTTGTCTCCATGTGGGACCGCAATCTTGAAGAACGATTTACCGCCGTCGATGGATTTCCAGCAGTCGCCATTCAGCACCCACACCGTGTCGGGATCTTTTGGATCCGCGAAGACGTGGGAGTAGTACCACGCTCTCCAGCGAAGCCCAGGCTGTTCGGAGAGGCGCTGCCAGGTGGTGCCGCCATCATCGGAGCGGAACAGGGCGCCATCCTCAGCCTCGACGATGGCATAGACTCGATTGGTCTGCGCCGGCGAGACGGCGATGCCGATCTTGCCCAGCACGCCTTCCGGCAACCCC
Organism: uncultured Chloroflexia bacterium; assembly: GCA_963728335.1. Lineage (GTDB taxonomy): Bacteria > Chloroflexota > Chloroflexia > Thermomicrobiales > Thermomicrobiaceae > CALAGB01. The sequence goes on from CAVSJP010000002.1 coordinate 1,278,987, forward strand.
TCATTGCGGGTCAGCTCGGTCCAGCTGTCTCCACCATCGGTCGACTTGAAGATGCCACTGCCCGGTCCACCACTGTTCAGCTGATAGGGAGACCGCTGCGCTTCCCAGGTGGTGGCATACAGGATCCGCGGATTGTTCGGGTCCATGCTGAGATCGATGGCTCCGGCTTTGTCACTGCGGAAGAAGATCTGTTCCCAATTCTTGCCGCCGTCGTTGGAGCGATAGACGCCTCGGTTCTTATTCGGTCCCCAGACGTGCCCGAAGGCGGCCACATAGACCAGGTCGGGATTGTGGGGATGGATGCGGACCTTGGCGATACTGTGGGTGTCCTCCAGACCACAATGACTCCAGGTCTGACCACCATCGGTCGACCTGTAGACGCCATCGCCATGGGAGACGTTGCCACGGATGGCGGTCTCGCCCATGCCGACGTAGAGGACGTTGGGATCAGACGCGGAGACGGCGATGGCCCCGACGGCCGCGGTGTTGAGGTAGCCGTCGGAGATGTTCTCCCAATAGGTCCCCCCGTCGGTGGTCTTCCAGACGCCGCCGGCACAGGCTCCGAAGTAGAAGGTGGCGGCGTCCGTCGGATGCCCCGCCACCGCCACCACCCGGCCACCCCGGTGTGGCCCGACTAAGCGCCATTCCAGGCCGTGTTCTGGTGCTGTGTTGTCTGCCATGTTTCCCTCCCGTTGATCGAACAACTGATTGTGCACGATCACGTCGCGTACTCATCGTTGCCGCGCAACACTTTCCCACGTTCGGGTCCGGCTGTAAACCGGACAACATCAATTGTCAGCATGTGCGTTGACCGCGGAAGCGTCAGAGCGATCGTCTCGGCGGGTCGGCCGCCAGCGGACCGATTTGGCCGGCGTCGGTCGAAGACTGGAGAGGGAGCTGGACGATAAACGTTGTTCCCTGACCTGGATCGCTCTTCACGTAGATTTCACCGTGATGATTGTGGACAATGCGCTGCGTGATGTAGAGGCCGAGACCGGTGCCGGCAATATTCTGCTTCGCATTTCGACCTCGCGAAAAGGGTTGGAAGACGCGTGAACGCTCGTCGAGCCCAATGCCGATCCCGTTGTCTCGCACGGTAATCTGCGCCATCTCGTTCGTCTTTTTGACGCGAACGAGCACCTGTCCACCATCCGGCGAATACTTGAGCGCGTTCGAGATGAGATTGGTCAAGACCTGGTCAAGACGGCCGCGATCCCAGGTTCCGTGAACCGGGCCAGAGGTCGAGATGGTCAGTTCGTGTTCGGGCAGCCGCTCGGTCGCGTGCTCGAAGCGCGCCAGAATCTCCTCCGCGAGCTCGGACAGGTCGAATTCCTCAAACCGCAATTCGAGCCGTCCCTGCTGGATGCGCGACACATCGAGCAGGTCGCTGACGAGTTCTTCCAGCCGCCGGACCTGCACGTCCAGCTCTCTGGTAAAGCGGACGAGACGCGCCGGGCTGTGATCTTCACGATGGAGCTGACGGTTGATCAGCTGCAGGTATCCCTTGACGGTCGTGAGGGGTGTCTTGAGTTCGTGAGACGCGGTCGAGATGAACTCCTCCTGCTGCTGCAGCACGCGCTGGGCATTCTGGTAGAGCAGGGAGTTTTCGAGCGACAGCGCCACCCGATAGCCGAGGTCGACGGCCATCGGAAGATCCTCGTCGTCGAACTCTGCCGCTCCGGCGCTGCGCGCCATGATCATCACTCCGAGCGCACGCTGACGCGTAAACAACGGCACGATAATGAGTGATCGGGTCTCCAGGCGGTCAAGCAGGAGGAGATGTTGCGGACTCGACGCGGTGTCGAACCAGAAGTCGTCGGGCAGCTCGTTCACCATGACCGCTTCGCGATAGCGAAGTACGTGACGAGGCGGCAGCTCCGGGATCGTCACCGGGATGTATTCTTGCCGGATCTGCTGGATTACGGCATCGCCGTCCGGATCCTGGTGGGCCGCCGCGACCAATGACGAGAGGCCGCTCGAGTCGAACAGTTCGATCGTCATCCAGTCAGCGGCACGATCCACCACGAGGCGCGCCAAATTCTCGAGCGTGGCACCCGAATCGAGCGAGGCCGACAGAACGCTGCTTGCCTCCGACAGAAATGCCTCGCGCCTCTGGGCTGCTTCGGCACGCGCACGCGCAATCCGTTCAAGCTGCAACGTCTCCTCGCGGAATTGCAACGCTTCTTCGCGCTCTTGCAGTGCGCGCTGGACGTCGGTGAACAGGCGTGCGTTCTCGACCGCAAGCGCGGCCCGGTGTGCCAGATCCTCCAGGAAATCGACATCCTCAACCGAAAAGCGGCGATCACCGAGAAAGGCGAGCGACAGGGCGCCGATCGTCGCGCCGTGACCACTAAGCGGCACGATCACCATCGATCGCATGCCGATCGTCTTCAGCAGTTCGGCATGTTCCGCGTTGGTCGCCGTCTCGATGTAGTACTCGTCGGTGATGTTGGGGTGAAATTGCGTCTTCCCGCTGTCGAGCACCTGACGCGCAGCACTGTGCGCACCCGGAGCCAGCGAATAGCGCGACTGGAGGTCGATGATCTGGCGCGTCACGTCCGGACTTGTCGAGTCGACCGTGACCTGGTTGATCGAGTCGTCCGTGTCGAGCAGCACCACGGCGCAGACGTCGGCGAGTCGCGGCACCAGCATGCCGGTGATCTGGCTCAAGGTCGTTTCGTAGTCCAGTGACGACGAGAGCAGCCCACTGGCAATTGCCAAGAAGGTCAAACGCTCGCGCGTCGAGACACTGACCTGCCGGGCGGAGGTTTCAGCGCGGCGCAACTCGGCACGATCGACGGCCAGGGCCATGGTGTGCTCGGCCAGGCTGAGCATTGATGAATCGATGCGAGACGGGGACTCCCCTGCTTTCTGCCCCAGATGCAGCAGACCACGCAGTTTTCCATCGAGCGTCAAGGGGACGATCGTGAGTGCGCCGATACCGGGTACCTGAGAGAGCGGACTGATCGATCGCGTGTTCATGCCGTCTTGGATCACGAAAGGCGAGCCATCCGACTGGAGCTGCTGAAGTGGCTCGTCCTTCGGCGACCAGCAGAAGCGTCGTGCCAATTCGGGATCGAGTCCAACCGAGGAGACAGTCCAGAATTCCTGACCGTCAACAGAGGGAACGAGCAGCGCCAGGTAGTCGATGCTCAGTATTTGTTGCAGACGAGTGAGCGTTTGCTCGACGTCGTAATAAATCGAGGGATCGACGGCGAGCGACCAGGATGTGCGTTTTTCTGATCCGGACGAATCGCTCTGGACCATTGGAACAGGTTCATTCATGAGATACTCCGCGCACGATTGGATGAGCATGTAGATAAATCCGAATCAGTGCGCTGATGGTCACGCGCAGGTGTGCTGCGTCGGCTGAAGTTGTGCGCGACAGACGCGGCCCACAGGTCGAACTTCCCCGTTGTGGCTCGCATACTCTGAAGCAGTGTTCGAGCGTGGCCCTGCCGAGTGGGATCGACGCTGACCTGAGTTTCGATCATAGCATCTGAGTCAACCGGTGGCGAACGGCCTGTCAGCCGATCGTGGTGCCTGTTCACGCGGCTCATTCTGCTTGGTCGAGGTTGGGCGTTCAGTCAGACGCAGCAGGGCCAGCACGATGGCGGGAAGGGATGTCTCCGATCCATAGACGAGATAGCGTGGCTCCCACTCCGGCATGAACTTGGCCTTGTAGGTGTGTAATCCCTTGTATGAGAACATCCGGCCGACGTCTTCGTAGAGGAGTCGGATCGCCTTTTCGATAACCGGCGAGCCGGGCGCTTCACCGACGTTGACGAACGGAGCCATACCGAGCGAATAGCGCTGGTAGCCCGCGTCGCGAAAGTGCTCGATCAGGCGCACCTGGAGCAGGTCCATGACTCCGTTGGCTAAATCCATGCGCCGCCGCATCAGATCGATGGTCGCCTCACCTTTGACGCCGTCCGGGATGATGTTGGCGAAGGCCAGAAGGTTTCCGTCAGCGTCCTCAATTGCCATGACTGGACATTCCCGCAGGTAGTCATCCGTGAACCTGCCGAGGGTGAAGCCGCGTTCGCGCCGCCCCGAAATCTGGAGCCATTCGTCCGATACCGCACGCAGGCGTGCCAGTACGTCTTTTGATAGTGGTGGCGTGAAGAGGACGGAACGGTAGCCTTCACGGTCCAGCCGGTTGATGCTCGAGCGGAGCGCCTTCATGGCTCGCCCCTGGAGAGTGAAGGACGTCACGTCGACGATCGCCTCCTCGCCGATCTTGATCGCCGTTAGTCCCGCCTCGGTGTATTCGGCCAGGTGCGCTTCCGGGGTCTGGTGGAATGCGACGCCCCAGTCGTTCGCGTCGCAGAAGTCGAGAAATTCCGCCAGCACGAGTCGAAATTCGTCCGGATTGGTTGCCACGGGGTCTCCGAGCGCCACGGCCGACGACATCGTCTGCCCGAAAGAGACCACCCCCTGACGTGTCGACGAGAAGAAGAAGACCTTATCGTCCCAACTCTTGAAGAAATCGAGTGCCGAGTCGCCCCAGCGTTCGATCATCTCGGCGGCTTCTCGCCGGTCACTGGGAAGCGTTCTGCGTCGCCAGACGACTGGCCGGACAAGCGAGAACGTCGCATACGCAACCGACACAACCCCGACCAGGGTTAGCGAATCCTCGAACCAACTCCCGAACCGGGTATGCGGGGTGAGGCCGTTGATGCCGAGGCTGAAGAAGAGGCGGAGCGTGGTGTTCATCGCCTGGGACAGTCCGAAGTCGATACCGAAGGCCCGCTCGTCGATCAAGAAGAATCCGGCGGTGCCGTAGACGAGCGCGAAGAGAATGCTCATCCCGAAGCGGATGACGCCTTGCCGCATGGTTGGGATGTCGCTGCGAACGCGGAAGTGCCTGCGGTGTGCGATCAGCAGCAACACGTTGATCATCGACAGCAGAAACAGGACGTGGTCGTGACCCTTGATGAATGGCCCAACCGAACTGAATACCAGGATCACCAGCGCGGCTACCCAAGCGACCCGTTTACGCCGCCAGAGGCTCCAGGACAGGAAGATCAGGAAGAACCCGGCGACGACTGCGAAGGTGCGTGAAAATTCGTGCGGGCCAACCATGGAATATTGCTGAAGTCGATCGACACGGCGCGGGAATGGATGACTGATCGTGGCGAACACGGTCAGCAGGCCGGTCAGGCCGGTGATGATCGCTGGAACATGGGTTGAAGCGCGCCGGACCTGGGGGATGTCGGACGCCTGCGCCGAGAGTCCAACTAGCAGCGGAGCCCAAACTTCGGCTACCCGATAGAGGAGGACCGCCGCGAGCGCCGCGCCGCTCGGAATACCAAAGCCCCGCAAGACGACCGTCATCGAAAGCTCGACGGCGCCCAGACCTTGAAAGAACGGAGCAACGAGCAAGAAGATGGTGCCGACCGCGTAACCTGCCAGCACGGTCTCCAGCGACGGCTCCTGATGCACCGCTTCCAGGCTGGCGTAGAGCATGACCACGCCAAGCAAGTCGATGACCAGATGGATTACGAGTGGCCAGAGCAGATCACCGGCGCTAATCTCGTGCGCGCGGGCGCCGTCGAGAAAACTGACCACGCGCTTGGGCAGGTGCCGCTCGATTGCGCCAAGTCCAGCGGACCTCTGATGTGAGAGGACCAGCGCGGCGACCATCACAGCAACGAGCACCACGAGCGCGGCGGCGGAGTAGACGACGATCGCCGAGACGCCGCCGCCCGCGATCAGATAGAGCAGTACCGGAATGGCGACGATGACGAAGGAGACATAGCCGAGCACGCCGTTGAGGACGGAGGCGTAGATCGTATCGTCGGTCGAGACGCCTTGCTGGCCCAGCGCGCGGATCAGCGCGTAGGTTGAGGCGGGACCGCCGAGCGGGATGATCGTCGAGATGACGTGCCGCTGGAGCTGGACCCGGATCAATGCGACGCGCGACACGACCTTGCCAAGTCGCCGTAAGATGGGCTCCAACGCGAGGCCCATGAGCGCCTGTATCGCCAGCCCAATGGCGAGCGCACCGGCGAGCCAGAGCGGATTGGCGTTGCGCAGCGCGTGGAAAATGTGGTGAACCTCTTGACGCTGCCGGATCAGGAAGACGCTGAAGAGAACGACGAGGAGCGAGCCCCAGAAAAGGCCAGTCCGGCGCTTGAAGAATTGGAAGAATCGCTGCGGCCGGGAAGCTACGAGTGATGTTGGGTCCACGAAAACGTGTCCAGACTACGGTACGACTTACACCAGAGCAGAGCATATCCCTTACGAGGACCGGTCGTCCAGGAGACCCGCTCCCAGCCGCTCCGGTCGGGCCGGCAGCGCGCCTGGCCGGAGTCGCGCGACAGATTCCCTGGTCGCTTGGTTCCGTCGCCCTCATCCTGATCGTCGCGTTCGCGGCGGGATCATTGAAGCATTTCCCTTCGAACGCGTTGATCGACCGCTGGGGAGTCGGCGTCCAGGCGCTGATCGACGGCAAACTGTGGACGATCGTGACCTCGAACTTCTTGATCGATCACCCGGTCGCCATTATCTCGACCGTCGTGCTGGCCATCGTGGCGACCGGCGTCTGCGAATTGCTCTATGGTCCCTGGCGGGCAGCATTCGCCTGGTTTATGGGCACGTGGGCGCCGCTCGCGCTGGCGATTGTCTTGCTGCTACCGGCCCACCTCCTCCATATGCAGGGGACGATCGACCGCTTGATGATCTCTGAAGTCGGCTCATCGACCGCGACCTGGTGCTGTGCCGGGGCGATCGTTGGTTTTCCGTGGCTGCTGGGGGGCTGGCGGCGGTTTGTCGGAATCGCGGCGATCGCGCTCCTCACCGCCATCCTCGTTGTCCGGCCCGACTTCACCAGCGTCGAGCACTTCACGGCGATCTTTACGGGCATGGCCTTGCAGCGTGCATGGCGTATGCGTCCGTCACATCTCGGCACGGTGACCCGCGATACCGGGGCGCGCCTGATGGCGATTATCTGTGGTGTGGTCTTCCTGACCGAGGTCGTGCTGACTGGGGTGAAGCCGAGCTCGGTTGCACTCCTGCCGATTGGTGCAGCGTTGATCGTCGCGTCGTTGCTTACGGGACGCTACGTCGATCTCTCGCTGGTCGTGCTCGTGGGGGTAGGAGGCGTGCTGGCCAACGTGCTGGAGCCGAACGCCGCGACCATCCTCGCGGTTGGCGCGACGCTCTGGCTGGTGCTCTATCGTGGTCGCTGGACCCTGCCCGAGATCCCAGGAAGCGACCCATCGTGTGATTCTGGTGAACCCGTCAGTCGTCAGCCGTGACGGCGAGGGATTCCTGCTCTTCAAGCGCTAATCCCGCTGTCACCGGGCGAACCTCGACGAGGTTGCTGTGGAACGTGCTCTGCCCGGCGAGGTCAGCTGTCGCGTCGGATGTCGTCCAGTTGACATTGCGTCCATCTGGCGAGTTCTGTGCCCATTGTCCCTTGGGGGCCACGGCGACACCTCGCGGAACGTCGTCCGTCACGATCGCGCGCAGGCGACACCAGCCACGCGCGTTCGAGACGATCACGTCATCACCGTGGGAGATGTCGCGGGCTGCCGCATCGTCCGGGTTGATCTGAATCGAGGGGCTACCCTCTTTGCCCATGAGTGTTGGAACATTGGCCAGGCTGCTCGAGACGAAGTGGTGTGCGGCTCCGGAGATCAGCACGAGCCGGGAGTCATCGCCCGGCTGATAGTCGTCGAACTCGGCAGGTGGGCTGTAGTTCGGGAGCGGATCGAGTCCCACCGCGGCCATGGCGTCGCATTTCAACTCGAGTTTGCCCGAGGGGGTCGGGAAGAATCCGTCCGCGAACGGTACGTCACCGTGCGCCTCGAAATTCAGAGAAACCGTTCCCTCGGATTTAAGCCGCTCGAGCGTTATGCCCGCCAGAAATGGATTGTTCGAACGCGATCCTTCGAGCAGGTCCTCGATCACCTCGTCCGCAGTCTGGTGCAGCCAGGGCTCACTGAAGCCCATTGCCGTGGCCAGCAACTGCATCACGTCCCAATTGCTCTTGCTCTCACCGAGCGGCGCGATAGCCGGGGCGTTGTACTGCAGCCAGCGGTGCCCGTAGCCACGGTGGAAATCGGTCTGCTCGAGCTGAGTCGTGGCTGGCAGCACGATGTCGGCGTAGTGCGCCGTATCGGTCATGAAGAGATCGTGGACGACGGTAAACAGATCTTCTCGCAGCAGACCCTTGATCGTCAGCGGGGCGTTTGGCGTCGACGTCACGGGATTGGCGTTGAAGACGTAGAGGGACATGACCGGCGGATCGACAACCTCACCGGTGAGCGCCTTGCCGAGCCGGTTCATGTTGATGATTCGCGGCACCGGTGGGCATTCCGACGCGTGGCCAACGGTCTCACTGTCCCAGGCCGAGTACCCGCTGGTGCTGTACATCAGCCCACCGCCAAGTTTGCCGACGTGTCCGGCGACCGCGGGGAGCGCCGCGAGCGCCCGCACGGTCTGACCGCCATTGCCATGTCGTTGAATGCCGTCGGCGAATTTGAGGATAGCGGGTGACGTCGTGGCAAAGCGTCGCGCGAGTGAGGCGATGGTCTGGGCGTCAATGCCAGTAATGGCCGCCACGCGATCGAGCGGGAATTCGGCGGCCCGTTCACGAAGCTCGCGCCAGCCGACGGTGTGCTGTTCGAGCCATTTTTCGTCGTGCAGTCCTTCGCTGAAGATCACGTTGAGCATCCCGAGCGCCAGCGCTCCGTCGGTCGCTGGACGCGGCCGAATATGCTCGTCCGCGGAACGGGCGGTGGTGGTTCGGCGTGGATCGATCACGACCACGTGCGTGCCACTCTTCTGAGCCTTACGCAGAAAGGGGACGAAATGCGGCGCCGTACTGGCCGGATTGTGGCCCCAGATGATGATGAACTTGCTGTGGACGACGTCGCGCGGATCGGGAGCCCAGCGCGAGCCGTAGGTCATGGTGACGGCGGTCTCGGCCGCGGCACCGCAGATCGACCGTTCGAGCCCGCTCGCCCCAAGGCGATTCCAGAAGCGGGATGACGTGACGGTGTTCTGAACCTGCCCGAGCGTGCCGCTGAAGGAGTACGGGAGGATTGAAGCGGCACCATACTCGGCGATCAGGCCCTTCCAGCGGGTCGCAATCTCGTCGATCGCCTCGTCCCAACTGATCGGTTCCCAGTTCCCACTTCCCTTGGGTCCGACTCGGCGGAGCGGATGGGTCAGCCGGTCCGGGTGGTAGACGCGGTCAAGGTAGGGACGGACTTTGGCGCAGAGCCAGCCCTGGGTGTACGGGTGGTTCTTGTCGGCATAGAAGGCGACGGCTCTGCCGTCCTGGACTTCCGTGATCGTGCCACAGGTATCCGGGCAGTCGTGAGGACACGCCCCACGCACGAGCTTGAGTTCCTGGTTTGCAGTCATGATCGCTCCCGCCTGACGTCGTGCTTGCTCCGCAAGTGTCTGCCTTCACCGCAGTCTACACCGGATGCCGGGTGAGTGGGAGTTGCCGCGCGTGACGAATCTGAACGACGAAAGGGGCGCGAATTCGTTCGCGCCCCCGAAGTCAAAGCTCTCTGGTTGTCTACGTCCGGAGGACTAGACCCTGGCGTCCGACTCGAATTCTCGCAGGAACCCCTCGAACAGCCGGCGGTGCCCCTGCTCGTCATGCAGGACCTTGATGATCATGTCCTGCGTCACCAGGTCGACACCATCTGTCTTCCGGATAACGTTTGTATAGTGTTCGATTGCGCCTGACTCGGCCTGGATCACACCCTTGATCACGTGCACTACATCGGTCTGCTTGTTTGGTGGCTGCAGGAAGGTCTGATCCGCCTTGAACTCCATCGAGCCGGGAACGACTCCATACAGCTCTTTAATGCGTTCGGCGAACATCTGGGCGTGTCCGAGCTCTTCCTGGACGTCCTGCCGGAGTGCCTCGGCGATCTCTCGGGCGCGCACGCCATCGAGATTGACGGAGGAGGAAACGTAGCTCATAACCGTTTCCATCTCCATCCAATAGGCCTTCTGCAGCATCTCGGTGATGTGTTGACGTGTTTGTTGCTGATCAGGCGCGAAGATGTCCTGGGTCGTTTTAGTGTGTTGCATGTCTGCCCCCTTCTGGCTGCATCGCGGTGGTCAGTTGCATTAAGGAAATGCAAGCCATATTCCACCGGACCTGCCGGCCTGTCAGGGTTCTCGAGGGGAGGACACGTGCCGAGTTGGAAACCGCATGCGCGATTTGTCCGGTTGCATGAGGGCATTGTCAGATGCTACGGCCGCGCTACTGGAGGGGCGCGAATTTGGTATCGTCAATTGAGCCCTGACTACTTGGGATTTGACCGGGCTCTCGGTAGAACTTTGGGAGCTACAGCCGTGCATTCTGTTACACGCCACGTGGCGACGCTTCGGTCCCGCGCCATCGCCCCGAGCCTGTTGCTTGTTCTGTTCGCGCTGCTGCTCACCCCCGCGTGTGGTCTGACGTCTGACGCCGCAACCAAGGCCCCTGATTTTCAGCTCGTGACCTACACCGCGGCTGGCATCCTTCCCGACGGTCAGGGCTCGTTCGCCTCCGTGCTCAATCAAGACAAGCCAGTCGTGCTGAATTTCTGGGGAGGCGATTGTCCGCCCTGCCGCGCCGAGATGCCGGACTTTCAAAAGGTCGCGGACGAATACCAGGGACAGGTTATCTTCCTCGGAGTCGACGTGGGACCCTTCACCCAATTGGGTAGCCACGAGTCCGCGCGCCAACTCTTGAAGGATCTGAACATCACCTACCCGACCGCCTACGCCGTCGACGACGCTCCCGTGCGCGACTACAACCTTGGCGGCGTGCCGACGACCGTGCTCATCACCAAAGAGCACACGATCGAGAAGACCAACACCGGGATCATGTCCAGGGCGGACCTGGAATCCGCGGTTAAGTCGCTCGTTTCGAAGTAGCGGTGGAGTTCGACGTGGCAACTGGACCGCGACCCATCGCAGCGCTCGACGCTCCACCCCACGACCGTCGCCGGAGACTGCTCAGCATCGGCTCAGTGGTCGTCGTGCTGGGGCTGTCCGTTATCGCAGCGCTGGTGACTGGAAGCGACCTCAGCCCGATAACCGGCGGCGTGGAAAACGCCTCCTCGACCGGAAGCTCCTTTCTGCGGGATCTATCGGTTGCTTTGCCACTCGGGTATGCGTTCGGTGCCGGGATGGTGGCGGCGGTCAATCCCTGCGGCTTCGCGCTGCTTCCCGCCTACCTGGGTCTCTACCTTGGCGATCTCGACGCCGCTGAAACTCGGGGTCGGATCCCGCGGCTTGGACGGGCGCTCGTGATCAGCGCCTCGGTGACCGCGGGATTCGTCCTCCTCTTTGGGGTCACAGGCCTGGCACTGGGCAGTGTCACCACGTCGTTGACGCGGATCTTTCCGTGGCTCGGCCTGATCGTCGGCGTGGCGCTGGTAGTCGTCGCCGGCCGCATGCTGACGTCGGACGGGCTCTATGTAGGACTTGGTGAGCAGCTCTCGGCGCGTGTGACCGGTGTGGCTCGTGGCGGCAAGGTAACCGGTTATTTCGCCTATGGTATCGGCTACGGCCTGGCCTCGCTCAGCTGCACGCTGCCAATCTTCCTGGCCCTGGCCGGCGGGGCGCTAACCACGCAGCGGCTGGCTTCCTCGTTCACCGAGTATGTGCTGTACGGGCTGGGGATGGGGTTTGTGATCACCGTGCTGACGTTGGTCGTCGCGCTGTTCAAGATCGCCGCGATCCAGCGCGTGCGGCAGGTTGGCCGCTTTGTCCAACCGGTTAGCTCGGTGCTGCTCCTGCTCGCCGGCGGCTACATCGTCTATTACTGGCTCACCCTCGGCGGACTTTTGGCGCGTCTGAGATAGGGAGAGCTGCTGAGCCCGCTTTCGTTTAGGAGCCGCGGCGCGGGCCCAATTCGCCGCGTCGTCGCGTCCAAGACGCTGGAATGCTGCCGGTCACTCTCTCCCGCGGATTTTGTTGAGCTGGCCGAGATGCTCTCCGCGTGACCAGCGGAGCTTGGCGTCGCGAAATTCCTTGACCGCGCGTGGACCATTGAACTCCAGCCCATCGGCAAATCCCCGCAGATTCTCCCAGCGAAAACCGCGTAGTTCGGCGTAGAACGGCTCGATCGCCGTTCCTTCGGTTTTGCGAGCGTCGACCGCGAGGAGGTATTCCAGCGCGAAGCGCACGGTGTAGGCGTCGGTCCAGTCCGCCCGGAAGAGCACGCGATGATCCTGGCCGAGGATATAGGTCATGTTGGGCAGACGTCCAAACGCCTCGTGCGCCGTTCCCTCCAGGTCGTCAACCAGGATCGGGCGGCGGCAGTTCCAGCGCTGCTTGAAGACGGTCGCCTGCTCCATCTTCTGCTCGAACGATGAATGATGCGGGTAGTTCTCGCCAGGATGCGCCTCGCGCACATAGAGGAAGACCGATTTCACGCCTCGGTCGGCATAGGCGTTGGCGATCTCGTCCATGGATGGGCACGCCATCCCACAGTATGGTCAGGTGAGCGAACCGAACTCGATGACCGTCATCCCCTGTGACGTGAAGTCGCTGAGGCGCACGCGCTCGCCGGAATCAAGGTCCGTCAGCTCAGGATCGAGAGCCTTCTGTCCGACCTTGAGGTACTCCATGAACCGGCCGAAAGCCTCAACGTCATCCTCCGGCGGAAATACCGCGTAGTTATAGGCAACCGGGTCCATCTCCCCCTCTTCCTTTATTCTCATCAATCCCACCTCGCGACAGCGTGTGCTACGCGCGCAGTGCGGCGGTGTCGTCGATGATTTCGCCGTCGCGTAGCTCGATGATCCGGTCCGCCAGATCGATCAGGAGCGGGTCGTGTGTTGCCACGATCGCGGTCACGCCCTCGCTCTTCACCAGTGCCCGGATCAGCGTCATGATTGTGCGTCCGGTGCCGGAGTCGAGCTGGCCCGTCGGCTCGTCAGCGATGAGCAGTCGCGGGCTGTTCGCAAGTGCCCGTGCGATCGCCACTCGCTGCTGCTCGCCGCCCGAGAGTTCGTGGGGACGGTGTTTTCCACGCTCTCCGAGTCCGACGAGTTCGAGCAGCACTCGTACGCGCTCATCTCGTTCGGCGACGTCGACATTCGCTAGCCGCAGCGGCACCTCGACGTTTTCCGCCGCGCTCAAGATCGGGATCAGCCCGAACGTCTGGAAGATGAAGCCAATCCGGTGACGTCGCAACCCCACGAGCTCCGATTCAGGCAGCGCGGTCACCTCAACACCGTCGATCCAGACGCGTCCTCCGCTTGGCCGGTCCAGCCCTCCAATGAGATTTAGCATGGTGGTTTTGCCTGAGCCGGAGCGTCCATGCACCGCGACGAGCTGCCCGCGGCCAACCTGCAGATTCGATGGCTTCAGCGCATGCACGACGGTCTCGCCGACGGGGTAGTCGCGCGCCAGTGCCTCGATCGCGACGATCGGATCGAGCACGGGCACGGACTGGCGTGTCCGGTCGACCCACACCTCAGCGGTTTCACGCGACCCTGCGCCGACGGCGAGCGCGGGCTCGGGCCGTCGTTCCGGCGCGGGCGGACGCCAGCGATCCGGCTTGTCCGGTTCTTCCGGCTCCTCCTGAGTCGAGGCGATCGGGCGTTCGGGTGGAGTCTGAACGCGCTTCTGCGGCGGACGCCAGCGAGGCGTCTCCGTCTCGTCCTCGTCCGCGACCGTGGCGGGTTCGCTGGCCTGCGGTGCCGGGTTAGTCCGGGGCTGTCGTTTGGGCGGGCGCCAGCGCTCGTCCTCGTCGCTGGCAGGCTTGAGCTCCGGCTTGAATGATTCGTCATCCGGCTGGGAACGTTGCTCCGGCGCGCGCCATCGCTGGTGGTCGTCGCTCATTCGTTATCCTTCCCGGCGCCGTTTTCCGGTTTGGCGCGATCGGGCCAGACGCCGATATGATCCGGCTCGAGTTCGAGCCGCACGCGGCGTTCGAGTTGCAAGGTGTCGACGTAGTTGACCGGTAACTGAAGGCGTCCAGCGCGATCGAGCACCGCGAACTCTTCGGCGATGACCTCGTGCTGGCCCTCCTCGCCCATCTCGGTCCGGCGCAGCGTCTCGGTGCTGGTCCGGCCGTCGCGAATCGCAATGGTTCTGTTGGCCTGCTCCGACACAAGCGGATCGTGGGTGACGACCACAACCGTGACGTCGAGCTCGGTGCTGATCGACCTGAGCAGGGAGAAGATCTCGTGCGAGGTACTGGTATCGAGTTCGCCCGTCGGCTCGTCGGCCAGCAGCACCTCCGGCTGATTTGCCAGCGCGACGGCGATGGCGACGCGCTGCTGCTCGCCGCCTGAGAGCCGGTCGGGCTGGTGCCCGGCGCGGTCGGCCAGACCGACCACGTCGAGTAGTTCAAGTGCGCGTTGGCGTCGCAGCGCGCGCGGCGACCCGTCCAGGATCATCGGCATCTCGACGTTCTCGAGCGCCGTCAAGTAGGGCAATAGGTTGCGCGCCGTCTGTTGCCAGACGAATCCGACCACCTCACGACGGTACTGGACGCGGTCCTTGCTGGTCATGTTCAGCAGGTCGTACCCAGCCACGACCGCCTTACCCGCCGAAGGGACATCGAGCCCTCCGAGGATGTTGAGCAATGTCGACTTGCCGCTGCCGGACGCTCCGATGATAGCGATGAGCTCGCCCCGGTTCACGATCAGGTCGAGCCCCTGCAGGGCCACGACCTCCAGGTCGGCGACCTTGTAGATCTTGACCAGGTTGTCGCAGATGATCTGCGATCCGGCTCCGAACTGCACCCGTTCCGTGCGCGCGGCTCGCTCGCGGAGCGTTTTGAAATCAACTGTGTCGGTCATTCTTCTCCCATTCTTAGAACTCCGCTGACGTTCGCTCGCTGGACCGACGCACTGACGATGGCGATCGCGATGGCAACCGAGAGGATGATCCCCGCGATTAGCAAGGTAATCGTGAACCAATCGGTGACCAGAGCGACCGGCACGTCCGGCCCGGTGAAGGCCGTCAGGTCAAGGCCAGGCTTGATCAGTCGAGTAACGCCGATGCCGAGCGCCGTGCCCACGATCAGCGCCAGAACGACTGGCGGCGCCTGTTCCGTGATCGTCAGGAGGAGCACCTGACGACTCGTGAGCCCCAGGGTCCGCAGGTAGGTCAGATCGCGAATACGAGTGCGACTCGTCAGGGCCAGCGCGATGATAACCGCGAGTGCCGAATAGGCGGCCGAGAGCAGGATGCCGATCTCAAATCCACGCGCCGCGCCGGAGATGAGCGGTGAGTCATGGACAGAAGCGTAGGTATCGGCACGCGATTTCATGGTGACCGGCGCATACTGGTCGTCGATCGCTTTGTTGATCGCCGGCTTGGCACTGGCGGGTGCCTTGACGAACATCGTCGTCGGCTCGATATTGCGCGCTCCGAGCGCGGCTTGCAGGCTGGCCAGCGGCACGATGGCGAAGGCTTGGCCGGTTGTCAGTCCCGAGAAGCGATCGAGCGTTCCTCGTACCACGAACGAGACTGGCTGATGACTGAACTCGATCGAGAAGACCGATCCGGTCTTGGGCGCTCCTCCCGTGACCCAGTTGCTCGAGACGATGGTCGGAATTGGGGCCTTCGCCGTGCCGGTCTCAGGAGTTGATGGCTGCACCAGCATGTCACCACCGAATTTGGGGTCGGTCGGCGACCCGGCGACAACCTTCTCGTAGGCCGTTGTGTCGATCGCCAGCATGTTGACGGTGCCGAACATCGGCTGGTCGGACGACAGGAGCAGGCTCGGCTCCAGCGCTGCCTGCGCCGTTGCCTGGACCGATGGAACGCTGTCGAGGGTGAAACCGGTGGGGAGCGGTCCAACTGCGACCGAATCGATCCGGTAGTCCGCGCCGACCGTCTGCCACGCGGTCTTGACCTGGCCCACGTCGATGCTGTGCATCAGGACGGACGAGAAGACGCTGATCGCGATCGAGAGCAAGATGACCAGCAACGGCACGGTTGCGGCGGCCGATTGTCGCGCGACCCGCCGGAAGCCGAGAAACGGAACCAGGTCCGAGCGGTACGACGCGTTCCAGGCCAGGAGTCGTATCGGCAATGTGTAGAGGCGCAGGACGATCAGCCCGGTGGCCAGCCCCAACAGGACCGGTACGGCGGCAAGATAGGGATCGAAACCGCCCGACGCGGCTGTCGCGCTATCACCAGCCAGGCCGCGCCGCCGCAGTAGGTAGATGCCGAGCACCGCGACCACGACGACGAAGATCTCGAGCGCAAGACGCCGTATGGAGACCTTCCGTACCGGGACGTCCGGCCGCTCGAACGCTCCCAGATTCCGGCGTGCCAGTGGCCAGAGACCAACGATTAGCAGCAAAACCGTGACCAAAACGATTCCCCCGGCCGCGTAGAGCGAGAAGATGTTGGGGCGGGAATGGACGAGCAGTGTGGCCAGTGCCAGCCCCACCAGCGCGACGGGGAGGCCGAGAACGAGTCCCTCGACGGCCTGCGTGCCCAGGATCTGCCACGACGATGCGCCTCGGCCCCGCATCAGCAGGATCGATTCACGCCGGTTTTCGGCGATGAAGGCCGCGACCAGACCGATTGTCGCCAGGGCGATGAAGAGGAGGCCGATGACACCCAGCGATAGGATCGAGGTCATCAGGCGCTGCTGCCGCAGGAACTGGCTCAGGATCTTCGAAAGCTGGGATGAGACCGAGGTTGCCGTCGGCGGGCCGGAGAAGAGCGAACCATACTGAGAATCGAGCCGCCGCATGTCGGGGGCGAGTGTATCGACTTTGCCCGCGTCGAACAGGCTCGGGTTGACGTAATAGCGGAAGCTATAGCTGAGCAAGCCGGGAGCCGTGTCTTTCAAGATGTCGCTGTACGCGTCGGGCGCGAAGATACCGGTCGCAAAGACCTTGGTCGAGTTCCCGTCGTCCTCAATAGCTGGTTGGTCAATCGCGGGGATGCTGTACCAGTAATCGTCGTCCGGGTTGGGAACCGTCAGGACTCCGACGATGTGGAGCGCGACGTCGTGCGGAAACGCGCCACTCCGCTGCCGGGCGAGCGGGTCGCTCGAGTCCGCCTGGAGGGGGATGGTGTCGCCCAATTTGACCTTGAGGGCGTCGATCGTGGATTGCGACAGCGCGATTTCGATCACCGGCAGGGTTGCCGGTTCGTTCCCGGTCGTGGTGAAGGTGTCGGCGGTGTGAGCCGGCATCCGGCCCTGCGTCAGTGACATGTGCGAGTCGATCTGACTCATATAACGCATTGTCACGTAGCGGAGGAAGGGCGTCGTCGCGCCGTCGATAAATTGATAGCGAGCCGCGTCGACCACATATGTGTGATGGCCGATAACCGACTGAATCGACGGTGCGAGGCTCTGCTGGAACTGCACGGCTGCTGTCTCGACTGGCGCGAAGACGTCGTTCGCCGGGCCGGGATTGATGCGATCGCCGCGCGTCATGACCAGGTTGCGCTCGTAGACTCGCCCCTGACTGACGGCATAGCGGATGCCTCGGTCCGACACCTGATTGTAAAGACGCGGAACGGCGGCAAAGATCAACGTGGTTACGAGAACCATTGCCATCAGCGCGCCGGCCTGCGGCCGTTCCACGCGCAGTCGTCGCAGAACCGCGGTCACCAGTTGTGGTGAGGTCCGGAAACGCTGCCCCTGGGGCTTGGCTGCCACGCGTGCCATTGCTATTCCTCGCCCAATCTAAGTGACGAGCCAAGCCCGACGCGCCGGAGCATCGTCGCCAGCACCAGCACGACCACGGCAAGCGCCACGACGCTCGTTCCTTCCAGGATGGCGATCGAGCGCCACGGGACCACCACGATGATGCCCGGCACCGTCTGCACTGCCGCTTGCGTGAGCGAGACGAGTGGCAGGATGAAGTAGGCGAGGAGCAGACCGAGCAGCGTTCCACTGAGCATGCTAAAGAAGACCAGCAGCCCGTTCTCGAGTGTCAGCCAGCTCGAAAGTTGCCTGGTCGAGAGGCCCAGCGCGCGGAGAAGCGCGAACTCGGTCAGGCGCTCGCGCGCCGAGACCGCCGAGCTGACCGCGAATCCGATCGCCGCGAAGAGAGCCGCCGCTACGAAGCCGAGTGACAGGGCGCCGATGATGCCGAGTGCGACCGGGTCGGTGCGCAGTGTCAAGGTCCGATCGGAGCGCGTGGTGATCTTCGGCGTTGAGTAGGGTGGCAGCTTGAGCGTCGTTGCGACCGCGTCTGCCCGCCCTCCGGCCGCCGAAAGCCACCATTCGTCCGACTCCAGCAGTCGCTGATTCTGCTCGTACTGCTGAATCGCCAACGTCGGAAAGTCGACCACGATCGACGGGCGAGCCGGATCGAGTGTGGGGAAGGTCTTGACCCGCCCGGTGATCTTCACCTGGCGCCGTACTCCGGCGAGATCAAGCGAGAGCGTGTCACCGACCTTCGACTCAGTCCGCTGTAAGAAGGAGTCGTTGACAACGGCAACCATGTCTGGGGACGGACGGGCGCCGGATGGGCGTAGGCTGAACGTGATCGGAAAGATGCCGTTTCCACGTGCGGCCCCGGCGTTGAACTTGACCGCGAATCCGCCCGGATTCGACGTGCCGTTCGATTGGATCTCCGGCGCGACGAGCAGGCCGGTTGTGTCGCTGCTCCAGCCGAACTTCGACCAGTCGATCGTCAGCGGTGACCAGTTATTGCCGTCGAGCGCTGCGTTCGCCGCGACGTCCTGAAGCGTGAAGGTCCCGGTTCGTGCGATCCCGGACAGCGGGATCACGCCAAACTCAAACGAGATGAGCTTCAGCGGATAGAGCGGCTGGGCGATCTTTCCGTTATTCATACGATACGCCAGAGGAACGATCAAGCGTTGGGTTTGGCCGGTCGCATCGATGCGACCTCCAGTGAGCCGGTAGATCATCCCACTCGCATCCTCGACGACCAGGTCAATGGTTGGAGCGATATCGCTGCCGCGTCTCCCGGTCTGCGTATTGGCCGGCAGCGGATCGAGCGCGACCACGACGTCGAATGCCAGCTGCTGAGGTGTTCCTGGAATGTCGACCGACGGCGGCTTCGGCCGCTGGTCGGATAGCCCCTTCATCAGCGAGTTCAGATTCTGGTTGGAGAGATCGGACCGAAACGCGACGATTGACGGTGCCTGTGCCGCGTCGATCGCCAGGATCGAGCCGTCTCCGGCGGACCGGGAGACGTCGAATGTGTCCCGGCTCGTCGGCATGGTCGCCTGGACGCCCGCAATCTGCTGCTGCGCCTGAGCGAGATCGAACTGGGGAATCGCCGAGCCGATGCGGATGTCGGGACTGAGCCGGATATCGGCGCCAATCTGGTAGTTCGCCTGGTCCTTCTGCGACAGTTCCCAGGTCGAGCCGTACGACAAGGCGAACATTCCGATGGCCATGGCGATCATCAGGAGCAAGGCCGAGCGAGCGTAGCGCAGCGGACGACGCGACACCTGCCAGGCACCGAGCGCCGCGACCAGCCCTCGCTGGCGTGCGGCGACGCGGTCGATGATTCGCGCCAACAGCGGCACGATGCGCAGCGCGATGATGGCCCCGGCGATGAGCCCGATGGCGGGCGCCGCCACCAGGAACGGGTCGATGCCGAGCTTTCCTTGTACGGTCTGCGTGATCGGGCCGCGATAGCGGCTGAGTTGCCAGTATGCGAGCCCGGCGACCGCGAGAAGCAGGATGTCGATGCCGGCCTGCTGGGCCAGCCCCTGTGATCCCTCGCGCCCGCGCGCCGCGCGCGCCTGCACGAAGGTGCGGGCCGACTGCAGCATCGGAACGCCGAGCGCCATCACGCAGCCGAACGCCGAAACGAACGCGAGGGCGTAGGCGTCACGCGAGACTTCAGGGTTGACGGGGAGCGCGATCGACGCCAGTGGCCCGATGTGATTGAAGATGCGCAACGAGAGGGCGGCCAGCCATGGTCCCGCAAGCGCGGCCGGCAGGGCAAGGATGAGCGCTTCCATAACTGCCATGGTGACGATTTGCCCGGTGCTGGCGCCTCGCGAATGGAGCAGCCCCGTCTCCACGCGGCGCTGGTCGACCAAAAGGTTCGACGTGAGCAGGAGCGCGTAGCCAGCCAGAATGGCCAGCTGCACAGTCACGATCAGGACGCCGGAGCGCGTTACCAGCAGCGACTTCTGAGCGGTGCGAAGAATCCGGTTCAGCGAAGTCGAGACCTGAAATTGGTCGTTGGCATCGCGCCGGAAGTTGAGGCGCGCCTGCAGGTTCTCGATGCCGCTAATCAGGCGAGAGACCTCCGACACGTTCAAATTGTCGAAGATTGGGTAGACGCGCCAGAAGACCTGTGCGGCGAGACCGCCCTGATGAGCGAAGAAACTGTCGGCGGTTGTTACGAACGGACCGTAGGTGACGAACGACGCCCCGGTTTCGATGCCGTGGGTATCCAGTGTGTCATTCCACCAGTAGGGATCGGTCGCGTCATTGATCCGATAGACCCCCACGACCTGCACAGTCACCGTGAAGGTCTCGAGACGGCGACTCTGGAGCGAGAAGGTACTGCCAGGATGCAGTTTGAGCAGGTTGGCCGTCTGTTCGGGGATGGCGGCCTCAACTGGCGCGTTGGCGTCGGTCGTCGACGGCCAGTTGCCGGAAATCAGCGAAGCGTGCTGTTCGATGTTCTGGAAGAAGGCGAAGACGGCCAGGTTCTTGACCCCTTCGGCCGGCTGATCCGGGAGAGCGAAGGACTCTGATCGGCCGGTACGGGCGATTGACCCTCCGGTGGTGGCAAAGGCGCCGGGGACGTTGTCGCTGACGATCTTGTTGACCGACGGATATTCGCCGTTGGCGGAGAAAATCGAGATCTGGACGTTGGCGTCGGTTGCAGGCGCGTCGTGAAGGGTGCGGCGCAGGCCGCTGAGCGTGACGGCCCCGGCGTAGATTGGCCCGGCCGAGAGCAGGGTTGTCGCGAGCAAGATGGTGAGCATCGCTGCGCCGAGAATCGGCCAGTTTGCCTGAGCACGTCTGAGAATGACCCGCCAGGCCGCGGCAACCATTGCCGTCATACGGTTTCTCCATCAACCGGTGTATGGGGAGGTTCTTCCGGCCCCGCCGGTATGTCGTACGGTCCTCTTTTTCCTCTCGGTGTCGAGATCGTGCACCCGCAGATAGTACCAGATGCGGAAATACGTGGGGATAGCGCGGAGCGATTCGGCTGAGATGGTGAGATGAAGTTCGAGGCAACACGGTGGTGTCGGCGTCATCGCGGGGCGGACGGGTGACGGCTGGACCGTCAAGATTGCTTCACGTTGACAAAGAAGGTGGCGGTGCGCACGACGTCTCCGTTGTGTACTTCAACCGCGACCTGCCATTGGCCGGCCGCGTCGAAGTCAACCTGTCCGGTGAATGAGTCGGCGGGATCTGATCCAGCTGATTTGGTCAATGTCAACATCTGTGGTGGCGCGCCGTTCGGTGAGGTCAGGTGCAGCACGATACTATCGAGCGGCGTCGCCGTGCCAATGGTGCTTGTTACCTGCGCGGTGAGTATGTTGGTTCCGGTCGTGGCCGGGTGCGGGTCGAGCCAGACGTTGACCAGGAACTGCCCGGTACCAGCCATGTCCGGCATCGAGATTTGTCCCTGCAATTGCGGTTTGTTCGATGCCGCCAGTCCCCACCAGACAACGCCGGCGATGAAGATCAGCACAACCCCCAGCACGATTCCCGTGCCCCAGACCCGGCGGCTTAATCGGCGGCTCACTCGATCCCCTTTTTCGCTCCATCACACCGTTGACCCCGGACGCTGATTTTGGACGTCCATGCGTCAACTAGGCTACTCCTCGAGCGCGGTTTCACCAAGTGGACGGACACGCACGTTGATTCCTGATGCCCTGACACCTGATACTGGGGATGCGCGAGACTGAGGATGAAGTGGAGTGATGAAGGGAGTCCGGAATGTCAACGGTGCGAGCCGCGGTCGTCCAGGCAGCGCCAATTGCATTCAATGTTGAGGCGACGCTCGATAAAGCGGAGCGGCTGGTGATCGGCGCCTCGGCCTCGGGTGCCCAGCTCATCGTCTTTCCCGAGGCGTTCGTCTAGCTGCTACCCGCGTGGCCTGACGTTTGGTTCGGCCGTCGGGTCCCGGTCTGCTGAGGGCCGCGACGATTTCTTGCGCTACTACGAATCGGCCATTGACGTGCCAGGTCCGGCGGTCGACCGTCTCTCGTCCATTGCCCGGAGCAACGGCGTTTACCTGGTGATGGGCGTCATCGAGCGGGACCGCGGCACGCTCTACTGCACCGTCCTCTTCTTCGGCGACGACGGTCACTTCTCGGGAAGCACCGCAAGCTGATGCCGACGGCAGCCGAGCGGCTCATCTGGGGCTATGGCGACGGCTCGACGTTGCCGGTCTTCGACACCGCCATCGGCAAACTCGGCGCGGTGATCTGCTGGGAAAACTACATGCCGCTGCTGCGGATGACGATGTATGCCAAGGGCATTCAGATCTACTGCGCGCCGACCGCGGACGGCCGTGATAGCTGGACGGCCACCATGCGTCACATCGCCACCGAAGGGCGCTGCTTTGTGCTTGGCTGCAATCAGTTCACCCGGCGACGCGATTACCCGGACGACTACGACTCCGTACTCGGAAACGATTCGGACCAGGTCCTGTCGCGCGGAGGTTCAGTCATTGTTTCGCCTCTTGGCGACGTGCTGGCGGGCCCGAACTTCGACGAGGAGACGATCCTGACGGCGGATCTCGACTTGGACGAGATCGCACGAGGCAAGTTCGATCTCGACGTGGTTGGACACTACGCCCGGCCGGACGTCTTCCAGCTTCGGGTCAACGAGATGCCGGCCCCAGCCGTCGTACGGTCGGACGGCTCGACGCCAACCGCGACCGACGTGAAGCAAGAGCAGGGAGTGGTCATTGACATCTCGTGAGCGCGGCAAGCAACAGGTCTTGGTCACCGGAGCGGCGGGAACGATCGGATCGGCGGTGCGCAAGCACCTGAGCGATCGCTACGACCTGCACTACCTGACGCATCAACCGACCGATTTTCCCAGCACCGTGGCGGATATCACGGATCTCGCTGCGATCCAGCCCGCCTTCGAAGGGATGGACGCGGTCGTTCACCTGGCGGCCTCGGCGGCGGTCGAGACGCCCTGGGAGGACATCCTGCCGAACAACCTGATCGGCACCTACAACGTCTATGAGGCGGCTCACCGCGCGGGTGTCGAGCGTGTGGTATTCGCTTCGTCAAACCACACCATCGGCATGTACGAGTTCGACAACCAGCCGGACCTCTACAAATTGGACGATTCCCGTGCCTGGGATCATACCGTCGAGGTGCGGCCCGATTCGCTTTACGGTGTCTCGAAGGTCTACGGCGAGGCGCTCGGACGCTACTACGTCGATCGCTTTGGGCTCAAGGTCTTCTGCCTGCGCATTGGCACCGTCACGAATGAGGACGACCCGCGCGCCGAGTCGGTGACGGCGAAATCACCTGCACTGCTGAACCTCCCGATTGAGGAGCGACTGAAGCGCATGCGCTCCACGTGGCTCAGCCAGCGGGACTGCGCACAACTCATTCAGCGCTGCCTTGATGCTCAAGACGTCAATTGGGCGGTCGTCTATGGGATTTCGAATAATCCGCGGCAGTTCTGGGATCTGAAGCACGCGCGTGAACTGCTCGGCTACGAGCCACAGGATAGCGCGCCGGCCGTCGAGGATTGACATCGATCCGGGCCGGAAACCGGAGTCGGGAAGGGGGATATCGTGTCGAAGATTCATGTGGTCCAGGATGGTCTGGTTAACGCGCCGCCCGTCGACGTCTACCGGTTTATCGCCGATTACAAACATCATCACCCGAATTTCCTGCCGGCGGCGTTCAGCGACGTGAAGGTCGAGCGCGGCGGCATCGGAGCGGGCACCGAACTAAGCTTCAAGGTCAAGGTCGGTGGACAGAGCCGAAGCATGCGGGTCCGCATCGATGAACCGGAGCCAGGCCGTGTGTTGACTGAATCGGACCTCGACTCCGACACCGTTACCAGCTTCACCGTCGAGCCCGCTGGAAGCGTCAGCCGGGTGACGATTGAGACAATCTCCTATTCGAAAGGCATTCGCGGACTGGCAGAACGGGCGATCGTCCCTCGTGTGCTGCGGCAGATGTTTGCCGATGAGCTTGCACGGCTCGACCAGTATGCCCGGTCGCGCCTGGCGGTCGCGTAGGGGAGCAATCAGCGGCGGACGCTTTCCCATCCACGATCGACATCTGGTGATGACGAAGGTCCGCCACGAGTGGAGTGAGCGGCCATCCGGCTGCGGGCTCGCAGGGACCACAAGGGTTTGACACCAGTCGGGGGCTCGATCCTTACGCTGTCATCCTGAGTAGAGGAACACAGAGAATGTGACACCGTTCGTCCCCATGTCATCCTGAGCGCCGCGCGAAGGATTCCTCCTGTTCGGACCAGCCGGAGACGCGTCGAGCACGAAGAGATGCTTCGCTCCTCCCTCACTGACGGTCCATCTCCCAGCCCCTTCCCACGGACGGGGAGCATCCCTCGACTCGAGGGAGAGAACCATCGCTGCGCTTCGCTCAGAATGACCGCGTCACGATCGTGCTCCCCAGGTGCCAAAATCCATGATGTCATCGGCGTTCGTGGCCAGCTCTGCCCTACTCCAACGCTGTGACCGTGATCTCGACCTGCGCGCCGGCTGGGAGCGACACGACGCCAACGGTGGTGCGTCCTGGAGGCGTAACGGTGAAGTACTCGGCATAGACCTTGTTCATCTCGGCGAAGTCGCCGATGTTGGTCATGTAGACGGCCGTCGACACCGCTTTCGACAGCGACGATCCAGCAGACTCCAGGATGTTCTTGACGTTCTCGAGCGTCTGCCGCGTCTCGGCCGCGATGCCCCCTTCGACCATCTTGTTCGTCTTGGGATCGATCCCCTTCTCGCCTGCGACGAAAATGAACCCGTTAGCACGGATCGCCTGTGAATACGGGCCAATCGGCGCGGCGGCTTTATCAGTCTGAATGACCTCAACCTGGTTTTGCGTGGTTGCCATGGTCTTCCTCTCCGAAATCGTTTCGCTGACTTGCTGTCAGTCATGCAGCTTTAAGCATCATAGCAGGCGCGCTGTAACCTGCCGCGCTACATTCGAATCAGGATCTGGTCGATCGGCTTCTTCTCCAACGCATGGGCGGGGATGGTGGCGTTTTCTGCGGGGTAGCCGACCGGTATGACGACGAAGGGCCGCTCGTTGCGCGGTCGCCTCAGCACCGTGCGCAAGAAGTTCATCGGGCTGGGTGTATGAGTCAGCGCGCAGAGCCCGGCTTGGGTGATGCTGGCAAGGAAGAGTCCGACCGCGATGCCGACTGACTCCTGCGCGTAGTAGTGCTTGACGCGGACCTCCTTGCCGCCGGCGTCCGTCTTCAGCCCGAAGGGTTGCTCGAAGACGACGACGACGTAGGGCGCGTCGGTCAGATGCGACTTGACCTCATCGGTGCCCAGCGGTACCAACGCCGCGCGCCACTCATCGGAGATGCGGTGATCGTAGAAGGAGCGCTCTTCCTCCTCGGCGGCCTCACGCATCTGGCGTTTCAGGTCGGGATCGCTAACGACGACGAACGTCCAGGGCTGCTGATTGGCTCCGGACGGAGCCGACCCAGCGGTGGCGATGGCGTTCTCGATCAACTCGAACGGCACTGGTTCGGGCGAAAAGAAGCGGATGCTGCGCCGTGTGCGCATCGTTGCCAGGAACGCACGGGAGCGCCGCAGGCCCTCTTCAAGCGGCAAGCGCTCGAACTCGAGAGGTATGGGCTCGTAGGGCTTGATGTCGTGCCGTGGCGCGGGGGCGTCCTTATCTGTTTCGTCGATTTCAGCCATCGTGACTCCTTTTGCCAAGTCTGGTCGATTCAGGTGTGTTTGCTGGCCGAGGGCAAGCACGGGGGCTTGCCACTACAGTCAAACTGAACGTTGGAATGTCGCTCGTCGTCAGCCCAGCTCCTGCAGCGCATCACTGACCACCTCGTTGGCCCGGTCGAGCGCGTCGGCGACGCGGTTGCGGGCTCGGACCATCGCCACCCACCACGTCTGGAACTCCTCGGAATCGCGAGCGTAGCCCGCCAGCTTGGGATAGGGCACTAGCGACGGGATCATCTGCGTCTGCCAGGCGTGGCCGTAGCGGTCCTGGCCGTAAGGCCCGACGTTTGTCGAGGCAACCGGCACCAGCGTGCGCGACAGCTCGATCTTCGCGTGGTTGATCAGGTCGGCGGCGCGCTCTCCGTCCGCTGGATGTCCAGCCAGCCGCCGGCGCCAGGCGTCGGACTGCTCGTCCAGTTGTTCGGCCAGTCGCTGGAACTCGCGGGCGCGTTCGACAGTCGATTGCACGTCTATGCCCGGCACGTCGTGTTGGCTGAGTTCGCTTAGCCGATCGACGAAGCGATTGGCCAGCGGCACGTATTCGTTGGGCAGGATCGGCGAGGTCAGCAGACCCCACATCCAGTTGGCGTAGACGCGGAGATGCAGGGCCAGGCGATCCTTGTCGAGCTTGTCGATGGTGTTCTCGATCGAGTGATGCCACCAGCCAAGCGTCGCCAAAGCCGTCCGCTGGATCTCCTCGTCGGTGTACGACATCTCCCCGGCCAGGCAAGCCAACCCGACTCCAAAGAATGACGAGTCTCCGTTCTTCTGTTGACGGTGCCAGCGAATTGGCATGTCTCCCAGCATCTCGCGGGCCGTGCGGGTAGCGTAGGACTGGATGTCGTCGGTTGAGTGGAGATTCCAGACTGATGAATCGATGATGGCGGGCTGGTCGATCTGCAGGTAGGCGACGCAGCTCTGACGCAACCGATCCCAATTGACGTCGGCAAAGCGGGAGGAGGAGATCATGGTGCCGGTCTCGTGGCCCATCCAGAGTCCGGCGACAAGGCCACGACGTAGCTCGTCCTCATGCTGCCGAAAGACGCGCGCCAGTTCCATAAGGCACGCGTCGCCCGCCGCGTTGTCCGTCGCTTGTGGCCCGAACCAGGAGTCCATGTGACCGCCGATCAGCATGAACTGCCGCTCGTGCTGGGCGCCGAACTCGGCGGTCGTCATGGTCAGTGGCTTCCAGGCATTTTCCGCCCGGGCATTGAGCCAGACTCGAACCGTCCCCTGCTGGCACAGTCTCTTGAGTTTCAAGCCTTCAGTGCGGGCAATGCCGACACACGGGATGTCCGGCATCTCCTGCTCGAGCGTCTCCGGTGTCGGATTGCCCCAGGCTGACTTCATCGAGCCAAACGGAACCGCGGTGTTGGTCTCGTCTCCCCAGTTCATCATGATCTGCGCAATCGAGCCCTGCTTCCAGGCGATAAACGCCTTCTCGTGGCGCGCTGGTGAATAGGAGAGTTCCGACAGGGTGACCTTGCCGCGAACATCCTTCCCCTCGTAGTCCGATTCGGCGCCGGAACCAACGTAGACCAGCTCGGCTTGGACACCGTCCGTCGCGGCGGAGTGCCCAAGCGTGTTGGCCGTGATCTCGTATTGATCAGGTGATAGGACGCGCACCGTGGCCGGCTCCGGGAACGAGACGAGGCCCTGGAACTCGTGCATCCGGCTCGAGAGTCCGGCCTTGCCGAAGGTTTCATAGGCGTATTCGGCCATGCGGCGCGAGTTCTCTGAACCGGCCAGACGTGACGGAATCTGCTCGGTGATGTGGCGAATGTGCTCCCAGGCGTTATCGACCGAAACATCACGCAAGATGTCATCGAGCGGCATGATCAGCCTCCTTCACTCAGAATCGCGACGTCATTCCCCAAAGGTCGGAATTGTCATCCCATGGTTGCCGCCGTAGCTCGCCAGCTCGGGCGACTGCCATCCCTGGAGGATCGCGGCGTCCGGTTGATGGACCTCGACTCCGAGCGGTTTGCAGGTCGGCAGCGGGTCACCCGCATCCGGTCCCCAGAGCGGCACTGACAGGTCGCCTCCCGGACAGGTCGAGATGGCGCAGAGCAGGTCGATCTCGGCGAAGAACTCGAAGAAGTCACCCTGCTTGGCCGGGCTTGGCTTCATGAAGTAGTGGCCGTCCTCATCGAGTCCGGTGACCTGGAAGATGTTCAGCACGTCGTGAACGTCCTGCTCGTTGAGATGATAGGGCAGGATGGCGCGCGTCAGGTTCGAGTGGCAATGGAAGTCGAACTCCTCACCGGTCAGGATCTTGTTGACATACGGGTCGCAGCGTGAGCCGAGCAGGTCGTGGCAGCGCGCGCCATCTTCGTCGACGCCATAGTCGATCGTTTCGTTGGTGATCGTCAGCATTGGCCGCAGGTAGGGGAGGGTCGACCAGAGACGGTCATAGGTCGTGACGTGAGCAGACTGCAATTGACGTGTGCGGGCTGCCCAGAAGCGCTCACGCGGGTTGTGCAGGTTCCAGGCGTTGAAGTCGGCCACCTGCGGGCCTTCGATCGCGATGATGCGGCATATCTGACCGGCCAGAACCGGCCAGGCTTTGCCTGAGCGAATCGGGACCGTGAAGGAGTCGACCTGTGAACGTCGGGTCGTCTCTCTGGCGAGCCGCTCGTACAGCGCGCGATCGATGTCGAGCGAGACGCCCTCAGATGGCAGGTAGGTCCATGTCGTATCCGGCATGCTTCACCTCGCGCTCAGGTTGGCGGTTAGACGCCCGAACTTCGTGGCTGGTAGCCAAGTTGCTGCTCGAATGTGTCGCGCAGACGCTCCCGGAGCTCGGGCCGGAGCATCACATCGACTCCGGTCCAGGCCAGCAGCGTGGCGCCGGTCGCCGTTAGTTCGTCGGCTTGTTCGCTGGCGGCTGCCGCAGCGAACTCCGGCGTGTGCCCGCCAACACCTGGCTCGCAGATCTGCAGGTAGGGGTGAATCGTTGGGACGATGCGGCTGACGTTGCCGATGTCACTGGAGCCGACACCGCCTACCGCCGGTGGCGTGTCCGGAGTGATGCCGAGCGCGGCCAGGTTCTCGCCGAACGTCTCGACCAGCGCGGCGTTGCACACGCGTGCCTGATAGCTCAGTCCCTCGTGGATTTCAGTGCGGCAGCCAGTCGCCAGGGCGGCAGCGTTGACGAAGTCGCGGAACTTAAGCCGGAGTTGCTCCAGATGCTCCTGCTCCTTGGCTCGCACCAGGAACCGAGCGGCGGTGTAGTCGGGAATCACGTTGGGAGCGTCGCCTCCATGGGTGATGACGCCGTGAATGCGACTGTTCGGTGGCATCTGCTGTCGAAACGCGTTGATGCTGAAGAAGACGTGCAGCATCGCATCGAGCGCGTTGATTCCCTTCTCGGGCGCCGACGAGGCGTGGGCAGACTTGCCGAAGAACTCGATGTTGAAGACGGTGCGTGCCAGAGAACCGCGATCGACGAACGTCTGGTCGCGGGGGTGCATCATGATGGCGGCGTCGAGTCCATCGAAGACGTGGGCGTCGGCCAGGATGACCTTGCCGCCACCACCCTCCTCGCCGGGACAACCGATTACCTTGATTGTCCCCTGAATGTCCGGCATTGTACGCCGCAGCGCGATCGCCGCGCCGGTGCTCCAGGTGGCGATCAGGTTGTGACCGCAAGCATGGCCGATCTTCGGCAAGGCATCGTATTCGGCCAGGAACCCGACCACCGGTTCGCCACTGCCGTAGGTGGCGACAAAGGCCGTTTCGAGACCGGCCACGCCGCGTTCCACGTTGAATCCCTGCTCGTCCAGTTCATTCGTCAAGAGCTGCGCCGCCCGGTGTTCCTCAAACAGGATCTCCGGGTGCTCGTGAAGTTCGTGCGAGATCGACCGCAGTCGTGAGTGCAGTCGCTTGACCTCCTCGGCGACGCGCTGTTTGACGTCCTCGACCGATGCAGCTTCCATGTGCCTCGTCCTCTCGACCTGCTGATGCTGGTTGTCTGGTTTTCACGTCGCGAACATCGCAGATGCTGAGGGGGAGCGCAAGTCGATCCGTGGACCGCGAAGGTACGAATTGCCCGTTCTTCCGGCCGTTTGGGACCCGACCTGGGGGTCGATGGTATGACCTTAACGAGACCTATTGGTGATGCGCGAAATCGCGTCCGGTTCCTACACTCAGTCGAAGGAAGCGTATCTCGCCGTCATCCAGCAAAGGCCGATGCGGCGGTTAATCATAAGATTGTCGAAGGTGACAATTTGAACGACGTCTCGCGCATGGGACAGGTGTCTGCCGCATATCAGTCTATATTGGCTGCTTCTGGGTTTCCGGGCGCTCTGTGATGGGCACACAAGAACTCACGACCCAGCGGCTGTCTGCAGACCAGATCGAGGCCATTCACGGTCACGATCACTATGCTGTGCCGTCGACCGAGCAACTTCTTCTCTATCATGGTCCGGATGTCTTCACCAGTGTGGTGACGTTTTCCCCGGTAGCACACCTGGTCGTGTCGATCGACGGGCGCATGCTGCGTGTCAACGACGTCTTTCGTGAGATTGTGGGCATGGGCGATGAGACGATAGCGGGGTTCGCCTTCACCTCGATCATCGCGTCGTCGAGCCGCGTCTTGAGCGAAGAGATGTTGGACCGACTCAGGTCGAAGCGTGAGACGACCGTCGAGTGGAAAGCTTCCTTCCTCCACACGCGGGGCGACTCGATTCCCATGTCGTTGAACGGCGTCGTCGTTTCAGTTCGGGGCACGCCACGTTACATCACGATCCTGGCGCGCAACGTTCCCAA
This sequence comes from uncultured Chloroflexia bacterium, assembly GCA_963728335.1. Taxonomy (GTDB): domain Bacteria; phylum Chloroflexota; class Chloroflexia; order Thermomicrobiales; family Thermomicrobiaceae; genus CALAGB01. The sequence goes on from CAVSJP010000002.1 coordinate 1,309,577, forward strand.
CACTGTCGAACCTCCTCCGCCGGTTCCGGCCGACCAAGATGCCTTTCAGACGATCGTCGAACAGATTCCAGCCGTCACCTATATTGCCGAGGCCGAGAGCCGATTGGGGTTTGCCTACGTCAGTCCGCAGGTCAAGGCGATTCTGGGATATAGCCAGTCGGAGTGCCTGGCCAGGGAGAGCATCTGGTACGACCTGCTGCACCCGGATGATCGGGAAGTCGTGCTGATGGAGATCGAGCGTGGCCGAGACGAATTCGGCGGATTCAATCTTGAACATCGCATGGTCACGCGTGATGGGGACTCGCTCTGGGTTCGGAACGAGGCGGCGCTGGTGCCGCGTGAGGCGGGAGCACGGCCCTGTTGGCATGGTGTGATCACGGATATCTCGAGAGCAAAGGCACTCGAACAGGAGCTGCGAGAGAACGAGGAGCGGTTTCGTTCGCTGGTAATGAACTCCGCCGGAGCCGTGCTGGTCGTGGAGCGAACTGGTCGTATCCGCTACGCCGGCCCGTCGCTCGCGTCGTGGCTCGGCGAGCCCTCTAAGGAGGTTGAGGCCGGAGACGATTTCCTGGCATTGATCCATCCCGAAGACGGCGTGCGGCTTCGCCAGTTTCTGGCCGAAACGGCCAGCGTCATGGGAATCTCGCCAGAGGTGCAGGTCCGACTTCGCTCGCTCGGCGGCTGGCGTCACATCGCGGTGGCGGCGACCAACTTGCTCGAAGACGCCGCCGTGCAGGGAATTCTGCTCAATGCCCGTGACGTAACCGAACAGAAGGACCTCGAAAACCTGCTGTCGCACCAAGCCTTTCATGACCCGCTTACCGACCTCGCGAATCGTGCGCTCTTCATCGATCGTCTCGGTCATGCGCTGGACCGCGCCGCGCGACTTGAGCAGATGGTCGGCGTCCTCTATGTCGACATCGACAACTTCAAGGTGATTAACGACAGCTTGGGGCATGAGAAGGGAGACATGCTGCTGGTCGAGATCGCGGCACGTCTGCAGGATGCCGTCCGCTCGGTTGACACGGTCGCACGCCTCGGAGGCGACGAGTTCACGGTATTGATCGAAGACTTGACCGATCTGGGCGCGGCCATTCAGTGTGCCGATCGGATTGCGAAATCCCTTGCGGCTCCATTCAACCTGCCCGACGGCGACGTAGAGGTCAGCGCCAGTATCGGCATCGCTCACAGCGGGTCGAAACGGATCGGTCCAGAGGATCTACTCCGCGCGGCCGACATCGGGCTCTACCGGGCCAAGAACCTGGGCAAGGCGCGCTACGCGGTCTTCGAGCGCGGCATGACGGCGCCGATTCACGAGCGACTGGCGCTCGAGCAGGATCTCCGACTGGCGGTCGAACGTAATGAGATGGAGATCTACTTCCAGCCCGTCGTCGACCTGACGAACGGGTTCGTGCATGGCGTCGAGGCGCTGGTCCGCTGGAACCACCCTGAACGCGGTTTGCTGATGCCGGAGGAGTTCGTCGCGATTTCCGAATCGAGCGGTTTGATCGTGGATCTCGGTCAGCAGATTTTGGATAAGAGCTGTCGACAGGTTCGCGAATGGCAGCAGCAAGATCACGTCATCCCGCCGCTCACGCTGAGCGTGAACCTTTCAACGTACCAGTTCCGGCATCCGACGATCGTTCACGACATCACGCGGGCGCTGGACGAGTCGGGACTTGCCCCGGAGCATCTCATCCTCGAGATCACCGAATCGCTGATTATGGGTAACTCGGGGCAGATCGTTGACGTGCTCAACGACCTTAAGCAGCTTGGCGTGCGTCTCTTCATCGACGATTTCGGGACCGGGTACTCATCCCTCTCCTTTCTGAAGCGTTTTCCATTTGATGGTCTGAAGATCGATTGTTCCTTCGTCGCGGGGATCGAACGAGATATACCGAACCAGCGTCTGGTAGCCGCCATCATCGCGGCTGGACAAGCTCTTGACCTCGACGTGGTGGCGGAGGGAATCGAGTCGATCGGCCAGCTCTCGGAACTTCGGAACCTGGCGTGCACAGACGGCCAGGGGCACCTCTTCGCCAGTCCCGCCCCGGCCAGCGATATCACCGCGCTGGTCAAGTCCCGCGTACTGCTGCCACAGGTACGCGTCCTCCGCGATCAGACACGGCGCCAGAGCAGCCAGCACGAGTAAGCCCGTCTCCGGTTCAGCACACGAATCCTCTCTCAGTAGTCAGCCACAGGAATTTCGGCGCTCTCCGTATCTCTGTGATGGTGAGCGTCGCACGATGGATCTGATAGCCCGTGGCCGTAGTACATGGTACGGAACGATTGACCTTCTACGCAGCAGTCCGTACGAAGCGGGTATCAATCGACGGACAATGGTTCCGAAGCCGGTTCTGGTACCCGGTTCCGGGGCTCACAACACAGCGCTCACTCCGTCTATGCGACGCCGAGATCCGTCGCTACTCCCTCACTGCCGTCCATCCCCCGGCCCCTTCCCACGGATGGGGAGCATCCCTCGACCCGAGGGAGAGAACCATCGCCGGGCTCCGCCCAGAATGACAACGATGGCAGATCCTTGCACCTGATACTCGAGCGTGCCGCTCGATAGGCCTCCTGTTCAGTCGTCGGGTTACGCTGCATCGAGAAGGCGCGATAGACAGGCCGCGCTCCGCTATCAGAAACACAACAGGAGCAGTCGCGGTGGACGATTGGTGCTCCCTGCGGGAAGATGGCTCTGGATCGGCCGGTCCGAGCGGAGCATTCGACCGGCGATGATAGGGAGGACGCAATGCTGCCATCCGAAGCTGACGTCGTCGTCATCGGTGCTGGAATCGTCGGGGCGTCGATTGCCTGGGAGATCGCCAAACGTCACGGGAACGTTGTTCTGCTTGACAAAGGACAGATCGGCTGGGAGCAGTCGAGCCGGGCCTGGGGGTTCGTGCGCCAGCAGGGACGCGATCCGTCCGAGGTTCCGCTGATGATCGCTGGTAACAAGATCTGGCAGGAGCTGCAAGCGGAACTGGGCGAGGATATCGAGTGGGTTCAGGCCGGTAACCTGAAGATCGCCTACGACGAGGAACGCCTCGAAGAGTTGCGGAGTTGGTTGCCGATCGCGCGCGACTTCCACCTCGACACGGACATCCTCACGCCTCAGCAGATTCGTGACATGATCCCTGGCATTCAGGGCCCGATCGCCGGAGGCATGTTCACGCCAAGCGACGGACACGCCGAGCCAACCAAGGTCGCGCCGGCTATCGGTCGCGCTGCCGAGCGAGAGGGCGCGACGGTCGTGACCTACTGCGCCGCCGAGCGCATCGAGGTCAGCGGCGGGCACGTCAGTGGCGTGGTTACGGAGCAGGGCACGATTCAAACGCCCATCGTCGTCTGTGCTGCTGGCGGCTGGTCGAAGAAGCTGGCCCGGACGGCGGGCTTGTCCCTGCCGCAGATTCAGGTGAGAAACACCGTGGCCGAGACGACGTCAGCGCCGCCGATTACCAAGGTCGGCGTCTGGGCACCGGATGTCGCCTTCCGGCAGCGTCCGGGCGGCAGCTTCGTCATCGCACGCGGCGGACGTTCCGACTACGACATTACGACCGAAAGTTTCCGCGGTACCCGGATGTTCGCAGCGAACTACCTGAAGAACCGCGGCATGTTTAGCCTGCGGATCGGGCGCGAGTTGGTCGAAGACGTACGGCGCAATCTGCCGGGTTCTTCCGGCCGCGAGCACCCTTTTGCGCACACGGTCGACGCCGAGCCAGAGCCGAACCTCGAGACGGCCTGGAAGAGCCTCGAGGGTCTGCGGGCCATGTTCCCGTCCCTCGAAGACATCGGACTCAAACGCGTCTTTGCCGGGCTGATCGATTCGACGCCCGACGCCGTTCCGGTGCTCGGCGAAGTGGATGAGCTGCGCGGGTTCTTCTTCGCGACCGGGTTCAGCGGACACGGCTTCGCGCTCGGGCCGATCGTCGGCAAAGTGATGTCCGATCTGATTCTGGATGGTTCGACCGCGTTCGACCTCCACGCGATGCGCTTCAGCCGGTTCAAGGAAGGCGACTTGGCCGATGCAAAGAAGATGGTGTAAGACTTACCGGCTTTCCGGCACCGTTCTCCCGGGAGACGGAATTGGACCTGCGCATCGATCGTGCGGACCTGACGCAAAACGTTCGCGAAGTCGCAGGCAATAACCAGTAGGAGGTCGTTGCGCCAGTCTTTGACCAATTCAGTCGAACTGTTCGCCGGCCGTTCTACGGCTGGACGATCATTGCCGTTGGGGTGCTGATCACATTCAGCTCCGGACCGGGCCAGTCATACGTCTTCTCGGTCTTTCTCGATTCAATCATCCGTGACACGGGGCTCTCACGAACGACCGTCTCGGCGCTGTATGCCGTTGGGACTGGAGTAAGCGCCGCACTCGTCCTGTTGGTAAGCCGATTGGCGGACCGGTACGGTCCACGTCTGACCGTCGCAGTGGTGGCCCTTGCGCTTGGCACCGCGTGCTTCGGCATGTCGTTCGCCACTGGGTTCGTTGCCTTCTTCATGGCTTTTGCCGCGTTGCGCGCCCTTGGCCAGGGCTCGCTGCCGATCAACGCGACGCTGCTGACGGCGAGCTGGTTTGTCCGGCGACGCGGCCGGGCGATGGCGGTGGTCGGGCTCGGGTTCGCCCTGTCGAACGCGGTGCTTCCGGGCGCCGCTCGTTTTCTGATCGAGCAGACCGGCTGGCGCCACGCCTACATGTTTCTTGGCGTAATGGTCTGGGTTCTGGTGATTCCGAGCGCGCTACTGCTCGTACGGGATGAGCCGGAGCAGATGGGACTCTATCCCGATGGCGCCGACGCTCCGCCCGAGAACGAGCCGAGCCACACGGTCAAAGGTGTGGCGGTCGACAGCCGTCCGGTTCTGACGTCGCCCCTCTTCTGGCTCCTGGCGGTTCCGCTCTCGACACCATCCTTTGTCTCGACCGCCCTCGTATTTCACCAGGTGTCGATATTTTCGGAGCGGGGACTCGACGCCAACGTGGCCGCCGCGGTCTTCGTGCCATATGCCGTCGCCTCGGCGAGTTTCTCTGCGCTGGCCGGGTTTGCCATCGACAGGTTTGGACCGAAGCGGCTCTTCGCGGTGAACATGCTCTTCCTGCTCGGCTCCGTCGCCATGGTTGGGGTTATTGGGTCCGATGTCGCGGCGGTGTTGTATGCGGTGGTGCTGGGCTCGTCGGGCGGGATTCAACGGATTATTTCCGGCGTGACCTGGGCCCACATCTACGGCCGTCGCGGACTGGGGCGGGTGCAGGGCTCGGCGATGATGGTTTCGATCACCGCGGCGGCAGTCGGTCCGCTGCCGCTGGCATATCTGCACGGCCTAACTGGATCCTACACACTCGGATTGGCCACAATGGCCGCGCTGCCGGTACTTGCCGTGATTATGATCTCGTTCGCTCACCCGGAGCGAGCCGATGGTCGGGTTCGTATGGGAGAATCGGTTCCGCAAACGGACTGACATAGCACGGCCGCGCGCAATTGCGTGCGGCCGTGTCCGCCCCCTCGGAGCGCCCGGAACCAATTGAACCTGCCAGGTGCCCGTGCCCGCCTAGCGCGCCGGACGGCGTTTCCCATGCCCCGTCGGGACCGGGTGACGCGGCGCCATCTTGAATAGCCTGAAGTGGTGGATGATCGGCTCGGCTTTGGGTTCGTGCCCCTTGGCGAGTGCCGCGTTCAGTGATCTCACGAAGAAGTAGATCGCGAATGCGAGTACCACGACCCAGAGGATGACGAATATCTCGAATAGCATGACAGGCTCCCTTCGTTGTGACCCGCCACGGCTGGTGTGCCCGGGATCTGAATCGAACCGGGACGCTCTATCCCATGCCCGTCCGAATCTGATACGTCAATCCTAGGCAGGTCGCCGTCAAGAATTCGTAACAAGCCCGCAGAAACCCGTTCCAAATCCGCGACAGTCGCGATCCTGGGAACGGGACTGGCACGGCTGAGTAAGAGGACGTATCTTGGACGGGTCAAGGAGCGCGAAAGAGCACGCTGAATATGGATTGATTGGATACTCAAGGCAACAGCGACCGAGGAGCCGGCGATGACAGGGACAAACAGCGAGCAGACATTCCGAACCGAGCGGGACAGCATGGGGGAGATGCAGGTACCCGGGGACGCCCTCTACGGCGCCTCAACGGCACGTGCCGTCGAGAACTTCCCGATCAGTTCCCTGAGGCTACCGCGGTCCTTCATTCGCGCGCTGGGACTGATCAAGTACGCGGCCGCACGTGTCAACCAGGACCTGGGGCTGCTGAACGCCGAAAAGTCGGATCTGATTCAACGGGCAGCCCAGGAGGTGATCGACGGGAAGTGGGACGGCGATTTCCCGATCGACGTCTTCCAGACCGGCTCCGGCACGTCGACCAACATGAACGCGAATGAGGTGATCGCCAGCCGAGCCGCGCAGTTGGCCGGCGCCGGGCGCCCGGTACACCCCAATGACGACGTTAACATGTGCCAGAGCAGCAACGATGTCATTCCGTCGACGATCCACGTCGCTGCGTACCTGGAGATCGTCGAGCAACTTCTCCCGGCACTGGAGACCCTGCGATCGGCGTTCGAGAAGAAGGCAGCCGAGACCGACGACGTGGTCAAGATGGGCCGCACCCATCTGATGGATGCCATGCCGGTCCGCATGGGCCAGGAGATCGGCGGCTGGGCGGCTCAGGTGAAGCTCGCAAGGCAGCGGATCGAAGCCTCGCTACCGCGCCTGGCACAGCTGGCTATCGGCGGCACGGCCGTCGGGACCGGGATCAACGCGCATCCGGAGTTCGGCAAACGGATGGCGTCCGAACTGTCGAGGCTGACCGGCCAGCCCTTCTCCGAGGCGGAAGATCACTTCGCGGCCCAGGCCGCCCAGGATACGGCCGTTGAAGTGAGCGGCCAGCTCAAGGCGTACGCCGCCGGTCTGATGAAGATTTCGAACGATCTCAGGTGGATGAACAGCGGTCCGCAGGGCGGCCTGGGTGAGATCGTTTTGCCGGCGCTGCAGCCCGGTTCCTCGATCATGCCCGGCAAGATCAATCCGGTCATCGCCGAGGCGACCATGATGGTCTGCGCGCAGGTGACGGGCAATGACACGGCAATCACCATCAGCGCCCAGATGGGCAATTTTGAGCTGAACGTGATGCTGCCCATCATCGCCTACAACCTGCTGGAGTCGATCGACCTGCTGGCGAGCACTTCGACGGTGCTGGCTGAGAAGGCGGTCGCCGGGATCACGGTCAATCGGGAGGCGATGGCGGATGTGGTGGAGCGTAACCCGATCATGGTGACGGCGTTGAACCCGATCATCGGCTACGATGCGGCGGCGAAGATCGCCAAGCGAGCCTATGCCGAGAACCGGCGCGTCAAAGAGGTCGCGGCCGAGATGAGCGACCTGTCGCCTGAAGAGCTGGATCGGCTGCTCGACGCCGACGATTTGACGCGCGGCGGGATCAAGGAGTAGCGGCGAGGACGCTCGTCAAAGCGCGGCAATCGGTGCCGGACGCTCTTACTCCGTCCGCCGACCGTGGAACCGGACCTCCCCTTGGTCTGGGCGCACGTCGTCGTCATTCACGCCCATCGACACGATGTAGGTCGGCGTGATCCGGATGATTGGCGCTGGGAAATTTGGGCTGATCGCCTGACCACCCTCGGGCAATGCTTCGACCGTGCCGCGAATCTCGACCATGCGAGGCTTGCCCGCGCCGGCGGAGTCGTCGACGACAATGGCTACTCTACCGTGGCGTAGCGCGTCGCGATACTTCTTGCTCTGCGTGAACCCGTGGCCGCCAATGTCAATCGTCTCATGTTCCGGGTTGTAGTGATAGGCCGTCGGGACGACGTGAAGCTCGCCCGCGCTATTGATCGTGGCCACCCTGCCGAGCCGGTGATCCTGCAGATAGGCGATCTCTTCCCGGGTGAATCTGCTCATGGTTCTCCTGTTCCTCCGTTCTTGAGGGTCACCCGGCTAGCCGACCGGCTGTCCACCGGTGTGGCCCGATTCGAGCTGTGTCAGTCCCGCCTCCACTTCAGTTCGCGGCAGATTGCCATGGACCAAATCGTAGTCGCTTTGGTCGAGCAGCCGGTGATAGAAGGCAATGGCTCTGTCGACGATGTCTGCTGGCGCGCTTTCATCTTCGATCACTTCATACATCCAGTTCTCGGATCGCGCGAAGTCGCCCAGTTGCTCGAAATGCCGCCAGAGCGACAGTTTTGTTCGCACCGTCAGTTCGTAGTCTTCAAGACGTGCGAGCAGCGTGCGCACCGCATCGGCTGCACGGGTCGAATTCGGGTCCTCGTTCGTCAAGATGGCAAGCTGAATATCGAGCGCCTTGAGACGGCGGAGCGCGCTGTCGTTCGGCTTGTTGAGTCCTTCATAGATGTCGCCCTCCGCCTGAAGCAGATTGGCTAGCACGGTTAACCGCTCGGCGACGGCCTGGGTTCCCTGGTAGCCCGTGCCCGAATTTCGAATGAGCGTCAAGAGGGCGTCGGCGGGGAGACTGGCGATCGTTGCGGCATCGAGTCCGAGCAGTTGCTGGTAGGTGCTGTCGATCACGCGGAGCGCTTCGAGGTAGTCACCTCCGCGCTCGAGTCTGAAGACGATCGCGAGCGCCTCGGTCATCTGCTTGATCAGCCGGAGAATATAGTCGCGTTCAACCACGAGGGTGTGTGCCCTTTCCGGAGAGTCGATTCAATCGACGTCAGTTGTTGGGTGAAGTGTAGCGCGTTTCGGGTCTCATGCGGCTCGCAAGCTCGCCCTGCAGAGGAGGGAGAGTTCGTGATGGAGGTGGTCCGGGGAATCAGGTCGCCGATTACCGCTTCATCCATGCAATCGCGCCGATGATGGCTCGCTCGCCACCGAACCCGCCCGCTTTGGTGACGACCGGGGTGCCGTCGAGTTCACCGTTGCGTAGCTTGCCATAGGGGATCCCCGGTTGAACCTCGCCGAACAGGTCGATCGCCCGGGCATCGATCTCACGGCAGACGGCCGAGGCCACATCGCCGCCGGTCAGGAACAACCCTCCAGGTTTTTCCTGCTCCAGAATCCGCCGGGTGACGAAGCCTAGTTTGCCTGCGATCTCTTCGTCATCGGGCAGGCCCGTACCGGCGCGGTGCGAGGCGATGATGACGTCGTGCTTCTCGTGAAGATGCTCGGCTGCCTGCTGCACCACCTGTTCAATCGTCGCGTCGTCAAGGCCGTCCGGCTCGATCATCGGAATCTCGGTTTCGCGTACGGCGTCGAGCTGCGCGATGGTCGCGGCGTGCAGACTCCCGGCAATGACCAGGATTGGGCCATGGGACCGTTTGCCCGCAACGGGCCTCTGGGCTCGCTCTCGCGCGTCGAGTCGTGCCAGCGCGTGGCACAGCCCGGCCGAACCGCAGAGGAGTCGAAGATCGCTCTCGATGGCGGCCTCGGCAATGGCGGTGAGATCGTCGTCGTTCTCGGCGTCAGCGATGAGCAGTCCGGAGTGATACTCACCGATCACCGCAGTCAAATGGTCCAGTCCGCTCCGGGCATCGATCAATGAGAGGAGGCGGACCGGACGGGTGCCGCGGGCACGGACGAAGATCTCCCGCAGACTGGAGGTGGCGACCTGCCCGGCGAAGTCGGTCTCTTCGAGCGGGCGTCCGCCGATCATCTGCCGTCCGCTGACGGTAACTCGTCCCTGGGCCGGGAAGGCTGGGGCGATCAGCGCCTTGTGATCGCCGGTGACGTCCATCAGTGCCAGGAGTTCGTGCGCGACGTTGCCGCGCAGGGTGGAGTCAATCTTCTTGTAGATCAGCGGACTCCCGTTGAAGAAGCGCGCGACGTGCTGGACGCGTTCGGCCGCCTCCGCCGGTGGCAAGTGTCGGCTCTCAGTGGTCACCGCGACGACGTCGACATCGGCGTCGAAGCTGGGATCGAGCAGGACACGGGCCGAGTAACCCGCGGCAGCAAAGGCGACCGCGGCGTCGGCGGCTCCGGTGAGGTCGTCGGAAATGATCGCAAGCTGTGCCATAGCGGCTAACTCTGCAGAATGGGGAGCATCTCGGGCGCGTGGGTCATGACCGTCACGGTCGCATCGGCGCCGTGCCGCTTGAAGGCGGCCGCCAGCGCGTCATCGATGCTGCCCCACTTGTGGAACCCGAGCGCGCGAGCTCTCCGGTATCGAGATCCCATCGCTGACCATGCTAATCTCGGCCCGCTCACGCATTTTGGCCCAGGCCAGCGCCAGTCCACCCGAAACGACGTCCTCCAACTCTCCGCGTTCGATCATCGCTTCGATGTGCTCCGAGTCGAGCGACGTGATGCCAAGCATGTCCTGGTGCGTCACGGCAACTCCCTCCGGGCAGGGCGTGACCACGATAATCGTGCCGCCGTCCTTGACGGCGATATCGGCTGGGTAGAGCGATTTGTGGGCCTGCCAGAACTCGATGTCGCAAGGATGCGAGCCGGCGATGACGATGTCCGCCTGCCCCGCCAGCGGCGCGCCATAGACCTCTTTCGCCAGCTTCGCACCCAGACGGAACGCCGAGCGCGAATCGCCAAAGAAGGCACGCACCAGATGACCGTCCGTATCGAGTACCGTGTTGAGGATCGTCTTGAGACCGACCAGGTCGCCGATGTGCTCGATCTCCTCCCGGAGCGGATTCTCCAGCAGCCCCAGGTAGGAGCGCCGGGTGCGGGTCGAGAGGAAGTGGGTATGCCCGGTCGTCTCGGGGCCCGAGATGCCCGGCTGAACGATCTTGGAGCCGCCTGAATAGCCGGGAATGTGATGCGGCACGATGCTCCCAACGCCAATGACGAAATCGGCCTGGTAGGCCTCGCGGTTGAGCCAGATCGGCGTGCCGTTTGCGGTCGGTCCCAGGTCGATCAGCTTGGAGCGGTCCTGCCAGGGATTGTTGATCACGCGTATGCGACGTGTTAGATCCCGGCCAAAGCGGGTCTCGATCTCGGGCTGGGTCATCGGGCGGTGCGTGCCGAGGGCGATGATGACAGTGACCTGATCGTCGCCGATCCCTGCGCCGTGAAGCTCGTCGAGCAGCAGCGGAATGATCAGGTGGACCGGAGTCTGGCGCGTCAGATCGTCGGCGATGATGACGACGCTGGATGCCCCGCGGGCCGCCTCCGAGAGACGTGCCATGCCGATCGGCCGATTGAGCGCGCGACGAATCTCGGCTTCCGGGTTGGGGCTCGGTTCGACCGGGTTCGGTTTCAGCACCGCCAGCAGGTTACGTTCGGGGACGCGCAGCGGCAGGTGCCCATCGCCGTAGGGAAGATCGATGTTGACGCTCTCTCCATCGATCGTTGTGGCACCGTTCTCGTTCCGTCGCCCGCGTCGCCCTGCTTCGCGTCTCACGCTCGCGCCCTCACCATCTGAATCGCGACCTCGATCGCCGCCAGCAGACTCTCTTCGCGCGCCGTCCCGGTTCCCGCGATATCGAACGCGGTACCGTGATCGACTGATGTGCGGATGATCGGCAGCCCGATGCTGACGTTCACGCCGCTGTCAAACGCCAGCAGTTTCATCGGGATGTGCCCCTGGTCGTGATACATCGCCACGACCACATCATAGGCTCCGTTGACAGCCCGCAGGAAGACTGTATCAGGCGGTTGTGGGTCTGAGACGTCAAGCCCGCGCTCCCTGGCGGCCTCGATTGCCGGAACCACTTCGCGCTCCTCTTCATCCCCGAAGAGCCCGCCCTCACCGGCGTGTGGATTGAGCCCGGCGACCGCGATACGCGGGTGGGCGACGCCCAGGGCGCGGCATGACTCGTCCGCCAACGTGATCGCCTCGCTGACTCGCTCTTTGGTGACCCGCCGAATGGCCTCCTGCAGCGAGATATGTGTACTGACATGAATAACGCGCAGTTTGGGACCGACCAGCAACATCTTGACGTTGGGCGTGTTTGTCCGCTCGGCAAGCAGTTCCGTGTGTCCGGCGTAGCTAAACCCGGCCTGGTTCATCGCGGCTTTGTTGAGCGGTGCGGTCACTATGGCGTCGACCTCGCGCGCCAGCGCCAGGTCACTGGCGCGGAAGACATATTCGACGGCCGCACGACCCGCGACCGAGCTGATTTGGCCCGGAACGCACTCGTCCGGAGGAGCATTCTGCAGGTCGAGCACAGTTATCGTACCGGGCGCATAGTGGCCACCCGAAAGCTGGTCCACCGTCTCGATGTTGACGTCCGACCCACCGGTCCAGAGTGTCGCCCGCTCGAGTATGCGCCGGTCGCCGATCACCAGTGGACGGCAGCGCTGGAAGACATCCTGGTGAGCCAGCGCCTTCAGCACAATCTCGGGACCGATCCCAGCCGGATCGCCCATCGTAATGGCCAGGATTGGGAGTGAGGATGAAGACGTCACCACACTATATCGTTTCTCGATCGAGGCCAAACTTCCAGAAGCCACAGTGCAAATGTAGGGGAGCAGGTTGTCTGCTCCAGCCGCGAATTGACGTTTGCTCGCGGGAATTCCCGTAGCTCAGTGTACCGCAGGATCGATCATGTCCGAAGGTCCTGTGCGCCGCGGAAGGCACCGATCCGTTGGACTGATCTGGTCGTGCCGCACGGTTGCACCGTTTTGGCATCGACAAGTATCCGGAAACGTTCGGGGAGCCCGACACCCGCTTTCCAGGTACCAGGCTCCCATGACAGGAAGTTCGACGCGTGTGACGCGTTCCGCGCTACTTCGGCGGGAAGCGGCCGGATTGCTCCTGACGCTCCAGGATGCCCGCGTCGGACAGTTGCTGTCGCACTTCATCGACGTTGCGCTTGCGGCCAGGGAACTCGTCATCCTGCGCCATGCGGACGGCCAGACGCGCCACCAGAATGGCCGACATCTGCAGGCCGCGCAGCGAAATCTTGTCGAGTGTGTCCGCCTCGGTATGCCCCCAGCCACGACCGACCATGCCGGCCGTCGAGTCCTTCGCGTTGAGCGTGCCGTTCGGGACGCCACGAATCGCGAAGGGGAAGTGGTCGGAGTGGGAGTTGAGCTCGTCCTTGATATCGAACTTATAGGCCAGATCGCCGTTCAGGTTGCGGAAGTACTCCGCCATCTCCGGCAGCGACGAGACGGTCACCTGCTCCTGTCCGCCCGAGCCGCGACCGGCGCCGTCGAGGTTCATCACAAAGCGGAAGTTTTCGTCCTTATGCTCGTTGGCATGGTGCCAGGCACCCAGCAGGCCGACCTCTTCCGAGCCGAAGCAGATGACGCGGACGGTGCGCTTGAGCGTTCCCTTGAGGCCCGCCAGCGCGCGGCCAGCCTCGAGTCCGGTGATGGTTCCGGCGCCGTCGTCACCCGCGCCCTGAGCGATATCGTGCCCGTCATAATGGCCGCCCAGCAAGATGATCTCGTCCGGATGTTCGGTCCCGACGATCTCTCCGACGACATTGAAGGAGGTGGAGTCGAACGTTTCGTTCTTGGTCGAGATCTTCATCTTGAGCGGGCCACGTGAGGCCAGCCGGCGGATCGTCATTCCGCCCTCGTAGCTGATGCCGATGCCAGGGATGGCGGCCTCACGCTCTTGCGCCGAAGAACCGCCCGGCGCACGTCCCGTGATGCTGCCGGTAATGTGGAGCATGCCGGGGTTTTGGTTGATGTAGACGCAGGCGACGGCTCCCCGTTCGATGGCCCAGGCGAACTTGTCGTTGCGGTGACTCTTGCGCTGGCCGGGACTGTTCGTCTCGGCATCGGTCAAGACGATCTTGCCCTTGATCTGATCGGCCAGACGCTCGAAATCTGGCAGCTCGCCCTCGCCGACGTCGATCACGTCCGCCTCGATGTCGGCCGTCGGGCAATATGGCATGGCGATCGCCGAGAAATCCCGTTCCAGCGGTGAGGTCAGCTTCAGCGAGCACGTTCCCCGGTGCCAGCTGGCCATCGGGAATTCCTCAGTGCGCACGTTTTCAAGGCCGTAGTCCTTCATCTTTTGCTCGAGGTACTCGCCGGCCTTGTGCTCGCGATCGGTCCCCGCGAAGCGGTGGCCAAGATCGTCGCAGAGAAAGGTCAAGTTCTTCATCGCTTCGTCGGCGGTCCAGACCGTTCCCAGAATGTGCTGGTCGATCTGCTTCATCTGATCGTCAGGCATCGTCTCTCCCTCTACCTGTCACTTCGAACCGTCTCTCGCGGCATCATAGCACCGGTCTGTCTCACGTAGACCTTCCGCTGACAACACAGACGGGGAGCACGTGCTCCCCGTCTGGACCCATTCTGGTGGAATTTCCCGCGGCGCTAGGCGGACTTCTGGTGGATGCTCATCCAGACCTTCTCCGGTCGGAACGGCATATCCAGATGCTCGACTCCGAACGCCTTCAGCGCGTCATTGACGGCGTTTGCCACGGCTGGCGTCGATCCGATGGTCGCTGCCTCGCCGATACCCTTGGCGCCGAGAGGTTAATCGGCGTTTGGGTCTCGGTATGGTCGGTCTGGAACATCGGGAACTGGTCGGCCTTCGGGATGGCGTAGTCCATCAGCGTGCCGGTTAGCACCTGACCGTTGTCGTCGTAGCGGACCTCCTCGAGCAGCGCCTGGGCGATGCCCTGAGCCAGTCCGCCGTGGACCTGTCCTTCGACGAGCATTGGGCTGACGATATAGCCGCAGTCGTCGACCGAGAAGAACTTGAGTAACTTGACTTCACCGGTGTCCGGCATGATCTCAACCACCGCGATGTGGGTGCCGAAGGGGAAGGTCTCATCTTCGGGCCGGAAGAAGTCAGTCGTCTCGAGACCCGGCTCCATGTCGGCCGGGACCTTGTCCATCTCGTTGTAGGCCACGTTGGCGACCTCGGCCAGCGTCATCGAGCGATCTGGCGAGCCCTTGACGCCGAACCGACCGTCGCCGAACTCGATGTCGTCGGGTGAGACCTCGAAGACATTGGCGGCGATACGGCGCGCCTTCTCCTGGATCTTGTCGACCGAGAGCATGACGGCGCCTCCACCGACGGCCAGTCCACGGCTGCCCATGGTGCCGTTGCCCTGCGGCGTATTGGACGTGTCGCCGAAGTGGACCGTGATCTGGTCGAACGGTACGCCCAGTCTATCGGCGACGATTTGAGCGAAGGTCGTCTCCTGCCCCTGCCCCTGCGGCATGATACCGCTGAAGACCGAGACGGCACCGCTCGGCTCGACGCGGATCGTCGAACTCTCCCAGGGGCCAAAGCCGCAGATCTCGACGTAGGAGGCGAGCCCGATGCCGAGGTAACGACCCTGTTTGCGGGCCTCCTCCTGCTCCTTGCGCAGTTCCTTGTAGCCGGAGATTTCCAGCGCCTTATTGAGCGCCTTCTCGTAGTCACCGGTGTCGTAGCGTTCACCGGTGGCGGTGGTGAACGGGAATTTATCCGGCGACGTGAAGTTCTTGCGCCGCACCTCGGCGGGATCGAGCCCCGCGGCATTGGCGACCAGGTCGACGGTGCGCTCGATGTAGAACGCGGCCTCGGGACGTCCGGCGCCGCGATACGCGCCGATGTCCATGGTGTTCGTCAGAACGCCGACGGTGTGCAAGTCGACGTTCGGAATGTCGTAGCACCCGACGGCCATGGTGAGGGTCAACGCCGAAAGAGAGGTGTCTTTCGGGTAGGAGCCCTGATCCTGAATCACGCGGAATCGATACGCCGTGATCTTGCCGGACTTGTCGGCTCCCACTTCGATGTCGGCGACCTGAGCCCGTCCCTGATGGGTGGCGATGAAGTTCTCGCTCCGCGTTTCAATCCACTTCACCGGGCGGCCAAGCTTGTAGGCGACGGCAGAGAGGATGAAGTCTTCCGGGTAGGAGCCGATCTTGACGCCGAACCCGCCTCCGACCTGCGGGGCGATGGTGTGCACCTGCGACTGCGAGAAACCCATGGTCTTGGCAATGTCGTTCCGGTTCCAGTGCGGCGCCTGCGTTGAGGTCCAGAAGCGCAGGCCGTTGATCATTGGCTCGGGCGTCGCGACCACGCCACGTGGCTCCATCGGAACTCCGGCAACGCGATGGTTCACCAGGCGCTTCTTGACGACGACCTCAGCACTCTTCAGTGCCGCATCGACATCGCCCTGCGAATGATCGAAGTTGGCGCAGATGTTGTTCTTGTACTGGTCGTACAGTTGGGGGGCGCCGTCCTCCATGGCTTTGTCCATGTCCACCACGACGGGCAACGTGTCGTAGTTCACCACGACCGCGTCGGCGCCGTCGCGGGCCGCGTAGTCGGTCTCGGCGACCACCGCGACGATGGCCTCACCAACGTGGCGAACGGTGTCAGCCGCCATCGGGAATCGTTCGGGGACTCCGCCATCCGAATCGCGATCCGGCACTTCTCCCTCACCAGCCGCGGCCTCAGTGGCTCCGAGGACCTTCTTGAGGTCGTCAGCGGTGAAGACGGCAACGACGCCGGGGACATTCGTCGCCTCCGAGGTGTCGATGCCCGTGATTTTGGCGTGCGGGTGTTGGCTGCGAACAAAGGCCAGGTGCAGCATGCCAGGGAGGTGCACGTCGTCGACGTAGGTGGCCGTTCCCGTAATGAGTCGAGGATCTTCCTTGCGACGGACACGTGCGCCCATCATCCTACTTAGAACCATGCCCACTCCCTTCGATCTGGCCGGCGGAACACATTCCTGCCGTGCGTTGCGGTTGTTTCACGAATGGTCGATTCCCATTCTAGGCTGGTCGCTGAATTTCGTCGACGGTTGGAGCACTGGATGTCAGACATCGAGACAAATTCTGGCGACTGACTCGATTGGCCACAGGCTTCCGTGATTCGAACTGTCGGCTGATCCCGCTGCACCAGTCGTGCCATGGTTCGGCCCGAGTTCGAGCGATGAAGCCATCCGGCGCAGTGCCGAATATGACAGCTCACCCAGACCTTGCCATCGACAAGCGATCCGAAGGACGGTAGGGTGATTCGAACGAGATGGATTGAAATCATCTGAATTTGTCGCTATCTCACATGGAGGGACGCATTCATGCCGCTACTTCCACTCAACCCCGACGAGTTGTTGTCGACGACGAGATCGGTCCGCAAACGGCTTGATCTGGACCGCCCGGTGGAGCGAGAAGTGATCGAAGAGTGTCTGCGGATAGCGCAGCAGGCGCCGACCTCCTCGAATACCCAGACCTGGCACTTCGTGATCGTGACCGATCCAGAGAAGCGGCAGGCGTTGGCCGACCTCTATCGCAAGGGCTGGAACGCCTATCGCTCGAGTTCGGGGTTTGCTGGCCGGGTTCAGGCGGACGATGCTGACCGCGCCAGGGTGCAGAAACGGGTCGCCAGTTCCTCCGAGTACCTGGCCGAGCACATGCAGGACGTACCAGTGCACGTGATCCCCTGCATTCAGGGACGAACCGACGGAATGTCCGGCAGTGCTCAGGCGTCGCGCTGGGGATCGATCATCCAGGCGGCGTGGAGTTTCATGCTGGCGGCGCGAGCACGCGGGCTCGGCACCGTCTGGACGACGCTGCACCTACCCCACGAGCGAGAGGCGGCTGAGGTTCTTGGGATTCCCTATGACGACGTGATGCAGGCGGCACTCATTCCACTGGCCTACACCAAGGGAACCGATTTCAAGCCGGCCCCGCGCGCGCCACTCGAGTCGATCGTGCATTGGGATGCGTGGTAAGCCGGGCGATTCGCAGATCGCGGGTCAGTCACCGACCCCGGGGTCGCTCAACCCGGCAAATGACCCCACAAGCATGCCGATGGCGCCGCCAGCCATGGCCCCGAGGACGGTGACCAGCCACGGATCGTAGCCCGGGGCGATGGAATGGCTTCCGGCTAACCCGATGACACCGCCCAGGATGAAGCCGGGAAGGATGCCCGTCGCCATCATACGCTCGGCCCGTACAACCGTGTCGACGTCCTCGGCGTCCTCTTGTTCACCGGTTATTCTGACCAGTTGCTCTCCAGCGAAGACAGCTCCGAGCGTCGCGCCATAGAGGAGATGAGCCAAAAGGTTGCCGATCGCCGGGAGCGGACCGGCATGCAGCGACATCCCCAGGAATCCAGCGCCGACAAGCGGCAGGAAGACGATCAGCGAGAGGACCCACGGGATCAGGGAGAAGATGACTCCGCGGCGCCACGCGGGTCCTGAGAGCCTCGGTTCCACATAGCCGCCGTAGATCACCGCCCAGCCGACCCCGGCCGCGAAGTTCAGCAAGAGCGCCACTGGCAGGTCGAGTCGTGCCGACGACGTGACCGGATTATGCGTGAGAGCCCAGAACCAACGCTCAACGGTCGACGCGCCAGCGGCCTGAGACCCGACCAGCAGAGCGATTTCGTACGCGATGAGTAGTCCAATGCTGAGGATGATCGTGGCGACGAATCCAGACACGATCCCGTGCAGCAGCCAGCTGTGCAGACGGCCGGTTTCGGACCGCTGGATCTCATTCGTACCCGGCACGCGATCGTCGGTTGTCGTGGTGGCCGCGGTCAGTCGCCCGGGCCAGATCGGGCCGATCGCGTCGCCGTGGCGCAGGCTATAGCCCACGATGCCCAGGCCACCTCCGAGGAAGAGGAGCGTCAGCACGACCAGACTGTAACGGCCCGCGCTGAAGTTATCGATAATCAACGGAATGGTCGCGACTAACACCAATACGAAAACAACGTCCCAAAGCCGGAACCGACGGATAGACATGGATGCACCTCCGGGCGGAGTATTGAGAGATTGATCGCGTTCCTCTTCATTCTAGTCCTGGAGTGCAAGCTGACGAGCAGGTTGCCACCAATATCGCAACGCGAGTGCGAATCTCTTGCTCATGTGGTCGCGTTCTGAAGCGCTGAATTGGGAGACCGAAGCCTCGAACGGGCTGATCGAACATGGCCATATCGCGTCTCGGTTGAGCGTGCCTTCGGCGCGTCAACATTTGGGCTGGTGCCGGGTTTCTGCTCAGACTACGCAGCAGGGCGGGTGATTGGATTGGGCACTCACGGATGAGAACGTTAACGTGACGCCGGCGAGAGTGAAACGGTACGTCGATCAATACATCGTCAGCGTCGGAAGACGCAGCGTCGCATCTTCAATGTTCGATGAGAGACCGGAGCGGCGTCTTCGTACCGTTCTGTGACATGAGCTGCGCACGCTGTAACGACATTGACACGCCGGTGGGGATACAGGTGAGGCAACCGCGGGAGGGCTTCACCATGGCAATCGCAACCGGCGCTATTCCAGCAAGCATTCGTCGCCCGCTTCGGTCGGCCTCGGCGGCCATGAAGGCGACGGTCTTCTTCCTCAAAGTGCTTCCGATGCTTCCGTCGAAGCCCCTTAACCGGGTCACGCCGTCGCCGGTGGTGGAGCGGCTGTGCTACCCGACGGTATGTGGTGAAGCCGAAGGGGATCTCTACCGGCCATCAACCGGCGGGCCGCATCCCGGTGTGGTCGTCTGTCTCGGCGTTGTGCCGTTCGAGGTCGATCACCCGCAGGTTCCACGCTTGGGCGAGGCGCTGGCACGCGCCGGGTTTGCCGCGCTTCTCTACTGGTCACCGTCTATGCGCGACTTCCGTCTCGACCCGGACGACGGTGAGAACATCGCACTGGCATACGACGCCCTGATGGCGCGGCCGGACGTCTTTGAGGGGAAGAGCGGACTTCTCGGTACCTGTGTCGGCGGGTCCTTCGCTCTGTTGGCAGCCGAGCAACCACTAATTCGCGATCGGCTCGCCTTTGTGGCGGCCTTCGCGCCATTTGCTTCGATGTGGACTCTGGCCGAAGACATCGCGACTGGCACGCGCATGGACGGCACGGAGCGTGTCCCGTGGCAGGTTGACCAGT
Organism: uncultured Chloroflexia bacterium; assembly: GCA_963728335.1. Taxonomy (GTDB): domain Bacteria; phylum Chloroflexota; class Chloroflexia; order Thermomicrobiales; family Thermomicrobiaceae; genus CALAGB01. The sequence goes on from CAVSJP010000002.1 coordinate 1,329,286, forward strand.
TGACCCGTCACGTTTACTGGCGCTCGTTTATCAGCATGCTCGACCCGGACGAGGCCGTATTGCTGGAGGATGTTTTCGCCGACCCGTCGATCAAGTGTGACGTATCGAGACTCTCCGGCGATGGGCAGGCCATCTACCGGCTCTTCACGGCAGAGGACATCCATGAGGTGAGGCAAGCGCTGGATGATCTCCCGGCGGGGATGCGGCAGCGGCTCAACGCGATGTCGCCGGATCGCCATCTGAATGACATCCACGCATGCCATATCGTGGTCGGGCATGACCGGGACGACGATGTGATCCCGGTGGGCGAGTCGCGTCGGCTGAGTCAGATGCTCGCGGGACGCGAAGGGTTTCGCTACACCGAGTTCGGCATGTTCCAGCACGCTGACCCAACCCAGCGCAAGCTCTCGCCCGTGCACCTGGCGATTGAGCTGGGCAAGTTCTATCGCTACGTCTATCCAGTCTTTCACTCTGCGACGTGAGCCTACGCGTGCGGTCTGGAATCGAACAGGTGAATCGGAGGAACTCGCATGACAACGACGTTGACACCTCGACCGACTGAGACCGCGCCTTCGAGGCCCGTTGAAGCTGAGCAGGTCTTGAAAGTCCGCACCGGTGCGCCGGTCACGACGCACGACGTCTGGCGCGCAATCGCACGGGCGTCCTTTGCCGTCATCAGCTACGTTACGCCACATGGCGAGCCCCGTTCGAGCGGGGTCGTCTACGCTACGGTTGGGCAGCGGCTTTACCTCGCGGTTGCCCCAGATAGCTGGAAAGCTCGTCACATTGCGTTGAACTCACACGTGTCGCTGACGGTACCCGTGCGGCGTGGCGGCTTGTTGACGCTCCTCATGCCGATCCCGCCCGCAACGATCAGTTTCCAGGCTGAAGCGATCGTTCGCCCAGCGGCATCGCTCGTGGGCAGCAATCTCGAGAAGGCACTTTCGTCCCTGCTCCCTCCGGAACGACGAAGTGATGCTTGCGTCATCGAGATCATTCCTGAAGGCGAGTTCTTGACGTACGGCATCGGCGTCTCACTCATGCAGATGCGAACGCCATCGCTGGCTCGCGGGAGGGTGGAGGTGTGATGAGGCGAGGACCTTCGCCTACCGGCTCAACGGCGAACTAAGGAGACTCGGGCGGTGACAGAATTGACGCACTTGACGTTCTCTGGTAACCTTTGAGCGTGCACCTGTTTCAGGCGAGGTTTCGTTTTGCATACAACGGTGCCAGTCGATATGGACGATGAAGTCGCGACGAATGGTATGTGGTGATCATGGCGAGCGCATTGGAGATTGTCGAGCAGCGGATTGCCGCTCTACCGAAAGCAGAACAGGGTTCACGTCGCATACTGCTCGAGCGCGTGGCAGAAGTCGTGATCGAGACTCCGCTTCAAGAATTGGTGCCACTTGTTGACGAGTTTGTCGAGGACAGTGCGAGCGTGGATGAGTCCCGATCCTGGTCCATGGCGGAGGCTCGAACGCGGAACCTCGAACGCGTGCTCGAGGATCAGGCACGTCTGGTGAAGCAGTCTGTTCGTGGCACGGTCGTGCGGAATGGAATGAATGTCACCCGGCAGCGACTTCATCAGCTGGTTTCGCAGGGTCGACTACTCGCCATTCAGATGCAAGACGGGGCTCCCAATCTTTACCCCTTCTGGCAATTCAAGTCCGGCATGCCAGTTCAGCCGATCTCAGACCTCCCCCGGCTGCTCGACGCGGCTCGCGAGGTGGGCATGGATCCGGTCGAACTTCACTTTTTCATGGTTGAGCCGAATGACCGGTTAGGTGGGCGCGCGCCGCATGAGGTGCTGGCCGAAGGAGAGGTGGATCGAGTTATCGAGGTGCTGGTTTCCTCCGGTCTCGGCCCTTTCTGACCGGTGAGTCACGCTTCGACTCCTGGTCCCGTGCCGCTTCGGCGACCACCGGCAACGCTTCCACTATTGGAGCCGCTACTCTGGGGCGAACCGCTCTGGCGCATCACCGACGATCCGGTTCTTCACACCCGTACGCATCGACAGCCGCGCTATCGATTCGATGCGCCATCGGGCGAATATCCGGCACTCTACACTTGCGCGCTCGATATTGGCGCCTTAGCTGAAGTCTTTGTGGAACGCGGACGTCGCCTCGGACTCCACGAAGGGCAACGTTTCCTGCTGGTAATGCGACCTCGCTCCCCATTACCGTTGATTGACTTTCACGACATCAAGGTTTTGGCCAGGCTCGATCTCGACGAGCGAATCTCCATCGGTGATGACTACACGGCGTGCCAATCGTGGGCATTGGCGATCTATCAGCAATTGCACGACGTGGTCGGAATCCGTTACCGAGCCCGCAAGGCCGGAGCTCTCGTGTCCAACGTCCTACTCTTTGCTGACCGTTGCTTGGATGAGTTGGAGGTTGTCCAGGCCCGGCGTCTTGATGAAATCGAAGAAGTAGTCATGAGAGCGGCCGACCGGTACCGTCTCACAGTCTTTTTTCCGTTCAGGGCTTCGCCGTGGTCTTGAGCGGTCCAAAACAGCCAGCCCCGGGCGAGAGTGCTCCTCGCCCAGGGTTCGCATTGTCTCCTCGTGATCGCGAGAGCGCTACTTCGCGCTGTGGATGGCGTTCCAGACCTTCTGTGAGGTCATCGGCACGTCGAGGTGCGTGACGCCGAACGGCTCCAGCGCATCGATGACGGCGTTGGCCACGGCGGGAGTCGACCCGATGGTGGCGGCCTCACCGATACCCTTGGCGCCGAGCGGGTTTAGCGGCGTCTTCGTCTCGGTGTGATCCGTCTCGAACATCACGAAGCGATCCGCCTTCGGAATGGAGTAGTCCATCAACGTTCCGGTCAGTATCTGGCCGTTCTCGTCATAGTGGATCTCTTCGAGCAGTGCCTGGGCGATGCCTTGCGCCAGACCGCCGTGAACTTGGCCCTCGACCAGCAACGGACTGACGATGAAACCGCAGTCGTCGATCGAGACGTAGCGCAGCAACTTGACCTCGCCGGTATCCGGCACGATCTCGACCATGGCGATGTGGGTGCCGAAGGGGAAGGTCTCGTCCTCGGGCCGGAAGAAATCGGTCGTCTCCAGGCCAGGATCGAGATCCGCCGGAACTCGACCACTGTAGGCGTTGGCCGCGATCTGGTCCATGGTAACGGCCCGGTCCGGCGTGCCTTTTACCTGGTACTTCTTATTCACAAGCTCGATGTCATCGACGTTGGCTTCGAGCAGGTTTGCCGCGATGCGGCGCGCTTTCTCGCGGAGCTTGTCGACCGACATGACCACCGCGCTGCCGCCGATCGCCAGTCCGCGGCTGCCCATCGTGCCACGACCTTGCGGCGTGTTGTTGGTGTCGCCGTGGTAGACGACGATGCGGTCGAAGTCGACGCCCAGCCGGTCCGACACGATCTGCGCGAACGTTGTCTCTTGACCCTGGCCATGTGGTGAGATTCCGGTGAAGACCGAAACGTCGCCGCTCGGCTCGACCCGCACCGTCGAGCTCTCCCAGGGGCCGAAACCGCAAATCTCGACGTAGGAGGCCATGCCGATGCCGATGTATCGGCCTTGCTCGCGCTGCTCCTTCTGGAATGTACGCAGCTCCTGGTACTTGGCGACGTCGAGTGCCTTGGTCAAAGCTTTGGCGTAATCCCCGGTGTCGTAGCGCTCACCCGTCGGGGTGTCGTACGGGAATTTGTTCGGCGCGATGAAGTTGATCCGGCGAATCTCGGCCGGGTCCATGCCGAGCTTATCGGCCAACAGGTCCATGCCGCGCTCGATGTAGTAGGCGGCTTCTGGTCGTCCCGCGCCGCGATAGGCCCCAACGGCCATGGTGTTGGTGTAGACGCCCGAAGTGTGCAACTCGACGGCCGGGATGTCGTAGCACCCGACAGCCATGCTGCCGGTCGTGGCCGGGAGGAAGGTTCCCTTGGGGAAGCCCCCCAGATCTTGCACCACGGTCAGGCGGTAGGCGAGGATCTTGCCGCTCTTATCGCCTGCAAGTTCGATGTCGGCGTTCTGAGCGCGGCCATGGTTGGTCGCCTGAAAGTTTTCGCTGCGGGTTTCGATCCACTTGACCGGCCGCTGCATCTTGAGCGCCATGGCCGAGACGACGTAGTCCTCCTGGTAGGCGCCAATCTTGACGCCGAACGCGCCGCCAACTTCCGGCGCGATTGCGCGCACCTGCGATTCGTGCAGTCCGAGTTTCTTTGCGAGTGCCGTGCGGACGCCGTGGGCGGCCTGAGTCGAGGTCCAGACGGTCAGGCCACGGGTCATCGCGTCGGGGGCGGCCAGAACGGCCCGTCCCTCCATCGGGACTCCGGCCAGCTTCTGGCTCTTGATTCGCTCCTTGACGATCACCTCGGCATTCTTGAACGCGGCCTCTACGTCACCGTTGGTGTGCTCCCAGCGAACACCGACGTTGCCCTCGGCACCCGCCCAGATCAAGGGGGCGCCCTCCTTGACCGCGTCCTCGACGGTTGTGACGGTCGGCAGCGACTCGTAGCTGACCACCACAGCGTCGGCGGCGTCGCGCGCCTGGTACTGCGTCTCGGCTATGACGGCCACAATCGGTTGTCCCAGATAGCGAATGGTATCGGTCGCCAGAACTTCCGCTCGTGGCGTCCCCGGGTCAGGAGCCGGGGACACCGGTCAGGCTCTCGAAATAATTGTCAAGGTCTTTGCCGTCGATAATTGCCACCACGCCAGGCATTGCACGAGCGTCAGAAACGTCGATGCCGTTGATCTTCGCGTGCGCGTAGATGCTGCGAACAAAGACGAGGTTGAGCGTGCCAGGAAGACGTACGTCATCGACGTAGGTGGACGATCCGGTGATGAGACGCGGATCCTCCTTGCGCCGGATTCGAGATCCGACCAATTCGCTCGGGACCACTGCCGCCATGGATGCTCCTCTCACGGTATCCGTCTGTGAATTGTTGTTCCCGGCTTCCACCAAATCCCTGGAGCCTCCGGGCCGTAGGCGATTGTATCCGGGCCGCCCCACCACGTCGACACCTGAGCCTCCGGATTGCGCATTTTGACCGGACTCGGCTACGCTCACCCAGAACGCAGGCATGCCGTACGGACGGAACCCGCAGAAGACAGGAATTCCCAATTCTTTTTTGATCTACGTCCGGTATGGTTAGGCGTGGGGATTCGTCACGAACCTGGAGATCATCCGCGAGGGGAGCGCCGACCATTCAGCCGCTAATCGTTCACTACGGGATCATCATCGTCGCACTCATGGTCTTCGTCGGCGAATTGGGCGTGCCCACCGGTATTCCCGTTGAAGTCGCGCTGATGCTCGGCGGCGCATTCGCGATTCACTCGTACCCGATGCTGATCGTCGGATTGATCGTTGTCATGCTGGCCGATATCGCCGGGACGACGACGCTGCATCTCGTCGCGCGTACTGGTGGGATCCGGCTGCTGGGGAAATTGTTGCGCACTCATGAAGAGCGCAGCCGCGAATTCCTCGAAGGTTGGCGCAAAAGATTCGGCGGTCACGACGTCGGCATCGTCTTCGTTGGCCGCCTGCTGCCAATCGCCCGGATGTACGTCGCCATTGGAACGGGTCTCATCCGAATCCCGTTCCGGGACTACGTGATCGGCGCGTCACCCGCCGCGCTGATCTGGGCGGGACTGCCGCTGACCATCGGGTTCTTCCTGCGAAATGACGTCAGCCGGATCGCGAGCCAGTACACGCACTTTGAGCACGTTGCCATGATTATCTTGCCCGTGCTGCTCGTGATTGCCGCCGCTACATGGTGGGTGCATCGGGGTGGGACACTTCGGGGCCGCGTTCTGCGCGTCCGCTCAGCAGTCGCGCTCATCGTTGTCTCTGGAATCATCTTCTACATGGTCCAGTCGGCGATTAACAACGACGAGTCGCTGGAACATGGGCTGGGCGGACTTCCGCCGCTGATTCTCTGGACCTGGCTCGGAATCCTGGCGACAATTGCTATTGGTCTACTGCTCGTCGCGATCAGCGATTTTCGCCTGGCGCGCCGGGTGTTCAAGCAGCGCCATCTCCCCTTGCCGCAGCTTATCCGAACCGAGCTGACAACCACGATTGTCTGGCTAGCCCTGATCGTCACCGCAGGTGCGGTAATGCTCACGATCGAGATTCGTTATCCGGTTCTCTGATCGCCGCTCGCCGCCCCCAACACGAGTGCATCATCCGTCGGCAATGGGACCGACTTCGACGCGCGCCGCCCGACTTTTGACGATGCCATAGCCTTCCTGCGCGCGGTCATCAGAATTCGCTCGCGCGTTCGAGCAACCCATGGGATCGACTTGAACGGGAGCATCCAGCTGTAGATCGACTGCATGGCGTAGACGGTGAGCGGCACATGTGCCTCGACCGGACGGACGACGCCCTGGGTCGTTCGCTCCTGAATGGCCCGGACGAGGTCGTCGACGGTTTGACCCGCAAAGACTGTCACGTACTTGCCCAGTTGATCGGGGATCAGGTGAGCGTCGGTCCCGCCGAGCATGGCGAGGTTGTACTTCCTGGCCGCTGCTTCGATGGCCGGGGTCCGCCAAAACGCCAGAGGGAAACGCGTCTCGATCGCGTCCGGCAGTAGGCCCGCGCGGGCCATGCGCCGGAGCTGGATTCTCCACAGCAGGGGCAACGGGTGCACCAGAACGATGACGCTGCCAGGAATGGACCGTGCCCAGCGCATGACGTCGAGTAGCGGCGTGCCAGGTTTCGGCAGCGTCGTCGGAACCTCGTTCGGAAAGAGGATGCCGATATGCACGATCCGCCCGCGAGCGGTGATCTCGACGCCGGGCAGTACATTGTTCGAGTCATCCTGGTGCACTTGATGCCAGCGTCGTACGGTCGCGATGTGATCATGATCGGTCACGGCGATCAGCGCCAGGGAGGTCTCGGATGCCTGCATCGACCAGTCGTCGACGACGAGGAGCCCGTCACTACCGATGGTGTGGACGTGCAGATCGGCATAGCTCTGGCCGTGTGGCGCCGGCCCGGCGATGGTTTCCGGCCAGACAGGTGTCAGCATGCTCCACTGGTCCAGGTGCTCGCTGATTAACCGCTCGAGAGAACGTCCAACGTGCGTCAACGTCGACTCAATTTTCGCCTCTGGTTCGATTGGTTCGGCGACGCGCAACGTCACGTCGCTGCCGCGGCCAAAAGTGGCGATGCTGGGGATGATGAGGCTGCCAGTTGCCTTGGCCAGGCGCACCGGACCGGCAGGCAAGCGAATCGCCGAATCGAAGAAGGGGATGAGCATTGATGGTGTCGGCGTCGGTTCGTCGACGAAGAGGACCACAATGCCCTTTTCGCTGAGGATCGTGCGCAGGCGGCGCGCCAGCTGACGAGGAGGCGCGTCCGCGTCGATCACGCTCACGCCCGCCTCATGAAAGCAGCGGGAAAACCAGCGCATCAACGCCTGGGAGTGAAGCGGCTCGAACAAGCGCACAACGACGGCAAATTCGCCCGTGAACGAGCGCTTGCGAAGCCAGTGACTGGCCATCATTCCGAGCGTGGGATAGGGCCCGGCGTGCGGCGCCACGATGATGATGCCGCGCTGGCCGAGATGCGGCACGAGATGTTCCAAACCCTCGACGCGCAATTCATGGTCGGCAGCGGCAGCGTGCCTGCTTGCCTGCAGGACGCTCACGACCGTCTTGACGTGGCTGGCGATCTGCTGCATGCCAATGTACCAGGCCACGAGCGGGTTTGGAGGATTATCGGACCGAGCGTGCCGGACGTTGGCGAGCACCGTCTTGCGCCAGCCGAGCAACATCGCGAGGAATCCGATCATCGACGCGACGAGGTGCCAAACTGTCCAGGGGACCCAACTCGCCACGCGGGAACAGGTCGCCAGGGCCGACGTAATGAAGACGTCGATGAACGCTTGTCCCCGGTATCTCGGATGTTCGGGAGTGATGGCGTCCTGTTTCATGTCGGACGTCGGATGGGTTGCGGACTGTCGTTGAAGATCCAAAACAACTCCCAGGGTGACAGCAGCGGACGTGCCGGAGCGGCATCGGTTGTCGCCGCGACTGTCTATCAGCCAGCATGGCTATGTTCTCCCAGCCGCGCGCCGGGGATGAGGGGAATCGTTAACATCGCGATGCGGCCGCTCAACACCGCGAAACTCTTGCCTCGTGAGCCACGATACGTCCGCAAGTTCAAAGCCGGATTAGAGATGCTCCCAGGTGTCGAGCCACTTGAGCAGGTCGTCACGCCTGATGCTGACGATGTGATGCTCGACGATGTTGGCTTTAAGCGCTCCGTCCCAGCATGCGCGCCGGATCACGTACGTGCTGAGGTCAAGTAAGTCAGAAGCTTCTTCTGGTGTGTAGAACTCCTTACCGAGAAGTTCCGTGATGGATTCACGTTTGGGGTGTGGCATCTTGGGCTCCTTTCAACTCACGAAGAGCGGATCGGCAAGACTTCGACCAACGCCGTCCTCGCCGGTCGCTGTGGCACTCAGTCATCGTGGTGCGCGTTGTCGTGACAGCGTTGACGGATGTCCGTGAAGGCGAAGTGGGGATGTTGATTATTTAGGCGGCCAGGCGTCGCATTCGGACTCATGCAGTCACCAGATTCGCTGTCGCAATCCTCCATTGCCCCGGCCCGACAGTCACCTTGATCGCGATGTACACATCGTCATCTTACCATTATCGCGATTGTTCCAACGTCCGGCTGCCCCAGTCCAAGCACCGCTTTGAGACCATGGTTGCGTGATCCCGGTGGCTCTCGAACCGTCACGCTGCCAGCGCACAACTGGTTCGAACCAGCGAGTGTCCCCCTGACGTTTGGTGAGAAGCTCGACCCATCGCTCGCGCGGTTTTCGAGGATTTCGGTTCTTCACCCTGTGCGCGTTCAGCCACGACGACTCAGCTTGCCGAGACTGTCGTCGTGATCTTTCCATGTCGGGCTCGTAGCCCAGTTCGCGCGAGCCACTGTTTGTAGCCGGATGCGGAGTTAAGGTCGCCGTACAATTGTGCCGGGCATCTGAACGCATGCGCTGCACGACCGGGACACACAACACGCAATGTCGAATTCGCGCCGATTTGACACCGACATTAACTACTACGAAGTTCTCGACGTTCCGTATACCGCCACGCGGAGCGAGATTACCCAGTCCTACCGGCAACTCATGCGCGCCTCGCATCCGGATCGGTTCAGCGAGGAGCTGGCCCGCGAAAGGGGAGAGGAGCGAGCCAAACTCCTGAACGAGGCCTATTCCGTATTGAGCAAACCGGAAGTCCGGCGAGAATATGACGCCGTCATGCGTTCTCGACTGATCAACGACGCCCTGTTCCAGCGTTATACAGGCAATTCTCCCGGACAACGGGCCGCCCAGCAGCCACGACAACGACCGCTGAGCCCGGAGATGATCCGAGCCCAGCGCCGCGCGCACCGTTCGGCCCTGACACAGTTTCTTCTCTTCATCCTCCTCTTTGTCGCCGTGCTGGTTGTTGTCCTGATCGCCGGTAGCCTGGTGGCCGAGGTGTTCCGATCCCTCTTCGCGGGTTGATACCGCGCGGTCGCGAGATCCAGCCCCTGTTGCTATGATGGACCATCGGTGACGTAACGTCGTTCAACCTGGAAACATACTTCGTCCACCGATCCACCAGACGAGTCGCGCCTCGCCTGTCAGCGAGCGAGTAGATATTCGATCTCTGACAGGGAGGGCGCCTTACCAGGACAAAGGAGATGCAGTGGCGGAAGAGCGGCGTTCGGTCCCACAAGATGCGGAAGTGGTCGTGATTGGCGCCGGGCTGGTGGGCTGCTCGATTGCCTACCAGTTGTCCAAACGCGGCAAGCGCGTCGTCGTGGTCGAGAAGCGCGGCATCTGCTCGGGGGCTTCCGGTCGGAACGGCGGGATGACCGGCGCTGGTTCGGCCATGCACACGGAGACCGGGCGCGCTGTCTATGCGCTGACCTCGGAGAACTTGCGCATGATCCGGGAAGAGCTTCCACGTGAGATGGAGGACGACTTCTCGCTGCGGCTGCCGGGGACGCTTGACATCGCCACGAACGAGGAACAACTCGAACACCTCCGGTCCAGTACGCGCGCCCAGCGTGAGCTTGGCTCGGAAGTCGAGATGCTCGACCTTCCCGCGCTGAAGTCGATGGTTCCGGTCATCTCCGACAAGGTGCTTGGCGCGAAGTTCGCCCGGAGCAGCGGCCACCTGTGGCCGTTCCAGCTGGTTCACGCGTTGGCCAATGGGGCTCGTACGTTCGGTGCCGAGTTCTATCCCTGGACTCCCGCGACGGGAATCGTCAAGACCGGAGGCGCCGTTCAGGGCGTCGAGACGGTAGCGGGCACCATCGCGACGGCGACGGTGGTAGTTGCGGCCAACGCCTGGACTCCAACCCTGCTCGACGATCTTCCCCAGGGCGCGCTGGTTCCGGCGCGTGGACAGATCCTGGTCACCGAAGCGGTCGGGGAGGTCGTGCGTCACCCGTTTGGCACCAATTTCGACAAAGAATACGGACGGCAGACCGCGACCGGGCAAATCCTCTGCGGTGGTTTCCGCCGGCTCGATATCAACGAGGGACTTGGTTCATACGAGGAGCGAGTTACACCGCCCGTGCTCAAGGGAATTGGCTCCTGCATCGCCACACTCTTTCCACCGCTGCGTTCACTGAAAGTCGTACGCAACTGGGCCGGAATCATGGGATTCACGGCGGACGGCCTGCCGATGATCGGCCCCTATGGCGGGATTACCGGGCTCTATGTCGCGGCGGGGTTCAACGGCGGCGGCTTCTCCTGGGGCGCGGCGACGGGCAAGGCCCTGGCACAGGTGATTCTTCATGGCCGCGCGGCGTTTGATCTCGACCCGTTCGACCCCAACCGGTTTGCGCGCGGAGGGGTGAGCTGGGACAACCCGTTCACCGCGGGCGAGATGAATAATCCGCGTAAGAGCCACGTCGAAAGCTGATCGCTCTGAGGGTCGGGTCCGCGACAGCCATTGCCACTGAGGGCTATCATGAGGGCATCGCCGAGTCGCACGATGCCTGTGATTGCGCAACGTGTGCCTCACCGCCCGTTCAGGCAGCTCACCGATGGGAGGATCCAGCATGAGGACGCTCTTCGCGGCCACCGGGAACGACGTGGTGCGGATCTCATCCGATTCGAGTGGGACGTGGTCCGTCAAGTCGGTGCTCACGGGTACCGGTGTTCAATGCCTAGCCATGGACCCGAACGACCACCACCAGATGTATGCCGGCACCTTCGATAACGGCCTGTTTCGTAGTGACGACGGTGGACTGCACTGGCACCCGGCAGGCGAGGGGATTCCACACGAGCGCATCCTCTCGGTCGCGGTGAGCCCGTCGGATCGCTCGAACGGTATCGGCGCCGTCTATGCCGGTACCGAACCCAGCTCACTCTACCGGAGCCGGGATGGCGGCCGGACCTGGCAAGATCTCCCGACGCTGCGTGCTATTCCCAGTTCACCGACCTGGTCGTTCCCGCCGCGGCCCTGGACGTCGCATGTCCGCTGGATCGCCCCACACTGGCAGGATCCGGCCGTTCTCTTCGTTGGGATCGAGCTGGGCGGCGTGATGCGCAGCACCGACGGCGGCGAGACGTGGGAAGACCGCAAGCCGGGCTCCCAGCACGATTCCCACTCGATCGTGTCGCATCCGAAAGCGACGAACCGGGTCTACGAAGCTGCGGGTGGTGGCGTGGCGGCCAGTGAGGACGCTGGTGAAACGTGGCATCCGGTGGACGACGGCATGGACCGTCACTACGTCTGGGGCCTGGCGGTCGACCCGGCCGACCCAGATCTCTGGTACGTGTCGGCAACTCACAGCGCGCGCTTCGCCCACGGTGACCGGGAGAGCGCGGATGCCGTCCTCTACCGTCACCGCGGCAATGAGCCCTGGCAGGCGCTCAACGGTGATTTTCCCTCGCCATCTGCCGATATGCCCTACGCCCTGCTGTCTCCGCTTGATCGACCGGGTGAACTGTTCGTGGGCATGCGGACGGGCGAGATGTGGCACTCAACCGACCGCGGCGACTCCTGGACGATGCTGGATGTGCGACTCCCCGGCATCCTGGCGCTGGTGGCTCGGCCAGGCTGAGAACCCGTTGTCAGGTTCGCCCGCAAGTCACGGTACGATCGTCTGATTTCCGCGTCGTCATCGCGGTTCTGTATCAGGACCAATAACTCAGGAAGAGATTCGGGGAGGTCGGCTATCCTCTATTTCGGAGGTGCTGCATCTCGGCGCCAACGGTCCGCGCGGGCACACGCGGGGACCAGTGGAGCGCTGATCGGTAGCATCGCGACTTCGTGAGCGAGGTAGCCGGAATGGTATCGGCATCCCAGGAGAACAGCGCGATCGCCCAGGTTGCGGGAGACATCCAGCAACATGTGGACGTTGTCTGTCTGGGTGCCATGGAGATGCAGCGAGAATCTCCCGATCGAGACACGGTTGAGTCGATACTCAACACGCTCAATAAGGTCCGCCAGATTGCCGCCGACGCGGACGCGCACGCCGTGGTCGAAGCGGCGGCGCTCGTCGAAGAAGCAGTTGCCCTGGCTCTGACCGAGACGTCGGCCCCGGCGCCATACCTCGGCCACTTCGTTACCTCAGCCGCGGCGGACCTCTCACGCGTGGTCCATGCCCTGGCGACCGGTGCGGATACTGGCCCAATTCTCAGCCATGCCAAGAATACGTTGACGTCGATGCCACGGCGCGGCACGGATTACCTCGTTCAGGTCGACTTGAATAACCCGGATGAGGTCGCCCGAATCTTCGAAGCGATGGGTGACGGCGATACCGATCCCTGTGATGTACCGACGCACCAGGCATCGGCCAGCTTGCCTGTGATCGAACCGATTACCGGAATACTGCAAGCTACCCGGATGCGGGAGATGCGGCACCTGTTGGCATCTTATGTCATTCAGACCGAGACGCTGCGATCCGATCCCAAGCGGACTGAAACGGTCAGCGACCTGCTGGTTGGCGCCAAGGCGCTCCGTGCGTCCGCGGCGGTTGCCGGAATCAGGCCAGTAGAGCGATTAGCGGCCCGCCTGTCGTTCATGTTCCAGTCGATTCATGGCTCGAACTCGCTTCCAGCCGAGGATGTCGTCGATTTTTGTCTCCGCTGTGGGCGAGCGATCGCTCAGATCGTCGACGGCACGGACCCTTCGTCCGCGGCGTCAAACACCCTGGACAAACTGATCGATGAGTCGAACCGGATTCTCAAGCGGTTCAATCTTGAGACCGCGACCCTTCAGACCGGGGCACTGACTCCCGATCACCTGGGTCTTCGCGCGCCGAACGGCAACGGTCACTCCAACGGCAAGCATTCGCCAGATGGGCAGATGCACTCCAACGGCCACCAGCCGTCGCGCAAGCCGACGATCTACGAAGCGCTGCAGGTACTCGAACGGCAGCATGGTGGAACGGAGCCGACTGGTCGTCCGGGGCCAGGTCGCAGCCGGGGTGATCCTGATCGCTTCTTAACGGACATTATGGATGTCTCGCGGCGCTTGCCGGCAATTGTCCGGGCGCTGGAACGAGACCGCTCATCGGTCAGCTCGCGTGCCGCTCTCTGGGATATCTTGCTCAAGCTCAAGGAGACGTCTGCGCTAGCCGGCGCCTCGGTGATCCTCGACGAATGCTGGCACGTCGAATCGACGCTGACCGGGCTCGGAAGCGAGGCGCTCACCGACGACGTGCTGGCTTCGCTGCGCGGTCTCGACGCGGATCTCCACTGGCTCATCTCTCAGGTGCAGCCAGAGTCACCCATCATCGACAAGACGCCGGAAGCGACCGACAAACTGGTGATTGAATCGGAGGCCTTCGACCGGCTCTACCGGAACGTCAACGAGCTGATCGTCCGCTCAGCCGGACAGCAGCATCGCTCCAAGCGGATGAGCCAGGCGGTGCAGGACATCAGCGCCGCGGGCGACCGTCTGACGGCGCTGTCAAAACGACTCAAGGAGAGTAACGAATCAAACCCGCTCCTGGATGAGCTATCGGAGATTATCTCGGACCTCTCGATTTCCAGCGCAGATCTGGAGCATCTGCGCGTTGAGACCGACGCCGCCAGCACTCGGGTTGGCCAGGTGGTCGGAGCGCTGTCTGAAAGCGCGCGAAATCTGCAGTTGACGCCAATTGCGGCGCTCGGGCCGAATCTCGAGCGAGCGGTGCGCGGCTTGACGCACCGGCTGGGCAAGGACACCGTGTTCGCCCTCGAAGGCGGCGGCATGATGGTAAAGAGCGTGGTACACGAGCGTCTCAACACCGTGCTGCTCCACCTCATTCGGAACGCGGTCGATCACGGGATCGAGGTGCCGTCTGCCAGGCGGGCAATCGGGAAACCGGCTCAGGGAACCATTCGGCTGCAGGCGCGGCGCGACGGTACTCAGGTTGTCATCGAGGTGTCGGACGACGGGAACGGGATCGATGATCGTCTGGTGCTGCGGCGGGCGGCGGAGAGCGGCTATCCGGTTCCGCCAAACGGGATGACCCGCGAACGAGCCCTGCAGCTCATCTTTTTGCCCGGCGTGACGACACGGTCGACTCGTGACGGAAAGATCGCGCAAGGGCACGGCCTGGACGTCGTGAGTCAGCTCGTCGCCGAGATGAAGGGGACCGTCTCGATCGATTCCGAGCTGCGGCGCGGGACGACCGTGACAATCCGGCTGCCACTGGCGATGGCGGCGCTCAGCGCCATCGTTGTGACCGTTGCTGGTGAGCGGTTTGTATTGCCATTCGTCAAGACGCAGGTGGTGCCGAGCTCGGCAGTCAAGTCGATCGACCAGGACGGCACGACGTTCCTCGCGAATTTGGGCGCGGTGCGGGTGCCTATCCTCGACCTGGGCGCGATCATGGGACTGCGAGCCGGGTACCACGTTCGCGACGCCGGAGGCACCGTGCTCCGCGTCGAGCAGCTTGGAAGTCACTGGCTGATCAAGGTGGATGAAGTCGCGGGTGTGCAGGAGGTCGAACTCCACACCACCCCACAGACGGGATCGACGCTTTCTGGTGTGGTCGGCAGCGCGACGCTCGCGTCCGGCGAACCCGCACTCGTCATCGACCTGGATCAGCTGCTGGACGCGCGACGCGCGGCGCGACGTCGCAAGGCGCGCAGCACTGCGACCCTTTCACGCGTTCCGTTCTCGCTGGTGGCCGACATGTCGGTCACGGTGCGCCGCAATCTGTCGCAGGTCCTCGAGCAGGCCGGCTGGCGAGTGGTCGAAGCCCGCGACGGCCTCGAGGCGTGGGAGTTGCTCGAATCAGTCTCGCCCGAACTGCTGGTGATCGACCTCGACCTGCCGCTGCTCGATCCGTTCCAGGTCATCAGCGCGGCCAAGGCGCGAGGCGAGATCCCGGTCGTCGCGATTGCGAGTGGGGCCGATCCGAAGCTCCAGGCGATGACCATGGCCGCCGGAGTGAATGCCCTCCTATCGAAGCCGGTCAAACCAGAGGACCTGCTGGCAAGCCTCCAGGCGCTCGGTGGCAAATACGACGACCGGGACTGATGCGAGCTTAGAGCGTCCAGTAGTCGCGCAGCGCCGCGATCGACCGCTGAATGGCCTGCTCCTGATCTCCTGACACCTGCTGCGAAGCGGGCCACGCGTCGACCCGCTCTTCGACCGTCGGTTCCTCGATGCCAGTCAGATGTCCCGTCAATGCCTCGAAGATCGCCAGAGTGCAGTACGGCCCATAGATTTCGCTATATCCGCCCTCCTGAGCCAGCACCAGGCGCCCGTCCGCCGTGCGATCGGCAATGCCCTGCATGATTCCGGTCAGCGTGCGGTAGTGTTCGCAGGCGAGCATCATGCGCCCCAGTGGATCGCTGGCGCTGGCGTCCTGACCGGCTGAGACGAAGACCAGTTCCGGCTTGAACTGCTCGGCGAGCGGCTCGATGATCCGTTGGAACGCCGATATGTAGGCCGCACCGCCCGAACCGGCGGGCAGGGCGATGTTGACGTTGTACCCTGCACCGCTGTCCATGCCGATCTCGTCCGGAAAACCGGAATCGATCGGGAACAGCCGGTCCTGCTGCAGCGACACGAAGAGGACGCTCGGGTCATCGTAGAAGGCAGCCTGGGTACCATTGCCGTGGTGGACGTCCCAATCGACGATCATGACCCGCTCGATGCCGTGTTTGCGCTGGGCATGGCGCGCCGCTACCGCCACGTTACCGAAGATGCAAAAGCCACGACCTTTACTCGGCTCGGCATGATGTCCGGGCGGCCGCACCAGCGCGTAGCACTGTGACACGTTGCCCTGCATCACGGCGTCGACCGCGGCCATCACCCCGCCCGCGGCCAGCAGCGCGATCTCGTAGGAATCGGCACCGATCGGCGCACCCTGCCCGGCGTCCCCGCCACCCGACTCGCTGATCTGCCGGATGCGCTCGACATAGTTCGATCGGGTGGAACGCTGTCAGGTCCTCCGGCGCGGCGTAGTAGGGTTCGACGAGGCTTCAGTTCTTTCGACAGGCCGGTGTAATCGAGCAGCTTCTTGGTCCGCTCGACCAGCCGTGGATTCGACGGGTGATCGACCGCCTCGACAAACGGCAGCGTCTTACCGGAGACGAGCCGGTAGGGATTGGTGTTGTGCTGCAGATAGCGGTCACTGTAGACCAGCCCAGTCGACTTCTCGGATGCCATCGCCTCACTCCTGTCCCGTGTTTGAACCGCCCGTTCCGGCGTCGGTCAATCTCGCTCGCGTACCAGCGGCAGCGTTGAACAATGGATGCCGCCGCCGTTCTTGTGGATCTCGTCGTACGGAATCTCGACCGTCTCGACGCCGGCCTGATTCAGTCGCTCGACCGTGCGCGGGCAGCCCGCCGCGATGATCACCTTGCCCGGGCGGACAGCCAGGCAGTTGACCGCCTTCTCTTCAGTCGGCCAGACGTAGATCGGCTGGATGCCGAGCTCCTTCAGCGTGTCGAGGAACCAGTAGGGGAGCTTGGGCACGTTCACGATCGCCTTGTCGTGGTCGACCATGACGATGCATCCGTCAATATGCAGCGAATGTCCGGTCAATGGGACGCGAATCAGCCGTGCGCCCTGCTCGGCCAGCACCTGCTCCATCTGCCGCGCGCCGGCCTCGTTCTGCCGGAACGACATGCCGATGGCGGCGGTCGTCTCGTTCAGGAAGAGGAACGAGCCGCCCTCGAGCAGGCCGGTGCCGTGAATGGTGTGGATGATCGGCATGCCGAGGTTGGCGATGGTGCGCGTGACGAAGGCTTCCTCGCCGCGACGGCCGTAGCCATACTCACGGCCGACCGGGCCCATGCGGCAGACGACCGCGCCGCCCTTGACGGAGATCGCCTGGTCGCGCGTGAAGACGGCCTTGACGTCGCCCGGCGAGCCGTCGACCCAGACGATCTCGATTCCCTCGTTCTCCAGCGCCTTGACCAGTCCGTCGTGCTGCGCCTGCATCTTGTCGAGGTCGGGACCGGTTCGTCGCGCCAGTACCACTGCTCGTCGTCGTCGATCAGCGCGGCGATCGACGGATCGTATTTGGCCGGATCCATGATTTTGATCTCGTCACCCGGCCGGTGCAGGGCGCAGAGCTTCAGCGTGCCGACATCGTTATGCACGCCCCACTCGCGGCCCCAGACACGCCGCTGCATGTCCGCGTCTTCGAAGGGCGGTTCGGCTCGTGGCGGGATGCGCTCGAGCACCACGTGGTAATAGGCCGAGCTGTTCCGCAGTTCGTCGTCCGGCGTCGTGGCCATGTGTCACTCCGTTTCGTTGACTCGTCCCCGGCCCCGATTGTCGCATGGGATGGGGTGCGTGTCAGGGGCGAGGGAAAGAAATCTAGACAGTGTCCCAAGTGAAGTGTTTCGGCCCCAATCCGGCGAGATTTGCCTTAGGCAACCCGTCTGGAAGAGCAACCCCTGCGTCTCAGGGATTTGCCCAGTCCCGTTCACAGGGGCTGAAAGCCCGGTACTTCAATGATGAAGTCGATTGATGCGGCTCGAAACCCGTGTTGGTACATAAGACCTTGAATATCAAGGAACGCGCGCACCACGTCGACATCCGGGACGTCCAGCTCGACAGGTCGTAGCTTCGTCGTGAGTCCGTCACCATTCCCATATGCGATACTCGAAGATGAGAGCCGTCCGGCCCGCACGCGACGGATGATCCATCAAGGGCGGCTCGAATGATGTGAAGGAGGGACGGATGCGCGAGATTCAGATCGTCGGTATCGCCGAGACGAAGTTCGGCAAGGCCGAGGCGAGCTATCGTGAGCTGGCGGTGCAGGCCGCTCAGGCCGCGTTGGAGGATGCCGGAGCCAAACCGGAGCAGGTCGAGGCGCTCTTCCTGGGCACCTTCTCGCCCGGCACGTTTATTCATCAGGAGCACGTCGCGCCGCTGGTGGCGTCGGAGCTCGGGCTGGCCAATGTGCCGAGCACCCGGCTCGAGAATGCCTGCGCCTCGGGTTCGACGGCCTTTGCCGCTGGGATGATGGGCATCGCGGCCGGTGTCTACGACGTGGTCCTGATCGTCGGCGCGGAGAAGATGACATCGACCCCGACCGGCGAGGCCACCTCGATCCTGGCCGAGGCGGCCGACTGGGAAAACGAGAGCAAGCAGGGGCTGACCTTCCCGGGCGCCTACGCGCTGATGGCCCGCGCATACATGGATAAGTACGGGAAAGATCGGGAAATCCTGGATGCCGTGGCGATCAAGAACCACCACAACGCCATGGGCAATCCTTACGCCCAGTTCCACCGCGAGATTACCCGCGCGGACATCGCCAAGTCGGTCATGATCGCCGATCCGCTAACCCTCTACGACTGCTCGCCGATTAGCGACGGTGCGGCGGCTGTGGTTCTGGTGGCGAAGGATGTCGCCGACAAGTTTGACAAGCCAGGCATTCGGGTCATGGGCTTTGGTCAGGCTTCCGACTCGCTGGCCCTCTACAAGCGTGACGATCTGACCACGTTGCCGGCCGCCAAACGAGCCGCCGAGCGTGCCTACAAGATGGCGGGCGTCGGGGTAGACGACATCAGCTTTGCCGAAGTGCACGATTGCTTCACCATCGCCGAGATCATCGCGACCGAGGACCTGGGCTTCTTCGGCCCGGGTGAGGGTGGCGACGCGGTCGTCTCCGGGGCGACCGGACGTGACGGCAAGATTCCGGTCAATCCCAGCGGTGGCTTGAAAGCCAAGGGACATCCGGTGGGCGCGACAGGTGTGAGTCAGATCGTCGAGTCGTCGTTCCAGCTGCGAGGAGAGGCGGGCGAGCGGCAGCTCGAAGGCGTCGATATCGCCTTGACGCACAACGTGGGTGGTTCGGGCGCGACCTGCGTCGTCACGGTTCTCGGGAAGGCGGAGTGATGGCCGAGGCACAGACCTTCGCCGACACGGTCGGCACGATCGTCAGCTACACCATCATCAACGTTCCGACGCCGGAATTTGCCGGTGAGGCGCCCTATGGCCTGGCCGTCATTCAGACGGGCGACGGCGAGCGCCTGCTGGGCCGTCTACCGGCCGAGGACAACGACAAGCTCTCTGTCGGCGCGAACGTCGTCTACGACCACACCGATCAGCACGGGCCGGTCTTTCGAGTGCGGTAGATGCAGACCGCAAAATCGGTCCCTTTCTCCCAATACCAGGAGAAAGGGACCTTTTTCCGGCGCCCGGAGGGCTCGAACCTCATTTCCCTTCTCCTGTCGGGTGCGCATGCAGTCGGTGGGGAGAAGGGCTGAGGTTGAGGCCCTGGTCTATTTCTTCTGGTCTCTTGAGATCTTCTTTCCCGGTTTGATGTGGAGCTTGAGGTCCACGTCGGCTGGCTTGGCGTAACGCCGGCCGTTCTTGTAGTCGTGCCGCATGAATGTCGGCGGGTCGACGTGCACGTGGACGCGATAGTCGCCTTCGCCCGGCACGTTCCAGTCGAGCCCATAGTGGTAGAGCATCGGGTGCCATAGGAACGGCAGTTGTTCAGTGCCGACTTCGTCGCCGTTCGGTCCGAAGAGCGTGGCGGTGACGGTCAACCCGGGAATGAAGCGGCCATCTGAGGCGTCGCGCACGACGACCTCCACATGCGCGTTCATGCCGGTCGGCGGAATCCAGTTCAGCTCGCCGTTCTCGAGACGGTAGAGCCCCTCGGCGTCCTCGACCGTTGCGCCGATCACGTAGTCGCCGGCATGCTGTGTCGCCAGCTGGCCGGTCTCCTGCTTCATGTTCATCAGTGCTTTGTTGAAGACATCTCCTTGCTCGCGGGCGATTTGGAGCTGCTCTTTGGTTGCTTCTTTGCTCGGCTGCATCGGTGGGTTGTTCGATTGGTGTGCTTGCTGTTCGCTGGACATCATGTCCTCTCGTCGCTTGGAACCACGGCTCGCATTCCGTGCTTCGGTCTGAATCACTGTTTCCTATCGCGCAAGTGGAGTTCCAGAAGACCGTCGGGACCAACAGATACAACCGACGGCCGTTCCGGGCTTGAAGCTTGCGGACTCCGGTCCGGACGTCATCCTGTCCGCATGCTCCCGTCGTCTAGGAGGTTCTTATGGAGCTCAAGCGAGCCGCGAACGTCATTCAGCGCGAAGACGCCGTTAATCAGGCCACGCAGGTCGTCAAAGACCTGGCGATGAAGATCTACGGTGGGGGCGGCGAGACGAAACGCTCGATTCGCAACGCGTTGTTCGGAACCTGGCTCGGCCACCCGTTCCATCCGCTGATCGTGACCGTTCCGGCCGGTTCCTGGGCGCTCACCGAGGTGCTCGACCTGCTCGAGGCGGTGACGGGTGATCACGGTTATGGCCGTGCGGCGGACGTCACGGTCATCACCGGAATGGCGGGAGCGTTGCTGGCCGTCACCAGTGGCATCAATGACTGGCGCTTTACGTCGGGCAAGTCGAGCCGTCTCGGGCTGGTCCACGGCGTGTCGAACCTGGCCGGCGTGGCGGCGATGGGGCTGTCGATGGCCATGCGCATGAACGGCTCTCGTGGAGCAGCGCGCCTGCTGTCCACCTTCGGCCTGGGCGTCACCGCGATCGCGGCGTATATCGGCGGAGAGTTGGTCTATGGCGAGCACGTCGGCGTGAGCCATGTCAGCTCCGAGGGATTGCCGCACGAGTTCGAGGTGGTCATGCCGGAGTCGGAACTGCCAGAGGGCAAATTGCACGGCGCGACGGTGAAAGGGAAGCCGATCGTGCTGCTGCGCCGGGGCGACCGTATCTTTGCGCTGGCGGATGCCTGCTCACACATGGGCGGGCCGCTGCACGAAGGTACGCTCGAAGGCGACTGCGTTATCTGCCCCTGGCATGCTTCAACCTTCTCCATGGCCACCGGCCGGGTCGTCGAGGGCCCGGCGACCTTCCCTCAGCCGGTATTTGATGTCAGAATTCGCGATCATCAGATCGAGGTGCGGCTCTCGCCCGACTCGGAATAACGCGTGGCGCGTGACGTTCTCCTGCATTGAAGCGGGAATGCCCTTCGGACCTGGGTCGAGCAATCTCCGGTGAAGCGGAAACGAATCGACAACTGTGCCTTGATCGCGGAACCAACCTAATTTATAGTAGGGTTGACTAATGGTGGTCCGTTCGACTGCATACCGCGACGGGAGAACACTCCAGATGCCACGTGGACCAATTGCGCTCTTTGGATCGGGAGAGACCTCGCGTCGTGGACGTCAGGTGCACAGCGAACTTCTGCGCCGTCTGCCGGTTCCGGTGAAGATCGCCGTGCTCGAAACCCCGGCAGGTTTTCAGCCCAATGTCTCGGTCGTCTCCGGCAAGCTTCGTGAGTTCTTCGAGCGTAACCTGCAGAACTTCCAGCCCATCGTAACGACGGTTCCGGCGCGGCAGCGGGGAGGAGTCTTTGATCCTGACTCGGCTGAAATCGCCGCGCCGCTCATCGACGCCGACTACATCTTCGCGGGGCCTGGCAGCCCCACCTACACGGTGCGGCAGCTCAAAGGAACGCGCACGATGGAGCTTATCTGCCGCCGCCAGGCCGAAGGGGCAACCCTCTCGTTTGCCAGTGCCGCTGCCATCTCGGCCAGCCGCTTCGCCTTGCCGGTCTACGAGATCTACAAGGTAGGGGACGATCTCCACTGGCAGCCGGGGCTCGATGTGTTTCAGTCGATCGGTCTCGATCTAACGATTCTGCCGCATTGGAACAACAATGAGGGGGGCTCAGAGCTCGATACCAGCCATTGCTTCATGGGGGCCGAGCGATTTCGCTTTTTGAGGCGGATGCTCCCGGCTGGCAATGTCATTCTGGCGATCGACGAGCACACGGCCTGTATTCTCGAACCGGATGCCAACGACGGTATGGTGATGGGCGCCGGGAACGTGCGCATCATCAAGGGTGATGCCGAGGAGGTGCTGGAGGACGGTCAGCGCTTCTCGCTGGACATGCTGCGGGCGTAGACCTCAATCAGCCGCCGCGTCGTTGGCGGCGACGGGATGCGAGATCCGGTGCGATTCGGGTGCCACCAGGGCGAACCCGACCCCGATGACCAGCAGCATTCCGGCCGTGACGAGGAGCGCCGAGCCGGTGCTCGCGAGGCTGGCGATCGCGCCAAGGAGAAACGGCCCGAAGAAGTAGCCGGAGTCCGAGAGCGTTCGGAAAATTCCCATTGCCGCGGCGTTCATGCCCGGCGGCGCGACATCGGCGGCGTAGGCGGTCGGCGCGGCTCCCGCGAGTCCAACCGAGACTCCCCAGACGACGCAACTCAACACGAACCAGACGAAATTGCTCGAGATCGCGAAGAAGAACATCGCGGCCCCGCCAGAGAGGACGGCCGGCACGATAACCGCTTTGCGACCGAAGCGATCCATGACGACGCCGGACGGGTAGGCAACCGCCAGGCTGATGATGCTGATCGCGGAGAGTCCCAGCCCGATCTGGCTGGTCGAGAGCCCCATCGTGCTATCGGCCCGTTGCGGCACGATGGTGAATACTCCGCCGGTGCGCGCGAAGAAGGTGGCAAAGGAGGCAATGCTCACCAGCAGGAATGCCGGTTGGCGCAGCAGTGTAAGAACCTGGCCGCTGAATTTGGGCTGCACGCCAGCCGACGAGTGGCTGTCGCCATCGGCGGCGATGCGCGTCTCGGGCACGCGGAACAGGGCCAGCAGCGTGACTCCCAGCCCGAGCACGGCGTAGAGGTAGAACGGCACCTTGAGGCCGAATTTGTCCGCCAGGAACCCGCCGTAGAGCGGCGAGATGCCGACCGCGAACATGAAGACGGTCATGTAGAGGGCGATGACGCGGCCGCGGTTCTCCTGTGTCGAGATATCGGTCAGGATGATCTGGGTGCCAGTCAGGACCATGGCGGCTCCGAGCCCGCCGATGAAGCGGCCAGCCAGGAAGACGCTGTAGGTGCCGGCCAGGCCACATATCGCGTTGCCGAGGGCCGTGACCATGCCTCCGATGGCGATGGCCCAGCCTCGACCGAGCAGGTCAGCGATGCGTCCGGCCGGCATGTTCGCCACGAAGCGAGCCAGGCCGTAGACCGCAACCGTCAGTCCGACCAGGAATTCAGAGACGCCGAACGACTTGGCGTAGAGGGGCACGACCGGCACGATGTTGCCGAATCCGAGCTGATTGACCGCGATCACAACGCAAACCCAGGCGAGTACGCGGTTGTTCCGGTACCAGTCGGGCAGCGCTGCCAGTCGTTGCACTCTTTCCTCCAGGCCAGAGATATTCGTCGAACTGTCCGGCGACCGATGAGCGGTGTCTACATCACGTTGCCACCGTTGGGCCCGAGCATCTGACCAGTGAGGAAGCTGGAGCCATCGGAGGCCAGGAAGAGAGCGCACTCGGCGACGTCGCGCGGGGATCCGAGCCGGCGCAGCGGCAGATCCTGGGCGCGGCGCTCGGCCGCCTCGGGCGAGGGATAGATGCGGCGGTTCATGTCGGTCACGATCGATCCTGGCCCGATAGCGTTGACGTTGATGTTGTACTGGCCGACTTCGCGAGCCAGTGACTTGGTCCAGGTGAGGATGAATCCCTTGCTTCCCGCATAGACCGCGGCGCGCTCCCAGCCGGTCAGCGCCAGCTGCGACGAGAGGTTGATGATCTTGCCGTAGCGCTGCTCGATCATATGGGGTAGGACGGCCCGGGTGACACGAAGCGGCCCATAGATGTTGACTTCCATCTCCGCCTGCCAGGAGGTCTCGTCCGATTCCACGAACGGCTGGACGCGCATGATGCCTGCGTTGTTCACCAGAATGTCAATCCGCCCCAGTTCCTGGAGCACCCCATCGACCATCTGATGGATGGCGTCTCCGTCAGTCACGTCGGCCCGGACTACCAGCGCGCGTTGGCCCGCTTCTCGGGCAAGTGCCGCGACCTCGTCGCACCCCGCGCGACTCTCGCGATAGTTCAGCGCGATGTCCGCGCCTGCCTCGACGAAAATCTCGGCGATGGCGCGACCGAAGCCGCGCCCTGCGCCGGTGACCAGCGCGATCTTGCCGCTCAGCGTTCCCACGACACTTCAGCCCTTCATCGAAGCGGTTTCCGCCTCGTGGATCACAGCCCACAGCCGCTGCGACGTCATCGGCATGTCGACGTGAGTCACCCCGAGCGGCGACAGCGCATCGAGCACGGCGTTGACCAGAGCCGGAGGCGCACCAGTCGTTCCCGCCTCGCCAACTCCCTTGACACCCAAGGGATTTACCGGACTCGGGGTGTAGGTGTGCGCAGTCTCGAAATTGGGCAGGAAGTCGGCCTTGGGCACCGAGTAGTCCATCAACGAGCCAGTCAGGAGTTGGCCATTCTCGTCGTAGACGATCTCCTCCCCCAACGCCTGGCCGAATCCCTGCGCCAACCCGCCGACGACCTGACCTTCGACCAGTTGCGGGTTGATAAGCGGGCCGCAGTCATCGACTGCCACGTACCGGAGCACCTTCAGCGCGCCACTGTCACGATCGATCTCGACCAGCGCGATGTGTGCCCCGAAGGGGATGGTACGTCCGGACGGCGAGAAATAGCTGGTCGCATGCAGTCCGGGCGTCAGTCCTCCTGGAACTGGTCCCATGCTGTAGGCCGCGCGTGCGACGTCCTTGAAGGACATAGAGCGGTCTGGTGTGCCCCGCACGTGAAGTTTGCCGTCTTCGAAGACGATATCGTCTTCGCTCACCTCGAGGCGCGCGGCCGCGATCTTCGCCGCCTTCTCCTTCACCTCACGCACCGCCAGCAGAACGGCCGAACCGCCGATCGATGTGCCGCGACTGCCAAAGGTTCCGATGCCCTGCGGCGTGATGGCGGTGTCGCTCGCCTTGACGACCACATCCTGCATAGGGATGCCCAGCTCATCGGCGACGATCTGGGCAAAGGTCGTCTCCTCTCCCTGACCGTGCGGCGAGATGCCGGTGCTGACCGTCACCGTTCCGGAGGGCTGCACCAGCGCTGAACCGCTGTCCCAGCCCGGCCCGGCAAGTTCGGAGTAGATGGCGACACCCAGTCCGACCAGCCGGCCCTCGGCCCGTGCCCGCTTCTGTTCCTCGCGCACGGCGTCGTAGTCGATGAGCTTCAAGGCCTCGGTCAGTGCCAGGTCGTAGTTGCCGCTGTCGTATTCCAGCCCGGTCGCTGACTTGTAGGGGAAGGCTTCCGGCGGGATGAAATTACGCCGGCGAACCGCAATCGGGTCGAGGTCGAGCTGACGGGCGATGGCATCCATCATTCGCTCGGTCATGTACGCGGCTTCGGGCCGGCCCGCGCCCCGATAGGCGCCGGTGGGGGTGGTGTTGGTCATGACGCCCAGCACGGTGGCACGTAGGTTCTCGATGCGATAGGCGCCGGAAGACATCACGCCGGTGCGGGTCGCCACGGTGGCCGCGCCATAGGCGCCAACGTTGGAGATGAGCTCGACCTTCAGCCCCAGGACTTTGCCGGAGTCGTCGACCGCCGCCGTCAGCTTCTGCACCTGGTCGCGCCCATGGTTCGTTCCGACGAACGTCTCGCGTCGGGTCTCGGTCCATTTGACAGGGCGCTGGTGCCGGTAGGCGAGCGCGGCGGCAACCAGGTACTCCGGGTAGACCGGGCCCTTGGCGCCGAACGCGCCGCCGACGTCTGGGGCGATGACGCGGACGCTGTGCTCCGGGATGCCCAGCGTCTCGGCGATTGCTCCGCGCAGTCGATGCGGCGTCTGCGTGGTGGCCCAGACCATCATCTGTTCGGTGGTCGGGTCGAACTCGACCATGATCGAGCGCGGCTCGATGAAGGTGGCGTGAACGCGCTGGTTGCGCAGGCGAATCGAGACGGTGTGGCTGGCCTGTTCAAAGGCCTTGTCGACGTCACCACCCTCGACCTTCCAGCGGAAGGCGATGTTGTCGCCCCAATCTGGGTAGAGGAGCGGGGCATCTTCTTGCATGGCGGCTTCGGCGTCGACCACCGGGTCGAGCGCCTCGTACTGGACGTTGACCAGCTCGGCGGCGTCAGTCGCGCTGTAGAAATCTTCGCCAAGGACGACCGCCACAGCATCGCCGACGTACATCGCGGTGCCGGTGGCGAGTGGATAACGCTCCAGCTTGCGGTCT
Organism: uncultured Chloroflexia bacterium; assembly: GCA_963728335.1. Taxonomy (GTDB): domain Bacteria; phylum Chloroflexota; class Chloroflexia; order Thermomicrobiales; family Thermomicrobiaceae; genus CALAGB01. The sequence continues at coordinate 1,355,725 of CAVSJP010000002.1, forward strand.
GGCGTCTGCTCGGGTGAGCCCTGTGGCTGGGTGACTTTGGCGATGTCCTCGCCGGTCAAGACATCGACCACACCGGGTGCAGCCAGCGCGGCCGATGTGTCGATACTGGCGATGCGGGCGTGCGCATACGGACTACGCACCATGACGGCGTCCAGCGTTCCGGGGACGTGAACGTCGTCGACAAATCGTCCGTGGCCGGTGACGAGTCTGCGGTCGCCCACGCGCTTCACCGATTGGCCTACGTATTTCGTTTTCTGCTGCGCGGTATCGGTCATTCCGCTTCCTCACTCTGTCAGTACTGCTCATTGCCTGTGGCGAAATTGGAGACGCGCCGGATTAGCGGCAATCACCACGATCTTCGCGTGTCACGCGGGAGACGGCAAGTCTGTCGCCAGGACTTGCCCGGCGGTCGCTGGCGCTGGTTCTGGATCTAATTGGACGGAAGAAGGCGCTCGCCCGCCTGGAGGATGGTCTGAATCTCGTGCTCACTCAGCCCCGACTGCTCAACAAACCCGACCGGGTCGGTCTCGCCCATGTCGAACGGGAAATCGGTGCCGGGCACGATCCGGTCAATGCCGGCGAGGTCGACGACATGTCGAAGGATGAGGGGATCGAAGACGACGGTGTCGAAGTAGAGAGCGGAGAGATGCCCGATTGGATCTTTGGCGCGCTCCCGGCATTCTGGACGGACCTCGTGTCCATGACGCAGGCGGCCGACCAGGTGGGGCAGAGCACCGCCGCCGTGCGAGAGGATCAGTTTCAGATTCGGATAGCGCTCGAGCACGCCTGAGAAGAGAATCCGGGCGCCTGCCAGGGCCGTTTCGATCGGGTTGCCGATCAGGTTGCGCAGATAGAAGCCGTCCATGCGCTCGCTTCCCGCGACGTTGTGCGGGTGAATCAGTACCGGCAAGTCTGATGTCTCCGCGGCTGCCCAGAACGGTTCGAGGGATGGATCATCCAGTCCCATGCCATTGACGTTCGTCAGGATCTCAACGCCCCGCAAACCGATGCCAATCGCGCGCTGCAACTCATCGACCGCGGCCACCGGTTGCTGCAGCGGCACCGTCGCGAAGCCCACGAAGGCGGCCGGATCGGTACGCGCGGCCGCCGCGATGCCGTCGTTGAGCACGCGTGCCCAGCGGATTCCGGCGTCCCCTTCGAGTTCGTAGAGGATGGTGTACGGCGGCGGGATCAACGTGCGCCGGTCGAGCCGCTGGCGACGCAGTGCGGTCTGCTGCAGGTCGAGATCGAACAATTCGCGCGAGATTGCCAGGCCGATGACGATCGACCTGCACCGTGAACTCGCCGTCTGGCTGTTCAGCCACGGCGGCTTCGATTTCGCTCGCTCGCACCGCATCGAGCGGAAAGAAGTGGCTGTGCAGGTCGATGATCATCAGTACTCCCTGGCTCAGGCGTTCGCGGGGTTCAGGCGCTGGTGCGACGGCAGGAACGGGATGAACGGCAGCGCCAGCAAGGAGATTCCCGCAACGATCCAGAAGGCGTTACCCAGTCCGATGCTGTCACCCAGCGCACCGAACAGGGGTGCCGTGATGCTCTGCGCGATAAAGCCAATGGCGAGCATCAGCCCCGCGGTCGCGCCGCGTGCCTCCGGCATCAGGTCCTGCGCCACCGCCAGCACCACCGGGCGAATGCCGATCGCCAGGAAGCCACCCGCCATCAAGATGCCCAAAACGGCCCACGATCCGTTCTCCAGCCACAGGTAGAGGTAGAAGAGCGGGACGGCCGCCACGGACGAGAAGGCCAGCACTGCCTTGCGACCAACGCTATCGGAGAGGTTTCCGGCCAGCAGCCCACCGCCAATCCCCGCGGCGGAAATCACGGAGAGCGCGATACCGGCGTATCCGTGGCTGCGTCCGATCGATTCCAGGTACTTCACCAGAAAGTATTGGAACGGTGAGGTCGCCAGCCCGTTGATGACCGAGACCGCCAGCAGCGCGGTGAGCGGCTTGCGCCGCGCGCGTAACAGTGGCCGGAACTCGACCACCTTGGCTGCCTTGCGTTGTGCGTCGCTCTCACGCGTATCGAGCGTAATGAAGAGGATAACGGAGGCGGCCAGGCCAAAGACCATCACGACGGCGGACCCCTCGAGCGTGAAGAGTGAGATCGCCGCGGTCAACAGGAGCGGTCCGATCGTTCGGGCCGATTCGCCAAATGCCATGAAGATCGACATGGCGCGGCCCGATTTCTTGCCGCCTAACTCTCCGATCAGCGCCACGGCCGGAGCGTGGAAGCAGGCGGACGAGAGCCCCGACGCGATCAACAGCAGGAGCACGACGGCGATGTTCGGTGCGAGCGCGATACTCGACAGTGTGATCGCCGTGACGCTGGGAGCCAGGACCACGAACCACTTGCGCGTCGTCCGGTCGGCGACATAGCCGACGAACGGTTGCGCGATGCCCGGCACCTGTGACGCCGGGATCATCAGGCTAACCACGGCCAGCGAGAGTCCGAGTTTGTCCTGAACGGCAGGGATCAAGATCCCGAGGAAGCTTGAATACAGGTCGTGGGCGAGGTGCCCGCCCGCGACGGTGAACGTGCGACGTGCGTCGAACGGTTGGTCCTCTACGGTTCCGTCGTTGACGCCGGCTTGCGGCTGAACAGCGGCGGCGCTCTGTGCCAATGATTACCCCTTACCCATACCCACCAGTGCTGATATGACCGTATGACGTTTAACGAGCATACAGAATACACCCGAGGCCGACTGCGCGCACCCACTGAAACGTAACCTGGGCCAGAACTCTTCCCGGCAGGGAGTGATTCTACGGTTCTGGCCGTTGTGACGTCATACGATTTGCCCGGATCTCCCGTGCCGGAACAACTTTGCCGGGTGCCTGCTGCGTTCGTGTCACACCACGACGTGCGCGCAGCGTCCACCCGAGCGAGACAAGGTTGAGGAGCAACCCGAATGCCAGCGCTGCGTAGATCCAGGGATAGATCCAGGCCATGACCGTGCTGCGCATCACGATGAATTCGCTGATCTTCATCGTGCTCCCCAGTGACAAAATCTCGGCCTGATGCGGGCCGTCGGGTAGGCCGCTCGCGACGGTGAAGCGCGATGCCGTGCCCATCGTTCCATCTGGCTTGAGCGTGACCGCGCGACCGTCGACGTGGACCTCGAGGTCCTTCACATTGCCGGTCAGGAGCAGGTCGAGCCGCGTTCCTGAGAAGCTGATCTGTGCGGTGCCGCCCTGTCTCTCCGCCGTCAGCGTCGTGTCGTTGTCGATGGTGGTAAGTGTCCAGCCAACATCGTGCTGGAGGTAGGGGCTGTCCGCCCCGTATGCGCCCGTGAACGCCAGATTGAGGTTCTGGCTTTGTTGTTTCAACAGCGTGTAGGCGGGGGTGGGACTGAAATCGTGCTCCACGATCGAGAAACCGCGCGTCGGATTGCCGGCCTGCCCCGGCGCGTCGGGGGCGAGCGGCTGGCGGAAATTCCAGACGCACATGACCCCCATCCAGGGCCACTCCTGCTGCGCTCGCAAGAAGCCCTGGTAGAGGTACTGGGCCTGGGTCTGCTGGCTGACCGGCTTCCCCCAGGGTGAGGGATCGCCCTTCCAGTTCGACGGTAGTGACACCCAGCCGTACTCGGCCGCCCAGACAGCCTTGTCCGCGTCGCCGTTCTTCACCATGATCTCGTGGGTCTGGATCGGGCGCGAGAAGTTGTCGCGTGCGAATTCAACTCGCCGGTCGTAGGGGCTGTAGCCGTAGCCGTAGACCATGACCGTAGCGATGTCGAAGTAGTCCCTGGCTCCAGCGTCATACATTCCCTGAAGAAAGAGGAGGTCGCTCAGGTTGGTCGGACCGGTCTGGTCGGTCGGCGCCAGACCGGGCATGAGTACGGTGATCGACGGATCAGCCGCCTTGGCGGCTGTGTAGGCCGCTTTGAGCAGGTCGGTGAATTTGGCGGGGTCGATCGGCTGGCCGCCCCATTCTCCTTGCAGGTTCGGTTCGTTCCAGATCTGAATGTAGTGGATCTTGCCCCGGTAGCGCGTCACGAACGCCGAGACGAAGCTGGCGTAGTCGGCATTGTTGTCGGGCGGGCCGTCCGGAAACTGGTCCAGGTTCGGGGCATTGGCGCGAGCCCAGCGAGGCGGTTTGTCGAGTCGCGCGATGATCTGAATGCCGAGAGCGTCCGCCTGATTAACGATCCGGTCGTATTTATCCCAGCTACTGACGTTGTTCTTGGCATCCCAATAGCTGCCGCGCTCCGGCTCGATGTCGTACCAGGGGAACATCTGACGAATGAAGCCGAAGCCGCCGTCCTTGATCATCTGGAGCTCGCGGCTGACGTTGGCCGGGTCGGGCTCCTGGTCGAGAAAGGTGTTGACGCCCATCGGGTTGACGTCGGTATGCGGGATCGGCTGAAGCCCGGCGCGCGCGGAGACACCGCGATTGAAGTAGCCGTTGGCGATGTTCGCCGCGATCAGACCGCCGATCAGTCCGAGAATGACCAGGATGTGGATCCCAAGTTGAAACCAGCGCCGCGTCGTGAGCCTGAGCAGGCGAGTCATTCCGGCCAATCCGAGGTCGACGCCGCCGGGATGCGGCGTTCCGAGCGTCCACGAAGACGCGATGCGTACTCGTGCCTGAGTATATGAGTATAGAGGAGCGCTTGACGCGAGGCCGGGAATGACGCGAAACTGGATTGCGGCGCTGATATCGGGATATTCCCGGCAGTCTTCACGTAATCAATCGGTTACAATGCGCGCGACCAGTACACTCGGGCGTGGTTGGTGATCGCCCGGATGAGAGGAGAGAGGATTACGGTGCAAAGAGCCCAGCCACGATCGGGACTGATGATCTACGCGGAAGGGCTAAACGTTGCCCTTGGGATCTGGCTGATCGCGTCGCCCTATATTCTTTCCTACACGGCATGGACCGGGGCACGCCTGACGGCCGAATTTTTTGGCGCGATTATCCTGGGCATGGGAATCACCCGCATGGCGATGCCCCAGCCGCGCTACTGGTGGCTCTCGTTCGGTGACGTGATTTTCGGCATTTGGGTAGCGATCTCGCCGTTCGTGCTTGGCTACCACTACGACGCCAGACCGACCATCAACGCCATCGTCGTCGGCGTGCTGGTGGCCCTGATCGCGGCGACGGGCTTCCTCCGCCCGCGCACGTAGCACAAACCCCTCAACCGCAATTGAAACCCCCGGTCCTGAACAAGGCCGGGGGTTCTTGTGTTTGCGCAATTGCTTGTTGGGTCGCGTTAGCTCGCCGCTACTCCTTATCGATACTCCCCGGCGGGAGCTGGCCCGAGACTGAGTAGTTGCCGCCGCTGCTCAGGAAGAGGGAAAAGAGGTCGTAGTCGGCGCCCGCTGGTCTCGCCTGTCCGGCTCCCTGGAAGCAGACATACCCGCTGACGCCTCCAAACGCGAAGCCGCACCCTTCGAAGTGGTAACCACTCAAGATACTGGTCAACACTGTGACGGAACCGACCAGCACCACGTTTCTGGCGTAGTCATACAGGAATAGATTGCCTTGCGCGCCGTCCGATACCGGCACTGCCTTGAAGTTCAAGACAAATAGCCGTGGCTTGTTTGTAGGTTGGTCGACGATGGAGAAACTCTTGATTGTCATCTCCCCGATGGTCGAACTGGTGGCAGCGGACGCGGTCATCGACCCCACCGTGCTCAACATCACGACCATCGCCAGCAGAACGCCTGCGATGGCACGTGGGACAGGCCGCTTTATGTTTCGCAACTGGTTCCCCCTTCCCGGTTGACGGTACGTTGAATGTGCATAGGTTTGGTCCGGCCTACAGTGAAGTTCAAGAACGTTGACGCGGGTGTCTGTCTCGGTAGCATGCTCAGCCCCTTCAGTGGGCTTCGGCTTGGTAGTCCCGGAATTTATTCCCGGGCGAGCGTTGATGCACTGCCCGACGTTATTCGTCAAATACTCTCGGTCCCCAGCGAGGGTCGCCGTCGCCGGTCAGCGTTCGTGCAGCCTGGACTACGCGTCCGTCTGGACGCTTCCGGCCGGAACGCTCCCGGAAATCGAGTAGCTACCTCCCTGCGTCACAATGATTGAGAAGGCGTCGTAGCTGCTGCCATGTGGCTGTACCTGTCCCGCGCCGCTATAGCAGACCTGACCGTTGATTGAGCCGTGCGCCTGTCCGCATCCCGCGAACTGGTATCCATCGACGATCGCGACCAAACTGGTGATCGAGCCGTGAATCCAGACATTTCGAGTTGGATCGACCAGATCGAGCGATCCGAACGTAACGCGAGGAAACTGGAACACGTTCACCTTGACACGAAACGCGACCCAACCGTCCGGAGGCGGAGCATCGATCTTGGTCGCTTGAATCTTGAATCGCGTCGCCGTCGTGGACAGTGGCGCGGCCATTGTGGCCGATGCGAAGACACTGGAAAGCAGCACGGCCAGCACGCCGGCAATGAGCAGTGACCTCGTGGCTCGTCGAATCAACGCTCTCAAGGCACCCCCTCCCCGCAATTGTCGGATAGAGCCGTCCAGCGGCTCATCCGTTCGGCATCGTTCGTTCGAGTGTTTCGCGCGGTAACACATCCGCATCTTACACAGGTACCAACCGCATGAGAAGGCAGTCGAGTCGTCTTGGTGTTGGTGACCGGTTTCAGATTGTCGGATGAATGCCCGTCCTCACGACTCGCGAGTGGCTGGCGCGGAGGAAATCGTTCGAATTCGCATCGGGCTCGTCCCGCCGTGTGTTGATCCGCAGTACGATAGGCGTCCCCATTCGCGTGTGCATGATTTCCGGCATATGACGGTCTCGACATGCAACCGCATGTGGACTAGCCCGTTTAATGGGCTAGACGACGGCACGCTCTCGCAAGCCAGGTTTGCGCGATTCCTGGGAGCTTGGGGGGTTCGGCGTGGCTTCGGTCTACGTAACGCATGGACAAGATGAGATCGAGGGGCGTTGTCATGAACTTGATACGCCTTGATCCGCGACCAACGACCGTTTCGTGCGTTTGTACTATGGAGAAGGTGGTTACGCACCTTGTGATACAGTGGTCTGACGGCCACCGCGATGCCAAGATTGGGCGAACGGAGTTCGATCGTGGCATGGCGGTGTCCGTAAAGGGCACGAGCCGTTGACCGCAGAGGGGGCGTGAGTCTATACTGCGCGGCGGTCCCAAAGATGAGTACGTACGAAGGGGAAGTGGAAAGGAGGACGTTGGGGGACCCACCTAGGATCGAAGAAGTTTTGGAATCGTTTCGTGTGATGTTTCGTTGTTTCGTGAGCTCGCAAAAACCAAAAGCGGCCGCGAAAGGAGTCAATGAGTTGAGAAAAGTTCTCAATCTCTCGTTCGCACTGGCGCTGGTGGCTGGACTGTTTGCCGGCAGCCTTGCCAGTGTAGGAGCTGCGTCGCCCAGTTATGGGCCGCAGAACGCAGGCCAGAATCAATTGGCCTTCCCCTTCGTGCATAACGGCACGGCCATGGGAGACCAGATGTTTACTGGTTCTGTCACGATTCAGAACCTCGAAGTTTTCCCGATTAGCGTAAAGATCTCGAGCTCAGGTGGAGATACGACTGCCACGCTGAACCCGCGCGCCTCGAAGTCCTTCTCGGCGAGTACCTTGAAGGTTCCGGCTGGCGGCGGTCCGGTGATCGCAACGGCGTCTTGGACGTCAACTGCGCTCTCCAGCATGGCTAGCCTCGGGCTTTGCGTCAACGGTAAGACAACCGATACGGTGACGCGTGGTCCGGATAACACGACCACCGATACCTTCACCCCGAGTGCAACACCGGTCGTTGGTGGTTCGTTCACAATCACGACAACCGCCGACGCGAACTCGACCGTGTACACGGGCGGTTCGGCGTCTTACGACGCTGCTACCGGCGTTGTCACGGTTACCTGGGATCCGAACGCGGGATCCGTTCCGAACGCCGGTGAGACCTACTACGTGCACTACACGTCCGCTAGCACGGACTGCGGCACCCCGGCAATCGGTGGTGTCGAGAAGCACGAAGCAGACAACGGTGGAACGGTCATCACAGGCGCGAACCAGGACACAGTTGACGGCTCGAACGCGGTTCCGCTGTCCGACGCTGCGTTCGCTGCTGGTATGGACCCGAGCCAGTTCCTGGCGGAGTTGAACCTGGACCATCAGTCGCGCTGGATCCTGCCGATCGCGCAGACCAACAGCGGCTGGGACACCATCCTGCACGTGTCCAACGTGTCGGGCCACGGTAACGTGGGTGTTCAGGTTCTCTACTACAACGGCGGCGGCCAGGGTGTCGCGGGCCAGAGCATGTCGGTCCTGAACGTGAACTTGGGCGCGATGAGCTCGGCTAACGTTGACCTCGGTACACTGCTGCCGGCGGGTTCGGTCGGTTCACTGTGGATCGACGCGGACGACACCGTCGTAGCGAGCGTTGACCGCTACAAGGCCACCACGATGATGGCCTTGACGAACGTGGCGCAGCCACGGCTCGACAACAGCATGAACTTCCTCCGGATCTTCGGGTTGAACCCGACGACCAAGTACGCGCCGTTGATCTTCCGTGACTACAACAACTGGAACACGGGCATCAACATCGCGAACCTGTCGAGCAAGACCAACCAGGTGACGATCACCTACTACAACTACTCGGATAACGCGGTCGCTCAGGAGACTGTGAACATCCCGCCGCGGGCGATGGAATTCGTCTATCGACCTGGCACGGGTGACGCAGGTCTCTCGGTCGGTCAGATCAGTGCCGCCACTATCGAAGGCAGCGATCCGATCGCGGTCGCCGTCGACGAGGTGAAGTACGCAGGCAACGCTGCCCCGACGCAGGGCGTTGGCCAGGCGATGTCCTACTTGGCGACTGAAGGCGCTATGGCTGGTCCTGCCTTCGACGCGGGACAGTTCCCGGCGCTGGCGAACATCTTCGGCTTCGGCCGGGTAATGTTCGAGAATGACCTGTCGCTGCCAATCGTCCAGAAGGGCAGCATGGACAGCGGCAATGGCGACTTCTCAGGCATCAACCTGTTCAACGGTGATGCAAGCAATCCTGTCCAGGCTTGGGTCCAGTTCGAGGACGTTGCTGGAATCCCAGTCGCGCCGACAACCGGAGCGAACGAGCGCGAGCTTCCGCTCAAGCTGACGCTGCCGGCCCTCGGCTCGGCCACGGTCTACACGGCCAACTACAGCGAAATGCCGAACGGCTTCGTCGGCTCGGCAGTCGTTGGTGCTGTGTACACCCAGCCCGGTCAGATCCTGACACACCCGGCTGTTGGCCCGCTGACGGCGGTGTCCAACAACGTGAACTACGCGGTCACGCATGACGGTTCAGCGGTGTACAACCTGTACCCGTACTGGCACGTGGGACCGCCTCTGGCGCCAGGCTGCTTCTATCCAGGGTTCGTCGGTGGTGGGATCTGCATCCCGTAACCGACTGAACGTCAAAGCGAGTCCGCAAGGGCTAGCGAGCACGTAACGCGAACGCACACGAAAGGGAGCGCCGCTCATCGAAAGATGGGGGGCGTTCCCCTTTAAATGCAAATGGTCGCGGTCGCGATGCCGTCAGATTTCCACCTCCGCGAACGGTCTAACCTCGGTGGCACCCTCTCCTTGGTTGACTCGCAGGCATATCCGGTTACACTCAGCACGAACGCAGAGAGTCAAGCGCGGCGCGTCCACCAGGGGCGTTGTTCGTTGAAACAGTGGAAGCACGAACAGGTGGAAGGGAGACCGGGATCATGCGATATGGGGGATGGGCCGTCCGTTTGCCGCGAGGAGTGAGTCTCGTTCGGTTGTTGTCCGGAGCAGTGATGCTCTTGACGCTCCTGGCACCGGCGATTAGCGCGAGCGCCGCCGTCACGAACACCGACGGTTGGCAATTCGCGTCAGCCAGCTGTGGAGGTACGACGGCACCGTCCTTCGGAGCATACGTGAATGGACCCGGTGCTCCGCCGATGGATTACGGCTCGTTCAGTATGTCCCTGGGCGCAAGCGGAGCCGGCTACGCGCAATTCCGCAACTCAGACTTCAACGGGGTCGCGCTGTCGGACTTGACGGCGCTCAGTTATGCGACCTTCGAGCAGGAGTCCGGTGTCAAGACCGCGGCTCCGTTCGTGCTGCTCGAGATCGATCAGAATGGCGATGGCACCGTCGATGACCAGTTGGTCTACCAACCCGCTGCACAAGCGACCGTTCAAGGCAACCTGTGGCAGACCTGGAATGCGTTTGCGGGCAACTGGTGGTCGTTGAGCGGGCTAGCTGGAATGGGCACCAACACGGCTGGCAAGCCGATTTCGTCCTACATCGCCGCCTATCCTGGATCTCGCATCGTCAATGACGGTCAGCAGGGCGGGCTGCGCATCGCGGCCGGTTGCATCGGTTCCGGTTGGCAGTCCTTTGAAGGCGCGGTGGACGCGGTCGTCGTTGGCGTCAACACGCAGAGCTACGTCTACAACTTCGAGTCAGACGGCGTTCACGTAACCTCGCCGTCCAGCGGCGACAACCGCCCGGCGCTGCCAGTCTTCAACAATCTCACCCCCGCGCCGTTCAGCACTGTCGCTCCGGGATCGGTCAAGATCTCGGCTGAGATTACCGGCAGCAGCAACATCACCCAGGTGACGATGCAGGTCGACGGAACGCAGGTGACCCCGTCCACATCCGGCGCCGACATGACCGACATCACGGCATCCTCGACGCGGAGCCTCACCGCGGGGACGCACACGGTCACGATGACGGCCACCGATGCCAATGGCAATACGTTCAAGACACAGTGGGACGTTATCGTCTCGTCGAGCCTGGGTGAGAACGAATGGTTCAACGCCAACGGCACGCCGAAGGCCGACCAGATCAACGCCACAATGACGTCATTGGTGCAAGCGTTCCGGTATCACCTCTATGGTCAGTCATGGGACGGAAAAGCGCATCCAGAGATGCCGACGCATGCGGACACGATCACCCAGGCTGCGCCGTTGTCGAACTGGGTGACCGGGAACACATTCGACGAGGCATCGACCAACGCGACGCTGACCAGTTTGGTTCAGGCGTTCCGCTGGCACTTCTGGGGCGTCAGTTGGGACGGTCAATCTCATTGTGAGATGCCGACACACGCCAACTGCAACATCCCTTTGCCGCCGCAGAGTATCTCGCCGTGGTTCGATAAGAACGGCAACCCGATACCGCAAAACATCAGTGCGACGCTCCAGAGCCTGGTGCAGGCGTTCCGCTGGCACTTCTGGGGCTATTCGTGGGATGGGCAGCATCACTTCACGGACATGCCGACGCACGCCTACGGTGGGAGCTAAGCACATCTCATGCGGCGCCGACGCCTGATGTGGTAGATATACGCAGCGGAGGAGGCTGGAAAGCCTCCTCCAACTATGAATTCCTCCTAGTAGGGACCGAAGTACAGCGCACCGCCTTCTTCGTTCGAAAGGGATCTTCTTGTCGCAGTCCAAATTTCGCTTTCTGGTTCTCGTGGTGCTGAGTCTGACGGTGTTGTCGGCGTGCTCGATACGCGGATCGTCGGGAAGCAACACACCCACGTCAGCCTCGTCTGTCTCAGGGAACCAATCGACTGTACCTGCCTCGGCCATAAGCTCGGCCACGGCAAACTCCGCGACTCCGGACCCGATGTCGCTCGATCCTCCGTATCTGGTCGCCCATGCCTCCTCCGGGACGCAAAAAGCCAACGTTGGCACATTCTATTGGATGGTCTCCAACGGTCTCGCGGCCCAGGTGAACGCTCGCGGCATTGAGATTCAGGACAAGTCCCTGCACGTTTCAAAGGGTGAGACCGTTCAATTCACCTGGGAAAACCAGAACAGTCAGAGTGATTCCACGCTGCAAGACCTGAAGATCGCGGTCTTCCCGGAGAAGGAAAGTATTGTAACGGTGGAGGCCGCCAGTGGGACGCTGAAGGGCTTCCACCCAGAGGGCACCCCTGTCGCCAGCGATACGCTCTCCATGACCGGTCCCACATGGAAGGTTGGCGTGGACTCCGGAAGCTATTTCGTGCAGGTTGTGGCGGACTGGTCGAACCCGATTGTCAAGGATGGTCAGCCGCGGCACTGTGAATACGGCTTCTACATCACCGTCGGCTAGAACCCGGACCAAAACTCATCGAAACGTAGCATGGGCGCGGAGCGATCCGCGCTCTCTGCGTAGCACTCGTGTGGTCGTCGCAGCATTGCGCTGTTGGTGGATTCTCGGCGCCTTCATTCCCGTGGCAGCCCTCTGCCTGCTGCTGAGCGTCGGCATACGGACGTCCTTTACGCCGTGGTCCACAACGTGTGACAATGGACCGAGACGCGCATGACATTCGCATGACCGTTCAAGACGTTCCGAGCAGTTCGGATGCTCATGGCATAGCCGGCCGATCGCCAGTTCATGGGGTATGCCCAGGACGAAGAAGGGAATGCGCGACATGGCTCGTCGGATTAGCGCGACGCTGATGGCTCTGACGCTGGTGGTCGGGATAAGCATTGGGTTCGTGGCAGTCGCCGGAGCTTCGGCCGGCGAGAGCAGCGCGGCGTGTTCCGCGTTCGGTTCATACCTATCGGGATTGACGGGCGCGAGCGCGCAAGCGGTCCGCCAGATTCAGCAGGACTGTGCCGCGGGAACGAGCGCGGTACCACAGCAGGGACCCGGATCGTGTACCGTGCCGAGCGCCGACTACCCGACGATCTCTTCTGCCTTCGGGGACGTGAACTGCACCGAGGTTGAGTTGACCAGCATGGTCTACAGCCCGATCAGCATCGACGTGGCGCACGACATCACGCTCCTTGGTAACGGCGCACGCTTCAGCCGTTCCAGCGCCGGAACCGTCTTTTTCGTCGAGCCCGGAGTCACTTTCCAGGTGCAGGATGTCATCTTCAACGATGCCTGGTACGGCTCACATGCGATCACCAGCTACGGCACGCTCGACGTGACGCGTTCACTCTTCATCGGCTCAGAGATTCGAAATCCGGGCGCTCCAGCTTCTGACGGCGGTGCGATCATGGACCTCGGCGACAGCGCGACGATCAGTTTGAGTATCTTCGTCAACGAGCTTGGGTCCCAGGGCGGCGCTATCTCGCACTACAGTCTGGGCACATTGACGATTCTTGAGAGTGCGTTTGTCGGCAATGGCCAGGGTGTCAGTCTGGCCGGGGCCGTCCATGCGACTGGTGGCACGACCGATATCGAGCAGAGCCTGTTCGCCTACAATCGTTCGATGCTTGGTTATCCCGCAGTCGTGGTCAATGCGGGGAAATACGTGCACTCCGGGAACGTCTTCATACACAACTCGTAACAGCGGCGAATCAGACTGCGAACGACCAAGCCGGGTGAGTGATGTACCTCACCCGGCTTCTTCAATTGCCGGTACGCGCTCAGATCTGGATCAGAAACGTCAGTCAGCCCGGCGCAGAATCCGCCCGCCAAATCGGACCCACTCGATCTCGCCGTCCTTGCCGCGCAGGAATTCGCCTCGCCCGCCCTTGAACGGCGGATCGAGGGCGATGACCTGGTCATCTTCCCGTATCGACAGGCGAGTCGGTGGGGGAACCGGTCCGGCTTTGGAATCCGCCTTCGGGAAGCCGCCCTTGGGCGTTACCTGCGCTATCAGACTGCCGTTCTGAAGCGAGATGTCGACGTCGTTCAGTGCGGTGGCGTAGCGACCGGCGAACTCCTGCAGTTGTTCTTCGCTCATCGCTACCTCGGCAGGTTCCGGCTCGACGAGGCCCAGGTACTTGTCCAGTGCCCACTGCACCGCATTTCCGTGCAGTTCGGATCCATCGTTGGCATTGGTCAGCACCGTAACGGCGAAGTGCTTCGACGGCGCCATCACGAATGCCGACATCTGGCCGTTGGTCGACCCGCCGTGCCGTACCGTCCGCACGCCATCGATGTCCTTGACCATCCAGGTGACACCGAACGCCCCGAAGCCACTGCCCGCGGGCGTGGCGGGGGACTGCATCTCATCCATCGTGGAGCGCTTGAGCAGTCGTTCGCCGCTGGGCGCGGTGCCGTCACCCATATGGAAGCGGGCATAGGCGAGTTGATCCCGCGCTGATGACGCGATCGCACCAGCCGGATACGTCGCACGGGTCAGCCCCCATGGAGTCGCGACCTGCAGCGTGTCATCGATCAGCTTGTGGCCAACGACGAAGCGATGCACCATCACGTCTTCGGGAAAGAAGAAGGAGTGGTCCATGCCAAGCGGCTGGAAGATGAGCTCGTGAATGAGCTGCTCGTAGCTCTTCCCAGCGACGATCTCCAGTACGCGACCAGCGATATAGAAACCCGAGTTGTTATACGAAACGACTTCGCCGAGCGGTGTCAGCTGGGGTAGGTTCACCATGCGTTCAACGATCAGTGCCCGCGCGTCGTCGCCCGGGCCGGTGTCGTCGAAATAATCGCCGATCCACCCGCCGGTGTGATTGAAGAGATGGCGCATGGTCACGCGCGCCGTTGTGTCATCCGACGAGAGCCGGAAGCTCGGAATGTATGTGCGAATGGGTTCGTCGAGATCGAGTTTGCCCTGTTCCACCAGGCGCATGGCGGCCGAGGCGGTGAACGTCTTGGTCGTTGAGCCGATCTGGAAGATGGTGTCCCCGTCGACCGGGAGCGGGTTGCTGACGCTGGTTACGCCGAACCCCGCGACGTACTCGTCACCCTGGAATTGCACCCCGACGGCGACCCCAGGCACGTTGAGCCGTTCCATTTCGGACTGAATAAATGCTCCAAACTGCTGGAAGATCTGCTTAGGCGTTGCTTCGCTCACTGGTGACGCCTCTCTGCTGTAGTCGATCCAGTTTCCAGCTCCCGCGAAACCTACCGCGCGAGAGCAATGAGCCCAGTCTCGCACCAGTCCCGGTGAACGTCTATGCTGGAACTGACGGGTCAGTTCGCGGGTTTGAAGGCGCCAAAGATGGCATGGCCATACCAGAACCAGAAGCAATCGGCACCGGTCAGCCCAGCCTCCGCGAACCACTGAAGCTGTTCGGCTAGTCCCGAGGGCATGTCAAAGCCGACGTCGGGTGTGGCGAAATGATTCCAACCGTCGTCGACGAACGTGTCGTAGACCTCGAGCGAGCCGGTTAGCCGAACCGATGCCTCTTTGACATACGCGTTCCACATGCGCGCGTTCAACTCCCAGGCCGCGCGACTCGTTGGCTCGATCAGATCCTGAATCAACAGCGCGCCTCCCGGCTCGAGCCGGCTCGCCAGGCCGTGATAGAGTCGCCGCTTCTGCTCGCTGTTCAAGTGGTGGATCGCCAGCGATGACACAAAACAGCGCACGTGGTCAGGCAGCGCGCCGAGCCAGTCGTGGCGGAACAGATCGAATGGACGCGCCTCGAAGCGCCCGCCGAAGATCGACAGAGCCGCCGTCGCGCGTTGGAGCATCAGCGGGGAGCCATCCAGCCCGATGACTCGGCTCCGTGGATAGCGCTGCAGAATTGCACGGCTCAGCGGACCTTCGCCGCAGCCCAGATCGACGGCGACGAACTCCTCGTCAGTCCGTGCCGGGATGACCGACGTGAGGATCGCGTTCTGTTCGGCCCGATGAGGAAAGACGATATCGGAAAACTGGACGAACTGCTCTGACTCCTGCTCGCTCCACCGGTTCTGCGGATCGTCATCGGCCATGTGTCCGCCCTTCATTCATATCGGCAGGTTCGCGATGGCCAATCATAGCCAGCTACGACCGAGTTGTCGCGGGACAGAGCGCACGGGCGAGGAGTAAACGCTCTTGACACTCTCATAATTGAGAATATAATCGATCTCAATAGTGATATCGGTACGGAGGAACTGTCTTGAAGATGAGCGCGGCCGACGCGATTCTGCACCCGGTCCGCATGCGTATCATCCTGCGACTGGCTGCTGGAATGTCGGGCCGGCAGATGACGGCGCAACAGATCCAAAACGAGTTAGCGGACGTCTCGCACGCGTCCCTCTACCGTCATCTGGCGCGGTTGGTAGAAGCGGACGTGGTCGAAGTTGTGAACG
The DNA here is from genome assembly GCA_963728335.1 of uncultured Chloroflexia bacterium. Classification (GTDB taxonomy): domain Bacteria; phylum Chloroflexota; class Chloroflexia; order Thermomicrobiales; family Thermomicrobiaceae; genus CALAGB01. The sequence continues at coordinate 1,371,668 of CAVSJP010000002.1, forward strand.
AGCGTCCCGTGCGCGGCACGGTGGAACGCGTCTATGCGCTTCGTCAGACTGGCGCGCACCTCGAACCGGAGGATGTCGCCGGCTTCTCGCGCGAAGAACACATGCGGTACTTCGCCACCTTTGTGGCAGGTCTATTGGGTGATTTCGCGCGCTATCTTGAACGTCCTAAGATCGATATGGCGGCGGACAATGCCGGATATCAGCAGACGCCGCTCTACCTCTCCGATGCAGAGGTGGCAAAGCTGATCCAGGATTTCAGCGCGGTCATGCTGCCGGTGCTGCACAATCAGCCGTCGCCGGGGCGAACGCTCCGCCTGCTCACCACCATCATGATTCCCGCGGATGATCCGGCGGAATTGGACGAGACTTCAGGAAAGGACTGATCCCATGATGGTCGTCACATCAGAACGTATTACGGGGTACGAGATCGTTGAGGTTAAGGGTCCGGTCTTCGGCGTCGTGGTGCGCAGTCGCGGACTCGGCGGAAATATCATGGCTGGGCTGCGGTCCATCGCCGGTGGCGAGATCGTCGAGTACACCGAGATGCTTGAAGAGGCTCGCCTGCACGCGCTCGACCGCATGGTAAGCAACGCGCAGAAGATGGGGGCGAACGCGGTCAACATGATGCGCTTCGACTCGTCCGAGATCGGCACAACCATGAGCGAGATCGTCGCCTATGGGACGGCCATCTTAGTCCGCCCGGAGCAATAGTCCAGTGCTGCGGGGTTGTCTCGTACTTGTTTCGCTAGTTGCGGCGGTGGTGGGAGCACTGCTCATATCGGCGGGCCAGGCGATTCCAGCTGCTATCGAGTTACTCGGATCCGGCCTGGTCGTCTCCCTCGCGCTGATCTTCGAGCGGCGCGGCTATCGCCCTCAGGTCAACCGTTCGGTAGGACGCTGGGAAGCGACGAGCGAGCGATTTGTCGACCCGGTATCTGGCCACTTGATCGAGGTGCTCTACAACCCGGATACGGGTGAGCGGGACTACGTGGATAAGGGACAAGCCGACTGACGGTTTGCGTACGTCGCTGACCGCCAACGGCACACGCTGAAAGCACACAGACGGACTATGGCAAACAGAACGCTGCTGTTCTTGCTCGCACCCATCTTTGCGATCGAACTGGTGCTGACGATTGTCGCGCTCTATGACCTGACGCGCCCCGGACGCAAGGTGCGGGGTGACAGCAAGATGGTCTGGGCTCTGGTGATTTTGCTACTCAATCTGATCGGCCCGCTTCTCTACCTGTTCATCGGGCGAGAGGACGATTAGTGGACGACGCGATCACCTGTGATGGGCTGGTGAAGCGCTATGGCGACGTTACCGCGCTCGATGGCTTGAACCTGGCGGTGCCTCGTGGGTCGATTTTCGGCTTCCTGGGTCCGAATGGAGCCGGAAAGACGACGGCCATTCGTCTGTTGACTGGCCTGGCTCATCCGACCGCCGGATCGGCGTCGGTGGCCGGGTTCGACGTGGGCGATGACTGCAACGCGATGCGGCAGAGGATCAGCTATCTCGACCAGCAGCCACACTTCTACGACTGGATGCGCGGCCGAGAGTTACTGGAGTTCGTCGGCGAGCTCTTCGGACTGAGTGGCAATACGCTCCGAAGCCGTGTCGACGATGTGCTGCAGTTGACCGGCTTGACCGACGCGGCCAGGCGCAAGATCGGCGGCTATTCCGGCGGCATGCGTCAGCGACTGGGCCTGGCTCAGGCATTGATCAATCAGCCGGAGGTGCTCTTCCTGGACGAGCCGGTCAGCTCACTCGATCCTGCCGGACGCCACGACCTGCTGCAGATCATCGATGGACTCCGCGGACAGGCGACGGTCTTCATGTCGTCGCACATTCTGGCCGACATCGAGCGTGTCTGCGATCGGGTGGCGATCATCAACCATGGCCATCTGGTGGTCGAGTCGTCCGTCTCCGAGCTTCAGAGCCAGTACGCGCTGCCGATCTTCGTGCTGCAGTTCGAGCGAGCCGATGATTCGGGCATACCGTCGCTCGGTGAGCGGCTCCGACAGGTTCCAGGGGTGACGAACGTGACACACGAACGGGATGAGATGCGCGTCTCAACCGACGATCCTGCCGGCGCGAGTGCGGCACTGTTGCGGCTGGTGGTGAGCAGCGGCATCTCGCTGGTGCGATTCGAGCGGGTCAGGCCCAGCCTGGAGGACATCTTCCTGAGACTTGTTTCTGGGGATCGCGCTTCGGGTGAAGAGGTGGTGTCATGAGCCGGCTCTCAATCCTGCTGCGAAAGGATCTCCTGGAGCAGTGGCGAACGTACCACCTACCGGTCGTCGCACTTGTCTTCCTGGTCTTCGGGCTGGGATCGCCGATTCTTGCCAAGTACACGCCGGAGTTGCTGGCGCGCAGCGGCGGAAACGTGCAGATCATCGTGCCAACGCCGACGACCGCAGACGCGGTCGAATCGTTTCTGAGCAACGCTGGATCGGTGAGTGCGTTCGCGGCGATCTTGCTGGCCATGAGTACGGTGGCGCGTGAACGGGAGCGCGGAACGGCGGCACTGGTGCTGAGCAAGCCGGTCAGCCGAACTGCTTTCCTCGGGTCGAAGTTCGCCGCTCTGTTGGCCACGCTGGGAGTGAGCGTCATCATCGGCGGACTGGCTGATTACGCGTACACGGCCGCACTGTTCAGCACGATGTCGGTGCCAGGTTTCGCGGCGTGTTGTCTGCTCATCTTACTCGAGACGATGGTCTTTGCGGCGGTCACGTTCTTCGCCAGCACGCTGATCGGATCGACGCTTCCCGCTGCCGGCGTCGGACTCGGTGCCTACTTCTTGACGGCGATCATCGGCATCGATCCAATGGCCGGGCACGCCATGCCGGGAGGATTAGAGGCACCGGCGAAAGCACTGGCGCTTGGTCAGTCCGCGCCGCATCTTTGGACCTCACTGGGCTTCAACATGCTCTGGGTGGCTCTGTGCCTCGTTGGTGCCTGGCTCGTATTCCAGCGCCAGGAGCTGGGCTCCTGAGCGACGGGTCTCCGCAGGGTTTTTGGCTCACGCTCGACAGATTTGATTAGATTAGGTGTTCGGCGTGGTGCGCCACGGTAACGTAGCGCGAGAGTGATTCCGGGAGTTCGTCCGGCCGCACTGGCGCCCGGAGTTGCCACGGCTGAAGCCGAGGAGCAGTCCTGGAGAGTCCGCTGCTGGTCAAATCTCTGAGCGTGAGATATTCCTCCAGCAGTTGGTAGTGGGCGCGCATGGCATCGACCCAGAGTTGCGCCAGAAGTCGGCGACATTGGAGCGGCGAGAGCCGTCTGTTTACTCTGATCTCGTCCGCGCTGTCCTCGAATGCCCGGCGATTCGTTTCCATCGATTGTTGGATGTGTGCGATCGACATGGATCAAGTGACTCCCGCGTGAAGCCAGTTTCCGCTCGTGGTGCCGATTCGATTGTTACGCGTCAAAGTTCCCCGAAGGTTGCCAGGTGACAGTTCCGGATACGTCAAACCAGATCACTGCGATAGCAGAGGGCGGGGCGTGGCCGCGCATCATCGTCGCCCTTTCGGGTGGCGTGGATAGCGCCGTCGCCGCGCTCATGTTACGGGCGTCTGGCTGGGACCCGGTCGGCGTGCACCTGCGACTGTTCGATTCCGACGACTCGCTCGAGGAAGGCGTCTGCTGTGGCGATCAGGCGGCTTCTGATGCCCGCATGGTCGCCTCCGCCATTGGCATTCCCTTCTACATTCGGGATCTACGAGATCTCTTCAGCCGCGAGGTGGCTGGTGCGACCGTCGAAGCCTATGCGGCGGCCGAAACGCCAAATCCCTGCCTGGCCTGTAACCACCGGGTTCGCATTCCATCGCTGCTGCGCCTGGCGCAGAGTCTGAACATTCCGGCGGTCGCTACCGGACACTACGTGCGCAAGCTCGCGGTCGGCGGGCGATGGTTTCTGGCCGAGGGCGAGGATCCGCGCCGCGACCAGTCCTATGCGCTGTATCGTCTGACCCATGAGCAACTCGAGATGCTCGAGTTCCCATTGGGGGAGATGGATAAGCAGACCGTTCGGAGTGTGGCGCGAGACGCGGGTATCCCGGTGGCCGACAAGGCGTCTTCGGTCGATCTTTGCTTTGCCAAGACGGCAGGTGGCGTGGGTAACCTGGTCGCGTCGGCCCGACCGGAGACCGGACTGCCGGGCCCGCTGATCGATGAACGCGGTCAGATCGTCGGCTCACACCGGGGCATTGCCTACCTTACGGTCGGTCAGCGCAGTGGTCTCGATTGGTCCAGGACGACTCCTGAGCGTCGTTTCGTGTCGGGAATCGACCCTGCCACGCGAACCGTCACGGTCGCGACCCGCGACCGGATCATGACGAAAAGAGCGCGGCTCCGTGATCCTATCTGGCATGGGTCCATGCCTAGGATCTGCGAAGCGCGCATTCGCTATCAAGGTCCCCGGTTTCCGGTGGAGTGCGACGGCGACGTGGTGCGGTTTATCGAACCAGGGCCGCCACTGGCGGTTGGCCAGGCGGTCGTGCTGTATGACGGTCCAAGGGTGCTTGGCGGTGGTATCGCGGCGGAGGTTGAGCGCGGCTGAGGTCACCGCGCTCAACCGAATTCTGGCCTTAAGAAACGACCCCGGCGGCTCTAAGCACCGGGGTCGTTATCCGCCGAGGGCGCACCAAACAGTGCCTCCCTTTCGTGGTCAGCGACGCACTACTCGCTACTGATTCATAGCCTGGTGCGCGGCGTCCTTGGCCTTGTCTGCGGCCTTGTGTGTCATCTCGTCAACCTTTTGGTTGAGCGTATCGCTCTCGGCAGCCTTGTCGATTGCCTGGTCGGCCATCGACTGCATGCGGTCCATGGCCGCAGCATGCGCTTCGCCGAGCAGCTGGTCTTCCTTGCTCGTCTCCGGCACGGCGAACCCGACGGCGAATCCAACGCCCAGGGCGATCGCGGCCGCGGCGAGCGGGTTGTCGTGAATGAAGCGGTTGACCGTGCCCTGAGCCTGACTGGCCATCTGCTGGGCCTGATCGCCGTACTGCTCCATCTGATGCTGCGCCTGGCCCGCCATCTGTCCAGCTCGCTGTTGTGCTTGATCAGCCATGTGCTGAGCCCTTTCGTGCATTTCCGATGTTGTGCCCGACGACGAGCCCGACGTGGACGGGTAATAAGTCTCCGACCGTTCGGTGGACGGGTAATACGTGGTCGACTCGGTCGCCGGATAGTACCGCATGGTCGAGGTGCGAGTTCTCGAGTAATCGCTATTGGATCCCTGATCCCGCATCGACATGACCATCCAGCCGATGCCGACGCCGACCAGCGCGGCCGGGAAGGGGTTGCTCTTCAGCGTATCGAGGAAGGAGTGCCCGGCTTCTTTGGTTCGTTGCTCGGCTAGGTTCATCATGTCCTCAGCTCGTCCGACGGTCGCCTCACGCGCCGCCTGTTTAGCCTCGTACTTGAGCCGGTTCGGATCGAGCCGATACTGAATTTCGTCGATCGTATTGCTCATCTCGGCTCGAGTCTCTTCGATATCCTGTCGGATCTCCTCGGGGGACTCTTCGCTCAAAGGCTTGCTATAGTCGTTGTCAGTATCCATGTACCTGCCACTCATCGGGCCTGTTCCTTCATCCATTCCTTATCCTCCTTGATTGATTCGACGGTCTGTCGTGGTGTTGGGTTGATGCTCGACATCTTGCTCCAGTAGTACCAGGCCATCCCTCCACCGACCGCGACGGTGACTACTCCGACGATCAGCGCGGCCAGCCACCAGGCCAGCACATAAGCAAGCGCGATAACGGCCGTTGCCAGGAGGACCAGGAACCCGCCGTAGACGATCGTTGCTCCGACCGCGATTCCGGCAAAATCGACGCCGGCCTTGGTGACCTTCTCCGTCGTCTCTTTCTTGGCGAGCGTAAACTCCTCACGGAACAGACGGCTCATCTCCCGGGAAAGCTCGGAAAATAGCTCCCCCAGCGATCGTTCTTCTCTATCTCGTTGCATCGGTGCTCCCCCTCGGTTCATCAGTACCTGTCCGCGTGCCACCTGTCACGTCACCGACACCATATTGAGAGCGGTCGTGTGGTCGATCCGTCTTCGTCCGGGTGTCGACTGACTCTCCCGTACCAGTGCCAACCCCTGTGCCGGTCCCGGTGCCATATCCGCCCCGGGATGACGAGACGGTGTCAGCGCCATACCCGGTCCTGGTTGTAGAGCCAGTACCGTAGGACGGCGTCGCGTACGAACCGTAGCCCGTTGTCCGATTCCGGTCGGAGCGGCTGTACTGGGAATTCTGGTAGTTCTGCTGCGGGCGAGATGCCTTGAGGAATCGAGCGCCAAACATCCCCAGGGCGAACGCGCCGCCCAGGAGCAACATCGGCTGATCTCGACCGAACTCCTCCACCTTATCGATAATGTCGTTAATGTTCTGGCTCTGAATATAGTTGGCGAGGTTGTCGATCTGACTCGCGGCCTGGTCGGCGTAGCCAGCATACATGCCCTGATTCTGGTCACGGAGCTGATCGCCTGTTTGCCGTAGCGCGTCAGCCATGCTCGACATCGCGCCAGCCGCCTGATTCTTGCGCTGGCTGGCCTCGTCCTTGGCTGTCTGCTGGGCCTTGTTCATGTACGGCTCAGCCATATTCTGTGCCTTGTCGGCCGTTTGAGAAACCTTATCTGTGGCTTGACTGGTCATCTGTGAGGCCTGATCTTTCGCATGCTTGGCAGACTGCCTCGCCTGATCAGTCGTGCTGCCGGAACTTGAGTGGTCAGACATAGTCACTTCCGTCCTTTCGTGTCCCATCCATCGGGGTGATACGCATTTCCAGGAATCGTCCTGGCTTTGGTTTGGTGAAATTGTCGCCGGCCTGCTGAGGCCGCTCCCCGCTCAAATATATGCACTGTTCGTGCCATCCATAAGTGTCGCCAAAATAATTTCTCTTTAGCCAATTATTGTGTGATTCTCAGTCACCGGTTCGCGTGGGTCATTGCGGGAGGTCGCTGGGTGGAGACGGGATCAGGACGCCAACAGGAGGGCCCCATAGGCAGCCGCGCCGAGGGCGAAGGCCCAGAAGCGGCTCTGACGTTCCGCCGGAAGTTCTTCCTTCAGGACGTTCAGGATGACTCCGCCGGCGAGGAAGCCGACCAGGATGGCGAGCGCGACGTCACCAATCCCGGTGAATATCCCAACCACCCAGCCGGCGAGGACCGCAACGCTCAGGATCCATCGTCCATAGTGGGTATAGGGTTGCTTGTGCTGCTCACGCAGGCCGTAGTCGGTGACCAGAAAGTGAAACCCCATCGCCGCCGCAAAGATGATCAGGCTGACGATGCCGGTCTGTTCACGATGGATCAGGAGATAGCCGATCAGGAGGTTGTAGAGCGAGAACGACGCCATGTGCAGCCAGAAGACGCCTGCTGTTGTCTGGTCCTTCCCCTCGTCGGCTCGCTGCTGCTCGCGAGAGTTTTCCGCGGCGCGTTGGAGCCCGTAGAAGGCCGCGAGGCCGGTTAGTGCCACCAGATAGACGTGCTGCTCGAGAAACGATATCTCGAACGCGCCCGCGAGCGTCTCCTGTCCCTTGCTCAGTTCTGGCAAGAGGTGCAGGAAGACGTAGGCGACTGACGCGCCACCGGCGATCGAGAGCCAGCGACTGCGCGGGACGCCATCCAGAAAGCGGAGCTTCCCGGAGAAGAGGTGGATGACGACCAGCACGAAGGCAGCCCCCAGTGCTACGGTGTCAATCTGTGTCTGGTCCATCAGCGCCGGGGCTCGCTTCCACTGGTGGAGCAGACGCCCGCGTCGTCAGACATGGCGCAGCTCGCCGTTGGCGCGGCCTGGAACTTCTGTCGTGGGTTGATGAAGGTCACAATCTTCTTTTCGGCTGACTCCGAACAGTCGTCACACGTTCAGAAGCAACCGGCGTACCAGTGGAGATGTAGTGGCGGAGAGGAGGCGACTAAGAGCTTTACGGGCGACGCGACCATCGGAGATGGCCTTTATCCCGTTTGATCCCTTGTCCAGTGACCAGAACGACCGCCGAGCTTCTCCTCCAGGCGGATCTCGCCGATGACCATGCCACGGTCGACCGCCTTGACCATGTCGTAGATGGTCAGCGCCGCGGCACTCACGGCGGTCAAGGCTTCCATCTCAACCCCAGTCTTGCCGCGCGTTTCAACACGTGCCTCGATACGGACAAGGTTCCGCGATTCGTCGGGCTCGAAGTCGACATTGATCGACGTCAGCATCAGGGGATGGCACAGTGGGATGATCTCGTGCGTCTTCTTGGCGGCCATGATCGCCGCGATGCGGGCGACGCCGAGGACGTCGCCCTTTCTTGGCGCGTCCCTCGACGATGAGCTTCAGCGTCTCGGGCTGCATCCGGATCTCGCCCCGTGCGATGGCCACGCGGTGGGTCTCGTCCTTGTCGCCGACGTCGACCATGCGGGCGTTGCCGCGGTCGTCGAAATGAGTCAGCTCGCTCATCGACTCTCTCCTCTACTTGCCGACTTGTTCTGAGAGTCTGATTGGAAGACGGCCGGTCGCCTCCTGGCGCAGACTGCTCCGGATCGCGCGTGTCGCGTTCGTCCCCGTCGATGGTGCCCCGGCGGCCACGATTGGTCAGCATGACGCCCGACAGGATGGTCAATCCGCCGACCAGCAGGAAGATGGTGATGCGCTCGCCGAGCAGCGAGCCAGGAGCCAAGCACGCCGAAGACCGGCACCATGTAGATGTAGATCGCGACCTGCGTCGGCTGGAGCACCTGCAGACCGCGGTACCAGAGGGTATACGACGAGGACCAGCGCGAGCCCGGTCGTGACCAGCGTCGCGAGCCATTGCGATGGCCCGAAGCGCGTCACGTCGCCGAAGATCTGGTGATCGTAGAGGAGCAGCGGCATCGCCGGAAGTGCGCCAATGATGGTTACGATTCCGGCGAACTGCGTGGGTGGGCAGCGCTTCAGGTACGGCTTGCTCAGGATGGTGTAGAGCGCCCAGGCGCTCGGACCAAAGAGCGTGATGAGCACGCCGAGCATGTTGTGCAGATCGAACGTCGCGTCCGGACCGCCCCAGAACAGGACGATCAGAGAATCCGACAAAGGCGACCAGAATGCCCGAATATCTTCTGCCGGGTCAGCGACTCAGCCAGGATCAGTCGCGAAAGCAGCGCGGTGAAGACCGGGTTTGACGTGACGATCAGGCTGGCGAGTCCGGCCGGGATCATCCGCGTCCCGAAGGCGACCGCCGAGATGTTGATCGTGATGCCCAGCGTGCCGATGAGCAGCAGTTGTGCCCATTCGCTGACGGGTGAAGCGGGGCAGCGTGCGCGAGGAGGCGAGCAGCACGACGCCGAAGATCAGGCTGCCGAGCATCAGCCGCAGCAGGAGCAGTTCGACCGGATCGATCGTCCGCAGCAGGTACTTCATGGAGATGAAGTTGGATCCCCACATGGCCGCGACGAGCAGCAGCGAGGCGTGGATCAGCAGTCGTCGATCGATCGCGAATGGTCGTCCCCCAAGTCGTCGCGCGAATCAGCACAAACGGCGTCAATTCTACCCGAGTTCAGGGCGCCGATTGCCGGGCAGCGACGAAGGGCGACCGTCAATCGGCCGCCCTTGCCGTCAGTTCCCTTTGGATTCGTGACCTAGCCGAGCACCTCTTCGAGGGAATCGGCCAGCGCCGAGATCACCTCGTCGGCTTGCTGCCTTGGTCAGGATCAGCGGCGGCGAGATCGACACGCCGTCGTTGCTGGCCCGCACGATGATGCCGCGCTTACGCGTCGCGGCCTGGACGCGACCACCGACGTTGAGCTTCGCGTCGAATTTGGCCTTGGTCGCTTTGTCCGCCACATACTCGACGATCATCATCATGCCCTTGCCGCGGACGTTACCGACGTAGGGGCGATCGAGCAGTTTGCTCAGCTCGCTGATCATGTACTCGCCGACTTCACCGGCGTTCTTCTCGAGGTGCTCGTCCTCGATGATCTGGATGTTGCGCAGCGCCACCGCGCAGGCCGTCGGATGACCCGAGTAGGTGAAGCCGTGCATGAAGACCTGATCCGGCTCGCTCATGGCGTCGAAGATCTCATCGCTGACCGCGACGCCGCCGAGCGGGATGTAGCCGGAGGTGATGCCTTTGGCGAAGGAGGCGATGTCGGGCGTGACGCCGTACTGCTGCATGCCGAACATGGTGCCGGTTCGCCCGAAGCCGGTGATGACCTCGTCGTGAATCAGCAGGATGTCATTCTCCTTGAGAACCTTGGAGACTTCCTTCCAGTAGTTCTGCGGCGGCGGAACGACTCCGCCCGCGCCCTGCACCGGCTCGCCGATGAAGGCCGCGATGGTGTCGGCGCCCTCGCGCGCGATCGTCTCCTTCAGCTCGTCTACCAGCTTCTCGACGAACTGGTCCTCGTTCAGGCCCTCGCCATTGCGGTACTGATAGGGAGCCATCAGGTGAACGAAGCCTTCCGGCCGCGGACCGAATCCAGTCCAATATGCGGGGATGCCGGTGGCCGATAGCGAGCCCATGGCGATGCCGTGATAGGCCATCATGCGGGAGATGATCTTGACCTTCTGCGGCTTGCCCCGCAGGTACCAGTAGTAGCGCGCGATCTTGATGGCCGATTCATTCGACTCGGCGCCGCCCGAAGTGAAGTTGAAGTGATTCAGTGGGTCGGGGAACATGCTGGCCAGCTTGGCGGAGAGTTCGATTACCGGGGGCGTCGCCAGACCGAAGAAGGTTGGCGAATAGGCGAGCTCCTCCATCTGTGCTCGCGCGGCCTCGGCCAATTCCTTGCGCCCGTGCCCCACGTTGACGTTCCAGAGGCCGGCAAACGAATCGATGTACTTCTTGCCGTTCGAGTCCCACAGGTAGACGCCTTCACCGTGCGTGAAGACCAGCGGCCCGACCTCCTGAAGCTGACGGATGTTGGAGACCGGATGCAGCATATATTTCTTGTCTTTATCGACCAGTTCGGATGTGTTCCAGGTTTTCGCCATGGTCATCGTTTGTCATCCCTTCGTCTCGAAGCCCTGTCTGACTACTGCCATTGTCCGACAGTTCCCGCACTTCGTCTACCAGGCTTGCACTTCGTGGAGTGAAACGTTGCCGGGCGGTCGCGGCTGCCGTAGTCTCTGTCGTAGTCGTGAAGAAGGAACAGGAGGAGGCTGTCGTGGCTGAACATGATGCGACTCGCGATGAGTATTTCGCCGACAACGAGGAGATCCGACGGTTCATTACGGCAGTCAGGAGCGTGACCGCGGGCGGTCGACCCGCGAGCCGAGATGGTCGAGGAATTGAAGCCTGCCTTCAGTACCCTGCTGACCGCGCGTGACTGGCTGCCCGAGGAGTTCTCGGTTCCATACGAGGCCAGTGGTATGGGCGGCGGCATTGGCCAGTACCTGCTCTATCGGTCAGCTGACAAGTCGATCACGCTCTTCTCGCTGGTCGTACCACCGGGTTCGTCGACTCCGGTTCACGATCACCTGGCCTGGGGACTGGTCGGTCTCTACAGGGGGAACAGCACGAAGAGGTGTACGCAATCGACAGCGGTAGTCCCGACGCCGGGGACGCGCACCTGCGGCTCGCGACGGAGCAAGACCTGCGCACGGGCGAGTTCTACGCGCTGCTGCCCCCAGACGGCGACATTCATCGCGTGACGACTACATCACCAGACGCGTCGATTTCGATCCACCTGCTGGGGAATGACGCCGGGTGCGTGGTGCGGCACAGCTATCAGCCAGATGCGGGCAAATCGACCTCGTTCCGTTCCGGCTATAGCAACGTGGGAGGAGGGGCGTGTGCGGGGACGACGGAGAGGAAACCCAGCATTCTTCACACCTGAACCCGATATTCCCACTTAAAAAGAGACGAGGGGCGTACTTTCCGTTAGGAGAGCACACCCCTCATCGCCAGTCAGGTCAACCGTCAATAGAGGTTAGTCTGGCTCAGTCCTGGCCGAAGGGGCTGAGCCTCTTGAGGGATTCCGTGGAAACAATCACCGAGCGTGACCGTTCTACTGAGGAATAAAGGGGGTTGTGTAAAGCCTGGCACACCCGCAAGGGCAGCCCAGCAACTCTACAACCGGCCATGACGCGGTTGACCTTAAGATCGCATGTCCGAAAACATGCAGCGAAGTTGTTTTGTTAACGTCGACCGGGCAGTAACAACGACCCGATCACTGTCCGATCCGCTCAAGTTCCTCGGCGAGCTGCCGAAGACGGCGAGCATTGATCGCATAGTATTTCATGCCGTTGGACGGTCTTACGCTGACGATGTCAGCAGCCTCGAGCATTGCAAGATGACGTGAAACGGCGGATTGACTGATGCCGAGACGTCCAACGATCTCTTGCGCGTAGAGTTCGGTGCCGCGCAGCATCTCGATGATGCGCAGGCGGGTTCCGTCCGCCAGCGCCCGTAATCCGGGCAACAGTTCGACCGACGTGGTCGAGTCCTGCTCAGGCTGGGTGACGGCGCTGGCACGCTGGCAGTTGAAGTAGAGAATCAACTCGGGTGGGTAAAGAATGAACTGCACGAAGTTCCCGAGGTGATAGGACGGGCAGAACGTCACGCGTTCCACATGCGGAAGCGTGAGCTGGACCTCCTCAGGCAAGCGATGACCGCTCAACTCCGAGAAGGCGACCCCGATCCCCGGATAGGTGGTGGATCGCGCCTGTCGCAACGCCCGCCGCATCTCGGGCAAAGCCCGTTCGAACTCGGTGGCGTAGCACTCCTGCCAGAATCGACGTACCAGATTGACGGTACGCGCTTTCAATTGTTCAGGTGCAAGAACCAGGCTAACGACTTCGTCGAGATCGGCTCGCGTAATGCCTGGTTCAAGAAACGCACGCCATGCTTCCGGGTTATCGTCGGCCGGCGGCGTCTCAGTTACTCCACGATCTCGGTACACGCGAAGCACGGATTGTGCCACCATGCTTCGGTACGCCCAGGGCGATAGTTTTTCTAGATGCGCGAGATACTCATCGAACCCCGCGCTCAGCCGATCCGGCTGGAACGGGTCGTACGATGTCAGCAGCTCTTCAATGAAGTAGAGCAGGCGACCAGAGAAGCCGAGCATCGTATCAAGATCGTGCTGGACTTCAGGATCCAGTGACTGACGCGCGTCGACGAGCCAGCCATCAAAGCGCCGTGGGTCCGTCGCTCGGTAGACCAACGAGATCGCCGACGTCAGATCCAATACGACTGACACCGCGAACTCGAGCTTGAGCGCCGGTCGGCCCACAATGAGCTCACCCATAAGCCGGTTCGGCCTGCCTTCTCGCGCCCTGTTCGGAGCCGTCTCTATCGTCTTATGAGCATATCATTGTGGTCGCGAGGGTGTCAACACGTTTGCGTTATGCCTACTACGCCCTCTGCACCGGCGTACGTATACGGTAATTCAGTCGGTTTCCGCCGCATCTTTTGCCATTCGCGCATAGTCCTCGCGTGGCGGACTGAAGATGTCGAGAACCAGGCAACCATCCTCTGCGGTCTTTGCGTGATGCGGAACATCTCCTGGAATCGTGTAGGCGTCGCCTGGCCCCAACATGCGGGTGTCGTCGCCGATGGTCAGCTCCAGATGCCCTTCGAGCATCACACCGAGCTGTTCCTGCGGATGCTGGTGCCGTGGCATCACCCGGTTTGGCTCGATGCGAACCCAGTTGGCCATCATGTCGCCGCCGGTGATCGACTGCATGGCAAAGCCCTCGAGGGGAAAGAAGGGTTTCACGTCGTCGAGTGTATAGAAGCGTGGCTCGAACGATGGTTGTTTGCTGGTCATTGTCGTCCCTTTCGCTCGCGGGCAGTATAGCCCAACATCTTGCGGTGTAGGTGCGGTCCGTCGCTTCGAATGCGCAATGGTAGAATCCACGGTTGGGCCGGTCGGATCAACCGCCGGCCAGCCACAGAATTTGGGAGTGAAAACTTTGGGACATTCCGCATCGCGCTTCCTCAGGGCCTGCCACCGAGAGCCGGTCGACCGCACGCCTGTCTGGTTCATGCGCCAGGCCGGACGCTACATGGCCGGAATACCGCGCGATTCGGAAGGAGCACACGCTCCTCGACATATGTCGTCAGCCGGAACTTGCCGCCGAAGTCACGCTTCAGCCGATCAAACGCCTCGACATCGATGCCGCCATCATCTTCGCCGACCTGCTGCCTCCACTGATCCCGATGGGGATCGATCTGGAGTACGCGGCGGGAGAAGGACCGGTCATTCACAATCCGGTCCGTACCGAGTCTGATATCGAGCGCTTGCGCCCGTACGATCCGCAGGAGCATCTCGGGCAACCTTCGACGCGATTCGACTGGTGCGACGTCAGCTGCCCGAGTCAACAGCGTTGATCGGGTTCGCCGGAGCCCCGTTCACGTTAGCCAGCTACATGATCGAGGGCGGCAGCTCGCGCAACTACGTTCGCACCAAGAAGCTGATGTATGGCGCGCCCGAACTTTGGGACGGCCTGATGCGCAAGCTGGTCGACATGACCACGCGCTATCTGGGCGGCCAGATCGAAGCGGGTGCCGACGCGGTACAGATCTTCGATAGCTGGGCCGGCGCGCTGAGCCCGGGCGACTACCGCCGTTCGTCTTTCCTCACGTGCGCGAGATCGTCTTGCGTCTTCAACCAGCGGGCGTGCCGGTCATCGTCTTCGGCACGGGAACGTCCGGATCTGCTCGACCAACTGGCCGCCACCGGAGCCGACGTCGTCGGCCTCGACTGGCGTGTCAATCTGGACCAGGGGTGGGAGCGCGTTGGGTTCGACCGGGCCATTCAAGGGAATCTCGATCCGGTGCTTGCTCTTCGCGCCGCAGGATGAGATCGAGCGACAGGTGCGCGCCATTCTCGAGCAAGCCCGCGGACGACCGGTCATATCTTCAATCTCGGTCACGGCATCCTGCCGGAGACACCAGTCGAGAACGTCCAGTTCGTAGCCGAACTGGTTCATCGCGTTACCGAGCGGGAATGACCCGCGAACAGGAAGTGACGATCGTGCAAGAGCGTCAGATTACCTACAAAACGGACGAGGTCACGACGGTCGGCGTGTTGCTGATGGCGTACGGCGGGCCAACCTCGCTCGATCAGGTTCCAGCCTATCTGGCCGATGTGCGTGAGGGACGCGCCCCCTCGCAGGAGCTGACCGCCGAGATGACGCATCGCTACGAAGCCATCGGCGGCCGGTCGCCAATTCTGGAGCTGACCCGGGCGCAGGCGCGGGGCATTGAAGCGCAGCTGAACGACGAGCAGGCGAGAGCCGCCGGTGTCACCTACCGGGTGTACGTTGGGATGCGGCACTGGACGCCCTACATTCGCGAGGTCATGCCCGACATCGTAGCTGACGACGTCGATCTGCTCGTCGCGGTGGTGATGGCTCCGCACTATTCACGGATGAGTGTTGGACGCTACATGCAGCGGGTCGAGGAGGCCCAGCAGGAATCGGGAATCTCGATTCCGGTACTTCAGGTTGAAAGCTGGAAAGACGAGCCCGCCTTCATCGCAGGCGTCGCCGAGCGGATCGGGCAGGCGCTGGAGAAATTCCCGGAGGCGGAGCGGGAGGACGTCTTCATCCTCTTTACTGCCCACAGCCTGCCAGAGCGCATTCTGAAGTGGAACGATCCCTATCCGGACGAGTTGAAGGTCTCGGTCGATAAAGTGGTCGATACCGTCCACCCCAAGCGCTGGGCCTTTGCCTTCCAGAGCCAGGGAGCCACGGCCGATCCATGGCTTGGTCCGTCCGTCGAGCAGACGCTCGAGCGCCTGGCTGGCGAGGGCGTCAAGAACGTCCTGCTGGTGCCGATTGGGTTCGTCTGCGATCACGTCGAGGTGTTGTACGACGTCGACATCGAGCATCGGGCGCAGGCCAGGTCGCTGGGTATCCGGCTGGAGCGGACCGAGATGCTGAATGACGATGCGCATCTCTGCCAGGCCGTAGCCGGGGCGGTGCGACGGACGCTGGGGCACACCTCAGTTCCGGTAGCCGGGAGCTAACGTGACCAGCCGCGACGAAAATGCACACGTCCCACACGTCATGGTTGCGGGCGGCGGCATGAGTGGTCTGTCGGCGGCGTATCACCTGCAGCAAGCAGCCCGTAAGCGAAAGTGCTCGCTCCGCGTCACGTTGGTCGAGGCCGATACCCGGTTGGGCGGCAAGATCCAGACAGACCGCCATGACGGGTTGGTGATCGAGGAGGGACCCGATTCCTTTCTCTCGTCCAAGCCGGCCGCGCTCAAGCTGTGCCAGGAGCTGGGACTCGAGGACGACCTCGTCGGCACGACTGAATCAGGCGGTGGCACCTACATACTGCATTCCGGCAGGCTCGAACCGCTGCCGGAGGGGATCACCATGCTGGTCCCGACCAAGCTGCGGCCGCTCCTCACCAGCAGTCTGCTTTCGCCCTGGGGCAAGCTGCGCATGGGACTCGACTTCTTCATCCCACCGCGCCGCGATGAGGCCGACGAGTCGGTCGGGCACTTCGTGCGGCGGCGGTTGGGCCGTGAGGCGTTCGAGCATATGGCCCAGCCGCTCCTCTCCGGCATCTATGCCGGTGATGCCGACCGGCTCAGCCTGCTGGCGACTTTCCCGCGCCTACGTGAGAGTGAGCTGAAGCACGGCAGCCTGACTCGGGGCATGCTGGCCCAGCGGCGTCAGGCACGCGTAAGCCGGCCGAGCGTGCCGCGACGCTCGGCGTTTCTCTCGCTTCAGGGTGGTCTGAGTACGCTGGTCGAGGCGCTGCGGGCAGCGCTCGGTGGAGTCGACCTTCGTGCTGGAACGACCCTTACCACCGTCGACCGATCGGGCAATGGCTATTCCGTTTCGCTATCGGATGGCGAGCGAATCGAAGCCGACGCGCTGATCCTGGCAATTCCGGCTTACGCCGCGAGCGATCTGCTCGGCGGCTTCGATGCCGAACTGGCATGGCTGCTGAACGGCATCCCCTACGTTTCGACGGCGACGGCAACGCTCGCCTATCGCAAGTCAGACCTTCCAGCCACCGGTGCGGGAAGAGGGTTCGTCATCCCGCGGGTCGAGAACCGCGAACTGACGGCCGTCACCTGGGTGACGAACAAGTTTCCGGGACGCGCCCCGGACGATATTGCACTGGTCCGTGGTTTCGTCGGTCGAGCGGGCCGCGAGCAAGCCGTCGATCTACCCGATGAGGAGATCGCCGCCCTCGTCCGGCGCGAGTTGCATGAGATTCTCAACATCACCGCTGACCCAGTCGACGCGCGGGTCTATCGCTGGCGCCGCGCGCTACCGCAATATGAACTGGGGCATACCGAGCGGGTGGATCGCATCGAGGCGCGCGTGTCGGATCTTCCCGGCATCGTGCTCGCAGGTTCCGCCTATCGTGGAGTGGGAATCCCCGACTGTATCGAGAGCGGCCAACGGGCGGCGAATGCGGTGTTGATACGCTTGGGGATCAGCGCCGCCACGGAGACTACGAAAGAGTCGGCGGTCGTCCAGGGTCCCCGAACCCTGGCTGACCGGCAACCAGAGGGCTTATCGAACGAGATCGGTAATCGTTGCGCATGCGCCCGGGTATTCAACCCAGTCTGCAACGGCGTCAACCACCATTAGCCCCGCGTCTTGTGCCGGCGCCAGTATCACTGTATTTCATGAGAAACCGTAATGACCGCCGGGCCTCTGTGGCCCAAACACGTCCCCGCTTCGCTTACGGCACAAAGCCGCCCTGGCGGATCGCCTCGTCGAAGGTCTGGCGCGCGTTCTCGTTCCGCAGCACAAAGGTGACCTGTTCGACATGGTTGTCCGGGCGTGAGAGATAGGTGCTGGCCGTCTCGACCATGACCTCGGCGCACTTTGAGAGGTCGAGTCCTCCGACGCCGGTCCCGAGGGCGGGAAAGGCGATTGAGGTTAAGTCGAGCTGGTTGCACAGTTCGAGCGCCGCCTGTGTTGCCGCGCGAACGGTCTCGGTACTGGCCGGGACCATCTCGCCCTCCTCGATGCCCATGGCCGCGGCGTGAATGACCGCGCGATTCGGCAGTCGACCTGCTCCGGTGGCGACCGCCTCGCCAACCAGAATTGGTCCCTTGGCGATTGCCTCCTGCTCGATTTCCTCACCGCCTGCAAGCTTGATCGCTCCGGCTACGCCGCTCCCCATCCAGAGCTCGTTATTGGCGGCATTGACGACTGCCTCGGTTGCAACCTGCGTGATATCGCCCACGATCGCAGTGATCGAGCGCGCTACGGACATGGCCACCTCATTTCGGCTGGCTGGCGTCGGTCGACTGTCAGTTCTGTCTGTGGACGAAATGTAGCACTCCTGGCGTCCCGTTGGATGCTGTCGCCCAAGCGATCAATATGATGCAATCAGCGTTCCTCCAGCCGGGTTCGGTCGCGTGCTGGATCAATCCGTCGCTCGACCTGGTGGTAGGCGTAGGGACAGGACCGCCAGGTGAAGGAGCAAGCGCTCGCCCGGGTCGCTCAGATCGCGGCCCGTCAGTTCGGAGATACGTTGGAGCCGGTATGAGAGGGTATTGCGGTGAATTCCAAGCTGTTCGGCGGCCTCAGAGAGGGCGCCGCCCGCGCGAAGATAGGCTTCCAGGGTCGATATCAGCTCGCTGCCGCGTCGCTGGTCGTACTTGTCCAGTTCGCCGAGAAGTGACGACTTGAACGCAGCCAATGCCGGGTCGTCACGCAGTGGATAGAGAAGCGTGTACACGCCGAGATCGTCGACGTCGGCGCAATTGATGACCCGTTGCTCGATTGCGCTGTTGCGTCGTAGTTCGAGCGCGAAGCGCGCCTGGCGCACGCCAGCCGGAGCGGCGACAACCCCTTCCAGCGGCTCGCTGAAAGCTACCGCGGACTCCGAGGGGCTGAGCTGATCAAGTTGCTGCTGCAGCGCTCGCCGGGCCGCGTCCGAGACGCGACCGCCGATCAGCACCCCCACCAGTCCATCGATCGGGGCGACGTTCTCGGCCGCCGATGGACCGAGGGTGCGGGCGATCAGCTCTCGTGTTCGCGGCACACCGGCGACTCCGGCATCGAGATCGAATAACCCAACCACCACCGGCTCGTTCGCGTTGATTCCGAGTGCGTGCCCGCGGGCGATCGCTGCCGCGGTCGTGGCGAGTCTCCCGTAGAGGAGGTCCGCTACCTGCCGCTCTCGTGCGCCGTAGTCGGGACCGGCAACGCGTGGCTGCTGTCCGAGCAGCGCGGCGCACATACCTGCCGTCTGGACCAGTATCAGCCGGTCGATTTCGGTGAGTGTCTCGACCTCTCCGTACATCGAGAGGTAAGCCGCGCGCTCGGCCGAGGCCAGGGCTACGATCAGGTACTCCGTCCCGTGTTCTTCCACGCTCAGCAGCGGTCCTTCAATGCTTCGCGCGCTTGCCGCCAGGCGTTGCGCGCCGCGAGGCGTCGTCTCGCTGCTGCTGGCGACCACGTTGCCGTCGCCGTCTTCGAGCAGGACGGGTCTCCCGGAAACCTGAGCCGCGATTCGGAGGATCGCTGTAATGCCGCGTGGGTCGACCGCGGCTTGCGACAGGCGTCGGGTCAGATCCGCGCCGAGACGGTAGAGCTCCGCGCGCCGTTCGGTAATCATGCGGTTGAGCGTGCCTTCGGCGTCGTGTGGAAATGGCGTTGGGAGCGTCATCACGGGTAGGTATTCGAGCGAGGTTTCGGTGAAGCCTGGCTCGGTCAAGATCGCCGCGATCTTCTGCTGCGCCAACGTCGCGAGCAACTGGTCGCGTGAGACCGTTTCACCCAGCTCGATCTGATCCAGGACACGTAGCGGCAGAACGACCAGCTCGTCGCCCCGCAGCGGGGGCAACAGGGGCGGCGCGGCGCGAACCGATATTGCCCAGGAAACGCCCCGGTCCAGGGCAGCATCGAGCGACATTCCGGCGGCGGGAATGATCGATAGCCGTCGGTCCCAGCGGCAGAGGTCGCGCAGCATGATCTCAGGCATCGCGAGAAGCTCTCGTCTTTCCTTCGCGCGAATCGGTCATCCAGTCGTCCGACCTCACGCTCCTCGGGTGCTCAGGTCCTTGTCTTCCATCTCCCAGGCGTGGTCCAACGTGTGATATGCGGTATGCCGAATCAAGAACCGGAGTGGCCAGGTCCGGGCCATCTTCTCCTGTGCGTGGAACTCGCGGATGGTCGTCAGGTACGTGTCCCGGTATTCGCTCAAACCGTCGTCCGTCAGCAACACGTCCGGTGAGATCTTGAGGCCAAGCTTCTTGGCGAAATCCGTCTCCGAAAACAGAGTATGTCGAACGATCCTGTCCCTATCTCTCCCGCCGCCTCGAGGACCACGCTCCATCTCGGCCGACACCCGCGCACGGACTTCGTCGAAGAACATCCAGCACGCCCGCGTGAGCGTCAGCTCGCGCTCCAGTTCCTCACTGGACAGGGCTTGCTGGTCAAAACTCGAGAAGCCGAATGAGATGCCCCAAAAATCGGTTGAGCCCGTGCCGGTATAGCGTTCGCCAATGTCGATGTCACTGATGGCCGAGAACGCGGCATCCATCCCGGCCAGCGTTGCCACCGGCGCATAGCGCGGAACGTAGGCGCGGAGGCGTTCAATCGCGGCATCGGCAGTCTTTGCTCCACGAGCGAGACCTGGCCATTCAGGCGCCACCGCGACGACCTTCTTGCCTTTCGGTCCGGCTTCGAGGTTTATGAGCATCCGGTTCACCAACGCTCCTCCCAGCATAGGTGCTGCGGCAAGGTTTCGCGTGAAAATGCCAGGGTTCTGAGCACAGGCGCAACGCATCCAACTGGAAATTGGCTGAAACTCCAGCCTGGCGGACGTCAGGATTCATGACGTCGTCCAAGTATAATCGCAGCTTTTGCAATTCACAGCACGCACACTGTTGAACAGGCCAAGCATCTCGATTGGATGTACCGGAGCAGGATGAATTGGCACTTTTTCGTAAGATCAGCGGGTGATAGCGTTATTGGACGGGCCCAATCGGAGGACTGGATGGTTATCGAGCTTGATCGCACGGCGCCAACGCCGCTCTATCTCCAGATCAGCCAACAGCTTCGGGAGCAGATCCGGAGCGGTGAGCTCGCGGCCGGAGCACAGCTTCCGCCCGAGCGTCGACTGGCGGCCATGCTCGGAGTGAATCGGACCACGATCGTCAACGCCTACCGCGAACTGGCAGCGGACGGACTGGTCGCAGGTCACGTTGGGCGTGGGACCGTCGTCGTCGGTGCCGCCGGAAACGGAGCCGATGCCCATCCGGTGAGTGTCGAGATGCCCTGGGAACAGCTCTTCACCTCCAGTACCGAGGTGATGAACACGCCGCTGCTGCGCGACACGCGTATCGTCTCTGCTCGCGGTGACGTCATCTCTTTCGCGACCGGCATCCCGTCTCCCGAACTCTACCCGATCGACACCATCAGAGGTCTGCTCAACAGCGCGCTGAATGACGAGGGCCAGGCGCTGCTCCAGTATTGTCCGATTCAGGGTTACCAGCCGCTGCGAGAGACGCTGGCCGCCTGGACAAGTGGGGCGGAACGAACGGTAGATCCGTCTGAGATCCTGGTGGCCGCCGGTTCCCAGCAGGGACTCTTCCTGCTGGCCAGCACCATGATCGAGCCGGGAGACCTGGTGGCGATCGAATCGCCGACCTACCTCGGGGCGCTACAGGTCTTTCGCGCCGCCGGGGCACGTCTGCTGTCGATCCCGGTCGATCAGGACGGGATGCGCGTCGAACTGCTCGAGGATCTGATCAGCCGTCGCAGGCCAAAGCTGATTTACACGCTGCCGACGTTCCAGAACCCGACCGGCGCGACCATGAGCTACGATCGCCGGCAGCGACTCCTGTCTCTCGCGACGCGCTACCAGGTGCCAATCATCGAAGACGATCCCTACGGCGCGCTGCGCTACGAGGGGCGTGCCATCCCATCGCTCTATTCGCTCGACAAACGTGGCACGGTGATCTACCTCAGCACAGTCTCCAAGATGCTCTTCCCAGGGTTCCGGATCGGTTGGATCGCGGCACCGCGCCCCGTTATCGAACGTCTGGCGCTGATGAAGCAGATCGTCGATCTGGATACCAACCCGCTGGCCCAGTGGGCTGTCTGGGCCTTCTTCGCCCGCGACCTGATTGGGCCGCACCTCGAACGCTTGATTCAAACCTATCCGGTCCGGCGCGACCGGATGATCGCCGCCCTGCAGCGGCACGCGGCCGACCTCATGGAGTGGAGTCGTCCGGCCGGTGGCTTCTATCTCTGGTGCCGGTTGCGTGATGGCCTGCGCTCGCGTGATCTGCTCGCCGAAGCGGCCCGTGAAGGGGTTGCGATCGCGCCCGGTGAGTCCTTCTACCCTGATGGAGAGGGGGAAACGACACTCAGGCTGAATTTCACCTTGCCCACCAACGACGAGATCGACGAGGGTATCGCCCGGCTGGCGCGCGCGATAGAAACGCTGAGCGCTGCTCGCGGCGTTCCCGTTGATCGTGCCCGAGCTTCGGTCACGCCGATTGTTTGATCTATCGCACGCAAACTCGAGAGGAAAACGACACATGGAGAAATCAACCTGGACGACCAAGGCGGGTCTGGCTCAGATGCTCAAGGGGGGCGTCATCATGGACGTCGTCACTCCTGAGCAGGCGCGCATTGCCGAAGAGGCGGGCGCCTGCGCCGTGATGGCGCTGGAGCGTGTGCCATCCGATATTCGGCGCGATGGTGGCGTTGCCCGCATGAGCGATCCGGATCTGATCGTCGGGATTAAAGAGGCCGTGACGATTCCGGTAATGGCCAAGGCTCGCATTGGCCATTTCGTCGAGGCACAGATTCTCGAGGCCATCGGCGTCGACTACATCGACGAGAGCGAGGTGCTCACGCCCGCGGACGATCGCTTCCACATCGAAAAGCACCAGTTCAACGTGCCGTTCGTCTGCGGCGCACGCAATCTGGGTGAGGCGCTGCGTCGCATTGGCGAAGGTGCGGCCATGATTCGCAGCAAGGGCGAGGCGGGCACGGGCAACATTGTCGAGGCCGTGCGGCACCTGCGCGAGATCAACGACGGCATCCGGCGTCTCCAGGGCCTGCCGCGCGAGGAACTGATGAGCGAAGCCCGGGACCTTGGCGCGCCCTACGAGCTGGTTCTACAGGTCGCCGAGACCGGAAAACTGCCAGTCGTCCTCTTCTGCGCGGGCGGCATCGCCACCCCGGCGGACGCGGCGCTGGTCATGCAGCTTGGCGCCGAGGGGAACTTCGTCGGCTCCGGCATCTTCAAGTCAGAGAACCCGCTGGAGCGGGGTAAGGCGATCGTCGAAGCGACGACCCACTTCCGCGATGCCAAGATCCTGGCCGACGTAAGCAAGGGCCTGGGCGAGCCGATGCGTGGGCTCGAACTGTCGGAGATTCCACAGGAGCAGCTCCTGGCGGCTCGAGGCTGGTAACCAGGTCAAGAGAACGTCTGTGGGGGCGAGGCATGCCTCGCCCCCACAGACGAACCACGTACACAGAGCTTAGACACGGGAGTAATGAATCCATGCCAGCTATCGGAGTCCTGGCGCTCCAGGGCGCGTTCATCGAGCACGTTCACAAGCTGATTCGACTCGGAGTCGACGCGCGCGAGGTGCGCCTCCCCGAGCAGATCGAGGATCTGGACGGTCTGATCATCCCCGGCGGCGAGAGCACGACGATCGGCAAGCTGATCGACCGTTTCGAACTGCGCCGGCCAATCTGTGACCTGGCGGCGTCAGGACGGCCGCTCTGGGGCACCTGCGCGGGCATGATCCTGCTGGGGCGTGAGGTCGACGCCGATACGAGGGCGCGCTCCCAGCCATTGCTGGAGCTGATGGATCTCTCGGTGCGCCGCAACGCCTTCGGCAGCCAGCTCGACAGTTTCGAGACCGATCTCGACATTCCCATTGTCGGCACCGAGCCCGTGCACGCGGTCTTCATTCGGGCCCCGGTCATCTCCCGCACCGGGCCGTCTGTGGAGGTTCTCTCTGCGCTGCCGAACGGTCAGGTCGTGGCCGCGCGGCAGGGGAACCTGATCGCGACGTCGTTTCACCCCGAATTGACCGCGGACGATCGGCTCCATGCCTGGTTTGCCCGGCTGGCGAGCAGCGAGCTCAACAGCGATAGGCGTGGGACCGATGCGGCGTGATGCCGTCCGGCAACGACCATCTACCTCTGGGTGAAGGGCGCGGGTAGCGGATCCAGTAGGTCGAAGTCCATCAGATCAGCACGTCATTCCTCTGGGTGATCTTGTGCTTGGACAAGTAGTGTCTCCAGGCACGTTTCCTGCGATTGCCTCTCGGTCAAGATGCGACGCGTGGCGGCGCGTGAACGTACAGTTCGGCCGATGACCCTCTGTCAAAACACGATTTCCTCTGTTACACTCGTACGTACGAGGTGCTTAGAGATTGCAGAGGAGTGATCGAATGCTGGTGTCGCGTGGGAGTCGAACCTATTCGAGCCGTGAGGTTGCGCGGCTTCTTCAGTTCCATCCAGACACAGTCACGTACTGGCTGCGAACGGGGGAACTCAGCGGAATCCGGGACGACAACAGTAACGATTGGTACGTTGCTCCCGAGGAACTTGTCTCGTTCCTCCGCCAGAGCGGTGAGACGCTGCCGAACGATCTGACGAATGTTGGGTAAATCGAGCGCGTGGCACGGCGCACGCTGTTGATTTCAGGTTGACCGGAATACCCGGAACGGCAGCGTCCGTGGAGGGTGCTGAGCCCGGTCGGAGTATCACCCATGATCGAGCAACGCAATCTCTGGATCAGTGGAGCGCTGCTCACGCTGCTCGTGTTGACCCTGGTGCTGGCCGTCGTGGAGTTGAGCGGCATATTCTGACACGTGCGGGTGGTTGGCTCAGCCGCGTGGCTGAAAGCCGAGCCGCTGGTGGTGGATCAGGATGCTCTGGAGGATGCCGAGCGCAGCCAGGAGCGTCCAGAGGGAGCTTCCGCCCATGCTGATGAATGGCAGTGGAATGCCGGTCACCGGCATGATCCCAACGTTCATGCCCGCATTGACGAACGTCTGAAAAAAGACCATTGCCGCGACACCGATGGCGACCATCTGTCCAAAATTATCGTGGGTGGCCGTGGCGACGTGCAGGATCCGCCACAGCAGAATGCCGAAGGTCAGGAACAGCGCAATTGCCCCGACGAAGCCGAACATGCCCATGGCATGGGCGAAGATGAAGTCGGTCGTGCGCACGCGCAACAGATCGAGTTGACTCTGGAGACTTCCGGAGAGCCCGTGCCCCAGCACACCACTTGAGCCGATCGTGGCGCGCGCCTGGATGATGTTATAGCCCGCCCCCAGATAGTCTTTCTGCGGATCGAACGAGATCATGAGGCGCTCGCGCTGGTAGTCGTGCATGAAGAAGTGCCAGCCGAGATAGCCGATCACCGGCAGCGACAACAGTGCCCCCGCGATGTAGATCAGCCGCGTCCGGCTCATCAAGATCATCGACAGCCAGATAAAGGCGAAGACGCCCGCCGTGCCGAGGTCTGGTTGTTGATAGACCAGCACCATCGGCAGGAGAACCAGGACGCCGGAGAGGATGAAATTGACCAGACTCTTCATCTCATCGCCACGATTTGAGATGAACGCGGCGAGCGAGATGATGACACCAAGCTTGGCAATCTCCGACGGCTGAATCAGGATCGGCCCGATCACGATCCAGCGGGTCGATCCGCCGATCGCCTGGCCCAGGACCATCACCGCGGCCAGCAACCCGATCGTGATCAAGTAGATGATCCACGACAGGCTCTTCATGTAGCGATAGTCCACCGCCGTCATCAGCAGGATGATCGGGAGGCCGATGATGACGAAGACCAGCTGGCGCACGACCAGACTGCTCGGCGTGATCGCGCCCCCGCCGTCGGCGCTCCAGATGGCGACCAGCCCGAACGCAATCAGCACCAGCGTGGTGCAGATCATGTAGATGTCGATCGCGCCCTCGGTGACCGAGCGGCGGCCAATACCGAGATTGGTGATCAGGGTTCCCATGCCTAGAGGAGTTCCACGCCGTTGATGTTGATGTGGAACGCGCACTCCAGGAACTCGGCCGCGCGACGACACATCAACATTCTTGGCAAGAAGATCTCGAAGTAGTTCATGACCTGGGAGATGGTGGTATCGATCGTGAGCTCCAGCGTAATTCGTCGTTTCTCGGCATCAACGCGCAGGAAGGACGACTCCGAGGCGTAGTTTACGCGGTCGTGCTGGTCGAACGTCGCGATCTCGCTATTGCGCACGCGGCTGCGGTGGACGTCCGACTTATCGGCCAGGATCAGCGCGGCCGAGACCGGGTGAACCGCCTCGCCGAGCCGTTGGGAGTCGTCTCCGTGGCTGCCGATCGCGCCCATGATGAGAGCCACGTCCTCCGGCGCTACGTTATGGCGAATCAAGATCTCCCGAGAGAGTAACGCTCCAGTCGTTCCATGGTCGTAGCGGCTGACGACATTGCCAATGTCGTGCAGGTAGCCCGCAATGGCCGCCAGTTCCTGCTGGTGCTTGTCGTAGCCGAGGCGCCGCAAGACGTTGTGGGCGATTCTGGCCACGAGATTTGCGTGACGCGCGCCATGCTCGGTGAACCCGAGCACGCCGAGATTGGCGTTCGCGGCATCGATGTAGGCGCTCACTTCGCGGTCTCGCGCCAAGTCGTCGACCGTGATAGGGAGGTCCCGCGTGCTCGGCTTGGCGGCCGCTTCCGGCTTTTCGGTCGGCGTGACCCCAAGATTTTCGGCGAGTTCTTCGGGATGGGCTCCGGTGTCGTTCATACGAGGTTCCTTCTCAGCAGTTACGTCCTCGCCAATTATAGGTCGGCGTCGTTCCCTATGCAGCGAGCGACGTCCCACGCCAGGCGGCCAGCCGTAATGCGCGCGATTTACGTTTCTTGGTGGAGTGAGATAGGCGGTTAGAGTTCTTCGAGGCTGTCGCGGATAATATCGAAATACTCCAGCGCGAGCCCCGTGCCAATGGCGACGCAGCTGAGCGGATCGTCGGCGACGAAGCAGGGAACTCCAGTCACCTCGGTCAACAAATGGTCGAGATTCCGCAGAAGCGCGCCACCGCCGCTCAAGACCATGCCCTTGTCGATAATGTCGGACGAGAGTTCGGGAGGCGTCTCCTCGAGGACGGCGCGCACCGCGCCGATGATCGCTTCCAGCGGTTCGGTCATCGCCTCGACGATCTCATTGGCATGTATCTGGATCGTCCGGGGCAGTCCGGCGACTTCATCGCGTCCGCGAACTTCCATGGTCACGTCCTCGTCGAGCGGCATGGCCGAGCCGATGGCGATCTTGACCTCCTCGGCGGTTCGTTCGCCGATGCGCAGGTTGTACTTGCGTTTGATGTAGTTGGAGATCGAGTCGTCGAAACGGTTCCCACCGACGCGGATCGACTTGGCGACGACGATTCCATTGAGAGAGATGACGGCCACTTCGGTCGTGCCGCCACCGATGTCGATGATCATGTTCCCGCTCGGATCGGCCACCGGCACCTTGGCGCCGATCGCGGCGGCGAGCGGCTCGCTGATCAAGTAGGCACGTCGCGCCCCGGCGTTGAGCGCGGCATCACGCACGGCGCGCCGCTCGACTCCGGTGACTCCGGCTGGAACACAGATCATCACCTCGGGACGCACGAGCGAGAAGCGCCCGGCGGCCTTGTTGATGAAGTATTTGAGCATTTCCTGGGTGACGACGTAGTCCGCGATCACGCCGTCGCGCATGGGGCGAACGACTTCGATCGTCTCACGTGGCTCGCGGCCCAGCATGTTGCGGGCCTCGATGCCGACCGCACGTACTTTACCGTCGCGCGCCGAGATCGCAACCACCGAGGGCTCGTTGATTACGATTCCCCGGCCGCGCACGTAGACGAGTACGTTGGCGGTACCGAGGTCGATTCCCAACTGTCTTGCCAATGCAGTGTGCTCCGTGGGGTGGACGCTGAACATACAAAACCGGTGCTCAGCCGTCCAGGAACCGCAGCACCGGCACCGCGATTGTATCACAGGGGAACGTTCGCTCAGGGATCGTCAATGATTGAGTCCCTGATATCACCATCCCCGGTATCAGAATGCGAGAAAATGCAATACGCCTGTAGGCGGGGAGCTTGTCGCCTCCAGCCGTGGTATGACCTTCGGCTCGTTCAGATTGGGGGCATGGTGCGGAGAGATTGACCGTCCGCGTGGAAGCCCATAGGGGCGACGCGTCTCTTCGACCTCAGACACCCGGCCCTCGCTGGTGGGCGAGCCCGTGCAAAACGGGAGTGACACTACGGAAGATCCGGCTTCAGTCCTCGTCGACACCCACTTTGGTGGAACTCTCTGCCCGGATCAGGTCGATCGTCTCGACGGCGTGGCGCAGGTGGGGGATAACGATGCTTCCGCCCACCACCAGCGCCACGTTCAGGGCGTCGAACAGCTCATCATCGGTCCAGCCGGCCTCAACGCACTGGTCCAGGTGATAGTCGACACAGTCATTGCAGCGCAGCACCGCCGACGCGACCAACCCCAGCAGCTCCTTGGTTTTGCCGTCGAGGGCTCCATCACGGTAGGCAGCCGAGTCGAGACTGAAGAAGCGCTTGATGCCGCGATGGTCGATCTCGCCGATGCGCTCGTTCATCTGGCTGCGATAGGCGCGAAATTCGTCCACGCGCGTCATTGCGTTCTCCTTCGACGGTGACTACAGCGCGCCCGCCTCGGTGAGACGACGATCGATCTCGGCCATGTCATCCTCGCTCAGCGCCCACTCGGCCGCCGCCGCGTTTGATTCGACCTGCTCCGGCTTGGTGACGCCGGCGATAACCGAGCAGACGACCTTGTGCCCGAGCAGCCAGGCGATAGCCAGATCGCTTACTGAGCGGTCGTGCTCGGCCGCGAACTTCTCCACGACTTCAAGAATGGTGAAATTCTTGTCGGTCAGACGTCGCTCCTGCCAGGACTGGTTGCCGTGCCCTCGCACGCCCTCCGGCACCGGCTCACCGCGCTGATATTTGCCCGTCAGAAACCCACTTCCAAGCGGAGAAAATGGAACGATGCTCAGGCCGTAGTGCTCGCAGGCCGGAATCAGTTCTGCCTCGATATCGCGCTCGATCAGATTGTAGAGATCCTGATTGACGACCGGTGCCTGGTAGCCGCGTCGTTCGCAGACACCCATGGCCTCCGCGGTCTGCCAACCCGCGAAATTGGAAAACCCGGCGTAGCGGATTTTGCCCGACGACATCAGGTCGTCCAGCGCGCGCAGTGTCTCGTCGATCGGCGTCTTTGGATCGGGCGCGTGCATGTAGTACAGGTCAATGTAGTCGGTGTTCAGTCGCTTGAGGCTCTCTTCAACGCTGTGCATGATGCGGCGACGTGATAGCCCCATGCTCTCCGGCCCGTCGCCCAGGCGCATCCCTGTCTTGGTGGCCAGCACGACCTGATCACGCTTGCCGGCGAGCGCCTTGCCGAGCAACTGCTCCGACATCGTGCCGGTATACATGTCGGCGGTGTCGATGAAATTGATGCCGCGATCGATGGCGCGATGAATGACGTCGGCCGTCCCTTTTTCGTCGACGGCACGACCAAACTGATTGCCGCCGATGCCGATGACGGAGACCGGGACACCACTTCGCCCGAGTTGGCGATATTCCACGTTTGCCCTCCCTGCAAGATGTCGTTTTCGCGTGGCGACGGAGAACACGTCTCGCCGCCTCGGATCAATGTATCGGATCGAACGGGCAAACTCAAGCGAGGCATACGGCCGAACCGGCCAGTGGGTGCCGTCGTAGGCTATAGTGTGAGTCGCGACAACCAGCGTCTATTCGCGGAGGTTCTCTTGCTCTTCGGTCTATTCGACATCATGCAGGTTCTGGAAGAGACGACGTCCCAGCGGGCCTATGCCGAGCATCTGAACGATGCCGTGCTGGCGGATGAGAGTGGTCTCGATTACTACTTCGTCGCCGAGCGGCATTTCATGCCGGTCTACCGCACGCCGTCCCCGAGCGTCTGGCTCGGCGCGGTCGCGGCCAGGACCAAGCGCATTCGGATCGGCGCGATGGCCTATACCCTGCCGATGCACAATCCGGTTCGCCTGGCGGAAGAGGTCTCAATGCTCGATCACCTGAGTGGCGGCCGCATGGAGGTCGGGGTCGGGCTTGGACACCGTCCGGAGGAATTGGCCGCTATCGGGGTCGATCCTGCCTATCGGCAACCCCTGCTGCTTGAAGGCGTTGTGCTCCTCCAGCGCGCATTGCGTGGAAAGGTCTTCGATCATCCGGGGCAGGTCTACCAGTTCCAGAATATCTATGTCGAGGCGCCGGTCCAGCAGCCGTATCCGCCCCTCTGGTTTGCTGGCAATGACCCTGAAGCGCTCGGCTGGGCGGCGCGCAACGGTCTCTCGGCGGCAATCGGTTTCCAGCCGAACGCGCGCCTGACGGTTCCGGCGAAATCGTTCCGCACAGCTGGACTGTACGACGGTGCGCGTGTCCCCGAAGGTGGCCAGCACCTGGCATTGATGCGGCACCTGTACGTGGCGGAATCGGACGAGCGGGCGATGGATGAGATGACCAGGGACATCATGGAGATTGGCGAGCGCTTCGCGACCAGCCCACGCGGCATCGCCGGGACGCCGCCGAAGAAGATGTCTCGCGACGAAGCGCGTGCCTCGGTCGAGCAGATGATCGAGAACGATGTCATCATAGGCGGAGGTCCGGAGACGTGCGCACAGGCAATTGCGCGCGCGGCCAGGCAACTCGATGCCGACGTCTTCCTGGCCAATCCGTATCCCACCGGGGTTGAGGCGAAGCGGGTGCGCCGGACGATCCGGTTCTATGCGGGTGAAGTGCGCAGACGGGTCGAGGAACTGCTGGCCGCGCCAGCTCCGGAGGTGACATAAACTCTATCTTCGGCGCGGTAGTATTAGGGCATGGCGTCATCGTTAGCGACAGGTGGAGGAAGCAGATGTCTTCTGAGCATCAACACAACGGCGGAGAACCGGAGCCGGAGCCACTATCCGAGTCGTGGCGCGAGGTCGGCGAGCAGCTTCAGGGGCTGGTCTCGCGCGTGGCCGACGTGTTCCGGCAGGCGTGGAGTGAAGAGCGCCAGTTTGACCACCTGGTGCGGTCGGACCGGCTCGAGGATGAGCTGCGCATCTCGGCCGACCGGGTGGATCGCGTTTTTCGACGGGTCGCCGCCGCGACCGAGTCCGAACGGTCCGAGGCGATGGAGACGACGCGTCAGGCCGGCGAGCGAACGCTGGGCGAGATCAAAGTCGTGGCGGCGAAGGGACTGCGTGCGCTGAATGAGCAGTTGGACGATCTGGCCAAGTCCCTGGAACAAGAACGAGCGCGCCGGCGCGCCCAGGAACAGCCCGAGCACACGCCCGACGGCGACACGGGCAAGAATGGCACGTCCGGCCACGAGTAGGGTCGTGATTCGATAAGAAAGACGGGCCGACTGGCCCGTCTCTCCGTCCCTCCCCGCGTGCAGGATGTGGTCGTAGTCGATCAGGCTTCCTTGACGGCCGACGTCAGTTTTGACAGCGAGTCTTTCGCGTCGCCAAAGAGCATTACGGTGTTCGGCTCGTGGAAGAGTTCATTCTCGATGCCGGCAAATCCCGGTCGCATGCTGCGCTTCAGCACGATAACCGTGTGCGCCTTGTCGACATTGAGGATCGGCATGCCGTAGATTGGGCTGCCCGGATCGCTGCGCGCGGCCGGGTTCACGACGTCGTTAGCACCGACCACCAGCGCGACGTCGGCCTGCTGGAACTCGTCGTTGATCTGTTCCATCTCGTAAAGCTCGTCGTAGGGGACGTTGGCCTCAGCCAGAAGCACGTTCATGTGACCCGGCATGCGGCCGGCCACCGGGTGGATGGCGTACTTGACGATCACGCCGCGTCGTTCGAGTTCCTCTGCCAGTTCGCGAATCTGATGCTGTGCCTGGGCAACCGCCAGACCATAGCCCGGCACCATGATCACTTCGTTGGCGTAGGCCATCGCGACCGCCGCGTCGTCAGGAGACGTCTCACGAATTGGCTTGGTCTCGCCAGAATCGGCTGTGGCTGTTGAGGCCGTGACCGACCCAAATCCGCTGAACATGACGTTCGCGAGCGAGCGATTCATCGCGCGACTCATCATGACCGTCAAGAGAGCACCGGACGCGCCGACCAGGGCGCCGGCCACCACCAGAATCTCGTTGTGTACCACGAAACCGGTCAGAGCCGCGGCGACGCCCGTACAGGAGTTCAGCACGGCGATGATGACCGGCATATCGGCGCCACCGATTGGGAGAACCAGCGTAACGCCGAGAACCAGCGCCACACCGAACAGCGCCCACGGCCAGACGGCCGCCTGGTCAATGCCCGTCACAATGACGATGAGCGCCACCGTGGCGAGGAACAAGATCGCGTTGACGATCGATTGGCCGGGATAACGGATGGGTCGACCCGAGAGGAGTTCCTGGAGCTTGCCGAAGGCGACCATGCTTCCGGCGAACGAGATTGAACCGATGAAGATACCGAGCGTGGTGGCGAGCGCCACACCGTGCGTGAGGTCGAGCCCCGATGCGTGTATTTCGTGGAAATGCGCCAGCTCAACCACGGCCGCGGTTCCGCCGCCCATGCCGTTGAACAGCGCCACCATCTGCGGCATCGCGGTCATCTGCACGGTGCGCGCGAAGTAGACGCCGACAACCGTGCCGAGCAGCGAGCCTACGATGAGGATGGCGATGTTGATTGGATGCCAGCGGAACGAACTGTTGAACAGCGTCGCGATGAGCGCGATGCCCATTGCGACCGCGGCGACCTGGTTACCGGATCGAGCGGTCGCCGGTGAACTTAGCCGTTTGAGACCGAAGATGAACAGAATCGCCGAAATGAGATAACAGATATCGATGGCAGCGGTACGATAATCGTTGATCACCGTTTGGCCACCGGCTTCTTCTTGAACATCTCGAGCATGCGGTCCGTCACCACGAATCCGCCAAAGACGTTTCCGGCGCCGAGAAAGAGCGCGACGAAGGCCAGCACATACAGGAGCGGGCTATCGGCCGTGCCGACGATCAGCAATCCGCCGAGAAAGACGATGCCGTGAATCGCGTTGGTGCCGGACATGAGCGGCGTGTGCAACGTTGATGGAACCCGGCCGATCACCTCGAGACCCAACAGGATCGCGAGGATAAAGACATATGCCCCGAGCAGTGTCTCTTGGTTCACGCCACCCCCTCTTTCATCCAGGCCAACGTCGGCCCATGGAGTACCTCGCCGCCACTGGTGACGACAACGCCGCGCGTAATCGCGTCTTCCATATCGATATTCAGCTGGCCCTGCGGCGCGAGATGCTCGAGCAACGTCGAGATGTTCTTGGCGTACATCTGGCTGGCGTGCGTGGCCATCGTGCTCGGCAAATTGAGCAGACCCATGATAATGACGTCATGGCGAACGACGACCTCACCAGAGACCGTCAGATCGCAGTTGCCACCCATCTCCGCTGCCAGGTCGACGATGACCGATCCCGGCCGCATCCCCTTCACGGTGTCTTCCGGCAAAAGGACCGGCGCCGGGCGACCCGGAATGAGCGCCGTCGTAATCACCACATCCGATTTCGCGGCGTGATCCTTGATCAGCTCGATCTCCCGCCGGATATGCTCGTCGGCTAGCTCCTTGGCGTAGCCGCCAGCGTCCTGAGCC
The DNA here is from genome assembly GCA_963728335.1 of uncultured Chloroflexia bacterium. Taxonomy (GTDB): domain Bacteria; phylum Chloroflexota; class Chloroflexia; order Thermomicrobiales; family Thermomicrobiaceae; genus CALAGB01. The sequence continues at coordinate 1,405,238 of CAVSJP010000002.1, forward strand.
TCTTCATGTCCGACGTCCAGCTCAACGAACGACGCGCCGAGACTCATGACCTGCTCTTTGACGACCGGCCGGGTGTCGAAGGCTTCGACCACGGCTCCGAGTCTTCGCGCGGTCGCGATGGCCTGCAGGCCGGCGACACCCGCGCCGAGCACGAGCACCTTGGCCGGCGGAATGGTTCCGGCAGCAGTCATCAGGAGCGGGAAGAACTTCTGGAGCCGATTGGCCGCCAGGAGCACCGCCTTGTACCCAGCGATGGTGCTCATCGACGAGAGCGCGTCCATCGGCTGCGCGCGCGTGATGCGCGGTATGGCATCCATGCTCATGGCGATGACGCGCCTTTTTGACAGCTCGACCACCAGATCGGGTGAGACGAGCGGCGCCAGGAACGTGATCAGGACCGTGTCCGGCCTGAGCATGGCGATCTCCTGGTCGCTTGGCCTGGCCACCTTCAGGATGACCTTCGCCGTGTCGTAGATCGTCTTGGCGTCCGGCACTATTTCGGCGCCTGCATCCTCGTACGACGAATCGAGGAAGCTGGAGTCGAATCCGGCGCCGCGCTCGACCAGGATGCGAAATCCCGTTCGAGCCAGCTTGCGAACCACATCTGGAGTCAGAGCGACGCGACGCTCATTGGCCATGGTCTCCTTGGGCACGCCTACGGCAAGACTTGGGGAATTTTGAGACTCAGGCTGCAAAACGCAGGCTCCTTAATTGGTCTCCGGGGATTACAGGTCCCCTTCAAACGAACGGGAAAAATGAATTGTAACTGCAGTAGCTGCCCGCACAGTCGTGCATTAGGTTAAATCTTGGAAGCTGAACACGTCAACCATTTTCGAGTTCTGACACGCTTTTGTGAGGTATTGGCCAGGTCGGCACGGACGCGACCGAGTGACGCACAAACTCGCGAACCGGACTGACGGGTCAGGCACAACGATTTGGAGCAGATGATGGCGCAACGCATTGTTCAGGTTGATGCCTTTACGGGCGAGGCCTATCGAGGCAACCCGGCCGCCGTGTGTGTGATGGATGGACCCGGCGACTCCTCCTGGATGCAGCTGGTCGCACGAGAGATGAATCTTTCCGAGACCGCATTCCTCTACCACCGGGGCAAGGGCTTCCACCTGCGCTGGTTCACCCCGGCGACCGAGGTCGATCTCTGCGGCCACGCCACCCTCGCCACTGCCCATGTCCTCTGGAGTGAACGTCACTTGAGGGAGGACGAGCAGGCAATCTTTGAAACATTGAGCGGAACGTTGACCGCGCGAAAAGACGGCGACTGGATAGAGCTGGACTTCCCGGTCGAGCCGGAGCACGAAACATCCGCGCCGGACGAACTCCTGCGTGCGATGGGTGTCGAGCCGGTCTACATTGGCCGCAACCGGATGGATTATCTGGTGGAGGTCGACCGCGAGCAGACGGTGCGCGCGCTGGAGCCGGACATGTCGCTGCTGAACCGGGTGGAAACGCGTGGGGTGATCGTCACGAGCCGCTCAAACGAGCCCCGAATCGACTTCGTCTCCCGCTTCTTCTGCCCAGCGGTCGGCATCGACGAGGATCCGGTCACCGGTTCTGCCCACTGCTGCCTGGCACCCTATTGGGCCGCGAAGCTCGGTAAAGATGCGATGACGGGCTACCAGGCGTCGAAGCGGGGTGGAACGGTCCGAGTTCGCATGGCTGGCGACCGAGTGAAGCTTGGCGGACAGGCCGTGACCGTGATGCGCGGCGAGTTGGTGTAGGAAGAGGGCTCTCATGCGTGCGCTTCTGTCGAGCATCGGTTCCCGCGGAGACGTTCAGCCGCTGGTCGGGCTTGCTGTGCGCTTGCGCGCAATCGGCGTGGATAGTTGCCTGTGTGTTCCGCCCGATTTTCGCGCTTGGATCGAGCAACTCGAATTTCCCGTCACGCCGATGGGTCCCGAACTGCGATCGACCGGCAAGACCAGTCCATCTGCCGCGCCGCCCACCGAGGAGCAGCGCCGGCGGATGATCGAGGGGACGATCGCCACGCAGTTCGAGACCATCATGACGGCGGCAGCGGATTGCGACGTGATCGTAGGGGCAACCGCCCTTCAGGTCGCCGCACCGTCGGTTGCGGAGAAGCTCGGTATTCCGTACGTGTTCGCCGCGTATAGCCCGAACGTGCTGCCATCGCGCAATCATGCACCGCCGGTACTGACCATGATCGGGGATCGTCCCGTTCCTCCCATCGACGACTACACCGATCTGTGGGTCGAGGACGCGCGGCGCTGGAACGAGACGTGGATGGCCCCGATCAACGCGCAGCGCGAAAGCCTTGGCTTACTGCCGATTCACGACGTGCGCGGGCACGTCCTCACCGATCAGCCATGGCTCGCCGCTGATCCGGTCCTGGCACCCTGGCCCAATTCGCTGAACGGGTCGGTGTTTCAGCCTGGCGCCTGGTTGTTGCCGGACGACCGCCCACTTTCAGCCGAAGTGGAGGCGTTTCTGGCGTCCGGCGAGCCTCCTAGCTATTTCGGTTTCGGCAGCATGCGAGCACCAGAGAACCTGAGTCAGGTGATGATTGCATCAGCGCGCGCGCTGGGGCGGCGGGCGATCCTCTCGCGGGGCTGGGCGGATCTCTCGCTGCCGGATAGCGAGCCGGACTGCCTGTTGATCGGCGAGATAAACCAGCGAGCCTTGTTCAGGCGAGTCGCGTCGGTGGTCCACCATGGGGGCGCAGGCACCACGACCGCCGCGACACTGTCGGGCGTGCCGCAGGTCGTCATTCCACAGCACTACGACCAGTTGTATTGGGCCGGTCGAGTCCAGCAGCTGGAGGTTGGAGTGGCGCATGCGCCCGGTGCGCCGGACGTGGATTCGCTCACGAGCGCGCTCCGACAGGCACTCTCGTTCGACGTGATAGGTCGCGCTCGGTACATCGCGACGCTGATGCGGGATGATGGCGCGCAGGTGGCGGCAGAGCGGCTGTTGGAGATCGCGTCCTCTGGGAGATGACGCAACCGTGACGGCCCGTCGCGGCGGGCAGATTCGCCCGCCGCGACGCTGGTTTTGGGTATGTCCTCAAATTGATGACCTCGTCAAACGGCACACTTCTTGGTCCCGCTGAATTGACTACTGAACTGACGTTGGTTTCGTCAGGTCATAGACCGTCGATCCGCCAACGGTCTGGGCCGAGAAGTTCTGCTCGACCCAGCTCGCGATCTGGCCAGAGGTTCCAGACTCGCCACCCGGGCCGCCAAACCCGCCGCTGGCGATGAAGTAGTGGATCTTGCCCTCCTGGACGTACTGCTGGAACTGCTCCAGGCTCGGAGCCGGGTCGGTGCCGTTGAAGCCGCCGATTGCCATGACGGGATCCCCGGTCGCCAATTGCACTCCCGCGGAGTTGTTCGCTCCGACGATGGCCGAGACCCAGGTGAAGTGATCGGAATTTTGCTCAAGGAGCCACACCAGGGCAGCATTCGGGGTGCGAGAATCGAGGAGCCCGCCGAGACTGCCGCCGCCGAAGTTCCGAACACCGGCTCCTCCATTGGGTATCGCTCGTGTGCCGCCACTCGCCGTGTTGCCGGGGAAGCCGCCGTTTGAACCGGTACCCGGGAAGCCCCCCGGGAAGTTGCCGTTTGGGAACCCACGGTTCGAGCGGCTACGTGTCCCGCCAAACTGACCGAATCCGCCGGTTGAATTGCCGACCGGAGGATTGCCGCCGGTGGCCGCGCCATTCGGAGGGCCTCCTCCCGGGAACCTGCCCGGACCACGACCGCCGAATCCACCGTTGGCGACTGCCGGTCCGGCTGTTGGGAGCGCGCCGCTGTGCGCGGTCGTCGCCGTCTGCGCGGCATAGGCGGCGGGTCCGGCCAGGATCGCGACCAGCGCAACCGCGACAATGGCCACGGCGGATTGTCGTGGGATGCGGTTCACGAGCAGCATCACCGCGGCAGACGCGATGCCGGTGACGATCACGATGGTGCGTAACTCCGGATGCCAGTTCGGCGAGCGATCGAGCAATCTGACGGCCCAGAACGTGGACACGGCGACACCGGCAGCGAGCAGCAATCGTGCGTCGATTCGATTGCGATGCTGCCAGAGTTGGGTCGCGGCGATGCCGACCAGCGCGCCGATCGCCGGAGCCAGCGCCACGGTGTAGTACGGATGGATGATGCCCTGCGCAAGGCTGAAAACCACGATCGTGAGGATGAGCCAGCCACCCCACATGATCGCTGCCGCGCGGACACGGTCGGTCCGCGGGGTGCGCCAGGTGAACCAGAGGAGCGCTACCAACGCGATGAGCGCCGCCGGCAGCAGCCAGGAGATCTGACTCGCCATGTCCGTTTCGAACATGCGCAACAGGCCGGTTGGCCCCCAGCGACCGCCGCCGGCTCGCTGCGGTCCACCTACGACGCTTCCCGTCTCGTTGCCGGTGATTCGTCCGAAACCGTTGTAGCCGAAGATAAGGTTCAGGATGCTGTTGTCTTGCGATCCGCCGATATAGGGCCGCGCGCTCGCCGGGATCAGAACCAGGGCGGCAACCCACCACCCCGCCGAGACCAGGATCGACACCCCGTAGGCGACCAGTTGCACTATTCGGCGGCGCAGTGAGACAGGCGCCGCGATCAAGTAGACCAGCGCGAAGGGTGGTACGACGATGAAAGCCTGCAGCATCTTGGTCAAGAACCCGAACCCGAGTAGCACTCCGCCAAACAGGAGCCAGCGGGTGCTGCCATGCTCCAGCGATCGAGTCAGCGCGTAGGCGCTGGCGACCATCAGGAGCACTAGAAGCGCGTCGGGATTGTTGAAGCGGAACATCAGCGCCGCGACCGGCGTCAGAGCAAGGACGGCTCCCGCCAAGAGCGCGGCGACCGGTGAGAACCATCGCCGGACGGTGGCATAGAGCAGCCCGACCGCAGCCACGCCTTCGAGCGCTTGAGGGACGAGAATGCTCCAGGTGTTGACGCCGAATACGCGCGCCGAGAGATCCATGATCCAGAGCGCGGCTGGAGGCTTGTCCACCGTGATGAAGTTGGATGAATCGAACGAGCCGAAGAAGAAGGCGCTCCAGCTCTTGCTGCCCGCCTCAACGGCGGCAGAGTAGAAGGCATTTGCCCAACCGGACGCGCCCAGGTTCCACAGGTAGAGTAGGGCGGTGGCGCTCAACAGCGCGACGATGGATGCGACTTCCCAGCGAGCGAGTCCCTCTCGTTCGTCTTCGGACTCGCCCCATCCTGCCCTCAGTGCCGCCTGTTCGAACCCTGACTCGGCGGCCATTTCCGGTGCGGTTGCGGTCATGAATCGAAACTCCTCGATCACGTGCTCTCTCGATGAGGGGCGCTCGACGGTACGCGCGAGCCCCAGTGTCGAGTTCGAGCATAACGGCCGAGGATGTGAATTCGATAAGAATGACGGTGGAGGTTAGGACTGAACAACTCATGCTCATGACGTGTCATCATCGTGGCTGCACCTGTGGCCGCCAGCAGCCGTGCGCCGTCAACACCTACGTTGATCTTCCATCGATGTCGTAAACCTCTGCGTCCAGGAGAATGGGCACGAGGACTCCGCAGATCGGCCCAGGGCTAGCCACTGCGTTCGGTTTCCGCGGATCCAGCCCTCGGTCGACGGTCAACCAGCTCAGATCCCAGCAATCCCGTTCCCGGCACGGCGAATATCGGTCGCGCCGCTGTACACGCCGGTTTGCGGGTTGCGAGCGATCAGTTGTACGCCACCGCCGATGGCCCATGGCCCTGCCTCTTCAACCTGGTGACCCAGATCACCGAGACGGCTCAACACGTCCGCCCCCACGCGCGATTCGACCCGCACCGTCGGGTTCCCGACCTCAAGTTGGTCGCCGATCAGGAATCGCGGCGCTTCGGACGCGCGGGCCGGGTCCATTCCGTAATCGAGTGAGTTGCACAGTATCTGGACATTGGTCTGCACCTGCCAGTGTGCTCCCGGTGTGCCGCCGACCAGAATCGGCTGGCCGTCCTTGTGGACAATGTAGTTATTGAGCGTGTGGATCGGTCGCTTGCCTGGAGCCAGGCAGTTCGGGTGTCCCTCATCCAGATTGAAGCCGAGCATTCGACTGTTCATCAGTGCACCGGTCTCGCCCATGACAACGCCGCAGCCGGAAAAGAGGCTGTGAATATACGAGACCATGTTGCCCTGGCCGTCGACCACGCACAGGTAGGTCGTGTCCGGTTGCACATTGCCGTGCCAGGCGAAGGGCTTAGCCTGAGCACGATCGATCCGGGCCGCCTGGTCGCGCGCGTGCTCGTCGGAGAGGAGCCGGCCGAGTGGCAGATCGTTGGTTCGCGGATCGCCCAGGTAGCGCATACGGTCTTCGAAGGCCAGCTTTATCGCTTCGATCTGCAGGTGGATCAGGTCGGCCGAGCCAGGCTCCAATGACGCGAGATCGAACTGCTTCAGGATGTTGAGCGTCAGCAGCACGATGATCCCCTGCGAGACCGGTGGCTGCTCGAAGACCGTGAATCCACGATAGTCGATCGAGAGGGGCGAGGCGGATTCGGTTTTGTGTCCGGCGAAATCCTCCGCGGAGAAGAGCCCATCATGCAATTGAGAATAGTTCACCAGCGCGCTTGCCAGCTCACCCTCGTAGAAATCGCGCCATCCCGCCGAAGCAATGCGCTCCAGGGAATTGGCCAATCCTGGCTGGCGGAACAGGTCGCCAACACGGGGCACTTCGCCCTCCGGCACGAAGACGCGGGCGCTGTCGGGGAACTGGCGGTAGGTTTCGGCATCGATGGAGAGCATGCGATGCAGGCGCGCTGATACGGGTACCCCGTCACGAGCATACGAGATTGCCGTTCGAAGAAGATCGGAGAGTGGCAAGCTACCGTAGCGCTCGAGCGCACTACCCCAGGCGGACACCGTGCCAGGCACGGAGGCGGCCCAGAGCCCCTTGTCGGGGATTCCGCCTCGCTCGCGATAGCGTTCGGGCTGTGCGGCCGCTGGAGCGGCGCCACTGCCGTTGAGGGCCACTACCTCGTTGCTTCCCGCGAGGTTGATCAGGAGGAACGAATCGCCGCCGAGATGGCCGTTGCGCGGCTCGACCGTCATCAAGACCCCCGCGGCTGCGACGGCGGCGTCCACCGCGTTCCCACCACGCCGCAGGACGTCCATCGCTGCCTCGCTGGCGAACGGGTGCGCCGAGGCCGCCATGCCGCCGCGGGACATCATGACGTCGCTTGGCGGGCGTGCCGCTTCATCCGTTGCCGCTGCTTGTCGTGCCACCGCCATCAGTTCTCTCCGTTACGTCATCAATCGAAACTTCCACCGGTCTTCGAGACCCGGACTCCCTTGGGAGTGAAGCAAGACTCCGGGGCTCGTTAGACCGGGCGAAGGTGCAACAAGTTCGTGTGTCCTGGTTCGTTGAACGCGGTCAGGCTTCCGACAAACAGGATATTGTGGCCCGGCTTCGCGTAACCCATCGCGATCAGGCGCTCGGTCATCTCCTCGACCATCTGCTCGGTGTTGCTGGCAAATTGCGCGACGATGGTGGTGATGCCCCAGACGAGGTCGAGTTGCCGCGCCACGAAATCGTTGTTCGTCATGGCTACGACCGGAACATCGGGACGCTCACGCGCGACTTCGCGCGCCGAGAAGCCGCTGCGCGTGAAGACCGCGATCAGATTCACCAGCGGGCTGCGCCGGGCGATGTCATCGGCAGCACGGGCGATGAGCGATGCTGTCGTGATCGGGCCGTCAGACCCGTCTGCTCGTGTCGGTGGGTATTGTCGCTCGACCGCGGTGACGATCCGGTCCATCATCTGCACGGCTTCAAGTGGGAACTCACCGGTTGCCGTCTCGGCGCTCAGCATAACGGCGTCGGTGCCATCCAGGACAGCGTTGGCGACGTCGCTCGTCTCGGCGCGCGTCGGGATCGGCTGGTTGATCATCGATTCGAGCATCTGCGTGGCAGTGATGACCGGCCTGCCGTGCCGCCGGGAGATCGCGATGATCTGCTTCTGCGCGATCGGCACCTGTTCGGGAGGAAGCTGCACGCCGAGGTCCCCCCGGGCGACCATGATCGCGTCTGACTTGTGAGCAATCTCGTGCAGCGAGGCGAGAGCTTCCGGACGCTCGATTTTGGCGATAATGCCGCAGTTCCCGCCGCTTCGCTTCAGTTCCTCCCGAACCATGTCAATGTCTCTCGGAGAGGTCACAAAGCTGACTCCGAGAAACTCGAGTTCAGTCTCCGCGGCAAAGGCGATGTCGTCCTTCTCCTGCTGCGAGAGCTTGCGCGGGGGTGGCTCCGCTCCGGGCACCGTTACCCCCTGCCTCCCTCGCAGCCGCCCACCGCGCACCACGCGGGCTTGCACCAGGCTGCCGTTGTGCGAGGTGACGAAGAGTTCGATGAGTCCGTCCATAATGAGGACCCGCTGGCCCGCCTTCATCTGCTCGACCAGGTCCGCGTCATCGACCGAGATGCGGTTCGGTTCCAGTCGCTCATTCCCGGCGACAAGCTCGACCGGCTGGTCGTGTCGCAACGAGATCGTTTCGCCGTCTGGGAGTGGACCGGTGCGAGGTTTCGGTCCCGAGAGGTCTTGCAGAATCGCGACCGATCGCCCGGTCTCTTTGGCCGCGTCGCGAATCTTCGTAACAATCCCGCGTCGAATATCGATGGTGTTATGCGCGGCGTTGATGCGTACGACGTTGACTCCCGCTTCGAGCAATAACCGGAGTCGCTCTGGGTCCCATGAAGCCGGGCCGATTGTCGCGACGATTTTGGCTCTCCGGTTGGCGGTGTGATACATCAAGGGTTTTCCGCCTCCTCGTACGTGATGCGATGAAATGTTTCCAAGTCGATCTACAATACCATAGCGCCTGTCACGCCAGAAAAAGTCGCGCATCCATTGAGCCAGCAGTCGGAATCGGTAACCTGTGCCGCGCCGTTCGCTCGCGCGTCAACCCGAAGCAAGTCGACATAAGCATCAGTGGAGGAACCGGTTCTGCAGGCACTACGGGTGATGGTGGCCGCGTACTTGAGTGTCACGATGTACCGGTCTACCATACGCGTGGGCGCAATCATCGTATGACAGCACAGGAACTCACGGGAATAGATAGGGCGCGCATGGCGATCATGAACACGGGCGAGCGAGGAGCGGACCATGCCGATTGAGTTGACCAGCCATAAGATCGAAAAGCCGGACGACCTCAATCTGATATTTGGCCAGTCGCATTTCATCAAGACGGTCGAGGATCTCTTCGAGGCGCTGGCGGGATCGGTTCCAGGGCTCAAGTTCGGTCTGGCATTCAGCGAGGCGTCTGGTGACCGGTTGGTCCGGACCGCCGGAACGGACGACGACCTGGTCGACCTGGCAGCCCGCAACGTGATGGGCATCTCGTCTGGTCACTGCTTCCTGATATTTTTGCGCGATGCCTTTCCGATTAACGTGCTGCCCGCGATCAAGGCCGTTCAGGAAGTCTGCACGATCTTCTGTGCGACGGCTAACCCGGTCGAGGTGATCCTGGCGGATACCGGGGAGGCTCGTGCCGTCCTGGGAGTGGCGGACGGCCTGAAGCCGCTCGGCGTTGAGACGGCCAATGACGCCAGCACACGCCAGGGACTGCTGCGACGATTTGGCTACAAGCTTGGCCCGTCGTGAGCGGTGATTCGCTCGCCGCACCCCGATTATTTGCGTAATTGGGTCGAAATCGTCGCGAATTTGTGACTTCGCGCGGTGGAACAGGGGCAGTGGCTCGGGTACAATGCCAGACTGGGGTGCATGTAGCCACTCGGCTGCAGAACTGTGGGCTGGGTGGATTTCGCGCTGCGGGGTTCGTGAGAGTGAATAGAACGGTGACGATGTCTTGCGCGGCCGACCGTGAGGAACCTGCCAAGCGCTGCACCTACGCCGTTCCAATTGCTACAGATACGATGGTTTGTTGAGTCTGGAGGCGTAGTGTATGACAAGCTCTGGTCGAAGTAAGACGAAGGAGCTTGCGCAGGGGAAGGACGAACTGCTCGACCTCTACCGCAAGATGGTACAGATCCGCGTTTTTGAAGAGAACGCGGCAGAGCAGTACGCCCGTGGGAACATCGCCGGTTTCCTCCATCTCTATATCGGTGAAGAGGCAACCGGTGTCGGCGCAATCTCGGTAATGGAAGATCGCGACCACCTGATTACGCATTATCGCGATCACGGGTATGCGCTGGCCCGCGGCATCACGCCCAAGGCGGCCATGGCCGAGCTCTTCGGTAAGTCGACCGGCGTGACGCACGGCCGCGGTGGTTCGATGCACTTCAGCGACGTGAGCAAGAATTTCTGGGGCGGCTACGCTATTGTGGCCGGCCACATTCCGATCGCCACCGGCCTGGCGCTGGCAAGTCAATATGAGGACAAAGGCTACGTCGTTGTCTGCATCTTCGGCGATGGCGCCACCAACGCCGGCGCGTTCCACGAGGCGGCCAACCTGGCCTCCGTCTGGAAGCTACCGATTGTCTTCCTGGTTGAGAACAACCTCTACGGCATGGGCACGGCGGTCGAGTACGTCTCGGCGGTCAAGGACATGTCGCGCAAGGCGATGGCCTACGACATCACCGCGTCGCGTGTCGACGGCCAGGACATCCTGGCGGTGCGCGACGCCATGAAGCAGGCACTCGAGCACTGCCGCTCCGGAAACGGGCCGTACCTGCTCGAATCGGTGACCTATCGCTATCGCGGGCACTCGATGGCTGACCCTGAAATGTACCGGCCGAAAGATGAGGTCGAGCGGTTCCGCCAGAGCGATCCGATCGTCCTGTTCAGGCAGAAGCTGCTCGACGAAGGCGTCGCGAAAGAAGACGAGTTCGACGAGATCGACGCTGGAGTGAACAAGGAGATTGCGGAAGCAGTGCAATTCGCTGAGGAGAGCCCTGCCCCCGATCCGTCGACCCTCGAGCAGTTCATTTACGCCGATTCGAGTGCTTCACGCTGAAGTAGAGGACGGTCAGGAGTCAAGATCGATGGCACGTGAACTTACGTACCGTGACGCCCTGCGCGAGGCGTTGCACGAGGAGATGAACCGGGACGAGCGCGTTTTCATGATGGGAGAAGACATCGGTGCCTACGGTGGCTCCTATGTCGTCACCCGCGGCATGCTCGAGGAGTATGGCCGGAAGCGCGTCCGGGACACCCCGATTTCGGAGCTTGGAATTGTCGGCGCGGCGGTTGGCGCCGCGATGGGCGGTCTCAGGCCGATCGTCGAACTGATGACGATCAACTTCAGCCTGCTGGCACTCGACCAGATCGTGAATCATGCCGCCAAGCTGCACTACATGTTCGGCGGCACCTTCACCGCACCGGTCGTCATTCGTACGGCCTCAGGTTGGGGCCAGCTCGGTGCGACTCACTCGCAGACGTTCGAGGGCTGGTATGCACATGTCCCCGGTCTGCGGGTCGTGATGCCGGCCACGCCGCGGGATGCCAAGGGCTTCCTGAAGTCCGCTATTCGCGGCAACGACCCGGTCATGTTCATCGAGCATTCGCTGATCTACCGCAACCGGGGCGAAGTCGAGGAAGGTGAGCTGCTCCTGCCGCTCGAAGGCGCCGAAGTGCGACGCGAGGGAACCGATGTGACCATCGTTTCCTGGTCGCGCGGCTACTATCTGGCGATGGAGGCCGCGGAGGAGCTTGCCAAACAGGGCATCAACGCCGAAGTGATCGATCTGCGTGTGATACGGCCGCTCGACATGGAGACCGTGGTGAAATCGGTCAAGAAGACGAATCACCTGGTGACGGTCGAGGAGAGCTGGCGAACGCTGGGCGTGGGCGCGGAGATCGCGGCGGCGGTACAGGAGCAGGCGTTCGACTACCTGGATGCGCCGATCGCGCGCGTCGGTAGCCTCGAAGTTCCGGTCCCGTACGCGAAGAACCTCGAGCGGCTCGTCTTCCCGGACAAGGATCACGTCGTCCAGGCGGTCAAAGGCGTCCTCGCGCGAGATATCGCACCGGTCAGCTAGCATCCGGTGTCTCGGCCCGGCGTGTGAACGCGCCGGGCAGCATGACTGACAAGACGAAGGCGGAGGAGCGACGGATGGCCAAGACCCTGGTGATGCCTCAGATGGGCTATGACATGGACGCGGGGACCCTGCTTCGCTGGCTCAAACAGGAGGGCGAAGAGGTCGAGCGTGGTGAGCCCATCGCTGAGATCGAAACCGACAAAGTCAATCTCGAAATCGAATCGTTTGATAGCGGAATCGTGCGCAAGCACCTCGTCACCGAGGGCCAGACAGTCCCCGTTGGCGAGGCGATCGCAATCATCGGCAGCGCTGACGAGCCGCTCGACCTTCCCGAACTGAACGGCAATCAGGCGGAGGCGACCCCCGGGACGGCGGAAGCGGCCCCAGAGCCGCAGCCGGTCCAGAGCGCCGCGAGCCAGTCGAACGCGCCCACCGCTGATGCTCGCACGCCGCAGCCGACGAACAACGTGGTCTCCGACCAGGTTATCGAGCGAGCCCCAGGCGAGCGCATCCGCGCGTCCCCACTGGTCCGGCGTCTCGCGGCAGAGCATGACATCGACCTGACGCGCGTGCAGGGCACAGGCCCTGGCGGGCGAATCATCAAGGTCGACGTGATGCCGCTCATCGGGCGTCCGCAGGCGGCTCCGGCGGCGGCTCAGACCGCGCCGGCGCAAGCTCCCGCTTCCGCCACGCAGGAAGCGCCACAGGCGATGCCGGCGGCTCAGCCGGTTCCAGCGGGCGCGCCCGAGTACGAGATGCGCGATCTTTCGCGCATCCGCAAGACGATCGCACGCCGCATGAGCGAGAGCTTCCAGCAGGCGCCGCATATCTACATCTCGATGTCGATCGAGATGACGAAGGCGCTGCAGCTTCGCGAGCAGATCAATGCCGAAGTCGAGCAGCCGCAGCAGGTTTCGATCAACGACCTGATTATCAAGGCGACGGCACTGGCACTGCGGAAATTCCCGATGCTGAACGCCGCCTACGCCGGCGAGCAGGTGCGCATCTACAAGCGTATCGACATCAACAACGCGATCGCCACCGAGACCGGACTCATCAGTCCGTTCGTCCCGGACGCCGATCACAAGCCGCTCGGTGAGATCGCCTCGATGATGAAGGATCTGGCGAAGCGTGCGCGTGAGGGTGGCCTCACCCCGGAGGAGTTCCAGGGCGGCACGTTCACCATCAGCAACCTGGGCATGTACGGGGTCGAGAATTTCCAGGCGGTGATCAATCCGCCCCAGGCCGCGATCCTGGCGATCGGCACGGTGAAGAAGGAGCCGATCTTCCAGGACGGCCAGTTCAAACCGGTCGACACGATGCTGGTCACCGCCGCGGCTGACCATCGCGTCACCGACGGCGCTGAGGTGTCGCGCTTCCTGCAGGAGTTCAAGCGCCTACTCGAGACGCCGATGCTGTTGCTGGTGAGCTAGGCTGGGGCAGGAATCGGTCCTCGATTTCGGTGTTCAAATTGTCCACACGCGGGAGGACCTTGTGTCCTCCCGCTACGTTAGCGGGTCCGTACTCCGGCCCGGCGATTGACTCACCAACTCCCATCTCGTCCCGTTGTCGTAACACCAAACCCTGCTCGGCAGTTTCAGGAAACGGCCGCCGGTCACACATGGGCGTCACGACGCGCGGTTAATTGGAACGAAATTGCCATAATTTGACGGTTTCGGTGCCTCCAAATTACTCATACAATACGTGTATCGATGTTGTCTCCGGATCGTGGGCGCTCCTGATTGCATACGAAGGGCGTGTCGCGGATGTCTCCACACCAGCACAAACGCTCTACCGGGTATCTGCTTAACCATCCAATTCAATGCGAAGGGCCCGGCGGGTCCTGGTGTCAGCATCTTCGACTGCACCATGTCAGCGATGCCACCACGTGGCTGAAAGAAGACGCAGATGGATGGCAATGACCGGTTCGATGATGACATTGGTGCGCGTATTGAGCAGATAGAACGACACGTTGCGGAGTTCGACGAGCGACTCGCGAGAATCGAGTGGCGAATCGGACTCACCCGAAGCACGGAGACGCCGCCGACGACGACGCAGGAGGCGACGCCTTCACCTGAATCTCGAATCCCGGTCAGTCCGCAACCACGAGCAGAACCATCCTCTGCGCCTGAAGTGCAATGGACTCCTCGTCACGCCGGCACACGCCCTCATCTTCCTGAACTGCCTCAAGTCGTCATGCCATTCTCTTTCACTGACCTGGAGGAGCGCATGACAGGACGGATTCTCGCCTGGGTTGGCGGGCTCGCGCTGATCGTCGGCGCGATCTTTTTCCTCAGCTTGGCCTTCAGCCGTGGCTGGATTGGTCCGACCGCCCGCGTCACCATCGGCCTCGTCGCCGGTGCACTCCTCGTCGGGGCCGGAGGATGGTTCTTCGAACGTCAAGACCGGCTGTTTGGGCACGTATTGACGCCGGTCGGCCTGGCGGTGGTGTCACTCTCTTTCTTCGCCGGAACGCAGCTCTACGATCTCTTCCCAGTTGAGGTCGGGCTGGCCGGTGCGCTGGTGAGCGCCGTCGCGGCGGCTGTCATCGCCATTCGAGCGAATTCGCAGCTTGTTGCCGGTTACGGCCTGGTGACCGCGCTGAGCGCTCCGATCGTGCTGGAAGCCTCACCGTCGATGTCAACGATTGCCTTTGTCTCGGCGGCGCTGGTCGGCACGACCGTGGTCGCGCTCTATCGCAATTGGCGCTGGCTGCCGTCAGTCGCTTTCTTGCTGGCGGCTCCACAGGTCATTGGCTTCGTCACCGGTGACATCACGGTCGTGGCTGGGCTGACCGCCCTGTCCGGGTTCTGGTTGCTGAACGCGATCGCCGCGGGCGGGGAGGAGTTCCGGATCGCGCGGAACCGGCTTGGAGTATCCTCGACAGTCCTATTGGTGGCGAATACGGTCTTCGTGGTCGTCTGGGGATTCTATGTCCTGCAAGATAGCAGTGAATGGGGACGAGGTCCGTTCCTGGTTGGGGTGGCAATTGCCCATCTCCTACTCGGTGGCTGGTTCCTGCTGCGTCGTGGCGATCATCACCCGTTCGGCATGCTGGCGTTCGGCAGCGGCATCGCAGCCGCGAGCATGGCGTTACCAGTACAGCTCGGCGGTTCACCGGTCCCAATCGGGTGGGCGGCTGAGGCCGCGGCGCTTGCCTGGCTCTATGCCGGGCGAAAGCATGGTTATGGCGGTCTCATGTCGCTGGCGCTCGGTGTGTTGGCGATCGGGCACGTGGTCCTCTTCGAGTACCCGATCGATAAGATCAATCTCGCCTCGTCGAACACCTGGCCGTTCATAAACGCCAACGGCGGTACGCTTCTGTTTGTACTCGGCGCCCTGGCCGTATCTGCGTTCCTCGTCCGGCGCTGGACCCTGGTGATCCCGGCCTCGGGCGTCGGCGTGTTGCTCGTCGTCTACGCGCTGCCGTTCGAGACGTCCGGTATCCTGCTGGTTGGGTTGTGGTCGCTCCTGTTTGCTGCTGGGGTTGCGGTCGATCAGCGCCTGCTAAAGCCTCGAGTTCCAGCGGTTTCTCCTGATGAGGCGCTGGCCCAATTTCTCGCGCTTGACGCCCTGCTGGGAGCCGCACTCATCGCGGGAATCGCCGCGGTGATGCATCTCCTGACATTCGAATTTCCGATGTCTGAAGCCGGAGTTCGGGCGATTCCGTCGCTCCCATTCTGGAACCGCGAGTCCGCGACGGCCGCGATCCTGATTGCGGCGGCGTTGGCCGCGGGTTGGGTGGCCGGTCGTAAACGGCCACTTCGTGCGGGAATCGTGATCGGTATCGGCATCGCTGCCTACATCCTGCCGTTTGAGCTTCACCCAGCGGCGACTGTTGTCGGACTCTCCGCGCTGGCCGCGCTGTCGCTCGGTGTCGGCTGGCTCGATCGAGCGGCTCTGAATCTTTTCGGCGTGGTCGCGGCAGTTCTCGTCGCGATCGGCGTGATCGACACGCTTGGCGAGGTCGCGGAACCCAATCGGCTGGCGGTCAGTGGAGCCCGGGTTGTCGCCCATCCACTCTTCTGGAGCGGCGCAACGGCGGCGCTCGGCTCGATCGTGCTGGTGCTGATTCTCGGCGCGCTGATCTACCGGTCGCGCGGTTTCGTAATCGCGCTCTGGCTGCTGGCCGCCGTCGGCTTCGTCTACTTGATCTCTGTCGGTGTAGTCGACGATTTCCAGCGGCAGGTCGGCGGGGGGACCGCACTGGAGGAGCTGCAAAAGCAGGCGCAGGTCGCGCTCTCGATCCTCTGGGCGGTGCTTGGGGGAGCGGCGGTGGTTGTCGGCTTGTGGAGAGACGTGATCTCGCTTCGTGGCGCGGGGCTGGCCTTGCTCGGCATCGTGACCGTCAAGGTCTTCCTCTACGATCTCGCGTCCCTCGATGCCGCCTACCGGGTGCTGTCGTTCATCGGACTCGGTGCGCTCCTGCTCCTCAGCGCGTACCTATACCAGCATATCGGGCCGCGACGGCGTCACCCGTCTGCCGTGTGAGCCGCTGATTGGCAGTTACTCGACTTCGACACCTTTGTTGCGCAGCTCCTGGATGTCAGTTTCGACGTCCTGGAGCTGTCGCCGGAAGATCGGCATTCGCTCTCGTGCCCGTTCCATATCGGCGTAGGCGTCATTCCGCTCGTCGATCAACCGGGAGGCGGCCGCCGCGATCTGATTGCGCTGCCAATCGAGTTCAGCGCAAGCTGGACAACGGCCCAGCGGGTCGAGCCACCCACCACATTCCTCGCATGGACGGGTCAGGTCCGCCAGCGTAAAGCTGCCGGGCGGCTCACCGTTCGCGGCGTTTTTCAGGACGGTGTTCGCGATGACCGAGAGACTGTTCGTCAGGTGCACGCTCAAGCGATCCCGGTCGTCACCGTCCAGACTGGAGGGGATAAGGCGATCGACGCTGCCTGCGACCTGTTGCAACTTTGGCAGCGCCACCTGATGCCCGCGCTCTGCCCAGTCGAGTTCTTCGCGGAAGACGAACCGCTCTTTGCTGGCCCGAAGCTCGATCTCGGCCGGCACGTCCACCGAGCGGACGTCGATCTCGATCAGGGTGTCCGGCAACCGGACGTCCGGCGTGCTTCCAGGCTGAGGACTCAGCCGTTCAAGATCCTCGTTGGCCTGCCGAATGGCGTCGTCAAGCTGCTCGATCCGTTCGGTCCAACGGTTGCTCGGCATGAAGGCGGTCTCGGCCTGAGTGATGTCATATTCAATGCTTGACTTGCGCACGAGCAGGCGTTGGAGGCGTCGCCGCTCGGCGTCCCGAATCGGAATGGTCGATGACGACGTCGAGTTGTCGCCGCTGGTCGCGGCCTGGCGTTCCTGATCGGTCTCGGAGCGACGCCAGAAGTTCATGCGCGGCATATCGTCATCCTCCCGCTGTACTGTCGGTTCTGGACCTAGGGATGCTGGAGTGATTGTTCGACCGTGCTCATGTCCCAGGATTCGACGATGTCGAGCGCTTGCTTCAACTCCGGGATCACCTTGTCCGGCGCTGGAATCCCCTGGATCATCGAGATCGGCTGCTGCAAGACCTTGCCATCGGGCTCGAGCTGCCGGATGGCGCCGTGTATTTCAATGTGGCGTGGTCCCCGTGTGACCGAGTAGGCTGCCACCACGCGCCCATATCCGTTACTGACCCAGTGGAGTGATACCGTAGCCGCATCGTTACCCTGCGTGCCGGTGACGACCCGCAGCGGGTGTTTCCAGCTCGAAGCCAGCGTCTCTCCAGCCGTCAGCAACTCTTCTGAGGCTTGTTGCGTTGTGATGCGCCGGACGGCGTCGGGCGCTAGTCCGGTCCGTGTCGCATAGATTCCGCGGCCCCAATCGCTGCGCCACAGAAGGAATCCCGCGATTAGAATGCCAGCGTGGACGACGCCGGTTGCGCGACTCAAGGTCGGCGTCGCGCCGCTATAGATCTGCGACCAATCGCCGCCGGCGCCGGCGATCAGATCGACAAATGGGTAGAAGATCAGCGAATTGGCGATGCTGATCGCGCCGAAGACGAACAGGGTGTAGTTGATCGGCGGGCGCCGCGGCCACAGGACCGGAATGGCGATGGCAATCAGGCCAAGCACCACGCTGACGATGTTGCCGGCCAGGGCGATCCAGAAGACCTGGGCAAAGGTCAGGAACCCGGAATACTCGACGAACCCGTAGAAGAAGTACCAACCGTAGCCGGTAATCGTGGCGCCATAGTGCAGAATCGTGACGGCATGGCCGAGTTCGTGGAAAACGACACTGAGCGGCAGCAGGACAAAGAAGGCAACCTCGCTGAGCCGCTGCCGGTCGCTTGGGGTAAAGTCACTGTCGAACGTCTCGTGCCAATGGCGAATCAAATTGACGAACGTGCGAATCGAGATCAGACCCAGCAGAATGCCGGTGACGATCATGAAGCTGGGGGTAAACACGTGAGCGACTCCTCAATTCGTTTGAACACGAATTGTAGCACCCGGTCGATCACGATATGGCGAAGGTTGTGCCGTGGTTGAAGAAAGTTCGGAGGAAATGATCGATACCCGGGCAGGTGGGTAATGCCGTCTGGTTTGCCGACAATCTCGATGTCCTGGCGCGCATCCCGGACGATTCCATTCCGCTGATCTACATCGACCCGCCGTTTAACACGGGCCGCGCACAGTCCCGCACGCGCCTGCGCACCGTGCACGATCCAGAGGGCGACCGGACCGGCTTTCAGGGCAAACCGTATCGCACCACGAAACTGGGCACGCAGTCGTATGACGACGCGTTCGACGATTACCTCGCGTTTCTCGAGCCCCGTTTGCTCCAGGCACACCGCGTACTCGCGACAAACGGGACGCTCTACATTCATCTCGACTACCGTGAAGTCCACTACGTCAAGGTCGCGCTGGATGGCATCTTCGGTCGAGACTGCTTTCTCAATGAGGTGATCTGGGCCTATGACTTTGGCGGGCGCTCGAAGCGTCGCTGGCCGGCCAAGCACGATAACATCCTGGTCTACGTCAAAACTCCGGGTGAGCATGTCTTCAACGACTCTGAGGTCGACCGCGTTCCGTACCTCGCTCCAGGTCTGGTTGGACCAGAGAAAGCGGCCCGCGGCAAGCTGCCGACGGACACGTGGTGGCACACCATCGTGTCGACGAACGGCAAGGAGCGTACCGGTTACCCAACTCAGAAGCCGCTTGCGATCCTGCGGCGCATTATTCAGGCGTCGTCGCGCCCGGGAGATCTCGTGCTCGATTTCTTCGCAGGAAGCGGGACGACCGGTGAGGCAGCACGCTCGCTTGGGCGACGTTTCCTTCTGATCGACAGCAACCCTGACGCAATCGACGTAATGCAGCGGCGCTTCGCCCATTTCGAGGATGTCCAGTTTGTGGGTTATGATGCCGGGGCGCAATGCGACCGGAACAGCCACGAGAATGGAAGGCGGGGCGAGAGTCAGTGTCAGGAGTGATCGATCTACGGGGAGATTGGGCCGCGCCGCCGACCGCGGCCATGCGGAAGGCGATGGCCGACGCGGAAGTGGGGGACGACAACTCCCACGAAGATCCGACCGTCTTGCGGTTGGAGGAGATGTCGGCGGACGTGCTCGGTAAGGAAGCGGCGATCTTCGTACCCAGCGGCACGATGGGCAATCTCGTCTCAGTGATGAGCCTGACCGGCCACGGCACCGAGGTCATCGCGGGCGACCGCGCACACACAGTCGTCTACGAACGCGGTGGCATCGCCTCGGTCGGTGGTCACCCCATTCGCACGGTGCCGAACGGCCGCTTCGGTATGCTCGACCCGCTCCTGGTCCAGGCAGCGATTCGGCCGGAGAACATCCATTTTCCAACGACCGGGCTGCTCCTCCTGGAAAACACGCACAACCTCTGTGGAGGCACCGTGGTGCTTCCTGAGGAGATGCACGAACTGGCAACGATCGCCCATGAGCACGGGTTTCCAGTGCACCTCGACGGCTCGCGTGTCTTCAACGCGGCCGCCGCGCTGGGCGTTCCGGTATCGAAGATGGTTGAGGATGTCGATACCGTCACCTTCTGCCTCTCGAAAGGACTGGCCGCGCCGGTCGGCTCGATGATTGGTGGCCCGCGCGAGACAATCGCCCGCGCCCGACAGATGCGGAAGCTGCTGGGCGGCGGAATGCGCCAGGCCGGCGTGATCGCGGCGGCGGGTGTGGTCGCGCTCGAGCAGATGGCCGACCGGCTGCCGGAAGACCACGCGCGGGCCAGGCGCCTGGCCGAGGGATTGGCCGAGCTGCCGTACATCTCGATCGATCTCGAGACGGTACAGACGAACATCGTCTTCTTCGACGTCATGGAGCCGTACAGCGGCGCTCAAGTCGCGAACCGGCTGCAAGAGTCCGGAGTGCGCTTGACGGCGTTTGGTGGGCCAACGCTTCGCTTTGTCACGCACTACGCGATCGGCGATGATGACGTCGAGCGCGTGCTGCTGACAATGAGCGACCTCGAAATTTGACTCCAGGGCGCGGCCCGAAGCCTGGATTCCGCTGAACGCACGAGTCATCTGACGATGCCAAACGGTAGGGACACGACTGCGAATGAGCAAGACCTTGGATGACCTGGAGAAGAAAGCCTGGAAGATCGTCGACGGCAAGACGGACCGCATTCTCGAGCGGTTCCGCACCGTGATCTCGGTGGACACGACCGTGCCACCGGGCCGGAACTACGACACGCTGGTCGACCGGCTCGAGCCGGAACTCAAGAAGATGGGATTCGACACCGAGCGGGTCGTCATTCCGGGCGATTTGATCTCCGCCATTCCGCTACCGCTGGACGGACCGCGGGTGAATCTCGTGGCGCGGCGGGGCACGGGTCGGACGCCGGTGACGATCTACGCCCACATGGATGTGGTTCCGATCGAAGAGGGATGGAAGCACGATCCGTTCGGCGCGGAGCTGGACAACGGCAAGATCTACGGGCGTGGCACGGCCGACATGAAAGGCGCCATCGCGTCCCTCCTAACCGCCATCGAGGTGATGGACCAAGCCGGTATCGAGCCACTCTACGACCTGAACATCTGCCTCTGTACCGACGAAGAGATCGGCGGCTACCCGGGTATCTGGCATCTGGCCAAGAACGGCTACGTCAAAGGGCACATGCTCTGCCTGGAGGGCGACCAGGAGGCGCGTTTCGGGCTCGCGTCGGCTGGCGCGGTCGATGTGACCATCACTACGACTGGCAAGAGCGCTCACTCCGGCTCAAACTATCTCGGCGTCAACGCCATCGATGCGATGATCCCGATCCTCAATGAGCTACACGAGCTGAAGAAGGATGTCGAGAGCCGCGAGTCGACGGTGCTCGGGGTCAAGCACGAGAGAGCCCCCTCGCGCTACATGACGCCAATGTTCAATTTCGCGATCATCGGCGCTGGGGTGAAATCGAACATCGTCCCGTCAACCTGTACGCTCTTGATCAACCGGCGCTATATTCCTGAGGAAACGTATGACAAGGTGACCGGCGAGATTGTCGAGGCGGTCGAGCGGGGCAAGAAGACGAGCAACGCCATCGATGTCGCGGTCGACTTCTTCCACGTCTACCCGGCCATGAAGCTGTCGCCCGGCCCTCATATGCGCAAAATGCAGGAGGCGCTCATGCTGGTGCAGGGCTACACTGTCGAGGAATTCACCGCGACTGGCGCGTCCGGCTCGACCGACATGGCCAACGTGCAGCAGGAGCTCGGTTGGGACGACATCCCCTTCTGCGGTCCAGGCCGAACTGATAGTAATGCGCATGGCGCCGACGAGTTCGTACGGCTCGATGACGTTAAGGCGCACATCAAGGAACTGATTCACTATCTGGCGTTCTAAGGGACGCGACGGCCGGGCAGTGATATGCTCTGACGCCACATGCGAATCGGCCCCACTGATTTGGAGGCGCAATGCAGGTTGTCTATTTGACTGGGGAGCGGATCTATCTCCGTGCGCCGGTTGAGGAAGACGCCGAACACGCGGTTGCCTGGTTTGATAGTCCGTTCCCGATCAATGGCAGCCGCGCGAAGACATTCTTCGAGGAGCAGCCAAGTTTCTGGTGGGATGCGGATGCGTTTCAGCTGATCATGGCACGCACGGAGAACGACCAACTGGTAGGTGGCGTCAGTCTCGAATCGTCGGACTGGCGGACAGGTAGTATCCGCTTTCACATGGCGCCGGCTCTGGACGATGCCGACGCGTTGCGCTCAGAGGCACTGCGACTGGTCATCCCCTGGCTCAGTGAGGAGCACGAATTCATGGTCGCTCGGGTCCATCTCGCGGCTGACGAATCCGCGACGATCGCCGCCGCGGAGGAACTCGGAATGCAGCCAAGCGTGCGCCTGCGTGAATGGTTTGCGCGCGGTGGAACCCGCGTCGACGCGATCGTGTACGAGGCGCTGAATCCGCGCTGGGAGGTACGAGATGCGTAACCCGATTCTGGTCGGTGAGCGAGTCTACATCCGGCCGCTTGAAGAAAGTGACGCCGTGCTCCTGGCGCGAATCTACGCCGCCGAGACCGAGACCTTCATGCAGCGGGGGAGGCTACCGGTCGGCCCGGTCTCCTGGAAGAAGTGGATTATCGACCTGCACAAGAAACAGCCGCCAAAGGATATCGATTTTGCCGTCTGCCTCAAGGAGAACGACCAACTGATCGGTTTCAACGGCGTTACTGATATCGACTGGATCAACCGGACAGGGGAGACCGAGAGCGATTTCGGCCCGGCGGAAATTCGAAGTCAGGGATATGGGACCGACGCCAAGCACCTGCTGCTCGAATATTGCTTTGACGTGATCCATCTGCATGTATTGCAGTCGATCGTGTTCGAGACGAATACGCGCAGCGCGGCGGCGGTGTCGAAGCAAGGGTACCGGCTGGCTGGACGCCTGAAGTACGACGATCTCAAGCATGGCGTCTTTCGCGACGCCCAGGTCTTCGATCTGAAGCGCGATGACTGGATACAGGCACGCGAGGAGTGGCGTGAGCGGATTCGATCGCGTCGGTAGGGCTCAAACACACGTTCCACTATCCACAGTGAAAAGCAGCAGGGAACACCCTCTTTGCTCCCGCCGGCGAAAGTCATGCCGAGAGCACAACTCCCGGCGGGTACCCGGATTTCCCTATACCGAACATTTCCGTTTGGCCGGTCTCACGCCACCCAGAACCACGTACTGAACTGGATTAGCAGACCCACCAACTGAATGATGCACAGGACCATCACGGCGCTGAAGACCAGCCGTCGTTGCGTCAGCATGGCTATGCCGATGAAGCAGGGGAAGAGCACGATCACAAATCGTGGAAACGACATCAGCGGGTGGACGTGCGAAGGCGTGAAGAGGGGCAACGCGAAGACCACCAGTGCGTAGAGGCTGTAGGCTGGCCGGACGCGCCAGATGGTGTAGATGATCAGCGGCACGAACACCAGGAAGATGAAGAAGTCGTATGCCTGGCTTTCGGCGAAGCTGTAGCGCACGTTCGGATTGGTCAGCGTCGTCCAGGTTGGGGAGTGAACCAGCGTATTGATCCAGGTCAGGTTCAACTTGTCCCATTCGACCTTGAGGGTCACCCAGGGCATTGCCTTGTAACGTGCCCAGCCCTTCTGGGCTGAAAGCATCAACAGGGGATCTCCCCAGATATTGTCGAGCTTGAACATGAAGATCAGGGGCGAGAGCGCCGCGATGCCAAGCTTGTAGCCCGGATTCCACCATTCGGTCAGATTCCATCGATGCTTGCGGAACAGGAAGACCGCGAGCGGAATCAGGATCAGCACGCCCGTATTCCGCGTCAATGCCGCGAGGGCGACCGCGACGGCCGCGCGGCCCCAGCGATCGGTGCGACCGTAATAGACGGCGGCCACCGTCGTCAGGAGGAAGAGCGACTCGGTGTACATCGCCGAGAAATAGAAAGCCGTTGGGAAAAAGGCGATTAGCCAGATGGCCCGGCGGGCAACCGGCTCTGGATAATCGATCTGAATCAATCGGTAGAGCAGGATGAGCGCGACCATGAACGAGATGTTCGAGATGAGAATTCCGGCAATAGCCGTGTTCCATCCGGTGAGATTGGACGTAAACCAGATCAGAAACGGATAGAGTGGCCAGAATGCCGCGCTTGCCTGATAAATGCTGTAGCCGTAGTTGGCCAGGAGCGAGTACCAGTAGCCGTCCCAATTTCGTAACGGTTGAATCAGGTAGTGGGCGCCGCCACCCATGTCTCCAAGTCGATATTGGATGGCTGGGACCTCGCGCATGGCGTAGAAGTGTTGAATGGCGACGGCCCCGACGACAAAGACCAGCACCACGTGCGTCGCGAAGACGACCAGCGGCACCCGGTTCGCCTGGACGGCCTCGGACACGCTGTTGAGGGGATTCGCAAGCTTTGAACGGCTCGCGGCAAGAACCCCCGCTTTCGATGTTTGAATTAAACCCATGGTCCCGAAGAGGCCTTTTCTAGCTTCGACATAACTTGGCCAGGTGAGTGGCCGAAGTCGATGGCAGCGGGAATCATGCCACGGACTACCACCGTACGTTTGAGGTACTCCATCAGCCTCGTCTGAATGCCACGTGTATAATTGGAACACTTGGGCGCTGAGGCGAAATTGCCAATGTGCTCTGCTCGACTGAGCACGTGACCGGAGCGGAGCGTGACTCCAGCCCGGAACGAAATCGAAAACGGCAAACAGAAAGTGACGTGTGCCATGGTCCGAGTACGGGAAGATGCTTCCCGAACGCAGACGGCGCCGTCTACGTCAGATACCGAAGAGCTCCACCTTGGATGTTCGATGTTACGCCGCACGCAACTCGTACTCAAAGGGAGAACTGGTCCCGTCATGCGTTGTTGTCTCGGCTACTCGGTGCGAACCGACGAAGATGCCCAGCGATGTATGGCAACCTCCGGTGCACATGAATGCTGGCGGCTCTTTCCGCAACGGAATGAGCAATCGTAGACATCGAATGACCGGGCGCGACTGATTCGATTGTTTCGTAGGCAGCCCGCGTAGACGACAATAGTTTCGCATCAGCTTGCGAGGGGCGGTCTTCACCGCCCCTCGTTTTCGTCTCCGATACGCTAGCATGCCAATGTAACAGCAATGTTTCAGGCAACCGGGCTCTCGACGTCAGCCGTGAAGGTCGCGTTGGTGTAGACCTCCTGAATATCATCGAGATCGTCCAGCGCCTCGAGCAGTTTGACTGCGGTCTGGGCTTGCGTGCCGTCGAGCTCAATCGTTGCCTGAGGCAGGCGGGTGATCTCTGCCTGCTGAATATCGACGCCGGTCTCCTTGAGGGATTCCGAGACTTTCGACAGGTCGGTCGCCTCGGTCGTGATGACGATCTCATTCTCGTCCGTCTCGACGTCCTTTGCCCCGGCATCGATGGCGGCCAGCGCAACATCGTCGGCGTCGTTCGCCTCGACTGGCACCACGATCTGCCCAACCGTGTCGAACTGCCAGGCCACACAGCCCGTCTCACCCAGCGTTCCGCCGTGGCGGGTGAAGGCGAAGCGCACCTCGGAGGCGGTCCGGTTCCGGTTGTCGGTCAGTCCGACGGCCAGGACGGCGATGCCACCAGGGCCATACCCTTCGTAGACGATGGTCTCCCAATTCTCGGCATCGGCGCCGACGCCGCTGGCCTTGGCCAACGCGCGGTCGATCGTATCGTTCGGCATCCCTTCACGCTTCGCACGCTCGATCGCGATGCGAAGTCGGAGGTTCGCGTCCGGGTTCGCGCCGCCTTCGCGGACGGCGACATGAATCTCCCGCGCGAGCTTGCTAAACGTCGCGCCCTTCTTGTAATCGGCTGATGCCTTCTGTCGTTTGATCTGAGCCCATTTTGAGTGGCCTGCCATGCCTTCAACTCTCCTTCGTGGTCATCGCGGTTCCGGGTGGTTTGGCTGCATGACGACTGCAGCGGGCTGGCCGTACCGCTCACGGGCAAGTTTCTGGGGTGACCGGACTGGCCGCAATTGGGCTGACATCCGATCAACCCTGAATACTGACACAAGAATAGTACTTTTTCCAGGCCGGCTTAAGGTTCCCCTCATCATCCGCTGGTAGGCTTCATGCGTATGAGAGGTGTGACGCAACGCCGGGTTGCGTTGAGACTCTGAATCGAGAAAGTACCATGAGACGACCTCGCAATCATTCTGAAACACATCGTTTGGTGAGCAAGGAGCCTGCCTCAGTTCGATTCGCGGTGACATTCAGCTCGGCGGTCGAATCAATTGCTGAGATGTTCGTCCGCGGATTTGCCAACTTGCTGGGCCGGGACGCGCGGCCGGTTCCGCAGCGGGTACCGGTCCGGGTTCGACGGGTCGACACCAACTATCCTCGAAGGTAAGCCAATTCGAGATTTCGTTCCGGGACATGCTCCTGGCGACGTCACGAAGAACACAAGGTCCGGGATCGTGGGGCGACCCACGTTCCGCGGACCTTTTATTGTTTCGGGATATCGCCAATGCGGGTTGAATTTGGGGCACGAAAATTGCATTTCGTGCGGTCGGACTGTTTGACGCGACAGCACGATCAGCGATGGTCGCTGAGGGCTTTTCAGACGCGCTCGTACGCGGTAATCTCACACTGCGGGCATAATCTGACGCGGATGGAGGTGGATTGAACACGCCCATCGGAGTCGCCGGGATGGCTTGGAAATCATCGCTAAGAGACGGATTGAGTTCATCTCGATGAGCGTTGCGCAATTCATCCAATACGCCACGGACGCTCTCTTCTTGCTCATCTTCCTCGTTGTTCTAACGGGGGCGATTCGAAGGCGGCGCCGTGTGCAGATTCAGGCGTTGCTCTTCTTCGGCACGGTAGCGTTCATTCTGGTTGAATCGCTCATTTTCAATCACTTTGAGGACCAACCGCCTGCGTTTGTGGCGGCCGTCAACCAGATTATGCTCATTTCGATGTCGTACCTTCTGTTGCGTCTCGTTGCGAGCCTTTCAGATGTGCCGAGGGTGGTGTTCCGGATCGGCGAAGTTGGGCTGGTACTGCTTGGCGTTCAAACGCTCGTTGGGTTAGGTGATCAACGCTTTTCATTCATCATTCCGGCAGTCCTCTATTTTCTTGGGTTCACCATCTATGCGACCATCATCGCGATCAACGAATCGCGTCGAGTCCAGGGCGTGACAGGCTACCGATTGCGAGCGGTGGCATTCGGCTCGGCGTTCCTGGCCGCGATCATCCTGGTTGCCGGTATTGCGGCCTTCGTCCCAGCGATCGTTGGGAATACAATCCATATCATCGACGAGATTCTGGCGCTCCTCTGCGGGTTCAGCTACTTCATTGCCTTTGCGACGCCGGTCACGCTGCGCCGCGCCTGGCTTGAACCGGTGCTGCGTGATTACTTCGGCAAAGCCGTTGTTCTTCCTCAGCTCGCCGACCGTCGAGAGATGATTCAGCGGCTTGAAGCGAGCGCTCGTGACTCCCTTGGCGGAATAGCCGCCTCAGTCGCGCTCTGGGATGAGCAAACTGGTGAGTTGTTTTTCCCGACGAACAGCATTGGGATCGCGAACGTAAGTCTATCCGACTCCGTCGAGGGTGCGGCATTCAGGTCGCAAACCGCCTCGTTTTGGACAGATTTCTCTCGAAAGTACCCGGACGCCGCCGACGTCTACCTGCGACTGGACGCGAAATCGGTGATCAGCGCTCCGGTGACTTCGCGGGGCCACCCGTATGGAGTGATGTCGGTCTATTTTGCGGGAGAGCCGTTCTTCATTGAGGACGATCTGACGCTGCTGCAACTCATGGCGGACCAGGCGGGTGTTGTCCTCGAAAGCCGTTCGTTGGTGGAAGAGGAGACCCGGCTACGGGCGCGCGAGCAGGCCCTGGAACTTCGTAACGACTTCCTGGCCTCTGTTGCCCACGATCTCAAGACGCCGCTGACCGCCCTCGTCATGCAGACCCAGCTACTCGAGCGGCGTGCGCGTCGCTCTCCCGAAACTCCTGCCGACGCTGAGGGGCTGCACCAGATTATTGTCCAGACGCACCGGCTGAGGTCGTTTATCGAGGACCTTCTCGACGTTCAACGATCGGAAGACGAAGGACTGTCGCTCAACTACGAGCCGTGCAATTTGGGCGCACTGGCGGGCGAAATTGGCGGTCGAGTCTGCGTCGAGCCTCATCGTTTCGTGCTGGAAGCGGATCCAGAGGTACGAATCAACGGAGACCGCGCGCGGTTGACGCAGGTCTTCGACAACCTCATCGGGAACGCCGTCAAGTACAGTCCTGACGGTGGAGAAATCCGTGTACGAATCTGGCAGGAGAACGACAACGTTCATGCATCGGTCAGCGATGAAGGTATCGGTATCTCGCCACACGACTTGCCGCACATCTACGAACGCCATCACCGGGGCGATAATGCCAAGGCCGAAGGAGTTCATGGGATCGGCCTCGGATTGTTCATCTGCCGCGCGATCGTGCAAGCACACGGTGGAACTTTGAACGCGGAGAGCGAGCCGGGGCGTGGCAGCACGTTCCATCTGGTGATGCCGTGCGATCCGTCCGTGCAGCGCGAGCCAGCCATCGGGCCATGGATGTTGCCGAACGACACGGCCCAGCCGGTCGCGGGCGATGTCGCGGTCCAGAATCGCATGGCACTTGGCGGGGGCAGCGCCAACTAGCGGCGCCCGAGCCGACGGTTTTCTCACCGTCTCCTCCGCCATTAATCTCGGATCTCTTGAGCCTCGACCACTGACCCACTATACTCCTGACAAGCACTACATAAGTCGGGTTGTTTGACGCTGTTCGGTTTCAGCGTCGTCAATGCAAACCGGTGATACAGGTTCTGAGTTTGGCCGCGATCGCCACGTGACACGGTTGTCCGTGGTCGTCGTCGTCTTCGGTTCCTACGGGCCCACGTCGCCCCTGCTTGTGCAGAGCGGTCGGCGATTAGATCATGGACTCCGTGTGGAGGTTCCAGTCTAGACCACGCCGCCGACTCTTGCTCGTGGTCTCGCCCTACACTGACCGGCAACACGGTCATATTTGACGCCAACGGCGGCGTCAACGACTGCCGCCTTGGGGGACACCGCCAATGGCCGTCGAAAACCTCATTCGAACGGCTACTACCGCGCTCTTCGCCGTGCTTTTCGCGGTCACTCTGGCTCGTGCTGTTCGGCAGCCAGTCCGCATCTGGATCGAGACTGCGCTCTTTTTCGGCTGTGCCACGCTGCTGGTGAGCGACTCTCGGATGCTGCGCCATATTGGATCGCTTCATCAGCAATGGATCAGCGCAGTCAATGTGTCGATCCTGCTGGCAATGGCGCTCCTGCTGTTGAAGCTGATCGACAACATGTCCGCCATCCCGCGCCCGGTCGTTCACACGGCCGCAGTGGGGTTCGTGATTCTCGTCGTCGTGATCTGGGCCGTCGGGAACCCTGACTCTGCATCGGTGCTGGTGCCGGCGGTCACCTATTTCGGCCTCGTCGTGGTCTTCTCGTCGATCGTTATGATGTCGACTGGAATTCGTGCCAGTGGTGTCGCGCGTCGTCGGACACTCGCCGTGGGAATCGGGTCATTGCTCCTCTGCTGCGCGGCAGTCTTCTCCGTGCTCCGTTTCGCGTTTCCAGACGTTGCCGGGATACCACACTCCTTGATCGATGGTCCGTTGGCGCTTGCGGCGGGCCTTTCGTATTACACCGGATTCGCCACGCCCAATTTCGTGCGTCAGGCCTGGCAAGATCGCGCGCTCCGTGAGTTCTTCGCGCGGACCATGAAGCTGGCACGAGTGTCGGATTTGACCGAGATCGCGCTTGGACTGGAGACCGCGGCACAGCGCTCGTTTGGAGGGTTGCCGGTCAGCCTGGTGGTGTGGGACGCGCGAGCCGAAGTCCTGATGCCGATTACGGAGTCCGAACGGGTGCAGGTGTTCTATCCCGGCCACCTGGTTGAGGGGAAAGCATTTGTGCGCCAGCGCCCCGTCGTGTCGACCAACCTGGAGCGCGACGAACCTTCTAACTCGGCCTGGTATCGCAAACTTGGCGTGAATGCCGTAATTTGTGTGCCGGTTTCGGTTGGAGACCGCTTCTTTGGCGTCCTGGGCGTCTACGGCCGCAATCCACCGGTCTTCGTTGAAGACGACCTGATGATGGTGAAACTGATGGCAGATCAGGCGGCGATCATCCTCGAAACGCACGCGCTGCTCGAGCAGACAACGCGTTTGCGGGCTCGTGAGGAGGCCACTCGGCTGAAGGACGACTTCCTGGCCGCGGCAGCGCACGATTTGTCAAATCCGCTGACGGCCGTGGTGATGCAAGCGCAACTGATCGGTCGACGGACTCGCCGCTTCCCCGATTCACCGGTCGATCAGTCGGCGATCGACAACCTCATCGATCTGGCGAACCGGCTGCAGTCCTTTGTTACCGACCTGCTGGACGTGCAGCGGCTTGACAGCCAGGGTCTGTCGCTTTCCCGCTCCGAGATCGATTTGTCGGAGATCGCGGCTGAGGCCGCCCAACGTGTCCTTCCCGCGCGCCACCTAGTACGTCTCGAGCTGCAGCGACCCGTTCTGGTCAACGGGGATCCGGCGCGCATTTCCCGGCTGATCGACAACCTGTTAAATAATGCGGTCAAATATAGCCCGGATGGCGGCGAGATCATCCTGCGACTCTGGAGCGACGGCAACGATGCGCACCTGACCGTTCGCGACCACGGCATCGGCATTCCGGAGGATGACGTCCCACAAGTCTTCGACCGGTTTCAACGGGCGCGAAACGTCGAGGGAGCCAGCCTCCGCGGCGTTGGGCTGGGGCTCTTCATCTGCCGTGAGATCGTCGAGGCGCACGGAGGATCCATCTCGGTAACGAGCCAGGTTGGACGAGGCAGCGAGTTTCACGCCGTGCTCCCGGTGGAGGCACGAGAACCTTACCCGGAGCCGGATGACGTGCGTACCAGTGCGTCTCAGATAACGACTGCGGATAACCCACTGAGTTCCGAGGAGCGCATCGGGTAGCGGTTAGTCTGCTTGTGCCCTACTGCCCGCTGGAGGACTGCTCCCGTGGAACCTCGACGCGGACTGGCTTGCCGCGCATTCGCGCGCGATCGAGCGCGCGTGTGACACGCTCGGTGAATTGCGTGGGGACGTCGACGAGCGTGTAGCGGTCGGCGATCTCGATCTGGCCAATACTTTTGCCAGGTATGCGCGCCTCGTTGGCGATGGCTCCGACGACATCCATGGGTCGAATGCCGTCCTGACGACCGAGGTCGAGGTAGAGACGGGTCATGCCAGGCTCGGTCGCGGTGGCCACGGCGGCGATCTCTTCCTCCTGATCCGACCCGTGCTCGCGCATCAAGAGACGGATCGCCGCCGCCGCGATCTCTGACGGATCGAAGTAGGCCGCCAGTTCATCGACGATCATCATCGACGTCTCGAGGTCCTCCTGTTCAATGATCTCGGCCAGCGACTCGCCGAGCATCTGTCGTTCGCGCTCTTCGATCTGTTCGAGCGTCGGCACGCCACGCCGCTCCATTCGCTGGCCGGTGGCTCGCTCGATCGCACGTAACTGCCTTCGCTCTCGGGGCGTGGTCAGCGTAATCGCTGTTCCGGTTCGCCCCGCGCGCCCAGTTCTACCGATGCGATGGACATAACTCTCGGGATCGTTGGGGATGTCGTAGTTGATGACGTGGCTGATGTTCTCGATGTCGAGGCCGCGTGAGGCGACGTCCGTTGCGACCAGGATCTCGTCCTGACCAGAGCGGAAGCGCGCCATGACCCGATCGCGCTGTGTCTGGCTCAGGTCGCCGTGCAGCGCTTCAGCCGGATAACCGCGCGCCTGAAGCTGCTCGGTGAGGTCGTCGACTTCGCGCTTGGTGCGGCAGAAGATAATCGCTGAGCTTGGCGTCTCGAGGTCGAGCACACGTGCGAGCGCCTCGAGTTTCGCTCTGGGCAAAACCTCGTAGTAGGCCTGTTCGGTCTGTGGAACCGTGACCGTCTCCGGCTCAATCACAACACGCTGCGGCTTGTTGAGGTACTTGCGGGCAAGTTCAGCTACTCGGTTTGGGATGGTGGCGGAGAAGAGCGCGATCTGGCGGCTCTCGGGGATGCGTTCGAGGATCCACTCGATATCCTCGACGAAGCCCATATCGAGCATTTCGTCCGCCTCATCCAGCACCACGGTCGTGATACTTGACAGGCGAAGCGTCTCGCGACGCATGTGATCCATGACGCGGCCAGGAGTCCCAACGATCACGTCGACCGGATGGCGAAGGGCCCGAAGCTGGCGGTCGATCGGTTGACCGCCGTAGACGGCCAGGACCTTGGCACCGCGGGGGCGGCCGAACTGGTGAAAGGTCTGCGCGACCTGAATCGCCAGTTCACGCGTCGGCGCCAGGACGATCGCCTGCGGATCACGCGATTCGCCTGCCAGGCGTTGCAATACGGGCAGCGCGAACGCGGCGGTCTTGCCGGTTCCCGTTTGCGCCTGCGCGATCAAGTCGCGGCCCTGGAGCAACAGCGGGATGGCTTCGCGCTGAACTGGTGTCGGCTCCTCGAACCCGGCGTCGTCAATTGCCTTGACCAGATCTCTGGAAAGCCCCAGGTTGCTGAAATCCTCTAGTGTCATGTCGTACTCTCCCGATCCGGTCGTTGCTGTTTGCTTTCTGGCGTCACGGTCCCTACCGCATCTCCGCGCATTCAGTTTGCCACGCACAACGTGGAAGCGTTCGAACTCGCGCCTCAATCCGCCGGTGCTGGGCAACATTTGGTTGACCAGATTTCTTCTTCCGGTCAACAATGGACTCCAGCTGGGATGAATGCGTGCCCGTGAGCGAGCGGAGAAATCGATGGAACGAGCGTCAGAGAACAGCCCCGAGATGAATCAGATCGTGTGGCGACCGACCGATCAGCACCTGCAACGAAGTCGCCTGATGCGCTTCATTCGCGAGCATGGAATCGACGATTACGAGGCTTTCCTCGCCAGTTCGGTTGAAGACCCGAATTGGTATTGGGACGCCGTCGTCAAGCATCTGGAACTGGAGTGGTTTCGACCGTACGACCTGGTGCTCGATCTCTCCGGCGGTCTTGCCTGGCCGAAGTGGTTTACCGGAGGTGAATACAACTACGTGCACGACGCCGTCGACAAGCACGCGTCAGGGCCGGAGCGGGATCGCATCGCAATCGTCTGGGAAGGTGACGGCGGTGATATACGGCGCTTGACCTTTGCGGAGGTCGCGGCCGAGACCAACCGGCTGGCCAGTGCGCTCGCGGCATGCGGCGTCGGGAAGGGGGATCGTGTCGGTATCTTCATGCCGATGCTCCCGGAAACTGCCATCGCGACCCTGGCATGCTCCAAGATCGGAGCGATCTTCATTCCGATTTTTTCGGGGTACGGTGGCGACGCCGCGGCGACCCGTCTTCGTGATTGCGACGCGCGGGTCCTGATTACCGCGGACGGCTTCTACCGCCGTGGACGGGTGATTCCGATGAAGGAGACTGCCGACGAAGCCGTGGCGTCCGCGCCGACCGTGGAGCGGGTGGTGGTCTACCGGCATGTGGGGAGAGAGATTCCATGGACCGACGGGCGCGACATCTGGTGGCAGGATGTGGTCGCGGGACAGCCGGATACGTTCGAAACGGTCAACACCGCCGCCAGCGATCCCTACATGATCATCTACACCTCGGGCACGACCGGCCGGCCTAAGGGCGCGGTCCACACCCACGCGGGATTCCCGATCAAAGCCGCCCACGACCTCGCGTTCTGTTTTGACCTGCAGGCGGACGACGTGCTCTTCTGGATCACCGATCTTGGCTGGATGATGGGTCCGTGGGCAATCGAGGGCGGATTGATGCTCGGAGCGACCTTGATGCTCTACGAGGGCACACCGGACTACCCACAGCCGGACCGGCTCTGGTCGCTGGTCGAGCGGCATGAGCGTCTCAGCGCTTGGGGTGTCACCCACCGCGATACGTGCCTTGATGGGCAAAGGGGACGAGTGGGTGACGAAGCATGACCTGTCCAGCCTGCGCGTCTTTGGCTCGACTGGCGAGCCCTGGAACCCGGGCCCGTGGAACTGGCTGTTCTCGGTCCCTGGCGATCGTCGCTGCCCGATCATCAACTATTCCGGTGGAACCGAGATCGGCGGCGGCATCGTCGGGTGTGTGACGATCAAGCCGCAGAAGCCCTGTGCCTTCACCGGCGCCGTGCCGGGAATGGCTGCCGACGTGGTGGACGCCGAGTGCCGTCCGGTACGAGGCGAAGTGGGCGAACTGATCATTCGCGCGCCGTGGGTCGGCATGACGAACGGATTCTGGCGCGATCCGGAGCGATACGTCAGTACCTACTGGTCACGCTGGGACGACGTCTGGGTGCACGGCGACTGGTCTGAGATCGACGAGGATGGCTTCTGGTACATCCTGGGCCGGTCAGACGACACCATAAACACCGGAGGGAAGCGCGTCGGCCCGGCTGAAGTGGAATCGGCGGCGGTCGCGCACCCGGCCGTGCGTGAGGCGGCCGCCATCGGGGTGCCGGATGAAGTAAAGGGCGAGAAGGTCGTCGTCTTCGCGATCCTGCGCGAGGGGTATTCCGCGGGAGATGAACTGCGCCAGGACATCCTCGACACGATTACCCGGCGACTCGGACGGCCGCTGCGACCGGATTCGGTCCATTTCGTCAGTGACCTGCCACGAACGCGCAACGCGAAGATTATGCGGCGCGTGATCAAGGCGAAGTTCCTTGGGGCGGCTGATCTCGGCGACCTCTCGGCTCTGGAGAATCCGGATGCAGTGGCGGAGCTCGAGAACCCTGGCTAGCGGTCGTCCAGTTCGCGGACGATCGGCGCGGGGTCGTCGACGCTGAGAAAGAGGTCCGTCAGGTTGTGCGGGATCGAGAAAAGCGACACCGGCTGCGGGCTGAAGTGAAGATGAAGGATGGGCCGGGAGGCGCCAATAAAGCCAATCGTGTGACGGAGGTCAGAGCGCCAGCCAATGCCGCCCCACCAGGGCCAACTTGACGCCTCAGCCAGTTCGACGGTCTCTCGTGGAATTTCGATCCGCTTCCAGCCGAACTGAACCACGACCCAGTGCGGGCCCACGTCGAGAAAAGCGCGGTCCTCGGTCGCGCCGAAGAGGAGAAGCAGCGGCTTCCAGTATTTTGACTGTTTGATGGGAAACCGGCTCATCGTTCGCTCTCGGGTGATCTCTGGGCCATGGTGATCGTCGGGATCAAGCCCCAATCGAACTCGGCCACGCGCTCGGGGCCAAGCTCGCGCAAGAGGTTTAGACACCCCGTTGCCGCACGATGTAGCGCTTCAGTGTCGATCTCCAGGCAGCGTGGGCTGAAGCGCGCGACTTTGTCGGTGCCACCGATCGAGCAGCTTCACGGCGCCGCGCCAGTTGTCACGACGGAGATGATGGAAAGCAACACCGATCTGGAGAATGCCCTGATAGAGCATCCGTACCGGGTCCGATTCGGCGCGCCAGATCTCTTCGAGGACCTCATGGCACTCGAAGTACTCCCCGCGGTTGAACAGGGCGATGCCCTCGAGGAGTCCAGCCGGCGCGGCGTTGTGAACAGCGGCAGGTCAGCATCACGCCTCGTCTCAAGGCAATTCTAAACGAGGCGCCGTCTTGTGGGCTTGCGAGCGGTGCGGAGCAACGAAACGGGGCGCTCAAAACCGCCCCGCTCCACGTCCTTGGGTGAACAGTCGATGGGCGTTACCCGCTCATCGTCCAGTTCTTGAGGTCGTAGGTGCCGTAGGTCCACTGGCTCGGCTGCTGACCCTGGATCTTGTTGCTGCGGGCCGCAACGTTCTGCCGGGCGATCTGGCCCAACTCGAAGACCTTGTCCCACGACATCTGGATCATCTGCTTGAACAGGTCCGTCGACTTGGTCGGGATCCATCTCCTGCTTGACCTGATCGTACAGCTTGTCGAAGTCCGGGTCGTTGATCCGAGCGTAGTTGTCCTGCGACCAGCTGTTCGACTTCTGCGCGATGTGGGTCGACAGATAGCGCTGGAACCACAGGATCGGGAACGGGCTCGACGGCGAGTTGGTGTACATCTCGAGGTCGGCGTAGAAGTGGTTGGTCGTCTGCTCGTTGCCCGGATCACCCGAGAAGTAGACCGAGGCATCGATCGACTTGATCTCGATCTCGACGCCGATCTTGCCCAGCGACTGCTTGACGATCTCCTGGTGCTTCTGGCGCACCGAGTTGACCGACGTCTGGTAGGTCCAGTGGAGTGGACGGCCATTGAGCTCACGCACGTTGCCGTTCATCTTGGCACCGGCCTGGTCGAGCAGCGACGCCGCCTTGTCCAGGTTGAACTCGTACTTGATGCCGTCCGGCAGGATATTCGGGGCGATGTTCTCAACGTACGGAGTGGCCTTGCCGCCTCGACCGTAGAGCTGGGTGGCGACGGAATCACGGTCGACCGAGAGGTTCAGCGCCTGGCGCACCTCAAGTACCTGGAAGTGCGGGTGCGGGACGTCCTTGTTCGACTTCTCGCCGTCCTTGTCGGTCTGTGGATCGGAGCGGTTGATCAAGAGCTTCTCGGTGCCGCCACCGTCCCAGGTGATGAATTTGCCCAGGTTTCCGGCGCCCTCGATCTGCTTCATGACCGCTTCTTCGACCTGGATGTTCCAGGCGTAGTCGATTTCGCCTGACTGGATCACCGCACGAGCCGCACTGGTGGCGTCGCCGCCGCCCTTCAAGCTCACTTTGTCGAATGAGGGCTTACCCGGATCCCAGTAGTCCATGTAAATGGAGTACTGAGCGTTGTCGCCAGGTGTGAAGCTGTCGACCTTGAAGGGGCCGGTGCCGACCGGCTTCAGATTGAAGGGCGCGGTACGCGCCTTGTCTCCCATGTAGTCCGACATGATGTGTTTCGGAATGATGACGCCTTCACCCGAGCGGAAGGGCGTGAACCAGTCCGGGTTCGGATCCTTGAACGTAATCTTGACGGTCTGCGGATCGACGGCCTCGACGTTTGCGACGGTATCGTAGTTGCCGGAGGTTGTCGCGGCGACCTTCTCGTCAGTAACCCACTGCCAGGTGAAGACGACGTCGTCGGCGGTAAAGTCCTGGCCATCATGCCATTTGACACCCTGACGCAGCTTGTAGGTGACGCTGGTGCCGTCGTTGGCGACGCCATTACCGAGAGTCGGAACCTCAGCCGCCAGGACCGGAACGAGCGAGCCGTCTGGCATGGCCTCGATCAACGGCTCGAGACAAACGCGAGCGGCGTCGAAGTCCTTGGTACCGGACGAGAGGTGGCAGTTCAGAATGGTCGGCGCCTGCCACCACAGGAGCTTGATTTCGCCTCCACCACCACGCTGACCGGTCGGGGCGCTGGTTGATGATGCCGCAGCCGAGGCGGCTGGGGTCGCTGCCGACGTCGATGCCGACGTCGCGGCGCTGGTTGCCGTCGAGCCGGTACCGCCGGTCGACGTTGTTGGGGCGACTGTGGCTGCCGGAGTGTTATTCGAACTCGAGCCACCGCACGCCGCAAGTAGTGCCGCGATGGCCGGTGCGCTCAGTCCGAGCAAAGCGGCGCGCTTCAATACCGCGCGTCGGCTCATCGATCCCGAGCTAGCCGATTTCAACAACTCGGTGAAATCCCGGTTGTTATCCATAAATTTCTCCTCCTGTGTCCCTCATCAGGGGCATGCATTCGGGCATCATCTTGCCCGGTACTGGAACTCGTCCAGTCGCGCTCATAATCCGCTCGATCACCTCTGGTAGCGGCATCGAGCCGGAGTAACCGAAGAGGTGCTGTGTGACATCTCCTCTCTCACATCCGCGAGCAGAAATCAGACAACGATCAGGACACGACCTCGATCTACCGTGGATGTGTCCTACGGTGAGGTTCGTCCTGAGCTTGCCTGTAACTTCAGAAGATACTCGATGGGATTGAATTGCGCAAGCGTGATCAACATTGATAGTCAATATTAATTATCATCTCGCCACCGGAAGGGCTTTGCGCTTTGCGGGAATCGGGACCGGTGTCGCCTATCATTAATTCCGGTAAATGGTGTTGTCCATGGGTGGTTGCCGGCGTCATTAAGTGAAGGAGCGATCGGCTCGCGGGCGTTGAACACGAAAGAGCGGGGTGGGAAGCCCCGCCCCGCTCTCTTGACCCAGTTCTAACTGGGGTCGGCTTCTTACTTCGTCATCGACCAGTTCTGGACATCGTAGAGCGCGTACGTCCACTGGCTCGGCTGCTGACCCTGAAGCTTGTTGCTGCGGGCCGCAACGTTCTGCCGGGCGACCTGGCCCAACTCGAAGACCTTGTCCCACGACATCTGGATCATCTGCTTGAACAGGTCCGTCGACTTGGTGGGATCCATCTCCTGCTTGACCTGATCGTACAGCTTGTCGAAGTCCGGCTCGTTAATCCGGGCGTAGTTGTCTTGCGACCAGCTGTTCGACTTCTGCGCGATGTGGGTCGACAGGTAGCGCTGGAACCACAGGATCGGGAACGGGCTCGACGGCGAGTTGGTGTACATCTCGAGGTCGGCGTAGAAGTGGTTGGTCGTCTGCTCGTTGCCCGGATCACCCGAGAAGTAGACCGAGGCATCGATCGACTTGATCTCGATCTCGACGCCGATCTTGCCCAGCGACTGCTTGACGATCTCCTGGTGCTTCTGGCGCACCGAGTTGACCGACGTCTGGTAGGTCCAGTGGAGTGGACGGCCATTGAGCTCACGCACGTTGCCGTTCATCTTGGCACCGGCCTGGTCGAGCAGCGACGCCGCCTTGTCCAGGTTGAACTCGTACTTGATGCCGTCCGGCAGGATATTCGGGGCGATGTTCTCAACATACGGGGTGGCCTTGCCGCCACGGCCGTAGAGCTGAGTGGCAATTGAGTCGCGATCGACCGCCAAGTTGAGTGCCTGGCGTACCTCAAGTACCTGGAAGTGCGGGTGCGGGACGTCCTTGTTCGACTTCTCGCCGTCCTTCTCGGTCTGTGGATCCGAGTGGTTGATCAAGAGCTTCTCGGTGCCGCCACCGTCCCAGGTGATGAACTTACCCAGATCGCCGGAGCTCTCGATCTGCTTCATGACCGCTTCTTCGGTCTGGATGTTCCAGGCGTAGTCAACCTCGCCTGACTGGATGACGGCACGAGCCGCGCTGGTCGAGTCTCCACCACCCTTCATGCCGATCTGGTCGAAGTGGGGCTTGCCCGGATCCCAGTAATCATTGTTGATCTTGTATTGCACGCTATCGCCAGGTGTGAAGCTGTCGACCTTGTACGGTCCCGTGCCGACCGGCTTGAGGTTGAAGGGCGCGGTGCGCGCCTTGTCTCCCATGTAGTCCGACATGATGTGTTTCGGAATGATGACGCCTTCACCCGAGCGGAACGGCGTGAACCAGTCCGGGTTCGGATCCTTGAACGTAATCTTGACGGTCTGCGGGTCGACAGCCTCGACATTTGAAATCGAGTCATAGTTACCGGACGTCGTCGCGGCAACCTGTTTGTCGGTTAGCCACTGCCAGGTGAAGACGACGTCGTCGGCGGTAAAGTCCTGGCCATCATGCCATTTGACACCCTGACGCAGCTTGTAGGTGACGCTGGTGCCGTCGTTGGCGACACCGTTGCCCAGAGTCGGCACCTCAGCCGCCAGGACCGGAACGAGCGAGCCGTCTGGCATGGCCTCGATGAGTGGTTCCAGAATTGCCCGGGCCGCGTCGAAGTCCTTGGTACCGGATGAGAGGTGGCAGTTCAGAATGGTCGGCGCCTGCCACCATAGCAGGCGTAGGTCACCACCACCGCCGCGCTGACCGGTCGCCGCACTGGTCGAGGTCGAGCTTGAACCGCTGCCGCTGGTCGGCGAGGCCGCGCCGCCAGTCGAGCTGGTTGCCGTCGAGCCGGTACCGCCGGACGACGTGGTTGCAGCGGTCGTGGCTGCCGGAGTATTGCTCGAACTCGAGCCGCCGCACGCCGCAAGTAGT
The DNA here is from genome assembly GCA_963728335.1 of uncultured Chloroflexia bacterium. Taxonomy (GTDB): domain Bacteria; phylum Chloroflexota; class Chloroflexia; order Thermomicrobiales; family Thermomicrobiaceae; genus CALAGB01. Next base: position 1,445,016 of record CAVSJP010000002.1, read on the forward strand.
GCCGCGATGGCCGGCGCGCTGAGTCCCAGGGCGACGCCCTTCTTCAGGACACTGCGCCGACTCACCGTGCCGCTCTTGGCAGCATTCATCAGTTCTTCGAACTTTGGGTTCGAACTCACGTTCTCTCCTCCTACGAAATGTTTGACCTGATGCGTATTCGCCAGACGCTGCTGCAGCTACGTTCCTCGAGCTCGCGTCGCTCGTCACCGTCCACCGGTGAGGCGACCAGTGAACCCGTTGAGCCGTCGTGACGATAAAGCGCGAGTTCTGCAGACCTCCTCTCCTGGCGGCATCTCTGACACCACGCGCTCCTCCGGGTGCGGAAGAACGCGTCCGATACTGCGGCGATGAGCACAGTCCTGCAGCGAAACCGCATCTGGCAATTAGCCATCTGAGACGATACCTGATTCGCCGATGGAGCGCAAGATTAATAGAGTGTTGTTCGAAATTCGCCGGAATAACAGCAAATGAGTGATGCGTCCACTCATCCGTTATTCAGATAGATGCGGAGCAGAGTTGTTGTGCTTGTATTGGATGGAATTGGAAAAGGTTACGTCATGCGATAATGACATTCGCGACTCTACGCGATGCGCAGACGCACATCTGTACTGATTATTCCACTTCTTCTCAGCGTAACCCAGCGATATTCGTTCACGATCTGGATCGCTGAACATGGCGGGGCGGGAAAACTTGGAGCGAACGCTATGAAATGCGCAAGTCTCATCTGGAAACATGACCTGCGGGCCATCCGCCGTTTGGTGGTTGCATGATTTGATAACGTTTGGATCGCTGGGTCGTTCACGAAACCGGCATTGACGCATTCATCTTGGGTTCAGGATAGTTTCAGCGACCGTTCAGGCCAATTGAGGATACTCAGGGTTGATTAAGTTGGGGGTTGCGGTTCCGCAGGGCCAAGGGGCTGCTTGGTGAGACGACAGATCCGGCTGACATCGGCGATAGGGCTTCTGATCCTCGCTCTGGTCATGGGGTTGAGCGGCGGACTCGTCATGGGTGGCGTCTTCGGATATTGGTACGGCCACCAACGGGACAACAGCGCCAACGTCGCCACGATTCAGGCATCGAGTGCGCTGAACCCGTCTACGGCTCAACAGTCGGACGTGCCGGCCCAAACCAAGGACGCGATCGTCAATAAGGTCAACCCGGCCGTCGTCACGATTGAGAACCAGCAGCCCGGTCCGGACGGCACCGAACAGACGGTCTCGTTGGGAAGCGGCTTCATTATCGATGCCCAGGGACACGTCGTGACCAACAATCACGTCGTCGACGGTGCGGATGCCCTCGTGGTCGTCCTGTTGGATGGCACGAAGCTCAATGGCTCCCTCGTCGGGGCGGATGCCTTCCAGGACGTTGCCGTGGTGAAGATAGATGGCACGGTACCCGCAACAGTCGCATTCGGTGACTCCGGGGCGGTTCGGTCTGGCCAGAGCGTCATCGCCATCGGGAGTGCCCTTGGTGAGTTTCGGAACACCGTCACCGATGGAATCATTGGCGGTGTGGGTCGCAGCCTTGATACCGGAGACGGCTACCTGCTCGGGAACCTGATTCAGCACGATGCGCCTATAAACCCGGGCAACTCCGGCGGTCCGTTGCTTGATTTGAACGGAGACGTCATCGGCATGAATACGGCGGTCGTGCGCGGCGGGTTTGGCCAGGCAGGCGCCGAAGGACTCGGCTTCGCGATCGCCAGCAACACCGTCAAAGCGTACGCCGACCAGCTGATCGCCAAGGGGAAAGTCGACCACCCCTATCTCGGCGTGAGCTTCCGTCCCGCCAGCTCCACGTTCGACGGAGCGGCGCCCACCGACGCGCAGCCGGTCACGATCGTGAGCGTCGCCCAAAATAGCCCGTCGAGTCGGGCGGGCATCGTCAGCGGTGACCGGGTCGTCGCGGTCGATGGTGTGACGCTGGACGGCGAGCACGGATTTCTGAATGAGGTGTATAAACATCAGCCGGGTGACGCAGTAACGCTTACCGTTCAGCACCAGGACGGAAGTCAGGATGACGTCAAGGTGACCCTCCAGTCGCGGCCGGACTCGACCACCTAGCGCGTCTCTCGCTACTTCGCCACCAGGCGTGGCGTGTTCGCCCGGTTGGCGCTCTCCGGACGCCTCCCGAACGAACGGCTTGTCACAAATCCCCGATCAGTGGTGTTTAGTTAGTTGAGTGCGATCGACGCCGGAAGGCGGTTGCGGGTGGAGAATCACCCAATGGTCGGACCCAAGCCGGTTTCCGCGGTTGGCCGCATCGCAGTCGGCGATGCGAATGCCCCGGCGGAGAGCGTTGATTTCAATGACGTGTTCCGTCGCTACTACGCGACGGTGGTCGGGGTGCTCTACAGCATCACCGGTTCGCGCGAAGAGGCGGAAGATCTTGCCCAGGAGGTGTTTCTTCGCCTGCACGAGCGTCAGGACAATCTCGGCGTGAATCCCAACGTGGGCGGCTGGCTGTACCGGGTGGCGACGAACACGGGTTTCAACGCCGTTCGCTCGCGACAGCGGCTGCACCGGCGCCTGCTGCGCTGGGCACGGCTGGAGCGCTCACTCCCTGGTGTCTCTCCGGGCGCTGACTCAGAGCTCGAGTCTCGCCAGGATGCCGATCTGGTTCGGCACGCGCTGGAGGGCCTTCGGGAGCGAGATCGGAATGTGCTGATACTGCGCTATTCCGGCGTCAGCTACGCCGAGATCGCTGCGGCGGTCGGGGTCAAGCCAGGGTCGATCGGCACCATACTGGTTCGCGCGGAACGGGCGCTGCGTGAACGCTATCAGCAGCAGGATGCTGCGAGGTAACGAGGAGGCGAGAGATGGAAGCCCAATCCGGATGCCTCTCTGACGGCGACCTGCGTGCGCTGCTTGACGACGTGGTTCCAGATCCGTTGCGATCGGACTGGACACGTCATCTCGATGGATGCGCGGACTGCCAGCATCGCCTGACGATGGTGGCGGACAACGCTGGCGCGGTCGCTGCAATCATCAACCGTATCCACCTACCGATGGACTCGATTGATGAACACGAGGCACTCCAACGGGTCTACGCGCGCAGATTTGCACGCGAGCCCGCCAACACTCGCCTGAGAGGAGACAATCTGATGAATCGACTCCGCGGAGTCGGGCGGCGCGGCGCCGTCGCAGGCGTCGCCATTATCGCTCTGATGGTCGCGGTTATCGCGGCCGTCCCACTCAGTTCGCTTGCCGAGAATATGCTCACCGGATTCCGTGTGCAGCAGTTCTCCGCGATCACGATCCCAATGGATCTCGTTCAGCAGCATGCGGATGCAGCGGGCTCCAATGACAGCGCGATGAGTGCGTTTGTCACCGCGCAACTGTCAGGTCTGGGCAAGCTCAATTCGACGTTGAACCGGAACAGCTTGACCAAGGCCACGTCGATCACCGAGGCTCAGGCGCACATGAATAACTCGCTGCAAATTCCGACGAACCTGTCGAGTTTCGATGGTGCGCAGCCGAGCGTCTACCTGAGTGACGCAGGCACCATTACCTATGACTTGAACGTCCAGCGGGCCCACGATCTGTTCCAGCTCGGCGGGCTCGATACGGCGCCGCTCCCGGATCCCGCGACGACGCCGACCGCGACGATCTCCCTCGACGTTCCGGCTGGTGCGGCGCTCGACTACGTGTCGAACGGCAAGCACCTGGTCGTGGCGCAGATGGCGAGCCCGACGCTGACGATTCCCTCGTCGATCGACATCTCGATGTTGCGAGACGAGCTGCTAGCTCTGGGAGTGCTCCCTCCAGACACCGTGTCGCAATTACGCGCGGTCAAAGATTGGGAACACACCTTGATCATCCCGGTTCCATCCGGGGCGAAGTCGAGCGACGTGACGGTTCAGGGCAGCGCTGGCCTGCTCATCACCAGCGACCAGGGATCAGCCGTGCTCTGGCAGAAGAACGGCGTGCTCCACATGGTTGGGAGCAACAGCAACGCCGACGTGATGGCCGTCGCATCCTCTCTGCATTGACGCCGCGGTGCGTCACGCGGATAGATAGGTAGATAGATCGAAGTCAACTCACCCCAGGCATGACAGCCTGGGGTGAATCTCCTTGGGGCATACTTTGCTCATGGTGCAAGCAGCAAGCCGGGTGGACGGCGACGATCGAACACGAGTCCCACGAGACTCCGCCGTCGATATCGCCGCGTTACGCAAGGTCTACGGCGGTCGCGCCGTGGTCGATAACCTCACGTTGAGCGTGGATTACGGTGAGGTGTTCGGCTTTCTCGGGCCAAACGGCGCGGGCAAGACGACCTCGATCAAGATGCTGATGGGCCTGGTCTATCCGACCTCGGGCAACGCGCGGCTGCTCGGTCGTAAGCTGGGCGACCGGCAAGCACGGAAGCAGATCGGGTTCCTGCCGGAGTTGTTTCGCTTTCACGACTGGCTGACCGGCGAGGAGTTTCTTAATCTTCACGGACAGCTCTACGGCATGACGCGTGAGGCGCGGGCCAAGCGCGTACCGGAAGTCCTCAAGATGGTCGGGCTGGCGGATTCCGGACACAAGAAGATTCGCGCCTACTCCAAAGGAATGCAGCAGCGGGTGGGACTGGCACAAGCGCTGCTGAACAGCCCCCGGCTGGTCTTTCTGGATGAGCCCACCTCGGCGCTCGATCCGCTGGGACGGCGTGACGTCCGCACCATCCTGGGTCGGCTGCGCGCGGAGGGTGTCACGGTCTTCCTCAACTCGCACCTGCTGAGTGAGGTCGAAATGAGCTCCGACCGCGTCGCGATCATCGATCACGGCCGGGTCGCCGCCGTGGGACGCGTCGAAGACCTGCTCCATCGTGACCTCACGGTTGAGTTTCGGTTGGGAGCTGTCGAAAAAGATGCGCTGGACGAGCTCCAGTCAGTGATCCATGTCGATCACGTGTCGGCCGGTCCGCGGACGTCAATCGTGGCACGCGTCTCGGGTGACGAGGAGATCGCGCATGCGGTCGACCTGCTCGCGCGGCATGGCGTGGCGGTCTATGGCGTCACACCTGAGCGACGTACGCTGGAAGACGTGTTCGTCGATGTCGTCTCGGGTGAGCAGGAGACGTCCCGGTGAACGTGGCCGTCATCGCGCGCCTCACCTTTCGCGAGGCGTTTCGCCGCAAGGTCATTCTCGGCGTGGCGCTGTTGAGCATTGCGTTCGTCCTGCTCTACGCCGTCGGGTTTCATCTCTTCCGGCAACAGTATTTGGGGGACCTTGCTCGCCGTGCCAACCGCCCGGACGCGGGCCCGGCCCCATCCTATGCGATCATGGCCAGCGCCATGGTGCTGCTCGGCCTCTACACCGTGAATTTCCTGACCGGCGTCATGACAATCTTCGCCGCGGTTGGGACGGTGGCGGGCGAGATCGAGGCGGGAACGCTGCACGCAGTGGTGCCGAAGCCGATTGGACGCTGGCAAATCATTCTCGGGAAGTACCTCGGCTTTGCCGATCATGTTGACGATGTACATCGCCCTCATGGTTGGCGGGGTGGTGCTTACCGCGCACACCGTCGGGCACTATGCGCCACCGAATATCGTTCATGGCATGCTCCTGGTGATGCTCGTTTCCATGATCCTGCTCAGCCTGACGATGCTCGGCTCGACGATCTTCTCGACCATGACCAACGGGGTGGTGGTCTTCATGTTGTACGGGATGGCGGTCACCGGCGGGTTGGTCGAGCAGATTGGGACGGCGCTGAACAACAACACGCTCGTTCACATCGGGGTCGGCACGAGCATTCTGGTACCGAGCGACAGCATGTGGCGCCTGGCGAGCTACGTGGTCCAGCCGCGTCTGGCCATCAGCTTCATCGGGCCGAATCCGCTCGGCACTACCGTGCCGCCGAGTGACCTGGCGGTTCACTACTCGATGGTCTACTGTGTGCTCCTGTTGATCGGCGCGGTGGCGGTCTTCCAGCGCCGCGATCTGTAGGGTGCGCTCCGTCGTCGCTGGTACGGCCGAGCGGCCGTGAACGTTGGGGGTTAGGCGTGAAGATTCAGACGTTTCCGAGCGGTCCAATCGCGACCAACGCGTTTCTGGTGTCCGACGAGGCAACCGGGGAGGCGCTGCTCATCGACGCGCCACCCGACGTGACACCCATGATCAGCAAGGCGGTCGAACAGGGCGGCGTCCACCTCGGCCTGCTGGTCATCACGCATAGCCACTGGGACCACATCGGCGCGGCGCGTGATTTGGTCGATACCTTCGGCCTTGAGGTCGCGGCTCATCCGCTCTCGGTCGCTCACCTCAAGGATCCGCGTGGCGGTCCGGTGCCCATCGCTCCCGTCGAGGTGGATCGCCTGCTGAACGACGGCGACGAGCTGCAGCTCGGCGGGCTGTCCTTCGCGATCTTCCACACTCCCGGTCACGCCAAGGGGCAGATCTCCCTCTATTCGGCGGCCGAGCACGTCATGTTCGGCGGGGATACCCTCTTTCCGAATGGCTACGGCCGCACCGATATCCCGGGTGCCAGCGACCATGAAACAGCTCAGACCCTGATCCGCCTGCTCGATCTCCCGGACGACGTCACGGTCTATCCAGGCCATGGCGAGCCGACCACGATCGGCAAGGAGCGCCCGTGGATCGAACGCGTCACCCGGAGTGCGCGGTAGGTCTGTCCGCGGCCCCGAAGCATGCTGCCCGGCGTGTCCCAGGTTCAATTGCTGCTCGTTCCGACCACCTTGCCGAACGCATGTGTGGTCAATCGCGTGCTGCTCAATGCATTGGCACAGGCGAACTGGAAGGTCTGGGGGAGATGTGACGGCGAGACCATGCTTGAAGGGATCTCTTCAGGACTCCGATGCGGCGCGGCAAAGGGTCCGGCCGTGAGCCAGCCCGACGTTTTGCATTGCGTCGATTACAGATGCTATACTCGCACCTACTTTCGATAACCACACTCAAATTTGGTCGATGCGTCCCGGCGGCACCGGCAACATTGCCTGGTGTGACGGCGTAAGGGTTTACCGTAGCGTCTATGCCAGAAGCAAGCGTGTGCTGGCAGGTTCTCGCGAGAGGCGCAGTGTGTGATTGCTACCTTCCATTGTGCGACTTGCGAGATATACCCGACGGTTACTCATCTGCGTCTCATTCCACTTTCTTCGTCCAGACAAGCTCTGGTTCAGCGCTCGGCAGCTAGACGCCGGAAGCTCTCGCGATTTGCGTTGACTGACAAACTGGTCGGCGAAGAGTTGTGTCGTGGTCCGAGTGACTCGGACATCCGCAATCCGCTCCACTGAGATGGAACTGAGGAGAGAGGATATCCAACATGGCTGATAGTCACCTGTACCTGTCGGACGGCCCACTGGATCGACGCAACTTCGTGAAACGCGCGGCAGCGCTGTCGCTGTCGATCCCGGCTGTCGGCACGCTACTCGCGGCCTGTGGCGGAAGCAGTAATAAGCCAACGACGACCACTGGTGGTGCGACTGCGACGCCGCAGATCACAAGTAACCAGAATGTCACGGCCACGTCCGCGCCGGCCACGGGCGCGACAACGACGACCACTGCGTCGAAGGCAACCCGTGGAGGCAAAGTCACGTTCCTGCGTGACGGCGAAGCAGATATTTACGACCCGGTACTCAACGACTCCAACAATGTCATCTGGATCATCGGCAACGTTTACGAAACGCTCGTCAAATCCAATAAGGATTCGAACGGACTCGAGCCTGGCCTGGCCGAAAAGTACGATGTGTCAACCGATGGGCTCACGGTGACATTCAATCTGCGCGCGGCGAAGTTCTCCGACGGCAGCGATTTGACAACCGACGACGTCATCTTTTCGCTCAAACGCGCCCGCGACACGGATGTCAGCGTCTGGACCTTTACGATGACACAGGTGAAAGACGTGACGGCACCGGACGCAAAGACCGTTCAGGTTACGCTTTCCCAGCCATGGGCGCCGTTCCTGGCCGGTGTGGCCATGTTCAATGGTGGCATCGTCTCCAAGGCGTACTTCGACAAGAATGCGAAGGAGACGAATAACACCGGCAGTGGCAAGAGCGCCAAGGGCATCGGGCTTCCCGGCATGCAGTCCGTGGGCACCGGCCCGTATGTCATCACCGACTGGCAGCTCGATCAGCAGACGGTGCTCAGCCGCAACGAGCACTACTGGGATCCAAACCTGCCGTACCTCGATGAGATCAAGATCCTGTCGGTGCCGGACGTGAACAGCGAGATCTTGCAAATGCAAAGCGGCAGTGTCGATGGGTTGATCGGTCAGTACAGTGTCCCGTTCAACCGCGTCGCCGAACTGCAGAAAGATCCGAAGATGCAGGTGATGATCATTCCGGCCTCGTTTGCCGGCAACCTGCAATTCAATATCGAAAAGCCGCCGCTGAACGACATCCATTTCCGGCGGGCGCTTAACTACGCCACCGACGTGCAAACGCTGATCGACACAGTGCTCTTCGGGCTGGGTAAGCCGAGTAACAGCTTCATGCCCATCGGCTCGCTCTACTGGAACCCCGATCAACAGCCCTATCCGTTTGATTTGGACATGGCGAAGTCAGAGTTGGCCCAATCCACCACGCCGACTGGTGGTACGGTGGAAGTACTCATCTCCCCCGGCGCCGCGCAGGCGGAAACCGAGGCCACGACATTGAAGGACATGTGGTCCAAAATCGGTGTTGACCTCACGATTACGCCCACGGATCCACAAGTCTCCCGCGAGCGAATTCTGAAGCATGACTTTCAGATGCGCATCGCCGCCTGGACGAATGACATGATCGACCCGGATGAGATCGTCGGATACTTCATCACGCCGGAGAACTCCGAGAACGCGCGCTCCGGATGGGTCAACCAGCATGCCGTCGATCTTGCGCACCAGGCGCAGGCGGAGCAGGACCCCGAAAAACGGCGACAGGACTACTATGAGATCCAGAAGATCTACAAGGAAGAAGGTCCGATGATCTTCACCTTCGACATCCCGTATGTCGTCGTGCTGAGCACAAAGGTGAAGGACTACTGGCAGAACCCATTGGGAGCGTATCTCTTCGCGAACGTGTACCTCGAGTCGTAGCGTCGCGCGCCACGGTTCCAATCTCGTTGGATGCCGTGGCGCAGCCAGTAGAGCCAGGTAGCGGTGCCATTGGCGGGATGATGCGCGACGTCATCATCCCGCCAATATCTACGGGTACCTGTTACGTGCTCCAGTGGGCCGGGAGGTAGCGATGTCACGTGGTCAATACATCTTACGACGGCTGGTGCAGATGATACCGGTCGTCTTCGGTATCACGCTGATTCTGTTCGTGATGCTGCGTGCCATTCCGGGGGACCCCGCACTCGCCGTGCTCGGGGACAAGGCGACCGACGAAAAGATCGCGATCGTGCGTCACAGCATGGGTCTCGATAAGCCGATCTATGTACAGTACGCCTACTATTTGCGTAACCTGGCGACGCTCAACCTGGGTGATTCAACCAAATACCGCATGCCAATCAACTCTCTGATCTGGCCCCGGCTCGAGGTATCACTCTCAGTCGTGCTGATGTCTTCGATACTCGCGGCGCTCATTTCGCTCCCGCTGGGCATTATGGCGGCGCTGAAGCAGAACAGCATCTTCGACAATATCGTGCGTTCGTCACTGATGGTGACGATGGTGATGCCCACGTTCTACATCGGCATCATGCTCATCATCATTCTGAGCGTCAAGATTCACATCTTCCCGGTCTCCGGCTATGGCGATTCGCCGTTCGGTCACGTCAAACATCTTTTCCTGCCATCGCTGACGCTCGCGCTTGGGGCGAGCCCTATCCTGATCCGGAGCTTGCGTTCAAGCATTCTGGAGGCGTTTCAGTCGGACTATGTCACCACGGCGCGGGCCAAAGGGTTAGGGGAGCGGAGAGTCGTCACCAGGCATGTACTGCAGAACGCGCTCATCCCGACGATCACCCTGTTTGGTATTGGTGTCGGTAGTCTGATGGGCGGTACCGTCATCACTGAGAAGGTGTTCGCGTTGCCGGGCGCCGGGGCGCTGCTGGTGGACTCCATCACGGCACGCGACTACGCGACCGTGCAATCGGCGACGTTGATCGTCGCGGTGCTGGTGATTATGGTGAATTTGCTTACCGATATCATCTACTCATTCATCGATCCACGAGTGCGATTGGGGTAATGGTGTGGCAGTGGGGAGAGACAATTCTGAGCTGACGGCCGACGTGTTGCTGTCTGGTTCGTTGGTCGACGTTGAGAGCAAGCAATCACGGCAATGGCGTAAGCTACTGCGCAATCGCAACCTGATTATCGGCGGCACCATCGTGCTGCTGCTGGTGGTCGCCGCGGTGCTCGCCCCCTGGCTGACACCGTATCAGCCACTGGCGCAAGACCACGCGCATGCGTTGCAATCGCCCAATCTCTCGCACCCCTTCGGCACCGACAACTATGGTCGCGACGTCTTTACGCGCGTGCTCTACGGTGGTCGCATCGACCTGCGCGTGGGTCTCATCGCGGTCATCGCGCCGTTCGTCATCGGTATCGTGCTGGGCTCGGTGTCCGGCTATTATGGCCGCTGGATTGATACGCTCGCGATGCGCGCGGTGGATATCGTGCAGGCGTTTCCGTTTCTCGTCTTCATTATCGCCATCGTGGCCGTGCTGGGTCCCGGCTTGAACAACATGTACATCTCGGTGGCACTTGTCGCCTGGGTGGTTTACGCCCGGCTGATCCGCTCGGCGGTCCTGGTTGAGAAGACCAAGGACTACGTCACGGCGGCGCGTGCCATTGGCGGCAATGATTGGCGCGTCATACGCCGTCATGTATTTCCGAACGTCGTGACACCGTGCATTGTGTACGCAATGGCCGACATGGCGCTCTATATCGGTCTGGTGGCGGCGCTCAGCTACCTCGGACTGGGTGTGCCGCCGCCCACACCGGAATGGGGCGCGATGATCGCCTCAGGACAAGCCTTCATGACAACGGCCTGGTGGATTTGCGCCTTGCCCGGCGCCGCCATCGTCGTTACCGGCATCGCGCTCAGCCTGATCGGCGACGGTGTTGCTGAGATATTGCGGCAGGGGCGACGGTAGCGTTTGTAGGTCGCTCCCAGTGAGTCGACATCAGGCGTAGCAATTCCAGAGAGCGAGCCCGGCACCGGTGCTCGTCGCTGCGGTGGGATGTCGGAATTCCCCGCGCAGGGTCGCGCTGGCTCGCTTTGCGTGCGCCGGTACGACCGTGTGGTTGTCAGCCCGTCTCCGGACGCACATACCCCTCGCGGACGAGCGATTCACCGCGCATCAGGTTGGCGGTCAGCGCCACCGGGATAGACCCGTGCGCCAGGAAGTCGTCGTGGAAGCGTCGCAGACTGAAGTCGCTGCCCTGGCGGGCCCGCAGGTCCTCTCGTAGATCGTGGATCATGTCGGTGCCGAGCAGATACATCACGGCGGCACCGGGGAACATTGAATTCTTTACCGACTCCGTCCGTGACGCCGCGGGAGTCATGCCGATCTCGTCACGATAGAACGCGACTGCCTCGTCGAACGTCATCTCGCCGCGGTGAAGACCGGCGTCCACGATGGCCCGGCCCGCCATGCGCGCCAGGCCCTGGTGCTCAGCCAGTTCTTCCAGCGGTGTGAGGTACCTCTGCTCGGCCATGAGATCGACGGCGTAGCAGGCCCAACCTTCTGCCATCGTGCCGCCGCTGAGCATCGCGATACGAAGCGCGCAATCGACAGCCGCCATCTGGCCGATGCGTGACGGACCGTGATAGGCCCACCAGTTCTGGACGTGGTGGCCAATCCCACCATGGTGCAGCACGTGGTTGAGCCGGATCTGGCTGAGGTTGGTGGCGCTGAGACGTCGCTGCTGTTCATCCACGTCCATGCTGGCGTCGATCGGCGTCACCAGATAGCGCTGGGTGACGTGCGGATCGAACGGAGCCGGCGCACGGTAGAACAAGAAATACAGGTGTGGCGCGGCCGCGCGCGCCCAGTCGGGGATGGGCTCGAAGGTGATCGGGTAGTCCGGCCAAGTTAGCAGGTCGTGCTCGACTGCAAATGCCCGGGCCGAATCCCATTCATGCTGGTAGGTACCGTAATAGTCCTCCAGTGCAGGATGTTGCGTGCTGAGGCGCGCCAGCAAGTCCCGTGGCTCGGCGCCCGGCTCGATCCGCGCCGCGCATTCCGCTTGGTCAGCGCGCGCCTCCGCGTAGCGCCGACGAGCATACTCAGTGACGGCCGCGCCATCCATGTCCAGGCAGTGTCCCAGCCGCAAGAGCATGTCGAATGGCTGCGCTCCGACGCCGACGTGGTCGTGAGCGTTGGGCAGCGCCACATCGCTCAGATATTGGCGGAACTCGCCAAAGGCCGCGGCAGCCGCGGCGGCAGTCTCATGGAAGTCGGTGCGCGTCACGCCGTGCTGCCGTGCGAGCACGCGCGTGCCTTCGGTCAGCAACTTGATGGCACCGTCACATTCGTTGATGGCTTTCTCGGCCCACGGGGCTGGGCAACTTCTGACATTCGCGCGCCCTTGCGCGAGCAGCTCCGGTACTGCGCGAAGCCGCTTGATGCTGGATTTGACGCGCTCGTCCAGCGGCTTATAGTCGCGCAGGAAGAGCGAGACGATGCCAAAGGTCGCCTCGCCGGTGTAGAGGCAAGGGTTCTCCAGCAGCACCCTCGGTTCGCTCAATTCCCAGGTCTGAGTCAGCAGGAAATTGCGCGCCAGCAGGCGATCGATCGCCTCCCACTGATTGGCCGGCGGCGCGACAGCTCCGGAATCGACCTGATCCAGCAGCGCACGCGTCTCGGCCAGCTGCATCGCCACGGCGCCCGCCGAATAATCAGGTAGTTGGTTGTCGTAGTCGTGCATACCGATGAACGTCGCGCTGACCGGCCTGTGACGGTAATAACTGGCGAAGAAGTGGTCCAACCAGGCGCTGGTACTGAGGGTCCGGTCCATTTTAGTTTCCAGCCAGCGGCAGATCGACCCAACGACGTTCGTGAAACGATATCTCGACGGCATTGATGGCTTCCTGCACCCACGTACCATCCCAAAAATTGCCCTGGTTACGCTCACCACCATCAATGATCTCGTCCAGGAAGTCGTTGATCAGGTTGGCATAGAACAGGGTGCGCCACGACTCGCGCGCATGCCCACCAGTTGGGTAAAAGCGCTGCGGGATCTCCAGTTCCTTGAACTCGACCGAGTCCGGTGTGGCGATCTTGATCGTCTCCGCCACGCCAAACTCCTCGACCAGCCGGCAGATGATGGCACCCTTTTCACCGTAGAGGCGCACCTCGATACCGGGATAGTTGCCGATCGTCACGAAGCTGCTCTGGATCATGCCGATCGCGCCGTTGGTGTACTCATGGAGGTAAATGTCGCCATCGTCGATGTTCATCCGCATCATCTGGCCGGTGGAGCGCTCCATACGCTCGGGGACAAAGTTTCGCATGGTGCCAACGACGCGGCTGTAGTCGGCACCGACCCACCAGTGTCCGATGTCGATAACCGGCGCGCCATAGCCTTCCAGGGACGCGGTGCGGATGACCGACTGATCCTGGTTCGGGTCGTCCTGGCGCGACGCCGTGTGGGGATCGAGAAACTGCGAGTTCTGCTCGTAGCCGTTGTAGATGAAGGGCCGGCCGACAAAGCCCTCTTCGATCATCGACCAGGCATAGCGCACACCGGGACTGTAGCGAAAGGTGAAGCCCAGCTTGGTCTTGAGCCCTTTACTCGTGGCCAGCTCCGCCGCCGCGCGCGTCTGTCGATAGTCACGTGCAACCGGCTTCTCACACAGCACATGCTTGCCGGCCTCCAGCGCGGCCATCGAAAGCTCGAAATGGGTGGCGGAGGGTGTGGTGACGACATCAATGATGTCGAGATCGTCACGGCCGACGACCGCTTGCCAGTCGGCGGTGTGTTCGGGGATGTTGAACTCCGTTGCGAAATCGCGCGCCCGGTCCCCCGCCGGATCGCAGATGACCACCACCTCACAGCGAGGGTCTCGCTGCCAGCCAGGCACATGTGCCATCCGCGCCCATCTACCCGCTCCCAAAACGCCCACTCGTAGCTTGTCAGCCATGAGGCCCTCCACTTCCCACTATGCAAACGTTGGCGGCTGTGATGCTGAGGCCATAGTATCCGACTGACAAGGGTTTGTAAGTAGTCAATCTGCGTAGAGAGACAAGCTCACGCCATGCAGTTATCTGATGCCGCTCCCCCGGATAGGTGCACGTTTCAGAAAAACGCGGCGGCATTCCTACCGCGTCTGGCCCGGCGCAGAGTCAGGTGAAGATGCCGTATTGCGCTCGGGATGTGCGCCGTCGGCCATTGGCTGATGCAACGGAAGCCTCAGCCCTGAGCTGAGGGATCAGATCGGGGAACGAGGATTTCGACCCGAGTGCCTTGGCCGGGGGCGGAGACGACTTTCACCGTGCCGTCCAGCAACCGGGCGCGCTCCCGCAGTCCGACGAGGCCCAGCTTGCCGCTGCGCATCGGAGCGGACGGAAATTCGTCCGAACGCATGCCGCGGCCGTCGTCGGCAATCGACAACTTCAGATGGTTCGCATCTCGTGAGAGGCATATCACCACGGAACTCGCCGCGGCGTGACGCTCCACGTTATGGAGGGCCTCCTGGCACATGCGAAACACGCCGAGCTCGGTGTCTGGCGCCAGGCGGGCGATCGAGCCGTCGACATCCAGGTTCACGCGCACACCGGTCCGATCTTCCAGATCGCTGGCGAGCCAGCGGAGCGCCGGTACGAGGCCCAGGTCGTCCAGAACAGACGGGCGCAGGTCCCGGCTAAAGCGCCGCAGCTCGTCAGCGATGCCTTCGGCCGACTCCCGCGTCGCGGTCAACGCTTTCTGAACCGTATCGGGCAGGTCAGAGCCGAGTTCAAGAACATCGAGCTGGCGACACAGCAGCACGACCGACTGCAGGCTGCTGTCGTGCAGTTCGCGAGCAATGCGACGTCGTTCTTCTTCTTGCGCTTGTATGATGCGGCGCGCGTAGGTTTCGAGACCGAGCTGGCGCGCGCGACGCTCAGTCACGTCGCGCAGCAGAATCTGGATCTCCCCTTCATCCAGCCCATTGGCCACGACGCTGCAGACCGGCTCGACCCAGAGCTCGCGACCAAACCCGGATTGAATTGAAATGTCCTGACTAAATACTTCGCCGTTCTTGCCAACCTCGAGCAGGTGCGCCGCGTTCGATGCGCCGACGAGCTCAGCGAGCTGGGTTCCGCGAGCGCCGGCCACCGGTCGATCGAAGAGGCGACTCGATGCGTCGTTGGCTTGTAGTACCTGACCCGCACTATCGACGACCAAAATGGCTTCGGCGGCGCTTTCGAACAAGCCACGATACATCGCTTCCGACACGAGCCGCGCCCGCCCCTCGGTTTCTGCCTGCCGCCGAGCGTCGACCTCCCGATCGACTCGACTGGCGATGAATACCGCCAGAGCGATGATGGTCAGGTGCTGCACAGCTTCGGCAACCCGGTCGAGACCATGGTGAAAGAAGATGATGCTCGGTAGCGCGAGTGCCGCCAGGCAGATGGCCGTCGGGATCGCGCCGTCACGACCGAAACTGACGCTCGCATAGATGACGGGAACGAACAGGATGGCATACATCAGCACCACGAAGAGATCGGGGGATCGTACATCCCGGTAGGCCTCAAGACCGTCGAATCCGAGGTGGATGCAGGTCGCGATCAGGACCAGCCCTTGGACGATCCAGAAGCGCCGATCGGCTAAACGGGATGAAAGCCGTCCCAGAAAGCCGCGCCAACCTTGATCGAACCGCGGAGCCCGTTGAACGGGGTGGGGTTGTGTCTCGATGAGGTCATACACGGTCAGCCCCTCTCCCAATTAGTGGATGCGCGATCGGTCAATTGAGGGTGAACCAGTGATGTGCCGCGCCATACACGACGGCTTCGGTGCGCGAGGTTACATCGAGCTTGGTCAGAATATGGCTGAGGTGTCCTTCAACCGTCCGGCTGCTGATCGAGAGCGCGTCCGCGATGTCCTTGTTGTGCAGGCCTCTGGCGGCTAATCGCAAAATCTGCAACTCGCGGGGCGACAGCGCGGGTTCGTTTTCACGGTCCTGGCGCATAGATCGTCGCAGCTTCGCGGCAACCAATGGGTGCAGGACAACCTGGCCTTGTTGGACTGCGTGAATGGCATCAATCACATCTTTGCCGCGAACCGTCTTGAGCAAGTAAGCCGCCGCCCCGACATCCATGGCGGCGACGACGTAGTCCTGATCGTCATAGGCGCTGAGGACCACGATTTTGATCTCGGGAGAGGTTTCGCGTATGCGGCGCGCCGCTTCGACGCCCGGCAGGTCCGGCAGCGCCAGGTCCAACAGAACGACGTCGGGATCGAGGAGACCGGCCAAGCGCACGGCTTCCTCGCCGTTTCCCGCTTCACCGACCACTTCGAGTCCGTCGTCCTGCTCCAGTAACTGGCGCGAACCTTCACGAACGACCGCGTGGTCGTCGACAATGAGTACGCGAATCCGGCGGGTAGTCGTGACAGCACCTCCAATGAGGTAGAGTTTACGCTTCTCGTGCCAGATATCTTCTAATTATCCCCACTTACCCAGCGATGGCTTTGTCCGTTGTTAGGCATGCGTCTGACCAGGCCCTGACTCAGCGTGGTCTCGCTCCTCGCGCTCGCCGAACGGTGAGTTGCAGAAAAGCATGGATCGCCACTTCAGTAACGGCTGGTTCCGCAACCCGCAAGTCGTTGAAACGAATTTGTAACGTCTGCAGTCATATATGTCACGGGTTTGCCACGTCGACACGTGGAAACACGCAATCTGGTGCCGTGTTCGCACGGATGTTATGCCAGCTGCTGCTGCCTAAACTGAACCTAGGTTCAGTTTCCGGATGGCGTTGGTGCAGTTGCCTGATGCCGAGTGACTGGTCGTGGGTTAGTCGACGACGATGGTCGCTCGCGCGAATCCTCGATCGTTTCGAGGGTTTCCTTGTTGGGCGGGCGCCTCCGCTGAGAGGAGATCGGCATGGCATATCGCTTTCACGTCGATCCACGTGCCTGCATCAACTGCGGCATCTGCATGGATCTTTGCCCCGTCCGCTGTCTGGACATGAGCCGCCCGGCTGGGTCTGGCGAGCTTGGTAGTGAGCAGGAGCGCCGTAGTCCGATTCCCGGGTTGGCCGCGGCCGAGCCCTGGATGATGCTTGCCCCGATTCAGGTGGACCCCTGCATCGGTTGTCAAGTGTGCGCCCAGGAGTGTCCGACCGGGGCGATCACCATCGAAGGCGCCGTCGCCAAGGTGATGTACGCCGCCCGCGGGCCACTGGAGTACGTGCCCGCCGATGACGGTTGGCATTCGCTCGACGAGTACACGCGTGCTACCCCTGAGGAGCCGGGTGAAACGCCATGGGGGGAGGGACGCGCCTGGCATGTCGCCGAGCGGCATGAAACCTGGCAGAGCTGGCGCACCTGGCTCGGCGAACGGACCGAGGACCTGCGCGCTCCTTGTCAGGCCGCCTGCCCGGTTGGAACCAATGCTGGACTCTATGTAAGTCTGGTCGCCCAGGGGCGCTACGACGAGGCACAGCGCGTCGCGTCGGAATCCAATCCGTTCCCATCGATCTGTGGCCGAGTCTGCACCGCCCCGTGCGAGGCGGCTTGTCGCCGCGCCGAGTTCGACGCTCCGATCGCCATTCGCGATCTCAAGCGCTTCGCGATGGATCACGGCACGCTGCGCACGCGTCGTCTTCCTCCTTCGACGCAGCAGTACACCGAGCGAGTGGCGATCGTCGGTGCCGGGCCGACCGGCCTCAGCGCCGCCTACTACCTGGCGCGACGCGGATATCCCATCACCGTTTTCGACGCCATGCCGGTCGCGGGAGGGATGATGGCCATCGGCATTCCCGACTATCGCCTACCGCGCCAGCAGCTGGCGAGCGATGTAGACGCCATCGTCGGGCTGGGCGTGGAGCTGCGGCTCAACACCGCGCTCGGGAGAGACGTCACGTTACCCGAACTGCGCGAGCAGTTCGACACGATCCTGCTCGCGGTCGGGGCGCAGCGCAGTCAGCGGCTCGACATTCCCGGCGAGCTGGACTGGGAGGGCGTCATTCCCGCGACGACGTTCCTCAAGCGCTTCAATCTGGAACCCGGCACGCAGTTGGATGGTGACGTGGTCGTCGTCGGAGGTGGCAGCACGGCCATGGACGCGGCGCGATCCGCCCTACGCTGTGGCGCACGAAGTGTCACAGTCCTCTACCGCCGGACCCGGCACGAAATGCCAGCACAGGAGGAAGAGGTACGCGCGGCGCTTGCGGAGGGGATCCAACTCCAGGAGCTTGCGACGCCGTTGGAGGTGCTCGGCGCCGCCGGCAAGGTGAGCGGCGTGCGCTGCCAGCGCATGGTGCTGGGAGAGCCGGACGCCGATGGGCGGCGCCAGCCTATCCCCGTGGTGGGGAGCGTCTTCGACGTTCCGGCGGAGGTTGTCCTCGTCGCGGTTGGCGAGGCGCCGGATCCGTCGTTCCTTCCCTCTGGCACGAGCGTTGGCGTGGCTCCCTGGGGCGGCCTGCTGATCAACCCGACCACGCTGGCCACCGGTGCGCCAGGCATCTTTGCCGCCGGAGACGTCACCTACGGCCCGAAATCTATCATCCTGGCCGCTGCCCATGGACGGAAGGCAGCGCAACAGATTCATGCCTTCCTGCGACATCTATCGCCGGCCGATGCCGCGGAAATGCCTCAAGGCGAATTCGAGACGGTGTCGACGCTTCCAACAGACGGTCGGATCATGCTCGACCTGAGACCGAGCCCACGGGCAGAGATGCCGCTACATAACGGGTCGAGCCAACGCCAATCAACCGAGGCGGCGGCCGGACTCAGCGAGGTCGAGGCGCGACGCGAGGCCAGCCGGTGCCTACGTTGCGATCTGGCGTATCTCTGTCCAACCGTCTTGACCCGCCGGGCCGAGCCGGCAACCGCAAGCCAATCGTCCGATTAGCTGTCGTTCGTGTCTGGTGCCAAGGAGGTGTCAACGTGACCGTTCAAGATCTGACCAACGCCATCATCAACGGAATCAACGATGGGGGCGAGCAATTCATGGAGGGCACGCTCGCCGCTGCTCTCCCGATCATCTGGCTGGTCATCCTCGGTCTTCACCTGGGCCGGCCCTACATTCTCGATATGATCGGGCGCTTCACCCTTCGGCTGGGCGCGGATCTGCTCTGGCTGATCTACGTCGGCGTGCGCGACATCCTTATCGTGTCCGGTGTGGTTATGAGCTTCATGTTCTTCTTCCCGGACGTTATTGCCGGTAACGCACTGCCACTGACCGGCGGCCTGGCGGCGGCCTGTCTCTTCGGCGTGCTGCTGGTCAAGCTGATGGGCGATCCGGATCACAACCTGCGAGATTTCCGTCTGGTTACGGCCCTACTCGGTCTGGGTTCACTCTGCTACTTCGTGCCGTATGTGGTCGGCGTTCAGGCCAACGCCGTCGCCACCGGCTCGATCAAGTCTATTAGCGACTTCCTCGTGACGAATACGAACACCGGCTGGGCGCTCCCGCTGACCTATATCTCCGTCGGCCTCCTGGCCGTACTCGGCGCCATCGCGGCCGGCTACACGCTGAAGACTGGTGGACGCGCGGAGGCCGAATAGCCCGCGATTCGCGCTCGATCTGCATTTGCACGACCACGAGAGGATTGAACCGATGACTCCAGATGATGTCGCTACCGCGATAAATAACGCTCTCGTCCAGGGTGGAGCCCAATGGTTAGTAGCCACGATTGTTGCCTTCCTGCCAGCGCTCTGGACAATGACGCTGATGCTTCACCTCGGCCGGCCCTACGTGCTGCGCACCTTGCGCCGCTGCGGGCTCCGGCTGGGCGCCGACGTTTGGTGGATGTCGTACCTGCTGATGCGTGACGCGGTGCTGCTGCTCACCTTCGCGCTGAGTTGGGTCTTCTTCATGCCGAACGTGGTGCAGATCGTCCGATCTGCCGATCACCGGGTCTCTGGCGGCGTTGTTCCTGCTGCTGGCGCTGGCAGTCAAGCTGTCGCATCGGGTTGATGACGACGTGCAAGCGTACCGGGTCGCCACAGCGTTCCTGGTCATCGGCTCGGTTCCTGTATTACATCCCTCAGATCTTCGCCATCGAGTCGGCCGATCAATCGGCGCTGGCGGGTTTCTCGACGGCCTTCACCAGCAGCGCGCATCCAACGACCGCGCTGTATCTGATGTGGATTGCCCTCGCGGGCGTGGCCGCCACCGCTGGCTGGCTGGTGATCCGAGTGGTGAAGAATGCCGAGACGACGATGGCCCCGTCATCCGCGACTCCAAAACAGCAGATGCCGACGACGCCGTCCGCGGCGGCTGCGGGCGACGACTAACAGCAATCGGCGTTCGAGCGGGCACGCGTGAGTACCGTGCCCGCTCCTCTCACCCCGCCTCGACCGACTGGCTCCTACGTTCCTGGATCGGTCGGGGCATCGTCTCCCAGAATGACCATCACATCCTGTCCGTTGGCGCCGGACGGATCCCCTGACTCAATGGACGAAGTCGGGAGGCCCAGCGTCTCGGCGATCAGTCGGGCAGTCGCCATATTGCCGCTGTAGTCGATGACTTTGGACTTCGGGTAGTTCCCTGCATCCGACGCCTGAGCAATGGTGACGTTGAGGAAGCCATTGTCGCTGAGCTTCGTCGCCGTGCGCGACGCGAGCTTGTTGACGAACGTGCCGTTCTCGACCAGCACCTGTGCCCGGAGGTCGGCCTGATCGGTAGAGGTCGCCACTGGCCGGAGCGTTCGATTGCTTCGCCGATTGCGGCATCATCTGGTCGAGGATCTGATGAACCTTGGTCCAGTCCGGAATCAGGTAGTAGGGCTCTCCTGGATTCCACTGCGACGTGGTGGCATCGAGCAGGTTGTAGCTCGTGATGTCGGAGGATTTGACTCTCGGTTCCAAGCTTCGCCAGCTTGATCACGTCGGACGGCGGCAGATCGGTTCGTACCGTGTCGCCAAGCTGCGCGATGAGATCCGGGGCTTTCCCGATAAGCCCGAGTGAGAGGCTCTGCTGGCGGAGCGCCATCAACAGCTGCTGCTGCCGGTTGCCACGGGCGAAGTCATTATCGTCATGGCGCGTGCGAACGTAGCGCAGTGCCTGCACTCCGTTCATGTGCTGCAGACCAGAATGAAAGACGACGCGCGTGTAGTTGAACTGCTCGCCGGGATAGGCATCGTCCTTGATCGGTGCGGGGACATCGAGCGTGACGCCGCCGAGCGTGTCGACGATCTTCTGAAATCCCGCGAAATCGACGACCGCGTAGTAGTCGATCTTGATCCCGAAGTTATATTCGATCGTCGCGCGCACCAGCCCCGGACCACCAATGTCGGATACCGATCCGTTGGAGTAGGCGGCGTTGATCTTTTCCTGACCGACGCCGGGAATGTCGACCAGCAGGTCACGCGGAATCGACATGAGCCCGACCTTCTTCGTCGCCGGGTCGATCGTCACGATGATGATCGTGTCGGAGAGGGGAACCTCCCCCTGTTCGGCGCGGGCCGCGTTGGTGTCGGCGCCGAGGAGCAGGATATTGACTCGCTGCTTCTTGCCCCAGTCGGGTAGAGACACTTGCTGCGGTGGCGTTCGGAACGATCACCGCGGTCCCCTCCGCATTGACGGTCACTACTGGTCGCGGCGCCGACGGGACGAAGATCTTCTGATATGCCGTGCGTGCCTTGAGCAGTGTCGGCCCAGCGACCGCCGCACCGAGCACCAGCAGCAGGATCGGCGTCAGGATGAGCACGAGTTTGCGGCGAGAGCGACGGCGTGGCGGTTCGGGTGGCGGCGGTTGGTAGCGGGGTGTTTGGCGCCGGACGGCGGCGCTGGCGGATGGCCGCCGTCCTTGCTGACGCGCACGCCGGATCTGATCCGGCAGTCAGCCGTGCGTTGCTGGGAGTTCGTTGACGATCCTCGTCCAAACGAGGTTTCAGATGCACTCCTGCGCGACCAATTTCGCTCGCTCTGTCCACGGCGTCCAGACGAAATCTCGTCGTGGGGACGTCGGTTCATTCACTGACCCTATCGTTGGTTGACTGATCGGCATTTCCGCACGGTTGTGTCCCTGTGACATCAGGCTCGAACCCACAACCGCTCCGTGCCGTGGGTTAACGAGGCTACGACCTGAATGGTGCCGTCGGGCAAATTAACGCAGGATAAAGATGGTTGCCTCCGTCGCCCTGGCGGCAAACCGATTCCGGGCGAACGAACACGGCAGAGCGCTGGGAATTCCTGCTGGAACAAGTTCTGCAATCGTTGAAAGCGGGTGATACATCCGCATGGCGTCAGGCATTTCGGCGGTATTCGCCATTCAATGGCGCCTGACGCGTTCACCGAGGCTGTGCCGCGATGGCGTATCGCCACACGTGACTTTGAGGATCCAACAATGAGGTGTAATCACATGACGACATCGATTGGGCGTACGCGCTGGGCGATCGCCGAAGGATACATTCCGACCTGGAGCAACGGGCCTGAACCGGAGATGCTCAGCCACGAGACGGCCTGCATCCTCAACGCCGGAGACCGAGACGCGCACGTTGAAATCACGATCTTCTATTCGGATCGTGATCCAGGCGGACCATATCGTCGTGACCGTTCCAGCACGACGGACCATGCATCTCCGATTCAACAATCTCGACGACCCGGAGCCGATTCCGCACGGCACGAACTACGCGTCCGTCATCGAATCGGACGTCCCGATTGTGGTGCAGCACACGCGGCTCGACTCTCGTCAGGCGGAGAACGCGCTGCTCACCACCATGGCGTTTGCCGGCGACGTGTAGCCAGCACGGCGCGGTCCAGAATATTCGCCACGGGATTAGAAAACCATGACTCAGAAATCAATTGGGACCGGAACCGGCGATCGACAGGATCGACGTCTCAGCCTACACCATACCGACTGACGCTCCCGAGTCCGACGGAACCTACACCTGGAACAAGACAACGGTCGTCATCGTCGAGGCGACCGCTGGCGATGTCACCGGCATCGGGCTGACGTATGCCGATACCTCCACCGCCAACTGATCCGGGACGTGCTGGCCCGTAGTGGCCCATGGCTCGCGACGCCATGGCGGTAACGGCGGTCTGGGAGCGCGATGGTTGAGTCGATTCGCAATCTTGGGCGGCCAGGTATTGCTCAGCATGGCGATCGCGGCCGTCGATCTGGCGCTGTGGGATCTCAAGGCGCGGTCTGCTCGGGCTGCCGTTGGCCTCGCTGCTGGGCATGGTACGGCCAGCCGTACCGGTCTATGGCAGCGGCGGCTTCACGTCCTACTTCAAGCGCAATTGACCGCGCAGCTGGGAGGCTGGGCCGAGCAGGGGTTCCACATGGTGAAGATGAAGGTCGGGCGCGAGCCGGCGCGAGGACCTGGAACGCGTGCGGCAAGCACGCGAGGCGATCGGCCCGGCCGTCCAGCTCTTTGTCGACGCAAATGGCGCGTATTCAAGAAAGCAGGCCCTGGCGCTCTCCGAGTCATTCGCCCAATACGGCGTCCGCTGGTTCGAGGAACCCGTGAGTTCCGACGATCTGGACGGGCTTCACCTGCTTCGGAATCGGATGCCAGCCCGGCATGGACGTCGCGGCAGGAGAGTATGGATACGACGCCGTCTACTTTCGCCGCATGCTCGACGCACAGGCGGTCGACGTGCTGCAGGCGGACGCGACGCGCTGTGCTGGGGCGACCGGGTTCATGCGAGTCGACGCCCTCTGTGCGGCATACGAACTGCCGCTCTCGGCCCACTGTGGCCCGGCCATCCACCTGCACCTCTGCTGTGCGGCCACGCGCCTGCGGCACCTCGAGTATTTCCACGATCACGCACGTATTGATCACATGATCTTCGACGGCGTCCCAGAACCACGAGATGGCTGCCTTGCCCCGGACCTCTCGCGTCCCGGCAATGGGCTCGACGTTCAAGCGGGCGGACGCCAGCAAATGGCGGGTCCCGATCTGACGCTCGGCGCGTCACGTTTCCACGATCATGAATCATCACGCACTTTCGTTTCCAGGAAGGGCAGGTACATATGACAGGAACCGCGGAAGGGAAAGTTACTCCCAGAACGTGGGCGCAGCACCAGACCGGACAGTTCGATCACCCGCATGTGGACGTCGAAGGCCTGGAGGCCGACCTGACACGCTGGATACGTGGCGAGGTCCGGTTTGAGAATGGCGATCGCGCCCTCTACTCGACCGATGGATCAAACTACCGGCAGATTCCGATCGGCGTGGTCCTCCCGCGCGACGATCATGACGTGGTCGAAACCGTCCGCATCTGTCGCCAGTATGGTGTACCGATTACGTCACGCGGCGGCGGTACGGCGCTCGCCGGGCAGACGACGAACGCGGCCGTCATCATCGATTTTTCGAAGTACATGAACGAGGTCCTCGAGGTCGATCCCGAGAACAAGCGTGCGCGCGTCCAGCCAGGGACGATTCTCGACACACTCAGGGATGCGGCAGAGGAGTATCAACTGACGTTCGGGCCGGATCCGGCCACACATACCCACAACACCCTGGGTGGAATGATCGGCAACAATTCGTGCGGAATCCACTCCGTCATGGCCGGTAAGACGGTCGACAACATCGAAGAACTGGAGATCCTGACCTTCGATGGACTCAGGATGCGCGTCGGTCCCACGAGCGACGCGGAGTTGGAGCAGATCATCAAGGAGGGCGGGCGGCGCGGCGAGATCTATGCTCGCATGAAAGACCTGCGCGATCGCTACGCGAACGAGATTCGTAAGCAGTATCCGGATATCCCACGTCGTGTCTCAGGCTACAACCTCGATCAGCTCTTGCCGGAAAACGGCTTCAACGTCGCGCGTGCTCTGGTTGGTAGCGAAGGTACCCTGGTCACGGTGCTCGAGGCCACGACCAAACTGGTCGACAGCCCCCAGTACCGCACACTGCTCATTCTCGGCTACCCGATGCCTATCACGCGGGGGATCACGTTCCCGAAGTGATGAAGTATCGGCCCGATCGGCCTGGAAGGGATCGATCAGCGGCTGATCGACTACATGCAGAAAAAAGGAATGAACTCGGCGGATGTCGCGATGCTGCCTGAGGGCCACGGCTGGCTTCTGGTCGAGTTCGGCGGTGACAGCGAAGAGGAAGCGGACAACAAGGCCAAGCGGCTGATGGAGGACCTCAAAGGCAAGGACAACGCGCCGTCAATGTCGCTCCTTGAACACGAAGACCAGGAGAAGAAGATCTGGGAGCTGCGTGAATCCGGCCTTGGCGCGACAGCCCACGTTCCCGGAATGCCGTCGACATGGCCCGGCTGGGAAGATTCGGCGGTTGCTCCGGAAAACGTCGGCGACTATCTCCGCGACCTGCGCAAACTGATGGACAACTACGACTACGAGGGCGCCTTCTATGGGCACTTCGGCCAGGGCTGTCTCCACATGCGCATCGACTTCGACCTGATCACTCACGAGGGGATCGAGAAGTACCGGCGGTTCGTCGGCGACGCGGCTGACCTGGTGATCAAGTACGGCGGTTCCCTATCGGGTGAGCATGGGGATGGCCAGGCGCGAGCCGAACTGCTGCCGAAGATGTTCGGCAGCGAGATCGTGCGCGCTTTCCAGGAGTTCAAAGCGATCTGGGACCCGAGCAACAAGATGAATCCGGGGAAGGTCGTCAACCCGAACCCGATCACCAGCAATTTGCGCCTCGGCACCGACTACCGGCCGATGGAGCCGAAGACGCACTTCAATTTCCCGGACGACGGCGGACAGCTTCTCCCGCGCGACGCTGCGCTGCGTCGGCGTCGGCAAGTGCCGGCAGGCTCGACGGCGACGGGGTCATGTGTCCGAGCTTCATGGTGACGCGCGAAGAGAAGGACACCACGCGCGGACGCGCTCGACTGCTGTTCGAGATGCTCCAGGGCGAGGAACTCGACAACGGCTGGCGGGACGACTCGGTACGTGAGGCGCTTGATCTCTGCCTGGCCTGCAAGGGCTGCAAAGGCGACTGCCCGGTCAACGTCGACATGGCGACCTACAAAGCCGAATTCCTCTCCCACTACTACAGCGGCCGCCTGCGGCCGATCACGGCCTATTCGATGGG
This sequence comes from uncultured Chloroflexia bacterium, assembly GCA_963728335.1. Lineage (GTDB taxonomy): Bacteria > Chloroflexota > Chloroflexia > Thermomicrobiales > Thermomicrobiaceae > CALAGB01. The sequence continues at coordinate 1,471,062 of CAVSJP010000002.1, forward strand.
CCTGATCATGTACTGGGCGCGCGTTGGCGTCGAAAGTGCCCGGGCTGGTCAATTTCATGTCGCAGACGCCTGGCATCAGCCGGCTGGTGAAGCTCGCCGGCGGCATCGCGCCGCAGCGACGCGTGCCCGGCTTCGCGCCCGATAACGTTCACCGAGCTGGTTCCGCGAACCGGACTCCGCAGAACGTCGGTAACGAGCAGGTGATGATCTGGCCCGACACATTCAACGACCATTTCCATCCAAAGACCGCTCAGGCAGCCGTCGAAGTGCTCGAATCGGCAGGTTATCACGTCATCATCCCGGACCAGTGGCTCTGCTGCGGCCGTCCGTTCTATGACTTCGGCATGCTCGATTTGGCCGAAAAGCACCTGCGCGACATCATGGTCGCGCTGCGACCGCAGATCGAGAACGGAACGCCGATCGTCGTACTGGAGCCGAGCTGCGCGTCGGTCTTCCGCGACGACATGCGGAATCTTTTGTCGCATGAACCGGATGCTCGCCGCCTCTACCACCAGGTCTTCCTGCTGAGCGAGTTCATCGAAGACAACTCGCAGCAGTTCGACCTGCCGAAGCTGAATCGTAAGGCGCTCATTCAAGCGCATTGCCATCACAAGTCGGTGCTGAAGATGGACGCGGAGCTGTCGGTGTTGCGGAAACTCGGCATCGACTTCGATCTGCTCAATTCCGGCTGCTGCGGCATGGCGGGAGCGTTCGGCTTTGAGAAGGGTGATCACTACGACGTCTCGATCAAGGCGGGCGAACGTGTGCTGCTTCCGGCAGTCCGTGACGCCGATGACGAGACCCTGATTATCGCCGACGGCTTCAGCTGCCGCGAGCAGATCGCCCAGGATACCGATCGGCGTGCCTTGCACATGTCCGAAGTCATCAAGATGGCGATGGATCAGGGACCAGATGGTCCGACGGGTGGCAAGCCGGAAGAGGGGCACGCCGAAGAATATGGTGCGCCCGAACACAGCCTGTTGGCGCTCGCCGGTGCAGCCGGAATGGCGCTCGGGGCTGGAGTGATCGGGTGGACAATCAAGAATAGGAGAAGCGTATGAAAAGCAAGATGCTGAGCCGGTCCGAAGACAATACCGTCTACGCGGTCATCTTCGATACCGGCGACGAATTCGTCAAAGGGCTGACGGAGTTCGCCAAGGAGCGCCGGCTCGATGCCAGCCACTTCACCGCGGTCGGCGGATTTAGCAGTGCGACGCTCGGCTACTTCGACATAAACTCGAAGGAGTACAAGAAGATTCCGGTTGAGGAGCAGGTCGAGGTACTGACCCTGGCAGGTGACATAGCCATGGATCAAGAGAAAGGCGAGCCGAAAGTGCACGCCCACGTTGTGCTGGGCAAGGCCGATGGTTCGACTGTGGGCGGTCACGTCATGACGGCGAATGTCCGCCCGACGCTCGAAATCGTGCTGGAAGAGTCCCCTTCGCACCTGAAGCGGGTCCATGACCCGGATACTGGCCTGGCGTTGATCGAGGCCTGATCGAGGCTCTGTATGGGCCAAAAAAGCGGCGCGTTTCCCAAATTGGGAAACGCGCCGCTGTGTGGTATCCGGGCATGACGTACAGGCTATCGGCTACCTGGTTCGCGCGGAAGGAACCCAGCCGAAATCGTCGTCAGCGTTGTGTTGACCCAGGAACAGGTGCAGCTGGGAGGCGTGCTCCTGCGCGTGTCGCATGTTATAGAGTTGAAGTTCGAAATAGGTGACCGGATTGCCCTTGCTCCAGGGAAACATGCACGGACGTCGCGCCTCATCGTCGGTCAGTGCGATAAGTGTGCGCTGGCAGGTCTCACGCACGTACTGGAGATAGGTCCGCAACTCGTGCTTCGCGTAGACGCGCTCAGGGAGTTTGCCGTTCGGGTCGAGCTCCTCCGTTGTGAACGGGGCCGGAGGTGCAAAGCCGTCTCCCGTCCCGAACAGGTACAAATCAGTCCAAAACAGCGTGTGATGGCAAACATTCCAGAATTCACTGTTCTTGAACGTCAGATCAGCATCCCAGGTCGGCGTCCACAACGTGCCCCTCCAGAGATTCTCCGGACACGCTCGAATGGCGTCATCCAGCGTGTCAATCGCCGCACCGAACTGTCGCCACAGGGCGGTCGTCCATTCGTCGATCAAGAGTTCCGTCCTTTCTGGGCAAAGGTGCGTTTGCCGATCTGCGTGAGTATTCGGGCAGCCGCATTATACCCGCCCATGTGCTCCTGCCTCGCAGGAGAGTTGGGTCGCGAGAGCGAAAAGTCGAACAAACGCAGCCCAGGACGGAGCGATTCCGCCCTGGAGTTGGCTTTCCGATGACCGTGAGAAACGACCACCGGACCCCGCGGGATCCGGCCTTCTGGCTCATCTCGGCGGTGCGGCGGGATGACCAGTGGGGCTGCCCTTCCCCGCCCAGTACCTCCTGGCGCCTGCCTGGCAACCCTGGGAGATCGAGGTGACCCATCGCGAACTCATGACCGACTTCGGCTGGGGCGAGAGTCAGACCTGGAACCCGGCTGGAACCCTGGTGTGCCTGCAGTGGCGGGGCTGGGTCTGGAGTGTGACGGTCTTGGCGGGCTACCGGGTGTGGGGCATGACGCCCGGAACGCGCCGCGCGTTGGGCTGCTGGTGGCGGAAGCGTCGCCGCTGGACAGATCAAAGTGCCAAGATCCAGGCGGCGCGTTTCCGGGATTGGAAACGCGCCGCTTTGCGGTATCCGTGCATAACGTTCAGGCCATCCGCTACATGTTGCGCGCGGTAGAAACCCAGTCGGAATCGTCGTCGGCATTGTGTTGACCCAGGAACAGGTGCAGCTGGGAGGCGTGCTCCTGCGCGTGACGCATGCTATAGAGCTGAAGTTCGAAATAGCTGATCGAAGTATCGCTGGACCAGGGAAACGAATAAGGTCTGAGGGCTTCCTCGTCGGTCATCTTGGTGAGTTTCGCCTGACATCTCTGACGTACCTGCGACAGGTAGTTCCGGACCAGTTCCTTCGCGTACGGCTCTACCGAAGGTGCGGATTCCGTATTGAGTCCGCCTCGCAGAAATTCGGCAGGTGGCGCGAAACCTTCGTCAGAGCCGAAAAGATACTGGTCGACCCACTTGATCGTGTGATAGCCCAGATACCAGAACGAGGCGAAGTCCGCCGGGAACTCTGAGTCCGGTGGCGTGACCCAGAGACGTTCGGTCCAGAGCGTATCTGGACAGACGCGCAGGGCATCGTCCAGCATATCGAGCGTCGCTCCGAATTGTTGCCAGACGGCATTGTTCCAATCTGTCATTCAGCCAATTCCTCCCCCGCAGTCGCGTAAACGGTGACCGGTCCGTCCCTGGATCCTCGGATTCTACCGGGCGGAGGTGGCGGTGAATAGACTTGGCGGGTAGGTTCCGGCAGATAGAGACCAGGGCGGAGGTTCTCCGCCCTGGTTGCCCGCGAAGTAAGAATGTGAACCGCGCGACTACTCGTCGTCGCCGCGAACCCACTCACGCACTCGGTCCTTGACCGCGCCGACGGCCCCGTTGTCGTTGACGGACACGGTGAAGTCGTTGACCTTGTCACGGAAGATCGTCTCGGCGATCTTGACCCGGTTTGGCTCACCTCGCATGAGTGCCTCAGCCGTGTGAATCGCCTGATTGCGGTCGATCCGAGCAGGCATCGGCGGCTCGTATGGATCGACGACCGCCTCAACGACCACCGGACCCGGCGTGTTGAGTGCGATATCGAGGACACTTCCGACCTGTTCGGGATCCTCGACGTGGAGCCCAGTTCCACCACAGGCCTCGGCAAACTTGGCGAAGTCGATCGGCTGGAGTTTGACTCCATACTCTGGGTTGCCAAGGAAGACCATCTGCTCCCACTTGATTTGACCGAGCGTGTTGTTCTTGAAGATGATCACCTTGATCGGCAGGTTGTGATGCACGGCGGTCGAGAATTCGGCCATGAGCATCGCGAAGCCTCCGTCGCCGACGAGCGCGACGACCTGGCGATCGGGATAGGCGATTTGAGCGCCAACTGCGTACGGGAGGCCGCTCGCCATAGTGGCGAGGTTTCCAGAGCCCGAAACCATCTGATCGCCACGAATCTTGATGTAGCGCGCGAGCCAGGTGGTGTTGGTGCCACTGTCACCGCAGATGATCGCGTTAGGCGCGAGCCGTTTGCTCAACTCGGCGGCGACACGTTGTGGCTTCATCGGGGTGTCCGTCCGCGACGCTCGCTCGTCCATCATAGCCCACCATTCCTTCATGCCCTGCTGGGCTTGTTCCAGGAACGAGCGGTCCTGTTTGGCTTCGAGCAGCGGCACGAGCAGGTCGAGTGTTTCGCGCGCGTCACCGACGAGCCCGACATTCACCGGGTATCGCAGTCCAATACGCACCGGATCGACGTCAATTTGAACCGACTTGGCCTTACCGTGCTTGGGCATGAAGGACATGTAGGGGAAGGAGGAGCCGACGATGAAGAACGTGTCGCACTCTTCGAGCGCGGTCTGGGAGGGAGCGGTACCGAGCAGTCCAATGCCTCCCGTGGTGTATGGCGAATCGTCCGGCACCGCGCCCTTACCCAGGTAGGCTTTGATGATAGGCGCCCCCAGTTTCTCGGCCGCCTTCTCGAGCTGAGCGCGCGCATGGAGTGCTCCGCGTCCCGCCAGAATCGCGACCTTGTTGCCATGATTCAGGATCTCGGCTGCCTGGTGCAGCGACGCGGGCGGCGGTACGACGGCTGGAAGATCGAGCGTCGCCGAGGTGTGACCCGGCACGTCCTCCTTGGAGAACATCGCCTCGTCGAACGGCTCATGCTGAAGATCTGTCGGGAACGTGATGTGCGCGACAGACCGGCGCGTGATGGCATTGCGGCACGCCAGATTCGTCACCGAGCGGACGTGTGCGGGGCCCATGACGCGCTCGTTGTAGACGGACACATCCATGAAGAGTTTGTCGAGATCGACGTCTTGTTGGTAATAGGTGCCGATCAGGTCATGATAGGTGTGGCCGGTGATCGCCAGGACCGGTTGCCCGTCCAGCTTGGCGTCGTAGAGTCCGTTCAGCAGATGGATGCCGCCCGGCCCCGATGTCGCCAGGCAGACGCCGAGCTTATCGGTGAACTTCGCATACGCGCAGGCAGCGAAAGCCGCGCCCTCCTCGTGTCGTACCTGAACGAATCGAATCTTGTCCTGCGACTCGCGCAGTGCCTCCATGATGCCGTTGATCCCGTCACCGGGGAGGCCGAAGACGGTGTCGACCCCCCAATCGATGAGGGTATCAACCATTACATTTGCAGCAGTCTTTGCCATGGAGTCCTCCAATATGTTTATGTTGGGCAATCGTCGAAATCGGAATCGTCCAGGGTGGCCGTGGGCAGAGCCACGTACAATCGCGGACTGGCCTACGCCCCAGCGTGCAAGGTCGTCCAAAGTCGTCGTGTCTCATCAGTCTGGTCATCGCGTCTGGAAATCCGATCGCGGGCTCGATTCCTGAGCGTGGCGAATGCGCCTGTCGGTTCCCGTCCCGGCTTGGTTCCGGAGATACTGGGACACCAATGCGAATCTCACGATTCAGAATGTGCAGATTTTGTTCCATAGAGACGTGTGATCGGCACGACTCGTGCTACAAGTGACGAGGGAAGACTCATTCCAACTGATGCGTGTCTCACGTGGAGACGGTTGCGATACAGGTAAAGGCAGCGCATGGCTGAAGCAGCGACGAGTGCGAGACGACGGAACGATCCGCGGCCGGAAGAGACTGGGATACCTCCAGGTTGGACATTCAACCCGTCTGAACTGTGGCGCCGAATGATCCTGGCGGCCCTCGCGTTCATGGGCTTCTGCACCGCCATCTACTTAACCCTGTACGAGACTGACGTGTTTACACACGTATGGGAGCCGTTCTTCGGCAACGGGAGCCACGCCATCCTTAACTCCGCGGTGTCGCATCCGTTCGGAATTCCCGACGCCTCACTCGGAGCCGCGCTCTATTTTCTGGACTTCTGGCTCGCCTTCGCCGGAGGGCCCGAACGCTGGAGAACGCATCCGTGGTTCGTGCTTTTGAATGGTGCGACCGCGGCCTCTCTTGGGCTGGCAGCGGTCATCCTGCTTATCATCCAGCCGGTCGCATACAACCACTACTGCACGCTCTGCCTCTTTTCGGCGTTTATCTCCATCACCCTGGCCGGACCGACGATGGAGGAGGTGCTGGCAGCCCTGCAGCAGCTGGCGCGTCAGTACACTCAGCCGACCGAACGGCAACTCGGTGAACATAGGCCGTCGAGTGATGTTGAGATTCGCTCCGCGTGGGATGCACAGGGCATCCGGCTCCGCCACCTCATCGGAGCCGCGATCGGTCTCTATCTGATGGCCTCTCCCGCGGTCCTTGGTCTGTCCGAGTTCGCCCGGACGGACGTCCGCGTCACAGGCCCGATCGTCTTCTTCGTGAGCATGTTGGCCGTCTGGCCGGCGACCCGCTGGTTTGGCCGGTTGAACGTCTTTGCGGGTATGTGGCTGATCTTTGGGCCGATCTTGCTGGAAGCTCCAACGGAAGCGATTCTCACCGAGATCGCCATCGGCGCAATCCTCATCGCGCTTTCCTATTTCGCGGGTGACACCGCGTCCCAGATTGGTAGCGGTTGGATCGGCATTCTGGGGCCCGGGTCAGAGCTTTACGAAGAAGGCGCTTCAAAGACCGAGATCAGTCAACCAGGCGAGGCCTAGTCGTTGCCGTTCTTGCGGCTGATCAGCGCCACTCCCGCTCCGGCTACGGCCGCCGCGCCGACACCGGCCGCGATCATGCCGCGATGCAACGTCGCCCAGAGTTGGCGGCTCGATGGCGATGCCAGGTCGTCGAATCGCCCTCGTGCCTCGTAGTCGCCAGGAACTGGATCGTACAGGTTATCAGGACGATCGGCGTCGTCCGGCTCATCAGTGATCTGGGATGAATACCCGTTGTTCGCCAGGTAATGATCGAGCAGGCGTGGCATAACCCGGTTGCCCCAGATCGCCTTTTCGGTCGGCATGCCGACGTAGATTTCAGGCCGGGCGTGATGTGCTGCCCAGTAGATTGCCTCAGCCGCAACCTCCGGCTGAAATATCGGCGGAACCGGCTGGGGCTTGTGACCCAGGTGATTGCGGGTCCAGCTGAACTGCGGCGTATTGAGCGCTGGCATTTGAACCATGGTGATCGACACATTACTGTTGTCGTGATAGAGCTCTGATCGCAGAGACTCGGTGAATCCCTGAACCGCGTGCTTCGCGGCGCAGTAGGCGGATTGCAGTGGAATCGCCCGGTAGGCAAGGGCCGAACCGACCTGGACGATCTTGCCACGATCGCGCGGCAGCATACGGTGCAGCGCCGCCAGCGTTCCGTGGACGAATCCCAGGTAGGTTACGTCGGTAACACGTTTGTACTCCGCCGCGGTCATCTGCTTGACCGGAGAAAAGACGGTGACCATGGCGTTGTTAACCCAGACGTCGATCGGTCCAAATTCCTGCTCGACCTGCGTCGCGGCCTCATCCACTTTATTGGAGTCGGCGACGTCGAGTGGCAGGACAAGTGCATGTCCCCCCAGGTTTTCGACCTCCTCCTTGGTCCGCTCGAGCCGCGCACGATCACGCCCGATGAGACCGATTCGCGCACCGTGGCGCGCGAATTCTCGGGTAGCCGCCCGGCCGACGCCGGCTCCGGCTCCCGTGATGACCACAACTTCGTTCTGATAGTCGTTCAATGCAGTATCCTCCCTGCCCTGTCAGGCGCGCTGCCAGGATGATGACGATGTGATGCTCGCGTCTGCGAGTACTCCAGAGTGCTTCCTCGCAGAGCCAGTGCCACACCATCTTGCTGATTGCGTGAACGCCAGTTCGTGCGTCTGGATCAGTCTTTGAGGTGTTCGATGCGGGTTGGGACCTGGAAGACATAGTGAACCCTGATATGGTCGTTCACGTGCGGGTGAAGATAGATCTCGTTGCGCGGCAGAGTTGCCTCGAGGATTGCCTCCGGCTCGGAGTCGTGTGCAAAGTAGATCGTGAAATACGGCTCGTCGTTGACTTCGAACGGAACGACTCCCCTGATGGTGGCGGTGGCGTCCATGTTCTCACTGCCTCTGTCTACGTCTCGCTCGACCAAAACGCCAATCACTGACATAGTACGCAAAAGCCGGGCGGTCGAGAAACGTTCCGGTCTGTTTGGATACAGTGCGCGGTCGTGTTGCGGCGATCGAACCGGTGAGGAGAACAGGGTGTTTGGAGTCACGCGGATCGTGGAATTGGCGCTTGAGGAGGACGTGGCCTTCGGCGACGTCACCAGCGACCTGACCGTACCGCACGATCGGGAGTGTCGTGGTCAGTTTCTCGCGAAAGCGGACGGCGTGGTCTCCGGTGTCGATGCGGTTCGGGAAGTATTCCGCCAGGTCGATCCGGACGTCGTGTTCGAAGCGCTGGTGACCGACGGTGACCACATCCAGACAGGACAGATTCTGGGACGAATTTGCGGCCGGGCGAGGAGCGTTCTGATGGGAGAGCGCGTCGCGCTCAATTTCCTGCAGCGACTCTCGGGCGTGGCTACCGCGACGGCACAATACGTCGACGCGGTCGACGGAACGCGTGCGCGCGTCATCGATACCCGCAAGACCACGCCGGGCATGCGCCAGCTTGAAAAACGAGCTGTGCGCCATGGGGGAGGGCACAATCATCGCTTCGGGCTCGCGGACGGCATTCTGATCAAGGACAATCACCTGGCGGCGATTGGTGGCTCGCACCGGATCAGCAGTGCAATCGCGGCCGCACGGGCTGACGCGCCACATCCACTGCGAATTGAGGTTGAGGTGACAAGTCACGATGAACTGCGGGAGGCACTCGACGCGGGCGCGGATGCGGTGCTGCTTGACAATATGACGGTGGCGGAGATGGCAGAGGCGGTGCGCATCGCGGCGGGCCGCGTGGTGCTCGAGGCGTCGGGAGGGATTACGCTCGACAGCATTCGCGCGGTTGCCGAGACAGGCGTGGACCTGATCTCCGCCGGGGCGCTGACTCACTCCTCGCGAGCACTCGACATCAGCCTCGAGATCGACATGACCGGTGAGGTGACGCCATGACTCTTCTAGCTTCAAAAAACGTGACGAGCGTCGGCGGGCTGGTGGTGCGCAACGACGCGGTACTGCTGGTGCGGATGACCTACGGGCCCTCTCGCGGCCGGTTCATGCTGCCTGGGGGTGTGATGGACCCAGGCGAGACGCTAGATATGGCCGTCGCGCGCGAGGTGCTGGAAGAGACGGGAGTCGTCGCGGATCCGGTGGGAATCATCGGCATGCGCAGCTATCACGACGATCATCGCACGGACACCTACATCCTCTGGTTGCTGGAGCACCGCGAGGGGGAGCCGCGCCCGGACGGACACGAGAATGATGAGGTCGGCTATTTCACGCTCGATCAACTGGCAGGCCGTGACGACGTGACCTACCTGGCGCACTACATGGCTGAGCGCGTGCTGAACAAGCGCCTGTCACCGATGCGTCGCGTGACGGACTACGAGTACCAGTTTCCGGGCTCGACGCCCGACTCGTGGAAATTGTTCCTGGCAGAGTAGGGCACTCTGACATCATGAACCTCTCCCGATGACCGGTAACGTGGTTGGGAAACGGTCTCTCCCCAGTTGCGTACCGCCCGGGTAAACTGTGCCGCATCACTACCGCGGGCAGCGCATGGCGCGGAGGTACGCAGGTAATGCGGTCACCGACCGAAGATCAACGTGAGGGCAGGCAGCCAAGCACGCTCTGGCGACATGGCGACTTCCGCATGCTGTGGGTTGGCCAGATGATCTCGCTGCTCGGATCGCAAATCACCATGCTGGCGCTGCCGCTCACCGGTGTGCTCGCTTTGCACGCCGACGCGGCTCAGATGGGTTACCTGACCGCCGTCCAGACCGTGCCTTTCCTGTTGGTCGGGCTGTTCGCTGGAGTGTGGATCGATCGAGCCCGTCGCCGGCCGATCATGATCGTCGCTGACTGCGGCCGCTTCGCCCTGCTGCTGAGCGTGCCGCTGCTGTCCGTGACGGGTCACTTAAGCATGACTTCCCTCTATTTGGTCGCCTTCCTGGTCGGCATCATGGCCGTCTTCTTCGACGTCGCGTACATGGCGTATCTGCCAACCCTGGTCGGGCGCGAACAGTTAGTGGAGGGCAATGCCAAGCTGGAGCTAAGTCGCTCAGGGGCGCAGATCGCCGGGCCAGGGCTAGCTGGCCTCCTTGTCGCCATAGTCACTGCTCCGGTCGCGATTGCCGCCGACGCAGGCTCCTTCCTGATTTCGGCGCTCTTCCTGTTGCGGATCCGCACCCCTGAGCCAGCTCCGGTCGTCCACGGCCCTCGTCAGAGCGTCCGTCGTGACATCGCCGAGGGGTTACGGGTCGTACTGGGGAATGTGATCCTGAGGTCGATCGCGGGCTGTACCGCGACATCCAACTTCTTCGGAAGCGCCATGCTCGCCATCATGATCCTCTATTTCACGCGCGACCTTGGTATCGGACCAGGGCTGCTCGGTCTGATCTACGCGACGGGGAATCTTGGCTACCTGTCCGGCGCGCTCCTCGCGGACCGGGTACCCGCTCGCATCGGCCTTGGTCCGACTATCATGGCTTCGGCGTTGTTGTTTGGCATGAGTGCCCTGCTCGTGCCCATGGCGGGCGGGCCGCGCCTGGTGGTCGTCGGCGTGCTCGTCGTTTCGCGTCTGCTCAGTGGTGTTGCCAATCCGCTTTACAACGTCACTCAAGTGAGCTTGCGCCAGCGGATCACACCGGACCGCCTGCTGGGTCGCATGAACGCGAGCACTCGCTTCCTGATTTGGGGCGCCATCCCGGTTGGATCACTGCTGGGCGGCTGGCTCGGCACCGTGCTCGGTCTGCGGTCCACGCTGCTGCTCACGGCGGTCGGCCAGATGCTGGCCTTCCTCTGGGTCTGGTTCTCGCCGGTGCGCGGGCTGCGTCAGCAGCCGCCTCCCGCCGAGACCGGGATCGTCACGCCAGCGGCGTCCTGAGCAGGCCGCGCGCGCGCGTTGAAGGGCGGAGCAATCCAGCCAGGAACGGACCCGATCGCGCTCGTGAGAGAAGTGGGGCTCCCGCCCCGGCGTCAGCCATGAGACGACGTCGTGGACACCGGGCTGAAGATATCCGTTGCGGGCTCGGCCACACTGACGACTCGTGCAATAAACGGGAGCACGTTGTGCGCTCCCTCGGTGTGAATCTCAGCGTGATGTGCCGAGGAAAATCAGGGTCTTGCCGCGGCGTGTCTCGGATGAACCGCGACGGAGCCAGCGACGTTATACGCTACCCGCACACCGATCAGCGCAGGTGAAAGTACTTGTACGCTTCGGCGAGCTGCATGTCGTCGGCGCCGGGATAGCGACGAAAGCGCGCTTCGGCGGCGGTGTCCTGAGCCCAGCGGCGAAGCATTGGCTCGAAGTCCCAGTCGCCCATCTGACTTTTGTGCTCGCCAAGCGCCTTCAGCTTCGTGTCAAATGAGCCGGTAATATCGATCCAGACATCAGGGTCACGTGCCCCGGCGACGTAGACCTGAGCGACTTTGTGCGGCTCGAGTCCCTCCTGGAGGAGCTGGGGAAAGGTCAAGCGATCGCGCGCCGAGGGGAAGACCGCCGCCAGGGTCGCTTCACCCATGGCGAGGTGATCCGGATGCTGGATGTATTCCTGTCCCTCCCAGCGATTCGTCGGGTCCTGGCAAATGAGCGCGTCCGGCTTGTATTGGCGGATCACCCGCGTGATTGCCAGCCGAAGTTCGAGGCCAGGAATCAATTCGGCATCGCGAAAGCGCAGGAATTCGACCGTGTTCGCTCCGAGCACCTTGGCGGCGGCGCGCTGCTCCCGCTCGCGAGTCTCGACGAGCGTTTCGGAGTTCATCTCAGGATCGTCGCTCCCCTTATCGCCACTGGTGCCAAGCACAAAGATGGCTTCGCTTCCCTCGGCCGTCCACTTCGCCACCGTTCCGGAACAGCCAAATTCGGCGTCGTCCGGATGGGCCATCACGATCATTACCCGTTTGGGCGTTGAACCCGGAACCAGTTCGTCGCTCATTGCTGCTCCCCGTCTGATCTAATCGTACGTAGCGCGAATAGGCGTCGCTGGTCGTCGAGCCCAATCTTGCCGCGGCCGTTTCGTCTCTTTCCGCCTCAGAGCTTTCGTGCTCGCGCGGGTCTCTCACTACAACGGATTCGGGTGCGTGTTTTCATCCACTCTCGCGGTCGCGAAGTTGTGACGCGGCGGCTGTGTCAAGCATCCAGATGACTGTGCCGGAAGCCTCGCGTAGAAACTGCGATGGTGTCTTGGTCGGGTTCCAGCCTCCCTCGATGGCCTCGTGGACGGCGGGCGCCTTGTCCTCCCCTGCGACGAGAAACAGGACGTTGTGGGCGGCCTGGAGCACCGGAACGGTCAGGGTGATTCGGGTCGTCTGCTGCTGCGGAACCGGATTGGCGACCACGAGGCGATCGCGGACTGACAGCGCGCTGGTGCCGGGAAAGAGTGACGCGGTGTGCCCATCGCTGCCGATTCCGAGCAGGATCAAGTCGAACTGGGGCGGCTGATCCGGGCTGACGTCGCCGAAAACCTGGGTCAGTTGGAGTTCGTAATCACTGGCCGCTGGATCCGGTTCGAGCTCGCAACGGATGCGATGGACTCGCTCGTCAGGAATGGAGACCTTGCTTATCAGGGTCTCTCGCGCCATGCGGTAATTCGAGTCTTCGTGGTCCGGCGGGACAGTCCGCTCGTCGCCCCAGAAGAGGTCAATCCTGCTCCAGTCGATCTTCGAGCGAAAGCGATCACTCGCCAACAGGGTGAAGAGGGCGCGGGGCGTCGAGCCACCTGAGAGTGCGACACGCGCCGTGCCCGCAGCTGCCTGGCATCTCGTTACAATGTCGACAAACTGCTGTGCCGCAGCCTCCGCGAGTTCACTTGAATTTTCGGAAACGACGATCTGAAGATCACTCACGCGCTTCTCCGCAACTTCACCACTGACACATAGCGAGCAGCCTCTGCCAGGGCATCCTCAAACAGGTTGTCGTGCATCGTATTCTCGAGCTCTCTCAGCAGCAGCTGAGGCAAGTTCGACAGGGCGGAGCGCATCGCATGCTCGGCAATCATATGGTCGTCCAGCGTCGCGGTCATCTTCAAGGTCGCGAGATCATCTCCGAGCCGTTCAACGTCGAACTGTGCGCTCTTGCTGCCGTCGTGTGACGAGAGGGAGACACCGAGCAGGTAGCCATTGAAGTCGGCAGGAACCGGTCGCGACGTCATCTCGATCTCGATACGTTTGCTCGTCATATCACGAGCGAAGCAGACGCCGTTCCGGTCGACTGGAACGGCATCCTGAGTCAGGCTCCAACCGAGGCGACTGGAGAGCCAGCCGGCAAAGAGCATGGTCTGGGCGGCGTTGAGCCGCCCTCCTGAATGATGGCCGAAGACGAGCTTGATCTTGGAGATATGATCGAGCGCCCAGCGGCAGTCCGGAATATCGAAGAACTGTGAGACCATCGATCGCCACGGGGTAAGGCGAGCCCAGTTCAGATCACTGAGGGCGCACCCCTCGCCGATGGTCCGGCAAAGGTCGGACAGTCGGACCATGTTGACGCCGCAACGCTGGAAGTCGAGTGAGTCGACAATGATCCGATTGGTGGCGTGTGCGACGCGGACAAAGCGTTTGTCAGCTAGCGGCGGCTGCCCCGGCCACCAGACAAAGGTCGGCAGGTCGGGCAGCGCCAGCGCGACGACAAGACTCGGGAGCTGGGCAAGCGAATCGGGCGGCGTCTTGATCTCGATCTTCTCGTAGCACGACGCGAATCGTTCTCCTGAGGACGTGTAGCAGTGCGTGCTGACGTGCGCATCGATATCGTCCTCGAAGGCGCGCGAGTCAGACGTGACGGTAAATGTGATCACTCGTGACGGATGGTTGGTTGCCAGTTCGTTGATGATCTTGTTGGTCCACATCTCCATGGAGGAATCGGAGCAATGGACAATGAGGTTGAGCACGCTGGTGCGCGTCGGCACGACGTCTGTCTCGCGAAGCCCCACAACCGTCGGCATGCGCCAGAGCTGCGCGAGCTCACGCTCGATCGACCCAACGTCGACCGCCGGCCCCTTGATCCCGTGAACATCGACGCTGACATCAATCCCGGCCATGTGTCGTACCTCCACGAAAAGGCTTTACGGTTGTCGCCAGGCTCGCCCATCGCGCGCCATGAATGCGTCGGCCGCTGCTGGTCCCCAGGTTCCGCTCTCGTAGTTCGGGAAGCGAGGCGGCGGAATTTCACCCCATTCTTGCAGAATTTCGGTGATGGGTTTCCAGGCTGCCTCGGTTTCGTCACGCCGCGTGAAGAGCGTCGAATCTCCAAACATGCAGTCGAGCAACAGTCGCTCGTAGGCATCCGGCGACTCGACGAAGAAGGACGTGCCATAGAGAAAGCCCATGTTGACCGAGCGCAAGCGGATGTGAGGTCCGGGGACTTTCGCGGCAATCTTGAGCGAGATGCCTTCATCGGGCTGAATCCGCAGGGCCAGGACGTTTGGCTCGAGCGGCGCACCTTCCGTCTCCTTGAAGAGTGGGTGCGGTACGCTCTTGAACTGTATCGCGATCTCGGTCACGCGGCGCGGCATGCGCTTGCCAGTTCGCAGATAGAACGGGACGCCGGCCCAGCGCCAGTTATCGATCAGGAGTTTCACCGCGACGAAGGTCTCGGTCATCGAGTCCGGGTTGACTTTCGGTTCCTGTCGATAGCCGGGGACGGCCTCTCCGGCCACCCAACCCGGTCCGTACTGACCACGCACCGTGTACTTCTCAACCTCGTCCGGTTTGATCGATCGGATCGCCCGCAGCACCTTGACCTTCTCGTCCCGCACGGCGTCGGCATCGAAGTTGATCGGCGGCTCCATCGCGATGACGCTGAGCAACTGAAGCATGTGGTTCTGGACCATGTCTCGCATGGCCCCCGCCTGATCGTAGTAGCCGCCGCGATCCTCGACCCCGATCGTCTCGGCCACGGTCATCTGAATGTGGTCGATGTAGTTCCGCGACCAGATCGGCTCGAAGATGCCGTTGGCGAAGCGGAACGCCATGGTGTTCTGGACCGTCTCTTTGCCGAGGTAGTGATCGATGCGGAAGATCTGGTTTTCCTGGAAGACGGTGTGGAGGTGGTCGTTGAGTTCAATCGCGCTGTGCAAGTCGCGGCCAAATGGCTTTTCCACGACCAGGCGTGTCCAGCTATCGTCATTTTGCTCGCCGACGAGCCCGGCGACGCCCAGATTGTCGACGATAGTGCGATACATCCGGGGCGGCGCCGCCAGGTAGAAGATACGATTTCCGCAGGTTCCACGTTCCCGGTCGAGTCGATTGAGTTCGTCACCGAGGGCACGATAGTCTTTGGGGTCCTCGAAGTTCCCATCGACATAGGAGATTCCCTGCTCGAAGGTCTCCCAAACGTTGGGGTCGACCGGGCGCCTGCGAGAATAGCGGTCTACACCGTCTCGCATCTGTGCGCGAAACATGTCAGTGGTCAGGTCGCGACGGGCATAGCCGACGACACTGAATCCGGAGGGGATGAGTCCCTCGATGGCCAGGTTGTAAAGCGCGGGCATCAGCTTGCGGCGCGTCAGATCTCCTGAGGCGCCGAAGATGACCATGGCGCAGGGAGCCGGAACGCGTTCGAGCCGCAGCCCTTCGCGTAGCGGGTTCTCGACCATGGCGGTTTGCATGGAATCCTCCAACCCATCATGCAGCGTTCGCGTTTGATTCCTGCTTCACCGCGGGCAAAAGCCAGTTCAACCGTGGAGCGTTGGTGCTGCCGGTGATCTTCCGGGAGTGCCCACGCCGCGAGGCGAGCCGTGCGTGAAACGGACGGTATCCGGTCGCAAACGTCGATCAATCTTCTCTACTGTTCTGGCGCCGGCGGATCGTCACCCACGTGACGATCCGCCGAGGTGTCGGGTCAGCATCTCCTGTCGTAGCAAGCAACAGGCCAGCCGGACGCCACTGCGCCAGGTGCTTTCGCTAGCGTAGCGCGGACGAGACCAGTGACTGCAACACGCGATCGAGACCCATGACTGGGTCACCCGAGATCTTGAGCCGCAGCAGCGGCCGGTGTCGTTGACCCAGCGCCTCGAAGTCGCCAAGTGACTGTGCCGCGAAGAGCGTCGCGAATGAATAGCTCTCGTCCGGGATGTTCAGGTCGCTTCTCGGCTCAACCACGATCTGAAGGAACGTGCCGGAGCGCGGTCCGCCCTTGTAGAGTTGCCCGATCGAGTGCAGGAACCGTGGGCCATAACCGAGCGTCGTCGCGACGTTCAGCCGCTCGCGCAGCAATCGCCGGACTTCGTTCAAGCGAACCTCGACTTCGGGCGTACGATCGCAGAAGGCCATGATGGCGAGGTAGTCACCGACTCCGACTTCATCGAGGAACTGCTCCGCGGCCTCGCGCACGGTCGGCTTCTCGTAGCCGAACGCGGTCAGCATCTGATCGGTGGCCGGCGCATCTTGCTCTGGTAAGCGGTGATCTTTCTTGTACTCAGCAAGCAGCCGGTTCGTGTTGTCCTTGCTCTCCTGAACGTTGGGTTCGTCGAACGGGTTGATCCCGAGTTCGGCGCCGGCCAGTGCCGTGGCGACCTCCCAGCGGAAGAACTCGGCCGCGATGTCCCATTCGTCTCGCAGGCGAATGCGAATGACCGGCTGTCCGGCCTCTTCCAAACCAGCCAGCATCGCGTCCGTTTCGGCGTGCGGTTGAGGCGCGAGGTCGAAGCCCGCGAAGAGACGATCAGCGCCGTAGGATCCCGGAGCGCCGAGCGGCTCGTTGGCAATCGGAACGATGCCTGTTCCCTCTTTACCGGTGCTCTCGGCGATCAACTGTTCCAGCCAGTCGGCGAGCGAACTCAGTGCGGGGTCGGCGATGAAGGTCAGCTTGTCGCGTCCGATTTCGGCGAGCAGACCAAGCGCTCCGCCTAGCCACAATCCGGGGTTTTCCACGCTGTCTTTGCGCGTCTTCTCGGCCATCTCCCCGGCTCGCTCCAGGAGAAGCCCGACGTCGAGGCCGATCACCGCGGCGGGGACCATGCCGAAGAAGGAGAGGGCCGAATAGCGGCCTCCGATGTCCGCGGCATTGACGAAGACATGACGGAACTTCTGGTCTTTGCCGAGTTGTTCCAGCGGCGTGCCCGGATCCGTGATGGCGATGAAGTGCTGCCCGGGATTACCTGAAACGTGCTGCGTCACCTGGTCGAAGAAGAAGCGGAAAAGGGTTGATGTCTCGACCGTCGTGCCCGACTTGGAACTGACGATGAAGATCGTGTGCTCGAAATCGAGCGACTTCGCCAGTTGCCCGATGGTGTCCGGGTTGGTGGTATCGAGAACCGTCAGTTCCGGGAATCCCTCTTGATTGCCGAAGGTATGCTGCAGGACTTCCGGCGCCAGGCTACTGCCACCCATGCCAAGTAGCACCGCCCGTTGAAAATCGGCGTCCTTGATGTCGTTCGACAGCTCGCGCAGTCGACCGGTCTCTTTTTTCATGACATCGGGACTGTCGAGCCAGCCGAGCCGATTGGCGATCTTCTTCTGAACCGCCTCGTCCCGGCTCCAGAGGGTCGCATCGCGCTTCCAGAGGCGCTCCGCGAAGTGATTGTTCGCCAGGCGCGTGACCGTCTGTCGCACCTCGTCGCTGTACGTGCCGACCGTTCCGGTGGATGCGTCGTCGCCCGCTCCAAAGCGCCGTCGCTTCTCCTCGATTCCCGCCAGGAGATTGTCGAAGGACTTCGCGAACGAGTCGACGCCCTGCTTCTGGAGAAGATCTGTGACGTCATCGTAGCTGATGCCCACCTCGGCCATCTCGTCGATGATGCGGTGCGCTTCGTCGAGTCCCTCATCGACCGTTCGTTTGACGGTTCCGTGATCACGGAAGGCGTCAACCGAAACCGGCGCCATCGTTTCGACGGTATCGGGTCCGATCAAGGCCTCGATGTAGAGCACGTCGCTGTACTCTGGGTTCTTGGTACTCGTGCTGGCCCAGAGCGGCCGCTGCAACCGAGCGCCGCGCTTCTTCAACGTCGTGAATCGCGGCGATGAGAAGAGCTGCTTGAAGTGCTCGTAGACGAGCTTGGCGTTGGCGATGGCCGTCTTGCCTTTGAGCTTCTCCAGCCGTTCCTTTTGCTCATCGGGAAGCGACTGCTCGAGCATCTTGTCGATGCGATTGTCGACCTCGGTGTCGACGCGGCTGACGAAGAAACTGGCGACGGAGGCGATCGAGTCGAGTGGCAGCCCCTCCTCGGCTCGCCGTTCGAGCCCGCGCATGTACGCCTCGACGACCCGCAGGTAATCGTTCAAGGCGAACAGGAGGGTGATGTTCACGTTGACCCCGGAGTAGATCAGCTCCTCGACGGCCGGAATGCCTTCGCTCGTTCCGGGGACCTTGATCATGACGTTCGGACGGCCGATCGCCGCGAAGATACGCTTGGCCTCAACCACCGACTGCTCGGTTACGTTGGCTAAATAGGGGGGAAGTTCAATCGAGACGTAGCCGTCCTCACCACCCGTCGCTTTGTAGACCGGGCGAAGCAGGTCCGCCGCGCGGCGAATGTCGTGAAAGGCCAGATCCTCGAAAATCTCCTCCTTGTTGGCGCCAGCGTGGGTGAGGCGCCGGATCTGCGCGTCGTAGGCGTCACCGGTTGAGAGCGCCTTCTCGAAGATGGTTGGGTTCGAGGTCATGCCCCGGAGCCCATCATCACGGATGAGCCGCTCGAGTTCGCCGCTGGTGATCAGCACGCGACTCAGATTATCGAGCCAGAAGCTCTGTCCGACCGATGCGAGTTGTTGCAGCGGGTTGGCCATTGTCGAGTCCTTTCGGCGTGGGTTTCTTCGATGTCAGGTACATTCAAGGTCGTCAATGTCGTGCATAGGGGCGTACACATGAGTGTCTGTCGACGGGTTCGTACCTCGGCGTTGCCGAAGCGTCAGCAGATGCGCGTGGATAGCGCAAACGTCATTTCAAGTATGCACCCATATCTGGAATGCGTCTCTATCTCTCCGAAATCCTTAACGCGTGGCGCGCGATTGTCATCCTCTCGTTGCACTGGTATTCGGTAAATCGATTGCAGGATATGCGCCCGCACTCCGGGCGCGTCTTGAGGAACTTCGGCAGAAGACCTCGCGCGGTGGGTTGATCGAGGAATCTGTCCAAGGGCCTTGACAGATCCGTCAATGTACGTACAATGGTGATCAGTCAAGTGTACGTACAACGCGTTGGGGGGCCGGATGATCGAATCGAAGCGGCCTCGGAGCCGGAGACACCCGATCCGCGACACTCGTTGCCGTCGGTTATGGGCCAAGGCACACCGACCGGAAATGGCGCTCACAATGACGTTCGCATTTGAATACGACGAGTTCGGACCACACCGCACCGATTTTGCGATACCGTCGCGCGAGAGTTGCCTGTGGCTCGTCGAACGAAGCAGGCGACTTGAACCGTTCAGCCAGCAGCGCTGGCGCAGCTAACCTTGATTCATCTCTTCCCTCCCTCCCTGTCTGCGGGGCCGCCCACAACGGCCCCGTTTTTTATTGCCTCGAAGCGGAAACGTGGACTTTTTGCTCATTGGCGCAGCCGCGTGGCCGCGGTTTGATGGTGGCATGGCGGTGCACAGAGGCGGCGAGACGGCATCGTCGCAGTCGCTGCCCCTTGTTGCGAGTAAGCTTTTGTGAGAATCGCTACTCGCCTGTGTAATCGGAATGAGTCATCGTTGACGCGCTCGACTGAACAGATCTCCAGCTGGTTTGTCGAACAGGGATTCCACCTGACCTATCGTTCTACCGCGATTCGTCTGCTCGCGCACCCGGACCTTCCGGGAGTCGAGGCGAGGATCGGGACCGGCTACGTCGTGGTGGAACGTGACGGCCAGGAAATCTTCCGCGAGCTCATCCGCGAGTTCGAACCGGACGAGCTGCTGGCACGCGTCCTCCCCACCACTTCGTAATACTTTTGTTATCCCGGTAACCTGTGGTTCATCCACTTGCCCCTTTCTCAACGTAGAATGATTAAAAGCGAGCGATGAGCCCGCTCGATCCTTTCCGCCCGATGATCCGATGAACAGAGGACCAGCTATGCGTCGAACCCGAATGTCACGATCAGGCTATCTTCCGGGCGCTGTCTCGGCGCTTCTGGCTTCGGTGGTCATGTTGCTGCTGGGCCGGCTGTGGCGTGCGCCGGTTCCCACGCAACTCCTATCGGATCGAATCACATCATTTGTGCCAGTCGACGTCTTTAGCGCCATCCTCGGCAAACTTGAGTCGCAGGCCAAGCCCCTCACGTTTGTGTTGATTCTCATTGGACAACTGATTGTCGGCGCGCTGGTGGGTGCGTTCCTTTCGAGTCTGCTGGAAGACGAGAGTTCGCCATTGGGCCTGTTCAGCGTCACCGCGACGCTGACGCTCGCGCTCCTCGGTTTCGTCTTCGCTCCGCTGGGCAATATCGGCGTCTTTGGAAGTCAGACAAGCGTTGGTACCGGACGAACTCTGTTGAGCTTTGCGATCATCTCGATCGTCTTCGCGGGAGTGCTCGTCTCCTGGCTCACGGCGCGGAGCAACGAGGCGGGCGAATACGATGACTCTCGCCGACGGGTCATTACGCTGATGACCATTGGTGTTCCGGTCCTGCTGGCCTCGGCCTACCTCGGCAAGTTCTTCGTTGCCCTGTCCGATAAGAGTAAGGTTCCAGCGGCGCCAGATACGCCGGACGGTATCTCCCAGGCGCTGACACCCGTGAACGACTTCTACGTGGTATCGAAGAACTTCGTGGATCCCACGGTCTCGAGCGTGGGATGGAAGCTGACGATCGACGGAATGGTCGCCCATCCACAGACATACAGCTATTCGCAGATACGCTCGCGGCCTTCAACCAAACACATCGCCACGCTCGAATGCATCAGCAACGAAGTTGGCGATGCGTATATCAGCAACGGCGAGTGGACTGGCTTCCCGCTGAAGGACCTGCTCGATGAAGCGGGCGTCAATGACGGTGTCGTCGACGTCGTCTTCTATGCTGACGACGGCTACTCTGATTCAATTCCGTTGTCGATCGCGCTCGATCCAAACACGTTCGTGGTGCATGAGCTCGACGGCGCGGTGCTTCCAGCGGAGCATGGGTTCCCGGTGCGTATGCTGGTCCCCAACATCTACGGCATGAAGAACGTCAAGTGGCTGACCCGGATTGAACTGGTCAACAAAGACTACAAGGGATTCTGGCAGAATCGCGGCTGGAGCGATGTTGCTACCGAGCAGACCATGTCCCGGATCGACTTCCCACGTGCAGATGACACCTTTACGGCCGGTACGCCGGTCAAAGTTGGCGGCGTCGCGTTCGCCGGAAGCCGCGGCATCTCGAAGGTCGAGGTCTCGACCGACCGGCAGCAGAGCTGGCAAGAGGCCAAGCTGGAGAAGCCGCTATCGTCCTTGAGTTGGACCATCTGGACCCACGAGTGGACACCGACCGGACAGGGCCGCGTGCAACTCGCCGTGCGGGCGACGGATGGAACCGGCGCGACGCAGACGAGCCAGGAGAACCCTCCGGCGCCGGATGGTGCGACGGGGTATCATATCGTGACCGTGAAGGTTCAGCCGGCGACCACATAGGTGCGGCGCTGTCCCTTCAAAGAATCGATGAATCGATAAGACGCGTCGTGACGAAGGGCTGGAAAACCGGTGTCGGACCTCGATCTCGTGCAGATCGGTGTGGTTCATTCCGATGTCAGTGACCGGCGCCTTATGCCACCAGAGGGCGTTCCAGCCCAGGTCGAGATCTTCCCCGAATACGAAGACGGGCTCCTCCTGATCGAAGAAAACTCCCATGTTTGGGTCATCGTCTGGCTGGAGGAAGCCGATCGCGATCGTCTCCAGATCATTCGCCCGACCTATGAGCCAGCACGACGCAGACGCGGCGTCTTTGGACTCCGATCGACCACACGGCCGAATTCCCTGGCGCTGAGCCCGGCGCGACTACTTGACGTGCAGGATCGGATGCTCTTCGTCGAAGCCCTCGACTTCATCGATGGGACGCCGGTGATCGACGTCAAGCGCTATTCCCCGAGCTACGACACGATCTTTTCGGCGCGAAGCTCGCGTGACCGCTACCTCCTTGAGTTGGCCGATCCATCCCGCATTCGAGAGCTCGAGGTGGAGGCGGCCCATTTTCACGGCGAACTGAACGGCGCGATGGTAGCGGGCGCACGTCTGGTGCAATACGTCTCGCTTAATTGGAACGTGATGCCAAAGGACCCGAACCTGAGGGTGACGATCGGCACGGCGCCTGAGCTGGCGGTCCTGGCGGACGCCGTGCAGGCATTGACCGCGGTGACGTTTGGAACCGGCCGCCTGACCGTGAGCGAGGGCCAGAACATTCGCTTCGAGTGCGGCGAACGGCGGCTCGTCGTTCGTCCAAAATCCTGGACCGACGCCAGCCTTGTTTTACTCCGGACCCGGCCATTCGATGAGATCTTCACGCTGGTTGAGGATGAGTGAGATTGGTAACTGGTGCTAGTAGCCCGGGATCATGATTTCTTGATGAGATGGTTTGGTCGTCGAGCCACGTTCGCCCGGCCAATGTATTGTCGTGCGGCTGCGGCAACCTGCTGAATGATTTTGTCAGCCACCATAATTCCAGCGCGACACAGACGAATTCGCACTCACAGGACTGAGGGCTCCACGAGGTTCGTCATCGCATGCCTCCCCAGAGACCCCAACCGACTACCCTGGTGCGGGTAGTGCACTCCTCATGGAGACCATCTGCCGCCGGCCGAATTGCTTTTCGCCTACTCCCACTTGAAGGTGCGGCTGGCGATGGCGAGTGTCCCAACCCCCCACCCGGCGAGGATGACCAGATTCCAGATTGGGAAGCTGGTGTGCGGGCCGAGTGAGGCGCGCAGCGCATCGGCGAAGGCGGCCGACGGGAATATGTGCGCCGGGATCGACAGGAACTCGGGCAGTTTGTCGAGCGGCCAGGCTACGCCACCGAGCAGCAGGAAGAGAAAGAAGAGGGTGTTGGCCGTTGCCAACGTAGTCTCGGCACGGAACGAACCAGCCAACATGAGACCGAAGCTCGAAAAGGTGGCGATGCCGAGCAGCAGTGCGAAGATCGCGAGGGGCAGCGCGCCGGTCGGGTGCCAGTCGAACATGAAGTAGGCGATCGCGATCAGGATCACGATGTCGATCATGTCGACCGCCACCACCGAGACGATCTTGGCCATGAGCAGTTGGCTGCGCGTCAACGGCGTGCTGCCAAGCCGCTTTAGAACTCCATAACTGCGCTCGTAGCCCGTGCGGATACTGAGGCCAACCAAGCCAGTCGACATAACAGCAAGTGCGAGCATGCCCGGGAGCAGGAAGTCGATCGGGCGATCCGCGCTCGATGGCTTGACCCCGATACCCGCGAAGAAGATGAGCAGCGCCGGGGGAAAGACGACTGTGATGAGCATCCCTTCGAACTGGCGAAAGGTGAGCATCAATTCCATCTTGGATTGGGCAATCAGTGCTTTCATCAATTGGTCTCTCGCGTGGCTGTCATTCGCGGAGCTCGTTTCCGGTCAGGCGGAGGAAGACCTCTTCGAGTGATTCATGACCGACCCGCAGGTCATTCAGCAGGATATCTTGGTCGCGGCCCCAGGCCGTGATCTCGGCCAGCAGGTCCATCGGCCGAGCGGTATGCAAGACGTAGAATCCGGGACGCTCCTCGCGCACACCGCGCGCCGAGGGGAGGCGAGAGATCTCACCGGTGTCCATTCCGGCAGGACCGGTGAATTGCACCTCCTCGGCGCTGGTCGCAGTCAAGACGCGCGGCTCTTCGAGCGCCAGCAGCCGGCCGTGATCGATGATCGCGACCCGGTCGGCCAGTCGCTCTGCCTCCTCCATGAAGTGAGTGGTCAGCAGGATCGTTAGTCCCTTGTCTCGCAACCCCTGGAGGATGTCCCAGGTCATGTGACGAGCCTGCGGATCCATCGCGGTCGTCGGCTCGTCAAGAAAGAGCAGTTCAGGCTTTCCGATGAGCGCCGCCGCGAGTGCCAGACGCCGTTGCTGGCCGCCTGAGAGCTGGCGATAGCGGGTGTTGGCCGCCTCTTCGAGCCCGACGAGCTTGATCATGGCATCGGTCTCTTCGGCGTCGTCATAGAACTCGCGCAGCAGATTGAGCGCCTCGAGCGGTGTGACGGTCGGATAGATGCCCGCGTTTTGGAGCATCACCCCGATCCGCTGTTTCATGGAATGACCGTCGCGAATCGGATCGAGGCCGAGCACGCGGACTTCGCCACCATCCGGTCGGCGATAGCCTTCGAGAATCTCGACCGTTGTCGTCTTTCCAGCGCCGTTCGGGCCGAGGAGGGCGAAAATTTCACCGCGCCAGACGCTGAAGCTCAAGCCGTCGACGGCCCGCTTCGCTCCATAGCTCTTCTCGAGTCCCCGGACAGTAATGGCGTCCTGCATCGTGTTCGATGCCTCTCCGGCCTGAAGTCGTGATTCAACCAAACCCACGTGAACGGCCGATCAATTCATGGGCGGTGGGTTCTGCTGCTAAGCGCGTGTGAAGCTGATTTGATACAGCATCATATAGATGATCCAGCCGGTAAATGCTACATAAAGCCACATTGGTAGCGTTTTTCGTGCCAGGTTCTTGTGTCGCGCGAACTGTTTCGTGAGCGCTCGGTAGAGAACGATCAGCACGAACGGGATGATCAGCGTGGCGAGAATGGTGTGCGAGATCAGGATGGCCAGGTAGACGACACGGATCGCGCCACTTCCCGCGAAGATCTTGGTCGGAGTCGTCAGATACCGGATGATATAGGTGACCAGAAAGAACGCCGCAAAGGTCGTGGCAGTCAGCATGGCCCACTTGTGGCGTTGGTACTCCTTGTGTTTGATGAAATAGTAGCCGACGAGCAGTGAAATTCCACTGAGTACGATGAAGCTCGTATCGAGCAGCGGGAGCCAGTTTGCCATTTAGATGCGATGCCTTTTCACGCGAACCAGGCGCTCATTCAAAGATTTTACGCTTCTGCGTAACGTAACCGGGGTCAGGAAAATCCCGCGACGCAGTGGCTCGGCGTGGGCATGTCGATGCTGTCATCGCCTGCCGCGACGACTGCTCGCTCCGAGCGCCTCGACAAGCATCGGCTGGAGAACGCCGATCATCTTCGCCAGCATGATGGTTATCTCGCGGGTGAGATCGTCAGTGAGGGGTTGATAGGGGAGCAGCTGGAACAGGTGTCCCCAGGAGTTGGTCCAGCGTTCGAGTTCGAAGCCAGTGCCAAGCTCGTGTTTGATCTCGATGATGTTCTCGTCGAAAAAGCGAAGAAGGCGCTCGGTCGAGTCCGGACCATCCTCGAAATGCAGGCCGATCTCGATGTGCCGATCGCGCGCATTGGCCCAAACCTCGTAATGAATTCGGGAGTGCCCGTAGCTCACCTTGATCAGGTTACGGGTCGTCATGACCTGAAACCCCTGAAGCGGCGCGGGCAACAGTTGACGGAGCAGTTCGGCGACGTCGTGAAAGAAGTCTCGCCGGGTCAATTGCGTGGTCGTTGTTGCATTCACGGCGGCAAAAGTTCCAGCAGATTACGGTCCGATGATGATAGGCCGGCGACGGCAGAGCGTGATGCGCGTTCCGGTGCCGTGTTGAAGGATACGTCGTTCCGGCGGTGTCGCCGAGGCGGCCAGCAGGTCGATCGTGGCGCGGTTGGCGATGAGGTGTGCTTTGGCGGTGAGCCGCAAGTGCTGGCCGTGCGCGGTCTCGTCGGGCACCTCGGTCACCCAGGATGCCACGGTAACGTGCGGGTAGCGGGCTGCCAGACTCCGTCGTGTTCGGCCGGCGTCGGGGCGCACGCCTCCGAAATAGAAGATCATCTCCCTGTGCGTGTTGGCGGGAAACCGATCTGGCACCCAGCGATGGCCCCAGGTGATGTAGCGTTCGCGATAGCGCCGGTTCCACTGCAGCATCTCGGCGTCGCAGGCGACGGCTCTTGCCACCGCGTCGCGCAGCGCATACGCGGCCAGGCGATGCTCGGGAAATTCGTCGCTCTCCACGTGGTAGAGGATGCCGTAGATCATGGCTTGTACTTGCCAGTAGCTCACCTGGAAGCGCGGAGGAGAGCCGAAACCGGCGAACGTCTGTGCCCATTCGTGAGATGGCACGCCGTGGTTGTCGACGATGATGTCCGGCAACCAGGTTCGCCAGAGCCGGTGCCGCACGCGCGACTCACCAAACCGGGTATCCGGGTTGAAATGGTCTTCGCCGAATTCGTAGCCCACCGCATTGTAGCGCGCAGGGTGATGCTTCCAGGTCGGATGTTCGCGCTGCAGCCGGTCGTGCAGCGCCGCGCCGTCCGGATTCTCGAACGGGAGGATCGCCACGTTGACCCGGCTGAGGAGACGGTGCCACTCCGAATCCGTCACGAGCAGTTCGACGAGTTGCAGCGCGGCCGTGGTGCTGGCCACCTCATTGGCATGATGCCGGGCAACGATCTGGAAGGTCGGCTTCAAGATCGAGAGCTTGCGCTTCGACCAGACACGTGCCTTCATCGGCGCGATGACCTCGATCGCCGGAATCGGTCGGCCTTGATACGAGTAGTCAAGTGCCTGGTTGATGTGGACTTCGGGATGACGTGCCAGTCGCTCGATCTGCTCGGCGAGCGAGGTCTCGTTCAGGAACTGGGTCTTCGATACGGGCCGTGAGGCAGGCGCGATCGGCGGGCTCTTGGGCAGCGGCGGCCAGCCCATTGCGACCTGGAAACCGTCGTCTGACGTGATGATCAGCGCCGGAAAGTGCGGCTCGCCCGGAAACTGATTGCTGAGGGCCTTCAGCCGCGCCCTCAGTTCGGAACTGAGCGACGGCCAGCGGAGCTGAAGCTGGGTTTGATCATGCAGAATCGCGATGCTGGTGATGGTTGGAGGAGAGGGTGGCACGGCGAGAATGCCGCCGATGGGCGAGACGCGACCAGCGTTCTCGAGACGGGCGACCGATCTTGCTCGCCGGCGCAACCGTACTCGCGCATGTGGGGACATGCCTGGACGAACGTGAACAATGGGCACCACTCCGCCCGGAGCCGATAGCCGCTCTCCCGTGGTGTTCGTGCCGAGCATCTCGACGAAATCGAGGACGTTGAAATAGATGTCCTCATGCAGCGCCTCCGCCGCCGAGCACATCTCCTCGCGCACACCGAACGGCTCGTTCGTCTCGCTGATGGTCAATTCGATGAGCAATTCGTCGAAGAACGGCTGATCCTGAATCTTGGGCGCGCCGTCGGTTACCTCCATGACCGCCTGCCGAACCCGAGGTAGGACCTCCTCCTGAAGATAATCCCAGAAACGCTCCGCGTCGGTCGGTACACGCTGCGTAATGGTCGTTCCGGCCTGTGTTACCTGGATGCCGCCGGTCACGAGGTGAACCGACCCGGCCTCGGGGAACGGGTCGATATACGGGCGTCGATACCACAGAGGCGTGAATTCGCGCCGCATGAGGAGATTGCCCTGCTCGTCGAACGCCTCCGCCGCGTAATGTGGTGGTCCCCCCTGTTCGGCCAGGTCGATTCGTTCCAGGGGAAGTCCGAGTTCGCGCGCTATGATCTCATCGATTGGGAAGAGTTCCTGCAGCCAGCGGATGCGCATGTCGAGGCAGTTGTCGCTCGAGACGATCTCCAGCGGGCGAAAGCCGAGCGAGACCCGATAGATTCCGGACGTTTTCTTCCATTCCGGCAGGACGATCTCTTTGAGCCAGCAGAGTCCCGCTTTGAACGCATCCAGGACCCGAATGTCGACCTTGTCCAGATTGAATCCGGAATCGGCAAGCTCGCGCTCGATCCGTTCTTTGAGGCGCTGTCGAATGGCGCGCGGTTCCGAGACGGTGATGGTGAGTGAGAGGGGCGCCTTCCGGTCGAGACGCGGCAGCACGTCTTCCCGCAGAACATCCACCACCCGGTCAACCTCCCAGCGCGCGGACCACTCCTGCATGAAGGCGTGGCGCGCGGGGCCTGGTCCGACGATTGAGAAGTTCCCGGCAACCACGTTTCGCACCGCACGTGCTTGTGCCGTCTGCTCCTCGACGTCCGCCGTAAGTAGTCGCAGCGTCGCGTTTTCGGCCGTGCCGCCCGCGACTCCCGCGACGAGCGCCGCGATGCGTCCTTCCGGCGTCCAGCCCGCCAGGCTGTGGCGCAGCCACTGGAGCATGTCCTCGACCGGCTGACTCGCGCCACCAGCGGGCGACGCGGGCCAATTCACGGTTAGCCGTTCGAGCAGATTCGCGACGTCGTGCTGATCACCAAATAGTTCGAGAGCGGGCTCGCGTGGATTATCGACGCTGGAGAGTCGCGCCAGGTACCCGTCTTGTAAATTCAGGTGTAGCGGGATGGCGTCATCCCGATGAACGGCCTGCGTCGTCGCGATCGGAAGGTCGATTCCCGAACTCTCAATGGCCAGGCGCGTGATGAAATGAAACAGGCCAATGCCCACGGCACGCGGTAGGTCTTCGGGTACTATGACGCACAGGCGAGTACCATCTGGAATCTCGTCGCCGTTCACGTCGGAGAGCAGGCCGGAGCTATCAAATACATGCGCGAGATCGATCGGGGTTGGCTCGGGATCGATCGGATCAACCCGCTCCCTGACAGCCTGGCCGCGCAGTGCCAGGTCTCGGATGGCATCGGTTCCTTCAAGCACCACGGCTGGTCGCCCACGCCAACCGTTGGCTTCGAAATGAGGGCGAATGCTTCGGCCGCGGCGCACGACAATCGGGAAGTGGTCCGGCAGTGGCTCGTCAATGATCAACGGAGGAGTGAACCCCGACGTTTCCAGTCCAAGCCGCGCGGCCAGATCGAAGAGCGCGCACCACATGTCGGCGTCCGGCTCGTCTTCGAGGACGAAGCGTGCGCGAATGTCGTCGGCCAGCGAATCGGCGTTCGCGTCTATCAGGAAGTTGCCAGGAGTGAAGAGATGATCAGTATCGGGTGCGGGGCGCTGCTCCAGCACAATTCCTCCTTCTGGCCCTCTGACAGTGCTCGGCGCCCGCATTGTACCGGAGGTACGACCATATTGTCGGTGCGATTGACACCAGTTAATTCGATTTGACGCCATTCTTGGAAGGAGAGCGGGCCGTGTCAACGACAAATGGAGCTCACCTGCTGACTCGAGCGCTGCGAGAGGCTGGGGCGACGCGGATCTTTTCGCTATCGGGGAATCAGATTCTCCCGATCTATGACGCCTGTATCGATGACGGCCTCGCGGTTACGGACACGCGCCACGAATCGGCGGCCGCGCACATGGCGGATGGCTGGGCCAAGGTGCGCGATGAGCCGGGCATTTGCCTCGTGACCGCCGGTCCCGGTCACACGAACACGGTCACCGGAATCGCCAATGCTCTGGCGTCTGAAACGCCCGTCCTCTGGCTGAGTGGCGCGAGCGAGATCGAGACGGCTGGAATGGGGAGCTTTCAGGAGCTTGACCAGGCGGGAGTTGCACGCGCCGTCTGCAAGGCTGCCTGGACGGTCGAACGCGCCGAGGATATCCCCGCGTTCGTCGCCCGCGCCTGGCGTACGATGCTGGAAGGCCGTCCGGGTCCGGTCTACCTCGGGTTGCCGTCGGACGTGCTGGGGCAGCAGGTCTCCTCAAGCACCGCGCCGATGCATCCGTGGGCCTTTCGTCCGCCGCTCCGATTTGCGGACCTCGCATTGATTCACGCGGCGGTGTCGATTCTCTCGTCCGCCAGTCGACCTTTGGTGCTTGCCAGTCCGTCGGTCTCCCGAGGCCAGACTGGCTCACTATTGCGTCAATTCGCATCGCGCACATTGATCCCCTGGATGGCTCTCGAGAGTTCACGCGGGATTGGCGATCCTGCCCTGAACGGTGCCGGAGCAGCGATCCCGCACGCCGACGCGATACTCCTGATCGCGCCGCAGGATTTCATCGTCAAGTTCGGTCGCGCTGGGACGTTTGCCGACGGCGCTCGGATAATTCACGTGGTGCCCGATCCGGATGAAATCGGACGCAACGCACCGGTGACGCTCGGTATCGCAGGCGACGCCGGAGCCGTGCTGTCGCAGATGATCTCCGAAGCGGGCATGGCGAAGTGGAACCACCGCGATTGGGCTGCTGAGGTGCGTGGGCGGGCCGAAAGAGGCCGGGAGTCACT
Source organism: uncultured Chloroflexia bacterium (assembly GCA_963728335.1). Taxonomy (GTDB): domain Bacteria; phylum Chloroflexota; class Chloroflexia; order Thermomicrobiales; family Thermomicrobiaceae; genus CALAGB01. Next base: position 1,501,221 of record CAVSJP010000002.1, read on the forward strand.
CGCACATTACGCCCGGTCAAACGAGAGTCCCATCCACCCGCTGCGGCTGTCGGAAGAACTGCGAGCGGTGCTGCCGCCAGGCGCGTTGGTCGCGCAGGACGGTGGCGAGTTTTCCCAGTGGATGCGCTGGGGCCTGTCCGGAGCCGATATCACGCCGCTGCTGCATGGCAAATTCGGCTCGATTGGCTCAGCCATCCCGCTGGCGATCGGCGGCGCGCTGGGTCAGCCCGGGACTCCGGCCTTCGCGATTCTCGGGGACGGCACGTTCGGCTTCCATGGCATGGAGTTCGACACGGCCGTGCGCCATCAGGTGCCGATCGTCGCGATTGTCGGAAACGACGCGTCCTGGGCGGCCGAGCGTCATCGCCAGGCGCGCATCTACGGCGAGGACCGGATCGTTGCCAGCGACCTGCTGCCGACCCGCTACGATGAGGTGGTTCGCGCGCTCGGCGGTCACGGTGAGTGCGTTGACCGTCCGGAGCAGATCCGACCGGCGCTCGAGCGCGCGATCGCGAGCGGCAAGCCTGCCTGTGTCAACGTCATGATCCAGAGCATCCCGAGTCCCGCGGCCCTGCCATGAACGGCCGGTCCGATGGCACGCGGTCCGACCTCGACGATGTGCGTCGTCTGCTCGAACGCGAGATGCCGTCGCACTCGGACCGGTCGATCCAACGGTTCGGGGAGGGTTGGGACAACCGGCTCTATCTGGTGGGTGACAATCTAATTGTGCGTGTCGCCAAATCGGACGGCGATTCGGTTCGCCTGCTGACTGAAGCGCGAACGCTGCTGGCCATCGCTGGGCTCCTTCCCCTGCCGGTGCCGGTGCCGCTGTTCGTCCATGAACGGTCCGACATCTTTCCTCGCGCCGCCGTGGGTTACCAGTTGATCGACGGTGAACCACTGCCGCGAGACGTGCCAGTGGATGCGATCGACCAGTTGGCGAGCGATCTTGCGCCGTTCTTGTCGGTCTTACATGGGCTCTCACCGGAGCTTGCACGTCATCTAGGACTTCCAGTCTTTGAGGCCGATGAATGGCTGCAGCATCATCGCGAACTGGTGTCAATCTCCGACCCGGCCCTGCGTGGGGGACTCGATGCGTCCACATACCGTCGATTCCGGGCGTGGTGGGACGACTACCAGTCGGGCGAGACCGCCGTGAGATTCCAGCCGCGCTTCATCCATGGCGATCTTGCGTCCGAGCACGTGCTCATCGATCCGGCGACATTTCGCGTGCGTGGCGTGATCGATTTCGGTGACGCGATGGTGGCCGATCCAGCACTCGACCTGGCGGGGCTGCCAGGCCGGCTGGCTCGGGATGTCGTGGGGCGTCTCGACGGGATTGGTGATCCGGATGGTGCGTGGGAGCGCCGCGCCGCGTACCGGCGTATCGCGCCACTGCACGCCGTCGATGCCGGTCTGAAACGGGGCGACGCGAGACTGCTCGAAGAAGGTCTGCGTGGCATTCACGAGCGATTTCGGGCGTGAGATTTCCGCGACTCCGCAACTACACGAACATCACGCTCGTGTGTCATATCGAGGTAAGCGGCAGTGGCGACAGGAAGGGACGTGCCGTGGCCGAAATCCCGCTGTTTGAAGACCTCGTCGAACGTCACCAGGCCGAGATTTTCGGGTATCTGCTTCGCATGGTGCGACACGATGGGGAGGCTCAGGATCTCTGCCAGGAGACGTTTCTCCGAGCCTACCGGGCGTTTGACCGGCTCGATGGCTACCCGAATTATCGAGCCTGGCTGTACAAGATCGCGACCAATGCCGCCCTCAATCACATTCGCCAACGACGCAGTGGCGACCGCACCGTGGCCGTACTGGCGAACTTCGCGCCGACCGTCCACCACGACGATCACGTGGACCGGATGGGGAACAATCAATTACTGACCCAAGTGCGGTGCGCGATTCAGGAGCTCCCTCCGAAACAGCGCGCCGCTTTCACACAACGTAAGTTCCTGGGTCTTTCGTATGGAGAGATAGCGACGGGATTGGACTGCACTGAGGAGACGGCGCGTGCGCACGTCTACCAGGCGGCCCAGAAACTCCGGAAGCGATTCTCCACGGAGCTCCGGGAGGTGGGGATATGAAACAACTGAGCTGCGACGAAGTAGAAGAACAGCTCCCGCTTCTGGCGATTGGCGATCTCACGGCCGACGAAGAGCATGACCTCGACGCGCACGCGCGAGATTGCGATTTCTGCGCGCACGAGATTGCCGTGACCCGTCGCCTGGCTGTGGTTCTGGACACGCTTCCTGAATTTGAGAACGTCGGCGAGCGGGTCGTGACGGCTCTTCCCCTGCTGCGCGAGCGAATCGAGGCGGCGCTGCCTCGCCGCGCGGGCTACGACCGGATCGACTCGCCGTTAGGCCCGCTCTTTCTGGTGGTCTCGGGGGATGGTCTGTGCGCCGTTCGCTTCCATGACACGGAAGAGGACCTGGTCGACTGGGCGCGATCGAGCGACCTGCGTCCGTCACCCGACCCGACGGTGGTGCGACCTTTTGCCCGCGAGCTTCGTGAGTACTTCGGGCGGGAGCGTACCAGTTTCGATCTGCCGGTCGATCTCTCGACCGCGTCGCCGTTCGTGCGGCGGGTGCTCCGTGCGACATCCAGTGTTCCGTTCGGTCACCTGGTGAGCTATAAGACGATCGCGCGTGAGATCGGCGAGCCTGGGGCGACCCGAGCAGTTGGCAACGCGCTCGGCCACAACCCCGTCCCGATCGTCGTACCATGTCACCGCGTGATCCGGTCGGACGGCTCGCTCGGCGGCTACACTGGTGGAACCTCGATCAAGCGGCACCTGCTGAACCTTGAAGGCGCGATGCTGATGAATTGAGCGGGTGGCGTTCGACGATGAATCGGGTGCGGCGGTTTCGCGACTGCTGCGCCTCACGTCTGACGTTTGTCGCCAATTCCAGGGTACTGCTCCACCAAACCGTCGACGGCGATTTCAGAACTCGCGAGAATTGAGACTCTGGCGTCAGCTGTGTGCAAATCCCATTATCCGCAGGGGCATAGCCTTTCGCACAGATTTCGTTATGCGCAAGGCGGTCACGAGCGACGACGAGGAGATACGCTCGAGCTTCGGGCCCAATGGCGTGTAACCGCTGGTTCCGGTCCCGAACAGAGGAGGGTAGCGGACTTGGGCTGACGAATTGGCCTTCTCAACCCCCTCGTACTTTGAACTCGCATAACGATGTTTCAGAACTCGTTCGATTCGAGACGCAGCCCCGGGTGCGTCGACCAGAGATACCCATCTCCGGAGATGCCTATGGCGTCGATTGACATCCGTCGGCAGATTCCCTGAACCAACGAGTAGTCACCTGTGCCATTCTCCACGATGCGCTCAATCGCTGCACTTGAGGGAACCAATTGGCGATGAGCGTTGTAATAGAGATAGTGAAGACTTCAGGTGAGGAGCGGACCAGTGGAGGACCGTGCGCTCGCCGAGCGAGCCCGCTGTGGCGACGTCGACGCGTATGAGAGCTTGGTGCGACAGTACCAGGAACTTGCCTTCCGCACGGCGTACCTCATTACGCGCGACGCTGCGGACGCCGAAGATGCCGCGCAGGAGGCGTTTGTGAAGGCCTATCTCGCGCTCGATCGATTCCGTCCCGGCGCGCCGTTCCGCCCGTGGCTGCTCCAGATCGTCGCCAACGAGGCCCGCAACCGGCGCAAGGCGGTTGCGCGTCGTCTGAAACTCACGCTACGGGCTGGTATGGTTCGCCTCTCTGGAGATCCGGCCCCCTCCGCCGAGGCGGTGGCCCTCGCCGTCGACCAGCAACAGACGCTCCTCACGGCCCTTGACGGACTGCGCGAGTCCGACCGGCTGGTCATTGTCGGCCGTTATTTCCTCGATCTCTCGGAGGCGGAGATCGGGGTGGTGTTGGACTGCCGGCCCGGGACGGTCAAGTCGCGTCTCTCGCGGGCTTTGGCCCGACTGCGCGACGCCTTGCAGGCAGCCGCTGACGACCGAGAGGTGACCGATGACTGAATCAAAGCATCTACCCGAGTCCGAGATCGATCGCACGCTGCGGGACCTGGCCGCGCACATCGACTACCCACCGACGCCCAATCTGACGAGCATAGTGCGACACCGCATCCAGCAGCTGCCAGACCGGCGGCACCAACAGCCCGGTGCTCAAGACGTCGCTCAACCGATGCCTGACCTTCACCTGTCGGAGAATGAACATCCGTCTCCGACACGTCCGTGGTTGAGACTCCTGTATCAGCAGGGAGGAATGCGAGGACACTTCCCACGAGAGTTCGTCCAGATGGCCGCGGCCATTCTCGTACTGGTACTTGTCGGCGGCGTGCTGGCCGTCGTTTTCCGTGACCAGGGCGGAACCAATCAAGGAAGTGTCGGAGCCGGTGTCACGCCGACGGCGATAGCTGGCCCGCAGCTGCCGATGGCGGTCACTGCGAATGGTGTGGCGGTGGAACTGCAGTCGGTCGACTCGACCATCACGGTCACGCGGTTCAGCTTCTTGATCGAGCTGTTACCTGACCAAGTACCTCACGATCTGCCGTTTCCCAGTGTCCTCGGTTCCAATCCGTCAGAGGACGTGACAATCGACGGCATCACACCCGGGCCAAATGATCCATACGTGACGGAATCGGACGGGATTGGCAAGAACCCGAGTGTCGGTTTCACGCTGGACTACCAGTCACCCTTCCCGCAGGAGAAGACGGTCACGCTCACGATTCAGCACCTAACGTTGCCCGTCCCGCTCGCAACAACGACGCCGATTCAGACGACGACGGTCCAGCAGATCGACGGCCCGTGGACCTTTTCCATTATGCCCGGATCGGTCGCCAACCAGCCCGCGCCAACTCCATTCAGTGGCATCGGTCGATTCGGCGGTGTCTCGCTCACAAAGGCGCAGACGTTCGTGAGTTTTCCGATCACCGCGCCAAACCCGCTCCCACCGCCGTTGAACCAGACCGAGACCATCAAGCGGAATACATTCAACGTTAGCGGTTACGGCTTGGCCGTGCCTGAGTCGGCACCAGCCAACTATGTGATGCTCACCTATGAGCCGCCAATCGGGGGTGAAGTGTTCCTGGTTGAGACGACCAACGACGCGGCAGTCCCGACTATCAACGATGGCTCGGCAACGGTTCTGATGCCACTCCCTCCGACGGGGCAGACGCGGACGCTAGCGATCAGCCCTGGCACGGTGTCCACCTCACGCATTGGTAGCGTCACGGTCACGCGGTTTGAGGTCGCGGATTCGACCACAAATGTGACCACGATCTACTATGTCTGGAAGCAGGGCGGCGTCGATTACTCCATCTGGCACGTCGTCGATTCGCTTCCGGCCGGACAAACCGGCGTGACCGATACCGACCTCCACCGGATGGTCACGTCGATTATCGAGCAACGTGGGGCGGGGCAACCAGCCACGCCGCAAGCACAATCGTCCGCGTCTGCGCTGCCGACGCCGACCGCGTTCCCAAGCGCCAGTGAGTCGAGCCAGATTGCGGTTACCTTTCCTCCGGCAGCCATCGTCTTCGTCGATGGATCGGGCGTTTCCGGCAGCGTGCATGCCGAGTTGCTGGCCAACGGGGACCTGCATTTGGTTGGTTCCGCCGACAATGCGGGACGCCACGTGCTCTGGATGCCTGTGCGCGGCACGTGCGCGACCCGCGAGGCGGCGTTTTTAACCACTGGCACGGTCTTCGGCTACCGCTTCTACGGGACGCCGTCGCCAACCGGCGCGCACCAGGAGTCGTTTGATGTCACCCTCTCCACGAACGGTGGTCAGCCACCCTTCTTCCTCGTTGGATTCGTCGATGGTGGCGGACCTGTGGTGGTGTGCGCCGATCTCGACCCGAGCACCGGTTCCGCACCGCCGACACCAGTGCCCCTGGGGCGGTAGTTCTCACACAGAATCATTCTGTCGGGATCACCTTTGCCGAGGCACAGCATCTAACGCCGTTCTATCTCGCGCAGCCCCAATGGACGCCGGCGTACCTCGTTTCAAACGGCGCCGAAACGATGCCCATCGCCCCCGCTGGCCATAACATCCGGACGCCGATCACGCCGGTTATTCAGGGCGTTATCCTCAGATACGGCCCTATTGACTCGACCCAACAATGCTTCGTCGAACTGTTCGAAACCGATCAGCCCTCTGGCTTCGGTTTCCCGGGTAACCCCACTCCCACAACGTTGACAATAGGCGGCCATAGCGTCGCTCGGGTCGAATACACGCATGACGGACCAATGGTGAACTACGAATGGCGGGAACAGGGCACCATCTTCTCTCTCGATGCCAAGATCGCCGGTCCGCTGACCGAACAAGACGTCGAGCACATGATCGCCTCGATGCTGGATGAAGGGAGCTAACGTGAGCTGACGCGATCAATCGACCGGAACGGCTGCCGACCACCCTGGTAACCCGGTCGCTCTCAGCATCGCGTTCGTCATCAGGTAGTGGCCGAATCCTGCGGTCTCGGAGTTCGAGATCGAAGCCCGCGTTTACTCCTTGACAGGCAAGCACCAAGCGAGTCTCAAATACCTCCCTTGTGAGACGCCGTCGGCGGCGTCCACACCCATCGCGTTTCCTCCATGAAATCCGCCTCAGAATCGCGTCTCGAATTCTCTGCCTCAATGTACGCTTTCGACATTGACTTTTGAGACGACTCCAATGACTTTGCGATTGCAGCGGGTTTCGCAGAGGTTGGTACGATTGGATTCGGACGGAGGGCGGCAAATATCGCCACACCCGACGGGACCTGCACCGACCGGGTACCCACGCGAAGCGGGTGCGGTTCCCGGCAGGTCCCGCTGCCCCTAAACGCCCAGCGTGTTGTTACCGCAACTTGCTCTATCGATATGAGCGGCCGGGTTGCGGTTATAATCGGGTTGCCGATCATGTCCACGACCGACGGAGCCCGAATGCGCAACTTGCTGGGTCGCCTTCACGATCGCTCGCCCCACGATCTCGAATTGATCGCCCGTTGGTGGGAGGTCGAGCCAGGACGTCGCGATCGCTATGCAGTCGCCGGCCTGCTCTACCGGACGATGACCGATCCCTGGGCCTACGCTCTGGCCTGGGAGCAACTCTCGCCATTCGAGCAGACACTCATCGAACTGCTTGACCGCCGACGGCGACGCGCAGACGGTGACACAGTTGACCGAGCAGATGCGGGCCAGCGACGAGACTGTCCGAAATCTGGTTACTCGCCTGTTCCGTATTGGGTTTCTCTACGTTGATCAGGACGACGACGAGTTCGACGTTGCCTGATGCCCAGGATCCGCGCTATTTCTTGCCGCGTGAACTGGCGCAGCTGACCGCTCGCCTCCGCGAGGAGCGCGACCTTGGCGTTCCGGCTGACGTCTGGACATCGACGGGCTGCTCGAACGGCTGAACGACGGCGCGCTGGCCGATATCGCCGAGCATATGGGGCGGCAGGTCATTCCAGCCGTTGCCATGCGCCGTGAGCTCATTGCCCAGATTGGCCCACGGCTTGCTGATCCCGAGCATATTCGCGACACGGTGCGCTCATTCAACCCGACCGTCTCGCGCGTCTGGCGCTGGCTGCTGGAGCGGGTGAGCCCAGGTATTCCAGTCGGAGCTTCGCGATGCGCTCGGACTTGAGCAACGCCGAACTCCGCCTGGCGCTGCAGACGCTGGCACGGCGCGGCCTGCTCTGGCGCGGATATGCGGAGGACGGAACCCTGCGACTGGTGATTCCAGAGGTGCTGCGTCACCCGCGAAAGGTGCCACAACCGACCTCACCGGCCGTGGTGACCGTGCCCGGCGAGTCCGTCGAGGTGGTCGATTGGGTCTTTCCCTACGCGGCTCCCTGGGATCTGCTGACGGTGGTTCGGGCGCTGTCGTCCGGATTGCTCGTCCGGCGACGAGAGGAAATCGACGGCCGGCCCGGCGCCTTACGCCGTCTGGCTCAGATTCTCTGGAGGCGCAACGGCGACGTGCCGCCGACGGGATACGTGCAGTTCCTCGACTTCTTCGCGCGCGGGCTCGGGCTACTCGAGTCGGACGGTCGAGGTGTCGCGACAGGGCGCATGAATGCCTGGTCGCGGCAGGGCTTCCCCCGCTTGAACCGCGAGATGCTCGATATCTGGATGCGGGCGACAACGTGGCCGGAGGTGACCCAGCGTGACTTACTGCAGATCTGGGGTGGCGACTGGCCGAGCTTTCGCACGCACCTGCTGCAGAGCCTGTGCGAGGTGCCGCAGGGGGTCTGGGTCACGCTCGAATCGTTCGCCACCCGGTTCGCCATTGAGAATCCGGCGGCGCTGGGGGCACATTTCACCGCGGCGATGAGCCATGAGGCCATGCCCGATACCGCCGAGGACCGCAGGCGCTCGATTCTCCAGGCGGCGGTCGAGGCCACGATGACTTTAGCCTGCGACTGGCTTGGCCTGGTGCGGATCTCATCTTCGGAACGACGAACCGTCTTCTGCCTGACCGAGCCCGGCGCCTGGCTCTGTGGCCAGTCTCCCGATTCGCCCCAAGAGCCAGAACTCGGGTTACACCCGCTGACGGTGCAAGCCAATTTCGAGGTTTTGCTGCCCCGGCCCACGCCGCGGCGCGTCTGGGCGCTCTCGGCCTTTGCCGAGACCATGCGGCTCGACCACGTCTCAACCTACCAGTTGAGCCGGCAGAGCATCCAACGAGGGCTGAGTTCCGGACTCTCGACTGCGCAGATCAGCGGCTTTCTCGAGCAGCAGGGCGAGGAACCGCTGCCGCAGAATGTGGCATTTGAAATCGAGAGCTGGGCCCGCGGATTCCGGCGGGTGGTGGTGCGACAGGGCGTGCTGCTGGACGCTGATGACGGCGACGACTGCACCCGCATCGCGGAGGCACTCGGCGCCGCGGGCTTCGCATCGGAGCGACTTCCTGGCGACCGGTTGCTCGTGCTGAACCACGGTGAGCTCAGCGGCGGTGAACTGGCTGACGCGCTCGAAGAGAAGCTCCGCGACCTCGGTCACACGCCGTTGCGGACAACGGGGTGAATGCGAGAGCCGAGCTCCGCACTCGGCCCTCATTCCAGCCCGTGTCTCGTTCACGTTCCCCGCTTCAACAAGCCTCCGCGCCTCAGTCCTCGGCGTCGCCCGCGGGAGCTGGTGCGGTCGGCTGCGCGACTTCCTGCGGGATGGTGCCAAGCTTGCCGGCCAGAACGAGTGTTCCCAACACCTCCATGATGGCCCGCACGCCGAGCAATGCGGTGATATCGGCCACATCGTAGGGCGGCGAGACCTCGACGACTTCCATGCCCGCCAGTCCCTCGCGCGCGACGACCCGCAGCAGCCGCAGCAGTTCACGCGGCAGGAATCCGCCCGGTTCGGGTGTGCCGGTGCCGGGCGCGAAGGCGGGGTCGACTGAGTCGATGTCGAAGCTCAGGAAGACGGCCTTGGCATTGTGCCAGGCGATCTCAAGGGCGTACTCGGCAACCTTATCGATACCGTAGCGATCGACGTCTTCGAGCGTCACCACGGTGGCCTGGCGCTCCCGGGCAACCTTCAGTCCCTCACGCGAGCCAGTCCAGCCGCCGATGCCAACCTGAACGAGATTGGTGGCGGGGGCGTTCTCGATATTGGTGGCGTGGAAGAAGGGCGAGCCGTGCATGCGCTCGTCCCAGGTGAACTCACTCAGGTCGCTGTGCCGGTCGAAGTGGATGATGCCGATATTGCCGTCGATGTAGGGGGCGATGCCGCGAATATCGGGATACCCGATGGAGTGATCGCCGCCGAGGACCACCGGAAAGACGGCGCGCTCGTGAAGGTAGCCGATCGCCAGACGCGATCTGATCGAAGCTCTTCTCGATATTGGCGGGAATGACCGAGACGTCGCCGACGTCGGTCATTTCGAGCGTCTCGAACAGGTCGACTCCCATGGAGACGTTGTACGTGCTGCCGAGCGACGAGATGCGGCGCATGGCCTCCGGGCCGAAGCGCGTACCGGAGCGAAACGTCGTGCCGGTATCGAGCGGGACACCCAAAAAGGCGACGTCCTGGCCGCCGAGCTCGCGCATATCCTGCAGGAACGGCGCGCCGAGGAATCGCGAGAAATTCCCGTAGCCACGGCGACCGCGGTTGAAGAGCGGGATCTTGCGATCCCGGATCGAGCCCGCCGACTCGAGTCCGAACTCAAGTGCCTGACGGCCAAATTCGTCACTCTTGGTCGATGGCCAGTGCTCTTCCCGCTCGATGGCCCAGGTGCCGTTCAGATCTTCGCGCTTCATGGAAGCTCCTCTGCCGGTTGACCCGGCGTTCGTCACCTACGATTCGGATCGGTTTGGCGTCGGATTCAACGAGATCATGCCTGAGGCGAGGTCATTGGCGCGACGTTCGGATGTGACGAACAAGAGCGCGCGCATGCATGCCTCCGGAGCGTTCTGCGAGACGACGTTGGCGAGTGAACGATTATAGGCGTCGAATGCGGTCAAGCCGTAAGTCGCCGATTTGCGTGTCGAGCACGACGACCGGCGCCTCCGCTTGAAGGAGTTTCAGGATGCGATCCAGATCAGGAACGACGACTTCGTCGTCTGTCTTCGGCTGACTCGACTCGGCGTAGAGTCTCAGTCCGTTCGGGCCAACCAGGAAGTCGCCGATTCGCGCGTCGAGTTGCGACGGTTATCGATTTGCCCTGCTTCTGACAGAGCCGAAGGTAGGACTCGTGGAACCGGCCTTCGTGCTCGTTCGTGGTCTGATTCATCGCTCATATTCCTCACCTGGCGTGTTGATCTGACATTCGCATATTCCGGGCGTAAAGCCTACCCGTCGCGCCCCCGTCGAGGCCAGGGCCGGCGATGCACCTGCATCTGATCGTACCGTGACGACTTCCGCGCAGGCGCACCACGTGGGGAAAATCCCCGCACGGACACGGTTCTGCGTCGGGTGACATCCTCTTGACACATTAGAGGCGCGGGATCATGCTACCAGAGGGTTGTGAAAGTGGTCACAGCAGAGCACCAACAATCGACTTGACAACCACCGATGCAGCGTGGAACCTATCCGGGGCCTGCGGCGGATGCCTGCGCTCTTGTCGCATCAGTGGATCCACGCGCGACAGACGGTACTACCGAAACTCAGGCGACAGACGACCTCGACCATGGTCTGAGTGTCGGATTCTGTATGTGGAGGACCAGATGATCTTGTTGGACATCACGTCGTCCAAGATTGCCACTGGACAGTGGAGCGACCTGACGACGACCCTGGTGTACCTGTGGACGTTCGTCGGATCGATCGTGATGTTCGCCGGTTCACTGTTGATCGGGTACGGGATCATCCCCTCGCTAACGTCGACGCGTGATCTTCCCGAAGAGTTCATGGATTTTCGACCCGTCATTCTTCTCGTTTCAGCCTTCTTCCTGCTCGTCGCGATCTTTTGCTTCGTCAATTTCGTCGAACACATGACCGTGGTCTACGACATCTTCAATCGTGTATGGATCTAGGGAAGCAGACGCCGGCCGCGACTGAGCGGCCGGTTGTGATGATGCGCCCGGTTTAGAAACGGAGTGGAGCGGGAGGTATGGGACGATTCATCAAGCCAGGGATCTTCGGGGTGATCGTACTGCTGGTGCTGGCCATCCCGGCGCTGGCGATTGTTGCGCGGAGTTACATCCTGGCGCCGCCGGAACAGCCCGCGAAGACGCAGCCGATTGCGTTCCCACATAGCATCCACGTCAATACCGTTGGGCTGGATTGCACATTCTGCCACCGCGGCGCGACCACGACGGCCGACTCGACCGTTCCGGCTCTCCAGCTCTGCATGCAGTGCCACTCGGTGATCCCGACCGCCAGCAAGCCCGAGCTGCAGAAACTGGTGACGGCTTTCAACGAAGGTACGCCGATCAACTGGACTCGCGTCCACCAACTTCCCGACCACGTCCACTTCGTCCACGCAATGCATATCAATGCCGGATTTAGCTGCTCAACCTGTCATGGAGACGTCGCGTCTATGGCGCCGGGTGCGGTTACGCAGGTGCGCGACCTGCGAATGGGCGACTGTATTACCTGCCATCGTGCAAACAACGCGAAAACCGACTGCTCAACGTGCCATTACTGATGCGGAAGGGTGCGATGCAACGGCGTGATTTTCTCAAGCTGGTTGCGGCTTCGGGCGCGGGGGCGGTCATATTCATCGGCTGCGATCCGAGCACGATCGGTGACGGGTCGCCGAAACGACGAGTTCGAGATCCAGAGTCCAGTCAAGAATCCCGAGGATTTCGCCTGGGGCGAGATTCCTGGTATGCGACGGCGTTCGCCGGATCTCTGGTGGATCCGGGTTGATCGTCCGCGTGTACGAGGGCCGTGCCAAGAAGGTCGACGGAAATCCCGACTATCCGCTGAATCATCGGGACGGTCGACGGCACTGGAGCAGTCGCTGGTGCAGGAGCTTTACCATCCCGATCGAATCGGCGGACCACTGGCGCTCAATGGCAATCGCGGCTCCGGCAAGTACAAGGCCCTGAGTCTGGAACGACGCCCATGAACCAGTTCAACTACATGATCTACGACGGCCAAGGGGAGCGTCCTGTCTGATCACGTACACCGGTGTCTGGGTCGACGGCGAACGTCATTGGCCAGGCAATGAAGGCGTTCGGCGGGGATCACGTTACCTTCGAGCCGGACGAGCGAGTCGTCCTCGCGAGGCGATGCGGCGCGTCTTCGGGACTGACCGACTTCCGACGTTTGATCTCCGAACGCGAAATTCCTGCTCAATTTTGGTGCTGAGTTCCTGACTGACTGGATCTCCCCGGTTCAGTCTCAACATTGGCTATGGAGAGTTCCGTCAGGGGCGGCGCGACGTTCGTGGCCGCTACTGGCATGTCGGTCCGCAGCTGTCGGCCACGGCGGCGAGTGCCGACAAGTGGGTTCCGATCAAGCCGGGAACCGAGGGGATCGTCGCACTGGCGATGGCGCAGGTGATGACCTCGAAGGGCCTGGTCGACCAGGGTGCCGCCGGCTCCATCTACAACGGCATCAACCTGAACGACTATAGCCCCGACAACGTGGCGTCGAAGGCGGGCATCACCGCCGATCAGATCATCGAAATGGCGACCATGTTCGCGCAGCAGACGCCGAGCATCGCCATGGCCGGAACACGGCAGCCGCGCACACCAACGGACTGTTCAATTTGACGGCGGTCTACTCGCTGAACTATCTCGTCGGGTCGGTTGGCGCCAAGGGCGGCGTGATGCTCAATCCAAACTCGCCGTTGGCCGACGTACTTCCCGATTCGACCGCGGGTGCATCGCTGAGTGACTGGCAGGGACTGGCGCAGAAGATCCAGAACGGCGACTACAAGCTCGTGCTGGTGCACAACGCCAATCCCGTCTACGGTCTGCCGGCCTCCATCAAGCTTCGTGAAGCGCTCGGCGCGGGCGTGAAGGTCGTCAGCTTCTCGAACTTCCTCGACGAGACGACCGCTCAGGCCGATCTCATCCTGCCGAGTCATGCGACGCTGGAGGACTGGGGTCTGCACATTCCTGATCCGGGGCCGGGCTATCCGGTCGTCGGCCCTGCAGCAGCCGGTCGTCGATCCGTTCGTCGATTCCCGCTCGTTCGTCGACTTGATGATCGGCGCGGCCGCGACCGCGGGGGGCAATTTGCCGTGGCAGAACAGTGAGGCCGCGGTGCGTGACATGGTGTCAGTCGTTGCAGAAGGCAGGCGGCGGAAACGTCAACGCAACTGATCCCAACGAGTATTTCGCGGCGGTTCAGGGACAGGGCGGCTGGTGGGATTCATCCAAGACTGCCGGTTCCGCTCCGACGGCTCCCAAGACCATGACCAAGCCGGCTGATCCTACCTTTGCGGGTGATACCGGGAGCGCGACACGTTCTTTCTCCTGCCGTATCCAAGCAATTCGCTGGGCTACGGAGCCTACTCGAATTTGCCCTGGTTGCAGGCCTTGCCCGAGCCAATTTCGACGGGCGTCTGGTCGACCTGGGTTGAGCTGAATCCCACAACGGCCAACGATATGGGTGTTGGGACCGGCGACGTCGTCAAGCTGACGACACCCGCGGGCAATATGGAACTTCCGGTCTACGTCAATCCGGCCGCCGCGCCGGACGTGGCGCTCGTACCGATGGGGCAGGGGCACGAGATGTTCTCGCGCTATGCCGAGAATCGCGGCAAGAACGTATTGGCGCTGGTCGCACCACAGACCGAGTCCGAGACCGGGGCGCTGGCGACGTCGGGCACGCGCGTGAAGATTGAAAACGCCAACAAGAAGGTTCGCATGGCCAGATTCGAGGGCTCGGTTCCAGCCTACCAGCTGGAGGAGTTCCCGATCATCGAGGTCGTGACTCAGAAATAGCACGCTGGCGCAACTCGAGGGGCGAGAGGAGCGACGATGGGAAAACGTTGGGGAATGGTGATCGACCTGGACCGTTGCACGGGCTGTCAAGCCTGTGTCGTGTCGTGCCAGGCCGAGAACAACATCCCGATCAATACTGAAGAGAATTTTCACCAGCGGCGCGCGATCGAATGGATTCGTGTCGAGCGCTACTGGGAGGGCGAATATCCAAACGTTAAGGCGCGCTTCATTCCCGTGCCCTGCATGCAGTGTGAGAATGCGCCGTGTGAGCCGGTCTGCCCGGTGTACGCGACGTATCACTCCGACCAGGGCCTCAACATGCAGATTTACAATCGCTGCATTGGCACGCGCTACTGCTCGGTGAACTGCCACTGGCACGTCCGCTTCTTCAACTTCTGGGAAGCCAAGTGGCCGGAAAGCCTGAAGAACCAGCTGAATCCGCTGGTGACGGTTCGCAGCCGCGGCGTCATGGAGAAGTGCTCGTTCTGCGTGCAGCGCATCAATCACGCCGAGCAGTCGGCGACGCTGCAGGGTCGAGATGTCACGGACGGCGAGTTCACCACGGCGTGTGCGCAGGCGTGTCCGACCAGGGCCATCGTCTTCGGCGACCTGAACGATACAGGAGCGAAGTTGCGACGATGATCGCGAACACCAACCGGGGTTACCGGTTACTCGAGGATCTCGGGACCAATCCCGCGGTCGTCTATCTGAAGAAGGTGGATGCCGACCCGCTGCCGGAAGGCACCAAGCACCGTTATTTCGACTCGTCACAGGTTCGAAGCGGGCAAGAGACACGGTGGCGGTCGGTTGAGCGGAATGATCCACAGCCATCACCTCGGGTGGCACTGGCGACTGACCGGAGCTGCTCGAAATCGAGTCGCGAGAACTGACAGAAGGAGAGGCGGGAGCGGTCCGCTATGGCAACGATAACCGAAGGACACCACGTTCCTGAGCCATCGCCAATGACCAAGGTGTGGGACCACACTCCGCAGGATGTCGTGCGTGACGGCATGCGGCGGCTGAGATCGACAGGCCAGGTCTACCGCTTGAGCCTGATTATCCTATTGGTGCTGGCGGCGGTCGGCGTCGTGGCGTTGGTCGTGCGCCCGATATTCAACGGCTGGGGAGACCGAACGGCCTGGACCTACGTAGCGGTGGCGTTTGGGTTTCTGATGTCGACGGTGGCGTCGGCTCCGGCCGTATCAGCGGGTACCCGGCTGGTGCGCGGTCACTGGCGACGACCAGTCAACCGGATCGCCGAGATCTGGGCCGTGGGCACGATTGTTCCGGCGATCTTGTTCCTCTTGCTGATGTTCACGGTTCCGAATACCAAGGGCCGGCCGACCGTCTGGTTTGGCTGGTGGGGTGCTCCGTGGTTGTGGGACGCCCTGCTGGTGCTGGGCCTGACGTTCGCAGGCTACGCGTTCCTCTACGTCAGTTCCATCCCGGACCTGGCAATTGCACGGCATCAGATGAACGGCACGCGTGGGAACTGGCTGCTCAAGCTGGCCGGCGACTTCTACGGCACCGAGAACCAATGGCGAGTCATCGACCGGGCGCAGAGCTATCTCGGAGCGCTCTACGTCGTGATGTACGTCGGCACGATGACGATTATCACCGCCGACTTCATCATGAGCCTGATCCCCGGATATAAGAGCGCCATCTTCCCGGCCTATATGGTCGTGAGCGGCTTTGGCGGAGGCGTCGCGACCGTGGTCGTCACGGCAACAGTCCTCCGGCTCTGGGGTGGCGCGGACGAGTACCTGGGGCGCGAGCAGTTCTTCGCGCTCGGCAAGCTTCAGCTCGCGTTTGGGCTTCTCTGGTTCTACTTTATGTGGACCGACTTCGTGATTCCGTGGTACGGCCGCATGCCATGGGAAATCCTGCAGCTGAAACTGCTCTACTTCCATTCGTACGTGTGGTTCTTCGTACCGGCCTTCGCGCTCTGCTTCGTGGGCCCACTCTTCTTTCTCATGTGGACCAAGGTGCGGCGAAGCCGGGTTGGACCGGCGATTGTGTCGACCGGCTACCTGCTGGGATTGCTCGCGGACCGTATCCGGCTCTTCTCGGCGGCATTCTCGCCGAAGGACATCACTCAGGATCGGCTGAGCCAGCTTCCGCCGGTATTCCATCCTGGCGTGTGGGACGCGTTGATCCTGCTCGGCGCCGTTGCGGGCACGATTGCGGTGGTTATGATCGCCTTCCGCATGATCCCGGTTCCGTCGATCTGGGAAGTCTCGGCGGGCC
The DNA here is from genome assembly GCA_963728335.1 of uncultured Chloroflexia bacterium. Taxonomy (GTDB): domain Bacteria; phylum Chloroflexota; class Chloroflexia; order Thermomicrobiales; family Thermomicrobiaceae; genus CALAGB01. The sequence goes on from CAVSJP010000002.1 coordinate 1,517,766, forward strand.
TCCAGCTCCGCGTCAAGAAGATATTCCATAACGTTGAAGTAATGGTGATTGGGAAGCCGGACTTCTAGGTCGGGTCCGTAGAGAGCGCGTGGAGGAACGGTATGCAAGAACGGCGGCAGTTGCCCCAGATGGGAGTCATAGAAGAACTCCTTCTGCCGGTGACTCGGACCACGATGTGGATGTGGATCGGGTTCATTGTGTTGGGCACGATCCTGGCCGCGTGGGCATTCGCGGTCGGCTGGATGTTCTACTGGGGACTTGGAGTAACAGGTCTCAATCGCCCCGGCATGTGGGGCTTCATGATCGTGAACTTCGTGTTCTGGATCGGTATTAGTCATGCAGGCGTGATGATTTCGGCCATCTTGCGACTGACGCAGGCGGAATGGCGACGCCCCGTGACTCGTGCCGCTGAAGTCATGACGATGTTCAGCCTTATGACGGCCATGACTTTCCCGTTCATTCACACGGGCCGTCCGTGGCGCACGATGTACTGGGTGTTCCCGTACGACTTCTGGCGTGGGATCTTCCCGGACGTTCGCTCGGCCCTCGTCATGGACCCCAGCGCCGTCTTCACCTACTTGACCGGTACGATTCTCTTTATCTACATCACGACCGTGCCGGATATCGCGCTCCTGCGTGACCGTTCAACCGGTTGGCGCAAAAGTCTCTACAAGGTGATGGCACTCGGCTGGCAGAACGGCGAGCGCCAGTGGATGATTCAAACCGCGACCGGTTTCTTGCTGGCAGCATTGATGCTTTCGATCTTCGTGTCGGTGCATAGCATCGTTTCGTGGGACTTTTCGTTCTCGCTCGATCCAGTCTGGCACACGAGCGTTTGGGCGCCATATTTCGTTATCGGAGCGGTGCACTCCGGTGTGTCCGCCGTGGTAACGCTCATGGCGCTCATGAGATGGATGTTCGGCTTCGACAAGTACATACGCGAGGAACACTTCGACGCGATTGGCCGCCTGCTGGTGGTCGTCGCGACGGGCTGGATCTTCTTCTTCATGCTGGACGTCTTCTTCGCACTCTTCAATCAGGATCCGCGCGAAGTCGCGATCATGCACATGCGGTTCCTGGAGTGGCCATACACGATGCTGCTCGCCTTGATCTTCATCTTTGGCTACTTCATTCCGGTGCCGATCTGGATGTTCCGGAAGTTCCGCCGCAACATCAAGCTAATGTTCTGGACCTCGATCATGGTCAACATCGGAATGTGGTCCGAGCGCTATTGGCTGGTCGTCCCTGGTCTCGAGCGCAAATACGAGTGGACGTTCGACTGGAACTTCTACCGCCCGAGCATACTTGAAATAACGTTCGTCTTGGGCTCGTTTGCGCTCGTGCCGTTCCTGTTCATGGTCTTCTCGAAACTGTTCCCTCCGGTGTCAGTTTGGGAAGAGAAAGAGGGCCAGTACTTTGCCGATGAGATCCAAATTGGTAAGGCGAGAGTTCCAGCGATCATTCGCGAGTTCTAGAGGGGAAGAGTGCCGATGGCAACACACGATGTTCTAGGACTGTACAGCGATCTGGACGCGGCGATCGCTGGAGTCGACAAGCTGGCAGAGGCTGGTATACACCGCGAGGACTTCGAGGTCCTGACGAACGCGCCATATCCTGAAGGTGCGTTCGGGCACGACCACAGCACGAGCCGCCTGGGCCTCTGGCCCGTGGTCGGCGCCTGCTGCGGGTTCGCGGTCGGTCTGCTTGTGACCGGCGGCACGCAGGTGGTCTACCCGATGGTGACGGATGGCAAGCCGCTCTTCTCCATCCCTCCGATGGTGATCATCATGTACGAAGGTACGATGCTTGCCGCGGTGATCTTCACGGTGCTGGGCGCGATCTTCGAGTCGCGACTGCCGCGGTTCGTTCGCGAGGTGTACGATACCCGGATCACCGATGGGTACATCGGCATCCTGGTGCATTCGCCGGAAGAGCGGGTGAAGAGCGCGGTTGATGCGCTCCGGCTGACCGGTGCTGAAGATGTCAAGATGGCGGCCGCCCCCGCTCCCGCGCCGGCGGTGACACGAGGACCACGAGGGAAGGGAGCCCGCGCATGATTCGCGCTGTCGGGAGTCTCGCACAAGCGAAGACTCGGCTCGCGCGAGTTCGGCCACGATTGTGGGCGTTCGCGGCGGCGTCGATGCTCCTGCTCGTTGCGGCAGGATGTGATTCGACGAACACCTATCCGATTGACTTCTATAGCGGCATGCATTACTCGCCCTCATGGCATGCGCAGGAGCCGCCGCGACTCGATTCGCCGAATGGGGCGATCCAGGTCAATCAGAAGACGATGGCCACGCTGGCCTATGGTCCGTTCGTGAATACAGGTCCGGCCGCGCCGACGAACTACACGCTCGATGAGGCCAAAGGGATCAAGAATCCGCTTGACGCGAGCGACGCAAACCTGAAGGCCGGGTCCGACCTCTTCGCGCTGAACTGCGTGCAGTGTCATGGACAGCAAGGCCTCGGCCTCGATACGCCAAACCCGGCCAAGGGCAACGCGTTCATGGTGATCTATTTCAAAGCGGCGAACCAGGGATTGCCGCAGGATCAACAGATCGCGCTCCCGAAGAACCTGACGGCGAGCGACGTCGCGGGGCTGTCTGACGGCGAGATCTACTACTACCTGACCAACGGCATCAAACATATGCCGGCGTTCGGCAACATTCTGACTCCCGAGCAGCGATGGCAGCTCGTGCTGCACATCCGCCAGCTCGAAGGGAAATAGACCAGCCGACGCCCGTCAGGTTGGCGGCGAGCCTGCAGAGCAAAACAGGGATCCGAATTGTCGGATCCCTGTTTCTTGTTGTTCGAGACCGTCTACGAGAGTGAACTACATCGAAGCGACGTTGGGCATTACCGCCTTGGCGAAGAGCTCGAGGGCGGACATGTCCTCCTGATCGTGCGTTTGGAGCATGATGCGCGACACGCCAAGTTTGGCGCGAGCCTGAATGGCATCCACGATTTCATCCGGCGTGCCCACCAGCCAGCCACGCTCACGCATGGTCGAAATCACCTCTTCGACCGGCATATTCTGTGTGGATGGAATGATCCGCTGAATGCGCGACGCCCGCTCTTTGAGTTCGGCCTCATCGGCGCCGATGATGTGTCCAACCATCATCGACCTCGCGATCTGAGAGCTGTCGCGTCCAATGTCCTGGCAGTGCTGCTCAAGCACGTCCACCTTGTGCCGGTAGACATCCAGACTCGACGCGGTGGTGTTCCATTCGTTGGCGAATCGCGCTACCATCCGCAGCGTGCGCTTCTCGCCCGATCCGCCGATCATCAGCGGAACGCCGCCCGGCCGTGTCGGCACCGGGCGCATCTGTGCCTCGTCGAGCCGAAATTGATCCCCACCGTAGGTGACCGGTCTGCCGGACCAGAGGAGCTTGATCACCTCAATGGACTCCTCGAGCCGATCCATTCGCTCCTTGAGAGGCGGCAATGGAAAGCCGAAAGCACGGTGTTCCTGCTCGTTCCAGCCCGCGCCAACTCCAAGCCAGAAGCGCCCGTTCGACAGGTTGTCGAGCGCGGTGGCGTCTTTGGCCAGCATTACGGGATGGCGGAAGGTGGTGGGGGAGACGAGCGCTCCGAACTCGAGGTTGGAGTCACGAGCCGCGACGAGTGTCAGCGAGGGCCAGAGTGAGAGTTGATCGCGATCGCTGATACCCATGACTGAAAAGAGATGATCGGACCGCCAGAGCGAGTCGAAGTTGTTCTGAATAGCCGTGTCGATGAGTCGGTCCCAGCGCTGCCAGGTGAGACCCTCCTGGGCCTCGATCATCACACCAAGTCGTACCATCAAGCCTCCGTGATTGATAACCGCCGCTACAATTGGCGGTTCGCCAGGTTCGCATCCGTGATTGTCACCCAGCAGCGTGGAACCTGTCCAGCGAGGGGAACGATGGGAACTTGCTCGCGTTCAGGGCGAACGAACATCAGTGTCGCCCGTCAGAGGGAGATCGCTGGCCCGCAGCGAACAAGAGGTTCGCCCGCGCGGAACCGAAGACCTTGACCAATCGCCGAACACAGACGCTGCCCGTACCCGGTCAGCGGGTTCGAGCAGCGTGAACGTGTTCGATACGGGGAATGGGGATCGAACGCCTACATCAGTCCGGGAATATTGATCCCGCCAGTGATCGCGCCCATCTTCTGCGAAGCCAGATCCTCAGCGGATTTCATGGCTTCCTGGATCGCCGCCAGAACCATGTCCTCCAGCATCCCAATGTCTTCAGTATCGACCGCGTCCGGGTCGATCTTGACCGATTTCACGGTACGCAGGCCATTGACCGTGACCCGCACGGCGCCGCCGCCGGCGGTACCCTCAACGTCGGTCTCTTCCAGCTCCTGCTGCATCTTCTGGATGCGATTCTGCATCTGCTGGAGCATCTTCATATTGGGCTGCATGCGGACCTCCTGGTCGAAATTGGATGTGAAACGACAGTCTCTGATTCATCTCGCGAGTATACCATCGGGTCTTTTTCGCTCAGACAACGCCTGCCGTGCTGGACCGCGACTGCTTCCACTGCTCGATCCGGTCGAGCATGGCGCGGGCGTTTTCGCGCGATTCCGCCGTCGGCGGATGGCCGTCGAGCATGGCGGCGAGTTCATCGAGGCGTTCGGCGGCGTCGAGCCGATCGACCCGCGTCTCGGTCCGGCCCTGCTGTTCGAGTTTAGTGATCTTGAAATGTGATTCCGCGAAGGCGGCAACCTGTGGAAGGTGACTGATGACGAGCACCTGGTGTCGCTCGCCGAGCCCCCAGAGCTTCTCACCAACCGGCTGGGCGCTCCGGCCGCCAACGCCGACGTCGACTTCGTCGAACACCAGGGTGGGCGTCTCGTCCTCGGACGAAAGAATTGACTTCAGCGCCAGCATCAGCCGCGCCATCTCACCGCCGGAAGCGATGCGCCCAAGCGGTTTCGGCGTCTCTCCAGCATTCGGCGCGATCAGGAACTCGACCCGATCGATTCCGGTCACGTCGAACGGTTCCTCGCGCTCGACGCCATCCTGGTTGACGAGAATTGTCGCGGAGCCGCCGAAGCGAGCGAAGTCAACCTCGAACTCGGCACGTCCCATGTTCAGCTCGACCATGGCGCGCTCCACTTGCTGCTTCAGACCCGGCGCGGCGGCCCGGCGCTGGCGTGACAGTTCTGCCGCCAGCACGTCCGAGCTCGCGCCGGATCTGGTCCAGTTCCTGACGCAAACCCTCAACACGCTGCTCGCTGTTATTCAGGTCGTCCAGTTCGTTGGCGGCGCGTTCCCAGTAGCTCAGAACTTCGTCGATCGTGGCGCCGTACTTCCGCTTGAGCTGCTTCAACAGTGCCAGTCGGTCCTCGATCGTTTCCAGGCGCGCGGGGTCGGCCTCGATACGGTCGGCGTAGGATCGGATCGCAAGTGCGCACTCTTCGAGCAGGAACTGTGCCTCTCGCAGCTGGGTCGCCAGTCCCTCGTTCTCGCGGTCAATGCGGGCCAATTCTTCGATGCGCTCCACGGCCACGCGCAAGTTGTCGAGTGCCGCCGGAACCGGTTCGGCGCTCGATTCATCGCCGCCTTCGAGTAGTTGATGCGCTTCAGCGGCGAGCAGCGCCAGGCGTTCGGCATTTGCCAGCACCGTGCGTTCCTGATCCAGGTCTTCCTCTTCGCCGGAACGGAGCCCCGCGGCTTCAATCTCCTCGACCTGGAAGCGGAGCATGTCGAGGCGTCGCTCACGTTCTCGTTCGTTAGACTGGATTTCGGCGATGCGCCTGGCGACCTCGTTGTAGCGGTGCGTCAGCCCGTTGAATTGACGGCGTAATTCAGAGGTGCCGGCGAAATGGTCGAGCAGGTCGAGGTGGATGGCGGGTTTCAAGAGGGAGAGGTGCTCGCTCTGACCGTGGATGTCGACCAGGAACGCACCGACGGCTGCCAGTGTGCTGGCCGTGACGGTGCGGCCGTTGACGCGAGCCACGCTCCGCCCGTTCGCATTGATGTCACGCGTGAGGATCAGGCAACCGTCTTCCAGGGCAAGTCCGTTCTCGACCAGGATTTGCTGAAACTCCGCGCGAGATGCCAGCGTCTGGGCGTCAAAGAGCGCCTCGACCCAGGCGCCGGGCGCGCCGGTTCGTACCAGATCGGACGATACGCGCGCACCGAGTACCGCGCCAAGGGCATCGATGATGATCGACTTCCCGGCGCCCGTCTCGCCCGTGAGAGCATTGAATCCAGGCGCGAATGGGATGCGCAATTCGCGAATGATGGCGAAATCTCGAATAGCCAGCTCAAGCAGCATGATGGTGTGGTTGTTCCTCCGGCGTGATGTAAGCGGTGGTCGCACGGTGAGCAGCGGACATCCTAATTATACTGTTGAGCGGAGAATCGTTCGGTGTCGCGCGCTGATTTCGATGACATCGCCGCGCGCGAAAGTGGCACAATTGCCTCCTACATCGGTGTTGGAGGAGATGCAGCGTGTTCCATTTCACAATAGGCATGGACCCGAACCTGATCACGATCGGGCCGGTCGTCATTGCGTGGCATGCCGTCGCGATTCTGGTCGCCATCGTCATGGCGGTCGTTCTCACGCGACTCGAGTTTGTTCGTAAGCATATTACGATGGCTCACTGGGACAACATGGTCTACTGGACCGTCGCCGGAGGCATTATCGGGGCGCGACTGTTCTACGTGATCGATCATCCCACCTACCATTTTCACCACCCGCTGCAGATCTTCGCGCTGCAAAATGGTGGACTCGCGGTCTACGGCGCCGTGTTTGGCGGGTTCGTCACCGTCCTGACGCTCTGCCGCTATTACAGACTGCCGACGCTCCAGGTCATCGATGCGATCGCGCCTGGCCTCATTTTGGCCCAAGCGTTCGGCCGTATCGGCTGCCTCATCAACGGTGACGCCTGGGGAGCGCCGACCTCTTCCTTCTTCTCGGTGACGTACACCAATGCCAAGGATCTGCTGCCGGCCAACCTGATCGGCGTACCGACCTATCCTTACCCGGTCTACGACGCACTCATCAACCTGGCAATTCTGGGGATCCTCTGGCAACTGCGGAAGCGAGATCTTCCAAACGGCGTCATTTTCGCGCTCTTCGGCGCGCTGTACGCCTCATCTCGATTCCTGATCAGCTACATGCGCCAGGAACGCGTCTGGTTCTGGGGCCTGCAGGAGGCGCAGGTTGTCGCGATCGCCGCGTTGATTGCCTCACTGGTCGCGCTCGTGGTGCTGCTTCGGCGAGACCGGCGGCCCGTGACGGTGGCGCACGCGTCTTGATCCGCCGGCATTAATCTGCGACAAGCGAAACCGGGTCAGTTCATCGAAAAGGGCAGGCACAGGGCCTGCCCATGTGCTTGCCTCTCAAGGTGTCGTTCTCTGAACGTTGCTTACCGCCACGCTGTCTCGTCTGGAAACCGATCCCGGTCGTGCGGCGTTGTCCAGTCGATGGACGGGCCCTTTGGCACGATGCGCATGGGGTTCAGTTGCGGGTGTGTGCCGTAATAGTGCCGCTTGATGTGATCGAAGTTGACGGTCTCTCCAAATCCCGGTCGCTGGAAGAGATCGAGCGTGTAGTTCCAGAGATTCGGGTAGTCGATCAGCCGACGCAGATTGCACTTGAAGTGACTGTAATAGACTGAATCAAAGCGCACGAGCGTCGGGAAGAGCCGAATGTCCGCCTCGGTAATCTGGTTGCCAACGAGGAAGCGTTGCCGCGAGAGACGCTCCTCGAGCCAGTCGAAGCGAGCGAAGAGGGCGTCAAACGCCGTCTCGTACGACTCCTGGCTGACGGCGAAGCCTGCTTTGTAGACCCCGTTGTTGACGTCGTGATAGATGAGTTCGTTGATCTCGTCGATGTCGTCACGCAGCGCGTCAGGGTAGAGGTCGATCTCTGGACGTACGTATTCGGTGAACTGCGTCTCGAGATCGATGGTAATGTCGGGAAAATTGTTCGTGACCAGCCGGTTGGTCGTGCGATCCCAGACACATGGGACCGTGTAGCGCCCGGTGTAGTCCGGGTCGGTGGCGAGATACGCTTCCGACAGGTAGGAGAACCCATTCACCGGGTCGGTTGTGTGGCCGGGTCCTGCGGTGAAGCGCCAGCCCTTGTCATCGCGAATCGGATCGACCACCGACAACGAGACGATCGGCTCCAGCCCGAGGATCTTGCGGGCAATGATCGAGCGGTGTGCCCAGGGGCAGGCGAGCGAGACGTAGAGGTGATAGCGTCCTGATTCGGCCTTGAAGCCGGAACTGCCGTCCGCCGTGATGCGATCGCGGATACTGTACTCCTGGCGGACGAACGCTCCATCCTTGCTGATCTCGTCCTTCAGTTGCGGATCAGGCGTTTTGTAGGTCGCACTCATGCTGTGTCGACTCCTCTCGGCTTAACGTGACGGATCGGTGCGGCTGGTCGATTGTCGCTTCGTGCAAGTGTTACATCGTTACCACAGGCGGGACTATTCCCCGTAGCGCGTATGTGAGGACCGGCGGTGGGAGGGCAGATGAATTTCGGACTGAGCGAAACTCAGCAGTTGGTCGTACGTGATGTCGAGACCATCGCCTCCCGCTTTACGCTTGACTACTGGCGTGAAAAGGACCGGGTCGATGCCTATCCATCGGAATTCGTGAATGCCATGGCGGATGCCGGGTGGTTCGGCACGATCGTTCCCAAGGAGTACGGCGGGCGAGGCCTTGGCGTGACCGAAGCATCGCTTTTGCTGCATGCCGTTTGCGCCAGCGGAGCCGGCACGAGTGGCGCGTCTCCGGTGCACCTGGCGATCTTTCCGCCCTTCTCAATCATCAAACATGGCTCGGATTCGATGAAGCGTCGCTATCTGCCACGGCTCGCCAGCGGCGAGCTTCGCATGTCATTCGGCGTCACCGAAGCCAACGCGGGCCTGGACACGTCTCGAATCGAGACGCGTGCCGAACGGCACGGCGATCACTGGGTCGTGAACGGGGCGAAAGCCTGGCTTTCGAATGCCCAACACGCGCACAAAACGCTGATCCTGGCGCGGACATCACCGCGTGATCCCGAACGACCGTTTCTTGGCATGACCCTGTTCTTCATCGATCTCGACCCGTCCCACTGCAGACTCACCGTGATCGACAAGCTTGGCCGCAATACGGTCGATTCGAACGAACTGGTGATTACCGATCTCGTCGTGCATGACGAGGACGTTATCGGTGAGGTCGGACGTGGCTTCTACCACCTGATCGACGGACTGAACGCCGAGCGGATTGTGATCGCGATGGAGTCGGTCGGAATCGGCCGCGCGGCGCTCAATCTGGCGGTTGAATATGCGGGCGAGCGGTCGGTTTTCGACCGTCCAATCGGTCAGAACCAGGCCGTTGCCCATCCGCTCGCACGAGCCTGGGCCGACCTGGGTGCGGCCGAACTGATGGCGCTGAAGGCGGCGTGGCTGTTCGACCGGGGCGAGCCGTGCGGAGCCGAGGCCAATGCGGCGAAGCTCCTGGCGGCAGATGCTGGTTTCACGGCGTGCGATGCCGCGTTGCAGATATTTGGCGGTCGGGGCTACCGGCGGGACCACCACGTCGAACGTCTCTGGCGAGAGGTTCGGCTGTATAAGATCGCGCCGATCACCCAGGAGCTGGTGCTCAACTATCTCTCGGAGCATGTGCTGGGACTGCCGAAGTCGCACTAATCCTGGTCTTCGGGCGGCATGTACGTGCGGTAGCTGCAGACCTTTGTAAAGCCCATCTTCCGGTAGACCGGGTATCCCATCTCCGAGGCGGTCAGCATGATCGCCGTGCAGCCGCGCTCTACACCCACCGCGATGGCGGCCCACGTCATGTCGGTCCCAAAGCCGCGGCGCCGGAACGCCGGATCGGTCACGACCCCGTTGATCTCTCCCAGATCGTCAAGACAATTGAGGCGTGAGGTCGCGACCGGCTCGTCGTCGAGGTACCCGAGCAGCAGGCAGACCTGCGGATCGGTGGCGGCTTCAAGTGACGGAATCCAGCGGCGGCCGGTCTCGGAGATGTTCAGAAAATCGTCAAGTTGCTCCTGAGTCGTCACCGGCTCGATTCGCAGGTGACTGGATTGCTCCGGAATGGGGGGAATAGGCCGGAGCAGCATAGCGGGCTCGTCCTCGTCGATGGTCCATCCAGCCTGGTCGAGATGCTCGACCAATGCCGGGTTCGTTCCCGACTCGATCACGATCGAATATGCGCCACGGCCGAAGACGTCATTGGCCTCACGGATCACCGTCGATGGGCTGACGTTGGAGATGATCAGCACCATCCGCTCGCCGGGGCTGTCTCCGCCGGACGCGATGAAGGTGATCTCGCCCCGGCGGTCGACGTGAAACGGGAGTGACGTGTAGCGCTGCAGTGGTGAGGGCAGCAGCAGCGGCCTACGAACGAGCTGTACGGCGTCAGGCGCGTAAGTCAAGGGCTCTCCTTCGCTGGGCATGTCATCGCCCATTGATGGGGCAGGCGAATGACATTTGGTTCAGTTATCGCACTTCGGTGGCGCGGCGGTTGACAATCTCGTTCTTCCACGTAGTTGCGGGCCGCAAGATTGCGTTTTCGGACGCACGAGATTTTCGCATAGCCTGGGAGGAGTTGCGCGACTATGAGCTTCATACGAAACGTTGGTGCAGGCGCCGCCGGTGGGTTAGCCGGAGGTTTGGCAATGCTGGCCGTGCGAACGATTGGAATCGAAGCGGACATCATCCAGCAGACACTCCCCGATAAGTACGAGCAGGGCATCGAGCAGATGCTGGGCTTCGCCCGGTACACCGATCAGGAGGAAGAGAAGCAGCTGGCCATAGCCGAGCATCTCATTCTGAGTGCGGGTCTGGGTGCCGAATATGGCGCGGTGCGCGGTCTGTCGCAGTCCAACTCCTTTTTCGTTGGCCTGGCGTTCGCCTCGGCGGTCTACTTTGGCATGGTCGGTGTGATCGGTCCACTTTTGGGGATCACGCGCGCTCCATGGTCGAAACCTGCCAAAGCGGTGCTGGGCGAAGCGCTCAACCACGTGCTGTTCGGCAGCGTCACTGCGCTGGTCTCGAGCCGGTTGCGGGAGTGATCTCAGTACACTGCGAGGCAGAATCGGAGGATAGCTCTCGGAAGGCCGGAACCGAGAACAGCGATAGCGCGAGCATCGACGTGCCGGCCGCGATGACCACCAATGTCGGCACGACGCCGAAACCGTTCAAGAGGAACCCGCCGATCAGCACGCCAATCGGAAGCGTGCCGATCCCGACGGCGTTGAACGTTCCGATCACGCGCCCGCGTGCATCGACCGGCGCGCGCTCCTGTAGTAGCGACGAGACGAGTGGGTTGATCGGTTCGAAGCAGATTGCGTCGATTGCGATCGTCACAAGCAAGACCGGGAGCGATGGCAGCGTGACCAGCACCCAGTAACACGCGGCCACGATCGATATACCCCCAAGCAAGATGAGCCGACGTGGCAGGCGAGCACTGAAAACCGCGTAGATTGCGAGTCCGCCGAGGGATCCAAGCGCGAGCGCGGAGTACATCAGACCAAGGCTGACCGCGGAATGCAGAATCTGGCGCGCATAGACCGGAAAGACGATCGCGTACAGTGGCTCCGAGATGATGCTGGCGACCGCGGTGGAGATGGCGAGCGCCAGGAGTAGCCGGTCGCGCAGCAGGTAGCGGAAGCCGTCGAGCGTCCCGGAAAACATCGACGACTTGGTGCCGTCGTGGGGGACGACCGTACCCGGAACGCCGATCGTCACGATGAATGCCGAGACGACGTAGGACGCCGCATCGATCCAGAGCGCGGTGCTGGCGCCAACGATCGCGATGAGCAGGCCGGCGAGCGGCGGTCCGAACAGGAGCGCGGCGCGGCGAATGGCCTGAGTCAGGCTATTGGTTCGCTCCAGTGTCATGCCGCTGCTTTCGGCCAGTTCCGGGATCATGCTCGTTTGCGCGGTCCGTCCAGGCAAGGCGACCAGCGCACCAAGAAAGACCAGGATGAGCAGCTGCCAGAACGCGATTCCGGTGGTCAAGTAGAGGAGCGGGATCGATGCCATAGCCAGGGCGCTGAGCAGATCGGAAAGTACGCTCCCTTTCTTGTAGCCGATCCGATCAACGATCGCACCGCCGAGCAGCCCCGCGATGAAGATCGGAACCCCGTCAGCCGCCACGGTGACACCGGCTTTAGACGCACTTCCCGTAGTCTGCAAGACGAACCAGGGGAGCGCGACAAAGGTGAACACGGAGCCAAACTGCGATACGGCATTGGCGCAGAGTAGGGCTATCAGTGGCGCTCGCTGTCTTTCTGACGTTCGGACCGGTTCTTGGTTCATTGCGACGGCTCCCCATTTGACCGTTGACGAGACAAAGGTGTCCTTCCCGGTGGCCCAGCGACGCGAGCGCAGGGGCGCCGGTTGATGAACGGATCGATTGATCTGGGATCAGCGACTTATGCGATTTGGACCATCAGTAGAGCTCCAGCTCGCCCTGGCGGCGAGCCGAGCGCTCGAGCAGGCGAAAGACGAACGCGCCGGTTATCGGAAGTACCAGAGCGAACCCCAGAAGTGGGAGGAGCGAGCCCGAGACATCTGCGAGCGAGGCATGATGGAGTGCCGCGTCGGAGAGGGCCTGGAAGCCATAGCCCAGAGGAAGGGCTCGGGCCATATCGTTCAATGGCCACGGGAGCTGGCTGACTGGATAGTAGACACCTCCGAGCAGTGTCAGGACAGGAAAGACCAGATTCGACAATTCGTTGGAGTGCTTGGTGATGAGTCCGAGACCGCTCATGATGAGGCCGATGCCCAGCAGAGAGGCGACAAAGAGACCCAACGTAACGAACAGGGTTAGGAAGTTTGGGTCAAACCGCACTCCGAATAGGAGCATTCCTCCCACGCCGATGGCGAATGCTCCCGCCGCGGTCTCGACGATTCCCGAACCGGCATAGCCGATAAGCCAGCTCAGGCGCGAGCATGGTGCCAGAAAGAGGCACATCAGCGTTCCACGCACTCGCTCCCGGTCCAGAATCTCGCCGACCCAGAAGATCGTATTCCAGACCAGCGTGTTGGCGGTCATGGCCACGACGATGTAGGGAATCAGATCCCGTTGCCCTCCAGCGTAGATCAGGGCCGCGATCGACAGATCGAACAGGGGTCGGATCGCCCAGATCGCCAGTCGGCCCTGCCGGACGACGTCATCAATGTGCTCTTTGGACATCGCGATCCAGGCCGCATATGCGGCGTGCATCTCAGTCAAAATCGAGTTCGGCGCCGCGTTTTGCGACATGTTCGACCCTCCGAAGCATGAACAGACCGAAGAAGAAGAGTACGGCTGATAGAAACAGCAGGCGCGCCAGGTCGCCACTCACGTCCCCGATTCCGGCACCGCCGAGCAGGCTCTGACGGAGTGCGTCCATCCCGGCACTGAGCGGGAAGACCGCCGCCAGCCAGCGCATCGCCGGTGGCAGCGATGCGACCGGAACGAGCATGCCGCTCAGGAGATAGATCGGGCTCTGAAGGAAGTTCGCCAGCAGGTTCGCGCGTCGCGACAGGACGAAGATCCCGGCGACCGCGAATCCCAGGGCGAACGTGGCGACCACGAGGCAGAGCAGAGACACCACGACCGCGAGCGGATCGTTGACCTGAATGTCGGCGTGGAGCGCCAGCCCGATGCCACCCAGAATGAGCATGTTGGGAAGGATCCAGACCGACAACGAGCCCAGCGCGTACCCGAGCACGACCGCGGCCCGGCTGGCCGGCGTGAGAAACAGGGCGTTGATCGTTCCTTCGTGACGTTCGGCCTCGATGGCGTAGCCTCCGGCCCAGAGATTCGATTGCCAGAGGATGACGCCGATCGTCCCGACGAGAAGGTAGCCGCGCGCGTCGAATCCATCGACGATGGTCCGCCCGGCGATGCGGTAGGCCAGTACCAGCGTCAGAAAGTAGAAGGTCGGGTACATCGGCCAGCGAATGATGTCGACGATGTAGGCCAGGTGGCGAACGACGTACGAGCGCGCGGTCGACAAACAGACGCCGAGCGCATCTCTGGTTTCGGCACGTCGCGTCTGTCGCTCCAGATCACCGAGTCGCAACCCAAACGTGTCACCGCTGCCTGAACCTGCTTGTCCAGTCGTCATGACAGTGCCCCGTCCGTAAGTGAGAGGAACGCGTCTTCGAGACTCGGCTCCAGCGACTGGATCGACTCGATCTGGACACCCTGTCCATGAAGCACCCGCACCGCGTTGTCGAGCACGCCCTGGCCGCTACTCGAGCGGATGGTGAACTCGGTGTAGCCGTCGAGTGATGGGGCGGATTCGACCTCCTCGACAGACGGTAGATCGCGCAGCGAGGAGAGCGTTGAGCCGTTGGGGGAGCCGTTGACCTTCAATTGGTACCGGCGTCCCGATCCGACGCGTCGTTTGATCAACTCCGGCGTGTCCTCCAGCAGGATCGTGCCGCGGTCGATGATCGCGATCCGGTCACAGAGTTCGTCCGCCTCCTGCAGATAGTGCGTGGTGAGCAGTACCGTATGCTCGGGCATCAATGACTTCACGATCTGACGAAGATTGACGGCGGAGGCCGGGTCAAGTCCGATCGTTGGCTCATCGAGGAAGACGACAGGCGGGTTGTGCAGCAACGCGCGCGCGAGGTGGAGGCGTTGCTTCATGCCGCGTGAGAATCCTTCGACGCGGTCTCCGGCGCGGTCAGACAATCCAACGAGGTCCAGCATCTCGTTCACACGGTGGTCCAGACGATCATTGCGCATGCCATAGAGATGGCCGAAGTAGATCAGATTGTCGCGGGCCGATAATTTGCCGTAGAGTCCGCGATCGCCGCCGAGCACGACACCCAACCGGCGCCGGACCTCTCGCTCCTGCCGCACCACATCAAAGCCGGCGACGTATGCCGTGCCCGTGGAGGGGATGAGGAGTGTCGACAGCATCTTGATCGTCGTGGTCTTCCCGGCGCCGTTGGGACCGAGCAATCCATAGATGGTTCCCGGTTCAACGGCCAGGCTGACCCCGTCCACGGCGACGAACTCGCTCGATCGGCCAAAAAGTCGTTTTGAGCGACGAAAGGTGCGTCCCAGGTCGATTGCCTCGATGGCGTTCACTGTTTGACTCCGTTTTCCGCTGCTGGGGCGCGCTCGAGCGCATCGAGCAGCATGCCGGCCTCCTCGACGGAGATCGAGCCGTCGGCCAGTGCCGAGAGGATGGCTTTCTTGCGATCATCGGGCGGAAGCACATGTGCGGTCGGCAGCACATCGGCGGTCGAGTCTGATACGTTGACGTCGACGGATGGTTCCGGCGTGACCGGAGCCGGTGCTGGTCGCGGCGCTCTCGTCGCGGTATTGCCCGCCCAGCGAACGTCGATGTCGCCGCTTGAGGTGCGCAGGGTGATACTGGCTCGCTCATCGGAATCGCTCGTGCTGCCGACCAACCGCTTCCCATGCGGGTTGCGCGGTCCGCGCTGGGCGATGGCAACGAGCGGGAGGTCGGTCGTGATGCTTCCACGGGTGGTCGCGGCATCGACTCGTGCGGGAAGGTCGCGCGGGATCGCGAGCGAAATATCGCCCGACGAGGCATTGAATTCGAAATTGTCGACAGCCAGGTCGGCGTGGCAGGAAATGTCACCCGAGGCCGTGCTGATCGCGCTCCGGCCGAGCGCCCCGCCCGAGATCGAGACGTCACCCTTGGCTCCGGCCAGTGTGAGTTCGTCGCAGTCGCGCCCCGTCACATGGATGTCACCAGAAGCACTCGCGATGACGGTCGCGCCCGCTCCGCCGGCGATGTGGATGTCGCCTTTACTTGACCGGATTGTGAGGTTTCCCTCGACGTTGGTGAGCTTCTTGTCGCCGGAGCCGCTGTTCACGACAACCTCTCCGCCGTAGTCACTCAGCTTGATGTCTCCCCGGCCGCTCGCGATCGTCATCGTTCCGGTCCCCTGACCAACACTGATGTCGCCGCTGTCGTCTTCCAACTCGACACGGCCCTGCGGATTGGTGAGCCGGAGATCACCCCGCTGCACCTTGAAGGCGCTGGTGATCGGACGCGTCGGGAGTTCAATCGCAACATAGCCGGGGTTGTTCCCTCTGCCCGTGTCCGACGTGACAAACAGTTCATCTGCCTCGATGGTGGCGTCGATCCGATCTCCTGTGACGGTGATCTCGTCAACATCTGTCCATTCCGCGATCACGTCGCGTGCATCGACCTCGATGTTGATGCGAGATAGCCCCTCAACTTTGAATCGTTGCTCCTCTGTCATGAGTTCCCCTCGTTACTCGTGCCGAGACCCTGAAGCCGAATCAGTCCTTCGTTGACGCTGAGTCGACCACTGGCGATCTGGCGTAGCACTTCATCCCGGCTTGCCGGAGCGGGGGCCACCTCGCCGGGTGCTTCCTCGAGAAGCGCGATAACTTCCTCGAGCTTGGCCCGAACGGTCGGATAGGAGACGCCGAGTGTGCGCTCCACCTCACTCAGGTTGCCGCGGCTCCGGACAAAAATGCGCAGGAAAGTCTGTTGATCCTCGGTCAAGCGACCGAACACGTTAGATTCCCATCTGCCGCGGACAGTCGTGTCGCACTGGGAGCAGTGAAGCTCTCGCACGTCGAGCTGGTGGCCACAGGTCGGACAGGTTGATGGCGAAATGTACACTCGTCTGCCTCCTAACAGTTCAGATCCTAGCGCTATAGCGTGCCATTGTCAATAGATAAATGAGAAATAGGAATCATCTGGAAGCAATTGGTTGAGACCTGCGCGGAATTGTGCCGGATGTTGGGCCTCGCAGGAACATTCTTTGGGGCAGTCAATGTTTGACCATCGTGAGAAGCCTGGCGTCGATCATGCGAATAACGTCGACAAGTTATTGGCATGAGCGGCAAGAACGGCAAAGCGGATTGAAGACTGTCGCGTCCGGCGCGACGGCAGTATGGAGGGGTGCCGACGATGAATCGTCACTCGGTTCAACGCCAGCGAATTGGACCCGCGGTAAGACGAATGCGTCGATCGCGCGGGCTGACGTTGGATGAGCTTGCCGACGAAGCCGAGGTCTCGCCGTCTCATCTGAGCCGTTTGGAGCGGAGTCAGACCCTGCCGAGTTTCCCGGTGCTCGCGAAAATCGCGGACGCGCTCGGGGTCGATGTGAACGAGTTCGTGCGGCTTGAGCAGGACGTCGCCGAACTGGACGCGAAACTCTCCGGCTATTCAGGGCTCCTGGCGCTGAATGATGAGGCGCGTCATGGGCTGCTCGACCTGTCGATCGAAGCGCGACGTGAACTGGTGGAACGGTTGGACCAGCTTGCGACGCTGTCATTGACTCCGGTCGACGTGCAGGATCGCACGGTGAGCGCCGTCGACTGCGGTCCCGATAGTCAACCGTTGTCTATGGTTGGCCGCGTGATCGAGCAGTCCGGCCTTGACGCCATCGGTCTGGCGCGGATGCTCCTGTTTTTCGAACTGCTGGATGGCCCGCGCCGAGCCTTGATCTCGGGCCCAAGTCTGTTGCCCATCGCGCCAGGGCAGGATCTGGTCGGCGCCTATCGTTGGGCCTTTTCGCGCTACCCGATGGATCCGCCAATCGCTGATTGGTGGTCCAGATCACATGATGATGCCGCGAGCGGAGAAGTCGGCCCACGGCAGCATCGCGTGATGGTGACCGCAGCCGCACTTGACTCGCCCCTGGGACCGATCATGGCCCGGTCGCTTCTCGCGACCTTGGATGCACACCGCTCATCCGATATTGCCGTGACGGAGCGATCGTTCGGTGACGTGAATCTTCTTTCGGTCGGCGGTAGCCATGCGATTTTGGAACAGATCACTGACCGGCGAGGAATCCGTTCGCCAGACCACGTGGCAGTCTGGCTGTCGGGAGGTAACCGGGTCGGACCGTGTGACGACGTGGTCGACCGGCTCTGGAGCACGCTGTCGGACGAGGAGCGGGACCCGGCGGCCACACGGAAGCGACTTCAGTCGGCTCTGGGCTAATCCTGACGCAGCACCGGCGCAGCCGCGTCGACGCTCCGGTGCGCCAGATCATTCAGGCGGGAGAGCTGCTCTTCGCGCCCGACGACAATCAGGATATCTCCGGGTTTCAGCACGTAGTCGCGACTTGGACTGGGGAGAAGCTCCGCTGCGTTGATGATCGCGAGGATCGTTAGCCCGGTGCCGATCTCCTGGCCAATCTGCTGAACGGTGCGACCGGCCAGTTCCGAATCTCCAGGAATAGCGAGTTCCTCAAGGTTGAATTCGACATTACCCCGGTGAAACGTGGTGTCGAGGAAGTCGACGACGGCCGGACGCGTGAAGAGGGCGGCCATCCGCTGCCCACTCATGGCATACGGGGAGACGACCCGGTGTGCGCCCGCCTGCATGAGCTTGCTCTCCGACTCTCTGCGTCCCGATCTGGAGACAATCAAAACATCGGGATTGAGCGTGCGGCTCGACAACGCGATGAAGACGTTCTTGGCATCGTCGTCGAGCGCGATGGCGATGCCGCGCGCCCGTTCGATTCCGGCTTCGATCAGCGTTGAGTCCTGGGTGGCGTCACCGTTCACCGCGAGGCGTTCATCACCCACACACTGCTCATAACGTTGCGGATTCGCCTCGATGATGACCAGTGGGATCTTGTCCTGAACCAGTTCCTTCACAATCGTCTGTCCGACTCTTCCGTAGCCGCAGACGATGACGTGGTTTTGAAGCTCTGCGATGCGGTTGTGAATTTGCTGCTGTGAGCGGTTCCCGGTCAATTGATTCTCAACAATCCATGCCCAGAGATTGGTCAATGTGAAGTACAGCACGCCGACGCCGATCAGGATCAATGCCGACGTCACGATCCGTCCGGATCCGTCGAGATCATGGACCTCGCGGTAGCCGACTGTCGACATGGTGATGATCGTCATGTAGAGGGAATCGCTGGCCGACCATCCCTCCACAATCATATAGAGAATGGTGCCCAGGGCAATCATGAATACCATGACCACCAGCGGCAAGAGCACTCGCCGGAACTGCCGGTCGCGCGTCAGTAGACGCAGACGAACGAGCATGTCGTCCTTTCGTTGCTATAGAGGTCTGTCCGACGGCGGAAAGCGATACGGTTCGACCGGCGCCATCTGCATGGGTTCAGATCGCGTTGACCGTGTCACCGTTGGATGGTAGCATAACAGCCGTTTTCCTAAACGAGAAACCGCACCCCGTCCTCGGGCTGACACACGGTTGGCTGTCAGACGCGAATTCAAGCGCGAACTGCCTCGACGCAGGCGACCGGGGCCGCTGGTGCGTGCATCTTCTTCTACCAGTGCATGGACGATGATCGATGAAACATGACGATATCCCGGACGTGGTAATACGGAGGCTGCCGGTCTACGTTCGCACGCTACGGCAGATGATTGGTGAGCAGATCGAGAGCGTCTCGTCGGAAGAACTTGGCGAACGTATTGGCGTCTCGGCGGCTCAGATTCGTCGTGACCTCTCGTATTTCGGACGGTTCGGCAAGCAGGGGAAAGGCTACGATGTCAGCCTGCTCGAGGCAGCCATCACCAGTATCCTGCACCTGGATCGTCGCTGGAATGCCGCGCTCGTCGGCTTCGGGCATCTCGGCCAGGCTATCGCTCAGTATCACGGTTTTGAAGAGAATTCGTTTCACATCGCCGCGATTTTCGCGCGAAACCCGGATCATGTCGGCCAGCAGGTGAATGGCGTTGTCGTGCTGGACCAGGCGGAGATCAGGAAGGTGGTGTGCGACATGGGCATCCGGATCGGCATTATCGCCGTCCCGGCGTCCGCGGCGCAGCGCGTAGCCGATGAGCTCATCGCGGCGGGTGTGCGGGCCATCCTGAACTATGCGCCGGTCGTTCTGAGGGTGCCGTCCAACGTCTGGACACGCGAGATCGACCCCACCAGCGCGCTCCAGAGCCTGACCTACTACCTCGCCGGATCGGCCGAGACCAAACCCATCGCCCCGGTCGCCGAGATGTCGTAGCAGCGGCTGGCGCTATGGCAAGAGCGCATGAAGATCGTGCGGGAAGATCTGGATGAGGGCGATCAGGAGAAGCAGGTCCCCGACGATCAGGACCACCACCAGCGACAACGGCGCGACCACCCCACTCCGCTCGAGGAATTCACCGATACCGGCAAGGTCGATGGTCGTGGCGAGAAAGAGAAGCCAGCCGACGATGATGAAGATCGTCCCGAGCAGCAGGGTGTTGCTGTAGGGCAGGTCCTGCCAGACCAGCACGGCAAGGTTGAGGATCGTCAGCACGAGGCCGGGCAGCACGAGCATCGCCACGGTTATCCACAGCGCCCGAGAGCTCCCCAGCACGTCGAAATATCCGGACGACCGCCGCATTTGCGGCCAGGCGCCGTCCGTGAAATCTTCAATGGCCTCGATCGTGAAAAGCATCGCGATGCTTAGGCCAATGAGTAACCAGAGCCGTCCGTCGATGAGCACCGGGTGGATCCTCCCACCCCTCAGCGATGTACTGAGGTCGTATTCCGCAAGGCTTACCAGAGCGTAACAGAGCCCGGAAATCCTGACAACATCGGAGATAATTCCGCGTCTTGCGTGCCATGAACGGTCACCCGACGCCTCGAACCTTCAAGTTCGCGGATAACCGGTCATCGATGCGCTAACCGGTCCTTTTGACCGGTTGCCGAGGTCACAACTAGAATAGCCCGAGTCTCACGTCCGCGTTCGATGCTCGGATCGATCTTGCTCAGCGCCTATTGGTTGCCAGAGGTCGATCTTTCGACGGAAAGGGAAGAGCCCAGATGAGTCAGACTACACCCAGAGTGCTCCCGTCGTTTGATGAGCTTCCAGCTACCTTTGGGCTTCCCGAACATTCGGTCTGGGGGCTTTGGGGCGACGACGATGAGGTCGGGGCCATCAACCTACTGACCGACGAGCGTGTGCTCGCGGCCGCGAAGCTGGTGCGTACCGGCAAGGCGTTCCCGCTGAACTGGAACCTCGAGTTGCCGGATCCTCCCCTATTCCGTCGTGAGCGATTGACCCACACCATTAAGAACAAGCGCCCCTTCGTCAACGACGACGTCTACACCGATTTCAATACACAGTCGTCGACGCACTGGGACGGCCTGACCCACATGGGAAGTGCTCAGTGCCAGTGCTTCTACGGACAAGCCGTGCAGGACCACATCACGGGCAAGCCGGGAACCCGCAACGGGATCCAGGCATGGGCGCGGAGGGGCATTGCGGGCCGGGCGGTGCTGCTCGATCACCAGCGCTGGGCGGCCGCGCGGGGCATCCACCACGTCGCCGGCGAGCGCGTTGAGATTAGCGCCGATGAACTTCAGCAGGTGGCCGACGCGCAGGGAACCCACTTCGAAGTCGGCGACATTCTGCTCGTGCGCACGGGCTGGACCGCCTGGTACAACGGCTTGAATGAGCAGGAGCGAGCCGAGATCGCCGACGGACCGCACACCTTCATTGGAGTGGCTCAGGGTACCGAGACGTTCCGATTTCTCTGGGACACCCATTTCGCGGCGGTCGCTGGAGACGCGCCAAGCTTCGAGGCCTGGCCACCCGCGTCGATGGAGGTCTCGCTTCACCAGACTCTGTTGCCCCTGTGGGGGATGCCAATCGGCGAGATGTTCTTTTTGGAGGATCTGGCGGCGGCCTGCGCCGAGGACGGCGTGTATGAATTTATGCTGACGTCCGCGCCGCTGAACAAGCTGGGCGGCGTGGCATCTCCCGCGAACGCGCTGGCGATCAAGTAATCGGTAGCGCTCCGGTTGGAGCGCTACTGTCCCAGCGGCAATCCAGACGCGATGAGCGTCCAGCGACCCGACCAGATGCCGGGATCTACGGTGCTGTCGCGTGTGAAGCGAGTCGAAAACGTGACCCAATCCCAGCGCGAGCCCTGTCCCATGGCGGGGTAGCCGCTGCGATCGCTGGCATATGTCCAGGGATCGTAAACCGTGACGTATTCCGGCGGCGCCTCGACACCGCCTGGACCGAGCAGGACACCGGTGATCAGGAGGTAGTGCGTCCCGTTGTCGACCAGCGCGATCACCGGCTGGTGATCGACGGCCACGGCACGGGATATCGCCGCCCCCGCGCTCTGGATATCGTCGAACGCGGCGTCCCCCACCGGGAGCGGCGCGCCGAACGCGTTCAGTGCCACGGCGACAGCGTACGGTGAAGCGTGCCACTGCTCCAGGCTGAATCCGTCGTTATTGGCGATCTCAACATTCCAGATCGAGTTCTGAATGGCCGTGTCGGAACTGACCGGGAGGTCGACCCCGACGGCTTGTAGCCACATCTGCACGTCGGCCGGATCGCACCAGTCCGGGTCCTGCTGCGCATGGAACGTCACCGGGACATCGACCTCAAGCGGACCCGCGTTGAACAGCTCCGGCGCGTAGCCGGGAACCTCCGGTGAGGGTTCAAGCGGCGCCTGTTCGACTCCGGCCCGGTTCGCCGCGTCACGTCCTAGCAGTCCGAGCAAGACGACGTATGGTGTGCCCTGATTCTCAGGGTGCCATTCGAACCGCGCGCGTTCGAAGTACTGTACCGTGTATCCGCGCTCGGTGAACGGCTCGCTCAGCGGGTAGCCAAACACCGGCAGGGCGCCATTCGATTCCCAGTAGTTCAGGAAATGGCCGCAGATCTGATGTCCAGTCTCCGCCGCGAAGCGACAGGCTGGATCGGGATTGGTGACCGGAACGAAGGGAGTCTCGGTCTGTCGCCCGGCAGCGAGATCGGCGCCGAGCCGGCGCAGTTCGACCTGCCATCCGGGCGAATTGTCGGGGTGATATTCGAGAACGGCGCGCTCGAAGTACTGGGTGGTCAGGCCAGTCTCCGGATCACGGAATTCTTCGGTGATCGGGTAGCCGAAGAGCGTGACGTCTCCGTGATGACGCCAGTAGTCGAGAAAGCCGTAGCTCAGGTAATGACCGGTATCGGGAAAGTAGATACGGTCGGGGACGTTCGCGGCCGCGTTCGCGTACAAGAAAGCGGGTGCTACCACCGTCGCTACGAGCAGGCTGATCCCAATGGCGCACCGGAGGCGGGACCAGCGGCGATTCGTGAAGGAAGCGAGGCGTTTCATACCTTGTTCCTGCGGATCACGCGAGCGCCGAACCGTGGTCAACAGGCCGGCATCGACGTCACTTGAATGTGGAGGTCGCGACATCCTCCGCGACGGCGACTTCATCGCGCCCGTTCGTCGCGGTGATGACCTCGCCCAGAATGAGCGACTCGATCTCCTCCAGGTGCTGCAGCATGGCTTGACGAGCGGCTCCTGGATCTCGCTCACGGACCGCTTTGAGGATCTCTTGATGTGATGCGAGCGCGCGGGTGCGCCGCTGTTCGGAGGTGATGAAGTGGCGGCGGCCCTCGAGGAGCAGTTCGTTGATGAGAGCCAGCACGCGAACCGCGACCTGGTTGCCCGAGGCGGAGGCGAGCGCGTTATGAAAATCGCGGTCGATCTGAACGACGGTCTCGTCGTCAGCGCCGCGCTCGACTGACTCCGACAGTTGGTGAACCAGGTTGGCGATCTGCTCGAGTGCTTCAGGCGTCGCACGTGCCGCGGCGCGAGCCGCGATAGCGGGCTCGAAAATGATGCGCATCTCCCAGAGCTCACCCACGGTGTCGCCAGTCGCCTCCAGCAGCAGCGACAGCGGAGAAATGATGGCGCCGGGGAACATGTCGAGCACAAAGGTGCCGCCGCCGTGCCGCGACTCGACGATGCCGGTCATCTCCAGTACGCGAAGGGCCTCACGAAGGGAGGGACGGCTCACCTGGAGATGCTCCGCCAGTTCCCGTTCAGGCGGTAACTGATCTCCAGCCTGGTAGACACCCTGCCGGATCAGCCCGCAGATCTCGACGACAACCTGCTGAGATACTCGTGAGCGGCGTACTGGTTCTGTTGCCATCGACCTCTCGCAGCACGTGAAGCGTGCTGGTCAGCACCCGCTGACGAGCTACGCTATATATGGCAGTGTACAGTCTGTGTCAAATCGTGACGATAACCGGGCGAACCTCGTTGTTTGATCAGGACCGCTGCTTCTGCATTAAAATTCCGTGCCGGTTCCGGCCATAATAGTTGCGCAAATCGCTCACAGGTAGATACCCGTGAAGGCGATAGAGCGCCTGGGCGCCGAGGTTCTTGTCCTCGACCATCAACGTGACGTGCGAGGCGCTGAAATAGTTCTCGATCATGTTCAGGAGGGTGGAGGCGATCCCTCTGCGCCTGAACTCCGGATCGACGCAGAGATTCAGCACGCGCGTCTGCTCGTCGTCCGTGTCGCCGACAACACAGCCGACGATGTGATCACCTGAGCAAGCCACCAGAATACGTGCGCGCGGCCACACGTGCAGGAAGATCAGAGTCGCCAGCCCGTACGCCTGGCTGCCGGCGAAGCAACGTCGCTGTAGTCCAAACAGGAGCAGCATGTCCCTGGTCGTAGCGGTACGGAACTGTACGGCGGCGTCGCTGTCTTCGGTCGATGTGGTGATGTCAATGGCTCTTCCGGCCACCGTCAGACCTTTCGAAATTGTCCAAGCACTGTCGTTTGGCGATTCCCGGTATGGGACCCAACACGCGGACAAGGAAAACTCGTCCACGCGGGTCAAGCGGGTCGAGGTAACGCCAATCCTAGCACTCCTGCAGAACCTGGACCTCTCGTTCTCATTCTCCAACGAACCGACTTTACCGCATTACGACCACGCTTGGCATCGATATCGAACGCACGTCTCTGCCTTGCAGCCAACACCGAACGGCAATCTCGAAAACGGCTGGAAATGGCACGCCTTCCGGTGATCGCCGCGCGAGATTTGATACTCCGATGCCCCCCGGCGCGTAAACCACCTCAACCCACGCGAACATGGTCCCACCGATCGCTGCGGTCTCGTTGCTGCGCCCGGGACTCCGAAACGCCTCCCAGTGTCCTCGGCTTTGCAGAAGTCTGACCCTCTTTTGTCAGTTGATGCGCCACGCCCACAAACAAAATCGCCTCTTGTGGGATAGTAAGTACAGAGGAGGGTCCGTGTGAATGAGTCCGAAGCGCTGGCCCGGCCCGCTGGTCGGCGAGATGAGCGCAGCGGTGTTGGCCGTCATGGTGCCGGTCCTCGGCAACGCGCCGTTGCCTTTTTGCGGCAGCCCGACGCCCGTAGCCGGTCGTACTTCAGCTATGAGCTCATGCAGATGCCGGAGGTGCTTCGCGGCAAGCTGGACACCGGCTCCGATGGCTGGTGGTGGCGGGCCGGGCCGATGGTGGCATTCACCTCAGTACTGCTGCCGTTCTTTGCCTGGTGATAGAAGCAAATAACGGGTTGCATGCGGGCACGGCGCTCGGCATCTCCTCCAGGATCGCAGGCCGGTGACCTTTGTCCCG
The DNA here is from genome assembly GCA_963728335.1 of uncultured Chloroflexia bacterium. GTDB lineage: Bacteria > Chloroflexota > Chloroflexia > Thermomicrobiales > Thermomicrobiaceae > CALAGB01. The sequence goes on from CAVSJP010000002.1 coordinate 1,543,061, forward strand.
ACAACAACTGTATGGGTTTGGGGAGCGCTTTGGTGAAAGATCGCACGCGCCGCGCGATGCTCAGTGCCGCCGTGGTTACCGTCCTGCTCTGCACAGCCTGCGGTGGAAACGACAAGGCACCGTCCAGCCCGTCGAGCCAGGGATTCATTCCGGCCCCGGCGCCAAACTCGACTGCCGCCGTAGCCGCGTCGTCGGTCTCTGCCACGGTGACCGCCAGTACCTCACCTGTTCAGACCACCATAGCATCAGCCACAGCCATCGCCACATCGTCTCCGACTCCGGTTGGAACGCCGGATGTTCAGGCCACCGCTCAGGCCAACGGCTGCAATGTGACTCCGTTCGCGTCAAGCGGACCGCCACAGATCCACTTTGAACTCTACCCACGCTGGTATGGACAGGGGGATCTCTGGTTGGCGCCGACCTCCATCTATGCCGGGATGGGATTCCAGCAGAAGAATGCGACCGTCTGGTTCCAGGGGATCACCCCAATCGTCATCATGTCGAACGGAGACCCGACAATCTCCGCGCACGTGCAGGGGGATGCCGGCACGACCGCGACGACGTCACGGAGTTCACCTCAGCCGAACTACCCGTTGCACGGCATCGACGTCGACCTGTCGCAGGCCGGCTGCTGGCAGCTGTCGGTGCGTAGCGGCGCCGAGACGCTTGACATTACACTGTGGGCGGTGCCTATTACGCAGCGACCGGATGTGGCGAATCTCCAGAAGGTACGTTCGCAACTGACGCCGTACCCTCCGCCATCGAGCTGTCAGACGACGGACTGGAACGGCCCGGACGATCACCGGGCGCCATTCGCCGCCGACTACTGGATAACTGGACAGGGGATAACGCTCGACGTGGGTCTGCCGATCTTTTTCGCGACTCGGTCCGGCTACTTCGATGTCTACCATGACTTTCCCGATCCGCCCGGCTTGAGCGGACAGATCGCGGGAAACGCGGCGGGCGTAGTTCGTTCTTCCTGGATCATTCGGTCGACGGAGAACAGTGCAAATGGCTGGCGTGGTGAGGTGACGTTCTCGAGTCCCGGCTGCTGGCAGCTCGAGGTGACTGACGGCGCTGCCAAAGTCGACTTCAGACTCTACGTCTATCCGGCTGATTGCTTCCATGCGCTGGATGAGCCGGCGGCGCCGACCTGTAAGCCGCCCGCCTAAGGCCGATCAAGATTCGGAGTGGAGATGACCGTCGCTCGATGACGTCCACCCGCCGAAAACGGCATGCACCCACCATGATCTTGCTGACCGGTTGGCTCCTGGTCCTGAAACGGACGCGGGCCGATTGGATGATCCTGAGCGCGAACTTCCTGACCATGGTACTGGCGACGACGCTGCTGGCGACCGCTCCGATCTATGCCGAAGCGGTCGCCAGCGCCGGACTCCGTCGGGAGCTGCTCGATGCTCCGATTACCGGGGCCAACCTGCAGATCTCTCTTAGCCTGCCGGGATCACGGTTCACGCAAGCCGATACTGATGTCCGCGACGCGCTCGGCTCGATCGTCGGTCTGACCCATGGGAGCGGCACGCGAGCCGGCTTTTCGTCGACGTTCGGGATTCCCGCCGGCGCAACCGCGGGTAGCGTCCAACCGCTGGCCGTTTTTGGCTTCTTCGACCGGTTGACTGATCACGCCACACTTGTGACGGGGAGCTGGCCAGCGGATTCCGGAACAGGTTCGATTCAGGTCGCGCTGCCGGTACCAGCCGCGAGCGCGCTGAAGCTCGCGGTCGGCGATCAGCTCCAGCTGGCCAACCGCGTCAATCCCAACATCGTTGTCCCGGTGCAGATCAGTGGCATCTACCGCGTCAATAACCCTCAGGATCCGTTTTGGTTTGAAGATCCCTTGAGCCAGACCGGTATTATCAGCGGTCAGTCATTCACGACCTACGGCCCTTTCGTCGTGACTCCGAGCGCGTTCCTCGGTGCGATCAGCCAGACGCCCGCCACGATTGACTGGCGGGTCTTCCCTGATTTCAACCGGATTTCCGCGGGGCAGACCGGTGAACTGGAGCGGCTCGTCAATGCCTTGCCCAGCCACGTCAACCCGGTACTCACAGGCACCACGCCGCAGATCACGACCGACCTGGGAACGATCCTCGCCACCACCTCCCGGTCGGTTCTCGTGACCCGCACGGCGGTGCTGCTTCTCGCGATTCAACTTGCGATTCTCTCGATCTACGCCCTTATCCTGACTGCCGGGCTACTGACCGAGCGGCGGCACGTGGAGTACACCCTGCTGGAGACGCGCGGTGCATCGCACGGTCAACTGGTGACGATGGCCCTCCTCGAAGGGTTGCTGCTGGCGGTTCCAGCCGTGCTCGCCGGACCCTGGCTCGCCGCCTTCTCGCTCAAATCACTCAATGCGTTCGGACCGCTCTCCGGCATCGGCCTGCCGCTCACTCCGATGGTGGATCGGACAGCCTATCTGCTTGCCATCGTTGGCGGGATCTTCTGCATGTTGGCCCTGCTACGGCCGGCGCTCGCGCGAGCGAAGCCCCTGAAGGAGCGGTCGGCAAGCCGTAATCTGCTCCAACGGGCGGGACTCGACGGTCTGCTCCTGGCCGTTGCCGCCGTCGGCTACTGGCAACTCAAGCACTATGGCTCACCGCTGACCAAGACGGTGCAAGGCAGTTATGGAATAGATCCGTTGCTGGTGGCGGCACCGACGCTGGGGCTCGTTGCCGGGGCGGTGATCGCGCTGCGGCTGATTCCGCTCGTGGCTCAGTCGGCCGATCGATTCGCGTCGCGGAGGGCCGGAATGATCTTCTCCCTGGGTGCCCGCCAGGTCGCGCGGCGGCCGTTGCGCTACGCCCGCTCCGCGCTGCTGCTGACCCTCGCCGTCGCGATCGGTCTCTTCGCGGTAGCCTACAGTCGAACCTGGAACCGGTCACAGGCGGACCAGGCGGCCTATCAAGTGGGAGCCGAGATCAGGCTCACCCCTGACCAGCGACCGGGCGCGATCCCCGGAATCGACCTGACAGCGGCGCAGGATGAGGTGCCCGGCGTAGCCGCGTCAATGCCCGTCGGTCATCAGTATGTCTCGCTTCCGGATGGCTCGAACGTCGCGCAGCTACTCCTGCTCGACTCCAGGCACGCACCCGGCATCGTCACCTTTCGACCGGACCTCTCGAGCACCTCGTTTGGGGCCCTGATGGATCAGTTGGCGCTTGGGCAACCAGACGTATCGGGGGTACTGGTTCCAGGTGAGACGGCCCGGCTGCGGTTCAGCTACGCGCTTCACTACGTCCAGTCGGCGACCGAGACGCCACCGGCCCCGTCCGGCAGCGGTGCCACGACGAATCAGCCAATCGACCCGAGCACGGTCTCGACCCGGATAACCGCAATCATCGAAGACGGCAACGGACTGCTCCGATCGTTCGACCTCGGCATCCTGGCAAGTGATGGACAGCCGCACCAGGTGATCCTGCCGCTCGCCGACCAGATGTCCGGCGATCGCCTCGTGCTTCCAACTGGTCCGCTTCAGCTGACCCAGCTCCAGCTCAGCGTCTATTCGCCGCATGGGCCAAACTTTACCGGCCAGCTGCAGTTGACCGATCTTGGGGCGAGTGACCAGCTATCGGGTGACCAGTGGGTGTCGGTTCCACTCGCTGGAACCAAGGGCGCATTCATCGCTGCTCCGCAGCCAGGCAACGGTACCGTGCCGCCGGGCGCGCCTCGGTTCAGCATCGCCTCCGCTCCCGCGGGTCAAGTCGCGGCGACGATCGTGACCGGTACTGGCTCCACGCTGCCGGATGATGTGCCAACGATCTTCAGGCTGACGCCCGGTGCAAGTACGCTACCCGACGCCATTCCAGTGCTGGTCAACGACACCTTTTTGCAGCGTCTGGGCCTGCACGTCGGGGGAACGTTCCCGCTTCAATCTGGCAGCGGCGCGCTGAATGCCCGGGTCGTCGGCACGGTTACCAGTTTCCCGACCGTCGACCCCGGTCAACCGGTCGTCATCGCGGACTTCGGAACGTTCGACGCGATGCAGGTCCTCGGACGGCATACCAATCCGCCCGAACCGGACGAGCGCTGGCTCGCCGTCTATCCGGCTCAGGCGAGCGCGGCCGCCTCCACCTTGCGTACCGCGCCCTTCTCCAGTCCCACCGTGACAAACTTGACCGAGCGACGGCAGGCGCTCCAGACTGACCCAGTCGCGCTTGGAACGATTGGCGCGCTGACCCTCGGCTTCGTCGCGGCGCTTGTGTTCGCGGTGATCGGCTTTGCCGTGAGTGCCGCGATGTCAGTTCATGAGCGAATCGGTGAGTTCTCGACCTTGCGCGCGCTAGGCCTGTCACCGCGCCAACTTGTTGGTTGGCTGCTGCTTGAGCAGGGGATCCTGGTCGGTCTGAGCCTTGTGGGCGGCACTGTCGTCGGTCTCGGGCTGTCCTGGCTGGTATTGCCGCTCATCACCGTCACCCAGGGTGGAACTCCGGTCGTGCCGTCGCTGTTGGTGGTGCTGCCCTGGTTGCGGCTGGTCGAGATGGAGGCGACGATCATCCTGCTTCTGACACTCATTGTCGGGGTAGCGGCGATGCTGCTGCGGCGGGTCGGTATTGGACAGGTCTTGCGGATGGGGATCGAATAGGTGCGGGTGGTCGACCGCGAGGCACGAACTCGGGAGCGCTTCGCCTGGGTTGACGGCGTGCGTGCTATTCTCTGGCGACTGCGCGACCGTCACGATCGCACCGCAAGCCTTGGACTCTTCCTCGCAATCTGCTTGGTGAGCGGAACGCTGGCCGCTATCCCACGGCTGGTGAATCAGACGATCAACCGGGCTGTTGTCGCCGCCCTGAGCGACGCCACGCGCGGTCAGGCGGCCATCACGCTGAATCTGCAAGGGTCGGTTCCCGCTGCGCCGAACGACCCGTTGGCAACGGTTGTCACCGATGGACAGCACTTCCAGACGGGTATGGCGCCGACAATCCAGCAGATGGTGACGGGCTTCAGCTACGGTATCGAATCTCAGCGCTTCACGCTCATCAACCCCGCTGGATCGGTCAAGAACTCACGCTACTTTCAGACGTTCCTGACGCTGCGCTACCAGTCGGGTCTTGATCGTCCGGGATTGGTCACGCTCGTCAGCGGAGCGTTGCCGAAGGCGATCCCACCGGTCTCGCCAAGCGTCTTCAAGGACGCCGGCAGCAACCTCGGCGATCAGCCGTTGGCTGCCTTTCAGATTGCTCTCGACCAGGCCACCTCGGACGCGCTCAAGGTCAATCTCGGCGATTGGATCATCTTGCAGCCGGACACGAGCGACTCAAAGACGTCCCGGATTCCAACCGCCTATCTCAACTACGCCCTCGCTGGCCAAGTGAGCGGCATTTTCCAGGCGACGGACGCCAATAACCACTACTGGCAGGAGGACGCGCGCCTGCTCCAGCCAGCGGTGGAGAACGATGGGACGACGATTCACGCTTACGGTTTCGGGCTGATCGCCCCCGAAGCGTACCCGGCACTACTGGCACAGACCTCGCCGGTCAATTGGGTTTACTCCTGGCGCTACGAACTTGATCCGAGTCGGGTGAATGCGAGGAACGACGAGACGCTCGAACATGCCGTTCGCTCGCTTCTCCTGACGCATGGCTCGGCGGCTGACATCACCAGCGATCCTACGGCCATTAGCCTGCATTCACCTTTGGTGACCGCCCTCGATCAATTCCAGAGTGAGCGCACCTTCTTTGTCTCCACCGCGATCCTCGCGGCCCTCGGGGTGCTCGCGGTCGCGGTCCTCCTGCTGCTGCTGGTCAGCCTGCTGGTGGTCGAGCGATCCGCGAATGGGATGCTGCTCCTTCGGGGCCGGGGGGCGGACGCACGCCAACTGGTCGGTGCTCTGGCCGTGCAAGCGACGATGATTGGCCTGCCTGCCGTTGTCATCGGCTATGTCGTGGCATGGATCAGCATTCCGGTACGGAGTCCAGGACTCGACCTCGTCCTGGCCATCGGAACGGGATTGATCGCCATCGCGCTGACGACGGTGGGCGTGCTTCCCGACGTGCGGCTGCCGCTTGGCCAGATGATGGCGCGGCAGAGGAATCCGGGCCGCGATGGGGCTGGATCAGCGCCACTCCAGGCTCGTCGCATCGCCATCGAAATGGTCGTCGTCCTGCTGGCAGCGGCGGCCCTCTACCTGGTGCGGCGGCGCGGGTTGGTCAGTCCGAGGAATGGCGGGATCGATCCATTTCTGGCGCTGGTGCCCTTCCTGGCCGGCCTGGCGGCTGGCATCCTGCTGCTCCGGCTTTACACTGTTCCCGTTCGAATAGTCAGCCGAATCGTGCGACGCGGTCGGGGAATCGTCGTCTGGGCTGGGTTGCGACGGGTCGCGCACCGACCATCCAGTGCCCAACTCTCGATGCTGGCGCTTCTGGTCGCGGTTGGTGTGGGAGTCTTCAGTCTGGTCGTCGAGCATTCGTTGGCAGTCGCTCAGAACGCGGCGATATGGCAGACCGTTGGCGCGGACTTTCGGATCGACGCACCAGCAGGGGGCTCGTTACCGGATAACTGGGATCTGGGAACAATCCCGGCCGTGCAAGGCGTCGCGGCGGCCTACTATCAACCGGGTGTCAGCGTTCACTCCGGCAGCACCGGCAACGGGTCGTTGCTGGCGGTTGATCCGGCCGCGTACGAGCAGATAACGCAGGGGACACCCGCCGCGGTCCAGTTCCCGGCCGCGCTGTTCGAGCAGCCCACCGGCAATGACATCGGGACCGCCAGGAATCCACTCCCGGCGGTTATCTCGAATAACTGGGAAGGCGGCCCCCAGATGGGCAAGTCGCTCGAAGTTACGCTCAACTCCGTGACCTACTGGATTCGAGTGACCGCCATCATCGAGACCTTTCCATCTATGTCGACCGACACTCCCTTCATTATCACCGGCCGGGCGGCCCTGCAGGCAGCCAATCCGGACACGGGCGTGAAACTGCCGCTCACGCGCCTCTTCGTTCGGGGAAGCGGCGCGGACGTCGCTTCGCAACTGCGGCAGGCGATACAGCGACAGGCGCCCAACGCCATACTGACGACCCGCGCCAGTGCTCTGGCCGATACCGGTCGACAGTTGTTGGCTGGTCGCGTGACCACGATGTTCCGCTACAGTGTCGTGCTTGTAACCCTGTATGCCGCGGCGGCTGGGAGCGTGGGACTGATGCTGGCCAGCGCGGCCCGGCGGCGCGATCTGAGCTATCTACGCACGCTGGGGCTTTCAACGCGGCAGGCTCTGAGCATGACAATTGTCGAACAACTTCCACCGGTGCTGAGTGCCGCCGTTGTCGGAGCCGGGCTTGGTGTCGCCGTGGCCCGGTTGATAAGCCCCGCGCTGGACCTCTCCGCCTTTGCCGGGCGTGCGGGTGTGTCCGCGGGCATCGTGATCAGCTGGTGGCAGGTCGTGGCTCTCGCCGGTGGAATCAGCCTGGTCGTCCTCATCGCCATCGTGAGCTTCGGCGTCCTGACTCGCCACCTCGATCTTGCCAGTTCCCTGCGCCTGGGCGGGCGGTAGCCCCGGTCGGGAACGTCGCGCATGGGGCTAACCAGTGCGTGACCGGTTCGCCCGCGTATCGACGTCGTTCCCACTCCGCTCCTCATCACCTCCACCAACGTAAGCTCGATCTCGCTCGATGCGATCGCAATATCCGATGGCTTGCTGATCACCTCACGAATGCCGGCGATCCGCACGCTGTAACTGACGTCGTTGTCTGGTCGTAGTCGATGTCCTTGAACGTCACCACCGCGCCGTTGTCCCACGTGTCCCACAGCCCGAGCGCCAGGTCCCGCGCTCCGGTCGTATCGACCGACGCCGTCTCGCTCCACCACCTGATCCGTGCACAACGCGGTAAACCGCCACCGTCTACGGCGCGTCGGCAGGTCCATCGTCTCGTGTTCCGCCCACAGCCCCACGATCACCGGACACCAATCCAGCACCGAGCTCACGGATACTCTCAACTGCAGAAACCGCGACGTCGGCCGCGCCGTGATCGAGCCGCCGATCGACACCAGCCGGCTATCCCCGCTCGTGAGATTCTGGCTGGCAATCGACGTCCAATTCGCGCCACCGTCGGCCGAGTAGAACAACTCGACGCCGACCGTGTCAGACGTCGCCCGGCCGTCTGGTGTCGCGAGCTCCACACCCGCACGCCGCCACACTTTGTCCAGGTCCCGCTCTCCCGCGTCCATCAACGCCGTTGTCAGGGTGAAGCTGTCCCGCAGGCCCGCGTTCGTCGCGTTGGCGAAGAACTGCCAGGTCACCGCGTCCTGCGACGTCGCGCCCCGGCCGGCGAACATGTCGGCGTCGTCGGCGTACCCGAGGATCGACACCGGGTAAAAGTAGTAGTCACTCGATCCGTCCTCGAGCATCCACCAGCCGCGGCCGTCGTAGGCCCACATCTGGAAATCGCCGCTCACTTCGGCCGTCAGCGCCACCACCAGGTACGACCCCACCGTGCACGCTCCGCGCGGAATCCAGCCCCGCAGCCCGGTCCCCTTGAAGCTGTTATCCGCCGTGTCGTAATAGACCACTTCGTTCGACATCCAGCTGAACAGCCGCCCAAAGTGCGCGATCGCCCAGTCACCGTCGTAGGCCGAGCTCAGTCGCGGCATGCTCGCTTCGTTTGTCCAGGCGCTCCCGGTGTGCCGGTAGACCGAGCCCGAGCACAGCGCCCACGGATAGCCGTCCACCTGCACCAGCCGCAGGATGTTCGAGTCGGCATGGAACACCGCGGTTCCCGCCTGGTTGTAGACCCCGGTGTTGTCGCCATTCTTCACGTACTGAACCGCGTTGTTGATGTGGCAGAGCATGTCGGCATACCAGGTCGAAGCGCTCCCGAACACGTCCGCCGTGTAGGTCGAGCTCGCCAGGTCGTAGCTCCCGATCGCGTGACCGCTCCCGTACGCGAAGTAGATCGTGCTCCCCACCATCGTGCAGTCCACCACCGTGCCGGCCAGCAGATGCAACAGCGACAGGTCGTCAAACGAGCCGGAAAGAAGATCCACCTGGTACAGCCGGCTGCTCACCACGATGTACGGGCGATTCAGGTAGCTGAAGCTCCACATGCGCGCGGTCGGAGGAAAGGTCGTCGCCGGCGTGAGCGTCCGGTCGGTCCGCTGCGGTCCCGCGATCACGCCCTGACTGTCCAGCGTCGGCCACGCGCCCACGCCTCCCATGAAGCGGTCCCGCTCAAGCTGCGCCGTACGGTTCGCCCCACCGTAGAAGTCGAACAGCCGCACCCGGCCTACCCGGCCCTCGCTCTGCCCATCCTGGTAGCGCTGGTACGAGCCAGGCTTCACCATGTAGCCCGTGCCGGCCAGCGTCACGTCATACGTTTCCATGCCACCTCACTAACTCTCCTCCCACCGGGAGGAGAGAACCATCAATACGGCCTCCCGCCCTTCTCCCAGGTCCCATCGCTCTGGTAGCAGTCGTACCAGACGTACACCAGCTTGCACCGGCAGTGATCGTGCAGCGGTGGAACTGGTCCCTTCCCCTCTTCAAACCATTGCCCGTCCAGCGGTGCGCACTCAGGACAGACCCGCTCATCCTCTGCCGTGTCCCACTCGAAGTAGCGGATGATGTACGCGCATGGCCGGCCGACTTCGCCGCCAGCCTCGGAGCCGTCGAACGGATTGTCTGCGTTCGTCTTGCCCGGATCGTTCACTGGTGGCGGAGGCGTGTCACCGCCGCCACCGCTGCCAGGATCGAGCCCGCTCAGAGGTCGCACCGAGGCCAGGTCGGGCCGCGTCGAGGTCGATCGGTTCGGCGTGCTCGAGCTCGAGGCGGCGTTCCGCGTCGACAGCCGCCCGGAGTTGTCCGAAATGCTCATCGCTCACCCTCAAACCTCGCGAAGTAGTTCCGGTCAGCCCACCTGTAAACCCGGTAAGACCACCACCAAGCCTGCTTCCAAAGCCACTTCCTCACCGTCCAACCGCCTCTCGTGGTCGCCAGTCCTGCTCATCGAGCACCGCGGCCAGCGCCGCCGATAGCAGCAGATCGTCGTGAACACGTGGATCCGGCACCGACCAGCTCATCAGCCGGTTTGGCCCAGGTCGCACCTCGTAGGTACATTCGCTGACCTGACGCCAAAAGATGCGCGAAAACTCCGCCGCTTCGGTGTCGGAATCGGTACCGCCGGCGAGCTGGATCCGTTCCGAATCCGCCCTCAAATCGTTTCCAAAAACGGGAAGTGCGTAATCCTTGAAGCGCCCCGAGTCGATCACGCCCAGGAAATTCCAGCCCAATTCACTCTTCGAGCTCAGGCTGAACGTGAACGGCAGCACCACCCGCTCACCGAGCGCCGAGCGGAGGAACGACGCCAATCCAGCGCCGACGCCCGTTGAATCGACCACCACGAACCGCGCCTGCCACACGTCCCGCGCCAGGTCGAGCAGCTGGTGATACAGCGTCGTGTGCTTCACCCCGGTCCACAGGTAGCGCCGCACCACCTCGTAGCGTGGCCGCGATTCGCCGGTGAGCTGGTCGATGTTCCTCACCACCCGCACCACCGTCAGCGCCGTCGAGTCGCGCCGGCTGGTCGGGTCGTACTGGATCACGCCCTCAAGCTGGTCTTCCTCTTCGCCGGCGACATCGAGCAGCAGCGCGTACGTCTCGCCCGGGCGACGTCGTCCAAGCGGCTCGTGCTCGCCTTGCATCTGGCCCTGCCGCGACGGAGGGAACAGCCCGCCGTCCGATCCGATTTCGACGAGCTCGTATTCGGTCTTGAAGAACGGATGATCGCCGCCCAGCAGGTCCCGCTGACCTTCAACGTACCGGCCATAGGTCGGAAGCTCTTCCGAAACGCGTCGCCAGGGCACCATAAATAAGCGCTGTGAGCCCTTTTCGGCTTCAAAGGCACGGAGATACCTCATTTGCCGCGAAAGCAGCGTGGAAGCCGTCCAGACCGTTCCCATGAAGAGCGTCGTGGCGTTCTCAGCCGCCGCCATCGGAGCGAAAACCGAATCCCAGCGGTCAGGCTCGATGTCCTGCGCCTCGTTGGCGACCAACAGCAGGCTCGCCGTGTGCCCGCGTGGGTTCGCCTGCGGCCCCGCGGAGACGAAATGCACTTCGGCGTTCCCCAGCTGCACGATCGAGCCGTCCCGCACCTGAGCCTTGCCGGCGATTGCCCGGTAGCGTGGATTACGTACCCGCTGCGCGAGGCGATCGCCGAGCGATGTTCCCCTGCGGATTCATCGTCGGCAGCGCCACCACGATCTGACCGCCAATTCGCGAGAAGAGCAGCAGCAGATAGGCGCACAGTTGCGCCAGCATTTCGTCTTTGCCCGCCTGGCGGGAGAAGACCGCGCCGAACATCTCGCCGGCAGGACGACCCGCCCGCCGATCGAGCACCGCGGCCGCGATGGCTCGCGCCGGTTCGGACTGATAGCGTCGCAGCGTTCGCCCGGGCATGAAGATACGGCTGAACTCGCCAACGTCGGAGAGCGCAGCCCGCACCATCTCAGCCGTCATCAGTTCGTGCTCGCCAGCGTGTTCGTCCTGATCCGCCGTCGACGGAAGGCCCATTCACGGTTGTACGCCGCTCGCGCCTCCGTCAGCGCCGTCGAGTACCGCGCCGGGATCGGCCCACGCTTGTGCTCCTGAATCAATCGCACCTCGAGCGCGTAGACCACGCCGCCCGCGATCAAGAGCGGAATGTCCGAGTCAGGCACGTCGAAGTTGTTGCCGTCAGCCGTGGGGAAGGTTCGCGCCGTCTGATACCAAACGGTGTAATCGCCAGCGATGAGCTCGCGCGAGAAGCGGAAGGTGTCCGCGAAGATCATCCAACTGAGCTCGAGGTCGCCCACGTAGCGCAGCGGAGCGCCGTGCTGCTCCGGAATGACCCAGTCGTTCGGATCCGTGACCTGTAGTACCTTGAGCGCCCCGCTTGGCACCGCGGCCGTCAGGTCGCCGGCTACCGCGGTGAAGGTCGTCGAGGCTTCCGCTGGTGACCACTGCGAGTAGTCATCGAGCGCCGTTCGTAGTCCCTCGTCGAGGGTTCCGTCCGCCCACAAAGGCGAGCCGGAAGAATCCTCCAGCGCCGTCCTCAATCGGGTCCGAGCGCTCGCCAACGTCGTCGTCATCTTCGTTCCCTTCGATCACGCCATCGCCCAGGCACAGCCGGCAAAGCACGAGCTTGTCGTCCCAGCCCACCAACAGGCTCCGCGCGGTGTACTGCCGCGTTGGCCGCAGCGGCGCCAGCACCCACACGCGGCCCGAGCCCTTGCATTGCGGACACTTACGCACGATCGAGGTCCGCCGACACCCGCTCCACAGCAAGCCCGAACTCCATGTCGAGCACGTCTATCGCGTTCTTGAGGTCACCGACCGCCGCCAGCAGACCGACGTACCCGTTCGCTGCGTCGATCGACAGCACCACGCGCCGCGCCGCCGCGATGATCTCCATCTGCGCCTCCGCCAGAGGTCGCACCAGTTCACTGCGTCGACTCATTCGCTCACCTCGCGAGTTGTGGACATGTGGACAGTCCCGCAACTCTGCCCACATGCCCACAAACAACTACGGACGATCTTCATCCCGATCACGCACCGGACGCGACGCGAGTCGCCAACCGCGAACGCGCAAGACGCGCGGACTCAACCAACGGAACGGCAGCCGCATCGACCACGGAACTCGATGCAACCACTTCGCGTTACGCACCGCTCGCCACCCTTGCCGCCAGGCCGGCCGACGTCGACTGATCGGCCTGCGCCGCCTGCTGGCCCTGCGCCTGTGCGCCGAGGCCCATCGACGCCTCTTCCTGAATCAGCGCGAGCTCACGCTCTTGGTCGACGTCACCCAGCACGTTCATCGCCGTCTGCCGGCTGTGTATCTGGCTCGCCACCAGCTGCACCTCATCCAGCACCAACGCCTGGCGATCGTTCGGCAGCACCGAGCCCCACACCGCGGAGGTGCGACGCACGCCGCCGATCGGTTCGTTGCCGAAGCGTTCGAGCAGATCGAGCAGCATCGCGTTCCGCTGGCGGTAGACCGCGTCCCACACCCGCCGCCGCCGCTGCACCTTCTGCACGAGCGGCTGAATCTCCACCTCGAGCGCCGCACCCGAGACGTTGCGGCCACTGTCGCCGAACGCCGTTCGTGGAGTCTCAGCCAGGTCGTAGAGCGCCCGGTACAGCTGATCGATGTAGTCGATATGCAGCCGCACACCGCCGCCCTGCAGCATGTCGAGCAGGTAGGCCCGCGAGCCTTCCGGCAGTTCCCACACCGCGCCCTCATCGGCGCGGATGCCGTCCGAGCCGGTCACGTTCTCGAGCACCGCGATCGGATTGCCGCTCACCTGAAGGATGCGAGCGATCACCGTCATGCGCCGGTTGAGCTCGCGGCACACGTCGACCAGGTCGACCAGGTCGCTATCGCCCCAGAGCTCGTGCGGCCGGCCCTGATTCGGGAAGATCACGTACGGAATCCAGCCATACGGATTCGGCTCGTCCCGCACCGTCTGACCGCCGACCTCGATCATCAGACGCGCGTTGCCGTCCAGTCCTCCACCACCGGCACGCTGCCGGCGCCGTTGATCGTGCCGACGCCGAAGAGCTCGAAGGAGTCGACCGCGGTCAGGTAATAGCGCTGCACGACGCGCGTGACCTTGCGTACGTTGTCCGGTCGCGTCCAGGCCCACAGGCCCGCCGGATCCACGCTGGTGACCATCGGCGCGTTGTCGTCGACGGACCAGGTGACCTTGAACGCGCCGTCACCCACCACGCCGGCATCCACCATCGTGTTGAAGTCCAGCGAGTGAAGATCCTGCTCGATGTAGAGCTCATTGAGTCGCGTTTCCACCGTGTTCGCCAGCTGCTCACTCACGCCGTCCTTCTCGCTGCGGTGCGATCGCTGAACGACACCGGCTCGCTGAACACGTAGCTCACGGTCTTCCGGACCAGCGACCGCGCGTAGTTCATCGTCAGCCGCGTCTCACCCGCCCGCCGCCGCCGGTCCCACTGGCTCCCCTGGTAGAAGTCCAGCATCTCCCGGTAGCGGTTCATGCGGTCCACGTCCTGACCGTTCAGCCAGTCGGCGAGCGACGTCGGGATGAAGCCGCCCACGGAGGGAATCAGCGCCATCAGCGGCTCACAAACACGTAGCCGAGCGCCTTCAGCCCGGCGCGTACATCGGCGCCGTCGAACTGGTCCGCGTTCACTCCGGCCGGCAGATCGTCACGGATCGCCGCAACCAGGTCGTGAACGCTGACGAACTCCTGGTCAGCCGGTAGCGCGTCGATGATCGACTTCGCCTGGGCCTTCAGCGCCGTCTTCTGCGCCGCCGTCAGCTTGGCGGGCGTGCTCGGCGCATACTTCGGGTTCTTGATGTAGTCCACAATTCCGCCTTCCCGTTTTCCAGAATTCCGACTAACCGACACAGCGTCTCAGTCGTTCACCAGCGCGATCCGCACCGTCAGCGTCGCCGCGTTGCTGCCGTCCGTGTTCGAGTAGTGAATACCCACCTGTTTCAGGAACTTGCAATGCACGAAGAACCCGCTCGGCTGGCCGGCCGTGATCCCCGTGAACGCCACGCGGACCGCCTCGTTGAACAGGTAATACTTGGTCGAGCTCCCAAAGCCCGAGTGACCGATCCCGTACACCTGGAACGCCCTGTTGCTGTCCACCTCGATGTAGGCCCAGTCGAAGCCGCTACACTCCACCATATAGTCGGCCGTGCCACTCGCCACGATCGACACCGCGTCCGCCACCAGGTAGACCGGCCGGCCGGGCCTGCTGCTCTCGATCGTCGTCGTCATTGCGCCTCATGCCTCCTGTGAGAAAGGCCGGCCGGGGGGTACCCACCGGCCGGCCCTTCTTCGTGTGACGTTTCGAGTCGCGCCGCCACGGTGCAGACCCGAAAGGGGATTGGGTTGGGGGATCGGGGAGCGCTACCCAGGTTGGGCACCAGACCAGACGCTCCCCTAACGCTTTCGCGCTCAAAGTTAGGCGGTCTGCACGCCGTCCAGCGCCGCCAGACCGTAGTCACTGAACACCGCGATACTCGAATACCACTTGATCCGGTGGCGAGTGGCGTCCTTCGTCTCGAGCTCGCCGACCCGCTCCACCTGAATGCCGCCGTTCTCCAGGCCCATCACGCCATCGGCCCCGAACTTCACCGCGAAGATCGTGGTGCAGTCCGTGTCAGCGCCGACCGTCTGCGCCGTGTCGATCCAGTCGTCCGTCAGTACCGGAATGCCGTCGTACATGATCACGTGCTGACCGAACTGGTTGACCGTGGTTTCGAGGATGTTGCCGCTGAGCACGACGGAGGCTGGAGCTAGTTTGCGGCGTACGCTTCGACGCACATGAGCGCGTCCGGCCGGCCCGGCTTCACCGTGTCAATCAGTTCGTCCAGCATGTCGATGGTCAAGACAGCACCGGCACTGCCCGCGCCGTCAGCGTGCACCGTCTGACCGCTCACCACCTGGTTCACCAGCCCATCGAAGCTGTTCGCGTCACCGCCCACGTCGCCGTTGAAGAACGTGTCACTCCATTTGTGCGCGACAGCCTTGGCTTTGAGCTCGATGACCGTGGCCTCGAGGTCGTTCGGATCGGCGTACGTCTGCTGCAGGAAGTTGTCCACGTCCGCATCACCGCCGAGGATCGTAAGCGCGGCCGTCTTCTGTGTGAACGTCGTAACGCCTTCCGTCCACGTGTCACCCACCGCGTAGAAGGCAGCGGTAGCCGCGGAGTTCTCGCGGTTGTAGGTCACCGCGGTCCCGGTCACCTCCATGAACGGCAGGAGTCCGAGCACCGGCGACTCCTTGATCACCGTCTCGATCACGCCCCGGATGAACATGTCGTTGGTGAGTTTGGCCGCTTCCGTCTTGGTCAAAGCCAATCGGTCAGTTCCCTTCGTCGTCACCCGATCGGCACATCAGGTCGGTGCCGCGTTAGCCACCCTCGGCGTCAGCTCTTGCGCTGGCGTTGTCGCAGGCCCTCGGCGATCTTGGCCGATGGGCTCAGTTCCTCGATGTTCACCACGAACTGCCGCGTCGCACCGCCGCCAGCCGGCACACGCGCCACCGCCGCCGCGCCACCACCGGCAGCACCGCCGACCGACTGCACGATGCGCTGATAGGCGGCTTTCGCGGGATCGACCGAGGCCATCAGCGTGTCGAACGTGTCGCCCGCGATCATCTCTGGGATCACGTCCGGGTTCGCCTTCAGCACCAGGTCCCGCAGCTCGCCCATGTCCACCGGGTCCGGTGTCGCCGCCGACGAGCTCGAGCCAGTCGCCACATCCGAACCAGCGGACGAGTCGACGGCCGGCATGCTCGTGGTAGCGGCAGCGTTCGTGTCTCCGGCCCCGCCACCGGCACCGGCATCACCTCCACCAGCACCAGCGCCGTCGTCAGCAGCAAGCAGCAGATGACGAAAGAGCATCCAGTTACGCACCATAACCTCCACTCACGCGCTTGACTCCGGCATCCACGCCCACGGCACCAAGCCCGCTCGATAGACCAACAACCGCATAGGTGATGAGTCCGGCCAGGCTGGTGTCACCCGCAACCACAGCCGCCACCACACCCAGGATGAGTCCGGACACGATCGCCGCAAGCGGAGCATCACGGCTCGGCAGTCCGACCGACTCGATTCCTTCAACGAGCGTCCGGACCAACACCGCCACGGCAACACCACCGACCGCCAACTCCATCGCGTCACCTCCATCCCGCCAGGCGCAGCAGTAGGTCGATGACGATCGCGCCGACCACGACGCTGAAGATCCCATCGATCCGCCCGCGCAGAGCTCTCAATTCGGAGTGCAGATCCACCACCATCTGTCGAGTCACCGCCTCGAACGTGGTGGGCGGTGGATCGGTGACGGTGCGTGGTTCCCCGCGCTGGCCGACGATCTGTCGCAGCACCGTGCCATCACGTAGGGGGTCTCGACTATCGGCCGGCCGGCTCATGGATCACCTCCAAGTCCGAGGTCCATAAGCACCTGCGTGACGGCACCGGTGAGGCTTTCGGCGACCTCCCCGCTGATGGCGCGTTGTGCGCGAACAGCCCGGACCACCGCGTCGACCACGCGCGGTATTGACGTAGCGAGCCGCGTGGCGTCCTCCTCTTCGGTGAGCAGCCTGGCAAGGACCACGCGCAGGGCACCAATCTCGTCGGCCAGAGATTCCCGCTCCAGTCCCGTTTCGCTGGCGACCCGGGACACGATCGCGTCGACCCGCCGTTCAATCTCTGACCGCTCCCGGCTTGGATGGCGCTCGTCGCTCGGGGGCGCGAAGTGTCGCGGCAGGTGCGCTCGACAGAGTCGCTCTTCTCTCATTGCCCAGGCTCGACAGCCTGGAAACTCGCAACGACGTCCTCGGTTCACATAATCACCTCCAGCACCGGTGCTGTCTGTCATGGTCGTACAACTAGAACAGATGTTCTGTTTTCTAGTGCTACGAACGCCCAGTCGCGGCGCAAACGTGACACGGTGGCGGTGATGCGTCGCGGTCTGGGGAGGCGCACACGGACGAAAGTTGCGGGGCAAATGCGACTTACGTCCCATCGTGCGAGCCGGGCGTGACTGACATGATGAAACGAGTCATGTTTTCCGCGCAGGTTGCGACTGTCGTAACTCTCGGCGCGGAGCCTAAACGTTCGAGGTGTACATGAGGCAGCTTCGTCTGCTGGCTGGTTGGGGCGCTATCGCCGTCTTTCCGACGGTCTTGCTCTGGTCACTTCTCAATGACGTTCTCAGCGACCCTGTCTGGGCCGGCCCGACCTTTCACGTCTACATTGTGTCGTTTGCGTCGTTGTTGGCACTCATTCTGGCCGTCTTCATGCGCATCGCCGCTGGGCAGCTTCGCGACCCGCGCGTGCTGTTCCTGTCGCTCGCCTTCATGGGGATCGCCGGAATATTCATGACGCACGCGCTTACCACACCGGGCGAAATCGTCCCGCCGAACCCCTGGGTGGGCTTCTCTTCCAGGCTCAGTCTCAGTGTCGGTGCGGTACTCCTCGCGCTGGCGACGGTTCGGTGGTCGACTCGTGCAAGAGACCTGATCGTGGGACGACAGACGCTGATCACGGTTCTGTTCTGCGTCTTCTTGGTTGCATACGGCGTGCTCGCCATTGGCACCTCGCTTGCCGGTTCGTCCCCTTCGGGCCAATACGCCGCCCCGGCAACGGCAGCCACGACCAACTACGGCGCCGCGGACGACGGCACAGCCCTGGCGACCACATCTGTCTCGCAGCACAGTGACGATGGAGTCGACGGTCCACCGGTCTCGACGCCGTTCGATGGTCTCTTCGCGTTCCTGGGACAGCGCGCGGTCTCCTGGTTTCTCTCAGCTCTGACATTGGCGCTGTTGGCGCTGGTGATCGTCCGCTATTACCAGGTCTACCGAGTCTCTCGAATCCCGCTCGCGGGTGGATTCCTCATGAGCGCGATCTTCCTGGCCCAGAGTCAGATATCGATGACGGTCGCGCCAACCTGGCACGCAAGCTGGTGGGAGTACCACGTCCTGATGGTGGTGGCGCTGGGTGCCGCAGTCGTAGGACTCGTGCGAGAGTATGCCCAGAATGGCAGTCTGAACGGTGTGGTCGGCGGATTGCTGCTACGGGACACCATCGTCCAGTTGCAGCGTGGTTACACCGATGTCATCGTGGCGCTGGTAGAAGCGGTCGAGGCCAAGGATCCCTACACCCGTGGTCACACGCAGCGCGTGGCTGAACTTTCGGTCCTGATCGGTCAGGATATCGGGTACAGCGCCGAAGAGTTGAAGGTGCTCAATCAGGCCGCGATGCTTCATGACATCGGCAAGATCGGCATTCCTGATTCGGTGTTGAACAAGCCCGGCAAGCTCACCGACGCCGAGTTCGACCTGATCAAGGAGCATCCGGCTCGGGGCCATCGCATCATTCAGCATGCGCGCTCCCTGCAGCGCGAGATGTCCGGCGTCCGGCATCATCACGAACGCATTGACGGCAGTGGCTATCCAGACGGCCTCAAGGGGGATGAGATTCCACTCGACGCCCGCATCATCGCGGTCGCGGACGTGTTCGATGCGCTGACGTCCCACCGTCCATATCGAGCAGCCTGGAGCGTTGAGCGAGCGCTGAACATCATCGATCAGGAGGCCGGGAGCAAGCTCGATCCTGCCTGCGCGGCATCGCTTCATCGCGTCATCCCCGTCTGGCTCGGTCACCAGTCCAGCCTCTCCTTCGGGTGGCAGGTGGCGTCTGGTCAGCCTGACATCACCGATCGTCGCGAGACGCCGGTTCCCATTTCTCTTCCGGAACCGTCATAATTCCATTCGCGGAAAGCAGCCCGGAAGTTGACCATGGCTCGGTACCTATGACGGTGCGTGCCGTGGCCCCGGACTGTGCTTACGTCGTGTCGGAACAGCCGAGCGGACTGGCTGACGATAGACAGGATAGAACTGGGCGAATGGTAAACAACGTCAGACCTTGCGGGCATCCGTGACACCGCGGAGCAGTTCAGGCGAATGATTGAGGAACAGACGGGTTCGGGACTGGATTTCGATCTGCCGTCTCTGGCGTTTTTCGACACGTTTCTGTCGGAGTGGCTCGACCTGGCGTCGGTGTATGGCGACCAGGATCCGCAGATGCTGGAGTTGCTCGTCGTTCCGATCGCAAGTTACGTGGGCGAGGTGCTCGTGCGCGCGCTCGGCGCCGAATGGGACGTGTCGCTGCCGTCGGAAGCGCGAATCCCGTTTCTCCGATTGCCGACGTCACAGCGAATTGACCTGGAAGAATCGGTGTCGGCCATCGTGCACGGTTTGGCCCGCCCGGCCTTTTACCAGCTTGCGCTGGTCTTGTCACGGCCGTCGAGCGCTGATATTCACGGTTGATCGGCGATAGATTTCGAGCTGGCGGCCATGACGAAGCGAAGACCACGCAATCAGCAGACGATATTGAAGAAACGACAGCGGCTACTGGAACTCCACCAGCGCCAGGTCTCCCATTGTCGCCTGTGTGTCGAGGCTGGGTATATCGAAGACGCTCTGCCGATCTTTCATGGAACGGCGGCGTCGCGCGTGATGGTGGTGGGGCAGGCTCCCGCGGCCCCGAATATCGAACGGGAGCTTCCATACTGCGGGGCAACCGGGCAGACGCTGCAGGGGTGGCTGGAGCGGGCCGGTTTCCAGCCCGGTGCGCTACATGCGAACTTCTATCTCACCTCGTTGACGAAGTGTTTTCCCGGATCACATCCCACCGGAAAGGAGACCGTCCGCCGTCAAGGCCGAGATCTCCCTCTGCACGACTCATCTCGAACGGGAGTTCGATTTGGTGCGGCCGGAGGTGATCCTGCCACTCGGCCGGCTGTCGATTTCGTTCTTCGTTGGGACGGCGCCGTTGGCTGAGCTGGTCGGCAAGGTACACCGGTGCGGCGAAACCTATGTCATCCCATTGCCACACCCGTCCGGTCGTAAGCCACTGGTTGAACGATCCTGGATAACCAGGCTGCTTGCCGATGCGCTCTCGAAACTCAGCGACCTACGTGTGGAACTCGGGCTTGACGGACTCTGATAGGTCGCGTCAGTGCTTGCGCCCGATTTGCGGAAATCCTCGCGTCGGCCTGCTCGATCACGTTCCAGGCTTCGTCGCTCGTGTGCCAGCCGAGCACCTCGTTCGTCTTGTCTTCCAGCAGCTTGTAGGTGGCGAAGAAGGTTTCGATCTCGCGCAGCCAGTGCTGCTCGAGGTCGGCGATGTCGGAGATCGTTTCGAATCGCGGATCGCTGGTCGGAACGGCCAGAACCTTGAAGTCGCTCCCTTTTTCATCTCGTC
The DNA here is from genome assembly GCA_963728335.1 of uncultured Chloroflexia bacterium. GTDB lineage: Bacteria > Chloroflexota > Chloroflexia > Thermomicrobiales > Thermomicrobiaceae > CALAGB01. Next base: position 1,563,804 of record CAVSJP010000002.1, read on the forward strand.
ATGTCGAGTCCGCCAATCGGCTGGGCCTCGATCCAGCAGCCAGGGAACGTCGGCTCGTGGGTGATCACCAGAATGTCGAGGTGGTCGCCGTCCGGGGCCAGTGTCTCGGGGATGAAGCCGTAGTCGGTCGGGTAGTGAACCGAGGAATAGAGGACCCGGTCGAGACGAATCCGGCCGGTCGTCTCATCCATATTCGTACTTGTTCCGGCTGCCGCTCGGTATCTCGATCAACGCTTCGACGGTTCGCTGGTCCGTTCGACATGCAGTTCTCCCATCACATTGTGAGTATCATTCGACAGAGACTCGGGTGACCGGCGGCAATGCCAAGGTCAACACTTCAGTATTGCGCTCGCGACGGCGGGATGCGAGGAGATATGAACGAATCGTATGCCGCGAGGATCAGTCTCGATCGCGAATCAGCGGTAACGTCGAGCAATGAATGCCGCCGCCATTCTTCAGGATCTCGTCGTACGGGAATCTCGATCGTCTCGACTCCGGCGGCTGATTCAGCCGCTCCACCGTGTGCGGGCAGCCGGTTGGCATGATGACGCGACCCGGCCGGACCGCCAGACAGTTGATCGCCTTGCGATCGGTCGGCCAGATGTGGATGGGCTCGGATGCCGAGCTCCTTGAGCGTGTCGAGAAACCAGTAGGGCAGCTGTGGCACGTTGATCAGCGCCTTGTCGTGATCGACCATCATGAAGGCGCCGTCGAGATGCATCGCGAAGCCGGTCAAGGGCACGCGAATGAGCCGGACTCCCTGCTCGTCCAGCACATATTCGAGCTGGCGTACGCCCGATTCGTTCTGGCGCGGTGCCATGCCGACCGCCGCCGTCGTCTCATTGAGGAACGCGAACGAGCCTCCTTCAAGCAGTCCCGTCCCCTGAATCGTCAGCAGAATCGGCATACCCAGTCGGGCTAGCAATCGAGTGGCAAAAGCTTCCTCGCCACGGCGCCCGTAATCGTCGCTCTTGCTGACCAGCCCCATGCGGGTGATCACCGCGCCGCCTTTGATGGCGATGCCGGTGTCACGTTGAAAGACCGCGTGAGAGTCATGGGCCGGACAATCGTTGTAGACGACCTCGACGCCTTCATCGCGCAGCGTCTGCACCATCCGATCGTGCTCCTGCTGCATCAGCGCCAGGTTCGGCGCATTGCTGTCGCGCCAGTACCACTGCTCCTCATCATTGATGAAGGCGCCGATCTCCGGATCGTAGCGTTTCAGGTCGATGACCTTGATCTCGTCGCCAGGGCGGTGAACGACGCAGAGCCGCAGCGTGCCGACGTCGTTGTGCACGCCCCACTCGCGTCCCCAGACGCGCTCGCTGCATCTCCGGTGCGTCGAACGCGGGTTCAGCACGAGGCGGCACGCGCTCCAGAATCAGGTGGTAATAGGCCTCAGTATTACGGAATTGATCGGGGGCTGAACTCATGTCCCTCGCTCCTCCTGCTCAGCTTCGTGCGCAATGCCGCAGGATATTCGCACGAGCGGCAGTTGAGGCAAGGACCGGCAGGGCGAGCACAGCCGGGGAGCGCGCATCAGGCGCTATCGGCGTAGAGCTGCTCGCGGATCGCCAGGATCTCGCTTCGCAGCTGCGAGTCGTTCTCGACCTGGCGCTCCATCTTCTCGATCCCATGCAGCACCGTGCTGTGGTCGCGTCCGCCGAGGAGCTGGCCGATCTGAACCAGCGAGGAGTCGGTCTCTTCCCGCAGCAAGAGCATGGCGACCTGTCGCGGCACGACGATCGAGCGTCGACGCCCGGGACCGATCATGTCGATGTGGGCACCTGGTAGTAGTCGGAGACCGCGTCAACCACGCGATCGGGCGTGATCTGGCGGCGCCGCTGCTCGAGCTGCGAATCGGTCAGCGCCTGGATCGTCGAGCTCGAGCGAGAGCGAGCGCTGATAGAGCTGGGCCAGGGCGATGATCTTGTTCAGAGCACCTTCCAGCTCGCGAATGTTGCTCTGGACGCGGCGAGCCACGTACTCCAGCACGTCCGTCGGCACAGCGACGTTCAGCTCGCGGCCTTTCTCGGCCAGAATTGCCTCGCGCGTCTCGAGGTCGGGCGCCTGAATGTCCGCCAGCAGTCCTCCCTCGAAGCGGGAGCGCAGGCGGTCGGTCATGGTCGGGATGGCCTTTGGCGGGCGATCGCTGCTGATGATGATCTGCTTGCCGGCCTGATACAGGGCGTTGAAGGTGTGGAAGAACTCCTCTTGCGTGCCCTCTTTGCCGGCGATGAACTGGATGTCGTCGATCATCAGGATGTCGATCGTGCGATAGCGGCTGCGAAACTCCTCGTTCCGGTTCTGCCGGATGGCGTTGACCATGTCGTTGGTGAACGTTTCTGACGAGACATAACGAACCGTGAGGCGCGGGTTGCGTGAGAGCGCCCGGTGGCCGATGGCGTGAAGCAGGTGGGTCTTGCCGAGCCCGACACCACCATAGATGAAGAGCGGGTTGAAGGTTGCGGCCGGCTTGTCCGCCACGGCCAGCCCCGCCGCGTGCGCCAGCCGGTTGTTTGCACCCACGACAAATTTCTCGAAGACGTAGCGTGGATTGAGCCCGTTTTCCGGCGTGGCACTCAGCTCGAGCTGCTGCGGCTCGATCGACGTGGCGGACTCCGCCGGTTCCGCAACGGCGGTCGCGGCCCGCGCGCGCGTGTCGCGCGTCCGGTTGGGGTACGCTGACGGTCGATCGCCGTTCAGCAGGGCGAACTGGACCGCGACCGGCTTGCCGGTGATGACCGACAGAGCCTGCTGAATCTGAATCGCGAACTTGTTGCGCAGCTGGTCGACCGCGAACGTATTCGGCGCGCCGATCGTCGCGGTTTCGCCGTCCCAATGGGTGATTTGAGTGTTGCGCAGCCAGGTCTCGAAATTGGCACGGGAAAGCTGGGTCTGCAGCTCTCCCAATGCGGCTTGCCAGATCTGATTGGGTTGCATCGCGCGAATCCCCCGGTGCCCCTGCTGCCCACCGTGTCGCACTGTACGTACGCCCGGTACGCACATCTTAACAAGGCATGCTGACTCGGCAAGTATGCCGCGTGTTGTGTCGCGCTGCAAAAAAACGTAGATCGGGCCATTTGGCCCGATCTACGCCGGGAAGGGAAGGGCGGAGCTCTGACGCTCCAAATGTCGGGTGCCGAGAAGCGGTTTCGGGGACGGCTTCTCTACTTATCTATACGCAGAGGTTGAGGAATTGGTTCTATCGAACGGTCGCATTTCTTAGACACTCTTGTCGGTCAGTCGAAGGCGTCAAATACCTTGACGTCATCGAACTATTGCGGTATCATCGAAGGATGTTTGAGAGGAAGTGCTTCGGATGACAGATACACGGTCCTAACAGATTTCTTCGATCCTGGAAGGCGTATGAGCGTGTCTCGCACGCGCTGCGCGGTCTGACGGTGAGCGATTGGGTGGAGCTCGATCTGACGATGGCCCAGCTCAAGACACTTTTCACGCTGGAGTATCGCGGTCCGGCGACGATCGGTCAGACTGCCGAGCGGCTGGGGATATCACTGCCAACCGCCAGCCATCTGGTTGACCGGCTGGTCCAGGGAGGATTCGTCGATCGGACCGAGGATGCGGCCGATCGGCGGCGGACGTTGGCCGCCGTTACCGAGAAGGGCTCGGCGCTGACTCGTCGGCTTCGGCAGGGCGGCCGGGATTCGCTGCACGACTGGCTGTTACAGCTGGATGACGAGTCGCTGTCCGGGCTGGCGCACGGTATCGACAGGCTCGCCGAGGTGGCGAGCGCCACAGCAGAGGACGCTGAGGGTGTCGTCGAACCTGCGGGCCAACCCGCTAACGAGACGTGAAGGGATAGTTGAGGGGGATTATGGCGGAATCGAAGGTCTCTCCTGCGAATGGGCGAGCAGATTGAAGAGTTCGATATTCGGCTGGTCATTCCGATTATTGCCAGCGTCATGCTCGGGATCTTGCTGGCGGCGCTCGACCAGACCATCGTCGGTACGGCGATGCCGCGCATCGTCGCCGATCTCGGCGGGCTCAGCCACTATGCCTGGGTCTTCACCGCCTACATGCTGGCGTCGACGGTCACGGTGCCGATCTACGGCAAGCTATCGGACATCTACGGCCGCCGCTGGTTCTTCATCGGGGGCATGGTGCTGTTCCTGGCTGGTTCGGCACTTTCGGGCATGTCGCAGACCATGACACAGTTGATCTTGTTCCGCGCCCTGCAGGGCTTTGGCGCGGGCGCCATGATGCCGATCGCCTTCGCCATCATCGGCGATGTCTTCCCGCCGTCCGAACGTGGCAAGTGGCAAGGGCTGACGTCTGGCATGTTCGGCATCGCCTCAATCATCGGACCGACACTTGGCGGTTGGCTAACCGATAATCTCGGCTGGCGTTGGGTCTTCTACGTCAACATGCCGGTCGGCGCGATCGCGATTCTCACCGCGTTTTTCGGTCTGCCGAAGATCCGCTCGAATCGCAAGCACACGATCGACTACCTCGGCGCCGCCACGCTGGTCGCCGGCGCGGTGCCGATGCTGCTTGCCTTCTCTTGGGCGGGTGACAAGTACGCCTGGGGGTCGAGTCAGATCATCGGCATGCTCGGCTTCTCGGCGATCATGATCGCGGTCTTCCTGTTCATCGAGTCGCGCGCGGAAGAGCCGATTCTGAGCCCAAGCCTCTTCCGCAATCGAATCTTCACCGTCTCGAATTTCGCGTCGTTCCTGATCGCCGGCGGCATGTTTGGCGCGATCATGTACCTGCCGCTCTTTGTCCAGGGAGTGATGGGCGATAGCGCGACCAATTCCGGCGCGGTGCTGACTCCCATGATGCTCGGGTTCGTGGTCAGCAGCATCGTCGGTGGACAGGTCATGTCGCGCACCGGGCGCTACAAGAAGTTGGCACTGGGCAGTCTGGTGCTCGCGGTGCTTGGCATGTTCCTCTTCTCCCGTATGTCCGTGGACGCGACCAAGGGCGAGCTGGTGCGGAACATGATCCTGACCGGTCTCGGTATCGGCACCACGATGAGCCTGTTCACCATCGTGGTCCAGAACGCCTTCCCGCTCAAGCGTATGGGTGAGGTCACCGCGAGCCTGCAGTTCTTCCGCAACATCGGAGGAACGCTGGGGGTCGCGATCCTGGGTTCACTGATGACGAGCCGGTTCCACACCCTCTTCTACGCGAAGTTGCCGGCCGATGTCGTGCAGCCGTGCCGAAGGACCAGTTGGCCCAGCTCGACAACCCGCAGCTGGTGTTGTCGCCCGACGCGGTCGCGCAAATCAAGCAGGGGTTCGCAGCGTTCGGCGCGCAGGGTGATCAGCTCTTCAATCAGGTGTTCCTGTCGATCCGCGAAGCGTTGGCGGGCGCGATCACCGACCTGTTCGTCATCGGCATGGTCTTCATGCTCCTGTCACTGGCGGTGACGTTCTTCCTGACCGAGGTGCCGCTGCGCCGGTCGCTGACCGAAGCTGCCGGAGTGGGACTCGCCGAAGGGGGTCCTTTCGAGCCCGGAGACGAAGTGGTCGGGGAGAGCGCTCGTATCCCCGGTGTCCGCGAGCCCGCGGCGGATTAGACGGCTGCCGCACTCATTCCTAGCCCTTCTCCTGTAAGCACGAGAAGGGAACAAACCAGTTCAGCATGCGAAACCCTCTTGCAGGGTCTGGAGAGGGGTTTCACTTAGCCGATACGCGGGCGCTTATCCCGCCTTGGGCAGTGCGAACGAGAAGCGCGCGCCGGTTGTGCCGGATCCCGCCCAGATGCGGCCGCCATGCGCCTCGACGATGCCGCGGGCGATCGCCAGACCCAAACCAGCGCCCCCATGATCGTGCCGCGATCGATCGGCCCGGTAGAAGCGATCGAAGACGTGGGGGAGGTCGGCCTCGTCGATTCCGGGTCCCGTGTCTTCGATGCTGAACACGACTTCGGCTCCCGAGTCGACTGCTTCGAGCGTTACTTTGCCTCCAGTCGGGGTATATCGCAAGGCGTTATCGACCAGATTGAAGAAGACGCGTTGGATTTGCGACGTATCGGCGAGAACGCGGATGCCGTCGCAGCCGCATGCTGGTTCGAGGTGATATCGCGTTTGATCGCCTTGGGCTGCATGGTGTCGAGCGCATCGCGAATCAGCATCGATGCCTGGTTCGCCTCGATCTGGAGGCGGAGCGCTCCGGCGTCGATGCGGGACAGCTCGAACAGGTCGTTGATCAGATCGGTAAGTCCTCGCGCTTCGTCCAGAATCTGCGTCAGGTAGAACTTCGCCGTCTCGCCGTCGACCACGTCGTCCTGGATCGCTTCGACCATCGCCTGGATCGACGAGAGAGGCGTGCGCAAATCGTGCGAGATGGCCGCGATCATCTGGCGACGAGCGTTTTCGGCCTCGATCTGTAGGCGGTTGGCATCTTCCAGCCGGGCAGCCATGGTGTTGAAGGAGATCGCCAGCCGGTCGATCTCATCGTTCCCCTGAACGCCCACCCGCGTATCCAGATGTCCCTCGGCCATCGAACCGCGCCGCTCGGCTGAAGATCGCGACGCGATCGGCCAGCGAGCGGGACGCGAACATGGCGAAGGGAATCGAGACTCCAATGGCGAAAAGCAGGAGCAAGATGAGCAGCGATCAGGTCGTGCGATGAGATGAACATCAGCTGGGCGGTAATGACGATGCTTGCCAGAGCGGTCAGCACCCCAATCAACGCGGGAATGAAGACTTTTGTCCAGAGATTGCCCCAGCGTGCGGCGCGCAGCACGCGCGAAGCTGGCGTAGCCGAAGATCCAGGCGACGAGGCCTGATGCGCCCATGGTCAGGGCCAGAGTCTGGAGGTCGGGGCCGCCAGCGTGGAGATAGCGGTGAGCTAGAACCAGGATCAGCGCGAGCGTAAGGAGAGGCGGCAGCAGCAGCGTCGCCCCGGTTTCGAGGAAGAGCCGTGGAGAGGCTGCTGTTTCGTCGCGCTAACCTTCGAGTTTGTAGCCAACGCCCCACACCGTCTTCAGAAATTGCGGCCGCACCGGATCGGGCTCGATCTTCGATCGCAGCCGGTGAATGTGAACCGTCACGGTGCTCTCATCGCCGAAATACTCGTAATCCCAGACCTGATCGAGCAGCTGGGTACGGGTGAAGACCTGGCCCGCGTTGCGTACCAGAAACCAGAGGAGATCGAACTCCTTGGCGGTCAGATCGACCGGTTCGTTGCGGATGGTGGCCTGGCGTCCGGCAGGATCGATCGTGATTGGACCGACGTGGATCGGTCCGTCTACCGGGACGGTCACGGCAGTCTGACGCGTTCGGCGCAATACCGCGCGTACGCGGGCCACCAGCTCACGCGGGCTGAACGGTTTCGACACGTAGTCGTCCGCTCCGAGCTCGAGCCCCACGATGCGATCCGTCTCGTCTCCTTTGGCGGTAACGACGATGATCGGAACGCTCGATTCCGCTCGCAGGCGACGGCAGACCTCGAGCCCGTCGATCTTCGGGAGCATCAGGTCGAGCAGGACCAGGTCGGGTGTCCAGCTGCGTGCCAGATCGAGCGCGGCCTGGCCGTCGGCCGCCTTTTCAACCTCGAAGCCGTCGCGCGGTGAGATAGCGGCTCACCACGTCGGCGACCATGGGTTCATCTTCGACGATGAGGATTTTGGCCGATCCGTTCATCACTGTCCTTCTCCACCAGCCGTGCGCGCAATTTCGACGACCAACGTCAGCGAGTCGGAATTACGACGCATGAGCCGCCGACACGCTCAACTCTACGCCAAGTCCCTTGCGAGATCCTTAAATTTCTTACGGATCATGTGCATGACCCGGTTTCCCGCTTGTTGTGAGGTTGGTCCCGTGCCGGGTCACCCGTGTTCTGGCTCTCGATTATGGCTGTCCAGGGTGGATCCAGGACGTTCGGGTTAGCTCTCACCCTGAACCTAAGGACAGGTCGATTCGGAACCAAGGGACGTTTGGTCAGGTCCAGGTTGTCGTCATACTTGCAACAGTCGTCGCCGGGGAATTGGATTATCGCCCCGGCAGCAAGCACGGTCGTTTGGCCATGAGTTTTTCGGATCGGAAACGACCGGAACGAGCATCTAGTAATTGGGAGGGCGCCTGATGACATCGTGGTTCTCAACAGAACGTCTCGCACGCACCAGCGCTCGCCATCCCTGGCGAACGATCGGCGTCTGGGTTGCGATCATCGTTCTCGGTATCGTCGCTGCCTCGGGACTCGGGAATGCGCTTACCACTGACGCCAACTTCACCAACAAGCCAGAGTCGGTGAAGGGATCCGATCTGATTGATGCCCGGTTCAAGAATTCTTCACCAATCACTGAGACGGTCATCATCCGCTCGCAAAGCGCCACGGTTGACGATCCCGCCTTTCAGCAGGCAGTTCAGCAAGATGCCGCCAAGATCGCGAGTCTGAAGGACGTCGTCACCTCGGTCTCGACGTACTACGACGCCAAGGCGGCCAGTGCACCGCAGGCTGAACAGATGGTCTCGCCAGACCGCCGAACAACGATTGTCCAGGTTGCGCTCGGAACCGACTTCAACACCGCGTCCGACCACACCGACGAATACATCAACACGATCAAGAGCCTCAATCAGGCGACTTCGAGGTGCTGACGGTCGGCGCGATCAGCTGCAACGACGAGTTCAACAATATCTCGTCGACTGATCTCTCCAAGGCAGAACGATTCGCGCTTCCGATTACGATCGTGATCCTGCTCGTGGTCTTTGGTGCGCTGGTTGCCGCGGCGGTGCCAATGATCCTGTCGATTGCCGCGATCATCGTGGCGCTCGGTCTGACCGCGCTCGTCGGTAACTTGATGGATCTCTCGTTCTACGTCGAGAACATGATCTTCATGATCGGGTTCGCGGTCGGGATCGACTACGCGCTCTTCATCATCTCGCGCTATCGTGAAGAGCGAAGTCATGGCGATCGCAAAGTTGGAGGCGATCGCCGCGACAGGACGCACCGCCAGCAAGGCCGTTCTCTTCTCCGGCTTGACCGTCGTCGTTGCGCTCTCCGGCATGTTGCTGATGCCGTCGACGATCTTCCACAGCCTTGGCACCGGTGCCGTGCTGGTCGTCGTCGTCGCGGTCATTGCCATGCTTACCTTGATCCCGGCGGTGCTGAGCCTGCTGGGCGACCGCGTCGACTGGCCGCGTCGCGCAAGTACAGCGACGTTCCGGTCGTGACGACCGCTCGGTGGGACGATGACACCGTTCACAAGGGGTTCTGGGGCCGCGTTACGCGCGTGGTGATGCGTCACCCGGCGATTGCCGCCATGCTGGCGATCGTGCTGCTCGGCTGCGGCCGCCATTCCGTTCTTCCAGCTTGAGCGCGGCAGGCCGGGGTCGAGACGCTGCCCGAGAGCAACGTCAAGACGGCCTACCTGATCCTGAACAACGAGTTCTCGGCCGGTGTCCTGGCTCCATACGAGATCGTGGTCGACGCCAAGCAAGGCCCTCAGGTTCAGGCTGGAATCGACCGTTTGGTCAACACGATCAACCAGAATCCGTCGTTTGTTCCATCGACCGAAGTCACGTGGAATGATGCCGGGAATCTGGCCCTGATCAAGGCCACGCTGAAGGCTGATTCCAACTCGCCGCTGGCCTACGACACCTTGAAGGATCTGCGCTCGAACCTCGTACCTGCGGCCTTTAGCGGGACCGGTGCTCACGTCTACGTGACCGGCTCCACCGCCTTCAACTCCGACTTCTTCCACGTCATCGACGTCTACACGCCGGTGATCTTCGTCTGGGTGCTGGGGCTGAGCTTCGTGCTCTTGCTGCTGGCCTTCCGTTCGATCGTCGTGCCGCTGAAGGCGATCCTGCTGAACTTGCTCTCTGTCGGAGCGACCTACGGCCTGATGGTGCTGGTCTTCGAGAAGGGCTATCTGCACAAGGTGTTTGGTTTCCAGACCTCGCCGACGATCGAAGCCTGGGTGCCGATCTTCCTCTTCTGCGTGCTGTTCGGGCTGAGCATGGACTATCACGTCTTCCTGTTGAGCCGTATTCGTGAGCACTATGATCAGACGCATCAGAACCGGGAGTCGGTGGCGGTTGGGCTGCAGTCGACGGCTCGGCTGATCACGGGCGCGGCGCTGATCATGGTGGTGGTCTTTAGCGGCTTCGCTGCGGGGCAGCTGGTCGCCTTCCAGCAGATGGGTTTTGGACTGGCGGTGGCCGTGCTGTTGGATGCGACCGTGGTGCGCTCGGTGCTGGTGCCGTCGATGATGGCCCTGCTGGGGAACGTCAACTGGTACCTGCCGTCGTGGCTGAACTGGCTGCCGGACCTCCGCATCGAGGGTGAGCATGCCGTGCAGCCCCAGGAAGTGGCGGTCTCCGATCTCGCACTGCATACGGCCGACTAGATTCGCTCACGATCTAATTGGCAACACGCGACGAGGGCCGGCAGCCGCCGGCCCTCGTCTCATCATTTCGTCTTAGGTCTTACCCTAGACTGTGTCGGCCTCTGAGACCAGCGCGCTCCACGCACCAAGCAGGAACACGACGGCACCGGAGATCACGCAGTCCCACAGGATCGTGGCGACGTTCGAGTCACCGAAGATCCACGGGGAGATGAAGATCCAGACGCCAATCGCGGCGTTGATCCAGCTCAGTGAGCTAAGCGTGCCTGAACCCCAGAGTCGGATACCCGAAAAGACCAGGACAACCGCGCCACTTATGACGAGGTTCCAGGTCATCGCGGAATAGTTATTGAACCCTAAAACCCAAGGCGAGATAATAACCCAAATGGCCAACGCGAAGTTGAGACCACTCGGTACTGCTGCAGGCGTAGTTCGCCATGTGTTCATTCAGCGTCTCCTTCACTGTTATCTGGCCGTCGTCGCCGGCTTCGCTCCGGCGATTCTGGTTGCCTAAAGTGCCAAGCCAATCTACTGGCGAAGCGCTGACGGTCACTTGCGAACGGTGTCGTTCAGAACATCGCTACGGTTGAAGTAGACCGTTGCTCGTGAGCTCCTTGCTCACTACACAGAATATATTGTCAAGTACCGTGCCAGTGTCTCGGAATGTTCGTTGGAACTGGACGCATTCGGAAATGGGACGCATCGACGCGTAATTCCGCGTGCGGTGAGCCAATGGATGCGCAGGCGCGTCCCTCTACGGTCACGGATGTGAACGCCGTTTGTACCGACCTGTCAAAGCATTAATCTCGGGTGCTGAAGCGCGAGGTCGCGACTTTGGCAGGTTGAGGTAGAAGAGATGTTTGGGCTGCTGTTACGCATATCTCTGGCTGTACAAGCCCATGAATGGACCGAGCCTTGATTGTCGAGATGGGCGCTGGCCTAATGGACGCCGTCGATCGTGAGACGGAGGATCTGCACCACATGAGCGAAGTTCGTTTCCCTAATGGCGTCATCGTGCGGGCGGCGAGCCTTGCCGATCGGAATGTCAACGCAGGCTGGCGCACACTCGGACTGTACCTTGATCCGTGCTGGAATCCGGATTGGACGGCGGACGCCATCGATTGGCCGGACTTTGGCGTGCCAGCCCAACCGGAACGTGCCGCCGCTTCGATTCGAAGCGCCTATCACGCGGCGCGGTCCGGCGAGCGGGTTGAGGTGGGCTGCCTGGGCGGGCTGGGCCGAACCGGTACCGTATTAGCGTGCATGGCAATCCTGGCGGGAGTTCCTGCCGGTCATGCGGTTGGATGGGTCCGAGAAAACTACAATGCACGCGCTATCGAAACCTCCGAGCAGGAGGCGTGGGTCGCCTGGTTCGGCGATCACGCTGGCCAGCCGGAGAGCTCCGATGGGCGGTAGCAAACGTGCGCGGATCCGAATTCCGCACTCGCACTTTCCAGATGCGTATTCAGGTGGTAGTATGTGCAGGCCGACTTCCGAGACGGCGGATTGGGTGATGAAGGTGTTCATGCGCGTTCGACAATTTGCGCCGGCGGAGGCAGGAAATCGCATAGCGATCTTCCCGCGCTTTGCCCTGGTCGTGTCGGAGCCGACGTGGAAACCCGCACCTAGGTACGGGGTTACTCCCGTTTGTCTCGGACTCCAAGGAGGGTGTCTTCACTAGCGGCACCAAGTCTTGAGAAGCCTGAGCGGCGGTGAGTGACAGATGCTCACCGCCGCTTTTTTGTTGTCTGGCCGGTTTGGCGGAAGAAAGGAAGAACGGACGATCATGGGAACCTGCCCTGAGTGCGGCGGCGATCTGGGCCTCGATGCGGTTGAAGCGGGCGAAATTGTGCAGTGCCCGGACTGTGGTGTTGAGTTGGAAGTTATCGAAACCGATCCTCTGACCCTCGGTCTCGCTCCGGCCGAAGAGGAAGACTGGGGCGAATAGGTCAAACAATGCGGATTGCCTTACTTGCCGAGCGGTTGCGAGTCGAAGAGCGATTGCTGATCGACGCATTCGGGCAGCAGGGCCACGATGCGCAACTTGTGGCGCCCTCGACACTTCACGCCGCGTTTGGGGACGCGGGCGTCGTCGCGATCCAACAATCGAACGGCGGAACACAGACGTTCGACTGCGACCTAGCGCTCGATCGTGGACCTGCCACCACCGAGCACGCTGCATTGGGCGCCCTGATCGCCAGTCGAGGCGTGGCAGTCGTCAATCGACCCGCGACGTCCCGGCTCCTGGCCGATCGGCTCGCCGCCGTGCGGCACCTGACCTTTGCCGGTATTCCGCTGGCGAGTACGGTCGTCAGCTTTGGCGAGGCAGCGACCTTCTCGGCCATCGAGTCCCTCGGCTATCCGGTGCTGCTGAAGTCGATCGTGACGGATCACGGATATCCGACCGCCATCATCGAGGATCGGGACGCGGCCGAGGCCATCATCGAGCACCGGGTCACGCTCGGAGACGAACGCGGTGTGCTGGTACAGCGACTGATTGGCGGATCGGGTCACTCGGTCCGGCTCGTGATTATCGGAGACGACGTGTTCGCAATCGAGCAGCGCCAGCTTCGCGGCTGGCGGCCCGGACCGGACGTCGAGTATGAGCCGTTCACGGGGAACGCCGGCGCGTTCAATGCCCTCGGGCGGCAGGTGATCGAGCGTCTCGGTAGCGGAACCTATAGCATCGAGGTGGTCGAATCCAACGGCGGTCCGGTCGTCGTGGGGCTGGAAAATCTGGTCGATTTCCGTACGGTGGCAGGACGTGACGTCGACATCGCCGGAGCAATCGCTGAATTCGCGCTGTCGCAGGCTGGCGCGCTGGCGGGAGGCGAGCGAGTTGGCTAACGGGACGATGCGTTCGTCGCTCCGAACCATTGACCTGCTCGAAGGGCTGGTTGCCATTTCGAGCCGGTCGCGGCGAGGAATCCCGGGCGGTTGACTGGCTGTGCCAGCGCATGACTGAGCTCGGATTCGTCGCCGATTCCGACGGCGCTGGCAACGCGGTTGGGATCATTGGTGAGGGGCCGCTCGAGATCATGCTTCTCGGGCACATCGACACCGTGCCCGGCGATATTCCGGTCGAGATTCGCAATGGCGCGCTCTACGGACGGGGTTCAGTCGACGCCAAGGGGCCGCTGGCGACCTTCGTCGCAGCGGCGGCCCAAGCGAAGCTGGCAGCGGGCACGCGCGTTACGGTTGTGGGTGCCGTCGAAGAGGAAGTCATGAGCTCGCGTGGAGCGCACTGGCTGGTCGAAAACCTGGCTGCGCCTCCGGCCGCGGTGATCATCGGCGAGCCGAGCGGCTGGGACAGCGTGGTCATCGGTTACAAAGGCTCGGTGGCCCTCACGGTGACGATCACCTGTCCGATCACTCATTCGGCCGGACCCGAGCCAACCGCTGGCGAATTGGCGGTCGCCTTCTGGAACCGATTGACTGCCTGGTGTGTCGCAGAGAACGACGGCCAGAAACAGGGATTCATACACGGTCGATGCGACGCTGAATGCCATCAATACGAGCTCCGACGGGATCATCGGGTAAGGCGGTGTTGCAGATTGGCATGCGACTCCCAGCCGGAGTTTCGGCCCGGACGACGCCATCCAGGTTGTCGAGAAGCTGGCCGAGGGCGATGTCGAAGCCTGCTGTCAACGCCGCCGCGTTCCGGGCGGACAAGCGCTCGCCGCTGGTCAGCGCCTTCCTGGCCGGGATCCGGAGTCAGGCTGGAACGCCGCGCATCAAGGTCAAGACCGGAACGTCGGACATGAACCTGGTCGGGCCGACGTGGGGATGTCCGATCGTGGCCTACGGGCCGGGCGATTCACGGCTCGATCATCAACCGGACGAGCACGTGATGCTTGAAGACGTAGAACGGGCGACCGGCGTTCTGACGTCGGTTATCGAACGCATATCGGCGCAGCTCGCGTCAGGTCGCTGGGGAGGCGAAGCGTGAACGAGGTTCGAGTCGGCGTGCTCATGTCGCACGTCCGTGCGGAAGAGAAACAGCTTCTGGCGGCGATGGTCAAACAGTGGGGTCGAGCCGGTGCGCCTGCTCGACCGCACACTGGCCTTCGACATCACGGACTTCTCCAGCCCGCAGCCTACCCAGCTCGATCTGGTGCTCGACCGTTGTATGGCGCATGGGCGGGCCGCGGTGGCACTCCAGGTCTATCGACGCGTTCGGCGTGCGCTGCGTCAACACATCTCACGCGTCCGGTATCGCCGACGACAAGGTGGCGACGACGCTGGCTCTGGCGGTGAACGGTGTGCCGACGATTCGTACCGCTGCCGCATTCGACATCGAGTCGACCTTGCGGGTGCTTGACGAGAAGATCGGATATCCGGCGGTCATCAAGCCGGTGACCGGTTCCTGGGGACGGCTGCTGGCGAAGGTGAACTCGCCTGAGTGCCGCACGCAACCTGCTCGAACACAAGAAAGCGCTCGGCTCCTATCATCACGGCGTCTTCTACGTGCAGGAATTCATTGAGAAGCCGGGACGTGACCTGCGTATCTTCGTGGTCGGCGACGAGGTGATCGCCGCCTCCTACCGCACCAACGAGCACTGGATCACGAACGTCGCGCGTGGCGCCGTGTCGAAACCATGCCCGGTCACGCCAGAGATCGCCGATATTTCGCTGCGGGCAGCCAAGGCGGTTGGGCTCGAACTGGCCGGGATCGACCTGGTCGAGACGCAGGACGGCTACATGGTGATCGAGGTCAACACGGGCGCCGAGTTCAAGGGACTGATTCAGACGACCGACATCGACATTCCGGGCGTGATCGTCGACTACGTCGTCAAGGCCGCCGTCCACGAGCGAGAACGCCGCCACGCGCACGCACTGTTGAACGGGGTGTAGGGCCGACCCGGGTTTGCCTGTGCGCATAATCGCTGGACACCGCACGAGGGAGAGAAACGTCACGCAATGACACTTAACGCTGCCATTCTTGGAGGATCGGGCTACGCGGGCGGCGAACTGCTGCGGCTGCTGTTGGCCCATCCGGAGGTCAACGTCACGCAGGTCACGTCGCGCAGCCGAGCCGGGAAATTCGTACACACGGCTCACCCGAACCTGCGCAAGCGGACCCAGCTGAAGTTCGTCAACCCTGACCAACTGGAGCGGGTCGATGTCCTGTTTGCCAGCATGCCGCACGGAGCCACCGCACCGCAGATTGAACGGCTGATGGAGCTGGGCTCGATCGTCATCGACCTGGGCGCGGACTTTCGCCTGCGCAACCCTGCTGACTACGAGACCTGGTATAGCTGGTCGCACCCGCACCCTGACATGATTCCGAACACCGTCTACGGCATGCCGGAGCTGCACCGGGACCAGATTCGTGACGCGCGCTACATCGCCAGTCCGGGCTGCACGGCAACCGCGTCGATCCTTGGACTGGCACCGTCTGTTCCAGTCGGGTGTGGTCGATCCACACTTTCCGGTCGTCATCGATGCCAAGACTGGGTCATCCGGCGCCGGGGCCGATACCAGCCTCTCGGGACATCACCCGGAGCGGAGTGGCGTCATCCGCCCCTTCAAGCCGACCGGGCACCGGCATAGCGCCGAGATCATCCAGGAGCTGACCGTCAACGGCTGCCAGCCGGACATCGCGTTTGGCGTTACGAGCGTCGAAGCTGTGCGTGGCATCCTGGCGACGTCACACGTGATGTTGCAGGAGCCGCTGGCCGACAAGGATCTCTGGAAGATCTACCGCGGCATGTATGGCCAGGAGCCGTTCATCCGGCTCGTCAAAGAGGCGGGCGGCGTGCACCGATTCCCAGAACCCAAGATCCTCTCCGGCACAAACTATTGCGATATCGGTTGGGATCTCGATAAGAGCGGACGGCGCGTTGTGGTGCTGGCGGCCATCGACAACCTGATGAAAGGCGCGGCCGGACAGGCCGTGCAGTCGATGAATATTCGCTGTGGCTTCAATGAGACCGTTGGTCTCGACTTCGCTGGTTTGCACCCGATTTAGCGGCATTTGATCGTTTCGTCTCGCTGTCAACGCGGGCCGATCTGGAGGTAGCGGAGAATCATGCTCGTCGTCAAACTCGGTGGGAGCGCCGGGATCGATCCAGCTGCGACGCTCGATGATCTGGCCGAGTTGGCCAGGACCGAGCGCATCGTCTTTATCCACGGCGCCAATGCGCGGATGGACGAGTTCGAGCGCAACCTCGGGCGGGAGCCGCGACAGGTCCAGTCGGCCAGCGGTCAGGTGAGCCGCTTCACCGATGCCGAGACGATGGACACCATGCTGGCGGTGTATGCGGGCGTGGTCAACAAACGACTGGTCGAGGCGCTTCAGGCGCGGGGCGTCAACGCGGTCGGGATCAGCGCGCTCGACGGCGGCATCGCGCGCGGCCGGCGCAAGGACACGCTGCGCGCCATCGAGAATGGCAAGCCGAAGATTTTGCGCGGAGACTTCGCTGGGAGCATCGAGGAGATCGACACGCGCCTGCTCGACCTGCTGCTCGACAACGGCTACCTGCCCGTCCTCACGCCGCCCGCGTTGAGCGATAAGGGAGAGGCGATCAATGTCGACGGGGACAAGCTTTCACTGCGCGTCGCGATCGCTCTAGAGGCGGATGCGCTGGTGATCCTGTCGAACACCGCGGGGCTGCTGGGTGACGTCAACGACCCCGACTCGCTGATTCAAGTAATCGACGTCAGCAGCGACGATAGCGTGGATGCCGCCATGGCCGCGGCAGGTGGTCGCATGAAGAAGAAGGTCCAGGCCGGGTGCGACGCCGTTCAGGCTGGAATCGGTCAGGTCGTCTTCGCCGATGCGCGGATTGAGCACCCGATTCAGCGGGCGCTGTCCGGCGCGGGAACGGTGCTGCGGGCCAGTGCCCCGATTGGAGTAACCGAATGAGCCAGCTGGCAACCGGCGAGATCGTCCAACGCGATCGCGAGCTTCAGCCGCCGCTCTACGCCAAGCGCGACATCGCGCTGGTGCGTGGCGACGGCGCCTATCTCTGGGACAGCGACGGCAAGCAGTACCTCGACCTGATGAGCAACTATGGCGTCAACATTCTCGGTCACAACCACCCGCGCGTGACCGAGGCGATCACTCGTCAGGCCTCGACGCTTGTCAGCTGCCACCAGTCCTTTGCGAACGACGTCCGGGTTGAACTACTCGAGACGCTGGTGAACGTCGCGCCACCGGGCCTGAATCACGTCTTTCTCTCCAACTCCGGCACCGAGGCGATCGAGGCGGCGCTCAAGTTCGCCTGGATCATCGAGTGGCAAGACGAAGATCGTCGCGGCCAAGCGGGGCTACCACGGCCGGACGATGGGCTCGCTGGCGGCGACCGCTGAGAAGAAATACCGTGAGCCGTTCGAGGCCGAGTTGGCCGAGGCGACACACGTCTCGTATGGCAACGTCGAAGAGCTGGCAAACGCGATCGACGACCAGACGGCTGCCGTGATCCTGGAACCGATCCAGGGCGAGGGCGGCGTCTACGTCCCCTCCGACGACTACCTGCAAGAAGTGCGCGAGATCGTCTCGGCGAAAGGCGCGCTGCTGATTCTTGACGAGGTCCAGACGGGCTTTCGTACCGGCGCCTATTTCGCCTGCCAGCACGTTGGCGTGGTGCCGGATCTGCTGGTCACCTCCAAAGGGCTCGGCAACGGCGTTCCGATCGGAGCGACCTTCATGTCGGCGCGGATCGCCGAGGTGCTGGGCGGCGGCGTCCATGGCACAACCTTCGGCGGCAACCCGCTCGCCTGCGCCGCCGCGCTCGCGACGATCCAGACGCTTGAGAAGGACAAGATCATCGACCATAGTGCCGAGATTGGCTCCTACCTGGTCGACCGGATTCGCGGTCTGGAGCACGCCAAGATACGGGACGTGCGAGGCAAAGGGATGATGGTCGGCGTCGAGCTCAAGATGCGCGCGACTCCGGTGCTGCGCGGTCTGCAGGAGAATGGCGTGCTGGCGCTGATGGCCGGAAGCCTGGTCATTCGCCTGCTGCCGCCGCTCATCTTGACCCGCGAACAGGCCGATGTCGCGGTCGATACCCTGGCGACGGTACTGAGTTAGCGCGGCCTCGCCGGGTTAGGGCCCTCCCTAGCCACCATCCCGGTAGCGGATGGCGTCGAACTCGGGCACGAGATCGTTCCGGATATAGACGCGAAAATTGGTTGAATGCACCTGGGCAGGCAGATCGCGATACGCGACGAGCCGGAAGATCTTGCCTTGCTCCTGAGGATGGCGCATCGAGGTCAGTGTGCGCCAGACGCTTCCCGCGACGTCGAGCAGACTGTACGGGCCGGGTCGGCTGTCCACCTCGTTTTGTCGAGCCGCCTGTTTGATGTCCGGCGCGTAGGCGAAGTGACGGTAGGTCTCGTCTTCCGGGAACCACCAACGCATCGGGTACTCGCGCATCGTGTAGTTGGCCTTTAGTGCGTTGGTATTCGCCAGGTTCATGTTGTCCGAGCCGATGAGCACGATCGGCGCGTTGACGTCGGTTGGAAGGCTGTTGCCGAAATACCGCTTGCCGGTGAAGTCGCGGAGATACCACTGGAACGGCCAGGACGTGACGTCGTCGTACCAGATGTTGAGCGACATGTCACCATTTTGCGTAATCGATAGCTGGCGCAACTCGCCGGTCAGTTCGGGCACGTAGGGACTCGTCTGGACATAGATCAGCATGTCCTTCGGCACATCCCCTTCGCGGTACGCCAGCCGCCACTCGGCGTGCACCTGAAGTACGAGCAATCCAATGGCGAGGGAAACGAGCAGTCCAGTTAGGGCAGTTCGCGATCCGAGCCGTACGATTCCGACGAACATGATTGCCGTAACCGCGATGACCGGGAGGCTCAGCAGGAGCCACCAGTGATCGGACGCGAAGGGGCGTACCTGCTGTATCATCGTCTGCCCGGAGCTGGTAATCGGCCCGTTTGACATCCAGGTGATCAGGGCCAGGCTGAACGCGCCGACGATCAGCAGCGCGCCGCCGAATAGCAGGTCTGGACGAACGGTGACGGATCTCCGCTCACGCCAGCTGCGCTCGAACCAGCCGAGCGCGTCCCCGGTGAGCATCGCGCTCAGGAGGATGAGCGGCAGAGCGATGTGAACCGTCAGCCAGGGCATCTTCTCACCTGCCCACGACAGGACGGCGAACATCATGGTCGCCCAGACGACCAGGAATACCCGAATCCACCATCGATAACCGAACGGGACGCGACGTCGCCAGCCGAAGAGCGTGTCCCTTGCCAGCACCACGACCGCGATGGGGAAGAGGATCACGCCAACGAATTCGTACTGCGGCACCAGCAGCAGGTAGTAGAACCACGGTTCCTGGCCGCGCTGGACTCCCTGCTGCCCCAACCAGTAGCCAAGCGCCCCAAAGCTACCGCTGGCCAGTCCAATCGGGTTGGTGAACAGGCTGGTATACAGGACCGTGTAAATCGCGAGCCCGGTGACGATCGCGATCAGCAACGCTCGCCGGTCCGACAACATCGCGCCAATCGCGGCGGCGGTCGATTGCGGCGGTGCGTCCCCGGTGAATGTGTCGATCCAGCCGCGCTGGGGGTCGACACGACGATTCAGCACCCAGAGCGCCACGACCAGCGCCATCAGTCCGACGCCCGTTGCCGCGATAATCAGCGGGTGCGTCAGCAGATCGAACGTGAACGTCCGGAGCTGCGCGCCGCTCGGATTCTCCCACGGGATGTTCGGCAGTGGCGGTGCGCCGAGGAACGACATCGCCTTGGCAATCACCAGGAATGCTGCACCGGCACCCGCTCCGATGGCGAGCAAGATCGGCGCGATGCGCCAGGCGGCCGACACGAGCAGGAAGAGCCCGAAGATGAAGAAGACGATGAAGCAGACCTCTTTGGTCGTCGTGAGAAACCCGGTGGCAGCCGCGCCAAGGATGAGCCATCGAGGAGCCGGTACTTCGACATAGCGCGCGATGGCGATGAAGAGGAGGAAGGTGCCGATCAGGGTATAGACGTCGTGCCGAATGAAGCGGCTGTAATAGAGGATCGACGGCGAGAGGAGGAGGAAGACGCTTGCGCTCAGCGCTCCCCATCGTCCCAGCAACTTTGGCCCGCGCAGCAGCCACGGCAGCATCACGATAGCGACACCCGTGGCCGCGGGCATGAAGCGTGACGACGCGTCCGTGCTTCCGAACAGCAGGGTGATCAGCGCGTTGGCATGAAACAGAAACGGACCGTGCAGCAGCGGTTCGTGAATGTAGCCGGCACCCTGAGCGTAGAGCCAGGAGTAGTAGGCGTGCTCGGACTCATCATGGTGCAGTGCGCGCGAGCCGAGGTCCCAGAAGCGGGTCAGGACCGCCGATATGAATATGATGCCGTAGGCCAGACGCTCCACCGTGAGCCACGTGGCGAGGTTGGCCGCGCCCAGCTTGCCGGCGGGCGCAGTGGCTCTTTCTGCCGTCGTCATGGGAGGAGCGAATGATGCTTCGGAGAACGATTCCAACCGGAGCCCAATCGAATGGTCGATCGATTATATCCTCAGTACGGCAGCGTGTGTCATGCTTGACTTCCGCGAATGGAACCGCGATTTTTCGCCGAACCGTGACGCGTTGAGTAAGGCTACCGTGGTCACGAATGATAGCATCGGCGGGTTGCTGAAGTTGGGTTACGACAACACTACTCACCGCGGACCGCAAAACAGAGTCGATGTAGATGGAGTTCGATCAGCGTGAACCGGTCATGACGGCGTCCAGACTCGACCGTCGATCCATGGCACGTGTGACTCTGTTCTTGGTCATCCTGGCCGGTCAGACCATCTCCATCTACCTCGTGCGCGGCCACGACGCGTTCTGGCCCGTAGCCATTCCCTGGATGGTCAGCCTTGTGGCCACGCTCGGGCTGTGCGCTGAGCCCTTCATGTTCAGGTACGGTTCGCACCCCCGGCCGACCAGCTTGTCACGGTATCTTCCCGAATTTGCGCTTGTCGCTGGGCTGGTGGTGCTTGCGGCAGCGCTACGCATCCCCTTCCTGGAGAGCCTACCGAGCGGTATCCACGGAGACGAGGGGGAGTTCGGCACGATTGCGGCGGCAATCGTGCAGCATCATGGACCGGCACCGTTTGGCGTTGCGTTCCTCGGTGATCCCGCCCTGTACACATACGTGCTGGCGCCGTTCGTTGCCTTGTTTGGATCGACGATGCAGGCCATTCGCCTGCCGTCGGCGCTGTTCGGCGTCGCGACGATCCCCGTCCTCTACATGCAGGTGCGCGACCTGTTTGGTCGCCGATCCGCGGCCATCGCGTCGTTGCTCCTGACGCTCTCGACGGTCCATATCCATTTCAGCCGAACCGCGATCAACGTCATCGAGGTGCCGTTCTTCGCATCACTCAGTCTGTGGTTACTGGCCCGGGGACTCTGTCGACGGGGCGATCGCTGGTACGTGCTCGCGGGAATGGCGGGTGGCTTTGGCCTCTACTTCCACTTCGGCGCTCGAATTCTTCCGCTCGTGCTTCTCCTCGTGCTGCTCGGACAATTCGCGTTCGAGCCCTCCCAGTGGCGTGCGTGGCTCCGCGGCACGACCTTGACCGCGATCGGCGGCCTGCTCGCCCTGTCGCCGTTCATCACACATGTGCTTGCCGATCCGAAAGAGTTTTTTGGACATATGGGCGAGCGAACCATCTGGAAACACTGGGCCGACCTGGCGACGCTGTTTCATACGGTTCCCTCGAACAAGATCGGCATCCTCTGGGGTCAGACGCAGCGCACCTTCGAGGCGTTCTACTCCCGGCCGGACCCACCCTACGGCGCCTTCTTCTACTGGTTCATGCATGCGCCACTGCTCGGCGCCATCCTATCGGTCTTCGCGCTGGCGGGCATGGTCAGTTTCATAGTCAATCTGCGGGATCTGCGAGCCAGACTAATCCTGATCTGGTTCATCTTGCCGGTCATCTTCGCCAGTATCCTGACCGACACGGCTGGTCAGGCGCATCGACTGATTCACCCGCTGGTCCCCGCCATCATCGCCGCGGCCGTCGCGATCGATCTGGTGATGCAGTTGATGTGGCAGCGGCTGCCACGCAGCGTCGCGCCGCTTGCCGCGTTTGCCGTGCTGGTCGTGCCGGTCGTCTCTGGCTTGCCGACGACGGTAAAGTACTTTGACACGAGCATCACTCAGGGGCTGAATCCGCCACACACTGCCCAGGCCAGGTGCATGCAAGGATTGCCGGCCGGGTCGATCGGGCTCGTCGTGGGAGAGCCCTACGTCTACTCGAGCTTTGGTACCAGCCGCTACCTGGCTCCGCAGGTCGACCGTCGCGATCTCAGGAATCCCCAGTTTGAACTTCCCGTTCAGGCGGGTGACCACGGCCTCGTCATCATGGTCCACGAGTGGGATCTCAACTTGCTGCCGGAGATCCGAACCTACTATCCCGATGCTCCGTCCATCGAGATCGACCGGCCGCCCGGACAGCGCGTCCTGACCGTTTTGGCAATCGCTGCCCCTGGTCAGAGTGCCCGTGCGTTGCTCAACGATTGCCTGAAGAACGAGTCGAAGTAGGGGATGATTGGTTCGCGGCAGTCCAACGTAGAGGCCGAACATGTGCCGGCCTACGGCCGAAGCTCGTGCTGATGAACCATCGCGCGAACGTTGATCGTATCGTGATGCGTATCCGGGCACATTGCTGAACGGGTGTCGTTCAACCAAGTCTTCCGGCAGCGACGAGGATCAATCAGCCCATTGGCTTTCTGATATAACCAGGGGCGCAATCATTCCAACATGTCTATTCGAAATGTTGTAGATAGTCATAGACTACGAGGTGATGTCAGAATGCCGGTGCCGGATTTTCAATCGGTCATGCTCCCGTTGCTCCAGCTCGCGGGGGACGGTCAGGTTCATTCCGTGTCCGAGGCCATCGAACGACTGGCAGCCCACTTCCAACTAACCGACGAAGACCGACGTGAGCTGGTGCCCAGCGGTGCTCAGCGGCGATTCGACAATCGCGTCAACTGGTCTCGATCGTATTTGAAGAAGGCGGGACTGTTGGAGAGTCCGGGACGAGGCAAATTCCAGGTTACCAGCCGCGGGCTCAAAGTTCTCGAGGATAATCCGGATCGAATCGATGTGGCGTATCTGATGCAGTTTTCGGAGTTCGTGAAGTTCAGGACCGACTGGCAGAAGCGAGACGACGTTTCACCGGTGACGCAAATTTCAGCGGAGTCCAGCGACCAGACACCGGAAGAGGCACTTGATGCGGCCTACCAACGACTCAAGCAGGATCTGGCCCAGGAGATCATCGATCGCATTAAGCAATCTCCGCCGAGCTTCTTTGAGCAGACCGTGGTCGACTTGCTGGTGGCGATGGGCTACGGCGGTTCGCGACGTGACGCTGGTCAGGCGGTCGGCCGGACCGGCGACGGTGGAATTGACGGAATCATCAAGGAAGACCGGCTTGGGCTCGACACGGTCTTCCTCCAGGCCAAGCGGTGGGACAGCGTGGTCGGCCGACCGGTGGTGCAGGGGTTTGCCGGGAGTCTTGCCGGTGTCCATGCAAATAAGGGCATCTTCATCACGACCTCACGATTCAGCGACGATGCCCGCGGTTACGTTCAGAATCTCGGCATGAAAATCGTCCTAATCGACGGTGAGCAACTTGCCGACCTGATGATCGAATACGGTGTCGGAGTGACAGAAGTGAACCGCTATTCCGTGAAGCGGATCGATCTCGACTACTTTGACGCGGAATAACGTCGATAGTCGCCAATTTAGCGCCCATTTACCCCGTGCTCTCAACACGCCAGGACATGGCTGGCCCGTCAGGCGAACCGGCGAATGCGACGGTGAATGTCTTGTCGTCTACAGCGCTGACCCACCAGCGCACACCGCTCCCCATATCTCCCTGAGGCGTCAGCATCACCTCGTGCGGACGCGGTGTGACGCTTAGCCCGTGCTCGACCTGGTAGCTCTGGCTCCCGTCTGTCGTGAATGCGCCGGAGTTCTGGGTGCGGATGCCGTTGCAGTTGGCGATGATGATGCGCGAGCGCGCCTCGCCGAGTCGTAACCGGCTCCCGCGCCATTTCGTTCCCGCGATGTTGCATCCGTTGACGATGACGAACACGTCGCCGTCGATGTCGATGGCGTGCTGGGCAGTGTCGTTGCCGTCGGCGTGATCCTCAAAGCGGCAACCGGTGATCGTCACTCCGTAGGCCTCTTTGTCGATTTTGACGAGACTCGCGCCGGGGCCGTCCGGCGGGTTCTGTTGACCCGCCTTGAAGCCACAGTTCGATACCAGTGTGCCGCCCCCGGTGACGAAGAGCCCGGCGACGCGGTTGTGCTCGATCTTGCCGTTGACGATCTTGTCGTTGGTTCCGGCCACGTGGATGCCATAGGTGGCATTTGCATAGGCGTGAAGGCCGCTGATCTGATGGCTGGCCCCGCCGGAGTGGAACCCGACCTCGTTGTGGTGTGCAATCAAGTGGCTGAAGTGTGAGTCGGCACTGAAATCGAAACATCTGAAGCCCGCGCCCCGGCAGTAGCTTGCCTGGCACATTGCCGCGCGGCAGTCGTAGGTCTGCCAGCCTTTGAACCCCTCCCAGACGATGCCATCGCCGCTCATTCCAACGGCCCAGACGTTCTCCACCAGCCCCTGATGACCGCGGAAGTGGATGCCGCCAATATGGTCTCCTTTGCCATGCGCGTGAAGCGTGAAGTCGCGCAGCAGGACCCGCGCTCGCGGCACCCGTGGCTGGTCACTTAGGTCATCGACGTCGAGCAGGTAGCGACCCTGGAGCGGGTCGTAATTGGCGAGGCGCGGTTCGACCTGAATCAGCGTGCCGCCCCCGGAATCGCTGTTGTCTGGCGATTGTCCGGTCCCCTGTCCAGCGAGCCGCTGCCCGTGATGCGCGATGCGGATGGTGGCGCCGATAGTAAAGGTGCCTTCGGAGAGGGTGACACTGCGGGCGGCTTCGAGCGCGGCGTTGATCTCGGCCTCGTCGGCCTCACCGTCGCAGCGATAGTCGGCGCGTTCCCGGATCTCTGGCGGGGCGTCGGTGGCGGCGACCAGTAGCGCGGCGGAACCGGCAGCGTGGTCTCCCTCAGGGTGGGCGTTCGAGGTCGTCACGAGGATGCCTGTCCGTTGAGACGTGGCGGAACGGTGAGCTTGCTGCTCAGCCGAGCGCACATCGCAGGTTCCGGTCCGCACCCGAAGGGTATGGCCATCGCGGACCGGAGTGACTGCCTGGGTTGCGATATTCTACTCCGCGTTGCTGCCTGGATCCTCGACGTGGCGGAGGTAGCGGTCGGCGGACTGGTGCACCTTCTCCTTCGCGCTGCCGATGATGTTGCGGCCGAACGCGCCGTAGACATGCTCGTAGTCGAACGGCTCCAGTATGTCGATGATGTGCCGCACCGAGCCGGGATCGAGCGGAATCGAGTTCGGATAGCTGTACATAAAGGTGGCCCAGTCATGGTGGGCGACGACCTGAATCGTGTCGCCGGTGAAGAGGACGCCCTTGCCGCCGGCACCTTCGGCCCAGTGGAGGACGGCCGCGCCGGGGAAGTGACCACCACAGCGGATGACGGTCAGCCCCGGAAGCAGTTCGAGGGTGTCGCCCTGCCAGAACTTAACGTTGGGACCGACGCGCATGACATAGCGTTTGTCGGCTTCGGGGAGCTGAATTGGCACCTCGCCGAGTGCATGGCTCCATTCGTTGATCGTCGAGTAGTAGTGCGGGTGGGAGAGGGAGATGGCCTCGATGCCGCCGCGTCGCTCGATCTCGGCCACGGTCGTCTCGTCGAGGTAGGTGAGCGCTTCCCAGAGGATGTTGCCGCGGCCGGTCTCGATCAGGAAGGCG
Source organism: uncultured Chloroflexia bacterium (assembly GCA_963728335.1). GTDB lineage: Bacteria > Chloroflexota > Chloroflexia > Thermomicrobiales > Thermomicrobiaceae > CALAGB01. The sequence goes on from CAVSJP010000002.1 coordinate 1,589,912, forward strand.
CGCTGGCCAATGGCGAAGCTCGGCTCGGTAATGATGCCGGTGACGCCCGGCTCGACTGGGTAGAAGTTGTTGTGGTAGTGACCGCGCATTTGCGTCAAGGTGGTCCACTGCTGGCCGTTCGGGCCGACATATTGGCGGTCGTCCTCGCAGATGGGGCAGTGCTGCGGCGGCTCGGCGCTCGGCGGGAACTGCGTGCCGCAGGTGATGCAGATGTAGGCGGCGTTGCCCGAATCGGGTCCGGCGAGCGCGGTGTCGGATAGCGACATGGTCATTCCCTCCCTTGGTGTGGTCGAAAGAATCGCTCGTGCCAGCATACCCGATGTCGATTCCGGCATTGGATATGCTCGCGGAACAAGTCTCGCCACGTCATCGTCCTCTTGAGAGCGCACAATGGGGTGCGCCATACGATGGACGGAGAAGGTCGGGTGGCGGTTCGAATTCGTCTGATAGAGATTGCCGGGATCCTGCTATTGCTGGTGGTCTTGCTGGTTGTCGGTAGCCGGGTGTCGGCCGGAAGTGCGTTTTCGTCGGATGATTCGCCCACGCCAACGCCAGTTGAGTTTCCAATGTCACACTCTCGATAAGAACATGTGTTCGCATGGATAGAGCGGAGTGTGCGTCTGTTCGCGGGTAATGGCGGTTGACGCAATCGTTCGCTGGTTGGCCACGTCCATCCTGGGTTGAAAAACCCGGCAAGAATGAGGGTTGCCGAATGAGGTCGGTGGTGCATCCACGGTCGCCCGGCGTTGAAAAAACTGGCCGTAGTGAGGTTTGCCGAATGAGGTCGGTGGTGCGTCCACGGTCGCCCGGCAATAAATTGGCCGGGCTACATGAACCGAAGTCCACTAAAGGGACTAATCTTTTCGTAATGTTCGCAATTCAGTGATTATGCTATTGCTGAATCGGTGACCTAAGCTCAGTCCCTTCAGTGGACTTCGTCTTTGTAGCGCGGCGGCTTTAGCCCCGCGTGAGACGGACACGATCTATCAATTCCTCAATGACCATTAGCCCCGCGTGACCGGTCACGAATACCGAACCTTGTTCGGCAACCCTCATTACGGCCGGGCGAACGTAGACCAAACACGGAATCAATTCCTCACACCTCGTCGAATGCGGGCGGGAAGGCGATGGTGCCGCGGATGCCCTCCAGCGCGCCGGGCGTCAGCTCCAGCACCATGAAGACCTCCTCGCGGATCGGCGTCGGGTAGGCGATCCCCAGCGGGATGGCCTGCTTGAAGCCGAAGCGCGGGTAATACCAGGGATGCCCGACCAGTACGACGATTCGCTCGCCCATCTCCCGTGCGCGCTCGAGCCCCGCCTCGATCAGCCGTGAGCCGATTCCCCGGTTCTGCCATTCCGGCAGGACCGCGATCGGCGCCAACACCAGCACCGGGATCTCTCCAGCTTCGGTGCGAATCGCGGCACGGCTGAAGAGGACGTGGCCGACGATCCGGCCAGCCTGCTCGGCGACGAGCGAGAGGCCGGGGATGAACCCCGCGGAGCCGCGAATGGCGTCGACCAGCTTCGACTCGACGTCTCTCTCGAACGCCTGGCGATTGACCTCGTAGATCGCCGTCTCGTCGCCGGAACGCTCCGGCCGGAGCGACACGTCGATGCGCATCAGTACCCCTACCTCTAACTGCTCAGCACCGGATGTATCGGACTCATGCGGCAGCGGCAGGCTGCGCCTATCCAGTCTGCCATGACCGCGCGACACATGGATATGCCTATGGCCAGCTACGTGGAGTTGCATCTCCACACCGCCTTCTCCTTTCTCGATGGCGCGTCGCTGCCGGAGGAAATCGTCGCCAGGGCCGCGGATCTCGGCTACACCGCCCTGGCCTGCACCGACCATGATGGTCTCTACGGCGCGATGGAGTTTGCCCGGGCCGCTCGCGCGGCCAATATCCAGCCGATCACCGGCGCTGAGCTCACTCTTGACAATGAGTCACATTTGACTCTCCTGGCCGAAACCCCCACCGGCTACGGGAACCTCTCCCGTCTCATCACCGCCGCACACCACAGCGGCGAGCGCCACGGGCGCATCCTTCCCCCACCGCGACTCGATCCCGCGCTTCTCCCACAACATGCTGAAGGGCTGATCCTGCTGACGGGCTGCCGCCAGAGTGACCTGGCACGGCTGGTCGATGCCGGGCAGTTGCGCCAGGCCGAGGACCTGCTGCGCCGCTATATCGACTGGTTCGGTGCCGAGAACGTGGTCGTCGAACTGCAGCAGAACCTGGTCTTTGGCGATACCCGGCGCATCGACCTGCTGGTGCAGCTGGCCGAGCAGCTTGGCCTGCGCTATGCCGCCACCGGCAACGTCCACTATCACGATCGCGCGCGCCACCGCTTGCAGGACGTGCTGGTGGCGATTCGCAGTCACACCACGCTGGATGGCTCGCACCGTGAGCGGCGGGCGAACTCCGAGTTCTACCTGCACTCGCCGGAGGAGATGGCCGCGCTCTTCCAGCCGCTATCCGGCCGCGCTCAGCACCACCGTCGAGATCGCCGAGCGCTGCCAAGCGTTCGACCTGACGCGCGACCTGGCCTATCGCTTCCCCGACTACCCGACCGAGCGTGATGAGACGCCGGACGACGTGCTGGCGCGGGTCTGCCGCGAGGCGCTGCGGCAGCGGTATGCCGAGAGCGTCATCGAAGCCGAGACGCGGCTGGAGCAAGAACTGGCGCTGATCGCCCAGCATAAGCTGGCCGGCTTCTTCCTCCTCTATCGCGACCTGCTGCTGCTGGCGCGGGAGGTGGCTGATGAGGTGCGCGGCGTCGGCACGGTGCGCGCGGCGGGCAATCTGCCGCCGGGGCGGGGCCGTGGCTCGTCGGTCAGCTCGATCGTCTGCTACCTGATCGGCCTGTCGCACGTCGATCCGCTGGCGCATGGCCTCTTCCTGGGTCGCTTCCTGAACGACGAGATGACCTCGGTGCCCGATATCGACCTCGATTTCCCGCGCGACATCCGCGAGCAGCTGATCGAGCGGGTCTACCAGGTCTATGGCGCCGAGCGGGCAGCGCTGGTCTGCGCCTTCTCGACCTACAAGCTGCGCAGCGCGGTGCGCGATGTCGGCAAGGCGCTCGGCGTGCCACTGACCGACCTGGATCAGATCGCCAAGCTGTGCGGCTCCCGCTCGGCGCGCGATCTCTACGAGGAGCTTGGCCGCATCCCGTCCTACGTCACCCGGCGCGATTCACCACCCTGGACACACCTGGTCGAGCTCTCGGCGCAGTTGGCCCGCTTCCCACGCCACATCACCCAGCACGTCGGCGGGATGATCGTCTCATCCGAGCCGCTGGTGGAGCTGGTGCCGGTGCAGCCCGCCGCCATGGAGGGGCGCTTTATCTGCCAGTGGGACAAGGATTCGTGCGACGACGCTCGCTTCATCAAGATCGACTTCCTGGCGCTCGGCATGCTCTCGCTGGTCGAGGAGTGCCTGGAGCTGATCGTCACCTCGGGCAAGGGCCAGGTCGACCTGAGCCGCATCGACTTCGCCGACGCGGCCGTCTACGACATGATCTGCGAAGGCGACACGATCGGCGTCTTCCAGATCGAGAGCCGGGCGCAGATCCAGATGCTGCCGCGCACCTTGCCGCGCAACCTGGAGGATCTGGTGATTCAGGTGGCGATCATCCGCCCCGGGCCGATCGTCGGCGGCGCGGTCACCAGCTACGTCCAGAGCCGGGCCAAGTCGCTGCGCTACAAGAACTTCCGCCCACGCTTCGACCACCCCATCCTCGAGCCGATCCTGGGGGAGACGCTCGGCGTGATCCTCTATCAGGAGCAGGTGCTGGAGGTGTCGATGGCGCTGGCGGGCTTCTCGGCCGGGCAGGCGGAGGGACTGCGCCGCGCCATGAGCCGCAAGCGCTCGCACGAGGCGATGGCCTTCTTCTGGAATCGGTTCCGGGATGGCGCGCTGGAGCGGGGCGTCTCGCTCGAGACGGCGAAAGAGGTCTTCCGCAAGCTGCTCGGCTTTGCCGAATACGGCTTCCCCAAGAGCCACTCGGCCGCCTTCGCCGTGCTGGCCTATCAATCGGCCTGGCTCAAGCAGTACCACCCGGCCGAGTTCGCCTGCTGCCCTCTTCAACAACCAGCCGATGGGCTTCTACCCGCCGCATGTCTTGACCAACGATGCCAAGCGCCACGGCGTGCGCGTGTTGCCACCCGACATCAACCGCAGCAACGCGCGCTGCACGGTAGAGGGAAACGCCGTGCGTATCGGCCTGGCCTTCGTCGATTCGGTCGGTGAGGACGTCGCACTGGCTATCCAGCAGGAGCGGGCGGTGCACGGCGACTTCCGCTCCCTGTCCGACTTCGTCCGCCGTCTGCCGATGCGGCGTGAGTCGGCCGAGAGCCTCTGCGTAGTCGGCGCCTTCGATTGCTTCGGACTGGCCCGGCGCGAGGCGCTCTGGCAGCTTGGGCTCTTCATCCCGGCGCGGCGCCACGGCAAGGCAGCGGAGCGCGCCAAGCAGCTCTCGCTGGCGCTGCCGGTCGAGCAGGATATGGTGAATCTGCCGCCGATGAGCCCCTGGGAGCAGATGGCGGCCGACTACCACACGCTCAAGCTCTCGCCCCACTACCACCCGCTCGGCCTGCTCCGGGCGCACCTGCCGGACGACATCGTCACGACCGAGGATCTCGAATCGATGCGGGACGGCAGCGAGATCCGCATTGCCGGGCTGGTCGTCTGCCGCCAGCGGCCGGGCACGGCCAAGGGGATCACCTTCCTGCTGCTGGAGGACGAGCGGGGGCTGGTCAACGTCATCGTCTTCCCGGACCTCTATGAAGAGCAGCGGCTGCTGGTGCGAAGCGAACCCTTCCTGGTGGTCGAGGGAAAACTGCAGGCACGGCATGGGACGATCAACGTCATCGCCACCCGGCTGCACACACTCGAGATGGCGCGCCAGGCCTTCATCAACGCTCCCACGCGTGACTTCATCATCGGCAGTCGCCCGCTGCACCCGCCTGCCAAGATTGAGGAGCGCAAGTCACTGCGCGAGATCACGCCTGCCTCCCACGATTTTCGGTAAGGCAGGAGTGGGAACCATCAGGATCAGCCCACGCTGGCTCTCTTGCGTCCAAACCTTCGACCAAAGAGCGAGACGAGCGCACCGGCAAGCAAGGGAATCCAGAGGTCCCAGAGGCGGTAGACGAGAGTCGCGGCGGTCGCCTTCGTGATGTTCACGCCAAGCTGATGCAGCGCCACCGTGATCGACAGATCGGCGATGCCGATCCCCTGGAAGAGTGGCGTCACGACGTTGAAGAGCATCTCCACCTGATAGGCCGAGAATGCCGCCAGGATCTGCGTGCGCTCGCCGACCGATAGGAGCGCCGCGTAGAGCATGATCCCACCGCAAACGTCGACGCCGACAGAGTAGAGAAAAGGCCGGCGCAGGTCGCGCACATGAATGTGATGATCGTGCGCTTCAACCAGAAACCGGACGGCCCAACCCGGTAGGTAGCGCGTGACCCACCCCGGGATCCTCTTCCAACGTAGTGGGATCACCACGGCTCCAGCCGCGAAGAGAAAGATGACCGCGAGAACCAGAGTCGCGCCCACGACGATCGCCGGAAGTTGTCCGGCCAGGAACAGACTGACGATGACCACGACCAGCATGAGCAGGAACGAGGCAAAGCCCGAGAGGCTCGCCAGCGTCGAGGCGAAGACGGCATCGTTGGCCGGAACGCCGCTCTGGGTCAGCGACCGGATAAACACGACTATTGCGGCCGGACCGCCAAAGGGAACTACCGTTCCGACCGCGAGACCCTTCAGGTAGGACGCGGTGATCGAGTGGAGTGGCACCCTCTGGCCGAGTGTCGCCAGTATGACCTGATACGTTCTGGTCATCAGGAAGAGGATTACGAGTTCGACGACGCCCGCCACGACGATCCAGCGCCGGTCGGCAGAGCCGAGAATGTCGCCGAGGTCGCTCAGCTCGTGCCGTTTGTTGATGACGAAAAAGCTGATCAGGCCAACCACGAACAGAAGCCAGAGAAGGCTGAAGAAGCGGCGCCAGGGACGTCGCCGAGATTCTGCGATCGAATTGGTCTCTGCGGGAAGAATGTCCACCATACCCACTTAGATCAGAAGCTCCCGAGCCGCCATCTCGTCCCCATGATACGGCCCTGAACCGCGGTCAAATTACCCGCCAGCCGCGCCTACCGGACGCCGTATGAGTCGCTCGTGAAGCTCGTTCAGTTCATCACAGATCGCCGACCATTGGTAGCGATCCTGCACCAGATGAAACCCATTCTCGGCGAGACGCGTTCGCAGTTCCCGGTCGCTCAGAGCGCGAATCACGCAGTGGGCGAACGCGTCCGGAGCGTCGGCCAGCAGGAGGTCACGTTCGTGCATCACGTCGATCCCGGCCGCTCCAACGGTCGTCGACACGACGGGCCGGCGACTCGCGAATGCTTCCAGAATCTTAAGCCTCGTGCCGCCCCCTTGACGAAGTGGGGCGACCACGACCTCGGCGCGTCCGAGCCAGGGGCGAACGTCAGCCACGGTGCCCGTGACGGTTACATCAGGGGGCTGTTGCAGGGCCAGCACGTCGGCGGTCGGATCGGCGCCGACGATCGCGAATCGCACATGCGGAATCTCGCGGCGCACCAGTGGCAGAATCTCGTCGACGAAGTATCTCACGGCATCAACGTTGGGGCGGTAGCGCATCGCGCCGGTGAAGACGATCAGGCCGGGCTCGATCTCGCCTGCGCCCTTGAAGAACACGAGATCGACCCCATTGGGGATGACGGGAACCGCCCTCCCCGTCGCCTGCTCGACGACCCGTGCATCAGCAGCGGAGGTCGCAATGCAGCAGGTTGCCCGCCTCCAGGCCGCGATCTCCTCGCGACGGAACTTCCAGTATTCGAGGATGCTGAAGAGACGTCGGGGCAACGAACCGCTGCTGGCCATCTGCTTAATCAGGTCGTGTTCGACGTTGTGAATGTCGAGCACCGCCGGCGTCCCTGGCGAGAGCCGGTAACCGCCCATCTGCGAGAATTCGAACTGCACCAGATCCACTTCGCTGGAGAGTCGGTCGAGCACTTGCTGATAGTCTTCATCGACATAAAGTAACCGTTGCGCGGAATGAGCAGAGAGTAGCGACCGCACTTGCAGTGCTCGCCGCTGCTGCGTGGTGGCGTCGCGAGCGGTGAGTGGTACGCGCACGGCCGTAATGGGACCGATCGACGACTCCGCGGAAGTGGTTTCCGCGCCCGAACGCGCCAGGCACAAGGTGTGGACGTCGTGTGCCCGCTGGGCGCCGCGAATCAGTTCGAAGATGCGCCGGGCACCGCCGAAATCGGGAGGCACCGGCAAGTAGGGCGTCGCGAAGAGGATTTTCACCGGAAGTCGCCGGAGCGTGTCGATACCATCGGATGTACGCGGTTCAGTTCGAATGATGCACGGCTTGCTCTGAAGGGGCAGCCGCCCGTGGCTGACCTCGCCCGAAGGCCGTTGAACCTCATGGTCGATGGTGCATCGCATGGGGGGCAGTTCGCCGGGGCTGCCCCGACCAGCAACGGATGGTCCGGCAAGACGTCAGACAACCCTGTTGGCCCGGCCCCAGTGGTGCTCGATGAATCGCTCCTGCTTGCTCTCCTTCAGGCGCTTCTCGACCTCAGCCCGATCGAAGCGCTCGAACGGCAGATGCGGATCGTTTGCGACCGATGCCGCCACCGTCGCCACGACCATCGACGCCGACTGCAGACCACGCAGGTTGACTTTGTCGACCGTGTCCGCCTCAGTGTGCCCATAGCCGCGGCCGATCATGCCGGCAGTCGCGTCGCGGCTGCTGAGTCCGACCGAAGGGAATCCCGCCATGAAATAGGGGAAATGGTCGGAATGAACCGAGAGGGACGAGCGCGTATCGAGCTTGACGTTGTGTTTCTCCGCGATCTGATCAAAGTAACTCGCCAGCTCCGGATCCGCCGTCGCGGTGAGCATCTCCTGGCCTCCCTGGCCACGCCCGGCGCCATCCAGGTTGACCATCAGCCGCAACGCCCCATCGCTGTTTCCGTCGGCATAGCTGCTCGAGTTATGCCAGGAACCGAGCAGTCCAATCTCCTCGCAGCCGAAGCAGACGATCCGCACGGTGCGCTTCAACTGCCCCGCAAACGGAGCCAGCAACCGTCCGACCTCCATCGCCACGACGGCTCCCGCCGCGTTGTCGCTGGCGCCTTGCGAGATGTCGTGGCCGTCGTAGTGTCCACCGAGCAGGATGACTTCGTCGGCGAGTTCACCGCCAGGAACTTCGCCCACGACGTTGGCCGATCGGGACAGAAACGTCGAGTTCTCGACACGGATGCGAACTCGTGGCGTGCCGCGCTGTGCCAGTCGACGGAAAGCCGAGCCAGCCTCATAGGAGATGCCGATTCCCGGAATGGCCGCTTCGTGGTCGCTGACGTGATCGCCGCCGGGATTCTGCGCGTAGAGCGCTCCGCTGATGTGCAGCATGCCGGGATTCTGATTCAGGAAGATGCAGGCGATCGCGCCAGCTTCGACGGCGCGCTGGTACTTGTCGGTCCGGTGACTCTTCTGTTCTCCGGGCCGGTTCGTTTCGGCATCGGTGAGAACGATTTTGCCCCTTATCCGGTCTCCCAGTCTGGCGAAATCGTCGGCCTCGCCCTCGCCGACATCGATGACCTCTCCCTCAAAATTGCCGCTCCCGGTATACGGCATCGAGATCGCCGAGAAGCTCCGCTCGATCGGGGCGGTCATCGCCAGCAGGCAAGTTCCTCGCGTCCAGCTGTACATTGGGAAGCGATGCTGCTCGACGCTTTGTAGCCCGTATTCCTTCATCTGCGCTTCAATGAATGCGGCTGCACGGTGCTCACTGTCGCTGCCGCCGAACCGGTGGCCAAAGTCGTCGCAGAGCCTCAGCAGGTTCTGATAGGGCCGGTCGGATGTCCATGCCTCTCCGGCTATTCGCCGGTCGATCGCATCGGGTGTCGCCATGTCTCCGCCTTTCGGGATTGCCATCGGGACTCGCGTGTTCCGCGTCCGTTAGCATGGAGTCATTGCTCGATCGAAACCGCGCTGATTCATTGTCGTGCAGTTGCCCGATTTTCTCAACGCCATGCGACACCGGCGGAAGTAGCGACGGTCGGGCCGCGCCTACGACTTGGTCATGCGCGGGTCGAGCGCGTCGCGAAGTCCGTCACCCAGGAAGGTGAATGCCAGCATCACGGATGCGATCAGCACGGACGGCATCAGCACGAACTCGGACCGGCTCAAAATCGCTGGGAAGCTGTCGAACACCATGCCGCCCCAGCTGGGGACGCTCGACTGAACTCCGAGACCGAGAAAGCTGAGCGAAGCCTCAGCAAGGATATAGGTCGGAATGGCGAAGGCAATCGACACGATGATGGGTGCCAGGCTGTTTGGCAGCACATGCTTGGTGACGATACGCCAGGTCGGAGTGCCAATCGCGCGCGACGCCTCGATAAAGTCTCGCTGCTTCACGCTGAGTACCTGGCTGCGCACCAGCCGCGCCATGTCGGTCCAGCCGACAATCGCGAACGCCGTGAATAGGAGGACAAGACCACCGAGCAGGTGGCCGAAACTCGTGTCACGTAGCACGGTCGCCAGGACGATGAAGAAGAGAAAGGCGGGAAAGGCGTAGACCGCATCGACGGTTCGCATGAGCAGGTCGTCGACCCATCCGCCTGCCCATCCTGCCACCAGCCCCACGAGTGTTCCGAGGATTGTGATGATTACCGTCGGAATCACGCCGACCGCCATGCTCACGCGGGCGCCGTAAATCAGTCTGCTGAGCTCATCGCGGGCGAGCTCATCGGTTCCGAGCACATACCCAGGATCATGTCCGGCTACCCAGAGCGGTGGAGCGAACGTCCTCGCCGTCGGAGCCGCGTAATTTGGATCATCGGGTGCGACGAGCGGAGCCAATGCGGCCAGAAGACAGATCAGGACGATGAACGCGACGCTGGCGGTCGCAGCTTTGTTCTTTCGCAGGCGTCGCCAGGCGTCGGACCACAGTCCTCGCTGTTTCCGCTGCAGCAGTTCCGCGGCCGCGCCCAACTCGTGGTGCTCGGCGTCAGTGCGTCGCGTCGCCGTCATCTACTTCACTCCGGTTTCATGAACGACCGTCAAAGTGTCTTGATCCGCGGATCGATCAATCCGTAGGTGATATCGACCAGCATGTTTCCCACGATAATGAAGATCGCATAGAGCAGCGTGGTGCCCATGATGACCGGATAGTCTCGGGCGTTGATGCTCGTGATGTAGAGGTGACCCATGCCTGGAACGTTGAAGACTTCCTCGATAATGATAGTGCCGGTCACGAGCGCCGCGATCGTCGGCCCCATGATGGTGACAACGGGAATGACCGCATTTCGCACGACGTGACGAAAGATGACCGCACTCCCGCGAAGACCTTTGGCGCGTGCCGTTCGCACGTAGTCATGCTGGATTTCGTCGAGCATGGTGGCGCGTGCCAGGCGAGCGAGGAACGCGGCCGGTCCCAGCCCGAGTACGATGCTCGGAAGCACGTAGTTGGCCCAGCCACCCTGCCACAGGATGCTGACCCATCCCAGCTTGACGCCGAAGATCACCAGTAAGAAGACCCCGATGACGAAGTTCGGAATCGCGTAGCCAGCTGTAGCGGCAAAGAGACTGGTGTAGTCAGCCCAGGTGTTGTGCTTGACCGCTGCGAGGATTCCGATCGGAATACCGACAATGACGGCAAAGACGAATCCAAACAGACCGATCTTGGCGGAGTACGGGAACCCGTGAAAGATGACCGAAAGCGCGCTCGTACCCTGCTGCTGAAACGATGTTCCGAAGTTGAGGTGGAGGACATTCTTCAGGTAGATGAAGTACTGGACGTAGAGGGGCTTGTCGAGCCCATATTGATGATCGAACGATCGTTCGAGCGCCGGATCCAGCCGCTTGTGGAGCCCCAGCGCGTCCCACGGTCCGCCAGGGGCTGCATGCATCAGGATGAACGTCACCGTCAGGACGACCCACAGCACTGGAATCGCCGCGATCACGCGCCGGATTATGAATCGAACCACTGGTCGCCTCTCCTCTCCTGTGACTCCTGACCGCGTGGCGTGTGAGTCACGGACCAGTTCGCACCACTCCGGTCAACCGCCGAGTGACACTGGGCGGTCGACCGGGGTTATCGACCGTGTGTGACCTCTCGCGGAACACGACCTATGCGTATTCCGCGAGATAGCTACGATCTGCTAGTGCTGAACTTCGTAGAGCGCGCCCGGATCGAACACGAGGTTGTAGTAGAAGCCATACGTCTGGCCCGATTGGGCGGCGTAGCCTTTCACGTACGGTTTGATGAGGGTCAAGTCGACGCTGTGCTCGAAGAACAGCGCGGGACCGTTTTCCGAGAGATAGGCGTCTGCCTGCTCGTAGTACGTCGTTGCCTGATCTGGTAGCTGTGAGTCGCCCTTGTTCACCAGGTCGTTGAACTTTGGATCGTTCCAACCGCGGGGCGACAGCCCAGAGTTGTTGCCAAACAGCAGTGAGAGCCAGTCCTGCGCGCTGGGATAGTCCTGATACCAGACCCCGGCGGTCATCTTCACCTGGTCGCTCTTCTGATTTACGAGCTTGCCAAGTTCAACCGGATCCATCGCGGTCGGGACGATGTTGACGTTCAGGACCTGCTTGAACTGATTGGCCCAGAAGACCGCTTCCTTCTTGCGGACGTCGTTACTGTTGTCATACAGGAACTGGACGGTCGGGAACCCATTTCCATTGGCGTAACCCGCGTCCGACAACAGTTGTTTGGCCTTGGCAGCATCGAAGCTTTGCTGGTACGTCGTCTGATACCCCGGAATCCCCTTGTAGAGGAGCGAGCCAGCAACCTCGCCGGCTCCGTTATTTACCTGCTGGATGTACTGGTCGCGATTCATGGCGTACGCGAACGCCTGTCGCACCTTCGGATTGTTGAAGGGTGGATCGGCGACATCGAGCGAGATCCAGAAGGTCGACGGATTCACGGTCTGCAAAAGTTCTTTGCTGAGTGTCGCGTCGTCCTTCACCTGGCCAAATTGAGCCGAGTCGATACCGTCGATGTCGAGTTCGCCATTCTGGTAGGCAAGCAGCGCCGTGGCCGGAGTCTGAATAATCTTGAAGACGAATTTGCTGACGCCCGGCTTGCCGAAGGTGAAGTAGGGGTTCGGCGCGAGATCCCACTCTTGATTTGGAACGTACTTCGTGACCTTGAACGGGCCGTTCCCAATAAAGGTGCTTGGATCCTTCCACCAGTTGTCCCCGCCCTTGTCCACCATATCCTTGCGGACGGGCTCGGAGCAGAAGAGCGTCAGCGCATATGGAAAGTATCCGGCCTGGAACTGGAGCTGGATCTGCAGCGTCGTGTCGTCAACGGCCTTGATCGAGTTCTGTACGGTCTGCTGCATTTGATCGAGATCAGATTGTGATGTGGAGGTGAGATCGGCGTTGCGCCATTTCTCGCAGCCGTCAATAGCAAACAGGACGCTCGAATAGGTGCCGTTCACCTTGGGGTCACAGACTCGCTGGAGGGCATAGGCGTAGTCGCTGGCCTTGACCGGCGTTCCGTCGGAGTAGACGGTCTTGTTGAGTTTGAAGGTGTACGTCTTCCCGTCTTGGGAGACCTGCATGTTCTGAGCACCGGCCTGAGCGATCTTGTTGTCGGGTGTGAGCGAGAGCAGTGGTAGGAAGACCAGCGTATAGATTTCGCCGTACGAGTCGACTCCAGGATCTCCACTGATCAAATCCGACGAAAGTTGATACGTCAGCGTGGCGTTCTGGAGTGCTCCTTGCTGGCTTCCCCCGTCCTGGGGTACCGGCGGCGCGAGTTCGGTCACCGGCTGGAGCTGTGGCACGACTGGACTGCCCGTGGCATTGGCGATTGCACTGGCGATCGCGGTTTCTGATGCGGTCGAGACTGCGGCGGCGGACGTGCCGGTTGGCGCGGTGGTCGGGTTCTTACTGCTTCCTCCGCAGGCTGTCAGCAGAAAACTGCCGACCAACAACAACGAGACGATGGATGAGACCCGGTTAAACAATTTGCGCGAATCAGCTCTCATGCGACGCTCTTTTCGTTAGATCAACCTGACCATACTCATGCTCAGAAACCTCAGTGGTCCTTAGTGCTCGCAAGTAGCAGTGGCTCTTGCGGGCGACTCTTGCAACTCCCCTCTGGCGTAGCGGCCTTACCGTTCGACTGGCACCACCGAGCATCGCAAAGAGGGCAACAGCAACCTTCCCCTCCGGCCTGGGCGACACGATGGGCACAACACAGATTCAAATCGTAACGTTGGAACGATTGTGATCTTGGGCGACTTCAGTGTCAAGACTCTTGACGGCAAATCCTCGCCAGAGCCATTGCCGATTCGGCAGAGCAGCACACGCGATGGGACCGATCACGACATTGAAATCTGGGGGGCTGGCGGATGCGTATAACAGTTGGACGGCGTTCATCAGTTGCTGGTCGGAACGATGCATACCAAAAAGCGCGCCACTCCGGCGCGCTCATGCACATCCTGGCGTCTGGTGTAATTCAGGCCGCGGGCTCGCTGGTATGCTCGTCGACGGCCGCGACCGTCTCTACTTCAGGTGCTTCGACGACCTCGGGCTGCTCTGGCGCCGGTGGGGTCACTGGCATCGCCTCCACCGTCCCGAAGTCGGCCAGCGGATCTGCTTTCGTCGGTCGCGAACTCACGGTTACGTTCGCCGACCGGACGAATGCTGGTGCGGGAGCCGGTTCCCCAATCGAGCGTGGCATCGAGTTGCGAAGATCGACGTCATTCAGCAGCGATCGCGTGCTGTCCTGGAGTTCGTCGCCAACCTGGCGGAGCTCTCCGCCCACCTGCTGAATCTCGTTGAATGCCTGTTGAAACTCTCCGGTGAGGCCTCCAGACATCGCACGAAACTCTCGCACGAACTTCCCGACCGAGCCTGCCAATTCGGTAAATTTCTCCGGCCCGAAGATGATGAACGCAATCACCGCAATGACAAGGAACTCAGTCGGCCCCATGCCGAAAAAACTCATGGCGCCTCTCCGTATCCAGTAACGTTATGCGGCCTGTCGCGCCCCACAGCTGGTGCAGAATTTCGCACCACCGGCGAGGGGCGCTCCACAGGCGCCGCAGGTATTCGCTGATGCCTGAATTGGCCTAGCCAGTTCGGGCACGCTTGGAGCGGCTTCGGTTGGCTCATCCTCCGTCGCTTCGCGCACGCCCTTGCGGAACTCAGTAATGCTACGACCGAGACCGCCGCCGACTTCCGGCAATTTGCCGGCGCCGAAGACGATCATGATAATTACCAGAATGATCACCAGGTGAATCGGCTGAAGCAGACCTTCGAACATCTCATTCTCCCGCTCAAACGACGACGAGCTGATCTCTCCTCCACCCAAAAGATTAGCCCAATGATGCCGCCCAAACTATACGCCAAAGTGTGTATGTTTTCACGCACGGACATAACATAATCGTCAGTACGCGACGGCATGATCGTTGCCGATTATAGTCTTAGCCAGAGCGCCAGACGCAAAGATGTGTCACAGATAGCGATAAGCGCACGACTATTACGGGAGAAGCCATGACCGAATCGCTCGAAGACGTCGTCCGAATGGCGATTGACCGCAACTTTCCGGACGCGCAGGGGATATCGATACTCGAGGCAAACGATCATTCTGAACGCGGTACTACCGCTGACTGGACCGTTCGCGTTCGGTTCACCTCCTCCGGACTGACCCGGATCGAGAACCTGGTTGTCACCTCTGTTCCGGCCGATTCCGGAGCGCGTGACGAGAAACTCACCCAAGCGCTCATTTCGCAGGGCCTTCCGATTCCGCGGGTGCTTCTCACGCAACCCGACGAGATCCAGACCCGCGTCGTGCGTGAATTCGTTCCCGGGACTTCGTTGGCCCAGTTGCTCTCCGATGCGTCGATGCGTTGGGAAATCTCCGCACACGGGTTCACGTTCGCGCGGCAACTCGCGCGCGTTCACAACATTGACTGGCGTGCTATCGTCCCGTGGCTTGGTGATTCTGAGGCGCTGCCGGAAGACCTCATCGCGGATCAACTCAACTCTTGGTTTGAGGAGTGGCAACGATGGGTGACGGAGAGCCCCGAGCAATATCAGGGCATCGTGCAAGCGGCGCTGACCTGGATCGATGAGAATCGACCGGTCGAGGCATCCGTCTGTCTCTGCCACGGAGACTATCGGCCGACGAACGTCATCCTTGACGGAAACGACGTATTGGCCATCGTCGGCTGGGGACACGCTCTGGTCACCGATGCATCATTCGATCTCTGCCTACTCCCCTTCGAGGTTCACCAGCTTGGGTTACCTGACGCCGACGCTGACCTTCTGGCGCAGGCGATCTTCGGGGCCTACCTCCAGAGTTCGTCACGCTCACTCGGGAATCTGCAATTCTATGCGGTGGCGCGCCTGCTTGAAGCCGCGATCATGGCACTCGACCCCGGGCTTGGTTCGCTGAACAAGATCGCCGCCTTCAGTACCGATCCGGATGTCCTGTTCGCCGCGCTGCAACAGGCGATGTCGTCCGGTAAGAAGGGACTCTGGAAGTTCTGACCACGACGATGACTACACGTTCAACCATTCTGAAAACCGCGCTCATATGTGCAGTGCATATAAAAGCGCCGGAACGGTCGAGTCCGTTCCGGCGCTGTCTGGTGAGGAGGAGAGCCACCAGACGGGAGAGTGTCAGGCAGAGAGGGACGCGATGGGCGACAGGAACGTCGCGATCGCCGCAACGCGAGCGCTGATTTCGGCCAGGACATCGGCCGTGATGGATTGAGGCCCGTCACACAGCGCCGCGGCGGGGTCGTCGTGGATTTCCAGAATGAGACCGTGCGCTCCGGCGGCGATGGCTGCCAGCGACATCGGCGCGACCAGTTCACGGCGTCCTGTTCCATGGCTGGGATCGACGATGATCGGGAGATGAGTCAGCTCTTGCACCAGCGGGACGGCATTCAGGTCGAGTACGAAGCGAGTGGCGGTGTCGAAGCTGCGAATTCCGCGCTCGCACAGCACGATCCGGTCATTTCCTTCTGCCAGGATGTACTCGGCAGACAGGAGCCATTCCTCGACGGTGGAAGCAAAGCCACGCTTCAGTAGGATAGGTTTCCCGGTCCGGGCGGCGCGGCGCAGGAGCGGGACATTCATCATGTTGCGGCTACCGATCTGGAGCATATCGGCGTAGGCGGCGACGATGTCCGTCTGTTCGGGCTCTAGGACTTCGGTTACGACCGGCAGCCCCGTCAACTCACGCGCCTCGGCCAGAATTTCGAGGCCCTCTTCGCCAAGACCCTGGAAACTGTATGGCGAAGATCGCGGCTTGAACGCGCCGCCGCGGAGCATCACTCCGCCGGACGCACGGACCATCTCGGCGGTGCGCAGCGTCTGGTCGCGAGATTCAACCGCGCAGGGTCCCGCGATGATCGCTGGGAGCCCGGTGCCGAACTCGACATCGCCCACAGATACGATGGTGCCCGCGGGGCGAACCGCGCGGGCCGCAAGCTTGTAGGGATTCTGCCCCTGAATAACCTGAGCCACTCCGGGCATGATGCTCAAAGCACCGGGTAGTTCGGTGCCGGCGGGACGGCCATTGATGCCGATGGCCATCGGCCCGGCTGCGCGGATCAGATGAAGCTCGTACCCGTCCCCGCGTAGCCGGGCGATAACGTCATCGGCTTCTTCCTCGCTTGCGTCTGCCCGCATGCTCACGATCATCTCAGTTGCCCTTTCCAGGTGTCTGCGCGGCTATCAATCAGTTCCCGCCCGTTTTTGAGGAAACAAAAAAGCAGAGGTTGTTGCCTCTGCTTCCTCCGACGCTGCTGGTTGACTAGGTGGCTACCGGATCAACACCGATCGCCCCACCAGCTGCGCCGGAGGGGTAAAATAATAGTAATACCAGTCTCGGTGTTGAAGGTGGCCAGTCATCACTCTCATAGTGGGCGCATGGTACCGGATTCGTCGGACGATGTCAATCTTTTGACAGAACTCAACGGGCCGCGACGGTGTAGAGTCGCGGCCCGCTTGCGTATCCTCTTGACTGGCAATCAGCCGTCTACTCCCGTTCCGAGCGTGTCCGGACCATCGTCGCTGACAGAAAGATCACCGCCCTCGATCTCCGCGTAGCAGGCATCACACACACGCAGCAACCGTTCGGCGACCGCCGGTGAGGTGCCACGTCCGCGGGTGATGACGTTCGTGCCGCTCACGGGTTTCCCGCAGACATCGCAGAATCGCATCGGCACTCCGGTTACATCCGCCAGTTGAGCTTGAATCTCGTCTTCAAACATCGGTCGCCCCTCTCAGTGAATGCTCGATGGATGTGCCACCTACTGCCAGCATCTCTCTGACACCGTCTCAGCATCGTGACAGAGACATCACTTCTCTCACGAGAACGTGTCAATCGCGGTATCGAGAATGACGCCGGACGGCGCGGGCAGCGGTGTGCGGTTCCTATCGCACCTTCCGCGCCAAGGGTCAGACCAATTCTCAGTAGCGCTGATCGTAGACCTGACGACCGAGCAAACCTCCAAGCACTCGCCATTCGAGCCCATTCGCCGGGTGGTATTCGAGTCTCTGTCGCTCGAAGTATTGGACGGTGTAGCTGCCTTCCGTAAACTCCTCGCTGATCGGGTAGCCGAAGATGGCCAATCCGCCGTGGGCGTTCCAGTAATCTCGGAAGCCAAAGCACAGGCGATGCCCGGTTTGAGGATAGAAGGTGCAGTTCGCGTCACTGGTCGCGTTGATTGGGAGGAACGGTTTCTCGCTCATGCGCGATGCCGTCAGTTCCGAGCCGAGGCGCCCGAGCAGGATGTCGAAGTGGGACGGCCAGGCTCCCGGAACCCATTCGAACCGTGCGCGCTCGAAGTACTGAACAACATGACCGTTCTCCACGAATTCCTCGCTGATCGGATATCCGAACGTTGGCAGGCCGCCGAAGGTCTGCCAGTAGCGGAGCATGCCATGAGACAGGAAGTGACCGGTCTGCGGAAAATAGACCTGGTCTGGTGGCGCCGGGGCGCCGAGGAAGTCGCGCACCGTGCCAAACCGATATCCCTTTGAGGCGAGGTCGTTGATCACACCTTGCAGCGCTGTGGCGTCCTGTGAGGCCCCTCCAACGTGCATGAGCACGATCTCACCGGGAGCCGTTGCATCGAGCGTTCGCTGGCGAATCTCGCTGACGCTGGCTCCTCTCCAACCAAGCGTATCGACGGTCCACATGATGCTGTAGTGGTAACCATTGGCGGCTACGGTGTTGAGCACAGCCTGGTTATACGAGCCATACGGCGGCCGGAAGTAGGGAATCGTCGACGTCCCGGTCAGACTCTTGACCAGGTTTTCGGTTCGCTGAAGCTGGCTGGTGATCTCCGCGTCGCTGATGCTGGTGAAATCGGGATGGTCCCAGGAGTGATTCATCAGCACGTGGCCCTCGCTGACCATGCGCTTGACCAGATCGGGATTCTGCTGTGCCCAGGTGCCGGTCATTCCGAACGATGCGTGTATGCCATTGGCCTTGAGTGTGTCGAGGATCTGCGCGGCATAGCCGCGGTCTGATCCGGCATCGAAGGTCAGAGCAACCATGGGAGACGACGTGTTGAATTTGGTGATGACCTGAATGTCCGCGGCAGACGCCGGACGTCCAGATCCTAACGTGGTCGCGACGACGGCGATGACGAGGAGCGCTGACAACACGATGTGGCGCAACAGATTCACGGTTTTCTCCCCCATCTCCTCGCAAGCGTCGGCACCTCTATTATCGATTACAGAGCCTGAAACAAGCATGTAGGAAGTGACTGATAACGTGTGGAAACCATGTCAAATTATGAGCCACCGGGACGCTCGTTCGAGACTCCGGCTCGTTGCATGGCCGAGGAGAGGCGTTGTACAGTCTATGGTTGTTATCTGAGAGTTCGATCGTCGAAAGGTGGCCATCGTCCGGCGCTAGGATCCGTTGTCTGCGATTCTCGAAGCGAGAGCGCCATTCGACGCCATGATGGCAGCCGTCCACCCACAGAAACGGAAAGAGTTGATATGCAGAGCGAACGCATTCCGATCACACAAGAGGGCTTGAAAAAGCTCCAGGAGGAGTATGACGATCTGGTCAATCGGCGGCGTCCCGAGATTGTCCGCGCGATTGCGCAGGCACGTGAAGAGGGCGACCTGCGTGAGAACGCCGGATACGACGCCGCCAAGCACGACCAGGGATTCATTGAGGCGCGTATTCGGGAGATTGAGCAGTTGATGCGCCGGCTCGACGTGATCGACGCCGATCAAGTGGCGAGTGGCGACGGTGCCGTGGTGCGCCTGGGTACGACGGTTACGGTCGAGATCGAAGGGGTCGAGGAGACGTACACCATCGTTGGAAAGGTCGAGGCCAAGCCCCTTGAAGGGAAGATCTCCAACGAATCTCCCGTCGGACGCGCCCTCCTTGGCCACCGCATTGGGCAGACGATCACCATTCAGACACCAGGCGCGCCCATGACCGCTCGCATCGTTTCGGTCGAGACGTCGTGAAGAGCGGCGGCGCTTCTCCGTCTGATCCCGAATACACCGAACAAGACGACCCTGTCGAGCGCTTGAGAGCCTTTCTCGAGCGCTCTGAGTCCGATGCTGAGTTGGTGTACCCTCCCGCCGACGCATCGACGGTCACGGCCGCGGCCGAAGCGCTCGGCGTTGATCGGGCGCAGATCGTGAAGTCGCTTCTCTTCCAGACACGGCAAAGTGATCTCGTGCTGGTCGTCGCGTCCGGCGGATCTCGCGTTAGTCGGCGGCGTCTCGCCGAGGTCGCCGGCCTGAGCCATCTCAAACTCGCGAGCCCCGAGACCGTGATGGCAACGAGCGGCTATGCCGTTGGCGGCATGCCGCCGGTCGGTCACACGCGACCGCTGACGGTGATTGTCGATCAGGCGGTGCTGGACGAGCCGGTTGTTTTCGGCGGTGGCGGACGGAGTGACCTGCTGTTGCGAATCCGCCCGGCGGAGATCATTCGCCTGACCGGCGCAACGGTCGCGGATGTTGCTGACGCTGAATCCTGACGCTTCAGCCGGCAACTCGTCACGTCTTCACATACGGCCGTTCTGACTCACGACCGTCAACGAGGGGCCATCATCGCTGCACACACCACCGGCCACCCAGCACCGCTCGATGGCACCGCCACGCTTCCGCACGCGCGACCCGGGCCATCGACAAGGCGCTGCACGATGACTTCTGGGATTCGGCCGTGGTGATCGGACTTAGCGTGATCCCGAGCCTGGCGCGCTACAAACGTGAGCTGGGTTGGCACTATTTGCCAATGCAGAATTTGCTGAAGATCTCGTCGAGCACACGCTCGCTGACCTGTTCTCCGGTTATCTCACCAATCCGGAGGAGACCGTCGCGCACGTCGACCGCGATGAGGTCGAGTGGGATCTGATTACTGAGCGCCGCCCGTGCCGACAGGACGCTTTCGAGCGCTGAGCGGATCGCGTCTCGCTGGCGGAGCGTCACGGTGGCGGGTGTGCGGGCGTCGCCAGCCAGGGCAGCGGCTCGATCAAAGATGGTCCGCTCCAACTCCTCTATCCCGTCATGCGATAGCGCGGAAATCTCGACCACGGGCGCGTCTGGCAGAAGTGACGTGATGTCGCCGATCTCGAGAGCGCGCGGGAGATCCGATTTGTTCACGGCCACCACCACTCGCCCCAATCCGTCCCGGTCAAGCCGCCGGGCCAGTTCGCGAGCGATCAGCTGATCGTCGTGTGTCACTGGCTGGCTACGGTCAACGACGAAGAGCGCCAGCGCGGCGGATTCCAACGCCTTGCGCGATCGGTCGATGCCCATCTGCTCGATGACGTCCTTGGTCTCAGCGATTCCGGCGGTGTCGAGCAATGTCGCCGGTATCCCGTTCAGGCTAATCGTTTCGGTGATGACGTCCCGGGTCGTTCCGGCAATCGGTGTTACGATCGCGCGTTCTGAACGTAGAAGACGGTTCATCAGACTCGATTTGCCAACGTTCGGTCGGCCGACGATCGCGACCTGGATCCCCTCATGATAGAGGAGCCCGAGATTTGCCGAACTCAGAACGGCCGCCAGTTGTGACTCAGCAGCGTTGAGCGCAACGTGTAGGTCGAGCGGTGGCACTTCGTCTTCAGGGAAGTCGGCCGATGCATCGAGAAAAGCCAGGATCTCGATCAAACGGTCCCGTGCGGGTGAAAGACGCGTGGTCAGGCCGCCCCGCAGTTCCTCGACCGCCAGCTCCAGCGATTCGGATGTGCGCGCTGACACAACCGCCATGACGGCCTCTGCCTGGGAGAGGTCGACGCGGCCGTTGAGAAACGCCCGCAGCGTGAACTCGCCTGGCTCGGCAATACGTGCACCGCAGGCAACCGAGAGTTCCAGAATGCGCCTGACTGGGATCGGCCCGCCGTGGCAGTGAATCTCGACCACGTCCTCGCGGGTGTAGGTCCGTGGCGCGGCCATGCGCACGAGCATCACCTCGTCGACATCACGATCGCACGACGGGTCGACGATGCGGCCATAGTAGAGGTGGTGAGATTGGAGCTGCTGGACGTCGACGGCGGTGTTGCGGGGACCGCGCCGGAAGATCCGTGACGCAATCGGTGCCGACTCGGAACCGCTCAATCTGATAATCCCAATGCCGCCGTCGCCTGGCGGAGTCGCGATCGCCGCGATGGTGTCGTCATACATGGTGCTCGGACCAGCGCTTTCGTGTGTGGTCTGACGTACGCACTGGCGAACTAGAAGGAGCGCACGCCACGCGTGCGTCGCGGAGGATTTCGTTCCAGGAAGTCCTCGACCGCCTCACGTGTCGGGATGCCTTCCAGTCCCTGCTGCCGAATCCGCATCCCAGCCGCGGCGGATGCCATGCGGCCGGCGGTGCTGGTCGGTTCGTGCTGGGCTCGCAGGATGAACAGGGTTGAGGCGAAGACATCCCCGGCTCCAGCGTCATCGATCATGCGCGATGGAAAAGATTGGACCTCGATGAACCTTCCCCGATCGAGAATTTGCGAGGACAGCGGTCCCCGTGTGATCGCGACGAGCCCGCGTGTCCCGACCGCGTCGATCTGATCGCGGGCGAGCGGCTGCTCCTCGGCGTTGACGACCATCGCATCGATGCGACTCAAGACCTCGGTCGGGAGACGCAGCGGTCCGAGAGTGACGAGACCATGCTGTGATGGAGGCCAATGGCGCATCCACCCTTGCGGCGTCACACCGAGAAAGGTGGGGCTCAGCCGCCCTGACTGCCGTGGGTCGATCTCCTGAGCGACTGGACCGAGATGAATGATCTCCGCGGAACGCCACTGTGGCGGGATTCCGGAGAGATCGATTCGGCCGGCCCACGAATGGATCGTCTGCACCCGCCGACCTGCCGCCGCGACGTTGGTGAAGACGGTCGGCTGTTCGGCGCTCTGCAAGATGATTTCGATCTCTTCGGCATATCGATTGAGCGCCTGGGTAATATCCTCACCGTGCCGGGTGAAATTGCCGCGCGTGATCATCGCGGTGCGCAGGCCAAAGCGCGCGGCGGTCAGCGCGGAATAGAGGGCGGTGCCGCCGAGCACCGGAGTGCCGTCAGGCAGCAAATCGACCGTGATATGTCCGACAACGAGATAATCTGGTGCCTGGTGGGCAGTCATGTTCTCCAACCGGGATCAGTCAGCGGGTAGCAGCGAGAATCGACTCATCTCAGTTCGATCGCACACACCGCACCAGTCGCCGGCAGTCCGACGGCCGCTCCACGCGTTGACCGGCGTTGCATGTCGCCGGTGTGTGAGCCTCGAATTCGAACTTATTGCTGTTTCGGGTAGATCGTGACGCGCCGCAGGGCTGCTTCTCCGGAGCTCTGCGTAGTCACGTTCGAATCGTCCCGTAAAGCGACGTGAACGACGCGGCGTTCGTTCGGCGGCATTGGCTCCAGTGAGATCGGCCGCCGGTTGCGTGCGACCTGTCGCGCGACCCGGTGGGCCAGACCGATCAGCGATTCCTCGCGACGTGACCGGTATCCTTCGACGTCGATGATGACACGCGTCCAATTGTCGAAGTGCTTGTTTGCCAGGACGTTGACCATGTACTGGAGCTGCGCCAGGTGCTCGCCTCTCCGGCCAATCAGCATCCCGAGATCCTGACCGTTGATATCGATGAAGATCGTCGGTGGCTCGTCGTTTCCCAGCTCGATCGAGGACGGATTGTTCACCGCCATGACGCTGCAATCGAAGCCCATCTTCGCCAGCAGTTCGGAGACAATCGTCTTGGCGGTCTGCTCCGACTCGTCCGACGCTCGCTTCACTGGCACGGCACTGCTGACGGGCGCTTGTGCCTTCGCCGGGGCCTTGCTCGAGCCGCCTTTCGTCGTGACCCGGACGAGTGCCTCACCGTCTTCGAGGTCGCTGGTATCCATCAGCACCTCGATGTTGACCTCGTCACGGGTCCGACCGAGTTGCTCGAGGGCAAGCCGTACGGCTTCTTCAACCGATCGCGCCTGAATCTCGACCGCGTTCATTGGAGTCATGGTCAACTCGTATGCCTTTCTCCGCCCGCCCTGGCCAGCTGCGTGACCTCGTTACGAGTTCGGCGCGCTGGTTGAGGTCGGTCACATCCGTTTCGACCCCGAGCCTGGCGCGCTGGTGTCACGATCCCCGGACAACCACAGTGATTTTGATGGGCCGCTCTCCGCAACCCGCATCTCCTCGCTGTCCCCGTAAAGCGGAGAACAACAACGTATGCCTGGACACGTCCATCACCGCGACGAGGTCCACTGGCGGGTGGATCTCCGCGTCGTGATTAAAACTCCCACAGAAGTGAACAATGCATGAATCGACGGCGTGGCGAGTTTGAATAATTCAGTATAACATCGGCTCTCTGCCAGAGCCGATGGACAATTCCAGTCAATCGTACGCGGTGTATCCGTGCCGGGTACCACCCGCACCAGGTTAGTGTCGCGAATGTCCTGTTTCCGGGCATCCGCGGCCACTCAGTCTTGGGAACAAACAAATCCCGGTGTCAGTCCACCGGGTCGTAGCCTCCAGGTGTGAACGGATTGCACCGCAGCACTCGCCAAACGGCTTTCCCGCCGCCCTTGATAATACCGTACTTCTCGATAGCCTGGTAGCCATACTCGGAGCAGGTTGGCTGGAACCGGCATGCGGCTGGCAAGCCTGGTGAGATGAGACGCTGGTAGAAACGAATGGCCCAGAGCAGGAGGAATTTCATGCCGAACGACTCCCTGAGGAAGCTGGGGGGATCTGTTGGCTCTGATTGCTCTCGTCCAGCAGTCCGGCCTTGCGACTGAGGATGCGCGCCGCTTCACGCACCTGCTCGAAGTTTACACCCTCGGCAGTCACCGCCCCACGCGCAATGAAGACCAGGTCGTGCCCCTGGAGCAGAACCGGATGCAGGTCTCGCACCGTTTCGCGCATCCAGCGTTTGACCCGGTTTCGGCTGGCCGCACCACCGACGCGCCGGCCAACGGCAAAGCCATATCGATTGTGCTCGAGTTGATTGGGGAGGACCGCGAGAACAAGAAGGGGAGTCGTCCATGACCTGCCACGCTTGCGCACGCGTTCAAATTCGAACGGGCGGCGCAAGCGAAGCGGTCGAGCGATCATGACGGACGCTTATCGCTGCGTCGGCTTCTTCTCGTCCGAAACGGTCATCTTCCAGCGTCCGCGGCGACGCCGCGCGGCAAGTACCGCACGTCCACCCCGGGTGTGCATCCGCTTGCGGAAGCCGTGCTCGCGCTTGCGCGGAATGCGCTTCGGCTGGTACGTCCTCTTCACGATCGACCACCTTCCAAGTCTCAAAAAGAAAGCCCTGCGGAACGCACAGGCGCGCGCAGCCGCAACGGCCTCGCCGATTATACGTTCTATTTCCGGAGGGTGTCAAACGTCGCCGCGGCTCACCACCCTCCCGAGATTCAGCGGATGAGGACAGGGAGTTCAGGGGTTGAGCCAGGCGGGTACCAAGACGGTTCGCAAAATTCAGCGCTGCGTCCGCGGGGGATGCGTGCGTGGTGGTGCGCTGCTGCTCGCAATGCTGCTGGCGCTGTCGCTTCTGGCCGGTCAGGTCGCGGCGCAATCACCGGTTCCATCATCCGTCGCGGTGACCTCCTCCATCCTGGTTCGCTTCAACAGCGCTTCGCCTTCTGATCGTACTCCGACCACCGCTCAGCAAGGAGAACTGCGAGCTGCCGGGGCGATCGGAAGGGTTGCGTGGCTGGGCGAATCCGGTCTGTATCGCGTTGGTATTCCTGCTGGCGATAACGCGGTCGCGGTCGCTGCAACGCTCGAGCAGAACCAGGACGTTCATTATGCCGAACCCAATCAATCAATTTCGCTGGCTGACCCGGAAGCACACTACGAGGCGTCATCTACGTCAGGCGGCGGTTCCGCGCAGACCTGGGAACTTGACGCGATCGAGGTGCCGAAGGCTCGTGCGCTCGGTACCGGGCAGGGCGTCGTCGTCGCGGTGCTCGACACTGGGGTGAGCGGCTCGCATCCGGACCTGGCGGGTCACGTCCTCACCGGGTGGAATTTCGTCCAGAACAACGCTGATACATCGGATGACGCCGGCCATGGGACGTTCGTCGCTGGATTGATTGCGGGTGTGTCGGAAGCTGACCATGAAGGGGTTGCGCCAGGTGCGTCGATTCTTCCGGTCAAGATCCTCGACGGAAACGGCGTCGGTTCGACCGCCAGTTTCGTTGCCGGAATCAACTACGCGGTCGATTCGGGCGCTCGCATCATCAACATCAGCGCCAGCGGAGCCGGCGACTCACCTGCGCTGAACGACGCGCTCGCCAACGCCGAAGCACACGGAGTTCTGGTGGTGGCGTCAGCCGGCAACGACGGACAGGAAGAACTTTCCTATCCGGCTGCCGTTCCGACCGTGCTGGCTGTCACCGCGACCGATCACCAGAACGCCCCGGCGACCTTCTCGACCTATGGTCCCTACGTCGACATCGCGGCTCCCGGCGTCGATATCTGGAGCAGTTGGTGGAGTGCCTCAACTGGCGACAGTCATGCCACCGCCAGCGGTTCCTCCGCTTCCGCTCCGCTCGTATCGGGTGTCGCGGCAGTTGTGGCTGGACTGCGTCCCGACGCCACTCCGGCGACAATCCGAGAAATCATTACTGAGTCGGCGGTCGATGTTGGAACGCCCGGTCTTGACGCGCAGACTGGGTTCGGCATGGTCGACGCCTACACGGCGGCGCTCATGGCCAGCCCGCCTTCCGGCGTGGCCGCGGACGGCCAAATCGTGTCGGTGCAGGCGGAGGACGGCGCGCACATGCGGTTCACTGGGACTGGGTTCAGCCCAAGCGAACCGCTCACCCTCTGGTCCACCTCGGCGTCCGGCGCTATCGTGGTTCACCGCTCGGCGAGATCCGATCAGTCCGGCAAGGTTGACGTCGACCTGGGTCCGTCCTGGCGTTTTCCTGAAGGAGCGCTCACCGTCTACGCAGTTGGCAAGACCTCGGGGCACTCTTTGAGCGCGGGATTCGACATGGCGTTTCAACCCGCTACTGGCCCCTTCAAGCCGGTCGCCCCGGTTCCATCAACGTCAGATCGCACCTATTTCGCGGCAACCGGGCACACCCTGTCGTATGGCTTCAAACATTTCTGGGAGGCGAATGGCGGGCTGGCGGTCTTTGGCTATCCCATTAGCGAGGAGTTCTCCGAGAAGAATCCTGACACGGGGATCACGTACACCGTCCAATATTTCGAGCGCAATCGGTTCGAATATCATCCGGAGTACGCGGGAACGTCAGCCGAAGTATCGCTCGGACGACTCGGCGTGCAAGCGGCCGCGCAGTCCTTCCCCACCGCGATTCCGACAACGGCCTCGAACGTCCTCTATTTCTCGGCCACGCAGCACACGCTCAGCGGCTCGTTCCGCTCCTATTGGGAGTCGCACGGCGGTCTGGCGATCTTTGGTTACCCAACGAGTGAGCCGTTCGAACAGGGTGGTGTGCTCGTCCAGTATTTCGAGCGCGCGTGCTTCGAGCTGCACCCCAACCTGGCGCAAGGCGACCAGGTCTTGCTCTCGCGCCTGGGGATCAGTCTCGCTCGGGCGGATGGGTACCTTCAGTAGCGGCGGTGTTGAATGACTCTGTTCCCCACTGTCCGGACGCAGTAGAATCTGTCCAGTGGGAAAAACGTACTTGACTTTGACCGACCGACGATGCCAAATGGGGTACCGGGGACCCTGTCAATCGTTCGATTCAGCGTGCTAGCCTGAAAGTACCAATCAGGACTCGACATCAGGACTTGAAAAAAGAACCTGTCTTGCCAACGTCGGCATCCGGTTCGAAAGCGCGCCGGTGCGCCAACAGGGCTCGATAAACGAGGGAAACCGTGCAGGCTCGATTGCGGGCGTTTGACCCGCTCAGGGGCAATCGAAATTTCGCGGCGGTCTGGCTGTCGCAACTGATCTCTACCCTCGGGGATCGTGTGCATCATGTGGCCCTCGCGGCGCTCGTGTATCAACTCACGGGATCGTTGACCAAGACAGGCCTGGCACTGGTCGCGACGTCCTTGCCCGATCTGCTGCTCGGACTCTTTGCGGGTGTCATCGTCGACCGCCTCGATCGACGTGTGGTGATGTTCACGACCGATTTCCTGCGTGTTCCATTGGTTGTTGTCGTCCCGGTCATTGCCTACTACTCCCTGCCGCTCGCCTTTCTCGATCTTTTCATCGTCAACACCCTATCGATCATCAACCGCCCTGCAGGGACGGCGATGATTCCATCTATCGTTCCCGCCGAACAGTTAAACGCGGCGAACTCGCTGCAGTCGATCAGTCAGAACACGAGTGACATCGTGGGGTATCCGTTGGCGGGTGTGCTCATTGGAGTGTTCGCCAGCTTTCTCGGCACGCGTGACGGGCTTCAGGCCGCCTTCGCCTTCGATGCCTTCACCTTTCTGTTCTCGGGGCTCCTGGTCATGGGCCTCAAGATCCGGCCGGTTGAACGCGTCAAATCAGGCGTGGCGTCGATTCGCGCCGAGATGATTGAGGGAATTCAATTCGTCCGGTCGTCGCAGGTGGTTCGGGCGAACACGCTGGTGATGCTCCTGGGGCCTTTGACGTTGGGGGCGACTACGCCCCTCTTCGTCGGCTATGCCTGGAATATTCTCGGCGGCGGACAATGGGAATACGCGATGCTGGGCACGGGCATCAGCGTCGGGAGCATTATTGGCGGGCTCTGGCTTGGCGGCGAACATCGGATTCCCGCGGGGGTGCTGGTCGTGACGGGCCTGGCGGTCATGGGTGTTGGCATCATGGCTACGTCGCTCGTGAGCCATCTCTGGCTCGCGGTTCCGCTCATTGCGATCGCTGGTCTCGGCAGCATGATGGTGCTGATCCCGAGCGTGACGCTGGTGCAACTGCATACGCCAGAGCATCTGCTCGGTCGCGTCTTCGCGGTTCGGTCGACGTTGATCTTCACGGCGATCATCATCTCGAACGCAGTCGGTGGCTGGTCAGGACAGCAGTTCGGTGTGCGCGTTTCGTTTTTCGGTTGCGGGGCGCTCCTTTTCGTTTGCACGATTGCCGCGGCGATGTTCCCGTCTGTGCGGAGCGTCGGCGTGCAAGCAGTCCCGGTCCCGGAGCCGGGTCTCACCGATTGACCAATTGTCGGGTTTGGCAGATGACAGCCGACAAGCGCGGCCTGTGTGGCTGAACCCAGGATCTACGTCCACGGAACAATCGGGTTCGGACATGGTGGAACATCGAGGACTTGAGGCCGTTCCGAGGTGGTTGAACGTGCATCGAATTACCGAGATCCGCGGATCGTAACCCGCGCCTTCTTTCCGGATTTGCCGTTCAGGACGCCGAATTGGACCGGTCGGCTATACTCTTAGTCGTCCCACGATGTCGGGGAGTGGTAATGACGCGTGAGGTCGTGCGACGTGGCCACGCATAGGCTCGAAGAAACCTTGTTTGAGATTCTCTCCCGTAACGGTCTGACGATTGCGACGGCCGAGTCGTGCACGGGCGGATTAGTCTCGCATCGGGTCACGAGCGTCGCCGGGAGCTCTGCCTATTTCCTGGGCGGCGTTGTCGCCTACAGCAACGTCGTGAAGATGTCGCTGCTCGACGTTCCCGAAGCGGTGCTCAAATCGGCCGGCGCAGTGAGTTCCGAGTGCGCGCTGATGATGGCTCGTGGAGTGCGGAAGCGCATCGGAGCGGACCTGGGTGTCTCCACCACCGGGATCGCAGGTCCAGGCGGCGCCACCGCAACCAAGCCGGTCGGACTGGTATACATCGGTTGCGCGACTCCCTGGGGTGACGTCTTCGAGGAGCACCATTTTCGCGGTGATCGAGCCTCGGTCATCCAGTCGTCGTCGGAATCAGCCCTCGGGCTCGTATTGGAACAGCTCGCGAAGAGGCCGCCGGATGCTCAACGTTAGGTAGTTCGCCTCCGGCCCGGCCGCCATTCGCGACGCGCACGTGCTGAAAAGAGCGATCGTTGTACGAGAAGTCGGTACTGTCGAACGGTGTTCGTGTCGTCACGAGCCGTATGGATCACGTCAAGTCCGCGAGCCTTATCGTCTACGTGGGTGCCGGTTCCCGGCATGAAACGGATCAGCAGGCCGGCATTTCGCATTTCCTGGAGCATATGGTCTTCAAGGGAACATCACGTCGACCCGACCCGGTCGAAATCACCCAGGAGGTCGAGGGCGTTGGCGGGATGCTCAACGCCGCCACCAGCCGCGAGAACACCAACTACTGGGTGAAAGTGCCAAGCGCGCACCTGGAGCGTGCCTATGACGTCATCGGCGACATGCTCTGCAACTCGGTTTTCGATCCAGTCGAGATCGAGAAAGAGCGTGGCGTCATTGTCGAAGAGATTCGCGGCATTGAGGACACGCCCGATGATCTCATTCACGATCTCATTGACGATCTCATTTGGGACGGTCAGAGTGTTGGTCGCTCCGTCATCGGCTCAGAGGCAACCGTTCGCTCGATCAACCGGCCTGAACTGATCGACTACCTGCAAACGCAGTACCGGCCCGACCGGATCGTGATTTCGGCGGCGGGCGATATCGACCATGAGACGGTCCGAGGACTGACCGAGCGCTATTTTGGCGGTCTGCCCGTGAGCAATGTGGACACCTTCGTCACGGCGCAGTCAGCACAGTCCGAGCCGCGCGTTCGAGTTCTCCAGCGGCCGACCAATGAGGCGCACGTCTGTATTGGCCTTCCCGCGCTCTCCTACAGCGACGATCGCCGGTATACCCAGGATATGATCGACGCCATTTTGAGCTCGGGCATGAGCTCGCGCCTCTTCCGAGAGATTCGCGAGCGACTTGGGCTGGCGTACGAGGTCTACTCCTATTTTCGCGAGTATGCCGATGTGGGACAGGGTGTGGTCTATGCGGGGATCGACCCGCAGCGAACCGCGGAGACGGTCAGGGCGGTGATGCGCGAGTTCGACAGACTGCGTCATGAAGAAGTTCCAGCGGAGGAGCTTCAACGAACCAAGGAACTGCGCAAGGGCCGCATCGAAATGGGGTTGGAGGACAGCCGTTCGGTCGCCGGCTGGATCGGAAGTCAGGAATTGATCTTTGGCGATATCCTTACCCCAGAGCAGGTCATCGAGCGGATCGAGACCGTCACGAGTGAGGACATTCTGGACCTTTCACGAGAGTTGTTCGTGCCGGAGCGATTCAACCTCGCGATTGTCGGTCCAATCGCGGCAGAGGCCGACCTGCGAACGTTGCTAGAGGCACAGGGTAACGCGTAACGATGTCGGGAAGTAGCCACATACTGGTTGTAGAGGACGAACGTGCGATTGCGTCCTTTCTCCGTCGTGGACTGAGCTACGAGGGATACCGGGTGACGGTCGCCGATTCAGGCCGCCAGGCACTCGAAGTCGCGCGTGACGACGCCCCCAACCTCGTGATACTCGACATCATGCTGCCGGACGGGCTCGATGGTATCGAGGTGTGCCGGCGGCTGCGGGCCGCGGGCGACGAGTTCCCCATCCTTATGCTCACGGCCCGTGATGAGGTGGCCGACCGCGTAGCCGGACTCGACGCGGGCGCCGACGATTACCTGGTCAAGCCCTTCGCGTTTGAGGAGTTGCTCGCCCGGGTGCGGGCGCTCTTGCGGCGCCAGGAACGACACGAGGAGTCGACGGAGGATACCGTCTATCAATTCGCCGACATGACACTCGACACCGCCTCACGCTTCGCCTACCGGGGCGAGCGCCGAATCGACCTGACGACGCGTGAGTACGAATTGCTCCTCCTCTTCATCCGTCACCCGAACCAGGTGCTGACGCGTGACCTGATCATGGAGCGCATCTGGGGCTACGATTTCCCTGGAGAGTCCAACGTCCTCGAGGTCTACATCAGTAATCTGCGGCGACAACTCGAGGCGGATAATGAACCTCGCCTGCTTCAGACCGTCCGCGGCGCCGGCTACGCGCTGAGAATGCCCACCGACTGATCGAGGAGATCAATGTCCATCCGCGCCCGCATCGCCATCCTCTCCGCTCTGCTCACGGCATTCATCCTGGCCGGTATCGCGCTTGGGGTCTATTTCGAACTCAAACGGTCCATGAACCGCGAGATCGACAGTCGCCTGAGCGGTATCGTCGTCAGTGTGGCGAACCAGGCGAAGATCGAACCATCGCTCGCGGGCGGATTAGGCAGGGTGGTCATTCCCACCCTGGATCCATTCGCGGCACCTGGTCTCTACATCCAGGTGACCGACGAGCAGGGCACCGGTAGCTACCGGGCGCCCGAACTCAGTGGCGACTATATGCCGATCTCCGACGATGTCTTGCAGCAGAATCTCAACGGGAACGTGCAGTTCTACACAACGACGTTCCGCGACGTGCCGGTCCGTGTGTTGAGTGCGCCGCTTATCGTCAGGCAAACGAACCAGGTTGTCGGGACGATTCAGGCCGTGCAGCCCCTGACCGCGACATTGAAAACCATGCGTACGCTGCGGCTGCTGTTCCTCGCCGGACTTGGGTTTGGCTTGCTCGCGGCGGCAGTCGGCGCCTACATCCTCTCAGGGCGATCGCTGCGGCCGCTCTCGCGCATTACCAATACGGCTCGTGGCATCGGACGCTCGCGTGATCTGAGTGCACGCATCGAACTGCCGCGGACCGGCGACGAAGTGCAGGACCTGGCCGAGACCTTCAACGCCATGCTTAACCGGCTCGATGACGCGTTCACCGCCGAGCGTCGCTTCGTTTCCGATGCCTCGCACGAACTGCGGACTCCGCTGACCGCATTGCGCGGCAACGCCGAAATTCTCTTGCGACAGGTCGAGAGCGGCGCGGTTGAGGAAGAGGACGCCATCGAGATTCTGACCGACATCCGAGACGAATCCGAGCGCATGGGTCGTCTCGTGCAGAATCTCTTGACGCTCGCTCGCGCGGATGTCGGCTGGCGCCCAGAGCTCGGTCTTGTTCCGCTCGACCAGGTAGCGTCCGACGCCGCGCGCATTGCCGCGCGCATCGCGGGGAAGCACCACTTCGACGTCAATATCGATCAAGAAGTTGACGTTATCGGCAATGCAGACCAATTGAAGCAGCTCATGCTGATCTTGCTCGACAACGCGTTCACCTACACGCCTGAAGAGAGCAGTGTCTCGCTGTCGGTCAACGGGCGCGACGGCAACGCACAGATCATCGTGACTGATACGGGTCCCGGCATTCCGCCCGAGCAACTCGATCGCATCTTTGATCGCTTCTTCCGTGGCGAAGCCGCACGTGACCGGCGCGCGGCCGGCGCCGGTCTTGGCCTGCCAATCGCGCGGTGGATCGTCGAATGTCACAATGGATCGATTGGCGCCGCCAGCGAGATTGGGGACGGTACGTCGATCACCGTGACGTTGCCCAGCGCGATTGAGACGCCGAAACCGGACCCTCGAACGCCCGTCGAGGCAACCGCGCATCCAGAACCGGTCGCGACCGGAACGTAGCCGAGCCAGCGTCATTCCGGCGCGAATCGCTTGCCGATCTGGTCGATCTCGGGTAACCCGATGAAATTGAGGAAATCGGGGAACGGCGTCAAGCGATCCATGGCGTTGACCGGCGTCCCGTCCTCGCTGATGATGTCGAGCACCTGTCGTACCGCCGCGCTCGCCGCCAGTAACGCGCCGACCGGAAAGATAACCAGCTGGTAATCGAGCTTCCTGAGCAGGCTCAGCGGCACAGGCGGCGTCTTCCCGCCTTCAGCCCAGTTGAACAAGAGTGGAACGCCCTTGAGTTCGCTGGCGATGGCTTCAACCTCGTCCTCAGACTGAGGCGCTTCGACGAACAGCATGTCGGCTCCGGCTGCTTTGTACCGCCGCGCTCGTTCGATGGCCGCATCGAGACCTTCGACCGCTCGCGCGTCGGTGCGCGCAATGACCGCGAAGTCGTGCGAGCGACGGGCCGCGACGGCGGCTTGGATCTTTCCTACCATCTCACCGGTGGCGATGAGCTGCTTCCCTTCCATGTGTCCGCAGCGCTTGGGGGAGATCTGATCCTCCAGTTGAATGGCCGCCACTCCAGATGCTTCGTACTCGCGGACGGTCCGTACCACGTTGAGCGCGTTGCCATAGCCCGTGTCCGCGTCCGCAATGACGGGGACACTGACCGCCTGGACGATGCGGCGCGCGCTGTCGAGCATCTCGCTCATGGTGGTGAGGCCGACGTCAGCACGACCGAGCATGGAAGCCGCGACTCCGAAGCCGGTCATATAGACGGCCGGGAACCCGGCTGCCTCGATCAAACGCGCCGAGAGCGCGTCGTAGGCACCCGGCGCGAGGATTGTCTGTTGTTCAGCCATGAGTTTGCGAAAGTAGGCCGGTCCGCCATTGTGTCCATCGAGAAATGCTCCCACTCCTGGCTCCTCTCGGTCGATTCGACGTTCAACAGGAACGCTCTGCCCCGCCGGAATCATAATGGCTATCGAACCGTTACGAAGTTCGAGGGAGGAATGCATGGTAGGACCGACATACGGAAAGAATCCGCCAGCCAGCGAGCTGAATTTTGGACTCGTCACCGGACAGCACTGGCGTAGCTGGGAGGAACTTCAAGAGCAGTGGCGCTGGGCCGATGAGACCGGGTGGGACTCGGCCTGGACGTTCGACCACTTCTTCTCACTCTACGATGGGGACAGCGGACCGTGCTTCGAAGGGTGGACGCTGCTGGCCGGACTTGCGGTGATCACATCGCGATTGCAGCTCGGGATTATGGTCACGAGCATTACGCATCGCGAGCCGTCGGTGCTTGCCAAAGAGGCCGTGACGGTGGACCACCTGTCTGGTGGGCGGCTGATACTCGGCGTTGGCGCAGGCTGGCAGCAACGGGAGCACGAAGCCTATGGTATCCCGTTCCCGTCCCCGGGCGAACGAGTCGACCGCTTCGGCGAAGCGATGGAGATCTATCGCCGACTCGAGACGCAGCAGCGTGCGTCGTTCGACGGCACGTACTACTCGCTGCAGGATGCCCCGTTCGAGCCCAAGCCGGTAAACGGGCACATTCCGATCCTGATTGGCTCGACCGGACGACGGATGATGCACCATGTCGCTCGCTACGCCGATCAATGGGACGGCGGCGGATCGCCGGAGGAATACGTGGAGCGCGGCAGACGGCTTGACGATCTCTGTCGTGAGATCGACCGGGACCCGCGGGAGATTCGCTGGGTCCTCTCGACGGGCGGTGACCCACTCGATTCTGCGGATGCGTTCCGCTCATTTGTCCGGCCCTACGCGGGGATTGGCGTGCGATCCTTCTTCTTCGATTTCCCCAGGGGTAGTGCGAATCCCGCGATGCAGGAGATCGCCGAACGGGTGATTCCCGAGTTGAAGCAGGAGTTCAACCAGCCTCGTTAGCGTATCGATCGTTCGAGAGAACAAGAGAACGGGCACGTCGTCCGGCGGTTCAGCCGTTCGAAACGTGCCCGTTGAGTATCACTGAGCGGAGGAGGGAGTTATGCCCCTCCCGAGAATCCCTGGCTTTCCAAGAAGTTCAACAGTGCCTTGCGAGCCTCGATACTCAGCCCGAAGAGCTCCGGCCAGACAGCGCTTGGAATGGGAGTATGGCCGAGCGATCGCTCTAGCGTCTCGTCAACCGACTGAGCTTCGCGCTCGGTCTCGACAAAGAAGCCGATATCGACGCCGAGTTCTTGTCCAAGCCGCGACAGGAGCGTGAACGACGGTACGCTGCGTCCCTTTTCCAGACGCGACAAATACGAAACAGATATATCTGTTCGTTGCGCGAGATCAGACAGTGACAGTCCCTGCTGCTGGCGAAGACGCCGGATTGCTGGCCCAATTCGCTGCCGTACCTCGGTCGCGGAGACCCGTCGTTCTTGCTGCGTGTTTTCCATTGAGGTTCCTTGTTCCTTTCAGCCGCATTCTATCCTGCCCATCGTCTGCGGCGACGTTCACCGACCGCTTCGAGCGATCAGCGTCAGATCAGGGTTTGGTTTGATGGTGGTTCGATGCGACGACGCTGTCGCGATCTTCCGCCGTGCTGTGACTCCTCGTTCCGTGTGCTCCGGCGGCGAGATTACCACCGTTGACGACATCGACTAGATTCATGATAC
The DNA here is from genome assembly GCA_963728335.1 of uncultured Chloroflexia bacterium. Classification (GTDB taxonomy): domain Bacteria; phylum Chloroflexota; class Chloroflexia; order Thermomicrobiales; family Thermomicrobiaceae; genus CALAGB01. The sequence continues at coordinate 1,625,469 of CAVSJP010000002.1, forward strand.
ACGAAATGGTTGTCACGAAATCATATACGCTAAGGTTGAGTATGCGACGGCGAACATTACCGGTCGTTTACTAGGTTAGACGACATCGCTTCGCTCGGAACTATACGGGCAGGAGGTTCGCAGTTCCTCAAAGCGAGTGGCGATGCCCGCGGGTTAATCCTGGACTTCTCTCGCTCCTATCGCTTACCGCGGCCCGCTGACGATCAGATCCGCCCGGTCGGGTCTCTTCAGCCGTCTTCCTGTCCCCGCGAGCAGCTTGAAGGCCACTCTGCTCAGTGCGAACGGCTGATCCCCGCGATCCTTCCGCTTCCTGCCTCGTCACGTTTTTCCGAGCGGGCAGTGGCGTTAACCTACGTGTCAACGTGGCATCAACGGTGTATTCCACCCTCCATTCCGGGTACGATGGACGCACCCAGATCTGCTACGACATTAGCGTATAACTGCTGATTTGTAAACATGTTGCCGTGAGAAAACTGAAGCCATTCGCAGGAACAACTTCATCCCCATGATTTGCGAAAGCGACTGTGTCGTCTGGAACTGCATCTTTGTGCCTGTTTGGCAACAGTATCCGAATCATTCATCACACGAAACTTCGCGCAACTCCCGAGGGGAAACCGAACGAATTCTACACATTGCTCAGTGGTAAGAACATGGCCCGCGCAAGATTGGCAGTTGCAAGTGAGCGTTTGCTCTCCTTCTTTCTGTCAATATCGTCAGGCCGAGCGGAGAACGTCAGTTTGTCAACTCAGGCGCTTCAGCCAAAACGGCCGGCCGTTCGCCTGTCGATGGTGCATGTTGACCAGACGGGCGGATGCCGGCTGTTGGTTTCGTTCGGCAGCGTTGAGGCTCGTTCTTCCTACCCGATGGGGTAGGTGTCCGTCGATCCCTCCTGCCCGTCGAGGGAGCGTTAAAACTCTCCCAGCGCCACATAAAGACTACCCCGTTACATGATTCGCGTCGCCGCGCGCGCTTCTACCATGAGATCAATAGAACTTGGTCCAACGAGATGAAGGGGAACAACATGAAGCTCTCGGACGTGATGTCTCGACCTACCAGCCGCCGATCATTCCTGGCTCGCGCGTCGGTCGCCGGACTGGCTATTCCAGCCGCCGGATCGATACTCGGGGCGTGTAACAGCTACTCTTCGCAGACGCCCGTTCCTAACGTGGCGAAAGCCGCCGCGGCGACGACGGCTGCCACGCCGGCGCCGACGATCGAGGCGCCCCCGTTCAAGCTATACGATCCGACGTTGCCTCCGGCTGGAACCGAGACCACCAAACAAATCACGTTGACCACGAAGGACGTGACGATCTCCGTCGCTGACGGTGTGGCGATGAAAGCATGGACGTTTGATGGAACGGTTCCAGGACCGACGCCGCGCGTTCGTGTAGGCGACACTGTGGAGTTCACGCTGAAGAATGAGGGCACCACCGAGCACTCGATCGACTTCCACGCCGCCCAGATTGACTGGAAGACGGCCTACAAATCGATCGCCCCGGGAGAGTCCATTTCGTTCAACTACACGCCGAAATACGCGGGCGCGTTCATGTACCACTGCGGAACGCCGCCGATCCTGCACCACATCAGCAGCGGGATGTTCGGCGCGATCATCGTTGATCCGAAGGAACCGCTCCCGCCTGCGAAGGAATTCGTGCTGGTGGAGAACGAATATTACGTGACCGACGGCGCACCCGATATGAAGAAGATGCTTGCCGTCACGCCCGACTACGTTACGTTCAATGGGTACGCCAACCAGTACAAGAACAACCCCATCACCGTGAAGCTGGGTGATCTCGTCCGCTTCTATGTGGTAAACGTCGGCCCGACGCTTACCTGTGCGTTCCACATCGTGGGCGAGCAGTTTGACACGGTCTATCTCGGCGCTCCGCCCGAAAGTGCGATTCATGGAGTCCAAACATTCAACGTCGCTCCAGGCGGAGGCATGATCTTCGAACTCGAGGCGGACGTCGCTGGCTCATTCCCGTTTGTGACGCACGCGTTCGGGTACACCGAAAAAGGAGCAGTCGGAATCCTGCAGGTCGAGGGATAGCGGCTCAAAGCAGAATACTATCTGTTGTTCCCAAACGACGGGGCGGCCTTCCTGCCCCGTCGTTTTTCTGGTCACGTCAAACAATGAGTGGCTCGCTACGTTCCGGTTGGCGGTTCTACCAGGCCGTGGCGCACCGCATAGGCAATGACTTCGGCGCGATTCTGCACGTGCAGTTTGTCCAGAATGTTGCGCAAGTGGTACTTGACGGTGTTCTCACTCACGACCAGCCGTTCGGCCAGTTCGCGATTCGTGGTGATTCCCTGAACCAGCAGCTCGAGCACCTCTCGCTCCCGGTCGGTCAGCGCGTCCGGCTCGCGCTCCCGTCGCGTGGCTGACGGATGTGCGAACTCGTGCAGGAGTTTTCTCGCCAGGCCGGGCGTGAGAGCCGGCTCGCCACGAGTCACCCCGACGAGATGGTCAAAGAACTGTTCGGCTTCGAGGTCTTTGGGCAGGAACCCCTGCGCTCCGGATTTGATCGCCTCGAAGAGGTCGGCGTCATCCTCGGATGCGGTCAGCACGACCACCTTCACCGCCGGTTGTTCGGCGCAAATCGCCCGGGTCGCGGTAAGCCCATCCATCTCCGGCATGGTGAGATCCATCAAGACGACGTCTGGAGCGAGGCGGCGGGTCAGTTCCACAGCCTCTTGCCCATTGGCTGCCTCTCCGACGACTTCGATCTGCCGTGCCTCGAGCAAGCTCCGCAATCCGTCTCGAAAAAGTGCATGGTCGTCAGCGATGAGTACGCGCATCGTGCTCCTCATTTGCCGAAATGATCGTCCGTTTCAGCGGAATGATGACCGTGATGGTTGATCCACTCGCACCCGATTCGACACGCAGTGTTCCACCGACCGACTCGGCTCGCTCACGCATCGTCGAGAGGCCGAAGCGGGGCAGCGCCGAGTGCTTCAGCGCATCCGGGTTGAAACCAGACCCATTGTCCAGGATTCGCGCTTCAATGCCGTCCGATAGGCGCTGAACCGACACCGTTACCTCGGTTGCTCCGGAGTGCTTCCGGACATTCGAAAGAGCCTCCTGGACGATTCGGAGGAGTTGCAATTCGGCGAGTGGGGTCAACTCGTGCTCCATCTCGCGTTCCCGGTCCACCTCCACGTGCGCGACGATTCCGCTTTGATCTTGCCAGGAATTGAGGTAGTTGATCAGCGTTTCCGTGAATGAAGTCGACGCGTCGTGTGCCGCGCGCAGTCCGAGAATGTTCTCCCGCACATCGGCATACGCGTCACGAGCGGCTCGGGTTAGCTGCGTGATTTGCTCTTCCGCCCGGTCGGATCGACCAGACCGCAGGAACTCTTGCGCTGCCTGTCCCTTGGTGTTCACGTAACCGAGGACCTGGGCGATGCTGTCGTGCATCTCACGCGCGATCCGATCCCGTTCCTCGGTGATGGCGATCGCCCGCATCTGCTGGTGCAGCCGCGCATTTTCGATGGCCAGCGCCGCCTGTGTCGCGAATCGCTCCAGGCGAGCCTGATCGGCCCTGTCGAACTCGGGCTGATACTGGCGCTCGGTGAGATACAAGCTTCCGAGGACCTCTCCACGTGAGAGGATTGGTACCGCCAGCAGCGAATGCATCGCGGGATGGTGTGGCGGAAATCCGACGGATCTTGGATCTTTGCCGAGATCAGGCAGGCGAATGGGACTGGCATCTTCCAAGACCGCACCGAGCAGTCCGTGCCCTTCCGGAATTGGCCCGAGCGCTGCCCTGAGTTCGTCGCTGATGCCGGACGTCAGGAACGCCTGCATCCGTCCCTGTTCGTCGAGCAGGGCCAGGGCGCCGTAGCGTGCCGCGCCCAGTTCGCGCGCTTCGTCGACCACGTTCTGTAAGACCAGCTGAAGATCGAGCGCGGCCGTCACTGCCAATCCAGCTTCGTGCAAGGCAAGCAGTTCCTGGTTCTGCTGTGTCAGGCGTCGCTGCATGACCGATACGTGCCCGAAGATCGAGGCGGAAAAGACGGTAGTCGCGAGCAGAATGGTCGCCCCAATCAGAACGTACCCTGCCAGGCTGTGAAAGAAGGCGGGAAAGAAGACTGACCGCAAGATCTCGACAACGGCAAGGAATGCCAGCGGAACGAGAATCGTGACCGTTCGGAGCCACAATGAATTGAGGTTCGTCTCCGATCCTCGCGGCTGGTCGTTCGTGGTCCGGGCCATGGCTGTGCTCCAATTCCCGCATGCGGGAGCGGGCTGCCTTCAGCATACTGTCGTCAGACTTCCTCCGCAATTTCGCATAACGCGTCACTTAATGAGTGGGATGCTTCGTGATTGGGTTGTCGACTCCGCTGTCGCGTGATTCACTACGCTGTCGTGTCGACGATAACGAACCAACCACTCGAACCCCGGTCCAGACTGACGCCGGCTGCCGTCATTGAACGGCTGTCGCGTGAGCGGCTGCTGATAAACGTTTCGATCTTCCTGGTCTTCTGCCTCTGGTCAGTCATCATGACCTGGCCGCTGGCAACGGATCTGTCTCACCAGCTCGCCAGTTGGGGAGATCCGGTCTTCCAGGCGTGGACGCTCGCCTGGGACATCCATGCATGGCGCACACACCCGCTCAATATCTTCGATGCAAACGTCTTCTATCCCTATCGCAACACGCTGGCGTACTCTGACTATCTGTTCGGGCAGGCAGCCGTCATTGCCCCGGTTCTCCTCAAGACCGGAAACGCGATCCTGGCCGACAACCTGTCGTTGTTGCTGTCCTATGCGCTCAGCGGTTTCGCCATGTATCTGCTGGTGCTGGACCTGACGGGAAGTCGCTTGGCTGGCATCGTCGCGGGGTTCGCGTACGCATTTGCTCCGGCGCGCATGGCGCAGTTTGAACATCTGCACCTGACGTCCGCCGAGTGGTTGCCGCTGGCGGTGCTCGCGGCGCGACGTGCACTGATCAGCCGGTCATCGCGCTGGTCAATCGTCCTCGGCATCATCGTCGTACTTCAGGGCCTGTTCGGCATCTACTACTTTTATTTTCTGGCGATCCTGCTGGGCATCGTCTTTGGGGCGTACCTGCTCGCTCGCCGCGATCGGGACGCAGTCATCAGTGTGGTTCAGGCAGGAATCGCCTGCGCCATCGGCGCGGCGCTGCTTGTGCCGATCCTGATCCCGTACCAGACGGTGCACACCGACCTCGGCGTTGAACGAACCGTGTCGGAGATGATCAAGTGGCGGGCGGTGCCAACCGACTACCTGGCCATCTCGCCCCATAGCCGGTACTGGGGTGCGTCTCTGGGAGCGGACTATTCACGCGATCTTGAACGCGATCTCTTCCCTGGCGCGATCCTGATCGTGCTGGCGGTCGTTGGGATGTTCCAGCGGCGGCTTGGCTGGGAACGCTGGATGCTCGCAGGTGTTGCGATCGGCTCGATCATCTTGAGCTTTGGACTCACCGGTCACATCGGAAGTCACAGCTTTCCACTTCCATATCGCCTCTTCTATGATTTCGTGCCCGGGTTCAAGGCCATCAGGGTTCCCGCGCGACTCGGACTACTCGCTCTGGTTGGCCTCGCCGGACTGGCCGGTCTTGGGGTGGACCTGGTGCTTCGTAGCCTGGCAAAGATCCCTGTCGCGGTGCTCGGGCGAATGGCGCTTGGGGTCAGCTTCTCCCTGCTGCTCCTCTTTGGGATCTCAGTCGAGGACACGACCCGCATCCCGCTCCCGGGCGCCCTTCCGGCAACGCTGGCCCAGGCCAATCGGCCGGACTACGCCTGGTTGGCGGCGCACCCAGCACCGGCGATCGAGTTTCCCATGGGGGACGGGATCATCGCGTCAGCGTGGCCCAATTTCTGGTCCACCCTGCACTGGAACCCGGTGGTTAACGGCTACAGCGGTATCGCGCCACCGGTCTATTACATCTTCCGTGACGACATGAAGGCCTTCCCATCTGAGCGGACCATCCGTCTGCTACAGGGTATTGGCGTCCAGAACGTGGTCTATCACGCCGACCCGAAGGTCGATCCGACCAGTGATCCGTTTCTGACCGCGGCGCACTCGTTCCCGGAACTTACCCAGGCGGTGGGGGGCCCCGACTACGTCTTCCGGCTCGCGCCAGACCCCTGGCTCTGGACGCTCGAGGCGGAAGTCAAGAGCGGCGCGGCGGTCTCCTTGCCGCGGGCCGACGCGGACAAGGCCACGTTCGGCATGCTCGCCGCGATCTTGCAGCGAGATGACCATACGGTCTATGGCCAGGGATCAATCGATTACTGGAACCTACCCTCCGCGCCTGACTCTGTCTGCTACGCAATTCTTCCGACCGGAACGACGCCGAGCGGGCAGTTTCAAGCGGCAGACCTGGTCGATTCGCAGGGAGCGCTGTCGCTCTTCAGGCGTCAAAGCTGCCAACGGTGAGCACGCCGTTCGCCCGGCAGACGAACGACGCGGCGCCGAGCTGCGTTGACGGCCGAATTGGTACTTTGATCACCCGTTTTACGACACGCTCAGGCTGGCCGGGCAATGGTGATGGCGTGATTCGGAACGATATACTCTCCACGCTGACGTATGGGCGAGATTGAGGGCATCCGGTCATCCCAAGCGATGACGACCACAACCGTGAATGGTGAGGCGTGTAGGTGAAAAGATTCCGGGTCTTGATTGGTCTTGCGGGGAGCCTGCTCTTCCTCTACCTCGCATTTCGAGGGCAGGATCTCGGTTCGATCTGGACCGCGCTCAAACAGGCGAACTACTGGTACGTCATTCCGGCGGTCGCGATCTATTTCTCGGGGGTATGGGTCCGCTCGCTTCGCTGGGCCTTCCTGTTGCGGCCAGTAGAGCGATTCCGTGGCCGGGATCTCTTTCGCGTGGTCGTCATCGGTTTCACCGCGAACAACGTGCTGCCGCTGCGCACCGGTGAGCTTGTCCGGTCGTATGTGCTGTCGGCCCGCTCTCGCGTCAAGAACGCGTCGGCGCTGGCGACGATCGCTGTCGAGCGCATCTTCGATGGACTCACGATGTTGAGCTTCGTGCTGATCGCGTCGCTCTCGATCGGCCTCACCTCGCAGGTCCGCGATGTGACGGTCGTGGGCGGGATCCTCTTCGGCACCATCCTGATCGGGCTCGTGGTCGTGAGCGCCGGACGTTCGCGCGCGTGGCTCATTGACGATGCCATGCTGCGGCTGCCGGAGCGGTTCGGCGGGCCATTGCGGCGTGCCGCGCACGCGTTCTTCGATGGCCTCGGCATCCTCAGAAGCCGTGAAGACCTCGTACTGGTGGTGCTGACCTCAATCGCCGCCTGGGTGCTCGAAGCATCGGTCTACGCGCTGATCAGCGTCGGTTTCGGACTCGGCCTGAGTCCGGCCGCGATTCTGCTCGTCACCGCCGTTGCGAACCTGGCGACGCTGGTCCCGTCTTCACCCGGCTACGTCGGGGCATTCGAGGCCGGCGTGGTGCTGGCTCTGGCCGGTGCCATCGGCATTCAACACGACCTGGCTCTGTCGTACGCGATCGTAGTGCACGCCGCGCTCTACTTCCCGATCACGATCGTGGGGCTCTATTTTTGGGGACGCGAGAGCCTCTCATGGCGCGACATGCGCAATCAACTCGCTCCCGAAGAGGCGGGAGACTGAACGCCGTTCTCGGCCTCACGTGATCGGGCTGCCAAGTTCCGACTCCTGATCAGGTTGGAGCAAGATGATCCGTCCGGTCGACTGCGTCGCGCCGAGCAACAGTACCTCCGACGGAAAGCCAGCCACGCGTCGCGGCGGGAAGTTCACCACGCAGATCACCTGTCGACCAATCAATTCCTCGGTCGTGTAGTCGTCCTTTAGCCCAGCCGACGATTGTCGCGTCCCGAATTCGCCAAAGTCGATTACCAGTTTCAGTGATGGTTTCCTGGCTTCCGGAAACTGTTGGGCGTCGATGATTCGTCCGACTCGCATGTCCACCTTCTGGAAGTCGTCGATCGAAATCGTCATGTCCCTCCCTTCGTCAGTTGAGATCTCGCACGCTCCAAAAGAGATGCGCACACTGATTCATACCATGACGCATGCCCCTGGCGTGAGGTTGACGCGGAGGAGGAAATGATCGTGCGCCGCGTGTCCGGTGCTGTGCTACGATGCGGGATGACCCACCGAGAAGGCGTCAAGTTCACAAGAACCTTGATTGCGGAGAGGATCAGGCGAAGATGGCGATAACGCATGAGGACCTGAAACGAGCACTGCCCGACGTCACCAGTACCTTGCAGCTTGAGGGCTTACATGGGCGCGTCGACGTCTACCGTGACCCACAGGGAATACCGCACATCCGCGCTGGAAACGCACATGACGCCTTCTTCGCTCAGGGATTCGTTCATGCCCAGGATCGGCTCTGGCAGATGGATTACGACCGTCGCCGTGCCTATGGTCGTTGGGCAGAATTCGCAGGCGCCTCCGGCGTCGAGCAAGACATTCTGATGCGGCGCCTCGGACTCGGCGCGAGCGCCAGGGGTGATTACGACGCCTTCGACGATGAGACTCGCGCCATGTTGGATGCCTACACGACCGGCATCAATGCGTTCATCTCCACCACTAAAACGCTGCCTGCCGAATACGATCTCGTCGGAGGCAAACCGGAGCCATGGCAGCCGTGGGACCCCTGCGCGTCGTTCAAGGTGCGTCATGTCCTGATGGGGGTCTTCCACCGCAAGCTCTGGCGGGTTCGCCAGCTGAAGACGGTCGGTGACGATCTGCTTGTGAAACTCCGGGCCGGCTCGAGCGCCCCAGATCCGCTGATCGTCCCGCCGGGTGTCAACTACCGGGAGATGCCCGACGGCGTGAGCGATTCAATGCTTCACGCGGAGGCGGTCGCGGGTGTTCGTGAGTGGCTCGACGGCAGCAACAACTGGGCGATCCACGGCAGCCGCACAGCGTCGGGAAAGCCGTTGGTTGCCGGAGATCCGCACCGGGCGATCGACGTTCCCAACGTCTACTACCAGAATCACCTGGCCTGTCCGGAGTTCGACGTGATCGGGATGTCCTTCTGCGGTATTCCCGGCTTCCCGCACTTTGGCCACAACCAGTGGGTGTCATGGTGCATCACGCACGCCGGCGCCGACTACCAGGACCTCTTCATCGAGCGATTCGATACAGACGATCCGACGCGATACGAATTCAAAGGGGAGTGGCTTTCGGCTGACGTCCGCCACGAGCATATCGAGGTCCGTGGGGCTGACCCAGTTGAGATTGACGTGACGGTTACGCGTCACGGTCCAGTTGTCATTGGCGATCCAGCGAGCGGCTACGCTTTGGCCTCACGCTATTCTGCGACGGATGGACCCAACACCGGGTTCCGCTCGCTCTTGCCGATGATGAAGGCTCGATCGGTCGCCGAACTGGACGAGGCGATGCGGAATTGGGTCGACCCCTGCAATAACCTGGTCATGGCGGATGTCGACGGCACGATCGGCTATCTCATGCGAGGCAAGGTGCCGCTTCGGACCCGCGTCAACGGCTGGCTACCCGTTCCAGGCTGGACCGGCGAGCACGAGTGGCAGGGCTATATCCCGTTCGAGGAGCAGCCGCGCTCGAGGAACCCCCAAACTGGCTTCGTCATCACCGCGAACAACCGTATCGTCGGCGACGAATACCCGTACTACATTGCCACCGATTGGGCGCCTGGCAACCGTGCGGAGCGCATTCACGAGCGGCTCAAAGACATGCGGGAGGCGACGGTCGAGGACATGATGTCGGTTCACGCCGACCGTATCTCCATCCCGAGCCGGACGTTTGTCTCGATGTTGGATCAGTTGGGCAGCTTCGATGGCCGGCTCGGGCAGGCAGCGGAGCGACTCAAGCATTGGAACGGGTCGATGGAGCCGGACAGCGTCGCGGCCAGCATCTATTCGGTCTGGCGCGAGCAGACGGTGCGGCGCGTGCTGGCGAATGGTCCGCTCAGCGCGCTCGTCAACGATGACAGCGGGAACTGGGCGCCGCAGCCGATGAACGTCCTCTCACTCTCGTCGCGGTTGCGGCACCCGCTGACGGCACTGATGGAAGCTGACGATATGGCGGTCCTCGCCGGCGGCGAGACCTGGCCCTCGGTGCTGAAGGCTGCGCTGGCCGACGCCATCGATTGGCTCAGCGATACGCTCGGCGACGATATGAACCAGTGGCAATGGGAACGACTTCACCGTACCGCCCCGAAGCACTCACTCACTCCCAGTTTCCCGGAGCTCGCAACACTGCTCGATCCGCCGACGTTCGGGGTCGGCGGAGACGGCGATACGCCGCAGGCGGGCGGGTTCTCCGGCCTCGGGTCCGGCGATTTTCGCCTGTCGAGTTCGTCCGTCTCCCGCTATGTGTTCGATCTGGCAGATTGGGAACAGAGCGGCTGGGTTGTGCCCCTCGGGTCATCCGGGCACCCTGGCAGCGAGCATTTCGCCGACCAGGGTGAAGCCTGGAGCCAGCAGAAGCTGTTCCCGATGCGTTATGACTGGACTGGAATCGAGTCTTCGGCCGAATCGCACCAGACGTTGCAGCCGCAGGGGTAGTTAGGCGAACAAGGGCACATCTCGTCGCGGAGCACCTGGCGTGCCGGTTTGGTTATTGGCTGCGAATTGGACCACGAAGGCGGACGGGGTGCCGGGCTGTTCCACGGGGATCGTTCGGTCGCATGTCACGTCGGGAGCACACGAGGGCTCCCGACATTGAATTTCACGCTTATGTTTCGTGGAATTCGAGCTCGGCTGACTAGCCCGCCAGCTTGGCGCTCGCGGTGATGTCAACATTGCCTTTGAGCGCGGCGCCGACGGGGCAGCCGGTCTTTGCCTCCTGCACGGCGGCGTTGAAGTCGTCGGCCGAGATGCCCGGCACCTTGCCCTCCACGTCCAGGTGGATCGTGGTGATCTTCACGCCGCCACTGCCCACGTCGAACGTCGCCGTCGCCGTGGTCCGGAGTTCGTCCGGCGCGTGACCGTTCTGGGCGAGTCCGTTCGAGAGGCCCATCTCGAAGCAGGCGGCCAGGGCACCCGCGATCAACTCTTCGGGGCTCGTCTTCCCTGCGTTGCTGCCGTCTCGCTGCGTTCGCGAAGACCAGCTGACGGCCTGACCCTTCATCGCGCCGCTCTCGAGACTGACCTCGCCGCTCCCTTTCATCAGATCCCCGTGCCAGACCGCGGTCGCCTTGCTGTGAGCCGTTGGCATTGCATTCCCTCTCTTGTCGCGCATCTGATCGGATGCGCCTGTCTCTTGTCTCTTGTTGAATAGTACGGGCATTGTCGCGACTGGCGCAAACAGTCGGTTGAGAAAGACTGGGGAGTGCGATCGCTTGGTAACATGGGGTTATTGATCGACCTGGTGTACTTCCGCCAGTAAAGATCGGAGAGTCGGTGCCCGGCTTTGTAGCGATTTCATTCAGACGTGGCGGCGAACTGTTGCTCGCCGCGACCATGATCCTCCTGCCGTCGCGCCTACGTTGGAGTCGTGATAGCCGTGGGCTCCTCGCGGCGGCGGGACTAACACTGGCTGTTGCAGGTCTGCAATCCGGCGCTCGACTGCGGCAGAGGCACCCGTTTGTGGTGCGCCTGTTGAGGAACCGCATGTCGATCGTGGGCGCGACGCTCTTTGGCGTGCAGTACCTCCTGACGGAAGAAGAGGGCAGTGTACGCGGATCGATCGCCGGGTTGAGCGGAGGACTGTTGACGATTGGAATCATTGGGCGACGTGTCTGCGCCAGCACGAACCAGGATTGCGCGTGACCGGACAGCGCACGACGACCGATCCGGCCGACGAACTATTTGACGTCCTCAACGAGGATGGCAGTCCGACCGGGCGAGTGAAACGTCGCGCGGACGTTCATCGCGACGGCGACTGGCACCGCGCGTTTCATCTCTGGCTCTTCGCACGTGACCCGACAGGCGAAGGTGTCGTCCTGTTTCAGCGACGATCCGACGGGAAGGACACCTGGCCCAACCGGCTGGATGTCGCGGTTGGGGGCCATTTTCGGGCGGGAGAGACGCTTGACGATGTCGTTCGTGAAGTGGATGAAGAGGTTGGGATACAGCCCGCGCTTGCCGCCCTGACGTTCGTCGGACGTCGGCGCGCCTTCAGTGACGGCCCGGATTGGCACGACCGTGAACTGCAAGACATCTATGCGCTGGCGTTTCCCGCGGAATTCCCGCAATTCTCTCCGAACGCAACCGAGCTTGCGGCGCTCGTCAGCGTCCGCATCAGGGATTTGCACCTCCTCTTTGAAGCAGACCGGAACCTGATCCCGTGCATCGTCGCGCTGGTTGAGGAAGAGCGCAGGCTTGGGCCGTGGCAGCCAAGCCAGGTCGGAACCTCCGATTTCGTCCCGGTGCGCGATCGCTACTGGGTTCGTGGTGCCCGGATCGGACTGGCGCTGTTGGAAGGCGCGCAGGTCATCTCACTCGACTGACGCGCGAGTCTCGCTCACGGTTCGTACTGAACATCCACACCGCCGAACGCCGCAATTCCCCGTACAACCAGCACCGGCGCCCCTGCCGGGAGTTCATCCTTGGTCGTCTTGTTGTTGAACCCGCCGAAGATCGGCGTCCCATTCACTTCGACGGCCCAGCCAGTCGGGACGATGATCTTTGCCCCACCGAAGATCGCGGTCACGTCGATCGCGCCGCCCTCAGGAGCGAGCGTGGAACTGCGCAGGTCGAGTGTCGCGCCGCCAAAGATCGCGGTCATGTCGGCCCCGGTCAGATGTGCAGCTTGACTGGCGATGTCGGTGCCACTGAAGATCGCCACCGAATGAACCCGGTCGCTCGTATCGGTTCGAGCCACCCCGCGTTCTCGCGCGCTGTGCCCCGACAGGATCGACAGCCCAACCAGCACGAGCACGGCTGGCCAGATCAGATCCCAGACGTTTGCCGAATAGAGATCGAGCGTTGAACCCAGGAAGAGGAATCCAGCCACCACGATGATCGCGGGGCCGAGATAGGCTTGCGGGTTGACCATCAGTTGCACCAGGCCGATTGCGATGATGATGACCGGCCACCAGCCTGAGAGAATCTTCCCGGCGTCGACCGTGCCTGATTGGTCGAGCAGGAAGAGGGCGCCGACAACGATCAACGCCAGGCCTGCGACCAGCCGGCCAGTGTTCATTGTCGTGTTGGACATGGAACTGCTCCTTTCGGATCGCCACGCCGAACGCACGCTACGGTGCGACGCGACGGACATCGCTGTCCTTAACACATTGTTTTCAGGCCGCGTTAGTATGATGTGGATAAAGCGCCGCGGGATGTCACAATTTCGCAACGGAGCCGCGAACCACGGAAGAGAGCCGGATGAACGATCAGCCACATGCCCTGCTGAGAGATCGCTACCGGGGTTGTTTGCTCGGGCTGGCAGTCGGTGACGCGCTCGGCGCGCCGCTGGAGTTCCTGACTCGTGCCGACATCAAGAGCCGGTATGGCGAAGTTCGCGACATGCTTGGTGGTGGATGGCTCCAGACCGATCCTGGCGAGTACACCGACGACACCCAGATGGCGCTGGCGATCGCACGCAGCGTGGCGGAGTTGGGCGAGATCGACCCCGCCGACATCGCGGTCCGGTTTCTCGATTGGTATCACTCCGGTCCAAAGGACATCGGGAACACCACGGTCATGTCGCTCGAGCACTTGGCGTCCGGGATTCCGTGGCATGAAGCTGGGGAGAAAACCCTCCAGTTGAAGGGCGATCGAGCCGCCGCCAATGGCTCACTCATGCGGGCGGCACCGATCGGCATGGCAAGCCGGGGTGACCGGGAAGCGCTGATTCGTCATAGCATCGACGTTTCGCGGATCACCCACGCCGATCCCCGCGCGTGCTGGTCATGCGTTGCCTTGAATCTGGCGATCGCGGCGTTGCTCTCCGGTACAGGTGACGCCATTCAAGAGGCCGCCAAAGTCAACCAAGTAGATGTTGCAGGAGCCATCATTCAACAGAGCCGGGCATCTCGCGACGAAGTTCGAGGCGGGGGATACGTGCTCGATACACTGGGAGCCGCTTTCTGGGCATTCCGCAACCATGATGGGTTCGAAGATGTCGTCGTCGCGGCGGTAAACCTTGGTGACGATGCTGATACCACCGGCGCCGTGGCCGGGGCGCTGGCTGGTGCGCGTTACGGCATGTTGGCCATACCGGAGCGCTGGCTCGACGTGCTGCAGGGGCGAGACGAACTGACGGACCTGTCCGATCGCCTGCTGGAACTCTCCTGACCAGATCCGTGCTACTCGTCGAACATCGAACTCTGCGTCACCTCAGGGTCGCTCGGTAGCGGCGGATGGGGGATCTCGAACATGTCCATCAGCCGGTACGCGTTGCGCGGTCCCTGGTCGGCATAGTTGGTGTTGAAGAAGATGTGGACTGCATCCGCCGCCTCCCTGGCCGACTTAACCTTCTCCGTCCACTCCTGGAGTTCTTCGGTTTTGTACTCCCAATTGAAGCGGTCACGACTGGAACCGGTGAATTTGTACCAGGTCTGATAGTTCCGCCCGTGAAACCGGATGATGGCCAGTTTCGGATTCGTAATCGCATAGACCGGCGGGACGCTGCCGGAGCCCATCTGCGGCTCGTCTGCCATCGTGTAGCTCAGACCGCTCTCCTGCAGCAGCTGGATCGTCTCATCCGCGTGCTCTTCATCCAGCCAGTCGCGTCGGCGAAACTCGACTGACAGGAGACGGTCGGGTATCAGTTCCGGCAGGAGACGAATGTATTCGCGATGCTCTTCAGTGTTCCGATACGAGGGCGGAAACTGGAAGGTAATCGCGCCAAGTTTGCCCGCGTCGGCCAGCGGCGCGATCGCGTCCGCGAACGCACTGGCCACATCGGCATCAGGCACCGGTGCCTCACCACGGGGCGTCTCAGGCGTGCTGGTTAGTTCCCGCGGGGGCTTCACATCGAAGATGAACCGGTCCGGAGTCCGGATCACCCAGTTCTCGACCATCTTCCGGCTGGGCACGCGGTAGTAGGTCGTGTTCACTTCCACGATTGGGAAGTGGCTGGCGTAGAAGGGGAGCTGTTCGGCTGACTTGAGACCCGGCGGGTAGAACGGGTCGTGGTCGCTCCAGGCCGACGTACCAATCAGGAGTTTCGACACGCTGGACACCTTTCGTGTGGGGAGCGGGCAGTATCGGCGAAATTATCGCATCGCGACGGCCTCAAAGGGCAGGAGCGAGGTATGCTGGAATCGCCCGGACCGAGTGCACGTCATATTGCTCGGGAGTCGGCCGTGGATGGAGCGAGTCGAACATCTTCTGCGCGGTTTGGTCGATCGTCACCTTGGCGGTTTCGTCTCCATAGAGGATGACGAGCAGGTCGTCGCGTTCACGCCGGACCAGGAGCGCCACCGCATGCTCATGCGTCCCATCCACCTGCTGCACGTCGTACTGGGCCCGTCGCCCGGTATACGCCGCTACGGTCTCGGATTGCACCGGTCCCATCGACGTCACCAGGTCGCCGCTTGAATGCTCGACAAAGCGAACCACTCGCTCGAAGTAGGCATCGCTCACCACGGGTTGACTCATCGCCGAACTTCGATGCGGCGATGAGGAGCTGAAGATTGACGGTGCCGGGGTCTCCGTACCACCAGTTCCCACCGTTCGCGTCGACCGTCGCCGAGGTCAGGTTGGTTCCCGCGGGCAGGGACATCTCGATAGCTGGTCCGGCAATGAGGACTGGGGAGCGGACGACAATGCTGGCTGCCTGATGATCGTGCGCGTGACCGCGGTGACGAAACGCCAGGAACAGCCCACCCGCTGTGATCAAAGTGACGGCCATGCCAACCACGAGCAGAACCACGACCGCGAGATAGGCCCAGCCGGTCATGCGACGTCTATGAATGCGCGGTGGGTTCATGTCGTCGGTATTCATAGCAAGATTGTACCTACGCACTCGCCGGACCAAAACATGCGCGCTTTGTGAAAGAAAACCGGCGCGGTGTTTGTTGCGTGCTTGTAACGACCAATCGCGTTTGGCCACTGTCGCCGCCATGCGTCGTCTGTTAGGGTCAAGAAGACATCCGATACCCGAGCCGGAGGTGGTTCGGAGTCGCAGGAAAGGACCGTGCCTGATGCCAATCATTCCAGATGACGATCAGGAGTACATACGAAACCTCTTTGCGGAGAAGTTCGAAAATGACGTCACGCTCCGCTTCTATACCCAGCGAGAGACCGGACTCACCATTCCAGGGCAAGAGTGCCAGACCTGCAAGGATACGCACCAGCTGCTCGAGGAGCTGGTGGCGCTGTCGGACAAGCTAGTGCTCGACGTACACGATTTCTACACCGAGCAGGAGCAGGCGAGCGCCGAGGGAATCACCGAGATTCCGGCTATCGTGTTGGAAGGCAAAAACAAGGGGAAGGTCCGCTTCATCGGCGTGCCTGCGGGCTACGAGTTCGCGACCTTGATCGAAGACTTGATCGACGTCTCTCGCGGCACGACGGGTCTGGAGCTCCACAGCCGTGAGACCCTCCAGGCGCTCACCGAGCCGGTTCACATCAAGGTCTTTGTTACCCCTACCTGACCACACTGCCCCGGTGCCGCCAGGATGGCGCACATGATGGCCGTGGAGAGCGATCTCGTGACCGCCGACGTGTTCGAGGTAGGCGAGTACCCCCACATCGCCCAGCGATATCAGGTCTATGCCGTACCCAAGGTCGTCTTCAATGAGTCCGTCTCCTTCGAAGGAAATCGGCCCGAAGCCGCCTTCGTTGGTGCGATCGAAGCGGTGACGCAGAAGCAGGACGACAACGAGTGACGTGCCGCACGCGACAAAGCTCGTCGTTAGAGAATGAATCCGGCCGGGGCAGATCGCCCCGGCCGGTTTATTGAGGGAGGGAGTGTGGAAATCAGTCGGCTGCGAATGCGACCTCGTCGACGATCAGCTCGGGTGAGAGCGCTGTTCCTGACTGCATGGTTCCCGCCGCGAGCTTGTCGGACATCAGGAACGCGGCGCCAATCGCCAGCGCAGTGATGATCGAGGCTGCCACGAAGGCGTCGTGGAACGCGATGATCGCTCCGTTACGCGTGCTCGGGTCGCCCATGAAGGCACCGTGCGCGGTTAGTCGGGCAGTCAGAATCGTCGCGATCAAGGCGACGCCGAAGCTGGACGCGACCTGGCGGATCACGCTGAACGCCGCGCTGGCATGGCCAGTCTCTTTGCTCGAGACCTCGGCAAAAGTGGCTGCCTGCATCGGCACCAGTGCCAGCCCAAACGCTCCACCTCGCACCAGCATCATCGCGCGGATGGCCCAATCATTCGTGTTTGCGTCGACCAGGATGAAGGCCAGCGTCGCGATGGCGGAGAGTGTCATCCCGGCGACCATCAAGCGGCGCGGGCCGACCGTGTTATAGAGTCGCCCTGACAGCGTCGCGGTCAGCATCACGCCGAGTGCCTGCGGAAACGTGGTCAAACCAGACTGCAGCGGCGAGAGACCGCGCTCCGCCTGCAGCAGGAGCGGTAGCAGGAACATGAAGCCGCCGAAGGCAGCGCTGCTGAAGAAGAGGACACCGTTTCCCGCCGTGAAGAGCCGGTAGCGGAAGAGCCGAATGTCAATCATCGGCTGCTCGGAACGCAACTCGGTCACGATGAACGCACCGAGCAGCGCCACGCCGAGTCCGCCAAAGCCGCTCACGACCAGATTGCCGAACCCGCGTGATCCTGCCTCCGAGAGCGCGTAGACCATCATGGCCAGCCCGGTCGATCCGAAGACGAAGCCAGGAATATCCAGCCGTCCGGCGGATGGTTCTCGGTGCTCCTTGAGGAACAGGCCGGAGACCGCCAGTGCCAACATTCCCACCGGGATGTTGATCCAGAAGATCGACTGCCAGCTGTGATACTCGACCAGATAGCCGCCGATGATCGGTCCGCTGGCCGGAGCAACGATGGCCGGGATCGTAATCAATGCCGAGACACGAGCGCGCTCGCTCTGCGGAAAGGCACGAAACATCATGGCCGTGCCGACCGGCGTCAGCATTCCGCCGCCGACCCCCTGGAGCACTCGGAATGCGACGAGACTGTCGATGCTCCAGGCGAACGAGCAGAGAAGTGACGCCGAGGTAAACGTAATCAATGCAAAGAGAAAGGTTCGCTTGGTACCGAACCGGTCGCCGGCCCACCCGCTCAGCGGAATCACAACCGCCAGGCTCAGCAGGTAGCCGGTGATGATCCATTCAATGCCGGTGGTGCTGGCGTGAAACGTCGTTGCCAGTACCGGCAGCGCGACGTTGGTGATCGTCATATCGAGCATCTCCATGAACAGCCCGAAGACGAACACGATCGCCACGATCCATTTGTATTCCAGTCGCGCCATACGCCCCGTTCCCTTCTCCCGCGAGGTTGCTGCCAGGTATCGACTATTGTGCGGCTGAATGAGGGTCGGGATAACTGTTCGATGAGGCAGCGGGGACAGGTCAAGCGGTCAGGTCAATAGCTGACCTACTGACCGTAGGTGCAGGTCAGTAGCGGCGGGCCCTGATCTCCGGCGTTCTTCAGTCTGGCAATCCTGGCGCTATGCAGCAACTCCAGTAATGCCGTGAATTCGCATTTGGCGCTCGGGAGAACAGAAAAGCGGCCACCGGACGGAGGAGATGTCCGGGGCCGCTGAGCTGTTGACGCTAGTTCGCGTGGTGCGCGTAAGTCGCGCCCGAGACCATCGAGGCATGCACCATCAATCCGGTATCGACAGTCACGATGCAGCCATTTGCAATTTCTGAGTTCAGCTGACCGGCCGTCGTGACCTCGGTGTTCCAGGCTCCATCACAGCCACTGTTTGTGGTGAAAAGCGCAAAGTAGACGTGTTTTGTGACGTGCATGTGGCCCTGGGTGTCGGTGGTGAGCAGATGATCATGGCCTTTCACCAGGCCACCGGTGAAGTCACCATACGGCGTGCTGACTGAGCCGCTGCTATATGGCGTGTTGATTCCCTCATCCGCGAGTGAGGAGAGGACCGCGTCGGGGATGGCGTTTGCGTGGTCGCAGTTCTGTGGTGTGCAGTCGAGGGTGCCGAGGGTGGCACTTGTCGGATACATCACCAGGTAAAGCGGCGACCAGGCGGAAGTCGGTTGTACCTTCGCGTTGTCCGGCAACAGGATGAAGACTTCCTGGCCGGAACGCCCGTCATAGGCGGGCTCGACACTCACTTTTCCGAAGCCGTGTGCTCCGGTGTTGCTTGCGGCGAAGACTGTCATCGGTACCGCGGCAAGCGCGATCACGAGAACCGACAATGTGGCGATGAGTATGCGTTTCATTGGTCTTCTCTCCCTGTAGTTCGATTTCCGACACCGATGAAGCTGGTCGTTATGACGGTAAACCGAGATCTCGGTGTCGTGGTCGAAAGAAATCCAGGTCGTTAGCAATGTCGACGTTGACCGGAGAGCGAGAAGGCGGTGCTCGCTCTCCACGTTGTGTCTGAGTCAATTCACCAGCGCGGTCGCCTGTCGAGATCGCGATCTCTAGCTCGGGCAGCTGACGTTCGGGTTCCAGTCGTTGAACATGCCGGCCGGATTGTCGTTGAAGATCCAGGCATGGAGGATGTAAACACCAAGCGCCTGGTTGAGATGGAACGAATGACCCAGGACCTCCGGCAGGAGCCCGCCATGTGCCTCGGCATCCCACTTGTCAGCCGGGACGATCCACTCGACGGCCCCCAGCGTCAGGTTGCCGTTGGCGTCGGGCTGGTAGACCATCGCCTCTGGCGTGAGCGGGTCGACACTGGTGTCGAGCATGTCGGTATTGATGTAGTGGATGCCCATGCCGCCGACGCCGGGGTTATCGAAGCAGTTGTCAAGACCCGAAACGAGGTGCCAACCCGCACTCTTGGCGATATCGGGATTCTTGAAGGCCGCCACGTTCGCTCGCAGAAGGTTTAGTGTGGTGCTGAAATCGGAGCCGACTCCTTCGGCACCAAGTCGTCCGAGTTGCACGTCCCAGCGGGCGGGGTCGGAGCCTGGATGCCACTCGAAGCGGGCGCGCTCGAAGAACTGCATGGTCATGTTGTTGTCGACGTATTCATCGCTGACGGGATAGCCGAAGACGGCCAGACCGCCGTAGGTCTGCCAGTAGCGTAGGAATCCATTACAGACACTGTGGCCAGTCTGCTGGAAAAAGACACAGGACGTCTGCTGATTCTGTAGCGTTCCTGTTCCGGGTTGGGCAAAGACCGCGCCGGTTGGCACCACCAGCGCCACGAGCACCATCAGCATGATGCCCAGGCGCGGCAGCCTGCGTCCATGTCCACCATGCGCTGATGCCGGATCACGAAAGAGATGTCGTCGCATTTAACCCTCCTGTGTTCTCCCAGCGTGTCGAATGCCCTGCTGAGCGAGGCTATTTGTAGAAATACGGATCGAGCACTGAAATCTCGGTGATTCGGTCGACCGGCAGCCCGTTGCGTTCGGCGGCGCGGCGAATCGAGTCTGGGTTTGGGCCGTCGTAGACGCAGTACGTTTTGGTTTTGTCATTACTGACGTAGGAGTGAACCCAGGTGACCCCGAGACCGGCATTGTTGTCGACCACAGTCGCGACCGTAGCCTTGCCCTGATCGTTGACCGGAATCTCGAGGCCATCCACAAACGTTCGCTCGACCATGAACCGTGGCATATGTGTCCGCTCCTTCCGCTCTCGTTCGGCTCCTCCTGAGCTGCGCCGGAACTTCCGGCCGCGCAGTGGAAGCTCGTCGGTTCGTATTCCGTGGGGCCACCGGTGTGGTCCCGGTTCCGAGTATCAATTCCCGCCACGTGGCAAACCACGAACAACCGGCACAGTTGCCCACACAATGACCGGCACAAATCGGTAGAACGCGATCAAAACCTAGGGGACACGGTTCGCGACAACCCGCGATGGTCATCGCGAACCACGTTGGGGCTAGTGTGGGGTAAGGCCGAAGATTGGCTGTGATTGCGATGCGGCGTTGTTGAGCTGCCATAGCGCCGCGAGCTTGTACACCTGAATCTCATGAAGAGGCGGAACGAGTTCAGCGCTGGCGCTCATCTCAGCGCGCTGCGCGGTGAGTAGCCGCTGATAGTGCACATACTCGTCGACTGGCGGCGGTACGAGATCGTGCGCGGTTGAAAGCGCGCTTTGCTGAGCAACCACCGGCTGGGTGATGGTTGCCCGTGGGTGGAAATTCACGTGCCCCGTGCCAAAGGCCACGCCAACGGCCAGAATGGCGCCGCAGACCATGCCGAAGCCCCAGTTCTTTATCGTTTCTCCAATTGAACCGGTTGAATAGGACGTGACGTTCTTCATCTGAGTCTCCAATACGACGTCTTGGGCCGCGCGGTGCAATGCCGGTAACCCTCGGAATGCTCACCTTCCCGAAACCGTTCGAGCGTAGGCAGGTCGCCGAGTGCGACGGGTGGCGAGCCCTTCGTTGCCGCTTCAGGTGCTATCCGCTGCCTGTCTGTTTGGGATGTCACCGGTGTACTCCCACGTAACAGTTTCGGCATGCACGACGTCTCATGCCATGCGCAATCGGCACAACCGTACACACGAAAAGTGACACAAAGGTGCCTAGATTATTTGTGGATTTGAGCGTATCCTAGAAGTGCACATTCCTGTGCACGAGAGGGCAATCATGGAGAGGATCCCGACGGCGGCGCCCGGACGTGCGATCCAGTCCGCCACGTCGTCGTTTGCGACGCTTCTGCGAACCTTCCGCACAACGGCTGAGCTCACCCAGGAGGAGCTGGCGGAGCGCTCCGGCGTCAGCGTGCGTGCCATCTCCGATTTGGAGCGCGGGGTTAAGACGCGTCCCCAGCGGGCCACGGTCGACCTGCTGGCAACTGGACTTGGGTTGACGCCACAGCAGCGTGCGGAGTTTGGCGCTGCCGTACCCAGCAGGACGCGCTCGTCCAGTCAGGTCGCGCACGCCCTCGATCTGCCGGTCGGTGGTTTCCTCGGATCGGTTCCGGATCGGCCACTTGTCGCTCGATCGACCGAAATCGAGCGGATCCGCGAACTCGTGGAGTCGGTCCGAACTGGAGCCGGGAGACTGATCTTATTGTCGGGGGAGCCGGGTGTCGGCAAGACCCGACTGGCGCAAGAAGCCACGCTCATATGCCGGGCGAGCGGGATGCATCTCGTGGCCGGTCAATGTTTCGAACCTCAGCGTCGCGTCGCGTATTTTCCGTTCGTCGGAATACTCACCCGACTCGTGCCGGTGGTCAGATCGAGGATCAGCTTCGACCCGCTGCGACGTTGGCCTTCGCTGCGTCGATTGGTTCCAGTCGATCCGGTCAGCGGAGACAAGCCGGAGGTTGGAGATGGGGATCAGCAGCGCCTCTTCTGGTCGGTTTCCGGGATGATGGAAGCACTCGCCGCCACCATGCCGATTGTCGTCGCACTGGACGATCTCCACTGGGCCGATCAATCGAGCCTGGATCTTCTCTTTCACCTTGCCCACCAGCTTCGCGACGCTCCCGTCCTCCTGCTCGGCACCTATCGCGACATCGAGGTTGGACAGCAACACCCGCTGCGGCACGTCATTCGCAATCTGTATCGCGAACGGTTGCTGACCGAGGTACCGGTTGGTCGGCTCGACTCAAGCGACACCGCCGTTCTCATGTCATCCATGTTGGAGAAGCAGCGCGTTTCCCCTGACTTCGTTGATCTCGTTCACGGCCACACCGCTGGCAACGCGTTCTTCGTGCAGGAGATCGTTCGCGCGCTGATCGAGCGTGGCGATGCTGCTCAGATGGACGGGGTATGGCGCTGCCGCCCCCTGGAGGAACTCGCGATACCGAACAATGTGCATGACGCCATTAGCGAACGTCTCGCGCGACTGTCCGACTCGACGCGACAGATTTTGGGTGAGGCCAGTGTGCTCGGCGACGCCTTCGAGTTCGATGATCTTCAGGCAATGGGAGATCGTTCAGAGCGCGATGTCGAGGACGCGTTGGAGGAGGCAGCTCGAGCGAGTGTGGTCCGATTTGGCTCACAGGACACCTACGCCTTCTATCACGCACTGACGCAGCAGGTTCTCTACCAGGATCTCACACCACGACAGCGTAGGCGTCTGCACCTGGCCGCCGGAAACGCCATCGAGCAGCAACCCGAGTCGATCCGAATCCAGCGGGCCGCCGAGCTGGCCTGGCACTTCCATCGCGGAGGAAACCGGGCGAAAACGATGTGTTTCGCGTTGATCGCTGGAGATCAAGCCGAGGAGCGCTTCGCGCACCGCGAGGCGGAACGCCACTACCGAATGGCGGTCGACGCGGCGCGGAGTGTTCGCGATGTCGCGCAAGAGGCAGTAATTCTCGAACGTCTTGGTCGGGTGCTTACTAACTACGGACGATACGAGGATGCGGGAGATGCGCTTCAGCAAGCGAGACGGCTGTACCGTGAGATTGACGATCCGGCAGGCGAGGTCCGCACGGTGGTCCAACTCGGGTCGGTCCACCGTGCCATGGGAACCTCGGAGATCGCAATACCGCTCGTCCATGAATTGCTCGATCGCCTGGATACTGGAGCTCGCCCAGCAAGTGTCGCTGAGCTGAATATCGTACTTGAGACACTCTGCTATTCGACAGGCCGGTATCAGGAGGGGCTGGCCGCGAGTGACCGGGCGGCGGACCTGGCGCGAGCCATGGGCGATACGGCGGCATTGGTCAGGGCCGAAACTGGGCGCGGCACCGAGTTGATGATGCTTGGCGATTTTCGCCGGGGTGTTGCGGCAATGGAGTCTGCTTTGTCAACACCGGGTGCCGACGACGATCCCTATAACCTCGTCCGCCTGCTGGAGAACACCGCCGAAGGATATCGACTGCTCGGCAATATGCAGCGTAGCCGAGTGCTGGTCGAGCGTTCACTGCGGGTGGCTGAGCGTATTCATAGTCCGTGGGACACCGCGATGGCGCTCTACTCGGTGGGCGCCACCTACCGGCTGCTCGGCGAGTGGGAGCGGGCTCGCGTTCATCTCGAGGAAAGCGACCGATTGTACCGGTCAATGGAAGGCTCCTGGTGGGCCATCTTTGGCATTCTCGAGCTCAGCACCCTCTGCCTGCTTCAAGGCGAACGTAGTCGGGCGGAGCGACTCGCCGCGGAAGCTGCTCAGATCGCACAGACGTCTGGATATCTCGGAGGTCTTCGCGCGTCTGAGTGTCTGCTTGCCCAGATGGATCTGGAACGGGGACTCCCGGAGGCCGTGGTGTGGCGTCTCGAACCGCTGTGCGATCGGCCAGGTCTGATCGAGGTCGAGGTAACCGCGATGATGCCAACCCTGGCGCAGGCTTACTCAGAAGTTGGCGACCACCACCGGGCGGAACAGACGATCGAGGAGGCAATTCGTCGTATCCGGATGGCCGGACTGAGACAGTTGCTTGCCGAGGCGCTGGTCGTCCGTGGCCGGATTCGCGAGTCGGAGCGCCGCTGGGAGGACGCCGGTCGTGACTTCGATGAAGCCGTTCGTCTGTGCCGCGCCATGCCGTATCCACATCTGGAGGGGCGTGCCCTGTTCGAGACTGGCCGGATGCTGGCCCGCAAGGGAGACGGTGCGCACGCTCGTCAGCGCCTGACGGACGCGCTCGGCATCTTCGAGCGGCTCGGCGCGGAGCCGTACGTCGAGCGGACCATCCAGGCGCTCGACACCCTGAAAGATTCCTGACCGCGACGACCGTTCCGCGTCTACAGCCAGCCCTTTTGCTCCGCAATACGAAGCGCTTCAACGCGATTCTGTGCGCCGAGCTTGTGGATGGCGGAAGACAGGTAGTTACGCACCGTGCCCTCGGACAAAAAGAGCCGGTCCGCTATTTCGGCAATGGTGGACGCATGCCGCGCGACGATCAGCACTTCCTGCTCTCGATCCGTCAGCGGGCTCGGACCTTCGCTGAGCGCGGCGGCGGCGAGCCCCGGATCGACGATGCGTTCACCGTTCATGGCCCGGCGGATTGCCACTGCCAGGTCACGCGATGGCGCATCCTTGAGCAGGAATCCGGCGGCCCCATTCTCCATCGCACGCCGCAGAAACCCAGGGCGACCAAACGTGGTGAGAATCAGCACCCGACTCCCCGGAAGCTGACTCCGGAGCGACTCGAGCACGGTGAGCCCGTCCTGTCCCGGCATCTCGATATCAAGCAGCACGACGTCCGGTTCGACCCGCCGCGCCGTCGGAATGACCTCGTCGCCGCGAGCGACATCGGCCACTACCTCGATATCGCCTTCGAGCTTGAGGAGCGCCGCGAGAGCTCCACGGACCATGGCCTGGTCTTCAGCAAGCAGCACCCGAATCATGTGGATGCATCCAGCGTCAGGCGACGCACGGGCGCAGAACTCCCGGGCTGTACATCGTCGATGAGCATCCCTATTGCCGGGATGATCGCGGTCAGACGGAACCCGCCGCCAAGAGGGGATTCGATGCGCAGTTCGCCATGCTCCGCGGTCAGGCGTTCGCGCAGGCCTGCGATCCCAGCGCCGGTGCGACCGCGTTCATCGGGTAAAGGGGTCATCATACCGCGGCCGTCGTCCCACATCGTCAGATTGATATGCTGCCCCTCGTGGGTGACGTGAATCGAGCACGCGTGGCCTCCGCTGTGGCGGATCACGTTGGTGACGCCCTCGCGCACGACCCAGCCGAGCGTTGCCTCGATTTCTGGGTCGAGTTGTCCGGCGCGATTGACGATCTCGCAGTCAATTCCGGCCGCATCGAGCGCCGCGCGTGCGCCGGCCAGTTCGGCGTCCAGTGCCGGCCGCCGATAGCCGCTCACGGCATCGCGCACCTCGCGCAGCGCCTCGCGGGTGACCTGCTCGATCTCATGCACCTCGACCGCGGCGCGAGCAGGGTCGTTCTCGATGAGGCGACCGGCCAGTTCGCTCTTGAGCGCGATCATCGAGAGGCTGTGTCCCAGCAGGTCATGCAAGTCTCGCGCGAAGCGAAGCCGTTCCTCCGCCACCGCAAGTCGCGCAATCTCTTCGCGGGCAAGGCGGAGTTCAGAATTGGTGCGGATGAGCCGTCGCAAGAAGATCAGCGCGATGCCGATCAGGATCAGTTCAAACAGAAGCGATGCGATGTCCGATATGGTTGCGCCCGTCAACGCGGCGACGATCGCCGCGAGAATCGAGATTGCCCCCAGCACGCACGCCGCGACCGCCTCTGGCAGCGAACAGGATGCCGCCGTCACGACGAAGATCATGGTGATGAGCTGCGTCGAGCCAAGTTCAAGTGACATCCCACTGGCGAGTCCGGCGAGCAGAATGATTACCGCCCAGGTTCTCCAGGTGACGGTGGGCTGGAAGAAGGTGCGGAAGAACCCGTAGACGTAAACCCCGACGAACGCGGCGAGCGTGGTGACGCCCAGGAATATGAGGGCGTCGCTGTAATTCCCCTGGAAAAGGTCGAACAGTCGAGATACGAGGATCACCAACCAGGCGAGGCCGGTAATGCGACCGGCTCTCACCTGGCGACGATGTCCGCCGAATGACGTGTCTATGCGGTCCGCGGTGAGTTGGTTACGCCGGAACCACTCAAGCAGCTTGCGACGACGGTTGATTGGTGCGCTTCCGCTCTGCATGACCTGGACGATGCCTCTCTCGTTGGTTCAGATCGCTGCTGGTGCCGTCAGTTTGCGCGTCGTATGGTCTGATTATGCACCCTGCCACGCGCGGTCGTCGCGATACTTCCAGATCGTCAACGCACCGAAGAGTCCCGCATAGGCCAGCACGATGGCGACGTCGACGACGCGTATCCCGCTCCCATTCACGATAGTCCAGCCAATGTTGGCGAAGTGATAGGACGGAAGCGCCCGCGCAACATACTGCATGGCCTTCGGCATGGCCTGGAATGGCCACCAGAGTCCGCCCAGCATTGCCAACGCGAAATAGGTGATCATGGTACCCGGCTGAGCAGAGTCGACGTTGAAGATGTAGCCGAGTAGCACTCCCAGCGCCGCGAATGGCAGTGTTCCGATCCAGGTGAGACTTACCAGTTCCGCCCACTGGATTGCCGTCAGTGACACGTGGTTCAACACGCCTCCCGCCAATGCCACCAGGCTGATCGCCGGGAGCGCGAGGCACAGAGCGGCACCGATCTTCGCGACGAGATAGCCACTCGGAGGTAGTGGTGTGACGCGAAGCTGCCTAACCCATCCGATGGACCGCTCGGTGGCGATGCGCGTTCCCCCCGCCTGGAGCGATGCGCCAATGGCGCCGAATGCGGCCATCGAAACCATGTAGAAGGTCGCAAAGGACGTGTTGTCGACGGTAGCCGAAGTCTGGATCACTTTGGTGTACATCAGGTAGAAGCCGAGCGGGAAGCCGACCGCGAGCATGATGTAGCGGCGGTCCCGCAGTATCCGTCGAATCTCGAGCTTCATGTATTCGATCATGGTTACCTATACTCCTCATCCCATTTCTGGTGAGTACCGAATCGATCTACGAGTCGCGAGTTAGCGTCAGGAATGCCTCTTCGATTCCGGCGCCGGTTACCTCGAGATCGCGCCATTCAAGTTCCGATGCCGCCAGCGCGCGGACGGTGAAGTCCGCGTCATCGCTCTGGATTTCGACGGTGTCACCGTGAATGTCTATTTCTGCAACTCCGGGAAGCGCGGCAAATGAGGATGTCTTCGCGCCCGGAAGGGTGAAACGGATCACGCGTGTGCCGACCGACGACTTGATCTCGGCGGCCGTTCCGTTGGCGACAACCTGTCCGTGATTGAGCACGACGATGCGGTCCGCCGCCGCGTCGGCTTCTTCCAGGTAGTGGGTCGCGAAGAGCACCGTACGCCCCGTGGCCGCAAACTCATGCATCGTGTGCCAGAAAGCGCGCCGAGAATCGACGTCCATGGCTACGGTCGGCTCGTCGAGAAAGATCAAGCCTGGGTCGCCCGCAATCGCCATGGCAAAGCGGACTCGCTGTGACTCGCCACCCGACAGCGTCTGAACCATGCGACCAGCCAACGCGGTGAGGTCGGCCCGGTCGAACAGCTCGTCTTCGCTCAACGGCTGTGGATAGAGTTTGCGTACGAAGCCGATCAGTTCTCTGACGGTCACCCCATGAAGCAATCCGCCGGACTGGAGCATGGCGCCGATCTGACCGGAGGCAACGGCCTCCTTTGGGACTTGCCCGAGTACTTCGGCGACTCCAGCGCTCGGTTCGTGCAGCCCGAGCATGATGCCGATTGCGGTTGATTTACCAGCGCCATTTGGCCCGAGCAGCGCAACCGTCTCTCCAACGTTGATCCGAAGCGAGACCGCTGAAAGCGCAGATACGTCGCCAAACGATTTGCTGACGTCACTGAAGTTGACAGCGGTTCGCTGGTTGGACACCTCCGTGCGATTTTGCGCCGGAATGGTCTTCGCCCCGATCTTTGCCACCATGTCGGTAGTGCCTCCTGGAACTGATCGATCTCCGAGACGCTCAGTCAAGCGTCCTGAAAATCGTAGGTCCGCGGAACATGCCCCGGTAGTGAAGGCTGTACGTGATGTGAAATGACATTTGTCATGAGACGTGGCGTCGCTCTCGTCAGGACCACGTCGAGTCAGACGCCGTCGCACCGCTGTGCGGGGGTGAGCAGACGGGGGAATGTCTTGCGGATGGTCGTGGACACTCGACGCGGCACTGAGGCAATGTGTTTTACAGACGCCAGAAGCGCTCGGCTGGTTGCCCGTCGCCAACGGCTCGCGCATAGCGCCCGACGGCGACTCGGGGATCGCCCTGGTACCGGAAGATAACGTCGAGTTGTGAAGCGTAGCAGAGGACGGCGTCGATGCGGCTCTGGAGTTGTGATTGGGTGAGTTGGTTCAGACGGGATTCGCCAGTTGTGAGCCGAGACGCGAGGTCGAGAATCGAGTCGCGCCACTGCGGATCACCCGCGTAGGGGAAGTCCTCGTACGCCCAGACCGTGTGGCCGAGCGATGCGAGTCGTTTGCCGGCGGCGTACATGTGCTGGTGATCGACATGGTTGCCGACCGCCAGCGGCACATAGAAGACGTCAGGTGTGTGGGAAGAGAGTTCAAGACGCTCGGTGAGCGCCGCCAGGATCTCGGCACCGAAACCGGCTTCGTCCGGGTGGATCGCGCCGAAGATGTCAGGGTCGGACGTGTAGCGCGCGTCACGATAGATGGCGTCGAGAAAGTCGAGCCAGATTGCCTCCGCTCCCAGCGCTTTGCCGGCGCACGCTTCTTCGCGCCGGCGCACCGCGACCGCATCTCCTGGGCCGACTCCCCAGCGCTGGTGCATATCGCTGGCGAATTCCGTCAGTGAGCCGCGTGGCGCGCCGCCGAAAACCGTGACGATCAAACCTTTCTGATCAGATTCGGCCAGCGCCGCGACCGTACCGCCGCAGGAGAGGGCGACGTCGTCATAGTGCGGGGCGAGGAATATGTGACGCGGTGTATCAGCCACCGGAGTACTTTACGCGCTCGTCACCGACGCGCCGCGTGACCCGCCGATCGTCGAGATACTCCAGCACGGCCTGCGCGTACTTGCGGCTGCTGCCAAAGTGGTCGCGAAACTGGGACAGGGTGATACTTCCTTGCTGGTCGATCATTACCAGCACCTGCCGCTGAATGTCGTCGAACGTGTCACGTGCGAAGACAACGTTCTCGTCGACCCGCACCACCTCGCCCGTCTCAGCCAGGGCGATCGCCAGGTCGGCGCTAATGTCGAAATCGGATGGCGAGGGTGGCGTGTGCGGATTGTCGCGGAGCGCAGCCAGGTATCGGTCGATCCGCGCTCGCTGCTCCGGAGTGAATGTGACGACGTGCGACGAGAGCTTCAGTACGTCCCCCTCGACGGTGAGCGCACCGCGGGCCGCGGCCAGTGCCAGGATCTCCTCGAAGGCACGCGCGGCAATGCCGGTCCGGCTGCGCACCTCCTCCTTTCCCATTCCTCGTCGAAGCGGGTTGCGCTCGTGAAAACTCGCCAGCATGCGCGTCAGGCTGTCCACGGTCACGTCGAACGCGTCAGCCCGAATCAGGTAGGTGCTGGGCGTTAGCGGCGTCTCGCCGTGCGAGCGCTTCAGCACGACCACCGACTCTTCGGCAATCAGCTCGTCCAAGGCGGCGCGGAGATCGGCATCGGAGAGCGCGACCGACTGGGCTAATCCACGATACTCCACCGGTGCGTTCTCCATCGCCTGAAAGACGATTTCGGCGGGGGTCCCTTCCGCCAGCACCTCGAGCGATTCGATCACCTCGCTGCGGAAGCGCCGGTGTCGCCGTGGGTGGGGATCGATGATGATTCCGCCACCGATGGTGATACTGGGCGACGGCTGGCGGATGATGAAGCGGTCACCTTTCGCCGCCGCGACCGGCTCGTGGAACCGGAACTGCACCCAGGTCTCGCTGCCTGGTTCGACCCGCTCGTCATTGAGCAGCGTGACACGAGCCAGCGACTCCGACGAACCAACGAAGAACCCGACCTCGTCGTTCTGTTCAAGCGAGATCGGCGACGATCCGATCAGCCGAAGCTGAGCGTCGATCAATCGAGTTGGCGTCAACCAGCCTGGTGACGTCAGTACCTGCCCCCGGCTCAGATCCTCGACCGCTATTCCGGCCAGGTTTACCGCCGTGCGGGAACCGGGGGTCGCGCGTTCGACTTTGGAGCGGTGGCTCTGCAGTCCGCGTATCCGACTCTTCAGTCCGCCGGGCTGAACCTCGACCTCCTGGCCGACCTCAAGCGGACCATCAATCAGCGTGCCCGTCACCACCGTGCCGAAGCCGGAGATGGTGAAGACGCGGTCGATCGGCAGGCGTGGTCGGCCATGCTCGGTGTGCGGCGGCGTGTCGTTGAGCATCTGGTCTATGGCCGCCCGCAGCGTTTCGATGCCATCCCCGGTCAATGCTGAAACCGGAATGATCGGCGCGCCGGCAAGCACCGAGGCGCTCAGCGCCTCGCGAATCTCTTCGGTGACGAGATCGCGCCATTCGGCGTCCACCGTGTCCGTCTTGGTCAGCACGACCAGCCCGCGCTCGATCTTGAGCAGGTCCAGAATCGCGAGGTGCTCGTTGGTCTGCGGCATCGGACCTTCATCAGCGGCGATGATCAAGAGCGCCGCGTCGATCCCGCCGACCCCAGCCAGCATGTTCTTGATGAAGCGCTCATGCCCCGGCACGTCGACCACACTGACCTGGCGACCGCTCGGCAGGCTCAGCCAGGCGAACCCCAGGTCGATGGTCATCTCGCGTTCTTTTTCCTCACGGAGACGATCCGGATCGATGCCGGTCAGCGCCTTGACGAGGGTCGATTTGCCGTGGTCGACGTGTCCGGCCGTGCCGATGACGAAGGTCTGCGGTTGTTCTTGCATGCCGTTCTATTCCGGTAAGCGATGTCGCGCCCAGTAGAGCACCGATTATACCGGGCAGGTGAGCCTCTGCCGGGACGTTCCTGACCATCTCGGGCGATGCATGCGTCGCCCTTACCAACGGGATTGGGCCGTCTAGCCTCCAACACCGACCAATTCATCCCAGTTGGCGTGCTCTTCTTTGGCCTGGCCCAGCATATCGGGTTCGGTCATCAGATCGAAGGCGGTCAATGCCATGGCCTTCGAAACTTTGATCATCTGATCGTAGCCGAAGTCGGAGCCGGAGGCGTCGACCACCTGCTGTGAGTGGCCTGGGATCGGCTCGTGGCTGATGGCGAAACTGCCAGTGATCGACGGAATCTTGTAGGAGATGTTGCCGAAGTCGGTCGAGTGCATGCCACGCCCAGGCCGCGGCTTGATCTCCATCCCCATCTCGCGCATGTTGTCGGTGTAGCGCTTGCCCATTACGTAGCTCGGACGCATGTCGAAACAGACGTTGTCCTCGGTGATCTTGTATTCGCAGCTGGTCATCAATGCCGCGCCCTCGGCGATCTTGCGGACCTTCTCCATGACCTCGTCAAGGTATTCGCGCGAGGCGGCACGGACATAAAACCGCGCTTTGGTGTACTTTGGCACGACGTTCGGCTGTTCGCCGCCGTCGGTGATGATGCCGTGCAGGCGCGTCTCCATGTGAACGTGCTGGCGTAGGGCATCGACGCCGGTGAAGAACTTGATGACGGCGTTGAGTGCGTTGATTCCGTTATATGGGTCCCCTCCGGAATGCGCCGGCCGGCCGAAATACTCCAGGTCGAAGTGCGCCACCGCCAGGCAGGTTCCGTCCGGCCAATCAGTTGCCGCACCGGTTGCGTCTCCAGCGTGATGGATCATCAGCGCCGCGTCGACGTCGTCGAAGATGCCCGCCTGCTCCAGTTTGATCTTGCCGCCACCGCCCTCTTCCGCGGGCGTGCCGATGACCTCGAAGATGCCGCTGATCTCCGGCATCACTGCGCTCATCCCGATGGCTGCGGCCAGGCCTGACGCGCCGATCAGGTTGTGGCCGCAGCCATGCCCGATGCCCGCCAGTGCGTCGTATTCGGCCAGCACCGCGACGATCGGGCCCTCGGCACGGCCGTGCATCGAGGCACGGAAAGCGGTCTCGAGTCCTCCAGCCGGCTTCTCGACTTCGTAACCCCACTGGCGGATGTTGCTCGACAGCAGGTCTGACGCCATGAACTCTTTGTAGCCAAGCTCCGGGTTCTGGCGGATTGTTTCGGCGATCTCGATGATCTTGTCGCGGTTCTGCTCAATGGCCTCGACGATGCGCTGCCGAAGTTCCTCTCGGTTTGCCATGGTGCTGGATCTCCCTTTCCGTCTCGTCCTGTCTCTAAGCTGACAGTAGCATCATCCCGTCATCCCTGCTACGCGTGAACGAGCCAACTGATGTTCAGGCGCGCGTGATTGGGACTGCGACGTCCGCGATCACCCCGGCCAGTATCTTGGTGCCAATCTCCACATCCTCGATCGACAACCCACCATAGCCAAGCAGCAGACCGGAGCGCGTTACCGGCCCCGTGAAATGCGAGTCGATCGACTCGATGGCGACGCCATTTTCCAGCGCAGCCTGCTGGACGGCAACGGTGTCGATCCGCTGGTCGATTTCGAGAAAGACGTGGAGTCCAGCATCGAGCCCGCGCAGTCTGGCCAGGTGTTCGACCGGTTGGAAGGCCTCGGTAACCACGCGCCGCTTCTCGGCATAGTGCCGACGGGCGCGGCGGATGTGTCGCTCCAGATCCCCCGTTTCCATGAAGCCAGCCAGGGCGCGCTGCACGGGCCAGGGCGTGTGATAGTCGCTCAGTCGCTTGAGCCGAACGATCCGCTCACGCAACACGGGCGGAGCAACGACGTAGCCGACCCGGAGCGCCGGCGAGAGGACCTTCGAGAAGGTTCCAACGTAGACCACGCGCCCGGTTTGATCGAGTCCGGCCAGCGAGGGAAGTGGCGCGGCGTCGAAGCGAAACTCGCTGTCGTAGTCGTCCTCGATGACTAGCCCATCACAACGTTCGGCCCAATCGAGCAGCGAGAGCCGCCTGGCGATCGAGAGCCGCTCGCCGAGGGGGTACTGGTGCGATGGGGTGGTGTAGACCAGGGTCGGTGCCGCGGAAGCGACTGGGATCGCGTCGACGATTAGCCCGTCGATGTCCACGTCAATTGGCACGATGCTCGCGCCCCGTGCCTCCAGTACCCGCCGCGCCGAGGGATAGCCTGGCTCCTCGAACGCGACCGTGTCTCCCGCGCGTAGCGTGGCCCGCGCGATGACGTCGATCGCCTGCAGTGCTCCCGACGTAACGACGACGTCATCCGGACCGCAGGCCACGCCGCGCGAACGCCCCAGATAGCTGGCGATCTGCTCGCGTAGGCCAGCGTCGCCAGCAGGCTCCTCGTACCAGGCCGGTGGAAGCGTGTTGGCTACCTCAGACCAGGCTCGGCGCCAGGCGTCGTGCGAGATGAGCCCGGTGGCGGGGCGCCCGATCCGGAACTCGATCGATCCCGGTACGTCAGCCACTTCCGGCAAGACCATCATTGGATCAGGCCGTAGCCAGCGCGGCGATGCGGGCGGGTCCGGTCGCGTGCGCTTCGGAAGCGTCGGGAGATCGGCCGTAACGAACGTGCCCGATCCGTGTTTTCCCTCGACATAACCCTCGGCATAGAGTTCATCATAGGCCGCGACCGCGACATTGCGTGACACGCCCGCTGAAGCCGCGAGCGTCCGCGTCGAGGAGAGTCGTGTTCCCGCTGGGAGACGACCGTCGAGGATGGCCGCTCGCAGCTGATTGGTCAGTTGTCGTTGCAGTGAAACACCGGAGGCTCGGTCGAACGAGACCGGGAGATCCATCAGCCCTCCCAAAGTGGACCTGCTGAACGCATATCGACCAGTGTATACGCTCGAACCACTTTCGGGAAACAATGCACCGAGTTGCGACCGTAGCGGGATGATTGGCGCTACGACGTCTCCTCGAGTCCCAACTGCCGCGCCAGGTCCTCCGGTGCGGTCACCGGCAGTTGGCACATGTAGTTCTGGCAGACGTAGGCGGCGGGGTGGTTGCTGACTGTCGTGCGATCGGCGAGCAGCGGAATGATGGCGGTGTCGTCCTCGCCCGGCTTTGCCAGCGCAGTGACCTTCCAGGGAAGATAATTGCCGCGAACGACATTGAGTAGGGCTTGAGTCTGGACGCTTGCAGGATCCCCGACGACGGCGATTTCACGCACGTCGCCGATGGCGAAGTCGTAGGCGCAGAGCATCCGGCCGAACCCGTTCGGCCGCTCAGCCGCGAACGCGCCGTACTGCTCCAGAATGTCGGACGCACGGCGACCGAACTCGGTCTCTCCCGTCAGCAACGACAACTGCAGCAGCGCTTCCGCGGCGACTGAATTGCCGCTCGGCGTGGCGTTGTCGAACACGTCCTTCGGCCGCGCGATGAGCGTTTCTCCGAATGCGGAGGTGTCGAAGAAGCCGCCGCGTTCGTCGTCCCAGAATTCGGCAATCATCCGCTCGGTAAGGTCCCTGGCCCAGGCAATCCAGTTGGCATCAAACGTTGCCTCGTAGAGCGATATCAGCCCATCGATCAGATTGGCGTAATCCTCGAGGTACCCATCGAAATTGGCCTTGCCGTCCTTATATGACCGCAGCAACCGGCCCTCGACGCAGAGATGGTCGCGGATGAACACCGCATTGGTTTCTGCCATCCGGACCAGGTCCGGCCGTTCCAGGATCACACCGCCATCGGCCAGAGACCGCATCATCAGGGCATTCCAGGAGGTCAGAATCTTCTCATCGCGACCGGGCCAGACGCGCTTGGCGCGTGCCTGGTAGAGCCTGGAACGGCTCGCCGTCACGCGATCCTCGAGTTCAGCGACGCCGATGCCGAATTCGGCCGCGATCTGCGCCGGGTCTCGTGGCACGCTGAAGATGTTTGATCCCTCGAAGTTTCCCCTGGGCGTAACGCTAAAGTAGCGTTGGACGAGCTTGCTGTCATCCTCGTTGAGGACCGCGTCGATCTCGACGGGGCTCCAAACATAGAACTTGCCTTCTTCGCCCTCGCTGTCGGCATCCTGCGACGAATAGAAGCCACCCTCCGGTGAGGTCATCTCACGACGGATGTAGTCATAGGTCTCGTTGGCCGTGCGCCGGTAGAGTTCGTTCCCGGTCACTTGCCACGCAAGCGCGTAGAAGCGCGACAGGAGGGCGTTGTCGTAGAGCATCTTCTCGAAATGTGGTACGAGCCAGATGGCGTCCACGGCATAGCGGTGGAATCCACCCCCGATCTGGTCGAAGATGCCGCCGCGGGCCATCCGGTCAAGGGTGGTCATCAGCATTTCGCTGGCACGCCAGGACCCGGAGCGATGCATGCGCCGTAGCAGGAATTCGAGCACCATGCTCGGAGGGAACTTCGGCGCGTCACCAAAACCGCCGTTCGCGCTATCGAACTGCTGGTGGAGGGTCTGCTCTGCCTGGCTGAGGCCAGCGAGGTTCAACTCACCGGGGCGCATCGCTGTCTGAAAATGCTGGTCGATATGCTCCCGGATTTGGTTGGCCGAGCCCTCGACCTCATTCCTCCGGTTTTGATAGGCGTCGACCACGGCATGGATGACGCGTGGGAATCCCGGCATCATCTGGCCTGGACCAGCCTGGCGGTCCTCCGGTGGGAAGTAGGTGCCGCCGTAGAACGGCTTGCCGTCCGGGGTCAGGAACATCGTCATCGGCCAGCCGCCCTGGCCGGTCAGCATTTGCACCGCGAGCATGTAGATGCTGTCGATGTCCGGCCGCTCCTCCCGGTCGACCTTGATGTTCACGAAATGCTCGTTCATCAACCGGGCGACTTCGGGATTCTCGAATGACTCATGGGCCATGACATGGCACCAGTGGCAGGCGGCGTAGCCAATGCTGAGCAGAATCGGCTTGTCCTGCTCATGAGCCGCACGGATCGCTTCGTTGCCCCATGGGTACCAGTCGACCGGATTGTCGGCATGTTGTCGCAGATAGGGACTGGTCTGGTTGGCGAGTCGGTTTGGCATTGGCGTCTCCCAGAGGTGGTTGGAGGGTTCGATGTCGGTTCGGACAGGTTCACGGCGGATGTCAAGGTCAAGTTGACGTGACCTATAAAGTGAGGATAGCAAACTTCCGGCCGACGGCTAGGGACAATCGGATCGTGAGATACCGAAGACGCAGCGGCCTAGTGCAATGTGACCGCTGCGTTTCGCCGAAATGGCGGGCGGAGACGATGCCGTATGGTCTGTCTTGTCACCACGGCGAGGCAGGCAACCGGGGCGGAACCCGGGCTCAGCCGCGGTTCGGTACGCCACAGGTCACCGAGCGCACCGGCGGTAGACCTTTGGCGAGCATCGACCAGGTATCGCCGGTGTCGCAACTGGCCCAGATCGCACCGTCACTGGTGCCAAAATAGACGCCCGCCGGATCGTGGTGATCCGCCGCCATCGCCTCGCGATAGAGCGTCAGGCGATCAACGTAGGGCAGATCGTTGGTCAGCGCCTCCCACGTAGCGCCTCTGTCTCGCGTCCGATAGACCGTCAGTTGTCCGCTTAGCCGGATGTTGTCCGCATGCTGCGGCACCACGAAGACCGCCGGCGGATTCTGACTGGTGATGGCAATGACGAAGCCGAAGCCTCCCGGCAGGCCAGCCGTAATCTCCGCCCATTTGTCTCCACCGTCATCGCTGCGGTAGACCCCGACGTGGTTCTGCTGGTAGATCACGCGACTATCGTGGGGGTCGAGAACGGCCGAGTGGATGCATCGGTGGACGTCGCCATACTGAATATCATCGCCCCACTCTGAAAAGCGGAAGACCCCATTGTTCTTGGGAGTCCAGGTCTCGCCGCCGTCGTCACTGCGAAACAGCCCCGCGACCGAGATGCCGGCGTAGATGCGTTCCGGACGCTCCGGGTCGATCAGGATGCGATGAACGTTGACTCCGCCAGACCCACCTTC
Organism: uncultured Chloroflexia bacterium; assembly: GCA_963728335.1. Classification (GTDB taxonomy): domain Bacteria; phylum Chloroflexota; class Chloroflexia; order Thermomicrobiales; family Thermomicrobiaceae; genus CALAGB01. The sequence continues at coordinate 1,662,688 of CAVSJP010000002.1, forward strand.
CCACCACTCTCCACGGGACGGGTGCTCACTCAGCCCCGTGAGCGGCCTCCATGAGTCGCCGCTGTCATCGCTGACGAACAGCGCGCCAGGCATGACACCCGCATAGACGTTCCCCGGCAGTGACGGATGACCCGGTTCGACGTGCCAGACCTGGGCGGCCTCGAACGGCGTCCCCGCCATTTCCCACTGCTGGCCGAGATCGCAACTTCGGTAGACTGCCGTGACACCGTTGCCGGTCGCCGCGGCGAAGATGGTACGTCCGTCGCGAGGGTCGAGCTTCGCATGGCTGACGTCGAGCCCTTCCAGATATGGTCCCGCTTTAGCCCAATCGGAGGCCGACTCGCCCTGCTCGAAGAGGTAGAGTCCATCACGCGTTCCGGCCAGAAGTAGGAGGCGTTCGACTTGATTGCTCGGTGCTGCCATGCGCACCCCTTCGAATAGTTGATGTGTACGTACATGCATTACAGCAGAATGTTCGGCCGCTGGCAAGGTGCGTTCGTGGGATAATGCAGCGGCGCGTGAGACCGGGCGTGTTCAGTGTGGAGCAGAGGGGGAGCCAGAGCGTGAAGGCACTTCAGTTCACGGACAGTATTCCGCGGTACGCATTGACCAAGGCGCTGGGAACGGGACTCGACCGCGCTTTCTGGAGCGAGATCTCTTGTCTTCAACTCAACGAGATCTCCGATCCGATGTTGCCCACGCAGGAGTGGGTGCACATCAAGACGCGTTTCGGAGGCATCTGCGGCTCTGACATCGGCGTCATCACGCTGCACAGTAGTACGTCCACATCTGCTTTCACGTCCTTTCCGTTCACGATCGGGCACGAAAATGTCGGGCGCATCTCGGAGGTCGGAACCGCGGTCGAGGGATTCTCGGCCGGTCAGCGTGTGGTGGTCGATCCGTTGCTCTCGTGTGTCGTGCGCGGCTTCTCCAATCTGTGCCCGATGTGCGCTCGCGGAGACTACAACCTTTGCCAAAGATTCCGAGACGGAACGATCTCAGCCGGAATGCTCACTGGCTTTTGCCGTGCGACCGGCGGTAGCTGGTCACCTTCCTTCGTGGCACACCAGTCACAGCTCGTTCTCGTTCCGGACAATGTGACCGACGAGAACGCCGTGTTAGCAGAGCCGTTCGCCGTGGCACTTCACGCGGTGCTGCGCAACCGGCCGGCAGACGATCAGACGGTCCTCATCATTGGCGCCGGAGTCATTGGCCTCTGCACCCTGGCCGCCATCCGTGCCATAGGCTCACGGGCCCGCGTAATCATCACCGCGCGTCACCCGTTCCAGATTGAGATGGCTGAACGGCTGAACGCCGACGTCGTGATCAAGCCCAAACGCGGCAGCGCCTTCTATCGTCAACTGGCCGAGGCGACCGGCGCATCGGTCTACAAACCGGTGATCGGCGGGGACGTCGTCGTGGGCGGCGCGGACGTCGTGTACGAGTGCGTCGGGTCGAGCGGTACGATCGATGACGCGCTGCGTCTGACGGCATCGAGCGGCCGGATGGTGCTGGTGGGACTGGCGGGGGTTCCAAAGGGGATCGACTGGAGTCCGATCTGGCTGTCGGAGGTCAAGGTGAACGGCAGTTTCTGCTATGCCATGGAGATCTTTGACGGTGAGCGGATCTCGACGATGCAACTCGCGGTCAACATGCTGGCGGAAGGAAAGGTCGACCTATCACCACTGCTCACGCACCAGTTCGAACTGAGCAACTATCGCGAAGCGCTGGAGACGGTCACGAGTAAGGGCAAGAGCGGCGTCATCAAGGCAGTCTTCGCGTTTGAGGCTTGACCTTGTGCGGCCTCGCTGGTGTCAGTCGCCGCTCGCCGTGACGTGCTTGAAGATCGCCGCGCCATCGTTTTGGAAGACGAGCGCGTAGGACGGATCGTGTTCCAGTGAGTCGATCAGACCGCTGCAGCAGGGCGCATGATAGTCAATCAGCGACTGCTGTGCTTCCCGCGTGGCGAGATAGATGTAGTCGAAGCTCATGCCAGTTGCCGTAGTCCAGTCGTTGATACACGTCGCGGTCTCGGTCGAGCACTTCTGCAATGCCTCGTAATTCGCCATCTGCTTGTTGAACCCGTTGTCCGGTGCCCACTCGTAGCCCTGAACCGTGGCCACACTGACGCGCCCGGACAAAACCGGGAACCACTCGCTCGAGCGGTCGCGTGCCCAGGAGTCTCCGGTGACGATGGCAAAATGCGCGTCGGTCGGAGTCGATGCGTGAACCCAGTTCATCGCGTCCCGTTCTGGTGTCGTCAGGGACGTGTAGGATCCCGCATCCGCGGCGATCGACGACATCCAGCCGTAGCCCAGCATCATCGCCACGACGACCGGTGAGAGCCAGGTCAGGATTCGCTGCGAGACCACTGCGGAGTCCCGGTCATCGGCTTTCCAGTCAACCCACCCATTTCGGGATGCGGTCATCAGGGGAATCAGGAACTGGACGACCGCGCCGCCGACCAGGATCGAGAGTGGGACCATGGCATCTGTCTGGAACTTCCGCGTATCGAGAACGAGCGTCACCAGTACCCACAGCGGCAGGAAGGTCTGACCGCGCCGCAGGCTGAGAATAAGCCCAAGCGCCGCCAGTGCCCCGAAGAGCGGAAACCAGGGTTCGTCCCCCCAGTTAAAGATCAGTCCCAGCCCGAGGATGTTTGTCAGTGCATCGGCGCCGGAGTGACCCGCGTTCATGAAGGGCGCGAGACCGTCTCGCGACACCACAATCAGCCACCAGGGACTGGTTAGCGCCAGGACGCCAAGTGACAGGATTACCGCGTCACGGACTCCTCGCATGGAGCGCCCAAAGACGACGCAGAAGAGCGCCGAACTGAAGACGAGGAACCAGGCCATTTCGATGTGACTCAGGCACGTCAGCGCCCCGAAGACACTGGCGAGCACCAGATTCAATCGTGATCGGCGCGTGAAAAGACAATACGTCTGCCAGAGCGCGATGATGGCGAACAGGAATCCGAGCCCGCGAGTCAGTCCGCCGCCCATCATCTCCCAGTTATGGCTGCGTGGAACCAGCGCGAAGGCCAGCGACGCCACGATGACGGTCGGCCGGTTCTTCTCGAAGGCGCTGGCAAAGAGCATGAAGGCGATGATTGTGCCGACGCTGAAGACGAATGGCAGGAATCGCAACAGTTGAATGGCGCCGGCGCCGGTTGCCGACGAGATGAGGGCCGCGACATAGAATCCGAGCGGGGGGTAGGCGAAGGGAATGTTGAGACCGTTGTAGTGCAGTACCATCGGCAAATGAAAATGCGCGTCCTTGATCTGCACGATCGCCTGGTAGAACATGCCGCCATCGTTGACCGGGAAATCCGAACGTGCGATGGCGAACCACCGCACCGAGGCTCCAAAGAAGACGACTGCGGCGAGCATGGCGAGGTGCAGAGCGCGTGCGCCGAATGCACGTCGATCCGCTGCCTCGACTGGTACCTCGGCGAACGTGCCGATCTCTGCCTGGCCGATCGCCGTTGAGTCTGGCTGCCGCAACGCCCGCTCCTCGATAGAGTCCAAACTCGTCTGTGCCAGCATCAACTGTAGTGACCGTGGTCTCGATGGTCCTGAACCGAAAGTCCCAATTGGCGCCGAGATCGGTTCACGGGCAAGAAGAATGGCGAGCCGATTAAGCTCGCCATGGTTCGTTCAGGTTGTGACCCCGGATCAGGACATCGGCACCTGCGGGATGATCTTCCCGTCGATGCGCTCGAAGATTTCATCCATGCTCGTGCCAGTGATCGTCACACCGTGGTTCTTGAGTCCGATGATCGCGCAGCTTGGGTCTGGCTCCTGCCGGACCAATTCGGCGACCGCCCGTGCCAGTTGGATCGTGCCACAGGGATAGTTGATCTCGGTTGACGAGATACCGTCCATCCAGGCGTGAACGTGAACGATGGCGCCGACCGCCGGGTGCTCGTGATAGATCATCCAGTGTTCGATTGCGTCGACCGAGACACGCCGCGGCTCTACGTTCTCCGGGACACTGAGGAGGATGGCGGGCTCAACCGGATCAAAGCCCGAGACCATCAGGATGTCCTGGCCGATGACGTCGAGCTTGCCCTTATTGACGCCACTGGCGCTCATCCAGAATCGAAGGGCATCCTTACGTGCGCTCAGGTTGCCGTAGCTCAGGCCGCCAATCCCATAGAGGCGTTTGACATGTCGCAATTCGCGGGGCGCCAGGATCTCCTGTATCGGAAATGGCGCGGGGAGCAGGTTCATCGCATCGAGCTTCTGCCCGGCTCGCTTGATCTGCTCGGTGATCTCGTCGCCGTTCCAGAGGTCTTTCTCGAGATCCGGGTTGTAGACGTTGTTGATGACGAGCTGCGACGTGGCGAGCGGCTCAATGCGACCGTAAATTTGGGCGAAGAATTCGTCGTCCTCGCCATCCCGGTAGCACACGACGTAGTGGCCCTGCTCGAGGGTCATGAAGTGGGCTTCCGTCCCGTTCTTGCCATGCACGAGTAGGACGACCAGATTAGCCAACGCCCGCACGAGGTACGGATAACCGACACGCAGGTAGTTCTCCGGCTCCTCGTCGAGCTCGACGATCGCCGTGGCAAAGGTCGCCTGGGCCTTGCGCCGGTAAGCCTGTGGATTTTCGCGGTCGACGAAGTTCAGAACCAGGTGAATGTCCGGCTCTGGTTGTTCACGGAAGACGTGGCCGGTCGATATGAGTTGTCGCTTGAGTCCCGCGACGAACCACTGTAAGGTCGGCGTGCGCGTTTCGCCGATCATGGTGAATGTCTCGGACTCCGACGGACCGGTATCCAAGACGACCGATTCGGACTGCTGACCCGGCTGAACGTTCATGCCGCTGACCCCTGACTTCCTAATGTGTCGAGCCGTTTGACTGCGCCCCAGTATTGGTGAAGCTGTTTCGGCGCCGCACCTCGAAAGCTCCGAGTTCGGCGTATGTACATCTGCATTCTTATCAGACTGTTAAGCGCTGGTCAAATTGTGGCTTCTCCATTGCTTCCGCCGATAGTGGCGCCCGAACTTTGAGTGATCCACGTCGTACCCAGGCCTGAATATTCGTCGATCCAGGTTGCTCACCGTCGACTTCGAAGGGAAGTTGCTCATTCGAAAAAATCTCGACGTTGGCGCCCTGATAATGATGAACCGCCGGATGTCCAACGTGCTTTCCCCGATAGACACGAGGAAGCAACGAAAGGAGAAGCGTTCGCTTCGGCACGTCGTCGAGTACGAAGATGTCGAACTTCCCATCACATAGTGATGCAGTTGGCGCAATCAACATTCCCCCGGCGAAATATTTTCCATTCGCCAGTACCACCATGCCGACAGGACCGTCATGAACGACGACGTCGTCGATGGTCACGCGTGCGGGCCTGCCTGAGAAGACCAGGATTGTGCGGGAGGCGGCAACTAAATAGCCGAGAAATCCGCCAAGCCGCTTCGATGACCGGTTCATCCATGCAGCCGTCTCGGCCCCGAGACCGACATCGGCGACGTTCACGAAATACCGCCGTGTCATCTCTCCGGCCCGTGAATAGGTGATCGAGCCAACGTCAACAGACTTCACCATGCCACTCGAAATGATCTCTACGGCGTGCTCTGGATCGCGAATGCCGAGCGAGCGTGCGAAATCACGCCCCGTGCCACAGGGAACGATTGACAGCACCACATCCGCGGATGAGACATCGTCCTCTCCAATGATGCCGTTGACAACTTCGTTGAGCGTTCCGTCGCCTCCGACGACGACGATGTCGCGAACGCCCTCGCTCACGATGCGCCGCGCGATCTCCGTAGCATCGCCGATACCCGAGGTCTCGTGTTGATGAAGCCTGATGCCGTTCGAGCGCATCCGCTCCGCAATCGCGGGCCACACCTTGCGCGCGCGGCCGCCACCGGAGATGGGATTGACGATCGCGTGGAGCTCCTGTTCCATTCGGTCCTCACTCATACACCGCGTCGACGAGCCGAGACTCGCGTTCGTGTTTCAGGCACCGCTGGTTCCGCTCTGCGCGACCTCCGCAGGATGAATCGCCCAATCGCGAGTCATCGATCAGTACGAACGTGGACTTCGGTCGTTCGCGGATGCGCCAGTATAGCGTATGCGGAATGCCGAATGATAGATCGGACCCGCGTTTGGGCCATGTCATGCGCGGCTGGTCTGAGAGGATGCGCCGAAGCGCATGGTATAATCCGTCGACTTCAACGTCCGGAGTATCGGTGCGCATCGCGAGCCGGGGGAAGCTCCGGTCGTGCGTATCGCTACTGCATCTTGGTGGGTTGGGAGCTGTTTCCGGCATGATCAGACCGCTGAGCGCGCTTTTCGGGCTCTTTAGCCGGGATCTGGGCATTGACCTCGGAACGGCAAACACGCTTGTCTACGTCCGCGGCAAGGGTATTGTGATTTCTGAACCGTCGGTCGTGGCGGTAGACCAGAAGTCGCGTCGTGCCCTGGCCGTCGGTGTCGAGGCCAAGGCAATGGTTGGGAAGACGCCCGAGACCATCGTTGCGGTGAGGCCGCTTAAAGACGGGGTCATCGCCGACTTCGATACCGTCGAGATGATGCTCCACTACTTCATTCGCAAAGTGCATGTTCAGCGCTTCATGGCGCCGCATCCGCGCGTCGTTATCGGCATTCCCAGCGGAGTGACCGAAGTCGAGAAGCGCGCCGCCAAAGATGCCGCGCTCAGTGCTGGCGCTCGCGAGGCGTACACCGTCGAAGAGCCGATGGCCGCCGCCATCGGTGCGGGGCTGCCGATTAATGAAGCGGTCGGAAGCATGATCGTCGACATTGGCGGCGGTACCACCGAAGTCGCCGTGATCTCGCTCGGTGGAATCGTGGTCAACCACTCGATTCGCGTCGCGGGTGACGAGATCGACGACGCTATCATTCAGTACGCCCGGCGTGACCACAACCTCGTTATCGGCGAACGCTCGGCCGAGAACGCGAAGATCGCGGCCGGTTCGGCCTATCCGCTCGAAGAGGAGCGAACGGTCGTCTTGCGCGGACGGGACCTTCTGACCGGGCTGCCGAAGTTCATCGAAGTCAGCAGTGTCGAGCTCAGAGATGCCGTCTCCGGGCCGGTGAATACCATCGTGGACCTGGTCAAGACGTGCGTCGAGGAGACTCCTCCGGAGTTGGTCGCGGACATCATGGAACGCGGAATCACGCTCGCGGGTGGCGGCGCCCTGCTGCTGGGACTCGACAAGCGCCTGCAGTCGGAGCTGCGCATGCCGGTCTACCGTGCGGATGACCCTCTGACCTGCGTGGCGCGCGGAACTGGCCGGGTGGCCGAAGCGCTGCACCTTTACCAACGTGCTCTCGCCAGTGGCCAGGAGCTTCGTCGTCCGGCGAAGTAGCCGACCCGTTTGGTCCGTTTGCGGCCCCAATCTGGAAATCGTTTGTGATCTCCCTGACAACGAGACAAACCATCGCCCTGATCGCCGTCTTCCTGGTCACGTCGATCATGCTGATCGCCCTGGACCAGAGTCATCAGCTCGACGCGGCCAAGACACCGGCGGAGGCGCTCATCCATCCGTTTGAGGTGGCGCTGACCCGATCCGGAAAGTCGATTCACTCCTTCATGCACGGTTCATCGTCGTCGACGGAGCAGCAACTCCAACAGGTAACGGCCGAGCGAGACCGGCTGCTGGCGGAGAACGCGCGGCTGACGGATCTCCAGCGGCAGGTCGCCGAATTGCAGAAACAGCTCGACTTCAAGAACGCACAACCGAACCTGACCGGCGTGACCGCCAGTATCATCGGGCAGGATCCAAACGGCACCAAGCGCATTCTGGTCGTCAATCGCGGATCGAATGATGGTGTCCAGACCGGAATGGCGGTCATCAGCCCTGATTTCTTCATCGGCCAGGTGACCGACGTGAGCCCGGATCAATCGCGTGTCACGCTCGATATCGACGTCGCGTCGCAGGTGGGAGCCATGCTCCAATCGAGTGGCGCCAACGGCGTTCTGGTCGGCCAGTGGCAGGCGGGCGGTCGGATGCAGCTCAAGTATCTGGACCCGGCGGTACAGGTGAACGTCGGTGATGTGGTGGTGACGAACGGGCGAACACTTCACGTGCCCAAGGGCCTGGTCGTGGGCAAGGTCAGCGCGATTCACCGTAATGTGCAATCGGACGAGCTCAACGTCGATGTCTCGCCCTTGATCGACTACAACTCGCTCCAGTCGGTCATGATCATTACCTCTGATCGGACGCAACCGTGACGACGGCGAAGCGATTCGACACGCGGCTGGCGCTGGGCGTCGCGGCCGGCAAGCTGAGCGCCGGTGCGATCCGGCGGCTTGGCCGTGGCGGCGGAACGGCTGCGCCAGGCGTGGTGGCGAATACGATCGACCCTGACATCCTCGACAAATTGACGCGCCGCGTTCGGAACGGCTGCATCGTGGTCGCCGGTACGAACGGCAAGACGACCACCTCACGTATGCTGGCGGACATTCTTGAAGCGGCTGGAATGCAGGTGATTCATAACCGGACCGGGTCGAACCTCGTGCGGGGAATTAGCGCCGCGTTCGCCGAGCAGAGCAACTGGGTCGGCAAGCCCCGCGGCAACGTCGCGGTTATCGAGGCGGACGAAGCCGCGTTCCCCGAGGTCGTGCGGCGATCGAATCCTCGTGTGGTGCTGCTTCTGAACCTGTTTCGCGATCAGCTCGATCGCTACGGTGAACTCGACACGATCGCGCGCCGCTGGCGTCAGACATTTCAAGCCATGGCACCGGAGCAGGTCCTGCTGTTCAACGGTGACGACCCAGCGCTGGCCGCGATCACCGAAGACGTGCCGGCTGGTCGCCGCGCCTTCGGCTTGCAGGAGTCGCGCTACACGCTGGAGGAGTTGCCGCACGCGGTCGACTCCACCGTCTGTCGCCGCTGCGGCTCACCGCTCCATTACGACCAGCTTTTCCTTTCACACCTTGGCCACTACCGATGTAAGACCTGCGGCTTCGCGCGTCCGGAGATTGATTACGGCGCATCAAACGTGGTCCTCCATGCGCTCGATTCCATCTCGTTCGACCTGAATCTTGCTGGGAAGCGCGAACATCTCGACATCCCGATTCCGGGACTCTACAACGCCTACAACGCGCTAGCCGCGGCCAGCGCGGCGCTAGAGTTCGACGTGCCTCCGAGAACCGTGGCTGGGACGCTGGCCGAATTCCGGTCGGCCTTCGGACGGATCGAGCGGCTGACGTATCGTGACCGGGCGATCGTTATCGTCCTGGTGAAGAACCCAGTTGGATTTGACGAGGTCCTTCGCATGCTCGCTTCGGGCGGCACGGACGAGCCGGCCTTGATCGTGATTAACGATCTCGATGCCGACGGACGCGACGTCTCGTGGCTGTGGGACGTGAATGTCGAACAGTTCGCGGGCGGGAACTCGCGCCTCTACACGAGTGGAATCAGAGGAGCGGACATGGCAAACCGCCTGAAATATGCCGGGGTGTCGGCTGGACGCATTCATCCCCTCGGTGACCTGCGCCAGGCGTTCGATCAGTTCGTGGACCAGATTTCGGTTGGTGAGACTGGCTATATCCTGCCGACCTACACGGCCATGCTCGAACTGCGGGAACTTCTGACGGAGCGGGGTGCGGTGACCGCGTTCTGGCGACAATAGCGATCCATACCCGTTCGCGAGAGGACCACAGCGGTGAAAGTCAAGATATGCTGGCTCTACGGAGCCTCGATGAACATCTACGGTGACCGGGGCAATGTTCTGGCGCTGGCACAACGCTGTCGCTGGAGAGGTATCGAGGCCGAGATCGTCTTTTCGGGCATCGGTGAGGATATCCGGCCCGGCGAATACGATATCTTCTTTTGGGGCGGAGGCCAGGACCGCGAGCAGATCGGAGTCTCGGCGGACATCCAGGGTAAGAAAGGTGAGGTGCTGAAGTCGGAGGTCGAGGATGGCGCGCCGCTTCTCTCGGTCTGTGGCGGGTATCAGCTTCTGGGAAAGTATTACCGCCCGCACGATGGCGACGATCTGCCGGGTATCTCGGTCTTTGACGCCTGGACGGTCGCCGGGAGCGAGCGGTTCATCGGCAATATCGTGGTCGAGTCAGACGGGTTCGGTGAACTGGTCGGCTTTGAGAACCACAGCGGGCTGACCTATCTTGGCCCGGACGCCTCGCCGTTGGGCCGCGTTCGAGTCGGTCGAGGCAATAATGGTCAGGACGGCTACGAGGGCTGCCAATACAAGAACGCGATCGGTTGCTACATGCACGGCGCACTCTTGCCCAAGAATCCGGTTCTGACCGATTTCCTGATTCGCGCCGCTCTCCAGCGTCGCCACGGCGTTGCTCATCTCGATGGTCTGGACGATGAAATCGAGCGAGCCGCTCATGCGTCAGCGGTTGGGCGAGCACTCGCCCGTCGCTGAGACAGTCGTTTCGAAGACATTGAGGGAAGGGTTCCGGTATGCGTATTGCCATGATCTCAGATGTCCACGGTAACCTCTACGCGTTCGACGCGGTGCTGGCCGACGTTGACGCCACCGGGCCATACGACGAAGTCGTCTACGGGGGCGATCTCATCTTCAACGGTGTTTTTCCGTCCGAGTGCATCGACCGGCTTCGCGAGCGGGGCTATCGCGCGGTTCGCGGCAACACCGATGAGTTCGTGGTGGAGATGGCGCGTTCCGGCAACTATCACACCTCGGTCACGTCGGATGTTCAGCGGCACACGCCCCCGCTTCAGTCGCTCGATCGGTGGGCCATCGAACGTCTTACTCCAGATCAGATCGACTATCTCGCCGAATGGCCACTGCGCATCGACATCCCTGGACCAGACGGACAGACGCTCACCATCTGCCACGCGACGCCCTGGAGCGCGCACCCGCCTGTCTTCCCGGATGCCGATGCGGCGACCGCGGAGAAGATGCTCGACTCCGCCGGGACCGACGCGGTAGCTTACGGGCACATTCACGTTCAGTACGAGCGGGATGTTCAGGGCAAGTTGCTGTGCTCGGTCGGCAGCGTCGGCGCGCCGTTCAACGGCGATCCGCGGGCGGCCTACGCCGTCCTGACGAACGGCGGCGACGGTTGGTCGGTGGCGTTCCGCCGGGTTGCCTACGACGTCGACGCAGCCGTGGCCGCTCTGCTGGCGTCGTCACTGCCGAACAAGGAAGTCACGGCTGAGACCACGCGTACCGGACGCCGGGGTGGGTAGAGTCGGGCGAGACCCACGTTCAACATAATCACGTCTGTGCTACGATTCGTGCCGGGGAAGTGGTCGAATCTGACGGGGACGACTCGAGACAAGTGACACGCGTGATCTTCGCGCTGGCGATTGCGCTCATGGCGCTCGCGCAGGCTGCATTCATTCCCGCAATCAATGTGCTGAGCATCGGCCCGAATGTCGTGCTGGTCCTTATCCTCGTCTGGAGCGCCGATCGTGGTATCGGCGAGGGCGTTATCTGGGCGCTTCCGGTCGGGATCCTGCTCGACCTGTTGGCGCTTGATCCCATCGGGTCGAACACGCTCGCACTTATCCCGGTGGCTATCATTGGCGGCCTGGCCCGGCGGCGTCTCTTCCATAGCGGCGTGATCATCCCAATGGTGCTGGTCGTCGCGGCGACGGTCGTTCACCAGGTCATTGCGGCGGTCGTCTCTTCAGCCACCGGGTCGAGCTACTCAATCGGTGCCACCTTACGCCTCGCCGTGCTGACGGCGTTGCTGAATATGGCGATCGTGCCACTGGTTTACCTTGTTGTCGCCATTCTGGATCGTTTGGGGGTTGTTCGTGCGTCGCGCGCGTAAGCGAATGGAATTGGTTCGACCGGCTGACCGAAAGGGCCGGCGCGTTGACGAGCGAGCCGACGATGAGGTGTTCATGTCCCGGCGCATGCTCATCTTCAAGGGCATGTTCATTGCTGGGTTTGGGGGGCTTGCTGCCAAGCTCGCCAAGATGCAGATGGTCGACGCCCGTCAGTACGACAACCAGGTCAAGGGCAACGCGGAGCGACTGGAGATCTTGAACGCGCCTCGTGGCTTGATCGTCGACCGGAACGGAAACGTTTTGGCCGAGAATCGCATCAGCTGGACCGTTTCGATTCTGCCGCCCGACGTGCCGGACGATCCGCAATACGGTCGCATATATCCGCGAGCAACTGACCTCGGTGCTCGATCTAAAGCCGAAGCTGGCCGTGCGCAAGAGCGGCTTGCCGCTCGGCTCCGAGGAATACGTCGTCCGCTCGCTGGCGAGCAAGATTGGCGTGGACCCGGACAAACTGGTGCAGCAAGTCTTGCGCGATTCGCCCGACAACCTCGTGCCGGTCAAGGACGATCTGACGCAGTCGCAGGTTGACAAGTACACGCCGCTCGAGAAGCAGCTCCCTGGCGTGCACGTGATGAGCTATCTCGACTTCCTGCTGGAGCTGAACGCGGCCAGCGTGCTGCCGGTAACCGTCAAGGAAGACGTTCCGAAAGACACGGCGCTCGCACTCCAGTCCAACTCGGTTTATCTTGCCGGGCGTCGAGATCAGCGACCAGAAACTCGTTCGGCGCTATCTGGCGGGGCCCGATTTTTCGCACGTGCTCGGCTACGTCGGTCCAATTACCGAAGAAGAGTACAACCAGTACAAAGACAAGCCGAATAACCCATATATCGCCGACTGACTACGTCGGCCGGGGCGGGTTGGAAGAGGCGCTCGAGCAGTATCTACGCGGCGATCATGGGTTGCGAATGGTCCAGACCGACGCGCGCGGTGTCGCGCTCGGCGAAATCGCCTCGCTGCGCCATGAGCCGGTACCTGGCTATACGTCCGTGCTGACAATCGACCGCGAGTTTCAGAAAGACGGTCGCCGCGGCCCTGCAGGACGGCATCAACAAGGCGAACGAGGGCGCGTTGAAAGATGGCATGTCGCCCGTTGGATCGGGTGTCGCCGTGGCGATCAACCCACAGAACGGCGAACTGCTGGCCATGGTCTCGCTTCCGTCGTATGACAACCAGCTCTTTGTCGACGGCATCTCCGAGAAGCAGTACCAGGACTATCTGAACGATCCGTTTAGCCCGTTGACCGATAACGCGGTCAGCGGCGAGTTCCCGCCCGGTTCCACGATCAAGCCGCTGGAGGCTTGCGCGGCGCTGCAGGAAGGCACGATCGATCTCCAGACGGAGTATTACTGCGCGGGTTCGATTCGCGTTCCGACCGTGACGGACGAATTGGGTGGCAACACCTACGTCTGCTGGCTTGCGTCCGGCCATCACGCCATCTCGGTTGAGAATGCGATCGCGCAATCCTGCGATATCTTCTTCTACAATGTCGGCGCACCCGGTCAGATCCCGGAGGGGTCAACACAGCCGCTGCATTACTACATCCCTGGGGACTCGCACGCGCATAATTTCGAGGGCCTGGGTATCGACCTGATCGACAAGTATTTGCGGTCCTCTTTCGGCTTTGGCGGCCCGACCGGCGTAGACCTGGCCGGGGAGGCATCGGGCGTCGTTCCGGACGCGAAGTGGCTCTTCCAATCCCCTTTGCACGAATACTGGTCCGTCGGCGATACTATCAACGTCTCGATCGGACAGGGACACGTATCGTGCACGCCGCTCCAGCTCGCGTGTGCGCATGCTGCGATCGCCAACGGGGGGACCTACTATCGTCCGCGCCTCGTCAAAGAATTGCGCGACGCGAGCGGCAATGTCTCCCGGGATTTTCAGCCCGAAGAGCGTTGGTCAGTTGGCGGTCGATTCGCAGCATGTCGAGGCGGTGCGCACCGGGATGCGCAAAACGGTCACGGAAGGGACGGCGATGGGGAAGTTCGTCCTCACGGGGAACGATTTTCCGATCGCCGGGAAGACCGGAACAGCCGAATTCGGAGAGATGATCGATGGTAAGTATCGTCGCTCTCACGCCTGGTTCGCTGCCTGGGCTCCATTCGACAAACCGGAGATCTGCGTCATTGTCTTGATCGAGAAGGGTGGTGAGGGCGCCACCTACGCCGTTCCGGTCGCCGACGCGATTCTCGCGGCGCATTTTGGTAAGAGCCCGTCACAGACTTAGACGTAGTGCTTCGAGGCGGAAAGTCGACACACAAGCTGGTTCAAAAGGGGGTTGTCGTTGCGCGGGGACGTGCGGTTGGGGAAGGAGCGCGGGGCTCATGGCTGAGCGGCATGATGAACATTATGAGCAAGTTCGCGTTCGCGGTACGCGCGACGGTCTGATTCTCCAACTTCCGCTGGACGCACCACTGCCGGTGTTGCTCGGCCTGGTGCGAGGCTGCATTGACGGCGGCGGGGAGTTCTTCCAGCAGTCTGAACTCGTCATCGATTACGGCGCTCGCGTGCCGAACGTCGAGGAGATCGTCGCCTTGCGAGCGCTCCTGACCGAACGGGGCGTCCGGCTTCGCACGGTCATTTCCGGCAATCCGAACTACAACGATCTTCTCCGCTCCTGGGGATATCACCCGCTGCGCGTTCTGTCGCAGAGTGCCATTGACGAATCGCAAGAAGCCGCCGCGCACTCAAACGTCGACGGTGAGCGGACCGCGCTGTATGTGCGGCGAACGCTACGCTCGGGATCGTCAGTCCAGTCCGATGGTGATGTGGTTGTGGTGGGCGACGTCAACGCGGGCGCCGAGGTCATGGCAGCCGGGGACGTCCTGGTCTGGGGCGCGATTCGCGGGACGGTCCATGCTGGAATAACCGGCGATTTCAATTCGATCATCTGTGCGCTGCGTCTGACTCCGACCCAACTCCGCATCGCCAGCATCTTCGCGCGACCGCCGGATCAGCGGGAGGTCTCTTCGGAAGTGCCGATGATGGCACGTGTGCACAATGGAGAAATCATCGTCGAACCTTGGAAGACCGACCGGCGCTCGGCGCGCTAACCAGTACGTGGGGAAAACGAGTGTCGATCCGACGCGCTTTGGCGCGATGAGGCATTGAGGTAGGGTAATGGGAGAAGATCGACAGCAAGGAACGCTGGGGCGGATCGTAACGATCACGTCCGGCAAGGGAGGCGTCGGCAAGACGACGACGACCGCGAATATCGGCGCTGCGCTCGCATCCCTGGGGCGCTCGGTTGTCTTGATTGACGCCGACATCGGTCTGCGTAATCTTGATATCGTCCTTGGCCTGGAGAACCGGATTGTCTACGACCTGGTCGACGTGGTCGAGGGTACCTGCCGCCTGCGCCAGGCGATGATCCGCGACAAGCGCCTGAATAATCTCTATTTGATTCCGGCCGCACAGACGCGCGAGAAAGAGGCGGTCTCGCCGCAGCAGATGCGGACATTATGCGAAGAGCTCAGACGCCAGTTTGATTTCACCTTGATCGATTCTCCTGCCGGTATTGAACAGGGCTTTCGCAATTCGATCGCCGGTGCTGACGACGTGGTCGTCGTGACCAACCCCGAGGTGTCGTCGGTGCGCGACGCCGATCGCATCGTCGGGCTGGTCGAGGCATCCGAACTTGCGACGCCGCGCCTGATTGTCAACCGCATCGATCCCGCGCTCGTGCGCCGGGGCGACATGATGAGCGTTGATGACGTGACCGAGATCCTGTCAATCCCGCTTCTCGGCGTGGTGCCCAGTGATGAGACGATCGTGACATCGACCAACCGGGGTGAGCCGGCGGCGCTCGACCCGGAATCACGGGCCGGCCGAGCGTTCCGCAACATTGCGTCGCGCATGAATGGCGCTGAGGTGCCGTTCATGCAGCTCGAGGAGCCGGACGGTGCCTGGCACCGGTTCCTGCGAACGATCGGGTTGCGCAGCAGTCGAGGAGAGCCAGTCCGTGGGGGAGGGGCGAACTAAATGGGATTCTTTGATACGTTACTCGGCCGCACTTCGTCACGGCATTCCGCGTCGAGCGCGAACGTGGCAAAGCAGCGTCTGGTCGAGGTACTGGTGCAAGATCACGTGAAGATCACTCCGGAGGTGATGGAGGCTATTCGAGCCGACATTCTGGTCATTCTCTCGCGACACCTTGACGTTGACGCCGACAAGCTTCAGATCAACTTGACCCGGACTGATCGGGGCGACAACCTGATCGCGAACGTTCCCGTCCGCCGCGGCGTCGGATCGCGGCATTGATCGCGTGATTGCCAATTTAGCGCTCGGCAGGCTCGAGCTTCACCATACCGGAATTGTCGTGCGAGATCTGAATCAGGCCATCGTCCATTACCGGATGCTCGGTTTCGCCGAGCCGGTCGAACAGGACCTGCCCGATCAGGGGGTTCGAGTCGCCACGTTTGCCGCTGGGTCTGACCGCTTCGTTGAACTTGTGACGCCGACGGTCGCAGATACCGGGGTGGCGCGCTACCTCGAAAAGCGGGGTGAAGGTATCCACCACGTGGCGCTGAAGGTGGGCAATCTCGAGCAGGAACTGCGCCGTATCGAGGCCGAAGGTCTCGAGCTCATCGATCTGCATCCTCGCGTCGGAGCCCACGGTTGGCTCGTGGCATTCATTCATCCTCGATCGTGTGGCGGCGTCTTGACGGAGCTCGTTCAGGTATGATGGCCGACTTGCCGGCCACGGCGTGACCGGCGCATCACAGAGCGTCAACTGAACATTTCGCGGCGAGGCTATTGAGCCTCGGGCGGTGAGGGCGGGAGCGTGTGGTGATGCTCGCTCCATCTCGCCGCTTCGGCGTCCAGCAGACGGGCGATCGTCGAAGACGTCACGGGCGGTGGCGTGTCCGAGCGATCGTCAGCAGGATCGCCGACCTCTCTGAAGAATCCCTCGATGCCTGCCGGAGCGAACGTCGCCAGGAGTCGCGCCGGTTTTAGCCCGGTTTTGAACCAATGAACCGTATTGCGGGGAATGTGGACGAAGTCTCCCTGACTCGCGTGAAATACCTGGTCGCCGACCCAATAGGTCGCCTCGCCGTCCAGGACGTAGAACTGTTCCTCTTCACAGTGATGGATGTGCGGTGGCGGTCCCTGTTCCGGGCCCATGTCGACGAGCAGCGTGAAATAGCTGCCGCCTGACTCAGCTCCGGTGACGAGGTAGGTGAACCTCGCTCCCAATATCCACAGCGATTCACCAGAATTCTTCGCGACGAAGCGTGTGCTTCTGCCGCGTTCGGCAGCTGCCGACGTGGCATCGGGTGCTCGCGAGTCTCCGAGGTTGGACGAAATTGTGCCCGCGGTCAGGTACCCTCCTTTGCGGACGAAGTCGCGATCCAAGCTCGCCACACTCTAGCAACGTCAACGCGCGCTCTGGTCATAGAATCTGATACAAGTAGCGGGACAGAAACTGCCACAGCGTGCTCCACCTGACGCGATTCGGAGTAGCAGGCGACGAAGCCATGGAAACGCACTCATTTGGTGTCTGGCTGCGACTGAAGCGAAAGGGCCTTGACCTCTCCAGGCAGGGGCTGGCCGACCGCGCCGTTTGTTCCGCGGCAACGATTCAAAAGCTCGAGGAAGAGGAGCGGCGCCCGTCAGCGGAGCTCGTCGCACGCCTGGCCGATGTCTTCGGCGTCCCGGAGGACCAGCGACCGGCTTTCCATCGGTACGCGCGCGGCGAGTTGCGGTCCGTGGTGACCGACGTCGACAGGGATCCACCGTGGCACCCCTCAACGCAGCCACCGCGCTCGAACGTACCCCAACCGATCACCCGTTTGATTGGTCGTCGTCAGGAGTTACGAGACATTCTGGGATATCTGCGCACCAGTGACGTTCGTCTTGTTACGGTGACTGGTCCGCCTGGTATCGGCAAGACGCGGCTCTGCATTAGAGCAGCGCACGAATCACGAGATCTGTTTCCTGATGGCACGTTCTTCGTGTCTCTGGATACGCTTGAAGATCCGAGTTTGCTGACATTATCAGTGGCCCACGCACTGGGCTTCGTTTCCGTGGGAAATGCCTCTCCACGTGAACTGATCTTCAGGGGCATTCGGGACAAACGGATGCTGGTCGTGCTCGACAACTGCGAGCAACAGATCGAAGAATTAGCCGCCCTCGTGACCAGCCTGCTGTCAGATTGCACCGGTCTGTGTCTGCTTGCCACGAGCCGAGAGCCAATTCGCGTCGCGGGCGAATGGTTGTATCCACTCTCTGGACTCGGTGTCCCAGTCGCCGGATCTCCGATTAACGTCAGCTTCGAGTCGGAGCCGCCGGAGAGCTTCTCCACGCTCACGTTATTCGCTGAACGGGCGCGCGCGGTGCAGCCAGACTTTCGGCTCACCGGCGAAAACGTCCAAATTGTCGCCGAGATTTGTCGAAGGTTAGACGGTCTACCGCTGGCGATCGAACTGGTTGCGGCGCGAACTCGCTCGATGTCGCCACCTGCGCTATTGGAGCGTCTCGACGACTCACTCTCGATATTGGCACAGGGTGCGCGTGGCGTACCCAACCGCCAGCGCTCGCTGAACCAGGCGATCGACTGGAGTTACCGACTCCTGACGGACGGCGAGCAGCGACTCTTCGTCCTGCTTTCAGTCTTTCCTGGAACATTCACGGTATCCGCGGCTCAGACCGTTGTGGCTCAAGTCTTCGACGCCGGCGCAATAACCGAAATCCTTCTCTCACTCGTGGATAAGAGCCTCGTCCAGCGGGCGCCAGATTTCCGGAATGAACCTCGTTACGAGATGCTCACAACCATTCGGGGCTTTGCCGGTCAGCGCCTGGCAGACGCTGATCAGGATGAACTTGCACGAGACTGGCACCTCGCTTTTGTACTCGAACTTGTGGCCCGGGCAGATGTCCAACTGCGAGGCTCGGACCAGCCGGCGTGGTTAGACCGGATCGACGCGATGCGTGACGACATACGCTCTGCGTTCGAATGGGCGATTGCCTCGGACAATGCCGCGGCCGCGCTCCGACTTGCAAAAGGTATGTGGTGGTTCTGGTCGATGCGGTCTGAGTTCAGCGAGGGGCGTCAATGGCTCGGACGAGTCTTGCAGATGCCCGGCGTGCCGGCATTTCCCGATCTTCAAGCGGCAGTGTTGACCCAGCTGGCCCACCACACGCTGCTGCAGTCGGGGGTGAGCGATGCAAGAGCCGACATCGAACAAGCATTGGCGATCGCACGGGAACGAGGCACGCCCTCAACCGTCGCCAACGCCCTGCTGGTGACGGGCCTGGTTCGGCTGTTTGATGCCAAGTTCGATGCTGCTTCGAGTGCGTTTCAGGAGAGTCGCTCGCTCTTTCAAGAACAGGAGTCATACTGGGAACAAGCTCTCGCGTTGATGTGTGTCGGATACGCTGCCGTCTTGAAAGATGACCTCGTGACGGCGCTGACCACTTGTGAAGAGGCGATGATCATGTTCCGATCGTTGGGAGACCAGTACTTTCAGAGCGTCTGCTTGTATGAGATCGGGGCGCTCCGCGCCAGGCAAGGAGCGTGGGAAATTGGTCTGGCGAGCGTGCGCGAGGCACTTTCAACGATTCAGGATCTCGGAAGCAACTATGAGATTGCAACGGGCCTATTGCGTCTCGCGCAAATCGAACAGCAATGTGGACGGACCGATCGGGCCGTGCGCTTGTACGCTGCCTCGCGAAGGACGTATGACACGGTCGATGCGCTGGGTCCTGAAGACGACGCCAAATTCGATACATACATGGTGCAATGCCAGAAAGCCCTCGGTCACGCTGAGTTCGCCTCCATGAAACGTGATGGTGAGGCAATGACCCCGGTGCAAGCGGTGTCGTACGGGCTCGGAGAGATTCCAGCATCTTGACCGCTGGTCAGCAGTTCAGGAAGGGTCTGATAGACTCCGGACGGTAGTGAGGAGGCACACGGCCACAGCGATTGATGCACGGAATGTCACTATGTGACGTCGCCTTGACCGGTCTCACATGAATAGCTGTGCCAGTTGATGAGCAGCGCGATCCAGATCGACAACGAGGTGGTTCACGTCACGATGTACACATTCGATACCTGGAGGATGTGATGGCTGACAGGAGCGAGCAGACGATTCAAACGACTTCAGGCATCGAGATCGAGCCGGTCTATCACCAGACTGAGCGACCGCCAGACCCGGACCCTGGCCAGTATCCGTTTACCCGTGGTGTCTATCCGACCATGTACCGCGGCCGTCGCTGGACGATGCGGCAATACGCGGGGTTTTCCTCAGCTGAGGAGAGCAATCGGCGCTACCGGCTGCTACTCGAACGGGGCCAGACGGGCCTGAGCGTGGCCTTCGACCTGCCGACGCAGCTTGGCTACGATTCGGACGATCCGATTGCTCGTGCCGAGGTTGGACGCGTTGGTGTCGCGATCAGCACGGTAGACGACATGCGTCGCTTGCTGGATCAGATCGATCTTTCCAAAGTCACCACATCGATGACGATCAATGCGCCGGCCGCGCTGTTGCTCCTGATGTATCAGATCGTGGCCGAGGAGCAGGGCGTCGACACCGGGAAGCTCGGCGGCACTATTCAGAACGACATTCTTAAGGAGTACGCGGCGCGCGGCACCTACATCTTTCCGCCGCGGCCGTCGATGCGCCTGGTGACTGACACCTTCTCTTATTGCCGCGACTACATGCCGCACTGGAATGTCATCAGCATCAGCGGATACCACATTCGAGAGGCCGGTTCGACCGCGGTCCAGGAGATCGCGTTCACCCTCTCCAACGCCATTGCGTACGTCAACGCGGCCGTCGAAGCAGGACTTGACGTCGACGAGTTTGCCCCGCGGCTCAGCTTCTTCTTCAACGCGCACAGCAACTTCTTCGAGGAGATTGCCAAGTTCCGCGCGGCTCGGCGCATGTGGGCCAAGATCATGAAGGAGCGGTTCAAGGCGCAGGATGCGAAATCGTTGACCTTGCGCTTCCACACGCAGACGGCCGGATCGTCGCTCACCGCCCAGCAACCACTGAACAACGTCGTGCGTGTCGCGTTCCAGGCCCTGAGCGCGGTGCTGGGCGGTACCCAGAGCCTGCACACGAATGGCTTCGACGAGGCGCTTGGGCTGCCAACCGAAGATGCCGCGACGCTGGCGTTGCGCACCCAGCAGATCATCAGTGACGAGACCGGCGCGGCTGACACCGCCGACCCACTCGGCGGTTCCTGGTTCGTCGAGTCGCTGACGGACGAGTTGGAGAAGCGTGCCTGGGAACTGATCGACGAGGTCGAGGCGCATGGTGGCGCCGTCGCCGCAATCGAATCCGGGTTCATCCAGCAGTCGATCGCCGACAGCGCCTATAGCTGGGAACTGGAAGTGCTCAACGGCGACCGCCGGATCGTCGGCGTCAACGAGTATCAGGCCGAGGCTGAAGTCGGAGTCCCGATCTCGCATATCGACGATGAGGCGGTCCGGCGGCAGATCGAACGTGTCACGGCATATCGTGCGAAGCAAGATCGCACGCGCGGTCGAGCGGTCACTCGCGGCGGTTGACGATGCGGCGCGCGGCACGGACAACCTTCTGGTCGTGATGAAGCAGGCGCTCTTGAGCGGCGCGACGCTGGGCGAGATCTGCGGACGCCTGCGCTCGGCTTGGGGCGAATACCGCCCGACGACGTAGACGGAGAGGGCCATTCGGTCTGCCTGCTACCTCGCCAGCCCGATCCCCGCGTGTTCGCTGGCCAGCGCCATGGTTGGGAAGACGTGACGGTAGAGGTGGTAATTGATGTAGAAGTCGCGCGGGAATCCGGTGCCGGTGAACTCGGGCTCGTCCCACGTCCCCGCCGTCTGACGCAGTCGCAGGAAATCGAGTCCGCGTTTGCACGCCGAATGCTCGCCGAGCCCGGCATATTGCAGTGACATCACCGCCCAGGCGGTCTGTGATGCGGTGCTGGTGCCGACGCCCGCAAATGACTCATCGACGTAGGAATGGCAGGTCTCGCCCCAGCCGCCATCCCGGTTCTGCTTGTCGAGTAGCCAGGAGACCGCCTTCCGCGCTCGTGCGGGTAAGGCGTCTCCGGTGCCATACAGCGCCGCCATGGCCGAGATGACGCACCACGTCCCGTAGATGTGATTGACGCCCCAGCGTCCAAACCAGGAACCGTCCGGTCGCTGCGTCTTTCGCAGGTAGGCAAGCCCTTCGGCGACGATGGTGTCGTGCGGCTTGTAGCCAACCCGAGCCAGCATTTCGAGCACATGTGCCGTGACGTCTTCCGATGGTGGATCGATCAGCGCTCCGAAATCCGCGAACGGGATGCGGTAGACGAGTTCGAGGGTGTTGTCCTTGTCGAATGCGGCCCAGCCCTTGTTGCTCGAACGCATTGCGATAACCCATTTGACCGCACGATCGATCGCGGGTTGAACGACGCGCCGCTCCGCCGAGTCGAGCAGTGAGACGACCACGACCGCCGTGTCGTCGATATCCGGGTAGATGTCATTGGCGAACTCGAAGGCCCAGCCCCCGCACTCAACGCCCGGCACGCGAATCTGCCAATCTCCTCCGCCGCTGATCTGCTCGTCGAGTACCCATTTCACGGCCTGCGTGAGCGCCGGATGGTCCTTTCCTAGCCCGGCGCGGCTCAGTGCTTGCATGGCCCAAACGGAATCCCAGACAGGCGACATGCAGGCTTGCAGTCGCCAGCCTTCTTCGTCCTCGACTGCGAATCCGTCCAGCCCCTGTAGTCCTTTGCGCATGACCGGGTGATCGAGATCCATACCCTGTAGGTTCAAGGCGATCAGGGAGTAGACCCACGGTGGCTGAATGCCTCCCCAACTCCCGTCCGCCTCCTGTCGCTCAACGATCCAGTCAGTGATGCGATCATATGCCTGCGCTCGACCAGGGTGGACCGGAAAACGATCGTAGAGTTTCAAGAGCTTATCGGTCCACCAGAAGATCCCAGAGCCTGGCACGCGTGTCATCTCCGCTTCGGTGCCGGGTACCACCAGTTCCTTCAACTCGCAGCCGAGCGGGCGAATTGGTCGTTCGGTCAGCACGATGAGTAACGGCGCAATCGTTCCCCTGGCCCAACACGCGAAGTCGTAAAGGTTGAACGGCACGGATGCGGGGAGATAGACCAGTTCGGGCGGCATGTTCGGCACGCCCTCCCAGGGGTATGCCCCGAAGAGGGCTAGCCACATCTTGGTGAAGACGCGCGCCTTGGCTACCCCGCCCAACCGGAGAATCATCTTCAGCGCGCGGACCATCGGATCGCTGCTCGGATCGACACCAAGCACTTTCAACGCGGCATAGGCCTCAATGGTGGTGCTCAGGTCGGCGGGCGCCCCGTAGTAGTTCCCCCAGGAACCATCGTCGCGCTGGTTGCGAAGCATGTGTACCATCGCGCCGTCGCGAACATTGTCGACCGGCACGCCCAGGAAACGGAGCAGCAGCACGTGCTCGGCGGTCATGGTCACGTTGGTCTCGAGTTCGCCGCACCACCAACCGGCGGGATTCTGGTTATCAATCAGCCAGTCGACCGCCTGTTTCAATGACCTATCCAACGGCGACAGCGTCCTTTCCGCTCGTGGCCATCTGTTTCGCAAGGAGTCTCGCCGCCTTTCGGCCGCTTCGAACCGCCGATTCCATGGTTGCGGGCCAGCCTGTGTCAGTCCAGGCGCCGGCAACGACGACGCGAGTCACGGTTGTGGACGCCCCGGGACGCTTTAACCCAGGACTCGGGATGAAGGTTGCGTCGCGGTCTCTTGTCGCGGCGCCCTTCAGCAGATTTGCCCCACGAAGGCCGGGCAGAACCGCGCGAAGCTCCTCGACGCACAGCTCAATCAGTTCCGCGCGTGGCCGATGAACGTGTTCACCGGCGGCACTGAGACTGCAGCAGAGATATCCCGGTGTCTTCTGAAAGACCCACTGAACCGGCGAGTCGAGCAGCGCGGCAAAGCCGAAGTCGAGCTCCGGAACGTCGAACCAGAGATGGACGTCGACGATTGGCGCGGTCCGGAACTTATCGAGACCGCTCAATCCGAAGCGCTGCGGATTTCCCAGGATCCGCTCCAGATTCGCCGGCGGCACCGCGAGCACGATTCCGTCAAACTCCCACGTCGTATTGTCGCCGAGCACGACGCCGCGAAACGTCGGTGAGCTCGAGTGCTGATCGCCGATGTCGAGCGCCGCGACGGCAGTACGCATATGAACGGCATCCAACCGTTCGGCCGCCAGACCGGAAAGCCTGGCGAGTGGCACGCGGGCGAAGCCAATGCGCGCGGCGCCCGAATCGGCCAGGAACGCGGTGGTGATAACGTGAAGTCCAGCCTCCGCCGAGACTTCGTCGAGTGGCGCGTTGAGCGACGGCACGAGGAACGGATCCCAGAATGCCGCGCGGGCACGCTTGGACTGCCCGTGCCGATCTAACCAGTGCGCCATCGTCTCGCCCGGCTGGCAGCCTCGCCTGGCCGCGAGGGTCGCGGCCCCGATCTTGAGCCGCTCGGTCAGCGACAGGTGGCGGAAGCGGAGGAGCGACGGTCCCAGATGGAGCGGGCTCGGTAGGCGCGCCGCGCGCAACGTCGAGGAACGCATTCCACGCGACAGGAGGAGCGCTTCGAATCGATCCTGCATGAACAGGAGGTCTTTTCGCCTTTGGTGGGACGCCTTCGCGATTTGATCGATGAAATCGATGAACTCGGTGCAGCAGGCCAGATAGACGTGTTGCCCGTTGTCGACTTCCAGTCCGTCCACTTCAAACGACGTCGCCTTGCCCCCGAGCAACCGTGTGCGCTCGAAGAGCTCGACGGTGAACCCCCGCTGTTTGAGCTCGACGGCAGCGCTGAGCCCCGCAAGCCCGGCGCCGACGACGGCTATATGGCCCTGACCCATGACTTCGTCATCACTGCGAGCTTGGCGCGGGTCTCCAACGAGACGCGCTCCTGTAGCGGAATATAGGGGTTAGCTCCGATGCGGTCGAGAATCGCGAGGTAGATGCCCGCCATGGTAAGGACACAGGCGGCGGCGCGTCGTGGGATGAACTCGGTGACATGAAGCCCGTCCGCAAAGCATTGTCGCGCACGAGCAATTTCGAACCGTACCAGCGGCTCCCAGCCCGGCCCGGCGATTCCCATCCGCAGCGTCTCTTCATGCACCTGAAAGCGTTCCAGATCCTCGCGCGGCAGATAGATCCGGTCGCGACCGTAGTCTTCCCGCACGTCGCGCAGCATGTTGGCCAACTGCATCGCCACACCAAGTTCGTCGGCGAATCTGAGCGCAATCGGATTTGAATAGCCGAAGACGCGGACACACATCCGGCCGACCGCCGACGCGACCAGGTTCGAGTAGCCGCGAAAGTCTTCCCACGTCTGGTAGCGCGACACCGTGAGGTCCATCTCCACGCCGTCGACCAGCGCCTCTATTTCCTCCCGGGGAATGCGGTACTGATTTATCGCCTGGTACAGGACGTGGGTGATCGGATCGCTGAAGTCCCCCGCATAGCAGCGGCTCAGGCGATCTCGATGCGCTTCGAGCAGCTCCAGCCGGGAGTTCGAGAGGGAGCCGTTGTGTGTTTCCTCGTCATCCGCGAGATCGACAGCGTCATCGACCTCGCGTGCGAAGCTGTAGAGGGCATAGATCGCCGTGCGCTGGTCTTTTGGCAGGGCGATGAATCCCCAGTAGAAGTTCTTGGCCTCTTTCTTGGTCAGTTCCTGGCAATATCTCGAACTCGACGCAAAATCGAGACCGGATGAGTCCGTTCTAAACGTGGTTGTCGGAGACAGGGGCCGCGGAATCACCCGATCGTTGAGTCGATGTGTGGTCAGACTCCGAAGTGTGTCGCGCCCAAGCATGTTTCGCCTCCCCTCCACGTCGAAGCAGCGCCACGGCGAGGATTGTTACCTTATCCTTCTTTGACACCACGGGCCGTTCCTGATCGGTGCGATAGCCTGTTCGTCTCACCGCCGAGACGATGGCCTCTCCCCCCATCCGATACAGGGATAGTTGGATTCCCAGGCGTCGCGGAACCATCAGTTCGAGCTCTCGTCCTGAAGCGAGCAGTACGTCCGCCCGATCGCAGTGCTCGCGTATGGCCCCGGCGATTCCACGAGTTCGAATGTTCTCCTGAACCAGATACGTCCGCCCGAGCTCACCGTCCCGTTTGACGTCTTGTGCGAAGTTCGCAATCTGTAGACCGATGCAGACATCGTCCGACAGACGCGTCGCCCTCGCGTCGTTGACGCCGAAGGTCGCCAGGACCATGCGTCCGACCGGTGCGGCCGATAACTGGCAATAGGCGAGCAGATCGTCCCATGTTTCGTATACGTTGACCGTTTGATCTTGAACGTTCGCGGCGATCAAGTCAAGAAATGGCTGCTCATGCAGGTCAAGTTCGGTCACGGAAGCGCGCAGCGCCAGGAGAACCGGGTGCACCGGTGCGACGGACGAGCGGAACATCTGCTCCACCTGCTGACGCCACGCGGCCAGACGAACTCCACCATCACCGGAGCTCTCGTCCCCCAGATCGTCGGTCGTCCGACAGAAGGCATAGATACGGGCCAGGTGAATGCGATACCGCGCCGGGACAATCAGCGACGCGACGGTGAAATTCTCGTAATGCCGGTTGGCCAGCATGCGGCAATATGCGTCAGCCGCAGCCTCGGGCGTCAGTTCGGTCAAGCTCCCACCACCTCGACCGTGATCTGGCGCAGGCGCGGAGAGTCGAGCTCCACCAGGAAGATACGCTGCCAGCGACCCAGGCTCAGGGCCCCGTCGACGATCGGGACACTCTCGCTGGAGGAGAGGAGAAGATGCTGGCAGTGCGCATGTCCATTGCGTGGCTCATCTGGCCCGATGTCGACGCGCTGCTCGAGTTGGTCGTGATCGTACTGTCCGTCACAGGGCGAGATGCGATCGAGAAGGCGCTTGAAATCGGCCATCAAAAGCGGCTCGTTTTCGTTGATCTTGATGGCCGCTGTTGTGTGCCGCGAGTAGATCTGCGCGAAGCCGTCGCGGACACCCGACGCGTGTACGACTCGCGCGACGTCCTCGGTAATATCGATAAAGTCGGACGTCGTGGTGTTGTACTGCAGCTGGCTAATTGAGATCTCGACGCCGTTCCGTCCGACCGGTGCCAACCGGGGACTTTGACGAAATGCGTCGACCGAATCCGCTCCGACCAGGAACATCGTGATGCGCAAGACGTCGATGAACTCTTCCGCGAGCTGATGGCTGACGGTGCCGCCCTGGGCGGCCGCCCGGAGGAACGGTCCGGCCGCGCCGACCATGTTCGCCCCCAACGCCAGTGACTTGGCGACGTCCATTCCGGTGCGAATCCCGCCGCTGGCGAAGATGGTTGCCTCCGGTGCTGCCCGGCGTGCCAGCCGGACGGCATCGGCGGTCGGGAGTCCCCAATCGGCAAAGGCTGCCGCGGTCTTCCCGCGCACGTCACCGTTCAGCCGGTGTCGTTCCACTTCGCTCCAGGACGTTCCGCCCGCTCCGGCGACATCAACGGCGGCGATTCCGGCATTCACCAGTGCGCGAACGTCGTCGGGCGCGATGCCCCAGCCGACCTCTTTGGCAATGACCGGCACCTCGATGTCGTGGCAGAGTTGCTCGATCTTGAGCAGCAGTCCGTTGAATTCGGTGTCTCCGCCAAGCTGCAGGGCCTCCTGCAGCGCATTCAGGTGCAGAACCAGCGCATCCGCCTGCAGCAAGTCGACCAGGTAGCGGCACTGGTCAACCGTGACACCTTTGTTAAGTTGGATCGCGCCGAGGTTGGCGAAAATGACGCAGTCTGGCGCGTATGGCCGAATGTTGAAGGTCGGAAGAACTTCCGGGTGTTCGAGGAGGACACGCCCAGATCCCAACCCAATCGCCAGACGAAAGTGTTGCGCGGTCTCAGCGAGCTGGATGTTGATCGCCTGCGCTTCCGCGACGCCACCGGTCATGCAGGAGATGAACATGGGGGCTCCAAGTGTGCGGCCAAAGAGGGTCGTTGCGGTTGAGACGGCTTCGAGATCGACTTCAGGGAGCGCACGCGGCATAAACCGGTAGTTGTCCAGGCCCGTTGATACGCCTTTGGCCTGCACATCCTCTTCAAGATTAATGCGCAGGTGCTCAGCTTTGCGTCTGGGCGTTCCGGTCTGCTCACTCCCTGGAGTCTCTGTCCCAGTCACGAGTGGCTCCCTCCGCTGCTCTGGTTGCTAGCCCGTTTCCCGTGTTACCGAATTTGCCTGTCTGAACTTGTCTCTAGACAATCTTTTGAATTGAGTCCCAATCGCGCAATCCCTCTGCCAGCGCGCCCTTCATTTGTTCGGGAATCCTTCCCGTAATCTTGCAATTCCGACAGCGAACGTATGAGTATTCGGACTGTTCATCCGTTCTGAACCGGCGTCGCTCGGTTTCGTCGATAGACGCTAGCATGTACTGAGCGGATTCTTGTTTGTCAAGCCGACAATGTGCAAGGAACTTCGCGCAGTATGTCTGAGACTCGTGGAATCCAATTCGCGCATGAATTGTTTTGGATTGAAAGCGACGTCATAATGAGTTCGTTCAGTTGATCCGACCCGCAGGTATTTTGAGCCATGGTCGCGCAAGAGTTGACCGCGAGAAGTTGCGGTCCGGCACAGGGAGGGCGAATGCCAATCACAATGCGGCAGAACATGCGAATCCTCAGCTACGTTATGGAGCAACGCCTGCGCAAACGGGAAAAGTTTCCGCTCGTTCTGCAATTGGAACCGCTCTACCAGTGTAACCTAGCTTGTAACGGTTGTGGCAAGATCCAGCACCCAAAAGATGTCCTTCAGCAACGAATGACAGTTCTGCAAGCTATCAATGCGGTGGAAGAGTGCGGGGCGCCAGTGGTGTCAATCGCCGGGGGTGAGCCGCTGGTTCATAAGGACATTGATAAGATCGTCAAGGCGCTCGTCGAGCGGAAAAGGTTCGTCTATCTCTGCACCAACGCCCTGTTGATGGCCAAGAAGTTGGATCAGTTTGAGCCCTCTCCCTATTTCTCCTGGTCGGTACACGTCGACGGTCTGCGTGAACGCCACGATCAGTCGGTCTCGCGCCAGGGGGTCTTTGATCGCGCGGTTGAGGCGATTCGCGAGGCAAAGCGCCGCGGCTTCCGTGTAACTACCAACACTACCTTCTTCTCCCAGGACAACGCTCGCAGCGTCCGCGACGTCCTCGATTTTCTGAATGACGACCTACAGGTCGACGCCATGCAGATATCCCCCGGCTATGCCTATGAGAAGGCGCCAGACCAGGAGCACTGGCTTCAGGTCGAGAACACCCGCTCGATGTTCCGTGACGCCTTCGCCGACGGACGACGTAAGAAGTGGCGACTCAATCACACGCCGCTCTTCCTCGACTTTCTCGAGGGTGAGGTCGATTTCCAGTGCACCGCCTGGGGGATTCCATGCTACTCAGTCTTTGGCTGGCAGCGACCCTGCTACCTGATGGCTGACGGATACGTGTCTACGTATGAGGAACTGGTCGAGACGACTGACTGGGGCAGCTACGGCCGCGGCCGCAATCCCAAGTGCGCGAACTGCATGGCGCACTGCGGCTATGAGCCAACCGCGGTGATGGCCACCATGAAGTCGCCGCGTGAGTCGTTGCGCGCGACCGCCGATGTGATGCGCGCGGCGATCCCCCTCAGTTCGATTCGAAACAAGGTTGCCGGAAACCGGTCAGCCGCGAGCGTCTGAACCGATGAGCGCGTCCAATGGCGACCTCGTCTTTCTGACTGGAGCGACGGGGTTTATCGGGGGCCACGTTGCCCGGGAACTCCTCAATGCGGGATATCGCGTGCGAGCGCTGGTGCGGAGTCGTCTCCGCATCCCCGAACACCTGGCGGGCTGTGAGATCGTCCATGGCGATCTGCTGCAGCCCGCCGCCCTTCTTGGATCGCTCGACGACTGCCGTTACCTGGTCCACTCCGCCGCCCTCTACACGTTCGCCCCGTCGCTCCGTGGCGATGTCTGGCGCACGAACGTCGACGGAACCGCCAGCCTGCTCGAAGCGGCTCGGCTGGCGGGAGTCGAGCGTGCGGTCGTGACGTCCAGTTCGGCGGTGGTTGGTCCGGCGCCCGGCGATCGCCTCGCAACCGAGGCGGACTCCGCCGGCACTCACGACGGCATCTAGTGCCTATCACCACTCCAAAGTCCAGCAGGAAGCAGCCGTGCTCAAGGCGCAGGTCCCGGCGGTGCTGGTGCTGCCGACGACTCCGGTTGGCCCGGCCGATCGCAAACCGACACCAACCGGCAAGATGATCGTCGATTTCATGCGCGGCAAGATCTTCGCCTCGCTTCCGGGCGGGCATGAATACCGTCGCCGTCGAGGATGTGGCGCGGGCGCACGTCGCGGCGCTCCGCTACGGTCAGCCGGGCGAGCGCTACCTGGTCGGCGGCGAGAACCTGAGCCTCGTCGAGTCTGTGGACGCTGCTCGCCGATATCTGTGGACGGCGGCCGCCGACGCGAGAGATTCCCTATCGTGGTCGCGTCCGCGGTCGGCTGGGTCGACGAGATCCGCTGTCGCATTTTCCCGGATCAGCAGCCCCTGGCACCGCTCGAAGGGGTTCGCATGGCGCGGCATAACATGTTCGTCGACTCCTCCCGCGCTCGCGACGAGCTGGGTCTAGAGCCGACCTCTGTCGCTGAGGCGCTGGAACGCGCGGTCTGCTGGTTCCGCGACAATGGCTATGATCGCTGACGACGTCGGCGCTGAGAGCGGATCCGTCTCCCGTCCCTCGACGATTTCGCCGTCTTCGATCGAACTGCTCGCCCCCACCTTGCTTGAATACCTGATGTCACGTCTCCTTCGACCAAACTATGCGCTGCGGCGTGCCGGAATGCGTCTGAGCAGGTGGACACCGGCGGGCGGTGTTGACGCCGCGATCGTCAGCGGTGTCGCAGGTTCAGTCGTTAGCGGGCTTCGACCAGGCGACGTGGTTGTTCCGGATTTGGTTGCCCTCGTCAATGGTGTCGAACGCGACTGCGATGCTGAGTTGGTCCAACGTCTACGGGAGAGTGCGCGGAGGCTTGGATTCCAGCCCCAGGGTGGGCGTCTGCTTACGTCGCCCGAGATCGTGAACGGCCCAGATCGCGATCGCTGGGCCCTGGCTGGCTTCGTCGCCGCGGATATGGAGCTCGGTCTCTTACCCGAGCACCTGCGGATCGCGACCGTTCGCGTGATACTCGATGCGCCAGGCAGGCCGATCTCCTCCGCCTGGTCCCGCCCCACGCAGGCGCTGTCAAGTAGGGACGCATGGTTCGAGCTGGCCTGGCTGGCGCGCTCAGGCCCGCGCTATGCCTGGCGAGCGGCGCGCATCGCGGATGGGGCGCTCCGTCGCTCGTGAGCGGACGGGCCGGCGCTGTTCGCGGAACGGTACAGAATCCGCGTACAATGGGAAGCTGGCTGGTGAGAGCCGGTTCCTGGTCGGACTACCGGAGCGGCCCGGCACATTACACACACAGTTGAGTGACTTGAGGATCGGAAGGCGGCATGACACTTCAACCAGCGGCGGAACGCTCGCGCCTGGACGAGACGCGCGATGTGATTGCAGAGCAGGAGTCGACGGCTCTCGAGAAGCAGCACGCCCGAGGGAAGCTGTCGGCCCGGGAGCGTGTCCACCTGCTGCTCGACGAAGGGAGCTTTGTCGAACTCGATCCCTTCGTGCGGCATCGCTCGAACTATTTCGGCATGGAGCGGAATCGACCGTTTGGCGACGGAGTCGTGACCGGTTACGGAACGGTCGACGGTCGGACCGTGGCCGTGTTTTCCCATGACTTCACGGTTTTTGGCGGGAGTCTCGGGGAGGCTTTCGCCGAGAAGATGGTCAAAGTCATGGACTTCGCCACCAAAGTCGGATGTCCCATCATCGGCATCAACGACTCGGCCGGGGCCCGGATCCAGGAAGGTGTCGAGGGACTGGCCGGCTATGGCGAGGTCTTCTATCGGAATGTTCAGGCGTCCGGCGTCGTGCCGCAGATCTCGATCATCGCCGGCCCCTGCGCCGGTGGCGCGGTCTATTCGCCCGCCATGACCGACTTCATCTTCATGGTGCACGGCCTGAGCCAGATGTTCATTACCGGCCCTGACGTCATTCGAACCGTCACCGGCGAAGAGGTGACACATGATGAACTCGGCGGTGCCGAGACGCACATGACCAAGAGCGGCGTGGCGCATTTCGTCGCCGAGGATGAAGAGGATCTCTTCGAGCAGGTACGGGCACTACTGAGCTTCATTCCGTCGAACAATCTCGAGGATCCGCCGTCTTTCGACGAGGATGATGACCCGGAGCGCGCCGATCCTGAACTCGATTCGCTGGTTCCGGCCGTCAGCACCAAGCCGTACGACATGCACGATGTCATCCGTCATATCGTCGACCACGGCGAGTTTATGGAGGTCCAGCAGGACTGGGCGCGCAACATCGTCATCGGCTTTGCCCGGCTTGATGGCCACACCATCGGCGTGGTCGCCAACCAGCCGCAGGTGCTGGCGGGCACCCTCGACATCGACGCCTCCAGTAAGGCGGCTCGCTTCGTTCGTTTCTGCGACGCCTTCAACATCCCGCTCGTCACCTTTGTCGATGTTCCAGGGTTCCTGCCCGGCACCAATCAGGAATACGGAGGGATCATCCGGCATGGCTCGAAGCTGCTCTATGCCTATTGTGAGGCAACGGTGCCGAAGCTCACCGTCATCACGCGCAAAGCCTATGGCGGAGCCTACGTCGTCATGTGCTCGAAGGCGCTGCGAGCCGATTTCATCGTCGCGTGGCCAACTGCCGAAGTGGCGGTGATGGGTCCCGTGGCGGCGGTGAATCTCATTTCTCGTCGTGAGATTGCCGAGGCGGACGATCCAGAGGCGCGGCGGCGGGAGCTGGTCGCGAATTACGAGCGCGAGTTCGCGAACCCATTCCAGGTCGCTTCGCGTGGCTATGTCGATGATGTCATCATGCCGAGTCAGACGCGCGGTTGGCTGATCAAGGCTCTGAACGCGACCAGGTCCAAGCGCGAGAGCGCGCCGAAGCGCAAGCATGGGAACATCCCGCTGTGAGCAGGCGAGAAGACGAGAAGATTCGCGAAGACCTGCAGGTCCATCCTGCACCATCAGCCGAAGAAGCCGCGGCTATCGTGGCGGCGTTGAGGATGCTGCGGCGCGAACAGCCCGCCGTCGCTGTCGAACCCGTGTCAGCCTGGAGACTGGCGGCGCGCCGCGAGGCAATGAGCGGCGATGTCTTGCATGGGCGCGACGGCTGGCGGATGGACGCACGACTCGAACTATGACGAATTCTGGAGGGGATCATTGACCGGAGATGCGAGACCATTCACCAAGGTGCTGGTCGCTAATCGAGGTGAGATCGCGCTGCGTATCATGCGGGCTTGTCGCGATCTGAGCGTCTCGTCCGTTGCCGTCTACGGTGAGGGCGAATTGAACGCGCCGCACGTCGAATACGCCGACGAGGCTTTTCGCATTCCCTCCGATCGCCCGCTCCCGTACCTCGACATCCCGGCGTTGATTCAGGTGGCTCGGGAGTCCGGCGCCGAAGCGGTTCACCCCGGATACGGTTTTCTGGCCGAGAATCCGAAGTTTGCCGAAGCCACGCAGCAGGCGGGACTGGTCTTCATCGGTCCGTCTCCACGTTCGATTGCGGCCATGGGGGACAAGGTCGCGGCCCGGCGCATTGCGTTAGAGGCTGGCGCGCCGCTGGTTCCGGGTAGCCCCGAGCCGGTCGACGAGGCTGAAGCGACGGCGTTCGGCGAGAAGCATGGCTACCCCATCGCCATCAAGGCGGCCGCCGGAGGTGGTGGTCGCGGATTCCGTGTCGCCTGGAGTGCCGAACAGATCGATGAGGCTTTTCGCGGCGCCGCGGGTGAAGCCGAACGCTACTTTTCCGATGGACGGGTCTATGTCGAGCGCTATCTTGATCACCCTCGGCACATCGAGATCCAGGTATTCGCGGACGCCCATGGAAACTGCGTCGCCATCGGCGAACGTGATTGCTCGATCCAGCGCCGCCACCAGAAATTGATCGAGGAGAGTCCGTCTCCCGCTATCGACCAGCCGACACGCGAGAAGATGGAGGAGACGGCGGTCCGTCTGGCGCGGGAGGTCGACTATCTCGGCGCGGGAACCGTCGAATTCCTATATCAGGACGGCGAGTTCTTCTTCCTCGAGATGAATACTCGAATTCAGGTCGAGCACCCGGTGACCGAGATGATTTCGGGTCTGGATCTGGTCGCGGAGCAGATCAGAGTCGCGGCCGGTCTGCCACTCTCGTTCGGCGACAAGATCGATTTCCGCGGACACGCCATCGAGTGTCGCATCAATGCCGAGGATCCGGCGCACGGCTTCGCGCCGGCGCCCGGCACCGTCGATTGACTACCGGCCACCGACCGGATTCGGCATCCGGGTCGATAGCGCGGCTGAGCCTGGCTACACGATTCTGCCGCGCTATGACTCGCTGATCGCCAAGCTGATCGTCTGGGGACGCGACCGGGATGAGGCGCTCGGCCGCCTGCGGCGCGCGCTGCGCGATTTCGTCGTCACTGGCGTGCCGACCACGGTTCCCTTTCATCTTGGCGTGATTACGAGCCCAGAGTTCGAAGCGGGCGACTACGATACGCGCTTTCTGGAGAAGCATCCTTATCTGCTCAAGGTTCCGGCCGACAAGGTGGGAACCCAGGTCGGTGCATCTGCCGTCGACGGGGACTCACAAGAACAATTCGTGGTCGAAGTCTCGGGCAAGCGGTTCGAGGTTGTGGTGCACGGCGCGGCTGTTTCCACGGTCGCGGCGCCGGAACGCAAGACGAAGGCGCCACGCCTCTCCGGCAGTCGACGCAGCGGGACAAGCAGTAATGGGCGTGGTCGCATCATCAGCCCGATCCAGGGGACCGTGCTGCGCGTGGCTGTGACGAGCGGCGATGGCGTTAGCGCCGGAGACCTCATCTGCGTGGTGGAAGCGATGAAGATGGAGAACGAGATAACCGCTCCACATGACGGTGTTGTCAACTCAATCAACGTGGCCGAAGGGGACACCGTTCAAACCGGCGCGGTGCTGGCCGTGGTGGACCCGGCGGAGGGGTAGAGGGCGCTCTCATCGCCCTTGACTCTTTCGCTGCTCCTGTCTCGCTTCACCTCACCCCACGATTTCCTGCCTACCATGTCACTGTTTGTTAAGGCGCTCGGCTGTTTTGCCGTCCACGTCGCGAAAACTGGCTGCGGTGATGCTCGAAGGCTGCGAACGAACGCGGTGATTCCGAACATAATGGCATTGCCTTGGGGGTGTACGTATGTATAATGTGGATAACGGTGGGGTTTAGTGGGGATAAGTGGGGCGCGTTGTGGACAATAGGGCGTGGCAGACCCAGTTTGTGGGGAATTGCAGGTCTCTCGCGTCATCCCAACGCCTAGATTCGTACCGCAACTCGATCGATCGCATTCTGATCACGCACCGAACACGCGTGGACTAAAGAGGGCGAAGCGTTGTTTCTCGGACGATACAGCCACAGTCTCGATGACAAGGGCAGAGTCGCCGTTCCGGCGCGCTTTCGCGATCTCTTTGGCTCCGAAGGGGTAATAACCCGAGGGATCGACCGCTGCCTTTCTCTGTATCCGATGAATGCCTGGGCCCCACTCGCTGAAAAGGTGTCGAGTCTCTCGATTAGCGATCCTGACGCGCGTGCTTTCCGGCGGATGGTCTTCGCCGAGGCCGCCAACGTCGAGTTCGACCGGCAGGGGCGTATTCGCATTCCGCCTGATCTTCGCCAGTATGCCGGACTCGGTACGGAAGTCCTCGTAGTGGGGATGCACAGCTACGTGGAACTGTGGAGCCCAGACGCCTGGGCCACCCAGTCCGAGATGATGGACCAGGAAGGCTCCAGCATTGCACAACGCCTGGCGTCATTGATTTAGCACGCAGTGAGGATTCCACGTGGTGGTCGATCCGCAAGATGATTCTTCCCAAGCGAGCAGTGACTTTCAGTCACATGGCGGACATGTACCGGTGCTTCTCAACGAGGTGCTCGACTACCTGCAGCCCCGAGCGGGCGGACGCTACATCGACGCGACGTTTGGTGGTGGCGGGCATAGTCGCGCGCTGCTCGATCGATCCGCTCCGGATGGTCGACTGCTGGCGATTGACGCCGATCCTGACGCCATACGACGCGCGCAATCGCTGGTCGAAGCGTTTCCAGACAGGTTCCGGATTGTGCTGGGGAACTTCCGTGACCTGGCGTCGGCTGCGGTCGCCAACGGATTCACCGCGGTGGATGGCATCCTGATGGATTTGGGGCTCTCGTCGTTTCAGCTCGACCAGGCAACGCGCGGCTTCTCCTTCCAGCGCTCTGGGCCGCTCGACATGCGTTTCGATCCAACCCGCGGCCCGAGCGCGGCCGATATCGTCAACGACTGGCCTGAAGAGGACCTGGCTCGAATCATTTTCGAATACGGTGAAGAACAGCGATCGCGACCAATCGCCCGCGCCATCGTACGAGAGCGCAATGAGGCGCGCATCAGTACGACTGGCCAGCTCGCGTCCATCGTGGAGCGGGCCGTTGGAGGACGCCGCGGAAAAGCGATTCATCCCGCGACGAAGACCTTCCAGGCGTTGCGCATTGCCGTCAATGACGAACTGGAATCGCTGCGACTTGGACTTGAAGACGCGGTCGAACTGCTGGCTACCGGCGGCCGCCTGGCCGTGATCTCCTTTCACTCCCTGGAGGACCGCATCGTGAAGACGTTCATGCGGCTGGAAGCGACCGACTGTATCTGTCCACCGGAAACGCCGGTTTGTGTTTGCGACCACAAAGCCCGCCTGCGCATCATCACGCGCAAGGTCGTGCAATCATCCGAGCAAGAACAACGAGCCAACCCACGCAGCCGGAGTTCCAAACTACGTGTGGCGGAGAGAGTGGCATGACCACCTCAACGAAACCGCGTCGTCCGGTAGCCGTCTCCGCCGAGGTCGCTCCGGACCGGCCATCTGCCTCGGTCCACCGTCGTCGACAGGAGGGGCAGTACATCGAGTTGAACGGCGTCGCGATGGTCATCATCGCGGCCGTGGCGCTTGCGATCATCTGCATTCTCTACCTTATGCAGACCGCGAAGGTCGCCGGACTTGGCTATCAGTTCAGCCACCTCCAGAATGATTATTACTCCCTGTCGCTCGAGAACTCGAAGCTTGGCTATCAGGTGGCGCGTGACCAGTCGCTGGATCAGGTCGAACAGATCGCGACCCAGCAGCTCGGCATGACCCCGCTCAAGAATTTCCAGTTCATCCAGGTCGAGCGGCCGCCGAGCGACAACCTGCCGCCGATTCCGGCCGACGTTCAACCGAGCCATTCGTTGCTGGACCGGATCAGAGCTGCCGTTCTTGGTGAGAGCAGCGTGACTCCGCTGGAGCATGCGATCCCGGTCGCGTCGCCGGTTTCGACGACCGCCTCGCAGAGCAGTGCCACGGCGACCCCCGTGAGTAGCGGCGCGGCAACGCCGCAGAGCACCGTAGGTACGGCCCCCTGATGATGGATTATCAGATTCCGCGACGACGCATTCTATCGCTTTTCGCTGGCTTCCTGATGTTCTGTGTGGCCATCGGCTATCGCGTCTTCTCCTTTCAGGTCGTCAAGAGCGAGTCCCTCAGCGAGCAGGCGGTGGCCTATCGCTTCCGCGAGAACGCGGTGCTTCCACAGCGTGGGAACATCCGCGATGCGCGCGGCATCGAACTGGCCACCAACGTGCCCGCCGACACCATCTCGGCCATCGTCAATCAACTGGACGACCCGCGAAAGACGGCGCAGGTGCTGGCGCCGCTCATTGGACGGACGTCGGACGACATCTATGCCGCGCTGAGTCAGCCCAATATTGAGTGGGTGGTCCTCAAGCGACGTCTGAGCGATGACAGCGCGCAAAAGATCCAGGATCTGAACCTGACCGGGATCGAACTGCAGCCCGAGCCGCGGCGAATCTACCCGATGGGTGACTTCGCCTCTCAAGTGCTCGGGTTCGTCAACTACGACTACGTGGGGTCCTACGGTGTCGAGGGGGAGTACAACGATATCGTTGGCGGCACTCCCGGCAAGTTGATCGGAGAGCGTGACGGCCAGGGCAACGTCATCGCGCTGGCCAAGAGCGCCTGGGATCCGCCAATCGACGGCTCGGACCTGACCCTCACCATCGACGCATCCGTTCAATACATCATCGAGAAGGCGCTCGATCAGGCCATCGCGGCTCAGCAGGCCGCCGGCGGTACCATCCTGGTTCAGGATCCCAAGACCGGCGAGATCCTCGGTATGGCGAGCCGCCCGTCGTTCAACCCCAACAACTTCGACACCGTTACCGACGCAGCCCTGTTTGAGAATCCAGCGATCAGCACCGCCTACGAGCCTGGCTCGACCTTCAAGACCCTGGTCATGTCACTGGGGCTCGAGACCGGAGTCGTGACGCCCGGAACCGTGCACAACGGTGGACCATACCGGATCCTGCCAGGTGGCGCGGTCGTGCACAACGCGCTCGATGTCGATTTTGGGCCCGAGACGATGACCGAAGTACTCCAGCATTCGAGTAACCTCGGGGCAATGTGGGTGGCCGAGCTAGTCGGTGAGGATCGCTTCTACCGCGGCCTGGTGTCGCTGGGGATCGGACAACCGACTGGCATCGATCTTCAGGGTGAGTCGGCGGGAATTCTGCCGCTGCCGGGGCAGTCCAACTGGTCGGAGGCCAACTTCTACACCAACGCCTTTGGCCAGGGACTCGCCGTTACCCCGCTGCAACTGGTCAATGCGCTGTCCATCCTGGCAAATGGCGGGGTCTCGATTAAACCGCACGTCGTCAAAGCGATTTCCGATAAGAATGGCACCAAGACGATCGACCCGATTGAGGTGCGGCGGGTTATATCCGAGCAGACATCGCGCACGATCACCGAGATGTTGACGACCGTGATGAACACCACCTACGTGAAGTATTCAGTGCCGGGTTATGACGTTGCCGCGAAATCAGGCACCGCCCAGATTCCCTCACCGAATGGTGGGTACGAGGAGAACGAGACGATCGGTTCACTGCTCGGCTACGGGCCGGCGGCGGATCCCCAATTCGCGGTGCTCGTGAAGATCGATCGACCGCAGAAGTCACCGTGGGGCGAGAGTGCGGCCGGCCCTGCCTTTCAGCAGGTCTTTCAGCAACTTTTCCTGCTGTACGGTATCCCGCCGACGAAGCCGATTGACTCAAAAGCGACGACACCGCCGTAGATCATGAGCCCGGGGAGTGTCTCGCTGGCACCACGTGCGGGCCGCGATCGTTACAATTCGGGCTTGGCGCCGCTTCGAGGGTGGGATCGATCCGAGGGGACGGATGGTCCGGCCCGGACGCGACGAGTCGTCGGTGTTCGTGTCGCCGGTAGTGACGCGACCGCGCCGCGGGTGAAATGTTGATCGAGTGGCAGGGCAGGTGCTGTGACCGGTTCACCGACCCATGTCGGTGGGACGAGCGCTGGTAACGGTGCTCTTGTCAGGGGAACATGAAAGGCTCGTCGTTGAGCGAAACGTATGATGCGTGCGTTGTTGTCCGTGTTTGGACAACGCGCCAATGAACGGTCTGGGCGACTTCTTGGTTCATCTCGGACATTTCATGCGAGATCACAGCTTATTGACCCGAGACCCGCTGCATAACCTGGCGCTCTCGCTGGCGATCTCGACCATCGCGTTCGTATTGACGGTGGCGGTCGGTCGGCCATACATCAAGTTCCTGAAGGAACACAATATCGGTAAGAAGATTCGGGTGGAGGGTCCCGAGGGTCACTTGTTCAAGGAGGGGACGCCGACGATGGGCGGCATCATGTTCACCTCCGTGGCCCTCTTTGTCACGCTCGTCTTCAACCTCGCCGGGCGCCTTTCGATGCTCCTGCCAATCTCGGTCCTGATCGGAACCAGTGTGCTCGGCGCGGTCGACGATCGACTCAACCTGGTTGGTGGTGAGCGCGAGGGACTCACCGCGAGGTTCAAGATGCTCTGGCTCATCCTGTTTGCGCTGGCCGCGGCGTTTGTCCTCTACTTTCCGCTGCACCTACGTAGCATCTACATTCCCGGCGCGGGCAAGTACGACATCGGACTCATCTACATCCCGATCGCTGTGCTTGTGATTGCGGGCTCGGCCAACGCCGTCAACTTGACCGACGGACTCGACTCGCTGGCGGGCGGCACGGCGGCCGTCGCCTTTGTCGCCTACGGCATCATCGCCTTCCTCCAGGGACAGATTCAGGTCGTCACCTTTTGCTTCACTATGGCGGGGGCAGTACTCGGGTTTCTCTGGTACAACGCGCATCCGGCGCAGGTCTTCATGGGGGATACCGGCTCGCTCGCAATCGGCGCCGCGCTGGCAACCGCCGCGTTCATGACCGGTCAATGGTTGCTCTTGCCGGTGGTGGGAATCGTCTTCATGGCCGAGACGATCTCGGTTATGGTGCAGGTCGCGTATTTTAAGATGACTCATGGCAAGCGCTTCTTTCTGATGTCACCGCTGCACAACCACTTTGTACTGAAGGGCTGGTCGGAGACGCAGATTACCTTGCGCTTCTGGCTCTTCGGCATGATGGCCGGCCTGCTCGGGGTCGCGCTGGCACTGATCTGATGGGAATGGGATTGTCCGTGCCACGTTTGAACGGGGGCTGGCTCAAAGGGAAACGCGTCCTGGTGATGGGTATTGGCACCCGCCAGGGCGGCCTCGGCGTGACGCGCTTTCTCGTC
Organism: uncultured Chloroflexia bacterium; assembly: GCA_963728335.1. GTDB lineage: Bacteria > Chloroflexota > Chloroflexia > Thermomicrobiales > Thermomicrobiaceae > CALAGB01. The sequence goes on from CAVSJP010000002.1 coordinate 1,703,160, forward strand.
AATGCCGGTGCGGAGGTGACCGTCACCGACCTGCGCGGTCCGGACGACCTGGAAGCAACCCTGCGCGAGATGCGACATCTGCCCATCACGTATCGCCTCGGTGAACATCGCGAGGAAGATTTTGCGAGCGCCGAAATCGTCGTGCGTAACCCGGGCGTGCCCGCTGAATCGCCGTGGCTGGCGATCGCACGACGGCACGGGGCGGCGATCGAGATGGAGATGTCGCTCTTCCTGCGTGCCTGCCCGTCGCCGGTCATCGGGATCACCGGGACCAAAGGCAAAACGACGACGTCGACCTTGTGCGCCGCGATCCTGAGCCAATGGCGTTCCGACACGGTGTTGGCCGGGAACATGGGTCGATCCGCACTCGCTGAACTCGACGGGATTGGGGCGGATACGCCGGTGGTGCTCGAACTCTCCAGCTTTCAGCTCGAGAGTCTTGGCGAGCATCGAATCAGCCCGCACATCGCCGTCTTTACCAATTTCAGCGCCGATCATCTCAATCGTTACCCGTCGATGGACGCCTACCTCGATGCCAAGCTGAATATCGCCCGCTTCCAGGGTCCTGCCGACTGGTTTGTGTTGAACCAGGACGATGTGGTCTGGCAGCACCGCGAGGCCGGGGACGGAACGGCGATCGGATTCTCGCTGTCGGATGACGGCAGCGATGGCGCGCACCTGCGCGACGGCCGCCTGCTCTGGCGGCTTGGTGGGGTCGAGACTGACCTGCTATCTCGCGACGAGTTGGCGCTTCAGGGTAATCACAACCTGGCCAACGCACTGGCGGCGTTGGCCGCTGCACTGCTGGCCGGCGCGAAGCCCGCACACGTGCGCCAGGCGCTCCGGACGGCCGGATCGGTGCCGGACCGGCAGGAGTTTGTCGCGGAGATCGATGGATTGCGCTACGTGAACGACACCACGGCCACGACACCGGCCGCCGTCTACGCCGCGCTGGAGCGCTTCGGCGGTTCACCACTCGTCGTCATTGCCGGCGGATCGGCCAAGAATGTCGATCTGGATGAACTGGCGGCACGCCTGGCGCGCGCTGGTGCGGCCATCGTGCTGCTAGACGGGGCGGCGACTCCGGCACTCCAGCGGCTGCTCGGTGAACACGGGGCAAACGTCGTCCGCGGGCCGTTTGACTCGATGGACTCGGCGATCGATGAGGCGCGACGGCTGGCTTTACAAGGCTCGGTCGTTCTCCTCTCACCAGGCTGTGCCAGCTTTGGCATGTTCCGCGACGAATTTCACCGGGGACAGGCATTTCGGGACGCGGTCGCGCGCATCCAACAAGAGTCGCACAGGGGGGCCAGAACATGATCGCCACCGCACGGGTTTTCCGCCAGAACGTCTTCAGCGCCATGACCGGTGGGCGTTCGCGCGCGCGTTCCCTCACGCACGAGCCTGACTACTGGCTGATCGCCATCATCCTGACCCTGGTCATGTTCGGCCTGGTTATGGTCTTTAGCGCCAGCATGGCGATCGGACTGTCACAGGAAGGCGGCAACAGTTACTACTTTCTGATGCGACAGTCGATCTGGGCGCTGATCGGGTTCGCCGGCATGGCCGTGACGACCTTCATCGACTACCGGTTCTGGCGCAAGCTCTCGGTCCCGATGATGCTCGGTATCTTGCTGCTGCTGGCGGCCCTCGTCTTCGTGCCAGGCCTCGGAGCAGGTGGTGATTCGTGGGGCGCCAAGCGCTGGATCGCGATTGGACCGCTGCCGTTCCAGCCGAGTGAAGTTGCCAAGATCGTGATGATCATCTACCTGGCAGACTGGCTCGGTCAAAAGGGCCACAAGATCCGCAACTTCAGCTACGGGTTGATCCCGTTTGCCCTCTTTCTTGGAACGTTGATCGGCCTGATCATGCTCGAGCCCGACCTGGGAACATCGACGTTGATGGCCGCGATCGGCATCAGTATGTTCCTCGTCGCCGGAGCCGACCTGATCCAACTTGGCCTGCTGATGGGCGTCGGCTCGGTCTCGTTCCTCTGGCTGGCCCTCGGAGCGTCGTATCGCCGGTCACGTATTCTGATATTTTTGAACCCGGACTCCGATCCGCTCAAGACGGGCTACCAGCTGGTGCAGGCTCGACTGGCGTTCGGGACTGGTGGACTCTTTGGTCTTGGTCTCGGCGCCAGCCGCGAGAAATTCACCTGGCTCCCGGCCGCCCAGAATGACGCCATCTTCGCCGTGATCGGTGAGGAGCTCGGTCTGATCGGCTGCGCCTTCGTGTTGCTTCTCTTTGCCCTGCTGGCCTGGCGTGGCTATCGCATCGCCATGAAGGCGCCGGACTCGTTTGGGGCGCTGGTGGCCGTCGGCATTGTCACGTGGATCATCTTTCAGGCGGCGATCAACATCGGCGGCATCACACTGACGATCCCGTTTACCGGCATTCCGCTGCCGTTCATTAGCTACGGCGGCACCGCGCTCGCTGTCTCGCTGGGTTCGATGGGAATCTTGCTCAATATATCGCGCCAGACGATTGAACGGCGGCCGGTTCTGGCCGCCGACAGCGGAGCGCATCGCCGGAGCCTGCGACGGACCCGCGGCGAGCGCACGGTCAACCAGAAGCGTGCGTCGTCAGCGGACCGCGCATCCGCCCGCCGGACATCGACAAGCGAAGGGCGCTATGCGCACCAGGCTCCTTCGTCGGATCATGCGGAGCATGTCGCGCCCAGAGCACGGTCCGGCTCGTTTGGCCGCGCCCGACGCCGGCCTGGTTCGAGAGACCGTTAGCCATGCAGGATAACCACAACTTTAACGCGCACCAGTTGCCGAGCCCGCCCGCGACGCTCCACTTCGTGGGGATCGGTGGTGTGGGCATGAGCGGATTGGCCCGTATGCTCGCGCGACGGGGCTATCACGTCACCGGGTCGGACATGAGCGACTCGCCAATCGTGGCGCAACTGACCGCAGAGGGCATTCCTGTTTGCGTTGGACATGCGGCGGAGAACGTGGGATCGGCAGATCTGGTCATCAGAACCGCGGCTGCACCGGACTCGAATCCAGAGCTCACCTGGGCTCGCGATCATGGAATACCGGTGGTGAAACGTGCGGCTGTACTCGGTCTGCTCTGCGGATCTCGCGACTGCATCGCAGTCGCGGGCACGCACGGCAAATCGACGACGAGCGGCATGCTGGCATTCGCGCTCGATCGGGCCGGGCTGGCGCCGTCTTTCGCAGTGGGAGCCGAAGTGTCGCAACTTCACACCAACGCGCGTTCTGGGGACGGTCCATATTTTGTGGCCGAAGCCGATGAGTACGATTACAGCTTCCTCTGGCTGAACCCGGACGTGGCCATCGTGACCAACATCGAGCACGATCATCCGGATCTGTTCCCGACACTGGAGGACGTCGAGGCCGCCTTCGACCGGTTCGTCGACCGCATCCGCCCCGGCGGGACACTCGTCGTCTCGGCCGATGATCCCGGCTGCCGCATCTTGCTCGAGCGGCACAAGAACCTGCCCGACAACGTCGTCACCTTCGGCTTTTCTGAGCGGGCCGATTGGAATATCGAGCGCGTGGCCGGCCGCGACCACTTTCACCAGCCCAACGGCGGAACGCTGCGCACGAAGCTGCGCGTTCCTGGATTGCACAACCGGCTCAACGCGGCGGCCTGCCTGGCAGCGGCGACCGCGGTCGGAGTCGATCCGTCCCTGCTCCTACCCGGTCTCGAGGAATTTGATGGCGTTGGTCGTCGCTTCGAGGTCAAGGGAGACTTCGACGACGTGACGGTGGTTGAGGATTACGCGCATCACCCGACTGAGATCCGGGCCACCATCACGGCGGCTCGTGAACGCTTCCCAGCGGCGCGGATCATCGCCGTCTTCCAACCGCACACCTTCAGTCGCACCAGGGCGCTCGTCGACGAGTTCGCGCAGGCGCTCACACTGGCTGATCGCGTCGTTCTGGCGCCCATCTACGCAGCACGCGAGGCGAACAGTCTCGGCGTGAGTTCAGAAGACATCGCGAACCGCATCACGAGCAAACCGACCACAACAGTTGGTACGCTGGAGAGTGCCGCCGCCGAGGCCGCGAACGCCGCCCAACGGGGTGACGTGATCCTGGTTATTGGCGCCGGAGATGTTTGGAAGGTGAGTCCCGCGGCGATCGCGTTGCTTCAGAGACGAACGGCTGAGACATGACCGAAACGACCGTGATCAAGACCGGGAGTGGCGAGTTGACGATCCGCCGCGATCGCGCGCTGTCGCTCCACACGACGTTCCGCATTGGTGGTCCCGCCGACAACCTGGTACGTGTATCGACTGCCGAGGAAGTCGCCGCCGCCGTCGACTGGGCAAGCCAGCGTAGCCTTCCGGTCACCGTCATTGGCGGCGGCAGCAATCTGTTGGTCGGCGACGGCGGCATTCGTGGCCTGGTGATTCTGGTCCGCGCTCCTGGAAAACAGGTTGAGGAGAGCTACGTTGTCGAGGAGCTTGACACTGCTGTTCGGCTCACCGTTCCGGCGCAGGCACCGATATCCTGGCTGGGCCACCTGACCGCCGAGCACGGCTGGGAAGGCATGGAGTGGGCGGCTGGTCTGCCGGGCGTCGTCGGCGGTGCGGTGGTCAATAACGCGGGAGCGCATGGCACCGAGACCAAGGATCATCTCGAGTCGATCGAGGTCTTCGATCTCGAGAACGGCAGTGTCGAGACGTGGCCGAAAGAGCGGCTCGAACCGGCATACCGTCACACCGTGCTCAAGGTCGCGCCTCGTCCTCGCCGGTGGATCGTCCTGCGTGCCACATTCGTCTTGCCCAAAGGGGATCGCGACGAGTTGACGGCCCGAGCGGACGAATATGCGCGCTGGCGGCGCCAGGCACAACCGACCGGAGCCTGCGCTGGGTCCGTCTTCACCAATCCGGAGGGCACTTACGCTGGGTACCTGATCGAGCAGGCTGGTCTCAAGGGTCGGACGGTCGGTGGGGTACAGGTCTCGGAACTGCACGGCAACTTCCTGGTCAATACCGGTAATGCGACCGCCAATGACGTCCGAGAGATGATCGCGCTGATCCAGGAGCAGGTCCTGAGTCAGTTCGCGATCGAGCTACATCCCGAGATCGAGCAGATTGGAGAGCCGTAGCATGCCACGACGAGTCCGCATCGGCGTTATTTTCGGTGGCCGCTCCGGAGAACATGACGTGTCGCTGCGCTCGGCTGAGGCGATCATGAAAGCCGTCGACCCGGAGCGCTTCGAGGTTGTCCCGATCGGCATCGCACGGGACGGTCGCTGGATCACCGGCGGCGATCCACTGCGACAGTTGGCCGGTTACTCTCGCCTGCCGCTGGCGCAGCCGCGCAACGATTCCGAACCGAATGGCGCACTCGTGCCGCAGCGTGAGGAGGGCGTCTCGCTCGACGTCCGATCATCCGAGTGGGCCCGCGATGTCGACGTGCTCTTTCCAGTCCTACATGGTCCCCTGGGCGAGGATGGGACGGTGCAGGGGATGCTCGAACTGGCGAACGTTCCCTACGTCGGCGCCGGCGTGCTCGCCTCGGCGGTTGGCATGGACAAGATCGCCTCCAAGCAGCTCTTCGAGCGGGCCGGACTGCCGGTCGGACCGTGGACCTGGGTGCTCCGTCGCGACTGGCGCCAGGATCCCGAATCGGTTGTCGAACGGCTCGAACGAGAGATCGGCTTTCCGTGCTTCGTCAAGCCGGCGAATCTCGGGTCGAGCGTCGGGATCAATAAGGTGCGCCATGAGGGTGAGCTTGCGCCGGCCTTGGATGACGCAGCCCGGTACGACCGGAAGATCTTGATTGAGAAGGGACTCGATGCGCGTGAGCTCGAGGTGAGTGTGCTCGGGAACGACGATCCCGTGACATCCGTCGTTGGGGAGATCATCCCGGCCAACGAGTTCTACGACTTCGACGCCAAGTACGTCGACGATAACTCGAAGCTGGTTATCCCCGCCGACATCACGCCTGAGCAATCCGAACAACTGCGCTCGATGGCCGTCCAGGCCTTCAGGACAATTGATGCTGCGGGCATGGCGCGCGTCGACTGCTTCCTGGAACGCCCAACAGGCACGATCTACCTGAACGAGATCAACACCATTCCTGGGTTCACCCAGGCCAGCATGTATCCACTGCTCTGGGAGGCGAGCGGCCTTCCGTTCCGCGATCTCGTGTCACGGCTGGTCGAACTGGCAATCGAGCGGCACGCCGAACGTCAGGGTTGGCCAGGATGAGCGCCCGAAGACCGAAGTCCGTGAGCAAGCCGGCAGATCGTCGCCGGCCTGGGCGTTCCCGGGCTCGTGGTTACTTCAAGTCCGTCTCGGTCAACGGGCGTCTGCCCGCCTTCCTGCTGAGCGTGGGACTGTCCGTGCTCGTGTTCGGCTTCCTGTTCTCGAACGACTTTCCGGTGCGCGTTGTCGTGGTCGAGGGGAACAAAGTCGCCTACGCCGATTCGATCGTCGAGCGGAGTGGCGCGATTGGAAAATCGGTCTTCACCCTCGACACGGCCGATGTCGCGCGTCTGGTGGCGAACCATCCCGCCGTCGCGTCCGCTGACGTTCGGGCGGAATTGCCTGACACCATCGTGATCAAGGTGACGGAGCGACTTCCGGTGCTCGTTTGGCAGACCGGTGATCAGGCGGTGCTGGTTGACGATCATGGACGGGTGATCGCCAGCGGGGACGACAAGGACCTTCCACGCGTGATTCAGACGAGCGGAGACGCACCTGTACCCGGCGCCCGCGTTCCAGCCGATATCGTGCAGGCGGCGACGTACCTGACGAAACAGATGGGGCCGTCCCTTACTGCCCTCGGCTACGACTCGAGCAGTGGACTCATCGCGCAGCTTGATTCTGGTCGAACGGTCGTTCTCGGGAGCGGCGACCGCATTCCCCTGAAGCTGAGCGTGGTGACCTCCGCGCTCAAGATGTCGCAGCAGTGGTCGCGACTCGATGTGCGCGAGCCTGACCGGCCGTTCTATCAATAGCACGGTTTGTTGGAGAGTCCGTACAGGCCAGGATGAACGTACAGAAGCGTGTCCGGACTGTGCTATAATCGGCCCGTCTCGGATTGACTTCACGGCAACATCTCAAGGCTCCTGACAGCGTGAACGAAAGTGGTGGCGGAATGCGGCTTTGTTCCTGGTTTGCTGGCGTTGACCTCGACCTTGGCGCCGTTACTGCCGCCCTCGGCTGTTCGACCGATGATGGACCGCCGCGACTTCTTGGCTGCCAGAGCGTCGAGATTCCGCCTTCGGAGCGTTCTTCCTCAGCGTCGTCGCGAACAGCGGTTGACGCGGTGACGCGGTTCGCCGAGTGGTTTCATCTCGAGTCGGGCGGTGCCTTGCCGTCAATCGCGTTGTCGCTCCCCGAGTCGGCGCTGCGGGAAGTCCCGGCCACGGATGAGCATCAGTTCATCTCACCGATGTTGGTCGATGAGACGCTTATCGCGCAGATGCGAGAGCAGGCGTTGCAACGGATTCGGCCGCTTGGCACAGCGATCAAGTGCGTCGACCGCGCGGTACTGTTGGACGGACGCCACTACGATGGACCGCCAAGCGGGCAGTACGCGACGGATATTAGAGTCGAGCTGGCCGCGTGGGTCGCCCGCCCCACCCTCGTTGAACCGGTCACTACCGTGCTGGAACGATCCGGGTTCGAGGTCGGCCTGGTCCTGCCCCGTTCCGAGGCGACCGCGGAATCGGTTCTCACTCCCCCCGAACGACGCGAGGGATCCATCGTGGTCACGATCAATGACACCGATTCTTCGGTAGCCGTGCTGGTTAACTCGGCGGTTGTCGATCTGTTCACGGTTCCGCTTGGTCGCGAGCCGCTGATGACCGAGCTCGCGCGCGCTTGCAACGTCTCGGTTGACGTAATTCGCCGGCTCGATCTCGGGCTGATGCTTGATCGGGCACCGACGGATCCGATGGTACAGCGTGTACGTACAATCATGTCCGGTTGGGGGGCGGCGCTGTTTACGGGAGTCCGGCGACAGGTCGATCGTCGGAGCTTGAGTTGGCGTGTTCAAGCCGGGGTCGTGATCGCCGCCTCGCCCCAGGCCTTCCCGGCTCTCGACGATTGCGCGGCCCGAGCACTGGGCCTACCAGCCCGCTACGCGACCACGGGTGCGATGCTGAACGGCTTGCGGTCGGGCAAATCTGGGACATTCGCAGCGGCTGGCCTGCTGCCGCTAGAGTGGCGAGCGGCGTCAGCAGAATCCGACGTCGAGGTGCCGGACCTGGTTCCGGTCGCGAACATCGAACGAACGCCCCGAATTGACGTAACCGAACGGCGCGGGTTCGGTCCGGCGCTCGGCCGCTGGCTGCGGGAGTTCGTCCCAGCCGATCATTAGGTGGCACCTGCTATTGCCGTTGTTTTGGTGCTATGCGTGCGCATGGGGCATACTTTCCTGACACCTTCTGCTTCGGGACTTATCGATGTAGGGTTGTTCAGACCAGAGGGCGGGCCGTGGGGAGGCAATCGGAATGTTCAACGTTCATGAAGACGAGTTCGTAAACTCATTTGCAAGGATAAAAGTCGTCGGTGTTGGTGGTGGTGGTGGCAACGCCGTCAACCGCATGATTGCCGCCGGAGTCGAGGGCGTGGAGTTTGTCGCCGTCAATACGGACGCGCAATCTCTCGTGTCCCAGTTGAGCCCAATGACGGTACGTATCGGCGATAAGCTAACCAAAGGTCTCGGCGCCGGAGGCAGGCCTGAGATCGGTGAGCGCGCCGCGGAAGAGAGCCTCGAGGACCTGTCCGAGATCGTGCGGGGCGCCGATATGGTCTTCATCACTGCTGGCATGGGCGGTGGCACCGGAACCGGGGCATCCCCGATTGTCGCGCGACTCGCTCGTGAGTCGGGTGCGTTGACCGTGGGCGTGGTCACACGACCGTTCGATTTCGAGGGCGCCAAGCGCCGGCGCGTTGCCGACGAGGGAGTCGCGGCGCTTAAGGAACATGTCGACGCCCTGATCACCATCCCGAACCAGAGACTCATTACTCTGGTCGACCCGAAGACCCCCTTCTCAGAGGCGTTCCGCTTGGCAGACGATGTGCTGCGACAAGGTATTCAGGGTATTTCCGACCTGATCACCAAGCCAGGTCTGATCAATCTCGACTTCGCCGATGTCAAGACGATCATGCGTGACGCTGGCTCGGCCCTGATGGCGATTGGCCGCGGCACCGGAGAGACCCGCTGCGTCGACGCGGCGCGCATGGCTATCGAGAGTCCCTTGCTGGAAATGAGCATCGACGGTGCTGTCGGCGTCCTCTACAACATCATTGGTGGCCCCGACCTGTCACTGACCGAGATCACCGAGGCGGCCGAGGTCATTCGATCCGCCGCTGACGACGAGGCCGAGATCATATTCGGCGCGACGACTGACGATGCCATGGGTCGGGACGTGCAGATTACGCTGATCGCGACCGGATTCCAGGGCGGCTCGTCGCAGCGACGTGGAGCGCGTCAGGACCGTCGGTTCCGGCAGCCGCCGGACGCCGCACAGGCGCAGCAAGGTCCACAGGGTGCGCCATCACGCATTCCGATGGCGCCCGATGACGAGTGGTCAGAACCTGCCATTCTCCGCTTCCTGCGCGAGCGGTAGCCGAGCGGTGGCCCGATGAGGTGTCCGTTCTGTCAAGGACGTGACACGCGTGTTGTCGATTCCCGCGAACTGAGTAACGGCTCGGGAATCCGGCGGCGCCGTGAATGCGCGTCCTGCGGACGTCGCTTCACGACGTACGAGCGTGTCGAGTCCGGTGCGCTCATGGTCGTCAAGCGCGACGGCCGCCGCGAGGAATTCGACCCACGAAAACTGCGAGATAAACTGCGCATCGCGCTGACGAAACGACCGGTCTCTCAAGAGGAGATCGACCGGATCGTCGCGGGTGTCGAGGCGCAGCTGCTCGAACTCGGAACGGTCGAGGTGCCCAGCACCGCCATCGGCGAAATCGCGCTGCGTGAACTCCGCAAGATCGACGAGGTTGCCTACATCCGCTTCGCTTCGGTCTACCTCTCGTTCGAGGACCTCGAGGACCTCCGTCGCGAGATCGACGTGTTGACAGCGAACGCGCCGCCGGGGAGTTCAAACTCCAACGAGCAAGGCTGAGCAACGCTGACTCGTCAATGGACGCGCAATGATCTCATTCAGTCATGACCAGCAGGCAATCAACGGGCTGAAGTGGACGAACAGTGCGTCCGAGCAGTTTCGTTACGTCCCTGACTCACTCTTGATCACGCTAGATCTGTCGCACTGGCGCCGAAATTTCCCCGAAGTTGACGCTGCTCGGATCGATCTGCCGTTCTCCTGGGTAACCGAGCGGCCTACCTGGCGGCCGGTCACTGAGTTCGATCACAGCATCAGATGGATCGTCACCCCACGCGAAATGCCGCGGACGTGTCAGATAGCAGTGACGTGCACCGGATTTGTCCAGGGGCGACCGGTCGCCTGTGAAGAGCGATCGATACCGGTCGAAATCGTGGCTGTGAGCCGGTTTGATCCAGGCACAGACGGGATCGCGACGCCAAATAGTGTCGATGGTTGGGGCGTGGTCGTGCCCGATCGGCGAATCTTTGACCAGACGTATTCGCTCGCGCTGTTCAAGAGGTTCTTCTTCAACGGCCTCTATCGATCGGTCGTCTTCCTCGGCGATGGAACCGGCTCGTACCAGGGCGGCATCTGCACCGGTATGGCTCGGGTGGCGTTGGAGCAGAGCTTGAACCCGGGCCACGACCCCTCGAATCTGGCCGATATTCTGATCTGGCACGGGCGGCAGCTTTGCGATCGCGCGCTCCTGGCTGCGTCGTTCTGGCTGTTCGTTCCCAGCCCGAAGCGTGTCTACCAGACCTTCCGCCGTGAATTGGTGGAGGACAGGACCGTCCGTCGCTGCTTCGATATCGGCGTGCCCAGGCCCTGGAGAGCCGACCTTTTCGACGCTCTCAAGCAGGAGGGGCACACGGTCGTGCCATACGCGCTCGTGCAATCGTCTGACGACCGGGCCATCGTCTCGGTCTACGATCCGAACGATCCCGCCGCATCGGCTCGCGGCGAACGGAGCATCCTGTTCGATCTGCGACGGAACACGTATGAATATTCTGGCATCGCTTCCGCGGACGATCGCCGGACAACCATCATTGCCGTCGAGCAGCGCGCGTACCGCGAGGGCCGGACAGCGATGCTCGCGAGCTGTGCCAGTCTGATCGCATCTGCCGGATCGGCGGCGAGCCATGCAGTCAGGCGTGGACTGGCAAGCCTCCGTGCCGGAGTGAGCGACCGTCGTTTTCGCAATGGTGAGCGAACGTCGACACGGCGAGCGGTCCTGTGATTCTGCTCCGCGTCGCCCAATATCCGGCCGCCTTATTGATGACAGCGTCCGTAGACTGCCGAAAGCGCAGAGGCCGACTCCTGAGCCAAGCGAAGAGTCGCCCCGCGCTCGTCATTTGCCATGGTCTGTGCTGCTCGGACCCGCCAGACAAGAAATGCCCGCGACATGGTGATCACGTCGCGGGCATGGATTCGCGTCAACGGCTAATCGGTTGTGCGTCGCCAGTTAGTTGAGATGCTTGTCGATCTGCTGCAGCAACCGTTGTTTCGGCTGCGCACCAATAATCCGCTCGACTGGCGCGCCGTCCTTGTAGAGCATTAACGTCGGAATGCTGGTGATTCCCAGGGAAGCCGCTGTACGCATATTCTCGTCGACATTGAGCTTGGCGATCTTGATCTTTCCCGATCGCTCGTCCGCAATCTCATCGAGAATCGGCGCGACCATTCGGCACGGTCCACACCATTCGGCCCAGAAATCAACCAGAACCGGGGTGCTGGACTTCAACACCTCTTGCTCGAAGGTCGCATCGCTCACTGTGGTCGCCTTGGCCATCTCGGTTACTCCTTGTCTGTGTCTCACGAGGTTCACTATGAGAATTTCATCATCAGGTAGGCAACGTTTACACTGATTGCGAGTCCTCACCTACCACAACAAATGATAGCAGCCATTACCATTCCATGGATACGGTAACGCGCCGACGCTCTGTTATAATCCCACCCGTCATGAGTTCACTGCGGTCTCACGTCGGCCTCGACGGATACTTTCTTTCCCAGCCTGCAACCGGGAGCGGTCAGTACACATTGAATCTGTGGCGTCAGTTGACCGCCACTGACGACGCTCCTGAGGTGCTTCTCCTGCGACCGGCCACTGAGCCGGACGCAAATTTCGGTGCTGCCCGTGGGATTGAGATCGTGCCGCCACGGCTCCTCAACCGCTCGAAGGCCCTCAAATTGTGGTGGGAGCAGGTCGGGGTACTCAGAGCGTTGCGGCAGAGCGGTGCGGATCTGCTGCACGTGCCCTATCTTGCGGCTCCGCGCGCCGGACGGGGCAAGACCGTTGTGACCATTCACGATCTAATCCCGATGATTTTGACCGACTACGGCGGATCGGTCACGATGAGGATGTACTTGCGACTCGTAGTGCCCGCGGCGCGGCGCGCCAGGCTCATTCTGACCGATTCTGAGTGCTCCAAACGAGACATTGTCCGCCTGCTGCACGTTGAGCCGGACCGGGTGCGCTCTATTCCGCTCGCGGCCGACGAGACGTTCCGGCCAGACGCGAAACCAGAGGGCGAGTCCGCGCTAAGGGCACGATACGGTCTCGACGGGCCGATCATCTTCAATGTGGGCGGGCTCGACTCGCGCAAGAATGTCGGGCTTCTCGTCGAGGCCTTCTCGCGGGCGCTGCCGGACCTCGACCTGAACACACGGCTCGTCATCGGCGGGCAAGCTCATACAGGTAATAGCGCGCTCAACCCGCCATTGGAGCCGATTATCCGGAAGTTCGGCCTTGAAGGGAAGGTTACGCTGACCGGCCGTATCGACGAAAAGGAGAAACTCCTCTTCTACCAGATCTCGGCCCTCTATGCCTACCCATCGCTCTACGAAGGATTTGGCCTGACACCGGTGGAAGCGATGGCCTGCGGCTTGCCGGTGGTGGCGGCGAATCGAGCCAGTCTGCCCGAGGTTGTCGGTAGTGGTGGCCTGCTGCTCGAACCAACACCGGAGCGCTTCGCCGCCGCAATGACCTCCGTGCTGCGTGACGATCTGGTGCGACGCGACCTTGCCGAGAGGGCCCTGGCCCAGGCGGCTCGGTTTAGCTGGAAGCGAACCGCGGACGAGACCCGCGCGGCCTACCGAGACGTGATCGCCTCGTGACATTCGTTCGCATTTGGGTGCAGAGACCGTGAAAGTGCTGATGCTGTCAAAGGCGCTCGTCGTCGGCGTCTACCAACGCAAGCTGGAAGAACTGGCGCGCATTCCAGACGTCGACCTGGTTGCGATCGTGCCGCCACACTGGCATGAGGAGCGTGTCGGAGTCCAGCGGCTCGAGCGGCTGCACACCGTCGGGTATCGCATGTTCGACGAGACGATGCGCTTCAACGGCCATCACCACGTCCACTTCTATCCCCGGCTTGGCCGTCACATTCGTCGCTTCAAGCCGGATGTCGTCCACATCGACGAAGAACCATACAACCTGGTCACGTTCCAGGCGACGATCCTGGCACGTTTGAATAGAGCGCGTGTGGTCTTCTTTACCTGGCAGAATCTCGATCGGAATTACCCGCCGCCCTTCAGCCTATTCGAGAAGATCAACTACCGGCTCGCGTCAGCTGCGGTGGCCGGAAACGAAGAGGCCGGCGACGTGCTGCGCCACAAAGGGTACAAAGGCCGGCTTGATGTCATTCCGCAATTCGGTGTCGACCCCGACTTCTATCGCCCTAGATTGACGACGCCGTCCAAGTTTCCGGTGATCGGATACGTCGGTCGCCTGGTACCGGAAAAGGGCGTCCACGACCTGATCGCCGCGTTTGCCCAGATGCGGACTCGCGCGCAGCTTCAGATTGTCGGCAACGGGTCGGAACGCACGCGTCTCGAGCTGCAAGCATCAGCCCTGGGTGTCCGCGATCGCGTCGTCTTTCGTGGCGCCATCGCCGCCGTCTCGATGCCGGAGACCTACAGTGAGTTCGACGTGTTGGTCGTACCGTCACGCACGCAATCCAACTGGAAAGAGCAGTTTGGTCGCGTGATCGTCGAGGCGATGTCCTGTGAGGTGCCGGTGATTGGGTCTGACTCGGGAGAGATTCCGAACGTTATTGGCAACGCCGGGGTCGTCTATCCAGAGGGCGACGTCGTCCGGCTTGCGCGAGAGCTCGACGACCTGCTGACCAACCAGGACCGCAGAGAGGCGACGGCGCGAAGGGCGCGAGACAGAGTGCTGGCCGAATTCACGCAGGAGCGTATCGCCCATCGCTACTATGATGTGTACCGTTCTATTCTGCCGGCCAGCAAGGGCGGAGTGGCCGAGCGCACGGCGAGGCAGCGTTCAGAATCGTCGAGGTAGAACATGGCAGAGAAGACAGCGATCGAGTCTCGGCTGGCGGGCAGACTACTCCAACCCGGACCGGTCGCGCTGGTCACATCGCTTTTCCGTTCGCAGCACAACGTTATGACGGCCGCCTGGCTTATGCCGCTGGGCACCGAACCGATGCTGGTTGGGGTCGCGATTCGTCCCGACCGGCTGACTCACGAGTTCATCAGCCGGAGCGAGATCTTTGCCCTGAATATCCCGACCATCGAATTGCTCAATCAGGTACATCGTTGCGGCAGCGAGTCTGGTCGGGACCGTGACAAGTTCATCTCGGCCGGTCTTACCCCCGCGGACGCCGTCGAACTCGATGTCCCCCTGGTGGAGGAGTGTGTGGCGCACATCGAGTGTGGCGTTGTCCAGCGTCTCTCGATGACCAATCACGATCTCTTCGTGGCACAGGTGCTCGCGGTTACTGCCAGCGACGATCTGTTCACTGACCGCTGGCGGCTGCAGGAGGATTCGGGATTGCTGCATCACATCGCGGCCAACGAATATGCCGCGCTGGGCCGCACCTACAGAGCCAGGCTCGACGAGGACGAAGAGTAACAACACGAACGGCGTGATGCCGGCACGGCGGTCCGACGGACTGGCCGGGCCTGTGCCGGCCTCCGTCGAAATTGCGGTTACGTTCATCGGAACACACGAATCTTCGACACGTTGCCCGTGCGTACTATCCAGCGTCATGTGATTGCCGTGCACCATGAAGGCCCACAGGTGACGCAACGGCGTTGGAAGCCCTTGATTTGAAGCGATCTCCGGCGTCTACCCCTGCTCCGACTCCTCGTCCGGCTCTTCAACCGTCACGAAATTGATCGCTTCAGGCTGGGGCAACGACATGGCTCGGCCCACACGGCGCACGAGGTCGAGCCAGCCTTTGCGGGCGGTCTTGCTCAGGCTGATTGTCTGTTCGTTGTGGAACGTCACCAGTTGGTCACGGTCTACCGGATAAAGGGAGTGCATGTTGCGCCGGATCTCGCGACGTCGCTTGACGCCGGTCTGTGCCGCCTCGCCGAGTCCAGTGACGAGCGTCCGGACGGTATCCGGGGCTCGCTCAATGAGATCGTTCGGGACGACCATCGCATGCGTGACGACCGGTAGGCCCGAAAGTATGAACCAGGCTCGCACCAGGTCAGTCAAGACGCCCGATTCGATCTCCAGAATCGCGTCTTGATGCTCGCGCACGGACACTCCCCCGGTCTCGTCGCCACGTCTGAAGCCACGAAGCGTCATCCCGAAGAACCGTGCGATCGTGGCGCGAGCGATCGCCTCCGCGGTCGGTGACACGCCGTTCAGTTCGACCATCACGTCGTCGACCTCATCGGGACGGGTGGGGGTCAAGAGGGCGATGGCGCCGGAATGCCATGACACGAGTCCCACGTCGGTGGCTACGGTGAAGCGATCCGCGAGCCGGAGTGCTTCGACGCCGTCCAGCAACGCGCACGCGCCGCGGTCCGCAACGGTCTCGGCAGTCAGTCCGGATACGAGCTCGAAACTATCCGCGTCGTCGATCCAGCCGTTGCGGATCGTCTCGGCAATGAGTCCCGTTGTGAGATTGTCGTCCACGAGGCAAATGGTCACGTCGTGCCTTTCGTTGGCTAGCGTTGATTAGCTGAGGTCGCCGGCGCCGCCAGCCCAGAAGCGCTCGACCTGTTCCCGGATTAGCCGGTTGGCGTCTGTTTCGAGGCGTGGATCGGCGCCGAGGATGCGATGGGCTTCATCACGCGCCTTGTGCAAGGTGACCACGTCGCCGAGCGAGGCCAGCTTCAGATCCGGAAGACCGCTCTGCCGGGTCCCAAAGAATTCACCCGGTCCGCGCAGTTCCAGGTCTATCTCAGACAGCCGGAAACCGTCCTGAGTTTCAACCATGGCGTCCAGTCGCCGGTTACTGTTCTCACTACTCTCATTCGCGATCAGCAGGCAGTAGGACTTTGACGCTCCACGACCGACCCGGCCACGGAACTGGTGGAGCTGTGAGAGCCCGAATCGTTCGGCGCCTTCGATCACCATCACCGTAGCATTCGGGATATCGATGCCGACCTCGACGACCGACGTCGACACCAGGATATCGATCTCTCGGTCGCGAAAGGACTGCATGACGCGGTCCTTCTCGCGCGGTTTCATGCGACCGTGAAGCAGGCCGAGCTTCAGATCGGGGAAGATCTCGGTCGAGAGGCGCTCATACTCTTCGGTCGCCGCACGTGCGTCCAGTTTCTCCGATTCCTCAACCAGCGGGTAGATGACGAATGCTTGGTGGCCGGCGGAGATTTGTTCGCGCAGAAACTGGTAGACCTGGCGGCGCTTGGCCGCCTCCACCCGTCGGGTGATGATCGGCTGACGGCCCGGTGGAAGCTCGTCGATGATCGAGACGTCGAGGTCGCCGTGCAGGACCAGGGCCAGGCTGCGAGGGATCGGCGTGGCGGTCATGACGAGGACATCCGGATTGTAGCCCTTTTCGCGCAGCGTCGCGCGCTGCCCAACGCCGAACCGGTGCTGCTCGTCGATGATTGCCAGACCAAGTCGCTGGAACTCGACGTGTCCCTCGAGAATCGCGTGCGTTCCGACAATGAGGTGAAGCTCACCGGCCGCGAGCCGCTCGTCGATATCGTTGCGCTCGGCATTCGTCGTCTTGCCGGTCAGCAGTGCGAGTCCCGGTCGTTTGTCCTCCGGCAGTTCATCCAGCAGCGACGACAGATTCCGAAAGTGCTGTTCGGCCAGTATCTCGGTCGGAGCGAGTAGCGCGACCTGGTAGCCGTCTGCAATCGCCACGATCGACGCGGCCGCGGCCACCGCCGTCTTGCCGGAGCCGACGTCGCCCTGCAGCATGCGGCTCATCGGCTGCGGACGAGACATATCCCCGAGGATCTCGTCCAACGCCCGCTGCTGGGCGCCGGTAAGCGTGAACGGCAGCGCCGCATAGAAGTCGTCCAGCACCGACGGATGAACGACAAAGGCGTGCCCCTCGGCCGACTGCCACTCGACTTTGCGCTGCACCAATCCAAGCTGCAGTACCAGGAATTCGTCGAATGCCAGCCGATTGCGGGCCTCCTGGAGACTTGCGGGCGAGTTCGGATAGTGCATCTGCTCGATGGCCACCTGCAGCGAGGCGAACCCGTGGCGCTCGAGAATGGCCCGGTCGAGCGGGTCCTCAAGGAGAGAGCAGGCGCCGTCGAGGGCTGCGCGGGTCAGATTTCGCACCTGCTTCTGATAGAGACCGCGCGTGAGTGGATAGACCGGAACAAGCCGCCCGGTGTGCAGCATCTCCGCGTCCAGCTGTTCCCATTCCGGATTGCGAAAGCAGAGCATCCCCCGCTGCTGCTCGACGCGACCGCTAATGGCGATCTGGTCTCCGACTCCGAGTTGTCTCGCGATGTATGGATTGAACCAGGTGGCCTGGGCCCGTCCGGTGCCGTCGTCGATCTCGACCGAGACCACGGTCTTGCCCGTTCGGGTTCGCTGTTCCTGTACGTCGACGATCTCTCCGCGAATGGTGCATTCTCCGTGGAAGAGCATGCTCGAGATCTTCTGAACGGCGCTATAGTCCTTATGCTGGCGCGGAAGCAAGTAAAGCAGATCCCGGATTGTCTCGACACCGAGCGCCGCGAGTTGCCGCTCGCGGCCCTGCCCGACACCGGGCAAGACAGTCACCGGGTCGTCGAGTGAGGCGATGCGGGGCGGCGACGTTCGTCGTGCTGCCCGTGGTCTGGGAGTTGCCTGAGCTGGCTGGCTATTTCGCGGTGCGGATTTGTCGGGCTGCTGCGTATCGTCGCCGGCAGTCGTCAGGACCGCCCGCGCCTGACGCACGCGCGCCTCACGTTCACCAGCACCAAGACTTCCATAGCCTGTGAAAATCTGGCGCAGTTGTGTTGCGACGCCCTGATCGAGGTCGAATGATTCGTTGCGTAACAGACCGGTGAAGAAGCGCTCGAAACCGCCCGAGACCGCGCTGTCCTGGTAGCCTTTGCGGGCCTCCAGCGCCAGCATCTTCTCGATCGTGCGGGATTGTGAAGCTAATTTTCCGGCCGGAGTCGTGCTCATGGGAACAAGTCAACCCGCGCCGGCCAGGAGTGTCAAGCCGTGGGTTCCTTTGGATGCATCAGTCCGGCAATGCCGAGGATGCCCGGGCCGCCGTAGGTGCCGACGACCGTTCCCATCTGGCCCAGAATCACGTCGAGGCCGGGTTGCCGCGCGCGCAGACGCTCGGCGAGGTCGGCCGCGCCCTCTGGTGCGCCGAGATGCAGCACAGCCAGCCGGTCGAACGGCATCTGTTCTTCGGTCAGTTCAATCAGACGATCGCGCGCACGCTTGAACGTGCGGACGCGCTCCAGGGGCAGAACCTCGCCGTGATGTACACGGATGACCGGCTTGATCTTCAGAGCCGACCCGAGAAATGCGGCCGTTGGTCCGATCCTGCCGCCTCGCCGCAAGTTCTCAAGCGTTTCCAACGCCGCCACGATCCAGACATCGTCGAGGCGGTGCTCAACGTGCCCGGTGATCTCGGTCATGGTTTGGCCCGCCGTGGCCCGCTCAGCCGCTTCCAGCACTAGTGCGCCGAGCCCGATCGAAACCGAACCCGAATCAATCACCGAGATGTGCTCTTCGGACACGCTGCGCGCCGCCGTGCTGGACGAATTAAAGGTGCCGGAGAGTTTCGACGAAACGTCTATGGCGACGACGTCAAAGCCCTGATCAGTCAAATCGCGAAAGACGGACTGAAACTCGCCCATCGATGGCTGCGAGGTCTTCGGCATCCCACCACCTCGCAGATACTCCAATATCTCTTCGCGTGAGATGTCGACCAGATCGCGATAGACCTGGCCGTCGATCTCAATCTTGAGCGGGACAACCGTGACTGGCAGCCCCGCCAGCAATTCGGCCGGTATATCGGAGGTGCTGTCGGTCACAATGTGTACTGGTCGCTGGCTCTCCGCCTGGCTCATTCGACCGCCAGGATGAAGTCGTAGTGCGGCTGTCCACCTTCGGAGATTTCAACCGTGAGGCCCGGATACCGCTCCTCGATCATCGCGGCTATCGAGCGCACGTCCTCACGGCTGGCCGCTGCTCCCACGAAGATCGTCAGCAGCTCGGCGTCGTCTTTCGCGAGTTCATCGATGGCCTGCAGCGTGACACCCGCCAGCGACTCACCGGCCGCGACCATCTTTCCGTTGCGCAATCCGATATATTCGCCCTTTCTTGTTCGGATGGAATCGATCTGAGCGTCGCGGGACGCTCGGGTGACCGCGATGGTCGTCACGAACGAGAGCGCCTCGGTCATCGCGTCGACGTTCTCGTCTAGATCGACGGCCAAATTGAACGCGGAGAGGGCACTGATCCCCTGGGGCACGGAATTGGACGGAATGACACGAACGGTCCGTTTGGTCAACTGCTGAACTTGTCGCGCGGAAGCGACCACGTTGGGATCATTCGGCAGGATGATCACCGTATCGCTCGGCGACTGCTCGACGGCCGCCAGGATGTCCGCGGTGCTCGGATTGTTGGTGGGTCCTCCGTCAACAATGACATTTGCCCCCATGCCAGTGAGCGCGCGAGCCAGCCCGTCCCCGCTCGCAACCGCGACCACCGCGATCTGGACCGTTTCAACAGGGGCTTCGACCTTGCGACTCGCAAGCGAGCGATCAGCCATCAGTTTTCGCGTCTGTGCCGCCATGTTGTCGATGCGCACAGATTCCAATTCGCCGAACTCCAATGCGGCTTCGAGAATTGCGCCCGGATGTTCGCTGTGAACGTGGACTTTGATGGCGCGCTGGTCGCCTACGACGACCGCAGAACTGCCGAGTGTCGTCATTCGGGCGCGAAACTGATCGACCAGAATGTCATCTCCGGTCAGGACAAAGTTGGTGCAATAGCCAAATTCGTCGACATCATGCACGAGGTCGACCTGGTCCAGAAAGGCCATCGAGGATGCGATATCAAGTGACTGGTCACTTTTCGGGCGGGCCGGTTCCAATCCCTGGGTGAAACGGCGAAGTCCGTCGAGAATGACGACCAGCCCCCTACCGCCCGCGTCGACCACGCCGGCCTGCCGCAACACGGGGAGCATCTCCGGTGTCCGCGCCAGCGCATCCTCGGCCCCACCAAGCGCCACCTCGAGGATTTCGTCGACGCCGTGCGGCGCCCGCTCACCGGTCTCCACTGATTCAGTCGCCATCCGGATGACCGTAAGCATGGTCCCTTCAACCGGATTGATGACCGCTTGATAGGCAAGCTCAGTGGCTCGTCGCAGTCCAGCCGTCAGCCCTGGTCCGTCAAGCACTGGACCATCCGGAGCGGCCTCCGCCAAACCCTCGATCACCTGGTACAGGATTACGCCCGAGTTTCCTCGAGCACCCATCAATGCGGATTGGGCTGCTGCCTTCAGCACGGCTGCCACCGAGACGGCATCGCCATCTGCCGCGCGCCGCGCCCCCTGGGCGGCGGCCTGTAGCGTGAGGAACATGTTCGTTCCCGTGTCGCCGTCCGGAACAGGGAAGACGTTGAGGGCATTGATTTCTGCGACGAATGGCTCGAAGTGTGTCGCGGCGAACGAGAGTGCGGACGCGAGTTCGTGGCTCGAACAGCGCGCCATCCTGACGGGACCCGGTTTCTCCGGAGCCACCTGTTCGATTGGGTGCGTTGAAACCTTGTGCCGGTCAGAAATGTTCTCGGTTCCTATCGCTTCATCTTACGGTCGAACCCACGCATGGCCCCTGCCCGTGGAGACATGTGGCGAACTACGATCCAGCGTGTCAATGTTCCTACCGCCGCCATGCGCGCTTTCGGAACAATCCTAAGATCTGCGCAACATTGATCTTGAGCGGGTGCCCGTCGCGTGATATCCTAACCGTTCGTGGGCTCGCGCTCGAGAGATTGGTGTGACCTACGCAATTTGAATGCAATCTTAGTTGGTGATGACTCTCTGGTAAAGGGGGACGCGGTGGCCGGTAAATGTGACATTTGTGGCCGTGGGCCAGGCTTCGGGCACAACGTGAGCCACTCCAAGCGCCGGACCAACCGGATGTTCCGGCTCAACATTCAGCGTACGACGATTTATCAGAACGGGCTTCCGCGTAAGCTGAACGTCTGCACTCGATGCATTCGCACGATGCACAAGGAAGCGCGCCTGGCGTAGAACCAGGTTTTCAATTATGAGCGCACACGCCGTCTGGATTGCCAGGCGGCGTTCTTGTGTTGTCGGCAGCGCATGCCTTCAGGCAAGACAAGTCCCTGGCAGGTTCCCGAACGGCTTCTATCGCCCGATGATGCTCTACGAAACGCTTGACGATGATGGGCACCCAATTCGAGACTCAATCGGGAACTTGAACCATCAGGTACCGGTCGCGGCCGGCGAGATCCTGTTCGATCCAGACTGACGAGGTGGGAAATGCCGCCGATGCCGTCGCAATAGCGACTGTCGATTGTGATGGATCGATCTCGCACATGAGCGCGCCATCGGGAGCCAGCAGAGTCGCGGCCTCAGGCAGCAACGCCGAGTAGAATGCAAAACCGGCGTCAGCCGCGTAGAGCGCCAGGTCCGGCTCCTGAGCGATTCCTGCGTGCCGCTGCTCGTCGCGGAGATAGGGCAAGTTGGCCACGATGAGATCCAGTGGTAGGCCGCACCAGTTAAGCATGTTCCCGTTGACGAACTCGACTCGTGTTGCGCCGAGGTGCGCCCGATTGATGTCTGCCAAATCGAGTGCCGCGCGCGAGATGTCACTGCCGAGGATACGCAATTTTTGTGATATTGGGGTACACGTGTCGAGGCTGATGGCGATTGCGCCGCTGCCAGTTCCAACGTCGACGACGTGCCGTGTCTCTTGTCGCTGCTGAAGCCAGCGCAGTGCTCGTTCGACGAGTCCCTCCGTTTCCGGACGTGGAATCAGGACCCGCGGATCGACTCGGAAGTCGAGTCCCATGAACTCGCGATGGCCGGTGAGATAGGCGACAGGCTCGCCCGCGGCACGGCGCTCGATCAGCACCGTCAACTGCGCCACCAGGTCGTCGGGGGCCGGGTCTCGCAGTGCGAGATAGAGATGCGCCCGGTCTATGCTCATCAGGTGCATGAGCAGGACCTCGACGTCGAGCCGGGCGTTATCGACGCCTGAATTGGCGAGCCGCCGGGTAGTGTCGGCGATGAGCTGGTGAATGGTTGGAGTCACGACGCCGTCGCCGCTCAGCTAACGCCCGCCTCCTGCAGGCGTTCAGCCTGGTCGGCGGCGCGAAGTTCGCTGATGAACCCGTCGATATCACCGTTGAGGATTCCCGGCAAATTGCTCAGACTGAGTTTCAGCCGGTGATCGGTCACCCGGTCCTGTGGCACGTTGTAGGTGCGAATCTTCTCAGCCCGCTCGCCCGTGCCGACCTGCGATCGTCGCATGCCACTGCGTTCCTCATGCAGACGCTGCTGCTCGATGTCATACAGCCGCGCGCGCAGCACAGCCATCGCTTTCAGGCGGTTCTTGAGCTGCGACTTCTCGTCCTGGCACGTCACGACGATCCCGGTCGGGAGGTGGGTGATGCGCACGGCCGAGTCGGTTGTATTGACGCTCTGGCCGCCGTGTCCTGTCGAACGAAAGACGTCGACACGTAGGTCGTTCTCGTCGATGTGGAGTTCGATGTCTTCGGCCTCCGGCAGCACTGCCACCGTGGCGGTCGAGGTGTGAATGCGCCCGCTCGACTCCGTCACCGGCACACGCTGCACGCGATGCACGCCGCTCTCGAACTTGAGGTGACTGTAGGCTCCCCGGCCGTTGACCTCGAAGATGACTTCGCGAAGTCCGCCGATGCCGCTCTCGCTAGACGAGATCACGTCAACTTTCCAGCCGTGCCGCTCGGAGTAGTGCGTGTACATGCGGAAGAGATCGGCCGCGAAGAGCGCCGCTTCCTCACCGCCCGTGCCTGCCCGGATCTCGACGATGACGCTCTTCTCGTCGTTCGGATCCTTGGGCACCAGTAGAACCCGGATCTCGGAAAGGAGTTGATCGCGCCGATCGCTCAGCTCGGCGATCTCCTCGTTGGCCAGGCTCGCGAGCTCAGCATCGCCACCGGCCTTCATGGCCTCGGCTTCCTCGATCTGCTGGTTCACATCGCGCAGTTCACGATACGCTCTGACCAGCCCCTCCATCTCGGAACGTTCGCGGCCGATCGCCATTAATTGCTCTGGATCGGTGGCGATTTCGGGGTCGGCCATCATGCGCTCGAGTTCGGTGAAGCGCTGATCGATGTCAATCAATTTCTTTTCGAATGCCAGCATCTTGAGTTTCCTTCCACGGTTAGCGAATACGTCATGTCGATGGAGGTAGAGTCGCTAACCGTGACCAGGCGCCGTGGATCCCGGCCCGAGGTCATTGCGGATCGCGGAGAGTGCCATGGCCACCGCCTGCTCCGGCGTGGCGGCGGGAACATAGGCGGCATCGCCCGCGAAGCGGACCGCGCGCGTGGGATCGAGTTCCCAACTTGCCAGATTGATAACCCGCTTGCACATCTTCAGCGCGAGCGCGATCTCGGAAAGGGTGCCGAATCCGCCGCCGACCGCGATAACGGCTTCACCCGACGCCACGACGACGGCGTTGCGCGCCTCGCCCATTCCCGTCGGCACTGGGAAATCGACCCACTCGTTGGCGTCGGCGGGATCGTATCCCGGAAGTATGCCGATGGTGGTTCCGCCCGCGCTCTTGGCCCCACGGCAGGCCGCTTCCATGACGCCACCGCGCCCGCCACAGACAAGCGCGACGTTCGCTTGCGCAATCGCCCGTCCGACCTGTTCGGCCATGTCGATTTCTTGCTGAGATGGTTCGCTTGGGCCACAGACTGCAATCATCATGTTCATGCCTCAAAATCAATACGTTCGACCGCGGTGTAGATCGCGCCGGAGCGGTGAAGTTCGCTCCGGTAGAGGGTGACGTGGTCGGCCCGGAACTGCAATTCCGACAGCTGATTCAATGATCTAAAGTGTGCTTCGATGTCGGTCATGGACTCCCGGTCCTCGGGCCGGACCCGTGCCACTGTCAAGTGTGGGCTGAACGGCCGGTCGTCTGGCTCGACACCAAGGCTCCGGCTCTGTTCTTCGATCGCCATCGCGAGCCGCGTCAATCTGTTCTCCGGTTCTCGTACACCCAGCCAGATGACGCGTGGACGGCGATTGTTCGGAAACGCGCCCATTTCACCGGTGCGAAGGTTGAAGGGAGTCGCGCCACTCGCCGCCGCGCGCAGGGCACCGGTTAGTTCGTCGATGCTGTTCACCAGCTGGTTCCCAAAGAACTTCAGCGTGAGGTGTGTCGACTCGGGATTCGTCCAGCGCGCCTTCCACCCAGCGTGTCTCAGTGTGTCCCGGATGTGCTCCATTCGCTGGCGCACGTCGTCCGGCTGATCTACGGCGACAAAAAGCCGCCAGACCTCTTGTGTGGCGGCGCCCGCTGAACTCATCCGCGCTCCTCACGTTCCTCAAATTATACCCGGACGCGTAATAAAGTCGCCGGTTTGTCGCTCGCTCTCGCTTCTTTTCGTTGTCGCACATTGCATACTTACCTGGTGGATGTCCAGCAGTTGACGGGAGCTTGAATGTCGCGGTCTCGTGTCGATGGACGAGATATTCGGTTGGCGATCGACTCATTCGGCATCGAGGGATTGCCGGTCTGCGTTCACTCCTCGCTCCGGTCATTCGGCTGGGTTGAGGGAGGCGCGAAGACGGTGGTGGACGGATTCCTGGACGCGGGCTGTACCGTGATGGTTCCCACCTTCACCTCGGGGTTTGAAGTCCGCCCGCCGTCGGATCGCGGCTATCCGCGCAATGGGCTGGATTGTGAGCGGCAGCACTGGACTGGGGAATCGCGCCAGGATGTGTTTTCGCCAAAGTCCGGCGAGATCGATGCCGACATGGGCGCGATCCCGGCCGCAATTTTGGGCATGACCGCACGATTTCGCGGAAACCATCCGTCCGATTCTTTCGCGGCCGTCGGTCCCCTCGCACGTGAGCTCATCGGCGGGCAGACGCCGTTCGACGTTTACGCTCCCTTTCGGGCCTTGGCCGACCGTGGCGGATTTGTCCTGCTCATGGGCGTGAACCTGACGCGCATGACGTTGCTCCATCTTGCGGAGGAGCAATCCGGTCGAACGCTCTTCCGCCGGTGGGCGCGCGATGGGTACCACAGAACGGTCGAATGCCGGGTCGGTAGCTGCTCCGAAGGCTTCGAACGGCTTCGGCCTTTCCTGGAGCCGGTCGAACAGACGTTGTCCGTGGGCCAAAGCGGTTGGAGGATGTATCCCGCGGCTGATGCGCTCGACATCGCCGCCGCGGCCATCCGCGCCAATCCCGAGAGCACCCACTGTCCGGATCCCGGCTGCCTCCGCTGCCGAGACGCCATGCTTGGTGGACCGATTGTGCGGGGAGCATGAGGGCCGGTCCCTCCTCTCGCTCACCCCTTGTCGCCCTCATCGCCGCGGATTCGCTGTCGCGGGTGGGAACGGCGATGACGATGACCGCGCTCCCCTGGCTCGTGCTGGTGACGACCGGGAGTGCCGCGCGAACGGGACTGACCGTCTTTGTTGAGGCTGTTGGCACGGTCGTCGCCCTCCTCTTTGGCGGCGTTTTCGTCGATCGCTGGCCCGTCGGGCTCGTGAGTCCTGTTGGGGATCTTGTGGCTGGAGTGGCCGTGGGTCTCATCGCCGGGCTCAGCCTGACCGGTGGTCTGTCATTCTGGCTCTTACTGTCTCTCGTTTTCGTGACCTCGCTCTGCAGTATCCCAGCGGGGGTCGCGCGCTATAGCACTCTGCCGGACGTGGCCGACGGCGCCGGAGTGCGCTTCGAGCGGGCGAACGCGATCTTCGATGGCTCACTGACGGTTGCCAGTCTGGTCGGGCCCGCGCTCGCCGGAGTGCTGATCGCCGTGATTGGCGCCAGTAACGTCCTCTGGTTCGATGCGGCAACGTTTGGTCTGTCGGCGATGATCGTGATCTTGACGCTCTCGGGCGTCCGCCGCGAAGCGAGCGAAACGGAAGTTTCGAATTCGTATCTCGCACAACTCCGCGCGGGTGTCCGATTTGTAGTGAGTGACTCGGTCCTCCGGCCGCTTATTCTGTTCCTGGCCGTCGCCAACCTGGCCATTGGACCGGTGGAGTCAGTCTTCGTCCCGGTGCTGGCTCGCGACCATTTTCACAGCTCCTACGCGCTGGGTTGGATGACGTCGGCCGTCGCGATTGGCGCACTGGGCGGTAACGCGGTCTTTGGCGTGATCGGTCAGCGATTGTCACGGCGCGGGGCGTTCGCGGCTGGTTTCCTGTCGGTTCCGCTTCTCCTGGGCGTGTTGGCGTCCGGTCCACGACTAATGGTCGCAATCATCTTCCTGGCAGTCGCGGGTCTGGGCCTGAGTGTGATGAACCTGCTCGAGTACACCATCTATTTTGAACGGCTCCCCGGTGAGATGCGCGCTCGTGGGCTCGGGATGACCGGTGCGTTGAGTTGGGGAGCGGTGCCGGTGGGACGGGCCCTGGCCGGAGCCGCGCTGGCCGTAATAGGGTTCGGCGCGACCCTCGGTGCCTTCGCCATTCTGTTCATGCCGCTGTCGTTGGCTGCCCTTGTTGCCCGGCCGCTACGGCCACTTGACCAGCGCACAGCAACCGTGGCGGAGCCAGGCCCGCCGTAGGCACAGTCGAGCCCGCGCGGACAGCGCGGGCTCGGGCTGTTTTACCGGCTTTTTGAGGATTATGCGTTCGTCTGGTTCGCCATGTACTCCTGGACGACCATCGGCAGGGTCCGGTCCAGGAAATTGGCCATGGCGATTTCTTCTTGAATGATCCGCTCGCACACTTCGATGATCTGAGGTTCTTGTGCCTGCTTCGCGGCCGCGATCAACGCGCGGTAGGACGCGATCTCGAAGGTCTCAGTCGAGTAATCGCTGATCGCATCTTTGACCAGTTCGTCCGATGCCAACGCCGTCGTCATCCCCTGCATGCGGCCCATCATGCCCGAAATGCCGGATTTGAGCGACGAGGTCTCACCGCCCAGTTGCTGGATCATCTGCTTGTCGAGATCGGCATGCCGGCGAGTCTCTTCCAGGTGCTGCTGAAGTCTCGCCTGCAGCGTCGGGTGGTCCTTCGCGTCCTTGGCGTGGTTCTCAAGCACCTTCGTGATCTGCTCTTCCATCGCATAGGCATCGTTCAGCCACGAAATGAGCTGTTCCTTTGGTGAGTCTGCCATGTGTTCCTCCTGAGTTTGTCGTCCGCAATGTATGTCCCGGGTAGATTGTGGGACGAATCCGCGGGTCGCAAGGCATGTACCATCTCCTGTGTGACCGCGTGCATCCTCATCGGGTGCCATTAGCCCAAGCTCTGCGACGACACCAAGCCGTCGGCACGCGTCCGCGCGGCGTCACAGGCGGGATCACGTCGCGAGCGAGCACGTTGACCTCGGGCGGAGAGGGAACCTATACTCGCGGAGATGCGCGGCAGACGAGCGGAGGAAGCGATGAGAATAGCCTATCTCGGACCTGAAGGGACCTTCAGCGAAGAGGCGGCGTTGATTCAGGCGCGGCGAGATGGCGCCACGCTTGTGCCGTTTGCCTCGATCCCCGCGCTTGTCTCGGCCGTCGAGACGGGTCTGACCGAGCGTGCCATGCTGCCCATCGAGAACTCGCTCGAGGGCTCGGTCAGTTTCACGCTCGATCTTCTTATCGACGAGACTGACCTGAAGATTCGCAACGAGCTGGTCGTTCCAGTTCGACATAATCTCGTGGTCGTTCCCGGGGCGACGTTGTCGCAGATCAAGACGGTGACGTCACACCCGCAGGGCCTGGGACAGTGTCGCCGCTTTCTGGAGCGCTGCCTCCCTGGCGTCAATCAGGTGGCGGCGCTTAGCACTGCCGCGGCGGTCGCCAAGGTGCTGGACGAGGGGGACGCTTCGCAGGCGGCGATCGGCACCCAGCGCGCGGCCGACCTCTATGGTGGTGAGGTGCTCGCGCGGGATATCCAGGACAACCGCACCAATGTCACACGTTTCTTCCTGCTGGCTCGAACCGACGCGGAGCCAACCGGTTGTGACCGGACGTCGTTCTGTTTCAACGTCCGGGCCAATGTGCCGGGCGCGGTGCACGAGATTCTGACGGAGCTCTCGGAAGCTCATATACAGATGACCAAGATCGAGAGTCGGCCAACCAAGTCGGCACTCGGTGACTACACGTTCCTGCTGGACATCGAAGGCCACCGGCTCGACCCGATAATCGCCGATACGCTGAATCGTATCCGGGCCAAGACCGCGCGACTGAAGGTCTTCGGCTCGTATCCGCGCTTCGAGTTGAACCCGGATCAGTCGAACTCGGGTGTGAGCGAGTGATGCCCCTCGGCACACGACTACGTCAGATGTCCTCTGGATCGAATTGACCATGCGCGTGATTAGCGGCAGCGCGCGCGGACATCGGCTGAAAGCGCCCAAGGGCATGCGGACGCGACCGATGGCCGACAAGATTCGCGAAGCAGCCTTCTCGATGCTGGCCAGTCTGGGCGTGGCGCCCGATCGCGTGCTGGATCTCTATTCGGGAAGTGGCAGTGTGGGAATCGAGGCGCTGTCGCGGGGGGCATCGTCGGTTGACTTCGTCGAGCGAAATGGAGCGGCCTGTGCGGTCATCCGCGAAAACCTGGCCGCGACGAAGTTCGATGACCGGGCGACGGTGAATCTGACGAGTGTCGGCAGCTTTCTGGCGCATGTCAATCGCCCGTATGACTTCGTGATTATGGACCCCCCCTATGCTGATCCGGAAATCCTCGATACACTTGCGTCTTTAGAAGCATCGCGCGCGATCGAGAATGGGACAATCCTGTTGATCGGTCATTCTCCGAGAGTCGACCTGCCTGATCAGGTTGGCCGTCTGCACTGCCTGCGGCATCGATGCCATGGTGATAGCTGTTTCTCGATCTTCGAAGTGGTTGACGCGGAATCTGACGTGACGACGGTAGAAACGGAGACCTAGCCTTGGGAACGATCGCGATCTATCCGGGATCGTTCGACCCGATTACGAACGGGCATCTCGACGTGGCCAAGCGTGCGGCTCGGATCTTTGACGAGCTGATCCTTGCGATTTACGCCGGGAGCGAGCACGCTCCGAAGCAGCCGCTGTTCACCTCCGCGCAGCGTCAGTTGTTCGCAGAGCGTGCGCTGCGGGACGTGCCGAATATCCGGGTCGATGTCTATCATGGTCTGAGTGTCGACTACGCACGAGACGTTGGTGCGGGTACCATTGTGCGGGGGTTGCGCGCCGTCTCCGATTTCGAGTACGAGTTCAAATTTGCGCACATGAACCGGCACCTCGCGCCGGAAGTCGACGTGATCTGTTTGATGACGAGCTCGCAGCACTCCTTCGTGAGCTCGAGCTTTATCCGGGAGGTGGCGTCACTTGGGGGCGATGTCAGAGGGTTAGTGCCGGAGCAAGTGGCGGATGCGTTAGAGCAGCGGTTCGGCGCGATGGTGCGCGAGTGAGATGGGCGGCTTATCGTGAGTGACGTTCGGCCAGGATCGCAGACGGTTCATGTCGCCGACATTCTGCAGCTTGTGGACCGGCTCGAGGAGTTGGTGACGGCGGGGATGCGTGTGCCATTGAGCAACCGGATCATGGTCGAGGAGGAAGAATTCCTCACGATCATCGACCAACTTCGTCTATCGATTCCACAGGAGATCAAGCAGGCGCGACGGGTCGTTCAAGAGCGTCAGCAGGTCATCACGTCTGCTCAGGCCGAGGCCGACAAGATCCTCTCCGTAGCCAAGGAGCGTGCGGAGTACCTGATGAACGAGCAGGGATTGATTAACGAGTCCAAGGCGCGCAGCGAGGAGATTTTGCGGCAGGCCAAGGATAGTTCAAAGCGATCCATGGGTGAGGTCGACGTCTACGCGCTCCAGATACTGACCCAACTCGAACAGGTGCTACAGCAGAACCTCGAGCAGATCAAGCAGGCCAAGAACGTGGTTGCGCATTAGCGGGACGCAAGCTGAAGGTCGTCGCCGTTCCCTCCAAGGTTGAAGAAATACATTGGGTCGGGTTAACCCGGGGCTAATGGTCGTTGACAACGCTCGCCCGGCGAGTAATGGTGGTTGACGAATTGATTGGGTACACGCGTGTCCGTTCACGCGGGGCTAAAGCCGCCGCGCTACAAAGTCAACGTCCACTAAAGGGACTGAGCCTTTTTCGTGATGTTCGCTATTCCGTGATCGTGTTGTTGCTCAATCGGTCACTGGACCTCAGTCCCTTTAGTGGACTTCGTTACCGGTAGCCCGGCGAGTTTACTCCCGGGCGCACGCGGCCAATCACCGGATTAATTCGTCAATGACCTTTAGCCCTGCGTGAACGAACCTGAATGTACGACCTTATTCGTCAATGACCACGATTGCCGTGGGCTAGAGCAGCGGCGCCCTCGGTCCGATACGCCGCCAGGATCCGTCGCACCTACCGCACCGAGCGCTGCAGCATCTTGGCCGCCAGCGCTGCCGTCATCTCCCCTCGATCAACCTTCTCGATCACCCGTAGCCGTTGCTGTTCTGTGGTCGTCAACGTCAGTGTCTCTTTCATGGGGTGACATGTTCACTGACCAGTTCCCCCTGACACGTTCACGGACCAAAGACAGAATCTCGAGATGTAATTGACATCACCCCGATGGTCTGCTAACCTGCCCTTCAACAGTTGAATACCACTGAACAGCGACGAGCGGAACGAGTACGCATCGAAGCGGAGCCCAGAGAGCCGGCGGCAGGTGAGAGTCCGGCGCCAGCGCAGATGCCGAATGGATCCGGGAGCTGTGCCCCGAAAGCAGCGCGAGTAGGCGGCAACGGAGACTCCACCGTTATCTGGGAGCTAGGTATCGGATCGACTTGATTGGTCCCGTACCTGTAGAGTGGGACGCGTCTTGCGCGTTCAACAAGGGTGGTACCGCGGAGTGAGAATGTTCACCTCCGTCCCTTCTGGGACGGGGGTTTTTTGTTTGTCCGCGGTTCACTCAGCAGGACCGGGGATGTTGGAGGAACTGGCAATGCTCGACACGGTTCAAGTGCGCGACGGGGTGCGAGACCTCCATCGCTATCGTCCGACGTTGGACGAGGTCGCCGCACTTCGCGAACGAGGCAATATCATTCCGATCTACCGCGAGATCTTCGCCGACCTGGAGACGCCGGTATCGGCGTACCTCAAGGTCGCTCAGGGGCCATATTCGTTCCTGCTGGAGAGCGTCGAGGGGGGCGAGCGACTGGCGCGGTTCTCCTTCATCGGCACCGATCCATACTTGACGCTGAAACTGAATGACGGTGTAGCCGAAGCCAACCTGCATGGCTATCTGCAGCACGCCAGCTTCGAAGACCCGTTGGTTGCCCTTCAGGAGTACCTGGCTCCCTACCAGACGGTTCAGCTTCCCGAACTACCTCGGTTTCTCGGTGGTGCGGTCGGCTTTCTCAGCTACGAGGCGGTGCGCTACTTCGAGCGGCTGCCGATGGCTCCGGGCAACGAGATCGACTTCCCGGACGGTCTCTTCATGTTCGTCGACACCATGCTCGTCTTCGACCATCTCGAGCACACGATCAAGGTCGTCAGCCACGTCCACGTCGACGAACACACGCCGCTTGAGCAGTCCTATGCCGAGGCAATTGGCCGGATCGAGCGCATCGTTGCCCGGCTGTCGCGCGAGCCGCGGCTGCCGGTTGGTGACCGTCCGCTCCACGAGGCGTTGGTGGATGAGCGAATGCGGCGGCACACGGCCCCGGAGACCTATTACGACATGGTCGAGCGGGCCAAGGAGTACATCGCAGCGGGCGACATCATCCAGGTGGTCTTGTCGCAGCGTGTCTCGGTCGAGACCGGCGCACACCCGTTTACCATCTACCGTGCCCTGCGCCGCGTAAATCCGTCGCCGTACATGTTCTATCTCCAACTGGCCGAGTCCCAGATCATCGGCGCATCGCCGGAGCTGCTGGTGCGGCTCGACGGCGACACGTTGATGACGCACCCGATTGCCGGAACACGACATCGCGGAGCGACCTTCGAAGAGGATGACGCGCTCGCGGCCCAACTGGCGAGCGACGACAAAGAGCGAGCCGAGCACATCATGCTGGTCGACCTGGGACGTAACGACATCGGTCGCGTCGCGGCGCCGGGCACAGTCGATGTGCCGCAGTTGATGGAGATCGAACGCTACAGCCATGTCATGCACCTGGTCAGCCACGTGACGGGCACGATTCAGGACGAACTGAGCGGTGTCGACGCGCTCCGTTCTTGTTTTCCCGCCGGCACCGTGAGCGGCGCGCCAAAGATCCGAGCCATGGAGATCATCGCCGAACTCGAGAAAGAGCGACGCGGCCCCTATTCGGGAACCGTTGGCTACGTCGACTTCAACGGCAATCTGGACACGGCCATCACGCTACGCACGCTGGTGATGCGAGACGGCGTCGCCTATCTGCAGGCCGGCGGCGGAATCGTGGCGGACAGCACACCTGAGTTCGAATACGACGAGTGCTTCCACAAGATGCGGGCGCTCGTCCGGGCGATCGACGAAGCAGAGCGCATCGAGCGGTCGATGCGAGATGAGGTGCGCTCGTGATCCTGCTGATCGACAACTACGACTCGTTCACGTTCAACCTGTACCAGTATCTGGCCGAGCTCGGTGCCGGCGTGCTGGTCCGTCGCAACGACGTGATCACGCTGGACGAGATCGAGCACATGCAGCCGGAGCGGATCGTGATCTCTCCCGGCCCGGGCACTCCGAGCGAAGCCGGGATTTCGGTCGACACGATTCGTCGCTTCGCGGGCGAGATTCCGATCCTCGGCGTCTGTCTCGGCCACCAGTCACTGGCGGTCGCCTTTGGCGGCGAGGTCGTTCGCGCACCGAGCCTGATGCACGGCAAGATCTCCTCGATCTCCCACGACGGGCGAGGAATCTTTGATGGACTGCCAAGCCCGTTTGTCGCAACGCGCTATCACTCGTTGATCGTCGATGAGGCGACGCTGCCGGACTGCCTCGAGGTCAGCGCGCGCAGCGAACACGGTTTGATCATGGGACTGCGCCACCGCGAATACGACGTCGAGGGCGTCCAGTTTCACCCCGAATCGATCCTGACGACCGTCGGCAAGGAGTTGCTGGCGAATTTCTTGAACCAGTCCGCACCGGTTCTGGCTGCGAGGGGGGCATAGAGATGACGACGGCAATTGCGGATCGCGTTGACGTTGGCGCGAACGGGCAAGAGATCATCCGCGAGGCAATTCGCCTTGTCGCGGACGGGCAGGTTCTGGCACGGGTCCAGGCATCGGCAGCGATGGACGCGGTCATGTCTGGCGCCGCAACAGGCTCGCAGATCGGGTCGCTGATGACAGCGCTGCGGATGCGCGGCGAGACGGACGACGAGATCGCGGGATTTGCCGAGTCGATGCGGCGGCACGCATTGCCGGTGCCGATGCGACACAACGGTCCGGTGGTGGATACGTGTGGCACTGGCGGCGACGGCGCGAACACGTTCAACATCTCGACCTCGGCGGCGTTCGTGGTCGCTGGCGCCGGTGTCACGGTTGCCAAACACGGCAACCGGGCCATGTCGAGCCGCTGTGGCTCCGCGGATGTGTTGGAAGGTCTTGGTGTCCGCATCGACCTGCAGCCGGACGCCGTCGGTACGTGCATCGACGAGGTTGGCATCGGCTTCATGTTCGCCCAAGTCTTTCACCCGGCGATGCGTTTCGCCGGTCCAGCGCGGAAGGAGATCGGTATCCGCACCGTCTTCAACCTGCTTGGGCCGCTGACCAATCCAGCCGGAGCGAAACACCAGGTTGTCGGCGTGCCAGATCGCAGCGCGGCCGAGAAGGTCGCCCGGGTTCTGGCGCTGCTCGGCACGCGGCACGCCGTGGTCGTCACCTCCAACGACGGGTTGGATGAGCTGAGTATCGCGTCGGACAACATTGTTCACGACGTCTGTGTCAACGGCAAAGTCGATGTGAAGAGTTACAGCCTGAGCGCCGAGTCCGTCGGGCTCGACCGGGCACCCCTCTCAGAAGTGAGCGGCGGCACGATCGAAGAAAACGCGGCGGTCGTTCGAGGCGTGCTCAGCGGAGTTCCTGGTCCCGCGCGGACCATCACCCTGCTCAATGCTGGCGCGGCGCTCTATGCGGCCGACGTGGCCGGTTCGATCCGCGAAGGCGTGGCCATGGCCGCTGAATCGATCGATTCGGGCGCCGCGCACGCCAAGCTCGAGGCGCTGGTATCTCTCTCGCAGCGATTGGCCGGGATCTAATATGACGGTGCACACCGGAACGTTTCTCGACCGAATCGTGGCGAGAACACTGGCGGATCTGCCTGCGCGGAAA
Source organism: uncultured Chloroflexia bacterium (assembly GCA_963728335.1). Taxonomy (GTDB): domain Bacteria; phylum Chloroflexota; class Chloroflexia; order Thermomicrobiales; family Thermomicrobiaceae; genus CALAGB01. The sequence goes on from CAVSJP010000002.1 coordinate 1,737,849, forward strand.
GCCGCGGTTCCTGCCGTCGTGCTCGAGCGCCGAGCCGCCGAGCAGCCCGCGCCGGTCCCATTTGAGCAGGCGCTACGGTCGACGTCGCTCGGCGTCATCGCCGAGGTCAAGCGGGCGTCGCCGTCGAAGGGCGAGATTGCCGGCGGGATCGACGCCGCGTCGATCGCGCGTGATTACGTGACCGCGGGTGCGTCGGCTATCTCGGTCCTGACCGATGAGCCGTTCTTTCGCGGTAGTCTGGCGGATCTGCGGACCGTCGCTGACATCGCCCATGCCGGCGAGACGCCGACGCCGGTGCTGCGCAAGGACTTCATGGTCGATCCCTATCAAGTCGTCGAGGCGCGCGCGGCGGGCGCCGATGCCGTGCTGCTGATCGTGGCGCTCCTCGATGGGTCGGCGCTCCACGAGATGCTCGACGAAGTCCACCGCTTCAACATGCAGGCGCTGGTCGAAATTCACGACGAGACGGAGCTGCGCGACGCGATTGCCGCGGGAGCGCGCGTCATTGGCATCAACAATCGGGACCTGAAGACCTTCAATGTCGATCTGGCGACCACCCAACGCCTCGCGCCGCTGGTTCCCGCCGCTTGCACTGTCGTCGGCGAAAGCGGGATTTTCACGCGTGAAGACGCTCGCCGCTTGAAGGCGGCCGGAGCGCACGCGCTGTTGGTTGGCGAGTCGCTGATGCTGGCAACTGACCGGACCGCAGCCATCGCGGAGTTGCGCTCATGAGCGAGACACTGGTCAAGATCTGTGGCGTGCGCTCACCGGAGATGGCGCGGGTCGTCGCCGGCTCGGGCGCTGACCTGATGGGTCTCATCTTTGCCAGCAGCAGGCGGCAGGTCACGGAATTTGAGGCCCGCGAGATCGTGGATGGTCTCGATGGGACAGCGCAACGGCCCGGAGTCGTGGGCGTCTTCGTCAACCAGTCTGCCGAGCGCATGAACGCCATCGCCGACATAGTTGGACTCGATTTCATCCAGCTCAGCGGCGATGAGCTGGTCGAGGTTCAGTCCCAGCTCACGCGCCCCGTGATTCGCGCGCTCCGTCTCCCCGCGGGGCTGCCGCTCGCGGAGGCGTGCCGCCTGGCGGAGGAGTTTCTCGATCACCCTGCTCCGGCCAGCGCCCTACTGCTCGACACACACGTCGCCGGGACATATGGCGGCACCGGCAAGCGAGGCGACTGGGACCTCGCCGCGCGGCTCTCCGAGCGCTATCCGATTATTCTCGCGGGTGGTAATCGACCGGAGACCGTCGTCGCAGCGATCGAGACGGTTCGGCCGTACGGCGTCGACGTGTCGAGCGGCGTCGAAACAGACGGGGAGAAGGACCCGGAAAAGATTCGCCGTTTCGTGTCGCTCGCCAAACAGGTTGACAGAATCGGTACAAGACACGTCGAAGCCTGCAACGCCGTTACGTCGGGTAGATAGAGGAGTCAGCATGACCAGTACACAAGTCGAACGCCGCCGTTCAGGAACGCTACCCGATAGTCAGGGACGGTTTGGCGAGTTCGGCGGTGCTTACGCGCCAGTCACGCTGGTGCCTGCCATCGACGAGCTGATTCACTCCTATGAAGTGGCGCGTGACGATCCCGGATTCCAGCAGGAACTGAACAACCTGCTGAAAGACTATGTCGGCCGCCCGACACCGCTCTATCACGCCAAAGCGCTCACGGCCCACGTTGGGGGCGCCCAGATCTATCTCAAGCGTGAGGATCTGGCACACACCGGCGCGCACAAGATCAACAACGCGATCGGGCAAGGGCTGCTTGCCAAACGCATGGGTAAACCGCGTGTCATTGCCGAGACCGGGGCGGGCCAGCACGGTGTCGCGACGGCGACCGTCTGTGCCATGCTCGGTCTCGAGTGTGTGGTCTACATGGGAGAAGTCGATATCGCCCGACAGTCCCTTAACGTCTTTCGCATGAAGCTGCTCGGGGCGGAGGTGCGCTCGGTCACGTCCGGCAGCCGCACGCTCAAGGACGCGATGAACGAGGCGATCCGCGATTGGGTGACCAACGTCGAGAATACCTACTATCTCATCGGCTCGGTCGGCGGAATGCACCCGTATCCGATGATCGTGCGTGACTTTCAGGCAGTGATTGGACGAGAGACCCGTCAGCAACTGCTGGAGGCGACGCAGCGCTTGCCCGATCTCGTGGTTGCCTGCGTCGGCGGCGGCTCGAACGCGATCGGGATCTTCCACGCCTTCGTCGACGACCCGAGCGTGGAGCTGTACGGCGCGGAGGCGGCTGGTCTGGGTATCGAGACCGGCAAGCATGCCGCCACGCTCACGGCCGGTCGTGTCGGCGTACTTCATGGCTCCCGTTCCTACGTGCTGCAGGATGACGACGGCCAGATTATCGAAGCGCACAGCATCTCGGCCGGTCTGGATTACCCCGGAGTCGGGCCGGAACACAGCTATCTGAAGGATAGCGGGCGAGCCAGCTACCAGGGTGTCACCGACGCCGAAGCGCTTGACGCCTTCAAGCTGCTCTGCGTCACCGAGGGTATCATCCCGGCGCTCGAGTCAGCTCACGCGGTCCATCTGGCAACGAAGCTGGCGGCGGAACGCGATCAGGATGAGATCGTCGTCATCAATCTATCAGGCCGAGGTGACAAGGACATGCACACGGTCGCTGAAGCGCTGGGGGTGGAACTGTGACGATCACGAAATCTGACAGCCGCATAGCCGCGTCGTTTGCGCGTCTCAAGGCGGAGGGCCGGACAGGAGTGATTCCCTATCTCACCGTGGGCTATCCCGAACTCGACACGGTGCAGCGCGTCGTTCCCTCGATGGTCGAAGGCGGCGCGACGATGATCGAGCTGGGTATTCCGTTCTCCGATCCGCTGGCCGACGGAGCGACCGTGCAGCACTCCAGCTTTGAGGCGCTGCAGAACGGAGTCACCGTCCAGTACTGCCTGGATACCGCTAGGGCGCTGCGCGAGTCCGGCGTTGACGTGCCAATCGCCTTCATGGGATACTTCAACCCCATTTTCAGCTTCGGATTGGACCGATTCGCGGAGCAGTGTGCCGAAGTTGGAGTAGATGGTTTGATTGTTCCGGACTTGCCGGTAGGGGAAAGCGGTGACTTGCTCGCCGCGTGCCGGCGGAACGGACGTGACTTGATTTTCATGCTCGCGCCCACCAGCACCGATGAGCTGATCGGCGCGACCGCGCAACAGGCGAGCGGATTCATCTATTGCGTATCGCTGACGGGAACCACCGGAGCGCGTTCCTCGTTGTCAGAGGGGCTCGGGGAATTTATCTCGCGTGTCAGGAGCAAGACCGACCTGCCCCTCGCGGTGGGATTCGGAATCTCGCGTCCGGAACACGCGGCGGCGGTCGGCAAGATCGCCGAGGCCGCGGTGGTCGGCAGCGCTGTCATCAATCGGCTTGGATCGACACCCAGGGACCAGCAGCCGGACGTGATGCGGGACTTCATCCGAACGCTCCGGGGCGTGTGACCAGGAAAGACGTCTGGGCCGATCAATGCATGGATGCCGCTCTGGAGGAGGATACTGCTTCATGATGCGGTGCCGGGGAATTCGTGGCGCGACGACGGTTGAACGGAACACCGCCGAAGACATGCTCGAGGCCACGCGAGAGTTGCTCGCCGCGATCGTCGAGGCGAACGAGATCGATGTCGAGGATGTCGCCAGCGCAATCTTCACCACGTCGCCTGACCTGAACGCGACCTTTCCCGCGGTTGCAGCCCGCGATTTCGGGTGGGACTCGATCGCGCTCATCTGCACCCATGAGATGAGCGTTCCTGGGGCGCTCGAGCACGTGATTCGCGTGCTGGTACACGTGAACACCGAGAAGTCGGCTCGCGATATTCGTCACGTCTATCTGCGCCGTGCAGTGCAGCTGCGACCGGAATGGGCGTACGAAACAGCGGACGCAATCTAGCAACTCGCGAGTAGCGCTTTGTTGTCTATTGAGGAGCATAAGAGATGATCATCGTACTGGAGCCGACCGCGTCGAAAGAGCAGGTCAACGACATTGTCCGTCGTGTCGATGATGCGGGCTACGCCACTCGGCAGATAATTGGGCAGGATCAGTCGATTATTGGTGTGCTGGGCTCGCCGCTCCCTGACGCTCTCTACGAGACGATGGGCCTGCTTCCGGGAGTGCAGCAGGTGATTCGCGTGAGCAAGCGCTACAAGCTCGTGAGCCGTGATTTTCACCCTTCCGATAGCGTGGTTAATGTCGACGGGGTCAAGGTCGGCGGAAACGAAGTGGTCATAATCGCTGGTCCGTGCTCGGTCGAGAGTGAGGAGCAACTCCTCAGAACCGCCCATGCCGTCAAAGAGGCAGGCGCCTCGATGTTGCGCGGCGGGGCGTTCAAGCCGCGCACCTCCCCGTATGAGTTCCGGGGACTGGGCGAAGAGGGACTCCAGATTCTCGCCAAGGCGCGTGAGCAGACCGGCCTCAAGATCGTCACGGAGGTCCTGAGCCCGACCGATATCGACCTCGTCTCCGCCTACACCGACGTCCTGCAGATCGGTGCTCGCAACATGCAGAACTTCTTGTTGCTGGAGGTCGCCGGGCAGTCTGGCAAGCCCGTGCTGCTGAAGCGCGGCATGTCGGCGCAGATCGAGGAATGGCTCCTCGCGGCGGAGTACGTCATGGCGCAAGGGAACGAGAACGTGATCCTCTGCGAGCGCGGCATTCGCACCTACGAGACATTGACCCGCAACACGCTCGATCTCAGCGCGGTTCCGGTCGTGAAACGGCTGAGCCACCTGCCGATCATCATCGATCCGAGCCACGGCACCGGCAAGTGGTACCTTGTGCCGTCGATGATGCTGGCGGCAGTTGCGGCAGGCGCCGACGGGTTGATGGTCGAGGTGCACCCGAATCCGGATCACGCACTGTCGGACGGCGGTCAGTCACTGACGTTCGAGAATTTTGCGTCATCAATGCCGGGAATTGCCAGCGTGGCGCAGGCGGTTGGGCGATCCGTCCGAAGCAGCGCACAGGCCGTGGTTGCCGACTGACGACACCCTGGCCGACGGCCGCGAAGGGCAGATCTGACGGGGGCAGTGCTGCCCCCGTTGTTGTGTGAAGACGATTCTCCCCACTGTGCGGGCAAGTTCCCGTACCTGCCCTCGGAACGCATTACGTTCCGCCAACGGGCGCGCTGCACACGGATGGCAGACACTGGGGATCTGCTCCTACAGCGAAAAGGGACATGTGAATGGAAGACGACAATTCCCTTGGGGACCTGCTGACCCGTCTGAAGTTCGACAGCCAGGGGCTCATCCCCGCGGTCGTGCAGGACGCAGTCTCGGGCCATGTGCGTATGCTTGGTTACATGAACCAGGACGCGCTCGACCTCACGCTGCGGACCGGGCTGGTCCACTTCTGGAGTCGCAGCCGTCAGACACTCTGGCAGAAGGGTGAGACGTCCGGCAACCTGTTGCACGCGCTGGATCTGCGCGTAGATTGCGACGGCGATACGCTGCTGGTGCAGGTTCGCGCGGATGGCCCGACCTGTCACCTGGGAACCGAGACCTGCTTCCAAGACGGGCCTAGCATCGAATTGGAAACGTTGCCGCTCTCGAGCCGTGTTGTCGACGAGGTGGCCGCCGTGGTGCGCGGCCGGGCGGCCAATCCGGTGCCCGGGTCGTATACCAACTATCTCCTCATGGAGGGGATCGACAAGATCGGCAAGAAGATTGGCGAAGAGTCGGCCGAGGTAATCATTGCCGCCAAGAACGGTGAGCCGTCCGCGCTCGCCGCGGAGTCATCCGATCTGATCTATCATCTGCTGGTGATGCTCGAGGCATCGGGACTTCCTGTTGAGGAGGTCTGGAATGTGCTGGCGACGCGCCGGGGCCGTCCGAACCCGGATCATCTCTCCCAATAGCTGAGCGGCCGCGCGATCATCCGTCGATTCTCAAGGTCGATCTCGGGAATCACCTCGGTCAGTGCCGGGAAGAGATGCTCGTTCCCCTCGTCGTCCTTGACCACATAGACATCGTTGGCGCCGGTCTCGATGATGTCGGCGAGCGAACCGATGCGCGTTCCATCCTCGGTGAACACATCCAGGCCGATCAGTTCGAAGTGATAGTACTCACCCTCTTCGAGGGGAGTCGCCTGCTCACGCTCGATGCGAACCACCGTTCCACGAAGTTCGTCCGCTTCTTCGCGTGACCTGACCCCCTGGATCGAGAGGATCGCCAGGCCCTTCTGGATACGTGCCTGACGGAGCCGGCGGGGACGCTCCTCGTCGCCCAGGAAGATCGAGTTGAGTTGCTGGATGTGCTCCGGGAAGTGAGTCCAGATCTGCATTCGAACTTCGCCGCGTGTGCCGTGTGGCGCGGCGATCACGCCAATTGCGAGTCGATCCGGGGTTCCGTCGTTACGATCAGCCATTGATATCCAGACTGGCACGGTATCCGTGACGTGACGAGGCAATCGTGAGAAGGGTGCGCATGGCCCGAGCGATCCGGCCCTGGCGCCCAATGACCTTTCCCATGTCATCGGAGGCAACCGTCAGCGTCACGGTGATGATGCGACCGCGCTGGTGAGTCTGGATCTGAACCGTCTCCGGATCGTCTACGAGGTTCTGAGCCATGTATTGGACGAGTCCCTCGAGTTCTTCGACCACGTTGCTCCTCCTCCACCAGAGATAAACACGAACTGGCTACCGCATGAGGTAGCCAGCGCCTGACGTCGTGATTGAGAAATGAGGGTCGCGCTGCCGGTCACTCCGTGGCGGTGGTGGTCGCGGTGCCGTTCGCTTGGGGCACGACGTTCCGCGGCGGGATAACCCCGGCCTTCACCAGCAGAGACCGAACCGTATCAGTCGGCTGCGCGCCGTGATCGATCCAATACTTCGCGCGCTCCTCGTTGACCTGTAACGTGTATGGATCGGTTTGCGGGTTGTAGAACCCGACGATCTCAATGAAACGACCGTCACGGGGAGACCGCACGTCCGCGGCCACAATGCGATAGCTCGGCTGCCTTTTCGCTCCCATGCGCCGCAGTCGAAGTTTGATCACGCTTGCGAGCTCCCTATCCTGATTTCCATTCGTCTCGGTACCAGCAATACTGAATTCGTTGCAAGGCACAGTTATACGGCCAGGGAATTCCCGGCGGGAACTGACTATAGCACGCCCCGCTTCGTCGCGTCAAATACGCGCAATCTCAAAACCAGCCCACCGGCGTCAGTCAGCCGCAGGCTGTTTGTCCGCTACTTCAGCCCGCTTTACGGCCTTGCGCGCAGCGATCTGAGTCGGATCCCAGACCGGCGAGAAGGGCGGAGCGTAGCTCAAATCCAGGTATTCGACCTCGTTCACGGTCATGCGCGCGGTGATGGCGGTGGCCATCGTGTCGATTCGTTTGCCTGAGCCGGGTCCCCCGACGATCTGCGCCCCGAGTAGGCGCCCGGATTCCACCTCACTGACGACCTTCACCGTGATCTTGCCGCTGCCTGGATAGTAGCCTGAACGTGTCGAACTGGTGATCTTGGCCGACGTGAAATCGAATCCTGCCTCAGTCGCCTCACGCTCGTTCAGTCCGGTCCGTGCGACCTCGGTTTCGAGAAACTTGGTGATCGCGGTGCCCAGGACGCCAGGGAAGCGGGCGTCGCCTCCGCCAAGGTTCGTTCCGCAGACGCGTCCATGCTTGTTGGCGACCGTGCCAAGAGCGATGTAGATCGGACGGCCACTGACCAGGTGCACGCTCTCGGCGCAATCACCCGCGGCCCAGACGTGTTCAACCTTTGTCCGCTGACGATCGTCGACTGCAATCGCTCCGGTCACTCCCAGGGGAACACCGACGGCCTCGGCCAGTTCGACGTTCGGGCGGACGCCGAGACCCAGAACCACGACATCGGTCTCGATTGTTCGCCGGTTGGTGACCACGGTTACGGCCCGACTGCCCCTCGTTTCGAACGCTTCCACACGTTCGTCGAGAAGGAGGTTAACTCCGCCTGCGCGCGTGGCGTCCGATACGAGATGGCCCATGTCAGCATCGAGTGTCGCCATCAGCTCGGGCAGCATCTCGACGATAGTCGTCTCAATGCCGCGCAGCACGAAGGCTTCGGCCATCTCCAGTCCGATGTAGCCTCCGCCCACTACAACGGCTCTCTGTGGCTGCTCGCGTTCGATGAACTCGCGTACCAGAATACCGTCCCGCAGGATGCCAAGGGTGAAGACGTTGGACGCGTTGATCCCGGGAAGGTCCGGACGGACCGGTATGGCGCCCGTGGCGATTAACAGCTCATCGAATGGTTCATCCAAGACCGCATTCGACTCGAGCGAGCGCACCCGAATGCGCTGACGTGCGAGGTCGATTTGCTCTACGTCATGGAGGACACGCGCGTCGATGCCGTTTGCCTTGAAGGCGGCTGGGCTACGTGCGATCAGCGAGCGTTCATCGTGGACCAGATCGGCGATGAAATAGGGCATTCCGCAGGCGGAGTAGGAGGTATGCGGCCCGCGTTCGAAGGCAATGACCTCGAGGCTTTTGTTCAGCCGCTTTGCCTGTGATGCGGCGCTCATCCCCGCAGCATCGCCACCGATAACGATTAATCTCTTGCTTTCCGGCATGGTTGTATCTCTCGCTCTCGAGGCGCCAGTGCCAGGGCCCGCCCAACCTTGGACGAGTTGCCCTGCTGTAGCCATTAAAGCGGATCTTTGGCTGGAATACCCGCTCGTCGTGGATATTGCGCGGGCGCTTTGGCAATTTGCTCGACGACGACGAAGGTCGTGCCGGCCATCTCATCGAGCGGCACGGTTTCAGTGCCGAGGATCTTGCAATGAACGAGCCGGGCGGCGCGCGCAGCGTCTCGTATCTCCTCGTCAATCTCGACACCCTTGGGAAAGAGACCGCGTCCGCGAACGTGGGCGAACGGCATGCAGATCTCAATAAGCGCTGGAAGCCGGGCGACGGCTCGCGCGGTCACGACGTCGAATTTCGCACGGAAGCGCTGATCGTGTGCGAGATCCTCGGCACGGCCGTGGAACGCGCTGGCGTCTGAAAGCTGTAGGTCACGAATGACTTCCTGAACGAAGCCGACCTTCTTGGCGGTCGCCTCGATCAATACCAGGGTGATGGATGGATCGACGATTTTCAGCGGCAATCCTGGGAAACCAGCCCCAGCGCCCACGTCGACCAGCCGGACCGTATCGCCATCTCCCGCGGACCTCCGGATGAGCCGCAGCATGGCGATCGAATCGAGGAAAAGCCGCGTTTCGATCTCGCCTGGGTCGGTCACACTCGTCAGGTTGAAGCGACCGTTCCACTCGATGAGCAGATCCCGGTAGCGCGCGAGACGATCAATCGCTTCGTCGCTGAGGCGATATCCAAGTTCCGTCTGATGTTGGCGCAGGATGGGGAAGCGATCCATGGCATTGTCGCCCTTACATGACGATGCCGCGACGCATCCGTCGCGGCATGAGAAGACTCGGCTCGAAACTAATCAGCGACCGTTGGAACCGATCCCGGTGAAGCGACGAGCGATCGCGCCCGCTCAGCGATGCTCTCGGCGTCGATACCGGCTTGACGTCTCAACGTATTCTGCGAGGCATGGTCGTAGAAGCGGTCGGCCAGCCCAAGCCGGGCCGTCGGGATCTCGACGTCCTCGCGAGACAAGAGTTCCAATACGGCGCTGCCGAAACCGCCGGCGAGAACAGCTTCTTCGACCGTGAGCAACACGCCCGTCTTGCGCACCGAATCGAGAATCAGGTCTTCGTCCAGCGGCTTTACGAAGCGCGCGTTGATGACCTCCGCGTTGATTCCCTGCTCGGCAAGCAGTTCCGCCGCCCGAGTCGCTGGAAGCACGGTCGATCCAATGGCAACGATTGACACGTCGGTCCCTGGTTTGATCAGTTCACCGCGCCCGATTGGCAACGTGTGGGGTTCGCCCAGCATGGAGATGCCGACGCCTGAGCCACGTGGGTAGCGCAGCGCGATCGGACCGCTCTCATGCGCGATCGCGGTTGCGATCATGTGTCGTAGTTCGTCCTCATCCTTCGGTGCCATCACCACCATATTTGGCAGGCAACGCAGGTAGGCGAAGTCGAAGACACCATGGTGTGTGCGACCGTCGTCGCCGACCAAACCCGCCCGGTCCATGGCAAAGACGACGGGAAGGTTCTGAATGCAGACGTCGTGGATCACCTGGTCATAAGCACGCTGCAAGAACGTCGAGTAGATTGTCGCCACCGGTCGCATTCCCTGCGTCGCGAGTCCGGCCGCGAACGTGACGGCGTGCTGCTCAGCGATGCCCACGTCGAAGAAGCGGGCGGGGTGCTCCTTGGCAAATGGAAGCAGGCCGGTGCCGTCCGGCATGGCAGCAGTTATGGCGATGATGCGGTCGTTCGATCTGGCCAGCTCTGTCAGCGTGTTGCCGAAGACATCCTGGTATTTCGGCGGAGAGGGGGGCGCGCCCGGCGTCTTGATCGAGGCCGAGTGGTGCTTGAATGGATCGTTCTCCGCGGGTTGGTAGCCCTTGCCCTTGACCGTCACGGCATGCACGAAGACCGGTCCGCCGATCGCTTTGGCCTGCTCGAACGTTGAGATCAGGTCGCGAACGTTGTGGCCGTCAACTGGTCCGATGTAGGTAAATCCAAGCTCTTCCCAGATCATGGTGTGGTAGACGACCTCCTTGAGGCCGTCCTTCATGCGCTTGCCCAGCTCGAGCAACAGGTCGCCCTGCGGTACGCGTGTGAGGAGACGTTCAACTTCGGCCTTGGCCTGGCTGTAGCGCTCGTCGGTGCGTATGCGGCTCAAGTACTTCGGAAGTGCTCCGACATTGGGCGCAATGGACATCTCATTGTCGTTGAGGACCACGATAAGCGGCACCTGCAGGCTGCCGGCGTTGTTCAACGCCTCGTAGGCCATGCCGCCGGTCAATGCGCCATCACCGATAACCGCGACGGAATGAAAGCGCTCTCCACGGAGATTCCCCGCGACCGCCATGCCGAGTGCCGCGGAGATCGACGTGCTGGCGTGCCCAGCACCGAACTGGTCGTGCTCGCTCTCTTCGCGCTGGAGGAATCCGCTCAGTCCGCCCTCTTGACGAATTGTCGAGAAGCGATCGCGCCGTCCCGTCAGGATCTTGTGTGGGTACGCCTGGTGGCCGACATCCCAGACGATCTTGTCTTTCGGTGATTCGAAGACGTAGTGCAGGGCGAGGGCGAGCTCAACAGATCCGAGGTTCGACGCGAAATGCCCGCCGGTCTGGCGGACGACGACGTCGAAGATCATCTCCCGAAGTTCACGCGCCACCGTCTCGATCTCTGGGAGTGTCAACGTTTTCAGATCCCGCGGATCGCTGATGCGCTCAAGCAACATGGACTTGTCCTCCAAGAACAACGGATCTTTTGACTCGCGCTCGACGAGCCTTCCGTGATCGTATCAATGTACGAGACCAAGCGTCAAACTTTCCCTAATCATTGGTAGGGCGACCAAGTGGTTCCGGCATCGAGCTTTGATAGGCGACGTTCGTGCCGTTCGTTGGATCGATCTCCTCGCCGTCTGACGGCGCGCTCTGTAGGTGAGCGTCGCTGGTCGATCCGGGAAGGTCGAGAATGAAGGTCGTACCTCGGCCCAGATCGCTCTCGACACTGACCGAGCCGCCGTGCGCCAGCGCGATCTCGCGAACAATGGCCAGCCCGAGACCAAAACCATGGCTCGTCTCGACTCCGTTTGCGTCCGTTCCCCCCGCGCGATAGAAGCGGTCGAAAATGTGGGGGAGCGCGTCAGCCGGAATTCCGTCGCCGGTATCCGAGACGCGTATTCTAACGTCAGGGGGCGTTCGTGTTGCGTCTGCGGTCTTGAGCACGCTTACTTCGACCTTTCCTCCGGAAGGCGTGTGGCGAATCGCATTGCGGACGAGATTGTCAATTGCCTGGTCCACGAGACCGTCATCGCACGAGATGCGCTGTGAACCTGACGCAGGTCCGGCAAGGTCAATGCCACTGCTATCCGCTTCAACACGGTGACGTCGTAGCACGCGTGCGACGATGTCGTCGATATCGACGTCGCGGAACTGCGGACCGGATTGGCCAGACTCCAATCGCGCGAGTTCGAGAATCTGCATCAGGAGTTCATTGACACGCTCCGACTCTTCGCCGATCGTGTCGAGTGCCTCTCGTCGCTGTTGCTCCGTTACGAAGACGCCATCGCTCAGTCCCTGGGCATAGCCCTGGATCGAGGTCAGCGGAGTCCGAAGTTCGTGCGCCACATTCGCCAGCAGTCGCCGCTGGCTCTCATACGTGACGCGGAGCCGGCTCACCATCTGGTTGAAGCTCGTGACCAGCCGTCCGACTTCGTCGTCACCGTGACCTGGGACGGTGCGGTTTAAATCTCCGGCCGCGACCGCGTCGGCCGCGTCCGTTAGCCGTGAGATCGGTAGCGCGATCGATCGACTCAGGAAGAGTGTCGCGAAGAATGCGCCGAGGAGACCGAACGCCAGCGCCAACGTGAGCGGAAACAACAGCCCGCGCAGCACTCCGGGGCCTTTCGGCGAAAGCACCGCGATGTATCGACCGTCGACCTGTGTGAGCAGGGTCAGGACTACGCGGTCGTGGCCGATGGTGCCGAGGTAGATGTTGCGTTCCGAATTGCCGAGACGGTTTGGCGCGCCCGCCAGACCAGCACGCTGGTCGAGTGTCGTGATCGCGTTGCCGACGCGTGAGGTGATCTGTGGTGGGAGCGGCTGGGTCGTCTCCGTATCGTGGAGCACCGTACCGGAACGGTCGAGCAACAGGAGCCGGACGTTCAACTGACGGGCCTGGGCGTCGAGGATCTCCGAGCCAACTGTCTGGAGTGCCGGGCGGCCCAGTACGAATCCTGCCTGCACCGCAACCGGAGCAGCCACGTCCTCCAGGCGCTGGATCTCGAGCCGCGTCTGCTCCCGTCTGATCGGAAAGAACGCCACCGCGAACGTCAGGCTGAAGACCAGCAGGATGACCGCGAAGTGGGAGACGAGAATGCGGGCTCGCAGGCTCTTGAGCATGTCTAGCGCCTCATGTAGGTGATGATTGATCGATGCGGGTTCACGTAGACAAAGACCTTCTCTTGGCTCGCGTACGAGGCGAGCAGGGCTCTGTACGTCGACGCGCGCCTTATTTCTCGCTGGTCGAAAGACGGTAGCCGACGCCGCGAACGGTTTCGATTTCGATGTTGCTTCCAGCCAATCGAGATCGGAGCCGGTTGATGTGCACGTCAATTGTACGAGTGTCAACGTCGTAGTCGCGTCCCCAGACCTGCCGAAGCAGGTTCTCTCGAGTCTGAACGATGCCGGGGCGGGACGCCAGGGCTAGAAGTAAGTCAAATTCCTTCGTTCTGAGTTCAAGGTCGTCGCCGTTGACAAGCGCGGACCGCTCTTCGGAGCGCATGACCAGGTCGCCCACGGCAATTTCGTGCACGATGTTGGTCGAACCGTTTGAGCGTCTGAGGGTTGACCTGACGCGTGCCAGCAATACGGCGGGCTTGAATGGCTTGGTGATGTAGTCGTCCGCGCCGAGATCGAGCCCCTCGACGACATCACGGTCGTCGTCGAGGGCTGTCAACATCAGAATTGGTGTCGCGCTGTGTACCCGAATCGCGCGACAAACGTCCCGGCCGTGCAGACCGGGCAGCATCAGGTCCAGGATGACGAGATCAGGCTGGATCTCGCCGAAGAGGCGCAACCCTTCTCGCCCGTCATGAGCCACCACTGTTTCGTAGCCTTCCCGTTCCAGATACACGCGAACGAGCTGCGCGATATGGTGATCATCTTCAACGACGAGAACCCGATCTGCCACGTGACGATCCTTCAAATGAACGGCCAATAACTCTCGACTACCTGAACCCGCGAGCGCTGCTCGTCGCTGGCATATTTCCTGCGTCTACCATCACTACGGTCTCCACCATCTTATCAAGGTCGGTGGACGGTCTGAGCACCCGAGGTGGGACCAAGTTAGGACATGTTCATATATCGCTTCTGGGACGGGGAATTCCGATGAATGTCGGCCAGCGCGACCTTAAGGTCCTCGTCGTGGAAGATGACGAAGGAATTGCTGATCTGATCGCCTGGGTGCTGGAAGACGCCGGCTTCATGGTTCATACCGAAGCTGGGATCGCAGGTGCCCTGCGAGCATACGAAGAGTGTCGACCGCGCGTGGTTATCACGGATCTTGTCCTTCCCGACGGGCTTGGATCCGACTTCATCAGTAATCTCAAACAGCGTACTGACTGTGATGAAGTTGCCAGCGTGCTAATCTCGGCTCATCCGCACGCGCTGGCGCATGCGAAGGCATCCAAAGCCGATGCCTATCTGTCGAAACCCTTCGATCTCGATGACCTCAATCGGGTCGTCGGCGATCTGGTTGGCGACGATCACGTTCACTAGAGCGACCGATTCGATCCTGCAACCGGTCTAGGGGTTTGCTGGCGGGTTTCCTCCGTACATCTGTAACACGACATCCTGGCCGAGCGACAACGTGAAGTGTGTCGGCTCGGCCGGCTGCGTTAACTGCCGGTTGACCAGAAACTCCGGATACTTTTGCCACTCTCCAGGATGGAAGATTGCTCGCAGCAGGCTGCCAAAGCTCGGGTTGCTCAACGCCCGCGGCATCGTGCTCTCCAGCGGGAGCGTGCGTGCCAGGCGGTTGTCGTTGGTCGGGAGTATTCCGGCGTGGTCCGAGCGGACGATGAATACCTGCGGCGCTTGTTCTGCGGTGATCGGTTGACTCGGATCGATCAGCGTCACGTTCGGGAAGTCCCGGAAGTACCAGCGGAACGGCTCCGTGATCGATGAATCGATGCCGATGGAGAGACCGTGTCCGCCGGTCGGATCCCGAACGTCCTGCTGGAACGTGGTCATGTCGGCGCTTACCGCGCGAATTTGGTCAACCGTTATCCCGACTGCCGGCTCGCTCACGCCGGTGATCAGCAGTTCACCAGGACGTGAGTTGATCGTGTCGCTGAGCAACGCGCTGCCTCGAATCGCCACGACTGACAACAGTAGGACCACAAAAAGCCCGACCACCGCCGCCCATCCGTTTAAGGAACTCCGTAGCCAGATTATCAACGCCAGGAGCGGAGCAAAGACGATGATCGCGACAAGCAAGAACCGGAAGAACCAGGCAAACGAATCACTGCCGACATCGCTTGTTAGAAGTCCGTAGGTGCTCACTCCGGCGAAGAAGGTGATGGGCAGGAGCACGATGAAGAGTAGGCCACGCGCGAATGTGTATTCGGACCAGCGTATGTGCTGTACCAGCGCTCGGAGGCCGTCTCCTGCCAGCAGCGCGAGCGGCAACGCCATGAATGCGAAGAGCGTATTGTCCTTGCCGCCAAGTAGCGTAGCGAAGAGAAACGCGAGGGCCGTCCAGAGTAGGAGGCCGGATGTGAAGAGCCGCGAGCGGTCCCGGTCGCGTTTCTGGACGTAGTAGACGATCGCCGCGACGACGAGCGCGAGCGAAAGCGTCTCGTCGATTAGCAGTTCGAATGTCGCCAGATGCCACTGTTGGCCGGCGTTGGCGAGGTGCTGATTCCAGAGCCCGCGAAAGCTCTCCCGGAAGAAATCCGCGAAGCCGGTCGGGTGGACGAAGATCGTGGTCGAGACGACCAGGATCGTAACGGCGGCGCTCAGGAGCACCAGCAGCAGGTCTCGCGCCGGTGCGTTGCGCTCGTCCGAGACGAGAGCCATCGAAATCGCCACGATCGGCAGTGCAATCCAGCCGACCGGCGCTGACATGACCATCATCGCGGCCGCGACGCCGAAAAGGATGCCGTAGCCAGTCGACTGATCTTCAAGCCAGCGGAGCCCCGCTCCGAACGCGAGCAACGATGAGAAGGTCAGGAGGCCACCGGACTCCGCGAAGCGAGATGCCGCCACTAAAGTCGGCGAGATAGCCACCACTGCCGTCGCTGCCAGGACGAATCCCCTGCCGCCAAAGGGTCGCAGCCAGGAGATCAGCGCGAGCGAGCCGAGGCCTGCCAGGAGCGGGACCAGGCGGATGATTCCATCACTGTTGCCAAAGAGAAACAGCAGGAGCGCAGTCAGCTCGGTCTGAAGCGGGGCAGCATGCGCCGCGGCCGGAATCGAACCGCCCTGTACGATCGAGAGGGCGTTGGAGGCGAGCCCGGCTTCACGGGCCGAAAGTGGCCAGGCGGTCAGGTTGACCACGCGTAGCAGAATCGCCGCGAGCGCGACAATGATCCAACCGGCCGTTAACCAGGACACGAAATCGAGGTTGATCGGCCGGTCAAGCACCGAAGCGGGCTCAGGTTCGTCGTAGTACCCGTCGCCGACATCCGGCACCAAAGGAATATCTCCCGGATCGCTGAGCTGCTGTCCTGTCATAGTGTCTCAGTTACCTCGCGTCCTCATCATCAATATCGAATCTGGTCGAAAAGTGGGAGCAGGTCATTGCGCACATAGACACGATAGCGCACCGCTCCCAGCCCGCTCGGGACCTCACGATAGGCGAGCATCCGGAATATCTTGCCCTGCTCTCCGGGTTTGTGGACCGACCAGACGCTGGACCAAACGCTGCGGGCGACATCGAGAATGGTGAACGGGGCTTTGTTGCTGTCCTGGTAGTTCTGCCGGCCAGGGTCCTTGATGTCAGGAGCATACGCAAACCGGCGATAGGTGTTCTCCTCGGGGAACCACCAGCGCATCGGGTACTCCTGGAACGTGTAGTTCTGGCTGAGCTGTTGCTCCATCTCAGGCGTGAGTGTCTCATCCGCGACAATGATGACTGACGCGTCAATGGTTGGTGGGAAGTCCCGCCCGATATAGCGCTTATTGGTGAAGTCTCTCAAATACCAGTTGAACGGCCACTGCGTCACGTCGTCGTACCAGACCGAAAGTCCCATGTTCCCGTCGACTTGCTGTGAGAGTTGTGTGAGGTTAGCGGTGACTCGCGGCACGTTGGGGGCCGTCTGAACGTAGATCAGCATGTCCTTGGGGATGTCTCCCTCACGGTAGGTGAGGCGCCATTCAGCGTGAATCTGTGCCAGCGTGAACCCCAGCACTCCCGCAAGTAGTGTCAGGTTCAACGATCGACGCCAGCCAAGCTGGATGACCCCACAGGCAGCGACCGCCACCAGAGCGATCCACGGAAGATACACGTACAGCCACCAGTGATGCGCCGCGACCAATCGCAGCGAACGGGTGTAAGTCCCCCCCGCGATCCGGTAAGGCCCGTCGCTGGCCCAGGCAAGTGAGAAGAACGCGGTTGCCAGCAGCAGAACGACGCCGCCTGCGACAAATGCCGACCAGCAACGGACTCGTGGAGACCATCTCGACCAATTGGATTCGACATAACCGATGGCGTCACCAATGTAGCTCGCGGCCAGGAGGGTCATCGGCAGGGCGATATGGATGTCGTTCCAGGGCATCTTTTCGCCCGCCCACGAGAGGACCGCCAACATGCCCAGTGACCAGTAGAGCAGAAAGCCACGGACGTAGGTCCGCGAATCGAGCGTGAGACCGTGGCGCCAGCCGCCGATCGTTTTCCAGGCGAGCAGCGCGGCGGCAATCGGGAACAGGAGAACGGCGACGAATTCGTACTGGGGTAGGAGCAAGAGGTAGTAGAACCAGGGTTCCTGGCCCCGCTGCACGCCCTGTTGTCCGAGCCAGTAGCCAAGCGCGCCAAAGCTGCCGCTCGCGAGCCCGCCCATATTGGTGAAGACGGAGGTGTAGAGCAGTACGAAGATCGTTGCTCCACCCATGAGTCCGATTACCAGCGCTTGTCGCTCGATCAGGAGCTCTCGCAGCGCACCCGCGGTCGAACCGTCCGGAGCGTCACCGAGGATACCATCAACCCAGCCGCGGTCTTTGGGGCGACGTCGGTTCAAGATCAAGACGGCCACGACAACGGAGAGTAGCGCGATGATGATGGCAGCGACGACGACCGGGTGGGTGATGAGTTTGATCGCGAAATGCTGGATCTGCGGACCGGTTGGCTGATCCCACGGGATGCCGGGCAGAGGTGGTGCTCCAAGTACGTGCAGGATCTTCGCAGTGAATAGGAACGTGACGACCGCGGTTGCCCCGATCGCCAGCAGAAACGGAGCGACCCGGAGCGCGACCGCCACTCCGAGAAAGGTCACGAAGACAAACAGGACGATGAAGCTGACCTCTTTGGTCGTCAGCAGATAGGCGGTTGATAGGCCGGCAAGAATCGCCCAGCGAGGATCCGGCCGGTCGATGTAGCGAATGATGGCGATGAACAGCAGCAATGCGCCGGTTGCCGCGAAAATGTCATGCCGGATGAAGCGACTGTAGTACAGGATCGAAGGCGAGACGAGCAAGAGTCCCGAAGCGGAGAGTGATCCCCAACGCCCCAGGAGTCGCTCGCTCCTCAGGAACCACGGCAGCATCACGAGTACGACGCCGAGAAATGCCGGAAAGACCCGCGAGACCGCGTCCGTCATACCGAAGAGCAGGTACATCAGGGCGGTCGCGTGGAAGAGAAACGGTCCATGCATCAGCGGATCGTGAACGTACCCATTGCCGGTCGCGTACAGCCAGGAAAAGTAGGCATGGAGCGACTCGTCGTGGTGCAGGGCCCGCGATCCGAGATCCCAGAAGCGGGTGAACACGGCGACGACGAATATCGTGGCGTAGAGCGCGTGTTCGAGGCGAAACTCAGTCAGCCGACTCCGCTGTGCCGTGGATCGGAGCTGTGGGCGTGGAGGGAATGTGACTGGTCGCCTCGTTGAAGCATCTACAACCGACGAACTACCGGGGCTGGATGACATGAAGAGGAAAATCCGTTCAGATCGGTGGAGTTCTTCCGCACGTTCGGGTCGGCCAATCGCGCCGATTTTACACCGGGAACGGTGAGCCGGACCATCGGGGCGATCGCTCGATTCAGCGTTGGGATGCAGTTGCGGCGGGCAGAGACGCCCGCCGCGACATGTTGCAGAGTCTCCTACGACTCCGGCGACCAGGTGGTGTCCGGGTCGAGCGGGTAGATCGGCCGTCGCAGGTGCTGGTAGTCGAAGCTCTGCAAGTTCGGACTGCTGATGCCCGGCGCCTCGACCTCGATCACTTTCGTCGCGATCGGCTCGAATGCCGCGCGGAAGTGTGCCGCGCTCTTCAGCACCAGAATACGCCGCTCGGTCGGCTCGATGCCGAAGGCCCGGAAGAAATTCAGGTCGCTCGGGTGGCCGCGCAGGTCGGTTAGCTGGAGCTCGATGCCGTTGCGACCGTTGATCTCCAGAACGACCGTCCGTCCGCGGCTGGCGAGCGTCCCAGCGCCCATCGGCCCGGCAATCACGAACGTTCCTTCGTGGATCAGGCGGACCATTCCGGACACCTCGACCGGATCACCATGTAGGCCGTCGTGTTTGCCGCCGACGCTCAGGGTCACCATGTTGCCGACTCCGGCGGCGATGCAGGCGTCGACCGCCTCACGGTCCATGATCTGAGCAACCGAGGCAGACCGCGCATTGGCCTCCAGTAAACCCTTGAGCACTGCCGTCCCGTCACCCGCGGTGCCGCTGGCGCCCGAATCGGAGATGTCGGCCAGCACGTAGACGCTGCCCGGCTCCCCGGCCATGGCTTCGGAGATTGCGTCCTTGATGGGAGTCGGGTGAATGGTAAAGTCCTCGCGCAGATCCCAGCAGATCTGGGCGAGCTCGTTGGCGTATTTCTTCGCCAGCGCCCGGTCGTTGTCCGTCACGACGATGGTGGAGACCGTGGTGTACGGAATGTCGGCGAACGGAAAGCCACCCAGCACCGTCGCCGCCAGCACGCCGGGCTCCTTCTCCATCTCGCGCGCCCGGTCGATAGCCTTCTTCAACGGTGACTGCCAGGTCGTCACCATCGACTGGTTGGGCGCGATCAGTGGCAGTTTGACGTGAGCCATGGTCGGGGTGACCTCGCCACGAATAGTCGCCAGCAACATCTGCATCGCCTGCGCGCCGGTTTCCGGCGTGTCGATGTGCGGATATTCCTTGTAGCCGACGAACGCCGTCGCCTCTTCCATCATCTCTTCGGAAAGGTTGGTGTGGAGGTCGAGCGGGGCGATGATCGGGATATCAGGCCCGACCACCTCGCGGATCGCGGTAATCAGCGGTCCTTCGCCGTCGTCGTTATGCTCCAGCGCCATCGCCCCATGAATGCCGAGCAGGACGCCGTCGACCGGCATCGCGGCGCGGATACCTTCGACGATCTCGTTCTTCATCGTCTCGAATGCTTCACGGCTAACACGCCCACCCGGCACCGCTCGTCCGTAGGTCGTCGGGATCAGCTCAACGTCGTTCTTCTTGGCCTCTTCGATGATCCCGCCGTAGATGGTTCCAGTTCCTTCCAGCGCGAGAATCTCGTCCCCGCGGTCAATGTGACTGGAACCTTTCTGGAAGTCCTCCAGGGTGGTTGGCTCCCACTGGAAGGTATTGGTCTCCTGCGCGATCCCGCCGGTCACGATTCGGATTGCCATCTCGCCACTCCATTGCTCAATCGATTGTCCCTGTGGGTCTCAGTATCGACCGGTTTGTCAGGTCGGGCAAGAGCACCGGGGCGTGATCCAGGCTCCCGATCCTGGGTTCAGTGGCGTCCGGTGTACTATGCTGTGCGAACCGGCAGGAGGAACGTTGTGGTGCGTGAGGAGGCTGCGGATGTCGTTTAACGGTGCTGAGGTGCCAAAGCGGTGCGTGATCCACATCGTCTCGGACGGCAGCGGTGCGACCTCGGAAGCGGTTGTCGACGCCGCGGTCGTGCAGTTTCCAGGGGTCGAATTCGAGCTGATACGCCACCCGGGAACGCGGACACGTGAACAGGTGCTGACAGTGGTGGCGCAGGCGCAGCGGGATCACGGCATCATCGTCCACACCATCGTCATCACCGGCATCCGGCGGCTGCTGCTCCGCGAATGCCGCCAGCGGGTCATCGACCATGTCGACCTGACAGGCCCGCTGCTGGGCAAGGTGTCGCAGCACGTCGAGATGCGCCCGATCTTGCGGCCGGGAGCCTCCCGGGGCTTGAGCGACGAGTACTTCCGACGAATCGAGGCCATCCAATACACGGTGCGTCACGACGACGGCCAGGGTCTCGACTCGCTGGGAGAAGCTGACATCGTCCTCGTCGGCGTGTCACGTGCGTCCAAGACGCCGCTCAGCATCTTCCTGTCGCTTCGGGGTTGGCGTGTGGCGAACATCCCGTTCGTGCTTGGCGTCGAGCCGCCCAAACAGCTGTACGAGATCGACCAGACCAAAGTGGTCGCGCTGATGATCGACCCAGACGAACTGACCCGCATTCGCCAGCACCGGGTGAAAGCGCTCGGCACCTACACGACGGGCGAATACGCGGACCCCGAGAAGATTTTCGAGGAGCTCAAGTTCTGCCGCCGGCTCATCCGGCGCGGGTATCCATGGCCCATCGTGGAGGTAACCGGAAAGTCGATCGAGGAATCGGCGAAAGAGGTCATTGCGCTCATCGAGAGCCAGCGAGCGAGGGCGTCGTTCGACGAAGTCGAATTGCAATCCCCGTTCGACGAGCTTTATCCGTTCTTGCGGGAGTAACGAGCGTTTCCCGAATCAGCGACCGGGCTCGGTCTTGCGCCACCACGCCGGAATGGCGTACGGGTCCTCCTCGCCGTAGGCGAAGCCCGCCCACTCGACGAGACCCGTGGCACGCAGCAGTTCCGGGATAATCTGTCCATGAATAACCATCTTGGCCAGGGTCTCGTCCGACTCGGGCCAGCGGTCGAGCGCCTCGATGTAGGCAGCGCGACAGCCTTCGTCCTGCTGCATGACTTCGACGAACTCGACCGTCGTGAATTCCTCGACGTTGATCCGTTCGACGACGGAGGCAACGTGCGGCCTCAGGACCGCCGTTGCTTCACGGATTGGTTCCTCTTTGGGATCTCTCAACGATCCACGTTCTCCTCTATGTTGTCCCGCTGCCGTTCAGGTCGCTGTCACCGGTCGTCGGAACCGGTTTGACCACGGTCGTGAGCTTCGAATCGACGTGCTCCAGGAATGGCGTAATCAGGTCAATCGGCACCGGGAAGATGATGGTGCTGTTGCGCTCGGCCGCGATCTCATTCAATGTCTGCAGATAGCGAAGCTGCAGCGCACCTGGAGCGGCTCCGATAATCTTCGCCGCGTTGCCAAGCTGCGTCGCGGCGGAGAACTCGCCCTCCGCGTGAATGATCTTGGCGCGCTTTTCTCGTTCTGCCTCGGCCTGGCGCGCCATGGCACGCTGCATCGAGTCCGGGAATTCGACGTCCTTCACCTCAACGATGCTTACCTTGACGCCCCACGGCTCCGTCTGCTCATCGATGATGGTCTGCAGTTCCAGGTTGATCTTGTCTCGTTCCGACAGGAGTTCGTCCAGTTCGGCCTGGCCGAGCACGCTCCGCAGCGTCGTCTGCGCGATCTGGGACGTGGCGCGAATATGGTCGGCAACGTTCACGATCGCCGCGTTCGGGTCCATTACCCGGAAATAGGCCACGGCGTTCACGCGGATGGTGACGTTATCCCGGGTGATGACCTCTTGCGCGGGGATGTCGAGCGTCAGCGTGCGTAGGTCGACCTTGATCATGCGCTCGACAAACGGAATAAGCAGGATGATTCCTGGGCCGCGCGGTCCAGTCAGTCGTCCCACGCGAAAGACGACACCCCGCTCGTATTCCTGCACGATCTTGATCGTCGAGCTGAGTACGATCAACAGGACGAAGATGATGATTCCTATGACGATGAGTGGCCCCACTTAGCTCTCCTTTACCATGCCCGGCGTCCGTCGCCCGGCGAATCGTGCGGTGTGAACGGGGATCTGCCGTTCTGCCACGGTAACGTGTGTCGAATCTCCTCCTCCGGTCCCCGGGGGCTCGGTCAGGCTCACTTCGGGCTCGACTGTTATCGTCAGTCCTTCGACATCGACGACCCGAACGATCGTCCCTTGGGGGACATTTCCAGTGAGCGACCGGGCCCGCCACAGCTCACCCGCCACGAAGACATATCCCTCCGGAGATAGCGCCGCACGCACGACACCCGTCGCGCCGCACAGCCCCTCAGCACCCGTCGTGCTCCTTTTCAACCGCGTTCGCACCACCGCGCCAATCGCGAAGATGAAGAATGCTGAGATGATGACTGTCACTGTGATAATAGCCAGCCGTGAGATACCCGATGTGGGCGTGCCGACGGAATTCGACAGCATGAACGAGCCGAAGGCGAAGGACGCAATTCCGCCGATGGTGAGGACTCCATGACTCGGCACATAGAGATCGATTAGAAAGAGGACGAAGGCGAAACACATCAACAGCACGCCGGCCCAGTTCGGAGCGAGGTTGCCGAGGGACGATAGCCCGAGCAGCAGCGAGATGCCACCGGCCACACCGGGGAGGATCGCGCCGGGGTTCGCAAGTTCGAAGAAGATGCCGATCATGCCGACGCTCAGGAGGAGGTAGGCGATGGTGGGATCGCTGATCGTCTGGAGGAGCTGTTCCGGTAGGGTCATGTTGTCCGTCCGAATCGTCGCGTTCCGTGTCTGGAGCGAGATTTGCCCGCTCGCCATCTGGACGGTCTGACCGTCAACCTCGTTCAGGAGCGTCGGAATGTTCGGCGCGATCAGGTCGATCACATTCTGCTGCAGTGCTTCGTCGGCGGTGATGTTGACCGCGTTGCGAACCGCCTGCTCGCCCCAGTCGCCGTTTCGGCCGCGGAGGTTCGCCAGGTAGCGCATCCGGGCCACTGCATCGTTGACGACTTTGTTCGTCAGGGTGGCGTCGGCGGAGGTCGGTTGGCCGCTCTGGTTGACAAAGACCGGCGTGGCCGAACCGATGTTGGTCGAAGGCGCCATCGCGGCGACGTGTGCCGCGTACGCAATATACACCCCGGCGGACGCGGCACGCGCGCCAGGCGGTCCGACGTAGACGATCACGGGCACGGTGCTGTTCAGGATGTCCTGGACGATGTCGTCCATGGCGGAACTGAGGCCGCCAGGCGTATCGAGCCGCAGCACAACCGCAGTCGCACCCGATTTCTCAGCCCGGCTAATTCCGCTGTGAATGTAGTTGCGCATGACCGGCGTGATCGTGCCGTCCACGTTGAGTAATTCGACGTGATTTCCGGCAGCGGAGGCACCGGGGATTCCGGCCAGGATCAACCCAAATAACCAGAGGAGACCAACAGTGGCGACCTTGCGCGATCTGGCCAGGTCGAGTGGATGAAGCATGGCCATTCCTCTCAGATCGTTTTGATTATACGAAAATCGGGAGATGTTTCGTGGAGACCTCGACCTGACAGGGCACTTCCCGGCACGTGAAACGCCCCGCTTGTCACCAAGATCATCGAAATAGTCATAATGGGCTACTGAAACGGACGCCGGGATGCCCTAGGTTTGACCACCGGAAGACTCATTCATGAACCCTATCTGCGGTGCAGCACAACTACGGTTCCTGGAGTTCGCGTCATGGGAATACTTCGCCGGATCACATATGTAACTGTATTCGCCGTCATTCTCGTACTCGCGGCTGTGCCTCCAGCGTCGGCCGACGACATCGGCTCCTATGCCTTCCAGCGCATCTGGAATCGCACCGACGAGCCCGTTCAGGTGCACGCCGTCAACCGTACCTGGATGTGGGGACCGCAGCCGTTCACGGGGGTGATCCTCGAGCCCTATCAGCAGGGCAACGTCGCCGGTCAGCAGGGCGTACGACGCGTTCAGTATTTCGACAAGAGCCGCATGGAGATCACCGACTCGACTGCCGACCCGAACTCGGATTGGTACGTCACCAACGGGCTTCTGGCCAAGGAGTTGATCACCGGCAGGATGCAGATCGGCAACGATGCGTTCGTCGACTACGGTCCGGCGCACATCAACGTCGCTGGAGACGAGAACGACCCGAACGCGCCCACCTATGCCTCGCTGACTGCACTGATGAGCTACCACCCGCTTCCGGACGGGTGGAAGGTCACGCAGACGATCGATGGGAATGGTCACGTCGGGAATGATCCGTCACTGGCGGCCTACGGGGTGACGGCCGGCCACCTGGTCGCGGGCTCACAGCACGACATCGCTTCGGTCTTCTGGGATTTCATGGATGCGTCCGGACCAACATTCAACGGTTTTCAGACCGCCGACACCAAGCTCTTCAACAATCCCTTCTTCGCGACCGGACTGCCCATCACCGAGCCCTACTGGACGACGGTGAACGTTGGCGGGACACCGAAGAAGGTACTCATTCAGGCGTTCGAGCGGCGCGTCCTCACCTACACGCCTGACAACTCAGATGGCTGGAAGGTCGAAGCGGGGAACGTCGGACGTCATTACTACGAGTGGCGCTATGGAAGTGACACCAGCAGCATCTTCGCGACAAGCAGTGAGTCGGTCTCTCAGGACCTGTCCGGCAATTGGGTCTTCCGTGGCGAGGTTACCAATACCGGCAAGACGACATATTCCAACGTGACGGTGAAGGTGACCCTCTACGGGTCGACCGGCGATCAGGTCGCGAGCCAGTCATCGTACCTGGACGTCTCCTCTATCCAACCTGGTCAAAAGCTGCCCTACCGTGTCTGGTTCGAGACGGGTGTCAGCTATGACCACGCCATCACGACCGTGACGGGTGTCGTGGATCCCTTCTCACAGGCGCCGCAGTTGACCACTCTAGTATCCACGTCGGAATTTCTGGCGAGCGGGGATTACCACATTCATACCACGGTTCGAAACGACTCTCAGCAGCCAGTAACGCGGCCGTCCTACGTGGTTGCGCTCTTCGGCGCGGATCATCGGGTGTTCGATTACAACGCCGGATTCGTCATGCTGGGAACGCTCCAGCCGGGCGAGACCGCGTCGTTCGACATCACGTTCTATCATCCACCGACGATGTTCGGCGGCTACCGGGTGATCGTGTCGCGTTAGTCGGAGCTGGTCCGCTCTAGCGGTTGACCGGGAAGTCCTGCTCGATGCCGGTGTGGCGGAGCATTTCGTCCAGGTCCTCGACGACGCCTGCGACCAGCGACGGCCCTGGGTGCCGCACCGTGGCGTGATCGATCAGCCCACGGCGGCGCAGGATTTCCTTGCGGACGGCGACCCCAATACGAGGTTGTCCCTCGAACACCAGCACCGGCAGGTAGGTGTAGTAGGTGGTGGCGGCGCGCTCGCGGTCGCCGCTGCTCCAGGCGTTCCAGATCGCCACCAGCACCTCGGGGAAGGCGAATCCGGTCATCGTGCCGCTGCCGCCACGCCGGAGTTCGTCCAAAAGGTACATCCCGCCCGAGCCACCCACAATCGAGACACGGTCTCCAGTCAGCGACCGCGTCTGGGCGATGCGCTGCGGCGTCGGCGGGTCCTCGAGCTTGATGGTGGTGATCTGCGGAACGGCTTCAACAATCTCGGCCATGGCGCGAGGTGAAAGAGTGACACCGTTGACTGGCGGGTAGTCCTGCAGCGTTATCGGGACGCCGATCGCATCCCCGACGCGCCGGAAGTGCTCCGTGAGCGCCGGTCCAGGCTGTGCAAAGGTCGGCGGCGCGATCATGACGCCCGCGGCCCCGAGTCGCTCCGCCTCCTTGCACGCAGCGATGGTTGTGTCGGTTCCATCGCGTGAGGCGCCGATGACGATCGGGACGCGACCGTTGTTGACCCCCATCACCACGTCGATCAGACGCCGGCTCTCCGGTTCAGTCAGCTTGTGCGCCTCCCCGGCGACGCCGAGGATGGTAAGCCCGGTGACGCCCATCTGAATAACCGATTCAGTGAGATGACGCAGGCTCGTCTCGTCCAGTTCACCGTTTGGGTTGAAGGGGGTCGTCAGAATGTTGTAGACGCCGTGAAGCTGTTCCACCAGCCAACCTCTTCCGCTCTCGAACACCAATCTGCCGGACTATCTTCGCACGGGAGCGGTGAACGGCGCGAGTCACCCGGAGCGTCTGTCTCAGTTCACGGTGACCAGGGACCCGTCGAGGCCTTTGACGACGTCGATCCGCGTGGGGAACAGCTCCTTCAGTTCGGCAATGTGGGTGATGACCAGAATCATGCGGAATTCCTGTTCGACGGCGCGAATCGCCTCGATGAGTCCGTCCCGGCCCCGTGAGTCCTGCGTCCCAAATCCCTCATCGATGACCAGTGTCTGCAGGCGTGCACCGGCACGACGCGCCAGCAGCATGCTCAGCGCCACGCGAATCGCGAAGTTGATCCGGAACGCCTCGCCGCCGCTATACAGCTCGTAGTTGCGGCTTCCGACTTCGTCGCTGATGACGATATCGAGCGTCTCGATCAGCCCTTCGCCGCTGACTGCCTGTCGCTGCGTGCGAAACTCGACCCGCATGGTGTTGCCCGGCATCTTGTCGAGGATGCGATTGGCTTCGTCCTGAAGTTCGGGGACAACGTTCTCGATGATCATGGCTTGAATTCCGCGCTTGCCGAACGCAATGGTCAATTCCTCGAAGATCTTCTGCTCTTCGGCCGTAGTACGCCGATCTGACGCCCGCTGCGACCGCTCGTCTTCCAGCGCTCGAGATCCCGCACGCGCTGCTGCGCCGCGCCAAATCGCTCCTGAAGCTCTCCGCGTTCCCGTTCAAGGCGGTTCAGTTCGGCGGAGAAGAGATCACGATCCTCACGAGCCCGGTCGATGCCCTCAATCTGGCCACTCAGTTCCTTCTCCTGGTCCGCTTTCTGATCGCGCAGTTCGGCGCGTTTGGCCAGAGATTCTTCGATAAGCGCCAGGCGCTCTCGGTCGGATTCGACCGCGGCAGTGGCTCCAAGCAGGGCGTTGGCTTCCTGCTCGACTCCGTTCAGTTCCGCCACTCGACGCTGGACGTCGCGATGTCGCGCCTCGTCGAACGGCAGCGCCGTCAAGCGCTCGTCGAGCGACTTCATGCGCGACCGTTCCTCAGCCGCGATCTCACCACTCGACAGCCGGGCAACGAGTCCACCCTCGCGCTCGCGCAGGACGGCGACCTCTTTTGCGTCCCGTTCGCAGGCGGCCTGGCGTTCAATCAGCGACGCCTCTTGCCGCGCCAGTGACTCGACTCTCCCGCGAAGCTGTTCGAGCCGTTGGATGTCCCGTTTCTGCTCCTCGATTTCAGTCTCGATCTGCTTCAGATTCGCTTTGTTCTCGCGGAACTTGTTGCCGAGCTTGGTCCCCTCGGCCTTATACTCCTCGCCGAGCCGTCCACGCTCCTCGGGTCCGAGTTCGCGACGGCAGACCGGGCATATGGCGGTCGACGTCTCGATCTGGTCGATCTTGGCCTTCAGCTCGTTCATCTCATTCATCAGTTGCCGGTTGTCGGCGTTGAGTTCACCGCGGCTCGCCTCGAGCTTTGATTGATTCGCCCTGAGCGTGTCAAGTTCTCGCAGCGTGTCCTGCGCGGTCTTGATCTCGGCCTGCAATCTGGTCAGGTCCGCCTCGATCTGTGTTTGGTTGACGCTGGATTTCGTGAGCTGCTCGATGCGGTCGCGAGTTGACTGGAGCTTGCTCTGTACTTCCTGGACCGCATGCTGAATGGCAACCTCGACCGTGCGCCGCTGAGCCAGTAGGTCCTGTCGCTTGGCCAGGATCACGCCGATCTGGTCCTGCTCCTGTCGCAGGGCTGTGAGCTCCTGCTGCCGGGCCTGGATCTCATCACGCCGCGCCAAGACTCCCATGTGACCATCGATGCGGTTGGCCGTCCGCTCACGGTCGCCGGTGAGGCGCTTCAGTTCCTCGACCAACGCTCCGATCTCGAGCCGGATCTGATCGCGCTGTTTGGCCGCGACCTCCAACAGCCCGAGGCGATCTCGTATGGCTGAGAACCGCGCGGTGGCCTCCTCCACCCGGTCGACCATGGCGATCAGGCTCTGACTGATCGTGTTCACTTCGTCGCGTCTCGCCGGAAGCTCGATAAGTCGTTGATCGATGCGCTCGATATGGGCATCGATCTCGCGGAGCAATCGTTCGCGATCTCTCATCTTCTGACGCGCGAGTTCTTCGAAGCGGTCGTAGTCGGAGAGATTCAGAATCTCTCCCAACGTCTGTTTGCGGAGGGCGGGCGTCTTCGTCGTGAATTCATCCGCGCGGCCCTGAAGGATAAAGGCCGAATTGATGAAGGTGTCGTAGTCCATCTTGAGGAGGCGGTCGATCGCGCGCTGTGTTTCGCGTGCCGTCGCGCCGCTGATGGTGCGCCATTTGTCCTCGTCAAACGTTTGAATGTCAAGGAACAGCGGACCTGCTCCGCCTCGCGTCCGGCGTCGTGTGACACGAAATTCCTGATTATTCAGTTCGAACCCGAATGTCACCTCCATTTCGCTCGCGTTCAGTGCGATGAGTTCGCGATCGCTGTTGACGCGGGCTTTACCCCAGAGCGCCCACGTTATACAGTCGAGGAGGGCTGACTTCCCGGCACCGTTGTCTCCGGACAAGCAGGCGACGCGAACACCACGCAGGTCGATGTCGACGTCGCTGCGATAACACATGAAATTTCGGACATTCAGTGATGTTGGGATCATGACTCACCGTTGGAATTCGTGTCGCGGCCGGCCAAAATGAGCGTATCGAGTGAATTCGATCAGCGGCTAAGTATACCCCTGGCGGTAGGACCGGGGTTCGCGGCACCGGTCGTGATTGATGATTGATAGAGGCCGCGTTTTCGCGAGCCGTCAACGAACTTTTGATGAACATTGAACGTCTACAGAGCGAAGTTAGATCCCACGTGAGGAGCATTCGTCCCTAATGAGCGATCGACGCGACGACATCAACGAGCGCGAGCCGGACGTAGAATTGACTGAGAATCGTCACCCGGTTCTCCATGGCGGCGATGACGTCGACGACCAGGAAGAGAATCAGTACACCGCGGACGAAGACCTCGACGTACTGGCCCAATTCGACCCGACGGTCGTGACTGATCCGGTTCGTCTCTACTTACGGGAAATCGCCAAGGTGCCGCTGCTCACGGCTGAGCAGGAGGTCGAACTGGCCAAACGCGTCGAACAGGGAGACGTCGAAGCTCTCCAGCACTTCGTCCGCGCCAATTTGCGGCTGGTGGTGAGTATCGCCAAACGCTACCTGGGCCGCGGCATGTCACTGCTGGATCTGGTCCAGGAGGGCAATCTGGGCCTCATGCGAGCGGTTGAGAAGTACGACTGGAGCAGGGGGTATCGCTTCAGCACCTACGCGACCTGGTGGATTCGCCAGGCGATTTCGCGCTCGATCTCCGATCAGGGGCGTACCATTCGCCTGCCGGTTCACATGGCCGACAGCATCACTCGCTACCGGAGGACGCTGGCCCAGTTGACCCAGGAGATGGGTCGCCCTCCGCGGCCCGAAGAACTGGCTGAGGCGATGAGTATTCAACCTGAGAAGGTGGAGCAGATTATCCAGGCGGCGCAGCGGACCATCTCTCTCGACTCGCCCCTCAGCAGTGAAGACGAGACGAATCTGGGAGACATCATCGCAGACGAAGTGAGCCGCAGTCCGCAGCAGGTGGCCGAGGAGGTCTTGCTGCAACGCGATGTGGCCGAGGTTCTCGAGTGCCTGAACCCACGCCAGCGATTGGTACTGCAACTCCGCTTCGGCCTGAACAACGGAACGCCGCACACGCTGGCGGAAGTGGGCGCTCAGCTCAATATTAGTCGCGAGCGCGTACGTCAGCTGGAGAACGAAGCCCTGCGCAAATTGCGACGTGTCGGTGTGCAGCGGCTGGCCGCCTACTCCTCGGAACTGTAACCTCGTCCTCGGGTCACTCGTCGCTGAGCAGCCAATCGAGAATTGCCATGCGCATGTAGACGCCGTTGCGGGCCTGACGGAAGTAGGCGGCCCGCGAGTCCCGGTCGACCGCCGGGTCGATCTCGTCGACCCGTGGCAGCGGGTGCATCACGATCGCGTTGGGACTGAGCGCGTCCATTGCCGCCTGGTCGATGACGTACTTGCCACGGGCGGCTTCATATTCCTCCTCAGACGCAAACCGCTCATGTTGAATACGTGTCTGGTACACCACGTCGACGTCCGGCAGGACTTCCAGGAGGTTCGTCTCCTCCTCGAACCCGACACCTTTCGATCGCAGTTCGGACTTAACATCGTCGCCCATCCGCACATTGGGCGGCGAAATGAAGGTCAGGTCGATACCTTCTGATTGGGTCAGCAGAAGCGCCAGCGAGCGGGGCGCGCGCCCATACTTCAGGTCTCCGACGAGCGCGATACGAAGGTTGTCGATCCGTCCTAACTCGTGCGCGATGGTATAGAGATCGAGCAGGGCTTGTGTCGGGTGCTCGTGGGAGCCATCTCCCGCGTTGATCACGGGGATGTCAATCGCATCGGCAGCGCGTGCCGGCATGCCCGCTTGCGGATGGCGCATGACGATCGCGTCGGCGTACGACTCGACGATGCGAGCCGTGTCCTCGATCGTCTCGCCTTTGGCCCAGGATGACGTTTCGATGGCGTTTTCGGCGGTGAGGACGGATCCTCCGAGACGGATCATGGCGGATTCGAAACTGAGTCTGGTGCGCGTGCTCGGTTCGAAGAAGAGCGTTGCCAGGATCTTGCCGCTCAAGCGATTCGAACCTCCGGCGTCGGCGATGATCCGCATCTCATCGGCCCGCATGAACAGGGCGTCAAGGTGCGGTCGATCGAACTGCCGGACTTCGAGCACATTCCGCATGCTCCTCATTCCGCCTCCTATTCACGACAGCAAAACGGCCGGGGAGATTATACCCCTCGGCCGTGTACGGTCACTCGTTGTGTCGCGGATCTAGCGCATGGTGCTCGGCAGGATATTCAATTCGGCTCGATACTTGGCGACGGTACGCCGCGCGATCCGGATGCCTTTTTTGCTCAGCATGTCGCATATCTGCCGGTCGGTAAGCGGATCCTTTTCGCCGTCGATCATCTCTTTGATGACGTCCTTGACACTCAGCGACGGAGTGAAGAAGTCGCTGAAGGGAATCACACGCCGGTTCGGCAGCATGACGAACTTGTTCGCGGTCGCGCGGCTGACGGTCGATTCGTGCACGCCAACCTGCTGCGCCACCACGGCGCGGGTCAAGGGGCGAAGCTCGCGAACGCCGCCGCGCAGGAAGTCCTCCTGTAGTTCAACGATGCATTTGGAGATTTTGAAGAGGGTCTCGCGCCGCTGGCTGATATTCGACATGAAGAGCTTGGCGCGGTTGACAAATTCGCGGATGTGCTCCCGCTCGCCGTCATTGAAGTCGCCCCGCGTCCGGCTGCGGCCAATCTCACGGGCAATGCGGCTGTAGAGCGGGTTCGCGCGGAGGTGGAACTGGCGCGTGTCGACGACTTCCACATGCAAGTTGTCGTCGCGCAGGCTGACGATGACGTCGGGCGCGACGTATGGAGACTTGAGCGGAGTCTTCCAGGAGCGGGCTTCCTGGTTCTGGAGCGGGTATGGGTTCAAATGGGTCCTGATAAATTCGCGTGCCTCCTCGACGTCCTCATGTGAGATGTCGAGTTCTTTGGCGACGAAACCGAATTTGTGCGCACCGAGCTCGTCAATGTACTCGCCAATGATCTTCTCAACGGCGACCGGCACTTCGACGCCGTTCGCCAGCAAATATTGAATCTGAATCAGTAGGCACTCCTGCAGGTTGCGAGCGCCAACGCCGACCGGCGCGACCGCCTGAATCTTCTCGACGACGTTCTCGACATATTCCGGAGTCACGTTGAAGAGCGCGCAGACTTCCTCCACGGTGGCCGAGATGAACCCGCGCTCGTCAAGTGAGCCGACCAGGTATTCGGCCACGCGCAGGTCGCCGTTCTGACAGAGGGTGGAGACATCGGACAGAATCTGCTCCTCAAGCGTTTGTTCGGACGCGACAAGTGTCATGGGGTCAAAGTCATCGTTGTCGTTGCGGCTCGGCGGGGTCCCGACATAGAGCTGCTCAGGGAAATCTTCAAACTGTTCGTCGGATCGATCATCGTTGTCTTGCTGCGTCACCAGGCAATTGGGGCAATAGGAACCTTCCATCACGCCGCCACAGATGGGGCAGACTTGATGCTCTTCCATCTCCAGCGCCGGGTTCTCATCGAGTTCCTGCTCGATGACCTCCTGGAGTTCCATTCGCGAGAGGCTGAGAATGTAGTTTGCCTCGATGAGACTGGGAGAAACCCACAATCTCATCTCGGGATTGAGATCGTATCCTACTTCCATACCCGGCATAGACGTGTTCTCCGCTTTCGTGTCATCAGATCACGCGGATCTGTCAATCAGAATTTCGTTTGGCGTGCGAGGCGAAATACATCCCGGTGGGCCATGAACGACGATTGCCACTGAAGAACCGGCCCATACCTCCAGTATAGAGCCAATGAAAATCCGTGGCAAGAATCTTGCTAAAAATTTAGATCACGTAATCTCGATGACAAATTGTCCACTTCACCACGGCCTCGTTGGTACACGCCAATGGAGGTAGGACGCAATCGATGTGCCACCGAGTTCGCGTGTCGAATCGCCGTGTGGAAGACGAATCTCACTACTGTCACGATTGTTCGGCCGTTTCGGTGATATCATCCCAGAGCAGGATGGACCGGACTCCGAACGGAGCTTCCATCAGTCACGGTTGGGTTCAGACGCCCGCCGGTGATGATCTGGACGACCAGCGGGTCGCCATCGGAAGGGTTCCCACTTGAAGTCGGGCAATGCGCGTCGCCACGGTCCGCGGCATCGAGATTCGTGTCCATGCGACATTGCTGCTCGTGGTGCTGTGGGCGATCTGGTACTGGGGCATATCGGCTGGAGAAGGGGCTCACGGGGCCGTCTTCGGTCTCTTCGTGCTCTTTGAAGTCTTCATATGCGTTCTCGGGCACGAACTGGCTCACGCGTTCGTCGCACTCCGATACGGTCTTGTCGTGCACGATATCACGCTGCTGCCGATTGGCGGCGTGGCTCGGATCGAGCATGCACCAATTGCGCCACGTCGCGAGGCGATGATCGCGCTCGCCGGGCCGATTCTCAATCTGGTTGTCGCGGCCGGAATGATCCCGTTCGTGGTCATGGTGATCGTTGGCCGACATCTCTTCAGCGTCATGTCAATCCTCGGTCTCGTGCAGGAGACCGGTTTTAGCGGCCTGCTGATTCACCTCTTCGCCGCCAACATCATGCTCGCGATCTTCAATCTGGTCCCAGCGTTTCCGATGGACGGCGGACGCGTCTTGCGGGCTGGACTCTCGGTGGTCAGCAGCCGTGTCGTGGCCACGCGCATCGCCGTCAGCATCGGCCAGGTCTTCGCCATCCTGCTCGTCATCGGGGGCGTGTACGCTCGCGATCTCGTGCTACCGCTGGTTGCGATATTCATCGTGGTCGCGGCCTATGTTGAATCGCTCATGATCCAGGTTGAGTCAAAGATGATCGGCCTGACGGTTGGCCAGTTCGCGCTGTGGGACCAGGGAGGCATCTCGCCCGACTCACCGCTGAATTACGCGATTCGCGGCGGATCGCGCGACCTCGCCGTCACCGAAAACGGTGTCGTGCTCGGGATGCTCTGGCGAGACGATGTGCTGGCCAAGCTGGGTAAGTCCCACACGTTGAAGGTTCGCGACCTGATGGATCGGAATGTCGAGCCGATGAATATCGACAGCTCGGTCTACGATGTCCATCGACGGATGATCGCGACACAGCGCCCGACGATTCCCCTCGTCGAAGGCGGCATGTACCGTGGCGTCTTCACCTCCGATCGCCTGACCCATGTCCACCGCTACATTCAGAATCGTGCTTCCGGGCGCGATCGCTACCGCGGCATTGCGGTCGCTCTGGGACTCCTCGGGCGGTAGGATTCCACGCCTGCGCGAAACGATCACGGTCTTCTCGGTCAATCTGAACGGGCCGGGAGCCGGACACACTTCTCGTCTGCCCTGGAGCCGGGTGAGCGGCTGATTGGTTGGTTGAGTTCACCGTGCGGCCTGCACTAGGAGAGATCCCGCCGTCATTCCGTGGAATCCACGGACGTCGACCCACGACAGCCGCGGTGAAGCGTATCGAGTCTCTCCGCAAACTGCTGGCAATGACAATGGCGGGCCAGTCCCGCCATTGTCATATCGTCTGCTGGTTGTGTTCATTACGGCGGGTTCCCCTTATGGCGTCGGCGAGGCGACGGGGCCGGCCGTTGACGTTGCCGAAGGCGATGCGGTGGTGCCCGGAGCCGGCAGGAGTTCCGATTGCTTCGGGCCAATGAAATTCGTCTCCGGCTGATCGTCCGAAGAGCCAGGCGTCAACGTGGCGACCGGCGTCGCGAACTGCTGCGGTGCCTGATCTGTCTGTGTCAGCGCCGGGACTGGCGTTCCGGTCGCGACCGGCGGCGGCGTTGCGGTTGGTGTTGACTCCGTGGTTGTGGTCGCCGTTGCCGCAGGCGTTGGTGTGCTCTCCGGCGACGGTGCGGCCGTGGCGCTCGGAGACGGCGTCGGCTGCGCCGGTGGTTGTTTCGACGACGTTGCGGTTGGAGTCGCGGCTGGCGTCGACGCAGGCGTCGTTGCCGTTTCCGTACTGCTTGGCGACGCCGCAGGTGTCGCGGTTGCGCCGGCGGACTGAGTCGTCGGCGCGGAGGTGCTCGTGCTCGTCGGCGTGCTGGTTGCAGCGCTTGCGTTGATATTCGGGGCCGTTACCGCGGACGACGTGGTCGATTCCACCGGAGTCGACTGCGTGCTGGTCGCGACGGTGGACGTGAGGACTGGCGCTGTTCCGGTGTCGATCCAGGTCGAGAAGTAGACGTAGAGCGTCAACACGCGCGAGACATAATCCTGGGTGCACGTGCCGAGCGCGTCGCAGCCCGACCCAAAGTACCGGGCAACCGCCTGCTGCAGCGAGCCGCCACTATTGAGTGTCTCGGACAGGTAGCGGGCGGCCGCGTCGATATTACTGGCAGGATCACTCCACTTTGACTGCTGCACGCCAAGGCGCGTCAGCTCGGAGGGCATCACCTGCATCAGCCCCAATGCCCCAGCGGGCGAGACGGCGTCGGGATTGCCGCTCGACTCGACCGCCATGATCGCGGCGATCAACGCGGCTGGAACCTTGTGCGCGGCTGCCGCCTGCGCGATCAATGACTGCCAACGCATCACATTCGCGTAGGCCGGTGCGGCTGAGGTGCTCGTCGACGCAAGCTGGACCGATCCGCCCAACCATGCGATCGGGTCAATCGTCTGGTTCGTCGCGGCGACTCGGACCGAAAAGTGAAGATGCGGTCCGGTCGAATAGCCGACCGAGCCGACCTCAGCGATGACCTGTCCGGCGCTGACGTGATCGCCCTTCTTAATGAAGGTCTTTTCCCAGTGCATATAGATGTTTTCAAACCCGGCGTTGGAGCCATCGAGATCGATGACGATGGTGGAGTTACCGCTCGCGGTCGAGTCGACTCCCGCGAAGGTGACGGTGCCGCCGGCGGCCGCGACTATCGGCGTTCCGGCGGGAGCAGCCAGGTCGACGCCGTCATGGAAGCTGGGCAGGTTCGCGGGACAGAAACTCGGGCTCGCATAACCGGGGTTATAGGGCACGCAGCCAAATCCCTGGCTAATCTGATACTGCCCCGCGATCGGGAAGACGTGCGATCCGGATGTCGCCACCTGTGTCACGTTCACCGATCCGAGTCCAGCCAGCGAGGGAAGGACCGCGGTCGAAATCTCCGCGGAGGTCTTCACGCCAGCAAAACCGCCATCGTCGGGGATCCACGTCCACGAGAAGAACGTGCGGGATATCGGACTGTAGTTGAGATACCATTCGCCGCGCGTCCATCGTTTCTCGCCATTGACGCTCGAGTCGACGACGTGACGCGGTCCATTGTCGAGATGCGCGTAAGCGTATTTCAACGCTGGGTTGCTCGGCCCGCCAAGAATCGAGGGAGGCCCCTCGGTCTCCGGCCCGACCATGACGCAGTCAGAGCACGAGTCTGTCGACGAGAGCGTGCGGACGCGTGTCGCGACATAGGTCGCCGCGGGCAGTGGCTTTCCGACGCTGTAGTCGTAGGTAGAACCGCTGAAGCGCTGGGTGCCGTCATACGACATCGTCACCCAATGCCAGCCGTGCTCCTCACTCCAGGCGCCGTTCTGTTGAAATTTCTGCGGAACAACGGTATTCGGGTCGACCGACGGAATGACTGGCGCCGCTGACGCGGACTCTTTGACGACGCGAGGCGTCACCAGAATGGCCGACAAAATAAACACGACTATCGCACCCCTGACGATTGTCGCGCGGTACTTCGCAGTTTGTCCTCGGTGGAATGTCACTTCCCAGCCCTTCGTTGCCAACGACGATGGCGCATGTATCCCCCGCCGGCGACGTTGGCTCGTAAGCCTGCACACTGTAACCCGTTGGGGTTCGCGCTATGGATTGTGCTGTTCCGTGACAACTCCGTAGAGCGTCGGCGCTCCCAACGGCGTGTTTGGAACAATCACCTTCCCATCATGCTGTGGAGAGAGTGGGACCAACTCGACGTAGCGTGTTTCCATGCTCGAACAAATTTCTCGTATCGGGCGATACTGAGTCCCCATCTGCTGAGGAGAGCAGACTTCCGTTCGCCGCGGGTTTTACATCTCAGCACCAGCTGGGCCGTGCCCGTCAGTCACGCGTGCTTGACGCGGGCGCTGTCTCGCGGTCACGAGCGATCTGCTCTTCTCCGGAAGGCGGCTGGTGAATCTCCGCAGGGGATTCATCAATCCACCGTCCAATCTGCCGGTACTTTTTATATCGAGTTGCGACGACCGAGTCAATGCCGAATTTGTTAATTGACTCCTCGACAAGAAGCAGGTGCCGCTCGATTGCATCCCCAACGCGCTGAATGGTCGCAGCAGGCTGCTCGTGCGCCGGTGCCGGTTCGGCAATCATCTCGTCGGCGATTCCGAATTCCTTTAATTCTCGAGCGGTAATGCGCAAGATCTCGGCTGCCGCCGGAGCCTGCGCCGCATCTTTCCAGAGAATCGTCGCACAGGCCTCGGGCGAGGCGACTGCGTAAATCGCGTTCTCCAGCATGAGAATTCGGTCAGCAACGCTGATCGCCAGCGCGCCGCCACTTCCGCCCTCACCAATGACGATCGCGATCGCTGGTATACGCATCGCCGCCATGGCGATCAGATTCTCGGCGATTGCGGTCGCCTGGCCGCGCTCTTCCGACCCAAGGCCAGGGTCCGCCGCCGGCGTGTCAATGAACGTCAGAATCGGCAGATCGAACTTTTCCGCCAGGCGAATCAGTCGAAGTGCCTTTCGGTATCCCTCTGGCTTCGGCATGCCAAAGTTGCGCTCGATGTTCTCGCGGGTGTTGGAGCCTTTTTGATGGCCCATCGCGAGGACCGTTCGTCCGCGGAAATTGCCAATTCCGCCAACCAGCGCGTGATCGTCACCGAAAACGCGATCCCCGCGTAGTTCAACGAAGTCGCGCACCAGGCTGTGGATGTAATCGAGGGAGTGCGGTCGCGCGGGATGCCGGGCAAGTTGCACACGGTCCCAGGCTGTAAGCTGATCAGGCATCGACCTTGCCATTCATCGCCGTACGTCCGTTGCTGGTCGTCTGTTCGTCACCGTCAGCGGTTATGGGAGCATTGATCGCGGCGAAGTGCCGGAGGATCATCGCCACCCGCTCGGAGAGTTGCCCCCGCGGGACAACGAGATCGATCATGCCGTGTTCGAGAAGAAATTCCGCCGTCTGGAATCCATCCGGCAGTTTCTGCCGCGTAACTTGCTCGATAACACGCGGCCCTGCAAACCCGATCATGGCGCCGGGCTCCGCAATGATCACGTCAGCCACCGTTGCGTAGCTCGCCGTGACGCCGCCCAGACACGGATCAGTCAGGACGGCAACGTGCGGCAGTTTCGCATCGCCCAGGTGGGCGAGCGCCGCCGTCGTCTTCGCCATCTGCATCAGAGAGAACATGCTCTCGTGCATGCGCGCGCCGCCCGACGACGACACGGTAATCAGCGCGTGCCGCTGTTCGATCGCGCGCTCAATGGCTCGAACGAGCTTTTCGCCGTAGACCGAGCCCATGCTCGCTCCAAGGAACCCGAACTCGGTCACCGCCAGGGAGATCGGGACACGACCGATCGTAGCCGTGCCGGAGATCAGCGCCTCATTGGAGCCGGTCTTCTTTACGGCGGCTGCCGCCTTGTCACGATAGGCCTCACCATTGGCCACGAATTCGAGCGGGTCGGCCGCTTTCAACTCCGCGTCGTATTCAACAAAACTGTCTTCGTCAACCAGCGTAGCGATCCGTTGCCGGGCCGAAAGGCGGGTGTGGTGGTGGCAACGTGGGCAGACGAAGAAATTGCGTTCCGCGTCCTTCGAATACTGGAGCTCATGACACTTCGGGCACTTCGTCCAGAGGTCGTCCGGAATGGAGACCATCTCCTCTCCCTGCGGGAGCGGAGTGAATTTTGGCTGTCGTCGAAACAGTTCGCGCATATCACCTCAAAGAATCGCGAAGCACTCGTGTTATTGGCGAGTGTCGTGCAATACTGGCGAGTATAGCATAGCCCTCGTGGCCAACCTGAGGAGACTCACGTCGCCCGTGCGTTCGGCTGAAACGGTGGCATTGCCACCCCTACACCGTTCGCACTGCAACAAGAACGATGGGCGTGATCTGACAAGCCAGAAAGGGGACTCCGTTTGAATCAAGTGGCTGTCATGATTTTGGCCGGTGGCCAGGGTGAACGCTTGAGCATCCTTTCGCGGCAGCGCGCCAAGCCGGCTGTGCCCTTCGCCGGAAAATACCGGATTATCGATTTTGCCTTGAGCAACTGCGTCAACTCCGGTCTTTTCGACGTTGCCGTGCTGACACAATACCGGCCGCACTCTCTGAACGATCACATCGGCCACGGTCGCCCGTGGGACCTGGATCGTGAACGCAACGGCGGCATCGTCATCCTTCAGCCGTATCTTGGCCGGTCCCATTCCGGATGGTACCGGGGAACGGCCGACGCGATCTACCACAACCTCTTCTTTGTCACCCGGCGCCAGTTCTCCGATGTCTTGATACTCTCCGGTGACCATATTTACGCCATGAATTACGCGCCGATGATCGACCGGCATCGTGAACTAGATGCCGACGTCACGATCGCGGTGCAGCCGGTCCCTTGGGAGGACGCCAGTCGCTTTGGCTTGCTGTCGGTCGACGACAATGACGTTGTCACCGAATTCGACGAGAAGCCCGACCAACCGCGCAGCAACCTTGCCTCCATGGGCATCTATGTATTCAAACGAGAGACATTGCTTTCGGTGTTCGATGGGGAACCTGACGAGATGACCGATTTCGGACATCAGGTCATTCCATACCTGATCCGACACGGACGCGCCTGCGCCTATCGCTTTCAGGGCTACTGGCAGGACGTCGGAACCTTGCAGTCCTACTGGGAAGCCAATATGGCGCTACTCGATGACGTTCCAAGTCTGAACCTCTACGATCCGAACTGGCGTGTCCATACCCGCTCGGAAGAGCGTCCGCCGGCCAAGATCATGGAAGGTTCGACGGTGTCGCGCAGCCTGCTGTCTCACGGCTGCATCATCATTGGCGGTCATGTCGAGCACTCGGTTCTCTCGCCCGGAGTTGTGATTCACCGCGACGCGGTCGTGCGGGACTCGATCATCATGACCGACGCGGTCATCGGGCCGGGAACGGTCATCGATCGTTGCATCATTGACAAGGAAGTTACGGTCGGGGCGGGCTGTTATCTTGGTTACGGCGACGACTTTTCGTCCAATTGGCTGGACCCGAAGCGACTCAACACCGGCATCACGCTGGTGGGCCGCGGCGCGACCGTTCCGGACAACATTCGCGCCGGGCGGAATGTGCTGATCGGTACCGACGTGACGGCGTCAGAGTACTCGTCCCTTGAAATTCCGAGTGGGGATACGATCGATTCGCATGTGCCCGCGCTGTGGTCATAGGCATGGTGCGAGTGCGGCAACGAAATGGATGACGGACCCAACTCAAGCGAGAGATCGTGTAATTCGACCGCCTGCCTGGCAGTAAACATGCACGGGTTTCGGAGTGGTCGGAGACATGTTGACGGTGCGTCGTTAAACCGGCGCCGGATCGCAATGCACGTGGTGACAATCTGATAAGCTGTGTCGCCTTCGCGGTGAGGACGGGGTTTCCCGCGCGAGGGAGGACCTGAAGGGAGCGCAAGCTCGGTGGATGAAAGACGATCACTCAATACCCTCCTACAGCAGCGTGCCATCGTGGATCTCCAGGACGTCGTGCAAACGCTGTCACAGGAAGTCCAGGATCGGTTCGCGCGCATCTTCAGCGTGCAGTCGTCCGTCGGCCACCTGGTTCCTCCCGAGCACATGTACCGCTGGATCGATCGCTATTTTGGCTCAGTCGACCGCGTCACCACGCAGAAGGTCGTCAAGGTGACCAACCGGGAGACGCTCGAGGAGACCTTGTTCAACGAGCTGAGAGCGCGCCGGCCGCTCGAAGCGCGAATTCCGGCTGAGCTTGCGAACGAAATTGCCAAAACTGCTCCCGACCCGTTTTGCGAGCCGGAGTTGAACACACCTGAGGACACCTTCGGCAGGATTCGTGGTAGCCATACCGTCACCGCGAGCAACATCGCGAAATACGACGGGTACCACGGCGTGATCATCTTCGACGAGCACGATCCGCTCGCCTTCACGCGCGACATCGTGCTAGACGCGATCAGAGTCTCTCAACAGTGGTTTGCGCGTTCGCACTCCGAGAACCCGGCGGCTGTCTATCCGCTCTTCATGTGGAACTGTCTCTGGAAGAGTGGTGCGTCGATACCGCATGGACACGCGCAGGTCAGCCTGACGCGCGGACATCACTATGGGAAGATCGAACGCCAGCGGAGGGCCGCCCGCCACTACCGGGATCAGTTCGGCTTGAACTATTTTGACGATCTGTTCAAGATCCACGAGTCTCTTGGGCTCGGCCGAGCGCTTGACGGAGTCAGGGCGATGGCGACGCTGACCCCGCTCAAGGAGAAGGAGATCGTGCTCTTCGCCGACTCCGTCACGGACCAATTGGCCACCTCGATCTTCCGGGTGCTGCAGTGCATTGTGGAAGACCTCAACGTCGTCTCGTTCAACCTCGTGATGGCTCAGCCGCCAATGGGGCCAACCGAGGAGGATTGGTCCGACGTACCGGTAATGGTGCGTATTGTCGATCGCGGTGACCCGCTCAACCGGACGTCCGACTTCGGCGCGATGGAGTTGTACGCGGCGAGCGTGGTTTCGAGCGATCCGTTCCGCGTGGCTGAGGTTCTCTGGTCGAGCCTGGATCATCAC
Organism: uncultured Chloroflexia bacterium; assembly: GCA_963728335.1. GTDB lineage: Bacteria > Chloroflexota > Chloroflexia > Thermomicrobiales > Thermomicrobiaceae > CALAGB01. The sequence goes on from CAVSJP010000002.1 coordinate 1,779,970, forward strand.
TAGCCGGCGTTGACGCGCCAGTCACGGCGCGTGCGATTGCGTGGCTCCGACATTCCACCTATACTGCCGAACATTTGGGCGAGTTCAGCGCGGTAAGCGGGCCATCTCAACCGGTCCTACCGCCACACAATTGGATCTGGAGCGACGTTGAATCAACACAAAGACGTCAGCGTCGGCGTCGACATTGGTGGAACATTTACCGACCTGCTCATCTACGATCAGTCATCGCAAACATTTGCCGTCGGCAAGACACTCACCACACCGGACGATCCTGCGCGTGCCGTGCGGAACGGCCTCGCGGAGATGCTCGATCGTCACGCCATCGATCCGGCGCGTGTGCACCAGATCATCCACGGTACGACGCTCGTCACGAACGCCCTCATCGAGCGGCGCGGCGTCTCGACGGCGCTGATCACCACCAAAGGGTTCCGTGATGCGGTCGAGATTGGCCACGAGCACCGCTACGATCTCTATGATCTGTTCCTGGAGATGCCTCAGCCGCTGGTTCGTCGACGCTGGCGCCTGGAGGTGAACGAGCGAATTCTCGCCGACGGCACGGTTGAACACGAGGTCGATGAGGCCGAGGTGCTGGCGCTTATCGAGGAGATGAGGGCGGGAGGCATTGAAGCGGTCGCCGTCGCCCTGCTGCATAGCTACCGGTTCCCACAGCACGAACGTAAGATCGGTGAGATTCTGGACAGGCATGCGCCCGGAATGACCGTCTCCCTGTCGTCTGACGTCGTCCCCGAAATACGCGAGTACGAGCGAACCTCAACCACTATCTGCAACGTCTACGTTCGGCCGGTGGTCGACCGCTACCTCCGTCGGCTCGAGGCATCACTTCGTGAGTTGGGGATCGATTGCGACCTGCTCATCATGCTCTCGTCCGGCGGTATTTGCACGGTTGAGACGGCACGTCGATACCCGATCCGGCTGGTCGAATCCGGACCCGCTGCCGGGGCACTGGCGGCGGCACACCTGGGCCGGTCGATCGGCGTGAACGACCTGTTGTCGTTTGACATGGGCGGAACGACGGCCAAGGCCTGCTTGATCGACTCGGGCAAACCGCTCACGTCGTCCGAATTTGAGGTCAGCCGGGTCTACCGGTTCAAGAAGGGGAGCGGCTTCCCGGTCAGCGTTCCGGTTATCGAGATGATCGAGATCGGCGCGGGTGGCGGCAGCATCGCCGCGGTTGATCAGCTTGGGTTGCTGAAGATAGGACCGCGGAGCTCGGGCGCGGTTCCGGGCCCGGCGTGCTACGGCCAGGGCGGCGCTGAGCCGACGGTCACGGACGCCGACCTGTTGCTCGGCTATCTGGATCCAGATTTCTTCCTGGGCGGCCGTCTCAAACTCGATCGGGCGGCAGCCGAGCGAGCCATCTCAGAACGAGTCGCGACGCCGCTCGGCTTGAGTGTGACCGAGGCGGCCTGGGGTATTCATCAATTGGTCAACGAAAATATGGCGAGTGCCGCGCGCGTCCACGCCATCGAGCGGGGCAAGGATCCGCGACGCTATCCGATCTTTGCCTTCGGCGGTGCCGGGCCGGTCCATGCGTTTGGCGTGGCGAGCATTCTGCACGCTCCCGGGATGATCGTGCCAGCCGGTGCGGGGGTGGCGTCGACGATCGGATTCCTGGTCGCGCCAATTGCCTTCGACTTTGTGCGCTCGGCGATCATGCGTCTCGACCGGCTCGACTGGGGTGAAGCGAACCAAATGCTGGCCGAGATGGAGCATGAGGGACGCGGGTTGCTCAGCAGCGCTGGAGTCGCTCCGGAGGACGTTCGAGTGCTGCGATCGACCGAACTGCGCTACGTCGGCCAGGGGCACGAGATTGCTGTTCCTGTGCCGGACGGCGAGTTGGGCGAGGATACCCTTCCATCCATTCAAGAGACTTTTGAGGAGCTCTACCGCGGACTCTACCAGCGAACGGCGCCGGGCAACCCGATCGAGACGGTCGGCTGGCGCGTTGTGGTATCCGGTCCTACGCCGGATCTGCCGTCGCTGCGGCTTGCGGGCGACCGGGAAGACAGTGCTGAGGGCGCGCTCAAAGGGGAGCGTGAGGTCTATGATCCGTCGCGCGGCTCGTTCCGAGCGGCGCCAGTATACGACCGGTATCTGCTCAAGCCGGGTGACCGCTTCAACGGGCCGGCTATTGTCGAGGAGCGCGAGTCGACCGTGGTCGTCGGAGCAGGCGGGATCGCCAGGATCGACGATTCACGCAACCTGATGGTTGATTTCGACCTTGGCAGATGAGACCGGAGCGACCAAGCGTCTTGATCGCGACTGCGAAACAGAGGAGCTACCGTGAATACGACGACGCGCGAAACTCGCATTGACCCGATCACGCTCGAGGTCCTCTGGAACCGGCTGATCGCGACGGTGAACGAGCAGGCTGCTGCCCTCATTCGCACGTCGTTCACCACGATCGTGCGTGAGTCGGGTGATCTCTCGGCCGGGGTATTCGACACTCGTGGCTGGATGATCGCGCAGGCGGTGACCGGGACGCCCGGCCATATCAACTCGATGGCGACCTGCATTCACCATTTTCTCGCGGTCTATCCGCCCGAAACGCTCGCACCGGGTGACGTGCTGATCACAAACGATCCACAGAAGACGTCGGGGCACCTGCACGATTTCACGGTGATCACCCCCATCTTCCAAGGCACCCGGCTCGTCGCGTTCTTCGGCAACACCTGCCACGTACTCGATATCGGCGGGCGGGTGTATGGCACCGACGCTCACTCGATGTTCGAGGAGGGCCTGTACGTGCCGATTACCAAGCTCTACTCCGCCGGACAGCCCAACACAGAACTGTTGAAGCTGCTGGGAGCCAACGTTCGCGCGCCGGAACCGGTACTGGGCGACATTCATGCCCAGGTGGCGGCGAATGACGTCGGCGGGAGCCGCCTGCTCGAATTCATGGATGAGTTTGGGCTGGAAGACATTACCGCGCTGGCCGACGAGATCGTCGAACGTTCGGAGCATGCCATGCGCCAGGCGATTGCCCAGGTGCCGGACGGCGTCTACGAAAACGAGGTCTTCTCGGATGGGTACGAGGCGCCGGTCAAGTTGCACGTCACCGTCACAAAGTCGGGTGACGCCATGCACGTCGACTGGGCTGGCAGCAGTATGGAAAGTATTCGCGGCATCAACGTCGTTCTCAACTACACCCACGCCTACACGACCTACGCCTTGAAATGCGCGCTGGCGCCGGAGGTTCCGAACAACGAGGGTAGCTTTCGGCCCGTCACGGTGTCCGCGCCGCCGCGGTCGATTCTCAACGCGGTTCGGCCCGCGCCGGTCGCCGGTCGCCATGTGATTGGCCATTTCTTGCCGGGCGCCATCTTCGGGGCGCTCGCTCCGGTTCTTCCAAATAGAGTGATGGCGGAAGGCGCGGCGAATATCTGGTCGATGCAATACACCGGCAAGAACGACGACGGAGAACTATGGACCTATATCTGGTTCTCTTCGGGCGGCACCGGCGCGCGTCCATCGAAGGACGGCATTTCCGCAGCGGCGTTTCCAAGCGGTGTGGCGGGCGTACCGACCGAAGTAATCGAGAGCTTGGCTCCTATCGTCTTTCGCTCGCGTGAACTCGTGACCGATTCGGCTGGGGCCGGCAAGTTTCGCGGCGGATGCGGCCAGGAGATGCGCGTCGCGGTGCGGAGCGAATACCCGTTTATCATCTCGCCGCTCTTCGATCGCACCAAATTTCAAGCGGCAGGATACGAAGGCGGACTTCCCGGCGGTTTCGCGGCGATCGAAGTCAGTGATGGCAGTTATTTCGATACCAAAGGAGCCCGGGAACTCCCGCCAGGCACTGAGGTGACGTTCCGCCTTCCGGGCGGCGGCGGGTATTTCGAACCTGCTAAGCGTGACCCCGAGCTCGTGCGCGACGACGTTATCGACGGGCTCGTCTCGATCGAAGCCGCGCGCGACATATACCGCGTTTCGATCCAACCTGATTCCCTTGACGTAGATATACATGTGACCCGGACGCTCCGCGGGCTGGAGACGTGAGTCTTGCTGTGGATCACGGGAGCTCAGGCGCCAGGCTCTCCACCGGGCGATCACCTGACGCCGCGTTGCCTTGACAAGCGACGTGGCGGTCATTAGAATGTCCCAGTTTTTTGGAACTTGCTCGATATTGCTGGCTGTTCGACCGTCAGCCGCTGAAACCCATGTGCAGAGGCGTGGGTGAACGCGAGTCCGAAGGCAAGTCAATCGCAGTCGAGGAGGTGCGTCTCAGTATCCCGGTCGAAATTGATCAGTCGAGACCTGATGCGTCTTAGTCCAAAGGGTTGTGGCTACGAAGCCACCGCTGCAGGAGGAGAACCCGCATGGTAGACCAGGACCTTCAGCGCCTGTACGAGCAGGCAATTTCGGGCGCGATGTCGCGCCGTCAGGTACTGAAACGCGCGGCCGCACTGGGGCTGTCAGCTCCAGCTATCGCGGCGTTGCTCGCCGCGTGTGGTAGCTCATCGAAGTCCACCCCGACAACGGCCTCCGCGTCGACCGCGACCAGCAGTAGTGGCGGAACGACAGCGACCTCGGCGGCAACCACCGCCTCGACCGCCGCGAGCGCAAGCCCGACCAGTGCGTCGACTGCCACTCAGACGGCAGGCGGCGGCGGCCGGGGCAAGGGCGACCAGCTCAAGCTGCTCTGGTGGCAGGCGCCGACGATTCTCAACTCGCATCTCTCCCAGGGCACCAAGGACTACGACGCGTCGCGTCCAGTCCTCGAGCCGCTGGCCGACTTCGATCCAGACGGAAAAATGGTCGCCATCCTTGGCGCTGAGATTCCAAGTCTCGACAATGGCGGCGTGGCCCAGGATGGCAAGAGCGTCACCTGGAAGCTCAAGCAGGGAGTGACCTGGTCGGATGGTGAGCCCTTCACCGCCGACGATGTGAAGTTCACCTTCGACTACGTCTCCAACGAAGCGACCGCCGCCACGACCGCCGGCAACTACGCCGTCATCGACTCAGTCGATGCCGTGGATCCGACGACCGTCAAGATCAACTTCAAGGATCCGACGCCCGGCTGGTATGGCGTCTTCTGTGGTGACTATGGCCGAATTTTGCCGCAGCATGTGCTGAAGGACTCGGTCGGTGCCGCGGCGCGCAATGCCCCCTTCAACCTCAAACCGATCGGCACCGGGCCGTATAAAGTCGATGAGTTCCAGGCGGGTGACCACGTCTCCTACTCGATCAACGACAAGTTCCGTGATCCCGACAAGCCGTACTTCAAGACGGTCTACCTCAAGGGCGGTGGCGACGCAGCCAGTGCGGCACGCGCGGCGATCCAGACCGGCGAGGCGGATTTCGCCTGGAACCTGCAGGTCGAGTGGGGCGTGCTCCAGTCGCTCAAGGGGGATTCCAACCCTGGCGACGTGCTCATCAACCCAGGCACCGGTGTCGAGCGTATTCTGGTCAACCTGACTGACCCGAACAAGGACGTGAACGGCGAGAAGTCGAGCCTCCAGGCGCCGCATCCGTTCCAGTCCGATCTCAAGGTCCGGCAAGCCTATGCCCTGGCCATCCAGCGGGATGTCATGGCGACCCAGCTCTACGGCGATACCGGTACGGCAACCTCCAACATCCTGGTCGCGCCGCCAGCCTTTACCTCACCGAACACCAGCTGGAAGTTCGATACAGCCGCGGCGAATCAACTGCTGGACGACGCCGGCTGGGCCAAGAGTGGCAGCGTGCGGGCCAAGGACGGCGTGCAGACGAAGATCGTCTACCAGACGTCGGTCAACTCCCTGCGCCAGAAGGAGCAGGAGATCGTCAAGCAGGGGTTCGCGCAGATCGGCGTGGATGTCACGCTGAAGACGGTCGATGCCGGTGTCTACTTCTCGTCCGACGCCGGGAACAACGACACGGCGTCCCACTTCTACACCGACATCGAGATGTTCACCAACGGCCCGACGACCCCCTATCCGCTGGACTACATGGTCTCGTGGTGGGGTGACCCGAAGAACCTCGCGCAGAAGTCAAACTCCTGGGCCGGGAACAACGTCGAGCGCTGGCAGAACGCTGACTACGACGCGGCGTACAAAGCGGCGCAGACGGAGTTGGATCCGAGCAAGCAGGCGCCGTTGTTCATCACCATGAATGACCTGGTGGTCAATCAGGTGGTCGAGATCCCGCTGATCCAGCGAAACGGTGTCTCTGGCATCAGCAAGAAGCTCAAGAACCTCAACCTGTCCCCATGGGTGACGAACCTGTGGAACATCGAGAACTGGACGATGTAAGGCGAGAGCCTGCTTGACTCCGGTCGTTTCGGTGACTGGTTCTGGCGGTGCGGCTACGGTTCGCACCGCCAGTTCTTTTGCCCGTCGCGTGCGTGCACACATCGCGTCGTTGCCAGCGCGTATTGTGGCTCGAATTCCCCCTCGGTTCTCGGGTGCGTGGCAGGCGGCGTGCTTGTCAATCCAAGGGGTGACGGCCAGAGTTTGCGCATGATATGATGGGCCCCATTGGCGAGTGATAATCGACGCACTCCGTTCCTCGACCTGTCTTTCGTCCAACAAGTCGTCAGTCAGACTGACTTTATACGTGGGGAGAAGAGAGTCCGATGACGAGGTATTTGGTACGTCGGATCCTTATCGCAGTTCCGACCTTGGTTGCGATCAGTATGGTGATCTTCACGATTCTGGCTCTAGCTCCGGGCGACCCCTTGGCCGAATTCGCAATGAACCCATCTGTTCCACCTCAGGTACGCCAACAAATTCGTAAGAGTATGGGTTTGGACGATCCAATTCCCGTCCGCTACGCTCGCTGGTTTACCTCGCTGATGCACGGAGACTTCGGTTATTCATTCCAGACACGTTCCCCGGTTCTCGATCAGATCAAGGCGCGCCTACCCGTTACGCTCGCAATCATCGGCACGTCCTATCTGATTTCAATCTTGCTTGCCATACCTGTCGGAATAATCGGGGCAGTGAAGCAGTATTCGATCTTCGATAACGTGGCGACGACGATTTCCTTCATTGGATTCTCGTTGCCCACCTTCTTCACTGGCCTGTTATTCATCATCCTCTTCACCATCAAACTTGGGTGGTTCCCGATGATCTACAGGTCGAATATAGATCAGACGGGGCTAGAGGGCGTCTGGTTACATATTAAACAGGCAATCATGCCGATCACCGTGCTGGCGTTGTTCCAGACGGCGACTCTGGCTCGCTATGTCCGCGCGTCGATGCTGGAAGTGATCCATCAGGATTACGTGCGAACGGCTCGCGCCAAGGGCCTGCATGAGGGCTCGGTTATCAACCGGCATGCGTTGAAGAATGCGCTGATCCCCGTGGTGACGATCATCGCGCTTGGTGTTCCTGGTGTCTTCACCGGCGCGATTGTGACGGAGCAGATCTTCCGGGTGCCTGGAATTGGTTCCCTGACGATCACGGCCATCAACGCCAGCGACACGCCGGTTGTCATGGCCACGTCCTTTATCTTCGCGGTGTTGGTGATTATATTCAACCTCGTCGCGGACATCCTTTACGGGGTATTCGACCCACGAATCAAGTACTCGTAGGCCGCTGGGCTTGGGAGTGAGGAGGCATTCCTGATGTCAGAAGTCACCGAACAAAGAGCCCAGAATCCTGCAGACGCGGCTGAGGCGGGTTCTGAAGCGTCCGCACTTACAGGGTTGCGGAGCAAGCACGCACGCTCTCTGTGGAGCGACGCATGGCGGCAGTTCAGGCGTCACCACTTGGCGATGGTGAGTCTGGTCGTTCTCATGGTCATCGTGGTTGCGACGATCATTGGGTACCCGCTGTGGAATCACGGTTACAACTCATTCGGATTTTCTGATGCCTACAAGTTACCGTCGTTCGCTCATCCGATGGGCACCGACGACATGGGGCATGACACGTTTGCGCGCGTTTTGTGGGGCGGCCGGGTCTCGATCTCCGTCGGCCTCGTCTCGGCGCTGGTCGCGATCATCGTCGGAACATTGGTCGGTGCTATCTCTGGATATTTCGGCGGATTCATCGATTCAACCCTTATGCGAATCACCGATATGTTCCTCTCGCTGCCGACTCTGCCGCTGTTGCTCCTGACTATCTACCTGTTCCAGGACACGATGCGGGCCCGCTTCGGAATCGTTCTCGGCACCTTCCTGTTGATTGTGTTCGTTATCGGCGCGCTCAACTGGATGCCGGTGTCACGTCTTGTGCGTGGTTCATTCCTCTCATTGAAAGAGAAGGAATTCATCGAGGCCGCACGAAGTGTCGGCGTCAGCACGCCCTCGATCATCTTCAAGCACATCCTGCCGAACGTGCTGAGCCCGGTTATCGTCGCTGCGACGCTCGGTGTGGCGCAGGCCATCATCACCGAGTCGACGCTCTCCTTCCTGGGCCTGGGCTTCCCGCCGGATACGCCGTCATGGGGCCGGTTGCTGTTCGAGGCGCAGAACTTCATCCAGATCAATGCCTGGATGACGATCTTCCCCGGAATGGCGATCTTCTTGACCGTGCTCTGCATCAATTACGTCGGTGACGGTCTCCGCGACGCTCTCGACCCACGTCGAATGAGCTAGTCGCACCGTCTCACGCGCGAATCGAGCAGATTCAGATGGCACAGGCGTCGCCTGTGCCATCTTGTTGCTCAGGGTTGCTAGCGACGAAAGGACCTGACGTGCGTCTCCAGTGTCTTGAATGTGGGACAACTTACCCGGCCGATGAAGCGCGAAACCGGTGTGATTGCGGCGGCTTGCTGGATGTCGCGCTGGACCTCGAAACGTCGATCTCGAGTGACCTGTTCGACAGCCGGCTCGGGAGCAAGGGCCGGCTTGACCGGAGCGGCGTGTGGAGGTTCCGAGAACTCCTTCCGACCATTCCAGAGCAGTTCATTGTGACCAAGCCCGAAGGTAACACGAATCTGTATGAGTCGCAGGAGTTGTCCGACTGGGCTGGAGTCGATCGCCTGGTCCTGAAGCACGAGGGAGAGAATCCCACGGGGTCGTTCAAAGATCGTGGGATGACCGTGGCGACGAGCCACGCGAAGTGGGTCGGCGCCCGCGTCGTGGCCTGTGCCTCCACCGGAAATACGTCCGCCTCGGTCGCTTCGTATGCCGCGCTTGCCGGGATCCCGTCGATCGTCTTCATCCCCGAGGGGAAGATTTCGGCGGCAAAGTTGAGCCAGACGATTGCGTATGGCGCGACGATCGTGCAGATCCGCGGCGATTTTGATGCCGCGATGAAGCTGGTACAGGCGGCGAGCGCAGCCTACGACATCTACCTGCTGAACTCCATCAACCCCTTCAGGCTCGAGGGTCAGAAGTCGATCTTCTTCGACCTGCTGCAGCAACTCGACTGGACACTGCCCGATTGGATCGTCCTACCGGGTGGAAATCTAGGGAATACGAGCGCTCTGGGCCTGGCGCTGCGTGATCTGGCGACGTCCGGTCTCATCCCCAAACCTCCGCGTGTCGCGGTGGTTCAGGCAGCCGGGTCGGCTCCATTCTACGAAGCGTTTCGCAGCGACTTCCGTGCCTATGAGCCGGTGGAAGCAACCACAGTCGCCTCTGCCATCAGGATCGGCGATCCCGTCAGCTACACACGAGCGCGCCGCACGATCCAACAGTCGAACGGTGTCGTCGAGGCCGTTTCGGATGCGGAGATCCTTGATGCCAAAGCGATGATTGACCGCGCTGGAATCGGCTGCGAGCCGGCTTCCGCAGCTACCCTGGCTGGTCTGCGTAAGCTGCGTCAATCGGGCACGATCGCAGGCTCGGTGTCGGTCGCCGGTGTGCTGACCGGTAACCTGATGAAAGACGCGGACGTGGTCATTGACTACCACCTGGGTGAGGGAGCGGAACAGCGGCCACTCGCGAACCGACCGGTCGTGATCGATCCAACACTTGACGCGCTGGAGGGAGTGCTGGCCAGTGCGCTTCAGCGTTAGGGTCCCGGCGTCGAGCGCGAATCTTGGCTCAGGCTTCGATACGCTTGCCATCGCGCTCAACTTGTTCACGTCGCTCGACGTGGAGCCGGTGGGTGAGGGTGTGCACGTCACGGGCGGACCAGACCTCGGCGGCGGCGAAAACTTGATCGAGCATGGCCTGAAGGTCGCCGCGCAGGCGGCTGGACAGCCGGTACCGGCCTGCCGAATTCATGTGAAGACCGAAATTCCAGTGGCTCGTGGGCTGGGGAGTTCGGCCACGGCGCTGGTGGCTGGCTTGGTCGCCGGAAATCATCTTCTTGGTGATCCTCTCTCCGAGCATCGCCTGTTCGAGTTGGCTGCATCGATCGAGGGGCATGGCGACAACGTGTCGGCGTCCCTCTTTGGCGGCGTCACGCTCTCGTTGATGGCGGAGCGGGAGTTCATCGTGCGGAGAGTCCCGGTCAATGGTGAGACGCGCGTTGTCGTCTTCATTCCAGATTCCCCGGCCCTCACGTCAGACGCACGGGCGGTCATTCCAGATTCGGTTCCCCGTCGCGACGCGGTCGGGAATCTCGGACGATGCGCGCTTCTGGTTCTGGCGCTGACTCAGGGTGATTTCGGGGCGTTTCGAGAAGCGATGCGTGACGCGCTGCACCAGCCCTATCGGGCCACGCTCTTTCCCCACGTCGAGCCGATGATCGTGGCCGCGCTCGATTCCGGAGCGTATGGGGCGTGCCTCAGTGGCGCTGGGCCCACTGTCCTTTCATTCGTCGCGGCCGAGCGGGCCCCTGACGTGGTTGCCGCGCTCGACTGGATCGCCAACGACACGGAGATCCCGGGTACCGCGAAACTCCTCGACGTTGAGTATGAAGGGGCGACGGTTCTCAGCCCCGCCGAGACGCTCGATGACGGCGGTCCCACTCGTCCCAGCGGCTGAGGTTCGTTACTGTGCAGCCGCCGAACGGTTGATCCACCATTCCTCCGTGTTCCACCAGAGCCCTGACCGCGGTCCCGACTTGAGCCCATTCACATACGACTGGCTTGCGTCGACCTGAATGTGATCGTAGATCGGAATCACGGGCAATTCCCGATAGATCGAGCGCTGCGCCGCATAGAGGAACTCCGCGCGCGACTGCCGGTCGATGGCTCGGCTCTCGCCTTCGATCGCTGAATCGACCGCCAGATTCGAATACCCCATGATGTTGCCGCCGCTCGGGTTGCTAGCGGTGGGCACGCTTTCACTATCGAAGCGCGCGGCGAACTGGCCGACGTCCGAGCGCTGGTCGTTCGGCAGGTTGACGACCTGAAACGCACGGTTCGACAAAATCCCCCCGGATTTCAAGCTCGGCATTCAGTTCGTCGGACGACACGTCGCGGAGATCGACCTCGATGCCGATTGCGGCCATGTCATCCACAAACAGCTTCTCGATCCGTTGCTGCAGCACCTCCGCCGGGGTGTCACCCTGAAGTCCCGTCAAGATGAAGCTGAGCCGGACGCCTTTCTTGGCGCGAACACCATCGCTCTGCATCGCCCAGCCAGCGACGTCGAGCGCCTGCCGGGCTTCAGCGGGATCGTACGAATACGGCTTCAAATCCGGCGGAACCCAACCCGTGTAGTCCAGCGGCGAGATCGCGACCGAGGTTTGGCCACTCAGTAGGTCGTCGATGACTTTCTGCCGATTGAAACCGAGGATCATTGCGCGCCGTACTCCGAGGTCTGCGAGCACCGGGCTTGGCTGCGTGAGATGCTCCGGGTCGTCCAGATTGACGGCCAGCATCTCCACAGCGCCAGCCATTGGCGTCACTTCCAGCGTCAAATTCTGAATTTGCCGGATGTCAACGACTGATGCTTCGGGAAGGTCGATTCCGAGATCAATTTCACCGGTCGACATACTGGACATAATCTCTTGCGGATCTGAGATGAACTGAAGCACGATCTTATCGAGACGTGCCGATTGGCCGAAGTAGTGATCGTTTCGTTCCATCGAGAGCTGGTGGTTCTGAGACCACTTCGCCAGCATGAACGGACCGCTGCCGACGTGCGCGGCATCGCCGTAGGACGACCGGGCGATCTCCGTCAGCGGCACATCCTCGAAGACGTGCATCGGGAGCAGGAAACCGGCACGAGACTCGCTGCCGCCTGCGAGGATCGTGTCCAGCAGGTCGCCCGACGGTGAATTGAGCGACACAGTTGCCGTCAGATAATCTGGGCTCAGCGCGATGCTCGAAATGTTGTTCCAGCCTTCGCGGCTTACGGCCGGATACCGGCTGTTCGTGATCGTCTTCCAGGTGAACTGAAAATCCCGAGCGTCGAGCGGTTTTCCGTCAGACCAGGTCAGATCGGGGCGAAAGTGGAGAACCCACAGGAGACCATCGGCCGAGACACCGTTGTTTTCAAGCGTTGGGACATCGGTCAAGAGCTGCGGATCGTAGGTACCGTCCGCGGTGATTCGAATCATGCGTGCATCGAGAGCGCTAAGGGTGTCGAGCGTCACCGGGTTATTCGTCAGCGTGAAATTGAGAACGTCGGGTTCGGACGGCACCGCCACGACGAGTGTGCCGCCTTTTTCAGGTTTCACCGTCGCGATGGGCGTGGCATCGGTTTCCGGGCTTGGCCCCGGGGTCGCCGTTGGGTTGCTCGAGCGAATCGCACATCCGGGGAGAAGTGAGAGAAGACCGAGGAACAGCACGACCGCCATGAGAGGATCGGCGGGAGGGACGCACCAACGCTCCTAGCGCGAGCGGACAACTTTGTAGGATCTCCGAATGAACCAGACACAACCGGCGGGAAACGACCGCGAATACCGGCCAATTCGGTGATTCCTCGATTATAGGATCAGGCCCATGTGACGGCAATGAAGAGGAGATTGCGGTCACGGTGCTGAACATTGATTGTTCCTCGTTCCGTTCATCACCGCGGGATATATACTGATGCTACCGGCCAAGACGCAATTCGTGACAGACGAGCGAGCAGGGGAACATGTCCAATGTGAGCAGCGGTGCCCTGGATATTCCGTCGCCATCATCCCGGCGATACTATGGTTGGGTTCTGGCGCTACTCGCGACGGGGCTGCTCGCGGGATTTCTGATGCTCGGCGCGGGCGGCTACGTGGCGTCAGCTGGAACGCTGCTCTACCTGGCGGTCTACGCGGCGCTGGTTGCCTTCAATTGGAACGGATTCGTGCGGGCCATCGCCGCCCACCGATGGTTTCGAGGACAACAAGGCGGCGCGAACGGTTGTCTGGTTCTGTTCCTGTACCTGGTCGTCGTACCGTATGTCCTCGGGTTCTACCCGTTCTACGGACTGTATCAGTATGCCCGCGGCTATGTGAATCAACGCAAACTCGAGCCGATCGAACAGCAAAGGCGGATCGCGACGCTCGAGGCCAAATTGGGAATTGAGCCGAGCGTCGAGGGCGAGTGCCCGCAGTGCGGCAAGCCGCTCCAGGTCGACGCGGAGTTTTGTGGCTACTGCGGCAAGCGAGTCCGGCCGGAGGTGCGTGTCTGTTCCCAATGTGGCACCGTATCGCTCCCCAACGCCGAATGGTGCGCGCATTGTGGTGCCGCCCTTGGTCCGGTTCCCGGCGGGTAGGAGTCAATCAGCATTGTCGTCTGTGCCCGCTCTCGACACGATGTTATAATCGACCAGTTTCCGGCCAATGGAGATGCCGGATCCGCCGAGGGACTTCCCCGGCGTGTTGCCTTTCTGCGCTGAGTCCAACCCGGATAGCAACGGTCCGGCGGAGAACCAGCGTAAACCCGGAGAAAGGGGGAATCGTTGCGCGAATTTCATCGTGCGCCTCGCGGATACGAGTTGATGGTATTGATCAACCCGGAAGTCACAGACGAGGCATTATCGGCCGCCGTCGACCAGATTAGCGGCTACGTCACCTCGAACGGCGCCGAGATCCACTACCTCAAGCGAGATACTCCATGGGGACGTCGTCGCCTCGCCTATCCGATCGAGCGTTTCCGCGACGCTACCTATGTCCTCTACCAGTTCTTGGGATCTCCCACAGCGCTTGGTGACATCGAGCGCGATTTGAAGCTGGACGAGCGGGTCATTCGTTATCTTCTCGTACGTCAAGAACATCTTCACGTCTCGGAGGACGAGACCGAGTCGACGGAGGAGAGTTCGACCGACGAGGTCGAAGTTGAGTCATCGTCCGAACCGGATGAAGATGCGTCCGATGAAGATGCTGATACCGAAGCTGATGCCGAAGACGTCTCCGATGAGGACGACGAAGAGGAATCGGACGAAACCGAGGAGTAGCGTGTCAGCTGGTATGGTCGTGCCGTACGGCTGGGACGAGATTGGAGTGGAAGATGTCACGGGGTCTGAACAAAATTATGCTGATCGGTAACCTCGGTCGGGACCCTGAGATGCGCTTCACTCCGAGCGGCACCGCGGTGACCGACTTCTCGCTGGCAGTGAATCGCCGTCGCCGCAACCAGGAAGGCGAGTATTCGGACGAGACAGAATGGTTCCGAATCGTCTGCTGGAACCGGCTGGCGGAGATTGCCGATCAATATCTTGGCAAGGGCACGCAAGTCTACGTCGAGGGACGGTTGACGACCCGGCGCTATACCGCGAACGACGGTACCGAGCGAACTTCCGTCGACGTCATCGCCAACGAGATGCTCATTTTGACTCCTCGTGGCGAGCGCACCGGCGGCGGACCTCGCGAGCAGACGTCTCGCGGCACGGCGCCCGCATCCGGTGAGAGCTTCGACGACGAAGACTTCGACGACGTGCCTTTCTAAATTCAACAATGTCTGCAAGTCGTACTTAAGAGCGGAGTGACTATTAATCAATGGCTGACGATCGAAGAAGTTCAGGACCGCGCGGGCGGTCCGACGATGGCGGATCGAGCGACCGGCCCCGGCGCCGGTTCGGAGGCGGAAGTCGCTATTATCCGCGTCGGAAAGTCTGTAATTTCTGCATGGATCAGGTGGAGGACATCGACTACAAGGATTTTGGTCGACTTCGCCGATACATCTCGGACCGCGGCAAGATTGAGCCGCGACGACAAACCGGGACATGCGCCAAGCATCAGCGTGCGCTGGCGATCGCCATTAAACGGGCGCGCCACCTCGCGCTGGTTCCCTTCGCACAGTAAGAAGAACGGTGGTCTAGCGGGCGACCGCCGCGCGGCGTGACGCGAGTTCGCCAGGTCATCCGCATGATCTGGATCGCGCGGGTCGTCGCCCGCTCGTGGTTAGCAGAGAGTCGAAAGCATCGGGATGTTCGAACGTTTCCGCAATTGGACTGCGTCGGTTACTGGAAGAAACAGCAGAACCCGTCGGGTCTCTCGTCGCGAACGCGAGGAATCGCAGCGACGACTTCTCATTATTGGGATCTCGATCACGGCAATCGTGCTGGTACTGGTCCTCTCGGGCGGCGCGTACTACCAGTACATCTACTTCCCGGGGCAAACGCTGGCATCAGTAAACGGTGTCGATATTTCCCGCTCCGACTACTGGAAAGTGCGTAAGCTCGACTTGCTGAACCAGGAGTCGCAGTATAGCCAGATGGCCCAGTTTTCGACTGGCGATCAGGCAACGCAATACAAGTCTCTGGCTCAGCAAGCGCAGACGCAACTCGCGACCGTCAAAAGCGACGCGGTCAACGCGCAGACACTTGATCAGATGGTCACGGATCAGGTCGTGCTGAACAGCTTGAACGATCTGGGCCTCTCAATCAGCCAGTCAGACCTCGATGAATATCAGGCGCAGCAGTTCGCTCCGGCCCCAATCGGCAGCCCAACGCCGACCCTGCCGGTTGACCCAACCGCGGCTTCCTGGGCGACGGCTACGGCCCAGGCGCAAGCGACCGCAAGTGCGGAAGCCGCGACACCGAGCGCAAGTCCAGCGGCCGGTTCTCCCACAGCGACATCAATCGGTACCGCAACGGAGCCCCCTGCCGCCGCTACTCCGGAGGCGACTCCAAACGCCTCAGGAACCCCGACTGCGAGCCAAAACGGCACCCCGTCGGCATCTCCCACCGAGGCGTCTCCGACGCCGACAATGAGCCCGTCAGATGCCCGAGCAACGGCGGAGTCGAACTTCTCGCAGTTCACGAGTTCGATCTTGAAGCAGGCCGATATGAGCGTGTCCGACTTTCGGCGACTGGCCCTCAAACCCGCGCTGGCGCGGCAGAAGGTATCGGACAAACTTGAGACTCAGGTTCCGACCCGAGCCACGCAGATTCATGCCGAGCACATTCTGGTCGCGACGCAAGACGCGGCGAACTCGCTTGTGGCCAACGAGCTGAAGAACCAGAGTTTTGAGGATGTGGCCAAGGCCAAGAGCACCGACAGTACGACGGCGCCGAATGGTGGAGACTTGGGCTGGATTCCCGAGAACATCATGCCGCCAGAATTCGACAAGGTGGCGTTCTCGCTCAAACCAGGTGAAGTTAGTCAGCCGTTCCAGGACAAGTATGGCTGGGAGATCGTCAAGGTCGTCGACAAGCAGGAGGACCGGCCGATTACGACCAGCACGCTGACGCAGTTGCGAACCACGAAGGTCAACGACTGGCTTGATCAGGCGCGCAAGAACGCCAAGATCAAGTGGAACGTCAGTTCCCCCGAGCCGGTCCCAACACAGGAGACGCAATTCACGGCGCCGCCCGATGCTCCGCCGACACCAACGCCGCTCCCGACGGCGACTCCGACTCCGGCACCGTCGGCAACTCCAGGGGCTGGTAGCCCACCGGCGGCGACGCCCACACCGTAAGAGTCGAACGGCACCTGTCACCGTGGCAGGTGCCGTCTCTGTTCCGGGTATTCATGGTTCGGCCGATTGTTGATGGTGACGGGAGGCCCCGGTGAGTGACCCACCGGTCTGCTATTTCAATGACGAGTTCGTGCCGCTGAGCGAAGCAAAGATCGGCGTGATGACGCACGGCTTCAATTACGGCACCGGGTGTTTCGAAGGGATCCGCGCCTACTGGAACGAAGAGGACGGCCAACTTAGAATCTTTCGTTTGGAAGATCACCTGCGCCGCTTCGAACGTAGCCGCGGCGTGCTGATGATTGAGTTGAGCTACTCGGTCGAACAATTGGCTCAGATCTGTGTCGAACTGCTGCAGAGGAGTCAATTCAAGACGGATGTCTACATTCGGCCGCTGGCCTACAAGGCGTCCGAAGGCATTGGCGTTCGCCTGCACAATCTGATCGATGCGTTTACCATGTTCGCCGTCCCGTTCGGAGACTATGTCGAGAAAAAAGGCGGGCTTAGCGCGGGCGTCAGTTCCTGGCGTCGTGTAGACGACAACGCGGCCCCGGCCCGCGCGAAGATTACCGGCATCTACGTCAATTCCGCGCTGGCGAAGAGCGAAGCCGTATTGAACGGGTTCGACGAAGCCGTCATGCTTACCGATGACGGACACGTGTCAGAGGGTAGCGCCGAGAATATCTTTCTGGTGGTGAACGGAAAGCTGATCACGCCTCCGCCGACTGATAATATCCTGATGGGCATCACGCGCGACACCATGATCACCGTCGCTCAGCAAGAACTCGGGATAGAGACGGTCGAGCGCTCGATCGACCGCAGCGAGCTCTACGGTGCCGATGAAATCTTCCTGTGCGGAACTGGCGCACAGGTGCTGCCGGTGACGTCGGTCGATCACCGGGCGATCGGAACCGGCGAACCTGGTGCGACGACGGCGCAGTTGGTGCGTACCTACATGGATATCGTCCATGGCAAGATTGAAGCGTACTCGGGCTGGCTTACGCCAGTCTATTCGTAATTCGTTTTCGGGACGGTCGTATGAAGGTCGCTGCAGGCCCTGATATCGCAACGACCTGGCAGTCCGCCGCCTCCCCGGGCGGTCTCATTGGCATTCTCGGGATCGTCCTTTCGTTGGTGTTAGCCGGTGGCACACTGGTACAGATCACCGGCCATACCGGATTGCCGATTCCCGTGGTGCTTTCCTGGCTCTTCCTGCTGGTGCTCGTGGCGCTCGCAGCGGCGTTGGCGGTGCTGGTCTATGGCTACGCAACCATCAGTTACGAATTCTCCTCCGATGTTCTCGTCATTCGCTGGGCCTGGCAGCGACACGTCATCGAATTGTCATCGATCCAGCAGATCCTGCCCGCGGTGGACCGCCTGGGCGATAATCCGGCCCGGTGGCAGCGCTTCTGGACCGGGTACTACGTCAGCGCGGCGGTTGGACCGTCTGGGCCAGTAACGGTCGTGGCCACGCTGCCCGTGCGCCGTCAACTCCTGATCGTCACCGCCGACCAGCAGTTCGCCATCTCGCCCGAGCGTCCGGTTCTCTTCGTCGAAGAATTCGAGCGTCTGCGACGCGCGCTCGACGACGGACCGTCCGGTGCCCACTCAGTCAGTCTTCCAGGTGAAGAGGGTGGGAGGTTGGCCGAGGCGGATTGGGCGAGGGAGCACCCGGTCATCGCGCCGCGTGGCGGAAAACTCCCCCCTCCGGCGGGCGCCGAACAACCGCTGTCGAATGGATCGAACGGGCGTGAGGCGGCCCGGCCACGCGAGCGGACGATCTTCTCCCGGCCGCATGTCCTGAATGATCCGGTGGCGCTGTCGTTCCTCGGGATTGCGGTCCTGCTCAATGCGGTGATGGTCGTCTTCATTCTCGTGCGGTATGACAGCCTTCCGTCATCGATCGCCCTGCATTGGAACGTAAATGGCGATCCGGACCGGATCGGCTCTCCGAGAGAGATCTGGGTGGTTCCAATTATCACGGCGCTGGTGGCAATCGCGAACCTCATTCTGGCCTGGAGCATCGAGACGTTCGACCGTTTCGCCGCCCGGTTTCTTCTCGCATCGTCCTGTATGGTTCAAGTCGTTGCCTGGGTTGCCCTGATTACCCTTATCCGCTAGCCTGCCGAGGCCCAAGCGACGAGGAATCGATCGTCTTTGCCGGATTCAGATAGACGAGAAAGCGCGCCTCTTCAACCAAAACAGGGCGGTCACTCTGTTATAATGGGCCGGGTTTAGTCGCTGCGGACTGTGTCACCTGGTTGGTCCGGAAACCGATCCGGGCGTCAGATGAGTTCAGCCGCATCGGGCAGGAGAGACATGGCGAACCTGATCACGATTGGTCGGTTAGTCCTCCTGTTCGTGACGATCGTTCTCATGTACACCCGCTCGTATACCGTTGTTACCTGGTGCGTTCTCCTGGTGGCCATTGTCTTTGCGAGCGACTCGCTGGATGGCTTCGTGGCTCGTCGCAGAGGCTCGACCAGTGAGTTCGGTGCGATCATCGACATCGCTGGAGATCGCGTGGTCGAGAACGCGCTGTGGGTGGTCTTTGCCGAATTAGGTCTGATTGGAGTCTGGGCGCCGATACTCGTGCTCACGAGGGGGTTCTTCGTCGATGCGATGCGAGGTGTCGCCCTCACGGCTGGGAAGTCGGCTTTTGGTGAGAACACGATGATGCGCACTCCGGTCTCCCAATTCATTGCCGCGTCGCGGTTCATGCGCGCCTTCTATGGCTTCGCCAAGGCGCTCGGCTTTGTCTTCCTCACCAGCCTGTTCGCATCCCACCTCGCGCCCGACAAGGGTTTCGCTCACTTCTACGCGCACGACTCGGCGCGCATCTTCGGGTGGTTCATGGTCTATTCGGCACTTGCCCTGACCGTCGTCCGCGGAGTCCCCGTGCTCATCGACGCGATGTACTACGTGCGCGAGCCGAAACGGACAAACGGATGATCGCAGCGGTGTTCGATGTCGATCGCACGCTCCTGCCGGACACCACGGCGGAACGGGTTTTCCTGAACTATTTGATTCGGGAACGAGTGGTCGGTCTGCGTGGACTGCTCGAGACGGCGCGATTCATCGCGGTGAAAGGTCGCAATAGTCCGATCAAGGCCACGCGGCGTCACCGTCCCTATCTTCGCGGAACGTCGGTCGATCAGGTCGCCGAACTCGGCTCCCGCTGTTTCGAAGAGCGGATTCGCCCCAGGCTGTCGCTCGCCGGAATCCAGCGCATCCAGAGCCACGTGCGAGAAGGTCATCAGCCGGTGCTGCTCTCGGGCTCGATCCCACAGCTCATTGGTCCGATGGCGCACGCACTTGGGGTTGAGCACGTGATCTGCAGCACGCTTGAATCGCGTGGGGATCGCTTCACGGGACGGTTGATTGGTCCTCATCCCTATGGTGGCGGCAAGGTGCTCCTGATTCAACGGTTTGCCAGGGACTTCAAGATCGAGCTTCAGCGCTCATTCTGCTACGCCGATCATCACTCCGATGAGCCGGTCCTGAGTCTCTTTGGGCATCCGGTCTGCATTAATCCCAATGAACGTCTAAGATTGGTCGCCCAGCGGCTTGGATGGTCCATCGAAGAATTTCGCTGAGCGTCGTGGTTCGCGGGGTATCGTCATGCAGGCTCGCCGGAACAGTCAGCGCCGGTCAATCAAAGCCCGATTTGTATTGAAGCTCGCGACGTTTCTTGGCGCGATCGGGCAGTTCTTGCCCGTGAGCGTCGGCTACTGGCTGAGCGACCGCTGCGGTGATCTGATCTATGCTTTCACACCGACCTACCGGCGAAACGTCCGTGCGAACCTTGCCCATGTACTGGGGCGTGCCGAAACGGACCCAGAAGTCCGCAAGCTCGCGCGACGAGTCTTCCATTTCAGTGCCCGGAACTTCTATGATCTCATGCGCGTTGCGCGTCTCTCCGCCGATGATTTACGCACCGCGGTTATTGGATCGGCCGAGAGTTGGGGTCGTCTGGATCGCGTCCAGGCGGCTGGTAAGGGCGGTATTGTCGTCAGCGCTCACTATGGCGCCTTTGACTATACGGGCCATGCCATCCTGACGAACGGTTATTCGATCATCCCGTTGTCGACGAGAACCGTTCCGGAGCCAGTGTATCTGGCGGTCACGCATCTACGCCAGAGTCACGGGCTCGTCGTGGCCGAAGCAAACGCCTCTGGGGTGCGGAGGGTCCTCGCGGCAATTCGACGCGGCGAGTTCGCCGGCCTCCTGGCCGACCGGGATTTCTTCAATAACGGCGTTCCGGTGGAATTCTTCGGCACGAAGACGACGCTCCCATCCGGCCCAGCGCGCATCGCTCGAGATACTGGTGCGCCGATTATCCTCGTTTTCAACAAGCGGGTCTCAAACGGCTACGTTCTGACCGTCGAGGAGCCATTTACCGTCGAGCGTACCGCCGATGCGGAACAGGATATCAACCGCGCGACCCACCGGATCGTCGCCTATTTCGAAGCGCATATCCGCGAGAACCCGGAGCAGTGGGTCATGTTTCAGCGAGTCTGGCCTGAGGTCGAGAGGGTCAGCGCGCCGGCGACACCCCACGTGTCGCTGCCGTCCCTGAACCTCGATGCTGGCGGTTCCGTACCACCGGAACCCGCTGGCACCGCTCTAACCGCGGCCCTTGAAGGCGACGCGCTACCCGTGTCAAAGTTGGAAAGCTAACGACCAGCCCGTGCGTTAGCGGTAGTTGACAAACTGCAGGGCGACATCTGAGTCTTCGGCCTTGAGCGACTGAATGACGGCCTGTAACTCGTCCTTGTTCTTCCCTGACACCCGAATCGCATCACCCTGAATCTGCGGTGTGACTTTCTTGTGCTCCGCGCGAATCTCTTTCACGAGCTGCTTCGCCATGGTCTCCGGAATTCCGCGACGCAGTTTGACTACCTGGCGCACGCGGCCGCCGCTGGCGTTTTCCACCGACTGATAGTCGAGTATCTTCAGCGACAGTCCACGTCGTACCACCCGGGTCTCGAGCACGTCCACCACCGATTTCAAGGTGAACTCGTCCGCCGTCGAGATTACGAGCTCGTCTTTCTCCTGGCTAATCTCGGTCTTGGAGTCTTTGAGATCGTAGCGTGTGTTGATCTCGCGCTCCGCCTGGTCGATGGCGTTGCGCAACTCCTGCTGGTCGAAGTCCGATACAATATCGAACGAGAAGGTTGAAGCCACGAACGGCCCTCCTTTCACCAATCTCAAGTATGGTCGAGACTTCGTCTCCATGGCAACCGGTCCTACGGTCCGGGAACCGGCACATCTTCGGCCATCCCGTGCAATCATGGTGGTGACTCCGTGCGAGATACATACCCGTCGGTTGAATACCTCATGCGTATCGAGTCGCGGCATATCCGCATTCGCTATGCGACCGTTGGCCGCAGCCGCCTTGCCGTGATCGCGCCGCACGCGGGACGGATCGAGCCGGTGACGGGCGAGCTGGCGGAGGCGATCGCCGGTGAGGAGCACCGCAAGTACCGGTTCGATGGCCGTGACCGCTGCGACAATGCGCGGTTACACATCACGTCAACCCGGTTTGTCGAGTACCGGCTTGCCGGGGTGCTGAGCGGAGCCTACGCGGTTGTCACCATTCACGGCTGCCGCGGACTGGAGCGGCAAGTCACCTACCTAGGCGGGCGCAATCACGCGCTGCGCGCACGACTTCACATGGAGCTTGGCGAGGCCGGATTCGATATTGAACGCGCTCACCCACCGATGGCGGGCCGGCACCCGGACAATCTAACCAACCGAGCCGAAGCCGGTGGAGTCCAGCTGGAGATCTCCCGGGCACAACGCAACGCGCTCAAGCATCACCACCACGACGGCTCAGGTCAAGCGCGATCTGGCTGTGACTGTCCGTTCTGCCGCTATGTCGCTGCCGTTCGAAGTGCTGTGCGCGGCTATCTCGGAGAGATGGATCCCTCGAATTGAGTTGACGATGCCTATCGGATGGGACTCGTCGTGCCGAGCCGGTTGCCGCCGAGATCGTCGAGCCGGTCGGCGTCCTCGTCCGACGGCGTCACATGCAGGACTCCCGCGCTGACCGACTCGACGCGAACGTGATCGCCCTCGTGGGCCGGTTTCCCCTCGGTCACCGCGGTCCACTCCTGTCCCCGGACGCGAATGACCCCACGTGGTTGCAGTGCTTGAAGGACGACGCCGTCCGCGCCGACGAGCCATGAAGCGTTCGCCGGAACCATCCCGTGACGAACGCGGAAGATTGACCGCATCATCAGCAGCAGAATGACTACGAGGACTACCGTGGTACTGGCGATAATCCAGACGCTCACGCCTACCGCCGGGACGATTGCGGATGATTGACTCACCGGCCGGTACAGGGTCATCGATCCGGCGACGAACAGTGCCGCCCCAATGGGACCCACCGGCGTCAGCTTCGGTGTAAACAGTTCGCGAATGAAGAGGAGAAACGCTCCGGACATCAAGCCTACGCCGACCCACGAGACCGGCATGTTGCCGAAGGCAACGAAGGCCGCCGCGAGTGAGATGATGCCCGGGATCCCAGCGATCAACCGGCCCGGGTTGAATAGCTCGATGACCAACAGCAGCGCTCCGAGGCTGAACAGGATGTAGGCAACGTTCGGATCGGTGATCTTCTCAAGGATCAGCTCGTGCCACGTAGCGTTCTGCCACAATAGCCGCGCATTGCCGGTCTGGATAGTTCGTGGCCCTGCCAGAGTCTGGACTTCAGTCCCGTCGATCTGTGTTAGCAGTTGATCAAGGCCAGGCGCGATACGATCGATGATCCCGCTGGACAGGGCCTTGTCCGCGGTGAGCGTGGTGTTCTCCTGGATGAGTTTTGTCACCGCATCGACGCTGCGCTGTCGTGCCGACGCGGTGTTCGTCGCAAACTGGATGATCTGGTTGAGCCGGGTCTGTTGCGGTGATCCGGATGCTGTGTCCACCAGGCTCTCAGGATTGCCAGCGCCAAGAGTCGCGTCCGGTCTCATGGCCGCGACATTGGCCGCAAGTGTGATGAAAAGCGCCCCAGAGAGTGCTTCCGCGTCCTGCCCGCCGCTGACATAGACGACAACTGGGACCGTGGAGGAGAGCAGTGCTCGGGTGATTTCCTGAACCGAACTTTCCGTGCCCCCGGGCGAGTTGATCTGGATCAGGACGGCCGACGCGTGTGCTGATTCGGCGTCGCGCACCGTCTGAATTGCACGTTTGGCCGATAGCGAGTTGATGACGCCGTCGAGACGGACCGCGTAGATCCGCGGCGTGTCCGCGAGCGCGCCCGCAGTGAGTGAAATTCCGAGCATCGCGAAAGCCAGGAGGAGAGTGAGAAGGCGAAGTGCCTGGTGTGTCGATGAATTGCGTGAGTGATGTCGAGTCACGCGGCGGAGCCCCTCAGCGGACTTTCGGACGTTGTGATGTGAGCGCGCCTGAGTCATCGATAATGCGTTAAATCTTAGCATGCCTGTCACGAAAATCGGCCGTACGCGTTCGAGGTAAGAGCCTGGGAAGAGCCGAATTTGCTTTTGACATGACGCGAAACGCTGTGATAGCATCATCGTCACGTGGAGGGCCTGCGCTCTCCACCTCTTTAATACTGCAGAAGGCAGCGATCGGGAGTAGTAAGCCAGGCATTCAGCGAGCTGCTGGCTGGTGCGAAGCAGCAAGTATGGCCGAACTCGCCCGTGAGCCGCGTTCGTGACGTCGACCCCGACCTAGCGAACGCCGGGTACCTCCGTTATCAGGTGCCAAGCGGATAGGACATGGGGCTGTAGCTCAGCTGGGAGAGCACAACACTGGCAGTGTTGGGGTCAGGGGTTCGAGTCCCCTCAGCTCCACCAAACGTGACCTATCAAGCGGGGTGGTACCGCGGAAGCCGAGCTTTCGTCCCTGATGAGGGATGAGGGCTCTTTTTTGTTTCTGGGCGTGAGCTCAACCATCGGGTGACGATCCTGAGCGGAACGGAGAATGACATGGCGACGACACAGCCTGCCGTCCGGCCCGAGCGCTATGACCCGGATGCCATCGAGAAGAAATGGCAGCAGATTTGGGAAGAGACCCGGCTCTACGAGGTCACGGAGGACGCTGACCGCCCGAAGTGGTACCACCTGACGATGTTCCCCTACCCGTCTGGAGACCTGCACATCGGCCACTGGTATGCCATGACGCCGTCCGATGCCGCCGCGCGGTTCCGGCGGATGAGGGGCTACAATGTGCTGTTTCCAATGGGCTTCGACGCCTTCGGTCTGCCCGCTGAAAACGCCGCCATCAAACGCAACATTCACCCCTATACCTGGACCATGACCAGCATCCCGCGCATGAAACAGCAGATGCGAACCATGGGCACGATGTTTGACTGGACGCGCGAGGTCGTCACCTGCGTGCCCGAGTACTACACGTGGAACCAGTGGATGTTCTTGCAGTTCCTGAAACAGGGGCTCGTGTATCGGGCCAAAGCGGCTGTCTGGTGGTGCCCGAACTGCCAAACGGTGCTGGCCAACGAGCAGGTTATCGCTGGTCGCTGCGAGCGCTGCGACACCGAAGTCATCAAGCGCGACCTGGAGCAGTGGTTCTTCCGCATCACCAACTACGCCGACGAACTGCTGAACTTCGACGGGATGGAATGGCCCGAGCGCGTCATGACGATGCAGCGAAACTGGATTGGCCGGTCCGAAGGTGCTCGGGTTCGGTTCAAGGCACAGTCTGGGGATGACATCGAGGTCTTTACGACCCGGCCCGACACACTGTGGGGTGCCACATTCATGGTGCTGGCGCCGGAGCATCCGCTGGTCGAGAAGCTGACGACCGAAGACCGCCGGTCGGAAGTTGAGTCGTACGTCGATCAAGCCCGCCGTCAATCTGAGATCGAGCGGATGTCGACCGAGAAAGAAAAGACCGGGGTCTTCATCGGCGCCTATGCGACCAACCCGGTCAACCAGGAGCAAGTGCCGATCTGGATCGCTGACTACGTTCTGACTGGATACGGCACCGGCGCAATCATGGCCGTCCCGGCTCACGATCAGCGTGACTTCGAGTTCGCTCGCAAGTTCGACCTGCCGATTACGGTCGTGATTCAGCCGGAGGGCGAATCGCTAGATTCAGCCACAATGACAGAGGCGTATCCGGGCGAAGGTGTGATGGTTCACTCCGGGGAGTTTGACGGTACACCCACGGAGGGCCGCAACGCGGTCTCGACCGTCATCGCGTGGCTCGAAGAGCAAGGAATCGGCAACGGCGAGGTGAACTATCGCCTGCGGGACTGGCTGATCTCACGACAACGATATTGGGGGACTCCAATCCCCATGATCTACTGCGATACCTGTGGTGTCGTTCCGGTGCCAGAAGACCAGTTGCCCGTGATCTTGCCGCAGGATTCCGAGTTTACTCCGACAGGTCGATCGCCGTTGATAACGGACGAGCGGTTTGTGAAGACCACCTGCCCGACGTGCGGAGGACCGGCTCGGCGCGAGACGGACACGATGGACACGTTCGTCGATTCGTCCTGGTATATGTACCGATTCTTGAGCCCCCACGATGATCGGCAGCCTGTCAGGCAGGAGCAAGCTGACTACTGGGCCCCGGTCGATCAATATACCGGAGGAATCGAGCACGCCATCTTGCACCTGCTCTACGCACGGTTCTTCACCAAGGCAATGCGAGACCTCGGACTGTTGTCGATTGACGAGCCGTTCCGCAGGCTGTTCAGCCAGGGGATGATCCTGGGTGAAGACAACGAGAAGATGTCGAAGAGTCGCGGCAACGTCATTAATCCGGATGACCTGGTGGCGGAGCTGGGCGCGGACGTGGTGCGTCTGTTCTTGATGTTCATCGGCCCGTGGGATCAGGGCGGCCCCTGGAACTCGCGCAACATCGCCGGTGTCGACCGGTTCGTTCGTCGCGCCTGGGCGGTGGTCACTGAGACGCTGGACAATCCACGTGACGAAGACGGTGGCGATGAGGCGCTGGAGTTGCGCCGGATTACCCATCGGACGATCAAGTCCGTGACTGAGGACCTGACATCCTTCCGCTTCAACACCATGATCGCGCGCCTGATGGAGCTGGTAAACGAGCTCATGCCGCGCAAGGACCAGCCAATCGCGAGGACTGCCGCCTGGCGCGAGGCGATCGAGTCGCTGGTCTTGATGATGGCTCCAAGCACACCACACCTGGCGGAAGAATTTTGGGCCATGTTGGGCAATCCATACAGCGTGCATCAGCAGCAGTGGCCGGCATTCGACCCGGAACTGGCAAAGGTAGACTTGTTCGACCTGGTGATTCAGGTGAATGGAAAAGTTCGCGATCGGGTTCAAGTTCCAATGGGCATCAGCGAGGAACGCGCCGTCGAGCTGGCCACGACCAGCGAACGGATCAAGGAATATACGGAAGACCGTGCTGTAAGGCGGATTATCTTTGTACCGAACAAGCTCGTGAATATCGTCGTCGGCTAGCTGATCGTGACTGACTTTGCCGCGAGACGTTGAAGCTTGAGCGACGGCCAGGAAACGGTCGTCGCTCGTTTTTCTGATCATGGAATTCAAACAGCTGCTCTTCACCCCGCGTATCCCACGTGCAATTCGTGAATGACAATTCGTGAATCTCGCGACATCTCTTGCCGAACGTGACACGGTTAGCTCGGTAGGTTAGAGTTATCAATAGGCTTCGTGACACCCAGGTACGAATTGTGCGACGTACCATGACGTGCCAGAAATGCGGCTCGAGTGATTTTGAGAATCACACATCCCGAGGGATTTTCGTTTCAGCTTCGGCCCAGGTTATTTCGGCACCTGGGGAGCTACTGGCGTCTCGGATGTGACCGCAATGGCGGCGACGTGGCGGCAATTTCTGGACAGATCAAGTGGGTGAGAAAAGATCCTTGGTCCAGTCGGATGTCGCGCGCCAAGGCAATGGATGGAAGGAACGCCGAAACATGCGCATTGTTGTCGTGAACCCGGACAGAATTATGGCGAAGCTCATGCGGTTCGTTTTGACTGAGGCCGGTCACGATGCGGTATTGACTCGCACAGCGGATGAGGCAAAGCGGGAGATCATCGGTTCCAGTACCGATGCCGTGCTGCTGGAAGTCGACTTGCCGGATGAAGATGGCTGCGATCTGTGCAATACGCTCCGTGAAGAGCACTTCTCGGGGCCGGTCCTGTTCGTCAGCGGGCGTCGTGATACCAAGGACAAGTTGCGGGCGTTCGAGCATGGTGCCGACGATTATGTGGTCGAGCCATTCGATCCTCAGGAACTCGTGGCGCGCATCGAAGTCGTCGCGCGACGCTGTCGGCGCTCCGCGGTTGAAGCTCCAGACGCGACGCTGCGTGTCGGAGAGGCGGAACTTCTCATCAGTGAGCTGGCCTTCAAGGTCGCTGGCCGGCCAACGGCACTCCTGACGCCAACCGAGATGCGCCTGCTGGAATGCCTGATGCGTAACGTCGGCACGACCGTGACGCGTGAAGCGCTGATCGAGCGTACGTGGGGCTACGACTTCCTGGGCGATAGCAACCGGGTCGAGGTCTACGTCGCACGATTGCGGAAGAAGATCGAACAGAACCCCAGCGAGCCGCAGTTGCTGCACACCGTTCGCGGGCTCGGCTACATGTTCCGATTGCCGCCGAGTGAACTCTCCCGTCTGAACGGGTTCGACACGGTCACGTCGATCGAGAGCCTCACACGTGTGGAACCCGCTGAAGCGGAACACTCACGTCGAAACTCGACGGCGGGTCACCCGATACACGACCACTAACACCCGCGCCTGTCATCATTCCATCCGGCCTCTTTCCAAACAAACATCAATCCACCTTGAGACGGCACGGGTTCGGCGCCCTTGCTAGAATCTGCCTGACGACGTGGTGTCTGGACAAATGTGTCGGGGGTGGAATGAAGATCGAGACGTTCGCGCTTGAACGATGGATGACGCGTTGGGAGACCGAGGTCGAATTCGATCTCGCCGAGAGTGGTATCAAACCGCTTACGGTGGATGAGCTACTCCAGATGAGCGGGCGAGAGCAAGCGCTGGATGCCATGCTCGGGATCTCACTCGGCTACAGCGAGGCTCGCGGCACTGCGGAGCTTCGCTCGTTGATCGCCGGGCTGTATCAGGACGTCTCCACCGACGACGTGCTCGTCACGACCGGGGCAATCGAAGCGAATTTCCTGCTGTTCAACGTTCTTCTCAACGCTGGCGATCACGTTGTGGTGGTCGATCCGGCCTATCAGCAGCTCCAGAGTGTGCCCAGAGCGATTGGGTGTGACGTCTCGCTGTGGCGTCTCACGCCGGAGAATCAGTTCCGCTACGACCTGAGTGAGCTGGAGCGGCTCGTAACCCCCAGGACCAGACTGATCGTCATCAACACGCCGCATAATCCGACCGGCGCTGTCCTGACCGCGGGCGAGCAGCAGCAGGTCTACGATCTCGCCGCGCGCGTTGGCGCCATGGTGATGGGAGACGAGGCCTATCGCTGGTTGTCCTTGCCGGGAGTCGAACCGTTTGCCGGTCCTCTGCGTGATCTCGGAACGGGAGGCATCAGCGTCGGCACCCTCTCCAAACCGTTCGGATTGCCGGGGCTTCGCATCGGCTGGATCGCGGCGACGTCCGACATCATCCAGCAGTGCTGGTCGCAGCGAGACTACATTTCACTGAGTCCGGGTAAGCTCAATGATTACCTGGCGACGATTGCGCTGCGCGAGCGTGAGAAGATCTTCGCGCGGACCCGCGAGATATCAGCCCGAAACCTGAGCTATCTCGAGGAGTGGATTCATCAGCGAGAGAACCTCGTCAGTTGGGTACCACCGCGCGGCGGCCTGCTCGGTCTGCTGCACTACGACATCGACGTTCCTTCCATGGACCTGGCCGACCGGCTGGCCGATGAAGCCAGCGTCATGCTCGCTCCCGGTTCCGCCTTTGGGTACGAGCACTTTCTCCGCATTGGCATCGGTGGCGACAATCAGATTTTCAAGGAGGGGTTGGAGCGAACCGGGCATCTGCTCGAGCGCCTGCGTTCGGATCTTGGTCCATCACGGTAGGGGCAGGGACTAGCGCTGTACGAAGAGGTAGGCAAGATAGGCGACGCACTCGCGCGCGACATAGCGGTATTCGAGCGGGCTATGCGGGCGTATCGGACTGGTCTGTGTCGGCGAGGTGAACGCGATTAGACCGAGGTCTTGCGCCATTCGTTTGACTCGGAACATGTGGAATGGGTCGCTCACCATGAGCACGCGCTCGTCGGCGCGCAAGTCCGTGGCTCGCGCCTCTTGCAAGTTCTGCCAGGTCGACAGCCCGCCGACGGTCCGCATGGCGCTCTCGGGAACTCCCTTGTTTGCCAGGTACGCTTTCGAGACTTCCGACTCTGAATAGATGTCGCCCTTGCCGGTTCCTCCGGTCAGGACGATCATCGGCGCATAGCCCTGGTGATAGAGGTCATAGGCGTGGTCCAGGCGAGCCTTGAGATCTGTCGAAGGCTGGCCGTTCCACTGGGCGGCGCCCAGCACGACGATGGCGTCGGCCGGCGTGCGTTCGTCCTGGCGGGCCTGGTGCAAAATCGCGAACACGAGTATGACGACGGAAACGGCGGCGACACACACGAGCACCACCGTCGCCACGGCGACGAGGCGTAGCACGCGGCGAATCGTCAGCCTGGACGAACGCCTGCTCCGTGTGATGGTCCGAGTCCGAATTGCCACGTTGCGATTCCGATCATCCAGCGAGACACATCTAGCCTTTAGATCTTACACACGTCATGCCGCTCCGCCGAGACCAAAATGCGTATATACTTCGGACATGGAAGAGTCGAACATCCGTTCCGGTACGATCTCCGCCATTGAGCCGCAAGCCCGCCATCCGGACCGGGTCAACGTCTACATTGATGGTGAGTTTGCCTTCGGCTTGAGCGCGTCCGTGACACTGGACTATGGCTTGCGGATTGGCCAGGATCTGTCAGAGGCCGAGACGCGCGCGCTTCTGGCCGCGGAAGAGGCGACGAAGGCTACCCAGGCAGCGTTGCGGCTCGTCTCCTACCGTGCCCGCTCTGAACTCGAGCTGCGTCAGCGGTTGGCACGGCGCGGATTTTCGTCCCAGGCGGTCGAGTCGGCTGTGACGAAAATGCGCGGCTGGAACTACATCGATGATCGTGAGTTCGCGCGGCAGTGGGTCGAGAGCCGGGAGAGTCACCGCCCCCGGTCGACGCGCATGATGAAGCGCGAACTATCGAGCAAGGGCATCGATCCGGGAACGGCCGAGCGGGTGGTCGAGGCGGCTCAGATTGACGATTACGCGGTTGCGCTCGATCTGGCCCGAAAGTGGGTGCCGCGAATCCGGCGTGAGGATAGCGAGACGCAGCGCCGCCGCTTGACCGGATACCTGCAGCGCCGAGGGTTCAGTTGGGACGTCGTGCGGCGCGTGCTGGACGAAGTCCTGTCTGAGTGAGCGGACGGCCGCGAAGTCAAGGTTCAGGAGGAGAGTGGAACGTGGGCGGAGAGGTCGTGAGTTATCCCTTCACCTACGTCGAGCGCGTCCGCTTTCGCGATGTCGATCTCCAGCACATTGTCTATTACGGCAAATACCTCGACTACATCGACAACGCGTTCTACGAGTACCTGCGTCACCTTGGATTCGACACCGGTGCCCTGAATGGGCTTCACGGGTTCGATACGTCGGTCGTCCGGCTCGAAATGGACTATCTTGCGCCCGCGAGATTCGACGAGGTGCTCTCCATCGGCGTACTGGTCACGCGGCTCGGGCGATCGAGCATCGACGTGCGCTACGACGTCACGAATCAGGCGGGTGACGTTTGCCGCGCTCGTGTTGTAATGGTCAACTACGACGCCGAGACGGCTCGCGCGCGGCCGATCCCGGAGCCAATACGCACCGCGATCGAGCGTTCGTGCGCGATCGTTTCGGAAACCGGACGACGGACAGGCAAAGCTCTGGATGGTGGTCGTGCGGACTGATATACTCGTCTAGGCCGCAGGAGACAACCTCCCAGAATTGCCCAAACAACACAGTCGAATGACAGAACGAGCAGGTCGGCAAAAATGGCTGAGATCACCTGGTTGGGCCATGCGTGTTTCCGGATTCGTGGTCGTGAAGCGATCGTTCTGACGGATCCGCTCGGTCCAGACAGCGGTTATGACATGGAGAGCCCGTCAGCGGACATCGTGACGGTGAGCCATGGTCACCCCAATCACTCCGCCGTCGAACTCGTCAAGGCCGGACACTACGCATTGACGGGGCCCGGCGAGTACGAGATTCACGACGTCTTCATTAGAGGCATTCGTACCTTCCATGACACCGAGCGTGGCGCAAAGCTCGGTAAGAACACGGTCTACCTCATTGAAATGGAAGACCTGGTGATTTGCCATCTTGGCGATCTCGGGCATCCACTGACCGAAGAGCAGTCGGAGAGCATGAACTCGGTCGACGTGCTCATCGTGCCTGTTGGTGGCGGGCCGTCCCTGGATGCGACGACAGCCGCGGAAGTTGTCGGTCAGATTGAGCCTTCCATCGTCATTCCGATGCAATATCGGACGGACCGGGGCGATTTCGATCGCGATTCGCTGGAGCCGTTCCTGAAGAAGTTCGGAATATCCGAAATCGAAGTCAAGGATCGAGTCAATATCAAGAAGAGCGACCTCGGAGATACCGTCGAGGTCGTTGTTCTGAATCCGCCAAAATAGCAGACGCGAGAGGTGTTCGGGGGATCGGCGAGGGTCGGCGCCGGGAAGGCTCAATGATTATGCCGAAGTTCATCTTCGTGACCGGAGGAGTGGTCTCTTCGGTCGGCAAGGGTATTACCACGGCGTCCATCGGCCGGCTCATCAAGAGCCGTGGCCGAAGTGTCAGCATCATGAAGCTGGATCCATACATCAACGTCGATCCGGGAACGATGTCGCCGTATCAGCATGGAGAGGTCTTCGTAACTGACGACGGCGCCGAGACTGACCTCGATCTCGGGCATTACGAGCGCTTCGTCGACGAGAATCTGAGCCGTGCTTCGAATGTGACCACCGGGCAGATCTATTCCTCAGTCATCTCGAAGGAACGACGCGGCGATTACCTCGGCGGCACCGTGCAGGTGATTCCGCACATCACCAATGAGATCAAGGAGCGGATTCGCCTCGTCGCCAACCAGGACGGGCTCGACGTCGTCATCGTCGAGGTGGGCGGCACCGTCGGCGACATCGAGAGCCAACCGTTTCTGGAAGCGATTCGGCAGATGCGTAAAGAAGAAGGTCGCCGGAACGTTCTCTACATCCACGTAACGCTCCTGCCCATGATCGGCAGCACCGGCGAGTTGAAGACCAAGCCGACTCAACACAGCGTCAAGGAATTGCGCTCGATCGGAATTCAGCCCGACGTTATCGCGGTTCGAGCCGATCATCCGGTTCCCGACGACGTTCGTGCCAAGATTTCGCTCTTCTGTGACGTGGACGAGGACGCGGTCATCCCGCTGACCACCGCCGAAACAATCTATGAGGTGCCGCTGGTGCTCGAGGACTCGGGGTTGGGTCGCTACGTCGCCGAGTACTTCGGTTGGCAGGATTCGGTGCCGGACCTGGACGACTGGAAGGAGTTGGTCGAGCACATCAAAGCGCCACGGCGACGAATTGAGATCGCCCTGGTGGGAAAGTACGTCGAACTACACGATGCCTACATGAGCGTGCAGGAATCGCTCTCCCATGCCGCGCTGGCGCATGACCTTGATGTCGACATAACCTGGATCAATTCGGAGAAGGCGACCGCGGAAGAGATCCAGGAGCAGTTGCGTCGCGCGTCGGGGATTGTGGTCCCCGGTGGATTCGGACCGCGCGGTGTCGAGGGAAAGCTCGTAGCCGCCAGGTATGCCCGGGAACATCAGATTCCGTATTTTGGGTTATGCTATGGTCTGCATATGGCCGTGATCGAGTTCGCGCGCGACGTCCTCGGACTCGAGGAGGCCAACAGTACCGAGATCGACGAACTGACGCCGGATCCCGTGATCGACCTGATGCCCGACCAGCGGGACGTCGACATGGGAGGCACGATGCGGCTGGGGTTGTATCCCTGCAAGCTCGTTCCGGGAACGCGCGCGGCGACGTGCTATGGCGTGCCGGTCGTCGAGGAGCGCCACCGTCATCGCTGGGAGGTGAACAACGCCTACCGGGAGATGATGGACGAGGCGGGGCTTATCGTGAGCGGGACCTCACCGGATGGCAAGCTCGCCGAGATCATGGAGTTGTACGATCATCCGTGGTTTGTCGGCGTGCAGTTCCATCCGGAATTCAAGTCTCGCCCAACGCGTCCGCACCCGCTCTTCTGGGGCTTCATTGGGGCGTCGAAGCAGGTGCTGCACGAAGGCGATCAGCGACCACTACCGCTCGAGTCGGTGATCGTGCAGCCTGCGAGCGACTGAGTTAATTGCGCGTGATCTGAAGATTGTGATAGGATTCGCAATCGATAGGAGGTGCGATGAGCCTACCTCCTCGGGGCCAACAAGACTGGCGAGCAATCGGCGCGGCATCCGGATTAGGTTGCTCAGTTGTAGCCAGTCTTTTACTATGCATTGGGGGAGGCATATTACTCGACAGGTGGTTGGGAACGTTGCCCATTTTCACACTTGTCGGCGTCGCGTTAGGCCTCGCGCTCTCTGGTTACTTACTGTACCAACTCGCCGTGATGAACCTGCCGAACAAGAAGTCGGTTCGCTCTCGGGGGTCGGAAAACAATAATCAATCCCCGGGTCTTGACGAGTAAGGACACCAATGGACGTTCATGTAGAAGTCGCTCCTGGCGTACTCTGGAACATTCCACTTCCTGGCAACCATTCGATCCCTTTTACCAGCACAATGTTGATGATGTTCATCGTGATGTTCCTGTTGGTCATCGTTGGCGGGATCATCGCGCGCCGCGCGACGCTCGTGCCCGGGCGCGTGCAGGCCGCATTCGAGTTTATCGTTGAATTTCTGCTCGGTTTGGTGGAGGGCGCAGCCGGCCGGAAGCTGGGGCGTAGCATTTTCCCGGTCATTGGGGGCCTCTTCATCTTCATTCTGTTTTCGAACTGGCTGGAACTCCTACCGGGCATGGGGTCGTTCTATGCGACCAGAGGGTCTGAACGCGTCGAGCTCATTCGCCCACCAACATCAGACTTGAACA
Organism: uncultured Chloroflexia bacterium; assembly: GCA_963728335.1. Taxonomy (GTDB): domain Bacteria; phylum Chloroflexota; class Chloroflexia; order Thermomicrobiales; family Thermomicrobiaceae; genus CALAGB01. Next base: position 1,814,705 of record CAVSJP010000002.1, read on the forward strand.
TGACCATCGCCATGGCGGTGCTCTCTTACCTGATGTTCCAGATTCTCGGCGTGCGGGCGCACGGTTTCCGAGGGCGGATAAAGCACCTGGCCACCCCGATCTTCGTCTTCCCAATTGAAGTCATCAGTGAGACGGCGCGAATCATTTCGCTCTCCTTCCGTCTCTTCGGGAACATCTTCGCGGGCGACGTCTTGTTGACGATCATGTACTCGATCGCAAACGCGATCAAGTTCTCAGTCCTCGGGCTGCTTGTCCCAGTGATCTTTCTCTATCTCGAGGTGCTGTTCGGGTTCATTCAAGCCCTCGTGTTTGCCATCTTGACCCTCATCTACATCTCGCTTGCGGCCGCGGGTGAGCACGATGATCATATCGAGGAGCCGTTTGAAGAGGAGCTTGACGGTCGCGTCCGCCCGCAGGTGGAGACGGCCGCGGTTGGCGACTAGCTCGGTATTGTTCGAGTTGTCGCAAGACATAACTTTGGCGCTGGTTTGAGGATCTTGGTTTCGATCGGTTCGCGGTTCGCTGCGAGCCGAAGAGGGGAGAACGTCGAACGTGGTTTCACAAGTAACAGATCCGAAAGTAGTCATCCCCATGGCGGCTGCGCTCGCGATGGGACTGGGGGCCATTGGCCCTGGAATCGGCATCGGTCTCGCGGTCAAGGGCGCAATGGAAGCGCTTGGTCGCAATCCCGAGGCTGAAGGCGCGATTCGTACCACCATGATCATTGGTGCCGCGCTGGCTGAAGCGGTTGCAATTTACGCGCTGGTTATCGCGATTATCATCGCGTTCGTGCTCTAAGACGTCGCTGGCGATGGCGCTCCGGATCCGGAGCGCCATCACTCGTAACGTTGCACGTCCAGCGATTGCTGGCACTGTCGCAACAGTCGACATTGATCTCTCAAGCGGTCGCGATCATGAGGTAGTGTAAATGAGTGCATTAGGAGTAAATGGCTGGGATCTCATCGTCCAGTTCATCGCGTTCATCATCTTCCTATTTGTGTTCTGGAAGTGGGCGCTTGGACCGGTAACGAACCTTCTGGACCAGCGGCGCGAGCGAGTTGAAGAGAGCATGCAGGCCGCTGAGCGGATGCAGAAGGAGCTCGCGGCCACCCAGGCTCGGAACGAGGAAGTGCTGGCCGAAGCCCGTCGGGACGCGCAGAGGGTGCTCTCAACCGCGCGTGAGAACGCGGACCAGACGCTGGCGCGCGCGCGTGACCAGGCACAGGTCGAAGCCAATCAAATTATCGAGAAGGCACGGGCGGGTATCGCTGCCGAGACTGAGCAAGCCTGGCAGCAGCTTCGGCAGGACGTGGCTGACCTGGCGATCAGCGCGGCAACCAAGATCGTGCGCAAGGAACTCGACCGTAATCAGCAGGCGCGCCTCATTGAAGAGACGTTGGCTGAGGCGGGCAGCGGCAACGGACGAATCGGGGCCTAGACGCCGACCAAGGAGGAACGTGGATGTCCGTTGGCGGAGCGGCCAAACGATATGCTCAAGCGGCATTTGACGTCGCTAAGGACCACGGCCAACTCGATGAGTGGGACGTTCAACTGGCGCGCCTGAATGTGACCTTGCAGAATCCGGAAGTGGCGGAGTTCTTCGTCCATCCCGCGGTTCCGCCGGAAGCCAAACAGGCAGCGCTGCGGGGCATGACCGAGGGGACGGATGAGCATTACATCCGAAACCTCATGCTGTTGCTGCTCGAGCGTGATCGCCTGCAACAGCTGCCACAGATCTTTGAGGTTTTTCGTGAGCTCGTACTCCAGTACCGAGGCGTCGTTATTGCTGACGTGAGCACGGCGGTCAAGCTGGAAGCAGATGAGACCGAGCAGGTGCGAGTCCGGCTGGAGAAGATGGTCGGCAAAGAAGTTCAGATTCGAACGCGCGTGGACCCTGACATCATTGGTGGGATTGTTGTCCGTATGGGCGACACGCTCATTGATGGAAGCGTGCGGACGCAATTACGGCAGCTTCGACAGCGCATGGCGCAGTAATGTCGCGGCTGCGACACTGATTTTGTCGTTGCAATTTACATAACAGAAAACCGAGACATGCCACGTCGCTACCAGGAGGTACCATGGTCGTACGGCCAACCGAAATAAGTGACATTCTCCGTCAACAGATCGAAACTTACGGCGAAAAGATGGTGATAACCAACGTCGGCTACGTCGTCGAGGTTGGTGATGGTATCGCCACGGTCCACGGTCTGCGCGAGGTGATGGCCAACGAGCTGGTCGAGTTCTCAAACGGGGTGATGGGCATGGCCTTCAACCTCCAGGAGGATTCGGTCGGTGTCATCATCCTCGGTGAATACACCGAAATCGAAGAGGGTGACGAGGTCAAGTCGACCGGGCGCATCGCGGAGGTGCCGGTCGGCGACGCGCTGGTTGGCCGCGTGGTCAATGCACTGGGCCAGCCGATCGACGGTAAGGGTCCGATCAGCACCACCAAGACCCGACCGATCGAGCGCATCGCTCCAGGCGTTATCGCTCGACAAAACGTGGATACGCCGCTGCAGACCGGCCTGAAGGCGATCGACAGCATGATCCCGATTGGCCGCGGCCAGCGCGAGCTGATCATTGGCGACCGCCAGACCGGTAAGTCCGCAATCGCGATCGACACGATCATCAATCAGCGTCGCTCCAATGTGGTCTGCATCTATGTCGCAATTGGACAGAAGCGCTCTCAGATTGCCCAGACGGTCGCGATTCTCGAGCGTGAAGGTGCCATGAACCACACGATCGTGGTTGCGGCGGCCGCAGCCGATCCCGCGCCGCAGCAGTACATCGCTCCGTATGCCGGTACCTCGATGGGCGAGGAGGTCATGGAGAATGGCGGAGACGCCCTGATCGTGTATGACGACCTATCCAAGCATGCCTGGGCCTACCGTCAGGTCTCGCTGTTGATGCGCCGCCCGCCAGGACGTGAGGCCTACCCTGGTGACGTCTTCTACCTTCACTCTCGTCTGCTTGAGCGCTCGGCGCGTATGAGTGACGAGCTTGGTGGCGGTAGTCTGACGGCGCTGCCGATCATTGAGACGCAGGGGAACGACGTGTCGGCCTACATCCCGACGAACGTCATCTCGATTACCGATGGTCAGATCTATCTTGAGTCAGACCTCTTCTACGCGGGCGTTCGCCCGGCCGTGAACGCCGGTCTGTCGGTCTCTCGCGTCGGTGGTGATGCGCAGATCCGCGCGATGCGCCAGGTAGCTGGTCGTATGCGTCTGGATCTGGCCCAGTACCGAGAGCTGGCCGCGTTCGCGCAGTTCTCGGCTGACCTCGATCCCGCGACAAAGCGTCAGATTGACCGCGGCCAGCGCCTTACCGAGGTTCTGAAGCAGCCGCAGTACCAGCCGATGCCGGTTGAAGAGCAGATCGTCATCATCTGGGCCGCGACCAACGGACCGTTGGACGACGTTCCGGTCGATCGTGTTCGTGATTTCGAGGCACAGTTCCTCGACTACATGCGAACGTCGAAGGCCGATCTGATGGCAAAAATCCTCGAGCAGAAGCGTCTCAGCGACGAGTTGATCGAGGATCTGACCGTGGCGTCGCGTGAGTTCAAGAGCAGCATCTGGGCCGCGGCCGTCCGCTAAGGCGCGAGGTAGGAGAGGAAGTAGAGCGTGGCGACACCACGTGAGATCCGCCGAAGAATCCGCAGCGTGCGCAACACGTCGCAGATTACGCGCGCGATGGAAATGGTCGCGGCGTCCAAGATGCGCCGGGCACAGCAGCATGTGGTCGCCACGCGCCCGTACGCCGACCGCATCCGCACCATGATCGGCGACCTGGCCGGCGCGGGCATTGAAGACGAATCCCAGTTTCCGCTCATGGAGCAACGGCCGATCCGGCGCTCCGAGATCATCCTGATCACGTCGGATAAGGGACTTGGCCGGGGCGCTCAATACGAACGTCATTCGCGCCACGATGCGCTTCATGAACGAACGACCGGAAGGCATCGACAACATTGATGTCCTCGCGGTTGGTCGCAAGGGACGCGATTTCTACACGCGCTTCGGCAAACATCTGACGGCCGATTTCCCGCAGACCGGGGAGCAGCCGTCGTTCGATTCAATCCGTCCGATCGTGCAGATCGCCATAGACGACTTTGTCTCCAAGCGCGTCGATGCGGTCTACGTCGCCTATACCCGATTTATCAATACCCTGCGCCAGTCTCCGGAGATCTTGCAGATCTTGCCGATTCAGACCCCGGAGGGCTCTGGTGAAACGATCGACTATATTTTCGAGCCGAGTCCGGCTGGTGTTCTGGGAGCTCTGCTGCCGCGTTTCGTGGAGGTGCAGATCTACCAGGGACTGCTGGAGTCGATCGCGAGCGAGCACAGTTCACGCATGGTCGCAATGCGCAATGCGACAGATAACGCACGAGATTTGGTACGCGAGCTGACGTTGACCTACAACAAGGTGCGTCAGGCACAGATCACTCGTGAGGTCTCGGAGATCGCGGCGGGCGCGGCAGCGCTCTCATAGCGCTCTGACAGTCGATGCGACTCGGATCAGCGAGCAGTCGAGAGGACACGCGCAAACATGGCAACCGGCAATATCGTTCAGATTCAAGGCGTCGTCGTCGACGTCGAATTTCCGCCCGACGGACTCCCAGCGATCTACAACGCGCTGACGGTCGAGCGAGAGGGAACCGACAAACCGCTGATCCTTGAAGTTCAGCAGCACCTCGGCAACGACTGGGTACGCGCCGTCGCGATGTCCACGACCGACGGACTGCGGCGCGGCGCCAAGGCGACCGACACCGGTGAATCCATTCGAGTCCCGGTCGGCCCGGCGACCCTCGGCCGTATCTTCAACGTCGTCGGCGAGCCGGTCGACAACGCCGGACCGGTCAACACCGACATCGAGTATCCGATCCACCGTCCAGCCCCATCCTTTGAAGAGCAGTCGACCCAGGTCGAAGTCTTCGAGACGGGCGTGAAGGTCATCGATCTGATCGCTCCGTTCACCCAGGGCGGCAAGACCGGCGTCTTCGGCGGTGCCGGCGTCGGCAAGACGGTCATCATCATGGAGCTGATTCGTAACATCGCGGCCGAGCACGGCGGATACGCGGTCTTCACCGGCGTGGGTGAGCGCACCCGTGAGGGGACCGCGCTCTGGGGCGAAATGCACGAGTCGGGCGTGGTCGATAAGACCGTGCTCGTCTTCGGCCAGATGAACGAGCCGCCAGGAGCGCGTCTGCGCGTCGGACTGACCGGCTTGACGATGGCCGAGTACTTCCGCGACGAGGGACGCGACGTTCTTCTCTTCATCGACAACATCTTCCGTTTCGTCCAGGCGGGCTCCGAGGTTTCGGCGCTGCTCGGCCGTATGCCGAGCGCCGTCGGTTACCAGCCGACACTCGGTTCCGAGATGGGTGATCTCCAGGAGCGCATTACGTCCACCAAGCGCGGATCGATCACGTCGGTGCAGGCGGTCTACGTTCCGGCGGACGACTACACCGACCCGGCCCCGGCCACGACGTTCGCGCACCTTGATGCAACGATCTCGCTGGAGCGGTCGATCGCCGACCAGGGCCTGTATCCGGCGGTGGACCCGCTGTCGTCCACGTCCCGCATTCTTGACCCGCAGATCGTCGGGGAAGAGCACTATGCGGTCGCACGTGAGGTACAGCGAGTCTTGCAGCGCTATCGTGACCTGCAGGACATCATCGCCATCCTCGGGATGGAAGAACTTTCCGATGACGACAAGTTGACGGTTACTCGCGCACGTAAGATTCAGCGGTTCATGACCCAGCCGATGTTCGTCGCCGAAGCCTTCACGGGTCGTCCAGGTCGCTACGTTGAGCGAGCCGAGACGGTACGTGGATTCCGCGAGATTCTCGACGGCAAGTACGACTCACTCCCCGAGCAGGCGTTCTACATGGTTGGCGGCATCGAGGAGGCGGTGGAAGTCGCTCAGCAGATGTCGACCGAAGGCTAGTCGAGCGCTCGGAGGACGGCGGGCGCTGACAACGCCTGGCTGATGGCAGAAGGGGAAGCATGGCAAACCTACGGGTCGAGGTTGTGACCGGAGAGCGCGTTGTCTACGAAGCCGATGACGTCGACATGGTCATTGCACCGGGGGCGGACGGCACTCTTGGCATCTTGCCGCGCCACGCGCCGATCGTGACGCTCCTCTCGCAGGGAGAGATGCGGGTCCGCCGGGGCGCGACCGAGGAGTCACTGGTCGTATTCGGCGGCTTTCTTGAGGTCGCGCACAACCAGGTCCGCGTGCTGGCCGACACGGCCGAGCGGGCTGAGGATATCGACATCGCTCGCGCGCAGGCCGCGCGTGATCGCGCCGAGGCGCGCCTGAACGAACGAACGGCGAACATCGATTTCACCAGAGCCGAAATCGCCCTGCGACGATCGATGATTCGGCTCCGCGTTGGTCAGCGAACTCGTGGCCGGCAACCGACTTCACCGCGTGTCGGCGAGTAGGGAAAACGAGCTCGAGCGATCCGGAGTCAAGCGCTGATCGGTTGGGGGATGGCATACGCCGTCCCCCGTTTTCGTTTATGCTTGTGACAGGAAAGGACGATCGGGAACTCGTCAATCGCCGTGCTCGCGTCGTCGCGTTGAAGGCCAACCTCGAAGGGCCGGACTGGGGAGATATGCATGCAGGTAGTCACCGAGGCCAAGACGATCGTTACGACCGGCGGTGCGAGGCTGACCGGCCGCGTCGGCATTGACGGCGCCAAGAACGCCACTCTGCCAGCCATGGCGGCGGCGCTCCTGACCGAAGAGGAATGCCTGCTCGAGAACGTCCCGGTCCTCGAAGACGTACTGGTCATGGTCGACCTGCTCCGCTGGCTCGGCGCCGAGGTCGAATTCGACCAGTCGAATCATCAGGTGCGTATCTGCGCGCGGAATGTCACCCAGTTTGACGCCCCAGCACATCTGGTCGAAAAGATGCGCGCCTCGTTCCTGGTCAGCGGTCCGTTGCTGTCGCGGTTTGGCCAGGCAGGGTCCACCGCGCCCGGCGGCTGCAAGCTTGGCACCCGCCCGGTAGACGTGGACCTGCGGGGCTTCCGTCACATGGGAGCGACGATCGAGTCGGAAGATTCGGGCTATCGCATGTCGGCCAGCCGCCTCTATGGCTCCGAACTCTATATGGATTATCCCAGCCATACAGGCACTGAAAATCTGCTGATGGCCGCGACGCTGGCCCGTGGCACCACCACGATCGTGAACGCGGCATCCGAGCCAGAGATCGCCTTTATCGGCTCTCTGCTGCAGGATATGGGCGCTCGGGTACGTGGCGTCGGTACGCCGCATATCCGAGTCGAAGGCGTGGATCGCTTGCGCGGCTATCGCGCGGCCATCCTGCCAGACCGCATTGAGGCGGGAACGATCGCCATCGCGGCCGCGATCACGGACGGTGAGGTCATCCTCGATCACGTCTCGGAAAGCGACATGGTGCCGCTCACGTCGAAGCTGCGTGAGTCCGGCGCGGAGGTCTGGTGGAGCGGCGACTCCATGCTCGTTCGCGGCCGTGGTGCGTTGACCGCGACTGAGATCCAAGCGCTGCCGTTCCCGGGATTCCCGACCGACCTGCAGGCCGCGTTCGCGGTGCTGATGACCCAGGCAGAGGGAAGCAGCCGTGTCTACGAGCGGGTCTTTAACGATCGTCTCCGCTATTCAAAAGAGTTGACTCGGATGGGCGCCGACATCAAGGTCGTCGACAAGCAACAGGCGATCATAGACGGGCCAACGAAATTGACTGGGACCGACGTCAACGCGCTCGATATCCGGAGTGGCGCGTGTCTCGTCCTCGCGGGCCTGGTTGCCGAAGGCGAGACGCGGATCAACGAGATCCAGCACCTGCGCCGCGGTTATGAGGATATTGTGGGCAAGCTCCGATTGCTGGGGGCCGACATCGCATACGTGGACCCGGCTTAGGTCTGCTTACGGAGTATTCACCGGGCAGATCGCGGGATTTTCCTTTGAAAAGTTGGTCAACTGAACCATAATAACGGGTGGTGGTGCGTTGTTGCCGCCAGCTGAACTATCCGGCTGCGACGAGGGTTAGTTGTGCAGGCATCCAGTATTTCGACCGTTCGAGGGCGCATCATACCGATTGTCGCCGTTTCCCTGGTAATTGGTCTCCTCGTATTGCTCGGCTGGACCTTGCTCGGGCCCAAGTCTGCGGACACGCAGCAGAATGGGCGCATCAATGCACCGGGAGTCTTCATTCCGTTCCAAAACCGGGACGCCCCAAATTTCTCCGTCACCGACTTCAACACGGGCAAGAAGATCTCTCTGGCTGACCTCAAAGGCAAGACCGTCGTCTTGAATTTCTGGGCTTCCTGGTGCCCGCCATGCCAGACCGAGGCGCCGCTCATCAATGCCTACGTGAAGAACAATCCATCCAACGACGTCGTGTTCGTCGGCGTCGCGATCTGGGATGTCAAGTCTGACTCGGAGAACTTCGTTCAGCAGTACGGCATCCAGTACATGAACGGCGCGGACACCTCCGGTACGACCGCCATCGACTATGGCGTGGCCGGAGTGCCCGAGACATTCATCATTAGCCCCGATGGCAAGCTCACGGGAAAGTTCCCCGGCCCAATTACCAATGCCGATCAACTGACCAACGCGCTGAAAGAGTCGACAGGTGGCTGATGCCGCAAGCCTCAGCCTGGTCGCGGCCTTTGGAGCTGGGATCGTCTCCTTCATCTCGCCGTGCGTGGCTCCGGTCGTCCCGGGCTATCTGTCGCTTATCTCCGGCGTCACGGTCGATGGGAGTAAGCAAGATTCCGACGCGATGAAGCGACTTCTCGTGGCGAGTCTCATCTTCGTCGCCGGGTTTACGCTGGTCTTCGTCGCGCTCGGCGTGACGGCGAGTGGCATCGGCGGACTGCTGCAGCAGCACCGGCTGCTGATGAATCGGCTCTCAGGCATCTTCATGATCCTGGCCGGTCTGTTCGTGGTGGGATTGTTCCAGCTCCCGTGGCTCTATCGAGAGAAGCGGTTTCACCCATCATTCAGTCGCACACTGACTCGCTCGGAAACATTGCTGCTCGGAATGGCGTTTGGATTCGGCTGGACTCCCTGCATTGGCCCACTCCTGGTGTCGATACTCGTCTACGCCAGCGCCTCGGACACCGCGGCGCGCGGAACACTCCTGTTACTGTCGTATTCGTTGGGGTTGGGCGTGCCGTTCATACTGGTGGGAGTCGGCATTGGGCGGCTGCTCGGAGCGTTGCGCTGGATCACGAGGAACTACCAGGTAATCTCGGCGGTGAGTGGGACGACCCTGATCGTTACGGGCGTGCTCTTTTTGACAAACCGATTTTTCTATCTCAACGCGATGAGCCAACATCTGTACAGCCAGTTTGTGCAACCACTGCTGTTTTTGAAGCTTTGACAGGGATTTCCTGACCCTTCAGGTTGACATTCTTTTGATAGAGTACTGAGAGTGTGGGAGTCGGTAAACGTGGAGCAGCAACGTGGACATTCCTGCCATAGCGCGTGTGCTGCTGCGCCTGGCGCATGCGATCGCCGCGGCGCTGTGGTTGGGGGGCGGAGCCTACTACGTGCTCGCCCTGCGTCCCGCTCTGCGGAGTGTCGACCCGGAGGCACGAGCCGTCGGCCAGGCTGCGCAGGCGGAGTTTGGCGAGTGGGCGTCGGTCGCGACGATCATCTTGATAGCGACTGGCGTTGTGATGACCTTCGACAAGCTGACCAATGGCCGCGGAACGACGGTCTACGTCATACTATTGGGCGTCAAGATCGTGGCGGCCGTGGCTGCGTTCTGGCTAACCGGCACGTTTGTTCAGTCCGCTCGCAAGCGGCGCCCGAAACGATCGACGCTGTTGAACCGATCGTGGGTCGTGTTGACACTCGGAACACTTGCGTTCGTTATTGGGGTCGTGTTGTCGGTACTCTATCCGACCGGGATTACGCAGTAACGCGGGTGAAATGATGGTTTTGTACGACAGGCAAATCGTGGTCAATCACTTGCGGAAACTCGGGGCATTGGTGATGAGCGCAATCGGGATGCGGGAGGTGGACGAGTGACTGGAGCAACCGCCCCCAGTCCGGCGGTGCCCAAACGGGCGCGCCTGCTCAATCCGAAATTGATCGTGGTGGCGTTTGTGATCTTTGCCGCCATTGGGTTCCTGATCTACAACGCGTTTCAGAGTTCGGCGGCGTCCTATTTCGTCACCGTCGGCGAGCTCCAGGCGCAGTCGGCGTCGATGGACGGGCAGCGCGTGCAGGTTGGCGGGAATGTCGCGACCGGAAGTATCGTCAAAGGTGCTCCGGGAAGCCCGATCAGCTTCACCATCACGGATGGAACTCACACCGTCCCGGTCGTCTATAGCGGCGTCCTGCCCGATATCTTCACCAACGAGACACAGGTCGTCGTCGAGGGGACCTATCACGCGAACGGCGCCTTCCAGGCCGACAGCCTGCTAACAAAGTGCCCATCGCGATTTACCGCGGCGACCAAAACCAGCGGATAGAAGGGATTCATTGTGGCTCAGCTTGGCTCTGGAGCCCTCATCGTCGCGTTTGCCCTCGCGCTCTACGGCATTGTTGCCTCCGTCCTCGGTGCCCGGCGTCAGGCCAATGAGCTAATCGACAGCGGCATACGCGCCGTCTGGGGTGTCACCGCGCTAATTCTGGTCGCGGTGGGCGCGTTGATTACGGCGTTCGTGACACACGACTTCCAGCTTGCCTACGTTGCCGGCCGCTCGAGCCGCGAGATGCCAATCCACTACGTCCTGACGGCCTTCTACGGCGGCCAACAGGGGAGCCTGCTCTACTGGTCAATGATCGCTGGACTCCTGTCGTCGCTGGCGATCTTCCTGCACCGGAAGCGAGATCGCGGACTGATCCCCTACGTGGCCGCGACGGTGCTCTCGACCGAACTCTTCTTCCTCTTCATGCTGAACTTCATTTCGAGCCCCTTCACACTGCTGCCAATGACGCCGCTGGACGGAGCCGGACTCAACCCACTGCTGCGTGACCCTGGCATGATGATGCACCCGCCATTCCTTCTCGGCGGTTTTGCCAGCTTCACCGTGCCCTTTGGCTTTGCCATGGCCGCCATGATTACTGGCCGGTTGGGTGATGGGTGGATTCGCTCAATCCGCCGCTGGGCGCTGGTGGCCTGGGGTATTCTGGGCTGTGGTCTCTTATTGGGCGCGTGGTGGGCGTACCACGTGCTTGGCTGGGGTGGCTACTGGGGCTGGGACCCGGTTGAGAACGTCGCCCTGTTGCCCTGGTTGTTGGCTACCGCGTTCATCCACTCGATCATCGTGCAGGAACGTCGTGGCATGCTCAAAGTCTGGAACATGTCGCTGATCGTTGGAGCCTACATCCTGGCCGTCTTCGCGACGTTTACGGTTCGTAGCGGCCTGGTGGCCTCGGTTCATACCTTCGCGACCTCGTCGATCGGCACCTGGTTCCTGTCCTACCTGGCACTGGTGATCATCGTCTCGATCATATTCCTGTCGTACCGCGTCAAGGGCTTGCGCGCCGAACGCTCGATCGAATCGGTCGTCTCGCGCGAATCTGGCTTCCTGCTGAACAACCTGCTCTTCACGGCCATGGCGTTCGCCACGCTCTGGGGAACGATCTTCCCGCTCTTCAGTGAACTGTTTCGTAACACCAAGCTCACCGTCGGTCCCCCGTTCTACAACGAGGTGAATGGCCCGATCATGCTGGGCCTGCTGATCTTGATGGGTGTCGGTCCGCTGCTCGCGTGGCGCCATACTTCCGGTAAGGCATTGCTGCGGAGCCTGCGTGTCCCCCTCATCTCATTCGTTCTCGCGCTGGTCGTCTTTGGCATCTTCATCCACAATCCGCTGCCCGTCGTCGGTTTCGCCGCGGCGGTCTTCACCACCATGACGATCGTGATGGAGTACGTTCGCGGCGCGAAAGTGCGGCATCGCTCAATCGGTGAGAGCTATTTCACGGCGATACCAAGCCTGCTGCGCAAGAACAACCGGCGCTACGGTGGCTACGTGGTTCACCTGGCGATGGTCGTACTCGCGGTTGGTATCATTGGGACGCACTTTTTCCAGACCGAACGCCAGTTCACGATGAAGCCCGGAGACACCGCCACGATCGGCGCATATACGCTGACATACAATGGTCTGTTCGATCAGACGACCAAAGAAGGGGACGTGGTCGCGGCCAAGATTGGCGTGCGCCAGGGGAGTACGAACGAGGGGACGATCCTCAGCAAGCGCTTCTTCTACACTGGTTACGAAGATCAGCCGACCGCGCGTATGGGCATCAAGACGATCGGGATCAACGACCTCTACATCGTCCTTGATCGCTGGGAGAATGACCAGACCGCAAGTATTCGCGTGTACATCAACCCACTTGCCAATTGGATCTGGTGGGGCGGGCTCGTGTACGTGCTCGGAATTCTGACGCTCCTATGGCCGGCCGCGCAGCCTTCCCGGCAGCGCGTATCGTCTCCGGTTCGAGAGGCCGCACTGAGTGAAGCGTAGCCTACTGGCCATCGTGATGGCGTTCACCTTGCTGCTCCTGATGCCGCTTGCGGTGGGGGCCGCGGGTGATGAAACGCTGTCGCCAGAGGCGCTTGCGATCGCGAACTCGCTCAACTGCCCGGTCTGTCAAGGCGAAAGCGTGCGCGACTCCAACGCGCAGCTTGCCCATGACATTCGCCAGGTGATCCAGCAGAAGCTCGATCAGGGCGAGTCGCGCCAGCAGATCATGGACTACTTCGTCAGCCGCTATGGCGAGACGATTCTGCGCCAGCCACCGAAGCACGGCTTCTCGCTAGCTCTCTGGTGGATCCCGGTCGCTGCCGTCGTCATCGGTTTGCTGATCCTGAGCGGGTTCCTGACGCAGCGACACCGGGCGGTGCGGGCTGCCACCGCTCAGGGTAACGCCGTGGCAGCAGAGGTGGACGACCCGGAACTGGCACTTTTCGAAGAGCGCATTCGCAATGATGTCGCGCGCTTCGAGGAGGACTTGCTCGGGAAACCGGTAACGACGAAAACGGAGAAACAGCCCACGGAACCACGGCGTGAAGATGTGGGTACGCCCGGGCTCGCTGGATCGGACTCAGGAATCTCATGATTGGCTACGTCGTTCTTGCCATCGCCGCCATCGCCGTCTTCGCATTCGTGTTGCAGCCGCTGGTTCAATCTCGTCGCCGGCCCGACTCGGACATTCTGGTCCTCCCGGCGCGGATTGCCGACCTGCAGGCGCGTCGTCAGTATCTGATGCAGGCAATTCGCGACGTCGATTTTGACCACGCCTCGGGCAAGATGCTCGACGATGAGCATCAAGAGGCGCGTACGGCCTATATTCGCGAAGCTGCCGCCGTGCTGCGCGATCTCGAGCGCGAGAGTAGCGAGTTCGACGATGAGATCGAGATCGAGATCCTTCGACTGCAGGCAATGGCCCGGCAATCACAGGCAGCGGCGGGACAGGAAACCGCCACGACGTGAAGGCGACGCCCCTCCAGGAACAGCCATCCGGCACGGTCGACGTGAGTGCCGACACTGAGACACGCCAGGTACGCCTGGGGGTCTCGGGGCTCTCGAAGCGTTTCGATCGCCGCGCTGTCCTACGTTCCCTCGATTTTGAGCTGTATGCCGGAGAACGAGTCGTGCTTCTGGGTGCCAATGGCGCCGGAAAGACGACGCTGCTACGAGTACTGGCGACGTTGAGCCGTCCCTCGGCTGGGACGACCAGAATCAACGGCGTCGCGATCAGCGATGCGCCACAGGTCGTACGACGGCAGGTCGGCGTGGTCGCTCACCAACCCTATCTCTACGATGACCTCACCGCCGTCGAGAATCTCCGCTTCTTCGCCCGCATGTACGATGTTCGCGACGAGCGTACGCGGGTCGACGAGATCTTGAAGCTCGTCGGCCTCTACCCGCGCCGGGACGACCGGGTGCGCACCTTCTCACGCGGCATGCAGCAACGCCTGGCGATTGGGCGGGCTATCTTGCACCGGCCGACGCTGTTGCTCCTGGACGAGCCGGATACCGGCCTCGACCGCGAGGGCATGCGCGTGCTGGAGCGGATGCTCGCGTACCACGTCGCCGGAGGCGGCACGGTGCTCATGACGACGCATGACCTGCAATTCGGCCTTCAGAGTGGCGACCGTGTGCTGCTGCTCGAGGGCGGTCGCCTGGTGCTCGACGCTCCGGCGGCTGAACTGCACGAGGACGAACTTGACGAGAGGCTGGCGCGCCGGTGAGAGAGATGGCGGGCAAGATTTCGATCATTGTCTGGAAGGATCTCCTGACCGAGGTTCGCACCAAAGACCTCTTCGGGGGGATGTTCGTCTTCGCCGTGCTCACCATCGTCACCTTCAACTTCGCCTTCGACCTTACCGGAGTGAATCGAGCGCCGAGTGGCTCCGGTGCGCTCTGGGTCGCCTTCAACTTCGCCGGGATGCTCGGTTTGGGGCGATCGATCGCTCTCGAGCGGGACCGCGGGTCGCTCGACGGGCTGCTTCTCTGCCCTGTTGATCGTGGCACGATCTACCTGGGCAAGTTCATCGGCAACTTCCTGTTTATCACACTGGTTGAAGTCATCTCGGTGCCGATCTTCGCGGCGCTATTCAATCTCAACGTGCTGCAGCCGTCACTGTTCGTCGTGCTGCTACTGGGGACGATCGGCTTTGCCTCGGTGGGTACCCTGCTGGCTGTCATGGCCGCCAGCACGCGCTCGCGGGAGGTCATGTTGCCGGTTCTGATGTTCCCAATCTTGCTGCCGGTAGTCATCGCGACGGTTCGCGCTACGACGTTGATTCTGACGGGGCAGACAGGCGATCTCGGTCCGTGGCTTAATCTGTTGGGGGCATACGATCTGTTGTTCTTGACCATCGCGTATGCCGTTTTCGATCGCGTCGTGGAGGAGTAGGATGGCTCTACAGCAACCGCACGCAGCACGCACGTCCAACCCGGGCATGATCCTGGGCCCGCTGGCTGGGGTCGTGATGGCAATTGGACTCTATCTCGGTCTGGTCTACGCGCCGACCGACGCGGTACAGGGGAATGCTCAGCGCATCTTCTACATTCACGTTCCGATGGCCTGGGTGGCGTTCCTGGCTTTTTTCGTGGTCTTCTGTTCGGGGATTCTCTATCTCTGGAAGCGACGCCTGATCTGGGACCAGATCGCGCGGTCCTCGGCGGAGATTGGGCTTGTTTTCACGACGCTGGTGCTCGTGACAGGCTCGTTCTGGGGTCGACCCATCTGGGGAACCTGGTGGACGTGGGACGCGCGCCTGACGACGACCCTGCTCCTCTGGTTCATCTACCTGAGCTATTTCATGCTGCGCTCCTATGCCGGAGAACGTGAACGGGCCGCTCGATTCTCTGCGGTCATCGGCATCATTGGGTTCATCGACGTGCCGATCATCTACATGTCAGTGAAGTGGTGGCGGACGCTGCACCCGGCGGCCGTGATCGACACCGGCGGAGCCAAGATGCCGGGACAGATGCTGCTGGCTTTCCTGGCCTGCTTTATTGGTTTCACCCTGCTGTATGCCTTTCTGATGTACCAGAAGATTCATATCGAACAGACGAAGGACAAACTGCTCGACTATCAATATGCGATGGCGGAGCGCGAAGCAGAGGGAGCGACGACCGTATGAACAACCTGACGTATTTGTTTGCCGCGTTCTTGATCACGTGGGTGGTAATCGCGGCCTACATGTGGACGCTCGGCCGCCAGGTGCAGAATCTGAAGGACGAGGTCGACTCCCTGACCGAGAATGTCGATCTGGCGCCGGAGTCGTTCGAATCGATCGTGCGCCCGGATGCCGAGACTCGACCGGTCGGTAGCAGACAGGTGTAAGCCGCCCTTATTCCCACCCTTCTCCTGGTTGCCGGAGAAGGGTGCACTTCAGAGCGTGAGGGACATCTACCCCGCTCGTCTCAGCGCCGGAATGATGTCCGTTGCGACTCGCTCCAGCACGTCGAATTGCTCGTCGCGCGGCTGGTCGATGATGAACTCGTTGACGCCGGCCTCACGATACCGTCCGATACATTCCTGAAACGCGTCGACCGACTCCCAGGGATCGTCCGGCATGATGGCAGCCCACCCGTACATGCCGCGCACGATCTCCTCAGGATTCCGCCCAATCTGATGGCACTTCTCATCCAGAATCTTGTTCCGCTCGGCCATCTCCTCCGGTGAACCAGATGAGTTCCAGGCATCGCCGTGCCGCGCGACGATCTCGAGCATGCGCGGTCCTTTGGCCCCCAGCGTGAGCGGGATGCGCGGCTGCTGCACGGGTCCCGGCCGGAAGGCGGCCTCGTGCAGCTGGTAGTACTTCCCTTCGTAGGTCGTGTATTCATTGCGCATCAGATGGTCGACGATCTCGACCGCCTCACGGAACCGTCCAACCAGCTCGCCTGCTGACGGAAAATCGATGCCCAGCATCTCGTGCTCCGGAACGTACCACCCCGCTCCGAGTCCGAGCTCGAGGCGCCCGTTCGACACGTGGTCGATGGTGACCGCTTCCTTGGCCAGAATCGCCGGATGCCGAAACGTGTTGCAGCTCACGAGCACGCCAATTCGGATGCGCTCGGTACGTGCTGCCAGCGCGGCCAGCAGGGTCCAGGCTTCAAAGTAGGGTCCGCTCGGCTTGCTTGGCTGCACCCAGTGATCGCAGTCCCAAACGCTGTCAAACCCCATCTTCTCGAAGAGCTGCCAGCGCTCGACCACCACATCCCACGGCTGATTCTGATCGGTGCAGATTCCGAAGCGTAGTTGTTGTGCCATGTTCGCCCTTCTCCGCTGTCTTATCGGCCCGAGCCCGGTGTAGGTTGTCTGATCAGTCTCTGGCGATCATGCCAGACATCCCGGTCACCGGCAATCTGGTGCACCCGCCTGGACCAGACTGCTCGGCCAGGGATCACGAATTGCGATCGTCTGGTACGATCGTTCCGGGTCGAAAAACTTGGTGTTCAGAGCGAGGTCGAGCAATGCACCTCGACACCAACCAGCATGCCAGGCGCCTGTTCGCGCCGCTGGCCGGCGACTACGATCGCTGGTCCAGCCTAATGAGTTTCGGACAGGATCCGCGCTGGCGACGCGCGATGGTGGATGGGCTGGGGCTCACTCCAGGCATGCGTGTGCTCGACGTCGCGGCTGGCACGGGATTGGTTACTCAACTGCTCGAGGCCCGTGGCTGCGACGTCATCTGCCTCGACCAATCGCCCCAGATGCTCAGCGGCGCCAAGGCCAAAGGCTTCACCAGCGTGCTGGCAAACGCCGAAAATCTCCCGTTCGCCGATCAGTCGTTCGACACGCTGACCTTCACCTATTTGCTGCGGTACGTTCAGCGGCCATCCGATTGCCTGCCTGAGCTCGCTCGCGTCGTCAAACCGGGCGGTATGGTCGGCATGGTGGAGTTCGGGCTGCCACGAGGCATGTGGCGGCCGCTCTGGACCTTCTACACGCGCATTGGTCTGCCGACCATTGGCGCCGCCATCTCGCCAGGTTGGCGCGAAGTCGGTGAGTTCCTCAACCCGAGCATCGTCCAGTTCCATCGAACGTATCCAGCGACTGAGTTGGTGCGTCTCTGGGAGTCGGCCGGACTGACGAGTGTGCGGGTGAAGCGTATGTCAGTCGGCGGCGGATTGATCATGTGGGGCCGGCGGCAGTGATGGGCCAGGCGCGGGCGTACTACGCCAGGGCGGGTACGAGGTGGTCCGACGTGTTAACCGTGCTGCATCTGCCATACACCGTGTGGCATCTCAGCTACGTGGTGATGGGTTGTGCGCTGGCGCCGCGGATCGACTGGATCCGCTTTGGCGGGTTGCTGGTGGCCTTCTTCGGCGGCACCGGACTCGCCGCGCACGCGCTTGATGAATGGAATGGGCGGCCGCTCCGGACCGGTTTGCCGGATCGCGCGCTCTTCGGAATCACGGTGCTGGGATTCCTGCTCGCGATCGCCGCGGTTCTGGTCGGAGTTTGGCTCTTCTCGCCGTGGGTCATCGCCTGGGCGATCGTTGGTGGTGTGCTGGCGGTGGGCTATTCGCTCGAGTGGTTCGGCGGCGCCCTCCACACGGACCTCGGGTTCGCGCTCGTCTGGGGCGGTTTCCCGGTGATTGTCAGCTACTGGGTGCAGGCAGACTCGATCTCGCTCGCCGCGATCGGCTTGGCCATCGCGGCCGTGTGCCTGAGTCTGGTCCAGCGTTCACTCAGCACGCCGGCACGATTCGTCCGCAGGCGCTCGGCGAACGCCTGGGTTCGACTGGAAGTCGATGGACATCCCGTCATGTGGGATGGACCGGAATTGCTGTCGACCTGGGAGCGTCCGCTTCGCCTCATGTCCGTGGCGATGGTCGTGCTGGCGCTGAGCCTGTTGCTGGCCAATTAGGGGGAGTTCAGCCCGAATCAACACGAGTGCCGTATCGCGACCGACAAACTCTCGGTAGTGCAGCCGTCCGTCGCAGCGTGGCCGAGATCAATCAGTGATCATGGTGCTTCTACAGCCAGTCGATCCGTTTGAACCAGGCAAACAGAACGGCCCCCAGCACGAGCATTCCTGCCAGCGCGGCATAGTAGCCGTATGAAAGCGATAGCTCGGGCATGTGCACGAAATTCATACCATAGATGCCGGAAATCAGGGCGAGAGACATCAGGATGATGCTCCAGGATGTGAGTGTGCGCATCACCTTGTTCAAGTTATTGGATGTAACCGAGAGATACGCGTCGAGAGCGCCGGCGAGCAGGTCGCGGTAGGTGTCGATTGCGTCGGTAACGCGCAAGACGTGGTCGTAGACGTCCTGGAAATAGACGGACGTCTCTTCGCCCAGCAGTTCGACGTCGCGTCGTGCCATGGTGCTCATCAGGTCCCGTTCCGGCGCGAGGACACGTCTGAGCGCGAGCAAGTTCTTGCGCAGCCGGAAGATCATCTCGAGGGCTTCATGGCTTTCGGCTTCAAAGATCGTGCGCTCAAGCTCGTCGGTGCGCTCGGCCACCGCGTCGAGTACGGGAAAGTAGTTGTCGACCATGGCGTCAAGAATCGAGTAGAGCAGGATCGCCGGGCCCACTTTGTCGCCCTGCGGTACGTTCTCGCGCCAGCGTTTCACGGTGCCCTCAATCTCGTCGCAGCGTCCATGGTGCACGGTGACGAGGTAGTTCGCGCCGATGAAGAAGGCGACTTCCTGCGTATCGAAACCGACGTTTTCCATCGATTCACGCACGGCGTAAAAGACCAGGAAGAAGAAGTCATTGTAGATGTCGATCTTGGGTCGCTGATGACGCTTCTGAGCGTCTTCCATTGCGAGGGGATGGAAGCGAAATTCTTCCGCGATACGCGTGAAATCCTCCGGCGTGGGGTCGGACAGATCGAGCCAGACCAGCGACTTCGGATCGCTGATCAGCCGGTCCAACCCGTCGAGTTTGACCGGTTCCAATTCGTCTTTGTCGGCCTTGAGCAACTGTAGTTGTATCACCGGCACCTCGCACCTGATCGAACCTGCGGTCTCAGCTTCGCGCCGCATCCTCGGGTTCATCGACACGACCTGACGATCGCATATGCATCCAGTCTGCCACGATCTCGGAATCATGCTCAAACGCAAGCTCTGGCAGGATCTCAGGCTGGAACGTCGCGACCTCGTGGCTCTCTTCACTCACCGTCAGCTCGCCGCCGACCGCGTTGGCCGCGTAAACCGCGAGCACGACGGGATTCCCCTCGTGTGAATAGAGTCCGAGCAGTCCCGTCAGGCAGATCGTGAGCCCCGTCTCTTCGCGCGCCTCGCGGATAGCGGCGTTCTCGACGGGTTCACCGCGCTCGACATACCCTGAAGGAAAGGTCCACTTTCCCATGCCCGGGTCAATCTTGCGGCGCTGGAGTACCAGTTTGCCGTCATGATCGATCAGCACCGCCACCGCGAGTTTCGGGTCCTGGTAGAACGTTGCCTTGCAGGTAGGGCAGTGCGGGCGCATCTGCCCCTCAACGTCGCGTGGCATGACGGGCCCGCCGCAATGCGGGCAGTATCGAATTTCCCGGCTGAAGTTGAAGCTCATTCTTCGCCGTTCGGATGTGCCGCGTACTGGTGCTGAACGCGTTCGAAGTCTGCAGGAGTGTCGATGTCTGCTGGACGGTGAAATCCGGTCTGGTCGATCAGCAGGACCTCGTCCCGGTGTTGTTCAATGACAGGCCGCGCGCCCATGTCTCCGGTGATCTCGTGTAGTTCTTCAAATAGTTCGTGGCCGATCAGCACCGGATTGCCGCGACCTTCTGCGTAGCGCGGTTGAACGATGGAAGCCCCACGTTCGCGCCTGGCTGCAACGAGCGCGTCGATCACCGCGGGTTGCACCATCGGTTGATCGCCCAGCACGAAGACGATCGCGTCGATACCTTCAGTCAGATACCGTAGTGCGGCGTGGACCGACGAGCTTTGCCCGGTCGCATAGTCTGGGTTGGTGACGACGGTGACTCCGGAGAGGTCGACCTGCCGCTGGATTTGGTCCTGAAGATGTCCCAGTACGACTATCACCGGCTCAACGCTGGAGCGGAGAACAGCGTCCAGGGTGTGTGAGAGCACGGGTCGTCCATCAAGCTCGAGCAGCTGTTTGGGTGTTCCCAGACGGCTCGATGTCCCGGCGGCGAGGATGGCGGCAGCGATGCGGCTCACGACGCGTGCGACGCGTCCGATTTCGCCGGGAGCAGGCCGGACCGCGCGCTCCGAGGATCCTTTCCGCGTCGTACCGCGATGATTTCGGCCAGGATGCTGACGGCGATTTCGCCGGGGTCACGCGCGCCGATGTTGATGCCGACCGGTCCATGAATCCGCTCGATCTGCTCGCCGGTGAACCCGGCGGCGCGAAGGCGCTCGTTACGCTCTTCGCTGGTCTTGCGGCTGCCCATCGCGCCGATATACCCAGCCCTGCTCTTCAACGCAACCTGCATGGCCGGATCCTCGAACTTCGGGTCATGCGCGAGCATCACGATGGCGGTTTCCGGACCGAGCGGGAGGGTCGATAGCGCCTCGTCGGGCCAGGCTTCAATGAGTTCATCGGCATGGGGGAAGCGTTCACGAGAGGCGAAGAGCCCGCGCGCATCGACGACGGTGGTGTGGTAGCCAAGCTCCTTGGCGAAGGAGACCAGAGGGATGGCGATATGTACCGCGCCGACCACCACAAGGCGCCGAGGCGGCAGGTAGCTCTCGATGTAGACCTCGAACTCCCGGCCGTCGGCCAGTGTGTAGGTGCGGGTCTCGATCTGCCCTTGCGGCATCATCTCAAGCGCGTCAGCGGCCACACGTCGCTGAAGCTCGTCGTCGTCGAGAGAACCTTCGATGTCGCCCGAATCGCGCAGCAGGATTTTAGCGCCGACCGGCTCGCCCCTGACGATTGTCGCGAGCGCGACCGGCTCCTCCTGCTCGATGAGCGATTGAAGCTGCTCGAACATGTCAGCCTCTTCCGCTACGCGTACGGCTCGATGAAGACGTCGATCATGCCGCCGCAACTCAGGCCGACATCCCAGGCCATTTCGTCGCTGATACCGTAGTGGACCAGCTGTGGCTTGCCCGACTTCAGCACTTCCATGGCGGTTTCGAAGACGGCGCCCTCGACACATCCGCCACTGACCGACCCGGCCATGCGCCCGGATGGTGTGACGGCCAGCTTGGCACCGATCGGCCGGGGCGATGAGCCGGAGGCCCGGATTACGGTCGCCACGGCGATCTTCTCGCCGTCGGACTGCCACTGTTCGATATCAGGCAGGATGTCGCGCATGTGTCTTCCTTTCCGCGCTAGGCGGCGGGATTGACGGTCGGTTTCGGCAGTATCGGCTGCTGCCGCCGGACCGGCCGCACCTCGTCGATAGTGCTGAGGTGATGGGCGAGCGCCTCGAGGCTGGCCAGATTATGGACCGTCATGAAGTCGTCAATATACGGCATGGCCGCCTGCATACCGCGTGTGAGCGGTTCGTAGCGTGGTGAACCCAGCAACGGGTTGAGCCAGATCAGGCGATAGCTACCCCGCTGCAAGCGGGACATTTCTGCTCGCAGGATCTCCGGATCTCCGCGATCCCAGCCGTCGCTGATGATGATTACCACCGCGCCATTGCGAAGCACCCGCCGCGCCCAGGTCATATTGAACGTTTGGAGCGATTGGCCGATGCGTGTCCCACCGGACCAGTCCTGGACCTCACGCGCCACACGCTGCATGGCGTCGTCGATTGAGCGGCGACGAAGCAGGCGCGAGATACGCGTCAGCCGCGTGCCGAACACAAAGGCTTCGACGCGCGCCATGTTGTTTTCGATGGCGTAGATGAACTGCAGCAGAATGCGCGAGTAGCGGTCCATCGAGCCAGAAACATCGCAGATCACCACAAGCTGCCGTGGTTTCGTCTTGGTTTTGCGCTTGGAGAGTCGCAGCGGGACTCCGGCGGTCTGGAGTGAGCGACGCATCGTGCGGCGCGCGTCGATATAGCGCCCCTTGGGCGATGCCACCCGGCGGCGTGATCGGCGCTGACCGATCTTCCAGTGCAGCTGCTCCATCAGGTGACGTGCCTGTGCCAGTTCTTCGTCGGTCAGGTCCGCGAAGTCGCGTTCTCGGAGCACCTCGGATGAGCTGTAGCTGAGGACGTCGTCTGAATCGCCGTCGGAGTCGTCGGCGCTTTCGGCCGACTCGTCCGGTTCGACCATCTCGAGCCGCTGCCGCTTCGAGCCCTCCTGCTCTCCTGCCTCGTCGGGACTTCCTTCTTGCTCGTCCCCTTCGCCCTCAGCGACCTCATATGACTCGTCGCCGGGCTGCCCCGACTCGAACATCTGGTCGCTGAAGTCCGGCTTGGACCGCCAGTAGGCGTCGAAGACCCGGTCGAAGGTCGGCAAGTCATCTTTGTGGGTAATCAGGCAAGCGCGCGCGGCCTCGCGGAACTCGGGCCGCGAGCTGATCTCGATCAACTCAGCCGAGCGCACGAAGTCCATCACCTGACCCATGGTGGTGTGGACTCCCGCGCGTCTGAGTGCCCGGCCGAACGAGATCGAACGCTGGATAAACGTGTCGGTAGATGCCGTCATGATCAGCCGCTACTCCCCGTTGGCTGCAGCGGCAACCAGACTCTCGAGCTTGTTCTTTCGAATGATCTGCAGGTCCTCCTGGTGCTTGAGAATGGCACCAAGCGTGGCGGACGCGATCTCGGCCGACAGCTCGCGCTGGTTGAGGGCCAGCAGTGCGGCGGCCCAGTCCAACGTCTCGGCAACACCGGGCAGCTTGTAGAGGTCCTCACGGCGCAGTTCGTGGATGAATGTGGCGATCTGCTGCGCCAGCCGCTCCGAGATATTCGGAACTTTGCCGGTCATGATGCGGAATTCTTTGTCAACCGTCGGGTAGTCGATCCAGTGGTAGAGACAGCGGCGCTTGAGCGCGTCGTGCAGCTCGCGAGTCCGGTTCGACGTGATGATCACAATCGGCGGGTACTCGGCGTGGATCGTTCCGATCTCCGGAATCGTGATCTGGAAGTCCGAGAGAAGCTCGAGCAAGAATGCCTCGAACTCTTCGTCGGCGCGGTCGATCTCGTCGATCAGGAGAACTGGGGCTTTGCCTGTGTGGCGAACCGCCTGGAGCAGCGGGCGCTCGATGAGATATTCAGAACTGAAAATCTCCTCAACGGCCCGCTCACGGTCGACATGCTCATCCTCGAGCACTCGGATCGCGAGCATCTGTCGTGGATAGTTCCATTCGTACACCGCATGACTGACATCCAGTCCTTCGTAGCACTGAAGGCGGATGAGATCGGTGTCGAGGATGGTCGCGAGAGCCTTGGCGACCTCGGTCTTGCCGACACCCGCCTCACCCTCCAGGAGCAGCGGTTTCGGAAGGCGCAGGCTCAAGAAAATTGCGGTCGCCAGGCTCTGCTCCGACACGTACCGCTGGGTTGCGAGAGCTTCCTGGACGGCTTCAACAGAATTTAGTTCCAACTGGTTCTCCCCCTCAATCGACGTTTACTGATTCCAATTCGTGCTTCAATGTGCCCGATTCTCACCAGTAATGATAACAAACGGCGTCCATACTGAATTTCCGGAGCAACTCGATGTCCGCTGAAATTTCAGGGCTCACGCTCGGCGTTGTGACGAAGACGGTGGATCTTCCCACCCCTCACTTGGAGGTGGCAGCGGTCCTCCCTCATGGAAGCGGGGCGACCATTTGGCCGCCCCGCGTGACGTCGCATGGAGTGAAGGTTGGCCGGGCTAGCCTTTGGCCGCTTCGATCGCCTTGTTGATCGCGCGCTCGGTGAAGACCCGGGTCAGGTGGGCGCGGTACTCCTCGCCAGCCTGAATGTCGCCCATGAAGGTCATGCCGTCGGACGCCTTCTGGGCAGCCGCCTTGACGTTGTCGCCGGTCGGCTCCTTGCCGGTGATCTCCTGCTCGGTGCCGTTCGCACGAGTCGCAATCGGACCGGCGCCGGTCACGGCTACCCGTGCCGACGCGACCTTGCCGTCATTCCCAAGCGTGACGACGGCCGCCACGCCGACGATGGCGTAGCCGGAGGCAGGGTGGGCGAACTTCTCGTACGCCATGCCGGTCTTGCCCTGCGGCTTCGGTACGCTGATCTCGGTGACAACATCTTCGGGCTCGAGCGACGTGGTGAACATGTCGACGAAGAAGTCGTCGATACCGATGGTGCGCTCGCCGTTTGGCCCGACGGCCTTCACCTTGGCGTTGAGGGCGAGTAAGACGGCCGGGAAATCGGCGGCCGGGTCCGCATGGGCGATCGACCCGCCGATCGTGCCGCGGTTTCGCACCTGGATGTCGGCCACGACGTTGGCGGCCGCAACCGCCATCGGCAGCGTGTTCTTCATCACATCCGACTTCATCAGGTGGTCATAGGTCGTGGCGGCGCCGATGACGACGTCTCCGTTGCTACTGCTGATGCCGGACAGTCCCTGCACTTTGCCGATATCGATCAGCGACGTGGGGGAAGCCAGCCGCAGCTTCATCATCGGTAGGAGGCTGTGGCCGCCCGCGATGATCTTGCCTTCAGGATTCTCCTGCAGCAGCTTGATCACCTCTTGAACAGTGGTTGGAGAATAGTACTCAAATGCGCTTGGATACATACGCTTAGCTTCCCTTCCGCTCCTGTAGAACCTGCCAGATGTGCTGCGGGGAAGCCGGCATGTCGAGGTGATCGACCCCGTATGGACTCAGCGCATCGACAATAGCATTCATTACGGCTGGTGTCGACGCGATGGTCCCCGTTTCTCCCGCTCCTTTGAGACCCATTGGATTATATGGGCACGGTGTCACCGTGCGATCCAGTTCGTAAGGCGGCAAGATCGACGCCTTGGGGATCGCGTAGTCCATCATCGTGCCAGTAAGAAGTTGACCGCTGTCGTCGTAGACGGCGGTCTCGAAGACTGCCTGGGCGAGTCCCTGGGCAATGCCTCCATGTACCTGTCCGTCCACGATCATCGGATTGATGACGTTGCCGACGTCATCGACCGCGACATAGCGGCGGAACGTCGTCTGGCCCGTCTCCGGGTCGATCTCGACGACGCAGACGTGCGCGCCGAACGGATAGGTGTTGCTCGTCGGATCGAAGAAGTGCGTCTCGTCGAGACCCGGCGTCACGCCCTCCGGGAGACTCCAGGCGACATAGGCCGCACTGGCGATCTCTGCGAAAGACTTCACGCGGTCCGGCGCGCCTTTGACGTGCACGTGCCCCTGATCCCAGACGACTTCGTCCGGTGCGACTTCCAGCATGTGTGCGGCGATCTTGATCGCCTTGTCGCGAACCTGGCGTGACGCCATGACCAGAGCGCTCCCGCCAACTGCTGTGCTGCGGCTTCCGTATGTGCCCCATCCGAAGGGGATCATACTGGTGTCGCCGTGGACGATCTCGATGTCGTCAAGCGGTACGCCCAGTTCGTCATTGACGAGCTGAGCAAAGGTCGTCTCCTCGCCCTGCCCGTGCGGGCTTGACCCCGTCAAGACCGTGACCTTTGCCGTCGGATGGACCCGTACGGTGGCACTCTCGTAAAGACCGCCACCCCAACCCATCGCGCCTGCGGCCGCTGACGGTGCCAGCCCGCAGACTTCGACGTAGGTGGACCAGCCGATGCCGAACAGGCGTCCATCGCGACGCGCCTGCTCCCGCTCCCGTTTCAGCGACTCGTAGTCGATGATCTCGATCGCCCGGTCGAGGGTCTTGTCGTAGTCGCCACTGTCGTAGCTAATGGCGCCCGACGCGATCGGGTACGGGAACTGCTCAGGTTGGATAAAGTTCTTGCGTCGAACGTCGGCCGGATCCATCTCCAGTTTCTTCGCGACGAGATCCATCACACGTTCGATCACAAACGTCGCCTCGGGTCGACCGGCGCCACGATAGGCATCGGTCGGCGTGGTGTTCGTCAGAACGCCGTAGACGTCCGTGACGATGTTCCGGATGTCGTAGGCGCCGCCGACCATGACGCTGAAGAGCCAGGTTGGGACCCCGGGCGCCGCCGTCGAGAGATATGCGCCCATGTTGGCGTACGCCTTCACGCGCAGCCCGACGACTCGCCCATCGTTCATTGCCGCGACCTCGACGTCATCGACGTGATCCCGCCCGTGGGTCGTGGCAACATAGTTCTCGGTTCGATCCTCGAACCACTTCACCGTTCCCTGGAGGTCCTTGGCGACGACCGCGGCGATCATCTCGCCGGCGAACATCGGGATCTTGCTACCGAACCCGCCACCGACGTCGGGAGCAATGACGCGGATCCGTGTCTCCGGAATCCCCGTCACGAGCGACATGAGCATGCGATGCACGTGTGGATTCTGCGTGGTGCACCACATGGTCAGTTCCTGTCGACCAGGATCGAACTGGGCGACCGCGCCACGCGTCTCCATGGCGTTCGGGATGAGTCGCTGGTTGACGAACCGCTGGCTGAAGGTGAGATCGGCCTCCTGGAAGGCGCCGTCGACATCGCCACCTTCGAGGTGAAAGTGGAACGCCGTGTTATTCGGCACGCTGTCGTAGAGCTGCGGCGCGCCTTCCGCCATCGCGTCGAGCTGACGCACCACGACGGGCAACGTTTCGTACTTCACGTCGATCGCGGCCAGCGCGTCTCTCGCGGTGTACTCGTCGACCGCGACGACGGCTGCCACGCCGTCGCCAACGTAGCGGACCTTGTCGATTGCCAGCGCGCGATATTCCGGCACGATCATCTCGGAGTTCTTCGGCTGCCAGGCAGTGGGGACGGGTGCCAGCTTGTCGGCAAGGTCTTGTCCCGTGTACACGGCGACCACTCCCGGCATCGCGAGCGCCTTGCTGACGTCGATGTCGATGATTCGCGCATGCGCGTGTGGACTTCTCAGGAACTTGAGCGTCAAGAGACCCGGGATGCGCACGTCGTCCGTGAAGAGGCCCTTGCCCGTGATCAGGCGAGGGTCTTCACGTCGTTTGACCGATGCGCCAAAGAGACTGCTAACCGCCACTGGGTCCTCCTCTGGATGGGCTTGAACTCTGTCGCATGTTCATCCATGTGTTGGAGGTTGTCTGTCGCGATTAGTCGTCCCCGACCCCGGCAGTCGATTCGCTCATCTTGTCCGCCGCGTACTGGATGGCCTTCACGATGTTCTGGTAACCGGTGCAACGGCAGAGGTTGCCCTCTATCCCGTGACGAATTTCCTGCTCCGTCGGGTGCGGGTTGTTCTTGAGCAGGTTGACCGAGGTCATGATCATTCCCGGAGTACAGAAGCCGCACTGCAGCCCGTGCATCTCCCAGAATCCTTCCTGGATCGGATGGAGTTCGCCGTTCTTGGCCAGGCCCTCGATCGTGGTGATCTCGGCGCCGTCCGCCTGGACAGCCAAGACCGTGCACGACTTCACGGCGTCACCGTTCATGAGAATCGTGCAGGCGCCGCACTGGCTGGTGTCGCAGCCAACGTGGGTGCCGGTCAGATTGAGCACATCGCGCAAGTAATGCACGAGAAGCAGGCGCGGCTCCACCTCACCGGTGTGCGTGGTGCCGTTCACAGTAACCGAGATCTGATGCTTCACTATGGGACTCCCTCCCGATAAACCCCGGAATTTCGGACCGTCCTAGCTGTCTAAGAGTCTAATCCCCCTTGATCCGCCCTTCAATACAGGAAAAGAATTGCCCGACCATGCGATTGGCAACGCCACCCAGCATGCGCTGTGCGACCGCTCCCACCGGGCCGCCGACCTCGACGTCCCCTTCGTATTCAATGTCGGTACTTCCATTCTCGCCGTCGGCCAGCCGGACTGAGCCGGTCCCCTTGATGAATCCCGGGCGACCGGTTCCCTCAACGTACATTTGATAATCGGACGGCTCGTTCATGTTCGACAGGCGAACCTTGCCATCGTACGTGCCGCGGACCATACCGACGCCCACGCTCATGGCCATCGAGTACTCGTTGTCGGCGACCTTCTCCATCTTTTCGACGCCCGGAAGGCAGCCAGCGATGGAATCTGGATCGATCAGCCGGTCCCAGACTTCTTGTCGCGGCGCGTTCACGGTCTGTTTGCCAGTTATCTTCATGGAACCTCCCCGAACCTTGTCGAAGACTCACGACGGTCGTCTGGCAGCCTGAGGGGCTGCACGGTCTATACCGGCGGTCGTCTTACGGATGTCGAGACAGCTATTCGCTCACGTACCTGCGAGAGCGGCATGCGAACCAGCGGATCACGGTCTCGGAATCAGTCCCACACGACTGGAGCCGGATCCACGCAGAAGGCGATTTCTCCCCAAGGGATTAACGGGGCGCGTGCCGTCGTGATTCCCCTGGCACTTTGGTTGATCCTAGCATAGCGCGACACGGCGTCAATACTTGCGTGTGTCGCGCGTTTTGCTACCAGCCATACGGCACATTTCGACGCGGGTGAAGCGCTGGAAGCGTCTCTCGATCCCGTATCTGTGTGGCCCGAGTGAATAGCGCGTCGATCTCTTCGTCACGCAGATATGAGGCCAGAAGGTCGCCGATGGTTGACGAGTGTCGCACCAGGCGGTCGATATCGTCACGCAGGCAGGCGTCGAGCGGTTCGCCACAGAAATCCCAAATGACGGTCCGCAGCTTCGGGTGGATGTGGAATGTCAGTCCGTGATCGATGCCCCAGAGGCGCCGGTCGTAGCGCCCGACGAAAAAGTGACTCGATTTTCGGTCAGCGTTGTTGACCAGCAGGTCGAAGACGAACATGCGTCGCAGCGCGCTCGCATAGCGATCCTCGATCAGGCGCCCCTGCGCGCCCTGCGCTGGTTCAATATACAGTTGAACCGTGCCGGTGCCATGCGGTCCCTCACGGATGACCGTGGTGGGGATAAAGTGCCAGCCCAGAGCGCGGCTCAGAAGATAACTCGCCTGTTCACGAAGGTAGAGCGAGCCGGAGTCGAAGTCCCAGAGCGGAATCTCGCCACTGGTTGGCTTGTAGATAGCCAACAGCGGCTCGTGATCCGGGCGTTCCAGGCTCACGGCGAACGTGTAGTTCGATCCCCAGGGAACGAGCTTGCATTCGAGGATGGGAGCATGCTGAAGGGCCTCGAGCAGGTTACGGTCCACCGCTTGGCGCAGACTGATATCGTTAACGGGTGACGACTGGTCGGCATCATGCCCGGGAAGGCGTGGTCGCCGCCGCTTGGTCTCGTCCATCATGACGTACCGTCCAACTTCGTCGTGGTGCCAAACACGGAACGTTTGTCTCTTATCGTCGCCGAATTCGTTCCGCTAAGTGTATCCGACATGTCAGTCGATGACAGGCGCGGACCGGGCGAGCGAGGTGACCGGGCGAACGGTCGTCCATTTGAAATCGTTGTCTTGGTCGAGTATCTCGGCCCTTTGCTATAATCCCGCGCGTCGAGTCGGTCGTCTATAAGGGTGGTATTCGTGAAGGTCACCGTCGAGCGTTTGCCCCAGAGTTCAATTGCGTTGGACATCGTTGCGGAGTCCGACGAGTTCAGCAAAGCGATGGATCGCGCGTTCCGCAAGATCAGTCGTCAGGTTCGAATTCCCGGCTTTCGTCCGGGGAGGGCGCCGCGCCAGATTGTCGAGCAGCGTGTCGGCCGTCAATATCTGGTGGAAGAGGCCCAACGCGAAATCATGGATGACCTCTACCGACAAGCCCTTGAGCAAGAAGAGATTACTCCGGTCTCAGAGCCCAATGTCGACGTGTATCAGGAAGAGCCGGTTGCCTTCAAGGTCGAGGTCCAGGTCTATCCCACGGTCGACCTCAATGAGTACACCGCTGTGCGGGTCGAACCCAAAGAGGTTGAGGTGACCGTTGAGGAAGTCGAAGACGTCCTGAAGGATCTGCAGAAGCAACATAGCATCTGGAAAGAGCCGGAGAGTCCGCGAAAGCCGATCGACGGCGATCAGATCATCATGGACCTGCAGGCCTATGAGGGCGATGAACCGTACCAGGATCCGGTGGTCGACGCCGAATTCGAGCTCGGTGAGGGCCGGCTCTTCCCAGAGATCGAAGAGGCCATGAAGCAGCTCAGCCCGGGTGAGCAGGCCGAATTCGACATAACGTTCGGTGAAGAGGACGAGAACATTAATCCCGACCTCCACGGGAAGACACTCCACTACAAGGTGACGCTCAAGGAGGTCAAAGAGCGTGAGATGCCGCAGATTGACGATGAATTGGCCAAGACCGCGGGGGAGTACGAGACGCTCGACGAACTTCGAGCCGCGATTCGCAAAGATCTGCTGCGCAACAAGGCAGTGCAGGCGCGAACCGACGTCGTCAACGATGCGATCAATAGTCTGGCCGATCAGGCCAGTCTCGACGTTCCCTCGGCCATGGTCGATCGGCAAATCGAGGATGACCTTCAGCGTCTGCGGCAGGAGCTGAGCCGCGACAACATGTCGATGGATGAATTCCTCCGCTTTGGTGGCAAGACTCTTGACGAATACAAGGACGAAATTCGACCGGATGCCGAGCGACGCATGCGCAACTCACTGGTTCTCGAGTCCTTTGCCAAGACCGAAGGGATCGAGGTCACCGAGGACGATCTGGCTGCCGAAGTTGATCGGCTGATTGGTTCTTCGTCCGACGCGCAGCAGATGCGAGATATTTATTCGAGCCCGTATTTTGCCAATATGATTCGCGACGAACTGGCGAATCGCAAGGTCGCCGACCGGCTGATCGAGATCGTGACGGAAGGCGTGGGTGCCGTTACCGGCGAAGGTGCTGAGGCGCTCCAGGAACCGGCCGTGGCGACCGAGTCAGTCGAGATTGAGGGCGAAGCGGCATCAGAGGACGATTCCGGCGAGCCCAGCGCTGAGGCGGAACAGGGCCAGACCGCGGAAATCGCGGCGGCCGAGATTGACGCAACTGAGGCGCCTGATGCTCAGCCCAACGATGCTGGTGAATCGGACGACGCGACCCCGACGCAAGCTGCCACGGAATCTGACGACGACGAGAGTGACGAGGAAGGCCCCGCGAGTACATAAGCGCGGCGTTTGCCCGGAACTCAGGAAGGACGCGCACACCGATGGATCTCAACGGATCGCCATTCACATATTCGAAGACCGATTACTTCAACCCGCAGAACCTGATTCCGATGGTGGTGGAATCGACCAATCGTGGTGAGCGCGCGTACGATATCTACTCTCGCTTGCTGCGCGACCGGATCATCTTCCTGGGTACTCCGGTCGACGATCAGGTTGCAAATGCCATCGTGGCGCAGCTGCTCTTTCTGGCGCACGAGAACCCGGAGCAGGACATCCGCCTGTACATCAATAGCCCCGGCGGACTCGTGTACGCCGGGTTGGCCATCTATGATACGATGCAGATGATTCAACCTGACGTGGCAACGACCTGTGTTGGTTTGGGAGCAAGCATGGCAGCGGTGCTGCTGGCGGCCGGAGCGAAAGACAAGCGATTCGCGCTGCCTCATTCGCGGGTGCTGATCCACCAGGGATCATCCGGTTTCCGCGGCTCGGTTCCGGACATCGAAATTCAGGCGCGCGAGACCATCAACCTCACCACCAAGCTCACCGAGTTGATGGCGTATCACACCGGACAATCATTTGAGCGGGTCAAGCGCGACACCGAGCGCGATTACTTCATGTCTGCGCAGGAGGCGAAAGAGTACGGGATCGTCGATCACGTGCTCGAGTCACCGAAGCTAGTCACGGCGCAATAGTCTTTGGTACGGGGAGAATAGGGATGTCAGGTACTCGCGGCGGACGGGTGCATTATCGTTGCTCATTTTGCGGCAAAGGTCAGGAAGAGGTGCGGCGCCTTATCGCCGGACCTGGCGCGGTCTACATCTGCGACGAATGTGTCCAGTTGTGCCGGGAGATCATCGAGGAAGAAGAGGCTCCGGCACGCCGAACTGAACCGTCGCTGACGCACATCCCCACGCCAAAGCGTCTCTACGAGCAGCTCAGCCAATACGTCATTGGCCAAGACCGGGCCAAGAAGATTCTCTCGGTAGCGGTCTACAACCACTACAAACGTGTCCGGGCGCAGCAAGATGACGATATCGAGTTGCAGAAGAGCAATATCCTGCTCCTGGGGCCCACGGGTAGCGGCAAGACCTTGCTGGCACAGACGATGGCCAAGTTGCTCGACGTTCCCTTCTCAATCGCCGATGCGACGGCGCTCACCGAGGCCGGATATGTCGGCGAGGACGTCGAGAATATCTTGCTTCGGCTGATCCAGGCGGCAGGAGACGTGCAGCGGGCGCAGACCGGCATCATCTACATCGACGAGATCGATAAGATCGCTCGCAAGAGTGACAATCCGTCGATCACTCGCGACGTCTCGGGCGAGGGCGTGCAGCAGGCCCTCCTCAAGATCATCGAGGGCACCGTCGCCAACGTGCCACCCCAGAGCGGTCGCAAGCATCCTCACCAGGAATACATACAGATCGACACGCGCAACATTTTGTTCATCTGCGGTGGCGCCTTTGAGGGGCTCGAGGATGTCATCCGGCATCGTGTCGGTAAGGATTCGACCCTTGGCTTCGGGTCCAAAGCCGACCCGCACCTCAACGACAACCTGCTGTCGCAGGTGACGCACGACGACCTGCTGAAGTATGGCCTGATCCCGGAGTTCGTGGGTCGGCTGCCGGTCGCCGTGTCGCTCGACGCGTTGTCACAAGAGGACTTGATGCGGATCCTGGTCGAGCCGAAGAATGCGGTGATCAAGCAGTATCAGAAGATCCTCAAGCTCGACAATGTCGACCTAGTCTTCACGCAGGACGCGCTCGAAGCTACCGCGGCACAGGCCGAACAGCGCAAGACCGGCGCTCGCGGCCTGCGTACGACCATCGAAGAGGTGCTGCTGGACGTGATGTACGAGATCCCATCGCTCGAGGGTATCCGTAAGTGCATCATCAACGCCGACGTTATCAACCGGAAGCGGCGCCCGCTCCTCGCGACCGTAAACGAGGAGCCGATCGAGTTCCAGGAGACCGCGTAGAAGCGGCCGTCATCCCGAACGTGTTGCTCCCTCATGGACTCTCCCTCGACTCGAGGGAGAGTGCCATCCCGTCAATCGGGAGAGGGAGCGATTTTTTTGCTTCTCCTGCTTGGCGGAGAAGGTGGCGCCGCAGCGGCGGATGAGGGATGTTTCGAAGTTACGCGCATCCTACCTCCCGAACGCCGCCTTGATGTCCGCCAGATGCTCGTCATAGTGCTCGTAGGTGTTCCCAGCTACCATCTCGCGCGTCATTACCGGCGTTGCCTCAAGCAGCGCCATCACCTGGTCGTGCATCGCATCGAACTGCGCCTTGACATCGTCGAGGTTCGCACCTCGGCTTCGTGTTGCCTGCTCCTGGTTGATTGACTCGAAGTCATCGGTTTCTGGTGGCGTCTCTCCTCGCTCGATGAGCCCGATCTGATGGATCAGCCGGCCCTCCCAGAACGTGATATGGGCCATGATGTCTTTGACAGACCACTCGCCGACCGTGTCGGGCTGCACGATTTGAGCGTCGCTCAGCTTGCGGATCGTCTTGACCAATTCCAACCATGAGTTGGAGATCGCCTGGAGAATGTCGAGCCGCTCGTCCGTGGAAAGTGCCATTGGGTGATCACCTTTCTTACCCGAGTCCAACGTCCGTTCTGGTTTTCTCTAACCAGTGTGACACACGACGCCGGTATATGTGAATAGACATGCGTTCGCTGCGTTAGACTAGGAGCAACGCACAGTGGGAGGATCGGAGGACCGTTTGCGCGCTCATAGCCTAACCGCCGCAGAGTTGATCGACCGGGCAGAGGAAGGGTGGATTGTCGCCGAGGACGTCCGATCGACCGACGGCAAACGGATCATCAAAAAGGGTGCCATTCTTGACCGAGACGCGCTGTCAGCGCTCGAACGTGCACGATGTTCACCGATCCACGTGGTCGAGCCAGGTCCAGACGACCTGCATGAGGACGAGGCCGGGCGACGCCTCGCGGAGGCGGTCGCGGGTGAAGGCGTCCGGGTCAAAGGGCCAGCGCTGAGCCGTTACAATCTGATCGCCGAACGCAAGGGCGTCCTTCGGATCGACCCGCAACTGATCTTCTCCTTCAATCAGGTTCAGGGAATGTCGGTCTTCACGCTGCTCGATCGCCAGACGGTGCTGCCCGGCAAGATCGTGGCGGGTGTCAAGGTAATCCCACTGACCGTGCCACGGCAGGATGTCGAGCGAGTGGAGCAGATTGCCGGGGACGGAAGCGATGCGATTCGCGTCGTACCGTTTCAACGCAAGCGTGTAACGGTCATCGCCACTCAGGGGCTGGCCGAGAAGCTGCGTCAGCGATTCGTCGAAAGTGTTGAGCAGAAGATCGCCTGGTACGGCTCCGACGTCAGCGACATTGTCTTTGTCCCGTCCGATGTCGACTCGGTCGTCGATGCGCTTCGGCAGCGTTTGCCGGATCATGATGTCGTTCTGGTTGCTGGCGGCAACACGCTCGATCCACTCGATCCGGCGTATTTAGCGATTGATATTCTCGGTGGCGAGATGATCCATTACGGCGCGCCGTCGCACCCTGGCAGCATGTTCTGGCTGGCTGAGATCGACGACAAGCCCGTCTTCAACCTCGCCACCTGCTCGATGTATTCGTCGGTAACGTTCGCCGACTTGATCCTGCCTCTGGTGATGACCGGTGAGCAGGTCACCGAGGAAGCGATTGACCAATTTGGTTACGGCGGGCTGCTCGAGCGGGATATGCGATTCCGTTTCCCGCCATATGACGATGAGACAAGCACCGAAGGGGACGAGTAAGTCATCCCCAAACGTCCAATTCGTTGCTGTCGAGGAGTGGAGGGACCCGTGGCTAGGCGCACGATTATCGAACACGGCATTCTCGGAATGGAGTCAGGCGCGATGCGCGCCGACCTCGTCATCGACGGAGACCGCATCGCCGGAATCATGCTCGACTCGAGTGATCTCGAGGCCGACGAGCGCATCAACGCGGACGGTCACTACGTCGTTCCGGCGGGGGTCGACGTCCACACGCATTTCCGCGATCCTAACGCGGTCCAGACTGAAGGCTTTTACACCGGCAGTCTCGGCGCGATCGCGGGCGGCATCGGGACGGTGGTCGAGATGCCTCAGGCGACACCGGTATCGAGCGAGGGTGCCCACATCAAAGAGAAGATCAAAGTGGGATCTCGCGAGTCGATCGTCGATTTCGCTCTCTGGGGCGCGGCCATCAATCAGCCGCTCGACAAGATTGAGGAGATGATCGACGCCGGTATCGTGGCCGTGAAGTCCTTCATGGCGGGGTCGAGTCCCGGTTTTCCGGCCGCGACCGACGATACGCTGCTGGCCGTCTTCGAGTACCTGGCCGGCACTGGAATCCCCTATGGCCTGCATGCCGAAAACGATCAGCTGCTTCAGGCCGGCATCGCGCGAATGAAAGCCGCCGGTCGTAAGGATCCGCTGGCGCATGCCGAGTCGCGACCGCCGATCGTGGAGTTGGAGGCGGTCAACAGGGCCATCTTCTTCGCCGAGCAGACCGGTGGTGTGGCCTACATCTGCCACACTACGGTGGGCGCCGGGTTCGAGCTGATCCGGCAGGCACAGGATCGCGGCGCGCTGATCTACGGCGAAACATGTCCACAATATCTGTTGATGGATGAGGACGATCTGGTGCAGCGCGGACCGTTTGCCCGTTGTGCGCCGGCGATTCGCAATCGAGACGAGGTCGAACTCCTGTGGGACTACGTGGCCGACGGAACGGTCGACGTGATCTCCTCCGATCACTGCGGCTACACGATCGAGAGTAAGGAAGCCGGTCTGGACGACATCTGGGAGGCGCCGCTCGGGTTGGCCGGTGTCCAGACGATGTATCCGTCGGTTTTCGACGAGATGCTGAACCGGCGGGGACTGGATATCGGCGACTTCGTTCGACTGACCGCGGGCAATCCAGCGCGAATATTCAGCCTATATCCTCGCAAGGGCTCCTTCGAGCTCGGGGCCGATGCCGACGTCGCCATCTACGATCCAAACCAATCCTGGGTCGTTCGTGGTCAGGATATGCTGCATCGCAACAAGTGGTCACCGATGGAGGGCCGGGAGATTCAAGGGCGGGTGGTCCGCACGATCATTCGCGGCAACACGGTCTACGAATTCACCGGTGAGCCGGTTGTCCGACGCCGAGCGCGGAACCGGCAAGTTCCTGGAGCGTGGTTACGGGTTCGAGTAGCGGCGCGACGAGCCGATTCCGGACAAGAACAAACCCGGCGCCAGAGCGGCGCCGGGTTGCTTGTCAGTCAAGAACGATTATCCACGTCGGTTCATGCCACTGACCAGGCTCAGCCAGTAGAGCAGCTGCATCAGTGCGGCGACGAAACCAGCAACATAGGTCAGTGCGGCCGCGTTCAGCATCTCGCGGTTCTGATGCGCTTCCGTCTGGTCGATGGTGCCGGACGTCGTGAGCATCGCCAATGCCCGGTTGCTGGCATTGAACTCGACCGGAAGCGTCACCAGCGCGAAGACGGTCGCGGCGGCAAAGAACGCGATGCCGAGCCAGGCCAGCGTCGTGAATTGGATGAAGATCCCAGCCATGATCATGATCCAGCCAAGATTCGATCCAATTGAGGCGACAGGGGCGATTGCCGAGCGGATACCAAGTGGCACGTAGCCCTGCTGCTGCTGGAGCGCGTGACCGGTCTCGTGCGCGGCGATGCCGAGCGCGGCCACCGATCGGCTATCGTAGACCGGGCGCGACAGCCGCAGCGTTCGCGAGCGCGGATCGTAGTGATCGGTCAGCTCGCCTTTGGTCATCTCGACCGGCACGTCGTACAGGCCGTTCGCGTCGAGCATGGCGCGGGCGACTTCGGCGCCGCTCATGCCGCGCTGGTTCGGCACCTTACTGTACTTGGCGAAGGTCGACTTGACCCGCCACTGGGCAAATAGCAAGAAGATGATCGGTGGGATCATGAACAACAGGTAGTTGGACGAAAACAACATGGTCGTTAACCTACGCTTTCGCAGGATGCGCGTGCGCTTCCAGCAGATGGAAGCACCAGGTGAGGCGCAAGTGAGACGCGGGCGGCGACAAATTCTCGACGCGAATCCGCGTTGATGGACGACGCCTCGACCGTACCAATCATGCTATAGTATGCCCAAAACATGCTTCTTGGACCACTTCTTCTTCAACGAACGTCCAGTTCCGGAATCGAGATCGTGACGGATTTTCTCGCAAGCGTCGAACTGATCATGGTTGAGTTGCTCAACTCGCACGAGCAATCAACCAAACACATCTTCGGCGATCACGATCTCCCGCTCTACGGTATGGCCCGCTATCACCTCGGCTGGGCGACCAGCGCGTTCGAACCGACACGGCTCGACCCCGGCAAACGCATTCGTCCGCTCGTCTGTCTGCACGCCTGCGGCGCCGCTGGCGGAGAACCGGACGTTGCGGCGCCGGCCGGAGCGGCCATCGAATTGCTCCACAACTTCACCCTGGTACACGACGACATTCAGGATAAGAGTGACACGCGCCGGCATCGACCGACCGTCTGGTCGCTCTGGGGCCCGAGTCAGGCGATCAACGTCGGCGACGCCATATTCGCGCTGGGGCAGTTGGCACTGCTCAAAGTCGTCGAGCGCGGCGTGCCGTACGATCGGCTCGAGCAGCTCATGCGCGGCTACAACGAGGTGACGCTGCGCATCGTGGAGGGACAGGTGCTCGACCTGGGCTTCGAGGACCGCTGGAATCTTGGCGTTGCCAACTATATTGACATGATCCGGGGCAAAACGGCGGCTATCGTCGGGTATTCGGCCTGGGCAGGCGCGGTGGTGGCGGGTGCCGAGTACGCCCGCGCCGACGGGTTCCGAGCCTTTGGCGAGGCGCTGGGCCTTGGGTTCCAGGTTCGGGACGACATGCTCGGCATTTGGGGTGAGACCGCGGTCACCGGCAAGCGGAAGGCGGACGATATCCGCCGCCGGAAGAAGTCCCTGCCGATCATCGCGCTGGCTTCAATGACTTCGCCCACCGAACTGGCTCGCCTGCGTGAAATCTATGCGCAGCCCGCTCTCGGCGAACCGGAAGTGGACTGGGTCATCGACCTGTTGCGGAACTACGAGATTCAGGACGAGATGCAGGCGGTGGTGGCGAGGTACCACGATGAAGCGCGCGTCCTGATTGAACAGGCCGCCGAGGATAATCCGTCACGGCGGGCACTGCTCAACCTGCTGGAGCGGCTCTCAACCAGAGATTTCTAGACGCAGTTCGCCGGAACCTACTGTGCGACCAGTGTGTGTCCGACTTCGTATCCCTCGCGCTCGAGCAGTCGCAGCATTCCCTCGACCAAACCAAACGGACCCGAGAGCATCATGTCGCCATGTGGCACAGCCTGGTAGTAACCGAGGCTGTCTGCCAGTGCCCGGTTCGGACCGGTGATGGCCACCAGTCCAAATGGTCCCGATTCAGGGTAGTCCGGTACGAACGCCGCGCCGTGGCCGCCGTTCCCGATCACCTCTTCGTGCGTGAGCGTTCCCTCTGAAAGTCGGTTCACCAGGTTCGCCAGGATCTCCGGCGTGATTCCACCCGTGTGGTGTTCGACAATGCCGTAGACGCGGAAATCGCGGACCGCGATGGCGAAGGTGTGCATATTCCCGATATTGACCAGAATGGCTCCCTGGTCGCGCACAGACCGTGCAACCACAGGATCGCCAAGCGTGCCGAGCACGGCCGCCGTTCCGGTGTCCATCAGGACCGCACCGGGTAATGCCTGCTGGACGGTCCTCATACGGATCATGAATTCCGGCAGATCACGGAAGACCATGTCGCGAAGGTCGGCGCCCTGCGAAAGCAGGCGCTGCAGGAACTCGTAGCGAAATTCAAGGTTCCCGAGGTTCGGCGCGTACCCGTGATCTTGAACGGCGATCGCGTAGAGTGCCGGTACCGGCACGCCGAAGCGCTCCAGCGCGATCTCGATGGCATTGAGATCGACATCGCCGAACCAGATGACCTCGGCGCCGGGCGGAGGCGATGGCATCAGCCTCACGCCCCGCTGACCGACTCGATCCAGGTCATTGTGAATCGTTCGTGCGGCGTCCCGGTCTGCGTAGACGTCGAGTCCAGCCCGCAGGTGCTCGTCGATGGCGTCGGTGCTGGCGCCGCCACCCATCAGGTCCCCCGCGAGATAGATCGCCGAGCCTCGGGCTGTGGCCCCACGAATACGTCGCGCGACCACCTGCGTCTGAGACGGAAGAATCAATTTCACGCAGTTTTCGACGCTGCGGTCACTCTCGTAGACCAGGATGTCCTGGGTCCCGGCGCCGACGTCAATCGCCAGGATCCGGATCGGGTCGGGTAGCCTCACTCGCTCCTCCAGTGTCGTTGCGGTCATCCGATGTCTTCGACGTAGCGGTCGGCGGAATCGCACGGCTCGTCCTGATGCGGTATGTCCGTGGTAAGGTGGAAGATTGCGACCTCGGGAGGCGCCATAAACCGAATCGGCCAGCGTGTCATGCCGATGCCGTTACTGACGTAGAGCAAGTTGCCTTTTGCCCAGTGAAATCCGCGCTGATACTTCGACACCGGCCGGCCAAAGAAATGATCCAGATAGAAGGTCGAATCGAGCGGAGTCAGGGTCTTCGAGGGCGAGAGCCGAATCTGCCCCCCGTGCGTATGACCACAAAGGATCATGCCCGCCATTCCCGGCCGCAGTTCGTCCTCGATGACCGGCGCGTGTGACAGCAGGATCAGTGGACGCTCCACACCACGGAGCGCCTTCTCGAAATCATCGTGGCCGGTGTAAGGATCGTCCACGCCGGCGATCGTGACGTCCGTATCTCGAACCCGCACGTTGACTGATTGATTGCGTAGCATCACCACGCCGCGATGCTCGAGTCCCTCCTTCACGGCCGTCACCGTGCGCCGTCCGCCCTTGTGATCGTGATTGCCAAGTACTCCGATGACGTGCGTGAAGCCCTTGAGTTCGTTGAAGGCGGGAGCGTCCTCGCTCCAGTGACCGTGATCGACGTAGTCGCCGCCGAGAAGGACCAGCTCGGGCTGCTCCTGTGCGACCAGTTCAATCGCCTGCTGTGTCAGATCGTCGCATGGGCCTGGGCCGCCGACGTGGAAGTCGCTAAGAAACGCGACTCGCAGCCCTTCCAGTTCCACAGGTAGCTCCGGAACTCCGACCCGGAACTGGCGCAGCCGTAACGTGCGTGGTTCGACCGCCACGGCATAGCCGAGGGTTGCCATGCCGACCAGACCAACCATACCGGAGATTGTGCGAAATGAGCGACCGAACAACGTATCCTCCGTGATCGCGCCGGGTTCCGGCGCACAACTCTGTCCGTGCAAGTATTGCAGCATTCCGGCCATACACGGTAACCGCGCGGACGCGCGGGCCACCTGACAGTATCACGTATACTTGAGCAAGATCGCACCGTCGCATAATGGCCGTGGTTGCTGGCGTCCTCCAGCATCGACCTGGGCGCCTCTCATTCGCGAATGGACCAACGTTGACCGACGAATCGCATGCTTCCAGAACGTCGCCGAAGAAGGAAGATGTCATCACACATGCCATGGAGGACTACCTTAAAGCGATCTACAACCTCCAGACGCAGCATGAGAAGGTGACGACTCAGGCGATTGCTGAGTGGCTCAACATCCAGAGCCCGTCGGTTACCAATATGGTGAAACGCCTGGCCGATCTGAACCTGCTGGAGCACACACCGTATCGTGGGGTCGTGCTGACGGCGAGCGGGGAACGGGCGGCACTGGAAGTGGTTCGTCACCACCGCCTGCTGGAGCTCTACCTGGCCGACGCGCTGGGCTATTCCTGGGACGAGGTTCACGCCGAAGCCGAGCGGCTGGAGCATAGCATCTCGGAGGAATTCGAGGCGCGCATCGATCGCGCGCTGGGCTATCCCACGACCGACCCCCACGGAGATCCGATCCCGTCCGCGGAGGGCAATATCGAACCCCTGGCCGACGTGCACCTGTCGGATCTCGCGGAGGGTGACGAGGCGACCGTCGAGCGCGTCTGGGATCGGGACCCCGAGATGCTGCGCTACCTCGGAGGACTTGGACTCTATCCACACGCTCACGTCGAAATCCTGGAGCGCTTCCCGTTTGACGGTCCGCTGCGAATCAGGGTGTTCGACCAGGAGCACATCATTGGGCGCGATCTCGCCACCGCGGTACGCGTGCGCCGCGTCGGTGAGTAGGGGACGACACGCAGTCCGCCACATCTGCTAAGATCATTTCCATGCGAACGTTCGGACTGTTTTCCCACCAAGAGAGTCAGCCATGACGCGCTTTCGCTGGGTCGAGCCCTGTCAGGATTCGGCGGATTGCTTCCATCTGGCCGATTCGCCGTTGCTCTGCGAGATTCTTGTCCGGCGCGGGTTGGCAACGCCCGACGCCGTCTCCGCATTCGTCAATCCGAGCCTTGGCGATCTTGGAGACCCGTATCTGTTGCCCGATATGGCCGTCGCGGTTGAGCGCATTCGAACCGCGATCAGCAATCACCAGAAGATCGCTATTTTCGGAGACTATGACGCGGACGGGATCACGTCGACCAGCGTCCTCAAGCGCTCGCTCGACCTGCTCGGCGCGGATGTCACCACCTGTCTGCCGCACCGTGAGAAGGACGGCTATGGACTGAACCTTGCCGCCGTCGACCGGCTGGCAAGCGGGGGCGTGTCGCTCCTGATTGCGCTTGACTGTGGCACCCACGATGCCGTCGAGCTTGCCCGAGCGCACAGCCATGGGATGCAGACGATCGTGGTCGATCATCATCACGTCGGTGACGCGAGTCTGCGCGAAACCGCCTTCGTTTCGCCGCAGCGAGCAGACTCCACCTATCCGTTCCGCGAACTCGCCGCCGTCGGG
The DNA here is from genome assembly GCA_963728335.1 of uncultured Chloroflexia bacterium. Classification (GTDB taxonomy): domain Bacteria; phylum Chloroflexota; class Chloroflexia; order Thermomicrobiales; family Thermomicrobiaceae; genus CALAGB01. Next base: position 1,856,923 of record CAVSJP010000002.1, read on the forward strand.
GTAACGTATCACTTGGTTCGGGCGCTGGTCGGTGACAAGCAGGCTGCGCCCATGTTGCCGCTGGTCGCGCTTGGGACGGTCGCCGACGTGGTGCCGCTGGTCGGCGAGAATCGCGTCCTCACGTCGATAGGTCTGAAGCGGTTCGCGCGGGACGCCGTCACCGGGCTCACCTGCTTGGCAACCAACTCCGGCATCGATCCGAAACGAGTGAATAGCTATCACTGCGGATTTATTCTTGGCCCGCGCATCAACGCGGCTGGCCGTATGGCGACGCCCGACATCGCGCTCGAGCTCCTGTTGACAGATGACGAAGCGAGGGCGACGGAGCTTGCGGCTGAGCTTGGCAGGCTGAACGCCGAGCGGCAGCGAATGGTGCAGGAGATGCTGGATACCGCGGAGCGGTCGGCAAGCCAGGACGGGGAAGCGGCGCCATTGCTGGTGGTCGGTGGGGCCGACTGGAGTGTTGGGCTGGTTGGGTTGGTCGCTGGTCGGCTGACTGAACGCTTCAATCGTCCGTCTCTCGCGCTGGCGGTAGGTGAGGACGTCAGCCGTGGCTCCGCACGGAGCATCGCGGGATTCAACATCGTCGAGGCGCTCACGGCCTGCCAGGATATCCTCGTCGAACATGGAGGGCACAGCCAGGCTGCCGGGCTGACCGTCTTGACGAAAGACCTCGTCGAGCTCGAAGCGCGGCTCATCGAACTCTCCAGCCGGACATTCGGCGGAAATCCGCCACCGCCCACGTTGGAGATCGACGCCGAAATCCACGGCCGCGAGCTGACTATCGAGACCGCCAAGCTCATCTCGTCGCTCGAGCCGTTTGGCCAGGGCAATCCAGCGCCGAGACTGCTGCTGCGCTCGGTCATGATTCAGACGCCGCGCCGCACTCGCAACGGCAAACACGTGCAGTTCCAGGTCGAAACATCTGGCGGGGCGAGCGCCAAGGCGATCTATTTCAATGGTGGCGAACAGCTGCCGGAGTTGCTGACGCGTCGTCCTTTCGATCTGGTCATTGAACTCAAGATCGACGAGTGGAAGGGGCGACGTCAGCCGTCGCTTGATGTGCTCGATTTCCGGCCGGCGGAGCCAGCGCCGTTCTAATCCGACGTGAGCCAGCAATGGCTCAATCCCCCGTGAGATATTGGATGGAGAGGAGCCGGAGACCGTCTGGGTGCTGTGCTCCTGTCATGCGGGGCGCCCAAATGGACGAGGCAAGCCTCCGGTAGATCAGACGAATCGTGGGCAACCGATGGCGGGAAGGGATAAGTTCTTCCCTACAACAACCGCCCGCCCATGGATCGTATCGACTCCACCAGCGCTTCAACCCGTCGCGGATCGACGAGATTGCGCACGTCGCCGTCGTGCTTAACCCAGGTGCCGACGATGAAGCCGGATGCCGCGGAAAGGGAGGGGAGGTTCTCTGGCGAGACACCGCTGCCGACGAGAATGTTTGCGTCTGGGAGGCGCCGGCGAACGCGGTTGAGGTCGGTCGGATCGGCCGCCTTGCCGGTGCCAGTACCGGTGATGATGACGGCATCGGCGAGTCCGCGATAGATGGCGTCCTCGGCCGCGTCTTCAATCGAAACATCACCAAGCGGCGCTCCGTGCTTGACGTGGACGTCGGCCCAGATCGGCGTGTTCATACCGAGCGAACGACGGTAGCGCACAGTCTCGTGCGCGTTGCCCTCAATAATCCCCTGATCGGTGGCAATGACGCCGGTGTGAACGTTGACGCGCACAAAGGCCGCTTCGGTGATCGCGGCGATAGCGAGTGCCGCGTGGGCATCGTTGCGCAGCACATTGATGCCGACTGGAAGGTCGATCGCCGCCATCACGCGATCCACCGCCAGTGTCATGGCGGAGACAACATCTGGTTCGACACGGGCTCGGGCATATGGAACGTCGCCGAAGTTTTCGACGATGACACTGGACGCGCCACCCTCGGCGTACGATGTCGCGTCGGCAACAGCGCGATCGATGACCTCGGTCATGGTGAGCAAACTCAGTGGCGCTCCGGGGAGCGCCGCCAGGTGAATAACTCCGGTGAGTGTGCGAGTTGCATTCACGAGCGAGGAGCAACGCTACGGTGGCGGCATCGTGGCGCCATGTGGATTGCTACCTGATCTCTGTTCGGTCGACCACCTGCACCACGCCCGGGACGCGCGATGCCACGGACTCCGCATTTTCAGCGTCGTCGATCGACTGGACTTCGCCCCGAATAATCACCACTCCGCGACGAACGCTAACGTTCAATTTCAAGGTCGTGGTCTCGGAATCCTCGCGCAGTTCGCGATTGACGTCGTCGAGAATGTCGTCGTCGTCACGCTGGATCAGGCGAGTGCCATCGCCGAGCGGCACCGCCTCGTCGAACGCTTCGGCACTCTCTTCCTCGGTGTCGTCGGTCGCTTCCTCCTGAAACCCGCCGACGACTTCCAGTTCACGCGGGCCACGAACCGGTTCCACCACCGGGTCGACCGGTGGGAAGTACGTCGCGCCGTCTTCGATCACCTTGATCTGATCGACGGTGCCCGGATTGCCGGAGAAGTCGCCCTCTTCGTCTGAGATATCATCCTGCAGCGCCTGTCGATCAGCATAGCCGAATTGCTCGTCATCGTCGTTGGGTTCCGTGACCATGTCGGGCGATATCACCTCATAGCTGATCTCGTCCTCGATGTCGCGGATACCATCGACCGATCCAGCAAGATCGAGCGCCGCTTCGTGCAGGCGAATCGAGTCGACTGGTCCGATCAGCCGGGCCACGCGATTCTGGACCGAGACGGCCACGTCAATACCGGCCTCGTCGAGAAGCTCGCGAATCCGATCTTCAATTACTTGGTCATTCGTGCTCATTGCGGTATCCTCCTCAGCGCTGGTCACGTACGTACAGAACATGAACGCGCCACGCGCTTGAAGCGTACGGTTATTATTAGCGCACGGCCTATACCGCGCGTCAACGTCAGGAGCGGCGTGGAAAACGGACCATCCTCAGTTCCGTCAGCGATGACTATCCACCAGCTTTCGGAGATTTCCGGCGTCCCGGTGCGGCGCATCCGGCACTTCGTGGCGGAAGGATTGCTTGCCCCGCCATATGGTCGAGGTCGTGCCTCTCACTACGACCGGATCCACCTCGACCGGCTGCGCCAGATCCAGTCCCTGCGAGATGCCAACGTCGGACTCGATCAGATCCGGCGGCGACTTGGCGAACCACGTACCAGTACGGGTGACGTCGAGCGCGACTTCGAGACATGGCAGCGATGGGAGATCATCCCGGGCTTGGAGCTGCACATGCGCGCCAATCTGGAACCGGAGGCGGTCTCCCTGGCGCGCGTATTGGCAAACACCGCGCGGCAGCTCTTTATGTCGGAACGTCGAGACGAATGATTGTAGTTGGTGGTAGCAGCGTGGAAGCCGATTCTGAGAACCAGGACGAGATTGTTCGGCGGTCAACCGATCGAGAGGAGCTACGCCCGGTCCTCGAGGCGCTGTCATCAATGGGGTTGTACGCCTACATGACGGTCGATGAAAAGAGTCGCTGGACAGTGGCCTGTGACACCGACCTGGGCCGCATTGACGTTCGCGTGGGACTGGACGGACTCGACCTCGACGTGTGGGATACCTCACCGGGGCTGTTTTGGGAAGAGGAGGATGAACATCGCCGCGAGGGGATGGAGCGTCTGGCGCGCGTCTCGCTTCCGGCCGTGGCCCGTGGGCTCCTCGATCAAGCACAGGAAGCCTGGTGGGATGACGCGGATCATGGCGTCGGGGTTCGTCTGCATCAGGAGCTTCCATTTGCGCTGCGCGATCAGGTTGGCGCGTTCGCCCGCGAGCAGCTTCGAATACTGAATGACGTCATCGCGTTGCTCGAGCGGCGACTCGTCGAGTAGCCGGCGGAAGAGGGGAGACAATCGCTATGGTTGAGACGTGGCGTCGTTTTTTGCGGGTAGCTCAGCAGCAGGAGCCGGCCGATCTCTTGCTGCGCGATGCGCGAATGGTGAACGTCGCTTCCGGCGAGATCGAACAGGTCAACGTGGCAATTAGCGACGGCCGCGTGGCCGGTGTCGGCGACTACCAGGAAGCGCGCGAAACGCTCGATCTCAAGGGAAACTACCTGTCTCCTTCCTTCATCGATGGCCATGTCCATGTCGAGTCCTCTCTCCTATGGGTCGATCAATTCGCGCGCGCGGTTGTGCCGCATGGCACCGGCGCCGTGGTGACTGATCCGCATGAGATCGCCAACGTCGCGGGATTGAACGGCATTCGTGCCCTGATGGAGGCGGGCTGGCCCCTTCCGGTCGACCTCTTCTTCACCATCCCGTCCTGTGTCCCGGCGAGTCCGATGGAGAGCGCCGGGGCCGAGATGACGACGGAGATCATCCAGCAGGCGCTGACACTTCCCAACGTCGTCGGGCTTGGTGAGATGATGAATTTCCCGGGCGTGCTGGGGGGCGACCAGGAGATCTTCGACCAAGCTCGGCTTGCCCGTCGCCCGCCGCGACGGTCATGCTCCCGGGTTGCGGGGTACCGCCGTCAACGCCTACGCTGGGTCCGGGATGACCTCGGACCACGAATCGACCGAACTGGAGGAGGCCCGCGAGAAGCTGCGTCGCGGCATGATGATCATGATTCGTGAGGGCTCCACCGAGCACAATCTGCTCGAACTGCTGCCGTTGGTCGACGACCGCACCTATCCACGGTGCTGCTTTGCCAGTGACGACCGGGACTGCGCCACGTTGTTGCACGACGGGCACGTCGACGCGATCCTGCGCAAGGCGATCGGTGCCGGCCTCGATCCCGTACGCGCGATCCGCATGGCCACGCTGGCCACGGCCGAGTACTGGCGGCTGCCATGGATTGGCCAGATCGCGCCTGGTTACCGGGCAAATGTGGTCATCTTCGAGCGGCTGGACGACATTCGCCCGACATTGGTGCTGTTCAACGGGCAGGTCGTCGCCTACGACGGTCATGCCTGGTTCGAATCGCGTGCAACGGTCCCGGAGACGCTGCTGGATACCATGCACGTCGGTTCGCTCAGCCTTGACGATTTGCGGCCCGTGGTTGACGAGCAGATGGTCGCGGTCGGCGCGATTCCCGGCCAGATCGTGACCCGCAAGCTTGAGGTGCAGCCGAAACGGGAAGGTGGGCGTCTGGTCTCGGATGTCTCGCGGGACTTGCTGAAACTGGTGGTGGTCGAGCGTCATCATGCCACGGGACGGGTCGGTGTCGGGCTGGTAAACGGCTTCGGTCTCCATGATGGAGCGCTGGCCTCGTCAATCGCGCATGACGCGCACAACATCGTGGCCGTTGGAGTCGACGATGACGACATTCTGGCGGCAATACATGCCGTGATCGAGATGCAGGGTGGGCTGGCAGCCGTACACCATGGAGAGGTCGTCGATCGCCTGCCGCTGCCGATCGCGGGTATCCTGTCGCCCGAACCGCTGGAGGTTGTGACCGAGCGCTACGAGCGTCTGGAAGAGATCGCCCGTTCGTTCGGATCGACCGTGCCGGCACCGTTTGGCCTGCTCTCATTCATGGCACTCTCGGTGATCCCGGCTGCGCGCGTGACTGACCTGGGCTTGGTGACCTTCGATTGAACTGGAATATGTGTTGGGGCAATCATGGCAGGGAATGATACCGACCGGAGCGCGGCGCTCGAACGACTCTATCGAGAGATGGAGCGGTCCGACGAATTGACCACTATGCGGCGGCGCTCGCGGCTTGTCTTTGGCACCGGCGACCCGGCCGCGTCAGTCGTCTTGATCGGCGAGGCTCCGGGAGCGGACGAGGAGAAGCAGGGGCGGCCGTTTGTGGGACGGGCGGGTCAACTGCTGGACAAGGCGCTCGAGGCGGCCGGCCTCGACCGCTCGCGGATTTGGATTAGCAACGTAGTGAAGATTCGCCCGACCCAGCCCGGCGCGCGCGGCGGCAAGCGCAATCGCCCGCCAACATCGGAGGAGCGGGCTGCCTTCCTGCCCTGGCTGCTACGGGAACTCGAGATCGTCGCGCCGGACGCCGTGGTATGCCTCGGCGCGACCGCCGCCAAAGCGCTGCTGGACCGCAATGTGAAGATCGGCGACGTGCGGGGACAATGGCTCGATGGGCCGGGCGAAACGCAGGTGTTGACGACCTATCACCCGGCCTATCTCCTGCGGCCATTCAAGGGGCAGGATCAGCGCTTCGATGAGCTGGTCGGAGATCTGCGAAAGGCGGCCCGCCGCGCCTGAGCAGCCAGACTACGAGCCTGCGCCGTCGGACGAAGTCAGGGTGACCTCGACCCGGTCGGTGCCATCGACGAATCTGGTGGTCGTCGGCAAGCCGAGACCGTTCAGCAGGCGGATCATACGCACGTTTCCAGCCAGTACCAGTGCGTAGAGGCAGCGAACGTCGTTCTGCCGCGCATACTGGATCAAGAGGCGCGTCAATGCGATGCCGACCCCGCGGCCTTGCCAGCGATCCTCGACCAGGGCGGCGTATTCGGCGCTATCGCGGCCGGGGTCTTTGTCGTAGCGTACAACGGCCACAATCTCATGCGGGCGTTCCGGATCCAGCGCGACGACGGCAAATCGTTCCACTCCGTCGACGTTCGTGAAATAGCGAGCGCGTTCATCCGAGAGTTCCGGCACGAAGCCGAAATGCCGGGAGTAGATGGAACTCTCGCTCAAGCGACGATGGAACCGCTGCAACGCTTCGGAGTCGGACGGACGGATACAGCGAGCTGGGATGACCGAACCATCGGCGAGCGTCAGCGGTTGCAATTCAAGTGTATTCATGGCTTTCGCTCCATTCGCGGTGCCTGGAATGAGGAGCCGAGTTCACGGATAGTGCTCGCGGTTGCAGCACTTTTGGCCGACGATGGCTCACCCGGTGGTATCCGCCTGATCGGTTCTACGACCGAGAATGCCCTCACTTGTATCGTACTATCGACTTGCCGGTCCTGGAAGACCGATTTGGACTAGTCCGATGCCCAGCAATCAAAGACAGAAGTCCTGGGTCCGCTTGATGACGACCGTCGATGATCCGGTCGAGGTCTGTTCGGCCAGGCATAGACCAGGGGATAACGTGATTCACGCGGGAGAACCTTCGCGGGCCCTGCGACAGATCCAACCTCGACCCTTGGTCAAAGGCGGCTGGACGCTGTTCGAGCGAACGGCGCTAAACGGTTGGTTGGCGTTCCGTGAGATAGCGCTTGATGAGGGTCTCAACGTCGCAGATGTTGAAGGGCTTGGGCAGGAACTCGTCGGCCAGCAACCCGATCGTCTCGAGGTCCGGACGCGCGACAGATGTGGCAATGATTGGTATTCTGCGCGTAATTGGGTCGGCCCGCATCAAGCACATTGCCTGGGTGCCGCTCATGATCGGCATGACCAGGTCCATGAAGATGAGAGCCGGGCGGGCACTACGCGCAAGCTTGCACGCGATCTCACCATTGGGTGCCAGAATCGGCTCGTGACCTCCGAGCCGCACGATCTCGGCAAACACATCGCCGATATCAGGTTCGTCTTCTACAACAAGTACAAGGCTCATAGGACGCTCTATTCGCGAGCCTCCTTCCTCAACTCGGTCCGAATAGTACGATTCAAATGCGCCTCGCAATGGTCATTCTCAGGCATTGCGCGTCGCAGTATCTGCATGTGCCGTGCCGCGACATTTCTTGACGTCGGGTCTAACGGTCAGTCGTGTCAGGCCATCACGTTGGCGCGTTATGCCAAGTCTTTCTTCCTTGTCCCACGGTGATACCACGCGGTTTCTATTGAGTCTAGCTCCACCGAGTCTATACCGGCGTTTCGGCTCAGACCGCTGGCCGACCGGTGCGGCAGCAGATGCAGATATTGCTCGTCTCTGGATATCACGATCTCCCATCGAGCGGCGATTGCCTCGGTATTGTAACCGTGAAGGTGCTCCCTTCGCCCGGTACGCTCTCAACACCGATCCGACCCCCGTGAGCTTCGACGATTCCCCATGAGATATAGAGTCCGAGCCCCGTTCCCGAAATGTGGACATCGTCGTGGACGCGCGAGAAGGGCTCGAAGATGTGCTCCATCTGCTCATCGGTCATGCCGATACCCCGATCGCGAACCCGTATCGCCACGGTGTGCGGCTCTTCGACGATGTCGACCTGGACCACCCCGCCGTCCGGCGAGTACTTGATGGCGTTGGACACCAGGTTCGTCATCAACTGAACCACGCGATCCCGGTCCCAGTTCCCAATGAGCTTAGTCGGCCCGTTGAGCATCACTTCGTGCGATTGAGATTGTTGCCGCTGCTCATTGACGACGGAACGGATTGCCTGCATCAAGTCCATGGGCTCCGGATTCACTTCGAAATGACCGCTCCGAATCGCGCTGGCCTGCCGCAGATCTCCTGTAAGACGGGACATGCGCTGGGTGGCGAGCCTGATTGAGCGGAGACGGCTGCGCTCGGCCTCATTGAGCCGGTCGTCTATGCTTCGCTCGAGTAGCTGTGTCACACCAGAGATTGTGGTGAGCGGTTGGTCCAGATCGTGAGCCACGAGGGCGACGAACTGCTGGAGCTGATGCAGCGCGTCGGTCTCACGCTTGAGCGATTCCTCCCGCTCTGACTCTAACCGTTTGCGGTCGGTGATATCGCTGGCGACGCGAAGGAAACCGATAGGTTCATGCTGTGCGTTGCGCAGGGCAGAGATCCTCAGGTCGACCCATACGGGACGCCCATCCTTCGATCGCTCAAGGAGTTCACCGTTGTATTCCTCGCCCGACAGGATCCGGTCACGATAGGTCGCCAGTCTGGTTGGGTCCGCGTCGGGAGACAGAACACTCAGCGGAAAATTCAGCACCTCCGTTGACCCATACCCGAAAATCCGCTCCGCCCCGCGGTTCCAGAACGTGACCACGCCGTCGAGGTCGGTCGCGATGACGCTGTCACGAATGTTTTGCAGAATCGTTGCTTCAAAAAGGCGGGATTCCTCACCTTGCTTTCGCGCCGTTATTTCCGTTGAAGACCCGAGTATGCCGATGATTTCTCCGGAATCGTTGCGTTGCGGAACGATGTGCATGTCATAGTCGCGCGTGACGCCGTCGATCGTGAACCGGACGTCGAATCGTTCACTAACTCCGGTCTCGAGCACCCGCTGCTTGATGGTTACGAGCAGGGCGCTGTCCTCTGGGCTGAGGAGATCCTTGCCGGCATTCCTGAGGAGCGCATCCGCGGGAAGTTCCGCGCGGGCGTTGTACACCGCGGTGTAGACGAGGTTGCGATCCTGGCACGTCACGGTCACGTCGGCCATGGAGAGTCCAACTCGCAGCCGCTCTTCGGTCAGTTTTTGTTGTTCGATTGCGCGCGACAGTTTCATGGTCGTTCCATGAGAGCGTTCGCGTTCGCGGTTCAGTTCAAAAGCGAGGTAGGCGACGATCAGAAGACCGCCGGCTCCAAAGAGACCGACGAGGAATGGCTGATGGTCAATTGTGGCCGTGCCAATGTAGAGGGCCATGGCGATAACGGAGATCATGATGGTCGAGCGCGCGGTGAACCACAGCGCAGCGAGAAGTATGTCGATCGCGAAAAGGGCCTCGACGATGTGGTCGCCTGGGACTACATACAGGTTTCCCACAGTCGCGAGCACAAACATGATGACGATGGCGGTCGATGTCCAGATCCGACCAACGACAGAACGGACATCCCGCGCGGATCGCGACATACCAATCGAGCCGAGATCCAAGAACGCTCCTCCGTCGCCCTATATCACCAGTTCCTGGCTCGTCGCCCGAGGGGACGCGGAACTCATTGCTAGCGGCACAATTTGACTATAGCACAGGTCAATCTCTGCACATACGGACCGGGAATATGAGAATCGTCATGATGCTCCCTGATTCGTCTTGAGAGCCAGGGATTGTGCGGACATCCAGTTGCCTGAGCATTCCGAGTCCGTCCTCGACGCCATAATCTTCGGCGATCCGGCCGTCGACGATGCGGAGCATGTTTTGCCCCGCCCAACTCGCCTGCTTGTCGTTATGCGTGCCGCGCATTGTCCAGCGGAGCGACAGGCTGTCACCTTCTGCGATAATCCAGAGGTTCTCGATCGTGAGATCGGGAAACGTCCGTTGAACGCCGTCCACCATCTCCTGCAGTGCCGCATGACCCCGGACTGGCTCCGGCGCAAGCGTGTAGTGGACGAAATTTGACTCAGATAAGATTGCGTCGATCGTGGTGTGGTCGTTCGCGGCCCATGCGCGCTGACAGCGCAGCGCGAGAGACGTGTTGTCTTGACGGGGCATCTCGTCACCTTCTACACATCGTGAGCGATGATTCCGTGATGAATAGTGACCAGAGAGCATTCTGTCACGACAACGACGGATGCCCGCGTTTGGTCGCGGGCTCGTCTCGCGCCGGCCTGATGGCGCAGCGTGGTAATTGCCTGGCCCTGCCCAACAGCCCCGTGCTACAATCGCAGTCCACAAGCGAATCTGGCGCCGTAGCCAAGTGGTAAGGCAGGAGTCTGCAAAACTCTGATCGGCGGTTCGAACCCGCCCGGCGCCTCTCTCCAGAGCACAATGTGACCACGAGATAGCAGCCTGCGCCCAGCGTTGAGCGGTGCCCGCTCTTGCCGATTCGCGGCCGTGAGCTGAGCGGCACGGTCCGTGCACGCCGCGGACCAGCGGCGTGGCGTAAGGATTGGGAGTGATCTGTGGCAGGCGAAACAGTCATCAAGAGCGAACGAGTTTTCGAGGGCAAGCTCATCAGCGTGCGCGTCGATGAGGTGCGCATGGCGGACGGCAGCGTTCATCGGCGAGAGGTGGTCGAGCATCCCGGAGCCGTGGCGATCGTCCCGATCCTCCCGGACGGCGGAATCGTACTGGTGCGCCAGTACCGGCATGCCGCGCGTCGGGATACGCTCGAGCTCCCTGCGGGCACGCGTGAGCCGGACGAAACGCCGCTCCTGACCGCTATTCGCGAGCTTCGTGAGGAAACTGGGTACAGCGCAAGTGGCATGCGCGAGATCGTCCACTTCTTCGTCAGCCCTGGCTGGGCGGACGAGGAGTTGACCGTGTACGTGGCTACTGGGATCACGGCCGGACAGGACCATCCTGAGGCGGACGAGGACCTTTGGGTTGTCACAGTGCGTCCGGACGAAGTGGTCGAACGCATCAGGAGCGGGGAGATCGTCGACTCCAAAACCATCATCGGCCTCCTCGCATGGCTCGGAATCAAGCTCTCCCCGGACTAAAGTCCACCCAACGTACTGCGAGACCGGCGAACGTATCCCCCATCAGTACTTCTATCGCAGTGTATTTACAATGTGTACGTACACATGATACGATGACAGCGCGACACAGTTTTTTGGCTTCCGAGTCATGTGTCGGCGAGTCAACTTCAGTCGATACCCAGCGCGACTAGTACTTCCGAACTGCCCCGTTCAACCACTTTCGCCTATGTATTCGCGGGCGACCGCTGCGTAGAGTGAGGATAGGCAAAAAAGGGACGGCGTTTGGGGGAGATGTTTTCTGGGTTGGCCGGCGTGGGGAACGCCGATGCGTTGATGGGGGATGCAATGGAACGGCGACGGCAAGCATCTATAGAGAAGCGCGTGCTCATCGTGGATGACCATCCATTGTTTCGACAGGGTCTGCGGCGATTGATCGCCGAGGGTGGGTCGTTCACCGTTGTGGCGGAAGCCGCCAACGGCCACGAGGCGATTCGTGAAGCCGACATTCACCGGCCGAATCTGGCGCTGGTCGACGTTCAACTGCCCGGTATCACCGGCTTGAACGTGGCGCGCATTCTCAAGAAGCAGCATCCTTCGATGCACGTCGTCATTCTTTCAATGCATATCGACGACGAGCGGTTGTTCGAGGCCGTTCGAGCCGGCGCATCCGCGTTTCTGACGAAGGACATCGAAGCAACTGATCTGACCAATTCGCTCGAGCGTGTCATTCACGGCGAGCAGATTATCAATACCGCAGTCCTGTCTCGCCCCGAACTCGCCTGGCGCGTCCTGACGGAGTTCCGCCAGTTGACCGGTGACGGCGACGAGAGCGAAGAGGAGAGCATGCTGCCAAGCAGCCCCAGACTTCCACTTTCGGTGCGTGAGATCGAGGTGCTCGACTGCGTCGCTCAGGGCCTCTCAAACAAAGAGATCGCCGACGAATTGTTCATTACCGAGCAAACCGTGAAGAACCACATGACGTCGGTGCTGCGTAAGCTCGATGTCAACGATCGCGTGCAGGCTGTCCTCTGCGCGGTCCGCAATGGCTGGATCGCGATAGGACCTCCAGCACCCGCCTAATGACTATGTCGGTCTCCTTCCATCCCCACTTGGCGTCTCCGGAGAGTTCAGGCTCTCCGGAACGTCTTTAACCCGGGAATTCACAGCGTTGTGCAACGAACAAAACTGATTTCGCCGCGCCCGCCCGGGCGAAGCTTGTCTTCGTCCCGCCCTTATTTGCAGGTTCCACCGCAGGACGGAGCTCAGAGCGTGCGGCCATCGCATTCGCACACGTGACTGGACCTATCCCAGGCTCGGAGGTGGACACGCATCGGGCACCGCGTGCGTCGCCCGTACAGTCGAGGAGTTCGTCCTCAGTCGTTGTCGCGAATCTCTCGCGCGGCGATGTCCCGGCGGAATTGCCGGTCCTGGAAAGTCACCCGTTCGGTGGCGGCATAGGCCCGGTTGCGGGCATCTTCGAACGACGGTCCCCTTCCGGCGAGGGCGAGGACGCGCCCGCCGTTTGTCACGACCTGCCCATCCGCGCCGGTTGACGTTCCAGCATGGAAGGCCACCACACCCTCGGGAAGGTCATTCAGACCACCGATCGGGTAGCCTCTGGCGTAGTTTTGTGGGTACCCGCCGGAGGCCAGGACCACCGCGACGCAGGCACCGGATTCCCAGATCGGTTCCGGCATGTCCGAGAGTCTTCCTTGCGCCGTCGCCTGAAGAAGCGGCAGCAGGTCGTCTCGCAGCAGTGGCAGCACGTACTTCGGTTTCGGGATCGCCGAAGCGGCAGTTGAACTCGATCACTTTGGGTCCGGCCTCGGTCAATATCAACCCGGCGTAGAGAACGCCCCGATATTCGATTCCCCGGCGACCCATCTCGGCGACCGTCGGCGCCAGGATCTCGTCACGGATGCGTGCCATAGTGGTTTCATCGACCGCCGGCACTGGCGCGTAGGCTCCCATGCCGCCGGTATTGAGACCGGCGTCACCGTCCAACGCCCGCTTGTAATCGCACGACGGCACCAACGGATAGATCGTCGTGCCATCGGTCAGCGCCAGCACCGAGATTTCCATGCCCGTGAGATATTCCTCCAGCAGAATGGCGCTTCCCGCTTCGCCGAACGCCTCGCCCGAAAGCATTGAGCGTACGGCATCCTCGGCGTCGGTGCGGGTCTCGGCGACGATAACCCCTTTCCCGGCGGCAAGACCGTCCGCCTTCACCACGATCGGCAGGGCGGCGTCGGCAACCGCATCGAGGGCACGCTCCAGGTCGCTAAATCGCCGGGAGTTCGCGGTCGGCACGCAGGCCGCCTGCATGACCTCCTTTGCCCACGCTTTGCTGCTCTCGATCCGAGCAGCAGCCGCGCTCGGTCCAAAGACGGCGAGCCCCGCGCCCGTAAAGGCGTCAGCAAGCCCTTCCGCCAGGGGATCCTCGGGGCCGACCACCGTCAGGTCGATCCGATGCTCACGCGCGGCATCGATCAGCCCGGCGATGTGGCTCACCGCGACCGGCAAGTTTGTGGCGATCTCGGCGGTTCCGGCGTTTCCGGGTGCGGCAAATAGCGCATCGACCTGTGGCGACTGAGCTAGTTTCCAGATGAGGGCATGCTCGCGCGCGCCGCTACCGACGACCAGAACTCTCATCGGCTCTCCCTGCTTACTCCCATTCGATGGTGGATGGCGGTTTGCTGGAGATGTCGTAGACGACTCGGTTGATGCCGCGCACTTCGTTGATGATCCGGCTGCTCATCCGCGCCAGCAGGTCATACGGCAGGCGCGCCCAATCGGCCGTCATGGCGTCCTCACTGGTAACGGCTCGGATGGCGCAGACCTGGGCATAGGTGCGCATGTCGCCCATGACACCGGTCGATTGCACCGGCAAGAGGACCGCGAAGAATTGCCAGATCTCATCTCCAAGGCCAGCCGCCTCGATCTCCTGCCGCACGATCGCGTCGGCCCGGCGCAAGATTGCCAGCGCTTCGTCGGTGATTGGCCCGAGAATGCGGACAGCCAGTCCCGGCCCCGGGAATGGTTGCCGGTTCACAATCTCGTCGGGCAGACCGAGAATCTTTCCAGCCGTACGCACCTCATCCTTGAAGAGGAAGCGTAGCGGCTCGATCAATTCGAACTTCAGGTCTTCCGGAAGACCACCGACATTGTGATGGGTCTTGATCTTCTCGGCCGTCTTGGAGATCTTCGTTGCGCTCTCGATGACGTCGGGATACAGCGTCCCCTGCGCCAGGAACTTGTACGGCCCATGCTCGTCGGCCGCGCGCTCGAAGACGCGTACGAACTCGTCGCCGATGATCTTGCGCTTCTCTTCCGGGTCCTTCACGCCGCTCAACCGCTCCAGGAAGCGCTCCGTCGCATCGACGTAGACGAGGTTCATCTTGAAGTGACGACCGAAGACCTCGCGTACCGTTTCGGCCTCGCCCTCGCGCAGCATTCCGGTGTTGACGAAGATCGGCGTCAGCTGATCTCCGATCGCCCGGTGAATGAGCGCCGCCGCGACCGAGGAGTCAACGCCGCCCGAGAGCGCCAGCAGGACCTGATCGTCGCCGACCCGCGCCCGGATCGACTCGATGGCTGAATGGACGAACGAATCGGACGTCCAGTTGCCCGTGCAACCGCAGACATCGTAGAGGAAATTACGCAGCATTGGACCGCCGAGCGGCGTGTGCGCCACCTCAGGGTGGAACTGCAGACCGATGAGCCGGCCACTGCTCATGGCGGCATAGGGCGAATTCGTACTCTCGGCCAACGAGATGAAGCCTGGGGGGATCTCGTCGATGCGGTCGCCGTGGCTCATCCAGACATCGATCGTCTCCGGCAGGTCGGTAAAGATGCCCTCGCGGTGAGTGACGCGAATCGTCGCGGGGCCGAACTCACGCTCGGTCGCGGGAGCGACCTTGCCGCCCAGGGCCTCCGCCAGCAGCTGCATCCCGTAGCAGATGCCGAGAACTGGCAGGTCGCGCTCGAGCACCCAGTCCGGCATCTTGGGAGCGTCCGGCGCGTAGACGCTGGCGGGCCCTCCCGAGAGGATCACGCCGCGCGGACGCAGGCGCTCGACCTCACTCCAGGAGACGTCGTGCGGCAGCATCTCGCAGTAGACATTGGCTTCGCGCACCCGGCGCGCGATGAGCTGAGCGACCTGTGAACCAAAATCGAGCACGACAACCGAATCGACTGACTCTTCGAGTCCGAGCGGACCGCCGTATCGATGCTGCTCGGTTGACGTCACCTGCTGCTCTCCCTGCAATTGCGCCCCCTCGCCTTTGATTGCGCGAATTCGCAATCCCGTCGTTCTCCATATTCTACCCTGACACCGTCGGTTTTCAGCCTGTCCTCTCGCCAGCGTGTATCATCGCCCGAGGAGGTGAGGAGGTCGATGTTCGATCGCCACGAGGTCCAGCCCACGCGACGACTGAAGGTTGTGGTCCTGCTATCTGGTTCGGGGCGTACGCTCGAGAACTTCATCGAGGCGAATCTCGACGGTCGGATCTCGATCGAGATCACCCGCGTCATTAGCAGCCGCGCGAAGGTGCGGGGTGTTGAGGTTGCTCGGCAGGCGGGTATTCCGTTGTCGCTTGTTCCGCGCCGCTCGTTCGAGACGCCCGAGGCCTTCAGTGACGCGGTACACGCTGAGCTCGATCCGGAGCGGCCGGACCTGGTCCTGATGGCCGGATTCTTGTCGAAGATCGCCATCCCACCGCCGTTCGAGGGTCGGGTGATGAACATTCACCCCGCGCTATTGCCATTGTTCGGCGGACAGGGGAACTACGGCCACCGGGTGCACGAGCGAGTGCTCGAATCGGGTATGAAGGTGACCGGCTGCACGGTTCATTTCGTTGACGAGAACTACGATGCCGGGCCGATTATCCTGCAGTCGTGCGTTCCAGTGCTGGAGGACGATGACGCCGATACGCTCGGTGCGCGCGTCTTCGCGCGGGAACGCGAACTGTATCCCGAGGCCGTCAGGCTCTTTGGCGAAGGGCGCCTCCGGCTCGAAGGGCGACGCGTCAGGATACTGCCCCCGGCTTGATCTCCGTGCACGCGCACGTTGCGCGCGTGGCGGGAGCCAACGATACTTGACGAACGAGGGCGGGCGACTGGGAGGGACTCGTTCAAGGTGCAGACAACACCGCTCCGCGTCGGGGTCGTCGGAACGGCGGAAGGCTCAGCCGTTCATCTGCCGGGCCTGCGCCAGATTCCGCATGTCGAAGTGATCGCCGTCGCATCCGTCGATGGCGGGTCCGCCTCGGCGGTCGCGGCTCGCTTTCAGGTTCCCCAGCACTACGATGACTATCGGGTCATGTTTCGACGCGCCGGACTCGACGCCGTAACGATCGCCGCTCCGGCGGAACTGCATCATAGCCTGGTGATCGCCGCGGTCGAGAGCGGATTGCACATTCTGTGTGATTCGCCGATGGCACGTACCGCGGCCGAGGCTCGCGACATGCACCGGGTGGCGCGTGACGCGCAGATCCAGGGGTCGATCGTCTTCACCTCCCGATTCATTCCAGCGCGGATTCGCATTAAACAGTTGATCAGCCATGGCTACATTGGTGATCTGCAATCGGCCAGCGTGACGACCTTCCGTTCACCTTACGCGCGGCGCCGCACGATGTTCCCGCTGGAGCGCAACACGAGCCTGATCCAGCAGCTGGGCTACGACTTCGTCGACACGCTGCGCTGGTGGTTCGGCGACGTGCACGCCGTGGCCGGATCTCGCGTCCCTGCTGGACTCGCCAGCGTCGATGCCGAGCAAAGCGACTCCAATTTCTCGATCATGCTGCAGTTCGGATCAGGAGCGCTGGCATCGATTCATGCCTGCGCCACATCGCCGGTTGATCTTGGCGATGAGGTGGTTGCCGTCGGTACCGGTGGGATGATTGCGTTGCGCAACGACAGCAAGATCTTTGGTACCAAGCGTGACGCCCAGTCGATCACCGAACTGCCGATTCCCGAGGAACTGCTGGTTGAGACACCGAGGACGGTCGATCCTCGGGTTGGTCCCTTCATGCAGCTGGCGTTTGACTGGGCGCAAGGCGTGCTATCCGGCGAGCCGAACGCTCCGACGTTTGAGGACGGGATGAAGGTTCAGGAGATCGTCGACGGGGCGGTCAAGAGTCAAGAGCTGGCGCGCTGGGTCGATACCAGCGGCAAGAAGTGGCCGGTATAGCCTGTTTGGAGGCGAACGTGGGGTTCATGGAGTCGTTGGATACACCGTGCCTGGTCGTTCATGAAGAGGTACTGAAACAGAACATCGCTGAAATGGCGGGCTACGCACGCGATCAGGGCATCAATTTGCGCCCGCATCAAAAGACGCACAAGACGGCCGAGATCGCGCGCATGCAGGTTGAGGCGGGCGCGATCGGTGGCACCTGCGCCAAGCTGGGCGAAGCGGAGGCGCTGGTCGGTGCGGGCGTGCTCGACGACGTGCTGATCGCGAACCAGATCGTCGGACCACTAAAGATTCGCCGGCTGCTGGATCTGATGGATCGTGCCCACGTGACCGTGGCCGTAGACGGGCGGGAGGTTGCCGAGGCGCAGTCCGATGCGTGCAAGGCGGCAGGAAAACGGCTTGACGTCCTGATCGAGGTCAATACCGGGCTAAACCGGGCTGGTCTGACGCCCGGCGAACAGGTTCTCGCGCTGGCGCGCGAGCTCGCGAAGATGCCGGGACTGCGCCTGCGCGGCATCATGACGCACGAGGGGCACGTTGCCGCCGCGAAGGACGCCGCCGAGCTGGCGCAGGTCGCGCGAGCGGCTGGCGAAGATCTGGTCCAGACCGCCAACGTGCTGCGTGCCAACGGTTTCGCCATCGACACAGTCAGCGTCGGTTCGACTCCGGCCGCATTCTCGACCACCACCATCGATGGAATCACCGAGATGCGACCCGGCACCTACGTCTTCAACGACAACACGGCGTTTCGTTACGGGCGGATCACGCCGGAGCGCTGCGCACTCCGCATCCTTACCACGGTCGTCAGTCGCCCGTCGACCGAGCGCGCGGTGGTCGATGCCGGTTCAAAGACGCTCGCGATGGACCCATCGCCGTCGAAGCCGGGATTCGGCTATGTGGTTCAGCTTCCGGACGCGACCGTGGTGCGTGTCAGCGAGGAGCATGGTGTGATCGACCTGCCGGAGAACGCGCGCGACGTAAAGGTTGGAGATCGACTCGAGATCATTCCCAACCATGTCTGCCCAACGGTGAATCTGCAGGACGAGATGTTCGTGGTGCGCGACGGCGAGGTCGTCGCCTGTTGGGATGTCATTGCGCGCGGGAAAGTGCGCTAAAGGCCCGCTCGCGTGTGAGACGACACGGTCGCGACGAGCACGTGATCGAGGAACTGACTGACCTCGATGTAGATGCGTCCTGACCGTTTGGCGGGAATGCTCTCTTCCTCGATGAATCGGGTCATGGACTGGAGCACCGGGTAGCGGAAGAAGAGAAATGCCTCGACGGCGTCATCTGCCGATAGACCGGCCTCCGCGCTCATGGCACCGTAGCGGCGGCCAATCGCCTGGCCCTCCTCGAGAATCTGCTTACGGTCGCCCCGCCCACCAATGGAACGGATGGCGAGGTCGACAAGTTTGCGTCCGAGCACGCGCAACTCGTCGAGTTGGGTCGCGTCGTAGGCACGATACCAGGTGCGCGAGCGAACCTGCCGCATGAAATCACTCTCATAGGCGGAGAAGGAGAGATCGGTCAGTACCTGGCGGCTCATGCGACGCCGGGGACGGCTCTCTCCCTGCATCAGCGTCTTGAGGTCGTCTTCGTTGTAGCGCCGGTGTCCACCTGGAGTACGGAAGACGGGCACCTTTCCCGAGTCGCTCCAGCGGCGGAGGGTCGACTGATCGACGCCGAGCATCTGGCAGGCGGCGTCGATGGTGAGCCAGTTTCCTGAGTTATCAGCGGGGACCGAACTATCTGTCGTGCGCCTGGACATGGGCTCTCTCAAACGTTGGCAGAATCTGTGCAAATCTTGATATGATGTTACTAGCGTCCCGGTCGGAGCGCAACCAGCCCCGTCATAGGAGATGCCGTGACATCCGGAGCGGTCGAGCGACCGTCAAGTCGCCATCGTTCGCCGGATACCTGTTCGCCTCAAAACAACAGAATTGGAGCTTGTCGATTGGCACGATCTGACATGATTCAGGCCGAAGGCTCGGTCGTTGAAGCACTACCGAACGCGATGTTCACTGTTGAACTCGAGAACGGCCACCACGTCCTGGCGCACGCGTCAGGCAAGATGCGCAAAAACTTCATCCGCATCCTCATTGGTGACAAAGTCCGCGTCGAGCTCTCCCCATACGACCTTCAGCGCGGTCGGATCACCTACCGTTTCCGATAGATCCACAGGTCATTCGCAGACGCCAGGCTGAGACGCCCGCTCGCCTGCCGGGTTACGCGTCGAACGCCTGCTCGATCTCCCTGGGTCCCGACTGCACCACGACCGTCGCGGCTTCGTTGAACCGCGCGAAGTCGCGCAACGCGCGGGTGATTCGGGCAACGCGCTGAGAACCGAGTCTGACGCCATCTTCAATGTGAACCGAGCGTAGGTAGAGGATCTTCTCGCGCCGGTCAACCTTGGGGTCGACGCGCCCAATTAGCTGGCCTCGATCGAGAATCGGCAGGGTGAAGTAGCCGTACTTGCGTTTCTCGGCGGGCGTGTAGCATTCGAGACGATATTCAAAATCGAACAGCTTCTCAGTTCGATGCCGTTCCCAGATCAGATTGTCGAATGGTGACAGCAGAGTTGTGCGCTTCGGTCGGCGCCCAGCTTGAACTTCTTCGAGCAATGGTCGTGAGCGCTCGCTCATATAGGCAGTGCCCAGTCCATCGACAGTCACGCTGAAAATGACGCCTTCGTCCTCGAGCTCGCGCAGCAGCGTGCGTGTTCTCGTGCCCCATTTCGTCCGAAAATAATCGTTGATACCTTGAGGGAACCCGACACCCATCGCCTCAATCGCGCGGGTCGCCAGGATATGCTCCTCTTCCGCCTCACACGGGAGGTCGGACGCGACGTGTTCCGGGAAGAGTCGCTCAGTCAGTTCATAGTAGCGCTGAAAGTTCACCCGCCGGTGAATTGCGAGCACGCCGCTTGACCAGAGAAGGTCGAGTGCCCGATTCGCTGGTTTTCCTCCCCACCAGGACCAGGCCGCGACCGGTTCATCCGAATTCGGCCGCTCGAAATGACTGGAGCTGATGGGGCCGTGCTGGCGTACTGCCGCGACCACGTCATCGAACAGTTCCTGATTCTCGACGGCCCAGCTGGTCTCTTCCTCCAGGTGATCGGCCCGCCGAGCCTGCATGCGCCGCCGGAAGTAGGGAAACAATTCGGCAGGGATCAGCGACGCGGCGTGAGCCCAGTATTCGAACAGACTGCGGTCGGGGTGATGCAGTTCGTCGAGCAGTCCCATGTCGTACTGTCCAACACGGCTCCAGAGGACAAGGTAGTGACTGCGCGCGACGACCGAGATCGTGTCGATCTGCAGGCAGCCGATACGGCGAATCACCTGGTGAAGCTGCTCTTTCGTGACTGGTCGTCGGGCTGGCTCATCGAGCCCCTGGGCTATGACGGCAAGCGCCGCGGCTTCATCCCGAGTGATCTGCATCGGCATGGTTATCGACCCTCTCCGTGACACGATTGAGACTGCCATTGTAGCAGAACATTTGATCTATACGTGCGCAGCGAAGATTAACGGGATGCGTTGGATTCCTGATGTCTGTTTGGAAATATGTGGTGCTGGGGTGGGGAACTGAAGTCGTGCCGAAACTGGGGCCGGGTAGTCCGTTGTGGCGTTCGTCACCAACGCTACTCGCAAAGGAAGCGGACGAGCTCCTCCCGCACGGCGGGGGTTACGAGTGTGGTGGTGTGGTCGCGATTTTCCGCCAGGAAGAGCCTTGCCCCCTGAATCTTCCGCGCGGCGCGCTCCGACTGCTCCACCGGGACGCTGGTGTCCCGCGTGCCGTGGATGAGCAGCGTCGGCGCCGTGATCTGCGACAGCGGCAGCGGTTCGAGCGCCCCGATCCACCTGGCGTCGTTCAGCGTGCCCTCCCGTCGGATATCGAGTGGGAAATTGGTTACGGCCACCCGCTTGAAGCGCTTGACCGTCTCTGGATCGCGTGAATTGGATGGGATGATCCAGCGTCCAAACGCGTGGGCAGCTCGCACGATGATCCACGCGACCGGGTCCCAGGTGAGCGGGCCGGACGTCAAGCCACCCGCGCCAAGCTCCATCGATGCGGTGACTGCTTCGATCAGTGCGAGTCGCGTGACGCGCGTGGGGTGTCTGACCGCCATCTGGACGGCGACCGGTCCACCGCCGGATATGCCGATCACTGCCGCATGGTCGACCGCGATTTCGTCGAGCAGTGCCGCGGCCGCATCGGCCTGTTCTTCCGGTGAGTGACCAGTCGAAAGGGGCGTTCGCAGATATCCAGGGCGGGATGGCGCGATCGAGCGGAATCGGTCGCCGAGCAACAGCGACGCCGTGGCCAGCGCCTGGTCGTAACCGCCCGGTGTGCCATGCAGCACGAGGACGGGAGTTCCTCGGCCTGACTCACCGTACTCGATCGGGCCGGCCGCCGTGTCGACAACGCGGCTTTCGCATGCGAGCCGCTCTTCGGTTGCTCTGCGCCAACGTGCTCCCTTGCGACCGAGCAACATCGTAAGAGTTGTCGCCGCGGTTCCAGTCAGAAACCCAACGACCATGACACGGACAGGTGTAGAGGTTGCTTCGGGCATGCTTGTTATCCGCCAGTTCGATGTCGGCCCGCACACGCCGGCCGTTGCGGGAGGGTCTCCAGCCCGTAAATGGCGTTCAACCGAGACCGATTCATGTCTCGCGCGACAGCTTCTGATCGAACGGGTACGCGCGTGCGGCGGCCATCGACAGGAGCCGATCTCGCGCCTCGAGGATCCTCGAATATAGCTCGGGATCTTGTGACTCGAGGTTCGATGCGGTCAACTCATCTTCGTCGAGAACCAGAATACGCCCGTCCGGATAGGCGATCACGTCGATGTAGAGGTCGTGCCAGTATACGGTCTCGCCATCGACCCAGCTCGGCAGCGTGACGTTGCAATACCAGCCCTTCAAATTGCCGGTGCTGGAGTGGACGGCGAACGCATTGTACAGGTCGATAAGCGAGAAGTATTCCAAGAAGACGTCGTCAGGCTCAAAGACCAGATAGCCGAGATCGATCCGACGCTGTTGCCATGGACACCGTGCCGCAACCCATCCGGTTGGCGCGCTGATTGTCTCTCCCGGATAGCGAATCGCTTCGGTGCCGTCCGGTTTGAGCTTGACAATCGAAATCGCCGTCCCGGCGGGTAACGGGCCGTCTCCGTCAGTCGATATCCGCGCCAACCGTCACCCCCGGATGATCTTCAGCAGTTCGGCCGTCTTCTCTTTCAATAGTTCGGCGGACTCTGCCTCGACATTGAGCCGCAACAAGGGCTGGGTGTTCGAGGCGCGAACGTTGCACCACCAATCCGGATATCCGATCGTCAGGCCGTCGAGGTGATCGAGGTCGGCGTCCGCGTACGTCTTCTCAAGCGTGTTCAGCACCGCCTGCTGGTCGCCGACCTCCGAGTTGATCTCTCCCGAGCGCACGTAGTGATCGATCGGCTTCAACGCTTCTGAAATGCTGACATCCTCGACCGAAAGCAGTTCGATGATCGTCACGGCCGCGATGATTCCGCTATCGGCATACCAGTTGTCGCGGAAATAGAAGTGCCCCGAGTGCTCGCCGCCGAAGACGGCGTCGTTCTCGCGCATGTGCGCCTTGATGAAGGAATGGCCGACTCGAGAGCGAATGCCGCGCCCGCCTTCCTTCTCGATCGTCTCCGGCACCGCGCGCGAGCAGATCAGGTTGTAGACGATCGCGCTACCGGGATGTTTGCGCAGCAGAGACTTCGAGGCGAGCGCCGTGATCATGTCGCCGCCGACGAAGTTGCCGTCGCCGTCGAGCACAAACATACGGTCGGCATCCCCATCGAAGGCGATCCCGAAGTTCGCGTGGTTATCCAGGATGACCTGTCGCAAATCTCGCGTATTCTCTGGCTCGATCGGGTTGGCCTCGTGATTGGGAAAGCGCCCGTCAAGCTCGAAATAGAGCGGAATCACTTTGACCGGCAGGTCCTTGAACACGAGCGGAACGATCTTGCCCGCCATGCCGTTTCCCGCGTCGATCGCGATCGTCATCGGTTTGACGACAGACGGATCGATCATCGACAGCACATGCGCCGCGAACTCGGACAGGATGTCCTTGCTTTGCAGCGTTCCGCGCGATCTGGGCGAACCCTGCCCTCCCTGGAGCACCAGATCGCGAATCTCGCCGATCCCCTCATCCATGCTGAGCGGTCGTGCCTCTTTACGGCAGAACTTGAAGCCGTTGTACATGGGTGGGTTGTGCGATGCGGTGACCATGATCCCACCGTCGAAGCCGTACTTTCCGACGGCGAAATAGAGGCTGTCGGTGCTGACAAGACCGATATCGCAGACGTTCGCGCCTTCATCGAGGATACCGTCGATCAGCGCGCTGGCGAGCACCGGCGAGGAGATGCGCATGTCCCGCCCGACGGCGACTTCGGACGGTTTCAGGTACCGAACGTAGGCCCGGCCGATCTGGTACGCAATGTCGGGGTTGAGTTCACTCGGATAGACACCGCGAACGTCATACGCTTTGAACAGATCCGCGGTTGTGGTCATCTCATCCCTCCCAATGACGTTTCTGCCGCTTTCGCCGCGTTTCCAATGTACAGTTCGCCCGCGCTGGAATCAAATCGGGTTTGGGTCACCGAAAAACCGGGTCTCCACGTCGAAGTCCCGCGCCAGCAGGGCTCCCAGTGCCTGAATGCCGAGCCGCTCGGTTGCCTCGTGTCCTCCGGCGATGACTGATACGCCAAGTTCTTTCGCCAGTGCCATGGTTGGTTCGCGCACATCACCGGTGACCAGCGCCTGACAGCCACGGCTCGCAGCCTCTTCGAGCGCTGAGTAACCCGAACCGCTGAGGATCCCGATACGCAGGATCTCGTCCGGCCCGCCGTGCAAGACAGTCGGCGTGCGTTCGGTGACACCGGCGACACGGGTGGCGAGCGCGGCCAACTCCAGTGGATCCGTTGCCGCGATGACGCCGATCGGTTGGCCGGCTACCTCGGCGAAAGGCTCGATGATTTCGAGTTCGAGCGCCCGTGCAAGCAGGACATTGTTGCCGATCTCAGGGTGTGCGTCGAGTGGAAGGTGATAGCAGGCGAGATTGAGGTCTGATTGGAGAAGCAGGCGCAGCCGGTTCCTGAGCGGTCCAACAACCGGACCAGCTCGCTCTCCCCAGAAGAGACCGTGGTGGACGAGCAGCATCGTGGCGCGCCAATCGATCGCGCTCTGAATGATCCGCTCACTGACGCTGACCGCCGTCGCTACCCGGTCAATCGTCGCGGCTCCCTCGACCTGCACGCCATTCACCGACACATCACGAAATCGCGAGGCGTCAAGCGTCGAATTGCAAAAGTCAATGAGTTCTGAGCGTGAAATCAATGGTTTGACTCCTGTCCAAGCGTTTCCGACTGAGATTTTGCCACGGATTGCGTCCATGTCGTAGCGTGCGCTTTGCCCGGCGAGTATCCATTCCTGAGTGACATTTTGGACGCAGTCTCGATGAAGTAGACGGCTGTTGTTATGCTATTCGGGGGAGTTCGGCTTCGTGTGAGATTGACCGCGACGAACTGAGCCGTATCATTCTCAGCCGATTCGACACGAATTTCGCGTGATGGGGATCGCTTCAGCATTATGAAAGCGCTTCGAACTTTTCGGGTAAAGCCGGTTATTCCGCAATCAATCTCCGCGCTTAATGACATCAGTCGCAACCTGTGGTGGGCATGGCATCATGACGCGCGGCTCCTGTTCTCAGACCTCGATCCTGAACTCTGGGACCGTACACAGCACAATCCGGTCCTCTTTCTTACGTCGATCGATCAGGATCGCCTCGACGCCGCGTCGCGCGATTCCGCCTATCTGGCGCGGCTTGAGAACGTCTCAAAGCAGCTGTCCCGCTATGTCAGCAGCGGCTCGACCTGGTATAGCCGCTCTGAACGATCCCGCGACGAGCCGGTTGTCGCGTACTTTTCGGCCGAATTCGGCGTTTCGGAGTGTCTCTCGATCTTCGCGGGCGGTCTCGGAGTTCTGGCGGGGGATCACCTCAAGTCGGCGAGTGACCTCGGATTGCCACTGGTTGGCGTTGGTCTCCTCTACCAGCAGGGATATTTTCATCAGGCCCTCAATGAGGCCGGCTGGCAACAAGAACTTTATCAGGAGAACGACTTTCCCCGGCTACCGATCGAACTGGTCCGAGATGAGGACGGCGAACCACTGGTCGTCGAGCTAGGATTTCCTGGTCGTCAGGTCTATGTCTGCATCTGGCGCGCGCAGGTCGGTCGGGTGCCGCTGTTCCTGCTCGACACGAATCTTCCATTGAATAATCCTGACGATCGGGGCATCACCGACAAGCTCTATGGCGGCGACATCGAGACGCGCATTCAGCAGGAGATCGTTCTGGGCATTGGAGGCTATCGCGCCCTCCGCGCCATGAACCTGACTCCGACGATCTACCACATGAATGAAGGGCACTCGGCATTTCTCGGCCTGGAGCGGGTGCGCGAAATCATGACTCGTGAAGATGTCCTGTTCGCCGAGGCGCGGGAGGCTGCGGCCGCGGGGCTGGTCTACACAAGCCATACACCGGTTCCGGCCGGTCACGACTATTTTGCAGCGGACCTGGTCAGTCGTTATTTCAGCGAGTACGCCGAGACGCTTCAACTCTCGATGCACGATTTCCTGGCGCTCGGACGGCAGAACGCGTTCAACGAGTCGGAAGCCTTTTGTATGACGATCCTGGCTCTGCGACTTGCCGCCTACAGTAACGGCGTCAGCGAGCTTCACGGTGAGGTGACCCGCGCGATGTGGCGCGGCATATGGTCCGGGGTTCCGAGTGACGAGATCCCAATCGGACATGTGACGAACGGCGTACACCTGAACTCCTGGATCTCGCCCGAGATGGGCGCGCTGTACGATCAATTTATCGGCGACGACTGGCGCCACGAGCCAGCCAACCATGAGGTCTGGTCGCACGTCGACCGGATTCCGTCCGAGCCGCTGTGGGAAACCCATGAGCGATCGCGCCAGCGACTGGTCGAATTCGCGCGATCCCGCTTGTCGGCGCGGTACGCGCGACGCGGTGCCTCTCGCCTCCAGCTGGATCGTGCCGGCGAAGTGCTCAGCCCGAACACGCTCACAATTGGGTTCGGGCGTCGTTTCGCGGCGTACAAGCGAGCCACGCTCCTCTTCCGAGATCCCGCTCGGCTTGAGCGACTGCTGACCGACCCCGAACGACCGGTCCAGATCATCATCGGCGGTAAGGCGCACCCTCGGGACGACCAGGGGAAAGAGCTGATCCGCCAGATCGTGGCACTGGCACAGGAACCGCCGTTCCGGGACCACATCGTCTTCCTGGAGGACTACGACATCTACGTCGCGTCGCAAATGGTGCAGGGGGCGGATGTCTGGCTCAACACGCCGCGCCGCCCGATGGAAGCGAGCGGCACGAGTGGTATGAAGGCCGCTGCGAACGGAGTGCTCAACATCAGCACCATCGATGGCTGGTGGGCCGAGGCCTGGAAAAACGCGGATCCGAGTCGATCGCCGATCGGCTGGGCCATTGGACGCAGCGAGCCGTTCGCCACGCTCGAAATTCAGGATCAGGCCGACGCGCAAGATCTCTATGAACTGCTCGAGCAGGAGGTCATTCCTACGTTCTACCGGCGTGGTGAGGACGGCCTGCCACACGACTGGATCGCGCGTATGCGATCGTCAATTAGCCAGCTCACCGGAGTCTTCAACAGCCACCGCATGGTCTGGCAGTACTATCAACACTTCTATCTCCCATCAGCCAAACGCTTCGAGCACCTGACCGCGAACCGTCTGGAGATCAGTCGTGAACTGGCGTGCTGGAAGCAGCGTGAGCGAGAGAAGTGGGGTGGAGTGCGCGTCGTCGAGGTTGAGACCGACGCGATTGAATCGATTTCGACCGGCTCGATGTTCGACGTCGTCGCACACGTCGAAACCGGCGATCTCGCGCCGGATGACCTCAACGTTCAACTCTACGTGGGTGAGGTCGACGGTGATGGCGAGATTCTCGCGGGATCACCGGTTCCCATGGTGTTGCGCGTTCACGACGAAGCCGGCACCGCGGTGTTTGGCGCCAAGATCGAGATCGACCGGATGAGCGGCGAACGCGGCTTCACCGTGCGCGTGCTGCCGCGTCACCCGGAACTGGTGACGGCCTTCATGCCGGGGTTAATCACCTGGGCGCAGGCCTGACCGCGGGCCACCACGCCCGGCAATGACGCGAGGCCGGGCAGCGCTCACGACATTGCCGGAGGTGCTTCAGTTTGCGCGAGCCCACTAGCGCGTGACGTCGGCTCCACGAAGTGGTCCGCCGAAGAGTGGCGCCAGTACGCACACGTTCATGGCGCCGACCAGCACGAAGAAGATTCCGACAATTCCGAGAATCCAACCGACGGTTCCGCCAACGATGAACGCCAGAATCAAGAGAACGATGCCCACCAGCGCACGTAGCCCGCGGCCGGCGCTGCTTGCCATAAACGCAGCGAATGTCATGGAACGCTCCGAGTTCTGAACGGACCAGACGTGTCGGAAACCGCTTTTCCCGGCGCGACTCGATCGTATAAAAACGATAGAGCGACGAGCGTTACAATGTCATATCAACCGCCATGGACGCATGACAGGCGTGTGACCGGTTGCCAACTGTCGATGCGGCCGTCAGCAACACAGGAACTGGATGAGTGGGGGAGGGATCCGTTGAGTCATTCCCGAGTCGAAGGTCTTGCCGGGCGCGAGGCATTGTTCGAGCAATTGGTAACCGAGGTGGCCACGTGTCGTGTGTGCCGCCGCATGGAGACGGTCCCCGCAGTCCTGAGTCATCGAAATGGCAGCATGTGCACGGACGTGATGTTCGTAGCCGAGGCGCCTGGTCGTCTTGGTGCCGCACGCAGCGGTGTTCCACTCTGCGGCGACCAGTCCGGCAAGAACTTCGAGCGACTCCTGGATTCGATCGGCCTTTCGCGCGACGAAGTCTTTATCACCAACGCCGTTCTCTGCAACCCGCTCGACCCGCATGGTCGCAATTCGGCTCCGCGGCTGACAGAGGTGCGAAATTGCCTCGGACACCTCGTACGAACGCTGGAAATTGTCGACCCGTCGATCGTCGTGACGCTCGGAGCGGTGGCGCTCAGGTCGCTCGCGAGCATCAGCCCCCACGAACTCACGCTGCGTAACGATGTCGCTCGACCGGTCAAATGGCACGGTCGACTCCTCTTGCCGCTCTACCATCCCAGCCCGCGGGCGCAACTTCATCGACCGTTCGAGCAGCAGTTGGAGGATTTTGCCGCCCTGGGCCGACTTCTGGCGGACGCGCGTCGGCGGTGAATCTGGCCCTATTGACTCATGTCATGAACAGGGCGACACGATCACCATTGAACTGGCCCGGCGGTTCGACGCCCGTGCCTCGAGCGATTAGAGGGTTGGACTGGTGCGGTCGGAGTGGTGGTGGCGCGGAACAGTTCTGGTGGGGCGCGACGGAGCCGGTCCCGGCTCGTCCCTATTGTGCTTGCCATCGCGCTCGCCGCACTGGTGATGTCGTTGACGTCGAACGGACGGCTCGCCCCCCGCGTCGCGCCGCCAGCTCCGCCACCTCCGCCTGGAGACCTGATCTGGTCGGCGGATACCGAGACTGGCGATGTCTCGCAGTGGAACGACGGCCAGTTTGGAGAGTCGGTCTTCAATACCGGCACCGGCGACGTCGTGGCTACGGACGAATTCGCCCACAGCGGCCACTATGCCTTGAAGCTGACAATTTCCGGGGCCAGTGGAGAGACTCAGGCAGCGCGCATTCTTCGCTGGCATGACACGCCCGAACAGGGCTATTACTCGGTCTGGCTCTACTTTCCGCGGAACTATCGTCCGGCGAACTGGTGGAATGTGCTCCAGTTCAAGTCAGTTGGAGACCAGAACGTCCCGGTCTGGGTGATGAATGTCGGCAACCGGACCGACGGCTCGATGTACTTCTATCTCTGGCATGCGCTGACCAACGTCACGTATTCAGAGCTCAATCATGTGACGATTCCCGTGGGCCGCTGGACGCACATCACACTCTATCTGCGCCGGGCGACAGACCACTCCGGACGTATCACCGTCTGGCAGGATGGAGCACTTCTGTTCGACGTCGATCAGGTGCAGACCGCGATCGGCCCGTCAATTCACTTTGGTGTGAGCAACTACACCGATGACATTACCCCGTCTAATCCGGTCATCTATGCGGACGACGCCGAGATTCGCTCGGTGCTCTCTGTCACCCCGGTCGACTCCGCGCAGGCGCTGTCGAATCCATAGGTGAGCTCGACGCGCGGGCATCGGGCGTTGACATCGTCGCCATGTATCCGGAGACTGAATCAGGCCCTGGCGTGAGGCGCTGTGTGCACCGCGCCGGACCAAATCGATTCAAGATCAGACTTTTTGTTGAGGAGCGCATTCCATGAGTCAACCCGGATCTCTCCCTGCCGGCCTTGCCGCCGTGTTTGACTACGTCGAGCAA
Source organism: uncultured Chloroflexia bacterium (assembly GCA_963728335.1). Lineage (GTDB taxonomy): Bacteria > Chloroflexota > Chloroflexia > Thermomicrobiales > Thermomicrobiaceae > CALAGB01. The sequence goes on from CAVSJP010000002.1 coordinate 1,886,787, forward strand.
CGGCGTGACGACTATCTCGCTCGGCTGATCGACTACGTCAAGCGCCCGAGTATCAGCGCGCACGGGGTGGGAATCGCCGAAGTCGCGGACTACATTGCCAACGTCATGAACGGGATTGGCATCCAGGCTCGCGTGATGCCGACCTCCGGCTGGCCCATGGTCTACGGAGAGCGCCTGAACCACCTTGATGCTCCGACGGTGCTCCTCTACGGTCACTACGACGTGCAGCCACCCGACCCGCTGGAGGAATGGGTATCACCGCCATTCGAGCCGACCGTCCGGGAAGGACGCCTCTACGCCAGGGGTGTGGGCGACAACAAGGGGCAGCACCTGGCCCAGATCCTCGGTATCGAGGCGCTCCTGGCCGTGACCGGTGATGTACCGTGCAACGTCAAGGTTCTGCTCGAGGGCGAGGAGGAGGTCGGCAGTCCACAGATGCCGCCCTTCGTCGCAAGCCATCGCGAACTGCTCGCGGCTGACCTGGTGATTACCAGTGATGGTCCGGTGGCCGAGAGTGGCAAGTCGGTCATCAATTTCGGCAACCGTGGCGTGCTCAGCTTTGAACTGCGAGCTATTGGCGCAAGCCGCGACCTGCATTCAGGTAATTGGGGAGGTGTCGTTCCGAACCCCATCTGGACGCTGGTTCAGTTGCTCAGCACCATGAAGAATGACCGTGGCGAGGTGACCATCGACGGGTTCTACGACCAGGTCGATTCGCCATCCGACCTCGAGAGGGAGGCATTGGCACGGTTGGAGATCGACGTCGATGACGTGAAGCGCTCCCTGAACCTGGACGCTCTCGACCAGCCGCTCAATCGCGGCTTTCACGAGCGATTGATGTTCTGGCCAACCTTCACCATCAACGGGTTCCATGGTGGCTATGGTGGTCCTGGTTCCAAGACGGTGCTCCCGCATGAGGCCTTTGTGAAATGTGATATCCGACTCGTCGAATCACAGACGGCGGACGAGATCTTCGCCAAGGTGGAGAAACATGTGCGCCGACACGCTCCGAGTGTGACGGTTATTCGGCAGGGATCAATGGACCCATCCAAGACGCCGCTCGATTCGGCGTTCGTCGCACCGATCAGCCAGGCCATTGAAGCTGTGCAAAACGAGGCGCCGATCCTGGAGCCTTCGGCCGGCGGCAGTCTGCCCAACTACGTCTTTACCAAGGTCCTGGGCATGCCCGCGTTCGGGGTTCCGTACGCTAACCCGGACGAGGCCAACCACGCGCCCAACGAAAACATGGAAATCGACCGGTTCATTAACGGGATCAAGACCGGCGCCGCCATGCTCACATTCATCCAGCAGATGCAAGGAGGCGACAGCACTTGATCGTTCGACTAGTCCAGACGCGGCGGGTATGGTGGCTGCAGGGGGAGCAAGACGGTGAATGTCGACCCCTGGCCTTCGGTACTCTCGACCAGGATCTCGCCGCCGTGCTGCTCGACAATCTGTTTTGAGCTGGCAAGCCCAAGACCGGAGCCGCGGATCTGTCCCTCAACATTCGAGCCGCGCCGGAATCGCTCGAACAGACGGGGCAGATCACTCTCCGGGATGCCAATACCGTGATCGATCACCCGGATCTCGGCGCACCCCGGATCTTCTTTGGACTGACTCACTTCGATCACGATCTCGCTGTTGTCTGGACTGTACTTGATGGCGTTATTGAGCAGGTTCGAGAGGACGCGCGACACGCGCATCTCGTCGACGTGGCCGACCAGGTCCTTATCTTCGCTCTCCACCCGAATGCGGTGGAAGCGAGAGGTACTCGCCTGCTGCTCCGCCAGATCCTGAACGAGCTGGGCAATATTACTCCGGGAGCGAACCAGTTCGACCGGACGCCCCATTTGCAGCCGGGTCAAGTCGAGCAACTCGTCGATCAGTTCGACCGCCTGGACCGCTGAAGTCTCGATCCGGTCTACGATCGGCGTGACATCCAGCCCGGATTTCATGGCTCGGCGCCGCAAGAACTGCGCGTTTCCCTTCACTGAGGTGAGGGGATTCTTCAGGTCGTGCGAGAGCGTCTGCAGGAATTCATCCTTCTGGCGTTCGAATTCTTTGAAGGCCGTGATGTCCTGGAACGTCGTGACGGCCCCGGTAATCTTGCCCTCGTCGTTTCGAATCGGCGCGCTGTTGACCAGCAGCGGGATCTGCTTTCCAGTCGCTCGGTTTTGAATGGTCATCTGTTCGCCGATGACTCGTTCGCCCTGCTGTAAGGCACGAACTGACGGAAGTTGATCAACTGGGATTGACTCACCGTCCCGGTTTGCCGAACCGTGATCGCTGTAGCTCTGCCAGACAGTGTCCGCGAATTCTTCGCCCCATATGTCCCGGGCTGCCTGATTCGTCAGCACAATGCGGCCGTCTGAATCGGCGATCAGAATGCCTTCTGGAATGACATCGACCACCTGCTGCAGGCGATCTCGCTCGGCCACCGCGGCCGCGGCGAAGCGGGCAATCTGCTGGCGAGACTCGACCTGCTCGGTGACGTCGGTGCAGACTCCTGTAAGGTGATCGGGGCGTCCGCGGCCCCCCGAAATGATGCGCCCACGGGCCTCAAGCCACTGAATCGAGCCATCCGGCCGGAGGTTTCGGTATTCGATGTAGTAGTCCTCGTTGTCGACCAGAGTCTGGCGAACGGCCGACATCACGCGGTCTCGGTCTTCCGGATGAATAGACTCTTGAAAATCCTCGAACGTGCCCCCGAAGCTCCCTGGCGTCATACCGTGTATCAGTTCCATATTTGCGGACCAGGCCACCACGTTGCTGCCAAGGTTCCAGTCCCAGGTTCCCATCCGCCCGGCCTCGAGCGCCAGCTGGAGCCTGCTTTCGCTTGCTGTGCGCTCGAGTTCGGCTCGTTTCCGGTCCGTAATGTCGACCGCGATCTTTGATGCACCGACAATTTGGCCGTTCTCATCGCGAATCGGCGAGAGCGAGATCGAGACGTCAATCAGACGTCCGTCTTTAGTTCGCCGAACGGATTCGTGTCGCTCGACCCGGCGGCCGCGTTTGATGTCATCGAGTAGGTGCTCGATTTCGCCGCGGAATTCCTCCGGATAGAGCATCGCGACTGGACGTCCGACGACTTCCTCGACCGAATAGCCAAACATGCGTTCGGCGGCCGCGTTCCAGCTGGTGATAGTCCCTTCGAGCGATTCACCGATGATGGCGTCATCCGAGGAGGCGACAATCGCCGCGAAGTGTCGCCGAATCTCATCGGCTCGTTCTTTGTCGATCGCCGCAGCCAGGATATTTGCAACTGACTGGACGAAATTCACGTCATCTTGAGTGAATTTCGTGTGGTTTCTGGAGTGCGCTCCCAAAACGCCGTACGGTCCTTCGTTCCCTGGAATCACCACACTGATGCCGCTCGTCACATCGTGGTCAATCAGTAGCCGCGAGCCCGTGAAGCGGGACTCCGTCTGGAGGTCTTCAACGATGATTGGTCCGCCGGCCTGCAGCGTGTAGCCTGCCTGTGAATCGACTCCGCCGCCAACCGAGGCACTGCCGACAAGTCCTGGTTCCCAACCTACACCGGCAACGAGTCGAAGTTTGGATCTCCCGGGCATCAGCTCCAGAATCTTGACGAAATCGACCTCGAGCGTTTGCTGCACGGTCACCACAAACTGGTACATGAACGAGCTCAGGTCGTTCGAGCTCAACGCTTCCTTCCCGAGTTCCGCCACCGCCGCCTGCTGGCGGACTCGTGCGTTGAGCGTGTGTTCAATCTCTTTGCGTTTCGTAATATCGCGAATGGAGAGCCATATCTGATCTTTGGCGGGCGCCAGTGTGACCTCGATCCAGTGACCCAGGACCGAGGAGTAGGTCTCAAACTGGACAAGCGCACGATCACGCGTGACGCGCTGAATTTGCTGATACGTGTGACTTCCAACGGCCCCGGGGAAGAGCTCCCAGACGTTCTGTCCGATCAGCTCTCCAAGCGGAATGCGCAGGGCAGCCTCTGCGAACGCATTCGCATTCAGAATGGTCCCCTGGTTGTCGATGCTTACGATCGAGCCGGACACGCTCTCGAGTATTCGAGGTATATCCCCGGAGAGTCCCCAATCGTCACCACTGGACGGTCCATCGTCCTCCATGTCCGCGACGCGAGCGATCTGGCGTAGGTGGTTGATCATCCGATCGACCCGGCTTTGAGCCGTATCTGTATCACCGTCATTCAGCGTGAGTTGGTAATACGGATTTGGGATGACCTTTGAGTCGACCAGTGCGCGAGGATGTGATTCGAGCGCGTCCAACAACGTCCGCGGACTCACGACTGAGCGGTCGTAGCAATAAATGGTCGTGATCCGCTTCTCGGCAGGTGATGCACCTCGGCCATTCATGTTGCTTGGCTCACAACTTGAGAGCTCCGCGCATCCGACGATCAGCAGAACAGTAGATTCGTCGGAGTCAGGCAGGCCCGCACCGCTGACTCGACCTACCTGATCCAAGTCCTGGTTGGCGCTGTGATGGCCGGATCGGGACTGTGACCCAATTTCCGGGAAACGAACGTGGTCGCGGGCTATCGCGGAAGCGAGCGCTGGTTCGAGCGCTGACAGGCGCTCTCTAACTTCAGACCGAACATCGTCACTGAACAGACAAACGCACTGCTGCCCGGCGGAGACTGCAGACTGGATGACCGGCCCCGTCGCTTCGACCAATTCCTGACGGTTGTCGCAGATCAGACAGATCGACCTTGAGGTCTCCGTAGGTGTCATTTCGCTCGCTCTCTGATCCTCGGCTTTAGACACTTCAATGAGGCGGGGTCAGCGCATGTCATCGTGATATCCCGATTCAACAGCGCAATTGGTAATCTGATCACCATATTTTGCCCGTTTTTCGATCGCGATATGAAGTTCGCGGCTGACCGCCGCTCGATCCATTCTCGCACAATTCGGGACGCCGTACCGCCCCAAATTTGATCGCCGGAGTCAGACCGTGCGATGATCAGTTGGTCAGTAAATGTCGGCCGCTGCAACGTCATAATCGTACAAAACGCGGTCAACAAGAATCCTCACCGGCGATGAATGCTGGAGATGGAGTTTCGTTGGAGGATGACTCAATGCCCACGAGGAAACCGATCATCGACAGCGAGTTGAGTGGTTTGATGGACGACGTTTCAGCCGAGCAGTTGATGGAGTACAACAGGAACGTGGCCCAGCGGGTTCGCCTTTCCGGCAGCGATGAGGAACGGCAAGCCTTCGACGACATTGCGTCGGTTGTTGATGGCTGGGGTGTCCCGTTCCAGCGTTTCAACCCAACCTGCCTTGTCAGTCTTCCCGGTCCCGCGTCGCTCTCGATTTCTGACCGGAATGAGCCGATCAATTGCATAACGCATTCCTTCTCAACGTCCACAGGTCCTGAAGGCGTGGACGCCGAATTGGTCTATGCCGGCTCGGGCCGCGACGAAGACTACGAAGGCATCGATGCCACCGGTAAGATCGTGCTGACCGACGGGCTCGCCGGACCTCCGAAAGTTGCGCCGTCCGAAGCCCATGGCGCCGTCGGTGTGATCAGCATCAGTGGAGATCAGATCCACGAGATGATCATCTCGCCGGTCTGGGGCAGCCCGACCCTTGAAACGGTTGGCAAATTGCCAACGCTCCCGCATGTGTCAATTGATACGCAATCCGGCAACAAACTCAAGGAACTGCTGCATCAGGGTACGGTGAGGGTCCGGATGACGACTGAGGTCGATACCGGCTGGCGGCCATTGCCAACGCTCGTCGCGTCGATCGAGCCTCTCCAACCGTCAGCTGAATACGTGATGTTCAGCGGACACGTTGATTCCTGGCACTACGGAGCCATGGACAACGGCAGTGCCAATGCCTCGATGATGGAGGTCGGGCGCATCTTGAGCCAGCACCGAGACCTGCTCCGGCGTGGCGTGAAGCTTGCCTTCTGGTCCGGTCATTCACATGCACGCTACGGCACGTCGACCTGGTATGCCGACGAGTTCTGGACTGACCTGCACGACCACTGTGTCGCACATGTCAATATTGACGGCCCGGGAGCAATCAACGCCACGGTGCTCACCGAAGCGCCGACCATGGCCGAAACGTATGACCTGGCTCACGACCTGATCGAAGCCATCTCCGGCCAGGATCTCGAATACCGGCGCATCGGAAGACTCGGCGACCAGTCCTTCTGGGGCGTGGGACTGCCCTCATTCTATTGCGGCGTCTCGTCGCAGGGCGCGACAGACAGCAAACAGCAAGACTTCTCGGCCGGCATTAGCGGCGGTCGGCCGCGTCGCGGCGGGACCGCGTGGTGGTGGCACACGCCGGACGACACCATGGATAAGATCGAACCCGAATACCTGGCACGCGACGCACGGATTCTGTTGGGAACGGTCTACCACCTGGCAGCTGACCGTGTGCTGCCATTCGATCAAACGCGAGCAGTTGAGGAAATTCTTGACGCACTCAAGGAGATTGCTCGCGACGCTGGAGACGCGTTTGACCTCTCTCTGGTCATCGCCGATGCCGAGACATTGTTGGAAGCTACGCGGACCTTTGCCGCGAGGTGCGGCCAACCAGCGAGTGACGAGCAGGCGAAGGCGCTCAACGAGTGTCAGATGCGATTGAGCCGCCTGTTGATCCCCGTCAACTACACGGAGCGCGGACCATTTGAGCAGGATCTTGCCCTTGGATCGAGACCAGTTCCCGGTTTGCGACCGGCTGCCGATCTGGCGCGCATGAACAGCGACAACGCCGAGCGCCACATGTTGCGGATCAAGCTCCAGCGCGAGCGAAACCGGGTGCGTCAGGCACTGCGCGAGGCGCAATCCGCGGTCGACAAGGCTCTGCTGAGCACGTCGTAGATTCAGCCGAGGGCGAAACTCGAACGAGGCGACGAGGTGGGCGCGCGGCAGCCGCTCGCCTGCTAGCGTCCGACGAGCTCCTTGATCGTTGCGAAACCTCGCCCCCGCGCCTGAAGGTTGTCGACGATCTGCGGCAAGGCACTCACGTCCTTGTTGTTCCCGGCTTCGGTAATGCTGAATAGGATGATATCTCCCGGCTGCGCGGCGCTTGCATCCGCGATCATCTGGCCGACGGATTGACTTGCTGCCCAGCTCTTGGTGTCGATCGACCAGAGGACGGCAACGCTGTACCCGGCGCGTGCCGCGTCCTGAGCCACCGACGTCCCATCGCTCGTCTCCATGTCTCCGAAGGGCGGGCGATAGTACGGGCTCATGTCGTATCCCGCGACCTGCTTGACCGCGCGATCGGCCCGGACCAGTTCCTCGACCCGCTGGTCGCTCGTCAGCGGTCCGGTTTTCTGGCTCGCTCCGGTGAACGACCGGTGATCGTACGTTTCGTTGATAATCTCGTCCCCACTGGCCACGATTGCCTTGACCGCATCCGGATTCTGCTCGGCCCAGTCGCCGCGCAGCCCGAAAGTCGCGTGGACGTTCCGGTCATGAAGAATCCGAAGAATCTGACTCACCTCGCCAGCCGCTGCAGGGTCGTTACTGATCGAAAACGTCAGCGCCACGCGATTCGACGTCGTATCGATGCGGCGCACCGTGAGCGGCGTTTGACGTGACGGAGCGTTCGTCGGCAACGGTGTTGGAGGCGGCGGAGTTGGAGTTGGACTTGGGGTCGGCGCGCTGGTGGGAGTGGGTGTCGGCGCGGGTGTGGGAGTGTTGGCCACCGCGACCACGGCTGCGGTCGCCGTTGGCGCGGCAGCCGGAGCAGCATTTTGCGTGAGCGTTCCAAACATCAAGGCCAGAAGGACAACCGCAATAACGCCGAGCGCGCCGAACCCGGCCAGTGCTTTCCCGCTATTGAACTCCCGTGTTGGAAGTCGCTCGTATTCGCCTGCGCTGGCTGCCGCGGGACCATTCGCTGGAGTGGCGACGACCAGAAACCCGATGTGGTCGGGGGTACCCCGGCGTCGCTTGTCTCCGACCGTCAAAACGATCGTGCGGGACCTGCCCGGCTCGACGGTGATCATCTCGGGAGAGAACTGGTAGCGCAGTTCGTCATGATCGTCGCGAGCGCGAAATGTCACATGCGCGATGGACGTCGAATCGTTCCGGAGCTCGACCCGATAGATCCGCTGACGAGCACCGCGACGCCCGAGGTGACGAACGTCGAGGAGGAGACGCTGGAGGACATCTGACTCCGCCCCTGTAATGCCTGAACCGTTTGCTGGCGTCTCCGTCCGTGATCGTTCCTGATCGATTGCCTCGATCAGTTCATCCAGCGAATGAAAGCGGTCGCTCGCGGCGGCGTCCAGGCAGCGCCGCAGGATGGTGTCCACCTCAGGAGCGAGACCAGGGCGATGGCCGCTCGGTGGACGGAACTCGGTCTCGTGCCGGTCGTCCGGGTTGGTCCCCGTGAGCAAATCGTACAGCACGATACCGAGGCGACGGATCGACGTGCGTTCGCCCAGGTCGTCGGTTCCGGTGCTTGGGTCTTCCTCCGGTAATACCGGGCCAAATACCGGCAATAACGGGATTTCGACTGGATCGAGCTTGACGCTCCAGTGACCGATGTCTGCCGCACTGCTCGACGCCCTGAGCATCAGGTCATGCGTCTCGAGTCTGGTGAGGGCTATCCCGCTAGCCGCCAGGAATGCGACGGCGTCGGCGGACTGCCGCACGAGGTCCAGGCACAGATCGACCGGCAGCGCCTGTCCGGTTGCCAGCGCCCGCTGTAAGAGCGTGTGGGCCGAGCCGTGCGGGCAGAATTCCATGACCAGGTAGCATTGGTCGTGTTCCTGGCCGAAGGTCAATATCTCAATAAGGTTCGGGTGGAGCAGGTCCTGCGCTCGCGCGGCGCGGGCCAGGAGGGCCGCGCGTCGCTCCGGACTCTCGACGAAACGCGGATCGATGATCTTCACTGCAACGGGCTCGACCTGGTCGATCGCCGTTGCGCGGTAGAGTGCGGCTGAATCACCGGATGACAATAATGTCTCGATGCGATAGGCACCGAACGTCTGGCCGATCGCATTGTCCATGGCGGCTCAGCTCCAAACGATTGTCCAACCCATCGCGGTCGCCTGCCTCGATTATTGTCATTCGGCCACCGAGTCGCAAACAAACTTCGTGCAAGAGCCTGCGACGTTCCGACGTTCCGCTCGAGAGGGCCCATTTTCCGGGACTCGGTTCCGCAGCGCCGCCAGGGAAGTTGAGGGCGGTCAGGGGATTGCGCGAAGAGTGATGCGAGTCGCGATGCGGCCACATTGACGTGACGCCGCTCGGGCGTGATGCTGGACAAGGTTTGGTTGGCGTGCAGGTTGACTGTTGGTTCATCATGGTGCACGTCCCAGGAAAGGATTGGCGATATGCAGCTCGGTCTCATCGGTCTCGGACGAATGGGTGCGTTCATGGCGCAACGACTGCTCGGCAAGGGTCAGGACGTTGTCGTTTTCAATCGCACGGTGTCGCGGGCGGTCGAATTCGCCGAGGAACATGGTGGTCAAGCGGCGACGACGCTCGAAGACTTTGTGCAGAAGCTCGAGACTCCCCGCGCGATCTGGATGATGGTTCCAGCGGGTGTGGTTGACGAGCAAATTGACGAACTTTTGCCGCTTCTATCAGCGGGAGACATTCTGATCGACGGCGGCAACTCCTACTACCTCGACGATCTTCGCCGTGCCGAGTCGCTCAAATCGCGACAGATCCACTACGTCGACGTCGGTACGAGTGGCGGCGTGTGGGGCCTCGATCGCGGCTACTGCTTGATGATCGGAGGCGAGCAGCAGACCGTCGAGCACCTCGACCCGATCTTCAAGTCGCTGGCGCCAGGAGTCGAAGCTACGTCCAGGACGCCTGGCCGTGCGTCGGTCGGCGGAACGGCCGAATTCGGTTATCTGCATTGCGGTCCGAGCGGGGCCGGGCACTTCGTCAAGATGATTCACAACGGCATTGAATACGGTCTCATGGCGGCCTATGCCGAGGGGCTGAACATTCTTCACAATGCGGATATCGGCGCGCTCACACGTGTCGCGGACGCCGAGACCGCGCCGCTCCGCAATCCGGAGCACTATCAGTACGAGTTCAACCTGGCGGATGTCACGGAACTCTGGCGTCGCGGCAGCGTCATTGGTTCCTGGCTGCTTGACCTGACGGCGAGCGCGCTGCTCGAGAGCCCCGACCTCTCCAATTTCGCGGGGCGGGTCTCCGATTCAGGCGAGGGGCGCTGGACTATCCTGGCAGCCGTCGAGGAAGGCGTTCCAGCCAACGTGCTCAGCGCCGCGCTCTACGAGCGCTTCGGATCACGCGGCAACGCCGAGTTCGCCAACAAAGTCCTGTCGGCAATGCGCTTCAAATTCGGCGGACATGTGGAACGGCCCGCCGAAGGATCATGACCTGAGAAGAGCGACGCTCTGAGCTTCAACGACCTACGGCTCCCATGTGAACCGGCATGGGAGCCAGTTCTGTGTAAATCACCTGCGGTTGTCGGTCGAACGGCGATGCTTGGCCGAGAGTCGCCGGCAGTTTCGATGTCGACGCAGGCAGATCGCCTGCGTTCGGCGAAATTACAGTCGCTTCACGTGACGAGAATGCGATCTCAAGCTTCACGAGGCACATGTACGTACACACGGGCTCAGATCAACCCAGAGATGACATTGCAGGGATCTGACTGCGAACGTTCGCCACACACAGACCTCGAAGCGCCGAGTCTCATTTGCTGGAAACGACGCCGGCACGAATTCTTTGTCTTTCCTTAACAAGCAGCGAGACGAAATCAGCCTTTTCAAAGAGATAGATAGCCTGTTCGTACGCGGGATTAGACCGAACCTCCCGCGGTCCAACATGACCTGGGTACCGGTGACTTCGGGTCAAGCGCGAAAATCGCGTGGTAACATGGGCCCCGGCATCTCAAGACGATGTCCCGCGGCGGAGTCGAAGCTCCTCAAATCGTGAGGACGCATCGCCTGAAACGGGAACGCCGGCACCCGGCAGGACCGATTCCGTTCGTGGTCAAGGTTCCGCCTAGCTTGTATGCGGATCTCTCGGTTACACCAGGGGGACGGTGTTACACGAGTGCCGCGGGTGTGAGTTCTGGTGAGTGGTGACACTCGCCGTCCGCAGTGACTCACACGAGGAGACGGAAAGAGTCACTATGTCAACGAATAAGCGCGCGAGATGTCTCGCGCGCCCCGAATCGAACCAGCGGATCACCAGGCCGATCAACTCGAGATCGTGTCTGATGGGCGGAGGTTCCATACGAGCGGAACGTGCTCTTTTCAGGCGACAGCCTGGCGAGGGAGTCCGTTCGAACTGCGGCGCTATTCGCCATTCTTAGCGTGAACGCGTGACGGGGACTGTGCTCCTGCACACACGCGCTCAGGCAAAAGCCACTGATCAGCAGCTCCTATCCGGAAGTCGGGATCGCGATGCGCGCGACGCGACCATGGTCGGAGAACTCAAAAGACTGGACGCACACGCCGCACGCTTTCGGGCGCTGTGGCAACCGGGAGGCGTTTGCCAAATTCCGGGTGCGAAACGGCTCGCCGGGCATCGGAGTAAGGGAAGTTCCGATGACCGCGCCGGAATTCAGGATTTGAGGTTCGTTGTCGGGAAGGGATAACGAGTGAAGAATCCCATTCGAACGGATTTCCGAAGTTTGGACCCAAGAGGCCAAGGAAACGGCTCCAGTTCGGGGGCTGGCGCATCGGTTCGAGCGCTTGCTCGCTCGAACACGCCAATGACCTGGACCATCCGATTGCTCGTGCTCGCGCTGGTCGGCATGTCGCTCGTCTGGACAGTTGGCCGTCATGTCGCGGCTGCGCAGACGACCTACTACGTCGACTGCTCGGCCGGAAACGACGGCAGCTCGGGAACCAGCGCCGGTTCCGCATGGCGAAACATCAATCGTGCCAACAGCGCGTCGCTCAAGCCTGGCGACAAGCTGCTCCTCAAGCGTGGCTGCACGTGGTCGCAGCAGTTGAGGGCCAACTGGAATGGCACATCCAGTGATCCGATCGTTATTGGGGCCTACGGTTCGGGCGATCTCCCGGTGCTGCAGAACAGCATCGACGGAAACGTTCGCATCGCTGGCTCGTACATGACGATCGAGAATCTGAAGGTCTACAACACTCCCAGCTCGTACGGATCGTACGATCCGAACTGTTCTGGTCAGCCGGTGGGATGGGTCGTCGGATTCAACTTTGTCGGCGCGCATAACGTGACCGTTCAGAACTCGATCGCGACGCATGAAGCCATCGGGGTTGCACTGACCCAGGATGCGCACAACAACCACATTCTGAACAACCAGATTGTGAGCAACGACGGTGCCTGGCAACCGATTTCGTCGCCCCAGGGAATTCGCGGCGGCACCGGGATTAACCTGCTCGGTACCGGAACCGAGATCGCCCAGAACCACTTTGAAGGCAACAGCACGCATTGCCGGAACGAGAGTATCTCGATCGAGCTCTACAAGGCATCGAACTCGAACATTCACGACAACGAGGCCTTCGGTGATGGCAACTTCATTGAGACGGGCAGCACGAGCCAGATACAGTCGTCTGACAACACCATTGCCTACAACGTCTACCAGACGTCCGCGACGAACGCTCGGTTCATCGTAACGCGTGGCGTCGGCGACGCCTTTGGTCCGGTCTGGCGCACGACTGTCTACAACAACTCGGTCTACCTGACCGGCTCCAATAGCCAGGGTATCGTCTGCTCCGCCTGCGGGCCAGACATCCTGCGAATGAAGAACAACATCATTGTTGCGGAAGCGAAGGCGCTCTTCATCGGGTCTGGGCAGAGCATCGTCGAGTCGAATAACATCTTCTGGTCGCCCAATGGCAACCCGCCCAAGTACAACTTCGTCCAGAACTGGACGATGAGTTCGACATCTCACGAAGAGAACCCGAAGTTCGTGAACCCGGGCGGTCGTGACTTCCACCTGCAGTCGTCCAGCCCCGCGATCAACGCTGGATCGGCTGACTCGGTGAAGGCCGGCTACAACACGGACATCGGCGGTACGTCGGTGCCGCAGTCGGGCGCGGTAGACATCGGCGCCTATGAGATGGGTGGATCGGGGACGGCGACGAAACCAACGCCGACTCCCACCCAGACGGCCCAACCGACGCAGAACTCGGGCACCACCTCGGATTTGCCTGGCCGCGTCGAGGCCGAGAACTACACCAACGGTGGTGAAGGAGTCGCCTACCACGACACGACTCCGCAGAATATCGGCGGACAGTACCGGCAGGATGGGGTCGATATTCAGAAGTGCACTGACTCCGCAACGGCAAGTGGTCAGACCTGCTACAACGTGGGTTGGCCGGTTGCGGGCGAGTGGATGGCCTATAAGGTGAACGTCAACGCGGCCGGTAGCTATCAGGCGAACGTGCGCGTGGCGTCGATCTATGGCAGCCGTCACTTTCATCTGGAAGTTGACGGCAAGGACGTGACCGGCACGGTCACCGTTCCGAATACCGGCGGTTGGCAGAACTGGACGACGGTCTCCACGCCCGCGTTCAACCTCTCCGCCGGAGGCCACACGATGAAGTTCGTCGACGAGACCAACGGTTTCAACGTTGATTTCTTCGACGTGGTCGCAGCGTCGTCGGCATCACAGGCAACGGGCACGGCATTCGCCGTGCCCGGCCACATCGAGGCTGAGGACTACAACGGTGGCGGTGAAGGGGTCGGCTATCATGACCTGACGAAGTTGAACATTGGCGGCGCGTATCGCAACGACTCGGTTGACATTCAGACCTGCAACGATCCGACGACACCTTCCGGCCAGCCTTGTTACAACATCGGCTGGCCCGAGAGTGGCGAGTGGCTCGCCTATAACGTGAATGTCGGTAGCGCCGGAACCTTCAAGATCGCGGCCCGTGTGGCGTCGATCTACGGGAGTGCCAAGTTTCACTTTGAGGTTGACGGTAAGAACGTGACTGGCTCGATCGCGGTGCCGAACACCGGTGGATGGCAGAAGTGGCAGACGGTGACGTCATCGGGCTTTTCCCTCTCGGCCGGGTCGCACACCATCAAGCTGGTCGACGAGACCCAAGGCTTCAACGTTAACTACTTCGACGTGACGCCATAGGGTCAGCGGTATCGGTTCGAGAACCGAGATAAACCCGACCTGAATCAGCACCGTTGAGCGCACGCCGGCAAGCTCAACGGTGCTGTCTTCATTCCATTCAGTGCCTTGTGTCTACTTGCCCATCGCGAAGCTGAATCGGGTGATGAGGACTAACACGAACAACGCCATGAGAGGTATAGCCGCGAAAACCGTGTATGAGGACAGCCGTACGGTGCGACGGCTGTCGAAGGTGTGGAACAGTGCCTCGACAATCAACAGGCCGAGAAGCAGCAGTGCGACAGGGACCCCGAATGCGGGTTGACGCAGGAACTGAGCTCCGGAAAACGAGTTAATGGCGTGCAACATTTGAGTCTACTCCTTGACCGTTCTCGTAATCGCAGAATCCGGATCTGGCACAGTTATGCCCATCAAGTAGAGTCCGAGCCCGATCATGGTGATCAGCACGAGAAGAGCCAACCCGAGATTTGGCGATGCATGACCGGCATAGACCAGCGATGTGGCCACGCCGACATCGAGCGCGAAGCTCAGCACGACGGCGAGGATAATCTCGGTCGGTTGGTCAGTGATTCGGAGCAGCTGGACCCAGGCGAGACCCGGACAGGCCGCCATGAACCACAGCGCCAGCGCGACTCTGATGGGCGACGTGATATCGGCTAATACCAAGATCGCGATTGCGACCGCGGAAACTTCGATAATGAGTGGCCTCAACCACCATCGGTCTTCCACCTGATGAACCTCCTTACACGACCGCAACAGCGCCTGAGCGCGTGACCGGCTCAAAGGTCGTAAGCAGTCGATCGCCGTGAGCGGCGAGGATCTCGATCCACTCAACAAACGAGTTTGGCTGCCGCAGTGCGACGTCCAGACGATCGAGAATCCGGTCTCGCTCAACGCTCTCGAGGGCGCGCCGTGTCCACGTGAAGACCAGCAGCGGAACAACGAACCGGCGATCGATCCTCATCTCATGGAGATAGTAGCTGACGGCCCGGTGAATCTCATCGACAAACGCATCCGTACCGGCGGGATCGACAAAAAGGTCGCGAAAGCCGTGGCGTTCCGCGTCGACCCCATAGATACGGCGTGCCACGAAGCTCCAGTAGGTCACGAAATAGATCAAGTCGGTCAACGGCGGACCTTTCCGGTCGGAGAAAGGGCCCTGTCGTGTCTCCCAATCGATGACCGTCACGCGATCACTCTCGCGAGAGACATTCCACGGACCGAAATCGCCGTGCTGCCAGACGATCGGCAAGCTCAGGCCTTGCAGCTCTGTGATCCGGGCCTGAACCGTTTGAAACAGTTGCTCGACTGGCGGTGTGATGCCGAAAATCGCCTTGTACTCCGCGAAGACATGCTGTGCCTGTTCGGCCAGCAAGGCGACGCCTTCATCGTCACGTCCAAGCCGTGCCTGCTGGCCGAATCGGGTGATCCACCTGGTTGCCAACCGCAAGTCGTCGATCTTCTCTGCCATCGAAGTCCGGAAGTGTCCGCTCGAGACGCTCATCGCGCGGCCGCGAGCGCACCGCTCAATGCCGACGGAAAGTCCGTCGTAGCTGAAGAGTCCGAGAGGTTCGGGAACGGTCTCGCGCATCCCGTCACTCAGGTAGGAACGCACTTCTCGGAGTGTCTCCTGCTCGCTTTGAATGTTGGCGTTGACATTCTCCACTCTGGCCACTTTGACGACGGCTTCCGGTAGAGTCTCACCGCCCGCGAACGGAAGCATCACGGCGCGGCTTCCTTCATCGATTCCCATCGTGAGCAGCAGGGGTTGCAGCGCTGGCCGTCGCAGCGAATCTGGAAATTCGGGATGGGCGAAGACCGATGGGAGTGCGCCGGGAGCGCGAGCTGCAACCAGCCCGAACCACGGAGCGAGCGGTGAGAAGCGCGTGCCGTGGTTTGCGGTTAGCTGCACGAATACCGCGGTCAAACAGATACTGCTGTGCGGAGCCACATCCGTAGAGGTGGGTGAAGTACCAGGCCAGCGCGCCGTCCGTGTGCAAGGGAACGTACCGGCGACCTTCGGCAAATCCGGGCAGCGGCCAATACAGCCCCGTGATCGACAAGCCATATCGCTGAATACGACGCCCGACCGATCGCGGCGTGTGGCGAATCGACGTTCGCGACCGCCGGTCGACTTCACAGTAGAGAACTCCGTGTTCGGACAAGCTGGCCGCCGCGCCTTCGATGCTGTTCAGATCGGCCACCCCATCAAGGATGGCCGCGGCGTCAGCCGGCGAATCGACTGGAAGTGACTGGCTTACCTGGCGGGCGATTCCAGCATCAATGAGTCGCTGCGCGAGACCACCGGGCGCGCCGAGGAGCAGCAGGTGATCGAAGGTCTTTCCCGACGACCAGTGCAAAAGAAAGCGCCAGTCGGCTCGCCGCAGGTCGACGTCATTGTTGCCGTTCTCTGTCACCTTGCTCCTCTCGAGTTCCTGGAACGTGCCGCCAATGCGCGACTCTATTTGGATTTGGCCGATTGCTGCTTACCGGGGTCGATGAGTTTGTACAGACGCGCATCCGGATTCTCGTAGACTAGTTGGAACCTCGGCGATGATTGCAGCGGACGCTTCGAACGTCTGCACTTCCTCGGGCGTCACTCCCGACAGCAACTGCAACCCGGCGATGCCGCTTCTGGTCATCAAGAGGTAGTCGTCGTGACTTCCGCTCGACATGCTCTGGATAACCGCGGCGAGATCGTCATTCTTCACATCGTGATTCTTGATCCAAACGGTCCGGAAGGTTGTGTAGCCGCGGAACTGCCAGGGCTCGCTATACCCTGCACCGAACACATGAGCGCCGAGAGCTTGCGTGATCATAAAAGTAGGTGACCGCCTTAACCTCATTCGGAGTGAAGTAGTCCATGCGTTCATTGCCGTATCGGGTCAGAGATCAAACCCGCGGACAGCAGGACGCTCAGCAGCCCAACCGCCGTGATCGTGAGGAAGAGGGTGGGGAGGTTCAGCCCCCCGGAACTGGACGGAATGCCGCGGTAATCAATGCGGTTGAGTTCTGCCGTGCGGCGTGACGCTACTGCGGTCTCTTCGGCGTCGCGAACTTCCGCGACCGATGGTCCAGGAAAGAACAGCGCCGCCGCGAAGAAGGCAAGACCCGGGAGAATGTACAGATACGTACGCAGGAACATCTCGCCGCCGTATGGGATCAAGATGATCGGTGTTGGCGCAAGGGTCAAAGCGACCATCGCGAGGTCGCGGTAGCCGTTGATGAGCCGGCGAACGCCGCCGAGCATCGCCAGGACTCCGATGATGGCCGATATCCACAGGCGAGCGTTCACGACGAACGTGTGTTCCGGGCTGCCGTTGATTCGTCCGACAAGACCGGTCTGGACGCTCTGATTGACGTTACCTGTATTGGCGAGGATTGGCTGGAGGTGACCGGCAAAGAATGATATGGCCATGAAACCCATCCACCCGAGGAGTATCACCGCCATAATGATCGGGAGCGTGCGCGTGGTTATCTGATCCAGCAGGACGAGTAAGGTAACGCTTCCGATCACGGCAAACGGTGTAAGTTGGTGGCTTGGCACCATCGCGGCGAACGCGCCGATGACAATCACGAGCAGTCCGACGCGCTGCCACGGTGTTGCCTCGACATACGCGCCGGTCGAGTGCTGTCCACCAACAAATTCGGCGACTCGCGGACTGATTCGGCGCATCCGGTTCCACACGGTGGACACCGACACCGTCCGAGTTACTGGTCCGCGGAACCACAGCAGCAGGATTCCGAGCATCCCCAGGTAGAGGAAGTACCCGAACGCCTGCGGTGAGAAATAGTCCTGACCGACCCAGTTCGCCAGGTAGAAGACCCAGATCCCCGTCCAGATGAGGCGCGATTCTCGCGTCGCCGAGCGATATATCAGCATTAGCGGGATGAGAAAGAGGACGTTGAAGACCACCGACGTCCACGCTACCAGGTTCACCATGCTGGAAAGGCCGGCGATCTGCGTCAGCATCGCCGTGGACGCGAAGAACGCTGGCCAGTTGAAATACGCGTCAAACCGCGGAACAACCGGTCCGCCGTGAATGAAATAGTCGGTAAGACCAAGGTGCCGCCACGTGACGGCGAAACGCGGCATCTGCTCAACCAACGCGGGCGTGGCGTAGAGAATCGCGATAAGCACGCCGACGTAGACGAGAAAGACTCCCGTGCTGGTGTGTCGTTGCCAGAGGAATAGACAAAAACCAACCGTCAACACCGCGATTGACAGGAAATAGGATGCCGGCAGGACCGAGATCAGTCCAAGGTCTGACATCGATTGCAGCCCGACCTGACCCAGCGAGATGAGCCAGAGCGTCACCGCGGCTGCCGGAATCACGATCGGGATTATCAGCGACGGAATGTGCCTTCCGACCGCCAGACTCCGGCGTAGCATCATTGACGGCGAGATGGTGGTCGCCGACTCGAGTGCCATCTGCAGCTGCGATCCGCTTTGGCCGGAGGATCCCCGAAACTGATCGGGTTGTTGTCGTGGGGGCTGCTGGTCGGTATCCCTGCTTCGCCGCGAAAAATCTCGCGAGTCTGCTGGGCCGTCCACTGAAAAGTGATCTTGCTTCATCCTACCCGTCTCTTACGAACCGGACCGTGCGCCGAACAACCTCCCGAGATCCGGACGCTTCTCCGGATGGTGGGCGAGGTCGACGAGACGCATCGTGAGTCGTGACGGCCCAAAGGCAGCCACGAGGAACCACGCCATGTAGAGCAGGCGCATGCTCCTGCTGAGATCGAATCTCCGGGCCGACAGTCGAACACCGCTCATGGCGAGTCGGAGGGAGGTGTCGCGCCCTATCGGATGATTCTCCGGGTCCAGCTTCAGTGATGCGATGCGATTTGCCAGATAGGTAATCGAGAGTATGTCCTCACCGCGACACGGAACGTCGGAAATTCCGAGTTCTCGCGCATGCCGGACAATGAAATCGTGATTCGCTGCGGTCCGGTAAATCATTCGTCGCACCAGGGAGAGGTCGACCCCCTTCGCGAAATACTGATTATTCCCATGAATCCGATATCGTCCTCCTATCGTCGGGAGCGAGACGACCGGTCCAAAGAGTGGTGCGAGGTTGAAGAGGTAGAGGTCGGCACCTGCCGGATCCACGACGCCGTTTGGAATCTGCTTCGCGTCAGGAACCGGCAATATCTGTCTGAGCGTTTTCGCCGCGAACGCGTTCCCGCTCGTCGGTGGTGTGCGAACGTCGTCCGGAAACTCGAGCATGTGTCGTCGAAGGTCTCCGCTTGGCATATCGAGCGTTCTTGGCGGCATAAACTCGCCAGTGGGTGTGCCGACCGTGTCGATGATCTCCAGTCGGTATTGCACTTTCGAGACCGTCGGATCGGCCTTAAACGCTTTGACGACATCGGTGCAGATATGCGGCAGGAGGACGTCGTCGGCGTCCAGAAAGATGACAATGTCTCCGGAGGACTGCTGGAAACCCGCGAAGAAGGCAGTCTGCTGTCCGCCATTTTCTTTCAGAACAGGAATGATGCGGTCACCGTATCCGGCGATGACGTCACGGGAATTGTCGGTCGATCCGTCGTCAACAACGATAACTTCGACCATCTCGTACGTCTGATCGAGCGCACTATCAATGGCTTCGGCCAGGAAGTGACCGTAGTTGAAGTTGTTCACGACAATGCTCACAAGATACGGAGTCGTTGTCGCCACTGGAGCGTCGTGCGCGGCCGACGTTTGAGTTGGTGTCATATGCGCTGTTTGACTCATTGATTCATCCTCAACCCCCACTGGCGCGCAGTCGCTGACGACTACCTAATCCAGCGCTTCCGCGCCGGCGTCAGCTTGCCGGACACTTCGAACGTCCTCACCCTTTTCCCGATATCGACCTTCCGATGATCCGAATTGGAAGATCGACTTCAAACGCCATCCGGCCCAGGCCGCGATGATGAACTGTGCAACGACCCAAGCGAACGCGACGCCGGG
This sequence comes from uncultured Chloroflexia bacterium, assembly GCA_963728335.1. Taxonomy (GTDB): domain Bacteria; phylum Chloroflexota; class Chloroflexia; order Thermomicrobiales; family Thermomicrobiaceae; genus CALAGB01. The sequence continues at coordinate 1,906,761 of CAVSJP010000002.1, forward strand.
AAGCCCGGCAACGATTCCACCCGCGGCCGGTCCACCAACCGACAGCACCAGCGCCACGAAGGCCATGATGGTGGGCTCTTTCGTACGCTTGGCGGCGCGTTCCCGGGAGACGTACACGTAGATGATCGCGGACGGGATAACCCCGGTCACCAAGATGCGGAGCGCCGTCGCGCCGCCGTTCGCGTAGTTGGCGCCCATGAGACCGAGTCCCCAACTTGCGAAGATGGCCATTCCCACGGCCATCGGGAGCCCGAGGAGAAGGCACAATCTCAATGATTGTCGCGCGTTGAGATCTGCTCGCCGCGGTGAACTCGATGTTTCCGCAAAGAGTGCGATCGATGCCGTTCGCGGTACCGCGAAGACCAGTCCCCCGAACATCCAGACGATATACCAGTATGCGTTCTGGGCCGGACTCAATACTTCCGTGACAAGTATTGGCAAGATGTAGGCCGGGGCTGTCATAGTCAAATTGAGTACCGACTGCGGAACGCCCAAACTCATCAATGATTTGAACGTCTCGCGCGACGCAGCGAACGAAAAACTGTACCCCGAGACAATAGAGCGAATGTAGCGAAAGCCGAAGATGATCGAGGCCGCGAACGCTCCGGTCCAGGCCAGAAGGATCGCGAAGACGCCAAATCCGCGCAGCATGAAGCCAACCGCTGCAACAACAGCCAGGGCGGCAATGGCTTGGACGATGCTTCGCGCGGCGACCTTGTCGCTACGACGAAGAGCGATAAATAGGCCGTCAAAGAGCATCGCGAGCGACGCAACGACATTGAGGGTCAGAAACGCGATCAGGTAAATCGGTGATACAGCGAGAAATCGGAAGTCTTGAAATGCGAAAAGAGACAGCACCACAAACCCGCCGGCGAAGAACAGACCGTTGATCACCGCGAGTGTAATTGCCGAGTTGAACAAATGTGATGGATTCTTGCGTTCATGCGGAAGCATCAGCGTGACAGCCGCGCCGACGCCGAGCAGCCCGATCTGCGAGCACAGCCGGATTGCTGAAATCGCTCCGGACGCTAGACCGACGTCTGATGCGCGAAACAAACGTGCCGCGAGTAGCCAGAACGGGTAGCCCAAGAATGCCGAGATGACGGCGTTGATCATCAGCATGACGGAGTTGACCGACATCGAGAATCCGCGTGGCACGGCTGCCGAGGCGTCGTGGCTCACTCCGCTGTCCTCGTCGTCTTGTTCACCCAGAAGCCATCCCAGTAGCCGCGGGGCATAGCGCATCATGAATTGATGAGAGTAGTTGAGGAAGCTGTTCATCTCAATCGCTCACCTCCAGCGGCACGGGCAGAAACGGAAACACACTGCGGCTTTCGTGCCACGAATGGCAGGATCGAGCGTGGTCGCACCCCGAGTATCGAACTGTAGAGTTGTTCAATCCGTGGGACGACCGAGTCTGCTTCGAAGAGCCGTGCGCGCTCCCGGCCGGACGCTCCCAGGCGATCCATCTCCTCCGGCTGCGTGAGCAGGCGATCCATCGCCTGATGCAGGGCGACCGGATCCGCGGGAGGAACGAGCAACCCAGTCTCTCCGTCGACGACGATGTCCGGAATGCCGCCGATTTGGGATGCCACTACCGGGCAACCGCTTGCCATGGCCTCGATGACGACGATGCCAAACGGTTCCGGCCAGACGGATGGAACGATTGCAAGCCGGGCGCGGCGCCACGCTTCCATGACGGCCGTGTTGGGCCAGTCTTTCAGTACGATGACCCCCGGGGGGAAGGTTTTGGGCGTTTCTGGCCAGACTTTGCCAATGAGCACCAGCGGTGGCGCGTCACCGAACCGTGCGTAGGCATCCAGTAGGACGTTGAGACCCTTCGCCGCCCGAAGATCGCCAACATACATGAGAAAGTCGCCTTCAGGGAGTTGGGCGACATAATCGGTCAAATCGTCCGCCGAAGCACGTCGTTTGGGCGGCAGGAAGTTCGGAATGATGACGCTGCGTGGATCGTCTGGATCGAGACCATTCCCGGTCGCAGTCGCGGTACTGACCGAGACGAACATGTCGACCGCCCGGCGATCGAGTGCGGCGCCCAGTGCCGCGCCAGACACCGTTGCGAGCCCTTTGGCGGCACCGTAATGGTCGATCGAGCAGCCGACACATTTGGTCGGCGCTGGGCCGGAACACGGTGCATCGCGGTAGAGCAGGTTCTTCTTGGCGCAACTCAACGTGTAGTAGTGAAGGCTGACGATGAAGCGTGCGCCACTCCACCCCTTGAGGGGCAGGAATGAGCGGCTCATCCAATCATGACCGTGCACGACCTGCGGACGTTCCTGTTCGATCACGCGTCTCAGGCCGAAGGTCAACTCAGGGTCGGGCACTGGCGGTGCCCACGGCCGGCCACTCGAGGCGAAAAGGCGTTCGAGGCGTTGCGCGCTGCCCCTCAGCCGGTAGATTCGAACACCCTGGTCGATGTCGAAGCCGGGCAGGTCTCCCTGTTGGAGCGTGGCAACAGCAACCTCATGACCGCGGTCGACCAGCGCGGTGCTCAGGCTTCGAACATGTTGTTCCACGCCACCCAGAAATGGGTGATAGAAGTCTGAGATCATCAAGACACGCACGTCTGGCTCCTTACCACGGACTGGTAGACATCAAGCAATTTGGCCGCGCAGTCGTCCCAGCTCGGAACCGTCACCTCGGGCGGAATCAACGGCTTTTCCAGTTGCCGGAGCATCGCTGCGGCGACTTCACGCGGGCTGCTCTCCAGCGAAACTTCGCGGGCGAGCCCGAGCGCGGCAATGTCATGTAGCGCGGACGTGTCCGCGACAAGCACCGGTCGCTTGAGTTGGATCGCTTCGGTCACTGCGATTCCCTGGGACTCATATTCGCTCAGTAACGTGACCAACGAGGCGCGTGCAAGCAGTGATGCCATTGCGTGGCGGTCTCCCGCGGGCACTTCGCGAATCTCCACATGGTTTGCGACTCCAAGATCGGTCGCCATCTGCCGAAGATCCTGCTCGTATGGCCCACTTCCTGTGACTCGCAGGTTTACGTCCGGCATTTTCTCGAGAACGTACGGAAGCGCCTGAATGACACGGTGATGCCCTTTGTAGCGTTCAAGACGCCCAAGTGAGACGATCAATCGGCAGTCCGGTTGTGGCGCCGCCGGTGTCTCAACTTCCGGCAGTTCTGCTCCGTTCGGAATGACCACGAACCTGGAAGCGTCAATGCGTAGTCGGCGCTGAAAATGCTTCGCCTCGAATTCTGAGACGCAGATGAGCCGCTCGGCGCCAGCCAGAAGCGCGCGTAACGCGCGATGCTGAAATCGCCGCAGCTTGCTTCTCACTCGAGACGAACTGCCGCCGCTGTGAAATGTAGCGACGTACGGGAGCTTCCTGGATCGGGCAGCGAGCATGGCAAGCGGAGGGACCAGCGTATGGGTTCCCTGGCAATGAAGTAGATCCCAGCATCCGTCGCGGACGATCTGCACCATTGCTGGCGCGAAGAAGTAATCGCGCTCCTCAGGCCAGTAGGGAACGCGGATGATTCGGACGCGTTCATTCTCCTCGGACGTTGGCAGCGATTTGTCAAGCCTGGTTGTGAGCACCGTGATCTGGTGTCCGTCCGCGGCGATGCGGCGAGCAGTCTCAAACGTGTGGATCTCAGTCCCACCGATTGAGGGGAGGTATCGCGCGGTCACGACCAGCACCCGTAGTGGGCTGCTTGCCGAGAAATCGGGCGGCTTCATCCGACGCTCTTCTCCAGGGTCTGTTCGGTCTCGATCTCTGGCGCGATGCGTTGATTTCTCGCATAGCCATACTTCATAAGCATCGGTAAGGTCATGGTGAACACGGCGCGCTGCTGCCACGCCGGCATCTTCGATCGCCACTCCTCATCCGGGCGAATGCGGATCACGCCATTCATGCGGTCCGGGTTACCCGCAAAGATGTGCTGGCGGGGAAGGAGCAGAGTATCGTCCTGATCGACGATGTAGGACTGCGGCCGCTCGAGGTCGAGCCTTCGAAAAATCTGATCGACAATTTCGTGTGGGTTGCGGACAAAATCCTCGTAGCGGATCGTCGTCGACTTCGCGAATCGATGTGCGACCAATGAAAGGAGAAGATTGCGCGCGTTCCAGATGACGCTGGTACGCCACAGCGATCGCCGTGGCATGTAGGACAGTTGTGAGTCAACCGTCGGCTTGCGCTTCAGACGCTGCCAGGAGAAGGCACATGCTCGGCTGTCCCGAATCATGTGGACCATGCGCACGTCAAGCTTGGATGAGTTGGCCAACGCGAGCGCATAGACGCCGAATTTCGACGTATCGACGATGACGTCGCAGCCTGAGACTCGTTGGATCGCCTGGTAGAGCCGCTCCGTCACCGAAACGAAAGCCTGTAGTCGCTTCTCGAATCCGGGCGGTCGGATATCAGGCATCAGCAAAAAGGGAAGATGCCATGGACGCTGTACCGAGTTGAGCAGCGAGATCAGTGCGCCCGTGTCGAGCTTCTGATCAGCAAATGCCTCAGCCAGGACGCTATTCCAAAACTCGCAGTCGCGGCAGCCTGATCCGCAGCTGCACAGGGACGTGCCGTCTTGCCACTGGCGCCAAAAGTCGAACAGTTCACCCACGGCAATGAAGTCCTTGTGAGCGCCGATCACCTGACTGAGTACAGTCGTCCCGCTCCGGTTTTCTCCGGCTATGTAGATGACCTGGAGCATGGTGCCGGTATCCCTTCTGAGTGATTCCCGCTTATTCCCGTTCGTGGTTGGAATCGCGGGGTGATGCGGTCGTTGCGGAGCGCCATGGGATGTTCGGTTGAACGGATGACTGGCACTGTCCGGTTGATCTCCACGGTCACGCGGTTGCCACGAGCGCGCCTGACCGCAAAACGCTCTCTATTTCCAGTCATATTCGACGCCGAGCAGCTCGTAGAGCCGCTGGTTGTGTGGCTCGAAAAATGTGCTGAGTTGTTGGCGAATCTCTGGGTCCATTGGAGGCATCTGAAGCTTGGGATACCCGCGACCAAAATCCGGCTCCCAGGGTGATAAGCCCAGGAACTCGATGACCTGGTCGAGCGTGTCGACTGGCTTACGGAAAAATTCTTCGGATTGCAGGATGAGCAGTCGATCAGGACCGAAGTGGTCGAGCCAGGACGGGAGTTGATCGGCATAGATTCCTCGCGCGACATACGAGTAGCGGTGCCGTGATACGCCGTAGTAGTTCCTGTCCTCACGCATACGGCGATCGTCTTCGTCGATTCGCTCATGCTCGCGCTGCAACGCTTCCTCGAATGACAGCGTCTCGTGTCCCCAGGAACGGGAAAGCGCATAGTGCGAATAGGCGCGGTCGACCGGGTTGCGGAGGAGGGCGATGAACTTGGTGTTTGGCAGTTGCTCGGCGACCCGGTCCGCGGCATGCGGGTCGAACAGGTAACAGGGTGTGGCTTCACCGCTAATCGGCTTGTCCTCAGTGGCGACCAACGAGCGACAATCTGGTGAAAAGTGTGCTTGGTACCATTCGAGCCCGTTGCGCCACTTGGAATTGAAATAGTGCGCTTCCTTCACCAGAGCCGGAAAAATCTGCGGATGGTCGATCAGGAGGTTGTAGAGGTTGGTCGTCCCTCCGCGCTGTGTGCCGATAATGACAAACGCGGGCGGTGGCCCAACCTGCCCGGTCGCCAGCCGGAATCGAACAATACCTTCGACCAGTACGCTCCGCGGCCGGAATCCGTGGCTCCGGACGATATTCGGCATGATGTATGTGGCGAGTGACTTCGGAATCATGCTTCTCTCTGTGTACCTCTCGCTGTGGGGTGTCCGAAGATTTCGGCGCACCAACAACCGCCGGCCGCGGAATTTCCGCAGCCTGGCGGTTGAACGTGCTAGGCAGGTTGTCCAACGGTTGATTCGACGAGTTGATCTTCATCACGCACGAAGCCCTGCTGAACCAGATAGTCGACAATCAGTCGACCGTTTTCGGCTGGTGACTGGGCCACGGTATTGAGCGTGACTTCAGGTGAGAGTGGCGTTTCATACGGATCATCGATGCCGGTGAAGTCCTTGATCTCGCCGCGGCGAGCCTTGGCGTACATGCCTTTGACGTCTCGCTCTTCGCAAATTTCAATCGGCGTGTCGACAAAGACTTCGATGAAGTGATCCGATCCCACCATGTTCCGAATCTCATCGCGCGTCGCGCGATACGGACTCACGGCCGCCGCGATGACAACGCCGCCGTGGCGAACGATCTCTGCGGCGACGAACCCGATACGCCGGATGTTGATGTCCCGGTCCTCTTTGCTGAATCCAAGCCCTTTGGAGAGGTGAGTACGAACGACGTCGCCGTCCAGCACGGTCACTTGACGTCCTTTTTCCAGGAGCATGACGGTGAGCGCGTCGGCGGTGGTCGATTTGCCCGCACCGCTCAGACCGGTGAGCCAGATGCATACACCTTGCATGTGCCGGGGTGGATAGGTCTCTCTGAGAATCTCGGCCACTTCCGGGCGCGTGAACCAGGCCGGGAGCTTGCGCCCGATGCTCAGGAAATCCTCACGAACTTGCGTGCCTGAGATGGAGGCAGTCGACGTCCCGTCAGCGACGTTGGAGACCTGCTCGTAACGGCCTTCGTCTGGAAGGTAGACGAGTTCGGTAAACGTGACCGTCTTGACGCCCAGTTCCTCGCTGAACTTGTTTACAAGGTCTTGAGCGTCGTATGGGCCGTAGAACGGCTCTCCCGATGAGTCTTTGCCCGGGCTCGCATGATCACGACCGACAACGAAGTGGTTCGCACCGTAATTACGGCGAATGAGCGCATGCCAGAGCGCTTCCCGCGGACCGCCCATCCGCATCGCGAGCGGTAGGAGTGAGAGAAGAATCCGGTCCGGGTCATAGTAGCGACGCGCCAGGGCCTTGTAGGTGCGGACCCGCGTGAAATGGTCGACATCGCCCGGCTTGGTCATCCCCACGGACGGGTGCAGCAGAAGCACGCCGTCGACCTCGTCGATCGCGCGCTTGGTCAGTTCTTCATGGACCCGGTGCAGGGGATTCCGCGTTTGGAAGGCCACCACATTCTTGCGGCCGAAGCGAGCGAGCCGCTCACGCACTTCGGCGGGAGTGAGTCGCAGTTCCGCGAAGTCGTGGTGCTTCGGCAGTTGCAGCACTCGGAGAGGACCGGAAATGTTGTAGCGTCCCCAGCGGTGCATCTCGGCCACTAACGGGTGGCGCACATCAAGCGTGCCATACACCTTTTGCACGACCTCATCGACATCCCATTCGTACATCTCGTCGACCGTCATCACGGCCAGCATATTGTTCTTGGAATCTCTGAGCGTGATGTCTTTCCCCGGCTGAATGTCGTCGTTCGGATCGACCGGTAGGGTGACGGGCATCGGAAATATGTAGCCGTTGGCCAGGCGCATGTCATTGACAACGCTCTTGAGGTCATCCTCGCCCATGAACCGGTCCAGCGGCGAGAATCCGCCGACAGCCAGCAACTCCAGGTCGCAGACCGAGCGGTCGGACAACTGTATGGATGGAAGTGTCCCCGCGTAGCGGCGCACCTCCTCCTGCTGCTCTGGTGCGACCAGCAGGTCGACTAGTGCTCCACCGTACGGTGGAATGATGTCGACAATATCGGCGTCGCGGGTCATGCGCAGTTCCCTCCCCTGCTTCAAGACAAGATGGCAAATAGATTGCACCATCGTACGTATATGCAAGTTAAAGACCATCAACGCGCCTCATGCGGGTTGATGGTCGCGCGGTACGTGATTAGTCGTGAGCGTCACCGGGAGCATATTCGAGCCCGGACGCTGATTCGGCGTTTGCTTGGACGTCACGAGAAACCGAATCAACCGGGGCCGTCTGATTGGAAACACGGTCGTTCCACCAGGCTGCAACCTGGCTCGACGCGAACCCGAGCGTGGTAACCAAGAGCCCGGCTGTTATTGCCACTGCTCTGGCTGATCCATGGGCGTGGCCATGACGCACGGTTGCGGCCAGACCGCGCACCACTCCGGAAGGGAGGGTGCGAAGTGTGTACACGCGTTCACTGGCCAGTCCATCGGACGCGCCGACGTGCCGCGTAACCGCGGTCTTGGATTTCCCCTCGGCGAAACAGCGCTCGAAGTAATAGCGCATCGTTCCTCGACTCGTCGGAACCAGGTGTGCAATGCGGGCACGTGGTTCGAAGAGAATGACCTGGTCTGGATAGCGCTGCCGTACGCGGATGCAGAGCTCAGTCTCCTCGCAACCAACTGGCAGGACTCCGACGCGGCCGATTCCCGTGCGGAACCCGCCTACCGATTCGAAGATTTCTCTCCGGAACGACATGTTGGCCCCGATGAGATTTCGAATTGGCGACGTGTCCGTAGGCATGCCACGGTAGGTGCAGCCCACGACCCAGTCGAACTCATCGGGGAACCAACCCGGGCGTCCGTCTACCCAGTCGGGGATGATTGACCCCCCGACCGCCACCACGTTTGGATCGTCGTAACCAACCGCGAGCCACTCGAGCCAATCGGGATCGGCGCGCGCGTCGTCATCAAGAAAGGCGATGACGTCCGACGTCGCTGCCGCAATGCCCGCGTTGCGTGCACCGGACAGCCCGCGGGGTCCCAGATTCTCGACGATGATCAGATCCGCGTACTCGTTCCGAAGTCGTTCGGCGAGTGCTGGATTGTGATCGACCGACACGATAAGTTCAGTCACCGGTCTCGATTGTTGCAGCACCGACTCGATTGACCTATTCAGAACGCTCAGGCGATCTGATGCGTAGGTGCAGATTACGGTCGCGATTGACGGCCCGTTAGTCATGGACTTCCGAAAGGATGACATCGTCCTCCTCGGCACGCAGTCCATCTTCAATGCGGCTGACCCGCTCTTCCCGGTCGTTTCTCAGTGAGTTCGCCCAGGAATGGACTGCGATCCGCGCGCCGAAGTGTCGTTCCTGCCAGATCGTGCGCAGTACACGCCAGCCATCGGGGAAGGTCTTCAATCGACCATCGCCGAAGATGCGCTTCGACTCGTGACTCGGAACCTCGACGACCTTCATCCCAGTTCGTAGCGCGCGAACATTGATCATCGTCTCGATTTCGAAGCCCTCTCCATCAAGACAGAGCAGCGGAACGAGCGATTTCCAGAACGCGTTGTAGCCGTAGCACAGGTCGGAATAGCGGCCCCCGAAGAACAGCCGGACGAGCCGGACGAAGAACTGGTTGCCGAGCTGCCGGTGAAGCGGCATGTCGGCCGTTCCTCCACCATGGGCGAACCGTGAGCCCTTCGCGAAGTCGGCTCCGGCGAGAAGCGCGCCAACAAAGGCGGGAATCTCTTCAGGGTTTGTGGATCCGTCGGCGTCGAGCATGACGATAATGTCGCCCTGTGCGTGTTCGAAGCCGGTGCGTAGTGCGGCCCCCTTGCCGCGGCCCCGCTGCTGTACCACACGAATGTCTGGGAGCAGGCGCCTGGCGACGTCTGGTGTTCCATCGGTGGAATGCCCGTCGACCAGAATGACTTCGTCAACCCAGCTTGGAATCCTCGGTAGGACGTACGGTAAATTGTCGGCTTCATTCAGTGCCGGCACCACCACGCTGACAGTGTATCCGGTCTCCATGTGGCCATCTGACTGGCTGTGTGGGAAGCTGATTGGTTGTTCGATGGCGTACTCATGCATCTTCCGATACCCCCAGCGACCTCGTTCGCGCATTACTTCGAACCCGGCGAATCGGGAAAACCCGCGCCCCGCGGCGTCCCTATCCCCTCGAACGCCGTTCGGCTTCTCGCCGCATGGGCAAGAAACGCACGAAACGACGACCTGCTAACGAAGGTCGCACTTGTTTTCTAGCTAAGACGAACTTGGCGGCTCGTTCCTCCTTCCAACACCGGGCTCCGCAACTAATCGACTTTTATTGCCCTACTGTCACGCTCAAAGCCGAGACAATTGTGATCTATCACGAATTCAACTCGATCGACACGAACACGAGAAATGCTATGATAACGAGATGATGTGTATTCGAGAGCATATACTCGTGCGGTCGGACCGCTGTGACGTGTCGTAACGCATGTCTTGTACCAAGTACTTACGTCCTCAATTTTGTGAGGTGTCAGGTCGAGTGAGCGATGCGCCGCGCTTTGTTATGTATCCCAAACGATCTACCGGCTCTACTGGTCGCACGACATCAGAACCCACGTTCGCTCCGCGAGGTCGGTTCAGAGCGAGGCGGTCGCGAGCGGCTTCTTGCTGGACCCGATTCTGCGTTATGACGTGACAAACCGAACAGTGATCGCGTGGGGGGCGCGACCGAAAGGACCTAAAACCGCATATTGTCAAGGAAAACGCGGCTCTGGATCGCGTCGACCAGTGGAGGGCCAGTTGCGGAGAATTGACCGGTAACCGGCTGTCCGTAAGCGTTGGCGAAAAAGTTGCGAGCGCGGCGCCCGATCTCGCGCCGATCTAAATGCACGTTACGTGGCGAGCATGAGGAGGGGGAATCTGCGGAAGGGTTGGAACGATCACGCCTTGTTCATCGAATTCTGCGCAGCATCAACCGTCGCTTTTGAAGCCGCTGCCGATGATGGTTGTGGCTCTCGTCGTTCCATTTCGATGTTGTCACTCAATGGTGACCAGTTCACCCCACGCGTGGGTCATGAGGCACGACGCCACAACGTCGTGTTGAACGCTTCCAAGCGAACGTTCGTGTCTTCATGTCACGCAGACGAACCGATCATCTGCAGAGACGAACGCCTCGATGGCTCCATATTTTCTGCTTGCAACGATATTCTCATCGCTCATTACGATTCTGTTATTTCGGCCAATATCTGTCCGGGAGGCATCGACAACTCGATTACCGGTCACTACCGGGGCCGCGTCTCTATCAAGGTTTGTTCGTTCTTGGACACCGGCAAGTGCGAGGACGGGTGCATGGATCGGACCAGCAATTACTTTTCTGAAGGTTGATGCCGGACATGTGAACGTTGCGTCTAAGCGTCCGTTGGGACTGGGATGAGATACGAATGGCGTCGATTTGAGATGAAGAGAGACTTGCGCATCTTAGGGTCTGGAGATTCAGGGGATGGCTGAGATTGAGAATGAGGGGGCACATATGAGGTTCCGGATGGCCGACGTCGACCCGTTTGGCGGGGGCGGCAGACCGATGCCGGTCGGCTCACGTCGATTGTCGACGAGTACGGAGAGGTGGACTCAATGAGAACGTCACGTTGGAAAGTCTGGTCGCGAGCCCGCGGCACGTGGCATTCCCCCTATTCGCTACTGGCAATGCTCGTGTTGACGCTGACGCTCACGATTGCACCGCTGCTGCCGACTTCGACATCCGCCGCGCCGGAGGGCGCCACACTGCTTGTCATCGCGCCGAAGCAAGCAACGGTTGGCACGCCGTTCGACATTCGGCTGGTTATTATGCGGGCGCAGGATGCCGCGGGGTTCGAGTCGAGCGTGCTCTTCGATCCCAAGGCGGCAGAGTTTGAGGACCTGCAAACGGCCAACAGCTACTTCATGGCACTTGGCCGGGATATCGGCCAGCTCTCGGCGCCGCAGACATCATATGGAGCCGCGATCGGATTCTATTCCTGCCCATTGACGAATTGTCTTGACAACAACGGCCGGCGTCACTCGGGGGGCGGCAGCGGGCTCATCAACCTTGGGACCGTTACACTCGTCGGAGAAGAACCGGGCGCCCTTGACGTCAACTTTGACGCCGCCAAGCTGGTCGATTCAACTGGGGCCACGGTACCGCTCACCGTGCAGAATTCCACAGTTACCGTTCAAGTTGGCGTTTCGTCTTCCTCTGCGTTGCCACACGGCGCCTCGGAAGTTGCGGTGCCACATCCCGCACCGCCCGGACGCTGGAAACTCCAGAATCAAGGTAAGGGAACGCCTGGACCGTTCTCCACAACTGGGTCAGGCTCGGTAACAAATCAGGACGTGATGCAAGTCGCCATGGCCTGGGAAAATCTGCGCGAGCATAACGACCCGTGCGGCCCGGGAGTTGATCCGTCGCTCGACGTGAATCATGACGGCTGTATCGACGTTTCCGACGTACAAGCGGTCGCGTCCAACTACACGATGACGAGCAACACCTCGACCGCTCCAAGCGGTGCGTCGCCCGCCGCTCAGGTCGCTTCCGGAGCGACATTTGTCGTCAACTCAACGGGCGACGAGGACGATGCCAACAAGGGTGACGGCGTATGCGCTACCGCGAGCGGAACGTGCACGCTGCGCGCGGCCATCGCCGAGGCGAACAACACCAACGGTCCGAACACCATAGATTTCAATATCGCGGGCACCGGTGTTCAGACGATTCATCTCAACTCGCCGTTGCATGCCCTATGGGATACCAGCGGTCCGACGACTATCGACGGCTATTCTCAGCCCGGTTCCTCGCCAAACACGGACCCGTTGGCAGACAACGCCAAGATCATGATCCAGATCGAGGGCGCGGGTGAGGATCAATATGATGCACTCCCAATCACCTCGCCCGGGAACCTGATCCGCGGCGTCTCCTTCTACAAGTTCCAGCGATCCTTCTGGATCTATGGCAACGCGGCGGACAACAACACGATCGTTGGCTGCTTCGTCGGAACCAACGCCGCCGGAACCTATGGCGCGAGCCAAGAGTCACCGACTCAGGCATTTGGTTTCCATATCGAGCAGGGCGCTGGGCACACCACGATCGGCACGCCGAATCTGGCAGACCGTAACGTCATCTCCGGCAATGGCCGCAGCGGCGTCGGCGTCTGGCACTTCGGTAGCAACAACGAAATCGTCCAGAACAATATCATCGGACTGAGTCCGGACGGTACACGGCGTGTTCCAAACCAACTTCACGGTCTCGACATCAATTACGGATCCCAGAGCGACCTCTACGGAGGAACCGGGTTGCACGAGCACAACGTCGTCTCCGGCAACGATTCAGGGATCGACGTCTCGCACACGGCCCAGACGTCGAAGAACCAGGTAATTGGCAACTATGTCGGCACAGATCTGACCGGCAACAACGCGCCAAGCTATGCCTACAACTCCAAGTTCGGCATTCGCCTCGAAGACGGCGTTCAATACAACACGATCGCCAACAACGTTATCGGCGGATCTAGCAATCACGCGAGTGGCTACAACTGGGGCATCTGGATCTCGATTAACACGACAAGTTTCAACACCATCAAGAACAACCGGATCGGTGTGACGCTTGACGGAACCCCGAATCCAAACGGCACCGGGATTACCATCGAAGGGCACGACAACACGATTGGCCCGGGAAATATCATTGCGAACAGCTTGGGGCCTGGTATTGACGTCCAAAGCAGCGCGACTGGAAACACGATCACCGCGAATTCGATTTACGCGAATGCGGGCGCAGGTATCAAGCTCGAGAGTGGCGGCAACAACAACCTCGCCGCGCCAAAGCTCACCAGCGCGACTACGACATCGGCATCAGGCACGGCCTGCGGTGGGTGCAAGATTGAATTGTTCGTGGCCGACGGTGGTTCAGGCGCGAAGGGCCAGGGAAAGACGCTGGTCGGATCCGGCACGGCTGGTTCCGGTGGATCTTTCATGATCTCGATGAGTGGCGTCTCCTCCGGTGACTGGATCACGGCGACGGCAACTGATAGCAACGGGAATACGTCCGAATTCGCGGTCAACGTGCAGGCGAGCGGAGGCACGCCGCCACCACCACCTGCGATCAACCTGCCTGGCCACTTCGAAGCCGAGGACTACAATCCCGGCGGAGAAGGCGTCGGTTATCACGACACCACCGCTGGGAACACCGGTGGGGCATACCGAAACGATGACGTCGACATCCAGACGTGTTCCGACTCAACAACTCCCAACGGTCAGACCTGCTACAACGTTGGTTGGATCAGTACAGGCGAGTGGCTCGCATACAACGTCAACATCGCCAGCGCGGGCAACTACACCTTCGCCATCCGCATCGCCACGCCGGATAACGGCGCGCAGATGCACATCGAGATCGACAGAAACAACGTCAGCGGCGCCATCACGGTGCCAAATACCGGTGGTTGGCAGAATTGGCAGACGATCACCACCAAGGCGATTTCGCTTCCAGCCGGTCAGCACGAGCTGAGACTCGTCACCGATGTAAGCAGTTACAACCTCAACTACGTCGACGTAACCGCTGGCACGGTGTCGGCGCCGACCGCTCCGACCAACGTTCACGCGACGGCGGTCTCGAGCGGCGAGGTCGATCTGACGTGGACAGACACAGCGACAAACGAGTCTGCCTACGTGGTCGAACGGCAGACGAGCGGTTCGAGCACCTGGAAGGTCGTCGCGAACAATCTTCCAGCGGACACGACTCAGTACCAGGACACAACGGTCTCGTCGTCGACGACCTACACGTATCGCGTGAAGGCCACGAACAGCGGTGGAGACTCCGGCTACGCGACCAGTAACTCGGTCTCCACGCCCGCGGCGACGGCAATCAACCTTCCCGGCCACTTCGAAGCCGAGGACTATAAGCCCGGTGGAGAGGGTACCGGCTACCACGACACGACTGCCGGGAACACGGGCGGCGCCTACCGCAACGACGACGTCGACATCCAGACGTGCTCAGACTCGACAACGCCAAACGGTCAGACTTGCTACAACATTGGCTGGGTCGCAGCCGGTGAGTGGCTCGCGTACGACGTCAGTATCGCCAGTGCGGGCAATTACACGTTTGCCATTCGTGTGGCCACGCCGTACGCGAACCGGAAGATGCATATCGAGCTTGACAAAACGAACGTGAGCGGAACGATCGACGTGCCGAACACGGGTGGGTTCCAGAATTGGCAGAGTGTCACCACTGGTCCGATCAGCCTGCCAGCGGGTACGCATGAGATACGACTCGTCTTCGACACCGCCAGTATGAATGTCAACTATGTGGACGTGGCGGCGGCGGTCGCACCGCCGACCACCAATCTTCCCGGTCGGGTTGAAGCAGAGAATTACAATCCGGGCGGCGAGGGCGTTGGCTATCACGACACAACGCCCGGGAATACAGGCGGTGCGTATCGCCAAAACGACGTTGATATCCAGACCTGCATGGATGATACAACCGCGTCAGGAAGCACGTGTTACAACGTCGGATGGGTCGCGAGTGGTGAGTGGCTTGCGTATGACGTCAATACGCCGTCCGCCGGGAACTTCACCTTCTCCGTCCGCGTAGCTACCCCGTACGCCAACCGCCAGATGCACGTGGAGGTAGACGGCAACAACATCAGCGGCACGATCAATGTGCCGAACACGGGTGGGTTCCAGGCCTGGCAATCGGTTCCAGCAGGATCCGTATCGCTGTCGTCCGGCACACACCACGTCAAGCTGGTCTTCGACACATCGAGCATCAACATCGACTACTTCGAGGCATCAGCGAGCTGACATCGCCAACTGAACGTGCTCAGTTAGCAGATGCGGCGCTAAGCGGACGATTGGGAACAGCCACACATGACGACACTCTACGTAACGGGAGGACAGCAGCAGAATGCTCGTTCTCTCACCGAAGGAGAACCCTTCTGGTACAAGTACGGCAAAGGGCTCATACTCGAAATCGACAGCGATTCCCATGAAGTCCATACACGCGCCGAGTATGTGTCTCCTCCGGACGTCTGTCCGGAGGAGAATCCCGCGATCCTGTTTAAGTGCGGAACACTCGAAGGCGATAAGCTCTATGTCGGAACCCAGACTGAAGTGCTTGTCTACTCGGTTCCGGACATGAGCCTCGTCACCTACATCTCGCTTCCCTGCTTCAATGACGTTCACCATGTACGGCCGTCACACGAGGGGAACCTCCTCGTCGCGAACTCCGGTCTCGATATGGTGCTCGAGGTCACCACGGACGGGAACGTGGTTCGAGAGTGGAATACGCTTGGGGAAGACCCCTGGGCGCGTTTCTCTCCCGACGTCGACTACCGCCGCGTGAAGAGCCTCAAGCCGCACGCGTCTCACCCAAACCACGTGTTCTACATCGGTGACGAACTCTGGGCGACGCGTTTCGAACAGCGAGACGCAATCAGTCTTTCTAACGGTGCCAAGCGAATCGACATCGGCATGGAGCGCGTGCATGACGGCCACGTCGTCGACGGCCATATCTACTTCACCTCGGTAAATGGCCATGTGATCATCGTGAACGCTGATACTCTTGAAATCGAGCGGACCATCGACCTGAACCAACAGGCGCCCGAGGCGGGCGTGATCGGGTGGTGCCGCGGTCTGCTGGTCGACGATGACAGACTCTGGGTCGGCTTCTCGAAGATCCGGATGACCAGATTCCGAGAGAACCTCTCGTGGATTCGTCAGGGGTTCAAGCCACTCTTGCCGACGAGAATCTCTTGCTATCGCCTCAGCGACGGGCATTGCGAACAGGAAATCAACCTTCAGGATCACGGTCTTGACGCGGTCTTCAGCATCTTCTCCGCGCCCGCGACTCAAATACAGACATCCCAGCCGTCGGCATCCGTGTTCGCGGCGCCCGACGCCTGATCTCTCGATAACATAGTCGTGCACGTGGCGGGCTCTGGTTCAATGGGGCCAGGACTTCTCCCTGAAATCGCGCGTGACGTCCGCGTTCCCTGACGATCGCCATGCTTGCACCATGTGTCGAGTCTGTACCACCGCGATCATACGAGGGCGAGGCGGGTTGTCTCGGTACCAACCGACGATGTCGTTCACCGCGAGGACGCCGTTTCTGGATTGCCTTTCCTCACGTCAAAGACTCGCCACACGTCTTACAATTGCGCCGGAAGAGATGCACGCGTGCGTCCGAACGCCTTTGGCTCGGTGCCGGTCTGGCCTGAATTCGGTCTTACCGTCACAGTATTTCGGTCTCCTGTCCAGCATCGTCTACCACGATGAATGTGGACGGGCGGCTGGGAGACGTGGATTCGGACGGCGTGGAACGGGGAGTGGATGACGGCTGACACAGGAGACGGCATGAGCCCGGCTCCGGCGGACTCGGTCCGGCCGGAGGTGGCCTCCGCGTCTTTCTGGGATCGTTATTACGCAGCCTCGGCCTCAGTCCGTCAGCCCGCGCGTCTTCCCTATATCGCTGCACTCGACGGCATACGTGCGATTGCTGTAATAGCCGTGCTTCTCTATCACTCTGGATACCGTTGGATTCCCGGCGGGTTCCTCGGCGTCGAGATCTTCTTTGTGCTGAGCGGCTATCTGATCACCTCGCTGCTCCTCGGGGAGTGGCGCGCCGCCGGAACGGTTGATCTCAAATCATTCTGGATTCGCCGTGCCCGTCGTTTGCTTCCCGCGCTCTATCTCCTACTGGCCGTGACTCTGACCTACGCGGTGGTGATGTTGCCAGACCAGGTTTCGCAACTCCGGGGCGACGCGGCAGCCGCTCTCTTCTACGTGACCAATTGGTGGCTGATCTTTGGCCATAAGTCGTACTTTGAGGTCGTCGGGAGGCCGTCGCTCTTCACGCATCTGTGGTCGCTCGCGGTCGAGGAGCAGTTCTACCTTATCTGGCCGCCCATATTTGGGTTTGCCATCACTCGCTTCCGACAACGGCGCGTGCTGATTGGCGTGATTGCCGCGGCGCTCGTATCGACCGTGCTGATGGCGTTTATGTACGACCCCGCGGTCGACCCATCGCGACTCTACTACGGGACGGACACGAGAGCCGCGGAACTTCTCGTTGGAGTCGCGCTGGCGTTTGTCTGGCAGCCAGGTCAACCCATGCGCTGGCCTGGAAAGTACGGTCAGTCGCTGCTGCGGTTCTTTGGACAAGGTCAGCGAGTCCGAGTCGTGTCAGAGGTGTGCGGCGGCGTCGCGCTCGCGTCTCTGGGCATGGCGCTCTGGAAATTTGGCGAATTGAGCCGCCCGCTCTACCAGGGAGGGTTCCTGTTTGTTGCGCTGGCGACCGCGCTCCTGATTGCGGTCGTTGTCCAGCCGGGGGCGCGCTTCGTCTCAGGGGCGCTCGGATGCCGTCCGCTGACATGGATAGGTCTCAGATCCTACGGAATCTACCTCTGGCACTGGCCGATCTTCATGATCACGCGTCCAGGAGTCGACGTGCCGCTGCATGGCATCCGGTTGCTGGGACTCCGTATCCTGTTGACACTACTGCTTGTCGAGGTATCGTACCGCGCGGTCGAGACGCCATTCCGCTCGGGACAGGTCGCCCGGATCTGGCAATCCATTCGGGGCGCGAGGACGGAACAGCCCCGCTTGCAGCGGGCGGTGTGGCTGGGAGTCAGCGGAACGGTGGCCATGTCGACGGTCGTACTCGGCATACTCGTCGCGACAGCCAAACCGACCCAACCTCCGGACTACCTTTCGGTGCAGGAGGTTCATATCTCGGCGAGTCCTTCCCGCACTCCGACTCCGACGCCAATCGCCGCGACGCCGACCCCTCGCCCGGATACCCCCACGGCAGTCGTCTCGATCGTGATTCCGGATGCCACACGCAGTTCCGCCGGGTCCGGAGCGACTCCACGCAGCCAGGTTCCGGCGGCCACACCAACTCCTGCTCCAACCCCGACTCCAACCGCGACGCCGTCCCCCACTCCAACTCCGCAGCCAACAACGCCCCCAGATCCGCTGGTGACCGCGGTTGGCGACTCGGTGATGGTCGGTGCCGCGGACGACCTGGTCAATGACGTCCCGAACCTCGATCTGGACGCGAAAGTCGGTATGCAGGTGTCAGAGGCGATCCAAATTCTCACGTCGCGAGCAAGTGCCGGTGAGCTCGGAAACTTCGTCGTCGTCGATATCGGTAACAATGGCCCGATCACCGCCAAAGAATTCGACCAGATCATGAGCATTGCGGGGAGTGACCGAGACGTGATCTTCATGACGGTGCGGGTTCCTCGCGTCTGGGAGGCCCCTAACAACCAGGTGTTGATCGAGGGCGCGTCACGGTACGCCAACGCGTCGTTGATCGACTGGTACAGTTTGACCATCGATCATCCTGAGATCTTCTGGGACGACGGAATTCACCTACGCCCCGAGGGCGCGACGATGTATGCCCAGCTGATCGCCGCCCAGATTCAGGTTCTCAAGTAGTCCGAACACCTCGCTCACTCCCCATGTCATGGCATTTCCCGTGCGTTTTAGCGATGGCGCCGAAACGCGTCGCCAGTCTCAAATTCTCGCCGTTCTACGTCATAGCCCAGCTGCGGCTGATACTTTTTCGGAGGCACCATCACGACTCAATCCGATGGGCGACGGCGCCTGCGCGTGTCGCGAAGTGCGAACGAGCTCTCGTTCGACTACGTCGACCTGACCAGCCCAACGTCCGATGATCTTCAGAAAGTGGCCGAGCGATATTCAATCGAGGCGAATTTCCTCGAGCATTTGCAGGAGCCGGACCTCGCACCCGGAGTCGCCGAGACGGAGGACAACAGTCAGATTCACGTTCGCGTCAACGTTCCCAGCTTCAGCTCAAACGACGGTCTGTCGTGGGAGCGCGTCGACGTGCTCTGCGGCGGGAATTTCGTGGTGGTGGTCAAGCCGCGGCCGCTCACGGTCGTGAATCGCGCGATCGCTCGGCTTCGCGTGAGCAGTGATGAGTCATCCGCGGATTACCTGAGTCATCTGCTGGCGCAGCTAGTCGACATCTTTCACAACGTGCTCCTCTCGATCGAGCGTTCGGCCGCGTCAACCGAGACACTTGGAGTGGTCCCACCGTCAGATGCTCGGCCGAATCAGCGAGGCATGCTGGGAGATCTCGAGCGCGCGTCGGGCCGGCTGCGGAAGCTGATCGAGGACCTCTCGGACGGGACGATCGATTTCGTAAGCAAGTCGAGCCGCAATAAGCTGCGCGTGACGCTGGACCGGCTGCAGACTGTCGACGACGATATCGCTCGCATGCGCGAGCCCTTCGATGTCGGCGTGGAAGCGAGCGAGAGCCGCGACAACGGTCTCGGCGCCGAATCGCCGGAGGTCATCAAGACCGCGACGTCGGTCGGCGAGCAGCGCCTGCGGCGCCTCAACCTGGCTCACGCGTTGACCGCTCTGCTCGGCGCGTTCGGCGTCAGCTTCGGCGCCGTTGCGATGGCGTGGTCAGGTGGTCCCTGGATGGAGACCGTCGGTTTCGAGAAGGCGCAGTGGATCGGCGCGTTTGTCTTCCCGATCGGGTTCGTGATCACCCTGGTCGGCAAGGGCGAACTCTTCACTGAAGACTTCTTCCTGCCCGTCACCGGAGTCATCCGCGGCCGTGGCAGGGTGCGAGATCTGCTCGAACTGTGGGGCTATGTGCTCTTCTTCAACCTGGTCGGAAGCGTGATCGCATCGTTTCTGATGAGCCGGCACGGCGTTCTCGATGGCGCCGCCGCAGAATTCTTGATCGAAGGTCGCGGTGGACAAGGTTCACTACTCCTTCTGGGAAGCGTTCATGAAGGCAGTCTTCGCCGGCTGGCTCATGACGATCATGACGTGGCTGATCATCGCCGCCACGGGGCTCGGTTCGAGAATCTTCATCATCTGGATGACCGGTTTTCTCATCGTCGCCGCGCACTTTAATCACGTGGTCATCTCTGCGCCGGAGATCTTCACGTCGATGATGCTGGGAGCTCCGATCACGATCGGTGACTGGTTCTTCCGGAATTTCATCCCGGCTCTGCTCGGCAATCTGATCGGCGGAGTGGTCTTCGTGACGATGCTCGGCATTCTTCAGGCGCGCACACTCGAGCAGAGCGAGCAGCAAAATCGAGACGCGGATTCCGCCGCCGGCCGTGCCTGAGCGGCCGTCATGTCAGTGCATTGCCGCCCGGCGCTCGCTTCCCGCGGAACGCCGTGTCGATACGGGCTCGGGCGGTAAGCGCCAGGTTCGCCCCTGGGGAGCGTCGCGGTCGCGCCATTGGTCGAGATGCCGTCAGCTACACGACCGCGTTGTTCGCGGCGACCTCCGCGAGGTAAACCCCGCTATCTTTGATCGTTCGCTGCTGCGTCGCGAAATCGACATGGACAATGCCGAAGCGCTTAGCATAGCCGTAGGCCCATTCGAAGTTGTCGAGCAGGCTCCATACAAAATAGCCCTGCAGTGGCACTCCAGCGGCGATGGCCCGATGCGCTTGGGACACGTGGTTGCGCAGGTAGTCCACGCGGCGCTCGTCGTGGACCCGACCGTCGTTCGAGATGACGTCGTCGAACGACGCGCCATTTTCCGTAACGTAGAACGCAGGTGGCGCGTAGCGTTGGTGTACGTCGACCAATGTGTCGTACAGGGCTGTGTGCGAGACTTCCCATCCCATCGCCGTATATTCTCCGGGCGGGTTGACACGGCGGTAGTTTATTGGCGGGAGCACATCGCCGGCCGCGATCACCGATCTCCGGTAGAGGTTGATTCCCAGGAAGTCGATCGGCGCGCCGATGCGCCGCATGTCGGCGCCCTGCACGTTGGGGGCTGAGCCGCCCACCATCTGGAGGACGTCCTTCGGATACGAGCCGTGAAAGAGGGCGTCGAGGTACATCCGGTTCTGAATGCCGTCGTAGCGAGCCGCGGCGGCGATGTCTTCCTCCAAGTCACTGGCTGGCTCGACGTGGTTGACGTCCAGAACGATCCCAACGTCGGCGTCCGTCACGTTGGCGCGCAGCACTTCGACCGCAGCTCCATGCGCCAGCAGGGCGTGATGGGCGACGGTGAGGGCGGAGTCCAGGCCGAGCCGCAGTCCCGGCGCGTCCTCTCCTTCCAGATATCCCAGCATCCCGAATGTCCATGGTTCGTTCAGCGTCACCCAGTGCCGCACTCGATCGCCGAGCCTCCGCGAGACCACGTCGACGAACTGCGCGAATTCGTCCGCGACACCTCTGCGTAACCAGCCGCCACCATCGTCCTGGAGCCGCTGCGGCAGGTCGAAGTGATAGAGCGTGACAAACGGGGTGATACCCGCTTCCAGCAGTCCGTCGACCAGGCGCGAGTAGAAATCGAGACCCGCTTGATTGACCTGGCCCCGACCCTCCGGGATGACTCGCGACCACGCGACCGAGAAACGATAGGCGTTGAAGTTGAGCTGTCGCATGAGATCAACGTCCTCGCGCCAGCGATGATAGTGATCGCAGGCGGCATCGCCGGTCTCGTTGTTGGCGATATTTCCGGGTGTGTGCGTGAACGTGTCCCAGATACTCGGCCCACGCCCGTCCTCGGCCACGGCACCCTCAATCTGGTAGGCGGCTGTGGCCCCGCCCCAGCGGAAACCTTCGGGAAACCGCCCTGCAGTCATCGTTCGCCTCCCATTTGATCGTCGTTTCTCGGCGCGACCCGTGGCTATGATGGGGTAAAGGAGCGAAATTGCATACGCGCCCGCCTGGCATCAGCCAAGCTTCGGTGCAGTTCGACAACCGCTTCAAGAGAGGGAAGACTCGGTGCGGAAAGCGGGACTCGAACCCGCACGGGGATTATCCCCAACGGTTTTTAAGACCGCATACCACGCTCATTTCCTTATTCTGACAGGCTTTATTGTCGCACTGTAGCAACTCTGTAGCAACAAACCAGGGGCAGAAGGGATTGGCATCATGCCAGCCAAACGCCCCAATGGAACCGGGTCTGTCTATCAGCGTGGTGATGGATACTGGGTTGTGTCGGTGTCTGTCGGTTCCAAACGAGTTGTGAAGTATCGAAAGACACAAAAGGAGGCGCAAACGCTCTTGTCAGAGCTTATGGTTTCACAGGCTCGTCACACACTCTCTGTTCCTTCTCATCTTACGTTGTGTCAGTGGGTCGAACAGTGGCTTGAGCTAAATGCTCAGCGACTTCGCCCATCGACACTTAGAACTTATCGACAAGCAATCACCCACGTCACAAATGTGATCGGCAATCATCGCCTTGACAAGCTCACCCCGTTGCTCCTGACCCGGACATTCTCGGACTTGAATAGGTCAGGAGTTGGTAAGAGACGACTTCACCTCGCGCATACCTATTTGAAAACATGCCTGACTCACGCCGTGGATCTAAACATCATCAGCGTGAATCCAATGGAACGAGTCAGAAAACCACACTGGGAGAAACAGCAACGCGAGTACTGGACTGTAGAAGAGGCTAGCAGGTTCGTTGACTACTGTCTGGTGAGTCAGCGTCGTTGGGCGCCGCTGTTTGGATTTCTGACAACAACAGGACTTCGTATCTCAGAGGCACTAGCACTAACGTGGCAAGATGTTGACTGGACAAACAACCAGATCCGAATTCGACAAGCGCTGGTTTGGGCTGGCAACGAGTGTGAGATACAGATTCCAAAGACGAAGGCTGGCAAGCGCACCGTGTCGCTTACGGAATCGGCTCGACTCTCACTCCAAAAGATTCCGCGCGGGACAGACTCAAACGGCTATATCTTCAGAACAGCGACTGGCGCCGCACCACATCCGTCGCAACTTCGTCGCTATCTGTTGCCGCTATGTGAGAGAGCCGAAGTTAACGAAATCAATATCCACGGATTGCGACACGTTGCCGCCATGCTGGCACTCGAAGCGACAGGTGATGCGTACCTCGTTCAACAACGTCTTGGGCACAGCAACGTCAACATCACCCTAGGAATTTACGGGTATCCTGCCAAGAAGGAGCAGGCAGTAGCGGTGGGTGTGGATCGCCTACTGAATGCCACATCCGGCACTTAACAGCGGTTCGCATCAGAATCAACTGAACTGAGGGTCAGGCTCACGCTTGGCCCTTATTGCTGTTTGCTAGTAGATCAGGTGACGTGATTCTGGATGCCGGTGACCTGCCCCCATTCGTTGGACCATTCATTCTGAGAATCCGGCCATCGAATAGTCGAATGATCGAACGTAACGCTGGTACACCTCCTCCGGGGTCTGGTAGCCAAGCGCACTGTGCGGTCGACACTGGTTGTAGTCAATCCTCCAGGCTTCGATGAGCAGCTGAGCATCGGCCAAACTGGTGAACCAGTGGGCGTTGAGACACTCATCCCGAAAGCGACTGTTGAAGCTCTCGATGAAGGCGTTCTGGATCGGCTTGCCGGGATCGATGAACTGCAGCTCGACGTGGTGCTCATAGGCCCATTGATCGAGAACCTGACTGGTCAACTCCGGCCCGTTGTCGAGCACGATGGTCTTGGGCGTGGCGCGATCGTGGATGAGTTGATCGAGGGCCTGAACCACGCGAGATCCGGGAAGCGACGTGTCCACTTCAATGGTCAAGGCTTCGCGGGTGCAGGTATCCAACACGGCGAGGGCACGGATGCGCCGACCCGAAGCCAGCGCATCACTGACGAAGTCGAGACCCCAGCAGTCGTTGGGCTGACTGCCGACACTCGGCTGGACCCCGCGACTGACGGCTACCCGTTTCCGTGGGCGTCGTCGCACCGCGAGCCCTTCTGCCCGATACAGGCGATGAATCCGTTTGTGATTCACCCGATATCCTTCCCGGCGCAGCAACACATGCAGTCGGCGATAGCCAAACCGCGGCCGCTCCGTGGCTAACTCCCGAAGCCGCGTGCGCAACGCCCTGTCATCCTTCGACTTCGTCTGGTAGCGAAGCGTCGAACGCTGCAGTCCCACCAGCCTGCACGCCCGCCGTTGTGAGACGCCGTACTGATCTTCGAGATACTGCACGGCACTCCGACGAGCCGCAGGCGTTAGGAGTTTTTTGCCAAGAGATCCTTGAGCATCTGGTTATCCAGGGCTTGTTCGGCCACCAGTCGCTTCAGCCGAGTATTCTCCGCTTCCAAGGCTTTCAGCCGGTGGACGTCCGACCGCGCCATCCCGCCATACTTCTGTTTCCAACGATAGACCGTCTGTTCGCTGACGCCGTGACGACGGCAGACCTCGGCGACGCTGGCACCGGCCGCATGCTCCTGCAGAATGCTGACAATCTGCTCCTCCGTGAACCGACTCTTGCGCATCGGGTCCTCCCTTCCCTGTTCGGAGGACTCCCATTATGGCCGGTCCAGTTTTTGGGGAGCACGTCACGGTGACACCCCTATGAGTAAATCGTTGCAGTTGTATATTAATTGCACCCTCCCTTTTCCGTGACGATACCATTTTCGGGTTTTTCCGGCGTGCTACATCGAGTATCGTTCCTGGAGATTCGTTAATTGCGAAAGCGGCGTCAAGCGGAGGTCTGAGTGTTCATGGATGATCGTGAGACTTTGGCTCAGCTCGATGGTCTACTCACGCGGTTCCAAATCTTGCGGAAGTCTTCCAATTACAGTGACCTTTCAGATCACGACATCTCCGTGATTACATCATTCAATTCTGCGTGCCTTGCAACCATCAATCGAATTTCCGGTGACACAAGTGTCTATTCAAAAAGCGCATCAGCCATTCTGGATCGCTATTCTCTCGATAATTCCTACGCGACGCCGGGACTTCATGGAATCGTCGACACACTGCGCAGCGATGTTGAAAATGGACATCTGAGGAGCTACCAAGAGCTGATTCATGCAGACGTCTTCTCCGATTTTCTCGAAATGGCTGAGTATTTGTTGTCGCAGGGCTTCAAGGATGCAGCGGCGGTTCTCGCTGGTGGAACGTTAGAAGAGCACCTTCGGCATTTGTGCATTCGTTGTGGCGTCACGGTGGAGGTGCTACGTCGTTCCGACGTTGCCCCCAAGCCATCTTTTCAGATGAATGATGAGCTTGCCCAAGCGGGGGTGTATTCCAAGAACAGGCAAAAACAGGTGGGTGCTTGGCTCGGGATAAGAAACAGCGCCGCACACGGTAAGTACTCTGAGTATGACCAACCGCAAGTGGAATTGTTGGTTCAGGGGTTGAGAGACTTTATCGCCGCATATCCGGCGTAATCTCAGCCCCGATCATGGGCTCAGACAGATTCAAAGAATGACTTCATCCCGTAGATTCTGGGTATCATGCCTCTGAACAACAACAAGAGATCATGTACTTGGTGGCGCGCGAGAGTCGCGCCTTTAGGGTGCCCCGCTTCATTTCTGGTGAGGCGTATGACATCTACAATGAAGTCGAGGTTGATGGAGAGATTGTCCTGATACTCCGTTGGCAATTCGGGCTTGTGAACCTCTAACCTCTTCCGGAATTCTTTGAACTTGAACCAGTATTTGTTCCTTTGGCTGTCAAGCACTGTTCGCAGTGCCTCGCGCTCACTACCTTGTAACCACTGAGCGAATGACGACATGAGTTCAAGAACAGCGCCCTCGGTAGCTGCTCCGATCATCACTGCGCTCGCGAGGTAATTCTGCGACGTATAAGAGTTGACTGCCTCTGTCGCGTATTGCGTTGTTACGTCGCTAACCTGTGGAGTCACTTGGCGGAGCAGGGCGAGGTAAGCACTCGGATGATTCGGGCTACCTTCTGCATCCTTGGCGACCTCTTTCCCCGGTGAACTGAGATAGACATCCCAGTTGTGTGGGTGACTCTGCACGAAGTCGATGTAGATGAGCCCTCTTCCAAGACAACGCCAGAACGCCTCCTGAACACGGTGATGGCTGGGCTTAGGCCCTATCTTAAACGCATCGCGAGTCATCTTCATCACACCAAAGTCATATCGACCTAATTTCCTCTCGGCATCCAGGTGCTGCTTTGCGAGTCCCAGGAGAAGTGCTTGTTCGATTGCTTCGTCGCTCGGCTCTGAGTTGTTAGGTGTATTCGCATCCACTAGATCTCAACCTTTCTCACACCCAATACCGTCTTTATCGTTGTCGAATCGATGTGGATCCGGGGGTAGCACCTTGAAGTTCCGATACTGCACATCCTTGCAGTCCAGATCTGGTGGTGGGGGTGGGATGCTGACAGTCGGGTATGCCGGTGAACAATTCCCTCTTGCCGGTATTGGTGTGGACGTTAGAACACGGTTCGGCTAGTCCTGCCTATACCACTCAGCAAGCCGAGTGTCGTTTCCAAGGTAAAGCCCAAATGATAGGGAATGTTCTGGATCATCCGGCGACAGATTCAAGTAGCTTCCAAGATCATCATAGAAGTAATTCTTGATGAAGTTGGCTCCGATTGGCGAGGCATTGTACGTGAGCGGGTACAGTACATAGTACCAGTAGACGACGTAGCTAGAGTCGGATGCCATTTGATTCAGGACCTGCGCTGCTTGGCATTCCGGGCTGTGGAGGACAGTGTCCACCTGCTGTTGATAATAGACCCACCAATCCACGTCGGAGCTTGAAATTCCGAGATTGATGCGTAGCCATGACAACAGCCACGGATAAAACTGACTGGGGTCAGTATTGATCTCTCCGGGCCTTGCCGACGACAGGTGAAACATGTAGGGCAACATGTCGGCTTTTGTTTCTAAGTAGTTGAGAACAGTTGGGCTTATGTCCCCAAGCTGAGCTGCTGCCTCTCGAATTGCATCCTCTGGGTGAAGGTATTCATACGGCAACGGTACTGCTGTTGGAGCTGGCATCGGCGTTGGAGTTGCTGTGGGGATAGGTGTAGGCGTAGGCGTAGGTGCCGGTGAATTGACGTGCTCAATGTTC
Organism: uncultured Chloroflexia bacterium; assembly: GCA_963728335.1. Classification (GTDB taxonomy): domain Bacteria; phylum Chloroflexota; class Chloroflexia; order Thermomicrobiales; family Thermomicrobiaceae; genus CALAGB01. Next base: position 1,934,091 of record CAVSJP010000002.1, read on the forward strand.
TTCACAATCTTGAGAAAGACTGCGAGGTTAGGATTGGAGTCGCTAACCGGATCTCCGAAATAGCCTGAGACGAGCCACTCACTACCCTCTGCTGCGTAGTAAACTCGGCGAATAGTAGCAGCAGGCTGTATATCGTCGTCATTTCCTTCAACCATGATCCCCGAATAGTTCGACTGCGTTACAATGATTCGATCCCCTGTCACCGGAGCGGCGTCTATTGTTGTGCTGATCTCAACCAGTAGCTCACCCTTACCCACACCATCCAAACCACCTGGTCCAACTGGTCGCCAACTAAGGATCATCGTCGGCACGCGTGTATTTGTGGCAGGCATGATGACCCAGTCGCTCGGATACTTCACGGTAAATCCGTCAACCGGGATATAGGCATTGGTCCAAGGGGTGTCTGTCTCGCTGTCGGGGCTCTGTTTCGGGATCAGTGCCAGGGTAGGCGGTGGATCAGTGTTGCTGATCGGTGATGGAGTTGAGACTGAGAACGGTGTCGTCGTGACAGCTGGCGATGTCGTTCCCGAAATTGCCTGAGGTAATCTTGTATTTGAGATACACCCTGACAACAGGGAGGTGACAAAGAACGCGACGAGTAGAGGACATACTTTGCTGGCGATCACGCGAACCATACCTGTTCAAAATTGGTGAGAGTTGTGTTGTCAGTGTATGTACACTGAGCCCCCACCACTCTACGTCATGTTAACGTTGATGTCAACTTGGTCTGAAGGTATCGGTTGTGGTCCTGCAATTGGTTAGGTACGTAGTAGTCAGAACGCAATGTGAGTCAGAGCAATCAATTATGGATGTAGATCAATGGCTTTTGGAAATCCATGTGCTAGACCCACTTTCCATAACATTATTCCCGGTTCGATAAGTTGAGGTGAGCCAGACGACTGCGTTATGCATCACTGCGCGAGAATCGGTAGGCGGTGAGGGTGCTTTCCAGGGTAGTGGTGTTTTACATAACCCTGACGTTTACGTGCCAGTGTTGTCGCCTAAGTTGCTCTAACCGGCAGCGTAGGTTGGCGGTTACTCGCGTATCGTGGGGCGACATAATGTACCATTGTCTGTACTCGTAGCTTGACCCAGAACCCCACCTTACCCCTTTTTTCTCATGCTTGTCAGAACACTCGGCGGAGCTACCAATATATCTGAACACACCACAACGGGGGAGGGGGTGGGGCCCAGAGTTATCACTGAACAACAGAGTCGGCACAGAGCACGTGTACTTAACCCAACTACCACCACCCTGTGCTAGACCCTCACAGGCTGTCCTGTACACTGAGGAACCCCTGTGCTGTGTTAACACTGCGTACGTGGTTCGTTGATTTGCTGCACTATCATCAATAACCCTCTCGACTGGTTGTGTGGTGTTGTACTGGGTTTGTACCGGTGGGGGAACGAGTGTGCGAGTAACCGTACTTGAGGTTACGAGTAGACGAGTGGGGGAGGTTGGTCCTCCCCCTATTGTTCGAGCGCTTTGTAATCAGTGTAATCGAATTCTAGGTTATCTCTCAGTACACATTGAATTAGTACAGATAACTAGAAAACCAGTTACACCGATTACAGCTCCGACTACAGCGTCACCGTTGCGTCGTGAGGTACTGAATCCTCTAGGTTGGATACGTCAACTTCGACAATCAACTCTATGCCGTACCTGACGGTAGTTGGTTTATTGGTAAGTCTGCCGTTCTTATCCACTGTTGGGATTCGCTTACTACCTGTTTCAAACCCGCGTTTGCTCAGCTCTTTTCCGAATTTGATTTGTACATCAGGCTTCACTCCAGTCTCCGTACACCACTGCTGATAACTCTTGTACAGCATTGCCGACGCGGTATACACATTCTTATTCACAGGGTCTGACACGGCGCAACAATCGGTGAAGAACTGTCCCAATAAGTCCATCTCATTACGGTATTGGCTGATTGCGGATGCGATCACGGTTGGCTCTTTCCAGGGTCTCATATTTTGGTACTCTAGGTACCCTTCGACTGCCCAACGCAGAATGCCAGGACCTTCATCACTCACGAACCGATGAATCAATTCCTCACGTCTTTCCTCTGTGTTCTTGTTGATGGTGACATCGAAGGGAATGATCTTCACTCGGTCCCACATCGCTCTTCCAACATCGTCGATCATGGGTTTGGAGTTAGAAGCAATCCAGAGTTTGCACACCGGCTTCAACTTTGCTGCGTCCTGTCGCATTCTTCGAGCGGAGATGGTGTCACCACCTGAGATGGCTTTGACACGACTTGCATCAAGAGGGCGGCTGTCGGGTAGTTCCTGGACATAAACGAACCTCTTGCCTCTCAACATCGCGATATCAGTACTGTGTTGAGTTGTACTGTGCTTCAGCAGTGCCTCTGTATCTAGAGCCCAAGCATAGTCACCGAGAACTGCCGCAACTGTTTCGAGGAACGTTGTCTTTCCGTTTCTGCCCAGTCCATACGTGATGAAGAAAGCACGCTCTGACGTGTCTCCTGTCAAGCTGTACCCGACTGCCTGTTGTACATACCGGATCAACTCGTCGTTGTTATCGAAGATCAGGCGAAGGAAAGCTCTCCACAGCGGCGCCTCAGCTTCGGGCATGTATTGAACGTTGGCAATTTGTGTGAGGTGATCTTCCGGATGAGACTCGATTAGTCTCCCTGTGGTCAGGTCAATCGTGCCGTTCAGCAAATTCAGAAGCTTCGGCTTTTGGTCAAGATCTTCAGTATTCAGCTTGTCAAAGACGATTTCGGCTTGCTTCGCAACTCCGGTGAACTTATTGGATGATTCCATACGAGCGCAGCGCGTTTCGATTTCCCTTGCCCATTTATGGTTTCTTACTGCTACGGGAATATCTCGCACCGTGTTCTTGATGGCAGCACGTAGCTCCAAAGTATTGAGGTCTTCAGCCCAACGTCTTCCATCCCACCATAACCAGATTCCTCGATCTCTTACGTAGCGAAACCTGTCACCGTGCCAGTAGTGAAGTACTTCAGCGATCCGTAGTTCCGTAATGTCTTCTTCATGAGTCGTTTCTGTGAGCAAGAGTGGAGCAGCCCTCAACACCTCTACCGATGTGCTTTCAGCATCGAGTAACAAGTTGGTCTCCGATGCAATGGGAGTCACGTCCTCCGCGCGAACCATTTCGAGAAGCCAATCAGGCATGTCAGCCACGGGGGATTTATCCGGATATCGCTCCCATCCGTAATATCTCCAAATGCCAGCAGCATCTCTTCCCTTCGACGGAAAGACAGGTGTATAGCTGCCGTCTGCGAGAAGGGTTACCCCCTTTGCTACGCTGGCGTTGTTCTTTACTCGACAGTTGGGGTAGTTGTAGAAGAAAAGCTTCGCTCTATTGAATGCTACCCCTTCAACTGTTGATGACAGCCATCCGTATTCCTCCTGCAGATCCATGAATGGTCGACTAACATCGTTATGATCCGTTTCCACCTTCAGTACAACGATGCCAGATGCCTTTCCTGTTGCGATGCCAATATGTGATTCGGGCCACTTATCAAACCACTCACGAATCTGTTCATTGTCTGTCGTGGCTTGCTGCATCCAATTGTCAATCCGAGGATGCCTCCCCGGCTCGGCGCAGTTAAGATCACCACAACTACATTCTGTTTTGTTCATTCCGTACAAGGGCAGGACACGCCACCCAAATTCCGCGCATTCAGTGGGCTCGGTTACCGCGGCGTTCACTTCGCTGTTTTGGTTATTCAACGTTACGTTCTATTCCTTTCGGTTTCATCGTTGCTCTTTGCAGCCATCCAATTTCACAAACTACAGATAATCCACTTTGTCAGGTCATCGATCCTCCTAACTTTCAGGGCACAGTTAGTCGCCCTCTACCTATCCCGCTACTTCGGAGATAGGGAGACCTGGGACACTTACCCAGACTCCTACATCACTCGCTGGCTGGATTGTCCAGCGACATCATAGGACTTCACAGTATAACTAGACGCATGCGTACAGGCAAACGTATGGAGAGGAGATTCTACACTACGGTATTGCCTTCGCAATCACCTGCCGGATGTAGTCTTCGGTTAGTGGCTCAGTGTAATCCACTGTTACTAGCGTCACGCTCGCCTGACTACAACGAAGCACCTTGAGCCTGTCACGCTCTTGGTTAGCTTTGAGAGACTCTTCTCCACCCCACGTTGCAATGGCGTGAAAGTGCTGCTGTCCTTGGTATTCAATTGCCAGACTCAGCCTCGGAACGAAGATGTCCAGTTCAAGTCCTTCCAGCCAGTCTGGATGATAGTGGTGAATCACTTCATCATCTGGCAGGAGTCGCCGAACAATATTGAGCAATAATGTTTCACTAACCCAAGCCTCCCCGACCTTCCGAACCCCGAATTCTTGGCGGGTAATGTTCTCTATTTTGTTGTCGAGCTGTCGTCCTAGCTTGCTGGTTCTCGCGTCTATGTCGTGGAGTTGAGAGCGAATCTCAACCAAGGATTGACCCAGGTTCAAGATTAGGTTGGCAATAGACTCACGCGAGCGGTGAAGGCTTTGCAGTTCCTGAAACATTGTCTGCAAATCAATTGGGCACCTGTCGCTAAGATACACGGTACCCGAATGCAACGATATTCCGACTCGAAGGCGGGATTGGTTGATGTACCACCCAAATGATTGTTTGAATTTGCCTCCATACATCTCATGACAGTATCGAAGGCTGGGTGTTGAGAGATTACACCTGTGACAAAGCCCAAGTGAGAAAGAAATGCTTTCAGCGGGACTGTTCTTGTAGCGTAGGGACCGCTCTGCTATCACCTCTGGAAAGTCCAGGCTGCCTAGTGGAGCCATTCGAAGGGGGTAATAATTCGGTCCTGGTGGTTGCATCCTTCGAAGACGTATGTAGTTTTCAACTGGAAGCTGAGCGCAACTGCACAGCATTATCGGTGAAGTTTCGTCTAAAGAGAATGCGATGAAAGTTCCATAGTGACCCGGATAGTGAACATAAGGGAGCGGAAGATCCTCCCAGACCTCCGCGCCCATTGATATCGGTGCGGTTGTACGCTTTCGTGGCTTCGTTCTCCGTCTTGCCAAGAATCTTCCTCGCGCCTTTCCGGCTATCGTTCTCTCCACGTTGGCTACTGACGACAGATCGAATTAGAAGCCATAATTAGATTAACGCTTCAGACTCGAAATTCCGCCTTACAGGGCATCTTGTGTACCATTTACGAGAGAGTACTTAGCGCCACGTTACGACGCTCCTAGGGCATCCTAGAGCGTTCCAAGGGGTGTTCTGGTGGGTAATCCAATTTACGGTATTAACTGCTAATCAGCAATGAATTCAATTCTGGCTCCTAACGTTTGATTTAGGGGAATTGCCATAACAGAAACCACTTTCAAAGGGAATACAGACAAGACTGCTTTTAATCCCCCGCACTACGTGCTATTCTGATGTCAGCGGTTTTCTGTAGCAATGACCTCTGGTTTTGTAGCAACTGATGGAGCGACAGAGACGTGTGGCGGAATGGCGACTCTAGCTGTTTGGCGTAGCGAAACAGCGAAGCGGTCTAAAACCGCATCAGAGTATGGTTTTCGAGTGCGGAAAGCGGGACTCGAACCCGCACGGGGATTATCCCCAACGGTTTTTAAGACCGCAGCGTCTGCCATTCCGCCATTTCCGCAAGTCGCCGTCAGGCTCGAGACGAAGTGTAGCGAAAATCGGCGTTGCCGCGCCGTACTCTGTGGAAGATCGCCGGCCCACATCGCACCACCTGATACGCACCGGCGTCCTGCACATTTCATCGACCAATGATGCCGCAACCGCATCCATGCTGGTCACGACCTCCGCAGTTTGACGAAATCTTCTCAAATCACGTCCGAAATCGGATGGTTCGCGTGATCAGCCCAAGACTATTTTCGCGCGAGTCATGACGACGAGGCACGACTTCTGCATTGGATGACGTCTGGATTGACCATGGATTGGGTCGCGAGGATGTTCGCCATTCGGTCCATAGGGAATCGAAAGGAACGTGAACATGAGCACAACCGCCTGGATTGTGATCGCCGTGGTTGCCGCCGCGGTGGTCATAGGGGCGATTTGGTACGCCCTGCAAACGCGAAGGACCCGGGACCTTCGTGATCAGTTTGGGCCGGAGTATGACCGGACCGTGCGTGAAACCGGCGCGCGGCGGGATGCCGAGGCTGAACTTGCGCGGCGCGCCGACCGGGTGTCGCAGCTGAATATTCGTCCGCTTTCGCCGGACGACCGTGCCCGCTATGCCGCTGACTGGAGAACGGTACAGTCCCGATTCGTGGATGACCCCGTCGGAGCCGTGGCCAGCGCTGATGCCCTGATCGGCGAAGTCATGCAGGCACGTGGCTATCCCGTTGGCGACTTCGAGCAGCGCGCGGCGGACATCTCGGTCGACCATCCTGCCGTAGTCAGCAACTATCGCGAGGCCCATCAGCTGGCGAGCAAGAGCGCTGACGGCCAGGCGTCGACTGAGGATCTGCGGCGGGCGATGGTCCACTATCGCAGCCTGTTTGACGATCTGCTTGGGCAGTCGGACTTCGTCCCTGCGCAAGGGCGCGACGGTGAGACCGCGCACGCAGAGATCAACTGAACATTGAAGCATTCAACTGGAAAAGTGCTGGATCAAGAAAGGGAAATGAACATGGATGAGCAGCAACACGAACGTCTTACCACGGCTGATATGGCTGGAGCCACGGCTCGCGACGACATGTCCGCGACAGACGACATGGTGGCTGACGGCGAGCGCGCGACGCGACCAAATGACTCAAACATGACCACATCGAATCAAGCGAGAACGCCCCTGTTCCCAGCAGACCAGTCACAGAATTTCAGGTCACGGTGGGATTCGATCCAGGCTGGGTTTGTGGACGAACCACGGCAAGCGGTCGAGCAGGCGGACAGCTTGATCGCCGAAGTGATGAAGACCCTGGCGGGATCGTTCGCTGAAGAGCGCTCGAATCTTGAGTCGCAGCTGGATAGCGGCGACGAGGTGTCAACGGAAGACTTGCGCGTTGGACTTCAACGTTATCGCTCGTTCTTCGATCGACTGCTATCGGTCTGAGTAGTCCGTCGTTCAACACGACCGCTGGAGCGGAACCCGTTCGGACGGGTTCCGCACTCACGTCTGGGCGAACCTGGGCATCACGCAAAAAAAACGGACCCCAATCAGGGTCCGTTCTTGGGAGCGGAAGACGGGATTCGAACCCGCGACCTTCTCCTTGGCAAGGAGATGCTCTACCAGCTGAGCCACTTCCGCATGTCGAGCCTATCTGCTCGCGACTCGGTAATTCTAACGTCACGTTGAATGGCGTGTCAAGATCGATCTGCCCAGCGGACAGGGTGCCCCATTTTCGTGGTCAAACTGGGATGTCGGATCCGTCAGCGAATCGGAGGCTGCGTACGAACGAAGCGATCTGCCGTTGACGGCCATGCACAGGTGGGGATATAATTTGCCGACAGTGTCATTGTGCGAGGGGTACGGTGCCACTGGCTCCTGTTCGTTCCACTGTAACCGAATGCAAATCCTGTCGTCGGGCGCCGCGAACGGTGCTCGATCCACAATGGTGATTCATCAAATGTCTGAAATGTCGACAAGACTTCAAAACGATCTCAAGGACGCGATGCGTTCCTCAGATACAACGCGTCGCGACGTGGTTCGGTTTCTCCGGGCGGAAATTCACAACGTCGAAATCGAACGTGGCCACCCACTCTCGGATGACGAGATCGTGGCGGTTGTGCAGCGCCAGATAAAGCAACGGCGCGACTCGATCGAACAGTTCGAACGGGGCGGGCGGCAAGATCTGGTGGAGAACGAACGGTCGCAGATCGTGATTCTCGAGACATATCTTCCGCCACAACTGTCGGAAGACGAGGTGCTCGACTTGGCGCGCAAGGTGGTAGATGAACTCGGCGCGTCAGAGCCGAACGACATGGGGCGCGTTATGCCGGAACTGCGGCAGCGAATCGGTCCCCGAGCGCAAGGCAACGTCGTCGCGCAAGCCGCGCGTACCGCGCTTTCGGAGCAGGGCAGTCAGCGTCGCGGCGTATAGCCGCCTCGCCTGAATGGCCCGATTCCATCGCGGGACAGGCAAGTCGATGAATTTGACATCACAGCACGACCAGCAAATAGGTGCACCACGGACGGCTTGGTTGTTCAAGCAGGCCCGGGGGCGCGGTCTCTCGATTCTGCGCATCTCGCGGTTCGTACTGTTCGGGCTGAGTATCTATCTCGTGCTCGGCACGGTCCTCTATTTCACCTGGCAGTCCGACTCGCTCAATCTCAAGGCCGGCGATATCGCGAACCGGACGATCAAGGCGCCCCGAACCGCGACCTTCGTTAGCGATCTCAGCACGCAAGACCGGAAACAGGAAGCATACGCCGACGTCCGAAATATCGTGCTCAAGCAGGACGAGTCCGTCGCTCCGGCGCAGCTCGACGCCCTGAGACAGTCGCTGAACCAGATCTCCGCGATTCGGTCCGGCGCGACTCCGGTCGCCAATGCCAGCGGCAGTGACCAGATTCGCTCCACCGTGGACGGACTGTCGGCGAGCGATGCGACGGCCATCGCGGCCTTGAGTAGCGACGCGTGGTCCCGCGTATCGTCCGAGGCAACGCGCCTGGTGGCGGTGGCGATGTCGGGGCAGATCCAGCCGGAGGATGTCGCGTCCGTCAAGGAGTCGCTCCTGTCCCAGTCCAACGTGCCTATGTCGCTCTCCGAGCGTAATCTGGCGGTTGCACTGGCGCAGCCGTTCATTCGCTCCAACGTGACGGTCGACGAGACGCAGACCAAGGCCGCGCGGCAAGCAGCCGCTGACGCGGTTCAGCCGGTGCGCATCACGGTTCAGGTGGGGCAGGTCATCGTTCGAGACGGTGATCCAGTCAGCGCAGCCGACATTGAAAAGCTTGATTACTTTGGGCTGCTCAACCCGAGCCAAAACTGGCAACAGTTCATCGGCGTGCTCGGGCTACTCGGCTTCGTGACGCTGGGTCTGGTCTTCTATCTCTACAAGTTCGCGCAGGGTCTCTGGCAGAACCAGCAGCTCCTGCTCGTCGGCCTGGTCATTGTCGTGCCGGTCGTCGCAGGACGCTTCTGGCTCCTCGGCACGGATTTGAAGTACGTGTTCCCTGCGGCCGCGTCCGTGATGCTCCTGTCTGTGCTGCTCGATTTTCAGGTAGCGGTCGTGAGTGCCGGGTTCCTGGCGCTCTATCTCGGCATCGTGGCGGGTAACGCGTTCGACGTGACGTTCTTCGCCTTCCTGAGTGGGGTAGCCGGGGCTGCCGTCATCTGGCGCGCGGAACGCATCATGACCTTCCTCTGGGCCGGGCTTGGTGTGGCAATCACGGTCGTCGCCAGTGCCATTCTCTTCTCGTTGATCAAGGGCGAATTGAACGTCGCCACGGCCGGGTCGCTGCTGTGGAACGCGCTCGCCAACGGTGTTCTTTCTGCCAGTCTGACATTCCTCTCCTTTAGCGTCCTGGGGCGGATTTTCGGAATCACGACGCACCTGCAACTCCTCGAGCTCGCGCACCCAAACCAGCCGCTGCTCTATCGTCTGGCGCGTGAGGCGCCCGGGACGTATCACCACAGCATCATGGTCAGCAACCTGGCCGAAAGCGCGGTGGAGCACGTGGGAGGCGATCCGCTCTTCACCCGTGTCGCAGTCCTCTATCACGATATGGGCAAGGTCTTGCGTCCGAGCTTCTTCGTCGAGAACCAGGCGAACCGGGCTAACGTGCATGACGCGCTCGATCCGAGAACCAGCGCGCGAATCATTCAAGAGCACGTGATCGATGGGGTGCGCCTGGCCAAGAAGGCACACCTGCCACAGTCGATTATCGACGTGATCCAACAGCACCATGGAACCTCGCTCATCAAGTACTTCTACACTGAGGCGATGAATAGCGGTGAGGAGGTCGACGAGGCCGAGTTCCGCTATCCGGGTCCGAAACCGCAGACCAAAGAGGCGGGCGTGATCATGCTCGCTGACAGCGTGGAGGCGGCGGTCCGGGCCGCGTCGCAGTCGGGCAAGCTGTATGAGGAAGTCACCCAGCCGGATGGCAAGCCGGTTCGCCGCGCGGCGCGCCTGCAACTCGTCGTCGATGGCGTCATCAAGTCGCGGCTCGATGACGGTCAGCTCGACGACTGCGATCTGACACTCAAACAGATCGAAGAGGTGCGCAAAGCCTTCATCTCGGTTCTCGAAGGCATCTATCACCCGCGCGTCGAGTATCCGGAGCTGCGTGTCCCTCGCCCGCACGCCCAAGCGGCCGCCAAGTCACCCGTTGAAGCGTCCTGAGTGATGCCCCGGCAGTCGTCTCTGGAGGTCGGTCTCACCATCGACGATGCCGCACCCCCGCTCGATCCTCAACGACTTTGCGATCTTCTCATGTTCGCGGCCGATTCGGAGGGCCGCGAGGGCGAGGTGGGCGTCTGGATCTGCTCCGACGATGATATCGCCGACTTGCATCTACGCTTTATGGACATTCCCGGCCCGACCGACGTTCTCAGCTTCAACGGCGACGAACCATACCTCGGTGACATCGCGGTATCGCATGAAACGGCGACCGTCCAGGCTCGCGACGCCGGACACTCGGTCGAGCGCGAGATCGCCTATCTCACACTCCATGGACTCCTCCATCTCCTGGGCTACGACGACCTCACAGCGACAGAGCGGGAGAACATGTTTGCCCGTCAGGACGCGATCATCGGCGCGTACGAGAAGGGGGCGGGCGATGACTGGATCTGAGCGTGTGACGGTGAGCCTGATCCTGACAGTCAAGAACGAAGAGGCGACGCTGACGGAATTCTTCGCCTCGGTCGATGCTCAGAGCCTGAAGCCGGATGAGGTGATCCTGGTTGACGGCGGTTCGACTGATGGGACGCTGGACGTCGCCAGGAGTTGGAAGACCGATCGGCCGTTCGTCATCGTCTCCGAGCCCGGCTCGAATATCGCCGCTGGACGCAACATCGCGCTGAACCGTGCCTCGAGCGATATCGTGGCCGTCACTGACGCGGGAACACGGCTGGACCCCGACTGGCTGCGCAAGATCACCGAGCCGTTTCGCCGCCCTGCCGGGTTGCAGCCAGACGTCGTGGCTGGGTTCTTCCAGGCCGACCCACGAAACCGATTTGAACTGGCCCTTGGAGTGACGACGCTGCCAGACCTCGACGAGATCGATCCTGAGCACTTTTTGCCCTCGAGCCGGTCGGTCGCGTTTCGTCGTTCGCTGTTCGAGGTGGGCCTGAGGTATCCGGAATGGCTCGATTACTGTGAAGATCTGGTCTTCGATTTGAAATTGAGGCGGGCCGGAGCGCGGTTCGAATTTAGTCCGGGCGCCACGGTTGCGTTTCGTCCGCGCTCGTCCGTTCAGCGGCACTGGGAACAATACGTTCATTATGCGCGCGGCGATGGTCAGGCCGGACTCTTCCCGCTGCGGCATGCCGTCCGCTACGCGACCTATTTTGGTCTGCTGCCCGTGCTGCTCTCTCGTCGCGATCGAACGGCTGCACTCGCCCTAGTGACCGGATCGGCGCTCTACCTACGGAAACCGCTGCGACGGTTCGCTCGACGCCGGAAGGATGTTTCGGGGAGCGATGCCGTCGTCGTGTTGGCGCTGATTCCGGCACTGAGAGCAATCGGCGACGCGGCCAAGATGGTTGGATACCCGGCCGGACTCTGGCTCCGGCTTCGCGCCAATGACCGGCTTGAGAACCGGAAGACGGCTCCCGATGACCAGTCAGTCCCGAGCGGCGATCTCCTCCAGAAGTGACGATCGCAGAAACTCCGCGGCCCACATACTGGCGCGGCGTCGCACTTCCGACGGAATGGCCGTGACAGTGTGTTCCCGCTCACAGAGTCCGTTTCGACCGCTCAAGCAGAGTGCGATATCACCCTTGGTCAGGTCGAGCCGCTCTCCGGGCGTCAACCGCACCGAGATCGCAAAGCCGTAGTCGGACTTGAGCATCGACCGCACGTGCGGCGCCTCGTGCCGGGCAAGCGCGAGCGGCGCGTCCGGTTCATTGACGTCGAGGCCCGCCACCGAGGCGGCATGGCTAAAGGCGCGGACAATTCCGCCACCAAAATGGACCACAGCGGCGGGCTCCTCGGCGATCAGCGAGGTGATTCGTCCTCCGGCTCCCGCTTCGCTGATGGTGAGCGTGTCCCCGGTCTCAACCAGCGGCGCCAGAATCGCCGATCCAAGCGTGGTCGGCTCCTCACCGTAGACGTAGCTGTCGAGGACCGTGCGAACTTCGACCTCCGTATGTCGTACGGCCTTCTCCGCCTCTGATCGGTCGGGAGATCCGGCGATGATGCGGATGTGGACGCCGTCATCCTTGGCATACGTGGCGACGATCGGATACCCGCGGTGGATGATATCGGCGATCGCCCGTTCGGCGGCCGATTCGCCAATGCCAATCGTCTTCAGCGTCTTCGAGACGTAGACGCGATCTCCAATTCGCGAGGAGAGCCGCGGCACAGCCTGCTCGGCCCACATGCGCTTCATCTCGCGTGGAACTCCGGGCATCGAGACGATGAACTGGTCGTTCCGTTGGACGATCCAGCCTGGAGCGGTCCCCATCGGGTTGTCGAGCGCTTTCGCAGATGGAATCAGCCAGGCTTGTTTGGTGTTCTGCTCGGGCATCGGGATCGAACGTGAGCGGAAGAAGCGGGAGACGGTTTCGAGCAAGTCCGGGTCGACGCTCGCCTCCTCTTCAAGAAGGGAAGCGATCGCCTCACGAGTCAGATCGTCGTCGGTCGGGCCGATTCCGCCGGTCGTAACGATGAGGTCGGCGTCTTCCCAGCCTCGTCGCAAGACGCGAACGATCCGCTCCAGATTGTCGCCGACCTGACTTACTCCGACGAGCTCGATCCCGAGGGCAGACATCTCCTGCGCCAGGAAGGTCGCATTGGTGTCAGTCAGGAAGCCCTCGGTTAATTCAGATCCGATTGAGACAACAACTGCCCGCATGCGACCAATCCTCCGAACCAATCCGCCGTCCAAGCTACGCCTCTGTTCGGCGGATCATAGCACGGTGGAGCGGAGTCGGGAGCGGTGAATTGCCGTGGATCTCCCAAAATCAGAACGCCGGACGATCAATCGCCCGGCGCCATCTGTACCCTCGGAGGGACTCGAACCCCCAACCCCTTGGTCCGAAGCCAAGTGCTCTGTCCGTTGAGCTACGAGGGCGAACTTCTATCGGTCATATGCGGCTATTTCGCCTCGGCCGCCGGCTTTCCAGGAAAAACCAAGAGCTTGGTCTCTCCGTTGCCACGAGGCTAATTCTACCCGTCAAAATCGAACCTGTCGACGTGGCGACACGCTTGGCCCGAGGTCACACATGATGCCGCGAGTGTGGAGTGGACCGGGGGCTACTATCCGATTTCCTCGGTCGCGCCGATCAAATCATGCACGGTATCGATGAGTTGATCGACGTCAAAAGGCTTGGCAACAAATCGCTGTCCACCAAAGCGTTCAGAATTCTTTGCGGCCTCCTCGAGGAGGCTCGGGTCAGTCGAGAAGACGATGACAGGAATGCGTTTGGTGGTGGCCTCGAGCTGTAGCTTCTCGAGCAGATCCCAGCCGGCGCGTTGGCCGATTGTCAGGTCAACCATCAACAGGTTCGGCTGTAGCGCGTCGATCTGCTCCCAGGTACGAGGGACGAAGTTCGTCGTCGTCACGTTGTAGCGCTCATCCTGCAGCAGTTCCCGAATGAGTTCCAGTACCGCAACTTCACCATTGATCACAAAGACATGCTTGTTGGTACGTCGACTGTTAGCCGCTTCAGAAGTCATTCGTTTGCCTCCGGAATTCGCGAGCGGCTGTCGGCGCGCGCTTTGACGTAATGAGGATATCACCCGAATTCAGCAACGGGCTAAATTGACTGAAAGACAATCGAGTGCCACAACGCGATTGCTCGACATTGATCCGCGGCAGCGTCTTCGTTGGACGAGGGAGACCGGGTCGTCCTCGGATCGAAAAGGATTGCGCCGGCGATTGCGACATGGGCCTACGTCTCGGTGTTGCTGCATGACGGACCTCTAGCGCTTCTGGATATGCCAGTGTTGAGTACCGTGCGCTGCTTTGTCAACGATCAGGATAGTATTGGTGAAACGTGCGCCGTAACAGGCGGCGCCGCCAACAGTTGGGCGTAGATGGGGAGGTTCTCTTGAAGGCAACAGAAGACGGTAATCTGTGGACGATTGGCGAGCAGATCATCGCGCGGCTTGACGGGATCAATTCAATTCGGGAACGTGCGCTGGCTGAATCGCGACAGGTGATCCGATTGAGTGCAAACGCCACCCGTGCGGTTCACCGCAACGATTTTGTCGCCGCGATTGAACTGCATGACCAGGCGAAGTCAATGCGCGACTCGCTCGAGCGCGACCTTCATGACTACCCGAACATCTATTGGTCCGGGTATGTGCAGGATTCCCAGAAGGAGTACGCCGAGTCGCGCATTACGCTCGGTATCATCAGCGGGACCGGGATTCCTTCGCCGGGCGACCTCAACGTCGAGGACGCGGTCTTCCTCAATGGACTGGGTGAAGCGGCCGGAGAGCTACGCCGCTACGCGCTCGACTCGATGCGGCGCCACGACCTATCACGTGCCGAGGAGATGCTGTCGGCGATGGACGAAATCTACGACCTGCTGGTCTCGGTCGATTATCCGGATGCGGTGACAGGAGGTCTGCGCCGGACCACCGACATGGTCCGCGGCGTGCTGGAGCGCACCCGTGGAGACCTGACGATCGCGCTGCGCCAGCGAGAGCTGACGGATGCACTGTCACATGCCGAGAAAGTCCTCAGTGTCGAGTCGCCCGATGCGAACGAGTAACTGGTTTCTCGGCTGTGTTTCGCGCCTAGTTTGACCCGCCAAGCTGGTAGAGTCCCGCGTCGGATGGAGCGTTGAATACCGCTGAGCCGTTCCCCTCGATGTCGTACGAGACGTCGTTTGACACGGCCGCGATCCTGGCGCCGTCGAGCGATGAGACGATGGCGTTTCCGACGGTTCCCGACGGTACTGACACCGACGCCAGGTAGATGAAGTTGCCCGAATGTGCCGGGACCGTCAGGTCGTATGGTCCACCGACGAGGACGCCGATCGTGTTGTAGATGCTGATCTCTACCGTTGTTTGCCGGTCGGTTCCGTTCGATAGGTTGATGCCCGAGTTGTCGCTCCGGTTTCCGTTCAACGACTGCTTGAAGACGACCGGCACCGAGATCTGAGTTCCAGCGGCGGGCACGGCGGTGTATGAGATCGAGTCGTTCGTGGAGTACTTCACCTCGTCAACCGAGGCGGCCACCGGAACGTCGGAGTAGATGACGGCGTTGCCCGTGAATCCAGATTGTGCCGGCGCGTTGCCAGGGGTATAGACGTAGTCGGCGGAATACGGTGCGAGCGAAATGGTGTCGTCCGGACGTCCGGCACCGGGGTAGGAGATGGTGACGTTTGCGGTCGCGTCATTCGGATTGGCCAGGTTGATCCCGGTGTTCCAGCCGTTGTAGGCATTGAAGACAATTGGTGCCTCGAGGGCATAGTCACCGGCACCTTGCGTCGCGAAGAAGCTGGTGTTGTAGGTCGACGCGACATTGACCATTGCCATCCTCGCGACTGACTTTTCTCGCTGGACCAGTGCCGCGATGTGGCCGGTTGAGGTGATCCGGGCAAATCCGACGTAACCGGAAACGGAGACCGCGTCGTGCACGTCGATCGTGCGCGTCGCCCCGGCGGCGATGGTCATGGTCACCGAGTAGTCCGATCCGTCCTGGCCTCCATCATTCTGATAGGAGAAGATCTCGACCGTGGCCTTGGCAGCCGCGGTTGGATCGACATTTGAAACGCGGATATAGGAGTTCCAGCTATTGTTGGTCTGCACGATTGGCAGGATCCAGTCTGGCGATCCGGCGACATCCTCTTGAGGAATGCCGGTGTAGCCGGTGATCTCGTCTGCTCCATGGGACCAGGGCGCATCCTTGAACCCGCCGCTAGCCTGTTTGACCGCCGCCGATGCCTTACAGCCGGTCGAACTTAGAACGACGGCTCCGCCGGGTTCCCGGAGTCCGATGCTCTCCGGCGAGAGGTCTGCCATCTGGTGTGGTCCAAGATCCACGGTGGTGCTTCCCGGCCAGCTTCCGCCTGCTACACCCGCGGTCACCTGAACGATGCAGATTGAAGAGGAGGGGTTCTGGATTTCGATCTGACCGAACCAGGGTCCCAGTCCACCAGTCGTATCGCCGTTTGGCACCCATGGAAGGTAGATCGTGCCGGAGACGTCCGCGCCGGCGATGGGCACCTCCATCAGCAGCAGACTGAGAACCATAATGATGAGAACGCCGACTCTCACCGGCTTGGAACCCATGCCGCCCCCTTGATCAGTCGTTCGTACACCTGGTTGTGACACTATACCCGAAACTCACGACGTTGGACTAATTGTCAAAGATATTCGGTGGAAAGGTTACGGTCGTCGTTCCGGCAATGAGAACGGCCGCTCCCACTGCAGGAGCGGCCGTGAGTTCGCCAGATTGGTGATGTGGCCGGTCAAGCTCTAGGCGTAGGCCTCGATAGGCTGGCATGAGCAGACCAGGTTGCGGTCGCCGTAGACGTTGTCGACACGCGCCACCGGGGGCCAGAACTTCTCGTCCGTCAGCCACGGCGCCGGGTAGGCGGCCTTCTCGCGTGAGTATGGCCGGCTCCAGTCGCTGGACATGACCTCCTTGGCTGTATGCGGCGCGTGCTTCAACACGTTGTCCTCACGGTCGGCCATGCCAAGCTCGATCTCAGCGATCTCATGCCGGATCGCGATCATCGCGTCGCAGAACTTGTCGAGTTCCCGCTTCGACTCGCTCTCGGTCGGCTCGATCATCATCGTACCCGGAACCGGGAAGGAGACTGTCGGCGCGTGATAGCCATAGTCCATCAGACGCTTGGCGACGTCCTCGACCTCGACTCCGGTTCGCTCCTTGATCGGCCGCAGGTCAACGATGCACTCATGCGCCACCATCCCGTGCTTGCCCTTGTAGAGGACCGGGAAGTGCGGATCGAGTCGCTTGGCGATGTAGTTGGCGTTCAGGATCGCGACCTGGCTCGCCTTCTTCAGCCCTTTCGGGCCCATCATCGCGATGTAGCTGTACGAGATTGGCAGGATGCTGGGACTGCCCCATGGGGCGGAAGCGACCGGGCCTATACCCGCCGTGCCACCGGTCGTGACAACGGGGTGCGTCGGCAGGTATGGCGCGAGGTGCGACTTGACCGCGATCGGGCCCATACCCGGTCCGCCACCACCGTGCGGGATGCAGAAGGTCTTGTGCAGATTCAGATGGCACACATCCGCGCCGAACTCGGCCGGCCGCGTGAGACCGACCTGGGCGTTCATGTTGGCGCCGTCCATGTACACCTGACCGCCATGCTGGTGGACGATGTCGCAGATCTCGGTGATGGCTTCCTCGAAGACGCCGTGCGTCGATGGGTAGGTCACCATCAGCGCGGCCAGTCGATCGCCGTGCTCATCAGCCTTGGCGCGCAGGTCGTCGACCTCGATATTGCCGTTCGAGTCGCAGGCAACGACCACGACATTCATTCCCGCCATAACCGCGCTGGCTGGGTTCGTGCCGTGGGCTGACGACGGAATCAGGCAGACATTCCGGCCGCCGTGACCGCGCTCTTCCTGATAGCGCTTGATCACCAGAAGTCCGGTGTACTCTCCCTGTGAACCAGCGTTGGGTTGGAGTGAGACGGCGTCGAATCCCGTGATTTCGGCGAGCATCTTCTCGAGCCGGTTGGTGAGAATGTGATAGCCATCGGCTTGCTCGGACGGGACGAACGGGTGGATCTTGCCAAACTCCGGCCAGGTGACCGGCTCCATCTCGACGGTGGCGTTCAGCTTCATCGTGCACGAGCCGAGCGGGATCATCGATGTGGTGAGCGACAGGTCGCGCCGCTGCAAGTGGCTCATGTAGCGCAGCATCTCGGTCTCGGAGTGGTAGCTATTGAAGACTGGATGCGTTAGGTAGGGCGTCTCGCGCGACATCCCCGTTGGGATCGACGTTTCGGCTTGCTGCACCAGATCGTCGACGCTGAACTGCGTTGCCTTTCCGCCGTTGAAGATCTCGAGCAGATCCTTGACGTCACCGCTGCTGACGGTTTCATCGAGCGCGATACCAATGGTGTACTCGTCCAACACTCGGAGATTGATCTCGCGCGCTTCTGCCGCCGCGACGATGTCAGCCGCCGTCTTGTTGCCGAGCCCGACACGCAGCGTGTCGAAGAATGGCTGATCGCCCAGCTCATAGCCGAGCTTCTTCAAGCCGAGCGCGAGGGCGGATGCGGCGAGGTGCACACGCTCGGAGATTCGCTTCAGCCCGTCCGGACCATGGTAAACGGCGTACATACTGGCGACGATCGCCAGGAGCACCTGCGCCGTGCAGATATTGCTGGTCGCCTTCTCGCGACGAATGTGCTGCTCGCGCGTCTGTAGCGCCAGGCGAACCGCCGGGTGACCCTCGACGTCCTTGGAGAGACCGACGATGCGACCCGGGACCTGCCGCTTGTAGGCGTCACGCGTGGCGAGATACGCGGCGTGCGGGCCGCCGTAGCCGAGCGGCACGCCAAAGCGCTGGGTGTTACCAACCACGATGTCGGCGCCGAATTCACCGGGCGCCTTGAGCAGCAGCAGGCTGAGAATGTCGGCCGCCACAACCACGAGCGTGTTGGTCTCGTGCGCCTTGCTGACGAATGCCTCGTAGTCGAAGACGACGCCGTCGGTGGCCGGGTACTGAACCAGCGCGCCGAAGACGGGCGTCGAGAAGTCGAACGTCTGGTGATCGCCGACAATCACCTCAATGCCATGCGACCGAGCACGGGTTTTGATCACCTCGATCGTCTGCGGATGGCACAATTCGGAGACGAAGAACCCCTCGTCGAGGTCCTTGCCCCGGCCCTTGACCGCATAGCAGAGCGCCATCGCCTCGGCCGCGGCCGTTCCCTCGTCGAGGAGGGACGAGTTGGCGATCTCCATGCCGGTCAGGTCGGAAACCATCGTCTGGAAATTGAGCAGCGCTTCGAGACGACCCTGGGCGATTTCCGCCTGGTAGGGCGTGTACTGGGTGTACCAGCCGGGATTCTCGATGATGTTTCGCAGAATGACCGGGGGCGTAATTGTGTCGGAGTAACCCATGCCCAGGTAGCTGCGATAGATCTTGTTCTTCGCGGCGATCTTGCGCAGGTCGTCGAGGATCTCGTATTCGCTGCGTCCATTCTCGCCGATGTTCGGATCGGCGGAACTAAACGACAGCGGACGCGAGGTGCGGATCTGCTGTGGAATGGTCGCGTCGATCAGGTCGTCGAGTGAGCTGAAGCCGAGGAGATCGAGCATCTCCTTAATTTCGTGCTCACGCGGCCCAACATGCCGTGTGACGAATCGATCGGTGTATTCGAGGCTTTTCATCTGTCGTGTACCCATCACTCCCGTAGCTCACCCTGCGACAATTCAGGTTGGCCGGCGCGTTCGTTTTCCTCGGAGAGACGCCGAATCCATCCGTCATGATACTACACGTGCCCACCATCTCCAGTCATTGAATGAAGTGCGACGGCACCGTCGAATTCCGCTGGTGGTAGCGGGCGAGAACGCGAGACTCGAGCGCTGAAGATGTCGCCTTTCAGAAACTCGCGACGGGAGGAGCCGTGCGAGTTCCTGGTCACCAGAGGGCGGGGGAAACGTCGCTCATCCGAAAGATCAGTATCACCGGCCCGGTGTGATTACGATCCGGCTCGAACCGAGCGACCGGAGTGTACGCAAAGAGACCGCGATAGAACTTCGCGTAGTCCGGGTACTGGTTGGGGGCATCAAGATATCGTTGGTACATGAACGATGAAACCATCAGGTATTGCGCACCCTGTTGCTCATACCAGGTTCTGGGCTGTTCTCGCAGCGAGCGTACGAAGATATCGACGTAGCCGTCCTGTTCCACTGGAGGGGTGTGCCATTCGCGGACAATGACGCTACCGGGCTCGACATGGCTCACGATCCAATCCCGCGCCAGGTAGCGGACGTCGGTCTTGGCCATCTCCTGGTCGAGCTGGTACGGATGAACGGCCTGAACGGCGAACGCGGCGAGCAAAACGACGCAGAGGATAGAGGGGATAGCGATTGAGCGTTGCGGCAGACGCACCTGGCTGGTCCAGCGTGCGCCGATAATCGCGAGGTAGGGCAAGATCGGGATCATCTGACGATCGAATCTCACCACATATCGGCTGCTGTCGAGATAGTAGAGGACGGGAAAGACAACGAGCAACGCCGCGCGGCGATCACCTTTCCACCAGGCGAGCGCCTCCGCGACCAGCCCCACACCGACCAGAGGGAAGAGGGTCGGGCCAAAGCCGTGGTGCCACAGTTCCTTGAGATACCAGAACCAGTTATCGCTCCCTTCGGCTCCGTCGTGTCCCGTGCTGTAGTGCCGCATTTCGAAGACGATGCCGACGACCGGGGACAGGAACGTATGGAGGTCCAGAATCGTGAACGGACTGATGATGAGGAACGCACCAATGGCGGCACCACCCACACCCAGCATCGTGCGCCAACAGCCAAGAAACGCCCGAAGCGAACCGGCCGCGAGGAGTAAACCGATGGCCGGCACGAGCGCGACCTCGGCGCCGGTGTATTTGCAGCTGGCTGCCATTCCCACGGCCGCGCCGGCCAGTATCCAGGAACGCGTTCGATTGTGGTCGAGCGCATCCAGAGTGAACCAGAGTGTGAGTGTCGCGAAGAATGCCGTGGGGATGTCGGGTTTGAGGTAGTGCGAGTCCTTGACGTGCAACGTGGACACCGCAAGTAGCCCCGACGCGGTCAAGCCGACGAATTCCTTCCGGCGAGGTGCCATGCGATAGCTAATCAGCCCGACGAGGACGACCGTCGCAATGCTGGACATCGCCATGATTCCGCGCCCGCCGACGTATTCCGCGACCGTCACCGTTCGATCGCTCAACCCAAAGATGTGAGCGGCAAGGTGCACCACGGCGATCACGGCGGCTTCGATATAGATGATCATCGACGGGTAGTTGAACCAGTGTGGATCGAAGTCGTGTGTCTGCACGATATGGAGCGCTGGGTTGACGATGTTTGGTTCGTCGGGGTGGGTGACGAGCGGCACGCCGAAGTTGATGGCCCACAGACGGAACACGGCCGCCACGAGTACGACAATGGCGAGACCCGAGAGAAACGCTGCGCGCCGGGAAACCTGGGGAACAGCTTTCCCGACATCCCGTAGCGCGCTCGTGGCCGCACGAGGCATCGATCCATGGATACGCATCTCGAGCCTCCCAGTTCCCCGCACCCCGTCAGTGGAGAATGAATGGTAATAGCTTGACACGGGGACGCGGTCAGTTCCAGCGCGCTCCCTCGATCTTGAAGTCGATGACGTTCCCCGTGCTGACTCTGCCCCCTTCAAGACGCCAGCCGCACGCGCAATTCTCGACATTGACAGACTAATGAGAGTAGTTTATGATGATCGAGATATAGTTTCTGAGCTTGTATCCATAGGAGCTGTCAATGCGATCCACGCAACTCACCTCGAATATCACTCAGCTCACCAAGTGGCCCCTCCTGTTTCCCGTGAACGTCTATCTGGTTCGTGAGACGGACGGCTTTACCCTTGTCGACGCCGCGATCGGCGGCTGCGCCGCCGACATCATCACCATCGCGGAGCAGTTGGGTGCCCCCATTGTCCGGGTGATGCTGACGCACGCGCATGGCGATCACATCGGATCGCTCGACGCCCTGCGGGATGCCCTACCGCGGGCTGAGATCCTCATGACCGCGCGCACGGCCAGGTTTCTCGCTGGCGATACGAACCTCGACCCAGACGAGCGGCAGGGCAAGCTCGCCGGACAGTTCAAAGCGGTCGCGACGAAGCCGACGGAAATGATCGCCGCTGGGGATCGCGTCGGGTCACTGCAGGTCGTCGCCACGCCAGGGCACTCACCGGATCATGTGTCCCTTATCGATGTACGTGACCAGGCCCTGATTGCCGGCGATGCGTTTCAAACGCGTGGCGGGATCGCCGTCTCGGGCACGACAAAGATCCTCTTTCCGTTCCCGGCCATGGCGACGTGGGACAAGAAGGTGGCGTTGAGCTCGGCGAGGTCGTTGCGCGCGTTGAATCCAACGCTTCTGGCCGTTGGGCACGGCCAGGCGATCCGACAGCCAGCCGCGGCCATAGATTCGGCGATCGAGGAGGCCGGGCGAAAGCTAGCAGGTGCAAGCCGTGCCGGCTAGGGCGGGGCTGGACCGTGGGGCGGTCGTGCGCGCCGCCGCGGAGATTCTCGACGAAAAAGGGAAACCGGACATCACGCTGGCGGAACTCGCGGCGAGACTCGGAGTACGCACGCCATCGCTCTACAACCACGTCGCTGGCCTGGAAGATCTGATGCGAGCAATTGGTCTGTACGGCGTGCAGGAGCTCGGTCAGCGCATCGGTCGGGCCGCAATCGGTAAGGCCGGCCCCGATGCCATCGTGTCGATTTGCCATGCCTATCGCGCCTTCGCGCATGAGCGTCCCGGCCTGTATCTCACCAGCGTTGGCGCACCGACGGACGACGAGCCCGATCGGGTTGCTGCTAGTGATGAAATCATCGGCATTCTGCGGCTTGTGCTTGAGCCGTTTGGTCAGGACGCTAAGCAGCAGATTCACTCCATACGTGTCATTCGCAGCCTGGTCCACGGATTCGTCTCGCTTGAGTTGAGCGGCGGTTTCGGACTGCCAATCGACGTCGACCAGAGCTTCGATTACCTCCTCGAGATGTTGACTGCCGGACTTCAGCACGACGCACGAGCCCGCCAATGATGATTATTCGCGGAGTCAACGACGCGCTCGCGTTCTTACTTGAGATAGCAATGCTCGCCGCATTCGCCTGGTGGGGCTTCACCACAGGCTCGCCCGCCTGGGTCTCGGTGGTCTTGGGAACCGGCCTGGTGGTTGCAGCAATCGCCATCTGGGGACTATTGGTCGCGCCGAGAGCGCCGCGACGTCTCCATGATCCGTGGCACACGCTGCTGACGCTTGCTCTGCTCGGTTCAGCCGCTGTAGCGCTGTCCGTCACGGCGAACACGGGCCTGGCCCTGGCCTTTGGAGCACTGGTGGTGCTCAATCAAGTGGTGAAGCGTCTCGTTAGACGATGAATCGCGGTGAGGTTGAGTTTGTGTGGATCTGACAACAGTGTCTGAATGTCCGGCGGACGCCGAATTGACCCGCGACGTTCTGTTAGAATCCACGAAATGAGTCAACATCGCTGATCAATCTCAGGAGAAACTATGTCCGGCAAGACCTACTATGGCGGCCAGGCGGTGATGGAAGGCGTGATGATGCGTGGGCGGTCGACCATGTCGGTAGCCGTGCGCGCTCCCAGTGGTGAGATCGCCATCTATCATGAGGCGATTCAGGGGGGTGACTTCGCCAAGCGGGTCCGGCCGATGCCGTTCCTCCGGGGTGTGTTCATGCTCTGGGACACCATGCAGCTCGGGATGCGTGCGCTCGTCTTCTCGGCCAATGTCGGGTTGAGCGCAGAAGACGGCGACGGCGAGGCACCTGGAGAAGAGGCGGGAACGCTTTCCGGCCTGGCGCTCTGGGCGACAGTGGGAGTCTCGATCCTCTTCTCGATCGGACTATTCTTCTTGCTGCCTCTCGTCGTCATCAGTTTTCTCGATAGGTTCATCTCAAGCTCGATCGTCAGCAACGTCGTCGAGGGACTCATTCGTCTCAGCCTGCTGGTCGGCTACATGCTCGTGTTGCGCTCGATCAAGGATGTGCGGCGCGTCTTCATGTACCACGGCGCCGAACACAAGACGATCAATGCCTTCGAGGCGGGTGATCCGCTCGACGTCGAGCATGTGCGCCGCCATAGCCTGCAGCATACGCGCTGTGGAACCGGATTCTTGCTCGTTGTGGTGCTCATCTCGATCGTCGTCTTCGCCCTCCTGGGCCGGCCGGATTTCGTGTGGCGCGTGGCGTCACGCATTGTGCTGGTACCGGTGATCGCCGCAATCGCCTACGAATTTATCAAGTGGTCGGCCGCGCATGACCAAAACCGCATCGTGCGAGTGCTGATTGCGCCAAGTCTGGCCCTGCAGCGACTAACGACGAGCGAGCCAGACGCATCCATGCTGGAAGTGGCGATCGTATCGCTGAAGCGTGTACTGGTCGCTGAAGAGGCGATGCCGCTCACCGAAGTCGAACACCACGGAGTCGTGGCGGTGGACGAAGCAGGCCGGTTGCTACCGATGCCGGAAGTGGTGATCGGTTCGGGAACGGCCGGTTAGGACGTTGCATGCCCTGGGCAACGATATTGAACTCTAGAGGAAAGTGAGCAGGATTTGGCGGAAGAGACCGCGGCGCCGCGGGCGAAGCTCTGGGCTGGTCGATTCAATCAGCCCACCAACGAACTGGTTGACCAGCTCAACGCTTCCTTGCCATTCGACCGGCGACTGGCCGGCCAGGACATTCGTGGATCCATCGCCCACGCGCGTATGCTGGTGCGACAGGGCATCATCGACGAGCATGCCGGTGACGTGATCGAGCACGGCCTGCGCGAGATCCTGTCGGAGATTGAACAGGGATCATACGAGTTCCGACTCGAAGACGAGGACATCCACCTCAGCGTCGAGCGTCGCCTGCGTGAACTAATCGGTCCTCCGGCAGGACGACTGCATACAGCTCGCAGCCGTAACGACCAGATCGCGCTCGATTTTCGCTTCTGGACGCGTGATGCCATCGTCGATCTGGCCGGCGGAGTGGCCAACGTCGTTGGCTCGCTGATCGACCTGGCCGAACGCTATCCGGACACCATTCTGCCGGGCTACACCCATATGCAGCGGGCGCAGCCAGTCTTGCTGGCACACCATTTCCTGGCCTACGTGGAAATGTTGATGCGCGATCTTGATCGTCTGCGCGACGCCTACCGTCGGGTCAACCGCTCTCCACTCGGCGCAGGCGCGCTGGCCGGCGTCACCTACCCGGTCGACCCGCTGTTCACGGCTGAGCTGCTCGGCTTCGATGGCCTCTGCGCCAACTCGCTGGACGCGGTCTCCGACCGGGACTTCGTCGTTGACCTGCTGTCGGCGTCGAGCCAAATCATGATGCATCTCTCCCGGCTGGCCGAGGAGCTCGTCATCTGGTCGACATCGGAGTTCGGCTTCGTCGAGTTGGCGGATGCGTTCGCTACCGGCAGCAGCATCATGCCGCAGAAAAAGAATCCGGATGTCGCCGAGTTGATCCGCGGGAAGACCGGCCGGGTCTATGGCCACCTGATGGGCATGCTTACCGTTGGCAAAGGGCTTCCGCTCTCGTACAACAAGGACCTGCAGGAGGACAAAGAGGGCGTCTTCGACACGGTCGACACGCTCAGCTTGATACTGGAGATTCTGCCACCGATGCTCGGATCGGCCCATTTCCGCTCGGACCGGATGCTCGAAGCGGCGGGAGGCGGCTTCTCGCTGGCGACGGACGTCGCCGATCACCTGGTTCGTTCCGGAATGCCCTTCCGCGAGGCGCACGAAGTTGTCGGGCGCGTCGTCGCGTACTGTATCGAGCAGTCCAAGGATTTTCCGGATATGACCGTTGACGAGTGGCGCTCCTTCTCGGACATCCTGGCGGAGACGCCGCCGCCGCTCACGCCTTCCGATGCGGTTGCGGCGCGTGAGATGCCCGGAGGAACGGGTCCCCGGCAGGTGGCCCAGGCTGCTGTCCAGGCGCGGTCATCACTTGACGGCTGGCTGGAGTGGCTCAAAGCGCGTCGCCAGGTGTACCGGGATGTCGACCGCAGGCTCGGCATCGAGGAATCATAGCGTGACCTTGTCTGACACCAGCAAGCCGGAATCGAGCCCTGAGAGTGGTGTACGTGCCTGGATCGCGTCCTGGCGCGACGCCCAGACCGCAGTCTACGCCATCCGGCAGGAGGTGTTCGTGGAGGAGCAGCGCCTCACGAACTCCGTCTACGACGATCCCGACGACGAGATGAGCGAGCACGTCCTGGCTGCTATCGGGAGCAAGATCGCTGGCGTTGGACGCGTGACTTATCTGTTGGACGATGCGCAAATCGCCTGGGTCGCGGTGCGCAAACCGGCGCGTCGGCACGGTGTCGGAAAGGCGATCATGCAGAAGTTGATCGCGACCAGTCTCGAGCATGAGGTCGCGGTCATTAGCCTCAACGCACAGACTCACGCTCTGGAATTCTATGAACAGCTTGGGTTCCGGGCGGTTGGCCGCAGATTCCGCATGGGCGGCATTGAACACCAGCACATGATTATGGACATCCACGGCCGTCATCCCGAAGCATATTGATGCCCCTCGTGGTCGTCATCTTTCGATGTACCGGTCCCCTCTGCGCCGTGCTACGGTAATGGACAAACACGGACGCGCGTCGCAAAGGTGACGCGTGATTTTCGCGGCTCAACTCGCGATCGCAAGCGTGAAGGGAGATCGACGTGCCAACAATTCCACATCTGCCCGAAGACGAGGCAACCGGCGAGGTTAAGGCGCTCTACCAGGAAATCCAAGACGGGTTTGGCGCCGGTCAGGTGCCGACCGTTTATCAAGTCTTGGGCAACAACGCGAGCGTGCTGCGGGCTGCGATCGAGAACCGGCGCAGCGTCATGAACCAGGGCGAACTGGACCCGATGCTTAAGGAGTGGCTGGCCTGGGCGACGGTGACACTGTCAAACAACGTCTTCGGCATTCGCATGCACACGGCCCGGCTGAAGAAGATGGGGATTAGCAATGAGCAGATTCTTGAAGCGCTCTCTGTGGTGCAGTACTTCAGCGGCATCTCGGTCGTGATCAACGGACTCGCCATGGACGACGACGTGAACGCTAACGTGATGGAGTTCCTGGAGCAGGGGTAGGCCATCGGAACGGTCGGGCCGCGCCATCATATGTTCGCGTACGCCACGCGGCCGCGGCTTCCCGGATGATCCCCGGCCTATCCGTCAAAGCTCGCGGACGTCTCCTCCTCGGGGTCGGCGACCGCGAGAAGTTCCGCGGACTCGACCAGCGGCATGAAGCCGATGGTGAGCGACTGCTCGACGATGTCGCGGCGGACGAGTCTTTCGGCCTCATCGAGGGTGGCACGCAGCGGATGTTCCGGCATTGCCTGCCCGAGCATCTCACGCACCTGGCGCATGATGTCGATAGTCTTGTTGAACGAGAGGACGAGGTCTCCCTCGCTCAGTTCGATCTGTTCGAGGATGCGAGCCATCGACGAGCCGTGGCACCAGGCGCGCATCGCGCCGTAGAACCCCTCGCTGTGCCCGGTGGTGATGAAGAGGCCGTTGCTCCGTTCACCTGAGAAGACTTCCTGCTCCAGGTCGTCCAGCCGGCGCCGGAGCAGCACCAGCCGATTCGGCAGCGTGAAGGAGTTGCCGAAGCGGAAGTCCCGGTCGTACGCGAACCAGGAGAAGACCTCCGCCACACTCGGCGCGGAGAGGTGGTCGAGAAAGCCGCGGTCGATCATCTCGCACAGAATCAGTCCATGCGTGTCAAAGACGTTGGCGAGCGTATCCGCCTTCGAGGTGGGATAGCCGCGGTGCAGGTAGCCAAAGCGATGCAGCACGTCGCGGATACCGCGAATCAGGCGTCGGACCCGTTCATCCTCGCTGGTCTGCTCTTTGCCGAGATCGGCCTGGATCTGCGCTCGCTCGCGCTCCAGCGATGTCACCCGTTTCAGATTGTTCTGATGTTCCTTCCGTCGCGGGCAGATGTGACACGGATGGTTCGTCCTGGTCGTCGTCAGGCTCCGTGACTGCTCCCGGACCTCAGCAATCTCCGACTCGATGTTTGCACGCTCGTTTCCGAGTCTCAGGTCCATCTGCTGCCGATGCTGCGCGGCTACCGCGTCGAGGTCGGGCAGATCCAGGTCACCGACCTGGTTCCAGATCGCATCGAGTTCGCCTTCGCTAACGATCGAGGTCAGTTCGACGTCGGCCGTTTGGATAGTGCTGAGTGACTCCGGAAGGGTGACTGGATGACCCGGAGCGGGTAGGTAGTCGATCTGGCGGTATTCGACGACTAACTCGATGGACTGGTGGGTGAGGAAGAGTCCGACGCCGCCCTGACTCCCCCGGCCCAGATAAATTGCCCAGCTGGCGTCGCGCAGGTGGACCGGAGTGCCAGGATCGAGCACCTTGAAGACGCGTCGCAGTGCCTGTCGTCCGGGTTCCGGCCACGGACGGTCGTCGAGCCGCAGCCGTAGCTCTCGAACCTCGCGCAGCAGTCGTCGCTCGCGGCCGCGAAGCGTATTGATCGACGAGTTGATGCCGCGGTAGTCGTCGAGCAATTCGTCGCCCGCATCAAGACCGATGAGGCAGCCCTGCGGCACTTCGTCGATTACACGGCCCTTGTCGAGAACTTCGTCTTCGAGATCGCGAATTCGTCGTGCCGTCTGGAACTGAAAAAGGCTCTGCTGCAACATGTGGCGCACGCGGTTTCCGTGCGGCGGGTCCCAGAGGTTGAGCACGGTGTTGTAGCGAATCGCGAAGGAGCTCCGAACCGGTAGGAGTTCACCAGTCGCGATTTCGAGCGTGTCCTTGAATGAGATCCACGGGCTGTTCGGCACGACGATATTGCCGAGCGCGTCCATGCCGCGGCGACCGGCGCGTCCCGCCATCTGCTGAAACTCGTTCGGTATCAGCAGCCTGCGCCTGCGACCGTCCCACTTGTTTAGCCGGCCGATCACCACCGTTCGAGCGGGCATGTTGACACCAAGCGCCAGCGTGTCGGTGGCAAAGACCACTTGCATCAGCCCCTGACTAAAGAGAACCTCGACCAGTTGCTTGAGCAGCGGAAGCAGTCCCGCGTGGTGAAAGCCGATGCCCTGACGGGCAAGCGCGGTGATCGACTGAATCTGTTGGAGTTCGCGGTCCTCGACGCGCAGACCGTCAAGATAGGTCGACAGGACGTGCTCGATGCGCTGCCGGGTTAGTTCGTCACGCACGAGATTGGGGCGCATCACCGAGAGACGACGGGCAAAATCCTCGCAGTCGCGGCGACTGAAGAGGAAATAGATCGCCGGGAGCATGCGGTCATTCGCCAGCGACTGGACGATCTCCCAGGGTTGCGGCTCCGTCTCCTCGACCTGTCGGCGCGTCTCAGCGGTGAAGCCACCCTGGCTGACTCGTCGTCGAATCTCGCCGCCCGTATGTGGAAAATCGGCAACCTGATTACCAGCATGATCGATGACCAGTCGCAACTTGTGATCGAGATAGTAGTAGAGCGCCAGCGGCACCACGCGCTTGAAGTTGGTGATGAGTTTGATCGGCCGGTGCGTGCGCGTGATCCAGTCGGCGATCTCCTGGGCATTGGAAACGGTTGCCGAGAGACAGATCAGTTGAATGTGGTCCGGGCAGAGAATGATCGCTTCTTCCCAGGTGGTGCCCCGCTCCGGGTCGGCGATGTAGTGAACCTCGTCGAAGATGATGCAGTCGACCGCATCCAGTTCCCACGGCGTCTGGAGCAGCATGTTGCGCAGCACTTCCGTGGTCATGACCGTCACGCGCGCGCGTGGGTTTTCAGTGACGTCACCCGTGAGCAATCCGACGTCATCACCGTAGATGGCGCGCAAGTCTCGGAACTTCTGGTTGCTCAGTGCCTTGATTGGCGTGGTGTACATCACCTTGCCGCCGCGGTGGGATGATTCGTAGACTCCGAACTCCGCCACGACGGTTTTCCCGGTCCCGGTTGGCGCGGCGACCATGACGGAATCCCCATTCAGAAAGGTCTGAATGGCGTCGATCTGAAACTGGTCGAGTTCGAACGGATAGATGGCAGCAAACTGATCAATCGCCGCGTCCAGGTCTGGGGAGTGTTGCATGAAGCCGTAGTCTCTCCGGTCCGTCTCCGAGGTGTTCCATGTTTGCCGGTCGCCCTGTCGTGGTCGTTGCTGGCCCGTTCGGAGCACGTGGGTGATCGTGCCGGCGCACGTATTGATTGACGCAATTAGGCCGTGCGAAGGCGTTCGGCTGCCGCCGCTCGGTGCAGATCAACCACGGGCAGAAACCATTGCGCCCGTCGTGAGTATAGCATTCTGATTTAGACGGTTTGCGCAGCCACGCCGCTGAGGATGGCGTTCCCGTTCGCCCCGTGTGCTACGATTGGCCGCTGCGATTCGATGATCAGACAGCCGGGGGAAATCGGACGTGAATGTCGGCATTTTGGCACACCTGCTCGATACGCGACCGGGCTACCGGCAAGCCGGGGTGAGCAGGTACATCGAATTCCTGATTCGAGAGTTGCCCTCCGCGTCTCCTGACCAGTTCGTCGTCTACGGTGGCAGGCACTCGCAAGGAGTGAGCGACGGCTTGCGCGATCGCTCGGGACTACGCTGGTCTCGCAGCGTCATCCCGACGGGACGACCACAGAGCCGCATTCTCTGGGAACAGTCCGTGGCGCCTGCTCTTCTCGAGCGGGATCAGATCGACGTGGTGCACGCGACGGTCAACGTCTTACCAGTCATCTCGGGGCGAGCCTCCGTTGTCACGGTGCACGATCTCGCGTTCTTGCGCTTTCCGGGCCAGTATCCGAGTCTGAAGCAGCGTTACTTGAGCGCCCTGACACGCCGGTCCGTGCTCCACGCCGATCGGGTGATCGCGGTCTCCGAGAATACCCGGCACGATATCCTGATGTATTACCCAGTCAATCCCGATAAGGTACAGGTGGTTCCTAATGGAGTCGATGCCGCCCTGCATCCACTGACTGAGTTGGGTCGTCTGACGGAATTTCGCCAGCGGCATGCGTTGCCCTCCGAATTCTTGCTCTTTCTCGGGACGCTCCAGCCGCGCAAGAACCTGATCGGCCTGCTGCGTGGTTGGTCGCGCCTGGACGAGCGGGAGCGACTCCCGCTCGTCGTGGTCGGTGCGCAGGGGTGGATGTATGAGCCGATCTACGACGAAGCGCGGGCGCTCGGTGTGGCCGGTGAGGTGATCTTCGCCGGATTCGCGGAGCCGACTGACTTGATCTACTGGTACAACGCCGCGACTGTTTTCATATACCCTTCACTGTACGAGGGGTTTGGCATGCCGGTGCTGGAAGCGATGGCGTGCGGAACTCCAGTGATCGCGGCCAGTACGTCATCCATTCCTGAAGTGGCCGGAGATGCAGCGCTGCTGGCAGATCCCGACGATGTCGGCGCCCTGTCGACCGCGATTGGTCGGCTGTCGAGCGACACTGACCTCCGCGCCACTCTTTCGCAACGAGGGATCGGGCGGGCCGCGATGTTCAGCTGGGCACGCACCGCCCGGGAAACGGCAGACGTCTACCGGGCGGCCCTGACGACACACGAGTCGAAGAGAAAGGACTAGACGCCGGCGATGCGGATTTCCTCTGGAGGACGCCCGGTTGAAGAGATCGATGAGTTTGATCTGATTCAGACGATTCAGAAATCGCTCCTGCTGCACAAGACGCGGCGCCTGTCGATCGGGATTGGCGACGACGCGGCGGTTTGGAAGTCGCGGCCCGGACGCGATGTCGTGCTCAGCACGGACATGCTGGTCGAGAACGTCGACTTCAAAATGGCCTGGGTCGACTTTCGCGATCTGGGCCATAAGGCGCTGGCGGTGAACCTGAGCGATATCGCGGCAATGGGCGCGTCACCCAGGCTGGCGCTCGTCTCGCTTGGCCTGCGCGGCGACGAGCGTGACCGTGAGATCGTGGAGTTTTACCAGGGGATGAATGGTCTGGCGCGAACATTCCAGACGGTCATCGCGGGCGGCGATATCAGTGACTCTCCCCAGGGCATTGTCATCTCGATCACGGTTCTTGGTGACGGTCCGCCGAGCGGTATCCCGCTTCTCGTCCGCTCGGCCGCCAAGGTCGGCGACATCATCGCCGTGACCGGATCAATTGGGATGGCTGCCGCCGGGTTGCGTGTCTACCAGCACGACCTGCGAGACGTCGATGGCTCCCCGGCGATGCGAGCCAGATTTGATCGTCCCACGCCCCGAATCAAAGAGGGCCGGCTGCTCTCACGATGCGGCGTGCGAGCCGCCATCGACCTGAGCGATGGACTCTTCGGCGATCTCCCCAAGATCTGCGAGGCATCGAACGTCACGGCGCTCGTCGACGGATCCAAGCTCCCAATCCCATCCGCGATTCGTTGGGCCTTTACCGACTGGTTCGACCTGGCCACGCGCGGCGGCGAGGATTTTGAACTCCTCTTCACCGCAAACACCGCTGCCTTTCACCGGGTCTGCCGGGCCTTCAGGCAGGCTGGTCTTGAGCAACCGATCCGGATTGGCGAAATTCAGGAGGCAGGAGCGAACGGTCCCGAATTGAAGCTGCGGAATCAGGACGGGAGAGTCGAGACGGTCGAGCCCGGCGCATTCGTTCACTTCGGTCCGAAACGCTAGGTGGCATGCGCCGCCGCCCGCCAATGCGGTTTCATCTCGTGGCGCCGTCTGCGAAGATGGGGTGGGACGAGCGTGAGGCCCGGCATCCTCGGGATAGAGCCCGGATGCCGTGTGCGGTGGGAGGTGCAACGTGAACGAGACGGAACTCTGCTACCTGTCAGCCACTGAACTGAGACAACTCTACTCTGAGCGTCGACTTTCGCCGGTCGAGGTGACGCGCGCCGTGCTTGAGCGCATCGATCGCCTGAACCCCACACTCAACGCCTTCGTCACGGTGACGCACGAGCGAGCCATGGAGGACGCGATCAACGCTGAAGCAGGCGTACATGGCGGGCGGCAACGTCCCCTCGCTGGCGGGCATCCCCTATTCACTGAAGGACCTGACGCCGACCCGCGGGATCAGAACGACCAAGGGGTGTCTGCTGTGGAAAGACTGGGTGCCGGATTTCGACACGCCGATCGTTGAACGGCTCTCTGCCGCGGGCGGAGTGCTTCTCGGCAAGACCAACACCCCGGAAATGGGCTGGAAAGGTGAATCGACGAATCCGGTCGTCGGTTCGACACGCAATCCGTGGAATCTCGACCGCACGCCGGGCGGCTCCAGCGGCGGTGCGTCGGCGGCGGTCGCGGCCGGGCTCGGTCCACTCGCGCAGGGAACCGATGGCGCCGGGTCGATTCGCATTCCGGCCGCATTTGCCGGGGTGTTTGGGTTCAAGGCGTCGTTCGGATTGGTGCCGTACTATCCCCCAAGTGCGGTCGAATCGCTGGCGCACGTCGGGCCGTTGACGCGGACGGTGCGAGACACCGCGATGATGCTCAACGTGATGGCCGGGCCGGACTGGCGTGACAAGAACTCGCTGGATGCTCGCTCCGTCGACTATCTCGATTCCTGCAACGGCGACCTGCGGGGTCTGCGTATCGCCTGGAGTCCGAACCTGGGTTTTGCCAATGTCGACTCCGAAGTTCTGCAGATCGTCGAACGGGCGATCGAGGCATTCAAGGCGTTGGGCTGCGAGGTTGTCGAGGTCGATCCAGGATTCGAGGATCCCTGGGAACCGCTCTCGGTGATCTGGGCGACGGGTATGGCGGCCGGTCATCGGGACGACTTCGAACAGGTGCGGCATCAACTCGATCAGGGACGGGTTGCGGTCATCGAGGAAGGGTTCAGCTACTCCGGAGTTGATCTAACGGCGGCGCACAACTTCAAGGCCCAGTTTGCCGAGCAGTTCCTTGGCTTCGTCGAAAAGTACGATCTGCTGCTGACACCGACGGTGCCGGTCACCGCGTTCCCGGTGGGCCAGGACCAGCCCGGACAGATCGCAGGCAAGGAGACATCGTACCTGAGCTGGACGCCGTTTACCTACGTCTGCAACCTTACCGGCCAACCAGCGGCGTCCGTGCCGTGCGGCTTCGCGTCCGACGGATTGCCGGTCGGGCTTCAGATCGTGGGCAAGTGGCGTGACGACGTCTCGGTGCTACGTGCCGCCGCGGCCTACGAATCGATTCGACCGTGGGCGGAGCATCGGCCGCCAATCGGATAAGTGCCGTACCCAGGCGGTGCAGGTGGCCGAGCGGCCGCGAGAGTGGGTTGTCGGGGCTTGGCGCTCGGCGCTATGATGAACGGACTTCGGCCGCGTAGGTAGCTTGCCCGTGTCCGTCATCGATGATCCTGTGGACGCCCCCAGACGAAAGGTTTCGCCGTATGCCGCCGCGCCGTTCGGCGCTCGACGTGATCTCGCACAGCCCGGAACAGACGCGCCAGATCGGGTTTCGCCTTGGACGCCTCGCGCGTGCGGGCGACCTCCTGTTGCTGGCGGGGCAAGTTGGGGCCGGGAAGACGACCTTCGTTCAAGGACTCGCACGGGGACTTAATGTCGAGGGCTATGTACAGAGTCCGACGTTCGCGCTGGCGGCGGAGCACCCAGGGCGGACCTCGGGCGGAGAGCCCATCATCCTGTTTCATCTCGACTTCTACCGGCTGGAAGGGGCGGAAGACCTCGCCACGTTTGGCTACGAGGAGTATCTCGAGGCGGAGAACGGCATCGTTGCAATCGAGTGGCCGGAGCGCATCTCAACCGCGATACTCGAAGAGTATCTCTTGATCGGGTTCCGCCATCTCTCTGATTCCAAGCGGCGGCTCGTCTTCCGCCCAAATGGAGACCACGCCGGCGAGATGATCGAAGCGCTACGAGCGGAGGTGTCAGGTGCCCAGCGACGGCCGCACGCTGCTCGCGATTGACAGCTCGACACCCATCACAGGGCTGGCGCTGTACGACGGAGAAACGTGCAGCGAGTTGATCTGGAACGCCGGTCGCAATCAGACGACGAGTCTAATCGCGGAGATGACGCACCTGCTGGATTTGCGCGGCCTGGAATTGCGAGACATCGGCGCGATCGCGGTGGCGATCGGACCAGGCAGCTTCAGCGGTCTCCGCGTCGGACTGAGCATCGCCAAGGGTATCTGTTACGGTCTGCGACTGCCCCTGCTCGGTGTCGGAACTCTCGACGTCGCGGCCTATCCGCATGTCGGCACGCGCTCTCCGATTCGAGCCTTCGTGCGCGCGGGCCGCGGGCGGGCAGTCTTCGCGGATTACCGGCACCACAATGGACGCTGGGTTCGGACATCGGACTTGCGCAACGAACCATTGGAGAACCTGGCAGCCGAACTCGCGGAACCGACGATTATTGTGGGTGACCTGCCAGCGAACCTGGTCGAGAAGTTGTCGTTCGAATCATTGGCGCTCATTCCCGAGCCGGCCCTGCGCATGCGGCGTCCGTCCTGCCTCGCCGAAATTGGTTATCATCGCTGGAGAAACGGCGAATCAGATTCGATCGAAGCGCTTGAGCCGATCTATGTCCACGGCGTAGCTCCGTCGGGGACGAGCGCGGCGGCTCAGAATTAGCGAACCATTCCTGGACTCTGCGTTTTCATGCGCTATTGTAAGGAACATGGGTTAGCGTGAATGAAGAGCTTCAGACGACGGAACGCTCCTTCTACATCGAGCCGATGCGAATTGAGGACATCGCGGAGGTCTCGCGCGTAGAGCGGCGTTGTTTCACCAATCCCTGGCCCGAATCTGCCTACCGCCGCGAGCTGCGCAACCCGGAAAACAATCACTACATCGTGCTGCGTCATCGTGAAGCGCAGGTATCGGAGACGGAGCCGATGCCGGAACAACGTGGCCGGCTTTCGCTTCTTCCATTGTTGCGCCGTCAGGATCGCCAGACGACAGATCCAATCGTCGGCTTTTCTGGCATGTGGATTCTCTACGATGAGAGCCACGTGACGACGATCGGGATCGCTCCGGAGTTTCGCGGGCTCGGCCTGGGAGAAGTGCTCCTGCTCTCGTTGTTCGACGAGGCGCTGCGCCGCAATTGCCAGTGGGTGACGCTTGAGGTTCGCGTCTCGAATCGGCCCGCCCAGGCGCTCTACGAGAAATATGGCTTTACCAGACAGGGCGTTCGTCGGCGCTACTATAGTGACAACGGCGAGGATGCCGATATCATGTGGTCGTCCTCGTTGCTGGATCCAGAGTACGTGCGGCACATTGACGAGCTGCGCCAGCAACTCCGCGCGCGTTTTGCCGATCAGCGCATAGAAGTCGAGACGGTGGGTCGATGAACATTCTTGGTATTGAAACATCGTGTGACGAGACGTCGGCGGCCGTCGTTCGCAGTGACCTGCGCGTCCTGTCGAACGTGATTCAGTCGCAGATTGATCTCCACGAGCGGTATGGGGGCGTTGTGCCTGAGCTGGCGTCGCGTCGTCACATCGTAGCGATTGTCCCGACGATCGATCTGGCGCTGGAGCAGGCGGGTGTCACGCTCGAAGAGATCGACGCCATCGCGGTAACCGAGGGTCCCGGCCTGGCGGGAAGCCTGCTGGTCGGGATCAACGTCGCGAAGGCACTCGCGCTCAGCCGGGGCCTGCCGCTGATTCCGGTCAATCACCTGGAAGGGCACATCTACGCCAACTGGTTGACGATGGGTGACGCCGAACCTCAGCCTGCACCGACGTTCCCGCTTGTCTGCCTGATCGTTTCCGGCGGGCACACTGAGCTGCTTTTGATGCGCGACCATGGCAACTATGAGCTGCTCGGCCGGACCATCGACGACGCCGCGGGAGAGGCCTTCGACAAAGGTGCCAGAATTCTTGGCCTCGGCTTCCCGGGCGGACCAGCGATCCAGAAAGCGTCCGCGAACGCGCGCGTGGGCCAGCATCCCTTGCCACGCGCCTGGCTCGGGGAGAGTTTCGATTTTAGCTTCAGCGGTCTCAAGACTGCACTGCTGCGAGAGGCCGAGCAGTATCGACGCCCGCGTGTGCCGGCCAAGCGTGGCGCGAAGGACGAGCCGTTCGCGACGTATGAGCCGATCCACTACGGTCCCAATGTGCCCGTGAATGACATCGCCGCGGATTATCAGGACGCGATCGTCGATGTGCTGGTCGAGAAGACAGCACGCGCCGCGCGAGATACGCGAGCTTCGACGGTACTGCTGGCCGGTGGCGTCGCGGCAAACGAGTTGTTACGCAGACGGCTGCAAAACGCGCTCACCGTGCCGCTCCGCTATCCCCCGGTCATTCTCTGTACCGACAACGCGGCTATGATCGCGGGGGCGGCTCACTTCAGTTACCGCCGTGGCGAGCGCGGGACGCTTGAGCTCGATATCCACCCACAGCTTGCCGTTGACGACCGCGACGTCGCTATCGTCGTGACCAATCGTACGGGCACGCGAAGCATGGAGGAGACGAGTTTGACGCCATCGATCAGAAGCGTCGCGATCGAGGCTGCGCGCGACGCGGGACGCATCCTCCGAGAGAACTACGGCAAAGTTCAGCAGGTCAAGTACAAAGGTGAGGTCGACATCGTCACAGAGGTCGACGAGGCTAGTGAACGCCTGATCACCGAGCGCATCCAGCAGTATTTTCCGGGTCACCACATTCTCGGTGAGGAGGGCGGCACCTCCCGCTCTCCCGAATCCGAGTCGCGCTATCGCTGGATCATCGATCCGGTCGATGGCACGACGAACTACGCGCACGGCTACCCATTCTTCTGCGTTTCAATTGGCGTCGAAGTCGACGGCGTGGTTCAGTTTGGTGCAGTGTACGCTCCCGCGCTCGATGAGTTGTTCGTAGCCGAACTCGGTGCGGGTGCCTTCCTCAACGGGGAACGCCTTGTCGTCTCCTCGACTGACCACTTGATCCGTTCTCTGCTCGCGAGCGGCTTCAATACCGACCGGGATCTGGCTCGGTCCAATCTGCCGAATTGGGAACGTCTGGTCTTCAAGACTCAGGCGCTCCGGCGAGACGGCGCGGCGGCGCTCAACCTCTGCTACGTCGCGGCCGGACGATTTGACGGGTACTGGGAGATCGGCCTGAAACCATGGGACGCCGCTGCCGGGGTGCTCATCGTTCGTGAGGCCGGCGGAACGGTGACCGATTTCTCCGGGACCGCGCATGTACTGACCAGCAGCACGCTGGTCGCGACAAACGGTATCCTCCACAATGCCCTACGGGACGAACTGACGGACTGAGTAGCCGACCACGTGGATCTTGGCACCGTTCGTCCCCATGTCATCCAGAGCGCCGCGCGAACGATCTCTCTGTGCGCTGCCTGCGAAGAAACGACGAAGAGATGCTTCGACTCCGCTGCGCTCCGATCAGAATGACAGCTGCACGATAGTACGCCTGGCCGTGCCACCTTCCCGGTGGGCGACTACTGAGCGACGGGCCAGCCGCCGAGTCTGTTTCCTGATGTCGACGGGTAAGATTGAAAATGCGGCGCGCTCACGATCGTCCGGTCTCCTGAATTCCCCCATTGTCCGTTGTTTTGGCGCCAACCTATACTTCGCGTATGGAATCTCCTACCGCGCTGATCTACTCGAAGCGTTTCCGCGAGCACGACACCGGAAGCCATCCGGAAAATGCCTACCGGCTGGAGGCGATTTACCGGCGGCTGCGTGATTCCGGGCTGCTGGACGGCCGAACCATCTATGAGGCGGTGGACGGTTCGGTCGAAGACCTGCTGCTCGTTCATGATCCCGAATACGTCCGGTTGGTCGAGCACCTGGCCGGCGCGGGCGGAGGCTACCTGGATGCCGACACGGTCGTCTCCCACAGGTCATATGAGATCGCGCGTCTGGCCGCGGGAGCGTCGGTCCAGGCCGTCGACCTCGTGCTGAATGGAGATGCGCGGCGCGTCTTCGCGTTCCCTCGCCCACCGGGTCACCATGCGTGCCGGGCGCAAGGAATGGGCTTCTGCCTGTTCAACAATGTGGCGATCGCCGCGCGACATGCCATCGACCGACGCGGACTCTTTCGCGTCGCGATCGTCGACTGGGACGTACACCACGGTAACGGCACCCAGGCGATGTTCCTCGACACCGATCAGATTCTCTACGTCTCGCTGCACCAGTGGCCGCTCTATCCCGGCACTGGCCGGCCGCAGGAAGCAGGCGTTCGCTATGGGTTCGGTTATACGCTGAACGTGCCGATGACTCCGGGTGCGGGCGACATGGAGTACCTCTCGGTCTTCGATGAAATCGTGTTGCCGAAACTGTTTGATTTCCACCCTGAGTTGATCCTCGTCTCAGCCGGGTTCGATGCGCACGAGGACGACCCACTGGCGTCGATGTCGGTCACGACCGAGGGATTCGCCGCGATGGCTCGTCGGGTTCGAGATGTGGCCGATCGTCTGTGTCACGGGCGGTTGGTCGCGATTCTGGAGGGCGGCTACAATCCGGAGACGCTAGCCGAAAGCGTCGAGGCGGTCATCCGCGTTTTCGATTCATCGGCCGGGGAGGAGAAGCTCAGTGATGATTGCAGTAGTCGACTACGGTGCCGGGAACCTGGCAAGCGTGGTTAACGCGCTCTGGAAGATCGGCGCCCCGGTGACGATAACCTCCGACCGAGACGTCATCCTGGCGGCGGATGGCGTCATTGTCCCTGGTGTCGGCGCGGCGTCCGACACCATGAAGAATCTGCGGGCTCATGACCTGGAACCGGTCATTCACTCGGTCATCGAATCCGGCACCCCCTATCTCGGCATCTGTATGGGGATGCAAGCACTCATGACGCGGAGTCTCGAAGGCGGGCGGCACGACTGCCTCGACGTCGTTCAGGGGGATGTTGCGCGATTGCCAGCCGGGCAGCCGATTCCGCACATGGGCTGGAATCAGGTGTGGCAGACTGGCGCGCATCCGCTCTTCGAGGGCGTCCCTGACGGTGCCGACTTCTACTTCGTGCATTCCTACTATGTTGACCCGGTCGATCCGTCCTGGATCGGTGCGCGAACCGAGTACGGGGTCCCGTTTGCCAGCGTGCTGGCGCGCGACAACGTGATGGGCACTCAATTCCATCCTGAGAAGAGTGGCGCCTGGGGACTCAAGCTCCTCGAGAACTTTGTGCGCGTGGTTGTCGCGAGGCCGGCCGAAGTTGGCTGACCGGATGCTGGTTATTCCGGCCATCGACCTGCGTGGCGGCCGCTGTGTTCGTCTGCTGCGCGGCGATTTCGCGCACGAAACGATCTACGCCGACGATCCGGTGCAGGTCGCCCGGCACTGGCAAAACGCGGGCGCTCCGTGGATTCACGTCGTGGATCTGGATGGGGCGAGGGACGGATGCCCAGCCCAGCTCGCGCTGGTGGAACGAATGGCCCAAACCGGAGCGCGAATCGAGCTTGGAGGCGGGCTTAGAACTCTGGATGACATCGATCGCGGGCTCGCTTCTGGCGCGTCACGTGTCATCATTGGTACGGCGGCGATCGAGGACGAACGACTGTTGTCGGACGCGGTGGATCGCTTTGGTCCGGATGCGATCGTGCTTGGCGTGGACGCGCGCAATGGGCGGGTCGCCGTTCGAGGCTGGACTGAGGAGAGCGACGTCGCCGCGCAAGACGTCATCGAGCGGGCGAAGTCGGCCGCAGTGGAGCGTGTCATCTATACCGACATCGACCGGGACGGGACATTGACGTCGCCCAACTTCGAGGCGCTGAGCGCGGTCGTTACGCTCGGCATACGCGTAATCGCTTCCGGCGGGGTCTCGAAACTGCTTGATCTCGAAAAGCTCGCGTCTATCCCCGGGGTCGAAGGGGCGATCGTGGGGAAAGCACTCTACGAGGGGACGGTTCAGATTGAACACGCGAGCGGATGGTGGGTGAGTCCGCTCGACGAGGGGATAGGTAGAGGAGAACGATGACGGCGAGAAACGACTTGCGAGAGGTCGCCCGGGACGACGAGCGTCGCCGGCGCGACGAGGCCAAGATCCAGACGCTGCAGGCGCAGATCGACGAACTGCGCAACATCATGCGAGAGTCAGCAAGTCGCCAATTGCGTCTGGAAGACCAGCTCAAGGCGAGCGAGGCCAACGGCGCACAATACCGTATCGCCCTCGAACAACATCGACACGAAGTCTCTCAGTCAGCCCAGGCGCGGCAGCTCGAAGAGGCGAGGGTGCGCCAGCAGCTGAGCGACCTCTCCACTCGGATTGAGGACTCAACGCGCCCGATCCGCTCGATCCAGGCGCACGTCGGTGAGCTGCTCGAGACAACACGGCGTCAGCGCGACGACGTGAGCCACGATAGTAAGCGCTACGACGACCTGCGCGCGCTAATCGATCATCTTGGAGCCCACAGCGAGCGTCAGGTAGCGGTGTCTCAGACCCTCCGCGATTCGATCGAAAATCTTCGAGTGGAGCTCGAAC
Source organism: uncultured Chloroflexia bacterium (assembly GCA_963728335.1). GTDB lineage: Bacteria > Chloroflexota > Chloroflexia > Thermomicrobiales > Thermomicrobiaceae > CALAGB01. The sequence goes on from CAVSJP010000002.1 coordinate 1,975,166, forward strand.
GTCAACAGCGGGATGTACTGAGAATTGACGATGCTACCAAGATCGTCGATCAGGATGGGCGCCGGCGATTGACGGAAGTGATTCAGCAGATCGAGAACGTCAATGTTCGGATCGCGGATGAATTCGGCGGGGTCAACGCGGTAACGACGCGCGTCGACGACCTGGAAAAGACGCTGGCCAACGTGTGGCCGAATTTCGATGCGCTCCGCGAAGCTCAACAGCGTCTTGAAGGTGAGATCGTCCGCTATCACGAGCAGGCAGTCGAGCGAGACGACCTGGCCGCTGACCGGATCGAAGAGAGTCGTCAACAGGCCGAGGCGCAGCTCAACAACCTCGACATCGCCACCACCCAGCGCTTCGAGCGACTCACGGCGCGCACAGAGCAGCTCGACGAAGTCGATCGAGATCTGGCCTACCGGCTGACGATTATCGAGATGCAGTTGGAGGAACTGAACCGAGTAGACCAGCGGCTCCGGCGTGAGCTGTGGTACGTGAACGAACAGCGAGCACGGCTGCGACTGGAACAAGCGCAGCAGGAGCTCGAACAGGTCACCGACGCACGCCGTCAAGCGGAACAGCGCATGGCGGATCAGGCCAACTCGGGCAATCAGGAGTAGCGGTCGTTAATGTTGACAAAACGCATCATTCCGTGCCTGGACGTCACCGAAGGCCGGGTTGTCAAAGGGATTCAGTTCCAGGGCCTGCGTGATGCCGGAGACCCGGTGGAACTGGCCGCACGGTACGATGCCGAAGGGGCCGACGAACTCGTTTTTCTCGACATAAGTGCCAGCAGCGATGGCCGGGCGACAATGATTGACGTCGTTCGAGAGACGGCGCGTCAGGTCTTCATCCCACTGACAGTGGGGGGAGGCGTTCGAACGTCCGACGACGTTTACGGGCTGCTCAGGGCCGGTGCGGACAAGGTGAGCCTGAACAGCGCGGCGGTCGCACGTCCCGAATTGATCCGAGATTCGTCCGAGCGCTTCGGAAGCCAGTGCGTGGTGCTCGCCATCGATGCCCGGCGTACGGACGTCGGTCGCTGGACTGTCTACACGCACGGTGGCCGGCGTCCGACTGGCCTCGATGCGATTGAGTGGGCCTGCCGGGGCGTCGAACTCGGCGCGGGCGAGATTCTCCTTACCAGTATGGATTCAGACGGGATGAAGCAGGGCTACGATCTGGAGTTGACGCGGTCAATTGTCGAGCACGTGACGGTGCCCGTGATCGCCTCGGGTGGCGTCGGAACGTTGGACCATCTGCTTCAGGGCGTCACGGCCGGCGGGGCCCAGGCGGTGCTGGCCGCATCAATCTTTCACTATGGCACGTACACAATTGCGGAGGCGAAGCAGTATCTTTCTGCCCATGGAGTGCCTATTCGTCAACAATCTTCACTCTAGAACCTTCTTTTCGCCTGCGTTCGTTCGCAGCCGAGGTGCCGGTTCATGGTTGACATTGACGAGCAGCGTGTGCTAGCCTGCGTGTGTTCAGTCAGATGTCGGGGGACATCGCCAAGAATCAGACGATTGGCAACCTGACTGACAGAAACTCGAAATCACGAAGCGGTTGAGTTGGTTGGCTCCGGTGGACGAGATCCTTCGGGGGGAATGAGCGATTTGCTCTGTTCACTGTCGAGTAGACCAACGAATCGACGGTCGGAAATCGGAATCGGTCGCCGTCAAGTGGGGACGAACAGCGGCGAAGCGTCCGAGAGAGGGCTAAGTCACTGGCACGCCAGAACGAATGTTGATGGCGTGCAACAACGTGACGGGTCTTTGCCCGGCTGGTGATCTCAGGAGGGAAGGACGATTGGGCGTTCGAAGAGAACGGCGGCACCTGGTTTATGGGTTGCTGCTCGCCTCGGCGGTATCCGCCTTCATGGTGGCGCCGGTCGCGGCGGACACGAACCTCACCGTCGGGGGTGAGGCAGTCGTAGCTCATACGAACGGCGACGGCGTCAATATGCGGGACGCCGGTAACTCCACAGGACACGTCATCACCACGTATCCAGACGGCACCTCGCTCACGGTCATTTCGGGGCCGTCAGCAGCGTCGGATGGTTCGCAGTGGTACAACGTTTCGCACGATTCACAATCCGGCTGGATAGTCAGCGACTACCTGTCCCGCGCGGCCACTGGGTCCGGCGAGTCGGTAAAGATCGTTGGAACCAACAACAATGGCCTGCGGTTGCGGGACGCGGCCAGCCTCAACTCCAACACGCTAACAGTCATACCGGAAGGCGCCACGGCGAACGTTGTTGGTGCTGAGCAGACCGACTCCGATGGAAACGTCTGGGTCAACCTGTCATACAGCGGAATGACCGGCTTCTCGTCGCGGGACTTCATCCAGGTGAACTCCGGAAGTGGTGCCAGCGCACAGGCGGCGGCCGCTCCGGCGCCCGTGGCTCCGGCCGGGCTAGCCGTGGGTGACAATGCAGAGATCGTCAACACCAATGGCGACGGCCTGAACATGCGATACGACGTCGGCTACAACTCTGGAGTCGCGAGTGTCGCGCCGGAAGGCGCCGTCGTGCATATCATCGACGGGCCCAAGCAGGACAGTTCTGGTGAAACCTGGTGGGGCGTCGATTTCTCTGGTGCCAAGGGCTGGATGTACGGCGCGTACCTCTCCAAGACCGACAAGCAGCCGACGCAGGCAGCCGCCTCGCAGTCGGTCGCGTCAAGTGATGCTCCGGCAGCCACCACGCAGACGAGTTCGATCGGTCAGCAGATTGCCAACGAGGCGATGAAATTCCTCGGGTATCCATATGTCTGGGCCGGTACGACACCGTCCGGCTTCGATTGCTCAGGCTTCGTCTACTACGTGGTGAACCAGGTGACCGGCGGCGGATTCCCGCGCGATATGGGTTCGCAGGTCACGAGTGGGACGTATGTGGATGCCAATAGCCTGCAGCCGGGTGATTTGGTCTTCCAACAGAATACCTATCAGTGGGGTCTCTCCCACGTTGGTATCTATATTGGAAACGGCCAATTCATCAGCGCGGCGAACGAGAGCGTCGGCGTAACGATCAGCAGCCTGTGGGATTCCTACTGGGGGCCACGCTACTACACCGCCCGGCGCATCGGGCCGTAGGAGCTGCTCACGAAGAACCGAATAGGACCAAACATGGACCCGCATACGCGGGTCCATTTCGTTTGCACGACGAACGTCGATTCTTACGCGGTCGCGCCGAACCGGCCGGCCGACAGGAACTCGAGATCGAAGCGACTGGAGCCTGTTAGCGCCAGGTCCGCGAGCGTCTCTCCGACAGCGCTGGCGAACTTGAAGCCGTGTCCTGAGAAGCCACAGGCGAGGACGACGTTGGAAAACTCGGGATGTTTGTCGATCACGAAGTGGGTGTCTGGAGTGTTGGTATACATGCAGGTGAGCGTACGCATGACTGGTCCCGACGCGCCGGGCATGTAGGTGTTAAGAACCTGCCGGAGCATGTCGATTTCGTGCTGGTCAACGCTGCGGTCGATCGTGTCCGCTGTGCAAACCTGACCGACGTCGTGGCGCCCGATCTTGACGCCCTGATCAGGAAGCGCGGGAAAGCCGTAATAGTGGCCCTCGGGTACCTCGATCAGGAATACCGGACAGCGCTCGGGCGCGAAACGCTCCGGCTCCGTCGAATCGAAGTGGACGTTCACGATCCGCCAAACCTCGAGCGGAGCGCTCCAGCCCGTAATTATCGTCTGGCTCCACGGACCAGCCGCGATGATCAAGCGGTCGGCCGAGATGGTGCTGGACGAGGTCTGAACCTCGACGTGCCCATCGGTTGCGGACCATCCGCTAACCCGTGTCGAGAACCGCAGATCCGCTCCGTGTCGCCGTGCGAGGTCAAGATGAGCCGCGACACAGCGCTCCGGGCGGAGGAATCCCGCCGAAGGATCGAAGAGCGCGACCAGGCCGTCGGGTAGCTGAAATCCAGGGAACCGCTCCCGTACGGAAGCAGCGTCCAGTTCCTCGACGTTCAGTCCGTATTCGCGGGCGCTTTGCGTTGATCCAGCGACGAAGCCGCTCTCGATGGTGCCGATATTCAAGCCGCCGTTGATCGTCAGGAGATCCTGACCACTCGCTTGCTCGAGGTCGTTCCAGAGTTCGTAGGCGCGCTCCAGCAGCGGCACATAGTCGGGCGACTCAAAGTACGCCTTGCGGATGATGCGCGTTTCACCGTGCGATGATCCGTTTGCGTGGTTCGCATCGAATTGCTCCAATCCGATCACCGAGACTCCGCGGCTTGCAAGGTGAGCCGCGGCAGCGCTACCCATACCCCCGAGTCCCAGCACGATCACGTCCGCATGATCTCGTTGCTTCACTTCTCCCCCTCGTCACGTCTTCCGGTTTTTCCAATGATCGCCTCGCGCCAACTGGACGGACCGCTAGAGACCGGATCTCACGGCGGCGATAGGCGTCTGGCGCTCGAGTGTACGGATCATACCGCAGCCGACCCGGCACGGAGATCAGTGCGCAGGTGATGCGATCCGGCGAATTCGATCCTGTAGGTCGAGTTGCACGTGTCAAATATGCGTGCGAATGGTTACTCATTTGAGGGTAGAATTGAACGAGAATCCTCGAAATCTTGATGATGACAGGCTTGGATGACGACCAGAATGTTGGCGGCTGCTGTGCGTTGCGAAACGTAGTGAGCCGGTCATGACGCGCGATCCGGCATAGATCAACGTAACGTGTGGTTTTGGAATGACGAGTTGCTGCCCATTACGAATCTTGTTCCGAGAGATTCAAGCGGCACACGAAGTGAGGCGCGGTAAGGGGAATCAGCTGCCGTGAACATCGGATGGTGGCGTGCGCTGGGCGTGCTGGCCATGATTGGCGCGACACTGGCATACAACGTCAGCATCGTCCTGCTCGCGCTCGCCGCCCGGGAAGAATCAAAGGGTCAGGATCGCAAGTCACTTACGACGCACGTTGCCGAACGCTCGCAGGGCTGGTGGAGTATCGGGCTGTCGATGGTCGGCTGGTGTCCTGGAGATCTTCGCCCTGACGCAGATTTCAGTGACGCTGGAGCGGGTTATCTACGCCGCGGGATTCGGCGTGATGCTGGTTCTCGCTCGCTGGCGTCTCGGCGAAACGATGCAGCGGCTGGAGGCGATCGGTATCGCGGCCATCGGGATTGGCATGGTCGGCGTGGGAATTGAAGCGCCGTGGTGTGAGCAAGGCGGGGTTGAACTGGATCGGCTGGGTGATAATGACAGCCGTCGTCATCCCCGTGATCTTCATCCCGGACATTGCCAGTCGCTTCTTCGGCTACTCCGCTGCGTACATGAGCGGGGTCGGGGCGGGACTTGGCTACGCGCGACGAACATCTATTCGAAGGGCGTGACGGAATTCCTCTCGCTCGAACACGTGGTGCCGTTGATCGTGCTTGCGATCGGCGCCGGCGGTGACCTCGATCGTCGCGTTTTCGAACCAGATCAGCGGCGCTTCAATCGGGCCGTGCCACGGCAATCGTGCCGATCATCGGGGGCTTCAAGCGATCGTGCCGATCATCGTTGCATCGTTCGTCTTCGGCGAGGAGTGGCCGGCACGTCTATGGGCCAGTTGCTGCTGGGCGGCGGAATCGCGCTGGCGATGGTGGGCATGGGATGCTGGCATTTTCTTCGGCCCAGATCGTCCATGGAGTCACGCACCTGGGCCGGAGGCGAGGGGAGTCGAGCCGGCGCAGCAGTCTGAAGCGGAGCCGAGGCCCAGCGGGTAACGAACAACGAGCGTCGCGCAGAAGCGCGACGCTCTTGAAATTCCGGGTTCGGCGTGGAACTAGGTCAACAACCTCCTCGACGACCCCGTCTTCGACGACGTCCGGCGCCGTCGTAGTTGATGCGCGACTGCAGCTCCGGCGAAGTTGACCGGATGCTCATCTCGATTTCGTGCATCAGATCAGAATTGGCGCGAAGGAATTCCTTGGCGTTTTCGCGACCCTGACCGAGCCGCTCGTCGCCCATGTAGTACCAGGCGCCGCTCTTGCGCAGCACGCCCAGGTCGGTGCCGACATCGAGGATGCTCCCTTCGGCCGAGATCCCCTCGTTGTACATGATGTCGAACTCAGCCTGCCGGAACGGCGGCGCAACCTTGTTCTTGACGACCTTCACGCGAGCCCGGATCCCGATCGAGTCGGTTCCCTGCTTGATCGCCTCGATCCGGCGAATGTCGAGCCGAACCGACGCGTAGAACTTCAGCGCATTGCCACCGGTCGTCGTCTCCGGGTTGCCGAACATCACGCCGATCTTCATACGGAGCTGGTTGATGAAGACGACCGCCGTCTTGGAGCGGCTGATCGCGCCGGTCAGCTTGCGCAGCGCCTGGCTCATCAGTCGAGCCTGGAGGCCGACGTGAGAGTCTCCCATGTCGCCGTCGATTTCAGCCCGGGGCACCAGCGCCGCCACGGAGTCGATCACGATCACGTCGATCGCGCCACTGCGGACGAGCGTCTCGACGATCTCGAGTGCCTGCTCACCGGTGTCCGGCTGTGAGATCAGCAGGTCGTTCAGATTGATGCCGCAGCGCTCGGCATAGATGGGATCGAACGCGTGCTCGGCGTCGATGTAGGCAGCGACGCCGCCGAGCTGCTGCGCTTCGGCGATGATGTGCTGCGCCAGCGTCGTCTTACCGCTCGATTCCGGTCCGTAGATCTCGGTGATCCGTCCGCGCGGAATACCACCGACCCCGAGCGCCATGTCAAGCGCGATCGAGCCGGTCGGGATCGAATCGATCTGCATGCGAGACGATGCCTCGCCCATCTTCATGATCGAGCCTTTGCCAAATTGCCGCTCGATCTGCGACATCGCAAGCTCGATCGCGCGATCTCGTTCAGCCATTCGTCTTCGCCTCTCTCGGTAGCGTCTCGTCCTCGTCGATTCTAGAAAGAATGTTCTAAATCGGTTCTAATCATATCGTTCTTATGCATTCTGGTCAACGCTGAAATCCGCCAATATTCGGCTCAAAGTCGCTCATATCGTTGGACGTTGAGGACGAAGATGATCGCGCCGCCAATCTCGACCTCGAAGTTCTCCGCCAGATAGAGCAAGTCCTGGTTCCAGCGCGGGCGAGTAGCGGCACGGCAATTTGCGTGCGCCGCTTGCAGGTGGAGCGGATCAGAGCCTCCATACGTCGCGACCTCCGTGATCCTCAACACCGACGATCAGGCTCGTGTTGCCCGTTCGCAGCAGGCTGCCGGTGCTGCTGACGCGCGTGACACGGAAATTCGCGCCGACGATCTCGTTGACGAGATTGTCGGCGTCTTCATCCTGAACAATGGCGACAACGAGCTTCATTTGAGCTACCTTCCGGGACAGGTCGATCGCGTACGACAGCTGGATTAGGATGGGGATCGTCAATGGCAGTATACGGGGAAGCCCTCGATCGCCAATAACCGACGAACGTACGACGCCGGTCAGTTCAGCGAACGGCGGACCATCGGCTAAAGCTCCTCGGCTCGGAAGTGCAACCTTCGCACGTCGCCAAGTGTCAGCAAACGACCCCCGAATACCCGGTTGATCTGCGTTGAAAATACGAGCGATCCGGGCATCACATCGTGCGGACTGCCGTCGGCCACGATCTCGCCATCCACCAAGAATCACGACGCGATCTGCGTATTCGGCTACCATGTCGACGTCATGCGTTGCCAGAACGACTGCCACGCCTTCGGCGGCCAATTCCGGAACAGGCCGGCCAAGCCGTGTCTTCATCGTCGCGTCGACGCCGCGGGTCGGTTCGTCCAGCAGCAAGATGCGTGGACGCCCGATCGAGAATCGCGGCCAGCGCGGCGCGAAGTCGCTCGCCACCGGAGAGATCCAGCGGATTCTGGAGCGCCAGAGCGCTCAGATCGAGTCGTTCCAGCATGGCAGCAACATCGTCGGTGACACGTCGCTGACGGAGCGTAAAGCGGAGCTCCGCTTCGACCGTATCGTTGAAGAGCAATCGTTCCAGCGTTCTGCGGCAGATACCCGATAGTCGGTGCCAGGTCGGCGGTCGACCGGTCGGTGATGTCGTTGCCGTCGACCAGTACCCTGCCGGACGACGGACGTGCCAAGCCCATTCACCAGCTTGAGGAGCGACGTCTTGCCGCTCCCGTTCCGGCCCATGATGGCGGTGAGCGACCCGGCCGCGAGCGTTGTCGAGATCTGGTCGAGGACTGGCTGGCGGTCGTAGCCGAATGAGACGTGCTCAAAGCTGATCGCGGGGCGACCAACATTCCCATCCATTCGCGTCGACTCGCGTTGAGTGAGGCCTAACCTGGAACCGTGAATAAACGCGTGTGCGTCTCGCACCGTCAAGGGGAGCGGTCGCCAGTCGAGTTCCCTGGCAGCTTCGACCAGTGGTGGGCCAGGGGACTGACGGAGAACTTGCCGTGGCGGACCGCTCGCGTCTATCCGCCCTTCACTGTTGATCACCAGCAGCTGATCGGCCATGCCGAGCACCCGATCGAGCCGGTGCTCGACGAGCAGGATCGTCGTTCCCAGTTCATCGTTCAGTCGTCGAAGCGTCGACAAGATCTCGTCCGCGCTGGTCGGATCGAGTTGTGACGTCGGCTCGTCCAGCACCAGCACCTCCGGCCGCATCGCCATGGCCGCGGCGATGACGACGCGTTGGCGTTCGCCTCCGGAGAGCGTCTCGAGCATTCGGTACCTGAGGTGGTTGAGCCCCAGCAGGTCGATGGTTTCCTCGACGCGCAGCCGGAGCTCGGACGAGCCCAAGCCGAGATTCTGCGGGCCGAACGCCAGCTCATCCTCGACCCGGTCCGTAATGGACTGCGACTCGGGCACCTGCGCTACGAATCCAACCCATCGACTGAGGTCCGCCGTGGCGTAAGCGCGCGTGTCATTCCCGGAGACGAGCACGCGGCCACCGAAGCTGCCACCGTGGAAATGCGGAATCAGGCCATTGACGCAGCGCGCCAGCGTCGACTTGCCGGAGCCCGACGGTCCGGTCACCACGGCAACCGACCCGCGTGGAACGCACCACTCGAAGTCGACAAGCGCAGGCACTGTCTGGTTCGCATAACGAAACGAGACGTGCTCAAACCGGATCATGTGCGTCGTTCCATCAGGAGCGCCGGTGCGGCGAGCAGCAGGCAGGCGGCGCCGACCACCGGCGAGAACGGCGGAGTGTGCGCGATGGGGAACGGAGACCACTCGATGAGCCGCGACGCGAAGAGGACGACGCCGGTGATGACCGTGAGGCTCACCAGAGACGTTGCCAGAACGATGAGATCGCTCCGTGTCCACGTCAGCGGCCGGTAACGTGATAGCGCCATATTTCCCGCAAACAGGCCGTATCCGGCGCACGCGACTCCGAAAATGCCGAGCACCGCGGCCGCGGGAGTAGACCCGCCGATCATGCAGGCGACCGACAAGAGGACCAGGAGGGCGCTGGCAGGGAAGACCAGCCGGTGACTCGGTCGCTGGCGCATCGCCCCGCCAAATGCGCGGCTCTCCATTGCCTCCGCCAGGTCGAATGCGCCGTCAAGGCCGAGCGACAGGACCGGTACCACGAGTGGAGTGACGTCGCGAATGGATCGGACGCGGAAGCCACGCGCGGCCTGCGCTTCGCGTACCTGTCGCAGTGAGTTGAGCGTTTGCGGGAAAAAGCTCAGGCCGATCACCGCCGCGACTCCCGCCGACGCCAGCGGGGCCGGAACCAGGCCCAGGAGTGAGATGCGGTCGACGACCGACGCGAAGGTCGCCGCGGCGACGATCAGCGTGAAGATCGCCAATGCCGACGAAACGCCGTAGAGCAGCGCGTTGGCCGTAATGGCGCCACCCACGATCGGTACACGGCTCGACACGCGAAACATCACGTCATCGCCGGCGTGCGCGGTGGCGAGATTGAAGCCCACGGTGGCGACTGCCACGAAACCACCAATCTTGATCACCAGTCCCCAAATTGAGAGTTCGCGGGCGTCCGGACGGCAGGCAAGATACGTGACCAGCGTTGCGAGCAGTGTCAACGTGAGATAGAGCGGGTTGCGCGTCGTGATCGTGGCCATGGTGACCGCCGCTCCCCAGGCCAGCCAGACGGTCGGATTTGCCCGTCTCCTCATGGCCGGGACCGCCGTCGTCGCGAGACCACGACCACGCCGAGCAATGCAATCAGCACGATTCCCGCGCCAAACCAGGCGTATGACCTCCCGCCGGCTCCGTTGGTCGTGGCGTGTGTGTTGACAGGAGTGATGGTTCCCGAAGGTTTGACCTCAACGCCGACGACGGCCGCGGTCCCGTTCGACGTTGCGCGCGCGGTAGGAGTCGCGACCGCGGTTGTCGCAGGAGGCACTGTCGCGGGTTGTGTTTCCGGCTTCGGCGTCGGCGCCAAGGCGATGCCGTTCATCGCAGCGATCTGCTGGAGCGTCACGTTCGGCAGATCGCCGTCCTGCGATGACCAGGAGAAGCCGATGACGTCACCGTCGTGAACCGACGGCTTGCTCGCCGCGTATGGCAGAGCAACCCAGCGTCCGTCCGCGCCCAGTTTTTCATAGCGCCAGTAGAAGGATGGATTGGAGTAGCTCTTGCACCAGCAGTTGCTACTGGGACATCCCTCGCCGCCGATCCGACAGACCGCCTGGCCAAGACCCGCGAACGGAGCAACGTCGATGTCGAGTCCCACACGTTGGAGGAGATCGGTGCCCCCCACCTCAGCATCGCTGAACGGCACATAGTAGTACAGGACGCTGCCGTCACCGTGTTTGATGACCAATCCGGCTGCGTTGAGCCGGGTGGTCGGAGTTGACGCCGACAGATGCGCGGGAGCGCTCGTGACCAGCAGGAGACTGGCGAGGAGCAGGCCACGCAGCAACGCATCTGAGAGCGGTCCGGGAAGTCTTCGACCGGTCATGGCGCGCTCAGTTGCTCCGATCCGATTCGGCCGAGCTGAACGTCATACCGCTGCGGAGCTGAACCCGGATGCCACTCAAATCTGACCCGCTCGAAGTACTGTACCGTGGTCGGCTGGCCGGTCGCTGGGTCGACCGTCGTGAACTCTTCGGTCAGTGGGTAGCCAAAGACGTCGAGACCGCCAAAGTGTTTCCAGTAGGCCAGAAAACCCTGGCAGGCGTTGTGGCCGGTCTGTGGGAAGAAGGCGCAGCGCTGCGCGTCACCGGGCTCGGCCTTGGCTTTGGCCTGTTCAAGCGTGCGGCCCGGAGCGTGGACCGGCCAGATCGGAAGCGGCTTGCCCTCGATGGCTGGGATAGCCTGGGCTGTCGCCAGTAAGTTGTCGTCGGTTACGTCCGTGCGGTAGTAGAACGCACCCGACGGGTTGGTAAGTTTGTCGAGCGCCGCGATCGCGTTTGAAACATCTGCTGAATCAGCCGACGATCCCGTAGCGAGCATGGCCTGCACGACCAGCGCCGTTGAGTTCGCGTCGCCGACGAGCGGCCCACCGGTGACCGGCTGTGAGGCGTACAGACCATTCGGATCTTTCAGCGACGCGAGATAGGCCTTCCCCTTCGAGATTGTGACTGACGAACGATGTCCGCTGGCGACGAGCGCCTCGATCGCGACCGCCGTGGTGTTGCTGTCCGACTTGCCCGCTGCCGTCTCTCCCGTAAAGGCCCAGCCGCCGTCGACCGCCTGGTGCTGCTCGAGCGCCACGACTGCGGACGCTGGCACGGTCTGCCCAGCCGCTGAGAGCGCCAGCATGGAGTAGGCATGGACATAGAGCTGCGGGTCGAACAACCCGTCACTCGGATCCTGCTTTCGCAGGATGTCTCGCACCAGGTTCTTACCGCCGAAGTCGCGCGGATCCAGACCCGCCGCCACGACGGCCAGCGTGAGCTTGGCCGCGCCCCCGGTCGTACTGGCGTAGGTCGCTGTTTGGGAACGAAGGTAGTCGACCGCCGAAGGACCGCCGTTGGCGATTGTGGTCGGATCGTCTCCGGTCGCCGCCAGTGCGACGACGATATCGGTGGTCGTGCTGGGATCGGACTTACCGCTGAATCCGAGAAACCCACCGTCAGGCTGCTGCTGGCTCTGCAGCCAGGCAATCGCCGGATCGACCGTGGGGTCATTCGAGGCCGCGGCGACCGGAACGATGGCCCAGCTACTCAGTAGCAGCAGCACGGCAAGGCTCAACATAATGCGAATACGCAATGACATCCTCCATTTCAGCGTGGACGAGTCCACGACAGCCAAGGTCGGGATTAGGCTGGTAAATGGAGGCTCATTCTTCGAGGATAGTGCGCATGAGGCGTCCTTTCTCCTTCGCTCGAGGAGTTGTTGGACGCGACAGCGATGGGCGATCTGGCTTCGCCGGGAATTCCCAGCGTCACAGTTGCGGCACAGCCCCGGATTCGCACCGGTGTTCCCCCGCGTGAACCAGCCGTGATCATGACTGGCACCCGCTGCCGCTTCACGACAATCGAGGCGTTCGTTTGTGATCCGCGACTCCGGATCTGTTCCAGTCTCTCACGCGCGGCAACATATGGTCAATCTCAACTCATGCATGTCGCTCACCGGTGTGTCCCGGTTGACTGGCGGCTCGCCACTCGATTCAATGGCGGAAAGCGGCTGACGAATCTGTCGAGGAGCGTGCAGTGGCAGAAGGATCGATTTCCGTGAGCGAGAGCGACCAGTCGCGCTGGTGGCGGCCATGAGCAGCGAGATGCGGCATGCGCTGGAGCGGCTGGAAGGCGCCTCGACCGAGCGCCTCGGACCATACACCATGCATCGCGGGACGCTGCATGGCCTGCCGGTCGTCGCGGTGGTCACTGGTATCGGAATGGTCAACGCCGCGGCGGCGACGTCCGCGCTGCTAACCACCCGTCATCCATCGATGGTGCTCAATTTTGGTTGTGCTGGCGCGCATCGCGAAGATATACATCCGGGAGACGTGGTCATTGCCGAAGGCGTCGTCGCCCACCTGTCGCTCACCATCATGCCGACCGGTGAGGAGCGCTACGCCGGATTTCGCTTTGACGTGGACGGACAGACGATTCTGACCGATGTCATTCGAACCGACCGCTCGCTCTTGAGCCTGGCATGCGAGATCGCGCATGGCTGGCGCCCGGAGCCCTGGCCATGGGCACGAAAGGACGCGCCGGCGGTGACTGTTCATGACGGAATCGTGGCTTCGGCCGACTGCTGGACGCAGGATCCGGCGCGCATTGGCGGCCTGCACGACCGGCACGGATCACTCTGCGAGGACATGGAGGCGGCAGCCATCGCCCAGGTCTGCGCCATCTTCAAAACGCCGATGATGGCGATCAAGGACATCTCGAATAACGAGTTGCAGGTTGCCAGCGCGCAGGGAGGTGAAGGACTACCGTCGCTTCGGGCTGTCGAGGCGGAACTTGGTTCGCGCGCCTTCGCGCTTGTCGACCACATCATAGCCCGGCTCGCGGAACTGGCTCCGGCTCAACGGTAGCGCACGTTCACTGCTATAATCGACCTGTCCGCAGAACGTTTGTTCGCTGTTAGTCGTCGCGACCCTACCACCGTCACGGAGGCTGCCATTGTCGGTGTCGCAAGCCATCGAGGATTTCCGGGCCGATCCGCGCTTCGCATCGAACATCGTTTACTGGCGCTCGATACCGGCCATCCCGGCCGCGACGGCGGATTTCCCCTCGCAGCTGAATCCGAGATTGGTCGAAGCGCTGCGGTCACGCGGAATTGCAAACCTCTACACGCATCAGGCGGACGCGTTTCAGAGCGTCCAAGAGGGCAGCCACACCGCTGTTGTCACGGCGACCGCGTCGGGCAAGACGCTGTGCTACAACCTTCCGGTGCTCAATACGATCATGAGCGATCCGACCGCCCGAGCCCTCTACCTGTTTCCGACCAAGGCGTTGGCGCAGGACCAGTACTCCAACCTGCACAGCTTGATCGAGGCGGCTGGAGCCGACATAAAGACGCACACCTACGACGGTGACACGCCAGCTAACGTGCGGCGGCTCATCCGCACCGCTGGACACGTCGTCATCACCAATCCGGACATGCTCCATTCCGGCATCCTGCCGCACCACACCAAGTGGCACAGCCTCTTCGAGCAGCTGCGCTACGTGGTGATCGACGAGATGCACGGCTATCGCGGCGTTTTCGGCTCGCACGTCGCCAACGTCATCCGGCGCCTGCGGCGCATCTGCGCGCACTACGGCTCGTCGCCCATCTTCATCCTGGCGTCGGCGACCATCGCCAATCCGAAGGAGCTGGCCGAGCACCTGATCGAGGCACCAGTAACGGTTATTGACCGCGACGGCGCGCCGCACGGCCGCCGCGAGATCGCCTTCTACAACCCGCCGGTGGTGAACCGGCAGCTCGGTATTCGACGCTCGTCGACGCTGGAAGCGACAGCGGTTGCCACCGAGCTGATCCGCAAGAACGTCCATACGATCGTCTTCGCCCGGGCGCGTGTGACTGCCGAGGTGTTGCTGACCTACCTGCGCGAGGCGTTGCCGCCCAAGCTCGGTGCATCTGACGGAGTGCGCGGCTACCGCGGCGGCTACCTGCCGCGCCAGCGGCGCGAGATCGAGCGCGGTCTGCGGGACGGCTCGGTGCGAGCGGTCGTCTCGACCAACGCGCTTGAGCTCGGCGTCGACATCGGTTCGCTCGATGCCTGCGTCATGACCGGCTATCCCGGCACGATCGCCAGCACCTGGCAGCAGGCTGGCCGCGCCGGACGGCGCGAGGGAGTCTCGCTGGCAGTCCTGGTGGCCTCCTCCGCGCCGCTCGACCAGTTCATCGTGCAGCACCCGGATTACTTCTTCGAGAGTCGTCCCGAGAACGGGCTGATCAATCCGGACAACCTGTTGATCCTCGTCAACCACCTGAAATGCGCCGCGTTCGAGCTGCCGTTTCGGGACGATGATCAGTTCGGGTCGGTCCGAACCAACGGAAATCCTCGAATTTCTGGAGGACGAGCGCATCCTGCACCACTCGGGCGGCACCTGGTACTGGACGGCCGAGACCTACCCGGCCGAGGAAGTCAGCCTGCGCACTGCCGCGCGAGCCAATGTGGTGATTATCGACATCGGTGAAAAAGGCGCGGCACAGGTCATCGGCGAAGTGGATACGTTTGCCGCGCCAATGCTGGTCCACACCGATGCCATCTACATTCACGAGGGGCAGCAATATCACGTCGAGCGGCTTGACTGGGACGAGAAGAAGGCCTACGTCCATCCGGTGGACGTCGATTACTACACCGACGCCAGTCTCTCGGTGCGCGTCCAGGTGATCGACCAGTTCAGCGATGGCGAGCCGTCGGCAGCGCGGCATCATGGCGAGGTGCTGGTCGGCGCCATCGTGACGCAGTTCAAGAAGATCAAGTTGCACACGCACGAGAACGTCGGCTGGGGCAAGATTCACTTGCCGGAAGAGCAGATGCACACGTCAGCCTATTGGCTCTCCCTCCCGTCCGACATCAGCGGCCGAATGCGCGAAGCACAGCTTCAGGGCGCGTTGACCGGCATGGCGAACGCGCTGCAGAACATTGCGCCCCTCTATCTGATGTGCGATCCGCGCGACGTCGGGGTTTTCCCACAGGTCCGCTCGCCCTTCACCGATCGCGCAACGGTCTTCATCTACGACCGCGTGCCGGGCGGCATCGGCTTTAGCCCACGACTCTACGACCTGCACCTCGAACTGCTGCGTGGCGCACGCGATCTAGTCCGCTCCTGCGGCTGCGAGTCGGGCTGCCCGTCCTGCGTCGGTCCGGCGACCGAAGTCGGCCCCGACGCCAAGGCCAACACTCTCGGGATATTGAACGAGATGATTCAACGGCAGGGGGCGTGAGAGACGATTGTCCCACCTGAGATCATCGTAGATTCTCATGGAAGCGCGCCCGATTCATTGGTGTCTGGCGAGTTGACCGCTTAGTCAGATTACGTGGGCATGGGAGCAAACTGACCGGGCTACATGAAGCGAACTCCACTAGCAGGACCAGTGCGCAACTACTGAATGCGGCAGTGCAATGGCAGATCCGCCAGGCCAGATTCCTGGTCGTTGAGGATCAACCTCGGTCATTGGCCGCGCACCCGGGAGTAAACTCCCGGGCTACAAAGCGAAGTCCACTAAAGGGACTGCATTCCGTTGTCGAATTGGTGGCAAATCCGCGGTGCAATGGCGAAAGTTGGGAGGAACTCATTCCCTGGAGTGGACTGCAATGTGCTTTAGCGCGGCGGCTTATGGTCATTGACGAATTGATTCGATGATTGGTCGCGTGCGCCCGGGAGAAACGGTGGTTGACGAATTGATTCGGTACCTGCGTGTCCGTCCACGCGGGGTTAACGGTCATTGACGAATTAATCCGGCGATTGGTCGCGCGCGCGCGGGAGTAATGGTGATTGACGAATTGATTCGGTCCTTGTCCACGTGCGCCCGGCGAGTATACTCCCGGGCTACAAACGCGAAGCCCACTGAAGGGGCTGGGCTTCAGTGACCGATTGAGTACCAACACGATCACGTAATGGCGAACATCACACAAAATGAGTCCCTTCAGTGGACTTCGGCTTTGTAGCGCGGCGGCTTTAGCCCCGCGTGAACGGACACGCAGGTACTGAATCAATTCGTCAATGACCATTAGCCCCGCGTGAATAGACACGAACACGCCGACGTCGTTCGTCAGCCCGTATCCCCGGCGCAACGAGAGTTGAGGGTGCAGCTCTCGTTCATCAAACCGCATCACTCCCGGGCAACTATGCACAACTCGGGGATCGGATCATCGAGCTCCTTCGACCCGTGGCAGATGCTCGTTCGTCCGCCAACCAACGACGCTCGTTTCCGGACTCCTCGTTCCGCCTCCTTGACCCGCACGTTCCTCCCCGGTATAATCGACCGGATAACTTGATTGCGACTGTGTACGGACACAGGGAAGCTGGACCTTGAAGCAACTTCATTATCACCAGCCTCACAACGTTGACACTGCGAATGAATGCAGGCCTTTGGGTTCAGGCCGAACCCAAAGGCCTTTTTTCTTGTCCGGGACGTTTCGGAGGGAGCGGCCGTGCCAATCGTGATTCGTAATGGCCGCGTGGTCGATCCGTCGCAGCATCTGGATGCCGTGGCCGACGTGCTGATCGACAACGGCAAGATCGTCGACATCGGCGAGAGCCTGCAGGTGTCAGGTGGCGCGGACGAGATCGATGCCACAGCGATGATCGTCACGCCGGGTCTAATCGACGTCCATGCTCACCTGCGTGATCCGGGCTTTACGGCCAAGGAGACGCTCGTCTCTGGTGCGTTGGCCGCGCTGCGCGGCGGATTTACCTCAGTTTGCTGTATGCCGAACACGAATCCGCCGCTCGATCGGGCCGACCGCATCGCGGACATCGTCTCGCGCGCGGCCGATCTGCCGGTACGCATCTTCCCGATCGGCACGATTACCATGAACCGGGCCGGGGATGCTCTGGCGGACCTGCAGGCAATGGCGGACGCGGGGGCAATTGGGTTCTCTGACGACGGTGACAGCGCCCGCAACTCGCAGGCGATGCGGGAAGCACTGGCGTGGTCGGCCGAATCCGGTCTGCCGATCATGGTCCACTGCGAGGATTGGACGCTGATCAATGGCGGCGTGATGCACGAGGGCGAGGTCTCGCGCGAATTGGGCCTTCAGGGGATTCCGGCGGCCGCTGAGGAGATCACCCTGAATCGCGACATCGAACTCGCGCGCGTCACCGGCGGATGGCTGCATGCGCTGCACGTAAGCACGGCTCGCGGTCGGGACCTGGTCCACCGAGCGAAGCTTGATGGGGTGAAGGTGACGGCCGAGGTGATGCCGCATCACCTGCTGCTGACTGACGAGTGGGTAGCAGGCCGTCGATCCTTTGTCGATGGTCAGTCGTTCGACGACGTTCCCGGTCCCGATCCGAACGCCAAGGTGAATCCGCCGCTCCGGACGGCTGACGACGCGCGAGCGCTGCTCGGCGGGCTGCTCGATGGAACGTTCGACATTATCGCGACCGATCACGCGCCACACGCGCCATCCGATAAGCCGTCCGACCTGACTAAGGCTGCGTCCGGCATGATCGGCTTCGAGCTCGCGGTGCCGCTGCTGTTCGAACTGGTGCGCGACGGCCGTCTGCCGCTTCCGCTGCTGGTAGACCTGCTGTCGATGCGACCGGCCCGGCTCTTCAACCTGCCCGGCGGGTCTCTGACTCCCGGTTCGGTCGCGGACGTTACCGTGATCGACCCGGACGCCCGCTGGGTGGTCGATGGTTCGACAATTCTTTCAAAGAGTAAGAACACGCCACTGCTCGGAATCAATCTCCAGGGGCAGGTGAGCATGACGATGGTGGAAGGGGTGATTCGTTATCGTGCCTGATTTGCGATTGTCCGGCGCGCTCGTACTGGAAGACGGGCGCATCTTTCGCGGCGAGCCGTTCGGTGCTGAAGTCGACGCCGAGGGCGAAGCCGTCTTCAACACAACCATGACTGGCTACCAGGAGGTTGCGACCGACCCCTCGTTTTACGGTCAGATCGTCTGCATGACCTATCCACTCATTGGCAACTACGGCGTGACGCCGGACGACGAGGAGTCGCGGCAGCCGTGGATTGCCGGGATGATCGTGCGGGAATACTGCGACGAGCCGGAGAACTGGCGCTCGCAAGGAACCTTCGCCAGCTATCTCAAGGAACATGGCATTCCGGCGCTCCACTCGGTCGATACCCGAGCGCTGACCCGGCACATCCGCTCGAATGGTGACATGCGTGCCCTGCTGGTCTCCGACGCGGCCAATCACAGCGACGAGCAGCTTCGCGAGCGTGCGCGCCACGCCTGGTCGCCCGGCGACGCGAACGTGCTCGAACGGGTCACGACTCCGGAGGAGCGTGACCTCCGGGATGACGGCCAGATTCACCTGGCGGTGGTTGACTGTGGTGTCAAGGAGAACATTATTCGCTCTCTGCAGCGACGCGGCATTCACGTCACCGTCGTACCCTACGATACGCCGGCGAGCGACATTCTCGCTCTGGGAGTCGACGGCGTGCTTACCTCGCCGGGGCCCGGCGACCCGGTCAACTCCGGCTCGGCGGTAACGATAGTCAAGGATCTTCTCGACTCGGGTGTCCCGTACATGGGTGTCTGCATGGGTCATCAACTGCTCGCACTCGCCGTCGGCGCGCATACGAGCAAGCTGAAGTTCGGCCATCGAGGCGGCAATCACCCGGTCAAAGATCTGGCGAGCGGAGTGGTCCACATCACATCGCAAAACCATGGCTATCAGGTGGACGCGGCAAGTGTGCCGGTCGACAAAGGCTGGCGCGTCTCCCAGATCAATCTGAACGACGGCTCGGTCGAGGGGCTGGAGCACGAGTCGCTGCCGGTCTTCTCAATTCAATATCACCCGGAGGGATCTCCCGGACCGCAGGACAACCAGTATCTCTTCGATCGATTCATCGAGCGGGTGAAGGCGTACCAAGACCAGCGTCAATCCCAGACGAACGGTTCGGCAGGCAAGCAGGAGCGCGAATAACCATGGCTGAGACCCCGAAACCTCTTTCCAGCGTGCTCGTGATCGGCTCGGGGCCGATCGTGATCGGACAGGCGGCGGAGTTCGACTATGCCGGATCGCAGGCGCTGCGAGCGCTGCGTGAAGAGGGCATCCGCTCGATTCTGGTCAATTCCAATCCAGCGACCATCATGACCGACGAAGATATCGCCGACGTGGTCTACATCGAGCCGCTGACCGTCGAGGTGTTGCGACGCGTCATCATTCGCGAGCGGCCGGATGGCCTGCTTCCAACGCTTGGTGGTCAGACCGGCCTGAACCTGGCTGTGCAGCTGGCCGATGCAGGCATCCTCGATAAGTACAACGTGCGCTTGCTTGGTACCCCGATCGAGTCGATCAAGAAAGCCGAGGACCGCGAGCTCTTCAAGAACTTACTGATCGAGATCGACGAGCCGGTCATCGAGAGCACCATTATCCACTCGTTGGCGGAAGCGCGTGAGTTCGCCAAACAGGTGCCCCTGCCGATGATCATCCGTCCAGCCTATACCCTGGGTGGTACCGGTGGCGGAATCGCGACGACACCGCAGGAGCTCGACCGCATCGTGGCCAGCGGTCTCAGCGCCAGCCCGATTCATCAGATCCTCTTAGAACGCGCCCTCATTGGCTGGAAAGAGGTCGAGTATGAGGTGATGCGGGACGCCAACGATACCTGCATCACGATCTGCAACATGGAAAATATCGACCCAATGGGCGTGCACACGGGCGATAGTATTGTCGTCGCGCCCAGCCAGACGCTGAGTGATCGCGAGTACCAGATGCTCCGCTCGGCCTCGCTCAAGATCATCCGCGCACTCGGCATCGAGGGTGGCTGCAACATCCAGTTCGGACTCGACCCGCACTCCTTCCAATACTACGTGATCGAGGTCAACCCACGCGTCAGCCGAAGCTCTGCGCTCGCGTCGAAAGCAACCGGGTATCCGATCGCCCGCGTGGCGGCCAAGATCGCGGTTGGCAAGCATCTCGACGAACTGGCGAACTCGGTGACACAGAAGACGACGGCCGCTTTTGAACCGGCGCTCGACTACTGTGTGGTGAAGATCCCGCGCTGGCCGTTCGACAAGTTTCGCCGGGCTGAGCGCACGATTGACACGCAGATGAAGGCGACTGGCGAGGTGATGGCCATCGACCGCTCGTTCGAGGCGGCGGTGCAGAAGGCCGTCCGCTCGCTGGAATCGGATCAGAGCGATCTTCTTTGGGAGGACCTGATCTGGGACGAGAATGAGCACGTCTTGTGGGAGCAGATTCGCCGGCCAAACGACCTGCGGCTCTGGGCGATCGCGGCGGCGCTGCGTCGTGGGGCGACACCGGAGCAGGTCAGCGAGGTCAGCTACATCGATCCCTGGTTCACGCGCAAGCTACAGCGGATCGTTCATCTGGAGACGCAGTTACGTGAGGAACCGATAACTGACCTGCTTCTCTGGAACGCCAAGCGCGCGGGCTTTTCGGACGTTCAAATCGCACAACTGTCGGGCAAGGCGGTCGAGGAAATTCGCGCGCAGCGATACGGCGCGAACATCGTGCCGGTCTACAAGATGGTCGACACCTGCGCGGCCGAGTTTGAAGCGGTTACCCCGTACTTCTACAGCACGTACGAGCAGGAGGACGAAGTCTGGCCGCTGGACAAGCCGAGCGCGGTCGTGGTCGGGTCGGGCCCAATCCGCATCGGACAGGGCATCGAGTTCGATTACTGCAGCGTCCAGGCGGCGCGGTCACTGGGTGATGCTGGTCGCGCGTCGATCATGATCAATAGCAATCCCGAAACGGTCTCGACCGATTTCGACACATCCGATCGCCTCTACTTCGAGCCGCTCGACGACGAGAGCGTGTTCGAGGTGATCCGTCACGAGGCGCAGGTCAATCACAGCGACCTGGCGCCCGTGATCTTGCAGTTTGGTGGGCAGACGGCCATCAACCTGGCCGAGCCGTTGAACCAGCGCGATGTGCCAATTATTGGGAGCCCGCTCGACGTGATCGACATCGCCGAGGATCGTCGCCGGTTCGAGGAATTTCTGCAGGGGCTCGGAATCCCACAGCCGCCGGGCGCGGCTGTCACGTCGCTCACCGAGGCGCTCGACACCGCCACGCGCATCGGCTATCCGGTGCTGGTCCGCCCGTCGTACGTGCTCGGTGGTCGCGCCATGGAGGTTGTCTACAGCGAGGAGTACCTGGCCCGGTATCTGAATACGGCGGTCTCGTTCAGCGATCGGCGACCGATCCTGATCGACAAATACCTGCCCGGTAAAGAGGTCGAAGTCGACGCGATCTGCGACGGCACCGAGGTCCTGATCCCGGGCATCATGGAGCATATCGAGCGCGCAGGTGTCCATTCTGGGGACAGCTTTGCGACCTACCCGGGTGTCAACCTCTATCCGACGGAAGTCGACCAGATCGTGGCGTACACGGCCGACATCGCGCTGTCGATCGGAGCGATCGGTCTGATCAACATCCAGTACGTGATCCACGGTGGACGCATCTATGTGCTGGAGGTCAACCCGCGTGCCAGTCGCACCGTCCCGTTCTTGAGTAAGGCGACCGGGGTGCCGATGGTGCGCCTGGCGACCAACTGCATGCTCGGACGCACGCTGAAGGAGCAGGGCTACAGTGGCGGACTCTGGCCGCGACAGCCACTGGTGGCGGTAAAGGCTCCGATCTTTTCGATGAACAAGCTGCGTGGCGTCGAGGTCCATCTCGGCCCCGAAATGAAGTCGACCGGTGAGGCGATGGGAATCGACCGGGAGTTTGCCCCGGCGTTTTACAAGGCATTGCTTGCGGCGGGCATGGCCTTGCCGGCGAACGGCGCGGTACTGCTGAGCATTAGCGACGACGACAAGACGGACGCGCTCCCCTGGATCGAGAAGTTGGCCGAACTCGGATACCGCATCTACGCCACCGAGGGAACTTCGCGCATGATCTTGCGAGCGGGCATTCCGGTGCAGTTCGTACCGAAGAAGATCGGTGCTGGGTCGCCCGATATCCTCGACATCATTCTTGACGGCACCGTTAATGCCGTAATCAACACACCAGGGCCGGCGCAGAAGGAAGTGCTGGACGGATTCCAGATCCGACGCGCGGCAGTCGAGCGCGGCATTCCCTGTATCACGTCGATCGACACCGCCCGTGCGATCGTCGAGGCGACCGCCAAAGCGAGCGGTGCCTATGCCGTTCAGCCACTTCCCGAATACCGGCAGCGCGTGCAGATCGGCTACTGATCTCAGGACGTCGGACCTGACGGGTCGACGTGCCGGCCTCAACAAACGAAATTGCCCGGTCGCGTGGCCGGGCTCAATTTTCGCTTCCTTCGAGTGAGTCGCTCGAGACGGTTGAGGTGGGATGAAGTTTCTCTACGGTCTACTCATGCTCGTGCCAGCGACGGGTCTGCTCTGGTTTTTCGACGTCGGGCACACCTGGATATTCCTTTCCTCCGCAGGCGCGCTGGTGCCGTTGGCCGCGCTGATGAGCAATGCAACGGAGCTTGTCGGTGAGCATACGTCGCCGCGCATTGGCGCACTGCTCAACGCCACGTTCGGCAACATGGCCGAACTCATCATCACGGTCGTCGCGCTGCAGAGTGGCCTGCTGCAACTGGTGAAGGCCAGCATCTCGGGTTCGATTATCGGAACGTCGCTCCTGATCATGGGAAGCAGCATGCTGGTTGGGGGCATCAAGAACGGCCAGCAGACGTTCAACGCGCGCATCGCCGGCGCTACCGCGACGATGATGATGCTCTCGGTGGTGGCGCTGTTAGTTCCCGGCCTATTCAGTCTCGGGTCCAGCAAGATCGTAGGTGACTCGCTCGAGCACCTGTCGCTCGGCATGGCGGTCGTGCTGCTCGTGCTGTACGGCCTCTACATCCTCTACACGATCTTTCTTCAGCCTCCCGCGAGTCAGGCTGCTCGCAAGGCAATGCCGAAACACGGGATGTGGTACGCGATCGGACTCCTGACGGGAGCCACGGTCGGCGTGGCGGCGATGAGCGAGCTCTTCGTCAATAATGTTGAGCCGGTCATCCGATCGTGGGGCGTGACTGAGCTCTTTCTTGGGGTCATTCTCGTGCCAATCGTTGGCAACGTTGCCGAGCAATATGTGGCGATTCAGACTGCTCTCGACAATGAAATGGATGCGAGCGTTGGCATCTCCCTCGGATCCGGTATTCAAATTGCGCTCTTCGTGGCGCCGATCCTGGTCTTCGCCAGCCTCTTGTTTGGCCAGCATCTCACGCTGCTGTTCAACGGCTATGAGTTGGCGGCGCTGGCTGGCGCCGCCGTTATCTCGACCCTGATCGCGGTCGATGGAGAGTCTAACTGGTTGGAGGGCGCACAGCTGCTCGGTGTGTACCTCATTTTGGCGATCGGCTTCTTCTACTTGAAATAGGCTCCGATCTGGCTTCCCATGTGCTTTTGGCGACCGTTCGCGGCGTTTCGTGGTTAAATGCCTCAGCGGCCGTCTGCGTTCTGGACGAACGGTCGGCCCGCGCAGGATCAACGGCGCAACAGACTTGCGGTCGGCCCTGACGGACATGCCGGCCCGACACGGAGTACGGCGTGAAGTATCTCTACGGTCTTCTCCTTCTCGTTCCTGTCTCGATCGTGCTGGAGCTTCTGGGTGTTGGGCACACCTGGATCTTTGTCGCGGCCGCCGGATCGCTCATACCGCTCGCGGCGCTGCTTGGTGAGGCGACCGATCAAGTCGCCGTGCATACGGGACCCAGAGTCGGCGGGTTGCTCAACGCCACGTTTGGAAATGCCGCCGAGCTGATCATCACGATCATTGCGCTGCAGAACGGACTGCTCGACCTGGTGAAGGCGAGTATTGCCGGGTCGATCATCGGCAACGCGCTGCTGGTGCTGGGGGCGAGCTTGCTCGCCGGAGGCCTGAAGCACGGCCGCCAGCGATTTGACGCGCACATCGCCAGTGTTTCGGCGACCATGATGACGCTGGCTGTGGTGGCGCTCCTCATCCCAGCCTTTTTCAACAGCGGACCGAGCCGGCTGCGTGGCTCCGAGACGGAGAATTTGACCATTGGTGTTGCGGTGGTGCTGCTGGTTCTCTACGCCGCGTTCGTCATGTACACGATCTTCCTGCACCCTTCCGACACACACGCGGCCGGACCGAGCGACGAGTCGGGTCCCGAGCGGAGCATTTGGCTGTCGCTTGGTCTGCTTCTCGTGGCGACCGGCGCGGTGGTCGGGATGAGCGAATTGCTCGTAAGCAACGTTGAGCCGGTGATTGAATCCTGGGGGATCACCGAGCTCTTCCTGGGCGTGGTCGTCGTGCCGATTATCGGCAACGTTGCCGAGCACTTCGTCGGAGTCCAGGCGGCGATGCGGAATCAAATGGACTTGAGCATCGGTATCTCGATCGGTTCGACGTTGCAGGTCGCGCTGTTCGTCGCGCCGGTGCTGGTCTTTGTCAGCCTGCTCATCGGTCATCCGATGACGTTGATCTTCAACCAGTACGAACTGGCGGCGCTCGTCGGCGCGATCGCCGTGGCGGTGCTCATCTCGATGGACGGCGAGTCGAACTGGCTCGAGGGCCTGCAATTGCTCGGGGTGTATGTCATTCTTGCTGTCGGGTTCTTCTATCTAGATTAGGGGGCGAGTTGGATCTGAATGCACTGCTGCGCGAGGTCGGCGCGCTCAAAGAGGGGCACTTCGTCCTGTCGTCGGGGCGTCACAGCGACCGCTACGTCGAGAAGTTCGATCTGCTGCGCCAGCCAAAGGCGACAGAACGGGCGTGCGCTGGAATTGTCGAACAGGTAGCCGGTCTGGGTCCGATCGACGTGGTCGCCGGGCCAACGACGGGGGGCATTCTGCTCGCGTTTGAAGTCGGGCGCCAGCTGGAGAAACCAGCCGCCTACGCAGAACGGGCCGAGGGCGGATCACTCGCGCGGGAGTTCCGGCGCGGCGCCACCTTCTCCCCTGGAGCCCGTGTTCTGGTGGTCGACGACATCCTGACGACCGGCGGGTCGGTGCGAGAGACGCTGGCGGCGCTGGATCAGCACGACGTGACCCCGGTCGCGGTGGCCGTGCTCGTGGATCGCAGTGGCGGCAATGTCGACCTCGGAGTGCCGCTTCTGGCCTTGTCCCGCATGACGATTGACACATGGGCGCCGGAGGACTGTCCGCTCTGCCGGGAGGGCCTGGCAGTTACGAAACCGGGCACGACCGGCACGGCGACGTCACGGTGACCGGTGGAACACAAGACGTGACACACGACGGGCGTGAATCACTGATGTCCGCCGAGTCGATCGCCGCGCTGGCGCTGGCGTTGGTGCGTGAGCCGAGCCCCTCAGCGCAAGAGGGTCGCGTCGCGGCGCTCGTCGCACAGGAGATGCGCGACCGGGGCTACTCAGTCAGCGTTGACGACCTCGGGAATGTGATCGGCGAGATTGGCGAAGGAAACGGTCCGACCGTCTTGCTCGACGCGCACATCGACACGGTAGGTGTTACCCAGCCCGATTCCTGGTCGCACAATCCCTACGGGGAGATATCGGGCAACCGCCTGTACGGCCGTGGCGCGATGGATATGAAGGGGCCTCTGGCGGCCGCCATTCGCGGCATCGCGAGCCTGGTCGATGAACAGCTGAACGGCCGGGTCATCGTCGCGGCAACCGTCGCCGAGGAATTGGTCGAGGGCACAGCGCTCGAATCGGTCGCGCGGCGGGTGAAGCCAGATTACGTGATTATTTGCGAAGCGACGTCGCTGAATATCGCGCGTGGCCAGCGGGGCCGGGCCGAGATCGTCATCGAAACGCATGGCCGCCCGACGCACTCTTCGCGTCCTGAGTTCGGAATCAACGCCGCGCAGGCGATGGTCGACGTCATCAGAGCGCTGCGCGACTGTTCGGCGCCGGAGCACGACACTCTCGGCAGGGGGATTCTCGTGCTGACCGACATCATGTCCTACCCCTATCCGGGCCTCTCTGTCGTCCCGGATCGCTGTGTCGCAACCTTTGACCGGCGCACGCTGCCCGGTGAGACCGAGGCCTCGGTGCTCAGTGAGGTTCGAGCCGCTGTCGATCAGGTGCTGGACGGGAGCGATGCGACCGCGGACATCCGTATCGCGATGGATGATTTCGACTCCTACTCCGGAGCACACATCACGGCGCCAAACTTCGCCCCGGCCTGGTTCTTCCACGACCACGAACCGCTCGTGCGGATGGCGAGCTCCGCGCTAGCGAACGCTGGTCTCACAGGGCGACTGTCGCACTACGCCTTCTGCACCAACGGGAGCGGCACGGCGGGTCGTCTTGGCATCCCAACCATTGGCTACGGACCCGGTGACGAAGAATTGGCGCACCGGATAGACGAGTACGTTGAAATCGTCGATCTAGAGCGGGCCGCTCGAGGATACGCGGCCGTCGCTCGCGCGTTGATCAATGCGGGGAGGCACTGATGGGACGTCCGGTTTCGGCGATCCTTGTCCGTGACGACGGAAGCGAGATGGTCTTCGACGATCCCGTGGAAGCCCTCACGCATGGCGACCTGGGTCGCATCCAGTACCAGTACGAATATGGCGCGGGCGCGCTGCCGCCACCCGGCGAGGCCGTCACCTCCATGTGGCGCTATCGCTCGCTGCTCCCACTTGACGACGGGCCGATCCAGTACCCACTGGCAGTGGGCGGTACGCCGCTGATCGCGTCACCCGGTCTGCGAGGATTCCTCGACCTCCCCGATCTCTGGATCAAGGACGAAACGCGCGGACCGACCGGGTCGAACAAGGATCGCGCGACCGCGCTCGTCGTGGAGAACGGGATGCGAATGGGAGCGACCTCGGTAACGTGCGCCTCAACGGGAAACGTGGCCGTGTCGCTGGCGATAGGTGCAGCGGCGGCCGGCATGAGCGCCTTCATCTTTGTGCCGGAGGACGTTGCCGATTCCAAACTGACCTTGATGCTCCTGGCGGGAGCGACCGTGTTTCGGGTTCGAGAAGGGTACGACGCGGCGTTTAACCTGTCACGTCAGGCGGCACGAGAGTTCGGTTGGCACGACCGGAATACCGGCGTCAATCCGATGACGCTCGACGCCAAAAAGACCGTTGCGCTGGAGATTTGGGAGCAACTCGGGCGTGAGGTGCCGGACGTCGTGGTCTGTCCGGTGGGAGACG
The DNA here is from genome assembly GCA_963728335.1 of uncultured Chloroflexia bacterium. Classification (GTDB taxonomy): domain Bacteria; phylum Chloroflexota; class Chloroflexia; order Thermomicrobiales; family Thermomicrobiaceae; genus CALAGB01. The sequence goes on from CAVSJP010000002.1 coordinate 2,002,719, forward strand.
GCCCGACATTGAGCGCCATCGCCAAGGGGTTTCGTGAACTGTCACTGTGTGGGGCGACGGACCGAATTCCGCGGATCATTGGCGTCCAGGCCGAGGGATGTCAGCCGCTGAAACGTGCTTGGGAGAGCGGGAACGCGCTCGAAGCCGTTACCCCGACCACGATCGCGGACGGCATCGCCGTCGGCAATCCCGTGAGCGCCGGGATGGTGCTGCTCGACGTGAAACGGTCAGGCGGCGACTTCGTAGCCGTTTCGGACGATGATCTTCGTTCAGCGATGAGCACGCTCGCGGCAAAGGGTGGGGTACTGGCTGAGCCAGCCGGAGCAGCCGCGTTCGCGGGAGCTCAACAGGCGGTCTCAGCCAGCTTGATTCAGCGGGACGAAAGAGTGGTCGTGCTGGTGACTGGAACCGCGATGAAGAACATGGGCCAGGCGCGACCCTCAGTCCAGGCTGTGACGATCTCGGCTGACCTCGACCAGGTGCGGCGGTTTGTGGGGTGATGCTGGTCACACGGTCAGTTGTATGCCGGCGTCTTGATTCGCCGGACCTGGACCGGAACGGTGCGGCGGATAGCTCGTCCAACGTGGACGGATGACGGACGCCGGCGTCGTCCTCACGCCGTCGGCTCAACCTCTTCGGCTTCGGGCGGGTGGAGTTTCTCGCGAAGCTGGTCGCGAAGATTCGACAGCTCGTCAAGCCGCCGCTCGATCTGCTCAAGCGTATCCGCGCGCGGCTCGCGAACGTATTCGTCGCGTAGTTCGATGACCATTTGGGCCAGGCGCCCGATCATGCGAACGAGGTGGACCGGATCGTCCTCACGCGTTGGCAGACTATATGGAGGCATCGGGCCGTCCTCGTGAACTTCTCCCCAGCATAACTCTCACAATCGCTTGCCGCGCCGCCATCGAGCGGCGACCGGGCGGTTGGCCGCTCTCGTTATCTCGCGTCTCTTCCGCGTGCCTCACTGTACACCCATACGTCCAGACTGACATCCGGCGGTCCGGAACTGTCGCCGGGCGCGACATCGGCGAGCTACTCAGTCAAGTCAGATCCGAGCATCTGGACGAGGCCAGCCTCATCGATCATCGGGACGCCAAGCTCTCGTGCACGGTCCGCTTTGCTCCCGGCGTCTTCGCCGACGATGACAAAGTCAGTCTTACGTGAGACAGAGCTTGTGATCGTCGCTCCGGCTTTTCGCAGCAGATCCTGCGCCTGGTCACGCGTGAAGCGCTCCAGCCGGCCGGTCAAGACGACCGTCTTGCCCGCGAACGCGTCGCTTCGCGGCTGGCGGCGATCAACCGGCTCGGTCATGCGGAGTCCGAGCGCGCGCAGCTCGTCGATCAGGGCAATGTTGCGCGTCTCATGAAAGAAGTCGTGGACCGCCTGTGCGACCACATCACCGAAACCGGGGATGCTCTCCAGTTCCTCGACCGTGGCGGCCGTGATCCGGTCCATATTCTCGAAGTGACTCGCCAGGAGCGTCGCGTTGCGCTCACCGACGTGGCGGATGCCCAGTGCCGTGACCAGACGAGAAAGCGGCCTCGTCTTGCTGACGTCGATTGACTGCTGCAGGTTTTCGACGCTCTTCTCGCCGAATCCCTCGAGCTCGCAAACTTTGTCCCAATCGAGCCGGTAGATATCGGCATAGGAATGAATTAGCCCAAGATCGACGAAGCGGTCGGCCAATTTGGCGCCAAAGCCCTCGATGTCCATCGCGCCGCGCGATACGAAGTGGCGAATCTGTTCCTTGAGCTGCGCAGGGCAGGACGCGTTGATGCAGTAGCGCATGGCTTCGTCATCGAGCCGCTCCGTCGTCGAGCCGCAGACCGGACAGTGGTCGGGCATGACAAATTCGCGTTCGTCGCCGGTGCGCTTGCTCTCGACCACGGCGATGATCTTGGGGATCACCTCGCCCGCGCGTTCGACGATCACCGTGTCGCCGATACGAACGCCGAGCCGGCGGATTTCGTCTTCGTTGTGGAGCGTCGACCGGCGGATAACGACACCGCCTATCTCGACCGGGTCGAGGATGGCCGTGGGGTTCAGGCTACCGGTACGTCCGACGTTGATCTCGATTTCGCGCAGGACCGTCGTCTTCTGAATCGCCGGGAATTTGTAGGCGGTGGCCCAGCGCGGCTCGCGCGCCACGGTCCCGAGCTCGGACTGCAGATCTACATCGTTCACCTTGATGACGACGCCGTCGATCTCGAAGTCGAGTCCGGCCCGGCGTTCAAGCCAGGCCTCACAGCTCGCCCAGACTTCGTCGATGGATTGGCAAATCTGGATATCGGGCGCGGTCGGAATGCCGTGCGCGCTGAGCATTGCCAGGTTTTCAGAGTGACTGGGGTGGTACTCGCCTTCGACGATGCCAACGTCCCAGGCGTAGAAGCGTAACGGGCGATTGGCGGTGATCGACGGGTCAAGCTGTCGCAGTGACCCGGCGGCCGAATTGCGCGGATTGGCGAACAGCGTCTCCCCGGCCTCGCCGCGCTGACGGTTCAGTTCCTCGAAATCGGCCTTGCGCATGTAGACTTCGCCGCGAGCTTCGAGCAGGTCAGGCATCGGCTGGTCATGGCCATCACGCAGGCGGAGCGGCACATTGCGCACGGTGCGGATATTCGCGGTCACGTTCTCGCCGGTCGTACCGTCGCCACGGGTCGCGCCACGCTCGTACACGCCGTTGCGATACAGGATCGAGACGGCGCTGCCGTCGATCTTTGGTTCCGTGACGAAGACGATATCGCGCCGTCCCGCCAGGCGAAAGATCCGCTCCGCCCACTCATTGAGCTCGTCTTGGTTGTAGACGTTGCCGAGGCTCAGCATCGGAATCTCATGGCGCACCGTGCCAAAGCCAGAAGATGGGGAGATGCCGACTCGCTGGGTGGGAGACTCCGGCGTCACCAGTTCGGGGTGGTCGCCCTCAATGCGACGCAGTTCGTTCATCAGCGCGTCGTATTCGGCGTCGCTCACCGAAGGCTGATCCAGCACGTAGTACTCGTAGTTGTAGCGATCCAGCAGGGAACGAAGCTCATCAACTCGCTGGCGATCCGGCGTGTCGACCATTGATTTTCTCGGCCCTTTGCCACTCGAATCTGATTCGCACGAGGGTGCACGAACAGGCGACGATTATAGCATAGCTTGTTCGTACAGATGTTCGAATGTATACTGCGGCGCACACGTGACTGCCGGTCACACGATGGAGCGGGAGATGGTTGCAGACCAGGACGCCAACGCCGCTGAGTATAGCCAGTTGCGCCATCGTGCGGCCCTCTTCGTCCGCGACCGTGGCGGAGCGGTGCCTGAAGATCAGCTGATCTCCCACGTCTTTGGAGGGGGGAGCAACCCTGGACTCTGGCGTCCACTGCTGCGCCAGATCTTGACCGGCGACGAGCACCTGGTGCTTCGCTCCGATGGTTGCTGGTCCGATCCCTCCTGCGTCCGGCAGGCAAGCCACGATTTTCCTCAGGATTTCGTGGTGCTTGATGTCGAGACGACCGGTCTCAAGCCGTATCGGCAGCGGATCATCGAGATTGGCGCGATTCGCTATACAAATGGACAGCGCTTCGACGTCTTTTCGACACTGGTCAACCCAGAGCGACGACTTCCAGCCTATATCGCGAAACTGACCGGAATCGACGAATCGATGTTGATCGGAGCGCCGGTCTTCAGTCATGTCGCGAACGAGCTGCTGCGCTTCATCGGAGATTCGCTGATCGTTGGGTACAACGTCGGATTTGATCTGGGCTTTATCAACGCCGAGATCAAACGATTTGGTCTTGCGCCGCTGATCAATGACCAGCTGGATCTGCTGCCGCTGGCGAGTCAGCTGCTGCCGGGAGTCCGCCGACCGGGGCTGGACGGACTCTGCCGGGCGCTCGACATCGAACTGCGCGAACATCACCGAGCGCTGGCCGATGCCGAGGCGACATCGCTGGTTTTCAGCCGGATATTCGAAGTCGCGAACGAGCGTGGTATCTCGTCGCTGGACGATCTGAAGCGCGCGGCGTCGATTCGGGTCCCGACCCCACGCAGGCGCGACGCGGTGGGCCGCGGCCGTGCGGTCCTCGATCGCTCGCATCTGGACGGCATTCCGTCGACCCCCGGCGTCTATCTCATGATGGACGCGACTGGACGAGTAATATACGTCGGCAAGGCGAAAAACCTGCGGAATCGGGTGTCGTCCTACTATTCACAGCCGCTTGGCTACACGCGCAAGATGGATGGGTTGCTCGAATCGATTCAGCAGATCGAGACGGTTCAGACCGGCTCCGAGCTGGAAGCGTTGCTGCTGGAATCTCAGCTCATCTTGCGCCATCAGCCGCAGTTCAATCGTCAACTGCGCAACACGGAATCGTATCGCTATATCAAGATCGACACCTGGAATCCATGGCCGCGGGTAACGCTCACCCGCCAGTGGAAGCCTGACGGCTCGACCTATTTCGGGCCGTTCCGAGTCGCCCGGGCGGCGCGTGTCACGGTCGATCTCCTGAACGACACGTTCAAGCTACGGACGTGTCCGCGGTCGTTCAAGACCGCTCGCAGCTACGGTTCGCCATGTCTGCGCCTGTCGCTGGGCAAGTGTCCAGGACCGTGCGTCGCGCGGGCCGACCGGGACGAATATCTACGGACGGTGCGGGACGTCGTAGGGTTTCTGAAAGGCGATCGGGACGACGTCATCGCGATGATTCACGCGCAGCTCGCGCAGGCAGCCGAGCAGCTCGATTTCGAACGGGCTAGCAAGCTGCGAGACCGGCTGCGCCGGGTGCAACAGCTGATCCTGAGCCAGCAGATCCTCGATGAAGCGGCCGCTCGCGGAGACCAGGTCATCGTGACGCCGTCAGTGGAACGAGACGCACGAGAGATCTTGCTGGTTGTCGGTGGACGGCTGTGGGCCCAATTGCGGGTTGATGCCGGTGACGATGAAAAGACTGTTATCCGCCGCCTGGATGCTGTGTGGGAGCGATCACGACAATTCAGCTCTCCTGGTGTCGACCACGATTCGCTCGACCAGGTTCATATTCTCGAGCGCTGGCTACGCAAACATTCCGGACATCCATCGATAGTGTCACTGCCGGAAACGCCTGACTGGGCTGCGGTGGTTCGCCGGGCGCGGGAGCTCACGATCGAAGAGCTGACGGCGGAAGTCGTCGCAAACGAAGATGCCGTAACATCTGAGGTTTCAGACTGATCGCCTTGGCGACCGCCAGCGCGGTGTGCTAGCCTCACGACGATGACGAGCGTAAATGGGCAGCAAGTAAACAGGCAATCGAGATCGGCGTGACGATCCGCTTTGGGACTGACGGCTGGCGCGCGGTCATGGCGGACGAATTTACGTTCGACGCGGTGCGTCGTGCGACCGGCGCCGTGGGCGCCGTTCTCTGGCGAGAAGCCGAGGGCGTGCGACCGTCCGTAGTCGTCGGGTTCGACCGGAGGTTCAGTTCCGACGAGTTCGCTCGTGTGGCGGCCGAACAGCTGGTCAGCCGGGGCATCGACGTACTCTTGGCTCGCTCGCCAATTCCCACCCCGGTATTGAGCTATACCACGCGCGAATCGAATTCGATCGCCGGTCTGATGGTCACGGCTTCACATAACCCGCCGATGTTCAATGGACTCAAGCTCAAGACGGGCCAGGGAGGAGCCGCGCCGACCTCTCTACTGAGAGCGGTTGAAGCAGAAATCGCCAGCAAATCCGCCGACAGGCCGGGGAGAGAATTCGGACAGATCACAGAGATCGACCCCCTGCCCGCCTATCTCGATCGGATCTCGCGTCTGGTTGACCTTGGCTCGATGCGCGATGCTGGGCTGACCATTGTCGTCGATGCGATGTTTGGTTGCGCGGCGGGCATCTTGCCCCGGTTGTTCGGCGACGTCGCCACGCAGATCATCGAGATCAACACGGCCCACAATCCGCTTTTCCCGGGAATTGCCGGTCCGGAGCCGGTGGAGCGCAATCTGGAGCGCCTCAAGAAGGTGGTATCGGATGGCGGCGCCAACATCGGAATCGGCTTCGATGGCGATGGCGACCGCATCGGTGTTATCAACGAAAACGGAGAATACCTATCGTCGCAGCACGTGTTCGCGCTCTTGACCCACTACGTGCTTCAGACGCGTGGACGGGCAAACGCCATTGTGAAGTCCGTGACCGGAACGGCGATGATCGATGTACTCGGGCAGCAGGCATCGGTGCCGGTTATCGAGACTGCTGCCGGATTTACGCACATTTCGCAGGCGATGATCGACGAGCGTGCCGTAATCGGCGGCGAAGAGAGCGGAGGCTACGCCTTCGGCTTCCACTTGCCCGATCGAGACGGTGTGCTGGCGGCTCTGCTGCTCATCGACTACACCATACGTTCCGGGAAACGACTCTCCCAGCTTATTGAGGAACTCGAGGAGGCGATCGGTACCTGGCGCTACCGGCGGATCGACCTGCAACTCACGCGCGAAGACCGTCTGCCGATCGAAGAACGATCTGCGACAGGTCTCCTGGCCCGCTATGATGGCCAGTCTTTCGCTCGTAAATGTGGTTGAGGTGGACGGAACCAGAGTCGAGTTTAGTGACGGCAGCTGGATTCTGGCGCGCTGGTCCGGAACTGAACCGGTTCTCCGGCTGTATGCCGAGGCCCACGATCTGGAGACGGTGGACGAGCTCCTGATGGGCACACGGAGCTTGCTTGGAGTCTAGACGATTGGCGACATGGCCGGAGAGGATGATCGGGCTGGTCGGAAGGAGCCTGCGGTGAGTCTGACGTTGGAGGATGTGGCGGCGCGCGTTCGAAATTGCACACGCTGTGAGCTGCATCGGTCACGGACGCAGGGCGTTCCTGGCAATGGGAATCCAACCGCCGAGATCATGTTCATCGGTGAGGCCCCCGGTTGGCATGAAGACAAGCAAGGGCTGCCGTTCGTCGGGGCCGCGGGCCAGTTTCTGAACGAGATGTTGGAGAAGATCGGCCTGACGCGCGATGAGGTCTTCGTGACCAATATTGTGAAGAGCCGTCCTCCTGGGAATCGCGACCCGCTACCCGACGAGATCGCGGCCTGCTCGATCTACCTGGACGAACAGCTGGAAATCATCAAGCCGAAGGTCGTGGTAACCCTGGGTCGCTTCTCGATGTCGCGCTGGTTCCCGGGCGAGCGAATCTCACGCATTCATGGCCAACCGCGGAAGTTTGGTAGCTATGTGGTGGTGCCGATGTACCACCCGGCCGCCGCGCTCCACCAGGCATCGCTGCGGGCTACAGTAGAGTCGGACATGATGAAATTGCCGCGCATCATCGACGAAGCGAAGCGTGATATGGGCGAGGACGAAGACCAGGAGCCAAACGCGTCACAGATGCGCCTGTTCTAGCTGATGGCGTTCACACTCATGGAGGAGGAGTTGCTGGATTATTGATCGATGAGCAGCTCAACGTGCTATTCCTTGGCGGTCTAGGCGAGGTCGGCAAGAACCTGCTGGTTCTCGAGTGTGGGGCCGACATCATCGTCATCGACGCCGGAATCGGTTTTCCGGAGGAGGACATGTTCGGCGTTGACATCCTCCTGCCGGATCTCAGCTATTTACGGGAGCGGGCCGAAAAGGTCCGTGCAGTCTTCATCACACACGGTCACGAAGACCACATCGGCGCCCTGGCGTACCTACTCAACGATATCAACGTTCCCGTTTACAGTACGCTCTTGACGCAGGGCATGATTCGGTCGCGTCTCAAGGAGCGCGGCCTGGCCGGGACGGCCTCACTTGGATTGATCAACCCGGACGACGACCCGGCGATTCGTGCCGGGTGCTTCACGGTCGAGTGCTTTCGGGTTTGTCACAGCATTCCGGACGCGATCGGTTTCGCGGTAAAGACGCCGGTTGGCACCGTGGTCATTACCGGAGACTTCAAGCTCGATCCGAACCCGGTCGATGGCCGGCCGACTGATCTCGCCAAATTGCGGGATATCGCGTCGCGCGAGCCGCTGCTCCTGATTAGCGACTGCGTCCATGTTGAGACCCCAGGATCGACCCCACCGGAGTCGATGGTTGAGAACACGATCGACGGGATCGTTCAGCACGCACCAGGACGTGTTATCGTCGCCACCTTCGCCTCAGCCATCTCGCGCGTGCAGCAGGTGATGAACGTCGCCTTTCTGCATGATCGCAAAGTCGTCTGCTACGGTCGATCGCTGCAGGGTAACGTTCGGGTCGCGCTCGAGCTTGGCTATCTGAATCCCCCGCCGGGAACGATGATCACTCCGGGCGAGGCGGCGAGGCTCGCGCCAGAGCGTATTCTGGCGGTGTGTACTGGTAGCCAGGGAGAGCCCATGGCGGTCCTCAGCCGCATCGCGAGGGCGAGCACCGCGACATCTCGATTCAGGAGAGCGACACGGTCATCGTGTCGGCCTCGCCTATTCCCGGGCAACGAGACATCGGTCTTTCGGGTCATCAATGAACTGTTCCGGCGCGGCGCCAACGTCATCTATCCGGCGCGGGCGCTGGTCCACGTGTCAGGTCACGCTGGGCGTGACGAGTTGAGGCAGATGCTCCAGACTCGTCGGTCCGCGCTATCGTCCTGCCGACGCACGGCGAGGCGCGACATCTCCAGCTCTACGCTCAGATGGTCGAAGAGAGCGGCATGCCGATTCGATCGCGAGTCCTGCTCGGCGAGAACGGCACGAAGTTCATGTTCGATCAGCGCTGGCTTCGTCGGCACAGCAAATGGTCCCGTGCGGAACGGTCTACCTCGGGATTGGCTCGACGGGAGAGCTTGACGACGATACGATCTGGGAACGGCGCATGCTGGCGCGCGACGGAGTACTCTCGATCGTGTTGACGATCGACCGTCAGTCTGGACGCGCTGATCGGACAGCCGGATATTACGGCGCGTGGATTCGTGCCAGGTCCGAAGTGAACGGTGCGGTACTGAGGAAGCGCGCTGCTGAGGTGAGTCGTGCCATCCACGTCGGCGAATCGAGAAAGTCCTGTCGACCGCGCTCACGCTGGAGCGCACGGCTCGTGCAAGGCGCTCGAAATCTTCGTCTATTCCAGAACGAGCGCAGACCGGTCGTCGTTCCGACCGTCATCGAAGTCTAATCGCGAGCCGAGTCATCCTATGTTAAAATGTGTCCGTACACATTGATCGTACGGAGGTTCCATGGCAGCTTCGGCGCGAAGCCGCAAACGAAGATCATCCGAGCACGAAGAACAAACAGCCATCGATACTGATCCGCGCGCCGCGCGCAGTTCGGGTGGTCTGCATTTTCCATCTTGCGGTGAGTGGATCCGGCGGTGCTCCGTGCCGGACCCGGTCAAGCGTGAGATCGGCGCGATATTGGCCATCTCTGACGGCGGTGCTCATTTCGCTGTCGCTCGTCGGCTACGTCGGAAGCATGACCGTGGTCGGACCGTTGGCGAAGGTCTGACATGGGTCGTGGGCCGGGGAGCCATCCTGTTCCGATCGGGCTCGTCTGGATCGCCATTGAGTGGCTCAGCGCGACCGATCCAGCCGGTGCGACGTCGCCGTTTTTTCGGCATGCTGCTCTTCTGCCCTCTCCATCGACACGTTCCTCGACCTGATCAACGTCAGCGGTGGCCGCCAGGGTGGTGGCATTGTCGGCCATGCGCTCGGTGATGCGTCACGTTTCGTCGCCGGTGACATCGGCGCCGGGCATCGTCTGCTTCGCGTCTTGGCCTGGTCGGTGTCTATCTCATTACCGGAATTCACGCACGTGAACTGGTCGCGACCTGGCGCCGCACGAGCGCGGTTCGCACCGCGCGTAAGCAGACGCGGCGCGTCGAACCGGCCCCAGTGCCGGAGCCGCCGAAAGATCAGCCGGTCGAGGTGCAGATTTCGGCACAGCGACCAGTCATCAACATGCCAAACCGCGAGAAGGCGCCAGAGCCGGCGCCCGCGGATCCCGCCACCGACGCCGGTGACGCCGCCTGGTTGTGGCTCCCGCGCCGCTCCCGGAGCTGAAGAAATTGGCGCTCTATGACGGTGGGTCCCCGGAGGAAGGCGAGCTCGAGTCGAAGGCGGACCTGATTCAGGAGACGCTGCGGAATTTCCGGGTCGATGCGACCGTGCGTGAGATCTTCCCGGGCCCAGCCGTGACGCTTTTCGCGCTCGAGCCCGGACCGGGAACCAAGGTTCGCCGGATTACCGAACTGCAGAACGACCTCGCGCTGGCATTGGCGGCCCGCTCGATCCGCATCGAGGCGCCCGTTCCCGGCATGGCGCGCGTCGGGATCGAACTGCCGAACGTCAACGTGCATACCGTCGGCTTGCGTGAGACGATCGAGTCGGTCGAGTTCCAGGCGACCAAAGCCAAGCTGCCGCTGGCGTTCGGCCGCGATGTCAACGGCACCTATATCATCGCGCGACCTGTCGCGGATGCCACACCTCCTGATCGCCGGGTCAACCGGCTCCGGTAAGTCGGTCTGCATCAACGGCATTATCTCGACGTTCCTGCTTGACTCGACGGCCCGAAGATCTGCAGATGGTGCTCGATCGACCCGAAGATGGTCGAACTGACCGGGTTCAACGGCGTGCCGCATCTCAAGTGTCCGGTCGTGACCGAGATGGGCAAGGTCGTCGGGACATTGCGCCTCGTGCTGAAGGAGATGGAGGACCGCTACCAGCGCTTCTCGATGCTCGGGGTGCGGAACTCGACGGCTACAACCTGCGACGTGAGGAGGATCCCTCGCTCGAGAAATTGCCGTATCTGGTCGTGATCATCGACGAGTTGGCCGACCTGATGCTGACGACGCCCGAGGAGGTCGAGACGCTGCTGGTGCGATTGGCACAGATGGCGCGCGCCACCGGCATTCACCTGCTGATCGCCACCCAGCGCCCGTCCGTGGACGTGCTGACCGGGTTGATCAAGGCAAACGTGCCTGCACGCATCGCGTTCGCGGTGACGTCACACACCGACAGCCGCGTCATTCTCGATATGCCTGGCGCTGAGCGTTTGCTGGGCCGCGGCGACATGCTCTTCCTGCCGCCGGACGAGGCGAAGCCAATGCGTGTGCAGGGGTCATTCATCGACGATAAGGACATCCAGTATCTGGTGCGTCACTGGCGTCGCGCCGCCCCGGCACATGAGTTTGACCAAGAGTGGGCGGAGATTCCGTCGTCTGACAATGAGGAAGATGAGGGCGGAGAAGACCCGCTCATGGAGCAGGCATTGCGCGATCGTACGGCAGCACGGGTCCGCGTCGGCCTCGATGCTCCAACGACGCCTGCGGATTGGCTACAATCGCGCCGCACGGCTTATCGAGCAGATGGAGGATGAGGGGATCGTCGGACCTTCCGACGGATCTCGCGGCCGGCCCGTCTATCTTTCGGATGAAGAAGAGTAAGGCCGCTGGAAAACCTCTCGATCCCGGGGATAACAGCGCCGTTTTGTTATACTTATGCCCGAAATTGCCACCGTTATGGTGAGGTGCATGTGCGTTCTCGGGTAACAGTCGAGCCGGTATCGAAGCTTATCGACGAATTTGCAAAGCTGCCGGGCATCGGTCCAAAGACGGCGTCGAGACTTGCCTATTTCATCTTGCGAAGCTCGCGCGACGACGCCATCGGTCTCGCTGACGCGATTCTCGAGGTCAAAGGAAAAGATCGTCCTCTGCTCGGTCTGCTTCAACATCACGGAGCAGGATCCTTGCACGATCTGCTCGGATGCGCAGCGGGACCGGGACAAGATCTGCGTGGTCGAGGAGCCGCTGGACGTCGTTGCGCTCGATCGTACCGGTGAATATGACGGTCTGTATCACGTACTTCATGGGCGTTATTTCACCGGTTGACGGGATCGGGCCGGACCGGCTGCGCATTCGCGAGCTGATCGACGCGCGTCAAGCGCGACCAACCAGACGAGGTCATTCTGGCGATGAACCCCAACATCGAGGGGGACGCAACCGCCATGTACATCGCGCGGCAGCTCGTTTCTCTCGGCACGACCGTGACGCGTCCCGCGAGCGGCCTACCTGTTGGCGGCGATCTTGAGTATGCGGACGAAGTGACGCTCGGACGCGCGCTGTCCGGAAGGCGGATCGTATAGTTCCAGTCGCTGCAGTTCCAACTGACGCCAGGATTCAGTCGCACCGGCGACGAGTTCTCCGAGCATGGCACGACAATGACACTGGAGAAGCGCTGGCCGTGACAACCAAATCCATTCGACAAATCGGAATAACCGACATCCCAAGGCTCTGGCGCATTCGGCGAGCCCGCATCGCGCTCGCGGTTCCTGACGCGGTTTACCATAGCCATATCGACGATCTGATGGCCGCGTTGCCGGTCGGACGGCGCTATTCCAGGGCGTTCCTGGCCGAGTCGGCACCATCGATTCGAGCGATGGTGGAGTTAGGCCAGAGCGGGCCGACTATCGCTGGGTCGTCACGGCGTTGGGCGCACGCATCCGCGACAGCGACCTGGTCGACGACGAGCTGGTGTCGCGTCTGGTCGGAATTGCTCGGCTACTCGGCGCGCGTCGCCGGTCATTCAGGCGCGAAGCGGGTTCATGCGACCGTTCCGGTCGACACGATAGCCCAGCATGCCATGATCCGCGCTGGTTTCTCGGTCTACGGACATCAAACGGTGCTTCTGGCACATGAGTTGCACGCCCCGGATGCGGAGGAGCTACTGGTCCGTGAGCGTGAACCAAGCGACGCGTGGTCAATACACCATCTCTACCATCTCACGACACCGCGACCAGTCCAGTACGCCGAGGCTCTGACGAGCAACCATTGGGATGCCCGGAGGGCGCTGAATGCCGAAACGCGCGGGTTTGTCATGGAATGCGAAGGGACCCTCGCGGGCTACTGCCAGGTCACACATCGTAAAGACTGCTACGTACTCGAAGTGATCATGGCTCCGGATAAGAGCCGGCTGTTGTCCAGCTTGATCCGCCAGGCGAACCAGCTTGCCGACGTCGGTGACAACTCCGAAGTCTGGATTTCCGTTCCGGACTATCATCGGGAGTTTATTCCCTCGCTCGAGGAGATGGGATTTGAGGAGCAAACACGCCAGGCACTGATGGTTCGCTACACGATGGTGCCGGTGAATGGACACCAATCTCGCTGGGTTCATGCCGTCACCGATGTGATCGAACGTCTTCCGGCCAGAACCCCGGTCGTCACGCGCTGGGAGCGCGATAGCGCGTAGTGTCTCTCGCGCGCGGTAATGGGCTCTGAACAAGTGTTGAGATACAGCAAGGGAGCACATTCTTTTTGGACAATATCGACGTCGTCATGACCCCTCCGCACAGCTCCGCATTCGGTGAAGCCATCACCGACAATCTGGAGGATCTCCTTGCCGTCTTGCCTCCGCACATTATCCCGGACCTGGCGAACCTGGATGCATCGGACTCCCGGGGCGAGCTCATCGAAGTGGTCATGGATCTGGGGCGATTTCCCGAAGCGAGATTTCAGGACCGCGAGGTTTACCTCTCTCAAAACGAAGTTACGCGCGAGGACATCGCCTATGTGGCTGATCGTATCGGTCGGTTCGGCGATGACAACCGTGCCGGTATCGAGCGCACGCTGCATCGAATTTCGGCGATCCGGAGTCGCTCAGGTGATATCGTCGGTCTGACATGCCGCATCGGACGAGCCGTGTATGGCACGATCGGCATCATTCGTGATCTCGTCGAATCAGGCGAGAGCATTCTGCTGCTGGGACGCCCGGGTGTCGGCAAGACGACCATGCTGCGCGAGACGGCCCGCGTACTGGCGGATGACCTGCGCAAGCGTGTCGTGATCGTCGATACCAGCAACGAGATTGCGGGTGACGGAGATATTCCGCACCCCTCGATTGGTCGCGCCCGCCGCATGCAGGTGCCGACCCCGGCACTACAGCATGCGGTGATGATCGAGGCGGTCGAGAACCACATGCCGGAAGTCATCGTGATCGACGAGATCGGCACGGAACTCGAAGCGGCCGCGGCGCGCACGATCGCCGAGCGCGGCGTGCAGTTGATCGGCACGGCCCACGGAAACACTCTCGAGAACTTGATGATGAACCCGACCCTCTCGGACCTCATCGGCGGTATCCAGTCGGTGACGTTGAGCGATGAAGAGGCGCGCCGGCGCGGCACGCAGAAGTCGATTCTCGAGCGCAAGGCGCCGCCAACGTTCACCGTCATGGTTGAGATCCAGGCGCGCGATCGAGTCGCGGTGCACCGCGACGTAACGGCGAGCGTCGACGCGATCCTGCGGGGAAGCCCGATGCAGGTCGAGGTGCGCCAGCGCGAGGATGACGGCGACATCCGTTCCTGGGAGGAAGAACCATATCGCGCGGAGCGGGCCGACAATGAGCGACGTCCGACTGTTGACGTGCGCCGCACGACCAACAACCCGACGCCGACGCTCGTCGCCCAGGGTCCGTTCGGCGCGGGACGTGGCACATTGGAAAGCCCGGCGCGTGTCTTCCCGTTCGGGGTAAGCCGCAACCGGTTGGAGCAGTCAATCCAGGGAACGTCGGTGCCGGCGATCGTGGTCCGCGACCTTCGCGAGGCCGACGCCGTAGTGACGCTCAAGAACTACTATCGCCGCCGCCCGCAGCCGCTGCGTGAAGCCGAGAATCGTGGCGTGCCGATCTACGTCCTGCGCAGCAACACGGTCGTCCAAATGTCGAACCTGCTGCGCTCGCTGTTTAGCGAGGTGATCGGCAACGCGCGCCTGTCAGACGACGAGGACCGGCGTAATACGGAACAAGTACCGGAAGATCAGATCGCCGCGGCGATGTTCGAGGCGGAATCCGGTATTCACCAGGTGCTCAACGGCGTCGGCACGGTTTCACTGCGTCCGCAGGGCGCCCGGATTCGTCGCTTGCAGCACGAACTTGCCGAACGCTATAACGTCGGTTCGCGAAGTCGCGGGCGTGAGCCACATCGCTATGTCGAAATCCTTCGGCAGAGCACCTACTGATGCCCATCTTCGTGACATTTGAAGGTCCCGAGGGAGGCGGCAAGTCGACGCAGATCCGTCGGCTTGCCGAACACCTGACGCAACAAGGACACCAAGTTGTCATAACGCGAGAGCCGGGAGGTACCCCTCTCGGCGAGTCGCTGCGCGAACTTTTGCTCGGAACTGGCCACTCTGCTATGCTGCCCGAAACCGAGGCGCTACTCAATTCGGCGGCGCGAGCGCAGCACGTTGCGGATGTGATTCGACCGGCGCTTGCGCAAGGCAAGATCGTCCTCTGCGATCGATATCTCGATTCGACACTCGCGTATCAGGGCGCGGGGCGAGGCTTGCCGGTTGACGAGTTGATCACGCTCCAGCGATTTGCAACCGGCAATCTCTGGCCAGACCTCACGTTTTTGCTTGACGTGCCAGTCGATGTCGGGCTTTCACGACGAGTCACCTCGGGAGAGCCATTGAATCGATTCGATAGCGATTCGCGAACGTTTCATGATCGTGTGCGGGCCTACTTTCGCAATGCGGCCGCGGCAGATCCGCGACGCTGGAGAGTTGTGGACGCGACGAGAGACGTTGGCGCGGTGGAGCAAGAATTGCTTCAATTAACTGTTCAGCGGTTGAACGAGGAATCGACCGCGGCGGTAGAGGGCAGTAACGCATGAAGCTCATTTTCGCGGTGATTCAGGGGAAAGACTCGGATCCGTTGCTGACTGCCCTGAGAGAAAGCGGATATCGCTCCACGCAGATCAACAGCGCTGGTGGGTTCTTGCGAGAGAACAATGTGACCGTGTTGGTCGGGGTGGATGACCAGTATGTGCCAGATGTCCTGCGAATCGTGCAGCAAAATTGCTACACCAGGACGCAGTACGTGAACCCGCTCTTGCCCATTATGGAGCCCGGAGAATTCTACGTTCCGAATCCGGTCGAAGTACAGGTGGGCGGGGCAACGGTCTTCGTGCTGAACGTGCGGTACTCCGAGCGCATCTCTTGACCGGAGTGCGCGTGGTAGGAGGATAGACTCCGAATGGAAGCAGCAATCGCCAGAGGGATCCAGCTGCTGGTGGCGCTTGGCGGCGCTTACCTGCTTGCTCTCTGGTTCGCACTCATCGTATGGACATTTCAGGATATCCAGACCCGCAGCCGTAGCGTTGTCGCACAGATCTTCTCAACCTTGGTAGTCGTGCTCTTCTTCGTTCCCGGCGTCCTCATCTACATGATTCTCCGCCCGCGCGATACCCTGGATGATGCCTTTCAGCGCTCGCTCGAAGAGGAGTACTTGCTCCAGGATCTGGACGAATTGCTCCTCTGTCCAACCTGCCAGCATCAGGTAGAGAACGACTTCGTGTTCTGTCCCCACTGCCGTAGCTCGCTACGCTCTTCCTGCGTCGGATGTGGCCGCCTGATCGACCTGCGCTGGGACATCTGCCCTTATTGCGGTGAAGATCAGTACCCAGAAGAAGTTCCCCTCCAGATCTCTGAAGAGTGGCGCCCGACCGGACGCGAGGGCGTCGGAAAGCTCATCGATCACGCCAGGGATCGTCTCTCCGGCAGCCGAACACGTTCGCTCGATCGCGAAGCGCGGCCGGCCGAACACTTTGTTCCGGTTGATCCGTGGTCCGAGTCGACCAGCCAGCGCACGATGGACTGGGATCTTCACAACCAGGAAGTCCTGGACTATGAAGATTCGGACGTCAATCCCTATCAGTCAAATGGGCGCGAGATCGACGAATGGCCGGATGACGAGGAGACCGAATCCAATCCCCGGATCGATCGGACCGACGAGCTTCCCAGCGGCAAGCCACGATATTAAGAAAAGCTCTGATCGCCGAACCACAGCCCCCGCTGACTCTCCCTGCACTTCAGGGCGAGATCCGTCTCCCAATCCCTCGAAAGTGGGGAGCGAAATGCCGCGTCACGTCCGACTGGCTCTAGAACCTTGCGGCCGAGTGGGTATCGCGTCCGGCCGGATCATGAAATTGAACTTGCTGCGGAACGCCTCGTAGAAGTTCATTCCCTCCAGCACGACCAGATGAAACTGATGAACCCCTTTTCGGACTCGAACCGTGTCTCCTTGCCGGAGATGTTCGACCGGTGTGCCGTCTAGGATGAGAGAAGCCGTCCGCGCGCTGGCCATGACCAGCTCCAGGTCCGCCTCTTCCGGTACCACCAGAGTCGTGCGAATCGGCGAATGTGCGCAGATGGGCGTCACCGCAAAGCCACGGACGCCCGCGTCGAGCACTGGGCCGCCAGCCGCCATGCAATAGGCAGTGCTTCCCTGTGGCGTTGCCACGATCATCCCATCGCCGGGATAGGTGTTGACAAACTGCTGGTCTATGTAGAGTTCAACATCGATCATCTGGAGGCCCGAGCGGATCACGACGTCATTGATTGCCCAGGTCGATTTGACTTCTCCACTGCCCCGCACCAGTTCCGCTTCGAGAGTCGGACTCTGTTGGATGCGGTACCTGCCGTCGATGACATCTTGGAGCGCGTGTTTCCAGTCGTCTCGCTCGATGCGGGCCAGGAATCCGACCTTCCCGACATTGATGCCGAGAATTGGGATTCCCGCGTAGACGTGCGCCATGCGCATGATCAGGCCGTCGCCGCCCAGCGTGATCAGGACATCGACATCAGCTCCGTCGTTCAGGTCTGACTCCGACCGGACTTCGACGCCGGCTTGCCCAAGCCAGTCCTGGACATCCTCGGCGATGTCGGCGGCTTCATGCTTGTCTCGGGCGATGATCAGTCCAATCCTCAGGCTCATTCACGCTCCTCTAAGACGCTCTTGCTTCGCCGGAATGAAGCGCTGCTTCACGCATTTATCCTATCGTATCCCGTCGTCACGGGCTCGACCGGACAGGGTCAGGATGTCGCCAACGTGGCCTCGCAGTACACTGAATATGATGAACGAAAAGGCGAACGACGTTGGGAACGGAGATGCCCGTGCACTGGATCGAAGAGGCTGGGTTGATCGCGGTGATTCGACTGGACGACCTGACCAATGCCGTGCAGCTTGCCGAAGCGCTGATCGAGGGCGGAGTGCGCAATCTGGAATTCACGTACACGAACCGTCAGGCGGGCGCGGCCATCAATCAGGTGCGTGACGCGCTTGGTGACAACTGCCGCGTCGGGGCCGGGTCAGTACTCGATGCGGAGACGGCGCGCCAAGCCATGCTGAGCGGCGCGGAATTCATCGTGACGCCAACGCTGCGCCAGCAGACAATCGAAATATGTCGTCGCTACAGCGTACCATCGGTCATCGGCGCATTCACTCCAACTGAGATCCTCACCGCCTGGGAGAGCGGGGCCGACTTCATCAAGGTCAATCCGGCGAGTGTTGCCGGACCGGGGTATTTCAAGGATGTGCTAGGCCCGCTGCCGCAAACGAAGTTGATTCCGTCCGGTGGCGTCACGCTGGAGACGGGTCCGCAATTCCTCAAAGCGGGCGCGGTCGCCCTGGCGGTCGGTGGACACCTCGTGCACCGGGCGTCGGCGGAAGCAGGAGATTGGGACGCGATTCGTGACCGGGCTCGACAGTGGGCTCAACTGGTCGCCGATGCCCGTTCCGGACACTGATGAGCCGCCACGTGATCAGAGTCAAGGTCAGTCCGTGAGTGACCAGGCGTCGACGAATCCCAAGAATGACCGGAATCGCCTCTATCGCGTCGAGGCCGTCGTGCTGCGTCGCCGCGATTTGGGAGAGGCGGATCGCATACTTACCGTCTTCACCGACCGGCTGGGTAAGATCAACGTTGTGGCCAAAGGGACCCGCCGCACACAGAGCCGCCTGGCTGGGCACCTGGAGCCGCTCTGTCGGACATCGCTGCTCATCGCGAAGGGGCGCAATCTCGACATCGTAACGCAGGCGTCGCTGATTGAACCGTTCAAATACCTGCGCGTGACTGAGGAGCTTATCGCCTACGCCGGATACTTCGCTGATCTGGTCGACCAATTTTCCGCCGAGGGCCAGGAGAACCACCGGACCTATGAGCTTTTCATCGAGTCGCTCGCGGAACTGGATCAGGGCCTCGACCCGTTCGTCGTCTCAACCTATTTCGAGTTCGCTCTGCTGGCACTGATGGGATTTCAGCCGGAGATCTACAAGTGCATTGGCTGCGGGCGTGATCTGGCACCGGAGGTTAACGGCTTCAGCCTGGCGGGCGGCGTCCTGTGTCCCGATTGCCGGGCCGCCGAGCCACGGGCGGAGGACATATCCGTGAACGCGCTGAAGTACCTGCGCCTGCTGGAACGTGGCAATTTCTCAACGGCGCTTCGCGTACGCCTCTCCCCCGAACTTCACCGCGAAATCGATCATCTGCTGCGTGGCTATGTGTCGTTCGTGCTGGAACGCGAGCCGCGATCTCTCGCCGTACTCAGGACTCTTATCGATTGATCTGGGCACCGGTTCTCAACTAAGATAAGACAGCACACCCACGCGACAACATGCTGCGCGACAACACGAGATTTGTGGAGGCAGGCAGTGTCAGAACTTCACGGACTGTTGGGTGACGGCGAGCACATCAAGGTCGTGGCTCGGCGCCATCCCCTCTTTCTCGCTGGCAGGATCGGGTTGTTTATCCTCGGAGCGATCATCCTCATCGGTGCGGGAATCTGGACCGCTTTCTCGTATTCAATGTACGTGTCACTGGCTCTGTGGATCGTCAGCCTGGTACCAATTGGTTTTGCCGTGCTGCGGTTCATTGCCTGGAGGAATGAGCTTTACGTCGTCACGAACTATCGCATTATTCAGGTGGAGGGCGTGCTCAGTCGTCGCGTGTTCGACTCATCACTGGAGATGGTCAACGACATCCTGATGACGCAGCCGCTATTTGGGCGGATGTTGAACTACGGCACCATCGAGATCATCACTGGCAGCGACATCGGGCTGAATAAACTCGACGCGTTGAAGGATCCGTTTGCGTTCAAGCGCGCCATCGTCGATTCCCGCAATCTGCTGGCCGATCACGGCCACGCACCGACGATCGATGACCAGCAATCACAACTACTCGATGCACTTCAGGAACTCAAGACATCTGGCCTCCTGACGGATGCGGAATACGAGATCAAGCGTTCACGGATATCGGGCAGCTAAGAGCACTCTGCGGAATGGTTGACCACCATCTCCATTGTCTGTAGGGGAACCGGGTATCCTCTGGGTGCTGTGCGCCAGGTGTGGAATCCGGGCTGAGGCTTTCGGGAGCACACGAGGTACTCCCCTACGGGACTCAACGTAGCGGCAACATAGTGAACCATGTGCTCAGTGCGTGCGCTCCCGGCGGTCCTGTGATCTCCCACCAACGCCACGCCACAATGAAAACGGGCGGCCAGACGGCCGCCCGTTGTGTTCGTGTGTCGACTTTCGCGTCGAACTAGGTTGGATCGGCTTCCCGCTTGTGTCCCCGAACGGCAGCCGAGGCCGCGTTGCGGGTGATTGCCGCCACGGCGCTCGTGACGCGACCGAGTCGACGGCCCGTGCGCTGTCGTTCCGCGTGCTTCTTGGGCTGGGGCAACGCGTTCTGCGAGTCGTCGTTCAGTGGACGCTCGATTGGCAACGCCATCGGCTTTGGCGCGTCGATCAGCGTCGCCAGTTCTTCAAGTTCGATCGTTTCGACCTCGAGCAGTCGCTCTGCCACCCGATTGAGATCATCCCAATGCGTTCGCAGCACCGTGAGCGCCGTCTCGTGCGCCAGGCTGACGAGTTCCAGCGTCTCCTGCTCCGCCGCGAAGGCGGTCTGTGGCGAGATCTGGCCGATATCGCCCGATGATGATGCGGTCGATAGCAGACCAAAGCGGCGGCTCATGCCATAACGGTGAACCATCGACGACGCGATCGACGACGTTCGCTCCAGGTCGTTCGACGAGCCGGTGGTGATGTCGCCAAAGATGATCTCCTCGGCGGCCAGACCGCCCAGGAGTGCCGCGAGCCGATCGCTCAACTGGGCCCGGGTCCAGAGTCCGCGATCTTCATCCGGCACGATCATGGTGTAGCCACCGGCCGCGCCACGTGACACGATCGAGACTTTGCGCACCGTATCTGCGTTCGGCAGTAGGTGGGCGACGACCGCGTGACCGGCCTCGTGGAAGGCGACAACCCGGCGCTCATGCAGGGTGAACCGGCGGGCACTGCGAGCCGGGCCGGCGATCGTGCGATCCAATGCTTCAAGCAGATCGTTCATGCTGATGATCGAGTGCCGGGCGCGGCCCGCCAGGATAGCCGCCTCATTGATGATGTTGCTCAGGTCAGCGCCGCTCATACCCGAGGTTCTCGCAGCAATCTCGTCGAAGTTCGCATCTTCGGCGAACGGTTTGCCGCGGCCATGCACCTCGAGAATCGCGTTGCGCGCCGCGCGGTCCGGCAGGTCGACCTGAACCTTGCGGTCAAAGCGACCCGGCCGCAGCAGCGCCGAATCGAGGATGTCCATGCGGTTCGTGGCAGCCACGACAACGACCGTCGTGCGCTCTTCAAAGCCGTCCATCTCGACCAGAATCTGATTCAGCGTCTGATCATATTCCGTGCTCTGCTCGACACGGCCACGGCGACGGCCGATCGCGTCGATTTCGTCGACGAAGATGATCGCCGGAGCGTTTTCTTTGGCCTTGCGGAAGAGTTCGCGCACGCGAGAGGCGCCGACGCCGACGTAGAGTTCGACGAACTCGGAGCCGCTGACCGAGAAGAAGGCGGCACGAGCCTCACCGGCCAGCGCACGCGCGATTAGCGTCTTGCCGGTGCCTGGAGGGCCCGCCAGGAGCACGCCACGAGGGATGCGGGCGCCCACTTCGCGAAACCGATCGGGCTCGCGAAGGAAGTCAACGATATCCGCGACTTCTTCCTTGACCTCTTCGGTGCCAGCGACGTCATCGAATGTAATCGGCCGCTCACCCGGACGAATCGGCTCGAACGCGCCCTTGCGCGATGAATTGGGGCTCATGGAGCCGGGAGTGAAACGCCGGAACATGAAGACCAGGAAGACGCCGATTCCCAGGAACGTAATGATCCGAATGATCAGCGTCGAGTTGTTCGACCAGCTCGACTGATGCTCCATCTTGATCGAGGGCCACTGACTAGACGGGATCTGCGCGTCTGTCAGGAATTGCGTGAAGGTTTCGCCTGGAGGAAGTACGACCGTCGATTCGGTCTTGTCCTGGTAGGTCAGGGTGGCGGTACGTCCGTCCGGCTGGACCACTACGTTGGTGACCTGGCCGTTCTGGATCTGGTGGACGATCTGTGTGACGTCGACCCCGTCAGTCTTGGGACTGTTCTGTAAGACGGCAACGACGATGAGGCCAACGACCAGCAGCACAATACCGACGGCCAACACCCTGGGCGAAAGGAATCTTCGCATCACTTCCTCGATCTATGGCATGGGACACATCGAAACCGGTCAGAGACGCTCGGGTCCCCCGGTACTCGAAAATCGCGTCCTAACCTCATTCCGGCTCGCGCCGATAGTATACATGTTCACAATCACGATGCGAGGTTATTGTCGAGCCAGGTGCGTGTATCTCCACGCTATCTCCCAGTTAGACATCCTGCCGATACAGCGACTTTGTGGGACGAAATGACGAAACGCGCCATCCAGGCGCATGTGTGACTCCGATTACCACGTTTCTTAACAGCGTTTCAACGGGCGCATAGTTGGTATGCCTTAACGCCATTGTAACGATTTCCATCTCGACGGAGAAATGTCGAGTGCCGCGTCCCAGGCAAACCATCGGAGAGCTAGAACTCGACGAAGTAGGTCGCACATGCTCGGTCGATGAGCTCCGGCGAAAGAGCCGGTGCTGTGCCGAGATACCGGGCGATGCCCTGCATGGTGCGGAGGATGTCACGCGGATGGCAGGAGCGCAATTCACGCTTCGGTTTCACGTAATGCTCGCGGAGCAGGTGTACCAATCCCGCCTGATCGAACGGAACGCCAAGCTGGTCGCATTGTCGACGGAAGATTTCTCGATACTGATCCAGCGTGGGATTGGTGACGTTGATCTTACTCTGGATGCGACGAAGAAATGCTTCGTCGACCAGATCCCTGGGCTTTAGATTTGTTGAGAAGACGATCAATTCGTCGAACGGGATCTCGATCTTCTTACCGGTGTGAAGCGTCAGAAAGTCGATCCGTTTTTCCAGTGGGACGATCCAGCGGTTGAGCAGATCACGCGGTCGAACCTGCTGACGTCCGAAGTCGTCGATCAGCAGCATGCCGTTGATGGCTTTCATCTGAAGCGGCGCTTCGTAAATCTTCGAATTAGGATCGTAGACCAGGTCAAGGCTGTGCATCGTCAGTTCGCCGCCCACGATGACGGTCGGCCTCCTGCATGTTACCCAGCGCCGGTCCAGATCCGAGCGGGCGTTGCTCAGCGCGACGGGTACGTGGTTCTGCAGATCGAGCACCTTGATGATCTGCCCGTCGACAAGCACCGCATGCGGAATCAAGACGTATCCGCCGAGCAACTCAGTGATGCGTTCCGCCAAGACGGTCTTCCCGTTTCCGGGATCCCCAAAGAGGAAGACCGATCCGCCCGTGTTGACGGCCTGTCCAACGGCGTCCAGGATTTCGTCGGTAAAGACAAGATCCGTCATCGCGCTGCGGACTTCTTCGGGCGCGACCCGCGTGTTGCGGATTGACTGGACCCGTACCATCTCACGGAATGCGTCCAATGTCACCGGCGCCGGACCAACATAGGAGTTGCGGTCGAGGATTTCCTGAACGCGGTTGATCCCCTTTGGCGTCACGGTGTACTGGTAGGCCATTTCGCCGATCCCCAGTGATCCGCCGACCTCAACCAGTTCCTCGCGTTTGAGTTGCGTCAGCGCGCGTTCGACCACGTTGAAGTAGGGGAGGCAAAGCTGATCTGAGATCGCCTGACCCGTCGCCATGCTTTGAAAATAGATCGATTTGAGCGTGAGATCACCGATAAAGGCAAGTTCGAGCCCGGTCTGCTCAATAGCTCCTGGTTCACCGAGGCCAAGACTTCGCGTACTCTGCGTCATGCTCGCCATTGCCGGACACGCTCCTTGCAGGTTTATTGTGGCGACGCCTCGTCACCTCTGTCAGGTTACGCCGCGCGACCCACAAGGTCAGTAGGTTATTCGTCCGGAAATGCGCAGACGGACGCACTATCTCTCGTACTGTCCGCGTCGGGACAGGAAGCCGGGCATGTGCCATAAGCACTCGGTCAATGAAGGACCACTTTCTCACCCTCGGTGAGCCCCGACGCTACCTCGACCTGTCCGTTGCTGCGAAGTCCGATCTGGATCTCCTGCTCGATCTGCTTCCCATTCTTCACGATAGTCACGAACGTACGATCACCAACGGTGCGTAATGCGGCTTCGGGTATCAAAAGGACGTCTTTGCGCACGGCAGTCTTGATCGAGACATTCGCGTTCATGCCGGGACGAAGTACCAGACCTGCTGGAGTCTGAAAGGTGATAGTTGCCGGGAACGTAGTCGTGCCTCCAGTGGTCTTTGCCACAGGGGAGATGTTCGTGATCGTGCCATCGATATCGGTTCCGGGATAGGCATCGAGTCGAAACGTCGCCCCCATCCCACTTGTGACGTGCGGGAAGTCGATCTCGTCGATATCAGTCGAAAGGACGAGGGCGGACAGATTTGCCATGTCGACCACGGTCGTGCCCTGTCCCACCGGTGCGTCGACGGCCGTCTGGACATCGATGATCGTGCCGTCGGATGGGGCGAGGATGAGTGACGAAGCCAGCTGATCCTGGGCCTTGTTCAGTTCCTGCCGTGCCGCGTCGAGGTTTTGCGACGCCTGGAGCACTTGCGCGGTCTGCTGGGGCGTCGGGTTGGCTCCGGCGTTCTGCTGCGCCAGGTTGAGGGCCTCTTCAGCGTTGGAAAGCTGGTTCTGGGCCCGCTGGATGGCGTCGTCAAATGGAGCTCGGTCGAGCTGAACGAGCACATCTCCGGAACTGACGGTATCCCCAGGCCGCACAGCAACGATCTGCACACTTCCCGCCGCATTGCTGCGAACCGCGATCGGGTTGCGCGCCGAAAGTTGGCCGGTAGTCTGGATCGTCGCTTCCAACGTGCCCCTCGTAACCGCGGAGGTTGTGGGACCCGCGCCTCGCGTCAGTGACACGACCGCGACCGCGGCGATCACGGCCACGACGATGAATGTGGCGACGTACAGGAGACGACGTCTACTCATAGCGAAGCACCACTATCGGCCGGATCCGCGCCGCGATGAGGCCCGGTCCGGTGCTGATTGCTGCGGTCGCCAGCAGCGCGACCACGAATGTCAAAAGTATCGTCCAGATGCTCAGCGTGAAATCGAGCTGAAAGAGCTGTGTCCCGGTCAATGCCACCAGATATCGCGCGAGCGGATAACCGACCGCAATTCCGAGTAAACACCCGGCAATTGCGATCCCGAGAGCTTCGGCCATTACCAGGCGAATCAAATGTCCCGCCGATGCACCGAGAGCGCGCAACACTCCGAACTCCCGACGGCGCTCGGTCAGATTGATGATGAGGGTGTTGGCAATGCCTGCCAACCCGACGATCGCGATGATGACGACCATCGCGTCGAGCATCAACGTCAAAATATCGATCGCCTGGCGTGAACTTGCCTGATCCTGATAGGTTGCCAGGGTCTGCGGACCGTACTGCTGCAGCCCGTCCTCAAGGTTCTGCAGTTCGACATCCACCGCGGCAGGATTGGAATCGGACAGTTTCAACGCAAAGAGGCTGGCCAGACCGCGTACTCCGACGATGTTCTGTAGATCTTCAATCCGCATGAACAGTTTCCCAGTCGTCGTGGCCCCGAGATAGGTACTCGAGTCGTTCACAATGCCGACAACCTGAACTAATGTCGTCGAGTGGCCAATGTCGAGCGAACGCGTGTCGCCGACGCTCACGCGAAGCGTTGCCGCGAGGTTGTTTGTCATCACGACGCCGATGGGGCTGGACTCTCGGAGCCAGGTGCCGTTGATTACTCGTGGCGAGTAGATGCGTGTACCGGCGGGCATTCCCCACACATCGGTTCTCAGGCTGCCGATCGAGCCACCGGTATTTCCCCAGGGCTCCGCTCGCACAACCGAGGGCTGTTGTTCGATAACCTTCTCGAAATCCAGGTCAAGATAGCGGTTGAAGTAGATCCAGCCGTCTGCTCCGTAAAGTGCATACAGGTGGTCGACGGTCGTATTGACGGACGTGCTCACCGCCTGCGTTGCGAGAAAGGTTGCGACTGCTACAGCCACCAGTACCAGGGTAATCCAAGCGCGTACCGGCCTTCGTGCAAGATTGCGAAAGCCAATGGCCGTGATGGCGGCGAATCGGCCAAGTGGTGCGGTAAGACGCTGCACGATGCCACGCCTGAAGTCAGTCGACACTCCGACACTTGCGATCAGTGTTGCTACGCGTTTCCGGGCAGCAAACCAGGCTGGCAGCGCCGCCGACGTCAGGGTCACGAGCAAACCGACCACCAGGGCCAGGATGAGCTCACGGGTCGAAAGCATGAACGAAGGCAGTACAAGCCCGGAGAGCCCGGCCAGATAGACCGACAACGCTCGTCCTCCGGCCAACCCAACGAGCCACCCAATCGTCCCGCCGGAAAGGCCTACGATCGCGGCAAACGTGAGGTAGGTTCGCATCGCCGTCCAGCGAGTCCCACCGAGCGCTTTGATAATGCCGATCTGCCGTGATTCCTCGATCATCACAGCTGCGATCGTATTGGCAACCAGGAAGCTGCTCAGCACCGCCCCAACGTAGGAGAAGACCCGGAGCAACAGCAACAGGGTGCTCAACTCCCGGCTCCCGGTATACGCCGTTGGATCTCGCACCGTGAACCCGCCATGCGGAATGCCACGCTTGTCGAGCAAGCTCGAGATGTCGCCCGCGGTCTGACTTGCCCGCTGCTCCTGGTTGACGCGCAGCAGGAGGTAGTTGTCGTACTGACTTCCGAGAATCTTCAGGAGATCGTGATCGGGCATGAAGGCCGTCGCCTGGTTGAGGATCGACGCATCCAACGTGGCCGGCGCCCGGACGAAACCGCTGATGCGCGCGTAGGAGATCGGCGCGCCAGCATTCGGCTGGAGCGCGACCAGATCACCGATATTCAAGGTGGCAAGCTTTTTCGCGGTGACGTCGAAGACGACCTCGCCTCGTTCGGGGTAGCGCCCGGAGACCAGTTCTAGGGTCGAGAGCCTGGCACCGGTGAACGACGGAACGCCCTCGAGACGGGTCGAGACCCACCCGTTACCGGTCGACATGCGCGTGTATTGAACCGACCGCGTGTCAGCGACCGAGACATTGTCCCGGCGCTGGATCAAGTCGAGCAGTGTGGGCGATAGATTGGAGACAAAGCCCGTGATATCCGGTTGGCGTGTGCTGGCATAGGTCTGCTGTTGAGCGGCCGCGAGGTTTCGGCCAGTGAACGAGATCGCGACAACGCCCGCCACGCCGAGTAGAACCCCCACGACGGTCAGAATGGTCCGGAGCGGCCGCCGCTGCAGGTCGCGCAAATTCTTGATGAGTAGGAGGTCCATTAGCCAGCGGTTTCTCGCACGAGGTGTTGATCGACGATCGCCGCGTCGCGGCGCACGACACAGTATGTCATATCTGACAACGGTCTGATGAGGCAACGATGCACCAGCCACGCCGGATTGGCTGTCCCAGCCAGAGGGGTCGTTACTTCGGGTACAGATGATGACGCGCCGGATGATGCCATCCTGCGCGTCGGTGATTCATTCTTGGTTGGTCTGTATCCCAAGTCGAATACTGGGGACACGCCCGCGCGTGGTCGCTACCGGGACATGATCGCCAGCAGCCGGCCAGTGATCGCGGATCCGGTCAGCAGGATGGCTGATCCGAAGCCAAGTACCGAAACCAGGATGAACGTCAGCTGGTTGATTCCGACGAGCGCCAGAATGCCAAGCACGACGCCACCGATTCCGATGAGAATCTCGAGACCGCGCGTACCGGCGGCCGCGTTGCGTGCCATCTGATCACCCGTATGATTCTGGCCGCTCAAGTTCGAAGTCGCCATCGTGCTCAGCATGCCGCCTGCGAGGATCAGCGTGCCACCGACAGCAACGATCGAAACGGCGAGCAAGGTCATATTGGCGACATTGAGAAGGGCAAGGACGCCCAGGACGATCACGCCGATTCCACTCAGGAACTCAAGCATAACGCCGCCACCTGCGCCAGCGACATCACGAGCGCTGCCGTCGTCAGTTTGAGATAACTGGGCGAATTCCGCGAGAACCGCCATTCCTTCGGTCAGTAGAGCGGCACCGATAACGATGACACCTACGGCCGCAAGCGTTGCGGGAACGATACCTGCCAAACCAAGAATTCCGAGGACAATCGCGGCGATCCCGCCTGCTGCCTCGGTAAACGTGCCGACTGCACCACTTTCTGCCGCCGTCTTGTCGTTGTTTCGTTCACGTCCTACAACGACTCGATCGACATCCACTTCGCGGTTCACGTCAACACGATCTGAGTCGCGTCGAAGTTCGCGATCCATAACTGTGACTA
This sequence comes from uncultured Chloroflexia bacterium, assembly GCA_963728335.1. Lineage (GTDB taxonomy): Bacteria > Chloroflexota > Chloroflexia > Thermomicrobiales > Thermomicrobiaceae > CALAGB01. The sequence goes on from CAVSJP010000002.1 coordinate 2,031,102, forward strand.
TCCTTTCCGTATGGGCTGTGGCGTGCTCGTTCGTGACGGAACACCAGGTCGTGACTGCGCAACCTACGGGTATCGAATGCTTTACAGATTAGTTCTATTCGATCACCGTCAGAGCGTACCGGTGAGTCTATTGGCGTTCCGTCGAGCTACCAGCGACCAGTTGAGTCACGAGCGACTCACGCATTTGGTACCTCTGATCTGGTCTCTCGACACCGGGGCCACGTTGGTGCCCCAGCTACCATTAACTTTGCATAAATGATTCCAACGTGGAGCTAAATAGTTCTTTTGGGCGCTGAATTGAACCAAGGAGGCGGCGATTGTCGCAGAATTGCCCGTTCCAGGCCCGAAAATGTCCGCAGCAGAGCAGGATGTTCGTCCAGAAGAGGTTTCACGCTGCGGACGCACGGTGCGAACGGACATCGTGTTCGGAACTGGCCGTCAGCCACGTGCGTTTCGTCTTGCCGTGAACGGGAATACGGTTATTCGGATTGAATGAGAGGAGCGGGAACCGTCCTGACAGACGACGTGACATCCTGAACGATTGAGCCGTCATGCATCGTGATGGTTCGTGAGGCCAGTTCGGCGACAGTGTAGTCATGTGTGACCAAGATCAACGTTGTGCCGGCGCGCCAGGCCTGTTGCAGTAAGTCGAGCACGAGGTGCCCTGACGCGCTGTCCAGGTTTCCCGTTGGCTCGTCAGCGAGGAGGATCGGCGGGTTATTGGCGAGGGCGCGGGCGATCGCCACTCGCTGCTGTTCGCCGCCGGACAATTCGTTCGGAAAATGATCCGCCAGGTGGCCAAGTCCGACCTGTTCCAGGAGTGATCGGGCCGCGGATTCGCTGGCGGAATGCGTGTTGAGCTGCATCGGGAGCATGACGTTTTCGATCGCGGTGAGGGTGGGCATCAATTGGAAGAACTGGAACACGATGCCGACCGACCGTCCGCGCCAACGCGCGATCTGCTCCTCGCTCATCGATCCAATCATCGAGCCGAGCACATTGACGGTGCCCGAGGACGGCTTGTCAATGCCGCTTAGAAGGTTGAGCAACGTCGACTTTCCACAGCCGGAAGGGCCAAGAATCGAGACCCACTCGCCGCGATTGACGGTGACGTTGATGTCGTTCAGGGCGTTCACTGCCCGCCGGCCAGCCTGGTAGGTCTTGCGGACACCGGTGAGTTCAATGACCGGATCTGAGGAGAATGGCATGGAATCACTATGTGAGTTCCGAGTGGGCATGCTGTTCCGATCTAGTCCGCGATGGCGTTGCCAATGAGCAGGAGAACCGCGGTACCGACGATCGACACGACCAGACTGGTCAGGAACCCGGCTGGACCACGGAACCCGAGAGCGCTAAAGATGAAGCCGCCAATGACCGCGCCTACGAGTCCAATTGCCAGGTTCTTGAGACATCCAAATCCACGACCTCGAGTGATCTTACCGGCGGTCCAGCCCGCCAGCAGGCCCAGTACGATCCAGGCCAGGAGGCTTCCGGGTGCGAGGACCGCATGGTTCGCATGCTGTGTAACGCTCACCGAATATCACTCCGGGATGACGCTGTCATGCGAGCTCACTCTGGCAGGTTGTCTGACTCATGCATGGCAAGCCATTCCCGATCTCGTTCGCTCAGGTCGGCTCGCTCGAGCAGATCCGGTCTCCGCCGCGCCGTCAGCAGCAAGGCTTGCTGGTGCCGCCATTCCGCGATCCGCGCATGGTGTCCGCTCAACAGCATCTCGGGCACCGCGAGGTCTCGAAAGACCGGCGGCCTGGTGTATTGAGGATACTCGAGCAGTCCAGAGGTGTGAGACTCCTCGGCGAGGGAGTCCTCGTCTATGACGCCCGGCACCAGACGCGCGATCACGTCGATCATGACCGCCGCCGCCAGATCTCCTCCGGTCATCACGTAGTCGCCGATCGAGATCTCCCGGGCATTGAGAACCTGCGATACACGCGCGTCGATTCCCTCGTAACGTCCACAGATGAACGCAAGCCGCGGCGCCTGCGCGAGCTCGCGAGACATTTGTTGGTTGAATGACTCTCCGGATGGAGAAGGAATGATGATCGTAGCACGGTCCCGGTCGTCGCTCAGTATGTCGTCGACCGCCGCCACGATCGGGGGTGCCGTCATGACCATGCCGGCTCCGCCTCCATACGGATAGTCATCGACTGAACGGTGGCGATCGGTTGACCAATCGCGAATGTCGTGCAGGTTGATCTCGATCAGCCCGTCATCCTGTGCGCGCTTGATGATGCTCTCGGTCAGCGGCCCGGTGAAGGCGCCTGGGAAAATCGTGAACACGTCAATGCGCATCGCGGGATCCCTGGTTGGCAGGTCGCGAGGACGCGTTCCACTCGAGCAGTCGCGTTCCCAAACCCTCCATGGTGTGAACGATGAGATCCGGAGTCACCTCAGCAGGTGACGCACCGGTCAAGTTGAGCCAGGCGGTTCGCATTCCGGCCGCTGCTGCTCCAACCACATCGAAACGATAGGAGTCTCCCACGTGCAGAATCGTGTGCGCCGGAACGCTAAGATCGGCGATCGCGCGCTGGTACAGCTCGACGCGCGACTTGTAGAAACCCGCGCTGGCCGATGACAAGACCAGGTCGAAGTACTCGCTTATCTCGAACCGATTCAGCGACCACTCAAGAAACTCGTGATGGATGGCGTTGGAGATGATGCCCAGCTTCAGGCCGGCCCCTCTGAGCGTCTGAATGGTGTCGAGGACTCCGGGTCGAGGCTCGGCGGTCGTCAGGGCCGCGCGCATCAGCTCGTCGACGCCGCGACTGATAGTCGCCCGGTCGACGTTTAGATCGATCGCATGGCACACCTGATCAACGCAGCTGATCGAGTCGATCTCAATGCCACTTTCAATCGCGCCCAGTCGCAATGATCGGTAGATTGGCTCAACGTGCCACGTCTCAGCGTCGTAGGGCGTGTTCGCCTGGTTGGACGCGAGCCAGTGCAGAAATCGCGTCGGCAAGTCCCGAACTTCCAGGTCGAACCAGTCATCGCATTGGAAGAGCGTGTCGTGAAAATCAATAGTGATGGCTTGCAGCACGTACGGTCCTGTCTCGGCTGGGTGCGAGCGGCAGTAGAGATCGCGACAGCGCGACCGAGACTGATTATGCATGACGCATGGCCACTCGGGATTGTTGGGAAGTCAGATCCTGGGGCTTGCGAGGCGTTGAACCGCGCTACGCGACGTTGGCCGTCGCGACCTCGACCACAACGGGCTGCTCACCCATCGCGCGGACGAAGGCTTCGACGATTGTCGGATCAAACTGGGTTCCGGCGCCCCGGCGAATCTCCGCCATCGCGATCTGGTGCGTGAGCGCTTTGCGATAGACACGATCGCTCGTCATCGCGTCGTAGGTGTCGGCGACGGCGATGATGCGCGAGCCAATCGGGATCTCTTCGCCAGACAGCCCATCGGGATATCCTCGGCCGTCCCATCGTTCGTGATGGTTGCGGACGACCGTGGACGCCTCCCGGTACATTGACAGGATGCCGAGGATCGACGCTCCTTCTGCCGCGTGCTGCTTGATAATCTCGCGCTCCTCATCCGTGAGCTTGCCTGGTTTGCTCAGCACCAGGTCAGTCGTGCCGATCTTGCCAAGATCATGCACCGGCGCGGCGACCAGAATGGCCTCTCGCTCTTCGAAGGTGAGGGTGCCCATTTCATTCATGATCATCTGGACGAACTCGGTCACGCGCTTGGAGTGCTCCGCCGTATAGGGATCTCGACGATCAAGCATGTCCGCCAGAAGTTCGATGGTCGAGCGCGTCTCGTAGTGAATCTGCGTGTACCGCTTGAACGAGTAATACGGACCCATTAGCGGAACGGTGACGAAGAGAACGTCGACAGGATTCTGAGCATAGAGAACGGGAACAAGTGCGCCGAGCGTCGGCAGGGTCAGGAATTCGAACGCCACGCCGCGCAGGTTGTTTCTCCACGTCTGATAGAAGGTCGCGCCGAGCACGAGCGAGAGAATTGACGCGATGATTCCGGTATTGACGAGGTTGAAGACGAACGCGGCAGCGATGGTGGCGATGATATTCCGTTCGGTTGAAATCGGTGAGCGGGACATGTCAGCCAGGCTTGAAAAGACCCAGCCGGCCATGAACGTGGAGAGAAGATAGTTGCTCACGTTTACACAAAGCTTGATCGGGGCACGGCGCTGGTAGACCTCGAAGATCAGAGACGACGATGCCGCGACCAGCGCGCCGAACGTCGGACCGAGGCTGAGAGCGGACGCGAAGCAGATGGACGAGGAGACGGACAGCGTGATCCGAACGGACGCCCAGGGGAGATCGGTCGCGAGGTACTCGGAGGCGAGGATCAGCGCCATAAGGACACCGGCGAGCATGAGATTGTGCCCGTTCGCTGGCGGGCTCCAAAGGTGGGGGCCGACGACGCCGAGCAAGATTGCACAAGCGATCGTCAGTCCAATGACCCTCGCGTAGATTCTCGCTGGAAATGGCACAGCGTACTCTCAGTTCCGCGTCTTCGAGTTCAAGCAGACGTCTTCACGTCGTCTTGCCGGATTCTCAGTAGTGCGCTCTGTGAGTCTCTGTTCGCGATCCGGCGACTTGATTATAGCAACGTGAACCGCGGTTTTTGTTGTATTCGTGCGGAAAATGAGGTAGCACAGGAGTACCGAACATACAGGTACGGGCGTACTTTTCGGGACTTTGGCTAGGTGAAATTCCTACGCGTGCGACTGGTCCCGCGTCGTCCCAGGATCGATGATGACGTCGGTGAGACAAAGTGAAACCCGAACTTCGACAGCCACTCTCCAGTGCCTGACTGTCGAAATTCGGGATCCTGAATCTGAGCTACTCGGTTCGTTGACGGAGCGCCAAGCCGAACCCGCTCAACGCTCTAGCGCGTCATTATCGCCATCCGAGCATCGAGTTCCGTCCCTTCTTCCTGCATTGACCGGAATGCGCCCACAAGCTCGGCCCGCGAGCGACTACAGGTTTCCGATCGCTTACCCCCACACAACCGTTCCGATGCGTTCATCGTTGAATCCGACAACCTATCGGAATTGACATAAGAACGTGCAAGTTTCCGAACTGTGACTCTGTGTCCATGGCGTCACGATCTACACAATCGAGGCGCTTTAGTACTTTTATCTTGAGACAAGTCTAGTACCAACGGCCCGAAAAGTCAATGCAAACGTACCCCGATCATCGGTACGCATGGCGTTGCAAGCCAGGACCGATGTCCCGTGTTCAACAAACCAATTGGAGCCTTTTTTCCTGCTTTTAGAGCTGTCTCGCCGCACTCAACTGCGGTTGATGGTGGAACAAGATGGGAGCTCAGCGGGACGCGTATGATTGGTGCAGGTGGTCGTGGTCAAAGAGGGGGGCAGAATCTTCATGTCGTGTCCGCGCGCGTCGGAGAGACGCTGAAGCAATGCCAGTCACGTTTACCATTGCCGTGGCGAAGACCAACAAGTACGCGAGCCGCGAGAGCGGAGACACGGTCGAAATCACCGAGCGGCCGGGCGGTGGCATCTCGGTCGTTGTTGTTGACGGCCAGGGAAGCGGCGAGCACGCTAAGCGATTGAGCATGCTCGTGGCCGGCAGAACGGTGAGTCTCTTGAACGAAGGCGTTCGTGACGGCACCGCCGCGCGAGCGGCCCACGACTTTCTCTTCGCCCATCGTGGCGGAAAGGTTTCAGCCGCGCTCGACATCCTGTCGATCGACCTTGCATCGCGATCCGTCGTCGTCACGCGCAACAGTGAAGTGCCGATGCTGATTAACCGCAACAATCATTGGGAGACGGTCAGCGAGTCAGGCGGGCGTATCGGTATCTATCGGGTGACACGCCCGAGGGTGCTCGAATTTCCCTGCGAACCGGGGACGCGCGCGCTCGTGGTGACCGACGGGGTGGTTGGGTCCGGGGCTCGATTCGGAGATCCGATCGACCTGGCAGCGCTCGCGAATGACCTGCTGTCAACAGACGAGCTTACTGCGGACCAGATGGTCGAGCGGATGCTGCGGGAAGCCATGCATGCCGATCAGGACCGTCCACAGGACGATATGACGGTGGTTGGCCTGCGACTTGAGCCGGGTGTTCAAGGCCAGGCGGTGCGCCAGTTGAGCGTTTCTGTTCCCCTGCCACGATAGCTGGGTGCGTGGCCGACCGCGGGAGTCAATCCATGAGAGTTGCCGTCCTGGGAACATGTGCGTCAGGCAAGTCAACGGTCGTGGGTGAGCTTCGGCGGAGGGGCTTCGACGCCTATGCGGTGAGTCAGGAGCATTCGATCGTGAGGAATCTCTGGGACCATGCCAACCCGGACGTCGTCGTGCTCCTTGAAACAGACTACTGGACGATCTGCCAGCGACGAGGTCAGGACTGGCCACGTTGGCTCTACGATCTTCAGCTTGAGCGGCTGGTTGAAGTGAAGAATCATGCGGACGTGATCGTCAGTACGTCTAATGCGTCTGTTGAACAAACCGTCGCGACGATCCTCAGTGCGATCAACGTCAAGGAGCGCTCTGCGAGTACCGGCGCGGAGCCCGACTAGCTCCCAGGCTTCGTCTGCTTATTGGTCCAGATCTGTTCGCCGAGCGGCGTCAGCTTGACGGTCAGCGATCCGTCCGCCCCTTTAGCCAGTTCGAACCGCGCTCGTTCGAAGTACTGCACTTTGGTACCGTTCTGATCGAGCACCTCACTGATCGGATAACCAAAGATCTGGACGCCTCCGTTTGCCTGCCAAAAATCCTTGAACTTCCCTGCCAGGGTGTGACCTGTGGCGTCGAAATACATCCCGTTGAAGTCTTGAGGCTTTGCGATCGGTTTCTGCTCGGATCCCATGGCTTCTCTACCGAGAAGTCCGAGTGCGACACCGTTCTTGCCGACTTCCAATCGCGCTTTCTCGAAGTACTGCACCTCTTTGCCACTGTTGTCGATGAAGCGCGGGCTGACCGGATTCCCAAATACGACGCTGCCGTTATGCGACTCCCAGAACGAGAGGAATTGTCCCGACACATAGAGGTTCGTCGCCGAGAAGTAGCGCGTGTTCGCCTTGCCCGAGTCGCTGGTGACGTTGAAATGGAGACGGGCCACCGATTTGTCACCCTGCGTGTCGGTGGCAACGATCTGAGCTGTATAGGCGCCCGCTGGGAATGCGTGCTCCGTCCCGACGCTCCAGGCTTGTACGGTCGAATTATCCGAGGTCGTGGTCGTCGCCCCTGAGTCGACTGGCGTGAGCGTCACCGGCATTTCCTGCCCGTTGATCGTGATGGTTGCCGATGCGATGTCGGCGTCACTCTTTACATCGGCGTGAATCCAGAGGAGGCCCTCCGCGAGCGCGGCGTCGGACGGAGGATCCGTGAACGCAATTGTGGGAGAAACACGCGGCCCCGCCGCCGTGAAGCTCCACGACTGCGTCTGCGTGCCGCCACTGGTGTCCTGCACCTTGATAATCGCCTTGTGTGTTCCCTGTGGCAAGACACTCTCGAAATGCACCACCCAGGAGCGGTCTCCCAGTGTGGTAACCGCGGGGTCGCGGCTGATGCCATCGATTGAGAGCGTCACCTGCTTGATGGGTTTCGAGGCGCCGACATGTGCCTCGATCTTCACGAGACCTGGGTCCGACACCGAACCTGGCTTCGGAAATAGGTCGGTGACTGAAGGACGCGATGAGAGGGACATGAGATAGGCGAGCATCGCCAGGAGGATGACGAGCACAACCGCGAGTATGGCCCGGACCGCGGTCGAGTTGTTGCGTCGCACTGCTCTGACAACGGCCGCGCGTGGCCGTGACGTATCGGAACGTGCAACGACCGGCGGGGGGGCCGGCGCGATTCGAGATATTCGATTCTCGGAACGGGGATCGTACTGCTCAAGTTGGCGCATGTACCAGGACCTCATTGTCCAGATTGAACGGGCGACTTCAACACCGGACGAGGCGCCTGAACTCCGCATGGAGCACAAATTGGCTGGCTGCAGACTGCGCTCGTCTAGTTGGCAGAATACGCAAGAATGCTGCCACTCGTTATCATAAAGCGCCTGGCGAGATCTGTCGAAACCAGTCCAAGCAACGGAGGCGCGGGGATCGGCATGCCTAGTCTGGCTGCTCGTCGTCAGCGCTCGACCGGAACGGTACACTAGCCTCATGCAGGCGAAGGATGATTCGATCAACGCACGCATACCGCTCACGAGGTCAAGAGCCGCGATGCTGGTTCGATGGCTGACCGTGCTCACGGCCACCTCGATCCTATTCAGTTCCTGCTCCCTGGGGTTTGGTTCGAGCCCGAAGTCGACGTCGACGACGGTCCCATCCACCCAGGTTTCGGACGTCGTGACCGGAACCTCGACCACCCAGGCGATTCCGACCGCTTCGCCGCAACACGTCCCGTCTCCAACCTCGAGCGCGAAGATTCAGACTCCCGCTCCGAGCGGCGGGCAAACGCTGACGCTCTCAGGTGGACAACTCGATCCCACGTCACTGGATCCGGCCCTGGTTCAGGATGCCGGAACCGCGTTCATCGTGCGCCAGGTGTTTCGAGGTTTGGTCAGGCTGACGCCGTCGCTAGACGCGGTACCCGACCTGGCAGAAAAGGTGGATGTCTCGGCAGATCAACAGACCTACACGTTTCACCTGCGTCCGGGGCTGAAATTCTCCAACGGCTCACCGCTCCGGGCAACGGACGTCCAGTACTCGCTCGATCGCGCGATTGATCCGGCGCTGGCGGCTCAGGCCGGAGGCACTCTTCCCGCGCTCACGTTTCTTTCGGATATCGCGGGAGCGAACGAGCGCGCCGCGGGCACATCCAGTCACATTGCGGGTCTGCAGGTGGTCGATGATCTGACGCTCCGTATTCAGCTCAGTCATCCGGTCGCGAATTTCCTGGTGAAGCTCGCGGCACCGCCGGCATCCGTGGTGGACCAGGCGGATGTGTCAAAGGGCGGTGCCTGGTGGCGCTCGCCGAACGCCAGCGGACCGTTCTCTATCTCGTCGTGGAAGGCCGGCAGTCAGATCGTTTTGAGCGGGAACCAGAGATACTTGCCGGATCCTCCGACGTTGAAGTCGGTCACGTTCCTGTTCGGTGCGGGAGCGGCCGATTCGTTCACCCTGTACGAGCGAAAACAGGTCGACATGACGAGCGTGCCCTCGAGCACTATTGATCGGGTCTCGGCGTCAAATTCGCCATATGCATCACAATTGGTGGTGCAGCCGCTGCTTGCGACCGGCTATATCCTGCTCAATCCGAATATTGCGCCGTTCAACGATCTCAACGTGCGCAAAGCCATGGTCCAGGCGTTCGACCGGACCAAGATCGCGACGGTGACCTTCGACGGACATGTCGAGGTTGCCAATGCGATCGTCCCGCCGGGATTAGACGGCGTCGACTGGAGCGCTCAAATTCCTCCCTACGATCCGGCCAAGGCCAAGGCACTGCTCGCAAGTGCTCCCCCGGCGAACGACGGGGCCGGTTTTGTCTTCTACACGCAGGGTGACTTCGGTCCAGTCGCGATGAAACAGCAGGTGGAGCAGAATCTCGGAATCAAGGCGGATGTCGTCCAACTCGACTGGCCGGATTACATCAACGACCTCACTGGGCAGCGACTTCCGGCGCTGTCACTCGATTGGATCGCGGACTACCCCGACCCGGAAGATTTCTTGCGCGTGCTGTTCTATTCGACGAGTAATCAAAACCCGATCGGCTATAAGAACCCGGATGTTGACCGCCTGCTCGATCAGGCGATTGCCGAGCCGGACAACGCCAAGCGGGCTCAGCTCTATCAGCAAGCGCAGCAGAAGATTATCGATGACGCGGTCGTCATCCCGCTGTATTCTGACATCGACTATGAGTTGATCGCGCCGTATGTTCACGGCATGCAAGTGACGCCGGTCGGCGTCCTCGGGCTCGAATCCGTTTGGATAACCAAGTAGCCGCACGGAGCCGATATCTTGACGCAGGAATTCAGCAATTCACACCCCGATCCAGGCGGCTACCGTCCGCGTATTGAGACCCTCGCAATCGACACGGTCTCGCGTATTCGACTGAGTTGGTCGAGTCGATTCGACCGTCAAGATGCCGCGCGCATCGTGCAGGAGAATCCCGGCCTTTCGCTCTGGGTTCCCGACACCGGCGAATACTTGATTGGCGGACCCTGGCGTCACCGGTCGGAGATCGCGGCGGTCATGGAGATGACGGCCCAGATGAACGCGGACCGCTTACTACATGCGTTGGTTGATGCGGCGGAACCGGCCGGGAAGCGGCTCGTCATCGCAAGCGAGCACAACGAGTCGCGCCAACAGGTCTTTTACTCGCGGGCCGGGTATGACCTGATCGAAGAAATCGTCATCTATGAGCTGGGCCGGATTCGGTCAGTCTTCCAGGTCGACTCGCGACTCCGATTTGAGCCGGTCGACTTGCGTCAGCGAACTAACTTCGAGGAATTGCTCGAACTCGATCATCGTTCTTTTCCATGGCTCTGGTGGAACAGCCGTGAGGAGTTTGAGAACTATGCCGGCAGCTTCGGCGTGGACATCTTTATCGGACGGGACGAGACCGGGCAGGCCGTTAGCTACATCGGTGTGACGCGATTTCGCAACTGGGGCCATCTCGACCGTATCGCGGTCGATCCAAGCGTTCAGCGCCAGGGATATGGTCTAGAATCGCTCGATTGGGCCGTCCACATGTTGTCGGAATCTGGCGCCCGGCGCGTGGGCTTGAGCACGCAGGCGCGCAACGTTCAGAGTCGCCGGTTGTACGAGCGCTATGGTTTCCAACGATCACCTTCGCAAGATTACACGCTCTACGGGAAATGGATCGGCACGCCAGCACCCGCCGAATGACACGTGAGGAAGTAAATGGGGAGCACGTTCGGTTCGATCTTTCGGATCACCACCTGGGGTGAGTCGCACGGGCCCGCGCTGGGCGTGGTCATCGACGGTTGCCCTGCGGGACTCGAGATTTCGGAGGAGGAGATCCAACACGACCTCGACCGGCGCCGGGTTGGTCAAAGTAAGGTGACCTCGCCGCGGAATGAAACGGACCGGGTGACAATTCTCTCGGGTGTATTCGAGGGAAAGACGACTGGCGCTCCGATTTCACTGATCACCTATAACCGCGACGTGGATTCCAGCAAGTATGAGCCAATTCGCGACCTCTTTCGTCCCGGCCATGCGGATTTCACCTATTGGGCGAAATATGGAATCCGCGACCACCGCGGTGGAGGACGGTCGAGCGCACGAGAGACCTGGGGCCGTGTCGCGGCAGGCGCAATCGCCCGGCGGATTCTGATGACCGCTGGTATCGATGTGTACGGATTTGTCCGGCAGTTGAACACGATCGAAATGGAGACGTTCGACCGCTGCCAGATCGATCAAAACCTGGTGCGCTGCCCGGATCCTGTCGCGGCAGAGCGAATGGTGGAGGCGATCCTGGCGGCCAAGGACTCCAACGACAGTGTCGGCGGTATCGTTGAAGTGCGAGCCGACAACGTTCCACCGGGACTCGGCGAACCGACCATGGACAAACTCGACGGGCTGATCGGCCACGCGATGTTGAGCATTCCTGCGGTCAAAGGCGTTGAGATCGGCATGGGATTTGACGCCGTCACCATGAAGGGCCACCAGCACAACGACGGCTTCTACATGGAAAACGATCGCGTGCGGACCATCTCGAACAACTCGGGTGGGATGCTCGGCGGACTCTCGAACGGTGAGCAGATCGTGGCGCGGGTTGCGGTGAAGCCGACATCATCCGTTGCACAGGAGCAGCGGACGGTTGACATTCACGGAAATGAACGGACGATCCTGGTCGAAGGGCGCCACGACCCGTCAATCTGCCCGCGCGTCGTTCCGGTCGCCGAGGCGATGATGGCCCTGGTACTGGTTGACCTGTACTTGCTGAACCGGTCGGCACGCGTCTGAGCAAGCCTTCGTCCCGCGGCTTATTACGCCGTTGGTGGTCGCCCGCACGCCTGGGCCAGACGGTCGAAGAAATCCGGGAAGGTCTTGGCGACGCAGGCCGGATTGTGAATCGTGACTCCAGGGACGGCGCAGCCGAGGATCGCGAAACTCATCGCCATGCGATGGTCGTCGTACGTGTCGATCAGAGCCGGTCGAACCTCCCCAGGATAGATGGTCATTCCGTCTTCGAATTCGTTGACCTCGATCCCGAGTCGTCGCAGCTCAGTCACGACCGCCGCGATGCGGTCAGTCTCCTTGTGACGGACGTGAGCGACGTTGCGAATCGTTACCGGGCCGCTCGCCAGTGGAGCGATTGCGGCGAGCGTCTGAACGGTATCTGAGATCCCGACCATGTCGACGTCGATGCCGCCTAGTCTCTTCGGGCCAACAACCTCGACGGAGTTCTGGTCCCAGGTGACTGTGCAGCCCATCTGCTCGAGTACATCGACAAAGTGGATGTCCCCCTGGGCCGAATTCGCTCCAAGGTTCCGCACTCGGACGCCGCCACCGGTGGCCGCGGCCAGCGCGAAGAAGTAGGAAGCCCCCGACGCGTCCGGCTCGACGGTGTATGGAATCCCCTGGTAGCGCTGCCCTCCGGGCACGTGAAACGAACGATACTCGTCGTTCCGCATCTCCGCGCCGAAGACCCGCATCGAGCCGGCGGTCAAATCGATATAGGGCTTCGATACAAGCTCTCCGTCGACCTCGATGTTGATGCCGTCCCGCGTCGCTGGAGCGACCATGAGCAATGCGCTGAAGTACTGGCTGCTGGTATCACCGGCCATGCGAACGTGACCCCCACTCAGTCCGGCAGCATGGACCATGACGGGCGGGCAGCCGTCGTCGTTGACCGATCTGGCGTCTACGCCGAGTTGCGTCAGCGCGTCGAGCAGCGGGGCGATGGGACGTCGCCGCATCCGTTCGATACCGTCAACGCGGTATTCACCGTGACCAAGCGCGAGCACGGCCGTGATGAAGCGGGCGGTCGTACCAGAGTTGCCGACGAAGAGATCCGCGGACGCTGAGGGAATCCGGCCACCGGCTCCATCCACGACAAACGTCGACGTGCCCTCATCCTCGACGACGCCGATTCCCAGCCGCCGCAGCGATTGCGCCATATAGCGTGTGTCGTCGCTGAAGAGGGCGGACATGATCCGGCTCTGGCCATTTGCCAGTGCGGCCAGAATCAGCGCGCGATTGGTGTAGCTCTTCGAGCCTGGCAGCGATACATCCGCGTCAACCGGATGGCCGACGGGGGCAATTGTCAATCGCTGGGGATACGTGCCGGAGCGTTTGGACATGAACCTCGCCAGACTAGGTGAAGGTGATATCCCAGTTGTATGGGATATCGGGCGAGTCGTACGGGATGCGGTATTCATCCGGGTCGGCCGGATCGTAGGGCATGGTTGGGAAGTTGATCAGGTAGCAGGGCTCGACGCCGATGTTTTTGAAGCCATGGAGGACTCCGATCGGGATCTTGACCACGATGCGGTTGTCCTCTCCCATGTAGTAGACGTTCAGCTCACCATGGGTTGGCGAGCCCTCCCGCATATCATAGAGCGGAACCTTGATCATCCCCTTGACGCAGGTGAAGTAGTCGGTCTGCTTCCTGTGATAGTGCCAGCCGCGAATGACGCCTGGATAGCTTACCGAGACGTAACACTGTCCGAAGCCCTCGAAGATCGGGTCGTCACGCCGCAGGAGCTCTGTTAACGCTCCTCGCTCGTCAGCATGCGTGGTCAGTCGTTTGATCTCGACCCCGTCGATCACCGCGGCGCCATCCCTTCTTCACCGTTCGCGAACCGCCTGGGAGTATAGCAAAGCTTCCCGTATCTACCGTGCGTGAGCAACGAAGATCATCTCTTCCGAACTGTCCTCGAAGGGATCGAGATTGTACGAACCGAGAACCCCTTCGAGACTCAGCCCAGCGGTGTCGAGCAGACCGATCATCTCGTAATAGTGAACATATCGAGTTCGATAGCTGGTAGAGGCCCGGCGCATCACGCCGTCAGGACGGATGAGGTCGAAAAGCAGCGTGGTGTCGACGATCTGGCGAGCGACGTGAACGCTCCGGTATGAAAACCGGTCAACCCGGCTCCCATCCTCGCGATCCCAGCTGCCGTCCAGCGTCAAGCGGTCGTCCATCGACTGCAGCATCGTCGGGCTGGGATGGAAGACATCGATGATCAAGAGTCCGCGATGCTGCAAGACCCGCCGCGCCTCCTCCAGCATCGCCAGCTGATCGGCGCGGGTTTCAAGGTGCAGGAAGGTGTTGACGGCGCAAAAGACGAGTCGGAAGTGCTTATCCGGTAGTCCCGTGAGATGCCGCATGTCCAGCTGTCGCAGCTGAGCGCCGGAAACTCCAGCACGATCGAGTCGTGCGCGGGCCTGGTCGAGCATCTCGACGGAGGAATCGACTCCGACGACCTCGTAGCCGTCGAGAGCGAGCGGAGTGAGAAGACGTCCGGTGCCGCAGCCGAGTTCCAGAATTGGACCGGAGACGATTTCGGCGTAGCCGCGGTAGAGGTTCAGGTCCGTATCGAAGGCATCGAACTCGAGGTCGTACCAGGGGGCAATCTCACGATAGAACGATTCACTCATGGGCGCATTGTACGGGCGCTCATCATGGAGCGCCAGAGAGCAGGGGAGGTTGTCCGGTTGCCCGCGTAGTGGGTAGACTTGGCGGCTATGACGAAGACGAAAGCGCCGGAGGTAAATCGGGACGAGAAGGTCGTCACGACGAACCGCAAGGCGTTCCACGACTACCACATTGAAGAGGTCATCGAGGCCGGCGTGGTCTTGCACGGATCGGAGATCAAATCGATCCGGCAGGGGCGAATCAACCTGCGTGATGCCTATGCGCGCATTGAGAACGGGGAACTCTGGCTCATCGGAGCGCACATCTCGCCCTACGAGCATTCCGGCGCATATTTCAATCACGAACCGGTCCGTCCACGGAAATTGTTGGTACACACGCGCCAGCTGGACTACCTGCGAGAGAAGGTCGAGGCCAAGGGCTATACCCTGGTTCCGGTTCGCCTGGTGCTCCGCAAGGGCCTGGCGAAGATCGACATCGCGGTGGCACGTGGCAAGAACCTCTATGACAAGCGCGCGGCGCTCGCCGAGCGGGACGCCCGCCGCAACATTGAACGGGCGTTGCACGAGCGTTAGCGCTGGCAATTCGCGCTCTCCCAAACTATTGAAAAATCTGGGTAAATCTGGTACGCTCTGATGTGCACCAACTGGGGATGTCTGGTTTCGACAGGGTCGTAGGTGCGAAGATTGCGGGCCGAGGTCGCCCCGGGACTCGTAAAAAGGGGCAAAGCCATAACAGGCAATGAGCAACTCGCTCTGGCTGCCTAACTAGAGTAGCCACGTCTGTCCAGGTCTCACTCTGACGGATCTGGAACGGGCGACACTAAGTCAGGGTGCGGCTGGCTAAGCACCGGATAGGCTGGCCAAAGGAAATCCGGTAAACCTCGGTGAAACCCCGTCGGTGGGGGTTCGCTGGAGGGAACAAAACGCCGACTATGCCTGTAGGATATCTTCGGCTGAACATTCTGGACGGGGGTTCGATTCCCCCCATCTCCACCAGACACGCAAGAGGCCGCGCTTATGAGCGCGGCCTGCGCGTTTAAGGCCGCTTGAGCTGCGGTTCTCGGACGGCAACGCGGAAGTCGGTCTGGCAGGACGCGTGCGGTGTCTCCCTCCAGATTAATCTCAATTACCGCGACCCGAAGGGATGGGCAAGATGCAGGCAAGTTGGCGCAGGAAACTCATCACGGCCGTCGTCGGCATCGTGGTGTCGGAGATGGCAGGTGTGGCCGGGTCGTTCGCTACACGGGACGGACTGCAGGGTTGGTATCCCTCCCTGCGCAAGCCGTCGTTCAACCCACCGTCCTGGGTGTTCGCTCCGGTCTGGACGACCCTCTACGCGATGATGGGAATCGCGGCGGCGTCCGTGTGGCGCAATCGGCACGGCAAAGATGGCGCCGGCCGGGCGCTTGGACTTTTCGGCATTCAACTCATGCTGAACTCGCTCTGGTCGGTCGCGTTCTTCAAGTGGCGCTCGACCGCGCTTGGAATGGTTGTCATCGTGCCGCTCTGGCTGATGATTCTGGCGACGACGATCGCGTTCTTCCCAATCTCGGTTATCGCGGGCGTGTTGCTCCTGCCCTACTTGGGCTGGACCACCTTCGCCACGGCGTTGAATCTTCGGATTTGGGAACTCAACCGGCACCGGTCCCTGATTCCGAGCCGCCGGAAGGCATAACACTGGTCCAAACACTCCTGGTTGGCGGTCGCTCACGAACCCGGAACCGTCGCCAACCAGGCGTCTCTTGGTGTGAACGCTAGTCAATCGCCCAGAGCAGCAGGGCGGTGTCCTGTTGTGACACTTTGAATCGCATCCCTGCGTACTCGATGGTGTCACCGTCGCCGCACGGTGGCAGGTTCAGAATGTTCGACCCGCGTGGAATCCGCAGCGGCTGTCGACGCTCGGCCACGACGTTTGGCCCGCTCCCGAGGTTTGTATTCTCACCGCATCGCGGACAATAGCCCACTTCACCGTTCCCTTCGTCGTGCGTTGCCTGACGGTTCGCCACAGCGGGACTGTTTAGTCCCAGCCGGTCAGCTCTTCCTTGCGGGCCGAGTTTCCACCGAAGTAGGCGGCAACACCACTCAGGAGCATCGCGTAGATTCCGGCGAATCCGCCGAAGAAATAGAGCGCGAACGTGGTGAGATCAAGGCCACCGATCTTCACGAACGCGATCGGGGCAACGACGCCGATCGTGACGCCGATGATAAGTCCAAGAAGCGCGGCTTGGCCCCCGTTGAGTTTCATGCGGCTACCCGCGAGGTATCCACCGATGGCCGGACCAAGCGGACCCGTCACGAAGTGGACGATTGGAGGCAGCAGACAGAGGACGCTGATGCCGACCGCCATGACGATCGCTTTCAGCGTGTTAGAGACTGAGGACATGCGCGAATCCTTCATCACTAGGGCCGTATAGATTGTGGGCCACGACACCGTGGCTTCAGGAAGAAGACCTGGCACTGCACGTACCAGTCCAACATGTCAGGATACACCCATTTGAGGATTCATGAACGATTGAGCCCGACAGCAGTGCTTCGCCGCAGCGGGTGAGCCGAAAGCTTGGCGCCATGAAGCGCTCAACGCACGCGTCCGGCAGTGTACCGGCCGCGCCTGTCGGTGTCGGCAATCGCACGTGTCCAGGTCATCGCGCCTCAGAGGGCTTTCGACGTGGCAGCTGCGTCGATGATTGCTCGTCTGACCACGTTGTAGTCCGCTTCATCGATGCGATGAACGTTTCCCTGAAAGGCGAGGGTCCAGTTCTCGGCCGGCCATTTCTGCACGTAGGTCATGCCGCGGGCGATCGGCTCGGCTGGGAGGTACTCGTCTTGTTCGAGGATGACATCAGGCTCGATCCTGACTCGCCAGGGGTAGTCCTCGTCCTGCCGCTTCTTATTCGTGCTGCGCCAGATAATGTCGTGGTCTTCGAAGTACTCGGATGTGACCGTTGCGATACCGCCGAACGCCTTGAGGCCGGTTATGTAGTAGATGAGCTTGTCCCCCGGCTGCATCTGCTCGGCCTTCTTGCGGTGGCGGCTCTTCATGCCCTGTATGGTGAATCCGTGCTCGCGCGTCGTCGCAAAGTTGTCCGGCGACCCAACGATGATCCAGTACCCGGTCTCTGCCATGTGTGCTCCTTTCATGTCTGCTCTTCGATTATGCCACGACTCGTGCGCGTCAGGAATTGTTTACCTTCGTTCGTACGCGGATCTGTTGCGCATATCATATAGAGGAGCCATTGCCGCACGTTGTTCGGGTTCTGGTGCTGCTGCATACTAGATTCCGAAAAAGGCTTGCCGGAATAGGAGACAGATGGTGGATCGCGAATCGATCCAAACTCAACTTGAATCCGCACTCGGCCGTGACGCTGTCCTATCCAACCCGTCGGAGCTGACCGTCTACGAGTACGACGGCTCCGATGAGGCGATGGCGGGCAGTCACCGGCCCGATCTGGTCGTCTTGCCGCGATCCGCGGCGGAAGTGCAGCATGTGGTCCGAATTGCCCGCGCCGCCAAGATTCCGGTGACCGCTCGCGGTGCTGGAACGGGACTGGCCGGTGGAGCGATCGCCGCCAATGGCGGCATCCTGATCTCGATGACCCGGATGGACCGCATCCTGGAGGTCAACTATCGCGACAGGTACGCGATTGTTGAGCCGGGGGTGATCAATCTGGATCTCTCGACGGCGACGCGGCCCGACGGCTATTTCTTCGCCCCGGACCCAGCCTCGCAGAAGGCCTGCACCATTGGCGGCAATGTCGCCAATAATTCCGGAGGTCCGCACTGCCTGAAGTACGGAGTCACGGTCAATCACATTCTCGGTCTAGAAGTCGTGCTGCCAGACGGCGAGATGATCTGGGTGGGCGGGCCGTCGCCGGACGTTCCCGGCGTTGACCTGACCGGCATTCTGGTTGGGTCCGAGGGAACACTCGGTATCGTCACGAAGGTCATGACGCGCCTGATGCGCACTCCTGAGCTTACCGAAGTGATGCTGGCAGCATTCCCCAACATCGAGACGGCGTCGAACGCGGTTTCGGCGATCATCGCCGCCGGTGTCCTGCCGGCCGCACTCGAGATGATGGACGCGCTGACGATTTCGGCAGTTGAAACGGCATTCCATGCCGGGTACCCGACAGATGCCGGAGCAGTACTGCTCATCGAAATCGACGGGCTTACCGAAATCGTCTTGGACCACCGACAACAGATCGCCGAGATCTGCCGCCAGCACGACGCTTCGCAGGTGCGGGTGGCGCAGTCGCAGGCCGAACGGGACCTTCTCTGGCAAGGTCGGAAGTCCGCGCTCGGCGCGATGGGCCGGATCGCTCCGAACTACTACCTGCAGGACACGGTGGTGCCGCGCACGAAGCTCCCCAGCACGCTGAAGCGCGTGGAGGAGATCGGTCGAGATTACAACCTGAAAGTTGCGAACGTCTTTCACGCTGGAGACGGCAATCTGCATCCACTCATTCTGTTTGACCGCTATCACGCCGGTGATATCGAGCGCGTGCTCAACGCTGGGACCGAGATGATCCACTGGTGCATCGATGCCGGGGGCGCGATATCGGGCGAGCACGGAATAGGACTCGAGAAGAAAGACTTCATGCCGTTGATTTTCACCACCGAAGACCTGGCGGCGATGGCCGGACTCAAGATGAGCTTCGACCCGATGCAGCTCTTCAATCCAGAAAAGGTCTTTCCCAGCGGTTTCTCCTGTGGCGAGGTAACGTCCCTCAAAAGTCAGGCGAGAGCGGCGAGCCTGGGGATCGACTATGTCTGATCGGCAATCTGACCGCATGCCCGGCAGCCCTCATGAGGCAATGGAAACGCCGATCGGCCCGGAGAGCCGTGCGGTTGACGGCGTCACGGTTCCGCGCGTCGTTGTGGCCGATTCTTTCGACGACGTGCGCGACGTGTTGAAGACCTCAGCCGGACGCGACGACGTCGTCATCCCGTGGGGCGGCGGCACGATGATGGGTTTGGGGAACATTCCCGAGGCCGCAAGCGTCGCGCTCGATCTGACACACCTCAACCAGGTTGTCACGTACGAACCGGATGATCTGACCATCTCGGTTCAGGCTGGATGCCGGATGCGCGACCTCCACCGGCTGCTGGCCGAACATGACCAGATGCTGCCCTTCGATTCAGCGAACCCGAACGAGGCCACCATCGGAGGTCTGTACTGCACGGCGGTATCGGGCCCGCGCCGATTCGGCTACGGGTCGATGCGAGATCTCGTGATCGGCATCACGGTCATGTCGCCCGATGGTGAGATCTCCCACGGCGGCGGCATGGTCGTAAAGAATGTGTCAGGCTACGACATGATGCGGCTGCACTACGGCGCATTGGGATCGCTGGGCGTTGTGCTGCAGCTGAACTTCAAGGTCCTTCCATCTCCGCGTTCGGTGCGAACCGTGGTGGCCAACTTCCACACACTCGATGAAGTGCTGCACGCGGCGATGGCGGTGCGAGATTCTCCCCTGTCTCCGACCGCGATCGTGGCGCTAAATCAGTCCTTCGACAGTGGCGGCACGCTCGTCTCCGCGCCCTGGCGACTTGTTCTGCGCGCCGAAGGGCCGGAGGGAAGCGTCGATCGACAGGCCGAACGGTTGATTGAAGCGACGTACGTCCATTCGATCGAGCAGTTCACGCTCAATGACCAGGATTCGGCGCGCGTGCTGGATGCCATCAACGGGGCACAATCGGCTGCCCCGACGAGGTCTGGTCTGACGGTTCGGACCGGGATGGCTCCATCGACTGCGAGTGAGATCATCCCCACGATCGAAGTTCTTGGCGAAAAATTCGCGCCACCCCCGTCCGTTGTAGCCGATCTCGGTTCGGGAGCCGTCTTCTCACATTGGAGCGCTCAGGGCGAGGATTTCGACGGTTTGCGGAGGATCTGGGACGGCGCGCGAGGAGTCGGAACGCACGCGACAATGCTCGCGGGGCCAGTCGAGGTCAAGTCCGGAACGGACGTCTTTGGCAACGAGCCCGCCGGATTCGAGCTCATGCGCGCACTGAAGCAACAATTCGATCCGGATGGGAAGCTAAACCGAGGACGTTTCATCGGTCATCTGTAGACGATTTCAAGACGAATTATCCGTACGAGTAAGCGAGGAACTGGTTTGTCCACCGAGCAGGAACAGGTCGTCAGTAACTTCTCCGGCCGAGACGTGCCCGACATCAACGTCATTCGATCTTGCGTCCATTGCGGGTTCTGTCTTTCGTCCTGTCCAACCTACCGCATTACCCAGCGCGAACGGTCGTCACCTCGCGGCCGCATCTGGCTGATGAAGCAGGTCGCGACGGGTAAATTGGAACTTCTCGATCCGATCTTCGAAGAGGAGATGTCGCTCTGCCTCAACTGCCGGGCGTGTGAGGCGGTCTGCCCATCGGGCGTCCACTACGGTGAGATCCTGGAAGCCTCGCGCGCTCAGATCGAATCGCATCGAGAACCTCCGGTCAAGGAACGGGCTGTGAAGACGCTGGCGTTCGACGTCCTGTTTGGCGACATGCGTCGCTTCCGGCTAGCGAGCCACGCGCTGCGGGCCTATCAGTCCAGCGGGCTGCAGAGCGCGGTCCGGCGCTCGAAGGTGTTGAATCTCGTCGGTCTGGCAGAAACTGAGCAGATGATGCCGCGCCTGAGCGAGAAGTTCACGGTGCCGCACGGCCAGACGATCCACACCGGGTCCGAACGTCGCGGGGCGGTCGCGCTGTTCACTGGGTGCATCATGAGCACGGCCTACGCGGGCGTGCATGAGGCCACCATCCGTGTGCTGAACCGCAACGGTTTTGACGTGACGCTGGTGTCTGAGCAGGGGTGCTGTGGCGCGCTACACGTCCATGGCGGTGAGCCGGACGGCGGCCGCAAGCTGGCCCGTCAGAACATCGACGCCTTCGAGCATGGTCGATTTGAAGCGATTATCGTCAATGCGGCCGGCTGTGGTGCGGCCCTGAAGGAATACGGCCACCTGCTCAAAGACGACCCAGATTATGCCGAGCGTGCCGAGGCATTCTCAGAGAACGTCAACGACGTGATCGAGTTCCTGGGGAATGTCGGTCTCTCGCAAGCGCCGGGACGGCTCAACTGGCGCGTGACGTACCAGGAGCCATGTCACCTGGCGCACGCTCAGCGAATCACGAAACAACCGCGGGCATTGCTTGCGGCGGTGCCTGGGCTGACGCTGGTCGAGATGCCCGAGTCTTCGCTCTGCTGCGGTAGCGCCGGAATCTACAACCTCGTAGAGCCCGAGATGTCGAAGTCGCTGCTGGAGCGGAAGCTCAACAACGCGCTGTCGACGGGCGCCGAGGTCATCGTCTCGGCCAATCCGGGGTGCATGCTTCAGATCTCGACTGGCCTCAAAGCCCGTGGAGACCACCTCCCGGTAATGCACCTAATCGAACTGCTCGATCGTGCGTATGAGTCAACTGCGTCCGTCGGAATCCGGGCGGACGCGGCGGATTGAACGGCTGACGCTTGACCCAGTCGGAGCGCCAACAATCACCTGATACACTTTGGCCGCTGATCCACGTGGGTGGGTCCTGCTGCCAATCCAAACGAGGGATCCGAGAGTAATGGTTCGTCGAACACTCGTGTTCTTGTTCGTGCTGCTGACGCTCGCCATTCCGATGACGGCCTCGGCGGATTCAACGGCGACGATTTCCGGGACGGTGACGAATGGGACACCTGGAGGCGGGAGCGTGGCCGGGCTTGACGTCTCCCTGGACGAATATCAGGGCATGGACGTGGCCAAAACCTATACCGGTAAGACCGACAGCTCCGGCCACTACGAGTTCAAGGACCTTCCGGTGGTCGAGGGCGAGGCCTACATCGCGCGGATCACCTACAAGAATGTCGAGTACTCCGGCACGATGCTGCTGATGCCGACCGATGCGGGTAAGATCGACGCGATCAAGGTCTACGAGACTACCACCGACCCCAAGACCATCTCGCTCGACTCACGGAGCATCGTGGTTGCCGGAGCGGACCCCGCGTCGCGACAGGTTAGCCTCTTCGAAATTCTCGCGGTCAATAACAAGACCGATCACACCTACATTGGGAACAATGGTGAGGTGCTGCGGCTCGGCCTGCCGGATAGTTCCGCGCAGATTACGCCCCAGCCAGGATTCGATTGGGGCGACGCCAAAATCAACAGCGGAAGCATTGTCACCACGGGGCCTGTCGTCCCCGGCAGCCAGACAGCCCTCATCTCGTACCAGGTTCCTTACTCCGGCACGACCAAGTCGCTTACCATCAAGACGGCGATGGAGACCGGCACGGTTCGCTTCCTGGTCAAACAGGGGACCTACAACATCAGTTCGCAGGTCTTCAACGACGCCGGGTTGGTTGACGTCAGTGGGGACAAATACCACGTCCTGTCGGTGGACAAGCCGATTGTCGGAGATTCCCTGAGCGTGCAGGTTGTCGACTTGCCCAAGGCAGGCTCGAACCCTGATTCGAGTCACGGTCCGCTCTACGCCGCGATCGCGGCTGGTGTGGGTGTGGTCGTGGCCGGAGCGCTGGTCTTCCTGACGCTACGTCGCCGACGGGGCAAGGCGGGCAAGTCTGGGGCAACAGATGGGGTCTCTCCACAGCCATCGGGGGCCGTGGCCGCCGGCTTCGACGACGAACGGCTCACATTGGCGGCCCAACTCAACACGCTGGACGAGCGACATGCGACCGGGAACATCGGCGACGCCGAGTATCAGGCCGATCGTCAGCGGGTGCTGGACGAATTGCGCGTCATTGCGCGCAGGCGTCGTGGTCTGGAAGACGCCGAAGTCTAGACCGCCGCCGGAGCTGATTTCACCTCGACAACCGGTCAATCGCGTGCGCGGGCTCTTGGAGCCTGCGTGCGTTTTACCTGTGCTAGCATGCTCCTAACTCGGTAATCCGGGAGCGACCGGTCGCGCCCTGTTGGTTGGCGCGGTCGTTCCGGGCGGGTTGCCGTCTGTTCGTGTGATGAAAGGAGACCATGGTTGTCAGGGTCAGGGAGTGACCGGCGCACGATGACGCCGGAAGACATCTTCAATATCAAGCTCTTGAACGACGCCCGCATTTCGCCGGACGGACGCCAGATCGTCTACGTTCAGACAACGCTAGACAAGGAGAAAGACGACTATCGCTCGTCCCTCTATCTCGTCTCCACCGAGGGTGGTGAAATCCGCCGCTTCACGGCCGCGGACGCCAAAGACACCACGGCGCGGTGGACGCCCGACGGCTCACGCATCGTCTTCTTGTCGAACCGGTCAGGCTCGAATCAGATCTGGACGATTCCAGTCGCCGGCGGTGAGGCCGCCAAACTGACCGACCTTCCCGAGCCGGTTACCTACTTCGCCATCTCGCCCGACGGCTCGTCGATCGCCTTCGTCTCGAAAGCGGACACCACCGCGATGGAGGAGGCCAAGGCAAAGGAAGGGCAACCCGAAGAGAAGAAGAGCGACGTGGTGCGAATCACGCGCCTCCGCTTTCGCTCCGATGGCACGCCAGGTTTTCTCGACAACAAGCCGACTCACCTGTGGATCGTGGGACTCGACGGTGGCGCTCCTCGCCAGATTACGACCGGAGAGTTCGATGACGCCTCGCCGACCTGGTCTCCGGATGGAAAGACGCTTGCCTTTGTATCCAATCGAACCGATCAGCGGGAACTGAAGAAGAATAGCGAGATCTGGACGGTTCCGGCATCGGGCGGTGACGCGTCGCCGGTATTGACGGGCGACGACGCCATGTATTACGGGCCCTCCTGGTCGCCCGATGGGAAGTACCTCGCCGTTCAGGGGCACAACAACGCCTGGGCCGGACACGCGATTAATGCGGAACTGTGGATCGTGGAGCCGAATGGCAACGGTTTGCGGAGTTTGACCAGCGGCCTCGACCGCATGGTCGGTGACACGTCGGCCGTTGACACAGCGAGCGGTGCTGAAACCGGGGTGATCTGGAGCGGCGATAGTTCCTCGGTGCTGTTCGAAGTCTCAGACGAAGGAAACGCTCACGTCCGCCGGGCGAGCGTTAATGGCGGCGACACCGAACTGGTCATCGGTGGGTCCCGCCGCATCATGAGCTACAGCATGAGCGCGGATGGATCGACAATCGGGTTCGTGGCCGGCACCTCGACGAATCCCTGTGACGTCTTTGTCTGCAGCGCCGACGGGAGCAACGAGACCCAGCTGACGCACGCCAACCAGGAGTTCTTCTCGTCGGTTCACGTCAGCCAGCCGGAGGAGATTCGCGTTGAGAGTCAGGCGGACGACAAGGCCATGATTCACGGCTGGATCATGAAGCCGATCGGCTTCGAGCCGGGAAAGAAATACCCGCTGGTCCTCGAAATTCACGGCGGACCGCACGGCATGTATGCCAACGCGTATTTCCATGAGTTCCAGCTCCTGGCGGCGCAGGGATACGTCGTGGTCTATGGCAATCCGCGCGGCAGCCTGGGGTACAGCAGCGACTTCAGTTCCTGCACGAAGGGAGTGTGGGGATCATCCGACATGCCTGACCTGATGGCGATGGTCGACCATGCCGTCGAGCAGGGCTACGCCGACCCCGAACGCTTGGGCGTGACCGGTGGCTCGTATGGTGGATACATGACGACCTGGGTTGTCGGGCACACTGACCGTTTCAAGGCGGCCGTGACACAGCGGCCAGTCACGAACATGTATTCCTTCTACGGGACGAGTGACATCGGGTCGACCTTCGGCGACTACGAAACTGGCGGCACTCCCTGGGCGAACACCGAGCAGTTCCTCAAGATGTCGCCGATCACCTACGTCGACAAGATCGTTACCCCGCTGCTGATCATTCACTCCGAGCAGGACTACCGCTGCCCGATCGAACAGTCGGAGCAGCTGTTCGTCGCGCTGAAGATGCTTGGTCGCGAGACTGAACTGGTGCGCTTCCCGAACGAGAGCCATGGCCTTTCCCGCATGGGCAAACCGGCCCACCGTGTGGAACGGCTGCAGTCGATCCTCGGATGGTTCGAGAAGTACCTGTAACCGGCAGCTCGAAGGCGAAACACATCTCGTCCAGGGGCGATCTTCGTGATCGCCCTCCACGGCACCGCTCCGCAGACCGTGCACGTCCAATCGTATCCGTGCGGGCGTCACTGGTCTTCGCCACGAGCAGGCTTTGATTGGTCGCCCATGTGGACTCCAGAACCGGGGCGACGTCGCGAATCGGTAGCTAGTTCGACTCGGAGTTTTCCCGTTCCGTGCGGATAAGCTCGAGCGCGGCGGCGCGGACGCGCGTGCGGGTCTCGTCTGGCATCTCGCGCATCGAAAGCCAGCGGTCCAACATCACCTCTGGGTCGAGGGCTTCCTCATCACGAATGTCGACGCGCACGCGTCTCACCGCGTCCGTTTCGCGGTTCACGCGCGCGACCCAGGCCGCTCCAGCATCCTGCAGCCAGCGACGAATTTCGTCGACTCGGATGAGTCCTTCGCGCTCGCTCGGAACGGTGATCGTCATGCGGACGATGGCGGCATCGATCTCAGGCCCCCTGCGATCGATGAGATTGCGAATCTCCTCCATGGGATCTTCCGTCCGGGCCGCGTAGTCGATGGTCAGGAATGGCCGGGTCGGCAGGGACACGAACTTCCAGGTCGCCTGCCAATCGCCTCCAACGTCGCGATCGAGTTCGACCATGACGTAGCCCTTGGTCTCTCGCTCTTCACCGAAGTCGACACGCTCGGGGCTCCCCGCGTAGACGATCGGCGGATGAGTGCCGAGACTCTGGTGGCGGTGGATGTGACCGAGCGCCACGTAGTCGAACGAGTCGACGGCAATGTCGGTCGGAGAAAGAACCATCTCGTTGCCGAGCATTATCGACTGCTCAGCGCCGAGGCGAGCGCCTTCGAGCGAGAGATGCGCGAGCAGCACAGACGGCAAACTCGGATCGAGACGGGATGTTACTTCCCGCACTGTGTCGGCAATAGCCTCGGCGATTCGTATCGATTGTTCGTCCGCCGGCAGTTTGCGCAGTTCCTCCGCGGTAGTCAGCGCATTTCTTGGAATCCAGGGAAGCGTAGCCACCTGAAGCGGACCGCTTTTGGTCTCGATACAGAGAAGATCGACGATACGCGCCGGATGGATGTTCGGGACTGCGAGAGTTGCATAGATGTCGACCGCGGTCGCTCGCGCGCTCATCGTCGGCAGGTCGTGGTTCCCAGTCAGTAAGACCGTTGGCGTCCCGGCTTCGGCCAGCCGGCGAATACGCTCGGCGAACATCCGCTGCAGCGTCGGGCTCGGGTCTCGATTCTTGAACGCATCGCCCGCGAAGAGCACGGCGTCAACGTGTTCGTCGATTGCGACGTCGATGATCGCGTCGAATGCCCGCAGAAAGTCGTCAATTCGCGTCGAGAGTCCTGTTCGGGGATTGAGCGAGCCGTAGTTGTCGATGCCCAGGTGGAGGTCCGCGAAATGGAGAAGCTTCATGCCCAGGGTTAGTCCTCATCTCCGTTGAGACGACCGCGGAGGAAACTCGCGCCAAGCGAGCGAACGTTGTCCGGTTGGATCGCGCTCTTCAGTTCCTGAGCGTTGTAGTCGCGGGTGCGCAGCATGATCGGCATCGGTATGGCGTGGCCGATGATCAGGCACTCCTGCTTCGGCTTGAGGCTGGCGAGCATGCCGCGGAGCTGGTTGCGGTCAGCCACGCCGGTCAGCACGGCATCGATGTCTCGCTGGTCAGTGAGCAACCCGGTGATGCGCGTGCCGATCTGCGACAGGACCTCCGGATCGATTCCGGAAGGCCGCTGGTCAACGACCAGTAGCGTCACCGAATACTTGCGCATCTCACGCGCTATCGTTCCAAAGATCGACTGTCGCGAGGCTTCAGGAGCCAGAAACTTGTGCGCCTCTTCGAGCACGACGACCAGACGTCGTAGGTCGCTGGACGCGGCTCCTGGGGTATTGGTCTGCGCGAGAACGTGATCGGTGTAGCGTTGATGGATACGACGAGTCACGATGTTGGCGACCAGCATGTAATCGAGAAAAGACTGCCATCTGCCAAACTGCAGGATCACGTGCTTGCCACGCTGGAGATTCGCCAGGAGATCGTCAATCGCCGATGTCTCGGCGTGGTTGAGGATGTAGTCGCGCTTCTGCAGCACGGCGAGCTTTTGTTTGAGGGCGTTGAGTGCACCAAGATGCGTGCCTGTCTCGGCGCTGAATCCGGCCAGGTCCTCCTGCGACATTTCCAGTAATCGCTGGAGCCAGCGCTCACGATAGCGCTCCCAGAGCTGGTGCGTGGTGGCGCCGTAGGTTCCGGTCAGATTCAACTCTTCGGCCAGCAATTCAATGTCGTCCGGCTCGATCTGGTTCAGACCGAAGCTCAGGTCGCGGTTGCCCCGTCCTTTTTCGAGGGTATAGACAACAACGCGGGTGCTGCCGAAGAGGTCGACGAGGCCCTGAATCTGAGGTTCATCAGGCAGATGACGCGCGTATTCGCCGTGCATATCAAAGACGAGGACTGAGGCGACGTCACTCTTGATGATGCCGAAGAGGAGGAGACGCGTCAGGACGCTCTTGCCGGTGCCACTCTGGCCGAAGACGCCATTGCTGCGCTTGACCAGTTCCTCCAGATCGATCGGGATGGGAATGTCCATCGTCGGCGGTGTGCCGAGCGCGAACCGGGTTTTGGACTCTTCACCGAAGACCAGGTCGAAATCGACCTCGGTCGCTTCGCGAAGCGTCGCGAAATGCATTGGAATGTTGCGAACGGGGCTTAGCGTCGGTCCCTCAAGGCTGCCGGCCTCTTCGAGCATCAGGCTCGGCCGAACCTCCACAGTTGCGTAGGTGTGGCTGTTCGCGAGAGCGCGACGGACAAACGCAGACGCATCCATTGGCGGCGACGCGGCCAGTCCCGCATCCGTCACGCGAAGCCGCATGTCCGTAATCAGGCTAAAATAGCGATTGCGTGTCCCCTCGAGCACGACGAAGGAGCCGACGCGAAGTGACTCGGTCGAGCAATCCGTCGACAGCCTGACTGTCAGACCGGCGTTGAACGTTCCTTCGGTGACGACACCGAGCGCCTGATTGGGAGCGGGCATCTGAACTCCGGTAGCTATCGATTCGCGCAACGACGGGCTGATCTTACCACGCGATGAAGGTGCGAATGGACGCAACAAACGGGGCAATTAACGTCGACGAATCCAGCCTGTCATGGGAGTCCGCGCTGAAAGACCTGACGGGCTATCTCGTATGTCCAGAAGGCGAGCCGAGCCCAGATCCGGCGGCCATTGATCGCCTTGCCGAGTTCTTTGGCTGCCAGACTGCCCGCGCCGGACGCTCCGTCACAGTTGCGGTAGATCGCCTGTTGACGGAGACCGAGGCGAGTGGCGGTCGAGTGCCGATGGCCGCGATCGTGGCGGTCGTCCGCGGATTCGAAGAGTACGGACCGAGCGGGCCGTTCTCGCCAGGCCCAGTGCCGAATCCACTCTCTGATCATGTCACCAGGCTGGCGGCACTGCGTCGTATCAACCAGGCCGCCACCAAGAGTCTCGATCTGGACGCCATGCTCCAGACGGTCGTCACCGTGGTCCGCGATACGATGAACTGCGACTCTTGCTCGATCTTCCTCGTGGATGAGACGAATTCAACGCTGGTACTCCGTGCATCGGTTGGTCTCAATCCACAGGCAAACGGCCGCGTGTTCCTGCCACTCGGCGTGGGAATCACCGGTCAGGCGGCACTCATACGCCAGATCGTGGCGGTGCCCGATGCCACCACCCATCCAAACTACGTCGACTACCCACTAGTCGGTGACCAGCGCTACTCGTCGCACGTATCAGTGCCGCTGGCGCTCAGTTCACCCGACCGCCTGGTCGGCGTGTTGAATATCCTGTCGCTCGACCGTCGCGAATTCGATCAGGACGACCTGAACTTCCTGGAGACCGCCGCCGGTGAGATGGCGATCGCCATCGAGAACGCCCAGCTGTACAGTCAGACCGACGCCGAACTGCAGCGCCGTATTCAGCAACTCTCGACATTGCAACAGATGTCACGCCTGGTTGCCTCAACACTCGATCTCCCAAAACTCTTGAACCTCATTTGCGTCCAGGCATCGGATCTCTCCCATGCGGCCGGTGTTGAGATTTACCGGATGCGGCGGAACGACGTCGAGCGTCTGGAACTCCTGGCCCGGCATTCTCCAACCGCGACGTGCTCATTTGACAGCGTGAACGCGGATGTGCGCGGTGTTGTCGACGATGTGATGCGGTCTCTCGCGACCATTTGGCGATCCGTCGGTGATCCGGAACTCGGCCTCTTCGTGCACGCGTTTCCCATGCTCACGGGGCGCCGCGCAGTCGGTGCGCTCTGCGTGTTCCACACGGTGCGCCCACCGGACGACCACGAGGCTGGCGCCCTGCTCGACGCGTTCTGCGACGCAGCGGCGATCGCGATCGAAAACGCCGATCTTTACGAGGAGGCGCGGCGGGGCTACGTTCGCACGTCCACGCTGCTCCAGGAGATGCATCACAGGGTGCGCAACAACCTGCAGACCGTCGCGGCGCTCCTCTCGATGCAGGCCCGGCATACGCCCGATCCCGCCACGGCAGCGCCCCTGCGGGAGGCAGTCACCCGAATCCAGAGCATTGCCGCGATCCACGACATTCTGAGCGGCGGGAACCTGCGCGAAACGACGGTGGACGTCATCGCCAAGCATGTTGCCGACGATGCCGTCAGTAATCTGGTCGACCCCGGTTTGAAGGTCCAGTTTCGTATCGAGCCGTCAGTTGTGGTCGTCAACTCGAAGGAGGCGACCGTCCTGGCCCTGCTGATCAACGAATTTGTGATGAACGCGATCGGTCACGGCTTCGCGGGTCGGACTCGAGGTGAGATCGTGGTCCGTTCGTCCATCGAGGATGGGCGGTCCGCAATCGAGGTTGTCGACGATGGTGTCGGTATCGACGAAGGATTCTCACTTGAGACGAGTCGCCGGTTGGGGCTCATCATCGCCAGGACGTTGGTGGAGACCGATCTCCGTGGGGATCTGAAGCTGGTGCGGCGGCCCGAGGGCGGCACGGTCGTGCGCGTCACGTTTCCGTCGAGCGTGACTGAGGCTCCAACGGGTACGGAGCTTTCAACTTGACCCCATGCCATCAACCAAACGATAATCGACCGGCCCGCGGAGAACGAGCGCGTGTCGCGTAACCATCTGCAATCGTGAGGGAAGGTGGCCAGGATGACAGAGAGTGGCGGACTGAGCGGCTGGGCGCTAATTCTTGGCGCGTCCAGCGGATTCGGTGCCGCGGCATCGAGGGAGCTGTCGAAACACGGCATGAATGTCTGTGGAGTTCACCTCGACCGGCGGACGACCATGCCGCTCGTTCAACAGGTTATTGATGACGTCGAGGCAACGGGGCAGCAGTGCCTGTTCTTCAACGTCAACGCGGCCGACCCGGAGAAGCGGGAAGAGGTCTTGCGTGGCCTGAGCGAGCGGGGAGCCAAGGTTCGCGTGCTCATGCATTCTCTGGCCTTCGGCACATTGCGACAGTTCTTCGACGAGGAACCTTCCCACGCGTTAACCCAGAAACAGATGGACATGACGTTCGATGTCATGGCAAATTCCCTCGTCTACTGGACTCAGGACATCTACCGGGCCGGAATGTTCGATAGCGACGCGCGCATATTCGCGATGACAAGCGAGGGCTCTACGCGAATCTGGCCGAGCTACGGCGCGGTGTCAGCGGCCAAGGCGGCGCTTGAATCTCACATCCGGCAGATCGCCGTTGAGCTCGGCGGAGCGGGAATCGCCGCCAACGCGATTCAGGCGGGCGTCACGGATACCCCGGCGCAGAACAAGATTCCCGGAGCCCAGGAGATGCTGGATGGCGCCCTCAGACGCAATCCGCGCGGCCGGTTGACGGTCCCGGAAGACGTCGCCAGGACCATTCGCGTGCTCAGCACGCCGGGCATCGGCTGGATGACGGGCAACGTCATTCGGGTCGACGGCGGAGAGTCTCTCGGCGCCTGAAACGACGCGGTTCGGTTTGTTCAGTCGCGACTCGTGCGATATGATTTGGGTCGCCGTGCTAGGTGGGGAACTAGCGGTGCCCTGCACCCGCAATCCGCTATAGCGGGACTGAATCCCCTCTCGAGGTACGATCCTGTGGGACTGCCCGAGCCAAGTGGCGGGGATGGTCAGGTCCTACGCGACAGGGACCCGCGAACCCGGTCAGGTCCGGAAGGAAGCAGCCGTAAGTGGTTATCTCTGGGTGCCGTAGGGTTGCCTGGCCGGAGCTAACTGGCCCGGCGTAAGCTGGAGGATCGCGATCGACAGAGGGTGCACGGCTCTCTTGCATACTCAACGGCCCGCTCATTCGAGCGGGCCGTTCTCGTTTCCGCTGAATTGCTCGTCAGCTCTTGACTGAACGGTAGGCAGTGCGCGCCTTCTTGCGGCGCTTTGCGTTCCGCTGGCTGCGACTGATCGACGAGGCCGACGGAGAGGGGTTCAAGTAGCGCTGCTTCAGTCTTTGCGCCTGGAACGCCTGAACGCGCCGTGGGTATTCGGTGCGCATGTAATACACGAAGTAGGCGACCAGTGCGACAAATGCCGCGAAGGATAGGTAAAGCCAGAGTCGCAGAGACAGATAGAAGACCGACACTCGCAGGAACCGGAACAAGAAGAAGCAAAGACCAATCACAAAGACGGCAATGAGCGGACCAGTCCCGCGCCGCACGGCGTCATACAGTAGCCGGTTCTTTCGTAACTGGCGAAACACGTCGTTGTAGAGCGCCAGGCAGACGACCAGACCGGCACCGAAGATCGCGACGAACGCGATCGAAAACGGTCCCCAGGTTGGCGTCAGGTAAATGGGCGCAGTCAGATAATGCCAGCTTACCGGGTTCTGCATCGTTCCCCTCCGTGGCCAAAGGTTGAAGATGGCGCTGATTGTAGCAAATGGGATCGTATCCCGAGACTGTACGAGATTAACGAATTCAGGGGTTGGATGACTCGCATGGTTCCAACCCCTGAAAATATGCGTGTGCGCCTGGCAGCTAGCGGTTCAGCAACAGCGTTCGTTTCACCTGTTCGATGGCGTTCGTTACCTGGATACCGCGCGGGCAGGCGTCAGTGCAGTTGAAGATCGTGCGGCAGCGCCAGACACCGGATTTTTCGTTCAGCACTTCGAGCCGTGCCTCAGTTCCCGTATCACGGCTGTCATAGATGAACCGGTGAGCGTTGACGATCGCGGCGGGTCCAATCCAGTCCTCGTTGGTCCAGGTGATCGGGCACGCGGTCGTGCACGCTCCACAGAGAATGCACTTGGTCGTGTCATCGAAGACTGCGCGGTCTTCGGCTGACTGCAGTCGCTCGGTGGTGGGTGGGTTTTGATCGTTGATCAGGAACGGCATTACCGACCGGAAGCTGTCGAAGAACGGCTCCATGTCGATCACGAGGTCCTTGATGACCTCGTAGCCGAGGAGTGGCTCACACGTGATCTTGGTGCCGATATCCTTGATCAGTACCTTGCAGGCGAGCCGGTTGCGGCCATTGATGCGCATGGCATCGGAGCCGCACACGCCGTGAGCGCAGCTCCGGCGGTAGGTAAGGGTACCGTCCTGATGCCACTTGACCTGATTCAAGGCGTCCAGCACCCGGTCGGTCGGCTGCACGTCGACCGTGTATTCCTGATAGAACGGCTTGTCCCTGAGCTCAGGGTTGTATCGCTGAATGCGGAGTTGAACCTCCATCAGTATTTCCGCTCCTTTGGTTCGAATCGAGTCAGCACGACCGGCTTATAGCGTGCTTTGAGGCCACCGGATGTCCGGTAGGCCAGCGTGTGCTTCAGCCAGTTGGCGTCGTCGCGATTCGGGAAATCCTCGCGGACATGGGCGCCGCGGCTCTCTTCACGGTTCAACGCGCTGAAGGCAATCGTCTGGGCAACATCGAGCAGAAACCCGGTCTCGATCGTCTCGACCATGTCCATGTTGAACGTCCGGCCCTTGTCTCGCAGTCCCACGCGGGTGAACCGGTGTCGCAGCTCTTCGAGTTTCTTATCGAGTGCTCGCAGACCGTCAACCGTGCGGAAGACTCCGGCGTCATCCATCATCACCTGCTGCATCTCGCTGCGGATGTCCGCCGCGTTCTCGGTTCCCTCATTCTCCATGAAACGGGCGACCTCGGCTCTTGCCCGGAATTCCGGCTCTTTCGGCAGCGGGTGCACCTCATTCTCGTTGATGAATTTGGTCATATGCTTACCGGCCCGGCGACCGAAGACGACCAGGTCGACCAGTGAATTCGTGCCTAACCGGTTCGCGCCGTGAACACTCACGCAGGCAACCTCACCGGCCGCATAGAGTCCCGGCATCACCGTGTTATTCTCGTCGATCGTGACGCGACCTTCGATGTCGGTCGGGATACCACCCATCGCGTAGTGCGCGGTCGGCTGAATTGGAATCAGGTCGTGTATCGGATCGAGACCCATGTAGGTCCGCACGAAATCGGAAATGTCAGGCAGCTTCGACTCGATCGTCTCCGCCGGCAGGTGGGTCAGATCGAGATGAACGTAGTCCTTCCCATCGATGCCGCGACCCTCTCGTATCTCCAGATAGATGCTACGAGAGACGATGTCGCGAGGGGCGAGATCGAGCAAGGTGGGCGAGTAGCGCTCCATGAAGCGCTCGCCGTTGCCGTTCCGGAGAATGCCACCCTCGCCGCGGCACGCCTCCGAGAGAAGGATACCGAGCTTGTAAATGCCCGTCGGGTGAAACTGGTAGAACTCCGTGTCTTGCAGCGGCAAGCCGCGACGAAGCGCGATGGCGCAGCCGTCACCGGTCAGCGACAGCGCGTTGCTGGTCACCTTGAAGACTTTGCCGTAGCCACCGGTGGCGAGTAGCACGGCTTTCGCATGAATGGTGTGGAACTCGCCCGTCAGAATGTCGATTCCGACGACACCACAGCAGACCCCGTCGTCGGTGATCAGCAGATCGAGCATCATCAACTCGTTGAAGAAGGTGACCTGGTTCTTGATCCCTTGCTGGTAGAGCGTCTGGAGGATCATGTGACCGGTGCGGTCGGCCGCGTAGCAGGCGCGCCGCACGGCTGCCTCGCCGAAATTCTTGGTGTGTCCACCAAACCGGCGCTGGTCGATCTTCCCTTCGGGGGTGCGATTGAATGGCAACCCCATATGCTCGAGATCGTACACGGCGTCGATCGCCTCACGGGCCAGCACCTCGGCGGCATCCTGATCGACCAGATAGTCACCACCCTTGACGGTGTCGAACATATGCCAGACCCAGTGATCTTCTTCGATGTTGCCGAGTGCGGCCGCGATGCCGCCCTGCGCCGCGCCGGTGTGGGATCGAGACGGGTAGAGCTTGCTGACGACCGCGATGTTGGCTTTGTCGGCGAGTTGTGCCGCCGCCATCAGACCGGCGCCTCCGGCGCCAACGATGACCGCGTCATACCGGTGATACATCGCCTATCTCCCTATTAATGCGACCCCATTGAACTGGGCCGGGTTGAACGTGACGATCGCGATGGTGCCAAGAATCAAGAAGATGATTGCCGTCAGCCAGACGATCGAGTTCGCGAAGACTCTCCAGCCATGCCCACGAACATAGTCGTCGATCGCAATGCGCGCGCCGTTCAATCCGTGGAGCAACGCCAGCGTCAGGA
Organism: uncultured Chloroflexia bacterium; assembly: GCA_963728335.1. GTDB lineage: Bacteria > Chloroflexota > Chloroflexia > Thermomicrobiales > Thermomicrobiaceae > CALAGB01. Next base: position 2,066,249 of record CAVSJP010000002.1, read on the forward strand.
GTAGCCAGTCGAACGAGCGCCAGAAAGGGGACGCCCAGCGGTTTGCTACGAACTGATAGTTAATTTCGGCAACATTATGAATCACGTGCATGATGACAATGTGGATGACGGCCAACGCGATAAGCACCAGACCACTAATGCGAAAGAAGTACCAGGAGTAAAGCTCGAAGTTGCTTCCACCGACGGGACGCTGCCGCCCCACGCGGCTTGGAGGAGCTACCATCGTACCGACCGTTCCTTCCATCCTGATTGTGACGCGATTGAGGTGATTTGTCTCATCCGAATCATGGCATCACCGCGCGATCATCAAGATTGCGGTTGGGATAAAACCTGCCAGGAAGACGGCAATCACCGCCCAGTACAGCTGTCGCTCGTACTTGTAAGCCGCTTGCCAGAAATCGATCAGAATGATGCGGACGCCGTTGGCGGCGTGGTAATAGACGGCCGCAACCAACAACACCTCCCCGGCTCGGAAGACCGGATTCTTGTAGATAAACACCAGATCATTGAAGGATTTGGGGCCGTAGCCAATCAAGAAGATGTCAATGATGTGCAGAAGGAGAAATGCCAGGATGCCGAGCCCCGAAATCCGGTGCAGTGCCCACGACAGCATTCCCTGCGGGGCACGATACCCACCATAGCTGCCGATTACCCCGGGCGAATGTTTGGCTTCACTCGGCGGTACATTGACTTCACTCGCTCCTCGCGAAACCACCCATTCGATCCCTTCGCTAACCGGCCGCGTGTTGCGCTTGGATTTGGCTGCCAAACGAGGTTAAAGTCGTTTGTTCCTCTGCGCAAATCTACGTTCGGCCTACCAATGTGTCAACTCTCTCTCGACCACAGACCACCAGCTCCGACTCCTGAAACGTCATCCGCCCTGGTTGAAGGATAGCGAACTCGCCTGCCGCAAAGATCCGGGAATTTTCCACCTTTCTGCTATAATTGAACGACTTTTGCGATGCGAGGAGTTCATCGCGCCGAGGCCTTGAAACATCCTCGTTGGTGACGACCTTGCTCCGCTTCCGAACACTCTGGCAACAAAGAGATTTGGAGAGAAACGTCATTGGGCGGTGGAAACGATCGTGGTGCCCTTCTGCGACGGCTGGCGGCAGCTTCGGTTGGTCCGGTCTGCGACTGGGCCGAGAAGATTTGTTTGGTTCCCGCCCCGTCATATGAGGAGATGCCGCGTGCGGAGTTCGTCGCGGAGGCGTTTCAACTGCACGGATTGACTCCTGAAATTGACGAAATGGGCAACGTCTATGCCCGCCGCAAAGGGACGGGCCAGGCGCAGAGCCTGATGCTCGCAGCCCATACCGACACGGTGTTTCCTCGTGGAACCGAGATCAAGGTGCGACGTACCGATGGCGAGATGATCGGCCCCGGAATTGGCGACAACAGTCTCGGCGTGGCCGGACTGCTCGGCTTGGCGTCGATCATGGGTCAGGCCGAGATCGAGACACCGGGGGACGTTCTCTTCATCGCCAACGTGGGGGAAGAGGGACTCGGCAACCTTCGCGGGATCAAAGCCATGGTGGACCGGTTCGAGGATGAGCTCGGCGGTGTCGTGGCCATCGAGGGGCATAACGTCGGGCGGATCACGCACATGGCGGTTGGTTCGAAACGCATTCGTGTGACAGTGGATGGTCCCGGCGGCCACAGTTGGGGTGCGTTTGGGCAACCCAGCGCGATTCACGAACTCGCTCAGATTGTCACGCAGATCAGTCAGCTTTCTGTGCCGTCCGATCCCAAGACGACGTTCAACGTCGGTCTCATCGAGGGGGGCGTCTCCGTGAACACGATTGCCCCTCGCGCGTCGGCGGTTATCGATATGCGGTCGGTGGATCCTGCATCGCTTGACCGGCTTGCCGACCAGGTCGAACGAATAATCTCGAGCCGCGCCGGTGATCCGATCCGTGTGAAGATCGACGTCCTCGGCGAGCGGCCCGCCGGGCGGACAGACCCGTCCACCAAGATTGTTCGCACAGCCGTTCAGATCCTCAAAGAAATTGGGCTCGAGCCTGAGCTCAACGCATCGAGCACCGATGCAAACATCCCGATTAGTCGCGGTATCCCCGCGATCTGTGTCGGGCTGACCTATGGAAGTGGCGCACATCGCGTCGAAGAGTCGATCGAAATCGCGCCGATCGAATCGGGCATGCTGCAGCTTGCATTGCTCGTGTCGGCATTCCCAGTGGGCTAGATACAACGGAACACAATTGATTCAGCGCTCAATTATGATGAAGGGTCCACGCTCGTGAGCTCAGTCTATGTTGCCCTTGACCTTGAAGCGACCGGGATGGACCCCGAACGTGACGAAATCATCGAAATCGCAGCCATCAAGTTTCGTGACGACCGCGTTCTCGATCGGTGGGAAAGTCTCGTTCAACCGCGCGGGTCGATCTCGCTGAATATTTCGAGTTTGACGGGTATTGGTGCCAAGGACGTCCGGCGAGCGCCGAGCTTCAGCGCGGTTGCGCCCACGTTGCGAGATTTCGTTCGCAATCACCCGATCGTGGGTCAGTCGCCGCAGTTCGACATCGAGATGCTCAACGGCGCGGGACTCATGCTCCGCAACCCACTCTATGACACCTTTCACCTGGCCACGATTCTGATTCCGGATTTGCCGGCCTACAGTCTGTCGACCATTGCGTCGCGGCTGGGAATCTCGGTCCCGTCGCAGCATCGGGCGATGGCAGACGTGGAGACGACCATGGCCGTCTTCCTGGGACTGCTCGACCTGTTGCGCGATTACGACGACGTCACGCTGGAGCGTCTGGCGAGTTATGCCAGGGACGCGAATTCTCCGCTGTCGCGCTTGTTCAACGAAATCGCGCGGGATGTGAAGGACGAGAGCGCCGGAATGCTCGGAAGCTCAATCGCGGAACAACTCCTGGCAAAAGGGATAGGGCCCAAACAGGGTCCTGAAGTGATGTTCCTCATGCAGCGTGAGCGTCCCAAGCGTCTTGAGCCGACGGACAGCGACCACCATGTGGCCACGAGCAAATTTGCCGAATGGAGCGCGCCCAGCGGATCGTTCGCGCGGTCCTTCTCTGGTTATGAATATCGCCCACAGCAGGTGGACATGATGACGTCGGTCGCCGACACATTGCGTGACGGCGGCACGATGATGGTCGAGGCGGGAACCGGCACCGGAAAGTCGGTCGCTTACCTCCTGCCCGCGGTGCTCCACGCCGTCGAACACGGCGAACCCGTAGTCATCTCGACCAACACCATCGCGCTGCAGGACCAGCTATTCCGCAAGGACTTGCCAGATCTGCGACGCTCACTCCAGGCGATGGCGAAGGAGGACCCGAGCCTTCGCGACGCCGCCAATTTCGAAGCGTCGCTGTTGAAGGGGCGCGCCAACTATCTCTGCTTGCGCCGCTGGTTCATCGCGCAGCGAGCACCCGCGCAGGCGCCCGAGGAAGCCGCACTGCACGCTAAGATCCTGACCTGGGTGCAGCAGACCGAAACGGGTGATCGGGCAGAGCTTCATCTTCCTCCACATGAGCAGGGTTACTGGTCCCGGTTGTCCGAAGAAGAAGGCGCGTGCGTTCCCGGACGCTGTGTGTTTCACCGCCGAAATCAATGTTTTCTCTTCAGGGCTCGACATAAGTCGGAGAGCGCCCATATTGTCGTGGTCAATCACGCGCTGCTCCTCTCCGACATGCTTGCATCCAATTCGGTCCTGCCGACCTACCGGAACCTGATTATCGATGAGGCGCACAACCTGGAAGAAGAGGCCACCAACCAGCTTGGGTTCTCGGTGAGCCGGACGGCCGTCAGCGATTTTCTCAAGCGATGCATCCAGCAGGACGAGCGCGATGGCGTGGGTGGCGTCTTCGGAGCGCTGTGGCGCGCCGCATCGCAGGGAACCGCGGAGGAGACCCGGTCACTGGCCAAACGGATGCAGCCGTGGATCGAAACGTTGGCCAAGACCGAGCACGATGCTGAAGAGCAGTGTGAATTGCTGTTCAACGGACTGACCGACTTCATCGATCGCTATCAGGACGAACAAGGACACAGCGATCGACAATTGCGCCTGACTGACGCAGTACGACACGATCCCGGCTGGACCGAAGTTGAAGTGGTGCTGCAAACGCTGGCTCGATTTACGCGTACGTTGCTGCAGGCCTTGACGGAGGCAGCGGCCGAGGTCGAGGGGTTCACTGAAGAGGATCTCCCCGGAAGCGGGGATCTGATGACCGAGTTCGACTTGCAGATCAAGACGGGTCACCAGCTACTGGAGCGTGCAACGTCGGCAATCTCTGAACCGCAGGGAGATATCATTTATTGGTTGACTCGCCGGCCAAACACGAACGATGTCACGATTCAGGCGGCGCCGCTGCACGTGGGCGAGTCGCTGAAGTCCCGACTTTTCGACCGGTGTCGCTCGGTGGTGTTGACATCCGCGACGATGACGACCGACGGGTCGTTCGACTACGTCCGAGGGCGTCTGGGAGTTCCCGATTCAAATGACCTGCAGGTCTCGTCGCCGTTCGACTACCAGAAGTCGACATTGCTCTACCTGGCGGATGACATTCCAGAACCTGGGCAGTCCGGATACCAGAGAGCACTCCAGGACTCATTGATTGAGCTCTGCCGTTCGACGCGTGGCCGCGCAATGATCCTCTTCACGTCGCACAGCGCGTTGCAGGCGACGTATCGTGCCATCAAGCGTCCGCTTGAGGCCGAGGGGATCCTGGTGCTTGGCCAGCGACTGGACGGGAGCCCGCGACAGCTCGTCGACCGGCTCAAGAGCCGGTCAGAGACGGTTATCCTGGGAACGAACAGCTTCTGGGAAGGGGTCGACATCGTCGGCGACACGTTGAGCCTGCTGGTGATTACGAAGTTGCCGTTCTCGGTACCGACTGACCCAGTTTTTGCCGCCCGGAGTGAGGCATTTGAAGATCCGTTCCACCAGTACGCGATTCCGCAGGCGATCCTACGCTTCAAGCAGGGGTTCGGTCGCCTGATCAGAAGCGCGTCTGATCGCGGAGTCTGCGCTATTCTGGATCGACGGATCGTCAGCCGGCGATACGGTGGGGCGTTTGTGCGGTCCCTGCCGAACTGCACGGTGGAAATTGGCAGCGTGACCGAGCTTCCCGGCCACGCCGAACTTTGGCTTTCGGCGAGAGAGCCGGATGCATTGGCGCCATCCGCTCACGAACGATGATGGCGCGGGAGGGAGTTGGCGATATGACCGCTGGGATCGATCGGAACCTGGCAATGGAGCTCGTGCGAACCACCGAGGCGGCCGCTCTTGGAGCGGCCCCATTCATGGGACGGGGCGACAAGATTGCCGCGGACCAGGGCGCCGTCAATGGCATGCGAACCATGCTGTCGTCGGTTGATATGAGCGGTGTGGTCGTAATTGGCGAGGGTGAGAAGGACGAAGCGCCGATGCTCTACATCGGTGAAGAGGTCGGCACCGGTGGCGACCCCGCCGTCGACATCGCGGTCGATCCGATCGATGGCACGACGCTCCTCTCCAAAGGCATGCCGAACTCTCTTGCTGTGGTGGCCGTCGCCGAGCGCGGCACGATGCTCAATCCCGAGAATATCGTCTACATGAACAAGCTGGCGGTCGGTCCAGAGGCTGCCGACGTGATCGATATCGAGGCATCGGTTGAGGAGAACTTGAACCGCATTGCCGAAGCGAAGCGCATGCGCGTGCAGGACCTGACCGTGGTCGTACTCGACCGCCCGCGGCACGATCAGCTTGTCGCGGAAATCCGCGCCGTGGGCGCTCGTATCAAGATGATCTCCGACGGCGATGTTGCGGGATCGCTCCTCGCGTGCTCCCCGGACACCGGTGTCGATGTGCTGATGGGAATCGGTGGATGTCCGGAAGGTGTGATTTCGGCGGTGGCGATCAAGTGCATCGGCGGGGCAATGCAGAGCAAGCTCTGGCCGCGCAATGACCAGGAGCGCGACCTCGCGCTGAAGAACGGTGTGGATCTCAACAAGGTCATGTCGATCAACGACCTGGTGCGCTCGGACAATGTTTTCTTCGCGGCCACAGGAATCACGGACGGTGAGCTGCTGCAAGGCGTCCACTATACGAACCGTGGCGCGACGACCGAGTCGCTGGTCATGCGGTCGCGCTCCGGAACCGTGCGGCGAATCTTCGCGCATCATCAACTCACCAAGCTCAAGGAATACGCCGCGGTTCCGTTTGACTAGACAAGGATAACGTGCTATACTGTATGCGGTGCCAACCACGGCACCGCTGCCCCATTTTGCCGCCAGCGACTCCTAACTTGATTGTCTCACGTGCGGCACCGAATTCTGCGATTTTTGCTGTGCGACCAATGTCATTCACGGACCACGGACTTTTCATGTCCATGGTGCACATTGCGTGAAAACACGTGCACTGGAAGACCATCAGGATTGATTACCGACGAGCAATGAACAGCACCTGTAAAGTGGTCTGGTGTCGCACCGGATGGCGTCCGGGGTATGGCGCGGGACCGCCATATCGAGCCTGGCCACAATATTTTCGGCGACTTGATGCTCTTGGAGCGCGGGCGGGGCCACAGTCGCCGTTAGCTGAGTTTCAGGTTGACTCAGATCCACCTCAGGGACTGGCCAAATCCACACTAGTCGTTCAACCGTTGACGTGCCATGGGCACAACCGAACTGAAAAGAACTCCTCAGCTTCAGTCTGCGATTTCGCCGGACCTGAGTGGGGAAGAGGACGAGGATGACAATCACGATTTCGGAGCTTGAAACGAAAACCCTACCGGAACTCCAGGATCTGGCGAAAGATCTTGAAGTGACCGGGTACAGCCGCATGAAGAAGCACGACCTGATCAGCCGGGTGCTTCAGGCCCAGACAGAGCAGCAGGGAAACATCTTTGGGCAGGGCGTTCTCGATATCATCGACGACGGTTATGGCTTCCTGCGAGGCGAACGTTACCTCCCGGGAGCAAACGACATCTATGTCTCCCAGTCGCAGATCCGGAGGTTCGGGCTCCGTACGGGGGATTGGATATCGGGTCACGTACGGCCGCCCAAAGACAGCGAGAAGTATTTCAGCTTGCTGCGGGTTGAGGCGGTTAACGGAATGGATCCCGAGACCGCGCGCCGACGGCCCAACTTCGATAACCTCACCCCAATCTTTCCCCTCGAAATGATCGACCTAGAAACCCAACCGCATATTCTCTCGACTCGTCTGTTGAATTTGGTAGCACCTGTCGGCCGCGGCCAGCGCGGTTTGATCGTCTCGCCGCCCAAAGCTGGTAAGACGCTGCTGCTGAAGGCGATCGCCAACGGTATCACCAGCAACTACGAGAACATTCACTTGATGGTCTGCCTGATCGGTGAGCGCCCTGAAGAGGTCACCGACATGAAGCGCTCGGTCGACGGCGAGGTGGTCAGTTCCACCTTCGACGAACCAGTCGAGGATCACACCAAGGTAGCCGAGATGGCGCTGGAGCGTGCGAAGCGGCTCGTGGAGTGTGGCCGCGACGTGGTGATCTTGCTCGACTCGATCACGCGTCTCGCGCGCGCCTACAACCTGGCTGTGCCGCCCAGCGGGCGAACGCTCTCCGGTGGTATAGATCCGGTGGCCCTCTATCCGCCGAAGCGCTTCTTCGGCGCGGCGCGTAACATCGAGGGTGGCGGAAGCCTGACCATCGTCGCAACCTGTCTGATCGATACCGGTTCTCGCATGGATGACGTCATCTACGAAGAGTTCAAGGGTACCGGTAACATGGAGCTCCATCTCGACCGGAAACTGGCCGAGCGGCGTATCTATCCATCGATCGACGTCCAGCGATCCGGTACGCGACGTGAGGAGCTCCTGCTCGACGACGCGACCCTGCGGCAAGTCTGGACCATGCGGCGGATGGTCTCGATGCTTGGCGGCACCGAAGGTACCGAATTGGTACTCGGACGCCTGGCCAAGACCCAGAGCAATGCCGAATTCCTGGCAACGCTCAACAAGGACGTCTAACCTCCGCGAACAGGGAATTCACAACGTGGGGCCGCATCCGGCCCCACGTTTTTGTTTCGAGCTGTCCAGTTGAGGAGCTCGTGCGAGCGATCGCCGTCTGCAACGACCAAGCGCCCCGTCACTCTTCTCAGGGCGGAGTCGCGGTTCGCCCGTAACAACGTCGATTGGATACGATGATGCAGGCTAAATCATGACTGAACTTGAAGTCACTCTGGCGGGCATCGTGCATGTAAAGGGCATTATCGCGCCGCACCTCTACCCAACACCCGCCCGCCATTCTCCGGCGCTGTCAAAGCGGTTCGGCGCGGACATCTACCTGAAGCCAGAGAATCTGCAGCGGACCGGTTCCTTCAAGATTCGCGGCGCCATTAGCCGGGCAGCTGAACTCTCCCGCGTGGGGGCGTCGCGGGTTATTACCGCGTCGGCCGGGAATCATGGCCAGGGAGTAGCGTTTGCGGCCAGTCTCTTTGGCATGGCCGCGACCGTCGTTGTTCCGGAGAGCGCATCGACCACGAAGATCGCCGCGTTGCGCCGCATGGGAGTCGACTTACGCTTCGCCGGTACCTCGTTCGATCACGCACAGCGAGAGATGCTTAGGATCGCGGAGAGAGACGACATTCCGGTCATCAGTCCGTACGATGCGGCGGTCGTGACCGGGCAGGGCACCGCGACCTACGAGTTCGTGGAGGAGGTACCCGACCTCGATCTGCTTTTGATCCCAGTCGGCGCAGGCGGCTTGCTCGCGGGCGGATCTGGTCGCGGCCAAGGGCATGAATCCGAAGATCACGGTGATCGGCGTGCAGGCGGAGAACTCGCCGTCGATGGTCGCCGCGCTCGACGTGGGCCGTGTTGTGAAGATTCCAATCGATTCCACCCTCGCCGACGGGCTTGAAGGGAACATCGAAGGGGGCGAGCTGCCTTTCGGGATCATTCAACGGCTGGCCGACGACGTCCGCCTCGTCTCGGAAGCATCCATCGCCGCTGCGATGCGATTGTTCGCACAGGACGAGCATCTGATCGTCGAGGGAGCGGCCGCGGTTGGGTTGGCTCTGCTGCTGCAGGGAGATCTTGACGTGCAGGGCAAACGGGTCGGGTTGATGGTGAGTGGAGGCAACGTCTCGATCGAGACGCTGCGCTCCGTGATCAACGATTGACCGGGCGTCGACCCGACTACATACCAAACGAGATCGGTGTGTCGATGATCGTCGGCATCGATCGTTTTGCGGCCTCGCCGATCGCCTGCTCCAGTTCCTCCGGCGAGTGGGCTGTGGTCGACGGAATACCGTAGGCGTCGGCCAGCTTGCGGTAATCTGGATTGACCAGGTCGACTGCAATGAAGCGCTTGTCGTACTTCTCGGCCTGTTCCATCTTGACTGCCGTATAGGTCGAGTCGTTGAAGATGACGATCGGAAGGCCGAGCTTGAACTGCACGGCTGTCGCCAACTCCTGCATCGTATATTGAAAGCCGCCGTCTCCAACGATTGAGACTACGGTGGCTTCGGGGCGCGCGATTTTGGCGCCGATGGCTGCGGGAAGTGAGAAACCAAGCGTGCCGTAGCCTTGGGGGAAGAGGAACGTCCGCTGCTCGTAGACCGGGTAGAGCCCACCGCAGACGTAGCCCATCATGGTCATGTCGCTCGTCAGAATGCCGTCGCGGGGGATCGCGGCCCGCAGTGCGTCGACGTAGGGCTGCTTGTCTTTGCCCCACCCGTGTGCTTTGGCGTCGGCCTTGATCTCCGCCACCTGTTCAGGCATCCATCCACGCTGAGAGACGCCATTCGCCTCGAGAGCCGCGAGGAGCGCTTCAGCGGCCATGCGGGCGTCGGCAACGATCGCCTGCGTCGGCCCATAGTTGCGCTTGATCTCGACTGGATCGATGTCGATGCGGATCACCTTCTGCGGCATCGGCATCTTCTGGTAATCGGTTTCCATAGCGCCGAGTTTTGAGCCGAAGACGAGCGCGAGGTCAGCCGTTCGCAATACCTCGTCGACCCCGTTACCTGGCTGCCAGAGCTTCCCAATCACCATTGGATGGTCCTCAGGAACGCTCCCTTTCCCCATCAAGGAGGTGATGATCGGTGCTCCCAATCGCTCGGCGATCGCCCCAACGGCGTCGGCGACGCCGCTGCTCACGGCCCCACCGCCGCACCAGATGACGATGCGCTGAGCCGATCCAATTGAGTCGACCGCGCGCTTGATCTCATCATCGGCCGGCGCGAGCCGCTCGTTTTCGACAGCCGGAACCATCTCGGCCTCACCGAATTCGCTCAGAACGTCGAGAGGAACCTCGACGTGTGTCGGACGCGGTCGACCGGTTTTCATCTCATGAAACGCATTTGCGACCAGTTCGGGAATCTTCCCCACGGTCGTCGCGCGGGCGTTCCACTTGGTGACGGCTCCCATCACCCCAAGCTGGTCGCTCAAATCATGCAGATGTCCAAGCATCTTGCCGGCCCACTCCTGCTCGACGTTGGAGGAGAGGACGAACAACGGGGACGAATCGGTATAGGCCTCGCCGACGGCCGTCATGACATTGGTAATTCCGGGGCCCGTGATAATTACCGCCACCCCCGGTTTTCCGGACGCACGTGCGTAGCCGTCGGCCATGAATCCGGCGCCCTGCTCGTGTCGAGCAAGAATGTGGCGGATACTGGAGTCGACCAGTGCATCGTAGATCTCGAGCGTGTGAACGCCCGGAATGCCGAAGACGACGTCCACGCCCTGACTCTCGAGGGCGCGAATCGCCGCCTGCCCACCCTTCATGCGCTCAGCCATTGAGCTCTCCTCCATTCCCGATCCGAACCTGGTCGCAAGAAAAACCGGGCCCCATATCGCAAGAGGCTCGGTCCCCACGGAGTATAAACGCGTCCCGCGAACGGCGCGACTCTGGCCGGCTACTGGGTCGAGAGTAACAGGTCGGTTGATTTCCAGATCCGGCCGAGGATCTGAGTCATATCTGTTCCATCTACGATGTGCGGCTGATAGAAATCCTCGATCAGCACCGGCACGAATCGAATCGCGGCCAGGCGATTTTCGCGGAAAACGAGGTGCATGATGAGCCCCTGTTTGGTCTCGAGGGACCAGTCTTGATCGAAGACGAAGTTCGCCAGCGAGTAGATGATCGGCTTGCCCTGATAGATCTCCATGCCCTGGACCCAGTGACAGTGGGATCCGATGACCATGTCCGCACCGGCGTCGATCGCCTGGCGCGCGATGGCACGCTGGCCGTCGTCGGGAACAAGTTGATACTCGATACCCCAGTGAACGAAGGGAATAACCAGGTCCGCGTTCGGCCGTACCGCCTTGATATCCGCGATCATATTCTCGGCGTAGAGCGGCGACGTTCCCGCCGTGCTGTCGGTGGCTCCGTAGCTTTCGGCGGTGATGCCGTCGTAGCCGAGAAGAGCCAGCTTACGCCCCTTCCGGTCGAAGACCACCGGCTTGCGTGCCTCGTCCAGGTTCTCACCGATACCGAAGTGCAGAATGTTGCGCTGGTCGAGCGCGGCGAGCGTGTCGCGCATGCCCTGCGCGCCGAAATTCATGCTGTGGTTGTTGGCCTGTGTCACCGCGTCGACGCCGGCAAGCACGAGGCCATCGCCTCCTTTGGTGAAGGTCATGAACGAGAAGGTGTATGGGTCGGATGGAGGAGTGAAGCTGTCGGTCAATGAGCATTCCAGGTTGGCGATGGTCAGATCGGTCGACTTCAGTTCGTTTGCAACCAGTTTGAACGGCGCCGTGTAGTCATTCAGGCGGGTCATGATCGTGTGGACGGTGCGTCCCATGATGACGTCGCCGACGAAGCTGACGGTCAGTGGCGGGTTCGATTGTCCGCTGGTTTCCACGGTCACTGGTGAGTTGAGGGCCGCGACGTACTGCCACGCGTCCTGACTGCCGGTGACGTAGAGGTCGATGACGAATGGCCAGTTGTCGGGAGGCTCGGGTAATGCCATCAGATCGACAGCATCGACCGCAAGGCTCCCGGCCCGAAAATCGACGTCGTCGACAGCCGCTAGGGCCAGCGCGCCTGGATGATCGACGAATACACTCACGAACTCTTCGAAGTTCTTCACAGTCGGTGTGTTGTCGGCCACGCCAGGGACGCGTAGTCCGTCGATCACAAACGGCTCGGACTTGATCGAGGTTGGCGACCCGGCACTGGCCCAGTCGGTTGCAGCCCCGCTGATCAGAGCCTTGAGCTGGTCCGCGGAAATGGACCGCACCGGAGTCCGCGGTGAACAAACCGGCACCAGATAGACCCGATCTATCGCCCTGGTCGTGCTAGGATCGGACGGGTCAGTCGAGATTTCCAGATCCGCGTCCGCGGCCGTGCCCACCTGCTCCACGTTGAGGGGCGCGGTTCCAGCTTCTGCCGAGATCTGTGCGATCAGCCGGTCGGACGTCGGCTTGAACCGCGCCGGGTTGGACGGGTTTACCCAGATATTGACCGTCGTTGGAGAGGGAGTGGGCGAGGGAGTCGGCGACGGCGCCATCGTTGGGGTGGCAGTCGGAACTGGCGTGGTCGTGGTGATCGCGGTCGGCCGTGGAGTTGGCTGGTCGGTCGACTGCGCGACAGGTGTTTCGGATGGCGTCGGGCTACTGGAATTTGGACCACTGCACGCCGCAAGAAGCGTCGTTGCGACCGAAGCCGCACCGAACAACAGGTTGCGTCTTGATAATCTCTTCCGAAGCACTATTGACTCCCAACGTGAACGCACCCATCATAGGCGTCACGAAAACCGTGGTCAACGACGGCAGTATGCTGCTCTGACTCTGAATCACGGGCTTCCACGACAACGACAACCCAGCATGAGGAGAATGATGGTGTCCCGCCGGATGAGCACCATGACGCGTGGTCTTGTGTTTTTGGCGTTGGTCTCGGTCCTCTCATTCCTGGTGTGCCCGGCGCCAGTCGCCGCCGCTCCAAGGTCGGTCTACTTTCCCGTGACGGGTCACTCGCTTTCCGATCAGTTCTTGACCTTCTGGCGAACTCACGGCGCGCTGTCGATTTTCGGCTATCCGATTAGCCAACCGATAGATGTCGCCGGAAGGCAGGTCCAGTACTTCGAGCGGGCCCGGTTTGAACTCCACCCGGAGTTTCAGGGAACGCCGTACGAGGTGGAGCTGGAGTTGCTCGGCACGGAGTCGACCGCGTCACGCACGGAAGAAGATCCGTTCAAACCGGTAAGCGCTCCGCCGGGGTGGCAAGACAACTCCGATCGCGACTATTTTGCGCCCACCGGACATTTCCTGGCCTACGGGTTCAAATCATACTGGGAGACACATGGCGGGCTGGCTGTATTCGGGTATCCGATCAGTGAGGAGCTAACCGAGAACGGGCGCACGGTCCAGTACTTCGAGCGGGCACGGTTCGAATGGTGGCCCGAGCATCGCGGGACGGAGTATGAAATCCAACTTGGACTGCTCGGTGACTGGGCGGCATCACGCGATCAGATCGACACGTCCGCGACGCCGAGACCGGACGGGGCGCCCGACTACTCTGACCAGCTCTTCACACAGCTTCAATCGATTCATATTCCGGTACTCATGTATCACAAGATTGCGCCCAACGCCGAGCGGTACGTGACACCGCTCTCCACGTTCGAGCAGGAGATGGATTGGGTCAAGAGCCAGGGCTATAACACGGTTACCCTGCAACAGCTCTACAACTACGTGTTCAACGGTGGAACGCTCCCGCCCAAGCCAATCATGATCACCTTCGATGATTCGACGGCTGGCCAGTGGGACGCCGCGGCCGCGCTCGACGCGCGCGGCATGAAGGGCGTCTTTTTCGTCATAACCGGGAACTCGCAGCTCTCACCCGATCAACTGAGATCACTGGCCGCCCGAGGTGACGAGATCGAATCTCATACGGTGAGCCACCCTGATCTGACGAAAGTGTCCGACGCTGAACTGTCCTTTCAACTGACGCAGAGCAAAGCGACGCTGGAAGGAATCCTCGGACAGCCCGTGCACTTTGTCGCCTATCCCTACGGACAGAACGACGCACGCGTGCAGGCTGCGGTTGCGGCCGCGGGATACAGTGCAGGGATCGCCGCGTGGGGCGGTCAGGATTGGACTCTGGACAAACGATGGTACGAGCCCCGAGTCGAGATCTCAGGAGTCCTGTCACTCTCCGATTTCGCATCACTGGTGCGCTGATGGCGATGGTGTCTCGTCAGGACGTTTTCGATTCCATGATCCAGACGCGGACCTGATCCGGCACCAGTTCGGCGAAGCGCCGGGCGTCGTCAACTGTGCCGACGATCGTACCGTAATGCACCGGGATGGCGACGCTCGGCTGAACAATTCTGGCGGCTTCGGCTGCCTCTTCGGCAGTCATCACATACTTCCCGCTGACCGGAAGGAAGGCGTAATCGACCGGACCAACCGATTCCATTTCGGGAATCACGTCGGTATCACCCGCCGCGTAGAAGGTCATGTCGTCGACTTCAAGGACCAGCCCAAGATGTTCGCTCTGTTTGGGATGGGTTGGCTCGCCTGACGGTCGAAATTTCGTCGTCGTGTAAGCCGGGATGGTGGTGATCTTCAGTCCATCGAAGCTGGCGGTCTCGCCGGGCCGAAGGACAATCACGTCGCCATCGAGCTTCTGAGCCGCGGTCGGGTTGGCGAAGATCTTGGTGTTGCCGGCGCGAACCCGCGCGATGTCTTCCGGCGAGAGATGATCCCCATGTTCGTGGCTGATGAAGATGACGTCGGCCATCGGCTCGCCGTCAGGAACATGATAGGGGTCGATATAGATCTGCATGCCACCGGCATCGATCCGGATCGAGGATTGCTCGTACCAAACAATCGTGGGTTCCATGGCGACGTGTTCCCTTTCGTTCAAGCGCGAGTTGTCGATTGCGCCATCGCCTCCCGGACCGCGTCTCGCACGATCGTAGCGAGCGCGTCAAAGAGCCGATTCCCTTCCTCGACAGTGGCTCCAGCTGGCTCCCCGAAATACCCGAGCGTGCCGCCAGCTTCGGCAAACGACCGTGCGCCGTCCCGCAGCCGGGCAGGAAGGTCGATCCAGACCGGAGGTAGATCTCGAGCGAGGTCCATTCGAACTGAATCCGGGGCTGCCGCCAACATCAGCGATGTCTCGTATCCCCCCGCGTGGCGAGCACCGCGCCGAAACTCATCGCTCAGGCGAGCAGCCCAGCGCTCCTCTCGCTTGTCCGGGAAGATCACTGGGATGCCCGACTCACGGGTTGCCGTCTGGGCGGCACGCTGTATCGCGGCCACATGCGCTGGTTCCAGATGGGCGTTGCAGACACACATGGCACGATAGCCGGTCCTGGCGGCATGGCTGAGGAGCGACGCGAGCGAGTGTTCGAAGGCTGGCGCGTCGACTGGGGAGGTCCCGCCGAAGCAGGTTCCGACGAAGCTGACTCCGTAGGCAATGTGCGGGAGGACAAGGACGGGGAAACCGTTCTTTGCCAGTAGCGCTCCCCCGCGGCGGGCCATTTCCCGGGCGATCACCACGTCAGTGTTGAGTGGCAGGTGCGGACCGTGGGCTTCCGTGGCGCCGACTGGCAAGAGTCCGACCGGACCGCGGCGGAGGATCGCTTCAGCTTCTTGCCAGGTCAACCACGCCAGCTCCGAGACGGTTTCCTCCATGCGCCATTCCCCTTCGCTCGAGAAGCTCTACAACTCGATGATCGCACCTGTACGCAGCGTGATCAAATCGCGTGATATCGCGTCCCGGCGCTCACCGCATATGTTATAGTCGGTGCCGTTGTCCGTGCCGTTCAACCCGTTCTCGTGACCGATATCGCCGTCACGAAGGAGTGCGCCGAACCATGAAACTGGTCTTCGCGGTCGTTCAAGACTACGATGCCAATCAGTTGCTCAAAGCGATTACCGGCGCCGGGTTGCGCGCTACGCGGATCGCAAGTACGGGCGGATTCCTACGGGTGGGCAATACCACGCTGATGATCGGTGTCCAGGACTACGAGGTGCGCAAGGTCGTGCGATTGATCGACGACAACTGCCGGCAGCGGACGGAAGTGGTTCAGCCGGAAATCATCGGCGACGTTCATGACTGGTATCCGGCGGAACTTGTCGATGTCGTGGTGGGTGGCGCGAATGTCTTCGTCCTGAACGTGGAGCGATTCGAGCGGATTTAGTGCAACGTACTCTTAGCTCGCGTGGCATGAGGACGCGTCGTCAGCATCGTCGAGGCGTTCGCGCCAGACTGGTGAATTACGTCGCCGCCCTGACGGTGAACGCGGCGATCGTAATGAGCGTGCCTCGGTCTTCGGCAGTCAACCCGGCTCCGATGGTGCTGCGCGTGAAGCGTCGACTGATTGACGGGCTCTGGCACGAAGGGGAGTACGTCGCTGGTCAGCAACCGAGCATCGTCATTATGCCGATGCCTAAAGAGTCGCACGAACCGCCACGTGACTCGGTCATCTACGTCAATTTGAATTGAATGTCGGTGTGCGGGCAGTCGCCGAATGGTCGTACGAGCGGTTCAAGAACGCTGAACCGCTCGTTGATGCTGTTCCATAAACTGGAGAGAGCGGAACTAATTTACCCCTGCGGCAACCTCGCCGGGGACCATCTGACCAAGAAGCCGCTCCATTGCCATGATGTGACTGCATGTGCCTGCCTGCAGTGCCACGAACGAATGACAGTCACAGGACCATGAACCATCATTGAAGCTCACGTGATAGGTGTCGTGCTCGCCCTGGAACTTGACGTCGAGATGCTGGATCTGGGCTCGGTCTGGCTCTTCGGCGTAGCGACGTGCCTTTTCGATCTTGCCAATCATGCTCGAGTTCACCAGTTGTTCTCCTTCCCGCTTGCCAGGCGGTTCCCGCCCGGCCGCGCCTACTTCACTGGTGGCGTCTCTCGCGACACCTTAAACAGAAGAGCACCAGGAAGTCAGTTTCCCGGTGCTCAGAACACGCTATTCATATCGGTCGGACGAACGTCCATGTTGCTCGCCGCCCTCTCGTCGATCAACAATTTGTTAACCTCATTATATAGCCGTCGCGGGACGGAAGTCAAAGCATTCGTGATTCACTTTCCAACGGCCACACCATTTTTGGGAGTCCGATTGATCGCTGAATGTCAGGACGGACAGCCACTGAGTATCGCGATTCTTGCAGGTGGTATGAGCCGTCGAATGGGGCACGACAAAGCCTTGATACCGATCAACGGGGTGACGCTTTTGGAGTTCACAGCGCGGGCTGTCAATTCCTTAACCTGCGACCTCTTCGTGGTTGCTTCGGGGCGCGACGGATATGCGCGCTTCGGATTCCGAATCGTGCCCGACCTTCACGAGGGCGCAGGATCGTTGGGGGGCGTCTATTCGGCAATACGTCAGGCACGGTTTGATCACTGTCTGGTGGTCGCCTGCGACATGCCCCTGTTGAGTCTGCAACTCGTCCAATACATGTCCAGCATTGAGCGAAATTACGACGCCCTGGTTCCAGTTCTGGACGGGGCACAGAGCTCTCAGGGATCCGGCAGAACCGTGGAGACCCTGCACGCGATCTACAACCGGTCGTGCCTGCCTCATCTGGAACGTCAGATCGTGGCAGGTCGTCTCAAGATCGCTGATGCACTTCGCGACCTTCGTGTCCGAGAGATTGGGGAAGCCGAGATGCGGCGGCTCGATCCCGATCTTCGCTCGTTCACAAATGTCAATACGCCGGCCGACCTCGCGCTGGTGCGCCGTTTGTTGGCTTTCTCGGCGTGATGCATGCGCGAATTTTCAATCTGGCGGTCCCTGTGTCATCATCTGCGATGGTCGGCCGCATTGATGGCCATCATTCAACGACGATTCTGGGATGACGTGGTGATATCCGGAAACGGCGGGATCGCGCGTGGGCGATGAGCGTCGGACGGGGGCGAGAGGGAAGTGATGAGTCAACAGGATCGGCGAAGCGGCATCGTGACGATGCTCTCCGATTTCGGTACACGTGACACCTATGTGGCGCAGATGAAGGGCGTGACGTTCGGTGTCGCACCGGAAGCGCAGATCATCGATCTGACGCACGAAATCTCGCCACAAGACGTGATCGAGGGCGCCTTCCAGCTCGCCACTGCGTGGCAGTCGTTCCCGTCCGGAACCGTGCACGTGGCGGTTGTGGATCCCGGAGTCGGCACGTCGCGACGAGCCATCGCGTTCCGTTTCGAGGGGCAATACTTTGTGTTGCCGGACAACGGTCTGTGTTCGTTCGTGCTCGGCTCCGCCGCACCCGATCAGGCAGTGGTTCTCGATCGCGCGGCGTCGAGGCGTGAGACAGTCTCATTCACCTTCCACGGGCGTGACGTCTTTGCTCCGGCTGGGGCTCACATCGCGCGAGGGATGCAACTCGCGGAACTCGGAACGCCAATCGATCCAGACTCAATCATTCGCCTCGCGTTTCCAGAGGTGGATTGTCGTCCCGGCGTCGTACGTGGTCCGGTGATCTCGATTGACCACTTCGGCAGTTGCCGCACATTCATTCGGCCAGAGGATCTGCCGGGAGCACCCGAACAAGTCACCGTCCGCTGCGGCCGCGCCGTGGTGCGGGGCATCGTTCGGACGTACAGTGATGTGCCAGAAGGGCGAACACTGGCGCTGTTCGGCAGTTACGGTGGTTTGGAGGTCTCGGTGCGCGGAGGGAATGCCGCCAAGGCCTGGGAACTTGCGAGAGGTATGCCGGTCGAGGTGTCGGGCGGCGACTAACCCCTGTATCGATCCTGCTATAATTACCGATCGAATCCGTTCGACAGATGTGAGAGGATCACCCGGGCCAGATGGCGAAGAAGACCAGCAGCCGTTCGCGTCGAGACAGCAAGTCCCGCATCAATGAGGCACAGATTCAGGCCTATCGCGCGCGCAAAGCGGAGACGGTCGCAAATCCTCACGCACAACTGGAAAAGCCGGACGCCGCCCACGAAGTGGTTGCGCCGTCACGCATGGTGTCCTCCTGGGGCCATCTTGGCGACGAATATTCGATGATTCGGTCCGATCTGATCCGGCTCCTGATTATTACCGCCGCGATGTTCGCCATCATTCTGGTGCTCTGGTTCTTCCTCGCCTGACGACTGTCGAACAGATCGAATTTCGCACCGGCGGGCACGAAAAACGGGCGACGGACTGAATAAGCCGTCGCCCGTAAACATTCCGCTCAGATCACCGATTGCACCTTGGCGTTACTCCGTCGCGACGGATTCGTCGTCAGCCTGCTCTTCATCCGTGTCATCATCGTCATCGCCGTAGTCTTCGTCTGAATCATCGTCATGGACCTCTTCGAAGTCCTCGGTCTCTTCATCGTCGTCATCGTCGCCATCATCGTCATCGTCCTCCATAAGGAGATCGGGCTCCAGTTCGCGCGCCATGCGGCGTGTATCGCGGAGGTACGGACGAGGAGCGGCGACTGTCGCCTGGCGTTGGAACGCCACCGGATACGGCGAATCGGGATCGTGATAGATCTCCCGCAAAATGATGCGCGCGGTCACTCCGGTAAGCGCGACGACATAGCCCTTGAACCGGTTTCCGGACTCAATCAGGCGCACCATCCGCTGCGCGATCTTCGGTTCGAGTTGGCCGAGCCGATTCCCATGCTGGTCGTAGACCCCAACGTTCTTTTCCTCGAGTTGCAGGTCTACCTCGTCTGCTGGCGCCAACTGCGTGAGGATGGCGTCGACGGTGGGCCGGACGAGGTCGGTGACGAAGGTCTTGCCGACTTCTTCAACGAACACGCTCGCCTGAACCGCGTTGCCGGACCGGTGCGCGGCGGTAGCGGCCGGTGCATCCGCCGCCTTGGCCGAGATGAGCTGCTCGAGTCGACCGGCATTGCGCTGGGCGATGACGTTGGACGAGTCGAACGAGAGCGCCTGCCGATAGACCTCAATGGCCTGATCCAGGTCCCCGGTCTCCACGAGCGCCTTACCGAGTCGATTCATCGCCTCGACGTCACGTGGGCTCGCCTCGAGAATGCGACGGTTGATGTCCATCGCGGTTTCCCAGTCACCGGCGATCGCGCTC
Source organism: uncultured Chloroflexia bacterium (assembly GCA_963728335.1). GTDB lineage: Bacteria > Chloroflexota > Chloroflexia > Thermomicrobiales > Thermomicrobiaceae > CALAGB01. Next base: position 2,086,201 of record CAVSJP010000002.1, read on the forward strand.
TTGCGCGCGTCTTCCGCGAGGCGCCGCGCGGTCCGATTTCGTCCGTCAGGCTGATAGGCTGCCAATCTTCACCTTCTCCTTTGTGAGACGCGTCCCGCCAAAACTAGGCAGTCGCGGACTCAATTGCCGTGAGTTCACCAATGAGATACCAGGGAGAGGACTCCGTGACGCGCACCGTCACGAAATGGCCTTTCCAATCGTCGGGTGCGTCGAAGAATACCAGCGTGTTGCCACGTGAACGCCCGCGCCAGCGACCTTTCGAGAACCCATCGACCAGTACTTCAAGCTCGCGTCCGACGTAGCGGCTGTTGCGCTCAGTACAGACTCGTCGCTGCAGGTCTTCGACGGCTCGATGACGACGCTTCTTCTCGGCAAATGGGACTTCGTCTTCCCAGCGATTCGACAGCGTTCCTGGTCGTGGCGAGTACATCGCCACGTGCACTTTCTCAAACTCGATGTCCGACAGGAGTTCGAGCGTGTGGTCAAACTGTTCCGCGGTCTCGCCCGGAAAGCCGACAATGATGTCGGTAGCGAGCGTTACGTCTGAGATCGTGTCACGAATGAAGCTGATGCGGTCACGATAGTAGTCAACGGTATACGTGCGCCGCATGCGGCGCAAGACCTCGTCGTCACCGGCCTGAACCGGGAGATTGATGTGCTCGCACAGGCTCGGGAGGTCGGCGACTGCTTGAATGATCCGGTCGGACATGTACTTCGGATGGGACGTCAGGAATCGGACTCGGCGGATGCCATCTATACCATCGACCGCGGTCAGCAGATCCGCCAGGTCTGGCTGGGCTGGCAGGTCGTGACCGTATGCATTCACGGTTTGTCCCAGAAGCGTGACTTCACGGACGCCACGACCGGCGAGTGCTCGAACTTCCTCGACGATGTCGTTCATCGGACGGCTGGCCTCGCGTCCGCGCCGGTAGGGCACGATGCAGTAGGAGCAGACGAAGTTGCAGCCGTAGATGATCGGCACGAACGCGGTTACGTCGGGGTCGACGGACGCGTCCTCGTAATAATGCGGAAGCTCGGCGAGGTCAACATCCACGGTCTCGATCTCCGGAGCGATCTCGACCAAACGCTCGAACTCGGACGGACCGTAGAAGAGGTCGACGTGTGGAAAACGCTCGGCGAGCTGCTTCTCCTGACGTGTCACCATGCACCCGGTGAGCGCGATCTTGAGATCAGGATTCTGCTGCTTCAGGCGCAGGAGCGAACCAACCTTCCCCGCGACCTTGTCCTCGGCAGCTTGCCGGACGACACACGAATTCACAATGATGACGTCCGCGGTCTCCTCCATCATCGTGGGCAGGTAGCCGGCCTGCTGCAGGATCGCCGAGGCTTTGGAGGACTCCGCCTCGTTCATCTGGCAGCCGACCGTCCAAACGAAGAAGCGCTTGGCGCCGTCTCCGGAGCCAACGGCTGGACGCTGTTCAGACTTGACGTTCTTGAGCGTGAGCGGAATCACAAGTTCCTCCGAGATTCTGCAGTCAGTTTCAAACCAACAGTATAGCGTACCGAGAGATTTCTGTTGTCGCGGCGAGTCGGATGTGCGACCATCGGACGGGTAGTTCGTTGAACCGATTGAATGCGGGGACGACGAACGCAGCAGAACCGCGTCAAGGGAAGAACGGACGAGCAGGTCCGTTGGGAAAGGGACGCAAGCGATCACGCGCTTGCGAATCCGCGGCGTCGGGGGGTCCAAATCCTGCCGGCGCCGCACATTCTATCGACCGAACAGCCGGGATACCGGCGACCCCCGACCAGATTGAACTCCGAGAATTGAGCGTACGAACATCCTGCCTGAACATGGATGCTGTGCTACACTCGCGATGCAATGAACTGCATTTTCCTCGAAGCGCAATTCACTGACCAGTCGAGGGTGTAGTCGCTTTGTCCAGCGTGGGGGACGTGGCGACACGGGCGTTTCGTGGGTGAGGGGGTGGCCGTGGCTCAGCATAAGTGTGGGACTTGCCGCTATTTTGAAGAGGGCGGTTTCGCTGGGTCGGGCCGGTGCAGTCATCCCCTGAGAAAGAACATTCAGCAGATGGTCCTGGTGCGCCGCAGCGAATTGGCATGTCGCTCGGACTGGGCCAACGATCTGTGGGAGCCGAAAGCGGGCGTTGAGCCTGTTTCGATCTCAAGCAGCCCGCGCTACACCTCGGAAGCGGGCAAATCCGATGATCGCCGCCAGTACACCGACCGCGTTACGGCGGTGTCGGTCGCGCCCTCTCGCACGAGCCACGAGGAGACCGTGTCGGTCGCGCCGCGTCTCGAGGCGGCCAAACAGGTTGAAGAGGTACGTGACGAGACCAGAGGCGTCTTTGATGACGAGCCGGAGAGCGAGCCGATCGCTCCAGAACCAACTGGTTCGCGTTACCAGTCTCGTGCCGGAGATTCGGATGAAGCAGAGGATCGTTCCCGATTTGACGTGCGACGGGACTTGCTTCAGCCGAACCCGGTAGCGGACCGAGTTGAGCCGTCCGCTTCGGCGACGTCAGACCGATCCGTGAGTCGTGACGAGCGCGAGGGAAGTCGCGAGCGTCCAGCCGCGCAACCGCGGCGTGACGATCTCGACAGTCGATCGTGGGCATTGCCAAGCCGAGAGGCACCGCCGCGGCCGCGTGACACTGGGACTGAGCGAAGCACACCCGCCACTCCAGCGCCGGAACCGCCTGCTCGACGCTCGTTCGGTGACGAGCCTGCGACACGCTTCGGCGCTCCGCCGGCGCGCGTCGCGGAGACCCGTCCAACTCAACCTGATAGGTCGCCGCGAACTCCAATGACGGAAGATCCGGCTACTGATCCACTGCCACGGGGCAGAAGCGGTTGGACCGAGCCATTTGCTGTTTCCACTCCATCGTCGTCGCCAGCCGCTCAGCCAGCGGTTCGCGCGGAGGCCGCACCGGTTATCGTCGACGAAACCCGTGCCATCGACCCGGCGCCTGTGCCCGCCCCTCCATTGAAGCCACCGGTGTCCGCGCGCCATTCAACGATGAAAGAGTGCTGTGGAACGTGCCGGGATTTCCGCCCAGCCGAAGGTGGCGAACGGGGCTGGTGCAATAATCCCTACGCGTTCGATCACCGCCAGATGGTTGAAAAGAACGATCTCGCATGTCGCAGTACGATCGGATCGTGGTGGATCGCGAGCGATGACTGGTGGATGCACAGGGCGGACATTACCCACCATGGCCGCCCCACCCCCATCGTCGACGATCTTCTGCGACAATTACTCAATTCACGAGCTCAGCGGCGCGTTAGTCGGGGCTGACTTGCCGCGATTTGATATCCTGCGAGGCATACGGTCGATCCAACGGTTCACGAGACGGGTCTCGGTCGGGGAAGCAGACGAACATCTTGTTTGGGAAGGGACACACGAGCCGCTTTGACCTCTGAGTTCGGCGAACTCCTTCGCCACGCACGCGCGTACAAAGGCGTGACGCTTCGCGAGGCCGAAAGAGCCACGCGCATTAGCCGCCACTATCTCCTTGCGCTCGAACGGGAAGAGTTCGACGATCTCCCGGCGCTTACCTATGCTCGCGGCATCGTCCGTCGCTATGCTGAATATCTCGGGCTCGATCCCGTCGCCGTGCTGGCAAAGTTCGAGGATATCCACGGGCAGCGCAGCGGCGGATTTCGCGTCGTCCCGGCGATGAAGCCGCTTGACGTACCATCGCATTGGGCGCCGAATTTCGCGATTATTGCGTTCATGGTTGTGATGTCGGCGGTCATTTTTGCGTGGATGTACAGCGCCTACTTCGCACCGTCACAGAGCGTGGCGACACCGACCACAACCGCCGCCGGAGCCGGCACCAGCACGAGTACGGCAACCCAGATTGCGGTTGCGAGCACGCCGACAAACGAGCCGATCATACTGGCGCCCACGGTGACGCCGAGCAGCGGTCCGGCGAACACACCGACTCCGACTGAAGCTCAGCCGACGTCAACTCCGACTACGGCTGCGACTTCGACGCCGGTTCCGACTCCAACGTCGCCACCCGCGCCCACGCCGACGCCAACCTCGTCGACCCACAACTTCACTGTCACGGTGACGCACGATCTGTGGGTTCAGGTGACCGTGGATGGCAATGATGCCTTCACCGGCGTCATGCCAAACGGCACGTCGAAGTCCTTTACCGGAAAGCAGATGACCGTGAGTTCCGGTGACGCCGAGTTCGTTGTCGTCTCAGTTGACGGGAAATCCCGCGGGGTGATGAGTACGACCTGGGATGCGGTCGGAACCTATCCGTAGAGGATCGGATCAGTCTTTCAACTGCCGGAAGAACCGATCTCACCGCTCGTGGCGACTGTCGCGCGCGGTGTTTCTGTGTCTTCTCTGGCCGGGACCAGCAGTGAGACTGCGGCCGGCATGATTTCGAGGTGAACCGGCGTATAACCGATCATGTCTCCGTCACACTCAACCGGGGCGCTTGGATCGCTCTCGATGACGACCCTCTTCCCGGTATATTGATTGACGTAATTTGAGCTCTCAATTCGGCCAATTGCGAGCCGAGATGCGATTTCGGTCGCGGCCGCGAGGTTTGGGGGCGTAAAGACGATGACGTCGAGAAGTCCGTCGTCCGGACGTATATTGCGACCGACCGCGAAGCGCGGATCGAGCACGAAGGCGCCGTTGGCCACGAGCACCATCTTGGCGTCGGTCGAGATCTGCTGGTCGTCGACCGTGATGCGAAAGGTCCAGGATCGGGAAGATACGTGCCGGATAGCCGCAGGCACGTAGGCGAACCAGGCGGTTGTCCGCTTGAGGAGCGGATCGGCGTCTTCCATCATGAGCGCGTCAAAGCCACAACCGACCATATGCAGCGCGATTCGGTCGCCGATCTTGATCGCGTCGATGGTACGGGTTTCGAGCGCGCCAAGTAAGGACCGGGCGGCGCGGCGCAAGTCGTTGGGGACGTTGAGGCCGCGGGCAATGACGTTTGTCGAGCCATTGGGAATGATCGCGATCTTGGTCCCGGTGCCGAGCAAGCCGGACGCGACCTCGCTGACCGTGCCGTCACCGCCGATGGCAATGACGTAGTCAGAGTAGCGAGCAGCGGCACGACCAAGCTCGATCGCGTCCCCAGAGCGGCGCGTGCGAACCATCGTCAAGCGCATGCGCGATGAAAGGACTTCGCGCAGGATGGCTTCAACATCCTGCGCGCTGCGACGCCCCGTCTTGGGATTGATAATCGCGGTGACCGACAGCTTGGAGGTCATCCGGTCTGCTCGGGTTCAACGGCAAATCGCAAGAGTGCTCCAATCTCTCCAAACTCGCGCGCTTGCTGTCGTTGGTCGGCACTGTCGAGAAAGATTACACGCGCTCCTTGCTGGAATGCTCCGAGAACCACGTCCGGGACGATGTTTTCCCGATCTTGCAGCGCTCCGCCGCAGTAAATGCACTTGGCACTCTCGGTCTCGTCGGGAATCTGCAAGGATCCACAATTCTCGCATACCGCACCCGGGGATTCGAACGCTTCGTCAAGAATGAGCGTCATAACCTGTCCACGCTGCAAGGCGCGGATCGTGGATTGGAGCCCGGTGGCTCGCAGTTCGCCCTCCGGCGCCTGATTCTTCAGCGCGTCCAGGGTCCGTTGCTTTTCACCTTCGAGCCAGCGGCCAATGACTTCCTGGCTATCCTGCTCGACCTCGTTGATATTCGCCTCGGGCAGCAATCGAACTGTTCCGACGTGGCGCTCTTTCACATAGGGGTGAAGCATTTCGACGAAACCTGACACCACTTCGTCGGTTCCCCCGAGCACGAGCAGCCGGAACGGCCGTTTCTGCTCGAGCTCCTGCAGCTCCGCAGCGGTGTCTTTGAAATGGCCCCTCACATGCTCTTGAATATGTCGTTCGTAGCGCGCTTGTGACCAGCCGCCTTGCTCGTGTTGACCGGGCACCATGTCGTTCCGTGACTGCGACAGTTCCTCGATGTGGCCAAGTTCACTGTAGAAGATGCGCGATTGATCGCGAGAGATCAGGCAGGTGCAATACGGCTCGACCGTTTCGAGCAGCCGGATCAACGGATAGACGTTGGTCGACGGGCCGATCGTAATGCTGCTGTCAATCTGTGACGGAATCTCTATCGCTTCCCACAGCTCTTCGTGAGAATTAACAATGAGAGCCAGGCCTCGACCATACCGGTCCTGCTTGTCACGAACGAATTCCTTGATCCGATCCAGATCATCGAGCACCGCCTGCCGCTGATCGTGGCTGTACTCCGGGTCAAGGTTGTCCGCCGCACCGGAGATGAGGTTCTTCAAGCGAATGGTGAAGTCCTCATCAATTCGCTCTTTGTCGATGCGAAGGTAGAGGCTTATTGTTGGCCACTCAGGAGTCGAGACTCTGCCGAGGGTTTCGATCTTGTCGCGCGTCATCATGGTGAACACCTTTCCACTTTGGATGCTGACGGCGGCATTGATTCAGTTGTGTGGAATGACTGAGAAGCGGCGCTTAGTCAGCCTCGGACTCATCTGGACCAAAAACGCGGTCCACGATGTAGTTCGAGAGCCAGGTCGCTCCGGCCGCCAGCACGAGATTCAAAATGCCGCGCACGAGGTTCTTGGTCATTGACCATCCCTTCGATCAGCTTTTTGCTCCAACATATTGGAGGAGTAGCGCCGCGGTACCACCGCGGTCCGTGTTCGTAACGCGCACATCCCCTGCCGCTGCACATGCGGCACGGTGCACGAGGTGTCGTTACTTCAGTTTAACATGTGGTGTACGTCTACGGGCGCATGCGAGAGTCGGTGGCGCCGCCGTGAATCCGACGCTCTTCCTGCTCCCAACCTGCCACGATCCCGAGGGCGATGAACCAGACAATGACCACCAAGCCAAGCGTCGTGAGATCAGCCCATGTGAGCCCACCCCGAAGCGTATGCTGGAGCGGCGCGACACGCTGAAATGGCCAGACGAGGAGCGCGGTCGCTCGACGGACGACACGGAGACCACGCTGGTCCGTGCCTGGAACGGCGATCAGGATCGCGAACCGCAGGAGCATCGCCGTGGCCACAAGCGTGCCCAGATTGATAATTGTCGAGCGGAGAAGCTGGATCGTCTCAGGTCTGTGATTGCTCGTTCGGGGCCGGGGCGGCAGCATCTGGCTCACGATCGAGCCTCCAGCATGGCGGCGACCCGATCCACAATCACGTCCGCCAGATCAGCTTTCGTCATCCGCGGCAACGCTTCCGTCTCTCCGTCCGCAGCGACCAGATAGGCCGAACTCTCATCGCTGCCCATCGTTTCTGGGCCGATGTTGGCGACAATCAGATCGAGCGATTTCCGGCTCAGCTTGTCGCGCGCTGAATCAAGCAAATGCTGAGTCTCGGCGGCGAAGCCGACTTTGACGAGCCCAGGTTGGTTGATGCCGGCGAGGATGTCGCGCGTGCGCTCCATCCGCAAGACCAGGTCGCTGTCCGATTTCTTAATCTTGTGTTCCGCCACGGAGGCGGGTCGATAGTCCGCGACCGCGGCGGACATGACGAGCACGTCCGCGCCAACGACCGCGCTGCTGACCGCCTGGTACATCTCCTCCGCTGACTCGATCTCGATCGTCGTTACTTCGGTTGGTGGCTGGAGTGACGTTGGCCCGGCGATCAGCGTGACGAGCGCTCCCGCGTCCATGAAGGCTTCAGAGATGGCGAAGCCCATCTTGCCACTCGATCGGTTGCTGACGTAGCGAATGGGGTCGATCATTTCACGCGTCGGCCCTGCGCTGACGACGACGCGTCGACCGCTCATCCGTCCGGACCTCGCGATCGCTGCCCTGACGGCGTCGACGAGTTGCTTGGTTGAGACAAGACGTCCCCAGCCGACGGCGCCGGACGCCAATGCACCTTGATCGGGTCCGACCAGCCGGACACCGCGCTCCCTTAGCGTGCGCAAGTTCTCCTGTGTCGCAGGGTGCAAGTACATGTTGTGGTCCATGGCGGGCGCGACAATGACCGGTGCCGTACAGGCGAGGGCGCTCACAGTCAGCATGTCGTCGGCAAAGCCGTGAGCCAGTTTGGCGATGAGGTCGGCCGTGGCCGGCGCGATGAGCATGGCATCGGCCCGTTCAGCCATGGTGATGTGGCCGTGCAGTTCATCGGTCCAGGGCTCAAAGACCTCGGTGAACACTTTGCGACGGGTGAGCGTTTGAAACGGCAGCGGCTTGACGAATTCTAGCGCCGAGCGTGTGAGCATCACGTCGACCAGCGCGCCCTGGAGCGTCAGATCCCGCGCCAGTTCGATCGCCTTGTAGGCGGCGATACCTCCGGACACGCCGAGAACGATGTATTTTCTCTGCAGGAGTCGGCTCATCACTGCTCCATTGGACAGACGTCACGTCAGCGGCTTTGCGCGGCCCTCGACAACCAGGCGAGCGAATTGCGCTTCGACGGTTCGCGTGACGTCGCGAAAACCGGCGTCGAGCCGTGGCATCACGAGCCAGGCAATGGCAATGGAGAAGAGTGTACCGGTGATGACGCGGATCTCCCAGGTGCTCTGCCGCAAGTGAACGAGCTGTGTGAGACCATCGAGCGCAATCGGAAGCGACAGGACCCCCGCTTCGATCAGGGTGGCGGGACGCAGCGACCGCTTGGATGCGCCGTAGATCAAGCCGAGAAGCAGCAGCCCGCCGTAGATCGACATGCAGCGCTCGCAGTAGGCGAGGCGGTAGCCAAAGAGGTGGAACGTGTGGTCGGGAGTCTGGCTGCAGATGAGGCTGAATGAGCGGTAGATGACACCGGCGACTCTGTGATGTCCCGACGATTCGAGTACAGGCGCCAACACCGGGAGACCGGCGAATAACGCGCCAATGATATTGAGCAGCCAGACCCAGTGCCGCGCGACGTGATAAATTGCACGGTCGACGGCGATGATGATTTGCTCTTCGCGAAGTGATCGGGTTCGAGGGGCGGTCTGCATGCGGCGCGCCTTTCGGGGCTGATTCGATCGTGAATGACCGCGGATTGACTGCCTATCCTAAACGTAGTGAGGGTAGCATCCAGAAATCGCGGTCACCATTGCCCGTGGCCAAATCCATGACTAAATGGCCGGTCGTGCACTGAACTAAACCGCAGGGAACGCATTCCAACGGATCGAACGCACTGATGCGTTGGGAGTGGCCTTAAAGCCGCTCATCGTTCAATATTCTCCTTGACACGTCGTCTTGCGGAGCGTATACTACACGTTTGCTGATGGGTGGTTGCTCGAACATTCGGATGTGAATGAACAAGCACGGTCGGATTCCGAACGATATGGGCCTTCGGGAGGGGTAGTTATTGCCTTCCCGCTATTTCCATTTCCCGGCGAGCAGTCAAGCAGCTCAATCGACACACAAGTGGTTCGTCGCTTCGACCGTCACGCGGCGGCGGCCAGGACAGTTTGTGCCCCTAACATCATATAAAAGGAGAAGCGCATGGCCGTAACTCTCCGTGACCAGCGCGCCGCCCCAAAGCAAGGGCGACAGGTTCTTTCGAACCTGGGCATCGGTCGCCGCTCGTACGCACGTATTTCGACCGTTCTGGAGATGCCCAACCTGGTGCAACTTCAGATCGATTCCTTTGACTGGTTCAAGTCTGAAGGCCTGCGCGAGCTTCTGGAGGAAATTTCTCCAATCGTCGACTACAACGGCAAGATGGAGCTTCATTTTCTGGAGCACCGCTTTGACGAGCCCCGTGCGACCGAGGAGACCTGCCGCGAGCGCGACATGACCTACGCCGCACCGCTCCGCATTCGGGTGCGATTGGTCATTCGGGATACCGGTGAAGTCAAGGAGAGTGATGTCTTCCTGGGCGACTTCCCGATCATGACGCCGGACGGCACCTTCTTGATCAACGGCGCCGAGCGCGTGGTGGTGTCGCAGTTGGTTCGCTCACCGGGTGTCTACTTCGAGCTTTCGGAAGACGCGACCACAGGCCGACCGCTCTGCAGCGCCAAGCTGATCCCGAGCCGCGGTGCCTGGCTTGAATTCGAGACCTCCAACCGCAACGTCATCTCAGTGAAGGTCGACCGCAAGCGCAAGCTGCCCGCGACGATTCTGCTGCGCGCCATCGGGTTTGCCGAGGACGACGAGATTCGCGAGCTGTTTGCTGATGTCGACGACCCGGAGCATCACTTCATTGACTCCACGCTCGAGCGCGATCCCACGCGTACCGTGGAAGAGGCGCAGGTCGAACTCTACCGTCGCTTGAGGCCGGGCGATCCGCCGACCAAGGACAACGCGTCGTCGCTGCTCGAAGGACTCTTCTTTAATGCACGGCGTTACGACCTGGCTCGCGTTGGCCGCTACAAGCTGAACAAGCGCCTTGGCCTCGACATCGGCCTCGACACGCGCGTGCTGACGCGTGAGGACTTGATCGAGATCGTCCGCACCATTATCCGGGTCAACAATGGCCAGGATCAGTCGGACGACATCGACCACCTCGGCAATCGGCGTATCCGCTCAGTTGGCGAGCTGATCCAGATGCACGTTCGCACCGGTCTGCAGCGCCTTGAGCGCGGCATTCGCGAGCGCATGACGATTCAGGACATCGAGACCGTCACGCCGAACGGCTTGATCAGCACGACGCGACCGGTGATGGCAGCGGTCCGTGAGTTCTTCGGCGGCAGCCAGTTGTCCCAATTCATGGATCAGACGAACCCACTGGCTGAATTGACCCACAAGCGCCGCCTTTCGGCGCTGGGTCCGGGCGGACTGAGCCGTGACCGCGCGGGCATGGATGTCCGTGACGTTCACCACTCGCACTACGGGCGCATCTGTCCGATCGAGACACCTGAAGGACCAAACATCGGACTCATCGGTTCCCTGGCGACGTACGGGCGTATCAATCAGTACGGCTTCATCGAGACGCCCTACCGCCGTGTCTACAAGACGGTCAACGTGCAACAGGACGGCGGCGTCCTGGTTGGCCAGGTCGTGCGCGACGATGTGAGCACCGCCACCGGTGACGTGCTCGTAACAGCGGGTACCGTGCTGGACGAACCGGCTGTCGTCAAGATGGTTCAGTCCGGAATTCAGACGATTCGGGTCGTGCCGTTCGTGAGCGACGAGATCGAATACCTCGCGGCCGATCGCGAGGAGCAATTCACGATCGCACAGGCGAACACACCGCTGGGCGACGGCGCACGTTTCGAGCTCGAGCGCGTCGCGGCGCGCCGTGGAGAACGGTTTGTCTCCGAGCCGCCGGATCGCATCGACTACATGGATGTCTCACCGAAGCAAATGGTGTCGGTTGCTGCAGCGTTGATTCCGTTCCTGGAGCATGACGACGCGAACCGGGCCCTGATGGGCGCCAACATGCAGCGCCAGGCGGTTCCATTGCTTCGGCCAAGCTCGCCAGTCGTCGGTACGGGCGTCGAGTACCTTGCCGCTCGTGACTCTGGCCAGGTCGTCGTTGCCAAGAAGGCAGGAACGGTCACTCACGTGACTGGCCGGCAGATCTCCGTTCAGGAGGACGACGGGTCTGAGCGTGTCTACAACATGCAGAAGTTTGTTCGTTCGAACCAGGATACGTGCATCAACCAGCGTCCGATCGTGACCAAGGGCCAGCGCGTCGAGCCGGACATGATCATTGCCGATAGTTCCAGCACCGATGACGGTGAGCTGGCGCTCGGCCAAAACGTGCTCGTGGCCTTCATGTCCTGGGAAGGTGGCAACTACGAGGATGCCATTCTCCTCTCGGAGCGTCTGGTTCGCGAGGACATCTACACGTCGATTCACATTGAGAAGTACGAAACCGAAGCACGAGATACCAAGCTCGGCCCGGAGGAGATCACGCGCGACATTCCGAATGTTGGCGAGGACAGTCTGGCCAACCTCGACGAGAACGGCGTGATTCGCATCGGCGCGGAGGTCCGGCCGAACGACATCCTGGTCGGCAAGGTGACGCCGCGAGGCGAGACTGAACTCTCGGCCGAGGAGCGACTGCTTCGCGCGATCTTCGGAGAGAAGGCGCGCGAGGTGAAAGACACCAGCCTCCGGGTGCCGCACGGCGTCCACGGCAAGATCATCGACGTCAAGCGCTTCAAGCGCGAAGAGGGGACCGACCACGAGCTCCCGGCGGGCGTGAACGAGATGGTCCGCGTGAGCATCGCACAGAAGCGGAAGATCTCCGAAGGTGACAAGATGGCCGGTCGTCACGGCAACAAGGGGGTTATCTCCCGGATCCTGCCGGTCGAGGACATGCCGTACCTGCCGGATGGCACCCCGGTCGACATCATTCTGAACCCAATCGGCGTACCGTCGCGTATGAATATCGGCCAGGTGCTCGAGACGCATCTCGGGTGGGCGGCGCAGGCGCTGGGAATGAAGATCGCAACTCCAGTCTTCGACGGAGCGTCGGAGGGCGAGATCCGGGATCTGCTTGGAGAAGCCAAGCTGCCGCTCGACGGCAAGGTCCAGCTGTACGACGGCCGGACCGGAGAGATGTTCGACCGCCCGGTAACGGTCGGCGTCATCTATATGTTGAAGCTGGCACACCTGGTGGAAGACAAGATTCATGCTCGTTCGACCGGGCCGTACTCGTTGGTCACCCAGCAACCGCTCGGTGGTAAGGCGCAGTTCGGCGGACAGCGGTTCGGAGAGATGGAAGTCTGGGCGCTGGAGGCCTATGGCGCCGCGCACATCCTTCAAGAGATGCTGACCGTCAAGTCGGACGATGTGGTCGGCCGTGTCAAGACGTATGAGGCCATCGTAAAGGGCGAGCCGATCGTCGAGGCGGGCGTGCCGGAGTCGTTCAAGGTCCTTGTGAAAGAGCTGCGAAGCCTCGGCCTCTCGATCGAGGTTATCAATGAGGACGAGCAGACCATTGAGTTCACCGAGGACACCTCGCGAGACCTGTTGACGAACCTCGACCGGATCAACCTGAGTGGATTTGAGCGGACCGAGGACTAGTGAATTGGTGAAGAAGTAACAATGCAAACTGCAAGCGCTAACGCCAGGAACAGAGATTCGCAGAGGGTCTTCGACGTCAACAACTTCGACGCCATCCGGATCAGCCTCGCTTCGCCTGAGGCTATCCGGAGCTGGTCCTACGGTGAGGTCACCAAGCCGGAGACGATCAACTACCGCACGCTGAAGCCGGAGCACGGTGGTCTCTTCTGCGAGCGAATCTTTGGTCCAACCAAAGATTTCGAGTGCTACTGCGGTAAGTACAAGCGCGTCCGCCATGCGGGCACCATCTGTGACAAGTGCGGCGTCGAGGTAACCCGTTCGAAGGTTCGCCGCGAGCGCATGGGTCACATCGAGCTGGCTGCACCGGTGGCGCACATCTGGTATGTCAAGGGCACGCCGAGCCGGCTTGGCCTGCTCCTTGACATTTCACCGCGCAATCTCGAGCGTGTTCTCTATTTCGCGTCCTACCTTGTAACGGACGTCGACATCGAGGCGCGAGATGAGCTCATTCGGACGATCCACGCAGAGCTCGAAGCGGAGTTGGAAGAGCTTGACAATGAGCTGAGCGGTCGCCGCGGCGAAATCACCGGCGAAATCAAGTCTGAGCTCGACAATCTGGAGCAGGGCGCGGCCAGCCTCGAGCAGTCGGTTGAGCAGCGGCGTGAAGAGCAGCGAACCAAGCTGCAGGCCGAGGCCGATGAACTGCGCGAGCGACTCCAGAGCATGATGAACGCCTCCGCCGAGGAGGAGATCACCTTCCACGATCAGACGATCGTCAAGGAAGGCGAGAGTGTCAATGAGGACCGGCTGCGGGCGTTGAACGACATCATCAACGCTGAGCTGGAGGAGATCACCGCGCAGGCCGAGCACGACGTCACCAGTGGCAACGCGCTCGCTGAAGCCGAGCGGGATCAGCTGCAGAGCGCGGCCGACGAGCGTGTGCGCAAGTTCGAGGGCGAGATCGATCAGCAGAAGGCCGCACTGCGGGCTGAAGCTGATAGCATGGTCAAGCAGATCCAGGAGCTGAAAGAGCTTCAGATTCTGACCGAGACCCAGTATCGCGAGCTGCAGGAACTGGCGCCGGGAACCTTCCATGCCAGCATGGGCGCCGAGTCGGTCTACGACGTCGTGGCCAAGATGGACCTCGATGTGGTGGCGAGTGGTCTTCGCTCCGATATCCAGACGATGTCAGGACAGAAGCGGAAGAAGGCGACCAAGCGTCTGCGAGTGGTCGAGGCGCTGCGTCGCAGCGGCAACCGGCCCGAGTGGATGATCTTCACGGCGCTGCCGGTTATTCCGCCGGACCTGCGCCCAATGGTTCAGCTCGATGGCGGTCGCTTCGCGACCTCTGACCTGAATGATCTCTATCGCCGCGTGATCAACCGCAACAACCGTCTGAAGCGACTACTCGAGCTTGGTGCGCCGGACATCATCGTTCGCAACGAGAAGCGCATGCTCCAGGAAGCTGTCGACGCTCTGATCGACAATGGTCGCCGTGGCCGCGTCGTCTCGGGTAGTGGAAAGCATAAGCTGAAGAGCCTCTCCGACCTGCTCAAGGGCAAGCAGGGACGCTTCCGTCAGAACCTGCTCGGCAAGCGCGTCGACTACTCGGGTCGTTCCGTCATCGTGGTCGGCCCGGATCTGAAGCTGCACCAGTGCGGACTTCCGAAGCGGATGGCGCTGGAGTTGTTCAAGCCGTTCGTGATGCAGAAACTCGTCACGCACGGTCATGCGCACAACATCAAGGCGGCGAAGCGACTGGTCGAGCGTGTTGATCCGCATGTCTGGGACGTGTTGGAAGAGGTCATCAAGGATTACCTCGTCCTCCTGAACCGGGCTCCAACGCTGCACCGTCTGGGAATTCAGGCGTTTGAAGTCAAGCTCATCGAGGGGTCGGCCATTCAACTGCACCCGCTCGTGTGTGCCGCCTTCAACGCGGACTTCGATGGCGATCAGATGGCCGTGCACGTGCCGCTTTCGGCGTCGGCGCAGCATGAGGCGCGCGAGCGAATGCTCTCCACGCGTAACCTGCTCGACCCGTCTGACGGCGATCCGGTGATCGCGCCAACCCTTGACATCGTGCTGGGCTGTTACTACATGACCAAGCCCCTGCCGGGCGCGGCAGGCGAAGGCAAGATCTTCTCAAGTCCGAGCGAAGTGATGCTTGCCTACCAGACCGGGGTCGTTCACATCCGTGCGACGGTCAAGGCGATGGTATCGAACAATGGCAGTGGCTCGCAGCTGATCGAGACGACAGTTGGCCGGGTTATTCTGAACCAGGAAGTTCCGAACGAGCTCGGTTACTGGAACGAGACGATGGACCGCAAGGCGCTCCGACGTCTGATTGCGGCCTGCTACCGTGAGCTGGGTCCGGACGCGACGGCCGAAATGGCCGACCGGTTGAAGAACGTCGGGTTCTCGTACGCGACGCGCGGCGGTCTCTCGATCGCGCTGGCGGACGTTCAGATCCCGGCCAAGAAGCCGGAGATCATCGAATCGGCGGATCAGCGCGTAGCTGAAGTCGAGCGTCAGTACCGGCGCGGTCTCATCACCGACTCCGAGCGCTATCGTGAGGTCATCAGCATCTGGAATGAGGCGCGTGACGACCTGTCCAATGCGGTGGAATCGGAGCTCGGGCACGACAACTCGCTCCTCATGATGAGTACGTCGGGCGCCAAAGGTAACATCAACCAGATCAGCCAGATGGCCGGCATGCGCGGTCTCATGTTGGACCCGCGCGGTACGATCATCGAGTTGCCGATTCGCTCGAACTTCCGTGAAGGCCTGTCGGTTCTCGAGTACTTCATCTCGACTCACGGCGCTCGTAAGGGCCTGGCGGACACCGCACTACGAACCGCGGATTCGGGCTACCTGACTCGTCGCCTCGTCGACGTGTCGCAGGACGTCATCGTCTCGATGCGGGACTGTGGCACTGAGGCCGGGATGTGGGTGGCACCGGAGGACATGCCTGATCGGGATTCGTTTGAAGCGCGCGTGACGGGTCGAACGGCCCAGGCGCCGATCGTCGATCCAGAGACGGGCGAGGTGCTGCTCGAGCGGAATAACGAGATCAACGAAGCGATCGTGGTGCAGATCTTCGAACGCAATATACCGCGCGTCTACATCCGTTCTTCGATGCAGTGCAACGCCGAGCATGGCGTCTGCCAGCTCTGCTACGGTCGAAATCTGGCAAGCGGCCGCCTGGTCGATCCGGGCGAGGCCGTCGGTATCATCGCGGCTCAAAGTATCGGAGAGCCTGGCACGCAGCTCACCATGCGTACCTTCCACACCGGTGGTGTAGCGGGTGAAGACATCACAACTGGTCTCCCGCGTGTGGAGGAGCTGTTCGAGGCGCGCGAGCCGAAAGGCAAAGCCGTCATCGCCAAGAATAGCGGCGTACTGCGGATCATCGAGGACGATCAGGGGCGCCGGTTGCTGTTGACCGCTGAGGAGATCGTGACGGACGAGGTCCCGATTCCGGACGGCTATCAGATCAGGATAGCCGATGCCGACATGGTCGCTGTCGGGCAGGTTCTCGCGAGCCAGCCGGAAGCCGAGGAGACCAAGCCGGTGACGGCTTCCGTCGACGGAGTCGCATTCATCGATGGCAACAAGATCGTGATTCGCCACGAGGAGCAGGAGACCTCCGAGTATCCCGTTTCGGCCGCGGCGAATGTCCGTGTCAATGATGGCGACTTCGTCACGATTGGAACCCAGCTCACCGACGGTAACCTGGATCCGCAGGAGATCCTGGAAACGCTCGGCGGTGACTTCGTGCAGAAGTACATCGTTGACGAAGTTCAGAAGGTGTACAAGTCTCAGGGAGTGGTCACGAACGATAAGCACATCGAGGTGATCGTGCGGCAGATGCTGCGCAAGGTCGCCGTCGAGCACCCGGGTGACACCGACCTGTTGGTGGGCGAACTCGCGGACCGGTTCGTGTTCAACCGGATCAACGAAGAGATCATCATCGAGGGCGGGGAGCCGTCCACGGCTCACCAGGTACTGCTCGGGATCACCAAGGCATCGCTGGCAACGGATAGCTTCCTATCGGCGGCCTCCTTCCAGGAGACGACCAGGGTGCTGACCGAAGCCGCAATCCACGGAAAGGTGGACTACCTGCGGGGCCTGAAAGAGAACGTCATCATCGGGAAGCTCATTCCGGCTGGATCCGGGTTCCACGTCGACAGTCGCGGCGCGGCCGTACTGAGCGACCTGGATCGGATGCAGATCGAAGCCATGTCGCAGGCGCGCGAGGCCGAGCCCGCGTCGATCGAGGATGTCGAGGAGCTGGTTTCGGAAGGACACCTTCCGGCGACGGCTACCGCGGTTCTTGAGCGTGAGAGCGACGGAGTGGAGCCCGCGGCCAGTCTCGGACCGGGCCCCGGTGACGATGACGGCGACAACGACGATGAAGACGCGGAGAATAGTGACACCGAAGAGTAGGTGGAATCCGCGTTTTCTTGACACTATCTAGGCAAAATGCTAAACTGCGTGCTTGTGGCCGTCCACGGACGGCCACATCAGTGAGGAAGTGTCTTCCTCGGAATCCATCCGGCGCCGCAGCTGCGGCTACTGTCGCAGAGCACGGTTTGCATTGAGCCGGAGGTTCCAGAAGGAGTTTTCTGACGTGCCGACGATCAACCAACTCGTCCGTAAAGGGCGCACACAGGTCACGAAGAAGACCAAGGCCCCTGCACTGCGGTTCACCAACAATGCTTTGGGCCGCCATGCAGGACGTTTACGCCGCGGGAAGGGCTCGCCGCAGAAGCGGGGAGTTTGCACCCAGGTCCGAACCATGACCCCCAAGAAGCCTAACTCGGCGCTACGCAAAATCGCTCGCGTGCGGCTCACGAACGGTATGGAAGTGACCGCGTATATCCCGGGCGAAGGGCATAATCTGCAGGAGCACTCGGTGGTGCTGATCCGTGGAGGTCGCGTGAAGGACCTACCCGGTGTGCGCTACCACGTCATTCGTGGTGCTCTGGATGCCCGTGGCGTTGAGAACCGCAAACAGGGGCGGTCAAAGTACGGGACCAAGAGGACGAAGGGCTAGGCAGAACAAGCCTGGCGTCGCCGTGAATTGATCGCGGCGAAATTCTCCTGGTTAGATCGTACGGTACGGAAAGCGGCCTCACGAAGTCTCTCTCGTGGCGACCGCTTTTTCGTGCTGTGAAGAAGTCGCTCTCTCGCGGTGTCGCGAGGGGCATTTGAGACTCTAGGCCTGCTACCGTGGCAGGCAGCGCACCGTCCAGGACCACATTGTGGTCGCTTGAAATGAAGCGCTGACAGGGCGCGTGGGAGGCAAGCAGGGAATGCCGAGACGAGCAAAAGTAGAGCGGCGAATCGTTCCGCCCGATCCGCGATATGGTAGCGAACTGGTCTCGCGCGTCATCAACAAGGTGATGACACGCGGCAAGAAGGGTGTCGCCGAGCGGATCGTGTATGGATCGCTGGACATCATTCAGGAGCGAACCGGACGAGATCCGGTGGACGTCTTCCAGCAGGCGATTCATAACGTGACGCCGATCGTCGAGGTAAAGCCCCGTCGTGTCGGCGGCGCGACCTATCAGGTTCCGGTTCAAATCGAGCCCGCCCGTCGCCTATCGCTCGCGATTCGCTGGCTGCTGCAGTCCGCGCGCTCGCGTGCTGGACGCACGATGGCGGAGAAGCTTGCATCCGAATTGCTGGACGCGTCCAACAACACCGGGGCGACAATCAAGCGACGCGAAGACACGCACCGCATGGCTGAGGCGAACCGGGCGTTCTCGCATTATCGATGGTAATCAGCTACATGCCGGGCGGTGACGGCCGGGATGCATTGGGGATCACGTACTGATCATGAGTAGCACGGCAACCCAAAAAACCGACGCGGTGTGGACCGACCTCGGTCGCACGAGGAACATTGGCATTATCGCCCACATCGACGCGGGTAAAACGACAACCACGGAGCGTATTCTGTTCTACACCGGCCGAATTCACCGGACCGGTGAGGTACATGAGGGCGCCGCGACGATGGACTGGATGGTCCAGGAGCGCGAGCGCGGCATTACGATCACCTCCGCGGCGACCACCTGTTTCTGGGATGATCACCGCATCAACATTATCGACACGCCAGGACATGTCGATTTCACCGTCGAGGTCGAGCGTTCGTTGCGCGTGCTCGATGGCGGAGTCGTCGTGTTTGACGCGGTCGCGGGCGTTGAGCCGCAGTCCGAGACGGTATGGCGCCAGGCCGACAAATACCGTGTGCCACGTATCTGCTTCGTCAATAAGATGGATCGCACAGGTGCGAATTTCTGGCGCACGATTGAGATGATCATCGACCGCCTGAAGGCAAAGCCTGCCGTTATCCAGCTTCCGATCGGGCAGGAGTCGGACTTCGCCGGCATTGTCGATCTGATCGATATGAAGTCCTACATCTATCATGACGATCTGGGCCAGAATATTGAGATCGCTGACGTCCCGTCGAACATGATGGAAGAGGCTCAGCAGCGACGTCACGAGTTGGTCGAGCTGATCGCCGAGTCGGACGAGGACCTCATGATGCGGTACCTCGAGGACGAAGAGATCAGTACGGCTGAACTCCGTGCTGCGCTGCGCGTGGCGACGATCAAGGGCGCGCTGGTGCCTGTGATTTGCGGCACCGCCCTCAAGAACAAGGGCGTGCAGCGCATGCTCGATGCGATCATCGAGTATTTGCCCGCGCCGAACGACGTCCCGCCGGTACAAGGTCTCAACCCCAGCACGGGCGAGCCTGACATTCGAACGACCGATCCAGACGAGCCCTTCTCGGCTCTCGCGTTCAAGATCGTTTCCGATCCGCACGTCGGGCGCCTGGCCTATGTGCGTGTCTACTCGGGGCAGATGAGCGCGGGCAGCTACGTGATGAACTCGACGAAGGGCGAGCGCGAGCGTGTTGGCCGTCTGCTGCGGATGCATGCCAATCACCGGGAAGAGATCGAGACGATCTCGGCTGGCGACATCGGCGCGGTGATTGGGCTCAAGTAGACGTTCACCGGCGATACGCTGTGTGATGGCGACCGGCCGATCCTGCTCGAAACGATTCAGTTCCCGGAGCCGGTCATCTCGGTTGCCGTCGAACCCAAGACGCGCTCTGACCAGGACAAGATGGGCATGGCGCTGGCGCGTCTGGCCGAAGAGGATCCGACGTTCCAGATGAACACGGACCCGGACAGTGGTCAGACGATCATTCGGGGCATGGGCGAGCTTCATCTCGAAGTTATCGTTGACCGGATGCTTCGGGAGTTCAAAGTCAGCGCGAACATCGGTAAGCCGCAGGTCGCTTACAAGGAAACGATCACCAAGCCGGTGCGCGATCAAGGCCGGTTCGTGCGGCAGAGCGGTGGTAAGGGTCAGTACGGCCACGTCTGGCTTGAGATCGAACCGCTGGAGCGCGGCAGCGGCTTCGTCTTCGAGGACAAGGTCGTCGGCGGTGCCGTTCCGCGCGAGTACATCTCGGCGGTTGAGTCCGGTGTGCGCGAGGCGATGGAGTCGGGCGGCGAATCGGGCAATCCGATCGTGGACCTGAAGGTCGCGCTGGTCGACGGATCCTATCACGAGGTCGACTCTTCGGAGATGGCGTTCAATATTGCCGGGTCGATGGCGCTCAAGGAGGGCGTGCGCCGTGGCAAGCCGGTCATTCTCGAGCCGTATCATGAAGGTCGAAGTCCGAACTCCCGAGGATTTCATGGGGGACGTAATCGGCGACCTGTCGGCTCGGCGCGGCCATATCGAAGGCATGGAGATGCAGGTCAGCACGCAGGTGGTGCGCGCGTTCGTGCCGCTCGCGAGCATGTTCGGCTATGCGACCGATCTTCGGTCCATGTCGCAGGGTCGCGCGACCTATTCAATGGAGTTCGATCATTACGAGCCGGTTCCCGAGAACCTGGCCACCGAAATGAAGGCCAAGGCACAACGCGGTTAGTCGATCCCGGCGGCGACATGCCGCCCGGCGAGTTATCTGGAGGATGACGCAGTGGGGAAGCAGCGGTTTGAGCGGACGAAGCCGCACATCAATATTGGGACGATCGGGCACGTCGACCACGGCAAGACGACGCTGACGGCGGCGATCACGAAGACGTTGGGGTTGAGCGGGGCGGCCAAGTACCGCTCGTTCGACTCGATCGACAATGCGCCGGAGGAGCGGGAGCGCGGCATCACCATCGCGATCGCGCACGTGGAGTACGAGACGCCGAAGCGGCACTACGCGCACGTCGACTGTCCGGGGCACGCCGACTACATCAAGAACATGATCACCGGCGCGGCCCAGATGGACGGGGCGATCCTGGTGGTGAGTGCGCCGGACGGGCCGATGCCGCAGACGCGGGAGCACATCCTGTTGGCGCGGCAGGTGGAAGTGCCGGCCATGGTGGTCTTCCTGAACAAGGTGGACATGATGGACGACCCGGAGCTGCTGGAGCTGGTCGAGCTGGAAGTGCGCGAGCTGCTTGTCGACCTACGGGTTCCCCGGCGACGAGGTGCCGGTGGTGCGTGGGTCGGCGCTGGCGGCGCTGGAGAGTGCCTCGACCGATCCGACGAGTCCGGAGTATGCACCGATCCTGGAGCTGATGCAGGCGGTGGACGACTACATTCCGACGCCGGAGCGGGCGGTGGACCAGCCGTTCCTGATGCCGATCGAGGACGTGTTTGGCATCAAGGGACGGGGCACGGTGGTGACGGGACGGGTCGAGCGGGGCCGGGTCAAGACGGGCGAGACGGTCGAGATCGTGGGGATCGACGCCGACGCGCTCGGTGGTGGTGACCGGGGTGGAGATGTTCCAGAAGACGCTGGATGAAGGTGAAGCGGGCGACAACGTGGGGTGTCTGCTGCGCGGCATCGAGCGGGACGACGTGCAGCGGGGGCAGGTGCTGGCGCAGCCGAAGTCGATCACGCCGCACACCAAGTTCGCGGCCCAGGTCTATGTGCTGTCGAAGGAAGAGGGGGGACGGCACACGCCATTCTTCCCCGGCTACCGGCCGCAGTTCTACATTCGCACGACGGATGTGACCGGGTCGATCGAGTTGCCGGAAGGCGTCGAGATGGTGATGCCGGGGGACAACATCGAGATGCAGGTGGAGCTGATTCAGCCGGTGGCGATCGAAGAGGGGCTGCGCTTCGCGATTCGCGAAGGTGGTCGCACGGTCGGCGCTGGTGCCGTCACTAAAGTCGTTCAGTAGGACAACGGGGGAAGACAGCTGATGACGGCACGACGCGCAACCCAGAAGATACGTATTCGCCTGAAGGCGTACGATCACAAAATTCTCGACCAGTCGGCGGCGAAGATCGTCGACACGGCGGAGAGCACCGGTGCCAAGGTTTCGGGGCCGGTGCCCCTTCCGACCCGGATCGAGAAGTTCAGTGTGGTTCGATCTCCGTTCATCGATAAGGACTCGCAAGAGCAGTTCGAGATCCGAACCCACAAGCGTCTGATTGACGTGCTCGAGCCGAGCCAGGGAACGATTCGCGCGCTGATGCGCCTGAATCTCCCGGCCGGCGTGGATATTGAAATCAAGCTTTAGCTGATCATTACGATCATGCTCTGCGTGCGAAGGCGGACAGACCCTCGTCTGCCGTCGCGTCCTGAATAGGGGAGAGCCAATGATTGAGGGACTCCTTGGCAAGAAACTGGGCATGACCCAGATCTTCGACGAGACCGGACAGGTAGTGCCTGTGACGGTCCTCGAGGTCGGGCCATGTGTCGTGACGCAGATCAAATCGATGGAGCGCGACGGGTACGAAGCGCTGCAGATCGGATTTGGTGATCTGAAGCGTCCGAACAGCCCACAGCGCGGACATCTCAAGGCCTCCAGCGCCAACTCGAAAGTGCTGCGTGAGGTCAAGACCGACGCCGTTGCTGATTACAACGTGGGCCAGGTGCTCGATTGCACCGTCTTCGAGGCTGGCGAGCTGGTCGACGTGAGTGGCACGAGCAAGGGCAAGGGCTTCGCCGGTGTCATCAAACGCCACAACTTTAGCGGCGGCCCCAAAACGCACGGACAGTCCGACCGCCACCGCGCGCCCGGTTCGATCGGCGCGAGCGCCACTCCGAGCCGTGTCGTCAAAGGTATGAAGATGGCAGGCCGGATGGGCAACAAACGCGTTACGGTGCAGAACCTGACAGTGGTGCGGGTTGACCAGGACCGCAACGTCGTTCTGGTGCGCGGCTCTGTCCCCGGTGCGAACGGTGAAGTGATCCTCGTGCGGCACTCCGTCAAAGAGCGTGAGCGTGCCGCCGCGGGCGCCGCGTAGAGAGTGAGAGCAACAGGTGCAGCAGACCGTATTTGATGTCCAAGGAAACGCGGCGGGCGAGGTCGAGCTAAACGATAGCGTATTCGGGATTGAGCCGAACGTACCAGTGATGCACCAGGCCTTCCTGCGGCAGATGGCGAACGCCCGGCTCGGTACGCACGATACCAAGACCCGCGCGGAAGTTCGCGGCGGTGGCCGCAAGCCATGGCGCCAGAAGGGCACCGGCCGTGCCCGGCAGGGGAGCATCCGCTCTCCACAGTGGCGTGGTGGCGGTGTTGTCTGGGGACCGCATCCGCGGAAATACACCCAGGACATGCCGAAGAAGATGCGCCGTCTGGCGATCCGCTCGGTCCTGTCGGTGAAGCAGCGAGATGAGCAGCTGGTGGTCGTTGACGGCCTCTATGATGTCGAACCGAAGACGCGCGAGATGCGTCAGGTGCTGGCGACGCTGCCCAACGGCGCGGCCCGCTCGACCTTGATTGTCGTGGCCGACACCAAGCAGGTGCGCCGTGGCGCTGGCAATCTGGATAACGTCAAAGTGTTGTCCGCGCGGTACGTGAACATTCGAGACGTGCTGACGCATGAGCGGCTGTTGGTCTCACGCGACGCGGTAGACGTGATTCACCAGCTCTGGGCGAACTGAGAGGGAGACGATGGACTATCAGGACATTTTGGTTCGCCCGGTGATCACCGAAAAGAACACGATGCTGATGGAGATGGGCCAATATTGCTTCGTGGTCGCCAAGGACGCGAACAAGATTCAGATCAAAGAGGCGGTCGAGAAGACGTTCAATGTGAGCGTGGCCGCCGTGAACGTGATGAATGTACGGGGAAAAGAGCGGCGGCGATCGTCGCGTCACAGTCGCCGACAGAGCATCGGTCATACCCCGGCATGGAAAAAGGCGATCGTGACCCTCGCCGAGGGGGAATCGATCGACATCTTCGGCGCGGTATAGGCCGAGGCTGGACGGGGTAGAGAGGAACCAACGATGCCGATTCGAAAGTACAAACCGACCTCTCCAGGACGTCGCAACATGACCGTTTCGACGTTTGATGAGATCACCAAGAAGCGGCCGGAGAAATCGCTTATCGAGCCGCTGAAGAAGCACTCCGGCCGGAACAACCAGGGACGCCTGACCGTGCGCCACCAGGGTGGTGCACACAAGCGGTTCTATCGAAAAATTGATTTCAAGCGAGATAAGTTCGGCGTGATCGCGCGGGTTGCCGCGATCGAGTACGACCCAAACCGCTCGGCCAACATCGCGCTGCTCCACTATCGAGACGGTGAGAAGCGCTACATGCTCGCGCCGCTCGGTCTGAAGGTCGGCGACGAGGTGCAGTCTGGGCCGGGAGCGCCGATTCGCCTCGGCAATTCGCTGCCATTGGAAGATATTCCGCTTGGCACGCAGATCCACAACATCGAGCTCTATCCAGGTCGTGGCGGACAGATGGTTCGCTCGGCAGGAGTCTCGGCGCAGCTGATGGCCAAGCAGGACGACTATGCGCAGATTCGCATGCCGTCCGGTGAGGTTCGATTGGTGCGGCTGGAGTGCATGGCCACGCTCGGGCAGGTTGGCAACACCGATCACGAGAATGTGCGAATCGGCAAGGCCGGCCGGTCGCGGCACATGGGCAAGCGGCCGACGGTCCGCGGCTCGGTGATGAACCCGCGCGACCATCCACACGGTGGCGGCGAGGGCAAGGCTCCCATTGGAGGCCAGCCGAAGACGCCCTGGGGCAAGCCGACGCTCGGCTATCGAACGCGAAATAACAAGAAGACGGATAAGTTCATCGTGCGCCGGCGTGGTAAGCGGCGATAGTAGCCTCGCACCGGTAGGAGGAGCATTTTGGGACGATCATCAAAAAAGGGTCCGTACATCGACGCGAACCTGGCGGAGAAGATCGAGTCGATGAATTCGAGCGGAGAGCGTCGGGTCATCCGGACCTGGGCGCGTGCGTCGACGGTCTATCCGGACATGATCGGGCACACCGTCGCTATTCATGATGGGCGGCGACACGTGCCGATCTTCGTGACGGAGCAGATGGTCGGCCATAAGCTGGGGGAGTTCGCTCCGACCCGCACCTATCGTGGCCACGGCAGGGATGCCGAGCGTGCGAGCCGACGGCGGTAACAACGTGACGTTCGGTTTCCGAGGAGACGTCTGAAATGGAAGTAACAGCCAAGGCAAAGGGCGTTCAGGTCTCGGCGCAGAAGGCGCGCCTGGTCGTCGATACGGTGCGCGGGAAGACGGTGAACGAAGCCGTTGCGATCCTGAGATTCCTGCCGCAGAAGTCGGCGGTCGACGTGCTGAAGGTCGTGAAGTCCGCCGCAGCCAACGCGGAACACAACTTCGATCTCGATCCGGAAGGCCTCTATATCAAGGCGATCTTTGCGGACGAGGGGCCGACGTTCAAGCGCTGGCGAGCACGCGCGCGTGGCCGGGTGAACCGGCAGCTGAAGCGAACCGCGCACATTACCGTGATCGTGGACGAGATCGAGAAGGGGGCATAGTTTGGGTCGAAAGGTACATCCCATCGGGTTTCGTCTCGGCATCGTCCACGGATGGGAATCGAAGTGGTACGCCGAACGCAACTACACCGAGCAATTGCATGAGGACCTGTTCATCAGGCGGCTGATCAACGGAGAGCTGACCCGTGCAGGCATCTCGCGGATCGAGATCGAGCGCTCGGCCAACCGCATCGAGGTCGCGATTTTTACCTCGAAGCCCGGCATCGTGATCGGCAAGCAGGGCTCCAACGTCGAGCGCCTGCGGCAGATGCTCGAGCAGCAGGTGGGCAAGAAG
Organism: uncultured Chloroflexia bacterium; assembly: GCA_963728335.1. Lineage (GTDB taxonomy): Bacteria > Chloroflexota > Chloroflexia > Thermomicrobiales > Thermomicrobiaceae > CALAGB01. Next base: position 2,112,161 of record CAVSJP010000002.1, read on the forward strand.
GTTCACCTGAAGATCGAAGAGATCAAAGAACCGGAGTCGGATGCTCGACTGATTGCCGAGAGCATCGCGGAGCAGCTGGCTCGTCGCGTTGCCTACCGGCGAGCGATGAAGCAGGCGGCGACGCAGGCGATGCGCCGGGGCAGTATTCAGGGTATCAAGATCAAGGTGAGCGGGCGGCTCGGCGGCGCCGAGATGTCGCGCTCCGTGACTGAGATGAACGGCCGTGTGCCGCTGCACACACTTCGCGCGAACATCGACTTTGCCGTCGTTCACGCGCACACGACGTATGGCCGGATTGGTGTCAAGGTGTGGGTTTACCGGGGCGACGTGCTGCCCGAGCCAACCCCGGTGTTCGAGCCGGAGCTCGAGGCCGCGACCGACTAAACGGGATCGCCGACTGAGGAGATTGGAACCACAACCATGTTGATGCCCAAGCGGGTAAAACATCGCAAAATGATGCGAGGCCGGATGAAGGGCGCGGCATCACGCGGTACGACAGTGGTCTTCGGTGACTACGGAATTCAGGCACTTGAACCTGCCTGGATCAATAGCCGCCAGATAGAAGCCTCTCGTCGTGCGATCACCAACGCCATTCGTCGTGGCGGCAAGGTCTGGATTCGGATCTTTCCGGATAAGCCGGTCACGCAGAAGCCAGCCGAAACGCGAATGGGGAAGGGCAAGGGCAATCCTGAATTCTGGGTTGCCGTCGTCAAGCCGGGCCGAATTCTGTTCGAGCTTGGTGGCGTGCGCGAAGAGCTTGCCGAGGACGCGTTAACGCGCGCGATCCACAAGCTGCCAATCAAGTGTCGTATCGTCACCCGCGACACGACCGGCGCCGGCGCGGCGTCTGACGAGTCCGAGGGCTAGGGGAGCGACCGATGAAAGCATCTGAGATTAGAGCACTGACGAATGCCGAGCTGGTCGAAAAGATCGATGACCTGAAGACTGAATGGCAGAACATTCGATTCGATGAGGCGGTCGGCAAAGTGACCGACACGACGCGCGTGCGAAAGATCAAGCGCGATATCGCTCGCATCAAAACGATTCAGACCGAGCGAGAGATCGCCGCCGAATTTGAGCGCATCCTCGCCGGGTAGGCGGCGCTGTAGACTGGGAGGACGGACACGACAGGTATGGAAGAATCGGCATCCACGCAGGTGAAACCGCGATTGACCAAGGTTGGTCGGGTGGTTTCGGACAAGATGGATAAGACCGTGGTGGTGTCGGTCGACTACGTTCGGCGTCATCCGATCTATCGCAAGACGATTCGACGCACGAGCCGGTTCAAGGCTCATGACGAGCAGAACCAGTGCCGCGTGGGCGACTTGGTGATGATCGAAGAGACGCGGCCGTTGAGTAAGACCAAGCGCTGGATCGTGCGCCAAGTCCTCGAGCGGGCCGCCGAGGCCTAGGGACGAAACAGGCAGACAGAGGAGGAATGAGGCAATGATCCAGCCGCAGACGCGTCTGACGGTAGCCGATAATTCTGGAGCCCGGCAGATCATGTGCATCCGGGTCCTGGGCGGTTCGTCGAGACGATACGCCGGAGTTGGCGACATTATCATCGCGTCGGTGAAGTCGGCGCAGCCGCACACCGGCGTGCGCAAGGGTGATGTGGTACGAGCCGTGGTGGTGCGCACCGCGCAGGAATATGGCCGTCCCGACGGATCCCACATTCGTTTCGACGACAACGCCGCAGTGCTCATTACGCCGCAGGGGAACCCGAGAGGCACGCGCATCTTTGGCCCGGTCGCTCGTGAACTGCGCGACCGGCAGTACATGCGCATCGTGTCCCTGGCCCCGGAAGTTTTGTAGTAGGTACCAGGGAACGAGGCGACAGACATGGCAGAGAAAATCGTGACCGGCGACCAGGTGCTGGTGATTGCCGGAAAAGATAAAGGTGCTCGAGGACGTGTGCGGCAGAACATGCCGCGCGAGGACCGGGTTATCGTTGAGGGTGTGAATATCGTCAAGCGCCACCAGAAGGCGGTGCCGGGAGTGCAGCAGGCGGGCATCATCGAGAAGGAAGCCCCGATGCACGTTTCGAACGTCATGCTCTGGTGCCCGTCCTGCAATGCGCCGACGCGAGCCGGATTCCGAATGAATGACCAGGGTAAGAAGACCCGGTATTGCAAGAAGTGCAATGCCGAGATCGAAAAGCCAGATTTGACGAAGTAGGCCTGAAACGCCTGGCGTGAGGAAGCAGACATGATCCCGCGACTGAAAGAACGTTATCGAGACGAAGCTGTTCCGAAGCTCATGTCCGAGTTCGGCTATGGCAACGTGCATGAGGTGCCGCGTCTCGAAAAAATCGTGCTGAATATTGGCCTCGGCGAAGCGATTGCCAATGCGCGAGCGCTCGACGCGGCGACCAACGACCTGGCGCTGATCAGCGGCCAGAAGCCGGTCATCACCCGGGCGAAGAAATCGGTCGCGGCGTTCCGCCTGCGCGCCGGGATGCCGATCGGTGCGATGGTGACCTTGCGTGGCGACCGAATGTACGAGTTCCTTGACCGGCTCATCGGCACCGCGCTCCCGCGTATTCGAGACTTTCGTGGGCTCTCTCCCCGATCGTTCGACGGACGTGGCAACTATTCACTCGGTCTTCGGGAACAGCTTGTCTTTCCTGAGATCGAATACGACCGGATTGATCGAGTTCGTGGTCTGGAGATCTCGATCGTGACGACGGCGAAAACCGACGAAGAGGGGCGCGAGTTGCTCACGTACCTCGGTATGCCGTTGCGAGAGGCGTGATCGGGGAGGTTATGGCAAAGAAATCGAAAATCATCAAGTCGATGCATCCGGCAAAGTACGCCGTGCGAAATCATAATCGGTGCAAACTGTGCGGGCGGCCGAGAGCTTACATGCGCAAGTTCGGCGTTTGCCGAATCTGCTTCCGAGAGCTTGCCGTCACCGGGAAGCTTCCAGGCGTCACCAAGTCGAGCTGGTAGCATGCGGAGAGCGGAGTAACAAGAAACAATGACGATCAACGATCCAATTGCGGACATGCTTACGCGTATCCGGAATGCTGGAATGGCTCGCCAGCAAGAGACGTCGATGCCAAAGACCAAAATTCTGGTGGCGGTGGCGCGCATTCTTGAGCAAGAGGGCTACATCGGCGGCTTTCACGTCGAGGAGCGCAAGCCTGTGTCGTTGCTGCGGATTCAGCTGAAGTACGGCTCGAATCGCCACCACGCGATACGGGAACTGAAGCGCGTGTCAAAACCGGGATTGCGTGTCTATGCCGGTAAGGACGAGATTCCGATGGTTCAGAGTGGTCTGGGCACCGCGATCGTGAGTACGTCTCAAGGGGTGTTGTCTGGGCACGAAGCTCGTCATCGAGGAATTGGTGGCGAGGTTCTCTGCACCGTTTGGTAGTCTGGATCTGGACCCAAACGTCGGAGGGAAATCATGTCACGTATAGGTAGTCTTGCAATCCAGATCCCGAACGGCGTCAACATCGACGTTAATCCGGGTGAAGTTCACGTCAAGGGGCCGAAGGGCGAGCTCTCGCAGCGGGTCGATCGCGGGATGAAGTTCACTCGCGAGAACGGCACCCTGTCGGTTGAGCGGCCGAATGATGAGCGCAAGTATCGCGCGCTTCACGGCCTGACGCGCTCTCTGGTCTACAACATGGTCAAGGGCGTGACCGAGGGCTATCGCAAGGACCTCGAGATCCAGGGCGTCGGCTATCGCGCGTCGCTTGATGGACAGACGCTGGTCCTGCTGGTTGGTTATTCCCACCCGGTTCGGGTCGAGCCGTTCCCCGGCATTTCGTTTGCCGTGGACACGCCGACGCGCATCGGCGTGATCGGCATCGACAAGCAGATGGTCGGCGAGCAAGCCGCTCAGATCCGCCGGGTCCGCCCGCCGGAACCCTACAAGGGCAAGGGCATCCGGTATGCGGGCGAGCATGTCCGCCGCAAGGCTGGCAAGGCCGGAAAAGTCGGTAAGTAGCAGGCTTTAGGGCGTGCGAAGCGGACGTGGTATCGTTGCCGGTCGGTTCTGCCGACGGCGAACGGGATCCAGGTCCATGGTCGCATGTGAAAGGGTATACGGCGCGATGCGCTTCCAGCATAAACGACAACTTTCGCCACGGCAGCGGCGACATCTTCGCGTGCGGGCTCGTGTTTCGGGCTCCCCGGAGCGTCCGCGGCTGAACGTGTTCCGCAGCAACGCGCACATCTACGCGCAGATCATCGACGATACGGCGGGTCGTACGCTGGTGGCCGCCTCGACGTTGGAGTCGGACGTTCGCGATCGGTTCTCTGAGGAGCATCCGAAGACGGCCCAGGCCAAGCTCGTTGGGCAGGTCGTCGCTGAGCGAGCACTGGCAAGCGGCATCAAGCAAGTCGTCTTCGACCGCGGTGGCTACAAATACCATGGACGAGTTCAAGCGGTCGCCGAGGGTGCCCGCGAGTCCGGACTGGATTTCTAGTGAACGATCAATTGGACCTCGAACGAGAGAACGGGCAGGGCGAATGGTAAGTCGAAGTCAATCACGCCGCGGCCGCGACCAAGATGGGCCGCAACTCGATGAGCGCGTCGTGCAGATCAACCGCGTGGCGAAAGTGCACAAGGGTGGCCGCCGATTTAGTTTCAGCACCGTTGTGGTCGTTGGTGATGGCCAGGGCCAGGTTGGTGTTGGGCTGGGGAAAGCTGGCGAAGTGCCGGATTCGATCCGAAAGGCAATCGATACCGCCAAGAAGAGCATGATCAAGGTACCTCTCTCGGGCCGGACGATCCCGCACCCAATCGAAGTCCGGTTTGGATCGGCGCGGGTCATGATGAAGCCGGCTTCTCCCGGTACAGGCGTCATCGCCGGGGCGGGCGTGCGTGCGGTGGTCGAAGCCGCCGGCATTCACGACATCCTCACCAAGTCATTTGGCAGCAGTAATCCGGTCAATGTCACCCGCGCCGCGCTCCTCGCGCTGAGTGAGCTCGAATCTATTGAAGACGTTGCCCGGCGACGCGGACTTCCGGTGGAGCGATTCCGTCGCCGTGAGAAAGCGGAGCGCGCATGAGCAGCGATATGATCAAGATCACCTATTTTCGAAGCGTGATTGGCTGCCCGAGAGACCAGCGAGAGACCGTTCGAGCGCTGGGTTTCCGTCGTCTTAACCAGACGCTGGAGAAGACGGACAATCCATCGGTGCGTGGTATGGTCTACAAGGTCAGGCACCTGGTTCGCGTAGAAGAGAAGGCAACCGAGTAAGGCCGTCAGCTCCGGCGCGACGGTATGCGGGGAGACCTACATGGAATTGCACGATTTGAAGTCGAGTCCTGGAGCGCGCACCGAGAAAACGCGTGTTGGTCGTGGTACCTCTTCCGGAAAGGGCAAGACCGCGGGACGCGGCACCAAGGGCCAGCGCGCACGCGGGAATATCCGTCCCGGATTTGAGGGCGGCCAGCATCCGCTCTACACGCGTATGTCATACAAACGCGGCTTCACCAACATCTTTAAGACGGTCTATGAAGTGGTCAATGTCGAGCGATTGAACGCACTCGACGAGTCACTTACGGCCGTCACTCCTGAGTCGCTGTACGAGGCCGGAGTTACGCGGGGACTCGAGTTCCCGGTTAAGATCCTGGGCGATGGGCGTCTCAAGCGCTCCCTCACTGTGCGTGCACATAAGTTCTCGGAGTCCGCGCGCAAGAAGATCGAAGCAGCGGGCGGGACCGTGGAGGTCATCGAGTAATGCTAGAAGCTGCCGTTAACGCCTTCAAGATTCCGGACCTGCGGCGCAAGATCTTCTTTACGCTCGGGATCCTCGTCATCTTTCGCTTTCTGGCCACGATCCCGGTTCCGGGCGTCGATCGCGCCGCCCTGGACAACCTGTTGCAGCAGAATCAGCTGCTCGGGATGCTGAACCTGTTTTCCGGCAGCACACTGAAGAACTTTTCGATCCTGGCGATGGGTGTCTACCCGTACATTACCGCCTCGATCATTATGCAACTGCTGACTCCGACTATTCCGGCGCTCGACGAGCTGTCAAAAGAGGGTCAGTCGGGCCAGCAGAAGATCAACCAGTATACGCACTGGATCACCGTTCCGATCGCGCTGCTGCAAGGCTACGGCCAGGCGGTGCTGATGGAGCGCAACAACGTCCTGTCGAACTTCGGCCTCTTCAATTCGGCGACTGCGCTCCGCAGTATCGCGATCTTGCTGATGATGACGGCGGGTACCATTCTGCTGGTCTGGCTCGGTGAGCTGATTACCGAGAATGGCATCGGAAACGGGGTGTCGATCATTATCTTCGGCGGCATCGTGGCCAGCTTGCCGTCGGCGGTCGGAAACCTCGTCACAGGCGGCACGCTATCGCAGAACGTGATGGGCACGCTGGTCTTCCTCGTCATTGGTCTGTTCACCGTTGTGGGCATGGTCCTGATGAACGAAGGCATGCGTCGCATTCCGGTACAGCACGCCAAGCGGGTTCGACGCGGCCGCGTCTATGGCGGTGGAAGCACCTTCATCCCACTCAAGGTCAATTCAGCCGGAATGATCCCGCTGATCTTCGCGGTGAGCATCATGGTCTTTCCCGGGATGATTGCAAACTTCTTGCAGAGTTCGAGCAAATCGTGGGTGACCCATGCGGCCACCAGTGTGGCGAACTTCTTCAACCCGCAGTCGTTCACCTATCAGGCGATCTACTTTGCCATGGTGGTGCTCTTTACCTACTTCTACACGGTGGTTCTCTTCCAGCAGCAGAATATTGCCGAGAACCTGCAGAAGCAAGGAGCGTTCATTCCGGGCGTACGTCCGGGACGCAACACGAACACCTACCTGACAAAGGTGCTGATGCGCATCACGCTGGCCGGCGCGCTCTTCCTCGGGTTTGTGGCGGTACTGCCGTATTTCGCGAGCCTGATTACGAATGTGCGGACGCTGCTGCTCAGTGCGACCGCCTTGCTGATCGTGGTCGGTGTTGCGATTGACACCATGCGACAGCTCGAGGCGCAACTGATGATGCGGAACTACGAGGGATTCATACGCTAAGAGCAGGAGAGTTGTGACGAAGACTGGTGCAGCCCATGTGATTATCATGGGTCCACAAGGAGCCGGAAAGGGAACCCAAGCCGCGGTGGTAGCGCCGCGGCTCGGCCTGGTCCACATCGCCACCGGAGACCTCTTCCGTGAAGTCATGGCCAGCGAATCTGATCTGGGTTCGGAAATTCGCGGCTACTACGATCGCGGAGCGTTGGTTCCTGACGACCTGACCATTCGCATGCTCATGACACGAGTTGATCAGGTACTACGCGACGATGAGAACCTGCGTGGGATGCTGCTGGATGGCTTTCCGCGGAATCAAGCACAGGCGAAGGCGCTCGATGCGACGCTCAGCGAGCGCCACGAAACCGTCGCAGCGGTGGTTCACATCGATGTGCCGCAGGCGATCCTGATGGACCGACTGACCGGGCGCCTTATTTGTCCAAACTGTGGCGCGACCTATCATCGCGAATTCAATCCACCGAAACAACCGGGAATCTGTGACGTCTGCGGTTCGACCTTGACCCAACGAAGTGATGACACGCCGGAGGCCGTCGACCGGAGGCTCGCGATCTACTATGAACAGACCGAGCCGGTCCTCACGTACTACCGGGATGCCGGACTGCTGATCGATGTCAACGGTGATCGTCCGATCGATGAGGTCAGCCAGTCAATTGTCGATGCGCTCAACACGCGGCTAAATGGGAACTAATGGCGATCACGCTCAAGTCGTCGCGCGAGATCGAGATCATGCGCCGGGCCGGCGCCATTGTGGCCGAAGTGCTGGCGGAGATGCGCGAGCGGGTGCGTCCGGGCGTGACGACCGCGGAATTGGACCGCATCGCGCGAGAGATTATCGAGTCACGCGGTGCGTCGCCGTCATTTCTTGGCCACCAGGGGTTCCCTGGCAGCATTTGCGCCTCAGTAAACGACGAAGTCGTACACGGGATCCCTGGTCCGCGCGTGCTGAATGACGGAGATCTCTTCTCGATCGATATTGGGGCCTATCTGGAGGGGTACCACGCCGATTCTGCGCTCACGCTGCCCGTCGGCACGGTGTCGGCACAGGCGAGTGCGCTGGTGGAGGTCACAGAGCGCGCATTCTTGGCCGGAGCGGAACAGGCTCGGGCGGGAAACCGCGTCGGAGATATCTCCGCGGCGGTGCAGCAGGTCGCTGACGAGGCAGGCTATGGCACCGTACGCGAGCTAACCGGCCACGGTATTGGACGGTCGCTCTGGGAAGATCCATCGATTCCGAACTTTGGTCGGGCTGGGAGCGGCGTTCTGCTCCGAACGGGAATGACGATCGCGGTTGAGCCTATGTTGACCATCGGCGATCCCGCTATCCGCTTTCTGGATGACGGGTGGACCGTCGTCACCGAGCAGGGTGGCTTGTCGGCGCACTACGAACATACCATGGTGATTACTGAACACGAGCCTAAATTGCTGACGCGTTGAGGTGAATTTATGGTATAATGCGCCGTTGTGGCGCATGCGTTCGACGTGCGCACTTAGCTGTGCGCGGGTCCGAGGTGACACGTGGGCAAAAAGGATGTCATCGAGGTCGAGGGCAAAATCACGGAACCATTGCCAAACGCGATGTTCCGGGTGGAGTTGGATAGCGGGCATGAAGTGCTCGCCCATATCTCCGGAAAGCTCCGCCTCAATTTCATCCGAATCTTACCCGGTGACCGGGTAAGGGTCGAACTATCGCCATACGATTTGTCCAGGGGACGAATCACATATCGGCTGAGAACATAGAGATCGATCGGCGACGATTGGGAAGAAGAGAGCTCATGAAAGTGGCGGCATCAGTAAAGCGGCGCTGCGACAACTGTCGCATCATCAGGCGGCGCGGCGTGGTTCGTGTGATCTGCACCAACCCGAAGCACAAGCAGCGTCAAGGATAGAGGGGGAATAGATGGCACGCATCGCTGGCGTCGATCTACCGCGCGAGAAGCGGGTGGAGATCGGTCTTACCTATATCTACGGCATCGGGCTGACCACGAGCCAGCGGCTCCTGCAGCAGACGGCCATCAGCCCTGATACCCGTGTTCGCGACCTGACTGATGATGAGGTGCAGCGACTGCGCGACATCGTCGAGAAGGAGATGCTGGTCGAAGGCGACCTGCGTCGCGAAGTGAGCATGAATATCAAACGTCTGATGGACATCGGCAGCTACCGTGGACTTCGACATCGTCGTGGACTGCCGGTCCATGGACAGCGGACCAAGACCAACGCCCGCACGCGCAAAGGGCCGAAGAAGGCGATTGGCATGCGACGTAAGGGACGCTAGTCTCCGATTTCGATCGAATCTCGATCGTACGATGTGAACCGAAGGGCGGGCGGTTTCGCCCGCCGAGTCATGAATTGACGCAGAAAGGACACGCAGCGCATGGCAGACCGCCGACGTGCAGGCCGAACAAAGGGGCGAGTAAGGCGACGCGATCGAAAGAATATTCCGCGCGGGCGCGCTTATGTGCAGTCGACGTTCAACAACACGATGGTCACGCTGACCGATCAGGTCGGTAACGTCGTGGCATGGTCCAGCGCGGGCGCGTCCGGATTCAAGGGCTCGCGCAAGAGCACGCCGTACGCCGCACAGGTTGCCGCGGAAACCGCCGCCCGCAAGGCGATGGAGCACGGCATGCGGCAGGTCGACGTGTTCATCAAGGGACCGGGCTCTGGTCGTGAGATGGCGATTCGTTCATTGCAGACGACCGGTATTCAGGTGACCTCTATCGCGGACATCACGCCGGTGCCGCACAATGGCTGCCGACCTCCAAAGCGGCGCCGCGTTTAGTTTGAGTTGAGAAGTCTGGCTCGCTGGTCGAAGTGATCCGGCGGGTCGAGGAGGATGAATGGCAAGGTACACCGGTCCGGTCTGCCGGATCTGCCGCCGCGAGGGCTTGAAGCTCTACCTCAAGGGTGAGCGCTGCCTGAGCCCCAAATGCCCGATTGTGCAGCGGCAGCCAATGCGGAATTTTCCGCCAGGTCAGCATGGACAGAAGCGCTCGCGACGTCCTTCAGAGTATGGGATTCAGCTGCGCGAGAAGCAGAAGATTCGCAAGATGTATGGGGTTCTCGAAGGACAGTTCCGACGCCATTTCACCGAGGCGGTACGCCGCGGTGGGGTGACCGGTGAGAACTTGCTCCAGATTCTCGAGACCCGGCTGGACAACGTTGTCTACCGGCTCGGATTTGCCGATTCTCGTAAACAGGCGCGGCAGATCGTGCGTCACGGACACTTTACGGTGAATGGTCGCAAGACAAACATCCCATCCTTCATCGTGAAGCCGGAGGACGTCATCGCCGTTCGACGGCAGAGTCGCGAACGAGAATATTTCAAGATTGTCGCCGAGACCGCCGGGACCAAGCAGGTGCCGGATTGGCTAACTCGCGACATGGAAAACATGAGCGGTCGAGTTGTGAGCGCGCCGGCGCGCGATCAGATTGAGATCCCACCGGTCAACGAGCAGCTGGTCGTTGAGTTCTATAGCCGGTAACGCCGTTTCCTCGAGTGTTCCAGCGTCGCTGGATTCGGGAGCGGCTTGCCGCCTATTGGCCGGAGGAGGCTGATTCGATTGCTAGAAATCGCGCAACCACGAGTTCAACAAACACATTCCGGGCTCAACTACGGCCGTTTTGTCGTTGAGCCGCTTGAGCCCGGCTACGGAATTACGATTGGCAATTCGCTGCGGCGGATCCTGCTGCGCTCCCTTCCTGGTGCGGCGATCGTCCGTGTGCGTATCGCGGACGTCTGGCACGAGTTCTCCACGATTGAGGGCGTGCGCGAGGACGTCACCGAGATCGTGCTGAATCTCAAGCGTGTCCGGCTGCGTGTCGTGACGGAAGCATTCCGGGAAACGCGCGCCAGCCTCTACGCTCACGGCGAGGGTGTTGTTACCGCCGGCGACATTGACTGGCCAGGCGAAATTGAGGTCGTCAATCCAGATCAGGTCATCGCCACGCTCGACAACGATCGAGCCCGGCTTGAGATGGACGTTGTCGTCTCGCGCGGTCGCGGCTACCAGCCGGCGGAGTCGCAGGAGATCTTCTCGATCGGAGAGATTCCGGTCGACGCGATCTTCACGCCGATTGAGAAGGTCAACTACGTCGTCGAGCACACCCGTGTCGGCCAGATGACTGACTACGACCGCCTGATCCTCGAGATCGTTACCGACGGCACCGTTGAGCCTGAGGACGCGCTTTCCCGTTCCGCGCAGATTATGGTCGATCACGCCAAGCTGATCGCGGACTTCAATCGCGAACCGGTTGAAGAGGTCGAGGAAACGACCCGCGCGGTATCTGAGGCAGATACGCGCCCGCTGGCCGAGCTCGGCCTTTCGCCTCGCGTTCTTAACGCGCTGCGAAGCCGCCACATCGACCGGGTCGGTCAGGTACTCGACATGGACCCAGAGCAGCTGCTCTCCATCCGCAACTTTGGTCCCCGCTCGCTGCAGGAACTGAAAGAGCGTATGGGTGAGTTCGGCTATGACTTCGAGATGCCGGGCGGCGAAAACGTCGATGTCGATGACGCCGACGGCGATGATGACGACGGCGACGTCGATACCGCTGGATAACGTGGGGAGCGGACGGAATGAGGCACCGTGTTGCCGGACGTAAGTTCGGCCGCAATACGAATCAGCGAAAGGCCCTGTTTCGCAACTTGGCCGTATCGTTGATCTTGCATGAGCGCATTCAGACGACCGAAGCCAAGGCGAAGACGATTCGCCCGATCGTCGAGAAGCTGGTGACGATGTCACGAGAAGACTCCGAGCATCATCGCCGGCTGGTCATGGCACGCCTCGCCGATGAGCGCGCGACTGCCAAGCTTTTCGACATCATTGGGCCGCGGTTCGACGGTCAAGCGGGTGGTTACACGCGAATCTACAAGCTCGGTGTGCGACGCGGCGACGCGGCGCCGATGGCGATGATCGAATTCGTGGCCTAATCTCGTTCTTGATCGGCTGCCTCGGCTGTGTCGACGCCTGACCGGCATTTTCGGTTCGACCTGGGGTATGACGGGACCGCGTTCTTCGGATCGCAACGGCAGCTCGAGGCACGGACAGTACAGCAAGTGGTTGAGGAGGCCCTCAGTCGCCTCACCGGGCGCCCGGTGACTCTGGCCTTTGCGGGCCGGACCGACCGGGGGGTACATGCGGTAGATCAGGTGGCGAGCGGTACAATCCGCTGGCGCAAGGATGCTGAAGCGCTGAGATTCGCGCTTGACGCAACGACACCCGACGACGTATCAGTCGTCGATGTCCGAGAAGTGAACAGCGAGTTTCATGCGCGGTTCAGTGCTCGGCAACGTGAGTATCGCTACCGAGTCTGGAACGCGAAGGTTCCCGCCACGATCCTGCGCCGGTTTGTCTGGCACGTTCGGTCGGAATTGAATGTCGACGACCTGAATCGCGCGGCAGCTACGATGGTTGGATTGCACGATTTTTCGTCGCTGGCCGGAGCTGGTCTTGGGCTACCGGAGTCGAAGGTCGACTGCACTCGTACCGTCACGTTGGCTCGATGGAGCGTCGAACCGATCATGTGGGAGCCGGCACCGATTGACGGTTGTTTGCTCGAATTTCGTGTCAGGGCCGATCGATTCTTGCCGCATATGGTGCGCAACATGGTCGGGAACATGGTTGAAGTGGGATGCGGAGCGAGATCGGTGGAGTGGTTCGAATCGATGTTCGCGGCGAGTGACCGAACGGTGGCGCGTCCACCAGCCCCCGCGACGGGTCTCGTCCTTTGGAGTGTTGAATACCCGTAAGGGTCAGAGGTTGGCGCCGGGTTTTGGCGGCGTCGTTTCCGGTGAGGAGCACAGGATCGCATGAAAACGTACTCGCCAAAGGCGTCGGAGATCCAACGCGACTGGTTCATTGTTGACGCGGAGAACCAAACGCTCGGCCGCATCTCCACACAAATCGCGTCGGTACTGCGCGGCAAGCACAAGCCGATTTTCACGACCCACATGGACACCGGCGACTATGTGATCGTAGTCAACGCCGAAAAGATCCGCGTGACCGGGAACAAAGAGTTCAAGAAGATCTATTATCGTCACTCTCAGCACCCGGGCGGGTTTCGGGCCACGCCGCTCCGCGACGAGCTCGTGAAGCACCCGACTCGACCGCTCGAGAAGGCGGTTCGGCGCATGTTGCCGAAGAACGCCCTCGGTGACGCGACGTTTAAGAAATTGAAAGTCTATGCCGGGCCGGATCATCCGCACACGGCCCAGAACCCCAAGCCGTTGCGGATTGAAGGGTAGAGGAGAAATTGGCAGACGTGGAAGCAGGAGCGAATACCGAGCGGAGTACCGAACGGCAGCAGCGCTACGTTCACGGAACCGGCAGGCGCAAGTCCGCCGTTGCGCGGGCGCGCCTCTATCCGGGGCGCGGCAATTTCGAGGTCAACAATAAGAGCGCTCGCGATTATTTCGGGGGCCGTGACATCTACCAGGCGATGATCGCAGAACCATTGCGCCTGACCAACAACGTCGAGCGTTTCAACGTGCAGATCCGTGTCGTCGGTGGCGGCATGACCGGACAGGCCGGTGCGGTGCGCCATGCAATCGCCCGGGCACTCGTTCGATCCAATCCAGAACTGCGCGCAGTGTTGCGACGCGCCGGGATGTTGACCCGCGACGCGCGCGTCAAGGAGCGCAAGAAGGTTGGACTCAAGCGAGCGCGCAAGGCGCCGCAGTACACAAAGCGCTAACCAGACCGCGACAATTTGAGCATTCGAACGCCGGTGATCCTACGATTGCCGGCGTTTGCGTCGCTTCATGTCTCAATGCGCGCAACAGGGCGCTCAGTGTGGACGGCCACACGGCCAGCCACCCTCGCCGCGAGTTGCTGTCGTCGCGGGTGAGGCCGTCAACGAGGCGGTTGCGGAGAGGATGCCGTACGACGAGGCATCAACGGCATCGCAGCGCCGCTCTGGCATCGACCAAAGGCGCCGGTCTGAGCGTTCACCAAACGTGAAGTGGATCGGTCACGTGCGTTCTTGGGGTCGTCCTTGGGCCGAATGGATCTGGCGCAGGGATGAGCGGCAGCGCGTGACGGCATCACCGATGAGTTTGATGCTGGTGGGTCTCCACCAGGCGTGAACGGCAATGGGACTAAGCTCCAGCGTGATCAGTCCGTCGTATTGCGTCTGGGCAAGCTTGAGCAGGATGTCGTCGAGCGGCAGAATCCCGTGTCCGGGGATCTGGTGATCGCGTCGCATTGCGTTCACCAGTCCGAATCGCGACTGTCGAGCGGCGACGTCACTGAGGTGAATGTTCGCGATGCGTGGCAGAAACGCGCGGAGCGTGTCAAGGAGTTCCCAGTTTCGGCTGGCGGCGTGGGCCGTATCGTAGGTGATTTGAAGGTCCCACTCCTCGGTCAACCAGAGCAGTCGATGTGGATGGTCGAAGGCCCACGTTGGTGTCTTTGCGTTCGATCGCCCGCTGTTTTCGATAGCGACTGCAAATCCGCTCCGTTCGGAAATGTCGACCGCGGTCGCGACCGCATCGAACCACCGGCGAGCATCGGGATCGTGCAGTGACTGAACCTGAGGGGTGTGCACGACGAGCGCCCGGCACTTCGAAAAGCGGGACGCGATACGCGCCGAGTCAATAATATCCCGTGCGAGAACGTCAGATGCCGCACCACGCAAGCGCAATATCGTGTGCACCGAGCGAACCGGCAGGTCGTAGCGGTCTTCAATCCGGCGGACGTAGTCCGTATCGACGTGAACGGATCGTGGGGTCAGCATCAACTCGACGCCGTCCGCGCCTGAGTCACGGGTGAGGCTGAATATACTTTCAACGGAGAAACCCGGAAACGCACCGGTCGAGAGTATCAGCTTCGTCAATGGGTTACCCGCCAGCCCAAGATGCGTCGACTGATCATTCTGGTGGAGTATCGGTGCCCAAGAAGTGAGCCTGACTCGTATGAGTCTAGCACGCGACCCGTCAACTGACACCCCGAATCTCGGTTCGATCGTGCTCGATTGTGATCGCTTCCATGCTGATGTTCTTGTCAGCCTGGCAATGACCTTGCCACCGAAAGCATGACTGATCGTTGAGTGGCGGCCACGAGTCTGACGGAATCGCCTGGACTGAGTTTGCCTTCATGTAGACCGAGCACGAAAAAGGTGTCACCGTCGAAAACCGTGTGTGCGGGATGGATCGCACGGGCCAGGCCATCGTGCGCGGCGACGCCGATCCGCAGGAGGTCGTCACGTGAGGCAGCGGCGTCAATCACCACGACGCCAATCGTGGTGTTCTCGCCGGGACGCGCGCCTGTTCCCTCACCGGCGATGAGCCGTTCTTCGAATTCGGCGGCATCTGGGGAATGTTCCAGCCTGTCGCCCACCTCCCGTACGGCGATCTCACCGACCGCGTTGACCGCCACGATCGCCGCAATGGTGCCGGCTGGGGTCATCACGGCGGCGCTGCCCAGTCCGGCCGGCCGGCCTCTGCCGGTCATCAGCTTTGCTATGGTTGCTCCCGTGCCGGCTCCGAGTTGTCCAGAGAGCCAGCCGGCTTCTTTTGCCGCCGCCGCGGCGGCATACCCCGCGTCGGCATCCGGCCAGACGGGCGAACGGCCTTTCAGATCGAACAAGACAGCCGCGGAGACGATCGGGACGGGAATGCTCGCGGTGTGGAACCCACGACCCTGTTCGCGTAGCCACTGTACGACGCCCTCGGCCGCTGCCAGGCCGAAGGCGCTACCACCGGTCAGAAGCACGGCATCGACGCGTTGCACCAGCCGCCCTTCCTCAAGCAGCGACGTTTCTCGCGTTCCGGGGGCGCCGCCGCGCACGTCGGCCACCGCCAGTGCTGGCTCATCCGGGATAATCACGGTACAGCCTGTACCGCGATCCGGATGGGTCCAATGCCCCACGCGAACTCCTGGAATTGAAAATCCGGACTGCTGGGTGGACAACTCGTTCTCTTCCCTTCTGCTGAAGACGGGAGGAAGGAGCTCAAACCTGAACGCGTACGCCGCTCTCGGCGATCGTGATGGCGCCGCCAAAGGTCGACCGCGCCTGTTCAGCCGCGTTGCCAAGCCCGTGCTCTTGCCAGATGTGTGTCAGAAGCAGGTGCGTCGTCGATGCCGCGGTGGCAACCCGACCAGCGTCCGCGGCCGTCATATGTCCGTCGCTCTTGGGCTCATCTGGACGCTGCGGAGGCATCGTCGCTTCACAGACGAGCAAGTCGGCGTTCCTGGCGAACGAGGCGAGCTCAGGGTAGTAGCTCGAATCGGCGAGGTAGACAAGAACCCGCCGATCGGCTTCAATCCTCATCGCCCAGCAGTCGATGAAGTGCTTTGTCGGCATGAAGGTGATCGTGAACGGCCCTAACTGAAGCAGGTCGCCGGGATCATATTCGTCGACGTCGAACTCCGTCTCGAAGAATGGCTGACCAGCCTCCGCCCCGATCGCAAATACGTCAGACAACCGTGACAAAAAGTCCTTCCCGTGGGGCGGCAGCCAGAGTGGCACCTTCGGTCCTCGACCGTCCGGAATGTACCGCAGTCCGTAACGAAACGGGACAAGATCGACCGTGTGATCCGAATGGAGGTGGGAGATCACGACGGCCCCGACGTCGCGTGGATCGACGTACCGGCGCAATACGGGGATGGTTCCCGGACCGGTGTCAACAACCAGCGCAAACCCATCCTGCTCAACCAGGTATCCCGAAGATGCGCCTCCCGGATTTGGACAGGCCGCCGAGCCACCAAGCACTGTCAATCTCATCTCTTCACTCTCGCGTCCTCCAGATGAATGGTGTCATTCCAGCAGGTCACTTCGGCGACCGCGGAGCCGTTAATGGCGACCGTGGTAATACTGCAGTTGTCGAACCGGTTACGAGTCCAGTCAGACGGATCGTTTCCGGTCAGCTGCGTCACGACAGAGGCGATCACGCCTTCGTGGGCGACAACGGCGAACCGTTCGCCCGCGTAGCCGTCGATGAGTCGCTGAACTGCCGACAACGTCCGGTCGTAGAATTCACCGCGCGACTCGCCGTTTGGGAAACGAAACGCGCGATCACTAAATTCGAACATCTTGCCGTAGAGTTCCGGGTGCGACTGCTGGATCTGTGAGAGGGTGTAGCCCTCGAAATCGCCGAAGTGAAATTCGGCCAGGTCATCGTGCTTGGTGATTGCCGCGCCGGTCTGATTGGCAATCGCCTGAGCGGTTGCCAGAGCCCGTGACAGCGGACTCGCATGGATCGAGTGGAGCGGCCCGGTGGCGCCGAGACGGATTGCGACCCGTTCTACCTGCCACCAGCCGTGGGCGTTGAGTGGTTCGTCGGTCCGCCCGTGCAGGAGGCCCTCAATATTGCTACGCGTCTGACCGTGACGTACAAAAACGATTTCAGTTCGCTGCATCATTCCTCACCGTCGGTTACATCTCGTAATGCGTGGTCGCAGATCGACGCACAGGAACAGACGTCACAACGTGGCCTCCGTGCTTTGCAGACCAGTCGACCATGCCGGATCATGTTGACGTGAAACGAGTAGACATCCTTGTCGTCGAGTAGCGATTCCAGGTCATCGTGTGCCTGATTGGCACTCGTCCGCTCATCGATCAAACCGATTCGTAGCGAGACGCGGTGGACATGAGTGTCAACAGGCAGTGCGGGTCGCTGACATGCAAAGAGAAGGACGCAGGCTGCCGTCTTTGGACCGACCCCCGGAAGTCGCTGTAATTCTTCCTTGGCGTCCAGCAAAGACATGTCCGCCAATCTCTCTGGCAAATTTGACTCCAGCGCCTCTGCAACCACCGCCTTGATGCGCGGAGCCTTCACCGTGGCAAGGCCGCCGACCCGGATGGCGCTGGCAATCTCGGACTCCTCAGCATCGGCTACCTGCCGCCAGACTGGAAATGCAGCGCGAAGTGAGTGGAACGCTCGTTCGCAATTGATGTCGGATGTGTGCTGGGAAAGAATCGTCATCACGAGTTCGTCGAGCGGTGGTCGATACACCGTCCACTCCGGACGACCGTAGTCCGCTTCCAGTCGAGCCAGCACCTGGCGCACCTTGTGCTTTCTCGCTTCGATGTTGCGGTGCGGCTGCGGCATCATGTTCGCATTGTACCGTTCAACGCGGATGTTAGCGCGCGGCACCGAGGCGTCGGTGTCACAGCCCGGGCCGGACGTCGGGGACGAGGTGATGCAGCGTTAACGGTTACTCGTGGCGTAGTATTGTTGCGGTATTTGGATCAGGTGCATGGGGAGAGTCCGGCACATGTCACGTTCGGAATATCGGCGCAGCGCGGGAGTTCTACTGCATCCCACGTCACTTCCGGGACCTTCTGGTATCGGTGATCTCGGCGCCGAGGCGTATCGGTTTGTCGACTTCCTGGCCGACGCGGGCCAACGGCTGTGGCAAATTCTTCCCTTAGGCCCTGTTGGAAACGCGAACTCGCCCTACGACTGCAGTTCCGCGTTTGCCGGAAACCCGCTTCTGATCGCGGAATCATGGCTCGTTCAATACGGGCTGCTTCGTCCGTCCGATATTCCACCGGATCTTCCCGCAACTGACAAGGTAGATTTCAGCCAGGCCCGTGCCCGGAAAGAACCGTTGCTTCGAGAGGCGTTTGCACGGTTTTCCAGCGAGCCCGATCCGCGCCTCGATCACCATTTCGACGAGTTTCGCCAGTCTGAGTGCTCCTGGCTCGACGACTTCGCGCTCTTCTGTGCCCTTAGTGACAAGTTCGAGGGATCTGCATGGCTCGACTGGGACTCTGGAATCTCCTCACGAGATCCTGAAGTGCTGGCTCGAATCAAAGCCGAATTGGCTCGTGACGTTCGATATCATGAGTTCGTGCAGTTCCTGTTCGACCAGCAGTGGCGCGCGCTGTTTCGCTATGCCGGGTTGCACGACGTCCGCATCGTGGGTGATATTCCGATCTACGTATCACTCAACAGCTCCGATGTCTGGGCCCACCAGGATCTCTTTGAGCTCGATGCGACGGGACATCCGACGGTGGTGGCTGGAGTCCCGCCCGATTATTTCTCTGCCACGGGTCAGCTTTGGGGCAACCCGTGCTACCGGTGGGACAGGATCGCCCGTCAGAATTACCGCTGGTGGCTCGAGCGATTTCGGCGTGCGCTCTCATGGCATGACATGGTCCGCGTCGATCACTTTCGCGCCTTTCAGGCGGGTTGGCAGGTCTCCGCGGATGAGGATACAGCGATCAACGGACACTGGGTTGACGGACCGGCGGACGAGTTGTTCAAGCGAGTGAACGCAGAGCTCGGCACGGTGCCGATTGTGGTCGAGGACCTGGGACTGATTACTGAAGACGTTGACCAGCTTCGGGAGCGGCTGGGATTGCCCGGCATGAAGGTCCTGCACTTTGCGTTCGGCGATGATAGCCGCAACCCGTATCTTCCGCACAACTATGAGTCGACGTGTGTGGTCTACACCGGAACCCACGACAACGATACAACGGTCGGCTGGTTCTCACAGCTGGATCAAGAGACGCGCCGTCGCGCCGAATGCTACATCGGTCCTGGGTCAGAGGAGATCAACTGGGCGCTGATCCGGCTGGCATACCGGTCCGTGGCGGACCTGGCCATCGTCCCTGCCCAGGATCTGTTAGGACTCGGGAGCGAACACCGGATGAACATTCCCGGCACATCCGCAGGGAACTGGGAGTGGCGCATGACGAGTGGAGCGCTGGCGCCTGAAATCGCGGAGCGATTGCGAACTCTGGCGGAGATCTACGGTAGAGTCTGACCTCGGCTCAGTCCGCGTTTAGCTGCTGCTTTTTCTCGCGAAGAGACGTGACTTCGTGCTGCTCTCGCTCTTCGAGCGGATGAAGGCAAAGGTCGATTGCCACCCAGATGGTCTTCGAAAACGGGTAGAAGAAGAGCGGAAAGAGGACGTTGACGAGCAGGGCTCCGATGAGCAGTGGCGCGAGTGGTGGATCTGGCCAGGTGAGTATGACGGCAATCGCCAGGATGCCAAAAAAGACCAGCTCGGTCACCACCGTGTTGATAGCGACTGCGCCGCTCCAGTAGCCTTCCTCGCGCTCGAAGTGGAGACCGCATCTCGGGCAGCGATCGACCATGCGGAGCCACTGTCGAAACAGCCCACCCTGTCCGCAGTTTGGGCACCGGAGAATCAACCCCCAGGAGAGTGTTTTACGCCAGTTCATGGCTGTCTTCTCGCCCCACCAATAGCGTTGACATACGTCGAAAGACACGCTTGCTACTCGCCATAAGGATACTCTTCAGCTTTGTGGTGTGCTCTTTGATCCTCGCGAATTTCAGATCTCCCGCCGCCGTTCAACAAACTTGAGACACTTCGCCATTCGTTCGTCGTACTTTTGAGACCGTTCGGCCGCCATCATGAATACGAGTAGTGGACGGAAGTCGCCCGATGCTATAGTCTGTGGATGTCCAGGACGTAGCACATATGCTCGCGGGGAAGATGGTCAATCTGGTCACTCAACTAGGAGGTTGAAACCATGAGGGCTGAACTTGGGACGCCGGTTCGTTCACGAGACGACAAGGCGCTCGGTCATATCGAGTGGGTACTTGTCGATCCAGACACCAAATTGGTGAAGAGCATCGGCGTTCGGCACGGTATCATCCGGGATAATGGCATCCGAATTCCACTTACGCGCATTCAAGTGAGCCCGGAGCTTGACCATCTCATTGCCGGAATCGACGAGGCGAGCACGCGGCACGTGACCCATACGACGTCTCCCGATGTCGAAGCCATGCCGGATGGCGCCGCGGTGGCTGCCTCCACCGGAGGTGGCGTGTTCCCAGCAGACAGCTTTGTGACGAAGCGTCGCGAACCGGGCATGCCCGAGCATCGATCCGAGCTCGCCGAGATGGTTCACATGGTCGATACAGACGTGGTGGTACTCGGCGACGGCAGCGATGTCTACACCAAGAACATGCACCACATTGGCGAAATCGCGCAGATTCGATTTGAAACACACACGGGTCAGTTGCTGAGCCTGGTTATCAAGCGAGGCATCTTTCATCAACAGGAGTTCGAACTGCCTGCGGAGATGATTGCCGGCGTCGATGTGGGGTCGGTCTACTTGAACGTCCATCACGATGTGGTGAAAGAACGGGTGTTGAGCGGAACGCGGGCGTAACTTTGCGATGTTCCGGGGCTGCTATTCGCGGCCCCGGCTGTGGCGTTTGATCGTCTGCCTACGGAGTGGTCGTGGGCGCGTTCGTCTTTACCTCAATCTTCTTGCCAGCCTGATCCATCGTCTTTTTGAACGTCACGGTGAGAACGCCATCCTCGTACTTGGCGTCGCCGCTGGATTCGTCCACCGGCGCGGGCAGCGTCATCGTTCGTTCGACCGTGCCGACCCTGCGCTCGACGACGTGCCATTTGCCGCGCGTCTCATCGCGGTGCTCCTGGCTATCGCCTCGGATCGTCAAGATTCCGTTCCGAACCTCTGCCGAAATGTCGTCCGGTTTGATGCCCGGCAAGGACGCCTTGACGATGACTTCGTTGTCTGTCTCGTGCACGTCGAGCGGCATCGTGGAACGGTCGTCCGGCATCCCACTTCCGCTTGTCAGATCGGAGAAGAGACGGTCAAACCGGTCTCGCAATGTATCCATATCGAGGAAGCGCGACCTGGGTGTGATGCTCATGGTGTCCTCCATTCATTTACACTTTGCACCTTGCCACACGGCATCTGGTTCAAAGTGTAGTTCGAGTGCAGCAACATGCGCGCCAGCAATCGTACACCGACGATGTCAAATCCATGACAACTCATCATGTTAACCACACGACCGGGTCGCGGAATGAAATCCGCGCGTTGCTCGTATTGGGATTTGCCGTTACGCTCTCCCTGACAGACTTGAGACGTGGTTGGAGGTGGAATGACAGAGCGCTCGCATGCGGTCGGACTCTCGACCGATCTGTATGAAATGACGATGGGCGCGAGCTATCACGCCCTGAACATTTCGGGACAGGCGACGTTCAGCCTGTTCGTCCGGCGTTTGCCACCTGAGCGTGCGTATCTCGTCGCGGCAGGGCTAGATGACGCCCTGGATCGTCTCGAAGCGCTTACCTTCGATGAGCGCGCCATCGAGTATCTCCAATCGATCGGTCAGGTGCGTCGAGAGTTCGTCGATGCGTTGAAGGACTTCCGCTTCACGGCTGACGTCTGGGCTGTCCCAGAAGGTCGAATTCTCTTTTCCGACGAACCGCTCCTCGAGGTGCAGGGATCGATCATCGAGACTCAGCTGGCTGAAACGATCCTCATCAACGCACTGCATTACGCGACACTGGTCGCCTCGAAGGCGTCTCGCTGCGTATCCGCTGCACCGGGGAAGTCCCTGATTGAGTTTGGCCTACGTCGTACGCCGAGCGTCGACGCCGGGCTGGCGGCCGCGCGGTCGGCCTACATTACGGGCTTCAGTGGCACGAGCAACCTGTACGCCGGCGAGAAGTTTGACATCCCGGTGAGTGGCACGGTGGCTCACTCGTTCATCGAAATCTTCCCGAACGAACTGGACGCCTTTCGCGCCTTCGCATCGACGTTTCCCGGCGAGGTGACGCTCCTCATCGATACCTACGACACGATCCGAGGCGCGCGTCACGCCGCGATTGTGGCCAAAGAACTCGCTGCTGAGGGTCGGCGTGTGCGAGCCGTACGACTGGATAGCGGTGATCTACTCGCGTTGAGCCGGGAGGTCCGCGCAATTCTGGACAGTGAAGGGCTGCAAGACGTCGGAATTCTCGCGAGCGGCGGTCTCGATGAATTTGACCTGAAGCGCCTTGCGGACGCTGACGCTCCCGTTGACGCGTATGGAATCGGTACGCGTCTCGGAACGTCTGCCGACGCACCGTCGCTCGACATGGTCTACAAACTCGTCCAGTTCGACGACGAGCCCAAGCTGAAACTGAGCGAAGGAAAGGCCACGCTCGTCGGTCCGAAACAAGTTTGGCGAAAAACGGACGAGAACGGCATGTTCACCATGGACAGGATCACGCGTCGCGCCGAGCCCTCGCCCGGCAATAATTGGGATCCGCTGCTCGAGCCGGTGATGAAATCGGGCCGGCGGCTTATCCGACCGGACCTGGCCGAGATTCGTGCGCGCCACCAACGAGATCGGGAGCAGATGCCCGCCGAGGTATTCAAGCTCGTTGGCTTCCCGCGTTTTGCGGTCGAGCTGTCGGATGCGCTGTGCGAGGTTCAACACGCGACGACCGCCCGTGTCCGCCGGCTGGACCGGGATCAGAATGCGGATCCGAGCCAAGCAGATGGCGTCGGGGCCAGGTTACTCCTCGATGGTGAGTGATATCCCGGAGGGAATGATCCTGATCCCTGCGGGCCAATTTCCAATGGGTTCCAACGATGGCAACGTGGATGAGCTTCCCGAGCATGAGGTCGACGTCGGCGCATTCTGGATCGATCACTTTCCCGTCACCAATGAGGCATATCTCGCGTTTGTGAGGTCGACACAGCGCAGGCCGCCGCCGACCTGGAAAGCTGGGCATCCGAATCCGAAGCAGCTCCTTCATCCGGTTGTTGACGTAACATGGGAAGACGCCCGGGCATTCTCCGAATGGGAGGGGAAGCGTTTGCCGACCGAGGCTGAGTGGGAAAAGGCGGCGTCCTGGGATGAGGTCGCGCGGGTAAAGCGTCGCTGGCCCTGGGGCGACACCTGGGAGTCGGGCCATGCCAACGCTGGATCCGGCATCGTCGCCATCTTCCGTAACCGCGGCACGAGTGAGATCGGTGCGTATTCTCCCCAAGGAGACAGTCCGTACGGCCTGGCCTGCATGGCCGGGAATGTCTGGGAGTGGACGTCGTCCTTGTTCCTGCCGTATCCCTACCAGGCGTTTGACGGTCGGGAGAATCCGTATGCCGCCGGAGGACGCGTGCTGCGCGGAGGGTCATGGAATAATCCGCCAGAGTTGGCCCGTTGTACCACTCGGATGGCGTTGCCTCCGCGTCGGGTGATTGATGGCGTATGTGGTTTTCGTTGTGCCCTCGACGCGACGAGCCGGGGTAGCTGATAGGGCCGGACCATCACGATCGCTGGACACGTTTGTGCAGTCGGAAACCATGCGAATGAAAGCCATTCTGCGTCAATGTTTGAGAGCGTGGATGACGGGAGAGTTGCTGGGACATGAGTGGTCCGAATGGCGTTCCGGACGTGCCGCAAATCGACGTCGTAGCGGCGTGGAAACAGTCACGGGACGGAACGTCATATATCGTCGACGTGCGGGAACCGGACGAGCTGGTTGAGATCGCAGTCCAGGGCGCGATCCACGTTCCGCTCGGATCGCTTCCGGCAGAGACGTCCAGCTTGCCGCGCGACCGTGACCTCCTGGTAATTTGCAGATCGGGCGTGCGAAGCGCATTTGCAACCAAATATCTGCTCGACGCTGGCTTCAGCGGGACGAGAAACGTGGCAGGTGGCGTCATCGCGTGGTCCGAAGCGCGATTGCCGTTCGAGGCGAACGGGACGGTCTACAACGCAGAGGATGCGAACGGCGAGGAATAGTCAGCGCGGACGGCGGCTTCCGCGCAAGACGCGCCAACCAAGCAGCGTTCCTGCCAAGATGGTGACAAAGACACCGAAGCCGAAGAGCGGTCCCATCCACGAGAGCATCCAGTTCGGGCTATAGACCGTCATCAACAGCCCAAGACTGACCAGGCTCGACCCCACCAGGATCGCCAGGATGAGACGATTCACCATCGACTGCAGCGAGTCGAGAATCTCATCCGCTCGAACGAGCCTGATACCGACCTCCATATCTCCTTGCTCGGCCCTGGTCATCATGCGATCGACCCGGCGAGGAAGACGCGTGAGGAGTTGGCGGATGTCCTCTGCCGACGTCATGATCTGCGGTAACCAGCTGTCGGGCATCCACTGTTCGAGCATCAGCCGTCGGATATAGGGCGTCGCCATCTCCACCGGTTTGAGCGCTGGATCGAGTCGTCGTCCGATCCCTTCCTGCATTGAGAGGGTCTTCATGAGCAGCGACAGTTCCGACGGCATCTGCAGTCGACGGCGTCGCACGATCGACATCACGTCGTTTGCGATGACGTCGAAGCGGTATTCCTCGAGCGCCATGCCGTAATAGCGGTCAATCAGGTGGTGGATATCGCGCCGGAGGCCAGGCCGATCAGCGCCGTGCTTGAGGACGTTGAGTGAGGCGAGACCGTCGACGATGGCGTCCGCGTCCTGGCCCAGTATGCCCACCGCCAGGCTCAAGAGCGCGTCTCGCGTCCGGTCGTCGATGCGTCCAACCATTCCGAAGTCGTACGCCACGATGCGGCCGTCCGAGAGGACGGAAAAGTTGCCTGGATGCGGGTCGGCATGATAGAAGCGGTGCTCGAAGACCTCGTCGAATATGACGCGAACCGCACGCCGGGCCAATGCGACCCGGTCGATGCCGGCTGCGTCGATTTCTCCGACGTCGTCGATCGAGATGCCCTCGATGCGCTCCTGGGTGATGACCCGCGGCGTGGTGAGCTCCCAGCAAACGCGGGGAATCACCAGCGACAGATCCCCTTCGAAGCTCTCACGAAACTTGTCGGCGTTACGACCTTCTCGGAGATAATCGAGCTCGCTCCGAAGCGTCCAGCCGAATTCATCGACCAGTGCAACAAGATCGTACGCTTCAGCCAGCGGAGCCCGATTCTGCGCGAAGCGGGCCAGTTGATGCAAGATTGCTAGGTCCTGGTCGATTTGCGCCGCCACTCCGGGCTTCTGCACCTTGACGATGACCTTTTCACCCGATGGCAACACCGCCCCGTGCACCTGTCCAATCGACGCGGCGGCGACGGGCACGTCCTCAAACGATTGATAGAGTTCTTCGACGGGTCTGCCGAGTGACTCTTCGATGACCGCGCGAATCTCGCTGGTCGGAACCGGCGGAACTCGATCCTGCAGCCGGCTCAGTTCCTTGATATAGGCTGGAGGGAGCAGATCTTCCCGGGTGGACAGTATTTGGCCAAGCTTGATGAAGGTCGTTCCAAGTTCCTCAAGGGCTTCACGCAGGTGAACGGCCTGGGTCGACGGGTAACCGTCCGGCGGTCGTTGAAACCAGCCCCGGTTGAACGGGATCAACTGCGCAATGCCGAGTTGCTCGGTGATCGATCGCACCCCGTGGCGTGAGAGGATTCGGACGATCTCAGCGTAGCGACGACGATGGCTGAGGATCTGAAACGGAGCTCGAATGAGCATTGACACGTCGCTCCGAACAAGTTGATTGGTGAATCAAAGCCGCGGCCAATTGTACCGTGACGGCGCCTGTGCTCACGCGGGTTAGGAGTGTCAGTCGAGATTCATCGTACGGAGCCGCAACGTCGCGAACGCGATTGCTACGACGACCAGAGCCCCCATCACCAGGAATGATGTTGCAATCGCGGATGGATGGGGCATGGTCACATTCAAATCGGCCAGCAATCGTACGAAGATTGACTCCTCGAAATGCCGGATGCTGAGGACGCGAATCCCCGGCACGAAACGGGCAAGAAGGCTCTCCCAGAGGAGGATGTAGATAATGCCGGCCAGGAGCGCTCTCGTAATGATCAGGCTGACGAGCAGGAACAGCGCGCCGTACGCTGCAACTCCGACCACGATCGCGACGAACATCGATCCGAGTGAGCCGGTTGTCGGGCTGCCGGGACCCGCGGCGACCACGAGCCAGGTCACGGCCGCACCGACGAAGAGGGCCAACGTCGTGACCAGGAATGTTCCGATGAACTTTTCGATGATGATCCGGAACCGCGAGATTGGCTTGGCGACCAGGTAGACAATCGTGCGGTCGCTCAACTCGTTGCCGAGTGTGGCCGTCGCGAGAATCAGTGTTGCCAGTGGAATCACGGTCGGGGCCAGGAACTGATTGAAGACTCCGGCGATGAACTCATTTGGCGTCGTGCCGCCGGAGTTGAGCAGGTAGACGATCGAAAACAGGATCGGCGTGGCAGCGAACAGCGCGACGACGCGCGTAGAACGCCCGGAGACAAACTGTCGCAGCGTCAGCCAGAGAACTGGCGTCTGACTCATGATCATGTGAAGTTCACGCCAATCTGTCCAGCGCGGATCATTTGCGCTCCGTTACGTAGGCAAATACGCTGGCCAGTGAATCGTCGAGCGCGGCGACTTCGAACAGGCGAAGGTC
This sequence comes from uncultured Chloroflexia bacterium, assembly GCA_963728335.1. Lineage (GTDB taxonomy): Bacteria > Chloroflexota > Chloroflexia > Thermomicrobiales > Thermomicrobiaceae > CALAGB01. The sequence goes on from CAVSJP010000002.1 coordinate 2,139,272, forward strand.
ATGGTCTTTCGCCAATCGCGGCACGAGATAGTAGACAGTGCGCACGTCGCGTGACTCCACCACGAGCGAATCGCGCTCCTGGTCGACCCGAATCGAGACAACCTCCGGCGCGTTGATCAGCGCCGACGCCAGCGCTCGATTGTTTGAGGTGCGAACGCGAACCAATCGCGCGTGCTCGTCGATCTTGTCGCGAATGGAGTGGAAGTCGCCGGTCGCAGCCAGCTTTCCGTCGACGATCACGATAATCCGGTCCGCGGTACGCTCGACCTCGTGCAACACATGCGACGAGATCAGCACCGTCTTTCCGGCACTGCCCACATCCCGAATGAGCCGAATGAGGTGTACTCGCTGAACCGGATCAGTTCCGGTCAGCGGTTCGTCGAGAATCAGGATCTCCGGGTCGTGAACCAGCGCGGCGGCAATCTTGATTCGCTGCCGCATGCCTTTGGAGTACCCACCAATGGCGCGAGACGCGGCATCACCCAGATCCGCTGTCGCGAGCGCGCGCTCGGTCGCCGCATCTGGATCGGGCAACCCGAACATCATTGCATTCCAACGGACAAATTCGCGTCCAGTCAGATACGGATAGATCGTCTCCGACTCGGGCACGACGCCAATCTTCCGGTAGAGCTTGTCGTTCGATCGAACGCTTGTCCCGAAAATTTTGACAGTCCCGGTTGACGGCTTGAGGAGTCCGCTCAGGGTCTTGAGAATGCTCGATTTCCCAGCGCCGTTCGGGCCGAGCAGGGCGGTTACCCCGGGGCCAACGGTGAACGAGACCTCGGACACGGCGACGACGTCGCCATACCACTTCGACAGGTGGTCGACTTCGATCGGCGGTGCGACCGACGGCACGGTGCTACCGGGAGCGTGGCCGTCGACACGAGACACCTGGTCGGGCGGCAGGCCTGAAGATGCCGGTTGCTGTTTGATTCGTCCGTTCATCTCACTCATGACGCAAGTACTGCCGATAGACGACCCAGGAACAGATGACGACCACCACGGCGACTGAGATCAGATAGCTTACGCCTGCGAGATTGGCGCGGGCGATCACCGAATCGCTCCCGGGATTCGATCCAAAGATCCAGTCGGTCAGTGCTTCAGGGATCACCACCGGGCTCAGTAGGATAATGAAGCGGTGCCAATTCGCATTGATCGCCTCGAACAGGCCCTGAACAAATCCAGAGAGCAGCAGCACAGAACCGATATATACCGCGGCCGCGACGCTCTTTCGCTCGGTGAAACTCGCGATCAGAATACCAATTGCGGCGTAAAAGACCGCGATCAGCAGCCCGTTCGCAATTACTCTGAGGACGTCCGCGCCATGATGCACGAAGTAGCTTGCCGGACTATTGTCAAGGAATGTGAACCCAAGGAACAGGACGATTCCCGGCACGACGGCGATCGTCGCCATCAGGATACCGAGCGCGCCGATCTTTGCCAGGAGGTAGTCGCCACGGCTAATCGCACGCGAAAAGTAGAGCGGTAATACGTTTTGACGGCGGTCGTCGCTGAGCATTTCCGGCGCGGTCGCGGCCGCGAACACCAGCAGTATTGTTGCGAGCAATCCGTAAAGCGTCGGGTAGCTAAAGTTGCCGGCGGAATTCCCGATCTCGAGCCGTCCGAGAAATGCCCGAATCCCGATGATCACGATCACCGGAAAGAACGCGAACGCGTAAAGAACGATGGGAATGATCTTGGCGGTCCATCGTTTCTTTACCCCGAGCCCGCGTTTGATGGAGTAGATGATCAGGGCACGAATCGCGCCGGCGCGTCCCTGGCGTGGGCCGTCGTAATGGCGGTAGCCGCGATCGTAGATGTGCGCGTCGCCCGCTAGTTCAGAACTGCCACGAATCGGGTTCTCAGCCGGCGTGGACATCGATATCCTCTTCAATCGCGGGTTCGCCCAACCGTTGGAGATACACATCTTCGAGTGTTCGCGCGTCGACACGAAGTCCGCGAAGCAGCACGTCTGACTCCACACTCAGGTCGCGAATCACATCGAAAATCGCGTCGTCAGAATGCTTGAGCGTGAGTTCGGAGCCTCGCCTGGCCACCGAAATCCCATGTGCCTGGAGCGCCGTAACGAACTGCTCGATCTCCCCGTCCACCCTGACGACGATATCACCTTCGCCCTGTACGAGGTCGGCCATTGGGCCGATCGCCGCGAGCTGGCCGTTCTGCAGCATCAAGACGTAGTCGCAGACCCGCTCAACATCCTCCAGCAGGTGCGAACTCAAGATGACGGTAATTCCAAGATCCCGATGGATACGCGAAATGAGTTTGAGCATATCGTCGCGGCCGTTCGGATCCATGCCATTGGTCGGCTCGTCGAGGAAGACCAGAGATGGATCATGGACGATCGCCTGCGCCAGCTTTACCCGCTGCTTCATCCCGGTGGAGAATTCCCGGATTAGCCGGTACCGCTCCTCGTCGACGCCACACTGGTAGAGCGTTTCGGCCGCGCGTAACCTGGCAGCCCGCGCAGGAAGCCCGCTAATTTCGGCCATGTGCCCGACAAAGTCCGCGGCGGTGACGTCGTTTGGAAGGCAATCGAGTTCCGGCATGTAGCCCACGCGCTCGCGCATGCGCAGCGCGTCAGTCTTCACGTTGAAGCCGAGCACCGTGGCTTCGCCCCGGGTAGGTTGCTGCAGACCGAGCAGTAATTTGATGAGGGTCGATTTACCCGCGCCGTTGGCGCCTAGGAGCCCGACTGCGGCACGCGGGATCTCAACCGAGAGGTTGTCGAGCGCTACGACCGAGCCGTATGACTTACGTAGGTTATCGGTTTGAACAATCCACTCGCCGGTCTGCTCGTGCCCCACAAAATCCTCGCAATCACCGTCACGCGGACGCACCCACGCAACGGGAATTGATCTTTAATACGTGACCGAGTATACCCGTTTCGTTCTCGAGTGGTGGCTCGATATCGGGCGATCGTGCGAATGTACACGTTCCAAAAGAGCATGTCGCTCTGCAACCAGGAGTATAATTGGGGTTGCCTATCTTGAATCGTTAGACTAGGAACGCAAATGTCATCAAACGTGGGTCGAATGTCTCGCTGGGGCCGCGACACCGGGCTTTCCGTCCGGATGTTTGTCGTGATGTTCCTCCTGGCGGCACTGTATCTGGCCTTTATCGCGGTCCTCATCTCTGCCGGAGTCGGCGCTGTTTCGGTGCTGGTCATCGCGGCAATTATGATCGGCGTTCAGTTCTTCATGTCCGATAAGATCGCGCTCTGGAGCATGGGCGCACATGAGGTGAGCCCGGAGCAGGCACCGGAACTGCACGGGATGATCGAACGTCTGGCCGCAATCGCGAATCTGCCAAAACCTCGAGTGGCGATCGCCGATAGCGACGTCCCGAACGCGTTTGCGACTGGCCGAAGTCCGAACAACGCGGTCGTCGCGGTCACCCGAGGTCTGATGAACCGGCTCGATCCGGCCGAAATGGAAGCGGTGCTCGCGCACGAGATGTCGCACGTCAAGAATCGTGACGTGATGGTCATGACCCTGGCGAGCTTCTTTGCCGTCGTAGCACAGCTGATGATGCGCTGGTTCTTCTGGGGTGGGATGATGGGCGGTGGCCGTCGGGACCGGCGCGACGGCGGGTCGATCATGATCATCTACCTGGCCTCGATCCTGGTCTGGATAATCAGCTTCTTCCTGATGCGAGCGCTGTCGCGCTATCGCGAGTACGCGGCGGACCGCGGCTCGGCAATCATCACTGGCTCGCCGTCGAACCTGATGTCGGCGCTCGTGAAGATCAGCGGCGTCATGCAGCGCATCCCCGAGCGGGACCTGCGCGAGGTTCAGCAGATGAACGCCTTCTTCATCGTCCCGGCGGCGGTCGGCAACAGCATTACCGAGATCCTGTCGACCCACCCGTCGATGGAGCACCGCCTCGAGCGCCTGCGTGCCTTGTCTCGAGAGATGGAGGGCATGTGAGGCAGTTCTTCGACTCGCTCCTCGGCCGCACACGTCCGGCTCCGTCGAAGATCGAACGTCTCTTCGCGATGTCGACTGCCCAGGTCTCGCTGGAGACTCAGCTCAACATGAAGGCGGACGAGCATGCTGGCATCGTGTTCAAGCCGGTCGACTCGGCGTATTTCGACCAGGCGAGTCAGGATCTGAACGAACTGCTCAAGATCAGCACGAAGGACACTGGAACGATCTTCGAGACCCGAACCGACGAGTTTCGCTTTCGCTGGATTCTGCTGCGAGATCCGCAGTTTGAGGACCTGGTAGCGACAATCCACATCATCAGTCAGACGTTGGTCGAGCAGCAATTCGGCGAGCAACTCCTGTCGGCCGCCTTTCGCTACGACACGTCGGACGGTCGCAGAACGTACTGGTTCTACAACTATAAGCGTGGGGCATTCTATCCGTTCGTGCCGATGGGAAATCGCAAGGAACGAGACAACGCGCTGGAGCTTCGACTGTCGTCGGCGATGGAACATGAACTGCCGATGGAGAAGGAACTGGAGCGCTGGTATCCGATGTGGGATATCCCATTCTAGCCACACGGCTCAGCGAGCAAAGCGGAAGCCCCCGGCATCGCCGGGGGCTTCTTTCGTGCAAAAGTGAATGCGTGTCCTCAGTCGGGCACAACACCCTCGGCGATGAAGAGTTCTGACGCTTCCTCGAAGGTGGTGTCCGGTGGAGGGAGGAAGACCTGGGATTCGACCAGTTCATCCTCGGCTACGGGCTCGCCATGGTCGCGCACCAGAGCGAGCAGGTTCCGGAACAGGACACTGAACCTGGCTTTGTCGCCTACCGCAATCGCAGCGACAATGTCGTTGTCAATGGAGTTGAGATGGTCCAGGTAAGAGCTATCGAGGCGGTATTGTCCCTCGCTCGAAATTCGAACGATCATGTCGACTATCCCTCCCCAAGCTGCTTCGGCTCTTCAGGAGCGCCGACTTGCTTCTTGAGGGCGGCCAGCTGCGCGTCAACGCTCTCCTTCATGGAAATCTGGGAAAGCTCGCGGTCGATCGAGTCCTTGCCCGACGCGGTGACGTCGTCCAGCGCGCCAGAGGCGATCAGCTCATCGATCGCTCCAGCTCGCGCCTGCATCGACTCGGTCTTTTCCTGCGCGCGGTCGATCGCCATGCCGACATCAGCCATCTCCTCGGAGAGTCCCGTAACGGCCTCGCCGATCCGAACCTGGGCCTCGGCGGCAGAATACTGCGCTTTGACGACTTCCTTGCGTGTGCGGAAGGACTCGATCTTGGTCTGAAGCCGCGACTGCGCCTGTTCGAGCTTGGCCTGCTCGCCATCCAGCCCCTGAATCTGCGTATCGAGGTCTCCGACCTGCTGGTCGATCATCGCGCGGCGCTCGAGGGCTGTCCGAGCCAGATCCTCGCGGTTCGCGTTAACAGCCTGCTTCGCCTGGTCGGCCAGTTTTGTCGAGCTCTCCTGCAGCTTCGCCTTCTGAAGCTCGAGACGGCGCTTTGACGTCGTCACATCCACGATGCCCCGTCGCACGTCCTGCAACATCTGAAGTTGCTTCTCGTAGGAATAGTCCAGCATCTCACGGGGGTCTTCAGCGGAGCCCAGGAGTTTGTTTATCTTGACCTTGATAAGTGTCGTGGTGCGTGACAGTAATCCCATTGGCCATCCTATCTACTTGCGACGGACACGCGGCCCAATTATATCGGCATATGCGCACGTTGGGAACAGAACTTATTTTGCGGCGGTCAACGCACCCGTTGCCGGTCGCCATGGTCGTGGAAAACCCGAGTGCAGAATCAGGCTTATGGCGCGGCGCAGACACCCGGCAGCTGGAATTGACTGTCCGAAGTCAGATAGCGAGGGCTCGCCGACGTCTTACACGATTGATCGGCTACCGTGACCAGCGCGGTGTGCAGTCCGGGCTGGCGTCTGACGGTGAGGGTGGCGGAGTCGGGCATCACAAAGTCGATCGTGACCGACTCGGTCGAACCGGGCATGAGCGGCACCTCGTAGCTGCCCCCGTTCGGTTCGTCCGGGTTGGAGACATCCGACAGGCTGCTTCCCGTGCGCCGGCTGCCCGCGGGCAGCGTCACGTCGATCCACCAGCGTTGGAAGCCGGAGTAGAAGGGATCATCCTTGAGTGAACCGGTGTGCTGCATCGTGATCTTCAAGTGCGCCTCGCGCGTCCCGCCGGATGAAGTTCCCACCGTGAGGGTGTAGCTCGGGTACATCAGTTCGCTCGACTTGCCGAATGCGACGTTCGCAAAGGTAACGGCGATGGTCGGTTCCGTTTCATCCGAAACCAGCTGCCCGGCCCAGCGGCGCTGCACGATGAGCGACTGCACCGTCGGGTTCGCCGAATAGACCTGAAGATCGCGGCTGATTGCCGTCTGCTCTATGGCCTTGACCATGTTGAGCATCATCGAGCGGTCCCCGCTCTTGAGTTGCTCAATCAAGTTTTTGCCGATGATCGCGACGACCTGCTTGTGCACATCCTCACTCTTCTGACCATCGCGCGCCAGGCGTCTCTGCCGTTCGATCTCATCGTGGACGTTTTCGGCGGTGATCGTTCGCATCTCTCCGTCGACATCGATCGTCATGGGTCCGCTCAGTTTGAGCATAGCGCCCACCGCGGCTGGATCGAGCGCCACCACCCCTTTGATCGGCGGCCAGCCAGTCGATGCGTACATCTTCATGATCGTCTTGGCGCTCGTCGGAAAGTCGCTCCACCAGCTCGCGTCGAGAATCGAAAGCTCAGGCGATGGCGCATATTTCGAGAGGGCCCACGGCTGCGTCACGGGATCATGCGGGTTGGTGGTATAGGCAAGATTGAGATCGTAGACGTCGTAAAACTCGTAGCTGCGCAGCTGGCCGCGATCGAAGGTGACGATCGCGATGGTGCCGGGAAAACCTCCGCTCGGCCGCAGCTCGGAGGGGTTCTGAATCAGGACCAGATAGCGAGCGGGGCCATCGCCGCCAAAAGCGGAGGCCAGGGCTGGGAGCTGGGTATCGACGAGTTTGTTGAGGTCGTGGCTGGCAGCCAGCTGATCGAGCTGGCCTAGACGTGAACGCGTGCTTGCCGGAAGTACGCTGTCGTCGATCTGCGCGCGGAGCTGGAGCGCCTGGTCGATCTGGTTCCGTGCCGCGACGATTTGCGGCATCTGCTGGCTCACCACGTCAAGCCAGGTTGGTGATGACGGCGATGCGGTAGACGAGAGACCGGTCGTTTTGTAGGCCTCCAGCGCCTGCTCGCCAATGGCGGATCCCTCAACGCCCGAATCGGCCAGCAAGTGGACGACCTGCAGTACCTGTCTCCCCGCGGCATATCGACGTTGCACGTATGGAATTCGGAGCGCTATCGGTTTGACGAGTGCCGGAAGCGTTGTCTGCGCGTCAAGCCGGTTCACGTCCGTCTGCAGCTGCACGAACTGGCCATGGACGTATGCGGCGTCAGTGACGGTGAACGTCGACAAGTTCGCTGTCTTGAGCGTTTCAAGAGCCTGCACGTCGAGCTTCACCTGCCGATAGGTCGACAGCGCCCGCTGTACCCGTTCGTAACCCCAGTAGCCACCACTGACCGCGGCGACCACGAACATCAGCGACATCACAAGCAGGAAGTAGAGCCACCAGCGCCGTTGTTTCGCGTGCGCAGCGGGCAGTTGAGACGACTCAGTGGTGACTACGCGACCCCGCGCCGGCGCGGCGATACGGGTGAGTGCGGGTCCACCCATGCGGACGGATGCTGGCTCGCTCGCCTCGTAATTCGATACGCCAAACTGATGTGACCCCATACGCCGTCGTCTTCCTAGTCGCGAGCATCAAATGCAGGACGAGAAATCGCTGAACGGATCTTTCCGCCCTCTGCCCGACTGTCTCGCCGCTCAGTTCAGAGATGTCCGAGTTGAGTGATCGGGCGGATCGCCAAATCCTCCCTTAGCTGGATAGCCCTTTGGGCATAGGACCGTCAAGTACGAAAGTCCCTCACATCCAGGGAAGGATGTCCGTTGTTCCCCAACCGCCGAAAACCTAGAGTCGATATGTACCGGCGAAACGCCGATGAGCACACCCAACACCCGGTACGACAACTCACGGCAGCGATGAAGCGTGGATCGTAAATTGGGCACCTGATCCATGCTGAGCGAGTGGTGCAACCGGCCGACGATCAAGTCGCGCCGGTTTTTTGTGTTCGCCGTCCGCATTCAGCGTCCTTCAAACAGCGAACCAGCGTATCTCGACGACCCGATTCGATCTACAGACGAGTGGGAGTGAGGCAAGAGAGCGTATGGACCTGAAATCCTTTGTATCGGTCCTCTGGAGACGACGCTTGGTCGTCGTTGTCACATCGGTTCTCGCTTTGGTTGCCACGATTGGCGGGCTCTCTCTCATCACCCCGGAGTACACCGCTTCAACCACACTCCGGATGGGTACCGCGAACACCGGTTCTTCCGGCTGGGTCTCCTATGACATCCAGTACACCGACCGCTTGATGAACACCTATCGCACGATCGTGATTAGCAAACAGACGTCCGACCAGGTGATGTCGCAGCTCGGACTCAGCGAGCCGCCGCAGATCTCGGTGACGATTCCCGCGAACACGGAATTGATGGTGATTAGCGTTCAAGATCGCGATCCTTCGCAGGCGGCTGCCGCGGCGGACGCGGTGGCGAACATCTTCGTATCGCAGATCGAATCGCAGTACGGAAGTCTCGGCGAGAGCAGCCTTGACATTGTGAAGCAGCAGATCGACCAGACTCAGTCGAATCTCGACAAACAGCGCGCCGACTACGAGAAGCTGCTGCAGGATTCACCTCAGAACACGCAACTGATCAACGCGACCCTGCAGTCGATCCAGCTCAACGAGAGCACCTATTCATCATTGCTGACCCAATACCAACAGCTCCGTGATGCTACCGCGCAAGGCGCCAGTAAGATGAGCGTGGTCCAGAAAGCGACGATTCCGGAATCGCCCTCGAATCCGAACAAGAAGATGTTGATTCCGCTCGGTCTGATGCTGGGCTTGATCGGCGGTACCGGACTCGCGTTCTTGCTCGAGAACTTCGACACCACAATGCACTCGAGTGACGAGATCGCGGAAGCAACCGAACTCCCGGTCCTTGCTCGAATCCCGAGAAATAATCGAACGCCGTCCTCGGTCCTCTTCGGCGAAAAATCCCCTCAGGAGGAGGCTTTCCGGCGACTGCGTACCACGCTGTTCGCGCTTGACCCTGAAGCAAAACTTCGCTCGCTGATGGTCACGAGCTCTCATCCGTCCGAGGGTAAATCGACAACAGTTGCCAACCTAGCGTTGGCTATCGCTCAGGCGGGCCGCCGGGTGCTGATCATTGACGGTGATTTGCGCAAGCCGAGCATGCATCGCGTCTTCCGCGTCTCGAACGCGCTGGGTCTCTCAACGGTTCTCACCGGTGGAGATCTCGACGAAGCCATTCAGTACAGCATGATCCCGGGTGTTCATCTGCTGACGAGCGGCCCGGCCACGCCCAATCCGGCTGAACTCCTCGGAGTACCGGAGATGCACCAACTCATCGACAAAGTCCGCGGGCAATTCGACTTTGTCCTCATCGATGCGCCGTCGCTTCAGACGGTTGCGGACGCGTCGGTCCTCTCGCTGATCGTCGATGGGGTAATCATCGTGGCTGCGCGGGGACGTGTCGATCGGGAGACGCTGGACGCGGGTCTGGGAGAGCTCGCTTCGGTTCAGTGCAAGCCGCTCGGTGTCGTGATCACTCATTCTGAGCCGATCGCTGACTTCCATTACGACCGTGAGGCGGACCGAGAACCGGAGACCGAGCGTGCACCAAAGACCGCGACACGCCCGCGATCGATTCCCAAGCTTCGCGTCATCCCGCCGGTCGACATTCCCGCTGATATCCCGATCGCGACGACGTATGAGCCGCTGCTCGGTTCCACTTCGCCCCGCTCAGAAATGTCCGCAGATCAGGCTACTCGGCCGCTGGACATTACCGCGCTGCGACGTCCGCAGGACGTGGCTCCTATCAGCCTGAAGAACGGAGGATCGATCGAATGCTTCGGCAACGATCCGCAAGCAGCCAATCACCGCTAACCGGTTGGACGAGAGCCGGTGACGGCATACGACGCCGCCTTACCGTCAAGCGAACCTTTGATGTGGTGGTCTCATCGGCGGCGTTGGTGGCACTCTCGCCAGTCTTCGCGGTCACCGCGCTCATGATCAAGCTCGACTCGCGTGGTGAGGTCTTCTTCGCCCAGGAACGGATGGGTGCTCGCTGGCACATCGACGCCGCGGGCGGTGTCCAGTGGACGTACGAGCCGTTTCGGGTGTTGAAGTTCCGTTCGATGGTTCGGGATGCCGACCAATCGATTCATGAGGCGCACATTCGCGCGTTCGTCAATGGCGATCTCGAACAGGAGATCGATGAGCGCAACTTCAAGCTTGAGAACGACAGCCGGATCACCCGCGTGGGCCGGTTTATCCGGCGCACCAGCATCGATGAATTGCCACAGTTGATCAACGTCGTCAAAGGGGAGATGAGCCTGGTCGGCCCGCGTCCAGTGCCGATCTATGAAGTGGAGGGATACCAGCCGAGACATTTCGAGCGACTGCACGCGATGCCCGGGATCACCGGATTCTGGCAAGTGCACGGGCGTAGTCAGGTCTCCTTCGAGGAGATGGTTCAGATGGACATTTGGTACGTCCGCAATGCGTCGCTGCGGCTGGATCTCAAGATCCTCTGCGAGACGCTGCCGGCCGTGCTGTGCGGCAAAGGAGCCGCCTGATGACAGGACTTTTGCGCAGTCACGATGCGGAGGGACTTGACGTGACTCGACCAGTGGGGATAGCGATCGTTGGAGCCGGTTACTGGGGCGTGAATTATGTTCGCGTCTTCCAAGAGATGCCGGACGCGGAGCTGGTGGTCGTCTGTGACCAGCGCGAGCACCGGCTACGTGAGATCGAGCAGAAGTTTCCCGGGACGCGAACAACGACGTCGTTGAGAGTCGCCCTGGCCATGGACGGTGTCGACGCGGTGGTGGTGTGCACTCCGGCTGCCAGTCACTACGTTGTCACCAAGGAGTGCATCGAAGCCGGCAAGCATATTCTGGTGGAGAAGCCGGTCTCCACCACCGTCAAAGACTCGAACGACCTGATCCGGATGGCGGGCGCGCACCACGTCAAGCTGATGGTCGGTCATACGTTCGTATTCAACTCGGGCATCCGAAAAGTCAAAGAGTACGTCGATCGCAACGAGTTGGGACGCGTCTACTACCTGTATGCCCGACGCACCAACCTCGGCCCGATTCGGACCGATGTGAATGCCCTCTGGGATCTCGCACCGCATGACATCTCGATCTTCAATTTCCTGCTCGGTTCGGCACCGACATGGGTCAGCGCGGTCGGGACTCAGGTGCTGAACAACGGACGAGAAGACGTCGGATTCATTTCGCTCGGCTACGGGGAGGGAATCGTCGCGCACGTTCACGTTAGCTGGGCGGACCCACACAAGGTCCGCGAGGTGGTCGTGGTCGGGAGCGACAAGCGCATCGTCTTCAACGACCTGGGCATGCCGGAACAGGTCAGGGTCTTTGAGAAAGGTCTGGCGCCGGCTCCACAAGAGGCCTCCAACTTCGGTGACTACCACTTCCAGATTCGCGACGGCGCGATTCTCAGTCCGAGAGTCGAAGCCAGCGAGCCACTGAAGAACGAGTGCGCACATTTCGTGGACTGCGTCATCAACGACAAGCGTCCGATTTCGAGCGGCACGGAAGGACGCGACGTGGTCGCTGTCCTGGAAGCCATCGACCGGTCGATGGCCCGGCATGGAGCACCGGTCGATGTCGACCTTGGAACGGTGTACCAGCTGCGCGAGCGCGAATACGCGATGCCTGTCGGAGTTCCGGCGAACTAAGTCAGAGAACGACCCGCACGTGAGGACGAACTGGTGAGAAAGGACTTGACCGTGACGATTCAAGCGACCGGGCGACGAATGGCGGTTCCGTTTGTCGACCTGCAGGCGCAATACGCCTCGATTGAAGGTGAGGTCGATGCGGCAATCAAGGGCGTGTTGACGCGATCGGACTTCATCCTTGGCCAGCAGCTCGAACTGTTCGAGCAGGATTTCGCCGACTACATCGGCACCGACTTCGCCATCGGAGTCGACTCAGGCATGTCGGCCTTGACGCTGATTCTGAAGGCGCTGGACATTGGGCCAGGCGATGAGGTGATCACCAGCGCGAACACCTTCATCGCCACGGCACTGACCATTTCAGCGGTCGGCGCCACTCCAATTCTGGTTGACGTCGACCCGGAGACCTTCACGCTCGACCTGGAACGGCTCGAGCAGGCGATTACGTCCAAGACGAAGGCGATTATGCCGGTCCATCTGTTCGGCCACCCCGAGGACATGGACCCGATCATGGAGATCGCCAACCGACACGGATTGCACGTCGTCGAAGATGCATGCCAATCGCACGGCGCGACTTATAAAGAGCGAATGACCGGTTCATTCGGCATCGCGGCGGCCTACAGCTTCTATCCTGCCAAGAACTTGGGCGCCTATGGCGACGGGGGAATGATCGTAACGAGCGATCCTGCCCTGAAGAACTCGATCCAACTCCTGCGCAACTACGGCCAAACAGCCAAGTACCATCATGCTGTTCAGGGCTACAACAACCGGCTCGACACGGTTCAGGCGGCAGTACTCCGCGTCAAGCTGCGCTATCTGGACGAGTGGAACGCCGCGCGTCGACGCCATGCTGACCTCTACGATCAGCTGTTGGCCAACAGCGGGGTCGAGACGCCGCCACACATGCCCGAAGTCGAGTGCGTCTGGCACCTCTACGCAGTTCGTACCGACCTGCGAGACGAGCTGCGCGCCTTCCTACAAGAACGCGGCATTGCGTCCGGTATCCACTACCCGATTCCGATTCACCTGCAGCCCGCGTACAAGGAGCTCGGCCTCAAGGAGGGCGACTTCCCGGTCTCGGAGCGTGATGCCGAGCGCATGCTGTCGCTGCCGATGTACGCAGAACTCAGCGACGAGCAAATCCACTATGTGGCCGACGCAATTCTGGAGTTTTGCGCCGAGCACGGACTGAGCACCGGGCTGCCGCACTAGGGACCCGGGCGGAACTGTTGGCGACACAATCGAAATGGTGAACTGAGTGAGACTTGGCGGAACGGACGAACTGATACCAGGCATTGGCACCCTCGAGCTGCATCAGCTCAAGGGCCATCTGCCGACGTGGATGACTCGGCCGTGGTTGGTGGCGAGCGCTCTCGGCCTTTTCTTCGGGGCGTATACGATCGCGCTCTCCACCCGCTCGCCGCACTGGCGACCGCTTTTCATCATCGCCGTACTGCTGCCGGCCGTCGGAATCATCGTTGGAGATCTCCGGCGGCTACTGCTGGCTGCACTCGTGTTCGACGTTCCGTTCAGCATTGGGCACCACTTCGGCTACAACCTCGACGCCGCGAAGCTCGGCTCGCTCGGCGGGCTGAACGTGTCGCTGACGACGTTTGCGATCCCGATGCTCTATGCCCTGTGGCTGGGCAACGCGCTCGTGCGACGTGGTGATGGAACCCGGCCCTGGCTGCGACCCGCGATTCCGTTCGCGGCTTACGTCGGATTCGCCATAATCTCGATTCAGCAGGCGAGCAGTCCGAGCCTCTCGGTCTTCGAACTGTTCATGCTGGTTCAGTCGCTCACGATCTTCATCTATATCGCGAGCACCGTCCGGTCCCGAGAGGACGTCACGTTCGTGGTTGCCATGCTGGCGGCCGCAGTCCTGCTCGAGAGCCTGGCGATGCTCGCGACATACGTGACGAAGCATGACTTTTCCTTCGCCGGTATCTCCACCCGCATCGATCCGGCGACCAGCGCGGCTGACAACGTCTCCCGTGTCGGAGGAACCGTTGGCGGTCCCAACGCCGCAGCGGCATTCCTCGACCTGCTGCTGGCGCCACTTCTCGCGATGGCGCTCGCTCCGGTCCGGAGGTCGTACCGGCTGATCGCCACAGCGGCCTTTACGCTCGGCATCATCGCGCTGGTCTTGACGCTCTCTCGCGGCGGCTGGATCGCAGTCGGAATCTCTTGCGGATTCGTCGTCGCCTATGCCTGGCAACGAGGCTGGATCCCGGGTTTTGGCCCAGCGATGGTCCTGGTCGGGCTCGGCGTCGCGCTGTTCGTCTTCCGCAACGCATTGCTCGTCCGGTTTCTCGGCAACGATGCGGGGGCGGCTTCTTCCCGCATCCCACTGATGGTGCTGGCGCTGCACATGATCCAGGACCATCCGATCTGGGGAGTCGGCGCCAACAACTTCGGCATCAACATCGCCCACTACGCCACGCCGGAGTTCGGGGCAGATTGGCTCTACACCGTCCATAACAAATACCTGCTGATCTGGGCTGAGGACGGCATTGGAGCGCTCATCGCGTTCGCGAGCTTCCTCATCCTGACACTCCGCAGCGGCTGGCGCTGCCGCCAGATGACCGATCAGGCAATGTCCCTGATCGCGGTGGGACTGACAGCCGGCTTCTTCGCGCAAATGATCCACATGGCGGTGGATATCCTCAACGGCCGGCAGCAGGTTCAGCTCCTCGTCATCGTGGCGGGCCTCATCGCCGCGCTGGTGGCAATCAAGCGAGATTCCGATCCGGTTCCGACCTCACCGGGCCGTTGGGAGCGGGTCACGCGACCAGCCGTGCGGACGCGTGAGCCGGAGATGCGCCTGGATCCCGTTCCAGTTCCCGTCGTCGCCGACCGCCGACGTGTCGGAGGGCGGTGAACCGGTGATGATTCCGCGAATCCGGCTGTCGAGTACCTTACGGCGAGTTGCCTCCAACGCCGCGTCCATGCTGGCAAGTGACGTGATCAACCGCGCGACGACCTTTGCGCTGTACGCTCTCGTCGCGCGCAGCCTTGGAGCGTACGAATTCGGGCAACTCTCGCTGGCCCTGACCCTGTTTTACACGTTCCAGATTCTGGCTGTGGCGGGTCTCAAGACGTTGATCACGCGGGAGGTCGCGAAGCATCGCGAACGGACTGACGAACTGCTGGTGAACGGTAGCATTGTCGTCCTGGCAACGGCCGTTGCCTCCATCGGGGCACTGGCGCTGTTCGTCCGGCTTATGGGTTACACGCCGGATACGGCCAACGTCGTCCTGCTCCTCTCGCTCGGTCTGGTTCCGTACGCGCTCAGCAGTATCTGTGAGGCGATATTCCAGGGATGGGAGCGGATGCGGCTCATCGCGATGGCGAACATTCCTGTCAACGTCCTGAAGATCGGCCTCTCGTTCGCCATCCTCTTTCTTGGCTCGGGTCTGACGGAGATTGTGCTGCTCCTGATCGGGTCGTATGCCGTGATCGTGGTGATCGAATGGCGCCTTGTCGCCAGGTACGTCAACGTACCTCGGCTTCAGTTCAGCTGGCGGGTCGCCCGATGGATGATCCAATCCACCGTCACGTTTCTGGGCATCGACGGAATCATCGCCATCACCGGCAGTCTGAATGTCATCCTGCTGTCGAAGATGAGAACCGAGACGGAGGTCGGGCTCTTCAACGCGGGCACGCAGTTGATGGTTCCCGTAGCGCTGATCTATCAGAGCATCGTCCTCAGCGTCTTCCCGGTTATGTGCCGCCGCTTTGAGCCGACGCTGCGAGGGATCAAGCGAATCGGAGAGCGCGTCATCGAGATCATGCTCGGTGTGGCGCTGCCAACCTCTGTTGGTCTCTTCCTGCTGTCTCGGACGGCGATTGACCTCCTCTACGGATCTGGACTCGAGCGGGCCGCGGGCAGCATGCAGATCATGGCCTGGGGCCTGATCCTGACGGCCATGACCAGCATTCTCGGGCAAGTCTTGGTGGCCAGCCTGCGAGAGCGGGTGACGCTTCGCATCGTCGTGATCGACCTGCTCGTCAGCGTCGTTGCCGGCGTGCCGCTGATCCACGCATACGGCTATCTCGGTGCGGCGGCAACCGCGTTGATCACCCGAGGTGTCGACCTGTTCCTGCACTACCGGCCGGTCTCGAATCTGTTTCCACCGAAGACACTCGTTTCCGCGCTCTGGAAACCGGTTTCAGCGACCGCGGTCATGGTGCTGGCATACGCCGCGTTCGAGCCACGTGGTCTGGTCATGACGGTTATTGCGTCCGCGATCATCTACGTGATCGTGTTCGCGGCACTGATGCTGGCCGACACCGGCAGCGTCACCAGCCTGAAAGTTCGCTATCGCTATCTCTGGTCGGAATAGGGATGCACATGTCTGGAGAACGGCAGCACAAATTGACCCTCGACGTGGTCATGATCGCTCGGAATCAGGAGTGGAACGTTCGTCGGCTGATCGAATCGGTCATAGCGCGAACGGCGAATCTTCCGGTTGCCGACGTCATTCTGGTCGACTCGGCGTCAACCGACCGAACCGTCGACCTGGCGACGCTGTACCCGATTCGCGTCATCCGGTTGCGAGACGAGCAGCGCCTCACCGCGGCGGCGGGACGACATGCGGGTCTGCTGCAGACCGACGGCGATGTCGTCCTCTTTCTCGACGGCGATATGGAGCTGTGCGCTGGCTGGGCCGACGCGGCACTGGCGCTGCTCGAGCGGGACGACCAGATCGCCGCGGTATCGGGTCAGGTAATCGACCAGCCGGCGAACGCCTCGTCGCCGCTGACCAATGAGCGATCGAGCGAACCGGCCATCAACGACTACGACGAGGTTCAGCACGGCGGCGGGGCGGCGGCCTATCGGCGCGATGTTCTGGCACAGGTCGGGTCGTTCAACCCGTTCCTCTTCTCGGACGAGGAGCCGGAGCTCTGCCTCCGGATTCGCCAGACGGGCTATCGTATTGCCCGTCTACGTCAGCCCATCGCCTATCACTATTCCGATCCGTCCAGCGCCATTGCGACGCTATTCGCGCGGCGCAAACGCAATCTCTATCTTGGCCCTGGCCAGGCGCTGCGGTTGCACTTGCGCTCGAAGATGCTCCTCCCATACGCCCGCGAGCGCGGATTCGGGCTGGCTCCGGCCGCGGGGATTGCGGCCGGGCTTGCATGCGTGGGGGCCGCCCTCGCGAACCGCGACCCCCGCTGGGCGCTCGCCTGGATCGCGGGAGTGCTGGCGGTCCTTGGCGCGGACGCCCTCCGCCGCCAAAGCCTCTATCGAGCCCTATTCAGCATGGTGCAGCGGCTCCTGTTCGTCGAAGGAACCCTGCGCGGTTTCTTCATGCAGACGCCAGATTCCGCCCGGTTCCCGTATCTGATCGAGGTGGTCAAATGAGAGTTCTCGTCGTCACCGCCATGTATCCAACACCGGAAAACCCGGCCTTCGGGTCCTTTGTCAAAGCACAGGTCGAATGTCTGCGCGGTGCCGGAGTCGACGTCGAGGTGATGGTTCTCAACGGTCGTTGGCGCAAATTGATCTATCCCAAGGCAGTCCTCGATGTACGAAAGCGACTAGGTCGTGGCGACATTGACGTGGTCCATGCCCACTACAGCTTCGTCGGGATGGTCGCTCGAATTCAGCGCCGTGCTCCGCTGGTCGTGACGTACCACGGCAGTGACCTGCTGGGATCGCGCGCTCAGGACGGATCGCTCAAGCGCTCGAACAAACTGATTGTTCCGGCCGGGCGAGCGCTGGCGCGGTTCGCCGATGCCGTCATCGTGCAGAGCAAGCAGATGGCGAAGCTGGTGGACGGCGCGAACGTCCACATCATTCCGCACGAGATTGACTTCGACCTTTTTCACCCGACGGAACGGTCGGAGGCGCGTTGCGAACTTGGGCTCGATCCGGAAAAGAAGTACGTCCTCTTTGCCGCCAAGCCCGAGAACGGCGTCAAGAACTTTCCGATGGCGCGAGCCGCGGTCGACGTGCTCGCGCATAACGATCCCAACGTCGAGCTTCTGGTGGTCTACCGGGAGTCGCAAGACCGCCTGGCGCTCTACATGAGCGCGGCGGATGCGCTGGTCTTCCCTTCCTTGTCGGAAGGGTCGCCCAACGTCGTCAAGCAGGCGATGGCGTGCAACCTTCCCATCGTCGCAACCGATGTGGGCGATATTCGCGAGGTCATCGAGGGGACCGATGGATGTCACGTTGTCGACTTCAACGTCGAGCACGTGGTCCGCGCTCTCGAGTCGATCCTGTCGACGCGAGCACGAAGTAACGGGCGCGAACGCGTCCAGCACTTCAAGTGTTCGGTGGTTGGCAAGCAGTTGATCGATCTGTACGGAACGGTGCTGCGGGGCCATGAGCGACGACACTCGTCGGTTATTCGGGCATCGGGCACGCGCTCCGGGCAGAGCGAATCGCAGAGGAACTGATCGCTCGCCGCCGTGATCGGCGCTCAACCGGTCATGGAGCGATCTGGGTACTGATGGGGCGTCGCGCGATGGCGGGGCAGCCCGGAATAGAACGAGGAACTGGGATGAGAGTTAGCGTTTTCGGGCTCGGTTACGTCGGCTGTGTGACAGCCGCTTGTCTGGCCCGTGACGGACACGAAGTGATCGGTGTCGACGTCAATCCGGCCAAGGTCGCGTCGATCGCAGCGGGGAGATCACCAATCATCGAACCGGGGCTCGAGGGCCTGCTCCATGGCGTCACTCGCGTTGGACAGTTGCGCGCAACCGTCGATGCGCAGCGAGCCGTTCGCGATAGTGACATCAGCCTGATCTGTGTCGGCACGCCAAGCAACCCGAACGGCAGCCTGAACACGCGCTACATCGAGTCGGTCTGCCAGGAGATCGGTCTGGCCATCAACCACAAGCGTGAGTACCACACCGTGGTGATGCGCAGCACCGTACTGCCCGGGACGGTGAACGAAAAGGTGATCCCGATCCTCGAGGAGTTTTCAGGTCGGCGCGCGGGCGACGACTTCGGCGTCGCGATGAACCCTGAGTTCTTGCGAGAAGGATCCGCGATTACCGACTACTACGATCCGAGCTTCGTCGTCATCGGCGAGTTGACCACGCGAAGTGGAGACGCCGTACAGGAGCTCTATTCAGCGGTCGACGCCAAGTTCGTCCGGACGTCGATCAAGACCGCCGAGATGATGAAGTACGCCAACAACACGTTCCACGCGCTGAAGATCAGCTTTGCCAACGAGATCGGCAATCTCTGCAAGTCGCACGGCATCGATGGCCGCGACGTGATGGATATCATCTGCCAGGACGAGCGTCTCAACATCTCGCCGCTCTACTTGAAGCCTGGCTTCGCGTTCGGAGGGTCATGCCTTCCGAAAGACCTGCGTGCCTTGCTCTATCGCGCGAAGGAGCGGGACGTGGCGAGTCCGCTGCTCGCGTCGATCATGGAGAGCAACCAGCGTCAGATCGAGCGCGGAATCCGAATGGTCGAGCAGACCGGTCGAAAATCGGTCGGTATTCTCGGACTGAGCTTCAAAGCCGGCACGGACGACGTGCGAGAAAGCTCGGTCGTTCCGCTTATCGAGACGCTTGTTGGCCGGGGCTACTCGGTCAGCGTCTTTGACGAGACCGTCGAACTACCAAAGCTGATCGGTGCCAACCGTAGCTTCATCCAGGAAACCCTGCCGCACATCGCGAACCTGATGCGCGGCAACCTGGACGACGTGTTGAATGAGTCAGAGGTCGTGGTCGTCGCGAATGGGGGGTCAAGCTTCAAAAACATCGGAAACAAGGTCCGGCCAGGTCAGGTCCTGATCGATCTCGTCGGGCTAGAGAACGTGAACGGGAATCTGCGGGGGGAATATGAAGGCATCTGCTGGTAGACGGATCCTGATGCTGCTCGAAAATCAGCCGTATCCACAAGACGGACGTGTGCGGCGAGAATCCTTCTCCCTCGCGGATGTGGGCTACGAGGTCACGGTCGTCTGCCCGCGGGCCGAAGGTCAACCGCGTACCGAATCAGTTCACGGCGTGCGCGTCATTCGCTATCCGAAGCCACCGTCCGGGAACGGCTTGTGGGGCTACCTGGCGGAATACACCTACGCGACCGCAGTGTCGTTCTTTCTCTCGCTGTGGGTGGCGATTCGGGGCGGATTCGACGTGATCCATTCGCACAACCCGCCGGACACGATGTTCGTCATCGGGGCGTTCTTCAAGCTGTTCGGTAAGCGCTTCGTCTTCGATCACCACGATCTTTCGCCGGAGATGTATCGCGCGCGGTTTGCCGGTGGCGGACGACCGTTCGTTTATAAAGCGCTCGTATTGCTGGAGCGGCTCTCATGCAAAGTGGCGGACGAAGTGATCGCAACCAACGAGTCCTACCGGGAGATGGAGATGCGCCGCGACGACGTGGCTCCCGAACACATCACGATTGTTCGAAACGGGCCTGAATTGGAGCGCGTCAAGCTGGTCGAGCCCGATCCCGAGCTGCGGTCACGCGGGCAGACCGTCATCGGCTACGTCGGCGTAATGGGATACCAGGACGGGGTCGACTACCTGCTCCGCGCATTTCACCACCTGATTCACGACCTGGGACGTACCGATTTCTATGCGGTTCTGGTCGGAACAGGCGACGCCTGGAACGACCTGAGAGTGCTCTCGACGCGTCTTGGGTTGGATGACAACGTCTGGTTCACCGGTCTGGTGAGTGACGCCGACCTGCGTCGCTACCTGTCGGCCGCGGACATCTGCGTCGATCCGGACCCGTCGAATCCGTTCAATGACCGCTCGTCGATGATCAAGATCTCCGAGTTCATGGCACTGAGCAAGCCGATTGTGGCGTTTGATCTTCTCGAGAACCGGTTCACTGCCCAGAACGCCGCCATGATCGTCCCAGCAAATGACGAGATGGCCTTCGCACAGGCGCTGGCGACGCTGATGGACGATCCGGATCGTCGCGCGTCGATGGGCGCCTACGGACGGCGGCGCGTTGAGGAGAGTCTAGCGTGGCCGCACTGGGCACCTAAGCTGATCGCCGCTTACGACGCACTGCTTCCGAGCCGCGGCACAACCGAACTGTCGCATTCCTGACGATTAACCTAACTTGATCCCCGCCGGGGTGGCCGGTGATGTGACGAAGCGGCTCGTCGCGTCACCGGCCCCTCATTTTTCTCGGTGAGTGTGCTCCAAGAGATAGCGACGCGGGTTGGCGTGTGATCTTGCGGCGGATGCCACGGATTGTCACACGTCGCGGTCTACCCTTGCTCCGATGAAGGCGACGTGCGCGTTGTCCTCCATTCGCGCGGCCCGAGCACGCCCTGGGTTTGAAGCTTGTTGGCGATTTCGATCGATGACCGCGCCGCCGCTGCCATTGCTTTTCGCAGATCCACCACTGGAGTGACCAGATTTCAACCCCTTCGAATCCACCTTTCCAGTTCTCAATCACGTGTGGGCTGGCAAGCGCCTCAATCTGTGCTATTCTTGTGCCACGTGTGTACGTACACAGTGGAGGCGCGACAACCCATGGCCGCCAATTCATCCGAATTCACTCCATCGAGCTGCCCATTTGCCGAAGCACGCGCCGACGGCTGTATTTGCATCGCCCTGAATGAGTCGAAGCGAGTCTCGGTCGACTACCAGGCGCGGTTCTGCCTCACGGCTCGTCACGTTCAATGCCGGCGATTTCAGCGAGCAGTTCCGGAGATTCCAGATACGCCGGTTGCGCCTGGCCTCGCCGAACGATTCGAACGGCGCACGTTCCTCGTGGCCGGAGTCATGGCCTTCTCGGTTATTGTGCTTATTGCCGCGGTGACTTTCCGGGGCTCCCGGTCCGGCTGGTTCAGCGATCAGTCAGCGTCGGCGAGCAATGGCACCACGGCGGCGGTCGTGCAGTCAACTCCCACGGTCATGGCGCTGGCAGCGATTACACCGACTCCTATCGCGCTCGAGCCAACGCCGGCCGCGAGTTCTGTTCCAGTCCTCTCATCAACGGCGGTCTCAAGCCCGACAGCTGCCGCCGCCGGGACGGTAGCGGCGAGTCCAACACCGATAGCGACCTCGGCGTCGACCGTGACCCCTGCGCCGACCGTCGCAGCACCGACGGCCTCTCCAACCGCGGAGGCGTCGGCGCCGGAGGCCACGCCCGACGCGAATACGACCGTGCACACACCGGCAACTCACGAGATCATCGATGGTGAGACCCTATCGACGATCGGCGAGCAGTACGGAGTCTCCGCGTCGCTCATTGCCGCGGCGAACGGGATCAACATAGGCGACGTCATCAATAGCGGGTCGACGCTGTACATTCCGGATTCATCGGGCAAGCTGCCGGCCGATGCGCCCTACCTCGGCGTTCACATTGTCGAACCAGGAGACACGCTCGCGCTGATTGCGAACGAGTTTGGTGTCAGCGTGCAGAACTTGATGTACCAGAATGGGATTTCCGACGCCGACATCATCCAGGTCGGAAGCGTCCTGGCGATCCCCAAGGGAGATGTGGCACCGCAAGTGACACAGCAATCCCCAGCTCCATCCCCGCAGATCACCTACACCGTTCAACACGGCGATACGCTGTATGCCATTTCCAAGCAGTTCGGGGTGACAATCGAAGCGTTGATGGAGGCGAACGGACTTACAGACCGGGCGTATGTCGTCACCGGCCAGGTACTCATTATTCCCAGCACATAATCCCGCGCGTGTGGAGGAGAAATGCGGTGACGGCGGCCACTTGGCCGCCGTCTCTGCATTGGGCACTGAATCAGGCGGTTACCTTTGACAGACTTTTGGCGACCGCTTCGTCGAACTGTGGGAGATCGCCGGGAACGCGTGACGTGATCAGGTTTCCGTCTTCCACCAGCGCCTTGTCAACATAGGTCGCTCCGGCGTTCTTGACGTCATCCCGAATCGTCTTGACGCACGTGATCGTCTTGCCCTGCAACACGTTGGCGGAGATCAAGAGCTGCGCGCCATGGCAGATGGCGGCAACTGGCTTGCCCGACGCAACGAAGTCCTGCGTGAACTTGACCGGCCCATCGTGGACTCGGAGCTGCTCCGGCGAGCCGCCACCAGGAATGACCATCGCGTCGAACTGGTCGACGGACACGTCGTCGAAGGTCGTGTCAGCGTCCAGTGTCGCGCCCTTCTTGCCTTGAATCGATCCCTTTTCGAGCCCGACAATCGTAACCGACGCGCCCTGCTTCTCGAGGTACGCTTTCGGATCAGTCGCCTCGACGTCTTCGAAGTTGCGCGCCAACACCATCGCCACGCGCTTTCCTTTTAGTTCGGCCATTGTGCCCTCCTGTCACTCTTTGTTCCGGCTGACTGCCGGAACATCGCACTGGCACTCAATCCCAGAATACCAGACGGGCGCTAGCGATAGATACGAATGTAATTAAGGAAATTGGCGTAGACGATTTGAACGTAGTCGTGAGTCTCGGGGAACGGGATCGTCTCGACAAAGAGGTCTGGGTCCCGGAGGTTCTTGCCAGTCAACCATTTATCGACGTTGCCGTCGCCGGCGTTGTAGCCGGCCAGCGCGGGATAGATTTGACCGTTGTAATGGCTCAGCTGATCTGCCAGATAGAGCGCGCCGAACTGCACCGCGATGGCCGGCCGGTAGAGCATGTCCGCGTTGAAATCGCCGGTCCTGAGTGCTTGAGCCAATCCCTTTCCGGTTGACGGAATGACCTGGGCCAGTCCGCGCGCGTCTGACGCGGACGTTGCCGAAGGATCGTAGCCGCTCTCCTGGCGAATCAGCGCCAGAAAGAGGAACGGATCGACATTATGCGCCGAGGCTTGCGTCTCGATCAGCGACGGATACGCAAGCGGAAAGGCGAGCCGCTGCATGGCGCGGGGCAGACGCATGCCGCTATCATCGGCCACCGACTGGAGCCGCAAACCGACCCGAAAGGCTTCGTTGTAGTGCCCGTTGCCGGCCAACAGGTCTCCGAATGTCCCAAGCAGCGTGGGATTGCTGGTGTAGGTATCGGACAGAGCGCTCATCTCCCAGTCTGCCTGGGTGGAGAGTCCGAGATCGAACAACAGGTTCATGCGCTGGAATCCGGGATCTTGCTGAACGGATGCCTGGGCAGCCTCGACAGTTGTGCCGTAATTGGCGTACCAGGACGTCAGGTCCGCGGCATCTGCCGGGGTGAGGGGCACAGCCAGCGACGTGACGGGATCTTTCACGGTGATCGGGTTTTCGTTGTTCAGTAGCTGAGCCGAGCGCAATCCGAAGAACCCGGTAGGATCGGCTTCGCTGGCGTGGGTCCAGGCCTGCTTGGCGCGATCACTGTTGCCGGATTGCTGGAATGACTTTCCTTCCCAGAAACTTGCCTCGGCAGAAACGCTCCCGCTGCCCCTAACCGCCACGAATTGGTTGATGGCCGCGGCGAAATTGCCCCGCTGGTACAGGATGAGTCCGGCTCGAACGCGTCCATTCGTTGCTTCGACGCTTGTGCCGAACTTGTCAATCAGGATTTGATAGACGGAGAGCGCCGCATCCGGGTCGTCTTCGTCTTCGAACAATTGACCAGCCGTGAATAGGGCGCCTGGAGTGAATGGGCTGGACGGGTATCGATCCGCCATCGATTTGAGCTCGACGGCAGCGGTCCAGCTATCGCCATTGCGGAGCTTGGACATCGCGAGATAGTACCAGGCACGACCGTTCGCCGGATCGGCCGTCACGAGATGATTGAACGACACCGAGGCGGACTGGTAATCGCCACCGTCGTAGGCCACCAACGCCTGTTGCTCGTCGGATACCGCATTGGCGCCCGCGAGCTTTCGCAGGTCGGCAATCGCATTCTGCGCATAGCCGGAATCGGGATACTCGCTCAAGACCGTCCGCAAGTCGGCCAGTGCGGCGTCCTTCTGTCCGAGCCGCAGTTCGGCACTGGCGCGCTGATAGCGAAGTTCAGACCGGTACGCTGGAATGGTTGCGAGACGGAGCAACTGGTCGGTAGCGTCCAGGTAGGCCGCGTCGTTCTTCTGTATCTTTTGAATGGTTCTCATCTGTTCGAGCGCTTCGACCCTCGCGCGATCGATGAGGTCCGACGCGGCGACAGACTCCGCCGTTTTCAGTGCGTCTGAGAGCCTCCCGCGCTGTTGCTGGTCCTTGGCAATCAGCAGATCGATGTAGCCGGTAATCTCGGGGTGGCGCGATCGATACGCTTGCAGGTCGGTGATTGCCGCCGCAAGGTCGCCGCGGCTGGCTTCGAGCTGCGACAGGTGAAACTGCGCTTCGTCTCCGGCAGCGGACTGTGCGAACCGGGTGCGAATCCGATGCAGGGTGTCATAGGCGTCCCCGGTGTCTCCCAGCGCGACTTGATCCTTCGCGATTTCGAGCAACGCCGCCGCTGAATTTTCGAGCTCTGGCGAGATAGTGACTGGTTGGAGCGATGAGATTGCTTGCGCATAGCGGCCCTGGAACCGCAGCGTTCGGGCATCCTCGAGGCGCTGTCGCTGTTCTGACAAGGAGACGGGACTGACGGTGACGGTTGGCGCCGTGGCATGTCGGTGCAGCCCGTGAATCCCGAAGTGATTCGAAGTGACACCGATGACCGCGACCCCCGCCACGAGGACGAGGATGATGATGTGCACGAGGGGATTGCGTCGAAAGCGCATGAGACCCTTTCACGCTCGTCTCGCGTGAAGACCAGTGCCAAATTATGCTCACGAAGCGTAACGCTAACAGACCGTGTCATGACTTCGCAAACGGCCAGGGTCGAGGTGCAGGTGCGGGCGAGTCGAGACTGGTGTAGTATCGATGATGTGTGCTGCCGACAATGTTAGGAGTTCTTGATGAACGCAACAAGCGCCCTCACCACCTCTCCGGAGACGACGACTGGTTCCGGAGTCTTGACCCCGGATCTGCTGCACAGCTATCGGGAGAAGTTCGGCGAGCGCTCCGCCAACAAACTCGCGCAGAACGCTGTCGCCCGTGTTTCGATCGAAGACGTCGCACTCGATCACGCGATCGCCACCAGCATCACTCCGACTTTTTCGACCGTTCTCGATGACTGGGGAGTCACCAACCAGAAGCGAACCGGCCGCTGCTGGATGTTCGCGGGTTTGAACCTGTTCCGGGTCGGTGCCATGAAGGCCATGAACCTCAAGACCTTTGAATTCAGCCAGAGCTACACGCTCTTTTGGGACAAAGTCGAGCGGGCAAATTACTTCCTGGAGGCGATCATCGAGACGATCGATCGTGATTCCGACGACCGCACAGTCGCGACTCTGCTCGACAGGCCGATCGACGACGGCGGACAGTGGAACATGTTCGTCAACCTGATCAAGAAGCACGGTGTCGTGCCGAAGTCTGTCATGCCGGAGACCGAGAGTTCGTCGGCCACGATGAATATGAACCGTATCGTGAAAACGCAGCTGCGTCAGGGGGCCCGAACGCTGCGCGACCTTCACGCCTCCGGCGCGTCGATGGACCAGGTGCGAGCGCGCAAAGAAGAGATCCTCGCCACGATCTACCGTATCGTCTCGATCCATCTTGGCACTCCGCCGGAGTCGTTCGACTGGCAGTGGATGGACAAAGACCGCGTTTTCCATCGTGACGGCGAGATGACTCCTCAGCAGTTCGCAGAGAAGTACATTACCTTGCCGATCGACGAGTACGTCTGCCTGGTTAACGACCCGCGACCCAGTAGCCCGTTCGGGCACACGTTCACGGTCGACTATCTCGGTAACGTGGTTGGTGGTGCGATCGTCAAGTACCTGAACGTCGAAATCGACCTGATGAAGCGCATCGCTCAAGAGACGATCGTCAGCGGCGAGCCTGTCTGGTTCGGCTGCGACGTCGGCAAGATGATGCGTCGCGATCTCGGAATCTGGGACAAAGACCTCTTTGACTACGCTGGGCTGTACGATGCCGAGTTCGACCTCGACAAGCCTGGACGCCTCCAGTACCACGAGACCCTCATGACGCACGCAATGCTCTTCACCGGTATCGATGTGGTGGATGGCCAGCCGCGCCGCTGGCGCGTCGAAAATAGCTGGGGCGACGAGAACGGCGAGCGGGGTTTCTACACGATGAACGACAACTGGTTCGCCGAGTACACGTTTGAGATCGCCGCTCGCAAGAGCATGCTTCCCGCCAATCTACAGCAGGCACTCGATCAAGAGCCGATCGTCTTGCCGGCGTGGGATCCGATGGGAGCCCTGGCCCGCTAACGGTCGTCGTCTCATCCATAACGGCCAGTTCGCGAAACCCCGGAGCCACGTTGGCCCCGGGGTTTCGGCATGGCTCGGATCGTCGCCTCGAGTTGGAGCGCTAGCCCGAGAGGGTCCAGTCCTTGATGTCGTAGGTGTCGTAGGTCCACTGGCTCGTCTTCTGCCCCTGCAACTTATTGCTGACCGCAGCGACGTTCTGCCGCGCGATTTCTCCCAGTTCGAAGACCTGATCCCAGGCCAACTGCATCATCTGCTTGAACATTGCGGTCGATTTCTGCGGGTCCATCTCCTGTGAGACCTGGTTGTACAGCTTGTCGAAGTCCGGGTTTTGGATGCGCGCATAGTTCGGCTCCGCCCAGTCATTTTCCTTCTGGGCGATCATGGTCGAGAGGTAGCGCTGGAACCAGAGGATCGGAAACGGGCTCCCCGGGGAATTGGTGTACATCTCGAGGTCGGCGTAAAAGTGATTCGTCGTATCGGTGTTGCCCGGGTCGCCCGAGAAGTAGACCGACGCATCGATCGATTTGATCTCGATCTGAACGCCGATCTGCCCCAGCGACTGCTTGACGATCTCCTGGTTCTTCTGGCGCACCGAGTTGACCGACGTCTGATACGTCCAGTGGAGCGGCCGGCCATTGAGCTCGCGAACGCTGCCGTTCATTTTGGCACCGGCCTGGTCGAGCAATTGTTTGGCCTTGTCGAGGTTGTACTCGTACTTGATACCATCTGGAAAGATCGTCGTGACGTTGTTCTGGACGAACGGAGTGGCCTTGCCACCGCGGCCATAGAGCTGCGTCGCGACGGAATCGCGGTCGACCGACAGGTTGAGCGCTTGCCGTACTTGAAGCACTTTGAAGTGCGGATGCGGAACGTTCTTGTTGGATTTCTGTCCGCCCTGGTCGGTTTGTGGATCGGAGTGGTTGATCAGAAGCTTTTCGGTGCCGCCACCAGCCCAGGTGATGAACTTGCCCTTGCTTCCAGTGGACTCAATCTGCTTCATGACCGCTTCCTCGGTCTGGATGTTCCAGGCGTAATCGACTTCGCCGGACTGGATCGCGGCGCGAGCCGCGGAAGTCGAATCGCCCCCGCCTTTCATGCTCACACTGTCAAAGTGCGGCTTTCCCGGGTCCCAATAGTCCTGATAGAGCGAATATTGTGCGTTGTCACCGGGGGTGAAGCTATCGACTTTATACGGTCCCGTGCCGATCGGTTTCAGGTTGAAGGGAGCGTGGCGGGCTTTGCTGCCGGTATAGTCCTGCATGATGTGCTTCGGCAGGATGACGCCTTCACCGGAGCGGAATGGGGTAGCCCAATCCGGATTCGGGTCCGTGAACGTGATTTTGACCGTGTGCGGGTCGACCGCCTCGACCGTCTTGATCGACTCGTAGTTTCCGGCTGTCGTTGCCGCGACCTGCTTGTCGGTCAGCCACTGCCAGGTGAAGACGACATCGTCGGCGGAGAAGTCCTGTCCGTCTTGCCACTTGACGCCCTGGCGCAATTTGTACGTGACGCTCGTGCCATCCTTGGTGACGCCGTTGCCCAGCGAGGGGATCTCGGCCGCCAGGACCGGGATCATCGTGCCGTCGGCCAGAGTCTCGGTGAGTGGTTCGAGACAGATGCGCGCCGCGTCGAAATCCTTGGTGCCCGATGAAAGGTGGCAATTCAGGATCGTTGGCGCTTCCCACCAGAGTAGCCGCACCTGACCGCCGCCGCCTCGCTGCCCGGATCCCGACGTCGAACCTGTGGTCGATGCGGCGGTTGGCGACGCTGAGCCGGTAGTACCGGGCGAGGACATCGCGGTTGGGTTCGAGGTCGTACCGCCGGATGACGTGCCGGTGGACGTGGTTGGTGGTAGGGTGCTGCTGCTGTTTCCTCCGCCGCACGCTGCCAGAAGCAGCGAGATGGCCGGTGCCGCGAGACCAAGTGCCGCGGCTCGTTTCAATACCTGGCGCCGGGAAAGCGTGCCGCTTGAGGCCGCTTCCAATAGTTCGCCAAAATGAAGTTCACGTTTCAATGTGCAATCCTCCCGTGGTCTATCACGAAATCTGGTGTGCCGGGACTGTCCCTGAATACCGGATGACCACCAGTGGAAGGGTTGCCGTCCTCACGCGTCGCGCTAAAGAGCGTAAGAGTTGCTACAACGCACTACCGACCATGCGACATTCCTGGACGAACTCGCCAGCAACACGCCTCTAGTATTATGTTCGCTCAACACGGCGAACACAGATTCATTATTTCGAGAATGTGGTGTTGTTGTGAATGACAAGTTGTTAATAAGCGACTGTTTGAATGACTCTTGGACGCCGTCGTTCGGGGCTGATTGCGGACGACGTTACACCTGAGACTTGACGTCGCCGAGAATGAAGGACGCGGCGCGTTCAGCCACGGCCACAGTCGGAGCGTGCAGGTTGCAGCGCGGACCATGCGGGAATATCGACGCATCTACCACACGCAATCCACTCGTTCCGTGCACACGCGTCGCGCTGTCGACGACCGCAAGCGGGTCGGAGTCGGGCGCCATGCGACAGGTGCTCGACGGGTGGAAGGTGGTGCCGACTTCGGACCGAATGATCTCCTGCATGGCCGTGCGGTCAAACCGGGCAGGTCTGGCCAGCACCGGACCATCAAGTAGTTGGACAAGAGGAGCGGTGCTGGTGAGGTGCTCCACCAGTTCCACGCCGTCGGTAAGCGCCTCCATATCGAGCGGGTTACTGAAGTAACCGTGATCGATATCGAGCGGAGCCAGTGGGTCGCGAGACGTCAGCCGAACCCGTCCGACGGATCGAGCGTACTGGAGGCTGATTCCAAACCCGAGAACCCACTGTCCCGGATTCGGGGTCTGGCAGTTCACGCGGATAGAGATGTAGGTCGATCTCGTTGCGTACCTGATGGCTACGCGCCTTGATCATGGTCTCAATAAATCGTGGCCGCTCGGGTACGCCGTCCCGCGCAATGAAAAAGCTCGTGTGTCCGCTGGTGTACGGTGCGAGATACGGGTGATCCATGAGATGCTCGCCGACGCCGGCCAGGTCGACCCGCACCGGGATGCCGACCTCGCTCAGGTGCTCACGTGGCCCAACGCCGGAGCGGAGCAGGATGGCCGGAGAACCGTAGGCCCCGGCTGAGAGGATCGTCTCTCTGGCGCTGATCTCGATGCCGTCCACGGTGCGGACGCCGACTGCGCGCTTGCCCCGAAACAGGATTTGGTCGATCAACGTGTCGGGCATCAATGACAGATTCGAACGCTCCCGCGCCGTCTCCAGGTAGGTGAGCGCGGCATTGAGTCGAATGCCCTCGCGAATGTTCTTCGGCGTTTTGCCGATTCCGGGCACCTGGGTTGCAGAACCATTCAAATTGGCGGTGAACGGGATCTCCAGTTCGTCAGCGGCAGTCACCAGGGCTCGTTCGATGGCTGACGAGTCGCTCAACGGCACCCGCCAGACGTCGATCGGATGATCGCCCGGCGTGGCCGTCGTGCACAGCGGGTCTCGCTCCGCGGCGAAGAGGTGCGGCGCGAGCGATGCGTAGTCCCAGCCTGGATTGCCGAGCGCGGCCCATTCGTCGTAGTCGGCGGCTGAGCCGTGAAGCCAAATACATGAGTTGACCGAACTGCAGCCCCCAAAGACACGTCCCCGCGGGAGCGAGAGCCGACGGCCGCCGATCTGACCTCGGTGGAAGAATTGCCAGGAATGGGATTCGACGGCGGGACCACCGGTATCGAGCAGTTCGCCGGGCCAGTTGCGCAGGTCCGGTCCATAGTCGGGCCCGGCGTCGATGAGCAGAACTGAGTATTTCCCTGACTCGCTGAGGCGCGCAGCGAGTACGCAACCGGCGGGACCGGCACCAACGACAATCCAGTCGAAAATCTCTGAAGACATTGGCTCTCTGCTTTCCGGATCGAAACGCTGAGTCGCGACCGATGCTGAATCTTAGCGCCAGATCGTGTGTCACGTGAACATGCCGTCTGACCGTGACACAACGATCGGTCTGCTATTGACAATCTGAATGACTCACGGTATTTCGAGCGCCATCACCGTGTCGACTGAGAACGTTCGCGAGTTGCACATGTCTTTGAAGAGAGGTGGCACTCCTTGGCCAGAGCCTATGTCATGGCGAGCACAGAAGTGGGAATGGCCGAAAAAGTGCAGGACGAGCTCCGCCGGGTTCCTGGTGTTCACACGGCAGATATCGTCTCTGGGAGTTACGACCTGGTAATCATCGTCGACGGACCGTCAAACGAGGATATCGGCCGTCTGGTGATGCGAGATATTCAAGGAATATCGGGGGTCGGATCGACGACGACGTTCGTCGTGATCGGGTGACATGCCGGTTTGACGCCGAGGTCGAACGTGGTGCGGAGCGTTCGCGTGTGTGCAGTTCGAGTCAGCGGGGAGCGGAGTATGGAGAGCGAGCTCTACGACGTGATCATTGCAGGCGCCAGTTATGCCGGCCTGGCTGCGAGTATGCAGTTGGGACGCCGGGCCTTGATGGTCGACCAGCACGACATTGGCGCGGTTCAGCGCTCGGCCTGCGCCATGCCGGTCGCGGTTGTCGAACGATTCAACGCCCGCGACGCGATCATTCAGCAGTATGGCAATGCCTATTTCCACGACCCCCGGGGCGTCGGCCGATTCCCGCTGACGTCTCCATACTGCATCATCGATCACCGTCGCTTCTGCCTGCTGCTGGCGGATCAGAGCGAATCACGCTTCCTCAAAGCCCGGGTTCGCGCGTTCGACGGATCCACCGTCACCACCTCGCAGGGGCGGCTCACAGCGCATCATTTTGTTGATGCCACCGGGTGGCGGGGTGTGCTGGCAACCGGGGGAAGATCGGCTGGTGATCTGAATTTGCAGGTGACGGTGGCGGTCGAGGCTGACGTGCCAGGTGAAGGAGAGGGTCTGCACTTCTACTACATTCCCACGGTCGTCAAGCGAGGGTATGGCTGGGTCTTTCCGGCGGGAGACGAGCTTCGCATCGGCATTGGATCGTACGACCGGAGGGTTGACGTAAAGTCGGGACTTAGCAGGTTTCTCGAAGCATCTGGGACTTGATGGGAGACCGGTGCGAGGCGGAATGATTCCATGGTTCGAGGCTGAGCCCGTGGTCGGAAATGTCTTTGCTGCGGGAGACGCAGCCGGGCAGTGCCTTCCACTCACCGCGGAGGGGATTCGCCTGGCGCTCGGGTTTGGTGACGAGGCGGGACGGGCGCTGCGGCGTGTCATTGACGGGCATATCGACGTCGAGAGTGCCGCCGCTCTGTACCGATCCGTCAGCGGAGTCCACCGGCGATCCGCCCGCTTGCTGCGTCTCGCGCAACACCTCATCGGCACTGTTCCGGACGCGGGCGTTCATTTCCTCGCCCTTGGTTTGGCCCGCCCCGGAAGTGATGCACCGCTTCCTGCGCCACTACTTGTCAATAGGGACCCAGATGGCCCAGGCCGCCAGAACTCGTCACAGTCCCGTCCGAGACGGTGCCGAATCCGGGCGTCGTCAGAGCTTTTCTTGATCGCGGACCAGGACGACGAAAGCTCCGGTCACGTCGCTCCCGCGAACACTGGCGGAGCCGAGTACCCGGCGGCCGTTGGAGATAGCGGCCTCGATATCCGGGTCGGAGAGTTGATCAACGCGTACGCCACGGCGCTGCAACTCGATCCGGATGTTGGCGAGCTCGTCGGTGCGCCGTCTGGAACGCGGGCGCAATTTTGTCGTGATTCGTTTGAACAGATTCTGCTGACTCATCGTGTTCACCCATTCTCACCAAAGTGCGGTTTGTCGTGCGGAAGCCCGTACCCGGCCAGCGAGGGACTCGGCTCCAATGCCGGTTGCTTGTGTGTCGTATCAGTCGAGCCCGGCACGACGTTGGCCAATCTACAGCGCCGTTGCGAACAGCGCGGATGAACTGAACGTCGGCTTCCCAACAGTTTGCACCTGTGCACAACCCCAGTGAATATCGGCAATAGATGGCTGAGCCGCACCGGTGATTAACCCTTCCACGGGCCAATGAGGTTCGATCTCAGTCGATGTGTTGGCGGAAGACACCGTCGACACACGCGCATGGCACCGCGGGCGCCTGCAACGAGCGTGACCATATTGATGTTGAAGCTGTCGATCGATCCTTCCCGCTCCCATCTTACTCGCCGGAAGTCGATCCGCCAATGCGCGCGAACGGCATGTTTCGACCCACCAGGTCGGGCTCAACGCGAACTGGCCGCGTGACCCGATTCGCGCAACCCATACGTGCAAGAGCAAGAGAGATGCCGCGAAGGACGAGATCTCATTTCAGCCTTGTTAGGGAACAAGATTGACATTGAAGGATACCCAAGAATTGTGATCTGGAGGTTCGTTGAAGAGCGCGGACGGTCGTACCGCGTCGGTACGTCGCAGGTAATCAAGCGGAGATTTGGCGGTGAACTGCGGGTGGCGAGGGCGCATGGGAGTCGAACCCACCTGGGAGGCTCGTCACCCCCCACAACAGTTTTGAAGACTGCACGGGCCACCGGGCCCGATCCGCCCCCAGAGAGCATCGCTCGCTGTTCGATGCAACAGCGAGCGCGAGAATCATATCGTATTCGTTACGACTGGCCGAGTTGGCCCGTCTTACCGCGGCGCTGATACGCAGCCTCGATCAAAGTGTCGATATCCTCGTTAGTGAAGAGATAGGTCTGCGGATAGCTGTATATTGTGTCGCCTACCCCTTCCCCAGATGCCACTTGCCCTTTAATCAGAAATCCTTCGGGGGTCTCGACGATAACGATCTGGGTGAACGTGTTGGCATCGAGGTAGTTCCCGACGGCACGGAAGGCATCCTCGTACCGTACTCGTGACATTCCACTGTGGTCCAGCACTGAGCCCATTCCCTTTCCACGACGTAAGCCCGCGGTCACGCGTGAAGACCCGGCCGCCTCAAGCGTCCATTATCGCACTTCGTGAAACTCAAAAAAACCTTCATGATGGTCATTTGGATCGATCCGCACGTCGACGACGGCTGGACGGCCATCCGCGTTAGCCTGCTTGGCCGCAGTCAGCGCTCCATTCAAGAGTCCGCTCTCCTCAACCCTGGTCGCCCAGCAACCTGCCGCCTCCGCGACGCGAACAATGTCGAACGGCGCGGTGAAGTCGGTGGCGATGACCCGGTTCGAGAGTCCCTCGCGCTGCGTCCACTGTGGCCAGCCGAGCGCCTGGTCGTTGAGTACGACCCAGGTCACCGGCGCGTTTTCCTGCACCGCGGTCGCGATTTCGTGCATCGCCATTTGGAATGCGCCGTCACCGGTCGTGCAGACGACCTGTCGGTCCGGCCGGGCCAGCTTGGCGGCGATTGCTCCGCAGACACCCAAACCCATCGCGGTCTGCTCGGCCGGTGGGATGAGGCACCCCGGATCGAGCACCTGGTAATACGGCCAGTAATATGACCAGAGGTCAGCTCCACCGTTCTCGAGCGCGAGAATCGTGTTTTTACCGAAGACGGTGTTGATCTCGTGGACGACGGTCTTGGCGAGTACCGGCGAGGACACGACTGACACATCCGCGATCATCGTTTCAATCGCGGCCTTGCGACGCTGAATGAGATCGTCGACGCGACCGGGTCGTGCGTTCAGCCCTCGCTTCCGCGCAGCCTGGAGTAGCTGACCCAGTGCGATCGATGCGTCGGCTTGAATCGCGACGTCCGGGACCCAACTGCGACCAAACTCGAAGGGGTCGACGTCGATCTGAACGAACGTGGCTCCCTCCGGAAAGTATTGGAACACGCCGGACTGGAATTCCTCCATGCGCGAGCCGACCGTGATGAGCAGGTCCGCCTCCTGGTAGACCGAGCGCGGGTACTGCGTGCGATAGAGGCCGACTGAACCGGCAAACAACGGATGGGTCTCAGCGATAATTCCTCGTCCGCCTGGCGTGACGAGAATCGGAATTCCCAGACCGTCAGCCAGCGCTTCCACCTCGGCATACGCTCCTGAGAGAATGGCCCCGCCACCGCAGACGACGACCGGCCGCTCGCTCTGCTCCAGCAGATCGACAAGCTGGTCAATCTTCTCCGGGTCGGCAGCCGGCCGAATCGAACGGTCCGCAGGCTTGTACTCCGGCATCTCAACCGATTCGAGGGCAATATCGGCCGGAATCTCGATGTACACGGGACCGGGTTTGCCGGACGTGGCGATCGAAATCGCTCGGCGAACGGTCCAACCGATGCGCTCCGGTCGCTCGAGCGTCACCGCCCACTTCGTGATCGGCTTGAAGAGTCCGAGCTGATCGTTCTCCTGAAACGCGCCCATTCCTTCGAGCTTGGTGCTGGCGCGCACGCCGAAGGCAAGCACGGGCGTGCATCCGGAGTAGGCTTCGAGAATGCCCGGGACCAGATTGGCCACGCCCGGACCAGGCGAGCCAAAGCAGCATCCGACCCCGCCTGTTACACGCGCGTAAGCCATGGCCATGAAGGCACCCGACGTCTCGTGGCGAACGAGAATTGCCTTGACCGATTTCGAGTCAAAGAGCTGGTCGTACAGGTGCTTGGGATTCCCCGGCAATCCGAAGACGTGGTTGACACCTTCCGCTTCGAGCGCCTTTACGACCAGCTGCCAGGCGTTCATTTTCATTGATCGCTCCTCTGGATTCGATTATCGGTGTGCGTTCAGTTGGGTCGTATAGTACTTGATTCCTGTTCACCGCGGAGATTGGACGGCCATAGTGGTCGGTCAAGGGTGAGCCGGGTAAAATTGCTCGGATAAGCGTCGTTTCGATTTCACATGACCATGGGGACTCAGTGCTACCTGCACGCATCGACGAGCTCGAACGAGTCCAGCTAGAACTGGAAATACTCCGTGTCGCTCGAGCGTCGACACAAATTCGTCAGCTTCTCGCCGAAGAGGAAACCGAACAGCAGGGGCTCCGGCGTCGTATCGACGAACGCCACGGTTCGCTGCGCGCCGAGGCCGAGCGGCTGAGAGCCGAAGTAGAGCGAATGGAAGCCAGGCTGGAGCGCCTCTCATTTGTAGGGCGTTCACTTTCAGACGACGAGCTGGACAGGGAAGAGGAAAAGAGCCGGGCGGAAGAGGCTGCCTGGTGGGCCGAATGGCGTCATCGTCGGACCGCTCAACAGGAAATGCGCGGCGAGGTCGTGAGCCGGAACGGTGATGACAACATCACGTTGCGCCAGCTCTACCGTGCGCTCGCGAGACTTGTCCATCCAGACC
The DNA here is from genome assembly GCA_963728335.1 of uncultured Chloroflexia bacterium. Taxonomy (GTDB): domain Bacteria; phylum Chloroflexota; class Chloroflexia; order Thermomicrobiales; family Thermomicrobiaceae; genus CALAGB01. Next base: position 2,175,443 of record CAVSJP010000002.1, read on the forward strand.
TGGCCGAAGATTCGCGCGATCAAGCCCGTCGCGAGACCGTCATGCGTATGGCGAATGCGGCGCGCGACGCGGGCGATGTCGAGCAGCTGCGGCGTCTCCTCGCGATCTGGGCGCGGACCGAGGACGGACCACGGCCGCGTGAACTGGACGCTATGCGCGCGCGAATCGCACAGCATCGTGTCGAGATCGGCGAGCTTCATCGTCAACTCGCACAGTTGCGGAAGAGTCAGATCGGCCTGCTGCTGCGACGTGGTGAGTCCGACATCCGGCAGTACCTTCGCATGGAAGAAGTTCGTCTACGACGCGAACTGGCGATGTTGCGACTCCGGCGCCGTCGCGTGCTACGACAGCTCGAAGAGCGTCGCCGGGGCCTCAATGTCCCCGGCGGTCAGTAGTCTCGCCAGGACTCCGATCGTAATCGATTGCCGCGGGCTGTTCTACACAAAGAAGCGGTAGACGCTATCACCCGCGCGTTCGGTGATCTCGTCCGGGACGCTCGGTTCGGTCAGTAGGTCGGTGAACAGCCTGAGCAATTTGGGGACCTCGTGGTCCGCGCGGCTGACCGGACGCTCGACGGCATGGTGTAGGAACGTGATCGTTCCCTCCTCGGTGGCGAACTTCCGCTTGTAGCGCACCAGCCCGTCCTGGTCCCAATCACTCAGCCCGAGATCGAGGAACGTGTAACCATGTTCCGAAGCGAACTTCATTCCTTCCCAGATCAGAAGGTCGGTTGGTCGGTATTCGAGGTGCTGGGCTGACGACGCGCTGAACTTGTAATAGAGTGTCGATCCCCAGCCGAGATACATCACACTCCCTACGGCCTCGCCGTCGACTTCCGCGAGCATGAGCGCGAACTGTCCAGCCTCCGAGAAGATGCGCGCGATATTCTGGAAGAAGCGGTAGGGCTGCGCGAGCAGGCGATATTTGTACTTGCGGATGCCGAGATGCAGGTTGAAGAACGAGCGCACGTCTGCCTCGGACTCGGCGAGTCGAACTATGAGCCCGGTCTTCTCCGCCTTGCGAATTGCGCGTCTCGCCGACGATTCAATGCGGGACCATTGTTCCTCGGGCGAGACCTGGAGGTCGATCCCGTGCCAGCGTGCTCGTTTGGGCTGTCCAAATGCCGAATCCTGGAGCGGAAAGTCGTTGCGCAAGCAGCGCATATTGATCGGGTGCCCCGAGCCGATAAGCGGCTCGCGAAGCAGTGACCACTGCTCCGCTGAGGTCACCAGCGGATCGCAATAGTCGGAAAATGGCAGCGACACAACCCGCTCGCCGCGGATGTCTGAGATTTCGCAGAAGTGCATTCCGGCGAGTGCGCGTCCATCGTCGTCGAAGAAGACGTTTGCCACCACGTCCATGTCATAGGTCTGGCGAAGGACATTGATCCAGAGAGGCGAGTGAAACAGGCTCGCCGTGTAGCGGTCGATTAGGGCGTTCCAGCGGGGATCGGTCAACGGATCGACACGTTCCAGATTCACCGTTTGTTGCATGATTTTCCTCGTGACTCCGTTCCTGGGTTGCTTCCAAACCATTTCGAGTATTGGCCGGACCTCGACGCGCTTGAATGGTCCGAACGTACTGATGGGGTCCTGACCTGGTCGACCTCGGCGATGATCAGCAAGTCACGGCATAATGGAAGAGAGCACTGAGGCTCGATTCTTGGAGGCTGATTTGTTTCGACTGCGTGGTAAGGGGCCATCGCTCCAGCAGGTTGACGGTAATGTCTTCTCCGAACTGCTGCCCGGCAGGAATCTGATAAGCGCCACCTTCGATCGCCAGTTGATGACGTGGAGCGATCGAGGCGGCGCCAGCCGCCTGTTTGGTGACTGCTGGTCCGATGCCGTGACGCGGTATTTGCATGCGCAGATCGGGGCGATTCGCCCACTGTCAAACGGGCAGGAGTTCCGGCTCGACGCCGTCATCCGGTTGGACGACGACCCGCGCATCGCGATCCAGGCAGGTCGGCACAAGCTGACCAACCCTGATTTCGTGCTTTTCGGCCGGACGCCAGACCGAAGCCCGATCCTCCAGGCGTCTGATTCGAAATTTTCGGTTGACACGATCAAGCCTGCCCAGGTCAGCGCCGAGGCGCTCCAGGCGCTGCTGGACGTCGAAAACGGATTGGTTCGTGTGGCTCTAGAGCAAGACCTGCACGATCATGACGTGGCCGATGCTCGCGTTGAACGGGGCATATTCTTCAGCCCGGTCGGACCCTTGACTGACTTCTTCTTGCCCAGGGTTCTGAGCGATCCGAGATCGGGCGTGGACCGGTCGCACGTTGAGTTGATCGAGGTCGGACCCCTCGAACTGTTTGGAAAACTTCCCCAGGCAGCCTTGATTGGTCCATTGGCGCAGGTTGACAAGCTTCCGGTATCACCGCGCGATCACTTGCTATCGGCCGTCTACTACCTGCGTGTCTCGTGTGCCTGTGCATGGATGTGGGTGGAGGAGCGCACACCACTCTTCTCGCTCAACGATCCGCCGGATGTCGACTGGGAGGATCTCAAGTCCGAGGTTGATCGACGGACAGCTGGACCGTGCTCCGCGTTTGAGATCGCGGAGACGTGGTTCGAGGACGTGGAAGAGATCACGCGGAACCGCAAAGCGCTCCAAGAAATGGTTTCGTTGCCAGTCCGGATGAGCGAAATTCGCGATCTCGTTCGTAAGGCAGGACTCGGAGAAGACCGGCGAGCGGTGAAGACGGTTCGCGCAGCGCTCGATCGTCGCTACCGTCAGCTTCTTTTCGAAAAGATCGGCGAGATCCCGGCCACTCCGGATCAGCCACTTCCCAGCGTCCTGCAGCGGGTTGCGACGGCCTCCCGCGCGCTTCGTCCGGAGATGAGGAAGCTGGCGAACGAATTGGTCGCTGAACAGCCGAAGCAGGCAGGTGGCTGACGGTCGCGAACTAACGCCCGACGATTGCAACGCGCCGCCGATGTTCGTTGTGCTGGTCTGCGGCCACGAGAAATGTCAAAGGGCGCGTGGCTCGGCGTCGAGTTGTATCGACTACTGGCCGAGCGGCGGCAAACCGCCGCGAAGTTCTCGCAGTATTCGACACGGAGAAGACGCCCTGCTCAGCGGCTGAGGTGATAGGGCACGCTGGTGACCGCGATGCCCGGGTGGCTCCAGAGCGCCGTCCGCAGGCGCCAGGCCGTCTGGTTGTGGAGCAGGAGTTCGTACGCGTGGACCGGGACGAATTCCGGTAGCACCACGGTCAGCGTGGTGCCTCCCTTTTCCCGGTGCAGTTGTTCGATGTAGTTGACCAGTGGTCCGAGGAGTTCGCGGTAGGGCGACTCGATGATCACCAACGGCAGCTGGATTCCCGCCTCGCTCCATTTGGAGCGCAAGGTGTTGGCTTCCTCGATGTCGTCCGAAATATGCACCACGGTGACGTCACGAGAGACGTTCTGCGCGTAGTCGATGGCCCGAACCGCGGCTCGGTTCAACGTGTCGATCGCCACGACGACGGCGGAGTCCCGCGTCCAGGTAATCGGCCTGTTGCGTATCTGCCGCGCGTTTAGCCGAAGTTGCTCGGAGACACTGTCGTAGTGTTTTCGAATGCCGATGAGCCCAACGATGAAGATCGGCAGCAGCATCAGGATGATCCAGGCGCCACCAAGGAATTTGGTGGTGATGATGATGATCGCGACCACGCCTGTCGTGAGTGCGCCAAAGCCGTTGATGAACATCGCCACGTTGTTGCGCTTGACCGCCTGACCGCGCCACCAACGCAACGTCATGCTCGCCTGCGACAGGGTGAACGAGATGAATACACCGACCGCATAGAGTGGGATCAGTCGCGTGACATCGGCCTTGAAGATCACGACGAGAACGCTGGAAGCGATCGCCAACACCACGATACCGGTCGAATAGCCGAGACGGTCGCCACGAAAGGTGAATTGGTGCGGTAAGAAGCGGTCACGCGCCAGGAAGTACGAGAGTCGCGGGAAATCCTGGAAGCTCGTGTTGGCCGCCAGGAGCAAGATCCCGGCGGTCGCAGCCTGAATGAAGTAGTAGAACGGCCCGGTGCCCGCGATCACTCTGGCGAGCTGAGAGACGAGGGTTTGGTTGGCGACTGGCACCAGGTGGTAATGCCTGGCCAAGAACGTGATCCCAAGGAAGAGGGACCCGAGGATCAAACCCATGGCGACCAGCGTCTTGGCCGCGTTCTCGTCCTGCGGTTCTTTGAACGCGGGCACACCATCTGAAATTGCCTCGACACCGGTCAACGCGGCGCACCCAGAAGAAAAGGCCTTCAGGATCAAGAACGCCGATAACGGCTGTACCGCCGACGGAATGGTATCGACAACACGGTGCGGCGTAATCCCGATGCCAATCCAGGAGAGGAGTCCGAGCGCCAGCAGAATCGACATGCCCACGATGAACAGGTAGGTCGGCACCGCGAAGATGCGTCCGCTCTCACGCAGGCCGCGAAGATTGGCGATCGTGATCAGGATAATCGCCACCACGGCAATCTCTACCGCCACCGATTTCGAACTCGCTATCGCCGACGTGATCGCCGCCACGCCGGCGGAAATACTCACCGCGACGGTCAATATGTAGTCGGTTAAGAGGGCCGAGGCGGCGAGCAAACTGGGCGCGCGGCCGAGGTTGTCCTTGGTGACGATGTATGCGCCGCCACCTTGTGGATACGCGTGAACGGTCTGCCGGTACGAGAAGACCACGATGGCGAGCAGCGCCGCGATCGCGAGGCCGATTGGAATGACGTACTTATAGGCGACTGTGCCCGCCAGGACCAGGACCAACAGAATCTCTTCGGTCGCGTACGCGGTTGACGACAATGCGTCTGATGAGAAGACCGCGAGCGCCTGCACTTTGCTGAGTCGTTGGTGAACGGCCTGTGACGTTTCCAGAGGACGGCCGATGAGAAGCAGGCGAACACGGCGGTAGAGACGCCCGAACTTGGTCTGCGGGGTCGTCGGCTCTGCCACATAGTAGACCGAGTTCTGCTCAGTCGAAGGAAGTTCTGAGGATCGAATTACACGAACGTAACGATCGCCAGGCCGCTTCCCGCGCACCGTGGCGGGCTGGTGCTGTTCTGTTCCATCCGAGCGATCGTCGCGCGGCCGCTCTTGGTTCTCGTCCGTAGCTCTTCTCTCCCCTGGCTGTCATTCCTCACGGGAATCAGACATCGCACGATCCTATATCACGCAAAGCGTAAATTCAATCATCCTCGAGACGCCATGATGCAAAACCGGGACCACCGCGGCGATCGGGAAGCAACTGCAGGCGCTCAGTCGAGGTGCATGATCTCCGTGTGAACGTCCGTGAGATAGCCAGATTGCAGGTTTTGCTCGACAAATGCGATCACCCTCTGCAGCACCTCGTCCGCGTGGTGGCTTGAATTCGAGAGCGAGATAATGCCGATCGCGGCGACCTGCCACAGGTCCTGGTCGTCGACTTCGGCGATCGCCACGTCGAATCGTGCGCGGACGCGTTGGGTGATCGATTTCACCACGCGCCGCTTCTCCTTCAGAGAATGCGCTTCCGGGATGTGGACGGAGAGCCGTCCTATCCCGAGGATCATCGGCATGGTCGCATCCCGTCGGCTAGATGACGTTGTGCTCCTGGGCTAACTGACCGCTGACAAAGCGGTCGGGTGCGAATGAGCTGATATCGACTGACGTCGCATTGCCGTCAAGAATGAGTTCGGAGATACAGCGCCCGATGGCCGGCCCCTGCATGTAGCCGTGCCCGCTGAAACCGGAAGCCACGACGAGACCGTCGGCTCCGGCCACAAATCCGAGTACTGGGTTGTCGTCTGGCGTGATTTCGTAGAGTCCGGCCCACCCGCGACGGACCCGGGCGTCACCAAAGATAGGCGCACGGCGACACAATTCAGTCACGGTGCGGTGCATCCAGTCGTCGTCAACCGTGCGATTGAAGCTGCTCGGCTCGTCGTGGTTCGACATGCCGAACAGAAAGCCGCCGCTCTCCGGATGAAAGTAGAGTGAGGTGCCGAACTCGATGGTCATCGGCACGGTCGAGGGAACAGAATCAAACGGTTCGGTGATGAAGCTCATGCGCCGGTACGGCGCGACGGGGATGTCGACGCCGGCCAGTTTTCCAAGCTCTCCTGCAGACGCGCCTGCGGCGATCACGACTGTTTTGGCCGAGATGGTTCCTGTGGACGTCTCAACGCCGGTGATGCGCGGTCCGTCGTGGATAAATCCAGTGACCTCAGTCTCCTCCCGTATCTCGACACCGAGTGAGCGGGCGCTCTGGGCAAAGCCCATCGTTGAGCTATATGGATCGGCCCACCCATCGCTGGAGCAGAAGGTTCCCGCGAGAATACCATCGAGGTCGAGCGCCGGGTTGAGTTCGGCAATTTCCTGCGTGTCGACCCAGCGGACCGGCACGCCCATCGACTGCTGGAATTGCATGTTCTTCTGGAAGTCGTCGATCTCCGCTTGAGAGGTCAACAGGAAGAGGTAACCCTGCTGGTGGAACGCGATGTCGATCCCGAAGAGCTCCTTGAAGTTCTCCCAGACATTCAGGCTGTAGCGGGACAGTTCGATGTTGGCGCGAGTGGAGAATTGGAGACGGATGCCGCCCGCGGCGTCTGCCGTCGCTCCGCGCCCAATTTGGTCCTTCTCCAGGACGAGGACGTCTCGCATGCCGCGTTCGGCCAGGTGATAGGCAATGCTACAACCGGTGATTCCGGCGCCGATGATCACCACCTCTGCTGAGTCCTTCAACCTGACGCACCCTTCTTCCCGTGCTTGAATCGATCCGATGTCGCGACGTCAATGTAGCACCGCATGGTCGACACCGCCAATCAGAGTAAAGAGCAGACATGCGACCAGTTCTGGCCCATCTCCCGCCGCGCCGCAAATTCGTGCTAACCTCTGCCATGCGGGAACGCGCGCTGTCGTTGCGGTGAGAGGGGTGGAAGTTGAGTGCAGCATCGAAGTTCAAATTGTTCATCACGACACCATTGGAACCGGAATACGTTGAGCAAATTCGCTCGGCCGAGCCGAACCGCGTGACGGTGATCTATGAGCCGTCGCTCTATCCGCCGACCCGCTATGTCGCCGACCATCATGGTCCGTCCGACTTTCGACTGAACGCTGCGCAGCTCGACACCCTGCTCGGACACCTTGCGGAGGCCGACTTCCTGCTCGATTTCCCGGATCGACTCCCGGCAGGCTCGACACTGGCAGATGCGTGTCCCAACCTCAAATGGGTTCAGACCACGAGTGCCGGAATCGGGCAACAGGTTGTTCGACTCGGCTTGCAGGACTCCGACCTGATCGTAACCAGTTCCAGCGGGGTACATGCGCGACCGCTGGCTGAATTCGTCTTCTTGGCGCTCCTCTCGCACGTCAAACTGCTGCCCCGGCTTCAGCGCGACCAGAAGGCACACGTCTGGGAACGGTTCTGCTCTGACGAGCTCGACGGCAAGACGATGGCGATCGTCGGACCAGGTAAGATCGGGCGCCAGGTTGCTCAGCTGGCGAGAGCCTTCAATATGCGCGTGCTTGCGATGGGACGAACGGGCGGGGCGGACCGGGCACGCGAGCTGGGCGTGGACGAGGTCTACACGCGCGAGCAACTACACGAGATGCTCGGTCAGGCCGATGCAGTCGTGCTGAGTTGTCCGCACACACCCGACACCGAAGGTCTGATCGACCGTGCGGCCTTCGAGGCGATGAAGGACGGCGTCATGTTCGTCAACATCTCACGAGGTCAGGTGGTCGATCATGCAGCGCTGCTCGACTCGCTCCAGAATGGCAAGATCGCATTCGCTGGACTGGACGTCTTCGATAAGGAACCGCTGCCGCCCGACAGCCCGTTTTGGGATCTGCCGAACGTGCTGATCGACCCGCATTCGGCCAGCACTGCGTTCAGTGAAAATCAAAAGATCACCGACATTCTCTGTCACAATCTGCGCTGCTACCTGGACGGCCGAACGGATGAGATGAAAAACGTTCTTGACAAGAGGCGCATGTATTGACCGGTTACGGTGGACAGACAACGACGCTCCGTGTGCTGCCATTCGAGCGCGCCCATGGCGCGTACCAGCTGGCGGCGACTGAAGCTGTCATTGATGCCGTTGGTAACGGGAGCGCGCCCGCTACCCTCCGGATGTACTCCTGGTCGCGGGATGCGCTGATTCTTGGCGTCGGCCAGCGATCAGATCAGATCGACGTCGAGGCCTGCCGCGCCGGCGGGTGTGACGTACTACGCCGGTTGTCGGGCGGGACGGGCGTCTTTCACGATGAGCAGACGGTCAGTTTCCAGTTGGTTCTGCCAAGCGAGCACCCGAATCTCTCGGGAGACGTGCACGCCAATTACCGCCTCATCGCCGGAATCGTCATCGACGCACTCTCCCTGCTCGGCGTGGAATCACGGTGGGCGTCGCTTGAGGAGGCACGGCAGGACGCTCCGCCGCGCGGCCTCGATGCCATTTGTTTCTCGTCGCTTGCTCCGTTTGAGATCCTGTCCGGCGAGAAGAAGCTGGTCGGGTTGGCTCAGGTGCGACGTAGGACGGTCTCGGCGCTCCAGGGGATGCTCTATCTCAAATTTGACGCATCGATGTCGGTTAATTTGCTCCTGCCGAACAGCGAGCCGCACGAGCGCCTGTCGGTCGTTCTCAGTGACCGGACAACCGATCTGAACCGGGCCGCGGGGCGCGTAATAGAGCCGACCGAAGTGGTTGATGCGTTGTCACGTGCTGCGTTGGCGGTGCTCAATGCAGAGCCCGTCAGGAGCCCGCTTGCGTCTAGCGAGCTCGAACGAGCGCGAGAGCTGGAGGAAACCCGTTACGCGAATCCCGAGTGGACGTTCCGTCGCTGAGTGGACTAACCGGTGGTCTTGACGCGAACGCGTGGTTTGGTTCGTTCTTCACGTGACTGTTTGTGGGCCGGGTGACGCCAGAAGTAGGATCCGTTCAGGATCGATGCGGCGACGATCGTCAGCGCATACAGCACGAAGGTGTAGCGATAGCCGCCGTGAACGATGACGACGCCGGCGCCCAGGCTGGAGAGCGCGTAGCCGAGGTTCCAGGCCGCGCTGCGCAGGCTAAACGCGTTAGCGCGTGCTTTGGGCGGCAACACGTCTGAGATGAAGCTGGAGTCGATGGGCCATGCCATGCTGATTGATGTGGTCCGTACGATCTGCGCGGCGACCGCGAAGCCCATCTGCGGGCTGAGTGCCAGCGCGATATAGAGCGGGGCTGACGCGACCCGCACGATAATGCTCGCGACGAGCGCCCCGAGCTTCTTGTAGAGGGCCGGCGCGAAAAGCCCCGTCAGCGCGGCCACGACGCCGGCAACCGAGAAGACGATGCCGATCTGGCTCGGGCGTGAACCGATCGACTCCAGGAAGACGTTGACGAACGGGACCACTGCGCCGGATCCGAGGCTCATGATGAGGCCGATGAGCACGAACATCATCATGTCTCGCCTGACTCTGCTGGACGACGTCGGCATTTCGACAAACACGGACGACTGCGCGGCTTCAGTCGCCTCGTGATCGCGGCTGCCACGCATGAGCCAGAGCGGGATCATGCCGGAAGTCGCCAACGCGATGCCAATAAGGAGGGTGAACCGGTAGGCTGGAATGCTCTCGATTGTCATGCCGAATCCGATCGACAGCAGACGCGGTGACCACCCGCCGACCAGACTGCCGAGTGTGGTGGCGACCGAATTGAGAGAGAACGTTATGGCGGCGGCGGTGGTGCGCTGCTTTGGCGTCGTCCATTCGACGATAAACGGCATCACGGGTACCGACATGAAGGCGAGCGCGGCGCCATTAATTGCCGAGATGACGAGAATCGACGTCGGCATTTCCAACAGTGCCAGCAGCGCCGTGGTGGCGAGAAAAATGATCGTGCCGTAGAGCGTACAGCGCCATGCGCCGTAACGATTGATGGCGAGGCCAATAACCAGTGCCGCAATGCCCATCGCCACCGTCTGAACCGCGTTGAAGGTGCCGATGAAGTCTTCTTTAAGATTGATCTGGACCAGATAGAGGTTGTAGATCAGGATCGAGACCCCGACACCGATGTTGACGAGCAAGGTGTAGACGAGGTACAGCCGCATCTCCCGTGAAAGGCGGCTGATCTCACCGAAGTATCGCTGCACGCAGTAACCCTTCGCGCCCGTCTCGTATTGGTCGGGATCGAATCCTCGAGCGTGGTGGCTCAATCCACCGCCGCGCACTGAGGAAGCGGCACATTATATAACGACTGGAGATCGATACGGCGGTGTGCTCGAGAACTGCTGTTAAGGTCAGCGCTCCAGCGAGCATGGAAAGGGATGACGTGGATTTCACTGTAGAGGAACTGGCGCGCGAGGCGCTGTCGCTCCTGGCGAAACGGCCTGCCGGGCTGATCAGCGACATCGACGGCACATTGAGTCAGATTTCCGACGACCCGGCTGAAGCGGTGGTTGACCCGCAGATCAAGGCGTCATTGATCAGTCTGGTGGATCACGTTGACGTGCTGGCGGTCGTAACGGGCCGTGCGGCGCTGGAAGCCGCGCGGTTAGTCGACATTCCTGGCGTGTCGCATCTCGGAAATCATGGGATGGAACGTCTCGTAAGCGGCGAAGTGCTGGCGTCGAGCGCCGCCCTCGCATATTCCGGTGCGCTTGAGCGTGTGATGACCGAGGCGAGGTCGAAGATCGTCGAGCCGCTTGTCCTGTTCGAGAACAAGGGTGTGAGCGGTTCTGTTCATTACCGGAACACGCCGGACCCCGCCCTGGCGCACGAGCAAATACTCGCGGTTTTGGCTCCGCTGGTGGAACGTGAGGGCCTGCGGCTGACGCAAGGCCGAATGGTCGTCGAGATTCGTCCGCCGGTCGACATCAATAAAGGCACGGCCCTGACGGAGCTTGTCCAGGAGTTCGGACTGCGGTCAGTGATCTTCATGGGCGACGACGTAACCGACGTCGACGCCATGCAGGCAGTGGCGGAGCTGCGTCGCGCAAGCCAGATCGACGGGATGACCATCGGCGTCGTCGGCCCCGAGACGCCCGCAGTGGTCACTGAGGAGTCGGATCAGGTCGTGAGTGGCATCGAGGGCATAGCCGATTTTCTGGCCCGTCTGGTCCAGCTTGTAACGGAACAACCTGGCCAGCGCAACCACGAATCTGACGCCGAAGGTTGAGTTCAACCGTCGGCGCTAGTGGTTACCATCGTCGAGTGGGAAGACGGGCCGTGATACGTTTTGGAACTCGAGGTATCCAAGCGAAGGCGTCGTAATCCCGGGCGTCGAAGTTGACAGCACCCGACGTGAGATCGACGCATACAGAGCGCGATTCTGGCCTGAAGACTTCACTCCCACGACTCGCTTGGCGCCCAGGTCCACTCCCAATGCCTCGAAGAGCGCTAGATCGACCGATAGGGGCGCTCGCTCCGTGACGACAACATCGATCCGGCCACCATGCCTGCCTTGAACATCGAGCAGCACCGCGCGACCGGCCAGGGTTGCGCTTGGGCAGGAGTCGTGGACGTCATCAACGATGCTACTCACCGTTGCGGCCACACTGATGGGGTATCCGGCACGGCGGTCCAGTGTTCCCCCGATGTCGCAATGGAGCGTGGCGCCGGCCCCGATCTCGATCGACCTGGCGACGACGGCGGCATCGACGATGACGCCGAGCGCGGCATCGGGTACGCCAAGGTCGATCAGCGCCCAGAGGAGCCCAGTTCCGTCGCCCGCACCACCCGCGGTCGGATCATCACCGGCATCAAAGATAACGACCGGCTGTTCATCGCTGAGCATCGCATCGTGAACAACGGTCTCGACATTCAACGGCGAGTAGGTCAGTTCCTCGCGCAGGTCCCACGCAGCGCTCCTCAGACGGTCTGCCAAACGCGCGGCTTTGTCGGAGTCGCCGTCGGTCGTCACGAGCACCTGCGCTCCAGCAAGGGGAACATCGGCGTAGGAGAAACCGGGGATGAAGCTGGCGTCGACGACATCTGGATCCTCAGAGAACTCCCCGGCGAGCTTGCCCAGACTGTACAGCGCCGCCGCGCCGCTCACGCGCGCTCCGTAAGACAGGAGCAGCGGCACGCGACGAAGCTGACTGGCAGGGTGCATCTCTGATTCGACTAGCCGTCTGACCAGTTCCAGGCGGTCGGCAATAATGCTCTCAAGTTCGTCCGCGTTACCATCGACCACCAAGGGCAGATCAACGGATTCTAAGAGGGCCTCCGACAGCCGTGCTTCCGGGCTAAATATCGCCACAATTGGCGTTCCTGCCGAGAGTGAGGACCGTGCAGCGGCGACAATCGAACCATCGACCGACTCGCCGTCGAAGCAGAGTCCGGCACCGCTCAGTATGAGAATGACGGCGTCAATCTCCGTCGCGATTCCGGCCAACGTGTCTCCGAGTCGCGCGCAGAGTTCATCCATAGCGGTCTGCGTGACCGGTCCCCCCGTTCGACCGATCGCTGTAATGACCGGCTCAATGGTGTGGCCCATCTCGACACCTACTGCCACGATTTCCCGTGACACATTTCCAACCCCGAATGGATCGCACAGATCCACGTACGAATCGCCTGTAGCGCTGACCACAAAATCGTCCATGGTCGACTGCTGGCGAGCGAAGGTGTTGGTTATCTGAAAGATCGCGGCAAGCGCGATGCGCATGTGAATTAACCCTTCAGTAGGTTCGAGATCCAGTGGCGGGGCCCTGGGCGATGAACGACCTCCTCGTCGTTGAAGTCTACGCATCATCGCACCGGACCAGCCGAGGTGTCTGCTATGATCGATTAGGCACGAACAGCCCCGGTTCGTCCGGAGTGAGGAACGCACACCCGATGAATTCAGATGACCACCAGGAACTGGTGATTCCAACCGCAAATGATCATTCTTCCGACAACGAGCGATGTGTTGCGTGCCAAAATAACTTGAGCACTGACGAACAGTTCAATCGCTACGGAGTCTGTTCACACTGCGGCCAACATTACCGCATTCCCGCCAAACAGTGGATTCAATTGCTGGCAGATCCCGACTCGTTCGAGGAGTTTAGCCGCCATCTGGTATCTGTCGACCCGCTGGTCTTCTCAGACCGGCTGCCCTACAAACGGCGAGTTTTGGAGGCCAGGGAGCAGACCGGGTTGACCGAGGCCGCAGTCAACGGAACCGCGAGGATTCGCGGACAGCAGGTCGTCCTCATGGTCCTCGACTTTCGTTTTCTCGGCGGAAGCATGGGCTCGGTTGTCGGCGAAAAAGTCACCATGGCCTTCGAACGTGCCGTCGAGAAAAAGATTCCGATCATTACCGTCGCGGCCTCAGGTGGCGCTCGCATGCAGGAGGGCATGCTGAGTCTAATGCAGATGGCCAAGACCGCGGCGGCGGCCAAGCGGGTGCATGACTCCCATGTGCCGTTCATATCCATTCTGACCAACCCGACCACGGGCGGCATCTATGCCAGCTTTGCCAACCAGGGGGACATCATCCTGGCCGAGCCGAAAGCGTTGATCGGGTTTGCCGGTCCACGCGTCATTCGCGAGACGTCCGGACGTGATGAGGTGACGTCACACTCGGCTGAGTTCCTGTTTCAGCATGGTCTGGTCGACGACGTCGTTGATCGCACACGCATCCACGACACGGTCGCCACGATATTGCGCATGGTCAACGCACGTTCGGACCTGCCGCGGGATGGCAAGCGTGACTCGGCCACCGTGCGCGGCAAACAGCTGCCGGCCTGGGAGATGGTGCAGATCGCTCGGCATCCCGATCGTCCAACAGCCCTCGACTACATCCGTCGCATGAGCCCTCAGTTCGTCGAACTCCACGGCGACCGGCTCTTCGGAGATGATCCCGCGCTTGTCGGCGGCCTCGGAGAGATTGCCGGACAAGGAGTCATCTTCGTTGGTAATGAACGCGGCCATGGCGACGAGCAACGACGAGGTGGCCAGGCATTGCCGGAGGGCTATCGAAAAGCCATTCGCCTGATGCAACTTGCCGCTCGTCTGCGCCTGCCCGTGGTGACGCTGATCGATACGCCCGGTGTTTACCTTGGCGATGGAGCCGAGGAACGCGGCATCGCCATGGCGCTCAGCGAGAGCCTGTCGCTGATGAGCGTGCTGCCTGTGCCGGTTATCGCAGTGATCATCGGCGAAGGAGGCAGCGGAGGGGCGGTTGCGCTCGGCGTTGCTGACCGCGTGCTCATGCTCGATCACGCCATATACAGCGTCATCGCACCAGAGGGAGCGGCGGCGATTCTCTACCGAGACAAGTCGAGGGCGCCAGAAGTGGCCGAGTCACTGAAGATAACGGCCGCCGACTGCCTACGTCTCGGGGTCATCGATAGCATCGTGCCGGAGCCCGAGGGTGGAGCGCACCGCGATCAGAATTATGCGGCCGCGCTCTTGCTCGATTCGCTCACCGACGCGTTGGCCGAGCTATCTGAATCATCCTCCGGGAAACTGACTCGCGAACGGTACCGCAAGTTCCGGCGAATGGGGCAGCACAACACCTACCTGCGCGAACTGGTGGCTCAGGAGGCGACAGGATTGATCTCACGCGTGACTGAGACACTGGATTTGCTGCGCGACCGACTTCCCTTTGGTGACGAAGAAGTGCAACACGAGCGTGAATCGGATGACGATTACAGTTCTGATGCGACTGAGCACGATCGCTCCGAGATCTAATTACCCGACAGCTTGACTCATTCGGACAGCTGGCGAAGCCCGGGTGGGAGTGCGCCGCCACGGACCTGGCGACGGTATGTCGACCGCTTTATTCGATCACTGGGCCGGACGAAGCGGATACCATATCATTTAGCTGGCGAATCTCTCTCGCACAACCGAGGATGGCTGAGGCTAACTGGATCGCAGAGGTCGTCGTGGGTGCGAGTCTGACTGGCAGACGCTGGAATGCACCGGAGAGTCTGATGAAGCAAAGGAGTCTCCGTGCCCGATCTTTCGAGCCGGAAGAACAAGCGCCTGCTGCTGGTCCTGCTGGCCGTCGCCGTAGTCGGATGGGTGCTGTGGCATGCTCGTGGAGCCCTCGCCCCGTTTCTGATTGGGGCGGTCCTCGCCTACCTGCTGGCACCAGCCGTCGAGTTCGTTCACCGGATGCTGCGGCTCCCGGCTCAGTTTTCCGGACTCTCTCGAGCGCTCTCGGTCATCATTACGTATATCGCGGTCGTCGTGGTTCTGGTCGCCGCCGGCTATTACCTGATTCCGCCGCTCATCAGCCAGACGAACCAGTTCATCAACAACGTGCCGGACTATGTGACTGAGGCGCAGTCCGAGCTCAACCGGCTGAATACCTACTACAACGAGAACGTTCCCGATACCGTTCGAACGAACATTCAGAACAACCTCGACGCGGTCGGTTCACAGGTGGCGACGACTGTACGCGCCGCCATGCAGGTCACCGTCAGCGCGGTAGGGACAGTCATTGGATTCGCGGCTGGGCTGCTCGTATTGCCCCTGTGGCTCTTCTACGTCCTGAAGGACCAGCGGCGCGGCATGATGTGGTTCTACAGCATCTGGCCCGACTCGTGGCGCGCTGACGTCCGGGAGATTGTCGGCATCGTTGACCGCATCCTGGCGTCCTACATCCGGGTTCAGCTCTTTCTCGGCCTCCTGATTGGGGTCACGACCGGGGTGGCGATGTGGCTGATTGGGCTCAAGCAGGCGATCGTGCTCGGGCTCCTTGCCGGAATCTTCGAACTGGTGCCGGTACTCGGACCGTGGCTGGCGTTCTTCGCCACGGCTCTCGTCACCCTGGCGACGGATCCAACCAAGCTGCCGCTCGTCGGACTCGCGTTTCTCGGGATCCAGCAGTTGGAAAATACGTTGCTGGTACCAAAGCTTCAAGGTGACGCGCTCCGGCTCAACCCAGCCATCATCATGATGCTACTCGTGATCGGTGGTGCGCTCTGGGGTCTGCCGGGGCTGATTGTCATCGTGCCGATCACGGCCGTGCTTCGTGACGTCTTCGTCTATCTCTATCACCGTACCGACGAGCCTCAGCCGCTCGCCTTGATGGAGCAGGCAGGCGCGCGCGAAGGCAGCCCGGACGAGGTGTGATGAACGTGGGTGGGCGCCCGAGATGACAAGCTGTGCTGTGATTGAGCGCAGCGGAGTCCGCGGCCGTTCCGGGGTACCTGAAGTCCGCATGCGTAGACTCCAACAGACGGCCTGCCCGGCCTACCGACCCGATCATTCTGCACGCCGGAAGGAACTGTCTCTCCGCCACCTTTGACCAGCGTCGAACCACGACGACATGGCCGGTCACTCGTCCGAGCTGATGCCCTCCGCATCGGCCGAGGCCAGCCCGAAAGCCGCCTTTGACCGCAGATGCGGGAACAGGATGACCTCACGGATGTTCTGCTGGTCTGTGAACAGCATCGTCAGGCGATCGATGCCGAGTCCGAAGCCGCCGGTCGGCGGCATCCCGTACATCAGCGCATTGACATAATCTTCATCGACCATCATTGCATCGACGTCTCCCGCGGCGCGGTCGCGTGCCTGTTCCAGGAAGCGCTGCAGTTGATCCATCGGGTCGTTCAACTCGGTGTAGGCGTTGCCCATCTCGAGTCCCGCGATAAACGGCTGGAAGCGTTCGACCAGGCGCGGATCATTTGGCGAGCGCTTTGCCAATGGAGAGAGTTCGACCGGGTAGTCGATCAAGAACGTCGGCTGGATGAGATTCGGGCGAACAAAGGTCTTGAGCAATTCGTCGACGAGGCGGGGCCAGACCGTCGTTGGCTCGACCTCCGCGCCAGCCTCCTTTGCGCGTCGATACATCTCGGGCTGGTCGGTCACTTCCAGAAAGTCGATCCCTGTCGTCTGAATCAGGGCGTCACGCAGCGAAAGCCGTGGCCACGGGGGGGTCAGGTCGATCTCCAGCCCGTCGTACGTGAATTGGTGTGTGCCGAGCGCTTGCTGCGCGACGAAAGGAATCATCTGCTCGCAGAGTTCCATCACATGCGTGTAGTCGGCGTACGCCATGTAGAACTCAATCATGGTGAACTCGGGAGAGTGACGCGTGTCTATGCCCTCGTTTCGGAAGTCCTTGCAGATCTCGTAAACCCGCTCGAACCCGCCCACGAGCAGGCGCTTGAGATACAGCTCGTCGGCAATGCGCAGGTAGAACTCCTGATCGAGTGCGTGATAGTGCGTGGTGAAGGGCCGCGCGGCCGCGCCGCCATAGAGCGGCTGGAGCGTCGGAGTCTCCACTTCGAGGAACCCGTGATTGTCGAAGAAGGTTCGCATCGCTCGGACGATGGCGCTGCGAACAACGAAGACACGGCGCACGTCCTCGTTGGCGATCAGGTCAGCATATCGCTGCCGGTAACGCGTCTCGGTGTCGGTCAGCCCGTGCCACTTTTCCGGTGGCGGATTGATGGCCTTGCTGAGCAAGACGATACCGTGCACCTGGAGCGTTATCTCACCCGTACGCGTGCGGAACAGGTGTCCGGATGCTTCGACGAAGTCGCCGAGGTCGATGATTCGGCGGAAGAAGTCGAACTGCTCATCGCCGACGTTGTCGCGACGCAGGTAGAGCTGAATTGCGCCGCTGCCGTCGCGTATGTGGGCAAAGACTGACTTGCCCATGTTCCGGACCGAGGTCACCCGTCCGGCGACGGTCACGACTTCGGCGTCGGGATTCCCATCCAGATCAGGTTCGATCTCGGCTAAACGAGACAGCGCTTCGGCTGTGGTGTGAGTCCGGTTTGAGCGGGGCGGGTAGGGGTCAACGCCTTGTGAGCGAAGCTCCTCCACCTTGTTCAGTCGCTGTTGTTGTTGCTCGTTGAGATCCGTGGGTACATCCATTGGTGCTCCCCTGGCCTTCGAAATCGAGTGCGTCTCGATTGCATGCAAATGGTCACAAAAAAGCCGCGGTGCGCAACGCGTCCGCGGCTCGCTTCTCGTTCGTAGTTCGGTAGCTACTCGACGCGTTCGACCGTAAAGGTCGTTTCGCCTCCTGGAGCGCGGACAATCACATGTTCGCCGACGCGTTTACCGAGCACCGCCGCTCCGACGGGAGACTGCGTGGAGATCTTACCATGCAAGGTATTGGCCTCTTCCGGGCTGACGAGCGTCCAGGAGTCCCGTTCGCCGTTCTCGTCGACGAGCGTCACATGGGAGCCGAACTGAACGACGCCATTCTCCCTGGTCTTGGTCGCAACCTGTGCGTGGCGCAGCAAGTTTTCGATTTCACGCACGCGCACCTCAAAGAAGACAAGCTGCTCCTTGGTATCTTCGTATTCGCTGTTGTCCGAGACATCACCGTCCATGGTGAGTTCCTGGATACGCTGCGCAAGCTCAGGCATCTTGACGGTACGGAGTGTCTTGAGCTCCTGTTCGAGATCGCTCTTCCCCTCGGCAGTCAAGATGACGGAACGCTCGCCGGGCATTGCTACCCTCTTTTCGCACTTCTGAACACAAATACACGCTGGGCTGCTCAACAGAAGCCCAAGCACCCGGAATCTGATCTGTGGAGTGTCAAAGCCCGGCCACAGGGGAACACCGGGTGAGGTCTCGGTTTATGTTTCGCCAGCAGATATATCAAGAGCCGAGGATCTTGGATCCTCGGCAATTCGCACCTTCATAGTATACAACGATAGCCGCCTGGACGCAATTCTAAGAAGAGCGCCTGACGGGAACTTTCCGATTGCCACGAGCCCGTGCACTTCGATAGCCCTGGGTGGGTGAGAAGGGACTTGAACCCCTGACCTCGCGGATGTGAACCGCGCGCTCTAACCAGCTGAGCTACTCACCCGTGAGCAGTGCGAGTATAGCATGGGCTTTCGCGCCTCAACACTTTCGGGCCTCAACAATTGAGGCGCCGCTCGTTGCACGTGCAGGATCAGGGCACCGTAGGTCGCACAACGTGACCAGATTCGACTCCGCGGAACACGAGGATTGGCGTCGACGGGTTCACGCCCCTGACAGTCTCTGTAGGGCGCTACTCGCGCAGTCGGCGACCACTGAGGTGTCATCATGAGCGATGGTTGTTGCTCTGCTCAGTAGGGGAACACATGGATTTTGGCACCGTTCGCCCCGTGTCATCCTGAGTAGTCTGAGCAACAGGGTTTGACAGGGTGACAACGGTGGGGTATGGATACCGTGTTGTGCGGCAGTACGGGTGGAGGTATCCATGGGGAGCAAACGGTATCGTGTCCTGCTGGACGAGGCGGAGCGGACGCGGCTGACGGCGCTGATTTCGCGGGGGGCGGCCCCAGCCGAGGCCCAGACCCACGCCCGCATCCTGCTCAAAGCCGACCAGTCTCCCGACGGTCCGGCCTGGACCGACGCGGCCATCGTCGACGCGTTGTCGGTCAGTGAACGGACCGTCATCCGGGTCCGGCGCGCCTGGGCCACGGCGGGACTGGAGGCTGCCGTCACGCGCCGCCCGCCACGGGGGACGCGGCCACACCGCCTCGATGGGGCGCAGGAAGCCCACCTGATCGCCTTGGCCTGTTCGGAGCCGCCGGCCGGATACCAGCGCTGGAGCCTGCGTCTGCTGGCCCGTCGTGCCGTGGACCTGGAGATCGTGGACGGGATTGCGCCCAATACGGTGCGCCGCGTGCTCAAAAAAACGACCTCAAGCCGTGGCTGAAGGCCGAGTGGTGCATCCCACCCGAGCAGAACGCCGCCTTTGTCGCTGCCATGGAGGAGGTGCTCGACGTCTACTGCCGTCCCCTCGACCACCAGCGCCCGCTGGTCTGTCTCGATGAAGGTCGCAAGGAACTGCGCTCCGAGACGCGCGCGCCGCTCCCACTTGCCCCCGGCCACCCGGCCCGGCTCGATAGTGAGTACGCCCGGCACGGGGCCGCCAGTGTCTTCCTGTGGTCGGCTCCGCTCCTGGGCCAGCGGCAGGTTCGGGTCACCGAGCGGCGCACCAAGCAGGACTTTGCTGAGACGATTCGCGCCCTTGTGGACGAACACTTCCCGACGGCGGAGCGCATTGTGCTGGTCATGGATAACCTGAACACGCACACCCGCGCCGCGCTGTACGCGACGTTCCCACCCTCCGAGGCGCAACGGCTCTGGGACCGGTTGGAAGTCCATTACACCCCCAAGCATGGCAGTTGGTTGAACATGGCCGAGATTGAGTTGAGCGTGCTGGGCAGGCAGTGCCTGGACCGCCGTATCCCGGATCAGGCCACGTTGGCGAACGAGGTCGCCGCTTGGGTGGCCGACCGCAATGCCCACACCGGACCGATCCACTGGCAGTTCACCGCCGACCTGGCGCGGATCAAGCTCAAGCACCTCTACCCCATCCCCGAGCCTGTCAAATGACGATGCACAGACTACTGAGTCGTCGACCACATGGATTTTGGCACCTGGAGAGCAACATCGTGACACTGTCATTCTGAGCGGAGCGCAGCGGAGTCGAAGAATCTCTTCGTCCTCGACGCGCCTCTGGCTGGTCAGGTAGGAGAGATCCTTCGACTTCGCTCAGGATGACAGGGGCAGTACGGTGCCACATTCCGTATGGTCGGCCACTGTGCATGGCGAAGAATCCCTATGATACCTGGGCAATCATCGGGCGAGACAACTTGATCGCCTCGGATGCGCCGCGGCGTCGCTTGAGACGATCAACATCGTCATCTCTTACCAGGGGTGGACTGACGCCACGGCTAGCCAATCTCGGCGATGCACTCCACCTCGACCATGGCGCCGGCGGGCAGCCGGGCGGCCTGAACCGTGCTTCGGGCGGGCGGCATATTGGTGAAATAGCGACCGTAGACTTCGTTGAACGCCGCGAAATCATCCAGATTTGCCAGGAAACAGGTCGTCTTGACAACCTTATCGAGCGATGATCCGGCTGCCTCGAGCACTGCCTGGACATTCTTCATCACGCGGTCAGCCTGCTCGGCGATACCGCCGTCGACCATCTTGCCGGACGACGGATCGAGCGGAATCTGCCCGGCAGTGAAGACAAGGTTGCCAAGCTTGATTGCCTGGGAGTAGGGCCCGATCGCCTGAGGCGCGTTATTCGTTGATACCACACTCTTTGCCATGCGCATTCCCATCCTGTCTCGCTACGGTGCGCGGATAATCCAACACGTCACTCTAGCATCGGAGCGCATGTACGGTCAACGAGCCGTTCGCCCCCGCAGGATATACTGCCGAAGGCATGGGAGCCCCATGTCCATGACCTCTGAAGGAGAACTAGTGCCGACCTGCTCGATCATTATCGTCACATTCAATGGGTGGGAACTCCTGCGCGAGTGCTTGCATGCTCTCGAGGCCGAAGTTCGTGCTGGAGTCGGCGTAACGATGGTCGACAATGGCTCTGAGGGGGACTTCGCCGCTCGGGTCGGTCACGACTTTCCATGGGTTCGCGTAATCGAGGCCGGTCAGAATCTCGGGTTTGCCGCCGGAAACAACCTCGGCATCCAGCAGACCGAAGGCGACTTCGTGCTGCTCCTCAATAGCGACGTCATCGTGCGCCCCGGATTTGTCGACGCCCTGCTTGATCCGTTCGCGGCAGCTCCGCGGCTGGGCTCCGTGGCCGCGACCATGGTCTTTCGCACCAATCCGCACCTGATCGCTTCGGCGGGGATCGACGTGTTCAACAATGGGCTGGCGATCGATCGTGGGCTCGGCCGTTCGATCGACACCGAGGCAGGTGTTTCGCCGGTCTTCGGAGCTTCCGCGGGAGCCGCCGCCTATCGTCGCGAGGCTCTGGACGACGTGGGCCTCTTGCCCGAGCCGTTCTTCATGTATCTCGAGGACGTCGACCTGGCCTGGCGGCTGCGGCTTCGCGGCTGGGAGTCTGTCGTAACATCAAATGCGGTCGCCGAGCACGCCTATTCCGCGTCATCGGTTGAGGGGTCAACGTTCAAACGAGAATTGTTGGCGCGGAACCGCCTCTGGTACATGATCCGCTGTCTGCCGCAGTGGCTCGTCTGTCGGTGCTGGTGGCGCATTCTCGCGTACGATCTGATGGTCATGGCGAGCTCTCCGGCTCGGCGCGATTGGGCGAGCGTTACCGGCCGCCTGAGCGCGGCGCGGGGCATTCGAGAGCGGCTGCGGGAGAGAAGCGCGATCCAGCAGCGCGCGACGGCGAGTAGGTCGGAGATCGAGCGCTGGCTTCAGCCGGCACCGTCCCCCGCCAGGATGATTCACCTGCGTGCGGTGGCTCGCCACGCCGCTGCCACCCAGTCAATTTCGCAACCTGAATAGGAGCAAGCCCCTGTTCCGCGCCCTTATGCAAAGTGTATGATCGTACTATCGATTTGCCTGACGACCCGTTAATCAAAAGGTGACCGTCCTCGTTGCGACCGTAGCCTCAACACGATCTTGGGAAGGGAACAGTCCAGAACGTGGTTGGAAAAGTTGCCTACGGCTTCGAACTCGATCAGCATGCCCATCGACGACAACCAACAACTCTGCCGCTCGCATTCGCGCGAATAAGCCTGATTCTGGTCTTGATCTTCTCGTCGTTGACGGCGGTGGGCGGTGCACTACTGCTCCTCTATGGCTGGACGCACAACGGGACCGTCTTTCGGGGAGTCAGCGCCGCGGGGGCCAATCTCGGTGGATTGAACGAACAACAGGCCACCGAGCGAATCGCGAGCCAGATTAGATCCGTTGCTCCAGCGCAGATCGTGTTGACATACAACAACCAGCAATGGACCGTCCCAGCGACATCTCTCGGCATAACCTATGACGCCAAGACAACAGCGGAGAACGCGCTGCTCATCGGGCACTCCGGCAGTCTCTGGACCAAGACGCGGCGACTGGCTTACATTCAGCCGTTTCGGGCAGCGACGTGCCGGTCAACTACACCATTAGTGATGCGGCGGTCTTCTCGACCCTGCAGGGACTGTCCAGTGACGTCATTCGACCGCCGCAGGACGCAGCCTATGTCTTTGCGGACGATAAGTCACTCTCGATCCAGGACGGGACGTCCGGGGTGTCGATCGATGTCGCCGCGACGGTAGGCGCGATTCGCAGCCGGGTCGGTGATCTTTCGTCCGACCCCGTGGAGATCAGTACTAAGCAGGTCAAACCAGCGATCACGGCAAAGACGCTACAGCCCGGCCTGCAACAGGCGAACCAGATGGTATCGACGCCATTCACGTTGACCAACGGCGGCAGCAAGTGGCAGATTCCGCCGGAGACACTACGGGAAATGGTCGAGGTGAACACCGGTTCGTCGTCTGGCGCAATATCGATTTCGGAATCTGCGCTCAAAGCTTACGTGACGCAGATCGCCGGTCAGGTCAAGGCTGACGGGCAGAATGCCGGCGTTCGCTGGGACACCGATCATTTCGCGGTGATACCGAGCACAAATGGTGAGGTTCTCGACGCGAGCAAGACTGCCGCAAACATTGTCGCGGCGCTCCAAGATGGTAAACATGAGCTCGCCGTGGCGGTGACCAGTTCCCCGGCTCCCGTGGTGGATGCGGACGCGCAAGATGCGATCGCGCGCGCCCAGCAGATGGTCAGCCAGCCTCTTACATTGACCTGGACCGATGGCAAGCAGGATCTCACGGCGGCGCAGCTTGCGTCGGTCATGACGTTCAATGCCCAGCCAGATCAAAGCCCGAAGATCGCCATCGGTATCAACCAGGACGCGGTCTCAGGACTGCTTGACTCGCTCCGCTCACAGGTCGAAACGCCGGCGAAAGATGCTGATCTGCGCTACCTGAATGGCGCCGTGACCGTTGTCTCCGCCGAGCAGAACGGTACGTCTGCTTAACGTCGATGCATCAGCCAAGTCGATCGAGGCGGCGCTCACCGCCGGTGCTCATTCCGCCGAGATCAAGACCGATCCGGTCGCACCGAAGGTAACGGCTGCCATGGCCAGCACCATCGACATCAAAGAGATGCTTTCGAGCGGACAGACCTACTATGGAGGATCGGTCGCCAACCGCGCGTTCAACGTCGAACTGGCTATAGATCGTGTCAATGGCGCCCTGATCCCGCCGGGAGGGACATTCTCGTTTGACGGGACTGTCGGCGCGGTGGATTTGGCTCACGGGTACAAAGTCGGTTACGGCATCGTGGGGACGACTGATGGAAGTGTTTCGACCGTTCCGTCCGTGGGAGGCGGTATCTGCCAGGTCGCCACAACGCTGTTCCATGCCGCCTTCTGGGCAGGAATGCCAATCGTCCAGCGAAGCTGGCACCTGTACTGGATCCCTCTCTATGGTCAGGCGCCGAGTGGCATTACCGGGCTTGACGCGACCGTCGATACCGATGTCGGGCTGGATCTCAAGTTCAAGAACCCGACCGATCACTGGCTGGCGGTCAAGGCCTCGGCTAATGGCACCCTGGTGCGATTCGAGCTCTGGGGAACCAACCCGGGCTGGACAATCAACGTCGACGACCCAGTCGTGACAAACGTCGTGAAGGCTGACACGGCCATGCAGTACGAGCAGAGCGACCAGCTTGCGGCCGGGACCACCGTTCTCGTCGAGCACGCCGAGGATGGATTCGACGTGTCGATCCACCGTCAAGTTCTGAAGGACGGCAAAGTGATCGACGACCTGGTGTTGAACAGTCACTATCGCCCATCTGCAAATGTGACGCTGCAAGGTACCGGAACGTAGTCCACGTAGCGTCCCCTGTTTCGGGTACGGTTAGGGCCGGTTTGACCCGGCCTTGCGCGTGGCGCTACGATTGATGGATTCGCAGATGCGTTGATCCCAGGGACGTAATGGTGCGTTCCGCTGAAAGGTGCAACTTCCTTGAAATCACGATACGTTCCAGACAAGCGTCTTCTTTCGATCGGAATCCTGGTTGGCGCGGCCGTCGGCGCTTGGGCCGGAACCCGCGCCAGAGGATACACGCAGCAGCGCGAGACACCGACACTGATCGATTGGGATCAGGCACGCTCGATCGCCGCGAACATGAACCGGCAAACGTCCATCACGGAGGAGCAACGGGCGTCGCTCAACGCCTATTACCAGTCGCTCACGAGTCGAGCTATTCCGATCGTGGCGGAGTACACGGGCGACGAGATCTTGCCGGACGTGGAGCACGTCTACGCGTTCGACCGGGTCGACTGGGTTAATGCCAACATTGACAGCTTCGCCCACATGTTCGAGCCGCTCGAGACGCTCAATCCGCTCGGTGGTCAGGACTCGCCGCGGGCGATCAATCTCCTGTGGGGCACATTCAACCAGAAGGTGCTTAGCGCCGAGATTGGTTTCCTACTCGGCTACTTGGCGCGGCGCGTGCTGGGGCAATACGACTTGACGCTACTCGGTCGCGAGCCAGTTAGTCGCGGCAAGCTCTACTTCGTGCAGCCAAACATCGCACGAGTTGAGCAGATGCTCGGGCTGCCCGCTGACGACTTCCGCCTGTGGCTCGCCCTGCACGAGACGACGCACGTCTTCGAGTTCGAGGCGCACCCCTGGGTCCGGCAGCACGTCAACGGGTTGCTGGAGACCTATTTCGGCTATCTCAACCAGGATGTCGAGCATCTCAAGCGCGGCTTTGCTGGTCTGAAGGTCTTCTGGGATCGAGCGCGCGAGCAGCGCAGCGAGACCGACCGCTGGATAGACCTGGTGATGACGCCCGAGCAGAAAGAGATCTTCAACTCGATGCAGGCTACCATGTCAGTTATCGAGGGCTACAGTAACCACGTGATGAACGCGGTCGGGAAGAAGCTGATTCCGACCTATGAGGTAATCTCCAAGCGGTTTGAGCGTCGCCAGCGGCAGCGCACGGCGGCTGAACAACTCTTCGCACGTCTGACGGGGCTTGACATCAAGATGGAGCAGTACCGCCAGGGAGAAGCCTTTATCAATCATGTGGTCGAGTCACGTGGCCATGATTTCGCGCGGAAGGTATGGATCGGCCCCGAATTTCTTCCAAGCCTCGAGGAGATCAAGGCGCCCGATCAGTGGATTGCACGCGTCGACTCGATGTAGCTTTGTCATCTCCAGTAGCCGCGGCAGCTCGACGCGGTGGGATGCGGATAGGCTGAGCAATGACGCTCGATCTCGCCAAGATCGCCACCGATATGGACGTTCTGGCCGGAGATACTGCCGATCATCATGCGGCCGCATCCTTTGATGCCGTGCGTGCGGCCGTGGCGGGCATCGATTCGCGCGATCTGCAGCTCCGCATGCGGACCGCGCGGACCTCGTGGCTGCTGGCACGGCCCGCGTCGACGTTCCAGTCAACGACTCCTGCTCCAGCCCCGCCGCCCGATTACACGGTCGTAGCCAGCGACGGATCGTTCATCCTGCCGGACCGGCATTCACTTGCTCGGTTCTTTGTCATCAACATTGGCAAGGTGGTTTTGCGCTACGGCTCGTCGCCGTTCGCCGCGATCGAGGCCGAACCGAGCATGTTCTTCCGTGAGGAAGAACTGTTCGTGCCAGAGAGCGTACGACGCATTCCGGTGAACGGCGCGGTTCTCGGGTTCAAGCGCGCCGCTGAAGAACTTGCGTCCGTCGCGGCGATCGCGACGGAGCAGCAGACAGCCACGATCGCCCTGCAAGACGGGACCCTGATCCTGTGGGGTCTTGAGAGCCAGGCAACCCCAGTGATCGAATGGGTGATGAAGCAGTTTCGAGGTGCACTGGATCTGCTGAAGGAGCGCGACATTCCGGTCGCGTCCTATATCAGTTTTCCTGCATCGAGTGATGTGGTGAACAGTGTGCGGGTGGCTGTCTGTGACTATCCGCTCAATGGGATGGCGGTCAACTGCGATCACTGCCTGGCCCGCGTCGTCACCGAGAGCCACGTTCCGGCGTGTGATTTCGTTCCCAACGTCAGTGATCGCGTCCTGTTCGAGCAGGCAATGCGACTGGAGCCAGGTGAGCGTTCGCAGGTCTTCGCCAGCACGTCAAAGATTTTGGATTACTACGACGATGAGCATTGGATCCATTTCTTCTACCTGAATTCGGGCACCGAAATCGGGCGTGTGGAGATTCCGTACTGGGTCGCGGCCGATCCGGCGAAACTCGATCTGGTGCACTCATCGATCTACGAACAGTGTATGCTCGGCCGCGGCTACCCTTCGGCGCTGCAGGAGGCGCACGAGATCGCCGCTATCCGGCCAGATGAACGCAAGGCGGTCGAGCTGCTGGTGGAAGAGGCGCTCGCGCGTCGCGGGCTGACCTATCGCGTATCCGGGAAGGCCGAGAGCAAGCGTGGCCGATTCGTCTAACGAGGGTGGATCTCGCCGGATTGGCGAGGTGATCGAGACAAGTACCATTCGGGTTTGGGCGGAATGCGATCGCCTGAACGAATTGCCTCCACTCGGATCGCTCGTGGAAGTATCGACCGCCAACGAAGAAATCGTTCTCGCCATCGTCTCCTACTGTGAGACGACGGGCGTCGACTCTACGCGCCGGGCCGTGCGACGCGGATCGGACGAACTGCGGGATGAGGAGATCTATCGGCGCCATCCGGAATTGACGCGCGTGCTGCGCAGCACCTTCGAGGCAGTGCCGGTCGCCGTTCTCACGGGAGAGGGCGTGCGCTGTATCGTTCCTCCCGTACCGCCGCCGCTCCACTACTCAGTCGAGTCCGCGGATGATCGGATCCTGATACGGCTGACTGACCGTTTCGACTACTTCTCAATGTTGAGCCGACACACCGGCGAAGTCCCGCCCGAGCAGGTGATGATCGCGCACGTTCGTGATACCTACGAGCGACGCGGACGTGACGATGTCTGGCTCGAGCGTGCGGCGTCGGAAATCGGCCGTATCTACGCTCAGCAGTACGACCTCCTGCTGCCGATACTCCAGGCAATCGATCCCAACAAGGACGCCGATCCGATCGACCTGCTCCTCCGCTGACGTCTCAGTGCCGGAAATGGCGATGCCCAGTGAAGACCATCGCGATTCCTGCTCGATTGGCGGCTTCGATGACTTCGGCGTCGCGAATCGACCCGCCTGGCTCGGCGATCGCTGAGATCCCAGCACCTGCGGCGACATCGATGTTGTCCGCAAACGGAAAATACGCGTCACTGGCCAGCACGCTTCCTGTGGCCCGATCGCCCGCACGCTGAATCGCGATGCGCACCGCGTCGACACGGTTGGGCTGCCCGCCACCGATGCCGACGGTGGCCGTTCCCGAGGCCAGGACGATGGCGTTCGACATGACATATCGGACCGACTGCCAGGCAAAGCCGAGAGCCGCCATTTCCTGTTCAGTCGGGGCTCGCTCGGTCACGACCTTCCAACCAGTCACGTCGACCGCCACGTCGTCAATCTGTTGCAACAGGAATCCCCCGTCGACTTGCCGAATCGCGCGGCGAGCGGTATCGGCACCGGTGGGGGCCTCGATCAATCGCAAGTTCTTCTTTCGTTGAAGAGTTGATAGCGCTTCATCGGAGAAGCTGGGAGCGATCACAACGTCAAAGTGATGTTCGGAAATGGCTCTTGCCGTCTCCACATCGATCTCACGGTTGGTCGCGACGATGCCGCCAAACGCCGAAACCGGGTCAGATGCCAGGGCGTCTCGGTACGCTGCCGTGAGATTGGCCGCCGTGGCGATTCCACATGGAGACGCGTGCTTGACGATGGCGCAGGCGGGTGTCGTGAATCCACGGGCCGCTCGCAGAGCGGCGTCGGCGTCGACGTAGTTGAGGTACGACATTTCGCGTCCGGTGAGTACGCGCCAGTTCGCGACACCGCCCTCACCGTTCGGTGAGAGTTGGGAGTAGACTGCGCCTGCCTGATGAGGGTTCTCTCCGTACCGGAGATCCGCCAGTTTCCGTCCGGCAATTGAGACTTCATCGGGGAACGATCCGCTCTGGTCGAGATACTCGCGGATTACGGCGTCGTACGCCGAAACGTGGCCAAAGGCTTTGGCCGCGAGCGTCCGTCGCTGCTCCTGACTTATCGAGTCGATGCCCGCGTCGCCAATCTGCTGGGAGACCCAACCATAATCAGACGGATCGACGATGACGACGATGCTCGGGAAGTTCTTGGCGGCGGCGCGGATCATGGCCGGACCACCGATGTCGATGTTCTCCAATGCGTCAATCAACGTTGTGGAGGGCTGTGATACCACCTGGGTGAACGGGTAGAGGTTCGAGACAACGAGATCGATCGGAACGATGCCGTGGGACGAGATTTCCTTCATGTGCTCCGGGCGGTCGCGCCGAGCGAGCAGACCGCCATGAATATTGGGATGCAGCGTCTTGACGCGGCCCTCGAGAATCTCCGGAAAGCCGGTCACATCGCTGACCGCGGTCAGGGGTACACCGGCCGATTCAATCGCGGCCTTGGTCTGGCCGGTGGAGATCAACTCGAAGCCGGCAGCAACAAGCTGTCGTGCCAGGTTGGTGATTCCGGACTTGTCGTAGACGCTTAGCAGGGCTCGCATCGTTCAGTCTCACTCCTCAGCACGCTGACCATCGGATCGTCGACCCGATGATGCCACAGCGTGACGGAAGCGGACATTGGTTGGGGGCGGTCGGCCTGAGTCGAGCGAAGAAAGCTGCGAGGTACACTCTGGCATGCTCGACACGTCGTCTGCTGAACAACAGCGACGTCACGGTTGTCCTGGACGAGCGGTCGCTAGAGCTTGTTGACGACCATCTTCGAGATCGCGCGCAGCGTCTCGAACACGCCCCTCCCATTGACCGCCACGGCTTCGAATCGCGGCACCTTGACGGTGTTGATGTAGCGATCGAGGACCGGGGTCGGCAAGGAGTTCGGCAGGTCCATCTTGTTGTATTGCATCACCAGCGGGTAGTCCAGGAACCGCTTGCCCTGTGCGGTCAGGTTTTGCGCCAGCTCTCTCAGGCTCTGGAGATTGTCCGGCAGCCGGTCGCGTGACGCATCGGCCACGAAGACCACGCCGTCAGCACCATTGAGGACGGCGACACGAGTACGCTCGTAGAGGACCTGGCCCGGAACGGTGTACAGGTGGAACCGAATGGTGAATCCGTGAACTTTGCCCAGGTCGAGCGGTAGGAAATCGAAGAAGAGCGTCCGTTCCGTCTCGGTTTCGATGGAAAGGAGCTCACCTTTGGTGTTGCTCGGGATGCGTGAATGAATGTACTGGAGATTGGTCGTCTTCCCGGACAGTCCCGGGCCATAGTAGACGATCTTTCCGTGAATCTCTCGAGCTGCGACATTAATGAGCGCCATGGGATTACTACATCCTACTCATCGTCGGAACGGCCGTCATCTTTGAACAGGAGATCAATGGTGTCGATCGTCGCTCGCCCAATATGGCGGAAGCGCGGTCCCCCGATTTCGGAGCTGCGTCGCTCGACGAGTTCGAGAATGTTTGCCAACACGGCGCTCGATCGACGAGCGAGCACCTTCACCATGCCGACCTGCGCCTGATGATCGAAGATCACCACCAGGAGCCAGCGGCCGCGAACGTCTTCGGTGAACATCTTCTCTTTCATTCCCTCTTGAAAGAGCGTCTTGAACCCATCTTCTTTGAGAATGCGAGCCATCTCCTGGGTCGAGGCATAGGTCGCGGCAAGCAGCGCCCCGAGATGAACCATTTCGGGGCGAATTTCGTCGCTCTCCTCCGACAGGATCTGCCCACTCCGGTCGATGACCATGCTGTAACTGGCTCCAGAGTCAGCCATCAGCCGCTGTAGGCAGGCCGAGATCTGCGCGCGCTCTTCTTCGCCGACAATGAGCCGGGAGATGTCGGGATCAAAGTTCGACATCATGCCTCCCGCTGCATGGGGATCAGGTGGCTCATCAAACGTCCTGTTCGTCCGTCAATCCGCCAAGGATCACGCGTCGCTCGTCGCCTGCCCGGTTAATCTTGCCGATGACGCGCGCGCCGCCGATTCGTCGTACCACGTCTGCTTCATCGCCCGGGTCGACGACGACGATGAATCCGATGCCCATGTTGAAGACGCGATACATCTCGGGTCCGGCCACGTCACCTCGTTGCTGGATCTCACGAAAGATCGGTTCCGGTTCCCAGCTCGATACGTCGACGGTTGCGACCAATCCTTCCGGAATCACTCGTGCCAGGTTGCCGGGAATCCCACCGCCGGTGATGTGCGCCATCCCATGCACTGCGTCGTCGTCCAGCAGCGGCGTGACGTCATGCAGGTACGAGCGGTGCGGGGTCATCAGGATCTCGCCGATCGATCGGTCTGACCACTCGGGCACCCGCGCCAGTTGCTCGCTTGCGTGATCGGGCTGATCCGCCAAACCGAGCGCCGCACGTGCCAGGGTAAACCCGTTAGTATGCAATCCTGAGCTTCGCAAGCCAATGATTGAATCGCCTTCGCGAACTCGCGATCCGTCGATGATCCTATTTTCGTCGACTTCGCCCACAATGAACCCAGCCAAATCGTATGAATTCGGCTGGTAAATTCCGGGCAATTGGGCTGTTTCACCACCGATAAGCGCGCAATTGGCGATTTGGCATGCGTCGGACATGCCTTCGATGATCTGCTCGAGGTCACTTTGAACCAGGCGCGGCGTCGCGTAGTAGTCCAGAAAGAAGAGCGGTCGTGCACCACAGGCAAGGATGTCGTTGATGCAGTGGTTTACCAGGTCAGCGCCGATGCTGCGGTGGTCGCCGGTCAACCCGGCCAGCAGTACCTTGGTGCCCACGCTGTCGGCGCTCGATACCAGGACGACGTTGCCGTCACTCTTCGGGGCGCGAAAAAACCCGCCGAACAGCCCGACGCCCCGCAACACCGATACCCCATGGGTAGCGGATACACGTTCAGCAATGCGGTCTTTGGCCGAGTCGGCGGCGTCGATGTCGACACCAGCCGACCGGTATGATCCGCTCCGGGAAGGCACGGGGCTCGACCTCCAGACAGGTGGTGCGGGCTAGATGGATGAGACGGCTTCGGCGACATCGTCCATGGCGCGTCGCAGAACCAGTCGCACGCGTCCGAGGTTGGAATCACCGCGCGCCAGCGCAATTAGGACGAGTTCTTCGGCCAGTGGTGTGAGAATGGCAACGCTATGGTCGTATTCGAGAATAGCCTGCTTAGCCGTTCCCTGGTTCAACTCGCGTCCCATGGCGTCCATCATCAGCAGACCACTCGCGGCCACGGCAGAGAACGATTCGGCGTCAACGTCCGACGCCTGAGCCGAGTCGATCAGCAGCCCATCTGAGCCAACGACGGCGACGAGATCGAGACCACCAGCGTCACGAAGATTCTGCAAGGTTTCAGACAGATTCTCAGACATTCTCGTACCCTCTCGTTTGCCGCAACTGCTCCACCCCTGGATTATAGCGACCGGGCAACGGCATCACTAGGAGACACCGTACGTATACACGGGGATTCAGACCTAAGTACTACGGCGTCGTCCTCCCAGACCGCGCTGATCACGCCCGATCGGCCGGAATCAGCGAGCTCCTTGTTGGAATCGCTCGAATCGTGGCAGAAGCCGCTCCGGAATACGTCCCACGATCTCGGTTCCTCGCTCGCTGAAGCGCTGGTCCTCAACTTCGCCGACTCGGTGGAACAGGTCGAGCAGTTTGGCATCGGCGAACGGGATCATCAGGTCGACGTCAACGAGTCGCTTTCGCTGGTCGAGCATCTCGCCAATGCGGAGGAGAAGCGTGTCGAGACCTTCTCCGGTCCGCGCCGATACCGCAACGATCTGGTGCGATTCCGGTAAGGTCGCCAGCAGGGACGGAACTTCGCTCTCCTGGAGGCGGTCGATCTTGTTCAGTACCGTAATCATCGGACGATCGTCCGCGCCGAGTTCCTCGAGCACGTCATGCACGGTCGCCGCTTGCTCTGCCGACTTGGGATGGGTGACGTCGAGCACGTGAACCAGCACCGAAGCTTCGCGGATCTCTTCCAGAGTCGCGCGAAACGCCGCGATCAGGAACGTCGGCAAATTCTGGATGAAGCCGACGGTGTCGGTGACGAGGACATCGCGGCCGCCCGGGAGTTCCACCCGGCGCGTGGTGGGATCCAGTGTCGCGAAGAGCTTGTCCTCTGCCATGACATCGGATCCCGAGAGGGCGTTCAGTAGCGTCGATTTGCCAGCATTGGTGTAGCCGACCAAACCAATGACCGGAACACCCGAACGGCGGCGGCGGTCGCGATAGAGCTGCCGATGCCGGTGCACTTCGTCGAGTTGCGACTTGATCCAGGCGATGCGCCGCCGAGACTCACGCCGGTCGACCTCGAGCTGGGTCTCTCCAGGCCCTCGGACGCCAACACCACCGACCGCCTGACGCGAAAGGTGGGTCCACATGCGCGTCAACCGCGGCAGGCGATATTCGAGTTGCGCCAGTTCGACCTGCAGCCGGCCCTCATGAGTTCGAGCACGACCGGCGAAGATATCCAGGATCAACGCGGTGCGGTCAACCACCTTTTTGTTGAGCGCATCCTCAAGGTTGCGTAACTGTCCGGGGGACAGTTCGTCGTTAGTCACGACCGCGTCAAACTCGACGCGTTCGGCCAGATCCTTGATCTCCTGGAGCTTACCGGTGCCTACGTAATGTGATGCATTCGGATGCGAGAGGCGCTGAGAGACGGCGTCCACGACGTCGATACCTGCGGTTTCGGCCAACCGGGCGAGTTCCTCCAGCGAAGACTCGGTGTCCCACCCGTTGTGCTGCCAGTCAACCGCGACGAGAATCGCTCGTTCGCGCTGCGGCGTAACGTTGATCGTTTGAGCTATGGGAATCTCCCTGTATTCGTCCGTATCGAGTCGCACCTTAGCCGGTGTAACTCACCTTCATTGCTTCGGATTCTGAATACGTGAATGATACCACGATGGGCATCTCGTGGAGCGCTCCAGCGAACTGGACTCGGCTCCAATTAGGACGGTCGGCGCGCGGCCTCGACTCTGTCGACGAGCCGGTCTATGGCGATCCGGCGATCGATCGCGCCCACGACGCCGGTCCCACTGGTGACGATGATGCAGTCCGCCGAGTCCCTCGTCAATTCTGTCAGTAAACTGCGGACCGGGGCGGATTCGTCGATCGATCGCAGTCGCGAGAGCGGGATCATGGCCTGGCGTGCTGAGGTCGCCGACCACTCACCGCGACGGAATCTTCGAAGATTCGGCAACGCGATCACGCCAACCGCCTCGCCGTCGTCCATGACCAGACCGGGCCCGGAGCCGACCTCCGCCAGCAACGTCTCGAGTACGTCGTCGAGCGACAGCTCGGCCCGCACGTGGGGATTGAGACCATGCACGGCTTCACCGGCCGTAAGGGACGCCCCGATCGAGACGAGCGCGCTGCGGGCCACTTCCTGACGGCCAACCCGGGCCATACCCCAGGCCGCCAGGATGATCCAGATGCCGGCGAGGGACCAACTTGTCCGGCTGCCGAGGACGACGAGCCCGCTGGCCAGCGCGAAGGTGCTGATGACCTGCCCATACGTCACCGCCGCGCGAGTTCCCCTCGAGAAGTCATCGTGCAGGTACCAGACCAGAGCCCGGAAGACCCGGCCGCCATCGAGAGGGTAGCCAGGCAAGAGGTTGATCCCAGCCAGGAACACATTGCCAGCCGCCAGCGCGAGCAGATCATCACGAACGATCGATCGGGGCGCCAATGCCCATAGACCAAACAATGCGCCACCGGCGATGGCACTCATGGCCGGCCCGGCCAGCGCGATGAGCGTCTCATCGCGAGGCGTTCCGGGTAGGTTGAAGTCGTCGACGGCGCCCCCGAGGGGGTATACGGAAATACGTCTGGATGGATATCCGGCGCGACGAGCGGTAACCGCGTGCGCGGCTTCGTGCACGAGAATCGACCCGATAAGTCCCGCGACGATGATCAAGCCGTTGATGTACCAGATGACCGCGTGACCTGTGGCCGGGTCTTTCGGTGCGGCTTCGATTGCGGTCAGAACAAGCGCCACTCCGGCCGCAAGGGCCCAAGCGGGCCGCACGGTGACGATGTTACCGAAAATATCAAATTCGGGGCCAGAGCGCTGCACCAGCATGCCGACATCCCGTCTGCAACTGACTACGCCGGACCGCTGGTCTCGGCGCGGACGCGACAGAGGGCTCGACTAGAGACGCTGGTAGTCTTCCAGATCGAGAACAAAGACCGTCGCGGCCGCGGTCTGTACCTCTCCGGTCTGCTCCTGCTGGGCGCGTGCCCGCGCTTCCGTCCGGATGAGATCCAGAACCTGGTCCACCTGATGGTCCTGAACGCCGATCATCACCGTCGTATTTCCACGCCGAAGGAAGCCTCCCGTACTGGCCAGGCGTGTGGCGCGGAAGTCATTCTCGAGGAGCGCGTCAATCACGTTGTCGGCGTCCTCATTTTGGACGACCGCGATAATCAGCCTCATGTATCCCTCTTCCTCAAACGGTTGGGGAGCCGCTGCGGGATTATAGGTTGGCGCGCTCTAGAGCGTCAACCGCGGCCGGCATCCAGGTAGCTCTGCAGTATCAACGCCGCGGCAATGGCGTCAATCTGTCCTTTTCGTTGCTTGGGCTTGCGACCCGCCTGGATGAGTGCCTGCTCCGCCATGAAGGAGGTCAGCCGTTCATCCTGGAATTCGATCTGCCGTCCGGTGGCTTGCTGGACTCGCTCGGCGAATCGTCGCGCTGCCTGTGCTTGCGGACCCTCTCTCCCGGAGAGCCCCGTCGGCAGCCCGACCAAAATTAGCTCCGGATCGTATTCTTCCACCAGTTGCAGCAGCCGCGTCCAGCCATTCCGCTGCAGGTCGACGATCTCTACCGGACTCGCGATCATATGCAGTTCGTCGCTGACGGCCACGCCAACACGACGACCTCCGGCGTCGAGCGCCAGGATTCTACGGCGAAGCGGGCGAACCATCGGAACTCGAAACGAGAATCTTGATGTGCGAATTCAACTCGGGCATGCGCTGGGGCAACCAATCTGGCTTGATCTGTAATGAGTATGACGAGACATCACCCATCGACCCTACGACGACCTCTGCG
This sequence comes from uncultured Chloroflexia bacterium, assembly GCA_963728335.1. Classification (GTDB taxonomy): domain Bacteria; phylum Chloroflexota; class Chloroflexia; order Thermomicrobiales; family Thermomicrobiaceae; genus CALAGB01. Next base: position 2,211,199 of record CAVSJP010000002.1, read on the forward strand.
TCTTGTTTGCTCTTTCCGACGATCTGGCTCTCCAGCGACGCTTGTTCGTCGTTGCTTATTACGGCTCGCGTACGAGCGGTGGCGTGCCGCGAAAACGAAAGTCCGTCCGCCAGCGGAACGGGATCGCCGATGGTGATGGTGTCAGCCAGGATGATTTCGTTGGATCCCGCTTTCGATGCCAGCTGCCGCGCGGCCTCATCCTTGGCCAGCGCGTTCAGCTTAGCCGGATCGAATGCTTCCGCCGTCACGGTCTGGGTGGCGTGTACAGAGACGTTGGCGCCATCCTGGCCCGCTTTCAGCGAGTACTGGTAGGTCGGGTCGGATATCGTCTGTGAGTTGGGCACCAGCTGGAGTCCCGGCATCGACCGATGCCTGGAATTCTGACTGAGATTTGGTCGAGAGATCGGCTTCCGCCGCCTGTTTCAGCGCGTCGATATCTGCCTGGTTGACGACCGCTATCCGCTTCATCGTGCCGCCGGCAATCGCCTGGCTATTGTTGAAGAAGACGCCGCCGTCGAGTTGGCCAACGACAACCCCTGGGTCGGCGTTCCCCGTTGTCACCCGCGGTCGCGGCGACAACCGGGACCGACGCTGATCCAAACGACTGGGATACGAACGGGTCTGCCTTCGGGAATCGTCACGTCCTTCTGGGTAATGTAGTTGATGCCGTTCTTTCCCGGCAACGCCGTTCCGCTCGGGATCGTGACCGCTTGCAGCTGCGGGTTCGTCAGCAGGACAGTTCCAGCCGCCGAGCCGTCGGGCTCGAAGCGCTCGCCGGTCGTCGGGATCTCCTTGTCGAACATGGTCGTGTGGGTGACCGGCACGGGCTGAATCGAGACGTCATAGTTGGTGCCGGAGGTCGCAAAACCATAGACGAGGTCGGCGCTGATGGTCTTCTCAACCGGAACGAGCGTAACCGTCGCCGTCGGCAGAATGTACATCAGGATGCCCGCGACGATGGCCAGCACAATGAGCGGCGCTCCGATGGCAGCAACCAAAATGGCCGCACGACGACTGGGATGTGGGAAGCGCCGTCGCCGTCAGGCCGGCGTTTGCCTCTTCCCTGCCGTCGGATTCGGTCATGTGCCCGTTGGCTGAGCGCCCGTTCGGTTTCCGTGCCTCCGACTTGAGGTCTATCAGATCGCTCGGCAACTTCCGGGTCGACCATGATCGATCCCGCTCGGTCCCTTCTTATGGCCGTTCCCGTTGCCATTTCCGTTCCCGTTGGCGGACTCCGTTTCCATTCGAGGACTCCCCTGGCCGATACGTCGCGAGATCGGCAGTGGTATGAAGCCGGGTCCAGGCGCCGTCGATATCCTCGGTATCGCCGCCGCGGGACGGCAGATTCTCGGTGTTGCCACGCGAGCCGGTGCCGACGACGGTGTCGACGACGACCCATCCGAGCATGCGCGCCAGTTCCTGTCGCAGCTGGTCTTGGGTGGCGATGTCAGGCCGACGTTCGATGCTCGCGGCGTTTGCCATGACCCGATGAAACTCGGCCGCGGATAGCAGCGCGTCGGATTCGTCCGATACGGTGATCAGGACACGCTCATCCTTCAACTCAGGAAGCCGCTCGACAAGAGTGTCGACGTCCTCACTGGTTGTGATGTGAACGGCAGTCGTCTCCTGCGTGCTCATGCGCTGTCCCCTCCCGCCATTCCGGCGGACACCGTCGGTTGCGTGCGGGCTTATCCGGTTGACTGTTCTTGGACTTCGGTTGCCACCGCGGCGAGCGCCGCGTCCAATTTGCTGGCGTCGGTGCCGCCGCCCTGCGCAAGTTCGGGGCGTCCGCCGCCACGCCCACCGACGATCGGCGCGATGGCGCGGATCAGCTTACCTGCGTCGTAGCCCTTGCCCACCAGATCCTTGGTCACCATGGCGACCAGCGCCGGCTGCCCGTCGAGGACCGCGCCAAGCACGACGATTCCCGATCCAAGCTTGTCGCGCAGCCGATCGCCAATCTGGAGCATTGCGTCGCGACTCGGCGCTTCGACGCGCGTCGCCAAGAGCCTGGGTGCCGTCGATCGAAATCGCGCTCCTGGGCGTCCGCGCCAGCCCTGGCGCTGGCCAGTTCGACTTTGAGATCGTTCGAGTCTCGCGCTCCGCGACCCGCAGTCGGTCGATCTGGTCGGCGACGCTCTCCAGCACCTGGTCGGTACCGGTGTGCAGACCACGCGACAGAGAATCGGCCAGGTTTTTGTAGCGGATCGCCTGCTCGACACTGGCGTGTCCGGTAACGGCTTCGATGCGGCGCACTCCGCTGGCGACACTGGTCTCAGCGGTGATCAGGAAGAGGCCGATGTCTCCGGTGTGTCCGACGTGCGTGCCTCCGCACAGTTCTTTGCTGTATCCCGGCACCGTCACGACCCGTACTGTGTCTCCATACTTTTCACCAAACAGAGCCATCGCCCCACTGCTCGTGGCATCGGCATAGGCCATGACATCGGTATTGATCGGCTTGTTCGTCAGGATCTCGTCGTTGACCATGCGCTCGATCGCTTCGATCTGCTCGCTGGTCACCTGCTCGAGATTGGTGAAGTCGAAGCGCAGCCGTTCGGGCGCCACCAGAGACCCGGCCTGACGTGCGTGCTCTCCCAGAATGGTCCGAAGCGCGGCGTGCAGCAGGTGAGTGGCCGTGTGGTTACGGCGAATGTCGGCGCGACGCTCTTCGTCGACCATGGCGGTGGCGGGTTGCCCATTCTGAATGAAGCCTTCAACTCACTACACCACGGTGAACGATCAGACCGGGAGTTGGGCGTTGCGTGTCCTCGACCAGAAAGATCCCGGTCGATGACCCGATCCGGCCGGTGTCGCCGACCTGGCCGCCGGACTCGCCGTAGAACGGGGTCGCGTTCAATACCAGCTCGGCGCGCTCTCCGGTTTCGACAGAGTCGACCAGACTCGATTCGCCGATGATGCCGGTTATCGTTGCGTCTGCCTTGGTCGACTCGTAGCCGACAAATGTCACCGGCGATTTGCTCAGCTCGGCGTAGATGCTGGTTCGCTCAGCCGACGTGGCGGCGAACGTTCCAGCCGCCGCGCGGCTCTGCACCCGCTGACTATCCATGGCCCGATCAAACTCAGCCTGATCGATGGTCAGGCCTTCATCGGTCGCAAGCTCGGCTGTCAACTCAAGCGGGAAGCCATAGGTGTCATAGAGGCGGAACGCATCCACTGCCGGGAACAGTCGTCTCGCCACGGGCGCGCAGTTCTGACGCCAGCGCGTCGAACCGCGAGATGCCCGCGGCAAGCGTACGACCGAAATGCTCTTCTTCGTGAAGCACGATCGCTTCGATTCGTTCTCTCGATGCCGTCAGCTCAGGATAGTAGCGGCCGAACATATCGATCACGACCTCGACGAGCTGACCCAGGAATGGGCGTCCAGCCCGAGCAGACGTCCGTGCCGGATCGCCCGGCGCAGCACGCGTCGCAAAACGTAGCTCGTCCCTCGTTGCCAGGCAGGACTCCGTCCGCGACCAGGAAGGTGACCGCGCGTGAATGATCGGCGATAACGCGCAGCGAACGATCGACTCGACCGCCTTCGCCGTAGCTGACGCGGGCCAGGTCGGCGGCTCGATCGATGATCGGAAAGTAGAGATCCGTCTCGAAGACGGAAGGCTTGTTCTGCAAGATCATCGAAATTCGTTCGAGGCCCATGCCGGTGTCGATGTTCTTGCCCTTGAGCGGCCGCTGCGAGCCATCGCGTTCCTTGTAGAACTCCATGAAGACCAGATTCCAGGTCTCAAGGTAACGGTCGCAATGCTCGCAAGCCGGGCCACATTCCGGCCGGCCGCAGCCGAACTCGGGGCCACGATCGAAATAGATCTCCGAGTCAGGCCCGTTCGGTCCGGTTTCGCCGACTGGTCCCCACCAGTTCTCTTCGTCGCCGAGCTTGCGGATTCGCTCCTCGGGAATACCGATGCGGTCACGCCAGAAATCGAACGAATACTGGTCGATCTCATGAACGGTCAGGTACCAGCGTTCTGCCGGGATGCCGAGGACTCCGGTCAGGAATTCCCAGGCCCACTTGATGGCCTCGTCCTTGAAATAGATCGCGACCGAGAAGTTGCCGAGCATCTCGAAGAACGTCAGGTGCGACTCGTCGCCGACTTCGTCGATGTCGACGGTGCGGAAACACTTCTGAATCGAGGTCATGCGCGTACGCGGCGGCGACTCGAGCCCAAGAAAGAAGGGCGTCATCTGTTGCATGCCCGCGGTGGTGAGTAGCACCGTCGGGTCGTTGACCGGAATCAATGATGAACTCGGCACCGCGAGATGACCACGCTCGGCAAAGAATTCGGTGAATTTTTGTCTGATTTCGTCGCTTTGCATTGTTTGGCTTTTCCCTAGGCGAAACGGCGTAGACACAGGTAGCCACTGATTTTACCGATGATCGGTAGGGACGGGCCACCCGTCGCCGGGCATGTACGTACAGTATCGCAACTGCGTGCCTGGGTGTCAACCGAACGCCGCCATCCATCGACGAATCCGGGCAGACTGTCGCGGGTCGTTTTGGTCACGCTGCCATTGAATACCCTCGGGTAGCAATCCTGCGACACCATGTGTTGTAGATGACGGAATACGCGGGTTGTCGCGTCGAGCCAGAGGATGCCTATGAGCCAAAGACAAACACTGCCAGAGGGAAATGAAAAAGATGAGCTGATTGGCGTACTGATCGAGAACCTGCGCGCGGAACTCCGCAGCGCGGCGACCTACCGGTATTTTGCCGAGTGCGAGGAAGATCCACATCGAAAGTCGGTCCTGGGGCGGCTTGCAGATGCGGAGGACCGGCACGCCGAGCGTTGGCGAGCTCGCCTGGCGGAGCTTGGCGTTGAGCCAGAACCGCAGCCGGTGAGAATTCCTCGTATCGTCCGGATGCGCGCCAAGACGGATCTCTCTGCCGCGTTGCGCGAGGCCGAGTCGATCGAAGACGAGCACCTGCGGCATTACAACGCGGACGCTGACCGGTTCCTGGACCCGGAGTCGTCGCGCATCATGCGAGAGATCGCCCAGGATGAAGCGCGACACGCTCAGACACTGAATAACCTGACATCAGTTCGCCCGTCCGACACGAGCGCTCGATCACGGCTGGACAGGTTACTCAAGAGCGAGCGGCATGTCAGTTCCGGGACCTGGATCGCGGATGCAATCTATGGCGCCAATGACGGGCTCGGTGCCGTGTTTGGCATCGTGGCCGGAGTCGCGGGCGGTAATGCCTCGGCTCACTTCATTCTGCTGGCGGGCATCGCGGGTGCGGTCGCGAGCGCGGTTTCGATGGGATCTGGTGCGTACCTGGCCGCCAAATCGGAACGTGAAGTTCACGAGGCCGAGCTGGCGCGCGAGCAGCGTGAGATTCGAGAGGATCCGGAGGAAGAGAGAGAAGAGCTCGCGCTCTTCTACGAACTGAAGGGCCTCTCGGAAGACGAGGCGACGATGCTTGCCGATCGTATTTCCCAGGACGAGGAGCAGTTTCTCAAGGTGCTGGCGTCCGAAGAACTGGGGCTGTCGGAGGAGCGATTGCCGAGCCCAGGTATTTCGGCTCTGTCAGCATCCGTATCGACCGGGTGTCGGCGCGATCGTTCCGGTGATCCCTTTCTTCTTTGTCGCTGGAACCACGGCGATCGTCGCGGCGGCCATCGTCAGCCTGATCGGTCACTTCGTCGTTGGAGCGCTCAAGAGTTTGGTAACGATTCGTTCCTGGTGGTCGAGCGGCTTCGAGATGACGTTGATCGGCGTCCTGGTTGGCGCGGTCACCTACGCGGTCGGCTATCTGGTCGGCGTGGCCTAGCTTCCGAACATCTTGTTCACGACACAAAACAGCACCGGCGCGATGTTCATCGCGCCGGTGCTGTTAAGGTACCTGGTGAAACGTTCGTCTGAGCTGGGGTGCCTCGCGGGGCTCGAACCCGCAACCGCTGGTTCCACAGACCAGTGCTCTACCGATTGAGCTAGAGGCACCGTACACCGAATGACGTCAGGCGAGTAAGCCGAGTTCTGTTCTTGATGGCCATCTGTCTCGGCCGTCGATTGCTCGAACGACCGGTCACGTCGTCGCCTTCGTGACTGCTCTCGACTTCGGACCTCGGCGAGTAACCTGATAGCGGCCCGGCCGGAGATTGCTGCGGGGAGGATTACCCTTTTCACCCGGACTTCAAGAGCCCGGCTTCGTCTCTGTTGCTCTCACGCTCGTCGCCGGAGCGAACGAACGTGCCAGTCTGGACTGTCGACGTCATCGGCGAACGTCTCCCTGGCTTTCACCAGGCACCCTCACTCTGTGCAGCTCGGACTTTCCTCTGGTCGTACACGACCAGCGACCATCCTGCCCAACATCATTCAGTTGTTAAGTTCGGCCGCTCGCGAACGGGCGGCCGGCCGATGGTGCCGAAGGGGAGATTTGAACTCCCACGGGCTAAAGCCCACTACGCCCTGAACGTAGCGCGTCTGCCGATTCCGCCACTTCGGCTTATGAGTTGTAGAACGCGACATGCCATGAAATGATCATGTTCAGCCGCGAGCGAACCGCAGTATAGCACAGGAAGATTCGCCGCTTCAACCAGAATGTCAGGTGGTCACAGCCGGTTGGCCCGCTCGGAGAATCGGTACTCAAACGTTCATTTCTGCGGCCGCGGCACGGAAATTGGCGCGAGTGTTCGCTGTGCTATGATGCAAGTTGGGTTTTGACCGGGCCCGACCGCGTCCACCCACCGGGAGTACGTTCAGTATGGTGGGCGACGCTGCGATTGAGGCCGGTTCTTAGTTTGCGATGAACCTCGGTGGGACGTCCGGACAGGCGGGCGGGAATAGGAGACGACATGCGTTCGAAGGTCACGGTGATCGGCGCCGGAATGGTCGGTGCAACCACGGCTCAGTATCTTGCACAGCGGAATATCGCCGACGTGGTGTTGGTCGACATCGTTGAGAACCTGCCGCAGGGTAAGGCGCTCGATCTGGCCGAGGCCGGTCCGGTTATCGGCTATGACGTCGCCGTGACCGGTGCGAATGACTACAGTGCCACCGCGGGATCAGACGTCGTGGTCGTCACCTCCGGCTCGCCGCGCAAGCCGGGTATGAGCCGCGACGACCTGCTGCGAGTCAACATGAACATCGTCCGCAGCGTTACTGAACAGGCCGCCAAGAACTCGCCGGATGCGGTCATTATCGTCGTCACCAATCCGCTCGATGCGATGTGCCATGTGGCGCTCGAGACCTCCGGATTCGATTCAAAGCGCGTTCTTGGCCAGGCCGGCGTGCTCGACTCCGCACGATTCCGGACGTTTATCGCCATGGAGCTCGGCGTTTCTCCCAAGGACGTTAACGCTTTCGTGCTCGGCGGCCACGGTGACACGATGGTTCCGCTGACCCGGTACTCCTCCGTTGCGGGAATCCCGATCTCACAGCTCATTTCTCAGGATCGTATCGACTCGATCGTGCAGCGCACTCGTGACGGCGGTGGAGAAATTGTCAAGTTGCTTGGCACCAGCGCCTACTACGCACCGGCTGCTTCGGTCGTCGACATGGTGGAAGCCGTACTGTTGGACGAGAATCGGGTAGTTGCCTGTAGCGCCTACCTCAACGGTGAATACGGCCTCAACGACCTCTACGTCGGCGTGCCGGCAAAGCTTGGCGCGGGTGGGGTCAAGCAGGTGCTGGAGATCGAGCTGACGGCCGACGAGCGCAATGCGCTGCAGAATTCCGCGAGCGCGGTGAAGGAGCTCGTTGCGGCTATGGAGCGACTGAAGCAGGAATCCTAGGTGACTTCACGCGAGCCTCGTGACCGGCGTAACGCCATTCCGAACATGGAGCCTGTGCTGACCGTCGACGAGGCTCGCTCCCGCGTACTCTCAGCGTTTTCAGTGTGTAACGACACGATCGCAATGCCGCTCATCGAATCCTCTGGCCGCGTGCTGGCCGAGGATTTCGTTGCTCAGGAGGATGTTCCACCATTCCGAAATTCAGCGATGGACGGCTATGCCATTCGTTCCATCGACTGCGCCGGCGCCTCGGCGGATCGGACGGTGACCCTGCCGGTGGTCGATGAGGTTGTCGCCGGCGACGATGGACTGGCGACTGTACCTCCTCGTTGTGCCATCAGAATCATGACCGGCGCTCCTGTACCAACTGACGCGGACGCCGTGATTCGATTCGAAGACGTACAGGAGCATTACTCCGGCGCGGGCTCCCATGCCAGATTGTCCATCATCATTTCGAGCCCCGCTTCGGCCTCGCAAAACATTCGCGCGGCCGGAGAAGATGTCCCTGCTGGCTCGATCGCCCTCGCGCGAGGCACGGTTGTCGGCGCGGCCGAGATCGGTATGCTCGCGGCGCTCGACTGCCAGACCGTGTCCTGCCGGCGTCCCCCACGGGTGGCGATTCTCGCGACCGGTGATGAGATCGTTGGCGCAGAGGAGCCCCGATCCGCCGGGCAAATCCGAGACAGCAACAGTCCGATGCTGGCGGCACTTACGCGACAATTCGGAGCCGAGCCGAGGCTCCTCGGTATTGCACACGATGTCGAACGTGACATAATTGACCATCTCGCCGATTCGGGTGGCGCTGACCTGATCGTCACGTCGGGTGGAGTCTCGGTGGGGGACTACGACGTGGTCAAACAGGTACTGCGTCGTGAAGGAGACATCGATCTCTGGCGCGTGCGCATGAAGCCAGGCAAACCGCTGGCTTTCGGACGGGTTGGTGGCACGCCGTTGCTCGGGCTACCGGGCAATCCCGCCGCCGCCTATGTGGCGTATATCCAGTTTGGACGCCCCGCGATTCGACGCATGCTCGGTCTTTCGGAGTCGGCGGATCTCGTTCCTGCACGATTGATCGGTGACGTGGAAAATCATGGGGGTCGACGCCATTTCGTCCGGGCGACTATCACGCGTGCGGGGCATGAACTGGTTGTAAGCCCCATCCAGGCCCGCGGCAGTTCTTCTCTTTCAACGCTCGCCGCGGCGAACTGCTTGATCGTGATCCCTGAAGGGGAGGATCGCGTCTTGCATGGGGCGGTGGTAAATGTGCAGATCACCGGCGAGGTTTTCGGTCTGTAACGTCGGATCCCCAGATTGCCGCACTGGCGGCCCTAAGATGGGGGAAATGCGGCGTACTGGGTGCGCGTCACACCATGCAGTTTCAACTTCGAAAGGTTCAAGCAGATGGGCATTCGCGACTTCATCAATGTCATTCGTGAGATGAGTTTCGACGATCTGGAGGCGGAGTCTCGAGTTCCGCCCCGCTTACTCGTCATCTCCTCCAACTTTTCTCAGGCGCGTCGCGTCGCGGATTCGCTCTTTGGAGACGACGCGGACGAACATGTCGACGTTCGGGTATTCGGCGACGGTCCGGTCGATCCGCTCCACTTCGACGTCATCATCTCGGTCGGTCCGCTCGAGCCGCAGACGGGCCGCGAGTGGCGCGACGTCTACCGCCGAGTCAAGGAGCCCTGGCGGATGGTCGAGGTGGCTCCAATGAAGCGGGACGAGCAGTTCGACGTCGAAGCGTTGCGACGTCGGGTCGCCGATTGTGCTGACGAGCGCTCGATCGCAATCGGGCGCTACATTCCGGCAATGAGGTCGGCCAGCGTCCACCGGGCGATCGTGGAGACATCGACCGTAAATGCGCAGTTCGCGCTCGTTTCCAACATCCCGACCTTAATTCCACTCATCGGCAGTGCTCTGGCAGTCGGCGCTGATTTCATCGTGCTGACCAAGAACCAGTTGATGTTGATCTTCAAACTGGCCGCGATCAATGGACGCGATCTCGACAGCCGCTGGCGCATCTATGGCGAGATGATCCCGGTTGTCGGCGCTGGGCTTGCCTGGCGCACGGTGGCCCGTGAGGTCGTGACGATGCTGCCACTGGCCATCGGCACGGTGCCCAAGGTCGCGATCGCTTTCGCTGGCACCTGGGCCATCGGTGAAGCAGCGCAGGTCTATTACGAACGAGGCGAAAAACTCAATCGACAGCAGATGCGCGCGCTTTACGTTCAGGCGCTGGAAGTGCTCAAGCAGAATCCAATAAAAAAGCCGCGCTTATCCGCCCCTCGTATGGGCACGTCGCGGCTGCAATCACTGCGCTGGTGGGGAGAAGACGAGGAACCACTCAACGATATGCCGGAGGCGGAAGAACCGAACCCCGCCTAGGTGCCATCAGTCGAAGTTCGGGGGCTTTCTTCGTTGAGGCGGCGCATCGCCGGCTGGCTAGACGATAACTTCAGGCTCTTTCTCGTCGAGTCGTCCGTAGTCGAGCAGTCGCTGCTGGAACTCTCGTAATTCCATGCCAATTGATTCGGCCGCGGCGACCTGGTCTCCCTCGCTCTGGTTGAGCGCTTCGATCAACATCTGCTTTTCAACCTCTTGCTGCACCCTGGCCAACGTCACGCCGTTGCGGACGCGCTGAGCGATGTCAATGATGTGCCCCTGGTCGGTGCTCGAGAAGCTCAGATGCTCATCAGTAATGATCGTGCCCTGGGCAAGAACCACGGCCCGCTCGATGATGTTCTCGAGCTCACGCACGTTGCCCGGCCAGTCGTGCTCCATCAACCGCTGCATGGCCGACGTCGACACTTTTGCCGGTGCCGAACTGGACGAATAGCGGTGCTTATGAAGGAAGTGCTCCACCAGAAGTGGAATGTCCTCTTTGCGATCGCGAAGTGGCGGAAGATAGATAGAGATCACATTCAGCCGGTAGTAGAGATCCTCCCGGAACCGACCCTCGCGAACCTCCTGTACCAGATTCTTGTTCGTCGCGGCGACGACGCGGGTATCGACCTTTACGGAGACTGAACCTCCGACACGTTCGAACTCACGCTCTTGCAGCACACGCAAGAGCTTCTTCTGCGTAGAGAGGGTCATTTCCCCAACTTCGTCGAGGAAAATCGTTCCCTTGTTGGCCATCTCGAACCGGCCCTTTCGCTGGTTCAAGGCGCCCGTGAATGAGCCCTTCTCGTGCCCAAATAGTTCGCTTTCCAGCAGCGTTTCCGGAAGGGCAGCGCAGTTCACTTTGATCAGCGGACCGCCCGAATAGCCAGAATTACGGTGGAGCACAGTGGCCACCAATTCCTTGCCGGTTCCGGTCTCGCCCGACACGAGCACCGTCGATTCGGCGCGCGCCACTCGACCGACCGTCTTATAGACGTCCTGCATGGCAGCGCTGTTGCCGATAATGTAGTCGTTAGGATCGTGATCCTGGCTGCTCGTGGCGTTCGTGACCCGTCTCAGCAGATCCTGGTGGTCAATGAAGCGACGAATGGTGAGGAGCACATCATCGAGATCAAATGGCTTGGTAATGTAGTCGTACGCGCCTAACTGCATCGCCTCAATCGCAAGGCTCGCGCTGCCGTATGCGGTCATGATGATGAAGGGCAGCTGCGCCCCACGCTCTTCGGAGAGTTCTCGTAAGACGTCAATGCCGCTCTTGTTCGGCATGCGCACGTCCATTAGGACGAGCGCCGGAGGATCGTCCGACTTGATGGCCCTCAGGACGTCTTCGCTGTCATCTGTCTCGTCGACGTCGAAACCCTCGTCTTCGAGGAAGTCACGGAGCATTCCGCGGATTCCGGCATCGTCGTCAGCGATCAGGATACGATCCATCAACCCTCTTCCCGTGAGTATTCTTCGATGCAGGCAGTGGTGTTCTCGCGTGTGGTGGCGTCGATGACACTGTGACACGCTTCATTACATTATACCCGGAGCGCGAGACCTTCGTTAAGCGTGGCGAAGTAGTTTCCTTCACTTCACCGCGGTTCGCTGTCCGAGGTTTGCCCGCCGTCGCCATGGACTCACGCCGTTTCTTCAATACATCCGCGAAATTCGGTCCGCGAAGCCCGCTTGTGGCGCGTTTCCCTGTGCAAGTCCGATATTTCTTGAAGCCGAGGTGGCATCATCTCGCCATTTCGCGCGTGATGGTCTCGGTTTGTTCGGGCATTACGCATATCTCGCGACCCACCGATATCGTTCGTGCGACTGCCACTGCCGGGCGCTGCTCCGAGTGTCTATAATCGGCCCAGAGCCTCGGAGAAGAGCGCATGTCATCCAACTACTGACAGTGAGGTAGGCCGGTGGATCGGGTCGTCCTGATAGGACTCAGCGGAACTGGAAAATCGGCAGTGGGCAGGCGAGTGGCCGAATTGCTCGGCTACGAGGCCGTCGACCTCGACGACTCGATTTCCTTGACGTTCGGTTGTTCGATCTCAGAGATCTTCGCACGCTTCGGCGAGGCTCTCTTTCGCGCGTCCGAACGTGACTGTCTGATCAAAGCCTGTTCGAGCGGCCGCCGTGTCATCGCGACTGGCGGCGGTGTTGTCGTTGACGAGCGAAACTGGTTGACGATGCGACCCAACAGTCTCATCGTTTGCCTGACGGCCACGGAAGACGAGATTCTCGCCCGACTACAACGACACGTCGAATTGGATCCAGCGGCCGAACGGCCGATGATCGGCTGGGCGGACCAGCGTGCGTCGCTGTCAGCTCTCGCGGCGGCGCGAGAGCATCTCTACGCCCGTGCCGATCGTGAAGTGGACACCACCGGCAAAACGATTGACGCGGTCGCGGGAGAGATCGTTCGCATCGTCCAGGAAGCCGAGTCTCACCGATTGTCCATTCCTATCGCCAGCATTGGAGCCCCGTATGGGCAGTCGGACCTCTATGTTGACGCAGGGCTGCTGGAGCACGCCGGTGACCTCGTCCGGCGGCGATTTCCCGATGCCAGGAGAACCTGGCTCATTACCGATGGCAATGTCGGACCGTTGTGGGCATCTCTGATTGAACGGAAGCTCGAATCGGCGAGACTTTCCACCACGACGCTTGAGGTTCCGGCCGGCGAGGCGAGCAAGTCCCTCGACATGGTCTCCTCGCTGCTCGATCAGCTGCTCGAGGCGCGACTCGATCGGCGAGATCTCATCGTGGCGCTTGGCGGTGGCGTGATCGGTGACCTCGCGGGATTCGTCGCGGCGATCGCACTGCGCGGAGTCGGCCTAGTCCAGGTGCCGACCAGCCTGCTGGCCATGGTCGACAGCAGCGTTGGTGGAAAGACCGGAGTCAATCATGCGCGTGGCAAGAACCTGATCGGAGCGTTCTACCAGCCGCAGCTCGTGCTGGCTGACCCGACCGTACTCGAGACGCTTCCTGAACGGGAATGGCGCGGTGGATGGGCCGAGATCGTCAAACACGCCATGATCGAGCGGTCCGCTACGGGCTCGACGGATGCCGAATTACTGTCGTTAATCGCGCGGGCAAGTGACACGGACCTGCGTAACCCGTCGTTCCTGACGGACGTTGTGCGGCGAAACGTGCTGATCAAGGCATCAGTGGTATTGCAGGATGAGCGAGAGACGGGTCTGCGACGAATCCTGAATTACGGGCATACGTTGGGACACGCAATGGAAGCGTCCGGCTATCGCTATCACCATGGTGAAGCGGTGGCGCTTGGGATGCGAGCGGCCGCGGATATTGCGCTCCGTCTCGGCCACACGACTGCCAGCTTGGTGGACAGGCAGAACGCGATGCTCGATCGTCTTGGCCTTCCGGCGCGCTTCGACGGGCAGCTGTCGGACGTGATCGATCGACTGCAGAGTGACAAGAAGGCCGTACACGGTACGCTCACCTGGGTTCTCCCCGAAAAGACAGCCGGTGAGGTCAGGGTCGCCAGCGGAGTTCCGATGGATGCGGTCGAGAAGGCGGCGATCAGTCTGGGCGCGCGTCATTAGCCGACAGGCGCAGTTGGATCGCCGATAATCTCTGTGCTATAGTGCGAAAAAAGAATAGAGCTCTCTCTTATCCCGAGTGGTGGAGGGGACGGCCCGAGGAAGCCCGGCAACCGGCAGTAGCCTGCTTGGTGCCAATTCCGGCAGCGGAAGAGCCGCTGAAAGATGAGAGTGAGCCAGAAGTCAGACGGCTTCTCGCTCACGAGTGGCTGTCTTTTTTTTGCCAATTGACCGCTCGACAGAGCCAATCGTGGTTGTCGATCCTGGAGCACACGAGACATTTGGCTCCGGGCGGCAGTTTCCGGAGAGAACTCTCAATCACATCGTCAGACGTCCTGAGCTATCTCGTGCGGTTGGAGCCAACCCGGCATGCATGTGGCGAGCCGCGCGGGCAACGGCCAAGGATCGTATCGCTGAAGGGAACTTGAATGAGCGGAACGGCTGAAGCGAGTCACGATATTCGTGACATCAATCTCGCCGGTGACGGCAAGCGGCGAATTTCCTGGGCGGCGCGTGAAATGCCGGTGTTGGAACTGATTCAGCAGCGCTTCCAGAAGGAACGTCCGCTCGAAGGCGTACGCATCGTCGCCTGCGTCCACGTCACATCGGAGACCGCAAACCTGGCATACGCGCTCCGCGCGGGTGGTGCCGATGCCGTGATTTGCGCCAGTAATCCGCTCTCCACGCAGGACGACGTCGCCGCTGGGCTCGTCTCGGACGGCTTTCAGGTCTTCGCCATCAAGGGCGAGGACGGCGAGACTTATTACCGGCACATTCAGCAGGCGTTGGCACACAAACCGAACATCGTTATCGACGATGGCGCCGATGTCGTCACCACCCTGCACAAGGACCGGCAAGACCTGCTCGGAGACATGATCGGCTCAACCGAGGAGACGACCACCGGGGTTGTCCGATTGCGTGCCATGCAGAACGACGGCGTACTGAAGTTCCCGGTGATCGCGGTCAACGACGCTGACACCAAGCACTTCTTCGACAACCGTTACGGAACCGGCCAGAGCACGCTCGATGGAATCATCCGAGCGACAAACATCCTGCTGGCCGGCAAGACGATGGTCGTGGCGGGCTATGGCTGGTGTGGACGCGGCATCGCGATGCGTGCTCGTGGCATGGGCGCGCATGTCATCGTTACCGAGGTCGCTCCGGTCCGGGCCCTCGAAGCGGTAATGGACGGCTTCGTGGTCACTACGATGGAGGAAGCCGCAGCCATCGGTGACATCTTCGTCACGGCCACGGGCGACATCAACGTGATCGACCGCCAGCACTTCGAGCGCATGCACGATGGCGCCATCGTCTGCAACGCGGGTCATTTCAATTCCGAGATCAATCTGCACATGCTGGACGAGATGGCTGCCGAAGGGCGCCGCCACCTGCGACCGTTCGTCGAAGAATATCGGCTCACGCTCGAGCGCGGCATCATCGTTCTTGGCGAGGGTCGCCTGATCAATCTCGCCAGCGCCGAAGGTCACCCGGCGAGCGTGATGGACATGAGCTTCGCCAACCAGGCGCTCTCATGCGCGTATCTAGTTCAGGAGAAGGGCAACTTGGCCAACGAGGTGCATTCCGTGCCGCGGCACATCGACGAGGAGATCGCCGCGCTCAAGCTCCACAGCATGAAGATCGAGATCGACACGCTGACGGATGAGCAGGAGCGCTATCTGAACTCGTGGCAGGCCGGAACCTAGCCGAGCCACGCCAGGTTTGTAGCCGATCTTGTTCCCGCCGGAGATTCGAGCTCCGCGCGACCTGTCAAGTGACATGTGGGAAGGTGATTCGTGAGCACGAGTTTTACGCGGTCGTCACAGACGCTCTTTACGTCGGAGTCTGTTACCGAAGGACATCCCGATAAGCTCTGCGACCAGATATCGGATGCCGTACTGGACGCCATCCTGACGGAGGACTCGGACGCGCGCGTCGCATGTGAGACGGCCGCGACGACGGGCCTCGTGCTCGTTTTTGGGGAAATCACCACGGATACCTACGTCGATATTCCGGCCGTTGCCCGTCGCACGATTGAAGAGGTCGGATACACCAGGGCCAAGTTTGGTTTCGACGCGGAGACGACTGGTGTGGTGACGTCGATCAAGGAGCAGTCGCGCGAAATCGCCGGGGGAGTCGACAACTCGCTTGAAGCCCGCGAGAAGGCGACTGCGGATCCAATCGAGTCAATCGGGGCCGGAGATCAAGGAATGATGATCGGCTTCGCCTGCAACGAAACGCCGGAACTCATGCCGCTGACGATCTCGCTCGCCCACAAACTGTCGCGTCGGCTGGCTGAAGTTCGCAAGTCAGGGGAAGTCGCCTATCTTCGTCCGGACGGAAAGAGCCAGGTTACAGTCGAATACCAATACGGCAAGCCGGTTCGCGCCACAACCATCGTGCTGTCGGCGCAGCATGATCCCTCTGTGACACAGCGGCGCCTGCGCGACGAGCTGACCGAGGGCGTGGTGCAGGAAGTGGTCCCCTCGGAGTTCCTCGACGGCAAGACCCGCATTCTGATCAACCCGAGCGGTGGCTTCTCGGTCGGCGGTCCGATGGGAGACGCCGGGCTTACTGGACGAAAGATCATCGTCGATACGTACGGAGGCATGGCGCGGCACGGCGGAGGCGCCTTCTCGGGGAAGGATCCGACGAAGGTGGACCGCTCGGGCGCCTACGCGGCCCGCTACGTCGCCAAGAACGTGGTGGCCGCGGGCCTGGCGGATCGCTTCGAACTCCAGGTGTCTTACGCCATCGGCGTGGCTCACCCGGTCTCTCTTCACATCGAGACGTTTGGGACCGAACATGTCGACGAGGACTTGATCCTCAAGCTCATCAACGCGCATTTCGATCTCCGACCAGGCGCGATCATCAAGAACCTCGACCTGATGCGGCCGATCTATCGTCAGGTGGCGGCGTACGGTCACTTCGGCCGCCCGGATCTCGACTTGCCCTGGGAGAGAATCGACAAGGCCGAGATGTTGCGTGACGGCGCGGGATTACCCGGAGTGCAGGCGCCGGTGGCGCGATAACGATTTGATGGCGGACCGATCGCTCCCACGAGACGCAACGGCACTGATCACCGGCGCGAGCGGGTTTGTCGGTGGCCACCTGGTTTCCCTTTTGCGCCGGATGACCGAGTGGGACCTGGTCGGTCTGCAAGCGCATCCGGGCGGACAGCTTGACGGCGTCAGAATGCTGGTCTGCGACCTGTTGGATGCCGATCTGACGAACCGTGTTGTCGAACGCTATCGGCCCGACGTTATCTTTCATCTGGCGGCACAGGCCTACGTACCCAAGGCTGTGGCTAACCCCGCCGAGACGTTGGTCAACAACGCGGTGTCACAGGTCAACGTTTTCGAAGCCTGCCGACGCGCCGGTCTCGACCCAATTATCGTGGTAGTGAGTTCGGCCGAAGTCTACGGTGCGGTTCCTCCCGAAGATGTCCCAATTATCGAGCAGCATGGATTTGCTCCGCGAAACCCGTACGCTGTGAGCAAGGTCACACAGGACATGCTGGGACTGCAATACGCGTTGAGCTATGGAATGCGCGTCGTACGTGTCAGGCCGTTCAATCACATCGGTCCGGGCCAGAACGAACGCTTCGTGGTTTCGAGCCTGGCGCGGCAGATCGCCGAAATCGAACTTGGCCTGGCAGATGCCGTACTGCTCGTTGGGAATCTGGACGCGGTTCGCGATTTTCTGGACGTGCGTGACGTCGTGGCGGCCTACGAAGCGGTTGCACGGACCGAGTTCGAGGGGGACGTGTTCAATGTTGCGAGTGGGACGGGGCGCTCGATTCAATCGATCCTGGATACACTCCTGGCCCTCTCTGACGCGAACGTTTCGATACAGGAGGATCCTGCTCGACTGCGTCCGTCCGATATCCCGGTATTGGTCGGCGACGCTTCCAGGCTTCACGCCGCCACTGGTTGGGAACCGTCCATCACCATAGAGCAGTCGTTGCGAGACACCCTCGACGGGTGGCGCTCCCGGCTGAGACGTTCGTCGGCGAGTTAGCTGTCCTCTATCTGGTTGCCCAACGTGATCGTGAGCACCCCGTCGGCCAGCCGTACCGCCAGCCTGTCACCGCCGGTGCCGGCTCCGTGCCTTATGTCCGTTCGGGATTCACGAGATGCGCCTCGAATCTGGAAGGTCCCCTGTTCTGTCTCGATGAGTGGAGAATAGCCGAGCGGAATGACTCCAGCGATGAAGTTGAGCGCTCGTTGGACAGTCCAATCCGTCCCGACGAGAAGGTCGGCCGGCCCCGGATACGACTGGTAGGAGGCGAGAAGCTCATCTTGTTCGGACTCCTGTCTGTCGCCTTCGAGTAAGCTTGACACGACACTCGCCAGCAGTTCACCGCCGGTACTGGCGACGTGCGACTCGAAGACATTGCCTGGAATCTCTTCCGGGATCCGAATACGAACCTGTCCGAGGATCGGCCCGGTATCAAGCGCCGCGGTCAGCCGATGGACCGACACGGCCCACTCTCGCCGGTTGGTCTGAAATGCCCAGAACAGCGGATCGGGGCCGCGGAATTCGGGCAGCGGGGACGGGTGCAAGTTGACTGCGCCGAGCCTGGCGAGGCCCGAGACGTCGGCTGGAAGCCGCCACGGAAAGCAGGAGACGACGATAAGCGACGGCGCAAGGTCGGCGACCAGCCGCTTCAATTCGATATCGAGCGGCTTACGAAGCCCGAACAGTGGAACCTCATGGTCCCGCGCTACGTCGTCAATCGTGTGCGGAAATGAGTCGTGCGATCGGAGGCCGAGCGGTATCGACGATCGAGCGCTTAGCCGGCGAATGGCGGGCCCGAATGGCGTGGGCGTGGCGATAAGGACAGCTGCTACGTCGAAGTGTCGCTCGAGGAGGGCACGTAGCGGAACGCTGGAGAGTTCACACCGGCGCCCGAAAAAGACGATGCGCGCCGGGCCGCTAATTTGCGGTGATGTTCCCGCGGGGCTGTGGTCGATTGACAAGCGAAATCGTCTCCTTTAGCCTTGATGACCGATGATGGAGAGCGGAGAGAAGGTAACACGATGCCCAGGATGGTCAACTGCGTCAAATTCGGGCGCGAACTACCCGGCATGGAGAAGCCTCCATTCCCGGGACCCCTCGGCGAACGAATCTACAACGAGGTTTCGCAGGACGCCTGGGAAATGTGGCGTGAGCACCAGACGATCTTGATTAACCACTACGCGCTCAATCCCGCTGATCCCGACGATCGGCGACTGCTTCGCCAGCAAATGGAAGAGTTCTTCTTCGGCGAGGGTGCCCAGATGCCCGAAGGTTGGACACCAGCCGGCGCTGGCGGCGCAAAAGGCGGCGGCGCCCCTGCGCCCCGCAAGAAATAAGCGGGTTCGTCAACGCATGTCCAGCCGTTAAGCGTTGACGGACCGCAGTCGTAGCTCAGGCATAATCTGAAACGTCAAACATTCGTGCGCACGACGCAGGGATTCCTCAACCTCGGCCGGAGTGTCGCCGCGAGCGAAGATGAACCCGAGATAACTGGCGCCTTCGGGCAAGGGCAGGATCGGGTGATTGAGACGGGCGGTAATCTCCACGCCCGTGACACCTGGAACCTTTTTCGCCTCCTCAGCCCCGTCAACTTGCCGCAAGATTCCCCGCTTCGGAATTGGGATCATCATTACCCCAACGGCGTCTTCGCCACGTTCCAGCTCGTCAACGTTCGAACCGGTCGCTTGCATCAGGATCAGGTCTTCGAGTGCCATGCCGGTGCCAAACTCCAGCACGGTCGAGCAGAGACCGCCGATCGATCGGCCGGCAACCTCAAGAATCCAAGGACCATCCTCGTTGACGCGCAGTTCGGCATGCACTGGTCCCTGTCGCAGACCAAGCGCTCGTGCCGCATCGGAGGTACACGAGGCGATCGACACTTGAACGTCATCTGACAGTCGTGACGGAGTGACGTAGATGGTCTCTTCGAAGAATGGTCCGTCCAGCGGATCCGGCTTGTCGAACAACGCCAGCACCTTGCAGTCTGCCATCGTCCAACAATCCCTCGAGCGCGACCTCGAAGCCAGGGATGAAGTCCTCGACGAGAATGGTCGCCGCCGAAAGCGGCTGGCCGGCTGACTCAATGACTTGACGCGTACGCGCGATCGCGGCGACGAACTCCTCGGGAGTGTCGGCGCGAATAACGCCGCGACTACCGGAAAGATCTGTCGGTTTCACGACACAGGGATAGCTGACCTCGCGACTCATGACAGCTGGATCGTGATCGGCCGGGAACGCTTTGAATCCCGGAACC
Organism: uncultured Chloroflexia bacterium; assembly: GCA_963728335.1. Classification (GTDB taxonomy): domain Bacteria; phylum Chloroflexota; class Chloroflexia; order Thermomicrobiales; family Thermomicrobiaceae; genus CALAGB01. The sequence continues at coordinate 2,231,169 of CAVSJP010000002.1, forward strand.
GGAACTCCACGATCGTGCAGCAATTCGCGCATGACCTCTTTGTCTCTGGCCGCCACGGCGGCGTCCGGAGAATTGCTCGGCAACCCGAGCCGGTCGCTCGCGAGCGCGGCCAGCACCGTCGCGCTATCATCGACCGAGACAATGGCGTCAATCGGATGATCTTCCGCATACTTCACGATCGCCGACGCGGCCTCTTCTGGGCGGCTGAAATCGAGCCCCAGCGGTACGTTCCACTCGCGCGCCAGCGTCTTCGGCAAGTCCACGCCATGGACGATTGAAATATCGAGCCGTTCGGCGGCAGCCGAGAACGCCGCGCCGCGATAGCTCGATGGGGTCAACAAAAGTAGCACGCGCTTGGACGACGAAGTGCCTACCTGTGTCACTGATGGTTCTTTCATGTGCAAACCGGCCGATTCACCGTGTGGATCTTAAGGATCAGTGTCCTTGTTTACGCAACAAGAATACCGCACGTGGACACCCGCGCATCATCGACGCGAGCGAAAACCGGACTCATTTTGGCGGCGTCGCTGTATCGTTTAGGCAGAGGTTGCGTTCGAGGATGCGTTCATTGAATCGCGTTCGCTACGCGGCGCGCTGAACTTGTTGCGATACATCCGGCTGTCGGCTTCACTGACGAGCGTCACTGCGCGATCCCCATCGCGTCCACGTGAAGAGATGCCCCAGGAGATCGACGGTAACGGGATACTCGACCCATGCAGCTGGAACGTTGAGTCGATGATCGTTCGCTCGATTCGGGCCGCGTACTGTAGTGCGCCGCCTTCGTCAACCCCTGGCAGGATCACGGCGAACTCGTCTCCACCGTAGCGCGCCACGATGTCGGTTGAACGTGACTCCCGCTCCAGTAGCGCCGCAAGTGCCTTCAACGCGGCATCTCCCGCGATATGACCGTGAGTATCATTGATCAGCTTCAAACCGTCGACGTCGATCAACATCACGGACACGTCGTACTCGTTGCGGATCGCCCCCGCAAGCTCAGCTTCCAGCCGTTGATAGAAGTGCCGGTGATTGGCGACGCCCGTGAGTCCGTCCAGGACGGCGCTCTTCTTCAACTGGTCATGCAGCTGTGCCACCTCGACCACCTGCGCGAGCTGCTGCGCCACAATCACCAGCAGGGTCTCGTCGTCGGAGGTAAATGAACCCGTTCGCGGACTCTGGACGTCGATCACGCCGATCGTCTCGCCATCGATCAAGAGCGGCACCGCGAGATGCGAGCGAGTCCGCGGATGACGTCCCCGGTTGCCCCAGGCGTCATGCTGCGTGTCCTCAACCCGTGCGGGCACCCGATGCTCGGCCACCCAGCCAGCCAGACCTGCTCCTGGCTCGATCCGAAGTTCCTTGATCCCGGTTTCCTCGGTTGCCGGCGTCGTGCTAATCAGTTCGTGGGAATCTACGTCCTTGAGGTAGATGTCGACGGTTCCCGTACCGATCTCGCGCTGTATCAGGTCGACGACCCTGGTGATGAACCCACTCAGGTCGGTTACCTCACCGATGGTCTGGACGACCCGGTAGATAATTCGCATCGCCCGGGTGTCGACCGTCGAGATTCTTCCGGCGACCAAATAGGGCTGGTACGTCGGCACCGCAGTCATCTCGGACGTCTCGTCGGTTTCCTGCATGCTCAAAAACATGGCGACCACGCCGGGATGGAATTGTGACCCGCTGCATCTCTTGAGCTCGGCGATCGCCTTCTCACGTCCAGGCGCGGCGCGGTATGGACGATCGGTCGTCATCGTGTCATAGGTGTCAGCTACGGAGATGATCGCGGCACCAAGTGGAATGTCGGTTCCCTCCAGTCCATCTGGATAGCCGCCACCGTTGAACCATTCGTGATGGTGCCGCACCAGCGGTGCGAGCGGAATCAGCGACGGATTCTCTGAGATGATCTTCGCGCCAAGGGCCGCGTGTTCGATGATGAGCGCCCGCTCGTCGGGATCGAGCCGTCCAGGCTTCTGAAGAATCGAGTCCGGTATGCCGATCTTGCCAATGTCGTGGAGCAGTCCGGCCAGGTGAATCGCGACGACCTGGTCGTCGTCAAGGTTCATGCGCTTGGCGATCTCGCGCGCGTACGAGGCCACGCGATTTGAATGCCCGTGGGTATACGGGTCTTTCGCATCGACCGTCGCCGCCAGCGTCTTGATGCTGGCCAGGTAGAGGTCTCGCGTTCGCTCGTAGAGACGCGAGTTGTCGGCAGCGACGGCAAGCTGATTCGCGACCGTCCGGAGCAGCGCCACGTCCTCGCTGGAGTACGGCACCCCGGCTTTCTTGGGACCGAGAGCGAGCAGCCCGACGATATCCCGCTCCTTCTTGAGGAGGATCGCTAGGGCCGTCTCGTCGCGATCGGCATCGATGCGCGCCCGCAGCCCGCCGTCCGCATCCAGCCCCGAGACAATCGGATGCCGTGAATTGATTTCCGCGAGTCCGTCCGGAACGCAATCACCAGTAGACGCTCTCAAGCGATACAACTCTTGCTGATCGTCGAACAGGTAGAACCGAACGTAGGTCGGCTCGAGCGTCTGCGAGATCAGTGCCGCGGTCGTCTGCCCCAGCCGGTCGTCATCCAGATGCTCGGCCATCCGCTGGCTAAACTCGAGCAACTGCGATCGATAGTCATAGTGGCTACGATCGAAAATGCGATCGACCAGGCTCTGGAGTTCTTCGCGCAGTCGATTGAAGACGATGGCGACGATCGCTCCAGAAATCGCGAGCACGACGCCATTACCCAAGCCGAGCTGGTGCTGCACCACCGTCGTCGCAATGAAGAGCGTGGCCGCATAGACGCCCGTAACGAGAAGGGCGAGGATGGCGTAGACGATCCCGCGCCGGACGTAGAGCTGGAGATCCATGATCTGATAGCGCAGGATTGCATAGCCAAATGCCAGCGGCATCAACACCAGGGAGAGAACTGAATACTTCGGTAGGAGTATGTCGCGCATGGCGACGGCCTCAGGCAGAACGCTCAAGAAAAGGAACGGCAAAATCGAGAGGAGACTGCCATACACGACCAGGCGGGTTTGCGTTCGAACGCGCGGGTCGACGGTCCCGCGCCAGGTGAGCACCAACGATCCCACGCCAATGAACAGACAGAGGAGGAGGTATGGCGCTCCAAACACCCGAAACGTCAAATACAACTCCGGACGAATCGACGAGCAGTAATATGAGATCGCGGCGAATGGTATCGAGCTCGCCGGAAAGATCCAACTCGGGATCTTGACCCTCGATAGCTTAATACGGCGTTGTACCGGGAAGGTCAGGAACAAATACGCAAAACTCGTCGCAAAGAGTGGGATCAACAGGCTGTGCAGCGGCATCGCCCAGCCCGCCTGCAAGTAAGCTCCTGGAAGGACTGTTAGCTCGGCCGCTGCCGTAAGTGACACCAGCGCCAGAGCACGCGACGATGGGTTTCCGGCATGACTCAGCGCAGCAAAACCGACGACGAAAAAGACGAGACTGAAAGCCAGAATTGCGTTCCAGTTGAGACTTCTCGTGTCCGCTTCGACCGTGACGATCTCTCCTGTCGAAGGCCGAATCAATTCGATGCTGTTCGCGGATCCGAGCTGGGTGTCGCCGTGGGAGTGCGCTTGAACCGGCGTTTCACCGTTGACGCGGCGGACCAGATCGCCCGGTCGCGCGTCGGCATCTCCCGCCGGTCCAAGCGGGCCAACGCTCGTGATACGCCAGGTTTGTTCCGAAGTCAGCCACTCTCCGGACAACCCCAGATGCGGGATTTGGCGGCTCGAGGCAACGCCGATACTGAAGAGCAGGACGAAGATGGACAGGGCGAAGACCGACATCGCGATGTTTCGCGTTATGGGCCGTGGAGTCCGCGACTGCAGCGTGCCCTGAAACTTGCTGTCGCTCGTCATCTACGCCATCACCATCGCATGTAGCAGGTCAACGTGTTGACCCGCCATTTCCAGTTCAGTGAGTGTCTTGAGGCACTTGCGGCGTTCGATCTCAAACACCACCCAGCTAAAGTGGAGCGCGCCGGAACGCTCAACGTCCTGACCGCTGGGCGCGGTAGTGGACGACTTCGCTGCCCGTATAGCAAAGAGTCGCGGCAGGGTGCGTTTCCCCGATGTTATGTCAGACTTGCCCGACGTGTCGTTGGCGTCGTGAATGTCGTTCGCGATTTGCGCCATCGTGCCGAAGCGAAGCCCAAATTCATGGTACTTCTCAAGCGTGCCCTCATCAGACGTTCCGGTAAGTGCACCGAGCACTGACGCTCCGGCGACGAGGTTTCCACTCTTCTGTCGTGCAATCTGAAGGGCGTGGTCAAGCGGCTGTACAGTGTCGCCGTCTGCCTGAAGGTCGGCATCTTGTCCCGCCGTAGCCAGCACCACTGCTCGATTCAAGGTGTCGAAAAACGCGGTCGGCGGATTCGGCAGCGGACTCACAGAGTGGAGCGTAGAGAGGACAATTTGCGACTGCGCATAGAGCGCGTTGGCAACGTTCATCGCTCGCGGAACCCCGACGACATCGACCTCCGGTGATGAATCTCCGTCCTCGATCTCGTCAAAGACGTCGAGTGCAGCGATACAGAGTTCAAATGACGCCGCGACGATAGGCACGGCCGATAAATTTCCTCTGGAGGCATTGGAACTTGCCTGTACGAGTCGTTCCCACTGGGATGGCGTATTGTCGAACAACGCGCGGCCGGGCTGCCTCAACGGGATCTCCAACAGTCTCAAAAAAGGGGCGGGAATTCCCACCCCCTCAAACGAATCTCGAATGACCCGTCTTACTTCGTTACTTGACACAATGTTCCAGCAGCCGTCACCAGTGTGACCGCAGCGCCTTCCGTGTTAGAACCAGAACAGTTGCGGCCGCGCTCGCGCGTCCTCGCGCGAAAGTTGGTCGCACAGGCTCACCAGCGCCGCGTGCTCATCCGTGCCGAGTTCGTATTCAGCCAATGCGGCAGACGCGTCGAGCGTTGCTGCGGAGCGAAACTCATCGTCAGAGAACAGCCGGCGGACCACTGTCTCAACCGTTTCGAGTTCCATGTGTCCCCCATCTTCGGCCCAAGGGACGCGCCGTACCCCACGCGGCTGGGCCCATTCTATGAGTTATTCAGGACAGCGCACACTGCCCGATGGTACTGACCTCAATAATAACCATGATACCGGGATACCGAAAGGGCTCGCGTGCCGATTTGTCAAAGAAGAAGTAAACAAACTGCCGGAAGCTCGCAGAATACGCCTTCGCCATGCAGGTTTCCTGGGGAAGTGCGCGACGAACTTCAAGCGGAGCGCGCTCGGATTGACTCACATTCACGGCTGCCGGGATCACGGCGACATGCCCGCGGTGCGCAGCGGCATATGGAGAAAGGACGCCTGGGCGCCCTTTCTCGTGCAATCAATCTCGGATTTGATGTGGTCGAGACCGGCTACCTGTTGGCTTCGTCGCCCTCGACGTTGACATCAACATCGCCCTCGCGCTCGATGACCGGGTGCTCTTCGCGCACTTCGCCGCTCACGCGCTTGGTCTCACGGGTGTGGCGCTTCTTGACATCGACTTCGCCCGTCGTCACCGTTTCCTTGCGTGCGACGGCGTCCTCCTCGCTGACCGGGACGCGGATCTCTTCGTCGGCATTCGTAATTTCACCGCTCGCGGCACGTGGACTGTCGTACTTGTTGTACTGGACGTCGACTTCTTCGCGATCGACAGGAACGTCAACCGTCTCTCGATGAGATTCGACTTCCTTGCCAATGCGCACCGCACCGGTTTCGGCCCGTGTCTTCTCGGCCGTCAACCGCTCCTCGCGAAGCTGCACATCGCCGTTATCGTCAACGTCCCGATCGGTTGCCACGTCTGATCGCGTGTACCTGTCGTTGTCATTGACGGCGGGATCGGTGGTGTAGTCGCTGTTCGCAATCTTGCCTCGGTCGGCGGGAACTCTCGTATCGGCTTCACCGGAGCGCGTGCGAACGCTGTCGTTATTCAGGTTGCGCACCGCGTCTGGATCGTCCCAGCCCCGCGCATCGATCTCGTCCTTCGTCAGACTGAGAAAGACCTTCTGGTCATCGACACGGCTAATAGCCGAGAACGGAATATAGCGGTCGGTTGGGAAGAAGAATCCCTTGGATACGACAAAGAACGTATCGGTCGCCTGTGCGACTTCGCCGAGCTTTTCGCCGCCGGCACCGACCACGTCCCACCCTTGCTCGACGTAAACGGTCGCGTCGGTATTGTAGTCGCTTGTGAATTCGTCTCGAGCGTGACTCACCATAGCTGTTCGAACGTCATTGTCCATCCTATCTGTTACCGTCAAATATATGAGGGGCAATCCGCGACGACTGAGAGTCTAACGTCAGAATCTAATGGCCCCTCAGTGGACGCCCCGGGCCGTAATATCCTGTTCGCCGCCGAATCGGTCCTGCCCACAGTGGGCGTCACTTACCTATAATGCAGACTAGATGCCAAGACTTTGGTACTGAGCTATTAATTAGCTTAACGATCCGAACGATCATCTTGTCCCGCGTTCGACTGATTCGATTCGACGTTTGAATCCTCGTCGTGTTCCTGTACGAACCGCCCGGGATCATCAATGACCGCTCGCTCGCGTCGAACCGTTCCCTGGACCTCCTGCGCTTCCGTCCGTTCAACGCGACGGATCCGGAGTTGCTCGCTCATTACGAGCTGTCGCTGCACAACAAGGCGTTCTTCATAAAGTGGCACGACGATCGTGTCGCCGTCGGTCCACGGGCTACGCCGGTGCTCGACGACCTCGCCAATGGGCACACGTTCAATATCGACACCTTCAATGTGTCGATCGATGGTGCGTCGAACGGGAACCTCTTCGACAACCTTGCGGACGACGACATCGCCGGCGTCACGGCGTGTGGTCTCACCGACGAGTCGTTCCTCGTGGAGCTGAATTCGTTGATCGCCAGCGTCAACTCGCTCATCCGCCGAATCCTGATCGTCCCCGCCCGCCGAGCCACCGGAGACAGAAGCGTCGGTTGAACGGGACGACCAATCGAGCCCACCGAACCGACGAAGCGTCGCACGCGAGAGTTCGAATCGATCATCCGCGTGAACGGCGACGAGGGTCCTACCCGATTCAAGCTCTCGCTGATAGTAGGTTGCTTGCTGGTCCGGAACGCCGAGGTTCACGAGTCGCTGCCGCACTCCAGTCGACGCGCCGTGCTCTTCCGGGGATACCATGCCGATAAATTGGTCCGGAATTCCCGCATCACGAAGAGCGCTGATCGCTCGCTCGGCATGTGACTTGTCGTCAAAAATGCTGACAATTGCTGTTTGTGACACTTTGGCTCCTCTCGAACCGCGTTGTCTGGGAACGGGAGTGCCTGTCGTGAGGCGCTTCCCGACAGACGGTGGATGCAAGAATGTTGCCAGGTTGGCACGAGGCGGGCGGACTCATTCGAGAGGTAGTCAGGTGACCTGCCACAGAGCAACCTTTGCAAGCCGCGGCGCCGATTCCCTTGTGCGACGGCGGGTTAACTCAAGAATCTATGGGCCGCCGAACATAACCAGGGATGACGTCGGACTGCGACCGTTCGCATGTTGGGCCAATGCAACGGTGGGCCACACCGTCGCGTCAACATCGCTACTGTTGCTGGGATTGTGCGGGCAAATCTTGGAAGTTGTCGGGCACGACTCCGGCGGAGCGTGGTTCTTCAAATCGACGTGATCGTTATCAGGTGCGCGTCAGAGGTTCACGGTTCCGTGGAGCTTGGCGCGGTCGATTCCAGCATCTCCTTGATGTGGTACATGTCGCCTTCCATCTGTCGTAGGGCACGGCGGCGCATGACCGAAACCCCGAGCTGGTACTGTCGCGGTGGGTCCACTTGAACGACGAAGGTCAGCCTGGTTCCGTCCGGCGTTTCTTCGAAGATGCGGCGATGTTCGGCGTTGACCGGCTGAACCACTCGATATTCCATTAACGAGTACGGTTCGTACCTCGTGACCTCAACTCGAACCGATGCGCGTATGCCGAGGAAGACGGCCGTCTGCTGAAAGACCGACCCGGCACCGAGCGGCCCAGGCGTGTCCACGTGCAGACTCCGTAATTAGCGATCCCCACTCCAGGTCGCGATCAGGGTCTGCGACAAAGGCAAACACCTCAGCTGCGGGCCGTTTGATGATCACGCTGGACTCCAGCTCCACTTCAGCCTCCTGAAACGAACTGTCACTCTATCCCTCGATGCTCGTGGATCAATTAGAACCGAAGCAGACACGTCTCGAGTGTCAGGCCCGGTCCGAAGGCCATCATCACACCCCACTCGCCTCGTCGCGCCTGTGCCGATTCGAGCAATTTGTTCAAGATCAGCAGCACCGTGGGAGACGAACAATTGCCATGGTCGCGGAGAACTTGCCAGGAAAGTTCCAGTTGCTCGGGTTTGAGCTCGAGCATGTACTGGATCACCAGCAAAATGTCTGGTCCGCCGGGGTGGATCAGCCAGTGTGCGATGTCAGCCGGACAAAGGTCGTGCGGCGCCAGGAGATGCTCAACAACGGAGGCCACATTCGCCCGCAACGTCAAAGGGATGCGCTTGGAGAGCTCCATGATGAAACCATGATCGCTGACTTTCCAGGTCATCTGTTCCATTGAATCGAAGTCCGCGGCGCAATGGACGTCCACCAGCTCAGGGCCGGTCGCACGCGGCCGTGTGGTGAGGACGAGTGCCGCGGCGGCGTCGGAGAAGAGCGCGAACCCGGCGATGTCACGCGCAGTTAGCGTGTGGCGGAAGTGGAGACTGCAGAGCTCGACGCAGAGAAGCGCCACCACCGCATCCTCATGCGCCCGTAAGGCGGCCAGCGCAGCCCGGAGCCCGATGATGGCTCCGTGACAGCCCATGTGCCCGATGACCAACCGGCGAACGGACGGCTTCATGCCGAGATCGCGGGCCAGGAGGATGTCAATCCCCGGAGCGGTGTGGCCGGTACAGGAGACGACGATGAAATCGGTCACCTCGCCTGGGTCAATGTCCGCCTTTTCAAGACATGGTTCGAGCGCTTGCCGTGCGAGACACGGTGCCAGGCGTTCATAGTCGGCCATGCGCTCGCCGGTTGTCCGGATTTCCTGGTAATAGGAGACCGGATCCAGAGACATTTGGCGATGACTGATACGCGTGGCATTGAAGATGTGATCAATCCGCTCGGCTTCGTCGCGGGTGTCGGCACGCTCCGCGAAATTCTCGCCAAAGAGATGCTTGCGGAGCTCGTAACTCAGCTGCGCTTGTTCAAAGTCATAGGCCGGAGTTGCAACTGATGATGCCGCGATCCGCGGCTGACCAATCATCAAAGGGCCCTCCCTCATATCTTCCGTTCGATGCCGTCCAGTTCCGGAGCGGCCTCACCCGGCGATCGCGCCGGATTCCTTGGCGAGCCCTAGCCCCAACCGCGGCTTGGTCATCACGTAGAATTCATCGCTGTTCCCTTCCGAGGAGAGCGATGAAAGAAAGAAGACTTTGTCAAATGCTTGATGCATGAGACGCGTAAGATCGGCTTGCTCCTCGGACATGCCAGCCGTCAGTCGGTCCAGTTCCAGGTCACGCCTTGCGCGCGACGTATCTTTCCTGTCCTCCATGCCGGAGACCACGTACAGAAATGCCTGGTGGAGTGATTCGCTATCGTCGTAATCTCCCTGCGTGAGCTGCTGTGCCTTCCAGAAGTACGTCTGCTTGCCGTCGTAGAGCTGATAAAGGCTAGATACGACCACAGCCAACCGCAAGTACGTCTGTCGATAGCTCCGCTCGTAGAAGGACAGGAACTCCGGCTCGGTGACCTCCCCACGAAACAGGCTGGCAAGGCCGGCTGCCGCCAGAACGGCGGCGTGCGTGGCGAGGTGCACGCCGGTTGAGAGTAGTGGATCGATAAAGCACGCCGCATCGCCGGCCAGAATATAGCCGGGTCCGGCCAGGCGCTCGGCCATGTACGAGTAGTCTTGCTCGGTGCGGAGCTCCGAAACCAAGTGCCCGGGTTCCACCAGATCACTGATCAAGGAGCATTCGTTGATCGCCGCGTGGTAAATGGACTCGATTGAGCCGAGCGACCGTCGTTTCTCTTTGAATGAGGTCTTGTGCTGCACGACCCCGACGCTCGTTGTCCCGTCATGGAGCGGGATCGCCCAGACCCAACCATCGTCGATTGAACCGTTGGTGATCGAGCCTGGCGGAGCGAAAGTTGCCTGCCGTGCTCCGTCCCAGTAGCCCCAGATGGCCACGTTCTGAAATGCTTCAAGATATCGTCGGTTCTTATTCTGGTGTACCGCCATGAGCCCGTCGCGGCCGGAGGCATCGACCAGGAAGTCGAAGTCGATTGTGCCACTCTGCCCCGATTGGTCACGCCACGTCGCGCTCCGAGGCCGGTCGCCGTCGAAATTGAGCGAGCGCACTTCGACGCCTTCAAACACCCGCACACCTTGACTCTTGGCGTGCTCGAGCAGAATTTGGTCGAACTCGGCCCGCGTGACCTGGAAGCCGTACGGCGAGGACAACGACGTAAAGTCAAGATGCCACGTCTCATGGCCCCACGCGAGGTACCCGCCGTACTTGCGGACAAAGCCATGCGACTCCAATTTGTCTCGGAGACCGATCAAGTCCGCGATCTCGAGGATCGAGGGAAGAAGCGATTCCCCGATGTGATAGCGTGGAAATGTCTCGCGCTCGAGCAAGGTGACATCGATCCCTGCCTGAGCGAGTAACGTCGCGACTGTGGCCCCCGCGGGGCCACCACCGACGACCAAAACACCCGTGTGTTCAGCGATCGTCACCGCCTACCTCCCCGATGCATTGTCTCCTCAAACCTCCAAGTGCTTAGCGAAGACGACTCACTTCGGCAATGTTGGCCTCCACCGGCTCACCGGGTTCGGTCAACCGAGTCAGGACGTTTGCCGCCAGACGAGCGAAGGAGACTCCCTGGCTAATCGCATCATCCTCAAGCCGAACTCCGAGTTGCTGCTCGACTCGTAACAGGAGCTCCAGCCGCATCAACGAATCGAGGTTGTAGCTGGCAATCGGCTGTTGACCGTCGAGACGGTCAACCGCGATACCGGTGACGGCGGCGAACTGCTGTTTGAGTACGTCGGTGAGCGCGTCCAGTCGTTCTCCTTCGGGTATCGCCAGTATGGTCGACGCTGCGGACTGGAGTCGAGTCGCAGAGCCTGTTTCTGCATCGCCCATCTGAGCGGCGATGGACTGTAGCATAGCCGCCGATCCATTGCCCGGATTGAGCGTCATCATCCGCTGCCAGTCGTCGGATTCCGCGGCGTTCTGGGTCGAGCTCGCTCCTTGAGATCGCTTAGATTGGTCCAGCCCATCTGCCGCGAGAAGACCAAAGATGTGCGAGAAACGCTGGTTCACACTGTCGCTGTTGAAGTGCCCGGCGAAATTTCGGAAGTTCAGGCGAATGGCTGCGGTCTGCGTATCACCATCTTCCAGGAATAGCTTGAGCAGCGCGAGAGCATCGGCTGGCTTGTAGCCGACGAACCCCGTCCGTTCAAGCTGCCGTGCGATCTCGGGGTTGCGTGCGACAAACCCAACCTCCCCGATCGGGCCCCAGTTGACGGCCAGACCCGGCAGACCAAGCGCACGGCGATAATGCGCGAGTCCGTCGAGAAACGCGTTGGCCGCTGAGTAGTTCGCCTGGCCGATATTGCCGACGACGGAGGCGAGCGAAGAAAAGAGCACGAAATGGTCGAGCTGTCGTGACTTGGTCTGCTGGTGAAGATTCCAGGCTCCATACGCCTTCGGCTCGACAACGCTGAGAAACCGGCGATCGTTCAGCTGCAGAACGAACGCGTCGTCGAGGACCATCGCTGCATGGAACACTCCGCGTAATGGCGGCATGTTCGAGTCGACAAATTTAATGAGCTCTGCGACGTCGCCTTCACGCCCAACATCAGCCTTGATGACTTCGACGCGCGCGCCACGCCGCTTCAACCGCGCAACCGTCAGCTCAGCCTGTGGAGAGTGCACCCCGGATCGCCCGGAGAGCACGAGGTTCCTGGCGCCCTGGTCAACCATCCATGAAGCCAGTTCGAGTCCAAAGCCGCCGAGTCCTCCGGTGATCAGGTAGCTGGCGTTGCGCTGGAACTGTGATTGACCACGTCGCGGCGCAGCCAGAGGCGGTGTCACGTCCTTCGTGTTCAAAACGATCTTCCCGATGTGCTTTGCCTGCGCCATCGTGCGGAAGGCGCCGACGGCATCGGCGAGCGGGAACACTTCCACCGGAAGCGGTTTGAGCCGACCGGCCTCGAACCCGGCGACGATCTCCTCCAGGAGGGATTTGCAGAAGGCGGGCTCGTGCTCCATTAGCCAGCTCATGTCTACCGCGGTGAATGAGAGGCCACTCCGGAACGGCCACAACCCGATCTTGCTGTTCTGATACAGATCGATCTTTCCGAGCTCAATGAAGCGCCCCGTTGGTCTCAGTAGCGACATGCTGGTTGGGATGTAATCTCCCGCTAGCGAGTTCAGCACGACGTCGATTCCTTCGCCGTGGGTGGTGGCCCGAATTCGATCGGCGAATTCAAGCGAGCGCGAATCGTACACGTGCTTGACCCCGAGCGATCGGAGGTACGCTCGCTTCTCCTTGCTCCCGGCCGTGGCGAAGACCTCGGCTCCGGCGAGCTGGGCGAACTGAATCGCCGCCAGCCCGACCCCGCCAGCCGCGGAGTGGATCAGAATGCGCTGCCCGGACGAAAGGCGAGCCAGGTGGTTGAGCGCGTAGTGGGTCGTGAGCCACACGATTGGGATTCCCGCTGCCTGTTCGAAGGCAAGGCCGACCGGCATGCGTACGACATAGTCACTGTTCGCGGTAACGCGCGATCCGAAGCAGCCCGGTCCAATCGCGATAACCCGGTCTCCGGGGACGAACTCGGTCACGTCCCGCCCGACCCGTCTGACCACGCCAGAGCACTCGTCGCCGAGCCAGAATGGAGCGCCAGGTTCAGTTGGATACATGCCAAGCGCTTTCAGCACGTCACGGAAATTGAGCGCCGCCGCCTCAACTTCTATTTCGACGTCAAGCGGCCCGATGCGAGGACTTTGCACTGGGCGCAGGAAGAGGGCGTCGAGCATCCCTTTGCGTTCGATGTCCAGCTTGAATGAGCGAGCGACGGCTGCGGTTGCAGCGCTGGTCTTCGCTGGTCCTTTGCGAGGTACGACCCTGGCGACGAACCGGCCCTCGTCACGTAACACAACTTCCTGGTCGGGTGCGTCGGCACTGATCTCGTCGAACAGCAGACGCGCCGTTCTCGCGACTGACGATGCATCATCAGCGTCAATGGAGATGTCGACCAGCGTGCAGCGGAGGTCAACGTGTTCATTCATGATCACCCGCGCCAGGCCGCCCACAGTGGCCTGTGTGACGTCGGGTACCGTCGCTTTGCCGACCGCCTGAGCGTTGCGAGTCGCGACATACAAACGAGGCTGCGGACCCCCGAGACGCGCCAGCGCTTGAACCATGGTTAGCAGCGTGAGCGAGACATACTGGTCAGTCGCCGAGAGATCATCGACGGTGGCTTCATTCACGGACGGAGCGTCGAGGCCCCACGCGTGAACGACGTCTCGGCAGACAAACCCGTCCTCCGCAAGATCGTCAAGCAGGGACGACATGTCGCGAGCATGGTCTGGGCGAAGCTGAAAAGTGTCGACTCCGGTGCGCGCGTAGCGTGTTGACGGCAGCACGCGCACGCAGCGCTGGCCGCAATTCTGTGCGAGGTCGGCGAGCGCGTCCCCGTAGCCGGATTGGTCGCTAAAGATGAGCCATCCGCTTGAATCCTCGCGCGTCGTCTCGACCGGGGAATCCTCCAACGCCAGCCGGGGACCGGTCGCGAGATACACCGAGTGGTCGGGCCGCCAGCGACTGCTGTCGTTCAGGACGGCCAATTCAGGGTAATCCAGCTCGGTGAAAAGCCGCTGCCATGTCGCGCCGTCGACCCATGGGTGAGACGGACGAAGATCCCGATCGGTGAAGCGCCACCAGCCCTTGAGCGGGCCGAAGATGATCTCAATCAGACGCGATTCTCGGGCAATCTCCAACAGCGCCAGGATCCCATTCGAAGCCAGCAACGATCGGGTGTTGGTCAGCGCTTCAACGAGATCACGGGTCGCGTGAACGACATCGGCCGCGATGATGACATCGAACGAGTGAGCGTCGAACCCCTGAGCAACCGGGTCGTTCTCGATGTCGAGCGTACGGTATTCGACGAATGGGAAGTTGGCGAATCGCTTCCGCGCCGCGGGAAAGAAGAAACCGGACACGTCTGTGAAGACGTACTCGGTCCGGTCCGGCGGCAGGATCGGAAGGACGTGTGCCGCGGTACCGCCCGTGCCCGCACCGATTTCGAGGATCCGTATCGATCGTCCAGCGGGCAGCTTGTCAACGATGGCGGATATCGCTTCTCGCATCAGGCTGTTGTAGACGTCGAAGAACGGTGACGCCTCGTAGAAGCGTCCAAGATCCGCAGTTGAACCGTCCGGGAACACGAGCCCGAGCGGATCCAGCCGGCCACTGAGCACCTGGTCCAGATTGCTGCCGCAGCGCGCGATGAGGCTAAGCGTCTGTTCGTACTCCGGGTATGCCGCTTCCAGCTCCGCCTGGTCGGTTGCAGGGTTGATTGGGCCGGGAGTCTGGATCACTTCCCAGCCAGCCTCGTCGTTTTGGATGAGCTTGTCCTGGGCCAGAAACTCCAGCATTCGCCCGAGAAGCTCGTGGTATTGAGCGTCGATACCGAGCTGTTGCGCAATGTCGACGGTCTGGAAGGTTTCGCCCTGGTTCGGTCGCCAACCGAGCTTGCCAAGCGCATCCAGCACATATCCCGTGCAGAGCCGGTTAATCCAGGGGTCCACGACCGTGTAGTGCTCTTTGCGGTTAAAACGCGTTTCGAGCCGCCGTGGAGGCGTTACTTGACTGGCGATGCCAGTTGGTGAGCCGATGAATTCAGCGTCGCGCGGACGAGCAGACGGTAGCGACTTCGGAATCCAATTGATGGAGTAGACCCCGTCAACCGCATCTCCGTCTGCGACTCGCGGCTCGGGCAACTGTTGACAATGGAAGCCGGTGATCTCCGCCAGAACCTTCCCGCTGTCATTGAAGATCACGAAGTCGCCCTCAAGGAATCCGCGATCCTGACGAGTGAGCTTGACATAGCTCCAGAGGCAGTCCTCGCGAATCGGGCCGTACAACCGTAACCGCGAAATCTTCGTCGGCACAAAAGGTCCGCCTGCTTCGCGGCGTTCCGCGAACGCGATGCCAACCAGTGCGTGGAAACAGGCGTCGAGCACGGCGGGGTGAACGTGATACGATGCCTGCTCCTCGACGACAGAGCTCGGGACCGAGATTCTGCCAAGCGCCTCACCGGCCGCTAGCGACAGTTCGCTCACACCCTGAAAGCTCGGGCCATACTGAAGTCCGAGCGTCGCAATCAGGTCGTAGCACGCCTCGCCGGAGAGAGTGGACATTGCTCGCGCACGGAATCGTGTGGGTGAAACCGCTCGTCTGGCAGGTCGGGAGGCCTTGCACGTGCGCACGATGCCCTGCACGTTGGCAGTCCACGATTGGCCAACTCTGGGGCGACTCGAGATCGAGAAACGTCCATCCCTGTCCAGCGCGATCTGCGCAAGGCATGCTTGTCCCTCTTTGAGCGATAGCAGGCGCCTGAACTCGACCTCTTCGATCTCGAATGCGGCCGTCTCGTCGGTGGCGTTGAGCGCGGCGCAAGCCATCTCCAGGTAGGCGGCTGCCGGAAAGACGACGTCGCCTTTGATCGCATGATCCTTGAGGTAGCCAAGACGCCCAAGATCGAGATCCGTTTCCCAGGTCGCATTGGAGGACCATTCGCGATAGTCAAGGAACGGATGAGAGCGAGTCGCCAGCCGCTGAAGGGATGATCGCTCGGATTCGATCCAGAAGCGGTCTCGCTGCCAGCGGTAGCTCGGAAGCTCTATCGAGCGAGATGTTCGGGGCGCAACGGCCTCCCAATTTACGGTTTGACCAAGCGTGTACAGCGTTCCCAGCGCGCTGAGCAATTGGATCTGCTCGTCACCATTCCTCCGCAGCGTGGCAACTGCCCGCACCTCCGCCTCGCGCCCTTTCGCCGATTCGAGAATTGAGCGTCCCAGGACGGGGCTCGGGCTGAGTTCGACGAACGTTTCGATTCCATCGTCGAGCATCTTTGAGATGGCGTCGGCAAACCTCACGGGCCGGCGCACATTCCTCCACCAATACGCTGCGTCGACTTCGCCGCCATCGATGAGCCGGCCCTCCACGACGGAGTAGAAGGGAACAGCGGCACAGCGAGGTTCAATTTCGTCGAGAGCGCCAACCAGTTCCTCACGAAGTGGATCCATGAAGTGGCTGTGATACGGCACGCTGACATCGAGGAATCGCGCGAAAACCTGCCGCTCAGTGAGGTCGTGCTCGATGGTTTCGAGCGCCGTCCTGTCACCCGACAGCGTCAGACTCTCCGAGCTGTTCACCGCGGCAACTGAGACACGGTCTTCCCACGGTTCAATGACGGGACTGAGCGCATCGAGTGATTGGCCAACAGCGAGCATCCGTCCTTGGCCAGTCGCGCGCTGCTGTAGCCGGCTGCGATGGTAGATGACCGATACGGCATCCTCCAGGTTCAGGATCTGAGCAGCGTATGCCGCAGCGACCTCGCCAGCGCTGTGGCCGACGATCGCGTCGGCACAAATTCCCCAGGACTTGAGGAGCGCCCAAAGCCCGACCTGCAACGCGAAATTGCATGGCTGCGCAACTTCCGCCTCCGACATGCGCGACGTAGCTTCGTCCTGGCGGAGTTCCTCGACGATCGACCACGAGGCAAGTGCGCGGAATAGCGAATCACACTTTTCGACCGCTTCGCGGAATACGGGCTCTTGCTCCAGCAATTGGCGGCCCATGCCCCACCATTGGGGACCCATTCCAGAAAACACAAATCCGACCTGGGGACGGACAGCCTGCGGGTGACCGGTGCTGATCGTGGGCCGAGTTTCGCCGGCCAGGTAAACGCCGAGCTGCTCCTTGAGCTCTTCGGTCGTCCTCACGGCGAGAGCCAAGCGGTGATCATGATGCGAGCGTCGATGAGCGAGTGAACCAGAAAGATTCGCCAGAAAGCTTGGGTCATCCGAGTGCTCGGTTGCCAGGTCCCGGTATGCGCTCGCGAGATCTTGGAGCGTGCCCGCGTTGCGGGCCGAGATGGGCACGACGTATCCGCGTCGTTCGGGGTTGTCGCCGTTTGTGCCGATCAGGGGCGCAGCTGAAACCGGAGCCCGCTCGAGCACCGTGTGGGCGTTGGTTCCGCCGAATCCAAAAGAGTTGACTCCGACGATCGAGGTACCGGTTCCTGGTAGGTCCTCCAGTGCTCGCGGTACGCGCAGGTTCATCTCATCGAATGGGATCTGCGGGCTCGGCTCCGAGAAGTGGAGGTTCGGCGCCAGTTTCCCGTGTTTGAGGATCAAAGCCGCCTTGATCAATCCGGCGATGCCGGACGCCGCTTCGAGGTGGCCGATATTCGTCTTAACCGAACCGATTGGCAGTGCATCGGTGGATGTCCGAGGCCGACCCAGCACACGCCCGATTGCCTTCGCCTCGATCGGATCGCCCGCCGGCGTGCCAGTTCCGTGCGCTTCGACATACACGACGTGATCAGGATCGATGCCTGAGCGCGTGTAAATCTGGCGCAGTAAGGCCTCCTGTGCCTCTTCGTTGGGCAGCGTTAGCCCGTTGGTACGTCCATCCTGGTTGATGCCGGTATCTCGAATCACGGCGTAGATGGAATCTCCGTGAGACAGAGCGTCGGAGAGCGGTTTGAGAATGACGACACCGGCGCCTTCGGCACGCACGTAGCCGTCGGCTTTGGCGTCGAATGTCTGGCACCGGCCGTTGGGCGAAAGCATGTTGGCACGGCTGAACCCAAGCGTCGGCTCGGGAGTGAGAATGCAGTTGACGCCCCCGACTAACGCGATCTCGCACTCGTTTCGCCAGAGGGATTGCGCAGCAAGGTGTACCGCGACCAGCGCCGACGAGCACGCTGTGTCGACTGCCAGGCTAGGTCCACGGAGATTGAAGGCATACGACAGTCGATTCGCGGCGATACTGAGAGCGCCGCCACTATTCGTGTAGAAGTCAGCCAGGTAGCGATCGCGGCCCTGAATGTCGGCGTAGTCGTGGGTTGATATGCCGACGAATACCCCCGCGCTCGTGCCCGACAGCCCCTCGACCTGGATGCCGGCATCCTCAATAGCTTCATAGCAGACTTCCATCAGCAGTCGCTGCTGGGGGTCCATCTGTGTCGCTTCGCGAGGCGAAATGCCAAAGAAACCGGCATCGAACTGGTCAATTCCGTCAACGAATCCGCCCCAGCGGCTGTAGGTCTTGCCCGCTCGATTGCTGTCGGGATGATAGATCAGATCCGCGTCCCAACGGTCCGCTGGCACCTCGGTGATCGCATCGATACCGTTTGCGAGAAGATCCCAAAATTGGCGCGGCCCGTTACCACCTCCTGGGAATCGACAGCCGATACCGACGATTGCCAGAGGCTCTCGTTGTTCTCGGCTCATGTCGTCATGCTGGCCGTTGTTCCCATTCGCGCGGTGCATGAGTCCAATTCTCCTTCAATGATCCCGCGACACTGACTGCCACCAGTGGCCAGATTGTTTTGAATCGAGACGCGCCGAGGCCAGGTAGGCCGGCCCCTAGTAGCCGTGGTGCGGGCATGGGTGAGTTGACAACAATGAGCGCCATGCGCGACGTGACCTTTGGCGAGCATAGGGGTAATGCGTCGAAGGGCATGACCTGCCGCCCCGGCCATCTACCGCACTTGACTGTGCAAACGCTCGTGAAGCGTACATTGGTCGAGTCCATCTCCGTAGCCATATTGTGGTCATGGAGCGACTAGGTGCTGGTTATAACAGGTCATAATAATGTTGTAAACTGCGTCAACAAGAGTTTGCGGACTGCACAACCCCAGCAGCCCAGTCACGTTGGACCGTGCCATAGATCATGTCGCCGGAATAGCCGCCAGAGTTGCAGAAGGCGCGGCCCGGGCGAATCCTTGGTGACGCCCATCCGCACGGACCACGCTTACAGCCAAGCTGTGCGCCAAGGTGCGTATAATTGGCGGTTACGATTCCATCTTATTGAGAGACCGAACTGCAATCTCGATCGTCAGACGGATGTGGTTGTCGTTTGAGGAGCGTATGGTACCGATTGCGCGGAAGAACCTGCTGTCTGACAAAGTTCGCGTCCTCGTCTCGGTCGGAGGAGTGACGTTTGCGGTCGTTCTTGTTCTCGTCGTGTGGAGTCTGTATCAGGGCTACTATCGTGGAACCGGAGCGTTCGTCGAGCGCATGCCAATTGACATCTGGGTGTCGCAGGTGGGCTCCAGCGGAACGCTCCTCTCCTCGATTCTCCCTGAATCCACAGGACAGCAGATCAGTTCCCTACCTGGAGTCCAAAAAGTCGTGCCCATGAACCGGCAATTCGTGCGTCTTGACCACAACAGCGACGACATCGACATGATCGTGCTGGCCTTCGCGCTTCCGGCTGATGCCAGTCAATCGTACAAGGTGCCGATTCCTTCTCCCGGCGGGATCGTGCTCGATAAGGCGACGGCACGGAAATACGGTCTGCAGATCGGCGATAGCGTCGGCATACGTGGCAAACAGTTGACCGTGACTGGCGTCTCGTCCTCGATGATTGTGGGCCTGACCGGAGTCGCCATCATCTCGTGGCAAGACGGTCAAAGCATGCTCAGCCCGTCCGGCGCCGTCAGTTCGTGGATGGTCACGGTGAAACCTTCGGCCTCCGTCGCACAAGTGATCGGGAGTGTTGACGCGCAGGTGCCTGGTGTGGAAGCCGTCCCGAACCGGGTCTTCGCTGCCGAGACTCGCCATCTTATCAGCGGCCACTTTTTGCCGATCATTACGGTGTTGGTATTCGTTTCGTTCCTGATCGGCAGCGCCGTTGTCGGCATCACTATCTATACGGCGACCACCGAGCGACTCAGTGAGTTCGGGGTCTTGAAGGCTATTGGGGCCCCGATGGCCGTATTGAATCGCGTGGTTGTCGAGCAGAGCGCGCTGGTCTGTGCCGCAGGGTTCCTCGTCGGTATTCCTGCTACCATTCTGGTGAATCACGTAGCGGCGCGAATCGTGCCCGACTTCATCACGCAGCTTCGATGGCAGGATAGCTTGCTGGCACTTGGTGTGGTTCTCGGCATGGCTGTCGTGGCCGCACTTATTCCAATTCGACGCCTGGCCAAACTTGACCCGTCCGACATTTTTAGAACGTAGGGCAACGGACCGGTGATGACAGCACCAAAATCGGACGGAACAACCGGGGAGACGGTTCTCCAAACCAGTGGCCTCACAAAGACGTACAGCGGCGGCGAGACGCTCGTGAATGCGGTAATTGACGTCGATTTGCAGGTTTCACGCGGCGAGATGCTCTTGATTATGGGGCCGTCAGGTTCGGGCAAGACGACCCTATTGAGTCTCATCGGTGGACTCACGCGTCCGACCTCCGGGACCGTTTGTGTCGCTGAACACGAGTTGTCGGCATTGCCCGAGCGGGACCGCGTGCGGGTTCGCCGCGAGTTGATCGGGTTTGTCTTTCAGGACTTCAAGCTACTCGGAGCCTTGAGTGCGCGAGAAAACGTCGAAATAGCCCTCAATCTCCACGGAACGACCGGCAAAATCGCCCGGGACCGTGCGGCGGAGTTGCTCGAGGAGCTGGGTTTGGGGGATCGGTTAGATTTCATGCCGGCCCAGCTTTCCGGCGGCGAGCAACAGCGGGTGGCAATTGCTCGAGCGCTCGCAAATGAGCCGCTGTTGATTCTGGCAGACGAGCCGACGGCGAACCTCGACTCGAAGCATGGGCTAGAAATCGTTGAGCTACTCTTCACCCTCGCCCGCACTCGCGACCGCTGCGTCATCACCGTGTCCCACGATTTTCGCATCCAGGACCTCGCGACTCGAGTCGGGTGGCTCGAAGACGGCCGACTCACCGCCGCGGAGGGGCTTCCTGGGCCAAGCGTCCACACTGGCCGTCAACGAAGCTCGCGCGACTCCAGGCTGGATTGATCAGCATATGCTTCGCCGTGACTCTTCGCGCGATCGAGCGGTTCTAATGAGCTGCATGTGTTCCAGTAGCCTGCGAACACGTCCTGGCGCATTCAGCACCTCCTCTCGAATTCGCAGAGCCTCTCATGACCGGATTCGGAGTCTCTGGCTTCAGGGTCACTCCAGACGGCAAACGTCAGACGTCGATTGGCTATGGGGCCATGAGTCGTCCGGTTGAACTGTTGGTAGTCGGCGCTGGGCCGACCGGCTTGGCACTGGCGTTGCAGGCACGGGCATGCGGCGCCCAGGTGCGGCTGATCGACCGGCGTGGCGAACGGTTTCGGCCGTCGCGTGCGTTCACCATGCATACACGCACGTTCGAAGTGTTGCGTCCACTGGGTGTTACCGAGGCGTTGCTGGCGTGTGCAGATACGAACCCTCGGGCCCAAATCCATTTCGGCTCGCGGGTGGTCCACGCCACACTTGGCGCGCTCGACCTTCGGGACACGCCCTTCCCACACCTCTCCTTGATCCGGCAGATGGACGTCGAGATGGTGTTGATGCGTGCTCTCGCTGATCGTGGGGTAGCGGTGGAATGGGGCACTGAGCTGATCGGTGCGGTCGACCATACTAACTGTGTCCGCGCGACCTTACGCACGCGGGACGGAGTTGAAGAAGTAGCCGCCGACTTTCTCGTTGGCTGCGACGGTCCGGATAGCATCGTTCGTTGTCTCGCGGGAATCGGCTGGCGCGGGAAGCCCTACCGAGAAGAGATCGTGCTGGCCGACCTGGAACTCGAATCCGAGCTTACGCCGGACACCGCTCATGTCGCGGTCGGGCGGCGAGGACTTCTCTTCCTCCTGTCGCTCGGCGAACGAGCCGAATGGCGACTCCTGGGAACACGGTCCGCCGAAGCGAATCACCAGCCATTCGGGCAACCGGGGGATCCGGTATCGCTCGACGACCTGCAGGCGCTGATCGACGCGTCGGGCATGCCGGCGCGTATCCGGGAAGTCGCCTTTTCGGCAAACTACCGAGTTCAGCGTCGGCTGGCGGACCGGTTTCAGCACGGCCGGTTCTTCCTGGCCGGTGACGCTGCACATGGTTTTTCGCCAGCTACCGGCCAGGGCATGAATACCAGTATCCAGGACGCAATCAATCTTGGATGGAAACTCGCCTTTGCCGCGGCCGCCACCGATCCCGCGGCGCTTCTCGCGTCCTACGATCATGAACGGCGCTCCGCGGACCGGCGCACACTGGCGATCACGCACGTCGCCTTCTGGGTTGAAGCCTCGAATAGCTGGATTCCGACCGTGGCGCGGGGAAAGCTGGGTCCCTTGGCCTCACCGTTGCTTGCGCCACTCCTGCGACGGCGACGGCTCATCGGCGAGGGCATGAGCGCCGTCACTCGTATGCGGCTTCGTTATGCCGCGAGCCCGATTTCCCAGGAAGGCACGCAACGTCTTGATCACGGCCCTGCGCTCGGCGCGCGCGTTCCGGACGCGACCGTCTCGAGTGAACGGTCCGGCACGCGCATGGTGCGGCTGCACGAACTCATGGCCCGTCCCGGCGTCCACGTCCTGCTGCAACGCGACGCCGGCCGACTGAAAGATTGCGACTTCGGTCCTCAGGTCAATCTGCATCGTCTGACGAACCAGCCGGGTCAGGGGATGATTGCGATCCGCCCTGATGGATACGTCGGTTTCCGCGCTGGAGTCGCCGACCCCGCTCAGCTTCGCGGCTGGCTGCACCGCATCGGTGCGATAGACCACCCAAGTGCGTAGCCGCAGTGGATCGGTCAATGCCTGCTCTTCACCCGGTCAGATAGCCCTGTAATCCCGCTCAATAAGCGCGCCAGCCAGATTCAGCTGCCGAACGTGCTGCCCATCCGCCGAAGGTGTCAAGCAGTCAAGCTGCTGGTCTCTACCGATCGGCACGTCATCGCGACACGATAGCCAAGGAAGCGCTGGGTCTTGACCGGGACGAGGCCCGCCATTCCGCTCAGTTCCGACAGCTCTTTCACCGTATACGCACGGCGCACGGAGAGCGGCGCGTCGTTCCGCGTCAACGGATTGCGCGTAATGATCCGGCTCAGCACGAGTGCGCCGAAATACCAGACCCGTCCGCGCACCAGATCGTTCACGACAACTCCACGACGGGCGACGCGCCCCATTTCACGTAAGGCCAGGATTGCAGCCGGCCGATCCAAATGGTGTAGCAGCATCGAACTGGTGACGACATCGAAGCTCCCATCGACGAACGGAAGCTGACGAGCGTCAGCCGTCACGAGCGCGTCAACGCTGAGGCGCGGGAACAGGTTGAGGATCTGGAAGCTGACATCGGTAGCGACGATGCGTGAATCAATACCACGGTTCTTAGCCCACTTGGAGACGGCTACGGGGATGTCAAGGCTGCCCGTGCCGATATCGAGCAACGTGAGCCGGGTGTTACTCGTGTCGCCCGCCATAAGTGCTTCGAGTGCCTGGATGGTCAACCGGATGCCGCCGAGCCACCGGTTACTCCGGCGCATGTCTTCAAAGTTCGCGGCGAGCAGTGCCTCGTCGTGGTCTGCGGCGTCGAGCAATTCGGACTCGCTGGCACGCTGGAAGTGAATGAATTCACGCACTGCATCACGCATGGACGGTGTCCTCTCGGTTGCTCTTGATGTCTCAAGCGGACTCCCGTCGAAGGAGAAGCAGTTGGTGAAGAAGCCGCTTCCAGAACCGCCGAGATGCTTGCGGAGTTCGCAGCCGGAAGGTCTCCTTGTATCACCCGGTCGGGCACGAATGTGACCGTGTCGGATGACATGTTGCCTCGACGATGCGTCCCGTGGGTGGCAACGTTGCGCTTGCTCTCGGCCCGGATTCTCGCATATCAGGAACGAAGTACCCAGCTCGGGCGTCTGGTGTTCGTAAAGGTGACGCTTAAAAACGAGAGGGTCGAGGCATTGACACCTCAACCCAAATTCACGTCTTTCTTCCTGTTGGACTGTCCACTCCGGGAAGAAAGGTCTAAGGTGCGGAAGCGACGGGGATTGCTCCTCCCTGATGAATCCGCTTGTCCCGGCCTTCCTCGCTGTGCACATCGCCGATCATTCTGAAGCCCAAGCCACGCGTCGTCGCTATCGCATCTCACGCTCACAAACTTCTGCAGCGACCCGGCAGGTAATTCGTGCGCGTTACGCCGCTGGCGCGTCGCTCCGGGCACTCGCGGCTGAGTATGGCGTAAGTCATGAGACCATCCGGACCATCGTGCGTGCTCAGGATGAAGGTAACGGTAAGCAAACAATTGTCACCGGCCCGGCAGAGTTCTGCTGAAGCGAACCGGGCAGATCATCGGAGGATTGATCTGTTAATGTTGGAGCTTCTAGTATTAGAACCCGACGTCATCTGTAGTCGAGCACGCCTTGAGGCCGACTTGCACAATCGTCCAACGCTCGTGGCCACACCAGTCCTCGCCTGGCGTATCCATGTTTGCCGGGATGACAACTTGAGATCGGCCAGCTGACATGCTGCCCACGCATGATCTCGGAGATGACAAGAAACTCAAAAGCAATTCTGTCACGGTTTCCGCTGTCTGCATGAAATCAACTACCACCAAAGACGTGTCCGCTGTAGTGGCGGACTTCCCGTCCGCCGACAAGATATCGAAATCAAAGTGGTCCTTGTACGTCCCGTCTGGCTGCAATGTGTTCTGAAGATGTCGCCGAACTACTCGTAATGCGTGCGTCGGCAGTCATGTTTAGCATCGTTGGTGTTTGAGCACCAGATGCATTCACGCGGTCAGGAGTAACCCGTGTTGGTATCGCAATTGTGCGGACAAAAGCCCGAGCCGGATGAGTCGGATCCAAAGTGGGCAGAAGGGGCCGCAGTTTGAAACCGTGATGCGCATGTTCGAGATATTGACCTTGGACGGAACGAGGCGGCGGGCTATTCACCGCACCTGCTCGAATCCGCGACGATTGCCGGAACGCTGGCGCCGGGCTCGCTGCGGGGAGCTGATCCAGTCGCTGGAGCATGCCGCAGCCGATCTTGAATCAGCGAGTCGCCAGTTTCGGGGCGCGATCGCTGTCCTGACCCGCATCGCTCCACCGCATGCCGACGAATCTCAGTAGGGCAGAGTCCTCGTCATCGACGGCCTCGATCGAGTGGAACGCGGACCGGGCTTTCAGTCCATGAGGATTGGTTGGATGCCGGTTACGCCTCGCCCAACGTGGCGAATTCGGTCTTGAAGCGCTCGTAGCTCTCTTGGAGGCGCACGTGCCAGGCTGGGACATCGTCATCACCCACCTCACTATCGAGCGGCATGACCCCCAAATCCACGATGCAAAAGCGGATCACGTCCTCGATGGTGACCCAACCCGTGGGGAGGTGGAGATCGTTGAGTATCGGCGGTTGACCACCACCGAGCTCGATGGGAAGCGGTCCTTGCAGGTGTTGCCGACACCTATAGGATGACGCGGGGGGAACCTTGTCATACTCCCAGCGCAGCAGCGGTTCTGATGCACCGATCGGCGTGAGGGTGTACTGATACTTGATGGTCCGGAGACGCACGCGATCCTGTTGACCCTCAACGGCGTCACAGACCTGGCCGAGATAGAGATCGACTGGGCCAAACGTGGATGACAAGGTGACCCCGATCGGCACGCCACCCTGACGGAAACTGAGCTGAACCAGGTTCGTCCCACGGACAAAGAAGGCGATCAGCGGTGTGCGCGTGATGGTATGGGAAAACAAGACGTTGAGGTGGGTCCGAAAGGCCTGACTGACGTCACGGAGATGACGACCCTCGATCGGCATACCGTCGGGCTAATCGGCCGCGATGGGCTCGTGCTCGAGCATGCTGACGAGGAACCCGAGGTCAGTACCAACTGGGTCCGTCGGGAGCGTTCGGTGATGGGCGGCGGCCAGCGCCTCGTCGAACGAGAGACCGATAGCTTCCGCTTCAAGCCGAATCAACTCCCGTAACTGGTCAGGTGAAAGCTCACCTGACTCCAGCGCATTCAGGAGTTCGTCCGGAATCTGGAGGTGTACCACGGCCATCAACGTGCCCTCTCAAACGGTGCGTGCACGCACATTGTTCACGTATAGTGCGCAAATCCGCCGACTAATCGTACCGCACGGCGGCATCATGTCAATCAGACGCTGGTCTTGTGCCACGATGGGTACGGCCCGGTTCGTGAGACATTCGCGGTAACGTGTCGTTGTCCGCGTCTGGACT
>CAVSJP010000003.1:0-711199 GCA_963728335.1 uncultured Chloroflexia bacterium
GCGCGTCTCAATCCTGCGCCGGGCGAAGTCGTTCGGAGCGCCGACGATCAGGATCCCATCAGAATCGATGCCGACGAGTGCAGCCGGGCGCAGCCAGGTCTCCAGTGTCGCCGGGGTGAGGCGGGTTCCGAGACGCTCGAGCGCGCTGCTCCAGACCTGCTGGTTCGTCAGGCCGTCGGCCAGGGTGAAGCTCGGGGTCGGAGCGGGACGGCTCGCGTCGGCGAAGGGGATCACGTTGGATGACTCCGGAAGCCGGTCCGGCGCTGAAACGTCATCCTGCTCGCATTCCGGATCGGCCGCGATAAATTCGATGCGTACCGAGCGTCGCATCGCCTCCGCCAGCTTGCGTGACACCAATTCGTAGTACTCGCCCGATAGTCGCTCCACTGCCTCGGCCGTCGCCGTTCGCACCGTCACGGTTCCAGCGTCATAGTCGACGATTTCGCTTCGCTGGAAGAGGCGCTCCATCTCCTCCACGTCAAGCAGGCCGGACAACCGCTTCAGCGCGCGTTCCCAGACCGGCCGCCCAGACTGGCCACCAGGCAGCCGGACATCGCTCCCGTTTACCACCATCACGCCTGCTGACCCTTCTGCCGGCGAGCTGTCCGGCCGAACTCGATCACGTTCGCGGCTCCAGCGATTGAGGATCTCTTTGACACGCTTTGGTGCCACGAACCGGCTGCCGCTGCCGACCGCTTCACGGATCGCCGCGATGACCCACTCAGCCCCAGTCTGACCAGTTCCCTGTGCGTCCGCATCGAATCTCGCTTCAAGCTCTGCCAGGAGCTGCACCTCGAGCGGGGTGGCGTCGCGATCGTTGGCGGCCTCGAAGCAGGCGACCACCGCGTCCGACGCACACGGCAATGGGCCGGCTCCGTCACCACCTGGCGGGAATCCACGGTCAGAAGCCACAGTGGTTGTAGTCGTTGTAGAAGACGTTTCGTAATACGTTGTGTTGCTTGGATCAACATCGCTCTGTCCCCCTCTGTTCTTCTCATCAGCAATGGTTGGCCGTTCAAGCCCTAAACCACTGTTGCTCTCGGCAGCAGCGCCGCGTGAACCTCTGTTGACAGGGGCAACACCGGTGTCTGAACCAGTGTTGGCGCGATCAACATCGTTCCTCGCATCCTGCTCGCGACTGTTCGATGCCGGGGTATGGCCTGACGGAGAATCGTCACCTTCCTGTCGACTTTTGTCATTGGATGGCGGATTGGTTGGCTCCTTGGCATTCTGGGACCGCTTGGCGTGCCCCGCTTTGGTGCGAGCCGAGGCCCGCGCTTCCTCTTTAAGGGCGCGCTCGGCAAGTTGCTGCCAGCACGTGTCCTGTTGCAACACCGGCAACATCTGGTGCCAGACGTTGTCGACATCGATCGGGGAGAAGCGGGGTGAGAAGATGCGCCGAATATAGCGGTAGACGGCGCGGTCCTCGGCCGCCAGGCGGACGACGGCCAGGACGTCCTCGGTGCGAAGGTTGTAGCCATCCTGGTGATCGCGGACGCGGTAGAGATTGTGCGGCACTTTCCAGCGGCGACCGCGTTCGTCGATGCGGAGCACCATCTCCTTGCGAATTTCGATCAGGCCGAGCGTGACCAGAATCTTGTTGATGGTGATCAGTTCGGCACGGTCCTCACCGTAGAAATCCGCCTCCGACTGCTGGCTGGGGAAGGCATAGCCGTGGTGGGGGGATTCCTCGCGGCGGTCGGTCCAGACGGTGTAGGAGTTGAGGAGACCAACCCCCTTGAGGCCCACCAGCGGAGCGTACTGAGTGATGATCGTGTTCCAGTGCCAGAACCAACCGCGGCGCCGGGCGTCCTCGCCACCGCGCTCCGCTTCCTGGTTCTGCTGCTGACCGGCCGGATTGGATCCGTCGTTCGGCACTGCCGATCTCCCCACCGCGCAATCCCAGGTATCACCCCAGTCACCGGCTTCCCGGTGTCCGTTCTCTTGAGACGCCCCTCGATTGCACTCTAGCATACGGCACGCGTTAACTCAACGGGCAACGTGTCTTGCTTGGTGTATAGCATTGGAGATGCCAGACGTCGCCACGTGGCGAATCGCGTGACGCATCGGTGCATGCGTGACCTATCAAGTTCCCAGTGAGTTGTCACGCACATCCGGCGCAATGGGCGCCTCCAACTCGGCTGCGGTTCTCGCCATCCCGTCACCGGGCCGATTCCGACGCGGATCGAACGGGTAAGGTGGTCGTCACAAGCGCTGTCCCTCGGTCAGAGGCGCCAATCTCGACCCCTGAGTCCTGCCGGGTGGGTATGCACTACCCGACCGGAGAGGCAAAGCACGCTTGACGAGTCTGTGTCCGCGTGATTACAACGGAACGCATGCTTGACGGTATCGAGACTGCGTGGGACACTTGAGACATTGATTTCGTGTTCCGGAAGAGGGGTCTGGCATGGACGACGTGATGCTTCCCTATCGCAGTGACTGGCGCTCGCTTGCCACCCTGCTCGATCTCCTTAAAGGGAAGACGCTTGACCGTTCGAGTCTCGAGGCGAGGATGGGCGCTGGAGAGTCCTTCCGCGAGACGTTAAACGCGGCGGAGCAGCTGAGCCTGGTGCGGCGAGACGACGCCGGGGAGATCGAGCTGACGAATAGCGGCCGGCGACTCGCCTATGCGTCAAACGAACGAGAGCGCCAGCACGAGCTAACGGCTGCCATGCTGGCGTACGAGCCGTATGGGGTGCCATTGGAGCGCGCGCTCGCCGAAGAGATGTCGGTCGTCGACGGCCCCTGGGTGGAGCGCGTTTGGCAGGTCGATATGCGTCTGGGGCAACCGCGCAACCGGGTGGAGGAGGCGCGCACCTTCTTCTTTCGTCTGGCGGACGATGCCGGCCTCGGTACCTACCACCGGGGTGTGCGTGGTCAGCCAACCAGGCTCGATCTGAGCGACGACGTCACCCGGCGTCTGGACCAAGCCGCGCAGACCGGGAAGACGCTCGAGGAGTCCCAGCCCATCGTGGCCGCGAACGTGACTCCAACCCAATGGAGAGCAGCGGTCGCGGCTCCCGTCGCCACGCTCTCCCTCACGGTCGACATGAGCGACTGGGATCTCGACAGGATTGAAGCACTCCTGCGCCTGGTGGGGATCATCGACGAGAGCCAGTCGACGGACGTCGGCGACCGGGAGTAGAGGTGGGCTCACGGTCTGCCGTGGGAGGCCGGTCGCGCTCGGGGCTACCGGTCGGCGCGATCTACGAGATGCACGCATAGAACGAACACCTCATTCACCCTCGTTCCGAGACACACGGTACGATCCGCGATTACGGTGGAGACTGTTGTCGATCTGATTCGCGTCCGGTTCACGGGATGCGCGTCAACGCTCGCCTGCGTCGACTGCGCGCCGGGTCTTCATCTCCCATGTCCGCATTGCTCCTCCCTTGAATTGAAGATTCCTCCCGACGCGAGGCCCTCTGAGACCGTGTACACTTTTCTTTGACCGGTCGTTTCTGCGGAAGCAACCAGCATCTTCACCGGAGTGACCGACGAACGGGAAGACACCATGACAACTCCGAGTCCGAGACTCATCAGGCTGGCTCGCTGGCTGGCAGCCGCGGCAACCGTCGGAATGCTCGTCGTGCTGATGATGGGCGCGACGGTGACCAACACTGGATCGCAGGCCGGTTGCGGCAAGTCCTGGCCCCTCTGTAACGGCAAGTTCATCCCGAGCATGGCCGTTTCGACCATGATCGAGTTCAGCCATCGTTTCGTGACCACCATCGAAACCGTCCTGATCCTCTCGCTGGCAACTGTGGCCCTGATCGGCTGGCGGCACCGCAAAGAGATGAAGATCCTGGTGCCGGTGATGGTCTTCATGCTCTTCCTGCAGGCGGGACTCGGTGCCTGGGCCGTCATGCGTCCGCAGAGTCCGGAAGCGCTGGCCTCTCATTTCGGCGTGTCGCTCACGGCCTTCGCCAGCGTGCTGCTGACGGCCGCCTTCATCTTCGAACATGACGGGTACGAGGAGATGCGGGATCGTCCCGTTCCGGCCGCCTACCGCCGGTTCGCGTTTGGGGTCATCGTCTACATCTATCTGCTGGTCTACCTCGGCGCCTACGTGCGGCACAGCAATGCCAGCATGGCCTGTCTCGACTGGCCGCTCTGCAATGGTCAGGTCTTTCCGGGCTTTTCGGGTCCGGTCGGCGTCGCGTTTGGACACCGGCTGGCGGCACTTGCAGGAGCAGTGCTCATAGGAGGTCTGGTCTACTGGTCCTCTCGGTTGCGCGATTCACGCCCCGATCTCTACTGGGCCAGTGTCACCGCGCTGGCGCTGGTGCTGCTGCAGTCGCTGAGCGGCGCGGCGGTGGTCTGGAGCCGGCTCGAGGTCTTCTCGACGCTGGCGCATGCGGGCATCGTGACGCTTCTGTTCGGTAGCCTGAGCTACCTCTGCTACCACGTGCTGCCGCTGCCACACCCGGCAGCGGAGACGGACGCCGAGACCGTGCCGCGTGTGGGGACAGTGCCGGTCGGCACGCCGGTGGAGCGGTAGCAGAGTTTCGCCCAGCCGCTGTGATCGTAACTCACGTGAAGAACGACACACTCAGCCGCCGAATCATGTTTCGGCGGCTGTTGTGTGCGCCGGATTGGAGTCGCTCGACGCATCCTCTCCGGCCAGACGTCACCTGTTTTCACCGTTCGATGACGTGCCGGCAACCGGCTGATCTTCCGGTTCGCACGTCATGGCCACGATGTTCGATGGACGTTGAACCGCGTCTAATCCACCTCGACCGCCGCGCGAGCCTCCTTCGAGCTCGTTTCCACCGGCGCGGCTCGATAGGGTCGAACGCTCTCCGGCTGGGAGTCGAATCGAACCGCTTGCCGCTGCGCGATCTCAACTTCCTGGCTCAGCCGGGATCCGCGCGTGAGTTCTCGTCGGAGTTCCTGCTCCGGGACATCCATCTCCACGGACAACGCCGCAATTCGGGCATTTACGCGATCAGCAGCTTCCAGGATTTCTCCAAGTCGCATGCCGGGATCCGGCGGATCCGGCGTGTTCAGGATCACCCGCATCTTTTCCGTCATCTTGAGCAATTCGCTGTTGAAGTCCGAATAGCTACCATTGCAGAGACGCTGGTCGGCAGACAGCCGGGGATCATAGGTGAAATGAAGAGTGGGGAGATCGGTCTTCCGCTCGACCGACGAGTCGCCGTCATTCTTGAAGGCTTCGGTTGCCGTGACACGCACGTTGAGATCATAGGTCCCGGTGTGCTCGTTGTTTTGGATTTGCAGACGTCCTCGGTTCACACTGCCATCCATGCGGTACAGAATGGAGACGACCGTGCCGGGTATCACGGAATGAGTCATGTCAGCATTGGGAACGGTGATGTCCACGGGAATGACCTTCGATGTCCAGGACCCGGTGGATGGCAGATCTTCCCCGTTGACACTCCACCTGAAGCTGGCATTCGCGAACCCGCTGCACGAGGCGTCGGCCGAGACGATGTTGGTGTCGTGCACCGTCCAAAAGCGATACTCTCGCTCTCCGCAGAGAATCCCCGGCTTGATCGTCACCCGGGTTGGTGACCCGTTCTCAACAGTGTCTGAGTTAACCAGTCCTGTCTCAGTCACCATGAAGAGCGATCGCTCTCCAGCATCTCGGAGCGGGAAAATGTTGTCGTTGACGACGCGGGTCTCTGACGCACGACTTTGCGGTAGATGCTTTTCGAGCAGCGCCATGAATTCGGGGAACGCCTGGCCGGCGCTCTTCCCCGTCAATGCGGCGAACCGCTCGGCCAGCGTGAAGCCTCCGAACACGGCTGACAGGTCAGGCCGGAGAGCGATGATATCGCCCAGGTCAAAGCCGAGCTGGTGTCGTAGGTAATTGATGAAGAGGATGCCGCAGGTAAACGAATCGAAATCCGTGTCCGAGTCTTTGATCGCAGATGCCCAGTCTGGACGGGAACTGTCTCTAAGCCAGAAATTGACCCGCGGGGCAGCTGAGACGGCACCATAGTATCCCATTGGATGCAGCTCGGTTCCTAGAATATGGGAGAGCGCTTCGCCGTGGCTCGCGCCGCGATCCCACCCCCCGGGCGCCACATCCATGAATATCTCCGCCAGCTCCGCGACAAATAGGAACCGTGCCAGCTCCTCTCGGATCGTTGGAGTCTGGATCGTTGGAGTCATCGGAGCAAAATCACCATTGATGTCCATCTCGCTCGACGTCGTTATGCCGAGCCAGCCACGGTTGCTGGCGCCACCGCTTGGGGGACTGATGATGTAGACGCGAAAGCCCTGCGGATTGAGGCCGTCGACGTGTAGTGGAACGCGAAAGATCTGTGCGAGTCGCGAGAGATCCTGCTCACACGAGGCCGCGATGGCTTGGGCACGGAAGACACCGTCCGGCACGTCGTTGTAGAAAATGGTGAAGTTGCGCGTCTGCAGGGTACCCATGTTTGACCCTTCACGGACGTCCATGGCCGCCGCAACCGCGGCGCCATTGAGTTCTTCGGTATCCGATAATAATATGCTGAAATCTAAGTAAATATCAAGTGACGTGGACCAAGATTTGAAATTGGCGTGATTGACTATGTGGGATTACGCGGAACGAGCGCATTTCGCAATCCGCTCAGTGATGAGATCAGGTCGAGTCTTCCACGCACGCCGGCGCGGATGCGGTTGGTTCGCCAGTCGATGGCCAGGACTGTCATCGTCGACGTAACGCAGTACCGCGAGCAAGTGCAGCATGATCAGCCGCCGAACCACACTACTCGGCGGCGTTTCTATGGGCGCATTTGGAGGGCCTTGATCGAGTCTCTCAGCCTGGCGACCATCACGATCGTGTCAGCCTGATTAGCCTGTCACCGGGGTTATGGCGCTGAACGTTCCTCCGTTATCCTGAGCGATGGCTCTTCCCTTCCTGTGGAGGGGGAGTTCGTGGGGGAGATGGCAGCGGAGTCGAAGAATCTTTTCGTACTCAACGCGTCACTCGCTGGTCCGGACCGAGAGATCCTTCGACTTCGCTCAGGATGACACGGGTACGAACGGTGCCACATGCTCTGTGGTCTACTACTCAGTACTCTGAGCAACAAGGTTTGACAGGGTGACAACGGTGGGGTGTGGATACCGTGTTGTGCGGCAGTACGGGTGGAGGTATCCATGGGGAGCAAACGGTATCGTGTCCTGCTGGACGAGGCGGAGCGGACGCGGCTGACGGCGCTGATTTCGCGGGGGGCGGCCCCAGCCCAGGCCCAGACCCACGCCCGCATCCTGCTCAAAGCCGACCAGTCTCCCGACGGTCCGGCCTGGACCGACGCGTCGTCGACGCGTTGTCGGTCAGTGAACGGACCGTCATCCGGGTCCGGCGCGCCTGGGCCACGGCGGGACTGGAGGCTGCCGTCACGCGCCGCCCGCCACGGGGGACGCGGCCACACCGCCTCGATGGGGCGCAGGAAGCCCACCTGATCGCCTTGGCCTGCTCGGAGCCGCCGGCCGGATACCAGCGCTGGAGCCTGCGCCTGCTGGCCCGTCGTGCCGTGGACCTGGAGATCGTGGACGGGATTGCGCCCAATACGGTGCGCCGCGTGCTCAAAAAAACGACCTCAAGCCGTGGCTGAAGGCCGAGTGGTGCATCCCACCCGAGCAGAACGCCGCCTTTGTCGCTGCCATGGAGGAGGTGCTCGACGTCTACTGCCGTCCCCTCGACCACCAGCGCCCGCTGGTCTGTCTCGATGAAGGCCGCAAGGAACTGCGCTCCGAGACGCGTCCCGCGCTTCCGCTGACCCGCCGGTCATCCCGCCCGGATCGACCCCGAGTACGGGCGCCACGGGGCCGCCAGCGTCTTCCTGTGGTCGGCTCCGCTCCTGGGCCAGCGGCAGGTTCGGGTCACCGAGCGCCGCACCAAGCAGGACTTTGCTGAGACGATTCGCGCCCTTGTGGACGAGCACTTCCCGACGGCGGAGCGCATTGTGCTGGTCATGGATAACCTGAACACGCACACCCGCGCCGCGCTGTACGCGACGTTCCCACCCTCCGAGGCGCAACGGCTCTGGGACCGGTTGGAAGTCCATTACACCCCCAAGCATGGCAGTTGGTTGAACATGGCCGAGATTGAGTTGAGCGTGCTGGGCCGGCAGTGCCTGGACCGCCGTATCCCGGACCAGGCCACGTTGGCGAACGAGGTCGCCGGCTTGGGTGGCCGACCGCAATGCCCACACCGGCCCGATCCAGTGGCAGTTCACCGCCGACCTGGCGCGAATCAAGCTCAAGCACCTCTACCCCATCCCCGAGCCTGTCAAATGACGATGCACAGAGTACTCAGGATCACAATCATGTGGTGGTGCCCTTCGCTCATGGCAGATTCCCTGTGACCCACTACTGAGTGCAGCGAAGCACCGCTCCGTTCCAATGGGATACCGCGCCGATAACGTCGTGAGAGATCCCGAGCTGCATGCAGGAACCCTCGCAGCGTCGGTGTGACCGCTGCCCCGTGGCCCACTGCGGAGTGCGGTGATCAAGTCGTCTGCCCTCATCGGCTGATCAGGGCGGCAGTGACGGATCTCCCATCGTGCGGTCAATCCCCTGCCAGATTCAATTGCCAGGAGACGCCAAAGCGGTCGCTGCACCAGGCGAAGCGTGAACTGAACGGGTAGGCGTCGAGCGGCATCATGACCTGACCGCCGTCCGATAGCTTCGCGAAGGCCTGGTCAACGTCCTCAGCGGACTGAAAGTCGACGAAGATGGAGAAGGACGGCGTGAAGCCGAAGTCGTGCACCGGTGGACTGTCGATGCAGCGAACGCGCTGATTGCCGAGCCGGAAGCTCGCCGTTTTGACAGTACCTTCTGCCCCTGGCTCGCCCGGAGCATAGCGCTCGATCGATTCGATCTCACTGTCAGGAAAGACCGAGGTGTAGAGTTGCATCGCCTGCTCGGCATTTCCGGTGAACATGAGAAACGGTGTGACCCTCACCGACACGCGCATCCCCCTTGTCGCTGACTGTCGCTGTTCGAGGCGCATCTTCACCAACACGCCGGCTGCATCATCGCATAGGTGCTCCAATAAGGCAACCATCTTGTTGCATTACTGAGTGGTGGAGGAGCGTGATGCGGTCATGCTGAGCGGAGCGCGGCGGATGGTTCTCTCCCTCGAGTCGAGGGATGCTCCCCGTCCGTGGGAAGGGGCTGGGGGATGGACCGTCAGTGAGGGAGTAGCGAAGCATCTCCTCGTCCTCGACGCGTCACTGGCTGGTCAGGCAGGAGAGATCCTTCGCGCGGCGCTCAGGATGACACGGGGACGAACGGTGTCACATTCCCTGTAGTCACCTACTCCGGATGACACGGATACTGAGAGGGTCGCAATCACCGTGGTCCACTTCTGAGTGCCGAATGCTTACATGCGTTCGGCGATGCGCTCAAGACGCAGTTCCGATCTCGATACGACCACGAACGACGGCAAGCCGAGTCGCTGCCAGAGCGGGAACGGGTCAATTTCGGCGATCTGCTGAAGATACAGGCTGATGACCGTGCCATGGGCGACGACGGCGATCGTGCCTGTGGGGTGAGCGCATAACAGCGCGTTAATCGCGCGAGCGAAGCGGTCCGTGGCCTCCCGCGCCGTTTCGTGCCCGACGATATGTTTATCCGGTACGCTGAAAAAGCGGGCGAAAGTCGCCAGGTAGTCGTCGTCGCCGAGGTAGGGTAGGCCGGAGCGGTCGTTCTCATGGAGATGCTGAACCTCTCGAACAGGGATGTCCAATGCGTTCGCGACGATCCAGCCGGTCTCGGCCGCCTTGGGCTCGGTGCTCGTGATGACGATCTCTGGGCTGTAGTCAGCGATCTCCCTAGCCAGGCGTCGGGCGGCGGTTTTCCCCTCGCTCGATAAGCGCCATTCGCGTGATGGTACGCCCGCCAGAATCTCCGGCATTGCATGCTTGATCAGAATCAGGTACGCCGTATGGTTTTGTCCGCCAGTTCTGCCATGACGAACCATTCTTACCCCAGCCTTGGCAGGTCCTCGGGGGAGCGGTAGCGTTCTTCGCCGTCGGCGTAGCGGGCGTTCCACGTCATGTAGAGCGGTTCGACGTCGACCGATTTCTTCATCTCATAGTAGAAGGACTTGTAGGTGATCGGCACGGCTCCGGCTCTGACCATCCGCTGAATGGCGGCGGCAGGGTCGTGATCGGAGCTGAAGATTCCGTCGACCATCAGGAAGACCTGAAACCCCATGTCGAGCAACCCCAGGACCGATTGCAGCACGCAGACGTCGGTCTCGGCTCCAGCCACGATGAGTTCCCGCGTTTCGATGTTCTGCAGCGCGGCGCGAGTCTGCTTGTCCTCGCAGCAGTTGTAGGTGTGCTTCACCAGTCGCTGGCCGGCCTTTGGAAAGACGCGTTCCAGCCGCTCGGGCAGCCACCCCTTTGTCTCTACTGGATGCTCGAACGTCGCGACGGTCGGCAAATCGAACGTCTCAGCCAGGAGCAGCAGGTGCTCGATGCGAACCATGACCGGCTCGCGCGGACCATACATGCTGGCCCAGAAAGCCGGCTGCGCATCGATTAGGAGGAGCCCCAGGCTATCTGTGTCGACGAAGAGTTGACGTGGGGATTCCTGACTCAAGGTTCCACTCTCCCGGGTTCCGCTACATGAGCGCCGATGGCCGTGCAGTCTTACCGTACCAGACCGCGACCCGACGTCAAACACTAGCCAACGCGATCCTCATTTGCTGAAGGTGTAGCGGTTCAGGAAGAGGTATCCGTCGGTATCGAGTCCCTGTCCGGCCAGCACATTGCCGTCCGCGTCGAGGAGCGCCACGGAGAGGTCGGCTACCGTGCCGGGAGCGGGCGCCGTGAACGTCGCCAGGCGTAGCAGATCGTAGGGTTGGTCGAGCAGGTCTCGCGGAAGGGAGACGTCGATGATCTGAGTCTGCCCGGGCCCCTGCACTGGTCGCAGTCGTAGGCGAACCGTATGCGCTTTTCCGTCCTGAGGAAGTTGCCAGGCCAGCACGACCGAGATCTGGCTCGTGGTGCTGGCGGTGAGCTGATGACCGAGGAAGCGGGTGCCGTCGGTGAAGGTGTCGGTCGGAATCGAGAGGGGCAGCTGTTCCCGGGCGCGCTCGTCGAGCCGGTAGACCCGGTAATACGCGCCGTCCAGATCCGGCAGGCTGTCCTGTCCGAGAATCTGCAGCAGCGGACCGGCGACCGGCGTGACATCAGGGGCGATCAGGTAGGCCGGTGAGTTGAGCGGGATCGGGAGCATCTCGCCGCCGTTGAAATCGAAGCGCTGGTGCATGTCTGCTCGCTGGTCCGGCTGCAGATACGTCCGCACGTCCTTGTTGCCACTCGTGCTGAAGAGAACCGGGTCGCTACCGGGGAGCAGTCCGATCGACGTGAGCGATGTGCTGACGCCCGCTGAGAAGGCCGCGGCGGTCTCCGGCGAGTCGGCCCAGTCGTTGAAGTAGCGCCAGTCCGACCAGGCGAGGTTGCCCGCCAGCATCAGGATGATCAAGCCGGTCGCCATGGCGCGGTAGCGCGGCGCCGGCGCGAGCCGGATCAGGGCGCGCATACCGGAGATCGGCAGGGCGATAACGAGCGGAAGAATGGGCACGAGTCTTCCCGGGTGGACCGGCGTTATGGCCGCGGCCGGGATCAACAGGATCAGTCCCCACACGAGCGCGGTGGCGACGAGACGGCTACGGAGTCCTCGGAACACGACCGCCAGCCCGGCCACTGCCCAGGGGAGGATGAAGCCGCTCAGTAGCGCCGTGCCGGGCAGGTTGAGCCCGAGTGAGGCCCGGAAGGGCCAGCCGATACGGGCGAATGCGACGCCGTAGTTGCGCACGGCCTCGTGCCAGGTCGCGACCGTCGATCCCTCGAGCCCCGGTGTGGGCATCCAGAAGGCGAGGAGGTTCGGTGCGTCAATCGCCTGGCGCACGAACGGTCCGGCGATCACCAGTCCGACCAGAATCGCCAGCAGCCAGCCAACGATCTCGGTATGGCGCAGCGCGATGCCGTGCTCGGTCATGGAGACGATGAGCGCCACCAATAGCAGTACCGGAGCAATGCGCATGGTGGGATCGGAGATGAAGCCGAGCCCGGCGGCGAGGCCGGCACCGGCGTACCAGAAGAGTGCGTCCGTCCGGTAGTCCCTTACCAGGGCTTCGGTGACGCACCAGAGCATTAGCGCCAGGGTCAGGGCCCCCGCCATCGGGCTGAGCGCCAACCGGCCGAAGAGGAAAAACCAGAACGAACCGGCCAGCGTGAGTCCACCGGCGACCCCCCAGATCGAACCAAAGACGCGCCTGAGCCAGAGGGAGGTGAAGAGCACCGTACCCAGCCCGGCCAGCACGGCTCCCAGTCGCGCGCTGAACATGTCGAAGCCGAACGGACGCCCAACCAGCGCGATCAGTCCCGCTAACAGGGCGGAATGGGGCCCCGGATGCGCCAGTACGGCGCCGCCATGACCGCTCGCGTCACGTGCCAGTAGTCCGTTGGCCGCTTCGGCATTGAGAAAGCCGGGTGGCAGCGCACCGAGCCGATAGATCAGCGCCGCGCTCGCCAACAGCAGGACCAGCCCCAGGCCCACAGGAAAGATGAGCGACATGGCGTCAGTGCGCGTTGGTCGTCGACGGTGTACGTTCACAGTTCGGGATTCTACTGCATTGACTCGCGGGGTGTGACACCGTGTCGCCAGGGTGAACGAGACGCTGCTCCCGGGAAGAAATCCCATGCCCCGCATGATTCCCGTCTCTATCGCCTGGGATCGTGCCGTCGCTAGGGTAGAGGTGTTGGCGGAATGTTCGCAATTGTTCGATAGGAGACGGGACATGACACGGGAACGACTGATTGGGCTCTTCACCGCCGTTGTGGCGGTTGGTCTGGCGATCTACGCGGTCTACGGCGACGCGTCAGCGCCGCAGGATCAGAAGGACTCGCTGAAGGTGATCGTGCCGTTCCTTTTGGTGGCGACGGGTGTCGTCTTTGGCGCAGTGCTTCCCTGGGCCATGAAACGCTCGCCGGAGAAGGCCGGACTGATCGTGAGCATCGTCGGCTTCCTCTCGCTGGCGGCCTTCTGGAGTGGATTGCCGATCGTGCTCGGCAGTGCCGGAGCGACACTTGGTAGCGCAGGCCGGGAGCGTGCGGCTGCCAAGCAGGGGATGGCAAAGGCCGCGTTGGCGGTGGGAATCGTGGTGGCCGTGCTGTCGATTGCGGTGACCGTGGTCGGCAACCTGGGTCTTGGGAACTAGGCGGTCGATCGACGACGGCCGTGGCTCGCGGCCGAATGGTCGCGGGCCTCGGGCCGTCGTCATAATGTGTTTGCTACACTGGGCTGCATCAGCCGCCTGATTCGACGCGTCTATGGTCATGAGGAGCCAGGATGGACTCAGCTTTATCGTCCGGAACCGCGCTGTCCGACCGGGCCCAGAGCCGGTCGACCGTGTTGAGCGGGCGAATACTCGTTGCTGCTCGCGCGGCATGGCTGCTGGTCACCGCGTCCGCGGTCGGCGTCTTCCTGGCCAGCCTGCCAGCCTTCTACCGGAACACGCGCGATTTCACCGGAGCGCATCAGCATGCATCCGATGCCCTGCGCGTCGGACTCGCGCAGATCCATTTCCCGATCCCCTGGTACGCGGCCGTGAACGTTGTTACGGACACCGTGCTGGTCGCGGTCTTTGTCGCCGTCGGCGCGGTACTCTTCTGGCGCAAATCGGATGATCCGGCGACTCTCTTCTTCTCCCTGACGCTCGTTTCCTTCGGGGTGATCTGGCCGAACACGCTTGACGACCTGGTTCGGGTATACCCGGTCTTCGCCGTTCCGGACAAGGCCTTGAACGCATTCGGATTTGCCGCCTTCTTCAT
This sequence comes from uncultured Chloroflexia bacterium, assembly GCA_963728335.1. Taxonomy (GTDB): domain Bacteria; phylum Chloroflexota; class Chloroflexia; order Thermomicrobiales; family Thermomicrobiaceae; genus CALAGB01. The sequence goes on from CAVSJP010000003.1 coordinate 13,806, forward strand.
GCTCTTCTACATCTTCCCGGATGGCCGCTTCGTCCCCCGCTGGACGAAGCCTCTGGCCGTCGCCTGGCTGCTCGTCGAGACGCTGATTAGCTTGAACGTGCGGCCACCGGTTGGGGATAGTCCGCTCGTTGTGGTGGTGGTTACGGCGGTCATGGCGGTCTTCCCGGTCACCATGCTCTACGCCCAGATCCACCGCTACCGGAAGGAGTCGACGCCCACCCAGCGGCAGCAGGTGAAGTGGGTGAGCTACAGCCTGGCTGCGGCGCTCGTTACCTTTATCGTCGTCGGGTTCGCCGGCGCGCTCCCGGTCTTCAATCGTCCCGGAGCGGCGGTTGCGCTCTACGATCTCGGTAGCGGAGCCCTCTATGGCTTTGTCTTCATGCTGGTGCCGATTGCCATCGGCTTCGCCGTGCTGCGTTACCGGCTCTGGGATATCGACCCGATCGTCAATCACACGCTGGTCTATGGAGCGCTGACGTTCTGCATCGTGGGCCTCTATGTGATTGTCGTGGCCGAATTGGGCGTCCTCTTCAGCACCGGACAGAACCTGTTCTTCTCTCTGGTCGCGACCGGCCTGATCGCAGTCATGTTCCAGCCACTGCGGCTCTGGCTCCAGCAGCGGGTGAACCGCATCATGTATGGGGAGCGAGACGATCCCTATGCGGTCCTGAGCCAGCTTGGCCAGCGGCTGGAGGGAACGCTGGCGCCGGAGACGGTGCTACCAACGATCGTCCAGAGTGTGGCTGAGTCCCTCAAGCTGCCCTATGCCGCCATCGCGCTGCGGCAGGGAGATGAACTGACGCTGGCGGCGGAGAGTGGTGTACTCGGCCCGGATCGTGGCGATGGCCTGCTGCGCATTCCCCTCTCGTACCAGCACGAGGCCGTCGGGGAGATCCGCCTCGCGCCACGTGCCAGCGGAGAGCCATTCTCGACGGCCGATAGGCGCCTGCTCGACGGTCTGTCCCGGCAGGCGGGTGTGGCGATCCGTGCCGTGGGCCTGACGCTGGAACTGCAGCAGGCTCGCGAGCGGCTGGTCAGCACACGTGAGGAAGAACGGCGACGACTGCGACGTGACCTGCACGACGGTCTCGGCTCGCAGCTGGTCGGTCTGAACCTGCAGCTGGGGATCGCACGCGGCATGGTCAGGAGCGATCCGGACGAGGCGGAGGCGAAACTTCAGGCATTGCGCGGCGAGGTACGCACTGCGATCGCCAGTGTGCGCGAGATCGCCCATAACCTGCGTCCGCCGGTGCTCGACGATCTCGGGCTGCGCGCCGCGCTCCAAGCACGCGCTCGGCAGCACAGCTCATCGTCGTTGACAATCGAACTCGATCTGCCGCAGGAACTGCCAGCTTTCTCAGCGGCAGTGGAGGTTGCGATCTACCGCATTCTGGAGGCGGCGCTGACAAACGTCGTGCGGCACGCCCGCGCGACGAATTGCCGCGTGAGTCTAATGGCTGAACAGCGACATAACAATGACGATCCAGGATGATGGAGTCGGCCTTCCGAACGACTACCAGCCGGGAGTAGGGCTTCTCTCAATTCGCGAGCGAGCCGAGGAGTTGGGTGGCACGTGCCACTTCGAATCGCCGGTTGAAGGCGGCACGAGGATCATCGTGCGGCTTCCCGGAACGGTGACAGCGCGTGACTGAATCGCTGCGCATCCTGATCGCGGACGACCACCCGCTGGTGCGAACCGGCCTGAGCACGATCCTGTCGGGTGTGCCGGACTTCGAGGTTATCGGCCAGGCGACGACCGGGCAAGAGGCGATCGATCAGGCGGCGTTGCTACTGCCCGATGTGGTCGTGATGGATCTGCAGATGCCGGACGTCAGCGGCGTGACCGCGACGCGCGAGATTCTCGCGGCCAACCCGGAGATCCGCGTACTGGTGGTGACTCTCTTCGCCGACGAAGATTCGGTCATGCTCGCGCTCAGGGCAGGCGCCCGGGGCTACGTGCTGAAAGACGCCGACGAGACCGAGCTGATCGATGCGGTGCGGGCCGTCTCGCGCGGTACGGGCATCTTCAGTCCGGAGATCACCAATCAGCTCCTCAACAGCGTCGGCGGCCAGCGGTCATCGAAGGAGGACGTGGTCTTTCCGAACCTGACCGAGCGTGAGCGCGAAATCCTCGACCAACTGGCATCGGGCCGCTCGAACGGCCAGATCGCCCGGCAGCTCGAACTCAGTCCCAAGACAGTCGCCAACTACACCTCGACCATCTTCGCCAAGCTGCAGGTGAGTGATCGCGCCGAGGCGATCATCCGCGCGCGCGAGGCGGGATTGGGGCGAGGTAACGGGTGAGGGGTGAATGGGTCATCAACGACGGCCGCATTAGGACATTGAGCGACGGCGTGCCATCTTATTCAATAGTCTCTGAGTTCACGCTTGATGAGATCCGAGATTTGGTGGAGTTCGTCAATGGCTTGTTGCGCGTCTGCGTCCGTAATCTGAGCGACTGGATCATAGCGCGCTTGCATTCCCCAGTCTTTGAGGATGTCATAACTAATGGCAATGCGAGCTACTGCCGGATCCGCGTAGATTCGCTGTTCCCTTGAAGCATGGTTAGGCGGAGAGAAGCGGTACCTTTCCCATAAATATGCGTTCACGTAATGCACGGCACTGTAGAAAGCGACAACCACGGACCGGAGGAGTTCCGCAGGTTGGTCAGAAGTCGGCTGCTGTCCACGTGGGATTATACCGCCCGGGTTGAGATAGAACAGGAAAAGGACACCAGCGAATTGCTCGTCTCGCCTGGCTTGGCCAGGTGGTTTCGTGTCTTTTGCTCCATAGTCAGAGCATGGTGACGAGTGTGGCGTCCTCGGGAATCAGGACGCGCGGATCGAGGTCCTCAGACAGACGAGGGTTGATCAGGTGAAATTCAAAGAGGGTGTCGGGAAACATGTTGAAAATCGTACGACGGATCTGGCGCACGCGTCGCTCGGTTTGAACATCAATCGGTTCCATGAGGAGCCAGAATTCCGAAACCTCACCGCTCAGCCGATAGTAGAGTGATCGGACCGATGATTCTTTCCGAGCGAGTTCAGCGAACCGTCGAACCAAATCGGTAGCGTGTAGTGAGTTTGCAATTACCATCTTGATCCTCCCGTCAGCCGAATGTCCACATCCGTTGTGTGCCAACCTAACCCGGACCATTAGGTCATTGAATCGGTACTGCGACAGTCACTATACTCCGTTGTGAGGGACGAACATTTCCATACGCACTTAGCGTTGAATAACACGAAGCCCATCTCGAAATAGGCCGCAAAATCATGGCTCGCCACGCCTCTCGGTGGGCGAGAAGAAGAGGCGGCAGATGCACCAACGTGCTTTCAGGTGAGATGAAATAGGGCAAAGGCTGAGGTGTGCCGGGGGCTTCTGCCGGTACTGTCTAGAAGGCTTCAGTCAAGGTTCAAGCGATAGGTGGCTTCATACCCGCTGTGCTCGTCCTCCACGCTCACCACTCCCGAGACCAGCCGCTCCAAATGCTCGTCTTCTTCCATGGGTCATCGACGCCCTCGCACGTCACGTGAGACGATTGGCAGAACGTTTTCCCCGCCACCGATCGGAGGACAACATGTCCAACATGGTCAAGCGGTCAAGTAGAGTCAGCACGCGCCTCGGAATTGCGGGACTCGTCGTATCCACCGCGCTCTTCGCGACGGCCTTTGCGCTTGTATTTGCAGGAACTGGAAGTGCTATCGGGCTGCTCGGCACAGCAGAGAGCTTCGCCGTGCTCGGTGGCTCGACCGTCACCAACACCGGGCCGACGACGGTCAACGGCAATCTGGGCGTCAGTCCAGGAAGCGCAATCACCGGCTTTGTTCCGACCGGCCCAGGGATCGTGACTGGAGGAACGATACACATCAACGACGGGGTCGCGAGCCAAGCTCAAAATGATGCGATTGCCGCATACAATGTTCTCGGAGGACGTGCCTGTTCCCAGGACTTGACCGGCGCGGATCTGGGTGGACTCACGCTCACGCCGGGCGTCTATTGTTTTTCGTCGTCGGCTCAGCTGACCGGAGCCCTCACGCTCAACGCTGAGGGAAACGCTGATGCTTTGTTCGTGTTCAAAATCGGGAGCACGCTCACGACCGCAAGCAATTCGTCTGTGAGCGTGATCAATGGCGGTTCACCGTGCAACGTCTATTGGAAGGTTGGCAGCTCCGCGACGCTCGGTACAACCACGGCGTTCGCGGGAAATATTCTCGCCTACGGTAGTATCACCCTGACGAACGGTGTAGGCGTGATCGGTCGAGCTTTGGCGCAAACCGGCGCAGTAACGATGGATACCAACGTCGTCTCAATCGGCGGGTGCGCGGTAGCTACCTCGACTCCGACGGGAACAGCGACTAGCACCGCGACGGGAACGGCGACGGGAACGGCGACGGGAACGGCGACGGGAACAGCGACTAGCACCGCGACGGGAACGGCGACGGGAACGGCGACGGGAACGGCGACTAGCACCGCGACGGGAACGGCGACGGGAACGGCGACTAGCACCGCGACGGGAACGGCGACGGGAACAGCGACTAGACACCGCGACGGGGACGGCGACGGGAACGGCGACGGGAACGGCGACGGGAACGGCGACTAGCACCGCGACGGGAACGGCGACGGGAACGGCGACTAGCACCGCGACGGGAACGGCGACGGGAACAGCGACTAGCACCGCGACGGGAACAGCGACGGGGACGGCGACGGGAACGGCGACGGGAACGGCGACGGGAACAGCGACGGGAACGGCGACTGGGACGACCGGAATCACCTTCCCAACGACTGGTTCCGGGGGACCGCCTATGAATGATCACGCCGGTAACCGGCTTTGGTCCCAAGCCGATCTCGTGCTCGGGATCGCGTTGCTGCTACTCAGCAGTGGCTTGTCTATCGTCGCAGTGACACGATACCGACGCTAGAGATGCCCATCGCGGCTCAACGCGGGAAGCGGGTATTCGGACATCGCTGAGTGTTGCAATGACGAGAAGGATGTTGGGCTATTCCTACTGTGGGAATAGCCCAACATCCTTATACACCGTGATCCATGGTAAAGAGGACGGATAGAGGTAATCGCTGTAGGCTGGCAGAAGCCGCCGCGGATGCATATCAGCGTACGCGCTTATGCCACCTGCTTACCCGTCACAACGATACGCTGACTATACTCCTGTGTCTTACGATTGAATGAGCCGCCGCACGTGATCAAGGTGATCGTTGGTGTGTCCGTAGACGCGACTACCTGAGTTGCGTCTATTGTGGCTGAATAGGATCGCACCGAGGTGACTTGATAATGGAATACTCTGCCGTTTTGCTCGGTCACCTCAATCCTATCCCCCGATTGCAACTGGGCAAGCCTCCAGAACACGGCTGGGCCAACCCCTACGTAATCTAAGTGACCCGCGAAGACCGCATTCCCCTGACCATTAGGTTTCGCGGAAAAGTCATACCAGGCAACGACACCCGGTGCGTCGGGTGCTTGCATCACGCCGTTGCCGTCGAGGCCTTTCACTTCGACTGGAGCGTCGACTTTGATCACAGGAATCAGCAGCCGCGTAATTCGAGAGGGCGATGCGGCAGTACCCACAACGGTTGGGGCGGGTGCGCCAGGAGCGACCGGAGCCGAGGGTACCGGGCTACCCGCCACACTTGCTACGGTCGCGTGCGGCGGGGTGGGACTCACGGCTGGCGGAGTCTCCCTGCTCGTCGCGAGGCCTCCATTACTCGTTGCCACCGGGCTCGATATGCTGACCTTGGTTGATTCCATTTGAGAGATGTATACCGGCTCATGAGAATCAGTCGCTACACGCGAATCCACGAGCAAGAAAGCACATACTGCGAATAACGCGAAGAGCGCGAAGGCACCCACTCGGGCCCTCGGTGACGTCCTCTTCTTCTTAGCGCCGGGTAGGTCAGCCACAGCTGCTCCTAGGCAAGGATCATACGTCGTCGACTGTGAAATTGGCGGTAATTGACGCATCCTGAATCATGGATCCCGACTCTCCCAGTATAGCGTACGGCGCGGGTGGCAGAGATTGACCAGTGTGTGTTGACCCAGCCCGCGCCCAGTCAAGTTCGTACGTGCTCCTCCCGAATCCCCGCGCGGCAGAACTCATGCCGCAACAGGCCACCGTCATGCGACTTCGGAGTCTCCACCCAGATATCAGCACGACCATGGACCTCGCTGAGTCATTCCTGACCTTGGTGCGACAACGAAACAGATGCGCAGAATCTCAGCTGACCGCCTGGATGTAGGCGGTGGTCGAAAGCGGTGTTGCCGAGTTTCGCACGTTCGTGGACCGATTGTTCCAGGATCTGCCAGCAGTGGTCGCCGGGCTCACCCTGCCGTGGAGTCAAGGACAGACCGAAGGACAGATCCTGTGGCTCAAGCTGATCCGTCGGCAGATGTATGGCCGTGTCAACTTCGACCTCGTCCACAAGCGAGTCCTGCACGCTGCCTGAATGAGAGAAGCTGCACCTTGGTTCTCCCTTCCCGTCTATTCGGGCTGCACTGAGAATGCGGGAGAGCCAACAAACGGGGGCAGGTCACACCTCGACCATCTTCGCCAAGTTGCAGGTGAGCGACCGGGCCGAGGCGATTATCCGAGCGCGCGAGGCGGGGTTGGGGCGGGGTGGCGGGTAGGGCGTGAATGGGTCGATCTGCGGGCGGCTGAGGCTCATGAGAGCGAGGTAGTTGATTTGGTAACGAGTTCTGCTCGCAAGCTCCGCTGGTAGTTGACGACAGAGTTACCTATTTGGCCACGTTCGCCTGAGAGTAACGGTGGTTGACGATATCGTCGGATACTGCGTCTACGATCGCCCGGGAGTAAACTCGCCGGGCGAGCGTGGACTGGCCACCGAGGCCTATCGTCTCCCTCACTACTCGCCGGGCGACCGTGGCCAACCACCGAAGCAAATCGTCAAACCTCATCACTCCCTATCGACCGTTGACACAGTACCGATCTCTGTCGTCAATCACCATCCAACCCGGCGACCGCGTCAACGGCGTTCGCCCTTACCCCGCCGTGACACTCTGCCTGCCCAACCCGTTCTCGCTCGATGGCGCGACGAGTTGGTAGACAGGAATGCGCATGGTATTGCTCTCGTATATCTGGCTCTTGTCGTCGAGAACCAGTGCGCTCAGTTCGGCGATCTCTATTCCCAGTTCGTCCAGATCCGAGACGAGTTCGCCGTAGTGCAGCGGATAGACCTCGTCGTGATCCGGCCGGCGACGGTGCAGGTCGAACGTGGCGGACTGCCCGGGGTTCAGCGGCTCCTCGACCTGACTTCTCATCTCAATTCGCTCTTTGAGTTCGCCTTGGGTTTTGCGATTCAGGTCTGCTGAGTCGACGTTGAGGCTGATCTTGCGGATCGACGCTGCCCGGCGTGACCGGTTGATGACCGTTACGGTCAACTGTCCAACTGCCGCTCCGGTCGTGTCGAGCGTCACGGTCAGGTTATAGCGCTGCCGCCTGCGCCAGAAGAACCAGCCGTAACGGAGCGACCAGAAGAGCGCCAAATATGCCCACAAGATGAGATACATGGCGTGTTCATGGCGGTCGAAGACGTGCAGAAAGGCGTGAAACATTTGTAGTTCCATGCCTCACCGGAGATGTTCACCGTAATTCGTACATATCGAGAAGTCTATCAGTGAATCGTAGAATATGGGTGATAGGCAAAAACAGCGTGGGTTCGAGAGTTCGTGGCTCTGACACAGATTCTCGCCTCCCTCCTCCGCCTCATCACCCGATCTCCTGGGTCGTTTGCCCCGTGCTACACTCCTGCTATTGACGCCGTCAGATTCCGATTACGTGTCGTGCCGCGCTGTCCCACTACCTGGAGTGCTGTTTGGATCGACCCCCGAATATCGTCATTCGCAACTATGGACAGTTTTACGATGTTCAAACCCCCACCGGCATGCTCCGCTGTACTGCTCGTGCCACCATCAAACGAGAGCGACGCGGAACCTCTCCAGTCGCGGTTGGCGACCGGGTTGAGGTGACGCCGACCATCCCCGGTGAGGGAGTGATCGAGTCGGTCGCGCCGCGCATACGGTCCCTTTCGCGCCTGGCGCGGGGTACCGAGGCGATGGAGCAGGTGATTCTGGCCAATCCTGACCAGATGATCGCCGTCTTTGCCGTGACTCATCCTCAGCCGCACCCGCGCATGCTCGACCGCTTTCTGATCATCGCCGAGGCCCGCGGCATTCCCGCGGCCGTCTGCGCCAACAAGATCGATCTCGACCCGGCCAGTGACCTGCGGCATGTCTTTGACCCGTATCGCAAGGCAGGCTATCCCGTGTTCGAGACGAGCGTGCGCGAGCACCGTGGGATCGACGCGCTGCGCGAACACTTGCGCGGAAAGATCACCGCCTTCTCGGGGCCATCGGGCGTCGGCAAGTCAAGCCTGATCAATGCGCTGGTGCCGGCGTTGAACGAGCGGGTTGGTGCCATCAGTTCGGCCACCGGCAAAGGGCGGCACACCACCACCGCCACCACGCTGCTGCCGCTTGACGACGAGACCTATATCGCGGACACGCCCGGCATGCGCACGCTCGCCTTCTGGGGCGTGGACGTCGACCAGCTCGACCACTATTTCCCGGAGTTCCGGCCCTATCTCGGCACGTGCTACTATGACGACTGTACGCATGTGGACGAGCCGGGTTGTGCCGTGCTGGCGGCGCTTGCGGCGGGTGCGATCGACCTGAGCCGCTATCAGAGCTATCGCGGGTTGCGTACGTCCGGAGGCGATGAAAATGAGCGAGCTCACCCAAATTGACGCACGGAGAGAAAGGTTGAGACCGGATGGCGGATGAGATACAGGGAATTCGTGAGGGACTGAAGCAGATCCTGGCGGATCAGCATGACACCATGCGCTCGATTCTTGACGGGCTCGATGGCGACGGCCTCAACTGGTCGCCGGGCCCGGAGACGAACTCTATTGCCGTCCTCTTCACACACCTGCTTGGTGCCGAGAACTCAATGACCGCGACAATCGCGCAGGAGTCGTTCGAGCGAGACCGCGATGCCGAGTTCCGGGTGACGGTCGACGATGTCGCCACCATGCGCAAGCTGGTCGACGACGTCGAGGCGCGGATCGTGCCGCGTATCGATACGCTCTCCCTGGCCGCCCTGGCCGAGATGCATTCACCGCCCGGCGACCGGCTGAACCGGGTGCACCTGGGCAGTTGGTGGATCTTCCACGCGGTCGAGCACAATCGGGAGCATATCGGACAGGCTCTGCTGACAAAGCAGCTCTACGACCAGCAGCGGTAGCCACGAATTGGGTCTGGCTGCTTCGTCGAGAAAGGTCGAAGATTTAGGGCAGCAATAGTGAGCGGAGTCGAGAATGACCCCGCTCTTTTCGTTCGCGGTCCAGCGTTGTGCGATCGCGGAGCGAGCACCGCCGTGCCGTTTTGCAGATCTTGGGCAAGATCCGCATGAGCACGGCGATTCTCACAAAATGGGAGCATCTGGTTCGCCTGAACAGGACCTTCATTGATCTCCCTGCTCGGTCCACACGACGACGACCCGCTGATTTCGCTCCAAATTGGATGGTTCCAATTGGCACTTGATGGTTTCATTAAGATCGAGTTTATGGGGCGAAAGCAGCAAACGGAATATCGGGCTGTGCCCGGACGCTGAGGGGGTAGCGCTGAATGGAGTCTCCGCGAGATAGTCTGCGAGTCGAGCTTACAGCCGCGCTGGTCGCGATCATCGGCGTGATGCTCGCCGTTATTTTTGTGCTGACCTATTCGACGAAGATCCCGATCGGCCCGGGCGGCTATATTCACCTTGGCGATACGGCCATCTACTTTACGAGTTTCATCTTTGGCCCGGTGGTGGCGGGCATCGCCGCCGCGTTCGGCACGTCGGCGTCTGATCTAGCTTCAAGCTACGCGAACTATGCCCCTGGCACGTTCGTCATTCACGGACTGCAGGGCCTGGTTGCCGGCCTGATCGCCTGGCGCGGCGGTCTCAACCGCATGATCATGGGCGGTATCGCGGGCGCCATCGTTCTGGTGGTCGGCTATTTCATCTACGACGCCGCCATTCTTCAGCTCGGCCTGGGCACCGCCTGGACCGACGCCGGTCTCAACCTGTTCCAGGTCGCCAGCGGCGCGGTCATCGGGATTCCGCTGGCCCTCGCGGTGCGGCGTGCCTATCCGCCGATCAACAACTGGAGCTACCGGCGCACCTGGCGTGAGGAACCCACCAACCAGGCCGGCCACTAGCGCCATCCAATACACGCGCGCAAACCCGGCGGAGATCCCGCCGGGTTCGTTGTGCGTGATCTCGTTGTCACGGCTCCGGTCGTTCGGGTAGGCTCCCTGAGATGAGATACGGTCGACGAACCGTCCCGAATGGAGACCCTGGTGGCAGGCACGCGTGACAACCAGCCCAGCCTCATCACGATACGGAACTTCACCTATCGCTATCCTCCGATGACGGAGGGTGAGCCGCCGATCACCGCGCTGGAAGGGATCAATCTCGATGTCGCGGCGGGCGAGTTCCTGGGGATTACCGGTACCACTGCCAGCGGTAAGAGCACCCTCTGCCTGGCGCTGAACGGACTCGTGCCCCACGCGACGGGCGGGATCATCAGCGGCGACGTCGTCGTCGACGGCTGGAACACGAAACAGGTGAAGGTGCCGCGCATGGCGACGCGCATTGGGCTTGTCTTTCAGGATCCGGAGAGCAATCTGGTCGGTCTGAGTGTCGAGGATGAAGTCGCCTTTGGCCCGGAGAACCTCGGCGTTCCGGCGGCCGAGATCGCGGAACGGGTCGAGTGGGCGCTGGGCATCGTCGGGATGGCGGCGGCGCGCTACCGGTCGGCGAATCAGCTCTCGGGTGGACAGAAGCAGCGGGTAGCCATCGCGGCAGTGCTGGCGATGCGGCCCGACGTGCTGGTGCTGGACGAGCCGGCCGCGCAGCTCGATCCGGTCGGCAAGCTCGAGGTGGCGACGGCCGTGGAGGCGCTGCGACGTGAGCAGGGGCGGCGACTGACCGTGGTGATGGTCGAGCAGGATGCCGAGTTGTTGGCCCAGTTCGCCGACCGGATTATCGTGCTCGATGCGGGGCGGATCGTTGCCGAGGGGTCGCCGCGCGAGGTCTTTACACGAGTGACGGAACTGGAGGCCTGGGGGGTGGCGGTGCCGCAGATCGCTGAGCTGGCCGATCGCCTCAACCGGCGTCTGGATGCCCATTTCGCCTTTCTGAGCACCGGTGAGGCCAGCCAGGCGCTTCGGCCGCTCTTGCAGAACTCCGGCGATGACTGATCGAGCTCCCTTCGTCGAGATACGGAACGTCGTCTTCAGCTACGACGGCGCGACGCCCGCGCTGCGCGACGTGAGCCTGACCGTCTTTCCGGGCGAGTTCGTGGCACTGGCGGGGGCCAATGGTTCGGGCAAGACGACGCTGGCCAAGCATTTCAACGGGCTGCTGCGCCCGGATAGCGGTGACGTGCGCGTGGCGGGACGTGATGCGCGCGATCGCTCCATCGGAGATCTGGCACAGACCGTCGGATACGTCTTTCAGAACCCGGATCACCAGATCTTCCTGCCGACCGTGGCGGAGGAGGTCGCGTTTGGACCGCGCAACCTCGGTATTCAGGGACATGAGCTCGATGAGCGGATCGAGGCGGCGCTGGCGCTCTTCGATCTAACCTGCCAGCGCCAACGGCATCCCACGTTGCTGGGGCGGGGCCTGCGGCGCCGGGTCGCGCTCGCGGCCGTCTACGCCATGCGGCCGAGCGTGCTGGTGCTCGACGAGCCGACCGGCGGACTCGACCGGCGCGCGTCTGAGGGATTGATGCAGACACTGCGCGGGCTGGTCGATGACGGGCACGCGGTCGTGCTGATCACGCACGACATGCGGCTGGTGGGCGAGTATGCGCGGCGGCTGGTTGTGCTGAATGACGGCCGGGTGCTGACGGACGGTCCCACCAGCGAGGTGATGCGGGAGTTCGACCTGCTCGAGCATGCCGGAATCCGGCCACCGCCGGTCGCGCGCCTCTCTGCCGATCTCGCCGGCGCCGGGATGCCGTTTGCGCTGAACGTGGAGGACTTCGCCAGCCAGTTCATGCAGCGAGCAACGGTGCGAGCACCGGATACGGACAGGACGCCATGAGCGCCACGTTCGAAATCTACGAGCCGGGATCGTCCTGGCTCCACCGGGTCGACCCGCGCGTGAAGATCGCGTTCGTGGCGTTCACGACCGTCTTGCTGCTGATCTGGTTCAACTTGCCCCTCTTCGTGCTGCTGCTCATCCTGACCCACGGCGCGCTGCTGCAGGCGGGTGTCGGCTGGAATCGGCTGGGCGGCATCTGGCGGGCACTTCTCCCGTTCCTGGTACTGATCTTCGTTCTCTGGCCGGTCTTCGCCAGGCAGGGGACACCGGTGCTGATTGACTGGGGACCGCTCCTGATCACGGGCCAGAGCATCATCGGCGGCGCGGCGACTGCGGCCCGCTTCGCCGCCATCTCCTTCACGTTCATCGTCTGGCTGGCGACGACCGACCAGCGGGCGCTGGTGCGCTCCTTCGTCCGGCTGGGACTGCCCTATTCGATCGGTATGTCGCTGACCATCGGGCTGCGCTTTATCCCCACCTTCGCGGCGCTGTTCCAGTCGGTCTCCGAAGCGCAGCAGTCGCGCGGACTGGTGCTGGAGGGGCGGGGGATCGGACGGGCACGAGCGATGATCCCGATCCTGGTGGCATCACTGGTGACGGCACTGAGGATGAGCGAGCAGTTGGGCTGGACGCTCGAGGCGCGCGCCTTCGGTGCGCCGGTGAAGCGGACGACGCTCCACGACCTGGAGATGAGCTCCGCCGACTGGGCGATCTTCGTGACGCTTCTGGTGGTGTTCGGTCTGCTTTTGGCGATTACCTTCTGGATCGGTTTCGGCCGGGAATTGATTCGGTTGTCATAGTACGTTCGCGTGTACGTACTCTGTGTGACCTGACTGTCGAGCGGCAAATTCCACGTCGTCGCGGCGAAGCTTGTCTTCGCCCGAGACGTTGTTGTTGTACCGGGCGATATCAACTGGTGTCTGGCGTGTACAACGGCACGACCAGGGAAGAACCGCTCGTCGTACCGGCCGGCATTCCAGGAGGCGAGACGCATGCGTCGTCTCTACGGACGAACAAGGGATTGAGTGATGGACGGGTTCGCGGAGCGACTGGAAGCGGCGCAGGCTGGCACGCACGCGGTCGTCGATCTCGATCGCTACGCCGCCAATATTTCCGCCATGCAGGCGCACATCGGCGAGCGTGTTCAACTGATGGCGGTGGTGAAGGCCAATGCCTATGGCCACGGCATGATCCCGTGCGCGCGAACCGCGATCGAGGCCGGAGCGACCTGGCTGGCCGTGGCGCGGGTCGAGGAGGGACTGCACCTGCGCGCCAGGGGAGTCGTGGCGCCGGTCCTGGTGATCGGGCCGCCGAACCCGCGCCTGCTGCGGCGGGGCATCGAGCAGCGGATAGCCCTGGCCGCCGGCACGTCCGAGATTCTGGATCAGATTGCCGTCGCGGCTGAGGCGGCCGGACAGCGTGCAGCCATCCACTTGAAGATCGAGACCGGCCTGCATCGTTACGGCGTCGAGCGTGGCCGGGTGGCCGTGCTGGCGCGCCAGGTACTGGACGACCCGCACCTCGACTTGCAAGGGATCTACACCCACTTCGCCACCGCCGACGAACTCGAAGATGGGTTTCTCGACGTGCAGGTCGGACGCTTCGAGGAGACCTGGCGCGAGTTGCGTCTGGCCGGGGCCTCGTTTCCGTACGTTCATGCCGCCAACAGTGCCGCCGCGCTGCGCCGGGTCATCCCTCACCTGGAGGGCTGGTCGACACCCATCGTCCGCGCCGGGTATGCCCTCTACGGGCTGTCACCATCGGACGAGGTGCCGGTCACCGGCGAATTCCGGCCAATTCTGACCTTGAAGAGCCATATCGCGCGCGTCTTCACCGTGCCGGAGGGAGAGGGCGTCTCTTATGGCCGGACCTTCGTAGCCGAGCGGTCCGTTCGCTGCGCCACCCTGCCGGTCGGCTATGGTGACGGCCTCTTCCGCATGCTCTCGAACCAGGGCTGGGCGCTGGTGCGCGGCGTCCGCTGCCCGATTCGCGGACGCGTCGCCATGGACCAGACCGTCATCGAGGTGGAGCAGGTGCCGGACGTCGCCATCGGTGATGAGGCAATCCTTATCGGCGAGGACAATGGCGCCATGACCGTCGACGACACTGCCGGGCTCTGCGGCACGATCGGGTACGAGATCGTCACCGCCCTCTCGGAGCGCCTGCCACGTGTCTTCGTGCGGCACGGCCATCCCGTCGCGGTCAGCGACCTGCGCGGCCTGGTCGAGATCGAGCCAATTTCCTGATCACCGGCGGATCGACCGCATTTCACATCCCCGGACGGTTCAGTTTGTGTCACCGGTCGATCACCGGGCACTCCTTGCGCCTTTCCGGAACCCGGCGCATGATAGCCCCGATCTCATTGCCAGCCGTCACTGGACGGCAGGATCATCACGTGGCTTGATCGGAGGGGCGACATGCCTGGTCTCGATACCGGCAACACCGGTTTCATGCTGCTGTGTACCAGTCTCGTGATGCTCATGACGCCGGGACTGGCCTTCTTCTACGGCGGGCTGGTCGGACGCAAGAACGTCCTGGCGATCATGATGCAGAGCTTCGTCTCGATGGGCTGGACGACGATCATCTGGTTCGCCGTCGGCTATTCGCTCTGCTTCTCGGGGGATGTCGGCGGGATCATCGGCAACCTGGATCATGCCTTCCTGCGGGGTGTCTCGCTGACGACGCCGTCGCCGAACGATTCGATCCCGCTGCTGGTCTTCTTTGCATATCAGATGATGTTTGCCATCATCACGCCGGCACTCATCACCGGCGCATTCACCAATCGGGTCACCTTCAAGGCCTACATGATCTTCCTGACGGCCTGGCTCCTGTTCGTCTACTTCCCGTTCGTCCACATGATCTGGGGCGGGGGCCTGCTCCAGGACTGGGGCGTCCTCGACTTCGCCGGTGGCATCGTGGTGCACAACATCGCCGGAATCGCCGCGCTGGCGTCGATTCTCTTTGTCGGTAAGCGGCGAGTGCTCGATTCCGGTC
This sequence comes from uncultured Chloroflexia bacterium, assembly GCA_963728335.1. Taxonomy (GTDB): domain Bacteria; phylum Chloroflexota; class Chloroflexia; order Thermomicrobiales; family Thermomicrobiaceae; genus CALAGB01. The sequence continues at coordinate 28,922 of CAVSJP010000003.1, forward strand.
CCCATAGTATCCCGCTGGTCGCGCTCGGCACCGGACTGCTCTGGTTCGGTTGGTACGGCTTCAATGCCGGCAGCGAGTTCCGGGTCGATTCAGTCACGGCGGTCGCGTTCGTCAACACCGACCTGGCCGCATCATTCGCGGCCGTCACCTGGCTGATCGTCGGCTGGTTCTTCGAGCAGAAGCCGAAGTTTCTCGGCTTGCTCACGGGAGCCGTGGCGGGTCTGGCGACCGTCACACCGGCCGCGGGCTATGTGTCGCCGACATCTGCTGCCATCATCGGGATTGCCGCCGGGGCCGTCTGCTACAGCGCGGTGGCGCTGAAGAACCATCTCGGCTGGGATGACGCGCTCGATGTCTGGGGCGTTCACGGCGTGGGAGGTTTCCTCGGCATCGTACTGTTGGGCGCGTTGGCCACGACCTCCTTCAACCCGAACGGCGCCAACGGACTATTCGCCGGGCATCCAGCTTTCTTCTTCAAGCAGCTCGTCGCGGTCCTTCTCTCGACCGTCTGGGCGTTCGCCTTCACCTACGGCATGCTCTGGCTCATCAATCACGTTACGCCAGTGCGCGTGCTCGACGCGGAAGAGGATCTGGGTCTCGACGAGGCACTGCATGGCGAGACCGCCTACCTGGAGCAGCCGCTGCTGCCATCGATATAGTACGTACGCGGCACAGCCAACGGCGTAGCGATTAACGCGCGTACGTTCGCATATAAATGCGGGGAAGGCGGGTACCTCTGAGTGCTCTCCTTCTCCACAGTAATTAGCGTACGTTCGCGGTATTCTTCGATCTCACGCAATACACGTCGGGTGTCAGCCAGGTCGAAGACCGTCTGTCAGTGGAGAGGACGACATCATGTTCGCCCAACGTGATCTCACGCGCGGAATCGATCTCCTGATCGTTGGTGGCGGCACGGCGGGATCCGCGCTGGCCGGCATCGTGGCGCGCGAGACCGATCTCCGCATCCTGCTCCTCGAAGCCGGGCCAGACTACGGGCCGCACAGTGCCGGTCGCTGGCCGTCCGAGCTGCTCGATGCGCGACGTTTCGGCCTGACCCACGACTGGGGTTACGCGGGTCGGCTCCAGCCACAGCACAAGGTCTCCCGTCCATTCGAGCGCGGTCGGGTGCTCGGCGGCTCGTCGTCGCACAACGGCTGCATCGTGCGGCTCGGCCACCGGCGCGACTACGATCATTGGGCCGAACTGGGGAACGCTGGCTGGGATTGGGAGTCGGTCGCACCGGCGTTCCAGCGTGCGGTCACGGCGATGCGCGTGCGCCAGCCGGACGCCGCCGAGGCGACTCCATTCCAGGCGGCCGTTATCGCCTCCTCGGTCGCGGCCGGCATCCCGGAAGTCGACGATCTGAACGATCCGGACGCTGTGGCTGGGGTCGGCCTGGCGCCGGTCAACATCCAGGACGGCATCCGCTGGAACGCCGCCTTCGGCTACCTCGATCCGGTGCGCGATCGCCCAAACCTGGAGATCGTCGGCAACGCGCTGGTCGATCGGGTCGTAACCGAGAATGGTCGGGCGGTGGCGGTCGAGGCGATCATCGACGGGCTCCGGATGCGGATTCCCGCCGCCCGCATCGTCCTGGCAGGCGGCGCCTATGGCTCTCCGGCCATCCTGCTTCGCTCCGGCGTTGGCGATCCGGGCGAACTCGCACAGTTCGACATCGAGCCGGTTCGTGACCTGTCGGGCGTCGGCAAGCGGCTGACCGACCACGTGACGATCCCCCTCCAATACTGGGGCAATGCGGCGCTCGACGAGCAGATGGACGCCTTTGAGGTCGCGGGTTGGTTGCCGGACGAGCAGGCGCTAGCCAAGGCGCGCAGCAGCCACTGCGACGAGGCATTCGATCTGCACGTCTATTCGCTCAGTCGCCGGGATGCCGAGAGCGGGCGGTGGTTCTATCACATCGCCGCGGCCTTGATGACGCCTCACTCGCACGGCTCCGTGCGCCTCACCTCGCGCGATCCGGAGGCGACGCTCAGCATCGATCACGGCTACCTGACCGATCCCGAGGGCTACGACATGGCGGTCCTCACCGATGGCCTGGATCTGGTCCAGCGGATCGTTGCGCAGTCGCCGCTCGCCGATCTGCTTACCGTCGAGCGTCGGTCCGGTGCCGCGCATATCTCACGGGAGGACGCGCCCGAGTTCATCCTCAGCTACGCCGGCATCGACTATCACCCGGCCTGCACCTGCCGTATGGGACCGGCGAGCGACCTCGAAGCGGTGGTCGACGCCAGCGGTAAAGTCCATGGACTGGACGGACTCTACGTCTGCGACGCCTCGATCTTCCCTACCCTGATGCGTGCCAACACCAACCTCCCCGCCGCCATGGTGGCCGAGAAACTGGCCGGGGTGATTGGGGCTGGTTAGTTGCGTTTATAGCGTTTGCTGTGTACGATGTATCTCGGTTTCGGCGAAGAACTATGTGAGAAGGCGAGCATCATGAACAGCATTGAAGTTGGACGCGAGCCTGTGTTTGCAGGTGACGAAGAACGCGCCAACTTAGAGCGAATCGAAGAGTTGTACGAGCAACAGCCCGCCTCGGTGATTAAGTTCATCACGCCTTCAGAAGAGGAGATCATCCAACTGCCCGAATCCGTGATGCGGATCGTCCAACGGGCAGTGCATCTGATGGCCAGAGGCGAAGCCGTGTCGATCGTGCCGGTGCACAAGGAGCTGACAACTCAGCAGGCTGCCGATCTCCTCAACATCTCGCGGCAGTATCTTGTCCGTCTACTCGAGCGCGGCGAAATTCCGTTCACGAAGGCGGGAACGCACCGGCGTATCAAGTTTGGGGATCTCATGGAGTATAAGCGCTGCCGGGATCAACGCCGCAGGTCCAAGCTCGACGAACTGACGAGGCTTAACGAGGAACTTGGTTTCTACCGATGATCTGGTGAGGAGGGATGACCTCGTTCGATGCGGTTCTCGATGCCTGTGTCCTTATTCCGTTGCCGTTGTGTGATACCTTGCTTCGTGCCGCAGAAAGAGGGATGTATCGAGTCCATTGGAGTGAGGACATTCTTTCGGAAGTCGAGAGAAACCTGATTGAACAGCTCAACGTCCCGCCCGAGAAAGCGGCCAGGCGGCTGCTGTTGATGCAGGAAGCATTCGAAGAGGCTCTCGTGGCGGGGTATCAGCCAATTGTCCAGAACATGACCAACCACGCCAACGATCGGCATGTGGTGGCTGCCGCAATCGTGTCAGGATCACAGGTGATTGTCACCGCGAACCTCCAGCACTTCCCCGAAAGATCCCTCGAACCGTATGGAATTGAGGCGCAGTCTCCTGATGAGTTCTTGACGAACCTTTTCGATCTCTATCCGGACGTCATGGTGCAGATCCTTCGGGAGCAAGTCAGCGCGCTTCGTAGTCCGCAGACGACGATCGAAGAGATACTTCGATCCATTGCGAGAGACGCACCGACGTTTTCAGAATTGATCTCTTCACGGCTCTCAGATTCTCGATTAACCTGATCGGCCCCTTCTCCTCGCGCCCACCACCCCGACCAACCTCAGACGATACAATCGATGGACGGCGTCCAACCGGGTCGTCCTGTCTGTTCGTTGTTCATCGTGCGCTGTGCCTGGGAGTCTGCCTATGATCGAAGCCACCTCACTTTCCCGGCGCTTCGGCGAGTTCGTCGCCGTCGACGATCTCACCCTACGTGTGCCGGACGGATCAATCCTGGCACTGCTCGGCCCTAATGGCGCGGGAAAGACGACCACCGTGCGCATGCTCGCCGGGTTGCTCAATCCAACCTCCGGCAGCGCCAGCGTCGCCGGGTTCGATGTGCGGAGCGATCCTGCAGCAGTCCGCTCGCGGGTCGGCCTGGTCACCGACGTTCCCGGCATCTACCCCCAGATGACCCTGCCGGACTACCTCGACTTCTTCGGCCAGATCTATGGTCTCGAGGTCAGCGTTCGCCGTGCTCGCATCGCCGAGTTGATTGACTTCTTCGATCTGGGCGATCACCAGCGCGAGCGCATGGTCGGGTTCTCCAAGGGGATGAAGCAGAAGGTGGCCCTGGCACGGGCACTATTGCACGAGCCGGTCTCCCTCTTTCTGGACGAGCCAACGTCGGGCCTCGATCCCCTGGCCGCGCGGGCAGTGCGCGATCTGATTACCGGCCTGAAGAACGCCCGGCGCACGATCATCCTCTGCACGCATGACCTGGGTGAGGCCGAGCGCCTGGCCGACGAGATCGCGATAATCCGGCGTGGCCAACTCGTTTCGTATGGATCGCCCGCGGAACTGCGCGCGAACGCGTCGCCGGACACGCTGGTGCGCATCGAACTGGCGGTTGCACTCCCTGGTGCGCTGGCGGCGGTCGAACGGGCGTCTGAGATCCTCGCGCCTGCCTCCTTCCGCAAGGGCGAACGGGAATTGATCGTCTATCGCACCCGCGATCCCGAAGAGACGAACCCGGTGGTCATCGGAGCGCTCGTCGCCCTTGGTGCCCGGGTGGTGTCGGTGTCGCTCGAGACTCGCACATTGGAGGAGGTCTATGCGGCGATGGTCGGCGAGGAGCCGGCGTCGTCAACGGACGCGGTGCCGGTATCGGTGCCCGGTGCGCTGGTCGGAGGCGGGTGAACATGAATCTGGAATCGGCCGATCACCAGCGTCGCGGCGGGTCCGTTCCGCGCCCGCCATCCGGCCTCCGGGTATTGCTGCTGATCGCCCGCCGCGCCGCACTGGAGGCCCTGCGCGACCGCATGACGCTCACACTAAGCCTCGTGTTCGCGTTCATATTGCCGCTCGCCCTGGTCCTGAGCACCATCATGCCGCTGGTCAATCACGAGCCGAACGCGGGTCGCCAGTCGACGCTGGCCAGCGTTCTTGCCATCTATCTCCTGGTCATCGGACTCATGCCGTCGACCGCCGCGGTCGGCATCGCCTGTGGACAGTTCGCTGGTGAGAAGGAGCAGGGGAACCTGACACCCCTCCTGGCCTCTCCCGCGTCGAACCTGGCGATCTTCGGCGGCAAGGTGCTCGGTTCGATCGCTCCCGCGACCCTCTTCGCGACCGTTGCCGAACTGACCTACGTGGCGAGTATCGCCCTGCTCGCGGGAACCCGAACGATCCGACTCTTCGCGCCGGGTCTCTCGATCGCGCTGCTGGCGATGGTCCCGGCCACGGCGCTGTTCGCTGCGACGATTGCCAGCCTGATCTCGTCTCGTGTGCGGACGTTCAACACGGCGCAGCAGGTGAGCGGACTGGCGCTGGTGCCGTTGTGGGGCATTATCATCGGGCTGGGCTATAAACTGCAGGATTGGGGAACGCCCGCGGTGATCGCCGTGGTGGCTGGCATTTTTGCGGTGGACATCGTCCTGGCCGTCGTCTCGGCCGCCACCTGGCGGCGCGAGGAAGTACTCGCCAAGTTGTAGCGCGACTGCCGAAGACTACCCGACACGAAATTGACACACAAATGTCTCCAAATTGACGCGCATTTCCTCTTCCGTACCGTATACTTCGCCACACAAAGCGCGACACGTTCGTACAGCACACAACCGAAAATGGTGAGGCCAAGATCCGGGGCCCTCTGCTCAACGTAGATTGAACTGAGTAGGTGGTGGGTGGCGGCCGATCCAAAGGGGACGCACGAACCGGGTGCCGGTGAGTACCTGGTGTATTGGATTGGGTCGGCAGGGGTAGGGAGTCTGGCAGCATGCGCCGGCAGGCTTTAGTTGGTGTGTTCCTCTTCGCGATTCTGGTCTTCACGTCGATCATGGTCGCGGGTGCGCCGGTTCCCGTGGCGCGGGCCGGAAGCCAGCTCAGGGGAGCGCTGAGTGGCGCGCTCGGCGGGCCGATCTCGGCGCATAGAGCCGCTGCCGCCACGGGAACCGCGCGGCACAACCACGGCACGACCGTCTATCACAACCTCGTCTATGGGCAAGCTGAAGGGCAGAACCTGCTGCTCGATGCGTATATTCCGGATGGCGGGCCGCATCCGGCAGTGGTCGTGATTCATGGCGGCGGCTGGGCGCATGGGAAGAAGGAAGAGCTGAACTTCGAGGGGGCGCATCTCTCGGAGGCAGGGTTCGCCGCCTTCGTCATCGATTATCGTATGGCGCCCCCCGGCGGCCGCTGGCATGCGCCGGTCGCGCTCGCGGACTCTCGCACGGCAGTGGTCTGGGTGCGGGACCACGCCGAGGCTTACCGTGTCGACCCGCTACGGGTGGCTGCGTTGGGCAATAGCGCGGGCGCTAACCTGGCCATGATGCTGGGCACCACCGGAACCCCGGGCTCCGACCGGGTCGATGCGGTGGTCGAATATTCCGGCCAATCGGAACTGCTGAAGCTCTCCACACCACACACGATTTATGCGGCGACCAACTACCTCGGCTGCGCGTCGACCGATTGCCCGGAGAACTGGGCCGCGAACTCGCCGATCGATCACGTCGATAGCCAGACCGTGCCCATGCTGCTGGTGAACAGCACGCACGAACTGATGCCGCTGAACCAGGCGACCGGCATGGCGACGAAGCTGCAGGAGCTTGGCTTGCCCCACGAATTGATCGTGCTGCGCGGCGACAAGCATGCCAGCGATGTCGCCAACGACGTCTGGCCGCAGACCCTGGCGTTCCTGCGTCAATATCTCGGAACGTGAGGTCGTCAGCCTGCCGCGGTCGACTCAGCCTGCATCGACTGCTGGGTGACGACTGAGCCGAGGCTCTGCAGTCAGGGAATCACCTCTGCCACGGCCAACCGCACGACAGCTTTGCCGAGTGCGTCGTGGTGGGTCCGGCCCGTCATGGCCGTGTTCATCGCACTCATCACCGCTACCTCATCGCTCATTGGTCCGCTGTTCGCCGGCCTGGCTGTTCACAGCTCGCACTGGACGCAGCGACCGTCGCCGGAATAGGCGTTGCGACACCCCTGTTTGGGCGCGAACCGATCGGTCGTGTCCAGCGTGAGGAGATGACGTGCGCCAATTGTTCATTCAGGTTCCACAGGGAAATGGCGAGCAGGTGCTGCGATCGGCACAGGAGTGCGACGGTACGAACCTGAGCATGACCGAAGCACGGGGGGCCAGCAGTGAGCAGCTCGACCTGGTGGTTGTCTACCTCCCGAACACCAACGTCGGTCCATTTCTCAGTTCCATTGAATCCATTGACAACATGCACGCGTCGGTCGTTCCCGTTGGGGTGCTGACCCTGAAACCGCCTGCGTCGGAGGTGGCGCAGCAGGCGGTCGACGTGACGCCTCGCAGTCCTATGGAGATCCTGATCTCCGGGCTCCAATCGATCGGGTCCTGGCAGGGGTTCCTCGGCTACGCCACAGCGGCGGGGGTGGTCGTCTGGCTGGGTCTGCTCCTCAACAGCAGTTTCCTGCTCGTCGCCGCGATGCTGATCGCCCCGTTCGCGGGCCCGGCCATGAACACCGCCATCGCAACCGCCCGCGGTGATCTCAACCTCCTCTGGCACACCATCCTGCGCTACGTCGCGGCGCTGAGCGTCACCATCGTCACGGCGGGGATTCTCTCAATCATCTTCGGGCAATCCGCCGTAACGCAGTCGATGGCCAGCACGGCTAATATCTCGGCGACCTCGATCCTGCTGCCGCTCGCCGCCGGAGCGGCAGGGGCGCTGAGCCTGGCGCAATCGCAGCGCAGCAGCCTGGTTTCGGGCGCGGCGATCGGTATTCTGGTGGCGGCCGCGCTGGCGCCGCCCGCCGCGCTGGTCGGGATGGCGACGGTGATGGGCCGCTGGGAACTGGTGCTGAGTGGTGGTTTCCTGTTGGGACTGCAGCTGGTTGGCATCAACCTCTCTGGCGCGGTCGTCTTCCGGCTGTTCGGCTTGAGCCCCTCCGGCCCGCGCTACAATCGGGGCCGGTCGTGGGTGGTCTGGCTTTCCCTGGCCGTCACAATCGCCGGCCTGGCCGGGCTGATGCTGCTCCAGTTCGGCACCACGTCGCCGACGCTGCAGCGTACAACCGTGGAGCAGCGGGTCCGATCGACGGTGCTGGATACCATCAAACAGGATGGGAGTGTCGAGGCAGCGTCGACCACGGTCAACTTCACGCGGGCGGACATCCAAAACCAGAACACGCTCCTGATCCAGGTCTATGCCCAGCGCAAGTCCGGCACGACCGCCTCGGATGCGGCACTCAAGACGCGCATCACGACCGAAGTCCAGCGCGTCGTCGACGCCCACGAGAAGAACGTCACCCCGCTGGTGGACGTGACGATTCTGCAGCCGCCGTCGAGTGGGGGTGGATAGACGGACGCCACGTGGGGGCATGATAGACAATCTTGAGGGTGGGCGGCTCAGATGAGCGGGATCGCGGTCCAGGGGCATCGCGACGCCGGCGCGAGCAGGTTGACGAATTAGTTCGGTGATTGGCCGCGTGCGCCCGGGAGTAAACTCACCGGGCTACCGGTAACGAAGTCCACTAAAGGGACTAAATCTCTTCGTGATGTTCGCCATTCCGTGGTCACGTTATTGCCAAATCGGTCACTGAACCTCAGTCCCTTTAGTGGACTTCGCTTTTGTAGCGCGGCGGCTTTAGCCCCGCGTGAACGGACACGCAGGTACCGAATCAATTCGTCAACTACCATCAGCAGGCTGGGCCTTTAGCATTTGCCCAGTTACGAGCATCTCTTGCCGCCGATCCGGCTTCAATGCTCAGCCTGTTCATGGTAGGTCACCGGCTAATCCAGTGATGGGCGACGATCGCCCGGGAGTAAACATCCCGGGCTACGGACGCGAAGCCCTCTGAAGGGGCTGATTCGTGTTTGCGAAAGAGGTCAACAACAGGTCCATCGCTTCCGAATTTGGACGGAGCCGCTGAGTCCATTCATGGACTTCGTCTGGTCAGCCTGGGTTTGCAACCCAGGGCGAACGCTGATCAATGCTGGACCGTCTCCTTCCGCTGGGAAAACCGTGTGGTCCACGGCGCAGGGTGACAGGGCCAAACGGCGGCCTTCCCCCTCACTCCGCCCTCAGCACCTCGACCACATCGACGCTGGCGGCACGCCAGGCCGGAAGCGCGCTGGCCAGCGCCGAGAGCGCGACGGCGCTCGGCACCAGCAGCACCAGCCACCAGGTGTGCGGCCGCGCGAAGAGGAGCGGATCGGCGTTCAAGCCCTGTTCACCGACGACGCGGAAGATCACATGGTAGACATAAATACCGAGCGGAATGCCGATCGCGACGGCGATCAGTGCCAGCAGGCTGACGCCGGAGATGACGCTGAGCACGATTTGTCCCGGCGTCATGCCGATCGCCTTGAAGACGCCGACCTCACGCGAGCGCTCGCGCACGTTCAGCAGGGATGTGGTCAGCAAGTTGGCCAGGCCAATGACCAATAGCGCGGCGCTGAGGCCGAAGAGGACTGTGCGCATCGTGGACACGGCCGAGGGGGTGCCGGTCTGGCGGACGGCGACGGTCAGGCCGTAGTTCGACTGCTCCAGCAGGGTGCGCTGGAGTGTCGTGCCGTCGGTCCCTTTGGCGAGCAGTAGGACGTACCGAGAGGGAACATAGCCCGGGTCGATGGCCTTCAGGGCTGCCTCCGTGACGATCAGGATCTGCCCGTCGTCGTCGTTCTCGACCACACGGCCAACCAGATGAAAGGTGGCGGGCTGCCCAGCGATCATCACCGTGAGGTCCTGGCCCACGTTTACATGCAGGAGTTTCAGCAGACCAACCGCGGCGATCGCTTCGTCAGGCGCGGCCAGCATGCGTCCTTCACCGATGGCGTAGGGGAAGGACTGGTAGTCGCCGCCGAAGGCGCGTGTCTGGAACGAGACTGGTCCATCGGCGCCCGGCACGTTTAGCACCTGCGCCTCGATCTCGCCCCGCGAGTGCTGCGCGACGATCTCCGGATGCTCCGCCAGAATGACCCGGGTCTGTTCGTCCGACATCCCGTCGCGGCTGACAACCATGTCGAACGGCTCACCATTCAGGGCCGGGTTGCTTACCAATTGCTCGATCATGGCCTCGGTGCCGAGTGCGAAGGTGATGGTGATGACGGTGGTGGCCAGGGCCGCGATGGTGAAGAGAGCCCGCGCGGGTCGTGAGAACGCATCCTTGATCCCGACCGAGACGACGAGTGGCAAGCGCAGCAGCATGGCCAGCCGGGCCGGCCAGGATGGCCGTGACTGGGCTGGCGAGAAGCCGGTGGTGATCGCCTGGATCGTGCTGATGCGTGAGCCGCGCCAGGCAGGTAGCAGCGTGAAGAGCACAATCAGCAGGATTAGGCCGGTCAGGATCTCGAGAGACAGGACTGGGTCGAACGAGGCGGTGACTGGCGCACCCAGCAGCGAGGCGGTGTGATCCAGAAAGTAGGGCGCTAGCAGCGTGCCGATACCGATACCGGCGATCGCACCCATCAATCCGAGCAGGAGGTGCTGTAACAAGAAGATGGTCGTCACCTGGCGTGGGATGAATCCGATGGCTTTCATCAGGCCGATTTCCCGATATTGCGCCAGCACGCGACCACCGATGGCGTTGGCAATGATGAAGGCGACCGCCAGCACGGCGAAGACGCTGAAGACCCCGAAGAAGACCGACGCAATCTGGTTCCAGCGATTGTAGGCCGACTTCACCTCGTGCCAGTCATCGTTCCCGTAGACCTGCTGGTTTGGGAAGAGGGCGTTGACTTTGCTCGCATAGGAGGCGCTGGCGTCCGGATTCTCAACTCGCACGGCGATCCCATTGGAGAGGAGTGACCGGTCGGGAACCAGTCGTGTGAGCGTCTCCGGCAGAACCCAGGAGACCGCGATCGACCAGTCGGGATAAGGTCCGCGCCCGAGCGTAACGGCCACCCCGGTCACCCTCAGGCTATTCACACCGGATGGCGTGGCAATGTTGACGCGATCGCCAACGTGGAGGCCCAGCTCGCGCGCGAAGGACTGCTCGAGCACGATCTGATCGCTGCCGCCCTGCTGCAGCCACTGACCTTGCATCAGGAGCGGGCGATTCACCGTCGGCAGTTCTGGACCGAGGCCGAAGAGCGCCAGGTCGTACTTTCCGTTTGCACGCACCAACGAGCTTTCCCCATAGGTGGGGAAGACGGCCGAAACCTGAGTGACGCCGTCGATGCTGGCGACACGGCGCAGATCGACGTCCGATGCCGCGTAATAGACGACATGCGGACCGTTGGCGGCGTTGAAGGCACGATTCCAGGGATCGTCGGTGCTCTGGCGGATCAGGAGCGAGAGGGTCAGTGTCACCGCCGCCGCGGCGATGATGACGAAGATGACAGGTGAAGCAGGCGAAAGGCCCGCAAGTCGGCAAGGGCTTTCCGCAGTACCGCCTCCATTGTCGTCAACCTTCGTTGACGGCCGCGACGGCTCCGAACGATGGAACCGCGGCGAAACGCCGCGATCGTCGACGATCTGACCGTCCCGCATGGTCACCACGCGCTGGGCTACCGCCGCGACGTTGGGGTCGTGCATGACCATGACGATGGTCTGTCCGGCGGCATGGGATCGTTGCAGCAGCTCCAGTACCTCACGGGTGCTGGCGGAGTCGAGGTTACCGGTCGGCTCGTCGGCCAGCAGGACCGAGGGATGGTTGACGAGCGCCCGGGCGATGGCGACCCGCTGCCGCTGACCGCCCGAGAGTTGCGCGGGGACGACGCCGGCCTTCGCGCCGATGCCGAGCTCGTCGAGGAGCTGCGCTCGACGCTGCCGTGCCTCAGCGCGTGAGGATCCAGCCAGTAGCGCGGGAAGTTCGATGTTGTCAGCCACGGTCAGATTGCCGATCAGGTTGAAGGCCTGAAAGACGAAGCCGATCTCGCGCCGCCGCAGGATCGCGCGCTGCTTCTCACCGAGCGACGCGAAGGGCTGTCCGCGCAGCGTCACATCGCCGGAGGTCGGACGGTCGAGCGCGCCGAGCAAATGGAGCAGGGTCGATTTTCCGCGGCCACTCGGCCCCATGATGGCGATGAATTCGCCCTGGTCGACGTCGAAATCGATGCCGTTGAGGGCGTTGACGCGCGCGGTCGGGCCGTCACCGCCGTAGATCTTGACGAGTTAACGGGCCGACAAGGAAATTCGCCACGACCAGCCCCTTCACGAATGGCGTCGAGGACCGGGCTTGCCAGGGCATTCCGGGCACGAACGTGAGTCCATTCGCACGTGCCGGGCGCGGCCGCGGTACGGTGCGAGCCTTCAACACTACCAGTGTAGATCCGCGACCACGCCCGACATGAGCGTAGGTGCATGGGCGCGAAAGCGGTGTGCCAATTCGCGACGTGCCGTTACGTGATCGTGACAGGTCGGGCAAGAGGCGGGTGTTGCGCATCTGATGCATTCCCCCGCGATTTTGTTTTGCCCGCGTCACATGGCTGGGGCTAGCGTGAATCCGGTAGCGCGAGACGTTGCCGGTACAGCGCGGCCCCGGCGACGTCTTCGCGAGAATCCGCTCGGGCCGTGCGAACGGAAGAGCCTGTCATGCAACGCTTCAGCGTGCGCCAACCCCTGGCGTTTGCCCTGTTTGTGACCGCCGTTTTCACATTTGGGCTACTCCTCTGGACGCTTGGCATCCCCAATTCGGCTACCACGCTCGAAATCACGCGCTGGAAGCTCTTCGGGCTTGATGCCACGCGCGTCCTGATTCCGGTCGTGTTGCTGACGGTGCTCGGATTGTGGCGGAGAGCCGGGTTCACGCAGCGACCGACACTGTCGAACATCGCTCCATTCCTGCCGCTGCTGCTGATTCCGCTGCTGCCGCTTCTGTTCGGTGGCTCGTTCAAGGTCACCGACCTGTGGGACATCACCATTCTCGCCCTGACGTTCCTCGCGCTGGGGTTTGGTGAAGAGGCGATGTTCCGCGGCGTCGTGCCGCGGGTTCTGGAACCCCGTGGCTGGATGCGAGCGGCCGTTCTTTCAGGAATTCTCTTCGGCCTGATGCACCTGGTGAACCTGTCGCTGGGAGCCAACCCGGGGAACGTCGGGTTCCAGGTCGTCTACACCGCGCTGATCGGCTTCGCCTATGCGGCCGTGGCGCTGGTGACCGGTTCCATCTGGCCGCTCGTGCTCATCCACTCTGCCCAGGACTTCATCAACGCCATGCAGCAGTCGCCAGCAGCGGCCACCACCACCTCGGCCGGGGCGGACGTGGCGAACGGCCTGCTCAACGTGGGGATCTTTCTGGTCTTCGCGGCCTACGGCTACTGGCTGCTCCGGCGACATGCGCGGGAAGCGTCGGTCAGCAAGGGTCCGATCGTGCGATCGAAGTTGCCGGCTTGAGAGACGGACGCCGAGTTGGACCGTCATCGTGGTGGGCCTGGCTGACCTGTCCAGGCTGTCGAGGAGAAGTTGCGCCAGGAAGAGAGACTTGAGAACGCGCAAAAAGGGCGCCGGAATCCTGGAGGGTGTTGAGAGTGGAGGCTGGGGAAACAAGCGAATCGGCAATAGAATGGGTGCGACGAATTCGGACTGACGATCGGGAGGCCTTGCCCCACGAGTAATTTGATGACTCCGAACGATCCTTCTTACCCCACTCCGCTCATCATCATCCTCGGGCCACCCAAGAGCGGGAAGACGACGCTCGGGCGGCGGCTGGCGATGGATCTCGGTCTGCCCTTCTACAGCCGCGACAATTTCAAAGAGACGCTCTTCGACACGCTGGGCTGGAGCGACCGCGCCTGGTCAAAGCGGGTCGGCCTCGCCAGTTGCGCGCTCTTCTGGCAGGTCATCTGCAGCCAGCTACAGGCACGACAGCCCACCATGGTCGAGACGAACTTCCGGCATCCTCTCGACACCGAACGCTTCCAGGAACTGTCGACGCGCTATCCCTTCCGGCCTATTCAGATCAACTGCGTCGCGGATGGCGCGGTGCTCTTTGCGCGACACCAGGCGCGATCGCTCTCGGAGGAGCGCCATCCAGGGCACGTCGATCACCTGGAGTCAGTCCAGGCCGAACTGGTCCACGACCTGCTGCGAGGGCGCTACGATCCGCTGGAGATCGGCGGCGAGGTGATCGAGGTCGATACCACCGATTTCACGACGGTCGACAGCGCGGCCGTCGCCAACTCGGTGCGGGCGCTACTTCAGCGACGCTAGTTCCATCTGCCCGATCTGCTCTGGGTCGGCGATCAGGTCGATCGCGACGATCTTCTCGTCTGAGAAGGTGAAGCGGAAGACGACTTTCGGTGTCTTGCCGGCCCACCAGATCAGGCCCGGTTCGCCGTCGATGAGCGCGAGGCGCGCCGCTTTGGCTCGGCCGTTGAACGTCTCAGCGACTGCCTGAGCACCGCGAGTCTCGGCTGACGAGCCGATCGTACTGCTGGCTGCTTCAGCCATCGCGACCCCGGTTTCGTCGGTCCGCAGGACGACGTTCGGGTCGAGTAGCGTCAGCAGTGTGGTGAAGTCGCCCCCGCGCGAGGCGCTCAGGAACGCGTCGACGATCGCACGACGCCGGACGTGGTTGGGGTCTGGGGTGCCGGAAGAGCCTTGTACCCTGCGCCGTGCCCGGCTGGCGAGCTGCCGGGCCGCGGCTGGGGAGCGATCGACAATCGGCGCGACCTCGTCGAACGGAACGCCGAACAGATCGTGCAGCACGAACGCGACCCTCTCGGCCGGACTCAATGTCTCCAGCACCACGAGCAAGGCGAGCCCAATCGAGTCAGCCAGCAGGACCTCTCGTTCCGGATTGCCTTCGACGTCGCTGCGTGCGACCGTCTCGAGCACCTGGTCGCCCAGGGCCTCCTCTCGCCGGGTCGTCCGGGAACGAAGCATGTCGAGGCAGACACGCGCCACGACTGTCGTCAGCCAGCCGCTCAGGTTCTCGACATCACTCGTGTCGGCGCGGCTGAGCCGCAGCCAGGTCTCCTGCACGGCGTCTTCCGCCTCGGCCTGCGAGCCAAGCATGCGTAGGGCGACCGCCTTCAGGTGCGTTCGATCCGTCTCGAAACGTTCCGCGAGCCATTCGTGTTCGTTCATTCGTCACATTCCTCCGTCGTGGTCCGTCATTATAGTGACGGACGAAGGCCGTCCGATGTGACGGAAGCAAAATGAGGAGCATCTCATGAACCAAGGAATCGGAACGATCCTCTATCCCGTGAAGGACGTGGATGCGGCGAAGGCCGTGTTTACCCGCCTGTTCGGTGTCGATCCCCACGTGGATTCCCCCTATTACATCGGGTTCCAGGTGGACGACAAGGAAATCGGGCTCGTCCCGAACGGCGAACAACAGGGTCTGACTGGGCCGACTGTGTACTACGCCGTTGATGACATCGCGGGAACCATCCAGACATTGCAGGGCGCCGGCGCAGAGATGCGTCAGGAGCCGCGCGACGTTGGCGGCGGCCGCCTGGTCGCCGTAGTGACGGACGCCGACGGCAACGCGATCGGCCTGCTGCAGGATCCGTCGTAAGGCCCTGCCCCGCGCTGCGCACTCCGATGGCGTGGGAAGTCTGCTGATGAATGGAGAGATTCTTCGACTCCGCTCAGTAGCCGACCACGGGGAATGTGGCACGGCCAGGCGCACGATCGTGACCCTGTCATTCTGAGCGATGGTTCTTCCCCTCCAGTGGAGGGGGAGTTCGTGGGGGAGATGGCAGCGGAGTCGAAGAATCTCTTCGTCGTTGACGCGTCGCCGGCAGGTCGCACGGAGAGATCCTTCGCGCTGCGCTCAAGATGACACGTGGACGAACGCTGCCATCTTCCCTGTGGTCGACTACTGAACCGCAGCGAAGGACTCTCTCAGAACCGGCATGAGTGATGGTGGATCGGAACTCATCACGGCATTGATCCGGTCGCAGGCTCGCTCATCCTAATTCGGCGGCAATCGCCGTAAACGCGCGCAGGGTGAGATCGTTGAGCGACTCGTCGAGCGGGGCCGGCCGGGTAGAGAGCTTGGCGATGACGACACGGGCCGTCGGGTCGATCCAGAGATGCTGGCCGTAGACACCGCCGCCGTAGAACGTGCCGTGCTCGTCGTTGGTGATCCACCAAAAATTCCGATAGGCGCCCCCGGGCGGTCGACCATCATGGTCCGTGTTGCGGGCGAAGGCATCGACGTCCCCGTGAAAGCGGGTATCGTCGATCCAGCTGCCTGGAACGATCTGCCGGCCGTTGGCGAAGCCGTCTTGCAGCACCATCTGGCCGAAGCGGGCCAGGTCTCGCGTAGTGGTGCTGATGCCACCGCTGGGGGACGGCTGGTCGCAGCGATCGACGGTGATGTAGGCGTCGTGCTCACAGCCGAGTTGCGCCCAGATCTCGTGGGAGAAGAGCTCGGCCAACGTGAGCCCCGATACGCGCGTGAGGACCCAGCCGAGGACGTCGGTCGTCAGCGAGCAGTACTGGAACACTCGACCGTGCGCGCCGTCTTTTCGGATCGTGGCCGCGAACTGGTACAACCCGTCGATATCGCCCGGCAGCAATGGACGCCACGCCGCGGCGCGATCCTGACGGTTCATGTCGCTCGACGGGTCGTCGTAGATCTCGGAGAACTGGATCGAGGCGAGCATGTCGAGTGCATGGCGAACCGTGGCGTCGGCATAGCCGCTGTCGCTCAGTTCGGGGATGTACTCACCGATCGCGCGCTCCGCATCGAGCCGCCCGTCGCTGATCAGCACACCGGCCAGCATACCGGTGAGTGACTTGGAGACCGACTGGAAGAGATGCGGCGTGTCGCTCGTCATGCCGTTGAAGTAGCGCTCGTAGACCATCGCGCCCTGCTGGAGCACGACCATACCGTCGGTGTACGTCTCGTGTTGCATCTCGCGCAGCGTGACGGGACTGCCGTCGCTCCGCTCGAACTGCAGCGTGCTCAGGTCGCGCGGGCGAGGTTCAAGTGTGGCAATCGGGCCTGATCCGCGGCTGATGAGGGCCGTCGGAATCAAGTGACTCATGTGCTGGTAGGCCCAGCGGTTCCAGGGGCCATCCTGCCAGTTATCGAGGGTAAGGCCGGTGGGACGTGTGACAGCCATTGTGCGCATCTCCTGGTGACAGAGCCGGTTCCGGATCTTGGTGCCGAACAGCATACCTTGCATCCTCCAGTGACGCACCCGTTCTCTGCATCAAGTGGCCCACCAGAATTGCCGCAAAGCGGCCCTGTCGCCCAATCCACCCGAGGCGTTATCCTGCCAACAGGCGTTCGACGGCTGGTAGCCCGCTATTGGGCGAGTATCGCCTGGACGAAGGGATGGTGCGCGGACATCATGGTAGAGGAAAGCGTCATGACCGAACGGGGGAAGGGCAGGATCGGCCAGCAGTTCTTCATGCTCCTCTCGACTGCCGGTCCCAACCGGGATATGAGTAAAGGAGCCCGCGAGCAGGCGTTTTGGGAAGAGCATGCCGCGTTTATCGACACGCTGGTCGACGACGGGTTCATCACGCTGGGCGGTCCGCTGGACGACGAGGGCGGCGCCGTGCTGGTCGTGACGGCTGACAGTGAAGATACGGTGCGCGAGACGATGCGTGACGACCCGTGGTACCGGAACGGGATTCTGGAACTGGCGAGCGTCAAGCGCTGGACGGTCTATATCGACGAGCAGGTATGATCACAGTCGGGATGTCGCGGGTCGCTCCAGCGTGATTGGGAAACTGAATCGTCGATGGTGCGAAACGATGAACATCGTCTCACCGGCAGCCGTGCACTCTGCGTCTCGCGTGGACATCTGCTCCTGGTCAAGCATCATGTCGCGGAGCTCGATCTGTCCTACTGGGTTCTGCCGGGTGGTGGCAGTGAAGCGGGTGAGACCTTCGCCGAGACGGCCGTCCGCGAGGTGTGGGAAGAGACTGGCGTGCCGGTGGAGGCCGTCCGTCGGCTCTACGCTTCCCGCCTTCAACCAGACCATTCCTACGCGCTCATCCTGGTCAATGCGCGGGAACACCGTCCGGCGCTGCCGACCGTGAATCTCGATCACGAACGATACCTGCGCGAAGCTGCCTGGTGGCCGGTCACGCGCGAAAGCCCGATTGGCCCACTCCATGCACCCCACTGGGGTTATCTCGGCAGGTATGTTCGGTGGCTCCTTACGGCAGGGCCAGCCTCGTGAACCAGCTCGTGCCAGTCCCCGCGCTGTTCGACGCCGCGGTTCGCGCGTTGGCATCCATTGGGCGTCCTGGCGACACCCTGCGCACGCATTGGGTCACCACCGAGCGGGCCATCTTCTTCCAGGCTGAGCCCGAACCTCCGGTCTTCATCAAGGTCTACCTGAATACGCAGCAACTGGAGCGCGAGTTCGCGGTGATGCGCCTTGCCGCCCCGGCGGGTATTCCGGTCGCTCCGGTGATTGCCTTCGAGGCTGGCTCGCCGGCCGTGCTCATCACCGAGCAGGTGCCCGGCGTTCCGCTCGCGAGCGTATACCCGAAGGCGGCCGAGGATGCCGGACGGCTCCTGCGGCGGTTTCATGCGCTCGGTGCTTCACCGCCATTTGCCGATGGACAGGCGCATTGGTCCGCTTTCGTCCGTGACTGTCTGGAGCGTGAGCTGACCGCGGCGGTAGACCGCCAGGCACTCACCACCCACCAGGCGCGACGGCTACGAACGCATTTCGCCGCGCTCGCGCCGGTTCTGGACGCGCGTCCGGTGGTGCTGATCCATGGCGATTGCCAGACCGATCACATCCTGATCGATCCCGAAACGCAGATCGTGACCGCCTTGCTCGATCTGGTCGACGCGCAGCCGGGCGACCCGCTGTTTGACATCGCGGTCCTGACCCTCTTTGATCGAGCCCTGGAGCCGCTACTGTTGCGGGGATACGGCGTTGACAATCGCGAGGCGCTGGACCTGCTTCCGGCGTATCGTGTGCTGCGCTACCTCGGCGCTGCCAACTGGCTGATCACGAACGGTGTGCCGCACCTGGCACCGCCGCATGAGCAGGCAGTTCAGCAGTTTATCGAGGATGACAATGAGTAGCGCTGGTCGAGGCGTTGAACGTCGCGACCGAGCACATCAATGGTCGGAGGGTTCCGATTCAGGGCGTACCGCTGCGTCGAGGATCTCCCTCGGCAGGAGTTTGGACGCATTGAGAAGTTCGATGCCAACGAGTTTCCCGAATATGTCCAGGTCAAGGTTCACGAACAACTCTTCACACATGACTGTTTCGTCGACGGAGCCTGGTTTGGGATTGCGGAGGTAGATGTACGCGGCATCTGCGCTCGGGTCGAACGTTACCCGAAGTTCCATCATCCCTCCAATTTGGCTAACGCATGAGCGAGAAGAGCGTCAATTCCGTCGGGTATGTCGCTATGCTCCCGATGCGGACATCACCTCGGCTCTGCGCTCCACTGCCGACAGCACCGACTGCGTGTTGACCACAGTCGCAAACTCGCCGTGCAGGTTCGCCAGCGAGACGGCATGGACCAGATCGGCGTCGAATACCTCGCCGTTTAGACCGGTCAGGTCGTGGGTTCCAGTCGCATCGGAAACGATGTAGACCTTGAAGCCGAGGTCGCCCGCGGTGCGTGCGGTTGCGTCGACACAGTGGTTGGTTACAAAACCCGCGATCACCAGCGTGTCAATGCCACTACTCCGCAGGCGGGCCTCCAGGTCTGTTCCAGCGAAGGCGCTGTGCGTCTCTTTCTCGATGAGCGGTTCGTCCGGACGAGGCTGGGCGTAGGGCTGAATGGCGTTGCCCGGTTTCGAGGGGTGGAAGGCGGAATCGAGCGACCGTGCATTGTCCTTGACGTGGTAGACCGGCCGGTGTGCCCCACGCCAGGCCGCCAGCAGGCGCGCGATGTTGTCATCCGCCTGTGGATTGTTGCGACGGCCCTTCTCCGGCCGGTTGATCGCGACCTGGACGTCAACCACCAGGAGTGCCGCGTTGTCCGGTAATTCCATGTCACGCTCCTCGTCACGCCCAATGACGGCCGCGCCGCGCGTCGAGCATAGCATTGGGCCTGTGCTGAGGATAGGGCGGGATGTGACTATAATCGCGTCATGTCAACGAATCACCCGATCACGAAGGGCGAAATCACCCGCTTCTTGCATACGCGGTATGGGCTCGGGGTACGCGACGTCCGGCTGATCGGCGAGGGCGCCTGGTCGCGGGCCTTCGTCTTTGAACACGACGGCGTGAACTGGGTCATTCGCTGGAGCTGGTTCGCTGACAACTTCGAGCGCGACGCCTTTGCCGCCCGTTTTCGGACCGATGACCTGCCGATTCCCGCGATCGCGGAGGTCGATCGTTATGGCGACCACTCTTTTGCCATCTCACGGTTTGTCGAGGGCATGTACCTGGAGCAGTTGACCGCGCCCGCGTTCCGGCAGACGCTTCCGTCATTACTCCAGATGCTCCGGGCGCTGCGCGCGGCCGATCTCTCCGGCACGGCCGGCTACGGCATCTGGAACGGTGAGGGCATCGCGACGCACCAGACCTGGCAGTCATTCCTGCTCGATGACAAGGACGATTCGCCCGGCAGCCTGATCAAAGGCTGGCGCGCCAATTTGGCGTCGTCGCCGTTGGGCATGGATAGCTTCGACCGGTTCTGGGAGCCGTTCGCGCGGTTGGTCGAGCAGTGTTTCGATGAACGACAGTTGATTCATTCCGACTTGATCAACGGCAATGTCCTGGCGGCAGACGGACGGATCACCGCGCTGCTCGACTTCGGCTCGTCGATCTTCGGCGACGCGCTCTACGACGTCGCCTGGTTTACCTTCTACAAGCCCTGGTTTCCGCAGTTCGGCGAGGTGGACCTATCGCGGGTACTGCTCGACGATTTCCGCGCTGATCCGCGTACCAATACGGTCAACCTGGAGGCCAGGCTGCGCTGTTATCTGCTGCACATCGGCCTGGATTCGATCGCCTACAACGCCTCCCGCGATCGCTGGGCAAATGCCTCGGAGGTGGTGGCGTATCTGGAAACGATGGTGGAGGGGTGGAACCAGACATAGTGCACTCGGGGCGTTCGTGCTTCGTGCCGGATGAGGCGATGGCTGAAGAAGTAAATCGGTGGTGCGGTCAGGTTCGCCCGGCATCTAATGGTCATTGACGAATGAGGTGGATAGTGCTGCCCCGGTCGCCGGGTAAAGATTGTGTTGCGGAGTGAGGTGGGTAGCGCGACCACGGTCGCCCGGGAAAGATTGTGTTCCCGGATGAGGTGGGTAGCGCGACCACGGTCGCCCGGGAAGGATTGTGTTGCCGAATGAGGTGGGTGGTGTGGTCAGGTTCGCCCGGGAAGGATTGTGTTGCCGAATGAGGTGGGTGGTGTGGTCAGGTTCGCCCGGGAGTAAACTCGCCGGGCTACATGAAGCGAAGTCCACTAAAGGGACTGAACTTGCCTGCGGAATCGGGCATTCCACCCGTTTTCGCAAGTTGAGGATCAGTCCATTCATGGACACCGTCTGGTCAGCCTGGGTTGAAAACCCAGGCCCAACGTGACGGACGATCGAATGGGTTCGTCAACCTCTATCTGCAGACGGCGTTGCGGCAGGAGTTGTGGTCGGTTGCCGTGTTCGTGACCGATCCAATCCCCAAACCCAGTCCCTTTAGTGGACTTCGCTTCATGTAGCCCGGCGAGTTTACTCCCGGGCGACCGTGATCGCACCACCCAATTCATTCGGCAACACAATCCTTCCCGGGCGACCGTGATCGCACCACCCAATTCACTCCGCAACACAATCTTTACCCGGCGACCGTGGTCGCACCGCCCACCTCATCCGGCAACAATCACTATTACCCGGCGACCGTGGTCGCACCACCGACGTCATTCGGCAACACAATCTTTCCCGGGCGACCGTGATCGCACCACCCAATTCACTCCGCAACACAATCTTTCCCCGGGCGACCGTGGTCGCACCACCCACCTCATTCGGCAACAATCACTATTACCGGGCGACCGTGGTCGCGCTACCCACCTCATTCGGCAACAATTATTGTTGCTGGGCGAACCTGACAGCACCACCGACGTTAATTGTCAAACCTCATTCGTGCCGGGTGAATGGACACATCCGACGCGTGGCCATCGAGCACGGAAGAGAGCAGGATCCGCGGTCGCTCCACGCGGACGAACGGCGACCCGTCTCTATTAGCGGTTCCCTGTCGCCATTCGTCTCCGGGGAATCCGTTCGGCCGTATCCCGGCGGGCCAACGATCCAGGAACCAGGTGGCCCAGTAGGCCCTCATGCCGGCTGCCGTTGCTCCGGCCAACTCATTCGCGCCACCGTCACCGACGAAGATGGCATCGCCCGGCCGAACGTCGAGCCGCTGGCAGGCACGCGCGTAGATCCTCCGATCGGGTTTGAGCAGGCCCACCCGATGTGACACGACCACATCGTCGAAGAACTGGGCGAGGAGGCAGGTTGGCCACGACTCCGCGTCCAGATCGCTTGCGTTCGTGATCAGGCCAAGCCGCAAGCCCGAATCCCGCAGCTCGGAAAGCATGGCGACGATCTCCGGGTCGATACTGGCAAACGGCTGGGCATAAGCCGCGCGATACTCATCCGTCAGCTCCGCCAGGATTTGAGCGTCCGGGTTCTGCCCGGCAGTGGCGCACAACTGCGTGAGCGCGTGTTGGTAACTGCCGAGGTTTCCAGCCTGCCAGGCACGATCGAAGCGCGGCCAGTGCTCGGCGAAATCGGCCTCAGGGATGCCAAGCCGCTCCGCGACGGTCTGTGCCGGCGGCGTCCACTCGGGGTCGAAATGCGTGACCAGCGTCTCGAACAGATCGAAAAACACAACACACGGGGACATCGCTATCGCTCGCTTGGGTCTTCCCGGAACCGCACCAACTCTGGTATCGCGCCCGGACGGAGCGCGTTGTATTCGTCGATCTTCTCGTTGATCTCTCTCGCGAGGGTGACATAACGATTCGCAAGGCGACCCAGCGTCTCAGACCGGGCCGGACTGTGCTGGTCGAGCGCGACGTGCTGGCGACGATATTCCTCCAGGGCCGCGACGACCGCCGGTCGTGCCGCATCGATCTCTTTGCGCAGTTCGATCCAGGGCGGCAGGAAGCCGGACTGTTTGAGGATGTGGTGGGCCAGGGCCCACTCATCGAGTGATTCGTAGGGATCACCTTTGGGAAGCGGCTTGCCTTCGCCGGGCAGATTGCGAAACTGGCCGCCGGCCTCGGCCTGGTGGATGATCTCGTCGAGCCAGTGACCACGCGTCTGACCGGTCAGGATATGGTCGCGAGGGACGTTGGGAGTTCGCTTGTCCTTGTCGTGCTGCTTGTCATCCGCCATAGCGGACCTCCAAACCTTGCGCTGAACGGTTCGACGGTGTTCCGAGCCACGCGACGTAGCTCTGGCGTCAAACGGGGGTTACCTCGGCTTCCTCGAGACTCGTGACGGGCTCAATGGCGCGTAGTACCGGAAGGAACGACAGGGCGATCGCCAGGGCCAAGACGGCGACGGCTTGAAGCATCAAGGTGCTGCGCAACCCAGCGCTTTGCAGCAGAAAACCGGAGCCGAGCACGCCGAGCGGCATCGCAATGAACGTCACGCCACTCAGTCCAAAGACGCGTCCGCGCATCGACATGTCCACCCGTTCCTGGACGACCGTCTTGACCGGACTGCCGGTCGTCTGCAGGACGAACCAGGGGACCGCGATCAGCGTCATCACGGAACCAACGATCGAGATGCCGGTGCCCGTCAGCAGGGCGAAGATCGGCAGGCGCTGGCGCTCGATCTGTGTGTGGCTGGATTCCAGGAGCGTGCCTCCTCGGCGCGGACTTCGTGAATCTCATCACAATCTTTGTACCGGGAAGGAGAGCCGCTGTCAAGTGCAGGAGAGTACGGGGTGCGGCACGCGTCGAATGATGCACACGAGACGCCGGTGGTTAGCCGAGCGAGTGAACCCTCTGGCGCACGCTCTTGATGATCTCGCGCTGTTCAATGCTAAGCGTGGCCTGGTTGTTGGTGAAGACCGTCGTTTCGATCTCGATCAAGGCCAGGAACGACACGAGTACGGCTTTTGCATCGCGAAGATCATGCACCGGAAAGGTTAAACTCAGACGCGCGGCAAGCTCTGGCGGGGCCAGTTGATCGAAGGTATGGTAGGGCCGTCCACCACCGTGCGTGACCGCAAAAAGGACGAGCAGTTCCTCTCGCATCGACTGGAGCAGTTGAATCGCCTGCCAGAAATTTCCACGTCGAAGGGCGGCATCCGCGTCAATTGTCCAGCGGACGACCCGGTCGAGGTATTGCGGAACAGGAGTCTGGTCACATTCACGGTTGGTGAGTCCCGCAGCTTTGATGGCATCCATGGAGAGAGAGCCCGACAGGATTTGAAGGCTCTTGACGATGTTGGGACTGGTCGATGCCAGGTCGTGATAGCGGATCGAGAATCGATTCAGCGACGACAGAACGACATCTGCCGAGTCATGATGCCGCGGCACGGTTATCAGAATGCGCTCGCCAAGTGGCATGAAGGACGTGCATAGCGCTTCGACCTCTGATTGAACGTCAACCTGGATCTCGTCCGCGAGTACCACGTCCAGGTCGAGATCGGAATACTCATCCCAATTGCCACGACCAAGCGAGCCAAAGACGCTGAGCGCCAGAACGCGCGGATCATCGGTGTAGTGGGCAACGACCGCTTCCAACAACGCCTGATGAGCCGCAGTGCCGGGATAGTGTTGAGAATCACTCATTCCGAAACCAATGTCCTTCTTGCGGGCCTTGCGGCCCGTTGGCGGCCACAGGTGCCGCCACTACGATGTGCCCGAAACTTGATAAAGAGCCCTGCTCTCAGTCCGTTTATGGTCTTCGCTCTTAGCGTCTGAGCGTTCAACGTCAGCGCAATAATCCCCGGTCACACCTCCCGCCAGCTCACAACCTCGTCCTATGCTCGGTATCCGAGACGACCACAAAAGTTGAGCAGCTCCGCCCAGCCCTACCCCGCGCCAGCCTCCTCCGGATACGTCTCGCGCAGGTACTGGGTGACGTCGATCTCGCTGGGGGAGTGGCCATAGCGCGTCAGGGCCATGGCGACCTCGCTGCGGTGCTGTGTGCCGTGATTCACCACGTGGACCATCAGCGGCCAGAGGCGTCGTCGCCGGAGCGATCCGGCATCGCCGGACCAGGTGACGATCTGATCCGGACTGCGGTCGCCGTCCGTCGTCAGGCCGTCGACAAATGCGCCGAGGTCGGCCGCGACGTCGTCCCACATAGCCCGAACCGCCGCCGCGTCCGGGAAATCGGCCGGGTCGAGCTCGAATGGCGACCAGTCGATGTCGATTCCTTCGCCACGCCAGATGATCAACCAGGTCGCCTCCGCCTCCATGGTGTGCACCAGCGTGGCGTGGATGCTGCCGTAGCTGCCGCCGTCGGGGGCGCGGAGTTGCTCTGGGGTCAGTTTCGCGGCCTGGTCCAGAATGCGTCGATTGGCCCAGCTGTTGTAGCCGTAGAGCAGTTTCAGATCTTCGGGACGCATGCGCGCATACCTCCATCGTCGATGTCGTCGATGTCGTCGATGTCGTCGAATGGCGGTAGGATAGCACCTCACAGCATGGCCGGCGGACGTCCGCAATCTAGACCGTGATTCCCGAGTCGGCCCGGTTAGTATTCCGATCGCCCAGTGACCGGGTGGAGGTGCAGTAATGGCGTCCGCGGCAGTCGAGACCACGACCGCTCGTCGCACGCCCATCTATGCGCTGCTGGTCGCCAACCTGATCTCACAGACCGGCAGCTCGCTGACGATAATCGCCGTTCCCTGGTTCGTCCTCGTGACGACGGGGAGCGCGGCGCGCGCTGGCATCACGGGCGCTGTCAGCGTGCTTCCCGTGGTGATTGCGGGAGTCCTCGGCGGCGCGCTCGTCGATCGGATCGGCTTCAAGCAGGCGAGCGTCCTGTCCGATCTGCTCAGTGCCCTCGCGGTCGCCCTGATCCCGCTCATGTACCACACAGTCGGGCTGGCCTTCTGGGAGCTGCTGGTCCTCCTCTTCCTCTCCAGGCTGTTCAGCTCGCCCGGCAGCACGGGACGACGCAGCCTGATTCCTGAGCTTGCCGGACTGGCCGACATGCCACTCGAACAGGCGAACTCCGCCCTCAGTGCCGTTGGAAGTATCTCCTTTCTGCTCGGTCCGCTCGCTGCCGGACTGCTGATCGCTCTGCTCGGCGCGAGCAACGTGCTCTTCATCGACGCCACTACGTTCGCGGTCTCGGCACTGCTCGTTGGTCTTCTGATTCCGTCTAAACGACGCGACGTGGCCGCGCTCAGGCCGCGGACCTCCTATTCGTCTGAGCTGCGCGAAGGATTCACGTTTCTGCGCGAGAATCGGGTCATCCTGATCGTGGCGTTGGTTGCGACCGTGGTCAACTTCCTCATGACGCCCTTCATCTCGGTCGTGATGCCGGTCTACGCCAAACAGATCTTCAGCAGTTCGGTCGATCTGGGCCTGATCATTGGCGCGATCTCTGGTGGCGAGCTGGCGGGAACGGTCGTCTACGGCATGATCGCGCAGCGGATTCCCCGGCGGGTCCTGTTCATCGGCGCCTTCTTCGTGGCTGGTGGGCTGGGGATGTCGATTGCCTTATTGCCTGGAATCGTGATCCTGCTCTCCCTGATGGCTGTCATGGGACTCGTCTCCGGCCCACTCAACGTGCTGATCCAGACGCTGATGCAGGAGCGCGTGCCGCAGGAACTGCTTGGTCGCGTCTTCGGCCTGCTCGGCGCCTTCGCCAACGCCGCCGCGCCGCTGGGATTACTCATCTCCGGTATCATGCTGGAGTTCACCGGACTGCGGCTGACCATCCTGCTCGAGACTGGTGCCCTGGTCGCCGTGGCGTTCGGCCTGTTGGCCGTTCCCGAGCTGCGTAACCTGGAATAGGCGACGGATTCTCGTTGTGGTGTACCGGAGGCTTCATGAACTTCGCCCAGTTCGACCGTCGTGGCTACCGCGTGACCGACGTGCGCAGCGGCTACGGCGAGTGGGTGACGACGTACGAGCAGACGGTCGAGGACGCGATGGATATCGCGCTGCTCGACGTGCTGACGACGCCCAGGTGGGAGGCGGTGCCGGCGGCCGTCGATCTTGGCTGCGGCACCGGCCGGACCGGTGACTGGTTACGGCGGCGCGGCGTCCAGACCATCGACGGCGTCGATCTCACGCCCGAGATGCTGGCGATTGCCGGTTCGCGCGGAATCTACCGGCAGCTGGTCGAGGCCGACGTCACCGCTACTGGCCTCGAGGCGGGTGCCTACGAACTGCTGACGGTCTGCCTGGTCGACGAGCACCTGCCCGACCTCCGGCCACTCTACCGCGAAGCGGCGCGGCTGGCGGCGCCGGGCGCACTGCTGGTGCTGGTCGCCTTTCACCCGCACTTCATCATGGCGTCCGGAATGCCGACCCACTACACCAATGCGGCGGGCGAGCCGGTCGCGATCGAGACGCACATCCACCCGCTCAGCGAGCACGTCACGAGCGCGCTGGAAGAGGGCTGGACGCTTGCGGAGCTGCGGGAACAGTTCATCGACGACCGCTGGGTCGCGCTCAAGCCGAAGTGGGAGCGCTTCCGTGGCCACCCGATCACCGCGGCCTTCGTTTGGCGTGCACCTCAGTAGGACACATGCAACTCTTTGGTTGCATTTTGCTCCGGAACCGGTTACACTACGGTCATTGAATTGGTGTTCGCCCCAGGAGGATGAAAATGACCGTATCGACTGACCGGATTGAGAAGCAGGTTGTTCTGCGTTCGCCCCACGAGCGGGTTTGGCGTGCGCTCAGTGACGCGCGGGAATTCGGTGAATGGTTCGGCATGGACCTGGAAGGAGCGTTCGCGCCGGGAACGACCGTTCATGGCCGGATCACCACGCCCGGGTACGAGCATCTGTCGGTAGAGTTCTTCATCGAGCGGGTCGAGCCGGAGACGCTGCTGTCATATCGCTGGCATCCGTATGCGATCGATCCGAAGCACGACTACTCGCAGGAGCCGACGACACTGGTCGAGTTTCACCTGTCCGACGTAGCGGACGGCGTCGAGCTCACGGTGATCGAATCTGGGTTCGATCAGATCCCGCCGGAGCGCCGGGCCGAGGCCTTCCGTATGAACGAGGGCGGCTGGACAGCGCAGGTCGAGAACATCGCGAACTATGTCTCAGCCTGAGCGAAAATCCGAAACGATGACCGGCACCGCGACGATCTTCGCGGCGCTGGGCGATCCGACGCGCCTGGCCCTGGTCGACCGGCTCAGCACCGACGGTCCCCTTTCGATTACGCGCCTCACGACGGTGTCGGACATCTCCCGGCAGGCGATTACCAAGCACCTGCACGTCCTGGCAACCGCACACCTGGTGCGTGATGTCCGGCGTGGCCGGGAGCACCTGTGGGAGCTCGAGCCGCACCAACTTGAAGCGGCGCGCCGCTCGTTGGACCAGATCTCACATCAATGGGATGAGGCGCTGGGTCGCCTGAAACAGTTCGTCGAGGAGTGACGCGGGTCCGTTGGACCTGATTGTGGGCGGTCTCCGTCCCGTGCCTCGCGGGTGGAAGTACACTTTGACCGTGTAATCCACCCGCATTTGCTGTCTGGCCAGGAGAGGAGCACTTCCGTGGCGACCGTTCAGGTTCGGTACATCGTGCACGACGTCGATGCGGCGATCGCGTTCTACTGCGATCACCTCGGATTTCAACTCGTGATGCATCCAGCGCCACCGTTTGCCATGCTCTCGCACGGCGACCTTCGGCTGGTGCTGAGCCAGCCGGGCGGCGGGCCGGGTGGCGGCGCGGCCATGCAGGATGGCAGGTTGCCTGAACCCGGCGGTTGGAACCGATTCGCGCTGGAAGTCGCTGATGTCGACTCTACGGTGGCGACGTTGCGTGCAGCGGGTGTCCAGATACGTGGCGACGTGATTACCGGGGTGGGTGGCAAGCAGGCGATTGTCGAGGATCCGTCCGGTAACCCAATCGAGCTGTTTCAGCCGCTGCGCTCGGAGGCCCGCCTCGGCACGTCACCGGCCTAGCGCTTCAGCACTGGTACCGCATTACGTCCGTTGCCCCAGTGGGGTCGGCAGTCCGTCGATGCTGCGGGCGTTGTTCTCTTGCCGGTAGGTTTCGAGGCCGTCCGCTCCTTTGGCGTTGGCCCAGCGGATCATCGTGTCGCGCTGCCCCGCGTAGTCGAAGAGGGGCACGCCGTAGCCACACGAGGTCTGCACGCGTTCGACGTCGACGGTGATGATCTGTCGCACACCCGGATAGTCCCCGAAGAGGGCGCGCAGCCCGGACCAATCCTCGCTCTCCGGCAGGATCACGCGGCCATGTCCAAACAGCCGGAGAATTCTGGGCGGGCCGCTGAAGGCGCAGAACATGAGGGTGATCCGGCCGTTCTCCTGCAGATGAGCTGACGTCTCGTTGCCACTGCCGGTCAGGTCGAGATAGGCCACGCGATGCGGCGAGAGGATGCGGAGCGAGTCGAGTCCCTTGGGCGAGACGTTGACGTGCCCCTCGGAGCCGAGTGGCGCACTGGCCACAAAGAACATCTGCTGCACCTCAATGAACGCTCGCAGGCGCTCGGTAATCTCCTCGTAGAGCTCCGCCATGTACCCTCCCAGTTGCGCACGAAGCATCGTCTGACCGCTGTTTCCGAAGATCCTCTGACGCCATGATACCCGCTTGACCCGTCTCTCAAAACCGTAACGGGTCTCCACCGGCTCCCAGGCGCGAATCACAAATCGTCACGTTCCTGTAACGGCTTCCGGGTGTTTGGCAACACGAACGTTACGGGCTGGGGGCTATCATCACACACGTGATCGAGAGATCGAAATCAGGACGGACGGATAAATGGCACGGCGCTTTGAAGAGACGGGAAGGATGGTCAGACCGAGTCAGGTGATTACATTGCTCCGCTCGCTTGCGGACGACGAGGCAGGAGCTTCCGACAAGATGTTTCGATTCGATGTCCGCGGCGGGTGGTACGCGATGGCCCCGCGTCAGGAAACGAACGAGGTTCCGGCGTCCGGCACCATCTCACTCGCGATCTACAACGAGCTGAAGCTCAGCCAATATGTCGTTGAAGACGCTGAGCATAGCACGCAATACGAGCGGCAGTTTTCGCTCACAGATCGTGGTCGACATTTCGCGCGTCGTCGACCGAACTAAGGAGGAACCTTAGATGACTCGTAATCGTATGTATACGCTGACAGGTATCTCGGTTGGCCTGTTCGTATTCCTGACCTGGGCCTTCGCGGACGGTCTGTTCAACACGAACTGGTGGGATTCGTCGGTCGCGACCGATTCGGCTATCTTCACCTATGCGTTCATAGCCTTGATCGTTCTGATGGGTGTGTACCAGGCACAGAAGCTTCCGAAGGACGGCGTGGCAATCGATCGTGGTTCAGTGACTGACACTGAGGGACAGAAGGAAGACCCGCACTTCTGGCGCCTGATCATGGGCAATGCCTATTACTCGATCCTGTGGGTTCCGATTCGCTTCTTCGTTGGTCGTGACTGGCTGGCCGCTGGTGAGCACAAGATCCGCGGCGGTGGCTGGTTGGACGGTGGCACAGCGCTGCAAGGGTTCTGGAAGGGCGCGATCGCTGTCCCGGACACGGGTTCACCGAAGATCACGTACGGGTGGTATCGCGAATTCCTGACCTACATGCTGAACCATGAGTGGTACACCTGGTTCGCCAAGCTGATCGCAATCGGTGAAGTTCTAGTTGGTATCGCACTGATCGTCGGCGCTCTGGTTGGTATCGCGGCCTTCTTCGGCACGGTCATGAACTTCAGCTTCATGATGGCTGGCTCGGCAAGTTCCAACCCGGTGCTGTTCGGACTCGCGGTCTTCCTGGTCCTTGGTTGGAAGATCGCCGGATATTTCGGAGTCGACCACTACCTGCTCCCGGCGCTGGGCGCCCCCTGGAAGGCTGGACAGCTGTTCGGTGGCGAGGGCATCCGAGAGCGCGCGGCAACACCACCGCGAGCCAAGGCCGTCTAACCCCGGTCAACGGCTGACAATCCGGACCCGCGGCTCATCGACGAGCCGCGGGTCTCTTTGTGTGCGCGTCGACGTATCGCCCCGTTGTGCTACAGTCGCAGCGGGCACTCATCGAGGTAAGGAGGGATGCGATGGAGACAACCCGCAGCGCCACCGTCGAGACACTACGTGCACTCTTGGACGCGTTCAACCGGCATGACCTCGACGCGGTGATGTCCTTTTTTGACGAGGACTGCGTGCTGGAAATGCCGCGCGGCCCCGAGCCGTGGGGTGAACGCTACACGGGTCTGGATGCCGTTCGAGCCGGGCTCGCGAGCCGTTTCAACGGGCTGCCTGACGCGCATTGGGGCGAAGATCGTCACTGGGTCTGCGGCGACTACGGCGTCTCCGAGTGGACGTTGACGGGGACGATGCTTGACGGGCGCAGCCTGCGCGTTCGTGGCACCGACCACTTCGCGTTTCGCGGAGACAAGCTCGCGCGCAAGGACTCCTACTGGAAGATCGTCGAACAGGGATAATCGATCACGCCCCGCGCCCGCTTCGCCGAGTCTGGTCGCCAGGTGCTCGTGAAAGGCGACGACGTTTCAGCGCTCCACCGCTGCATCTGGAGGACACAGAGCTGACCGCGCATATGCCCGTATCGTCTGCGTAGAACGTCGCCATTCGTATAGGTGTCGTTATGCGCACGGCGCTCGTGGAGAAGGATCAATGGATCCACCAACACCATAATTCCAATCGCTGACAACTGTTGGTTGCGGTTCTCGCGTTCTCTGTGCCTAACCCCCATTATGCGCGGTCCTCACGGCGGCGGGTACGGAAAGCTACACCTTCGACCTGCTCAATCGCCTGACCGAGGTGGACTACGCCAACGGGGACGTCGTCACCTACGCCTATGACGCCAACGGCAACCGCCTGACCCAGACGGTCAATGGGGTCGCGACCAATTACAGCTACGACAACGCCGACCAGTTGACGGACGTGAATGGCACCAGCTACGGCTATGACGCCAACGGCAACCTGACGGCGGCGGGCTCCGATACGTTCAGCTGGGATGCGCACAATCAGCTGACCAGCGCCACGGTCAACGGCAGCACCACCGACTACGGCTACGATGGCAGCTCCCCCACCCCCACTGTGGGACCGCCACCACTCCGCCCCTCTCCCCCCCCCCCCCCCCCCCCCCCCCCCCCCGGCAATCAGGTCTCCCGCACCAGCAACGGCACCACGACCACGAACCTGTGGGACACGACCAGCGGAATGGCGCAGCTGGTCGACGACGGCAGCACCAGCTACGTCTACAACGGCGATGGCCTGCGCGTCAGCAAGACCGTCAGCTCGACCACGACGGACTACACCTGGGATCAGACCGGCATCGGCCAAGTCATCAGCGATGGCAACGACTACGTCTGGGGACTCGGGCTGATCAGCCAGATCGCGTCAGGGACGCCGACCTATGCGCACAGTGATGGATTGGGCAGCACCCGGCTCCTCACCGATGGCAGCGGCAGTGTGGTGGGGACGCAGCAGTATGACGCCTTCGGCGCCACGCGCTCACAGAGCGGAACACAGCTGCCATTCACCTATACCGGTGCGCAGGTCGATCCCGAGAGCGGACTCGTCTATCTGCGCAATCGCTATCTCGATCCAGCGTCGGGGCGTTTCCAGACGCCGGACCCGCTGGGCGCCGTGGGCAGTGGCGTCAACCTCTACGCCTATGTCGGCAACAACCCGGCCACGCTGACTGATCCGAGCGGGTTGACCGGGCCCGTGGATGAGTACAAAGACATTACGAACTGGCAGGCGTCGTCAGGCGGCATCCCGAGTGGAAGTGAACCACCAGAATATATTCCACCCCTCGACGCGGCGTATCGGGCCGAAGCCGAGGCCGAGATCTATGGACCGGAAGTCCCGGCTGATCTGGCAATCTCGAAGGCGGACTGCCCTCTGGACCGGGGACCTAGTGCTGGGACATCGGGCCAGGGCTGGAAGGTCGGAGATCCGATTGACGCGGCAACGAAAGCGGGTAATGATCCATCGTGGAGCACCGTACAGTCACGGTACTGGAAAAATGAAGCGGCAATGAACCCCGAGAATTACTCAGATGCTAACCTTGAGCGGATACGTAGAGGCCTCGCCCCGAAAGACGAGAAATGGGGCACGGGAGCTTCGATGGAGCTCCACCACGATCCAGTTCCCCAGCGCGCAGGCGGTAGCAACGCAGCGTCGAACCTTCAAGAGGTGTGGCCGTGGGAGCACGCTGAGATAGATCCGTACCGGCATTACAACGGACCGAGGCCATAATGACGCGAGAACCGACGAAATATCCGAATCGCACGCTATCCGATGTGCTGACCGATCCGTTAGGTCGAGAAGTCGTCATGTTCGAGACGCTCCCGTTGCAAACGGGGCAAACGATTCGGTTAGTGTTCGAACAGGTGAATTCACCGTGGCGTCAAGGGGTATGGATCGGGACGAACGGGAGCTTGGAGGCTGCGGGAACATCATCGTCTCAACTCGTGCTGTGGTCGGACACGGCGCCACCCGAAGCGGAGATCCACTGTCTCGACAGCGACGGACTGCTCCGGCTCTACAACGTGTGGAACCGAGGAGTCATTGGTGGACATCAATCACTGGGCTATACATCAGGCATGGTCGTTGATGAACTTGCCGATGGATGGCGACGGTACGGTTGCAATGACGTTGGCAAGGATCCGGATTTCGGGAAGCTCGTCTTCCGCATCTGCATCACGTAACTGGTTGGTTGAGGTCGACCGTTCAGCCCGCCGGTCGAGTATCAATCAACGGTTGACCAGGTACTGGTGGCTCTTCCCAGGTTCATGAACGACGTTCGGGTGATCCCGGCGCGCAATGCGTGCCCGCTGCTTCCTTGGACTGGCATTGGCTGCGCGAGCGACTGGATCACCTGACCGCGACCACCACCTACACCTGGGATCCGACCGGGCTGGGAACGGTGATCGCCGATGGCACGGTCGAGAACGTCTTCGGTCCTGCCGGACTGGCCGAGCAGGTCAATGACAGCAGCCAAGCCTCCCAGTTCGCCGGGGCCGATGCCCTCGGCACCATCCGGCTGATCACCGATGGCTCGGGGAATGTGGTCGGCACGGGCAGCTACAGCCCGTGGGGTGTGCCGGACAGTGGCTCGGTGACCTTGAATGGCTTCGGCTTTGCCGGGGAGCAGCTTGACCCCGAGTCGGGCTTCGTCTACCTCCGAAACCGCTATCTCGATCCGGCCACCAGTCGCTTCCTGACACCGGACCCGCTGGGCGCCGTGGGCAGTGGCTACAACCTCTACGCGTACACGGCCAACAACCCGACCACGTGGACGGATCTGAGTGGGCATAACGCGCTCGCCGGAACGGACATCACCGGACCGATGGTGGCGGCGGCAGCCATGCAGATCGCCTACCGGTCAGCGGCGCTCTTGACGGCCGCGATCTGCAGTGTGCGCTCCTGCTTCGCCGGGACCGCCGTGCTGGTCTTCACCGTGGGGGTTCTGGTCTGCTTCCTGGATCTTGGCAGTGCGTGTTGGACGCAGGCGGTGTCTACCGCAGGGCTGTTTGCCCAGTACGGCTCAGCGGCGGTGGCGGGCGCCTGGACAGCTGGCGTCACCGCGACGCGGAATGCGATCCAGACCTTCCCGGACCTGCCCACCGTCAACCAACCGTCAACCGACCCAGCGCCGAGACCGCTTGAGGTCCCTGTACTGCCCGACTTGGGAAGCGGAGATGATTCGAACTGCCGAGTCGGGGCCACCAACGCGAAAGCGATCCTAGAGCGCGGGCTGAATCCTGGGTTGGAGACAAAGATTCGAGAACAGCACGGCCCGCCGGAGACCAAAGCAGATGGCAAAGGCCATTTTAATGAGGTCACCATGAATCAACTTCGCGCTCTGCTCATTGCAGCGTTGAGCGGCGGCGTTGCACAACGCAATTTCAGCGGCGAGTCTGAATGCCAGCTCACGGCTCAGTTTGACTTCAATATCGGACGTGCGTTGACTCCGCCCGCAGGGAGAGGGTGGCGTTATGTTAATTCACAAACAATAATGATCAAATACAACACGAGCGGCTGGATCAGCACCGCCTACCCGGTCCCGAACAATCAGATGTTGGGTCCGTTTAGCCTGTGGTAGTTGACGGAAGCAACGGATGGAGAAAGCAGCTATCAATGACGTTTCTGATTTCGTGGGATGTGACAACAGACGGGTGGGAGTACGCAGCCGCCATCGCGGAAGAGGAGGGGCCGAAAAGTGACTACGACCGGCACAAAATGCCCTTGTACCACATGCTGGTTGGCGCGGTACAGTTCCAGTACAACGGTCACCTGCTCTTCCCACCCGAGCTCATACTGGAGTTGAGGGAACAGGGGCGGACCATTGCGATGGAGCAGGGCGATCCTTGGTATCCGCTCGCGGATGTGACGCAAATTACGGGCTGGGGGCTATCGATCGTCGACCTCGCGTATCGATTGGTCACCATTCGAAACGAATTGTGTTTCGGCGATGCAAGTCAAGAGGCCCGCTATCAGGAGGAAGACGGAGCGACCCGCATCGATTTCAGGCGATCAGACGAAATGATTCACATCACATCAGGATTTGATATTGAGCTTTCGGTACCTTTGTCGGAATTCTGTGTCGGGGTGCGTGATTTCCTGGCCGACTTCTCCACCGCGGTCTTCCGACGGTTGCCGGAGCTCCAGGCGTGGGAAACCTTCGTTCGGTTCCGGCAATTCCTTCCTTCGGACGACGCAGCGGACTAACTCAACGATTCGGTTACGTGACTTACGTGCTGCCCAATGCAGAGCGCCCGAGTTCTCCGGGCCGTATGAGGCTGAGCCGCATTGCCTCGCGGCCGGAAGTTGTTTCCGCTGTCGTCAGTTGCCACGTTGAGCAAGCATGGTCGGCAGCAAGACTGTGGCGCTGAGGCGGAAGATCCGATGTTCCTCGCCGTAGGTGTCTCGTTTAACCTCCGTATTCTAAACGCTTCGGAACCGTCTTCGAGTCATCGTTCTCGCCAACGGCGACCAAACGTGAGAATGCCCGCTGAGATACGGTTTTCGACTACTTGTCGTCGAAGCTTCGAAGGTCTCAATATCGCGTCTCGAAATCACCGTTTCGCTATCAGACGCTGGTACTGACGTTTGAGACGACGCCCGCCATTCCGCGCTACCCGCACCTGCCGCGTGAGCCAGTCTCGACGCCTCACGCTCCGGCGTCAGCCTCGCCGAGCCGGGTCGCCAGGTGCTCGTGAAAGGCGACCACGTTGCAGCGCTCCACCGCTGCATCTGCCCACGTCGTCTGCGTAGAACATCGGGGCTCGTATCGGGGTCGTTATGCGCAGGGGATTGATGGAGAAGGTCGAATCGATCTGCTCGAGCGTCAGACGACGACGCCGATTCCGCCGCGTTGTTCGGCACGACGCAGCGCGAGATTCAGCATGGCAAAGCCGGCGCTCACCGCGATGAGCGTGCCGATTGCGAGCCAGACGAGATCATGCCCAACGGAGCCCTGGAACCAGCCCGACCCGGTCAGCACGATGCTCCGCTCGGCCGCGAAGGCGTAGGTCTGCGGGAGCGCCTCTCCCGTCACCCGGAGCCAGACGGGTAAGAGCATGACCGGGACGTACAGTCCAGCGGCCAGCATAACCAGATATTTGTACGCCCAGGTGATCGGATCGGAGCCATTCTTGACCTCCAACAGAAAGAAGAGGCTGGCGCCGGCGATGCCGATTCCGGCATTGGCGCCGATGAGCAATAGGAAGGCCAGCAGCGCCAATTCGATGTGGATCCCGGCGTGGATCTGGACAGCCCCGACCGCGATCAGGATCACGAGAGCTGCCAGCTGTAGGACGGCCGAGAAGGTGACGTCCCAGGCGAGCCGACCCAGCACGTTGGCCCAAATGCCGTGAATCGAGAGGCGATACGTTTCCAGGCGCTTATCCCAAAACGCGTCGGCGACGGTCTGGAACGGACCGGTCAGCGCCGCCAGCGCCACCTGGTTGAGGAGCACACCGAGCACCACAAAGGCCAGGTAGTTGCCGCCGTACTGCGCCACTGAAGCATCCGCTGCCGAGTGCAGGAATCGCGCGACGAAGTACCAGACTCCGACGGTGGTGACCTCTTGGATGGCCGCCAGGCCGAGACTGATGGGGTAGTAGCGCAGGTTACGGTACTCGAGCCATCCAGACACCCAGCAGGCGCGGAGGAAGGCGAGTGCGCCTCCCTGCTGCGACTCCTGTGCCAGCACCAGTGCCTCGCCCTTCATCAGGCGGCCCCCAAAGCCGTGAAGACGTCGTCGAGCGTGACCGGCTCCGCCTGCATGCTGGCCAGTGCGAGGCCGGCGGACCTGACGTGTGATAGCAGCGCCGGTGTCGTGGCACGCAAATCGGTGGACTCAACAGACAGGGTGACTCGGCCCGATCCATCGCGCGCTGGGGGATGCAGCGCCGTCACACCGGGCAAGCTCCCGAGACACGCTAGCCAGTCGCCGTCGGGCAACTCCGCATCGCGCAAGGTGATGGTGACGGGACGCGTGAGCGACAGGGATCGCGTTAACTCCGCGGTCGGTGCGTGCGCGACAAGGACACCCTGATGGAGCAGCGCGATATCTCCGCACAGCTCGTCGGCCTCCTCCATCACGTGGGTTGTCAACACAACGGTAACCCCAAGCTCCCGGTTCAACTGTGCGATCATGGCCCGGACCGAGCGGACGCCCTCTAAATCGAGCTTGTTGGTCGGCTCATCGAGAAAGACGAGCCGGTTCTCCGCCAGGAGTGAGCGAGCCAGGGCGAGGCGCTGGCGTTGTCCGGCGCTAATGTGCATCGGCCAGGCGTCGGCCTTGTCGGTTAGCTCCAGCTGTTCAAGCAGATCGGCAATGCGGGAGCGCGCAGCGGCCCCCCGCAGGCCATAGATCGGTGCCCAGAAGATGAGGTTCTGGCGAACCGTGAGATTGTTGTCGATGCCGACGTCAGCGGTAGGTGCGACGAGGTTAACCCGTGCTCGGATGTCGGCGTGCTGGCGAAGCAGATCAAAGCCGAGGACGGTTCCGCCGCCCCCGTCTGGTCGCAGCAGACCGGCCAGGATCTTGATGAGCGTCGTCTTGCCGGCCCCGTTGGGGCCGAGCAGCCCGAGAACTGCACCCTCCGCGACCCGCAGATCGATATCACGCAGGACGGTCACGGGGTCGCCGCGACCCTGTCGGTACCGCTTGGTGACGCCATGCACGTTGATTACTGCCATCGGGTCAGCGTCCCCTTCCCGCGCGCCCGCTCGATGCCGCGACCATAGAGGTAGAAACCGAGCGGTAGCAGCGTCACGGTGAGGAGCCCCAGGGCGAGTCCGTCGACCATGATCGGCGACAGCCACGGAAGCGCGTGCTGGATCGGCAGCACCGCCTGCCCCATCTGCGCGTTGGGGTCGAGTAGGCGCCGCAGGGCATCAAATGCGTAGGTGTGCGGGATCAGGCAGGCCAGCCACTGCAGTGGCATCGGCAGCACGGTCACCGGGTAGTAGGTACCCGCCACCAGCGTCGCCAGTAGTCCCTGAACGATGAAGCTGATTGGTTCGAGCGACCCACCTGTTCCGGTGCCAGATGAGGACGCGGTGCCCTGCTTGATGTCGAACAGATGGAAGGAGCTGGCACTGAGCAACCCGATGCCGAAGCCAGCGGCCAGGAAGAGGACGGTGAAGAAGAGCGCCAGCCAGACATACTGGAAGCTGAATGTCGCCCCAAAAAGGAGCATACCGAAACCGAAGGTGAAGAAGAGGCGAGGGTAATCGTCGATAGCGGACTTGCTCATGAGACCGAGCAGCGGTGTGTAGATCGACATGGGACTCAGGAGGAAAAGATCCATCGTTCCCTGAAAGTAGGCGCGACGGATGCGGATGTAGGGGTCGACCAGGTTGGTGTTAATGAAGACGTTGATCGTGACCCCGACAACGATGAACGACATGTAGTTCGTGCCGTACGCCGCCGGGATGACCTTGGCAGCATCACCGGCCAGCGTTTTGCCGAGCAGGAAGAAGAGATAGGTGGTGACGAAGAGGTTGGTCAGCCAGAGCACCTGGTTGACGCGGTAGGACTGCCAGATGCGGTACTCGCGCATGCCGAAGGCCCAGAGCGCCACAAACTCCCGCGAGAGACGCCGCCGTCCGGCCACTGTGGCAGCCGGCGCCTCAGCGTCCACGGCCACGCGACTGACGGTCGATTCCGGTGAGTGACTCATTGGCGGACTGCCACGTCAAGACCGCTGGCGGCAGCGTCCGCACGCACCAACTCATCCGGGAGTGAGAGGAGGTCACGCAATGTCGGCGTGCTCTCGGCCAGGAAGACGATGCGCCCCGTCGGCTGCTCAATCCAATCTACCACCTGCTTCAGCGCGTCCGGAGAGCGGTGGGCGTGTACGCGCCAGACCCGCTCGCCCAGTGCACCGGGACGCTCGATTGGCTGCGCAGCGACCACAATCTCAGGTGGTGTGGCAGCCGGGAGATCCATCTCCTCGGTGCGGATTTCAACCACGGTCAGCCCGGCGAGACTGGCGACGATCTCGCGTGGCGTGCCCTGTCGCCAGAACCGACCTTCGCGGAGGATTGCAATCCGATCAGCGACGGCCTCCATCTCGGCGGACTGATGGTCGGTCAGCACGATCGTCTGTCCGCGTTGGCGCAACGGGCCACGAATGAACTCCAACATGGAGCGCGTCGTGAGTGGATCAAGGCCGACGGTTGGTTCGTCCAGCAGCACCAGCGGGGTGCGGAAGAGAAGTGCGCGTGCCAGGATCACGCGCTGGCGCATGCCGTTCGAGAGCTGCGAGGGGTACTTCTTGCGGTCGTTCCATAGGTCGACGTCGTGCAAGGCTTGCTCAGTGCGCTCTCGCCCGAGTCGATCCGGCATACCACAGAGGGACGCAAAGTAGCGAATGTTCTCTTCAGCGGTGAGCGGCCATTCGAGTCCCATCCAGCCCGTGGTCGAGACGTACGAGACGCGTTTACGAATTTCTTGTGGTTCCTTCAGGGAGAGACCAACGACCGACCCCTCGCCGCTGGTCGGGCGGATCAGGCCAGCCATGATCTTGATGAGCGTCGTTTTGCCGGAACCGTTGCGTCCGACCAGACCGAAGATCTCCCCAGCCGCGATCTGCAGCGACACTTCATTTAGGGCCTGGACGGGCGGCGACGAACTGGAGGTCAATTGCAGGGCCCGACCGAGGTTGTGGAACCACAAGGCCGGACCACTCATCTGCAGCGAGGTACCCCGTCTGGAGACTTCTTGCCCCGCATAGATTTTCGTGATGTGCTGGAGATCGACCACATGATCCATCGCTCTGGCTCCGCTAGAGTTCGCTCAAGAGCATCTCGAGGTCCCGGCGGGCCGGCTCCGACCGCTCCGGTGCGCGCACCAGGGTATCGACGTCGGCCACGATCATGAGAGCGCGCCAGACGGACAGCCAGTCATCGCTCACCCGGCCGTCCTCCTGGTAGCCAGCCAGGATCGCGGCGCGATCGGCGGGTTTGTTCCAGCGCCGGATCTCCAGCGCCGGATGGCTGATATAGGCGTCACCAAAGTCGATCAGCCCGGTGAACATCCCCGTGTCGGGGTCCACGAAGGTATGCTCCTCGTATGGATTGGAGTGGAGTGCGGCACGTTCCTCGGTGTGGGGCAGCGACGACAACGAGCGCCCGGCGATCTGCTCGATTGTGAGCGGGAAAGTCCAGGAGATCCCACGCTCGCGCACGTCGCGTGCCCGGTCGAGCAAGGGCTCGGCGATGCGGGTCATGGTGTCCATGAAGGTCAAATCACCCGGCACGGTCCCGCTCGCAATAAATGGGTCGATGGGGAGTGCATGGATCCGGCGCAACGTGCGCCCCAGTTCGACGAGGGCGGTCTCACGAGCGGCCGGAGCCAACTCGCTCCGTCGCAATGCCTGACCGGGCATCCGGGTGAGTAGGGTATATTCGATGCCGGTATCCGAACGCCCGTGGCCGATCACGCGGGGCACGCTGACCTGGCACTTCGGGGGGAGTTCTGCGAGCTGTTGGAGAAAGAAGACCTCTTTCGCCAGACTCGTCAGCGGCCTGAGCTGCTGGGGGCGTTGCACTTTCAGGATAAGCTCGTCGTCGATGAGATACGTGCGGGCCTCGCCGCCCGATTCTTCCACGGCATGAACGCGCTGGGCAGGCGTGTGACGGCGGGCGAGCGCCAGGACCAGTTCGTGCGGCAAGACCGGATCCAGCGCATCCGGCTGCAGATACACGTGTCGTGGCACTCACTCCTCCTCGAACGGACATCATTCACGCGCGGATGCGACCCCTCTCGTGAGATGGTACTCGATAACACACGTTAGATGGCTTTTCAAGCGGAACGTACGATTGTGGAACTGACCTGGCTGCTCTTGATCTACACAGTCCCGGCGGAACCGTCGCGCAAGCGCGCGGCCATTTGGCGTGAGTTGAAGCGTACTGGCGCGGTTTCCGTTCGCGATGGTGTCTGGGCCCTGCCGGAACGGGAGAACACGCGCGACCGTTTCCAGATGATCGCCGCCAAGGTGTCCGACCTCGATGGGCAGGCGACGCTGGTCGAGGGCGCACGCATTAGCTCGGAGCGTACGGCAGACATTGTGGCATCGGCGCAGGCGGCCAGTGCCCGGGAATATCAGGAACTGATCGACGAGGCCGGACATTTCTTGGCTCATGTGCAACGTGAACGCGAGCATCGCAACGTCAGCTTCCACGAACTCGAAGAGCTCGAGGCTGATCTGGACAAGCTGCGGCGTTGGAGCGAGCAGGTAATCGCGCGCGACCACTTTAGCGCGGCTGGGCACGACGAGGTTACGCGATTGCTCGCGCAGTGCGAGGAACTCCTCGAATCGTTTCTCGAGAACGCGTACCGAGACGCCAAGACCGGGGACGATTCATGAAGTGGTTCACGCGCCAGAACGCCCATGTTGATCGGACGGCCTGCCCGTGGCTGATTAGCCGCTCGATCGACCCAGGGGCCGAGTTCGTGTTTATCCCCGGCGATATCGATCCAGCGACCCTCGATGGGCACACCTTCGATATGCGCGGGGCGGACTACAGCCATGAAGGCGAGCTGTGCACGTTCCAGGTGATGCTGGAACGTCACCAACTGACTGCGGACCCGGGTCTGGTCGAGATGGGTCGGATCATCGCGGATGTGGATGTCCCGCCGCGACGTGGCCGTCGATCGGAGGCGGCTGGGATCGATGCGGTATTGCGTGGTTTGCAGCAAACCATCCCCGATGACCACGAAAAACTTAGAGTGACGGCGCCGCTCTACGATGCGCTCTACGCGTACTGCCGGGTTCTCAGCCAAGCACAGCCGTCCAACCGCGGCGGGCTCTCACGACCGCGGCTGAGTTACCGGCGCCACCATGATGTGGGACCGATCGGTGACGGTGCTTGAACGTTCGGCTCTTCGTCAACCCGCGTTCCTAATGAGTCTCGTTTAACCTCCGTCTTTTAAACTTCCCGGAGCCGTCTTCGAGCCGTTGTTCTCGCCAACGGCGACCGAACGCGAGAATGCCCGTTGAGATACGGTTTTCGACTACTTGTCGTCGAAGCTTCGAAGGTCTCAATATCGCGTCTCGAAATCACCGTTTCGATATCAGATGCTGGTACTGACTCTTGAGGCGATGCTCGCCATTCCGCTCTACCCGCACCTGCCGCGCGAGCCAGTCTCGACGCCTCACGCTCCGGCGCCTGCTTCGCCGAGCCGGGTGCTAGGTGCTCGTGAAGGTGAGACGTGTCACGCTACGCGCTGCGGCTGGACGACACTGAGCAGACGACGATATGTCCTGTTAGTGTGCCAGAACGTCGTCGTTCGCAGAGGGGTCGTTCTGCGCAGCGGAATCTCGCAGCGGGACCAGGCGGGTCGGTCGATTCTCAACGCCGAATCGCTGCTTCATTCTGAGTTCGCGCGATTCCAGGCGCTTTACGATTTCTCGCCAA
Source organism: uncultured Chloroflexia bacterium (assembly GCA_963728335.1). Classification (GTDB taxonomy): domain Bacteria; phylum Chloroflexota; class Chloroflexia; order Thermomicrobiales; family Thermomicrobiaceae; genus CALAGB01. The sequence goes on from CAVSJP010000003.1 coordinate 71,696, forward strand.
CCTCCGTTTTCCAGACGTCTCGAAACACATCTCGGAATCTACGCCTCGGAGGCCGCAGGTCTCGCTTTGACGTTCAATGCTTGTACACTGTGAGAAGATGCATATAGTTGAGCGCTTGTACGACGCATAAGGAATGGGCTGTTGATTTTCGCTGGCACCTCGCTAAGCTAACATATACGTAGCATGACCGACGATCTCCCGCGCCATCTATCTCAGCCACCGCAGATCGGTGCATTTCCTGAACCACCAGTGAAGACGAGGCCGCAGTTTCTGCCGTTTCGCGGTCTGTCCTGGGAAGCGTTCGAGTATCTCTGTTTGCGCATCGCTGAGCGAATCGACGGAGCCGTGGATTTTGGGCTCTATGGAGAGCGCGGGCAGAAGCAGGACGGCATCGACGTTTATGGTGTTACCAGCGGGGGCCAGACATCCGTCTACCAGAGTCGCCGCGTCAAATCCTTGACCGCCACCGGCTTGAAAGAGGCCGTACGGGACTTCGCAGGAGGACGGAGACCGTTCGATCCCAGCAGATTCGTCCTCTTCGCCGCTTCTCCGGTACGTTCGACACTGGTCCTCGATGCGCTTCTGGAGTGTCGGCACGAGTATCCCGAACTCACGATCGATTTGTACCACCGTGACCGTCTATCGAGTTTCTTGAGGACGCAGCCGGACCTCGTCGAATCGTTCTTCGGGCCCGCATGGCGAGATCAATTTTGCGGACCGGCCTATCGACGGAAACCAAGCACCTCTGTGCGGGAATCCTCAGATATCAGCCCCGATACATTGCTGAGAGGCCCGATCACGGCGCTTGGGTTAGCACACTTGGAGGCACAGGCCGATGCGCTCGCGAACCCCCGCGACGCAGTGGAGATACTGGAGCGCATCGCACAGCGCTTGGATAATGCGGGTTTTGGTTTCCACGCAAGGCAGATTCGAGAGCGACAGGCACAGTTCCTCGCGGATGCGGGCGTCATCGAAGAGGCCTATGAGATCTGGCTGGGGGAAGTAACAACGGATCTCGAGTCAGGAGCGGATTTCCTCGCACCGACGTGTATGCGTCGGCTCACAGAACATCACGACTCGGTTGGATCGCGGCAGGCTCTGCGATTCGACATAATCGAGGCGTTGGATCAGTGGTATGAGGATCCCGAGCGGTCAGTCCAAACAATCAAAATAGCCCTCCAGGAACTGAATGCTCTGAGTGATGCTTGGGTCTCGATGCTTGCGGTACGACTCGGAGAGTACCTGCTTGTCGATCAACAGTTCGATGCGAATACTACTGAGGAACTACAGCGTTGGTTGAATGCCGAGGGTTCCGTTCAATTCGAGGACGTACAAGCACGCAAGCGCCTGCTGCTTGCCGAAATAAGCGGTGACTGGGATCAACTCCTTAGAGAGGCAGCGACGGGACGGTTGGGACCAGCTGACGCTGGGCTGGTCTATGCTCGTCGTGGTCGACATCTCGCGCTCTCTGGTCAGCCCGGTAAGGCAATCGACGCCTACAGGATCGCAATCCTCCAACTAACAAATGCAAAGCACCTAGGCGATGCCGCATCCGCATTGCTGGCGATAGCCAACATCCATTTTCGCTATGGAACTGACATACAGGAGGGCGCCGAATCCGGCCGCCTCGCTCGAACGCTAGCGAAGGAGGACAAGCGCACTAGAGGTGGGAGAGATGCGCGAAGCGCTGGGCTCGACGCCTTTCATAACGAAAAGTACCCCGATGCTCACAAGAATTTCCGGCGCTATCTTTGGGAGACGATGGTTTCGGGCAACCTTACGGCAGAGCTTGAGGCCCGCACGTTCTTGGGTGACCTCTATGCTCGGGTGGGTGAACCGTTGCCGGCCATCACGAACTACATTCTGGCAGGTGATTCGCTTAAGACGGCCAGTGTGGCTCAATCGGTTGCTCAGCGCCTCCCCGTGCAAGAAACCCTCAGTAGTCCTGTTCCGTGGCAGTTGGCGGCTTGCTTGGCCGCAATTGCCCCGCGCGGTGATCTGATTCCGGACGGGGATGTCGAGCGGCTAATTCCTCGGTTGCTCGAACTCACGCGTGGATCGAATTGGCCGGGGCCGTCGCGGCGGATCATCATGGAGGCCTGGAAGGCCATCGCCAGCATCACGTTTCAATTGCCAGAAGACGGGGCCACCGATGTTCTCGACAAGCTCGAACCACTGATTCAGAGAGAGCCTGGCCACGGCCGGCAAGAGGACGATAGTCTCGTTGATATTTTGATACGCCTCTACTGGTCAAAGCCGCGTCTGCGTCAACGCGTTGGGGCCTGCCTCCACCGACTATTGGGGCAAAAAGAGCTTGCTTTTTCCGTAGGAACCTGGGCTCAGCTGAGATCATTTGCGTCGAACGCCTTTGGCAAAGACAGGGAACTTCGTGATCGCATGGCGCAGATTGCAACTGACGGATCACCGCTTGTGTTAGAGATGCTCGCGTTTGCCCATGACAGGCATGCTGCTGTGCTCGAAGAAGCAACGAGGCGGGCTAATAGGATTCTCGATATGGACCCAGAGCCGCACCAGCAGTCCTGGGGCCTGTTCTCCAACTTGGACGTCGCGGCCGTCTTCGTCGCGTTGTTACCACTGGACCAGCAAGAAGCGGTGGCTCGTCACCTCGTCACCATTGCAGCACAGCCGAAGTATCCGGAGGAGTACCGAGCGTCTGCATTGGGTGGAGTTTCCAATCTGGCGCATGGCCTTCCGTCCCACTTTCGCGAGGAGCTGTTCGACACAGTGTTTAGGCTCACCGATCCCTCCCTTCCCGTGAGTGACATTGATCAGTTCACACGGGGCAGCCGGCACCTCTTGAGTCGATTCCGATTCAATTTTGGTGCGGGTATGCTCCCTCAAAGTACGCTCGTCTGTGGAGCACGCTTGGCAACGCGTCAAGAGCACGCACAGCAGATTGTCAGTCTCGCGAGCGACCTATTCTTCAAAGGCGACGATGGCGAGATAGCGACAGCATGTGTCGCCTTAGTAAATCTTGACGATGCACTACGCCCGAGATTCGACGTCCGACAGCTTGTCGAACATCCGAGTGCCCATGTTCGGAGGATGGCGATCTCAATGTGGGCAAAGATCCCCCATTCTCTGCCTGATGTCGGTGTGATCCTTGTCCACGATCCAGATACGAGTGTGCGGCTGCGGGTCGCGGCATCGCTTGAGGAAGTCGCCAAGCGTGCTCCAGAACAACGAGATGTGTTGCGAGACATCCTGCTCACTGATCGGAGTGCGGTCGTTCGCCTGCATGCATTGGTGGCGTAGTAGCAACAGTCAGCCTGAGGTCGTGGTGCGGGACAATCATAGGTTGACTCCAACAGGCTGCAGTAAATCTGAAGGACTCCGACCTTGGTTAATTCGCCTCAGACACGGTCGTTTCTTGAGCGCACCGAAACTGACTCCGTGCCGTTGTTCTCGCCAACGGCGACCGAACGCGAGAATGCCCGACAGGACGGGCTTTTCGTCCACTTGTCGTCGAAGCTTCGAAGGTCTCAATATCGCGTCTCGAAATCACCGTTTCGTTATCAGACGCTGGTACTGACTCTTGAGGCGATGCCCGCCATTCCGCGCTACCCGCACCTGCCGCGTGAGCCAGTCTCGACGCCTCACGCTCCGGCGCCAGCCTCACCGAGCCGGGTCGCCAGGTGCTCGTGGAAGGCGACGACGTGGTCCTGCTGCACCAGGAAGAGCATGCGATCGCCCGCCTGGAGCAGTGTGTCACCATGCGGGATGACGGTCTCGTCGCCCCGTTCGACGGCGATGACGAGTACATCACGCGGCAGGTCGAGCGTCTTGAGCTGGACGCCGACAAACGGGCTGGTGGGACCGACCGGCACCTCGACCAGCTGCGTGCCGCGCAGGTCGCTCGGCTTGACGGGCCGCTGGTGCTCGGTCTCCATGCGCTCGAGCATGGCCTGACTGTAGGCGCGGCTGATGTCGTTGCGTCTTAACATCCCGAGCATGCGCTTCGGATTGGTGCGGCGCACCACCGGCAGTTGCTGGACGTCGCGCACGTTCATGCGGCGGATCGCCTGAGATAGCGACTCGTCTGGGAAGACGGTGACCACCGGGCGGGTTGCGATGCCGCTCAGTGGCAGCCCCGGCTTGTTTTCCATCATCGCGGTATTGACGTCGCCAATCGTGACCAGACCGGTGAGCTCACCCGCCTTGTTGATGAGCGCTAGCGCGTGCTCGCGACTCTGCCCCAGCAGTTCGCTCGCTTCCGCCACACTGTGATCGCGCGAGATGATCGGCACCGACGTCGTCATCGCCTCGAAGACTTTGATCGAGCGCAGCAGGTCGACCTCACCTCCGGCCAGCAGATCGATCCCCTGGCGACGTAGCTTGAGCGTGTAGATCGTCTCCTTGCTGAGTGCCTCGGAGACGAGCGTGCTGATCACGACCGCACCCATCAGCGGCAGGATGATCTTGTAGTCGCCGGTCAGCTCGAACAGGATGATGACGGCCGTGATCGGCGCATGTGCAGCCGCAGCGAAGACCGCGGCCATGCCGACCAGGCCGTAGGCCCCGGCCGGCGCGGTCGAATTCGGCAGCAGCATATGGATGACCGAGCCGAAGCTGGTACCGAGCATCGCGCCGACGAAGAGCGATGGCGCGAAGACACCGCCCGATCCGCCTGACCCGATCGTCAGTGAGACCGCTAGCACCTTGGCCAGGATCAGAATCGAGAGGAGGCCGAGCGCGTATTCGCCGTGCAGCGCCTTCTCCATGGCCGGGTAGCCCACGCCGAAGATCTGCGGCAGCCCCAGCCCCAGCAGTCCGACCATCAGCCCGCCGGGAACCGGCTTCAGGTACTCCTTCATGCGGATGTCGTCGAAGCGGTCCTCGAACCAGTAGAGGGTGTGTGTGAAGCCGAATCCAACCACAGCCGCGAGTGCCGCCAGCAGGGCGTAGAGGGGCAGCTCGCTGACGCTCACCAGTTCGTAGCTCGGCACCGGGAAGGCCGCGACGTTGCCGAAGGCGGCACGGCCGATGACCGAGGCCGTCAGGCTGGCCAGCACCACGACGCCGAAGGCACGTGTGGTGAACTCCCCCAGGATGATCTCCAGGGCGAAAAAGACCCCGGCAATCGGCGCGTTGAAGGTGGCCGCAATGCCTCCCGCCGCGCCGCAAGCCACGAGCGTACGTACGCGGTCGTCTGACATGCGCAGCAGCTGGCCGAAGGTCGAGCCGAGCGCTGAGCCGATCTGGACGATTGGGCCTTCGCGGCCAACCGATCCGCCCGAGCCGATGCAGAGGGCTGATGCCAGGGATTTGACCACCGCGACAACGGGTCGGATCCGCCCTCCTCGCAGTGCGACCGCCTGCATCACCTCGGGTACGCCGTGCCCTTTGGCTTCCCGAGCGAAGAAGTAGATGAGCGGACCGAAGATCAGCCCACCAAGAGCTGGGATGAAGATCACGGCGGCCGAGCCGAAGACCGTTGCTCAGCGCCGGTTCGACCACATCGAAGAAGACGTACTCAAAGAACTGGATCAGATAGCGGAAGAGGACCGCGCCGAGCCCCGCGCCGATGCCGACGGCGATCCCGCTGGCGACCAGCACCTGGGTCTCGCTCGGGTTGAGTCGCTGGATGAGGGCGATCGCCGGGTTGGCGCGTCGCGCCTGACTCGAATCATCCGTCAGAGCCGCGCGCGCGCTTGGCTCCGGTCGTGCCATCGGCTCGTCCCGCAGCGGCTGTTCGGCCGGGTGTTCCCGCATGAGAGCTTTCCGCCATCCCTGATTCTGAGCTGCGTTCTCGCGCATAGTGGCAGCGCACTAGCTCTGAGCAGACAAGTCCTGCTGACGTCAGAACGGAAACGTGATCGAGCGCCCAGTGGTGAGCGCCGGTCAGACAATGTGTGCGTGTGTTTCGGATCTCGTCGTCGCGCTCCCTTATCCTGGCCAATGCGGAGAGATTTGTAAAGGCCGTGGGAATCCGCGCCATGGATGTCGACGAACACTGGGGATCTATGGGCTGCGTCCTGGGTGGAGGAGTCTCGCCAGTGAGGCGGTATCCCGGCCGGCGCGGACGCCCAGCATCTCGCCGGCCTGCTCGTCGGCTGTTGGGAAGACCCGGCACTGCGCCGTCGCCTGCACCGTGAACCGGCTCCCCTGATTGCGGCAACGGAGCGAAACTCCCGAACGACGCGAACTCATGAGCAGGCACGGTGACAGGCCGTCCGCGGATCGCTATGCTATACGCGTCACAAAACTTGACATATATACGCATTCGTTTCGTTCTCATCAGCGATCTTAACGATCTCGGGGAATGCTGCCGGGTAGTTTGCCGCCATGGCTTGCGACTGATTGTCGTTGCTTGAGGCGCGTCATTGACCGGTGAATCGAGAGGAAAGTACGTGATTCAGCTCGATCTGCGGGGCAAAGTCTGTCCCTACCCAACGACCGAGGTCTACCGGATGGTCCAGCATCTTTCGTTGGGCGAACGACTCGAGGTTGTGAGCGACTTTGCTCCGGCGCGCTTCACCATTCCATCACTGGTGGAGGACCTCAACTGCCGGAGCGAGTTGCACGATGGGGAAGGGGGAGTGTTCACGATCACCATCGTGAAACTGGCCGACGCGTCAATGAGCGGAGCGTGACGATGGCGGACAACAAACTCTTTCTCGTTGGTACCCATGGAACCGATGACCCGACTCGTGCGGTCATTCCCTTCGTGACAGCGATCGGTGCCAAGACCTCGGGTATTGACGTCGAGATCGCGCTGATCATCGAGGCGGTCTATCTGATGAAGGACGAGATCGCCAAGACGGTTCACGGTGTTGGTTTTCCACCCCTCACCGAATTGCTGCAGCAGGCGATTGAGCAGAAGATACCGATCCATGTCTGAGGAGCCTGCAGTGTTGCCCGTGGGGTGACGCAGAGCGACTTCGAAGGTAAGAACGCCCAGTTTATCGACCCGATCAGGTTTGCTCAGAAGGCGGCGGAGCGCAGCACCGTCACGTTCTAGCCACGGTCGTTACAGTCACGAGGCTCTGGGGATGGTCAGCACCGCCAGGATCCTGGCGGTGCTGCACGTCCTTGCGGGATCCGCCACTAGTAGTGCGGTGGCAGGATCGCGGTGCTGGTAATGCCGTGCACCACCGCGGCGACATGCATCGCGATATGCCCGGCGAAGGCGGTGATGGGATTCCCGCTCAAGACATAGGCGAGGCTGATCAGGCTGTTGCCAACGAGCGGCTCGCGCATGTCGGCACTGCGGAACTCAGCGTAGCCTGCGTGGTACATCGCGGTGACGAGCAAGCTCGCCAGCAGGGCCACCACGCCGGTCAGCACTTTGCCCTGGAGCGTACGAGTGTGTCCCAGCTCAGTCGATGCCTGCCACAGGGCATAGACGGGAATGATGTTGAGCAACATCGCGTCAGCAGCCCCGTAGACGACACCGAGCCAGACGATCTCCCAGACGAAGGTGAGCCCGTGATCGCGCGGCGAGGCATCTTGCGTGGCGATCGCGCTGAAGACGACGACGGCGGCGATAACCGCGCCGAGGATGGCGCCCGCAAGCCAGTGTCTCCGGATCACTTCCCCCGGCCGGATATTCGCCCAACTGGCATAGCCGCCCGCGAGCAGCGAGACCGCGACGACGTCGGCCAAAACCCACCAGGGGCGCGAAAGCTCGAGCAGACTGGTGAAGATCTCGGTCATGGCGAAGCCGACGACACCCGCGCCGAGAATCCATATTAGTTGGCCTTGCCAGTGATGAATCTGCGTGGCGGGGCGATACGTGCGTGGAACGGTGGCCATCTTCCGACCTCCTATTGCGATAGCCTGGTCTCCTATCTCCATCGTCCGACGATGTCCATAGCGACAACATCAAGAACGCAGCGAATTCCGTAACAGGTTCGTGACAGGGGATGAGCGGCGCCTCGCCGCACGTGCGTCATATCCCAGTAGCTACGTGAGACCTACTTCCGGTCCAGAGCCATGAACGCCTGGTTGATGAACGCCTCCAGCCCGGTGCGCATGGAATGGAGGGTGTCGGCGTCGAGTCCCCAGTCCGGCATGCCGGTGATCGGCCGGAGCGTGGCGCACAGGTCCCAGTAGGGGAGTCCGGACGTGTCGACGGTGTTTAGCGCGAGATAGTGGGAGGTAAAGCGGTCCAGAGCGTCCTGGCCAAAGAAGAGGAGCAGCTCGAGCCGGGTGTTGGCCAGGTCGGCGAGTGGATCGCCGATTCCGGCGTCTTCCCAGTCGATGATGCCGCTGAGGCGGCCGTCGAGCCAGAGGGTATTGCCGGGCCAGAAATCGCCATGGAGCAGGGTGAGCCGGTTGCGGGACGTGAGGGGCCAGGCCGCGTTCAACGTCGCGCGGATGCGTCCTTCATCCAGTTCGTCGTCGAGCGTCGTCGGTGTCCCGGCCAGTCTCTGGGCGCTGCGCTCGGTCTGATCCGGCAAAAAGGTGAGGCCGTGGCGCATAGGGTCGATCGCATGGATCCGGGCGAGCTGGCTGGCCAGTTCCTGGGAGACCCGCTCCGCTGGAATCCCATTTGTGCCAGGAGAACCGTCGATAAACTCGACCACGATCCCCGGCGAGCCCAGGATATCGCCGTTGGCGTCGACATAAATCGGCGCCGGAACGGGAAGCCCTGCGGCATGGAGTACCTCGAGAAGCGCGAACTCATGCTCCGCGACATGCGGGTTCTGCGCCAGGTCGACCGCGCCATATTGCCGGACCACGAATCGCTCCGACTGGCCATCCGCATGTCCGACCTCGAGCGCGGTGACACGCGCCGAGACGCCTCCGGTCAGTTCACGGGCCCGCAGCAGCCGGGCATCTGGAGCCATGTGTGCCAGCAGTCGTTCGAAGTGGCGGTTTATCGACGGCATTGCGTCCTCTCGACGTGTCGGCGGTTCCCTTGTTCACCTGGGTTGAAAATCAGGCTCAAACGACGAAGTCCGACCCGCGAGTGGGTGAGAATCGCCGAGGGAACTGACGACGGGAGTTCACGGACCGCTTGAGCACGGTAGTTCAGTCCATAAAGTGGACTTCGTCTTGGTAGACCGGGAATTATGGTGGTTGACGAATTGATTCGGTACCTGCGTGTCCGTTCACGCGGGGCGAAAGCCACCGCGCTACAAAACCGAAGTCCACTGAAGGGACTCATTTTGTGTGATGTTTGCCATTCCGTGATCGTGTTGGTGCTCAATCGGTCACTGAACCTCAGTCCCTTCAGTGGGCTTCGCGTTTGTAGCCCGGTGAGTTTACTCCCGGGCGCACGCGGCCAATCACCGGACTAATTCGTCAATGACCATTATTGCCGGGCGGACGTGGCCAACGACCGAACTAGCCCGCGAACCACAACAATTCCCGGGCAGACGTGAACTCGTTTCCGATGCTGATCGGTAACGACCAGTATTCAGCCCAGGTACTCGCGGCCAGTCATCCCAATCCGCCCGTCAACAACCATATACGGACCACCGCCCTTACCGTCAACCGCTCTGGCTTTGAAAACAACAAAACCGGCCGGGGTGTGTCGTCGATGGGCGACTCCCCGGCCAGTGAAGGACACGCGATCGATTACTCGGCTGGTGGCGGAAGGATGTCGATGCCGTACTTCGCGGCGATTGCCAGCATCGCCGGGATGTCGGGCGGTGCGACTGGCGCGTCGACTGGGGCGCCCGCCTCCATGAAGAAGTTCTCGTGAATGCCGCCAGGTGTCACCAGAACCAGCATGCGGGCCATCCCGCTGCCGGAGTTGGTGAAGCCGTGAACGGTCTCGCGCGGCACGAAGGCATAGCCGCCCGGGCCGAGTTCGATGACTTCGTCGTTCACCTGGAAGGTGTAGGTGCCCGAGAGGATGAAGAAGGTCTCGTCCTCATAGTGCTGCAGGTGAGGCGGCGTTCCACCACCCGGCACCGTGCACGTCTCGAAGAGGAAGTAGGCGCCGCCCGTCTGTGCGGCCGTGGCCTTGAAGGTGACGAGGTCGCTGATTACTCGCAGCGTCTGGCCCTCGCCCGCCTCAACCGTTCGTGGATCGAGTCGCGTCGCGGTCGTGTCCATGGATCTGCTCCTTTTGATCGTCTCGCCGGTCCCGCACCGGAACCGTTCATGTCACCAGTCTGCCGGTTTCCTGGCGCTGGCTCGACCCACGGAGCCGCCACAGCTCTGCCACACTTCACCCACACTCGCGATGGCCGATGGCATACTAGCGATCCCGGGAGCTGGCGAGATCGCGCGGAGACAAATGGGAAGATGACTGCACATTCTGAGTCGTTCGGCGACATGCTGCGTCGCCTGCGTGAGGCTGCTGGTCTGACGCAGGAAGAGCTGGCCGAACGCGCCGCGATGAGCGCCAAGGCCGTTGGCGCGCTGGAGCGTGGTGAGCGCCGACGCCCCTATCCAGCCACGTTGCGCCAGTTGAGCGCGGCCCTTGGCCTTGAGGATGCCGGCCGTCTGGCGCTGTTCGAGGCCGCCCGGCCCGCCGCGGCGGACGAGGAGCTTCCACTTCCGGCAACGACCGCCGCGCGAACCACCCTTCCGAACTACCTGACGCCACTGATCGGACGCGATCGGGAGATTGCGGTGGCGCGGGAGCTGTTGAACCGGCCCGGTGTCCGGCTGCTGACGCTGACCGGTCCCGGCGGGATCGGTAAGACGCGTCTGGCCGCGGAGTTGGCCCACGAGACGCGTACGAGCTTCCCGGGTGGCGTCTTCTTCGTCGACCTGTCGCCGCTGTCGGAGGCGGCCCAGGTTCCGATCGCCATCGCGTTGGCGGTGGGGGCACGGGAGACCTCACAGCACAACGCCCTGGAGAGTGCCATCGCCGCGCTGCGTGACCGGCAAGCGCTCCTACTGCTCGACAACTGCGAGCACCTGCTGGATGCCGCCGGAAGCCTGGTCGAGCTATTGGCGGCCTGTCCCTCGCTAACGATGATCGCGACCAGCCGCGCCCGGCTGCGCGTGCGGGGTGAGCAGGAATATCGTGTTCCGCCGCTGGACCTGCCTCGCTCTGGTGCTCAGGAGATGACCGACCTCCATGATTCGGCTGCCGTCGCCCTGTTCGTGGAGCGGGCACGATCGGTTCAGTCCGATTTCGCGCTGACTCCGGACAATGCGGGATGGGTGCGGCGCATCTGCGAGCGCCTGGACGGTCTGCCCCTGGCGATCGAGCTGGCGACCGCGCGCGTCGCGGTTCTGTCCCTGCCGGCGCTGGCTGAACGGCTCGAGGGTGGACTGCAGGTGCTCTCGTCTGGCCCGCGCGACCTGCCCGAGCGCCAACGAACGATGCGCGATGCGATCGCCTGGAGCACGGACTTGCTTGGTGCTGCCGAACGCGTCACCTTCCGCCGTCTCGCGATCTTCGTCGACGGCTGCACGCTGGACGCGGCCGAGGCGGTCTGTTCGGTGGGTGAAGATGGTAGCGTGGTGCTGGACCACGTCATAACACTGCTCGAGAGCAGTCTCCTTCAGCGCCAGCCGGTCGACGGAGACGAGCCGCGGATCGGCATGCTGGGAACAATTCGCGCGTTTGCCCTGGAGCAGTTGAGTGCCAGTGGCGAACGAGCCCTCGTCGCCCGACGTCACGCCCAGTGCTTCCACGATCTGGCGTTGGAAGCGGCACCGTACCTGACGGTGGCGGAGCAGGTCGGCTGGTTGAGCCGGTTGCGCAACGACGACCACAACCTGCGGGCGGCGATCCGGTTCCTGCTCGAGTCAGGCGATGTGGACAGCGCCATCGCCATGACCTGGGCGCTCTGGCGCTACTGGTGGCTGGCGCGCCGCCAGCGTGAGGCGCGCCGGTGGATGGAAGAGGCGCTTGCGGCAGACGGCGCCGAAACCTCCCTATCGATAGAGCGCCGGGCGCAGGCGCTGCTGGTGGTCGGAAGCATGGCGTGGTCGGAAGGGGACGGACCTGTGGCAGTCGAGTCGCTACGCCTGGCCCATGACCTCTCCGGCGATGCGAACGACCGGAAGGGCCAGGCGGTCGCGGCGATGATGCTCGGCCTGTCCCTCTTGCTGGTGGACCCAGAACAACTGGAGGAAGCAGAGCACTACTTCAACGAGAGCCGCCTGTTATTCACCGAGGCCGGCGCGGACTGGGGCGCGTCGTTCACCGTCGGCTACCTGGGTCTCATTCCCCTGCTGCGCGGCGAACTCGATCGCGCGGCTGCGTACTTCGAGGAGAGTTTGTCGAGTGCGCGTGAGCGAGGCGGCGACCGGGTGCCGATGCACCAGGCGCTCTATAACCTGGGGCTGATCGCCCAGCTACGCGGCCGGCACGACCTGGCCGAAGCGCGGTTCATCGAGGGCCTGCGGCTGGCCTATGAGCTGGGTGATCTGGTGAACTCGGGCTATTTCCTGAAGGGCTTGGGCCAGACCGAGAGCATCCGGGGTCATATGGACGTGGCGACCCGCCTGCTCGGTGCGGCAGAGGCGGCGCTCGAGGCGACCGGCTCACCACCGCATCGCTATCTCTGGAACCGGAATCTGGACGAGCAGGTCGTGTCCTCGGCGCGCGCGGCGCTCGGTGAACAGGGTTTCGCGTCAGTCTGGTCACATGGCCGCTCGCTGGGTCTCGACCGGGCTATAACGATGGCACTCTCCATCAGCCAGTAGCCGGAGTGCAACCTCACCTGCAGCGTCGCCGCGAAACGTGTATCATTCACCCCCCAAAATTCTTCCCCGGGCACGATGACCTTGAGAGGAGGCACGCGTTGGCGAGCGAGATTGCGATCGGCTTCGATTTCGGCACCTCGAATTCGGCGATCGCGGTTGCCGAACCGGAGAGCACCACTCCGGAGCTGCTCCGGCTCGATACCGCGCGTTCCGGATCGACTCTGGTACCGACCACGCTCTACTTCCGGCCGGACGGCTCCCTGCACATCGGCCACGACGCGATCCAGACCTTTGCTCGTCTCGAGGCAGGCCGCACGATCGTCCGCGAGCGGCAGGCGGTGACGCACGAGATCGAGACCGTCTTCGGACGCGAGATGGTGATCGCCGAAATCGAGGTCAACCAGACGGGGCGCTTCTTCCAGTCGCTGAAGCGCTCGTTAGGCGATGCCAGCTTCAAGGGGACCGAGGTCTTCGGCCAGTTCTACACGCCGGAGGCCTTGATCGCCGCCTTCGCGCGGGAGATGCGCCTGCGTGCCGAGCGGGCACTCGACCGGCCCGTAACGCAGGCGCTGGTCGGGCGGCCGGTTCACTGGTCGAAGACGGAGGCTGGGGATGCCCTGGCGCTGCAGCGCATGGAGTTGGCGCTGCGGCAGGCGGGCTTCGCGTCGTTCGGGTTCATGCCGGAGCCGATCGCCGCCGGGCTGCGCCTGGCCGCTGCACTGGCCGAGCCGGCTACGGTGCTGGTCTTCGACTTCGGCGGCGGCACACTCGACGTCACGGTGATGCGCGTCGGCGGAACGGCGCGCGACGTCCTCTCCACCTCGGGCGTGCCGATCGGCGGCGATCTGCTCGACGAAGACGTAATGGACCGGCGCCTGCTGCGCTACTTTGGCGAGCATCTCCACTGGGGCCCTCAGCAGCTGCCGATGCCGCAGCACATCCTCGACACCGTGCGCCGCTGGTACACCATTCCGGAACTGAACGATCCGGGCACCCTGCGCTTCCTTCGGGATCTGGAGCGGGAGCGCCGGCACGAGACACGCCGGCAGGCGCGCGCGCTCCTCTCGCTGGCGCGTGGCAACCACGGCTGGCCCCTCTTCCGTGAGATCGAGCGCGCCAAGATCAGCCTGTCGGACCGGGACGAGGAGCATATTCGCTACGCCGCCGATCAGATCGCGATCGATGAACCCCTCACGCGCCGGGAGTTCGAAGGGCTGATCGAGATACGGGTGCGCCAGGCGGAGGCATGCATCAACGAGGCGCTCGCCGCTGCTAGCCTGACGCCGGACGACGTCGATGCCGTGATGCACACCGGTGGTTCCTCCCTCATCCCCCGCTTTCGCCGCATGCTGGCTGAGACCTTCGGCCCGCGGAAGCTGCTCGATCAGGATGCCTTCACCTCGGTCGCCTCGGGACTCGCTCTGGCTGCCCGCGACGGGGAGCGCCTCGCCGGCTGAGGCTGGCTCAGTTCCTCCACGTCTTCGTGGTCGCCCCCGCCCCAAAAGTGATACGCGGCTGCGATATGCGCGGGTGAATCGTTGTCCCTTTGCAACGACGGACTCACTAGCGTAGGGCATAGAGATTCGCCCTGTGGCGAACCGGCGGGTGTCATGCTGGAAGGAGTTCATCCATGAGATCGCTCGTCGTCTATGACACGCAGTTTGGCAATACCGAGAAGCTGGCTCATGTGATTGTCGCGCGCCTGGAGCAGTATGGCCGCACGCGCCTGGTGTCTGTCGCCGATGCCGCTGGCGTCAGCCTGGAGGACATCGACCTGCTGGTGATCGGCGGGCCGACGCAGGGACACCGTGCGCGCAAGCCGTTGCGAGATTGGGTCGACGCGCTCGATCCGAAGGATCTCAAGGGGCTCGCGATCGCGGCGTTCGATACGCGTCTCTCCTGGCCGATGTTCCTCTCCGGCTCGGCGGCGCACACGATCGCCAACATACTCCAGCGTCATAACGCGCGATTGGCACTGCCGCCCGAAAGCTTCATCGTGAAGGAGAGCGAGGGTCCGCTTGCCGACGATGAATTGGAGCGAGCAGCCGCATGGACCGGGACGCTGGCGGCGAAAATCGAATCGTCCCTGCTGGTACACACCCACTGAGTCTCTGGGAATAGCCGGAGCAAGCGGGATCGCACGCGTTGGATTGCACGCCTTCGCCTGAACGCGTTCTCTGGAAAGGAGGCGCCGGTGGCAACCATCACACGCTCGCGACCAAGGCTGGATGTCGGGGCGAAGCCCGACCCCAGTTGGCGAACGCTCTACCTGGCAGGGGGAGTCGCGGCACTTCTGTCAAGCTTCTGCTATATTACGGCGCTGATCATGACCTTCACGGTGCCCGAGGCGCCAACGTCGGGCGGCGCGGCGACGCTGCAGTACATCTCCGATCACCGGTCCGTCTACATCCTGCAGCAGATTCTCTGGCTGTTCCCGTGCATCCTGCTGATGGTGACATTCCTCTCCTTCTGGCCGGTGCTGAAGGATCTCGACAAGAACGTTGGCGCCATCGGCGTCGTTCTGGGGATCATCTCCTGGGGCGTGGGGTTGGCTTATCCGGCGACTGGCGGTGGCGCGCCCGCTCTGGTCTACCTGAGCGACCAGTACGTGATGGCTGGCACCGCCGCTGAGCGTGCGTCCTTCGCCAGTGCAGCCGAAGGATTCATCGCTCAGAACAACGTCGCGACGCTGATGGGCGTACTGGAGACGGCCGGCATCTTGACCGTGTCGCTGGTCATGCTCAAGGGGGTCTTCCCGCGCTGGGTAGCCTATCTTGGCGTCGCGACCGGCGCAATCGGTATGGTCAGCGAAGCCCTCAAGCCGCTGCTGGAGATGGGTTACATTGTCTATGGGCTGTTGGTGATGGTCTGGATCATCGTGATCGGTTGGGAGATGATCGGCTTGGGGCGTGACATCGGTTCACGCACATGATCCGGACGAGATTGCGTGGGTCACGCGGATACGGAGGGGATCAGGATGTGGTGGCAGGATTTGCTCTGGGGACTCTGGAATGGGTTCACCGCCTGGATTGTGCTGATCGTCCACGTCTTCGGCGCCTGGGAGCAGTATCCGTTCTATGACACGTTGCGATCCGGCAACTGGTACGACCTGGGCTTTGTGATCGGCGCCGCCTCACCGCTCCTCTGGCCATTCGGCGCGCGAAGCCGGCGCCGTGCGTGAGGTCACACTCGCACGGAATGGTGTACGTACGCATGTACGGCCACTCACCTAGCCGGTGGGGCGTGAAGGAACAAACGATCCTACCCAGCCCCGCCGAGCGCAGCGTCTCTGCAAAGATCGGGAGCTGGGCCGCGAAGCCGCCGAGATCGCCGGGAAATTCGACCGACGACGGCTCCGGCTTCGGGCTCGCCACGGGTCAGAAACATTTCGGCGAGGAAGAGCAACATGAATTGGTGGGCGCCAGATCGGAGGAGCACGATGGAGATTCGCGCACAGGTGACGAGTCGCCACGGGGAACTTCACACGTTGCTGACGACTCAGGGTAACCCACACTCGATTGCCATACCGCCCAAGGCGGACGGATACGGTTCCAGCGCGAACGGTGGCGAGATCCTCTTTCTCGCTCTGGCGACCTGCTACTGCAACGACATCTATCGCGAAGCACGCAAGCGGGACATGCGCGTCGAGAGTGTCGAGGTCGAGGTGCGGGGCGAGTTCGGGCCCGATGGTACGCCGGCTACGAACGTCACCTATCGCGCAAGTGTCACCGCGGTTGCTCCGGACGATGAGATTCGCGACCTGATGCGCCACACCGACCAGATCGCCGAGATCCACAACACGTTGCGCGTCGCCACCCCAGTGCGCCTGGTGGACGTCGAGGCGGTTTCGACGCGCCAATAACCTCGACCGCACGATCGCGGTCGTCCGGGTCATCGCGCCGCGGTTTGCTCCAGGTTACGTGCCGGGTGCGTCGAGGAACTGACCCACGACCGGCACCACCAGCGGCGCCGTGATGACGTCGTAGTGCGTGCGCCCCGGCAGAATTGCCAGCTGATTTGCGGGACGGTTGGCGCCATCCAGTCCGGCATCACGCTGTCCGCCGCCAAGTAGGCCGAAGAATTCGACCATGTGTTGCGGCGTGATCGCGTCGGCGTCGGCGTAGACGAGCAGCGTCGGAACGGCGACGTTCGCGACCTGGGCCGACCAGTCGTAGGGCTGTCGCTGGAGCTCGCCGATCTTCGTGAAAAGGACGCTCCAATCGACGTTCGGGAAGAGCTGGGCCAGCGGTGATTGCTTCATCGGCTCTCCCGTCTCCGGTCCCATCTGGTCGAACGCCGCCAGAACCTCTGGAAACCACCCGTCGCGTTTGAACGGCGTTGATACCAGAACCAGCTTACGGACTCGCTCGGGATGCCGGATGATGAACTGCAGCGCGACGCCTCCGCCGAGCGATACACCGAGGACGTTGGCGGTGTCGATACCGAGCTGCCCCATCAACCCGGCCACGTCATCGGCCATCGCCGGATAGCTCAGCGGGCGATCGATGTCCGTCGTCCGTCCGTGTCCCTGCAATTCGACGGCGATGACCTGGCGGGTACGCGCCAGCTCGGGCAGCGTTGGCCCAAACATCGGGATGCCGAACGCGCCGCCGTGGATCAGGATCAGTGGCTCACCGCTGCCATGAATCTCGTAGTACATCCTCAAGCCATTGACCTCGGTATAGCCGGTTTGGTGCGCAATCTCTTCCATATCACTTCCTTTCAACAGTGTGCGCTCGGGCGTGGTCTGGTTGACCAGGCTTTTCGTGCCCGGCTCTATCGAGTAGTCGAACGCCAAGCATGGAATTCGACCATGGATTGACGCTGGGATGACAGGATACGAACATGAGGCCGTGAACGTAAAGCCGGAAGGCGGCGCGATGACCGTCCGGCTCGACCCAGACGTGCGAATAACGATCTCGTCAGAAGAATCCCAAAACGGAGTGGAGCAACGCATGCCCTACGATCGGTCGCACCGGCTGAACGTGCTGCGCCAGCGGGCGGCGAACTACGTCGACGCGGCGCTGGAGAACATCACGCGCGAGTACCCACACGTTCCCTTCTTCATCGCGACGTCGCCGGAGTCATACCAGTCCCATCGCGTCTACCACCCGGCCTTCTATGGTAGCTTCGACTGGCATTCCTGCGTCGAGATGCACTGGGTAATTGCCCGTCTACTGCGCCTCTTTCCAGATGATGTGCCGGAGGACCAGGCACGGAGAACGCTCGACTCGCTCCTGACCGCCGACAATCTGGCGACCGAGGCCGAGTTCTTCAGCAATCCGAGTCATCGCTCGCTGGAGCGGCCCTACGGCTCCGGCTGGCTCCTGACACTGCATCACGAACTGGCGGCCTGGGACGACCCGGACGCCCAGCGTTGGACGACGAATCTCGAACCGCTAGTTGAGGTGCTGATCGGCAACCTGGTCGGTTGGCTGCGCATCCTCACCTATCCCCATCGGATCGGCGTGCACCCGAACACCGCCTTCGGACTCTCGCGCTGCTACCCGACGGCGCAGCGGCGCGCCGAACAGGGAGACGACGCGCTCCTCACGACGATCCGCGAGGTCTCGTTGCGCTGGTTCCAGGACGACGTCGACTACCCGGCCCACTACGAGCCGTCCGGCGCCGATTTCCTCTCGCCCGCACTGACCGAAGCCGAGCTGATGTCGCGACTGCTGCCGCCGGCCGAGTTTCCGGATTGGCTGGGCCGGTTCCTCCCCGGCCTCGCCGAGAGCCAGCCCACGCGGATCTTCGAGCCCGCGATCGTGGCCGACTCGACCGACGGGCATATCGGCCACCTGTATGGACTCAACCTGAGCCGGGCCTGGGCGTTCACGCAATTGGCCGAGCGGTTGCCGGAAGGGGATTCGCGCGTTTCACCGCTGATGTCCGCCGCCGAACGCCACGCCGCGCAGGCGCTGCCGCACGTCACCGGAAGCGATTACATGATCGAGCACTGGTTGGCGGCCTATGCGACATTGTTGTTGGGGTAGGGGCGAGGGGAAGCCGAGACGCGCCGAACTGCTCGGGGCATGTACCAGTGGCACCTTCGCGTTTGATGCAAGGGACAATCTGTTCGAGAGTGGTTCGGGCGTTGCAGGTCGCGAACACCGCCAACCCGGACGGTTGACCGTCAAGAGTGAGCAACCATCGACTGGGGCAGAGCCTGCTCCATCGTGCTGCGCTCACAACTGGTCAAACCTCGAAGACGGTGATCGTCACGAGCGCCGGCGGACCCTCGACGCCAAAGGCATCGACCGCCACATAGGTGAACGAGTCGGTTCCCGTGAAGTTTGATGAGAACGGGGTGTACGCGGTCGGCTGGCTAATTATGTGCCCCTGCGGGCAAACGAGGAACAGATCATCTCCGACGCAGCCAGGACAATGCGACGTGTCGAAGATCGTCGACTCGTTGCCGGAGCACGTCTGGGTGAAGAGACAGTTGGGAAAGCAATCCGTCGGCACTCCTTCGGGGAGCGGCGGCCACGGGACCGCGCTCGCCTTCTGGGGCCAGTCAACGCCTTGAATAGGGTAGGGGGCGTCAACGGGGTCGAGGACGCCGTTTTGCGGAAACGTCTTGATCCGGAACGAAACGATGTATTCAGAGTCCGGGTCGAACGACAGCAATTCAACCTCGTGACCGGAATCGTTCAAATTCGAGCCGCCTTTGATGTCGACGCCAAGGGCGAGACTTACGTGGTTTTCGCGGCACACCGCGGGGCGTTGGCAGATCGTGTAGACGCCGTCCTGGCCGGTACTCGGGATCACGCCAATCCCCTGCGTTTGGCCACAATCGCAGACCAGACCAGTGTCGCAGCCGTCCCCCGGGCCGATCGGCATCATCTGAGTGGCTCCTGGAAAGCTCGACAGGTCGGGCGTGCAGGGACAGCCGACGCTGCCGCCACAGTCGACCGTCTGGCCACAGTTGTCGGTGACCGTGCCGCACTGACCGGCACAGGTGGTCGCCTTGGCCTCCGGAGTGCAGCACGTCCCGCTCGATGTCTGCACCTGCCCGGCAGCGCAGCAGATGCTCCCGCTCTGGGCTACCGCAACGTGGCCAAGGGGCACGGGGATGCAGTTATCCGAGCAGCACTGGTCGTTCTTCGAGCAGGCTTTGCCGTCGGCCTTGCAGCCGGCCGCGCCCGCCGTGGCCTGCCGACCAACCGCCAGCACACCGGCGACGGCCACGACCGCCTGTTTGAGCACCTGGCGCCGCGATGTGCCGTGCGCCAAGCGACGAGTCAGGGCATCGAAACGCAGCGGATCCATTCTGCTCCCCACATGACGACCCGCTCCGAGTGCGCACCAGATCGGGCGGGAAAGAGCTCAAATCAAGCTGTTCGGATTCCATAATCGTGATGACGATACTAGCACAAAGAGAACGCCACGTATACACAGAGCATCCGCACCATCGTGCCAGGGCTCCCCAACAGTCGTCTCGCTCAGTCAGCCGATGTCACCGTCTTGCCGTCTTGACCGATCAAAAAAGGCACTGATCGACGACCGGCAGCGACTACATGGTCGAGCGCTGGCTGGCGGCGTATGCGACGCCTTGCTGCTAGTTAGGGGAGGAAGACCGGACGAATAGCGTACCTCTGTCATGGCGGCGGTTGGGAAAATCGGGAGCACACAAGGTGCTCCCCTACAACAAAGAGTGAACGTTACGAGAATTTTGTAGGGGAGCACCTTGTGTGCTCCCGCCTCTACCTGGTGATGCGCATCGCGGTCTATTCAAGGCTGATCCCGAACTCATCACGCAACACCGCGCTGATTTCGGCGTCGCTGTTGAGGACGCGTTCCTCACGTCCGCCGGGCCCGCTCACGATCAGGCGATTGCCGCTGAGCGTCACGCGACCGGTTGAAGTTGGCAGGGAGCAGACCCGATTGCGCGTGAAGTGCGAGTCGGGCGAGGTCTGGTGGAAGCGACACATGGCCTCGAACTCCTCCAGCGCACGCGCTCGCAGCCTGAAGGCGTACTGCAGCTGCCATTCGTCGCCCGCCTTCTGCTCCCAGAGCACGAGGTCCAGCTCCCGTCGCTCCAGGCGATACCCTCGATCTCCCTGCTGCTGTTCGGCCACGTCGAGCCGCAGTGGCTCCAGAAACAGGTCACCGAAGCCCACATCGGCCAGCCACGGCTCCGCCAGATCGACCCGCAGCAGCAGATGATCGAATTCCGGTCCAAATTCGCCGCCGTTCACATGCACGCGGGCGGACAGGAGCGTCACGCTGAACCCCAACTGACGCAGGAGTTCACCGAAGGCGCTGTTGAGCTCGTAGCAGAACCCGCCGCGACGGTCGCTGACGATCTTGCGGTAGACCTGATCGCGTCCGAGGACGACCGGCCGACTCAAGTGGATATCCAGATTCTCGAACGGCACCGCCATCAGATGCGCCCGGTGCAGCGCCCGCAAGGTCTCCGCGGACGGCTGCAGCGAGCCCTCATAACCAATGCGTTCGAGATAGCGGCTCACATCGAAGCTGTCGTCCACGGCTCCCCTCAGATCTTACGGCGATTTGCCGAACCGCAGTGTTCTTGCGTGCCAATGTCGGGGCGGACTGATGGTGGTTGACGAATTGATTCGGTAGATTCGTGTCCGTTCACGCGGGGCTAAAGCCACCGCGCTACAAAAGCAACGTCCACTGAAGGGACTGAGGTTCAGTGACCGATTTGGCAATAACGTGACCACGGAATGGCGAACATCACAAGAAATTAGTCCCTTCAGTGGACTTCGTTACCGGTAGCCCGGTGAGTTTACTCCCGGGCGCACGCGGCCAATCACCGGGTTTATTCGTCAATGACCATCAGCCCGCCCCGACAAACCGACCGACGGTCGCTCGATCTCTAGAAGTACGACCCAATGTTGTGAAGGATCGATTCGCCGCCGTCGACCACCACGATCGAGCCGACCGCGAACGAGGCGTCGTCGCTGGCGAGCCAGAGCGCCGCGCCGGCCATCTCCTCCGGCTGGGCCTGGCGTCCAATCGGCTGCATGGCCGCCTTCGCCTCGCGTGCCGCGTGCGCTTTCGCCGCGTCCTCCGGACTCATGCGGGCGCGGCGGCCGCCGAGGTCCGTGTCGACATAACCAGGACAGATGCAATTGACCCGGATGTTCTCGTGGGAGTAGTCGACCGCGAGCTGCTTGGTCAGCATGATGACGCCACCCTTGCTCGCCGAGTAGGGGGCGACTCGTGGCGCGGCGATGATGCCGTAGACCGACGAGACGTTGATGAGCGCGCCGCCGCCCTGCTTGCGCAGGTGGGGAATGGCGAACTTGCAGCCGTAGAACGGCCCGGCCAGGTTGACCGCCAGGGTGCGATTGAAATCCTCAACCGTGATGTCTTCGGCTGGCTTGCCACCGCCGCCGACCCCGGCGTTGTTCACCACGATGTCGAGACGCCCGCCTTCGGCCGCCGCCCGGTCGATGGTCGCCTTCACCTGATCCGGATCGGAGACGTCGCACTGCGCGAAGCCCGCCTTGCCGCCTGCCTCCTGAATGAGCTTCACGGTCTCTTCGCCACCGGTCGTGTTGACGTCGGCCACGAAGACGTGCGCGCCCTCCTGGGCGAAGCGCCGCGCGATGGCGCGACCAATTCCTGACGCGGATCCAGTTACGACCGCGACCTTGCCTGCCAGTTTCCCGTCTGCCATTGAGCTTCCTCCTCGATACAGAATCCGTCGATTGCCAGCCTGCGTGGGTGCGCCGGTGGTCGCCGGGCGTTCCGGTGAAACCGGGTGAGCCCCGCGGCACCGACTACTATCATAAGGCTCGCGCGAGGAATCGCGATCACCGGCAGGGAGCAATCGGTTTAGCGCGGGCCAGTGCGGACGATCTCGTCCTTCACCATCTGGACAAACGTCAGGGCGGCGGTCGGCAGTGCGTCGCCGTGGGCGTGGCGCACCAGCGCCAGTTCGCGCGCCAGTCCCGTGACGTTGCTGACCGACAGCGTGACTAACCGCGCGTCGCTCAGGTCCTGCGTAATGAGCGTCTCCGGTAGAAACCCGGCGCCGACGTTGCGCAGCATCAACTGGCGCATCAGCCCGTACGGCAGTTCATGCTCGTCCCAGCTCCGGCCCGAGGTCGGGGCGATGCGGGCGTCGTCCGGCGTTCCCCAGACCGTCTCGTGATAGGGCTGACCGTTCGCGACCAGCTCCTCGAGGGTCAACGACTGTCGTCGCGCGAGTGGGTGCTTGGGTGAAGCGACCGCCACCAGCGGCTCGCGGAAGCGGGCCAGCACCTCGACCTCGACCGTCCCGGTCAAATAGCTCCAGGTGACCAGTCCGAGACGAACGATACCGTCGGCCAGCTCCTGCAGGATCTGTGGGGTGTGGCCGGTGCGGACCGAGAGCCGCACCCGCGGATAGGCGGCGCGATAGCGCGCGACGACCGGCACCAGCAGCCCGTCGGCGATCGAATCGACCGCGCCGACCGTGACGCGCCCGTGCTGGCCGGTTTGAGCCCCCTGGGCCGCGTCGATCCCTTCGGCCAGCACGGCCAGCGCGCGGCGCGCATAGGGCAAGAAGTTCTCGCCTGCTTCGGTCAGCGTCACACGGCGACCACCACGGATGAAGAGGGGTACGCCGAGTTCGGCCTCCAGCGCCCGGATGCGGCCACTCACCGCCGCCTGGGAGATGTCCAGCACCTGCGAGGCCCGGTTGAAGCTCCCCTCACGCACGATGCGCTCGAAGGTGATGAGCTGTTGCTGGTCCATCGACACCTCTTATAAGCGAAACCGATTGGAACCTTCAGTGAAAACAGATTGGATTGTACCTCTGGCTGCCGTAAGCTGAACGGGAGAGAATACCATCAGCCTGTCCCGTGACTGTTGTAACGTGGATCGATCTCGAAACCCGACAGTCACGCGGCCGTCGTACGGTGCATAGAGGAGTGTCAACAATGGCCGAGACCGCGGACGTCGTCGTTATCGGAGCGGGCGCGAATGGAGTCAGCACGGCCTATCACCTCTCGCAGATGGGGGCCGGGAAAGTCGTCGTCGTCGAGCGCTGGCACCTGGGCGCCGGTGCGACCGGCAAGTCGGGCGCGCTCGTGCGTACTCACTACACCAACGAACACGAGATGCGCCTGGCACTGGAGAGCTTCAAATACTTCGTCAATTGGGACGACATGATCGGCGGTGACTGCGGCTTCAAGCGCATCGGCCTGATGACCTTCGCCCGGCCCGAGTACACCGAGCACCTGGAGCGGAACGTCGCGGCCCAGCGCGAGCTGGGGGTCGATGCGAAGCTCATCTCCCCGGACGACGCGCTGGAGATGGATCCGTCCCTGTATGTCGGTGACGTGGACGCTGTGGCCTACGAGCCGGGCGCGGGTTTCGTCGACCCGAACGCGACGGTCTACGGCTTCGCGCGGCGGGCGATGGAGGCGGGGGTCGAGTTCAAGTTCGATACCCAGGCGCTGAAGGTGCTGACCGACGGAAACCGGATCACGGGCGTCGAGACCTCGGCTGGAACGATCGAGGCTCCGGTGGTGGTGATTACGGCGGGCGCCTGGACCAATCAGCTGCTCGGACCACTCGACATCGATCTCGGCCTTGTGCCGGTCCTAGCGCGCGTGACGCTCTTCCGCTGGGCGTTCGATCGCTCTGAGAACCACATGACCTACATCGACCACTTCAACGACACCTGGGTGCGGCCGGTGGATGGCAACTGCACGTTGATTGGGGCCGAGAGCGGCGTTCGCGTCCATAAGGATCCCGAGTACTACTCGGAGGCGGTCGAGCAGGACTACATCGAGCTCTGCCGCGAGAAGCTGGTCAACCGCTTTCCGGTCATGAAGCACAGCACGGTGCGCGGCAACTGGGCCGGCATTCTGATGATGAGTCCCGATGCCCGGCCAATTATCGACAAGATGCCGGAATACGAGGGGCTCTTCTGCATGACCGGCGACAGTGGCACGTCCTTCAAGACGAGCCCGGCGATCGGCAAGTGCCTGGCCGAGTGGATTGTTGACGGGAAACCCCAGACCGTCGACCTGACGCCGTTCCGCTCGACCCGCTTCGCCGAGGGGAAGCCGTGGCTGGATGACACCCACTACGGCGACAACCGCGCAAGTATCTCGCGGTAGGGGGTGAGGGCGGCCAACACACCTCCCGATACGGAAGGGACGCCATGCTCGATTTCAGTCAATATGACTATCTCACCTTCGATTGCTACGGCACGCTCATCGACTGGGAGCGCGGTATTGTCGCGGCCCTCAAGCCGGTGCTGGCACGGCGCGCTATTCAACTCAGCGATGACGCCTTGCTCGAGCGATTCGGGGCGCTCGAGTCAGCCGCCGAGAAGCCACCCTATGTTCCGTACCGCGAGGTGCTGGCGACCGTGCTGGATGGCTTTGGCGAGGCTTACGGATTCACGCCGTCCGCTGAAGAACGCGCGACCTTCGGCGCGTCGGTCGCCGATTGGCCAGCATTTCCAGATAGCCCGGTGGCCCTGCGCAAGCTGGGCAGCCGCTTCAAGCTGGTGATCCTCTCGAATGTCGACGACGATCTCTTTGCCCATTCGGCGCAAAAGCTGGGTGTCGAGTTTGCCGACGTCATCACAGCCCAGCAGGTTGGCGGCTACAAACCCGACGCGCGCAACTTTCGGGTGCTGCTGGAGCGCCTGGGGAACCGGCCGGAGCGGGTGCTGCATGTGGCGCAGAGCCTATTTCACGACATTTCACCCGCTAAAGCGACCGGACTGACAACCGTCTGGGTCAACCGGCGACACGATCGTCCGGGCTTCGGTGCCACGCCGCCCGCCGAAGCGACGCCCGATCTTGAAGTTCCCGATCTGATGACGCTGGCAAATCTGGCGGTGGGTTGAGCGGGCTCTCCGCGTCCGCACGGGCGACGCATGCAGCCGCGACGGGGTCGGTACGCCATCCGATACCGGTGGTACGCACTGGAATGGGTTCTCGGTATTGAGCGACGCACGCATCGCCATAATGCCCAGAGATGCGTACGTACGCACGTGGATCGTGTACGTACAATCAACATGAGGAGTCGCGCATGAACGATCGGGAGAAGCAGGCGAGCAGCGATTGGGATCTGGATACTCGCCTGGTGCATGAGCATCAGGAGCCGGATCCGCAGACCGGGGCGATCGTCCTGCCGATTCACCCGAGTTCGACCTTCGTCCGCCGCGGACTGGATGACAACGCGCACTTTCGCTACTCACGCCAGGCAAACCCGACGCGCGAGAAGCTGGAGGAGATCCTCGCCTCGCTGGAGCATGGCGCCGCGTGCGCGACCTTCGCCTCCGGTATGGCCGCGATTTACGCCGTGCTGCAGCTGCTCTCCGCCGGAGATCATGCCGTCGTCGGCTACGACTGCTACCTCACCACCTACGACATCTTCGCCAACGACCTGACCCGCTATGGTATTAGCGCCGACTTCGTCGACCTCCGCGATATTGAGGCCGTGCAGCGGGCCATGCGCCCCAATACACGCATGATCTGGATCGAGACACCGACGAACCCGCAGCTCGACATCGTCGATCTCCAGGCCATGGCCGAGATCGGGCGCGCGACAGGTGCCCTCACAGTGGTCGATAACACCTTCGCCTCGCCCTATTGCCAGCAGCCGATCGACTGGGGTATCGACCTGGTCGTGCACAGTACGACCAAGTACCTCGGCGGCCATAGCGATCTGGTCGGCGGTGCGGTGATCTCCCGCACGCCGGAGCTGGGCGCGCGCATCTTCGACCGGCAGTACAACCTGGGTGCCGTGCCAAGTCCGTTTGATTGCTGGCTGCTGATTCGCGGCATCCGCACCCTGGGCGTACGCATGCGCCAGCATATGGCCAGCGCCCAGGCGATCGCCGAGTGGCTGACCGGACATCCCAAGGTGGAGTCGGTCCTCTATCCTGGTTTGCCGGACCATCCCGGACACGATTTGGCCTGCCGCCAGATGACCGGTGGCTTCAGCGGCATGGTTTCGTTCGGCGTGACGGGTGGATCGGAGTCGGCGAGCGCGGTGTCATCCGGAACACAGGTCTTCATGTTCGCGACCAGCCTGGGGGGCGTCGAATCTCTAATCTTCCCGCCAACTGCCTGGCTCGAGACCGCGCCCGAGTTGATGCAGCAGATTCCCGGTTCGCCCTGGGCACAGCACCCCGGCCTGCTGCGGCTGTCGGTCGGCATCGAGTCGACCAAAGACCTGATCGCCGACCTGGACCAGGCTCTGGCGACCATCTGACGACGTGAGGCAGACACGGGAGCGCCGAGCCGGGACTGGAGATCCCCGGCTCGGCGCCGTGCTGAGGTTCATCTTGCTGGTTACCAGGCGTGACCCGGCACAAAGATCGGATAGAAGTCGTTCTGACCGCTCTGCTCCGCGGCGTTGACATCCCGCTGACCCGCCGCGTCGCTGGGTTGCACGTTCTGAGTCGCCGTGCTGACCTCGTTCTTGGTGGCCGCGTCGTTCGGCATGTCAGCGCTCTGCAGTCCGCCTGCACGCCCGCCGAGTGGTGCCGCCGCTTCCTGGTTGGAGACCTGCGCCGACGGCAGCAGCCCTTCGTGGAGGTTGTCGTCGGCGATCGTATTCGCGCTGGTCGTCGTGCCAGACTGAGCCACGTACCCTGCACCGCGATCAGTCGCGATCGTCGCCGGTCCGGGCGCCACGTTCTGGCGCGTCGCGGCGTCGACCGCCGCGTCGGCGCTGGTGATGCCGCCCAATCGCCCGCCCACCACACCGTCTGAGAAGCCCGTCGACGAGTTGATGAAAATCGGAGTTGCCGCCTGCTGCTTCAGTGGATGGATCAGGCTGACTCCCGCCATGAGCGCCACGCCGCAGAGCAGCCCAGCCGCAAGCAGAACGAGTGAGTTTCCATCGAACCGTCGAGGTACCCGTCGCATCGTTGCCATGATGATTCTCCCAATCTGTTGTTTCGTCTGCGAATCAATTCCGAGTTACGCCTACTGAGTCGTGTGTCCCACTCGGTCTCCGACGTGCCGACCGCCGGGTTGGGCGATGGGTTCGTCGAGAGTGGTTCCAGTGAGAGGTGCCACGCCAGCGTCATCAGTGTTCTGGTCGTGGCCGTCCGGATGGGACGAGTCTTCTCGTTCTCGATCCGAACCATGTTGAATTCAGTCCAACCGTCCATGTGCTTCCCATGTGCTTCTCGCTTCAATTTGTACGATCTCATTGCTGCCATCTAACCCGGCGTGATGGCGGCGTCGACTGCATCCGCGACTCGTTCGTGCCTGACCGGTCGCCGGAAGGGGAGGAACTCCGCCAGGAAATTCAGCCGAATCGGCTGCCAGGCCGGCTGCTGAACTCGACGCGTCCGGCGCGCCGCATCCGCCCCCACGTGGTCCCGGCGGACCTCCGCCGCGAACTCGACTGCCTTTCGCTCCGACAGCCGCTCGAGTGCATACAGGTTCTCCGACATATCCGCGCTCCTTTCGCTGTGCTGAACCAAACGTCCATGCACCGATGGTAGAGGGAGGCTCTTTATGTCTTCTGCACCCGGTGTTATGTGGGATTGAAAAGCGCGTGAATTTCTTTCGATGCGGGGAGTCGCTTTCGTGCGATCCGTTCGACGTGAAAAGACGGGGGCGGAGTGATATCACTCCGCCCTGTTCGATCATTGACTGAAGCTATCTGGTCATCCCTGACGAGTCGCGGCCGGCGCACGCGTGGCCGATAATCAGGAACTGCGCATCTTGGGATCGATGACGTACGTCATTCCGCCGACAACCTGACCGTCGATACTCGCGCGGAACTCGATGACCGGAGCGGTGCTCGTCGGGTCGATGTCCCGCTTCGTGAACCGGTTGCCGGGTTTGAGACGCATGACAACGTCGCGGTATCCGTTCGGGCCGAGCGAGAAGGCAGCGCCGCCCCGGTTGGTCAGCTCCATTTCCCAGCCCCGTACCCGCAGAAAATGGGGAAGTGTCCATTCGATCACGACGTTCGCCCGCCTATCGTAGGGGTTGTGCGCACGGAACGTTCGATGGTTAAACGCCTTCACCAGGTTTTGACCCCCGTTGCTCATCGGGACCGGCACGACGTTCCGCTGGGCGATGTTGTTGTCGAACGGAACCAGCTGCCAGTGTGGCGTGGGACCGAGCCCGCTCGGCAGCGCGACCGGCTCCACGTTGCTTGGATCATCGAACGTTGAGACGATCGCCAGCAGGCACTCGTGCCACGGATGGGACGGTATCCACTGGAACGGACCAGCGATCACCTCGCCTTTGGAGGGAACGGGCGTTTCAACGAGTATCTGTAGGGTGAGCGGAGTCCAGCTACTCGGCCAGACGAGACCAGTGCCGGGTGCGGCGGAAAACGTTTGAATCGTGAATTCATTTGCGGGTGCGGATCCTCGATTCTTGACGCGCACGTAGAGATAGTTTGGCTTTCCGATGATCGGCGTTTGATGCGAGAGTTTGCCGTCGTGCTTGCGACGATTCCAGATGTCGGTCGTATTCCAGAAGTTGTCGAGATATTCGTAATCACCATCGCGCCCGTCATCGATATAGATGTCCACCGGAGGCGGATCTCCCGGAGCGTTGATGACCGGCGCTATCTGGTACAGCCCCTGTTTCTCGAACGCCCAGCGAATGACCTTGAGAAAGGTGCCGTACGCATGGCCCGGTAATCCCGGCTGGGCGATATCGGCATACATCAACGCATTCGCCAGGTCCTCCGCGGATTTCATTCCGTAGGCCCCATGATGTGTGAGCCCGCTCACCGCGTGAAAGAACAGATAGGTCAAGAAATCAGATGCGAACTGACGCTTCGCCCGCTCGATCCACGGGTCGTTGGAAACAGCGTCGCCTCCAGCCGCGCGATAGGCATTAAACAGGGTCGTCGAGAGGATCTGCTCGCTTTCGTACGCGTATCCGTCGGCATTCCCATGATTATGAGTTCCGTGCCAGGACCACCCCTGTGACACGTCCCGGTCGTGTCGTCGTTGATCGCCCGATTGGATCCAGGGCGACATTTGTGCCCATGGGAATGTCTGAAAGCGATCGGGTGCCTTGGATCCGGGGTCGCAGACGATCGCCGCCAGCCCGTCGCCACCGTTGTGTGCGAAACCGAAGTTCACGTCGTTGGCGGACTCCAGCAGGAGTGCGTGGCCGACCTCGTGTAGCACGACCCGTTTGGATGTCGAGTTGCCGATCGCCATGGTGGCAGTCATATGACCGAACGTGAACTTCGCGACCCCTGGATCGTTGGTGTTTCCGTCGGTCCAGGCATCGGTTTCCGTCAGATCGATCTTGACATACACCTGTTGGCCCTCTCGCTTCCTGAAGAAATATGACCCGGTGCCAGGGTTGATGATTGACCACAGCGCATCGATCATCTCGAACGCCGCAACGACATGAAAATAGCCACTGACGGACGAGAAGTTGAGCGGATCAGCATGCGGCTGATAATCGAACTCACATGCGGGCAACTGGTGATTGGAGTTGATGGGGTCAACCATCTGAACATACGGTCCGGCGAGCGTTGTCGGATGGTCGGTGGGGACCGTAGCCAACGTCACGGTACTGCAGGCTTGGTAGAGGGTTGTACTGGTCATGACCGGCGTCAGTTTCTTGCCCGCGTCGGAGACTGGCTCAGTGATATACGCCTTCCCCGTTGCGGCCGCGACCAGGGCACGCAGATAGAGGATGGAGCACGTTTCGACCTCGACGAAGGCTTGCCACCCGATCTCTCCGAGATCCGGAACCGCGAGCCTGAACTGGACCTCGCTGACGACGTAATGCAAGTGGTCGACGATCGAAGCTGGCACGGGCGGGAGCGGCAGCGTCGGCGGCATCTCGTGCAGCGGGTCGTCGCTCTGGGTGCCGTAGTCGTCGGGAATCAGTCCATCTGGCGGACGCGGGTAGAAGCGAGCGAGCTGGTCATACTCATAGACCCACATGCGTCGATCCACGATGCGGAGGTGCTTGAGCCCATCCTGGAGTAGAGGGTCGTTGTTGACGACGTCTCCAAGGAGCACTTTGAAGGTCTGCTCGTCAATCTGGTCGTCCGTACACGGTAGATCAGCACCCGGCTTGTGGTATTGGGCATTCAGGTGGAAGTTGCTGGCGGAACCGGTGACGCGAAGGGGGTTGTTCAGGACCGTTACGGTAATCGCAGAATCCCAGACCGGCAGGCTGAAATGTGTCTGTAGGAATGAGGCCGTATACATCCCCGCGGTGGAACGATCGTCGAAGTAGCGGAGGTCCGTATCATCATTCGTAATGGTCGTGTCGATCGGATCATAGAGAGTCGGCAGATTCGGATCGACGACCTCATTAGCGGTGATGTCATAGATCTCGAGCACGTCAATCAGGTAATTCTTAACCAGATTGCGAACATCAGAGGGAGGCTCGAGATATGGATACCAGATGTGCTCAAGCGACCGCGCGTGACCCTGTGCATCTCGACGAACATGAACTCGTGAGTTGAGCATGAATGCCATGGTTCGCCCGTCCTTCCCACCCCGTGGTCTGGGGAGATCTTAGAAGCCATCGATCTACCCACGCTGACCACGCAAAAGCCCTGACATGGCAACGCAATCGTCACCGTGTGAGGGAATCGGATGTTTCGCCTCGAGAATCCAGCACTCGTATCGAACTGTTGTGGTACGTCTTCACACTATCCTATCCCTCTCCGTTCGTCCAGTTCGAACTAGGCGATCCGCACGAGTCGAGGGACTCCCACATGCCGGAACCGTCGGACCGGGAGAGAGTCTCCGGTTCGACGGCTCCGTGTACTATGAAGATTGTGTCTACCAAGGCTTCTGCTGGCCAATGACTGGAACGGTTTGCTGACCGGTGCCCTGGCCGGAAGCCGCCGCACCTTCGATTCGCTCCCGGATCTCTTCGACAACTGGCGGTTGTCCCGGATCCGGGATCATCGTCGAGCCGTTCAGTCCGGCGCGGATCGCCCCATCGTTGGCGGTGTCGGAACTCTGCTGGCCGCCAAGTCGTCCACCCGTTGCCGCGCCCTGCTGGATGAGCCACTGCTGGTGGTAGAAGGTCAATTCATCGGTTCGCGGCAGGTCGTAGTTTCCAGCGGCTGGTGCGAGTCCGGCTCGAATCTCCGCGTCAACGGCCGTGTCGGCACTCGTGATCCCACCCAACCGCCCACCGATGACGCCGTCAGATCCGCTGGGAGCTGGCAGCACGATCACCGGTGGCGCCGGCTGGTGAGTCAGTGGATGCAGCGTATTGACTCCAAAGACCAGACTCGCCCCACAGAGCAGTCCCGCGACGAGCGCGGTGATGTGATTGATATCGACCCGCCGTAGCGGGTGTTTCATCGTTGCCATGATTCAAACCCCTTTCGTCGTTCTCATGTCTCTCGTCTGCCGCTCACCGAGAGCGGCAATTGCACGGTTGCATTCACGAGTTGGTCGGCCCGGTCGATACGCCGCAGTCCGCAATCAAGCGAAGATGTTTTGGGTCATTGCCAGCTCCTTTCGATCGATGACCTCACCACAGGTCGATGCATCGATCGTAGGAGTCGCTTCTTTATTCGCTCTGCATTCGGTGTTAATTGGGCGTGAAACGACGCGAAAGACTCACGAGGTGGGGAGCGTACTGAGATCGGATGGGGCCGGAACCAACAACGATGGGATCGCCGGGTTCGCCAGCCTGAGATAGAAGTAGCCGATTCCGGCCAGGCCCAGCATTAATCCCGGTTCGTTGGTGGCGAAACGTTCGGCCGGTGCATTGACGGTGCGCGCGCGCTGGAGGCCATCGGCGGCAACGGCCTGCGCTCTGTGGATCAACGGCGAGAACTCGTTCGCGGACCGGGATGCCCACAGAAGAATATCGGCATTGCCGGCGAGTCCGTGGCACAGGCACCAGTTAGTGCCGGAGGACACTTGTGCTTCATCGAGCCACGCATTGATGGCATGCAGCGCCAGCTCCGCCTCACCACGATAGATTGCCTCGCCGAGCAGCATCGACGCTCGCAGGCGGGAGATGGCGATACCGCCCGAGCCATGGCACCAGACACTGGCCGCCATGGCACCGGAGCCGAAGCGCGAGCCCTCGACCGGGTAGCGCAGGTCGAGCCAGTTCTGGAGAGCCGGGTGGAAGTTGCGTCGCTCGAACCCTAGGGCGGCTTCGGCGGTTTGGCGGAATCGGCTGGCGCCGGTTGCCGCGAACAGCTCGAGCAGTGCGAAGGCGATCCCAGATGCACCATGGGCGAACCCGGTCAATGCGCGTTGGCCCGACGGCATCCGCACCGGCCAGCAGGCGACGTCACCGCGGCGTCTGGCCGACGCGCACAGATGGTCGCCCAACTGCACGGCCTCGTTCAGGTAACGCTCATCGCCGAGCAGGCGCCAGAGGGTCAGAAACGCGAGTGCGTGACCAGCTGAGCCGGACAGGAGGTCGAATTCCGCTGGCCGCGCGGAGCGGACGGCGTGTGCCATGAGATGTTGCGGCAGGTCTTCGGTCAGTTCAGCGTCGTCGATGAGCCGCCCGGTCATGGCAAGCGCCACGGCCACACCTGGCCATCCGGTGTAGAGCCCGGCACGGTCCTGCTTCGCGAGTTGCTCCGCGCCACGCATGGACTGGCGAACCGCGCCGCGGGCCGCCGTTCGATATGTACGGTCTCCCGTCTCGGCGAAGAGCTGCGCCAGGAAGAGGGCTATGCCGGCCGTACCGCTGTAGAGATCGGGCCCGACTACCCCATAACTGGCCGGCCGGTCCGAAGGGGTGTCTGTCGACGGCTGACGCGGGCCGAGCCAGGTGCAGCGATCCTCGTACCAGATCGCGTCCTGCACCAGCTGGTCGCCGATCGCGCGGGCGACATCAACGTAGCTCACCGTTTTCTCGGTTGGACCGCAGAGGGTGGGAGGATCAGCACATCCTGCCAGGACGACGTGTCGCTGGGACGGCAATTCCCGCACATGGAACTGATCATAGTCGTCGTTGGAACCGGCGCAGAGGTAGGGTCGGGTGAGATCGAGCCCGTCAGCCTGGAAGCGATCCTTGACGGCCTGAATCAAGCGGCTGGGCTCGCCGATCCCCTGCTCGGCAGCCTCCACGAAGGCTTCGGCTATGAGTCGACAACGATGCAGTCCGAAGCTCTCGCCGTTGCGCGGGTCCTCCGCCAGGCTGAGCCCGATCGCCAGCGGTTTGGTCAGTGTGGGCACACTGGGACGGAGTTCCTGGCAAACGTCTCGATAGATCTCGTCCAGCAGCGGCGCGGCGCGCTCCAGGTCTCGCTTGGTGATGTAGAGGACTCCGGCATCGCTGCGCCGGTATGCGCCAGGGTTATCGAGCACTTTGATGTGAAATGGAATCTGCGCGGCGTTGAGCCGCCGTGTGGCCGAATCGATCAGCCGTGCGGCACCAGCGGCGGTTACGTGCCAGTAGAGCCGCACGAGGACGTCGTCGGGCCGCGGGTCGAGGCTCGCATCGCCCTGCGCCAGATAGAAACCGGGCGATTGCCGGCGGAATTCGCTCGGCATCAGCACCGCGACCGTCCCTGAGTCATCGCGCAGGCGCTCCGGTGGAACGCGGACGGTGATACCGTCACGCGTAGCCCAGGTGTCGAATTCCGAGCGCTCGACGAGTTTCCAGCCCGCTTGCCAGCTCCCCGTTCCGTGATTTTTCGCGGAGAGCGAAGCGACGAAGTCAATAGCCTCCGAGACGCCGGTGGCCTGGGGTTCAGGAACCGTCGGAACGGCGATGCCATGTTGATAGAACTGCTGGTACAGGCGTGATTGCACCTGTGCGACGAGGTGCTGCCGCAGTGTTGCGGGATCCATCCGCTCGACGACGTTGTTGGGCAGCTTCGGCGACCGGTCGCCAAACCAGCGATGGCGGTCTGGCGGCATGATCCGAAGCGCGCTCGTCAGCGATGCGATCTGCGTCTCGTACGTCGTCCATCGGTCCTCGCCGTCAAATCTCCAGGCCGAGTAATGTCCGGACCGCCGTCATGGGTCGTTGCATCATGTTGTGCGCGACCTGGAGTCGAATGACACCGTTGGCACTCAGGATCGCGCTCTGCTGATCGGCCTCGATGGCGAACTGCACCAACCGTGCGGCCGCATACCGAACCACCCGTTCAACTGCATGGTCATCCTCATTCGCTCCAAGCCTGTACGCCTGCCAGAACTGGCGCATGGCCGGTTTCAGTCGATCGAGTGGAAGGCGCGCCGAGTCGGACCGGGGGGCGTGAGCGGCCACCGGCATTGACCCGATCCAGACGTCGAGATGCTGTGCCAAGAACGACGCCGCGTCCCACAGCGGATCGCCGAACTGCACCATCTCCCAGTCGACGAACTGAACGTGGTGGGGGCGCCTGCCGCTTGGCCGCGGGACAAGCACCACGTTGTCCCACTTCAGGTCGCCGTGGATGATGCTGGAAGGCTGCCAACGTCGTCGGAGTTCATCGAGTGCTTCGCTCAGCCCAGGCGCCCCCTGGACGATCTTGACCACTTCGAGCCCGCTTCCGCTCAGGTGCTCAAAGACGCGAATGTCCGGCCGTGTGGATTGACAGGATCCACGGGGGCTCGCGGGTCGGTTGCGGGCCAGGAAATGAAGCACTGTCGCCCGAAAACGAGTGATGGAGCCGCCGCAGCGCGGCTCCGGCCCGCCCCGCGATGCCGGACGAGATGCGGCCGGATCGGAGATGATGTTCGGCCAGACTGTGCGTCTGCGAGATGAGGGAGAAGACGAGAACTGAGTGATCGCTATCCCACAGCCGGATCGGCGGCAGATGTGATCGAGACGGATCACTCCCGAGTGAGCTGGCGGTGTTCTGCAAGAACACCGCCTCTCGTTCAACCGTTGCGCTGCGATCGGTTCCTACGCCTTGCTTGACGAGGAGATCCTGTCCCAGCGTGGTCGTTACCCGATAGTTGGCGTTACGCCGCGACATGTCGACGACCTCGACGTCGCCGTCCACGATCGCCCGAGCATCGAGGAGACCATGCTCGACGAGATAGGAAACGACGGAATCCGCCGACAACGCGGTGTCCGTCACGTGCTGACCCAGGCGTTCACGCTCATGAACAGAGCCTCGGTACTACGGACAATACGCGATCGAACCGCATGCTCGTCCGAGTGAGCCGCAGGCGCGACCCAAGGATCCGCAGGCCCTGCCAAGCGAGCCACAGCCGATGGATTGGGCCATTAGCGTCGCGTTCCCGCCGAACCAGCTGGCGCCCGCCATTCGGCTCCCACCCAAATTTTCCTGAGCGATCTCGCCCGCCAGGAAATCTGCCTCGACCTGCTCCTTCGCGAGCACAACGTGGTTAATCTGCGCATTTGGTTTCACGAAAATGAGTATGAGCGGCGAATTTGCGCCACCAAGGTCGACCGTGTTAACGATGTCTCCGCCATTGACATCCACGTACTCGCTGAGCTGATCGTTCAGATAGACACGCGTCCAACCCTGATAGGGGTCTCGTCCTCTGAAGCCTGAGAATACCCGTGCCGTTGCTTGATCGTTCGGGTCAGTGATGTTGTTCTCGATGACGTCTTCGATTGGGGTGGCCATGGTCACCTCCTCGGTACCGTGTCAACGATCCGACGGTATCGATGTCGTTCACTCACGGCGGGTGTCCGTGCCGCAACCTGTCCGCTGTGTCGTGAGCCAGGCGAACGATCCGAGGCAGATGGTGCTGGCGCGCGTCCCGCATGAGTTCGTCGAGCTGCTGCGTGACTGAATCCGTGTCGGCTCCGCGCCGCGCGAGCATCTCCGCATGCGCCCATCTTGTTTGGAACTGGCTGACGAGGTCGCCGGTACGGTGTTCTTGCTGGAGCGCGATCGCAAAAAACCGCTCCGCATCGTCCCATTGGTCCAACGTGGCCGATAGACGCCCAAGGTAATGGGTAACCGGCCCCAGAAAAATGACGTGGTTGCCGGGACAAACGAATAGATCCGCGTGCGGGCGCAATACCTCGAGCACCTGAGTGGCGTGTCGTACGTCATGCAGTGCCGCGCATCCATCGGCGATGAGCACCATCGAGGCGAGCCAGAAACTGTCCCGTGGAATAGGGGTTTCCGCGTCGAGCAATTCAGTCAGGAGTCGCGACGCGTGTTCGGCGTCGCCACGGTCGGCATAGAGGACTGCGAGTAAGCACGGCCAGAAAGCTTCAGTTGGATTACTCTCGGCCTCGGCCGTCAGCATCGCCTCGACTTCATGAAGTCGATCCTGCTCTCTCTGAATGAAGAACAACTGAATGAGATGGGTCAGGCGGGAGACTTCCGGAGTTGATCGCTGGCCGATCGCGCGTGCTCGCTCCATGAAGCGTTCCGATTCACCGAGGTCTCCCCGCACGAACGCGCGCATGGCACGCTTGGTCGTCGCCGACCAGAGATTGATCGGCAAGTGGTAGGTCGTCGCGAGCGTCTCATAGGTCTCGAGTTCGCGGTCTGCCTCGGCCATCTCACCCTTGATGAGGAATTCGCCCAGAAGCAGCGCGCGCGCGTGCATTTCGAGCCGGGGATCATGTGTCTCAAGCGCAATATCGAGCAATTCCCGAGAGATGACGCGCCGCTGATCCACATCCTCATAGGTCCAGAGAACATCGCGTGCCGCGAGGAGGGCTTCGGATAGGAGCGCGGGCGTCCCGATGTGCCTCGCCACCGACACCGCGTCGTCCGCCATGCGCTTTCTTCGGATTTCGCGATCGGCCGACTCTGCCTCACTCTTATCAAAGACGAGCGTCAGCGCCAGTGCGCTCATAACCTGGACTCGAAGGGCGTCGTTGCCCGGTGGGAGTTGCGCAAGTGCCTCTTCCAGCAGGCCAATTTCTTCGGCCGCCCGCCAGTCCAGATAGTCGGAGCCGACGTTGACCATCTCGAGCGCCGCCTGGGCCAGTCGCTCTGGGTCGCCGAGGTCGCGGGCGACGTCGACCGAGCGCAGGCGGCTGGAGCGCGCCTCGCTGGATGCTCCCGACGCAAGTTGGGCGCGCGCGATATCGATGAGCACGTCGAAGAGTTCTGCCTGCCGCCCTGGCAAATACCGCTCAATGACCTCCGTCGCCCGCCGGAACTGGTCGACGGCCTCCGAATAGGACAGACGAGACATCGACTGTTTTCCGGCCAGCCTGAGATATTTGACGGCGCGTTCCGCTTCGCCAGTGGACGCCGCCACGAAGAAGTGGTGCGCCAGTTCGGAGTAGGGTGGATCGACCGAAGTCGCATAGAGTTCTTCGAGAACCGATGCGACCCGTGCATGCATCCGCGCGCGCCGGGCGGCGATCAGTCCGTCGTAAAGGGTCTGCTGGGTCAGGATATGCGTGAACCGAAAGCGGTTTGGAGCGTCCTTTTCCTCGGTGATCACGCCCAGGGTGACGGCTTCTTCGAGCAGGCGCAGCAGGTTGTCCTCAGACGTGCCGGCCACACCCGCCAGGATGTCGAACGCGAACTCCCCACCGATGACGGCGGCGGCAGTCAGCACCTGTCGTGCGTCGTCAGAGAGCTGGGCCAGGCGCAACGTAATCGCCTCGCGCACACCCACAGGGACGACGGTTTCCCACTGGCGCGGATCTTCCGTTTCCTCTTCTCGGGCCAGCAGCTGGACAACCTCGCGCATAAAGAACGGGTTCCCATTGGTGCGCTGGTAGATCGTCTGGACCAGGTTCTCTGGCAGCGGTCGTCCGGCGATAAACGCGCCGTATTGCGCCACGTCGACCAGTTTGAAGCCGCTGACGTGTAGGCGCCTGGCCGCGGAAGAGCGATTGATGCGCTCCAGTGTCCGGATCACATGCAGGCTGATGCCGGCTTCGGCCTCACGGTAGGTACCGAGGAGCATGATCCGGTGCGCGGCGATCTCATCCGTCAAGAATTCGAGCATCGTGAGGGACGAGTTGTCCGCCCAGTGGAGGTCGTCGAGGATCAAGAGTAAGGGAACACGCTCTGACAGGCGCCCGAGGAAACTGGACAGGCTGTCGAAAAAGCGGAAACGCGCCTGGTTCGAATCGAGCTCAGGTGATTCAGGTAAATCCGGCAGCAGGGCACGAATGTGCGGGACAACCTGGGCAATCGGCGCGGCTCCGGCCCCGAGATCTTCGCGCAGCTCCTCGGCGGAGTAGTAGCTGCCACGCAGGCTTTGCCGGACGATCTGAAACCAGGGCCAGAACGAAGGCGAGCCTTCTGCCTCGTGACAGCGAGCCCAGAGGACGGTCGCTCCGATCATGGTCGCGAAGTGCGCGAGTTCCTCGGCAAGTCGTGTCTTGCCGATTCCTGGCTCGCCTCCCAGGAGGACGATCTGTCCCTGTCCCTCCATCAGCGAATCGAACGCCCGCTGAAGAGCCGCGACCTCGTCAAGACGGTCGAATAGTCCATCCTGTTTGGCGACATCTGTCAGCGTGAGCCGTCGGCCGCCGGCTCTGTCCGTCGGGGCCGACGGCTTTGAGGGCGGAAGTAGCCTCGTACTTACCGGGGTGGCGATCACGTCTCCAGCGTTGATCCGCTGGAAGAGCGCCGTGACCTCGTCCGTCGGTTCGGCGTCGAGTTCGTCGCGCAAGGTGTCGCTGAGCTGCTGGTAGAGGCGGATCGCCTGGTCACGGCGACCGCTGGTGGCAAGGATCTGCATCAGTGCCGCGTACGCGGCCTCATTGAGGGGATCGGTCGCGATGAGCGTGCGAAGCGTCTCGATCGCCTCGCTCGCTTCACCACTCGCCTCCTGCAGCCGTGACGTCGTCAGTAACAGCTCCAGGTACATCTCGCGGAGTGAATCACGCGGGTTCTGAGTCCAGCTTTCGTAGAGATCCTCGGGCAGGAGGTCACCGGCGTAGAGATCCAGCGCGTCGAGACAACGCTGAAGATCGGAGGTGCTTCGAATGCCTTGCACCGCGTCCTGGAATGCCTCGATGTCAATCCACAGCCCGTCATCGCACTCCAGCGAGAGGACCTGCCGCTGGAGACGCAGCATCGATTGGGTTGATCGAGCGGCGCGATCTGGTTCCAGGGCGCGACGAGCGGCGTGTAGCGCCTGGTGGAAACTGCTCAGCGCTGAATCCGGATCGACCTCCGGCCAGAGCGCATCGATCAACTGATCACGATGCATGCGGTGACCGGGTGTCAGGGCCAGCAGTTTGACCACGTGCGTCGCCTTGCGCAGGCGCCAGGCATCCGGGTCAATCTGCCGGTCTCCAAGCGACACCTCAAACTGTCCGAGGAGTCGAATCTTCAGGGGATCCGGTACGGACGTCCGCGATGGCGTCTCGCGTGCCCGTTTTCCATCCTCAGCGTTGTCCATCTCGCCTCCAGGCAACTAGGACCCCAAAGCTACCGCTCGGTCTCTAGAGCAGGATGGAAACGTCGTAATCTGACGATGTCTTGGCGATTTTGCTGCGCAATCTCTAATGTACCCGCGCCGCCCAGTCATGTCAAATGCGACCGGATCTCTTCACACGTCCGCTCTCGCCACTGAATGTGTCGTTCGGTCCGCCGCTCGTTCTGGAAAGGTGGTACGCTCGCAGCCGGTCCTGGCGGTGGTACTGGTTGGAGATGATCGGGCGAGTGGGTGTGTCATTGCCGATGCTGGATGGGATGGGGCGGGTCAGGCGTTGCGGGGGAGTGGGGCGGTGAACCCGTTTCGCTCGATCGCGTTTCGCTGGCTCTGGACCTCGAGCGGCCTGGCCAATGGTGGGCAGATGATGGAGCGAACCACCAC
Organism: uncultured Chloroflexia bacterium; assembly: GCA_963728335.1. Taxonomy (GTDB): domain Bacteria; phylum Chloroflexota; class Chloroflexia; order Thermomicrobiales; family Thermomicrobiaceae; genus CALAGB01. The sequence continues at coordinate 111,873 of CAVSJP010000003.1, forward strand.
CGCCTGGCTGGTGCTGCAGTTGGGTGGCGGCGCGCTGGCGGTCGGACTGGCCTTTGCCGCGCGGTCCCTACCGGGCCTTCTGTTCGGCCTGGCGGCCGGCACGGTCGCCGATCGGGTCGATCGTAGGCGCCAGATCCTGACGGTCGCGGTGCTCGCCGCGGTGCTGATGGCGTTCACCAGTTGGCTGGTCGGGACCGGCACGATTCAGGTCTGGCAGGTGATTGGCATCGCCTTTCTGACCGGCTGTGTTCAGGTGAGCGACTCTCCGGCGCGGCAGGCGCTGGTGCTCGATACCACGTCGCGTTCCGATGCGTCGCTCGCCATGACGCTCAACGCGCTGGCGGCTCGCGGGTTTGGCGCCGCGGGTGCCATCGGCGCCGGCGCGCTGATCCCGACGATCGGTGTCAGCCACTGCTACCTCGTCATCGCGTCGATCTATGCGCTGGAGATCGTACCGATTCTGGCCCTCCCGGGTCGTCGGGAAAGCCACGCGACAGTCATACACCCACCCTTTACCCGCTCGCTGCGTGACGCGCTCAGCCTGATCGTGCACCTGCCAGCCGTGCGTCTCTTGACGGTGTCGGGTATCGCCTGTGAGGTCTTTGCCTTCTCGCACAACAGCGCGCTGCCGGTCCTGGCGAAGGACGTGCTGCATGCCGGCCCGGAGGGACTGGGTACCCTCAACGCCTCGCTTTCGATCGGCGGCACGCTATCGCTCCTGCTGCTGCTCGCCTTCACCCGGCGGATTCCGCGCCAGCCACTCCTGGCCGGTGTCTTCGTGACCTTCGGCGCCTCGCTCGTTATCCTCTCGATGACGCGTAGCCTCGCGCTGGCCTCCGCGGTGCTGGTCCTGACCGGCATCTGTGCGGCCGCGTTCGACGTTTTGCAGCAGACCCTGCTGCAGCTGGCCGTGCCGGACGATCAGCGCGGTCGAGCCGCGGGTATCTGGGTGGTCGGGGTCGGCTCGGCGCCAGCGGGCTTTCTCGAGACTGGCGCGCTCATCAGTGCCATCGGCGCTCCCGGGACTCTGTTCATCAACGGCGCGCTGACGATCATCTCCGCCGCCGTCCTGCTGGTTCGCGCTCCGGCCTATCGTTGGAAACTCCGTCCACGCATCGACTGAATCTCGTAGGATAGCGATCAATCGGCAACATCATTGCGCGTGGTATGCGTCCCGGGAAGGAGAGCGACGTGTCTGACGATCTCTACGACAAAGGACTGGCCACCCGCCGGCAGGTGCTGGGGGACACGTACGTCGACGCCGCGCTGGCCAATGCCGACGAGTTCAGCCGCGACCTGCAGCGCATGATCACCGAGTTTGCCTGGGGCGGAGTCTGGAGCCGTGACGGTCTGAGCTTGAAGCAGCGCAGCCTGATCAACCTCTGCATGCTGGCGGCGCTCAATCGACCGCATGAGCTCGAGATCCACCTGCGGGGCGCGCTCAATAACGGCTGCACGGCGGACGAGATTCGCGAGACCCTCCTCCAGGTGGCGATCTACGCCGGATTCCCGGCCGCGGTCGATGCCTTTCGCGTGGCCCGTCGCGTGCTGTCGGAGGCAGGCGTGATCTGACGCGTGGATGCAGGCGATCATCCGTACGCGCGGCGAATGACGTGATGCAAGAGGGGGTGACGGTGAGCGAAGAACTGCCATCGAATGACGTAGCTCCACGGGACGACGCGACGGTGCTGGCCTCGGATGCGGAGCGGGAGCAGACCGTTTCCCGCCTGAACGTCGCGGCCAAGGAGGGACGGATGCCCCTCGAGGAATACAGCGAGCGCGTGGGATTGGCCTACGAGGCACGTACCCGGGGCGAACTCGAGAAGCTGGTACGGGATCTCCCCCAGCCGGTGCCGGGTGCGGAACCAGTCACGCCTTCGAGCTATGGTCAGTCGACGTCAGCTGGCCGCACGCAGTGGCACGTCTCGCCGATCGGCGGGCTGCGCCGGGTTGGCCGTTGGGCGATGGGCCGCGAAATCGTCAGCATCGCGTTGATCGGTGGAGTGAAGCTCGACCTGCGCGAGGCGCAGTTCGCGTCGCCTGAGGTGACGATCACCAAGATCTCGCTGATCGGCGGCGTCCGCATCGCCGTTCCAGCCGGAGTGCGGGTGGAGGTCTCGAGCTTTAGCTTGCTCGGTGGACGACGTATCGATGTCGACGAGCGCATCTCGCCCGGCGCGCCGGTCCTATACATTCGCTCGTTCGGCCTGATTGGCGGCGTCCGGGTGATGCGCACTCTTCGGCGCGAGCGGCGCGGCCCAAGGGGCCTGATGGAGTGAGGGCGCTGGCTACCTTGGCTCAGGGAGTTTGGCCGAGTCGCCGCCACACACCAGGTAGAGCGCGTTGTACATGTGCCACTGGCGCCGGATCGACTCCCGATCGTCATAGCCGCCCGCCTGGGCCATCAGCTTGAAGCCGTTTGCAAGCGAGTTCAGCCCGCGCGATTCAGGGGTCAGATCCTTATTGGGCGTGTCGGCGCCGCGCACGATCCTGGCGACGCCTTCCAGCCCGGGATCCGCCGGTCCGTATTTCGCGAGAATGGCGTCGAAGGCGCACTTGTCGTCATGATGGCCCATCTCGACGTCCGGCACGTCGAAGGGGATGGCGTCCTCGCGTTCGGCGACCGTCATCACCTCGTCCCGCGGGACGTAGAAGATCTCGGCTTCGGGATCGATGAACCCCAGGATGAGCCAGGAACTCGAGACGCGATCGACGCGCACCTGTTCACGGGTAACCCACTTCATTGGCGTGACTCTTCCTTCTTATTGCTCGCGTTTCCAGAGGGACTGGTCGCCGCATGACCGAGGCCCGTGGCGCGCAGCATACCCCGAACCTGGTAATCTGTCGCGAGGCATGGCAATCGCCTGCACCGAATTCCAATCTCCGCATCTCGCTGTTTGAGGAGGATCTCTCTCGATGACGTCTACCAAATCACCAATTGAGGTCGTGCAGCATCCCTTCGTCTTCCGGCTGCTGCAGGTCAAGCGCAAGACCTGGCTGACGCCGCACATGGCTCGCATCACGCTGACCGGTGACGCGCTGCCGGGCTTCCGTTCCGAGGCCGCGGACGACGGCGTCCGGCTCTACTTTCCGGCCGACCCGACCGACGCCACCTGGGTGCCGTCCGTCGCCGATGGCAAGATCGTCTGGCCGGATGAGGACAACAAGCTGCCCAGCCGTGAGTACAGCGGGCGTCGCTACGATGGGGACGCCAACGAGCTCGACATCGACTTCGTGGTGCATGGAGGCTGTCCTCGGCGTCTCCACTCGCCCCTATGACCCACGGTTCCCGCAGGTCTGTTTCGATGAGGTCTCAACAGAGCCGAAGCTTTACGAGTTCATATCACGGTCGAAGGAAAACATCGGTCGGCAGCCCAAAGTACTCCGAAAGGCGCAGAACGTGGTTCTTAGCGAGTTTACGCTTGCCGTTGAGTACCTCTGACACAATCGACGGGTGATCTCCGAACAGTGGCGTGATGTCGCGTTGTGTCAGGGAGTTTTCCTCCATCAAATGCCGGAGCATGTCAACTCCTGAGACCTCAGGGATTGGAATATGCTCAGATTCATAGTCTTCGATCAATGTTCCGAGCACGTCCAGGTACTCTTGTTCTCCCAGCGATAGCTCCGGCTCATCAAGGAGTTCATCCACCACCGCAATTGCCCGGTCAAGATCGTCATCATCGCGGATTGTGCGCAGTGGGAACGCCCGAACCCGATCAAAGTAGTGCTCATCGAGTGATGTCATCGTCTCTGAAATAGCGTTCACTAACAGCTCCCTTTAGTCTCGCTTCCAGGTATCTTTGTCATATTCCGCATGCGTCAGCACATGCCGAATAAAGACCTTCCGGGATTCGTAGTTGATCTCAGTAATCAGTCGGTATTTGTTTCCCCCGATGTTGAAAACGGTCCACTTACGGTCAACGAGATCAGCTGGCGGATAAGTCTTCCGAACATCCACGAGACTTCCCCATTTGGCTTTTGACGCCACCTTAAACCAAACGTCGAGTGGAGTCTCAGCATCTGCATGCGAACTGGAAAACTCCCGAAGTTTCTTCCTGCTGATTACATGCACCCCACGATATCCCTACCACTTCCCGAATACCACCGGTGGTACTCACTCCCTATGTTCGCATTTTGCGAACCGCCCGTCAAGAGCGTACGAGATTCCTCGAGTACTAAAACGGCCTGCTCTGGTTCGCCAGGCGGGTCACCACTAATTCCTGTCCATCTATCAGCAGTTCATCAGAGATATCGACGGTATAGCCGCCTGACGCACGAGTCACGACTGATGTCTCGGCTGCAACTCGCGACTCCGTCCGTGCAAGTCGTCCACTGCACGACGACGAGAAGGTCTGCCTGACTTTGGTCAGGCAGGTCGCTCGCGCTGGGAAGAGTGCGCGGTGAATCACCAACGGATTCATCGGCGGTATCGGGGAAAGGGATTCGCCGCATGACCGAGGCCCGTGGCGCGCAGCATACCCCGAACCTGGTAATCTGTCGCGAGGCATGGCAATCGCCTGCACCGAATTCCAATCTCCGCATCTCGCTGTTTGAGGAGGATCTCTCTCGATGACGTCTACCAAATCACCAATTGAGGTCGTGCAGCATCCCTTCGTCTTCCGGCTGCTGCAGGTCAAGCGCAAGACCTGGCTGACGCCGCACATGGCTCGCATCACGCTGACCGGCGACGCGCTGCCGGGCTTCCGTTCCGAGGCCGCGGACGACGGCGTCCGGCTCTACTTTCCGGCCGACCCGACCGACGCCACCTGGGTGCCGTCCGTCGCCGATGGCAAGATCGTCTGGCCGGACGAGGACAACAAGCTGCCCAGCCGCGAGTACAGCGGGCGTCGCTACGATGGGGACGCCAACGAGCTCGACATCGACTTCGTGGTGCATGGCGAAGGGCCGGCTTCAACCTGGGCGGCCAATGCCGAGTCGGGGCACTACCTCGGCATCAGCGGGCCGCGACGCTCCCGCGTCATGGCGGGCAATGTCGACTGGTACCTGCTCGTCGGCGACGAGGCGGGCATTCCGGCCATCGCGCGACGGCTCGAAGGGCTCACGGCTGGGACGCCAGTGATTGCCGTGCTCGAGGTGGCCAACAGCGAGGAGAAATTGCCGGTCGAGACCGAAGCGGACCTCAACCTGACCTGGGTCTACCGGGATGACGCCGATCCGAACCGCGACGATCTGCTGGCGGAGACGCTCCGCGGTCTGGCGTTTCCGGATGGCGACGTCTTCGCCTGGGCGGCTGGTGAGGCGGGCGAGATGCGCAACGTGCGGCGCCTGCTGATCAACGAACTGAATGTGCCGGTCGAGCGGATGCGCGTCACCGGCTACTGGAAGCGGGCGATCTCAAACTTCGATCACCACTCGCCGCTGGACGACTGAATCCTCGACCCGCGATGGGTGTGTCGTTCGGAGCGATCATGCGTGACGGATCGTCCGGTTTGTCGGGGCAGGGATCAGCGGCACGGAGCAGCCGTGCCCTCGGCCACTGGCTGACACGTCCCGTACGTCGCACGGGAGCTGGACGCAGTCTGCCTCAGCGGAACATAGCGCCCGTGCCATGCGTCCGTTGACCGACACCGCCGAAATATGAGGGCAGGGTATTGGTGGAGTTTGACGAGCCACATCGGTCATGGGCCACGCTCGCCCTGGAATAACGGGGTTAGATGAATCAGTGCGGTGGTCGGCCGGGCACGTGCGCCCGGGAGTAACGGGGTTAGATGAATCAGTGCGGTGGTCGGCCGGGCACGTGCGCCCGGGAGTAATGGGGTTAGATGAGTGAGTTCGATAGTCCGTCACGATCGCCCTGGAATAAATTCCGGGGCTACAAAGACGAAGTCCACTGAAGGGACTCATTTTGTGTGATGTTCGCCATTCCGTGATCGTGTTGGTGCTCAATCGGTCACTGAAGCCCAGCCCCTTCAGTGGGCTTCGCGTTTGTAGCCCGGCGAGTTTACTCCCGGGCGCACGTGGACAAGGACCGAAGGTAATCGTCAACCACCATTACTCCCGGGCGCACGCGGCCAATCACCGGATTAATTCGTCAATGACCATTATTGCCGGGCGAGCGTGACGGACGGACCGACGACGAGGGATTCCCAGCATCCGGCTCACCCGGCCGTTTCGTTCCTGTAGTGACTGGTCATAGGTTGTGGCGACCTTGATAGACCGAACGCGTAGCGTGAGACACGAGTGGAAAGGATGCTGCCGCCATGTTGTCACCGGTTGACCGCCTGCGCTCTTCGCTGTCCCGTCTCGCCGGTATCCTGCTCGTCTTCGCGGCCCTCTCCGCGCCCGCTGTGGCGAGTGCGTCGGCCCGGTTCGGCCCCGCGTCGGTCCAGGGCGTGTTGGTGCATACCTCGAGCACAATCAGCCCGGATCCACCTACGCAAGTCACCCCGGACTATCGCTATTTTCCACAGACCGGCCACTGGGTGAGCCATGGGTTCCTGCTCTACTGGAACACGTTCGGTGGGCTCGCGACATTCGGCTATCCCCTCTCGGAGGAGATCACCGAGAACGGCATGACCGTGCAGTATTTCGAGCGCGCCCGATTCGAGTGGCATCCGGGTGCGTGGCCGAGCCATTTTGACGTGCTCCTGGCCCGCTTCGGGGTCGACCAGGCGCAGCGCAGTGGGCTGCTGAGCAGTACGCCCTTCAAGCCGGTCAGCGCTCAGAGTGATGCGAACTGCACCTTCTACCCGCAGACCGGGCACCGGCTCTGCTTCGGCTTCCGTGCCTATTGGGAATCGCACGGCGGCCTGTCCATCTTCGGCTACCCCATCAGTGAGGAATACCAGGACACCGCCACCGGGTTGACGGTGCAGTATTTCGAGCGGCAACGCTTCGAGTATCACCCGCAGAACTCGCCTGCCTGGCAAATCGAGGGCGGGTTGCTTGGTGCCCAGTACCTGGCGGCCAACGGCAAGACGTTCGCGAGCATCCCGGCGCCGGCGTTCAGCTCGTCGGTTAACCCGGTGAGCCAGAGCCAGCGGAGCGCCATGCTGTCGACCGGTTCCTGGCATGAAGGCTGTCCAGTCGCCATCGGTGATCTGCGGGTGCTGAGTCTGAGCTTCTGGGGCTTTGACGGCGGGGTGCACACCGGCCAGCTGATGGTCAACGCCGACGTTGCGACGCCGGTCGTGCAGGCCTTCCGCCTGATGTTCAACGCCCAGTACCCGATCCGCCGCATGGAGCTTGTCGAGAACTTCAGCGCGGACGACGAGCAGTCGATGCTGGCGGATAACACCTCGGCCTACAACTGCCGTGGTGTGCCCGGTTCGACCGCCTGGTCGCAGCACGCCTACGGTCGCGCAGTCGACCTGAACCCGTTCGAGAATCCCGAGGTTCGTAACGGGGCAGTCGACCCGCCCGAGGCGGCCCGCTACACCAATCGCTCACTGACCGACGTGGGCGTCATTCATCCCAATGACACGGCGGTGCGTGCCTTTGCGTCGATCGGCTGGTACTGGGGTGGCGACTGGACCGCGTTGAAAGACTATCAGCACTTCTCGCTCACTGGGGATTGACGCGGTCGCTTGAGCGGTGCGAGGACTCATGGCAGCCGCCGGAGCTTGTCGTTCGCTCGTCACGGCTTCACGGCGGCTGGATCTCGCCCGGGAATATGCGTATGATGCCGCCGGACGCCGGAACCGCCGTGAGAGGGAGAAACGCATGTCGCAAGCACCTTCGCTGCCCAAAGAGATCGATCTGCTCGTCGTCGGGGGCGGCACCACGGGTGCCGCGCTGGCAGGGATTGTCGCGCGTGATACTGACCTCAACGTCGTACTCCTGGAGGCCGGACCCGACTATGGCCCGCTGTCGGACGGCCGCTGGCCGGAGGAACTGCTCGACGCCCGGAAGTCCCCTGGCACGCACGACTGGGGCTACAGCGGTTTCGCGCACCCCTCGCATGATCAGGTGACTACGTTCGACCGTGCCCGCGTCATTGGCGGCTGCTCGTCGCACAACGGCTGTGTCGCACTGCTCGGCCACCGGCGTGACTACGACCACTGGGCCGAGCTCGGCAACGAGGGCTGGAGCTGGCCGGAGGTCGCGCCCGCCTTCGCCCGCGCCAAGCAGGCGCTACGCGTCCGCACGCCGGACGACGCCGAATTGGCGCCGTATCAGGCTGCCTTTGTGTCCGGAGCCGAATCCAGCGGCATTCCCCGCGTCGCCGATCTGAATGACCCGGACGACACCTCCGGTGTGTCGCCGTCGCCCGCCAATATCTACCGCGGCATCCGCTGGAACACGGCCCTGGCCTACCTCGATCCCGTGCGAGCGCGTCCAAATCTGACGATCATCCCGAATGCGACGGTTGATCGTGTCGAGCTGCGGGCCGGGCGCGCCGTTGCGGTGGAAGCCATTATCGACGGCGCTGCGGTTCGCGTGTCCGCCGGGCGCATCGTGCTCTCGGCGGGCGCCTATGGTTCGCCCTCCATCCTGCTTCGCTCCGGGATCGGGAATCCGGATGAACTGACGCCGCTCGGCATCGAGCCGCTTCACCCGCTGCCCGGAGTTGGCCGTGCGCTGGCAGACCACCCTGCGGTACAGCTCTCGTTCCGGAGCGAGGCGCTCGATCAGGAGATGCGCGCGTTCGGGGAGTCGCACTGGCTGCCGGACGAGCAGGCGCTGGCCAAGACGCGCAGTAGCATCTGCCGCGAGGCATTCGACCTGCATCTCTACTCGGTGAGCGGTTGGAATCAAAGCGCGAACGCCTGGAACTACAACGTCTTCATCTCGTCGGTCACGCCGCAGTCCGCCGGAGCCGTCAAGCTCGCCTCACGCGATCCGAACGCGATCGCACAGCTCGATCACGGCTTCTTGAGTGACGTCGAGGCGGAGGACGCGACGGTGCTGGCCGACGGTGTCGAGATCGCGCTCCAGATTGTCGCGGCTTCGCCGTGGGCCGGCGCGCTCGGCGTTGACGCGCGGCTGGGCACCGCCCATCCGACGCGAGCCGCTATCGCGGACTTCGTCACGCGCAACGTCGGCATCTACTGGCATCCGGCCTGCAGCTGCCGCATGGGTCCCGCGAGCGATCAAGCCGCGGTCGTCGACGCGCAGGGTAAGGTTCATGGGCTGGACGGGCTCTACGTCTGCGACGCCTCGATCTTTCCGGTCATCATGCGCGCCAACACCAATCTGCCCGCGGCCATGCTGGCAGAGCACCTGGCCGGATCAATCGGCAGGCGGTGATTGGGTTCCGACCGTGAGTCACGAAATTCATGAGCCCGTGCGGCTCGTCGGATGGCACGGCCCTCAGCCGTAGGAATGACTCCCTCGTGCTGACGGCCGCATCACTTCCTCACGCCTCAGCGAACCTTGGCACTGTCTGCGCTAGGTGTCCGTAATTCTTGACGTATTGTCGTCTATTCCGTACACTCCCGGCGGAGGTGCGGCATGGGACGACGAATCGCGGCGGACGAGCTCGAAAGTCACGTACGAGGAAAGCGGATCGCGGCTGGATTGAGCCAAGCCGATCTCGCGCAGCGGGCCGGACTGACCCGCCAGGCGGTCAGCGCGATCGAGGCTGGGCAATACGTGCCGAATACCGTGGTTGCGCTCAAGCTGTCTCAGGCGCTCAGCTGCCCCGTCGAGGACCTCTTTACCCTGCCGGGAGGCCCGAACCGGATCGAGGCCGACCTCATCGGCACGTTGCCCAGCTCATCTCCGGCGCGGGTACAGCTTTCACGGGTCGGCACACGCTTCCTGGCCCGGCCTCTGACCGGTATCACTGGCGCGGTGACGACGGCGGACGGTCTGATCGCCGAGCCGGGCGGATCGGCATCAACGGCGAGCGTCGATCTTCTGGTCGATCAGCGCGTCGTTGAGAATACGGTCGTCGTTGCCGGTTGCGATCCCTCGCTGGCCCTGGTCGGCGCCCACCTGATGCGACGCTACCCGAGCTACCGGCTTCACTGGGTTCAGGGCGGCAGTCTGACGGCCTTGCGGGCGCTGGCTCGTGGCGAGGTCCACGCCGCCGGAAGCCACCTGCGCGATCCGGAGACCGGCGAGGAGAACGTGCCATATGTCCGGCGGGAGCTGGCGGGCCGCGGCGTCACCGTTGTCACCCTCTCGCGCTGGCAGCAGGGATTGATCGTCGCGCGGGGCAACCCGAAGGGCATCCGTGAGGTGGCAGATCTGCTGCGCACGGACGTCACCATCGTCAATCGTGAGATGGGCTCCGGGGGCCGGACGCTGCTCGATGCGCGTCTCAGGGCCGCGAGCGGGAGTCCACAGACTGTCAACGGGTATGGCCGGGAACTGGCATCGCACATGGCCGTAGCCGAAGCGGTCGCGGCCGGGCAAGCCGACGTTGGCCCAGGCATCGAGGCGGCGGCGCGCGCGTTCGGGCTCGATTTCATCCCGCTGCAGGACGAGCGCTACGACCTGGTCGTCCCGGTCGAACAGCTCGAGACGGCGCCGATTCAGGCCCTGTTTGAAGTCGCCTCGACCCGAAGCTGCCGCGACGAAGTTGAGGCGCTGGGTGGGTATGACAGCTCGGTCGTGGGGACCGTGGTAACGGAGATCACCGCGTGAAACGCCTCCTCTCCATGGCTGGCCTGGTCTTGATCCTCGTGTTGCTGGCGGCTTGCGGCAGTTCATCGAGCGCGCAGGAAGGAACCGGCGCAACCGCGACGACTACGGAGTCATCCGGCGGGATAGCCAGTCCAGCATCCGCATCGGCGCCGAAGATCTCCGGGAATCTGACGATCTTCGCCGCGGCTTCCCTGACCGAGGCCTTCACCGAGATGAAGTCGGACATTGAGTCGGCCAATCCTGGGACGAGCCTCACCCTGAACTTCGCCGGATCGTCGGCCCTGCGCACGCAGATCCTGCAGGGCGCTCAGCCGGACCTCTTCGCCTCGGCCGATCAGAAGAACATGGATCAGGTGGCGCAGGCCAGTGACATCGTGGGCGACACCAGGATCTTCGCCGAGAATCGCCTGGTCGTGCTGATTCCAAAGGATAATCCCGGCCATATCCAGAATCTGAAGGACCTGGCGAATTCGGGCTTGAAGATCGTCCTGGCGCAGGAGCAGGTTCCGGTCGGCAACTACGCCCGACAGGCGCTCACCAAACTGAGTGCCGATCCGGCCTACGGTTCCGATTTCAAGGACAAGGTCCTGGCGAACCTGGCCTCCAACGAACTGAACGTCAAAGACGTCGTCGCGAAAGTCCAGCTCGGTGAGGCTGACGCCGGTATTGTCTACAAGACCGACGCTTCGTCGGCCGACCCATCGAAGGTGATGACCATCGACATTCCGGATCAGTTCAACGTCGTGGCCCAGTATCCGATTGCGGTCGTCAAGGGTGGGCCGAATCAGGACGCCGCGAACGCCTTCATCAGCTACCTGCTCTCTCCCGCGGGGCAGGCCGTGCTGAGCAAGTACGGGTTCGTTCCCGCGCCCGCGAGCTGAATTAATGAGCGACTCGGTGCTGGAATCAATCACCGCCCGGGAGGAGCAGGCCGCGAAACCGGCCGGCAAGCGGCGGCCGCTCCCGCTGCCGTGGGTGGCTGGAGGGCTGCTGCTCCTCTTCCTGACGTTGCCCGTCGTGGCCTTGATCTGGGAGGCGAGCCGGTCCTCCGGTTTCTGGTCGGCTCTGCGGCAGCCGCTGGTGGTGGATGCGCTCAAGCTGACCGGTCTCACCAGCATCATCAGTCTCGGTTTCGCGCTGGTGCTCGGCACGCCGCTCGCCTGGCTACTCGCCCACCGGTCCTTCCCGGGACGACACATGGTCGAGATCCTGATCGATCTGCCGCTGGTTCTCCCGCCCGTGGTGGCCGGAGTCGCGCTGCTGATGGCCTTCGGTCGCCAGGGGTTACTTGGACATCAACTGAACGTGCTCGGCATCGTGCTCCCCTTCAGCACCGCCGCCGTGGTGATGGCCCAGCTCTTCGTCTCGGTTCCGTTCTACGTGCGTGGGGCGCTGCTCGGTTTCCGGCTCGTGCCGCGTGACATCGAGGAGGCGGCTGAGATCGACGGCGCGACAACCTGGCAGACGTTCCGACACATCACCATGCCGCTGGCGCTGCCCGGAATCGCCTCCGGCGCGATCCTCTGCTGGGCGCGGGCGGTATCGGAGTTCGGCGCGACGCTGATGTTCGCCGGAAACATCTCGGGTCGAACCCAGACGATGCCACTGGCGATCATGACCGCCATGGAGACGAATCTCAACTCGGCGCTGGCTCTGGCGGTGCTGCTGGTTGTCGCGGCCGCGCTGGTGCTGGTCGTCTCGCGCTTCTTCACGGCGGAGCGGTTGGAGCGGTAGGGGACCACACTCCGGCCCGTCTCCTGCACTGACTCTCTCCACATGGTGGCTGAGTACTCTGAGCAACAGGGATATGGCCCCGTTCGTCCCCATGTCATCCTGAGTAGTGGACCACGCAGAGTGTGGCACGGCCAGGCGTACTATCGTGCCGCTGTCATTCTGAGCGATGGTTCTTCCCCTCCAGTGGAGGGGGAGTAGGTGGGGGAGATGGCAGCGGAGTCGAAGAATCTCTTCGTCGTTTCTTCGCAGGCAGCGCACCGAGAGATCCTTCGCGCGGCGCTCAGGATGACAGGGGTAGGTTCGGTGCCATCTTCAGTGTGGTCGACTACCTGAGGAACTACCTGGGACCCATACCGACATCGATTTATTTTTCAACCGCCATGTAGACGGAGAGGGCATTCCCTCCAAGCACGAGAAAAGCGATTGTTCGGATCACACAAAATGTCTTTATGCCTCTCCCTGATCCTCATCCTCATGCCATAGGGCACGCATCTCGGCGGACGTCTCCAGCAGATCGGCGAGCGTCCCTTGGGCTTCGACGCGGCCGTTCTTCAGCAGGATGATGTGATCGGCGCGCATGAGCGCCACCCGTCGGTGGGAGACCGCCAGGCAGGTCCGGTCGCGGTCGCTCAGCAGGCGCTCCCAGAGCAGTCGCTCGGTCTCGACGTCGAGCGCGCTGGAGAGATCGTCGATCACCAGCAGATCCGCACCTCGGATCAGCATGCGCGCCGCGGCGGTTCGCTGCACCTGACCGCCCGAGAGCCTGACCCCGCGTGTCCCGACCGGGGTCAAGAGCCCGTCGTCCAGCGTCGCGATATCCGGTTCCAGCACGGCGGTATGGATGGCCGCCAATAGGGCCCGTGAGTCGTCCGGCAGGCCGAGCAGGATGTTCTCTTTGAGCGTGTCGCTAAACAGGCGTGGCTCCTGAGCCGTGTACGCGGCGCGCGGCGGCACGAAGAAGTCAGCCGGGTCGGTTATGACTCGTCCGTTCCAGCGGATCTCGCCCGCTTGTGCCGGAAGCAGCCCGAGCAGCGTCCTGAGCAGCGTCGTCTTGCCCGCGCCAACCCGACCCGTTACCACCGTCAACCCACCCCGCTGCAGGCAGAGAGACACGTCGTCGATTCCCTGGCCAGATTCTGGATAGTGGTAGGTCAAGCCGCGTGATTCGAGCCGGTGGAGACGATCATCAGCCGAGAGCACCGGCGGCGCGGGCAACGTGGGAAGTGGGCCACGGAGGTAGAGCGGCGCCGGCGCGACTACCGTGTTGAGTGATTCCCCTCTGAGCAGCGCTCCCATACGGCTGAACGCGACTCCGGTCTGGTGATAGTGGGCCAGGAACTGGCCAAGCCCGTCGGCGAACTCGGCGATGAAGCCGAGGTAGAAGACGAAGAGGACGAAGTCGCCCACGGTCATGCTGCCGGAACGCAGCGCGTTCGCCGCCAGCAGCATGATCAGGCCGACGCCGACGCTGATGGTATTGGAGGTGACAGCGTTCAGCGCCTGGGTCATCACCCGGTCGGTCAACACGGCGGAACGCCGCTGGTCGTTGAGCCGGCGGAAGTGTGCGACCGCCCGTTCCTCGGCCCCCGCGGCCTGCAGAGCCGGTACCGCCGACAGGATGTCCCCGACGGCTCCGGTTACGCGGCTCGTGGCCTGACTACTCGCCTCCCGGTAGCGGCCCAGGGCCTGGCTTGCCTGGCGGGCGATCATGATGATGACCAGCAGCGGAACGAAGATGACCAACGTGATGCGCGCATTGACGCGCAGCAGGATGACGAACGCGCCGATCGCGAAGAGACTGGTCCCGAGCACATCGGTCGACCAGTCCAGATTGTCCTCGGCCTCGTGTGCGTCGTCGCGGAAGCGGCTGATCGTCTCGCCGATCGAGAACGGCAGCGCCTCGGCGCCCGGATGGTTCAGGATGTGGCGCAGCATGTTGCGGCGTAGCTGTCCGCTCATCACAAAACGCATCACGGTCTCGACATACCCGCCGGCAAGCCACAGCCCAGCGCGAACCAGCGCGACCGCCGCGAAGAGCAGGACCAGTCCGGTCGTTCCCAGCCGGAAGCTGCCGTTCCCGGTCAACGTATCGAAGAAGGCGCGCGCGATAAGCCCGGGCAGCAGCGGAAAGATCGCGAGGATCGTCCAGAGCAGTAAGTGTGTGAAGTAGAGCCGCGGCTGCGAGCGGGCCATCTTCACGAAATAGCGCCAGGTCGGGAGCTGTCTCATGAGGGCACCGCCTCTGTCATGCGCAGAAGTTCCGAGAAGCGGGAGCTCGGGTCACCGGCTAGCTTCTGTCGCGGTCCGTATTCACGCATGCGTCCATCTTCCAGCACGAGCACATCGTCGGCGAACGCGATGGTCGAGAGCCGGTGCGCGACGATGACACCGGTCCGGCCGTCGAGCAAGCGCGCGACGGCGGTGTGAACCAGTCGCTCTGTGGCCGGATCGAGACGGGAGGAGGCCTCGTCCAGGATGACGACGTCCGGGTCGCGCAGGAAGACGCGGGCACAGGCCAGGACCTGCGCCTGTCCGGCCGAGAGCCCGATGCCGCCGCGTCCGATAGCCGTCGCCAACCCCGCAGGCAGTTCCTCGAGCCATGTTGCCAGCCCGAGGTCATCCAGCACCTGGCGAATGCGTTCGCCTGGCACCTGGTCGTCAAAGAGGGTGAGGTTGTCGCGCAGGCTGGCGTCGAAGAGGTGAATCTCCTGAGTCACCAGTCCGATGCGCGCACGAACGGCTGCCAGGCGAACGGAGCGGACGTCGACGCCCCCCAGCCGGACAACGCCCGCTTGGGGGTCATGGAAACGGGGCACCAGGCGCGTCAGCGTCGTCTTGCCCGAGCCGGTGCGACCGACGATGCCGAGTACCCGTCCCGGTTCCAGCCGCAAGCTGATGTCGCGCAGAACGGGGGCGGCTTCATCGTAGCCAACTGTGACCTGGTCCATCTCCACCGAGAGCCGCCCGGCCGGCAGCTCTGGACGGTTACCGTCGAGTATTCGTGGTCGCAACGCCAGCAGGGCTTCGATGCGCTCGATGCTGGCGTCCGCTTGCTGCAGATCCTGCACCTCGTTGCGGATCTGGTCGGTGGGCTGCCGCAGCACGGCGGTGTACTGGAAGATCAGGTAGACCGTGCCGATGGTGAGGCTGCCCGAGCGATAGAGCATCGCGCTTAGCGCGAAGGCGACCGACGTGCCGACCGCGAAGAGTCCCTGGCTCGTCGAGATCAGGGCGTAGCCGAACATCTCGGCTCTCAGGTACGCGGCCAACCAGGGTCGCATCACCTGGGCGCAGCGTCGCAATACGAAGGCGATCGCACCGCTGGAGCGGACGTCCTCCATGCCCGATAGGTACTCGCTGAGGAAGCCATAGAAGTTGGCGCTCGCCTGGCGCTCCGCCGCCCAGTACGGAACGCCGGCGGCGCGGATCCGCAGCATCATCAGCAGGGCCAGCAGCACGATGGATCCGAGGCCGAGGCCGATGCGCCAGTCGACCGCGAACAGGAGCCCGATCACTGCCAGGATCAGCAGCCCGTTGCCGATAACGTAGACCACGAATCGGGAGAAAAAGCGGGCCAGCATCGAGACGTCGCCATCGACCCGTTCGATCAGTTCGCCGGATGTCCGCGTGTTGTGAAACGACGCGTCGAGCCGCAGCAGGTGCGAGAGGAGGTCGGCGCGCAGCGTGTTGGTCGCGGCCCAGCTCACATTCTCGGCGACGTAGGTCTCGACGACCGCGAGCACCTGCCCCAGCAGCGCCACCCCGATGGTCAGCAACGCCAGCACGATCAGCGGGCGTGACGAGCCGCCGGAGGTCGCCCGGTCGATGAAGCGGCTCGTCAGGAGCGGCGCGACGACCTGCGCGACAATCGCGGCCACGAGAATCGTCGCGAGGATCACCATGCGAACGAGTTCGGGGCGCAGGTAGCGTGCGAAGAGCCGTGCATAGCGCCGGGAGTCTCTCACGCGCGGTGTCGATGGCTTCCCGTTGTGTTCAACCATCGGTTACAGCCTCGCCACGTACGCGAGATAGACGGCGCGGTTCAGCGGGTCGGGACCGGAACGCGTGCGACACGGCGGATCGCCATCGACCGGGACATGTCCGGCGAACGTCGAGATCCAGCTTCCATCGCCGCGGGTCAGCCCGGGCAGTTGCTGTTCGACACTGCGCAACTCGACCGTTGGAATCTGGCAGATGATGCGGTAGGCGCCGCCCTCGCGAAACGCGTTCTTGATCGTCGCTCGCGCGTTCACCAGTGCGCCACAGACCGCGCCGAACGTATCCTCCGGAATCTCGACGTCCAGCTCCTCGACCGGCTCACAGACTTCAGTGCCTGCGCGCTTGAGCGCCTGCATCAGGACCAGCGGAGTCAGCTTGCGGAAGTCCCCCGCGGCGGAGGCCGGGTTCATGCCGACCTGCGCCAACGTTACCCGGCAATCAGTTACCTCCCAGCCGTGAAGCCCCTGCGCCAGCGATTCGTGGATCGTCTCCTCGATCGCCCGGTAGAAGGCCAGCGGCAGCGAGCCGAGCTGTCGCGTGTACCCGATCCCGCTCAACGGTGCTCCAGGCTCGATGCGGAAACCGAGCGTCGCCTCGAAGGGGTTGTCCGGGTCGGTGATCTCCTCGAAGGCCTCACCGCTGCCGGTCACGTGCTCGATGCAGATCGTCTGGCTCGGTCCGAAATGCACATCGACCCCATACTCGCGTATCAGCGTCTCAGTCAGGACCTCCTTCTGTACCTCCCCGAAGAGCCGGACCGAGATTTCCCCAGACTCATTGCGCTGGCGCAGTGAGATGAGCGGATCTTGCTCGGCCAGCTGTTCCAGTGCCGCCCGGAGCTGCGTGATCTGGGTCGGATCGGCTGGCCGGATGACGCTCTCGATGGCAGGCGCTGGAAACGCGCGATCCGCCGCGGAAGCGGGTGCGCACTGGCCGAGCCAGTCTCCGATGCGCGCCTCCTTGAGCCCGTGTAGCACCGCGATATCCCCGGCAGACACGGTTTCGGATGCGAGGACGGCGCCCTCCGCGAAGCGCTCGATGCCGGTGACGCGCTCCTCGAACTGCTCGATCTCGCCGAGCAGGTCGCGTCGCTGGAGTGTTACGCGCTGCCGGACCGAGAGGCTCCCGCTGAAGAGTCGTAGGTAGACCAGTTTCTCACCGGACGGCTGCCGGGTGATCTTGAAGATCGTGCCGGTGACGGGCACACCGTCATCTACGTGTGCGACCGGGAGCCAGGCCTCGATGCCGCGCAGGACCTCCGTTACTCCGGCGCCGGTGATGGCTGAACCAAAGAGGACCGGGGCGATGCGTCCGTCGGCAATCTGGGCGCGAAGCTCGCCGTCCAGGAAGGCGACGTCCGGTACTCCGCCGCTCCGCTCGAATTCGGCGATAACCCGCTCGCTCGTTTCGGCCAGCAGGTCGACGAGCGGCGCGCGCCAAGCCGGATCCGTACGGTCGCACGGGAAGACGTGCGCCGCGCGGTCGCCCAATCCGGCCGCCTGATTCAGGGCAACGACGCGCAAGTTCAGCTTGCGGCGGATTTCGTCCAGTACGGCGTCGGACCGCGCGCCGAGGCGATCGATCTTGTTGACGAAGATCAGTAGTGGGAGACCGGCTGCGCGCATGGCGCGCGCCAGGCGGCGTGTCTGAGGCTGGACGCCCTCCACGGCCGAGATGACCAGCACCACGGCGTCGAGCACGCGCAAGGAGCGCTCGACTTCGGCGACGAAGTCGCTGTGTCCGGGAGTGTCGATGAGATTGACTTTGAGATCATTCAACTGAAACGAGACGACCGCGGACTTGATGGTGATGCCGCGTGATCGTTCCAATTCCAGGGTGTCGGTCTGCGTCGTCCCTTTGTCGACGCTGCCGATTGCCCTGATGACCCCGGTTTCGAAGAGGATCCGCTCGGTTAGCGTCGTCTTCCCAGCATCAACATGTGCCAGGATCCCGATGTTGATGATCGCCATGCAGCACTCTCTCGTTGAAGAACAGTCCGTTGGTAGCGCTCTTCAACGTTTGCCGCATGGGTCTCTCCTCATACTTCGCGCGAATCATCGAAACGGGCCGGTCCACCGAAGGATACGCATCATCAGCGAGCCGTATCCGTGGATGGACGCTGGGCGGATTCTAGCAGGAATTGTCACTTCAGTGCCAGTCGGCAGCGTTTATGATGAGCAGGATGTGCCAGCGAGAGATGTTAGGAGAGGTCTATGACAGACGCGAACGGCGAGATCACCGCGGCGCGTGCCTTTCACGACGCGACCAAATACGTCGTCGTGACGAACGAATCAGGGGAAGAAGACTCTCTGATGGGGACGCCCCCGAACCTGGAAGATCCGATCTGGCAGGAAGACTGGTCGCTCGAGCCCTTCGCCTTCAAGATCTACGAGACGCTGGAGCCGATCCCACTACCGCGCGAGTTCGCACCCTCGGTGATGCCGGCACTGGAGGCGATCGGCCGTACCGGCGCCGAGCCGGACGGTGAGCGCATTCCGACGCTTAGCGACGTGGCGCGCATCGCGCTGCTGTCGAACGGCCTACTCAACCGTCAGGCCACCTCGCGGAGCGGACGCACCATCGAATTCCGCACCGCGGGCGGGACCGGCGCCCGTTATCACCTGGAACTCTACTTCGCGTGCGCCGATCTGCCGGGCCTCGACGCCGGACTTTATCACTATGCCGCGCACGACCACTCGCTGCGATGCTTGCGTCACGGCGACTACCGGCAGGTGCTGGTCGAGGCGAGCGGCGATGAGCCTGCCATCGCTCAGGCACCGCTGGTCGTCGCCATCACGAGCACGTTTTGGCGCAATTCCTGGCGCTACAAGGGACGGGCCTATCGCCATACCTTCTGGGACGCCGGAACAACCATGGCGAATCTCCTCTCGGTCGCGGCGTCGATCGAACTTCCGACGCGGGTCGTCCTGGGCTATGCCGATGGTGCCGTGAACGGTCTGCTGGGCGTCGACGGCCAGCGCGAGGCAACCGTCGCCCTCTGCGCGGTGGGTCGCGCCGAATGGAAGGTGCCCTCGTCGCCGGCGCTTGAGCCGATCGACTATCCCGTGCGGGCCATCTCGCCGCGAGAGGTCGAGTTTCCGGTCATCGGCATGCTGCATCAGGCATCGATGCTCCCGTCCGGCGCCGGGGCGGCTGCCTGGCGCGCGTCGCCGCTACGCCGGACTTCGGCCGCCCCCGACGGCGCCACTACCGCGCTTCAGCCGATCCCGGAGCATGACCTGCCGCAGATCCGCATCGAGGAGGTCATCTTCAAACGACGCTCGACGCGGAACTATGATACCGGCGTCGAAATTCCGTTCGACGTCTTCTCCACCCTGCTCGATCGCTCGTCGCGTGGCTTCGCGGCCGACTGTCTTGCCTCGGACGCCCCACCGCTGCACGAGAACTATCTGATCGTCAACGGCGTGGCGGGACTCGAGCCGGGTGTCTACCGGCATGAACCGCGGCGTGGTGACCTTGAGCAGATTCGCAGCGGCAATTTCCGGGAGCAGGCCCAGCGATTGGCCGTCGATCAGGAATACGCGGGCCACGCCCATGTCAATTCCTACTATCTGACCAGGCTCGATCCGGTGCTGGAACGCTACGGCAACCGGGGCTATCGGCTGGCGCAACTCGAGCCCGCCATCTACGCCGGGAAACTCCACCTCGGCACGCACACCCTCGGTCTCGGTGCGGTCGGCTCGACCTCGCTCGACGATGAGGTCGTGGACTTCTTCTCACCGCAGGCCAAGAGCAGCAGCTACATGTTCGTGGTGGTGTTTGGCAAGCGGAGGAGGAAGGCGGGGTGAGGGCCGCTTCCCCACCCGTCACCCCGCGTGCCGGAAGCCGGCTTCGGACATCGTCAGGGGCGTGCCCTCGCGCAGCACCCTGGCTTCGATTACTTCGCCGATGACGACGACCGAGTCGCCCGTCTCGATCTCGCCGCTAACCTCGCACGCGACATAACTGAGCGCGTCGTCGAGGACGGGCAGGCCGCTGTCGCTGGAGTGGTGGGGGATGTCGACCAGTTTGTCGCCCGCATGGCGATGCTTCTTGCCGAAGTGCCCAGCGAGATCGCGCTGGCCCGACTCGAGCACGTTGACCAGAAAGCGTCCGCTGGAGCGGATGATCGGCAGCGAATGGGAGTCTGCCTCGACCGAGACCATCACCAGCGGCGGGTCGAACGAGACCTGGCTCAGCCAGTTGGCGGTGAAGGCGCCGCGATCCTCGCCATCAACGGTGGTCACCACGTACATGGCGTAGGTGAACATGCGCAGTGCCGCGCGTTTGGCGTCGGGGTCGAGTTGGGGGCGTTCTGCGGACATGGCAACCTCCTCGGGCGCGGTGTGAGCGGACTACAATTCTCGAACGCGATCCTTGAGCCAGCCGATAGCCAGCTCGTCGCGGCAGTAGCAGGTGGCGGGCCCGGAGAGTTCGCCCCGGATCAACCCGGCTTCCCGCAGCACTTTCAGGTGTTGCGACAGAGTCGACTGGGCGATCGGTAGCTCCTCGCCAATCGGACCGCACTGGCATTCGCCCCGTTCGGCCAGGATCTGGAGGATGCGATAGCGGACCGGGTTGGCTACCGCGCGGAGCATGTCGACGATACGCTCGTCGGTCTTTGGCATGGTTATGGTCTTCATTGGCCGTTCTCCTCATCGATCGTGTTCGTATTTTTGCGAATCAATCCGCTGGTTGTCAACTTCACTGGATCGTGGCGGGAAGGAGATCTGATGGCGGCCATGCCGGATGACCGGGAGCGCGCGTTTATCGTTGCGGGACGGGTGGCGCACCTCGCAACCGTCTCCGGATCGGGTGAGCCACAGGTGGTGCCGGTCTGCTACGCCTACGACGGTGAGCGCCTCTTCATTGCCATCGATGAGAAGCCGAAACGGCGAGACCGGAAATTGCAGCGGGTACGCAACATCGAGGAGACCGGAAGGGCGGCGCTGATCATCGACCGCTACGACGACTGTGACTGGTCGCGGCTCGCCTGGGTCATGATCCGTGGCACGGCCACGATGCTCGGTCCGGAGGATTCGTCGCACTCCGCGATCATCGAGCAACTACGCCGGCGCTACGACCAGTACCGGGAGATGGCGCTCGAAGGCGCTCCGGTCATCGCGATCACGCCGGAGCGGATCACGAGCTGGGGCGCCCTCGACGACTAGTTCTCCGTGGTTAGCCCTGTGGAACGGCCGTGCGTTGGAGCAGCAAGTGGATCAGGTCCAGGAATCCGGGCGAATGATCGAACGCCGTGAGCATGGAGGCAGCCTCGCTCCGGTGCTGTGTGCCGTGATTGGCGACGTGCACCATCATCTGCCACAGGGTGAAGGTAACGGTCTGACCGGTCCAGGGCAGCGTGGCCGAGAACTCCCGCTCCACGTCCGCTTCGGTCAGGCCATCGATAAACGCCCAGAGTTGTTGCTGCCCGTCGTTCCAGAACGCGCGGACGGCGTGGAGGTCGGGGTAGTCTGCCGGATCGGTCTCGTTCGTCATCGACTCTTCAGCCGTGATGCTTCCATTCCACCACAATGCCCAGTCCCGCTGCGCCGCGACCAGATGCAGCAGCGTCTCGCGAATCGAGCCGTGGCCAGCCGTTCCAGGCGCATTGAGCTGCTCAGGTGTCAGGCTCTCGGCGGTGTCGAAGATACGCTCGGTTGCCCAGCGATCGTAGTCATAGAGCGTCCGAATCAACTCCAGTGTCACGTTTCCGACCCCTTTCAGACGAGCTTTGGTTGCCAGGTCTTCGTCCGGCACAATGCCGTTGACGATCCTCAGTCTACACGGAATTCCTGACATATTCGGGCAAGAATTGAGGCGGAATTCTGGTCGTCCACTGGCGAGAGATGGCTACCAGCGATCGCGGTCAAGTGCGGCGGTGACCTCGGCGCGATCCCATTGCCAGGCCGTCGTCTCCCAATCATCCGGCGTCAGGG
Source organism: uncultured Chloroflexia bacterium (assembly GCA_963728335.1). Taxonomy (GTDB): domain Bacteria; phylum Chloroflexota; class Chloroflexia; order Thermomicrobiales; family Thermomicrobiaceae; genus CALAGB01. The sequence goes on from CAVSJP010000003.1 coordinate 134,099, forward strand.
TATCCGGCAGCCATCCGGGGAGGGTCAGGCGAACGTGGCGGGCGATCGCGACGATATTCGGCTCATAGAGGACGCGAAGCGCCGCGAGCTGCCGCGCCGCGCTCTCGCCGTCCCGGATCTGGAGCCCGTGCTCGCTCAGAAGCAGGCGTGCTTCTTCCAGTACTTCCGACGGCAGCCGGTCGGCAAGCACCGGGTTCGGCGGTGAGTCAAGGACCTGGGCCAGATCCCCGACGGTATGCCGTGCGATGGCGAACGTCAGCCGTGCCTGCTGGAAGGGGAATGGCCCTGCGTCGTCCTCGATGCCGACCAGCAGCAGTGCGCAGGTATCGAGCACCAGCGTCAGCGTGGCCAGCCAGGATTGCCGTTCGTGCTGCGATCTGAAGTAGGACAGGATCGGGTACGACAGGTGACTCTCAAGGAGCCCGGCCGTCCAGCGCTCCCAGTCGCGCAGGTAGCTGTCGAGCATCTCCCGGCAGTCTGGGCCGTGGAGCCGTCTTAGCAACTCCACAGCGCTCGGCGGCGACCCGGCCCGTGCATCGAGCAGGGTGATCTCCGTCTCTCGATCTCCGAAGCGGCTGATGATCGGTGGAATGTAGCCGATAATTAGGGCCAGAAAGATGAAGCCGGTGCCGGCCTCCACCACCATGATGACGCGACCGGCAGTCGACGTGGGTGTGACGTCTCCCAGGCCCAGGGTGAAGTAGGTGGTGCCGCTGACGTAGATGGCCGAGCCGAACGTGGTCCCGTGGCCGGCCGTCGTGGTCGCGTGGGCTCCCCAGATGACCATTGCGAATCCGAGGATGAGCATCGCGGCCCAGATGATGATGAGGCTCAGCAGCATCAAAGGGCCGAAGACCGCCAGCACACGGTCTCGGATGGTGACACCCTCCCGGTCACCATCTCCCGGCAGCCGGTAGGTCGCACGTGACCAGATCCACCATACGCCGCGGATGGCCAGCCGGGTCAGGCGCAATCGCCGCGTCACCCGGCGTGGCATGATGATGGCTTCGAACGCATCGACCAGCGTGATCAGGATGATAATGATGCCAATGATCATGGTCGCGACGTGCACCTTGAGCCTCGTTCTCTCACAAAGTTCCGCTGGACATGTGCAAGTTGGGCGCGCCTTGAGGAACCGACTGGCGGCCATTGTATGGGAGTCGACGGGGAAACGGGAGCCGGTCGCGTTTGGCGACCGGCTCGTGGCCGGATATCGGTTGCTGACGCGCGGTGTACGACCTGCTGGCTAGCTGTCCACGGAATGGGCAGGGTTCGGCGCAAGGCGCAACAGCGGCACTCGCATATCTCCGGAGTCATAGCCGGTGTTCAGCCGGAGACGGACCGTGGGACTCGTGACGTTGGATTGGCCGTCCAGGCGGAAGGTCACCGCGGTGCCGTCGACGAGTGTCGCCGTTCCGAAGATCGTCCCTCCGGTTCCGGACACCTGGATGCTCATGATTCGGACATTTGAGAGACTGACCGTGCCGTCCGAATACGTGAGGATGCCCGCCGGCCGACTGTTGAACAGTCCTGTCTTGACGTAGACCAGGATGCTGAGACCGCCGCTGCTATAGGCGATGAAGGAGGAACGCGGGGTTGAACTGGGCGGCAGCACGGTGAAGCTGGTCGATGCCGTGGCTGTGTTCCCGGCGTTGTCGGTCGCGGTCGCGGTCTGTGAGAAGGTGATGCCGTAGCCAAAGGTGAAGGCCTGCGCATTGATCGGATCACAGTTGGACACGCTGGCGATTCCGGACACAGCATCGGTGGCGCTGCAGCCGATGCTGACCGTCTGGCCGAAGGTGTAGGTTCCCTGATTGCCGGAATACGAGATGACCGGCGGCGTATGGTCGATCTTGAGCGCCGGGCTGCTCTGCGCCGTGGTAGTGTTGCCGGCCTGGTCACGCGCGGTCCCGCTCACGGTCACCGCGGTGCCCTCGGTCGTCACCACCTGGTCAAGTGGGCACGAGGCAACCGGAGAGGTCGTGGCCGTGCAGGTCCAGTGGATGGTGGGCGCCGTCTTGTACCAGCCGTTGTTTCCGTCCGGGCCAGTGGTCGGCGCGCCCGAGATGTCCGGGCCATCCAGGGCGATCTGAACGTGGACCGTGTGGCTGACCTCGACGTTGTCTGCTTGGTCGACGCTCCAGAAGACGACCGCGTGGTCGCCGGCGGTGTTGATGGTGAACGGAGTTGAGTAAGAAATCGGTGATCCGCCGTCGATCGTGTAGTAGGTCGCGGCGATGCCCGACCCGCCGGAATCGAAGGTGTTGAGCGTCACGGTGACCGACGGTTTCGTCCAGGTGCCGAACGTGTAGAGCGTGTTGTTGGCATTCTTGCCTGTGGCCGACGTGGATGGCTTGGTGAAGTCGATGTTCACCGCTGGCGAACTGGTGGCACTCGCGGTGTGGCCAACGTTATCGGTCGCGGAGCCAATGGTGGTCAGGTTCGTTCCCTGCCCGGTGAACTGGCGATCGGGCGCACACGTCGCCACACCCGATTGCGTGTCGGCGCAGGTGAAGTGGATCGTCACCGGCCCGTTGTACCAGTTGTTTACGTTCGGGCTGGTCGTCGGACTTCCGCTGATAGTCGGGTTCGACGTGTCGACCTGCACGTGCACCTGATGTTGTGTCTCCGTGTGAGACGCGAAGTCGGTGCTCCAGTACGCGACGGTGTGGTTTCCCTCGGCGGCGACGGTGAACGGGCCGGTGTACGGGCTTGAACCGCCGCCGTCGATCGTGTACAAGGTCTGGTTTACGCCGGTCCCCGCGTCGGTTGCCGCCAGCGTGACGATCACCGACTGGTTAGTCCAGGTACCGAAGGTGTAGCTGGCCGTATTGGCCTTCTTGGCGGACGCCGTCGTTGAGGGCGGGTTGAGGTCGATCGTCAGCGAGAAGGTCTGGCTGTCGGTAGCGAAGAAGCCGTTGCTGGCCATCACCGTGATCGAGAAGGTTCCTTCAACCGTCGGCGTGCCGGAGAGAACACCACTGGTCGAGTTGAGCGAGAGCCCAGCCGGAAGCGGCCCGCTGGTGACGGAGAAGGTCGGCGTCGGCGAGCCCGTGGCGGTGAACGTGTGCGTGTAGAAACCCGTCGCCAGGCTCGGCGGCGTGCTGCTGGTCATGCTCACATCCGTGCCGAACTGACTATTGGAGTTGCTGCCCCAGCACGTAGCCGCTCCATTGGTCTGCACGCCGCACGTGGCGGTGTACCCCGTGCTAACCTGCGCGAAGGTTCCGGACGGCGGGGTCGCCTGCCCCGAGGTGTCGCTGCCCCAACAGGAGACCGCGTCGTTCGTCTTGATGGCGCAGCTGGTGAATCCGCCGCTGCTCACCTGGGTAAAGGTACCGCTGGGAGCGTCGGAGACCTCGTTTTCGGTGTTGCGGCCCCAGCACGTGAGCGAGCCATCTGTTTGGACGCCACACGTGTGGTAGTAACCCGCGCTGATCTCGGTGAACGTGCCGCCAGGTGTGTCGGTTACCTCGTTATCGGCGTCCAACCCCCAGCACTTAACCGTGCCGTTGCTTCTGATGGCGCAGGCGTGGTAGGCGCCCGCCGTGACCTGCACGAACGTACCGGTGCTCGGGGTATCGGTGATCTCATTGTCAGCGTCGTTGCCCCAGCAGCTCACCGAACCGCTGATGGCGAGCGCACATGAGAAGTCATAGCCGGCACTGACCTGGGTATACGTTCCCCCCGGAGGTGATGTCTTGCCGTGCGCGCTGTCGCCCCAACAGGTGAGCGAACCGTCGGTCTTGATGGCGCACGTGTGAAAGCCACCCGAACTCACCTGGTAGAAGGTGCCCGAGGGCGGCGTTGCCTGACCATCGCCGTTGTCGCCCCAGCAGGCGATGGTGCTATTCGGACGAATGCCGCAGGTGTGGAATGATCCCAGACTCAGCCGCGGCTGGACGAACTGCGCCACGGGAATGCTATTCAACTCCGGCGTGTCATTGCCCCAGCAGATGGCGGTGCCGTCTCGTTGTACACCGCAGCTGTCCGCCACTCCAGCGGTAACCTGGATGTATCTGACAGCGGGCGGATCACCTTTTCCATTGCTGGTGTCTCCCCAGCATTCCGTGAGGCCATCGATGTGCAACGCACAGACGCTCACGTCAGTCATTTCTACCTGGATAAAGCGGCCATCGACCCCTGTTGACGGTATGTTCGAGATGATGGCGTAGCCGCCATCCTGCGGAGCGGTATTGTCGCCCCAGCAGTCAATCGTGCCGTCAGTCTTCACGCCGCACGTGTCCTGGGTACCCGCGCTGATCTGGGTAAACGTGCCTCCGGACGGGCTGGCCTGGCCGAATTCGTTATTTCCCCAGCACTGAACCGTGTTATCCGATTTGATCGCGCACGCCTGTCCCGCACCCATGGTTACCTCGATAAAGGTTCCACCCGGAGTACTGGTCTGGCCGTCGTCGTTATTTCCCCAACACTGAACGCTGTGATCGGATTTGATGCCGCAGGTGTCCAAACTCCCCGCGCTGACCTGGATGAACGTTCCCGCGGGGGCGGTTGCCTGGCCGCCGCCGTTCGAGCCCCAGCATTTGAGTGTTCCGTCTGACTTGATGGCGCAGGTATGGTAGGCGCCCGCGCTGATCTGGGTGAAGGTGCCGGTCGGGATGTTAGTCAATTGCCCGGCTGCGTTGCTTCCCCAACAGGAGATCGTGCCATCGGTCCGGATACCGCAGACGTGTGCGAACCCGGCGGAGAGGCTCATCATCTGGCCATTGGCAATGCTGGGCGTCGCGACGGTGACGGACGGCGCGGAGCCGAACAGCGCCACGACCAGCACGATCGCGGCAATCAGATGTATCCCACGACGGCGTCGGCGCTGTGAAGTCATGCTCTGGTCCATCGCGCTGCGCTCCTTACTTCCTTCGGCATTTGCATACAGCGACGTGAGTGTGCCGTCGCCGGGGGATCGAGATTGTGACTGAGATATCGAGCGGACAATAACACGTGCACGTACAGCACGCAACACCCGTTTGGACCGGTGAATTGGTTCGGCGGCTCAGGTTGCCGCCGCTGCGGAACCGCTGGTTCAGGTGGTACACCGGCGCGCTCCGGCGGACGGTGGCCCACGGTTTCGGCAACGCCGGCAACGGCGTGATTCGGACCATGCGTGCGCGCCGCTCCCGCCGGCCGTCGCCGTTGCTGAGAATCAGCGGTTCGATGCGCGGTAGGTATCACTCGCGCGCCAGTCCAGTGCAAGCATCCAGAGAGGGTCTCACCGGCCAGCGGTCTGCTCGTGACCCGTGCCGACATGCGCGTTTGGTATCGGTTGAAGAGGGTTACGGAGATGACGGGCGTCGGCTGAAGCGCCTCGAAGAAGACGATATCACAGCTACCCCCGGCTGCGATCGTGGCAGCTGGCGTTGATCGGTGCTGGAGTCCGGTTTACGGACCCATGCGAGCGAAGACAGCGGTCTGGTTGCCTGAGTCGTAGCCGTTGCTCAGGTGTAGGCGGACGGTCGCAGACTTCGTCCCACCGTCGACAGCCAGCGTGAAGGAGACCGGCGTTCCGTCACCCAATTGCGCGTTGCCATAGAGCGTGGCCTGGCCGTTCTCGACGGTAAGGCTGGCGAACCTGGCGCGCGTGAGATGAACAGTGCCATCGTCGTAGGCGAAAATGCCGGTCGGACGGCTCCCAGATCGCCCAATCCGAACAAACGCGAACACGTTGGTACTGCTGAAGTTAATTACCGTGAGGTTGGAGACTGCCGTTGAATCTGGCGGATTGACCGTAAATTGCGTACTTCCTGCCCCGACATTTCCCGCCTTGTCGGTCGCGGTGGCGCTGATGGTGTTGGTGCCGAACAAGAATGATGACGCCGGAGCGGAGATGTTAGAGCAGGTGGAGGTATCGACACCAGACAGTTCGTCCGTCGCCGCGCAGGTGATGCGAACAGTGTCGGAAATGCCATACGCGGTCTGATTGCCGGAGAAGGTGACCGTTGGCGCCGTCAGGTCGATGTTCACCGGCGGGTCGCTGACAACTCCAGCATGGTTCCCGGCGTTGTCAGACGTGACCCCAGAAACAGTCAAATCTGTTCCCTCAGACGAAATTGTCTGATCCTGGGGACAATAGGCGACGCCGGAGGCAGAGTCGTCGCAGATGAAGTGAACGGTTACCGGCGTGTTGTACCAGCTGTTGCTGTTGGGGCCGCTCGTCGGACTGCCGGAGGCTTCCGGCGCAGTCTTGTCGATTCTGACGTTGACGGTCTGGCTCGTTTCGCGATTGCCAGCAATGTCGCTGCTTTCGTAGTTGAACGTGTGATCGCCTTCGGACGAGATCGTGATCGGCCCGATGTAGTTGCCCTTCGTGTAGGACGGCTGGCCGGTGTCGAGGTGGTAATCGGTCAACGCAACTCCGGCCCCACCGGGATCTGTAGCGAACAGTGACACCGTCACGGTCTGATTGGTCCAGTCGCCAAATACGTAATCGGTGTTGTCGGCTTGGATCGCGCTGGCAGCGGTGATCGGTGGTGTCGTGTCGATCGACCGGAACGAAAGTCCAGGTGTCGCCACTCTCGATGCCATAGGATCCACGAAGACGACGAACTGTGGCGGCGGGATCGAAGGCCATCGCTGGCGCCATAGGGCGGCGAGCGTGAACAGCGCGTTGTTGATCAGATGCCAGACGGTGCCGGTCCATGCCCAGGTATCCTGAACGTTGTTGTTCCCGTCGAATCCCCCAAAGAGGATCAGCTGTCCGATCTCCGGGTCGAACGCCATGCTGGCGGAGAAGCGTGCGGAGGGGCTAAAACCGGGCGTGAACTTCGTCCAGCTTGTCCCGTCCCATGCCCAGGTATCGCCAAGCGCGTTGTTCCCATCGTATCCGCCAAACAGGATGAGTTGCGCGGTGGCGGGATCGTAGGCCAGGCTGCCCAAATTGCGGCCAGGAGGACTGGTCGTTGGGGAGAGCCGTGTCCAATCAGTACCATCCCAGGTCCAGGTCTCTGCGAGCCCGCTGTCGACGCTGGCGAACAGCACGAGCTGCCCCGTAGCCGGATCGTAGTCCATGACCGTATCTTCGATAGTCAGTGGGCTGATCGTGGTTGGAATCTGGGTCCAGCTGGAACCATCCCATTCGAACGTCTGTTTATAGGTTTGATCGCTCGATCCACTCACGCGCAGCATCTGACCGGTCGCCGGGTCATAGACCATGCTCGTTCGCCCCTCCGGCGAGGAGTAGGGGTTGGAAATGTCCGTCGCGAGCTGGCTCCAGCTCGACCCACTCCAGCCCCACGTATTCAGTTGAGTGCCATTTGAATTGCTGCCATAGAGGAGCAGCTGTGCGGTCTGTGGGTCATAGGTCATGGTCGCGCCAGCCTGCACAGACGGACCGCTGCTACTCACGTTCTGCCATACGTTCGCGTTTGCGGGAATCGCGTAGCTCCACGTATCGGTGTAACCGGCTCCGCCGAAGAGCACCAGCTGGCCAGTTGCCGGGTCATAGGCCATGCTCGCGTCACGCCGTGCCGGGGGTCCGCTCACATCGAGTTGTATCCACTTCGTTCCATTCCAGGACCAAGTGTCATTGAAGGTGGCCCCGTTTCCCTGCTCCGGAGCCCACCGCCGAAGAGCAGCATCTGCCCGATAGCCTCGTCGTACGCCATGCTGGCGAACTGCCTGGCTGCTGGGCCGCTGGTGCTCACCTGGTCCCAGCTCGATCCGTTCCAGACCCACGTGTCTCCGAGGTCGGTACCTGCGGTTGTCCCTCCGAAGAGCACGATCTGTTGCGTCGCGGGATCATAGACCATGCTTAAATCGACCCGAGCGGGACCGCTGCTGTCCAGTTTTGTCCAACCTGTTCCATTCCAGGCCCAGGTGTCTCCGAATTGACCAGTGGAATCTCCGCCACCAAAGAGGATCAGTTGCCTGGTCGATGGATCGTACGCCATTCCGGCTCCACTGCGAGCACTGGGCCCCGGTGTGTTCGCCGCAGTCCAGGTGTTTCCGTCCCACGACCACGTGTCGCCAAGGTAATCGGCTCCTTTCCCACCGAACAGGATCAGTTGCCTGGTTGCGGGGTCGTAGGCCATGCTCGCGTTGATCCGGACGCTCGGACTCGTACTCGGCGTGAGTGTGTTCCAGTTCGCGCCGTCCCAACGCGACGTCCGACTCGACACACCTTTGCCATCGGACCCACCGAAGAGAATCATCTGCCCCGTGGCTTCATCGAACGCCATGCTCGCCGCAGCCGACGTGGCGGGGCCTGACGTGCTGACCTGAGTCCAGACTGGCTGCAGATTGGCTGCGGCGACATGGGCCACCCGCGCAGGCACAGCCAGAGCGATCACCATGCTGACGAGGAGTCCGGCCGCGTTGAACCAACGAATCGCGTGATCGAACTGTCGACCCAAGCTTCTCTCAATCGCCATGTATCCACTCTCTCGTGTGCCGCCGATGCCCATTGATTCGTGGCCGCGATTCACGCCGCAGCGTCCCTTCCCTGCTCGTTAGACCGAAACCACTGTTGCCGTTGAGGTGCCTGGCAACGCGTGATGATGCCTTTTCGTCCACGTCCCGTGAAGCGCATGGGCGCGAACGTGGCGTGCGAGCGAACATCACCAACCCAGACCAGGGTAGCCGGGATGGGATATAGAGGCGAATAGGTAATATGTCCTGACGTGATAAGGAGTGGCGTGGCGGGAGTCTGACGCGGACCAATGTTTCGTCAGGGGAGATCTCGCGAGGTCGTGGCGGCTTATGGTGGTTGACAAATTGATTCGGTAGATTCGTGTCCGTTCACGCGGGGCGAAAGCCGCCGCGCTACAAAAGCGAAGCCCACTGAAGGGACTGAGATTCAGTGACCGATTGAGCACCAACATGATCACGGAATGGCGACCATCACGAAAAGAGCTCAGTCCCTTCAGTGGACTTCGTCTTTGTAGCCCGGTGAGTTTACTCCCGGGCGCACACGGCCAAGCATCGAATCAATTCGTCAATGACCTCAACGTCTGCCCGTATGAGCGCTTTTGATCCTGGTTCGGTTTGCTAGGACGCGCCTGGCAGCGCCAGTTCCGCGAGCCAGGCGCGAGCGGCGTCAATGTCAGCCGCGGTCAGGGCGTGGCCGCCGGGCTGCCAGGCGACGTCAACGTCCGCGCCGAGCCCGCCGAGAAGCTCGACGAGTTGCTCTGATTGGTGCGTTGGAACCAGCTCGTCTCGTCGTGCCGCCGAGACTAACACCGGCCTGCCGGTCAAGTCGGGGGCGAGGTCGGGCTCCAGCGGAACCATTGGCCGGAAGAGCACTGCCGCTGCAAGCGTTCCGGGGTGAAGCAGCAGCAGGCTGGCCGCGATGTTCGCGCCGTTGGAGTAGCCAACAGCGACGACACGCGTGGGATCGAACCGGTAGTGCCGTGCCGCGTCTGCTACAAATGCGGCCAGCACGTTCGTCTGCACGATCAGGTCTTCGCGGTCAAAGACCCCCTCCGCCAGGCGCCGGAAGAATCTCGGCATGCCGCGCTCGAGCACCCGCCCGCGCGGGCTGAGCAGATTCGCGTCCGGCAGGAGCGCCGAGCCGACCTCCAGCAGATCGGTCTCATCCCCACCGGTGCCGTGAAGGAGCACAAGCGTCGGAGCGCGGCTCACATCCGATGATGAGACAAAGCGGTGCACGAAGGCGAGGTGCGCATCCTGATGTTCGGGCGTCAGGTCGGCTCTTCCTGGAAGGCCAACCGGTGGCAAGCGCTGTTCGATCTCAGTGCGTTGGGCCTCGAGCCAGGTCGGCAGCATCAGCCGCGTTCCAAGCTCATCGACCGGTTCGTCGATGGTGAAACCGGGAGGATCGGTCGCGATCTCGAAGAGCACACCGCCTGGCTCGCGGAAGTAGACCGAGTGGAAGTACCGACGGTCGATCACCGGCGTCACCTCGTGTCCCGTCTCTTCCAATCGAGCGCGCCAGTCACGCTGCTCGACATCATCCGCGGTGCGCCAGGCGAGATGATGGATGGTCCCGGCCGAGACCTCGCCAGGCCAGAAGCCGGCCGCTGACCGCACGTCCAGCAGATGACCAGGCACGTCCTCCCGGGTGGTGAAACGGATGCGACCGTCTTCTTCGTTGAGTTGCTGAAACGCGAGCGTTTCGGTCAGCAGTTTCATGGTCGGCTCGAGCGCCTCCACCCAGATGGTCGAGCTATGGACGCCACGGACGGCGTGCTCTTCGGGTATTCCCCCGTGTTCCCACGGAACCACCATCGGTGGGTTCGCCTGTGTGACGAGCTCGATCGTGAGTCCGTCTGGGTCCTTCAGGGTGACTACCTGATCGTCGAAGCGTCGTTCAGGCCCCCGGTGTGGGATCCCACGTTCGACCAGGCGCTGCAGCCAGTAGCCAAGTGCGGTTCGAGGTATTGCCAGGGCAATCGCGACACTCTGTCCGACACCCGCCCGACCCCGACGTGCCCCTGGCCAGGCAAAGAAGGTGAGAATCGTCCCAGGACTGCCAACGCCATCACCGTAGTAGAGGTGATAGGAGCCTGGGTCGTCGAAATTGACGGTTCGCTTGACCAGCCGCAGGCCAAGCACGCCACTATAGAAGTCGACATTAGGTTGGGGGTCGCTCGCGATGGCGGTGACGTGATGCAGCCCGCGGACGTGTGTCTCCATACTGGCAGTTATCCTGGTATCTTCCCGTACGCCGAACGAAGCGCGCTGGTTATCAGCTGCATCTAGCGCAGCACATGGTTGGCGGTGTAGAGCCCGAGAACGAGCATAACCAGACCGGCGATCGCGCTGGCGACGCCGCGCGTGCGCGCCTGGAACATCATGATGACGCCGTAGACGGCGATCATCGCCGCCGCGGCCGTCGACAGGCCGATCATCACCGGGCGCCCTGCATCGGCGAATGGGCTGTGGCGGACCGCCATGGCGCTCGCAAAGAGGGCGAACAGCGCGCCGACGCTGACGGCCGGCGCTACCCAAACCGGGCGCGCTGTTCGTTGAACTTGGGATACCTCGCTCACCACGTTCTCCTTCTCGAATCGTGAAAAGACTGCCGCTACCTCCGCACGATGTATGCGGCCGCTACTTCTTGATCGCCGCCACGTAGACCTGGTCCTGCACGGCGCCGCTGGACGTCCAGCGCTCACCGCCGAACGCGACTACCGGCTGCAGCAGGTAGCTGCTGCCGTCGGCGCGCGTCAGTATGTAGGACATCTCGGCCGACGAGACCTTCATGCGCAGCTGGCTTGAATCGCTCTCTGGCACCACCGAATACCATTCACCGCTCTTCATCGCGTCGAGCGCTTCCTGACTGGTGCGCATCGCCACTTCAGCCGATTCACTGAGGGAGAGCCAGAATCCCTGCGCGAACTGGATTGAGCCATCCGGCCCGACGCCGACGGTCGCCCCGAGACCGGGCGCGATCGCCGTGGCGGGGAGATTGTCCGGGGTGAAGGTTACGACGGCCTGGCCATCGCTCTCGCGTACCGATTCCTTATACGTGATCGTGGTCAGATCGAAACCGATCTCCCGGAGCCACTCACTAGCGGTGACCGCCGGATCGGTCGTCGCACGAGCCGCCGGAGGTGTTGGCTCGCCGGTTCCGCGGTCGTAGCGGAAGAAGGCATCGTCCTGGTTCCAGTGGATTGCCGGGAACCCGGTCTGATCGACGACGACGAAGGCGTTCGGCCCCTCGTTGGCCGCCGGTTCAATCTGACCGCTGATTCCGGTACGCGCAACCAGCGTCTGCAGGAACTCCTCGGTCGAGTCGGGCCCGGTCAGGAGCCAGGTCGGCGCGGTAGTCGGTAGGTCCGGCAGAGCGGTTGCCATCTCGATTCCCGGAGCCGGTGTCGCCTCCGGAGTTCCACTTGGTGGACGTGCAGCGCCGAGACCGAGCGGCACGATCACGACATGGTCGGCGTCGATGGGTGGGAACACCTGGGTGTTCGTAACGATCTCCGGTGTCGTCGTCGATCCAGGTGCGGTCGACTCCTTGGCGACGCTCATGGCGCTTACGACCGTCTCACGCACGGGCGGCTCAGGGCTGTCGCCCATGAGCGTGTTGGTGCCGAAGATCACGGCCATCAGCAGGATAGCCGCCAGCGCACCCGCGGCGACGCCGAAGCGCCAATCGTAAAAGAAGCGCCGGCCGCGCCGGGAGGAGAGAGCAACCGGTGGTTCAGCGCCCGTAAGCTCCAGCCCCAACCGGTCACGGAATTCAGGATCGGGCAGGTCGTCCGGAAGCTGCTGTTCGAGTCGCGCCGCCAGGTTGAAGAGCGCGGCGGTCTCGTCATCGAGCGTGTTGGCGATCTGTGCCGCCGGCATGCCGCTCTCCAACTGGCCGAGCGCCTGCTCCAGATCGTCGATGTGTTGTTCGTCCTTAGATGCCATAGCCTGTATTCTCGAGCTTTGCTCGCAGCGCGAGCATGGCCCGGTGTAACAACTGCTTGACGGCGCCTTCGCTTCGACCCATCACCTCGCCGATCTCTCGTGTCTTCAATCCATGTGAGAAGCGCAGCACAATGACGCGCTGCTGGTCGGAAGGGAGCGATCGCACAGCGGTGAGCAGGTCGTCATCCCCGCGTGCCGCGACGATCGCTGCCGGGTCGCTATCCACGTCGCCCTCGTCTGCTATCCAGGTTGACACGTCATCGACGACGATTTCCCGGTTGGCCGAACGCCCCCGGCGCGCGATGAGGTTCCCGGCGATCCGATAGAGCCAGGCGCCAAAGGGCACACCGCGCCACTCATAGCTGGGGAGCGCCGCCAGGGCTTGTTGGAACGTCTGCGCGGTGACGTCCTCGGCCTCGGCGTGGCTGCCCACACGACGATAGGCAAAACGGTAGATGCGATCCACATAGCGTTCATAGAGGGGGCCGAAATCCGCTGGGTCCTTCTGCGCGGCTGCGATCATCGCAGCTTCGTCGAGTGCTCCGGCGTCCTCGGCATGCTCCATTTTCATGGGGCCTATTGTTGCCCGTCAGCGCCCGGGCGTCCAACTTTCCGGCCTCTCCTGTTAAGACAATGTGGTGAGGGGCCGGATGGTTACGCGGCGCTGCCGTCCTGAGGGATGGGGACGAGGATGACCGGACGCGTGAGCCGTCCGATGAGCCGGGAGGCGACGCTGCCGGTCCAGAGCCCCTCGAGGCCAGCCCGGCCGTGGGTGCTCATCACGACCAGGTCGGCGTTCGCGTGTTCCACACCCGCGAGGAGTTCGTCGACGATCTCGCCGCGTCGGACCTCCTGCGTGATTGGAACGGTGGATGGTATCTCCGAGCGAAGGTCGCTGAGCGCCGTGCTGGCCTCCTCGCCCTCGATATCGAGGAGTGCCGCCGTGGCGGACGGCGAGAAGGTCGCGGCTCCGCTCGAGCTCTGGATCGTACCCACCGTCGGGACGACGCGCACGAGGTGCAAGGCGGCGTCGCCGGCGACGGCGAGCATCACGGCCACCGGCAGCGCGTGATGCGCCTGTGGCGTGCCGTCAAGCGGCACGGCAATTCGCTTGAATCCGTTTTGCTGGATTTCCGATGTTTCGGGTCGGACGAGCAGCACAGGAACCGTCGTTTGCCGGAGTGCCTGCTGGGCGATGCTGCCGAAGAGGAACCCGCGCAGCCTGCCGGAGCCGTGGGTTGCCAGCGCGATCAGATCGACCTGAAGCTCGGCCACGTGCTCGGCGATGCTCCGCGGCACGTTGTGCTCTTTGTTCTCGTGCACGTGAAGCTCCGTCGAAACGCTTCGCTCCTGGTAGCGGTCGGAGACCTCACTCAGGTAGCGATGCGCCTGACCGATGTCGCTAATGTGCGTTTCGCCATGTACCGTCTGCGGCGCGTTGTGCTCCAGCACGTGGAGCAGCGTGATGGTTGCGCCGCAGCGCTCCGCCACGGTGTAGGCGGCCGGCAGGACGGATTCCGCCAGGCGCGAGCCATCGAGCGGAACGAGAATACGCTTGAATGGCTCCATTAGATTCCGCCTCCCGCAAACGTCTGAACCAGGAGATAGAGGTTGAGGGCCACGATTATCCCGGCGACGACCCAGGTCAGGTTGGTGGTTAGTCTCCGGTTGACCAGCGTCCCCATAATATCGGAATTCCGGGTGAACATGACGAGCGGAATCAGCGCGAACGGGATGCCGAAGCTCAGGATAACCTGGCTGATGACCAGCGTACGGGTCGGATCGAGCCCGATGCCGATCACGATCAGTGCGGGTAGCATGGTGATGCCACGGCGCAGCCAGATGGGGATGTGCCAGTGGAGAAACCCTTGCATGATCACCTGCCCCGCCATTGTGCCGACCGCGGACGATGAGAGGCCCGACGCCAGGAGGGAGATGGCAAAGACTTGACTTGACACGCTGCCGAGTAGCGGCTTGAGCGTCCGGTGAGCCTCTTCGATCGATGCGATATCAATCAGTCCCTGTGCGTGGAAGGTTGAGGCGGCCATGATCAGCATCGCCGCGTTGACGGCTCCCGCGATCCCCATGGCGATGACCACGTCGATCACCTCGAAGCGGAAGATGCGCCGGGCCTGCTCTGGATTGCGCGGGACGATACGACCCTGGGTTAGCGAGGAGTGCAGGAAGATCACATGTGGCATGACCGTCGCTCCGAGAATGCCGACGGATAACAGCACGCTCTCGGAGCCGGAGAACTGCGGCACCACCGCGTGTAATCCGATCTGTCCCCAGTCCGGCGACCCGATGAACGTCTCGACGAGATAACTCCCGGCGATGACGCCGACCAGGACCGTGATGACGGCCTCCAGGGGGCGGAAGCCGTAGCGTTCGAGCCCGAGGATCAGGAACGTGGCAACGCCGGTCAGCAACCCGGCGATGAAGAGAGGGATATGAAAGAGCAGGTTGAAACCGAGGGCCGCGCCGAGGAACTCGGCCAGGTCGGTCGCGATTGCCACGCCTTCAGACAGGCCCCACATGGCATAGACGACCGGCATCGGAAAGCGGTCGCGGCAGATCTCGGCCAGGTTGCGTCCGGTCGCGATCCCGAGTTTGGCCGAGAGGCTCTGGATCAGCATCGCCATCAGGTTGCTGGCGACGATGACCCAGATCAGCATGTAGCCGAACTGGGCGCCGCCCTGAATATTGGTGGCGAAGTTGCCGGGATCTACGTAAGCGACGCTGGCGACAAAGGCAGGGCCAAGAAACGGCCAGAGGCGGCGAAACCAGGGGAGGTGCTCGTTGAGGAGGGCATTTGACGCGTTGGAAGCCGTGCGGGAGTCACTTGCGTGCGTCGGCCCTTTCGTGCTCGATTCTTCCATACTCAGTCCGGGCTCCCCATTCTAACGCACTATCCATATCATGACTCATCAAAAAATTAGCCTGGGCTAATACTAACAATCCTGGGCGATTCTGTAAATGGGCCATGCGTTTGTTCGCGCTCCTACGTCACCACAACAGCGGGAGATGTTCGATCGACGATCATCAGGGTTATATGGTGGTTGACACATAAACCCGGTGATTGGCCGCGTGCGCCCGGGAGTAAACTCACCGGGCTACAAACGCGAAGCCCACTGAAGGGGCTGAGCTTCAGTGACCGATTGAGCAACGACACGACCACAGAATGGCGACCAACCTCGCCGCTCAGTCCCTTTAGTGGACTTCGTCTTTGTAGCGCGGCGGCTTTCGCCCCGCGTGAATGGACACGAATGGACCGAATCAATTCGTCAATGACCATTACTCCCGGGTCCGCGAAGCCATCACATCCAATGCGCAGCGAACACCACTGCCGCTCACCACAGCGGTGGCGGGTTCTCGATCGAACCGGGGAGCAGCCGCTCGACGATCACCTGGGTTGAAAACCCAGGCTAATCAGACGAAGTCCCTGAACGGACTGAGTCCCATCATCACTGGGGTCGTTCTGCGTAGTGATCGTTGAACTCGAGTTCGATGCGATCCCAGAGCGCGCCCTCCGCGTGATGGCGGCGTTGGTTGAGGATGTAGCCGACTACACGACCCAGATGGCGCTCCGCGAAGGAATCGATGCTGTAGTCGGGCTGCCATTGGAATCCACCCGCGAACGCCTGGTTGATGGCACGTGAACTGGAGCCTTTGATACGGTGCATGGCGTCGGCAATCGAGATGGTCGGTGGAATGGACACGGCCATGTGAATGTGATCGTCGGTTCCCCCCACCGCGTGCACGATGACGCCGAGGCGTTCGGCAGTCTCACGCAGCTGCTGATGCACGGCCGACTCACGATCGACGGTGATGAGCGGGCTGCGATCCCGAGTTGCCCAAACCAGGTGGTAAAACAGTCGCCAACGTGACACTCGCTCACCTCACTCCAGCCCGTTCAGGGGCTTCGTCTTCTTAGCCTGGGTTTTCAACCCAGGTGAACCTCAACCGTTGCACAGGTCAACCGTGAGTCCGTGATCGTGGCTAAAACTCGCCCGTGCTATCGCGCTCTTACTCACCACAGCGGTGGCGGGTTCTCGATCGAACCGGGGAGCAGCCGCTCGACGATCACCACGTCCTTCCAGACGCCGTCAAGCTGGGCGTGCTTCTCGTAGATGCCGACCTCGCGAAACCCGACGCGCTGGCAAAGCGTGCGGCTGGCCATGTTTTCCGGGAAGATCCGGGAGACCAGTTTCCAGAGTCCGACCGCTTCACAGGCCGGGATGAAGGCCTCCATCAGGATGCGGCCGACCCCGTGGCCCCGGAAGTCCTCATGAACGTAGACCGAGAATTCGGCGATTCCGCGATAGCACTGGCGCGAGCGGTAGTGGTCGGCTGAGACCCAGCCGGCCACCCGGCCATTCTCCGTGTCGACGGCGACCAGACATGGGTGGTGCTCGTCGTGGGCATCGAGCCAGCGCTCACGTTCCTCGATCGAGCGCTCCTCGGTCTCGAACGTGGCGATCCGTTGCCGGATGCCCTGGTTGTAGATCTCGGCGATGGCGGCGGCGTCCTGCTTCTCGGCGGGCCGCACGATGAAGGTCGCTCTCTTGCTGGTCGATCCCGGCACCTGTTCACTCCTCACGTCTACCCATGCCGTTCTGGTGAAATCGTCTCGGGTTGCCAGTATCCCATGATCGGATTGACCATGCAGGTGCTCGGCTGTCGCCATCATCGCGGGATCAGGAATTCTGGAACGATCTGGGGTTATGCTGTGGTAACGCATGCAGCGTGTGAGTGAATGCCGGATGGAATTGACGGAGGTTGATCACGATGTCTGAAACGCCAGGGCCATGGCGCATTGTCCTGTTGAGTGACGCGGGCGGGGAGATTGCCGGTGGGGTGCAACAAATGCTCGGAGGCATGGGACACAAGGTTGTTGGCATCGTCACCTCTCCCGGACCCGCTGGTCGAGGATTGGGCCGATATCTAGAAGTGGTTGCGGCCGCTCCGCCGAATGTCGACGTGATCGTCTCCAATCATCCCAAGCGCTGGGCGGCCATGCTCGCGCCACTCAAGCCAGACATCATCATGTCGATGGTCTTTCCCTGGATCATCCCGGACGATGTGATCGCGTTGCCGCGTGTGGCTGCAATCAACATCCACGGTGGGCTGCTGCCACGTGGACGGGGCCCGAACCCGTTCGGTTGGGCGTTTCGCGACGGCGATCCCGAAGTCGGACTGACCGTCCACTATCTCGATTCCGGACTGGACACCGGTCCGACACTGGCTCAGGCTGCTATGCCGGTCGGCGATGACGACGATATGGCGACCCTCTTTCCGCGGATCGCGTCGCTGGTGCCTGACATGCTCGCGCGCGCCTTCGGACGTATCGCGGCTGGCGATCCCGGCGACGTTCAGGACGAATTACTGGCGACCTATGCAGGAATCTTCGAGGAGGACTTCCGCCCGATCGACTGGTCGCGGTCCGCGCGTGAGGTGCACAACCAGGTGCGCGCCTGGATGGCCGGACTGCGCGGCATGGTGCCCGGTGCCATCGGCACGATCGACGGCACGCCATTGCGCATCCTGAAGACTCAGCTTGTTAGCGACGAGGGCGGCGACGCTTCACCCGGGGCTGTGCTGGCACGCGACAAGGACGGCGTCATCGTTCAGTGTGGCGCCGGCCAGGTGAAAGTGCTGGCGTCCGAGGTGGTAGGAGGTGAGGCATGACGAATTGTTGAATTGTACGGTAAAGCGCCGTACAATTACGTTCAACGAGAGGAGGCCAGCGTGTCGAGAATAGGTGCGCCGAAAAAGGAGCGCATAGAAGCACGGTTGCAACCGGAAAAAAAGGCTCGGATTCAACATGCGGCCGATCTCGAGGGCGTCAGCCTCTCCGATTTTCTGGTGAGCACAGCGTATGCGGCGGCCGAAGATGTCATACGTCAGCATGAGGTGCTCGAGCTGACCGAGCGGGACAGCATCCTCTTTGTTGAAGCGCTACTCAATCCACCCGAGCCCAACGAGCGTCTTCGCGCTGCACTCCAGGATTACCGCGACTTCTTCGGCGAATAGCAGATAGCAGATGGCGCAGGACCGCTTTCGGATCGAATTGCTGGCTGGTCACCATAAACGGGGGCCATTTTCGTCCGGCGTGGCCCCGCTCGATGACTACCTGCACCGGTACGCGCAGCAAGACATCCAGCGTCGGCTCGCTGTCGTCTACGTCCTGTTTGACAACGAACGTGATCGGGTTGCCGGCTACTACACGCTCAGTTCGTATGCTGTTGATCCGAAGGGCCTACCCGAAACGCTGTCACGGCGCCTGCCGCGACGCCCGGTGCCAGTCGTACTTCTCGGTCGCCTGGCGACGGATGTCGAGTACCGTGGACAGGGCTTTGGCAGACGATTATTGATCGATGCGCTGCAGCGGGCGCTATATGGTAGTCAGCAGATCGCTGCCATGGCGGTCATCGTCGATGCCAAAGACGAGGCGGTCCGCTCCTTCTACGAACACTACGGATTCCAGCGCTTCAACGACGATCCGTACCGGTTGGTTATTCCAATGAGGACGATTGCTCGGCTTCTCGCTTGACGCGTATGAACGCGTTCGCGACCATAAACGTAACCGGTAATCATTTGCTGACTATCGTTGAGCCTTCCTCTTCAGATTCTTCGTGAAAAGGGCCCGCTCTTGGAAAAGACTGAACCGAAACGGAAAGGGTTTCGGGCAAAGCCGGGCGATATCATCGAAATCGAGACGCCACAAGGGCTCGCCTACGCCCAGTTTACCCATCGGCATGACGAGTACGGCCAATTGATCGGCGTCTTTCCCGGCTTTCATGATCAGCGCCCTGACGATTTTGCCGAGATTGTGCGTGGCGAGGAGCAGTTCATGACATTTGTGGCGCTCGATGCCTGTATCAAGGACGGGCTGCTCGCCATTGCGGGACACGAGGAGGTGCCCGAGACGAAGCGAACCTTCCCGTGCTTTCGGTCGAGCAACGACGAACGAACGAAAGAGGTATCCAAACACTGGTGGTTATGGGACGGTGAGCAGTCCTGGTATGTCGGCGAGCTGACCGAGGAGCAGCGCCACTTGCCGATTAAAGGCATTGCGAATCCCGCCGCGATCGTCATACGCCTCATGAACGGTTGGAAAGCGGAGTGGTTTGGATAGTCACTGTGTCAGACATTAGGTCGGTCAGATCTCAACTCTCCCTTAACAACACACCCGCCCGAGTTGCCTCGAGCGGGTGATCTGCGCACCGACGCGTATGTAATTGTCTGTCCGGACGGCGCCGGAATCGGGTGTCTGCCACCTGTGCTGGGGTCCGTGGCGGCCGTTTGCCGGATCTCACGGGACTCTTTTTGTCCTCCGGCGCCATCCTTCACTGGCACTGTTATAGCGCCCGGGGCGTATCAAATCCGTTACAGCGGCAGGCCACCTGTGACGAAATCGTGACGACGCGGTTGTCGGCGCTCCAGTTCGCCTGCGACGTTCCTCACGAGTGACTGACGCGTCGTGAACGGAGAGATCCTCCGCGTCTCCCTCACTGACGGTCCATCCCCCGACCCCTTCCCACGGACGGGGAGCATCCCTCGGGTCGAGGAAGAGGAGTATCCGTTGCGCTCCGCTGGGGATGACAAATGCGCATACACGGCCGGACTTACCGTGGTCGACGACACAAGATGAAGGGTGCTGGCTCCGGCCGCTAGTTGCTGCCGCGCGGGCGGGTGCGCTCCAGGTAGTCCATCGACTCGCGATAGTGCTTGCTATCCATCAGCCCGCTCTCGAAGTAGTAGGTCAGCATCGTCTTGAGCCGGAGGATCGGCATGACCCGATAGCCATGCTGGTGCAGCCGTTCGATGCCTCCCTGCTCCCGGTCGATCAGCACGATCGCATCGCGGACCAGGAGTCCCTGCTTTTCGAGCGTCCAGGCGGTGCTGAGGATACTTGTGCC
Organism: uncultured Chloroflexia bacterium; assembly: GCA_963728335.1. Lineage (GTDB taxonomy): Bacteria > Chloroflexota > Chloroflexia > Thermomicrobiales > Thermomicrobiaceae > CALAGB01. Next base: position 154,354 of record CAVSJP010000003.1, read on the forward strand.
GCCGGTCATCAGGTCGTCGATGATCAGCACGGTCTGCCCCGGGATGACGCGTCCCTCGATCTGCGGTTTGTCGCCATCCGGGCGAACGTAGATCAGCGGCGTATCACTTGCCAGTGAATAGGCAGTCGCCAGGTGAAGTCCACCCATCGGCACGCCGGCTACGGCGCCGAAGCTCTCGAGCCGCGGGCGACGTCGCACCTGATCGGCCTGGATCTCACGGTCGATGAGGCGTGCGATACTTCGTAGAACCGACGGGTTGCTGATGAGCACCCGTGGATTAATGTAGATTGGCGAGCGGCCAGCAGTCGGTCCAAGGCTGAAATCGCCGAACTCGACGCCGCCGAGATCGAATAGGGCTTGTGCCAGGTTGAGGTTGGAATCGCTCCCGAAGAGCACGGTTCGCGTGTCCTTTTCCTGAGTGTCCGTACATCGTGCCTCGCGGCTCACTATTCGTGACAAGATACCATATTTGTAATGGCTCGGCGCGCCACTCGAGCCGTTCCCAACGGAATGCGTGAATCGGCCAGTGAACTACCGTCAGGCGATCGCCTACATTATCGAGCGCTCGGGCTACGACCGCGGCTTTGTCTCGAACCCATTCGATGCCGAGACCGTTGGACTGCGTCGTACGGCCTGGCTGCTCGACGCGCTCGGCAACCCGGAACGCGCCGTTCCGGCGGTGCATGTGGCCGGTACCAAAGGGAAAGGCTCGACCGCGGCATTTCTCGACTCGATCCTGCGCGCGAGCGGCCGCCGGACCGGGCTCTACACCTCGCCACATCTGCACACGTTCCGCGAGCGTATACAGATACAAGGTGCCCCGGTCAGTGAGGACCTCTTTGCCGATCTGACGACCGAGATCGCGCCACTCAACGACCGCCTGGCGGCCGAACGTCCGGACTGGGGCGAGGCGACGGCCTTCGAGGTCGCGACGGTTCTCGCCTTCCTGGCCTTCGCCCGCGCGGGCGTCGACGTCTCGGTGATTGAGGTTGGGCTTGGCGGCAGGCTCGATGCGACCAATGTCCTCCAGCCCGAGGTCTCGGTGATCACGTCGGTCAGCTACGACCACACCAAGATCCTGGGTGACACACTGGCCGAGATTGCCGCCGAAAAGGGGGGCATCATCAAGCCAGGACGTCCAGTCGTCTCGGCGCCACAGCAGACCGAGGCGCGCGAGACGCTGGAGCGGATCGCCGCCGAGCGTGGCAGCCGGATGCTCATGGGAGAACGAGATTGGCACGCCAGCGGGACATCGGACGAATTTGGCGTCCGCGGGCCCTGGGGAGCGTACCTGCGTCTGCACTCCGCGCTGATTGGCCACCATCAGGTCGAGAATGCCGCGACGGCCATTGCCGCCTGCTGGGTTCTCGGACAGTGTGGCATCGAGATCAAGGAGGATGCGCTGCGCCGCGGACTCGCCACGGTGAAATGGCCAGGCCGCTTCGAGATTGTCCGGAGCGCGCCGGTGGTAATCGTCGATGGTGCGCACAACGTCGATTCGTTCGAGCGCCTGGCCGACACGCTGCGGGATGAATATGCCGGTCGGCACATCACACTGATCGCCGGCATTGCGGTGGACAAAGATATCGAGCAGATGATGCGTGTGATGGCTCCGGTCGCCGAACGGGTCATCGCGACGGCGTCGCGTCATCCCCGGGCGGCCGCGCCGCAGCGAATCGCCGCGGCCATTGCCGCGCTCGACGGCCCGAAGCCCGCCGTCGAGACAGCGGAGGATGTCGCCGGGGCCTTGCGCAGAGCAGTCGAGTCAGCCGATGATCAGGATGTGATCTGCGCTTGCGGGTCGCTCTACGTGGTGGCCGAAGTGCGCGAGGCGCTGGGACTGGGTGAATCGGATGAGTTCGAACGCGAACTGCTCTATCGATAGCCGGGAGACGACGGGACGGGAGGTTGGGTGATGGAGTTCGGTGGCGGATTTCGAGCGCGAAAGATTGAGGCAAACGGTATCCAGCATCGATTAGTGACCAGCACCGATGAGCAGAAGCCGCCGCTGCTGATGATCCACGGCATCTACGATCGAGCGGAGGGCTGGGCCCCAGTAGCGGATCAGCTGGCGCGGGATTACTGGCTGATCATGCCCGACCTTCGCGGGCACCATCAGACGGACTGGCCTGACGAGGGATATCGACTTTCCGACTACGCCGCCGACGCGGTCGGTATCCTGGATGCGCTGGATGTCGAGCGGCCCGCGGTGCTGGGTCACTCGCTCGGGGCACTGATCACGATGGCCCTGGCCGGAGAGTATGGAGATCGCGTGCGTGTCGTGGTGCTGGAGGATCCGCCGTCGGAGCGGAGCGAGGACACGCGAACCTGGGTCAGAGCGCATCTCAGCGCCAAACGCGGCACGCCGAAGCAGACCTTTATCGCTATGGCGGGCATTAACCCTGACCACACCGAGGAGGACTGGCGGCGCGAGGCCGAGTGGCTACGGGAGACCGCGGACGGTCCATTTCTTGCATTGGCAGATGCTCCAGAGGGGGAGTATCCGCGCTTTGAGACGGCTATCGACCGCATTTCTTGCCCTATCCTGCTCATGCAAGCCGATCCCAGGCGAGATGCCGCCCTTTCGACGACGGCTGCCCGCCAGGCGGTGACAACGCATGAAGACCTGCGGCTGGTGAACTTCCCGGGTAGCGGTCACATGATTCACCACGATAGCCCCGAGAAGTTTGTCGAAGCGGTGAGGGCCTTCTTAGGTGAGCGCTAGCAGATGATTTTGTAACGTTTTGAGTCCCTTCTTTCATGCAATTGCGCATGAATTGTCAGGGGCCCGACCTATACTTGGGACTACGAGACAGGTGCACGATCGGTGCAACATTGATAGGCTGGTGACGAGATCGGCGCGACTGAGGATCAATTTGAGGCTCGAGAAGCGGAAGGGAAGCACGGGTTGCAGGGTGGTAGCGAGACATTTCAGCAGCGAGACGACGGCCGGCGTTCTTTCGACGTAGTCGGAAGCCGCGTCGCGCTCGGACCACTCCGGCGCGACCTACTGCCCGTCTACCGTCGCTGGCGAGACGGCTTCGTCGCCCTGCGGGCTATGTCCGGCGACGCCTGGACAGCCGTGCTCGACGAAGACGGCCCGTGGTACGACGAGCTGGTGATGACCGACGAGCATGCCTGGTTCACCATCTACGAGCTGAAGACCCTGCGACCGGTCGGGATCACCGGTCTGATCGATATCGACCAGAACGACCGCTCGGCCGAGTTCTTCCTGCATATTGGCGAAGTCGCCAGCCAGGCACGCGGACTCGGGACAGAAGCCGGCAAGCTGATGCTCGACTATGCGTTCATCGCACTGCAGCTCGAGACGCTCTTTCTGATGACCTATGAGTTCAACCTTTCGGAGATTCGCTCGTTTGAGCGGGTTGGATTCAAGGAGTTCGGCCGCCAGCGCCAGGCACATCTCAAGGGCGGTCGCCTCTGGGACGTCATCTACCTTGAAGTGCAAGCGAACGAGATCCCCGGCCTCGGCCGCCGAGTTGACAGCGGGCTCCAGCAGCATTTCCATTGACGGAGAGCGAGTAGCGCCACAATCAAGCAGGCAAATGGCCCACCTTGTGGGCCATTCTTTGTTCGGTGATTCGCCGCGTTCCCCTGTCAATAATGGTGGTTGACGAATTAATTCGGTCATTGGCTACGGACGCCCGGGAGTAAACGTCCCGGGCTACATGAAGCGAAGTCCACTGAAGGGACTGAACTTGCCTGCGGAATCGGGCATTCCACCCGTTTTCGCAAGTTGAGGATCAGTACATTCATGGACACCGTCTGGTCAGCCTGGGTTTTCAACCCAGGGCGAACGTGACGCACGATCGAATGTGTTCGTCAGCCTCTACCTGCAGACGGCGTTGCGGCAGGAGTTGTGGTCGGTTGCCATGCTCGTGACCGATCCAATCCCCAAACCCAGTCCCTTCAGTGGACTTCGTTTCATGTAGCCCGGCGAGTTTACTCCCGGGCGACCGTGGTCGCGCTACCCACCTCATTCGTCAACAATTATTGTTGCCGGGCGAAGGTAGTCGCACCACCGACGTTAATTGTCAAACCTCATTAGTCCCGGGCTACAAACGCGAAGTCCACTGAAGGGACCGAAAAAACCTTCGTTACCCAACCGGCTCAGCCTTGCCTGATAGATTCGTCAGCGGCTCACAATATGGTGAGTCGTTCGTCATATATTGGCGCGCTGAGCCGTATCGGAACCGTCATCGCGTTTCATACCCAGCCGTTTTTCCCCCACCAATGAGGACCTACAATCACTGTTTTGATGTCGTCTTTCCATGGTAGGAATTTGGCATGACGTTTGGCTCCGATAGCGAGACGATTGTCCTCAATCTACGATTGTTCGCGGACCCGAATGACGTCATGGCCCTGGCACGCGAACGCATTCCGACAATGGTACTGCCCTAGCAGTCGGGGCATCGCTCGTTCCTATACGTGTGGACGGAGCCGGTGATGAAGAGAACGTTCACGACATGAGCGCGAGCGATACCCTGTTTGTTCTTGGCATTGTCACGGGATGCATCCTCTTTTCATGGAGGGCTATTCTTGCTCGTCGAGCATGGATTCGCTACGTCCGGCTCTATCGGCAACGAATGGATCCCGACTACACCAATCCGGACATCCCGCTCTTGGGATGGCCGGTTGAGCCTGGTTGGCGGCAGAACACACCGAGACATCCCAAGAGTTACTCTCGGAATTGGGAACTCTCAGACGGATTTAAGTGGTTCAAGATCCGGCATGATCCACAGGATGACCCGGAAATTGAAGCCGCCCGACAAGAGGTGTCGGACCGGGAATTTGAAATGTGGATGGCTATGATTTTCTGCGGGTTCCTTTTGCCTATTATTCTGATGTCGGTGCCATCATACTTGCACGCGTTGATATGAACCGTGCTCATAGTAGTCGCAACTCGCGTTGTCTAATCTCGGTCTCGTCGCGGAGCGGTCGTGCTCACAGCACAGGGGCTACGCAATGACATGGCTGTGTCCAGTTTGTGGATACCGATTGGATTTTGCGCCGTGGCGTGGACCATCAGCCTCTCACGACAACTGTCCCTCTTGTGGCATCGAGTTTGGCTACCATGACGTGCCAGAGGCTTCAGGTGCACAAGGGACCCGTGGGGAGATCTACGCCAAATGGCGACGTGAATGGGTCGAACATGGCATGCCCTGGTCTTCCGAGGGACAAGTCCAGCCAGATGACTGGAACCCGGAGGAACAACTTGAACGACTTCGACATCCCGAGCCACAACCTAGCCTCACGCACAATCACGCTTACGCCATCATTCGGGTTGATCGGTACGGAGATTGGTGGCTCGCGCCGGAGTCGTCGATTACAGTGAAAGAAATCGTTTGGGATCGTGACCTCGCCAAGAGAGAGGTTGAACGATTGAACGCCCTCAACAGCGACAAACACGCCCTCTATTTTTGGCAGATCACGCGAGTTGATCGCTGAGGTGCTCAGCGGGATTGTCATTCTGAGCGGAGCGCAGCGGAGTCGAAGAATGACAACTCCACGATCGTGCTCCTCCGGGTGCCAAAATCCACAGTGGTCGACCGTTCAGAATGACAGGGAATGTAGCCAGAATCATCATGGCCGTCGTCGCTGAGACGACTGCGGTGAGCGGCGCGTCACAGTCTGAAGCAGAACACCCGCTGCGCGGGTACCCGACTCCCCTACGGGTTACTCGACGCTTGTGACGTTTACCCCATCATCCGCCGGAACCGGCTCATCGGCTCCGTACCAAGTTTTCCGGCCGTCCAGGCGTCGATGTGGTCGTGGTCGGTACCGCCCCGGTTCGTCAGTTCGTAGAACTCGACCGGCCCTTTGATCGCTTCGGTCAGCTGCCCCAGCCAGTCCCGGCCGCTGGTCGATCCTTCGCTTCCGAGGCTGAGGAGCGTCGTTGCCTTCACATTCCTCGCGTGGTTCAGCGGATTGAAATAGCTGATCGTGTGGGCCACCGCGTCCCGCTTGTCCGGATGGGCCCGGAGGTAGTCGTTGATCTCCTCGAGCGGATAGGCGCTGGTGCGCGCGGCCGCCTCCAGCATGCGGTAGAACAACAGCCCGGAAATCTGCGCGAGCGCGAACTTCGGGCGCCGGGCGGCCGTGATCATGGCCAGGTCGTCGCCGACGATGCCGATGCGCGTCCGATCGACCTCAGCACGGCTCTGCAGGAACTCGGCGCCGCGCAGGCAGTCGGCCACGATGCTCCGGTAGATGTACGTGTCGGGCCGGTCGACGCCGAGTGTCAGCAAGCCCGGAAACTCCGCCGTGAACGGTTCGTCGGCCAGGCGCTGACCGCGATGCATCAGGGTCAAGCAGACATAGCGCTGGCGATCGTTGTAGTCGGGCACGTGGTTGACGCTGCCGTAGCGCGGGGTGGTGTAGAGGGCTGGGAAGGGTCCGTCGCCGCGCGGCACCGAGTAGTAGCCGAAGATGCGGTACGGCCCGATGCTGGTGAGTCGCAATGCGTAGACAGTGCAGAATTCGGTCGAATGGCGCGGCAGAGGATTGAGTTCCGGCCGGGCCTCGTAACGGGCCAGTTCGTCGTCGAGTGCGGCCCAGAAGGCGCCGAAATCGACTGGCCTGGACAGAATCGCCGACATCTCGCCCTCCGTTACCCGACCGTTAGATCGGCATGCTCGCGCGTCGTCGCCGGCTGCAGGTGGACGGCGAGGAACGCCTCGACCATCGGCATGGCCCAGACAGCACCGGCGTCGTGCGCGCAGTGCTCAAAGGGGTGCAACTCTTTTGGACATCTCATCGCCTCGACCAGCGCGAAGCCAGTCTCGGGCGGGCAGACGTCGTCCTCCAGTCCGATGTAGACGAACATCGGCGCCTCGATCATCGGCGCGAAGTTGATTCCGTCGTAATAGGCAAGCGTCTCGCGCACCAGCGACTCGTGCTGCGGGTGGAGGCCTAAGTACTCGTTGATCTCCTCGTATGGATAAGAATGGGTCAGGGCTGCCGCATCCATAAACCCGCAGAGATAGGGCGCACCCGCTGCACCGCAGGTGATTGCGTCGCGCCTGAGCGCCGCCGTGGTGATCGTCAGCGCGCCTCCCTGGCTGCTGCCATGCACGCCAATCCGTCCGCCGTCGACTTCGGGCTGCGATTGGAGGAAGTCGACCGCCCGAGCTGCATCGACATAAAACCCCCGGTAGGCGTAGGTGTTCCGGTCGATGATGTTGTGGACCAGCAGACCAGGGTAGCCGGGATCGAAATGGCGGTTGGAGCGGAGTTTTCCGCGCGGCGCGACGCCGACCGTGGCGTAGCCCATTCTCGCCCAGGATTTGGGCAGCGTCGGCTCGGAGATATAGCCGGGTACGATCAGCAGGCCGGGATAGGGCGGTGGAAGATAGGACTCGGTTGGCCGGGCATACCAGCCGGCGACGCGCAGGTGATCCAGGCTGTCATAGTGGATCTCGTAGACATCGACTTCCGCGGTCGAGCGGAACGGCACATGCTCCAGCGACGGGTTGAGCGGGATCGCGGCCGCCTCAGCCATGATGCCGTCCCAGAAGTGCTCGAAATCGGGTGGTCGTTCCAGCGTCACCTGATAATCCTGCGGCGGCTTGCGCACGATCATGATGTGCCCCCTTGATCGGCGGTATCAACATCCGGTCGTTGTGACCGAACGGCTCGGCGCTCGGAGTGTTGCTGGCGTTCGTTCACGATCATCGCACAGTACCGCCCGAACGGACCAGTCGGTTCCAGCGATTCACGAAGGTCCACGTCTTGTGTTGCACAAACGGACCGTTGCGGTGGGGAGGTCCTCTGACAATGAAAGGGTGGACGATGGAGAACGCGGAACCGGCCAGCAAACCGGTGGTAAACGTCGCCGGGGACCGGGTGGCGCTCGGACCGCTGCGGCGCGACCTGATAGAGACCTATCACCGCTGGTTCAACGACTTCAACACGCTGCGCACGACCGGCGCGATCCCGCTGCCGCTCACGATGGAGAACCAGATTGCGCAATTCGACGGGCTGGCGACCGCCGAGCGCGATCCGGACGGCAGCCTCGTTCACCATCTACCGCACCCGCGATGACGCTCCCATTGGCACCTGCCGCTTGCACGACATCACCTACCGTAACCGGTCAGCTGAGTTTGTCATCTTCATTGGGGAGCCTGAAGAGCGGGGCAAGGGTTACGGTACCGAGGCGACCCGGTTGATGCTCGACTACGCGTTCACCGCGCTCGGCCTCAACAATGTGATGCTCAAGGTCTACGAGTTCAATCTCGCGGGACAGAACGCGTACAGAAAAGCTGGGTTTAAGGAGATCGGCCGGCGGCGCCAGGCGCAATTCATGGGCGGCAAGCTGTGGGACATCATCTACATGGATTGCCTGGCGAGCGAGTTCGAGAGCCCGGTGCTGGGGAAAGTCTTCGTGCCGGATGCGCCGAGACGGTAGGGTTGTCCGGCGAGGCCACAGAATTCCATCATGGCCGGGAGTTGAACGTTCGTTGCCTCCAGATCCTCCGAGTTCTTGGTGGTTGACGAATGAGTTGGGTAGTGCGCCCGCGATTGCCCGGGGTTGATGGTCATTGACGAATTGGGTCAGTGATCGGGCCACGATCGCCCGGGGTTGATGGTCATTGACGAATGAGTCCGGTGATCGGGCCACGCTCGCCCGGGGTTGATGGTCATTGACGAATTACATGGGTGGTTCGTCACGATCACCCGGCAATAAATTACCGGGCTACAAAAAGCGAAGTCCACTGAAGGGACTGAGCGGCGAGGTTGGGCGTCATGATGGGCGGTGACGAATGAGTCCGGTGATCGGGCCACGATCGCCCGGGAGTAAACTCACCGGGCTACCGGTAACGAAGTCCACTGAAGGGACTGAGCGGCCAGGGTGGGCGTCATGATGGTCGCTCAGTCCCTTTAGTGGACTTCGGCTTTGTAGCGCGGCGGCTTTAGCCCCGCGTGAACGGACACGCAGGTACCGAATCAATTCGTCAATGATCATCAGCAGAATGACGTGCGGCGCTGTGCGATCGGTGCGACGAATCGCGGCCGATCCATTCCCCCAAACCCAGCCCCTTCAGTGGGCTTCGTATCGGTAGCCCGGCGAGTTTACTCCCGGGCGATGCTGCCCATTGCCCGGATGAACGAGTGAACCACGATCATGGACGTCGTATTCTTAACCTTGGGTCTTCAACACGGGGTGAAGGCGCTGGACCACCGAACGATCTCGTCAAGCCTGATCAGTTCATCATGAAGACGGGGAAGACGGATGTCACGCTATCGGATCGGAGATGGTGAACTCGACGCTCTCGAGCAAAAGATTGTTGATGACGTGCGACGCGTTGGCTGGCACGTCATGGGCGTGCTGCCGACGTCGGCGACGCAGGAATACGCCTACTCAATTGGGGTCTACCAGACGTTCGGTCATCCCGAAATCGCTCTTTTTGGCATTCCATTCCGGGACGCGCATGCGATCGTCAACGACTTGGTGAATGCCATCCGCAGCGGTTCTGAATTCACGCCGGGTGAGGAGTATCGCGATCTGCTTGAAGGCGCCAGTTGCGCCTTTGTTCCAGCCAACCCCGCCTGGCATGAAGCATTATTCGGACGAGCGATCGATTTCTATGGTTCTCTGGAGTTTCCGGTACTGCAATGTGTCTGGTCCGACCCAGCCGGGCGTTTTCCATGGGATGGCGATTTCGATCGTCAGCTCTTTGGACTGCAGCCGAACCTCAGCGCCACGACTGATGCCCGCAGTTCTCCTGATTCCTCGCGGTAGCCCTTTCCCTTACAGAATATGCATCCAAATCGCTCATGTTCGATACAACTTCGTTATCTTCCCCGGCTAATCTGGACCGTGGAATCGATTCGTTTCCCCGGCTAATCGGTTCCGCGATGAACTTTCCCACCCGTTTCCCTAACTGGTCGGCCCGCCCTCATGCCCCCAACGGGGGCGGGCTGTGCCCGCGACCCGGCAGCGCTGTACACAGTGCGTTTACATTCGCAGCGTAGTCTTGCCATAGAACCGGTCTGATGTCCCCCGAGCCGACCGGGTTTTGGCAGAATCCCTTCCCTTCCATCCTCAATAACAAAGTGGCCCACCATCCCCGATCGTTCAGGCGGGCCACTCCGTTGTTGGCATGTCTTTTGGGCCGTTGGAGCCGTTAGATGATGCCCAGCTCCCGGCCTGATTCGGCGATGACATCGAGCGCGGTCTGGAGCTGCTCCTGGGTGTGCGCTGCGCTGATCATGGTCCGTAGCCGGGCCTGTCCCTTAGCGACGGTCGGGAAGCCGATCCCCTGGGCGAAGACGCCACGCTCGAACAGCTTGTCGGAGAGGGCCATAGCCTGATGGGCCTCACCGACGATCACCGGCGTAATCGGCGTCTCGCTGTGGCCGGTGTTGAAGCCGAGGTCGGTCAGCTTCTCCTTGAAGAAGCGGGTATTCTCCCAAAGCCGGTCGATGATCTCCGGCTCGGTCTCGAGGACGTCGATGGCCGCAATGCAGCTGGCGACGACTCCTGGCGGCTGGGACGTGCTGAAGAGGAACGGCCGAGCCATGTGGATCAGGTAGTCGCGCAGGATCTGATCGCCCGCGACGTAGCCGCCGACCGCGCCGATCGCCTTCGAGAGCGTGCCGATCTGGATCTGCACCCGGCCGTCGAGTCCGAAGTGGTTGACGGTGCCGCGGCCATTCTTGCCCAGCACACCGGAGGCGTGGGCGTCGTCGATCATCACGATCGCGCCGTAGCGCTCGGCCAGGTTGACGATGTCGGGCATCGGCGCGATATCGCCGTCCATGCTGAAGACGCCGTCGGTAACGACCAACCGCACCCGGGCGTCCTGGCTCTCCTTCAGCACCTTCTCCAGCCCGTCCATGTCCTTGTGTGGGTAGATCTTGCGCGGCGCGCGGCTTAGCCGGATGCCGTCGATGATGCTGGCATGATTGAGCTGATCCGAGATGATGACGTCCTCCTCTTTGAGGAGGGACTGCAGCACACCGACGTTGGCGGTGAAGCCGGACTGGAATGTCAGCGAGGCTTCGGTGTGCTTGAAGGCCGCCAAACGGCGCTCGAGCTCTTCGTGCAGGTTCATCGTCCCGGCGATCGTGCGCACCGCCCCCGACCCGACTCCGTACCACTGCGTCGCCTTGACCGACGCTTCGACGAGCTTGGGATGGGTGGTCAGCCCGAGATAGTTGTTCGACGAGAGGTTGATCACCTCCTTGCCGTCGACCGTGAAGACCGGCTTGTTGGCGCTGCCGATGACGCGCAGCGGGCGGTAGAGTCCCTGGTCTTTGAGCTGGTCGATCTCGCTTACCAGGAATCCCATACCGGTGCCTGTCTGTGCCATCTCAGATTCCTTTCACTCGTTGGGGGTCGGGTAGAGGATGACTTTGGCGGCCTCCCCGTGCAGCAGGAGATCCATCCCTTTCTCGAAATCCTCCAGTGGCATGTGGTGCGTGATCAACGGCGAGACATCGACCAGACTCTTGCCCAGCAGCGTGCTGGTCCGGTACCAGGTGTCGAACATCTTGCGGCCGAAGATGCCGTGTACTTCAGCCCCTTTCAGCACCAGCAGCTCGCTGAAGTCGAACTCGAATGGATCGGAGGGGAGTCCGAGCATCGAGATGCGCCCACCGACCCGCAGCGCGCCGAACGCCTGACGGATTCCCTGCGGCGCTCCGGACATCTCGAGCGCGACGTCGGCTCCGACTCCGCCCGATTCGCGCATGATCACTTCGACCGGGTCCTCTTCGCGGGCGTCAATCACCCGCGTCGCGCCCATTTTTCGCGCCAGGTTGAGCCGGTAGTCGTGAATGTCGACCGCCCAGATCGGCGCGGCGCCGGACGCCTTGGCGATGCCGATGGCGAAGAGCCCGATTGGTCCACAACCCATCACCAGCGTCGAGCGTGCGGCGATCTCGCCTGAGAGGGCGGTGTGGACGGCGTTGCCGAACGGTTCCTGAATGGCGGCGATGTCGACCGGCAGGTCCGGCGGGTTGACCCAGGCGTTCTGGGACGGAATCGCGATGTATTCGGCGAAACAGCCCGGACGCGTGACCCCGACAAGTCCCATGTTGATGCAGATGTGCTGCTGTCCGGTGCGGCAAAGGTGGCAGTAGCCGCAGCCGACGTGCGTCTCGCCCGAGACGAAGTCACCGACCTTGACACCCGTGACGTCGCGTCCGGCCTCGACGACCTCACCGCAGTATTCGTGGCCGAAGACCATCGGCGTCTCGCCGAAATTCTCCTCGGCCCACTGGTCCCAACGGAAGATGTGCAGGTCCGTGCCGCACATCGACGTGGCCTTGACGCGAATCAAAACGTCGTGGTCTCCCGGCGTTGGGACCGGGACTTCGCGCAGCTCCGCGCCGGGCGCTCTGGCCGGCTTGACCACCGCGCGCATCGTCTTTCCCATGGGTGTTCCCTTCGTGTTGTTGACGGACCTACGATGCCCGTCATCCAACGTCAGCGTACTACGTTCCCGGCAAAAAGGGATGCACGTCACGATTGTTGTGGTCGATGCCAATCGTAAAACCGCACGCCGTGGGCCAAGGGGAGCGGGTGTGGCTTCGATCTATCGTCTGGGATGTGTGGGAGTCACCTGAGATTGGTCGGTTGAGCTTTAGCCGATCATCACGGCTCACGTCGAGCGATTCCAGCAAAGCGGTCATAATCCCTGTCGTAGCTGTAGACCACTGCATCGTCCTCAACGTGTGTCATAGCGACAATCAGAGCGTCCGTGAAATCGAGACGAGGGTGACGACCATAGAGCGCGAGTCCGTCGAGAACAGTTTGACGGTTGTGAATTCTGATCCCGCGCAGCGAAATGAGCGCCATCAGCATCGAGGCGATCTCGTCCTTGGGAAGCTGGTACAACCGGGGCGAGTGAAGTACGTGAACCGCATCGGCAACGACCGTAAGCGGTACGTCAACAACTTCTTCACCGCGATCGACGCGTTCAAAAAGCGCTTGGCAACGCGCCTGCTTTTCGGGATCGTCACCAGTCAGGAACCGAATGACCACGTCCGTATCAATGATTCTCAAACTCAACGCCGAAAATCCTCTTCAAGGGCATCCTCGCGCGCAACCTCAAGCATCTTGTCTATGTCGATTGGTCGTTCGAGCTTTCCGGCCGCTCCCGCCATTGACGCAACAGTTGGATACTTCGGCACCTTCACCGTGACTTTTCCAGAGTCCTCGATCACGAATGAGACCTTGTCGCCAGTGTGGACGCCAAGATGCTTTCGAACTTCGATGGGTAACGTTATCTGACCTTTGCTCGTTATCGTGGACTGTGTCTCTTTCATCAAGGTCTCCATATCAAGGGCTATCAAGGTTGGTAAGGATATTGTATCATCTCCTTACCCATTGGTTCGCCGCTGATGAGCGCGGCTCTCGCCGCGCGTGAGCCATGGTCGATAATGAGCGTGTAATTGACTGTTGGAGACCTGACGTGCTCTCCCCCAAACCCAAACACCTGGGTCCCGAGTATGGCGCGCAGTTTGGCGACGAGAGCGTCGTCGCGGCGTATCGCTACCGGCCGCCGTACCCGGACGAGATATTCGACATCCTGGCCGAGCTGCTGGGTGATGGACAGCGCACGATTCTGGATGCCGGTTGCGGCAGCGGTGACCTGGCGATTCCGCTGGCGGACATCGCTGAGCGGGTCGATGCCGTCGATCCATCGGGTGCGATGCTCGCGGTCGCGCGGACGCGAGCGGGAGCGGATCGTCACCATATTCGTTGGATCGAGGCGACGATGGAAACCGCGCCGCTCACACCTCCGTACGGGCTGGTCACGGCGGGTGAGAGCCTACACTGGATGGATTGGCCGGTCGTGCTCCGTCGCATGCGAGACGCGCTGGCTCCGGGCGGCTACCTCGCGATCGTCGGGCGAGTCGAGCAGTCGAATCCCTGGTGGACGGAGATGCTGCCGGATCATCAACGTCTACTCGACCAACCGGGACTACAAGCCGTACGACTGATTCAGGAGCTGCGAGGAGCGAGGCTTGTTCCGAGATGGCCGGGCCGACGAACCGATGCCGGTCGCGGTCGAGCAGACGTTCGACGACTACATCGAGTCGATCCACTCGCGGAACGGCTTCTCGCGCGATCGCATGACCACGAAAGCTGCACATGATTTCGATGCGGCCGCGGCCGACCTGCTCGGCCGCTATGCTCACGACGGCCTGCTCCGTTTCGAGATCGTTGGGTCGGTCGTCTGGGGAGAGCCGAGTCCCAACACATGAGGCGGGTCGGGACATCGTCTTCGTCAGTTCGCGGTCGCACCCGGGAACGGCCCATGAAAAAACGCCGCCACGCGACTGCGAGACGGCGTAACGGATGTTGGTAATCCGCGGGGCTAAGCCTTCAGTTCGGCGAGTTCCGGATCTGGCTCGCGGAGTTCCTCGACGCGCAGTTGAGCCGATTCAAACGCCGTAATGACGCGTTTGAATTCGGGGTGATTCTCGCGCAATTCTTCAATCGTCGTGCAGTCCCGGTCCTGGTCCCAGGCTTTGTCGAGTCGCTTGGTTGCCTCAGCCAGCCATTCCTCGGCCTGTCCCAGACGCTGCAGGCGGGTCAATTCGCTCATCGCCCATTTGTGCGCGGCACTCGCCAATTTCTGAGCTCTCCAGTGCTCACCTTCAGTACGGGCCTTCTTGGCCTCGCTAATGAGTTCACGGTAATGACGTGCACTGGGGGTGTTCGACCACTCGGGACGCGAAAAGGCTGCCAAAAAGTCCAACTGCAACTCCTTTGCATCAACGGTTTCTACCTTTAATTATACAACCCAGGGCAAGGTGACAGTCAGGCACGGGTATTGAGCGGTGTTTGTGGCCGTGTGACGCGGTCGTGACATGGAACGTGACGGGCCTTGTGAGCAGGTGTGAATGGGCTGATGACGGTGCTAAGAGGCATCACGGAGCCGGAGCACGGCCAGCGCAATCGCCGTGGCGTTGGCGATCACCGCGACATCGCCCGAACTGACCGCGGCGAGCAGAGTGTCGAAGGTTAGAAGTTCGATGGTGACCGCTTCGAGATCGCCGCTATTCGGCTCGGACACCAGGCGCGCCTCCCGCGCGAGGAAGAGGTGTCCGCAACCGCCACCGCGATTGCCGTCGTTGGTGAATGCGCCGAGGGGTTCCCACCGCTCGGCTACATAACCGGTCTCCTCCTGCAGTTCACGCCTGGCGGCGTCACCTGGGTCCTCCCCCTGCTCGATATACCCAGCTGGTAGGCTCAGGCAGACCCGTCGCGGACCATGCTTGTAGCCACGCTCGGTGACCACGGCACCTTCCGCCGTGATCGCCACCACCACGACGTAGTCGCGCATCTCGATGTTGAGAAACCCGTCCACTTCGCGACCGTCCGGCAGCAGCAGGTCCTCCCGCCAGACGCGGAGCCAGGGACTGGCATCGAGCGCCAGGTGGCGATGCCGTATCGTCCAGTCTTCTCCCGGTGTGTTGTTGCCGTGATGCCCGATCATCAAGTCCTCGTTTCCAATCAGGCTGGCCCCGTGCGTTCGATTGTCGCGAGCTTAGCGGCTGCACCATGGGTTTGCCATGGCCGATCCCGCAAACCACGACTGGATTCGCATGGTTCAATCTCAACGGCGGCGCGGCGAGTGTGTTCTCGACCGGTCCGTCACATGGTTGCCGCTCACGGGTGGAAGGGGCGCATGAATTCACCAATAGTCCTGGTGATCGACCTGAGCGGAACCGCGGTCTTCGCGCTCAGCGGTGGGTTACTGGCCGTACGCCGAAATTTCGACGTCGTCGGTGTTCTGGTCCTCTCGGTAGCAGCCGGATTGGGCGGTGGAATGCTCAGAGACGTGCTGCTTGGTGACACCCCACCCGCGGCCCTGCGCAACGAGGCGTATCTTATTACCGCGCTTGTCGCCGCACTGATCGCCTTCTTCTTCCACCCGCGCGTCGAGCCACTGCGCCGGAGCATGCTGCTGCTGGATGCACTTGGTCTCGGATTCTTCGCGGTCTCCGGCACGCTGCGATCGCTCTCGGCGGGACTCGGACCGCTGCCGGCCGTTCTGCTCGGCGTCGTCACCGGCGCTGGTGGCGGCGTCATTCGCGATCTGCTTGCACTTGAGATTCCGGTCGCGCTACGGCGTGACGTCTATGCGCTCGCGGCGTTCGTCGGCGCGGTCGCATTCGTCGCGGTCGATCGTGTATCGACAGAGTCCGTCGCGGCCGTGGTGGGAATCACGCTGACGGTCGCGCTGCGCCTTCTCTCGATGCGGTTTGGCTGGCATGCTCCGCGTCCTCGGTCTGGTCACGCGCCGAGCATCGCGCCAACGGCGGAGACTGGGACCCGATCCGAGGATGAGCGTCCGACTGATTGAGCCGAACCCGAGAATCCACTCGAATCCATTCGTTTTATGAGAAGGATACGAAGCGGTAACATGGATACCCGTTTCGTGACCTTTACGGCAGTTCGCCACGGATTGGATGAGAGAGGACGAGGCAGCACGGATCATGGGTGAAACATGGGTGAAAGAGGAAATCATGGAATCGCATAGCGGACGGTTCGTGCCGTACCTCCGTCTCGTTTCCGTCCTTGCGCTGCTCGCCACGTTCGCGCTTCCGATCATCCAGGTACAGCCAGCCGCGGCGGCCAGCGCGCAGACCATCTCGCGCATCTCGACCTCGGAGAAGGTCATCCTCTTGACGATCGATACCGACGGCATTCGTGGCTACGCCCCAGGAATCCTCGACACGCTCGAGTCGAAAGGCGTGAGGGTCTCCTGGGGCGTGACGGGTGACTTCGCCTCCGGCAATGGCGACCTGGTGAAGCGCATGGCTCGGGATGGGGACACGCTGATGAACCACTCCTGGGATCATCCCGACTTCACCACCATCTCCAGTGCGCAGCGCGCCTCGGAGCTACAGCGAACCGATGACCTGATCCGCCAGCTGACCGGCGTCTCGACCAAGCCCTTCTTCCGCCCACCGTATGGGGCCTTTAACAGCTCGGTGCTGGCCGACCTCGGCGCCAACGGCTATCTTTACAACGTCTTCTGGTCGATCGATCCACAGGGCTGGCGCGGTAAATCGGCATCCGAGATCGCTTCGATCATTCTTGCGCAGGCTAATCCAGGCGCGATCGTGCTCATGCACTCCACCGACGCCGGGGATGCCGGAGCGCTCGCGAGCGTGATCGACCAGCTGCGGGCTCGCGGTTATCACTTCGCGACGCTTGGCGACGACTTCGGCGGCCAGACACCTCCGCCACCACCGCCACCGCCGCCGCCACCGACCACGATCTTTTTCCCGCAGACAGGGCATTCGATCAGCCATGGTTTCCTGCGCTACTGGCAGCAGTTCGGCGGCCTGCCAGTCTTCGGTTATCCGATCACTGGGGAGTACACCGACGCCCAGACCGGTCTGGTGACACAGTATTTTGAGCGCGCCCGTTTCGAGTGGCATCCGGGTGAATTCCCGAGCCACTATGACGTGGAGCTCGGCTTGCTCGGCAACGAACTGGCGCGGCAGCAAGGGCTTCTGATCACACCACCGTTCCAGCGGGTCGAGGGCGGAAGCAACGCCAATTGCACCTACTATCCGCAAACTGGGCACTGGCTCTGCTTCGGCTTCCGGGACTATTGGAAGAGCCACGGTGGACTGGCGATCTTCGGCTACCCGATCAGCGAGGAGTTCACCGATCCGCAGACCGGCTTCACCGTGCAGTACTTCGAACGGCAGCGCTTCGAATATCACCCGGAAAACCCGCCCGCATGGCAGGTCGAGGGTGGTCTGCTGGGGAGCGAGCTGGTGCCAGGACGCTAGGATCAGGGAGCCGTCGTTCGATGGCGCCTCTGGTCCGTTCCCGCATCATCAGTGCGTGACTGTGCCAAGAACCTCGCCGCTCGTCCCGCTCACTTCATGTACCGCCGCATCAGGGGCCGCTTGGCGAATTCGACAATCAGCAGGTAGGTGGCGGCCGCGACCGGGAGAAAGACGAAATACGTTGCCGGAAGTGCGGTGAACCCGAGCGGATGCGCCAGAGGTGAAAACGGGAGGAGAATCGCGACCAGCAGAATGGCCGCGATGGTCGCGGTCAAGGGGACACTCGCGCGGCTGCGGAGTGGGTTTCCCACGGTGCGGATGACAAACAGGACCAGGGTTTGGGTCACCAGCGATTCGACGAACCACCCGGTGTGGAAGACTGCCTCGGACGCGTGAAAGAGCTTGAGCATCACGAAGAAAGTCAGAATGTCGAAGATCGACGAGATCGGACCGACAAAGAGCATGAAATCGCGGATCAGGTGGATATCCCAGCGACGAGGCTTGCGCGTGAATTCGGGATCGACGGTGTCCGTCGGGATGGTGATTTGCGCCAGGTCGTAGAGAAAATTGTTTAGCAGGATCTGCGTCGGGAGCATCGGCAAGAAGGGAAGCAGCAGGGGGGCGGCGGCCATGCTGAACATGTTGCCGAAGTTCGAGCTGGTGCCCATGAGCAGGTACTTGGTGACGTTCCCGAATGCCTTGCGCCCCTCGAGAATCCCATTGTGTAGCACGTTCAGGCTGCGCTCGAGCAAGATGATCGACGCGGCATCCCTGGCGATATCGGCGGCGTTGACGACCGAGATCCCAACGTCGGCTGTATGAAGCGACGGCGCGTCGTTGATGCCGTCTCCGAGATAGCCGACTACGTGGCCACGCTGCTTTAGGGCGCGGATCACCCGGTCCTTTTGTGCGGGAGAGACCCGTGCGAAGATCGACGTTCTTTCGGCGACGTGGACCAATTCGCGGTCGTCGATCCGTTCCAGATCGCTGCCGAGGAGTATGTGCGACGTGTCGATGCCGACCGATGCGCAGACGTGACGCGCGACCAGTTCGCTGTCGCCGGTCACCACTTTTACCTGCACGCCATCGTCTGCCAGCGCGCGAATCGCTTCGGCGGCGTCCGGAAGTGGTGGATCCTCAAAGCTCAGAAATCCACTAAAGATGAGGTCGCGCTCGTCGCTCACATCGTATGACGCCTGCTCGGGAATCTCCCGGTAGGCGACGCCAAGCACGCGTTTGCCCTGCGCGCTGAGCCCGTCGTAGATGCCACGGATGCGAGCGGCAATCTCGGATTCGATCGGTACCGGCATACCGTCGATCTCAGCCTGAGTGGCGCATTCGAGCAGGCTCTCGGGCGCCCCCTTGCTGATCAGCAGGCGAGTCGATCCTGATTGCGCGACGACCGAGAGCCGTCGTCGTTCGAAATCGAACGGGATCTCGTCGAGCTTGGTATAGCCGGCCACGGAGGGTGCGGGTGTCCGCTCCAGAATCGCGGCGTCCAATGGGCTCTTGATGCCGCTCTCGAACTGGCTGTTGAGATAGCCCAGCATGAATGGCCGCTCAGATTCGATCCCGACCGGATCGAGCGCCGAGTTGAACGACATGACGCCGCTGGTGAGCGTGCCGGTCTTGTCACTGCAGAGGATGTCGATGCTGCCGAAGTTCTGAATCGCTTCCAGGTGCTTAACGATGACCTTCTGCTGGCCCATACGGATCGCGCCCCGGCTCAGCGTTACCGTGGTAATCATCGGCAGGAACTCGGGAGTAAGTCCAACCGCCAGTGCGAGTGCGAAGAGGAACGATTCAAACGGATCGCGATGCCGCGTCAGGTTCAGCATCAGGACGATCAGAACCAGGAAGAAGACGGTCCGCATGATCAGGAAGCCAAACCGGCGCAGCCCGCGATCGAATTCGGTCGGTGGCGCGTGGGTAGCTAACCGGGCCGCGATGTCGCCGAACGCCGTGGAGTGACCCGTGGCGGTGATCTCGGCCACGGCGGTGCCGCTGACCACGGATGTGCCAAGGAAGACGTGGTTGGGCGAATTCGGGGAGGACGGCATATCGTCCGTGGCCGGCTCAATCGATTTCTCGACTGGTAGCGATTCTCCGGTCAGCGCCGCCTGCTGCACGTGCAGGTCGCGTTCGTCGAGCAGTCGCGCGTCGGCCGGAACCAGGTCGCCCGCTTCGAGGCGAATGATGTCACCGGGAACGAGCTCTCTCGGGTGGAGCGTGATCCAGCTGCCGTCGCGCAGTACGCGCGTGGACGGCGCGACCAGGGAGCGGAGCTGTTCGGCTGCCTGCTGCGAGCGATAGGACTGGACGAAGTTGAGCACCACGCTGAGCAGCACGATGCTCGCGATAATGACGGCGTTGAGTGTCTCGCCGAGAAATGTGGAGGCGATACTCGCCAGCAAGAGAATGGCGACCAGCGGATTGGCAAAGAACGAGAGAAATTCGAGCACCGGGCCACTGCGACGCATGGTGATCGTCTCATTCGGCCCGCCCGATTTACGCCGTGTCGCGGCCTCCTCAGAGGTTAGCCCGGGATGCGTCCGCGTGTTACCGGCTGCTCTCTCAGTGGTGTTCACAACAAGCGACCCGTGTCTGACGGAACGGATGGTTGATGGACAGACATACGAGTATCTGGACTGGGGCTAGCTGGACGATAGCCGGGGCGTCACCACCGATTGTGTCCGCGCGATGAAGTGCATGTCCAGGGTGCCTTCGAGCGAGAAAGAGCTGCCGCCTCCCGGCGCGCAGTCGATCAGCAGCCGTGGCTTGCCCCAGCGCTCGTAGAGGTCCTGGTCCATGTAGAAGTGGCACCCGGCGATCTCACCAAGGAGCAGATCGCCGGGACCGAGCAGGAAGTCGCCTTCCTGGAAGCACATCGGGGCGCTGCCATCGCAGCAGCCCCCCGACTGGACGAACATGAGCGGACCGAAGCGGGCCTTCAGCTTCTCGATCAGATCTATCGCGTGCGTCGTCGCGGCGACGGCTGAACTGGGGCCGCTCATGCTCTTACCCCCGTCGACTAGAAGAAGCCCATCGGCTTCTGGTCGTAGCTGACCAGCAGGCACTTGGTCTGGCTGTAGTGCTCCAGCATCTGCCGGTGATTCTCCCTGCCGACGCCGGAGATCTTGTAGCCTCCGAAGGCCGCGTGGGCGGGATACAGGTGATAGCAATTGGTCCAGACACGCCCAGCCTTGATGGCGCGGCCCATTCGATAGGCACGGCCACCGTCGCGTGACCAGACGCCAGCGCCGAGACCGTAGAGCGTGTCATTGGCAATCTCCAGCGCCTCGGCCTCGTCCTTGAACGTCGTCACGGCGAGGACCGGGCCGAAGATTTCCTCCTGGAAGATGCGCATGTTGTTGTGGCCCTTGAAGACCGTCGGCTTGTAGTAGTAGCCGCCAGCCAGCGGGCCGTCGAGGAGATTGCGCTCGCCGCCGATCAGGAGTTCCGCGCCTTCCTCATTGCCGATCTTGACGTAGCTCTCGATCTTATCGAGCTGCGCTTGCGATACCTGCGCGCCCATCTGTGTGTCAGGATCGAGTGGATTCCCCTGTTTGATGGCCTGAATCCTCGGCAACACGCGCTCCATGAAGGCGTCGTAGATCGACTCCTGGATCAGCGCGCGTGACGGGCAGGTGCAGACCTCGCCCTTGTTGAAGGCATAGAGGACCAGTCCCTCGATCGCCTTGTCGAGGAAGGAATCATCCGCCGCCATCACATCGTCGAAGAAGATGTTGGGCGACTTGCCGCCGAGTTCGGTGGTCGATGGGATGATGTTCTGCGCGGCGTACTGCATGATGAGCCGCCCGGTGACGGTCTCACCGGTGAAGGCGATCTTGGCGATGCGCTTGCTGGTCGCCAGAGCCCGGCCGATTTCGGCGCCCGGTCCGTTGACGATGTTGATCACGCCCGGCGGCACGATGCCTTCGATGACTTCCGCGAGCTTAAGGAGCGACCACGGAGTCGGGCTGGCTGGCTTGATCACCGTGCAGTTGCCGGCCGCCAGCGCCGGGGCAATCTTCCAGGCGGCCATCAGGATCGGGAAGTTGAACGGGATGATCTGTCCAACCACGCCCAGTGGTTCGTGGAAGTGATAGGCGACGGTCTTCTCGTCGATCTCGGACAGGCGACCCTCTTCCGCGCGGATCACGCTGGCGAAATATCGGAAGTGATCGACCGCGAGCGGCAAGTCGGCCGCGAGGGTCTCGCGAACAGGTTTGCCGTTCTCCCAGCTCTCGGCCACCGCTAGCATCTCGAGATTTTCCTCGATGGCGTCAGCGATCGCGTTCAGCACGCGGGATCGCTCGGTGGTCGAGGCGGAGCCCCACCTATCCTTGGCTGCGTGCGCGGCATCCAGGGCCAGCTCGACGTCCTCGGGAGTCGAACGCGGTACCTGAGTGAACGGCATGCCGGTGGCCGGGGAGATGTTCGGCGAATACGCGCCGTTGACCGGGGAAACCCATTTGCCACCAATGAAATTGTCATAACGCGGCTTGACGGTCACGAGGGAATCAAGCTCGCCCGGTGGTGAATAGACGCGGGACTTGGTAATTGTCGCCATAACCGATCCTTTCGTACGTTGCGCCGGTCTCCATCAGATCGGTGCCAAACACAACCCTTACGCTACTCCCGCGAGCGTTACCGGAGCGTTGAACAAGCAGCAGGAGATGTGACAAATTCGTGACAACGTGTTGGGGCCACGGAAGTGGCGTTGTGAAATTGACATAGCGGGTCCCACTGGCGGCGCTCGTTCCAGAGTTCAGCATTCTTTCAGATACTTTTTAGATGGCACTCAGGACGATGTGGGATGATGGAGTCAAAATTTGAGGTCTACGCCGCTTCTGTCTGGAATTTGAGGAATTCGTTGGATCCAATGCCAGCCGTTGCGGCTCGGTGTCTTTGGCGAAACGGTCCGGCAGCAGGGCGGTTTATGATGTTTGACGAAATACGTCGGTGGTGGATCTGCGAAAAGCCTTTGGAGAAGCCGTACCTGCGGCCGCCTTCGTCGAGCGGCGGCGCACGGTGACACGCGCTCCGGTTTGCGTCCGGCTGATCCGACCATGGTGATGGTCCCTGCGTCGTAGGCGGCCAGCACCCAGAAGGCACTCGCCGCCACTACCAGACTCATTCGCTCAGAACGTCGAACCCCGCGTCACACAGGTTGTGTGGATTCGAGCATCGATGCCTAACCCGACGCGCTCGGAGGTCATTCATTCGGCTCGCTGGCCGGGAAGGATAGACCGTGAAACGTCGTCCGAAAGTGAAAATCACTGACGAGGACCTGGTCAGCGACCTAGCCACGGGCGTGTCCGGGCTTCCGGCCGTTCGTTCTCCAGCGAGCCGTCCCCGCCTATCGAGGATCACGACGTATTTTCACGGTGCTGACGCTTCTCGTGCTGCTCGTCGTTCCACTCTCGGCCTGCACACGTTCGCCCTCCAACGCCACCACGCCGTCAAGCACAGCCCAACAGACGGTACGTTCTACGTCGACCGCGCCGTCGACCGGCCCGGCGGTCACCGCCAGCCCCGCTACGACGCCATCACCCGCAAGCTCCATGGAGACCAGCTCGGCGACCGCGCAATCGTCGATCCCGACTCCAGGTCCGGCCACATCATCAGCGACACCGTCAGCGGCGACACCGTCCGCTGACGTGATTGCCGCGATCAAACAGGTCATTCAGAAAGCCAACCAAGAGGAAGAGCAGGCGCTGGCCAGCAACGATCCGACGGTGATGCAGGACACCGCGACGGCGGACTACTACAAGGAACTCGTCCAGGATGTGCAGTCCCTCTCCTCTAACGGGATCAGCGCGATTCACCTGTCGAAACTCGACTGGGGCCCGATCACCTCGCAGGATTCCTCAACGGTGATCGCGACGACCTCCGAGACCTGGGACACGACGTTGGGGGGCCAGGGAACGCTGCAGCAGACTGACACCAATGTCTACACACTGGTGCTGCAGGACGGGACCTGGAAGGTTCAGTCCGACCAGCACCCCGATAGCAACCCGCCCCAGACGGCGAGCGGATCGGGATCTTCCGGCACCAGTGGTAACCCGGGCGAGACAACTGCTCCGGCCGATAGTTCGAGCGCGTCGGAGAACTGGGCGGGTTATGCCGCGACGGGCGGAACCTTCACCTCCGTCGCCGGCAGCTGGACGGTGCCGACCGTGACGGCGGGTGGCAGCCGGGCCGCCGACGCGACCTGGGTCGGCATTGGCGGGATCGAATCGCATGATTTGATCCAGGCGGGGACGGAAGCGATCGTCGAGAACGGCGACGTCACCTATGCCGCCTGGGTTGAGACCCTGCCGCAGGCTTCCAAGGAAGTCCCGTTGACGATCCACCCCGGAGATAAGGTCAACGTCTCGCTCGAACAACAGTCGACGGGGACGTGGCTCATCGTGATCCAGGATGTGACTTCCGGCGAGTCCTACAAGAAGACCGTCTCCTACCAGTCGTCCCTGTCGTCGGCTGAGTGGATCCAGGAGGCGCCGACCAGTGGTGGACGGTTCCTGATGCCGATCGACGACTTTGGCTCGATCACCTTCACCAACGCGACCGCGACTGAGAACGGACAGCAGGAGACATTGGCGAAGACGGGCGCACAGTCGATCACCATGCAGTACACGCGCACGCAGGTGCTGGTCCAGACCTCCTCGATTGGATCGGACGGCGCAAGCTTTACGGTCACGCGGACGGACGTGCCGGCGCCGACCACCGTGCCACGCGGTGGCCACCGTTTCGGCGGATAGGATTCCACCCTGCTGACCGCGCTCCGCTGGCTCCGAGCGCGTTCTTCGTGACCCCTCACATCCATGCCAATCACCCAAAGAGTTGCAGCCACGAGAAGGGGAGTCTGGAGCCAGCAACGTCGATTCCCGGGCCGCCCGGGAGAGCTCGGGACCAGAACGGCCCATGGCCCTATCACTGATATCCGGCGACTTCTGACACGCCTATGGCCGCTTGTCGTCAGCAACAGATTGAAGGCTCCGATGCGATGGTTCATGCGCCCACACGGCTTACGGGTAGCCGTGTTGCTATCGTCTCTGGTCATCCTCTCAGCTTGCAGCATTACCGCCCAACATTCGACGTCAACGCCAACGCCAACGTCGCTCGCTACGAGCACTCCAACCGGTCCGGTCTACACCGGTATCCACAAGATTCAGCACGTCGTGATCATCATGCAGGAAAACCGCTCGTTTGACTCCTACTTCGGCACGTTCCCCGGCGCCGACGGCATCCCAATGAAGAACGGCCAACCGACCGTCTGCCTGCCAGACCCGGCAACCCATACCTGTGTTGCCCCGTACCACGACTCCTCACTGAAGAACACCGGAGGGCCGCACGATGCGGGCGCCGCGAAAGTCGATATCAACGGTGGGAAGATGAATGGATTCGTCGCGAAGCAGGAGCAGGGAATGGCCTTCGCGTGCAAGAACTCCACCGACCCACACTGCACAGTTGCGGGAACCTCGCGGGATACCATGGGCTGGCATGACGCGCGTGAGATCCCGAACTACTGGACCTACGCTCAGGATTTCGTGCTGCAGGATCACATGTTTGAGCCGAACGCCTCCTGGAGTCTGCCCGCCCACCTGTTCCTGGTCTCGGAGTGGTCCGCCAAGTGCTCGGTGAGTGGCGATCCCATGAGCTGCCAGAACGCGCTCGATGCTCCCGATAATCCGGATAAGACGAGCACGACAAGCGGCCAACCGTCCCAACCGCCCGACTACGCCTGGACCGATCTCACCTACATGCTCTATCAGCATCATGTGAGCTGGGCCTATTACGTCCAAAAGGGAACCCAGCCCGACTGCGCAGATGACCAGATGACCTGCCCGCCGAAAGCGCAAAACGCGACCACGCCGGGCATCTGGAATCCTCTGCCCTGGTTCGACACCGTCAAACAGGATGGCCAGCTGAGCAACATCCAGGACGCCAGCAATTTCTTCACGGCCGCGAAGCAGGGAACGCTTCCCGCGGTCTCATGGGTCACACCAAGCAACATCGACAGCGAGCATGCGCCGAACCTGATTAGCGACGGTCAGGCGTGGGTCACGAAGCTCGTGAATGCCGTGATGCAGAGTCCGGATTGGAACAGCACCGCCATCTTCCTTGCATGGGATGACTGGGGAGGCTTCTACGATCACGTGGTGCCGCCAGTGGTCGACCAGAACGGCTATGGCCTGCGTGTCCCGGGTATCGTCATCAGCCCGTACGCCAGACAGGGCTTCATCGACCACCAGACGCTGAGTTTTGACGCCTACGCCAAGTTCATCGAGGATGATTTTCTCGGTGGTCAGCGTCTCGATCCCCGTACTGACGGCCGGCCAGATCCACGACCAGACGTTCGGGACGCGCTGCCGCAGCTTGGAGATCTCGCGCTCGATTTCAATTTCGATCAGCCTCCGCGAGCACCAATCATTCTGGCCGAACGTCCGAGTCCAGGTATGGCGTCGATCCCGGGCAGCTAACGAGTCTCGCCGACTTCGGGCGCGAATTCAGTTGAGCCGCCAACGAAGCCTGCTCTGCCAGTCAAGGTCGTGCCTGGCACTGTTCGGCCCATGAGCAT
Source organism: uncultured Chloroflexia bacterium (assembly GCA_963728335.1). Lineage (GTDB taxonomy): Bacteria > Chloroflexota > Chloroflexia > Thermomicrobiales > Thermomicrobiaceae > CALAGB01. The sequence goes on from CAVSJP010000003.1 coordinate 180,731, forward strand.
GGCCCCGTCACCCGAGATACCTCATACTGGTGAGAACTGAGACCATGCTCGCCTTGCGCCTGCAATAGTCGCGTGACCCATGGTCCGATCCAGAGGGGAGCCGTCATGACTGACAACGGTATTCGGATCGGAAAGCTCTTCGGCATCGAGATCCGTGTCGACTGGAGCTGGATCTTCATCCTCCTTCTGGTTACCTGGGACCTGGAGTTCGAGCTTCCTTCGTTCAACTCGCACTGGAGCACCGGTTTCACCTGGTTCCTGGCCGTCATTGGCGCTCTTCTGTTCTTTGCCTCGGTCTTGCTCCACGAATTAGCCCATTCCATTGTCGCGCGAGCCAAGGGGCTCGAGGTCTCGAACATCACCCTCTTTCTGTTTGGCGGGGTCTCGAATATCCAGCGTGAGCCCAGGTCCGCCCGCGACGAGTTTCAGATCACCATCGTTGGGCCGCTTACAAGCATCATTCTCGGCGTCATCTTCTACGTCATCGCGAGCGCGTCGTACCGCCAGATCGTGCATCCAATCACCGGCTTCAACGGGGTGTCGGCTACGACGGCCGTTTCGGTCTGGCTCGGCTACATCAACATTATTCTTGGGATCTTCAATCTCATCCCAGCGTTTCCGATGGATGGGGGACGTGTTCTCCGCTCGATCATCTGGGCGTCGACCGGCAATCTGCGCGTCGCGACCCGCTGGGCATCCTGGGTCGGCCAGGGGATTGGCTGGATCTTCATCGTCGGCGGTATCTCTGTGGCCCTCGGAGGTTCAGTTCCATTCTTCGGCAGCGGCTTCATCGGCGGCTTGTGGTTGATCTTCATCGGCTGGTTTCTCCAGGGCGCCGCACAGTCCAGCTATCGACAGCTGGTTGTCCATGATCTGTTGGAGGGTGTTCCGGTTCGGGTATTGATGAAGCCGGACCCGACATGGGTGCAGCCCGCGACAACGATCGGGACACTGGTTCATGACTTCATGATGCAGAGTGGAGAGAGCGCGTTCGCCGTCATCCGTCTGGGCGAATTCGTTGGCCTCATTACGCTGGAGGATGTGCGCAAGGTGCCGCGCGACCAGTGGGAGCAGACTACGGTCGAGTCAGTGATGACGCCGCGTGATCAGCTGGAGGTCGTGTCCGCGGATGATGATGCCAGCGAGGCGTTCGAGAAACTGGCGCAGCGTCAGGTGAATCAGCTCGCGGTCGTCGAGCATAGCGACCTGATCGGAATGCTCCGAGTCCAGGATGTGATGCGCTGGCTCCAGCTGCACAAGGAGTCGGCCAGAGGATGACTCGTTGGTATTGAGCCGGTCGAGGCGAGACCGTTCAATCGGCAATAATGTGGTTTGACGAATAGATTGGGTAGCAGACGATCACGATCACGTGGCGGCTTATGGTGGTTGACGAATTGATTCGGTACCTGCGTGTCCGTTCACGCGGGGCGAAAGCCGCCGCGCTACAAAGACGAAGTCCACTGAAGGGACTGAGATTCAGTGACCGATTGAGCACCAACACGATGGCGGAATGGCGACCATCACGAAGAGATTTAGTCCCTTTAGTGGACTTCGTTACCGGTAGCCCGGCGAGTTTACTCCCGGGCGCACGCGGCCAATCACCGAACTAATTCGTCAATGACCTTTAGCAGGTTGAGAGTACACAAAGTGGCACGAGGACCATCAGATAGGAGTTGCATTGGGTTGCCGGTCGGCTATCAACCGTGACCGTCAAACGCTCGTCCGCTCGGGCTACGATCGCATGGCCGAGGGTTACCTCGCGAGTAAGGAACCGCTGGACGGCCAGGCCGAAATGCTGCTCCAACGGCTGATTGCGGGCGTGCCGAATGACGGGCGGGTGCTCGATCTTGGCTGCGGCGCGGGCGTGCCGGTGACGCAGTGGCTGGCGGAGCGGCGGTCCGTAGTCGGGGTCGACCTCTCGCGACGGCAGCTTGAGCTGGCGCGCCAGCACGTGCCGGGGGCTCAGCTGATTCAGGCAGACATGAGCGAGATTGACTTCGCGCCGGGAGTGTTCGGGGCCGTGGTCGCCATGTACGCGATTATTCACGTGCCGCGTGAGGAGCACCGTCCGCTCCTTGGACGTATCCATCGCTGGCTTCAGCCGGGCGGATGCTTCCTGGCGACCTGGCCGCTGAACGAATGGGAAGGCGAGGAGACTGACTGGTCTGGCTGGGGCGCGACGATGTGGTGGAGTCACTTCGGCCGCGCTACGAACCTGGCGCTGATCGAGTCGACCGGCTTCGAGCTTGAAGCAGTCGTCGATCGTTCCGGCGTCGAGCAGTGGTGCTGGGTGCTGGCGCGGAAGCGTGACTGATCACGGCATCGCCGGATGGGAGAGCTATGGAATCGCCGATCATCAACATCGAAGGTGAACTGGTGGCGCTCGGGCCCCTCAGGCGCGAGCTGGTCCCGCTTTTTCAGCGCTGGTTCAACCAGTTTGAGATGCTGCGAATGCTGGGCGTTCCGGCGATGCCGCTGACGTTGGAGAGCGAGACCAGTTGGTACGACTCGGCGAGTACGTCCTCCTCAACGATCACGTTCATTATCTATGAGCGCGCCACGATGCAGCCGGTCGGAGACGTGAGTCTGACGGACGTCGACTACCGCAACGGGGCCGCTACGTTCGGCATCGCCATCGGCGAGCAGAGCGCGCGTGGCAAAGGGTACGGCACGGAAACGACGCGTCTGATGCTCGACTACGCCTTTACCGCGCTTGGACTGCACAACGTCATGCTCACGGTGTACGAGTTCAATCTGGGGGCCATGCGCGTGTATGAAAAGGCGGGCTTCAAGGAGATTGGCCGGCGGCGCAAGTCCAGGCAGATGGGCGGGCGATTCTGGGACGAGATCTTCATGGATACCGTCGCCAGCGAGTTTGAGAGTCCGGTGCTGGCGAAGGTTTTTACGCCGGATGAGCCGCGGTGACCGGTGAAGTCGGTTCCCACAACAACCGATCGATCATCAACATCGAGGGTGAGCTCGTCGCGCTGGGCCCGGTCACGCGAGCGGTCTACGAACATGATTGGCGCTGGATCAATCAATTCGAGATGGTCAGAAACCTGGCGATGGATCCGGCGCCGTTGACGCTGGATACGGAAGCATATTGGTTTGAAGTCCGCGCGAAGGACCGTTCGAATGCGACGTTCATCATCTACGAGCGCGACACCTGGCAACCGCTTGGCCTCACCAACATCACCCGCATTGACTACCGCAACGGGACAGCGAACTTCGGGATTTCGATCAGCGAGCAAAGCGCGCGTGGCAAGGGGTACGGCACGGAGACGACGCGTCTGAGCGTCGACTACGCTTTTACCGCGCTTGGACTGCGCAACGTCATGCTCGCGGTGTACGAGTTCAATCTGGGGGCGCATGCGCGTCTATGAAAAGGCGGGCTTCAAGGAGATTGGCCGGCGCCGCAAGTCCAGGCAGATGGGCGGGCGATTCTGGGACGAGATCTTCATGGATGCCGTCGCCAGCGAGTTTGAGAGTCCGGTGCTGGCCAGAGTCTTCGTGCCGGACGAGCCGAAGCGGTAGCGGCTCGTCCGGCCATCTCTATCCCGTTGGATGCTCGGACGTTCCGCGAAGATGCGACAGCGCGCTCGTCGTATTCATCGGCGCTGATCTCACCCCGGGCGAAGCGCTCGGCCAGGATCGACCGGGCCCGGTCGAGGTGGTCGACTTCGTGGGTCTGACGAGCCGGTGCGCGGCGCGCGACGAACCAGACTCCCACGAAGATCGCCGCCAGGGCGATCATCCAAAGACCGAAGAAGAGGGGTCCCCAGGGCCACCAGCCACCATGGTGTGCCCAGGGTGGACCGGGATCGACAGCCAGAATCTGAGCGTAGTGCATGTGTTCCCTGCTTTCTGCTTGATGCAAAACAGTCGATGAAGATCTGACGTCAGGCGACGTCGCGCCTGGCGATGATGAGTGCGCTGCCGCCCGCGAACAGGATTAGGTAGCCGACGATGATGAGCAGCGCCTGCCACTCGCTGACATACGGACCGGTGAAGAATCCCGGGCCGTCGTTCCCGGTCGAGCTTCCAGTCTGCAATGGGGCGATGAGCGAGTAGCCATTCGTGCGCAGGAAGCCGATGGAGATGTCATGTAGCACCTGAATGGTGGACCCGAACCCTGTTACCAGTCCTTCCACAACCAGTGCGTAGACGATTCCCAGTCCCATGGCCAGCGCGATCCCACGTGACAGCGTGGCGAGCAAGACGCCAAAGAGTCCCCAGAGCGTCAGGATGAGCCAGCCCGCCGCAAAGGCCTTGACGAAGTCGAGTACCGGAGGCCAATTTACCGTGGCGCCTTCGCGACTGGCGATGAGCAGGCTGGCGACGGCGCCGGCGACGAAGACCGAAATCGCGTAGATCGAGAGCGTGATCGCGAGTGCGATGACCTTCGAGAGCACCACCCGGATGCGATCCGAACGCTGCATGAAGGTCGTCTTGAACGTTCCCCAGCTAAACTCGCTCCCGAACTGCAGTACTCCCAGGATCAGCGCGAACATGCCGAAGTAGAACGGAAAGCCAGCCAGGACACTGGAGACCAGGCTCCGTGGCAGGAGCGGCTGTAGATCCGCCGCCGTTCGCTGGCTCGACGCCGTGTCGCTGTACGTCACATAGGGGAAGACGTAGGTGAAGACCAGGCTCATGATCATGGAGACGGCCAGCAGCACCCAGGTTGCGGTGCGCTTCCTGAGCAGCAGTACGTCGGCACGCAGATCATTGGTCATGGCTGGCATCCTTTCCCTGGACAAGCTTGATGAAGATCTCTTCGAGTGAGGCGACCGCCGGGGTGATCTCGTGTACGTCGACCCCAGCACAGACCAGTCGCCGGTTGATCGCGGCGGCATGTTCGAGATCGGTCGCGACCAGCAGCCCCCCATCGCTCTCAGTCACGGACGCGACGTTAGGGAGCGCGCAGACGATTTCTCTGGCTGCCTGGACCGGCGCCGCACGGATCCGCAGGCGCGGCCGACCGCGAAGGTCGGCTACGGATCCTTCCGCGACCATTTCGCCCTGGCGGATGACTCCGACCCGGTCACAGATCTGCTCGACTTCCGACATCAGGTGGCTCGAGAGGAGAACCGTGCGGCGACCCTGCCCCAGGCCGCGAACCAGCCCGCGCATGTCGGCGATCCCTTCCGGGTCGAGCCCGTTGGTCGGCTCGTCGAGGATCAGCAGGTCCGGATCTTTCAACAGCGCCGAGGCAAGGGCCAGGCGCTGCTTCATCCCCATTGAGTAGGTGCGGAAGCTGTCGCCGGCCCTGGAGGAGAGTTCGACCTGTTCGAGCACCGGGCCAATGCGCGACTCCGGAATTGAGCCGTAGCGCGCCATGACGCGCAGGTTGTCTCGCCCGGACAGGTAGGGGTAGAAGGCCGGTTCCTCGATCATCGCGCCGACGCGCTGGACCGCGTTCCGGGAGCCTGCCGGGCTGCCCAACACGCTAATCGATCCCCTGGACGGGCGCACCAGCCCGGTGATCATGCGGAGCGTGGTTGTCTTCCCCGCGCCATTCGGCCCGACGAATCCATAGACCTCGCCACGTCGCACTCGCAGCGTCAGGTCGCGTACGGCGACTGACCCATTGCCGTAGTGTTTGCTGACGCGCTCGGTCTCGATGACGTGCTCGTCGACCATCACAAATCCTCTCTTCGTGCGTTCCCGTCTGTTCTCGTCGTCCGCATCGCGGCACACTCCGAGGGTAGGCGGCGATCATCACGTTTCAGGGACTGGAACCGTCACAGAACGATCACAAGCGGAGCACAGCCTGCTCATGGGCCCGGAATTCTCCGTGCGCGGGTGTTTGAGTCGGGACATACTTGAGTCGCGATACGCGAGAGGAGGTGATCTGCATGGAGACACGCACGGTTCTGGTGGTCGATGATGATCAATCGATCGTCGATCTGATGCGCGATTTCCTGGAGGCCGAAGGGTTTCAGGTGCTCGGGGCCAATGATGCGGCGCAGGCATGGACCGCGCTTCGCGGCGACGCGGTCGATTGCGTCATCCTGGACATCATGATGCCGGGAGAAGGCGGGTTCGATCTCTGTCGCCGGGTGCGACGCACCAGTGATGTGCCTATTCTGTTCCTGAGCGCACGCGGAGACGACGTCGACAAGATCCGCGGGTTAGGACTGGGCGGAGACGACTACATCGTCAAGTCGGCGACTCCGGCCGAGGTCGTGGCGCGCGTGAAAGCGGCTCTGCGCCGGTACACCGGTCCCGATCGACAGCCCGATGCGCGGCTCAGCTTCGGCCCGCTGGAGATCGACCTGCGTGCCCGAGAGGTGCTGGTCTCGGGCGAGCCGGTTTCGTTGACGCCCCGTGAGTTCGATCTCCTCGTCCTCTTCGCCGAACAGCCGCGGCAGGTCTTCACCTACGATCAGCTGCTGGAGCGCTTCTGGGAAGGAGTCGGTGACCGTCACACCATCACCGTCACGATCGCGCGTATTCGGGATAAGATCGAGCCCGATCCGGCGAATCCGACCATGATCGTGAATGTCTGGGGCATAGGCTACCGCTTCGAAGGGCGGTCCTCGCTGGCGAATAGCGGCAGCGTCAGTGATGGGGACGGAACGCGCTGATGCGCACGCTTACCTTGCGCCGCTGGCTCGTGCTGTCGCTGATCGCGATCTTCATCGTTCCGGTGATGCTGTTCAACGTGACGGTGTTGCTGGTTGGCGGCTCCGGCTGGTGGACTGCCGTGAACCGGCCGGTTAGTCAGCAGTCGCTTGACCGCGCCGCGGCCGTCATTGGAACCAACGTGCGGCAGTGGAGTGATCCGTCCTGGCGTCAGTCGACTGGAACGCAGCTGAACGCGTTGGATGTGGGCGCCGAGCTGTTCGGTCCGGACGGAAACCGGGTTGGAGACGCGGGCACGGTTCCCACGGGCCGCCATGGCGGCCCGTGGGGAGCGTCGAGCGATCCGGCGCGCGTCGTGCAGTTGCGTGGCGGCAATGACGAGGTGATCGGCACCATCAACCTCTTCGATACGTCCAGTGGCTCGCATCAGCCCTTTCTCGCGGGAGTAGTTGCCGGGTTCTCCGGCCTGCTGTTGGCGCTGATCGGTGCTGGTTGGTTACTCGGGCATTACGTCGTGCGGCCGCTAGAGTCGGCCAGTCTGGCCGCCCACCGGATTGCGGGCGGCGACCTCGAGTTCTCGGTTCCGAAATCGCGCGTCAGTGAAGTCGACGAGGTGAGCGACGCCTTCGAGGCGATGAAGCACGGTCTACAGGCGTCGATTACGCGGCAAGCCGAGCTTGAGGAGGAACGCCGGTTCTTCGTCGGCGCCATCGCGCACGATCTGCGCACCCCGCTCTTCTCGCTCCGCGGCTACCTTCAAGGGCTGGAGAGCGGCATTGCCCGCACCCCGGAAAAGATCGCCAGCTATGTCGCGATCTGCCAGCAGAAGGCTACGCAGATCGAGCGCCTCGTTGCCGATCTCTCGTCCTATGCGCGTGTCGAGAATCTGGAGCAGACCCTCCACATCGCGCCGGTGGAGATCGATCCGCTCTTTGTCCGGGCCGTGGAAGGGATGAGACCGCGCTCGGCGCCCAGAAATATCCAGCTTGCGCTCGAGGGTTCCGCTGGTGAGGTGCGAATCCAGGGTGACGCCGACCTGCTGGAGCGTGCCATCTTGAATCTGCTCGACAACGCCGTGAGGCACTCGCCCGACGGCGGTACGATCCTGATCGAGCGGCACGTCGCGAACCATCGCATCGAGTTCTCGGTCGCCGACGGCGGATCCGGGATCGATCCGCGCGATCTGCCGCACCTCTTCGACCCGTTCTTTCGCGGCGATGAATCGCGCAATCCGGAGACGGGCGGCGCCGGTCTTGGTCTGACGATCGCGCGCCGCATCATGCGTGCGCATGGGGGCGACCTGACGGCCGAGAACCGGGCAGAAGGTGGAGCGTGCTTCCGTGCCTGGCTGCCGATCTCATAGCGACTGATGAGGCTCGGCATGTGCGTGCGGTAGAATGCACGGATTTGCCAGCGGCGGTTGTCGACGGAAGGGGGGTGTGATGGCCGAGGAGACGATACCACCGAACTCGGAGGCCGAGCGCGAAGCGGAGCTGCAGGCGGCGACGATCGGCAAGGTCGCCCGGCTGAATGGTCCGGTTCAGCTCGTCGACTACGATCCGGAATGGCCGCGGCTCTTCGAGCGGGAAGCGCTGAAGATTCGCGCGGCGCTTGGAGCACGTGCCTTGATGATCGAGCACGTCGGCTCGACATCGGTTCCCGCACTCGCGGCCAAGCCCCGCATCGATATCCTCCTCGCGGTCGAGAATTCGGGTGATGAGTCGTCCTACGTGCCCGATCTGGAGGCAGCCGGCTACATACTGCGCGGCCGCGAGCCGGATTGGTACCAGCACCGCCTGCTCAACAGTTCGGAGCTCGAACTGAACATGCACGTCTTCTCGGCCGGTTGCGCGGAGATCGGGCGCATGACCGGCTTTCGTGATCACTTACGGCGGAACGACGCCGATCGCCAGCTGTACGAGCGCACCAAACGCGAATTGGCTCAGCGCCACTGGACCTACATGCAGGACTATGCCGACGCCAAATCGCAGGTCGTCGAGGAGATCATCGCCCGGGCGCTGACAAAGACTGAGAGCGAGCCGGACGCCGGGTGACCTGGCGCTCGAACCCGCTCTCCTGATGTCCGTGTTGGATGGCTGTCCGTTAGAACGGATAGCCTTGTAGCCCTTGCATCCCTTTGCTCGCGGAGATCTCGCCGCTGTGCATCAGGGCATGACCCGCCACGACGTTGATAAGTACGGTCACGGTCTGCTCCCCCATGCCGATCATGGAGAGGTCAAGCGATCGATCGAGGTCATCTGCGCTGAGCGCGGAGACAATCCCCATCGACTTGTTGTAGACCGCCTGAGCGTATTCACGTGCTTTGGGCAGGTCGACTTTGACGCGATTGGCCCATTCCTGCCACTGGCCGTCCATCGTTGGCATCTCGCTCATGCCGGAGCGTCCGGCCCAGTCGCCCATCGCCAGCGGTGTACTGCCGTCAATCATACTCATCAGGAAGTCTTCGCCGACGATCGTATGCCCATAGTTGGCGGCGATCGGATGCGTATGCCCACCTGTCGACGCGTGCGCCTGCTCGTCAGTCAAGTCACCTACCGTCATCTCGAGAATATTGTGGGACCAGCCCAATGATCCCAGGAGAACATTTGTCGCTTCCATGCGCCGATCCTTTCCGACGACGTTGCCAAGTCGATCGCACAAATCTAGCAGGGGCCCGCCCGGCTGAGAAGTTCAAAACGTGACCAAAAACTGATCAATTGTGAAACTGGCGGGATTTCAACGCCTGAATCGGGCAGTGGAGCGCGATTTTTGCGTTTTGCGTAGAAGTCGCGCAGTCAGCGAGACGAGACCAGGTGAACTGAGAGCGTTCACTCACCAGCGAAGGAGAGATTGCGCGCCGCGAGGGCCTCACGCAATTGCCGGATCGTCTTCGGGCCCAAGCCGTGCAGCTTATTGAGCTCGGTCACGCGAACCCGGGTCAATTGCTCGAGGTGGGTGTAACCCGCGCCGTGAAGCGCCCGAATTGCGGGCGCGGCCAGACCAAGGCTATCGATTGAGGTGGATGAATTGGTCGACATGGTCAGGCTCCTCCTTGTTGATCGTTCGTATGCGTAGATTGCCGCGACAGCACCTGATCAAGCATCGCGATTTCCGCCTAGTAAACCTCCCGACATAGTGACGGCTTCCACGGACTGTGGTCCTGACCCGGTAGGATCAGTATTGTTTGACCTTTCCTCCGGACCACCTCCATGACCTGGTGCCTCAGATCAGGATCCACATAGCGATCGTGCTCCCCATAGACCAGATGAATCGGGCCGTCAAATGCCTGGAGCGCGCGAAAAAAGTCCTCGTCACGCGCCTCTTGCCAGAATCTCTTTCGGAATAGCTGTCCGCCTTCTTCGTCGACGTCATCAGCCACGCCGTCAAACGTCGTCTTTGGATCAGGAACCCAGAGCAGGAGGCAGGCGATACGACCGCGTACTTCGGCACGGTACGAGGTGAGCACGGACGCGGAAGCACCCATGCTCTGTCCCATGAGGACGACGCGATACCCTGTTTCCAGGTAGTGCCGCGCAAAGTGTGCTGTCGTATCAACCCATTCGTGGAAGGATGAGTCGATGAAATCGCCCTCGGAATTGCCACTGTTCGGCTGATCGAAGCGCAGAACGGTGTACCCGTGCTGGTTCAGGAGTCGGCTGAAGTCGACGAAGCTGCGGGCGGGGCCGACGTGGGTGCCGCGAAAACCGTGGCTCATGATCACGATCTTGTCTGAGTATCCATCTGGCTCGCTCAGATAGCAGAAGATCTTCTTTCCGTCGACAGAGGCAAACCCGGTCGCAATCTTCATCAGGCACCAATCATCACTGGTAGCCAGACACCGTCACTCCATGCGATGGCCACCGCCGACAAAGAGAAGCTGGCCAGTGAGCCAACGTGCCTGCTGCGAGGCGAGGAAGACGACAACGTCCGCGACATCCTCCGGATGCCCGAGTCGCCCGAGCGGGATGTCTCCGCCGACGAGCTCCGTGTGCTCGGGTGAAATCCGGCCGGTCTGGATTGGCCCCGGCGAGACAACGTTCACGGTGAAGCCATGTTGGCCCAGTTCGGTTGCCGCGCCAACGCGACCGCAATCGCCGCACCAATTCCGTGATTGCCACCGGTGACGAGCGCGGTCTTGCCGTTCAGACCCGGATCGATCACCACGCCTCCCTTGCCAGCCGAGAATCAAGACGGTGAGACGGACCCGTCAACAACGGGCCCGTCCCTATGGAATTGCTTGGTTGGTGTCTTAGCCGGCCGGGCTGTATTTCTTGATGAAGCCGAGGATCCGATCCCAGGCGTCGGCGCAGGCTTCCTGGTGCTCGGCGAAGCGCCGGTCGAAGAAGCTATGCGGTGCGCCTTCGTAGGTCTTGAACTCGTGCGGCTTGCCCGCCTTGGTCAGCGCCTGGTCGAATTCGTCAACCGCGCTCTGGGGGATGCCCTGATCGGCGCCGCCGAAGAGCCCGAGCAGCGGAGCAGTGTACTCGTCGACCCGGTCGATCGGCGCGGGCGTGCCGTCACGCGTCGGTCCGGTCGGTCGCCCATAGAAGCCGATCGCGCCCGAGATGCCATGTCCGTTGGCGGCCTGGTGCCAGGAGTTGCTGCCGCCGAAGCAGAAGCCGACGGTGAAGATCGCCTTAACGTCGCCACCCTGGTCTGACTTCAGATAGTCGACCGCGGCGGCGGTATCCTGGCTTATCTTGTCTGCTTTGGTCTGCGCGACGTGGGTCTGCCAATCGAAGTCGTCACCACGAGCCTCACCGCGGCCAACCCCAGCCGTACGGCCGAAATAGTCGATCGCGACGGTGTCATAGCCGTTCTCGGCAAAACGCTCGGCCAGTTCCTCGTAATAGTGATGCAGGCCGCGAATGTCGGGCAGGATGACGACGCCGACGCCCGTCGGGTTGGCGGCGCGGGCCGCGAAGGCGGCGAACTCGGTGCCGTCGGCCGCTTTGAGGGTCAGGACATGGGTGTCGAGTGCTCCACCTTTTATCGGAGCAATCGGTGGGCGCGCGCCAGAATCAAAGCACATAGGGCTCTCTCTTTCTTCCTCGCGGATGGAAACGGTGGACTGATCGCGAGCGACCGTCATAGACAAGAACGCCAACGCCTGGTTCGTATGCCCAAACGGCGATCCTGCGATCGATTCGAATCACGGTGCCAATTCGATCGTAGCGCGGTTCGTGCCACGGCACAAGCGGCCCGCGACGCACGCACGGTGTCGGAGGCAAAGTCATCGAGATTTGATTGCGTTGGGAGCAATGATCGACGTGAAAATTTCCGTCATTGACAATGGGTCGCAGGCGTCTCATGATGTAGTTCAACAACATCGCGTGTTGGCAGAGCATTTGATCTCTGACCTGTTCAACGTGATGTGAATGGAGGACCTACAATGGTTCGCATGTTTGTTCGGCATACTGTCGCGGACTATGATTCATGGCGCACCCAATATGATGCCTTCGAGGACACACGGCGGGCGGCTGGTGTTACGGGCGCTGGCGTCTATCGCAACGCCGTGGACCACAACGACGTCACGGCCTATCACGATTTTGACTCACTCGAGGCGGCGCAGGCGCTCGCGGGTTCCAAGGATTTGCGTGAAGCAATGGGTCGGGCCGGGGTCGTTGGCGCGCCGCAGGTCTGGTTTACCGAGCAGGTCTGACCTCTGGTCTGAAGCCACCTGAATCACCGACCGTCTCAGCTTGATAGGCAACGTGAGAGAGAGCCCGAGTGGCTCTCTCTCATGGTTCTTCGCTCCCCATCAAAACCAGGATCAGGCGGTCGCGTAGTGGCGGGACCCCACGGAGGTCGCTCGGGCCGCCGTGACCAGGCTGCGGGTGCAGACCATCGCGAGCGCCATCAGCACGAAGGCGGTGCGCCAGGCATCGGCGCCGGTGATCAGGTGTGTGATCGAGAAGTCGCGGATCTGGGCCGACCAGGCATGGTCCGCGCCCCAGGCGAAGAGCATGCGTCCCGCGATGACGGCGGTCCAGACGCTGACATACCCGATTCCCGCGTGAGTCAGAATCTTGCCTTCCTGGGTTCGGCGTACGTCGACCAGCGTGGCGGCCAGCAGTCCAAAGGCGATCCCCGCGGCGACCCCCACGACGTCCAACTTGACGTCGTTCCCGATGGTCGGCAGGCCAGGGAGAAAATAGCTGCCCGCGGCAACGACGAGGCCGAACGGGAGGATGAGCTTGCGTGGGTGCCAGGTGCGCGTGCCCACCTGGGTCATGATCATCAGTGCCAGAATTCCGAGGTTCAGCGTGATATCGAGCGTGCTCACTGAAGGTTCCTCTCTCTCTTCACCACAACAACACTCACAAGTGACTGCTTAGCTGACTGCCGCTGCCTGACGAACCGTGCTCCGGCGCAGCAGGTAGATCCCGTAGATCAAGAGCAGCGTGTCCTGCACGACCATCAGGCCGATTTTGGCGCCGAGCGGCAAGTTGGTCAGTTGCAGCGTGAAGTCGGTCAGGAAGTGCAGCGCGATGAGCGGCCAGATCGTGTTGGTGCGCAGCCGCAGGACCGAGTAGCCCACTCCGAAGCAGAAGACGCCGATTGCTTGCGACAAGACGATCATCGGGTTGTCGCGGAAGAGCACGTTCTGCAGGTGCATCAGACCAAAGAGCAGGGATGAGATCGTGATCGCCCGACCGGTCCCGCTACCGAGGAAGATCTGGAGCAGGACACCGCGGAAGAGCGTCTCTTCGAACAGGGCGGTGGCGACGTAGCCGCCGATCATCAGGGCCAGCATTGCGGCACTCTCGCCATGCACACCACCGAACAGCGGCAGCATCGCCAGCACAGCCGGGAAGATCAGCAGCCGCAGGTGCGCCCATTCGGCCGTTCCGGTGAACCCAATCTCATGCGCCCAGTTGCCGCGAGTCAGGGCGACCGCCCAGGCGATCGCGATCGCGATCGTGATTACACCGCTCTGCACGTAGCCAGAGACGTCGGGCATCGCAAGGCGGAATGCGCCCGCCGTCGCCGCGATAAAGGCCAGATGCCCAACTACCAGTGCGACTGCTGCCGCGGGGCGGTGCTGCTCTATCCAGGACCAGACTCCATGCTTCCGGTCCACCCGAAGCGACAAGTTTGTTGTGGTCATCGTGGACTCCTCTCCAACCGTTTGGCTATCCCGTTGAGTCAATTCTCGGTCTGCGACTCCGGCGCCACATCGGGCGTCTGTCAGACTTCGCGCTCAGACATAGGACAGAGAGAAGCTACGACAAATGACGTAGGTAGGTGGAGTAGAACGCCAAGAATGCCCGCTGGTATGAAAGCCAGCGGGCGCAGGAGATCCGTAGGAGTGGTATGGAGTCTAGTGGGTCAGGCGGACCGTCGCGAGGATCCCGGAGCCCGGCTTCCAGCCATGAGACCCGGTCCATTGCCCAAGGCCGTCTGGCTGAACCTGGTAGTTTTCGAGCAGGACACCTTCGTGGCAGTTCGCGCCGCATTGCGTCACGTAGAAGGCGGCGGACGCTACGACGTAGAAGGAATTGCCCGACGGCGTGGGGTTATTGGTCGCGATCGGGAGAATTAGCACGCAGCCATCGGTTGATGAGTCACCAGCCTGGCATCCGTTGATGCCGTTCACGCGCGTTCGCGTGGGCCCCGCCTTGACGCCCGTCAGCGAAGCGAACCAGCCGGGGATCGACTGAGTGTAGTTCGTATTCGGATCCGCCAGGCCCTTGAAGCTGTTGCTCTGGCGGCCGCAGTCAGCGACTTGCGGACCATGCAGGATGAACGTCTTCCCGTACGCGGCTGTGTTGATCGAGTAGGTCGAACTACCGCCGCCTCCGCCAGTCGACGTCCCGGTCGCAGTTGATGTTGCTGGTCGCGGTTGGTGTCGGGGACGGAGTCGGGACCGGAGTCGGTGTCGGAGTTGGCTTCTTCATGAGCTGGACCGTATATTGAGACGCCGAGGAGACCGGAAAATTGAGCGTGGAGGCAGTCAGATCGTTGGGGGCGGCCTCGGAGGTTGATGTGTTCAGGATCGACATTGTCCCGCCGGCTGCCAGCGAGGAATCCACGCCACAGGCGATAAACGGCCCATCGCTCCCAACTTCGGTCGTTATCCCCTGGACATGCGCTGTCGCGCTCGCCGAGGTCGACACGGTTTTCGGGCCGCCCGGCAGGACGCGAATGAAGAATGTATTGTGCGTCTCGTGCACCACCACCTGCACGCCAGTTGCGGCGATGGGCGTCGTGGGCACCGCGGCAGTACATGGCCCCAGGTCCGTGCCATTGTCGTCCACGTACTCGCAGCTGTAGGTCTGCGTGGTCGAGTTATTCATCTTGTTGCCGGCGACGACGGTGGAGACGTCGGCATCGGCGGCCACCATCGAATTGGATGTGCTCCACTTCGTCAGGGCGTGCGCCCCAGCCATGGCAGCTGCGTCCGCTGCATTTTGCACCGACCGGCGCTCGGCAAAGGTATAGCCAAGGTCAACCGAAAGGCCGACCATGGCGGCAAGAACTGCCGCGAATAACGCGACCATAATAATGATCTGTCCGCGAGATGCGCGGCCCCTTTGGAAGAATGTGCGAATACGCATGGCCACAAAGCTCAACCTCCACGCACTACACTGTCCGTACTCTGATGATATGGTCCATTTCGCGGCACGTCATGAGCGGTTCGTCCTCAATACAGATGACATTCGTCTGGTACCTTCGTCTCTCGCCGCCGGCTAGAAATGACTGTCTGCACTGGGAAAATGGTGAATCACGGTATTCCCGCACCCGGACTTCCGTCTACGTCACTTGTCGTGGCACCGGTACGCCCTTGCTCCCACCGCCCGACGCGCGTGCACTGAGAACGCGGCATCGTCTGGGACAGATTGGGTCGCGAATCCGTGAATTGAGCGGGTCATCTCGACGAGATGGACCAACCGAGAGGACCTGGAGAATGCGGTCGACATGGGTGTACGGTGGCGCGTCGACGCAGGTTGCGACGAACTGGTCGGCTTGCGGGAGATAGATCGGTTGGTCGACAATGCTCCTGGAGGGTGGCATGCACGACGCCCAGCACGCGCCGAATCCCGTACCGATCTGTCGCCAGGCGTTTCCGGAGCTCAGCGCTCAATCAGTCTCCGATTTTCGCCGCATCAGCGACGGCTGGGAGTGCGATGTCTATCGCCTCGATCTCGACGGTGTCCAGGATGGACGGCCGGTTCGACGGGAGCTCATACTCAGGATTTATCTCGGAAACGGCGCGATTCCGAAGGCCCACCACGAATTCGAGATCATGCGAGTGCTTCATCAGGTGGGCTATCCGGTTCCGCGGGTCGACGCGCTACAGGCGGAGGATTCGCCGGTTGGCCGGCCACTGGTGCTGATGGAGCGGGTCGACGGGCCGGTGCTGGGATTCGTCTTCATCAACGCGTCCGAGCCGAGCGAACGTGAGCGCTCCTTCGATCTCTTTTGTCGTTTGCTGGCGGATCTCCATGCGCTCGACTGGCGACCGTTTGTCGCTGAACCCGAGCAGTACCGGCCGGAGCACGCGCCTGCCCGCTGGGTGGCCGGCATGCGTAACTTTCTCGCTCCAATGCATGCGGACGACTTCGACGAAGCCTTCAACTGGCTGGATGCGCATGCGTCGACCGTTTCGCCGGGACGACTGTCGCTGGTTCACTGGGACTTCCACCCCTGGAACGTGCTGTTACGCTCGAATGGAGATCCCGTGGTCATCGATTGGACCAGTTCCGAGGTGACCGATCCGCGGTTCGACCTCGCCTGGACCTTGCTGCTGGTCCAGGCCACGCGTGGTCAGGCGATGCGCGACGCCGTGTTGGCGCGCTACGAGCATTATGCCGGGATGCCGGTCGTGGATCTCGACTTCTTCGACGCCGCGGCCAGCCTGCGACGGGTGGCGTCGATCGTCATCTCGCTGCGGGCCGGGAGCGAAGTCTTTGGGATGCGCGCCGGGGCGGAAGAGCAGATGCTGGGTGACCTGACACACCTGGCCACGGCGTACGACCGGTTCCACGCGATTACCGGCCTCCGCATCGCCTCCGCCGAGGCAGTTCTGACGTCCGGGAAATGCGTGAAGAAGGGCGATCTCGATGCCATTTTGCGATCACGCCCGCGGGCTGCATGCCGTCATGGCTGGGAATGGCAACCCCTACGCCGTGCTTACGGAGTCGCGCCTTGGAAGTCTGCGCGCGCTACGCGACGTCACGACGCTCGATCAGTTAGAGGCGGTAACCGGTATCGACCGGACGCGACTCATCGCCGAACTCGAGCCGTTGTGTGACGCCAGTCTGGTCGTGCAGGACTGAAGCTGGCTTCCAGCCGGACTTCCTCATCGCGACCCGGGCTGAGGTGGATCGCGTCGATGCCCATGCTTCCGAGGTTGGCCGTCAGCTTGCCGAGCGGGTGTCCAGCCACTGGACCGAGATCGATCGTGCCTACCAGCAGCTGCGGGTGAGCCGGCAATTCGCGCTGATGGATCTGGCCTTCGTTCTGGTAGGGGACCGAATTCTGGACGTCGGTCTGCTCGACGCACTGGCCAGCGAGACGACGCTCATGCCACCGGCGCCGCCACGTCCGAGTCCGTCGGACCCGGACGCGCGCTACTACATGTGGATGATCGAGGGAGATCACGATCAGCTTGGCCGCTATGGCCAGCGCGTTACTGAGCTGGATGCTGAGGGTTGGTCCCTGTTGACGTTTGGCCAGTACACGCTCGACGACGAGCCAAACGTCGCGCGGTCCGATCTCGAGGACCGGGTGCGCGCCTACGTCACCGAACGGTCAGGATGGACTCCAGCGGATGCCGGGTCAGCATTTCGCCTGCCGGTCGTCGATCTCGATGACGCAGAAGCATGGTGGTCCTTCGTGCGCGAGATCGCCGCGGATCTGACCCGCGTCTACATGACGGTGGAGACGTCGCTGCGCGCGCTATACGGCTCGCTGGCCGCCAGCCGTTCGCCGTCCGGCCGATTCGGCGAGTTCTTCTGCTGGTACGACCATCTCGCCTACGCCCACGCGATCGATGTACTGGCGCACCGGGGGCTGCTCACGATCCCGCCCGATGGATTTGCCGCGGCGCTCTGGCAAGAGAACCCGCGGGCGTCCCCGTTCTGATAGGCGTGGGGCTACCGATCTGGCTGGTCATCGAACGATTGCCTCACCCACGACGATTTTGACCGTCTGGAGAGATTCGCTGGCGCATGCTGCTCGCCGCATCTGAGACGGTGGTGAGGATCAGGTCGGCATTCATCCCCTTGTCCAGAAAGACGGTGGCACCGGCTTCGAGGGCGGTCTTGCGCCACTGTGCGGCCGCGCTGAGAACGATGATGCTCCGGCAACCGCTCTCCGCGAGTAACCTGATCGCGTCAATACCGTCCTTGGCGTCGGGCAGCAGCAGGTCGAGCACCACCACGCGTGGTTCGAGCGCCCTGGCCCGAATGACGAGTTCGCGTGCGGAGCCGGTTTCGCCAACGATCGTGAGCGTGGCGTCTGTCTCGAGGAGTGCCCGGAGGGCCTGGCGGACTCGCCGGTCAGCGTCGGCTATCAGAACACCTGCGCGGCCGTGACCATCTCGCCGCGTCACTTCGTCGTCCATGAGTTTCCCGCCGGCGTTTCCGCCCACACGCCCAGACATCGATCACTCCGAGTAAAGCACGGTGAGTGACCGCGACTCCAGACGTGTATGACGTACGCGGGGCACGACAAATGACGTAGGGAGGCTACTCTTGCGTACCCGATACGAGTCCTTCACGCACCGCGAAGAGCGCGGCCTGAGTGCGTGATGCCAGGTCGAGCTTGCTGAGGATGTTACTCACATGGGTGCGGGCGGTTCGCTCGGTGATGCCCAACTTAAGGGCGACCTCCTTGTTGGACAGGCCCCCAGCCACCAGCCGCAGGACGTCGCCCTCGCGCTCGGTCAGTTCGTCGAGTGGATTGGACCGCTTCGGCGCGCGTAGCGCGCGCATCAAGCGGGCGGCGACCGCGGGATCGATGTGCATCTCTCCCTGATGTGCCGCGCGCACCGCCGCGGCGACCTCGTCAGCTTCTGCATCCTTCAGCAGGTAACCGGTCGCTCCCGCCTCCAGCGCCGCCTGTACTTTCTCTTCTTCGATAAAGCTGGTCAGCGCCACGATCTCAACCAGCGGGAACTCAGCTTTGATCGCGGCCGTGGCAGCGATCCCATCCATCACCGGCATCAGCAGGTCCATCAGCACCACGTCGATCGATGTACCTGCCTGCTCCGATTGCCGTACCTGATCCAGCGCCTGCTGTCCGTTGTTCGCCTCACCGGCGACTACCATGTCGGGCATGAGGGCCATGTATGCACGAATGCCACGGCGCACGACGGCGTGATCGTCGACGATCAAGAGGCGAATCTTGTTGTCGTCTGAGGTCGGTTCACCTATCCCGGAATCCGGCATCACTGATCCTTTCGTTCGACGTCGCCGGAACGCGGCGTGAGCGAGAAGCGAATACGCACGGTCGTACCCGCACCGGGAGCACTGCTGACGTTCAGCGTCGCGCCGATGGCGGCGGCTCGTTCGGCCATCGTGGTCATCCCTAGGTGGCCGGGGTGGGGCTGAGAGAGGCTGAACCCAATGCCGTCGTCACCGACCTCGATGAGCATCGTGCCGTTCAGGTCGACGCTCATCCGCAGCCAGATGCGCTCGGTCTGGGCATGCTTGACGGCGTTGTGCAAGGCCTCGAGCACGATGCGGTAGAGGTGCTCCTCCACCTGTGCCGCGAGCGGCAACCGTTCATCTGGCATCTGGACGTCGATGGCAATGGCCTCACGCGCGCTCAGTGCCGCCGCCTGCTTACGGACCGCCCGGGCCAGGCCCTCTTCCACCAGCGCATCGGGCCGCAATTCGAAGATCAGCGCACGCATCTCCGCGAGCGCGCCCTGGGTTAGTTCTCGTACGTCGGCGAGGCTGCGGCCCAGCGGACTCTCCGGATCGAGCCCGGTCTGCGCAAAGGCCAGTTGCGCGGCACGCGCGTGCAGGGTTGTCGAGAAGAGAGCCTGGGTGACGGAGTCGTGGAGTTCGCGCGCCAGTCGCTGCCGCTCTTCGAGCGCGGCCGCCGCCTGGGCGCGCTCGACCAGACGAGCATTGGTGATCGCAACTGCCGCCTGATTGGCGATGGCCATCGCCAGGCGCGCATGATGCGCTGTGTAGCGACCCGGCTCCACATGAGACAGGCTGATCATGCCGATCGTCTTGTCCTGATAGACGAGCGGGATGCGCATCCAGGAGTGGCTGTAGCTGAAGCGTCCCCCGACTGCTTGCCGATAGCTGATCGCGGGCGGGCTCTGATCGCGATCATCCTGCACATCAGCCACGATGACCGGCTGGGGCGCGGCATCGACCCAGGGAATCTGAGAGCGAGGGATCCGAAGTCCGCTGGCAACCGGATGGCCGTCGGGAGCGCGGTCCGCGACCATGGCGAGCCCGCTGTCGTCCAGCAGCCAGATCGAAGCGCCGGAGTAGCCCGCCACGCGGTTGAGCTGCGTCAGAATCAGGTCGAGGAGCGGCGCAAGCTCGAGTTCCGACGCGATCAGCCGCGAGACTTCCAGCAGCGTTTCCAGTTCGCGTGCCTGGTCTTCTGTCTGGATCCTATTTGCTTGGGAAGCATCGGCCAGATCGATCCGTTCGGATCGCGATGAATCGTAGGGCGGTGTCGACGAATTCCGCATGATGCGTCAGAGCCTTGTCCAGTGCCGTGTGAACGTGGTCGAACGATCTAGCCCGGTGCGTCCAGCCAATGGTCGCGCGATTCCCCGAACCGAGACGAACCTGGGCATGCCCGCCTCAAATCAACCCACAAAATTCTATCGTAGAGCTGGACGAACAGGTAAAACGGCAAGGGCGGAGTCCCCCGAAACTCCGCCCTCAAGATGTGGTGATGATGTTGAGATGATCGATAGTTGTGCGTACATGGTGGGCTCGATCGTTATTCGTTCATGCCGGTCCGCACCATGGCATCGTGAACGCTACCGGTCCCGCACCGGACCTGATGCTGTTCCAGGAAATAGGTGAACAGGGCGCCGTCATACTGCCAGTGGCGCTGGCCCGGATGCGGCTCGAGCCAGCCCGACTCGTCAACCGGACCATGCTTGCCGGCGTAGGCGAATGCCGAATCGCGCGAGTCGAACACACCGATGATCAGGCAACTCTGGTGGTTCAGCCGGTAGAGAATCCATACACCGTCCTGGTCGCTTTCGGCCCCCGTGTACTCGCCCCGGTCAAGCGCGAACGACAACATTTCCGGTCCCTTCCCCCTCGCATCACATACTCGCGGTGGATGCCCCGACGAGTTGGGACGTATTGTGCGCGTGAAGGCGTTACAGTGGTGTTCCCTTTTCGAAACAGTGGGTTACAAAAACGTTGCAGCCTCTCGCCTGACGATTACGGCACCCAGCTGGTGCTGATCATCGCGTCGTCGGCATAGATGACGCTGCTGGCTGGGTCGATGTCGTCCGTGTAGTTGGCCAGACTCCACTGCTGGTTGTCGTATGTCGTTGTCTGGATCCCATTCAGGTCGAACAGCTTCACACCGTCCTGCCAGATAGTGATCTGACCTGACGATCCCGTGGAGCGGTGGAAGTAGGTCTCGATGTGCACCCATCGGCCAGCCGGCAGGTCGACCTGCGTCGCCGGGGCATAGGACCGGCTGTGGATTGAATCCCACAGGTAGAAGTACATGTTGCCACTGGCGCGATTGCCGACGTTCAGCACCCACATCGGGTCGACTTCGCCACTGCTCGATTTGCTCTTGAACTGCAGCACGTTCCACCACTGGCCGGGCGTGTAGTTGCGCGGGAAGTAGTACCAGACGCTGTAGTAGGCGCCGGCCGGGAGCGCGTTGCCGTTCGGGTCGTTCCAGCGGAAGATGCGCGCCGCCTGAGTTGTGCCGTTGGCCCCGCTAATGGTCATCTTCAGCGCCGACGTGCCTGAATGGGCTACGTCACGGCTGACCGAGACCGATCCGGTGCCAGAGTTGAAGACCGCTTCACCGTACTGGCCGATGGTCCACTGAGAGAGGTTTCCGCTCTCGGTATCGGCTGACCAGATCACGTCACCGCTCGCAGGCACGTCCACGGTTGGCGACGGGGTTGGCGTTGGCGTCTTCGCCGCGTCAAGCTTGGTGAACTGAATTTGATCGACATAAACCGGAGGCTGCGGATTGCCACTCCATTCGTGCAGCACGACGTGGCCGATGAGTGCACTGGCCGCGCCGAGGTCGCTGAGCGGAATGGTGTAGGTGGTCCAGCGTAAGACGACCGGCTGCCCGCCGTACTGGTCGAGCGAGATCGGCTCGGCGAGCTTGCTGCCGTCGAGGCCGCGAAGGTAGATTGCGAACTGCTGGTTCGGCCGTGACGCGCGCAAGGCAAACGTCAGGTCGCGGTAGTTCCGGCCGTCGATGCCGGAGTCACTGCGAATGTCGAGCCCGGCCCAGGCGCCCGTAGCCTGATAGCTGATCGAGTCGCGGCCGCTGTACGGCGCGCGCGTGGAGCTGTAGTTGACGGTCGCATCCCAGGACTGGTCGTACCAGCCGGACGCGAGCGAGTCGTCGTAGACCACCAGGGCCGTATCCGACCCGGAGCTGCGAATGGGCCAGTTCCAGAGTCCTCGCGCTGCCGCCCCTGGCACGGCGGCGAGGAAGACGGAGAGAACGCCGATGACGGTGAACCAGCGCCATTGATGCTGACGGCGCATGACAATTGCCCTTCCCACACTCCCGGACACACGGACGCGGACCCCTGCGAATCGCCCCGACTCCGCGCGTCAATGCGCACGTGTTGGTCGCCGGGCTGACTCACTCGAGTCTCCTGGCAGCGCGACCCCGTCTCACGACGGGATTGCCGCGTTCGGTCGATCCGCACGGCGTATTCGTTTGTGCTGTTCATTGTTGGAATTGGCTCACAGGCATCGAAGCACCCATCGGTCGCAAGTCGTGGCACCAGGGGTCATGGGTGGGATTGGGAGTTTTAGGCCTGGACCATGGTGTGACGGAAATTCGCAGCCGGCCGCGATGTGCCTGTGCGAGAATCCGGGTGCTGGCCACGCCGTGTGGCCGAACAGCGTCCTGAAACGGAGCGGAACGATGCACGAGAGCACTGAACCAGCAAACAAAGAGCCGGTCGTCGTTATCACCGGGGAACGGGTCGCGCTCGGCCCCATGAGGCCTGATCTGCTTCCACGCTATCGACACTGGATGAACGACATCGAGACGCTGCTCGGCTACGAGATGCCCCGTCCGCTCACCGACGATGCTGTTGCGGATCTGCTCAATCGCTTGAGCCGAAACGAACGCACCATCCTCTTTACCCTGTACGCCCGCGCGACGATGACCCCGATCGGTCATGCCGGGTTGCTCCACGTCGATCGTGACCACCGGAACGGCGAGTTCGACCTCTTCATTGGCGATGCGGCGAGCCGCGGTAAAGGCTATGGCTCCGAGGCCACCCGGCTCGTTCTCGAATACGCCTTCCGGCGGATAGGGCTGGAGAGCGTCTTTCTCCAGGTGCTGGAGTTCAACACGGCGGGAATCCGGGTCTACGAGAAGGCGGGATTTCGCCAGGCGGGCCGGCTGCGCAATCACTGGTTTGTTGACGGCCGGTTCTGGGACATGGTCTACATGGATTGCCTGGCGGAGGAGTTCCGGGCCGCTCGGTAATGAGCCTTGTCAGCGAACGCGCGGCAGGAGATGATCAGGCGCATTCGTCCGCGCGTTGTTCGAGGAGGCTTCCCGATGGACTATCCACCACCGCTCGCTGCTGAACTGGTGCAGGCATTTGTCGGCTCGTCGCACGGTGACCTGGATCGCGTGCGCCAGATGCTCGACGAGCATCCGGCGCTGGCTAATGCATCGTGGGATTGGGGCGGCGGAGACTGGGAAACGGGGCTTGGCGCGGCGTCGCATATGGGGCGACGCGACATCGCCGACCTGTTACTCTCGCGCGGCGCGCGTCTCGACCTCTTCGCGGCCGCCATGCTCGGCAACCTCGCCATCGTGCGCGCGATCATCGAGGCGCATCCAGAGGCGCGCAACGCGCCCGGCCCCCATGGGATTCCGCTCCTGAATCATGCCCAGGCCGGTGGGCCCGATGCCGCGGACGTCACAGCCTACCTGACGAGCCTGGGGTAAGACGGTCGGTTCTCAGCGCTGCCGTTCACGCTCCCGAGCGTGTGGCAGAGCGAATAGGGTGACGATCGCACCGTAGGCGAAGCAGAACGGCTGCAGCCCATGTGGGGCGATCCAACTGAGTAGGATCACCTCGCCGGCGATCCACCCCATCAGGATCGCGCCCGCCGTGACCGACATCGTCATGCCCCACGGTTCGTGACGCCAGAGACCGTAGGCCGCGAGGAATTGGCTGCCGCCAACCACCAGCGCCAGGATGATCCCCGGAATCAGGAAGCTGCCGAACGGGGTGCCGTCCAGCAGGTTCGTCTGCATGTCCAGCACGGTCCCGGCAAATCCGCCCGCCAGGATCACCCCACAGGCGACTGCCATCACGCCCATAAAGAGCTCGAGACCAATCAGTGTCATGCGGTCCGCCGCGTATGTCTTCATTGCACGCTCTCACCTTCGTTCGTCAAGCTGCCAGTCACCGCTTCGACATCCCTTGCCGCAGTACGCCACTGGCGATCGCAAATTCGAGAAAACCGATGATGAAGTAGACCAGTTGAAAGCCGAACATCACCGCGTCCCGGGAACCGACGAGCATGAGTTCTCCGATGATCCAGGCCATCAGAACGCCACCCGCGAGCGCCGCGGCGTACAAAAACGTCGAAGCACGACGGTAGGCGGCGACCGCGGCGACAAGCTGACTTCCGCCGACGATCGTCGCGAGAATGGCTCCCGGCGCCGCGTAGTTGTCGAAGAACGTGCCTTCGAGCCAGCTGGTGGGCAGGTCGATCGATCCGGTGATCAAGGCGATGCCTCCGGCGATCGCACTCACCGCTCCGAACACCACCAGCGCGATGAGAGCGGTCTCTTCAACGCGTCGTGCGGTCATGATGCGCCTCCCTCTCGACAGCTGGGCGGGGAGCCACGCGTTCCTCGTCCGATGCTGTGATAGCCTGATCCTTATCGATTTGGCGCAACGATCGAGCTATCGGGTGTAACAGTTTCGTGGCAGGTAAGGCTATGTGGAGTAATCCTCCGGAGAGGTGCGCACATGACGAGTGAGCCGGCCGGGCTTCCGATTCGGCGCTCGGGCAAGGTTCTCCTGGTGGACGGCCAGGAGCGCCTGCTCCTGTTTCGTGGCGACGAGCGGCTGCCGGGCGGCGGCCAGCGCGTGTTCTGGTTTCCACCGGGTGGCGGCGTCGAGGCGGATGAGACCTTTGCCGAGTGCGCCGCGCGCGAGCTCTTCGAAGAGACCGGAATGCGCCTGTCTCCCGTCGACCTCGGTCCGCCGGTGGCGGTGCGAAGCGGGGCCTTCGCGCTGAACGGCGTCGACATCTGGTCCGACGAGATCTTCTTCTTCGTTCGCATTCACGCCTGGGACGTCGATACGGCTGGATTCACGGACCTGGAGCGGGAGATCATCACGGCGCATCGCTGGTGGTCGTTGGAGGAGCTTCAGGAGACCGACCAGCTCGTGTTCCCGCCACCGGACGACCTGGCCGCGCTGATCTCGCGCCTGTTCGCTTCTGGCCCGCCGCCCGAGCCGGTCGAACTCACCTGGGAGAGGCGCGTCGTCGAGTCGTGAGGAAGCGGAGGGTTCGAAGATCGTCGCGCTCCGCCCGAAAACTCACCCCATGAGTCGGATCACGACGAAAACCCCGAACAATGCGATCGCCAACCAGATCAGCACGATGATCGCTCCCGCGACCCAGTTGACCGGCTTGCCGGACTCGCTCGCGTTGCGGGCGATCTCCCGGTGTTCCGCCAGGACGTCAGCCGGGATCAGCCTGCGAGCGATGAGGAGAAAGAGGGGCACAAGCAGCAGGTCGTCGAGGTAACCGATGACTGGGATGAAGTCAGGAATCAGATCGATCGGACTGAAGAGATAGCCGAGCGCGCAGGCGGCGAACACTTTGGCGTACCAGGGAACGCGCGGATCGCGATAGGCCAGGTAGAGCGCGTGCCCCTCCTGCTTGAGTTGGCGCGCTTGGGATCTCCAGCGTGAGAAGAGGTCCACGGTCACTCCCCTTCGTGCCAGATCTCCCAGCCCTCCTTGAAGCCGTAGTAGACGATCACCAGGCCCGCCAGCGGGTCCGCCCACCACCAGCCGAAGGCTGCGTTGAGGATCAGCCCCAGCAGTACCGCGCCCGCCAGGTAGGCGTCGATCACCGTCACATGCGATTCGGTCAGCAAGACCTGATTGCCAAGCTGGCGACCCGTGATCCGCTTGCCGTAGGCCAGCGAGAGCATGGCAATGAAGGTGGCGGCCAGCCAGATGATACCGCTGGTCGACGTACCCGGATGCTGCGCCCGGATGAGCGAGTAGGCGATCTGCCCCAGAATGTAGGCGGCGAGGGCGAAGAAGGCGATGCCGATCAGACGCAGCGCGCGGTGCTCGCGCTGCTCGTTGACGCCCTTGAGCTGCCAAACCACAACGACTGAGGCGAAGATCTCGATCAATGAGTCGAGCCCGAATCCGGCCAGCGCGATCGATCGCGCCGCGATCGCGGCGAGGATCACGATGACCGAGCCGACGACGTTCCAGCCCAGCGTCGCGTACTCCAGCTGTAATCCTCGACGAACTAATAGCGTCTCACCGGTGGTCGCGGGTTCCGATCCGGCCGACAAGCACTCATCCCTTCAGCGTGTCGTGACACCACGTTCGCACGAGTCCAGATTTTGGACTGGTTCCACCGCAGATGACCATTGACCCAACACCGACGCTATGAAATGATCATCAATTCGGTCGTTTTCGGCAAGGGGCGATGATGAGTGACGACAGGTCAAACGTGGGTTCGCAGGACTTCAATCGGGAGGTGCGGCGCCTTTGGGAGCAGAAGGCAGCTTTCTGGGATGAGCGCTATGGTGAGGGGAACGAGTTTCACAAGACGTTGATCGAGCCGTCAATGGAGCGGCTGCTCGAGCTGCGCGCGGACGAGCTGGTGCTCGACGTTGGTACCGGCAACGGTGCGTTCGCCCGCTGGATGGCGGCACGCGGCGCACGGGTTGTCGCCTTCGATTTCAGTTCCGTCTTCATCGAGCGGGCCAAACAGCGCACCGTCGAGCATGCCGACCGCATCGAATATCTGACGCTGGATGCGACCGACGAGACCCAGCTCCTGGCGCTAGGCCCGAACCGCTTCGACGCCGCCGTGTCGAACATGGTCCTGATGGACATGTCGTCGATCGACACGCTGGCCAGCAGCCTGGCGAAGCTGCTGAAACCGGGCGGGCGCTTCGTCTTCAGTATCGCGCACCCCTGCTTCAACTCGAACGATGTCGATATCTTCGCTGAGGCCGGAAACGACCGGGAGGGACGGATCGTCGTCAACCGCGGCGTGCGCGTGCGTGGCTACCTGGACATTCCTGCGGGCAGAGGGGCAGGGATGCCGGGAGAGCCGAATCCGCACTTCTACTTTCATCGTCCGCTGCGCGAGCTCTTCGCGCCGTTCTTCCGGGTCGGCTTCGCGATCAACGGTCTGGACGAGCGCGCATTTCCGGGCGGTCGCGATGAGCTCTCCTGGGGGAGCATCGGGCAGATCCCACCCGTGATGACGGTGCGTATGGTCGTGGTGGGGCATGGAGCTGAATAGCGGTCAGGCGAGCTCCGATTTCGGATGGATAAAGATGTCGTGGCCGTACGTCGTTTCCCTGCTGGTCATCCACTGGTCAAGGGCGGAGAATACGGTGCGCTGTTCGGAAAGATCGCTCACCTCGCTGCGTTCCGGATCACGCAACACTTTCCATTGATCGGCCTGGATGTCGTGGCTGACGATGATCGTGCACTCACGGCAGTGAAAGTGGTAGCAGTTTCGCATCGGCTGCGCGATCCAGTCTGGGTGCCGGCATGGGCGCATCGACAACCGGGACGCTCCTTCTTCGTAACAATCTGACATGTGCGGCGTAACTCTCAGAGAATTCGCGTGATTCATGCCAGCGACAGTAGTCGAATGCCCGCCGAAACGGTTTAATATCTGTTGAGCAAAGGGCTTCGTATGCTGGTTTCATCATTCAGCTTGCCGGGCGACTATCCAGTCTCCATGTGGAATTGGCTGGCGGTCGATTGGGAGATGCTCCGCACCGTGTGGGCCGCGAAGCGATCGTTGGACGGTGATACCAGCCGCTAGAACGGGCGAGATACCTGCGTACGCCACCGCCAAGCTGACGTCTGGTCAAGATTGTTGCACACGTGCGTCCTGCCGGTACCTGGTGAGCAGGCAGAAATGGCCTGAGAGAGGTAAGCAGCCCCGCATGAGCGCTAAGACGAGGCGGAGCGCGACCGCCGAACTCGAATCGACCAGCAGGTTGGACGCGTTTGCCCGGAAGCGGTTCGGCCAGGAATTCCCGGATTTCCGGCTCAGTACCGAGTTGATGGCCGGACTGACGACCTTCATGGTCGCCGCCTATATTCTCTTCGTGAACCCCAGCATTCTGACGGCGCCGGATGTGCCGGACAAGCTGACGGTGTCGGCAGTCACCACCGCGACCGCTCTGGTGGCCGGGGTCATGACCATCGTGATGGGCCTGGCGACCAACCGGGCCTATCTGATCGCGCCCGGCATGGGGCTCAACGCGATCGTCGCCTTCCAGTTGATGGGCGCGATGGGCCTGACCGCGTCGCAGGCGATGGGCGTCATCGTCGCCGAAGGCATCGTCATCACCATCCTGGTGCTGGCGGGCGTGCGCAAGTACGTGATGACAGCCATACCGGTCGAGCTGAAGCGGGCCATCTCGGTCGGCATCGGCCTGTTCATCCTCTTTATTGGCCTGGTCAAGGGTGGGCTGGTCGTGGCTGATCCCGCAACCCTGGTGCGTATGGGTGACCTGCGTGGCGCGCCGGTGCTCGTCACCGTCGTCGGGCTCTTCCTGACCATCGCCCTGCTGGCGCTCAACGTCCGGGGCGCGCTCCTCTGGGGCATCATCGGCAGTACGATCTTCTCGATCATCGCAAAGTCAATCAGTGGGACAACCCAGTTCGCCCCAGGCGTGGCCGAAGTGCCGTCCAAGTGGGTGGCCGCTCCCGATTTCAGCCGCATCGGTCACTTCTCATTCGGCTTCTTCTCCGAACTTGGCGTGCTGACCGCCGTGCTCGCTATCCTGGCGATCATGATGGCCGACTTCTTCGATACCATGGGCACTTTGATCGGCGTCGGAAGCCAGGCGGGCTACCTCGATGACAAGGGCGAGCTACCGCAGGCGCAGCGCGCGCTGCTGGTCGACTCTCTGTCGGCGGTCGCCGGTGGCGTCGCCAGTTCCTCGTCAGCCACGACCTACGTGGAGTCGGCGGCGGGCATCGGGGTTGGCGGCCGGAGCGGATTGGTCTCGGTCGTTGCGGGCCTGCTCTTTCTCCTGTCGATGCCCTTCTGGCCGCTGGTCAACGTCGTGCCGGAGCAGGCGACGGCTCCGGCCTTGATCATCGTCGGCTGGATGATGATGGGCGTGCTGAGCGAGCGGGACTACGTCACGCCGGACGGCCAGGTCGTCTCGACGCGTGGTATCGACTTCAGCAACATCGAGGAGGGCCTGCCGGTCGTCGCCACCATGGTGCTGATGCCGCTGACGTATAACATCACCAACGGCATCGGGGCGGGCTTCGTGATGTGGACGGCGATCAAGCTGTTCCGCGGCAAGGTACGCGAGATCAATCCCGTGATGTACCTGATCAGCGCCGCCTTCGTGGTCTACTTCATCCGCACCTACCTCGGCGTGAACGTGTAGGCGCCACACCGAGCACGGGAATCAAAGGCAGCGGGACGACCGAACGGGACGGTCTCGCTTTTCGTGCGCCGATTCTCGTTCAGGCACTTCAGGGAATCGAATGGCGTCCACGAATCATGGGTGAGATTTGACATTCCGATGATTCGTGGTGGCAAGGTGGGCGATCGCACCGTGCGATATGATGACCGTGGGTCCCTCCCAGTGCCGGTGCAGGACGGTTGCGCGGCAGGAGACGGGGAGACGTCAGTGACCAGAAGGCTGCTTGTTGGATTGCTGTGGGGCGTGAGCGGCGGGCTCATCGGCTTAGGACTCATCGCCCTCTGGTCGATCGGGTTTTTTGTCCTTCTCGCTGGTGTGGGGCTCGGCATCTATCTCGTTGGGCGCCTCGGTTTTGACGGGATCTGGGCCGCGGTCTCCGGGTTCGGTCTCGTTCCCGCCGGAGTGCTGCTCTACGACATCCACTCCGCGTCACCCTCCTGCGGGGGCGCTTCGCTCGGCCCCGAGCAGACCGGTTCGGTCAGTTGCAGCACGGTTCCTAATTCCTATGCGGTCATGGCCGCCTTCTTTGGCTGCGTCGCGCTCTTGGGTGTGGGAGCCCAACTGCTGCGTCAACGGCGGGTGCACTGAGTGCGCCTCGAGTCCTTCGACGCGCGTCCATTCGGGCTCGCCTCGTCGGGCGTCGTCATGTTGCTCGCTGCGGAGCTGTCGCCGCTTCCGCCACCTCGTTCCGAGACGAAAAAACGACCTGTCGCCGTACCTTGCAAGGTTGACAGAAAGCCGACGCGACAGTATTATTAAGCGGTGCGTAGTACGTAAAACGGAATACCACGAGACAGTTCAGAACAGAAAGGACCGCAATTGCCCCCGAAAATCAGTGATCTGGGCCGTTTCTCCGAGCCCGCGCTGCTCATCCTGTCGAGTCTGGCTGGAGCGCCGAAGCATGGGTATGCCATCATGATGGACGTGCAGGAGTTCAGCGGCACCAAGCTCGAACCCGGCACCCTCTATGGTGCCCTGACGCGGCTCGAACAGCGTGGCTGGATCGAGGCGCTGCCCGCTGAAGAGCGGCGTCGCCCGTATCGGCTGACCGCGTCAGGTGCGGTGATTCTGCGCCAGCAGCTCGACAGCATGGGTGAGGTCGTCAGAGCCGGTGAGCAGCGCCTCGCCGCGTTTGGCGTATAGCCGGCCATGGACATCTCAACTATTCTGCGCTGCTATCCACCGTCCTGGCGCGAACGTTACGAGTCGGAGATGACCGCCGTGCTCGAGCAGCATGAGGTGACGTTCGGCACCTGGTTCGATCTGCTACGAGGCGCGTTCGACGCCCGTCTGGATTCCGTGTGTGCTGGGAATCGAGGATCGATGATCGAGAGAGTCCGTCGTTCGGAGATCGCCATCTTTTGCAGCTTTGTCGCCTTTGTCGTGGCCGGGTTCGGCTTTCAAAAGATGACTGAAGGGGTCGACCAAGCTGGGATCATGCAGTCGCATGCGGCTGTTGGTGCTGGCTATTACCTGTCCATTGCGGGCGCCGTCATCACGGCCCTGGCCATCGCCGTTGGCGCGCTGCCCGTCGCGCTCGCCCTGCTGCGCCAGATCGTGGTTGAGCGTCGTCGCGATCTGCTCGGGCTGCTGGCGGTGCCGGTCGTGCTCGGCCTGTCGATCGTCGGCTGGGGTGTGGCTGTATCCCAGTCCAATGTGACGATCGCGTCGGCCGGGGTTCGCGGCCTGATTATCTTCGTCATGGTCGCCGCCATGCTCAGCGCCGCCGCGATCTCGCTGGCGGTATCACGCGCCGGTTTGACCGAATCCGACATCCGGTTCGCCCGGATTCCAGCTCTGTTCGCGAGCCTCGGCATGCTCGTGTGTCTGGCCGGCGTGTTGCTCTGGGGCCTGAGCCTACGCTCGTCGGCGCCCAGCTTCTTCGCGCTAAACGGCGGTGAAATGCGCAGCTACGCCTATTTCACCTGGCTGCGAGTCGTGATTGTGATGAGCCTGGCGACGGCCGTGGCGCTCGGAGCCATCTGGCGCGTGGTCGGCCCCGGTAATGGGAACCGGACGCTCAACCTCTCCTAAGCGCGTCCTCTCCCCAATTCAGCAGTCTGACGTGAGCCGTTCCATGTGGAGCGGCTCACGACGTCTGGTTCGTGAATCGAAGGGGTCTGCTAGACTGGACAGCCGGGCATGTCGGGATTGATGACACAGGATGGGTGGGTGAAGTGGCCAGGCTGACCAAGCTCGTGATCTCCTTCGAACTGGAACCCGAGTACGTCGATAACGTGCGGCGCACCTATCCCGACCTGGAGGTGGTCGTCTGCCGTGACCGGTCTAAGCTTCCGGAGGCGATGTCTGGAGCCCAGGCGCTGGTCGGCTGGGGGCTCACGCCGGAGCTGATGCGCCAGTCGCCGGATCTGCGCTGGCTCTACGTCACCGGTGCCGGGGTCGATGGAGTCCTCTTCCCGGAATTGATCGAGAGCGACATCATCGTCACCAACAATAGCGGGGTGCATGCACCGCACATGGCCGAGTACCTGCTGGGGATGATGCTCGCCTTTGTCCGCGGTCTGCCGGAACTGATGCGGGCGCAGATGAAACACGAGTGGCGCGGTCGCGAGGGGCTGACCGTCTACGAGCTTGGCCGCCAGACCCTGGGTGTCGTCGGACTCGGCGATATCGGCCAGGCGCTCGCCTGGCGCGCTTCAGCGCTCGGGATGCGGGTCGTCGGCTCGAAGCGGCATCCGGAGGGGGAACTGCCGCGCGGCGTCGATCACCTCTACGGTCCCGGTGACCTGCACCAGATGCTGGCCGAATCGGATCACGTCGCCATCACTCTCCCGCTGACACCCGAGACGAACGGGCTGTTCGGCAAGGCCGAGTTCGACGCCATGAAGTCGACTGCCTTTATCTACAACATCGGCCGGGGCCCAATCATCCAGACCGACGCGCTGCTCGACGCACTCCGCACCGGTTCGATCGCGGGTGCCGGGCTTGACGTGACCGATCCCGAGCCGTTGCCCGGCGATTCTCCCCTGTGGGACATGGAGAACGTCTTCATCACCGCTCATACGTCGGGACGCGGCCCGTTCTACTGGGAGCGAGGAATTGAACTCTTCATCGACAACATCGGCCGCTACCTGCGCGATGAGCCCATGCGAAACGTCGTCGACAAACGGGCGGGGTATTAGGAGAAACGCCGGCAGGAGCAATCCCCCGTGATTGCCCTCCGGCCGAATTTGTTGGTCGATAACCCGCGCCCCGGGGTGAACGTCGCCCACCGAGCGTCGTCCCGAACTTCGCGCGTGCGGATGAACGAGCCTTCTCAAAGTTCCAGGCGATACCAGACGTCGTAGACAATCTGCGTGCCGACGTCTGTCGTCGTCTCTTCGGTCAGCACGAAGCCGAGTCGCTCGTAGAAACGACGCCCCTGCAGGTTGTCGCCGAAGACGTTGACCAGCACCGCGCGGATGCCGCGAGTTCGGATCTCTGCCAGCGCCGCCTCCCAGAGCGCGCGGCCGACACCGCCACCCCGGTACTCGGGGTTGACGTAGAGGCGCGTCAGTTCGACGGTCTCGGCGTCGACCGGCTCGATGGTGATGAAGCCCACGGCGACGCTCCCGGCGTCGGCGACCAGCGTGCGGCAGTCGTCACGTTCGATCACGTCCCGCAAGCGTTCGATCGACCAGAAGTCGCTCGCGAGATATTTTTCGCGGTTCGGTCTGTCGATGAAGCCGGCGTACGTCGTCTCCCAACCGGTCTCGCCGATGGCTTTCATCCGGTCGGCGTCTTCATCCGTTGCCTGCCTGACGCGCGGTTCGTCTCTCATACGTCCCTCCGGTCGCCACGCTACCACATCGCGTGAACGTGGCGTCCAGACGGCCCGCGCGAGGCGTAGACTTTGGCAGTCATACGAACGCGGTCTTTGCGCCGGGACGAGAGGACGCTGGTGAATGCCGACCGTAATGGTCAACGACCTGTCCATGTATTACGAGATCGAGGGCGATGGGCCGCCGCTCCTGCTGATCACCGGTCTCGGTAGCAACGTGACCGACTACCGGGCCATCGTACGCGCCATCGCGGCATTCCGAAAAGTCATCATCTTCGACAACCGCGGCGCCGGACGCAGTGGGATGCCGGACATCCCCTATTCGATCACGATGATGGCGGACGATGCGAACGGTTTGATGACCACACTCGGCATCGAGCGAGCAGACGTACTGGGTATCTCGATGGGTGGTCGCATCGCGCTGATGCTGGCGCTGCGGCATCCCGATAGGGTCAGCCACCTGATCCTGGCGTCGACCGCCGCTCGCCGTCCGCACCTGCCGCGGTTCTGGAAGTTCTCGCATCTCACGACCTGGATTCCGTGGTTGCGTGGCCCGTATCGCCAGCCAATGTACGCCTATCAGCGGCAGGTACTGGCGTCGCAGGACTTCGATGTATCAGATCGACTGGCGGAGATCACGGCTCCAACCCTGATCATGCATGGGCAGCGCGACCGGCTCATCAGCTACGAGCTCGCTGAGGAGCTCCACGCGAAGATTCCAGGTTCCCGGATGATCACCTTCCAAGGTGGCCATCTTTTCATGTTCTTGAAGGAGCGTCTCTCGTTCGTGCAGGCGCTGAAGGCGTTTGTGGAGGATGACCGTGGAGTGGAACCGTCCCGCTGAGCGATACACGCGACGAGGTCGATGGCCGTGGCGTCCGTTGACACCACGGGTGCCGCGTGCCATGTTCGGCCCGTGAGCCATTGAGCGACGGGCTCAAACGACAGAACGATGAGGAACCAGAGGCCAGATTGCTGGCCGATTCGACGGTGTGAATCGAGAGGAGACGATCCGGTGCGAGGGGCACGACCATTCGTCCAGTGGCGAGATCCGGCGCTTGAGCGCAAGGTGCTCGATAGTATCTCGCTCGACTTGCCATGGAGCGTCGTCGAGAAGTTCTCGACGCTGGTCCGGCTGTCCGGGTCACCGGAGGAGCGCGAGGCCGTCGACGAGTTGATCGGCCGTCTTCGGGAGGCGGGCGTTCCCCACTCCCTCTACGAACCGGAGTGCTTCATCTCCATCCCGATCGCGGCGACGGTGCGGGTCGATGAGGCGGACGGCAGGTCATTCCGGGCCAAGACGGCGGCGATGTCGGTCTCGACGGGAGGCGAGGAGATTTCGGGCGAGCTGGTCTACATCTCGAGTAGCGAGGCGGCCACCGGCTCCGGCGATGTCTTCTCGGTCGGCGTCGACCTGGGCGGGATCGACGTCGCCGGGAAGATCGTGCTGACCGAGGGGATGGCCTCGCCGGGTAAGGTCAACGATGTAATGGCGGCCGGGGCATTGGCTGGGATCTTTATCAATCCGGGCGAGAACATCCACGAGGGGATCTGCACCACCATCTGGGGTACGCCGGACCTCGATTCAATGGCGCGCCAGCCCTCGATCCCGGTCGCGGCCGTCAACAACCCGGACGGACAGGAGTTGATCGCGCTCGCCAAGCAAGGTGGCCGGGTCGCGATGTCGACGACGCTCGACACCGGCTGGCGGCGGATTCCGGTGCTGGTCGCGGAGATCAAGGGAGGAAACGCCTCCGACGAGTTCGTGCTCCTGCACGGTCATCTCGATTCGTGGCACGTCGGAGTTGGCGATAACGCCACGGGCGATGCGACGATGCTGGAACTCGCCCGGGTCTTCTGGCAGCACCGGCACGGCTTGAAGCGTACGCTGCGCATCGCCTGGTGGTCGGGCCACTCTCATGGCCGCTACGCTGGGTCGACCTGGTATGCCGACAGTGTCGCGATCGATCTGGCCAACAACTGCGTGGCTCAGGTCAACTGCGATTCTCCCGGCTGTCGATGGACGAACACCTATAACGAGCTGACGGCCATGGCCGAGACCGAGCCGTTCGTCGACACGGTTATTCGGGAGATAACCACGATCACGCCGCAGATGGAGCGGCCGGTCCGGGCGGGTGACTACTCCTTCAACAGTATCGGGATTTCTTCCTTCTACATGCTCAGTTCGACGATGTCGGAAGAGGTGCGTGCCGAAAAGGGGTACTACCCGGTCGGCGGCTGCGGCGGGAATATCCAGTGGCACACTGAGGACGATCTGATGCCGGTGGCCGACAGGAGCGCCCTCCTGCGTGACATGCGCGTCTACGCCGCCTCGATCCTGCGCGTGCTGAACGCTCCGGTTCATCCGTTCGACTGGACGCGCACGACTGCCGACATGCGCCAGACGCTGGATCGCTATCAGGAGGCGACCGGTCCGTCGTTCGATTTCGGGCCCTCGCGCCGGGCGCTGAGCCAGCTGGAGGAGGCGCTGGAGCGGCTCTACGAGGACCCGCCGATGAAGCCAGGTGCCGCGGCCGACCGGATCAATTTCGCCCAGCGACGCGTTGCGCGCATCCTGGTGCCCGTCAACTTCAGCCGCATGCCGGACTTCCATCACGATCCGGCGCTCGACGTGCCGCCACTTCCAGACCTGGCGCCGGCGCTCTCCATGCCGGCCGCGCGGGACGATCCGTCACGCCGCGGTATCCTCAAAGCGCACCTGACGCGTGGGCAGAACCGGCTGGTCTGGGCGCTGCAGAATGCGCGTGAGGTGGTCGAGGCGGCGCGGTAGGAACTGACAACGAGGAGGGTGCCTGCGCCCTCCTCGACCTCGTGACGCCGCGCCTCGTCAGTGGGCGGTATCGCGCAATATGCTGCTGGACTTTCGATACTCATCCTCCGTGATCTCACCACGGGCAAAGCGCTCACGCAGGATCGCCGACGCGTGGTCCGCATCGCGGGAAGCCGGCGGGGTCTGAGTGGGGTGTGAGAATGCGCGGCTGATGGCAAAGACGATCAGGGCGAGAAGCGCGATCCAGAATACCATCATCACCGTCATGCCGACCCACCCCCAGCCCGAGACGTCATGCCATCCAAATCCGTACATCATCGTGATACCTTCCTATGTTTGGCCGAGCCTGTGTTCCCGGGCCTCACCTTCAAGTCTAGAAGCCGCGCCTCAAACTTCCGTGACCATTACCTCAAGATGTGTTCAAGATCGGCATGTCACCGTGCGGCTCCAGGCACCGTATTCAACCTTTAGGAGGGCCAGTCTCGTGCGCTCTTCACGGAACCAGCCTACGCGCGGAAACGTATCGATGCCGTGACCTGGCGGCGAATCGTGTTACAGAACCGTTCACGGCTCGGGAGCGCGTTACTGGATTGGGTGGACGCGAGGTGTTCAGGTGAACCGGACGGACGGCCTACATCGCCTCTTTGAGGCCGTTACGCACGAGCCACCAATTCATCGGGTAGGCGGTGAAGTAGCCGAGGATCATGCCAATCTGCATCATGAACCAGTAGGTCGGTTCATCCGGGTGGAGTGGCGGGTCGAAGAAGACGAAGCGCATCAGGATCATCCAGCCGAAGAGGCCGATCTCGAACGCGGTCAGCGAGAGCGTGTCGGCCTTCATGGCCGCGATGATCCCGTTGCCGAGCGAGAGATGCCGCATTGGAGCAATGGTGAAGTACTGGAAGACAATGCCGAGAATGTAGGCGAGGATAAAGTCGCCGATCAGTTCCGGCCACAGGGCGATGCCGAACAGGGTGAAGCCGAGCCAGAAGATCGACCATTCGGCGATGATGTCACCCAGCGTGCAACCGCCGCCACAGTGGGTGACCGCCAGCGCGACGGTCTGCCAGAAGGGCTTGTTTGGCTGGTGTTTCGCCGGCTTCTTCTCCGATTTCCGGCCAAACGCGAAATAGGCCCATATGGCGAACGGACCGAAATAGAGCGCGGTCACTGGCCAGACGATCTCCATGATGCCCATCTTCTGGCGATGTCCTGCGACGAAGATATCGAATAGGATCACCAACGCCGACAGTCCGGCCAGGCAGAGTGAAATGATTGCAACGACTTCGAGTGGACTCACGCGCGCTCCCCGTACGTCTCCTGATACCCTGGGGAGGTATGCGCAAGGAAGTTGCCAGGCTCGACGCCCTGCGCCGGGCGGTCTCAGCTTTCAGGGCGGTAGCCGCGTTCCGGTCTTAGGTGGACCGGGTCGGCCGGTTCGATGTGGACCGTGACGTCAGCGGTCTGGCCGACCTCCCGCTCGACCCGCTCAGCCACTTCGCTGGCGATGTCGTGTGCCTGGTCGACGTGCATCTCGGGATCGACCTGAATGTGCAGGTCAACCCAGATCAAACCCTCCGCACCGCGGGTACGGATGTTGTGTACTCCCTGGACGCCCGGGACGCCGCGCGCCGCCTGCTCGATCTCCTCGGTCGATGCGACCGCAACGTCGGAGAGGGAGAGCGCCGCCTCGCGAATGATGGTCCAGGCGCCCAACGCGATGACGAGGGCCACGATGATCGCGAGCGCGATGTCGGCCCAGTTCAGACCGAATCGCACGGCGACCAGTCCGGCGATGACCGACAGGGTCACGATGACGTCGCTACCGGTGTGACGCGCGTCGGCCAGTAGGATCGAGCTGTTCAGGCGGTCGCCGACCCGCCGTTCCCAGGTCACCACGATGAGGTTGACCGCTAGCGTGCTCGTCATCACCGCGAAGCTGATCACGGTAACTTCCGGATGCTCGCCGGTCTGAAGGCGATGAACCGACTGCTGCAAGATCTCGAACAGCGCCAGGATCATGAAGAGCGCGATGGCGAGCGATGTCAGCGTTTCGAAGCGCCGGTGTCCATAGGGGTGGTTCGGGTCCGGCGGGCGCGCGGCAATCGCCAGCCCGGCCAAGCCCACGATATTCGATGCGCCGTCAAGGAGAGAATTCAGCCCGTCGGCGGACATACTCAGACTGTTTGAGGACGCGCCGTAGCCGAGCTTGGCCAGCGCCACGGCGAGATTGAGCAGAAGCACGCCGATGAGGACGCGCTGGATGGATTT
Source organism: uncultured Chloroflexia bacterium (assembly GCA_963728335.1). Taxonomy (GTDB): domain Bacteria; phylum Chloroflexota; class Chloroflexia; order Thermomicrobiales; family Thermomicrobiaceae; genus CALAGB01. The sequence continues at coordinate 219,028 of CAVSJP010000003.1, forward strand.
GGTTCGTGGCGAAGGTTGCGTTCGGATGGTGACTCCCGGTTGACCTGAGCGACGATACTGGGCACGTCTCCGTCTTGTCCGGTAATCATGGTCACCGGAACAGCTTAACTTTAGACTTCCTATGCGTGGTAAGTCACGAGGAAATCGAGCGATTCGCCTGCGCAAAAGGAGGGGTACATCGCCGCTAAGAGACGAGTCAGGACGATAGGGTCAATGCAACGTTCCGGAACATGCGGAACCATTCCTTCGCACGGACCGTACTGGCCGGGACGGAGGTCGCGCCTGTGGAATCGCATCATCTCTTGAAACGCGCCAGAAAGATCTACGCCGTCGACGTCCTCTATCGCGCATTGCGCGATTTCACCGAGCAAAACGGTTCGGTCTACGCCGCGGCGATCTCCTACTACGCCATGTTTTCCCTCTTTCCGACGGTCATTTTGATCGCGACCGTCTTCGGCTGGTTCGCGCGGGGCACCGACCTTCAGTCGCGGGTGGTCGATACCATCGTCAACCAGCTTCCTCCCGGGGCGGGGTTTCGCACGCAGATCGAGAGTGTGGTGAAGGTCTCGGCGGCGCAGGGTGGGTTGCTTGGGTTGATCGGCTTCGTGGGGGTGTTCTGGACTGCCGGAAGCCTCATCAGCGCACTCCGGCGGGCACTCAACGTTGCGTTCGACGTGCCATCGGCCCGGCCCTTCATCACCGGGCGCCTGTATGACGCGCTCACGGCTCTCAGTGTCGGCGTACTGGCTCTCCTCTCGCTTGGCGCGACGGCCGCGCTCGGAATCGTGCGAGTGGTTTCGGCCGACTTCTTTCGTGGTCCGCTGGTGAACCTGGGCTGGGCGGTGGTCTTCTTTCTCTTTCCGTTTGTCATCTCCTACGGTGTCTTCATGATGATCTATCGCTTGATTCCGAATCGCCGTCTTCACCACCGCGAGTTGAACATCGGCGCGCTCCTGGCGGCCGTGGGATTCGAGTTGGTCAAGCTCGGCTTCACCATCTATGTTGCCAACTTTGGGAGTTATCAGGAGGTCTACGGCGCGCTCGGGGGCGTGGTTGCCTTTCTCTTCTTTGTCTATCTCGAGTCGATCATCCTTATCCTGGCGGCGGAGATCGCGTCCGAGCTGGCGAACGACCGGGGTCCGGTTACCATGCGGGCCGACCAACCGCGGGCGATGTCACCGGTATCGTGATTGTCGTTGGTGCTTGACGTAAATACATTGTCACGACACATGACGTTGCGCGGCGACGGACCGTTTCCTGACGGTGTCTTCATCTAGATTCTACCTCGAGACAGCCAAGCCGGGACCGTTTCGTGCTGAAATTGGAACGGTCCGAGCGAGCGACGGAGAACGACTACAGGCTCGACGATCAGGAGGATTCGACGATGCTTCGCGCCGCATGGCTAGCCTGCATCGCGTGCGTCGCGCTGCTTGTGCTCAGCGCCTGTGGGGGCGGTTCGAGCGATGCGGGCACCGCACCTGCCAGCGTCTCGACGACGACCGCGACGGCGACATCGCCGGTGACGTCGAGTCCGACGCAGCATGCCAGCCCAACGCCACCCCCAGATCCATCGCCGACGGTGACCCCGACACCGGCCACGACGCCGCGACCAGCCACACCGACCGCGCAGGTCACACCGACTGCGGTCGCCACAGCCATGGCCACGCCGGGAACCGGCGTGACGAGCGGCAGCCCGACGCCTCAACCGACCGATCAGGTAAAGGCGCAACTGGCCAAGGGAGTAACCAGCGACTACAAACCGGTCAATCCATCCACGACCTTTTCAACTGACATAACGAAGATCTACCTGGTCTTCTCGACCACGGACCTGCCTGAGAATTCATCGCTCGATACCGTCTGGATCGCGGTGAAGGTGGATGCGGACGTGCCGGCCAATTACGAGATCGATAAAGCACACGTGGACGTGCATGGAAGTCAGTCGGGGAACTTCTCGCTCACCGCGCCGGGCGACGGGTTCCCGGCCGGTTCATACAAGGTCGACCTCTACCTCAACGGAACGCTGATCGGCTCCTATCCGTATGAGGTGAAGTGAGCTTTCCGGCGGATAGCACCTGCCAATGAGACTGGCCGGAGCAGGTGCCCCGGCCAGTCTCATCTGTGTCCTGGTTTTGCCTGATTACGGGCGGACGGCCGCCGACGTATTCGAGAAGGTGGCGCTTCCGCCAGCGCCTTCCTGGCTGGCTCCGACCTCCAGGGCGATCGATCCCTGCGTCAGGCTACTGTCGGTCAGGGTCTTGACGTCGGTTCCGTTGATGTTGAACGTGATCGTGTTTCCGACCACCGTGAGCGTCAGGGTATTCGTCTGACCTACCTTGATGGCCGAAGACGTCTCGGACTGCACGAGGTAGTTGAATTGCCCCTTGACTTCCACGCCACACCCGTAGGTGTTGTCCCCCACGAGGAAGCAGTCATAGTAGCTCAAGTTCCCGTCGGCATCCTGCGTGTAGCGCACGGCGACCCCGACAAAGGCATCTTTCTGGCTCACGTCGGTCTGGACCGATAGGTCGCTCGAGTCCGGTACCGACCCAGGATTGAAGAAGTAGTCGGAACCCGCGCCGACGGTGATGTTGTACTGGCCGTTGGCAATCGATGCACTGACCGCGCTCGAACTACCGGTGTACCAGTCGCCGTCATCCTTGGTGAAGTCCCAGGAGAAGTCCTGCTCGTTGCCGGTACTGCCCGGCGTTGGCGTCGGCTGTTCGAAAGCTTGACGGTCAATGATCGTTACTTTGCTTGACGAGACCGGCTGCCCGATGGTGACCTCGCCTTCGAGCAGTTCGCTCTCGGTGTCGGTGACGTTGATGAACTGTGCCTTGAGCCCGTCACCATCCTGATGCGAGCGCAGGATCTTACAGACGTCCGCGTCGCTGTTGACGTCGAGTCCCTCGAGCTGTGTCAGCAGGAAGGCTGGCCGGACGCCAGCGGCTGAAGCCGGCCCGTTCGTCGCGACCGCCTCCACCACCAGACCCGCGCTGGTGCCAAAGTAGTCGGCGTAGTCGTTCGGCCCCAGGTTCATACCGAGATAGAGGCGGTTGTGCCCGCTCTTGAGATCCGGGATGACCTGTTGGGCCAGGTCGCTACTGATGGCGAACCCGATGTTCGTGCCCAGCGAGGTTCCCGCGACCGACAGGGTGTTGATGCCGATGACCTGTCCCTTGCGATTGACCATCGGGCCGCCGGAGTTGCCGTGGTTGATCGCGGCATCGGTCTGGATCAGGCTCTGATACGGGTCGAGCGCCAGGTCGAGCTTGGAGATGATTCCGCGCGTAATGCTCAGGTCGGTGCCGATCGACGAACCGAGTGGGTAGCCGAGCACGGCCACGTCCTCGCCGACCTTCTGCTCGCTGCTCTTGCCGAAGGTGGCTGGTTTCAGGCCGGTCGTGTCGTCGACTTTGATAACGGCCAGATCGTCGCACGACGAGATGCCGACGACGCGCGCGGGCCGCTCTTTATTAGAGCCTGACGCCGCCACCGTGATCGCGGCCGCGCCGTCGACCACATGCGCGTTGGTGAGAATGAGGCCGTCGTTAGACATCACGATGCCGGTGCCGGATCCCGCGCCCGCGCTGGAGACGGCGGTCGCCGGAAAATCACCACGAATCATGACGACGGACGGCGTCAAGAGCGTGACGACGTCTTCCCACGAAAGATCCGCGACGGCGGTGGGAGTGGCGATCGTGGTCGGCGTTGCGACCGCGGCAGCTGCCGTGCTGGACGCCGTGCTGGTCGTCGCCGGTGCGCTGGTGGCAGCCGGTGTCGTGGTCGTCTTGCTGCCGCAAGCCGGCAATAGGATCAGCGCCAGTAGAAGGGCGCAGATCGACGCGCGCGTGAACATCCTGGTCCACCTTTCACAGACCCCCGGCTGGCTTCCACGGCTGCGCTGGAAACCCGGCGCCGGCCCTCCTCGACTATCCGCTGCGCTACAGCCTCTCCTGCTTATCCCTGGAACGTGCCGTGACGCCGTGCACGACCGACCGGCGAGCCGCATCGGAGTGCGCATGCGAGCTGTATTACCGTCAATCCATCCGTGAAAGTCTCAACGACCCCCACCTGAGATGGCCACCAAAGACGCGCAATACAACAACGGGCCCGCTGACCATCTCAACAGAGTGGCACGGTGGGCCCGGATCCATGGAGTGCGAGAAGTCTGTCGACTTCGAGGTGCAACCCATGGGCAATACCATTTAATGAAGCAAAACATGGGAAGTGCACCTGCGCTTCCCCGTCCCTACATTACTCAGGCCAACTCAAATGTCAAGTCGGTGTACGTTAACAGGACATCGGGTCCGGGTTACCGCGAAGATTCGCCCGGCGCGGATGTGCAGATCAATCGTTCGCGCGAATCGGGATTCTCGGTTATAGTGTCGCCCCTATTCTGGAGTATCAAGGGGGTACGGCATGTCCGGTCAGTTTCCACTCATTGAGCCGTTCGACAGCGGCATGCTCGACGTTGGAGATGGGCACCAGATCTACTGGGAAGCCTGCGGTAACCCGCAGGGAAAACCCGCGCTCTACCTGCATGGTGGTCCAGGATCCGGATTCTCGCCTGGTCAGCGGCGCTTCTTCGATCCTGATGTCTATCGCATCGTGCTCTTCGATCAGCGCGGCTCAGGCAAGAGCCGTCCACTGGCGAGTGATCCGGACGCCGATCTCAGCACCAACACCACGCAGCACCTGATTGCCGACATCGAGCAGCTGCGTGAGCTGCATGGGGCTGATCGCTGGACGATCCTCGGGCTCTCCTGGGGTACCACGCTGGCGCTGGCCTATGCCCAGGCTCATCCAGACCACGTCAACGCCCTGGTGCTGGGTTTCGTCACCTCCACGTCACGGGGTGAGGTGGAGTGGATCACACAGGATATGGGGCGCGTCTTCCCACGGGAGTGGGAGCAGTTCACCTCGGCCATTCCCGAGCGTTTGCGGCATCTTCGCCCGGTCGACGCCTACGCCCAGTGGCTGTTCGATCTGGACCAAGCTGAATGCGAGCGCGCCGCCGTGGAGTGGTGCACGTGGGAGGATGCGCACATCTCGCTGACACCGGGCCACACACCGAGCCCCCGCTATGAGGACCCCGAGTTTCGTCTTCGCTTCGCGCGGCTCGTGACCCATTACTGGAGCCACCACGCGTTCCTTGGCGAGGACCAGCTGATCCGCGAGGTCGCCAAGCTCGACGGCATCCCCGGCGTGCTGATCCATGGACGCTTCGACGTGAGCAGCCCATTGATCACGGCCTGGCGGCTACACAAGGGATGGCCGACCAGCGAATTGCACGTGCTGGATGATGCCGGGCACGGTGGCGGGACCACGTTCTACGACGTGAGCGTCGGAGCGCTGAACCGGTTTGGGCGGGGGTGAATTGTCCCTCAGAAGGGTCGGATAAGGACGGGACGCTCGTCACGAGCGTCCCGTACCACGTTATGCGAACTTCCGATCAACGAAAGATGGGGTCATGCTCACGGATGACAGTAGACCGCCACCACTGTTCCCGTTCCAGGGTGGCCAGGATCGTTCAGATAGCCAGGATCAGTGTGAACGATCACGATCGAGACGCTGTTTCCGGCGATCACCGAACCCGTTGACGTCACGCCACTAGCCACGACGACGCCCATATAGGAGGGCACGGCTCCCGGAACCGGTGGCACGCTGCTGTTACCCGTCTTGGTCGTCCAGGAGCTACCGCAGGCGGGTGGCGTCGTGCTGATGGTTGATGCAAAACCCTTGAACGCATTCGGAGCGGCTCCGCCGGTCAGGCTGTTGGTGGAGGACCACTTCGAGCCCCAGAACGTGACGGTCCCGCTGGCGCTGTTGTTCCCGACCACGAACGAGCCCTGGTCGAGGAACGCGAACACGATCGTCGCGGCGCTGTTTGAGGAGGGAAGGTAGTATGCGTCGCCCGCGAAGTCAACGCCGACCTGACCGGGCCCGAGCGGCTGTGCGGCAACGTTGATCACACAGCTTGCGGTTCCGGTGACATCCGTGGTTCCGCTACACGTCTGCGCGGACGCCCCGCTTCCAAGGGTGAAGGAGAGTAAACGCCCGCTGATCGCAACAGCGCCATCTTCGAGCAGCACGCCCTTCAGATGCACGGGTTGCCCGTTCGCGATCAACGTGTCGCCGGTGTAGGTAACGGTCGTCTCTTCGCGTGTGATGGTGAACGGCTCCGAGGCGGTGCTGTCCACGTACTCGGAATCACCAGCAAACGAGGCACTCACCATGCTCGGGCCAGGAATCTGAGTGATCACGATGGAGGCCGAGGCAACGCCAGAGGCGTCCGTGGTGACCGTGGCGGTTTGCGTTCCCAGGCTGAGATCGACCGACTTGCCAGCGATCGGCGTCCCGAGAAGCGCGTCCTCCAACACGAAGGAGACTGTGGCCGCATCGTGGTAGTCCTGCGAGGTATCACCGGTGTAGACCAGCATCGTCGGCCGGAGCATGGCCGTGACGACTGACGCCGAGTCATTCGATCCGTTTGGATCGCCGCTGGTCGACGTGACTGACGCCGTATTCGTGAACGTGGTTCCGGCAGGCACCGTGTTGACCACCTTCACGACAAGGGTGAACGAGGCACTTCCGCTCGACGGAATGGACAATGTCGTGCAGTTCACTGATCCGGAGAATCCAACCGCAGGCGTGGTGCAAGACCAACCTGCTGGCGACGTGAGCGAAACGAATGTCGTTCCCGACGGTAGGGGGTCGGTCATCTTGACGTCGGTCGCCTCAAACGTGGTGTCACTGTTCGTCACCGTGATTGTGTAGGTGATGTTCTGGCCAGCGATCACCGTATTCGGGCTGCCGCTCTTGTTCGTGCCGACGTCGACGTTGGCGTTATAGCTGAAGACGCAGCCGCTGTACGCGGTTACGCCGTCGTTGGCGGCGTTACTCCACTCCTCTTGAACGGTGTATGGGTTGCCGTTCAGGACGACGTTGTGCCCGTCGGTAGCCTGTGTGCCGTACAGGTACGCGCATTTGTCACCGATCTCACCACAATTGCCGACACTGGAGGGCGGTGGACAATTGTTCTCGGTCCAGTTGTTGTTGGGCTTCGCGTCGGTGGCTGCTTCGAACAGTTCGTGTGAGGTGGTGGAGATTTCCTCATCAGCGTCGTGATTCGAGTTCGGCATCACGCCGCCATTGGTGCAGCTAAAGGAAAAACCGGAGTCCCACGTGGCCACGTAGGGCATGTTCGCGTAGATCACGTCGTGGCCGGAGTTCGTGTAGTTCCAATGGTAGGCGCAATATCCCTTGGTCGGATCGGCTGGGGGATTCGGCACACCGATCGTGCAGCTGTCGCTGGCCGAACAGCTTTCGATGCCATTCTCGGTGAACACAAAGAACATCTTGGTCAGATCCGGGTCTCCCCAGCCGGAGTTGGCCACGAGGGCCCGGTCTATCTCATCGCGAATGTTTTGGTCGACCAGTGGATCGGCACCAGTTCCAGCATGCGGATAGGCGTTGGACGTATCTACCCACGTGCCGCCCAGCGATACAACGTTCTGTGCCCCTCCAGCAGGGAACGGAGTGTCATTGTATTGAGTGACGATGTTATAGAAGCGCGTGCCGCCGATATCCTGGAAGAATCGGTTGACCAGGTTCTGGTAACTCGCCGTAATGGTATTGTTCGGGTCCCAGTAGATCGCAAATACTTGAACGGTATGCATCACGGGACCGCTGCCGTGGATCAAATTGTCCGTTGAACCAAACCCTGAAACTTGACGCTGCTCGTCGTACCACTGTACCGGGTGATAGATGTGCGGACCGCTGTCGCTGGTCGTGGCTGGATCGGCCGCCGCTTGCAGGATCAGGTTGTTCGAGAACATCGCAAAGAGCATGACCAGCATGATCAACACGTCGACTAACCGCAGCTTTCGCTTTCTCATGTCGCTTCCCTCCCGATTGCGCGGATGTGTCGTGATGATGAGACGTGAAGGAACTTCGAACGTGGAAACTCCGCTGCGGTCTGTGGCATGACCTCCGGCACGCCACACGAGAACATGCGGTTAGAACCCGGTCAGCCGGAGTATTGGTTCGGGATGCCGGGATTGGGTGTCTTCGTGACAGAGTCCACCGAGCGCCGAAGGACTACATGTCGAGGCGCCAGTCTCTCCCGAACTGATCAGATCGCTCTTCACCTGGAGCCACGTCGAGCCAGGGTGCTGCTGAAGGTCGAGGACCGCGGATCCGGTCACAAAGGGGGCAGCCATGCTCGTGCCCGACATCGTGACGTAGCCATCATTCCGGTAGGTCGAATAGATCGCGACGCCAGGCGCACCGACCGTAACGGCCGATCCGTATGCGGAGAAACTGGCGAAGTCATCGTCGGCTCCGAAGCTGGCCGCCGTGCCGAGTCCACCGGCGCCTCCATCAGTGTCGGTCAACGCGGAAACGGTGATAACGGCGTCTGAATAGGCCGCCGGAACGGTCGTGCTGACGCTGGTGCCGGAATTCCCCGCAGCGGTCACAATCGTGATTCCAGCGTCCCGCGCGGCACAGATGGCCTGATGGAGCGGGTCGTTGTCGGTATTGCCGCAGTTGTTGTCCGAACTCCCGCTTCCGCCAAGGCTCAGGTTCATGACTTGAATCCGCTGTGACCCGTCAGCATTCTTGGCGTTCTGAATTACCCAGTCGATACCGCAGATGACATCTGACCAGCTTCCAGTCCCCGAACTGTTGAGCACCTTGACGGAGTACAGGGTGGCAGCGGGTGCCACACCAACGGTCCCAATACCGTTATCTCGCGCCGCGATAATTCCCGCGACATGGCTTCCATGCCCATTGTCGTCGGCGCTCGATGGGACGCCACTCACGCAGCTGACCCCGTCCACCACCGGGGCCAGGTCGGGGTGGGTCAGGTCGACGCCCGTATCGACCACGGCCACGCCGATGCCAGCGCCCTTGTTGGCGAGCGTCTGGTGGATACCGTCGGTCGAGGCTCCAATGCGCCGCAGCCCTGTCGACGCCTGTTGCACCAGCGGAGATGGTGTTGGCGTGGGTGACGGCGGGCTGGTCGGTGTTGGGGTCGGGTCCGGAGTGGGTGACGGCGTGGGTGACGGAACGGGTGTCGGAGTCGGCGTCACGGTCGGCGACGGGCTCGGAACGGGAGTCGGCGAAGGAGTCGGTACCGGCGTGGCGGTGGGTGTCGGTTTAGGAGTTGGCGTGGGCGACGGTTTCGGGCTCGGGGTCGGCGTCGGCGTCGATTTTGGCTTTTTCGCCGTGATCTGAACCGGACGATCCGCGACAACGTATAGCACCTGCGGATTGGACTCGATTGCCGCGACGGCGTTCGCCGGGATCATGGCCGAAAAGCCACGGAGAGCACTATGGTAGACGTGTTGAACCTTCGCGCCATGTTTCGTCGCGAAATCGGCGGTAGTGTCCGGATTGTCGGAGCGGTTCCGCAGCACGACGATATACCGGTCCTTCTCGTGGTTGTCTGGAGGCGCGGCGAGAATGTAGGGAGTGACTGCCACGGCGATGAGTGCCATGGCAACGAGCAAGGTAACCGCGAAGGAAAGCTGCATGAGCCGGTGACGCATGTGCCCTCCAAGGCGTCAGTGAGCCGATATTCGCAATCTGTTGGAGATTCATTCGCGAATGTAGTCTGACTTAGGTCAGACATCTACACAACTCACCAGAATAGCACTTTTAGGCTACGCGTCCTTAGTACTTTTGGGTCATCTCGTCGTACTGGTCGGCGCCTGACCACGCCCGACCGTGGAGACGTGATGCGGGTGAGGCTGAGGTCGTTCGTCACGGAGACCAGGACCAGCACCACCGGATCTCGCTGACGGCGTACACGTCAACGCCGGGTGCTCAACCGGTTTGCCGCGCCGTGAATCGACGTCGTGCGAGATGCCGATGGTTGCCGCTCGACGACGGGAGAAGAGAGATCGCCCGTCTGCGAAACCTGATCTATGCTGTAGTGGAGCACCCTGTGTGCAGCCGCGCGCTTACTTCAGATGCCGCTCGACGGCTCGTTGCAGACGCGGCACGAATGCCAGGTGCTCCGGTTTCATCAGCACGCTGCGCAACACCGTCACCGTCGGCTCGTCCCACTCGATCGACGAGTCGTTCCGCGCCAGCAACTCCTGCCGCACGACGTACTTGGCCAGGAAGACGGGATCGTCCGCATCCTCCATCGCGCCCCTGAAGACGTGATCGGTTAGCTGCGAGATGTCGCTGGCCCGCGCCGTGCCGTCGTTGGGGACCGGATAGAAGGTCAAGATATCGAGTTCGGGCTGAACGACGAGCCGGAAGCGGTCGTGGGCGTCCAGTCGATTGGCCCACTCGAGGGCGGCCGCGCGCCCCGGCGCCAAGACGGCACCGAGCCCGGATTCCGGCTGCAGCGGGAAGCACTGAATGGTCGCCCAGACGGCGGCCGCCGCGGCGCCCGCGCGTGAGCACTCCAGGCTGATCTCGCCGAGATGCAGGTCGTCTGACGTGAAATAGGTGTAGGGCGAATCATGCACGTAGAAGCGCCCGATCGACGGATCACGGAAGATGACCGAGCCACAGCCATAGGGCTGCAGCCCGTGCTTGTGCGGGTCGACCACCACGCTGTCTGACTCGGCGATCGCCAGGAAGGGGGCTGGGTCGATCGGTGGGTCGGAGCGCTGCGCCAGCAAGGTGAAGAAGCCGCCGTACGCGGCATCGACGTGCACGCGTGCGCCGTAGCGGTGAGCCAGCGGGATGATCTCCTGAACCTGGTCAACCGCGCCCACCCCAGTGGTACCCGCGGTCGCCACGACGGTGCCAATTCGGCCATCGCGCAGCACGGATTCGAGCGCGTCCAGGTCCATCCGGCCACGCGCATCGCTCGGCACGGCCGTGAATGTCGTCCCGATTACTTCCGCCATGCGGCCGTGGGTGTAGTGCGCCTGGTCGCTCCCGGCGATCCCCTTGTCCGGGTGCAGTGAGCGGGCTACCCAGAGTGCTTCCAGGTTGGCGATCGTACCGCTGCTGGTCAGGTGGCCGAGGTAGGTCGCGCCGTAGCCGAACATGCGCGCCAGGTCGGCGACGACCTCTTTCTCCATCTGCGAAGTCGCCTGGCTGCTGTCGAGCGCGTGATTGTTCGGATTGAGATGCATTGCCAGCGTATACGCGAGGACCGCGACCGGGTGGGGCGCCTTGACCATCTGGGCGGCGTAGCGTGGGTGATAGAACGGGAAATTATCCCGCAGGCGCTCGCTCAGTTCGCTGAAGACACTGGCGAGCCGTTCGGGCGACACGTCGACGCTCGCGTCGGGTTCGACCGGATCGAAGCCCTGCTCCCAATTGCCGATCCTGTTCAACCCGGTGGTCAACTGCTCCAGAAACGCCTGCCGGTCCATCCTCGCTCCTCAAACTTTACTCTCCGCCGATACCTCATCGATGTCGACCAGAGTCTAGGGGCTCGCGAGCTACCGGTCCAGTTGACGCCTGGGCAGCGAACCTGCGAATTGGGTCGGTGATCGACAGAGGAGGCATGCAATGGAACTTGCCGATCTACTGTGTCAGATGATTCGTGAGCATCGGGTGTGCGAACTTGTTGGGCCAGAAGATCCGCCTGGCCAGCCACGCATTGTCGAGCCGCACGCCGTCTATATAGGAAGTAACGACCGCGGCTTCGTCGATTTCTACCAGCGCTCCGGCTTCAGCAAGAGCGCGAAACTCCCGGGTTGGCGTCGCTTCGCGCTGCTTGACGTCGCCGAAATCCGACCGCTCGATCGAACATTTGCCCCGCGTAGCGACTATCGTCCTGACAACCGGACCTGGTATCGCGCGTTCGTCTGCACGGCGGACGGCATGAACGAGGGCGGCCAGGCGGCCGCCCCGTCGATGTCGGAAATCGGAGAAGAGGATCGTGCGAGCTCCGGCTAGCCGCCTATCCGACGAGCCAGCAGGAAGCGCGGACCCCAGTAGTTGTCCCATAGATCGGCGATCGCGACGCCGACGCCCGGGTTCTCGGCATTGACGAACTGGCCGTTGCCGATATAGATCCCGGCGTGTGACAGGCCGAACTGATAGGTGTTCTGCTGGAAGACGAGATCGCCTGGCCGCAGGCTGTTGCGATCGACCGGAGTTCCCTGGGACACCTGCGACCCCATGTCGCGCGGGAAGCTCCCGTTCCCCAACACCTGATTGACCACATAGTAGACGAAGCCGGAGCAGTCGAAGCCGCTCGGGGACGTGCCACCCCAGACATAGGGGGTGCCCACGTACTTCAACGCCATGGCGGCGATCTGCTGACCGACTGGAGTGATATCGGGTGCCGGAGTCGTGTTCCCAGCCGCGGCCTGCCAGGACGGGCTGCCAAGGAGGCCAAGCTCGACCTTGTACGGGCCGGGATTATCCGGGTGGAACTCGAGGCGCGCGCGCTCGAAGTACTGCACCGTCGTTCCGGTCGCGGGGTCGACGTACTCGTCGCTTATCGGATAGCCGAAGAGCGCGAGTGACTCCCGGTAGGATACGCCGGAATCGCCAAACTCGAGGCCATGGCTGTTCCAGTAATCCCGGAATCCGTTGCAGAGCCAGTGCCCGGTCTGCGCAACATAGCTGCAGTTGGGATTGTCCCCGGATGGGGCCGGTTGCGCCTGGAACGGAGCGGTCGACAGCAGCCCTTTTTCTTGTGCTGTGTCGTAGCCAAGTCTCCCCAATTGCACCTCATAGGGTGTACCGGCTTTATCAGGGTGATATTCGAAACGCTGTCGTTCGAAATACTGGACGAAGACGTTGTTCTCGTAGACCGGTCCGCTCACGGCGTATCCAAAGACTGGAAGCCCACCGGACTGGTCGTAGAAGGTCTGGAATCGCCCGGCAACATCGTGGCCGGTCGGCGAATCCTTGGTGACGGAATCGAACGACGCCTGCACTGAAGGTGCGGGAACGTCGGATGTTGTGATTGACGTAATCGGACTGACCGGCTGTTGCTGTTCTGCGGCGGCAACCGGCGCCATGGAGGCGACTGTCACCGCGGCCGCGATGAGGAAGCCGCCAAACAGGCAGCTTCTTCGTCTGCGCGTGAGCAAACCCTATTCCCTTCCGAAAGCCTACCCGGCAAATCCCCTGGCGCCTGTCCCCTGCGCCTGTACACGCGTCTCCGTTTCCTGACCTGTCGTGCCGCCGGACTCTGCACGGCCAGGTTTCCGAATAGCGGCTCCACTGCGTCCCCGATTTACGCAGAGCCTCCCCTACAACGAAGCGACATAATGCCTGGTTGCGTGGTGCGCGCTAGCGTGCACCAATTCGTCCCATTTGGCTAGTGTATGTGCGCTGACGTGACAGCACTGTCACCTATCTGGCGCATTCTGTTCAGAAAGTGAAATGAGTCTGAGCGGCGACTGGTCCTGAACTCCTTTCGGGTGCTCAGCGCTTCTGCTACCGTGTCCCATACGTGAACGTGTGGATGTGTGAGATCGAATGTGAACGTGAGGGCAGTGCAATGAGTGGCCGAGGGATCGACGTGCTGATCCGTGGGGCGAAGGTGGTGGACGGGAGTGGCAACCCGTGGTTTTGGGGAGACGTGGCGCTCTCCGGGGAGCGGATCGTGGACGTGGCGCCAGCCGGGAGCGTGCCGGCTGAGGCGGCGGGCGAGGTGGTCGAGGCTTCCGGCATGGTCGTCTGTCCGGGCTTCATTGATATTCAGAGCCACTCGATCGTGCCGCTGATGGTCGACGGGAGATGCCTGTCGAAGATCACGCAGGGGGTGACGACGGAGATCATGGGGGAGGCGTGGACGCCAGCTCCGATCGGGGGGAGGAATCTCGAGGAGTTGCGGCAGACGCCGTACGGGGACCTGGAGGGATGGCGGGAGCGGGCGACGGGATGGACGCGGTTCGGCTACTGGTTGGAGGCGCTGGTCAAAGAGGGGGTATCCCCGAACGTAGGGTCGTTCCTGGGCGGGGGGACGCTACGGCAGTATGGCCGGGGGATGGAGATGGGAGCGTCGCGGACCGAGCAACGGACCACGATGCAGACGGTGATGGCGGAGGCGATGGACGATGGTGCGTTCGGTGTGGCGTATGCGTTGATCTACCCGCCGGACACGTTCGCGGACACCGACGAGATCGTTGAGGTCTGCAAAGTCGTCGCTCAATACGGTGGCGTCTACATTACCCACCTGCGCTCGGAGGCTGACACCCTGTTGGAGGCGCTCGACGAGGCGATCGAAATCGGCGAGCGCTCGGGTGCCGCGGTCGAGGTTTATCACCTCAAGGCGATCGGCAAGCGCAACTGGCACAAGATGCCGTCGGTGATCGCGCGGATCAACGAAGCGCGTGCGAATGGGCTCGATATCACGGCCGACCAATATCCATACATCGGATCAGGCACTGGTCTCTCGTCGGTGCTGCCGCCCTGGGCGGCGGCGGATGGCAAGTTCTTCGACAACCTGCGCGATCCAGCGATGCGCGCCAGGATTCGTGAGGCGACGTTGAATCCGTCGGGCGATTGGGAGCCGATGGCTGACCTGTGCACCCCCGAAGGGGTGATGCCAGTCGGCTTCGACAAGCCGCAGAACAAACAGTACGCGGGCAAACGCCTGCCCGAGATCGCCGAGATGCGCAACCAGCATTGGGTCGACGCGGCGATGGACCTGATGCTGGACGAGGGCCAGCGTATCTCGACCATCTACTTCACCATTACCGAAGACAATATGGCGATGCAGCTGCAGCAGCCCTGGAACAAGATCTCGACCGATGCCGGTGGGATGGATCCGGCCTGGGCCAAGGAGCACGGCCCGGTTCACCCACGCGCCTATGGGACGTATACGCGAGTACTCGGCAAGTACGTGCGCGAGGAGAAGGCGCTTACGCTCGAAGACGCGGTGCGCAAGATGAGCTCGGCGGTCGCCGACCGGTTGAGCTTGCGCGACCGCGGAGCGCTGCGGGTCGGCAACTTTGCCGACGTCGTCATCTTCGATCCCGAAACCGTCGGGGATCGGGCCACATGGGATGATCCGCATCAGCTCTCGGTCGGCATCCGTGACGTGTGGGTCAACGGGCAGCGGGTCATCCAGGGCGGCGAGCACACCGGGGCCAAACCCGGCCAGTTCGTGAAGGGGCCGGGAGCGAGCTGAGTGTCGTCACATCACGCCATGCGGCGTGACGTTCCCCACAGGATCGTCCAGCCGCCGATCCCGGCGACAAGCGACGCGGCCAGGATGCCCAGCTTGGCGGAATCGAGCAGCGATCCTTCGCCGAAGCCGAGTGACGCGATGAAGAGGGACATGGTGAAACCGATGCCGCCGAGCCAGGCGGCTCCATAGACGTGCCACCACGTCATGCCACGGGGGAGACGCGCGATTCCGCTGCGAGCGGCAATCCAGCAGGCTCCGGTAATGCCGATCTGTTTGCCAATTACGAGGCCTGCCAGCACGCCGATCGTCACCGGCTGAAAGAACCCCGTCCCACCGCCGAGTTTGGCGCCGGCGTTGGCGAGGGCGAACAGGGGCACAATGACGAACGCCACCCACGGGTGCAGGGCGTGTTCCAGTCGTTGCAAGGGCGACTGCACGCGTGCCGACAGGTCCTCGATCTCACTCAGGGCAGCCTGCTGTTCCGCGTTGGTGAGGGTTTGCGTTCCGCTCTCACCCGCCTTCGCGAAGTCGTCGAGAGCCTTGCTGGCGCGGCGCGAGAACTCGTCGGTATCCACATAGTTGCGCGCGGGGATGGTCAGTGCCAGGAGAATCCCAGCGATCGTGGCATGGACTCCCGACTGGAGTAGTGCCACCCACAACCCGATACCGACGATTGCATAGGTAAGTGGCTTGCGTGCCCCCAGCCGGTTGAGGGCCACCAGCGCGATCAAGAACACCGCGGCCGCGCCGAGCGGTCCCCAGGCGATCTCGCTCGTATAGAAGATGGCGATGACCAGCACCGCGCCGAGGTCGTCCACGATGGCGAGCGCCGTGAGAAAGATGCGCAGGCTGTCGGGGACGCGACGGCCGAGCAGGGCGAGCACGCCAAGCGCGAAGGCGATGTCGGTCGCCATGGGTATGCCCCAGCCGTTCGCGCCGTTGCGCCCCGCCGTAATCGCGACGTAGATCATCGCCGGAACCAGCATGCCACCCAGCGCCGCCGCGGCCGGCACTGCGGCTTGCCGCATGGAAGCCAGCTCTCCAACCAGCACCTCGCGTTTGATTTCGAGGCCGACCACGAAGAAGAAGATCGCCATCAGCCCGTCGTTGACCCAGTGCAACATGGTCTCACTGAGCTGAAAACCCGCCGGGCCAATCGTCACCTTCGTCTCCCAGAGTGAGGTATACGAGTCGGACCACGGTGAGTTGGCCCAGATCAGCGCGGCCAGGGCCGCGATGATGAGCACGATCCCGCCAGAGGCCTCGGCGTGCATGAAGGCTCGGAGGGGGTACAGCGCCCGTTCGATCGGCACGTTGGTTCGTGTCGGCTCGTTGGTGTTGGTCGTCATCGTGTCTCGCTGCTCCCGTTCATCGTCGTCGTGTTTTGACAGGGGATCACGCGATCGGGGAGGTTTAGCGGTTATTTTCCCACATACGGTGAGACGTGCCCCGGCCCCCATGGACCGCGTCGAACAAAAGCAGCCGGCCAGGCACGGACGTTGGTCCATGGGGGCTTGACCGATTGCCGAGTTGGCGCAACAGTCGGTTCAGCCGATTGTTCGGGCCGTGCGTGCCCTCTCGCATCGGCAACGGTAGAGCATGAATTGTGAGGAAAGGCGAGCGTTGATGGCCGATACCGTGTCGCTCGATGGACTCGACGAGGTGGTCGAGCAACAATTGAAACGCTGGACGGTGCCAGGAATGGCTGTCGGCGTGCTGCGCGATGGGAAGACCGAGCTGCGCGCCTACGGTGTCGCCAATCTCCAGGTCGGCTGGCCGGTCCGCGCCGACATGCTCTTTCGCATCGCATCGATCTCCAAGGTCTTCACCGCCACGCTGGCGATGACCGCGGTCGATGACGGCCTGCTCGATCTCGACACACCGGTTGTCGCATACTTGCCCGAGCTCGAATTGCAGGACGCCGACGCGCGCAAGACCATCACCATGCGGCACCTGCTGTCGCATACCAGCGGACTCTACGGTGACTATTCAGCCGACTACGGTCTGGGTGACGACGCGCTCATGCGTTCGATGCCGGTCTTCGGCACACTACCCCAGCAGACCCGGCCGGGCGAACTCTGGGCCTACTGCAACAGTGGCTTTCAGTTGGCCGGAACCGTCCTCGCCCGTCTGTTCGACACGACCTTCGACGAGGCAATGGAGATGCGCGTCTTCAAACCGCTCAGGCTGGAGCGGACCTGTTTTGCGGCGCACGACGCCTTCGGCTGGCCCAGCGCGATGGGTCACGTCCAGACTGAGCCGGGTGGCGACGAGCATGTCGTTGTCGGCCAGTACTACCCACGCAACCGGCGACCGGCAGGGGGTGTCATCTCCAACGTGTCCGATCTGCTCCGCTTCGCCCGCATGCACATGAACGACGGTGAGATCAACGGCCGGCGGGTGCTCAGCGCCCCCGCTGCCCAGGAGATGCGCAAGCCCCAGGCACGTGCCGGTGGCTGGGCCAACGCCTGGGGTGTCGGTTGGGACCTGCGGCCGGTTGGCGATACCACCGTCGTGGGCCACTCGGGCTCGATCAGCGGCTTCGAGTCGTTGCTGACGCTCGTGCCGGAGCAGCAGACGGCGATCGTCGTGCTGACCAACAGCGGGCGCGGTAGCGCCGCCTATCCGGCCATCGAGGCGTGGCTGTTGGAGCATGTCTGTGGCCCGCGTCAGGAGCCCCCTGCGAGGACCAAGCTGTCGGAAGACGTGTTGCGCAATCTGGCCGGTCACTACCAGCGGCCCGGCTACGAGGTCGATGTCTCGCTGTCGGACGGCTTGCGGCTCGATTTCAAGGGACCGCATCCATTGACCGGCGAGACCGTGCCGTACCCGTCGCAGTCGCTGGCGGCGGTCAGCGCGACCGAGTTCGTCGTGCGCGACGGACCGCGCGAGGACGAGCGGGTCGAGTTCATCCTGGACGAAGATGGCCGGCCACGCTTCATTCGCATGCACGGGCGACTGGCGCATAAAGTTGACGGAAAGTAGGTGAAGTCATGAGCCGAGGGATCGACGTGCTGATCCGCGGGGCGAAGGTGGTGGACGGGAGTGGCAACCCGTGGTTTTGGGGAGATGTGGCGCTCTCCGGGGAGCGGATCGTGGACGTGGCGCCAGCCGGGAGCGTGCCGGCTGAGGCGGCGGGCGAGGTGGTCGAGGCCGCCGGCATGGTCGTCTGCCCGGGCTTCATTGATATTCAGAGCCACTCGATCGTGCCGCTGATGGTCGACGGGAGATGCCTGTCGAAGATCACGCAGGGGGTGACGACAGAGATCATGGGGGAGGCGTGGACGCCAGCTCCGATCGGGGGGAGGAATCTCGAGGAGTTGCGGCAGACGCCGTACGGGGACCTGGAGGGATGGCGAGAGCGGGCGACGGGATGGACGCGGTTCGGCTACTGGTTGGAGGCGCTGGTCAAAGAGGGGGTATCCCCGAACGTGGGGTCGTTCCTGGGCGGGGGGACGCTACGGCAGTATGGCCGGGGGATGGAGATGGGAGCGTCGCGGACCGAGCAACGGACCACGATGCAGACGGTGATGGCGGAGGCGATGGACGATGGTGCGTTCGGTGTGGCGTATGCGCTGATCTACCCGCCGGACACGTTCGCGGACACCGACGAGATCGTTGAGGTCTGCAAAGTCGTCGCCCAATACGGTGGTGTCTACATTACCCATATGCGCTCCGAAGGGAACGAGATCTTCGCCGGGGTGGAGGAGGCGCTGGAGATTGGCCGTCGCTCCGGCGCGTCCGTTGAGATCTACCATCTTAAGGCGACCGGACGGATGAACTGGCACAAGATGCCGTCGGTCATGGCGCGGATCACCGCCGCTCGCGCCGAGGGCATCGACGTCACGACCGACATGTATCCCTATGTCGCCAGCGGCACCGGGCTCTCCTCCTGCTTACCGCCCTGGGCGGCGGCGGATGGCAAGTTCTTCGACAACCTGCGTGATCCAGCGATGCGCGCCAGGATCCGTGAGGCGACGTTGAACCCATCCGGCGATTGGGAGGCGCAGGTCGCGTCGGCCGGGGTTGAGAACGTCATGCCAGTCGGTTTCGAGCAGGAGCACAACAAGCAGTACGCAGGCAAACGGTTGAACGAGATCGCCGAGATGCGCCATCAGCACTGGGTCGACACGGTGATAGATTTGCTCGCCGATGAAGGCCAGCGCATCTCGACCATCTACTTCAAGATGAGCGAGGAGAACGTCAAGCTGCAGCTGCAGCAGCCCTGGAACAAGATCTCGACCGACGCGGGCGGGCTCGATCCCGCCTGGGCGGCGGCGCACGGGCCGGTCCATCCGCGCTCGTATGGCACATACCCCCGGGTGCTCGGCAAGTACGTGCGCGAGGAGAAGGTTATCCCGCTGGAAGACGCCATCCGCAAAATGACCTCGGCGGTGGCCGATCGGCTGAGCCTGCGCGATCGCGGCCTGCTCCGCTCCGGCAATTTCGCCGATGTGGTCGTCTTCGATCCGGAGACGGTTGGCGACCGCGCGACGTTCGCGGATCCGCACCAGCTTTCGGTCGGGGTGCGCGACGTGTGGGTCAATGGACAGCGGGTGCTACAGGACGGCGAGCATACCGGGGCCAAGCCTGGCCACTTCGTGAAGGGACCGGGGGCAGCGTAGCTCGGGCGACGGCCGTGTCTCAATCGAAAGGACCAGTTTTTGTCTGATATCGACGTCTTGATCCGCAACGGCCGAGTGATCGATGGCACCGGCAACCCCTGGTTCTATGCCGATGTGGCGCTGGCGAGCGATCGAATCGTCGAGATCGCGCCGCCGGGCAGCATCGCGGCCGAGCCAGCGCGTGACGTGGTCGACGCGTCGGGCATGGTCGTCTGCCCCGGCTTCATCGACATTCAGAGTCATTCGGGCCTGCGGCTGCTGGTCGACGGCCGCTCCCTCTCCAAGATCACGCAGGGTGTCACCACCGAGATCATGGGTGAAGCCTGGACTCCCTCACCCGCTGGTGGCCGCTATCCGGACCCGATGGCCAAACCCTTCTTTCCGATCGACCTCCCGGAATGGCGTGAACGAGCCAGAGGTTGGACGAGATTTGGAGACTGGCTCGAAGCAACGGTCACGCACGGTGTCTCGCCTAATATCGGATCATTTCTGGGCGGCGGCTCGCTGCGGCAGTATGGCAAAGGGATGGATTTGGGTTCGGCCGATGCCGACGAGCTGGCCACCATGCGCCGGGTCATGGCGGAGGCGATGGAAGACGGCGCGTTCGGCGTGGCGTATGCGCTGATCTATGCGCCCGACGCCTATGCCGCGACCGACGAGATCGTTGAGGTCTGCAAGGTGGTGGCGCAGTATGGCGGCGTGTACATCACCCACATGCGGTCGGAATCGGACGAGATCCTCACCGCGCTCGATGAGGCCATTCAGATCGGGCGTCGCTCAGGCGCGGCGGTCGAGATCTATCACCTCAAAGTCTGCGGTGAGGATAACTGGCCGAAGATGCGCGACGTGATCGATCGGATCAATGCGGCGCGTGCCGAGGGCATCGACGTCACCACTGATCAGTATCCGTATATTGCCAGTGGCACCGAGCTGTCGGCGTGCTTGCCGCCCTGGGCATCGGCGGGAGGAAAGTTCTTCGAGAATCTGCGGGATCCAGAGATGCGGGCAAAGATCCGTGCCGAGGCGCTCAACCCGACCGGCGGCTGGGAACCACAGGTCACGACCGCGGGACCGGAGAAGGTGATGCCGGTCGGGTTCGAGAAGGCGGAGAACCAGCAGTACGCCGGCAAGCGCCTGAGCGAGATCGCCGACAAGCGTGGGCAGGAGTGGGTCGACACGGTCATCGACCTGTTGATCTCCGAAGAGCAGCGTGTCTTCACCATCTACTTCAAAATGAGCGAGGAGAATATACATCTCCAACTGCGCCAGCCGTGGAACAAGATCTCGACCGACGCCTGGGGCATCGATCCGCTCTGGGCCAAAGAAGACGGGCTGACGCATCCGCGTGCCTACGGCACCTATCCGCGGGTGCTTGGCAAATACGTGCGCGAGGAGGGTGTCATCACCCTGGAAGAGGCCATCCGCAAGATGACGTCGTCAGTTGCGAGTCGTCTTTCCTTGCGCGATCGCGGACTGCTCGATGCAGGCAAGTTCGCCGACATCGTTATCTTCGATCCCGAGACGATCGGCGACCACGCCACGTTCGAAGATCCGCACCAGCTCTCGGTCGGGGTGCGGGACGTGTGGGTCAACGGCCAGCGGGTGCTGCAGGACGGCGAGCACACGGGAGCGAAGCCGGGACGATTTGTGAAGGGCCCAGGAGCGAGGTAGGGAGCGCCAGCGCCGCACTGGACCACCCCGCCGCCCGCACGTCGTGGCGAGCAGCCTGCGTAGTTCGTACTGCTGTCGGAAACCGGATGCGTATGTGACCTGTCCGGCGACGAGGTCCGACGGCGGAAGGGATGTGCGGATGCTGCGCCACGACGAGTGGTACAAGAACGCGATCATCTACTGTCTGGATGTCGAGACGTATGCTGACTCGAACGGCGACGGCGTCGGTGATTTCTCCGGGCTCACCCGGCGGCTCGACTATCTCTCGGGGCTCGGCATCAACTGTCTCTGGCTCTTGCCGTTCTACCCGAGCCCCAACGGCGATGACGGCTATGACGTCTCCGACTACTGCGCCGTAGATCCCCGCTTTGGTGACATGGCCGACTTCGCGGAATTTGTCATCGAGGCCCGTGAACGTGGTATCCACGTCATCGTCGATCTCGTGCCGAATCACACGTCGAACCAGCATCCCTGGTTTCAAGCGGCACGCAGCGACCCGTCATCTCCATTCCGCGATTACTACGTGTGGCGTGAGGACGACCCTGGGGATACCAGCGACCAGGTGGTATTTCCTGGGGAGCAGAAGGGTATCTGGAGTTTCGACGAAGAAGCCGGCGCCTATTATCTGCATCAATTCCACGACTTTCAGCCCGATCTTAACTTCACGAACCCCGAGGTTCGGGATAAGTTCCGGGAAATTGTCGGACTCTGGCTGCAGTTGGGCGTCGACGGATTTCGCGTCGATGCCGTGCCCTTCCTGATCAACCTGGAGGGGATCGACCGGAATGGTCAATTCGAGGAAGCTCACCAGTATCTCGCGGAGATGAAGCAGTTCGTCACTGTCCGGAGCGGGAACTCCATCCTGCTGGGTGAAGTTGACGTCGGGCTGAGTACGATCTCTGACTACTTCGGCGGCGGCAACGAGTTGCAGGCACTCTTCAACTTCATCATGAATCGCTACCTCTTCCTCTCACTGGCGCAGGAATCGGCCGATCCGATCAAGTTCGGACTCAACCAGCTTCCGTCGATCCCGGGTGTTGGCCAGTGGGTGAACTTTCTGCGACACCACGACGAGCTGAATCTCAGTCGATTGACGAAGCAGCAACGTGAGGAAGTTTTCGCTCAGTTTGGCCCCAATCCGGAGATGCAGATCTACAATCGTGGTTTGCGGCGGCGACTGGCGCCGATGCTCGACGGTGACGACGCGCGCCTCCGGGTTGCCTATAGCTTGATGTACAGCCTGCCGGGCGCGCCGATGCTCTTCTACGGCGAAGAGATTGGCATGGGCGAGAATCTCGACGTTCCTGGGCGGCTCAGCGTGCGGACGCCGATGCAATGGACGCCCTACGACAACGGCGGGTTTTCCTCGGCCGATCCCGAACGATTCGTGCGTCCCATGGTGTCGACGGGCGAATATGGCTACCAACGTGTCAACGTCGGTACGCAGCGGGCCGATTCGGGCTCATTGCTCAATTGGCTGGCCGCGCTCAACCGGACGCGTCGTGAGTGTGGAGAAATCGGCATCGGCAGTTGGAAGCCCCTCGAGACTGGCAGCGACTCCGTGCTCGGACTGCGTTTCGACGTGCCCGATAGCTCGATCGTGATCTTCAACAATCTCGCGAACCGTCAGAAGGATGTGCCGGTTGACATGTCTGATGAAGAACTGGCGACCGCGACCGACCTATTCACCGATCGCGCCTACGAACCGCTTAAAGTGGGGCAAACTCGCTTCCGAATCAGCGGGTATGGCTACCGCTGGATGCGGATACGCGGCGTCTACTAAGGGACATGAAGCGGCCCTCACCGCTGATTGTTCGTCCGCGGCTGTTCGAACATCCCAGCGATCGACTCACGGATCCGGTCGCTCAGGCTGGGGGTATCACGAATGTTGACTGAGCCGAGTGCGACCGCGCCAGTGACGCGAATGAGTGGCCGGTAATCGCTCGGTGATGTCGGGTGTGCCAGCTTGACCTCACGACCACCGAGGATGACCGCCGCCTCGACGTCGATCTCGACCCCTTCCGGAATGATTAGATCGAGGCTGCCGAAATAGACGTTGACGTGGATCTCCGTGACGTCGGACGAGATCGTGGCCCGGCGGAGGTCGAGCTTGCAGCTCCCGAAGACGGCCGTGACCGCCGTTCGCGGTGCAAGCCGCCAGGCTCCGGATCGCTCGATGCTGCCGAAGACCGCGGTGAGGTTGGCCGGCGGCACTTCGCGCGTTGGGCGGGCCAACGCCGGAAGGTCGCGCACGGTGGCGTCGAGTTCACCGCGCGAACGTGCCTGCTGCGCCAACATGAAGCGCTCGGAGAATTCGTCGAGCGTGAGCCGTCCTTCGACCGTGGCCTCACGCAGGCGTTCACAGGTTCGCTCGCGCTCAAGGTCCGATGCGCGAATCTCAGCTGGTCGTTGATCGCTCATGGTCAAGTCGCCCCCTCGATGGCGTCACCGCCGGGTCTGATCAATTCCATGCCCGTGTATCTCTTGTGATACACCAGTGTCGCGATTCTTCATAGGGGTCAGCCGCACGTCAAGTCGACCGCCCAACCCGTGACTGGATGGATCAAGTCTTGTCATTTGACGCGACCTGAGCTTTACGGTACAACCCCAATGACTGAAGATTATTCATGGGCGGATGAACACCCGATGTGTCGGGTGCTGCAAATTATGTCCGGGGAGGCGAAATGGGGTATGTACGAAATCGGCGTTTGAGTGCGCTCTTCGCGTTGCTCATCTCTGTCGTTCTCACGCTCGGTGTCTCGACTGCCGGTTCCGCGGCATCACCCCAAAGCATCAAGCTTTCGTGGATCTCGGTGCATTCAAGTACGCTCAGCGAATCACCCTACACAGATTGGCGGACGTTCACGGTGAAACTCTTCGCGTGGCAAACCAACCTTGGAACAAAGGGGGTTGTCGTTATCAACGATCCAGTGAACGAAATAGCCATCGTTGGGAATATCAACGATATCAGCGCCATCGACTATGGGTATCAGTTCCAAGGCTGCGGTAAAGCGTATGGACCGCTGTATGGCGACGTTTGTTTTACCGGTACTGGTCAGACGTTGATTAATGGCGTGGACGACGCGTTCACGCTCTCGTTGACGAGCGGAGGAGTGTTCTCTGTCGGCGGACACCTCCCGGCGGGGAGCGTCAGTTCGACCAACACGGTTGGCCCCTGCCTGAGCGGTTTTATTGTCCCGAACTGTTGACGATTCAGTATTTCGTTACGCTGAACGTGTGATCCTTACGGTCCTTCCCCGGTGGAGGGGAAGCCAGTAGGGGATCATGCAACTGACGGATCTCCCCATACGTGGGGAGATCGGTCGGGCGCAACGGACGCCTCCCGGCGCAGTCAGTAACGACTCACGGGCTGGACGTGATGAGTCGATTGAGGCTCGTGACGGCCCGCTGCAAATCGTGGCGAAGTTCTTCGTCGCTGACGGCCGGGCCAATGTGACGTGAAGGTAGCGTCCAATTTGGGACATAACTATCGATGGCCGAGTCGATACGAGCGAAGTAGAGCGCTTCCCAGAGCGATTGAAGATGCGGCCGTTGTCCGTTTGCCCCTCGGTGTAAGTCGCTCTTGCGTTCCGGCCAGTACCAATCCTCGAGCTCCTTGAATGCGATTTCGCCGTCGAGAAAGGCCTGGAACCGATCCCGGTATTTTCGGGCTGTCTCGGAGAGTGATGCTTCGTCGCTCATAACGCTCCCTCTTGCAGGGCTCGATGGACGTACGTCCTCAGAGCTGATCCCGAGGCCAGTTGATCTCGCCTCGTCCATTCGTGTGATTGAGCACCATCGACTGATTCAGCACGAGTGCGACGCCACCAACGCGTCAGCCGCCTCCGAGCATTTGCAGATCGATAACCGGATGCAGTTCGATGGCATTGGGAGCCACTCCTGTCTGCCCGTGCTGGAAATCGAAGAAGCCGATGCCGGTAATCCGCGCGGTGCCTGAGATGTGCTCGAAGTGGGTAGTCGGTGGAGTGCCGAACCGTCCGACGAACTCCTGGCGGACGGTCGAGATCTGCTGCTGCACGCGGGATTTGGAGACGGCCGGGCACGCTGGACTCGGGATCTCGACGATCATCGTGTCATTGGTGTTCTTAGGATCTGCGATCACGAGGTGAACGTCGTTGTCCGCCTCGAGTTTGGCTTCCACCAGTCGTGCCGTCAATCGATAGGTATTCAATTCGGTCGGAACAACGCGGCCATTCTGCGGCAGTGCCTTCGGCGCACGCAGGCTGGTTAGGTCAGAGACCGTCGTGTCGATTGGCGTCAGGTCGACCTGGCTCGCCATCGAATCACTCATGGTCTTCACCGGCCAGCGCTCCTGCCCGCACGCGCCGTTCGTTCCCTGTTCACTCTCGGTCTCCTGCGTTGGAACAGTCGTGCTTGTGCTTCCGCCGGGCGGGACGATGCAGGCGGTGAGCGGCAGGAGCAGCACGATCGTCAGCAGCAGTCGCGGCAGCGGGCTCCATCTTCCGTGCCGGATCTCGTCATGCCCGTAGCGATTCATCAGTCTCCTTGTGCTTAGCCGAGGCGTGCCGCGCGTGGTTGCCTCCGGCCGGTCGTGATTCGCAATCACCTGGCCCGACGTTCCGCACCGTGCGGTGTACAACGACAATGCGCGGGACGTTCAACCTACATCAGACCCGATTCAACCACCACTCCTGTCGCCGCGCGGTGTCGTCCAATGAATTGGAGGGGGACACGTAGGTCGGGCTGACCGCCGCTGGATCTGCATTGACGACCTCGGCCCGGACCCTGACCGGCGTTCCCCGGTAGCAGCCAATCGTATATGGATACTCCTGGGTTAGTACATAGTGGTAGATGGAAGTGAGGTTGCCGTTCCACATCACCTCGCTCGTCATTCCGTGACAGGCGTCCAGATCGGCGTTGGTAATCTCCTTGCCATTCGCATCGTACATGCTGTAGATGCCGAAGCCGTCGAGGGCGTATCCCACCAGCTGGGCATTGCCGTCCACTCCCGGCATGCACGGACTTGGTCCGTGATAGTGATAGATGCCCGCCGATTGCGGGTGGCCGTCACACACGTCCTGCGTCTCGTGCGCCACGGCGTCACGTCCAGCGGCATCGAGCGCATTGAAGATGGCGACTCCGTTGAGGGCTAACCCGATCATGCCCATCGGTACGCAGCTGGGGGTGTCGGAGATCGTTGGGTTCACCGGTAGCGAGAACGAGATATTCTGCTTCGCGATGCCGTTGGGGTTGGGGTCGATCTGATAGGCGGGATCCGACTTCTGGATGGGGAAGATCCCGGTTTCCGCATCGAGCGGTAGCCCGTTCCCAGTGATGACGCGCCGGCCGTCGTTCACGGTGACCTCGAACTGCGCATCGGGCCACTGAACCGCGCCCTCAACCGCAATCTTCGCGGTCAGGTCCCAGGTATCACCGTGGATCCACGGTCCAGTGTGCTGGGCGCCGCCGGTCTTGAAATCGGTCTGGCAGGAGTAGACAAACCCGGTCTGCGGGCTCGTACTCACCTTGCCGTCGCCAAGCGGCAGGTTGTGCACGTCGAGGACGTTGATCTGGCCCTGTGCCTGCGGTGACGCGGCCGACACCGTAGCCAGCGGAGTCGGCTGGGCGGTCGGGGTCTGCAGCGCGGTCGTTGGCGTGGCGGGATTGGTCGCCGCTGCTGTTGGAGTGCGTGATGGACTCGTTACCGTCGCAGCCGGTGTGCTCGCCGTGGTGGCTGAAGACGCGGGTGGAACAGTCGGCAGCGATGAGCTTTCGCACGCTCCAACCGAGAGGAACACCGCGAGCGCGAGAAATGTGGATATCCATCTACGCATGCAACATCCCTACGTGTCTGTCTTGGTTCACATAAGCATGTGGTCAAACATGCTGACTGACGTTCGTATCTACCCACGCGTTTATAGCAGCGATTCGTAAACTCCGCGTGTCACGGTTCAGACGTGCAGGTTTGGATGCCATGGCGACAGCTTTTCGCCAGCAATGCCAAGTCACCTCATCGTTCAGGATGTCTTCAGGTTCGCGCGCGAACCTGAGTGTGCAACTGACCGCGCTGTTTCCGAACGACAGGGATGGTATCGATGGCTCGTCTGCGATGGCTCTGGGTTCCCGCACTCGTACTACTGCTTGCCGTAGGAGACGCTTCAGTCTATCTCCTCGTCGCGCACGCGCAGCGACGACGGATCGACCGGCAGCTCACCAGCATCGCCGTCAACGTGGCGCATTTGGCCGTAACCACGCGCTCATCCACCTCGGGCCTTGGCTCGGTTCAATTGCCGAACCTCGATCCGTTTGCGGTGAATGGGTCGTATATCCAGGTTCTCGACACATCGGGATCGGGGGTGATGCAGTCACCCGCGTTGGACAATCAGTACTTGCCGCCCCGGACAGCGCAATGAACGTGACCTGCTCGAGCGAGCCGGTCTTCTATGACACGACGTTTCGCGAAGGTCCGGTTCGTGTCATGAGCACTCCGTTGTTCCATACAACGAATGCGGCAGCGCAGGGCTGCAAGGCGTTCGGCTCGCTTCAAGTGGCCACGCCGTTGGGCGACGATCATCATGTTCTCTCCGCCCTGCGAGATATCCTGGCGGGATTCGGTGGAGCCGAGATTCTGCTGCTGATGGGCGGCGTGTGGGTGTTGCGGCGACGAGACGGGCGAATGGATGAGAATGCGATTCCGACGGGCGTAGCGGCCTGATACGGCGACACGGTGATTCACGCCCTCGTCAATCGGTTCGACAAGGTCGCTACCGTGTGGGCGATCTGGGAGACACGTCGAGGCTGCGAGGGGACCGGCGTTGGAGCAGCAGATTCAGGGATGATCGGGGTTATACTCTCAGAAGGTATGACTTTCGGAAAGGTATCGACCGTGGCCGAACGCAAACTGGTTCGCGTCCAGGAGAAGGGACAAGTGACGTTGCCGGCCGAGTTTCGCCGGCGGCTGGGACTCAAGAAGGGCGATCTGGTTGCCGTGACTGAGACCTCGGCTGGCGTCCTGATCGCGCCACAGGAAGTAATCGCGACTCGCATGCTGGAAGAAATTGGCAAGGCGCTTGAAGAGCGAGGGCTGTCGTTGGAGGAGTTGATCGACTCCGGGCGGGACGAGCCTGGCCAGTTGCGGCCTGAGCCGTACGGAACCGACGCTGAACAACAGGACAGCTAGACGCGACAACGATTTTTGATACACGGCATTGTCGTTGATGTCTCGACATGATGAAATAGCGAGCGTCTTCTGTTCGAAACCCAGGTAGATATGGTGATAGCGGCCGGTTCCTGATTGGTTGGGCCAATTGAGTACGCTGGGACTCTACGTCTTCGTGAGCTACGCCAGCGCCGACCGGGAGCGGGTGCTACCCGTTATCGAGCGACTGGAATCGGCTGGGGTCACGGTCTGGATCGATCGGGAAGGGATCCACGGCGGCGCCAACTACGCCCTGGAGATCGCTGAGGCCATCGAGGGCGCGGCGGTGCTGCTCCTGATGTGTTCGGAGGCCTCGCTCGCCTCGCGCAACGTCAAGCAAGAGCTGGCGCTCGCCTGGCGCTTCGAGAAGCCCTATCTGCCGCTGCGGCTCGAGCCGGTCGAGATCCCCAAGGATGTCGCCTACTGGTTGGAAGGTTCCCAGTGGATCGAAGTGCTGGATCGTCTGGATGTCGACTGGCTCAGGGACGTTGCCCAGGCGCTGGCACGTCATGGAATAACCCCCCACCTGTCGGATGCATCACCGGCTGCGCCGCCTGTCCGCGAACGCCCGCTGCTGGTCGGGCGTGAGAAGGAGCAGTCCCAACTTCGTAACGCGCTCGACACGATGCTGGCGGGACGAGGTGGGACCATCCTGGTCGGCGGGGAAGCGGGCATCGGCAAGACGACGCTGGTGGAAGACCTGTGTATCGATGCCGAGGAGCGCGGCTGCCTCGTCCTCTGGGGCCACGCTTATGATCTCAGTGTCACGCCACCGTACGGCCCCTGGTTGGAGATTTTTCGCCAGTATCGAGGGATAGGTGGCGACCTGCCGTCGGTGCCTGCGTTCATATTCGACACCGAGGAACTTGCGAAGATCGGCTCACAGGAGACCCTCTTCGCGGAGGTCACCGACTTCCTCCGGTCGGTCGCCGTCCAGCGTCCGCTCGTTTTGGTGCTCGACGATCTGCATTGGTTCGATCAGGCCTCGCTCGATTTCGTCCGTTTCCTGGCACGACAGGTTTCGCAGCATCCGATTCTGATCCTGGCGACCTATCGATCCGACGAATTGCATCGCCGGCATCTCCTCTATACGTTGCTGCCGCTCCTCGTTCGGGAAGCCGGGGCGGAACGTGTGGATGTCCAAGCGCTGACTGGCACAGGCCACCGCGCTCTGATCGCGAGTCGCTACCTCCTCTCAGTTGAGGATCAGGAGCGACTGGAGCAGTATCTGGACGAGCACGCCGAAGGAAACCCCCTCTATGCCAGCGAACTGTTGCGCACGCTGGAGGACGTCGGAGCGCTGTTCGGGGGAGAAGCCGGCTGGCAATTGGGTGATCTGGAGCAGGTGCGGGTGCCGCCCATGCTGCGACAGGTCATCGAGGGGCGCCTGGCCCGGCTACCGGAAACGACGCGCGAGTTGCTGGATGTGGCGGCGATCATCGGACAAGACGTGGCCTTCGACCTCTGGGCCAGGGTGGCGGGCGTGGATGAGGGCGTGCTTCTCGAAGCGGTCGAGTCGGCTGCACACGCCGCGGTGCTGGTGGTGCTCTCCGACGGCAGCGGCGCCCAATTCCGGCACGCCCTGCTGCGTGAAGCACTCTACGAAAACGTGCTGCCGTTGCGTCGGCGGCTCTGGCACCGCAAAACGGCCGAGGATTTGGCTGCGACCCGCGCGCCAGACCCGGACCAGGTCGCCTTCCACTACCAACAGGCCGGCGACGAACGGGCGGTGGAGTGGCTGATCGCTGCAGGCGAGCGGGCACGGCGTGCCTACGTCTGGGCGACCGCCGCCGAACGCTGGGACGCGGCCCTGGCCAAGCTGACTGCGCAGCAAGCCCCGGTTCTGGACCGCATAGCCGTATTGATGCGCATCGCCCTGGTCATGCGCTATGCCGATCCGCGCAGAGCCGTAGCCCTATTGGAAGAGGCTGCCAAGCTGGCGACAGAGGCTTCGGAAGCTGGAGTGGCGATCCTCATTTCCTTCCTCGCGGGTCTCTCTCGCGTGAGTATGGGCGATGTCCGCGCGGGAATGCCCCAGATAATCCACAGTGCTCAAGCCTTCAGAGAGCTCTCGTTTGAGGAACGAGTGGGGAGTTGGGTCGGCGTCCATTTCGGCGCTCCCGCGTACGAACTCTCCCTGGTCGGCTCGCTGATCCTGATGTTGGTAAACGTCGGGAGATTGCAGGAGGCAAGCGCCTGGAGCGACACGTTTCGGTCCGAGCCCGTTCCGGAGCTCCTTCCCGGGCAGCCTGGCTCTCCCTACACCGACGGCCTTTCTGGCCGGGCCAACCTCGCGGCACTGCTTGGCCAGGTAGCTGACGCCCGCCGGTTTACCGATCAAGCTCGCAGAGCCTACTGCGTCATCGGGCATCATTGGCGACTGGCGCAATTGCTCGGAACAGAGCTCGAACTCATCCAGATCCCGTATTTTCTTGAGGAGCTGAATGAGCGAAAGAAGCTTGCGGATGAGGTACTGCTGGCGGCGCGTGCAGCGCAGGGTGGTGGCGGAATCCAGCATATTAGGCTGTACCTGCTCCCACTTCTCTGGATCGAAGGAGCATGGGAGACGGCTTTGGAAGTCGTCCAGGCCTCCGATGGTGCGCAGAACTGGGGTCAACGCCAATACCTCCAGCATTACCTTGGCCGGCTTGGATACGCTCAGGGTGACGTTGCTCTGGCCCAACGCGCGATCGGAACCGTGCTCGCTAGCGGTGCCGCTACCGAGCCGGGCGAGGTCGCGATTGTCGAAGCCCTCGCGCTGCAACGCTTGGCCACCGAGATCGCGCTGGACGCCCACGACCTCCCGACTGCCCGCTCCTGGTTGGAAGCCCATGACCGCTGGCTCGTCTGGTCTGGCGCCGTCCTCGGCCGGGCCGAGGGTGCGCTCGGTTGGGCGCACTATCATCACGCCAGTGGCGATGAGGTGCTGTCTCGCCAGTTCGCGGAGCAGGCACTGGCGCACGCCTCCGACCCGCGCCAACCGCTGGCTTTGATTTCCGCCCATCGGTTCCTCGGGAAGCTCGACGCGGGAGTTGGGGAGTTCAACCCAGCTGAGGAGCACCTGCAGCAGTCGCTGACACTGACTGATGCCTGCGCGGCGCCGTTCGAGCGAGCACTGACCCTGCTGGAAGTGGCCAAGCTGCGAGCAGCACAGGGCAAGTCACACGAGGCGAGTGAGTTGCTGGCCGAGGTCCGGTCAATCTGCGAGCCGCTGGAGGCCAGGCCGACATTGGAGAAGGTAACCGCGCTGGAACGGCAGATTGGATCTGGAGCGGCAGATGCCTGACGCACCCTACGTCTTCATCAGCTATGCGAGTGCCGACCGGGAGCGGGTGCTGCCACTCGTCGACCGCCTTGAACAGGCTGGCATCACGACGTGGATCGACCGGGAAGGCATCCATGGCGGGGCCAACTACGCGCAGGTGATCACCGAAGCGATCAAGGGCTCGACCGTCCTGCTGGTCATGTGCTCGGCGGCGTCACTGGCCTCCCGTAACGTGCGCCAGGAGCTGGCCCTCGGCTGGCGCTTCGAGAAGCCGTATCTGCCACTCCTCCTGGAACAGGTCACGGTGTCCGACGAGGTGGCCTACTGGTTGGAAGCGGCCACAGTGGGTGGAAGTCCTGGAGCACCCGGAAGCGGTCTGGCTGGCGGCGACCCGGATAGCACTCGAAAAACAGGGCATCGCCACGCGGTCCGAGGCGACGGTGATTCGCAAGTCGCGACCATTGTTGGTGGGGCGAGAACGCGAGCAAAGCCTCCTCCGGACACAGCTCGACCGGATGTTGGCCGGGCAGGGAGGGACGGTGCTGGTTGGCGGAGAAGCCGGCATCGGCAAGACGACGTTGGTGGAGGACTTGAGCGCCGAGGCGGAGGAGCGTGGCTGCCTCGTCCTCTGGGGCCACGCCTACGATCTCAGTGTCACGCCGCCATATGGCCCGTGGCTGGAGATCTTCCGGCGGTACCAGAGCCTTGGCACGGGCTTGCCTACGATCCCGGGCTTCGTCGGCGACGCCGATGAACTCGTCAGGATTGGCTCGCAGGAAACCCTCTTTCGCACGTCGGCCGACTTCTTCTGCTCGGTCGCGTCGCAGCGCCCCGTCGTCCTGGTCCTGGACGACCTCCACTGGTTCGACCAGGCCAGTCTCGACTTCTTCCGCTTCCTCGCCCGGCAGGTCGAAAACCATCGGATCATGCTGGTCGCGACGTATCGCAGTGATGAGCTGCATCGGCGCCATCCGCTGTACACGCTGTTGCCGTTGCTGGTTCGGGAGGCCGGAGCCGAACGGCTGGAGGTCCGGCGATTGGACGCAGTCGGGCATCGAGCCCTGATCCAGCTGCACTACGCGTTGCCGGAGGGGGACGAACTCCGGCTTGAGCGGTACCTGGAGGAGCGCGCCGAAGGGAACCCGCTCTACGCTGGGGAACTGCTGCGAACGCTGGAGGAGTCGGGCGTGCTCGCCAACCAGGAGGACGGCTGGGTGCTGGGGGATTTGACCCAGGTCCGCGTTCCCCCACTGCTGCGGCAGGTCATCGAAGGGCGGCTGGCCCGGCTACCGGGGGCCACGCGCGAACTGCTGGATGTGGCGGCGATCATCGGTCAAGACGTGCCGTTTGAGCTATGGGCAACGGTAGCGGGAGTAGATGAAGGCACGCTGCTCGAGGCGGCCGAGGCGGCGGTGCGAGCGGCGGTGTTGTCAGTGCAGACCGATGGTCGCGGCGTCCAGTTCCAACACGCGCTCCTGCGCGAGGCACTTTACGAGAATGTACTGTCGCTGCGTCGACGCGTGTGGCATCGGCAGACCGCTGAAGCTCTGACCGTAACCCGAACGCCGGACCCGGACCAAGTCGCCTACCACTACGAACAGGCCGGCGACGAGCGGGCCGTCGAGTGGCTGATCCGCGCCGGCGAACGAGCACAGCGTCGTTACGCCTGGAGTGCGACCGTAGCGCGGTTCGAGGCTGCTCTAGCGCGGCTGTCTGAGCATGAGTCTTCATTGGTGGAGCGAGCCACGCTCCAGTTTCGTATTGGACACCTTCAGCGATATGTGAATGAGCGCGAGGCGCTGAGCCGTCTGCAGGAGGCGCGGCGCCTTGCTCTTGCGGTCCATGAGACAGGCCTCGCGACCGCATGTCTTCAAATTGTCGCTCAGATCCAATGTCTACTGATGATCGACCTGCGATCCGGAATCGCCGCGATGGAGCGGGCGACGGAGGAGTTTCAGTCGCTGGCACCGGAGGCGAAGAGGCGACTTACAGAGCTCGTCGGTGGGGATTTCGGCTCGCCCGAGGGGAGTCTTGCGCTTTGGCTGGCTGGCCTCGGACGAATCGAAGAGGCGCGTGAACACGCCGAGCGAATGATCGCCGAGTCTCCGTTGCCGGTGCTAGAGCCGGGACAGGGAGACTCCTGGTATGCGGAAGGTCTGCTCGGAATGGCTGTCGCGGCATCACTGGGAGGACAGCCGGAGTTTGCACGCGAGTCCTTCAAACGGGCGACCGCGATGTACGCTGCGATAGGGCATCACGATATGGTCGTTTATTGCTGCAAACGGCAGCTCGACGATTGTGAATTCTATTACTTCGCAGATGAACGGGAAGTCCATGCACGATTGGTGGCCGAGGGTGAGGACGCAGGACGCCGGGCGAGGGAAGCAAATTCACTGATCAACCCCGCCGGAACGGTCGAGCACGTTCTCATGGTGCTAACGGGCAGCTGGCAACGAGCGCGGGAGGTCGCGGAAACCGAGATCCGACGTCGATATCCCGTGGCAGTGCAACAGGCAAGCCGTTGGTTCGCGCAGCTCGCCACCCGGCAAGGCGACCATGAGCGGGCCCGCTGGATGGTAGCGGAGATCATTCCGGGTGGACCCGAAACGGAGCCCGGAGCGGTTCTGATCGCACCTGCTCTTTCGCTGCAGTGCATCGCTGCCGAAATAGCTCTCGATACGCAAGACCTCCCCACCGCCCGATCCTGGCTGGAGGCGCACGACCGCTGGCTGGAGTGGTCCGGAGCCGTGCTCGGCCGGTCCGAGGGTGCGCTCCTCTGGGCCCAATATCACCGCGCGAATGGCGACCAGGGACCGGCACGCCACCATGCCGATCAGGCCCTCGCCTACGCCACCGATCCCCGCCAGCCGCTGGCCTTGATCGCCGCCCATCGGTTCCTGGGCCACCTCGACACCGAAGCTGGAGTGCTCGACGCAGCGGAGGAACACCTGCAGCGATCGCGCACGCTGGCCGAGGCGTGTCAGGCGCCGTTCGAGCGGGCGCTGACGCTGCTGGAGATCGCCAGGTTGCGCGTGGCGCAGGAGCGACTCGACGAGGCGAGTGAGTTGCTGGCCGAGGTCCGGTCAATCTGCGAGCCGCTGGAGGCCAGGCCGACGCTGGAGCAAGGTCACCGCGCTGGAGCAGCAGCTCGGGGCTGGAGCGGACGCGGTCTGACATGCCTTTCCGCACCGGGTCCGCGTGGTTGGTCGCCTCCAGACGACGCACCACTCGGCGCGGCCGAGGCTGCTTCCCTTCGTGACTACCGATCCAAGCTAACTCCCGGCCCGCTCCAGCAGCGCACCGATCGTCGCCGTGATCTCGTCGCGTCCGAGCGCCAGCGTGGCGTCGCCGACGGTGAACTCCCACTTCTGATAACCAGGCAGTGGCGTGGGCGCCACTGCGCGCAGGACGCCGATGCTGGTCTCCTCGGCGATCTCCGTCGCGGCGGCCAACAGGCGGTCACGGTCGGCCCTTAAGTAGAGGTGCATCATGTTCGTCTGCGGCGGGTTGGGCACGATCGTGATCTGGGGAAACACCGCGAGATCGGACGCGATCTCGACCGCGCGGCGGTGATAGTCCGCCATCCGTCCCAGCCGCTGTTCGAGGCCGTTCCGCGCCGAAAGCACGTAGGGAAACATCTGGAAGAGTCGGCCGCCCTGCCGGTGCTGCCAGACACGCGCTTCGGCGATGAAGTCCGCGGGGCCAGCCAGTGCGGCTCCGGTCAGCCCGCCCAGTCCCTTGTAGAACGAGACGTAGACCGAATCGAACAGTGCGGCGATCTCGGCGTAGGGCCGCCCATAGTACGGACCGGATTCCCAGAGCCGGGCGCCGTCCATATGGGTGGCGGCACCACGCGTGTGCGCCCACTCGGTTAGGGCGACGAGGTCCTCCCAGGCTGGCAGCTGTCCGCCGATCTCGCGTTGCGGCAGTTCCAGCAGGAGCGCGGCCAGCGGCTCGGCGACCGACTGCAGGTCGTCCAGCGTCAGCAGGCAATCAGGCTCGCCGGCCGCAATACCCCGCAGGCCGTGCAGCCGCTGATAGGCGTAGCCCTCGTGGTGATCGAGATGGTTCTTCGGGTGCATGGCGATATTGGGACTACCCCGGCGTTCCGACCAGATCCGCAGCGCGATCTGCTGCGCCAACGTGCCGCTCGGCAGAAAGACCGCCGCCTCTTTTCCCAGCAGCTCGGCGATCTGCACCTCGAACCCGTTAATCAGCTCGCCCTTGCCGTAGCGGTCGGGCGCCATGTCGGGGTCGGCGAGTTCGGCCAGTTCCAGCAAGATTTCATGCGGCGAACGCAGACCATGTGAAGTGAGGAAGCGGGTGCACTCACGCAATGCCCGCTCGGCGCGCTCGGTGAGCGCCGCCGTCTGTTGGAGTTGTTCCTCTGTATTCATCCGATTGCTCCTTCATCATCCCAGCCGTGCAGACGGGAGACATGAGTATCACAGTAGCACGGCCGCGTCAGCCGCTGTAGGCCCGTCCGACGCCGTTCTGGCAGGTCCGTCAATCTGCACGTGCCGGCCCCTTGCCAATCGCTCAGACGCCGCGTACGCTGCTGCTACCGACTCCATCGAGCAATAACACGAGGAACACGTGAACGCACCCGCTCCCTATCTCTTCGTCAGCTACGCCAGCGCCGACCGAGAGCGGGTGCTGACGGTCGTCGAGCGGCTCGAAGCAGCCGGGGTTCGCACCTGGATCGACCGGGAGGGAATCCACGGGGGAGCGAACTACGCCAAGGTCATCAGTGATGCGATCAAAGGTTCGGCTGCCCTTCTCCTGTGCGCATCGCCCGCGTCGCTGGCCTCCCGCAACGTGCGGCAAGAGTTGGCGCTCGGCTGGCGCTACGAGAGGCCCTACCTGCCGCTCCTGCTCGATCCGGTAGAGATCCCCGACGAGCTGGCGTACTGGCTGGAGGGCTCGCAGTGGATCGAGCTGCTTGACCACCCCGAGCCGGTATGGCTATCCGCTGTCAGC
The DNA here is from genome assembly GCA_963728335.1 of uncultured Chloroflexia bacterium. Lineage (GTDB taxonomy): Bacteria > Chloroflexota > Chloroflexia > Thermomicrobiales > Thermomicrobiaceae > CALAGB01. The sequence goes on from CAVSJP010000003.1 coordinate 255,822, forward strand.
AAGGCGCTTGACCCGCTCGGGATACACGTGCAGATGACTTCGGAGCCCTCCGCGCTGCCGGTCGCCGTGCCTCTCACGACACAGCTGGTTGGGAGGCAGCACGAGCAGGCCAGCCTGCAGGCGACGCTCGACGCCGCTCAGGCTGGGCGTGGCTCCCTGGTCCTTATCGGCGGAGAGGCCGGGATGGGAAAGACCTCCCTCGCCGACTGGGTGCTGGCCGGAGGGGTGGGACGAGGCTGGGCGGTGCTGGAGGGGCACTGCTTCGATCTGGCAGACACGCCCCCGTATGGGCCTTTCATCGACCTCTTCGCCCGCTACGTCCCCGGCCCGGGCGACCCACCGCTGCCCGAGACGTTCGCTCGGCGTGGCAGGGTGGAGGCGGTCTCTACACCGCTCGCTCTCTTCGTGCAGGTGCGGGATTTCCTTGGCGCCCTCGCCGCGCGCCGCCCGGTCGTTGCCCTGCTTGATGACCTCCATTGGGCCGATCCCGCCTCGCTCGATCTCCTGCGTTATCTCGCGCGTGGGCTTGGAACCCTACCCGTGCTCCTCCTCGTGACCTACCGCAGCGACGAGGTTACGCGCCGGCACCCGCTCTACGCCCTCCTGCCGCAGTTGGCACGAGAAACTGGCGCGGTGCGCCTCGACCTCGGTGCGCTTGACGAGGCAGCGGTCCGAGCGCTGATCGCGACCCGCTACGCGTTGACGGGCGACGACGGCGCGCGCCTTGCCGCCTACGTCCAGGGTCGGGCTGAGGGGAACGCACTGTTCGTGGGCGAGGTGCTGCGGTCGCTCGAAGAGGCGGGCACGGTGGTCCAGGAGGCAGGGACCTGGCGGCTGGGCGCCCTGTCGGCGACCGAAGTGCCGCCGCTGCTGCGACAGGTGATTGACAGCCGGCTCGATCGCCTGGGCGAGACCGCCCGCTCCCTCCTGGCGGTGGCCGCCGTTCTCGGCCAGGAGGTATCTCTGGATCTCTGGGCGGCGGTTGGCGTGGTGGACGAGGACGCGCTGGTCGACGTGGTCGAACGAGGCGCGGAGGCGCGATTGCTCGTCGAGGCGGAGGACGGCGAGCGCGTACGCTTCGTCCACGCGCTGATTCGCGAGACGCTCTACGAAGGCCTCACGGCGGCTCGTCGTCGCCGCTTGCATCGGCAGGCCGGGGAAGCGCTGTCTTCCTGGACGGATCCCAATCCTGACGCGGTCGCCTATCACTTCGAGCGGGCTCGCGATCCGCGGGCGACCGGTTGGCTGGTCGCGGCCGGTGACCGGGCTGATCGCCTCGGCGCCTATGTCACGGCTTTTGACCGCCACGAGCGCGCGCTCCGGCTGCTTGACGATGACGACGCGACGCTGCGCGGTTGGCTCCTGGTCCGCCTTGGCCTTCTCCAGCGCCACAGCGACCTCGGGCGGGCGCTCAGCTACCTTGAGGGGGCGGAGCCTGCCGTGCGCGCCTCCGGCGACCGGGTGCTGACGGCTTACTGGCAGGCGACCCAGGGACTGGTGCGTTGTCTCGCTGGGCACGGACGGGCTGGACTGCCCGACCTGCGTGCCGGGGTCGCGGCGATTCGAGCTCTTCCAGATGACGACCGCGCCGAGGAAGTACTCCCTCCGTGCGTCAGCGTGGCGCTGGAGACGGACGGCGAATCGACCTATGCCGACTGGTTGGCGATCCTAGGGAATCTGAATGAAGGTCGTGGCTACGGCGAGGCATTGCTCGCCGCTCGTACCGCCGAGGCCGGCAACGGCGATGCTCAGTCCGCGGGCGATGTCAACTTCGGCCTGGCGCTCACCTATGCTGGGTTGGGCCGTCCCGATGCTGCCACGCGGGCGGCGACGCGGGCGCGCGACGCCTACCGGGAACTCGGTAACTACGTCATGGCGATTATGGCGTCGCGCCTCCTGGTGCGCTTCATCCTCCTCCCTTATGGCGCGGATCGCGGTTCGGCGCAGCGCGCTGCCTACGAGGAGATGACGCGCGACCTGGCGCTGTTGGTGGACGGCGGGGCCGTGCCGCCTGACGTCGCCAACCTGATGGCGAAGTTGCTCGATAGCGACAGCGCGGCGGTGGCGGGCCGCTGGACAGAGACGCGCCAAGCCGCCATGGAGGTTCTCCAGCGCGAACTCTCCAGCACGTTCCTGCGGCAGGTCGGGGCTTCCCACGCGATGATCGCTCGCGGTCAGGGCGACGCGGAGGTGGCGTGGCGATTGGTGCGGCTTGCCCTTCCGGACGGGGCTGGGTACCAGCCGGGTGATCAAGCCGTCCACATCGCGCTTCCACTGCAGCAGCTCGCACCCGCTCTCTCCCTGGATGCGCACGACCTCCCCAACGCTCGTGCTTGGCTGGAGGCACACGACCGCTGGCTGGAGTGGTCCGGCGCGGTCCTCGGCCAGGTCGAGGGTGCTCTCCTATGGGCGCAGTACCACCACGCCAACGGCGACTGGGAGCAAGCCCGCCAGCACGGCGAGCGGGCACTGGCCCATGCCTCCGATCCTCGACAGCCGCTGGCACTGATCGCCGTGCACCGCTTCCTGGGGCAACTGGACGTGGAGGATCAACAGTTCGATGCGGCTGAGGAGCATCTGCAGGAATCGCTGCGGCTGGCCGATGCCTGCGCGGCGCCATTCGAGCGAGCGTTGACCTTGCTGGAGGTCGCCAGGCTGCGTGTGGTGCATGGGCAGGTCGACGAGGCGCGAGCTCGGCTGGCCGAGGTGCGCGCTCTTTGCGAGCCGCTGGAGGCGAGGCCGACGCTGGAGCGGGCGGCGGCGCTTGAGCAGGAGCTCATGGCGCGAGAACGAGATGCCTGAGGTACGGGCCGTTCGTCAGGCCAGACTGATCTTGATCGAGGGGGCGCCCGGTTCCGGGAAATCGACGCTCGCTCAATCTCTGCACCGAACATTGAGCACCGAGCGCGTGCCCGCGCGCTGGTGGTACGAGGAGGAGGTGGGTCACCCCGTCTACCTCTTCGACGATCTTGCGGGGCTGCGCCAGACGATCGAGCGACTTCACAGCGGCGACTATGAACGTCTCATCGCCGACGCGCTCGCAGGTTGGGACCGATTTGTGCACGGCGTGACCGGCGATGACGGCGTGCTTTTGATCGACGGCTGCCTGTTTGGCTACCTGACCTGGAGCCTCTTCCCGCAGAACGTTCCGGAGAGGCTGATCACGTCGTACGGCGCGGCCGTCGAGGAATTGATCGCGCCACTGCAGCCGGCCCTGATCTACCTCTACCAGCAGGACATCGACGCATCGCTGCGGCGTATCTGCGTCCGGCGTGGGGTAGCCACCGAGCAGCGTCTACTGGAACAGAGTACACGGTCGCCATATGGCCGTGCCCATGGACTCGCTGGATTCGACGGCATGGTTCAATACTGGGCCGCGTTTCGCAGACTGGCGGACGAGATGTTTGCCTCTGTTCGGTACTCCAAGCTGGCAATCGACACGAGTGCCGGAGATTGGGAGGCCTATGAGCGAGAGGCTCACACGTTCCTGGGACTGCCGATGGCCCGCGCGAGTGGACGACCGGATTTGCCGGTCGGCCGGTTTGTAGGGATGTATGAGTATGTGAGGGACGGCGAGAGTCGCCTCGTCCACGTGGGCTCTGTCAAGAACGGCCTGACCGTGAACGGGATGCCCGAAATCTGGCAGGAGACGCCGCTGATTCCCCTAGATGGAGACCGGTTCGCGCTGCAGTCATACCCTTTCGAAGTGCGCTTCGAGACGGACGGCGACGGGTACGTGCGACGCATGATCGTCACCGGTCCGGAATTGCTTGGCGGGAGCATTCCGCGGGTGTTGGCGAGACGCGAGTCACGATTCACCTGAGCAGTGCTGGTTGGGCGAAGCGAGCGGGCGAGTGACACGGGTAGGTCGACGGTCAGGAGCGACGCCGCGTGGATGACGAGTTCAGCCGTTGTGGCAGATGTTCGAGTGATTCAGCGGTCGTCGTGCCGCTGGAGCTCTGGCAGAGAACGCGTGCCTGATGGGGAGGACTGGCATCAATCCAGACGACGGGAATGTGCCGTTCCAGCGCCGCCTGCACGGTCTGACCCGTTCCGCCGATTCCGCGTGGCTCCTCACCGTCCCAGATCGCGATCAAGAGATCGATGCGGGCGATCAACGCGTCGCTGAGGGCGGCGTAGGCGGCGTCGCGCTCCTCAGCGTTCCCCGGTAGCTCGGTAATTGCCGAGGAGCGCGCCAGCAGGTTCTCGTATTCGACCAGGGAGTCGGGCGTGGCGAAGTCATGGGCGTAGACATCGCGCCGGAAGGGGAGCAGACTGATCAGCGGTAGGTCGACGGCGAGGGTCTCATGCGCCACCAGCCGGTCGGCTCCTTCAGCTAATGGGGAAACCAGGGAGACCGACCGGCCGGTATCGCACGCGATCTCCAGCACCGCGCCCACTCGATTCCGCATCTGCGCGAGATCCACGTCACGAAAGGCATTGGGGCGGTGACCGACGACGCCGATCACGAGCGCCGGGCGCCCTGGAGCGGCTGATGTCACGACTTCTCTCTTCCACGCAACGAACGCGTTCGAACCGTCCCGCGTTGACGGCAAGATAGTGTACGATCGTACCGGATATCTCGCCGCACAACCACTTTCGAGGGATAAACACGTGTCAGATGTCGACGCCGCAACAATTCGGGTCGTGGGCGACGTGACGGTAGACTGGGCGATCCTGGCACCTACGGCCTCGGCCCCCGCGCTCTATGCCAGCTACCGCTGGGACCAGCCGCCCACCGTTCAGATGAGCCCGATGGCCGGCTCCGCGGCCTTCATCGCCGACCTGCTGCACGCCTATGTCGCGTCCCAGGGTCCTGAATCGGGCGTTCTGCCGCGCGTCTGTGGTCCGAACCTCCCGCCCGAAGCCTTCAGCAACCCTGCGGAGCCGCGTGTCACGCGTAGCTACGGGATCTGGGAACAGTTTCCCGAGCGGATCGGCAACCCGACGCCGGTGTGGCGTATGCGCCAGTTCCTCGGGCTCCAGCTTGCGACCGCCGAACTGGCTGACGACAACGCCACCGACGTCGCGGTGGATTGCCTGGTCATCGACGATGCCAACCTCGGTTTCCGCGACGACTCCCGCCGTTGGTCTGCGCTGCTGGATGGTGGTGCTCGGCCCGGTCAGATTATCGCCAAACTGAGTACACCGCTGGGCGTTGGTCCGTTGTGGGAGCATCTGACCGACGGGTTCGCGGATCAAATGACCGTCTATTGCTCGGTTGGCGATCTGCGCAAGGAATACGCGTCGATCGGCCAGCCACTCTCGTGGGAGAGAACCAGCAGTGAGGTGTTTGATGCGGTGCGTGGCCATGCGACGCTGGCGCGAGCCCGTCGCGTGGTCGTCTCACTTGGCCTGAGCGGAGCGGTACTGATAACGCGGAACATGGGGAATTGGCTGGTCTTCGATCCGATGCATCAGGAGGGAGACTGGGACGGTGCCTATCCCGGATCGACACCCGGACTCGGCACGGCTGTTACGGCTGCGCTGGCCCTGGCAGCGTCGCGGGATCCGAACTCCGTTGATTGGCTCAGCGCGCTCGGCTGTGGGCTGGCCGTCGGTCGTCGTATGCACGAACGCGGATTGACGCCGTCGCGTGAGCGGCTGATGCTGCCGGACGACGCGGCACCGGGGCTCTACGGCTGCAACGATGGCACGTTTCAGAGTCGTGAAATCCCGGTCGATCCCGGCTGGCAAATCGCGTCGGCGGCCTTCAGGGGGAATGAACGGCAGGCGGCGGACCGCATCGTGGTTGAGGGGGACGAAGTTGCCTGCCCGAACCTTCCGGTCGAGCGCATGGGCGTCTGGTCGTCGATCGATCGGACCGAGATCGAGAGTATGCGCAGCGTGCGACACATCATGCGCGAGTATCTGCAGCAGCGTCAGAAGCGCCCCCTGAGCCTGGCGGTCTTTGGCCCGCCTGGGTCGGGCAAGTCTTTCGCGATCAAACAGATGGCAAAAGAGTGGATCGCGAGCGGCTTCCCAATTGAGGTGCTGGAGTTCAACCTGTCGCAGTTCGATTCCGATGAGCTGCCGCGCGCACTGCAGCGGGTGCGCGACTGTGCCGTCGAACAGCGGCTGCCGCTGGTCTTCTGGGACGAGTTCGACACCACCGTGGACGGTCGCGAGCTGGGCTGGCTGGCTCAGTTTCTGGCACCGATGCAGGATGGCGTCTTCCTGGAAGAGGGGGTGATCCGGCCCATTGGTCCGGCGATCTTCATTTTCGCCGGGGGTACGCATGCGACGATGGCCAGCTTCAAAGAGCACTCGGTCAATCTACCTGGCGCGAAGGCGACCGACTTCCTCAGCCGTCTGCGCGGATTCGTCGACATCCTTGGGCCGAATCCAGGCAGCGACCAGGATCGGAGCTTCGTGCTGCGGCGTGCGCTCCTGCTGCGCTCGCTGCTGAAGCTGAAGGCGCCACAGCTGTTGAGCGGCGGCGTCTTGCAGATTGACCCCGGAGTTCTGCGCGCCTTCCTCGATATCACCTTCTACGTGCATGGCGCGCGCTCGATGGAAGCCATTCTGGATATGAGCGCCCTCTCAGGCAAGCTGCGCTACGAACGCTCGGCGCTGCCGCCCGCCCATCAGCTCGGCCTCCACGTCGACGCGGCCGAGTTCCTGGCACCGGTTCAGGGAACGCGTAGCACGTCCCACTGACCGCCGCCGTGGAATCCGAACTCCATGCACTGAGTCGTGCCCATGCCGTGACGGACTCATGCTGCCTGGCGATGCGCGCGGTGGGCCCTTCACGCGAAGAGCCCGCCACCGAGTGTTACCTACGCGTCCTCACCGGCCTTGATGGCCTGCCCGACATATCCCATGAGCTCGCGAATCGGGCCGGTCTCCATACCCTGGATGTTTGATTCACCCTGCCAAAGGTTCTGCACCGACCTGGCGATACCGGGATCGCCGCCAGTGAACATGCGCACCAGTTCCATCCAGCGTTTGGCCAGGGCCTGCACCTTCGGATCGGAGGGTGGAGTGCCCTTCTCATACTCAGCGCGGACGTCGGCGATGAGTTGCGGCCATTCGGCCTCGACCGCCTTGATCAGCTCCGGGCCGAGTTCCTCGCGTCGCTGCCGGAGCTGCTCCAGCTGTTCCGGCGTGTAGTACTTCTCCATACGGTTCATCACCTCCATTGTTTCGAGTAATGCTTCGGCCGTGACCGAGCCGTTGGTGTGTAAGCTCCCGGCAATCGTCTCGAGCCGCCGCCGGAGTTGCTCCAGGTCATCGATCTGCTGGCCGATGCGCGCGAGGTGCAGCTCGATGATCTGTGCGACCGACGTGCCGCGCCTGGCCAGGATCTCCCGGATCTCGTCGAGCGCGAACCCGAGCTGTCGCAGCGAGGCGATCTGCTGCAGGCGGGCGATCTCGGCATCGCCGTAGATGCGATAGCCGGACTCCGCGCGGCGCGGCGGTGAGAGCAAGCCGATCTCGTCATAGTAGTGGAGCGCGCGAACCGAGAGTCCGGTCCGTTTGGCCAGTTCCCCGACCCGCAAGCTCGTCCTGGTCGATTTTGCCGTCACCGGTTCCACGCTCCCATCGCCTCATTCGTCGCGACAGGAGTAGACTACACCCTCACGTTACGTGAGGGTCAAGAGGGGTCGAGCATCAGTTGACCGAAGAGTTGCCTCGGGTGAGTTCGGATAGGGTGCGGCGCGGGACGATCCGTACCTGCAAGCAGAGGAGCGCGCGATGTGGTCTCGCCGCGTAATTGACCTGAGCCATCCACTTGACGAGCACATCTCGATGTTTCCCGGGCTCCCAGCCCCGCAGGTGTTGGAGCAGTTGAGCCGTGAGGATTCCCGGTCGCACTACGCTGGAGATACCACGTTCGTGCTCCACCAGTATCGGCTTGCCGGGAACAGCGGAACGTATCTGGACGCACCGTTCCATCGATACGCGGATGGAGACGACCTGGCAGCGCTCCCACTGGACCGGGCCGTTGATCTACCCGGCATCGTGGTCGATCTGCGGGAGCCGGTCGCGTTGGGCCGGCGCGCATTTAGCCCCGAGGTTCTTCCCAACAAGGATTTGTGGCTCTTCCGCAACCAGCGTGAAAGGCGGGTTACCGGCATCGTCATCAGCGAGGGTCCACGGCGAGGTCGACCGTCCTTCCGCTCGCCTGCGGCCGGCCACGGCACGTCACCGGAGTGCTACGCGACTCCCGTCCAGCCTAACTCCTCCAGGCGACCCGTAATCTTCTTCGTCGGTTGTGGTTCCGTCCTAGGGCTGATTCCGAGATAGCCCGGCATAGTACCCTGCGGCGCAGAGCAGAAAGGCCACCAGGATCAGAGGTGCGACCACAAGTCCGCGAGGGCTCGACGAGTTGGCGTCGATCGGGGCCGTGCCGGCCGCAACGAGGGCCGCAAACACCGCGAAGAACATGGCTGTGCGTTTATTGTTCATGACCGTACGATAACCTCCGAGGTTCGTTACCCGATGCGTGAGTCCGTTTTGCGCATCGAGTGTAACCGAGCACGCCGAGACGCAACAGTCAAACGACGATCAGATGGCCACCATGGTGCGACTGGTCCGCCAGTTTGGCCCAGTCGCCGAACGATGGTCACCACGTTAGGTGCTTCATCGGAACAATCAGTTCCATCGTCACCTCCTGCGCTCATGGCACGTGCTTCCCCGCAGGGTACTCGCCGAGGCGTCGCAGCGGTGTCGTTCGGACGCAGCTTCTGTATCAAAGCGGTGACAATGTACGCAGGACTGAGTTCGGGCACTGGAAATGGTTTGACCCGGTGACAACGGGGCTCGGCACGAACATGCAGCAAGCGGTAGGGCCTATGATTGCTCGGAGTGTTCACCGATCTGAGCAGGGCTTTCCCAAATTGGTGACCGGTAGCGGACGATGACCGCCTTCAGTTCGACCGCTAAGGCCGCACGCTCATCCGGATCGGACGCCTTGAGCAGCGGAAGGAGCGCCCAGACGAGCTGTACGCTCACTCGGGCGTAGCACACCTCGCCACATGATGGTGGCTCCCCCGAGCTTTTGGTGTCGAAGATGCAGTGTTGACGGAGGTTCCTTACCGATGCCTCGTGAAAGCATCGCGTTATGGCACTCGCCACGATCAACTCTGACCCCGCGACCGTCCATCTCGAAGCGATCCACCCGCACGGCGACACGATCACGCTCATGTTTCGTACGTATCGCCCGGTGGTCGATTGTCCTGACTGCCACCAGCCGACTGATTGCGTCCACCGCTGGTATCAGCGGACCTTGGCCGATCTGCCCTGGCATGGACTCACGGCGCAGCTCGAACTCCACACCCGGCGCTGGCGCTGCCACAATCCGACCTGCCCGCGCGAGATCTTCACCGAGCGGCTCCCCGAACTCGTCGCGCCGTCAGCCCGACGCACGAACCGCTTGGCGACGGTCGTGGACGCAATCGCCATGGCCCTTGGAGGTGCACCCGGCCACGACATGACTCTGTTGGGTAACCTCTCTCGGCGGTCTCGTCGGCGGGGATCTGTGCCATACTGACACTCCCCACCCGTTGTCATTGCCGCCGAAGGAGCAGCCCCATGACGTTACACCCGCACCCGCTGCCGCCGTCCAAGCGGCCTTCCCGAAGGGCAACCTTTACGTCGACCTGCGCACCGAGTTTGGCACCCTGTACTCGGATGAGCTCTTTGCTGACCTCTATCCCGCGCAAGGCCGACCCGTTGAAGTCGCCCCCTGGCGTCTGGCACTCGTGCTGGTCATACAGTATCTGGAGGGGCTGACCGATCGCCAGGCTGCGGACGCCGTGCGCCGCTGTCTGGATTGGAAGTACGCCCTCAGCCTGGAGCTGACCGATCCTGGCTTCGACTTCACCCTGCTGCACGACTTCCGCGAGCGCCTCCTGTCCCAGAACGCCGCGCCGCGGCTGCTCGATACCCTCCTGGCGGCCTGTCAGGCACGGTGCTTGCTCACCAGCCGGGGCACGCAGCGGACTGACTCGACCCATGTCCTGGCCGCCGTGCGCACGCTGCATCGGCTGGAGTGCGTCCTCGAGACGCTACGCCTGGTACTCAACCGGCTCGCGGTGGTGGCGCCGGACTGGCTGCAGGCGCGTGTTCCCGACGAGTGGTACGCGCGCTATGCGACCCGTGCGGAGCACTTCCGCTTGCCGAAGGAGATGAGCAAGCGGCGCGCGTTGGCGGAGACAGCCGGACAATTCATGATGGTTGGAGTACTGAGCCGCGCGAAGGATCTCTTTGTAGTTCGAGTAGGTGCCACCGGTATCGGAAGAGAGATTCTTCGCCTGCGGGCTCAGAATGACAAGGGGGCGTTGGGTGCCTCTTCGGTGGCACATTCTCTGTGGTCGACTATTCAGGATGACAACGTGCGTGCGGCAGACCACTCCACCGAACACATCCATTGTTGATGAGCATGACGTTATGTCTGCCACACCTTCGTCCCCTTCCCTGTCGAAATCGGTCGAACCCGTTCGACTATCACCTAGAGGCCGCGCGGGGGTGCTTGGGTTGCTTGTCCCCAGACCCACCGGTCTCTAGGATGTTCATCAGGGTTTGATCATTCAGTGAGGAGCAAAGGTCATGGTGCAGCAAGAGCAAGACGTTCGACTCGATACGGTCTACGGCGGCTGGGCGAGATATCAGAAGATGCTGAAGGAGATGATCGCGCCGCTCAGCGACGAGCAGCTGGCCACACCCGTCTCGTCCGACGAGTGGACGATCGGCAAAGTGGCGCAGCACATCATCGGCAACCGCGTCTGGTGGTTCCATCTCTGGATGGGTCAAGGGAACGCGGATCTGGCTCCAATCATGCAGTGGGATCCGGGCGATTCCGAGGAGCCCCCGACATTGAACGCCGCCGCGCTGGTTGAAGGGCTCGACTCGACCTGGGAGATGGTCGCTGATGCTCTGGCGAGTTGGACGCCCGCGGATCTCTCAGAGGTCTTCCCGGCCCCGTCCGCGTTGAGTGAGCGCGAGCAGGAGTTCTTTGGCTCCAACAGACGACAGTGGATCATCTGGCACGTCTTCGAGCACGAGATCCATCACGGTGGTGAGATCTCCCTGGTTCTCGGCAACATGGGTCTCCCGGGGATCTACGGCGGCTTCTGAGACGAGATCGAATGGGCCGATGCCGCACGAGCCGTTGATGTGAGAGGAATCAGGTGATGACGGCGAGCGCGAAATTGAGCGGGATCAACGTGGTGGTCCTCTTCGTGTCGGACCTGGACCGTGCCAAAGCCTTCTATCGGGATACGCTGGGGCTCGAGATCGGCGACGAAGATCCGCAGTCGGTGATGTTCTCGCTCGGTTCGGCCATGCTGCTGCTCATCGCGAATTCCGCCGGACAGGAACTGCTGGGTGATGGCGCCATCGCGACGAGCCGCCCCAGCGGCACCACCTTCCAGATGGTCTCCTTTGTGGAAGAAGTGGACGCGCTCTTCAGCGATCTGACTGCCAAAGGGGTGGAATTCGTGCGGCAGCCGGTCGGTCAGCCCTGGGGACTGCGAACCGCGCACTTCAAGGACCCGGAAGGGAACGTCTGGGAGCTGGCTCAGCCGGTCGGATGAGCCAGGAATTGACCTGATGCGGGCCGCGCGTCGGCCAACCTCTGCTATCATGCCCCTCCGCTCTTGACGATGAGTGACAGGAGATCAGCATGACGCAGAGCGAGTCGACGCGCATGAAGATCGGCGCGAACACGCTGCTGGGCGAGACGACGCTGGATGGGCGCACGCCCCGCTTTGCCGACATCAAGGAGTTGGTGTTGGCGGCCGAAGCGGTCGGGTTCGATTCCTTCTGGCTGCCGGATCACCTGCTGGTGCGCACCACCCACGGTGTGGAGATCGGCTGCTGGGAGGTCTTCACCTTCCTCAGCGCCCTGGCCGGTGTCACCTCGAAGATCACGCTGGGGCCGTTCGTGACGGCCAACACCTTCCGCAACCCGGCCCTGCTGGCCAAGATGGCCGACGTGCTGGACGAGATCTCCAACGGGCGCTTCATCCTCGGCTTCGGCGCCGCCAACTTTGAGTCGGAGCAAACTGCCTTCGGCTTTCCGTTCGGCCACCGCGCTGGACCTGCTCGCATAACGGTGGTGGAACCGGCCGGATGACAGTGGCTCTTCCGCAACCAGCGTGAAGGTACCCCAGTCGGATGATTCGGTCTCCGGTAGACTGAGTGTCAACGGTCGTCTTCGTCCTGCCTCCACGCGAAACCGTGCCGCCATGTCTTTTCCCGGGTTGGCCAACGCCTTTCCAGACTGCATCCTGAAGCAAGTCCGGATCGACTCCGATCAGCTTTGGATCAAGCTGCGAAGTCGCTGCGACGGTGCCTGCTGTCCGAAGTGCGGACAGCTCAGCACGCGCGTCCATAGCCACACTCGCCGTCAGGTGCAGGATCTCCCACTCCTCGGTATCCCCGTTCACCTGGACGTCCAGGTGCGGCGATTCTTCTGCGACACACCGGCCTGTGCCAAGCACACCTATGTGGAGCACCTGTCGTCGGTCACACCGTCCCGCGTGCGACGCACCCCGCGCGTCACCGACGCGGTCCGCGTCATCGGCTTTGCGGTGGGCGGTGAGGCCGGAGCCCGCGTCGCGGGTCGCCTTGGCGTCCGCACCAGTGGGGACACCGTGCTGCGCATCCTGCGGGCCACCCCAGCGCCGAATCTCCCGCTCCCGACGGCCATCGGGATTGACGACTTTGCGCTGTGTCGTGGCCGGTCGTATGGCACGATCCTGGTGGACCTGGAGCGCCATTGTCCGCTCGATCTCCTGGCGACGCGGACTTCAGAAACGGTGGCCACACGACTGCAGCAGTGTTCGACGGTCACCGTGGTATCCCGAGACCGGTCGCGCGAGTTTGCTCGCGGGGTCGATGCGGGTCTCCCGCACGCCACCCAGGTCGCCGATCGCTTCCATCTGCTGTGCTCGCTCCGCGAGGCCACCGAACGCGCCCTGCATCGCCTGCGGCCCGAGCTGCGCCAACTCTTGGAAGACGACGATGCGACCGATGGCGGCGCGGATCCGTACGATGGGCCGCCCCCGCGGCAGTACGATCCCGGACCGGCGCGAGAACGCATCCAAGCGGCGAAACATGCCGAACGGGAACGGCGCTTCCAGGCGGTCAAGGACGCGCAGAAACGGGGACTCAACCTGCGCCAGATCGCTGGGGAATGTGACCTGTCGGTGGCCACGGTGCGTCACTGGCTGAAGGCCGACCGGCGGCCACCTGAGCGGCGCGGCTACCGGCGTGGCAGTGAGGTGAAGCCGTACGCCGCCCATCTTCGTCAGCGGTTGGCCGAGGGCTGCACCAATCAAAGCCAGCTGTGGCGCGAGATCTGTGAACAGGGCTTCACCGGAACACGCTCCCTGGTCGCCAAGTGGCTTCGCGCCCATCGGACCGCTGACACTCAACCGACGGTGCGTTCCCGTCGTCGGCTCCCGAGCCCCAAGCAGCTGGCCTGGTTGGTGCTTCAGGCTGACGATCCGGAGCGTTCCCCGGCGGATCGAGCCGTGTGGGAGTGCCTCCGCCGTCATCCCGAGCTGCTCCCGTTGCAGCAGCTGACCATGCGGGTCGTGACCATGGTTCGCGAACGCCAAGGATCCCGACTCGCGTGTTGGTTGGCTGACTGCCGCAGCGGACCGATCCCCGAGTTGCGCACCTTCGCCAAGGCGCTGGAGATTGACCTCGACGCCGTCACGGCGGCCCTCACCCTGCCCTGGTCAAACGGGCCCGTCGAAGGACAGATCACCAAGCTGAAGCTGTTGAAGCGGGGTGCCTATGGACGTATGAAGCTCGACTTGCTCCGCCGACGGCTGCTGCACGCCGCCTAAGCCCAGCGAACCTGGGTCAGCGCAGCCACTGAGCGCCGGCAAAGCCGCTGGAGATACGGATCCTCACTGATGACGATGCAGGCAACCCGCCTTTCACGCTGGTTGCGGAAGAGCCGGATTTGTTTGGGCATGCCGTCCTCTTGCTGACGGGCTGGTCATCGCGCTGGGGCAGAGCGGAGTATCTCGATCCGAATCCGTATATTACCGGTGAAGCCGCATCGCTGCTCTGCCAGCAGGGTGTCGCGCTCGTTGGCATCGACTCATGGAACATCGACGACATCCACGACGGAACGCGACCAGCGCATTCCGTCCTGCTGAAGTCAGGGCTTCCAATCGTCGAGAACCTGTGCGGCTTGGAGCAGTTGCCGCTATACGATTTTCGGTTTTTTGCCGCGCCACTGCCGATTCGCGGGGGTTCGGCGGTCCCGGTTCGCGCGTTCGCCATCGTTGACGAATGACGAGCGCTTGCTCGCTTCACCGGCGGTAATCGCTGCCCGGGTGCTTGCTCGTTCCTAGCCCCGTCGCGTGCCGGAGCCGCGTTCGCCACCAGACGATTGACTGTTTTCCCAGCTCATGAGCCGCTCGTGTGCCGCGGCCGCTTCTGCTTCGCGCTCAAAGTACCAGTAGGAGGAGGAGCGTCGAGATGGAGATCGCCAGCAAACGCACCAGACCTGACGATCGTCGATCGTGACCTTGCTCATCGTCGCGTTCAAGAGTCCGATCCTTTTCGTTTCTCGGGATGAAGAATGTCGCGGAGTAGAACGACCCGGGAGGCGCATGGTTGCGGGTTCGTCGGTCCGAATTCCCGCGTACGTTCCCTCACAAACTATTTACGTCAGGAGGCGGTTGACGGTTTGGTCGCCAGGCAAGCGCGCCTGGACCGGCGCGAGGACGCGTCAGTGAGCGTACTTCCGGAGGGCGGTTCAGGCAGCTTCGACGCCGACGAGCGGCGGGCTGATCCGCACCAGGTTCCGGGCGCTGAGGCGTGCGAGGCACCGGTCGAACTCGGCAATCGAGATGGGTAGCTCGAGCGCCAGCGAGTGGAGCTGTGCCGATCCGTTGAGCGTGGCCGTCAGAATATCTCGCTCGTGGTCGGTCAGGTCGGCCAGCTGCGCGGGGTCGACGTCGCTATCGGCAATCGAAATCACCTGGCGGGCTGGATGCGTGGCGAGCCATTCGTCGGCCAATCGCAGCGCATCGAGCACCACGGACTCGATCGAGTTTCGCAGCTCCGAACCGCCAATACTGATCGGTGGATCCGAGGGCGTGAAGGTGAAGCTGCCGTTAGAATCAATCAGCATGCGGAAGAGCGACTGCTTCAGCTGGATCGCAACCATCTCCGCGACCTGCTTCTGGGTCACATAGCCGATGTCGACCAGCAATTCACCAATGCGTGCCCGGGGTGTGCTGAGCGCCTGCAGGACGAGGCCCTGCTCCACCTGCTGCTCGGTCACATATCCATGTTTGATCAGGAGGCGCCCGATATGCTGATTCACCTCCGTCGAACTGACCGACGCGACGTTTCCCCGATCGAAGACAATGGTGATCATGTCGATCGGCGTGTTCAGGCGAAGCGTTCCCGACTTCCCTCGGCTGGCGATCATCGAGAGCATGTCGGTAATTGGAAAGTCGCTCAAGTCTCCGTAGAAGGCCAATTCAGACTCCAATCAGCTGGTGCGTGAACGACTGGCCAGTACGGATGAGCCATTCCTTGCCCGTCGCGGTCTCCGCCTGTTTGGCGAAGACAAGTCCCAGCTCGATCCAGTGCTTCACCGTTCGCGGTTTCACGCCGAGGCGGTTTGCCGCGTCGTCTGCCGACACCCAGGTGCCTCCGGTCGGCTCGCGCAATACTGGCTGCACGTGGATCGTCGCGGTTTGATCCTCGTCGACCAGTTCGGCGACGGCGGCCGTAATCCGCTCCAGGTCAATCTTCCGCGTGGTCGTGACCCCAACCCGGATCTCGCCGGCTCCTACCTCGATGACCCGCGCGGCGATGCACCAGGGAATACGCGGAAGTTCGCCTCGCAGCCGCGACACATAGGTAAGGTTGCGCACGTTATGGAGCACGATCACCCAGCGAGCGATGCCGTCCCCATCGCCGAGCAGCGCGGGAATCGCGAAGTTGCCCGGCCCCGTCGTGGTTGCTGACTGCTGCTTCAACTCTGCCAGGAGATTGTTCAGGGAGTCCCACTCATGCAGGGTGGAGTCGTCGAGGTCCGGCAGACCGTACAGCCCCTCGACGTTTGGATTGAAAGTACTCTCGATCATGTCACCTCTCGTGCTCACTGCGCGCCATCGCGTCGAGTCGCTCAACCTGGGATCAGCGTACGTTACTTCCGTCACACTCCGCAGCGGATGAGAGTACCGAGATTCGGGTACGTTGGTACTCTGTCAGGCGTCGTGACGGCGGCGAGCGTCCCGTACGTCACCCCTGCGCGCGTTACCAGCTAGAATCCGATGAGGTCCGGCGATGCCCGAGGACCGGCGCATGCCGGTGGCGGCAACCGGAACGAGATTCGACTGAATGTGAGGATGGGTCAATGGGGACACGGCTGGCGAACAAGGTGGCGCTGATAACCGGGGGCACGCGTGGCATTGGGCAGGCGATTGTCGAGCGCTTCGTCGCTGAAGGGGCCGTGGTGACGTTCACCGGACGCGACGCATCGCGTGGGATCGAGGTGGTCGAACGGCTCGCGGCAGCGGGAGGCCGGGCCGACTATGTCGAACTCGACGTGTTGAACCTCTCGCAGTTTGAGCGTGTCATTGCCGACATGGCCGAGCGCTACGGGCGGCTCGACGTGATGGTGAACAACGCTGGCTCGGCACTGCCGCGCACGATTCTTGATACGACCGAGGAGGAGTTCGAGCAACTCTTCGACACCAACGTCCGCTCCGTCTTCTTCGGAACCAAATGGGCTGCTCAGATAATGTGCCAGCAGGGGAGCGGCAGCATCGTCAACACCGCCTCGACGGCCGGCGTACGGGGACTTCGCCAGCGGGCCGCCTACTGCGGGAGCAAGGGGGCGGTGATCCAGCTGTCCAAAGCCGCGGCGCTCGATCTGGCGTCGTTCAACGTGCGGGTGAATTGCGTCTCGCCGGGCGCGATCGATACCGAGCTTCTCCGGCGGGCGCGCTTTGGCGGACAACCACAGCAGGATGCGCTGGTGACGGAGGTTGGCCGCGGACTGCCAATGGGTCGGATTGGCCAGCCCAACGACATTGCCAGCGCCGCGATCTATCTCGCGTCGGACGAGTCGGGCTGGGTGACCGGCAGCAACATCATCGTCGATGGCGGCGGGACGGTCTGATGCCGGACAAGCAGCCGGAGATCGTCGACGTCCTGCTCGCGCGGCTGCGACGCCTTCGACCGGACCTGCGCGTCGAGCGAGTTGAATACGTCAACGGCCAGTTCAACCACGCGTTGCTGCTGAATGACGAGCTGGTCGTGCGGTTTCCGCGCTCGGCCTACGCCGCGGCGATGCTGGTGGACGAGGTTGCCGTGCTGCGGGCTATTCGGCCGTACGTGTCTCTGGCGGTTCCCGAACCCGAATTCGGAGACTTCAGCGGCGATGATCCGTTCGTCAGCTACCCGATGATTCCGGGTGAAGCCACTCCAGCGTGCCCAGGTGGCGGCTCTGGGAGACGTCGGATCTTCAGCGATTGGCGGACCAGCTCGCGTTGTTCCTGCGCGAGCTGCATGGCGTGCCTCTGGCGACGCTGGGTATGGATAGGCCGCTGCGGGACAGTCGCGAGCATTGGGTCGAGATGTACCGCGAGATTCGCGAACGGCTGTTTCCGTATATGCGGGCGGACGCGCGGCAGCAGGTGGCGGAGCATTTCGACGCATACCTCGCGAATCCCGAACGGCTGGCGTTCCGTCCGGTCGTCCGGCACGGAGACTTCGGCGCGAGCAATATCCTGTGGGATCCGGACACGCAGACGGTTAGCGGGGTAATCGACTTCAGCTTCACTGGTCCTGGCGATCCGGCAATTGACGCCGCGTCGATATCAACCGCCGGTGACGCGCTGTTCGAGCGGATGTGCCGCGTGTACCCGGAGCTGGCGGACATGCGCGATCGCGCTCGCTTCTACCGGGGCACCTACGCGCTCAAAGAGGCGCTGGACGGGCTGCGAGACGGTGACGCCGACGCCTTCGAGAGTGGCATCCAGAGCTTCCGCTAGCCTCGAACGCGATCAATGCTCGAACGTCAGCAGCTCCGCCTCTTCCAGTATCCACGAGCCGGGCATGCGCCCAGTGCTATAGGGGTGGGCCGTCCCGGCCAGCGGACGCTCGGAGTGCCGGGAGATCTCCTCGTTCTGACGGGCCTGATCGGGCCAGATGCGGTCGATCAGGTCGACGATTGGGGTCGACTCGATGACGTCGGGGTCGATGCCGAGGTGCTCGGACCAGAGCCGAACCCTGAGCGCGTGCGCGATCTCCGGGTCGCGGACCGCGACGTTCATCTCGCTGTCGTTGATCATGCCGCGGTCGTTGAGATTGGCCGATCCAACCGTGAACCACTCATCGTCGATGATCGCGACCTTGGCGTGCACGTAGATGGCCCGGTATGCGAATGCTTCGCTCCCAGCCGACGGCCCTGACGCGTAGGGGGCATAGATCGAGACGATGCCACGCCCCCGATCCGCGTCGCGCAATTCCTTGACGTGGTGGTCGTTATCCCATTTGCCGCTGTAGGCGCGGGCGGGCAGCACCAGTACGATGCGGAACGGATCGTCGTGGGGCCGATCGATCACCTCTTTCAGTGCGTCGACGATCTCGCTCGACCAGAGATACTGGTTCTCGAGGTAGATGAGTCGCTTCGCCTCGCGAATGGCGGTGCAGTAGGCATGATAGATGCCGAACTCGCCGTCGGGCACGGAGTCGTAGAGACCGGACGGGATGGTGCGGACAACCTGTACTGGAGTCATCCAGTCCGGGTCCACCACCGGATCGATGTGCGGCAGCGACCCACCGCCGGAGCCCTTCCAGCGCTGGTGGAAATTGTGCTCGACATCGGCGACCGCTTCGCCGCGCAGACCGATCTGCACATCGTGCCAGTTAACGCTCCGGCGAATCGGGTGGCCGGAGGTATCCCAGCGATCACCCTGAAATGTCGTCAGGTCCATGCCGCCGACGAAGGCGATTTGCCCATCGATGACGACCATCTTCTGATGGTGGCAATGCGTCGCCGGAGCGGTGTCATCGAGGTGACAGACCAGGTCTCCGCTCGCTTCCTGGTCAATGGCCTGTTGCACCGAACGAACCATTCGGTTGGTTGGCTGAAGGAACGCCGGCGTGCCACTCCAGAGCAAGATGCGTACGGGGAGGCGCTGTGCGGCATCGCACAGAAGTGGCAGTAGACGACTTTCCTCGATGTCCTGGTCGCCCTGCCGTGTCAGTGGAATGTAGGGCGTCAGGAACCAGCCGACGATGAAGATATAGTGTTGCGCATGCTCGATTGCTTCACGCAGCGCCACAAAGTACTCGTCCCCGTCGATGAGGGGTGTGACCGTGTTGTGTTGCCGAGGTGGCGTGCCACCGGGATACCAGCGAGCGTCGTCTGTCCACCAGGCCTGGGGCCGTTCACGCGGGATGGTGACGTCGCGCCATTCGGACAGCCGTCGCTCAACACGACGCTGAACCACTGGAGTGGTCGCTCGCTGCACGTATCGCCCGATTAACCCCTCAAGCACGGAAAGTACTGCCATGCCTTGAACCGCTTTCAATGTGTATTCCGTCGCAAACGAGCCGATCGCGTTTGCGTGGTTCCCAACGACGCACGTCGTTTGTCGTGCCGTTGACTCTTCGCATAACCTGCGCCCATGGCCGGTTTCCTGCGCTTTTCCGACCATCCACACGATCTCGACGGTGGAACTTGACGAATCGTGGGACTGACGTGGGACCCTGATAGGGAGCCTCTGTGCCGATGACGGTGTCTGACAGGAGTCACAAAATGTATGGACAACACACCACGTTCATCGTGGGCGAGAACAGCCGGGAGCAGGTCGAGCAGGCAATCGCCGGACTGCGTGACGTCGTGAAAGGGCAGGATGGGTTCAGTTCCATCACCTTCTTCTTCGACGACCGGACCCAAGAATTTCTCTCGACTAGCCTCTGGGATTCACAAGAGGCGGCCGACGCGGGCGGCAAGGCCTTGACCAAGGCGCTGCAGGACGCGCTCGGGGACGATCTGAAGGACCAGGTCCTCAATCGTACCGTCGAGATGCTCGAGGTCTAGCGCTCAAGCGGTTCCGGCGTCAACTTGACCCGTGTCGTCAGAAATCGAGCCAATGAGCCGCGTCGACGGGGCGAACAGGAGATAGTAGGTCGCGATTCCACCACTGATCAGCAATGCCACGACGTAGAGGATGAGGCTGAGCCGGTGTGCCGGAAGCACCTTGCCGAAATGGCGCACGAATGGGCCGATCAGTACGAGGTCGTAGGCCAGGAACGCGATCAACGGAGCGGAAACCTCGCCCCAATAGCGCCTGGTGAAGCTGTAGACGAAATAGACCGCGCTGCTGACGAAGACGGCACCGGCCATGAACGACGTCTTTGCCTGCAGCGGCCAGGGGAAGATGTGCGCGGCGTGACGGAACAGGGCCAGTGAGGCGAGTACGAGCACGGCTACGAAGACGAGGAAGGAGATACGAACAGGAAAGGGAATCGGTCGCTGGTCGCGAACCGGGATTGAGCGGCTATCGAGGTAGAGCGTGACCGCCCCCACGGCGATAACCAGCAAGACGATCGCGCTGGCGAGCAACTGACCGCTCGATCGACTGATGTAGAGCCGTATCAGATACGCCCCGGCCATGGTCGCGAAGACGGCGACGTCGAGCGCGACACCCGCGATTGCGCCGAGCTCAGCGGAGACCGCGATCCAGAGGCACGGTGCCGCGACGGCGGCGAAGATTGAGCCAACGAAGATGTAGCTGAGACGAGAATCGTGCCAGGGCCAGAGTCGCGTTGCCCAGGCGAGCTGGAAGGCGAACCCGAAGGCCAATACCAAGCCGAGGGCGCCGGCAGATAGGACCGTGAAGCGAAGGTAATGCCACATAGGACCTCCCACGCTGCTCGAATGACGTGAACGAGATGACCTGAGCATCATAGCACGGACGCGACGAACATCCTCTACAATCTCCGCCGACGACAGACCGTCTCAATATCGAATGACGCGGCTCGGGCTTGACAACACCCTGCCCCTCAGATAATGTACGTTCAGAACAGATGTTCGTTACGGGTATTCCGAAAGGGGCGCAACTTGGATTCGATCACGGTCCTTCGTGGCGGTCTGAAGCAGGGACATGACATCGCCGAACAGGCAATGACCGGGCTAACGCCTGAGCAGCTGCATCGCAAGATTGACGACGCAACCATCGAGTCGATCGCGACGATCTACGTGCATACGGTGATGAGCGAGGACTATCTGATGAACAGCAAGGTCCGGAACCAGGATTTGCTGTTTGACCGGGATGGCTGGGCCGACAAGACCGGCATCAGCATGATTCCGTTCGGAGGGGATTACGCCGGCTGGGTGGCAAGCCTGCCGCAGGCCGACTACGCGGCGCTTCGTGACTATGCCGAACAGGTTTACAACGAGTCCGACGAGACGCTCTCCGGCCTGGACGAGGCGGACCTCGACCGGATTGTGAATTTCATTGACGACCGCCCGCTTGGACAATTTCTCACCAACGTCGTCGTCTGGCACGCCGTCCATCACGGCGGCGAGTTGTGCGCGCTCAAGGGCGTCATGGGTAGTAAGGGATTGCCGTTCTAATCGTCGAACCCCCGATCGACGCTGCTGCTTGTTCGCAATCGTCGTGAGGCCAACGGCGATGGGCGGATGCTCCGTGGGCGCTCCAATCAGTCGACCACCAAGAAGTTGACACTCCTGAACGTTGCGAAGGCGAAGGATCTCCGTATCCTTGACGCGCATATGCACATCGAGAATACGAAGATCCTTCGCGTCTCCCTTGCTGACCCCTTCTCGACGCGCGGGAGCGAGCTAGCGCTGCGCACCACTCGGAACGACCGCATCACGATGGTGCCCGTGCAGGTGGCAGAACCACTGAGGTCAACTACTCAGGATGGCTGGGACCGGAGCGACAGATGCACGCTGTTTCCAGTATGCATGGGGCTGTTGAACCTCGCTGGATGACGGGTATCGTTTTGAGGACCGGAACACTCCACATCGAACCTCGATACAGATAGACTGTGCTGATGGCGTTCGCGAACATATCCGCCGTCACGCGTCTCCTACCGACCGGGGAGATTTGAAGGATTCTCGGAGATCACGTCGCTCCGGAGGTTGGTCGAACCTGCGGTACTGGAAGTCATAACGAGGAGAGCACGTTGAGCAACCAACAGGCGGTGCCTGAGACAACGGGTGTCAAGGTGGAGTTACTTGAAACGGTTGACCTTGGTCCTGAGATCGAGGGCATGGCAGGGCGCCAGCTTCGCATGCGAATGGTGACCTTCGACCCTGGAGGCGTATTCGGACCGCTTCACGACCACGTCGACAGGCCAGGCATCGTCTACATCTTGCAAGGAACGATCACCGACCATCGTGATGGAGTCGCGACGGACTATGGGCCGGGAGTTGGCTGGCCCGAGGACCGGAACACCTTACACTGGCTTGAGAACAGGGGAACGACTCCGGCGGTGGAAATCTCAGTCGATATCGTCAGGCAGGACTGAGCTCTGGTCCCGCGTCTCGTTCCATCACACGTCTGCGCGCGCGCTCTGCGAATTCCGTAGCGTGCGTGCGTTTGAATTTGTCATGCGCGAGTAGGTTTGGACACTGCCAGCTCACAGCACCCGTCGCTCGGCCAGCGTGCTGAAGTCGTAGTTGCGCCAGACGGGGACGCCGCAGTAGCGCTCGCCCTCGGGGCACTTGGGACTCTGGCCGGCCTCAGCGCGGACGACACAGGGCGGGCGGTTGACGTAACGTCCGATCTCCGGCAGCGCCTCGGCCACCTGCGCCGTCTCCTGGCGGGCGGTCTCGAAGATCTCGCGCTGGGCGTCGAAGCAGAGCCGCTTGATCCACTTCCAGTAATAGTTCATCAGTGTGCCGGTCTCGTAGAAGCGGACGTGGTGGCTGTTCGGCAGCAGGTAGAGGACCTTCTCCGCGGGAATTCCAGCATCGAGCAGCCGGTTCTTGGCGTCCCACAGGGCCGCGACGGTCGCGTGGTATTCCTCGAGTGCCTCGGGCACGCGCGTGACGTCGTACGGCACGATGACGTCCGGTTCCTGACGCAGGTGCGCGGTCAGCACCGGACTGGAGGAGAGGGTGCCGCGGTGCCGCTGGTTCTGCGCCTCCTCGGCGCCGCTGATCCGCTTCTGGAAGGTGAACGGCACCTGGTTCATGGTCTGCATCAGCTTCGAGTTCATCGCAAGAAACAGGTGATGACCGAGATAGCGGTTCTGGGCCGGGTCGAGGACGCGGGCAATGGCCTCGCGATCTGGCAATTCGTCCGCCGTTCGCCCCAAAACGGTGCGCACGGCGTTCGCCAGCGTCTGCTCCGCATTCGGTTCATAACCGGCGAGCTTTGAATCCAATCCATCGAGCGCCGCGTCGAACTGCTCGAAGAATGCCTCGCCGTTATTCTGATCCAGATTGACGCGCAACTGCTGGAGCGCCTCATACTCGAGCGTGTCGGACTCGCCAAGCACGCTCAGATCGAGCGGGTAATCTGGCGCGCCCAGGAAGAAGGGATCGACCGCCAGTACCTCAGTGACCATCTGATTGACCAGGTAGCGCACCTCACCCGGCACATCGAGCTGGTTCGCCAGCACGTAGTAGCGGAGCAGCGTCAGCCCGTTGATCGTGTGATACATGTGGGCCGGGGTGGCTAACGGCAGGACGTAGCGGGCCACCTCCTGCGCTTTCTTCTGTACCGCCTCACGAACCCGCTCCTCGGCCTCCGGGCCGCGCGCCTTGGCTCGCGCCGGGAAGACGGTCGTGTAGCGCTCGGTGATGCCGGGTGTGAGCAGTTCAGTCAGTCTGCGGTAGCCCTCCAGCGAGCGCTCGATCGCCGCCTGATAGACCGGCCGGAGCTTTTCCGGTAGGTCGGGTGTGACCATCGTCTTGCCACTGACTTCGCGGTAGCGCTGTGAGACCTGCTCCGAGTTGTAGTGTGGGTGATGATGGAAGAAGGACCAGATCGCCAGGCGCGAAACGCCGTCAAGCGCGAAGACGAAGTTGGCGTGCTGGAAGGTGGTGTGGTGCCCGGCCTCGAACAGGTCACGGTAGAGGCGTTGCGCACGGGAGCGGCGGTGCGGACGGGTCTCGTCGCTCGCGTCGTCGAGTTCCGAATCCATCAGCTTCAGCACGTTGTCGACACTGGCTGGCCGAGCCCCGTAGCACGTCCAGGCGGCAGCGACGGTCAGCGCGAAGGGATGCGCGGCTGACTCATCGCGCAGCAGCTTGACTCGCGGCGGCTTCGACTGAAATGGGTAGGAGGTTTCCATACCGGCGCCCTGCTCTTTTCCCTATCGTGCTGGAATTTGCGCGATCAACCGAGGCTTAGCATAAGTGTACGTACGTAGCACTGCGGGCGTCAACGCGTGCCCAATAGTCACGAGAACCCAAATCTATTAATTATACGGTGCCGGTCCAGGACCTGTCAGGGAGGTTATGAGTCGGTATCGATCCATCCGGCCGGGGGCCCCATAGAGATCATCGAATCGACAAGCCAGTCCATCGCCGCTGGGTTGGACAACCAGACGCCTCCCTGCTCGAGCATCAAGGCTTGCCCTTCGGTTTCGCCGCCGTAATCCATGTATTCCGGAGGATGTTCGGGCAACTCCAGCACCCCGGTGAGGTAGGCGGCGAAGAAGGGGTTACGTTTGATGGCCTCCTGCAGCCGGGCACGTGATTGTTTGGTGTTGCCCGTGTCGAGAAAGGTCACGAGCGCGAGGCCGTACGGCCAGGACGCCGCCGCATCGTCCTTGTACTGGCGTAGCAGCTTTCGCGCGCCGGTTGTGTCACCGATTTGAAGGAGTGTCGACAGCAAGGCATAACGCGCGCCTTGATTATCCCCCGCGTTCAGTCTGAGTATCTTGTGGTAGAGCTCGGCGGCGCGTTGGTAATTGCCAAGGTAGTTTTCGGCCTCGGCCAGACCCTGGAGCGCCCGCATGTAGGGCCGAGCCTGGAGTAAGCCCCAGAACTCGCCTGCGTATTCTTCGAAGACGTCCGGTCCAAGCGCCCGTTCACCTGCTTCGACCCCGTGCTGGAACAGATCCTTGGCCTGTTCGAGGTCCTTGGCAGTCTCCTCCGCCAACACGACGTAGGCATCGGCGCAATCGGGCGAGATCTTGAGGGCCTTCTTGGCCAGGCTCACGCGTTTGCGCGTGCCGTTGGTTCCAAACGCCTCGTACATCAGCGCCTGTGCCCTTTCGAGCGGCGTGTCCGGCTTGAACTCCGGGGCAACACCCTGCTCCATGGACTCTGCCTGGATTCTCGTCAGAAGCTCGTTGATCTCTTCTGGCTCGGTGAGTCCTTCTTTCTCGATGCGCTTCATCAGCGCGGCGGTGGATGCTTCGAGGGCGCGTGGGTCAGGGAATTGCATGGTCTCGCCCCTCTCTGGGAACATCGTGGCGTACCGGCTCAATCAACATCAGGAGACCAACAGATTGTCGAAACGTTTGTCCGTGGAGTTGCAATTCATGATAATGCCTGGTGTCGATTCAGTGGTGCCGCATGGATGTTGCCGCCGATTTTCGGTTGCGACAGCGGAGCGCGGAGGATGAACACGGGGATACCAAACAACGTGCGCCATTCGTCGGGTGTGGCTGCCTACAGCATGATCCTGCTGACGTTCAAGGGCCGCTATCTGCTTCTGGAACGTGCCGCAACCAAGCGCTTCGCGCCGGGGCAGTGGACTGGTCTAGGCGGGCGAGTCGAAGCGAACGAGTTCGATGACGTCTACGGCGCCGCGTTGCGAGAGCTGGAAGAGGAGACGGGACTCACTGCCGGTGACGTTCGGCACTTCACGCTACGCCGGTCCCTGCTGCATAATCGGCCGGCCGAACCGCTGACATTGCTGCTCTATTTCACGGGCGAGCTTGCCGAGCCAGTCCGGCCGTCCTGCACCGAGGGAACGCTCCAGTGGGTCGGTCCTGATGAGCTGGACGAGCATGCCTTGATCGACAATGCCGCGGTCGTTATTCGTCTTCTGATCGATGACATCACGCGTGATCAGCTTGGAACCGAGCCGGTCGCGGTCGGCGCCGCCCGTTATGCGACAGACGGCACGCTCGCGGCGGACGCGATCGTCTGGGCCTGACGTCGCCCCCTCACCCAAACCTGGCCGGGCTGAAGGCGATCAGCTCGGCTTCGTTGTTGCCGGTGGTCATCAGCGTGGCGATGGCCGAGGCCGTGACCGGCCCGAGCGTGATCCCGAGCATGGCGTGGCCAGTGGCCAGGAACAAATTATCGAAGCCGGGTGCGCGGCCAATGGCGGGCAAGCCGTCCGGCAGCATCGGGCGCATCCCCACCCAGGTCGTCTCGCCACTACCACGTTCCCAATGCGGGATGCATGTATCCGCCCCTTTGCGAATGGCTTCGAGGCGGCGCGGGTCGAACGTGGTGTTAACGCCGGAGAGTTCCATGGTGCCCGAGACGCGCAGCGCGCCATTGAAGGGGCTGCAGGCGACGCGAACCTCCGAGAAATAGGTCGCGTGCTGGAGCGTCAGCTCCGGATTCCGGACCGTGATGTTGTAGCCCTTGCCCGCCTGCATCGGGAGGTCCACCCCCGCCAGGCGAGCGACCTGACCTGACCAGGCTCCGGCGGCGATCAGCACCGAGTCTGCCTCGATGGCTCCCTCGAACGTCTCGACGTGGGTAATGCCCCCGTTCCCCTTGCGGAGCCCGTTGACTTCAACACCGGGACGCAGGTCGACGCCGCGCTCGTCGAGCCACTGGACCAGACCGGCGCTCAGGGTCTCCGGCCGGACATGCCGCTCCTCACGCACCCAGAGTCCTGCCGTGACCACGTCCGACAGCGCCGGTTCGAATTCCTGCAGTTCACGCCCACTCAGCTCGACCGGCGGCTGGTAGTCGAATTCGAGCATCATGTCGAGCAGGTCGGCCAGGTGCTCGAGGTATTCGGGGTCCATCGCGCCAAAGAGGAGCCCGGTTTCGTGCATCTCGAACTCGACGCCGTTCTCGACCAGCGCGTCGTAGAGCTTCATCGTCGGCCGGGCAAAACGGGCCGTGGCGCGCATCCCTTGATTGAACGACGCCTCGTTACAGTTGCGCCAGAAACGGTAGAGCCAGGGGGCCATCGTCGGAATCGAGCTTGGCCGGACGTAGAGCGGGCTGTCGCGCTTGATCATCCACTTGAGCGAGGTCGCGAGGAGTCCCGGCGCTGGTACGGGATCGGACAGAGAGGGTGTGACCCAGCCGGCGTTGCCTTCCGAGCAGCCACGGCCGAAATCCGCCTTGTCGATGACCGTAACCTCGACCCCGCGCCGGTGAAGCTCGTAGGCTGTCAGGAGTCCGATTGCTCCTCCGCCGATGATGACCGTTTTGCTCACTCAGATTCCTCTCTCAGCACATCGACATGACGGACCAGATGCTGGTCAGATTATCTGGTACCGCGCCGTGCGGTGCCAGTTGCGCCGTCGAACGCAGCGTCGCGGGCCGTTTCTGGGGCGTGCGACGGGTGGTAAAATGGAACCGACCGACGCGTCGGTCGGTTTTCGAGAGAGCGTGGGTTCGCATGGCGCATGAGCCGACTCGAAGTGAAGTACGACGGGAACGCATTCTTGAATCGGCGCTCGATGTCTTCTCCCGTCGCGGCTATCGCGACGCCTCCATGGACGAGGTGGCGACGGAATCCGAGACCTCCAAGGGCGGGCTCTATTTTCATTTTCCCAACAAGCAGACGATCTTTGTGGCGCTGCTCGATCGCATGGCCGCCCTGCTGATGACCCGCGCCGAAGCGGCGATCCAGGCCGAGGACGATCCGGTGCGACGGATCGACGTGGCGCTGGAAGTGGTGCTGAACACCTTTGGCTCGCACCGTCGTCTCACACGCCTCTTTCTCATCGACGCGGTCGGCGCCGGGCGAGAACTGAACGAGAAGCTGCTCGAGGTTCGTCGCGAGTTCGCCCGGATGATTGCGCGACACCTCCAGGATGGTGTTGATCAGGGGGCGATTCCGCCGATTGACGTCCAGTTGGCGGCGAGGGCCTGGTTCGGCGCGATCAATGAGGTGGTGCTGAATTGGGTGCTCGAAGAAGACCCAGGTCAGTTGGAAGCGAGTCTTCCAGAATTGCGCGTGATGCTGCGACGGAGCGTCGGCGCGCCAGAAAACCGGAGTGAATCGGATGGTTATGCATCTTGACGCGGCGGTTGGTTTGAGCCGTCTCACCGCGACGCTTGAGCGAGCGCGCCAGCAGGCCGGGCGGGATGAACGCGCGGTGCCGGCGAGTCTGACCGTGCCATGTGCGCCGGTTGACCCACTGACGTTCTTCCAGGCTGCGTCGAGGTATCGGGATCGCTCTCTCTGGTTCCAGCCGTCGCACCAGTTCGCTCTGGTCGGAGCCGGTGTGGCTCAGGCGATTGAGATCGACCGTGATGACCGCTTTGAAGCGGCTCGGGCGGCACGGCGTGATCTGCTCAAACATGCCGTGGTCGATGGCCTGGACGACGCGTTGCGCGCCACGGGACCGGTGCTGCTCGGCGGGTTCTCGTTCGACCCGCGGCGCGAGGGCACCGGGATGTGGTCCGGCTTCCCGGCGACGCGCCTCATCCTGCCGCGCCTGCTGTTGACGGTTCGCGACGGGCGGCATGTGTTGACACTGAACAGCCTCGTCGAACCTGACGCCGACCCCGATCAGGAGGCGCGCGATCTGCTCGCTGAGATCGACGTCCTGCTGGACGCGGTTCAGTCCACGCAATCGCCTGCCGAAGCTGGATGCCGGGTCGCTTTGACGGAAGCGAGGCCCGCCTGCGACTGGCAGCAGGTGGTTGCCGACGCGTCGGCTGTGATCCGTCTTGGCGAGGCCGAGAAGATTGTGCTGGCACGCGAGGTCCGTCTGGAGACGGATGCACCGTTCAGTGTCGCGGCCGCGCTGGACCGCCTGGTTGACGCCTATCCCACCTGCTATGTCTTCGCCTTCGATCATGATGATCGGGTGTTTCTCGGGGCAACCCCGGAACGATTGGTGGAGATGGACGGAAACGAACTCAAGGCCGCCTGTCTGGCCGGATCGGAGCGGCGTGGCGCGACGGCTGAAGAAGATCGCCTGCTGGGTGAGTCACTGCTGAACAGCCGCAAGGATCAAGAAGAGCACGCCATCGTGGTGCGGGCGCTGACGGAAGGTCTCTCCGGCCTGTGCCATCAGTTGATCATGCCAGACAAGCCGGAATTGCTGAGCGTCTCGAACGTCCACCATCTCTACACGCCGATCGTTGCCCGGTTGCGTGACGGCGTCTGTATTCTGGACGCGGTCGAACGATTGCATCCAACACCGGCTGTTGGCGGGTTCCCGCGCGATACGGCGTTGGCGTTCATCCGAGCGCATGAGGGCATGGATCGCGGCTGGTACGCGTCGCCGGTCGGCTGGGTAGGACCAGATGGCGGCGGCGAATTCGCGGTCGCGCTGCGCTCTGCGCTGGTAGATGGCAATCACGCCGCGCTCTTCGCTGGCTGCGGCATCATGGGCGATTCCGATCCCCAGCGCGAATACGAGGAATCGGCGCTCAAACTCCGGCCGATGCTCGGCGCGCTGCGAGGTGAGGCGAAGTGAATCACGCCGAGAACCTCTTCGCCTTTGTCGGCGCCTTCGTGGACGAACTCGTGCGCGCCGGAGTGCGCAACGTCTGCATCGCGCCTGGCTCTCGCTCGACGCCGCTGGCGCTGATGATCGCTCGGCGTCCGGAATTGAAAATCTGGCTGAACCTGGATGAACGCTCGAACGCCTTCTTCGCGCTCGGTATGGCCAAGGCGAGTCGTCAGCCGGTGGCGATACTCTGTTCGTCCGGCACGGCGACGGCCAACTTCTTCCCGGCCGTGGTCGAGGCGCGTGTTGGCCGCGTGCCACTGATCGTGCTTACCGCCGACAGACCGCCCGAACTGCGCGACGTCGGTGCCCCACAGACGATCGACCAGATTCGCCTCTATGGCTCCTATCCCAAATGGTCGGTCGAGGTGGCTCATCCGGAGACGACGCCCGACCTGCTGCGCTACGCCCGAACGTTAGCGGGACGAGCGGTGGGAACCGCGCTGGCCGTGCCGGAGGGTCCGGTCCATCTGAACTTCCCGTTCCGCGAGCCGCTCGTGCCGGCGCCAGTGGACGAGCCTCCAGCGGCGTTTGCGGATGCCGGACCGGCCTGGAGCGGGCGATCCGGCGGCGAGCCCTACGTGGCGGTCGAGCGGGCCGCGCGAATGCTGGATGGCGCTGAACTGGATG
The DNA here is from genome assembly GCA_963728335.1 of uncultured Chloroflexia bacterium. Taxonomy (GTDB): domain Bacteria; phylum Chloroflexota; class Chloroflexia; order Thermomicrobiales; family Thermomicrobiaceae; genus CALAGB01. The sequence continues at coordinate 286,050 of CAVSJP010000003.1, forward strand.
ACCTGGCGGGCGACATTGTCCGGTTCGAGCGCGGCCTGATCATCTGCGGTCCGCAGTTTGATCCAGACCTGGCCGCGGCGGTCACACGGCTGGGCGAAGCGCTCGGATTCCCGGTGCTGGCCGATCCGCTTTCACTGGTGCGCTGCGGGCTGGACGAGCGCGACGTCGTGATCGACAGCTACGACGCGTTCCTGCGCGATTCCAGCCTGGGCGAGATCCTCAAGCCCGACCTGGTCCTGCGTATTGGCGCCATGCCGACCTCCAAGCCGGTGCTGCTCTTCCTGCAGCGCTTCCCGGACGCACGCCACGTCGTGATCGGCGAGGGGTGGGAGGATCCGATGCTGATGGCCGCGCGAATGGTGAACGCCGACCCACGCCGGACGTGTGAGGCGCTGATCGAGCGTATCGAGCCGGCGCGGCATACGGACTGGCTCGGGCTGTGGCGCCGTATTAGCCGCACGACGCGCGAGGCAATCGACGTCATGCTCGCATCGATCGACGAACCGTTCGAGGGTCGGGTCTTTGCCGAGTTGGCCCACCTGCTGCCGGAAGACACGACGCTCTGGGCCAGCAGCAGTATGCCGGTACGCGACCTCGACACCTTCTTTCCAGGCAGCGAGCGCCGCGTGACCTTTCTCTCGAATCGTGGTGCCAATGGTATCGACGGCGTCATCTCCAGCGCGCTCGGCGCCAGCACGGTCAGTGAGGGGCCACTGGTCCTGACGATCGGCGACATTGCCTTCTATCACGACATGAACGGCCTGCTGGCGGCCAAACTGTATGGTCTCACCGCCACCATCATTCTGATCAACAACGACGGTGGTGGCATCTTCTCCTTCCTGCCGCAGGCCGCTGATCCAGAGCACTTCGAGGCACTCTTCGGTACGCCGCACGGGCTCGATTTCCGGCCGGCGGCCGAACTCTATGGCGCCAGCTATCATCTGAGCGACGGCTGGGACGATTTCCGTGCGTCGGTCGGCGATGCGCTCTGGAAACCCGGGCTCAAGATCATCGAGGTGCGAACCGATCGGGAGCGGAACGTGGCATTGCACCGCGAGGTTTGGAAGGCCGTATCGGCGGCGGTGGTCGAAGAGGTGAGCCGTGCCACTGTTTTACATAAATAATACGCAGGTCAATGTCGACGAGAGAGGTTCCGGTCCACCGCTCGTGCTCCTGCACGGCTTCACCGGCAGTGCCAAGAGCTGGGCGGATCACACGCGCGTCTTCGGCGAGCATTTCACGACCTACGCGGTCGACCTGATCGGTCATGGAGGAAGCGAGTCACCGGCAGCATCGGATCGCTATCGCATGGAGCGCTGCGTCGAGGACTTGATCGCACTGCTTGACCAGCTGAAGATCGAGTCGACGGCGCTCCTCGCCTATTCGATGGGTGGGCGCGTCGCGTTGCATCTCGCAGTCGCCGCGCCGGAGCGCGTCCGCGCGCTGGTCCTCGAGAGCGCCTCACCAGGCGTAGCCGATCCTGCCGAGCGGGCGTCGCGTGTCAAGGCGGACGAAGCGCTGGCCGAGTCGATCGAGCGGGATGGGCTGGAAGCGTTCATCGACCGTTGGGAGAGCCTGCCCCTCTTCTCCAGCCAGCGACGGCTCCCGGCCGATGTTCAACAGCATCACCGTGCCCAGCGTTTGAGCAACAACGCACTCGGTCTGGCCAATAGCCTGCGTGGCATGGGGGCCGGTGCCATGGAGCCGGTCTGGGATCGACTTGGAGAGCTGTCGATGCCGATCATGCTGATCGCCGGAGAACTTGACGAGAAGTATGTGGAACTGGGAACCAGGATGGAGATCGCGCTCCCGAATGCCCGCCTGCTGATCGCCGAGGATGCGGGGCACACCGTGCATCTCGAGAAGCCGGTGCTCTTCAACCAGGCCGTGAGGGCCTGGTTGAAACAGGTGATGGAGTGAGTGTGTTTAACCCACTGCTGCTCGACATCCCTGATCACATCGAGACCGAGCGGTTGCTGATTCGTTCGCCGCGAGCCGGTGACGGCGCCACGATCCATGCGGCGGTTATGGAGACGATCGACTCGCTGCGCGAATGGATGGACTGGGCGGTTACGGAGCAGACCGTCGAGGGCATCGAGGAATACGCGCGGAACTCCGCCGTGAACTTCCTGGCGCGCCGGGAGTTCAACTTGTCTCTCTGGCTCAAGGATGGGGAGACGTTCGTCGGCGCCAGCGGAATCCACAACGTCGATTGGAGTGTGCCCAAGATGGAGCTTGGCTACTGGTGTCGCAAGCGCTTTGAGGGTCAGGGCTACATCTCCGAGGCAGTACGCGGCATTACGCGGTTCGCGTTCGAAGAGTTGGGCGCGCGCCGGCTCGAGATTCGCTGCGACGCGCGCAACGAGCGAAGTGCCAACGTCGCTCGCCGCAGTGGCTATCGTCTCGAGGGCCAGTTTCGCCATAACGAGTTGGACACGTCAGGTGAACTGCGCGACACGCTCATCTTCGCACGACTGCCGTCTGACCCGTCTCCGAACGGAGAGCGCTGATGGAGCATGACGTCGTCTGGCAGCCCTGGGACGAGCCGGGCATCGAGCACCTGCGCCTGATCGAGGCTCCTGACGGTGCGGTGGCGGATAGCCTGCTGTTCCGGCTCTTCGATGGCCGGCCGGTTCGCCTGCGCTACCGGATCCGAGTCGATGCGGAGTGGCGGGTGCGTGAAGCGGACGTCGAACTCTGGGAACCTGATCACCGCGGCCTGTCGTTGCGTTCTGACGGTGAGGGTACCTGGAGCGACGGAGACGGCCTGCCGCTGCCGCACTTGAACGGCTGCACCGACATCGACCTGACGGCGACTCCCTTCACCAATACGCTGCCGGTCCGGCGGCTGAGACTGGCCTCCGGACGAGCCCAGGTGATCAAGGTCGCCTACATCCGGGTACCGGCACTGAGCGTGGAGTCGGTCGAGCAGCGCTACACCTGTGAAGAGCAGCGGGCCGATGGTGCCCGCTACCGCTACGAGGGACTGGGGACCGGTTTCGTCGCTGAACTGGACGTCGACGACGCCGGACTCGTGCTCGATTACCCGGACTTGTTTCGACGGGTGGCGGTGAGGTGAATGGAGATATCCCGTCGCGGCGGGGCTCTTGGCCGCCTTCGTCGAGCGGTCACCGCGACACCGCCCGGCACGTGGCGTCAAATAGAACCTGATTCGACAACGGTGAGTGGTGATTCAGCCCTGGCGGCCACAGGTGCCGCCACTACAGAGGAATTCGCGACTCGAATCGATCAATCAGGCGGCCGTGAGAGAGGGCACGGCGCCAACAGTATGGAGGTGTCATGAGCGTCAAGTGGATCAAATTGCGCGAATACGAGGACATCAAATACGAGCAGTCGGAGGGGGAGGGGGTTGCCAAGATCACCATCAACCGGCCACAAGTGCGGAATGCGTTTCGGCCGCAGACCGTCTTCGAGATGATGGATGCCTTTGCCGATGCGCGTGAGCGGAATGAGATCGGGGTCATCTGGCTGACTGGTGAAGGTGACAAGGCGTTCTGCTCCGGCGGCGACCAGAGCGTGCGGACCCATGGCGGGTATGCCGGTGAGGACCGGGTGCCGCGCCTGAACGTCCTTGACCTGCAGCGGCAGATCCGTACCTTGCCGAAGCCGGTGATCGCCGTGGTGAACGGCTACGCCATTGGTGGCGGTCACGTGCTTCACATCGTCTGCGACCTAAGTATTGCGTCCGAGAACGCCATCTTTGGACAGACCGGACCTAAAGTCGGCAGCTTCGACGCCGGTTACGGCGCGACGTTGCTGGCGCGCATCGTCGGGCATAAAAAGGCCCGCGAGATCTGGTATCTCTGCCGCCAGTATTCGGCGCAGGAAGCGCTCGAGATGGGTCTCGTGAATACCGTCGTTCCGCTGGAGCGGCTCGAGGACGAGGCGATGCAATGGTCGCGTGAGATGCTGACCAAGAGCCCGACCGCGCTCCGCTTCCTGAAGGCCTCCTTCAACGCCGACACCGACGGCCTAGCGGGTATCCAGCAGTTGGCCGGTGACGCCACGCTCCTCTTCTACTTGACCGATGAGGCCAAAGAGGGAAGGAATGCGTTCATGGAGAAGCGGCAGCCGGATTTCTCCAAGTTCCCCAAATTTCCGTAAAGTTATCGCGTGCGATTCTGGGCGGCCGATACGATCGATCGATCGGCCGCCTCACTATGAGGATGTGAGATGGAGCAGAGCGGCGTCATGCCCGCGCCGAGCCGTTGGCGAGTCTGGTTTCTGGCGTCGCGGCCGCCAACGCTACCGGCCGCGGTGGTGCCGGTACTGGTTGGCACGGCGGTCGGGGTGTCGGAATCGTCGTTCCGGCCGGTCGTCTTCGTGGTGGCGCTGCTGGCCTCGCTGCTGATTCAGATCGGTACCAACTTCGCCAACGACCTGTCCGACTTCCATAAAGGGGCCGACACGGTCGACCGGCTCGGCCCGACGCGGGTCACGCAGAGCGGGCTGATCACGCCAGGGGATCTGAAGCGGGGCATCCTCACGGTCTTTGGGCTGGCGCTGCTGGCCGGAATCTACCTTGTATTCGTCGGTGGCTGGCCGATCGTGGTCATCGGCCTCACGTCGATTCTGTTTGGCTACCTGTATACAGGCGGACCGTGGCCGCTCGGCTACCACGGTCTGGGAGACCTGTTCGTCTTCATCTATTTTGGCGTCATCGCGGTCGTCGGTAGCGCCTACCTGCAGACGGGCCACGTCACGCTGCTGGCGGCGCTGGCCTCGATTCCGGTCGGACTCCTGGTGACCAACATCCTGGTGATCAACAACCTGCGCGACGTCGACACCGATCGCGGCGCGGGGAAGCACACGCTGGCGGTCATTCTTGGGCCGACGAGCGCGCGCCTGCAGTACGCCCTCTTCTCAATGGCGGCCTATATTCTCATCCCAATCGTCTGGCACTTCGGCGGCGCCAGTCCGTTCATCTTCTTGACCTGGCTGACGCTACCGCTCTCGGCGCGACTGGCGAAGCCGGTCTTCCAGGGTCTGTCCGGCCGGCCGCTGAATAAGGTGCTGAAGCTGACCGGACAGCTTCACCTGATCTTCGGCATACTCCTGGCCATCGGCCTGATCCTGTGATGATTCGCCAGATCTCCTGGCGACGCTATGCGGTGCCGTTCGTCACGCCCTTTGGCACGTCGCACGGTGTGACGACGCATCGCGAGGGCTTGATCCTCCGGCTCACGAACGACGACGGACTCCAGGGCGTCGGCGAAGCCGCGCCGCTCGCCGAATTCGGTGGTGGAGACGTCGCGCAGTCGGAATCGCTGCTGCAACAGCCTGGTGCCCGAGTTGATCGGCTCGTTCCTCCACGAGGTCGAGCACTGTTGTCGACAATTCCAGGGTGCCGGAGAGCCCCAACACGTCGGCACTCCGCTTCGCACTCGAAACGGCGTTGTTTGATCTTCACGCCCAGCAGCAGGGTGTTCGACTGGCTGATCTGCTCACACCGGACGCTCGTCCGGTTGTCCCGGTCAACGCGACCATCGGCCAATCGACGCCTGACCAGGCGGTTCGGGAGGCACGTGACGCCGTCTCCCACGGATTCAACACGCTGAAACTGAAGGTTGGGATGGGCGCGTCAGTCTCTGCCGAGGTCGAGCGGGTCGACGTGGTGCGAGATGCGATCGGTCCGAACGTCGTCCTGCGCCTCGACGCCAACGGCGCCTGGCCAGTCGAGGAAGCGATCCGAATTTTGAACGAGTTGGCGAGGTTCGACATCGCGCTGGTCGAGCAGCCAGTATCGTCAGCCGATCTGGACGGGCTGGCACGGGTGCGCCGCTCCGTGCCGATGCTGGTCGCGGCGGACGAGTCGGTGACGAATCTGGCAGCGGCGCGGCGCGTCATCGAGCGTGGCGCGGCCGACGTGCTGGTGATCAAGCCAACGGTCTGCGGCGGGCTGCTGGTCGCGCGGCAGATCATTGAGCTGGCCCACAATGCGGGGCTGGGAACCATCGTCACCTCGTCGCTGGAAAGCGGTGTCGGAGTGGCCGCCACGCTCCACCTGGCCGCTACGCTCCCGAATGCATCACCTGCGTGTGGACTCGCGACGCTACCGTTGCTGGAAGACGATCTCATCGTCGAACGGCTTGCCGTCGTGAACGGCCAGATGCGCTTGCCGGATGGCCCGGGGCTGGGTGTGACGGTGGACAAGATTTCGGTAGGTCGCTTTCAGGTCATGGATCACGAAGGCAACGACGCCAATTCTCGTAGTTGAGACGCTGGACTTCCCACAGTATAATTAGGGTTATCCCCCCTGTTGCTTCGGTGACAGGGCTAAGGGCCGCCGTGAGGCGGTCCACTTCGTTTAAGGACGGTTGATGCGGATCAATGTCTACGTCGATGGCTTCAATCTGTACTATGGGATCAGGCATTACGACAGGTCCGGCAAGAACTATCGGTGGCTAAACTTGCGTCGGCTCACCGAATTAATGCTTCCGAGTCACGAGATTGGTAGCGTTCGTTATTTCACAGCCCAAGTTGACGGCCGACGCGACGCCGGGAGCCCAACTCGGCAACAGGTATACTGGCGCGCGCTTCAAACGCTACCCGACCTCACCATCCACCGAGGCCAGTTTCTGTCAAGCTCCGTTCGAATGCCCCTCGTAAATCCACCGTTGGCAGGCCCACGAACAGTTGAGGTGTGGAAGACCGAGGAGAAGGGCTCAGACGTCAATATTGCGACCTACCTGTTGTTGGATTGCTTCCGTAACGAATTCGAAATGGCCGCTGTGATCTCAAACGACAGCGACCTGATTGAGCCGATTCGAGCTGTGCGAACTGAGTTCAAACGCCGAGTCGGAGTCTTCAACCCCCAGCAGGGATTCAGTAACGCGCTCAAGCGAACCGCAACCTTCTACACAAAAATACCGGAGCATCAGCTCGCCGCAGCCCAGTTTCCCCAGAGAATTGAGACCGCGAACTCTGTCATTTCCCGTCCCCGAGAGTGGTCGTGACCAAATTGGTCAAGTCCCACTTCAGTATCGCTACACCTCACGCTCCCAGAACTCCGACACCAGGTCGTCCTTTCCGAAGGCCCGGTACGGCTCCGATTCGACCAGGCGGAAACCGGACTTCTCATAGAGGCGGCGCGCGTCGACCAGCACGCTGTTGGTCCAGAGCTTGACCGTCGAGTAGCCGGCCTCACACGCGAAGTCGAGGCACGCCTGGATCAACTGGGTGCCAACTCCCCGGCCGCGGGCGTCCGGCTCGACGAGCATCAGCCGAAGCTGACCGACCTCATCGGTATTGCGTACGAGAAAGACCGTCCCGATGATGCGCCCGTCGATCTCGGCAAACCAGCAGCGTTCGCGGTCCGGGTCGCGCGCCTTGCCAAAATCGGCCACGACGCTCGCTACCAGCGCCTCGAATTCGACATTCCAGCCGTACTCCTGGGCGTAGAGCGCCCCATGTCGGTGTACCACCCAGCCGAGGTCCCCTGGGTGGAGTTCGGTACGGATTGTGATGTCTCCGGTTGTGCCTGCGCTCATCTTAGCCCCTCTCTTGTTCGGTCAGATCAGTCGTAACAGCAGATAGAGACCCATCCCCGTCACGATGCAGAGCCACATACGTCCGGTGCGCCAGACGACCGCTCCCGCGCCCATTGCCGCCAGGATGCGCATGGGCAGTTCGTCCGGCTTGGCGGCAATACTCGTGACGACGAGCGCGGTCAGCGTCGCGATGGGGACGTAGGTGAGCGAGCGGGTCCACACCTCGGGCACATTGACGTTCGCGAACGCGAACCCGCTGAGTCGCAACAGGTAGACGGCGATGCCGAGCACGAGAATCGTCCAGATGATCGTCATGACTCGTTCCTGTCCGCGTCCGTCGCCTGGCGACGTCCAGGCGTAGGAATTCGTTTCCTCCCAGACATCCAGGCACCCGCCACGCTACCGGTTAGCCCGGCGGTGAGAATGGCGGTGCCACCGGGAAACGCCCGGGAGACGACGAGGGTTACCAACGCGGCCACGAACGCCGTGAGCACGGCCGGACGCGATCGCATCAGCGGGATCAGCACCGCCAGGAAGATGAGCGGTGCGACGAAATCGATGCCGAACCGCCCGAGATCCGGCAGAACCGCGCCTGACAGGACGCCGATTAACGTGCCCGCGTTCCATCCGGCGAACATACTCACTCCGGCTCCGAGGAGCACCGACATGCGGATTCGTCCGCCGCGAACCGCAATCGCGAAGGCCCCGTCAGTCACGAAGTAAGCTGTCACGAAGCGTGTGAACCGTGATGGTTGTGATTCACGCGTGGCCGCCAGTCCATACAGGAAGAGCTGCAGGTTGAGCGTGAGCACGGTCGCGACCATGATGGCAGCCGAGGTGCCACGCGCGAAGAGGGAAACGACGCTGAGCTGTGCCGCGGCCGAGAAGACGGTCAGGCTCATGAGTTGCGTGGCCAGCGGGCTGATCCCGGCGTCACGTGCGGCAACGGCATAGGCAACGCCGACCGGTATCGCGCCGGTCCAGAGTGGCAACAGCGCCAGGAAGCCGCGCCAGAAGAGGGCCATCGAATTTGTACCGTCCCACGCGTTCTCCGTGGTCGTCGCCAACATAGCCACACACATTCCGCTCGATCGTCGTCCGAGTCCTGTTTGCTATGCTAGAGGGCGCTGTTGGCGGCGTCATCGTCATCGAAGTCGAAATCGGACAGCCGATGGATTTCCTGGACAGTCACGTAACGGGCACGATCGGCGGAGCCAGACTCCGCGCGCTGCGCGAGGCCGCGGGGAAGACCCAGCTCTGGGTCGAGGCGGAGGCGGAACTCGGTTCCGGCTACCTGCAGCGAATCGAGTCTGCGCGCGTCGCCCAACCTGGCCGCGCGATGCTCGAGCGGATTCTGGCGGCGATTGGCGCGCGCTATAGCGAGCGCCGTGAGGTGCTGGAGCAATTTGGCTACGCGGTCTCCATGCCGCCGCCCGACCAGGCAGAGACGGCGTGGGCGCGTGCGTTCTGTCAGCCGGAGCTCGATCAAGCGCCATTCCCGGCCTACGCGCTCGATTGCCTCCACCGTCTGATCACATGGAACGCACAGGTGCCGCGCCTGTTCGGTTTGCTCGGTACCGACCCGTCGCTCGGACGACTGGCTGGTTGCTCGATTCTCGAGGCCTGGTTCGACGAGAACTCGGCGCTGTCGCGACTTGTCGCCGAGCCGGATGTCTTCCTGCCCGCGCTGATTCGTGCCTTTCGATCGGAAATGGAACCCCACCTGGTCGAGCCGTGGGTGCCTGAGGTGCTGGATCGACTGCTCGCCTTGCCGAGGTTCGCCGAATACTGGCAGCGGATCGAGCAGGAGTCGGCGCCGGTCAGTTCCGCGCGGGCGCTCGTGCCGCTGAAATTGGCTGTGCCGGGCGCCGGGAGGATGCAGTTCCGGTTGTCCGCCGAGCACCTGGTGCGCGACGCACGTTTCCGGTTGATCTTCTTCTTCCCGTCCGACCTGCCGACGATGCAGCGCTGTGCCCAATGGGCGGCCGAACCGTGACGAACGGGCTGCGAATCGCGGGCTGATCATCATCTACAATGGAGGATGGCGGTGCTCGCATGCACAGCGCGTGGCATTTGCCGTGTTCGCAAGCGTTGTAGGGCGAGGAACTTGTGTCATCGCGCCAAACCGTACGACAAACGTCACCGGGAGCACGCGAGGTTCTTCCCCAATGTGTCGGTCAGGGAAGAATGCCGGAGATAGGCTGATTGGATGGACATGGAGCCCCTCCAGGGACAAAGCACTCTTCCAGACTGGGTAACACACCGGGCGTCGGTGACACCGAACCGGCTTGCCGTTGTCTGCGGGGAGCGCCGGTTGAGCTATGCCGAGCTCGACGCCGAAGTGGCGCACGTAGCACGCAGGCTGGCAACGCTCGGCGCCGGTGTGGAGAGCCGCATCGGCACCCTGTTGCACAATAGCGAACACGTTCCATTCATCGTCCACGCCATGAGCCGTCTGAACTCTACCCTGGTGCCGCTCAATATTCGCTTGCGCCCCGATGAGATCTCCTGGCAACTGGCCGATTCCGGCGCGGACCTCTTGATCGTCGATCGGCAGACCGCGCCGCTGGCGCTCGAGGCTTGCCAGCGATCGGGGCACGACGTCACGCTGGTATCGGTTCAACCTGACGGAAACGGGATCAGGTCACTCGCGGATGTCCCCGAAGCCGAGGTTCACCTGCGCGATTGGATCGACCCGAGCGCCGTGCACAGTATCGTCTACACCTCCGGCACGACCGGCCGGCCCAAAGGCGCAATGCTGACCTATGGCAATCACTGGTGGAATGCGATCGGATCCGTGCTGAACCTCGGTATCCGTGACGACGATCGCTGGTTGGCCTGCATGCCCCTCTTTCACGTCGGCGGCATGGCCATCCTGCTCCGCGCAGCGATCTACGGCATCACCGCCGTCATTCATCCTCGCTTCGACGAGGTGGAGGTCAACCGCGCGATCGATCATGACGGGGTGACGTTGATCTCGGTCGTCGCCACCATGCTGCAGCGCATGCTGGCCGCGCATGGCGAGCGGCCCTATCCGCCTTCATTCCGCTGCGCGCTACTCGGCGGAGGTCCTGCTCCCCGGCCACTCCTGGAAGACTGCGCTGCACTCGGCATCCCGGTGGTACAGACGTACGGTCTGACCGAGACCGGGTCGCAGGTCGCGACGCTCGCGCCGGAGGATGCACTTGTGCGCCTGGGCTCGGCGGGGAAGCCGCTCTATCCCAATGCGCTGCGCATTGGTGATGGTGACGTGCCTCCGGGAGAGCCGGGCGAGATCCAGGTGCGCGGGCCGGTGGTGACTTCGGGCTACGCGGGCAAACCGGAGGAGACTGAGCGCGCGCTACGCGACGGCTGGTTGCACACCGGCGACCTCGGCTTTCTGGACGAAGATGGCTACCTCTACGTGCTTGACCGCCGGACAGACCTTATCGTGACGGGCGGTGAGAATGTCTACCCGGCCGAGGTCGAGGCCGTGCTGCTATCGCACCCCTCGGTGGTCGAAGCAGGAGTCATTGGAGCGCCGGACGAGGAGTGGGGGCAGCGTGTGGTCGCCAGCGTCCGGATTCACGACGACGCGCAGGTCGTGGAAGCAGATCTGCTGACGTTTTGTCGAGAGCGGCTGGCGGGGTACAAAGTGCCGCGAACGGTCCGATTTTCCGCCGCACTGCCCCGCAACGCGACCGGAAAATTACTCCGCCGGGTGCTGCGTGCCGAATGGGTGGACGAAGGTGCTCCCGGTCGACCTGACTGATTGTTCATCATCGACGGCACATGTACAATCGTGCGGCGGGAGCGCCGCTTACGGGATGTGATCGACTCGCATAGTTAGCGATGATAGGCAAAATCCGTGTATCTGATTGATCAGCAGACCGAGGCGCTCGATTACCGGCGTCGATATCGTGGGCTTATTGGCGTGGCCAGCAAGGTCCCGATTCGTGACCGGGCGATGCTCGCGCTCGTCTACACGCCGGGAGTGGCGGAGTCGTGCCTGGAGATCAATCGCGATCCGCAGGAGTCGTTCGATCTGACCTCGCGGGGCAATACGGTCGCCATCATCACTGACGGTTCCGATCTCTTCGGGTTTGGCGACGCGCCGCCCGAGACCGCACTTCCGATTCTTGAGGCACGGAGCGTTCTCTTCAAGACCTTCGCGGGTGTTGACGCCTTCCCGATCTGCATGGCCGAGCGGGATCCGTTCAAACTCGTCGAGGCCGCCCTGGCGTTGACGCCAACCTTTGGCGCGATCTGTCTCGATAACATCGCCGCGCCGCATAGCTTCACCATTGCCGACCACCTCGAAAAGGGCGCCAGCATTCCGGTCTTCAACAACCAGCATCACGGCACCGCCATTCTGGTGCTGGGTGCGCTGATCAACGCGGTGAAGGTCGTCGACAAGCGCATGGACGAGATCCGCGTCGTCATTTCGGGTGCGGGCGTTTCGGGTATCGGTGTGGCACGCCTGCTCCATCGCGTCGGCGTGCGCGACATCGTGGTCTGCGACAGGGCCGGTGCCATCTACCCTTATCGACCGGAGCGGATGAACTGGGCCAAGGTCTACCTGGCCAAGGAGACCAATCCCGAGCGGAGGCAGGGGAGCCTGGCCGATATGCTGCGCGGGGCCGACGTCTTCATCGGTGTCTCGACCGGCGACATCGTAACCGGCGAGATGATCGAGACCATGGCACCGAACCCAATCGTCTTCTCGCTGGCCGTGCCGACGCCGGAAGTTCCGCCCGCTGATGCGCGTGCCGCCGGCGCGGCCGTGGTCGCGACCGGGCGCTCCGACTTCCCAAACATGATGGACATCTCGCTCGTCTTCCCGGGTGTCTTCCGCGGTCTGCTCGATTCGCGTGCCCGTAATATTCGATTGCGGACGCTGGTCTATGCCGCTCAGGCGCTGGCTGGAATGGTCCCGGCCGAGGAACTTCACGCCGATCACATCGTGCCGCGCATCTTCGACTATCAGGTCGCACCGGCGATCGCGGCGGCGGTCGTGCGCGCGGCTGTCGAGACCGGCGAGGCCGGCCGTGTGGTCGATCCCGACACCGTTGCCGAAGACTTGCGGCGCTTTGTCTACGAGGGAACGCTGCGGCCGTGGACTGGCTCGCATAAGCGACCCAGGACCCGGCGCGAGGAGGCCATCGACCTGCGGCGCAGACATCATGGGGTGCTCGAGATTCGCAGCAAGATTCCGATCAAGGACCACCACATTCTGAACCTGCTCTATCTGCCGCCCGCCGCTCTGGCGCCCGCCGCCGAGATTCAGGCGAACCCGCTCAGCGTCTACGACCTGACGGTGAAGGACAACCTGGTGGCGATCGTAACCGACGGCAGCGCAGTGCTGGGACTGGGCGACATCGGTCCACAGGCAGCCTTGCCGGTGATGGAAGGCAAGGCCGTCCTCTTCCAGTCGCTGGCAGGGGTTGAGGCCTTTCCGATCTGCCTGGCCGAGCGCGATCCCGCGAAGATCGTTGAGATCGTCAGGGCCATTTCGCCATCCTTCGGCGGTATCAACCTGGAGGATATCTCGGCTCCCAGGTGCTTCGAGATCGAGAACGCGCTCAAGGAGCGTCTGCAGCTGCCCGTCTTCCACGACGACCAGCACGGCACGGCCGTCGTCGTCCTGGCGGCGCTGATCAACTCGCTTAAGCTGCGCAAAACGCCGATGAGCGAGGCCAAGATCGTCATCAACGGCGCGGGTTCGGCCGGTATCGCCGTCGCCAAGCTGCTGCTGAAAGTTGGAGTGGCGGACATCATTCTCTGCGACCGGCATGGCGCGATCTACCAGGGCCGCACAGATGGTCAGAACCAGATCAAGGAAGAGATCGCGCGGGTTACGAACAAGTCGGACGTGCATGGCGCGCTCGCCGAGGCGATGCACGGGGCGGACGTCTTCATTGGCCTGTCCGCCGCTGGCGCCTGCACCAGGGACATGATCAGTACGATGGCGCCCGACCCGATCATCTTTGCGCTGGCCAATCCGGAGCCGGAGATCCTGCCGGACGAAGCGCATGACGCCGGCGCTCTGATCGTCGCGACGGGTCGGTCGGACTTCCCGAACCAGGTCAACAACTCGCTGGCGTTCCCGGGTATTTTCCGCGGTGCGCTCGACGCCAAGGCGATCGACATCAACGACGAGATGAAGCTGGCGGCGGCGCGAGCCATCGCCGACCTGGTCGAGGATCGCGATCTTCATGCCGACTGCGTCATGCCGGAAGCGCTCGACCTGCGGGTTCCGCCCGCGGTCGCGGCGGCAGTGGCGCGTGCGGCTCTCGAAACCGGTGTCGCGCGGGTTGAGGTCGACCCTGAAGAGGTCGCGGCGCGTACGCGAGAGATCCTCTACGAAGGCCTGCAGCGCTAAGCTGGCCGGGGCAATCCACTTCGTGTATTCGGGCGATCACAGGGATCGCCCTGTTTGTTGTGTGGTGACGATGGTCGGACTGTTTGTTCGCCATCCGTCCCGGGACTAACCGTGAAGGCTGGAATCAACGGTAGCGCCCGGACCTGGAAGGCAGGCAGCTAAGCTCGTCCGGCAAAATCGGGGTGGGCGATTGACTTCGGTGAATCTCGACAGTCGCCCGGGAGTAAGGTGTCTGACGAATTGATTCGGTCATTAGCCACGGACGCCCGGGAGTAATGGTCATTGACGAATTAATCCGGTGATTGGCCGCGTGCGCCCGGGAGTAAACTCGCCGGGCTACAAAAGCGAAGCCCACTGAAGGGGCTGAGCTTCAGTGACCGATTGAGCAACAATACGATCACAGAATGGCGACCATCACACAAAATGAGTCCCTTCAGTGGACTTCGGTTTTGTAGCGCGGCGGCTTTAGCCCCGCGTGAACGGACACGCAGGTACCGAATCAATTCGTCAACCACCATTACTCCCGGGCGCACGTCGCGAACCGGCCTGCGCCTTCGGCTGGTGCTCGCGTGACATTTGTGATTAGCTCGATGTTTCGTTCCCAACCGGCGGCGGAGTGAACTCTCGTTACCTCACCCCCTCGTTCCTTTACAAACTCGCCACAAACCGAGCTTCATCGCGACACGCTTGTGACGTCTCCGCCCTCAGAGTGTGGATGCCGGAGACCGAGTAGACGGTCTCCTTGACGCGCGGAGACACGGAAGGGGGTACTCCATGAAGCGATGTTTTCGTTTGTTCGTCTTGGGCCTGCCTGTCGCCACGGCTTTGCTCCTCATCAATCGGCGTCTCGGTCGAACCTGGGGCGCAACACGAGACGAAGTCGGTGCCTCATTGCCGGGCGATGACGTGATTGCCGATCCGATGTGGGAGACGACGCACGGTATTACCATTCAGGCTCGCCCATCCGATATCTGGCCCTGGCTGGTGCAGATGGGGATCACGCGCGGTGGCTGGTACCTGTCGCAACGGCTTGACCGGGTCGTCTGGCGCATTGACAATCCCAGCGTCGATCGCATCGTGCCGGAGTTGCAACACCTGTCGGTGGGGGATGTGATTCCTGACAGCGTCGATGGAACGGCGCATTTTCGGGTGGTTCGAATCGAATCACGACGGGCGCTGGTATTGCAATCACGGCGGCATCCGCTGAACGGCATATGGCCCGATCTCACTGCCGCTGACCCCGGTCCGTATCTTGATTTCACATGGGTATTCGCGTTGAACGAGTTGGCAGATGGCTCGACTCGGCTGTTGCTGCGCACGCGTGGACTCGTCATGTTGGGCCGGGGCCGAGCGCCGTTCTGGGCTCGCGTCTTCTTGCCGATCGCGGATTTCGCCGATTTCGTCTATGCGCGACAAATGTTGCGCGGGATCAAGCGCCGGGTGGAGCGGTCAGGTCCGTATCAGGTGCCGGAAGAATCCGATCCGCAACGGGAACAGACGGAAGTGGTGAAAATGCCTGAAGTTGAGATGGCCGCTGAGGCAAAAATGTGAGCGTTGAAGGGATGAGTCACCCATCGCGCAGGAGGCCGTTCTGGTAGGCTGCGCGCACCGCTTCGGCTCGGGAGCGCGCGCCGAGCTTCGCCAGCATATTGCTGATATGAAATTCAACGGTTTTGACCGACAGGACCAGCTCATCGGCGATATCGGCGTTTCGTTTGCCGGCCGCGACCATGCGAAGCACCTCCAGTTCGCGCGCCGTGAGAGACTCCGTGGTGCTGGACGAATCTTCGAGCACACGAACGATTTCGGGGTCGAAGACCGTGCCACCTTCCGCTACGCAGCGGACCGCTGAGACGATTTCGTCGCTGGAGGCCGTCTTGCGCAGGTAGCCCTGGATATCGAGCTGAGTCAGGGCACGCGCATAGTGGACATCGTCATAGCCGGTCAGGATCACGATCCCGATGCCCGGAAACTGACTGCGCACCTGTCGCGCGACGTCGACGCCGCTCATGTCGGGCAGCCGCATATCGAGCACCAGCACGTCGGGAGGCGCTGCCGATATCTGCTCCAGCGCACTGCCGCCATCTCCAGCGGTGCCGATCACCTGAATGCCGGGTGCGCGCTCGAAGCTCGACTGCGTCCCCTCGCGTAGCATCGGATGATCGTCAACGATGAAGACCCGCACCGGCTCCTGGCCCTCACGTCTACGCATGTCTGCCCTCCAGTGGAACCGTGACCAGCACCGATGTACCGCGCAATGCGCCCGACTCAACTCTGACTGACCCTCTCCACGGCTGCAGGCGCTCGCGCATGCCAATCAAGCCGAGGTGTGCCGAGTTCTCATCGCGCGTCTGGTCGACCAGTATGCCCATCCCGTTGTCCGAGACCTGCAGGAACGCCTGTGTCTCTGAGCGATTGAGTATCACCTCGACCGATGTGGCATCCGCGTGCTTGATGCAGTTGTTGAGCGCCTCCTGCGCGACGCGATAGAGGGCGGTCTCGAGCTCGGGGCTGAGACGGCCGAAATCGTCTTTCTCTTGAGGCGTGACGTCGAGCGTGACGTTGAGGTCCGAACGTGCGCGGGCCTCGTTGACCAGGCTTTCGAGTCCCGCGACCAGTCCGAAATCGTCCAGGACCGGTGGCCGCAACCCAGCACAGATTGCGCGCAGGGAGCTGATGATCTCTTCGGCCTCGGCACGCAATCGCGGTCGATCCAGTTCGGGTGACGATTCCGAGATCTCACGCGTGAGCAAGATGGCACGTTGCAGCGGGTCATCATGCAGGTCGAGTGCCAGGCGGCTTCGTTCTTCTTCCTGCACTTGCATCAGTCGTCCACTCAGCGCCGCGAGTTGCTGTTCGCGTTCGACCAGCGTCTTATTTGCTCTTCGAGCCGCTGTAGGAGGAGCGCGCTCTGCAGCGCGGTCGCCACCATCGGCGCCAGCGTGGTCACCAGTGCGACGTCCTCGGGATGATAGTCGGCGGCTTGACGTTTCGGACCGAGCGACAGCGTTCCGATCGTGCCATGCTCGACGATCAACGGTTCCGCCCAGGCCGGCTGCCGCGAGTTGCTCCTGGTCGTGGTAGCGGAGGACTGATGAAACGTGATCGGGTCGTTGTCAGCCAGGAGCGTGATCTCCGCCCAGCTCAGATCGAGCACGTCGATGAGCCGGTTGAGGACGTGCGTGGCGATGGCATTCAATCCCTGGATCTCGACGATCTCGATGCTCAGACGCTGGAGCGTCTCCTGGTAGTCATAGACGTCGCGAAAGAGGAAACGCTCAGTTCGTCGTCGCAGCCAGGACTGGCTGGGCCAGAGGATGATCGAGACGGTGGCGATCAGAATCGCGGCGAGGAAGGGGTTCTGGGCGCCGATTGGGACCTGACTACCGCGCCGTATTTCGAATCCACGAACCACAACACTCAGGAGAGCAATCAACAGGAGCCAGACGATGAGCGCGATCAATCCACGGCGGACGAGACGGGTGACCCCGAAGAACTGGCGGCTTGTTATGGCGATTCCAAGGCTTAGCGGAATGAAGATGGTGCCGAGCGTGGCAAAGGCGAACGGAGTCAGATTCCGGACACCCAGGAAGTGCGGAATCACCAGCAGTACGACATACGGAGTGATCGCGGCGATCATCCCGAGACCGACGACGCCCAGCGCCCGCCGCGCCGCGCGCTGTTCGGGCGAGACACGGACGAGGGCAAACAGAACCAGGCCGATCGCGCCGAGCAGATTCGCCGTGTGAATCAGGTAGCTGAGACCGCGCAGCCATTCGTAGATCGACGCATCGACCGTTGCGGCGAGCATGAAGCCAATCATCAATCCGGCCGCGGGGAGCATCGTCGCGGTCGCAAGCAGCCGGCCTCGTGGCGTGACGAGCCAGTTGATCGGGAAGACCCAGGCAAGCAGCAGGAGACTGGCCCCAAACGCGACCGTCGAGAGATAGAGCGTGGTGACGTTGAACGGATCGGCGGAGGCTCCGGGAGCCAGCTGTTCAAAGACGATTGCTCCAACGATGCCGTTCACCAGCATCACGTTGGCGGCGATGGCGTCGTTTGAGAGGACGAAGACACCGACGCCAACGAAGGCGAAGCTGGCAGCAGTCAGCAGCAACGCGATCTGTTCCAACGTGGATGTGGGTGTGTTCCCCAGCGCGGATGCCGTCTGAATGCCGTCGCTGGATTCAAAGGTGACGACTGGAGCGTGCTCGATGGCCGAGTGATCACCGGCTGCAGTGACTGGCTGGCCGTTTGCGGTCAGGACGATGGCGCCCGGCCGCAAGTGATTGTCCCATCCGATGCTGGCTGGTTGCACCCACGTCACGACGGCCTGGCCTGACTCGAACTGGACGTGGAACCCAAGCACCTGCCGCTGACTCGCGGTTGGACCGTTGCTCCACTGGCCGATCACCGCGAGGATCGCCAGAACGCCGATCGCGATCGTCCATCGCGGGACGAGCGTTCGGGTGTCTGTGGCCGCTGACCGTTTGGCGCCGTGGCTGTCGCGGTCGTCCAGCAGCGATGTCGGAGCATCGGTCCCCATCTGGATGCTGTCTCACCTGTGTCGCGCTCGGTTCGAGTCCAATTCCAGAAAGTGTACAGCGAGAAATGTCGCCGGGGGGGCGAATTTGTTGTCGATCGCGCTCCGTCTCCCGGATCCGGAAAGACCAGATTAAAATGTTCCGCCTGGGTGCGGGGACAGCCCAGGCGGAACAGAAGGAGGGTGGGATGTGTGCAGTGAGATGACGGGGTACACGGTGACATGATGAAACGACCCGAACGGCAGCGTGCCCGTCATCCCTACGGTAGGGCACGCTGCCGATTCGGCACAACCGGGAAAACCCTAGGTTTTGGTAAAAGGTCAGACCAAACTACGAAGCTGGATACGCCTTGAAGAATCCCACCGAGAGGGTCGAATCACTGTTCGGGGCGTCGCAACGTGGCACCAGGGTTCCAGACCCACCATCTACATGACGCACGGCTACGTTTAGCATGCTCTGATCGCCTCCCAGCGTCACATGCATCGATACGCCACCGGGTACCGGGCTAGCCGCAGACGTTTCAGCCACTCCAGGTGGACACCAGTTTGACCAGACGAAGAAGAGCGATGCCTGGCCGGAGGGTTGGAGCGTCACCGGTGTTTCGCTGCCGTCGAGCGTCATCTTCTTCTGGATTGTCGTCATGACATGACCGTTTTCGTCCAGAATCTGGACGTTGGCCGTTCCCTGCAGGGTACAGGGACCAGAGCCAGTGTTCGTGAAGACAATCGACCCGGCCATCGATCCGGTGGCTCCCTGGTAGTCGGCCGTGGCCGACAGGTCGGCCGCCGAGCAGCGCGACAGCAACTGGTCGGCGGATGGTGTCGGGGTCGGCGTGGCGGCGTCCTCGACCACAGTCGCATCGACGATCTTGGCCGCGCCGTCTTCGAAGCCGACGACGTATTCGCCGTGATAGTGGCGGGCTGACCCGTCGGTCTGGCTGGCGTCCAGCACGATGGCAACGACTCTGTTGCCTGATCGATCCAGTTTGGTGGCGGTGATCGTCAACGTGTCCCGCTCGGTGCCCGCATAGCCTCTGGTGAAATCGTCCAAGGACTGCTGCTGCCGGAGGCTCGAGCCCAGGTAGCCATAGGCCGCCTCGTAGTCCTGCTGGTTGATCGCGTGGAAATAGCCGACCACCGTGTCTTCGGCGGTCTTCTCGTCAATCTGAGGCGTCGGGCTGGGCGTCGCCATGGTGATGGTGGGACTCGTCCGCGATGAGGATGGTGTTGCCGCGTAGGTCGCACGAGCAGTAGCCGCGGCGGTCGGCGTCGCGACCGCGATGAACGGCGACTGTTGCCCAAGAGCTGTCGTAACTCCCTCCGTGGCGGTCGGTGACGCGACCGTGCCAGCGGCGATCTGCGGTTTCTGTCCCGGATTCGTGGTCGTTCCACCGTGATTCTGCAACAGGAAGATCGTCAGCGCCGCAACCAGCGCGACCGCGACCGCCGCTCCGAACATCCCCGCCGCCTGCCGCGCGACTCGTCCCGGTGTGACACCGGGCCCCAGCGCCGACTGGGTGTGCACAGCCTCCCACAACTCCGGCGAGGGCGCGATCTCGGGAAGTCGTTCGACGCCCTCCAGACCGGTGCGAAGGATGCGCTCGAAGCGCGCACAGGACGCACAGGTTTCGAGATGACGATCGATGTCGATTCGTTCGGCTGGAGAGAGACGCCGCTCGTAGCCCTCCGAGATCACCTGTTTGATACGGTCGCAGTTCATCAAGCGTGCTCCTGCTCCGCCGAAAGGGTCTCGTACGCCTGTGCGAACGCCTTGCGTGCACGGAAGAGGCGTACTTTGGCAGCGTTCGGTTTGATCTCGAGCGCGTGGCCGATTTCCTCGATGGAGAGGCCCTGATGGTGCCGCAGTAGCAGGACGCTGCTGTGTGCTGGTCCGATTTTGGCCATTGCCTGCTCGATCAATTCCGATTCACCGAGTCGCTCCGCCAGTCTCAGGTCTTTTCCGCGATCCGGTGTGCTTGGCCCAAACGGAATCCACTGCAGCACGCGCTTTCTCCGAAAGTAGCTCATCGCGGTATTGGTCGCGATCCGGTAGATCCAGGCGCGAAAGTTCAGTTCATCGTCGGTACGTTCTATCGCCCGGTAGGCCTTAAGAAACGTATCCTGCGCCAGATCCTCGGCAACCTCGCGATCCTGAACCATCCGGTACAGGTAATTCACGATCGGCCGCTGATACTGATCGAACAGCGTGGTGAAGGCGGCCGCGTTCCCAGCCTGGGCGCGATTGAGAATGCCGCGCTCATCCATGGTTAGCGCGCCCCACTCTGCTCTCTCCATCCCCGTCCATCCTCTCCACAGACAGTGACGCGTGAGCAGGGTGAAAGGTTACAGATGGACATGCGCGCGGACGTCCCGAATACATAGATTCTTCACCTGTCCAGCTACGGTGGGACATCGGATCGGGCTGCAGGTCAAGTCTCTCACGGCAGCCGAAATAGAGCGATGCCAGGTCACCTCTCCGATATGGCAACTCTAACGCTGTCCAGTCGCCATTGCATCTTAAAAGGGAAACGTTTCTCAGGCCGATTTGCTCTCGTTCTGGTACTTCACGACCTGATGTAACCTGGCGAAGATTGGACGAAAATAGTGTCGAATTCGGCTCAATGCGACGTCGGAATAGTCGAAACGAGGAGAAGATGGCCAACGACCAATTGCCCGTCCATCCAGATCGGGAGCGAACGGGGGCGCTGAATGCTCTGCGCTCCGAAGAAAAGCGTGTGCTGGACAGAATCCGGCACCACGGACGAGCCGCACGCAATGTCGACCTGTCCTTCGAGCAGCAGATGACCTTGGGCGAACGCATGGCCGACGGCCTCGCAGAAATGGCCGGAAGCTGGAAATTCATCATTAGCTTTCTCGGTCTGATCGTCATCTGGGTGGTATTGAACGCGACGCAGCTCATTTTTCGCGCCTTTGATCCGTACCCGTTCATTCTGTTGAACCTGTTTCTCTCGCTGCTGGCTGGCCTTCAGGCGCCGGTCATCATGATGAGCCAGAACCGGCAGGAGGACCGTGACCGGATGCGCGCCGAGAACGACTACGAGGTGAATCTGAAGGCGGAACTGGAGATCGAGCAGTTGCACCTGAAGATGGACGGACTCCGGGAGCAACAATGGCAGGAACTGCTGCAAATACAGGAGCACCAGATCGAGCTCCTGCACGAGCAGATTCGCATGCTGCAGGGAATCATCGACGGACCGGTCGCGGGCGAGTCCGTCCACCCGGCCTAGGCCCAGTCGCGGACGCCGCGTTTTACGGCATGGCGCGCACGGACGAGAAGAGCCGGAAGGCCAGGATCGAGAAGGCCAGGACGATGATCGATCCCGCGGCGACGGTCATGGGCACGCTGATCGCCGATCCGACGCTGCCCATCACCATGGCGCCAAGCGGCATCAGCCCCATGGGAATGAGGGTGTAGACGCTCATGACGCGGCCCCGCATCTCCTCCGGCACGTTGAGTTGGAGCAGCGTATTGGTGATCGCCATGAAGAGGGTCTGCGTGGCGCCGACGACCAGCAGCAGCGCGATCGAGGGCAACATCCAGTGCGAGAGTGCAAAGCCAAGGAGCGATATCGCGAAGATCACGATAATGACCAGCAACGAGATGCCCTTGCGGCTTGAGCGGCCGAAACGGCCCACCGTGAGCGCGCCGACCAATGCACCGACGCCGGTGGCGGCCATCAGGAAACCGTATCCCCCGGCGCCGCGGTGCAGCACGTTGGAGGCGAAGATTGGCATCATCTGACTATATGGACGGCCGAGAAAGGTCGGCACGCTCAATACCAGCATCAGTCCCCAGATGCGCCGGTCGGCAGACATAAAGCGCAGACCACTGGTCAGATTTTCGAGGATCGACTGCGGTGCCCGTTTGACCTGCGGGCGCGGCGCGATGCGCCAGAGCGCGAAGACCACGGCAAAATAGCTGAGCCCGTTGATAAAGAAGGCCCCCGACGTTGAGATGACGGCGACCAGCACGCCGGCCACGGACGGTCCGATGATGGCTGCTGAGTTCCAGGCCGCTGAGTTGAGCCCGACCGCGCTGGCGATGTTTTCCTTCCCCACTAGATCAGGCACCAGCGCCTGGCGCGCGGGATTGTCGATCGCCATCACGACCGAACTGAGGAAGGCCAGCAGCAGGATCTGCCACACCGTGACGATGCCGGTAATATCGAGGATTCCGAGGATGATCGCCAGAAACGCCGCCGTTGATTGCGTGAAGAAGAGGAGCCTGCGGCGATCGAGCCGGTCCGCCAGCACCCCACCGAACAGTGTGATGGTGAGAGCGGGAACCGCGCGTACCAGTCCGACCAGGCCGAGATAGAAGGCCGAGTCGGTCAACTGCAGGATGAGCCATCCCTGCGCCACCATCTGCATCCAGCTACCGATATTGGAGATGATGCTGCCGTACCAGAAGCGGCGAAAGTCATCGACGGCGAGTGCGCCACCATTCGGCCGGAGGCTGACGCCCCTCGGTAGCGACATCGCGGCGGACGCCCGGTTGAGCGTGCGCCACACTCCGACGGCACGGTGTGTGACGTGGCGTCGCGGTCGCGTTTGCGGTAGTTGGTCGGACTCGGTCTTCATGCAGATGCCGTAACCACACTATTTCAAGAGATCTGACAGGCGCCAGTTGTCAATCAACGCTCCGGAGGCTCGTCGCGCTCCAGATCGAACGAGACGATCGCGTCGAGAAGGCGTCGAAGACCAGCGTCCGTCACCCGCTCTCTCGCGCCGATTTCGAATGACTCGATCCGCAGGTCCGGCATCGATGCCTGGTACTCCTGCCCCTGGAGGAGCGCCTCGAGCTTATCCAACTGACGGACGAGTCGTGCTTCGGCGGTGTGCCCGTCCTCGTATTCCTGCCAGGCGTCGACGATCAATGCACGAAGCGAGCCCGGGAGACTGTCCGTCATCTGCTGCAGCGCGGCCTCCTCCGCTGCCCGTTTGGCCTGATCCGCCGTCTCGGAATAGACCGGGCGACTGCGGAAGAGGAGGTCACGATCAACCTCCTCGGCTTGCAGTGTTTCGTCGAACGGCGTGGCATCACCAGCGATCGCTTCGGGCAGATCATGGCAGATGGCGAGCGTCAACGCGCGGCTCGCGTCGACTTCCGGCATCGAGTGCGCCAACAGCAGCGTCATCAGGGCGACCCGGTAGCTGTGATCGGCGACCGACTCGGGGTCAGGTATCCCAAGATGCACCCATCCCTGCCGGGGCAACCGCTTCAGCGCTCCGGCATAGACGAGCAGGTCGAGGACCTCGGCTTCCCGCCCGGATGCATTGTCCCCATTCGACACCGGGGGGCTCAGTCCCGGGCCCTGGTCGTGTTCCGCAGCGTGCCGATTCCCTCGATCTCGACCTCAACGGTGTCGCCTGGTTTCAGCGGGCTAACGCCATTTGGCGTGCCGGTCATGATCACGTCACCGGGCAGGAGGGTCATGACGTTTGAGATGAAGCTGACCAGGAACGCGGGCTTGAACATCAGATCGCTGGTGTTGCTGCTCTGCTTCACCTCGCCGTTGATTTTCCCCTTGATGTCAAGGTTGTTGGGATCGAGATCGGTCTCGATCACCGGGCCGAGCGGGCAGAAGGTATCGAATCCTTTGGCGCGGACCCACTGGCCGTCCTTGCGCTGGAAATCGCGATGGCTCACGTCATTGCCGCAGGTATAGCCGAGGACGTAGTCGAGCGCGTCGCTCTCGGACACGCGCGATGCCTGCTTGCCGATCACCATGCAGAACTCGGCTTCCTCGTCGATGCGGTTGGCTTCCGGCAGTTCGATGACGCCACCATGACCGAGGAGGCCGGTCTGCGGCTTCATGAAGAGGACCGGCTCGGTCGGTACCTGGCGATTCGGGTCGTTCTCGGTGACGTGCAGGGCGTAGTTGAGCCCGACCGCCACGATCTTGCTGGGCTCGACTGGCGGCAGGATCGTCATGGCGTCCATCGAACCAGCCGACGCACCCTTGCTCAGCCCCTCGAACAGGTCACCTTCAGCCTGATAAACCGTGCCGTTTTCCACGATTCCGTAGCGTGGTGAGCCGTTGTCGAGATATCGAACGATCTTCATCGTACCTCCCCGTCCTATGCGATTCACTCCATTTGACCGGCCACGAGGTGATCGAAACCGGTACGGGCTATCGTAGCAGACATGACCGTTTTGAGGCGTGTGCGTCGCCCACGTGAGCCTGCGAACCCAGTCGCCAGGTTCCCCCGATGGGCGATCACCCCCACGTCGACGAGTGACTCCATGTGCTACTGGGCAGGTATCCGCCAGTAGGAGATGATCTCGTCGACATCGTGCGTGTTGATGAGCCCAGAGGTGATGCTGGTGGCCGCGGACGCGACCACGCGTACCCGTATATCGTCCTCGGTCAGCGGTTTCGAGTCGCTCAGGTATCCGTGCTCCAGACAATATGACCGGAACTCATCGACCGCCGCGCGTCTGAAGCCTTTTACCTGACCGTCTTCAAGGGCGGAGATGAGCGCGGTCGCGTCACCGTTTAGCACGTCGGTGAGCTGCGACACCTCGTCGATGAATCGATCCGAAATCACATTGGATTCGAGCAATACCGACCGGTCGAGCCGTTTGCCTCTACCGGTGCGCCAGGCCTCCATCGTGGCATGGACGACCTCGGCCCGGGCCCCGGCTCGCTCAACCGTGCCAGGGTAACGCTGGAGCAGCGTTGCGCCGCTAATGTCCACCAGTGTCTTTAATTGTCCCCACGAATGGACGTGGTTGCGCAGCAGATGATAGAGCGCCTGGCTGTCATGAATGAGATACCAGAGATGGACGCTGCCGATGTCAGCCCATGGGTCGATTCCCGGTACGCCGACAAGCTCCCGGTATTCGAGACGAGTCTTGCCTTCCGGAGACGAGATCGCCGGTGCCTGCGCCGCGACGATCTGGAGCGACGGAAGGCGCTCGATGTCGGCGAGGCCGCGAGCTTCGGCCAGATCAAGTTCCCGGTAGGTGACATCCTGGTGCTCGTTGAGAACCTGAATCCACTTCCCGACCTCGTCGTGCTGGGCGGTGAAGTAGAAGACTTGCCGGCCGGCGCGGCAAATCTCGATGGTCGCGTCGATGATGGCGCGCGCACGAGCCTCGTCACTGTTCCCAAGCACTTCATCGAGAATCAGTGGCAGTTTGGGGCCTTGCTCCATCTCCTCAACGAACGCCATCCGCACGGCCATAAGCAGTTGCACCCTGGTCGCACTGGAGAGTTCGTGCAGCCCGAATCCGACTCCGGTCGTCGTATCGGTCGCCCGGAACTCCGGACCCGGATTATCAGCGAGATCCAGGCGATAGCGCCCGTAGGTGATGCGGGAGAACAGTTCGCGGGCGCGGTGGAACACACGCGGGCGATCCCGGTCGCGCGTCTGCAGGCGAACGAATTCGCCCAGGCTCCAACCGGCGACCAGTCGGTACTGTCCGTCCCGCTCTGCCCTGAGCGCGTCCAGCGCATCGGCCCTGGCGCTCATAGCGCGCTCGATGTCGTGCTTCTCCTTAGCGTCATCAACCCGCGTCTCGATGGCGACAACCTGGTCGTTAAGCTCCTCATACCGGGACGCGACTTCCAGGGCGTGGTCCCGTTCGGCTTCGAGGTCGTTCAGATCACGCCGTTTGAGATCATCGTTGTCGCCAAGACTCGACGCGGCGGACCGGAGTTCGAATTCGGTCTCCTTCTGGAGGGCGATCGCGGCATTGAACCCGTCGAGCTGAGCTACCAACTCCTGGAGCCCCTGAACGTCATCCTCTTCCAGATCCAGGTCCGCGAATAGCGAGCGGATCTGTCCTTGAATCTGGTTGATTGAAGGGTGCACATCCTCGTCAAGCGAGCGCTTCCGTTCGATGAGTATCCGGTTTGCCTCGGTGAAGGACCGCAACCTGGCATCGAGATGCTCGATGTATCCGAGAACCGCGGCGTGATCACCGGCGGGTTGGTACCCGAATTGGCCGAGTTCCTGATTGATCTGGTCGAGGAGTTGGTTCCGTGCCGCCTCGGCCCGGTCGCTATTGACACGAGCTTTGCGCGCCTCGACGTCCGCCAATTGCCAGCGGTCAAGGTTTTGGGTCAAGAGTGAGAGTTCGGAGGATGTCGCCG
The DNA here is from genome assembly GCA_963728335.1 of uncultured Chloroflexia bacterium. Taxonomy (GTDB): domain Bacteria; phylum Chloroflexota; class Chloroflexia; order Thermomicrobiales; family Thermomicrobiaceae; genus CALAGB01. Next base: position 312,588 of record CAVSJP010000003.1, read on the forward strand.
GCACGAGTCCATACCGCTCGATCAGTTGGTCTCGCTGCTGTTCGACTTCCTGGCGGGCCGCGGTTGCGGTCTCTCGCTTCGCCGCCAGGCCGTCCCAGCGGTGCGCCTTTTCTTCGTCGACGATTCCCTTCCGGAGCGCATCGTTCAGACGGTCCAGCACCTTCGCGACACTCTCCGACGACCAGGCTTCCACCGGTTCGAGGCCGAGCCGGTTGTAGTCGTTCTGAATGGCAGCCAGCCGTTCCGCCTGACGTGCGTTCGTCGCTGGACGTGCCAGCACCAAGAGTCCGACTCCGGCAAGCGCGGACAGGGCAAAGAACCAGTAGGTAAGCACTGCAAGCAGCAGTGAAAGCATGATCACGAGGATGGCGGCGACCCGCGCGACCATGACCAGTCGCGAATCCGCCTGCGCGGAACCGGCCTCGGGTGTTTTCAGCCAGCGGTTCAACTGGGAAACGCCCTCGCGAAGCTGATCCAGGTTCAATGGCGCGCGGACGTTGCCTACCCAATCCTGTAACGCCGCTTGTGCGTCCTCCCGCGCCCGTACGGTTTCAAGCTGCTTGGCCAATTGAGCGAGCTCACGCAGGCCGGTAACGTCGAGCTCGTGGAGCTGTGACTCCGGAATCCCATCGCCAATGCGTGTGCGAGCCGACTCTCGCTGCTCGACCGCCTCCCGCCAACGCCGCTTCTCGCGCTCAACGTCGTCGGCAAGTCCCTGAAGTGCCTGGCACTGTGCGCGTAATGCACTGATGAGGCCGCTACGGAGCGGTTTTCCTTCGAGTTTGCTGGCGGCCACGTCAGCTCTGGCGGTCTCGATGTCGGTGAGTTCCCGGTTCTGGCGTTCGCGCGCGACAGAGAGCCGCCGGTGAAGCGCGCTCAGTGCCTCCGTTTCGTCTCCGCGGAGTCGTTCCATGGTCGGGGGAAAGCTGGCGACGCGTCGACACGCATCGTCGAATGCCAGCTCGGTCTCTTTGAATCGAATCGCGCGGGTAAGCAGTTCGGCTCGATTGCGTGCGTTGCGGGCATCGCCGCGGCGGGCGCGAAGTTCCGCAAGCCCATCCTCCTGAGCTACCAGACCCTGCTGCGCCCGCCGCGCGTCCGCCAGGGCGGACTCTGCTTCCTCAACCTGTTTCAACAGTGACGCCGGTCGAGACGCGGAATCACGATACCGGAGGTCCCGCACGGCGGCATCGACGTCATATCCGCCGACCGACTCGCGCATGATCGTCGCGGCGAATGACTCGTTGTCGACCTGCAGCAACTCGTGCAGGGTCAAGATGTACCGGTCACGCGTCTCGGGTCCGCCGATACCCAGCCTGCCGCCCTCCACGCCGTCTCGCTGGCAGCGGAACCGACCGGCATCAAAGTCAAGAAACCACTCCGAACCGTCGAAGTGGAGCGTGCCCGATAGTGCCCCGCGCGGCCAACATGGCGTGTCTGGCCACAACAGTGCGTGAATCGCCTGGGCACTGGTGGTCTTCCCGGAGGCATTGGGCCCGTGGATGATGTTGATGCCGTGGCACAGGCCGTCGAGGGCGTAGGGTGTCTGGATCCCGGGAGAGCGACGTATCTCGATCCGGCCGAATACCAGGGGTTGTCCTCCGCTCACGCGTCCTCCTTCTGGGCCACCAGGCTATCAAGCAACGACCACGCTTCGCGGAGGAGGGCATCCCGTGCCTCGGACACGCCAGGCTCGTCGTCGGCAGCAATCGCGGAAAACGGCCGGTATTGATGGACCGATTGAAGCCGTTTGACCGTCGTCGAAATCAATTCGCGGTACTCTGCCGGATGGTCGTGCTGTTCGAATTGCCTGATCATCCGCGCCACCTCACCCGGAGGATCGTTGCGTGAAGCAAGCTGAAGGAGGTCTACGGCGGGGCGTGTCTCAAACGTGAATTTTTCGATAACGCCGGAGACTCCGCTCACTGAGATGGCCAGGTCGTCCTGGGCGCTGTGAGAGAGGCCCGGTAGCATGCGGTGGAGCAGTGTTCGGCCAGTCAACACCACGCGACAGCAGAGGCATTGGAGGGCCGGCGCGTCGCTCGTGTATCGGTTCAGTGCGTCGCGTATCGCCCGCACGATTGCCGACTGCATGGCCTGCTCGGTTTCGACACCAGTCAGATCCACCGGCACGGACTCGTAGCGAATAGTCGAGACTCCGACCTGGCGTTCGCGGATCGACCCGTCATCAAGGAATTCGACGATCCATGCGCCGTGCGACCCGGTCTCGCCGGGGTCCATTGCTTGCGGCGAACCTGGATACAGAACAGGCGGTCCGACGCCGCTCGCATACCGTGCTGGTTTATGAATATGCCCCAGTAGCCAGCAGGAGACGGAAGAGCGCCGAAGCTCGGCCAGCGCAACCGGAGCATAGCGGCTCTGGGGCTGATCGAGATCCGCGTGCAGCATGCCGAGCACGGGCAGACCGTCCGCGACACACGAATATCCGTCGAGCGGATTATCGAAGTCCGACTCCTGAACGAAGGACCGGCCGTCGACGTGCAATACGGCCTGACCGTTTCGCTGCAGTGTGAAACGCTCCCAATCGCCGCCACGGCCGAGGAAATGCAGGTGTGGCGCCTCCAGGGTGTCGACCAGACGGGGCAGGACATCGAAGTCGTGATTTCCGGCGATGACGATCGTCTCGATGCCTTCCGAGTCGAGTCGCCGCAGTCCTCGCTCCAGCGGGCCGATCGCCTCGAAGTAGCGATTATCTCGATCGACCAAATCACCGCTGAGCGCGACCAGATCGACGCGTTCGGTAATGGCTACATCGACCAGTGAACTCCAGGCAGCCGCACACGAGAAGCCGGGGCCATCGAGAAAAGGCGGCACCTTGCTCGACCTCCGCCCGATGTGAAGATCGCCCGCGCACAGTACCTTCACGCTGTCCCCCTTGCGCACCTGCCGGATGTGACTGCCCGTGCTGACTCGTGTGTTCGGCTTTCCGCCGTGGCCGTCACGTTCGTGATCAGGACATGTGTTATTCGAACACTCCCGCAACACCTACCAGCCAAAACCGAGCAGTCAGGCGATGTGTCGTTCATGTTGAACACAACATGGTCGATGTCGCTTGAGTGGAAATTGGCGTGGTTGCGGCGACGTGACCATAATCTACCACGTGGGTGAACGTTCAGGTGAGACTGGCACCATTTCCTTACTTCCGCTATCCTCTGCGCACATCTGTGAACGAGGCGCGCTGTTCACCATGAGAGAGCCATTCTGATGCACGCGATACCGGCCGACCGCATCGCGCGGTGGCGGGCCACACAACACGCGGAGACACACACCTTCCCACTGTCCTGAGATCGTTTGGCGTGGACGGACAGTGGGAGTGGGCGCCGCTTGCCGGAGCCCCTCCACATGCTCCTGGTGGAGGTTATTGGTGCATTCCCGTGACGGTATCGCGAGTCAAGTCGTCCGCCGCAGTGTGCGGCGCTTCTTCGTCTATCAAATTTCGACCGAAATGCGCTTCGACAGCGCGATCTGGATCATCTACCTCCAGAGTCGCGGTCTGAGCCTGACCGAAGTTGGGCTGGCCGAAGCATCGTTTCATCTCGCGCCACTCTTATTCGAGTTGCCCTCCGGCTCATTCGCCGATCTGGTGGGTCGGCGCTGGGCACTGGCAACCGGATCGCTCCTGGTTGCCGTTTCGTCAGCGCTCCTGTGGTCGGCGCACTCGCTGCCGGTCGCGATGCTGGCGCTCTTCGTGATGGGCGCCTCGTTCAGCTTTCGCTCCGGCGCTGACCATGCCTATCTGTTCGACATACTCGGCGCTGAGGAGGACGGGCGACGGAGTTATCCCAGCTTGCTCGGCCGCATGCTCGGCGCCATGTACCTCGTTGGAGCAGCGGCGGCCTGGATCGGCGCGGCGGTCTCGGACATCAGCTATGGCTATACCTTTGGTCTCGCCATTGGGGTTGGCTTGGGAGGCGCCTGGCTGGCGGCTGGACTGGCCGAGTCCAAGCGGCCGCGGCGCACCGAAGAGGATATGGTGTCGCAGGGATCGCTGCGGCAGCACGTGATCGAGACGCGCGATATCCTGCGCGGCAGCACGGTGCTCAAGTTGATGCTCGCCTTTTCGTCGGTCTACTGGGTCGCGGCGACAATCAGTCACCTCTACCTGCAGGCGGCCTTCGCCGATCGTGGACTCTCCAACAGCCAGATCGGACTCGTTATCGGCGCGACCGGCATCGTCAATGCGGCCGGCGCAGCGATGGCCGGTCGCGTCGCCGGACGTTCAGCAATCAGGTTGCAGCTCGCCGTGCTGGCCGCGATCAGTGGCCTCGGGCTGATCGCGACAGGACTGAACGCCATCACGCTCGCGATTGTCGCGTACCTGATCGCGAATCTCGCGTCGGGACTGATCGAGCCGCTCATTTCGAATTGGTTCAACGAGCAGATCGATTCCGCCCGGCGAGCGACCATCCTCTCGGTGGAGTCGTGGCTCTTCTCGCTGACGATGATCTTCGCCTTTCCCGTAACCGGATGGTTCGCCGGGCAGGTTGGGTGGAGCGCTCTCTACGCACTCTGTGGCGGGGTGACGCTGTTGCTCGCGGTGGTGACCGGAGCGGGGAGGCAGCTTCGGGTGGAGGCACGCCCGGGAGTCTAGTGGGACGTTCCGGGCGTGCCGTTCGCGTGGCTACATCTGCTCGCGGATGAGGTTCGCCAGGATCGCGATCCCTTCGGCGATCTGCTCTTCGTTAGCGAACGAGTACGAGAGCCGGAGCGTCTGGTCTCCGCGCCCCTCGAAGTGGCAGGCGGTGCCAGGCAGGAATTCGACACCCCGCTCGCGCGCCGCGGCCGAGAGTGTTGTGGCGCTGACTCCGTCGGGCAGGTCGACCCAGACGAAGAAGCCACCGTCCGGATCGGTCCAGTGGACAGCGTCCGGCATGGTCTCCTTCAGCGCGTTCAGCATGACGTCGTGACGGCTGGAGTAGATCGCGGTCAGCTCGGCCACGTGTTCGACCAACGTGCCGCTCGCGCAGAACTCGGCGGCGACCGCTCCGGCGAAGGGACTGGTCCCGCCTTCGGACTTGAGTGAGGCGAGGGAGCCAATCAGTTCCGGCGTGGCAACGACCCACCCGAGGCGCACCCCGGCGGCCATGATCTTGGAGAAGGTGCTCAGATAGGCCACCATCCCGCGATTGTCGAGGCTGTAGATGGTCGGAATGCGCTTCCCCCGGTAGCGCAGGTCGGAATAGGCGTCGTCCTCCACCACCAGGAAGCCGTACTGATGCGCCAGCTCGACAATGCGCTTCCGCTTTTCGAGCGACGTGGTAACGCCCGTCGGATTCTGGAAGTTCGGGATGGTGTAGAACAGCTTGGCCCGGCGGCCCGATTGAGCGAGGCGTTGGAGCTCGCGTTCGAGGGCGGCGACATCGGTGCCGTCCGTCTCGAGCGGAACGGTGATGACCTCGGCTCCCGCCGCGCGGAAGGTCTGCACGGCGCCGGACCAGGTCGGCTCCTCACTGATAATCACGTCGCCCAGATCGCAGACGGCCTGGGTTAGCAGGTCCAGCCCCTGTGAAGCGCCGTTGGTGATGAGGAGATTCTCCTCTTCGGCTTCGATCCCCTGATCCCGTTTGAGCTTGATGCGCAACTCGTCGACCAGGCGCTGATAACCGCGCGACGCGCCATACTGCAAGGCCCACTCGCCGTCGCGCTCCATCGCCATTCGGGTGGCCTCGACGACATCCCCCTTCGGCAGGCTTGCCGGGTCGGGAAACCCGGCCATGAAGGAGATGAGCGAGGCGGATCGTCGGGGATCCCCCATGCGCGATGGACCAACGCGCTTGACCCGGGCACTGAATAGATCTTCCATCGAATGACTGAGTGTCTCGGACACAGGGTCTCCCTTCGTGTCGATGCCGGAGAAGAGGGGCAGCCGGTGCTCTCTGCCGGGCTATTGTACCGCCGTTCCGGCTTAGCGGGATCGCGCTGACCGGCGCTGAATGGGGCTCGGTATAATCGGAGGACGGCGTGCCCGGGCAAGGGTGGTCTGCCTATTGCTCGTGGTCGCTGGACCGTTCGCACGTTGGTCCAGCATGAGCAACTGAAGAGAGAGCAGGGCGTGGAAGAGTCGCGTGACATCTTTGACTTGACGATTATTGGTGGTGGGCCGATTGGCCTCTTTGCCGCATTCTACGCTGGCATGCGCGGGTTGCGCGCCAAGATCGTCGACAGTCTCGAGGAATTGGGTGGTCAGCTCATCGCTGTCTATCCTGAGAAGTATATCTACGACGTTGCCGGGTTCCCGAAGATTCTGGCCAAAGACTACGTGGGCGAGGCCGTCGAACAGGGACTCTCGACGGGAGCGGTTGCCTGTCTCAGCGAAGAGGTGCAGGCGCTCGAGCACCATCCGGCGGACAATCTGATCAAACTGACGACGAGCAAGGCCGAGCACTGGACTCGGACGGTGCTGATCGCCGCCGGGGTCGGCGCATTCGAGCCGAAGCGGCTCGAGGCGCCTGGTGTCGATGACTTTCATGGTCGCGGCATCCACTATTTCGTGCGCAACCTCGAACAGTTCCGCGATCGTGAGGTGGTGATCGTCGGTGGTGGTGATTCCGCGGTCGACTGGGCGCTGACACTGGAGCCGATCGCCAAGAACGTGACGGTCATTCACCGGAGTAAGTTTCGCGCGCACGAGCGTTCAGTGGAGCAGTTGGAAGGCTCGCGGGCTCAGCTCTACTACCCCTTCTATGAGGTCAAAGAGGTGCGCGGAGACGATCACCTCGAGGAGGTCCACTTCCACCAGGCGCGGACCGGTGAAGAACACGTCGTCCCGGCGCATGAGCTTATCGTCGCCATCGGCTTCTCCGGTCGCCTGGGCGCGCTCAAGGAGTGGGGATTCACCATCGAGCGCAACACCATCGTCGTCGATCCCTTGACGATGGAGACTGGACTCCCGGGCGTCTTCGCGGCGGGCGATATCGTCACCCACCCGGCCAAGTTCAAGCTGATCGCGACCGGCGCCGCCGAGGCAGTCATCGCGGTCAACCACGCGGTTACCTACATCGATCCCACCGCACGGCTCGATGCAGGGCACTCCACCAACCTGATGGAGAAGAAGGCGCGCGCTGGGTCGTAGGCACTCATTACTTGAGCAAATTTGACACGGGCTCTGGCACGAGCGGGGCCCGTTTTTGGTGTCCGCCGCTTGATGATTCTCTCCACAAGCAGTCGTAGATGAGCGCGCAGAAGTTGCGAATATCGCGGACTTCTTCCGCGAATATTGACACCCGTGTTGACGTCGTGTTAGGCTACGCACGCATCCATAGCATGGACAAAGATCCCCAGGGGCTGTCACCCAACGGTCACTGTGGGGTTCTCACATATACGCAATGCTGGTCTCGGCCTACCCAAACGGCTGAACCATCCCCTAACGAGGAGGAGGATGAGATATGGGCCGGTTTATCGCCAGGCGTCTGCTCTGGCTGATTCCGACGATCCTGGTGATGTCGCTCTTGACGTTTGCGCTGATGCACCTGACACCCGGCAGTCCGCTTCAGCCTCTAGCGGCCAACGCGAATCCCCTTCCCCCCGAAACCCAGAAGAACCTGGCGCACTTCTGGGGGCTGGATAAACCCCTCTGGCAGCAGTATCTGACCTACTTGTGGCGCGCGCTGCGTCTCGATTTTGGCACCTCGTACATCTATCGCACCCGTGAGGTCACGCAGATCCTCAGGGGCGCCTTCCCCGTGTCGATGGAGCTGGGCGCGATGGCGATGGCGGTTGCCATCGTGATCGGGATTCCGCTGGGGATCCTGGCGGCGGTCAACCAGAACGGACCGGTCGACTACATCTCGAGCTTCCTGGCGACGCTGGGCGTGGCGGTACCGAACTTCGTGCTCGGGATCTTCTTCATCGTGATTTTGGTGATCGGGCTGCATGTGTTGCCGGACACCGGAGGGTGGAACGGGCCGAAGGACTGGGTGATGCCGGCGTTTGCGCTGGGGCTGGGGCCGCTGGGGATCCTGGCGCGCTACACCCGATCGAGCATGGTGGAGGTGTTGCGGCAGGACTACATCCGGACGGCGCAGGCCAAGGGGTTATCGGAGACGCGGGTGGTGATCCGGCATGCGTTGAAGAACGGATTGATCCCGCCGTTGACGATCATCGGGCCGATGTTCGCGGCGATCGGGACGGGCTCGTTCTTTGTCGAGACGATCTTCCGGGTGCCGGGGATGGGGCGCTACTTTGTCGACAGCATGACGGCGCGCGACTATCCGATGATCATGGCGGTGATCCTGTTGTACGGCGTCTTCCTGGCGTTGATGAACCTGGTGGTGGACGTGATGTACGGCGTGGTCGACCCGCGCATACGACTGGGCTAGGAGCGAGCGATGGAACTGGACAACACACAGCCAGGGGAAGCGGCGTTGAGTGCCGAGGCGGCGGTGGCGGGCGAGGTCTCGATCCTGGGGGGGGCGGCGGCGCGCAAGCACCGGACGTTGTGGCGGGATGCGTTCAACCGGCTGATCCAGAACCGGCTAGCGTTAGCCGGGTTGATCTGCGTGCTGTTGATCTCGCTGATGGCGATCTTCGCGCCGATCGTGGCGCCGTACCCGTATGACCAGCCGGACTTTGCGGCGATCAACCTGTTTCCGGGAGCGCCGGGGCATCTGCTGGGGACGGATGAGATCGGGCGGGACTTTCTGAGCCGGCTGATCTATGGGGCGCAGGTCTCGATGCTGGTGGGGCTTGGAGCGCAGTTGATCGTATTCGTGATCGGAGTGCCGATCGGGGCGATCTCGGGGTATGCGGCGGGGAAGACCGACACGATCCTGATGCGGTTTGTCGACGTGATGTACGCCTTTCCGCAGTTGTTGTTCGTGATCTTGATCATGGCCTGGCGCGGACCGGGGTTGGTGAACATCTTCATTGCGATCGGGATCACGGGGTGGGTGACGCTGGCGCGGCTGACGCGGGCGGAGTTCTTGTCGATGCGGGAGCGGGACTACATCCTGGCGGCGCGGGCGGCGGGGACGGGGCCGTGGCGGCTGATCACGCGGCACATGCTGCCGAACGCGCTGACGCCGATCATCGTGGCGCTGACGTTTGGGGTGCCACAGGCGATCTTCACGGAAGCGAGTCTGAGCTTCATTGGGGTGGGGATCCGGCCCCCGCGACCGAGCTGGGGGCAGATGGTGGGACAGTACTTCGTGAACATCCAGTCGTACTGGTTCATGGCGGTGCTGCCGGCGGTGATGATCGCGGTGGTGATGCTGACCTTCACCTTCTTCGGGGACGGTCTGCGCGACGCCCTCGATCCGCGTATGCAGAAACGCTAACCGTGCAATCCGAAATCGTAAGGATGCTGTGCCTTGAGGGGAGGTGGGTAGATCTCGGTAGGTTCAGATAGGTTCTGGCAACGGCGATAGGCCGAAGACGAACGACAGGCGCCGCTCCAATTTGGAGTCGCGCGAGGAGGAGATCCTAAAGATGGCAAATCTGAAGTGGTGGGAAGACAAAGAGCAGCTGCGGCATCTGGCCGAGCGGTTCGACGCGGTGAATGTTGATCGCCGTGATTTCTTGAAGTACGTTGGCGCGGCCGGTGGCACGTCGGCGATCGCCCTGGCCCTGGCGGCCTGCGGCAGCAGCAGTAAGAATACGCCGGCCGCGACGACGGCCCCAACGACCGCGAGTGGCGGCAGCGGCTCAACCGCAACGTCTGCCGCGACGACGGCCTCGACGGCCACGAGTGCCTCGACGGCTACCACTGCCTCGACCGCAACAACGGCCGCGACCGCGACGACTGGTGGCAGTGCTGACCTGGCGGCCGACCAGATCTTTACCATCAACAGCACGGTCGAGCCGAACAGCTTCGACTTCAACAAAGACCTCTACTGCAATGGCAACAGCAACTGCTTTGCGCAGCTGGCCCAGTTCGACGAGAACCTGGGCGTCCAGCCGGACATTGCCGAGAAGTGGGAGTCGAACGCCGACGCGTCGGAGTGGACCTTCCACCTGCGGGACTCCAAGTGGAGCAATGGCGACCCGGTCACTGCCAACGATTACGAGTATTCGTACAAGCGGCAGTTGGATCCGGCCACGGCCGCGCCGTACGCCGGTTTCCTCTACGACATCAAGAACGCTGAAGACTTCAACCTCGGCAAGGGCGGTTTGACGGCTGACGACGTGGGCGTCAAGGCGACCGATGACAAGACGTTGGTCGTGACGATGAAGCAGCCAACCGGCTACTTCCCGGTGTTGGCCGCCTATGTGGCGGCCGCGCCGTCGCACAAGGCGTCGGTCGAGAAGTATGGTGACAAGTGGACGGAGGCCGAGAACATCGTCTGCAACGGGCCGTTCACGCTGACCGAGTGGAAGCACAACGAGAGCTACACCCTCAAGAGCAACGATAGCTATTGGGGCGCTGACAACGATCACGCTGACCGAGACACATTATCCGATCATTGCGGCGCCAGGACGAGTTCACGGCCTACCAGAACAGTGAGATCGACGTCTCACCTGCATGGCGCGCTCGGTAACCTGCAGAAGGTGCAGGGGGACTCAACGCTGAAGAACGAGTGGCACAAGTACAACCTGTTCGGCACGTGGTATCTCGAGCCCAACGTCAAGATGGCGCCGTTCGACACCAAGGAAGTCCGCCTGGCGATGGCCCATGCCATTGACCGTGACACGCTGGTGAACAACGTCCTCAAGGGGCTGGGCACGGTGGCCTACACCATGACCCCGCCAGGGATGCCGGGCTACGACGAGAACAAGTACGACGAGTTCACCACATACGACCCGAGAAGGCCAAGGCGATGCTGCAAGGGGACGCCCTACGAGGGCGGCAAGAACTGGCCGAAGATCACCATGACCCAGCGCAACAACGAGGGTGATGCTCCGGTGGCCGTTGGGACGCCATCATCGCCATGCTCAAGCAGAACCTGGGCATGTCGATCGACCACGAATTGGGCGACCCGAAGGACACCTACAACCGCATGTATCAGGGTCGCATCCAGCTCATGTGGTGGCGCTGGTACATCGACTATCCGGACCCGAACAACACCATGTACCTGGTCTGGTACTCGAAGTTCCCGACCGGCGAGCGCAACACCTTCTCGGATGATCACGATGGACAAGCTTCTCGCGGATGCCGCCGGTGTGGAGGATCAGACGAAGCGCATGCAGAAGTACTTCGACGCCGACAAGATCATCGCCGAGAACGGCGCTGGGATCTTCATCTACAACCCGTGGAACTACATGCTGGTCAAGCCGTACGTGCTGGGGATTCCGAAGGACAAGGACGGCAACCTGGTTCCTGACTGGAACGTCTTCGTCCGTATGGAGGACCGGATCAAGATCGCCAAGCACTAATTCGTCGAGACGATTCGGATCTGCCACCCGCCTGGCTCTTCGAGGCCAGGCGGGCGCGAAGGCCGGGTGTCGGAATCGTCATACTGTGACAACTGACTGTCGGGCAGTGCAGGGTGCGGCCTGCCCGCAACTTTCCTCCTCGTTGTCGGGCGAATGTCTGGATACTCTCCAGCATTTGCCCGATTTTTGTGTGTGTGTAGAACAGCGCGCACCCGGCTCGCAGACTCGCCACCCTCTCCGAGATCAGGAGAGGGTGGTCACGTCTGCGCGACGTGCGCCCTTCTCGGAATACCCACGACGCGGACGAGCGAGACGGTCTGGAGATGAGCGCCGGTGGTGAGTGGTGCTCGCTCGACACCCGCTCGACTTGAGAACTCGAGAGCGTCATATGCCGATATCATAATAATCAGAAGTCAAGCTGCGAAGTCCTCAGCGTCACTTCATACATGATTGACACCCATTTTTGCCGTGTGGTAGTCTACCGCAGCACCCAATTCAGCCATCGCCTCAATTCAGAAGAGTCTTCGCACCGCTCTTTCTCAGAGGCATAGCTGACACCAAATCAATAGCTCGATACACCCGACTGGGGTGGATCATCCATTTACGAGGAGGAGGATGAGCCATGGGCCGGTTTATCGCTAGGCGTCTGCTCTGGCTGATTCCAACGATCCTGGTGATGTCACTACTGACATTCACCCTGATGCATCTGACGCCGGGGAGTCCACTTCAACCCGAGGCAGCCAACGCGAATCCCCTTCCCCCCGAAACCCAGAAGAACCTGGCCCATTCCTGGGGACTGGATAAACCCCTCTGGGAGCAATACGTGACATTCCTCTGGAAGAGCCTGCACTTCGACTTCGGGTATTCCTTTATCTACCGCACGCGTCATGTGACCGAGATCTTGCGCGGGGCCTTCCCCGTGTCGATGGAGCTGGGCGCGATGGCGATGGCGATTGCCATCGTGATCGGGATTCCGTTGGGGATCCTGGCGGCGGTCAACCAGAACGGACCGGTCGACTACATCTCGAGCTTCCTGGCGACGCTGGGCGTGGCGGTGCCGAACTTCGTGCTCGTCGATCTTCTTCATCGTGATTTTGGTGATCGGGCTGCATGTGTTGCCGGACACCGGAGGGTGGAACGGGCCGAAGGACTGGGTGATGCCGGCGTTTGCGCTGGGGCTGGGGCCGCTGGGGATCCTGGCGCGCTACACCCGATCGAGCATGGTGGAGGTGTTGCGGCAGGACTACATCCGGACGGCGCAGGCCAAGGGGTTATCGGAGACGCGGGTGGTGATCCGGCATGCGTTGAAGAACGGGTTGATCCCGCCGTTGACGATCATCGGGCCGATGTTCGCGGCGATCGGGACGGGCTCGTTCTTTGTCGAGACGATCTTCCGGGTGCCGGGGATGGGGCGCTACTTTGTCGACAGCATGACGGCGCGCGACTATCCGATGATCATGGCGGTGATCCTGTTGTACGGCGTCTTCCTGGCGTTGATGAACCTGGTGGTGGACGTGATGTACGGCGTGGTCGACCCGCGCATACGACTGGGCTAGGAGCGAGCGATGGAACTGGACAACACACAGCCAGGGGAAGCGGCGTTGAGTGCCGAGGCGGCGGTGGCGGGCGAGGTCTCGATCCTGGGGGGGGCGGCGGCGCGCAAGCACCGGACGTTGTGGCGGGATGCGTTCAACCGGCTGATCCAGAACCGGCTAGCGTTAGCCGGGTTGATCTGCGTGCTGTTGATCTCGCTGATGGCGATCTTCGCGCCGATCGTGGCGCCGTACCCGTATGACCAGCCGGACTTTGCGGCGATCAACCTGTTTCCGGGAGCGCCGGGGCATCTGCTGGGGACGGATGAGATCGGGCGGGACTTTCTGAGCCGGCTGATCTATGGGGCGCAGGTCTCGATGCTGGTGGGGCTTGGAGCGCAGTTGATCGTATTCGTGATCGGAGTGCCGATCGGGGCGATCTCGGGGTATGCGGCGGGGAAGACCGACACGATCCTGATGCGGTTTGTCGACGTGATGTACGCCTTTCCGCAGTTGTTGTTCGTGATCTTGATCATGGCCTGGCGCGGACCGGGGTTGGTGAACATCTTCATTGCGATCGGGATCACGGGGTGGGTGACGCTGGCGCGGCTGACGCGGGCGGAGTTCTTGTCGATGCGGGAGCGGGACTACATCCTGGCGGCGCGGGCGGCGGGGACGGGGCCGTGGCGGCTGATCACGCGGCACATGCTGCCGAACGCGCTGACGCCGATCATCGTGGCGCTGACGTTTGGGGTGCCACAGGCGATCTTCACGGAAGCGAGTCTGAGCTTCATTGGGGTGGGGATCCGTCCCCCGCGACCGAGCTGGGGGCAGATGGTGGGACAGTACTTCGTGAACATCCAGTCGTACTGGTTCATGGCGGTGCTGCCGGCGGTGATGATCGCGGTGGTGATGCTGACCTTCACCTTCTTCGGGGACGGTCTGCGCGACGCCCTCGATCCGCGTATGCAGAAACGCTAACTTGGACACGATATCTGCGTGCCGCGGCTCCGTGAGGGGAGGTGAGCGCGTCCCGAACTGAACTCATGTATGGAAATTGGTTGTGTGCCGCTCAGGGTGAGTGGTACGAGGAGGAGATCCTTTAAGATGGCAAATCTGAAGTGGTGGGAAGACAAAGAGCAGCTGCGGCATCTGGCCGAGCGGTTCGACGCGGTGAATGTTGATCGCCGTGATTTCTTGAAGTACGTTGGCGCGGCCGGTGGCACGTCGGCGATCGCCCTGGCCCTGGCGGCCTGCGGCAGCAGCAGTAAGAATACGCCGGCCGCGACCACGGCCCCAACGACCGCGAGTGGCGGCAGCGGCTCAACCGCGACATCTTCGTCAACCTCGACGTCGGGCGAGACCGGCACCCCGGCTGCCTCTACGTCAACATCTAGCGGCAGTGCTGACCTGGCGGCCGACCAGACCTTTACCATCAACAGCACGGTCGAGCCGAACAGCTTCGACTTCAACAAAGACCTCTACTGCAATGGCAACGCTCTCTGCTTCGCGATGCTCGCTCAGTTTGACGAGAACTACTCGGTGCAGCCAGATATTGCCGAGAAGTGGGAGTCGAACGCCGACGTATCGGAGTGGACCTTCCACCTGCGGGACTCCAAGTGGAGCAATGGCGACCCCGTGACGGCGCATGATTACGAGTACTCGTACAAGCGGCAGTTGGATCCGGCCACGGCCGCGCCGTACGCCGGTTTCCTCTACGACATCAAGAACGCCGAGGACTTCAACCTGGGCAAGGGTGGCGTGACGGCTGACGACGTCGGCGTCAAGGCGACCGACGACAAGACCTTGGTCGTGACGATGAAGCAGCCAACCGGCTACTTCCCGGTGTTGGCCGCCTATGTGGCCGCCGCGCCGTCGCACAAGGCGTCGGTCGAGAAGTATGGTGACAAGTGGACGGAAGCCGAGAACATCGTCTGCAACGGACCATTCACGCTGACCGAGTGGAAGCACAACGAGAGCTATACGCTCAAGAAGAACGACAACTACTGGAACGCCAGCAATATCACGCTGACGCAGGAGAACTGCCCGATCATCGCGGCGCAGGATGAGTTCACGGCCTATCAGAACAGCGAGATTGACATCTCGCTCCATGGCGCCCTCGGTAACCTGCAGAAGGTGCAGGGTGACTCAACCCTGAAGAATGAGTTCCACAAGTACAACCTGTTCGGCACGTGGTACCTCGAGCCCAACGTCAAGATGGCGCCGTTCGACACCAAGGAAGTCCGCCTGGCGATGGCCCATGCCATTGACCGCGACACACTGGTGAACAGCGTGCTCAAGGGGCTGGGGACCGTAGCGTACACCATGACCCCGCCAGGGATGCCCGGCTACGATGACAACAAATACGACGAGTTCACCACGTATGACCCGGAGAAGGCCAAGTCGATGTTGCAGGGCACACCCTACGAGGGGGGCAAGAACTGGCCGAAGATCACCATGACACAGCGCAACAACGAGGGTGACGCTCCCGTCGCCGTTGGGGACGCCATCATCGCCATGCTCAAGCAGAACCTGGGCATGTCGATCGACCACGAATTGGGCGACCCGAAGGACACGTACAACCGGATGTATCAGGGTCGTATTCAGCTGATGTGGTGGCGCTGGTACATCGACTATCCGGACCCGAACAACACCATGTATCTGGTCTGGTACTCCAAGTTCCCGACCGGCGAGCGCAACACCTTCTCCAACGATCAGATGGACACGCTTCTGGCGGATGCCGCCGGGGTTCAGGATCAGACCAGCGGATGCAGAAGTACTTCGACGCCGACAAGATCATCGCCGAGAACGGCGCCGGGATCTTCGTCTACAACCCGTGGAATTACATGCTGCTGAAGCCATATGTCCTTGATATGCCGAAGGACAAGGACGGCAACTCCGTGCCGGACTGGAACGTCTATCTCCGGATGGAAGATCACCTGAAGATCGCCAAACACTAGTACTTATAACGCGATCGACATCCTGGAATCGCGGGACCGCACCGGTCCCGCGATTCCCATGCTCGATGGTTGGGTGGGCTGCTAATGCAGGGCGCAGCCGATGATGCGCGTGCCGGTTGGGCTGCTGCTGCCATGTGGCGCGGGTTCAGACGTGATGCCGAGAGTCTGATAGCTCGTGAGCGGTTCCGGCGCCGCGATCATCACCATAGCACTGCCCGAGTGATCGACGGTGAAGAGCCCGGCACTGACCCGGCCCGACCCGCTGTTCAGCCAGACCTGATACATCTTATCGGCTGGGGTGGGTGGAAGTTGCTCGACGACCAGCAGCGCCCGGTTTGTCTGCGCGCCGATGTACAGTGTGCCGTAGGCATTTGGCGAGGAATCGGCCACCATCGGAATCGTCTGCACAACGTTCGCAAGCAATTCCGCGCTGATGCCCTGTCGTTGTTGCGCCAGGTTCAGCGAGTCCTGGGTCGAGTTGAGATCTCGCTGCATCAGGATGCCCCAGGCTAGCGCCCCCACGACGAGCACAGCCGCGGCCGCGAGTCCATAGCGGCTCAGCCGCGTGATCAGACTCGTCCTTGGCGGCAGTTCGAGCGGCGTTGGGACAGGTTCGGGTTCGGCGGCGTCCAGTTGGCTGAGAATCCGTCCGCGTAACCCGGTCGGGGCAGCCAGCGGTTCCGCCGTCATGCCGATAAGGCCGAGCGTCTCTTCCAATCGATCTCGCTCGATCTGACACGACGCGCAGGTCGCGAGATGCGCCGAGATCGCTTCGGCTTCCTCGCCGTCGAGTGCGCCGAGGACAAAGGCCGGAAGATCGTCTACCGTTTCCTGATGTGTTAGCCTGCGTCGGTCCATGCTTCAGCCTCAGACATAATCTCGTTGAGTCGCCGGAGGGCAGTCCGGACGCGCGTCTTGATCGTTCCCAATGGCGTGTCCAGATAATCGGCCATCTCACTTTGGGTCATGCCATTGAAATATGCCAGCTCGATGACTTGCCGTTGTGCGTCACTGAGCTGCTGCATCGCCAGTTGAACGCGATCGGCAACCGCGCGCGTCCAGACTTGATCAACAGGTTCCGGCTCCGGATCGACGATCCGCTCCTCGAAGAGGGCCGCCTGCTCTTCCGGGCCGGGAGATCGCTCACGAGATCGCTTGCGCAAAACGTCGATCGACCGGTTGCGCGTCACGCGCAGAATCCAGGGCGCGAAGGCTCCCCGGTCATCAACGTAGCCGAACGGTCGCTGCCAGAATCCGAGAAAGACGTCCTGGACCACGTCTTCCGCCAGTCGCTGCTCACGCAGGATGCGGAATGCGAGGGAGTAGACCGGTCGCTCGTACCGGTCATAGAGCCGGGCCATGGCGCGTTGATCGCGCTCGTCCCGGATGAGCCCGATCAGTTCCTGATCGCTCTGCTCGCGGTCCAACATCAATCCTTGCCAGAAAGTGGCGGTTCATCGCACCGTGCCTGGGATCCTGCACTTCAACGGCGCCAGGCTTGAATCAGCCGGGTTCGTGACACCAATTGCGCCCGGATCCGCAGGTCCCACTGCCAAGATTACCAGTTCCAGCAGAGCAACTGAGCAGAATTGGTGTGCGGATCTGGGCGCAACGCGGAATTACGCTTGTGCTGGGTTTCTCGTATGACGCAAGCGTGGTTGATACACTTCGGATCGAAGTTCGGTGATGCACCCGATGTCAACTGCGCTGAGTCAAGACGGGACCTTGACGCGCAGGCAATTGAGTTGCTCACGACCGGTGCGAGGTGACCCTGTGTCTCAGGCTTCCAATCGATCATTCGCCGATCCGGCGGCGCTCACCGGCTACGCGTCGAGGATTCTCGAGCGTGCGCCCGACGTTGCCGACCGGGTGGTACCGCTGCTACGTGATATGGCGGAACCATATCGTCGTCTTCCCGAAGAGACGCTCCGCGGCTTGATACAGGACTATGTCCACGCGGTCGCCGATTCGATGACAACCGCCTCCATGAGCGGCTTTGACGCCTTCCTCACGGAGGTCGACCAGTATTGGGCGCCGAGCGGGCTGGGCGTTTCACACGTCATGCGGGGCTTGACCCTGATCAATGACGTCTGTCGTGAGGTCGCGTTGTGTGACGAGGACGATGCGGCTGCGGTCGAGTATTGGGCTCGTGAGGGCACGCGTCTCGTTACCGAGCGTTCGGTGGCCGCGATCAACGGGAAGCTCGCGGAGGAACTGGCGCTGCATCGCTCCAACGAGGAACGACTGGTCAGCCTCCAGCGGGTCAGCACGGTGGTGCTGAGTGAAGTCGACGTCGAGAGCATGCTGCAGACCATCGTCGAAGAGGCGATGCGGCTGATTGGCGGACAGGCGGCGGCGATCCGGCTGGTGGATGAAGAGTCCACGTCGTTGCGGGTGATCGCGTGGGCTGGAAAGAGCGATTCGCTCCTCTTCCCGGATTCGATGCCGATCGATGGGTCGCTCGCCGGCTATTCGTATCGGAGCGGCGAGCCGGTAGTCAGCAATGACATCGAGCGGGACGACCGAATGTCCGACACGATCCGCCGTGCAAGCATGCTGCGCTCGCTGCTGGTCGTTCCGCTGGTGGTGCGCGACTCGACTATGGGCGTCCTGCTGGTGAGCGACCGGACGAGTGGTCCCTTCACTGACGAGGACCTCCGGATTCTGGGTCTCTTCGCGGCGCAGGCCGCGGCTGCGATCGAACACGCCCGGCTGCACGAGCAAGCCCAGCACCAGATCGCCGAACTTGCAGCCCTGCACCGGATCTCGAACGTCATCTCGTCGAGCCTGGAGATCGAGAACGTCTTCTCCGCCATCTACCAGGAGATTCGTCAGGTGATGACGACGGACGCCTTCATCATCGGATTGACCCGGCCGGATGGACTTGTCGATCTGGACTTCATTATGGATGGCGGCCAACGCTACGCACCGCGACACGCCTTCGAGTTGAGTCCGATGCAGCAGCGTTCCATCAGCGAACGGCGTGCCGTCATCATCGACGACGTCCACGACGAAGGCATCCCACCACTCTACACGGTCGGGCATCCGCAGACGCGGGTGCGGAGCATCGTCACGGCGCCGCTGTTGAAGGGCTCGGACGTCGTCGGGATTCTCAGCGCCCAGAGCTACGAGCCGAATACCTACCGTGAAGGGGACGCACAACTGCTGATGACCATCGCCAACCACGCGGTGGTCGCGGTCGAGCATGCACGCCTCTACCGCCAGGCGCAGAACCTGGCAATCGCGGAGGAACGAAACCGGCTCGCCCGTGAGATTCACGACACGCTGGCGCAAGGTCTGATCGGCATCATCCTGTATCTCGAGCGACTCGATCTGAAGATTGAGGACGCTGACGCCGCCACCCGGGAACTGCTCGAACGGGCGCTGACGTTGGCCAGGGCTAATCTCGATGAAGCCCGTCGCTCAGTGCATGACTTGCGTGCCGCCCCATTGGAAGGCCGCACACTCCTGGAAGCGCTGCAGAACATGACCGCTGATCTCCGCGAGGAGGGGATCTTCACCGTCGATCTGCGAGCACCGATGGCCCTGCCGCTCTTTGCCGCCCGCGTCGAGACGGCGCTGCTGCGGGTCGTTCAGGAGGCGGTGTCGAACTGTCGCAAGCATGCCCAGTGTTCATCGGTCTCGCTTGACATCGCCCTTGACGACGACCGGCTCTCGGTACGCGTGACCGACAACGGACGTGGTTTCGACGTCGAAGAGGCTCGGCGCGTACCGGACCGGTATGGGCTCTCCTCAATGATCGAACGCGTGACGGAGATTGGCGGAGCACTCGAAATCGAAAGCCAGCCAGGACAGGGAACGACGATTCACCTTAACGTGCCACTCGATTTTGCGGTGTCCAGCGACCGCGACGATGAGGACTAGGACGCGACGTCCGGTGACTTCCCGGCACGTTCGCGGTGGCGACGCGGTACAATAGGCGGGCTTTTGTCCGCGGGCAGGGAGGGGTAGCGCCGCATCGTGCGACCACAACGGAGGATGAGGTCGACACTGCTCGGCGTCGCACTCCTCATCGTCAGTCTCGGCGCAACCGCCTGGACGGCATACACCCTCACGCATCAATCGAACAAACAGCCGGTCGCAACTTCCGTCAGCGGCGGAACTGGGTCCGCTGCGTTGGCAACTCCGGTACTGGCGACGCCTAGCCCGGATTACGGGTCGATCGGCCTCTCCGCGAAATCGATCGTGCTGATCGACGCGAACACGGGTGACGTTCTCTTCGAGCGCAGTCCGGATGACGCACGCGCTCCGGCCAGTACGAGTAAGCTGGTGACCGCGCTGACCGCCATCCAGTATGCCCGGCCGGAGGAGGTCGTCACGATCCAGCAGACGGACGTGGTCGACCCGGTCCAGGAATCAAACATGGGCCTTCAGGTTGGTGACACCGTCACCGTTCACGACCTCTTTGTCGGTCTCTTCCTTCCGTCGGGGAACGACGCCGCGAACGCTCTGGCGCGTTTCGTGGGTGAGCGTTTGCCCGATACCTCCAAGCCGCCCGTCGACCGGTTCGTCGACGAGATGAACGCCACCGCGGCCCGGCTCGGCATGAATGACAGCCATTTCGTCAATCCATCGGGCGACGACGCTGACGGAGAGATGGTGACGGCGCATGACCTGACGCTCGCCACACGCGCGCTGCTGGCCGATTCGACACTGCGCCCAATTGTGGCGCTGCCCACCGCGGACGTGCGTGTGGGTGGGCCCAACGCCCGTGTTATCCGGCTGACGACGACGAACGAACTCCTGTTGACGAACGGTGTGTATGGCGTGAAGACCGGGACGACCGACCAGGCCGGCCAATGTCTGATCGTTGCCTATCGCACGCAGCAGGAGAACGTCATCGCGGTGATTCTGGACAGCCAGGATCGCTATGCTGACGCCCGCGCGCTCCTCGGTCTTCCCCCGCCGCCACCGCCCACGCCAACCCCGGACGCGACGCCGTCCGACTGAGGCAGACCTGCGCGTCCGAACAGGTGAACGTACATCTGCTGAATCGTTCATCCGCGAACGGACGCAGTCCGTATAGCTGTGGTATAGTGGCGCGCATGGGAAGGGACTCGCAAAACGGTAGTCGGGGGCCGTCGCACGACCCTACTCCAGCCCAATTTGGATGGCGTCCGGACGCGCCAACGAGCGCGGCCAACCACGAGGACGCTCGTTCGTCGTTGCCCCCCGCGCGTGATCCTGCGACGCAAGTTCCCAACGGTCACCCGAACGGTCACGGTCATACGAATGGTCATGCAAACGGTCATGGACCGTATGCGGACCGGTCTGGTAATGGGTCAACGGCACTCCTCGAGCGTCGTGACCTACAGGCGCCGGTTGTGCGGGAATTGCAGACCATTGAACGGCTCGCTCAGCTGGATCGGCAGGAAGCCAGTCCTTCGCCCGCGAGGCGACCAATTCCAGGACTGCCCAAGGTAACGCTGCACGGACTGCTGGTGCTGACGATCATCGCGGTGGTGGCCGGTCACGGATACTGGAACGACATACCTCAATCGGCGCCACCGCAGACCGATTCGACACGGAATCTGCGGCTGGGTGAGTTGCCGACAACCGGGCTGGCAGCGCCGGCGAACGTCTCCTTCACGCTGGCATCCTCCGAATCAACGTTCGACAATGGCTACCTCGCGCAGTTCTCCACCGCCATCATTCCCGAGCGGCTCGATATTCAAACCGTGCGTTCGACCGCCGGTCAGTCGATTGCTGACATTGCCAAACAGACCGGACGTTCAGTCGATACGTTGCTCTGGGCCAACAGTCTGACCGATCCGGTGCAGACCCTCGCCACCGGCACGGAAGTGCGCGTGCCGCCGGTAGACGGGATGCTCCACGTCGTCCACGACGGCGACACGCTCGAAAGTATTGCCGCTCGCTATCAGGTCGACGTCTCGGCGATTACGGGATACGCACCGAACAACGTGCAGTCGACATCCGACCTCGTTCCGTATCGCATGCTCATGGTCCCTGGCGGTAAGCTGCCTACGCGGGACCAGGTCGTTACCTACGTGGTGCGCGAGGGTGATTCGCTGGCCAGCATCGCCCAGTATTTTGGCCTTCAGCCGCATACCATCCTGTGGGCGAATAGCCTGCCGAACGGGGACCTCATCTTCCCGGGTCAGAATCTCGCGATTCTCCCAGCGGATGGCGTGATGGTCCCGGTGAAGGACGGCGACACCGTCGACAGCCTGGCGCAGAAGTACGGCGTCAAGTCCAAGGACATTCTCGATTACCCGCTCAATGGTCTGGGCGCGGGAGGGAAGCTGCAGGTCGGCCAGCAGGTGATGATCCCGGGCGGGGAGCCACCTGCCCCACCGCCGACTCCGGTACCGGCTCCCGCCCCACAGACGCAGCAGGCGTCGTCGGCTCCATCGCAGTCGCAATCAGCACCGGCCACAACCCAGGCGGCGACCGGACACTTCATCTGGCCGACGAATGGCACGATCACCCAGTACTTCGGCCCGACCAGTTTCTGGATGGAGCCCGCCTACGCTGGATACGCGCATTTCCACCAGGGGCTTGACATTGCCAACGCCGCCTACACGCCGATCGTCGCGGCTGATTCGGGCACCGTCGTCTTCGCCGGGTGGAACACCTCCGGTTATGGCTACGCGGTCTCGATCAATCACGGCAACGGCCTGGTCACCTGGTACGGGCACATGGCCGAGCCACCGGCCGTCTGGGTGGGTGAGTACGTCAACCAGGGCCAGTACCTGGGACCGATGGGGAGCACCGGCGCGTCATCCGGATCGCATCTTCACTTCGGGGTGCTGCGTAACGGCGTCTGGGACAACCCATTGAAATATCTCCCGTAATCGCGCTCAAATCGGAATTAATTGCCAGACCGTGCCATGTGACCGGCCAGAAGTGGCTGCTTGTGCAGCGAACAGGTGCGACGATGGGCGTATCTCTGCGCGAGTCCGCGTGTCGTGCTGGCCACCGAGAGGGAGAGAAGATGAAGCTCGGATTCATCGGTCTTGGAAACATGGGCCTTCCGATGGCCCTCAATTTGCTGCGAGCGGGTTTCCAGGTAACGGTGCACAACCGGAGTCAGGGGTCGGTCCAGCGGCTTGTCGCTGATGGGGCCGTGGCCGCCACGTCACCGGACGAGGTCGTGAGGTCGAGTGACCTGGTCTTCACCTGTCTGCCGACGCCCGCGGCGGTCGAGATGGTCTTTCGTGGAGAACGGAGCTTGCTCTCGGCCGTGAGCGAGGGGCAGATCCTGGTCGACTGCTCCACGGTCTCGCCGGAGCTAAGCCGCTCGCTCTACGCGGAGGCGCGGGCGAGTGGTGCCGCGTTCCTGGATGCGCCGATCAGCGGCGGTCCGACGGGCGCGCGCAACGCAACCCTCACGATCATGGCGGGCGGCGACCGTGAGGCCTTTGATCAGGCGCTGCCCGCGTTTCAGGCGATGGGGCAGAACGTCCACCATGTTGGCGGTCCTGGCACCGGGAGCGTCGTCAAGCTGATTAACCAGCACCTGACCTCCATCAATACGGCTACCGTGGTCGAGGCGATGGTTCTTGGCGCGAAAGCCGGAGCCGATGCGAGCGTCCTCTTCGATGTCATCAAGACGAGCTTCGGCGCGAGCACGATGTTCAACCGGATCGTGCCGCTGTTGATCGAACGACGATTTGACGATGGAGCCCCACTTCGCATTATGCTGAAGGATCTCGAATTGATCGCCGAGATGGGCCGGGACTTGAACGTGCGATTGCTGCTGGCGTCGGAAGCGCGCGAGGTCTACCGAGAGGCTGTCGCGCTTGGCCTGGGGGACGAAGACCTCGCCGCGCTGGTCAAGCCGCTCGAGCGGATCGCCAGGGTTGAGGTGCGGACCGAGCGGGACAGAGACGGTAGCTAGCCTCCGGCACTCAGACGGATCGGGCGGTCGCGCGACCTCGATCCACACCGGAAATGCCGACGAAGCGAGGGTCAGGTGCTCACAGCGCAAATCGTAATCATCGTGGTACTCGTTCTCTTCAATGGGTTCTTATCGGCGTCGGAGACCTCTATTCTCACGGCACGCAAGACGTGGCTCCGTCTCCTGGCCGAAGAGGGGAACAAGGGGGCCCAGCTCGCTCTCGACTTCTCCGAGAGTCCGAGCCGGTTCCTGGCGACCATTCAGGTCGGCATTACCCTGGCTGCCTTCTTCGCGTCTGCGGTCGGCGCCGTCAGCCTCGTCGGCATCTTCACCCATGCGCTTGAATCGATTCCGGTCGGCGTGATCTCCAACAACGCCGGCGCGGTTGCCCTTATTGTTGAAACCGCCGCCCTCTCGGTTATCACGATCGTCTTCGGTGAACTGGTCCCGAAGACGATTGCCGTGCACCGGGCTGAAGGCGTGGCAATGCGCATCGCCCGTCCACTGGAGATCGTCGGCGCGATCACCTACCCGATCGCGTTCTTCCTGACCGCGACGACCAACCTCCTTCTCCGTTTGGTTGGCGCGAGCGCGCGTGCCTCACTCCCGAGCGTAACACGTGATGAACTGCTCGCGATGCTCGAAGCGGCAGAGGATGAGGGTGTGGTCGAACCAACCGACGCCGATCTGATCGAAGAGGCGTTCGGATTCGGCGAGACCCTGGCGCGTAGCATCATGGTCCCGCGCGTGGATGTGGCCGCGGTGGATCAGACCGCGCCGCTGCGCGACATCGTTGGCCGTTTCTTCGAGAGCGGGTTCTCGCGATTGCCGGTCTACCGCGAGTCACTTGACGACATTGTCGGGGTGCTCCATGTCAAGGATGTGTTTCGGGTCCTCCTGGCGGACGACGGCAATCCCGAGAGCATGGCGAGCGATATCATGCGGCCCGTCTATTTCGTGCCCGAGTCAAAGCCAATCGATGAGCTGCTGGCGGAACTGCAGGCGCGCCGTACCCAGGTGGCGATCGTGATTGACGAGTTTGGCGGCGTGGCGGGTTTGGTGACGCTCGAGGACGTCATCGAAGAGTTGGTTGGAGAGATCGCCGACGAGTTCGATCCAGGTTACGAGCCGTTCCGGGCGATCGAGCCGGGCGTGATGCAGGTCGACGGCCGCGTGCCGATCGACGACCTGCTCGACCGGATGGAGCTCGAACGGGACGTCATTGAACCGGAGGTCGAGGCGGAATCAGTCGGTGGTCTGATCAGCTCCGTGCTTGGACGTATTCCGTCCGCGGGCGACGTCGTCGTGACTGGTCCACTTCGTCTGGAGGTGAAACTCATGCAGGGCAACCGGGTCAGTCAGGTGCTGGTGCGGGACGAGCGGCCGCCCAATTCGGACGGCGAATCGCCGCTGATGAGCGATGGCACGGCCGAATAAGACTGGCGAGATCGACGGACGGACTGGAAACCACGAACGGTTCCCTGATATCTCCCGAGTTTCGGACAGTCTCGATCCGATAGCGGGTAGGCAGTAAGAGAGGACTCAGCTCATGGCGACGGTGCGGCGAACGAGTCCGGTGGTCGTCAACACGTCACACAGCGCGTTCGCGCAACTGCGGCCGGTGCCTGCCAGTTCGGTGCACTTCAATGATGCCGTTTGGGCGCCGCGTATCGTCGCAGTGCGTGAAGTCATGCTGCCATCTCAGTTGCGCTCGCTCGAGGAGACCGGTCGCATGGCGAACTTCCGTCGTGGGGCGGGAAAGGAAGGCGGGGACTTCGAGGGGTTCTACTTCAACGATTCCGATGTCTATAAGTGGCTCGAAGCCGCCTCGTGGGTACTCGCATCTGAAACGGACGACGAGCTCGAGCATCTGGTCGATCGAGTTATCGACGAAGTGGGCGCCGCCCAGTTGCCTGACGGCTATCTCGACAACTTCTATATGGGCGAACGTAACGCGCTGCGCTGGACGGAACTGACGCGCACCCACGAACTCTATTGCGCCGGCCATCTGTTTCAGGCTGCCGTGGCGCACCACCGCGCGACCGGCAAGACGAACCTGCTCGATATCGCCACGCGCTTTGCCGACCTGATCTGCGACACGTTCGGTCCGTCCGAGGATGGCAAACGTCCTGGTACCGACGGCCACGAGGAGATCGAGATGGCGCTGGTCGAGCTGAGTCGCGAGACCGGCGAGCAGCGCTACCTGGAACAGGCGCGCTACTTCCTTGATGCGCGAGGACAAGGTCTGACCGGTGGCGACGAGTACCACCAGGACCATCGGCCATTCCGGGACCTGGATGCGATGGTCGGGCATGCTGTGAGGGCGGTGTACCTCAACGCCGGAGCCGCAGACATCTACGCCGAGACCGGTGAACAGGCTCTGCTCACTGCCCTCGAGCGGCTCTGGACGAATATGGTGACCAAGCGCATGTATGTGACCGGAGGCATCGGCTCGCGGCACGAAGATGAAGCGTTCGGGGCCGACTTTGAGCTGCCGAATTCGCGTGCCTACGCCGAGACCTGCGCGGCGATCGGCAGTGTCATGTGGAGCTGGCGCATGCTGCTGTTGTCCGGTGAAGCGCGCTATGCTGACCTGATCGAGCACACGCTCTACAATGCCGTGCTCCCCGGAGTCTCACTCGATGGCAGCGCCTACTTCTATGAGAACCCGCTCGAGAGTGACGGCACATACCGGCGAGAGCCATGGTTTGCCTGCGCGTGCTGCCCGCCGAACATTGCTCGCTTGCTGGCGTCGCTGCCGGGTTATGCCTACAGCACGTCCAGCACGGGGATCTGGGTGCACCTCTATGCCGAGGGCACGGCCCTCATCGAGTTCGCGGGCCGTGGCGTTCGGATTCAGCAGCGGGGCGGCTATCCGTGGGACGGTATCATCGAGCTTGAATTCGACGGCGAAGGCGAGTTTGCGGTCAATCTGCGCATTCCCGCCTGGTGTGAGGCTGGCGTGCAGATGACGATCAACGGCGAGCCGATCGAGCCGGAGGCGCGGCCGGGGACATACGTTCGGATCGAACGCGTCTGGCAGCCGGGTGATACCGTCCGGCTCTCGCTCCCGATGCCCGTGCGCCTCATCCAGGCCCACCCGCACGTCGAGTTCGCCACCGGGCGGATCGCGCTCATGCGCGGCCCGGTTCTCTACTGCGCCGAGCAGGTCGACAACCCCGGCATCGATTTGCGTGACGTTCAGCTCACCACGAGCGATACGGTGCAAGTCGTATCGGGAGCCGGAACACTCTCCGGTCTACCCCTCCTCCAGGCAGAGGCCATGCTCCACCCTCCCGACCGCGATTGGGATGGGCGCCTCTACCGCACCGTTCGCCCGGGAGAACAACCGGCCGAGCGCACCACGCCGCTGGCGCTGGTGCCGTATTTTGCCTGGGCCAATCGTGACCCTGGGTGGATGACGGTCTGGCTGCGCGCGAGCGAATGACAGACGCGCGCTCTCGCGTCGCAAAAGGCGAATGCAGGGGGGAGTTGGCCCTCACCTCCAGCAACCGTCGCCATTAGCCCTTCGACCGCCAATCAGGAGACGAGAGGAATGCGTCATACGCTCGCCACGTTGTGACATGTCCACTGGTTGATGTGGCCACCGGTCACGTTTGACTGCTGTGAGAGGTGGCTAATCGGTCTTGGTTGCAGTCCTCAACCGTCCTGCGTACGATAGCTCCATCATCGCCAGGTCGAAGGGACAGGTCGTGGCCAACTTTGCTCGTCAACCCTACGTCTTCATCAGCTACGCCAGTGCCGACCGGGAGCGGGTGCTGTCCATTGTGGACCGGCTGGAAGCGGCGGGCGTCCGCGTGTGGATCGACCGGGAAGGCATCCATGGCGGTGCCAACTACGCCCAGGTCATCAACGACGCCATTCAGGGCTCCGCCGCGCTCCTCCTCTTCGCCTCTCCCTCATCGCTCGCGTCCCGCAACGTCAAGCAGGAGCTGGCCCTCGGTTGGCGCTATGAGACACCGTACCTTCCTCTCCTGCTGGACCCCGTCACCATCCCGGGTGAGCTGGCCTACTGGCTGGAAGGCTCCCAGTGGATCGAGCTGCTCGACCACCCGGAGCAGGCGTGGCTGGCCGCCCTCGCTAAAGCCCTGGACCCGCTCGGGATCAGCTTGCAGCTTGCGCCCACGTCCGCGGCTGCCGTGGCAGGACGCGACCGGCCGTTGCTGGTCGGACGCGAGCGCGAGCACGCGGTGGTGCGCGGGCAGCTCGACCGGGCGTTGGCCGGGCAGGGGAGCGTCCTGCTCGTCGGTGGGGAAGCCGGCATCGGCAAGACGACGCTGGTCGAGGACCTGAGCATCCAGGCAGCGGAAGCAGGCTGTCTTGTGCTCTGGGGCCACGCCTATGACCTCAGCGTCACGCCGCCGTATGGCCCCTGGCTAGAAATCTTGCGGCAGTATCAGTTGGTCGGAAGGCTACTTCCGACGGCGCCCGCCTTTGTCGGCAACACCGAAGAGTTAGCAAAGGTCGGATCACAGGCAACGCTCTTCGCCGAAGTCGCCGACTTCCTCCAGAGCGTCGCCGCCCAGCAGCCCCTCGTGCTGGTACTCGATGACCTCCACTGGGCAGATCAGGCCTCGCTCGACCTCCTCCGCTTCCTGGCGCGCCTGACCATACGCCAGCGCATGTTGTTCATTGCCACCTACCGCTCCGACGAACTGCACCGTCGCCACCCGCTCTACCCGCTCCTGCCACTCTTGGTTCGTGAAGCGGGTGCAGAACGGCTGGAGATACGGCCGCTCGACCCGGAAGGTCAGCGCGCGCTGATCCAAAGCCGGTATGCCCTGTCCGAGCAGGACGAAGCCCGGCTGGAGGAATACTTCGAGGGCCACGCGGAAGGGAACCCGTTGTATGCGGGCGAGCTGCTCAGGACGTTCGAGGAAGCCGGAGTGCTACGACCCCAGCAGGACCATTGGGTTCTCGGGAACCTGGACCGAGTGCGCGTCCCGCCGCTCTTGCGCCAGGTCATTGAGGGTCGACTCGCCCGGCTGGATGAGGGAGTTCGCGTTCTCCTCCAGGTCGCGGCCATCATCGGCCAGTTCGTGCCGCTGGAGCTCTGGCTCGAGGTGAGCGGCGCGAAGGATGAGGCCCTTGTCGTGGCGATTGACCAGGGGCAAGCAGCTCACCTGATTGAGGAGACGCCGGACGGCAGCTATCGTTTCCGGCACGCGCTGTTCCGGGAGGCCCTCTACGAGGAGCTGAGCGCTCTGCAGCGACGGCGGTGGCACCAGCAGGTAGCCGAGGTGGTCGAGCGGAGCCTCCAGCCCGACCCCGATATCATCGCTCATCATTTCAGCCAGGCACGCGATCCTCGTACCCATCCCTGGCTGGTCCGCGCCGGCGAACGAGCCGCGCGTAACTACGCCTGGCCTACGGCGGCTGAACGTCTCGAAGCAGCCCTTGAGTGGGTCGATGCGCCACGCGACCGTGCATGGTTGTTCTACTGCATCGGCCGTCTGCGTCGTTGGACCAATCCACGAGCCGCAGCTGCCTCCTACCACGACGGGCGCACCCTCGCCCTGGAAGGGGCCGATGCCATCCTCGCTGCCTACTGTCTGTTTGACGAAGGGATGCCGCATGCCTTCGCGGGCGACGCCGCGTCCGCGCTCGACGTGATGGCTGCCGGAATCGCCGAGATCGATGCGCTCCCACCGGATCACCTCTTCACGTACCCGGGCCTCCTCAACTGGGCTTCTGATTCATTGGTCGCCGAGCCGGTACCGCCCGATGTCCAGCTCCCGACCTTGAACCCCCGGCTCCCAACCTACTTAGAGTGGCAGGGCTTTGTCGGTCGCCTGCACGACTCGATCGAGCGGGGCGAGGCCTACTTGCGTGAAGCCGATGCTGCTCCCTGGCTCAGCAGCGTCCATCTTGACCAGCTCGCGGGCGATCTGTTGAACGGTCTCGCGGTCGCCTACGGAGACCTCGCTCGGCGCGCGGATCAATTGCGGGTCCTCGAGCGCGCGTATGCCATCGCCGCTCATCGGCGTAACCATGTTTAATCTCAGTATCATCGCCATGCACGACTTACGTGGGTTACTCACCTATGACACGACCAATCTCGCCGCGCGCCGCCGGCGTATCGAGGTGATGGATCAGGCCTACGCGCGAGCCGGCGAATCGACCAGCTATATCCGCACGATCAACCACTTCGTCCTGGAAGGACGTTGGGACGAAGCACGGCGCCTCGTCGATCAGACCGCAGCTGACCTCACTCAGCCGCACGCAACCTTCTATCTCGACGAGATGGGCGATCTCGCGCGCCTGCAGGGGAACCCAGCCCTGGCCTGGTCGTTGCTTGGGGTCGTCCTGCCGGATGGACCCCCGGCACCGACCCGACTGTTGTTCCATTTGCCGGAAGTTGTCCAGCTCGGCGCGTCGCTGTGTCTTGATGCCGACGATCTGGACGACGCGCGGCGGTGGATCGATTCCCTGCGAGCGTTTCTGGATGTCAGCGGCATACGGCGGCTCAGGCCCGGTCTGTCGCTGTTGGAGGCGCGCTTCGCCAGCGGCACCGGAGATCTCCGGGAAGCGCTCAATCACGCGCAGATCGCGCTTGACACCGCCATCGAGCTTGGCATGCCGCTCGCAACCCTCGTGGCTCACCGCCAGCTTGGGGAGCTGCTGACGGCGGAACGCACGTTCGAGCGTGCCGAGGTGCACCTCCTCCAGGCGCTCGATCTGGCCAGGGACTGCGCCGCGCCCTTTGAACGGGCTCTCGTCTTGCTCGGGATTGCCGAGCTGCGTCAGGCAATGGAGACACAGGATGACGTGCGGGCGCTGTTGATGGAAGTACAGGCAATCTGTGAGCCGCTCGGAGCACAGCCAACGCTCGACAGAGCCGCCAGGCTGCGGATGCGCCTCATGTCATGACGGGCCTGCACTAGATCAGTCTACGGGTGAATCGGACGCAGCACCTTCTCGCCGCCGAGTGGGCGGCCTAGGCCCGTCAGCACAGGTCGAGGTCGTTCCCATGGCATGACCGACCTGCGCCGATGGTCCTCTGACGGCCACCGTCGCACCACCGGTTCACCCGTTGCCACTTCCGACTGAATACTCCTGCCGGAACCACCCCAGACCGGCTCGACGCGTCCATCACGCACGAAGCTACTGCTTGAGGAAAGCGGCTCGATCGGACAGAAGAACCCAGCTCGGGTGAATATCTACGATCCCCGTCATACGCTCGTCACGTGAACCCCGTCCCAATTCTGAGAGGGACCGGGGTGAGGGCTTACGGGGATGAGGGCCGCCCCAATCCCCTTTGCTCAACCTCGCCTGCCTACAGCTTCTCTCCGGCGCCGGAGCCCGACTCTGGCGTTGGAATCCACCACTCTTCGCCACGAACGGTCTGGATGTACTCCGGCCAGCGCATATCGACCGGCGGCGCGAAGCCCTTCGGTAGCAGCGGCGCCACCCATTCCGAGCCGCCGATACCTCCGCCCGTTCGCTCGTTGAACTCGTCCTGTGCCTGCTTCAGCAGTTCGGGCTGCGTGACCAGATCGAGGAAGGTCCCAGCAATGGTCTTGCCCGCCGTGAAGAGGCCCGGATCGACCGCCGCCGGAAGACCACCGATGGCGTTGTAGGTCCAGGCTGGATATTCGTAGCTCGAGTTGGGCGCCTTTAACCGGGGGCGTCCGGTGAAGAGCCGCACCGTCGGCGCGTGCCAGGTGTAATCGACATAATCATCCGAGGTGAAGTTCAATTGCCAGGCGGGCAGAGAGCGCCGCAAGTTTGCCTCGTAGTCCTGTGGCGAGATCAGGCGTTCGCAGCCCTCGTCGAACGGGTTGTCCATTGGCTCGATGCCCAGGTTCTGCTGGATCTTGCGGCCAAATTCGCGGGCTTCGTCGCTCAGCTGCGGTGGGCCGACCAGTTCGAGATTCTGGTAGGCAAGATCGGCCATCACGTGGTTGGTCAAACCGACACGTGTCTTGGTGACCCAGCGCACAGACGCCTGGCAGCCAGTCGTGGCGGCCGCTTGGCGCGCGTTGTTCTCGAGCACGCTGTAGATCTGCTGTTGAATGCCCAACGTTGGGGCGCGCCACGAATACTGGATCTGGCTGAAGCGCGGCGGCAGGTTGTCGGAGGTGGCGTCGCCCGCTGCCATGACGAACTCGTTGAGCGTCCAGGTGCCGGTATGCGGGAACATGGCCTCCTTGGTGTACTTCGTCATGGTGTACATCAGGCAGAGGGCGTCGATCGCGCCGGGGCAGCGCGCGGCCGCGTGCGAACTCCCGCCGGTCGGCACCAGGCTCTTGTCGATCCAGTCCTCCGGGTGCAGCGTCTCGAAGGTGAAGACGGCGCTCCAGTATGAGCCGCACTGCGTGTCCCAGACAGATGTATTGGTGCCGTGCGGGTGATAGGCGATGAAGGCGTCGCAACCGTCGAAGTAGCCCTTGGCAGCGTGGACCGGCTTCGAGCCGCAGACTTTCTCGGCCGGTTCGCCGAAGATCTTGAGCGTTCCTTTGAGCCCGAACTTCTCCATGGCGGCCTTGGTCGCCAGGATACCGGTGAGAGCCGCTGTGCCGAGCATCGAGTGGGGATCGGTGTGTCCCGCCGTCCAGGGATGCAGCCCTTCGCGCGGCGCTTGATACGGAACGACCTGCTGCGAGTTTCCGGGAACCGCATCGTATTCGGCATAGGTGCCGAGGACTGGCCGTCCCTCGCCCCAGGTGGCCATGAAGGCGGTCGGCATGTCGCCGGTGCCTTCCTCGACCGTGAATCCTTCGGAACGAAGGAGATCGACATAGTCCCTGGCGGAGCGGTACTCACGCCAGGCCGGTTCGGCGTAATCCCAGATCTTCTTGTTGAATTCGGATATGCGCCCGCTGTTCTCGTCGATCCAATCGTGCGCGAACTGTTTTTCCTGATATTGCGTGGTCATGGAACCCGTCACCTCCCGGATGTCTCCGAACCTGCCGCGCCACCCGCGAGCGAGCACTCATGAGTCCTCAGCGGTCCGGCGACGGTGGCTGGAATGGGGCAATCGTTGATCGAAAGAGATCAACCTCACGCTAGGCGAGCGCCCCGTGTCTGTCAAGACTGTGGCTTGCCGGTTGGCGATCAGGTGTTCTTCTTTGACCGATCTGCTGTGGTAACCTGCATCGGTTGCGCGATTTTTGGGAGAACCCGAATGGTCGGGGAGGGGGTAGTTCAGTGCGTCGGTTGGGCCCCATTGCGATGCTGCTGTGTCTCAGCATTATCGCGACGGCTTGTGGGTCGTCATCATCGAACGGAACCTCGACGGCGTCGTCGGCCGCGAGTTCCTCCGCGACATCCGCGTCCGCATCGACGAATCCGGTCAAGGTCACGATCGCGACCGGCTTCAAGCCCAGCATGAACTCGGCGGCGATCTACCTGGCGGCCGAGAAGGGCTACTACGCCGATGCGGGCCTTGACGTCACCGTGCAAGATGGCTCGAATCCGGACCTGCTTGCCCAGATCGGGACGGGTGGTATTGCGTTCGGCGTGAGCGGCGGCGACTCGGTCGTCCCGGCGCGCGCGGCTGGGATTCCGGTTCAGACGGTGATGCAGTTCTTCACCAAGTATCCCGTGGGCCTGGTGGCTCTGGCGGATAGCAGTTTCCCGCTCAGCAGCCCGTCTGACCTGAAGGGGCTGAACATCGGCGTCTCGCAGCTCAATGGCTCGACCTACTTCGGTCTGTTGGCGCTGCTACAGGCCGGGAATCTGACTCAGAATGACGTGCACATTACGACCATCGGCTTCACGGAGCTCGAGGCGGTGAGTCAGAAGCGGGTGGATGCGGCCATGACGTTCATGAGTAACGAGCCGGTCAATGCGCGCGATCTCGGGATCGAGACGAAGTCGTTGTTGGTCGGCGACTACGTCAACCTTATGTCGTCGGGCCTGGTCACGAGCGACTCGATGATCCGGGATCAGCCCGATGTCGTGCAGAAGGTCGTCGACGCGACCGTCAA
Source organism: uncultured Chloroflexia bacterium (assembly GCA_963728335.1). Taxonomy (GTDB): domain Bacteria; phylum Chloroflexota; class Chloroflexia; order Thermomicrobiales; family Thermomicrobiaceae; genus CALAGB01. The sequence goes on from CAVSJP010000003.1 coordinate 346,246, forward strand.
GGGGATGAACGAGGCGCTCAAGAATCCAGACGAGGCCTACCAGGCGACGATCACGCGCATGCCGGAGTTGACCTCCGACCTGGACAAGCAGACCCAGAAGGACATCCTGGCGGAAACACAGAAGTACCAGCAGCCGGTCGAGGGCCATCCAACTGGATGGGGCGACCCGGACGGCTGGACGACCACCGTCAATTTCCTGAAGTCAGCGGAGGTGATCACGAAGGACGTCGACCCGACCGCCTGCTATACGAATCAATTCGTGGAACAGGCGAAGTAGGGCGTCGCCATGAATCCCGAGAGCGGGCAACCGGCGAGGACGAAATCGGGTTCGAACCGGATGTCCGGCACCGCGATACCCGCTCTGTCCGGCGGCGACGAAGCCGAACCCGCTCTGGTGCGAACGCGGCGTCGTCGTCGTCTCAGCCGGGGCCTGGGTAATCGGCAGGTCTGGCTTGCGATCGCCGGTATTGCCATCGCGATCGGAATCTGGCAGCTCCTGTGGCAGAGCGGGCGCGTGCCTGAGTACATGCTGCCCTCGCCGAGACAGGTGGCCCGGACCTGGGTTGATCTCTGGCGGGTCGGCGTTATGTGGCACCACGTCCGGGCGACGCTGGTCGAAGCGCTGCTCGGCTTCGCGGTCGCGCTGGTTATTGGGGTCGGTCTGGGCTATCCGCTGGCGCGCTCGCGGGTGATGGACGAAATCCTGGCTCCGTACCTGGCGGCGTCCCAGGCCATGCCGATCATCGCTTTCGCGCCACTGCTGGTGGTCTGGTTCGGTCTTGGCCTGCTGCCGAAGGTCATCATCTGCACGCTGATCGTCTTCTTCCCAATTCTGATCAACACGGTGGTCGGATTCCGGAGCATCGATCCTGATATGCGGCGAGCCGCCCAGGGGCTTGGCGCGAACGGGCTGCGAACCTTCTGGTACATCGAACTGCCGCTCGCGCTGCGCACCCTGCTCGGTGGGATCAAGATGGGGCTCACCCTATCGGTCACCGGCGCGGTGGTCTCGGAACTCATCGCCTCGGATGCCGGACTTGGCTACCTGATGAACCTCGGCCGCACCGAGTACCGCTCGTCGATCGTCTTCGCCGCGGCGCTCACCATGGCGCTGATCGGCATCTCCGGCTACGTCTTCGTTACCGTGCTCGAGCGGGTCCTGATCCGCTGGGAAGAGTAGCCCGGCACTACGGCGCCCAGATGTTGTTCCAGGCCTCCAGCCAATCCTGGCCGCGGCTGATCACCTTCATGTCGTTGTCGATGATTTCAACGTTGGGTCGATTGCGGAACGGCTGGGCGGTGTCGGCGGTCGACAGGTCGATCGTGATGGTGGTCGGGCGCGCCGGAACGTACGGCTTGACGGCGTTGACGTTCTTGAGCGCCTGTTTGGCTCCCTCTTCGATCATCTGGCGTGCTTTGACGGGTGCGATCTGACGGGCCGAATAGCGAGAGAGTCCGCGCTTGACGGCTACGGTCGTGAGGCCATCGCCGAGCAGCTCAGTCACCTCACGGCAGGTGGCCGTGTCGCCGGTGACGAGCAGAATCGGCGTGCCGTAGTGCCCGCAGAGCGCGGCGTTGATACCGGATTCGCCGACCAGATCGTCGTTGAACCAGAGATTGCGCCAGGTCGTGGTCGAGATCGTATGGCAGAGTACGCCATCGGGCGTGTTGGCGCGGGCGTGCATGCCGACCAGCAGACAGGCATCGCATCCCTGCTCCAGGAGGTCGGTATAGCGCGACCAGGTATGATGGGCGACCCACTCGACATCGGGATCGAGCAGCTCTGGAATGTAGGAGTTGAACGACCAGTCGCCACCGGCACCGTGGCAATCAACTGCCACGATCTCGGTCGCGCCGGCCGCTTTGGCGCCTCGCACCGCGGCGTTGATTTCCTCGGTATAGAGGCGTCGCCCTTCCTCGTACATCGGGGCGCCGCCATTGACCTGGCCCCAGGTGACAATGCCACTGACACCTTCCATGTCGGACATAATCAGTACGCGCATGAGTACTCTCCAAAGTCTGTGTACGCCGGACGTCATCACGATTATCGTGCGAGTGTCAGAGGGTGGTGCGACACTGTCAAGGAGGAGGTCTTCGCGATGAACTGGTCAAGTACGGAGCAGCGAAAGGTCGCCGACTTTCACGCCGCGTTCCGGCTCCCGCTGGCGGACGAACCAGAGATGCCAACACCTGACCGTCTGCAGTTTCGCCGTCGATTGATCGATGAGGAAGTCGGAGAACTTGGCGACGCGATTGACCAGGGGAACTGGCTCGAGATCGTCGACGCGTTGATCGATATCCTCTACTTCACGTATGGGACGGCCGTGGAGATGGGGGCCGATCTCCAGCCGTTCTTTGACGAGGTGCATCGGGCAAATCTTGAGAAGACGCCAACGACACCCGGTGAGAAGGCTGCGAAGCCGGGCGACTGGAATCCGCCGGACTTCGAGCGTGTGTTTCGCAACGTGTATGGCGATCGACCGGTTCCCTCCAATGATGGTGGTTGACGAATGAGATGGGCAGTGCATCTGCGTTCGTCTGGCACTAATGGCATTTGACGAGAGAATTCGGTTCAGACGGGTTCGCTCACGCGGGGCTAAAGCCGCCGCGCTACAAAAGCAAAGTCCACTAAAGGGACTGAGCTTTTTTGTGATTTTCGCCATTGCGTGATCGTATTGTTGCTTAATTCGTCACTGAAGCTCAGTCCCTTCAGTGGACTTCGTTACCGGTAGCCCGGTGAGTTTACTCCCGGGCGCACGGGGCCAACCATCGGATTAATTCGTCAACCACCATTACTCCCGGGCGCACGCGGCCATTCACCGAGTTTATTCGTCAATGACCATTACTAACCACCAATATTGCCGGGCGAGCATGGATGCTCGAGCGAATCAATTCGTCAACCACCGTGCTGGCTACCGAGCGAATTCGACTTCCAAGATTGCAGAGCAACAGCGTCACAATGGGAGCATTGCTCAACCTCCAGAACCGAGTAATCAGCGGTGTGGCGGCTGGTGTTACCTGCGGACGCCCCGATGATCAATGAGTGGCGCCGGAGGCACGATCGTTTCGACAAGTCCCGTCATGACATCGTAGACCAGGCCGGAGACGACGAGTCCGCCCGGGATGTCCGGCGACGCAGCCAACAATTCGACATCCGCCCGAACTGCGGCGTACGGATCCGCAATCTTCTTCGTCTCCAGCTGATCCGCAGGAAGGCCAAAATACTCTGCCAGGAGATCCGAGTGCTGTTGCAGCCGGAGGATGCCGCAGTCGGTGTGATGTAGCACCACCAGATGGTTTGTGCCGTCTCCCGCCGGTTCCCGGCGCGGAAGTCGCCGCAAGAGCGCGAGCATCTGCAGCGTCTCCGGGGTGATTCGCCCACCGACATTTCGTATGATCCCGGCTTCTCCCAACTCAATGCCAAGAATGTGCGCCGGGTCAACCCGTGGGTCGACGCAGGTAACGATTGTGGTGTTCAGCGCCGCCCTGAGTGGTAGTGGGGCGAACTGAGTCGCGGCGAATGCGGCGTTACGTTGTTGCAAAACGTCGATAGCAGACACCGGCATACATCCTTCCCTGTCGCGGCCGTTGCGAATTGTCAGTTTGAACGTGCCACACCTGGGCAGTCGCTTGGTGTGCTGACATCGTACTGCACGGTGATGTCATGCCCCCACCGGCAGCACGCTGATTGTCTCGCTCCTCTGCTCAGTGCTTCAGTCGTAGGCTTGACGTACCCCCGCAGCACCGCTTGACATCCAATCGGTGCTCTGTTACCGTCGCGGAACAGTCTCGAACTCAGACGAGCACATCGGTTGCGCAGAGCAGCGGACGACTTTGCGGTTTAGCCGGAATCAGCGGTTTGGCGGGCTCGTCGCGGTCGCAATCCACATCTCATCTCCCATAGCTGGCCGTTTGTTTTCCTGGCTGCGTCGCATGCTCGCCAGGCTCTCTCCCACCCAGACTTTGACGGCTCTCGGCTGACTCCGGGTTGAAGGACAAACAGCCGCTGACGAGGTTCGACCAGTGCTTCCGAACATCGATAACGAGGAAAGGCAGCCAGCTTCAATGGTCGACGACGGGGTGGTAACTGCGTCGCGTTCAATGACAGAGGCGAAACGAGATCTCACGGGGGCGTCGGTGACGCTCGACCACCTCGACAAGCATTTCAATGAGGTGGTGGCCGTTGATGACGTGGTGCTGAACATCGAGCCTGGGGAGTTCATTACGTTCCTCGGGCCGAGTGGCTCCGGCAAGACGACGACGCTGATGATGATCGCTGGATTCGAGATTCCGACAGCCGGCGAGATCTACATCGACAACGAGCCGATTGTCACCACGCCGCCTTTCCGCCGTAATATCGGGATGGTCTTCCAGAATTACGCCCTCTTCCCGCATATGACCGTCGCCGAGAACATCGGCTTTCCATTGAAGCAGCGTAAAGTCGACAAGAGCACCATCGTGCGCCGTGTGGCCGACGTGCTCGAGATCGTCTCCCTTCCGGGCTACGAGGGGCGCTATCCGCGTCAACTCTCGGGAGGCCAGCAGCAGCGCATCGCACTGGCGCGCGCCATCGTCTTCAACCCGCGCGTGTTGCTCATGGATGAGCCGCTCGGCGCGCTCGACAAAAAGCTGCGTGAGAGCCTGCAACTCGAAATCAAGCGCCTGCATCAGGAACTCGGTATCACCTTCATCTACGTCACCCACGATCAGGAAGAAGCCCTGGTCATGTCGGACCGCATCGCGGTGATGAATCGCGGTCAGATCGTGCAACTCGGCACGCCGGTCGACCTCTACGAACGCCCGAACAGCCGCTTCGTTGCCTCGTTTATCGGGGAGTCGAACTTTATGGAGGGAACGGTCGCGGGCAACACTGGCAACGTCGTCGAGGTACGGGTGGGTGACAGGACCTTCATCGCGACCGGTGGCACGACCGCGCGAGACCAAGCGCGGGTCGCGCTGGCGGTTCGCCCCGAGAAGCTAAGCTTCGGTGACGAGGTGCCTGGGGAACTCGATGCGGAGCTGAATCGGCTTCCGGCGACCGTGCGTGAGGCGACCTTTGTGGGTGAGATGCGTCGCTACGTGGTGCAGACCGACGATGGGCTGATGATTACGCTCAAGCAGCCCCTCCGCTTCGGCATCCAGCTGCACGCGCCGGGTGATGCGGTCGAGTTGGTCTGGCACGTCGAGGATACGCGCGTCGTCTCGGTCGATGAGGACTGAGGAGCGAGGGAAAAACATGTCGGGCTCATCGGTCGCCGGGCCACCCATCGAGCGAACCGAGGTTTCGAATCGCAACGCGGCGGCGCTGGCGCGGCTGCGTCGCAATGTCCAGCTGCGCTATGTCGTCGTGGTTCTTCCGCTGCTCGCCTATCTGCTCATGTTTTACGCCTACCCGGTGGCGGCGATGCTGTTTCGCAGTGTCAGCGAGCCGAGCTGGACGCTGCACAACTTCAGAGTACTCTTCAACACCAACGTGTACGCGCATGTCCTCTGGATTACGACGTGGATTAGCATCGTGGTCACGGTCGTTACGCTGGTGCTTGCCTATCCAGTCGCGTATCTCCTGTCGAGCGTCAGCGAGTCCAAGTCCAACCTGCTGATGATTCTGGTGCTTATCCCATTCTGGACCAGCATTCTGGTGCGTACGTACGCCTGGATGGTTTTGCTGGGACGTGAGGGGATCATCAACAATTTCCTTCTGTGGACCGGCGTGATCAACGAGCCGTTGCGGTTGCTCAACACCCGGTTTGCGGTGTACGTGGCGATGGTCCACATCCTCTTGCCCTTTATGGTTCTGCCGATCTACAGCGTCATGCGAGGCATCGATCGGAGCCTGTTGCGAGCCGCTGAGGGTCTTGGCGCGCGGCCAGTCTCGGTCTTCCGGCAAATTCTCCTGCCGCTCTCGCTTCCGGGCGTGGCCGCCGGATGCCTGCTGGTCTTCATCCTGTCGCTCGGCTTCTATATCACGCCCGCGCTGGTCGGAGGTCCGAAGGATCTGATGATCTCGGTACTGATCGCCCAGCAGGTCGATTTGTTCAACTGGCCGTTCGCCTCGGCGCTTGCCGCCGTGCTCCTCTTCGGTGCCCTGCTGATCTTCGTCATCTTCAACCGAATTCTCGGTGTCGAGAAGATCTTTGGAGGCGCGCGATGAGTTCGAGCGACAAGATCGGGGAAAAACGCCAGGTCGCTCAGCCGCGCACGCCGGTCGCACGCTGGGTGCTGTACGTGATTGTCGGTTTGATCATCCTCTACCTGGTCTTTCCGATCCTGGTGGTAATCCCGCTCTCCTTCTCGTCCGCGCGGTACCTCACGTTTCCACCGCCCGGATTAAGCGTGCAGTGGTATCACAAGTTCTTCACGCGGTCCGACTGGCGCGATGCGGCCTTTCTGAGCATCTGGATTGGGCTCTCAGTCATGGTGGCGGCCACCGTATTGGGAACGGCAGCGTCGCTCGGGTTGGTTCGTGGCCGTTTTCGTGGACGCCAATCGATCAATACTTTCCTCGTTTCGCCGATGGTGGTGCCCTCGATTATCGTCGCCATCGGCATCTACTTCTTCTATGCCCGCATCGGATTGATCGGGCACCCGATCGCCCTTATCATGGCGCATACGGCCCTGGCGGTACCGTTCGTGGTTGTCAACGTCTCAGCGACCCTCTACGGCTTCGACGAACGACTCGAATTCGCGGCGATGAACCTCGGCGCCAATCGTTGGCGGACTTTCTGGCAGGTGACACTGCCGATCATCCGGCCGGGCGTCCTGGCTGGAGCGCTCTTCGCCTTTATTACCTCCTTCGACGAGCTCATCGTAGCCCTGTTCGTCTCGGGCACTGGAGCGGTGACCCTGCCGAGAAAGATGTGGGATAGCATCCGGTTCGAAATCGACCCGACGATTGCCGCGGTCTCGACGATTCTGATCGTCTTCACCGGCACGCTCTTCCTCTCGGCTGAACTGCTGCGCCGCCGTTCGGAGCGACTGCGCACCGCGATCGTGACTGAGGTGGAGTAGCGAGGGGCAAGCCACGCTCCAGGAGGCGCCAGCACGTGAAAGACTATGCGCGCTATAGCTTCTGGCTCGAGACGTCAGGTGACGATCTCAGCCCGCGCGCGCCGCTCGAGGAATCGATCGACGTCGATGTCGCTATCCTCGGCGCGGGCTTCTCGGGCCTCTGGACCGCGTATTACCTGCTGCAACGCGATCCCTCACTCAACGTCGCCGTTGTCGAAGCCGAGATCGCCGGCTTCGGTGCGTCGGGCCGCAACGGCGGTTGGTGCTCCTCGCAGTTCTCGATGACGCCAGGCTTACTGCGTGAGCGCTACGGCACAGAAGCGACGCGCGACGTCATGCTCGCAATGTACGCGGCGGTCGACGAAGTTGGCCGGGTCTGCAGCGTTGAGGGCATCGACGCCCACTACCAGAAATCCGGTGGATTACATATCGCGCGCGGTGCACACCAGTCCAAAGCCAACGACGACGCCATGCGGCTCTACGAGGAACTCGGGCTGGCAGACCATTACCAGTTACTGGACGCGGCAGCCACCGACGAACGGGTCCGTGTGTCGAACGCGGTTGGATCACTGCTGATCAAGGACTGCGCCGTGGTCCATCCCGGCCGGCTGGTACGCGGTCTGGCACGGGCGGTCGAGCGGCTCGGCGCGACCATCTACGAACGGACACCGGTCATCGACTTTGAGCCCGGCCCCGGGCCAGTACTGGTTACCGGCACAGGCTTGGTCCGCGCACGGGTTATCGTGCTGGCAGGTGAGGCCTATCTCACACGATTCAAAAAGCTGAACCGCCAACTCCTGCCGATGTATTCGACCATCTCGCTGACCGAACCGCTGAGCGACGAACAGTGGGAAGAGATCGGTTGGCAGAACCGGGAGTGCGTCGCCTCCAATCGCTACCATGTCGACTACCTGCAACGAACGTCCGATGGACGAATCCTGTTCGGAAGTCGTGGCGCCCCGTACCGCTACGGCGGTGCGATCGACGATCGCTACGACCAGCACGCACCGACTCACGAAGCGATTGGCCGCTATCTAGTCAACTGGTTCCCAATGCTCGATGGAATCCGATTTACGCACCACTGGGGCGGCGTTTTCGCGGTCCCACGTGACTGGACGACCAGCATCGCCTATGACCCGAAGACAGGCGTGGCGACGGCCCGCGGCTATGCCGGACAGGGCGTTTCCACGACCAACCTGGCGGGACGGCTCCTGGCTGACCTGATCACCGGGACGGAATCAGAGTCGACCCGTCTGCCAATGGCCAATCACGCATCTCCCAACTGGGAGCCGGAGCCCCTGCGCTGGCTGGGGGTCAACTATGTACTCTGGGGCTATGATCGTGTCGACGCACAGGCGGAACGCAGCGGCCGGCCGCCACCTGGTGGAACCCTGGCCGAACGTATTGGGCGGCATTGAGCCACCCGGACCCTACTGCAGCCCAACGTTCGTCGGAATTTGACGTGAGGAGGTAGCCGGCCCTATGAACAGGTCCTGGCCAGGGCGAATGGCACACCCGACCTAGTGGAACAAACGCACCAGCGACCTGCGCGTGTCGCAGGACTGAGGCGGAGGTGTAGTGCATGGATCGTGACGAATTCTTTGCGAGATATCTGATATCTCAGCAATTCGTGTCGCCGCACGCGGCGGCTTACAACCGGCGACAGTTTATCCGTAAGGCGTTTCAGCTTGGGTTTGGCGCCAGCGCGATCGCATTCCTGGCGGCGTGTGGCAGTTCAAAGTCGACGCCCACAGTCGCCGGCGGTGGCGGCACGTCGTCGACCTCGACATCGGCCTCCAGCCCGGCAAGCGGCAGCCCGGCGGCCAGCGTCAAGCTGCCCGAGGTCACAACGATCCCCGACAATTTGAAGGGGAGCGGCGAAGTGCGCGTGGTCTCATTCGGCGGCGCGTTCCAGGACGCGCAGCGCGAGGCCTATTTCAAGCCATTCGAGCAACTCTCGGGCATCAAGGTGATCGACTCTGAAGGTCCCGACATCGCCAAGGTCAAGGCGATGGTCGATACCAAGAACGTGGAGTGGGACATCGGCGAGTTTGATCGCGGCGACGTGATCAACCTGGCGAAAAAGGGCGACTACTGGGAAGAAATTGACTACAGTCTGGTCGACACGGCCAACATCGACCAGGCCTTCCAGTACAAGTACTCGCTGGATATGCTGCCTTATGCGCAGATCTACGCCTACCGCACCGACGTCTTCAAGGACGCCAAGCCGAGCGGCTGGGCCGACTTCTGGGACACTTCGAAGTTCCCTGGTCCGCGCACGATGCCGGGTGGCACGGGCGGCCTGACGCCCGATCTCGAGTCGGCGATCATGGCAAGCGGTGTGGCAGCCGACCCGTCGAAGGTCTATCCCATCGATATCAACAAGGCGTACGATAGTCTCTCGAAGATCAAGAAGGACGTCGTGAAGTGGTGGGACGCGGGCGCGATTCCGGCCCAGATGCTGAACGACAAGGAAGCGGTGATGGGGACCGCCTGGAATGGCCGCATCGCGGCGATCCAGAATACCGGCGCACCGGTCGAGATCGCCTGGGACCAGGGGCAATTGCTCAACGACGCGTGGGCGGTACCGAAGGGGTCGCCAAACAAAGAGAACGCGATGAAGTTCATCGCCTTCATTACCCTGCCAATCCCGCAGGCCCGGCTCTCGATGCTGATCCCCTACGGATTCGTGAACAACAAGTCGGCTGACTCTATCCCGGCTGACCGGCTGAAGATCCTGCCGACATCGCCGGATATCAAGTCGAAGTTGCTGGTTCACAACTCGCAGTGGTGGGCGGACAACCGGGACGCCGTGCTGGAGAAGTGGAACAGCTGGATTCTGAGCTAACGCGTGTGTGCAGGGGCTGCCTTCAAAATAGGGCAGCCCCCACGCGCGTTGGGCTCCAGCAAAACGAGACCGACATGCGGACTCGACCATATGGTTGTGCGGTCGAGACGTCCGGCTCTTGACGTTTTCGCGTACGTACAATACATAATGACACTGAGACCCTCGATCCGGCCGTTGCGAGGGCTCGGAAGGGCGATCATCAGTGTCACGTCCGACCCGCTCCGTGATGACGATTGCAGCGCTGGTGATCGTGCTACTCGTTGGCGCGATCGTGTGCTGTGCTGGCCTTTGCCCCCGCGGTCGGCCACTTTGACGCCAACTCTCCAGAAGCCGCCTTTCAACACTACCTGACAAGCTATCAGCAGCGAGACTTCGCGACCTCCTACGGGTATTTCTCGTCCAGGGCGCGGCGGCAGATGTCGCTGGATGACTACCAGTCCTACGCGCGGTCTTCCTGGGCACCGAGCGACACGAATGCCAGCCGGGTGACTGCCAACCGGGTCGAGCAGAGCGGGTCGACAACCACGCTCTACTTGACCGTGGAAAATCAATCCCGGAGCGGACTCTCCGTAGATCGCTGGTCGTACCAGGTGGTCGTGCCGATGGTTCAGGAAACGGGCGCCTGGAAGATCGACCAGTTGATGCTCGGGACAAACCTCGCACCGGTAGCCCCAGTTTCGAAATAGCGGATCACCGGTCCGGGCTGACCACTCACCGTGAGAAAGGCACCGACGATGGTAATCGCACGCAGGCTCTACGTCTACTTCATCGCGGCGGTGAGTCTCGGCATGACCGCCGTCGGCCTGGCGAATCTGCTCGGCCTGGCACTCGGGCGAATCGCGGATGCCGGTGGCGGCTCGGTACTGCACGAGTCACCGGATCAAATTCGCCGGAATCTCAGCCTGTATGCCGCGCTCGTGATCGTCGCGCTGCCGGTCTGGCTGCTGCACTGGTGGCTCGCCGAGCGTGCCGCCGATCGCCCTGGTGAGGAGGGGCTGAACGAGCGGGCTTCCGCCATTCGCGCCCTTTACCTGTCGCTTGGACGAGCCCTGCCGTTGCTTTTCCTGATCGGCGGTTCCCTCGAAACGTTGACGCGACTGCTGAACCGGGCGTTCGGTGGCACGACGATGCCCGGATTCGATAGCCAGTTCTGGATGAATGTCGCGACGATCCTGGTCGCCACCCCTATCCTGATCTACCACTGGCACGTCCGGCGGCGGGATGAGGCTTCCGGCCAGTTCAGTGGTCCGTCGGCGTGGCTGCCGCGTCTCTACCTGTACGGCGCGGCGTTCGTAGGGGCGATGTTCCTCCTCTTTGGGCTGACCGACATCATTCGCACCGTGGATGATGTGCTGTTCGGCGCGCGGAACATCTTCGTCGTACACCACTGGTGGGCTGATCCTCTGAGCAGCGCCATTGCCGGCATATTGGTGGGCCTGGCCTTATGGTCGTTCCACTGGGAATGGTCGCTCCGGACGCTGCGGCGGTCGGACTGGGTCGGGACGAGCGAGCGCCGTTCGTCACTGCGTTGGCTCTACATCTACGTCATCGTGTTTGTGTCGGTCCTCTTCACGTTGCGAGGGGTGAGTTCGAGCCTCGACTCCGTACTGCGCTGGATTCTGGGAGCCGGTCGAGATAACGTGCTGATCGGCTGGCCGCGCGCGATCATTGAACCGCTCGTGGTGGCGCTGCCTTTCGCCGCGTTCTGGGCCTACCATCGCCTGGCCGTGGTGGCGGCAACCGAGCCAAGCGAGTCATCGCCCCATACAGCAGACGGTCCGGCGCCTGTATACCTACCTCGTCGCGTTGATCGGCCTGGCCTTCACGGCGGTCGGCGCGTCCTGGGTGCTGGGCACATTGATCGACCTGCTGCTCGGGGGAACGCGGACCATCAGCGTCTCGAGCTTGTCGTGGCGAGCGGACATCGCGCAATTCAGCGCGCTGGCACTGATCGGCGCGGGCGCCTGGCTTTGGCAGTGGAACCAGGCGGAGCAGCTGGTGGCGCAAGCGGACGAAGTCGAGCGTGAGACGACCATCCGTCGTGTCTACCTCTACCTGATACTGGCGGCGACGCTGGTGGCGATGCTGGTAAGCCTGGCGATCGTGATCTACCGGACTATCGCCGATATTCTTGGCGTCACCTCGGGAACGAACCTGGCATCCTCGATGAGCCGGCCGCTGGGCATCGTCATCATCGCGGTCGTGCTCTTTGTCTATCACCTTCAAGTGCTGCGTGGCGATCTGGCAACGCGAGCATCGGCTGAGGCGGGTGTCACCACCGTACGCGTGCCGCTTACGCTAATCGCGCCCGTCGAGGCCGACATCGAGGGGACGCTCAGCGACCTCCGCACGCATCTGCCGGCGGGCTACAGGCTGGAAATGGGGAACGTGGAGCGCCCGGCCACCGGGCTATCGATCGCTCGAGAACCCTCTGAGCGCGACCACGCGTAGGCGACGGTAGTCGGCATACCAGGCGCCGTCGCGGAAGAGGGATGGTCGAAGGCGCTCTTCGAGGTGCGAGACGATCGTCGATACGGTGTCGTTCGGAATCCGGGCGAAGAAGCTGTCGCCGAACATCTCCAGCCAGCGGGCCAGGCCCTGCTCTCCGCCGTCGAGCCGCGTCGGACGATCAAACAGGAGCAACGAGACCGGCTCCAGCCCGGATCGCTCCAGCAGTGCGCTGTATTCGGCGATGCTCGGAAAGTACCACGGGTTGCGCTCGGCGGGATTGGAGACGCCAGCTCTGTGCAACTCATCGATGGTTGCGGTCACGATCTGGCCGACGTTACGTGCTCCGCCGAATTCGGCCACGAGACGGCCGCCCGGCTTGAGCGCTCGCGCAATGCAGGTCGCCGCGCCCTCGGCGTTACGTATCCAGTGGAGCACGGCATTGGAGAAGACGGCGTCGACCGGCTCATCGAGGCGAACGTCGGACGCATCGGCGACGTCGAAGCGGATGCCGGGGTAGTTGGCATTGGCCTGGTCGATCATGGCGGGCGAGCGATCGATCCCGATCACCTCGGCGCCGCGCTCGGCGATCTGTTGCGTCAGATGTCCGGTTCCGCAGCCAAGATCGAGGATGCGCTCTCCCGGTTTGGGATCGAGCAGGTCGAGCAGGCTCGAGCCGTACTCCCAGATAAAGGAGAAGCTGTCGTCGTAGAGACCGGCGTTCCAGTTGGTCTGGCCGGTGGCTTTCCGCTCGCTCACCCTCACCCCGTTCCCGCTCTGCTCGCCAAATTCCGTGCGCCAGAGTGTACTGCAAATCGGTCCTGCCGAGCTGTCACGACCGACGCCATGGTTCGAGTAGCGTCGTCAATGCGTGGAGGACGGCGACCGCGAGGATCTGAGAACGTGTGCGCAGACCGCCGGTGAAGATGCTCACGGCGCCGTCGCGCGTACCCAGTCCGGGCTGACCGGTCATGACATCGATGAGGCGACCGAGTTCCGCGCCCGCGCGCAGGCTCGCCTCCAGCTCGACGGGCACCGGGAAGCGTTCGCTGCCGCCACAACCAACCGCTCCGTTCCGGTCGACCGCCGCCGCCCAGGAGACGACGTAGATGCGTCCGCATGGTCCATCGACCAGACCCGATTCCAGTCCAATGCCATATCTCGCGTCCACCGATGCGAGCGCGGCCCGAGCCCGAACGAGTGCTCCCCGGACAGTCTGCTCATCGCCCCAGGGTTGCTCCGGCACGCCCGAATCGACCGAAACCGGCACTATCGTTACGTCGCCGAGGAGCTTACGCGCCGCCTGTGCGACCGCAGCCAGCTTGGCCGGGTTCGTCGTCCCGGCGCCGATGATGACAGTCGTTCCCGATCAAGCGACCTCCTGGCGCAGGGTGGAGGTGGCCAGCAGTACCATCAGTACCGCAAAGCCGAGCAGCACCCCGGTTTCCAGCCAGAGCGCGCTGAAGGATTCGCCACGAATCATCACGCCACGCAACGCTTCGTTGGCGTAGGTCAGCGGCATGATGTGGGCCAGCACGCGCAGTGGTTCCGGCAGTGACGCGAGTGGCCAGATGATACCGGACAGGAACGCCTGCGGAACGATGACGATCGGGATGAACTGCACGACCTGCAACTCCGTACGCGCAAAGGTCGAGAGAAAGATGCCGAGGTTGACCGCGCCAAGGGTGAGCAGGATGGTGAAGAAGACGACCAGAACCGCATCTCCGACATAGTGGATACGGATGACGAAGAGGCTGAAGAGGACGAGTAGAACTGATTGAATCGACGCGAATAGCACGAACCCGAGCATATATCCGATCACGATCTCAGCCCGGTTGAGCGGCGACACCATCAGCCGTTCGATGCTCCCCTGACTCCGTTCACGCAGGAACGAGACGGACGTCAGCAGGAAGACGAAGAAGAACGCGAAGAATCCGATGAACGCGGGCGCAAAGTAATCGAGCTGATCGAATTGCGGTCCGCCGTGTAGGAAGACCGGGTCGATCGTGAGCGGCGGGCCGGCCGGGACTGAATGCCCGGATGATCGTATCGGGGAGCGTGCGGTTGAGCGCGTTCAAGACGGATCCCGAGATGCTGGGTTGAGATCCCTCGAGGGTCACCTGGATCGACTGCGGTTGGCCGGGCGAAATCGACAGATTGGCTGGCAACGTCAGCACCGCGTCGACCTGCCTACGGTCGATCGCACGCCGGGCGGCGCCAGCGTCCATCGGTTTGACGGCGAGGGAATGATCGGACTCGAGTCCCTGGATGATCTGGGCTGCCAGCGGGCTCGTGCCCTGGTTGACGACGGCCAGCGTCACGGTGTGGGATACACCGCGATAGATGTAGGCCAGCAGGAGCAGCACGAGAACCGGCACGACCAGCATCAGCACGAGCGTGCGCGGATCGCGACGAAACTGGCGCACGATCCGTATCGCGATCGCGAGCACCCGGCGCCGGCTCATCGCGTGGCTTCCGTCTGTCCGGTTCCAACCGCGGACGCGAGGGTCACGAAGGCGTCTTCGAGGTTCTGATGGCCGGTCTGCCGCCGTAATTCGTCGGGACTGCCAATGGCGAGCAGCCTGCCGTTGCGCAGGAAGGCGAGACGGTCGCAGCGCTCGGCCTCGTCCATGATGTGGCTGGTGACGAGCAGCGTGCGACCCTGATCGGCAAGCCGGCGGAAGCGTCCCCAGAAGGTGCGCCGCAGTACGGGGTCGAGTCCTACCGTCGGCTCGTCGAGGATGAGCACGTCGGGTTCGTGGAGCAGGGCACAGGCAAGTGAGGCGCGCTGGAGCATTCCGCCGCTGAACGTCAGGAGCTGGCTGTCGAGCCGGTCGTCCAGTTCGACCTCGCGCGCGATGTCAGTGACCCGCTGCCTGAGGCGATCGATCGGGATGCCATAGAGCGCGCCGAAGAAGCTGAGGTTCTCACGCAGTGATAGGTCTGAGTAGAGGGCGGCGGTCTGGGTCATGTACCCAATACGGCTGCTGACCGAGCGATCGGGCATCGTGTGTCCGAGGACACGCAAGTCGCCCGTGTCCGGCCTGAGCACACCCGCCATCATGCGGATGAGCGTTGTCTTGCCGGAACCGCTCGGCCCGAGCAAACCAAAGATCGTGCCCCGTGGAACCGACAGGGAGACGCCGTCGAGGGCGACGACGCTGCCGAAGTGGCGCGTGACCTTGTCCGCCTGGATGACCGCGTCCGTTTGATCGTCCTCTCGGCACAGACACCTGAAGCGCTGGTCTTACACGTGTCGTTCCCCGGCTCTGCCCGGACACGTTCAGCAGCCAGCACAGCATAGCATCATCCATTACCGTCGATCGCTACAATAGTCTGTGGGCTTGATGCCGGTGCCGCAGTGACGCCGTATGGAGAGGACTTCGATGCTGTTTTCAGAGATCATGGCCGATTACGCGCGTAACGTGCAGTTCGACGACCTGCCGGACGACGTCGTCTCGATGGCCCAAACCGTCATCGCGGACACCCTGGCCTGCGCTGCCGGTGCGCTCGGTGAGCCGGGGCCGGAGATTCTGCGCCAATTCGCGCTCGACCGCTCGGCAAGGGCCGAGGCGACCCTGCTCGGCGGCAGTGAGCAGGTGGATGCGTCACTCGCGGCTCTGGTCAATTGCAGCCTGGCACGCGACCTCGACGCCAATGATCTCTACGCTGGGACCCCGGGCCGCGATACGGGGCACTTCTCCGACGCAATCCCCGCCCTGCTCGCTGTTGCCGAGTCGACGGGAGCGAGCGGCTCGGATCTGATCACCGCGGTGGTCATCGCCTACGAGATTCAGGCAGTGCTGGCCGAGTCGTACCTCTGGATGCGTCGCGGGCTGCACTCGGTCAGTCAGGTGACGTGGGCGGTCCCCGCGGCGGCCGGACGTCTGCTCGGTTTGGATCGCGACCAGCTGATCTCGGCGATTGGTCTGGCTGGGACGACCGGTGGCCTTGTCCTGCAATCCTGGTTGAGACCGTCGGCACGGCTGCCATTGATCAAGGGCGGCGCGCCGGGGTTCGCGGCCAGGCAAGCGCTGGAGGCGACTGAACTCGCTCGGATGGGTTTTACCGCGCCACCGGACGCGCTGGAGACGCTCTTCGAGCGCCTGCCGTCCGAGTCGGACCCGTCTGCGTTTGCCAACCTGCAGTCGCCATACCGGTTCACGACCACCCGCAATATGCTCAAGCGCTATCCGGCGCAGATCTACACCCAGGCGGCGGTGCAGGCCGCCGTCGCCATCCACCCGTCCATCTCCAGCGCGAACGACATCGCCGTCGCGACAGTCTACGGTCACCGTAACGTGGCCGCGGGTGTGCAGGGGTCGGCGGCGGCCTATGCGCCCGAGACCCGCGGCGCGGCCGATCACAGCACGCCGTTTGTGGTTGCGATCGGGCTGCGAGATGGTGACTTGATGCCTGCAAGCTATGCGGGTGAGCCGTGGCGCGAGCCAGACCTGATCGACCTGATGCGCCGCGTTGACCTGGTCATCGATCCGGAGTTCGAGCGCGGGATGGACCAGGAAGGCAAGTTCGGCTGCCGGCTGGTGGTGGAACTGCTCGATGGCCGGCGCTTCGAGGAGACGGTGGCGCAGCAGGCTGGACATCCTGACAATCCGCTCACGCAGGATCAACTGCTGGCCAAGATGCGCTCCTTCACCGATCGTACGCTGGGCGAGGGCGCAGCCGAGCGGATCTTCGAGGCGGTACAAGCACTCCCGGACGCAGGCTCGGTGGAGGGATTGCTTCAGGTATGCCGGTGCAGGCGCTAACCCGCTCGGCGCAGAAATGGAGTCGGAGACCAGGCTGATCATCAACCGGCACGCTCAGAGACCCACTCGGGACCATAGGCTGAACCTATCCCCTGGTGTTAGCCTAGACGCGTGCTCGGGCATTGTGGACGAGACCTGGAGGGAGAGGTCCGGCTATGAAGCAGGAACGACGGCGAGACAACCAGCAGTGGATTCTGGACCTTATGGTCAAGCAGACCGGACGAGTGCAGAACTTCGGCAACGATGAGCGGGATGTGCCGCCCGAGGTCAAGTCGTATCGTATGATCCCACGCGTGCTGGCCAAGCAGGCGCGCCACGCGGAGGCGATCGCCCGGGAGGCCGAAGGCGCGGGGCATAGCGACACTGCGCGTCTGGCCTATTCCAGGGCATCCGACATCTACGCGCACGCTCAGCACGCGATCTTCGAAGATGACAACCAGGAGAAGATCCACCTGCATGCGAAGCATCTCGAGTGCTTCAACAAGGTCGTTCAGCTTGTCGAGAATCCGGTCGAGACGGTTGAGATTCCGTGGGAGGGCGTGCAGATTCAGGGGCGGCTGCATCTGCTGAAGGATCGGCGACCGGCTCCGACTGTTCTGTTCTTGCCCGGCATGGACATGACCAAGGAGATGTTCCCCAATCCGGTGTCGAACCCCTACCTGCGGCGCGGCATGAACGTCCTCTCGATCGACGGCCCGGGTCAGGGCATGAGCAACATCCGCAAGATACGGGTGACGGACGACAACTACGAACGAGCCGCCAGCGCCGCGATCGACTTCTTGCTGACACGTCCTGAGGTCGATCCGGACCGGATCGTGGTGGTGGGGACCTCTTTTGGCTCACACTGGGGTATTCGACTGGCGGCGCTCGATCATCGCATCAAGGCACTCGCCACCACGCACGCCGTCTACGGCTCGAAGGTCGCGATCTTCGAGGAGGCTTCGCCCCGCTTCAAGCAGGTCTTTATGTACATGGCCGGTATTCATGACGAGGACGAGTTCGACGCCATGGCGGCGCGCATGACGACGGCGGGCTATGGCGCGAAGATCGAGTGCCCGACGTTGATGGTAACGGGCGAATTCGATCCACTGGCGCATCTGGAGGCGACGCTCGACCTGTTCGACGAGATCCGCGCACCGAAGGAACTCTGGATCTTCGAAGATGAGTTTCATCGAGTGCAAGGACGAGAAGGGATCGCCGGACTGGAACTGCATCTCTTCCTCGGCGACTGGGTGCGAGACGTGCTGGACGGACGCATCGAGGCTGGGCACAACAAGATGGTTCTGGTGCCACAGAAGACCGGCCGGGGCCCATATAGTGACCCGGTTGAGACCATCTATCTTCCAGGGCGGCTTGCCGATCGGTGAGGCGATGCGCTTGGAGGCCAAATAGTGACACGGGAAAGGAATTGATTGACTACGGGGCGGTTCAGGTGGTTTGCCCAACCGCAAATGCATTCCCCATTGGTAGAGGCAGACCCCTGTGTCTGCCCGGCGCGCAACTGACGCTTTCGGGTGCACACCGGGTGCTCGCTTACGTGGGGCTCAACGCAGCGGCAACCTTAAAGAACCGCGCTCTAATGTTCCACGTCGATCCAGTACATCCAGACGTCGAGTTCCGGCACCTCAAGGCCGTGCGCGCCGAGGATCGAGCAGATGTGCGTGCGATGATCGTTGCCATGATGCAGCGCCTGGCCGATCAGCAGGTCGCGGGCGTGAGGAACGTGGGGATAGTCTTCTTCGGGCTGTGCCTCGATCTCGGGATCATAGGCATCCATGTCCGCCAGAATCGACTCCCAGCCCTTACTCTGGGTGACGAAGTGCTGGCGCAGGTTGGCGAGCGACAGGCTGGCCGGGTCCTTGATGCGGCGCGAGGGATCGCCAACCATGCGCGCCTGATATCCCGCGTCTGAGGCGATCAGATGCGTCAACGTCTCGCTGATGGTGCCCATCGTGCCGGGCGTCGTGTCGTCCAGCCGCTCCGGTGGCAGCGACGCGCAGTAGTCGAGCAGCTTCAGCGTGGCCCACCGGTGATAGCGAAAGAGTTCGTGCAGTGTCGGGTTCATGCTCATTCCTTCCCTTGACGGTGACGGTCAACGGTAATCCGGGCCGCGGCTAGCTGTCTCCATGCTCGGGGGAGAACCAGTAGGCCCACTCATCGATCTCAGGCACGTCGTGACCATGGGCGCCGAGAATCGTGCAGATGTGCGTGCGATGATCGTTGCCGTGGTGAATCGCTTGGGTGATCAGCAGGTTGCGCACGTGCGGCACGGGCCCATGATCGCTCTCGGCGGGCAGCGTTGGATCGTAGTCGTCGACGTGTTCGAGAATCGAATCCCACCCTCGCGTGAGTGCCTCGAACTCGGCGCGCAGCTCGCTCAGCGTATAGGTGCGGTTCTCCCGCGCGGGCCGTCCTTGATCGTTCATCAATCTAAGATAGAGGCGATCAGCACGCACGATATGTGTCAGCGTGTCGTGAATCGTTCCAGCGGTGCCTGGTACGGTCTCGTTCAGCGTCTCTTCAGGAAGCGTCGTCAGGTGATCGATGAGGGTATAGGTTGCCCAGTTGTGATAGTCAAACATCTCGCGGAGTGGATCGCGCATGAGTTCCCCTTCCGAGCTTTACGGCGTCACGGCCGTTCACGGCCTGCACACACCCATAGAACGTATGATCTATTCTAGCGGCGATCTGGCGGATGTAAAGAGCTTTGATGAGCTGCTTTCTGGGACCTACGAGACGCCGAATAGACGTGGCAGGTCGGCCACACTCTCGAGCAGCTGGGTGTGGGGTGAGAGCCCGAGCGTCTCGATGCCGTGCGCGCCGCTCAGCACGCCAATGACCCAGCCTGCCTGAGCGTTCATGCCCGACTGCAGATCGAGCGGCGTGTCGCCGACAACCGCCACCTGCCGTACGTCACCGACGCCGGTCGCCATCATGGCGCGATAAATGAGGAACGGCGCCGGACGACCGGATGGGACGTCGCTGCTCGCCAGCGTCGTATCGAACAGATCGTTCCAACTCAGCCGCCGCACCAGCAGGTCGAGTAGCTCGCGATCGAACCCGGTGGTGAGGGCGAGTTTGACGCCCGTGTGCTTCAGCTCAAGCATCGCGTCTCGGGCACCTGGTACCTCGCGGACGTCACCGGTTGCATATTCCTCGCGCAAGGCGGCCTCGAAGCGACGCAACGCCCGGTCGGCGAGGTCGTTCACGTCGGCCGGCGACTTGACCCGTGCCGCGAATTCGCGGAAGACGGCGCGCTTGCTGGCACCCCGGCGCTCGGCCAGATCCGCTTCGGTGAAGGGAAGGTCGAATTCGTGCAGCGCCACGCGGTAGGCCGAGAGGACGGTGCCGTCGTCCCGCATGGTCGTTCCGGCGAAATCGGTCACGACGAGATCGGGCAGCATCCAGTCCTCCTCATGCGGTCGTGCGCGTACGTCAGACGTCCAGGTGCTCGTCGACGCGCAGTAGTCCGGCCAAGAGCGCCCGCGCACCGGCGATGCAATGTTCTGGCGAGGTGTACTCGTCCGGCGAGTGAGAGACTCCAGCGCGACTCGGCACGAAGATCATCGCCTCACGCGTAATTGACGCCATGCACATGGCATCGTGCCCGGCGCCGCTGTTCATGCGGAGGTACGGAAGACCGGCATCACGGCAGGCCGCTTCGAGCTGCTCCACCAGCCAGGGATCGGACGCGACGGCCTCTTTCCCGGAGATCTGCTGGAATTCGGGCCGCGAGACACGCTCGAACTCGCCGCCGCCGCTCTGAGCCAGCCGCCGAAGTTCTCCCTCGGCCTCGTCGAGTGCCCCGCTATCCATGCCGCGGATCTCGACCGAGAGGTCGACCCGGCCCGGGATGACGTTGGGGGCGCCCGGCTCTACCCGCATCGTGCCAACCGTGCCAACGATATGGTTGAGGATCGCGGTTGAGCGGACCGCCAGGACGAACGGTGCCGCCAGTACGAGCGCGTCGCGCCGGTGCTCCATGGGTGTTGTCCCGGCGTGATTGGCGTAGCCATGGAAGGTCGCGACGTAGCGGCGAATGCCGACAATGCCATCGACCACGCCGATCGGGATGCCGGCCTGCTCGAGCCGTCCGCCCTGTTCAGGGTGCAGTTCCAGGTAGGCGGCGAGATCCCCCTGAGGTCTGCGCGCGTCGACGACGTGATCCGGATCGATGCCCGCGGCGCGCACGATATCGGCGATCGAGCGGCCGTCTGGCGCCGCCTGCTGGAAGATCGTCGGATCGAACGCTCCGGCCATGGCCCGGCTACCAAAGGTGCCGCCGGCCACCGCTGCCTCTTCCGACGCGAAGTTGATCACCTCGACGGGATGTCGCAGGCGTACGTTGGCTGTGGCGAGGGCCCGCACGCAGGCGAGCGCCGCCAGGACGCCGAGCGCGCCGTCATATTTGCCACCGTCCGGCACCGTGTCGGTATGTGACCCAAGCGCGATCGGCTTCAGGTTTGAATCTTTACCCGGGTAGCGGCCGATCGTGTTCCCGGCCGGATCGACGCGCACCTCCATCAGTTCGGCCATCTGCTCGGCAACCCAGGCGCGTCCATCACCGTCCGCGGCACTGAACGCCACGCGCATCAGGCCGCCGCGAGGGCTCAGACCGACCTGCCCGAGTATTTCCAGATCCTCCAGAAGTCGTGCGTCGTCGATTTCGATGGTCATGGTTCTCAGTTCCGATCCGTCTGCCGCCCGGTCTCCGTGCCGTCAGTCTAGGGGGCTGACTGACCGTGTCAAGGGCCCTGCTCGTCCGCCTAAGCGATTCCTTGCCGGTAGGCGTAGGCGGCGGCTTGAGTGCGGGACCCGCAGCCGAGCTTATTGAAGATGTTGGTCAAATGCCGTGCGACGGTCTTTTCGCTGATGAAGAGGGTGTCAGCGATATCGCGATTGGTCTTACCGGAGGCGACCAGGCGTAGGATCTCGACTTCGCGGCGCGTCAGAGGCGTCGGGAGATCCGGCTCGGGAGGTGACGAGGAGGCTTGCGGCCAGAGACCGTGCGTCTGGGCGGCATCGTAAATCTCCCGGTGGAGCGGGACGTCTTCCAGGTAACTCCGCCGGAGTTGTGGATCACTGATGGCTGCGACGACCCAGTGCATCTCCGCGGCTGCTCGCTTCAGCGCTTCGGTAGCTTCCGTCGCATGCCCGGCGGCGTCGAGCGTCTGGAACTGCGCGAATGGGACCGCGATCTTCAGTCGCCGGAGCGAGATCTCGCGCTGTCGCAGGCGGCTGTCGGCGGCGGTCGCGGCTGCCACGGCTGATGGCAGGTCACCGTGACGGAGCGCGATGCGGGACTGGACGACCAGTGCCTGGCAGGCCCACGGAATGCTCCCGGCCAGGTGGTCAGAGAGGTCGACCGCACGCGCAGCCAGCTCTATGGTCTCGGCATCATGTCTGGGTTCCGCTCGACGCGCCAAAAACTCGGAGAGGGCCGCGGTCGCACTTGCGATCTCGGTCGCCAGCCCGCGTCCTTCCGCGTTCGCGACGAGCGAGCGCAGGTGGCGCTCCGCCCGATCGAGGTCGCCGACCGCTTCACAGGCGAGTCCGAGCCACTCCTGGGCTCGCTGCGCCGGGACTTGAACATCAGCTCCGGTTGC
This sequence comes from uncultured Chloroflexia bacterium, assembly GCA_963728335.1. GTDB lineage: Bacteria > Chloroflexota > Chloroflexia > Thermomicrobiales > Thermomicrobiaceae > CALAGB01. The sequence goes on from CAVSJP010000003.1 coordinate 368,925, forward strand.
GATCGCGGCCGCTCGTTCGGCGTAGTCCAGTGCACGAGTCGCCCGGCCGAGCTCGCGTTCGGTCTCGCTCAACCCACCAAGTGCATAGAACTCGACCCTCGCGTCCTGCGCCCGGCGGGCCCAGGCCAGCGCCTCGAGTCCGCGTTCGAGTGCCACCTGGTAGATGCCGAACTCGCGGCAGTGGACGTGCACCGAGAGGAGCGCCAGTGCCTGCGAGCGCGGCTTGAGGCTCTCGCGGATCAGTTGCCGCTCTTCGGTCCGCAGCCGCCGGATCTCCTCCAGAAACCCGATAAAGCCGCGCTCGACCGGTCTGATCCCCTCTCCGCCGCTCTCGTAGGAGCGACGGTAGGCGAGCGCGATGAGGGCGGTGATCTCACCGCGTGCATCCCGAGCCAGGCGCCAGTGCTCGAGCGCTTCAAGCAGCCAGACGCGTGCCGCCGCTCGCGCCTCGAGGTCGGTCTCTTCGGACAATTCCCAATCGGCCACGCCGATCTCCTGTGCCAGGCGGGCCTGCCAGGAGACGTCGCCGATCTCTTCCGCAATCGCAAGTGCGCTGCGGAAGGCGGACGACGCGGCGGAGAGTTCGACCCACTCGCCTTTCAGCCGGGAAGGCTCACCCATCAACCGTCCGGCGTAGGCTTCGCCGAGCCGCGCCATGGCGACCAACCGCAACTTGGGATCGCCGGATCGTTCCGCCAGGCGAGCCGCCTCGCGAGCGCGATGAAGCGCCTCGGAGAAGTCCCCCACGAGAATGTCGAAGCGGGCCCAGCGCAACGCGGTCTGGAGACGAGCCGCGTCGTCGAGGCGCGCGGCAATTCGGTCGAGACGCTGAAGGTCGTCTCGCTGGCGCTCGCGTGCTCCAAGCTCATCGAGTGCGTCCTCGCGGCGCAGGAGCAGGTCAAAATACTGGCGGAGCGTTGGCTCACCGGTGTCAGACGCGACGCGGGCTTCGACAATGTCGATGGCCTCACTGAAATGGCGAGCCGCGTCCTCGAACGCATGCAGTTCGACCGCGCGCTGCCCGGCACTCGCCGAGTAGTGTGCTGCCCGGGTAAGGTCATCGCCCGCGCCAAAGTGGAGTGCAAGTGCGGCGGCCTGACCTGGATCCCGGTCACCGCCGGCGGCCTCGATTGCCTCGGCCACGGCCTGGTGGAGCAGGCGTCGCCGGATCTGGCTCAAGTTGACGTAAAGGACATCCCGAATCTGGTCGTGGGCAAAGGCATAGGGGGCATTGGGTTCACTCGGCCGCGGCGACCGCTGTTCGACGACCAGCCGTCGCTCGAGCGCCGCCCCGATGTCGCGTTCGATGCGCTCCAGTGGCGCATTCCCCCGGCGGCGCATGACGTTCGCCAGCAGACCAGCGGAGAACTCGGTGCCGATGACTGAGGCGACACCAAGTGTCTCAAGCGCCGAGGCGTCGAGTCGCGCTAGCCGGTGTCCGACGACGCTGCGCACGCTCTGCGGGATGAGCATGCTGGCGTTCTCTTGGAGGGTCCAGCCGGACGGTGCGCGTCGCAGCAGCCCCGCTTCGCGCAGGTGAAGTGCCAGTTCCTCGGCGAAGAAGGGCACACCCTCCGCCTCGGCCTGGATCGACTGGGTTAGGAACAAGTCGACTTCATGGCCTGGCACGTCGAGTACGCCCGCGATCAGATCGGTCATGTCGGCCAGGCTCAAGCGGCGAATCGGAAGCCGCATTGCCAGCCGCTCGCGGTAGAGATCGACGACCGTCGCTTCGAGCGGATGCCGCGGATCGAGGTCGGTGTCCCGGTAGCTCCCGAGAACCAGGACCGGCACGTGGCGCAGCGAGCGGATGACATGCCGAAGCAGGTTGATCGTCGGTTCATCGGCCTGATGCAGATCGTCGAGTGTCAGGACCAGCGGATGCGATGCGGCCAAACGCGACAGGAGGATGACCACGGCATCGTAGAAGCGCGCCCGCTCTTCGGCCCCGGTGAAGCTGACACGTGGGGCAATCAGGCTTCTCTCGAGTTCGTGCGGGGAGTAGCAGTCGCTGGAGATCCGGGTCAGAGACGCCTTCCAGCGCGGTCTCGACGTGGGCCGGGTTGGCTTGAGCGAGTTCACGCAGCGGCACGGTGAAGGGCGCGTAGGGTGGATCGGTCTCATCGCAACGCGTGCCGATCACGGTCGCGCCTTCTCGCCGGAACGCCCACGTCGCGTATTCGATCAGCCGCGACTTGCCAATGCCCGGCTCGCCGCTGATCAGTAGCAGCGATGGGTGTCCGGCACGGGCGGATTGGAAGGCGGATCGCAGGAGATCCTTCTCCCGTTCTCGACCGATCAGGCGTGGTGGTTCCATCGTGGTCATGGGAAGATCTGGTTGCCTTCCCCGTCTTCCAGGATGATCGCCTCGGTCGGGCAGATCTCGGCCACGAGGAGCAGCGACTCCACGTCGACGGTCGCTGGATCGAGCAGTACGGCTTTCCCCTCGGCGTCGACGCGAAAGACGGACGGCGCGCTGGCGACGCAGTTCTCCGACCCGATGCAGCGCTCGCGATCGATCCGAATGCGGAGCGACGTCGCGGCGTGCCGCATATCAGCCATTGAATGCCCTTCGATTTCTCTCGATGGGGAACGTGATGTCCCGGCTCTGACGCAACGATCCTCATTATAGGGTGATGTTCGTAGGATCGCCGAGAACGTTCAGTTGCGGAGGGATGGCTCGTTCGGTGCGGCATCGGTGACCGGTTCGACGGCGTCGGACTCCGGCTGCATTGGTGCTCGCGACAGCCTGAGCGATGGTTCAGTCATCACGGTGACCGGCTGGAGCGATCGCGAATGCTCGGTCTCGCGGACGAAGTAGACGGCAATGAGGGTCATGCCGACCAGCACCACGCCCCCGGCAACAAACGGGACCACTGGGGCGATGGCGTAGAGGACCGAACCGAGCAGGGCGCTGATTGCGGCTCCGGCCATGCCCACGGTGACGAACGCCCCCTGGACGCGGCCCTGGATGCGCGGATCGGCGACCGATGCCAGATAGGCGTCGGTCACGGGCTGGAAGAATGAGACGATGGCTCCCTCGACCAGTCCGAGGACCAGGATGAACGGAACCACTTGCACGATGCCGTAGAGCGCGATGACGACCGCGTACAGGAGGCTCGTGATCAGAATCCGGCGCCAGCGTTCGTCACGATCGGCCAGTTTACCGCTAAACGGCGAGAGGAGCATGAAGCTGACCGAGAAGGTACTGAAGGAGAGGCCGATCTGAAAATTGCTGGCTCCCAGGTCCTTGAGATAGATGCTCCAGATGCCGGAGAAGAGCCCGAACTGAAACTGGGCCGCGAAGCCAAGGATGAACGCGCCCGCCAGCGGCCGTGAGATGAGCTCGCGGAACGGGACACTCACCGCGGCCTGAACGACGTGTTCTCGCGGGATCAGTCTGAGCATGACCGGCAGGAGCGCCAGGGCGATGACGGCCTCGATCGCACCGCCAGCCAGAAAGAGCCAATCGACGCTGAGAAATGATGCGAGCACACCACCGATCGGTGGGCCGAGCAGCATGCCACCGCTGAAGGCCGCTCCGACTACGGCGTATGCCTGGCCACGCCGGTTGGAGGGCGTTACGTCGGCGATCAGCGCGCGGAGTGACGGGTAGAGAATCGCGACGCCGACGCCCTGGAGCGCGCGCAGCAGGATGAACGAAGCCGAGCCGTTCGCCACGGTGAATCCGGCGGTCCCCACGGCCTCGACCAGAAGCCCGACCGCCAGCGGACCGACCCGCCCGACCCGGTCCGATAAGCTGCCCATCGGGAGTTGTAGAAGCATCTGAGCTACGAGATAGCTCGACGCCATCACGCCGATCGCTGCCAACGAGACGCCGCGCTCCTGCGCTGTCAGCGTCAGGAATGGGATGACCAGCCCGGCCGACACGCCAGCAAAGGCGGCGATCACCAGGATGGCGCGCAGTACTCGGTTGCGCAGATACCACGGGAGGGACACCGGAACCCGGCCTTTCGACCCGGCCCGCGGCTGCGGGTGAGGCAGCGGGGCAACGTGGCTGACACCAGACGGAGAAGCATAGCACGGCGCCGTTCACCGATGTGCGCAAGGACTTTCTGGCGATGTACGGCGGTGTCTCAGCGTCGTATTTTGAATGCAGCACTTCTGCCTGTACACGCAACCATGCGATTGTTTCGCGCAGGCAATGGCCACCAAACAGTCCGGCGTGAGAGCCTGCAACCATGAGCAAATTCATCCCGGGAATCGGACAAATTGGCCGGCGCCAGACACGCATCGTCACCGTTATTGGTGCGCTGTCGCTGGTCCTGTCGTTTTGCTCCTGCGCAACGACGCATACCGCTCCCGGTGCGGAGCGAGCGGCCGAGTCGGCGTCAGCCACGGTCCCGGTCGTCGTCGACGCGGCATTGGTAGCCACCGTGCCGGCTACGTCTGTGTCGTCCACGACGGTACCGCCGCCGTCAAAACCGGCAGAGGTGCCGACGGCGACGACGCTGTCGACACCTACGCCGGTGCCGGTTCACCCTTCGCCCACACCGATGGCGATACCGCCAACGCCAACGCCGGTTCCAGCTACCCTCACACCGGAGACTCAGCCCCTCAGTGCCATTGGTGGCGACTGACAAGTCCGTAACTGCCTGGGTGTCCGAGTCCAACCCGTCACAGAACAGTCGGGTCACGGTGAGCGCGAGGTTCACCATGAACGGTCAGCCAATAGCGGGCCTGCCAATGATCGCGACGTGGCACTACAAATCCACCTCGTCAACCTGTTCTGGCGAGACCGGGGCTGACGGAGTCGCCTATTGCACGCGAAACATCGGCGGCGCGACGGTCGGCTATGCCGTCACCATCTCGATCTCGCTGATCTGGGACGGTCAGACCTACGTCGGTAGTGCGAGTTTCAAACCGGAGTGATGATGAGAGCCACTACACTAGTGTGTGGTGGATCCGACGTCCGAGAATGTCCTCAAAGAGCAATCCACTCCTTCCCAAACAACGCTGCCACTTCCCCAGTGCACATTCTTGACGCGATCGAGTCGCAGTCGAGACGACTTTGTCATTCGCGGCGGCTCATGCTGGACTCGTGGAGACAGACCGCGCATTTGATTCTGTGCTGAGAGGAGTCCGCCATGAAGACGACTTATCGGTTCGGGCTTGCTCTTGGACTTGTGGCAGGCGCCTACTCGTTCGCTATCCGCCCGCGCCTGCTCAGGTGGGGCGCGACCGACGAAGAAATCGCCCGGTCATATCCAGGCCATGAACTGATCCCAGATGGAACACGCAGTGCCACGTTCGCAATCACCATCGACGCGCCGCCGGAGCGGGTCTGGCCCTGGCTCGTTCAGATGGGAACCGATCGTGGCGGCTGGTACAGCTGGGATCGTCTCGACAATTGGGGACGCAAGAGCGTCGATCGCATTTACCCCGAGTGGCAGTCGGTCGCGCAAGGTGATCACTTCGACTCGATGCCGAACGGTAGCCAGTGGTGGGAAGTCGCGGCGCTCGAGCCACAGCGGTTCCTGGCCTTGCGCGCGTCGGTCAGCTTGCGCGGTCAGCCGTTTGATCCGCACGGTCCGAAACCCCGCTTCTTCACCGATTCGACCTGGTGCTTCCTGCTGGAGCCGCTGCCAGGCGGTCGAACCCGAGTCCTGGAGAGCGGCTACTGGGAGTTTCGGCCACGCTGGCTGCAGCCACTCGTGAGCGCGATCTTGATCGAGCCTGAGCACTGGGTGATGCAGACGCGCCAGTTCGCCAATCTGAAGCGGCTGGCGGAGGCAGAATCGAACAAGACCGTTGAGGGAGACGCGAGCGTCAAGCCTTCCGCCGCGTGAGTTGTTGGACGCCACGCGAGCCGAATGTGAGATAGGAGGAGCCGAGGCGGCTCCCGTAGTTGAATCTCTCCGACATTCGATGGAGCACCATCCGATTGCTCGCCAGATTCTTCTCGCATGCGGCGTCGTTGGGGCGACGTGGTGGGTCGTCGTCGACGTGGTTGGCAGCCTGCGCTACTCGGGCTACAGCTACGTCGACTACTCGATCAGCGAACTTTCGGCGCAAGGCGCGCCGACTCGACTCTTCATGACGATTGCCAGTGGCATCCCCTACTTTGTGCTGATGTCGGCGTTCGGCATCGGCGTCTGGGCGACCGCCAACGCGCGTCGCGCGCAGCGTATCACCGGGATGTTGATCGTCGCCGAAGTCGTGTGGGGATTCCTGGGCGGGCTCCTCTTTCCGATGGCGGTGCGCGGCGTCGAGGGATCGATGCGCAACCAGACCCACCCGATCTACGGCGTCGGCATGCCGGTCTTGTTCTTCGCGGCGATGATCTTCGGGTCACGTGTGTTCGGGACGCGCTTCCGCTCCTTCACCTATGCCACCATCGGAGTGTTGCTGCTGTTCGGTCTGCTGACGGCGATGCAAGGTAGCAAGGTGCCGAGCGGCGGCCCGACCCCATACATGGGACTCGAGGAGCGCACCAACGCCTATGTCTCAATGCTTTGGCTGGCGGTGTTGTCGGTTGGACTGTTGCGGGAACAGGGGATAGCCATCCCGCGTCCGCCCAGCGCTGACGCAGCGACCGCTCGTGGGCTCCGGAGCAACCGCCGAAAGCTGCCGGTGATCCGCTATGCCCGCCCACTAATGTCGTTGACCAGTCAATTCAGTCGTAGCGCGCGTTCGCCCGGGAGTGTGGGTGACCAGTCAATTCGGTCATAGCGCACGCGGCCAATCGCCGGATTAATTCGTCAATGACCATTATCCCCGCGTGGACGGACACGCATGTACCGAATCAACTCGTCAACCACCATTAGCCCCGCGTGGACAGACACGAATCAACCCACGCACTCGCAACTCCCATTGCTCCCGGGCGCCCTCGCAATTTCAGCGCAGTCGTGAACCTACGCCTCGATCTCGTGGACATGGACTGGCATGTTGCGCTTTTCGGCGTGCTCGATGAGGTTCTGGTCGAGGTCGTCCGGGTCGTTGGTGACGATGATAACCGCATCGGCGTACTTCGCCATACGCTTGTTGATCTGCTGCTGCGCCTTGAGATCGTCCCCTTTGGGCGGGAACTGACTGATCTCACAGTTGTGCATCTTGCCCCAGTACGCGCCGAGCGAAGAGGCTCCCGGCCGCCCAGCTGTCACAATCTCCGAGACGTCGAACCCGCTCTCCTCGATGGCATCGTCGATCGCCTTCTGGTTTCTGATCTTCTCACTACCGTCGATAATCGTCCGCATCCGTTTCCTTTCTTATACACCGGGCGCTCATGTAACGAATTGTCATTTCACCCTAACAATATGCGCCCAGCAGTCGCAAACGACGCAAGAAACCGGGCGCACGCAACGTACCCCTCAAGTTTCGTACCAGTGACGGGGTCTCGCCGGTGTGCGTTGGGTGTGAATGGCTGAGCAGCCAACCATGGTGATGGCATGTACGACCGGGTTCGGGATCGTGCGCGATCGAATTCGCTGCCAATGGCCGACAGCACACCGACCTTGTCGCCGCGATGAGGCTGTCTGGAGGGATGCACCTCACGACTCCCGTGCGTGTGGATTGCCCCCTCCTCTGGTTCGCGGTATTGTGCCGGTAATCAGACTGGCTGGAAGGGAGCACGAGAATCATGAATACGATCGAGAAATACCAGAAATATGTGACCACAAGCTTTGTCGCGGCGGTCGAGCCAATCGTCTTCGATCACGCGAGCGGTGCGACGGTGGTGGACTCCGATGGCAAGGAGTACATCGACTGCTTCGCCGGGATCGCGGTCTCGAACGCCGGGCACGGCAACCCCAAGGTGATCGAGGCGGCCAAGGCCCAGATCGACAAGCTGGTCCACGCGGGCACCTACATCTATCACGTGCCGGTGGTGGCCGACCTGGCCGAGCGGCTGGCGGAGATCACGCCGGGGCGCCTGCAGAAGACCTTCTTCGGCAACAGCGGCGCCGAGGGGATCGAGACGGCCATGCGCCTGGCCAAGGCGTACACCGGCAAGTCGGAGTTCATCTCGCTGACCCATTCGTTCCACGGCCGGACGGCCGCACCCTCTCGATCACCGGCAACATGCAGCGCAAGACGCGCGGCGGCCCCTATCTACCCGGCGTCGCCTTCGCCCCAGCGCCCTACGTCTACCGCAACCCGTTCGGCACTGACGACCCTGAGGTGGTCGCCGACCGCTGCGCCGAGATGGTCGAGTGGGCCGTCAAATACCAGTCGGCCGGGTCGGTCGCCGCCTTCATCGCGGAGCCGGTGATGGGCGAGGGAGGCATCATCGTCCCGCCCGCCAATTACTTCCGCAAGGTAAAAGAGGTGCTCGACCACTACGGCATCCTCTTCATCGCCGACGAGGTGCAGAGCGGATTCGGCCGCACGGGCAAGCTGTTCGCGGTTGAGCATTTCGGCGTCGAGCCCGATATCCTGGTGATGGCCAAAGGGATCGCTGATGGCTTCCCCCTCTCAGCGACGATCGCGCGACCGGAGATCGCCGACTCGCTGCAGCCGGGCGAGCATCTCTCGACTTTCGGCGGCAATCCGGTCTCCTGCGCCGCCGCGCTGGCCAACATCGAGGTCATGCTGGATGAGGACCTGCCGGGCCAGGCGGCGCGCCAAGGGGAACCAGGTGATGGCGCAGCTCAGCGAGATGGCGAGCGAATACGACCTGATCGGCGACGTGCGCGGGCTCGGGCCTGATGATCGGCGTCGAACTGGTGACCGATCGGGCCAGAAAGACTCCGGCGAAGCAGCAGGCTGGCGCGATTCGTGCCTTTAGCCGGGAGTCGGGCGTTCTGATCGGCGTCGGCGGCCAGGAAGGGAACGTCCTGCGCATCCAGCCGCCGCTGACCATCTCCGAGTCCGAGCTGGAGCGGACGCTCGAAGTAATCGGCGAGGGGATTTCGCGCTCGAGCAGGTAGCCCGCGGAGACACACTCGAGACGTCGCCCGATCAGGAGGTTGGCGTGCTGCCATATGCCGACGATCCGCGGGTTCGTTCGCGCCGCTTTCCGGTCGTCAACATCCTGATCATTCTCGCCAACATCGTCGTCTTTGTGTACGAGCTCACGCTGAACGACGCGCGGAATCAACCAGTTCGTCGCCAAGTACGGCTTCACGCCGAGTCAGTTCTGGCATGGACATCAGCTCGTACACGCTGGTGACGGCCATCTTCCTGCACGCCGGCCTGCTGCATATCGCGGGAAACATGCTCTTTCTCTGGATCTTCGGCGACAACGTCGAGGATCAACTGGGGCACGTCACCTACCTGATCTTCTATCTGGTCGGCGGCGTCGTCGCCAGCATCGTCTACGCGTTCGTCTTTTCCGGCTCGACACGACCCGCTGGTCGGGGCCAGTGGCGCTATCGCCGCGGTGCTTGGCGGCTACATCCTCCTCTATCCACGCTCGATCGTGCAGTCGATCCTGATCTTTGGGCCATTCCTGGCCGTTGGTGGGGTAGCGGCCGCCATCTTGATCGGCGTCTGGTTCCTGATGCAGGTCGCCTATTCCGCGAGCTCGATCAACGTCCTCGACACCGGCACGCAATCAACGTGGCCTTCATGGCGCACGTCGGTGGATTCGCCTTTGGACTGATCGTCACCTGGCTGATCCGGCGAGAGCGCGGCCAGGAGGTCGTTCATTGGGACCATCGCCAGTGGTTCAACCGGTCATTTCGCAACTGGGTCTTGCTCATTGTCCTGTTGAGCCTGCTGGCTGGGATCGGCCAGTACGAGGTGAACCGGGGCGCGATGGCGGCCGGTGCGTTCCACGCCGTGTTGGGAGCGCTCGTGGTCGTGATCGCGTTCGTCGACGGTTTTGCTCGTCTTCGTGGGCGCCCCGGGTTGCTCGGCAGTGCTGGGGCGAGCCGCTTGCTGGCGATCCTTCAGATTATCGCGGCCATCTCGGTCGCCGGTACGCTCATCGCCATCTAGAGTGTGCATTTGGCAACCAAGCTGGTTGAACGGGCGATGAAACGCCGATTGTGGCGCGGGATTCGTCCGCGTAAGGGTGTGAATTGGGTATGATGCTCCAATGGTTCGATTCTTGCCGGAATGTAATTGACAGCAGGCCGCGCCCTCTCGTGAGGGCAACCAAGATTGACGAGGTGTGATGGCGGACCAGACAATCTGGTGGAAACGTGGAATCATCTATCAGGTCTACCCCCGGTCATTCATGGATCACGATGGGGATGGGGTCGGTGATCTCAAAGGGATCACGAGCCGTCTCGATTATCTTCAGTGGCTCGGAATCGACGCGATCTGGATGTCGCCGATCAATCCGTCGCCGATGGTCGACTTCGGCTACGACGTCTCCGACTATCGTGACATCGACCCGATCTTCGGCACGCTCGCGGACTTCGACGCCCTGGTGGCTGAAGCGCACAAGCGGGACATCAAGATCATCTTCGACTTCGTGCCGAATCACACCTCCGACCAGCACAAGTGGTTCATCGAGTCCAGATCCTCGCGCGACAATCCCAAGCGGGACTGGTACATCTGGCGCGATCCGGCGCCGAACGGCGGCACCCCGAATAACTGGCTGAGCTCCTTCGGTGGCAGCGGCTGGGAGTGGGACGAGACCACGAGCCAGTATTACTTCCACCAGTATTTCAAAGAGCAACCCGACCTGAACTGGGCCAACCCAGAGGTGCGCCGGGCGATGCTCGACAATTTGCGTTTCTGGCTCGATCGCGGGGTGGACGGTTTCCGGCTGGACGCGGTCTGGCACCTGGCCAAGGACCCGCTGCTGCGCGATAATCCGCCGAATCCCGAGTGGAACGAGTCGCTGTCTCCCTATCGCTCGTTGATCCCGGCGTTCAGTTCCGACCTGTACGAGATGTTCCCGATCCTGCGTGAGATGCGCGAGGTGGCGGACGAATATGACGAGCGGCTGCTGATCGGCGAGATCTATCTTCCAATCGAGCGACTGATGGCCTACTACGGTCAGCACGGCGAAATCCTCCACATGCCGCACAACTTCCACCTGTTGCTGCAGCCGTGGAAGGCCGAGTACATCAGGGCTACGGTCGACTTCTACGAGGGGCGCGTGCCGCCCTTTGCCTGGCCCGATTGGGTTCTCAGTAATCACGACAATCCGCGCATCGCTACCCGGATCGGACAGGATCAGGCGCGCATTGCGGCCATGCTGCTGCTGACCCTGCGCGGTACTCCGACGCTCTACTACGGTGACGAACTTGGTATGCCCGACGTCGAGATCCCGTCGCATCTGATCAAAGATCCGGAGGAGCATCGCATTCCGGGTATGCACCTCGGACGCGACCCGGAGCGAACTCCGATGCAGTGGGACGCGAGCGAGAACGCCGGGTTCACCACCGGAGACCCGTGGCTCCCGCTGGGCAAGCATTACACGACGCGTAACGTCGAAGCGCAGCGTGCAGATCCGACGTCCATGCTGACGCTCCAGCACCGTCTCATCCAGCTTCGTCGCTCGGAGCAGGCGCTGTCGATTGGCGATTATGTTCCGATCCGTTCGCAGGAAACGCTCATGGCCTACATCCGCCAGCACGAAGGGACGCGATTCCTGATCGTGCTGAACTTCGGCAAGGATGCTCAGGAACTGGATCTCGGCGCGCCATACGACACAGGAGTTTTGCTGATCTCGACCAAGCTGGATCGTGACGGGGAGACGGTCTCAGGTAAGATTGCACTCAGGAGCGACGAAGGGGTGGTCGTCCGGCTGGGCGGCTAACGGCGACTCCGGTCATTCCGCGCATCGACGCCTGAGGAGGGCTCAGTGTCAACTCAGGCGAAGGTCCTGGTGGTGGACGACGAGCGTCCGCTGGTCGACCTGGTTACGAGCTATCTGGCGCGTGAGGGCTTCTCGGTCCTCCGGGCCTACGACGGCCGTGAGGCGCTCGCCGTCGTACGATCGTCAGCGCCGGACCTGGTCGTGCTCGACCTCATGCTCCCCGAGATCGACGGACTCGAGGTCTGTCGCCAACTCCGGCAGTTTTCCGATGCCTACGTCCTGATGCTCACCGCGCGTGCCGAAGAGATCGACCGGGTGGTCGGTCTGAGCGTCGGCGCGGACGATTACCTCACCAAGCCGTTCTCGCCTCGCGAACTGGTGGCGCGTGTTCGTGCGATGCTGCGGCGTCCACGCACCCTGGCCGGTTCAACGAGCCCGACGGAGCCGGAGATTGTCGATTACGGTGAGCTGCACATCGACTACGGGGCTCATGAGGTAGCCCGGTCCGGCGAGCCGATCTCGCTCACTCCCACCGAATTTTCGCTCCTCTCCATCCTGGTTGCGCACCCCGGCCTGGTCTTCACCCGCGATCAGCTCATCGACCGGGTCTGGGGAAACGACTTCTACGGCGACGAGCACACCGTTGATGTGCACGTCAGCAATCTCCGGCGAAAGATTGAGGTCGACCCAGCGAACCCTGTATGGATCGAGACGGTTCGTGGGATCGGATATCGCTTCCAGCGAGCCGGAAAGTGAAACGCTCAGTTCTCGCCGGCGGACTGCGGCTGAAGCTGCTTCTCTCCTACCTGCTCGTGGTCGCGGTCGGTATCATTGGCCTCTTCATCGGAGTCCGCCTGGTCGCCCCTCCACTGTTCGACCGGATCGTCACCCACATGAATGGCAATGGCATGGGACCAGGTCACGGCGCAGGCGTCGGGACAGGTGTCGACCAAGGGGTGCGCAACGCCTTCGGCCAAGCCGTGCTGCAAGCACTCCTCATTTCCGGCCTCGCATCGCTGATCGTGGCAATCGTCGTTAGCCTGTTCGTTTCCGGACGAATCACCGCGCCGCTGACGAGCATGGTTCGCAGTAGCCGGCGTCTCGCATCGGGCGATTTCAAGGCGCGGGTCAAGGTGACAGACCAGGACGAGCTTGGTGAGCTGGCCGAGAGCTTCAATGAGATGGCGGCGAAGCTGGAAGATTCCGAGCAGCGGCGCGTCAAATTGATTGGCGACGTCGCCCACGAACTGAGAACGCCGCTGGCGACACTGAGTGGCTACCTGGAGGGTTTACTTGACGACGTGGTCGAGCCGTCACCTGAGCTCTGGGCCCAGCTCCATGGTGAGGTGACGCGCCTGACGCGGCTGACCGGCGATCTGCAAGAGTTGTCTCGCGTCGAGTCAGGACAGGTCAAGCTGGACCGGCGATCGATTCCCGCCGCGGAACTGGCGCGCGCGGTCGTAGCCGGCATGTCTCCAGCGTTCACCGACAAAGGGGTTGGGCTCAGGCTCGACGCGCCGGATGACCTTCCGGACGTGCTGGTCGATCGTGATCGGATTCATCAGGTACTGACGAACTTGCTGGCCAACGCGCTGCGGCACACACCCGCGGGCGGGATCGTGACGGTCGACACCATCAGCCAGCCTGACACCGTCGAGTTCCGCGTGACAGACAACGGTTCAGGTATTTCGGCCGAGCATCTGGATCGTATCTTCGAGCGGTTCTACCGCGTCGACCCGGCGCGCTCGCGCGCTTCGGGGGGTAGCGGCATCGGTCTGACCATCGCCAGGGCGCTGGTGGAGGCGCATGGCGGGCGCATCTGGGTGGAGAGCCCCGGCGTCAACCAGGGAAGTACCTTTGGGTTCACCGTTCCGCGCGAGCGGTTGAGAGGCGGGTAACCCGCTCGTCATCATTCCCTTGCCATACGGGTGAGTTCTTCGCTCCGCGCCAGCTGCAACACGTCCATCTCGCTATCTGGTCAGGGATCGCGCTATCGGCGAAAACTTCCCGGTACGGGCAGCCGAGATCGAGAGAGCGTGAGCCACGCGAGCATGCCAAACGCCGCGCAGATCGCCAAATCGAGCGTGGGTGAGATCCCCCAGAGCTGAAGTCCAGAGCCGAGCAAGATCACGGCGAGGATTCCCTTGAGAACACCCCCGGGCACGCTGGTGGAGAGTTTGGCTCCAGCATAGACGCCGGGTATCGCACCAATGAGGAGCGCCGCGGTCAGCGCCAGCCGGACGTCACCCGCCAGGAGATGTCCCAACGCGGCGGCGCCGACGAGTGGCACCGCCTGAACCAGGTCAGTTCCGACCAGGTCGCTCGCCTTGAGACGCGGGTGAATCATCATCAGCATCACAATGATCAGGGAGCCTGAGCCGACGGAGGTCATGCCGACCACGAACCCGCCAATCAGGCCAACGAGCACCGTCAGCGCCGGCCGAACGTGCAGCCGTTCGTCATGCGCCAGTGTGTCCACCTGATCGTGCCGCCTGCGGTTCAAGATCACGCGTGCGACCATTCCGAGCACGGCGGTCAGCAGCGCGGCACCAATCGCGAGCTTGACTCGATGTTCGAGGATCGGTCCGTTGCCGAGCAGATGCAGCAAGAACGCGCCCGCGAAGGCGGATGGCACCGCGGCCGGCACGATCCAGCGCACGATCTCCCAGCGCACTGTCCCGGCGCGTTGGTGAACGGCCGCGCCGACAGGCTTATAGGCGACCGCGACCAGTAGGTCACTCCCGATGGCGGTGGTGGGATCGATGCCGAACAGAAGGACGAGAATCGGCGTCATAAGCGCTCCACCGCCCATGCCGGTCAGTCCGACCGCAAAGCCGACGAGCACTCCGGCGACAGCGAGTTCCCAAGACGGAGCCATTCTGTGTTCCCCTAATACGCAAGCCTGCGACGATGTCGACGGGGTAACTGGACGCTTCGGTTCGTCTTGAGCGCGTGATCACCCATTTGTCGAGCGTAATCTCCGGAAAAGAAACCCGTAGCCTGATGACTACGGATATCCATCTTCTCTCGGGTTACCCAAGGCAAGTTCCCCGCCACCAAACGCCGCGCGGGTTCTTCGGCGCTTGTGCAGCGAGCGGGCGGCCTGGATGCTACTCGACCAGTCGAGGGGGGATGGCGATTTGTGCGGCGAAGGCGGGAGAAAGAGGTCAGCGGCACGTCCTCGCATGTGAGGGATGGTAGAGGGATGTGCTTTGGTAAGACATCTTAACGGGTTTATGATCATTGACGAATTGATTCGGTACCTGCGTGTCCGTTCACGCGGGCTAAAGCCGCCGCGCTACAACGTCAACATCCACGAAAGGGACTGAGGTTCAGTGACCGATTGAGCACCAACACGATCACGGCATGGCGACCATCACGAAGAGATTTAGTCCCTTCAGTGGACTTCGTTACCGGTAGCCCGGTGAGTTTACTCCCGGGCGCACGCGGCCAATCACCGGATTAATTCGTCAATGACCATCAACGGGTTTCGAACGGATCACCTTGAGTTGCAAACCCAACGCGACCGTGAAGGACGACCGAGGCAATTTGTCAACCGCCATTACCCCAGGTGGGTGTGGATTGTGGTGAGCGCGGTAGGCACAGTCAAACCGTGCCCACCGCGTTGCCAGAGTTTCTGGCTCACTCTAGTCGTGGTGCAGTTCGGCCCAGCGTTCGTGCTCGTCCTTGGCCCTGGCGAGCAGTTCAGGGTCGTTCAGCAGGTCGAAGGCGGTCAACGCCATGGCCTTCGAGACTTTGATCATCTGGTCGTAGCCGAACTCGGAGCCGGAGGCGTCGACCACCTGCTGTGAGTGGCCGGGGATCGGCTCGTGACTGATGGCGAAGCTCCCGGTGACTGACGGCAGCTTGTAGCTGATCGCACCGAAGTCGGTCGAGTGCATGCCGCGCTTGGCGTCGGCATTTATCTCGATGCCCATCTCGCGCATATTGTCGGTGTAGCGCTGGCCAATCTGATAGCTGGGGCGCATGTCGTTGTGCAGCTCGCCCTCGGTGATCTTGTATTCGCAGCCGGTCATCAGCGCCGCACCCTCGGCGATGTTGCGCACTTTTCCCATGACCTCGTGCACATAGTCAACCGTTGGGGCGCGCACCAGCATCTGGGCGCGAGTGTACTTCGGCACCACGTTCACGGCCTCGCCGCCGTTCGTGATGATGCCGTGGATGCGTGTCTCCATGATGACGTGCTGACGCAGCGCGTCGACGCCCTTGAAGAATTCGATCACCGCATTCAAGGCGTTCACCCCGTTGTAGGGGTCGGCTCCCGCATGGGCGGGCTTGCCGAAATACTCCAGCGCAAACCCTTGCAGGGCCAGGCAGGTACCGCCAGGGTAGTCGGTTGCCGCGCCGCTCTTGTTTCCCGCGTGGTGGATCATCAATGCCGCGTCGACATCGTCGAAGATTCCGGCCCGCTCGAGCCGGATCTTCCCGGCGCCGCCCTCTTCGGCCGGCGTGCCGATCACCTCGAAGATGCCCGGCAGTTCGTCCATGACCGACGCCATACCGATAGCCGCCGCCAGGCCCGATGCGCCGATCAGGTTGTGGCCGCAGCCGTGGCCGATGCCAGCCAGTGCGTCGTACTCCGCCAGCACGGCGACGACGGGGCCGTCCTTGCGCCCATGTTTCGAGGCGCGAAAGGCGGTCTCGATGCCGCCGATCGGCTTCTCGACCTCGTAGCCGTGACCGCGAATGTCCGAGGCAATGAGCTGTGATGCCATGACCTCTTCATAGCCCAGTTCCGGGTTCTGGCGAATCGTCTCCGAGACCTCGATAATCCGGTCCCGATTGGCGTCGATCGCGTCGATGATCCTCTGGCGCAGTTCTTCGCGCTCTGCCATCTGCTCGCTCCCTCCACGCGGGTTTCTTTCACGTGTTGACGTCTTGAGGGCACGATAGCACTCGATGACGGGTCGTGCCAGACGATACGAGCGTCACGCATTGGGCCCCGAATAATGTTAGAGTGGCTCGTGATTTTCGCTGAGAGAACAGGTGTTGACTGGTGGGAGTTCTCTTCGCGCTCGCGACGGCGATCTGCTATGGAGCGTCCGACTTCGCGGCGGGACTGGGAAGCCGACGACTGAGTTCTGGTCCGGTCACCTTCGCGGTGCAATTTTTCGGTCTGGTGGCGGCCGCAATCGCGGTGCTGATCTTTCCGAGCCATGCGCCCACTCATTCGGCCCTCCTGTGGGGCGCCTTGAGTGGGGTAGGTAGCGCTCTGGGAACGTTGACGCTCTACCGTGGTTTGGCGATCGGTCGCATGAGTGTCGTTGCGACGCTGTCGGCAGTCGTCTCGGCCGTCCTTCCGGTGATCGCTGGAGTTGCGCTTGGCGATCACGTTTCTATCGCGGCCGACATCGGTATCGCCGTCGCGATATCGGCGATCGCGCTGGTCTCCTGGCAGCCGAACCCGGACGCGAGCCAAAGCCCCCGGGCTGGGATGCTGGAAGGCATCCTGGCGGGTGTCGGCTTCTCGGCCCTGTTCATCGCGTTGGATCAGGCTGGCACGCGTTCCGGTGCCTGGCCGCTGCTGCCGGGTCAAGTCGTGTCACTGATGCTCGTGCTACCGTTCGCCCGCGGCGCGCATATCAAACGGACCGATTGGCAGCCGGCGGCGCCGCTCATTATCCTCGCTGGACTCTTGAGCGGTAGCGCCAACCTGTTGTTTCTGAACGCGACTGGACACGGACAACTTGCCATCGTTGCGGTGGTCGCGGCACTCTATCCGGCGATCACCATCCTGCTGGCGCGAGTGTTCCTGGCCGAGCGATGGAGTCGACTGCAGGCTTTCGGGCTGGTCGCGTCGGCGGCCGCGATTGTCCTGGTTGGTCTTGGTTAGCTCCCCATCGCGTTCGGGCTACTCGAACGCCGCGCGATTTACGACCGAGTCCGGCAGCAATCCCATGAGCGCGTCCCGCACGGTCTCGGCGGCGATACGCTGGCGATCGTCGACCGAATCGTCGGAATACCAGGCGTTGTGCATGGTGACGATGGCGTTCGGGAAGGCGAGCAGTTCGTCCAGCATGGCGGCGGGCGGCGGCTCGATCTCGATCACGTCAAGCGCCGCTCCAGCGATACGCTGCTCGCGCAGAGCGGTGACAACGGACGCCACATCGACGCACTTGCCGCGGGCGCAGTTGATCAGGTAGGCGCTCGGCTTCATCAGCGAGAGTTCGCGTGACTTGATCAGTTTGAAGGTCTCGTGCGTGAGCGGCGTATGCAGGGTGACATAATCTGACGATCCTAGCAGGTCGTCGAGGGGGACCAACGGCACGTTGAGGCCGTCCGCGACCTGTTGCGGCACGTACGGATCGGTGGCGATGACCTTGAGTCCCAGTCCTCGGGCCTTCGAGGCGACCGTCTTGCCGATACGACCGAGACCGATAATGCCGAGCGTCTGACCGCGGATACGCCGGATCGGCATATAGGGCCGGTGGGTCCAGGCGCTGGCGACGTCGCCGCTGGCAACGGCCGCCCGCAGAGCGTCGACCTGCGGGATCAGTTTGCGGGTCAGGGCGAAGAGGAGCATCAGAGTGTGGTCGGCCACCTCGTCGTTGCCATAGCCAGGCGTGTTGGCGACCATGATCTTGCGCTCGGTCGCGGCCTCAACGTCGATTGCGTCGTAGCCTGCCGCGTAGGTACAGATGATCCTGCAGTGCTCCAGCCCGTTGATCAGTTCGCGGGTCACGCCGAGTTTGCGGAAGAGAATGGCGTCGGCGGTGCGCATGGCTTCACGCTCTTGCTCCGGCGTGAAGTCACGCGTGTCGATGATCTCGGCGTCGATTGGATCGAGGATGCGGCGCTCGGTCTCGATCCCTTCCATGTAGTGTCCCACGATGACGACGCGATGACTCATCTGTTCGCTTCCTCACACTGGTTACGACTCAACAAGCTGAAGACGAAGATCAGTATAGCGCTCCGCCGTCAGGTTCACGCCCGCTCGCACGCAGGACCGCTCCATGCGACAATCGGGGCCCAATGTTCGGCCAAGGCAGCGCGTGACGTCGAGAGGATGAAGAGATGGCGACGGAATTCGACCTGATCGTCAGCGGTGGAACGGTAGTCGATCCCAGCCAGCGCCTGCACGGCTCCCATGACGTGGCGATCAAGGATGGCCGTATCGCCGGGATTGGCGACTTCGAACCAGAGATGGCGGCATCAGTGGTCGACGCCCGCGGCCTGATCGTGACGCCGGGCATCGTCGATATGCACGTCCACGTCTACGAGGGTGTCTCGCACTACGGGGTCGACGCCGACGAGAACTGCATTCGCAAGGGCGTGACAACCGTGCTCGATGCCGGATCGTCCGGCGCCCAGACCTTTCCGGGTTTTCGCGAGTACGTTATCGATCGGGTCAAGACGCGCGTCTTCGCGCTGATGAACATCTCGGCGTCGGGCATGATCAGCGACATCGTGGGCGAACTGGAGGATCTGCGCTGGGCCGATCCGGAAGCGACACTCAAGATGCTGGAGCGGCATCGTGACGTGGTGCTAGGGATCAAGGTGCGGCTGGAGAAGCGCATGGCGGGTGAGAACGCCATCGCGGCGCTGAAGATGGCGCGTGAGGTGGCCGACGCGGCCCGCGTGCCGATCATGACGCACATTGGCGGCACGGTGAATCCGCTGACCGACTTCCTTCCGCTGCTTCGCTCCGGTGACGTGATGACGCACTGCTTCCACGCCAAGACCTACGGCGTGCTGGATGAGCGTGGCGTGGTCGTGCCGGAGGTGCGCGCCGCCAGCGAGCGGGGTGTGATGCTGGACATCGGCCATGGCCGCGGCGGCTTCTCCTTCGAGGTCTGCCGCAAGGCGCTGAGTCAGGATCTCTATCCGGACACGATCAGCAGCGACATCCACTCGCACAATATTCATGGTCCGGTCTTCGACCAGGCGACGACGATGTCGAAATTCCTGCACCTTGGCTTCGAACTCGATGACGTGGTGCGCATGACGAGCGTCGATCCCGCGCGGGCCATGGGGATGCCGGATGGCATTGGCACGCTCCAGGTTGGCGCCCCGGCCGACGTAAGCCTGTTCGAGCTGCGGCACGGGGAATTTGATTTCGTCGACGCGCTTGACGCCCACGAAAAGGCCGAGCGGCGCCTGATCCCCTACGCGGTGGTACGTGACGGAAACGTGCACGCGTCAATCGTGGATTACGCCTAGCGCTCGCCGGTTCGGGCTATGGGAGGGAAGACGCGTGGCAGATCCGCGAGATGAAGCTGCCGAGAAACTCGACTCGCTAGCGGCCGAATTGGAGCGCGCCGCGGCACACTGCCGGGTGGCAGCCCAGCACTACCGCGTCCGGTTGATCCCTCGTGCCGCCGCGCATGCCTGGGCTGTGCAGGGACACCTGCATCATGTGATGGCTGTGCTGGACGAGCTGGCTGAAGCGCATGCCAGCCGCGCCGTGCCCGAGACGGATTGAGGCGGCAGTTCTTGATTTGCCGCCGTCGACCGGTGGGCGGAACCCGGAGCGAGACATTCGTAGCTGAGACACCAGCCGTCAACCACGCATGATTACGCCGTAGTGGACAACAGGGAATGTGGCACCGTTCCTACCCCTGTCATTCTGAGCGATGGTTCTTCCCCTCCGGTGGAGGGGGAGTCAGAGAGGGAGTAGCGAAGGATCTCTCCTGCCTGACCAGCCGGAGACGCGTCGAGGACGAAGAGATTCTTCGACTCCGCTGCGCTCCGCTCAGAATGACAGGATCACGATCGTGCTCCTCCGGGCGCCACATTCCCTGTGGTCGGCTAATCAGGATGACACCGCGACGATGGTGCCACATTCCCGGTGATCGACTGTTGTTCTCCGGCAAAGGACTCCTCGTGCATTGAGCCTCACACGCCTGCGCTATGGCTCACCACGAGGTTGGGGCGCGTGTTCATGGACTGGAAGACGACACAGTAGCGTTCCGTCAGCGCGATGAGCTTCGCGATCTGCTCCTCGTCCGCACTGGTCACCAGATTGAACGTGAGCCGGATCTCTTTGAATCCCACCGGTGTCTCGCGATCGACGGCGAGCGTGCCGCGAAAGTCGAGATCTCCTTCCGCTGTCACGGTGCCGCTCTCCAGGGGAAAGCTGATCGCCGTCGCCACCGAGGCCATTGTGACGCCTGCGCATGCCACCAGGGCTTCCAACAGCATGTCTCCGGAGCAGAGCAGGCTTCCGTCACCGCCGGCGGCGGAATGGAGCCCGGCGTCAATCCGCTGGTCGCGCGTCTCGACGCGGCAGGCGATGCGGTTCAGATCGATTGTGCCCGTTGCCGTCATGGTGACTAACGCGGACGCCGGCTCTTCCCGGTAACGTGTTTTGATCGGTGCTTGAAGAGCGCGGAGCTCGGTCGCCTGCATGTTCGTGCCTTTCGCTGGATAGCCGTCGATCTCGTGCGGCATTCAGGATAGGCTTCGCTACGTCCGCGATCAAGCGGTCACTGGCACGTGACCTGTGTTCCTGCGCCTGATCGCGATACACCGTGGTGATAATGGTGTCGATAATCTCATGGGCACGAGACGCGGCCATCAGGTGGCCTTCATCCGGCCAGTACGTCGCGTTGCAGTCGGAGAGAAATGCTTCCATGGCGCGCCCGAAGATCGGTGGCACCGTGATATCGGCCTCACCATGCCAGATGTGGATCCGCGCGTGCACGTCGTCCAACCGGAATCCCCAGGGCTGCGTGTACATCATGATGTCCCACGTCACCCCCAGCGGCCCCTGTCGCAGCGCTTCCGCCGCGTCGAGCAGGACCGCGTCGGCCACGCGTGGATCATCGAGGAGCGCGGCATCGGCTGGCGCCATGGTGGCTTTCATGCGCTCGAGCACGCCCTCACGCTGGGGATCGAATTCGCGCACCAGCACCGGTCCGGCGATCCGGCAGGCGAGCAGCGGGGCACGGCGAGCAACGGCGATCATGATCCGCCGCTGCCGTGACAGCTTCATCCATTGCTGCCAGCCGGGAACCTCCGGCGGTCCCATGCCGCTGATGATGCCCGCGAAGTCGAGCCGTTCGGGGATGAGCGCGCCGCAGGCGGACACATAGGCGGAACCACCCGAGTTCCCGACCACGCCGAACCGCTCGAATCGGAGCGCGTCGGCAAGTTCGGCAACGTCATGAGGCCAGTGGAGAAAGGTGCGACGCAACTGAAAGGACGAGAGCCCAATGCCGGGCCTGTCGACCCCAATCAGCCGAATGCCGCGGCGGTACGCTTCGTCGCTGATGACGCTTGCGCCGCGCCGTGACCCAGGAATGCCGTGAAAGAGAAAAACTGGATAGCCGTCCGGGTCTCCAAATTCAGCATAGCCAAGCAGGCGGCCGTCGCTGAGCCGCATGATGCGGTCTTCTGTTTTCAATGCGGTGTCTCCGGCTGATCGAATCATGTCTTGCTCACGTCGGTTCGTCTTAACATGTTCCTAATCAGTGAATCGCAGGATACCGACCAGCGTGACAGCCAGGCGTGCGGAGGCGAATCGTCGGCCAATTCTGGTCGCGGATGATTGACCTGGCGCCCCCGGACCGCTAGAGTGATCGTTACGAAACAATTGAGTCGCGGAGAGGGAAGCCGCTATGTCGCTCAGAGCGCGGGAGCTGGAGTCGCGGTTCCGTGAAGCGAACGAGGAATTTTCCACGTTCCTTCAGGGACTGACGAACGCGGAGCTGAGCCGTGTCTGTCCGGAAGAGCAGCGGACGCTCGCGGCCCTGGCACGTCACGTGGCGGGGGCCTACCTGTTCGAGTTGCGCTATTTTCAGGGGATGGTCGACGGACAGCCGCTTCCGGTGGTGGTGAAAGAGGAGCTCGACCAGATCAACGCCGCAACTGGACAACGAAACGCGTATGCCGACCGGAACGAGACGCTGGAGATCCTACGGCGAGACGGTGAGACCGCGGCGCGGTTCGTGGCTGGACTCACCGACGAGCAACTGCAGCAGGTTGGAGCGTACGTCGACTGGATTCCGGAAATGAGTGTTGAGCACTGGGTCGAACGCGTTCTTATCGGCCACATTCGCGGTCACATGGCGAGCATGCGCGCGATCGTTGACCAGGCCCCTGTGTCAAGCGAATCCTTTGATTGAGCCGCGTCGGCAATACAGGAGGGCAACTTGGAACAGAGCACGAACTACGACGCTCTCATCATCGGCGGACGGGCCGCCGGAGGTAGCCTTGCGCTTCTATTGGCACAACGTGGCTATCGAGTGCTGCTGGTCGATCGAGACCGGTTCCCGAGCGACACAATGTCAACCCACTACATGCACTCAACCGTCGTGCCCCTGCTCGATCAGCTTGGCGTGCTGACCGAGCTACTCGAAACGCACGGCTTTCGCCGCCTGACGCGGTCCCGCATCTACATGGACGACTGCATCTTCGACGGCCCCATGGACCCGAGCGGCTTGGGCTTCGCGCTGGCACCCAGGCGGGACGTGCTCGATAGCCTGCTGGTGCAGCGCGCGCTGGAGTACGGCGCCGAGTTCGGACCCAGCACACGTGCCGAGCGACTGATCACCGAGGGTGGGCGCGTGGCCGGCGCCGAATTGCGGGATGGAGACGGCCAGCGTCGCGAGGTTCGAGCACGCGTCGTGGTGGGCGCCGATGGCAAGTATTCGTCGGTGGCCAAGTGGGTCGGTGCCGAGTCCTACGAAGAGGTGCCCGGGCTCAGACCGATCTACTACGCTCACTTTCACGGAATCGAGTCGCTGCCCGAACCAGCCATTGAGCTCTTCTTCGGAGGCGACCGCATCGCGTTTATTTTTCCGATGCGGCCGGATGAACACTGTCTCGCCGTCGAACTGCGGCCCGAGGACTTCGAGGTTTTTCGCCTCGATCCCATGGGCTCGTTCACCCGGCTCGTTGACAATCTCTACGGTATGCGGGCGCGGATGCGCAACGCGGTGCCTGACGGGAAGATCGTCGGCGTCAAGGGCGTCGAGAATTACTTCCGCAAGCCGTACGGACCCGGCTGGGCGCTCACGGGAGACGCGGGCTATTTGAAAGATCCGAGTACCGGCAGCGGTATCGGAGACGCGCTGCAGCAGTCGATCTGGCTGGCGGACGCGCTCGACGATGTCTTCAAAGGGGTCGAGTGGGACGCACGCATGGGCGCCTTCCAGCGGCAGCGTGACCAGGTGATGATGCCGATGTACAAGGGAACCATCGCCTATACGCAGATGCGCGATCCGGATCCACAGTCGATCACGCTCGTCCGAGCTGCCCTGTCAGCGCCGGGGCCGTCGCGTTTTCTGGCGTACGCCTTACCTCAGCTGCTGGAGAGTGCCTACCCTCCGGCGGTCATGGGACGGGTGCAGGGAATTGCCGAGGCGTTCGAGGCGCAGAGAACGCGCAGCGGTGAGGCAGCGGTGCCGGCGGACTGATTTCCGGCCGGCTACAGCCGGTAGACCACTTGGGGCATGGGTAGGCTAACCGGCTCACCCGCAATGACCGCGGCGGAGTTTCCGGGAACTTCGCTACGCCGCGAAACTTGAGGTCGGCATCCTCGCCAGTTGACGTCAGTACCTTCGGTTCACGGTGCCCAATCTCTAGGAAATCCCGGCGCGTCCTCCGACGCTTCACGACATTCGCGCCCATTCCGCGACTTGTACCCTTACATCCAATGAGACAGTAGGCCACTGAGTCATTTCTGTTTGTGCCGGACTGACCGGCATCCCCCAAATTGGTGTCTTGACAGATTCAGTCGGACTCCTTAACATGAATGGCGTATTCCTCAAGTGCGACACCAATTGATGCTCGAAACAGCCACGGAGCTGTTAGACGTGGTGGAGTGTTGACGTTTTCGTCAACATGAACGGACGTATGTAGCCATGATGTTGACGAATATGCTTGATACGATCGACCTACAGATCATTTCGTCATTGCAGGAAAACGGAAGGAGGCCAACGAGTGAAATAGCGCGATTCATCGATGTTCCCGAGTCTACCGTTCGACGTCGCATTGAGCGACTGCTACGAAGTGGACTGATCCAGGTCATTGCACTGGTTCGAGATCCGCAGGACCTGGGACTGACCGTCCACGCTCTTCTCTCAATGCGGGTGGCACCAGTAGACACGGCGTCGGTCGTGAATCGCTTGAGCAGCTGTGCTGAGTTGCGATGGATTGTCCTGGCAACTGGGTCACAGAATCTGCGAGCCGAAGGCTTCTTCCGGTCACTCGAGCACCTGAATGAGTTCTATTCCACGGAGATCGCGTCCGACGGCGCGATCCAGGACGCGGAACTTCAGGTAATTCTTGATCTCTACAAGAACCGATACGATTGGGACAGCATGATGCGCGCCGATACGCGGATAAATGTCGGTGAGGAGTGGGAAAGTGGACGATCGCCGCGATCGTGATCTCCAACGACTGATTGAGACGTTTAGTCAGGGCGCGCAGTCGCGCCGCGATTTCTTGCGTGTCGGCGCCATAGCCAGTGGCGCTATTGCCACGGCCGCGATGCTTGCCGCGTGTGGCGGTAAGAGTTCGAACAATTCCACGACAACCGCTGCTGCCACGTCAGCGGCCACGTCGGCCGCGACGCAATCCGGCTCTACAGCGGGCACCGCTGCGTCGTCGCCAAGTCAATCTGGTGCGGCCGTAACACCGGCGGTGAGCGACTTCGAGACCGGGGTTGAAGTGACGATTCCCTGGCTGCCGAGCGGACAGAGTCCGACGCTGGACCCGCATCGCGCGCCGAACTGGGGCCCGTTCTGGGGAATTCTTCCGTTCCTCTACAGCGGACTCGTCGCGTATGACGAAAACGCCGTCGTTCACCCGGATCTGGCTGAAAAGTGGGACGTGACGAACGGTGGTTTGACGTACACCTTTCACATCCGGGCGGATGCGAAGTTCGCCAGCGGGCGCGATGTCACCGCGGACGATTTCGTCTACTCGTGGAAGCGTGCCCTTGACCCCAAGAACACCACTCCGATGCTCAACTTCATGGAGCACCTCAAGGGGTACGACGCCTATTACAAGGGGACTTCTCAGGAGATCTCCGGAGTCAAGGTCATCGATCCCAAGACAATCGAACTGACATTGAGTGAGCCTTACAACTTCTTCTTGAGCTACCTCGCCGCGTTTGTCTGGTTCATTGTCGACAAAGACACGGTCGATAAGTACGGCGACAAGTTCTACCAGTACGCCTCTGGAACTGGACCGTGGGTGACGACGGCCTTCAATGCCCAGACCTCAATCGAGATGGCGCCAAACGAGAATTTCTACCTGGGGGCGAACAAGTCGATCTCCAAGATCAAATGGCCGATTCTGATTGGCCCGACGGCCCAGAACACGGCGCTGAACCTGTATCGAACCAACGACGCCATAACCGCCAACGTCCCCCTATCGCTACTCGGCGCGGTGCAGGGCGATGCCACCTTGAGCAAAGAGCTGATCATCATCAAACCGTCAGGCTCCATTCGGTTTCTGGGCTTCAATTTCAAGGTGCCGCCGTTTGACGACGTACGAGTGCGACGAGCCTTTGGTTACGCCATCGATCGCGATACCTTCTCGACGGTGATCTGGCAGAACACCTGGACTCCCGCCACATTCTTCACCCCGCCGGTGGTGTTGAAGAGTGATCCATCGTACAAGGCTCCTTCCGATCAAACTCCAACGTTCGACCCGAACAAGGCGAAGCAACTCCTCTCAGACGCTGGGTACCCCGGCGGAAAGGGCTTGCCGGAGATTCGCTTCTACGAATCGTCGGAAGATGCCTCCGACGAGATCAACCGTTGGAAAGCTTTCCTGGACATGTTCGAGAAGAATCTCGGGGTCACCGTCGTTCATGACACGTCGATGACCCTGGATCAGATCAACAAGATGAAAGCGCAAAACGGTGGGCTACAGCTCGAAGTCCAGTGGTGGGGGAACATCACCGAGACGCCGCAGCTCATGTCCGAGGTGTTCCGAACCGACTCCCAGTACATGAAGGGCGTCTTTAACTGGAGTTCGGATATCCCCGCCAAAGGCGGTTACGACCCTGGAGCGGACGCAAAGACGTTCGACGACCTGATGGCGCAGGCCGACGTTGAGCAGGACCTCGCCAAGGCAAACGATCTCTATCAACAGGGCGAGACGCTGTTGCTCAAGAACGCGGTCTGTGTGCCCATTGCGAACTTGGTACCGATGCAGCTGATGAAACCCTACGTGAAGGGTGTGAAGATCGGGTGGTGGAACTTCACGCAACCATACCGATTTGAGCCGAGTGTGGTCATCGCGAAACACTAGTTTCGAACTCGGGGCCAGGGTGCTTGCGCCCTGGCCCCTCGGGAGATCTCAATGCTCGGATACGTTGTTCGGCGCGTCCTATTCAGCCTCTTCACGCTCTTTGGCATCATCACGGTTGTCTTCTTCGTCGCTCGGCTCTCGCCACAAGATCCTGTGATGGAGATCCTGCAACTCAATCAGACGTCGCAGGGCCAGGTCGATCCGGTGGCCTATGCGCGTATGAAGCATCAGCTCGGGCTCGATCGGCCGCTCGCGTCGCAATATTTCAGCTATCTCGGAGATCTGGTGCACGGCGATCTCGGGGTAAGCATTGTGCAGCAGCACGAGACGGTTGCATCAATTCTCTTGCGGGGAATCCCCATCTCGTTGGAGGTCGCCCTCACCGGCTTGATGTTGCAGTTCGTGATCGGCAGCTCCGTCGGAATCTGGGCCGCGGCAAAACAGAATCAACGGTTTGATCGCACGTCGATGGGGCTCGCGATCTGGCTCGGTTCTATCCCCCAACTCGTGTTGGGTAGCGTGCTAATGGTTGTTCTTGGCGTCAAGCTTCACTGGCTTCCGATTCACGGTTGGGGCGGGTTTCGCTACTGGATCATGCCCGTGGCAACGCTTGCCGTTACTGGCGTAGCGGCCTATGCCCGATTCGGACGTGCATCGACGCTCGAACAGATCAACCAGGATTTCGTCAGGACCGCCAGGGCGAAGGGCCTTACCGAGTCGCGGGTTCTCTTCCGTCACGTGCTGCGCAACGCACTCATCCCGATCTTGACGTTTGTTGGTCCGAGCCTGGCGTTTATCATCACCGGGAATTTCGTGGTGGAGACGCTCTTCGGCATTCCGGGAGTGGCCTACTACGCGGTGACGAGCCTCATCAAGAATGACTATCCCGTCATGCAGGCGACGGTAATTCTCTGGGCGGTCGCGATCATGTTTGTGAATCTGGCCACCGATCTTCTCTATGGTGTCATCGATCCGCGCGTTCGGCTTTCATAACGGAAGGCATGGTAACTGGTGTCGTATGTCGAGGAAGATCACGAACTGAGCCAGGCGCAGGCCCCGGCCGTAGCAGCGGAGCTCGCAGCGCCTGATCGAAGTCGTGGCGAAGTCGTCAGTTTGCGTGCACGCGCGATACGCCGGTTTACGCGCAACAAGCTTGCCGTAGTTGGCCTGGTAATCATCGTCAGTGGGATAGTCATTGCACTGGCCGCACCATTGCTCTCCCCGTATGACCCAGGAAATACAGACTTGCTGTCGATCAACCAGTGGCCATCCAGTCAGCATCCGCTGGGAACTGACGCTTCCGGTGTCGATATGCTGAGTGAGGGAATGTATGCGCTGCGGACCAGTTTTGGCGTCGGGTTCATTGCCCAGTTCATAACGCTGGTGCTGGGTGTCGGCGTCGGAGTGTCCGCCGGGTACTTTCGCGGCAAGACGGACCTCATCCTGTCGCGCCTAATCGATGTGCTGTTTGCGTTCCCGGGTCTGCTCGTCGCGCTGCTATTGGCGGCCACCTTCGGGCAGCCGATGTATAAGCATTTCGGTCCGATTGGGCGCCTTTACGTCACCATTGCCGCGTTATCGCTTGTCTACTGGGTTGGCGTGGCCCGCGTGATTCGTAGTCAGGTGCTATCGCTTCGCGAGGCACCGTACATTGAAGCGGCGGTCGCGAACGGCGCGCGCGGATGGTGGATTGTGCGGAAGCACATGTTCCCGAATATCCTGGGGTCCGCGGCCGTTCTGATCAGTCTCGGCTTTGGCGACACGATTGCGCTCGAAGCGGTACTCTCCTTCATCGGTCTGGGCGTGACTCCGCCGACCTCAAGTCTCGGACGAATGATCCAGGGCGGCGAGCTCTACGTTGATCCATACTGGTATCAACTCGTCGTGCCAGGGGCGATCCTGGCAGTCCTCGTCCTAGCCTTCGCGTTTGTCGGGGACGGTCTCCGTGACGCGCTCGATCCACGCATGATCGACTCCTGATCGCCGCTGCCATGCACGGAAGCCGTCCTCCTCGCTCAGCGTCAACAACATGCGGCTTCGACAAACCGTCGAAGCCGCATTGCCTGTTTCGTGGCGGAAACTACAGCCGGTAGACGACCTGAGGCTCGGGTAGGCTAATCGGCTCGCCCGCAATAACCGCGGCGGAGTTTCCCGCCACCCAGCGCGCGTAGTCTTCACCAGCCAGTTCGGCAACCCGTTCGATTGCCGCTCTGATCCGTGGTTGACGCCAGCGTCCATTGTGCCCGTCGCTGGCGATGATGTGCGCCATGCGGTTGCTGATCAGATACTCTGCCGCTGGCCGGGCGCCACGTTCGGCGCGACCGGCGAGAGAATCGGCGTTGATCTGCACCGGAACGCCCGCCGCGACGACGTCGAGCAGGATCGTCGGGTCGTTCTGGATGTCCTCATAGCGCTCGGCATGGGCCAGGATGGGCCAGATGCCTGCCTCGTGCAGTTCTCCGACCGTCGCCATGAAGGACCTGGGCCAGCTTCCCGAGAGGTGAATCTCCAGCAGCAGGTAGCGCGTCTCGTTCAGCGTCAGGAACTCGCCGGCTTCAAATCGCCGGAAGAGGTTCGGGTCGTAGCGGACCTCGATGCCGGGCACGACCTGGATATCGATCTCATGCTGGCGCGCCAGATCGTTGAGATGCTCCACTTTCGCGGGCACGCGATTGGCCGGACAGCGATGGGCATGCGGCGTCGCGGCGATGGTGCGCACGCCATCTTCATAGGCGATGCGCATCATCTTGATCGATTCGTTGTCATCGTGCGCGCCGTCGTCGACGCCGGAAATCAGGTGGCAGTGAAGGTCGACCAGCGGCGGGAGGTCGATAGTCGCCGGTTTGTCATGGTGATGGTCAAAGAGCATGAACGGTCCAAACTTCATAGCAGTGAATCATGTGCAAACAGCGCGCCCGCGGATGTCTGCGCGAACGTGGCACCGCATCCAACTGGATGATCGAGCATCAGTGATTGTACAGCGAAGGGCGAATTTCCGCGCCAGCACTTGCAGTCAACCCCGGCTGAGCCGATGATACGCACATCGGAATTGAATGAACTGCTAACACTGGAGACGGGGAGGGCACAGATGGCCTACATTCTGGAGCATGTTGGCCTGGGCACGAGCCAGGAGACCTACGAGCCGACCGTCAAGTTCTACGAGACGGTCTTTGGCTGGCATCGCATTCGTGAACTCGAGGGCGAGTTGACCTTCCTGGGTGACGGCCAGGGTGGTCGATTCGAGATCTTTCCGAGCAGTTCGACCATTCGCTCGAACCCCACGCACCTGGCGTTCAGCGTTCCAGCCGAAGATTTTGACGCGGTTTTCAAGCACGTTGAGGAGGCGGGCGGCAAACTCGACGAGCCATATATGAACGAGTTCGACGACCGCATCGGCTACTTCACCGACCCGGCCGGCAACCGCGCCCAGATCGTGGCACGGAGCAAGGGGCTGGAGAAGTAAGGGAGAGGCCCTCATGCGGGATAGCCCTCTCCGGCTCGCGAGTTCGTCACCCTCTCCCGATCGCCGGGAGAGGGCTTTTCAGTTCATCTACCTTGCCAATCCATCTCTCCGCATCGACACTAGGATCAGGTTCAGCGCCGCGCAGCGACACACTGGCTTGCGTTGAAATTGGGCGCTGCGACGGTTGAGAGTGTTCTGCTATTGATGCGATGAGGGGAGCGGAAACGATGCGAGGTGGCGACGTCATCGTCGAGATGCTGAAGGCGTATCAGGTCGATGTGGTCTTCGGCGTGCCCGGCGACACAACCATGCCCCTCTACGACGCCTTCTTCAACGCGCGCGCCCATATCAATCATGTGCTGGCGCGTGACGAGCGCTCCGCCTCGTTCATGGCTGACGCATACGCCCGTCTGTCGAACAAGCCGGGTCTGTGTGAGGGGCCGAGCGGCGGCGGCGCGACCTACATCGTGCCGGGCGTAGCTGAAGCGAACGGCTCGTCGATTCCGGTGATCGTCTTCACCTCCGACAATCCGCTGAAGTGGGAGAATACCGGCGCGCTGACCGAGATCAATCAGCAGGCGCTGCTCGGACCGGCGACGAAGTGGAACACGACTGTCAAGCGGGCGGAACTGCTGCCGGATATCATCCGGCGCGCCTTTCGCATCGCCACCAGCGGACGACCCGGTGCGGTCCACATCTCGCTGCCGGAGGATATCCTCGAGAGTGAGGTCGGCAGCGCCAATATCTACGCTCAGCAGGAGTGCACCGTCTATCCCTCTTTCCGGGCGCGGCCGGACGCGGACACGCTCGCCGCGATCTATTCAGCCCTGAAACAGGCGAAGCGCCCCGCGATCGTGGCCGGTGGCGGGGTAGTGATCTCGCAGGGGGGCGATGAACTGGAGCGCCTGGCAGATCTGCTCCAGATTCCGGTTGGCACGACGATCAATGGCAAGGGGAGCATGCCGGAGTACCATCCGATGAGCCTGGGTGGCATTGGCGGTAACGGCGGCCGTCCGTACGCCAACCAGTACCTGCGTGACGCCGACGCGATCCTCTTCATCGGCACGAAAGTGAACTACCTTGTCACGCTCGGTGACACCGTGCCGAACCGCACGAAGCCGGTGACCGTCTGCCACATCGATGCCGATCCGCTGAACCTCGGTAACAACATCAAGACCGACCACGCCGCGCTCGGGGATGCGCGTGAGGCGCTGCGTGACCTGGTCGCTCTGGCCGAGGACGACCACGACCGCACGTTCACGCGCGAGGTGGATGCCGGCCAGATCCGCGCCTGGGCGGACGAGTACTGGTCCGGCGTGCAGGCGAAGGTGGCCGACCGCTCGATGCCGGTCAAGCCGCAGCGCATCATCGCCGCGCTCGAAGAGCGTTTGCCGGAGAGCTCGCCGATCGTGGCCGATCCCGGCACGATGACTCCGTTTACCGCCGCACAGTACCGGCTGCACCGGACCGGCCGCACGACGGTCATCCCGCGCGCTCATGGCGGGCTTGGCTACGCAATCCCGGCCTCGATTGGCGCCGCGTTCGCGCGGCCTGGCGAGCGGATCGTCTGTATGACCGGCGACGGCTCCTTCGGCATGTCGGGCACCGAGCTGGAGACGATTTCCCGGCTGAAGCTTCCGATCACGGTGATCCACTTCAACAATGGCGCGTACGGCTGGATCAAGATGCTACAGAAGCTCTACTACGATGATCGCTTCCACAATGTCGACTTCCAGAACATCGACTACGCCGGCGCGGCCACGGCGCTGGGCGTGCCGTCGATCCGGGTCGAGCACTCCGATCAGCTTGAGGACGCTATCGGCCAGGGGCTGAACGCCGACGGACCGGTCTTCATCGACGTGCCGACCGAGTCGGAGTTGGTGGAGACGCCGCCGGTGCATGCCTGGCAGCAGGCGCTCGGGCTGGTGCAGTGATGACCGCGCCACTCGACCTCCCGGACTCCGCCGAGATCGTCATCATCGGCGGCGGAGTCATCGGCACGAGCATCGCGTGGCACCTGGCCAAGCAGGGTATGACCGATGTGGTCGTGCTGGAGCGTGACGAGATCGCCTCCGGCGCAACGCGCTATGCCACGGGCGGCATCCGCCAGCAGTTCGCCTCGGAGGCGGACGTGAAGCTGTCCGTCGAGTCGGTCCGCTTTTATGAGGAGTTCGAGGAGCGGGTCGGGCTGCCGTTCCTGTTCCGGCAGATGGGCTACCTCTTCCTGAGCAGCGACGCCGCGCAGTTCGCGGCGATGCGGGAATCGGCCCGCATGCAGCAGCGGTTAGGCGTGCCCGTCGAGATGCTGTCGGGTGAAGACATCGCCGCCCGCTGGCCGCTGATCCAGGTCGACGGCCTGGTCGGCGCGACCTTCTGCGGCACCGATGGCTCGGGTGCTCCCGCGGATGTCGCCTACGCCTTTGCGCGCAAGGCACGCGAGATAGGCGCGACGGTCCTCGAAGGAGTCGAGGTCACGGGGATCGACATCGACCAGGATCATGTGCGCCGAGTCCAGACGACCGCGGGGTCGATCGCGACCGGAACGGTCGTCATCGCGGCCGGTCCGTGGTCCGGTCAGGTCGGCAAACTGGCTGGACTGGATCTTCCGATCTTCCCGCATCCGCGCCAGGCCTTCTCGGTGTCGCCGGTCGCGGAACTGGACGACCAATTTCCGTTCACGATCGACCTGAGCACGGGCGTCTATATTCACCAGGATCCGTCCGCCATCGTCCTGGGCGGAGGCGATCGGGAACGGCCCTATAGCTTTGACCAGACCGTCGATTGGTCCCGCTTCGAGTACGTGGTCGAATGCGCCACGCGGCGTGTGCCTGCACTCGAAGAGGCGCGCAGTCTCAACGGCTGGTGCGGCACGCGTGAGATGACGCCGGACGACCACGCCATTCTTGGTCCGGTCCGCGGTGTGCAGGGTATATGGTGTGCGGGAGGTTTCTCCGGACACGGCTTCATGCACGCGCCCGCATGCGGTCGGATCATGTCGGAGTGGATTCTGAACGGCGCGCCGCCCGCCGATGTCAACGTCGCGGCGTTCTTACTCGAGCGCTTCGATTCCGGCACCAACGAGCAGGCCGGGTTCGTGTTTTGAGGAGGGTGAAGGCGTCGGACGCGTTCGCGCGGGGCTAATGGTCATTGACGAATTGAGTTCGGTGATTGGCCGCGTGCGCCCGGGAGTAAACTCACCGGGCTACCGGTAACGAAGTCCACTGAAGGGACTGAGGCTTGAGTGTCCGATTGAGCACCAGCACGATCATAGAATGGCGAACATCGGACGAAAAAATCTCAGTCCCTTCAGTGGACTTCGCTTTTGTAGCGCGGCGGCTTTCGCCCCGCGTGAACGGACACGCAGGTACCGAATCGATTCGTCAACCACCATTATTCCCGGGCGTACGTGGCCGAGTAGCAGCGACCATCGCGAGAAACCATCATTGCCGGGCGATCGGGGGAATGTTGCCGCAATGTCGAACGTTGGCCACACATTGAAGGGACCACCATTCGTGACGAATCACCCTCTCGAAAGGAGCACCTCTTGCTGACTCTGGGTTATAAGGCTTCCGCGGAGCAATTCGGGCCGCGTGAACTGCTCGATTTCGCGGTCGTCGCGGAGGAGGCCGGGTTCGACTCGGTCGTCGTGAGCGATCATTTCCAGCCCTGGCGACACCATGGCGGACACTCTCCGTTCTCGTTTGCCTGGCTGGCCGCCGTTGGCGAGCGCACGTCGCGCGTGAAGCTCGGTACCAGCGTGGTGACACCAACGTTCCGCTATCACCCGAGTATCGTCGCTCAGGCCATGGGCACGCTCGGAGCAATGTATCCGGACCGGGTCTTCCTGGGGGTCGGCACCGGTGAGTCGATGAACGAGGTGCCGGCCATCGGCATCGAGTGGCCCGGGTTCAAGGAGCGCTTCGGCCGCCTGAAGGAATCGGTCGAACTGATGGAGCGTCTCTGGCGCGAGGATCGCGTGACCTACGACGGCGAGTACTTCCATACGGTCAACGCCACGGTCTACGACAAGCCGGAGCGCCCGGTGCCCCTCTACATCGCGGGCTCGGGGCCGTCGGCCGCACGCCTGGCGGGTCGCATGGCGGCTGGGTTCATCTGCACGAGCGGCAAGGCGCCCGATCTCTACAGCGAGAAGCTCATCCCGGCAGTGGAGGAGGGAGCCAGCAAGGCCAACCGGAAGATGAGCGATATCGAGCTCATGATCGAGATGAAAGTCTCGTACGACCACGATCACGACAAGGCGATGGCCGACACCAAGAATTGGGCGGCGCTCGCCTTGC
This sequence comes from uncultured Chloroflexia bacterium, assembly GCA_963728335.1. Taxonomy (GTDB): domain Bacteria; phylum Chloroflexota; class Chloroflexia; order Thermomicrobiales; family Thermomicrobiaceae; genus CALAGB01. The sequence goes on from CAVSJP010000003.1 coordinate 403,591, forward strand.
CAGCCGAAAAGAAGTCGGACGTCGAAGACCCGATCGAGATGGAGCGCCTGGCCGACGAGCTGTCGGCCGAGCAGGCTGCCACGCGTTGGATCGTCTCGACCGATCCGGACGAGCACATCGAGCGGATCAAGCCGTATCTCGATCTCGGCTTCACGCATCTGGTCTTCCACGGCCCGGGAACCGATCAGGAGCGCTTCCTGCGTCTCTACGGTGAAGAGGTGCTGCCCAAGTTGCGTGAGATGAGCAAGTAGGCGTAATCTCGAGTCAGACGAATGCGTTCGACCTGCTCGTGAAGATCGACATCGAGGAACTCCAACGGAGACTCTTCAAGCGTTTCGAGCGGCGGTTCGGCTTCGGCTGGGCGCGCCGCTCCTGTGTTTCATCACCATCAGCCTGGTACTCGCGGCGTGTGGCTCGGGAGGATCGTCCACCAGCGCGACCACCCCCGCGACTGGGCAGGCACCGGGTCAGTATGGGCAAACGCCGGTCGGGACCGCTGGCATGGGCCCCGGCATGATGGGGCAGACTGGCGCTCCGCGCATGATGGGGCGTGGTTCGGGCTCTCCGCCGCCCACCGTTACCATTGTGCCGACCTCGACGCCGGGTGGACACGCCCCGGTCAGCTTCAGCCAGGACGTGCTGCCGGTCCTGACGAGCGAGTGCGGCAGTTGTCACGGGGGCCAAGGAGGACTCTGGCTAACGACCTTCGAGCAGGTGATGGTTGGCGGCACGTCCGGACCTGTCGTCGTGCCCGGCCAACCCGATCAGAGTTCGCTCTACCTGCGGGTCACCGGCCAGCAGACACCTCAGATGCCGCTCAACGCTGCAGCACTCAGTCAGGCGCAGATCAACGCGATCAAGGGCTGGATCTCCGAGGGCGCGCCGAAGAATTAGCAGGCCGGCTGCCACTCAGTTGGGCATGCTCTGTGCCGAGGCTGTTTGGGCCGAGGCGGCCTCCCGCGGGTGGCGCGACCGATAGTAGACTCCGAGCACCACGCCAGCGGCACAGATGGCGGCCATCGAGAGGACAGCAGCCTCGACGCTGTAGCGTCCGGCCAGCCAGCCGATCAGGAATGTACCGAGCGGCGCCGTTCCCATGTTCAAAAAGATATACAGACTCATCACCCGGCCACGGAGTTCCGGTGGCGCGGAGAGCTGCAGGCGCGAGTTGGCCGTGGCGGTGAAGGAGATGCTGGCAAAGCCCAGGATCACCAGAATCCCAATTGTCAACAGGTAGACCGATGAGAGGGCCAGCGTGGCAAGCAGGACCGTGAACGCCGCTGCCGCGATAACCAGCACCCGCTCGCTCGGACGCGACAGGTACGCCATGCTGAGTGCCGCGACAAGTGACCCGGCGCCCATCGCGGTGAGCAGGCTGCCGAACCCGAGCGCTCCGGTGTTGACGACGTATTTGGCGATGAGCGGCAGGATCGTGGTGAAGTTGTAGCCGAAGGTGCCGATGAACCCCATCAGGATCAGGATGAGTGCCGCGTCGGGCGTGCGTGCGGCATAGCGAATTCCCTCGGCCACGCGTGGCAGAACCGGACCACGAACGGGATTCGGCACATTGTGCAGCTCGTTCAGGCGCATCAGCAGCAGGCACATAATCACGGCCAGGTAGCTGACGGCGTCGATGTAGAACGGCACGCCGATGGTGAAGGCGGCGATCAAGGCGCCACCGACCGCCGGTCCGATGATGCGCGCCGTATTGAACAGACTCGAGTTGAGCGCCACGGCGTTCGGCAGGTTCTCCTGGCCGACCATCTCGCTCACGAACGCCTGGCGCGTCGGATTGTCAAAGGCGGTCGCCAATCCCAGGATCGCGGCCAGCACGTAGATGTGCCAGATCTGGATCCGCCCCGTCGAGACCAGGATTGCCAAGGTAAGCGATTGAAGCATCATGATCGACTGGGTGATGACCAGCACGCGCCGTTTGGGGAAGCGGTCAGCCAGCACACCGCCGAAGAGCGCGAGCAACGACATCGGCAGAAACTGGAAAGTGCCCACGAGGCCGAGGTCGAAGGACGAGTTGGTTACCTTCAACACCAGCCAGGCCTGCGCGACGCGTGACACCCAGGTGCCGATGGTCGAGAGGAGCTGCCCGGTGAAGTAGAGCCGGTAATTGCGGTTACTGAAGGAGTTGAAGGTACGCTTCATCGCACCCAGGCTCATGGACCGCGCGCCCATCTCCTTCTTCTGCTGTACGGAGTCACCTGACATTTCTCTGAGTTGTCCTGACGATTGTCTATCCTCGCGACTGTCTACCGGTTGTTGGTGCCGCAGCTGGATCGGCGGAGTCGAACTCTGACGTCGTGCCTGTGGTGCTCCGCCCGCCACTCTCCGTTCCGTCGAGCACGCATTGAATGAGGTGCTGCAATACGTCCCGCTCCTGGTCGTTGAGTGGCGCGAGTAACTCCGCCACCGCTTCTCTGCGACGTCGCCGCCAACCTTCAACCGATGCGCGTCCCAGTTCGGTGAGCTCCACCTCGACCACGCGCTCGTCAGCGACTCGTCGAGACCGGGTGATCAGTCCGGACGACTCGAGCCGTTTGCAGGCGGTCGTCGCCGTGCTCTGCGAGATCCCGAGCGTGTCGGCAACTTCGCCAATCGTGAGTGTGCCGTGTCGCCGGAGTTGGTGGAGCAGCCAGGACTGCTCGCGTGTGACTTCGCCCTGGCGCAGCTCGTTCGACATGTGACGCAGCCAACGCCAGAGATCGAACAGGCTCTCCACGAGTTGATCGGTAGACGACATGAGCACTTCCCTTCGAAAATCGATTATATTGAACATGAATGGAAATGGCAAGGGGGAGAAGGCCCTCTTCCGCTGCCACGGTTCCGGCCCTTATCCGGTAGCCGGGACGGGTGACGTGGCGCGAGCCTACTTGACCCAGGTCAAAGCCACCCCGGGGTGCTGTTTGATCAGGTAGGTACGCTGCTGATCGAGGTCGATAACGTAGAGGCCGAGATCCGCGCCAGCCGCGATCTGCTTTCCGTCTGGTCCCCAGGTGACAATTGGCCGATTCTCTTTGATCGACGTCAGTCGCGTGGCTGTGCCCCCCTGAATCGGCAGCGTCCAGACCTCCCAGATTCCTCCGTGGGCGGACGCGGATAGTGGGCCGATCCCAGGAATTTCGGGCCAGACGTCCGAGGTTGGTGGCGGCGGAGTCGTTGGCGCTGAGAAGGCGAGCGTGCTGCCGTCCGGCGAGATCGCCGGCGAGTTGATGTCGAGAAACCTGCCGCCGTCAATCGCGCGCTGGTTCGAGCCGTCGAGTGACGCGCGCCAGAGTTCGGTCGAGGTTCCATCCTGACCGCGACGCAGGAAGACGAGTGTCTGCCTATCCGGCGAACAGACCGGCTGACTGCCATCTCGCACGATCGTCGTCATGAACTTGTCGGGGAGTGACACCCGCGCGATCGACGGGTCGCCGCTACTGCCCGTCACCGACACGTAGATCGACGACCCGTCGGCGGACCATGATGGATGCCCGATCCCGCCGTTGGTCGCGCGATGATCAACCAGCAATCGCAAATTCTGACCGTCGGAGTCGAGCAGGTAGAGGTCGGTTACCTGCTGCAGATCGCTCATCGTCTGGATGCCGCTGGCGTCAGGCGCATACGAGAGTGCGTATCGCGTCCCGTCGGGCGACAGGGCGAGGCCGTCGATATAGCCGGTCTTGGCCAACGTCGCCAGTGTTCGGCCGGTGCCCACATTGGGTTGGAACGTGTCGATCGCGTTGACGTCGGACCAGATGATCGTGCCTCCAGACATCGCGACCTGTTCGGTGGTGATGGCTTTGGCCGGCCCATGGTGTATGCGGGCCTGAAGTGTATGGCTGAAGAGGACCGAGAGCGCCAGCAGGCCCACGATGGACCAGACTCCGTAGCGCCAGGATGACCGTGCGGGGAAGACGAAGGGAAAGGCCGCGGCCGCAACCATCGACAGGAACAGTAGTGCGATAAGCAGGTGTTGCAGGTCGAGGCTGAACAACGCGGCAAGCGGCAGCACGACGAACGCCGTGCGCGTCGTCGTTCGGATAGGCCGGGTCATCTGCGCTCCAGGTGGTTCCTAACTTCGTGCTGTGCGGTTACATGAGCACATCGAGGACACTCAAGTCTAGCGTATCGCTGAAGGAGGGGCGAGCGATCGGTAGCAGCCCTCAAACAGCCCACGTCCCCGGAGGCCTTCATCCCCCGTCCGCTCTCACCCCAGCCCTCCTCCCATTCCAACGGGAGAAAGGGCTGGAGATGAGGGGGATGAGGGTCGCCTGCGTTATACCGGCAGCTGCAGCAGTGTTGCGCGTGAGCGGATGGCCTCGTCGATCTGGCCAATTCCCTCGTCGATCGAAGCGACGACCTCCGCACTCCAGTCCTCGACCTTGACGGTGCGGAGGTGCTCGCGCAGATTCTGGCACGGCATGATCAGGTTGTAGTCTTGCACCAGAAGCTGGTCGAGTAGCTTGCGCTCGCCGCGGAACTTCTCCCAGGCGCGGTCCTGCACGGGAACAGGCATGCTGCGTATCCGGATCTCGAGATCGGATACAGCCTCCTGAAGGCGAGCCATCTCGGTCAGATCGTCGAGCCGCGCACGCGGCGGGTCCGGGTTATCCCGTGTCAGTGGTGGGATGAACCGTCGCCGGTACTCCGTGCGCAACGTGCGCAGCGAATTCGCCGCCGCCGCCAACGCGCCGGCCGCCGTCTCACGCACGATCAGGTCGTCGGCGCGTGCCCGGTTCTTCTTCTCATACAGGTTGTAGCCGTAGGCGTTCATCAGCAGGTCGAGCTGACGGCGGATTGCCCCGGTCACGATTGCTGCTCTCCCGTGGGGCGCTGGATCGGATTCGCCGGATTCGGCACGCCCTGAGGCCGGGCGCCAGCAGCCTGCTGTGGCGCCGCCGGACGTGGCGGATTGCCCGGCGCCATGCTGATCGGCACGTTCGGGAGTACACCGCCCAGATGGAACGGCTGTCCGACTGCCATGTTCGGCGCCGAGATCACGCCGTGCTCGGCCATGATGATCGCGGTGTAGTAGCGTACGGCATCGAGCTCGCTCATCCCGAACGCTTTGAGGGCGATGAGTTGGCGCATCCGTTCGTCACCGGGGAAGACCAGCACTTTCACCATGTCGAGCGTGATCCCATAGCCGGAGAGGAAGTCCTGCAGGTGCTCGTGGACGATCTGCGTCAGGTCGTGAATGCGCTCGTTGACCTGCTCGAGCGGTGTCACCTGAACGACCTGGTTGATCGCCTGTTCGACGACCGGCCCGGCGTAGACGTTGACATCGTCGGTCGTCAGCGCGTGACCACGATAGGGCATGTGCTGGACAAGCTTGGCGGCATCATCGGTGGTGGTGACGTGAATGTAGTAGTCGACGTCGTAGGTCATCAAGGCAAGTTCGCGCGACAGTGCGGTGCCGGAGGCCTTCAACACGAGCTTGGCCCGGTTAATGTAGAGCGCCTCGTATTGCCAGGGGCTCTGGCCGCCGTAGAAGGCCTGCTGCAACGATCCGAAGAGGACGCGTTGCGGCGTCTCGACTGGGTACTGGCCGGTCTCGTAGACGTTGAGAATTGCACCGCGCGACTTGAGAACGCAGAAGTGATTGCTCTCAACGGTGAGCAGGGAACCATTCATGATGTCATTATTTGGATAGTGCCAGAGAAGAATATTGGGTCCCATGACCTCCTGCCCATCGGGCAGCAGGGTCGATATGACGTTGCGAAATCCAGCCATCTCGTTCCCGATTCCTTTCGCCGCATCGACGGCCGTCGTTTAATTCGACAAAATCTCCAAATTCGCAACCAGGCACACTTCGCGGGAGCACTGGCGCGGACCACCTCCTACCTTCACGCACCGCTTGAACGCACTGGACGATGTTCGGTGGACGATGGAGACCCGGGCACCAGTCTGTACCTTTCCCCACATTCGTGAAATGCGCCAAAGGTCGGACATCGTTTTGATCAATCTGGTACCACCGAATCGAGTCAATCTTATGCCTGAGCAAACAGAATTGGAAGATGGCGCGACACGCCATGTCCCGATACCGGATTTGAGCGCAAGATTCGGATATCTCCTCGAACCTGGAGCCCCGAGAATTGAGTCAATGACCCGATTCGATTACTCTGGAGGCCCCCCAACATGACACAACGCAAGCCGTTTCGCTTTGGCGTGATCAATGAGACTCCGCTCCCGGCCGGCGACTGGATCCGTCACGTGCGGCGGATCGAGCAGTGCGGGTACTCAACCTTCCTGATTCGCGATCACTTCGTGCCTGATTTCTTTGGGGAGCAGTTCGCGCCGCTTATCGCCCTGACGGCGGCCGCGTCCGCGACGAGCCGTCTGCGCGTCGGGACCCTGGTGCTCGACAACGACTACCGTCATCCGGTGATGCTGGCCAAGGAGGCGGCGACGCTCGATTTCCTTTCGGGTGGACGGCTCGAGCTTGGACTGGGCGCGGGTTGGCTGCGGCGCGAATATGATGCGTCGGGGATGCCCTATGACCGGGCAGGCGTGCGAATCGACCGGCTGGCCGAAGCGGTCCGGGTGATCAAAGGACTCTTTGGCGAGGACGCGTTCTGCTTCACGGGTGAGCACTATGCGGTGAGCGCCATCGATCTCTTCCCAAAACCAGTGCAGCGACCACGCCCACCGATCCTGATTGGCGGCGGCAAGCAGCGCTTGCTGACTCTGGCTGGCCAGGAGGCGGACATCGTCGGACTGCTGACGACGTCCGTAGCGTCTGGCACGGTAACAGATGATCCACAGGAACGAACCGTCGCGGCGGTGCGAGAGAAGCTGAGCTGGGTTCGCGACGGGGCCGGGGAGCGGTTTGACCAGATCGAACTGAGCCTGATTCCCACGCTGGTCGTCACGGATGACCGCATAGGCACGGCGGTACGGCTAATCGCCGAGCGAGGCTGGGACGGTGTGACGGTTGACGATGTTCTGGCGATGCCGTCACTCCTCATCGGCCACGTCGACGAAATCTGTGCCACGCTCTGCCAGCGACGGGAGGAGTTTGGCTTCTCCTACTACATCGTTTCCGACCAGATCGCCGAAGAATTCGCGCCGGTCGTCGCGCGTCTCGGCAATCGTTAGGAAGGAATGGGCTCGAAGATCTGCTCGATGCTGGCGATTGAATCGATCAGGTAGTCTGGCTTGCCCAGTTCGAGCTGCTCCTGGTTGAACTTGCCGGTTCGCGCCAGCACGCCAATGGCGCCGAGCTTCATCGCGGGCAAGACGTCCTGGCCCAGGTCGTCGCCGACCACGGCGATCTTGGCGGGCGGCAAGTCGAGCGAATGAAAGCCGGAGCGGAAGAAGGGGGCGGCGGGCTTGCCGACCAGCCGGGCGCGCTTGCCGGTGGCGTACTCGAGTCCGTGGATGAACGCACCGGCGTCGAGCGTTGGTCCTTCCGCGGTAATCCAGTACTTGTTCTGGTGCATCGCGACGAGCTTGGCGCCGTTACGCAACAGGCGAAAGGCGTGGTTCATCGCCGTGTAGGTGAAATTCTGCTCGGCGCCGCCGATCACCACGACCTTGGCGTCGTTGCCGTCAGTGAGCGGAACACCGGCGAAGTCGCCGGCAACGTCCCCGGTGGCGATCAGGTAGCAGGGCTGATCCGGGAAGCGACGCCGGAGAAACGCGGCCGTCGCGGCGCCAGCGGTGATGATCTCCTCGTCTTCAACCTCGAATCCCATACGACGCAGCAGCGCTCCGAGCGAGTGACAGCTGCGAACCGTAGTGTTCGTCAGCAGGCGAAACGGCACGCCGCGATCCCGAAGCTGCTGTAGCGCCTCTGGAGCGCCGGGAATCGGAACGTAGTCGATCCGCAGCACGCCATCGACATCGATTAGAACACCTTCGACCTGGCTCATCTCTGTGCTCATCTTCTACAATCCCACCACGATCGGCGACCGATGCGCCAGCAGCGTGTTGACGATACTCATCGCGACCAGTCTTCCGGTACGAGGATTTTCCTCTGTCGGGATTCCCTGCACCTCAAAGCGGAGGCGGCCAAACGTCCCCTCGGCGGCGATCTCGTGTTGATTGCGGTCGACCGCTGGGTCGGCAATAATGCGCACTTCAGTTCGATCGAGCCCGATGCCTGCCAGACTGACCGCCGCCGTGACGTTCACGCTCTCCGGATAGCGAAGCGCCGCCTCACGCGCATACCCGGAGAAGACGATCTTCGGCTCGGTCAGGGGCTCGGCGTCCGGCCCGAATAGGGTGCTCGGCGGCTTGCGGACGGTGTGCGTGACGCGCTCGAGACCGCCTTGGCGAGCGGAGGCGATGGCGTCGAGGGCGCCAACCGCGCCAGACGCGATGTTGAGCTGGGTACCGCCCTCTTCAGCCGCGGCCAGGATCTCGTCGTAGACCTCCGAGTGCGCCAGCACGCCGACGCTGACGGCGACGAGATCGAACCCCGCACGCAGAACGGCCGGTCCGTGTTGGCGGAGCCCGTCGTGGCCTGCCACTTCAACGACCAGGTCGGGCCGCAGGGCCAGCAGTTCATCGAGGGTCCTGACGATCGGAGTATCGACGGCGCGCGAGCGTTCCGGATTCCGGACCAGCGCCGCCACGATTTGGACGGAGTCTGTTCCTTGCTGCTGGAGCAGCCGGACCACGCCCTGTCCGATCGTTCCCAAGCCAATCAATCCGACACGCAATGGCGCCTTTGCCATAAGGAACCTCCAGCCACACGCGTGGTCCTGTTCAGAAACTCGCACCTCGATGATAAACCATGCGAGTCTCTCCTGACATACGCGCAAAGTTGCGGGGGGAGATCCATCGTTGCGATACTCGGATGAGGCCGCCCGCGGCGGTGGCCCAGACTGCTGTCATCGTGATTGGGGAGACGATGCCGCGCTTTGCCGCGAACCTGACCATGCTCTTCACCGAGCATCCGTTCCTGGAGCGTTTCGATCGCGCCGCGGGCGCGGGGTTTGACGCCGTCGAGTTTCTCTTTCCGTATGACGAGGACGTCGATGCCGTGCGGGAGGCGCTCGATCGCAACAATCTGACCCAGGTCCTGTTCAACCTGCCAGCCGGAGACTTCGCCGGTGGCGAGCGGGGTATCGCCAACGATCCGCGCCGCGTCACTGAATTCAAGGATGGGGTTGTCCGGGCGCTAGAGATCGCCGCGAAGCTGGACTGCCATCAGATCAACTGCCTGGTTGGGCTCGAGCTCGAGGACGTCACGCGCGAGAAACAGTGGGAGACGGCGGTCGACAATCTGGGCTTTGCCGCCGAGCAGGCACGGACGGTCGGCGTGCGACAGGTCGTCGAGCCGCTCAACAGCATCGACACGCCCGACTTTCTCATCACCTCGATGCCCGAGGCCCTGCGACTGCTCGACGACGTCGGCAGCGACAACCTCCGCGTCCAATACGACGTCTATCACATGCAGCGGATGGAGGGGAACCTGGCGGCGACGTTGCGCCGGCACATCGACCAGATCGGGCACATTCAGGTGGCCGATTCCCCGGCACGCCACCAGCCCGGGACCGGCGAGATCAACTACCCCTTCATCTTCAACACGCTGGACGAGATCGGCTACGACGGTTGGATCGGCTGCGAGTACAAGCCGGAACCAACGACTGACGCATCGCTGCGTTGGCTGAGAGACTGGGGTTACTGGACATAACGACGAGAGTCAGAACGTGTGCGTTAGAGGGATGGAGCAGGACATGGCACAACGAGTCGGATTCATTGGACTGGGCATCATGGGAAAACCGATGGCGCGAAACCTGATGGCGGCGGGCTACAGTTTGGTGGTGCACAACCGCAGTCGTGAGGTGGTCGACGAGCTCTCGGGGGAGGGCGCGATTCCGGCCGGAAGCCCACGAGAGGTGGCTGCGCAGGTCGACACCGTGATCACGATGCTGCCCGATTCTCCCGACGTGCGGGACGTCGTCTTCGGCGATGATGGCCTGCTTAGCGAGATGGGTCAGGGCAAGCTGCTGATTGACATGAGCACCATCTCGCCCGTCACGGCGATTGAAGTCGACGAGGCACTGCGGGCAAACGGGGCCAGCGCGCTGGATGCGCCGGTGAGCGGAGGCGACAAGGGCGCGATCGCTGGAACCCTGAGCATCATGGTGGGGGGACGCGCCGAGGACTTCGATCGCGCCAAACCGCTGTTCGAGGTGCTGGGTAAGACGATCGTGCACGTGGGTGACGCCGGAGCCGGGCAGACGGTAAAGGCCTGTAACCAGATCGTGGTTGCCCTGACCTTTGAGGCGGTCAGCGAGGCACTCGTGCTCGGAAGCAAGGCGGGCGTCGATCCGCGCAAGATCGTCCAGGTCCTCTCGGGCGGTCTGGCGGGCAATAAGGTGTTGGAGCTTCGGGGCGAGTCCATGATCGATCACAATTTCCAGCCGGGATTCCGCATCAACCTGCACCGCAAGGACCTGGGGATTGCCATGGCGGCGGGCAAGAGCTACGACGTCTCACTGCCGGTTACGGCGCTGGTCGACCAGATGTTTACGGCTATGGTCAATGCCGGTCGTGGTGATCTGGATCACTCCGCGCTCTTGACCCATCTGGAAGACCTCGCGGCACATAAGGTTGGTCAGTCTGACTAGACGTATCGGGTAAGCGGGTGCATCCCTGGATGATGTGCAAGGGTGTCTTGGCGGTGCGACGGAGGCACGAAACTTGGCGTCGCAGACCGGCCGGGCGCGTTGCGGCGGTGCTTGCGTGGTCGGGTAGACTAGGTCCGGCCAACGACATCCTTGATCGGAAAATACTGGGGAATTGATGAATAACTCGCGGAAGACCGACACCGCCGTCTCGTCGCTCGATCTCGATCAACCCCCATCACCCGAGACCGCATTGCCGCTGGTCGACCGGCGGTTCACGCTTACGACCTTCAGCGCCTTTCGTGTCGCGCCATTCAAGTGGTTCTTCCTGAGTAGCGTGGTCGGCACCCTCGGATACCAGATGCAGGGGGTCGCGCTCGGCTGGCTCGTCTATGTCCTGACGGGGTCCGCGGTCTATCTGGGAGCGATCACGACGATGGAGTCGGTCTGCCAGACATTGATCTCGCCAATCGGCGGGGTGTTCGCTGACCGATTTGAGCGACGCAACTACATCCTTTCCGTGCGCGTAATCACGGTTGTGGTCGCGGCGGTCATGGTCTTTCTGGTCGGTTCCCATCGTGTCACCATCATTGACCTGATCGTCGCGGCGGCATTCTTTGGCCTGGCGTTTGGCCTCAATGGACCAGCCCGGCAGGCGCTGATGGCGCAGTTGGTCGGCAAAGATCTGTTGATGAACGCCGTCTCCCTGATGTCCGGCGGCATGAATCTGATGCGCATTTTCGGCCCGGCCGCCGCTGGAGTGCTCATCGGAGTCATCGGCGTGCAGGGAATCTACGGGATCCTGTTGGTCTGCTACATCGCGGTGATGGTCGCGCTAATTCCGGTGCCGCGACAACCGGTCGAACCTCGCGCGGTGCCTCAGAATATGGTCAGCGAAATCGGGGCAGGCCTCTCGTACAGCTATCGTGATCCCGCGGTTTTCGGACTCCTGCTGGTCGGCACGGTACCGCTCTTCTTCGCCATGCCGTATATCGCACTCCTCCCGATTTTCGCCGAGACGATCTGGCACAGCGGAGCCATCGGATACGGCATCCTCTCGGCTGCTCCGGGCGTGGGCGGGCTGATTGGCGCGCTGGGTGTGGCCTCCTTCTCGGGCACCCGGCGCAAGGGACGGATCATTATCGGAGGGGCGGTCATCTACGGGCTCGCGCTGTCGAGCTTCGCGATGTCGCCGGACATCCCGGTCGCGGTCGTCTTTCTGGCGCTCGCGGGAGCGATGGGCGTGACCTATTCGGCAACGGTGAGCAGCGTGGTCCAGACGATTATCCCGAACGAAATGCGCGGCCGGGTCATGAGCCTGTATCAGATGTCGTTCGGCATCAGCGGACTCAGCGCCTTGCCCGCCAGCGCGATCGCGGGAGTCGTCGGCGCTCCGGTGACGATCGTCGGCTGCGGGGTGCTGGCAGCCGCTTCGTCGCTGGTGATTCTCAAGATGCGTCCGGTGCTGTCCGCGCTCTAAGCGCTTGACCGGTTCCGGACGCTGGAGTATTGTCCGGCACGACTCAGCGTGCGAGAAGCATTGACCGGCCTGGGTCCGACCACCACGTCAATCTGATTGGGGGACCAGTGAAGATCCTGCGGTTCATGGACAACGGCACGCCGAGCTACGGCATTCTGGAGAATGGCACGGTCTACCGCGCCGCGGGGGACCCACAGAGCGGTTTGACCAAACGGGACGCGGCCGGCTCGTTCGATTCGGTCGAGATGCTCGTCCCCGTAACGCCGCGCAAGATCGTGGCGGTCGGCAAGAACTACAGCGACCATATCGCCGAGATGGCGTCGGCTGGTGACCCGTCGATTCCCGAAGAGCCGGTCCTCTTTCTCAAGCCGCCAACGGGGCTACTGCCGCCGGGCGGCGAGATCAAGATGCTACCGGGTACGCGCACCGACTACGAAGCGGAACTCTGCATGGTGATCGGCAGGGAGGCCAAGCGGGTCTCGGAAGACGAGGCGCTCGACTACGTCCTCGGCTACACCTGCGGCAACGACGTCAGCAATCGTGGCTTCACCGGCCAGAGCGGTCAGTGGACGCGCGGGAAGGGGTACGACACCTTCTGCCCGATCGGACCCGTGATCGAGACCGATCTCGACCCGAATCATCTGCGCATCCAGTCGCGGCTCAACGGTGAGGTTCGCCAGAACACCACCGTCGACACGATGATCTTCAAGCCCGCCTTCCTGATCAGCTTTATCTCGAATGTGATGACGCTGGAACCGGGAGATGTGGTGATGACCGGCACGCCGGAAGGGGTCGGGACGATGAAGCCGGGAGACGTCATCGAGGTCGAGTTGGAAGGGATCGGGGTGCTGCGGAACACGGTGGGTGCGCGGGAAGAGTAACGTTGTCCACTCAATCCAAGCACGGAGAGATTCTTGGATTCCCCCGCGCTCCGCGTTGTTCCTTCCGGGATTCTCGAGGGCGAAGCTTGTCTTTGCCCTCGAGAAGCTGCGTCGCCTATTCCGGTGGCTCGTGCCCCTCGGCGAGTTCACGCAAGCGCTCCAGCGCGTCGGCCCAGTACGGCTCGTATTTGGCCAGCCACGGAGTCATAGCTTCCGTGAACCCAGCCGCATCGATGCGATAGAGTCGCTCACGTCCTCGTCTGGTGGCGGTCACCAGGCCGGCTGCTCGTAAGACCATCAGGTGCTTGGAGATGCCCGACGCCACCAGGTCCGGGAATTCCGCGGCCAGCTCGCCGACCGTGAGCGAGCTACGCTCGGCCAGGAGATCGAGCATATGACGGCGGGTCGGGTCGGCCAGGGCCCGGAACAGGTCGTCGGTGGAACTAGACACTAACAGCGCTCACCAATTCAGCCAGCTTTTCCAACAGGCGATGCCGGTCGGAGCCTCGTTCGTAGGCATTCACCGTCTCCGGCCAGGTCGGCTTGCCGATTCCCGCGAATCCATCATGGGTGAGGGTCACCTGCGTCCCCTTCGCCGTCGGAGCAAGCGTGATGACCAGCCGCGCGGGATAGACCCAGTCGCCATTCTCCTCCATCCACGAGAGGACCAGGCAGCCTTCGGGCACAATCTCCAGGACCTTCCCACTGATCCAGACATCCTCGCCCGGATTGCGCATCTGGTAGGACCCCCCGATACGTAGGTCGATTTCGAGGTTCGGGTTGATCCACTGCCGGAGCGCGTCAGGCGTCGCCAGCCAGCGCCAGACGGTGCTTGGCGGCGCCTGGATCTCGATCGAACGGGCAACTGCGGGCACGATAGTCACCTCCACAAACATTACTGAACGGTAAGATGAATCTTTGCATTACCGTACAGTAAGATATTGGGAATGTCAAGAGTTGGATGGGCAGGGTTGTCCGACGTCTGCCACTTTCGGTAGGGCAAGCCTTCGTGCGTAGCACGGCCTTTACGAGTCTTGTGGCGGCCTTCGGCCGAGGGCGCACGGAGGCTTGCCCCTACAACCGTGTTCCCAACTCGCTCATGCCAGGTCGCTCTCCAGCAGCTTGCCGATTGTTTCGGTCGCCTTGAGCCCGGAGCCCGTAAGCAGGATCACGACGTCGCCCTCAGGTACCGCATCACTGTCGAGGACCATGCGGCGGAACGCGGCCGCGCCAACGGCGGCGGTCGGCTCGACGTAGAGTCCTTGTCCCCACAACTCACGCAGCGCTTCCACGATCTCCGCTTCGGAGACGGCCAACGCGCCGCCATTCGTCTCGCGGATTGCCGAGAGGATCTGCCGCGTCCGGGCCGGCGCGCCGATGCGGGTCCCTTCCGCGATCGAGACCCCGGGGATCACCGGTTCGATGTCCGCGCCACGCTGGATCGCCTGTACCACCGGTGCCGAGGCGGCCGGCTGGGCCGCGAAGATCCGTGCTGGCTCACCGGGGAGAGCCTGGATGGCGCGCCAGGCTCCGACGAGCGCACTGCCGCCGCCGGTCGGGACCAAGACGGCGGACGGTTGCCGGCGGCCAAGTTGTTCCCAGACTTCGAGCATCCAGGTCTTGACCCCTTCGACGAAGACCGGGTGCCAGTTGTGGCTGGCGTAGAAGGACGTGTCGTCGGCGGCAGCCGCATCCTGTGCGGCGCGCGCGACGTCCTCCCGGTTCCCCTCCACCAGCGTGACCGACGCGCCGAAGGCACGCGATTGCACCAGCTTGCCCGGCGAGGTGGTGGCGGGCGCGTAGACGGCGCACTCGAGTCCTCCCGCGGCGCTATAGCCCGAGAGCGCTGCCGCAGCGTTGCCGGAAGAGTCGACGACCACGCGGTGTCGCCCGATGCGTCGCAGGTGCGACGCGAGCATGGCCGCGCCGCGATCCTTGAACGATCCGGTCGGCATCAGCGCGTCGATTTTGAAGAGCACGTCACGTCCGGCCAGGCTGCCCTCGATAAGCGGTGTCATGCCTTCGTCGAGTGAGATCGCGTCCTGCTTATCGACCGGCAGCAGATGACCATAGCGCCAGATTCCCGGCGCGTCGTCGTCCAGCAGGGCCGGATTGAGATAGCCCAGACCTTCGATTCCCATCGCCCCACCACAGGCGGGGCAGCACCAGAGATCGGTGTCGGGCATTTCCGTATGTCCGCACGCTTCGCAGACGTAGTTCCAGTCTTGCAATGGGGTGGCCTTTCTCGAAATCATCTCCCGCCCGTGATGCCGGACGGTCGTTCTTTGCGGCGAGTATAGGACGAGACGTCCCGGCACGTCTCGACGATGTCCAGCAAAGAAGAACCGCGTGGCCCGGGGAGAGGCCACGCGGCGGGATGGGGATGAAGGAATCGAGTGAGGTGCCTTTAGCGGCGCTATGGGCCGTTGATGAGCTGGATGTCGTCGAGATAGATCGGCGGTTGCGCCGAGCCGCTCCAGTTATGGAAGACGATGCTGCCAAGCGACACGTTCACTGCCTTCAGATCAGCGAGTGGAATGGTATAGACCGTCCAGCCGCTCGCTGTCGGGTAGCCCCCGTAGTTCGCCAGCGAGACCGGCGAACTGAGACTGGTGAAGTTCGAGTCGCGCAGATACATCGCGACCGGTTCGCCGTCCTGCGAAGAGCGGATGGCAAACCGCAGCGCGGTGTATCCGCTGGTATTGATATGCCCGTCGTTGCGCAGTTGGAGCGCAGCCCATCCCGCGGTCGCCGTGTAGCTGATCGATTTGCTGCCTGAATGGACCGGTGCCGTGTTGTTCACATTGACGGTCGCGTCCCAGGAGAGGCTCGTGTACCAGCCGGACGCCAGTGCGTCGTCATAGATCGTCAGACCCCCGGTCGGCGTGGGTGAAGGCGTCGGGCTCGGCGTTTGGGTCGGTGTAGCCGTCGGCGTTGGACTCGGCGTCTGAGTTGGCGTGGCCGTCGGCGTTGGACTTGGCGTCTGAGTCGGTGTTGGCGACGGCGTCGGAGTTGGAGTCGGTGTGCCGCCTCCGGACGTGCTGACCAACTGGATGTCGTCGATGTAGATGGCCGGCTGCGCCGTTCCGGTCCAGTTGTGGAAGACGATGCTGCCGAGCGACACGTTCACTGCCTTGAGGTCGGCGAGTGGAATGGTATAGACCGTCCAGCCGCTCGCGATCGGGTAGCCCCCGTAGTTCGCCAGCGAGACCGGCGAACTGAGACTGGTGAAGTTTGAATCACGCAGGTAGACCGCGAAGCGTTCGCCATCCTGGGTCGATCGCACCGCGAACCTTAGCGCGTCATAGCCGCTGGTGCTGATGTGCCCGTCGTTCCGGAGTTGAAGCGCCGCCCAGCCAGCTGTGGCGGTGTAGCTGATCGAATCGGCTCCGGAGTGAACCGGGTTGGTGTTGCTCAGATTGATCGTCGCGTCCCACGACAGACTGGTGTACCAGCCACTGGCCAGGTGGTCATCGTAGACGGTCAAGCCTCCCGTTGGCGTGGGGCTCGGTGTCGGAGACGGCGTGGTCGTCGGCGTCGGGCTTGGTGTTTGGGTTGGCGTGCCCGTTGGCGTGGGGCTGGGCGTCGACGTCTGAGTCGGCGTTACGGTGGGCGTAACCGTCGTCGTCGCGGTCGACGTTGGCGTCGGAGTACCGCCCGAGGTGTCGACGAGGCGGATCGCATCGACGTAGATGACGGGTTGGGCTGATCCGGTCCAGTTGTGGAGGACGAGGGCCCCGAGCTTGACGTTGGTCGCATTCAAGTCCGCCAGCGGAATGGTGTACAGGGTCCAGCCGCTCGTGACCGGGTAGCCACCGTAGTTGGATAACGGCTGTGGACTACTCAGCGTCTTCAAAGTCGAATCGCGCAGGTAAACCGCGAAGCGCTCTCCATCCTGGGACGAGCGGACCGCAAACTGCAGCGCCGTATAGGGTGAGGTGCTGGGTGCCGAGTCGGTGCGCAGTTGGAACCCGGCCCACCCCGCTGTCGCCGTATAGCCGATGGCGTAGGTGCCCTCATAGACCGGATTGGTGACGCTCATGTTGAGCGAGGCACCCCAGGATCCGTCGTACCAGGCGTAGTTCAGCGCGTCATTGTAGATGGAGTAGCTGGCGCCGGTGGGAGTGCCACTTGGCGTCGGTGTGGGCGTCGGAGGCGATATGCCACCGATCATCGTGTTCAAGATGTTGTTCGTCATCTGCTGGATACGAGCGTCCACCGCGGCCAAGGAGAACGCGGTTTTTTCTAGTTTCCAGGACCAGAAGTTCGTGCCCGCGTCGAACACCCAGGCGCCACTCGAGGCCTGGTAGATCGAGCCGTTGGAGTCCGATTGGACACCGTTGACCGTCACTGGTGAGTTGGAAAGGATGGTCTGATTGGGCACGGTCTGCCCGTTGGTCCAGACCTTGTCGTACTCATACCCGACGGTCCCTGGAATCGAGTCGCCGTCCTTCAGTCCCGTTCCCTGGTAGACCCAGGAGGAGGAATTCTGGACAACCCAGGGGAACGCCGTGCTCCAATCGTCCCAGTTGTTCTCGTACATCACGCCGAGCAGGCCGTTCTCAGGCTGGCTGACCGGTGCGTCGCGCCAGCGTACCGTGGTCTGGCTCGGGTTGGTGGAGGCCAGCGGGTCGAGCGACGCGTTCTTGTAGCAGACGATGGTCCGGTTCGGGACTCCCGCCGCCGAAGCCTCGAAGCGAATCTGCCAGTAGATGCTGTTCGAGTCGAAGTAGGCAAGGCTTTTGCCCTGGTCGCGCCACGCGGTCACGTTGTTTCGCATCTGCATTGACCAGTACTCGTCATGGAAATTCGACAGGAAGACCGCGTGATTGGCCATCAGGTTGGGGTTGGCCTGCACGTCGACGCTCGTGGCGTAGGTGACGTTGTATCCCTGCGATTCCAGGTACTCGATCATGTTCAGGTCGCCGTTGAAGAATGCGTCCGCTCCGCTCCCGTCATATGGACGGTTGAACGAGACCTTCGAGGCGCGGCCATCCGGCGAGTTGTAGTCGTAGAGACTCTTGCCGCCCCAGGCGTTGTAGGCCTGCCAGGTGGTAACCGGGACTTGATACAGGATGTCGGCAGTCGAGCTGTCGTCGCGCAGCACGAATACAGCGTAGCCGGTGGACCCGTCGCTGGCGGTCAACTTGGCCAGGTAGACACCACTGACCCAGGCGCTGTCCGTCTGAATCTGAAGCGATGGCTGCCAGCTGGCGTCGATCATACCGGTCTGTGGATCGGGATCGGGCACCGGCTGGTTCTGTCCTGCCAGGTTCGGGTAGGTCTGAATCAGGTGTGCCCCCGCGCCGCCGTACCAGCCCATGCGATAGAGGTCGACGGTGTAGGTCGGGAGGGCCGTGCTCACGAAGAGCGTGACCGTACCGCCGCGGTTGAGGCTCGCCTGATCGGTGTAGCCGCTGATGGCTTTGGGCGTGTAAGACGATGCGGCCACCGCCGCCGATTGAGTTCCCCGCCCTGTCTTCTTCTCAGGTGTGGATGGTTCCTGCTCGTGCTCCTGCAGGGAGTCGGACGTCGTAGCCGGGTTTGAAGGTTGCCAGGACGTCGTGCCACTTCGCTGATTCTCCTGTTCAACCGGGTTGTTGGCCGTCGTTCGTCCGACAGCGCTGGTGGCGTTGGCGAGCATGATGAGCGATAAGACGGAGAGCGGCACTACGATCAGCACGAGTGGCCGGAGGAACCCCCAAACCGAATGGTTGCGCGTTCGGTCTCGTTTTGCAGTGTTGTTGTGCATGCGAGGCGGCTCATTCCTTACGGGTCACTCTGGGACGCAGTGACGCGGCGAGTCCACGTCACATTCCACGGTAAAGCGCAAGATACCCGGGCAATAGGGACATTCGTACTTGCTGGTCTAGGAAAACCGAACTCAGAGGTAGGAGATCAGAGCTACGTGGTCGTCGAGTAGCGGATCTGGCTCCGGTACTGAGATGAGGAGACGCGTTGCCCGAGCGCAAACCGCGGTAAGCGTGTCTACGGTTCGGCCGACTCGGTCGTGAGTGAGGCCGCGGCCGAGGACCGGGAGACAACGATCGCCCCGGCCACCGAGAGGAGCAGGCCAACTGCCAGGACAACACCGGTCACGGTGAAGACGAGGCGCACACTGTAGGCGCTGGCCACCAGCCCGAGAATAAGTGGAGCGACGGTGCCACCGAGGCTCGACGCCGTGGAGTAGACGCCGATTGCGGCGCCCCGGTTCTCGACCTCGGTGTTATCGGCAACGTACGTCTGGCCCGAGACGAGATAGGCGCCGAAGGCCAGTCCTTCGAGTGCCAGCAGCCCTGTCAGCATCACCGTGTTCCTCGTATGGGCGATCGAAAGCATCACGACGGTGTCGAGCAGGAGCGCGCTCAGCATCACGGACTGGTTGCCAAACAGGCGCGAGACGATGCCATTCGGCAGGCGTCCGAGCGTCGAGACGAGTGCGCGAACGGCGAACATCGTGCCGATTGCAGCCTGCGAGATAAACAGTTGATCGGCGTAGATCGGAAAGAACGTGGTAATGCCGCCGACAAAGGTCAGGCTCATCAGCATGTTGCCAAATGTGACGAGCATGAGGCTGCGATTTCGTAGGATCTCACGTACGTTCTTCATGCCCGTGGAGCGGTTGGCCGGAGCCACAGACGCCGAGCGCCGTTTCACGGAAGCGACTCGAAGAATGCGGAGCGCCAGGATCAGCCCCAGCACTGAGATGAGCGCGCCAACGAAATAGGCGGTTGGGGCGCTGTAGCGATCGGCCAGCTGGGCGCCGAGCAGCGGCCCAATGGTGAACCCGAGTCCCATGCAGCTGGTGTAGAGCCCGAAGGCGAATGGCCGCTGTTCCCTGGTGGTGATGTCGCCGAGATGGGCGGCCCCGATCGAGAACGTCGCCACTCCGGCCGTGCCGTAGAGGATGCGGGAGACGAAGAGCATCGACGGCCCGGTTGCTACCGCGAGGCTGAGCAGGCAGAGCCCGAACCCGATGATTCCGCCCACCAGCACACGTGGCCGGCCGACACGGTCGGACAGGACGCCAAACGGCAGGGCGATGATGAGTTGGGTCAGACCGCCGACGGTCGTGATGATGCCGAGCAAGGCCAGCGAGACGCCGAGACCCTCCGCGAAGATGGAGAAGGTTGGCGAGAGGATTCCCGAGACCACATCGGCGATAAAGATGAGAGCGCAGAGTTCGGCGATGTCGCGTGTGAGGTCCCTGCGGATAGTCGCCCTGATCATTGACGCATGTGCTCATTTCCCGTCGGGCGAGTGTGACGTACGTCCAGCGCACGGAGTGTGTCACCGCAAGCGATTCGCCGTCAAGGAGAGGGATCGTCGCAAAGGTATCGCACGCGAGTCATTCGTGCAGATGATGCGTGCGTCGCCCGTACGACCGGGGCATTCAGCCCCATCAGTGGGCTTCGCCTCCGTAGCCCGGCGAGTTATGGTGGTTGACGAATAAACCCGGTGATTGGCCGCGTGCGCCCGGGAGTAAACTCACCGGGCTACCTGGAACGAAGTCCACTAATGGGACTGAGCATCACTTAGCGATGGTCGCCATCAGGATCGTGCTGAATGCCGAAGATCACTGAATCTCAGTCCCTTTAGTGGACTTCGGTTTTGTAGCGCGGCGGCTTGAGCCCCGCGTGAACGGACACGAAGGTACCGATTCAATTCGTCAATGACCATTACTCCCGGGCGTACGTGGACAATCCCATCAGTGTCGGGCGCATGACAATGATCCCGTTCCGAGCCGCACCGTTACCTGCTGCTACCGCAGCACCGTCTCCATCACCCGGAAATAGTTCTCGTGAGCGATCTTGCGCAGGTCGGCTTCGTTGAATCCGCGACGTAGGAGTTCGGCCGTCAACCCCGGTAGGTCTTCCGGGCCGAGCATGGTGCTGAACGGCTTGGCCATCTCGCCGGTCGGCTCGAGGTTCCAGTCGGCGATCATCTGCGCCGCATTGATCCTGGCGAGGTGGTCGTAGAAGTCCGCACCGATACCGACGTGGTCGATCCCGGCGACGTCGATGATGTGCTCGATGTGGTCGACCCATTTGGCGATGCTTGGGTCACCATCTGTGATGAACCGTGTCACGGCCACCACGCCGACAACACCGCCCGACTGGGCGATGGCGCGGATCATGTCGTCGGTCACGTTGCGTGGGTGGTCCTGGACGGCCCGTGCGTTCGAGTGACTGGCAATGACCGGCGACGTCGACGTCTCGAGGATGTCCCAGGTCGTCTGATCGGAGGCATGGGAGACGTCGACAATAATGCCGAGACGGTTCATCTCCTTGACGGCCGCGCGGCCGAGCCGGGTCAACCCGCCGTGCGTGTCGTTCTCCCAGGTGCCGTCGCCGAAGAGCGTGCGGCGCATCCAGGTGAACGACAGCATGCGCAGCCCGACCTGGTAGAAGAGGCGCAACGCCGAGAGGTCCTGGCCAAGCATCTCGGCTCCCTCGAACGAGAGGAGCACCGCGATCTTCCCGGCTTCGTTGATTCGGACGATGTCGGCATAGCTCCTGGCCAGCTCGATCTCGTCGCCGTTCTCGTCGATCTCCTGCATCAGCGCGTCGATGACCTGGATGGTGAAGCGGAGTGCGCCATCTGGCAGGTAGATGTCCGGAATGAAGATCGGGGCGGTGGTGAGGCGAACGCCGCCCGAGCGAAAGCGGGGAATCCAGTATTCTCCGAGCGAGTCGTGGTTGCCGTCGAAACGCTCTTTCAGAATCCCAATCGCGAAGTCGTTGTGGGTATCGACGATGCCGATCCTCCGGGTCAGTTCGGCGTCCGATTCGGTGAATGGTCGTGATTCGCTGCTCATCGACGTCCCTTCCAATTTTCGTTGACCAGAGTTGGTGGTAACGTACATCTAGTCATCGACCCGACGATGTCGCAACGGCAAGCCCTCGGACCTACCGCTCGCAATCATCGCACGAGACGATGTCTCGATCGCCGTCTGGAAACATCGCACGCTCGCCCAACACGCTCGTGATTCCAGCGGCCCCTTCGATACCGTAAACCATCGTGTGGAGGTCAACAATTGAACGCACCCGGCGCACCCGGTATTGACCCGACCTGGACGAGCAGCGCCAAAGACGGCGTGAGCACGACGCTCGAAGGCGCTCGTGTCTGGATTACGATTGGCCGGGGGATCCTCAACGAGGTCTACTGGCCGCGCGTCGATAGCCCACAGATTCGCGACCTCGGGTTCATCGTCGCGAACGATCAGGGATTCTGGAGCGAAGTCAAGCGGGATGCGACCTATGAGATCGTCACGCCAGGTCCCGGAGTGCCGGTCTACAGCGCGATCCACTCGCACGATCGCTACACACTGCGGCTCGACTACTGTCCGGATCCGGACCGCGACGTGGTCCTGATCCGGGCGCGACTCGAAGCCGCGCCGGAGATGCGGCTCTATCCGCTGCTCGCCCCGCACCTTGGCAACAGTGGCTACGGTAACACGGCTCTGGTCGGGAAGGTCGCACAGACAACGGCGCTCACCGCGCAGGCGGACAGCGCGGGCCTGGCACTCTGTGCCGTGGGGGCACATCATCGGGACGCCTTCGTTCGAGCCAGCGCTGGCTACGTCGGTGTGTCGGACGGCTGGCAGGACTTCGATGCGAACGGGCGAATGACCTGGACCTATGACCGCGCGGAGGACGGCAACGTCGCGCTGATGGGTGAGATTGAAGAGCACGACGTCACGCTTGCCCTCGGATTCGGCGAGATTCCCGAACTGGCCCAGACGCTGGCCCTCTCCAGCCTGCAATTCGACTTCTCCAATGTCTGGCACCGGATTACCGCGTCGTGGGAGCGATGGCTCAGTACCTGCCGGTTGCCCGATGTCACGTCGTCCGAACTCCTCAACGAGGCGCACGTCTCCGCCAGTGTGCTGAAGATCCACGAGGACGAGACGGTCCCCGGAGCGCTCGTCGCAAGCCTCAGCATTCCCTGGGGTCAGAGCCGGGACGACCCGGGCGGCTATCACCTCGTCTGGTCGCGTGATCTGGTCGAAGCGGCCGGCGGTCTGCTGGTGTTTGGCGCAGTGGATGATGCCCGCCGTGTGCTGGGCTACCTGATCAGCACGCAGAATGAGGATGGTCACTGGACGCAGAACCAGTGGCTCGATGGGCGAGCGTTCTGGACCGGCATTCAGATGGACGAGACGGGGTTGCCGATCATCCTGGCACAGGCGCTCAAAGACCGGAACGCGCTCGACGGCATGGACGTCACCGACATGGTGCGCCGCGCCGCGATCTATCTGGCGATCAACGGTCCGGTGACCGGCCAGGATCGCTGGGAGGAAGACGCGGGTCTCAGCCCGTTCACCCTCGCGGTCGAGGTCGCGGCGCTCGTCTGTGCCGCCAATTTTCTCGAGGGGCCGGCCCGCGACTATGCCCTCCAACTTGCCGACACCTGGAACAGCCGCATTGAGGACTGGACCTATGTGCGTGACACCGACCTGGCACATGAGTGCGAAGTTCCCGGCTATTACGTCCGCATTGCCCCGCCGGAGACGGCCGAGACCGCTGATCCCATGTCGGGCTTCGTGCCAATCAAGAACCGCCCGGCGATGGCGCTCAACCAGCCGCCGCAACATATCGTCGGTCTCGATTTCCTGGGTCTGGTCCGCTACGGGCTTCGCCGGGCCGACGATCCGCACGTCGTCCACTCCATCAAGATCGCCGACGCGCTGCTCAAGACCGATACGCCGAGCGGTCCGGTCTGGCATCGCTATAACGAGGACGGCTACGGCGAGCAGCGCGATGGGTCGCCCTTCGATGGGACCGGCATCGGGCGCGGCTGGCCGCTGCTGACCGGCGAGCGGGGACACTTCGCCCTCGCGGCCGGAGAGCCGGTTGAACCGTACCTACAGGCGATGTGCCGCATGTCGAGCAAGGGAGGGATGATCCCGGAGCAAGTGTGGGACACCGATGACATTCCTGAAAAGAATCTGTTTCTCGGACGCCCGAGCGGCTCGGCTATGCCGCTGGTCTGGGCTCATGCCGAGTATCTCAAGCTGCTCGCCAGTATGGTGGAAGGGGCTCCGGCCGACCGGCCCGACGCGGTCTGGGCGCGCTATCATGGTGAGCGTCCCGAAGTTCCGTGGATGTCCTGGCGCTTCAATCAGCGGATCCGGACGATCGCCGCGGGCAAACTTCTTCGTATCGAGACGCGTACCGCGGCGCTGGTTCATTGGACGACGAGCGGTGACGCGGATTGGAACAACGTCGAGACCGCCGACACAGGGCTCGGAATGCATGTGGTCGATCTGCCGATATCAGAGGTGGCACCGGGCGTGACGGTGACATTCACGTTCTACTGGACTGATAGCGATGCATGGGAAGGTCGGAATTTCACCGTGCTCGTGGACCACGAGAACACGCGAGAGGGATAACTATGGACGGGATTCTGGCTGGGAAACGCGCTCTGGTCACCGGCGGAGATTCAGGCATCGGCGCGGCCATCTCACTGTCGCTCGCGAGCGCGGGCGCCGACGTCGCCATTGTCTATCACAGTCACGCCGACCTGGCGGGTGCGGTGGTCCAGGGCATCGAGCGGGCTGGGGCGAAGGCGCTCAGTATCGCGGGCGACGCGTCGGACCCGGCTGACGTCGATCGCATCTTCGCGGCACTACAGGAGGACTGGTCGCCGCTCGATATCCTCGTCTGCAGCGCCGGGATCGACGGCAAGCACGAGCTCGGTTGGGAGTCTGACCCCGAGCACTGGATGAGCGTCATCAAGATCAACCTATTCGGGCCCTACCTGTTCGCCCGGCAGGCGATGGCACAGATGGTTCCACGGCGTTCCGGGGTGATCATCAACCTCAGCTCGGTGCACGAGGTCATCCCCTGGGCTGGTTTCAGCGCCTACACCGCCAGTAAGGCCGGGCTGAGCATGATGACCAAGACACTGGCGCAGGAGGCAGCGGAGTTTGGTGTGCGCGTGCTGGCGATCGCGCCGGGTGCAATTCAGACTCCCATCAACCGCAACGTCTGGGAAGATCCGGTTGGTCTGAAAGACTTGCTGGAGAAGATCCCCATGGGGCGCATGGGAACCCCCGAGGAGATCGGGCGCCTGGTCGTTACCCTGGCGTCGGAAGATGCCTCGTACGTGACCGGCACGACCGTCTTCGCTGATGGCGGGATGACGCTCTATTCGAGTTTCCGCCACGGTGGATGACGCGATGCATGTCAAAGCCGGACGTACATCCGTCCTGGCGGTAGAGGAGTAGTTCAGACCAGTGGTCACCGTTCATGACCGCTTCGCGGTTTCAGTCATCTTGTACATGTTCATCGTCGGTGTCTGGGGTATCGTGAGCTACTTCCGCAAAACCGGCATGTACGGCAGCTACCGGGGCACCCTGGTCATCGGGGAGGCCATGCTCTTCACGCAGGGCATCTTTGGTATTGTCCTGGTGATCTCAGGCTATCGCCCCTCCCACAGCCTGCATTTTCTCTACGGCGGGCTGTCGATCTTCGTGCTGCCGCTGCTCATGAGCTACGCTCGGGTTCGCCCCAAGCACCAAGCGCCGCTCATCTACGGTCTCGGTGCGCTGTTCATCATGGGTCTCGCGATCAGAGCCATGATGACCGGCGCCTGATCAGACATCCTGTGGTGAAGTCTGCGAACTCGTCTCTGATCACTGCGACGTCCGTTGTTGCAGGAAGGCAACCAGTTGTTGCAGTTCCGTTGGTTTGAGGATCGTGGCATAGGCGGGCATGTTGTGTCCGCCGTTCGAGATTCTCCAGATGAGCTGGTCCCGATTCAGGCGATCACCGATATAGGTGAGGTCGGGACCACGTTGTCCCCCCACTCCATCCATGTTGTGGCACATGACGCAGCCGGAGTTGCTGAAGACGTAGGAACCCGCCAACGTATCCCCATGCAAGGGCTGCGTGACCGTGACGGGTAATGGCTTCGGTGAGAGGACGGGCGACCAGGGGGCTTTTTCTCCTTCCGCGACGAGTACCGCGAGCAAGATAAATGTCAGGCCGACCGCTCCAACGGCCCACGGACGCCTCCAGGGACTTCGCTCTCCACGATTTGAGACGAATGGGACCGAGATCAAGATGATGATGCCGAGCAATGGCGCACCGACCATGACGTACGACTCGGCCCACGACGGCATCAGGGCCAGGATTGCGAAGTACCAGAGAAAATACCAGTCCGGGCGCGGATAGACCTTGATCAGGGTTGGATTCGCCTGATCGGCCAGTGCCTTCGGTCCGATGGTGATTGCCAGCACCAATACGATGGCGCCAATGGCCAACGCGAAGACGACGTCACGCCAGGCGGCATCGGGCCAGAACGGGATACCTTCCTTGTGGAGGAGTTCCTCGTACTCCTGCTCATACGTGTCCGGATTGACCTGCTGGCTGCCAACCGGTGGCTCCGAGATCCCGTGTAGCACCACGAGATAGAGGTGAATGCCGACGAAGATGAAGATGAGTGCTGGTATGAGGAAGACATGTGTCGCGTAGAAGCGAGTAAGCGTCGCGCCGCTGACGGTATCGCCGGCGATGATGACATGCCCAAGAATGCCGCCGATGAATGGGACACGACCGGCCTGCTCCGCGCCGACGATGATCGCCCAGTAGGCGTCCTGGTCCCAGCGGAGCAACTGTCCGGTAAAGGCCATGCCGAGCGTCAAAAAGAAGAGCCCGACGCCAACCAGCCAGTTCATCTCGCGCGGGAATTTGTAGCTTCCCATCAGGAAGACGCGTGCCATGTGCAGCGTGATCAGGATGACCATCGCCGAAGCACCCCAGTAGTGGAGGCCACGAACGACGGAGCCAAGCGTCTCGTGATCGGTGATGAACTGGAGCGACTGATACGCATTGTTTGGCGATGGCACGTAGCTGAACGCGAGCGCCACGCCGGTGATGACCTGCATGATGAACGCAACCAGCGTCGCGCTTCCGAGGACGTACCACCAGTTCACGTTGGCCGGTACCGGGTGAGCAACGACCTTCATGATGTATTTGGACCAACCGAGACGGCGGTCAATCCATTTCCAGGTGCGCTGCAATGCTGATGTCTTTTGCTCCGGTTGGTTGATCGTCTTCACTCCATGCGCCCTACACGATCGGCAATCGTTGCGTCTTGACCTGTAGTCTTCCGTTCTGGACTCGCCACTCGTACTCGATGAGACGCCGGGGCGGCGGTCCGCCGGCCACGGTTCCGTCCGAGTAGTAGACGCCGCCATGACAGGGGCAGAAGAACAGCTGAGCGCCTTCCTCCCAGCTCACGGGGCAACCGAGATGCGTGCAGTTGATCGCGAAGACGGTGAACTGATTTTGGGGGTTCCGTTTGGCCCATGCCGCGGTCAGCGCGGTCTGTCCTGCCCACGGAAGCGGTGAGGGATCCGTCAGCGAAATGAGCTTGAACTGGTCAACCGTGAAGCTGTCGATCGGCCCGATGGTGCGCCAGACGTTCTTTGCGGGGTGCAGCAGCGGACTCAGCAAGTAGGCGAGGATCGGCACACTGACGACCGCTCCGGCCAGGGCGGCCATACCCAGGCTGAACCAGTTCAGTAGGCGGCGCATCGCGTCGCGCCGGCTCAATCCGTTCATTCATCGATCAGCTCCGAAACCCAGCCTCCGACTCCCACGATGAAGACCACCAGCCCGAACAACGAGAACGCGTAGCTGGTGACGATGCCAAAGAACGCCAACGCGATTGAGGCGGCGATCAGTACGGGCCAATGCGAATGCGGAGCCTCATGTACTCCCGGCGGGGCGTCATAGAGACCGGCCGCTGTCTCGTAGTGGCCGCCACCACGCGACTCGACGCGCCGAAACGATGGTGTTCTCCACGCTCGTTGACATCCAGCCCCTCGATGACGTAGCCGCCGTCCTGCTGCTCGACGTGATACCGGCCGCGACGGTTCGTCGGAGCTTGTCCGCTACGAACATCACGCTGAACAGGACTCCGCCCCCGACGACATCGACCAGCCACGTTCGCCAGTTGCGCGGTCCTGGAGGCCGCCGCAACTCGTCGCGGTTGTCACGGCTCGGAGTGCGATTTCCGGTTCCTGGCTCATGCTTCCCGCACTTCATTTGACCCTATTCGCCCAGACGCTCATCGAGTTAAAGATGCTCATGAAGTAGACGACGGAAAAGACAACGACCCAGACCAAATCCACGAAGTGCCAGTAGTAGCCAATCGAGCGGACGGCTCCCTCATGCTTGCCCTGCGCCGATCTTGCCGGTGATGGAGAGGAACACGAGCAGTGCCGTCAACATCATCAGGCCGACTGTCACGTGGGCGCCGTGAAAGCCGACGAGCGTATAGAAGGCGGAGGTAAAGACGTTTGAGTTGATCGTGATGCCTTCGTGGTACATGCTGATGAACTCGGTGATCTGCCCGATGATGAAGATGATCGCCGAGCAGAATGGTCCCGCCCAGGAAACCGTTAAATATCCGGCGGCGTTCGTTGCAAGAAGCGCTCGGCAATGATCAGCGTGATACTGCTCAGCCAGAGTGCGACGCTAAAGGCCGCGGTTCGCGGTACGTCGAGATCGCTCGGGGCCGGTCCGGTCACGGGCCGGTGATGAACTCGATGTAGGCGGCAAGCAGCGACCCAAAGAAGACGATCTCCGACGAGATGAGGACCAGCATCCCGGTGGCCGGCGTACCCGCGTTCGAGAAGAAATTCTTCGCCGCTCGAGTGCTGGGCTTGACCACGGGGCGGGACTTCGTCGGCGATTCCGTGGGCGACTTCGGAACCAGGGTAGGCATGAGCCTGCCGCTCGGCGACCTGCATCTCTGCGTCTGGGGTCGATAGAGCGGGCGTGAATTGTTGATCGGCACGGGTGGTAGGGTCGCGAAGTTGTAGGGCGGCGGTGGCGACGACGTGGCCCACTCCAGCGTCCAGGCGTTCCAGGGATTGTCGCCGGCGATCGCGCCGTGCCGCGCGCTCTCCCAGATGTTGATGACGAAGAGGAGCGTCGGCGGCGCCATGATGAACGCGCCGATCGTCTCGATGAAGTTGAGCGCGGCCCAGCCGGGCAGCGCCGGATAGGTGTAGACGCGGCGCGGCATGCCCATCAGCCCGAGGATGTGCATCGGGAAGAAGGTCAGATTGAAGCCGATGACCATCAGCCAGAAGTGCCACTTGCCCAGCCGCTCGCTGAGCATCCGGCCGAACATCTTCGGGAACCAGTAGTAGGCTCCGGCGAACATGGCGAACGCGGTTCCACCGAACAGGACGTAGTGGAAATGCCCGACCACGTAGTAGGTGTCGGTCAGCTGCCAGTCGAGCGGAACGTTGGCGAACTGAACGCCGGTGATGCCGCCGATGGTGAACTGGGCGATGAAGGCGATGCAGAAGAGCATGGCCGTGGTGAGGTGCAATTGCCCGCCCCACATCGTCGCGATCCAGTTGAAGACCTTGATGCCGGTCGGAATGGCGATCGCCATACTCGCGGCGCCGAAGGCCATGTCCGCCGGGAAGCCCAGGCCGACGGCGAACATATGGTGCGCCCAGACGCCGAACGACAGGAGACCGATAAGGCGCGCCGGAGGCGATCACGATCGCGCGGCCGAAGAGCGGCTTGCGCGAGAAGACCGGGATGATCTCGGAGATCATGCCAAAGGCGGGCAGCACCATGATGTAGACCTCCGGGTGACCGAACCACCAGAAGAGGTGCTGCCAGAGGACCGGATCGCCGTCCGACGACGGGACGAAGAACTTCGTGCCGAGGGTGCGATCGAAGAGGAGCATGATCTGCGCGGCGGTCAGGCTCGGGATGGCATAGAGGATGAGGAAGCCGTTGACGAAGGACATCCAGACGAAGACCGGCATGCGTCGCATCGACATACCCGGCGCCCGCTCGGTGATGACGGTCACGACGATGTTGATGCCGGTGCCGATCGTGCCGAAGCCGGTGACCATGACCCCCAGCGTCCACCAGTCGATGTTGTGGCGCGCGGTGAAGGGAATCTCGGTCAGCGGCGCGTAGGCAAACCAGCCGGCGTCGGGCGGGGCGTCGTTGGCGATGCCGTAGTAGAGCACGATGCCGCCGAAGACCAGGAGCCAGAAGGTCAGCGCGTTCAGCCGCGGAAAGGCCATGTCACGCGCGCCGATCATCAGCGGCATGAAGTAGTTGATGAACCCGATCAGCATCGGCATGACGACGAGGAAGATCATGGTCGTGCCATGCAGCGTGAAGATCCCGTTGTACTGTGACGGCGTCAGTGCGTGGGACTGCGGAAGCGCAAACTGCACGCGCATCATCAGCGCTTCGATGCCGCCGATGATGAAGAAGAACAGGGTCGCTCCGAGGTAGAGCAATCCGATCTTCTTGTGGTCGGTCGTCGTCACCCACTCGAGGAGCTTTTCGTAGTGACGCGACTGCGGGAGTTCTTGAGCGTGTTCGGCGGTTGCCATTCCTATTTGAGCCCTTCCAGGTAGGCGACGAGGGCGTTCAGCTGGTCCGGCGAGAAGTGGAAGCTCGGCATGCGCGTGCCTGGCTTGATCTGCTGGGCGTTGTTGATCCAGCGCGCCAGATTCGCCGGATTGTTTTCGAGCACGCCAGAGCCGATCCAGCCGCGGCTTCCGAAGTCGGTCAGGTTCGGGCCGACCCGGCTGAGGACGTGGCAGGTGACGCAGGTATTGCTCTGGAAGATCTGTTGTCCCTGCTTCGCGAGTGGCGTCGAGGGTGGCGGCGGACCGTTACGCTCGTTCGCGACCCAGGTGTCGAAGTCGCCGTTCGTCTGGGAAACCACGCGAATCATCATCCAGGCGTGTTCGGTGCCACAGTACTCACTGCAGAAGCCAACGTAGTCTCCGGTCTGTGTCAGCTTCAGATGCATGACGTTGTTCTTGGCCGGGATCGCGTCGCGTTTCCAACCAAGTGAGGGGACCCAGAAACTGTGGATCACGTCATCGCTGGTGATGTTGAGCACGATCGGCGTGTTCGTCGGCAGGTGAATATCTCCGGCCGTGTCGATGCCGTAGCTGGGATACTGGAACTCCCACCACCACTGATGGCCGATGACGTTGATCTGGATTGGATCGTTGAAGGACTGGTCGACCGATTTCATGGTGAAACCAGAGTAGATGGCGAGCGCGGTGAGCATCATGACTGGAATCGCGATCCACGTCGCTTCGATCTTCCGGTTGCCCGCGATCTGAGCGGGCTCGTCCTCCTGCCCATGGTAGCGATAACTCAGCGAGGATCCAGCCGAGGAGCCCAAAGACGATCAGGAAGACGATGCCGGACAGGATAAAGACGGTGATGAACTGATTGTTGATGACCTTGCCCTCGATGCTGATCGGGGAGAGCGTGCGGAATCCGTTCTCGCAGTTGCTGGGCTGCGGAGCCGATGGCAGATTGTTACACCCGCTGGGATTGAGCTGGTGTAGTGTCGATCCGAAATCGCAACCCGTCAGCAGGGTCAGCAGAAACGTGAAGGGAAGCAGTAGCAGAAGACGACGCGGATGCAGGATGCCAGGACGTTCTTTTTCCAAACGGTTCATGGTGCTCCTCGTGGCCCCATCCTCTTTTGGAAGAGCAATCGTTCGTCGCTGTTTTAGCTCTAGGCGACTTCTGCCTAAATGCGTGTCAGAATTATTGGGACAAAACGTGAGAAATTCTGTGAATTTCCTGGCCTGCTCGTGGATTTTCCCGTCCCAACGACTGCGACTTCGCGCTGCACAATTCATGCCTATGAAGAAAACCGTACCTGGCTCTGTCGAAGTCAGTCGTGGAGAGACTAGCAATTCCGTGGCCGTGAACGCGGGCACGGGCCCGGGCTCAAGGGCGGGAGGGGTGCCAGGTGGATCACGAAGTGTCCAGTCAATCGGGCGAGACGTGGCGTTCGGTCATGAAAGATCGATCGAGCGGCGCATTGCGCCACTCGATTGATCCTGGGGAGTCGCCGCTGGTCGGCACAGGTCCGGCCACGACGGTAAGAGCCGAAACGGAGCGGGGCTTCGTTACCAGAGCGCGGTGACGCCGCCGTCGACGACCAGCATCTGACCGGTCATGAACGAGGAGTCGTCACTCGCCAGGAAGAGCGCGGCCCGTGCCAGTTCTTCCGGTTTGCCGACGCGCTTGACCGGCATCCGTTCGATCATGCTCTGCTCGTGCTCGGCAGGGTCGGACCGCTCGCCGTGGAGCAGCGGCGTATCGACCGGACCCGGGCAGAGGGCGTTTACGCGAATACCCTGCGCCGCGTGGTCCACGGCAATGGCGCGGGTCATCCCGACCAATCCCGTCTTCGAGGCGCAATAGGCTGCCGCGTTCTCCGTCCCCACCACGGCCAGTTCCGAGGCGGTGAAGATCAGCGATCCTCCGCCTGACTCGATCATGCGCGGAATCGCGTGCTTGGCACACAGAAACCCGCCGCGCAGATTGACTGAGATGACCCGGTCGAACGCCTCCTCCGGCATGTCGATCACGTTGTAGCGCGCGCTGATGCCCGCGTTCGAGAACATCACGTCGAGCCGTCCGAAGCGGTCGACCGTCTCCTGTACCACCCGGGCAACCTGTTGGCCGTCGCTCACGTCGACTGCCGCTCCGAACGCGAACGCCCCGGTGCTATCGATCGATTCCACCGCGCTTGTCAGCCGATCGGCATTGATGTCTGCCAGCGCGACACGCGCTCCTTCGGCGACAAAGAGCCTGGCGGTCGCCAGGCCAATGCCAGATGCCCCACCGGTGATGATCGCCACCCGTCCCTCGAGTCTTCCCGCCATGGTTCGTTCCTCCACAACTCCGGCATCGCGCCATTCCTACCCGTTGCGCTACTCTACCCTAGACCCGCCGGTTTGGCTGGAAGGGTTGTTGGATGTCGCCCACGATGAGTTGGTGGGCATGAAAAGGTACCGGATCACCGGTGTGCCGGAACGAGGAGCTGACCATGGATCTGGAACTCGCGGGGAAAGTGGCGCTGGTGCCGGCGTCGAGTCAGGGGCTCGGCCGCGCGGTTGCTTTGGCGCTCGGACGTGAAGGCGCCAGCGTGGCAATGTGCAGCCGGGATCAGCAGTCGATCGAAGCGGCGGCGAAGGATGTCCGGGCGACCGGAGCCGACGTGATGGCAATGGCGTGCGACGTCACCAAGGCCGATCAGATCGAGGCGCTGGTGAGTGGTACGGTGGGGCGGTTCGGCGGTATCGATATTCTCGTGACCAACGCAGGCGGGCCTCCAGCAGGCACGTTCGATCGCTTCAGCGACGCCGACTGGCAGGCCGCCTTCGAGCTGACGCTGATGAGCTCGGTTCGCCTGATCCGCGCCGTGCTGCCCTCGATGCGCTCGCGCGGCGGGGGCGCGATCGTCGCCATGACCTCGTCGTCCATCAAGCAGCCGATTCCGAATCTACTCCTCTCGAACGTGATGCGCTCGGGTGTCGCGGCCATGATCAAGACGTTGGCCGATGAGGTGGCCGGTGACGGCATCCGCGCGAATACCGTCGTTCCAGGTCGCATCGCGACGCAGCGCATCGAGCAGCTGGACCGGGCCAATGCGGAACGCCAGGGTACCGACGTCGAGACCGTCCGCAACCAGTCGCTGGCCCAGATTCCGATGAGCCGCTACGGCGAGCCGGAGGAGTTCGGCGACATGGTGGCGTTCCTGGTCTCGCCGCGTGCGTCGTACATCACCGGCGCCACGGTCCAGATTGATGGCGGCATGATTCGCTCGCTCTGGTAATCCAGCGGTTACCGCGCCGATTCGGGCTCCCAGTGCCAGCCCTTGCCCTGTGAAGTGACATAACCGATGCCGGGGAAGGGGAAGTGGTAGATCAGGACGCGGGCGTTGTCGGCCACGACCCGGTCGTAGATGCGGCGGCGGGTCTTGATCGCGACCTCCGGCAGGAAGTCGAACGCGGGCTGCCAGGTCGGCTCGGCCAGGTGGACCGGGTTGATCGCCACATCGACCAGGTTCAACAGTTGGTCGTTGCCGGATGCGATGATCAACCCCATGTGGTGGGTGGTGTGTCCCGGCGCGGGCAGGGCGAAGATGCCGGGCACGATCTCCTCGCCTTCGCGCCCTTCGATGAGGTCGACCTGGCTCTCGATCGGCGGCAGGTAGGTGCGGGCCCAATTGCCCATGAACTGGTCGAGCTCGCCCAGATTGTGGAGCGTGCCGTTGGCCGCCTTCTCGAGGTTGGTCTCGTCGGTCCAGAAATCCCACTCACCCTGACGCATGACGATGCGAGCGTTGGGGAAGACGGAGTTTCCTTCGCCGTCAATGGTCGTGCCGATGTGGTCCGGGTGGCCATGGGTCAGGATGAGGGTGTCGATGCTCTCTGGCTCGATGCCAGCCTGGAGCAGGTTTTCGACGAGATGGCCGGTGGAGGGAGCGAAGGGACCAATGCCTGCATCGACCAGCACCCGGTGATCGCCGGTGTTGATCACGATCGAGGTGAGCGACGACTGCACCATGTCGGTCGGCATACCGCGCGCCTCGAGCACCTGATTGCGCTCCACTTCCGGCGCGTTCCCGAAAACGACCATCGCCGGGAATGCCGACGCTCCGTCCGTAACCGCGACGCAGTCGAACTCGCCAACCGAAAATCGATGGATCGTCTGGCTCACTCGTTCCTCCTCAATACGGCGAGAACCCGCGTTTGTACGGGAGATAAGCTGAGAATAGCGCAACTTTGCGCTCTATGGCATTTGACAGCCGGGTCTTGTTTCCCAGAGGAAAGCTGCGTACACTGGACGTGTACGCAGCGTGCGGCGCAGCGCCAGGCGACGCCCGTTGTGAGTACCGCCGAGCAGCTGTTCTCCGGGGGTTGTGATAGCTGCTCAGCAACCGGTCCCCCAAGGGCCGGAGGGAGCCGGAAATCGACACCGGCTCCTTACTTTGTGAACCACTTCAGCGCGCAAGCAATTCCATGATCGCGTTTTGCGTGCCGTCCGACATCTCGAGCGGCTCCAGTTTTGATCCGACCAGCACACCCTGGTAGGTATGCCCGCTGGTAATCAGGTCGAGTTGGTCGTCATTCCGCTTGCGCCAGAGAACGAAGCCGACCTCGGTCAGCCCGTGCACTTCATGCAGCTCGAGACGATAGTCATCGCTATCGATGGTCGTCGCGTGCCAATTCGCCCGTTGAATACGCTGCATCAACTTGCTGGCGGTATCCACGTGTCTCCCAAACTCCGCTGTGTCACCACGCTGGCTCGATTCCAACGTGGCAACGAACCGTTCAATTCCCGTGAGTCCGATGGTGCACGAGCACGAGTCGTGCCAATAGCGGAAACGGCGACGCTGCGTTGCGGGACTGCGTCAACCGAGCGCCAGCGCGACGATGCCGACGACCATGGTTCCAGCGGCGATCAGACGACGTGCCCCATGCCCTTCCGCGAGAAGCGGGCGCCCATCAACGTGCCGATGACAATACTGATCTCTCTTGCCGGTGCGACATAACTGACCGGCGTGAAGGTCATCGCGGTCAGTACCAGGACATAGGCAAGCGGGCTGAGCACGGCGACGCCGGTCACCTCCCAGCGGTACTTCGACCAGAGCGCGCGCACCTCGGCTGGGCGGCGGACCGCTAGCGGAGCGAGAAAGACGCTGCGGATCGCTGACGAGCCGAGATCCTGGATCAGCGGTGGGATCATCAAGGTGCTGACGGCGTGCTTATCCCAGAGCGTGTAGGTCGCGATGAAGAGTCCAGTCAGGAGCCCGAAGGCGATCGCCTGGTGATTGCCGGCCGAACGGAGCGCGCTCGGTCCCCCGGTGAAGATGAAGATACTCGCGATCACCAGCACGGCGCCGCCAATGCCGACGCTACTCGGCCGCTCGCCAAGGATAGTGATGGCGCCGATGGTCGCGAGCGTGGGACCGGTACCACGGGCGAGCGGATAGACGAGGGAGAGATCGCCGACCCGGTACCCCTGCTGCAAGATCAGGAAGTAGCCGATGTGGATGATGCCGCTCCCGGTGATGAAGAGGATCTCGAGCGGACCAAATGACGGGTGCTGGAGCAGGATGATGAGGAGCACCAGGGGGGAGTAGATGAGAATCGAGAGGGTTCCGAACAACCAGATGAATGTCGGCCCACCACCGACGCGTTTCACCAGCAGATTCCAGGACGCGTGGATGAAGGCGGCAATGAGGACGAGCGCGAGCGCCAGAAGAGACACGGCAGAGGCCCCTGTTTCACTTCCCTGGCAATCAATTGCCAGGCACCGTGATCCGGTTACCTCAAGCTTTTTCTGCCGTCAGTTGTGCGATCGGATATCCGATCGTGGCGCCGCTCGGACCAGTCCCCGCCTGCCCTGATTGTGGCTTTCAGTTCGGGAGGAGGGCGGAACCCTAGGCGCAACCACAAGCTAGTCGGAGTATAGCACTGCTCGGTTCGGGCAGGATTCGGGATCAGAACGAGAATTTCCCCTGAAGCGTCTCTGCACCATTGGTCTGGAACTGATTTCGTCCCGCTCGTTTGGCGGCGTACAGCGCGGTATCGGCTCGCACGAGGAGGTCGTCCGGGTCGACGGTCTGATTGCTCGCGATCGAGATACCGAGACTGGCGGTGATGGTCACGGTGCCGCTGGCCAGCGGTACGGGGATCCGGATGGCGTCGAGGACGCGCACTGCCGCCCGTTCGGCATCGTTCAGGCTGGTAAGGCCTTCGAGCAGGATGATGAACTCGTCGCCGCCGAGACGCGCCACGGTCTCTCCGGCACGAACGCTGGCGCTCAGCCGTTCCCCGATCTTCACCAACATCTGGTCTCCGGTCGAGTGTCCGAAGTGGTCGTTGATGTCCTTGAAGCCATCCAGGTCGAGATAGAGGATGCCGATCTTCTCACCGGAGCGCTCTGAGCGCGCCAGAGCCCGGCGCAGGTCATTCAGCAGCAGAGCGCGGTTGGCGAGCTTTGTGAGCGGGTCGTGCAGCGCTTGCCAGTGTAGCCGGTCTTCCAGGAGTTTCCGCTCGGTGATGTCATGCGCGGTTACGACGATGCCGCGGATCAGTGGGTTTTCGACCTGATTCGTGCCCACCGCTTCGTACAGGAGCCAGCTTCCATCGGCATGTCGCAGACGGATCTCGATGCGTCGCTGACCGCCCGGACTCTTCAGAATCTCTGAAAACGCCCGCGCGACTCGCGGTCGATCCTGCGGGTGGATCGGGCTCTCCGGATCATCCTTCGCCAGATTCTGGAGCGAGCCGCCAAAGACCCGGCTGGCATTCGGTGTGTACGACAGGATCGCGCCGTCCGGACTGACGACCGAGATGATGTCGGTGGAGTACGTCAGCGCGGCTTCGAGCCGGTCATGACGCTGTGCCATGGACCGCAGGGTCGAGATTGCCATCGCCTCGGCCGCGACCTGGCAGAGTGCGCCGGTGTCGCCGCTCCATCGATCGATATCGACCTCGCTGACACACGCCACCACAGAGATGAGCCGGTTCTCAACGACTACCGGGATCGCAAGCGCGGACCGGACCTGGTCTTCGTTGGAGTCAATCGCATCGACCGTGAAGACGAGCGGCGCGCCCTGGACCAGCATGTCGGCACGTGCCTCCAGTTCATGGCGAACCGAATCGACACGTTCGTTGCCGAGTGGCGCCCCAGGAGTGAATGCCCGGTCTGGCTCGAGTACCAACGTGTCGTTCGGACCATACGGGTGAACGCGGTAGACGAGCAGGCGAGCGTGCTCCAGCGCACGCGCGCAGATGCGCAACGCCTCCTGCGCCGCGAGCAGGACGTCGTCACTGGCCAGGATGCGACGGAGCGCCGCGGTCGCCGAATCGAGGGACGGCTCCGGGGTGTTCGACCTATTCGATGCTGGAACGCGATCCATAGCGGACTCTTCTCCGGAATGGCTGCCTGACTGTCGACGCGCGGTATTCCGGTCGCGGAGTCCACGCGAGATAACCGTATGCCAGGTGGTTCGCGTCGAACATGGGAGAGAAGAGTGAATTGGGTAAGGAACGAGATACCTCAGTCCCTCAGCCGAATGGCTAGGGATGGCTACGGCTGGTGCCGTTCGCCTTGATAATGGCCGGCATAGCCCTCGGACGTGGCCTGTTCGAGGCGGTGGAAGACAAGCTGGACGATGCGCGCGTCCTGTTCGACGCGAAAACCGGCCGGGTTGTAGACAATCAGCAAGGCGACGCCCTGTCCGGAGTAGCCCGCGTCCCACACCGCCGTATGGAGCGCCACACCGGAACGGAGCAGGCTCGATCGTGGCCGCGCGTATGCCATCACGTCGGCGGGCAGGTTGACCGTCTCGCTAAACCGAACGAGGTACGGGCCGGGTTGGAGGTAAACGCCGCCACGCTCGTCGAACGGGAGCGGCTCGGCGTCCGGCAATACCCGGCGCTGATTATCGGTCGCGAGCGTCCCGGGACCGGTGAAGACCGATATCGCGGCCAGCGTCAGGTCGATACCGTTTGGTTGCAGCTGAGATTCGCGATCGACCAGATGAGCGACGAGTGGCGGACCGGCATCCAGTAGCGAGGCGATCTGCTCGCGACTCAGAACCGCGCCCACTCGACCACCGCTCACGTCTGTGCTCCAACTTCGCTCATCCCTCACGACACGTCAGCACAGCCTAGGGATGGGCCGACGGGCTGTCAAGGTCTGGGCGAGCGCTCGTCTTCCGGAAGTACCTCACGTCGCCAGTAGACCCCGCGTTCGCGCTGGAGAAATCCGTTATCGACCAGTTCGCGGCGAAGTGTGGCGAAGTCTGGATGGTATTGCTCCAAGAAGGTGCTGATTTCGCGCTCGGAGAGGCGGGCATTGGAGGGGATGAGCGTCGTCAGCCATCGAAGAATGACCAGCTTCTTCTTGTGACTGGCCGGGATCGAGGTTAACCGGTCGTCCTTGACGAAGTCGCGCAGGATCTTTTGCTCGAAGGCATCGCCGTCCGTCTCCGGGCTCGACGGCCGTGCGGTGGCGAATGCCGCCCGACTGATGCGCTGCAGAGCATCGAGGTCGAGCCGGAAGTGGGCTGGTTGGTCGTCCGGCACCTCGGTGACGAGGCCACTGTTCCGCAGGAGTGACAGGTGCCGTGCGATGTCGGCCGGGCGAAGGTCGAGCGCGGTCGCGATCTGTTCCAGTGTGAACTCATGGTCGACCAATGTCGCGGCGATGCGAATGCGGATCGGGTCGGACATGGCTCGCGCAAGCTGGATCACGGCGTCGTTTGCATCCATCTCCATTGGTTCGCCGCCTCTCGGGTCCATCTGGTCATCCCGTGCAGCCGACCACAGCGAATGTGGCAACGTTCGTACCCATGTCATCCTGAGCGCCGTGCGAAGGATCTCTCCTGCCTGACCAGCCGGAGGCGCGTCGAGGACGAAGAGATTCTTCGACTCCGCTGCGCTCCGCTCAGGATGACCGCGTCACGATCGTGCTCCCAGGGGCCAAAATCCATCTGGTCACGCTACGCTCAATTCTGCCGCAAATGACGCCCGGAATTCACTAATCGATCCGCACGCGCACTGGTTCAGCGGCCGTATTCGCCATCACCCGCCCGTCCGAGATGCGGACCACGCGATCGCACAGATCGAGCATGCGCTCGTCGTGCGTCACCATGACCGTCGCCTTCTGGCGTCCGTGGGCCTCACGCGCCAGCATCTCAACCACCTCGCGCCCGCGTGCCGAGTCGAGGTTGGCGGTCGGCTCGTCGGCCAGCAGGATGTCCGGATCGTTCATCAGCGCCCGGGCAATCGCGACCCGCTGACGCTCGCCGCCGGACAGTTCCTCCGGGTAGTGGTTCGCCCGGTTCGTCATTCCGAGCTCGAAGAGGAGTTCATCGGCGCGCGATTTCGCGTCCGCGTCGAGCCTGCCGCTCAGCTTGGCTACGAGCAGCAGTTGATCGCGTGCCTTCAGGTACGGGATCAGGTTGGCCGACTGCAAGACGAACCCGACGTGCTCAAGCCGTAGCTTGCCGAGTGCGGCTGGTTTCAGCCCGGTAAGCTCGGTGCCGTCGAGGACAACGCGTCCGCTGGTTGGATGGAGCAGCGCTCCAGCGATGGCGAGCAACGTTGTCTTCCCTGAACCGGAAGGACCAACGACCGCGACCAGCTCGCCGCTGTCGACTGACAGGGAAACGTCGTCGAGCGCGCGAACCGCGATATCCCCCTCGCCAAACGTCTTGGTGACGTGCTCGAGGACGAGCTTTGCCATGATCAGTCGGCCCTTCCGATAGCGACCAGTGGGTCGATTGACGCGATG
This sequence comes from uncultured Chloroflexia bacterium, assembly GCA_963728335.1. Taxonomy (GTDB): domain Bacteria; phylum Chloroflexota; class Chloroflexia; order Thermomicrobiales; family Thermomicrobiaceae; genus CALAGB01. The sequence goes on from CAVSJP010000003.1 coordinate 443,663, forward strand.
CGCCGCAGCGACAGGAGTGTTCCCACGAGGGCAACGACGAGCAAGACGACCCCATAGGTGACGATGAGCTGATAGCTCAACGCGAACGGTAGTTCCGGCGGTATCACCGCGGCGACCACGAAGGTCAATGCCGCTCCAATGACCACTCCGATCACGGTCAGGACCATGACCTGGCCGACCAGGTCCTGAGCCAGGAATCGCGTCCCCGCTCCCAGCGCCTTCAGGACGCCAAACTGGTTCGACTTCTGCAGCGTGATGACGTAAAAGAAGACGGCCAGCACGAAAGCGGCGATCACGAAGAGGAAGACGAGCATCATGGTGATGGTGCCATTCTCCTCTTTGTAGCCGGGAAGGCTCTGAAGGGCGGTCTGGCGCGTCGCCACCTCGACACCTGGAACCTGTTGGCCGATACGACCTGCGGCCGCGCTATCGGCTTGAATCGCCACGGCGCTGATGGGATCGGTTACGGTACCCGCCGAGCCAGGAGCGGCGAACTTGAGCGACTGCCAGAGCGGGATGTTGGTAAAGATGACCGGCAGGTGGTTGTACTTCTGTCCGGTCGTGAAGCCGGTCACCGTCAGTGGCTGATTCGACGGCGTGATCATCAGCTGATCACCAAGCTTCACGCCATAGCGCTTGAACGTGTCGTCGACGACCACGTTGTGCGAGGAGTCGTTCGGGAGCGGCTGCCCACCTACGATTTTCGGAGCCAGGAAACTGCTCGGATCGATTGCCAGGATCGTCGCGTCGATCTGCGTGCTGCTATTGTTGCGCTGCACGGTGACGGTGAGATGCCCGAGCGGTGCTGCTGCCTTCACCCCGCTGACCTGTTGTATCTTGGCCACATCGGCCATCGGCAGTATTGACCGGTGCAGGTAGAGCTTTACGTCCGACTGGAAGACCAGGTGGTCGGCCTTCATGTGAATGAGCGCGGCGCCGTTGTCGGTCGAGAGTCCGTTGGCCAGCCCTGACAGGAGAAAGACGAGCCAGGCGATGAGGGTGATGATGGCTCCGATCAGCAGGTAGCGTAGCCGGGAATGACGGAATTCTCGCAGGGCCAGAAACATGCTTCTGCCTTTCTCGCGAACCTAATCTGCCCGCGGCACGGTCGGCGCAGGACGCAGCCTGTCTCGACGCCAGGCGAAGTATAGCGGCCGAATCGTCTATAATCAATCATGACTAGTCAGACATGAGTAATTCACGACGTGACGGAGATTCGAGTGGACGAGCGCGCATTGTTGCTCCTGGGAATCCTCAAGGCCCAGAGCCAGCATGGGTACCAGATCAACGAGTTCATCGAGCGCAATCTGAGCCGGGTGACCGACATGAAGAAGGCGACGGCCTACGCGGTGCTCGACCGGCTGAGCCGCGGAGGCTACGTTGAGGTCCAGACGGAGCAAGCGGGGAACCGCCCGCCGCGCAAGGTCTACTCGATCACGCCGTCGGGGGAGCAGCTCTTTCTCGACCTGCTGCGCGAGAATCTCAGCGATTACCAGCTGCCGGCCTTCGCTGGGGACACCGGCCTGATGTTCCTCGATGACCTGCCGCGTGACGATGTCCTCGTCTGCCTGCGGCAGCGGCTCGACAAGATCGTCGGACAGGTCGCGCTCTACGAGCAGGCGCCGCCGCACGGCTATGGGCTGGGTGTCGACCTCGCGCTCGACCACGTGCGACAGCTCCTGCGAGCAGATCGCGCCTGGCTGGCCGCGACGATCGAGCGACTCGAATCGACACGGTCGTTGACGGTCAACCGCTCCCCTGCGATGATCGGCTGAAGTTGACGATCAGTCCGAGAAGTTAGGAAAGATGATGTCATCATCCGAGTCCGCCAGTTCGCCCCGTGATCGGGTGCTCTGGACGCATCCCGTGCTGGACGACCTGCCGGAGGGGACGGCGATTCACTTCACGCTCGACGGCCGCGACCTCGAAGCGTACGAGGGCGACTCGATTGCATCAGCGCTATTGACCAACGGCATCCGTGTCTTCCGTACGGCGCCGCACACTGGCGAGCCGCGTGGACCGTTCTGCGCGGTTGGCCGCTGTCCGGACTGCATGATGACGGTCGATGGCGTCCTCAACGTGCAGACGTGCGTCACACCGCTGCGAGACGGTATGCGAGTTGAGACACAGCAAGGACTCGGTACCTGGAAGGGCAATGCGGAGTGAAGACGTGCGATGTGGCGGTGGTCGGCGCTGGACCGGCCGGAATAGCGGCGGCCCTGGCCGCGGCAAGTGCTGGGGCTCATACGACGCTGGTCAACGAGATCGCGCACCTGGGTGGCAACCTCCGCTGGCGCCTGGCGGAGATCGACAATTTGCCCGGTGAGTTCGCTGAGTCTCAGCGGGCAGCGCGCGTTCAAGCTGGCGGCCGCGCTCGAGGAGCGCGTGAAGCAGTCGCAGGTCGACGTGGCCGACAAAGGGATCGCCTGGGGCTGGTTTGAAGAGAACACGCTGGGCGTGGTCCAGCGGGGCGATTCGTACGAATTGAAGGCGAAGGCGATCGTTGTCGCGACGGGCTCAACCGACGTCATGCAGCCCTTTGCCGGATCGACGCTGCCCGGGGTGATGACGGCTCGCGCCGTGATGATCTTCCTGCATATTCACCGGGTCCTGCCTGGACGACGATTCGCGGTGATTGGCAACGGACAGGATGCCCTGGAGGTCGCGGACGCGATCGAGATGGCAGGGGCCGAGGTCGTCTGCCGGGTGGAGAGCGTCGACGGGGTGCGGGTTGCGGGAAATCGCCGAAGTGCAGGAGATTTACCTGCCAGACCGCTCCTTCGACGTCGATACGGTGGCCGTCGCGCTTGGACGCCAGCCCGATCCAGAATTGGCCCTCCAGGCACTGGCGCGGAACGTCTACTCGGTTGGCGCGGGTGGGTTTGTTCCCCGTCGGGGTGATCGTCTCGAAACGTCAACGGCAGGCGTGTACGTGGCCGGTGAGGCTGCCGGGAACGTCAGCGTGGCCGAGGCGATGGCGGAAGGCTGGCTGGCCGGTCTCGCGGCCGCGGGAGCGAGTGACGACCGTATTGGCGCTGCCCGCGACACGCTCTCGGCCGTTCGCGACGAGGCGCGCGCGTCAGTAGTCGACAGCCTCCGGCTCGAAGCCGCGCTCCGCTAGGATGCGACCGAACGGGAAGGAACAGTCATGAGCCAGAGTGTGGAGGGCGGCGTCTGCGTCTGTCGCTGTGAAGGGGTCGACTCGGCGGCTATTCGCCAGGCGATCAGTGAAGGTGCGATCTCCATCAACGACGTAAAGCGCCGGACACGTGCTGGAATGGGTATCTGTCAGGGGATTTACTGCACCCGTGCGATCGGCGAGATGATCCACCAGCAGGCTGGAATTTCGCTGGCTGAGATCGAGCCGATGACGGCACGGCCGCCCGCGCGGCTGATGCCGGTCGGCGATCTGGCAGGGTTGGACGAGTAGAACTGCCCAGATCTCGCCTGATATTCGCCTGAGCACTACCGAGTCGTCGACCACAGGGAACCTGTCATCCTGAGGCCGCAGCCGAAGGATCTCCCCGTCGTTCGGCGGTTGACCAGGTCCGGAGAGATCCTTCGACTCCGCTGCGCTCCGCTCAGAATGACAAAGGGACGACCGGTGCCACATTCCCTGTGGTCGGCGACTGAGCATGGCGAAGAATCTCTTCGTCCTCGACGCGTCACTGGCTGGTCCGGCAGGAGAGATCCTTCGCGCGGCGCTCAGGATGACACGGGGACGGACACTACCATCATCACCGCAGCACCACACGCTCGGATTGACAAGGGGGACGCCTTGGTGATCGCCTATCCGCTGCTGCTCGAACCGAAGTATGACGTCAAGATCTGGGGCGGCCGCCGCCTGGAGACCGTGCTCGGCAAGCGATTGCCCGTAGGGGGCCCGGTTGGTGAGTCGCTTGGAGAGCGGCGACGACGCACGAGTGGTCAACGGACCGCTCGCCGGGCAAACACTCAATGAATTGGTCGCGCGGGAAGGCCAGGGGTTGGTCGGCACGCGCGGCATGACCGCTTGCGAGCCGTTCGGCGATTTCCCGCTGCTGGTGAAGTTCATCGACGCCTCCGACGTGCTATCGCTCCAATTGCACCCTGACGACGAGGGCGCCCGCCATCTCCGCAAACGAGGAAAGACCGAGGCCTGGTACATCGTCGACGCGCAGCCGGGGGCCAGTCTGATCACCGGCATGTCGCGAGAGGCGGATGCGGACGAGGTGCGTGCCAGGATCGCGGATGGAACCTTCGAGCAGCTGCTCGAGCGTCGCGATGTGCAGGGCGGCGAGGCAATGTTGGTCCCCGCCGGGACAATGCACGCCATCGGCGCGGGCGTCTTGCTGTACGAGATTCAGCAGAACTGCGATGTCACCTTTCGCCTCTATGACTGGGAACGGGTCGACGATCAGGGCCGGCCGCGTGAGCTTCACCTGGATCAGGCACTGGTCGCGCTCCGTAACGACCTCCACGCGCGCGTCGCTCGACCCCTGACCCTGGACGGCTGGCGTGAGGTGCTCGTGGCCTGCCGCTACTTCGCGCTCGAACGCTGGACCATCGATGGCACTCATGAGGTCCCGGCGTCGGGCGGCGCGACGTTCTGTCTGCTCTCCTGCATTGGTGGTCAGGTGCTGCTGGAAAGTGGATCGGCGGAACTCGAACTGAAGCTCGGCCAGACGGCGCTGCTTCCGGCCGATACTCCGGCGGCGACGGTCACCGGCCAGGCCACGGTGCTTTGCGGCTACATCCCCGACTTGCTGGCAGACATCGCCGGGCCGTTGCTGGCTGCCGGACACGATCGCGAAGCCATCGCGCGCCTCGCCGGGGATACCCGCGACCTGAACCCAATTCTCGATGAGATACCCGAGAGGTATTGATGACGCACAGCGCCGACACCCGGCTCACCGTGAAAGAAGCGATGCGGCGCGCCGTCGAGTTCTTCGGGCCCCACGGGCGCTGTCGCTTGAACGTCACCGAACGCGGAGACTACCGCACCGTCTTCGCGGGTGACGGCGGCTACGTCATCGTCTCCGCCTACCGTGCTCCCCACGGCAGCCACATGGAACTCGACGTCTGGGGCTTCGACAAGCAGGCCGAGGAGTTTCTGGAGATGGTGCAGGGCTGACAGCCCTCTCCCGAATGCACGGGAGAGGGGAGAAATCTCTGGAGTGCATTCCAGGGATGATGGCGGTTTGTGCGCCTATGTCCGCCTCTTCGGTGTGAGCATCTCGTAGGCGAGGCCCATGACGGCGCCAAAGACGGCGTGACGCACCACTTCGGCGAGGAACGGTCCTGGGCGATTGTATCGCTCCAGATCGCCACGCTTGATGCCGGGGTGGATGCGGTCGAGCACGATGATCGCTGGCCAGAGAACCAGGTTCTCAGTCTGCCCGAAGATCAACCCGCGTACCCAGGCCGGGCCGGGTAGCCCGTGATGTACCCGGGAGAAGACCGCTCCCAGTGCGATGCCGTTGGTGATGTGCGAGACGCTGCCGATGACAGGCCAGAGGCGTCGTCCGCCGGGCACCATGCCGGAGAGGAGCCGCAGGTCATTCGTTCGCTGGTGCGTGATCGCCAGGTCGATGCCCATCGCGAGCATGAACGCCACCGAGCCGATCGCCCCCGCGATCGCACCACGCTGTGCCTCGTCGGTCTGGTCGATGCTGTTCAACATGTCCACTGTTCCGTCCTCACTCGGTCTGGCTTGGATCAAAGATCGGTGCCGGTCGACGCTTGTGGGCCGAGCCCGCGATCATGCGCTGTACTTTCGCGACCTTATCGTCCGGATACTGGCTGATATCGCCGCGGTCGAGCGCCATGAGGATACCGTCGAGGTCCTCGTAGGCTATGCCCATCTCCTCCTCGTCGGTCTGGCCCGCCCAGAGTCCCGCGCTCGGCGGGCGGTCGATGATCGCCTGCGGCACGCCGATCTCGCGGGCCACCGCGCGCACGTCAGTCTTGTAGAGGCTGCCGAGCGGCAACAGGTCGACCCCGCCGTCGCCATACTTGGTGAAGTAGCCCACCATCAGTTCGCTCCGGTTTCCCGTTCCGGCCACCAGCAGGCCGCGCGTGTTCGCCACGTGATACAGCGTCAGCATGCGCAGGCGTGGCTTGATATTGGCCGTCGCCAGTTGACTGCCTTCCGGCAGGGTGTTCACCAGCAGGTCGAACGGATCAGAAAGGTCGATGGTCAGCGACTCGATATTAAAGTTCTGCGCGACCAGGTTGGCGTGCTCGACGTCGGCGGGCTGACTGTGGGCGGGCATGATGACGCCCAGGACGCGGTCGCTACCAAGACCGCGCGCGGCGAGCCCGGCCACCACGGCCGAGTCGATGCCGCCCGAGAGTCCCACCACGGCGCCGTTCGCGCCTGCTCGTTCGATCTGATCGCGAATCCAGTTCGCAACATTTTCGGCCAGGCTCATGCGTCCTCCTGCTTCTCCGGTCGGGTCACGACGGCATGTCCAGGTAGACCGTGCGTGTCTGGGTATAGAAGTCCATGGCCGCTCGCCCCTGTTCACGTGAGAAGGAGCTCGATTCCTTCATGCCGCCAAACGGTACGTGCGGTTCGGCGCCGGCCGTCTCGGAATTGACGTGAACCACGCCCGCTTCGATGGAGCGGATGAACGTGAAGGCGGTGGCGATGTTGCCGGTGACGATCGACGCGCTCAAGCCGTACTTGACGCCGTTGGCGATGCGAACCGCTTCGTCCAGATCACCGGCGCGGATGACGCCGACGACCGGACCGAAGATCTCTTCCTGGGCGATGCGCATGTCCGGCCGGACGTTGTCGAAGACGGTCGGGGCCACGAAAAAGCCGCTCGCATAATCGCCACCCGAGAGTCGCTCGCCACCGGTCACCAAGCGGGCGCCCTCCTGCTTGCCGATGTCGATGTAATCGAGCACTGTCTTCTGTGCCGAGGCGGAGACGAGCGGGCCCATATACGTGCCGCTGTCGATGCCCGGCCCGACTTTCATCGATTTGACCCGCTCCGCCAGCGCTTCGGTGAAGGCGCCTTCGATGGGCTGCTCGACGATCACGCGGCTGGTGGCGGTGCATTTCTGACCGGTCGAGCGCATCGCGCCCGAGAGGACGATGTCGACCGCCTGGTCGAGCTTGGCGTCGGCGGCGACGACCACCGGGTTCTTGCCACCTAGTTCCAGCTGCACACGCGCACCGTGCGCGGTGGCGATGCTGTAGATGCCGTGGCCGACCTCGCCCGAGCCGGTGAAGCTGATGCCGTTCACGCCAGGATTGCGCGCCAGTTCATCACCGACGACGCTACCGGGCCCGTGGACCAGGTTGAGCACACCTGCCGGAAGCCCGGCTTCCTCGAAGACTTCGGTGATGAGATGGGCTGTCAGTGGAGTCAGTTCCGCCGGTTTGAAGATGGCGACGTTACCGTATGCCAGGCAGGGTGCCAGCTTCCAGATCGGGATCGCCACCGGGAAATTCCAGGGTGTGATGATACCGACGACGCCGAGTGGAACCCGTTCGGAATAGAGGAAGGTCGTCGGATTGGCCGAATTGTAGGTCTCGCCGGTCGGTCGCCAGGGCTCACCCGCGAAGAACTTCAGGATCATCGCGCCACGTTTGGCCTCGCCGGTGCCCTCGCCGATCGTCTTTCCCTCTTCGAGGGTCAGCGCGCGGCCAATCTCCTCGGCGCGACGCTCCATGATCTGCCCGGCGCGATCCAGGATTCCGGCGCGCTCGGCCGCGGAGATGCGACGCCAGCCCTGGAACGCTCGGGTGGCGACGTCGATGGCATGCCGCACATCCTCGCGTGATGAGCGTGGAAATTTTCCGAGACGCTCGTCCGGGTTGGCCGGGTTGCTGTTCTCGTTCGTCTCGTCGCCAGATGCATCGACCCACTGGCCGCCGATGTAGTTCCTGTACGTGCCGCGTTGCTCGGTCTGCATTTCGTTTCACCCTTCGCGTGTCCGGCTTGCGCCAACGAGCCGGTTCGCACTGGCGCTGACGCCCCTCGAACTGGTCTCGCACCGCCTATCATCGCGCAGACATGGTGTGGAGACAAACCACGTCGCGAGCGTTCGTTAGCCGTCGACCAGGTCGGCCAGGTAGTCCGGCTTGATGAAGGTCTCAACGGCGCGGTCACCGTCTCGCTCGACGCGGAAGGCGCGCGCGTTCGGCCGTGCCGAGATGACTCGCTTGAGCTCCGTGCCGGCGTAGTGGAGCGCGACGCCGTCGTCGGTCGCGTAGCCGGGGAGCATCTCGCCGCTGGCGATCATGCGGGTGTAGGTCGGCTGACGCTTCTCTTCACTGTCGTAGTGTGGGCAGTTGCTCCCCGGCAGGAAGCCGAGGCAGTCAAGCGCGGTGAGCTCGCCGGGGACGGAATCGGTCGTGCCCTGCTCAAACCAGCAGATCGAGCCCGCGCTGACGCCGGTAAGGACGGTGCCGTTTTCCCAGGCCTGGCGCATCAGCTTGTCAACGCCCCAATCCTTCCAGAGAACGAGCAGGTTGCGGGTATTGCCGCCACCGACGTAGATGATGTCCTGGTTGAGCAGTACCGAGGCGATGTCGGGAGTTTCGCCGCGGAAGAGGGAAAGCAGGCTCGGCACCCAGGGGAGTTTCTCGCTGGCGGCGTTGTAGCGATCGATGTAGTCCTGCGAGTCGCCGCTGGCGGTTGGAACGAAGCAGACGCGCGGCCGTTCCTTGCCCGTGAGCTGGATGACGTAGCGCTCCAGCGCCAGGTTGTCCGGCCCGGCCGAGAAACCCGCGCCGCCGACCGCTACAATGTGCCGCTCTCGTCCTGATTCGCTCACCATCGATTCCTTTCCCGTGCATCAGATCGTTCGGGGTATCTTCACACGGCGGCGGTCGAGGGTCCAGGCGTCCGCCTCATCGACGGGGTGTGAGCGCGGCGTCGACGTCGAGTTGAACTCCAAGCACCTGCTTCAATCGGCCAGCGCCTTCGCTGGTGAGGCGGAGTTGACGTCGCTCCGAACCCGGCACGACCCAGCCCGCCGAGAGGAAGCGGTCATAGATTGCCGCGCCCAGCGCGCCGCCGAGGTGGAAGCGCCGCTCGGTCCAGTCGCGACAGGCGTAGGCGAACTGTCGCCGGGCGGTACGTGGCGCGTCGAGATCGACGCCCAGGCGCCCGAAGACGTCGACGGCTGCCGGGCCCAATGTCACCTCTCCAGACGGCCCCATCTCAAGCGACGCGTCGACGAACGCGGGTGCCACGACCGCATCGGTCCTGACGAGCGCGTCGAAGAGGGCGACGCCGAGCGTCCCGGCCAGGTGATCGTAGCAGGTGCGCGCGGACGCCAGAGGCGCCTGCTCCTTTGGGAGTTCCGGCGGCTTGCCCGCCAGCGCCGCCAAGGCCTCGATCAACTGCGCGACGGTCGGATCCGCGATGCCGTAGAGCATCTGGCGCCCATAGCGCTCACGGGAGACGAGTTTCTGCGCCCTCAGGTGTGCCAGGTGGTTCGAGACGTTCGACTGACTTGCGCCGGAGATTGAGACCAGTTCGGCCACGGTCGCCTGCCCGCCCATCAGGTGGCGAAGCAGGGTGAGCCGAAGGGGGTCCGCGAGCGCCTGTGCGATCTGCGCGGCACGTTGGCTGTGATCCATGACGTCCTCCCATCGTTCAACGATATATCACGAATGCATGATGTATTGCTGCTGAGGATATCACGTTGCGGTTGGCGAGAACAGATGACGGGGAGCCACAAGACTCCCCGTCGATCAACGGCCAGGTTCAGAATGTGGGGCGAAAGGATGGGTCAGATCGCGGGCTGGATACGCGGTCCAGCCGAACCACCGGCACTCGGGCCGAGATAGCGCGCGTCACCGAACCCGAGGATCGGGAAGAAGATGAAGCTAAGCAAGATCATTCCGACGACGAAAGCGCCGCCCTTGCCAAATGAGCGGGCGATGTCCATCAACAGAATGATCCCGGCGATGATGTTCGCGACTGGGATCACGAAGAGAACGAGCCACCACGTGGGGCGCCCCGCGATCTTCAACCAAATGTACAGGTTGTAGATCGGAATGATTGCCGCCCAGCCCGGTTGACCTGCCTTAGTGAAGATCTTTCCAGACGCCGGCAATCTCAAGCACGACGATCGCGATATACAGGATGACGAACAGACCGTTTCCCATGCGTCCTCCTTGAAATAGCTTTCGAACCCAACGAATAAGCGCGAACTCGCGCGTGATGGCCTTGTCAGGCCCTGCTGACCGCGACCCCCTCATCTGTCACTGCCGTCAGTGTGCATTCCCGCGAATGACAAATTATCCGCGCACTTGAAGAATCACGTGTCAACATTCAGGCTTGACTCCTGCAATGTCATGAAAAATTTTGCGCGATTATAACGCAGCGGCGAGTGTCTGTACAGTGGTAGCGAAACGGGCGGGGACAATCCCGCCCGGTGCAGTCTCGTAGCCGGTGTTTTGGGTTAGAAGTGGCTGCTGACCGCCGAGCCGATGTCCAGGAAGTTCCACATGAAGTAGGCGTCAGACTCCATCATGTTGACGCAGCCGTGGCTGCCATAGGTTCCGTAGGCAGCGGGGGAACTCCAGTAGTTGGTGTGGATCGCAAAACCGCCGTCGGCGAAATACTGGGTCCACTTCACGTGTGGCAGGTAGTAATAGCCCGGGCTCCCCTTCGGCACACCGACGGTCGCCGAGTCCATCGTCTCGTCCGCGACGCGACGGATGATCTGGAATTGTCCGGCCGGCGTTCCATGACCTTCAGTCCCTGTAATGATGATCGCGACGTGAACCGGCGTCAGCCCGTCATAGGCGACCGCGTAGAACTGCGTCAGGTTGATGTCGAGCCAGTGGCCGCTGTAGGTCGTCTGCGGCGTGTCGTTGGCAAACGGCTGGACCAGCGACGAGGAGACGAACTGACCATCGCCGATGCGGAACCACGTCGAGTTTCCGTTGACGTCGTCACCCTTGACCGGCTCGATGATCGTCACTGGATGCTTGTAATAGGTGACTCCGACCACTGACGCGCTCAGCGACGGAGCCGAACGAATATTGAGCGAGCCGCTCGTAACCGTGCCGACGATCGAGCCGTCCTGGAGCTTCATCGCCTGATCCCAACCATCGGGCATCTGTGCCGCGTTTGGATCCGGCGTCGGTGAGGGCGTTACCGTCGGTGTTGGCGATGGGGTCGGCGACGGTGTGGGCGTCGGTGACGGAGTCGGCGTCGCGGTCGGCGTGACCGGAGTTGGCGTCGGCGTCACCGGTGTTGGCGTTGGAGTCGCCGGTTGCGGAGTCGGTGACGGTGTCACGACGACGACTGGCGTGGACACGGGTGTCTGTGTCGTCGGGGCGGGTGTCGGCGTACCGTCATTGGCCGCTGCCGGCTGATCGAAGATCAGCCCACTCGAGGCGCCAATGACAAAAACCATCATCAAAACCGCCACAAGTAAGGTCGCGAAAGCAGCGGCACGCATGTCGAGTTACTCCCTTTTACCGTCTTCAATATCCACCAGCGGACCGGAGCGCTATCGCACTACTCTGTCCACTATTAATAAGCGCTCGAGCACCCGATTTGTTACTTCTCCAAACAGACAGATACGAACTGTACGACCGGACAGTCAGCCTCCCTGTCGATCCAGGCGCCCGCGTTGCCGCCGCGTTCGCTCACGTCAGAAATCGGGAACCAGGAGAAGGCGCAACCTCGCGAGACTGGAGCGACCAGAGACTCTCCTCTGGTGTTCAGAACAGACCCACGCGGGATTCAAATGATCCTGAAACCGGCTGTCGAATGCCTTCAGGCCGCGGTCATGTCCCGCGCCGGAACCTGACAGCGGGCGCAAGTCGTCCGATTCATTACGTTAACGAATGAGTGGAGCCAATTGATGCGAGAAAAAGGTCACCAAATCGCGCTCATCGCGTTGTCTGGGACCGGCGCGAAGTCGATGAGTCTCCATCCTGGCGGCGGGTGCGGTCGCATCAGGCACCACGCAACTGACTGCATAACGGTCTCGAGTTTCCCGGCATTCCGCTGTCGTCGACTCGCCGGTGTCAAAGCGCGGCTCGGAATCGAGGAATACACGAGTTGTTCATGCATAATCGTCGAGGCGCTGTTGTCGTTGCCGACCCGCCGACCTGGCAGACGTCGTTTGCTCGCGTACGTACATGGAGTGCCCGATGCCCGAAACACACGTCCCTTTCGACTACCACATGCATTCGACGTTCTCGATCGACAGCAAGATGTCGATGGGCGATGCGTGCAGTCGGGCGCTTGAACTCGGGCTGCGTGAGATCTGTTTCACCGAGCATGTCGACTTCGTGCCGGACGATGAGGGGACCAGGTTTTTCGATCCGGTGGAGTATTTAGCGTCAATCGAGCGCTGCCGGTGCGCGTTCGACGGCCGATTGGTGATTCGCGCAGGCATTGAGATTGGCGAATCACACCGGTACGTGGAAGAAGTTCGTGCACTGACCGAAGCCTACCCGTTCGACTTTGTGATCGGGTCGCTCCACTGGGTCGGGGCGGATCTGGTCATGACACCGGGCTATTTCGCGGGAAAGTCGCTGGATCAAGCCTATGATGCCTATTTCGAGGAATTGCTGGCGCTGGTCCGGGTAGGTGACTTTGACATCCTCGGGCATCTTGACGTTCCGAAACGCTACGGGGTTCACCTGCAGGAGCGGTTTGATCCGGGGCCATTCGAGGACCGAATTCGTGATGTCCTGTGCGCCTGCATCGAGCGTGGCATCGGCATCGAGATCAACACGGGAACGATCCGGAGGACCGGAAATGACCCGTCTCCGTCGATCGAGGTGCTGCGCTGGTACCGTGAATTGGGTGGCGAGGTCTTGACGGTCGGCTCCGACGCGCATCGCCCGCAACACATGGCCTACGCGTTCGACAAGGCGTTTGCCATGATACGTGAGGCCGGCTTCACGCACCTGACCACGTTCGAGCAGCGTAAGCCCGGCATCGTTCCAATGGATTGAGGCGCGTCGTCTCACCCCTCGATGTTGGCGCCACGCTCGTGGGGGACTGCGTCAGCAGGTTCGCCTGCGCTGCCGTTGCGTCGATCTCGGAATCCACCGATCGAACGGATTCGTGGCGTGTCTTGGCGCGACCGTGAGGCGATCGTCTCGATAAAGGCCAGCAGGATCCCGATGCCAAGAATGATGTAGAGCATGGTGAACGCTTTGCCGAGCGCGGTATGTGGTGAGAAGTCGCCGTAACCGACGGTGGTGAGGGTGATGACGCTGAAGTAGAGGGAATTGAACAGCGACCAGCCTTCAACTCGCCAGTAGAAGAGGCTGCCGACGGCCAGCAGCGCCGTGACAAGCGCGAAGAGGGCGCGGAACTCCGGATCCGCCAGCGAGCGGATAATCGTCCTTACGAGTCGAAGCAGGACCCAGATTCCCAGCACCGCGACACCTCCTGCATGTTCCTGGCAGTTGACGCGTGTACTGTACCCTCTTTTGCGATTCGACCCGAAAGGCGTTGGCGTGAGAAGTTGCCCGATCTCTGGGAGATCTTCATCAACGGGCGGGTTGCCGAATAATTGATTCCGACAAGAACGGCCCCGGTTGATCGCCGGGGCCGTTGCTCGTGCTCGTCTGTCGTGTGGCTCAGTAGAGCGACGTCTGCGGATCGAAGCGCTCAAGCCAGCGTTTGACCTCGCCAAGGAAGCTGGCGGCCTTCAGCCCGTCAAGCGCTCGGTGATCGACCGACAGCGACAGGTTCATCATCGAGCGAATCGCGATGGTGTCGTCGATGACGACTGGCCGCTTGATGATCGCCTCGGTGCTCAGGATGGCCGACTGCGGCTGGACGATGATCGGAGTCGACATAACCGTGCCAAATGTGCCGGGGTTGTTGACGGTAAAGGTGCCTCCCTGGACATCGTCGACGGTCAGCCGGTTCTCTCTCGCCCGGGTTGTCAGGTCGTTGGCTGCGCGCGCGATCCCGGCGATGCTCTTCTCGTCGGCATTCTTGATGACGGGCACGATCAGCCCGTCCTCAAGACCAACCGCGAGGCCGATGTTGATGGCCTTGCGCTGGATCACGCGCGTCTCGTCCCACACCGCGTTCACATGCGGATGCTCGCGTAGGGCGTGGACAACCGCCTTGATCACGAACGGCAGGTAGGTGATCGAGAATCCTTCCTCGTCGGCGAAGCGCTCTTTAGCCTGCTGCCGTGCCTGGACGACGCGCGTCATGTCGACTTCCATCCAGACGGTGACGTGCGGCGCGGTACGCTCGCTGCGGACCATGCGCTCGGCGATCTGACGCTGCTTCGCCGTCAGCGTGACGACCTTGTCGCCGGGGAAGACGTCGACCTGGCCGGCCCCGGCCGGCTGCGGCTCGGGCGCAGTTGGCGACGAAGCCGGTTCGGGCTGGCGAGCCGGTGCAGGTGATGCTGGCTCCTGTGGCGCCGTCGCTGGCGGCGCGGACTGCGGGCTGGTGCGAAGCTCGTCGATGTACCTCAAAATGTCGCTTTTGGTCACGCGGCCGCCGTTGCCGTTGCCGTGAATGTCGGTGATGTCGATGCCGTGCTCTTCGGCAATGCGGCGAACGGCTGGCGACGATCTCGTGCGCAGCAGTTCCATCGCGCCGTCGGCGCCAGACGGCCGTGCGGGACGCGACGTGGGAGTAGCGGAGGAGGTTGCTTGCGCTGGCTCTGGTTCGGGTTGGGCCGCCTGGTTGGCGACCTGAGTGGCCGGATCGGTCGCACCTGGAGATGCCGCGCCGTTTCCTTCATCGATGACACAGAGTTCGGCGCCGACCGGGAGCGTTTCGCCTTCGGTAGCGACGATGTCGACGATCGTGCCGGAGACCGGCGAGGGCACCTCGGCATTGACCTTGTCGGTGGTGATCTCGACCAGCGGATCGTAGCGATCGACATGATCGCCGACCTGCTTCAGCCAGACGCCGATCGTTCCCTCGGTGACACTCTCACCAAGTTTTGGCAATTGCACATGGGTGCCAGTCTTCGCGGTGGACATGGGGCCGGGCCTCCTTCTGGTCGAGGCGGTTCACTCTCTCAGGTGCCGGGATCGCAATGCCGGCTAGAATGCCGCGAGCTTGTCGAGCGCGGCGCCGATCGTCTCCGCATTGGGGAGGAACGCCGATTCGAGAGGCTTGCTGTACGGCATCGCCGGCACCTCTGGTCCGCCAACACGCGTGACTGGCCCGTCGAGCCAGGGGAACGCTTCCTCGGCGATGAACGCGGCGACTTCCGCCCCGAACCCGCCGAAGAGATTTGCCTCGTGGACGATTAACACCTTGCCGGTCTTCATCACCGATTGAAGGATCGTGTCGGTATCCAGCGGGCGCAGCGAGCGTAGGTCGATCACCTCGATGCTCGTGCCACCCTTCTCCTCCATCGCCTTTGCGGCGGCGAGCGACTCCTGCAGCATCATGCCGTAGCTGATGATGGTGACGTCGGAGCCCTCCTTGACGACATTCGCCTTGCCAATCGGCACGGTGTAGCCGTTGTCCGGCACCTCGTCGCGGACCGCGCGGTAGCCCTTCTTGTGCTCAAGGAAGAGGACGGGGTCCTCGTCACGGATGGCGCTGCGCAACAGCCCGGCGGCATCGGCCGGATTAATCGGCGCGACGACCTTTAGCCCGGGCTCGCGAGTGAAGATCGACTCAATGCTCTGGGAGTGATAGAGCGCGCCGTGTACGCCGCCGCCGTACGGCGTGCGAATGACGATGGGCACATTGAAATCACCGAAGGAGCGATAGCGGATCTTGGCCGCTTCGTTGAGGATCTGGTTCATGGCCGGGTGGATGAAATCGAAGAACTGAATCTCCGCGATGGGGCGCAGTCCGTTCATCGAAGCCCCGATTGCGGTGCCAATGATCGACGACTCGGCAAGTGGCGTGTCGATGACCCGGTTCTCGCCGAACTCGTCGATCAGTCCCGCGCTGACACGGAAGACGCCACCGCGCTTGCCGACGTCCTCGCCCATCAGAATGATGCGCTCGTCGCGCCGCATTTCGTCGACCATCGTGTCGTGGATGGCCTGAATCAACGTTTTGGTCGCCATCTCCGACTCCTCCTAGCTGCCGTAAACGTGGAGCATCAGCTCAGCAACATCGGGATACGGGGCTTTCTCAGCGAAGTCGGTCGCGTCGTTGACGGTTTCCTTGATGCGTGCGTCGATCTCGTTCGCGTCATCTTCCGACATCACGCCCTCGTCGATGAGTCGTGCCCGGAAGCGCTTGTTTGGATCGTGTGACCGTTCCTCCTGCATCTCCTCGGCCGGGCGGTAGGTCTTGTCATCGTCGTCGCTGGAGTGGGCGGTGTAGCGGTAGACGAGCGTCTCGACCAGGGTCGGTCCTTCGCCTCGCCGGGCGCGCTCCACTGCCTCCTGCATGACGCCGAGGACGGCAACCGGGTCGGTGCCGTCCACCGTCACACCGGGCATGCCGTAACCTGCCGCGCGCTCGGAGACGTGCTTGATCGCCATCTGCTTCTTCAGCGGAACCGAGATCGCCCAGCCGTTGTTCTCGATCATGAACACGACCGGGAGTTTGTGAATCGCGGCGAAGTTGAGTGCCTCGTGAAAATCGCCTTGACTGCTGCCCCCTTCACCCGTGCAGGTGAGCGAGACCGCGTCCTCGCCTTTGAGCTTCGACGCCAGTGCCACGCCGACCGCGTGCAGAAAATGGTTGGCGACCGGACTCGATCCGGTAATGATGTGATGCTCCCGCGAGCTGTAATGGGCCGGCATCTGCCGGCCTTCGCTCGTCGGATCACCGTGTTTCCCGAGGAGGCTGAGCATCATGTCGCGCGGCGTCAGTCCGAAATGCAGGGCAAGTGCCAGGTCACGATAGTAGGGGAGAAGGAAATCCTTCCGCGGATCGAGCGCGAACCCCGCGCCGGCCTGTGCGGCCTCGTGCCCCTGACAGGAGATGACGAAGGCCGCCTGTCCCGCGCGGTTCAACAGCCACATGCGCTCGTCAAGCGCTCGGGCAGTGGCCATCAACTCGTACATCTGCCGCAGCTGCTCGGCTGGAACCTGATTGAGGCTACCCTCCCGCTGTTGTACTCCCACCGGCCCGGACGTCGAACTCGTCATGGTGCAGCCTCCTGAACGTCGATGGGGCCCTGAGGCCCCACCCCTTAGATGTGAATCTGGCGGCCGTCGACCGCAAGGGCGGCCTCGGCGATGACTTCGGAAATCGTCGGGTGAGGGTGGACGCTCTCGCCGATTTCCCACGGCGTCGCTTCGAAGAGCTTGGCCATGGCGCCCTCGGCGATCAGTTCCGTGGCGTTGCCACCGATCATGTGGATACCAAGGAGATCGTCGGTGTCCTTGTCGGCAATGACCTTGCAGAAGCCGTCCTCGGCACCCTCGATGAGGGCCTTGCCGTTGGCGCGCAGCGGGAACTTGCCGACCTTGATCTCATGTCCGAGATCACGTGCCTGTTTCTCGGTCAGCCCGATGCTGCCGATCTCAGGATGGCAGAACGTGACGTTCGGAATCCGGTTGTAGTCGATCGGCAGGGGCTTGCCGCCCGCGAGCAGCTCCATGATGAACATGCCCTGGTGCATGGCCGTATGGGCCAGCATCTGCTTGCCGATTACGTCGCCGATGGCGAAGACGTTGTCAACACCGGTGCGGAACTGGTCGTCGGTGACGATGTAGCTGCGCTCGGTCTTGACACCAAGCTCCTCGAAGCCCATGTCCTCGATGTTGCCCTGGCGACCGGTGGCGACCATGAGTGCGTCGGCCTCGACGACCTCTTCCTTGCCGTTCTGCTTGATTCGCAGGCGCACACCACCTTCGTTGACATCGAAGTCATCGGCGGTGGGGCGGTAGCCGGGCACGATCTTGATGCCGGCTTTGGTGAAGGAACGGGTGAGCTGCTTCGAGACTTCCTCGTCCTCGTTCGGGACGACGTTGCCGACCAGCGTCACCTCGGCACCGAAGTCGTGCCAGATGGTCGAGAACTCGACGCCCGTCGCACCCGCGCCTCGGACGATCACGCGCTTCGGCACCCAGTCCATCCAGGTGGTGTGATCGCTATTGATGACACGCTTGCCGTCGAATGGAATGCCGGGAATCGGACGTGGGCGCGAGCCGGTGTCGATGATGACCGCGTTGCCGGTAACATCTTTGCGCGATCCGTCCGGCGCGGTGACGGTAACGGTTCGATTGTTCTTGAGATATCCGACACCTTCGTAGGTCGTGATGCCGTGCTTGCGAAAGAGGAACTTAACGCCGTTGTAGTTCTTCTCGACGATCTCTCCCGAGCGCTTCACGGCCTGTGGATAGTTCGCCTCAACGCCGCTGACGTTGACGCCGTATTCGGCGGCCACCTGCATCATGTGCATGACCGAACCGCTCTTCAGCAGGGCCTTCGTCGGGATGCATCCACGATGGAGGCACGTGCCTCCGACCTTATCTCTCTCAATAACCGCAATCTTGAGCCCGAGTTGGGCTCCGCGGATCGCGGCAACGTAACCACCTGTCCCGCCACCAAGCAGGACGACATCGTAGGCATCCTCTGGCATGCCTGCTCCCCTCTACATCTTCGTAGGTCCGCGCTCACCTGGCGGTCATGGGGCAAGGGCAGCCCGCTTCGTTCACATAACCTGCACCGGATCGAGTGATCACGGCGTCCGTTCGTACAACATGCGAGCGAATGTCCCGCCGGTGACGGCTGCACCTTCTGTGCCAAGATACACGCACCGAATTACGGGCGTCTCTATCGCCTAGTATAACAGTGGCCGCGCAGGGACTGGTCCCAAATTCGTAACGACTTTACGCATTTTTCAGTGCAGGACCCGGTGCGCGGTTGGTCTGGTTTCGGCAGTTTCATGGGGAGTTTGGCCCTGTCGATTGAGACGAATGGCGAGCGCCGACACGAATGATGACGATTTGCGGAGAAAAGAGCGAGGGCGGCTCCGGAAACGGCCCGTGGCCGCCGCGTGGTGCCGTGGAAGATCCGCGCTGTGGTTGAAGGCCATCAGAAGGTCTTGTCCTCTGGCCCGCGCGACAGCGATCAAGTGAACGGGTCTGACCTGCCCCCATTCGTTGGACCATTCATTCTGAGAATCCGGCCATCGAATAGTCGAATGATCGAACGTAACGCTGGTGCACCTCCGCCGGGGTCTGGTAGCCAAGTGCACTGTGCGGTCGACACTGGTTGTAGTCAATCCTCCAGGCTTCAATGAGCAACTGAGCGTCGGCCAAACTGGTGAACCAGTGGGCGTTGAGACACTCGTCCCGAAAGCGACTGTTGAAGCTCTCGATGAAGGCGTTCTGGATCGGCTTGCCGGGATCGATGAACTGCAGCTCGACGTGGTGCTCATAGGCCCATTGATCGAGAACCTGACTGGTCAACTCCGGCCCGTTGTCGAGCACGATGGTCTTGGGCGTGGCGCGATCGTGGATGAGTTGATCGAGGGCCTGAACCACGCGAGATCCGGGAAGCGACGTGTCCACTTCAATGGTCAAGGCTTCGCGGGTGCAGGTATCCAACACGGCGAGGGCACGGATGCGCCGACCCGAAGCCAGCGCATCACTGACGAAGTCGAGACCCCAGCAGTCGTTGGGCTGACTGCCGACACTCGGCTGGACCCCGCGACTGACGGCTACCCGTTTCCGTGGGCGTCGTCGCACCGCGAGCCCTTCTGCCCGATACAGGCGATGAATCCGTTTGTGATTCACCCGATATCCTTCCCGGCGCAGCAACACATGCAGTCGGCGATAGCCAAACCGCGGCCGCTCCGTGGCTAACTCCCGAAGCCGCGTGCGCAACGCCCTGTCATCCTTCGACTTCGTCTGGTAGCGAAGCGTCGAACGCTGCAGTCCCACCAGCCTGCAAGCCCGCCGTTGTGAGACGCCGTACTGATCTTCGAGATACTGCACGGCACTCCGACGAGCCGCAGGCGTTAGGAGTTTTTTGCCAAGAGATCCTTGAGCATCTGGTTATCCAGGGCTTGTTCGGCCACCAGTCGCTTCAGCCGAGTATTCTCCGCTTCCAAGGCTTTCAGCCGGTGGACGTCCGACCGCGCCATCCCGCCATACTTCTGTTTCCAACGATAGACCGTCTGTTCGCTGACGCCGTGCCGTCGGCAGACCTCGGCGACGCTGGCACCGGCCGCATGCTCCTGCAGAATGCTGACAATCTGCTCCTCCGTGAACCGACTCTTGCGCATCGGGTCCTCCCTTCCCTGTTCGGAGGACTCCCATTATGGCTGGTCCAGTTTTTGGGGAGCACGTCAGGTCGAGTTCCTTCGCGAGCCGCGACGACGCTGTCGCGACTATCCAGGACTCATTTGTCTGAGAGTCATAGAACAAGCGTCGGCTCGTGCCCAAAAAAGGGACGCTGCGACGTTACTTCACAGTCCCTGGCACCCTTGTCTGACAGGCCTAAACCATGTCGATTTCGGCAGCGACTGATCGACTATTTTATGTGACGCAGACGCCGAATTTCGTGCCGGAGAGTCACCAAATTTGGCATAATTACTGGGTAAATGGTGGCCCCGGTCCTGGAATGGAAGCAGGCACAATGTCGTTCCGATTTGAGCAGGTTGTCTCGATCGCGACGTGGATTAGAATGTCAGAGAAGGCCGAGCGAGAGGGACTGAAAGCGTTCCGCATAAACGACGACCGCCGATCCTGGGTCGTGACGAGCCATAGTCATGACGGCGTGGCCTACGAGGTGACGATTCTCGACGGTGATCTACTCTGCTCGTGTCGTGGTAGCAGCTTTCACCCGTATTGCAAGCACCGCGCACTGGTGCTGCAAGAGCTCGGTGTTCTCGACGATGAGGATGCCGACGTGCCGCTCGTGCCCGATCACGTCAACGCGGCTCTGTCCGCAGCCTGACCTCAGTCACCGCAACCCGCGGGTAAGCGGATCGTCATAGTCAGCGTGACGATGTAGCTTCGGCACATCGGCTTGGTGCCCGATCGCATGCGCGCTCGGCCCAACACGCTCTGGGGATGTTGTTCATGGATTCTCGGTTCAACTCAAGCGCTCCCGATCGAACCCTGCCGTTTGGCTGGTGGGGGCACCGGCCGAGTCCCGAACGACGCCTCACCATGCTCGATCTGCTGCACGAGGGCAATCTCGACGCGCGCACCGCGGCGTTCCTCTGGATGGCAATCGAGCAGCGCGCGTCGTTTGTCGTGGCGAGTAACCTCGAGGATGCGGGCAAGACGACGCTGCTGACGGCCCTGCTCGACTTTCTGGCGCCCGGCGTCCAGACGCTCTATCTCCGCGGCTGGTACGAGCGGTTCGATTTTCACGAATCGCACGATCCGGCCTCGACGTACCTGCTGTGTAACGAGATCAGCGACAACCTCCCTACGTACATGTGGGGACAGGGTGTTCGGCGCCTATTCGAGGTCGCGGGCGAAGGCTTCGCGATCGCGACGACACTCCACGCGAACAGCGCGGACGAGATGATCGATCTGTTGACCTCCTTCCCGCTGGAGGTTCCGCGGCACCTGGTCGGCCGGATCGACTTCGTGCTCACGCTCGACGGCGGCAGCCGGTCGTCGAATTTCCTGCGCCGTCTGAAACGTGTTGAATTGATCAACGCGAGCGACGACGGCATCCGTGCGGAAACGATCGTCGAGCGGGACGTCTTGCAAAGTCCGCTCGTGTCACGTCCTGGACGGTTGATCGGCGTCCTGTCGGATCGCTTCGGGATCGACCGCAGCGCGGCCACGAGCGAGCTGGCGCGCCGGGAACAATTCCTTGAGCGTCTCCAGCGTGAGACGCCAGCGGAGATTGGCTCGCTGGCTGAAGCAATTCGCCAGTTTCAGGACCGATCCTGAGCGCTCCATCGGTGCAACCTGGCAGGGTCTCCTCGCGCCCCGAGTGGCGGCGCTGCAACGCCCCATTGCCAATTGACATATGCTTGCCCGGTAGTACGATTAGGTTCATCGTCGGTCGAGAATTTGCGTCTGCACGATCCCACTGGCACATGACCCCACGGGACTCCCATCGGCGTATTAAGGAGCAGGTTCCATATGAGTAAGCCGCGTACGCTCGGCGAACTCCGCGAAAGCGGTTACCAGGTTATGTCGGTGCGCGAAGAGATGCGCAAGAACTTGATCGAGAAGCTGAGATCAGGCGATCCGATCTTCCCCAACGTCATCGGCTACGAAGAGACCGTGATCCCTCAACTCGAGAACGCCGTTCTCTCCGGGCAAGACGTGATCTTTCTGGGCGAGCGGGGACAGGCGAAGACTCGTATGGCCCGTGGGCTCATCAATCTCCTGGATGACGAGGTGCCGATCGTTGCCGATAGTGAGATCAACGACAATCCGTTCGAGCCGGTGAGCCGCTTCGCCAAAGAGCGCGTCGAAGAAGAAGGCGACAAGACCCCGATCGAGTGGCTGCCGCGCAATCGGCGCTATGCCGAGAAGCTGGCGACACCAGACACGACCATCGCGGACCTGATCGGCGAAGTCGACCCGATCAAGGTCGCCGAGGGCCGCTATCTCTCGGACGAACTGACGATTCACTATGGCCTGATCCCGCGGACGAACCGCGGCATCTTCGCCATCAACGAGCTTCCGGACCTGGCCGAGCGCATTCAGGTTGGTCTGCTGAACATCATGGAGGAGCGGGACGTCCAGGTGCGCGGCTACCGCATTCAGCTGCCGCTCGACGTCTATGTCGTCGCCAGCGCCAACCCGGAGGACTACACCAATCGCGGCCGGATCATCACCCCGTTGAAGGACCGCTACGGCTCGCAGATTCGCACCCACTACCCGAACACCATCGACCTCGAAGTCGACATCATGGAACAGGAGCGCACGCACTTCCAGACGGCCGGCGTCGACGTCGTCGTGCCGGACTATATGCGCGAGATCATCGCCGAAACGACGCACCTGGCGCGCCGCAGCCATGATGTGAGCCAGCGCTCCGGCGTGAGTGTTCGCATGTCGATCGCCAACTACGAGAATGTGGTGAGTAACGCGGTCAAACGGGCAATTCGCCTGAATGAGAAGCACGCCGTGCCGCGCATCAGTGATCTCCATGCCGCGATCGCCTCGACAACGGGCAAGATCGAGTTGGAGGCGATGGGTGACGTGCAGGAGGATCGGGTGGTCGACAAGCTGATCCAGGGCGCGATTCTGACGACCTTCAATCGCCATTTCTCGTCACGCGATTTCGACGACCTGATTCTTGGCTTCGAGAACGGCCTGACCGTCGAGACGTCCGACATGATGCCGGCGATGGAATACGTCCACCAGGTATCACACATGGACGGCATGCGCGAAGCGGCAACCACCCTGGAGGCCAGTGGGGATCCCGCCGCCATCGCGGCCACGGTCGAATTCGTGCTCGAAGGGCTGCATCTCAATCGGCGTCTGAACAAAGACCGTTCGTCCGGCGCGGGCGGCACGCTCTATCGGGGGTAACACCATGTCACGTTGGTCCGCATTCGACACTCGCTACTCGCGCTGGGACGGCACCCAGGAGATCAATCCGTTCGACGCCGATGCCGTCATGGACGCCATCTCGGACGACGTTCTCTCGGACGGCGACTTGAACCGTGCGCTGCAGCGTCTCTTCCGCTGGGGCACCCAGCAGCAGGACGGCACCCAGATGCCCGGCATGCGCGACCTGATGGAGCGTATCCGGCGCATGCGTCAGCAGGAGATGAACCGCTACGACCTCGGCTCGATTCTCGATGATCTGAACAAGGCGCTCGACGACGTGATCGAAACCGAGCGCTCCGGCATCGACGATCGTCTGCGTCAGGGGCGGGAGCGGCTCGAGCAGATGCACCAGAATCAGCAGGGCCAATCCGGCGAGCAGCAGCCCGGCGAGCAAACTGGACAGCAACAATCGGGACAACAACAGTCCGGCAAGCAGCAATCTGGCTCGCAAACCGGCCAGCAGTCTGGCCAGGGCCAGACGGGTGAGTCCGGCGAGGCGGGTGACGGCGAGGCCGGCGAGTACGACGAGAGCATCCACAAACTGCTCGAACGTATGGCCGCGCGCAATCAGCAGGCGCTTGACGGCCTGCCTGGAGATCCCGCCGGTCGCATCAAAGAGCTCAACGACTACGAATTCATGGATCCCGCCGCGCGCCAGAAATTCCAGGATTTGCTGGCGTCGCTGCAGCAGCAGATGTTGCAGCAGACTTTCCAGGGGATGCAGCAGGCGCTCCAAAACATGTCGCCGGAAGACATGCAGGGCATGCGCAACATGCTGCGGGACCTCAACGAGATGCTCGAAGAGCGCATGCGCGGCGGCGAGCCGGACTTCGAGCGCTTCATGCACAAGCACGGGCACTACTTCGGCCCGAACATCAATAGCCTGGACGAACTCCTGGACCACATGGCTCGGCAGATGGCAGCCATGCAGAACCTGCTGGACTCGATGACACCCGAGATGCGCCAGCAGCTGCAGGAATCGCTCGACGCCGTGATGCGCGATCCCGAGATTCAGGAGCAGATGGGCCAGCTGGCTCAGAACCTCGGCCAGATGATGCCGAACAATCCGTATCGCAGCCAGTTCGACGTAGGCGGCAGCGAAGAGCTGACGCTGGGTGAAGCGATGCGACTGATGGATCGGCTGCGCGAAATGGAGGAGGTCGAGGATCAGCTCAAGGGTGTCCGGGACTGGCGCGATCTGGAGAACGTCGACGACCAGAAGATTCGGGAGCTGCTGGGCGACGACATCGGACAGGATCTGGACCAGCTGCGCCAGCTGACCAAGATGCTCGAGGATGCCGGGTACATCCAACGCACCCGCCGCGGCTTCGAACTGACGCCGCTGGGCGTACGCAAGATTGGCCAGAAGGCGCTGCACGACATCTTCCAGCACTTGAAGCGAGACCGCTTTGGCGAGCACAAGCTCGACCGGGCCGGGGGTGGCGGCGAACGGACCGACGACAGCAAGACCTACGAGTACGGTGATCCGTTCCTGCTCGATCTCCCCAAGACCGTGATGAACGCGGTGCATCGCGATGGCATCGGTAGCCCCGTCCGACTTCAGCCGGAGGACTTCGAGGTCTACCGCACCGAGATGATGTCGCAGTCGTCCACAGTGCTGATGGTCGATATGTCTCGCTCGATGCTCTACAACGGCTGCTTCACCGCCGCCAAGAAGGTGGCGCTCGCGCTGGATAGTCTGATCCGCTCGCAGTTCCCGCGGGACAACCTCTACATCATCGGGTTTTCGTATATTGCCAGCGAACTGAAGCCATCGATGCTACCGAGTATCAGCTGGGATGAATATAACTACGGCACGAACATGCAGCACGGGTTCATGCTCTCGCGCCAGCTCCTGGCCCGGCACAAGGGTGGCAACAAACAGGTCATTGTAATAACCGATGGCGAGCCAACCGCCCACTTCGACGGGTCACAGGTACGCTTCTCCTATCCGCCGACCTACCAGACATTACAAGAGACACTCAAAGAGGTGGTGCGCTGTACCCGGGAGCGGATTACAATCAACACGTTCATGCTTGAGCGGAGTCCGTACATGGCTGGTTTCGTGAGCGAGATGGCCAAGATCAACAAGGGTCGTGCCTTCTTCGCGGAGCCGGATCATCTGGGGGAGTACATTCTGGTCGACTACGTCGCGAACAAGCGGCGACACGTTTATCAGTAGCACACGGGTCAGGCCGTGGCTGGCTCGAATGTTGGGGGTCGGGGACGATGTCAGGAAATAACGGGTCCGGGGTCGAGCTCTATCGCTACGAGGACATCTTGCGCGCGATCGGGCGCTACGTTGACGACCATGGCGTGCAGGACGTGGTGCTCCTACAGCTCGAGGATGGCATCCTGTTGCGAGGATTGGAACCGTCCGGGACCGCCGGTGGGCGCGAATTGGTCGAGCATATGTTCACCGCCAAGGAGATGGTCGAGCACGTCTTCACGTCGGAAGACCTGGCGCGGATTGCCGAGGCGGCCAAACGGGACCGCGGCAAGGGCTCGCCGCTCTTCCGCTGAGCGGCGCACGACCGCCTTCACAAGAAATTGAACGCAACCCGGACGTCTGCTGACGTCCGGGTTTTTGTTGGGTTCGATTGAGCAACGGACCGCTGCTACGGGATGGAGTAGGTCCAGTCGTCGGTGCCGTATTTGTCGCATGTCAACTCTTCGGCGTTGCCGATCTCTTCGTCCGTCAGCACGTCCATCTCGGCACCATAACTCTGAGTGAACTCCTCGATCATACGGTCGATGAAGGTCTGTCGCGGCAGTTGCGTCTGGAGACGGAGCGGCCCCACGCGCTTGGCCGCGCTGGTGATCCCCTTGTCGCTTAGCTTCTCCTTGCCGATGCGGAGCACCTTGAGCATGCGGTCAGAGTTCAGATCGTAGGACATGGTCGTGTGGTGCAGGACGGCGCCGAAGCGACGAGCCTGCGCCGAACCGCCGATTTTACCCTGACTTGACGTAATATCGTTGATCGGCTCGTACCAGGCATCGATGCCAAGTGCCTTGAGCGCGCGAATGACCCACTCGTCGAGGAACGCGTAGGAGTCGACGAAGGACATGCCCGCAACGAGGTCGGCGGGGGCGTAGATCGAGTAGGTGATGATGTTCGGCACCTCGACGTACATCGCGCCGCCACCGGTCATGCGGCGGGTGACCGGAATGCCGAGATCTCTGGCGGTCGTCTCGTCGACCTCATTCTTTACCGATTGAAAGCGCCCGATCACCACCTCCGGCTGGAGTCGTTCCCAGAAGCGGACGGTTGGCGGGCGCTCGCCGGAACCAACCCGGCGCGTCAGTACCTCGTCGATCGCATGGTTGACGGGCGCGGCGACCGGCTCGCCACGTATCAATTTCCAGGAGTAGTCGGTCCAGCGAGCGTCAGCGCTCATCAACAGCCCGCCTCACTGCTTTGGCGACGGCTTCGGGTGAAAAGCCGATCATCGCGACGTCCGGCGCGATCGAGTCTCGGACGTGATCGGCGATCTCCGGCTCGGTGGCGTCTGCCGCGAGTCCCTCGATCGATTCGGTGATCTGCGAAAGCGCCTCGGCGGGCTCGAGAAAGAAATCACCGCTGACGACGACCTGACTGAATCGCTGATCGGCGATCTCCAGGTCGACGACGACCAGTTTGCCGCCCGGTGTCTTGTACTCGCCATGCATCGAAATCGATCCTATCTGAGCGACTTTTCTAGCCTATTTTACGACCGGGGAACCGGAGACGGCAATTGGGCCGATCCCGGCAGCCCACAGCTGGTAACGGCGGAAAAGCTGGCGATGTTCCCGCGGTGCTAGGTGCGCGGATAAGCGCCGCTATGTCCGCGGGAGGCGATCCGCCAGCGCGGCGGCGATCTCGTCGGTGGTCTGCCAGGTGGAGAACCGCGGTCCGAGATCGCCGTCTGGCTTGACATCGGCGATCCACTGGAAGAGCGTGGCTGCTCCCTGGTGGAACTGAGGCGGCAAGCCGAGTGCCTCGAAGGTCGAGGCGACCTCCTCCATCTCGCCGACCCAACGGTCGGATTTGGCGGGCATAGTCGGAACCTGTCGCTGCATCCAGGTGACGAGGTCTCGCTGGCTGGAACTGAGTTCGGCATCGAGCACATCACCGAGCCCGAGCGCCCGGCTCGCGACCAATATTTCGGTTGCCAACGCGTTGAGTCCTTTGGTCAGCGCGCCGTAGCACATCTTCAGTCCGGACGCCTTGCCCGATTCCGTGCCGATTACGCGGATGTCGAGGCCGAAATCGCGCAGGGACTCGAACTCCGCAGCGCCGGGACCGGACGCATACAGGCGAGGACCGGTCCCGCCGATCACGGGTGGACCGCCAACGATGCCCGCATCAGCGAAGCGTGCGCCAACAGCGGTGATCAGCGTCTCGATTGGACGGACTGTGTGCGGCGCAATGGCGTTGCAGTCGACGTAGAGGAGGCTCGACCCGGTCACTTTGACCGCAGCCGCAACACGCTCGGCGATTTGGCCAGCCAGTGCCGGGGCCACAACACAGAGGAGCACGTCGGCCTGCTCGACCAGCGCCTCGTCACTTCCGACGTCCGTGATGCCGCGATTTACGGCCCGCTCGACCGAGCGGGCGCTGCGCCCGGAGAGGTTGGTCACGACCGTCGCGCCGTGATGGTTCAGCACAGCGCCGATCGCGCTCCCCATTTCGCCCGGGCTGATGAGTCCGATAGTCGTCATGTCACGTCCTTTCGTATGCCGGCGTGCCGCCCCGATCGGCTCAATCCGAGTTCAGGAACTCGGCGACCCGTGGATAGTCCAGAATCGATTTGCCATCTCGTAGCCACTGGCGAATGTTCGGCGAATTGGCGAAGCGCTGCCGCACTCGCTCGAGCACGTCGGCGGCATCTTCTGGCCGGATCACCACGATGCCGTCGTCGTCGGCTACGATCAGATCCCCCGGCGAGACTGGTACGCCGCCGCAGTTGACCGTCGTGTTGATCTCGCTGTCGACGCCATTGCCGCGCGCCAGGAGCCCGGAGACTGAACGCGAGTAGACCGGCCAGCGGAGGTCGGTAATCTCCATGGTGTCGGTGATCGCGCCGTCGACAATGAGTCCGGCGATCCCCTTAGCTTTGGCGAGCATGGTGGTGAAGCCACCCCAACAGGCGATCTCGGTGTCACCGCCGCGGTCCATCACGATGACGTCGCCGGGCTGAGCGACCTCGATGATCTTGCGGTTGGACATGCCGCCCGTGCTCGGCATTCGCAGTGTCACTGCCGTGCCCACGAGATGGATGTCACGCCAGACCGGCCGGACGGCGGTGCTCATGAATCCCCACTGCAGGATGTGCCCTATATCACCAACGCCGATCTCCCGAAATCCTTCGATGATCTCCGGAGGGATCGATCGCTCGTGATCGCGAATGATGTCCGGCACGTGCGGCTCCCTTCGCTCTCGTGTCAGTCGTCGCGTACCGGCATCATACTGCCGACGCGGTGAAGGACGCGAACCGAGAGGGCGGCGACTCTCCTCACCGAAGCGTGCACGCGGAACAGACGTTCACCGTCGCGGATCAAGGGCATTGACAAACAGGGAGATGAGCAAGGAACATCGTGCTCGTCGCTGATGCTGTATCCGCGCAGTCCAATTTCGCGCTCAGGCGCTGGCTGTCACCGGGCAGTGAGTTGGTCTCGATCGAGAGGCTGGCTCATGGAGCAGGGCGACGACATCGCCAAGGGAAGGCAGTATGAGGCTTCTTCTAACGTCGTCTGGCATCAAGAACACGAGCATCCAGCAGGCGCTGGTCGACCTCCTGGGCAAACCGATTTCCGAGTCGAGCGCCCTCATCATTCCTACCGCGATCTACCCCTTCCCGGGTGGTCCCGGCATGGCCTGGCGGGCAATCAGCGGAACCGCCAACGGCCAGTTGAGCGGATTAGGCTGGAAGTCGTTGGGCGTGCTGGAACTGACCGCCCTGCCCAGCATCAATCGAAGCGCCTGGGTCCCGATGCTCCAGCAGACTGACGCCTTGCTGGTTGGGGGAGGTGACGTCCTGTATCTGTGCCACTGGATGCGACAGTCGGGACTCGCGGATCTCTTACCGTCGCTGCGGCACGAGACGGTCTATGTGGGGGTGAGCGCCGGGAGCATGGCGGCCACCGCCACCATCGGCGAAACCTACGTTGATCCGCCCAGGGGAAGCGGCGAGGCGCTTACATCGGAAGATATCGTATTCGCCACGCCGCAGGGAGAAGTCAGCAGGATCTTGGTCACAGCTCAGGGACTGGGACTGGTGGACTTTGCGGTGATCCCGCACCTGGATCACGAGAATCACCCGGACGCTTCGCTGGCCAACGCAGAAAAGTGGGCGGCACGGATACCCGTGCCAACGTACGCAATTGACGATCAGACCGCCATCAAGGTGGTCGACGGCACCGTCCAGGTTGTCTCGGAGGGACTCTGGAAGCTGTTTAGCCCGTCGTCGATCGCGAGCCCGAGCGAATGAGCTCCAACACATGAAGGCACGAAGTGGATCCGTCGGCGGAACGGGAATGATCGAAGTGAGGAGACGCGAATCATGTCGAGTTTTGAGCAGCCGGTAATTGACGCGGCACGGGAGCAGCGCGAGGTTGAGCTGACGACGTGGGGCCGAAAATCCGGCAATCCGTCGCGCAAGATCCTCTGGATCTTCGTTGAGGACGACCGGATATTTATCCGCAGCGGCGGTGGATTGCAGCGTGATTGGCCCCAGAATTTCTTGTCGCGGGGGCGTGGAATCCTGCACATCGACGGTCGCGACATCCCGGTCACGGGGCGGCACGTGACTGACCACGAGCTAGCCCGCAGCGTCTCTGCTTCGGCCGCGCGTAAGTATCAGACAAACGTGCAGCGCTCCAGCGGCGACGAGCCACTGACCCCCGGTGAGAGCGCGACGTTCGAGCTTCTGCCCGATCAATAGTTGCCAGGCGGTGATCCTCCGAGCGGTTTCAGGCTGCGCTGCCGCTGGCGCATTGAATCGAGCGCTGGCGGCAATCCTGCGAAATCCTCATTTGCTAGCGGGCGGCAGCCGTCTGGTCTCATGCTGTCTCGAATTCGAGTGGGTGGGCCGGCGAAGGGCGGCGGCGGCGTAGTGAATCAGCTGTCATGACTTCATTTTCAGTGGACCGGATGCAGGATGCCTGGCAGAACACGAAGACCAGTCTCTGGTTTCTGCCTACTGCCCTGGGATTGCTCGCGGTGATCCTCTCATACGGGGTGCCCACCATTGACACCCACCTGCCACGGCAGATCGCGGCACACCGGGGGTGGCTCTTCTATGGTTCCCCAGACGCGGCGCGTACGCTCATCTCGACGTTGGCGGGATCGCTGATTACGGTCATTTCGCTCCTGTTTTCGATCACCATCCTGACAATGCAGCAGGCCTCCACACAGTTCACGTCACGCGTGCTACGGAACTTCACTGACGATCGTGGCGTCCAATGGGTGTTGGGCTCCTATGTCGCCACCTTCGTCTACTGCATCCTCATTCTTCGCCGTGTCCGCAGCGCGTCCGGCGGGGTGTCGAACTTCGTACCTGTCCTCAGCATTACCCTGGCGATTCTCCTGGCGGTCGTCTGCGTTGCGCTCCTGGTGTACTACGTCCATCATATTGCCACGCTGCTTCAGAGCGCGACCGTGATTGAGCGCGTGCACCGGACGCTGTTTTCGATCGTCGAGGAACGGTTTCCAGAGCAGACGCGTGACGAGGATGAACCTGCCGAATCGCGATCTGACATCCGCGCCACAGACATTCGCAGGCTCTCCGCCGATCAAGACGCCTTCAAGGTCCATTCAGAGTCGTTCGGCTTTCTCCGGTCCATCAATGAGGACGCCATTCTCCGGCAACTGCCGGGTGGTTCCGTTGGCATCATTGACATCGCTCCCGGCCAGTACGTTCCCACCGATATGGTCCTCTTGAAGGTGAGCGAATCGATCGACGACGCGGACTGCATCAAGAAGATCCGGTCGGCGTTTATCCTGGACCGGCAGCGGACATTGCCGGATGACGTCCTGTTCGGAGTTCGTCAGTTAGTGGACATTGCATTGAGAGCGCTTTCGCCTGCGGTCAATGACCCCACCACGGCGGAACACGTTATCGCAACCCTCAGCAACGTGCTGATTGAGCTTGGAGGAAGGTCCTTCCCGTCGGCGGTCGAGCGGAGGTCGGACGACGATGAATCGAGTTCGACCGTGGTATGGATTCGACGCCCAGACTTCTCCGACTTCGTGGAGTCCTCCTTCGCGCAAATTCGACGGGCGGCGCGAAACGATGTGGACGTCACCATGCACCTACTGCATGCTCTTCGCTCGATTGCGGGCCGGGTAGGTGACGAGCGCGCGCGACCCGTCTGGGAGCAAGTTTCCCTGACTGTTTCTCAGATCAATGCGTCGAATTTCATTGAGGAAGACCGGGCGATGCTGCTCCGGGTTGCGAATTCCGACGACACGCGCCGTGGTATCGCCGGAATTGCCAGCAGCGCGGACGGCGCCGAGCACATCGGGTAACGGCGGCAGCTCGCGATCTATACCGCCAGCGCTTTGACCGATTCGAACGCCTGCTCGAAATCGCCGATGATGTCGGCCGCGTTCTCGCAACCAACCGAGACGCGGACCCGGCCTTCCCCGTGCGGCCAGACGAGCGTCGAGACGTCTCCGAGGCTCACGGCGTGTGCGCAGAGCTTCAACTCGTTGGCGAACCGGCTGGGCACTTCAGCGTCGCCATCCATCTCGAAGGAAAGCATGCCGCCGTACTTGCCGTTCAGCAGGCGCTTGGCGACGTCGTGTCCGGCGTGACTCTCGAGCCCGGCGTAGTTGACTTTCGTAACCTCCGGCTGCCGCTCGAGGAAACGTGCCAGTTCCATCGCGTTCTGGCAGTGCCGCTCCATGCGCAGTTCCAGTGTCTTGACACCACGCAGCAGCAACCAGGAGTTGAACGGGCTGATGCATGAGCCGAGGACCTCGATCTGCCGCAGGATCGGATCGATCAGCGTCTTGTCGCCCGCGATGACTCCGGCCAGGGCGTCACCGTGGCCGCTGATGTACTTGGTCGCGGAGTGGAGTGAGAGGTGCGCGCCATGCTCCAGCGGACGGAAGAGATAGGGGCTGCAGAAGGTGTTGTCCACGATGAGGATCACGTTATTGGAGCGGGCGATCTCGGCGAGCGCCGGGATGTTGGCTACGCGGATGCTTGGATTGGCCAGGAACTCGGTGTAGATGACTTTGGTGTTCGGCTTGATGGCGGCACGAACGGCGTCGAGATCGGTGATGTCGACCCGTGTGACGCCGACGTTGTCGGCCGGAGCCTCCTCGTTCATGAAGATGTTCGCCCAGAAGTAGATGTCGTCGGAGGCGACGATGTGGTCGCCGGAGCGAGCCAGCGAATGGAGCGCGGCCGCGATCACGGCCATGCCGGAGGCCCCAGCCACGGCCGCCTCGGCGCCCTCCAGGTCAGCGATCTTCTTCTCAATGGCTGACGTGGTCGGGTTGCCACCGCGGGTATAGACCCAGCCCTCCGTCTCGCCGCTCATGACCGCGGCTTTGTCCTCCAGCGAATGAAACTGATAGGTCGTGGTCTGGTAGATCGGCGTGTTGTGGGAGCGGGTGGCGGGGTCGGCGTGCTCGCCCGCGTGGATTGCTCTGGTCGAAAAGCCGAATCTGTTGTCGGATGCGTCCATCGCTCTTCCTCCCTGATTGTCCGCGATGCGGACAGTCCTGTCGCTCGCCTATTGTCGCATACCGGCCGGCCGGCGCTGCCGCCGCGGTCATTTGCAGCCATGGCCGGGGGCGTTAGTATGGAGACATCATCGGATCGGGCAACCAACTGGAGGATGAACCTTGGGCACACGGAGCCAGTGGATCATCGATAAGACCGAAGCAGTTTCGCAAGATGGCATGGTCGCGGCGATGCAGCCTCTGGCGGCTGAGGCTGGAGCGTCGATGCTCAGACGCGGCGGCAGCGCCATCGACGCGGCGGTCGCGACGGCCTTCGCGGTCGGCGTGGTCGAGCCTTTCATGAGCGGGGTGGGCGGCATCGCCTTCATGGTCTACCGGGATGCGGCGAGCGGACGGACGCTCTGCTTCGACGGTAGCACCGTTCTGCCGCGTGCGATTCGTCCGGAGATGTTCGAACTCGATCCGGACGCGCCGGCATCCGGCATGTATGGCTGGCCCGCGACCAAGGGAGACGCCAACAACACCGGCTGGCTGGCGCCTGGCGTGCCCGGCACGCCGCACCTGCTGGGTGAAGCGCACCGCCGCTACGGCCGGCTCCCATGGAGCGAGGTCCTGCAACCGGCCATCAAGCTCGCCGAAGAAGGGTTCGAGGTCAACCACTACGTGGCGATGTCGATCGCCGCGGCCTATGAGAATCTACATCGCTTTCCCGAGTCGAAGCGCACTTTCTTCCGGCCCAGCGGCGCGCCGCCCGCACCATCAGTCGGTAGCGGTGGGGACAAGCTGGTTCAGGCGGATCTGGCACGGACGCTGAAGCTGATTGCGGAGCACGGTCCGGACACGGTGTACCACGGGGAGGTCGCCCGGCTGATCGCCGAGGACATGCGGAACAATGGCGGCCTGATTACCGAGGACGACCTGGCAGCGCACGCCACGCGCATCTTTGATCCGGGGGTGATCGACTACCGCGGTTATCAGGTGATGGGCCAGCTCATCTGCAGCGGCTATCCGACGATCGCCGAAGCCTTGCAGATCCTCGAAGGGTACGACCTGGGCAAGATGGGCTTTCAATCGACCGAGGCCACGCATCTGATCATCGAGGCACTGCGACGGGCGCTCGTAGACCGCCTCTCGTTCCTGGGTGATCCGGATCTGGCGCCGGTACCGCTCAAGGGGGCGATTTCGCGTGGATATGCCGAGACACGACGGGCGACGATCGATCCTGACCACGCCACGCCAGAGGACGGACCGGGAGATCCCTGGCCGTTCGAACCGGGTCGCGAGGCGGTCTACCCAGAGCGTGCTGGGGTGACCGGCGAGGGACAGACGACCCACATCTCGATTGTCGATCGGGATCGGAACGTCGTCTCGCTGACCTCGACACTGGGCGCGGCCTTCGGTTCCGGCGTCGTGATCAAGGGGACCGGGATCACGCTGAACAACGCCGTGACCTGGTTCGATCCACGGCCAGGCGCGGTCACCTCGATTGGACCAGGTAAACGCGTCATGTCGGCGGCGACGCCGGTGATCCTGATGCGGGACGGTAAGCCCTATGCGGCCGTGGGCTCACCGGGCGGTCGCCGGGTGATGTCGGCGGTGTATCAGATCATCGTCAACCTGATCGACTTCGGTCTCGGGATGCAGGCGGCGGTTTCGGCGCCGCGCGTCCACTCGGAAGGTCCGGAGACTGAGATCTCGACACGTTTCCCGGCTGAAGTGATCGACCAGCTCGAGCAGATGGGACATCAGATCGTGCGTCGCGAGGAGTCGATCTCCTCCAGCTTCTTCGCCCGGCCGAACGGCGTGAAGATCGACCCGGAAACCGGCGAGCTGCACGCGGGGGTCTTCCCATACACACCGGCGACGGCGATAGGGGTGTAGAGGCGGAACGGTTCTCACTCCTCCTCAAACAGGATGTCTTGCGCGCCTTCCCAGACGACGAGGCGTCCGAGCTCCGTGAGGTGTTCCTGACCCTCGATGATGGTCAGGAAGTGGTTTCCGGCGAGTTGGCCCATCTTGCTGGCAAAGCAGGTCGAGCCGTAGGGGAAGAGGATCTCGGTCTCACTGTAGCCACCAGGATAGAGCAGGATGTCGCCACGTGACGGGTAGCTGGTGTGATGCTCGAAGCCGATACCCAGGTCGAAATCGCCGAGTGGGATCCACGCGGCTTCACCGCTCCAACGCGCCTGGATGATCTTGTTGCGGAAGGGGAGTTGCGCGCGAAACGCGGCGCAGGTCTTCGGTGCGACCTCATCTTCCCAGCGGGCGATGAAGGTCAAGGGGCCAACGGTGATGCGAACTCTGCTCACGAGGTCGTGTCCTTCCAGTCTGCCGGTGCCTGAACCGGATCGTCGCGATATCCGCGTTGGCCTATGATGACAGAGGGCCGTGGACCTGTCGCGGGGTCATGCCGCATTCGTGAGCTGTGAAGGAAGGGTATGTCAACACCATGCCTGGCGGTCGAACTGGTGACGTTCGACATCGGGGGCACGCTGCTGACCTTCCGGCCGGATCAGGTGCCGGAATGGGTAAGGGTGCTCGCCGAGATCGGCTTGACGGTGGATGAAGGGCGCATCCAGACGGCGATCGTCGCCGAGCGGCCAAGGGCGCGAGCGCGGCGCGCTGAGAGCGTGCCCGAGGATCATAAGGTCAGCCCGGAAGCCGGCGAAGCGCGTCGACGCCGGTTTATTCGTAACGTGCTTGAGCACGCGGGCGTCGCGGATGGCGACTTAGACCGGGCGACTGCCGCGGTGAAGCAAGCCTTCGATTCTCCGCGCATGTACGTGGCGTACGACGACGCGCTCCCGGCACTGCGCGAGCTGTGGCTGCGGGGGCTGAAGCTGGCCGCCGTTTCGAACACCTGGCCATCGATGCCGAAGATTCTGAAGGCGCTCGGGTTCGCACAGTACCTTGGCTATTGGGTGATGTCGGAGTTCGTCGGCATCGAGAAACCGGCGCCCGAGATCTTCCAACGTGCGCTTGACATTGGAGCATCCGAACCGGGACGAGCGGTGCACGTTGGTGACGACGTGACCACGGACGTCCGGGGCGCGCTCGCCGTTGGGATGCACGCGGTGCTGCTCGACCGACAAGGCCACTTCGAGACGCCGCCCGAACGCGGTGTCAGGGTGATCCGAAGCCTGGATGAACTGCTGACGATCATCGGGTAGTCAGCCGGGAAGGTGTGCGGGCAACCTGGATCGGCAGGCAGAACGCAACGGGAATGAAACGCTGGATCATGCTTCCGCGGTCCGCGCTCAAATGACCAAACGGGATCGCCACCATGGCGATCCCGTTTGGCTTCCTGTCCGCGTCAGGGGGATACCGGCGCGGAGCAAGGGGAGTGGGGACTCAATGTTGCGCGGCGCCCGCTATCGTGGTGGGACGCCGTAGACCAGAAGATACGACCTGATTGCCATGACATTGGCGACATATTGATGCGTCTCGGCGAGCATGCCGTCACGCTGGAGACTGCCCGGTCCCTGGTAGTACGCCGCGATGCCCTGCTCGACGCTTCCGGTGCGGTCGATCAGGAACCGCAGATAGGCGACGCCTCCCTCGACGTTGTCGGTGACGTTTCCGCTGGCATCGAGCGGCCGCCCGACGATGTCGGTCGCGAGCCAGTCAGTGGTCGCGGGCATAAGCTGCATGACGCCAATCGCCCCGGCGGAACTGACGACGTCCTGGCGCCAGCCGCTCTCCTGCCAGGCGAGTGCCTCGACCATGGCTGGTTCCAACCCGTAGCGGGTCGCGTTCTCGGCGAGCAGCGACTGGACATTCGCGGCCGAGGCGACGACGGGGGCCGATGTCGATGTCGATCCACCGGGGATGACCAGCGTTTGCCCAACGTAGATCGTGTTGGGATCTACGAGATCCGGGTTGGCGGAGATCAACTGCGCGACGGTCGTGCGCCGCATCGAGGCAATCGACGTCAGCGTCTCGCCCGGCTGAACGGTGTAGCTTCCAGCGGGAGGCGGGCCGGCTGGTGGCGCCTGACCCGGGACGGTGATCGTCTCACCGGCGTAGATCAGGTTGACGTTGGCGATGTGATTCTGCGCGGCGAGTACATCGAGTGGGACGCCATATGCGTCAGCGATGCCGCTCAGGGTCTCACCAGGCCGAATGACATGTGCGCTATCCGCCGCCGCGGGGAGAATCGTCGCGGTCGACAGGAATACCGTGGTTGCGAGAAACGTGCAGAGCGACCGCCGGCTTGGAACCTTGATCATTATCCCAGCTCCTAGAGTTCTACCCGACATTCGCACGGGCGTAATCGTCCGTACGGTGAGTACGTTCGCAGTCTACTGACCAGGAGGTCGCGGGTCAATTGTTGCCAATCAGGCAAAGTGACTTGATGACACAGGTACTGACTGCGCATCGAGGGCGCAAGTGGGGGTGAACGTACAGGCTTATTGGGTTGACCAGTGTTATCGGCATCAGCATGCGCTGTGCGGGTGCTGCGATGGGGAGCAGACACGGAAGTCCAGCCAGGTCCCATGTGGCTGCGAGTCAAGATAGCCCGATTAACGGGAGCCGAACGGGACCATTTGGCGAGTATTGCCGACCTCATCGGTGGTCAGATCTCGCCCCCTTGCCTTAAGCCGGTTCAGAACGGAAGCTGTAGGTACCGAGGATGAACTGCCGAACGACGAGCATCGTGCCAACATCGCGTCAGGAAGGGGTCGCACATGGCTTCAACACCGTCACTTCCGTTCGAAGTGCAGGAGTATCGCGCGCGCCTGGACAAGGTTCGGGCAAAAATGAGTGAGCGAGGGGCTGACGTCGTCCTGGTTGACGAGAAGGAGCACCTCGCCTATCTCACCGGCTTCAGCCCGTCGGCGACGATGTACCAGGCCTGCATCGTGCCGCTCCAGGGTGAACCGGTCATGGTCTTTCGACGCCTCGACGAGCCCTCCATGGTCGAATCGACCTGGCTGGAGCATTACGTGACCTTCCCAGACAGCGCCAACCCAATGGAGGTCGTCGGGCGTACGCTGGCGGATCTGGGGCTAGCGGACAAAGCGATAGCACTCGAGCTTGATTCTCACTACCTGACGCTCAAGCATTTCGAGGGTCTGAAAAGAGCGCTCCCGGACGCGACCTTCGTGGACTTCTCGCGCGTCCTCTGGGAGCTGCGATTGCACAAGTCTCCAGCCGAGATTGAGCTGCTGCGCAGAGCCGCGGGCATCGCAGACGAGGCCATGCGGGTCGGAATTGAGACCGTCGGACGCGGTGTCAACGAGCGCCAGGTCGCCATCGCGATCAGCCGTGTCTATCTGGAGCAGGGAGCGGATAGCGCCGATGTCGGCCCGATCGCCTCGGGAAGCCGAACCGAGTCGCTTCACGGCGGACTAAGCAACCACGTGCTGGAGTCCGGGGACATCATTCATATCGAACTGCTGCCGTCGGTGGCGGGCTATTGCGCTCGCATGATGCGGCCGGCTGTCGTCGGCCCCGCGTCGGATGAGCAGGCGCGGGCCGCGCGCGAATTGATCCGGATTCAAGACGAGCAGATCGAGGCGATGCGTCCCGGTGCGGTGGCGAGCGACATTGACCGGATTTGTCGCGAACAGGTCCTGACGGCCGGACTCCGTGACATCTACGAGAATACGACCGGATACACGCTCGGCTACTACGGCACACCGCTGCCGCCGCGAACCAGCGACTTTACGCGCATCTTCGTGCCGAATGCGACGTGGCGGCTGGCACCCGGCATGGTCTTCCATATGTACACCACGGGTCTCGGCATGTCGTTCAGCGAGACGGTGCTGGTGACCGAGACGGGTTCGGAGCGATTGACGACGCTCGAGCGGAGACTGTTCGAGCGCTAGAGCGATGGCGCCACAGACTGTGTGGCGCCATCGTCTGACTGAACCAACCGCTGCAGCGGGGCCGGTGGTCTGCCCTGGTGTCGAGCCGTGGCGGAGCAATCCGACCTGCTCGTGTCCGCACGGTCTCATCAGTGCTGGCTGCGCGGGATCTTCTCGGGCGCACAAGCGCGCGGAATCCGTGAAATCGGGTATAAGATCGGCGACTGGTCTGGCTGCGAGCTGACCAAGCACGTTTAATGCGCTGTGGCGGTCCGTGGGGTGAAGGGACAGATTGGGACGAGATGACAAAGCGACTGGTTGGCGTCGACACCGGAGGAACCTTCACCGATTTCGTGCTGCTGGATGGAGGACGGATCGGCGTGCACAAGGTGCTGTCCACGCCGGATGACCCGGCACGCGCGATCTTGCAGGGGTTGGACGACCTCGGCGTGCAAGACGACTTTGGCGCGCTCGTTCATGGTTCGACGGTGGCAACCAATGCCGTGCTGGAGCGAAAGGGTGTCCGCACCGGGCTGATTACCACCGAAGGGTTTCGTGATGTGCTCGAGATTGGGCGGCAGACCCGTCCGAAGCTCTATTCGATCCGGGTCGAACGAGAGCCCGCGCTCGTGCCGCGTGACCTGCGGGTGGAGGTTACCGAGCGGCTCGACGAACTTGGCGACGTGCTGATTCCGTTGGATGACGCCACAGTCGACGAGGCCATTGAACGGCTCAAGCTGGCCGGTGTGGGCTCGGTTGCCGTCTGTCTCCTCTTCAGCTTTGCCAATCCAGACCACGAACGCAGGGTCGCGCTGGCCGCCCGGGCGGCCGGCTTTCACGTGTCGGCCTCGTCAGAGGTTCTGCCTGAATTTCGTGAATACGAGCGAACCAGCACGGTCGTCCTGAATGCCTACGTCGCGCCGATCATGGACCGCTACCTCGGCCGCCTCGAAGGATCGCTGCCCGCTGAGGTGTCGTTGCGCATCATGCAGTCGAACGGTGGCTCGATCTCGTCCGCGACGGCGCGACAGGAAGCCGCGCGGACGCTCCTCTCCGGCCCGGCGGCGGGTGTGGTCGGAGCGGCCTACGTGGCGAGCGCGGCGGGGTTCGACCAGTCGATCTCCTTCGATATGGGCGGCACGTCGACCGATGTGGCCCTGATCGATGGTGGCGTATCGGAGACGACTGATGGCAGTATCGGCGGGCATCCAAGCAAGCTCCCGATGATCGACATCCACACGGTTGGCGCCGGAGGCGGGAGCATCGCCTGGTTCGACAGCGGCGGCGCGCTGCGTGTTGGGCCGCAGTCGGCGGGCGCCGACCCTGGTCCGGCGGCCTATGGTCGTGGCGGTACCGAACCGACCGTCACCGACGCGAACGTCGTGCTCGGCCGGCTGATCCCGGAGGCGTTTCTCGGCGGCGGGATGCGGCTCGACCGGGATGCTGCGCTGGCCGCGGTCACAAAGATCGCCGGGCGACTCGAGTCACCGGTCGAAGAGGCTGCGCTCGGCATAGTGCGTGTGGCTAACGCCAATATGGAGGCGGCGATTCGGGTGATATCGGTCGAGCGTGGCCACGACCCGCGCCTCTTTACCCTGGTCGCGTTTGGCGGCGCCGGGCCGCTCCATGCCTGCGAGCTGGCGAGCGCGCTCCGCATTCCACGGGTGCTGGTGCCGTCGACGCCGGGTGTGCTCTCGGCGCTCGGGATGCTGGCGGCTGACATCCTCAAGGACTACGTGCAGACCGTGATGCTGGGGTCCTCCGCTGCTGCGGGACGTATCGAGCCGATCTTTGCCCAGCTCGAAGAGCGCGGACGTCATGACCTGGCGCGTGAGGGCGTTCAGGTGGAACGCGCGGTCATCGAGCGCTATCTCGACCTGCGCTACGTCGGTCAGTCGTATGAGCTGGTCGTGCCGTACGAGGGGGACCTGCAGGCGGCGGTTGCCGGGTTTCATGAAGCACACGATCGCCGCTTCGGCTACAGCGATCCGACCGAACGGGTTCAGGTCGTGAACGTGCGCCTGAAGGCACGCGGCATTGCCGAGCGGCCGGAGATCGAGCGGAGCCCGCTCCAATCGGGAGCTACTGCACAACCGGTCGAGATGCGCTCAGTCGTCTTTAGCGGAGCGTCGGGCGCGGAACAGTACGACACGCCGATCTACGACCGTGCGGCGTTGGCGCCCGGCGTGACGCTCGACGGTCCGGCCATCGTGACGCAGTACGACACGACCACCGTGCTGCCGCCAGGCTGGCGGCTCACCGTCGACGAGACGCGGAGTCTGGTGGCGGAGCTGGAGAAATCGGATATCTAGGCCCGCTCGAGAATAACGATTGGAATGTCTCGCGTGGTTTTTGCCTGGTAGCGATCGAAATCTGGCCAGATTGCCGTCATGGTCTTCCAAAGACGAGGTTTTTCTTCGGGAGAGGCGGGGCGGGCGCGAGCAGCGAAGCGTTCAGATCCGACCTGAACCTGTACGTCTGGATTCTCGAGCAGATTCAGATACCATGAAGCATGCTTTGCGGCGCCGCCGACAGACCCCACCACCAGGTAGCGTTCCCCATCCCGGCCGTAGATAAGCGCGGTGCGTCGCGACTTCCCTGAGTGCCGACCGATGGTAGTCAACAGCAGAGTCGGAACGCCCTGCGGGAATTCACCGCTGTTGACGAACGACGGCGGCTGCCACATATGCCCGTCCGCACCTTCTGTTTCGACGTATCGCCGCGTGTGCTCCGCGACCCATGTCCAGGGACTGTCAGTCGGGTCGTCTTCCTTGCCCAAGTCTGTTTCCTTCCTTCGCCCAGCTTTTCAAGCCATGTACTGGAGTAGTCATTCGGTCGCTGCACTCAGTGCTCGTGCGTTATCGGAATCGTGACGCGGAAGGTGGTGGCTCCCGGATCGGACTCGACCTCGATGGTCCCTTTGTGCTCGTCAGTGATGATACGCCAGGCGATGTCCAGGCCGAGCCCGGTCCCGTGTCCTTGTTCCTTGGTGGTGAAGAATGGCTCGAAGATGCGGGAGCGGTCCTCGGGCGGGATGCCCGGCCCGTCATCGGTGATCTCGATGACGGCACGGTCACCTGATTGACGTGTGCGAATGAT
Source organism: uncultured Chloroflexia bacterium (assembly GCA_963728335.1). Classification (GTDB taxonomy): domain Bacteria; phylum Chloroflexota; class Chloroflexia; order Thermomicrobiales; family Thermomicrobiaceae; genus CALAGB01. Next base: position 485,610 of record CAVSJP010000003.1, read on the forward strand.
GATCGTGCCCTGCTCGCCCAGGGCATCGGCGGCGTTGTCGAGGATGTTGGTCCAAACCTGATTCAAGCCGCTGCCGTGCACCATGACTGGCGGGATGCTGCGATCGAATTCGCGTCGAATCGTCACGTCCTTCAGACGGTGTGCCAGAATGACCAGGGTGTTTTCGATACCGTCGTGAATGTCGACCGTCTGTTCTATCGCGCGGTCCATGTAGGAGTAAGCCTTTACCGCGCTCACCAGCTCGGAGATACGGCGGGTGCTCCGCATGATGATGTCGGTCAGATCCCGCGTCTCGATTGCGCCGACGATCTGCGCGATTGCCGGTGCGACCGCCGATCCTGGTAGGTCCTCCTCTAGCGCATCGAGTTGCGTGCGCGTAAAGCCCGCTTGAGCGAGGGTAGAGCTCAATTCCCAGCTTCGTCGGACATTTCGTTCCGAGAGCCATGAATCCAGTTCATCTTCGACGTCGCTCATCGCGAGCGGGTCATCACGGCGCTCAGTCTCCTCCTTCTGAGAAATTTGCAGCAGCACGCTGTTCAGGATCTTGCACTGCTCGACGGTGAGCCCCTCGGCAATTAGCTCACGCAAGATCTGTTGCTGCTGGGGCATGGCCTCAGCGAGCCGTGCGCTGGCACGCTGGGCGGCGGCTGCCGGATTGTTGAGTTCGTGCGCGAGCCCGGCCGAGAGCTTGCCGAGTGCCGCCATCTTCTCGAGGTAGCGCGCCAGTTGCTCCTGTTCAAGGCGCGCGTTCTCGCGCTCGAGCTCCTCCGTGCGCAGCCGTTCGCTGATGTCCCGGAAAAACCCATGCGTCGCGATGATTTCTCCGTCGATCATACGCAGGGTGACGCTTCCCTCGACGGGAACCGGATCGCCCGATTTCGTCATGAAGATTGCGTCCGCGTTCTGGAGTGTCTCGCCGTTAAACACCCGACTGAAGAGTGCCTGGCAATGTTCGAGAGAGTCCGGGATGGATGATGCTCCAGATGTTGAGTCAGGGAAGTTCTTCGTCGGTGTATCCGAGCCGTTCAAGCCAGGCGCGGTTGACGAACTCGAACGTGCCATCAGGAAGCACACTTTGAATCATGTCAGACGCGTTTTCGATCACGGCGCGAAAGCGTGCTTCACTCTCGATGAGCCGAGGATCGCTCATTTGATAGACTTCGTCGGCCATGTCCGCCTCCGCTTACGATCCCGTTAATGCTGTGCTACCATCGTACCGTGATTAGCAAATAATGGCGAGCGCTGCCGAATCGAACGGCACGAACCTGCTTGAGTGGCGACAGGCCATGTCGCGTTTCTGGGATATCGCGCAGGGGAGCATTCTGATGAAAAAGCCGATCATCATGACTGTCGACGACGATCCAGAGGTGCTGCAAGCCATTGGCCACGACCTTCGCAGCGCCTATGGTGACCGGTTTCGGATTATGCGGGTTGATTCCGGCGAACGCGCGCTCGACGTGCTGCGCCAGGTGAAGCTCGCGAACGAAGTGGTCGCGCTGATGCTGGTCGACCAGCGTATGCCGGGTGTGACCGGAGTCGAGCTGCTTTCGCAGGCGAGCCCGATCTTCCCGGAGGCGAAGCGTGCGCTCCTGACCGCCTATGCCGACACCGACGCGGCCATCAAGGCCATTAACGACATTCACCTCGATTACTATTTGATGAAGCCCTGGGATCCGCCCGAAACGCGCCTCTATCCGGTGCTGGACGACCTACTCGATGACTGGCTGGCGGGTTTCCGGCCGGAATTCGAGGGTGTACGCCTCATCGGCCATCGCTGGTCCCCGGAGTCCCACGAGGTTCGCAACTTTCTGGCACGAAATCAGGTTCCGTTTCGCTGGTACAGCGTCGAGACGGACGCGGAAGCGACGGAATTGTTGACGCTGGCGAACGCGACATCCGGCGCCGTTTCCAGTCGTGATCTTTCCGGATGGATCGGTGAAGGAAGCGCCGACCAACGAGCAGATTGCCGATCAGCTCGGGGTGAGCGGCCGGGCCGACGTGCCGCTCTATGATGTTGCCATTGTCGGAGCCGGTCCATCGGGACTGGCAGCCGCGGTCTACGGTGCGTCGGAGGGGTTCAAGACCATCATGATCGAGCGCGAGGCGGCCGGAGGTCAGGCTGGCACAAGCTCGCTCATCGAGAACTATCTCGGGTTTCCCTCGGGACTCTACCGGCGCGGATCTGGCTCGTCGCGCGATAACCCAGGCGCGCCGTTTCGGCGCGGACATGCTCCTTGCCCAGACACGCTGCCGGTTGTCGGTGCAGGACGGCTCGCTTGGCCTGAGGCTCATGACGGAACTCGAAGTGCGCGCCCATTCCATTGTGCTGACGATGGGTGTTTCGTACCGGCGCCTGAACGCACCGGGCGTCGAGCGGCTGACTGGTCGCGGAGTCTACTACGGCGCGGCGGCGGTCGATGCTGGCGTCGATGAACGGCGAGGACATCTTCATCGTCGGGGGCGCGAACTCGGCTGGTCAGGCGGCGATCTCATTTCAGCTTCCAGGGCGAAATCCGTGACCATGCTCGTTCGTGGCGAGTCCCTCTCCGCGAGCATGTCCCAGTACCTCATCGACCGGATTGAGAAGACGCCCAACATCCGTGTGCTTCTCATACGTCGGTGAAGGAGGCGATCGGGGACGGTCGTCTCCAGGCGATCAAGTTAGAGAACTCAGCTACCGGCGTGATCGAGGAAGTTCCGACGAGTAGCTTGTTTGTCTTTATCGGCGCGCTACCGTACACCGATTGGCTGGACGGCGTCATCGCGCGGGATGAGCGCGGGTTCATTCTGACCGGAGCCGATCTCCTGACGCACGGGCGCCCGAAAACATGGCCGCTCGATCGCGACCCGCTGATGCTCGAGACGAGCGTTCCTGGCGTGTTCGCCGCGGGCGACGTCCGGCTCGGATCCGGAAAGCGCGTCGCAACGGCGGTTGGCGAAGGTGCGACGGCAATCATGTCGATCTGGCAGTACCGGCAGATCGCGGGACTCTAGGTTGCGCGCCTGGTCATCAGTTACTGACCATGCCCGGTCCCTGGGCTGAGTAACCGGCGCGGTGCCCGGCTCAGACACGTGCGGTCCTGGCACTTCCCTCACGGCTGTACTACCATCCCCTGCGGACGCGAGAATCGTTCTTCGTGCATGGCCGAATGATCGTATCTGTTGCACCTGCGCGTCTCTTGAGTGGTTGACCTGACGGGCGGATGAGGAGTTCATGGCACAGCCGAACGATGGAGGAGAAGAGCGCGGACAGGCGCCGGTCGATCCAGTCAGCCTGGAGATATTCCGCAGTGCGCTGACGGCGATTGCCGAAGAGATGGGCGCCGTACTGACGCGGAGCGCCTATTCGCCGAACATCAAGGAGCGGCGCGATTTCTCATGCGCGCTGTTCGACCACAGGGGCCGAATGGTGGCGCAGGCGGCGCACATTCCCGTGCATCTCGGCGCGATGCCGGATTCGGTCGCCACTGCCCTGAAGGAATTTGATCAGTTCGCGCCGGGGGACGTCATCGCCCTCAACGATCCGTTTATGGGCGGGACGCATCTGCCGGACATTACCTTGATCTCCCCGATCTACGTGACCGACGGGGGCGAGCGGCGCCTGGCTGGGTTCGCGGCGAATCGGGCGCATCATGCCGATGTTGGTGGGATGTCGGCTGGCTCGATGCCGGTCGCGACCGAGATTTACCAGGAGGGCGTGATCATACCGCCCATCAAGCTGTGGGAGGCGGGTGAGCCGAATCAGGCCGCGCTGAGGCTCCTGCTGCGGAACGTCCGCACGCCGGACGAGCGTAGGGGTGACCTGGCGGCCCAGGTGGCCGCGAATCGCACCGCCGCACGTCGGTTGCAGGAGGTGGTTGAGCGCTCCGGATTGGCGACCGTTGGAGCGCATATCGAGGCACTCATCGACTACGCCGAGCGCATCACGCGTTCGACCATCGCCGCGATTCCGGATGGTACCTACGAATTCACCGATTGGCTGGACGACGACGGCTTCAGCGAGGAGCCGATTGCGATCAAGGCCACCGTCACGGTGCGAGACAGCGAAATGATCGTCGATTTCACCGGCACTGCGCCCGAAGCACAGGGGAGCATCAACGCCGTCGCGTCGGTGGTGAAGTCGGCGGTCTACTACGTGGTCCGCTGCCTGATGCCGGAAGATGCGCCGGCGAACCACGGCACCTTCGCGCCGGTTTCGGTCATTGCTCCGGAGGGAACCGTGGTGAACGCGCGCCCGCCGCGCCCCGTCGCTGGCGGCAACGTCGAGACCTCACAGCGCGTCACCGACGTCGTGCTCGGCGCCCTGGCGAAGGCGCTGCCGGACGTGATTCCAGCAGCCAGCCAGGGGACGATGAACAATGTCACCGCCGGGGGGCACGATCCGCGCACCGGCCAACCCTTTGCCTACTACGAGACTATGGGAGGCGGCATGGGAGCACGTCCTCACCTGGACGGCCTTTCTGGCGTCCACGTTCACATGAGCAACACGCTCAATACACCCGTCGAAGCGTTCGAATTTGCTTATCCGATGCGGATTGTCTCCTATCGCCTGCGTGACGGCTCGGGTGGAGCGGGCGAGGCGCGAGGCGGTGACGGCCTGGTGCGTGAGATCGGATTCGAGGTCCCGACCGAGGTCACGTTGTTGACCGAGCGACGCAAGCTTGCGCCCTACGGCCTGCAAGGTGGTGAGCGTGGCAAGGCGGGCGAGAACGTCCTCATCCGCGACGGCGAGGAGCAGCGACTCCCGGGGAAGACCCGCTTCACGGCACAGCCAGGAGACCGGCTCTCGATTCGCTCGCCGGGTGGTGGTGGCTGGGGCACACCGCGAACGAGCGATGCCGGATGATCGAGCACCACGCCGACTTCGCGATTTCGATTTCCCAGCGCCTCTGGCTCGAGACTACCGTGCGCAGACGCAGCGGCAGCGGCGATCTCGCGGGTTGGGCGATCGCACTAGGGTGGTGGGTCGAATCCGGCTATGAAGGAGAACCCGCGGGGACACTCTACCTGATCGTCGATCCCCACGACTCCGGGCCGCCGGCCTGGGTTCGCGAAGGGAACGTGCGCAGCAGCGTCCTCCACGAACTGCCGACACCGTAGAATTTGAGCGACAAACGCGCGCGGAAGCTGGGGGCGCGGCCCGAACCATAGGCTCCAGGAATTGATAGTGTGTTGCCGGATACCGGCAGGAGAGCATTTTCGGTGGAATACCGCGAACTCGATTACGAGTACGTTGAGGAACTGTATCAGCGCCAGCAGGACCTGCAGGTCGAGGCGCAGGAGATCATTCACGAACTGGACATCGTCGCTCACCTTGGTCAGGTCGGCGAAGTGTTTCAGATCGGGAGTCTGGTCTCGGGCTTGATGGTCTGGCGTGATCTTGATTTCAGCATCGTCTGTCGCGAGCATGACCCGGCCGCGATCTTCCGGGCGATGATCCCGCTGCTGAGCGAGGAGCGCACGATCAAGCTCGAGTACCTGAACGAAGCAGGCTCCCATGCGCCTTCGGACGTTCCTGACGATGAGCGTCTCTATTTCGTCGTGCGGCACGAAACGGCGGCCGGGAAGGTCTGGAAGCTCGACTTTTCCTTCTGGTTTACCATGCAAGGCCGTGGCGAGATCATGTTTCCCCACCACCTGCGGGAGCAATTGACGGAGGAGACGCGCCTGGTGATCCTGTGGCTCAAGGACATCTGGCGCCGCTCGCCGTCCTACCCCTACGAAGTCGGCGGTTGGGAGATCTATGACGCGGTCCTCAATCACGGCGTGCGCACCCCAGAGCGCCTACGTGCGTACCTCATCGCGCACGGATACCCGGCGGATTAGCCGACCAACGGACACGAACCGAAGAACGTCTGGGACGCATGATCCACCGGCCCCGCCCTGACGAGTTCGTCGAGGGCGGGGATTTTTGCGTAAGGACCTCCCGCCCAGGCTAGTCTTGCGTCAACGGCACGTGCAGGCGCGGGCGTAGCTCGTACTCGTCCATCTCGACGGTCTGGACGACGTACTGCGCCTTGTCCGAAGTTGAGGCGGCGTTGACGTTGCCCTTTGCGTCCATCGCCACGATGTTCATGACGTTCTCACGCTCCGCGAACTTGTCGGGGAAGTAGCTGAGGTCGTTCATCGCCTGGCGCAGGGCGTCTTCGAAGCGACATCCCGTGACGCATAAAGCTGACAACGCTGTGGGCCGTAGCCGCGCGAATCGCCATCTCGCCGCGTCCGGTGCACGCGGCCGCGCCCCAACGGTTGTCGGCGTAGTTGCCGGCGGCGATGATCGGGGAGTCGCCGATGCGGCCGGGCCACTTGAAGCCCCAGCCACTGGTGGTGACGGCACAGGCAATGTTGCCGTCCAGGTCGCGCGCGATAACGTTGGTGGTGCCGAAGATCTCCTCATGCAGGAGCTTGGTCCAGTCGCGAACCGCCTGGCTATAGAGCTGGTACTGATCTTCGTAGATGTTGCCGCCGGCCTTGCCCGGCTCCTTGATCCGGTCGTGCCAGGCCTGCTCCGACTCGGGGGTGAGCAGGTTTGACGTCTTGAAGCCGTGATGCTTGGCGAAGAGTTCGGCGCCTTCGCCGACGAGGAAGACGTGAGGCGTCAGTTCCATCACCTTGCGGGCGATGTCGATCGGGTTCGGGTAGTTCTTGACCGCGCCGACCGCGCCGGTCGCGAGCGTCTTGCCATCCATGATGCTGGCGTCAAGCTCGACCTGGCCCAGGATGTTCGGAATTCCACCGGTGCCGACTCCCTGATCGTCCAGGTTGTCCTCCACTTTGCGCGCGGCCGCGATGGCGGCGTCGATCGCGCTGCCGCCAGCGCGGAGGATTTCGACCGCGGCTTGCATGCCGACGCGCGCGTTCGCGGCTCCGACCACGATTCCAACGGTTCCTTCTGCCAAGTTTGTCCCCTTTCGATGGGAATTGAACAAAAAGAGCTGTCTTCGCAGTCAGCAGTTGCACCGGGCATTGTAACGGAGACGGGTGGATTCGTCTTCAGCATCGGCGTTGCTTGGGGCAGGAACCATCGTAAATCCAAAGCAACAGACGGCCGGCGCGAGGTAGAACGATCGCGGTCAATCGAACGCAGATACGCGGAGAGGGGCCGTGTTCCCGGCTCCTGCTGAGTGACTTATTTCACCGATGAGTCGTGCTGGCGGAGATTGACACGCGCTGTCCCTGACTCAAAATACGTGGACCGCTCTTATCGGACGGTGCGACCTGGATCGTCTCTGCCGCCAGCTATACGGGCTCACAAGACGGATGCGTGCTACCCACGTGGCCATGCTGGATCCGGACCCGACCGATAGCCGAGGGGCCATTCCATGTCGACTTCCCTGTTGGTCACCAAGCTCTTCATTCCACCGTTGCGATCAAACGTCATCACTCGTATGCGACTACTGGCGCGTCTGAATGAAGACCCGCAGCGCAAGCTAACGCTCGTCTCAGCACCGGCTGGATTCGGCAAGACCAGTCTCTTGAGCGCGTGGGCGAGCAGCGGCGAGCGCGCCACCGCGTGGCTCTCACTCGACGAGCGGGACGGCGATCCGATCCGTTTTCTGTCGCATGCGATCGCCGCGCTCCAGACGATAGCGCCAAACGTGGGGGCAGGAGCTTTGAGCGCTCTCCGAACCCAGCGACCTCCATCAACGGAGGCGTTGCTCACGACGCTGCTCAACGAGATCAGTTCGGTTCAGCGCAGGATCACGCTCGTCTTCGATGACTACCACCTGGTGGATTCCGAGCCGGTCGATCGTATCGTCGACTTCATGCTCGACCATCTGCCCTCGCAGTTGCACCTCGTCATCGCCACCCGGCAGGACCCGGCCATTTCTCTCTCGCGCTTGCGCACACGCGGTCAGATGACTGAACTACGCGCCAACGATTTGCGATTTTCGGCGAGCCGAGACTGCGGACTTTCTCAACCAGTCCATGGGTCTGAGCCTGTCCCAGGCAGACGTGTCCGTGCTTGAGGATCGGACGGAGGGCTGGGTTGCAGGCCTGCAGCTGGCCGGGCTCTCGTTGCAGGGACACCAGGATGTTCCGGGGTTCATACGTGCCTTTGCTGGAGATCACCGCTACATTGTGGACTACCTGGTCGATGAGGTCCTGCGTCAGCAGTCTGAACCGGTCCGTCAGTTCTTGCTTCAGACGTCGATCCTCAAGCGGCTATCCGGCCCATTGTGCGATGCCGTTACCAATCAATCGGACAGTGCCACGCGCTTGGAGACACTGGAGCGCGGCAACCTGTTTGTCGTGCCGCTGGATGACCAGCGCCGCTGGTATCGGTATCATCGCCTCTTCGCCGACGTCCTCTTCGCGCGTCTGCTGGCGGATGAGCCCGAGCAGGTCGCGCTGCTGCGGCTGCGTGCGTGCGCGTGGTATGAGGAACAGGGATTGTTCGCCTGATGCAATCTACCATGCGCTGGCAGCCAAAGAGTTTCCCCGAGCGGCGGGCCTGGTTGAACGCGCCTGGCCATCCGTGCGCCAGAACCGGCAGGAGGCGGAGATGCTCGGGTGGCTCACCGCGCTCCCCGACGAGCTGATCCGCGTGCAGCCTGTGCTCAGCGCGTCGTATGCCTGGGCGCTGCTCATGCGGGGCGACCTGGACGGAGTGGAGCGGCGTCTGGCCGATACCGAGCGCTGGCTCGATTCTGGGGCCGACGCAAACGAGCGAGCGCAAGGCTTGCATCCCGAAATGGTCGTCGTCAACGAAGAGGAATTTTGCCGCCTGCCCGGTTTGGTCGCCTTGTTTCGTGCCGCGCAGGCTCGAGTGCTGGACGACGTCGACGGCACGATGAAACACGCGAGTCGAGTGCTCGATCTCGCGAACGAGGATGATTATCTCCTGCGTGGATCCGCGGTCGGGCTCCTGGCACTCGCCTATTGGACCCGTGGAGATCTTGCGGAAGCCCATCGCGCGTATGTCGACTGCATGAATACGGTGCGCCAGGCTGGGTATTTCTCCGACGCGATCGGTTGCGCGGTGGCGGTGGCCGATCTACGGATGGAGCAGGGCTGTCTCCGCGAGGCGATGCGTGTGTGCGAGCAAGGATTGCAGCTCGCGACGGACCCGGGCGCTCCGGTACTGCGTGGAGCGGCCGACATGCACGTTGGCCTGAGCGATTTGCTCCGCGAGCGTAACGATCTGGACGCCGCCACACAGCATCTGTTGAGCAGTAAAGATCTGGGCGATCACCTGGGCCTGCCGCAATATCCATATCGCTGGTGTGTAGCGATGGCGCGGATCAAGGAAGCCGAAGGCGATTTGGACGCCGCTCTCGATCTGCTCGATGAGGCGCAACGCCGCTATGACGGCGACTTCTTCCCCAATGTGCGTCCTGTCGCGGCTCAGAGGGCGCGGCTAATGGTCAAGCAAGGACGCGTGGGCGAAGCCCTGGCCTGGGCGCGAGAGCGGAGACTTTCCGCGCAAGACGACGTCACGTATCTGCGTGAGTTCGAGCACCTTACCCTGGCTCGGATACTCATCGCAGATGGCTCTCCTCGCTTCATGAGCGACGCGCTGGGACTCCTCGATCGTCTGCTGCAGGCAGCCGACGCCGGGGGGCGGATGCGAAGTGTCATCGAAATTCTGGTGTTGCAATCGATCGCTCTCCAGTCCCAAGGCGACGTCGCGGCCGCCCTCGTGCCCCTCGACCGTGCGGTGACCCTGGCCGAGCCCGAGGGCTACGTCCGTATCTTTGTGGACGACGGTATCGTCATGGAAAACCTGCTCGACGAGGCCGTGAAACGGAACCGGGCTTCCCCCTATCTCGGCCGCCTTCGGCAGTCCTTTGGCGGCACCGCGCAACCTGAGCCCCAACAAGGGGACTTGATCGAGCCGTTGAGCAAACGTGAGCTCGACGTGCTGCGATTACTCGCAACCGAGCTGGGAGCCTCAGAGATCGCCAACGAACTGATGGTGTCGCTCAACACCATGCGGACCCACACCAAGAATATCTACACCAAGCTTGGGGTGAACAATCGTCGTTCGGCGGTTCGCCGAGCCGACGAACTGGCGCTCTTTCCCAGAGTTCGCGAACGGCAGACGCGCCCGGATTCGGGGCCGTTGTCGAGCTAAGCCGGCAACGGCGTCATATGTGTTCCCTCTGTCGCGCTGGCGGTTGACGCTACGTGCTCCATGCCGGTTCCACGACCGCCCTCACCGCGCCCCGCTCAAGAATTCACCACATCAATCACCAGATGTGGTGATGTGTACTCACCATGCCAACGCCTATCTTCTAAACAGAACACAGGACGCACATGGAGATCAGCGATTCGTGAAGGGAGCGGAGTGAACACACCAGACAAACCAGTCGTCCTCCAGCACAAGCCTGGAAACTACCAAATCCGCGTTCAGGGGCATCTTGATCCGCACTGGTCGGCCTGGTTTGACGGACTGAGTCTCAGCCAGCAGGACGACGGCACAACGGTCATGGAAGGGCCGGTCGTCGATCAGGCCGCATTGCACGGCTTGCTTCAGAAAGTACGCAGTTTGGGTCTGCCGCTCGTCTCAGTCATTCACACCGAGACTGAACAGCCGAAAAGCCCGGCGAGCGACTCCCGTTAGACGTCGTTCGATTGATGAAAGGAAACCGACATGACCACCGCAGTTCGCACCTCAGCAAGCACGACCGCACCGGCGCAACGCGTCGCGATGAGCGCGATGCGCAAGACCGCATTGGCGGCCGGAGCACTCTACCTGCTCTCCTTCGTCTCGATCCCGACCCTGTTCCTCTACAGTGCGGTGCACAAAACGAACTACATCATTGGCTCCGGCTCGGACAACGCCGTCGTCATCGGCGTCATCCTGGAGCTGATCGTGGCCCTCGCCGGTATCGGGACCGCCGTCGTGCTCTTCCCGGTGCTCAAGCGAGAGAATGAGGCCGTCGCGCTGGGCTTCGTCGGCTCGCGTACCGTGGAAGCCTGCACCATCTTCATCGGGGCCGCGAGTCTGATGGCGATCGTGGCCTTGCGGCGAGACGGCGTCGGAGCAGACGCACTGGTCACCGGGAAGGCACTTATCGCCGTCTACGACATCTTCTTCCGCATCGGACAGAGCTTCTTCCCGGCCGTCAGTGCCCTGTTGCTGGGGACCCTGCTGTACCGAACACGCCTGGTGCCGCGTGCCCTCCCCGTGCTTGGGCTCATCGGCGCACCGCTGCTCATCGGCGCCGACGTCGCCTCGCTGTTCGGCGTGTTCGGGCACATGGGGATGTTCAACCTGACGTCCTCCATGCCGAGCCTGGCGGGGATGCCGATCGCGCTGTGGGAGTTTTCACTCGGTGTCTGGCTGGTGGTCAAAGGCTTCAGTGCAGAGGGAGTCGCGCATATCTCTTCTCGCCCAGCAACCTCTTCGCCTGACATGCTCAACGCTGACTAGAGGGACATTCAACCGGCGTAACGGGGCTTGGGGAAGGCTGACTGGCCCGACCCAGGCCCTCTCCGTGTTACGCGATTCCCCACGCAGACGTCAAAACTCCGTCATGCTCCACACGATCTCACGGTCGACCTTCTATCCCATCACGTGCGCAACGCTGTGAGGGTGCCCGCTCGAATGAACTCCGTGAGAACCTCAAGAAACCGTTCCGGCTGCTCCTCCTGCGGGATATGACCGCAGTCGGTGATGATTGCCAGTTCGGCGTTCGGGATTTCCTGGGCCAGTCGCACCGATTGGTCGACTGGCACCACATGGTCTCGGTCTCCGGTCACGATCAGGGCTGGGACGCGCAGCGTGCCGACCCGGTGATCCAGCCCCGTTTCGTGATTCGCGCGAGCCGCTTCCCACATACCCTTGTCCCAGTTCTTTGCCCTGAATGGTTGCAGGTATCCTTCGCGGATCTCCGGAGTGATGAGCGACGGGTCATGCCACGCGTGGCGCATGATCGGGTCGGTCAAGCGCGCCAGAGTTCGGGCGATCCATGGGCCGATGACGTGCATCAGCGGACCCCTGATGAGCTGCTGCATCCAGGGCGGTGGTGGAACGTTCATGTAGACCGCGGGCGACATCAGCACCAGCGATTCGAACCGTTCCGGATATTTCATCGCCGTCATTGCGGCGATCGTTCCGCCGGATGAATGGCCAATCAGGATAGCGCGGTCGATGCCGAGGTGGTCGAGAAGGGCGATGGTCAGATCGGGCTGGGAATCGATTGCGTAGGGATTGCGGCCGTTCCGGTCGGCCTGAATCGGCCGGGAGGTAAAACCAAACGCCGGCCGGTCGAAAGCGACCACCGTGCCGAGCTCGCACAGCGGCTCGAAGACCTTATGCCACGTGAAGACGCTGGCCGCAAATCCATGCAGCAGAACGAGCACGGGGCGGCCCTCGCCGCCGGTGCGCGTGCGTATCTTCAGCCCCCAGACGTCAACGAATTGGCTGCCATCGTCAATGGCGTCCTCGGTTTCGAGGCTATTGAATTCGACTGGCTCGGGTAGGAGTTGCCGTCCCGCGAGGACGGCCGCGCCGCGCGACCAGCCCAATTCCAAGGAAGAGATTCCGTGCTTTCATGGTCTCTCGTCAATCTCGTGAATCGCCCGCTCAGTCAATGCCCTGTCTGGTCGCTATCGGCTTGCTGAAATTGGGTCATCGACCGCATGTGTTCGTCCACAACTCATACTACATCGCGGGGCTATCATTCTCGATTCCGTCGCCCACAAACTCGACTGTGTGGTCGACCAATCCGACTTTGGCACCCGGAGGAGCAACATCTTGACACGGTGATTCTGAGCGGAGCGCAGCGGATGGTTCTCTCCCTCGAGTCGAGGGATGCTCCCCGTCCGTGGGAAGGGGCTGGGGGATGGACCGTCAGTGAGGAAGAAGCAAAGAATATCTTCGTCCTGGACGCGTTTCCGGCTGGTACGGACAGAGAGATCCTTCGCGCGGTGCTCAGGATGACATGGGGACGAACGGTGCCACATTCCCGGTGGTCGACTATTCAGAATGACAGCTCCACGCACGTGCTCCTCCGGGTGCCACTTGACGTCCAGCGCGCGGAGTGCACGATAGGGTCGTGCGCCCGACATGCTGAATGTTCCGTTCCGTCAACCGGCGGTTCGTGCAAGGGGAGGAGTCTCTCATGACGCGTTCGGTGCAGCGGATCGAGATCGATCCATTCAAGCCGCTGATCGACGAGGCGGAGACTGGACATAATCGTTGGCACGAGGACATCGCTCCGATCTGCGAGGTCGAACAAGGGCAGCGGGTCATCGTCGAGACGCGCGATGCCTTCGACGCGCAGCTCAACACCGAATCCACCGATGCGGACGTCGGAAGAATGAGGCTTGGGCCGGTGCATCCCCTTACTGGGCCCATCTACGTCAAGGGTGCGGAGCCGGGAGATCTGCTCGAGATCAAGCTGCACGACATCGAGTGCGACCCCTGGGAATCGTGGGGATATACCTGCGAGGTGCCGGGATTTGGATTTCTCCGCGATGTCTTTCCGGAACCGTTCATGGTCCACTGGCATTTTGTTGGTGACTATGCCGAGTCGCCGCAGATCCCAGGCGTGCGGATTCCGTGCGCGCCGTTCCCCGGCATTATCGGTCTTGCCCCTTCGAAGGCGTTGCGTGAAGCCGCCGCCAAACGCGAGGCCGAGGTGGCGGGGCGGGGTGGATTTGCACTGCCGCCAATGACCGAAGATGCGGTTCCTCCCCACGGTCCTATTGCGGAGCAAGGGCTGCGAACCATTCCGCCGCGCGAGACGGGCGGAAACATGGACATCAAGCAGCTGACGCCGGGCGTGAGTCTCTTCCTGCCGGTCTACGTGGCTGGGGCGCTCTTCTCGGCGGGAGACGTTCATTTCGCGCAGGGCGACTGCGAGGCCTGTGGAACGGCCATCGAGATGCGCTCGGCGCTGGACGTCGAGTTCAAGGTGCACAAGGGCGAGGCAGCACGGCGCGACATCCGGAGTGCCCAGTTCATGCGAGGCGAGTACTACACGCTGCCGGAGATGGCGGCGCCGCGCCGCTTCTACGCGACGACTGGGATGTCGATCCGTGAAGACGGCAGCCAGGAGTCGGAGGATGCCTCACTGGCGGCCCGCAACGCCCTACTGAGCATGATCGACTATCTGGAGACGCGCGGGTTCACGCGACAGCAGGCGTACGCGCTGTGCAGTGTCGCCGTTGACCTCCACATCAGCGAAGTCGTCGACGTGCCGAACTTCATCGTTTCGGCTCTGCTTTCGCTGGACATCTTCATGTAGGCGACGGTGTTGCCTCGTGCGTCGTGGGTACGGGCGATCCGTGTGATCGCCCCGTGTCTCTCATAGGCTGGGATTCCGGTGCACAAGACGACGCATACGTCGAGTGTATGCCGGAGAGATTGGCTCTCAGCGGAACAGGTCCCGATCGGCTGACATGACGAGAGTCTCGACGGCGCCCATGTCTCCGGGCTGGTAGTCGTAGCCACGAACGATGGCGACCGGTCGATGATCGAGCTTGTTCATCACCAGCTCGGCAGCCGACGCGATCTCGTCGGCGATCGCCATGACTGTGGCGTGCATCTCGTAGCCCTGATCATCGAACTGTCCGCGATAATCGAGCAGCGGGTTGATCCCGGCCGAACCGATGGCGATGTTGATGATGCCGCGACGCCATGGGCGACCAAACGAATCGGTGATGATCACGGCAGGCGCGAAACCGACACGAGCTTCGAGTCCGGATCGAATCTGGCGGGCCGACTGGTCCGGATCGACCGGCAGCATGGAAACGGCTTTGTGCCCGGCGACGTTCGATGCGTCGACCCCTGCGTTGGCGCAGACGAAGCCGTGACGTGTCTCGGCGATGATGAGCCCGTGATCCATGCGAACGATGCGTGCCGCTTCCTGAAAGACGACCTCGACGTGCCGCGGATCCTTGCCGAATTGCTCGGCCCAGCGCGTGGCCAGGTCTGACGCGGTCACCTGGTCAAGTTCGGCGACACGCCCTTCCGCTTTCGACACCATCTTGTGGGTGACGACCACGATATCGCCCTGCTCGAGCGAAAGGCCGCTGTGCTCCAACCCACGCATGATCAACTGGACGGGATCGTCTCCCCGTTTGACCTCGGGAATGCCGTCGACTCCAATGATGCGGACTTCACCCGCCATGTCGCGTCGCGCTCCTTCCCGAATCCCGGCACCGGTGGTCCAGACTGCTTGATCGCGCGCTGTGGCCACTCGCCGGTAAACGAGTATTGCCAGCCGTTAGATTCCGTTGGTCACGACGTGGTCGATCGAGAGATAAATGGTGAGGCGTTCGTCACGCTGGAACCCTTCGAGCATCTCGTCCGCTTTCGGCTGCCCATGGTAACGAATTGCCAGTTGATGGATGTCGTTCAAGGCTTGCTCGCGATCTTCGTTCAGTTCAACACGCCCGGTGATCGCCACGAAGCGGTATTCGTCCTCGATGCAGATTGAGACGCGTGGATCACGCCGCACGTTGCTCGCCTTGATGCGGCCCTCGGCGGTGTTCATCATGATCCGGTCCCCCTGCAGTTCGTACCACATGACTGACTGCTGGGGCATGCCGTCCCGATTAATCGTCGCCAGGCAAGCAAACCGCTTCTCGCTCAGGAACGCGCGCACCTTATCGCTGAGCACACCATGTCCTTCCACTTTTGATCCAATTCGAGATCGCCGCGTTTGGGGCGTCATATCCATCAAACGGTAACACGGGGAAGGGAATTCCGGAATTGGATGTACAGTCAAACGACGTGTGATACGGCGACTCGGCTGTCAGTTCGTGGATGGTGACGGCTGCTTCAACTTTGGTGTCAGCCGTGCTACGCTACGAGCAATAAGGGACATGGTAGGCGCTCCGTTCGAACATCGTTCCCATTCTATTTCTGTGGGATGCGTATGAATAAGCCACACGTAGTGCCTTCTGACTCCGAACCCCGACAACCCAGTCGCGCGGTGGAACTGTCTGGGGGCGGGTTCATGCTGCCGCAACTCCTAACACCTCTCTTTGGACGAGAGCAGGATATCCGCGGACTGGCGGAGCTCATGCGTGGTGAGGATGTCCGCCTGATTACACTGAGCGGAGCACCGGGTATTGGCAAGACGCGTCTGTCGATCGCGGTAAGCCATGATTGGCAGCAACGCTTCGGGAACCAGGTTCACTTTGTCCAGCTTGGATCGATCGATGACCCTTCTCTGCTCCTGCCGACGCTGGCGGCAGGCTTCGAGGTTCAGCGGTCGCGACGAATCCCCCTGATCGATCGTCTGGCAATGCGGCTACGAGGGAGCCCGGTGTTGCTGGTTCTGGACAACTTCGAGCAGATCCTGGAGGCGGCAGAGGACGTCGTCGAATTACTCCTTCGCTGCGCTGACCTCAAAGTTCTTGTTACGAGTCGTTCACCGTTGCGGGTTCGGGGAGAATACCAATGGGAAGTGCTTCCCTTGTCACTGCCGTTGCTGGGCGACATGCGGCAACCTGCGGTCTTCGGATCGTATCCGTCGGTGGCGCTGCTACTCGACCGCGCGGGCCCACGCCAGACGACTCTCCCGCTGACGCAAGAGAACGCCGGTCTGATCGCCGCCATCTGCATCCGGCTCGGAGGAATTCCGCTCGCAATCGAGCTTGCCGCGCCATGGCTGCGTCTCTTTTCTCCTCAAGAATTGCTCAGCCGGCTGGAGCAACCGCTGGAACTCTTACGTGGTGGTGCGCGTGATCTCCCGGGTCGCCAACAGACACTGGAAAACGCCATCGCGTGGAGCGACAACCTGCTGGAACCTCACGAGCGGCGTCTCTTCCACAGGTTATCCGTGTTCGTCGACGGTTGGACGCTCGAGGCCGCGGAGAAGGTCTGCGTCGCCGACGGTGAAGCGTGTGGATCGCGAAGTGTGGTGGATGGGTCTGGCGGCGTTGCTCGAAAAGAGCTTGATCTATCGCGAGGCAGATCACGATGCGTCACCACGGTTTTCCATGTTGGAGATGATTCGAGAGTTCGCGCGTCAGCGCCTCAGTGCAGATGGCGATGCTATCGCGGTTCAGCAGCGTCACGCCACATACTATCAGGTGTTCATCCACGGTGCCGTACCCCACCTGTACCGTGAAGACCAGGCTCACTGGCTGGAACGACTCGAGCGAGAGATTGGCAACATCCGCTCGACCCTTCGTTGGTTCCTCGATCAGGGTGAGAAATTGGCCGCGGCACAACTCGCCGCGCATCTCGAGAACTTCTGGCTCGTGCACGATCATCTCGAAGAAGGCCAGCGATGGCTTGAGGAGTGCTTGCGGCTGGACGCCGGCTCGTGCCCCGCGAGTGAGGCTAGAGTCCGGCGGACATTGGCGACACTGCTTATGAGGCGAGGCGAATATGAGCGCGCCGAGCGACTGCACCTGAGGACGTTGATATTCGCGCAAGAGCATGGTGAGGATGAGCTGCGGGCTCAGACGCTTCTTGATCTCGGCAGCTTGCACTTTATTGCCGGGAACCTCGTCCAGGCGTCGGCTCACTTCGACCGAGCCCAAGGGCTCGGCAAACGGGTCGGCGACCAACGTACCGTTGCCCGTGCGCTGAATCAGCTGGGCGAACTGGACCGGTTCGCGGGCGACGAGGCAGCCGCGACCGCCCATTACGAGGAGAGCCTGAAGATCTGGCGCGAGCTTGCCGAACGTGATCGAATCGCGATGGTATTACATAATCTGGCGCCGGTTGTCGCCAGATCGGGTGACCGCGCGCGTGCGATTGGACTCCTGCGAGAGAGCCTGGAAATTTCATGGGAGTTACGCAATCTTCACGGACTTGCACTCTGCCTGTCAGGGATCGCGGGCATCGTTGATTCGCCTGCTCGCGCGGCCATCGCCGGATCTCTTCTCGGCGCGGCGGATGCGTTCCGAGTGGCGATTGGTGTTCACTGGCAGCCGGTCGATCGTGCTGAGTTCGAGCGCAGTCTCGCCAACGTGCGATCTTGGCTCGGGGATGGAGCGGTGAACAGCATGCTTGAGCGTGGCACTGACCTGACCCCAGGGCAGGCGTTCGAGCAGGCTCGGGAGCTACTCGATTCCGACACGGGCATGGAGAGCGTCAACCCGCGGAGTCGATTGCCGTTCCGTGGTGGGCTCAGTCGCCGGGAATATGAGATTGCCGACCAGGTGGCGCGCGGGCTTACCAATCGTGAGATTGCCGAGCATCTGCACATTTCGGAGAAGACGGTCGAGATGCACGTAAGCAATGCGTTACGCAAGCTCGCTCTCCGGTCGCGCGTGCAACTCGCTGCCTGGAGAGACCGTCACAATCAGCCAAATGCGGCCGACTCCGTCCGTACCCCTGTGTTTGCACGACCTGAAAACACAGGGGAGAATACCGGGACTTCCCCAATATTCTCGGATACATAACCTCACTATCCTGATTCCACGCGGAACCGACCGACCACTCGTGCGACAGGTTTGTTCGTGTCGTCAATGTGTGGACAGGAGGCGATCATGACGATTCGTATGTCGGCCGACAGTCCGGTCTTGCAGGAATCAACCGTTCAGCAATTTGCTCAATCGCTTCGCGGGACGCTCATACGACGAGGTGATTCGGAGTACGAGCAGGCACGTCACGTTTACAACGCCATGATCGATCGTCACCCCGTGCTGATCGTCCGCTGCGTCGACGTTGCCGATGTCATTGCAGCGGTCAACTTCGCACGCGACAACGCGTTGAAATTAGCGATCCGGAGCGGCGGTCACAACGGCCCCGGCCTTGGCACAGTCGACGACGGCCTGGTGATCGACCTCTCGCCGATGAAGGGGATCAGGATCGACCAGCGGAACTGTACGGCGCGGGTGGAGACCGGCTGTACGCTCGGTGATGTGCACCACGCCACCGATGCGTTCGGCCTCGGAACTCCAAGCGGTATTATCTCGACGACCGGTGTCGGCGGCATCACGCTGGGTGGCGGGATCGGCCACCTGACACGAACATACGGGCTCGGCATCGACAACGTCCTCGAATTCGACGTGGTGCTGGCGGACGGCCGCTACGTTCAGGCGAACGCGGATACGAATCCGGACCTATTTTGGGGGCTTCGCGGTGGTGGTGGGAACTTTGGAGTTGTTACTTCGATTCTCTTCAAACTTCACCCGGTCAACAGCATCATCGCCGGTCCGATGCTGTGGCACGCTGATAAGGCGCGTGACGTGCTGCGCTGGTACCGGGAGTACATCACCCAAGCACCTGAAACCGTCAACGGATTCTTCGCCTTTCTTGGAGTTCCTCCTGGTGACCCATTTCCGGCCGAGCTCCACGGTAAGACCATGTGCGGCATCGTCTGGGCATATACCGGTCCGCCCGAGACGGCGAATACGGTGTTTGGGCCGATCCGTGCCCGGTTCGGGCCGCCAGCTCTCGATTGGGTTGGGCCTATTTCGCACTTCGCGCTCAACAGCATGTTCGATGGAATCTACCCGCCCGGTGAGCAATGGTACTGGAAGGCCGACTTCGTCAAGGAGTTGAGCGATGAAGCGATCGAAGCGCACGTGAAGCACGGCACCAACTTGCCGACCTTCAAATCAACCATGCACCTCTACCCCATCAACGGAGCCGCAGGTCGGGTGGGAGAAGATGAGACTCCGTGGGCCTACCGGGACGCCAATTGGGCCGAGGTCATTGTCGGTGTCAGTCCGGACCCCGCGGATGCCGAGCGAATTACCAGGTGGG
Source organism: uncultured Chloroflexia bacterium (assembly GCA_963728335.1). Classification (GTDB taxonomy): domain Bacteria; phylum Chloroflexota; class Chloroflexia; order Thermomicrobiales; family Thermomicrobiaceae; genus CALAGB01. Next base: position 505,240 of record CAVSJP010000003.1, read on the forward strand.
CGAGGGATTATTGGGAAGCCATGCATCCATATTCCGCGGGAGGCGCCTATATCAACTTCATGATGGAGGAAGGGTCCGAACGAATTCAGGCGACCTACGGAGCGCATTACGATCGACTCGCCGCCATCAAGAAATCATACGATCCGAACAATCTGTTTCGGGTCAATCAGAACATTCTCCCTCGCTGATCGAAAGCGGTTTCGTGATTGGGTCGACCAATCTGCATTGACGGTTCCAGACTCGGGTGGACCCCACGGCGTCTCATTCATCATTGGGTCCACCCGACTCGACTCTGTCGGAGCAGTTGAAGATGAACGGTTGCGGTGATGGAAAGGCGAAGGCCGGATCTGGCTGGCGTCGCTACGAAACGCGAAAGGCTGGGCAATGTACGGCACGGTCGCGCGGATGATGGTCAAGTCGGGTCATGAGCAGGACTTGATTGCGATGCAGCGGAGCTGGGACGAAACACGGGGCGCCAACGCGATCGGCGCTGTCGCGTCCTACGTCTTCAAATCCGACGACACCCCGAACGAGTACACGCTGGTGGCAATTTTTCGGGATCGAGCGGCCTATCAGCAGAATGCCGAGGATCCAGAACAGGACCGCTGGTACCGGGAGATGCGGTCACACCTTGAGGCAGATCCCGAATGGCGCGACGGCGAGATTATCGCGGCTGAACAGTACTGAAGCGGTATTCAGCGCGAAGTCAGCCGAGCCTACCAGGATGACCCGGGTGCCCCTGGGCCCTGGTTGGCCTCGTCTTCCGGTTCCCAGTCCCCGTAATAGAGCTGGAAGTGGGCGGCTGTCTGGAGCTCCGGCGATTCGGCCGGCCCAGCCACCCGCTCGGTGAGCGCCGCGTATTTCCCACGGTAATAGAGCAGCGGGTCGCCGGGCGGGTCGTCGAGGCGCAGGCCGATTACCCGGGCCAGCACGATGACGTGATCGCCGCCGGCGATCTGCTGCGTCACCCGGCAACTCAGGGCGGCGAGCGATCCGGCGAGATAGGGGACCCCCGCCCATTCCTCGAAGCGGTGCTCGGGTGGCTGCGGCGAGCGCCAGGACCGCGCGAAGTAGCGTGAGATCGGCGATTGCGTCTCGCGCAGGATGTTGATGCCGAACCGGCCCGAGTCTTCGATGAAGCCGAGCATACGGGCGCGCCGGTCGAGGCAGATGAGGATCAACGGCGGATTGAGCGAAACTGAGACCACCGCGTTCGCGGTCATGCCGTGAATCCCGGCCTCGGTCCGCGTGGTGATGATTGTCACGCCGGTCGTCAGGTGGCCGAGCGTACGACGGAATGCCAGCCCGTCGAACTCGTGCTCGCGCGCCAGCCGCTCGGTTCTGTTGATTCTCGCGTCCTGCGACATTGCTGCTCGATTCACTAGGTGGATATCCTGGCTGACCGGCGTCGTATCAGGTACGGCGGCCGCTGGCCAGGCTGAATGTTTCCGGCTGAAGTCAAGGATACTACCTCCTCCTCCTGGTTCAACTCGCCCGACGAACCGAACAAAAGGTGGGTTCGTGCGAACGGGCCCCTTAGAATTGGGTTGTGGGCGGGACCCACCGTACCCGCCGGACAGAGGAGGAGTTCAAGATGAGCCCGTTCCAGACCATTCTCGTGCCGCACGATGGCTCGGCGCTCGCTGACACTGCCCTGCCGTACGCGGTCGAATTGACGCGCACGACGGGAGCCACGCTCGAGCTGCTGCGGGTGCTCGAAGAGCTTCGGCCGATCTACGACCGGACGGGGCGGCAGCTCATCTGGATTGAGCCGTCGGATCCACGCGCCGAACTGACGTCGCCGGACATATTGGGAACAGCCGCCTCGATGCTCGCTGAAGAGGGGGTTGAGGCCAAAACGATCGTCCGGGTTGGCGATCCGCGTCAGGAGATCGTGGCCGAGGCAGAGACGCTCGATAAGCCGTTGATCCTGCTGGCGAGCCATGGTCGCGGCGGACTGTCGCGCCTGGTTATGGGAAGTGTCGCCTCTCGGGTGCTCCAGGTGGCTCCATGCCCGGTGATGATGGTACCGGCTCGCGAGCCGGAGGAGCGGCCCGATCATGGCACGATTCAGCGGATCACGGTGCCGTTGGACGGCTCGGTTCTGTCGGAGAAGGCACTTCCATACGCCGTTGGGCTGGCTCAGGCACTCGACGCCCGGCTGCACCTGGTTCGAGTGGCCGAGACGTACCGCGACGAAGTCCCTGAAACGCCGCCGACGATCTTCGCCTCTCCCTCTTATCAGGCGATGCTCAAACAGTTCGATGTGCTCGAGAGCGAGGTTCGCGAATACCTGGAGGCAACCGCGAAGCGGCTCGAGGCCGAGTCGGTTCAGGTCACCTGGGAATCACTGAGCGGCGATCCCTGGCGTCAGCTGCTGCGCTACGCCGAGCGTGATACCCCTGATCTGATTATCATGACGACGCACGGTCGCGGCGGGTTGGCTCGCTGGTTCTACGGCAGTGTTGCCGATCGCCTGCTTACGGCCGCCAGAATGCCGATGCTGCTGATCCGCTCCCGGGCGACCTCGACGTGAGCCGGCCGCACCTCAGACCCTGGCGGCACGTGGCTGTGCAAACTCCCGATCGTTGATGAGACGGGGCACCCGATCTCGCGAGGAGACGGAGGAGTTGCCGGGCACGACCGAACCGGTGTCCAGCCCATCGGCGAGCGTGATGCCGACCAACGCGGCTGACGCACGGAACGGGATTTCGGCACGGTCGAGGTGGGCGCCTGCCGTTGCCCTGCTGGCCGTCGCGGTATTTGGTGCGCTCTGTCTCTACCACTACCGCCTCCCCGGCCTCTACTACGACGAGTCATTCGACGTCGTCCCGAGCATGCAGCTGCTCAAGGGAGAGCCGGTTCAGTTGGCGCGCGGGGTTGGCATCCACCTCTTCGGCCACACGTTTCCGGTGATGACCGGCGACTACTGGGGCTCGGTCAGTACCTATGCCGTGCTGCCGCTCTTCTGGCTGCTGGGGGTCGGCGTGCTCCCGGTCCGGCTGTGGCCGATTGGCGCGGGCATGGTGGCGGTGTTCCTGACGTACTTCACCGGCAAACGGCTCTACGGACCGTGGGTCGGAGCCGTCGCGACCGGGCTACTGGCGATCTTCCCCTCATTCATCTTCTGGTCCCGTGTCGGGATCTACGTCATCTCGCATATCGTTGCGGTGACGTTGGGAGTCGTCCTGTCTTTCCTGCGTTGGAAGGAGACCAGACACCGACGCTGGCTCTTTCTGGCGACACTCCTGGCCGGCATTGGCTTGTGGACCAAGCTTCTCTACCTCTGGTTTCTGATCGCCGTACCGGCTGCCTACGTCATCTTGCTGCTCGTGGACTGGGCCACCGGGGAATCTGGTGGGACGGGGTCAGTCTCCGTACCTCTGCGCCGAACCTGGCAACGTATGCGTGCGGACGTGCCGGTGACCGATGTCCGCGATCTCATCGTCGCGGGGGCGGGCTTCCTCATCGGCGCGTTCCCGGTGATCTACTACAACCTCGTGAGCCGCGGCAGCTATCTGGTGCTGCGATCGAACCTGTTCCATACCGAGAACGGAGTGAACAACTTCGCCATCTGGTCGAACGTCAAGGTCGAAGCGGACGCCGTGCGCGTGCTACTCGATGGCGGCTACTTCTGGTTCTATGGGGGCATCTACACCAATCCGCTCTATCCCTGGGTTGTTGGACTCAGCACGCTCGGCTTGCTTGTGATGGTCCACCGGGTCGAATGGCTCCGTCCGCATCGCCGGGCCACGGTCTTTCTGGCGGCCTTCGCGTTTGTCGTGTTCGTGCTCAGCTGTTTCACCGTCTCGATCCTCGGAGCGACACACCTGCTGATTCTCCTGCCGGTTCCGCAGCTGTTTGTCGCCGCGTTCGCGCTCTTCTCCGCGCGGTGGCTTCAGATGCGGTGGGGGACGATCAACCGCGCGTCGGCGGCCGCGGTCCTGGTCGTACCGGTGCTGCTGCTGGGTCCGCTGGCCGGACGGGATCTCTGGGTGGATGCCCGGTATCATCGGGCGTTGTCGCGAACCGGTGGCTACAGCGGCTTCTCCAGCGCGATCTATTCACTGGCTGATTACCTGAAACAACACCAGATTGATCGGCCATATGCGCTCGACTGGGGATTGAAGTACAACGTGATGATCTTGACGGACGGGCAGGTCCAGCCGCTCGAGATCTACGGCAGCACCTACACGGCCGGGTCCGACTTCGAAAACGCGCTGCGGGCGGCGCTGGCCTCGCCGTCGCCGGTCTTCATCTCCCACACAGCCGAGGGAAGCGCCTTTCCGCGCCTCGACGACTTCCAGCGAATCGCGGCTGAAAGTGGCAAGTCCGTGACGCTGACGCAGGTCTTCAAACAGCTGGACGGCAAGCCGGTCTACTACCTCTTCACCGTCAGTGGCTGAGACCGCCTACGATCCCTACCACTCGATCGTGGCTCCCGGGCGGGCGATGGTGATTGGGCCCGAGAAGACTCGTGCGGCCTGACGCAGGGCATGGCGCGCGTCGGCCTCCGACCAGATATGCGTGAGCATCAGCCGCGCGGCCCCTGAATCTCGCGCCAGCGTGGCCGCTTCTACCGGTGTCGACGAGCCGCGGTTTGGGGACTCCTCGAAGGATCCGACGGGCAGCGTCGCCTCGGCGATCAATACCTCCACGTCGCGCGCCAGTGATGCGAGATCCGCGGCTGGCCCGGTGTCGGCGGTGTACGCAACCGCGCCACCCGGTAGGTCGACTCGCATTCCCCAACAGGGAATGAAGTGCGCGGTCCGCGCCACGGAGATTTCAGCGCTGCCGATGGCGATTGAACCGTCCGAGGAATACTCGCTCACGGTGAAAATGGAGCCGAAGAACCGGTCAATTTCGTCGGGTCGTCCCAGGGTGGAGAGTGTTCGCCTGAGCGCCGCGGAACCGTCTGGCGGCAACCAGAGTGGGATGGGTGTCACCAATTGTTTCGGGTGATACAGCCAGCCCCACCAGAGCGCGAATAGATCGAGGATGTGATCCACGTGGAGGTGAGAGATCAGGATGCCGTTGAGGGAGTCGATCTCCGCATGGTGCTGGAGCTCGGTCAGTGTCCCCGGGCCAAGATCGATCACCAATCGCGTATCACCGCTGTCGATGAGATAGCCAGAGCAACCCTGCCTGGCGTTCGGAGCGGCTGACGCACCTCCAAGCGAGATTACCTTGGTCATGAGCTCTCCTTCACGCGACGTCGATCATACACCGGGCGCCGCGGCGACCGCTCTTGGTTGATCCGTGGACCAGTTTTCGACCGGTACTTGACTCTCCCACATGAGGAGGGTTTAGGGTAGTTTCTGGATGTTGGTGATCTGGAAGGACGGCTGGTGATGCTCAGAATCGGGGATTTCTCCCGGCTGACTCAGGTGACCATCAAAGCGTTGCGGCACTACGACAGCCTCGGACTGCTCAAACCGGCTCACATCGATCGCGAAAGCGGGTATCGCTACTACACGAGCGGCCAGCTTCCCCGGCTTAACCGGATCGTGGCGCTGAAAGAGATGGGGTTCTCGCTGGACCAGATAGGCCAACTGCTCGACGCTGAGCTCTCGACTGCCCAGATGCACGGGATGCTCCTGGCCAAACAAGAAGAGGTGCGCCATCAGATTGCCGCCGAACAGCAACGCCTGACGAGGATCGAGTCACGCCTCACGCAGATCGAGGAAGGAGCGGCGACGGCGCGCTACGACGTCGTGCTGAAGCGGACCGAGCCCTACCGGGTAGTATCGATACGCGGACTGCTGCCACGGCGGAGCGCCATTGGCCAACTCTTTCGCGATCTGCATGGACTCATGCAAACCCACGGAATCAGCGGCTCTCCGCGTATGACGATCTGGCATGACGCCGATTTTCACGACCAGGAGGTCGACGGCGAGGCGGCAGTCGTCACGGACGATCCGGTTCCAGCGGAGAGTGGTATCTCGTGCCGCGTTCTGCCCGGGGTCGAGGAGATGGCCTGCGTTGTCCATCACGGTCCGCCAGAGAGCATCGGCGACGGCTGTCAGGCGCTCTTGACGTGGATCGAGGCGAACGGTTACCGGCTGGACGGTCCCGAGCGGGTTGTGTTGATCGAGCGGTCTGGAGGGACAGGCCAGGGCGTGGTGGAAATGCAGTATCCGGTCGCGCCGGCCATGAAGGAGCGGTAGAGCGTGTGCGCACGAAGATTCAGGTTTGGTGTCGTGGCGGCACAGGTAGGTTCCGGCGACGAGTGGGCGGCATTCGCTCGCAAGGTCGAAGCGCTTGGCTATGACTCGCTTCTGATGCCCGACGGCCTGAAGTACACCGCGTCGCCGTTTCCGGCGCTTGTCCACGCCGCAGCCGTGACGGAGAAATTGCACGTCGGAACCTACGTCATCAACAACGACTACCGTCACCCAGTCGCGCTCGCCAAGGAGGCGGCCACGGCTGCCGTTCTGACTGGGGGCCGGCTGGAGTTTGGTATTGGAGCCGGGCGACCCTCCGCTGAAGCCGACAACGCGATGCTCGGACTGTCATTTGACCGTGGCGCCGTGCGGCTGCAGCGGTTGACCGAATCGCTCGATATCGTGAAGCCGCTGCTGTTGGGCGAGACCGTCGACCACATGGGCCAGTTCTATCGCGCAAGCCAGGCATCGATCGCACCTGTTCCCGGTACTCCGCCGCCCCTCATGATCGCCGGCAGCCAGCGACGCCTGCTGGCTCTGGCGGCTCAGGAGGCCGACATCATCGCCCTGGGCATCGACCCCACCGCGACCGAGGATGACGTTGCCGACCGAATTGGTTGGATCCGCTCCGCGGCGGGGGATCGCTTTGACCGGATCGAACTGAATCTGAACCTGATGGCCGTCAACGGCCATTTGCCCGGTATCTTCAGATGAATCTCGGCTCCGCCGCCGCGGACCTGGCGGCCTCCGACGCCATCCCGGTGCTCAAGGGTTCGGTGGATCAGATGTGCAGCCGTCTTGTCTGGCTGCGTGAGCGGTTCGGCATCTCGTATATCGCGGTCGGGGACGAGTTGCTGGATCTGCTGTCTCCAGTGGTTAGGCAGATGGCCGGGCGCTGAACTTGCAGGTGGAGTTTACGATGTCTCCCGGACGACGCGGCTGACGTGCCGGCTCATCGCCTCAAGCGCGGTCTCGCCGTACGATTGGCACGGAAACATTGGAACCCATTGGGCATCGGGAAGGCTTGATCATGGCAGACACCCGTCCATTCCGCTTCGGCGCATTGGTCGCGCAACTTGGGTCACGGCAGGAATTGCAGGAGACGGCGCGACGGATCGAGTCCGCCGGGTACTCGACCCTGCTGATGACCGACCATCTCGGTGAGGAGCGCTATTCTCCAATTCCGGCGCTGGTCTGTGCGGCCGATGCTACCAGCGATTTGCGGGTTGGGACGCTGGTGCTGAACAACGACCTGCGGCACCCCGCCGTGCTGGCTGGGGAGATCGCGACGGTCGATATCGTCACGGACGGGCGCTTTGAGCCTGGAATCGGCGCCGGTTGGGAGAAGGAAGATTACGACCGCTCTGGCATTCGGCTCGATTCGGCGCCAGACCGCATCAGTCGGCTCGACGAGGCGCTGCAGATCCTGAACGCGTATTTCACCAGCGACTCGGTCTCGTTCACCGGCGAACACTACCAGGTGACGAATCTTCCATCGGTGCCACATCCGGTGCAGGAGCCTAAGCCGCCGATGCTGGTCGGTGGCGGTGGGAAGCGCATTTTGACGGTGGCGGCGCGTCAAGCCGACATCATTGGCGTGCATGTTCCAGCCAAGAAGGACGGCTCGGCGCAGGATTGGTCGTCGGCCGGGCCCAACGACGTCGAGAAGCGGATCGGCTGGATCCGCGACGCGGCGGGCGATCGGATGTCGCGGATCGAGCTCTGCCAGAACGTTTTCGCCGTGAACATCACGGATGACCGGCAGGCTGCGGGTGCCGAGGTCGCCAAGCGCTTTGGCATGACTGACGGGCAGGCGCTGGAGAGTCCCTACTTCCTGCTGGGGACCGAGGACCAGATCGCGGATCAGCTACAGCACAATCGCGTGCGCTTCGGCATCTCGTACTACATCGTTCCGGGGCGCCTGACCGAGACGATGCAGCCACTGGTGAAGCGACTGGCCGGGAAATAAGTTACCAGACATAACTGCGCGGTTCCGGTCTAGCGACCACGCGTGCGCTGCGCGAGTAGCCGTTCCAGATTTCCGCCGAGCATGAGAGCTTTCTCCTCGTCCGGCACGTCCATGCCGCGAATGACGCTGGTGCAGGTCGTGAGATCGCCGATCTGATGTGGGTAGTCGCTGCCGACCAGGATGCGTTCGGCCCCAGCAAGCTGGTACGTGGCCGGGATGCCGAACATGCCGTAGGGTACGGTGTCGTAGTACATCTCGCGGAAGTACTCGGTCGGCGAACGCCGAAGCGTGCCGGAGAGCTCCGGGTAGATGCCGTAGCCGCGCTCTATTCGCTCCGCCAGCATCGGGAGCGCACCACCAAGTTGGCTCATGATGAGGATGAGCTTGGGAAAGCGATCGAGAACGCCGCTGAGCGCGAGCCGTGCCGCCGCGAGCGTCATATCGAACGGGAAGCCGAGAAGCGCGACCAGGCGCATTTCGTCCAGGTTCGCCAGTGATGCCGGGCCGATCGGGTGTACGATGAGCGGCGCCTGAAGTGCCTCGGCTGTCTCGTAGATCGGCCAGAATTCGGGATGATCCAGGGGTCTTCCGTTCAGATTCGAGAAGATCATGGCGCCGAGTAACCCGAGGTCGTTCACCGCGCGTTCGAGTTCGCGCGCGGCGGCTGCCGGGTCTTGTGTCGGGAGCGTGGCGAACGCGCTCAGCCGGTCCGGATAGCGCTCGACGATCTCTCCAAACGCATCGTTGGTGACGCGAGCCAGATCCTTGCCCCGGGACCGCTCCTCGAAGTGGACGCCCGGAACCGTGAGCGACAATATCTGCAGGTCGATACCGGCCCGGTCCATGTCGGCGATGCGGCGCTCGGGGCTCTGGTGGGAAGCGACGATGACGCTGTAGTCTCCAGCATATTCGATGCGGGTCTCACCGGCTGAATCGCGATTGATGCGCGCGGCGGTCGAACGGCGAGCGATTTCATCGACATACGCTGGCGGATAGTAATGGTTGTGGACATCGATGACACGGGTCATGGTGGTACCTCAGTTCTGAGTCAACGCCGGGCGAAGGTGGGCGACGTTCGTCGATCGGCATCGACGTTGAGTGTCATTTACGGGTGGGCCGAGCGCCCGCCACTGCTTTGATGTCCGGCTGCCTCCGTTGTCACACGCTATCGTTCACCGCCTCACGCGCCAGATCTACCGCGGCCTGCAGTTGATCCGTGACGCGGTTGCGCTCGCGGGCCAGCTTGCTCCACCAGAGCATGTGATCGCCGGAACCGGCCTCATGCTCGCGGAGCTGGCCGACGTTGGCGAGCGACGGCACCCAGCGACGCAGCGCTGTCAGACCGTAGGTGTCCTGGCCATAGCGCCCGACGACGCTGGTGAGGAGCGGGTTCAGAATCGCAGCAAGCCTCATGAGTGAAGCGTTCAGACGCTCGGCTTGCTGCTCCAGTCCGCTCGAGCGCTCGCCCGGTTTGAACCGGCTGGCGAGCGTGTCTGCCTGATCCGAGAGCTGACCGGCGAGATTCTGGAATTCGGCGGCCAGCCGCAGCGGATGACCAAAATCGATGGAATCGTCCGCCTCGTGCCGGTACTGGTCAAGTGCGTCATTGATCAGCTTGACGGAATCGCGAAAGTCGTAGGGTAGGACCGGACGGGTTGCCAGCTCCCACGCGTAGGCGAGGGTCATCTTCAGATCCTGGAACAAGACCGCGCGATCGGCCACGTCCATCGTATCGTCCGCGCTCTGGTACCAGGGCCCAAGCACGCCTCCATGCCAGCGCTCTACCAGATCTTCGGGGAAGGAGCTGCGGCCACTGATCGCGGGCGTGCCGGTGCCGAAGAAGGATTGATCGCCGGTCTTGGCGAGACGGTGCGGCTCGGTTGAATAACCGAGTGCGGTTGTCATCGCCTCACGGTGGAAGGTCCAGAGTTCAGGCGACAGCGTGGCGCTGTACTGCTCGGCGTACTTCATGCCGGGCGAGTCGATGTTGATGTACCCGGTCAGACCGCGCGTGATCTGGTCCCAGTAGCGGTCGACGAACCAGGTCGAGCCTTCCATGATGCCGTTCTCATGAGCCTGCCAGAAGGCGATCCAGACGTCACGACGGAGCTCGTCACGATGCTCCGCCAGGATGCGAGCTACTTCGAGAGTCACTGCGTTGCCCGAGGCATTGTCTGTCGCGCCGCCACCCCAGGAATCCATATGATCGCCGATCAGGATGAAGTGTGGAGCGTCGACACCGAGCACGCCGAGTGGCTGGTGGAGCGTGCGCCAGACGCGATCGGCGTCGGCCACGATCCGCGCCTGGACCTTCATCTGTTGGGCCAGTTCGCGGACCTTGATTCCGTCAACGCGGGAGACGCCGATGGCCGGAAGGTTCGGCATCTGGTCCAGATTGTCGACCGTGGGATTGCCCCAGACCGACTTCACCGTGCCCATCGGAATCGACGGGTTGTCGTCGTCGCCCCAGTTGATCAGGACCAGGCCAATGGCTCCGTGGACGGTGGCGATACGGGTCTTCTCTGGGCGTGGCGGAGCGTAGGAAAGTTCGGCCAGCACAATCTTGCCCGCGACGTCCTGTCCCTCGTAGTCGGATTCGCCCCCCGCGCCGAGGTAGACCAATTCACCGTCCAACCCGTGCCCGGGCGTGCTGGTGCTGTGGGCGAAAGTCATCGCCTCGATGGTGCGCTGCGCCGGGTTGAGCAGGGTCAGCGAGCCTGGGCGTGGATAGCTGACCAGGCCAGGAAATTCATCTTGTCTGGCGTCGTAGCCAAATTGGCGAAGATGGTTGGTCAGGTAATCGGCCTGACGTTGCGCGGCGGGCCACCCGGAAATGCGTTCCGCTACTTCGCGCGACATCCACTCGAGGTGTGACCAGGTCTGGTCGAGCGATAATTCAGCCAGGAGTTGATGCAGCCTGCCGGCATCGATGGTCATGGCGTCTCCTTCACGAGGTTCACGCAGGTGCGAACGACGCCATGATAACCGGAATCGTGGATTGACGAAGTTTGGGCAAAATGAAACCACCCGGCGAGGGCATTCCCGGGTGGTGACAACTCAGATTAGCGGCTCCCGGAGGAACCGGTTTGTTCGCTGCCGGTGTTTACCAGCGGCTGTAGCTGCGCTGCTCGCGCTGCGACTGGAAGCAATCCGAGCAGTAGACGGGCTTGTCGTTCCGAGGAACGAACGGAACCATCGTCTCCTTGCCACAGGCGCTGCAGACCGCCGGGTGCATGGTGCGCTCGGCACGGCCGCCGCCACCATAACCGCCGCCACTTCCGTAGGAAGCGCCGCCGCCCGACGTGTTGCGACGGGCCTTGTTGGCACGCCGGCAGTTCGGGCAGCGAGAGGGCTCATTTGTGAAACCCTTCTCGGCATAGAATTCCTGCTCACCAGCGGTGAAGACGAAGTCTTCGCCACAGTCGCGGCAAGTAATGGTCTTATCTACGAAACTCATCTCGTCGAGCTCTCCTATGTTCCACTCCACCGTGCAGGTGGCGTTCGTAAAGATCTACTAGGCTCAGGTTTTCTCGGCAAGATGAGTACGGAGACAGGCCCTCGCTGCCGGACCGGACAATCGCTCGGAAACCTTTGGCCATTAATACGGTAGCATACATGATAATCGGCAAATAAGCTAGTGCGGGCCGCCAGGGATTTTCAATGCCAGCCCACTTTCTTGCGAACCGTTCGACGCGGTGTCAAGAGGCTGACTCAGGGTGTGGTTCAAGCCGCCAGTAATCTCTGGATCCGACGACGAGGGGAGAGGTTCCGTGAACAACCAAACCAAAGGTGACAAGCCGCGCTTGCGTGACCTCGGTATTGAGATCGGCGTCATGCCGATCGGTCCACTGAACGCGATTACCGACGTGCCTGGCGTGCGTGTCGGACACTCGACGATCGTCGAGGGAGACGGCCCGCTGCGAGTTGGGCAGGGCCCGGCCCGAACCGGGGTTACCGCGATACACCCGCACGAGGGCTCCGCCTTCACCTCGTTGGTGCCGGCTGCCATCGCGGTGCTCAACGGCGCCGGCGAGATGACCGGCCGCTCGCAGGTCGACGAATACGGCCTGATGGAGACGCCCATTCTGATTACCAACACGGCCTCGGTCGGTACGGTTCATCGGGGCTGCGTCGAGTGGCTCACGCACCACCACCCGGAATTAGAGAACGCCGTCTTCGTCATTCCCGTGGTGGCGGAGACATTCGATGGGTTTCTGAACGACGTCGCGGGGCAGCATGTCACTGTTGAGCACGTCTTTGATGCACTTGACAGCGCCACCAATGGCCCGGTGGAGGAGGGGAACGTCGGCGGCGGCACCGGCATGACACTGTTCGGCTTCAAAGGGGGTGTCGGAACGTCGTCGCGCCTGGTGCGTCTCGACGATCAGGAATTTACCGTTGGCGTGCAGGTGCAGGGGAACTTTGGCCGGCGCGGCGACCTGCTGGTCGACGGCGTTCCGGTTGGCCGGGAGATCACCGATCTGCTGCCGGTTCGCGGAGCGGTGGCGCGGCGTCCGGACCCCGACGGATCGATCATTGTCGTGATCGGTACGGATGCACCGATGACCGACCGCCAATTGCTCCGTCTCTGCCGCAGGGGCATGCTCGGACTTGGCCGGGTCGGCTCGATCGCCCGCCAGACCTCCGGCGACATCCTGATCGCCTTCTCGAACGCCAGGACAAACCGCTTCGATCGCTTCAGCACGGCGCCCGTGCTCGACGGCGCACGCATCAACGACGAGCGCATCGACGACTTCTTTCAGGCGACCGCGGAGGCGACGGCCGAGGCCGTGCTCAACGCGATGGTCGCGGCGGAGACCATGGTCGGGCGCGACGGTAATACGGCCTACGCGCTGCCGCACGACCGGCTACGTGAGATCATGCGGCGGCACGGGCGCCTGCGGGAGTAGCCCTGGCCGCATTACTTGACGACGCGAAACCAGATGTTGCTGGCGGTCGGCGCCTCTGATTGGCCGATGCGCTCGAGTTTGACGGTCTTGCCGCCAGGGTACTCGAACAGGCGAACTCCCGCCCCGAGCAGGACCGGCACGACACAGACGAAGATCTCGTCCAGTTCATCGCGTTCGAGCAGCTGCCTGGCAATGGACGCGCCCAGCACGTTGACGTACTTGTCTCCCGCGGCCGCTTTCGCCTGGGCGAGTCCGCTCTCGAGGTCGCCGACGAAGACGGTGCCGGGCGCTGAATGCGCGGGCGGGTGATGCGTCACGACAAACTGGGGACCGCTCCAGGCCCCTCCGAATGCCTCTCCTTCGTGCTCGGTCCCTTTGTAGGGGTCATCGCCGCCAAATGTGCGCCGGCCGACGAGGAGCGATCCAATCCGCGGGGTGAGGTCGTCGACCTCGGGATTGGGGCCCAGGTAGTCGACCAGCCAGGACATGTCGCCTCCGGGACCGGTGATCAATCCGTCCAACGACATTGCGACGGAATAGAGCGTCTTTCCCATTTCATCTCCAAGAACTTCAATCACGAGTCAAGCGCCATATTTGCCAACGGCTGGTATGCAATACGCGAATCGTTGTCGGTGCATCGCGCGCGCGAGCGGGTCGGTCGGTTCTGGATGCCGGTTGATCGTACCGACGGTGCGCCTGCCTGACAACGTCGCACGAGATCTCGAAAGGGACGGGCCGTGGGAATGATGCGTAAGTCGACGACAGTCATCGGTGCGATCGGATTGGGGTTGGTTGGCCGCGAAGTGATCCGCCGCAGTCAGCGTATCGATCTGAACGGGCGAACCGTGCTGATCACGGGCAGTTCGCGCGGTCTGGGCCTGGCAATGGCCGAAGAGTTCGCCAGCCGTGGCGCCAACCTCGTCCTCTGCGCGCGGGACGAAGCCGAGCTCGATTGGGCGCGCCAGACCGTGGCCGAGCACGGCACGGAGGTGCTCACGGTGCCGTGCGACGTTGGTGACCGTCAGCAGGTGCGGCGCATGATCGATCAGGCGACCGATCGCTTCGGCACGATCGACGTGCTGGTCAATAACGCGGGCATCATCACCGTCGGGCCGGTCGCCGATCAGACTCTGCGCGACTTCGAACAATCGATGAACGTGATGTTCTGGGGCGCCGTCTATCCGTCGTTGGCCCTACTGCCATCCATGCGCGAGCGACGTCGCGGACACATCGTCAACATCACCTCAATCGGCGGCAAGGTCAGCGTGCCCCACCTCCTGTCCTACAGCAGCGCCAAGTTCGCGGCGGTCGGATTCTCCGAGGGGCTCGCGGCGGAGGTCGCCAAAGACGGCGTGCATGTGCTGACGGTCGTTCCTGGCCTGATGCGGACCGGATCGCACGTCAATGCCTACTTCAAAGGGAAGAACCGGATGGAGTTCGGCTGGTTCAGCGTGGGCGCCAGTTCGCCACTCACCGCGATGAGCGCGCGGCGCGCCGCCCGCCAGATTGTCGACGCCACCTGCCGGGGCGATCGGGAGTTGATCTTGACCCCGCAGGCGCAACTGCTTGCTCGGTTCCACGGAATCGCGCCGGGCTTGGCGACCAGGATTCTCAGTTTGGTCAACCGGGCACTGCCCGATGCGGGCGGCATCGATGAAGAGCGGCGACGCGGTAAACAGAGCGAGTCGGTGGTCTCCGAATCATTCCTGACCGCTCTTGGCCGTCGGGCCGCCCATGAACTGCACCAGTTCCCGGAGGAGCACCGCGCTGACGCCGATGTGGCGGAGCCTTCGCGTGAGTGAGCGGGGCTGTCAGTAGCCGACGTCAAAGGGCTCGGTGGGTCTATGTGCCGGCCAGGCAGGGGAGGGACCGCGTTACGCGTTGCGAGAGACTCGTCGCGGCGCTCAGCACGGCAGAGTAGGCAATTGGTCATTTGTGTCGTCCTGAGTACTCTGAGCAACAGGGCATGTGGCACCCGGAGGAGCACGATCGTGATCCTGTCATTCTGAGCGGAGCGCAGCGGAGTCGAAGAATCTCTTCGTCGTTTCTTCGCAGGCAGCGCACAGAGAGATCCTTCGCGCGGCGCTCTGGATGACATGGGCGCGAACGGTGCCAAAATCCACGTGTTCCACTACTGCGCGGAGCGCGGCGGAGTCGACGGTTATCTTCGTCGCGATGACAGAGGAGCGGTTGTCGTCCGCTTGCGATTCGAGGCTCGCCCCGCGCCGGAACAACGCGTACTCCCCGATACCGGCCAAAATTCTCGTAAACGACTGTCCCGCTATGCGGTCCGGTGGCTGGAGCCGATCGACGGGACGACCTGCTTAAGATCGGCGACGGCCAGTTCAACGGCGATGCGGTCGACTCCGGTGTCGATCCCCAACCCCTCCAGCAGCGCAAGGAGCTTTTCCGTGGCGAGGTTCCCGGGCGCGCCGGGCGCGAAAGGACAGCCGCCGAGTCCGCCCGCGGCCGAGTCGAAGACCGAAATCCCGTAGTCGAGCCCGATCATCACGTTGGCAATGGCGAGACCGTTTGTGTCGTGGAAGTGGAGGCCGACACGGTCAAGATCCAGGCGCTGGCTCGCGACATCGAGCAGGCAATCGACTTGGGTTGGCGTGGCGGTGCCGATGGTATCGGCCAGGGCGACCTCGTCGCAGCCGAGTTCGAAGAGTCTGTCGGCAACGTCGACGGCCAATTTGGGATCCACGTCACCGGAGTAGGGGCAGTTAAAGGCGGTGGAGACATATCCCCTAAGATACAGACCGGCGGAGCGAGCCTTCAAGGCGACCGGTGTGAAACGCTCGAACGTCTCGTCGATAGTGGCACGCACGTTGGCCTGGCTGAAGGCTTCCGAGGCGGCGGTGAAGAGGGCGATGGCGTCGCAGCCTGCCTCCAGCGCCCGCTCCAGCCCGCGCTCATTTGGCACGAGGACAGGGTAGCGGGTCCCGGGGTGGCGCTCGATTGTCTGCATCACCTCAACGGCGTCGGCCATCTGCGGTACGGCCTTTGGACTGACGAAGCTGGTAGCCTCGACTATGGGGAGTCTGGCATTGGCCAGCGCCTCGATGAAGCGCACCTTGGCGGCGACGGGAACCATCTCTGGCTCGTTTTGCAGGCCGTCACGCGGACCGACTTCGACGACCGTCACCCGGCGCGGCAGGTGCTCGATGAAGCTCATGCCTCCTCCTCGGGAACGATCTCGACCAGCAGATCACCGGCATCGACCTGCTCGTCGGCGTGACAGTGGACCGCCTTCACCCGGCAGCGCTTCGGCGCGCGCATGACCACCTCGATCTTCATGGCGCTCATGATCACGAGCGGTTCGCCCTCCGGCACAACGCCGTCGGGCTCGGCGTCGACCCGGATAATCTTGCCCGGCAAGGGCGCTCTGATGTTATTGTCCGCCTCGCGCGCGGTGCGGGTGGATTCGGTCGTGGGAGGACCGAGTCTGGCAAACCATCGTCCGGTTGCGCCGCTGACCTCGATGACGCCGTCTGTGCTCTGGAAGATCGCGACTCGGCCGGCGATCTCGTCATACGCGATAGTCCAGACGTTGTCTGACCCACGTTGCCAGCGCAGAGTCGCGAAATCGGCGGCAGTGGCCAAATACCACCAATCCCCTGGACTCTTCACGTGGTCGGTCCGCCCCCCTTTTTTCAGTTCGGAATCGAACTCAAAGAGCAACAGGCTCACGCGCCAGTCATGGCCGCTCCGTTCGATCTCTGCCGACAACTGCCAGTCACCGTCAATTCCGTGGAAGATCAGTTCGCTGGCTCCGCTCAGGCGGAAGGGGCCGATGCGCTCCCAGGGATCGTTGCTTGGCGGGCGCTCGAGCGTCATTGCGACCAGCGCGGCCATCTCCAGGAGGTGCGGTCCCTCGTCGAGATAGGGGGCCTGGATCGACATGGCCGTGCGGGTGTCATAGCGGCCCTCACGAACCCGCTCGTCCTCCAGCAATGCGAGGAGCCAAGCGCGGTTGGTGGCGACGCCGGCGACGGCCGCCTGCCACAGTGCGTCGTTCAGACGGTCCAACGCGACGGCGCGCGTGTCGCCCCAGGCGATGAGCTTGGCGATCATCGGGTCGTAGCGCTCGGGAATGCGGTCGCCCGCCTGGTAGCCTGCGTCGATGCGCAATCCGGGCGGCGCCGGTAAGGCCAGCACCTCGATCTTGCCCGGTGATGGAAGGAAATGACGTGCCGGATCCTCGGCGTAGAGCCGCGCCTCGACGGCGTGCCCGCGTGGCGTCTGGTCGACGTCCGCCAGCGGCAGCCCGCTGGCGATGTCGAGCTGCAGCGCGACCAGGTCGATGCCGGTGACCAGTTCGGTGACTGGATGCTCTACCTGGATGCGCGGATTGACCTCGATGAAGGCGATGGTGCCGTCGGAACCGTACAGGAACTCGACGGTCGCCAGGCTCTTGAGCTCGACGGCTTCGGCGACCTTGACGGCATGGTCGAACAGGCGCTGGCGGTCGGCGGCGGGCAGATTGGCGGCTGGGGCCTCCTCGATCACCTTCTGATGGCGGCGTTGCAGGGAGCATTCGCGCTCGCCGATAGCGATGGACCGCTTGCCGTCGCCCGCGACCTGGACCTCGATGTGCCTGGCGCCGGGAAGGAAGCGCTCCAGGTAGAGGAGCGGGCCGACTCCAGCAGCGACCGCTTCACGTCGGGCTGACTCAATCGCCTCGACCAGTTCACCGGGGCTCGCCACGGGCCGCAGGCTGGCGCCGCCGCCGCCGAGGACCGCCTTTACCAGAACCGGATAGCCGATCTGTTCTGCCGCGGCGCGCCACTCGTCAGGATCGTCGCCCAGCGTCTCGCTCGCCGTGAGCAGCGGCACGCCGGCTGACTCGGCGATGGCGCGCGTGGCGACCTTGTCGCCGCAGTGCTCCAGCGTCTCGGCGCTCGGTCCGATGAAGGCAATGCCCGCATCGGCACAGGCACGCGCCAGAGCAGGGCGCTCGCTCAGGAAGCCATAGCCGGGATGAAGATAGCTGCATCCAGCACGCTTCGCGGCGGCGACGACCGCTTCCGGGTCGACCTCCGAGTCGGATGGACCGGCCACCTCGACTCGGCCGATCATGCGTGCCGCATAGCCATCCTTGTCTGGCTCGCCGCAGACCAGCACCGGCTCCATGCCACGCAGGCGGCAGGTGGCCGCGATGCGAATGGCGATCTCGGCGCGGTTGGCGATGGCGACGCGAGCGCTCACGAGTTCGCCGCCCAATGCGGCTTACGCTTCTCCAGGAAGGCCGCCATCCCTTCCTGCCCCTCGGCGCTCAGGCGCCGGTTCGACAGCGCCCGAATCGTCACGTCGCGCGCCTCTTCAAAGGACAAACCCTCAACGTCGTCAAGAAGTTGCTTGACGTCTGTCAGCGCGCCGGGCGCCGCCTGGGCCAGGTGCTCGATCAGTTCGTCTATGACGGCGTCGAGCGCGCCGGAGTCGGCCGACTTCGTGATCAGTCCAAGCCGTCGTGCCTCGTGTGCGTCGATCGGGGTGCTGGAGAGCATGAACGCCTGCGCCGCGCGGCGGCCCAGCGCCCGCAAGACGAACGGGCTGATGACGGCTGGAGTCAGTCCGAGCCGGACCTCGCTCAACGTAAAGTGGGCGTTCAGGTCGGCAATCGCGAAGTCACATGCGGCGACCAGCCCCACGCCACCCCCAATCGCCGAGCCATGCACGCGAGCAATGACCGGCTTGGGCGAGGTGGCGATCGCCTCCAGCGCCCGGGCGAGTAGTTCGCCATCTGCCGCGAGGATGGCTGGGTCGTCCGTCTGACGAAACTCGTTCAAATCGGCTCCGGCGCAGAAGACCGGACCTGCGCCAGCCAGCACGATGCAGCGAACGTCGTCGAAGCTCGACGCCGTGGTCACCGCGCCGTGCAGCGCGCGCACCAGGTCGCGGCTCAACGCGTTGCGCTTCTCCGGCCGGTTGAGGATCAGCCAGCGCGCCCGGCCCCGTTGCTCGATACGCAGCTCGTCCATGCGCCTCCTCTCAAATTCTCAGCACGCCATAGTCGGTCGCGGGGATGGGAGCATTCAGGGCGGATTGCAGCGCCAGTCCAAGGACCTGCCGCGATTGGCGTGGATCAATGATGCCGTCGTCCCAGAGCCGTGCCGTGGCGAAGTAGGGGCTGGTCTCCTCGTCGTAGCGCGCCTCGACCTCGGAGCGCAGTTCATCCAGCGCGTCCCGATCGATGGGCCGGCCCTGATGCGCCGCCGCCTGCTCGCGGATCGTCACCAGCACGCCGGCCGCCTGCTCTCCGCCCATCACGCCGATGCGGGCCGTCGGCCAGGTGAAGAGGAAGCGAGGGTCGTAGGCGCGGCCGCTCATGGCGTAATTGCCGGCGCCGAAGGACGCGCCGGTCATCAGCGTGATCTTCGGCACCTGCGCCACGGCCACCGCGGCAACCATCTTGGCGCCATCGCGGGCGATGCCCTCGTGCTCGTAGCGGCGACCGACGATGAATCCGGTGATGTTCTGCATAAAGAGGAGCGGGATGCGCTGCTGATTGCAGAGCATCACGAAATGCGCGCCCTTACGGGCCGACTCGGCGAACAGGACGCCCTGATTGGCGATGATGCCGACCGGGATGCCGTAGATGTGGCCGAAGCCGCAGACGAGCGTCTGGCCGTACTCAGCCTTGAACTCGCGGAATTGGCTGCCGTCGAGAATTCGTGCCAGCACGTCGCGCGGGTCGTAGCTGTGCCGCACATCGGGCGGGACGATGCCGAGGATCTCCTCCGGATCGTACTCCGGCTCGGCAATCGGCTGGCGCTGCCAGGGAAGGGGCGGTGGGGCCGGTCGCGGCGTCGCGAGGATGTCGCGCGCCAGCGCCAGAGCCGACGGTTCGTCGTCCACGACATAATCGACGACACCGCTGATGCGTCCGTGGACATCGGCGCCGCCCAGTTCCTCGGCCGTCACCTCCTCGCCGGTGGCCGCCTTCACCAGCGGCGGACCGCCCAGGTAGATCGTGCCGGTACCCCGGACGATCACCGCCTCGTCGCTCATGGCGGGAACGTAGGCGCCGCCCGCGGTGCAGGGGCCGAGAACGGCCGAGACCTGTCGTATTCCTGCCGCCGAAAGCTGCGCCTGATTGCGGAAGATGCGGCCGAAATGCTCGCGGTCGGGGAACACCTCGCTCTGCAATGGGAGGAAGGCGCCGCCGGAATCGACCAGATAGAGGCACGGAAGATGGTTCGCCAATGCGATCTCCTGCGCCCGGAGATGCTTTTTGACCGTGATCGGGAAGTACGTGCCGCCTTTGACCGTGGGATCGTTAGCGACGATGACCACCTCATGCCCGCCGATGCGACCGATGCCGGTAACGATTCCGGCTGCGGGAGCCTCGCCGTCATAGAGATCTTCGGCGGCGAGCGGCGACAGTTCGAGGAAGGGGCTGGCCGGATCGATCACCCGGTCGATGCGTTCGTGAACCGGAAGCTTGCCGCGACTCCGCTGCCGCTCGTGCTGCTTCGGTCCGCCGCCGGCCCGCGCTCGGGCGAGTCGCGTCTGCAGTTCTTCTATAAGATTGAGATTCGCGTCGCGGTTGGCTTGAAACTCGGGGCTCGAAGGGTTGACCCGGCTGACTAGGCGCACCTGACCACCTCTCCCGTACGTCTGCGGCTATTCACCCCGTCCCTTCAGGAAATGTACCACCGTACCTGAACGGGCGGTGTGGAACGAACAACATGACGTAAATGGAGGTTGGACGGTGGTGGGCCACAACGAAGTTCGGTCGGGTTTCGGCGTGCCATGCGAGTCGTCATCTTTGCCGATTGATTTCGGCGCCTTGCCTCGTTCGCGCGGGAGTGCGGGAGTAACGGTGGTTGACGATTCGGTTCGGACTTCGGTCCACGCACACCTCGGGCGTAATGGTGGTTGACGACTACCTTCGGTCCTTGTCCACGTGCGCCCGGGAGTAAACTCGCCGGGCTACAAACGCGAAGCCCACTGAAGGGGCTGGAGTTTTTCGTTATTCTCAATAGGTAGGCGGATTTGTTTGCACATCCGCAATTGAATCTCAGTCCCTTTAGTGGACTTTGGTACGAGTAGCGCGGCGGCTTTAGCCCCGCGTGAACGGACACGAATGGACCGAATCTATTCGTCAACCACCATTATTGCCGGGCGATCTAAGGATGCATCACCGAACGTATTCGTCAAATCTCATGATTTGGCTCGTTGCTTCGCTGGGGTGAGAGAAGGCAGCCCGGATCACCAGGGTGCTCTGGAGCCAGCGGAGGTAGTGCTGGCCGATGTTCCCCATCTCGACTTTCCAGCCCTCCGGATTGGCCGGCGTATAGGTCAGGCAGCGGCGCTCGAAGCACTGGATCAGCACGTTATGCTCGACGCCTCCGACCGGGACCGTCACCCAGTAGGGCTCTGTGATCGGGTATCCGGTGACGGCGAACGCCGGGCTGAAGAGCGGGCCGTCGACGAATTGGCCGTTCTCGTACATCGGACCGTGCTGGTTCAAAAAGGCCTCGAAGACTGAGGCCACGCCGTGGCCGGTGTCGGAGATTGGTGCGCCGTAGGTGACTCCAAAGGAGGCGGTGCTCGGGTCGGTCGTGACGGTCGAATCGACTGCCAGTCGCGTGTTTACTGGGGCGCCGGTCTGACCTGGCCTCGCGTCGAGGAGCGCGTCGAGCGTGGCGTAGGTTGCGCTGCCGTTGCCCGGATCACCCGCGACCGGAACCGTGGCCGGAGAGCGGTAGGCGAACTGGTTGTCGCCGATCTGCTGGCTCCCGCTGATCAGTTCCCAGGCCAGTCGACCTCCTGTTACATACCAACCACTATCGAGCGGCGCGGACGGGTCGTTCACCTCCATGCGGCCCTTATCGAAGTAC
Organism: uncultured Chloroflexia bacterium; assembly: GCA_963728335.1. Lineage (GTDB taxonomy): Bacteria > Chloroflexota > Chloroflexia > Thermomicrobiales > Thermomicrobiaceae > CALAGB01. The sequence continues at coordinate 527,132 of CAVSJP010000003.1, forward strand.
TGCACGATGCGCTGGCCGCTCGGCGCGTCCGCGTAGGGCTCGAGCTGTGGAGCTCCGTTGGCTGGTCCCCAGATCCAGCTTCGCTGCACCTTTCCCTCGCTAATCGGGAAATCGCTCTGGCTGCTCCAGTGGATGAAGTCGGCGGTCGCTTCAGTGGGCGAAGTCGCGACGACCGGGATCGTCCAGCCGTAGTCGAGCAGGTCGATCGCGTCCTGATACCAGCGATCGGCCGTCGAGCCAATCAGGACCATGATCATTTCGCGCCCGTCTCGCTGCACGATCTCGATCAGGCAGAGCCCGGCGTTGTCGGTCCAGCCGGTCTTGCCGCCCAGCACGCCTGGGTACATCGAGGGCAGCTGATTGAGGTGGGTCCAGGTGTGGTTGCCGGTAGAGTAGGTCTGGGTGCCCATGATCGCGAGCAGCTCCGGATGTTTGATGACAGACTGGATGATGACCGAGAGGTCGTAGACCGACGTGTAGTGACCGTCCTGATCGAGCCCGTGCGGGTTCATGAAGTGGGTGTCGGTCAGTCCAAGGTCGGTCGCCTTCTGGTTCATCCACCCGATGAACCGGTCGCGTGCGGTTGGATCGTCGGCGTTCGGGCTGCCGCCGACGGCTCGCGCGATGGCCATGGCGGCGTCGTTCCCACTCGGCAGCAGCATGCCGTAGAGCAGGTCGTTGAGCGTCAGTGATTCGCCGGCAACCAGCCCTGCGCTCGACTCGCCGACCAGATCCGACGGCTCAACGGTGACGCGCAGCGAGAGATCGCCCCGTTCGATCGCGATCAGTCCGGTCATGGTTTTGGTGAGGCTGGCCATGGCGGTACGCTGGTGGATATCGAGGCCATCGAGCGTGTTTCCCGAAAGTGCGTCGACCAGAATCCAGTCGCGCGCCTGAACCGAAGGGGCGGCAAGCGTGGGAGCGGGAAGGGGAAGAACGCTTGCCATGAGGCTCATGGTCAGGCAGAGCCCAGCCAGGCGAAGGGCAATACTTCGCACGGACGTCTACTCCAATGAGGTAGGGCGGCGCCTGGGGCGGGATCGGGTAGCTGGAGTGACGGCGACAGCCTGCGTGTGGCGATGTGCAGCAGGGTGCCACAGGTTTGCGCTTCATGACAAGAAAAGCACGCCCGGATATTGCCTGAGAGATTTCGCGATATTGCCCTTGACAGGGGGACTCAGGGTGGTATGATTCTCCCTCGTTGGCCTCGGCCGACGGGCTGGAAACAGTCGCCCGGTCCGAGAGATCGGGGTGCCCGTGTCCTTGACAGGGCGATGGAAATTGAATATAGTATTAAGGCTTTGACAGGCGGGCAATGGCTCGCGCCAAAGCCACGCGAGAGCGGAAGGAGCAGGCACCACGTAGCCGAAACGCGAAAGCGCTGAGGAAGTGTTGCCACCCGCCTTTCGGGCGGGTTTTGTTTCGCCGCGAGCACCTTGACAACTGAAGCGTAGTTCGTACAGCGTATGTATAGACTCCCGCAATTTCTGCTGGGCTGAGTCGCGGCGACGCGATGAGGTTTGGTTGAGTTGCACAAACCAGGTAAAACATATCCCCGTTAATGGGGATCTTGATGGAGAGTTTGATCCTGGCTCAGGAACAACGCTGGCGGCGTGCCTAATGCATGCAAGTCGAACGGGAGCCCCTTCGGGGGTCGACCGTGGCGGACGGGTGAGGAACACGTGGGGAACCCATCCAAGTGAGGGGGATAGCCACGGGAAACCGTGGGTAATACCGCATGAGCTTGGTGACCGGGAGGGTGATCAAGTAAAGGAGCAATCCGCGCTTGGCGGGGCCTGCGGCCTATCAGCTGGATGGTGGGGTAGTGGCCTACCATGGCGATGACGGGTAGCTGGTCTGAGAGGACGATCAGCCACACGGGGACTGAGACACGGCCCCGACTCCTACGGGAGGCAGCAGCAAGGAATTTTCCGCAATGGGCGCAAGCCTGACGGAGCGACGCCGCGTGGGGGAAGACGCTTTTCGGAGTGTAAACCCCTTTTCTGGGGGATGAAGAACTGACAGTACCCCAGGAAGAAGGACCGGCTAACTACGTGCCAGCAGCCGCGGTAAGACGTAGGGTCCGAGCGTTGTCCGGAGTTACTGGGCGTAAAGGGCGCGTAGGCGGCTTCTTGCGTCACACGTGAAAGCCCCCGGCTCAACCGGGGAGGGTCGTGTGAAACGGGGGAGCTGGAGGCAGCGAGAGGCTGGTGGAATTCCCGGAGTAGTGGTGAAATGCGTAGAGATCGGGAGGAACACCGGTGGCGAAGGCGGCCAGCTGGCGCTGACCTGACGCTGAGGCGCGAAGGCGTGGGGAGCGAACGGGATTAGATACCCCGGTAGTCCACGCAGTAAACGATGTGGACTAGGTGTGGGGGGAGTTGACCCCCTCCGTGCCGGCGCAAACGCAGTAAGTCCACCGCCTGGGGAGTACGGCCGCAAGGCTAAAACTCAAAGGAATTGACGGGGGCCCGCACAAGCAGCGGAGCGTGTGGTTTAATTCGACGCAACGCGCAGAACCTTACCAGGGCTTGACATCCTCGGAATCTCCGTGAAAGCGGGGAGTGCCTTCGGGAGCCGGGAGACAGGTGCTGCATGGCTGTCGTCAGCTCGTGTCGTGAGATGTTGGGTTAAGTCCCGCAACGAGCGCAACCCTCGTGCCTAGTTATGGTCATGTCTAGGCAGACTGCCGGGCGCAACCCGGAGGAAGGGGGGGATGACGTCAAGTCAGCATGGCCCTTACGCCCTGGGCGACACACACGCTACAATGGCCGGGACAGCGGGCAGCCAAGCGGCAACGCGGAGCCAATCCCTGTAAACCCGGTCTCAGTTCGGATTGAGGGCTGCAACCCGCCCTCATGAAGTCGGAGTTGCTAGTAACCGCCGGTCAGCCATACGGCGGTGAATATGTTCCCGGGCCTTGTACACACCGCCCGTCACGTCATGAAAGCCGGCAACACCTGAAGCCGGTGGGCCAACCCGCAAGGGAGGCAGCCGTCGAGGGTGGGGCTGGTGATTGGGACGAAGTCGTAACAAGGTAGCCGTAGCGGAAGCTGCGGCTGGATCACCTCCTTTCTAGGGAGTCGATGCTGGGCGACCAGCGTCACACCCAGGTCAGCCGCCTGAGGCAGTGAGCGCGGAAACGTGCTCGAGAGGTGCAGCGGACCAGCGAGAGCCGTGCCTGTGGAGACCGGTCTTCGGATCGGTGGAGGGCATAGGCGGTTGGATCCTCTGTATCCGACGTTTCAGGCGTCATCAACGGAGTCAAACGCTCGTACGAACTACGCTTCAGCTGGCAAGGGCAACCTCGCCAGCTTTGCTGTCTGCGAAAACAGACGGCAGTACCTTAACAAGCGAGCGCATGGGAGCACCATGCGAAGACATCTGCGAATGACACCAAGAAGTCGACGACCCTGTGTAGAGCGACGAGGATGAACGGGATCGGCTGTCTGGCGTGCCGTTGACGTCGTGTGGGGCTGGGGAACCAGTCAGATGGGGCGTGACGGGAGCGAGACGACCGACCGCAAGAAGAGCACACGGTGGATGCCTTGGCGTCTGGAGCCGACGAAGGACGTGGCCAGGCGACGAAACGCCTCGGGGAGCTGCGGGCGAGCGCTGATCCGAGGATATCCGAATGGGGCAACCCCACCGGGGTGATACCCGGTGACCCGGTGTTGAACACATAGACACCGTGGAGGTAAGTGCGGGAACTGAAACATCTCAGTACCGCGAGGACAAGAGAGGATTCCCGGAGTAGCGGCGAGCGAAACGGGAGAAGCCCAAACCCGACGGGTGGTACAGGCTGCCGCCGATGCCCGTGGGGGGTAGGACGGTCCAGGGGATGGGGTGGCAGACCCATCACAGAGTGTACAAACCAGGTCTCTAGCCGAACGCTGCTGGAAGGGGCGACCGGAGCGGGTGAGAGTCCCGTAGGCGACGGAGAGCTGGCTCTGCCTGGATACGTGAGTACCGCGGGACACGAGAAATCCCGTGGGAAGCTGGGAGGACCACCTTCCAAGGCTAAATACTCCAGACGACCGATAGTGAACGAGTACCGTGAGGGACAGGTGAAAAGCACCCCGGCGAGGGGAGTGAAAGAGAACCTGAAACCGTGTGCTTCCAGACTGTCAGAGCGCAGCAATGCGTGATGGCGTGCCTATTGGAGAATGAACCGGCGAGTGACCGTCTGTGGCGAGGCTAAGGGAGCAACACCCGGAGCCGGAGCGAACGCGAGTCTGAAGAGGGCGTGGTGGAGTATCCACCGGAGTCGCGGGCGGTCGACCCGAAACCAGGTGAGCTACCCATGACCAGGCTGAAGCGCGGGTAAGAGCGCGTGGAGGGCCGAACCGACGTCTGTTGCAAAAGGCGCGGATGAGTTGTGGATAGCGGTGAAATGCCAATCGAACTTGGAGATAGCTGGTTCTCCCCGAAATGGTTTTAGGGCCAGCCTTGCGGAGCAGCCAGCGGAGGTAGAGCACTGGATCGGCGCGGGGGCTTACCGCTTACCAACCCGAACCAAACTCCGAATGCCGCTGGAGAAGGCCGCAGGAGTGAGACGGCGGGAGCTAAGTTTCGTCGTCGAGAGGGAAACAGCCCAGACCGCCGGCTAAGGTCCCCAAGTGTGGACTAAGTGGGCAAGGAAGTTCGGGCGCGGAGACAACCAGGAGGTTGGCTTAGAAGCAGCCATCCTTGAAAGAGTGCGTAATAGCTCACTGGTCGAGTGTGCCCGAGCGCCGACAATGTCCGGGGCTCAAGTCCACCACCGACGCCGCGGGTTTGTCAGCAATGACGAACGGTAGGGGAGCGTCGTGGTCAGCGGTGAAGCGAGACTGGAAGGTCTGGTGGAGCGGCCACGAGTGCGAATGCCGGTATGAGTAGCGCGAGGAAGGTGTGAAACCTTCCCACCGAATGTCGCAGGGTTCCGCAGCGATGGTCATCAGCTGCGGGTGAGTCGGGCCTAAGCCGAGGACGAGAGTCGTAGGCGATGGACAACTGGTCAAAATTCCAGTACCACTGGGGAGCGATACGAGCGATGGGGGGACGCAGCGGGGTAGGTCCAGCGGTGGGCAACCACCGTCCAAGCGTGTAGGTAGGTCTGGGAGGCAAATCCCCCGGACTGATGCTGAGGCGTGACGGTCAGGTGCGGCAACGCCAAACCAAGTGGATTGAGCCCGAACTGCCAAGAAAAGCCTCTAGCCAGCGAGCCAGTGCCCGTACCGCAAACCGACACAGGTCGACAGGTCGAGCAGACCAAGGTGGACGGGAGACCCCTCGTTAAGGAACTCGGCAAAATAGCCCCGTAACTTCGGGAGAAGGGGCACCTCGTGTAGGGTGATGGATCCACGCGATCCGGAGCTTGAGGAGGTCGCAGTGAGCAGGCCCAGGCGACTGTTTACCAAAAACACAGGTCTCTGCGAAAGCGAAAGCTGACGTATAGGGGCTGATGCCTGCCCAGTGCCGGAAGGTTAACCGGAGGGCTGCTGAGGCTCGAAGGGAAGCCCCGGTAAACGGCGGCCGTAACTATAACGGTCCTAAGGTAGCGAAATTCCTTGTCGGGTAAGTTCCGACCCGCACGAAAGGCATAACGATCTGGGCGCTGTCTCAACGAGGGACCCGGCGAAATTGAAGTACCCGTGCAGATGCGGGTGACCCACAGCAGGACAAAAAGACCCCGTGGAGCTTTACTCCAACTTGTCATTGCGTGTGGGGCGTGCATGTGTAGGATAGGTGGGAGGCTGTGAACCCGGGCCGCTAGGTCTGGGGGAGCCGACGGTGAAATACCACTCTTGCACGCTTGACGCGCTCACCCACGCCCGTAATCCGGGGTGGGGACCGTGGCTGGTGGGGAGTTTGACTGGGGCGGTCGCCTCCTAAAAGGTAACGGAGGCGTTCAAAGGTGCCCTCAGGCCGAATGGAAACCGGCCGGAGCGTGCAACGGCAGCAAGGGCGCTTGACTGCGAGGCTGACACGCCGAGCAGGGCCGAAAGGCGGACGTAGTGATCCCACGGTACCGGGTGGAAGGGCCGTGGCTTAACGGATAAAAGCTACCCCGGGGATAACAGGCTGATCCTGCCCAAGAGTTCACATCGACGGCAGGGTTTGGCACCTCGATGTCGGCTCGTCGCATCCTGGGGCTGGAGGCGGTCCCAAGGGTTGGGCTGTTCGCCCATGAAAGCGGTACGCGAGCTGGGTTCAGAACGTCGTGAGACAGTTCGGTCTCTATCCGCTGTGGGCGCAAGAAGGTTGCGGGGGGCTGGCCCTAGTACGAGAGGACCGGGCTGGACGAACCGCTGGTGTGCCAGTTGTCGTACCAACGGCAGTGCTGGGTAGCCACGTTCGGCAGGGATAACCGCTGACAGCATCTAAGTGGGAAGCCTGCCCCAAGATGAACCTTCTCACTCGAGAGAGGTAAGACCCCGGGAAGACGACCCGGTTGCGAGGCGGCACGTGGACGGCGGGCAACCGACCGGAGCGAAGCCGTGCTCATGGTCGAGGGTGGTATGGTCGTGTCGTGTCCGTCCCAGACGGGGAACCGTCCCGTGGGACGTGAGCGGCATGCGAGAGAGACGATCCTGGTGATGCGACGTGATCCACAGGGGGTGGACGTCTGGTGTCGCAGCGTCAAGACAAAATGGTGCTCCCACGGAGACGAGACGTTGGGGTGTGCGCGTGGCCGAGAGCGGCGTCGAACCACCCCGAACCATCCCGAACCGGGTCGTGCCCGGCGCCAGCGCCGGAGAGTACTGCGCGGGCGACCGCGTGGGAGGCGAGGCCGTCGCGCGCACGCCCCAACGTCTTGGCTCTACATGCGCTCCCGTATCGCGGGGTGGAGCAGTGGCAGCTCGTTGGGCTCATAACCCAAAGGTCGCGGGTTCGAATCCCGCCCCCGCTACCCCCGATCCCCTACCCCCCATCCACCCGATGGGGGGTTCGGCGTTGACCGCCGCGAATGACAGGTAACCTCGCCCAATTCGTCATCCGCGGTCTCCTATCTCGACACGATCCTACGCTTCCGCCGTGGGGATGCGCTTCCTGGTTCCGGGGTCCCCCCCGAGCTGCGCCCACATGTGCGGCGCCCGGGGGTTCCAATTGCGCTCCACGAATTGCCTATCTGTCACCGAATTTCCGCGTCTGCGTTAACCCTCGCCGATTCCTCTTGGCAAACCGCGCTTCCTATGAGATAGTTGTGACTCTTGGGCACCGAGAACTGAATATCGTGTACTTTAGCCGCGTTACTCGGTTCTTGTCAGCCATGTGACGTGAGTACCAAACCACCATCCCATTCTTCCCACTGCGAATCATGCTGATGGATCTGCACGCGGCCACCGTAACGGTCTACGCTTGCCGTAGCTGAATAAGGGCAAACCCGTTGTGAAGCGGGGGCGCAAAGCCATGGATCTCCGTTGAGGAGACCGCCAGGCTGCCAGCTTAGGCCGGTTGTACGCGCCCATATCTCTCTTGTCGTCCGACTACTCGGGTTGCCCGTTGCGATCTCTGGGTGGAGGCGACGTGTTGAGAATGTATGTTGCGCGGGCCGCGTTTGTCATAGGTGCGCTCCTGTTGCTGGCGGTTCCGTTCCGTGGCGGTGCTGAGAGTCAGAGTTCTTACTCTATCGCGCCCGAGTTCACCGCCGTCTACGATTCGGGTGGTGGACTGCAGATATTCGGTCACCCGGAGAGTGACGCGATGACGATCGGAGGCCTGCTCGTTCAGTACTTCGAACGCGCCCGCTTCGAGTATCACCCGGAGTTCGCCGGAACCCCCTATGTCGTTCAACTCTCCCGCCTGGGCACCGACGAGGCCGACAGTCGCCAGCTGCTCGGCACGGTTCCGTTTCAGCCGCTCTCGTACGGTGGCAGCGACGGGAATTGCGTCTTTTTCCACGCTACCGGTCATCGGCTCTGCAGCGGATTCCGCGAATTCTGGCAGACACACGGGCTCGATCTGAGTGATACCGGAGTCTCGACACGCGAATCGCTGGCCCTCTTCGGGTATCCGATCTCGGAGGAGTTCACCGATCCAGCAACCGGGATGACCGTTCAGTACTTCGAGCGTGCGCGCTTCGAGTATCATCCGGAGCTGGCCGGAACTGATGGATCGGTCCAACTCGGATTGCTCGGCAACGCTCAGTATCAGGACCTCAGTTCGATTCTCGATCTGCTGCGGCGGAGACGACACTCACCGACTCCAACCCCGTCGGCGACGCCAACCACCGCGCCTTCACCAGCTGCCACCACATCGCCTCCACCGTCCGCTACCGCGACGGCATCAGCGGTCCCATCAGCCACACCCACGGCGACGCCGTCTCCGACTAAGGACAAGAAGACGTCGACCGCGAGTGTCTCGATACAGTCCATGGTCGACGCGGCCGCCCCCGGCGCGACAGTCATGGTTCCTGCCGGGATCTACCGGGAGACGGTGACGATCACCAAGCCGATCACGCTGATCGGCGAGCCCGGCGCCGAGATTCGCGGGAGCGATGACTGGTCGACCGGCTGGGCCCCAAGTGGGTCATATTGGCTGCGCGGCACGGTACCGAACTTTGGCACCGGCACCTGGCCGTGCGCCTCCGGGCGGCAATGTGACTGGCCCGAGCAGGTCTTCATCGACGGCCGGCCGCTGCAACAAGTCGCCTCATCGCCTCGCACAGGCCAATTCGCGGTCAATGGAGCCCGTCAGGTGGTACTCGCGGACGACCCAGCAGGGCATGTCGTTGAGGTGACGACGCGGCAATACTGGATTATCGGCCGAGCAGACAACGTGACGATCCGTGGGTTCACGATGAAGCACGCGGCGACTCCGGCGCAGCAGGGCGCACTGAGCAATGGGGGCCACGCCAACTGGACGATCGAAGGTAACACGCTGTCCGATGCTCATGGCGCGGATGTCGCACTTGACGGGGCGTCCGGCCTCCGACTTGCCGGAAACGACATCAGTCGCGGCGGACAACTGGGTGTGACGATCGATGCCACCAGTGGCGCCGTCGTCAGCGGCAACACCATCCACGACAACAACACCGAGGCCTTCTCGCAGGATTGGGAAGCAGGCGGTTTGAAGGCGACCCACTCGAGCGGATCCGTCGTGTCGGAGAACGTTGTCGCTGGAAATGACGGAGCAGGGATCTGGTTCGACATGAACTGCAGCCAGACAACCGTGTCGAACAATCGCGTCCATGACAACACGCGAACCGGGATCTCGTACGAGATCAGCACGACCGGCCAGATTCAGGGAAACGCCGTCTGGGAGAATTCCTGGGGTAGTCCAGACACCTGGGGATCGAGTGGCATTCTGCTTGATGACTCTGACAACACCGTGGTTAGCGGAAACGTTGTCGCGTGGAACGTAAAAGGGATCACGGTGATTGCGCAGAATCGGTCCGACCGTATTCGCACGATCGCGAATGTCGTGGTCCGCGACAACACCATTGCGGAGACCTCTGACTACTCGCCAAACGCGCGCTTTGCGCTGCGGTGGATCGATGATGGAATCGGCATGCTGTATCGCACTGCGAACGGGAATCGCGGGGAGTCGAACGTCTACTGGTATCCGACCGGCGAAGATGGCAATCCTCGGTTCCAGTGGACATCATCGTTCTCGCGGCTGAGTGATTTCGGTGCAACGCCTGGAGAGCAGAACGGCGTGTATATCGACAGCGCCACGAAGGATTCCACGCTTTCAGCGGCGGGCGTTCCCACCACGGCGATCTCACGGTAGCTCGCACGGGAGAAGTCAAACGGGGACTCACACGTGAGTCCCCGTTTTGCATGCGTACGGCTATCCGCGGCTCAGCAGTCCATGACCATTCGATACAGATCCATCAACCGGTGGTAGTTCGCTTCGGCCGAGTACCGCGCCTCAAAGGTCTCACGGCACAAGGCCCGCATGGCGACCAGCCGGGTCGGAGCCTCACGACATGTGGCGACGGCAGCAGCGAGCGACGCGGCGTTTCCGGGTTGGAACAAATAGCCGGTCTCGCCGTCCGTGATCAGTTCGCCGATGGCGCCATGTGCCGATCCTATGACCGGCGTGCCCCGTGCGAATGCCTCCGCGATCACCCGTCCAAACGTTTCGTAGCAGAGTGACGGGCATACGAGCAGGGCGGCTTCCCCAAGCCGGTCCGCGACCTCTGATGCCGGTCGGGATCCAAGCCACGTAATCGACGGCTGTCTGTGCGCAGCCTCGCTAACCGCCGTCCGAAGTGGGCCGTCGCCGATGATCACCAGGGGAAGGTCAATCGCGTGGCGCTCCCAGGCATCCAGCAGTGTCTGAACTCCTTTTTCCTCTGAGAGTCGCCCGACGTAGAGGGCGTAACCCCCGCTGTGATCGCCCGGCCCAAGGTCAGGGCTGACAAAGTGCGGCTTGACATGGATCTTGTCTAAGGGCACGCCTGCCTGAGCCAGCTTTTGCCGTGTGAAGTCTGTCGGGGTGATGTAGAGATCAACCGTGCGAGACCAGGTATGCAGTCCTCGGTGAGCCGCGAACAAGGTCGCCACTGCCGCCGTTTCGATCCGGCTCTCGTGATAGCAACCGTGACGCACGCCGGGAAACGCAAACCGGCGTCCCAGGCATTCCTCGCAGACGGCTCCATCGCGATAGAGAGGGGCTCCAGGGCACGCCAGGCGATAATTGTGCAGTGTCTGCACGACCGGGACATGGGCGTCGCGGCAGGCATAATAGGCGGATGGCGAAATCAGCGGGAACGTGTTGTGGAAATGGACGACGTCAGGGCGGTTCTTTTCGATAATCTTCCGCAGCTCGCGAGTTGTATCGCGTGACCACAGAGCCCTGATCGCCACTCCAGGGCCACCTGAGTGGATTACAGACCCACTCTCGACTGTCCAGGCATGGACGTCGTGACGATGGCTCGACAGCAAGTCTCGCTCGGCCTCGAAAACGGCGTCCTCGCCCCCTCGTTCACGATAGTAGTTGTGAACAAGCAAAATACGGGTCATTGATCAACCTCACAGAGTTCACGGTTCGTAACGCACGGCGCATGTGTCGTGAGACCGGCCAAGAACCGTACGGTGTCCTCGAGCTCATCCCACAAGTCGAGCGCGGCGATCTCCCAGGAGTGGCCCCACAGGTGGAAGACTCCGCCGTCGCGAACCGTCTGGATTGCCAGTTCGCGCGTCAACGACATCCAATCTCGGTGCGTTCTCTCACGAGCAATTCTCATCAAGCCGGCCACCGAGCGACGCTTGATCGCGTTCTTCACATACGTTCCCGTCGGATGGGGATATACCTGGATCGTCGTCGGTATGACGTTCACCCCGCACTCCATGATCGGCAGCCTGGTCGACAACAGTTCGGTCGTCCGAAAGCCCACAAATCCAGCATCACGGGCGAGCGCAAGGTGCCGGCGCTCAAACCGCCCTCGGGGCGCGCAGAACAGGGCACAATCGCGGCCGATGATGCTTTCCACCCAGTTCTTCGAATCCACCATTTGCGTGTCGGACTGGTGGTCGTTCAAGGAGGTGAGATCGACGTGATCCACGGTATGTGCGCCAATATCGAAGTCCTGAGCGATCTGGCGAACCTGGGCATCGCACATGACTCCGTGCTCCGACCGTCGAGGAACATAGAACGTTCCCGTGAGGCCATACCTGGCCAGCAGCTCTGCTACTCGGAGGTCGTTTGGGTGACCATCGTCCCAGCTCGTGGTGATGCGCCTAACACTCTGCATGGTTCCCTCCTCGCTCCAAGAAGGGCTGTGCCCCGCAAATCATGACTGGGAGCGGTGGGCAGGTCGGGTCGCGTGGGCATCCACTTGAGCGCCGAATTTGACTGGAGCACGGCAATCGGAAGTGCGTATGACAACAACATCACGAGTTCGAAGCTTCGTGAATCGGAGAGGGCTGAGTCCATCAACTCAAGCATGACGAGGTAGAGGATGGGAACGAGCCGTCTCAGGTTTTCGTGGATCGGCGCTCCGCGACGAGCGGCGTTGAACATCGACGCGGACATTGCCGCGATCCAGAGGAGTAATCCGAGCGCGCCGAGTTCGAAGAGGACCTGCAGCGGCGAGCTGTGGGCCTCACCGGCATAGTTGAAGATTCGGAGCCCGAAGTAGCGGAACGAGCCGAACCCATGCCCAATGAGCGCAGCCGACAGACCGTTTGCAAGGTTGACGAAGTTAGACCAGACATCGTTCCAAAGTGGAAGCCTGCCGTTGAGGCTGGTCGCGTCGGCCCCGTTCATCCCCGGGAGTGCCAACTGAACTGGATCGGCGGAATTCATGGCCATGGCGAATGCGCCGACCAGGATGGCCGCCAGCCCCGCCATCACCCCAATGCCGGGGGCACGTTGTCTCGGCCGCGCGACCGTTTCCAGGATCAGTACCACGAGGATGCAGGCCGCCGCGAGAATCAGGGCGGCACGAGAGAAGCTCAGCACCACGATCCCCATCAGCAGCGCCAGCGGAATCCAATCTGCCCGTTTTCGTCGGTTGACCAGAAGCAGGAGCGCCAGCGTTCCCGCTACGTCTCCAAGTGTCAATGGATGGATTGCGAGAATGCTGAGCCGGTATCGACCACCGACGAATTCCAGGCTTTGAGCTTCGTAGGGGCGCCAGGCTGCGGAGAGGCCGCCAACCGCGATCTCTCCCACCAGCAGGGCTGTGAACAGGATCAATCCGAAGTAGGCGAGAAAACGGGCGGCGCTTTCCTTGCTGGGAAGATTGGGTGCCACGACACCAAGGGTCATGATGATGACCAAGAGTTGCGTTCCCTTGAGGAGCGTGAACACCGTGTGATCCGACCAGAAGGTCGACGAGAGCGCGAATAGGGCAAACGCGGCCCACAGCGCCGCTGCTGGACGAATCTTGACCTTGTACTGTCCCAAAAGCAGGCCCAAAGCCGTGATAGCGACGGCGAGGGACTGGAGAGACAACTCAAACGCCTGCTGCGCGCTGCCCCCTCCGTTTACGGGATCGCGCAACGATATACGCACCATCGAGGTTACGATGAGCGCCAGCGGTGCATAGACGAAAAACTGCCGGCGAAGTGTGCCGCTCAGTCGACGTGACAGGAGAATGGCCGCAAGAACCACGACGATTGCGAGCACCCCGCCGAATATCAACAGGGCGAGACGGGCTGGAACGGAGGCGATGGCCGCCGCGACGACGCAGGTCGTCAGCAGCAAGGCTGCGACGATATGGAGCGAGCTTGGCCCCGTGCTGGCGTGCAACCGCTTCACGTTACGGCTCCTGCGGTCGAACATGTCGCTCCCATCGATCGTCTCTCAGCCCCTTCTGCGACCGACAACGATCGATCGCATCCACCGGCGGAAGCGGAACGGCACCAGGACCACGCCGCAAAAGAGGAAAAGGTCGATTGGCGCCGGCCTTCCGTGACGGACCGCCTTCCAGAATAATCCCAGCGCCGCGTGCCGATTTCCTGCTTGGGCTGCCAGACTGGCAACTTGAACGAGCAGAAATGCGGCATAGGCACGAGGCGTAACCAGCGATCGCCGAGCGTCGATCCAGTCAAGCGAATACTGCCAGGTGCGCGACGCGGTGATCGATTCGCGCCCGTCCTCGATGTGCCACACGACCAGCGGATCCTCTCCAGCCACAAAATCTGTTTCTGGGAGATTGGCCACTCGGAGCAGCCAGTCAGTCTCCTGATACGAACGCGCGACTCGATCGAACGGCTGCTCGAGCATGAGATCTCGCGGTGCCACGATCGTTGAGGTCTGGACGAGCCCTTCACCTGAGAAGAGGCTATTGCGCGCCAGCATGTAATCACTCATGTGGCGAGTTCGGTCGTACAGCTTGCGAGGAAAAACGAACTCAGCCGACGGCGCACGCGCAACCACCCTGGAGTAGCCGACTGGACGCCCCACCGGCGACATGGTTAGCAGGTCAATCTGCCGCTGAAGCTTGGTGGGCATCCACTCGTCATCATCGTCGAGAAATGCGACCCATTTCCCGCGAGCCGCTCGCACGCCCACGTTCCGGGCCTCAGCTCCTCCGACTGACACCGGGTTCACCATGCTGGTGACGCGAGCATCCCCGAGCCCCGCCAACATGTTGCAGGTGGCCGGATCCGGACCATCGACGACGACGACGATCTCGAAATTGCAGTAGGTTTGGTTCATCACGCTGGCGATCGCCCGTTCCAGGAGGCTCGGACGTCCTTTGGTTGGTATGACGACGCTCACCAGCGGCAGCTGCTCGGCGGAAGTTGTTGGGGCTGGTATGGGCATCTTGGTCGAAACCACCGTTTCTGTCATCTCTCGGTCCGCCTACGTTTGCGTGACTGGAGCAGTGAAGGACGAGCGAACGTCACGAAACGCCCGCAGTAGCATGAGGTATCGGACCAGCGAGCTGAGCCCGATCCCAAGTGCCGCACCGGCGACTCCAAAGCGGTCGACGAGCAACCAGCCAATCGCAATGGTGAGCACCGCTGAGACCAGGTGTGAGTGAAAGATGGGCTTGGTCCTTCGGTAGGCCTGCAACGCCGAGTTCATCACCCGTCCCAGATAGCTGAGCACCGACGTCGCGGCCAGGATAACCACCACAACCGCGTATTGGGTGTAATCTGCGCCGTAGGCCAGGCGGAGCAACGCCGCGGCGAAGATCGCGGCAAGCACCGAATAGCCGAGTACTGGCGGTAGCGTCCTTGTGTAGGCGGTACGCATTGCTCCGCTCAAGTCAGCGTCGTCGCCGATTGCAAGTGTCTTGGAGAATTTGATTGGCAAGACGACGTCGAGGTAGAAGAGCAGCACGTTCAGCGGGCCGAGGATAACCTGAGCCGCCTTGAGCCCCCCACTCGCCGCCACCCCAAGCATGGCCGCCGCGATGTACGTATAGAGCGTGGATGAGAGCCAAAATCCCATCTCGCCAGCCGCGAGCCATTTTCCGAATTCCCACTGTTTCGTCAGCACGTGCCGATCAATGCGCTCGCTGAGGCTCGCGCGAACCTGGACGGCGCCAAACAGCGCGCCGGCGGCCGAGGTCGCCGCGATCGCCAGCATGGCGAGCGAACCAGTGAGCCAGCCGTTCCACCAGAGGACCGCGATCGTTGCACCCTGCCCCGCGTAGCTCACCACGTCGTTGAACAGCGCGTCTCGCACCCGGCCTTCCGAGTAGAGCACCCTGCGGAAGAACTCCTGGATCTGCCAGAAGAAGAGGGCTCCCCCGAGCCCCGCGATCAGCGTCGCATGCGAAATCCCGGCCAGGCCCATGCCGATCGCCGAGATCACGCAGAGCAAGCCGATAACCCCTGAGGCGGCAATCTGGGACACGGCCAGTGAACTGGTGAAGACGACATAATCATTGCCGCTGTAGCCGGAACTCAGCACGTTATGCGGGCTCGTCACGAATGACGACTGGAAGCTGTTCGCGAGCAGCAGAGCGGTGTACGCGAGCGTGAACTGCCCGAATTCGGCCGGAGTGAGGCTGCGCGCGATGATTACCATGGTGACAAGACTCGTCGCCGAGATGAGAGCCTGGTCACTGAGTCCCCAGAAGTCTCCTGCAACCGACGACCGGGAGAACATGTGTCGCGCGGAGACGACACGGGAGCGCGCGCGGTTGCCGACCATCACTTTCATGTCGAGGTTTGTTCCCTGTCGACCTGATTCGGTGGTAGCGGCAAACAAACCGGGCGCACATGGGAAGAGACCATGTGCGGGCGAGTCGCGCTCGGGCATCCGCTCTGATTGCGGCGGGCCACGACGGACTGGCAAGATGCCGTGCGAAACTCCCTCACTCGTTGCCTGCCAGTCCGTGTGCCCGCATCATTCCTCCGCATAGCGTCCCAAGTGATTTGACTCGTCAGTCGTCGGCAGCCACCAGCGCGGCTGCGGATTCTGATGCCATTTCTGTCGTCTTGACCACTCGCTCGATCCACCGGTACGTCTCAGCCAGGCCATCTTCGAGCGGAATCGATGGTTCCCAACCCAGAACGAGACGCAGGCGGTTGTTGTCACTGTTTCGCCCACGGACCCCCTGCGGCTTGCTCAGATCGTGCCGCTTCTCGATTCGCTTGCCGGCGATTCCGGTAATGATATCGACCAGTTCGTTGACCGTGACCAGCCGATCGGTCCCAAGATTGAGCGGTTCGTGGTAATCAGAGCGCATCAATCGCAGGATGCCCTCGACACAGTCGTCAACGTACATGAACGAGCGCGTCTGCTCTCCGTCACCCCACACCTCGATGGCGTCGATATCGTTTGCCAGCGCGACCTTGCGGCTGATTGCCGCGGGGGCTTTCTCTTTTCCGCCGTCGTAGGTACCGAGCGGACCGTAGACGTTGTGGAAGCGGACAACCCGTGTTTCGAGTCCGAAATCTTCGCGGTAGTACTGACACAATTTCTCGGCGAAGAGCTTTTCCCAGCCGTAGCCCTCTTCAGGCATCGCCGGGTAGGCGTCCTCCTCGCGCAGCGGCGTGACATCGGCCGATTCCTGCCGATACGACGGATAGATGCAGGCCGACGAAGAATAGAGGAAACGCTTGACGCCGGCCAGTCGCGATGCCTCGAGCATGTGGGTATTGATCAAGACGTCGTTGCGGGCGATCTCGGCGTGCTTGGCGGTGATGTAGCCGATGCCGCCCATATCCGCAGCCAGGTGATAGACCTCGTCGATGTCCACGACCGCGGCGCGGCAGTTCTCCGCGTCACGCAGATCGATCTGCAGGAACTCGTGCGCGTCGGTTGGCCCGAATTCCGGGTGTTTCAGGTCGGCACCACGCACCCAGTACCCTTCTGAGCGTAGCCTGGTCACCAGATGATGACCGATGAATCCGCCTGCCCCCGTGACCAGAACTCGTGTCTTCATTGGAGAATCCCTTCTAGCGACCAGCAAGCTGTCGCGCGAATAACAGAACGAATCGTGGATTGTGATAGACGTAGCGGCGCCAGAGGCGCGTCGGTTCAGAGACCAGCCGGAAGAGCCACTCCAATCCGGCGGCCTTCATCCAGCGGGGCGCGTGACGTTTGGAACCCGCGATGAAATCGAAGGCCGCGCCGACACCGATCATGACGGTGTCGATCTGCCCGCGATGGGTGGACATCCAGCGCTCCTGTTTGGGACATCCGAGTCCCACAAAGAGGATGCGAGCACCGGATACTCGGATCTCCTCCGTCTCGCACTCCGCTTCCTGCGCGGTCAGCGCGCGGAACGGCGGACTGTGGCGATAGACGACCTGGAGGGCCGGGAAACGCCGGTGCAATTCGTCGACCAATTGATCGAGCACGTCGTCGCTGCTGCCGTAGAACCCGACGGGGATCCCGTCGCGCGCCGCAGCCTGGCAGAGTTCGACGGTCAGGTCCGGCCCGTAGACGCGCTGGGCGTCGCGGAATCCCTGCAGGCGGAGACCCCAGACGAGCGGCATTCCGTCCGAAGTGACGGTGTCGGCCTGATTGACGATGCGCTGGAAGGCCGGATCGTCGTGGCCCTCCATCACCATGTGAACCGTGGCGACGCAGACGTAGCGCGATTCACCGGCTCGAGCCCATGACGTGAACTGCTCGACCGCGCGACCGTAGTCGAGCGCGTTGACGCGCAAACCGACGATCGTGCCGGCGCCTGACGTGGAGTAGGGGAGCGCCACGGCGTGGCGTTCTCCCGCTAGTGACTGGTCGGTGGGGTAAGTTCTCAAAACGCCCCTTCCCTTCGCACGACCGCACGAACCGTCAGGAGCAGGATCTTGAGATCCAGCCAGATGGAGGCGTGGTCGACATAATGGACATCGTCGTCCGTGTGTTCTCGCATCAAGCGGGTGCCGCGACCGTTGATCTGCCACCAGCCGGTCATGCCCTGGGGAACAAGAAAGCGCCGGTACTGCCAAGGCTCGTAATACTTCAGGACGATCTCGGCGATCTCGGGGCGAGGGCCGACCAGGCTCATGTCGCCGCGGAGAACATTCAGCAGTTGGGGGAGTTCGTCGAGGCTGGTGGTCCGCAGAATCCGTCCGACTCGCGTTACACGTGGATCACCCTCAATCTTGTGGACCGGCATGTCCAGCAGCAACGGTTGTCCGGTGACCATCGTGCGAAACTTGAACATCGCGAAGGTCCGGCCAAATCTCCCAACGCGGTACTGAACAAAGAGTGAGGGACCATGCGAATCGAGCCGCACCAGCAACACGATAAGCAAGAGGGCCGGACTCAACACGGCCAGTAGGGACGCGGCAATGAACACGTCGACCATGCGTTTGACCGCGAGATACCAGATGTTGAATCGCAACTTCTCGAGGCTGCCGCAGGCCAACTGGAAGTTCGCGCTGAGCTGGTTTTCGATGGACGCGCCCGATGTGAGCGCATGGACGTTGGTCTTGGTCTGTGCAGCCGTCGCCGAGCGGACAACGGTTTCACGCACGACGTCGTACCTAGGCACCTCCGTGACCACGTGCCATTGCGAACCGGAAGATGCTGGCAAATGGCCGGCACTTGACTCGCTGGGTGGTATGTAGTTTTCGTCGGGCAACCTGACCTCAGCCATGTCTGTTCCTTTGATGCTGGTCGCGAGCTGGCCCAACAAAAAAACCGGCTCGACATGAAAGTCGGCCGGTTGCACCATTAGCTCACCGTGGACCAGGTGCCCAAATACAGTCCACAGTTCATCGCTTCCGATATTGATTTGTTGTTAGATGGTGGTGGACGCGATGCCCTCCCACCCCGAATCCCTTACGTCTAGCCTAGGACCTGCGATCAC
This sequence comes from uncultured Chloroflexia bacterium, assembly GCA_963728335.1. Lineage (GTDB taxonomy): Bacteria > Chloroflexota > Chloroflexia > Thermomicrobiales > Thermomicrobiaceae > CALAGB01. Next base: position 545,793 of record CAVSJP010000003.1, read on the forward strand.
GACCAACAAGGCCCATATTTCCCATGAAATCGGTACGTTTCTCCTGTCCGTACAGGTGATTTTCCACCGATGAGATCTAATCATACCCGACCTATATTGACTGTTCAAGTTATTGAACAGTGTGACTGAGAGTCAAGATTTGAGAACCGAGCGGCGCATTTGTAGACAGTATTTGGGGTCTAATGGACAACGTGCACCAGACGGAATACACGGTGCAGTGAGAAGGGGATGAAGAGTGCGCCTGGAATTCGGCCCGTCCTAACGTGATGACGATATCGTCCTGGCGGACGATGGAGCGCCTTCGGACGAGCCGATCAGGGCTTCGGCTAGCGCTTGTTGGCCGCGGCCGAACGGAGCCGGCGGGATGCCGGTTTGCCGCCGGTTGGCGACGTCACGGATTCTTCGATCGACTCATTCGAATCACGCTCGTTTCGTGGCTCTTCGATCTCCGTGTCAGACTGGTAACCATAGTAGTAGCCCTCATGGTGGAGATCGACGCGATTCAAGACGATGCCGACGACGGGCACGCCAGTCATGGCAATGCGTTCGAGGGTGCCGGACATCTCCTTTTTGCGGGTCTGGCCTGCCGCTACGACGACGAGGACCGCATCGACCATCCCGGCGACGATCAGCGGATCACTGATCCCGACTGGTGGCGTGTCAATGATCACGACATCAGCCACACCACGCAATTGGGTTACGACCTCGCGCATCCGTGCTGAGTCAAGCAGATCGGGTGGATTGGTGGGGATCGGACCGCTGGTGATCACGTGCAATCCGTCGATGCCGGTCTCCTGCCACACGTCGGAGGGGCGCATATTCGCGCTACGCAGGAGATTGGTGAGTCCGGACCGGTTGTGGAGACTGTCAAGTAGGCGGTGTTGTGATGGTTTGCGCAGGTCGGCATCGACCAGTGCGACGTGTTGCCCGCCCTGAGCGAGGACAACCGCCAGACCCATGGATGTCATCGACTTGCCGTCTTGTGGACGCGCACTCGTCACCGCGATGGTCGTGAGACCCTGGTTCGCTGTAGTGAACTGCAGATTCGTCCGCAGCGCACGAAGCGCCTCGGTCGCGCCGGAACGCGGCCGGCGGATAATGCCCTCCGCAGTGATCCCGGCCGTCGTGGGAATCAACCCAAGGGCTCCCGCGCCGGTCAAGGCACGCACGTCGTCGGAGCTCTTGACCGTGTTGTCCAGGTACCCAAGGAGCGCCAGCGCGCAGAACCCCAGGATCAGCCCCAGCATTCCGCCCAGCGCCGTATTGAGCGTAATTCGCGGGCTCACCGGATGCCGCGGCGCAGTCGCTGGCTGCAGCACGCTCACTTGCGCGCCGATCTGAGCCTGCTGAATCGCCATGCGTTGCTGTGCTTCGATCAGTGTCCCGTAGGTGGTCTGAAACTGGCTAAGCTGCTGCTGAAGGCTGGTGATCTGCGCCTGGTCCACGGCTCCGGTAACTGGAGTTGCTTGAAGCTGAGAAATCTTCGCGGCCGTATCGTCGATCTGTTTTTTTACCTGGTCGATGTTCTGTTGGATCTCGTCCAGGCTGTTGCCCGTGACCGTGGTCTGCTGGCTTCTGGTCTGATCGATGAAGACCGTGGCGATGGCGTTGGCGAGTTTGGCTGCCTGTTCGGGGGATGGATCCGTCACCGACACGCTGACGAGCTGCGTGTTCGTGACCGGTGAAACGGAAATCTGCTTCTGAATCGCCTCAGCGCCCCCGGGAATTCCGGCCGTTTTGGCCGCGGCGTCAAGCACCGGGGTGGTGACGATCCATGCGCTGTAGGTGCCGGTCAACTGCTGCGACGCCTGGACATCCTGATAATTGGGTGATCCCGGAGTCTGGCTCTGCTGGATCAGCAAGAGCGTCGACGCCTCATACTTCGGCGTCAACGTTTGACTGACGAGATAGGCGACGACGGCGCCCAACACAGGAGCGACGACGAGGACCCACCACCAACGCTTCACAAGTCTGAGTGCATCTGAAACAGTCATGAGAGCCCTAGCGATCTAACGGAAATAGTCAGCACCGTCTGCTCGGTCTGTGGCCGGGGCGGCAACGCGTCGGCGGTGGAAGGAATCCTGCGCAGAACGTTCCGTGTCATGGGCCGTCTGTTCGGTCTCCAACCCTCTGCGTTCGCTCCTCGACGTTCTTGCACGTCGGCAAGTTGTTCGAACGTACGTAAGCGTATCAAAGCAAACGACGCCGGGGGAAGACTGGTTGGGCAGGACCGTGGTACTGAATAGTCGTCGGGAAGAACTATGCGGATTTGGGGGACGTCGATCGTGACATCATCTCGGGATCCCTGGATGTGGGGAGTTCTCGTGCACGTGCGTCGATGTGGCAACGCCATATCATTCGGTCAGCGCCTGCGACCTGCGTCAAACCTGGTCGCGGAGGACAGGCTGCACCTTCAGGAGCAGGTCGACCATGCATGATCTCGATCACCGGTCGACGACCTGGAGACTCCTGGCGATTGGTGGCGGCGCGCTCGGCATACTTATGATCGCATTGTTTGTTGCCGCCGCGACTCGTGACAATACACCCAGTGGTATATCGCTCGCGGCCGTGCAGACCACGACCAGCACGCCCAAGGCAGCCGTCGCCGCAACGCCGACGAGAGCGTCTACACCGACTTCGAAGTCCAGGACAGCCACCAAGACCCGGGCCACGAGCGTGGCTAACGCGAGTCCGACGTCGACGCCCACACCGACACCAACGGCGACGTCGGCGCCAGCGGCGAGCCCGACTCGAACACCAACGCCAACTCCAACGCCTGCAGCGACACCGTCGCCCACGCCAACGCCGTCGACCACGAACGCCCCGGCGGTAACCGCGACGCCGGCGGCAACTCCGTCTCCAGCACCGACAGCGATACCGTCACCGACTCCAACGCAGGCGGAGCCACAGACGTACGTGATCCAGCGCGGCGACACGCTGACCAGTATTGCCCAGCAATTCAACGTGACGGTGCAGTCGCTGGTCGACCTCAACCACATCGCCAACCCCAATTACATCCTGGCGGGAACGACGATCAAGATCCCGCCGCATTGAGTTGATCGCGTCAGCGAACCGAACAGAGCAGTGGTCGAGCGGCTCGTGGCGTGCGAGCCGCGCACTGTTTGGGCGACATAAAATGAACCAGCGAGGTCGTCCAGCCACGTCGGGTGTGGCGGGATGTCGCTGCGGTTGGCAGACAGGCGCACACGAGCGCCGCCGATAGCCAGCGTGATGTGTTCGGTTAAAGATGAGCGCGGTGGTTCTCGATGAAGCTACCTGATTGATGGGAAGTCCGTGCGTGTCCGGACGATGGCCGCGTGACGTGTCAAACCACCACAGCGGCTACAATTCTCAGCCGAGCTTCCGACGGCTGCTCGCATACGAGCGAGCCGGAGCGGGTAACGCGTTGTGAGCCGTTGTTGGCGCCCTGCACCTGCTTTGCGCATAAGCTTGACCGGACCGCTCCGAACGCTGGTTGAGGAAGCGGACCAACGTAATCCGCGCATACAGTATCTCGGTCGGCGATCACCACAAGAAATTTCCATGTGCATGCAGGAGGCTCAGAGCTTGATCGTACCATCACTCTGGTACGAGGGCTTCCCCATGGTCATCGCGGAGGCGTTTGCGACGGGGCTTCCGGTGATGGCCAGCAACCTCGGGAGCCTGTCGTCGCTGATCGAAGACGGAAGAACAGGCCTGCACGTCGAGCCCGGCAATGCCGACGACCTCGCGCGCAAAGTGCAACTGGGCCTGGGAGCATCCGCACGAGATGGCTGAGATGGGGCGCAACGCGCGGCGCGAGTACGAAGCGAAGTACACCGCCGAGCGGAACTACGACGATGCTGATGAATATCTACCAGCAGGCAATCGAGACGCGCAGCGACGACATGCAGACAAGAAGAAGTCTCTGCGCCTCCCGCTCATTCCCCGCTAAATCCTATTTGCAGAGGGCGTCGAGCGAGACGGCGCTATCGCCGTTCATCTTCAGCGTTGCCGGCTTCTGGCAGCTTCCTGAGGAGGCCGTGAACGTCACCGTCGATACGCCTGGCTGCCGCCGCACCAGCAGCGTGTCGCTCTCCGGCATGGCGAACGTCACCACGATCTTGCCGGTCTGCTGCGGGAAGAGATCGATCTTGTAGCTGCCGCCGTTCGGCGCCTCCGGGTCCGGCAGGCTGGCCGGGTCGCTCGACGTGAGCCTGCTCCCCTGCGGTAGACCCACCTGCACCCACCATTTCTGGAACCCGGCATAGAACGGGTCCTCCGCGTTGGTGCCGGTGTTCTTCAGTGTGATCGTCAGCGTCGCCTGGCGCATGCCATTCTGCACGTCGCCAAGCTGCAGGTTCAGCGCGGGCTCCATGCGCAGGGAATCCTTCACCAGCACCAGGTTGGCGAAGGTGACGGCCAGCGTCGGCACGTCCGGCTGCGGCGCCAGGCGGCCGGACCAGGCCCGGGCATCGAGCATCCCCTCCACGTGCGCATCGGGCGAGTAGGCCTGCACGTCGCGCACCTTGGCGGCGCCTTCCAGGTTGCGGGCAATCTTCACCAGCTCGCTCCGGTCCCCCTGCTTGATCTGGCTGATGATCTGCTCGCCGATCAGCTCCAGCACCTGCTTGTGCTTCAGCTGGGCCGGCAGCCCTTCCTCCCGCAGGCGGCGCTGGCGTTCAACTTCGTCCAGCACGTTGTTCGCGGTGATGGTGCGCGTCTGGCCATCGACATCCACCGTCACCGGGCCGATCACCTGCAGCACGTCGCTCACCGCGGCCGGTTCCACCGCGATCACCCCGTCGATCGGCGGCCAATCGGTCTCGGCGTACATCTGCATCACCGTCGCACCGCTCTTGGCGAAATCGGCGTACCAGGTGGCGTCCTGAATCAGAAAGCCGTCCTGCGGGAAGTACTGCTGAATCGGCCAGGGCTGCGCCAGTTTGCTCGCGCGTTGGGCCATGTAGTCGTCAGTCAGCGTATGAATATCGGAGAAGGTGTAGCTGGTCACCTGACCGTGGCGCAGCGTGACGAGGGCGATGGTGCCGGGGAACCCGCCCGCCGGGCGCAGCTCCTCCGGGTTCTGGAAGAGGACCAGATAGCGCACGTCATGCTCGGAGCCGAGCGCGCTCTGCAGGGCGGGCAGGTCCGCGCTGGCGAACTGCTGTACGTCGTACTTGTTGAGCCACTTGTCGAGCACCGGCAGCTTGGCCCGCACCCGGCCGGGCAGCAAGGCGGTGTTCAATGAGGCGCGCAGGGTCTGCGCCTGCTTCACCTGCTGGGAGATCTGCTGGATCTCGGCGTCGTGCTGACTCACCACATCCAGCCAGGTGGGGGAGGTGGGCGCGGTATCGGTCGCCATGACGCCGGTCCGCTGGAAGGCATCCAGCGTCTGCTGGGCGATGGCGCTGCCGGAATCACCGGCACCGGCGAGCAGCTGGCCGATGGTGAGCAGCTGCTGGGCGGCGTGGTAGCGCGGCGCGACCCAGGGTAAATGGCCGAGGATGGGGGCGGCGCCGGTGGTGGTCATGACGCGATCGAGCCGATCGAGATCGAAGGAGAGATCCTGAAAGGTGACCTGCATCTGCGCGAGGTCGGTAGTGGAGACCTGACCGGGGTCGAGCGACGCCTGCGCCTGCAGCCGGTCGATATCGGCGCGGGAAGCTCCATAGGCGCGCCAGCCAGCATAGGCACGCGTGCCGCCCCAGATGCCAACGACGATCAGGAGAAGCAGCAGCGCCACGGCCACGGGCCAGAGCCCGGAGCGCAGGCGCGTTAGCCATTTGCGTCGATGGCGACGCCGGTGGCGGGAGCGTCGTGCCGTCGTGGCGGCGTCGGTCGCGGAGCCCTCGGGCGTGGGTGGGTTCAGTTCGGCAGGGGTGGTATCACTCATGACCAATCCGGGTCGAGCGCGCGACGGCCGGCATCAGGCGATCGCGAACGCTCGCTCAGTTCTTGCCAGCCGCCGCGGACCGCCACGGCCGCGAACTGAGGCGCCGGTTCGCCGCGGCAACGTTGCCCAGGTTGTCGCCGTCGCCGCCATCGTCCGGCGGGCTACTGACGGGCGGCTCGGACCCGGTGTCGTAATAGGAGCGATAGTAGTAGTAATACCCTTCGCCCTGCAGGTCGACCCGGTTCAGGATGATGCCGATAACGGGCGTACCGGAGAGCCCGATGCGCTCCAGCGCGCTGGAAATCTCGTTGCGGCGGGTGCGGCCGGACCAAGCGACCAGCAGCATGCCGTCGACCGCCCCGGCCACGATGAACGGGTCGCTCACAGCCAGCGGCGGCGTATCGAACAGGATCAGGTCGGCCTCCTGCTTGAGGTCCTCGATGAGCTTGTGCAACGCGGGCGAGTAGAGCGTGTCGGGTGGATTGGAGGGGAGCGGACCGCTCGTCATCACGCGCAGGTTCGGGATGCCGGTCTCCTGCAGCAGGTCGTGTGGATCGTCATGCGTGCCGCGCAGAGCGTTGGTCAGGCCGACGCGATTCTGCAGGCCCTTGAATTGGCGATGCACGCGCGGCTTGCGCAGGTCGGCGTCGATCAGCACGACGCTCTGGCCGCCCTGAGCCACGACCAGCGCCAAGCTCGCGGCGAGGGTGGTCTTGCCATCGCCAGGCCGGTTGCTGGTGATCGCCAGGGTGTGAATGTCCTTTTCGGCCGTGGCGAACTGCAAGTTGGTGCGGAGCGCGCGGAACCCTTCCGTCGCGGCGTTGCGCGGGTGATTCAGGATGATATCGGTGCTCAGGTTGGCGGTGGCAGGCACGGCGCCGATGGCACCAGCGCCGTACAGCAGGCGCACATCGTCGGAGGTCTTGACGGTGTTGTCGAGGTAACCGAGCAGCGCGACCATGCCAACGGCGAGCATCAGGCCGAGCACGCCACCGAGGGCGGTATTCAGCTTGACCCGCGGGCTGACGGGCACGCTCGGCGCGACGGCCTCCTCGGCCACGCTGATCTGCGCGCCAACCTGCGAACTGGCGATCGACATCTGCTGCTGCGCCTGGAGCAGGCTGCCGTAGGTGCTCTGATACTGGCTCAGCTGCTGCTGCAAGCTGGTGATGCGATCCTGGTTCGATGCACTGGGCGTGGCGCGCAGTTGGGATATCTGAGCCTCGGTGTCGTCCACCTGCTTCTTAGCCTGATCGAGGTTGTTCTGAATCTCGGTCAGGCTGTTGCCGGTGATCGCCTCCTGTTTGGCCTTGGTCTGCTCGATGAAGACGGTGGAGACCGTATTGGCAATGTCGGCCGCCCGCTTTGGATTGGGATCGGATACTGAGACGGTCACAAGCTGCGTGTTGCTGACCGAGGAGACACTGACGTCGCCGCTGATCGCCTCCGGGCCCGACAGCCCGAGCTTCGTGGCGGCTTCGGCCAGTATCGGACGGGTTGTGACGAGTTTGGCGTAGGTGGTCGTCTGCTGCTGCGAGGCGAGGAGATCCTGATAGTTCTGCTGGCCGGGCGTCTGGCTCTGCTGCACCAGCAGCGTCGCCTTGGCCTGGTAGATCGGCGTCATGGCCGAACTGACCAGATAGGCTGCGAGCGCCGCCACCACCGGGCAGACAACAAGAATCCACCACCAGCGACGAGCAAGCTTGACCGCGTCGGTAACCGTCATCTGTCCCCCGTTTGGTTCACGTTACGCGGATGCGGGATGCCGGACTCGAATTGGAATCGGTCCCCCGCGAATGCCGAGCGCCCTACCCGTCAGCCCCCGCTGGAGCCGCCCTACTGGATCTGACGCATGGTCAACTGTGACCGCCATTGTATCGCGAAGCGCGACCGTTGTGTACGTCCACCACGCCGAACAATCCCCCGAGAGATCGGCGTGTTAACGGTGCGTCGCCCGCCAAGTGTATCGAATCACACAAGCCGAGGGTGCCGCCACACTGGCGACAAACTGGCTATGGACGGAGTAGGATAAAGGTCCTGCAATCCGCCCTTGCCCGGCAGACCTGCACCGCCGAACATTCACCCATCAGGCACACGACACGCGGTTCACTATGCTCTAGAACGTGTGAAATGTCAATTTGGTTTTGACGCGCTGTCACCTTTGCTCAAGAGTGGGGTAGACTCTGGCGGCAAACCGCCCAGGAACTGCGACACACCGGCACCGCAGGTGAGCGACGAATGCGAGAATTGCCCCCTGGAAATTGTACGTACACTGGGGTAAAGTGTGGTTTGTGGGGCTTCGGGCAATCCGGCTGGCAGATTGGCGACCACCATGCGTAAGACCGAACAGACCGCGGAAGACGTGCAACCAGTCGTCGCGACCGACGCGAGTGGGCTCTGCCCGTATGTGGGCCTGTTCGACGATCCGGACACACGTGCGATGTATGCACGTGTCGATCATCGATGTCATTTGCCCGGCACCACGCAGACGGCTCCGGACCCCGCCTGGCAAGAGCGATATTGTCTGAGCGGACGGCACGACCAGTGCCCGATCTATCGTGCCATCGCCTTGACTGACGATCGCCGGGCCGTCACGTCAGCCACCCGACGTTGGGTCTGGGCCACGATGGCCGCGGTCGCCCTCTTCCTGATCGTCGCGGGTGGCATCGTCGCCATGCAGCTCGGCAATGGGGACACCGGAGCGAACGGTCTAACCAGCAGCACGCCAACGCCCATATCCGCGCTGACCACGCATTCAACGACCACGCCGACGGTGATGAGCGCCACTCCCACGCCGATCGTGATCCTGGCTGCCAGCCCGACTGCTGCCGACGTGGCCTCAACGTCCTATGTGCTCACGGTTACCCCGGAACCAACCACGACGGCTCCGGCAGCGACGCCAACACCGGAGCCAGCGCCAACGGAAAACACCAACACCAACACCAACTCCGACGCCTGCGACGCCGACGCCGGTCCCGCCAACCCCAACGCCGGCCGTCATTACCTACGTGGTTCAGAATGGCGACACGCTGCTGGACATCGCCAGCAAATTCGGGGTGAGCGAGCAATCCCTGATCGACCTCAACCAGATTCAGGATCCCAGCCTCATCCGCACCGGACAGGTACTCCAGATCCCCGCGCCGTAGCGTTTTGCCAGCGAGGAGGGGCCCTCACCTCTCGTGGTGGTCAATCCCGTAGGCGTCACGTGCAGCGGGTACTCGACCTCACGGCTCTCGGCGGGAAGGTTAGGGGTGTTGGTGACGTGCGACGGCACACCGCCCAGACCATGTTCAGCCCGGCACGGACCTGCGTCGGGTTTCGGGTGAAGTCCAGATGGCTGTCGTCGTCTCGCACGTTGATGATGACGTGCAGCGACCGTGAGGTATCGCCGAGTTCTTCGCTATCGAAGCAATCCGCAAACGCTCAGGCGCCGTTGGAAACCTGTCAAATACTCGCCTACGCCGGCCGCTGGCCCTCATCCTCGTGCATCGCTTCCTCGGTCGCTGATTCCGGCGGAAATTGCGGTCAGTTGACTAGAGTCCACCCAATTTCTGCCGCGGTTTCGCGTATTACGCGTGACCGAGCCCGATGATATCTGGATCCTCCGGATAGCCACAGATCGCCTGCGATGCCAGCAGACCGGACATGACTGCTGCCTCGATGCAGCCCGCATTGATCCCATTGTCGGTCCAATCGCCGGCCAGGACCAGGCTGCGAAACCCTGACTTGCCGGGGCTCAGCCGATAGTGGCTACTACCGGGAACCGAGAGGACATAACGTTCCGACGGGTCGATATTGGCCCGAAAGAACTGGCTGTCCAGTCTCTCGCGACCGGAACCTCCTGCCGGATCCGATAGGAGAGTCCAGTCGAGGGACGTCTCCTGGTTCTCGTGCACGGCACATGGCCAGAGCGGCTGAATATGATTCTCCAGCATGGCGCGTGTTGCGTCCTTCACGCACTGCGTTTCACGCTCGGGTGCATCGTGATCATCGCGGTCAGGGATCCCGCCCAGCATTGGGCCGCAGAAGTAGGCGATACTTCCAGGCGATTCGGCATCCGGCCACTTTTCGCGGTCAATAAGCTGGCTCATGTCGGCCCAGGTATTGAGTGGTGGGACATAGCCGTCAAGCACGGGGCTGCCATCGGTCCAGCCCATGGCGTCAAGCGTCGGCTTCATCCACAGTTGAAACGCCTGGGTACGAATGGTCTCGACGTTCTGCACCATGTCGCGCCATTCACTTGATGCCTCGATCAGCTCCGGGCAGATATACGGGAGACTCCCGACCGGGATGCCCAGGAGGGCGATATCGAAGTCTCGTCCCACTTCGAGGTTGATCGATTCGCGATCCTCCCAGGTGGTCCAGAAAGACTCCAGATTGATCCTCTTCTCCTGGAGTTCCGCGCCCTCGACGATCTGGTCAAAATCAGGCGTACTCGGCCAGCACGGCAGTCCGTCAACATCTCGCAACGGTTGATATGAGCCATCCTTGAGCGTAACCTGCCGGCCGATCTGGATCGCGCTAATCGACGAGTGATCTGGTGCAAGAGAGACGTTCCGGACCGTGTGGAAGAATTCGAATTTCACACCGCGTTTGCGTAACACCTCGTAGATCGGGCCGAAGACCGTGTCACCCATGCCGGCCTGCATCTTCCAGAAGATCGCACCTTTATAGGTGAACAGCACGCGTAGCGCGCAGCGCAGGGCAGTCCCGGCGGCGAATGCCGGGCGATCGGTATCACCATTCTCATAGGCGAATGCAAGGTCATAGAGGAATCCTTGCACCGGAGCAGATTCACAAACGTCCTTGCTCGCGCCGTGTCGCTTGATCCACGCGCGAAAGTCCTCGCCGTCAAGCTTGCTCAGATCATGGTTGCGAGTCAGGAGCACGTCACGAATCAGCCCCCGCGCGGTTGCGGCGAGCAGATCCACCAGCAGATGCGTTCGTCGCACTCCGTCGTGCTCCTCGACTGCATCATCAGCCCTTCGTTCGTGTAGCCAGCCGGAGAACTCATCCAGCAGATTGGCGACCCGATAATAATGCTGCTCTGGTTCGACACCTTGGCTGGGATGGACGCGGTTGACCATGTCGTGTGCAAGGTGCAGAAACCTATGCGCCTGAACCCGTGTCGCGTGCTCCGCATCAGGTATGAATTCTCTGAGCAGGCGTTCGGTTGATCCGGTGAGATGATGCACGTCGACGGTGGCGTGAGGTGAGTGATGGAATTGCTCGCGAAGGAGTCCCAACAGCAGTTCCAGGTATTCATGAATGGTCGGGAATTCGCCGCCGGTACCGGGTGTCCCGTTGTCGGTCGGAAATTCAAACGGCCAGTGCTTCCATGATTCGTTGACCCGCTCATCAACGACCCAGAGTCTGTGCTTTTTGAAGGCCTGGTCCCAGGTCGCCAGGGGCGCATTCGCGTCGCGTCCAAGTTCCTGGTACACATCTCGGATCATCCGGAACGCGTTCTCATAGAAGCCAAGCCAGATATGCAGTCCGTGCTCCTCGATGCGGTCGTACTGGCCCCGGCCGCTGGCACCCTTGCCACCCAGGCGCCAGCCCATTTGGTAGACCGTCACGTTTCCGATCCGGTCACGCGCGGGGTTATTGGGATCGGTCAGCGCACAGACGGCCGCAAGCGAGCCCATTCCGCCGCCCAGAACGGCGATGTTCAGACGCTCGGGAGCCTTCTGGACATCCACGGTTACCGTAACCTTGGTTGTTTCTGACTGGGAAGTGGCAGAGACGTGCGCTTGAGTTTCGCCGGCTCCAGCGACGCGAAGGCGAACCGACGAGGCAAAGCGTTCGACAGCGTGTGCGAGCTCGCCGAGTTCTTCTCGCTCACGTTCCGTTCCGCGGCTGATGGACTTCGCCAACGCTTCCACCGGACGGACAAGATAGTAGCGCGAGGCTTCCTCCCAATTGGATCGTCCGTTCCACGGCAGGCCGAGCGCGTACCGTTCTTCGTCCTCAGCACGCCACGGAGCGAAGATGACCGGTTCACGGAGCTTCCACACCTGGCAGTAGGGCTCGGAGGAATCGGCCGCGTCAATAATCGAATTCACCGCCCGTCGTGCGGCCTCGTTGGCCGCCTCCATTGTCGCCAAATCGGTATTGGTTCGAATGTAGTCGGCGGCGAGAAAGAGATTGGGAATGCGAGTGAAAACGTCTGGGCGAAGGCCCCACGTATTTATCTCGTTGACGAGCAGGAACTCCTGATCTCGATCCTTCATTGGAGTCTCAGAGATATCTGGATCGAGAAACCAGGACTGCAAGTGGGAGTCTTCCAGCCCATGCCACGAGTTCTTGAGCTCCTCCCAGACATCTCGAGCGATCTCGGTCTGGCGTGCAGTCGATGGCTGGCTTCATCGTCGTCCGGCCGATCTCATTCCATTCCGATATATCGACCGAGATTACGCCACGCGTCGTGCCGTCGCCGTATTCCGCGAGATCAACGTCTGGCCAGAATTGCGCTTGCGATATTGAGGTCAGCGCCCAGGGAGAATCAAAGTAGATCGTGTGCCCATGGACGAGCGGAAAGTCCCGATTCAAGAAGAACTGAATGCCGTTCATCATGTGAACGTGACGTTGAATCAGTTTGATACTCTCAAGCCGCGGATCCGCCGCCAGCATGGCCGCTGTTACCAGGGGGGCCATACGTTCGACCGGAAGCGCGGAAAGATAGAAGTCGCCGGTGACGTCTATCATGTGACCATTCTGCTTGATAGTCGCGCTGGTGATGATACCGTCGGCGCAATTGATCGACACCACCTCGGCGCCGAGGTTGTATTCCACTCCCGCCTGACGCAAATAGGCTAACCATGGGTCGATCCAGACTTCGTTGGTCGGACCATTGAGAACACGATCACTTCCGACTCCCGGCTCAATCATGTTCAATGCGAGCTGGATCAGGATGTTGCCGCCGGTTTTGGTACTCGCAAGTTGCGGCTGAGCGGCGACCATCGTGCGAGTCAGACCGTAGCAGAGGTATTTCTGATATTCGGGTGATCGCTCAGCCGCGCCGGTGAAGTCCCACCAACCGAGCTTCTCGTATTCGTCCAGCCGTCGTGCCTCACATGAGGTGAGAAGCTGCCACATACGTTCCAGGAAGAACCGTTTGTCGTCGTGGCTGATGTTCACGGAACGATCTGCCAGATCTCCGAGGATCACGCGGACATCTGCGATGGTGCGAGGCACCCGGGCGTCCATGATGAGTGGCGGCGTGTCGTGACGCGCAAGCGCGATGCGCGTGGTCTCTACGAGGTTGTCATCCACATGGCGATTCCCCGTCACGGGGATGCGACTCATCGTGTCGATCACGTGGCGATAAAATCCCGGAAAGAAGCGAAAACCGTGTTCGCCTGGAAGTCCTTTTCGCCCCGCTAAGCCGGTACCGGGCGCCGAAAGACTGCGCGCTTTACCACCCGGAACTTGCTGCGCCTCGTACACAACGACCTGAAACCCGCGCTCAGCCAACTCGTGCGCCGCGCTGAGCCCCGCAACGCCGCCGCCCAGAATGACGACTTTCTTGGGATTGTCCATGCTGTGAGCGTCCTTTCTCAGGTCGCCATTTCTTCGAGCAGATCAACCGCGCTGCGGTAATCGTGGAGATCGTAGCCTTCACAGAGCGACTCGAGCGGCTGCTTGAGTAGCTCGCGGGCTTCATCGGTATGGCCCTGAGCGTGTAGGTATCGCGCGAGATCGGTGGCGATCCGCAGCTCAAATATGCGTGCCTTATGATTTCTCGCGGTTTCGAGCCCGGCGCGCAGGTTGCGCTCACCATCGTCGGGTTGGCCGTTGTTCAACAGAAGCCATGCCTTGAGGCGCTGAGACTCTGGAAGAAAATAGCGCTCGCCGTTCGCGACCTCCATCTCGATAGCCCGATCGATGATGGACAACGCTTCGGCGTGGTTGCCAGCCAATTCTTCGGCCTCAGCAAGGCACGAGAGGATCGTCGCAACGCCGAGAACCGCACCTGTTGCCTGGTAGCCTTCACTCCCCTGACGCAACAGATCGATGCCAGCCAGCGTGTCCCCTCTGGCCGCGGTTGCCCAGCCAAGGAACGCGGTTGACGCGGCGGCCCATAGGACAACACCGTGGTCAGCACTGAACGCGACCGCCTCTGAAGCCGCCACGAGCGTCCGGTCGGCATCGCGAAGCAGATGATGAAGCATCGCGGCCTCGCTCAGCGTTCGAGAGAAGCTCAGTGGATGCTTGATCGATTCACCGAGTTCGACCCCAAGTTGCGATCTCGCTCGCGCTTGATCCGCATATCCGAGGAGGCACAGCGCGAGTGACAGATAGCTCATGGTGGCCGTTCCGGGCTCGTGACCGTAGATGTAGGCATTCGCGGCGTGCCGGCCAGAGTCATAGATATCTGCGGCTCGCTCGAGACTCGTTCGTGCGGCTTCCAGCCCACCCATGAAGAAGTCGGTCACGCCCCTGTTCAGCAGAGCCTGAATGAGGATCCCATCGTCGTGAGCCTGCTCGCTCAGTCGCACGAGCGTCTCCGCGATCCGGTGCGCGGTCTCGAGTTCAGCTCGAACAACATAGAAGGTCCACAACCCGTGCAGCGCGGGGATCACCTCGGGGATGTCGCCGAATACCTGGCAAAGATCATAGGCCCGCTGGAATGCCGTTTCGAGCTCAGGGGCGGCAAATCCCCGCGTGGTCATGAGCGCCACACCGAGTGTCATCTGCATTCCGAGCTCTGCCTGCATGATCTCGACGCTCTCGGGCAGCGCCTCCAGCAGACCGAGACCGCGCTTCAGGTGTGTAACGGCCTCGACATTCGCCGAGTTCCGCACCGCTCGCTGCCCCGCCTGCAGCCACCAGGGAATAGCCTGGTCAGCGGCGCCGGACTCGGTAAAGTGATAGGCAATCAGCTCCGGTCGATTGCTGGCGGTCTCCGGGAAGTGATCGACCAGTGCCGTCGCTGTCTGCCGATGAAATTGTTGCCGCCGGTCGCGCACAAGTGAGCCATAGGCGGCGTCTCGCATCAGGGAGTGGCGAAACACGTAGGTCGCCTGAGACGGAAGTCCTCGCTGCTGGATCAGGTCGGCCTCGACCAGTCGCGCCAGCGCATGCCGAAGCGACTGCTCGCCCCACGATGAGACCGCGTTCAGCAACTCAAAACTGAATTCGCGGCCAATGGTCGCGCCGAGTTGGGCGACCTCGCGTGCCTCGCCGAGCCGGTCCAGACGAGCCAACAAGAGATCATAGAGTGTCGCGGGAATGCCAACGTTGGAGGCGTCGCCCACGACCTCGAAATGTCCGTCGACCTTTCGCACTTCGTCCGACTCGAACATTGCGCGTGTTAATTCCTCCAGGAAGAGAGGGACGCCATCTGCCTTGCTGACGATCTGGTCGATGATTGGCTGGGGCAGGTCACCATCCGCCACCTGATTGATGAGATCGGTTGATTGACGCGGTGGGAGCCGGGACATGTTGATCGTCGTCACATGTGGGCGATTGATCCAGCTTGTCAGGTCGGTCGGCCGCGACGTCACCACCAGCATCAGTGAGGTCGAGGGAGCGTAATCCACCAGCATCGTGAGAAGTTCAACGGTCGATGGATCGGCCCAATGCAGATCCTCGAACTGCAGCAGAACCGGGTGGTGCGCTGCTCGGCCCAGCACCAGCGACACCAACAGTTCGATCGTGGCCTGACGTTGGCGCTCCGGAGCAATCGGCGGCCCGGTGGGCTCTGAACCGGACGGAATGCCCAACAGCGACGAGAGCAGCTCCGCTTGATTCTCGACTGGTCCACCAACCGTGGCGAGGTAGGATCGTATCGCGACACGTCGGTCGTCCAGGCTCGTGTGAGTCGAGAAGTTCAACACCTGGCGCTCTAACAGTTCAATAACCGGATGGAACGGCGTGTGCTGGTGGATTTCGGCGCACTGCGCTGCGATGATCCATGCGTTTGAATCGGCTCCAACCTCCTCACGTAAACCGAAGGAGAGTCGGGACTTGCCAATCCCTGGTTCACCAACCAGCAGCACGACCTGGCCTTCGCCGTCGCGTGTCCGTTCCCAGCGCTCACGCAGCAGGGACATCTCGGTCTGCCTGCCGACGAGCGGCGTAAGACCGCGGCTGGCGGCAACCTCGATCCGGCTGCGGTCATCACTCTCTTCGAGGATTTGGAACAACTCCATCGGCTCGGCGTGACCGCGGAAGCGCCGTAGTCCGAGTTCGCTTGTCCGAAAATAACCATCAAGTAGCCGGTGGATGGTCACACTGGCGACGACGGTGCCCGGCTCGCAAACGGCGAGCATCGCCGACGCGACGGCTGGTACGTCTCCAGTAACACGTGGATCGGCCGTCTTTTCGCCGCTGACAACCACCAGGCCACTGTGCAGGGCCGCGCAGGCACGCACACGATGTTGTGGGAGCTGGTCAACGGCCTCGACGATCTCCAGCGCGGCTCGCGCTGCCCTCCTCACGTCATCCTCATGAATCGCTGGCACCCCGAAATAGGCGGTGAGTGCGTGGGTTGGTCCAGGCATCGGCGTGCCATCGTGCCGGACAAGTACGTCCAGCGCTCGCTGGTGCGCCTCCTGAACCGCAACGGCAAAATCTTCAGGATCGAGCGGTTGGGCACCATCCGACATGGGGAGAAGCTCTATGGCCAGGACCGAAAGGCTGCGGCGCTCGTCCCCGGCGGCCCCTCTGGCGGCCTCTCGGGCCATCGTGGCCCCGCATGCCGCACAAACCAGCGATCCGGCCGCAACCGGTGTGTGACACATTGGGCAGAGACGAGCGGGGGATGCCGTACCCGCAGTCTCACTGGCTGAGTGGCCGGTGTCAGCAGTGACACCGAGCCGACTGAGCGCCTGCATGGCATCGGGAATCCAGTCGTTATCCGCGCGACCGAATAGCTCGAGCCACTGCCGGCCCACCACGGCGTATCGGATGGACTCCGCAATCTGAACCGGCTCCAGCAAGAGCGGAATGATCGGCCGGTCCATTTCCCAGGCGAGCTGGATCTCCTGCTGGACGTTGCGCGAGGCCATGCTCGTTTCGGAGCAGAGCAAGAAGACCACGGCGCAGCCTTCAATGCCCTGAACGATCTCCTGGGTCCATGTCGTACCGCCGACGATATGGCGTCGATCGATCCAGACTGGAACACCGCGCGCGTCGAGCAGATCCGCTATTCCGAGGGCGCGTTCGCGATCAGAGCTCGAATAACTCAGGAAGACATACGGTCTCACGACACCGCGCATCGACCCCATCGCCCGAACCCTTTCCAGCGCCCGGACCGGTGTGCTGACTGGAAACCGATCCTGTAATCTTCATTAGTCGTCGGTCTGCGAATAATAGCCCTATATCAGCGCCGCATG
This sequence comes from uncultured Chloroflexia bacterium, assembly GCA_963728335.1. Lineage (GTDB taxonomy): Bacteria > Chloroflexota > Chloroflexia > Thermomicrobiales > Thermomicrobiaceae > CALAGB01. The sequence goes on from CAVSJP010000003.1 coordinate 563,010, forward strand.
CAATACGTCTTCTGATTGATCGGCAAGATTCCGGAGTTCTACGGTCAGTCAACGCCTTTCGCGGCCAAACGGACGACATCCACTGGGCTGACCTGCCCGACCACGACCTTTGAATGCACTCGCTCTGTCTGGTTGTCAGGTGCAGGTTGGCTGAACCGGTAAAAAGGTATTACCGTTGCCAGCACGATAGACGACAGCTTCGGCTTCTCCAGATCGACGGAGGTATGACGTGATGTCGGAATCAGCGGGTCGTAGCGTGGAATGGATCACGCTGGGTATGCGGGCGGACGGCAATCCGCTGCGCTTCCCAATCCACACAATCGCCGGAGCACAACCAGGACCAACTGTTGGCATCTCCGCCGGAGTGCATGGCGACGAGGTCCCTCCGATCGAGACGGTGCGGCGCGTCGTCAGTCAGATCGATCCAGCCGATGTCCGCGGAACGCTGCGCATTGTGCCGGTCGCCAATCCCCTCGCGCTCGAATATCTGACCCGCCACTCACCGCAAGACATGCTGAACTTCAATCGAGTCTATCCCGGCAATCCCGACGGCTGGATCACCGAGCAGCTGGCACACGCCTTCGTGACCCACTTCGTGGAGGGACTCGACGCCTGGATCGATCTCCATGGTGGAGGTGTCTTCCCGACCGTCGACTACGTCTACATCCTCAATGACGAGGGATTGTCGCGCTCATTCGGCTTCAACGTCATGTACCGGACGGCGGGCGGACATGGAGATGCCATCGATCCGACTATTCCAAGGGTGACCGTCGAGATGGGCGGTGGATTGGCCGCCGACGATGAATATATCGGGCGTGGCGTCAAGGGTGTGCTGAGCGCGCTCCGGCATCTTGGCGCATTGCCAGGCGAGTCGATCGCGGCGCCGAGTCCAATCATCGTCGAGCGACTGGACTACATTCGGCCCCACCAGGGCGGATTGCTGGTTCCAGAGACGCGAATAGCCGATCTGGGAAGGATCGTCCCTCGCGGGACGGTCCTTGGCCGGACGTTCAGTCCCTATACATTCGAGGAGTTGGAGGTCTTCGAGGCGCCATTCGAGCGAACCGTGCTGATCTTGCTTCGCGGCGCCGTAACCAGGGTGCAACCCGGCGATTTTGTCTACATGTTTGGAGAAGGCTAGACGCTCCGGCCGCCTGAGATCCCGCATGGAGCGGCAGGCGCATGAACGCGAGACTGGTGGTCGGGTTGTCGCCCGACAATCCTGGTGGGTAGGACAGCCGTCGACTCTTCTTCTCTGATCAATTTTCCGCTCGAGGGTGGTATCATCTGAATCGCACTCCTAAGTTCTCGTGACAACGGGCCGACAATAAGGTTTGTGACGCGAGATGAGCGATCACGACAATGGAAGTCGACGCCAGGACAGCGGCCCTCCGGATGCCTACCTGCCGCAAAAGCAGGTCGGTCGTGACCATTATCTGGCCGGTTATGACGACGCAAGCAGATGGTCAAGCTACTGGACGCAGATCAACGAGGTCCTGGGCACCAAGCCGAACAACGACTCCAAGATTCTGGTGGTCGGGATCGGTAACGGGGTCGTCAACCGGTACCTACATGAACTCGGTCTGAACGTGGTAACGCTCGACATCGATGCCCAGCTCGCTCCGGACATACTGGGTTCGGTCACCTCGTTGCCGTTCACTGCGAAAGCCTTTGAGGTTACGCTCTGCTGTGAAGTGCTCGAGCACATTCCTTTTTCGACCGTGGATACCGCGTTGTCGGAGCTCAGCCGCGTGACATCGAACCGGTGTCTGATCTCAGTTCCCCACTTTGGGCCGGTCATCTCACTCTCAGTCAAGATTCCCAAGGTGCCCGCATTCCGGGCCACGATGAAGCTTCTGTTTCCTATGAGATTAGAATTCGACGGACAACATTACTGGGAAATTGGGCGCCGCGGTTATCCCCACAGCCTGGTTACGGCAAGCATGTCGAAGCACTTCGTCGTGCTCAATCAGTGGCTGAACCCCAACCACACGTACCACCGATTCTTTCGTCTCAACCCAATCATCGAGACTCGCCGCAGCCAACAGAAGGATCTAAGATCAAAATCGCGTTCGTGACCGCGGCTCCGGACAGGTGTGGCGAGCGCGGGACTCGATCATTCACGCGACCCAGGTAATGGACACCGTCTGCGCTCTACGACGTGCTGAGCTACTGCGCGTCGTAGTTGATGAGCCACGTGTGCAGCAGTGGAACTCGGTCCGCGCCCGGCCGGCAAAGAGCGCGGATTCAATCAGACGAGCAGCGTCTGCGCCAACCGGGGACGATCTGCTGGAATTCGGTGTGGTGCTGTGTCATCAGATCAGGCCATGTGGGAGCTGGATACGCCGGTCATCGTCATCGTGCGATCGAGGCGGTTCGTGACGTCAGCGTGTGCGAGGAGAATCGACGCGCATCAGTCTCGATCCGACGTGCGTTGTGGTCAGGCCCGAGTTGACCCACGCGGGACGCGAAGCAGATCCCTGCACGTCAACGACATAGATCGCGGTAGACACGGCTGACGTCAACCAGATCAGGACGATGACGGTGATGGCGATCATGGCCGCGCGTGATCGGCGCCTTGGGGACACAACAACGAGCGGCTTGAGTAGTCCGTAGGGCTGGGTAGCCCGGTAGCGTGCGCAACGGCGGTATGAAGAGCACAGGCAATGATGACGTTGCCAGTCGACGTGAAGTGCCTGACGTCGCGCGAGCGAGCAGACGTGATCCGCACGCGGGTAAAGCGCGTGACTTGCAGGATCGTCGTGTAGTTGAAGGTGCGGACATGCGTCCGGCAACGAACCGTCCGGAGCGGGCGACACGTTCCCTCCCATTCCGATGCTCGCCAGTCAAGATCGTCAGCAGAAATCGCCCGTATCTTACCCGAATCACAACCAGGACGCATCTCGAACCACGTGAGTAGGTCACCGGATCTATCCCGGAACTCGCGTCCAGGGTCAGTCGTGCCAGTGGTTACCACCTGGCATTTCCTCGATGTCCTTCCACAAGCTCGGTTCCCACTCATGTCGTTGACGTGTTTACTTCGGAGCTTTCCGCACTTTCTTGCGTTCGGTCGCCAAAGAGCACTTGCTCCATCCAACGATTGGGCCAGCATGAGCTTGCACCAGACTTGCGATGTAGTTCTCTGGGATAAGCGGGGTCTCTCGCTCGCGCAACGATTACACATTTGCCATGCTGTGTACGACCAGTTGATCTGAAGAGTTGACATAGTATTATTGCGATGCCGTATGCGCGAGCAGCAGAGTGTCAGCTAGATAGGCGTTTGGGGTTGAGAGGGGATCAATGGGACATCCGTGCATCATCGAGTCACGACGAGGCTGGAAATTGGTCGTCACGCTCCTGTTCGTCGTGACCATCTTCAGCCCAGTCTCGCTGCGATCGACACGTGCAGCGACCAATGCTGGGCAGCGCGATTTCGCCTTTGCCAGTCCAGCTGACGCCTGGAATATCGATTCGTCGCCCACGGCGACGAAGCCTCAGAGCAAACTCTGGTTCAACGACGGTACGTGGTGGGGTAGCCTCGAAGGCAAGTCTACCGGGCAATTCCATATCTATCGCTTCAATATGTCCGACCAGAGTTGGACCGACACGGGAACCGTGATCGATGACCGTGCCACTTCGCATGCCGATTGCCTGTGGGATGGCAGCCATCTGTATGTCGCGACTGCGGTTCCACCGGGCTCGAGTGGCGACAAGTCTATCCGCTTGCTGCGCTATAGCTACGATTCCGGCTCCCACGTGTACACAAAAGACTCCGGATACCCGGTGACGATCGCGTCCAGCGGCATCGAAGCGGTCGTCCTGGATAAGGACTCAACGGGTCGTCTGTGGGTGACCTATACCGACGACAACGGAAACGGCGGCCGCTCGGTCTATGTTGCGCACAGCGACACCAGCGGAACCAACTGGATAACGCCATTCGTCATCCCGGCGACCGGAGCAGGTAATCTCACCAGCGACGATATCTCAGCCATCGTGGCCTTCGACGGCAAGGTCGGCGTGATGTGGAGCAACCAGAACGACTCGTCGATGTATTTCGCGTCGCACGTCGATGGTGCGGCCGACGATCAATGGACGCAGAATCCTGCGCTGCAGGGTCCCGGCTACGCCGACGATCACATCAACCTGAAGTCCCTACAGTCGGACGCGAATGGCCGGGTCTACGCCGCGGTGAAGACCTCGCTCAACGACGGTTCATCCGGGTCTTCCGGCAAACCGCAGATTCTACTTCTGGTCCTGGACGCGCATGGAAGTTGGAGCAGGGCGACCTTCGGGCGCGTTAGCGACAACCATACGCGGCCGATCGTGCTGATCGACCAGGAACACAGCGAGCTCTATATGTTCGCAACAGCTCCTCCGACGCCCGGCGGCACCATCTATTACAAGAAGACCGCTCTCGACAATATCTCGTTTCCGACTGGCCTCGGCACGCCCTTCATTCAGAGCGGCACCGACCCGAACATCAACAACGCGACGTCGACCAAGCAGACCTTGAATAGTAACACCGGCCTCCTGGTGGTCGCGTCCGACCTCAGCACCGGATACTACCTGCACCACTACCTCGATCTCGGCGGCACAACCCCGCCACCCACAACCTGCAGCTCCGGCCAGTTCCAGGCTGACTACTTCAACAACGAGACCCTGAGTGGATCGCCCACCTTCACCCAGTGCGAGTCCGCGCCGGTCAACCACAACTGGGGCAAGGGTGGTCCTGGCAATGGGGTGGGGACCGATAGCTTCTCGGCGCGCTTCACCGGCGACTTCACCTTCTCTGCCGGGGACTACACCTTCACCGCCACGGCCGATGACGGGGTCCGCATCTTCCTCGACGGCACCAAGATCCTCGACGGCTGGAAGAACCAGGCGCCGACGACCTACACCAACACGGTGACCGTCACCGCCGGCAGTCACACCGTGGTGGTCGAGTACTACGAACATGCCGGTGGCGCCGTTGTTCAGGCGGATTGGAACACGACGTCCTCTCCGCCACCAACGGGCTGTGCCTCTGGCCAGTTCCAGGCTGACTACTTCAACAACGAGACCCTGAGTGGATCGCCCACCTTCACCCAGTGCGAGTCCGCGCCGGTCAACCACAACTGGGGCAAGGGTGGTCCTGGCAATGGGGTGGGGACCGATAGCTTCTCGGCGCGCTTCACCGGCGACTTCACCTTCTCTGCCGGGGACTACACCTTCACCGCCACGGCCGATGATGGGGTTCGTATCTTCCTCGACGGCACCAAGATCCTCGACGGCTGGAAAAACCAGGCGCCGACGACCTACTCCAACACGGTGACCGTCACCGCCGGGAGTCACACCGTGGTGGTCGAGTACTACGAACATGCCGGTGGCGCCGTTGTTCAGGCGGATTGGAACACGACGTCCTCTCCGCCACCAACGGGCTGTGCCTCTGGCCAGTTCCAGGCTGACTACTTCAACAACGAGACCCTGAGTGGATCGCCCACCTTCACCCAGTGCGAGTCCGCGCCGGTCAACCACAACTGGGGCAAGGGTGGTCCTGGCAATGGGGTGGGGACCGATAGCTTCTCGGCGCGCTTCACCGGCGACTTCACCTTCTCTGCCGGGGACTACACCTTCACCGCCACGGCCGATGATGGGGTCCGTATCTTCCTCGACGGCACCAAGATCCTCGACGGCTGGAAGAACCAGGCGCCGACGACCTACTCCAACACGGTGACCGTCACCGCCGGGAGTCACACCGTGGTGGTCGAGTACTACGAGCATGCCGGTGGCGCCGTTGTTCAGGCCGACTGGTCGCAGAACACGCCGTGAACATCGGGGAACGCGAAGCATAGCAACAGATGGGACGCCAATTTGGCGTCCCATTTGTCGTTGCACGTGTGTGGTAGTGGGAGCCCCCGCGGCTCCATTCACCTAGCTGGTATGGCTCCATTGCTCGACGTAGCATCGCCAGACACGACTCATTGCCTCCCGGCGAACCTGTTCCACAGGCAGAAGCGCGTCAAGCACTTCGACGTTCGGAACCATCTTCGAGAGCGCCAGCAGCCGTTTGCGATGCTTATCGAGTTCGCTTGGGGAATGCTCACGTTTTCGTTCGAACATGACCTCGCCTGGCACGTCAAGGACCAGTACCAGATCGGGAGAAGGGCAAGCGTGCCCGAGGAGCCAGTCGACGAGGCCCCTGCGTGACCATCGCGACCAGGTGGGAACCAGTACATCGTAGGTGTAACGGTCAAAAATGACCAGGCGACCGAGCGAACGATGCCACTGCGCCACAAGGAACCTGCGCCACAATCGCAGGAGTTGCGTACCGACCCGCAAACCTGGGATGGGGAGGGGCGGCGGGCCATCGACACGCGACCACAGACCCATGTACACCACGCGCGTCGGGAAATAGAACGAATCGGCGATACCACAGGCCAGTGTGGACTTTCCCGCACCATCGGGTCCCATCACAGCCACGCTCACACCGGTGTACCGGAGCCGAAACCGAATCCTGCTTGCCAGATCCTTACCCCGTCGTGTCAGGGTGTGTCGCATGGATGCGCTGGCCGGTTCGCCCGGAAGGGTGGAGATCATTCGCGAAGCCAGGCACTCGAGTTCGGCGAATTCGCCACAGCGGGCGCACTCGAGAATGCGCTCTTCCGACCAGCCTGGGGGACACAGTTGTGCGGCCACACACGACAGCGGACCTCGAGCCCCGGCATCCAGGGCAAGATGCCGCAACGCGTCGGCCCGGTGTGCTTCGAATCGTCCCTTATCGAGCAAGCAATGAAGCATCAACGCCCAGAAGCGATCATCGAGCGCCAGTTGATGGAGCTCACCCGTTATCTGCCGGCGCGCAAGGCAGGCTTCAGCTGCATTCGTCTGTAAGGAAAAGCGCGGTCCGAAGCACAGACTCGTGACCACGTCGAGCCGAATCCAGCGATCATCCGGCTCGGAATAGCCGACGAAAAACGCGTGACTACCGCCGATGTGAGTAGGAACCGGTAAAAACTCAGCCCTCAGCAAGGTACGATCGAGGAACGCGGCGTCGTGAGAGTCGACGAGTAGGTCGACATCACCGCCAGGGTCGTGCAATTCAGCTTCGCCACGGAGAAGGGCCCATCGAATTCCAGCTCGGTTCATTGCTTGAAAGACGGATTGAAGCCTCGGGTGAATCTCATGTTCAAGTACGTCGAAGGCTGTATGCTCAACCGCCACGCGGTTTCCCCCAATTCCACCAATGAGCCAGGCACATTCTACCCGCGGGGCGATCCAAGCGTTGACCAGCCCATGCCTCGATACTCACCAGCCGTGACGAGAAGGCGCTGGAATCACCGGCCTCTGGTCGACAGGCAACAACACCCGCAGGCAGAAAGAGCCACGTCAAAGCTATGCATCCAGTGGGCTGAGCGAGTCAAGCGAGCCGGACGACCTCAAAGGTGCCCAATTCCGTGAATCGGGAGTTGCATAAAGGCTGCTCGCATCAATGAGAGCTGTTTTCGCTTGAGGCCGCGTGTCGCGCCATCTTCACGACGTGGAGCCCCGCGTCCACATCGAGATCGACTTCGCATGCTCGCACTTGAGTCTAGTATCTACGTGTACCTATGTGCCCCCAATTTATGGTCCCCATGCACGTACCAGGGGACATCCTACTTGATTGCGAAGAACACAGAAGACATTACGAACAGAATGTCATCGTGAACCGTCGGCGACCAACGCTGACAGTGACTACTTCCCCGACGGTTCAAACGAACACGTCCTGCCCTCGGTGGCGGTTCCCGGCAGAGAACGACCGTGATGGGCTCAGTGACACGTGGATCGCCGTGCGTGAAGCGACCATCTCACTCTCGCGAAAGCCCGCCTCAAGCGAGCAATAAGCAACGCGGGAAGGCTCGAGACAGGAAAGTATTCACGCACGTGATATGCCAGCGGACCTGTTGTTGACAGGTCGTCATGGTGGCCAGCGCGTCAACTTGCTCCTCGCGGGACACCGTGAATTTTCGTCCGGCTGACGGAGATCCCGTTCACATTCTGTGCCTGACAGACACAGAAGCTGCGCTAATAGACCGTCCTGGGAGAAACCGACCGGGGGGTGAGGACGTTTAGGGGGCAGGATTCAACTCAACATTCCAATACTATATCGGTGAATGAAACGTCGCGGCGTTCTAGTCACGGTCTGACTTGGAGTGGGGAACTTGGATACTGCACTTTTTCGCCGAACTTTTCTGCGGCATAACCATCAGCTTGCAACGCTCGCCCGGATCACCATGGCCGCCATGGTGATTTTTTCCGTGCTGGCGATCCTGTCTCACCAGTCGGCTCCGGCCGCGGCCGACAGTTCCAAGGCTGACGTCATGGGCGTTTCGGGGAATGCGTTTCCCTGGGAGGACCATTGGTCGACGTTCAGCGGACTGGTCGATCAGAGCCACATTGGCTGGGCCCGGGTTGAGCTGCGCTGGAACCAGGTCGAGCCCCAGCGCAACCAGTGGGACTGGGGCGGAACGGATCTCCTGGTCAACAGCTACGCGCAGAAGAACATGAATCTGCTCGGTCTTCTCTGCTACTCGGTTGCGTGGGCGAGTGGTGGCTCCGGAAATGGCACAGTCTTTGGTCCGCCGACCGACATGAACGCGTGGGAAACCTACGTCCGCACGACGGTCAGTCACTACAAGGGACAGATTCACACTTGGGAGATCTGGAACGAGCCTGACGTCGCGATGTTCTGGAACAATCATGACGGCGGCGATCCTGTCGTCTACCAGCAGATGCTCCAGCGAGCCTATACCGCAATCAAGTCGGTCGACCCGAACGCGACGGTGATGAACGGCGGCGTCACCGGAACCGAGCGCGGCGCGAACTTCGTCAACACGCTGGTCAACAACGGCGGCGGCAACTATCTCGATGCCGTGGCCTTCCATGGCTACGTGGCCAACGGGTCCGTTGACGATCTCTTCTACTACAACACCATCTGGCCGTTGATCAGCAAGGCCCGCCAGCACGCCAACAAGCCGCTCTGGATCACTGAATATGGTTGGTCGAGCGGGTCGAGTGGCGGTTCGTCAGCGGGGTCCGAAGCAGCGCAGGAAAATTTGCTGGCACGCCAGTTCTCGATGCTGTTCGACCTTGGCAATGTGGCTCACGTCTTCATCTTCCAGTTCAAGGACCCGAACAACCAGCCGAACTACTTCGGCATGACCCGTCCCGATGCCTCGACCAAACCTTCCTACACCGCCATGTCGACGATCGCCGGGAGGTTGGCCGGTCTCACCTTCCAGGCACACCTTGACATGGGGATCAACGGACTCTGGGTGCAGCGTTTCAGTAGCGCGTCCCGCACCGTCGACGTCGTCTGGTCACAGCCGAATACACAGACCGTCAGTTTGCCGATCACATCGGCCAATTCGGTCACCATCTGGCATATGAACGGGAAGTCGGAAACCAAGTCTGTGAGCGGTGGACATGTCACCGTCACCGTCGGGACCGACCCGATCCTGATCGAGCGAGCCGGGCAAGATCTGGCGGTGGCGCAGGGCGGACGCTGCCAGTACTTCGCGCCGACCGGGCAGTCAGCCTGCAACCAGTTCCTCGACTTCTGGAACAAGTACGGCGGACTCTCGATCTTCGGCTACCCGATCTCGCCCGAACTCACCGAAAATGGCCACACGGTTCAGTATTTCGAGCGGGCGAAGCTCGAATACCACCCCGAGAACGCGGGGACCGACTGGGAAGTCGAGGGCGAACTGGTTGGCAAGACGGTGACACAGGGACGTCAGGGCGACGCTGCCTTCAAATCCTTGGCCAACGGACAGTCCGACGCGAACTGCAACTACTATCAGGAGACGGGACACCGGCTCTGCGCGGGGTTCAAGAACTACTGGCAACAGCACGGCGGACTCTGGATGTTTGGCTACCCGATCTCCGAGGAGTTTCAGGAGAAGAATCCGGACACTGGGCAGACCTACACCGTGCAGTACTTCGAGCGGGCCCGCTTTGAATACCATCCCGAGAACAAGGGCACACCGTACGAAGTGCTCCTGGGCCGGCTTGGCGCGCAACTCTACAGTCAGCGCTACGGGAAGTAGTAAGCCGAGCCGTAGGTCACTCGCAAGATTTGAAACGACGATGCCGCGCGGAGCTCAATATGGCCGCGCGGCATCGTCATTCTGGACACGCAGGCGCCGCCCGGGAGCGGGGACTACCCAGGCGGCAGAAGGAGGATGGTACTACTGCGAACGTTCACAGCCTATCAGTTTCAACCGTCCGTGGATCACGTAACCCCTGAACTGAAACAAACTGGAACGCAACGGATTTCGGGAGATCGTTCCGCGTGACGCGACAACCTCGGGCGCGTTGGAGATGGCGTCCGCCGGTGTGAAATCGAATCGGGCGTTGAATCTCTCGTCGAACATCTCGGGTCCAAGCCGTGCGACGACCAGATCGACTTCACACTGATATGGCGAACGCCGACGAGTGACAACAGCGGTGCATGGCGTCATCGAGCTCTTCGGCGACACCGTCTGGCCACAGCCTCCTGTACCGACCAGCGTTAGGAGGCGAACCTCCGGTCCCGACAGCAACTCGCCGACGTCACCAATGTCGCGCTGGCGATCGGAGAACGGCGCGAGTCGCGCCGGAACAGGTGCTTCGGGCACGTGAACCTGAATCCACGTTTCTTGACGGCGCGACAATCACTATACTCTCCTGCATACCGCTAATCCCGGGGCAGACAACGTTGACGCGTTCTTCCGAATTCATCGGGTAGTCGAGACAGGCTGCTACCAACAGTTGAAGCGGAGACAATTCGTGGCATTGACCGAGGAAGCGTTCGATACCTCATCGGTCGCGACCGTACCTAACGACCTGGCAGGCGAGCTGCCGGTCCGGACGAAGTTCTCGTGGGGGTTTGCCGGGCTCGGCGCGGAAGCGCTGCGTCAGAGTCGCAATGCCTGGCTCATCTACTTCTATACGTCTACGGCCGTGGCCGGCAGCCACACCCGCCTGTCGTTGGCATTGGTCAGCGTGCTCCTCTTTAGCGGCAAGTTGATCGAGGCCTTCGTCGATCCACTGGTCGGGCACTGGAGCGATCGTACATCGTCGCGCTGGGGGCGGCGGATTCCGTTTATTCTCGTCTCAACTCCGCCGACAGGAATCCTCGCGGTGTTGATCTTCATGCCGCCGTCAGGCGCCGGAATGCTCCGCACCGCCATCTACTTCTTCGTGATGCTGGAACTCTTTTTCCTGGTATCCAGCCTCGCGGTTGTCCCGTTTGAGGCGCTGATGCCCGAGATCGCGCGCACCAGCCAGCAGCGCATCAGCCTCTCCGCGTGGCGCGTCCTGTTTGGTGTCGGCGGGGCGGCCCTCGGTCTCATCGGAAGCGGACTCCTCGTCAGTGGCTTCGGGTATCGCACCATGGCGATTGCCGTGGCGTCTTTCGCCCTGATCTCGCGCGTGGTTGGGCTGTTCGGTATCTGGCCACGCATCGACCGGAGTGAACCGACCACGACGGTATCGCTCAAAGCAACCCTGAAGCAGACGGTCTCGAATCGCGCCTTCCTGAAATTCATGTTGTCGTTCGTGCTGTTTATGACTGGCCTGACCATGGTGATTGGTCTCCTGCCGTTCTACGTGACGGCGATCCTGCGCAAGTCGAACACGGGCCTCTGGTCCAGCCTGTTGACGTCGCTCGCCATCGGCACGATGGCACTGGCAATCCCGTTCTTCGCGCGTCTGGGCCGCCGCACATCCAACATCAGGGCCTACCGCAAAGCGATGGTGGCCACCGCGTGTGTCTTTCCGGTGCTGTGCTTGACTGGTTTGATCCCGGTGGTCCCGCGCGAGGCCCAGGCCCTCATCGCCATGGTCGTGATCGGCGCGCCCCTCGCCGGGGTCTATCTATTCCCAGGACCGATCGTCGCCGAGTTTTGTGACACTGACGCCCGCAACTCCGGGATTCGTCGCGAAGGAATGTTCTTCAGCGCTCAGGTCTTCATGGACAAACTCATCGAAGCGTTTGGACCGCTCATCCTCGGGCTGGTCCTGATTCTTGGAGACCAACCGGAACGAAATCTCGGGGTGCGCATGGTCGGCCCTGTTGCCGGCCTGGTCGTGTTCGCCGGCTACCTGCTCGTTCGACGGGATTTCTTCGGCTCCAACGAGGCCGAACCGAACATAACAGCGAACTAATGGGCAACCGGGTGAAAACTGGCGGCAAATCCTCCGCCCTGCACGTGTCCATGTCAGTACAATGACAGCACGGACATTGGCACCTTGCGGAGTGAGTCCTTTTCAATGATCGACCTGCACAGCCACATTCTCCCCGACGTCGACGACGGCGCAGCAAACATGGAAGACGCGATCGCCATGCTCGAGATCGCCGAACTCGACGGAACCGAGATCATCGTCGCAACACCTCACGTTCCGCTTCCGCAGGGTGACCCACTGCTTCCCGAGGAGATCTTGCGACGCGTCAACGACTTGAATGCGATGGCGAGGGATCACGGGATCCCGGTGGAGGTGATGGCAGGAAGTGAGATCCGGTGCGAGCCGTCCATAGTCACCGCGCTCCTGGAGGGCGAACTCCTCTCACTGAACGGGTCACCCTACGTCTTGCTCGAACTGCCACTCTTCGGGGATTGGCCCTTACATGTCCGTTCCACGATCTACGACCTGCAGATCGCGGGGTATATGCCGGTGCTGGCTCACGTCGAACGGTATCCCTCGGTGCAGCGCGATCCCAATCTCCTGGCCGACCTGATCGCGACGGGCGTTCTGCTGCAGGTCAACGCGAGTTCCGTCCTGCCAGGACGTGACGGACAGGAGAGCGCGGCGGCGCGACGCCTGCTCGACGCGCGCATGGTGCACCTCATTGCATCGGATGCCCACTCGCCAAGAAGCCGCGCGCCTCGTCTGCGTGCCGCGTTCGAACGAGTCGCGGAATTGACCGACGCTGACTACACCGCCTGGATCCAGCAAGCCGCGAACGCGGTGATCACCGGCGGCATCATCACGGTGCCGGAGCCCAATCTCGACCCCTACCGCCCGTGGTGGCGACGCTTTCGGCCAGACATCCGCTATTGATCTCCCGGCTACGTGTACCTGACTGATCCGGAGCATCTCGAGATCACGCTCCGGCGCCGACTCATCTCGTCGTGCACTCGCTGTCGCCGGGCAATCACGACATAACGTAGCGCTGTGGTTGAAACCTACCCGCCGGGTCTTGCAGAATAGATGAAGACGGCGCCGGTTGTTAGCCCGCTCTCACCAACATCGTCTTCACGTCACCAGCCGCCGTTGTGAGACCGAGGGTTGGTATTTTTGTCCGCAATGTTCCTACATTTCGTCGCTCAGGTGGCGCCTGGACGTGAGATCTCGCGACCCCAGCTCTATCTCCTACTCCTGCTGATCTCCGGCCTACTGAGCTTTCCAACCATCTGTAGTAGTGGCTCAGAGGTGCCTCATCCACACGCGCTCTTCACGCTGGCCCACCATCATCACGATGCGAACGGAGACATCGATTGGTCCCCGCCGGCCCTGCCAGACGGCACGGACACATTGGGCAGGTCCGCGGTAACCAGTCCGTCTCTGCAGCAGTCAGCCCCCGAGTTCATGAACAGCGATCAGGTCACGGCCGTTGCCTTAATCCACGCGGCACCGAACCCACACGGATCGCTGACACCGCTATGCGGCTCACCTTCGCAGCCCTTGGGTCGCGACCACGTCCCGCCTGACCCTCCACCTCCTCAAATCTGACCCGCAAGTCCCCACATCATCTACACGTGTAGCGGCTGCCGTCGCACCGTGTGCTCCGGCGTTGCCGCTCTCCGCCAATTCGCTTGAATCCCCGATCTACGAGGGATGGAGGATGCATGCTCCAGAATATTTATCGTGGCAAGACCGCAATGTGCGCGGTGGTCGTGGCATGTCTGACCGTGCTGCTCACGGCCGGAATCGCGAGCGCGCACGTGAAGCAAACGGCCGGTCAGTACACGCTCTTCATCGGCTTTGGCAGTGAGCCAGCCATTGTGGAGCAGCCGAACGCCGTCGAGGTTCTGATTCGCGACGGCGATAGCGAAGACGCCAATCCCGTGACTGGAGTGACCGGACTCAAGGCCGACGTGACGTTCGGCGGTCACTCCACCACGGTTGATCTCGAAGAGGTTGACGGCAGCCCGGGCGAGTACCATGGAGACTTCATCCCCACCGCGATGGGCTCCTACACCTTCCGGGTCTACGGTTCAATCAACGGCACGCCGGTCGATAGCACCGTCACCAGCGGGCCGGAGTCCTTCTCCGACGTCCAGTCCGCCACATCCCTCCAGTTCCCGAACCAGGTGCAGCCGGTCGCCTCGGTCGCACAGACCGCGAACGACGCGAGCAGCACGGCCGACAGCGCCCGCACGCTTGGAATCATCGGCATCGTCGTCGGCGTGCTCGGATTGCTAGCCGGGATTGGTGGGATGATCATGGCACGCGGTGCGCGGGCCACCAGCGGGGCCGCTTCGGAAACAGGTCCGCGAGATGAAGTCAGCGGATCTCCGGTCCGATCATGATCTCAGACCGGACGTTCCGGACCTGGGGACGGCGCGCATGCGCCGTCCTCGTCGCCCTCGTTGCCACCTGCGCACTGCTTCCGGCAGTCGCATCGGCCCACGCCTTCCTTGATACCAGCGATCCGCCAGCCAACGCCGTCGTCGCAACCGCGCCATCGCAGGTGACGATGCGCTTTACGGAGAAGATTCAACCTGGCGCGTCTCAGGCGGAATTATTCAACGCCGACGCCCAGAAGGTCGAGACGCTGGCCAGTCACATGGGGCCGAACCCGAACGAACTGGTCCTCCCGATCCCGGCGAATCTCCCGATGGGAACCTACACGGTACAGTGGCAGAATGTCTCGGCCGAAGACGGCCATCCGAACAGCGGCTACTTCGCGTTCACCATTGGGAATCAGGCAAATGTCGTTCTGCCGTCACCGCCGCCTGCCCCGTCCGGCAACACGTCCATCGTTTCAACGGGTTCGGTTGCACGCTGGCTCGGGCTGCTGGGCCTGGCCTGCGTCATCGGGAGTTTCCTGGTCTGGTACTGGGTTCTCGCGCCGTCGATGGCAGCAGTTGATGACGCGCGGTTGGAGCGCACCGCGCGGCGCGTCCGACTGCTGGCGCTCATCGGTGCCGCCGTGGCGCTCGTTGGGAGCATTCTGCTGCTCATCGCGCAGGCGCAGAGCACCGGCGTGGGTACGGGACCGGGCGCGCTCGGCGATATCGTTGTCAATAGCCGGTTCGGTCACTTGCTGTTGGCGCGCGTCGTCATCCTACTCGCAGTGGGAGCGCTGGCCTGGAATTCGGGCGCCTGGAAGACCCCACCCAACACCCGTCTTCGCTGGCTGGCACTGACGCTGATCGCCGCGGCGCCGATCCCGTACTCACTGAGCAGTCATGCGGCGGCAGTTGACGGAGGCCGGCCAACCTCGGTCGCAAGCGATTGGCTTCACGTCACGGCGGCCAGTGTCTGGATTGGTGGGCTATTGGCCCTCGTGGTTGGACTGACGGCGGCACGCACGCTCTCCGACGATCGTCGCCGTCAGGTCTATGCCGTCGCCATTCCGCGCTTCTCGACCATGGCGATAATCTCCGTGGTGATACTCGGCATTACCGGCTTCTACGCGTCCTGGCTGGAGGTCGGCAATATCACGTCGCTGCTGCACACGACCTATGGCCGCACGCTTCTGGTGAAGCTTATCGCCTTGGTGCCACTTCTGCTGCTCGGGGCCTTCAACCTGCTAATCCTCGGGCCGCGCGTACGGCAGAGCTCTTTCCTTGCGCGTCACTTCGGGCAGACCATCATGGCTGAAGTCATTCTCGGCGTCGCCATCCTGGGCATTGCCGGCGTGCTTACGGGCCTGCCAACCGCGCGCGAGGTGACCACGTTCTCAACGGGACACCCGTCATTCGAGTTCGACAATGGCGGCATACGTGCCGCACTGCAGATATACCCGGGCACCGTCGGATTGAACCGCTACACCGTTGATGTTCAGGCGAACAAAAGCTCACTGCCTTCTGGCTCTGACGTCTTCGTGCGTCTCTCCTCGAATGGAGCGGTCGCGGGACAACAGCAGGTTGACCTACCCCGTCTTCCCGGCAACAAGACGCGCTTCACCGCACAGGGAAGCGAGCTGAGCGTGGTGGGAGACTGGAACGTCGATCTGGTAGTGCGGCGACCAAATCAGGAGGACTGGGTCCAGTCGACCACACTGACCGTGTCGAAGACACCACTGGCCGAGCAAGCTCCCAGGTTGCCGCTCCGCTTCCTCGGGTTCAGCCCGGCGCTCGGCGCGATCGTTGGCGCGCTCGGCATCGTCGCGCTCGTGATTGGCCTGCGCCGACGGGGCGTCAGTACGGGATTCAGCCGGTTCACGGCCGAGGCGGGCGGCTGGATGATCGCGGGCGCCGCCCTGGTCCTCTTCCTGTCGCGCGCACCCGGGCTGCCCTCCTCCAGCGGGAACCCGGTTCCCAGAACGGCCGTGTCGGTGGCGCGAGGCCAGACAATCTACGAGCAACACTGCGTTATCTGCCACGGATCCGACGGCCACGGAGACGGACCGATGGCGGCGACCCTCAATCCACCGCCCGCCGACCTTCACGCCGCGCACGTCGACTATCACGACGACCAGCAGCTGCATGACTGGATCGAGGGCGGCATCAATGGATCGGCCATGCCCGCGTTCAAGGGGAAGATCTCAGATACCGATATCTGGAATCTCGTGAACTACGTGCGGAGCTTGCGCCACCCACCGACGAGTTGAGCGGTAAATGGTCGCGTTTGCGTCGGCTGGGGGCCGTCAATAGAGAATGGCGGCGCGGGGAGCGCGCCCGCGCCGCGAGCGTTCAGGGATTCCGGGCCACGGTCGTGTCCAGGTCAGGTCACGACTGACTGCCGAGCGCCTCGCATATCGCCGCACCGTGGCGCGTGATCTCGCCGATGGCCAGCCGCTCGATCAGGTCCGAGACAGTCGGGGCTGGCCCGTCGAGCTGCCAGCCAGGTTGAGCCAGCTGCTCATCGGTTAGGGTGCGGTAGGTTTCCACCGCGAGCGGCGTGTAATCCTGCAGCAACGCCACGACTTCGCCCTTCGTTATCGCGGCAAACTGCTCCGCATGCCGCGCGTTGATCGCGTCGAGCGTGGACGTTGGTGTCGGACCGTGCGGGCGACCATTGGCCGCGTCGCGAATGACCCCGGCGATGAGCGGCATACTCACGGCGATATGATGCGCCTGAACACCGATTGTCCAACCCGTGTCGACACAGACGGCCCGCCACCGGTCTTCGGGACATGCTTCGAGCGTCGCGACAAGTTGGTCGGCCTCGTGGCGAAACTGCCAGGCAAGCCCACGGGCCTTCGTGCTGGTTGCGCCGTCCTGTTCGGGTTCCGGGCGACTGCCTTCGGTCCCGTGGAACGTATCGATCCGGTAGCGCTCGTGAATCTCGAGCATCTTCTCCATGTCCGGTTTGGATCCTGGCGGAAAAACGCGGCCGAGCTCTCGAAGGAATTCGACCATTTCAGGTGCAATGATGGTGGCCATGGCGCTGCGCCCTGGACTGACATTCTCGAACCGATGCGGCACCGCGGCGGGGGCGTGCGCGATCGCTCCTGGGCCGCCACGGAAACGCGAGAGGCCCGCCTCAGTGCGCTGGGTAAACTCGATTTCGCCGGTGAGGACGTAGAACGTTTCGTTGGTCGGATGGGCGTGCAATGGCGGTCCTCCGCCAGGTGCGACCGATCCGACGATGACGGCATAGACGTTCCCGGTGTCAGCCCCGGTCAATTTGACCCGGAACTCCTCATCGAAGATGCGGATGACCTCACCGTCGTCTTCCTCGACAAACCGGCAACTCCTGAGATCGATTGATTGCATCGCCATGAGACTTCCTCTCTTCCAGTGACCTGAATGCCGCGGAAATCGTGAAATAGGGAAGATCCTATTCGCCTTCAGATAACTCGCGCGTGGTCTTTCCTGGCGCCGCGAACTCGATCCCATACGACGGCCCGAGCTCGCGGAGGCGCACCGCGTCGGGTGGACCGACACGCCCTGCCGGAAGTTCCATCGCCTCAGCCGGTGTTCCGAGCGATTTGAAAAAGCCGTCCATTCCAGACGGAGAAAAGATGATCAGCATCTCCGCCTCGTCCGATACCGCTTGAAATGTGTGCCAGACTCCGGGCGGCGTGCGGACAAAGTCTCCTTGCTGCGCCATAAGCTCTCCGTCGCCAACCCAGAAGTGGACCTGCCCCCTCAGGATGTAGAAATCTTCCGGTCCGTGCCGGTGGGCGGCAGGCGGCGCGAAACCTTTGGTAATGACGAAGTGCTGCAGGCTGTAGCGCCCGTTCGTCATCTCGCAGGTCGCCAGGAAGCTGATGAGCGCGCTGCCATACCAGATTGAGTTTTCGAGTCCGGGACGTACGAGAACCGGCCCGGACGTATCGGATGTCACCGCGGGGTTGGTTGCCATGAAGGCCTCCCTCTCGAACAAAACCAGTGGTTCGAACCGTACCGACGTCTTCTACTCTGACGGAGAGCGGCCTGGTCTTCCATGTGCAAGACACGCAACGAGCCACGCATCCAGTCACGCATTCGGGCGAGCGGATAGTGCGGTAGACTCTGGTGTCGTCACATGCGCCGTGGACGTAGGGAGCCAACGGGATGTCGCCCAGCCGATCGGCGTTCGGCATGCTGCTCAGGCAGTTTCGCCTGGCGGCCGGACTGACCCAGGAAGAACTGGCGGAAAAGACCGGGCTCAGCGCGCGCGGAATTAGCGACCTCGAGCGCGGGACGCGCCTGCATCCACGAGCTGACACGCTCGAACTGCTCACGATGACGCTGAATCTGGCGGAGAGCGACCGCGCCATGTTTGTCGCAGCGGCGCGCCCTGACCGCGCGGCCTCGATCGCTGCCGGTGCTGCTGAACCCACCGGAAATTTGTCCAGGTCGCTGACGCCGCTGCTGGGGCGAGACGCAGACATCGGCCGTCTCACGTCGCTCTTGCAGCGAGACGACGTGCGACTAATCACCCTGACCGGCCCCGGAGGAGTCGGCAAAACCAAGCTGGCGATGCATGTCGCATCGGCGTCTCGATCACGCTTCCCCGGTGGGGTCTTCACCGTGGCCCTGGCTTCGCTGCGTGACGCATCGCGGGTCGTGCGAACCATCGCGCATGCGGTGGGTGTCCAGGAATCGCGCGAGCAGCCCGCCATCGAGCAACTCACGGAGTTTCTGGCGTACCGGCAAACGCTGCTCCTCCTCGACAACTTCGAGCACTTACTCGCGGCCGTCACGTGCGTCAGTGACCTCCTCGCGGGATGCCCGCGGCTCAAGGTGCTGGCAACCAGCCGCTCCGTTCTCCGGCTGTCAGCAGAGCATGTCTACGAAGTGCAGCCGCTCACTCTTCCCGGTCCGGCGAACGACATCAATCCCGAAAACCTACGACAAAATCCGGCCGTCGCATTGTTCATGGAGCGACGAGCGGCGGCGACCGCGAACAGAACACTGACGAACCAGGAACTCGAAACGGTTGCCGGCATCTGCGCGCGCCTCGACGGCTTGCCGCTGGCGATCGAACTGGCGGCGGCCCGCAGCCGTCACTTCAGTCTCCCGGAGCTCGCCACACGCTTGGCGCAGCGCCTCGACCTGCTGACCGACGGCCCGCGTGACCTCCCGGCCCGGCAACAAGCCATGCGCGATACGATCGGCTGGAGCTACGATCTACTCCCGCAGGGCACGCAACGACTCTTCCGCTGGCTTTCGACATTCGTCGGCGGCTGGTCCAGTGTCGAGGCGGAGCAACTTGCCGCGCCGCTGAATATCGATCGCGTCATCGGTGCGCTCGCCAGCCTCGTCGACGAGAGTCTCGTGCGCGTCCTTCCAAACGCGGAGATGGAAACGCGCTATGACATGCTGGAGACCATTCGTGAATTCGCCGAGGAACGACTGATCGCGAGCGGCGAGGAGGGCCCGGCGCGCGCGCAGCAGGCCGAGGTGATGCTGCGGTTCACGGACCGCGCGGAACGCGGGCTTCAGAGCGGAGAACGCTCGTCATGGTCCAGTCGGGCGAGCGACGAGCTCGACAACGTGCGTGCCGCGCTGCGCTATCTCATCGACCGTGGAGATACCCAGCGCGCGCTCAGGGTAGTCGGGAATCTCGACTGGTTCTGGGATGCGGTCGGCCGGGATCAGGAAGGTTGGTCCTGGACACGCGAGACCCTCGCCATGCCCGGAGCCGACCAGCAGGGCTGGGAGTATGCCCGCGCGCTCATTGCCGCCGGAGCGCTTGCCTGGAACATGGGCGAGTTCTCCCGCTCGCGAGATCTGCTGGAACAGAGCGTCGCCATTTTGCGCGCCTCTGACGACCAGCGCAGTCTCGGCCAGGCGCTCATGAATCTCGGACTGACACTTCACTATCTGGGAAAGCTCGACCAGGCTGTCGACGTGGTCCGCCAGGGGGTGCGGGCATTCGCAGCGGTCGACGATCCCTGGGGATTGGCCATGGCCCACTATGGTCTGGCCGAGGTGCTTCAAGCGCGCGATCCGCTTACCGCAAGGAACGCTTACGAACGGAGCCTGGCCCTCTTTCGCTCGATCGACGAGCCGTGGGGCATTGCCCACGCGATTAGCGGACTCGGTGGACTGGCCATGTATCGGGGCGACTATCAAGCCGCGCGAGAACTGATGCAAGAGGGGCTGGCCCTGCGACGCGGCATCGGCAACCCGCACGCCATCGCCACCTCGCTCACCAGTCTCGGCGAGCTTGAACGACGGCAGGGCAAGCTTGACGAGGCCGAGGGCTATCTCGCCGAAGGCCTGGCCAACTTTCGTCAACTGGGCGATTCCGAGCACGTTGCCTGGGCCCTCTACAATATCGGTATGGTCGCGCTGCTGCGTGAAGACGCGACGGCCGCCGAAAAGGCGTTGGCAGAATGCCTCGAGCTTCGCGTTTCGCAGGGGAATGTGACCGAGATCGCGCGAACGCTGGACGGAATCGTCGAAGCCGCGGTGTTGCACGGTGACGCCGAGAACGCCGCTCGGCTCTGGGGCGCGATCGAGCAATTGCGGGCCGACAACAGCCTCGTGGCTGAGCGCGATGATGAGAACCTGGCGCACATCAGTGCGTTGCTCGGAGAAGATTTGGCACAACGTCTCATCACCACCGGGCGGTCACTGTCACTTGCCGACGCCATTGATGAGGCACGCGGGTTAGTGCGGCGCCGTCCGCAAGCGGGCTAATTTCATTTTCAGGTCAGATCTACGCGAACCTTAGTTCGACGCAGGAGGAAACCGGCACATGAATCTTGAACTTGGCGGACTGCATCATGTCACCGCCGTGACCGCCCACGCACCCGAGAATCTGGCCTTCTACACCGGCGTGTTGGGTTTGCGCCTGGTCAAGAAGACGGTGAACCAGGACGACGTTTCGGCCTATCACCTGTTCTATGCCGATGAGAAGGGCAGCGCCGGAACCGAGGTGACCTTCTTCGACTGGTCCCAGGCGGCTCCGAATCAGCCGGGCGTCGGCGAGGTATCGGCGATCGCACTCCGCGTCTACGGCGAAGCCGCTCTGGATTGGTGGGAACGCAGGTTCGACGATCTTGGCGTGCCGTACCGGCGCGCTACAGACGTCACCGGGCGAGACGTACTCGCGTTCGTCGACCCGGAAGGCCAGCGACTCCAGTTGATCGACGATCGCGACGCACATGTCGCCGCTGGCACACCCTGGTCCGGTGGCGGCATTCCGGTCGACATGGCGATACGTGGACTCGGCTCTGCGACCCTGACGGTAAACCGGCTCGAGCCAACCGCCCGGATTCTCACGGAAATGCTCGGCTTCCGGAAAACCGGGCACTTTGAGCTGAATGACGCGGCCGGTGATGTCGTCGCAAGGTTTGAGACGGGACCGGGCGGACCCGGGGCGACGGTGCTGGTCGAGGTACGTCCCAGCCTCCCGTCCGCTCGGCAGGGCCGCGGCGGCGTGCACCACATCGCGTTTCGTACGCCGACATTCGAGGAGCATGAAGCCTGGCAGCAGCACCTTGAAGAGTCGGGCGTGCGCGTCACCCCGGTCATCGACCGCTTCTACTTCCACTCGATCTATTTCCGGGAACCGGGCGGCGTCCTGTTTGAGATCGCAACGGATGGTCCCGGCTTCGCCACCGACGAGGATGCAGACCACCTGGGTGAGTCGCTCGCGCTACCGCCATTCCTGGAGCCGTATCGCGCGCAGATCGAAGCTGGCCTGACACCACTCGAGAGCAGCGTTCCGGGGAACTGAGCTAGCGGAGGGTGCCGTCGAGCCTGAACCAACGATAGCCATACGGACCAAGCTCGAAATCGGTCTGATCAGCCTTGGGGCGATCATACTGCTGGTCGCTCAACAGTTCGAGACAGTCTTCGCGCTGAACGTCACCGAACTCGATCTTGACGCTGCAACCTTCGTGAGACAGGTTGTGGAGCGCCATAACGCGTCCACCCTTCCAGGTTGCCGTGTGCGCGAGAACCGAGTCCCGATTGGCTTCAAGCGGCGCGAACTCTCCCCAGCCCCACTCCGGACACCGGCGTCGTGTCCCAATCACGCGCGTTATCCAGTTCAGGAACGAATCTGAGGCGAGACGCTGATCCGCAACGTTGACCTTCTTGTAGCTGAACGGTCCATCTGAGATTACGGGACGGATCAACTGGTCCGGATCCGCCTTGGAAAATCCGGCGTTCTTCCCGCCGGACCACTGCATGGGAGTGCGCACGCTCCAGCGCTCGGGCAAGCTCAGATCATCGCCCATTCCGATCTCTTCGCCAGTCCTCAGGACCGGCGTTCCGGGAAGCGAGAACATTAAACTGTAGGTCATCTCCATGCGTTTGCGATCACCGGAGATCATGGGCGGAAAGCGGCGCCTGATTCCCCGGTTGTAGATACGCATATTCTCGTCGGGCGCGAACACGCGACTGACCTCCTCGCGCTCCTGATCGCTCAGTCGCTCGAGGTCCAGCTCATCGTGGTTGCGCACCCAATTGAGCCACTGACCAATGCTCGGAAGCTCCGGCAGCGTGTGGTACGCCCGGACGATCGGCTCGGCCTTTTCACGTGCCAGAGCCAGAAACAGAAAGTTGTTCAAGTAGAAGTTGAACAACATGTGGATCTCGTGGCCGTCACCGACGTAATTCGGCAGCAACTTCGGCGCGACATCCGCTTCGGCCATCAACGCGACGTCGCCCGCGATCGCGGAGGCATAGTCTCGAATGCTCCTCAGCACCTCGTGCGGGTGCGCCCCGCGTTCCCGGTCGTCGATCGCATCCCCCAGGTATGGTGCGGCGTCGATGCGGAACCCGTCGACGCCAAGCGTGATCCAGTACTGAATGATCTTCTCGATCTCGTCACGCACGGCCGGGTTGTCGGTGTTGAGCTCCGGCTCGAATGGGTAGAACCGGTGAAAATAGTAGGCCTTGGCCTCATCGTCATAGGTCCAGGGCGAGTGATCTTTGCGCGCATAGACGACCTGTTTGAGCTTCGGGTTATCGACCGGTTTATCGCGAAAGAAGTAATAGTCTCGATAGGGCGACTTCGGGTCCGAGCGGGCCGCGCGAAACCACGGGTGCTGATCGGACGTGTGATTGAGGACGAGGTCAACCACGATCCGCAGTCCTCGCAGGTGAGCTTCGCGCACAAATTCGACGAACTCTCCCGAATTTCCGAACCGCGGGTCGACGCCAAAGTGGTCACAGACATCATAGCCATCGTCTCGATTCGGCGACGGATAGAAAGGCAGTAACCAGATGCAGTTCACTCCGAGCGTCGACAGATGGTCGAGCTGCCCGGTGAGACCCGCGAAATCCCCAATGCCGTCACCATTGGAATCGAGAAACGTCTCCACGCTCAATGCGTAGACAATCGCTTCCTTGTACCAGAGGTCTCTTCGCGTCACACGCCATTCCCTTGCCTTGATTGTGATCGGTGCTGGGGCCGTCCCGCGCCTTGGATGCCCACGTAGACGAATCACAGAACCGCAGAGCGAATGCCAGAAGCGGATTCTTCCGCCCGCGGACAGCCGATGACCATGGTGGAATTGTCATGTGCCATGCTGAGTAGTCGTTCACCAGGGTCTTGCCACCGGCAGGGGCGCCATCCTGTTGTTGGCTTCTTGAAGGTCCTTCCCCTCCGATGGCGGGCTAGCAGTGGGGGAGCGCACCACAGCGTGTGCGGAAGTCCGCTCTTACGCTCTCTCCACCAGGGAGCGTGAACCACCGCTCTGGATTACCGAGGAACGGAGAGCGTCACTATCACCGTGATCGACATCCGAGCGTGGCAAGGCGAAGAGGCCGAGGTCGTTCGCGGACTAGAGTGGCGTGTACGGCAGATCGTAGCCGAAGGCTGGTGGACCAACGAACTTCAACGCCTGCGCAGTGGTGAGCTGGCTGGGCGCGGAGATGCCGATGACGGTGGCGCGCAGGCCATAACGCACGACCTCCGTCGTGATCGGCGTGCCGCGATCGCTGTCGACGAGCGTGATCAGATCCGGCACAATCGCGACGATCTCACCATCGACACGGCAAATCAGGAACTCATTCTGCAGATCGATGACCGCTTCGGACCCCTGCCAGGCATCCAGGCCGGTCAGCGTCAGGCGGCCAAAGTTGTAACCGCGCTCGAAACGGCGATCGACGTCAATGACTTTTCCTGAGAAGAGCTCGCGGCCTCCTGTGGCCTCGCAGACAGCCTGAATTGGACTCATGCCCGACGACTGAGCGCCGAGGACCGCGGCGCCAACCTGATGTGCCAGCGTGATCGTGCCGGGAATGGCGGTCTGTTTGAGCCTGCGGACCGGGATTGGCCGGTCGCCGACCATGGCACTGCCGCCCAGCTGCACACAGATGGCCCTCGAGACCCGCTCCAGCGTCGTCGTCTCCTCGATCCCCTCAATGATGAAGCGACGGTGCAACGAATCGACCATTACGATCGGCGACGGGGCACGGCCGTCGAAGTAGAAACTGATCATCGAGGTTTCGGGAAAGGCGCGACCCATCCCGTCGGCATCGACCGTTGGCAACCCAAGCTGGCAGGCGGCGATCATCGGCGCGAACGAATTGCCGCCGCCGATCTCGACCGGTATCGTCCCGGCCACTTCAACGCCGAGATGCTCCTGCAGCATCTCGATGGCGACCTTCCCTTCGTCGCCCCGACCCAGCTTCTCGAGACCGATTGTCGGCGCGCCCATCCCACCCAGCGGCACGATCAGGGCGTCGTCAGGAAGTTCATCGAGCCCAACGATGGTCAGTTCGTAGCCCTCTTCGAGCTTCGTCTCGGCACGAATGCGACCCTGTCGTGGGTTCCCACCACCACCGGTCCCGAGAATACCCGCGCCGATCGCGATGCGCTCGACATCGTCACGTGTCAAATTCCAGGGCATGGCACCACGTTCGATCCTATCCGTCCATCGCGCATCATGATCTCGTCTGTCCTGTCAACGCGTTGACCCGCTCCTCAACTGGCACGTAGTCCAACTTAAAGCCGAAGTAGCGGGGTCCGGCCAGTTCAAGACCGCGCGGCGTGCGCCAGATCGGATGGCACGGGATGCCGGCCACCGTCACGCGCTGACCGTAATGCAGCGCTTCGGTGGTGATTGGTGCGCCGGTCTCGCTATCGAGCACCACGATCAGATCCGGCGTGGTCGCCAGGATCTGGCCGGGCTCGCCGTGTTCCAGACACCGTGCGATCAGGTGTTCATTCTGGAAATCGATTCGGATGGCTTCATCCGAGCGAGCGCCAAGGCCCACGACGATTCCGTGCCCTCGTGCGAATCCGCCTTCGGTCCGCCGGTCGACTTCCGTCACTTTGCCGACGAAGATCGGGACGACCTGGACGATCTCCGCCAGGCGCTCCGGCCAGGGGCGTCCAGCATGACGCGCATCCCGCAGTCCGGCGCCAATGGTGACCGCCAGCGAGATCGTGCCGTGGATCGCGCCGCGCTTGACGTCGGCCCCGGTGAGGCCGATCGACGTGATGACCGAGCCGCCCATGGCGATGAGCGCACGCCGGTTGATCCGTTCGATCCAGGAGGCATCGATCGCGTCGATCCGCAGCACGTTCCCCTTCTCGTCAGTCACGAAGCGCGGGCCGAAGCGTACGCCGGCGGCGTTGAAGGAGGTAATCTGAAATTCCGGAAAGGCACGGCCCATCCCGTCCGCATCGACCAGCGGCAGGCCGGTGCGAGCCGCCGCGACGACCGGTATCACCGAGTTCATGCCGCCGATCTCGACCGAGATGATCGCGTCCGGGTCTCGCCCGTGCGCCTCGGCCACGCGCGCCAGCACGCGCTCGATCTCGCCGCCGTTCGGAATCTTCTCGGTCATGACGGTCGGAGCGCCTGACATGCTGACGATCGCGACCAATGCTTCATCCTCGAGAGCGCCGGGATCAATCACCGTCACGGGTCCGTGCTGATCAATCGCGTCCAGCGCCATCAGTGTTCCGATGTGCGGGTCGCCACCACCTCCGGTCCCGAGCAGCGCCGATCCGACCGCCAGGTCCCCCACGTGTTCCGCGCCGAGTATCCACGGTTCCCTATGCTTCTCGGGGGTCATGACGTCACACCGACCGCCAGATCACCCGCCGCACGAACCCGAATTCGCGTGGCGTTGCCCGGCAAATAGGCGAGCGGCACCTCGTGCACATCGACGATCTCGACGGTCTCGGGATCGGCGCCCGCTTTGACCGCCTCGTCGGTCGCCATCTGTCGTGCCATCTGCAGCGCCTCGCCGCGAGTGAACTCCTCCAGCGAGAAGATGCGCTCGATCTCGCCGCTGCACTGGGCGATGGCCGCGCCGATGGCGTTGGCAACGTCATAGTGGTCTGGCCGGTGAATCTCGGACGCACCCGCGAGTTCGGTCGGAATGACGACGCTACCACCACCTACCAGCACCACCGGCACCGGCTCGGCACTGGTCTTCATTCGGTCGATTGTCTCATCGCACATCGCTTTGACCCATTGCGTTACCTGCGCGACCAGACTCGGGCTGAGGGTGCGCACACGATCGGCCCGACCCATCTCGGCGCGGCCGGCCGCGACCGCCACGTCGGACAACGTCAGCGTGTCACCACCAAATACCCGAGCCTCCTCGGTGATCCTGTAACCGGCGCTATCCGGGCCAATGCGCAGATCCCCGTTCTGGTGCACCCGTGTTCCGCCGCCCATCGCTATCGAAATCAGATCGGGCATGCGGAAGTTGGTGCGCACACCGCCAATCTCGACGGCGATAGCCGATTCCCGGGGGAAACCGTTGACCAGGATGCCGACGTCGGTCGAAGTGCCGCCGACGTCAACGACGATGGCATCGCGCAAGCCTGAGAGAAAGGCTGCTCCGCGGATCGAGTTGGCGGGACCGGAGGCGACCGTCAGAATCGGATAGCGGGTCGCGTACTCCAGTGCCATCAGGGTTCCGTCGTTCTGGCTGAAGA
The DNA here is from genome assembly GCA_963728335.1 of uncultured Chloroflexia bacterium. Lineage (GTDB taxonomy): Bacteria > Chloroflexota > Chloroflexia > Thermomicrobiales > Thermomicrobiaceae > CALAGB01. Next base: position 590,475 of record CAVSJP010000003.1, read on the forward strand.
ACATCCGGGCGTCGATGCCGTGCTCGTTGAGCGCCTGTGCGAAACCGTTGGCGGCCACACGCGCCGGAGCCGTGACCGCCGCATTGAGGATCGATGCGTTCTCGCGCTCGAGGAGTCCGATACTGCCAATCTGGTCCGAGTAGGTGACTGGCACGTCCCCCAGCACGTCGAGCAGGATTGCGCCCGCGCGCTGCTCGTGTGAGGCGTCGACCGGCGAGAAGACGCTCACGACGGCAACGGAGTCGACCTGTCCCTTGAAGCTCTCCGCCGCCTCGCGCACGGCAGGTTCATCGAGCGGCCGGATCTCTCGTCCATCGTATTCGTGGCCACCTTCGACGATGGCGAAGTGCCCGCCAATGGCCTCGCGCAGGTCCGCCGGCCAGCCAACAAAGGGCTTGATGGCCAGCGTGGCGGGGGCGCCGATCCGAACCAAGCCAACCCGGTTCAGGTTGCGCCGCTCGAGGATGGCGTTGGTGCAGTGGGTCGTGCCGAGCATGGCGTAGCGGATGGCCTGGAGGTCGAGCTCCGGGTGACTGTCCACCATGCCGCGCAGAGCGTCGTGGATGCCGCTGGTGACGTCGCTCGTTGTCGGCGACTTGAAACGAGCCAGCAGATTCGACTGCTCGTCGAGCACGACCGCGTCGGTGTTGGTACCTCCGACGTCAATCCCCAAACGCAGGTTCATGCGGTTCCTTCCAGTCGCAGCCCGGACCACTCGGGCTTCGAGGCCCAATCAGACGGTATGACGCGGACCTTGTCAACCACGGGGCGGATCCCGACCCTACAGGCGGCGCATCAAAAAGAGGCTGTCCCGACCATCATGGTCGGGACAGCCTGATTCGAGACGAGGGACTACAGCTTCTCGCCGACTGCCTTGGCCTCCATGAAGTGGAGCAAGTATTCGGGGCCGCCCGCCTTGGAGTCGGTCCCGCTCAGCTTCATGCCGGCGAATGGGTGCACGCCCATCATGGCGCCGGTGCACTTTCGATTGAAGTAGAGGTTGCCCACGTCGTACTCGCGGCGCGCCTTCTCGAGCACCGCGCGGTTGCGCGAGTAGACCGAGCCGGTCAGGCCGTACTCGGTGTCATTCGCGATACGCAATGCGTCGTCGAAGTCCTTGGCCTTGATGATCGACAGGACCGGACCGAAGATCTCTTCGCAGCCGACCTTCGAATCGGGCGGCACATCGACGAAGATCGTCGGCTGAATATAGTAGCCGTTCCCCTCGCCCTTCTCGCCACCATAGGCGAGTTTCGCCTCCTTCTTGCCGGCCTCGATGTAACCCAGAATCTTGTTGTACTGGTTCTCGTCGACCACCGCGCCGACCGTGACGTCGCCCTTCGACGCCTGTCCGGCGGTGACCGTCTCGCGCGTGATCGTCAGTACCTTCTCGACCACCTGGTCGTACACGTCTGCCGCGACAATGGCGCGCGAGCACGCCGAGCACTTCTGACCGGAGAACCCGAACGACGAGATCACGATGCCGGAGGCGGCCGCGTCGAGATCGGCCTCGGAATCGACGATGATCGCGTCCTTGCCACCCATCTCGGCGGTTACCCGCTTCAGCCAGCGCTGGCCGGGCTGGAGTTTGGCCGCGTTCTGGTAGATACGAACGCCGACGTCTTTGGAACCGGTGAAGGCGACATAACGCGTCTTGGAATGCTCGACGAGGGCGTCGCCAATCTCAGCGCCATTACCAGGCAGGTAATTCACCACGCCCGCCGGAACACCGGCCTCCTCCATGATCTCGACCAACTTGTAGGCGATGACCGGCGTATTGCTGGCCGGTTTCAACACGACCGTGTTACCCGAAACAACGCCCGCCATCGTCATGCCGGTCAGAATGGCGCATGGGAAATTCCAGGGCGGAATGACCACGCCGACGCCGAGTGGCTGGTAGAACATCTCGGTCGCCTCATCGGGCAGGTGAGACAGCCCCGGCACCGGTTCGTCCATGCGCTGCGCCTCGCGACCGTAGTACTCGAGCAGATCGACGGCCTCCGCTACCTCTCCGTCGGCCTCGTCCCAGGCCTTGTCGAGCTCCAGCGCCATCCAGGCCGACAGCTCGTAGCGACGCCGGCGCAGGATAGCCGCCATACGGTAGTTGACACTGGCGCGCCCGATAGCGGGCATGTTGCGCCAGGTCTTGAAGGCCTTCTCGGCCGCGGCGATGGCGTCCTCCACGTCCTGTTTGCGTGCGCGCGCGACCTCACCGACGACCTGGTCCAGGTTTCCCGGATTGATCGACTTGATCCACTGGCCCGTCTCACGCCGCTCGCCGCCGATAATCAGCGGGTAACGCTGGCCAAGCTGCCGCTCGACCGACGCGAGCGCGTCCTCCATCTCTTTCCGGTTCTCTGGAATACTGAAATCGACCGCTGGTTCGCTGTGAAATGGTTCTCGTAACATCTCGTAGCCCTTCCGCCTGTCTCGAATCGTGAGCCACTGCCCACTCCTCAGGATTGGGGCAGCCCGATGGTTGGCAGCCCAGCGCCCTCTATTGCGCGATTGAACACGCGCACGTGCTCGGCCAGCGCGCCCTCGTAGCGCCCCTCAAGATCATCCAACTCGGAGCGCAGCTTGGCAAATACCTCGCGCGCCTGCCGCGGCGGTGCGTAGTCCGCGCTGTCCACGGAGTCGAAGAGCGCGTTCAGTTTTTCGTGCAGTCCGCTCGGCCACAACTGTGACTGCCAGATGTTGACGTCGATCAACTGGCCACGAATCGCGTCGAGCTCCAATTCGATGCCGGACAGCGGCTCCCTGAGCTCGTCCGTAGCGGCCCGTTCCTGCCACGGACGGATCTGCTGCCGCAGGCGGTACAGATCGTTCAGCAGCTCGTTCGTCGCCGCAAGCGCGCTCTGTACCTCGTTCAGGAAGTCGAACTGGCGCTGGAGCTCGTCGCGCGACGCCGGGATGCGTGGATCCGGCTCCACCTGGAACGACTGCGTAAATTCCTTGCCGTCGACCGCCAACCGGACCTGATAGGTGCCCGGCAGGACGAGTGGGCCGTCATGGCGATCCCAATGCTGCAGATCGGGATCCTCGACGTCCGTGGCGCCGGGAAGCCGCAGGTTCCAGACAAAGCGGTTAACACCGGCCGTACCAGTCACCGCACCGCCCGCTGAACGATACGCGCGCAGTTCCTGGCCGTCCGCATCGAGTATTGACAGCACGACATCGTCCGAATGCTCAGCCGCCAGCAGGTACTGGATAACCACCCCGTCCGGCGGGTTCTCACCTGCATCGAGCGGCGTGCGCTCGACGGTCCCGTTCGGCGCGCGGCGTACGTCGATTGAATAGATGCTGGTGCCGGCGTGACCAAACTCCACTCGATCCACGCGCTCGTCGCCGCCCCGGTCGCCGCCGTAGCTGCGCATCCGGAGCACGTTTCGGGGCTTGAACAGGACGGTGTCTCCGCTCGGTGGGTGGTCCTGGATCTGATGCAGCGGCGTCAGGTCATCCAGGATCCAGAAGGAACGGCCGTGCGTCGCCACGATCAACTCGACGTCCTTGATCGTCAGATCGTGAATCGGCACGACTGGCAGGTTGCCGCCCATCCGCTGCCATGTGCCTCCATCATCGAATGACACATACAGACCGGTCTCAGTCCCGGCATACAGCAGCCCGCGCTGGTTCGGATCCTCGCGGATCACGCGGGTGAACTCGCCGTCCGGAATACCGCCGGTAATCTCCGCCCAGGTCTTCCCGTAGTCGTTGGTCTTGTAAAGATACGGTTTCGTGTCATCCAGCTTGTAGCGGGTGGCCGCGACGTAGGCGGTCGCCGGATCGTGCGGCGAGGCTTCGATGACCGAGATCAGCGCCCAATCCGGCAGGTCAGGCGGGGTGACGTTGGCCCAGTTCTGGCCCCAGTCGCGTGAGAGATGGATCAGGCCGTCGTCAGAGCCCGCCCAGAGCGTCCCTGCTTCGATCGGCGATTCGGCCAGCGCGAAGATCGTGCAGTAGACCTCGGCGCCGGTGTTGTCGCGCGTGATCGGCCCGCCCGAGGGTCCCAGCTTCTCCGGGTCGTCGCGGGTAAGGTCGGGACTGATCACCTCCCAGCTTGCACCCAAGTCGGTCGACTTGTGCACGTGGTTCGAGCAGACCCAGAGGATGTCGGGGTCATGCTTGGAAAAGTGGATCGGGAAGGTCCACTGGAAGCGATACTTCAGGCTCTCAGCTCCCGCACCCCAGCCGTAGAGTTCCGGCCAGACGGTGTTGTTCCACTTCTGGCCGGTACGCCGGTCGTAGAGGGTCATGATGTCGTTGTAGGCACGCCGTCCGGCTGGACCGGACGCGACGATCAGATTCTCATCGTCCGGCTTGAGGGCGATGTAGCCGCTCTCGCCGCCACCGGGCGCGAACCAGTCCCGCTCGTGAATCGCGCCGTCAACGCTCCGACTCGGGATGCTGATCGCGGTGTTGTCCTGCTGCGATCCATACACGCGGTAGGGAACTGCGTGGTCGGTCGTCACGTGATAGAGCTGGGCCGTCGGCTGATTATAAATGCTGGACCAGGTTCCGCCGCCGTTGAAGCTGACCGCCGCGCCGCCATCGTCCCCCTTGATCATGCGAAGTGGGTTGTTGGGGTCGATCCAGAGGGCGTGCTCGTCGCCGTGCGGCGTCGGATATTGCTGGAAGCTCGCGCCCGCGTCAACGGACTTCCAGATGCCGTAGTTCTGGACCCAGACCGTATCGGGATCCTGGGGATCAGCCGTCACGTGCATGTAGTACCAGGGCCGGGTGCGCAGAAGTGACTGCTCGCTCAGGCGAACCCAGGTATCGCCATAGTCGTCGGAGCGGAAGACCGCGCCGTCCTCCGCCTCGATCACGGCCCAGACTCGCCCAGGTCGGGCCGGGGACGCCGCCACGCCGAGCTTGCCTAGCATTCCCTGCGGAAGCCCTGGACGGCGTGTGATCTCCTCCCAGGTGTCACCGCCATCGAACGAGCGCCACAGACCGCTATCTGGACCGCCGTTCTCGAGGGCGTGCGGATAGCGCTGCGCCTGCCAGATGGCCGCGTAGAGGATGCGGGGATTGTGGCGATCCATGGTGACGTCGTGCGACCCGGCGCGCGAACTCTTGTAGAGAATCTTCTCCCAGGACCGGCCGCCGTCGTTCGAGCGAAAGACTCCGCGCTCCTCGTTCTCGCCCCAGGCGTGGCCGAGCGCGGCGACGTAGATGAGATCCGGGTTCTCGGGGTGAATTACGATCCGGCCGATGTGGCGCGTATCCGCCAGGCCAAGGTTGGTCCAGGTACGCCCGGCGTCGGTCGACCGGTAGACGCCGTCGCCGTGCGAGACATTGCCACGAATCGTCGTCTCGCCGGTTCCCGCATAGACGACATTGGGGTCCGACTCCGAGACAGCCAACGCACCGATTGCGGCGGTGTTGAAGAAACCGTCCGAGACATTTCGCCAGTAGCGTCCGCCGTCGACCGTCTTCCAGACTCCGCCCGCGCAGGCCCCGAAGTAGAACGTCATTGGGTCGGAGACGTCTCCGGCCACGGCGACGACCCGTCCGCCGCGGTGGGGCCCGATCATCCGGTACTTGAGCGACGACAGCACCGCATCACGCACGTCGATGTCGGCCATCAACATTCACCTTTCACCTGTATCCGGTTTCGCAAACTACCATATTGATTGGCGGCATTCCAGCGCATCGACCGACGAGAATGCGTCCCTCCTTGGGCATCTTCTCGCGCGGTCATCCTGAGCGCAGCGCGAAGGATCTCTCCTGCCTGGCCAGCCGGAGGCGCGTCGAGGGCGACGAGATTCTTCGCGACTCCCTCACTGACGGTCCATCCCCCGGCCCTTTCCCACGGACGGGGAGCATCCCTCGACCCGAGGGAGAGAACCATCGCTGCGCTCCGCTCAGAATGACCGCGCCAGGCACGTGCTCCACCGCTGATAACAGCGTCACTGTGTGCGACTACTTTGGGTGACCGCTCTCGCAGGTTACCTTGTTGATGGCAGGCGCAGCCGACGCGAGCGTGATTCCGCGTCCCTACTCCATCACCACCAGGTCTCGCCGGCAATGGTTGATCTTCTCGCCGCCGCCGTCACGCACCACCACCGAATCCTCGATCCGAATTCCAAAGCGGCCGGGAATATAGATGCCCGGCTCGTCACTGAAAACCATGCCCGCTTTCAACGGCAGGGTGTTGCCCTTGACCAGGTACGGCTCTTCGTGACCATCCAGTCCCAGCCCGTGCCCCAACCGGTGGCTGAAGTACTGACCGAATCCGGCGTCTTCGATGACCTGTCTCGCTGCGGCATCGACTGCCTGGCATTCGACGCCCGGCCGGTAATGCGGAACAGCCGCCTCGTTTGCGTGCAGCACGGTGGCGTAGGCGCGACGGTACTCGTCACTCGGCTCGCCGATGTGAACGGTGCGGGTCACGTCGGCGGTATAGTGCTCGTACTTCCCGCCAAAGTCGAACACGACCGAATCACCCTGCTGAATCTTGCGTTCGCCGGTTCGATGGTGAGGCGATGCGCCGTTTGGGCCACTGGCACAGATACCGATCCCGGTGACCTCCAGTCCATGCTTCGCCCGGAGCGCCGCGAGCTCAGTGGCTGCCTCGCGCTCCGTCTTCCCGGCGAGCTTGGCGCTGGAGACGAATTCGTCCCAGGCGGCATCGGCCATCGCGGCGGCCCGCTTCAAACGGTCGATCTCGACTTCGTCTTTCACCATGCGCAATTCACGGATGATGCCAGTGCCGTTGATGAAGGCGGCGTCGGGTATGGATTCCAGCATGCCGACCAGAAACCCGGCCCGCATCTGGTCGGAGATCGCGATGTGCGGCGCCTTCACTCCGGCCACGATCTCCTGCACGAGGTCGAGCGGCCGCTCGTGCTCTTCCCAGGTGTGGACGTCGACCAGATCCGCTTTACCGGCCGCGTGCGGGCTTTCGAAGTTGGCGATGACCAGCTGCGACTTGCCCTGTTTCGGGATGATCAAGAGAAGCAGCCGCTCACTGGCATGGGCGTCGACGTCAAAGAAATAGACGAGATCCGATGATGGCGCGACGAAGAGAAAGTCCACGCCACGATCCCGCATGACGTCCTGCACGCGTTGCATCCGCTGAACTAAAGCCTGATTGTCCACCTCGTGTCCTCTCCCTGCGTCAACATTTGAGCACCGTGTCGAAACCGATCGCCTACCGCACGATTCGTTCGCGATGGGGTGTAGCTGGCCCCTCGTGCCCGGTGAGCCGTCCCTGATCTACATAATCACGAGTAGTTTCACAGAGACGGCCCACCTGACTTGGAGCGACTACGACGTCACGTACCACTTCTCCAGTTCGGTGAAGAGCCCCTCGGGCAGGGCATTCGTGTCGGTATAGCCCGCGAACTTCTTCTTGGTCACGTGGATATACGGGCGATACCACGAAAACGTGGCTGGCATATCGGTGGTCAGGATCTGCTGAATCTGCTTGTAGAGCGGCACCTGCTGATCGACATCCAGCGTCTGCTTTGCCTTGGTGAGCAGGTCATCCAGCTGCGAATTGCTATAGCCGGTGAAGTTCTCCGATCCGTTCGTAGAGTAGATGTTGAACAGCTCACCCGGATCGACGTCAGCGCCGGACCCGACCTCCTGGCTTTCCGCCACGTCGTAGTTCTTGTTGATGATCTGGTCGACCAGCGTGGCGTATTCGATTAGGGACGGCTTGATGTCCCAGCCGATCTTCGACAGCTGTGATTGGGTGTATGTCAGGAAATCCTGCCGCAGCACGTTCCCCTGGTTGCTGGCAAAGGTGATCCCACTCGGCGGATTGCCGGCCTGCTGGATGAGCGATTTGGCCTTGTCGAGATCATACGGCCAGGTCTTGAGGCTGCTGTCGTAGGCATAGCTCCCGGGCGCGATCGGGCCGGTGCCAGCCTTGCCCACTCCGTAGAGCGAGTCTTTGGCAAACTGCTCCATGTCCAGCGCGTAAGCCACCGCCTGACGCACTTCCTTCTTGGCCAGGTAGGGATTGCTGAAGTTGAATTGCCAGCCATCTGGGGAGCCGAACGGCGGCACCAGCACCTGCAGATCGCTGTTCGACTTGAGTTGATCCGTGCCGGCCGGGTTGGCGTAGATCGATCCGTCAATGTCACCCGACAGGAGTGCGTTCACCAGAGAATCGGAGTCGGCGATGACACGATGGGTGAACTTGTCGAGGTAGGGCATCGGTGCGTTGTAGTAGTTGGTGTTGCGCTCGGCCACGAAGTCTCCACCGACGTTCCAGGAAACGTACTTGAATGGTCCGGCGCCGACCGGGTTCTGGAAATACGGATCTTGCGAGCTCTTCGTCAGGTCCTTGCCGTCAAGCAGCTTCTTCGGCACCGGCATGACGTAGCGCAGGTTCAGCAAGAACGAGGCATCGGGCTGCGCCAGCGTGATCTCCACGGTCTTGGGGTCAACCGTCTTCAACCCAGCAATGTCGCTGGCCGATCCGTTGGCGAATTCTTGCGCGCCCTGAATCGACGTCAAGCGAGTCTGGTTGGGGCTCGCCGTGGATTTGGCCAGAATCGAGGTGATGGTGAAGACGATGTCGTCCGCGGTGAGGTCCGATCCGTCGGAGAATTTGGCGTTGTCCTGCAGATGAAAGGTGAAGGTCAGGTTGTTGATATCCCAGGACTTGGCAATCCCCGGCGCGGGCTTCAATGTCTTCGGGTCGATACGCACGAACTGATCGAACAGGAGCTTACAGCGGAAGAGATCCTCAGACTGATTGGCGACGATCGGATTGATACCCGAGGCTTCTCCGAGCGTACCGATGATGATCGACCCGCCCTGCTTTGGCGTTCCTGCCGTGGTTGTCGACGCGGCCGTCGATGCAGCCGTTGACGCGGTCGTCGCAACTGGGGAAGATGCCGGACTGGCACCCGTCCCGCCGCTTGCCGTGGTCGGCACTGAAGTCGACGCGGTCGTCGATGACGATGTCGTGGTCGGTGTCGACTTACTGCCACCGCCACAGGCAGCCAGCAAGCTCGCGACAATCGGAGCGCTGATACCCAGCGCCGTCGCACGACGTACCACGTCGCGACGACTCATTCTTCCGGTCAACACGTCATGGACCAACTCGTCTATACGTGAATCACTCACAACTCATCTCCTCACGGTGCAACGATCAATCTTGGCTGGGCCCTCGCGCTCGCGGCGGTGACCCAGGACGCCCGGAATACCGGGCGAACTCAGCTCCTTTCGATTCTGCTCCCCTCTTTCTAGCGGGCACTTTATGGCCTGGGAACCATGTGGTTTGTTGCGTGCGGGCCGATGCCAAACGACACGGCCCGCGAAAGCTATCGCCGTCGGAGGCGCGGGTCAAACGCGTCGCGCAGCCCATCACCCATGAGGTTGAAGGCCATGACGACGAGGAAGATGGCGAGACCGGGAAAGAGCGTCAGCCACCAGGCGCCGAGCAGGAGCTCGTGCTGACCGTCTTGCAGCATGTTGCCCCAGGAGGGCGTCGGAATCTGAACGCCGAGGCCGAGATACGAGAGCGTCGCTTCAAGGATGATGGCGAACGAGAGCCAGAGCGTCGCCTCGACGATAATCACGGCGAGCGAGTTCGGGAAGAGATGCCGCCAGATGATCTTCCATGGCGTCGCGCCGACCGTGCGCGCAGCCGTAACAAACTCCTGATCCTTGAGCGACAGGATCTGCCCGCGGATCAGGCGCGCCGCACCAGGCCAAGAGGTGACGCCAATCACGATAATGGTGGTGACAATTCCGGCGTTGAACAGCGCGGCAGCCGATATCAGCAGCAGAATCTGAGGTATCGATAAGAGGATATCGGTGAAACGCATGATGACGGCGTCAACCCAACCTCCGAAATAGCCGGAGATGGCTCCGAGCGTCGTCCCAATCGTCATGATGATGGCGACCGCGACAAAGCCGACGGCCAGCGACACGCGCCCACCATTGAGAAGGCGCGAGTAGACGTCACGACCATTGCGGTCGGTCCCAAGCCAATGCTGCGCCGAAGGGTGCAGGTCACGCGAGCCGGACTGAATCTGGCTCGGTGGATAGCGCTGAATGACCGGTGCGATGATCGCGATGACGTAGAAGACGACGACGATGATCAGCCCGGCGACGGCCAGCTTGTTCTCCATGAAGCGCCGGATGATCGGGTGCTTCACCTGAGGGCGGAGCTCACCTTCGCTGATCGACGCCGACAACTGGCCTGCCCGCGACTGTTGCTGGGATTCATCCGTCCGTTCGGCCATGGTCTATCCTGACAGTGAGACGCGTGGATCGACCACGACGTACAGAATGTCGACGATAATATTGACCAGCACAACGAAGGCTCCGGCGATAATGGTGACGCCCAGGATGACCGGATAATCCCTTCGTGTAATGGCCTGATACGAGAGATACCCCAACCCGGGCCAGGCGAAGATCTGCTCAATGATCACCGCGCCACTCAGGATGTGCGCGACCTGCAGACCGGTGGTCGTAATCATTGGGATCATGGCGTTGCGCATCGCGTGACGATTGACCACCACGCGTTCAGTCAATCCCTTGGCTCGCGCGGTCGTCATGTAGTCCTGATGAACGACCTCGAGCATGGCTGAACGCATGAAGCGCGCGAAATAGGCAATTGACGGCAAAGCCAGCACGATCACTGGCATGATCAGATACTTGATCTTTTCCGGAAACGCGACATTTGATTGTCCGGTGCTCAACGCCGGGAGCCAGTGCAGTTTGACGCTCAGATAAAACTGCAGCAGCAGCGCCAGCCAGAAGTTCGGGATGGCCCAGCCGACGAACGCGCCGACGGTCGTGGTGTTATCCAGGAAGCTGTATTGCCGGAGCGCCGACAGAATGCCGAGCGGCACCGCGATGACCAACGCGATGACCAGCGAGATCGTCTGCAACACGAGCGTCGCGCCGGCGTGTGACTTGATCAACTCCCAGACCGGCTTCTGTCCGAAGCTGATCGACGTGCCAAAGTCTCCCTTCAGCAGATTCCCAACGTAGATGAGGTACTGTTCGGGCAGCGGCTTATCCAGCCCGAAATTGTGGCGGGCCTGTTCGAGGAACGTTGGCGGGCTGTTTGGGGAGATGAACGCTTCGACCGGGTCACCCGGCGCCAGGTGAACCAGCGCGAACATTACCAGCGTCAGGCCGATCATGACCGGGATCGCGACGAGCACCCGGCGAATGATGAAGCCGACCATATTGGTTCCCATCTTGCTCGCTTTCTCGTCGCTGCAGGACGACTTGGAAGTCGTCCGGCAAGCCCACGCCTACCGGACGACCCGTTTCCGATTCAACCATCTTCCGTGAAGCTTCGCGCAAGTTGACCTGCGGTCTCGACGGTCGACCCCTCCATCATATGCCAGGATCGACTCCTGCAACGCGAGTAGCCACAGAGCGAGTCGTGATCGAGAAGCAAATCCCGACTACGACTTGACGTACCAGTTCTGCAGATCGTTGAACACGCCTTCAACCAGGATGTTCTGGAGCGTGTACCCCGCGAACGAGTTCTTGAAGACGTGAATATAGGGCCGATACCAGGCATAGGTCGACGGGAATTCTTCGACCAGCATCTTCTGGATCTGCGCGTAAATCGGGGCCTGTTGGTTGATGTCGATCGTCTGCCGCGCCTGCTTGAGTAGCTTGTCCAGATCCGGGTTGCTGTAGCTCATGTCGTTTTCCGACCCATCCGTCGCGTACTCGAGATAGAGTTCGCCCGGGTCGAGCGCGGCGTAGGTCGAACCAGGGCCGCAAACCACGTCGAAGTTCTTGCCCTGGGTATTATTGACCAGTGTGGCCCATTCCATCGTCTTTGGCGTGATCTTCCAGCCGATCTGGTTGAGCTGTTGCTGCGTGTAGGTCAGGAAGTCCTCGCGCAGAACGTTCCCTTGGTTGACGGCGAAGACGATGCCGTCGGGCGGAGTTCCGGCCTGTGACAGGAGTGACTTCGCCTTGTCCATATCGAATGGCCACGGCTGCAAGCTCTTGTCATAGACGAAGTTGGACGGAGGAATGGGTCCCACGCCCGGCTTGCCGAGGCCGAAGAGCGAGTCTTTCGAGAACTGGTTCATATCGAGCGCGTAGGCGACTGCCTGGCGCACTTCCTTTTTCGCGAGATACGCGTTCTTCTGATTGAAGTACCAGCCATCGACTTCGGCGAACGGCGGTACCAGGACGTTCAGATCGCTGTTGGACTTCATCTGCTGGTAGGTGGCCGGGTTGGCGTAGATCGTGCCGTCAATGCCGCCCGAGAGCAGCGCGTTGGCCAGCGAGTCCGAGTCGGTAATCGCGCGGTGGGTGAACTTGTCGAGATACGGCTTCGGAGCGTCGTAGTAATTGTCATTCCGCTTGGCCACGAAATCGGCCCCAGTCGTCCAGGAGACGTATTGGAATGGACCGGCGCCAACCGGGTTCTGCCAAAACGGATCTTTCGACGCGAGCGATAGGTCCTTGCCCTGTAGCTGCTTCGACGGCACGCCCCGAATGTAGCGCAAATTCAACAGGAACGACGCGTCCGGGGTCGCAAGCGTGATCTCAATCGTCGCCGGATCGACGACCTTCATGCCGGAGATGTCTTGCGATGTGCCACTGATGAAGTCCTGCGCTCCCTGGATCGAAGAGAAGTACGACTGATACGGGCTCGCGGTCTTCTTGTCGAGCATACCCTTGATCATGAAGACGACGTCGTCCGCGGAGAATTGACTGCCGTCCGAGAATTTCACATTATCCCGCAGGTGGAAGGTAAAGGTGAGATTGTTGATGTCCCAGGACTTGGCAAGGCCCGGAGCCGGCTTCATGTTGCTCGGATCGATGCTCACCAACTGATCGTAGAGCATCTGGCAGCGCCAGGTTCCCTCGGACTCGTTGGCCACGAACGGATTGATCGTGGACGCCTCACCCAACGTTCCGATGATGATGCTGCCGCCCTGTTTGGCGGTTCCGCCGCCACCAGACGCAGACGAGGCGGTTGGCGAAGCGCCGCCCGAAGCCGTTGTGGCGGCCGACGTTGGGGAGCCCGCCACACTGGTGGACGTGGAGCCCGTGCCGCCGCCGGACGATGTCGTGGGCACCGTTGTGGTGGAATTACTCGACCCGCCACCACACGCGTCCAGCAGCAGCGCGATCACTCCGCCCGACAGACCCAGGGCGGCTCCGCGACGGATGACCTGACGGCGACTCAACCGGCCGCTGATAACGTCGTGATAGAGGTGTAAGAAGCGAGGATCGACTTCGTTACTCATGATGATTCTCCTCCATGCTACTCGACCTGCGTGTTGTGCTGGCGCGGACTCTCGTCACCGCCACGCTACAGGCGAACGATCATGCTCGTGAGATCGCGCGGGTAATATGTGATCCGCTCGGCACCGCCGGCGCGAACCACGACCGTGTCTGAATGCCGGAAGCCAGCCAGACCTGGTACGTAGATGCCGGGTTCGACCGAGAAGACCATATTTTCCTGCACGACTCGCTCGTCTCCTAAATCAATGTACGGCGCCTCATGGCCTTCCAGACCTATGCCATGGCCGGTGTGATGGCGTTGGAGATCCGCTACACCCAGTTCGCCAAAGGCTGTCGACACCTCCTTCTCAACGTCCGCCAGCGATCGACCGGGCTTCAATGCGTCGAAAGCCACCTGCTGAAGCCGGAGCATGAGGTCGAAATACCTGGCGAATTCCTCGTTGGGCTCGCCAATGATCATGGTGCGTTCGAGCTCCGACTGATATCCCGCAACATCGGCTCCCGCGCCGGTGACCAGAACATCACCACGCTGCAGCCCGGTGCTGCTTGCCAGCGGATGAGGTAAGGATGTGTTTGCCCCGGCGTGATACATCGCGATCGCCGGATTCGGAGCGGCCCAAGCACCCGACTCCGGATGGTAGGTGGGCCCGAGGGCCGCGAGCATCATATGGCTGGCCTCGGCGGACGCCTCCAGTGCGATGTCGATCTCGTTGCGACCGAGCTCGAGCCGCTCCTGCATCAGCCGGTGCGCGAGGTTGCCCCACTTCGCGCTTTCGAAGATGTAGCGAAGCTCGTGTTCGCTCTTGATCATGCGCAGGTTATCCACGATGTCGCGCGCCCTGACCGCCGCGCCTTGCCAGATTTCGGTCAGTTCGGGGCCGTCATATCCGTTGACGTCGTGTGCGCCGTTGTTGTCATATCCGATTCGTTTGCCGCCGAGCCCCATCTCCGCGAGCAGATCGACCAGGTGTTCCATCGGGTGTTTCGTTCCGCCCGTCGGAAACTCGGGATAGACCTTCACGTGCTTGACACTCGGCGACTTGGCGATATGCTCCTGCTCGAGTTTCGGGATCATCGCCCCCAGATCGCCGTCAAGCGGAACGACGATCGCCATGGGACGCTCGGTGGTTAAATGAAAAAAGCCGGAAACATAGGCCATCCGTATCGGGTGAAACAGCACCAGCGCATCCAGGTTTCGCTCCGCCAGTGCTCCCCGTACGCGCGCGACCCGTGCGTCGAATTCATCCTGCTTGATGGCCCAGGTTTCGACCGGCGTCTCGGACGTTCCGCTCATCTCCGCATCCTCTCGACATGACCTGCTGTGGAGCCGGCATTCCGGGCCGCAATTGCCGCCGATCCCCACGAACGCCCGCCGGTGGTTCCGGCGGCTGGGGATGGTCCGGCGGCGACCGTCAGTCCAACTAGACTGGGATGATCAGGCTCTCCAGATCTCGCGGATAGTAGGTGATGAACTCCATGCCGTCGTCGGTCACGACGACCGTATCGGAGTGACGGAAGCCGGCAAACCCCGGAACGTAGATGCCCGGCTCGACCGTGAAGACCATGCCGGCTTCGATCATCCGGTCATCGCCGGTATCGAGGAATGGCGCCTCGTGGACGAGCGTCGATTTGGCATGCCCCGTGTGATGTCGCCAGTACTCGTTCAGATCGTGCCCGTCGAAGAAGGCGTGAACCGCCCTGTCGACAGCCGAGCACGGTATTCCGGGTCTGAGCGCTTCGAGCGCGATCGTCTGAGCCTCGTACATCAGAGTGAAGAAGCGCTCTTGCTCGGGCGTCGGTTCGCCCATGATCATGGTCCGCTCGAGCTCGCTGCCATAGCCCCAGACGTTGGCGGACGCACCAGTCACGAGCACGTCGCCGGCTTTCAGCTTGGCGTTACTCGTCATGGCGTGCGGCAACGCGGAGTCCTTGCCGATCTGGCCACGGAACCCCGCATAGGCTGGCATACCGCCACTCAGGGGGCGGTAATCCGAGCCCAGCGTTCTGATCATCGACTGCGACGCCTCGTAGGAGGCGCGCATCGAGATCTCGGTCTCCGAAACGCCGATCTTGCAGAACTCCTGCAAGTAGACGTGCGCCAGGTTCCCCCAGCGCGCGCTCTCGCCGATCAGAGCCAGCTCTTCCGGAGAGTTGATCATCTCCAGATACTCGATGTCGTCGTTCACGTTTTCGACGGTCGCATCCGGCAGGAGTTCGACGACGCGTGGTCCGCGATAGCCGTAGATGCCCCCGTAGCCGGGCGCATCCACGCCGATACGCGCATGCTCGAGCCCAAGCTCGACCAGGATGTCCTTCAGAAACTGCATTGGATGCCGGTCTCCCGGATATTCCGGGTATGACCGGAGCATGTCGACGATCACGAATTCGGCGGCGTGTTCCTCTTCCAAGCGCGGAACGAGCAGCGCGGATGAGGACGGCGTGAGCACGTATGCGATCGGGCGCTCCGTCGGGATGAATCCCCAGCGGCAGAAGTAGCGAACATTGTTGGGATTGAAACAGACCAGGCCCGCAAGATCTTTTTCGGCCAGCTTGCTGAGAATCGCGTCCCTGTGCCGTTGATATTCAGCGGCACTCAGTTGTAGCTGAGGCATTCCGCAGCCTCCATTTTCCATTGAATGAACGCGTGAACGCTCACTCGACCCGTCAATCATTCGGAGCTCTACCGCGAGTCGGTGGAGTAGCTGTTTACTCGCCACCGAGAGGTCGAAAGTCGAACGTTCTCACAGCAATCTCCACTGCATCCACGCGTTGTCACTACGACATCCGATCTCACGCTAGCAAACAGGGTATCCCATGTCAACGATATTGGGCGCCTTACACGTCGTCTTTGGGACCCTAACTCGCGCACTTTGGTTGCCAACATCGGTTCAGGTCAACAATAATGACGGTGCTGTGAAAACTAAATGAGGGTCACCCGCTGGAAATGTCGCACATAGCCGAGGGAATCGACGCAGATGGCAACGGAAACCGCTCACCGGATCTTTCTCACGGACAAAGCCTACGAGCGCATCAAGCGCGGTATCATCACCTGCCAACTGGCACCCGGCAGCCCAATCACTGAGGATCAGCTCGCCTGCAGTTATAGCGTCGGGCGTGCCGCCGTTCGCGCCGCCCTAAAACGCCTCTGCCAGGAGGATTTCGTCGTCCTTGCGTCGCGCAAGCGCTATCTGGTTGCGCCGGTCACCCTGAGACACGTCAACGAACTATTCGAGCTGCGCGAGTTGCTTGAGCCCTGCGCCGTCCGCAGTGCGGCGGGGAGACTCTCCCCTGAGGCAGTCGATCGACTGCAGCGGCTGCTCGACGTTCAATATGAGGTCGGAAATCATGAAAGTGCCGGCGCGTTTCTGAGCGCGAACACCGAATTTCACAGCACCATTGCCGAGGAAGCCGGTAACTCATTGGTGGCGGATGTCATTCGAACCACGCTCGACAAGGTTGAGCGGGTCCACCACATGGCGCACCTACTGCATGATCGTAATGAAGTCGCTCGGCACGAACACCGCGAACTGTTGACGGCCTTGATCGAGGGCGATGCGACGCGCGCGGAGGCGACGATGCGCGCACAGATACAGGACGCGAAGTCCTTTGTCGTGGCAGCCATGATCTCCAGCCCCGCGCTGCAGACCGTAAATGTCATTCCGGAACGTCTGAAACGCACGTGAGCGAGCAATTCGCCGGCCTCGGGCATTATGGTCTTTGAGGGTTGAGTTTGGTAGCCGCGCCAGGTTCGCCCGGGACCAATGCGGTCTAACACCTCAAATCCGTCACCTCGTCGACATGAGACGCGATTACCGGGCGATGGCGGGGATCACACGCGAGACCGCTCATCGCACTTCATGCGGCTGTTTCATCTCCCAACGACCCTGGCAGCGCAGGCACCTGATCGCGGTCGGGCGAGCCTCCAGCCGGGCCGGGTCGATCTGGTCCCCGCAGTCGACGCACTGACCGAACGTGCCGTGCTCGATGCGCTTCAGCGCCGCTGCAAGCTCGGCCAACTCGTGCTCCAATTCACGGATGGTGCTGACATCCGTCTCGGCGAGCAACGTGTCGGATGACGCATCAGCTGGATGGTTGGTGAAGTTGCCCTCCAGGTTCCCGCTTGCCGTCGCGCCGATCAACTCCGAGTGGAGGCGCGTGAGGCGGCTCTCGACTTCAGCACGCTGCTGCTCCAGTTTGACGTGAATCTCCGTGATCGATCTCCGGTGAGTTGCCATGGACCGCGCCTCTCAGCTTCTCGCGCCACAGAGGAGTGGCGACGTTTCGATAGTCTGATTCTTCTCCTACCGGTGCCGCGAAGGTATCTGAATTACGCGTCCTGGCATAACAAATTGATACCAGTTTGGGAGCGCCGGTCGAACATGGGCACGTCCCGGCGGCATCGCGGGCCGGTTGCGCGAATTCCGGCACAGTGACATGCTCGACGTAATCGAACCAGGACGACGCCCGGGAATCACCCAGGGTTCCGCCAGGGCAGACTCGCCTCCAGTTTTTCAGCCTCGAGCGGAGGGCAGAGATGACGATATTCCGCGACCGAACTGACGCCGGTGAGCAGCTCGCGCGTGTGCTCCTGGCTCGCGAGATCGAGCGCCCCATCGTGCTCGGAATTCCACGGGGCGGGGTGGCCGTGTCCGCGGTGATCGCCCGTTCGCTCGGCGCGGACCACGGCGTGGTCGTTGCCCGCAAATTCGGTGCGCCAAACCAGCCCGAGCTCGCCATCGGTGCTGTGACCGCGAGCGGCGGCACGTACATCGATCGTTCTATCGCGGCCATGAGCGGGGCCGACGCGCAGTACGTCGCGATGGAACGTGAGCGCCAGATGGCCGAAGCGAAACGACGCGAAGCGCGGTTCGACGGCGAAGGCGCTATCGACGTCCGCGCGCGAAACGTCATCGTCGTCGATGACGGCGTCGCCACCGGGGCGACTGCCATCGCGGCAATCCGCTCGGTCAAAGCGCAGGGAGCGGCTACCGTGATCTTCGTCATCCCAGTTGGACCCTCGCACACCGTAGCGCAACTGCTGAGCGAGGCGGATGACGTTCTCTGCCTGAACGTCGAGCCCGATTTCTACGCCGTTGGGCAGTTCTATAACGACTTCAACCCGGTGCTGGACGAGGAGGTCGAGTCCCTGCTCCGCAGCCAACCGCCGCGCCAGCAGGACGAGGGGCTTCCGAATGGGCCGGCCGAATAATATCGGCTCGTCCTTCCTTATGTTGCAGAAATGTCTGCCACACGATCGACTCGAATTCGGGAAGGGAAACCATGGTCAGCTTCGGCCTCAAGACGTCACAGCCGGGAACGAGCTTCAGCGAACTGCTCGAAATCTGGATTGCCGCCGAGTCGTGCGGCTTCGAATCGGCCTGGATCTACGATCACCTGACGGCGCTGGGGGACCCAACCCAGCCGACGCTCGAGGCCTGGACGCTCCTGTCGGCGCTCGCCGCGCGCTCCGAACGCATCCGAATCGGCGTGCTGGTGACCGACAACGCACTGCGCCACCCGGCGATGCTGGCTCGTGAGGCAGTTACCGTCGATCGCATCAGTGGCGGAAGGCTCGACTTTGGCATCGGCGCGGGCAATCCACGTTCTGAGGTCGACTACCAGAGCTACGGCATCACCACGAGCCCGATTGGCGAGCGAATCAGCAAACTCGACGAAGCCTGTCAGGTCTGCAAGGCGCTCTGGACAGAGGATTCGGTCACCTTTGACGGACAGTTCTACCAACTACGGGACGCCAAACCCGCGATCTATCCCGTGCAGCAGCCGCATCCGCCGATCTGGGTTGGCGGCAGCGGTGACCGGGTACTGCGCATCACCGCGCGCCATGCTGACGGTTGGAACTACACCGGCCCGATCGAGCGCTTCGCGGACCGGGCCAACTACCTTCGCTCGCAACTGAAGCGCTATGGACGCGATTCCGAAACCTTCCCGATGTCGGCCCAGTTCTTCCTGAGGGGCAAGTCGACTCAGGCGGTTCGTGACGAAGTCGACCGCTTCGTCGAGGCTGGCGCGACTCACCTGATGGCCATCATCGAATCGCCCTACACGGTCGCCGCCGTCGAAGAGGCGGCCCGCGTGCTGATGCGGTAACGGCCGCCGGTGCCAGACGTTTTCCATTGTGACCATTTGGGCATAGGATCGCTCATACCCGCCCGCTAGACTCAACTCGCTCGCGGTCATCATGGTCGACCCGTGATGGTCAGTCGTCGTTCGCGATCGGTTGGGTCAGACAACGTGCAAACTTCAGTCGTGAACAAGCAGGCAGGTATCTCGGCCAGACTTTCCCGCTACCTTCTACCGTCCGCGACCGACATCGTCTTTGGCGTCCTGGTGCTGATCAGTACGCTTGGCATGGCGAACCGCATGCTCAACTCGGATGGTGACCTGGCGCGGCATATTCGCGTCGGCAACTACATCCTGGATCATCATGGGCTGTTCTACTCGGACATCTTTTCCTTCACGGTGGCAGGCAAATCATTCGTTCCCTATGAGTGGCTCAGCGAGATCATCTTCGCACTCTGCTATCGCTTGGGCGGACTCCCCGCGATCGCCGTGATGACCGGATTGGTCGGCGCCCTGACCTACACCCTCGTCACGGTGTTTCTGCGACGACGGGGAGTCGACGCCCTGCTCGCGCTCGGCGGCGGCATCCTGGCTGCCTTCGTCAGCCTGACCTACTGGGTGTCACGGCCGCATCTCTTCACCTCGCTCGCGACAATCCTGTTGGTCATGCTGCTGGAACGACAGTCGACTCGCCGGCGTGATCTCTGGCTATTCGGCCTGCTCTTCGCTCTCTGGGCCAATCTTCACGGGGGCTTCCTGTACGGCCTCATCCTGATCGCGCTCTATATCGCCGGCGATGTTGCGGAGCTGCTCTTTGGCGACCGGGGCGTCGAGTGGAGAGGGATGGCCCGGTTTCATGCCGCCTCGCTGTTCGCGGCGCTGATCGGCTGCTGCCTCAACCCGACCGGTCCGTTGCTGTTCCGGCACGTGACCGGGTATCTCGGCGAGACATTCCTGGTCGACCACACCAACGAGTACCGGTCGCCCAATTTCCACGAGATTCTGCCCAAGTTCTTCCTGGCGACCCTACTGCTGATCGTCGCGGGCCTGGCAATGAGCGACGCGCGTCCTCGCTTCGCCCGGCTCCTGACGCTGCTGGTTGCCGTCGCGTTTACGCTCGTGTCCGCGCGGAACATGCCGCTCTTCGCCGTCTCGGCACTGCCGCTCATGGTGATCGAGCTTGATCCAGTCTGGCGACAGATCTCGGGTCGTGTACGGCGCGTGCGCGAATCGTTTGAAACCGGGTCCCAGATGCTGGCATCCGGCGCCTGGTCGGCCGTACTCGCCGCATTCATGCTGCTCGTTGCGAGCGGCGCGGGGACAATCGGGGGGACACAGATCGTCCATGCCGAGTTCAACCCGGCCACCTTCCCGGTCACGGCGGTGAATCAGGCTCGGGCTGCCGGACTGCACGGCCGCATCTATAACGACTTCATCTGGGGCGGCTATCTGCTGTATGCCTGGCCGGAGCAGAAGGTCTTCATCGATGGACAGACCGACCTCTACGGCCCAGAGATCACCGAGACCTACCTGAAGATCGCTGACCTTCAGCCGGGTTGGCGTGACCTGCTCGACAAGTGGGATATTTCGCTGCTGATCGTGCGCAGCGACTCGCCGCTCGCCAGCGAAGCCGCACATGATGGGACCTGGAGCGTCTGGTATTGCGATGCGACGGCCGCCATTCTCCAGCGTGGTGGAACCGACCGTGCCGCCGGTATCCAGCCTGACTGCGCCCTGCGGTGATCCGGCTATCCCAGCCCAGCCACCTTGTGACTAATTGGGCATAGGTTGAACCTCGTTGCACCGTTAGACTCGCCTCGGACGCGCGCAGAGACTCGTGTATCGAACGCGCCGGGCTGCGAGACTCGCGACAGAGGCTGAATCAATGGCACGTGCAATCGCAACTGGAACCAACGTCGCGCAGACAGGACTTCAGCGCCTGCTACTGCCCTCCGTCACCGACCTCGTTTTCCTGCTTCTGGCGGTTCTCACTCCAGTGAGCAAGGCGCATCAGATGCTGAACTCCGATGGCGACCTGGCGCGGCACCTGCGTGTTGGCAACTACATCCTGAACCACCACGGGCTCTTCTATCACGATTTCCTGTCGTTCACCGTGTTCGGAAAGCCGTTTGTCCCCTACGAGTGGGGCAGCGAGGTGCTGTTTACCCTGGCGGACCGGATCGGCGGGCTGGCAGGCGTGGTGATCTTCACCGGGCTGATCGTCGCCAGCACGTATGCACTGGTGACCCACTTCCTGCGATCACGCGGCGTCGACCCGCTACTGGCGCTTGGCGTTGGGCTGTTCGCGGCACTGGTGAGCGAGCTTCACTGGTTGTCCCGTCCACACATCTTCACCTCGCTGGCATCCATCGCGCTGCTCATCCTGCTGGAACGGTCGCAGCGTCGCTGGCGCGCACTGTGGCTGTTCGCCGCGCTCTTCGTTGTCTGGACCAACCTCCACGGCGGCTTCCTGTTCGGCCTGGTGCTGATCGGTGTCTACGTCGCGGGAGATCTGGTCGAAGCTCGTTTCGGCGGCGAGCGGACGACGTGGATGGAGCGCGCGCGGTGGCACGGCGCGGCCCTCGTCACGGCGCTAGTCGCCTGCTGTGTCAATCCGAGCGGGCCACTGCTGTTTGAACACGTCACCGGCTACCTCGGAAATGCGCTGCTGGTCAACGTCACCGAGGAATATCGATCGCCGAACTTCCATGATTTCGGTCCACGGCTCTTTCTCCTCGCTCTGCTACTGATCGTCGGAGGACTGGCGATTCAGCGTCAGCGTCCGTCCTATCCACGGCTGCTGACCCTGCTGGTCACGGTCGCGTTTGCACTCTTCTCCGCGCGCAACATTCCACTCTTCGCCGTGACGGCGCTGCCCCTGATGGCGCTCGAGATGCAGTCGTTGTGGAAGCGCAACGAAGGGGCCCTGGCTCGCCTCCAGGCGTCCTTCGCCCTCGGCGACCGTGCCGCCGGTAGTGGAATCTGGGCGGGTGTGGTGGGACTCATGATGATGGCCCTGGCGTTCAATAGTGGCTCCGCATTGGGATCGCCGGTAGTCCAGGCGCAGTTCGATCCGGCTATCTTCCCGGTCGGGGCGGTAAATGACGCGCGCGCGGCAGGCGTGCAGGGCCGCATCTTCAACGAGCTCAGCTGGGGCGGCTACATGCTGACGGCCTGGCCCGAGGAACAGGTCTTTATTGATGGGCAGACCGACCTGTACGGGGCGGACGTTACAGCGGACTATCTGACGATCTCCGACCTGGATCCGGGATGGCGTGATGTGCTGAACCGCTGGGACATCTCGCTGGTAATGGTGCCGTCGTCGTCGCCCCTCGGCAACGAATTGGCTCGCGACCCGAGCTGGAGTATCTGGCACTGCGATTCGACGGCCGTGATTCTGCAGCGTGGCGGGACTGACCGCGCGAGCGGAATCACCCCCGGCTGCGGGCTGCGGTAAACGTAAGACGCTCCCGCGACACTCCACATGTTCAGATAAACCACGATACGGGGCACCCCACGGGTGCCCCGTTTCGTGCCTTGATACGAGTGTGCCTACGGGCCGAACACCCCACCGTAGATGTCCGTGTTCCCAAAGTTCGCCAAACAGTCTTGCTGCGGCGCAGGAGCCGGTAGCGGACTGTCGGTAAGCAGCGACGCGCGATAGGCATCGACCATTGGGCAATCGGCCGCGTTCCGCGCATCGTTCCACACCGCTACCACGTGGTCGTTGGTCGCGGCCGCGTTGTTGTAATCTCCCAGGAACTCGGCGGTGAGGCTATTCGCGGTCGATGCGCGAGCGTCACCAGCAGCCTCCCGCGAAACATCGGTCCAGCTACTGAGTGAACTGAAGGCCGCATGCCGGACCACGCCCTCCATCAGACGTGGAACCGTCGTGTTCGTCTGATAGGGCTGCAGGAAGTTGTCGTAGACAAGGTAGACGTTGGCTCCGTCCGGAGAGATGGCCACGGCGGGGAAGTCCGGCCGGTCCGTTGACGGTGACGCCACGACCGGTGCACTGAACGAATTGCCGTGATTGGTGGAGCTGATCACCATCGCCTGCTCGTTCGGACCGGGATTGTCGCTGGTCGGGGTTGGTCCGTTGCACCAGGCGACGACAATGCGATCAGTTGCACCGGCGCCGGTCGGAGCCGCATTGGCGATGTCGATCGTCGGGAAGCTGCCGTCACGTGCGCCGAGGATCCCGTCGAATGTGAGTCCACCCACTGGATCAAACTGTCCGCATTCAGCGAAGGTCCCGATGGCGCGCGGACGCTCGAACGTCCTGCCACCATCAAACGATCGGGCCATGAAGATCGTGTTCTGACGCGTGCGAGGATTTCCGCCCTGCCACACGACATAGAGCGTACCTTGACTATCGGTGCGAAGTTCGCAATCTTGCCGGCCAAACCCTTGTCCGTTATCGGTTGCCGCAGAGAGCTGCTTCTGCTTCCAGGTCTGGCCACCGTCGGTCGAGCGAGCCACCGTGACTGGTTCGGGCGCGGCGTTCGGGCTCAACTCTTGGCCACGGAACGCGACGGAACAGATGTACGCGTTGCCGAAGAAGGGACTCGACGCCGCGTTGTCGGCCCAAACCTGCTCATGGTCGGAGAAGAGCGCGGCGTTCTGTTTGGTCACGATGATCGGCGGCATCCAACTGTTCTTGTCGGTGATCGACGTCTGGGTGGGATTGTCGATACGCGACACCGCCACCGCTTCGAAGCCCTTGAATACGGTCTCCGAGCGCGCGCTGCTGAAGTTTGCGGTCAAATCGGAATAATAGAGCCGCACCCCGTTGTCCCAGGAGAACGTTCCATCCGGCCCCGGAACTGGCCCAAATGAGACTGATGGATCTCCGTCAGACACGAGGCCGTTCTCGAAATACCACGGCAGGGTACCGATCGGGCCTACCTGCGGCTGGCACGCAGGATCACTGTTGCCGACCGTGCCCAGACAGTTCCGCGCCGTCCAGCCAGTGTATGTCGGCTGTGTCCATGACGAGCCGCCGTCAAACGAGAAATAGACACCTGAGACTCCAACCCCTGACGTGAAGGGGCAGGTGTTGTCGTCGCCCGCGTTACAGGCCTCCATGTCGATATTGTCGTTCGCCCCGGCGACGACCAACATCGGATCCAGCGGGTTTATCGCGACGCCAGGCTCATTCTGCTTGTTCTGGGAAAATGGAGAGGCCGGACTTCCCACCGTGACCAGCGTCCCTCCGCTGGCCGCGACCGCGAGCGGTGCGGCCAGCGCAAGAATTCCTACGATCAGAAGCATCCGGTAGTGCCGCAGAATATTTCGTGATCGTTTCATCCCTTTAGACTCCCTCGATGAGTCATCCCTCATTCGGATGTCGAACTACCTCGAAATCTCTCCGCGAGAATCAGGTTGTCGAGCGCCAGTCCTCTCTACCAGCCACCGCTGATCAATCCCAGCATCACTCGCCAGGGATCATGTCGACGACAATATCGAGTTACCAGTGTCTGCTCGCTTGATGGTGGCTAGCGATCACTCAGTCACAGCGTCGGATAGAATGAGATTGTCAAGCTACAGTGGGCATTACTGTCTTAGGAAGGATCTCGGGAATGCGAGCAAATCATGTGCGGAGAAGATTAGCAAAAGGCGAGCCATCAATTGGAACCTGGCTCTCGCTGCCGAGCCCGGAAATCGCGGAGTACACCAGTCGTCTCAACTTCGATTGGCTGGTGGTCGACACCGAGCACAATGCGGTCGACATTCGCACGCTGGGGCAGATGTTCTCAGCCATGTCCTCGAC
This sequence comes from uncultured Chloroflexia bacterium, assembly GCA_963728335.1. GTDB lineage: Bacteria > Chloroflexota > Chloroflexia > Thermomicrobiales > Thermomicrobiaceae > CALAGB01. Next base: position 615,535 of record CAVSJP010000003.1, read on the forward strand.
CTCGACTGCCCCCATGGTTCGCATCCCCTGGAATGAGCCTGAGAATTTCAAGCGTGTGCTTGACGCGGGGGCCTGGGGCGTCGTCGTCCCGATGATCAACAGCCGGGCAGAGGCAGAACAGGCCGTTGAGGCGGCTCGCTACCATCCGGTTGGCAAACGGAGCGTGGGCGGAGGGCGTCACGCGCTGAGCTGGGGCACGACCGCGTCGGAGTACTACCAGCACGCCAATGACGAAGTCCTGCTGGTGATGCAGATCGAGCACATCGACGGCGTCGAGCACGCCGACGAGATCTTCAGCGTCCCTGGCATCGACGCATGCTTCATTGGCCCCAACGACCTGGCGGCGTCGATGGGACTTGGCTTGGGTGTGTCGCTCGAGTTCGATCACCCGGACGTGGTCGCGGCCGAGGAGCATATCCGCAAGACTGCCCTGGCACACGGCATCGCGCCGGGCATCCACTGCTCGAACGCCGACGCGGTCAACCGCCGCATCGCCGAGGGCTACCAGTTCTGTGCCATGGCGAGCGAACTTCGCTATTTGCTGGCGGGGCTGAGTGCCGACATCGACCGGCTGAACTGGAAGGCCGCCGAGCCGCACCTGATCGAAGAGGCGGGACACGGCGAGATCGTGCGGTATTAGACGGCGCGAGTGCTCGGGACATGGCGACATAACGTAGCCGAAGTCCACATCCGGTTGATGGGCATGGGCCATGAACTACTGGATCGAACGGGGTGGCCGGAATTGCCCCACGCTGAATATCGCCCACCGTGGCGCCTCAGCCTACGCCCCGGAGAACACCGTCGTCGCTTTCCGCCTGGCAGCCGAATTAGGCGCGCAGGCGATCGAGCTCGACGTTCATCTCTCGCGCGACGGTCGGCTGGTCGTCTGCCACGACGCTGACGTCAGCCGCACGACCAACGGCAGCGGAGTGATTCACAACCTCGACCTGGCAACACTGCGGTCCCTCGACGCCGGCTATCGTTTCTCCCAAGATACTGAAAGTACTCCTTTCCGTGGCAAGGGTCTGCGCATTCCGACGCTGTCCGAGGTCTTCGCCGCTATCCCCAACTCACTGCTGGTCAACGTCGAGGTGAAAGCGACGCTCTACCGGCCGACCGACCCATCTCTGCGCCATTTCGTCGTGCGGGCGCTGGCGCGCTGGCTTGACGATCACGCCGAGCAGGGCTTACGAGAGCGCGTCCTGCTCTCCTCCTTCGACTGGTCGCTGGTCGATGCCGTGCGCGACGCGGAGCTGGACCTGCCGACCGCCTATCTGATCTCTCCAGGCGTCAACCTGCAGGTCATGCTGGAGGCCGCCTCCGCCGCCAAGCACTCGGCCATACACCCACACGAGTCACTGATCACGGAGCAGAGCAGGGCAACCCTGGCACACGCACGCGCGCTGGACATCGCCGTCAACGTCTGGACCGTCGACGACGCCAACCGGATGCACGAACTACTCGAGCTGGGTGTCGACGGAATCGTGACGAACCGGCCGGACGTTCTGGAAAAGACGCGATAACCTTCACGTCAACACTTGACGTTCATGTTAAGTGGGTTAAAATCATTGGATGGAACGAGCACAAACACCCGATCACCAGGACCAGCGTGAGAGCTCCGACGAGCTCAAGGCCATCGGCGAGGTGGCCGAGATCGTCGATCTGACGCCGCGCGCCATCCGCTACTACGAAGAGCTCGGACTGCTCACGCCTGAGGTCCGGGTCAAGGGCGTGCCAAGGCTCTTCAATCGCAACGACATCCAACGTTTGAAAGAGATCAAGCGGCTGCGCGAGATTGCAGGGTTCTCATTGGCGGATCTTGCGGAACTGCTCGACAACGAGCACGTGCGGCAGCAGCTACGCGATCGCTTCAAGCACACCGAAGACCTGGAGGAACGGGTCAGCGTCATGCGGCACGCGATCAAGCTGGCGGAACGACGCCTGGCGATCATCGAGAGGAAACTCGAGCAGCTGAACGAAGTGCGACGGGCCGAGCTCGCCCACATCGATCTGATCAACTCCCTGCTACGGGAACAGGACCTTGAACCGAGAGACGAGGGTCAGGAGAACGATGCAACCGGGAATTAGTCAACCGGTCGAGACCGACCAGGAACAGGGCTACGAATGGGTCGCGCTGTCGGTGACGACACTCGGAGCGCTCCTGGCTGCGTTGCAGGGATCGGCCCTGCTTATCGCGCTGCCGGACATTCTGGTTGGCCTGAAGGCCAGCTTCCTGACCATCATGTGGGTGCTGCTCGGGTATCTGCTGATCACGACCGCGCTGGTGCCGGTCATCGGACGCCTGGCCGATATGTTCGGCCGCAAGAACCTCTACAACGCGGGCTTTCTCGTCTTTACGCTCGGTTCGCTCGGCGCCGGACTGAGTCAGGTACAGTTTCACGGCGCGGACCTGCTGGTTGCGCGCATGGTTCAGGGGGTCGGTGGCGCACTGCTGCTGACAAACAGCACCGCGATCGTGACCGACGCTTTCAAGAGCGGGCGGGTCGGGCTCGGGCTCGGCGTCAATCAGATCGCGGCCGCCGCGGGATTCGTCCTCGGCCCGGTCGTCGGCGGCCTGCTCACGGCTATCTCCTGGCGCTGGGTCTTCCTGGTCAACGTGCCGCTCGGCATCTTCGGCACACTCTGGGGCATTCGCCGTCTGCGCGAGCCGGTCAAGCTCCCGGCACGTCAAAAGTTCGATTGGATCGGAAGCCTGACGTTCACGTTCGGGCTTGGCGCATTCCTTATGGCGCTCAGCATGATCGCCTTCCCCTCCTGGGGCTGGACCATCATCTATATTCTGTTTGTGGTCGGTCCGCTGTCCCTGATCGCCTTCATCATCACCGAGCTGCGAACTGACTCGCCGATGCTCAACGTACGGCTTTTTTCCGGACGCCTGTTCACCTTCGCGAATCTGGCCAACGCCCTCAACGGCGTGGCCCGCGGCGCCGTCCTCTTCCTGCTGATCTTCTTCTTGCAGGGACCATACGGGAAAGATCCTCTGACCGCCGGGCTGATGATGGCCCCATTCGGGCTCGCGTTCATGGCGATCGGACCGATGAGCGGCTACTTGTCAGACCATCACGGGCCGCGCATTCTCGGCACCATTGGGCTGGTCGTCTCGGCCATCGGTCTTGGCGGACTGGCGACGGTGTCTGCTCACACCCCGTTCTGGCAATTGGCGATCTGGATGGCGCTCATGGGCGGCGGTTCGGGCTTTTTCAGCTCGCCGAACACCAGCGCCATCATGACGTCGGTTCGACCCGAACAGCGCGGAATGGCCGCCGGTGTGCGGATGATGCTCGCTTACACCGGACAGATGCTAAGCATTGCCATCGCCTTCCCACTCGTCCTCGCAAAGATTCCACAGGACGTGATGATGAATATCTTCATCTATGGTGGAGGCATGGGTAATGAGCCCGCCGCACTCTCCGATTTCGTACACGGGGTGCACCTGGCCTTCCTGATTTCCTGCGTCATGAGTCTGGTCGCCGCGGTCGTCTCGATGATGCAGCCCTCCGGGGGAGTCCGGACTCCCGAGGCACAGGTCGCGCGACAACCCGCGACAGGAAACGTCTCGTCCGACTAACACCCCTGGAACCCGATGCCGTCAGTATGGCGCGAGAGCACCGGGTCTTCTCCAGCTCATCACGCCCCATATCCGATCCACCTGTCGTCCTCTATGATGGGCAGCACGATGACTCTCCGCACCCGAGAGTTGTGATAGACAGACAAGTTGAGTGGCAGCAAATATATGGCCGATGTATTGATCGAGTGCTTGAACTGGCCAGACGTGCGAGCGGCGGCCGGCGGCAAGCGGACGGTGATCCTACCGATCGCGGCCCGTCAGTCTCGAAGCCTACCGGTCATGGGGAAGGAGACTACATGCGTAAAGTAGTACGCGCGGGACGGCTGTTCGATGGGAGTGGCGCGGCGCCAGAACCAGCCGAGATCGTCATCCAGGGAGATCAGATCGTCGACGTGGTACGTGGCCAGGGAACGGTCGCGACTGAGCAGGACGAGGTGATCGAACTGCGGGAGGGAACCGTACTCCCGGGGCTTATCGACGCACATGTCCACATCATCGGCAGCGGCGAGCCGGGAGACTCCGCGTTCGGCGTCGGCGACATCCTGAACTCGATTCCAGACGTCACGCTCAACTGCCTGCGCAACGCACAACGCGATCTCGACGCAGGTTTCACCACCATTCGCGACGCCGCGGCGCGCCACTATGCGGACATCGCGGTGCGGGACGCGATCAATCGCGGTCAGTTCGCCGGTCCGCGTATCTGGGCATGTGGGCTCGGCATCACGTCGACGACCGGGCATATGGACCGGGAGAAGATCCTGCCGCCACACCTGAGCCTGCCCGGACCAAGCGCCGTCGCTGACGGTCCGGACGAAGCACGCAAGGCGGTGCGCCTCAACCTGCGCTACAACGTCGACTTCATCAAGTTCAACGCGACGCTGACCGAGCACGTCCGGCGCTACAGGGGCTACTGCGCGCCGGAGATGACCTTCGAGACGATGAAGGCGCTCATCGAGGAATCCCACTGGCACGGCCGCACCGTCACGGCGCACTGCTATGGCGGCGACGGCGCGAGCTGGGCGTTGGAAGCGGGCATCGACGGTATCGAGCACGGCTTCTATCTGACCGATGAGCAGTTGCAGCACATGGCCGAGCATGGCACCGTGCTCTGCCCAACGCTGAGCGTCGTCGGCCGCTTCCGCGAGCATGGCGCCAAAGCACTTCCGGCGAACAGTCCGTCGTATCTCGATGCCTGGCGACAGAAGGCGATCGCCAACGCCTGGAAGACAGCCGGTCGCGCTCACGAGCTGGGCGTCAAGATCATCTGCGGCACCGACGCCGCCATGCCCTATGTCACGCACGGAGGTAATGCCTACGAGCTGGAGATGCTGGTCGAGTCCGGGCTTACGCCAACCGAAGCGCTGGTGGCGGCAACCAGCGGCGCAGCCGCGGGGATCGCGTTCCCGGAAGTCGGCAGCGTGGCGCCGGAACACTTCGCCGACCTGGTCTGGGTCGACGGCGATCCGCTCAGCGATGTACGCATCCTGCAACAGATCGACCGTATTGGCCTGGTCATCAAGGGCGGAGAGATTGCCGTCGACCGGCGTAGCGGCGTGCACGCGGCTGTCGTCGCCTGACACCCGGACAAACTGGCGAGAGGAATGAGCATGCGCATAACCGTTGTCGGCGCGGGAGCAATTGGCGGCACGACCGGAGTCATGCTGCACCGGGCCGGCCATGACGTGACCCTGGTCGACCGTGCGGCCGAGCACGTAGCATCCATCAATGAGCGCGGTTACCGGATAAGTGGCGTCGTCAACCTGACCGAGCGCGTACTGGCGATTACCGACGAGCAACTCCCCGCACACGTCGAACAACACGGCCCGCTCGGGATGGTCGTGCTGGCCGTCAAGGCGATGGACACCGATGCGGCGACCGAGATGATAGCGCCGTACCTGGCGCTCGACGGCTTCATCGTCTCGTACCAGAACGGCCTCAACGAAGCTCGCATTGCCCGCATTGTCGGGCCGGAGCGAACCATTGGCGCCTTCATCCACTTCGGCGGCGACCTGGTCGAACCGGGTCACGTCGTCCTGGTCAATCGCATTCCGACGTATATCAGTGAGCTGAGCGGCGAAGTGACACCGCGGATCAGGGAAGTCGCCGAGGTCCTCTCGGCGGTCACTCCGATCGAGATCACTCAAAATCTCGACGGCTATATCTGGGGCAAACTCTGCTATGCCGCGTTCGGATTCGCCGTTTCGGTCGTCGATGCGCCGGTCGACGAGATCGTCGAGGTGGACAACGGCGTGCGCGCCGGTCTGCGCGGCGTCGTAGCCGAGGTGGTCGACGTCGCCAGGGCGCAGGGGATCCGGCTGGAGAATATCCACGGTTTCGATCCCTCCATGTTCGATCGACAGAACCCCGACCGGATCGCCCAGACAGACCGCTTCTTTGACGAATGGGCGGAACGTGGAAAAGGCTCGATCAAGCGACATATGGGAATCCACCGCGACATCAAGTACAAAAAGCGGCGCACCGAAGTCGATTTCCATGTCGCGCCGGTTACGCAGCGCGGCGACGAACTCGGCGTACCCACACCGCTCTGCGACCTGCTGGTCGACATTGTCCACGACGTCGAGAGCGGCAGGCGGCCGCAAGACTGGTCGACCATCCGGGAGCTGGACGCGGCAGCTCGCACGACCAGCCAAGTCTAAATCACACGGTAGACGGCCACGGTGGACGTGTAGTGCCGCGGAACGTAGCCGATGGACTGGCGATCGTTCATCCGGAGCAGTCGGAGCCGAGCGCCCCGAAGGTCTGGACGCCGGCCGAACTCGCAACGTTTCTCGACGCTGTCCACGATCATTGGCTGTTCCCGTTGTTCCGGACAGCGGCTCACACAGGTTTGCGATTGTCTGAGTTGATAGCACTCAAATGGGACGACATAACACTGCAGTAGTCGAGCGGCTCGTGGCGTGCGAGCCGCGCACTGTTTGGGCGACATAAAATGAACCAGCGAGGTCGTCCAGCCACGTCGGGTGTGGCGGGATGTCGCTGCGGTTGGCAGACAGGCGCACACGAGCGCCGCCGATAGCCAGCGTGATGTGTTCGGTTAAAGATGAGCGCGGTGGTTCTCGATGAAGCTACCTGATTGGTGGGTAGTCCGAGCGCATCCGGACGATGGCCGCGTGACAAGCCGAACGACCATCACGGCTACCATTCTCGGCCGAGCTTCCGACGGCTGCTCGCATACGAGCGAGCCGGAGCGGGTCACGCGTGGCGAGCCGTTGTTGGCGCCCTGCACCTGCTTTGCGCATAAGCTTCCTTATGCGCAAATGATGTAGGGCCTCCTGCCGGTTGACACGGAGTTGTGATGTCTCCGCTCACCACCGGATGACTCTGAGACCCGTCCGGTGGTTTGCTGAGACTGGCAGAGCCGAGACGAATGGTTGGTGACGATATGACGAGGCACGCGACACGCGATTGGGCGTACTGGCTGCTGGTGCTCCTGACGGCTGAAAAAATCGTGCAACACACGGCCGTTACCATTTGGTTCCTTACCGGCTGGAATGCCATTCGGTCCACGGTCGTGGTCGACTACCGCTGGTTGGTGGTGACTGGAGCGGCGCTCGGCGTGCTGTTTGCCGCAGCACTCGCGGCGCTCTGGCATGACCGGCGCTGGAGCCTGAGTCTGCTCACGGCGTTGGCGCTCACGGACGTTGTCGGTGAATTCATCGCCCAGGGCGGGCTGACCACCATCACCGTGTCGTTCGTGGTCGCGATTCTGATACTGATCCTGGCGCAAGCGCGAGCTCACACGCTATCAAGAGGGCAGTCAACCTCCTGAGTTGAGAGTTTTATGTCGTGTTGGCCGAGCCCCAGTAGGTTGCTCCCTTTCGTTCGCGCCCCGCATCACCCCGGCTCCCCGCGTGCGCAGGGTCCGGCACGACCCGACTGAGTCATGCCACCTGCAGCTGAACGTCTCCGACATGATCGGAGTCCCGCGCGCATCAGAACACGATCACCGAGCGGAGCGTCTCGCCACGCTTCATCGCGTTGAACGCATCTTCGGCCTCGTCGAGCGTGATCGTGCGGGAAACCAACTCGTCGAGCTTGAGTCGACCCTGGCGGTACCACTCGGCCAGGAGCGGGAAGTCGCGCGTTGGGAGACAGTCACCGTACCAGGACGGTCGCACCGTGCCGCCTGTATCGAAGAAGCGTTGCATGTCGAGATCGAGCCGTGGTCCCGGGCCGGGCACGCCGATGACCACACAGGTGCCGGCCAGATCGCGGCACCAGAGTGCCTGCTCCAGCGTCTCCGGCAAGCCGACGGCCTCGAACGAGTAGTCAACGCCAAATCCGGCAGTCAGCTCCTTGATAGTCGCGATTGGGTCGACTTGACTGGCGTTCACGAGGTGCGTCGCGCCGAATTGGCGAGCCCACTCGAGCTTCTGAGGATCAACATCTACCGCGATAATGGTCGTGGCTCCAGCTAGTCGTGCGCCCTGGATGACACTATCGCCGACCCCGCCGCAGCCGAAGACCGCCACGGTCGCGCCCGGTTTGACCCCGGCGGTATACAGCGCCGCTCCGACACCGGTCATCACCCCGCACCCGATTAACGACATCTGCGCGGCCGGAAGATCCGCCGAGACCGGGATCGCTTGTTTTTCGTGCACCAGTGTATGCGTGCAGAAGGTGCCAATGCCGAGCACGGGGGAGAGTTTCTCCCCCTCCTGGGTGTACATCTTGTTCGAGGCGTTAAGGCTGGCCGCGCAGAGGTTCGGCTTTCCGTTAAGACAGAACCGGCAGGTGCCACATGGCGCGCGCCAGGCGAGGATCACATACTCACCCACGCGGCTCGAATCGACGTTTGACCCTACCGACTCGATGATTCCCGCCCCTTCATGTCCCATAAGAAATGGAAAGCCGAATGTCCCGTAGGTGCCGCTCTTGACGCCGAGATCGGTGTGACACACACCAGACGCCAGAATGCGCACCAGTACGTCGTTTGGGCCTGGATCTTCGATGGTGAAGTCTTCGATAACAAGTGGGTCACCGGGAACTCGGGCGATCGCCCCGCGCGCCGTTGTCGTCATAGCCGCTCACACCCCAAATCGCATATTCTCGTCCGCGTAGGCGTCTATCGTGCTGGATCGACCCGGACGTGTCAATCGCGGCCGTTGATCCTACGACACCTCGCCGGCTGGGGCTGGCACGCTAATCTCGATCTGAGATCGCTCGGCTGCCCGCAACAGTTTTGGAATGTCGGGTGAAGCAGCTGGCGGCAGCGACGCGGTCATGGCCGGCTCTCCTGCCTCCGAGATGAAGCGCTCGAAGCCGGCAGGGCTCGTGAGCTGCAGCCCCCGAAGCGGACCGCTGCTGGTTACGGTGAATCCGTGCTGAATTCCCTTTGGCAGGAAGACGAAGCTTCCCGCGGACGCCGTCCAGCTCTCGTCACCACAGGTTACCGACATCTCGCCTTCCAGGATGTAGAACGCCTCGTCCTCCCGGCGATGAACGTGGGGTGGCGGTGAGAAACCAGGAGGGGCCGACCATTCCAGTAATGTGAACGCATTGTTCGTCTGTGCCCCTCCGGCCTTGACGGTCATCAGCGTCCCCAGAAACCAGATCGACTCTCCATCGCCCTCGTCCAGCACGTATCCCGGTTGGCTTATCGTGTGCGTCACGCTTGACCTCCAGCATGTGGCTCGCGTTCGACAGTCAGACGTCGAACGGATAAACTAGGAACCTAAGGTTCTCATATAGTAACCGATAGTTCCTAATCGTCAAGCGGGGATTGGAGACCATGGCCGATTCGACCAGGCGCGCCCAGGCAGAACTCGACCAGCAAAACACGTCGCAACTCCTGCGTATCCCGTATCAGGCGTTCATCGAGCAGATCTTCGTTGGTCTCGCCGCTGCAGGGTTCGCGGACATTAATCCATCCCATGCCGTGGTGTTTCAGCAGGTTGGAAACGACGGAATGCGGGTGACCGATCTTGCGGAACGGACGCAGCTCACAAAGCAGTATGTTGGTCGTCTGGTCGCGGAACTCGACGGCCTGGGCTACCTGGAACGTGTGGATGACCCGTCCGACGGTCGGGCCAAGCTCGTGCAACTCTCGGAACGTGGAGTTCACTTGACGAAAACGGCCGAACGGGTCATTGCAGGCATCGAAGCGGACTGGGCAGCGCGGCTCGCCCGGGACCGGTATACCGAACTGAGACGACTGCTCATCGAACTGGCAGTCTTGCTGGAGAATTGATGGTCCCCTACTCGGTCTCCATGGGCAGGTCCGGATCGGTCGCCCACTCCGACAGCGAGCCGTCGTACAGTGCGACGTTCTTGACCCCGATCAGATGCAGCGCCAGGGCCAGGCTGCTGGCCGAGATGCCCCCTCCGCAGTAGGTGATCACACGCGCTTTGTCCAGAGCGCCCGTTTCCGCGACTTTGGTGCGAATCTGCTCCAGTGGAATGTAGGTCGAGGTCTCGGGGTCGATGATCGAGCCTGGGCCAAACGCGGGCACGTTCACGCTGGACGCGATATGGCCCGGCCGTCCATGGCGCGGCGGCGCCTCGCCGCTGTGGGCTTCCGGCCGCAAGGCGTTGACGATCGCGGTCGTCTCATCGCCGATGGCATCGAGCACATCGTCCTTGCTGGCGATCATCTCCGGCCGCGGCCGCGCGACGAAGTTGCCTTGCGGACGATTGGCTGGCTCAGTCGAGACTGGTCGCCCTTCGGCGGTCCACTTCTTGAGACCGCCGTTGAGCACGGCCGCGTCGTCGAAGCCATATGCCTTCAGCAAATACCAGAGTCGCGCGGCCCACATCATCGCGCCGCTGTCGTAGAGCACGACGCGGGTGCCCTCCCCAACGCCGAGTCGCGACATGACCGAGGCGAACTGCTCGGCTGGCGGGAACGGAAACGAGTAGCGCGTGTTGTTGGGGTCCGACAGATCGTTGATCAGGTCGGCAAAGTCGCTGCCTGGAATGTGGCCCTGTTCCCAATCGGCCCGACCGCTGATTGGCCGCCGATCGGCTGATCCGACCGCTGGCAGCGCGACCGTGCAGTCCAGAAGGCGCAGGTCGTCATCGTTCATGTGATCCTGGAGCCAGCCGGTCTCGACCAGCGGCCCGAAGCCGGTTCCCGTCATCATCCCTCTCCCATTGCTCCATTCACTATCTGATATTATGTCAATATCTTCTTCAGCTGACCTGGATCTTGCCATCCTTCTCGAACAGTTCTCCGTCAACCCAGACTTCGCCGCCGCTCCGCAGGTCTCGAATCAGATCCCAGTGGATGGCGCTACGGTTCTTCGAGCCGCTGTCGGGATAGCCCGCGCCCAGTGCCATGTGGACCGTGCCGCCCATCTTCTCATCGAACAGCGTGTTGCGCGTAAAGCGCGAGATGTTGTCGTTGGTGCCGAAGGCGAACTCTCCCAGGTAGCGTGCGCCCTCGTCGGTGTCGAGCATCGATTCGAGGAAGTCCTGGTTCTTGGCCGCCTCGGCCCGCACGATCTTCCCTTTCTCGAACCAGAGCTGGATGTCGTCGACTTCGCGCCCCTGAACGACTGAGGCGAAGCTGAAGCGGATGTGCCCCTCAACCGAGTCCTCAAGCGGTGCGGTGAAGATCTCGCCGCTCGGGAAGTTCCGGTGGCCGTCGGAGTTGATCCAGGTCCGGCCGTCGACGCGTACCGTCAGATCGGTGTCGTCGGAGACGACGCGGATCTCCTTCTTGGGCGTCAGCCAGGTGATCAGGCGATCCTGATAGGCGCCGACCTCGCGCCATTTGGTCACCGGATCATCTTCGTCCAGCCACCCTGCCGCCGCGATGAACTCCTCGTACTCGCGCAGCGACATCTCGGCCTCCTGCGCATGAGCCTGAGTTGGATAGACGGTCGATGACCAGCGCAGTTCACCGCTTGCCGCCCGGTCCATACGCTCGCCCCGTAGCGGCGTGCGTGCGCGTGAGTATTTCTGCTGTCGTTTCGGGTCGATCGCGGTCATCGAGCGGGTGTTCTGCGAGGCGCTGACGCTCAAGTGACAATCCGCCTGCTCCGAGCCGACGCGTTCGAATGGGTCGATGGCCGCTAGCTGGTCGTCGCTTCCCTCGGCAAGCAAAATCTCGGTCACTTCCGGTACGCGCACGTCGACAGCCGGGTTTCCGCCGAGCCTGAGCACCTGCCGGTAGACTGAGGTCAGGAGCGGCAGTGCCAGCACACCGCCTGACAGCACGACGAAGTCGCCCGGCTTGACTTCCATAGAATACTCGGCCAGTACGCGTGCGAGTTTCTCGCATCGATCGTCACGCATCGCGCGATCCTCCCTGTATCAATTTCCGGTAACGACACGGACGTCTCTGCGTCAACGTGTCAAGGTGTCTATAATACGGGCCATTCAGCAGACACGGCTAGATGCGGCGGCCTCTCAAGGCGATTAGTTGGAGAAACGACTGAACGTACGATTGCGCGGATTCGTCCTGTGGCTGCCGTTCGTCTTGATCCTCTCAGCCTGTCACGGTGCTCATTCGCAGGCGACACGGTCAGCAGGCGGCGGTGCCACTCCGACCGTCGACCTCTCGGGCGTGCTATCCGTCGCGCAGGCGGTCAGCATCGTCGACGCGGCGACCCAGGGAGCGGCGCCGGCGAGCCTATCGCTGCACGCGTACGTCAATCAGCCGCCGACGCAGGGGGATAGCGCCGTGGCGCCGCCCGCGAATTGCCCAGTTGTGGCGGCCCGCTTGCCCACCCTGACGGACGAGTCATTTCCGACCTCGTTCAGGGTCGCCGGAGTTGACCTGCCGAACGCGCTTCCAGCGGGCATGCCGGCGCTCGACTTGGTTATCCCGTTCAGTCTCGGCATGATCGACCTGCCACAGCAGGCGGAATTCCATGGACACGTCTTTGATCCGGCGTACGCGAGCTGTCCCAACGCTGGCCACCTCTTCGTGCTCGACTCGATTGAGCATCCCGTGCCGATGCCGACCGCGCAGGCGACGAGCAACGATCAACTGACGGCGTCGTGGCAGGTCTGGTCCGACCCAGTCGCCGGGTTTGCGCTCAACTACCCGGATGGCTGGGGCGTGCAGGTCACCCACAACGTGGGCTCGGTCGTCACGGCCGAGTTTGCCTCCGCCGACGCTGCGCGCCATATCTCGCTGAACGTCGTGGCAGGCGAGACGTTCTGGTCACAGGAATCGCCGGACGCGGCTCCTGCCCCGCTGCAGGGCGACCGTCAACTACTAACGAGCGCAGGGCAGGCGTTGGCGCGCCTGGTGGATGTCGTCGGCGATCCGACCGGCACGGGCAGGCAGCGGACGGTGCGTCTGGTCTTCAACTACGCGGGGAACACGGTGATCGTCAGCACGCGCTTTGTCGACGGCGCGGATCTCGATTCAACGCTTCTCGGTATCTTCACCGGCATGACGTCGAGCTTCCGGTTCGACAAGCCACTGGCGATCTCCGACCCCATGGACCCGACGCTGACAGCCAACGACAGTATCGGCGCGGGCCCGTTTATCGGCCAGAGCACGGCGATAGAGTTCGCGACCGCATCGAGCGGACTGACCCAGGTGAACGTGGTGGACGCCACCATGGTCTCGGAGAAGGCCGCACGCGAGACGACGCCCGGGGTCTGCCGCGAGTTCCAGCAGCGTCCCGAAGCCGTCTGGCTGGTCAAGATGACCGGCACCAAAGCGACAGGAGAATCGGTGACACGCCTGGTCTATCTCGACGCCGTGACGGGTGACGGCATCTGCCAGACGGATCTGAACACCGGCGGATGACAGGCGGTTGCGTCGGTACCCCGGCGTCATCATGCAAGTCGCGATCTAAGTCTGCGAAATTAGACCGTCTCACTGTCGTCCGTCGTGGGAAGGCACCTGTAATGTTCAATACGCAGGAAAGCCACATACCATCAGGAATTGTCTCACAGTTTCACGATGACGGGTTCGAGGTCTGGAGCGACCAGTATGTTCAGAACGAGCCAAAGGGCAATCTGTATCAACTTGAGCTCAGGAGTCTAATCAAGAGCCGCATTCAGAAATTGCCGGAACCAAAGGGTCGGCTGCTCTGCGCGGCATACGCCGGTCAGCCGCGGCCAGGAACTGACATCGAAAACCTGCTGTTCAACAATATCGACCAGACTTTTTCGGCGTTTGGCAGGTCTTGCAAGTTCGGATGTCGGTTTGAGTTCCTAGGTCCATCTCCAGCGCCAACTCGCATGAGTATGTCGCACTATTTTCGTTATCAATATGTGGATCGCTCTGAGCCGTTTGATATTGCCCAGGTCGGTCGCCTGGTGTGTTCCATTCCTGAAGCCACTATAGACATGTGGGGAAATGACGCGCGTCTCTCGCTTCGGATCTGGTTCGCTGTTCGCGAAGCTCGTCAGTGCGCGGCACCAGCGCTTGCCTCTGGGGAACCGTACATCCTTCGTGTCACAACCGATGGACTGTTACCCGCAAAGGACCTGAAGGCAGTTATTGACGGGATAAGCGCGGCGTGCCAGCACGCTCACCTGTCTTCGCTTGGAGGCGATATTCCCGAACGGATCGCAACGCTCCTGGGCGTCGAACGGAACAAACTCCTCACGCTGATCACGCACGACGACTCTCCACTCGGAGAGGCCCACCGCTTATTCACCTCGCATGGTGGCACGCAGGTTCGCGTGACTCCCGACGATCATCGTTGTGTTGCAGCAGAGGTCTTTTCTCTGAGCGATGAGGGTCCACCAAGATTAGCAGCCGAGCTTTTTGCCGCTCGCGGCGCCTGACACGGTGCTTTGGTGACTACCACCTGGACTCGACCGTGGGCGGTATCACGCGAATCCATTTATTCGATTGTGCGGCCTAAAGCATCGTAATCATCTACGAACAGGACTTTCGCGGGCTGAAGAGTGAGATTCCGTTCGTTCGACTGGATGCAGTGTCATGGAGACCGCCGGTTGACATCGTGTGACGACCTCGATACCCGCCAACGGGGGTGAGCCGTTGAGATCTACTTCGCACGCATGCGTTTCGCCTCACGCTCAGGCGGGTCTTTGGCCGGAAGTGGATGCCGCCATTTCAGCTTCGGCGGCTCTCTGACATCCACGAAAACCAGCTACTCTTCTCCATCAACGCTTTCATCTACCATAGTTGAATCACTCGGACCATGCAACTTCTGTCCGGCCACGCTGAACGAACACGAATGGCATCCAGTCCGGCACAGGTTGGCGATCGATCCCATCCCGCGTACGGTCGGTATCTAAACGCGTTCTAACCTAACTTGACTCAGGCGTACGTACATGATACCTTGTCTGTAAGTCAACTCACTGTGAGAGAGGAGCCCGTCTTTGGGCGAACGGCGACTCATTCCACTCAAGCAAGCCCGGGAGCAGCTCGGGATCAGCAAAGTCACGATGGCCAGGTTGGTCAAGGAGCGCCGATTTAGGGTATTTGAAAACCCGCTTGATCGGCGCCAGAAACTCGTCGATGCGGACGAACTGATGAGCGCGGTACGCCCTCACGCGACGTCAAGCGATGCCAGCGAGAGCGATGCCTGACGGTCGTCGTACTGCATTCTCACTGAGACGAAAGGTTGAGGGTACCCGGCATGGATCCATCCCGAATTCAACTCGAGGACGATCGTTTCGGTCTAATTGGAGTTTCGTTCCGTCCTCAGAACCGCGCCACCTTCCTGGGTATGGACGATGGTGATTATGTTTGGTCTGTCGGAGTCGTCGTCGGCGAAGAGGACGAGATCCAGACCGTCGAGATCGATGAGCAAGGGGCGAAGTCGTCACGCATGTTGACTCCGGGGGAGTTGTTCGAGGGGCTCCAAATCCTCGGACGACCCGGATCTGAAGCCTACCTGATCGTCGGCGCTCTGACCCTGCTCGGGATGGATCTCCGGACCAATAGCGACGAGGCCGCGCACCAGTTTGCCGATGTCCTGCGCGCGGCGGCCGATGATCGCTCATGGCGACTGCCGCTTCACCTGATCGGCCAGCCACGCGACCTGCAACTCTCCTCGCAAGGACGCGAGATTCTACGCCAGACGGCGTCGGCACTCGAGCGCGAAGGTCAGGCACGTACGTCGCTCGCCGCGGCCCAACGGCTCGAACTCTCAGCCAGCGCGCTCGACTCAATTCGCCGCCGCATCGCCCGCAAGTCACTCCAGGCGTACCGCATGCACGGGCGCTGGTATGTCGTCCTCGATAACCTGACGCGCTCACGCGCGACGGAGCAGAACGGCACGCATGCAGCCACATCCCCAAGCACGCCGCCGGCGTCGCCCGCCATCAGCCCGTTCGAGGAGATGCCGGAGAGCCCGGTTGAGGCGGAGCCGGAACCTGAGACAGCGGAGCCCTTCGTTGCGGTTGACGAGGATGCCGTGGAAACGGGAGATCAGGCTGCCGTCGCGGACGAGCGTGCAATTACCGAAGCTGATGCGACCACCAACGAGGAGGGGGTTTCTCCGACCGAGGAGGAACTGGCCGCGTTCGAGTCAGAGGAATCGCCGGCCGAACAGCCTGAAGCGACAGCTCCCCTAACTGAGGTCACGTCTGAGCAGGAAGAACTCACGGCGGAGGTCGAAGCCCCCGTCGAATCGGAATCGCCGGAGATCACCGATGAGATGCTTGAATCGGAGGCCGCGGCCGAGGAACAAGCGGCTCGGGACGCTCTGGCGCGTGAAGCCGGTCTCGGCGCGCCGCCTCAGGCGGAAGACCAGGCGGCGCAGTCCGATCAGGTGCCTGTGCCGGATGACATCGATCAATTCCTCTCTGAGTCGGTCATGGAGCAGTTCATCGTCGCGGAGATCGATACGTACATCCGTGAGCTTCAGCCGCCTGACGAGGAGCTGTCTGACGCATTCGCCGAGACCGAACCCGCTGAGTCCGAGCCCGCCGCGGAGGCACCGGAACAGGAGTCGAGTGTCGAGTCGGAAGCGGTCGCCTCCGTTGAGACGCCGCAGGCCGAACCTGAGTCCGAGCCGCAACTCGAAGCTGAACCACCTCAGGAGGAGCTTGTTCTGGCCGCCGATGAGGATGCCGCGCAGCCCGCGGGCGTCGAGGCTGAAGCGGGAACAACGGAAGATCTCGACTCGACGGAGGGTGAGCTCGAGACGGCTACTGAAGAGTCGGTTGACACTGTTGTCGGGGAGCCATCCGCTGAACCTGAAGCGGAATCGGTCGTGAGCGAGATGACCAAGCCGGTGGAAGAAGCCGAGCCCGATGCGACCGCAACCGAGCCGATTGCCGAAACGACCGAGCCGATAGACGAGTCTGCCGAGCCGGTTGCCGAAACGACCGAGCCGGAGGAGAGTGCGTCGACCGAGCCCGCACCATTCGACGCGGAATCAGCGCAAGAGATCGAGGAACCAGTTGAGACTGAACCTGACGAGACAGTCGCCGAGGCCGCCGAGTCAGAACAGAACTTCGAAGCCGAGGCGCCTTCAGCCGATGCTGCTCAGCCGGAGGAAATGTTCCTGAGCGACGAGACAGCCGCGGAAGCTGCCGAATCCGAATGGCCCACCGAGGACGAGGAGCCCGTGGCCGAGGCTGCCGAGGCGGAGACGAGGTTCGAGAGCCCGGGGTCGGAAGAGCCAGCGGTCGAAGAGCGAGAAGAAGCGTCTTCGCAGCTCACCGCCGAGGAGGCCGATCTCCTCAAGCACTTGCGGGAAGAGGTCACATTCCTGCGGCAGCAAGGGCAGGAGAAGGATCGTCAGATCGTCGCCTGGATCAACGGTGGACAGTGGCTGCAGCCGTTCGTTGACCAGATCCACTCTCTTGAGCAGCAGGTTGAGCGTCTGGGAGATCTGCAGACCAAGCGGGATAGTGACCGGATCACCGATCTGGCTTCGGAACGTGATCGACTGCGCGAGCGCTTGACCCAGCTTGAAACGGAGATCACGGCAGCGCGAACGGCCGACCAGAGTTCCCAGCGCTCCTGGTTCCGACGACTGATGGGGTAGAGCTCGTGGTGATCCCGGCCGTCTAGCGCATTGTCTGCCAGAAGCTGAGTCCCATCGCGGCGAGGCCGGTGATGAAGTAGATGACGCAGAAGACCAGTAGCAGCACGACCAGCACGGTCAAGATCGTGCAGCCAACGCGTTTGAACGGTTCGGATTGCTCCTGGTCGGCTTCATTCCCGTTCGGAGTAAAGAGGGGGGCCTTCGAGTCCGAGGGTTCCATGAATACCTTTCATCGCACGGGCAAGAGCGTCGGCTCTCCACAGCCGAACGGCACACTGGTGACGGCCGCCGATTCCGCGAAGGTCACCGCGTCCAGATGATACTGATTTAGCGTCCTGTTGGCGAAACGACAATAGCTGGTTCCGCCACTGATGTGGCAAGAGACGGTGGTTCTGAACCGAGTGCCTGCATGACGTTCCAGGTGGCAGGATTCCCATCGAACATGGTTCGCTGAGCCATCGCCTGCGCGACTAACCCGTCGATGTCGAGCGGGCGTTCGGCTCGTTCCACCTCTTCAATGCTGGCGTGGGTCGCTGGATGCCGGGGTACGAAGACGGCACAGCAGTCGTCGTCCGGGGTTTTCGAGATCGGCTCCGTTCCGATCTGCTGCGACTCCTCGATGATCTCCACTTTGTCCATGCCGATGAGCGGGCGAAAGACGGGCAGGTCGATGGCGGATTCGATCGTTCGAATATTCTCCATCGTCTGCGAAGCAACCTGCCCCAGGCTCTCCCCAGTCACCAGTGCACCGGCCCCGACTTCGCTCGCGATCGCCTCGGCGACGCGCAGCATCAGCCGCCGGTAGAGCACGATCCGCAGTTCCGGTTCGCAGGCAACCGCGATGATCCGTTGCAGCTCGCCGATGGGGACGGTGATCAGGCGCACCGGTGGCTGGCTCGCGCCGAGAACCTGCGCCAGTTCGATCACCTTCTCAATCGAGGTCGATCGGACAAACGGGTAGGCGTGGAAATGGACGAACGTCATCGCGCAGCCGCGCTTGAGCATGCGATAGGCAGCGACTGGTGAGTCGTACCCGCCGGATAGCAGGGTGACGACATGACCACTCGTGCCGACTGGTAACCCACCCGGGCCAGGAATGACGTTCGACGTCACGTACGCGCCTTCGTGCAGGATTTCGATCTGGAAGGTCACGTCAGGGTGGACCAGCTTGACCGGCGCGCCAGTCCGTTGCTGGATGAAGGCGCCGATCGCGCGCTCAACTTCGGGTGACGTCATCGGGTACGACTTGTCTGGACGCTTCACCCTGACTCGAAAGGTGCCTTGTGGCGGGCCTTGCGCCTCGATCAGCATGGCGGTCGCGTGCTCAATCGAACTGAGGCGCGTGCTGGACTCGAGCGTCAGTGAAAAATTCTGTATGCCGAAGACCCGGCCGATCCGCTCTCGAACGGCGGGCCAGTCAGCCAGATCCTGCAGGGTCACCAGAATGCGCCCGGTCCGGATCTTCACGGAGTGGTAGGGAACGTCGCGCAGCGCGCAGGTTACGTTTCCAGTCAGCACGCGCATAAAGTGACGCCGGTTTCGGCCCTTCAGCGCCACCTCGTGAACTCTGGCAATAACGACTGGACGGATGTGCGGTGCGTCCAATTCCCCTGATACCCCCTCTGTCCCGGACGTAGTCTGATTCGATGGATCGATCAATGGCCAGCCCGGCGCGGTTAGCCCATAACCGCGTCGCGCCTGCATCAGTGTCGAGATGAATGATGACAGGATCGAGGGCGCCTTGCGGGAACTGGTCCGCGCCGGTTCACGAAGGCGCCCTTGTGACGGACGTATTTGTGTCCATTTGGCCTCACTCGCCTGAAATGGTCCGTGATGACTGGACACAAACCTGGATTCTCGCCGCGAACGTCCCGTATCCCAGCTAGGAGTCCGCGCCGATCGTGGTCCCGACGAGGTTTGTCAGTTCCTCGTCTCCGGGAAAGCGGTCCTTCTCGAGTTTCGAGAAGACCAGATTTCCGTCAACGCTTACCTCGAACCGTCCACCGTCGGAGGGCTTCAGCGTGGCCTCCGAGAAGTACGCGTCATAGCGATCGAGCAGCTGGTCCACCGTACCGGTGGCCTTCTCTCGATAGCCTCAAGAAGTGCAGTATTCGATCAACAGTTTGTGTTGCATGACGCCCCTCTCACGTGGTCCGTCGCGGTCACGATCGACCGTAACGCTCTACTCTACCATACGAAATTCGCGGCACCGCGCGCCGAGATTGGGCATTCACCGAATGGTCAGGTATTCTTAGCAGCTTCCTTTTGAACATTGACCGCTGTGGGGATGGGTTGAGATAACCATGTTGCGAGTGATGAAATTCGGCGGCACTTCGGTGGGGTCGGCCGCCGCGATTGACCAGACCGTGCGGATCTTGATTGGCCAGCGCGCCGGCGGCAATGACGTGATCGCCGTCGTCTCGGCCCTGAGTGGCGTCACCAATCTGCTTCTGGAAGCCGCCTCGACGGCAGCGAGCGGGCGAAGCGATGTGGCGCTCGAGCTGCGCCAGACACTCCGTGCGCGCCACTTCGCGGTCGTCGATGAGTTGATCGCCGACCAGAGTCGAGCGACGTCGGTTCGCGCGGACATCGACGACCTGGTTGAACGCTGCGGCCGCCTGATCGAATCGGTCTATGTGCTGCGCGATCTCTCCCCGCGATCGAGCGACCTGATCGTCTCCTTTGGGGAGCGAATGAGTTCGGTCCTCGTGGCGGCGGTACTTGAGGAGCATGGCACGCCCGCGCGACATGTCGATTCCGACGGAGTGATCGTCACCGACGACGTGTTCGGCAACGCCAGTCCGTACCTCGAGCCGACACGCGAACGTTCCGTCGAGGTCATCATGCCACTGTTGAGCGCGGGCATCGTTCCCGTTCTGACGGGATTCTTTGGCGCCAGTGAGTCGGGTGCCACCACCACGCTGGGCCGCGGCGGATCCGATTTCTCGGCCTCGATCCTCGGCAACGCGGCCGGCGCCGACGAGATCTGGATCTGGACCGACGTCGATGGAGTGATGACGGCCGACCCGCGACTGGTCCCCGGCGCCCGCACGCTCCCGGCAATCTCGTTCAGCGAGGCAACGGAATTGGCCTATTTCGGCGCCAAGGTGATCCACTCGCGCACGATGCAGCCAGCAGCCGTCGCGAACATCCCGATCTGGATCAAGAATACGTTCAATCCCGATCACCCCGGCACGCGCATCGGTCCAGAGCCCGCCCAGAACGGCGCCGTAAAGGCGATTACCGCGATCCCGAATGTCAGCGTCATTACCGTCGAAGGCAGCGGATTTCTCGGGGTTGCAAGCGTGACCGCCCGAGTCTTCGGGGCAATCGGCCGGGCCGGGATCAACGTCTTCATGATCTCGCAGGCCTCGTCGCAGCACAGTCTCAGCTTCGTCGTGCCACAAGCCGACGGTACCCGTGCCGTCCGTGAACTTGAGCATGAGCTCGAACTGGAACTTCACCGTGAGACAGTTCTGAGCGTCTCCGAGAATCCGGATCTGGCGGCAGTGGCCGTGGTCGGTGCAGGCATGCGCGGCACGCCCGGCGTGGCTGGCGGCGTCTTCCGTACGCTGGGGGACCAGCACATCAATATCGTGACGATCGCTCAGGGGTCGTCGGAGCTGAATATCTCCTGCGTCATCTCGATGGCGGATCTCTCGCGTGCTGTGCCGGCGCTGCACCGGTCGTTCAATCTGGGGAAGACGGACTAACAGGCGTCAACGTGATATTGGCGGCCAGCGGGAGGAATTCCTCGGAAATGTTGTCGAGCCAACGGTTGATGAGCCGCGGGAAGGTCGCTGAGTGGCATTGTCGTGACGTTTCTTGGCCGTAGGC
This sequence comes from uncultured Chloroflexia bacterium, assembly GCA_963728335.1. GTDB lineage: Bacteria > Chloroflexota > Chloroflexia > Thermomicrobiales > Thermomicrobiaceae > CALAGB01. The sequence continues at coordinate 636,862 of CAVSJP010000003.1, forward strand.
GGGACAGGCCCAGCCGCAATAGAACCTTCTCGCCAGCGCAGCGCCCCAACAGCTCTTGATTGATGATGTGCCCCCCTCTCGCCGCTACATCCCGGTCGTCTCGGGGTCTCCGTCCGCCTGGGGCTCGGTCCGAGCGTTTTCGGGAGGGTTGCCGCTCTGGCCCCGCGCGATCGGGCGAGACTGGAAGCTCATGCGACGCACCACACCCTTGGTGCGGCCACGGTAGGTTGGCACCTTGAACGCATGTGGGTGGGCATCGACTTTTGCCTGTTCCTGAGCGACCGGTCCTCTGGTCGGGCGCACGCTGGCGGCCCAGTCGCGCGGCTCGGGAGCCTCAGTAATCGGCAATTCCTGGGTCGTCTCGACCGGACGCTCCACGCTCGTGTCGCGAAAGCGCGCGATTGGCCGGTGCTGTCGCTGGCTCAGCGTGCGGAGCGCCATCACGCTCAGCGCGACGATGCCGAGCGGCAGGATGATGAACGCGGCGATGAACGAAATGTCCCCAAAACTCATGAACGCCATTCCTCGAACCCGACGGACGTTGGTTGCGGTTGCGTCTTCACGTGACGACAGCCCTGGCCGGCGACTAAGCCAGGCCCAGGAGTGGACAATGCTATCAGACTGCTCAGGAGACGGCCCGCGGCTCGATCCGCTACACTCTGTCCGGAGTCGAGTGAGACCTGAAGGATGGTGCGGTGCTTGCCTGGATTATCCTGATCATCGCCGTCGCCGCGCTGCTGATGATCGTTGTCGAGCGTATCCTGAAGCGGCTTCACATTCAGCCGGAACGACCGGACGAAGCTTGGCGGCGGCATGCGCGAAATATTCGATCGTGTCGAGCAGTGGCAACGCGATCACGAACGCCGCCGGGACGAACGCTGAGCCCGCTCTCGATCTAGAATTAATTTCCTTCCGGTCCGTGCGCTTGTGTGGTCGCCGCGTCGTGGCTTACCGAGAAGGACTGCGCCGTTTCAGCGAACTCTCGCAGCCGGTCCTCGACCATCCGGTGAACCGTGCCCGCTGGATAGGCGCCGTCCTCGCCCCGCTCACCTGCTGGGACCCCGGTCAGAAGCTCGATTCCCTGATCGATGGTGGTCACTTCCCAGATCGAGAACTTCCCGTCGCGCACCGCCTGAACGACCTCCTCGTTGAGCATCAGGGTTGGGACGTTGCTGGCCGGAATCATGACGCCTTGATCGCCGGTCAAGCCGTTCGCCTTGCAGATGGCAAAGAAGCCCTCCACTTTGTGGACGACACCACCGACTGCCTGGACCTGGCCGTACTGATTGACCGAGCCGGTTACGGCGATGCCCTGCTTTAGCGGCAAACCTGAGATTGCTGAGAGGAGCGCGTAGAGTTCGGTCGACGAGGCAGAATCGCCGTCGATTTCGCTGTACGACTGTTCAAAGGTGATGGTGGCCGAAATCGCCAGCGGCGTGTGCTCGCCGTACACACCGCGCAGGTAGCCGCTCAGGATCATCACGCCTTTGGAGTGGATCGCCCCCGACAGTTCGGTCTCCCGCTCGACGCTGACGATATTCCCCCGGCCGAGCGAGACGCGCGCGGTGATGCGGGATGGCTGTCCGAATTCGTAGTCGCCCAAATTGAGCACGGCAAGTCCGTTGACCTGTCCGACCCGTTCGCCGCTCGTGTCGATCATGATCGTGCCGTTGTCGATCATCTCTCGCAAGCGCTCTTCAGCCAGGTTCGAGCGATAGTTTCGCTTGCGGATAGCGGTGTCAACGTCCTGCGCCATGACCGGATCGTGTCCAGACCGCTGCGCCCAGTAGCTCGACTCAGTGACGATGTTGGCGATCTCGAGCAAACGCGTCGAGAGCTTGCGCTGGTCCTCGCGGAGCCGCGCACCGTACTCGATGACGCGCGCGACAGCGCCACGATCGAAATGCCGCAGCTGGGAGTCGCGCACGTGCCGGCTAATGAAGGCGGCATAGTTCTGAACGTGCTCGTCTGACCAGTCCATATCGGGCGCGAAATCGGCCTTCACCTTGAATAGCTCTGGGAAATCCTCGTCCATGGCGAGCAGCGACTGGTAGATCATGGGCGAACCGATCAGCACTACCTTGAGGCCCAGCGACACCGGTTCGGGCCGCAGGCGTGCCGTCGGCAGGGCGCTGTACTGCTCGCCCAAGTTCTCGACGACGACTTCCCGGCAGATGAGGCTGCGCTTCAGCGCATCCCAGGAGAAGGGGCTGCGCAGCACGTCGACGACCTGCAGCACGAGAAACCCACCGTTCGCCTGATGCAACGCGCCGGGCTTGATCTGCGAGAAGTCGGTCGTCATGGAGCCGAAAGTCGACCGGTAGTCAATCCGGCCGATCAGGTTGTAGTAGGTTGGGTTGCGCTCGAAGATGACCGGTGCGCCGGTTCGCCTGGCTGTTGTCGATCAGGACGTTGACATGATAGCGGGCCAGGTGCTCCTCGCGCTGCTGCGCCTGCATCTGAGCCAGCGGGATCGCTCCTTGCGCCTGCGACTGATCGACCGTGCCGGGCATGAAGTCGTGCAGATGCCCCGGCACATCGTTCTGTACCTCATTGAGGTAGGCCAGGACTTTGGGGAAGAGACTGTAGCGTTCGCGCAACTCCTCGAGAAAGGGTCCGATGACAAAGATGGCGATCTCGCGATCGAGCTCGATAATACGCGCAGCCGCCGCTTTTTCGATCTGCCGCAATTCCCGCACGGTTGACGCGGTTCGTGCCTGGACGTCCTCGCTGCGTGTCGCGATCTCCTTCTGCTGCTCGGGCGTCAGTTTTTCGAAGTCTTCCGACGAGATCGGTTTGCCGTCGACCACGGGAATGGTGGCGATTCCAGTTGGTGTCATCTCGAGCGTGAAACCATGAGCCTGGGCGTAGGTCTGCAGGTCGTTGAAGAGGGCATCGCGCTGCTGGGCCAGTCCATTGAGCGCCTGGCGCCGGCGCCGATCGTATTCATCACTCTCAAAGGCACGCGGGATTTCGCGCTGCGCCGACGTCACGAACTCGCGCATGTCATCGCTCGAACTCGAACGCCACGTCCGGCGGGCAGTTCGATGGCCCGTGGCTGATCGGGTCGACGAGAAGTTGTGCACGTAGATCCAGTCGGACGGTGGCCGGAAGCGCGGCGGAGAGCTGCGTCAGGTAGTCGAGCACCGTGCTCTCGCGGCCCGACCCGGTACTGCCCGTGACGAAGAGGTTGTAGCCCTGCGTGTCGATTTCGAGGCCGAACTCGATGGCGTCGATCGCTCGTGGCTGTCCGATCGTCCCAATGAGCGGCTTGACTTCGGCCGTCGTCTCGAAGGGCAGGTTGTTCGGGATCCATCTGTCGTCGGAGCCGCTCGACTGGTACGCGGGACGCGATCCTGAAGCTCTGTCGTTCGCCATCGATCTCCCTTTCCAGCAATCGGCACACGGTCTCAGTCTGGCCGCGACCACCGTGCCATGGCTATCCTACCGGGAGAATTGATGGTTGAGAAGAGGATTATGGAAGCAACGCGACAATGATCAGGAACGGAATGACATAGAGCAGCCAGCTCACGACCGCCGTGGCGATGGCGCGGCCGGTGGTGAGCTCGAGCGCCTGGCGCAGTGCCACAACGGTGGTCGCCAGAATCCAGAAGAAGACGATGATGCTGATGATGCCGCCCAAGAAGAGAATCCCGCTGAAGATCAGGAAGAAGGACGGCACCTGGGCGAATCCGAGCGTGCGGAGGAGTTCGCCTACCGTCGCGCGAGTCTCACTGGTCCTGAAGATCCTCGTGCCAATGAAATAGGCAAACGTCGCGTACAGCACCCACGAGATGAGATCGGCGATGATGCTGCGGTAGAGACCGGAGATGCCGTCGGCGGTGAATGCGCCGATGCCGGTCGCAACGGCGGCCGCCAGGACGATCAGGAAGGCCGTGAGGGTCGCGTCGGTGTCACGTTCGACCGACTCATAGGCCGCGGGATTGAGCATCGCCGCACCGAGCATGCGGTCCCAGACGGTGTTCGTTCCACGTTGCATCATGGTCGTGTGTCCTAACCCCAGCGATTGCCTGGATGTATGCCGTCGAACGTGCCCTTATCCCACCCCAAGAATGTCACGAGTCGCATCGCTGGTCAACGACTCGACGGCCCAGATTGACTGCTATGATGCCGCTATGTGGTAGGGACGAATCGGGCAGGTCAGGAGTTGGTGGTCATGAGCGACATCATTTTCGAACCGATGCACGTTGCGGGACGGCGGCTGCGCCACAAGGAAGTCTCGTCGGTCGAGTTGACCCAGGCGGTGCTGCAGCAGGTTGAACGCTGGGGCAAGCGACATCAATCCGTTCGTGACGCTCACGCCAGACCTGGCACTGGACATGGCCAGGGAACGGGATGCCGAGCTGGAGGACGGCATCGATCGCGGTCCACTGCATGGCATACCGGTGGTACTGAAGGATCTGCTGCAAACGACGGGAGTTCGCACGACCGGCGGATCACGAGCCTTTGAAAGCTGGGTGCCGGACGAAGACGCCACGGTGGTCCGGCTGCTGCGTGATGCCGGGGCCGTCTTTATTGGCAAGACCGGGATGCCTGAGTTCGCCAACCAGCCGACCTCGACCAACGAGGTCTTCGGCGCCGTTCACAACCCGTGGAATTTGGAACTCGATACCTCCGGTTCCAGCAGCGGCACCGGCGCGGCAGTGGCTGCCGGTATGGCCTGGTGCGGCCCGGGATCGGACACCGGCGGGTCGATTCGCATGCCCGCCGCGGCCTGCGGGCTGGTCGGACTCAAGCCAACCTACGGGCGTGTGAGCCTGCGCGGCGTCATGCCACTGGCCGCGTCGCGTGATCACATCGGCCCGATGGCACGCACCGTCGAGGACGCGGCCATGCTGATGAATGTGCTGGCCTGGTACGACGAGGACGACCCGTGCTCGCGCGACGCGCCGGTCGATGACTACGCGGCGGATCTCGACCAGGGCATGACCGGGCTGCGCGTCGCATCGTTTCACGACGATGGCAAAGAGCCGGTTCCAACCGACATCCTGGACGGCTTCATGAACGGCCTGCGCACGCTCGAAGCAGGCGGGGGCGCGCATCGAGCAGGTTGAGATGGGCGACCTGTTTGCGCGCATGGACACCGACGACATCTTCACGCCGGAGATGTACTCACATTACGCGGAAATCTACGCCGAACATGCGGACGACCTGTCGACAGAGGTGCGCGGTGCCCTGGAAATGGGCAGCGCAGGTCAGCGGAGCGCGCGTGATGGAGGCGATTCGGGAGCGGGACTGCAACCCTGCATCAGGTTGACCGGCGTCTGCGCGGCTTCGATCTGGCGGTAAGTCCGACGCTCGGCGTGCACCTTCCCCCCGCCGGTGAGCTGTGCTACCCGCTGCTGCGTTTCACGCAGTCTCTGGGACCACAACGGCTGGCCCGCCATCACCGTTCCGGTCGGCCTCTCCGGCGAGACCGGCATGCCGATCGGTTTCCAGATCATCGGCCGGCCGTGGAACGAGGCGCTGCTCCTGCGTGCGGCGCGCGTCATCGAGCGAGAGCACGCGCTCTCGTTCCCGCCGAATGGACTGCGCTGATCGTCTTTGACCAATAGATTCGGTAATTGCGTTGAGGCATCGTTCGGTAGCGGCGGCTGGCACGTAGAGCGTGCCAGCCGTCGCCACGATGGCGTGTCGGAGGTCCACCACCGAAGTGGTTCGTCGAAGTCCATCAGCGCGGCGATTCATTTGTGGAGTCCTGGAGGTCGTCAACGAAACCTCGGCGTCTCCACCACAACCAGCCGCTACGGTCGGATTCGAGGCGCAGCCGTCATCCGACTACTTGAATCTGACTGTCTCACTCCCGCCAGTGCTCCAACCAGCGTCGCTCGTCTTCCTGCATAGCCACGAAGCTGGCGCTGGTGGGCATCTGGAGGAAGACGGCGGGATTGGGCTCGTGGAGGAAGTCACCCTCGACGTAGCCAGCCTGTGAGTCGCCCGTGAGGAACCAGCAGCGGCCCCGCCCATCGAAATCGGGATCGGGAGCGTCGTAGCCAAACGAACGGGCAATGTCGCGCGCGGCTGCCTCTGCCTCGCCGATGGCGAAGACGGCCGCCTTTGGCAGCGGCATACCGTTCGGCAGCCGCAGCAGCGTCACGTCTCCGATCGCCCAGACGTCGTTCGCCGCCGTTCGCATCGTCCTCCGGTCGATCTCGATCCAACCGTTCGCGCCGAGCGGTGAATCCCGCACGACTGTGGGCGGCATGTGCGGCGGCACCGCGATCAGCAGGTCGTAGGTGGCTGACACGCCATCGCCGAACGAAAGCGAACGCGAATGCGGGTCGACTGACTCCAGTGTCGCCGACGTCGTACAGCATTATGTCACGTTCATCGAGGAGCCGGCGCACGTTCTCGCTGACGGACGGCCCTCCCGGAGCGATTGGCGCTGGTTCAGGAGTAAAGACGTCGATTGACGAGGCGGCGCGAACGCCACGCCGGCGCAACAGGTCGTCGACGAGCAGCGCTCCCTCGTACGGCGCGGGCGGGCACTTGTACGGCAAACGCGCGACGACGAGTGCTACGCGTCCGCCGTCGAACTCCGCCAGCATATCTCGGAGCCGCGTCGCGCCGTCTCGCGTGTAGTATTCGCCGCCGTTGTTACTGGCGATGGCGTCGGCGAGTCCCGGCACGGTCCGCGGCGCGAGCTCCGCGCCGAGCGCGATCACCAGCGCGTCGTAGCCCAGGTCGGCGCCGGTCGTGTCGATCTTCACCCGTTTGCGCTCGACGTCGATTCCGACCACGTCGGCCTGGATGAAGTAGACGTTCCGCTCGCGCAGCACCGAGGGCTCCATCGTGATCTCCTGCGGCGTGCGCCAGCCGCGCAGCACGCTGAGAAACGACACGCCAAGGTATTGCTCGTCACGTCGATCGACGATGACGACGCGATCGTCTTCGGCGAGCAGCGATCGTAATCGCTCCGCCGCGTGCAAGCCGCCCGGTCCGGCGCCGAGAATCAAGACAGATTTTGGCACGCGTGCTCCTCCGCCGAAAACGGTGATGGCGTCTCCCGGTCCGGGGTCACCGGGCAGGGAGATGGCGCGCTCATCGTTATTCTAGACCAGAATCGAGACCGCCTGAACGGACGCGACGACGCCCGTCGCCAGTTGGTGCTCCGCGGCCAGGGCGGCGACGACGCCGTCGCTCATGGCCGTGACGACCTGTGCCTCGGCGCCGGTCCGGACATCACCGAGCGCGAAGACGCCGTCGACGCTGGTTCGCATCTTCTCGTCGACGCGGATGTGCCCGTACTCGTCGAGTTCGACCTGTCCCCGCACCAGATCGACCACAGGCTGGACGCCGATGAAGATGAAGAGTCCGTCGGTCGGAATAACCTGGTCTTCACCCGTTTTGAGATCGCGAACGCGCGCGGCGCCGACCGTGCCGTTGCCCGAGTACCTCCTCAACTGCGCTGTTCATCAACGTGGAGACCTTCGAGTCACTCGAGTACACGCTTCTGCAAGATCGCCTCGCCCCGGAACTGGTCGCGACGGTGGACGATCGTCAGGTGCTTGACGAAGCGGGACAGATACAGGCTCTCCTGCAGCGCGGTGCTTCCGCCGCCAACCACCAGAATCTCCTTTTCCCGGAAGAAGGGACCGTCGCACGTGGCGCAGACGGAGATGCCGCGTCCCCAGTAGGTCTCCTCGCCCGGTATGCTGAGTCGTTTCGGCGTGGAGCCAGTCGCGATGAAGACCACGCGGGCGGTCATGGTTCCGACGGTCGTCTCGATCGTCTTCGGGTCGGATCGGAGATCGACGCTGGTCACCTCGGCGGAGATCTCGTGCAGGCCAAATTTCACGGCCTGGCGGCGCATCGTCGCGCCGATCTCCGCACCGGATCCTTCGACGCAGCCCGGGCAATTTTCGATCAGCTCGGTTGTGGCCATCTGGCCGCCGGGTACGCCTTTCTCGATCAACCAACTGTTGCGACCGGCTCGAGCCGCGTAGAGGCCGGCGGCGTAGCCCGCCGGACCACCGCCAATGATGGCGATGTCGACCATCTGCACTGGAACGCGTGAATCACCGCGCGGGATGCTCAGATTGAACATGTATGTTGTTTCCCCTTCAGGTGCTGGAATCGCTCAGGCGGCCGTTCTGAGTGGCAGCCTCGATGAGGGCCACCAGCGCCTCTTCGGGCTGCGCGCCCTCGAACTCCTGGGTCTCGTTGACGACGGTCTTCGGTACGCCATAGACGCGATAGCGATCGGCCATCTCCGGGAAGTCATTGGCCTCGACCACGTCGGCCGTTACCAGCGAGCTATAAGCGGCCATCACATGCGCTAGATGCGCTGCCTGCGGGCAGTAGGGGCAGGAGGGTGTGACAAAGACCTGGATATGAACCGGATCGGTGAGACTATCAAGTACCTTCAGCGTCTGCGGGTTGAGGTGGTGGTGACCCGTCGAAACCTCAACCAGATCCTCGATCAGCGTGCCGAACTCGTAGCCCGACGGAATGCCGATGAAGCGCAATTCACCACGATTGCTCCCCTTCAGCAGGATGGCCGGGATCTCGCGCAAGCCGATCTCGCTCGCGCGCTGCTGCGGCGAGACCGTGCGCACATCGAGCGTCAGTTTGTCGGAGAGCGCCACGACCTCCGCGAGCAGGTCACGCGTCGGTTCGCACGCCTCGCAGTCCCGCTCCTCGGCGGTGACGATGATGGGCTGCGTGTAGAGTTGGACGGTCACGTGGTTGACGAGACGCTCATCAAACAGCTTGACCAGGTAATCGCGGTCCTCGTTCGAGAGGAATGCCATGGGTTGTTTCCCTTTCGTCTGCTTTACCGGCGCCGTTGAGCGGCTTTCCGGTCGGTTCAAGTACCATACCCCTGTATGGTATCGACGTTGTTGTGCTGGTCCCTGCCCTCTTCCAGACATTCGGAAGAATCAGGCGGGAATTTCTGGCTACTGCGCGTCTTGCGGGTCGAGGCGCACCGTGCGTTGGAGCCGTTCAGCTTCTGTCTGCAGACGACCGCAGATGAGGTCGCAGAGCCGGAACACGTCCGGATCGAAGATGCGGTAGAAGACGTTCAGCCCCTCTTTGCGCCGCGCGACGAAGCCGTCACGGTGCAGCAGCTGCAGGTGCTTTGACACCTTTGCCTGCCGGAAGCCGGTCTCGTCAACCAGTTCGCTGACTGTCCGCTCACCTTCATGCAGCGCGTAGAGGATGCGGATACGAGCCGGATCGCCGAGCGTACTGAACCGCGACGCGACCAACTGCAGCAATTCCGGCGACGCCTCTCGCAGATCGACCAAACCTAACGCCTCCCAACAACACAACTACATTCCAATTTAGGATTATACCAATGCTGTCAAGAGCTCAGGAACGCCTGGAGCGGGATGGACTAGCTACCGATGCCGATCAGGCCGAAGATGAGAACCAAGAAGACGATGGTGGTGATGGTGACGAAGATCTGGTCGCGCTCCTTCAGGAAGAGCACGGCCGTCATAGCGACCCGCGTCATGGGAGTCAGAATCAGGGCCAGCACGCCGAGCTGAATGATCGCGACCGCGTCACCGGTGAGGATGCCATGCCAGATGCTCCCGGGACTCACCGAGAGGGAGCGGCTGCTATCGATGACCTGATTGACGCTCTGATGGCCTGAACTGCTCGCCGCGCCGTGGCTGACATAGAGGACCAGTCCGACCAGGATGATCAGCGCCGAGGTGAAGACACCAATCCGCAGAACCTGGCTAATATAGATCTCCATGGAATGGCCAGGCGCCGGAGGTACGCCCTGAGTCTGGACCGGCGCAGCCGTGCGGTTCAGGACTGGGCTCAGGGTCTTGTGCGCGCTCATCAGGCGACTCCTACTCCGCGTAATAGCATCTCAATGGCGACGACGGCCAGCACCGGCAGGAAGAGTCGTCGAATGGTCGTGTTCTGGAAGCGCACGAGCATTTTGGCGCCGGCGGTCGCGCCCACGAGCACCCCAATCGCGACGGGCGCGGCGACGATCGGCACGACATCTCCACGCCAGAAGTAGATGCCCGCACTGGCGGCGGCGGTCACGCCGATCATGAAATTGCTGGTCGCCGACGAGACCTTCATCGGCAGGCGCATCGCGGTGTCCATCGCCAACACCTTCAGCGCGCCCGAGCCGATGCCGAGCAGTCCCGAGACGATGCCTGCCACGTACATCATGGCGAACCCGAGCGGCACGTGTGTGACGTTGTAGGCGACCGCGCCGCCGCTCACGCGGTCGGGATACGTGCTCGAGAGTTTCAGCCGCTCGGACAGCCGATCATTGACCACGTCGATCGGGTTGTTTTCGCCAAGCTTCTTGATCATTGGCAGGATCGAGAAAAACAGGATTGCGCCAAAAAGGATGAAGAGGACCTGCGCGTTGAGGTACGCCGCGACGAATGCGCCGGTCACCGCGCCGATTGACGTGGCCAGTTCCAGGAGCATGCCGACGCGGATATTGGTCAGGTGGTCGCGAACGTAGGCCGCCGCGGCGCCGCTCGAGGTGGCGATCACCGACACGATGCTGGCGCCGATGGCCAGCCGAATGTCGAGTCCAAATCCGACCGTCAAGAGTGGCACGATCAGGACGCCGCCACCCAGACCGACTAGCGATCCAATCAACCCGGCCGCGATCGCCGCGACAAAGATCTCGATGACGAAGAGGTCGACGCCTGACATGTTTGCGTGCCATTCAACCCGTGAACCGATTGTCTCAACACGCGCAGTATAGCAGACATATGCCGGACATGTCGAGCGTTTGTCCGAAATTTGACCAGACAAACAGCGGCTTTACGATCGCCTGTCTCCCCGCTAGCATCGGACACAGCGAGGTGTGACAGGAGGGCTGGACTATGGAGCAGGTGCGGCTTGGCGATGTCGACATCGCCTACGAAGTTCGTGGAGACGGCCCCTGGCTGGTCTTTAGCCACGAGTTTGCCGGTGATATGCGCAGTTGGACCGGCCAGGTCGAGCATTTCTCGCCGCACTACCGTTGCCTGGTCTACAACCATCGTGGCTTCCCGCCGTCCAGCGTGCCGGACGATCCAGCCGCCTATTCGCCCGAATTGCTCGCGAGCGACCTGCTCGGACTGCTGGACCATCTCGGAATCGAGCTGGCCCATTTCGTCGGGCTCTCGATGGGCGCCAACGTGGTCCTCGACGTCGCGCTCCAGCATCCTGACCGCTGCATCAGTCTGGTTGTCTCGGGTTGCGGTGCCGGCACGACGAATCGGCAGGAGTTCGAGCAGAACGAGCTGCGGATTGCGGACATGCTCGAGCGACGCGGCATGCAGGAATTCGCGGAGATCTACGCAGAGGGGGCGACGCGGCAATCGTTCAAACGGAAGGACCCATCGGGGTGGAAGGCCTTCCGCGAGCAGTTCGCGTCGCACTCCGCCCGCGGTTCGGCGTTGACGCGTCTCGGAGTCCAACTCGGACGGCGCACGATCTTTTCGCTGGAGACCGAGTTACGGCAACTGGGCGTACCGACGCTGATCCTGATCGGTGACGAGGATGAGCCCTGCGTCGACCCGGCCGTGTTCATGCGACGCGTCATTCCTTCCTCCGGGCTCGTCGTCTTGCCGCAGACGGGCCACACCATCAACCTGGAGGAGCCGGAGCTCTTCAATCAGGCGATCGACCGTTTCCTGATCCAGGTCGCGGACGGAAGCTGGGCCTCGCGCGAGCGCGTGACCACCAGTCTGCTGCCGGAAGACGACAACGAGTGACTTAGAGTTGAGCGCCGGAGAGGCGGACGCGGAAGCGGTAGCGGTCCCCACGAATCAGACTGCGGCGGACCTCAACCGGGCGATCGTTGCTGTAACCTGTGCGCTCGACCAGAAAGGCCGGGTCGCCGGCGGTCAGTCCCAGCAGCGCGGCGTCGACGGGCTCCAGCTTGACCGGGTGGAGTGTCTCGTCGGCGTAGCCGACCTCGATGCCGCAGATCTCGTGCATCAGGTCGTGCAGCGCCTCGGTGCGCATGCGTTCCAGCGGTAGCTTTTCGCCGCACTCTACCGGCAGGTAGATGGTCTCGACCACGAATGGCTCGCCGTCGACCAGGCGCACGCGGCTGATCTCGAACACCAGTCCGCTATGCGATCCGGTCAGCACCGTCGATGCCTGGTCGTCAATCGTTACGCGGTACCCCAGGATCTTGGTGGTCGGCAAACGTCCCTGGGCGGTCAGGGTACGAATGAAGCTGTACAGGCCATTCAGCGGCTGCTCGACGTACGGCTCGGCAATGAATGTGCCGACGCCCCGACGCCGGGTCAGCAGTCCGCGACGAGCGAGCGTGGTCAACGCCTGATTGACCGTCTGCCGGCTCACGCGCAGTCGCTCCGCCAGTTCCGGTTCCGGCGGTAGGACCGTTCCCGGGGCAAGCTCACCACTCTGAATCGCGACGAGCATGCGCTGAGCGATCTGCTCATACAGCGGCGTTCGGCTCGAAGAGTCGATCGTCTTGATGACATCGTCAATGAAGTCGTCGATTGTCATGTCTCTAGTATGTCTTATCGAACCGCCGCGCGCTACGATCGGTGGTCCTGAATAGCGCTGTTGCATCAGGCATATCGCACACCAGCGTCGAGATTGCATTGGTACGAAATGATCTGGAATGCTCGATCCAGGTCGTTTACGCTCAATCAATTGGTGCGATCCGAGTTTTGAGCGTCGTCCGGCGCGGAGGCTTCATTGGCGGAACATGACGAACACGACGGCGACCGCCTGAATCATCTTCTTGACGCGCATAGCGTCGGCTGGTGCCTCGTTGGGCTGAGCGCAACAGCTGTGCTTGTGGCCATTGCCAACGAATTATTCAATCGATACTGGCTCGGAACCTATGAGCCGCTGTTCGAGGACCTGATCTTCGTCGTTCCATTCTTGGCTGTGCCCGCTGTTGCGATCCTGGCGCTCGCGCGTCGTCGACACTGGCTCTACCTTTTGTCGGCCTGTTCCGGAGACCTTTTGGTGTTCCTGGTCGTCCTGTTACTCCTTGCGTCGAACCCGATTCCCGGCGGCGATCCACCGATATTCCACGGCCCGCGCGATTCGGACTGGAGTCTGCTCTATTCTCTGCCGCCCGTGTGGGGAACTCACACGGAGTTTGTGCCCCTCAATCAATTCACCGCTGATGCATTGAATCGGATCCAGCCCGCCAAGGAGATTCGCTCGATCAGCTATGTGCCAGGAGATATCCCCTCAACCGGCCCCGGCGTTGTTTCGGTCAACCCGATCGACAGGTCAACATGGGGCGCGGCGTCCTTTTCAATTCAGCACGGACAGTGCTATCTCGTCGTCTATCGAGAGATTCAGCAGACCGGCGAGTTCAGCGGAAACAGATACTGGATTCTCGATGACACGTGGACGAAGTTGCCTGCGGGCTCTCCCTGTGTTGGCACCGCGGCGAACTAGACAACCATCTATTGCGCTCGTCGCCACGCGGTTGCTTATGGTCATTGTCTGTCGCGTTCGGTAATCATTGGCGGACGCCCGACACGAACTGAGTTTGACGACGTCGTTCGGTCTTCGTCCGCATTCGCCCGGGCATGTTATTGCCGGGCGAGCGTGGCTCGATACCCGGACTAATACGTGCACCGCGATTGTGGTCTTTCGGGATACCCGCGCGGGCCGCAGTCCTGGGTTTTCAAACCGGGGCATTCATGGCTAATACCCAGTCGTGTGGTCAACGACCAGCAGTAGATTTCGCCTGAGTATGGCGGTAGCTCGAGCCTCGCGTCAGCGACCTCAGTTGCCGGTGGCGTTCTCCTAGCACCATCACGGTGCAGCCTCCGCCGCCGGCTATCGCGCTACTGATCCCCGATCCGCCGCTGCCAGCCCTCGGCAAAGAGGGGCAGGAAGTTGCGCTCCTGATATGGATGCTGTTCGATCTCGGCCAGGTTGAGCTCGATACCCAGCCCCGGTCGATCCGGCACGATGACGTAGCCGTCGACAATCTGGACCGGGTGGTCAACGATTTCGCGCTCCCAGTCGACGTTGAATTCGTCGAACATCTCGGCCACATACAGATTCGGGCAGGCCGCTCCAAGCTGCACACTTGCGGCGGAGGCCACCGGGCCCTGGGCGTTGTGCGGCGCGGCCACGCCGTAGAAGGCGTCGGCCATGCCGATCACCTTGCGTGCCGTCCACAAGCCGCCGAGATAGAGCGGCTCGGGCTGCAGGATGTGTACCGCGTTATGCGACAGGAGCTCGGCGAACTGGTGGATCGACGAAAAGCTCTCGCCGGTCGCGATCGGCACGTTGACGTGGCGTGCGACTTCAACCACCGCGGCGATGTCCTGGTGAGGTGTGGGCTCCTCGAACCAGGCGCAGTTGAAGGGTTCCAGTCGCTCACCGATGCGCACCGCGCTGGCGACGCTAAAGCGGCAGTGGCCCTCGATCATCAGGTCGACGTCCGGTCCGACCGCGTCACGCACCGCCTCGACAATGGCGATCGACAGGTCCTCGTCGCGCCGGTCGGTGACGCGCCAGGCGACGCCGAACGGGTCGAACTTCATGGCGGTGTAGCCGCGTCGGACGACTTCTCGTGCCCCGTCGGCAAAGGCTTCCGGCGTCCGCTCGCCGCGGTACCAACCGTTGGCGTAGGCGCGCAGCTTGTCGTGATATTTGCCGCCCAGCAGGTTATGCACCGGCTGGTTGAGCGCCTTGCCCATGATGTCCCAGCAGGCCATCTCGACCGCGGCGACGGCGCAGCCGTGGATCTGACCACCTTCGGTGTACACGTCACGCGTCATGCGCTGGATGATCGTCTCGATCTGGAACGGATCCATGCCGATGAAGCGGGGCTGAAGTTCGTTTATGGCCGCCTCGACCGTTCGGGCGAATGCGTTGGTGGTGCCCTCGCCGACGCCCGTGACGCCCTCGTCGGTCTCGAGATGGACGAAGAGCCAGTTCTTCCAGGGGTTGCCGCACAGGTAGGTCTTGACGCCGGTGATCTTCATTTCAGGTCCAATCCACATGTCATCGAGAACGTGCGATCAATGGAGGTTACAGGAGCGAGACGCCGAGATCGCTCGCCGCACGACGCAGCCGATCGTCCAGCGTTGCGAACGGCAACCCGCGGCGGACCGCGAGCTCCAGATAGGACGCATCGTAGGCGGAGAGGTTGTGATCCCGCGCCAACGCCAAAACAGCGCCGAATACCGCCTCGACATCTCCGTCTTCGGTAATGATCGGAAATTGCCGTAAATCGCGCGTAAATCGATCAACGGCTTCCCGCGATATCCGCCCTCGACGCTCGGCGACAGCCAGGACGTTGGCAACTTCAAGCGGCCAGATTGCCGGAACTATGGCCTGATCTTCGCCAAAACGGTTCAAAATCATCACAGCTGCCTCGCTCGTCTCGTCAGGAAGTCCCCACGGCAGAGTGACTGACGCGTCAAGAACGAAGAGCACTAGCGGCGACCTTCTTCAATCATCTCACGTATTGAAAGGCCTCCCAAGCTGCCAATTTCCTCGCGCAACCTTCGCAAATCTTCGACGGCGGCAAAAACGTCTCGCTGTCGGTTCCTTCGAGGTGGGACGAGTTCAGCCACGGGAACACCGTGTTTGGTGATCGTAATCGTTTCACCACGTGCAACATCGTCGAGTAGTTGCGAGAGATGGGTTTTCGCTTCGTAGGCGCCTACAGTTCGCATCAGGATCTCCTTCAGACTAGTCGTAGACCAGTCTAATCGATCTTGACCGCCGGGGCAATACGCGCGTGCTCATCGCAGGTGTGCGGTCTGCCAATCCGCCTGGAATACATGCTCCAAGTTACCCACGCGAACGCTGCTGAAAGGACTGAGTGCTCAATTCCGGAGAGTGATGGCTGATCGCGTTGTACTCGTTGATCTGGTCCCGCGACCGTCGAGACGTGCGGCTGAAGCCACTATGCTCTCTGTTGTGCAGACTGCCATTGGTCAACGATGAAATGTACCGGTCGTGGACCACGATCGCCAATAGTGGTCATTGGTCAGTGAGTTCGATAGTCCGTCACGATCGCCCGGGAGTGACGAGGTTAGATGAATCAGTGCGGTGGTCGGCCGGCCACGATCGCCCGGGAGTAAACTCGCCGGGCTACATACAACGAAGCCCACTGAAGGGGCTGGGTTCTACGTGCGTCAGACGTCCAAATGGTCCCTGCGCGGCCGGTTTCGGGCCGTGCCGCGCGGTCCGTGAACTTTCGGCAATCGATGTGGATTGGTACCGAATCAAATCGACAAAGAACATTAGCAGACGGCGCCCCTACCGTTCAGTCCCTTCAGTGGACTTCGTCTTTGTAGCCCGGCGAGTTTACTCCCGGGCGTCCGTGGCTGATCACCCCACTACCTCGTCACCCATGACAATTTCGGGCGACCATGGCCAACCACCCCACTACCTCGTCAGCCACGACAATCCCGGGCGACCATGGCTGATCACCGCACTACCTCGTCACCCATGACAATTTCGGGCGTCCGTGGCCAATCACCCGACTACCACGTCACCAACGACAATGTCAGGCGAACGTCGCGAGCAACCCGACTCACTCGCGCGTCACGATCCCAGATTGCACCGCTGACGGCAGTTGGGTGATTGCCGGCGCAGGCTTAGCAGCGATCTTCAGTCATCCGCGACCTGCCGCAGCGCCTCAGATCGGCTGGTCACCAGGCCCGAGCGCAGGTCACGCTCGATCGCTCGCGGGTCTCGCTGCTCGGGAGGGCCGAAGCCGGCGCCTCCAGGAATGTGCAGTTCCAGCCGGTCCTCGGGCGTCTCGAGTGTGATCTGCCCCGAGCCGATCTCGTCGATTGACAGGTTCTCTCCATTGACGACGACCGTCGTGCACGGGCCATCCTGTCCGCCTTGCATCCCGTTGGGCGGAAAGCGCAGCCGGTCTGGGTTTATGAAGAAGGAGACCGGCTTTGAATAGCCGGGCAATGAGCTGAATTCGATCTGGTGGCCGAATGCCCCGCGCCACTGGCCGGCACCGGCCGAGTCGGGTCGCAGCGAACGTTGCCGCAGCATAACGGGCGTGCGCAGTTCGAAGACCTCGGACGAGACGTTGCGCGCGCTGCTCGGGAAGCAGTTGCGACCGATGCCGTCTCGTCCGCGGCTGGCGCCACGTCCTCCTGCCATGAAGAAGTGCGCGTTGTAGAAGCTACCGTCCCGCTCCTGTCCATAGACGTGGAGCGAGTGCATCAGTCCGTTGCCCGCTTGTACCCGATCCGGCATGACCGCTTCGAGCGCGCCGAAGATCAGCGGGTGCAGATGCCAGCCGGTGCGGACGCGCGACCCGACCGAGGCTGGGACCTCGCAGTTAAGGATAGAGCCAGCGGGTGCCGTGATGACGAACGGCCGGAAGGTTCCCTCGTTGGCGGGCACACTTGGCGAGAGGAGGCACTTCAAGGGATAGACCGTGTGCGCCTGGGTGTAGATCAGCGTGCAGTTGAGGCCGCCGCGCGCGCGTTGCGGGTCGGACCCAGCGTAATCGACCTCGATCCAGTCGTCGTGCACGGTCAAGCGACAGTGGAGATGCGCCGGATCATCGAGCCCGTCGGCCCAGACGTCGTTCTCGTAGACGCCGTTCGGCAGTGCGCGAATCGCCTCGCGCATGGCGTGCTCGGAGTGTGACTGGATCTCCGACACGACCGCCTGAAGATTATCCAATCGATACTCTTCCAGGAACGCCTGGATGCGCCGCACGCCGAGGTCGTTGGCGGTGAGCTGCGCCTCGATATCGGTCAGCACCATCTCGGGCGTGCGCACGTTCTCGCGAATGAATGCCCAGGCGGTCTGATTGAGTTCACCCGCGTCGTAGAGCTTGAGGACCGGGATGCGAAGCCCCTCTTCATAGATGTCGCGCACCGTGCGGTTCGAGAGCGAGCCACCGATGCTTGAGGTGTGCGCGATGGTGACGGCGAAGGCGACCACGCGCTCGCGGTGAAAGACCGGGGAGATGGTGGCGATGTCGTCGAGGTGCCCGGCGCAGAGCCAGGGGTCGTTGGTGATGTAGACGTCGCCCGGCCGCATGGTCTCGACCGGATGCCGCTCGATCACTGCTCGTGTGACGGTCGGCATGACGAGGTTGAAGACCGGCATGCTGCGGTTCGAGTGGGCGATCGAGCTCCCCTCGGCATCCAGAATCTCGCAGCCGAAATCTTGCGCCGCGCCGATGATGGTCGAGACCGCCGTCCGTAGCACGGTCGTCCACATGTCGTCGGCGACGCCGATCAGACGGCTCCACATGATCTCCAGGCTGATCGGATCGAAGCTTGGCTGGCTGTTCATTCGGACGCTCCCCTGTCGTTCAGCGCGACGATCACATTGCGGTATTGATCGATGATGACGTTGCAGCCGGGCGGCACCACGATGGTGGCTTCCTGCTCCTCGATGATGCTCGGACCATCGAATCGCATGCCAGGGTCCAGCCGGTAGCGATCGTAGACCGGAGTCGGCTGGAAGCCGCGGTCCGGGCGGGTGAAGTAGACCGGTCGTTCGCCCTTGAGCGCCCCGCTGGCGACTCCCTGGCGCTGCTCCTGGCCAGCCAGGTCAAAGGTGGAGCGGGGAAGCTCGGCGATGAGGTGCCAGTTGAGGACTTCAGGCGTCAGATTGGAGGGCGCGCGACCGTAGACCTCGGTGTAGCCTGCGCGGAAAGCCGCCTCGATGTCTCCGACCGCACGCGTATTGTCAGAGCCGTCCGGCAGGTCGATGCGGAGCTCGTGGTATTGCCCGGCGAAGCGCATGTCGGCCGCCATGCGGTAGCGGACGTCACTCGCTTGCGCGATCCCGGCGAACGCGTCGGCCGCCTCACGTCGCATCTCGTCGTAGAGCCCCCGCACGATCTCCCAATCGCACTGGTGCAACAACGTCATGTAGGAGCGGGCGAACGGCAGTGACATGGGAGCCGTCAGCGCGCCGATGGCCGAGGCCACCCCCGCGCCGAACGGCACGATCACTCGCGAAATCCCCAGGATGCGGGCTACTTCAACCGCGTGGGCCGGTCCGGCCCCGCCGAAGGCGACGATGGCGGTATCGCGCGGGTCGCGATTGCGCTCGATCAGGTGCGTGCGGGCGGCCTGGGCCATGTTCTCGTTGACCACCGCATGGATACCCGCCGCACTCTCGATCAGGTCGACGTGCAGCCGTTCGGCTACGTGTCGCTCGATGGCGTTTTGGGCTTTCTCGGGTTGCAGGGTCATGCGGCCGCCCAGGAAGTAGCCCGGATCGAGGTAGCCGAGGGTCACGTTGGCATCGGTGACGGTCGGCCGTTCGCCGCCAAGTCCGTAGCAGGCTGGTCCCGGGTTCGACTCGGCGCTCTGTGGCCCTACGTTCAGCAATCCAAGGTCGTTCAGGTGGGCGATGCTGCCGCCCCCCGCACCGATCTCGATCAGGTCGATGGTCGGAGCCATGATCGGCAGCCCGCTGCCCGGCTTGAAGCGGTGGACACGGTCCGCCTCCAGCATATGCGCCACGCCCGGCGTTCCATTCTCGACCAGGCAGGCCTTGGCGGTGGTGCCGCCCATGTCGAGCGAGAGGACGTGCGCGTGTCCGGTCAACCGTCCGTAATAGCTGGCCGCGAACGCCCCGGCTGCGGGACCCGACTCCAGCAGTCGGATTGGGTACTCGATCGCGGCGTCAGCCGTCGAAATGCCGCCCGACGACAGCATCATGTAGAGCTCGCGCTCGAAGCCGAGCTCACGTAACTGGCCCTGCAAATCGGTGATGTAGCGGCGCAGCAAGGGTTTGACGTAGGCGTCGGCGGCAACGGTCGAGGTTCGCTCGTACTCGCCGATCAGCGGCGCGACCCGTGACGAGAGGGAGACCGTGATTTCTGGATGGGTCTCCTGGATGATCTGGCCGATCCTGCGCTCGTGCTCCGGATTGCGATAGGCGTGAATCAGCGAAACAGCGATCGACTGCACGCCCTCCGCGGCCAGCGCGTCGACCATGTTGCGCACGCCCTGCTCGTCGAGCGGCTCGACCACATCACCGTCACGCGTGACACGCTCGTCCACCTCCAGCCGCAGCTCGCGGGGGATCAATGGCTCGGGATACGGCGCGAACAGATTGTAGATGTCGTACAGCTGCTCGATGCCGATCTCGAGGACGTCACGGAACCCTTTGGTCGTCAGCAACGCGGTCTTGACTCCGCGACGTTCGACGATGGCGTTGGTCACGATGGTGGTGCTGTGGACCGCGTATTCGACATCGCTCGACGTCGCGCCCGCCATGTCGAGGATCTCGCGCCAGCCCTGAACCACGGCTCGGGCCGGGCGCTCACTGTCGGTCAGCACCTTGTGAAATTTACTGATCGTGCCTGATTGTGCGTCGAACAGCACGAAATCGGTAAAGGTGCCGCCGACGTCGACGCTCATGGCAAAGCGCTCTGCCACCTTCAGACCTTTCAGGTAGAACCAATTGGCGAACGATCGTGGCCGGTCTCACAGCCTGCACGCAGTTCCGTCTCAGCCGTTAATCGAACCGGCATCAATGGGCCAGCGTACGGGAGTGGAGATGGCGGGTCAAGGAGGGGCGGCCCTCATTTCCAACCCCCTGCCTCTCCACTGACTCGCCCTCTGGTCGAGGTTTGACGAATTGGTTCGGTGACGCGTCCACGGTAGCGCGGTGGCGTGCAATCCGCGTGAGCGGACAAGCTTTTCCCAGATTGAATCGTCAATCAGCACGTGGTGGGCCAGGACCCACTTCGCGTGTATTCGACGGGTGAGCACGCCGGACGACGGTGGCCGCCTTGACGTCTCCGGTCGCGGTGCGAGAATCGAGAGCAGGTGTTTGCGCGTCGGTTGCCGTCCGCCCACGCGGTTTCGGACGACGCACGTGTGCGCCTGCTCGATGCAAAAACAATCCTGGATTCGCCGCGCACTGGCCCAGGGCTCGTGTCGCGGTGAGCGACGAGGGAAGGGAGATCTATCGATCATGCCAACGGATGAGATGCTTGACGGCCTGGAATGGCGCTTAGTCGGGCCACACCGGGGTGGCCGGGTGGTGGCGGTGGCGGGGCATCCGACGGACGCCGCCACCTTCTACTTCGGAGCCTGTGCCGGCGGCGTCTGGAAGACCACCGACGGGGGGACCTATTGGGAGAACATCTCCGACGGCTACCTCAACACCGCGGCCGTCGGGGCCATCGCCGTCTCCGCGTCTGATCCCAACGTCCTCTACGTCGGCATGGGCGAGACCGCCATCCGTGGCAACGTCTCCCATGGCGATGGCGTCTACAGGTCGACCGATGGTGGTCAGACCTGGAGTCATTGTGGTCTGGAGGACACCCACAGTATCGCCAAG
Source organism: uncultured Chloroflexia bacterium (assembly GCA_963728335.1). Classification (GTDB taxonomy): domain Bacteria; phylum Chloroflexota; class Chloroflexia; order Thermomicrobiales; family Thermomicrobiaceae; genus CALAGB01. Next base: position 658,120 of record CAVSJP010000003.1, read on the forward strand.
GTCCGCATCCATCCCCACAATCCCGACCTGGTCTATGTGGCCGCCTTCGGGCACGTCTGGGGACCGAACCCGAACCGAGGCGTCTATCGCTCCAACGACGGCGGCAAGAATTGGGAACAGATCTTCTTCCGCAGTGACAAAGCCGGAGCCATCGATCTCAGCATGGACCCGAACAATCCGCGGATCCTGTATGCCACCACCTGGGAAGCGCAGCGGTCTCCCTATCAGCTGAACAGTGGTGGACCGGGCAGTGGCATCTTCAAGTCGACCGATGGTGGAGACAGCTGGACCGAGCTGACCCGCAATGAGGGGTTGCCGAAAGGCGTGCTGGGCAAGATCGGCATCGCCGTCTCGCCGGCGCAGACCAATCGAGTCTATGCCATCGTCGAGGCTGAGGATGGCGCGCTGTTCCGCTCCGACGACGGCGGTACCACCTGGCAGCGCCTCTCCGAACAGAACGACCTGCGCTGGCGCGCCTGGTATTACCAGCACATCTATGCCGACCCGCAGGACCCGGACGTCGTCTGGATTCTCAATGGCAAGTGCTGGAAATCGATCGACGGCGGCAAGAACTTTTTTGCCGTCCCGACGCCGCATGGCGACAACCACGATTTGTGGATCGACCCGAAGAATACCGATCGCATGATCGAAGGGAACGACGGCGGCGCCAACGTCACCTTCAACGGCGGAATTTCCTGGTCGTCAATCTTCAATCAGCCGACCGCGCAGTTCTATCACATCACCACCGACAACCAGGTACCGTATCGCCTCTATGGCTCACAGCAGGACAACACCGCGCTGACCGTACCGAGTGCGTCGGCTACCGGCGCGATCACCCAGGCCGACTGGTATCAGCCGGGCGGCGGCGAGAGCGGCTACATTGCCGTCAAGCCGACCGACTCCAACATCGTCGTCGGCGGCGCGATCGGGAGCGGCGCCGGCAACGGCCGGCTGATCCGCTACGATCACCGGACTCGAGAGCAGCGCATCATCACTCCCTGGCCGGAGCTGTCCGGAATGGGCTATGGTGCGAAAGACCTGCGCTACCGGTTCCAGTGGACCTTCCCGATCCTCTACTCGCCGCATGATCCCGACACGCTGTATGTGACCTCCAACGTCGTGCACCGATCGACCGACGAGGGCATGTCCTGGGAGGTCATCTCGCCCGATCTGACCCGCAACGACCCCGCCACGCTGGAAGCCTCCGGGGGTCCCATCACCAAGGACAACACCGGGGCCGAGGTCTACGCCACCATCTTCGCCTTCGTCGAGTCGCCGCACCAGCAGGGCCTCTTCTGGGCCGGTTCCGATGATGGCCTGGTCCACCTCTCCCAGGACCAGGGCAGCTCCTGGCAGGACATCACCCCGCCCGACCTGCCCACCCACGCCATGATCTCGGTGATCGAGGCGTCGCCGTTCGCGGCCGGGACGGCCTATCTGGCCGCTACCTGCTACAAGTCGGACGACTTCCAGCCCTATCTCTACAAGACGACCGACTTCGGGCAGACCTGGACCACGATCGTCACCGGCATCCCGGACCACGCCTTCACCCGCGTCATCCGGGAGGATCCCAACCGGCAGGGGTTGCTCTATGCTGGGACCGAGACGGGGCTGTACGTCTCCTTCGATGATGGGGCGCATTGGGAGCGCTTCCAGTTGAACCTGCCGGTGACGCCAATCTACGACCTCCAGGTCAAGGGGACGGACCTGATCGCGGCGACGCATGGGCGAAGCTTCTGGATCCTGGACGACCTGACCCCGCTGCACCAACTGACCGACGAGGTCCGTCATCAGGACGCCCACCTCTTCACACCGCGCCCGGCCAGTCGCTTCAAGATCTACGGCCGGTTTGGCGAGAACTCCGACCCGTACAAGAATTACGGCCGCGTCGGCGGCATGATGTTCACGTTCTATGTGCGGAAGCGGAAGACCGGTGAGCCAGACTACGTTCTGCTCGACGCTGGAAAGAACCCGCCGGACGGCGCGACCGTCTACTACTGGCTGAAGGACAAGCCGAACGGCGAGCTCAAGCTCTCGTTCCTCGATGGCAGCGGCAACGAAATCATCAGCTTCAGCAGTGAGACCAAAGATGGGCAGCACCCGACCGTTGAACCGGGCCTGAATCGATTTGTCTGGAACATGCGTTATCCGAGCGCGCACGAGGTACCGGGCGGATCCGTTTCGGGCGACGCGCTGGCTGGACCGGTCGCGGTTCCTGGCAAGTTTCAGGTAAAGCTGGAGGTCGGTGGCGAGAGCCAGACCCAGCCGCTTGAGATCGTGCGCGATCCGCGCGTCTCCGGCTCGCCGCAGGACCTGCAAGCGCAGTTCGACCTGCTGCTCAAGCTCCGAGATACCCTCTCGGAGACGCACGATGCGGTCAACCGGCTGCGTGACCTACGTGAGCAGGTGCGGGGCTGGACGGAGCGGGTCGACGACGAGGAGGTCAAGAACGCGGGCGACGCCATCGTCGAGAAGCTGAACGAGGTCGAGCTCGAGTTCATTCAGCCGAAGGCGGGCAGTCCGCTGCAGCCGCCGAGCAAGCTCAACGACAAGCTGGCGGCGCTGGCCGGGATGATCTCGAACGCCGACACGCGACCGACGGCCCAGAGCACGGAGGTGTTCGACAAGCTGTCTGGTCAGCTCGATGGCGCGATCGAGCGTCTCGATACCGTGACCGGTCACGACATCGCGTCGTTCAATCGTATGCTGACCGAGCGTGGCGTTCAGCCGGTCAAGGCGTAAGGTGAAAAACGAATGTCATCCTGAGCGAAGCGAAGGATCTCTTCATCCTGATCGCACGCACCCGCGCGACGGTTGGAGAGGTCCTTCGGCTGCTGCCTCAGGATGACAACTCCACGATGGTTGCCTAACCAGGTTGGTACAAACGACTAAGTGTGGCCGGAATGAGCCTTGATGCTCACCGGCAAGGGAGGGAAACGATATGTCTGCTGGTACCGCGGGAAAACTCTCGCAGGTTGATCCCAGCTCGCTCAAGGCGCTCAAGTGGCGCCTGGTCGGTCCGTTCCGCGGCGGTCGCGTGGTGGCGGTCTCCGGCGATCCAGTCAACCCGCAGGTCTTCTACTTCGGCTCGACCGGCGGCGGCGTCTGGAAGACCTCTGACGGCGGCCGCTTCTGGGAGAACGTATCGGACGGCTTCTTCAAGCGTGCCTCAGTCGGTGGTTTGGCCGTCGCGCCCTCCGACCCGAACGTAATCTATGCGGGCATGGGTGAGTCGACGATTCGTGGCAACGTGTCGCACGGCGATGGTGTCTACAAGTCGACCGACGCCGGGAAGACCTGGACCCACTGCGGCCTGGAACAGACCCGCAACATCGGCAAGGTCCGCGTTCATCCCGATAATCCGGACGTCGTCTACGTCGCGGCCTTCGGCCACGCCCACGGACCGAACAAGGAGCGCGGCGTCTACCGCTCGAAAGACGGCGGCAAGACCTGGGAGCAGGTCCTCTTCCGCAGCGAAAAGGCGGGCGCGAACGATCTGACGATCGACCCGACCAACCCGCGCGTCATCTACGCGACCTTCTGGGAGGCTTTTCGTGGTCCCTGGGAGCTGGTCAGCGGTGGCGAGGGAAGCGGGATCTTCCGCTCCATGGACGGCGGCGACAGCTGGACCGAGATCAGCCGCAACGAGGGCCTGCCCAAGGGCGTGCTCGGTAAGATCGGCATCTCGGCGTCGGCCGCGCAGCCAGGCCGGGTCTTCGCCATCGTCGAGGCCGAGGATGGCGCCGTCTTCCGCTCGGACGACTACGGCGACACGTGGCAGCGCGGCTCGGAGGACCGGAACCTGCGCCAGCGCGCCTGGTACTACCACCACATCATCGCCGATCCGAACGACGCTGACACCGTCTGGGTGCTGAATGTCGAGGCCTGGAAGTCAACCGACGCCGGGCGCTCCTTCGAAGTCGTGGCCGTCCCGCACGGCGATAATCACGATCTCTGGATCGACCCGAAGAACTCCCTGCGCATGATCGAGGGGAACGACGGTGGCGGCTGTGTCAGCTTCAACGGCGGGCAGTCCTGGTCCGACATCTACAACCAGCCGACCGCCGAGTTCTATCACGTCTCCACCGACAATGAGCCGGTCTATCGGCTCTACGGCGCGCAGCAGGACAACACCACGATCAGCGTGCCAAGCCGCTCTTCGATCGGTGTGATCACCCGCGCCGAGGACTTTGCGGTCGGCGGCGGTGAAAGCGGCTACATCCAGGTCGATCCGCGTAACTCGAACATCATCTACGCCGGGAGCTATGGCGGGTACCTGACCCGTCTGGACCGCTCGACCGGCGAGCACCGCATGATCAATGTCTGGCCGGAGGTTACGCTCGGTTCTGGCGCTGAGGAGGCGAAGTATCGCTTCCAGTGGACCTACCCGATCGTGATCTCGCCTCATAACCCGGACGTGATGTACGTCACCTCGCAGCATGTGCACAAGACGACGAACGGCGGCTCGAGCTGGGAAGTGATCAGCCCGGATCTGACGCGCCACGAGCCGAAGACGCTCGGCTCGTCGGGTGGACCGATCACCAAGGACAACACCGGCGCCGAGTATTACGCCGATATCTTCGCCTTTGCCGAGTCGAAACTGCAGGAGGGGCTTTTCTGGGCTGGCTCGGACGACGGCCTGATCCACGTCTCGAAGGATGGCGGAAAGAACTGGGATAACGTCTCGATTCCGGACCTGCCGGAGTGGGCGCTGATCTCGATCATCGAGCCGTCGCCGCACGACCCGGCTACGGCCTATGTCGCGGCGACGCGCTACAAGCTCGACGACTTCGCTCCCTACTTCTACAAGACCAGCGACTACGGCAAGACCTGGACGAAGATCGTCAGCGGTATCCCCGGAGATAATTTCACCCGGGTCATTCGCGAGGATCCGAACCGCCAGGGGCTGCTCTACGGTGGCACCGAGGCCGGAATGTACGTCTCGTTCGACGACGGCGCAAACTGGCAGCCGCTGCAGCTGAACCTGCCGGTCACGCCGATCCATGACCTGGAGCTCAAGGGGACCGATCTGATCGTCGCGACGCATGGCCGATCGTTCTGGATCATGGACGACATCTCGCCACTGCATCAGATCACGGCCGAGAACAAGGACGCGGCGATGCACCTGTTCGAGCCGCGCACGACCATCCAGTTCAAGACGGCGCGCAGCATCGCACACCCGCCCAGCAGCGGTAAGAGCTACACCATGTCCGGCGCCACGATGGCGACGTACAAGATGCAGCGGGCTGACAACGGCGAGAAAGAGGTGAAGTACCTCGACGCCGGGGAGAATCCGCCCGATGGCGTGATCGTCTTCTACGCGCTCAAGGAGAAGCCCGAGGGCGAAGTCAAGCTGACGTTCCTCGACCAGCACAGCAACGAGATCAAGAGCTTCGTCAGCAAGCCGGACGACGAGGAGAAGAAGGCCGACGACAGCGCGGGCGAGGATGAGGAGAAGGACGAGGAGCCGAACGTCCCGAAAGAGGCGGGTCTCAATCGCTTCGTGTGGGACATGCGCTATCCGAGCGCATCGAAGGTTCCCGGAGACAAGTCGATGGAGTTCGTCGGTGGGATCAAGGGCCCGGTCGCGCCTCCCGGCACCTACGCGGTGAAACTGACCGTAGGCGATCAGGAGCAGACGCAGGGCTTCGAGATCCAGAAGGATCCGCGCATCGACACGACGCAGGAAGATCTGCAGGCGCAGTTTGACTTCTTGATCCAGGTGCGTGACAAGGTCTCCGACACGCACGACGCCATCAACCGGATTCGCACCGTGCGGTCACAGGTCGAGGCCTGGGAGAAGCGGACCAAGGGGAAGCGCAACGCCGAGAAGATCTACGAGGCGGCCCAACAGCTCAAGCAGGAGCTCGGGGAGATCGAGGCGGAGCTGATCCAGGTGAAGGCGAAGAGCCGCCAGGATACGCTCAACTTCCCGATCAAGCTGAACGCCAAGGTCGCCGGCCTGGCGGGTTACGCCGCGGGCGCGACGGCCGCGCCGCCGCAGCAGGCGTACGAGTCGTTTGACGAACTCTCCAAGAAGGTCAACACACAGCTCACCAAGCTGAACGAGGTGCTCGGCACGTCGGGCGAGGAGTTCAACTGGCTGGTGAAGCAGTCGGAGGTGCCGGCCATCGAGCTTGGCTGAGCTATCGCCGTGAGGCGACACTACTCAGGATAGAAGATGAGGGAGACGGGAGCAGAGTGTGCTCCCGTCTTCCTTCGCCGCTGCGCGTCAGCCCTTGACGTATGAGAGCTTCTCCGAGACTTTGCCGTCACGAACGCGGAAAACGTCGACTCCACGAATGTGTCCGAGGTTGCCTTGCGAATCAGACCAGTGATACACCCACGTCACGGTCGCTCGATCCTCTACCACGAAGAGATCCTCGGTTTCGAATCTAGCGTGTGGTGACGCCCGGAAAAATTCCTCCCAAAAATTGCGCACGGCCGATGCGCCTTCGTAGCGAGTGCCGTCCGGTCTCGGTGAGGTGTTCTCGAAGACGCAATCATCCGTCATGGCGGCCATAATGCCGTCGACATCATGGCGGTTGAAGGCCTCGTTGAATCGGTCGATTGTCTCGCGGGTCGAGGTCTCTCGCTGTGAATCCATCAATTTCAGCCCCCTCGTCGTGTCAGTCTGTGCAACTCGCTCGTCAGTTCACCAATGCTCGGGATGATCTTGCCCACGGTTTGACAGGTAATCGAACGCCGAGAGGACATGCACCTCGACCGTCCCAAGCAGGTCGTCGATGGTGACGTATTCATCGGGAGCGCCCATGTTGTAGGGTGTCGGACCGTAGACAAAGGCTGGCACGCCGCGCTGTCGCCACAGCCGGCAATCGGTTCCTCCCAGGCTGATGCTCGGTTCGGGCCGGATGCCTCGCGCCGCCTCCGCGTTATCCTGCAAGATACGCAGCATTTCGTGACCGGGATCGACAAAGTTCGGCTCGCTCTTGTTGATGATCCGGTAGCTCGCTTCCGGATAGCGCCCGATGATTTCCTCGAACTGCCGCAGCAACTGAATCGGTCGAAACCCCGATTGGGCAGCGGATGTCGATTTCAGTGCGGCTGTGCGCGGCGATCATGTTCACCTTTTCGCCACCTTCAATCACGCCGACATTGACGCTGGCACGCTTCAAGTTGTCGGTCGCCCCAGCCCCGAGCATCTCGTCGAACCGGTCGCGGGTTGCCTCGATACGCTGCTCGACCTCACCGGGCATATCGGCGGCGATCGCGGTGATCTGCTCGATCTCGCCCACAATGTTGGCGGCGATCTTGATGGCATTCGCGCTCACCTGTGGGTAGCCGCCGTGACCTCCCTGAGTCTCCACGACGAGTTCCAGCCAGATCAGGCCTTTTTCACCGAACCGGATCGTATGTGGCGTGCTCGGTTCGCCATTGATCACACAGTCACCGAGCACGTCCGGTCGGTTCTCGACCAGGTAGCGCGCCCCCCACTGGCCAAAGGTCTCTTCGTCGGAAACGCAGGTGAGTGTCAATCGCCCCGCGAGGTGTTCGCGCAGGTCCGCGAGATAGAGAAAGGTCAAGACCGAGGCGAGCGTGCCGGTCTTCATGTCGTTGACGCCGCGGCCGAAGATTTTGCCGTCGCGGAGCGCGCCCGAGAACGCTCCGCCGGTCCAGCGGGATGCGTCTCCGGCCGGGAAGACGTCCATGTGGCCATTGAGCACCAGGTGGCGACCTGGTTGGTCTCCATCGAAGCTTGCGATCAGGTTCGGCCACTCGGGCACTGGCGCGACGATCTCGTACTGCCGTCCGTCGCGATCTAACAGACCGGTGATGAACCGCAGCACGTTTCGGGTGTCCCCGGGCGGGTTCTCGCTGGGGATGCGAACCAGATCCTGGCACAGCTGGATGATCTTTTCGCGGTCGCTGATCAGTCGTGTTCGAAGTTGGTCCCGGACGCTCATCTCGCGCCTCCTGGCTCGAAGAACATGCCAACCCGTCAGAGGGGTACCGACGCTGTGCTAGAGTACGCGAAAGTGGCGCCAATTGCGCGCCCCCGGTCAATCAGCTCAGGGTGGAGGATGCCGTGACCGACTCATGGGCTCGCAAGCCGTCCGACCCGACCATGCGTATGCTGGTGCCACGTCTTTACGGCGGCACTCCCACCCTCTTCGGCGCGCCGCTGGCGGAGACGGTCGGTGATCTCACTGGCGCTGACGTGGCGTTTCTGGGTGTGCCCTGGAGGGCTCCGACACCTGATTCGCGCAGTGGAACGGCGGCCGCCAACTACGAAGGAACACTCCTCACTCCATCACAGTTCCGCTCCAACTCGCTGAAGTACGGTGGCTACCTGCCGGAGCTCGACGTCGACGTCTTCGAGCATCTCAAGATCGTCGACCGTGGCGATGCCGACGTGGTGCGCGACATGGGCCGGACGCTGGCGCATGTCGAGGCCGAGGTGAACACCATGATACAGGCAGGCTGCTACCCGATCACGCTCGGTGGTAACTCCGGCCCGAGTGGCTATCCGGTGCTCAAGTCGATCGCCGCGCATGCGAACGGCCCGACGGCGGTGTTGAATCTGGACGCGCATCACGACAATCAACGTGGCGAGTGGGAAGAGGACGACCCGCGCCAGCCGCGCTGGGGCAGCACCTGGGCACGTCGCATTCTGACACTGCCCGGTGTGGATCCATCGCATTATGTCCACTTTGGCCTGCGGGGCCCGCGCAACGACCGCGAGTCGATCGAGCGCTTTCTCGAACGGGGCGTCAAGCGGGAGAACATCATCACCTACCGCGACATCAAAGCGGCGCGGAAGTCGGGGTTCGACGAGTGGGCCGCCGAGCCTGGCGCAAACGCTGATGGATGGCACCGCAAAGGTCTGGATCGCGATCGACCCCGACGTGTTTGACCTTGGCTCCAACCCGGATTTCGCGGATGAGCCGCTTGGCCCGCATGTCGAGGAGGTGGTCGAACTCTGCTATCAGGTGGGTAAAGCCGCGGGGCGGGAACGTTTCGGTGGACTATCGATTTCGGCCCTGCCGTACAACGCGCAGACGCTCCACTCGATCTGCATCTACGTGCTCCTCTACACGTTGGCGGGCGTCATCTCGTCAGATTGAGCTACAGGACAAAACGGACGCCGGGCACTCGGCCCGGCGTTCCGTGTTGTCTCGAAGCTGGCGTTCGTTCACCGCTAGGTCGCGGCGATTGGCTTCGACTCGATGGGCGTCTCCGACAAGCTGAGGTAGTCCCGCACCTTGGATTCATTGTCAGGATTCGTCAGGAAGGTGACGAGATCGCCCGGCAAGAGCGTTGTGTTGCCGCGCGGCAGCACGGTCGAGCCGTTGCGGTTGACTGAGACGACCAGCGATCCGGTCGGCAGGCTCAACTCGCGCAGAGCCTTGCCCGCGAGCGGTGAGGACTTTTCGACGCGGTATTCGAGCATGACGGTATCGACGGTCAACCCGCGCATGCGGCGGACGGTCCAGCGCAGCGACGCGCGATAGGTGCTGACCACGTCGGCCGCCCCGATCGTGCCGATCACCTTCTGCTCTCGCCCTTCCACCACCGGCATCCAGCTCACGCCGTGGGTTGCGAGCGATTCCAGTGCCACGTCAAGCGTTGCCTCGGTACTGATGGTGAATGGATTCTTGGTCATAATCTGACCCGCCGTCGTCGTGGTGCGTTCATCCCGATCGACACTGCTGATATCGGTGAAGGTGACCACACCCAGCAGATGCTTGTGCTGATCGATCACCGGCGCTCCGGTCAGACTCCGCTCCTCCAGCGCTTGCTCCACAGTCGATAACGGAGCAGTCGGCGGAAAGAGGAGTGGGGACGTCGCCATCGCGTCCCGCACCGCCAGCGTGTTGAGGAGTGGAAAGCTGAACTGGTAGCGGTGTGCCGGGGAGTCCGCACGCGTGGGTAACTGGCTCTGGTAGATCGTGTTGTCGCCGGTCACCAGCGTTGCCAGTCCGACCGCGATCATCGCGGGTGCGAGGAGCGAGAGATTTCCGGTCATCTCGGCCACCATCAGCATCACCGAGAGTGGCGCGTGAGCAATGCCCCCGAAGAGCGCCATCATGGCCACGATGGCGAACGGCGCCGGATTTTGTGGCATCGCGGGCAACACATTGTGGAAGATCTGCCAGAATGCCGCCCCAATGAACCCACCGACAACCATGCCGGGGCCGAAGATGCCGCCTGAACCGCCCGAGCCAATGCTCAACGACGTCGCCAGGATCTTGGCGAACGGCACCAGGAGCAGGACCCAAAGCGGTAACGTCAGCAAGTTGCTCGGGTTCATCGCGATCTGCAGCCAGCCATACCCAGTTCCGATCGCCTGCGGGACGGCCAGACCCAGTGCCCCAACCAGCAAACCGCCGATCATCGGCTTTGACCAGTCCGGAATGTGGAAGTGGTGAAAGATGTCGGTGATCCCGTAGAACGTCTTGGCGTACATGACGCCAAAGGCGCCGCAGACGAGACCAATCACCGCGTAGTAGAACAACTGCGGTGGCTGGGAGAAGTCGAGCGATGACTGCGTTCCGAAGATCGGACCGAATCCGGCCCAGCTGCCAAAGATCGTGTACCCAACGATGGAAGCGATTAAGCTCGGGAACAGTGCTTCGATCTCGAGATCATGGATGTAAAGGATTTCGGCCGCGAGCACTGCTCCGCCCAGCGGCGCGCGGAAGATGGCGCCGATGCCTGAGCCGATACCGGTCGCGACCAGGATGCGTCGTTCGTTGGCGTCCAGCTTCAACAACTGGCCCAGCAGCGACCCGACCCCGGCGGCAATCTGCGCTGTCGGCCCCTCGCGTCCAGCCGAACCGCCGGACCCGATCGTGATCGCCGATGCGATTGTCTTTACGGGAATGATTCGTGCACGGACCCGACCAGCCTTCTGGTGAAAGGCTTCGATAGCCGCGTCGGTACCGTGACCTTCGGCTTCCGGCGCGATCAGGAAGACGATAAGACCGCTGATCAGGCCGCCGACGGCGACTACCAGTGGAAGCGCCCAACGCCGTGCCCAGGCCGTTTCTGGCGCATTGCCTTCACCTGTTGGTGTTGGAGGAAGATATCCGACTAAGTGCCCAAGGAAAAGATGTGTGGAGGTTTCGAGGAGCCAGAAGAACGTAATAGCCGCCAGGCCGGCGACGATGCCAACCATGACGCCGAGAAAGACCCAACGCGCGAAAAACTGCGTGCGATTATTTGCCGAGTCACCCTTAACCAGACCGAGCCGTTCAAGAATCGACGGACCACTCGGCCTGGGCATATCACTTGGTGTGCCGCTATTCATTTGTGTGAACTGACCTCTCCTTCCCATTGACCATATCACACGTACCTCTCACTTGCTCCGGCCTGAAAGAGCCTGGCCCGATGCCGATCGGCGGCTCTCGGAAGCCGTGTCCGTACAGATCCCGCCGCGTTGACCGCGCAGGCCATCAGGCCTAGCGGCGCAGGGCCGGCCGTCGCGTGAGTGTGGTCGGCACAACGTTGGAACGGGAGCAGAGCATCGCCACCGGGTCTCCGAACCGGCGTCGATGTTTTCCATCCTTCATAGTATCAAAGATGGACGTACAATGAATGCTCTGTCACAACAGTGACAATCCACGTGTGGATTGGCGCAAGTATGAAGAACGCCCGAACGATCGTTCGTCTTCGGCGCCCCGGTCATTTCCGGTTATGAACGGCCCACCTGGGTCGCGAACCTGGAGCGATTCACCACGAGTCGCGCGTCTCCTGATGGATCGCGTCGCGCTCGAGTACCTCCGTTGGGCATTCGCTCACTCCATTCGCGCGGGCTCCCACGAGATCAGCGAGACCACGTGGCGTCGCCCCAGCAGGTTCGTGCCACTGTTCGAGCTCCTGGTCGATGAGGCGCTGGAGCTGCTGGTCTTTGTCTGATCCCTCGCGCAGCCAAAGACGTCTCCGGGCCATTTGGCGCACCTCGTCGGGCTCGTAGGGGCGGACGTCGCGGGCATAGACGCGGATGTCGGGTGTCGCGCCGCGCGCCAGCAGCAGGTGGATGAATTCCCGCATCGCCGGGAGGAGAAAACGTTCCTCGCCGTGTACGTCCTGCCACAGCCGCTCGAAGCCGCTGCTCGGGGCGCGATCCATCATCGAGGCGAAGCAGCGTCTGCGCGTCGCGCGCTCCAGGCCGTCGACGAACGGGTTTATGTCGGAGATGTCGTAGCCGACATGCGCCATCAGCCCGTAGTCTGCCTGGACCCGGTCTGAACCGTCCGGCCAGCGCAGCTCCTGAACGTCGACGTTGTCGATTCCGGCGGATTTGGCGCTCTCCAACAGCGCTTCGCGCATGGCGTTGCTCGGCTCGATCGCCGTCACGTGCTTGCTTGTGAGCGCGAGTGGTAACGCGTTCCGGCCCCCGCCCGCGCCGACGTCGAGCCAGGTGACGTCCGGTCGGCCGTACGAGCGGAGTTCGTTGAGCAGGTCGTCTCCCTCGCGACGGGGATCAGCCACGAAGTGCTCAACCATGGGCCGGTAATAGTCCGGCTCCTGCCACTCTCGGAGGCGCTCGGTCTGTTCATGCTCTGCCTCAACGAGGGCCTTCCATTCAGCGCCGAGCGCCGTGGAGTCTGGTCGAAGGAGTGATGGCGTCATGTATCTCTCCGCGATCTCTTGCGTCTGACGACGTGCAATACCTCGCTGGAGCATGAAGCATCTTGATCGATCGCGCCAGAGGGGATCCGATAATGCTCGGCTTGTCTGTCTGCTTACGGTGACTCAGAATGGCGACGAGGGCGAACGATCCGTGGTGCAGATGCAGGTGGAGATGAGGAGAGACCGAATGCGCCTCGAACGCAGCGAACTGGCCGTACCGGCTTCCAACTGGCGCATGATCGAGAAGGCGGCCGGGTCAGACGCCGATCTCGCCTTCCTGGATCTGGAAGATGCGGTGGCTCCTGACGCCAAGGCCGGCGCTCGCAAGAACGTAGTTCGTGCGTTCACCGAACTCAACTGGGGAAGCAGGCCGCGCGTCTTTCGTATGAACGCGCTCGATACACCCTTCTTCTATCGGGACTTGATCGAGATTGTGGAGGGCGCGCCCGCCGCAGTCGATCTGATTCTCGTACCCAAGGTCAACCGGCCGGAGGACGTCTACGTGGTGGCGACGCTCTTATCGCAGATCGAGGTCGCGGTCGGACGCGCTACGCCGATTGGGCTCGAGGTTCTGATCGAGACGGCAGAGGGGTTGATCAACTGCGAGCGGATCGCGGCCGCGAACCCGCGCATCGAGTCGATCGTCTTCGGCCCGGGCGACTACACCGCATCGCTCCGCATTCCGGCCCTCTCAATTGGCACGCCCGACGAATGGGACGATCTCTACCCTGGCCACCGATTCCACTATCCCATGCACCGCATCCTGGTCGCGGGACGTGCCGCCGGGATCCGCGTCATCGACGGCCCGTTTGCCGATTTCCGCAACCTGGAAGGCTTTCGAGCCTCTTGCCTGCTGGCGCGCTCACTCGGTTTCGATGGCAAGATGTGCATCCACCCGACACAGATCCCGGTCGCCAACGAGATCTTCGCCCCGAAACCTGCCGAGATTGCCTGGGCCCAGCGCGTCGTTTCGGCCTACACGCAGGCGACGGCCGAGGGGCGAGGCGCGATTACGGTTGACGGGCGCATGGTGGACGTCGCCAGCATCCGCATGGCTGAGAACACGATTGCACGAGCCGAAGCCGCCGGGGTGCTCGACTAGCTATCAGATTGAATCCAATTCCCAGACGCAATCCAACCGGCGGGTTGGTCCGTAGTATCAGCAGAAGCTGGTCCCGTCCTTTCGGCCCGAGAACGAGGTGGACGGTTCGGATCCGGATTCCGGCGGTGCGCACCCTCTACGCGCGTGTTCCCCCACCGCTGGTTTCCGGTCCGGCCACACGACGGATCACGGTCCGGATGGCGGGACCCAAGCTTCGATCTTGAACTCTTGGCTCCTATCCTTCCCTTCCCCGTGCAGAAGCCGTGGCTCCCTCCACGGCTTCACCCTTGTCAGGCGTGCCGTTGCGGTCACGAACCGTGCCGTACCTCCAGAATCGACCGCGCATAGCCATCCGGATCCGGTAGCACTGCCATGCGATTGGCGCCCGCGAAACCTGAAATCAGCGCTGCTGCACTCGCACCACGACGTCGCTCGGTTTGCCCCCGCTAATTGGATTCAGATCCATCGGACAGGCGCTGAATCCGATCAAGAGCGGAACCAGCGCCTGCAGGGTCACGTGATCGCCCGGACCCGCCAGCGACGTGCGGAATTCGACATCACCGCTGTCGAGGTAGGCAATGTTCTGAAAGAGATTGACCGGGTCGGGAAGTTCGTGTCGCTGGAGTCCCAGCGAGGCGAACGCGTCCAGGAAGTTCTCGGAGCAGTTCCGGTGTCCCGTGACGCCATAGTCGTGTGCGTAGCGGGCCGGGTCACAGGCAGCCATGGTCAGGTCATGACGGCCAACTGTGTCCTCGACCAATTCCAGGCAGGGCGAGCGGCGATTCGAGAGGAAGCGCTGTCCAACCGCTGGCCACATGCGACCAAGTGAGGCGATGGTGTGACTCGGGCTCAGTCGCTCCGCGATGTCCTCCTGCAAGAAGGCGATCATGTCGACGACCTGTTTACCGGTGGTCTGCTCGACCGTCACCAACGCCCCGGTCGGGACGACGAATCGACGCCCATGGCCGGCCGGAATGACGACTTCTTCGATTATGTCCATCTCGCCCACTCCCGATATGTCGCGCGTCGCACGTCGATCACGCGACCGGCGGCCTACGTGTATGCCATGTGGTTGCCCGTTCGAAGGCGTGACCGAGCCTGAGGATCGTCGCCTCGTCGAACATCCGTCCGGTGAATTGAAGACCGACCGGCAGTCCCTCAGCGGTGAACCCGGCCAGAACTGAGTGGGCGGGATGCCCGGTCAGGTTGGCGATGCCAGTGTGGCCGATCTCCACGTCAAGCACGTCGTCGCTCAGTGATCCCGCGCTCTGATAGGAGTCGATCAGCGGGGCGACCGTCGGCTGCGTCGGGAAGACGAGTACGTCAAAGGCACGCAGCGCTTCTTCGATCCCATCGCGAATCCAGCGGCGCAGCCGTTGCGCGTCAATGTAGTCGATGGCCGGGATCATGGCGCCGAGCCGGAGGTTGTCGCGCACTTCATCGCTGTAATCGTTCGGCTGCCGCGCCAGCGTATGCCGATGGTAGGCTGCGGCTTCAGCCTGGACAATCGGCGAGATGACCGGCATGACCAGATCCAGGTGGGGCGGCGCGACCGCTTCAGTCTGAAGTCCCAGGTCCCCTAACTGCTGTACTGCTGCCAGAGCCACCTGACGCACGTCATCCTTGACGTACCGTTGAAACATCTCGTCGACGACGCCGATGCGCAGCCTCGCCACCGGTTCGTCGATTCCCGCCGAAGTCGACGGGCGTTCGACGCGGGCCGAGGCCGGGTCGAGCGGATCATAGCCGGCAATGGCATCCAGCAGGATCGCGGCGTCCTCAGAGGTGCGGGTCAGGGGCCCGGCGTGGTCGAGGGACCAGGAGAGCGGCAACACGCCGTGGCGCGAGACCCGGCCGTAGGTTGGCTTGAGGCCACTCAGTCCGCAATAGGCGGCAGGACTGCGAATCGAGCCGCCGGTGTCGCTCCCGAGCGCGCCATAGGCAAGCCCGGCGGAGACCGCCGCGGCGGAGCCCCCGCTCGAGCCTCCCGCCGTGCGTCCGGGATCCCAGGGATTGCGCGTCTCACCAAAATCGGGGTGGGGATAGCCGTAGGCGAACTCCATCATGTTCGTCTTGCCGAGGATCACCGCTCCGGCATCTTTGAGTTTTCGCACGACGGTCGCGTCCTGCTCCGGAACGTTGTCCGCCAGAATGCGGCCGCCGCCGGTGGTACGCGCTCCCGCCGTGTTGTACAGATCTTTCAGCGCGATGGGTACTCCGAATAGTCTCGGGCTTTCGGGCGACCGTGATTTGTCGGCCTGACGGGCCGCTTCGAGCGCCGAGTCGGCCAGGACCGTGATGAACGCGTTCAGTCGAGGATCGATCTCCGCAATGCGATCGAGCAGGTTCTGGGTCAGCTCAATCGATGAGACCTCGCCGCCCCGTAGCCGGTCGGCGGCCTCGGCCAGCGTCAGGAAGGCGAGATCCTGATTAGCCACTCGTGGCCTCACTCTCTGGCGCGAAGACGATCATGGGCTCGGTCTCTCCCTTGTCGATCGATCGAATAATCTCCCGCGCCTCTTCCGCTCCAAAATACATCTCACGCATCTTGCCGATCTCCGAGTCGGGCACGGGAATGCCCGCCTGCTCCAGTAGTGCGGCGACGATGTGGTCGCGGTCCTGTTCCTGTTGGCTCACTGTCATCACCTTCGCTCTCGACGAGTTCGATGTCGGGCGGCTGGCGAGCGAAATGCTCAGCCCACTCCGCTTGACCTGCCTCGATTCTCACCGATCGACCGGTATCTGGCCAGCAGCGGACCGGCCGGCGTATTTTGCCTGGCGTTTCCCACTTGGCTATGCTGATGACGGGAGGAACCGTGAAAAGTCGGCGACCAATCGATGACGTGAGCGAAGTGTGGACGGTTGACCAGTATCGGTCCAGTGGGCGCCTTGTCCCTACGCCGCGCGGCACCCTGTTTGTCATCGATCAGGGGCAGGGCGCGGCGGTTCTCTTGCTTCACGGTATTCCGAGCTACTCGTTCCTGTGGCGCGACGTGCTGCCGCTGGTGATGCCGGATCACCGTGCGATTGCCCCCGACCTCCTCGGGTTTGGGTTTTCGGAGAAGCGCGCTGAGTGGGAATATTCGGTCACTGCCCAGGCGGACGCGATCGACTCAATGCTGCGACAGCTCGAGATTGACCGGGTCGCGATCGTCTGCCATGACTTCGGGGCGCTGGTCGCCGCTGAGCTGATCTCGCGTGCCCCTCAGATGGCCACGCATCTGATCGTGTTGAACACAAGTCTGCGCGGGGACTCGTGGAGCGGTGGCTCTTCGCCCCTGTCGTTGCTTCGAATCCCGCTCGCCGGAGAACTGGCGATGGCGTTGAGCCGTCGCTGGATGCTGAAACTGGCGATGCGAATCTACGTGAACCGGGACACGCGCCTGCCACCCGACGTGATGCGGTGCTACTGGTGGCCGTTCCAGCACGGATTCAAACAGACGTTGCTCAACTTGTCGCGCAACCGGGCCGCGACCAGCGCTGACTTCGAGCGTTGGCGCGCGGCGCTGGCCCAACTCGATGTGCCGAGCCTGCTCATCTGGGGCCAGGAGGACCCGACCTTTACCCTATCGGAAGCCAATGATGTGGCGTCGCTGCTGCCAAACGCGCGGATCGAGATCATGCAGCACGCGAACCACTTCGTGCCGGAGGACCGGCCGCTGGCGACAGGGCGCATCATCAGTGCGTTCGTCAGTGGGGTGTTATGACGAGCGATAGTGCGTACGGGCGAACACAGACCTCGGCCTGGCCAGTCCGCATGCTCGGGTCAACTCCCTGGCGTGAAGACGAAATCAAGTTCGAGCGTGAGGTTGTCGTCGACGCTGATCACGAGCATCGTCTTCGGGGGCTTCATGCCGAAATCCTCGAACTTCACCGTCGTGACGGCGGCTCCATTCACCTGATCCGGCGCAAAGGTGGCGTTCACGTTCCAGGTCGTCAGTGCCGCCTTGCCGTGAACCGTGAGGTCGCCAATCAGCGTGAACGTGGTTTGGCCTGAAGTGGGGAGCGGCCAGGTCAGCCCTTTGACTGACGTTGGGACGAAGACCGCGTTCGGGTATTTGTTGGTCTCGAGCGTGTTCCCCTTGATGTAGTTGTCGCGCTGAGATTTATCGCTCTGCAGCGTCGAGAGGTCAATCGTGATCTTCGACGCGGCCGGATCGATCGTGCCGTCAGCTTTGAACGTGATGGTTCCCGTCACCTGCGACGTCTTCCCGACTGCCTCGCTTGGGGAGCCGATGTTGGCCAACGTCTCACGTGCCTTGTAGAGCGCCTGGCTCTGGCTTTGATCGAGCGTGAAGGTGACACCGGAGCCTGAGGAGGTCGATCCGATAGTGGCGTTTGACGCAGCTGATCCCTCGGCTGTGGTCGACGCTCCGGCCGTCGTGGTCGTAGCGGCCGTCGACGAGGTGCTGGCGCTGGATGAACTCGCCGCTGTCGTGGCCGTGCCGGATGAGCCGCCGCAGGCGGGCAGGAGCAGGATGGGCACGAGCACGGACAGGTACCAGATTCGTCGACGCATGCACACTCCTCATAATTTCGGACACGTCTACACCGCAGGGATCTTACCGTTCACGCGGGCGCATGACATCACCGACATTCATGATTCAAGAAGACGGGCGGCGCCCCCGGCTTCGGGGTGCGGCTGGAGACGCCGCTCGCTTTACGCACCGATCGGCACGCGGACTCGATCTTTGCCGCGCGGCCTGAGCTCGGGGTTAATCTGTGCTGAGAATCTTCTCAGGATCCAGGCGCCCTGGCTCGGCGGCGACGCGGCATCCACCATGCGGGGAAGAATCTGACGCGCTCGCCGCGAATGAGTCATGGAATAGCCCGCGTCGCGGCATGGTTGTCTCGAACGGAGATACGGATTATGGACCTGCAAAGGATTCAATAGGGGTGCACAAGGATGTCTAGCGGCCAGAACTGGAACGACAAGATCATCGAGGAATTTCGTGCGAACGAGGGGAAAGTCGGCGGCCCGTTTGAGGGCGCGCCAGTTCTTCTGCTGCACACCGTTGGCGCGAGAACCGGCAAGGAGCGAGTCCACCCGCTGATGTACCAGCAGCGAGGCGACGACTACGCCATCTTCGCCTCAAAAGGGGGTGCTCCGAGTAACCCGGACTGGTACTACAACCTTCTCGCGAACCCTGCCTGTTCCATTGAAGTTGGTACCAAGACCGTGTCAGTTCGAGCGTATGTCACGGACGATGGCGAGCGCGAGCCGCTCTGGGACAGGCAGAAGCGCGACTATCCCGGCTTCGCCGATTACGAACGCAAGACTGACCGGCAGATCCCGGTCATCATTCTCGAGCCGGAGAGCTGATGACATTAACTTGTTGCTGACTCGACTGGCGAACGCATGACCGATTAATACGACGGGGCATCCGGTGTGCCCCGCACTGGACTTTGGCACTTTGCGGCTGCGACACCTGTGCCGAGGTGTTTCGTACAGCTAAGATGATAACGGCAAGCTGACCAGCACGGCGGTCGCTGGCACCACCACGACCACGAACCTGTGGGACACGACCAGCGGAATGGCGCAGCTGGTCGACGACGGCAGCACGAGCTATGTCCAGGCTGATGGCGCCCAGGAGGCGATTGACCGCGGCAACACCGCCAGCTACCCCCTGACCGACGCGCTCGGCTCGGTGCGTGGGGTCACCGATAGCAGTGGCACGCTCACCGGCAGCACGGATTACGACACCTTCGGGGCCGTGCTGCAGCAATCAGAAGTCTCATTTAGGGTGTCTCACAAACGTCCCGATTTGGAATTCATTGCGCGGCTATCAATGTGGCGCGGTTTCCGCTGAAACACTGTCTCAGAACCCCGTCTCGGATTCTCCGTTTTGACTGGAAACCGCTTGAAGGGTTCTGAGACTGGCTACTTGTGTCGCCTATCCGCTCCAGCACTTCCAGGCGCCTCTACGCCTCGAACTCCTCGACTTCGCGCTTGGCAGCTCGTAGCGCCGCCTCAACCCGGTTCCGCTGCCGGATCAGCTTCGTCTTCAGGTATTTGAAGCCGTCACTCTCTGGATCCATGCTGGCTAGCTCATCGATCTCGCGCAATCCCGGCACCGGTACGGTTCCAAGCGCCAGATCCTGCTCAAATGGCCCGTTGGCGGTGAAGTTGACCGGAACCAGCAGGCGATCCAGGTCCATCAGCAGGCGGTTGGCGCGCTCCGGGCTGACATTGCCCAGGTCCTTGGCGCGGATTGTCGTGGCGAGGTCTCGGGCCATCTCGACGGTGCCCGAGAGATCGATCGCTCCTCTGGCTGTCTCGTGATACGTCTGCACCGCGTCGCCAATCTCGTCGGCCAGCGCAGAGATGTCGAGGGGCAGGCGCTCCATGGTGCAGAGTCGCCACATGGCCTCGGCATAGACGCGCGCGTCACGCACCAGGTACTCGTGGTTGATCTTATCGAGCGTATCCTCGGTGGTATGCCACCACCAGCCGAGCCCGCCGCCCTTCGCGCCGCCACCCAGCAGGCTGGCCATCGCCTTGAACATCTCCGAATCCTCGATGCTCTGCTCGGAGAGGCTGGCCAGCACGGTCGGGATGCCGTGGCCCCAGAACGATTGATCGCTCGACCGGCTCATGCGGCGGTAGTCGAGGTCGACATCCACGGTCTCCTTCATGACCTCTTTGGCGAAGCCGTAGGTCTCGGCCATCACCGGTGCTTCGCTCAGGATCACCGCGCCGTTGCCGCCGACCGAGTCGATGTTGACGTTGACCGCGCAGCGCTCATGCAGGTCGTGCCAGAACGTGTCGGCATACCAGGCGGAGCTGGCGTAGCGGCCGTGCGAGTGACCCGACCAGAAGGCCATCTTGACGCCCCGGTAGAGTTCGTTCCGGTGCTCGGCCAGCAGACGCGCCACCTCCATCATCGTCGCGTTGGCGGTGCCGTTGTCCATGGCGCCGTAGTGCCAGGAATCGACGTGGCCGTTGAACATGACGTAGGTGTCTTCCTTCGTGCCGGAGATATCGCCGGTCAGCGTCGGGATCTTGGTCCACGCCTTGAACGGCTGGGTCATCATCCGCACCGTGACGGTCCCCTGCTCCATGGCCGCGCGGATCTTGTCTCCGTCTGCCTTGGTGACCGCGACAGCCGGGATCTTCGGCAGCAGGTGCGCGGTCTCCGGGATGGGCGTGCCCCAGACCGGCGAGATGCACATCTCGTGGATGTACTCGTCGTTGATGTGAATCTGGCCGATCGCGCCGGCGTCCTGCGAGGCCAGGGTTTTATCCGGCATGGCGAGACCGTCGCTGATGACGATCTTGCCACGCACGTCGACGCCCTGGTAGTCGGATGCGCGGCCCGCCCCGACGTAGACCAGTTCTCCGGAGATCCCCGCGTCGCTCGTCAGTGGGCTAAGCGAGTAGCCGTTGCAGGGAATCGATATCGACTCGGGAGAAACGATCTCGAGCGACGACTTGCCGGGATAACCGATCAGCGCGTCGCTCTCGTAGCGATTGACATCGTACCCAAACTTCTTCAGTTCCGACTCGATGTAGTCAAACGCCTTCGCCTCATCCTCGGTGCCCGAGAGACGGACGTACTGGGCGATTGACTCGAGATGTCGTTTCAACTCTGAACCAGAGACCTCATCAACGATCTTGCTTGGCATCTTTGTCCTCCCTGAATGTGTCTGCGTTACCTTGATGAGCACGTGCTTGGCGCTCTTTTCAGATGGTTCGTGGCTTGCGGACTTCGGCCGAGGGCAAGCGTAGGGCTTGGCCCTGCAAAATCTGCACTCGTTCGAGCGCAGCCATGTTGTACGGCGCCCTAGGAACCGATTCCCTGCTGGACGTGAGCTTGCTTGCCGTCGACGAAGACGCGTTCGACGTGCGTCATCAGGTCGAACGGGTGTCCCGACAGAACGATGACGTCGGCGTCCTTGCCCTTCTCCAGGCTGCCAACGCGGTCGTCCAGCCCACTAACCTTCGCGGCGTTGATGGTGATCGACTTGAGCGCGTCCTCTTCGGCCATTCCGGCGCGTACGGCCAGTCCGGCAAAGATCGGTAGCAGCACCGTGCTCCCGGTGGTGTCCATGTGAATGGCGACATTGACGCCCGCCCGTGCGAGGATGCCGGGCGCGGCGAAGGTCATCTGCTCCATCTCTTTCTTCTGTCGCCCGATGTGGAATGGTCCGGTGCTGACCGAAACCCCTTCACGCGCCAGATAATCGGCAATTAGATGCGCCTCGAACGCGTGCTCGATGACGGGGTCGAGGTTGAACTCCTGGGCGATGTGGACCGCGTTGGTGATGTCCTGAACCGTGTAGGCGTGGATGCGCGTCTTCTCTTCGCGGCGCATGGCACGCACGAGTGGCTCCATGCGAAGGTCCCGGTCCGGTGGCTCGGTCCCCTCCCGCTCGGCTTTCTCGACCGCCTTGGCATACTTCTGCGCTTTGAGGAAGGCGTCTCGAATCAGCGCCACCTGGCCCATACGCGTGATCGGGCTCTTTTTCTGGTCGCCGTAGACCCGCTTCGGGTTCTCGCCAAGCGCCAGCTTCAATCCACACGGATAGCGCATGACCATGTCGTCTACGATGGTGCCAACCGGCTTCAGCGCGGCCCATTCGCCGCCGATCAGATTGGCGCTCCCAGCACCGGTCATGAAGGTTGTAATCCCCGCGGCCAGCACGTCTTTTATCGCCGGGTCGCGCGGGTTGATCCCGTCGATCGCGCGCATATGCGGGGTAATTGGCTCGGACGTCTCGTTGAAGTCGCGACCCTCCCAGCCGACGCTGTCACCCCAGATGCCCACGTGCGAATGGGACTCGACGAAGCCTGGCATGACGATCTTGCCCGAGACGTCGATGACCTCAGCGTCGCTCGGTACGACCACGTTTGCGCCAACATCGACGATCTTGCCGTTGTCAATCAGGACGGTACCGCGTTCGTGTGTCTGGCCGGCCATCGTCAGGACTCTGCCGTTGGTGATCGCCAGCATTCCCAGTCCTTCCATGGAGAGTCAGTTATCCCGCGCTCATCTTCGGCCAGTCAGTAGGCAACGTCAACGGGCCGGCGGCGATTGACACATCGCAGGTGAGGCGCGGAAGTCGGATGTCAACGGGTCGATCGTGACAGCTGCGAAGCCGCGCCCTGAAGCTCCGTGACACCCGCACCCTTGAATGTGTGAGATGGACCTGGACCTGGTCGATTGGTTAGCACACGGCAAGCGCCACCTGTGTGGGAACAGTACCTCTTGGGCCGGAGAAGGCGAGGAAGAGGGCAGACGGGAGCGCCATTTGGGCGTCATCACCGCCAGCGGGTGAAGGTTTGATCCGGCTCCGGCCCCGTCTGCGTCGAAGCAAGCCGTGACTAAATATTTCTGGTCACGGCGGGTCATTTTCGGTTGCGAGGTTCGCCGCCGTCAGGTAGATGCAGGACCGGTGCATACGCGTGCACCGGCCCCGAGCGAATCGACCTTCGACCGTGACGTCAGCAGGCCACGATGAGGGAGAAGGACGTCGTGAAGTCATTATTCCCGTCAGGGTGTACGAGTACTACGATCACGACGTTCGGGCTGCCGGCCGGATTCGTAGACTGAGGAATCGCCATACCCGCCACCGATACGTTAGTCTCACTGAAGGCCCACGGCGTCACCGAATAGGCACAGCGACTTACGTCCTGATCGAACGTGACCTCGTAATGATGGTCAGATGTCTCGGTCGCGGAGGTGGCGTGGCGTCCATACGCGAGCCCTCCGCCGGAGTTTACGACCGCCCAGATCCCGGTTCCCGCGGGGCCTACCGGCCCTTGCGCACCTGCGGGTCCTTGAGGACCCGTTGGACCCTGTGGCCCGGTTTGGCCTTGCGGACCGGGGGGACCGGCAGGACCGGTCGGCCCGGCAGGTCCTTCAGGCCCGGCGAGTCCCTGTGGTCCAACCGGTCCTTGTGGACCGACCTGACTCCAGGAAACTGGTGACATCCCTTTCGGGCAGTTCACGGGCTGATCCAGGGAGACGTGCGTGAGATTACCGCCGTGCTCGTTATAACAGGCATAGAATACCGTGTTTCCAGTGGCATAGGCACCAAACGCAAACATTCCCACGGAAAGCACCACCAGGCAAAGCGCGATACCCAGAAATCGGGGCAACCGCCACAATCGCCGCTGAGCTAGGCCACGCATCGCAGAACCTCCTTGCGTGTATCACTTCTCCAACTCTCGACCGTCGCCTACGGCCGGATCTCTCGTCTCGACGCAGGCACGGAAGACCGCCTGACGCGTTGTCCGATTCGGTTTCCGCGTGTCTGCTTCGGGACGTGGGTACATCGTAGTGGGACCGTGAGCGAGAGGGATGAGGAGATTTACTCAGTTGTTTCCTGCTGGATACTCATTTTCGCTATCCAGTTCGACGGCTGAGTCTGTTGGTCGACGTGGTGGCTTGTGCGAGTGCTCGCCGCGAGCTTCGTGAGCCGCGGCCGTCCGGGTCGTCACGCCGAATTTGGCAAGGATCGACGAGACGTGGTTTGAGGCGGTCCGAGGTGAAATGAAGAGTCTGGTTGCGATCTCCCGGTCGGTTAGCCCTTCACAGAGGAGGGAAAGCACCTCGGTCTCGCGACGGGTGAGGGAATCGGATGATCTGGACGAGGGCGACGTCCCGGGGAGGCTGGACGCGCCGCCATCATTCGCAACGAGTAGCCCCGCTTGAACACAGGCTTCCTGCTGCGTGAGTGCCAGGCCCTCTTGCCATGCGGTCGTGAAGGCGGACTCGGTGAGGCGCGATCGGACATCCATCAGAAGCCGCTCGAAGACGGCTTGAGGTGCTGGACGACGCGTAGTACCGAATTCCTTGAACTGCGCCTCGGCGAATCCAAGGAGACGTGCCGCGCGGCTGAGATCGCCGCGAACAGCTGCCAGATAACCGAATCCCTCAACTGACCGGACGAGGTTCAAGCTGTCGGACGTTGTCGCTGCGACGTCGAACGCTTCGCGATAGGCAGCCTCGGACTGCTCCAATCGACCGGCGTCGAATTCGATCAGGCCGATATTCGTCAGTGCCCCGCTTACATAGCTGGTGTCGCCAAGCTCTTTCCATCTCTCAAGAGCCTCGGAGTGACACGCGCGCGCCTCCGCATGATCGCGGAGCGCGAAGGCTGCGATGCCCAACAAGTTGGTGGTGGCTGCAACCTCCCAGGCGGTGTCCGCCGCTCTTGCCAGCTCGAGTGCTTCGTTCAGCAACCGGCGGGCCTCTACTGGATCGCCTCGGTCGATGGCGACGCTGCCGATGCCACGCAGTGTGACCGCGACGTTTCCCCAATCTCCAGCAATGCGATAGAGCGCGAGGCTGCGCTCGTAGTACGCTGCGGCCTCTTCGAGATTATTCAGCCAGTTTCCCAGGTCAGCCGCGGTGTACAGCGCGGAGGCCAGTTCGCCTGGCACCTGCTCCGCGTTCGGCATGGCGATCAACCGGTGAAACAAATCGCGCGCTTCATGAAATCGACCAGGAATAGTCCAGAACCAGGAGATTGCATTCGCCAAACCGAGTGCGCCCGCGACATCGTCCTGTCTGATGAGCCAGTCGAGCGCGGCGCGAATGTTGCCAAGCTCGGTCTCTAGCCGTTCGACCCAGCGGTGCTGGTCAGGTCCGCTTAGCTCTGGCCCGGCTCGCTCCGCCAGCAACCTGCACCAGGCTGCGTGCGACTCGCGAGCCGCCCCCTCCTCACTGCATGCGCCGAGCATCTCCAATCCGAACTCGCGAACCGTTTCCAGCATGGAAAAGCGTGTTACGCCATGTGTTTCGACGCGCTGAAGAAGGCTCTGGTCGACGAGCGTTCCGACCCGATTGAGCACGCTCACAACGTTCAGTTCCCGGCTCGCGCCAATGGCTTCAGCGGCTTCCAGAGCGAATCCGCCGACGAAGACGGACAGACGCCTGAAGAGCGCCTGGTCTGCAGGTTCCAAAAGGCCATAGCTCCAGGCAATTGTGTCTCTCATGGTTCGTAGGCGTGCGGGCTGGTCTTTCGGGCCACCGACAAGGATCGTCAGTCGATTATCCAGGCGTTCGAGCAATTCACTTGGCGACAACATGCGACTGCGCGCGGCGGCGAGCTCGATCGCCAGTGGAAGACCATCTAAGCGACGGCACACCTCGGCGATTGGGCGTGCATTCACCTCAGTTATGGCGAACGCGTGGCTTGCCGCTTGTGCGCGCTCGACGAAGAGTCGCACCGACTCGCTGAAGATCGATCCGTCGACGGGTGAGTCCCAGTCCAGGTCAGGGAGTTCCATCGGTGGCAGCACGACAACGTGTTCGCCGGAGACACCGAGCACGGCCCGGCTTGTCGCCAGGATCGTGAGCCGCGGGCATGCACCGAGCACGTCGGCTATCAACGCGCCGGCATCTGGCAAGTGCTCGAGATTATCCAGGACCACCAGAGCGCGCCGGTCACCCAGGAACGTCGTTATCTGCTCGTAGGCTGGTAGGTCACCAATCCGTTCCGCTCCAAGCGTGTTGGCGATCGAGGATGCGACGAGGCTCGGATCCTGCACTGGCGACAGCGATACAAACCACGCCGCGCGAGGAAAGTCTGCTGCCACCTGCTCGACTACGCGAATGGCGAGCCGTGTTTTGCCGACCCCTCCGGGCCCCGTAACCGTCACCAGGCGTACGCCCTCGCGGCGCACCAGATCTCCCAACGTCGGTGATCTCTCGTTCGCGACCAATGAATGAAGTCAAAGGCAGCGGGAGCGACTCTGGCCGTTCGTCTCTTTGAGACGGCCGGAGAGGAATCGGACGCGATTGAGAGCGATCCGGTGACGCGGTCGACATGCCTGCCTATCCCTGTGTAATGGAAAGGACGCATACACATTAAAGTGAGTGATTCGAGCGTCGTCAACCGCTGCGCGCTAATCATGACTTCAGTCCTCCGAGTTCTCGCAGTGTTCGCTCTTATTGGTCATTGCTCTCGCAGGACAATCGCCGACTTCTGACTCAGTGCGATCGGAGGGTCGGTCTGAATTGCCGACCGGGGTCGCCAGGTCATCAGCCTGTTTCCTTCTGCCAACGATGGACATCAGTCATTTGTCGGCTCCGGCAGCAGTCAGACTCGTTGCCCCATGACCGCGCTGTCGCCCACGTGTAGGTGGTTTGCAACGTCTTGCGGGCCCGCCGAATGGGTGCGACGCTGTCTTCCGGCGAGGCTGGCGCGGACCAGCCCGGAACATCATGACGTTGAAGGGAAGAGAACGGATGGCCGATCAACGGGGCGTGCTGGTGACGGGGACCGGTGGACGGATTGGCGCGGCGATCGCGCGTGAATTCGCGGCATTGGGAGATCACGTCGTGATGTCGGACGTGGACGAGGCGAAGATGGAGGCTGCCGCGAAGACGGTGCGTGACGCCGGAGGTGACGTGACGACGATCGCGGCTGATATCACGGATGAGGAGGCCGTCAATCGGCTCGCGGCACAGGCAATTGAAGCGGCCGGTCGGATCGAGGTGCTGGTCAACTGCGCGGGGATTTTCCCGAATGCTCAGGTGATCGACATGGAGACGTCGGAATGGCTGAAGGTCTTTGCCGTGAACCTCAACGGCCCCTTCTTCTTGAGCCGGGCCATCGCGCGCCACATGATCGACCGAGGAATTCACGGTTCGATCGTCAATATCAGTTCGGGCGCCGGAAACTCGGCCCGGACCGGTGGCTCTCACTACTGCGGCTCGAAGGCCGCGATCAACATGTTCACCGAGGTGCTGGCGATCGAACTGGGGCCACACCAGATTCGGGTTAACGCGGTCGCGCCGGGACTGATTCTGGACGACGTGATGAGTCTGCCGGTGCCGGAAGGGGCCAACGAGTACGTCGGCACGCTGCTCAAGGGGATTCCGCTCGGTCGCACCGGCACGCCCGAAGATATCGCCCACGCGGTGAAGTTCGTCTGCTCCGACGATGCGTCGTGGCTAACAGGCGAGATCATCGGGGTGAACGGCGGTTCCCAGGCGGGCCGGACGCACCTGCCACCCAGCACACCGCGAAAGCGCTGAATCAGTTGCCGAGCACGCTCGTCTGCAGCAGGTGTTCGAGCATGCGCTCGGAGTCGGTACACAGGCCGGAGTGCACCGGCGAGGTCTGAATTACGGTGCTCCGTGGCGAAACGAGCCAGTTGAAGCGTTCGGACGGGGAGAGTTGGCCGATCGGTCCACTCTCCGGTCCGCCCTGGACCACGCGCAGCATCATCGCCAGATAGCGCTCGACTTCGTCGGCATCGATTTCGGGCGCGATGATCGCCAGGCGTTCCCGGTCGAGTGCCATGCGCGCATCGAGGAAATTGCTCGTGCGGGAGAAGAGCATCACCCCGACGTTGAGGTATTCGCCACGCTCCACACGCGGAACGACCCGCACGATGGCGTAGTCAAACGATCTGAGATCTGGCATCGATCGCCTCTTTGACGAATGCATGCGGGCCCTGCAGCCGCTCGATGAGATACGTTGCGTAGGTGTTCCGCTCGGCCTCCACGCTCTCATAGGCCGGATCGCCCAGCCAGCTCTCTGGAATCAGCGCGACCATCGAGCGGATCGCCTCGTCTGAGAGATGCGACGTGAGCCGCTCGTCCGCCTCGTGCAGTTCACTGGCGGGAGCAAGCAGCACGTGAGTCCGGATCTGAGGGAACACGACCTGTGCCCGCTGCTCGAAGCCAGGGCCGCTGTACTGTGGGTAGATCGACGCGCCGTTGTCGATCAACCAGAGTTCCCGGTGCCAGATCAGCAGGTTGGTATTGCGCGGGGTGCGGTCCACGTTGGTCATGAAGGCGTCGAACCAGACGATGTCGGACGCGAGCGCCGGTTCGATTTCGCCCGCCTGTAGCGGGTCGAAGCCGAACGAACCGGGCAGGTAGTCGATGCCGAGGTTCATGCCGCCGCTTCGCTCGATCAGTTCCTGGATCTCGGGGTCCGGCTCGGAACGTCCGATGACCGGATCGAGGTCGGCGAAGACCAGTTCCGGTACCGGCAGGCTGAGCAGCCGCCCGATCTCGCCCGCCAGCAGCTCGGCGATCAATACCTTGGTGCCCTGTCCCGCCCCGCGAAACTTCAGCACATAGGTGCCAAAGTCGTCCGCCTCGACGATCGCGGGCAGAGAGCCCCCTTCGCGGAGTGGCGTGACGTAGCGTGTCACCGTCACGGTGCGGACAGCGGAATTGTTGGATGGGTTGTCGGGATCGATGGTCATGATGTGCGTTTGTTTCCAGGATTATCCACGGTAAGGGCAGGCCCCAGAGGCCCGCCCTCAGCCAAAGCTCCGGAACGTGGACACGCACGGAGGCCTGCCCCTACATACGGCGGCACAATTCCCGACACAAGTATGCCCGTTCACTGCTCCCTACGTCCCTGCCGGGATCACCGGCAGGATGATGTGCGACGGGTACTGCGCCGAGTGATGGATCGTCTGCATAGCGCTGGTGATCTCGTCAGAGCGTCCCGGCAACTCGCCGGTGTTCGGGTTGCGGTCGAAACGCGGGAAATTACTGCTCGAGATCTCGACCCGAATGCGGTGCCCCGGCAGGAACGCGTTGCCGGTCGCGACCAGGTCGATCTCAAAGCGGGTCAGTTCGCCCGGCGTAAGCAGCTCCGGCTCGCTCATCGAGCTGCGATAGCGGGCGCGCAGGATACCGTCGTTCAGATTGCGTGCGTAGCCGCAGGGGTGAACGTCGACCAGCTTGGCGGTGAAGTCGGTGTCTTTCGCGCTACTGCTGGCATACAGCACGACCTTGAGCGGCCCAACGACCTCCAGTTCCTTTTCGAGCGGTTGCGATGTGTAGACCAATACGTCCTCACGCGCCTCGACACTTCGTTGATCGTAGGCGCCGCCCTGGCTGAAGACGGCGTTGCAGCAGAGCCCGCCACCCATGGTTGGAACCGGGTTCAGCGGGTTATAGACGTACGAGTCGGACGGCTCGATGCCCGGCGCTTCGCGTCCAAGCGTGCCGTTACCGTTGAGAGAGTTGGCGCTGCCGCCACTGTGGAAGTACCAGTTCTGCCAGTCGGTCTGCGGCAGCGGCCAGTCCTGCGCTTCTCGCCAGCGCTTGGCACCCATCACGAAGACCTTTACCGGCGCGTCCTGGTCGACTCCGTTGTCGATGCCGTGCAGCCAGTGGTCGTACCAGCGCAGGTGCAGGCCATCGACGTCAAGATCCGCGCCGGTCGAGTGGACGCCGAAATCGATGGCGCCAATCGGGTTACCGCGTCGCATGCCGGAGTGGTTCCAGGGGCCGATTAGGAGCCTCTGCGCCGCGCGGGCCTCTGCGGTCCCGGCGTTGGCGCGCATGCCGGTGAAGTTTCCGATCGTGCCCTTGAGGAAGATATCGTGCCAGCCGCCGATGTTCATGGCCGGGATCTTCAACCGGTCATGCCCGCGCGAGACGTCGAGTTCGGCCCACAACTCGTCATAGGTGGGATGATCGACCCACTGGTCGTAGTAGGGCGCATAGCGTGACATCAGTTCGCTGTGCTTGAGCGGCAGCTTGCGAAAATCGTCGTCCATGTGGTCGATCATCTCCACCAGGCGCTCGTAGTCCTCAACCGCCTTCTGGCGCAGCATGGTGTTGACTGCCAGCACCGACCACGTCCAGGAGAGGTTGAACGAGAGTTCAAAGGCGCCACCCTGGTAGACCCAGCCATCGTGATAATTGTCGGCGGTGACGACCGGAACGATCGCTTTCAGCGCCGGGTGGCCGCTGAGCCCGGCCTGCCACTGGGTGAGCCCCACGTACGACTGGCCGAAGGTGCCGACATTGCCGTCGCACCAGGGTTGGCTGCTGAGCCACTCGAGCGTGTCGTAGCCGTCACTGCGCTCATTCACGAACGTCATGAATTCGCCCTCGGACGCGAACCTCCCGCGAACGTCCTGCGCCACTACGGCGTAGCCTCGCTCGACTGCACGCAGCGTGAGCTGGCCATGCCCCAGGGCGCTCTTGTCGTAGGGTGAGCGCTCCATGATGGTGGGGAACGGCCCCGGGCCGGCGGGACGATGGACGTCGGCGTAGAGGTTGACTCCGTCACGCATGGGCACAGCGACGTTGCGTTCGACAGTGACGGTCGAATAGCTGGGCATCGACCAACTCCTTCACATTCGCGTTCATCCTGGCGATCCTCGCTTCCCACGCGAGGCAACAGTGGCGTCATTCTCACACAGGTTCGGGCGCAGCGGACTCTCCAGTGCTGCCGGACCGACCCTATAATGACGGCGTGACAACAGACGACAGTGCGAGAGGGGACGACATGTCGCGGCCCACAGACGAATCCGATTCAAGACGACCCGGCGTGCGGACGATTTCCATCGGCGAGACGGCCGAAGGATATGTCGAGGCGCTCATCTCACAGGGAGTCGAGTACCTCTTCCTCAACCCAGGCACCGATACCTTCCCGGTGCAGGAGGCACTGAAGAAGCTCCAGGACATGGGCAAGCCCGTACCGAAGACGATTCTCTGCCTGTTCGAAATCGTCGCACTTTCGGCCGCGCACGGCTTCTACGCCGCGACTGGTCGTCCGCAGGCGGTAATGGTGCATGTCGACGTCGGTACGCAGAATCTCGGCAGCATGCTGCACGATGCCCAGCGTGGTCATGGTGCCGTCGTGATCGCGGCCGGTCGCGCGCCCTACACCGACGACCCTACCCTGCGCGGAAGCCGCTCCAGCTATATCCACTGGCTGCAGGAGCAGATGGACCAGCACGGTATCGTTCGCAATTACGTCAAGTGGGACTACGAACTGCGCCGGCCGGATCAGGTTGGCGAGGTGGTCGCGCGAGCTTTCCAGATCGCGGCCAGTGATCCACCGGGCCCAACCTATCTGACGTTACCTCGCGAGATCCTCATGGACAATGTCGGTGAGGCACGCCTGAACGAGCCGGAGCGGTTTCCGCCGGTGAGGCTCGGCGCGGGGGACCCCGAAGCCTTGCGACAGGCGGCGCGCAAGCTGGTCGATAGCTCCAATCCAATCGTGCTCTGCGAAAACAGCGGCCGAACCGAGTCGGGCTTCAAGAACCTGGTTCGTCTGGCCGAGCTGCTGGCGCTGCCGGTGGTCGAGTGGCGCAATCGCGCGAACTTCCCGGCCGATCACCCGCTGCATCTCGGCTACGACGACAAGGAGTTTGTCGAGAGCGCCGACGTGATCCTGGCGCTGGACCACGACTACCCGTATATCCCAACGCACACCCGGCCAAATCCTGGCGCGACGATTATCCAGATCGACATCGACCCGATCAAGGAGCAGATCCCGCTCTGGAGCTTCCCGGTCGATTTGCCGATCCGGGCCAACGTCGGAGATGCATTGGCGCTGATGACCACGTACGCCACGGAGATGCTGATGGATGCCGATCGCCAGCGCATCGAGGATCGTCGCCAACGCCTGAGTTCGCAGCACGACCGGCAGCGCAGCGACTGGGACGCGGCCGCTCAGCAGGATCGAGATACCAGCCCAATGACACCGACCTGGATCGGTCATTGTCTGGGACAGCTCTACGGAGAGGCGCCCGACAGCATCTTCATTGATGAGTCGGTTACCAACAACGTCGCCATGTGGCAGCAGATTCCGGTGCGGGAGCACGGCACCTGGTTCTGCAGTGGTGGGTCGGGGCTCGGTTGGGGACTCGGTGCTGGGCTTGGTGTGAGCCTGGCCAATCCGGGCCGCCCGGTGATCTCGGTCGTTGGCGACGGCTCGTTCGTCTTCGGCGCGCCGACCGCTGCGCTGTGGGCCATGCAGGTGAACCGGGCTCCAGTGATGACGGTCATTCTGAACAACACCTGCTACAACGCGACCAAGCGGCCGCTGGTCGCCAACTATCCTGAGGGCTACTCGGTACGGGACGATCAATTCGTCGGAGTCGACCTGATGCCCCCGCCGCGCTATGACCTGCTGGCGCCCGTGGTTGGCGCCTATGGCGAGCGCGTCGAACAGCCGGAGAATGTGCTCCCGGCGCTTCGTCGAGGCCTGGAGCAATTGAAGTCGGGGCGGTCAGTCGTGCTCGATATGATCCTGGCGCATCCATAGGTCAAGTCGAGCGCGGTTCTGCCCGAACGGACGTTGAGGGGTGCGAACGCGTCAGCCCAAGCGGTGCAGCACGCCGTAGATTGCCAGCCAGGAGACGGTCTGAACGGCGCGCCGAACCGCGGTCCGCGCCACGGCCGAAAACTCCCCTTCCAGGTTGGTGCGCTTCATCAGGTCGCCGACCGCCGCATTGAGCGGACCTGCCCTGACGATGAATGGATCCCGCCTGCGCAAGAGTAGCCAGGTCCCAGCGGCCGCCGCGCCGATCAGCAGGACCATCGCCGCGATGTCGTTGGTCCAGGTGGATTTTTGGCGATCCCAACGACTGTCCTGTGGCAGTCCGATGGCCGGCGAGCTGTCGAGACCGTTGAGGTCGATGGTCGAGCCGACCGCGGCCATTCCCCAGTTCGCGCTGACGACGTCGCTGACATCCCGCATGATCGTCTTGTCGTTGAGCGTGATGACGCCGCCCGATAGGATCACCTGCGGGATGAGCAGGAGCGGCAGAATCGCCATTGCCTTGTCCGATGCGTTGACTGCGGCCGAGATCATCAGGGCGATCGCCATCGAACAGATTCCCGCGATGATGACGTCGAAAACAAGCTCGCCGCCTGGCCAGATTCCGGTCGCCGACGATGTCGGACCGCCCTGCCCGTGCGCGGCGATGATCACCAGAACCAGTGACTGGATGACGGTCAGCAGGCCGAGCACAACGACCTTCGACGCGATGTAGGCGGAGATCGAGAGACCCACAGCACGCTCGCGACGGTAGATCGGCAACTCTTTGACGATCTCGCGAATCGCGTTGACCGACCCCATGAAGGTGACGGCCAGCACGATGATCAGCGCGACCATCGTGGTATTGCTGTGATCGATGGTGGGGCTCGGGTTGAATGAGTTCCTGGGTGAGATCGCGTAGATCAATAGACCGAGAATGGGCGCCTGGAGGAGTAGCGTCAGCAGTCCGCGCCGGTCACTGCGGAGCACATCGATATAGCGATTCGTCAGCGTCTGGAACTGCTTCATCCAGTCCTGCTTGGGTTCCGGAGGAAGGGTCAGGCGCGGCGCGTTCTTGCGCATGTTCTCGCGACCCATCAGTGGCTGGTTCACGTAGCCCTCATAGAACGGGTGCGAACGGAACCGCTCTTTCCAGTCGACCTCGTGTTCGCTGTCCAGGCGCGAGAAGATGTCGGCATAGTTGGTCTGGCCGAAATAGATGAGCGCCTCGCGCGGTGGGCCGAAGTAGGCAACCCGGCCGCCACGCGAGAGGAAGAGGACGCGATCGCACATGTCGAGACTCTGCACGCTATGTGTGACGACAACGACCGTCCGCCCGCCGTCCGCAAGCTCGCGCAGCAAGGTCATGATCGTCTTCTCGTAGCCGGGGTCAAGGCCTGATGTGGGCTCGTCGAGGAACAGGAGCGAGGGCTTGGTGATGAGCTCCAGGGCGATGCTGGCGCGTTTGCGCTGGCCCCCGGAGAGCTGCTCGATCGGCAGATCGGCGCGCTCGGACAGTCCGAGCTCGTCCATCACCTCGGTAACCCGGCGCTTGCGATCTTCGGTTCGTACGTCGGGCGGGAAGCGGAGCTCGGCGGCGTATTCGAGCGCCCGCGCGACGGTCAGCTGAGGGTGCAGCACGTCGTCCTGCGGCACGAATCCGATGCGCTGGCGCAGGTCGTCGTACGACTCGTATAGATCCCGGTGATTGTAGAGTACGGTGCCCTCATCGGCTGGACGAAACCCGGTCAGGGCGTTCAGTAGAGTCGACTTGCCGGCGCCACTCGGCCCGACGACCGCGAGCAGGGTGCAGCGACCGAGCGAGAAGGAGACATCGTCGAGCAAGACCTGGTCGCGGCTGGTCTTGACGTTCAAGTTGAGCGCCTCGAACGTGATCTCGCCCGTGTCGACGTAGTCCTCGAGCGTGCCTTTCGCGAGCCGGAAGAGGTGATGACCGATCGTGACGTAGTCGTTGCTGGTAATGACGGCGCGGTTGATCTTTTTGCCGTTGACGAACGTGCCGTTGTGGCTGTTCAGATCGATCAGCGCGTAGTTCTCGCCGTCACGCCGGAGTTCAGCGTGGTGACGCGAGACAAGTAGGTCATCCACGATCACGTCGTTGTCCGCTGAGCGACCGATGCGCACCAAAGTCAGATCGGGACGGTGGATGAAGCTCGCCTCACCGAACCGCGGGGGTGACTCTACGTGTTCTCCGTCTGAAGGCGCGTTGGAAACCGGAGGATGTCCGGAGAGAGGTCGCGCGTCCTTGATTGGCGAGATCACCGGCTCGGCCGCAACGACCGCGGGCGGCGGATCGAGCACCGCGACAGAAGGGTCAGGGCCGGAGACGACGCCGTGTTCGTCGGTCATCTCTGGTTCTGCCGGAGTCACCGGCGCGACCGGATCACCAACCTGCGGCGGCTCATCCAGGTGACCCTGAGCGGCAAGTCTCGCGGCCTCGTCGGGCGATATCGTGGCTCGACCCTGGTTGAGGAAGGTCGGTGCGGTCCGTTCGTCGATCTCGGGTTCGAGGCGAAGCAGCGGGCCGTCGACGTCATCTCCGAGCCGGAGGTCGACCGGTGAAGTGAGCGAGACTTCGGTTATCCTCGATCCGTCGACGAATGAGCCATTGCTGCTCATCAGGTCACGATAGACCCAGTTGTCGCCGTTCCACCGGAGTTCACCGTGGTTGCGCGATACCCGGTTGTCGGAGATCTGGACGGTCGATTTCGGCTGTCGTCCGACCGCTACGACTTGATCGTCTGAGAACGTATACTCGCGGCCGGCGACGACGAGTTGCAGTCTCGACACCGTTCCACTCCACCATGCTCAACGCAATCTGAACGTGCTTGACATACTAACACCTCATTTGCGTGTCTGCTATACTCCCTCATTGTCGATACAACTGGCTTGAATAGGCCGTGCCATTGGCTACGTGGTTCTTGACTGGGATCTGATAACGATGTCGGTGCCTTCGATTGGCAGCTACCGGCTGGAACGACGCCTGGGGAGTGGAACGTTCGCCACCGTCTGGCTCGGTTGGGACCCGGATCTCGAGCGCCACGTCGCGATAAAGATCCTGGCCGACAACTGGTCGATGGACGAAGACGTCCGCAATCGCTTCCTCCAGGAGGCCAGGATCCTCTGGCGGCTCGACCATCCGCGCATCGTCCGGGTCTTTCTCACCGGCACACTTGAAGACGGCCGCCCCTACTTCGTCATGGAATTCGCTGATGGCGGCTCGCTCCACGACCGCATTCAGCGGCGCAAGGCCCAGGGGCAGTCCTTCTCGATTCATGACGCGATCGAGCTGAGCTGCGACATTGCCGATGGGCTGATTGTGGCCCATTCACGCGGCATCATCCACCGGGATCTGAAGCCGAGCAATATCCTCTTCACCAGGACAAGATCGGTCGGGACGGACGATTCGACCGAGTCGGAACGCTTGATGCTGGCCGATTTCGGCATTGCGCGGCAGCTCGAGCGGGCCACGCATATGACGATCACGGCGGGAACGCCCTACTACATGGCGCCGGAGCAGGCGAACCCAACGCCCGGTCAGGGTCCGAACCAGCAGTCAGACGTCTATGCCGCCGCGACGGTCCTCTACGAACTTCTGACGGGTGACGTTCCGTATCCGTATGAATCGATCAGCCAGGTCATTAAGGCGCAGGAGCGAGGGGATCGGAAGCCGGTCAGGTCTCTCCGGCCGGATGTCCCGGAAGGACTGGCTCGGGTCATCGACACCGGCCTGGAGTCGGGCCTGGAACACCGCTACAGTTCCGCCAAGGAGTGGAAAGACGCGCTGCTCCCATTCGCCGTCGAGTTTGACGGTGGCATGACCGAGATCAAGCAGGATCGCCCGACCTTGAATCCAGACCAGCTGCCGAACCCGCGAGCGAAGACCGACGACCCCAATGAGAACAAGCCGGTTGCCCGACCCAGACGGCAACGCGTGCCGGTCGCTCGGTACGGTGTCGGCGCCGGTATCGTGCTCCTCCTCGCGCTCTTTATCTGGAAGGTGTACCTGAATTCCAATTCGCCTACGCCGGACCCGACGCCCACCTCGTCCAGCGTCGTCATCGTGACCACGGCCACCAGCACGATCCCGGCAAGCGTCCAGACGCCGGTGCCGACTGTGGCGGGTTCAACCGTCAACTCAGGAGAGTCGACCGCAACGACGAACGGAGGCGATGTCACAGACGACCCATACACGCGTCTCCAATCCGCCTTCGGGTTCATGTCGACGAGCTGTACCCATGAGCCTCTGGAACCTGAAACCGACGCCATCGCGACCTGCGCGGGACCGACCGCCGGAGTCACCTATCGCGAGTACACGAATGGATTTGCTGGATTAGCGATGCTGCAGTCGCTGCAAACCGAGTACCAGGCGGAAGCATCGGGTTGGGCGTACGCGACTGATCCAACGCACAAGATTCAGGGGAAGATGCTGCAGTTCATTGACAACAACCAGCACGCGGAGATCTTCTGGACGCTCGACAGCAAGAACATGTCTGGCACCGCGATCGCGAATGACAATGACCAGGCCACGCTGTTCAACTGGTGGAAGTCTGCCGCGGCACAGCCACCCAAGTCATAGGATGGTCACGTTTTCATGAGTCCGGACCGGCTCATTCGACTGCAAGCCGAGCTGGAATACGGTGTTCTCCTGCGCGGCAACGACATTCCCATCACCGCCGAAAACGCTGGTGACGTTCCCCTCGTGACGGTTGTGCGCCACGCTTTGGGTTATGTCAAATTCCTACCGGCTGGGGTGCCCTCTGAACAGCGTGCGCTCTTCGATGCGTTTCCTGACCCGGTCTTGTACGACGCCCTCGCGTCAACCGAGCCCTTCAATGAGATCGGAGAAGTGCGCGTCGTTTCCTGCTGCTGGTACTGCGTCAGCCGCATTCCGGACGCTGCCGAGTTTCTCGACGTGACACGGCGCGGCGACCGTTTCGTGATCGAGCGGGATGGCGTGAACGCGGCGGAGGCCTGGTCGGCGCAGGATGATGCCCGGGCGGCCGAGGTCGAAGTCGAGACGGCGTCGCGGTTCCGTCGTCGCGGGTTCGGACGCCAGGTGGTGGCGGCGTGGGCGCACTCGGTCCGGCGTGATGGCAAGATCGCCCTCTACAGCCATCTCACGAGCAACGACGCCTCGCGCGCGCTGGCGCGTAGTATCGGCGCCTGGCAATACGCTGAGACGCGCGAGTTGTTCTAGGCGCGCGCGTCAATGACATTCGACAGCTGACCACCCGTGTGGTGGGAGATCGTGCACGATCAACTGCTCCCAGTCGACCTGACTTCTATCTCGACTCCGCGATGAACCTGACTTGCGCCGAGCCTTCACGACACGTCCACCGTGTCCCTCGAACGTATCCTCGCCACGGCTCTCGGACTCGAAGACGGCGCCAAGCTGCATGCCGGATCGGTCGAGATCGACCAGGTAGTCGAGTCACTGTTGACGGTCTCACCGCGCTACGTTGCCGCAATGAGACGAGGCGCAACTGGCACGTGGGTTGCATTACCGGATGGCCAGGATAGGTTCGCGGTTGAACGCCGGGAAGGGCGAATCGTTCATGGCCACAGCGGACAACGCCGATCAAGATATGTCACGAGAGGTGCGCCGGGCGATTGAGGAATTCTCCTTCGAGGATTTCGGCCAAACCTTGTTTCACCGTTTCCAGAACGACAATGTCACCGGGCTGGCTTCCCAAGTAGCCTACAACATGGTCTTCGCGATCCCGCCCCTCTTCATCTTGCCGGTCACGTTGGCGGCGATTGTCGACAACTCGACGGGAATTGCCGTCACCGAAACCCTGCATCGCGCGATCGCAAACCACAACCTGGGCGCCGGCGCTCGTCTGGCTGCTTGCCGTTGCCGGTTTCCGAATCTACCTGATGTTCTCCAATCCGGCCAGCGGCTATGGCGCGGCGGGCAGCGTGGTGGTACTGCTCTTCTTTCTCTGGCTCTCCGCGGTCATCTTCATCCTCGGAGCCGAGATGAATGCCATCCTCCAGAAGCGGTACGACCGCAAGACGATCAGGGATCTGATCCGTCATCCAGACAAGACCAATCCCGACACGGTTCAGGCCGAGCGTCGTGAGGCGCGAAAAGCCGGCATGCCGGACGCGGAAGCGGTAGGCGCCGGGCCGCGGACGCCGGCCGGTGAACCCGCGGCGAGGCGTGATGTCACAAACACAGAGGTCCGCCAGTCGGGCGCTCAGATCACACCCGAGCCGCGCAAGAGCGGGCTCATCGTGCTGGCCGGTCTGCTTGGGGGCGTGGTGGTCGCGGCAATGGTGGGACGCAAGGAGCGCTCCGGCTGACGCCATGCCGATTCGAGCCGAGTGGCATGGCGTCATGATCACGAGGGCCGTCTGTGCCGGATCACGTAACGGAATTGCTCGGGCGATTCGTGGCGAACTCCACGAAGTAATGCGCTTGCCCCGCGGGGTCCGTGATGCCGAAGACTGTGCCGAACGGCTTCTGCTCCAGGGGTACGGCCACCTCCGACTCGGCCGAGAGTACATGGAAGGCACGCTCGGCGTCCGCAACGATCCAATAGATCTCCCGCTCGCCGGTGCCGCCGATTGGCTCATCGCTGGCGATGGCGAACCCGGCTCCGTTGCGGTCCTGAAACTGGACGAATTCCGGTGCCTCTCGCACGATCCGCAGTCCCATCACGTCGACGAAGAACCGTTTCGCGGCTTCAACGTCAGTGACGTACTCCAGCGTGAAGGCATAGCTGAGATTGACTGGTTCAGACATCGAGAGTCATTCCTTTCTTCGTGGCTGCCGCTTCGTCAAGCGCTACATGACTACCCTACCTGTCGTGCGCGACAGCCCTATGTCGGGAATTGCTGAGCTCTTGGATGGATGTTGGTCGTCAGGAGAGGCTTGGTTCCACCAGCAGGTGGGGAATGCCAGCCAGGACGGCGTCGAGCGAGCGTTCTTCGACGAGTTCGGTGGTCAGGTCAGCTTCGACGATTCGTTCCAGCTTGAAGGCGCGCGGTGCTCGCCTGAGACGACACCAGGCAGCCAGGTACCAACCATGTGGCGTGCGGAACACACCGGCGGGTTCGACGATCCGCCGCGTTTCGCGCTCCTGGCCGTCAAGGTACCGAAGTTCCACGGCTACGCCATCAAGGAGCGCGCGTTCGATGACGATTGACGTGTGGTTGGCGGCAGAAGCCTCGTCGGGCACGATGCGGACCTGCCTCACCAGCCGCGTGGCCGTTTGCCGGGTGTCGGACGACAGGGCTGCCGCGATCTTACGCAGGGCCGAGCGGCCAGCGCCCGCGAAGGGCATCGACCGCGTTGTCTGGAGCGCTGTTGCGATGGCGACTGCTTCGGCTGGCGTGAGGTTCAGCGGTGGCAGGGTGGCCTCGACGTTCAGTCCATAGCCTCCACCCGGCCCCGGCTGCGCCCAGATGGGAACACCTGCCTCCTGAAGCGCCAGCAGGTCGCGTTCGATGGTGCGGGTGCTGACTTCGAAGCGTTCGGCAAGCTCGATGGCCCGCATCGTTCGCGGGGCGCGGGCGCGCAACTCTTCGACCAATGCATAGAGTCGTTCGGTCCGGTTCATAGGACGGATCGTAACATGACGGTTGGACCGCGCAGTGGGCCGGCGTGCCGGATATGAGGAACCCAGGGCCGCGAGGCTGTTCCAGCCGGGTGGCGTCCCTGGGTCCCCTGTCGCGAGGTGGTAGCGAAGCAATCTGTCAGACTAGTTCTTCAGGCGCGGGTCGAGCGCGTCCCGCAACCCGTCACCGAGCATATTCATTGCCAGCACGGTGATCATGATCGCGACACCCGGGAACGTGGAGATCCACCACTGGTCGCGCAGGTACTGCCGGCCGTCGCTCAGCATCCGGCCCCACTCGGCCGTCGGCGGCTGCGCGCCGAGTCCGAGGAAGCTCAACGCGGCTGCCCAGAGGATGGCGGCACCGACGCCGAGCGTCGCCGCGACGATGACCGGTGCCACCACGTTCGGCAAGATATGCCGGGTCAGAATGAGCCGGTTTGGCACTCCGATCACATGCGCCGCGTCAACGTAGAGCTCGTGCCGGGCCGAAAGCACCGAGCCACGGGTGAGCCGCGCGTAGGTTGGTACCGACGAGACACCGACCGCGATCATCACGTTGGTCAGGCTTGGCCCCAGCATACTGACGATGGCGAGCGCGAGCAGGATGCCCGGGAAGGCGAGCATGACGTCGATCAGGCGCATGAGCAGGCTATCGACCCAGCCGCCGTAGTAGCCGGAGATGAGCCCTACCGTGACGCCGATCACCGAGGCGATTCCAACCGAGATGAGCCCGATCACCAGTGAGATTCGTGCGCCGTAGAGCACGCGACTGAAGACGTCGCGCCCGTATTGATCGGTGCCGAAGAAGTAGGGCGACCCGGGGCTGAAGAGATAGTGCTTGGTGTCGATCTTGATCGGGTTGAAGGGCGCGATCACGGGCGCGACGAGGGCGACCACGACGAGCATGATCAAGATCACCAGCCCCGCGACGGCCCCTTTGCTGCGTGCGAGACGGCGCATGAACTCGCGCCAGCGCGGCGTCGGCTGGACCTGCTCGAGGGCTCCTGCCTGTCCCGCTGATCGTGATCGTGCGGTAGATTCCATTTCGTTCAGCCCCTTCCGTCAGTCATACCGGATGCGCGGATCGAGGAACGCATACAGCAGATCGACGATGAGGTTCACGACCACGTAGCTGATCGCGATGACCAGGACGATGCCCTGAACCAGTGGGAAGTCTTTGTTCAGGATGGCGTCGACGATCAAGCGGCCGATCCCGGGACGACCAAAGACCGTCTCGATGACCACCGTTCCAGCCAGAAGCTGGCCGAATTGCAGACCGAAGATCGTGACGACCGGGATCAACGCGTTCTTGAGCGCGTGCCGGATGATCACGCGGGACTCGCGCAGGCCCTTGGCCCGCGCGGTCGTCACGTACTCATTTCGCAGCACCTCGAGCATGCTGGAACGCGTCAGCCGGGCGATGATGGCCGACGCCCCCAGCCCGAGCGTCACCGCGGGCAGGACGAGGTGCTTGAGGTCCCCTCCTCCCGTTGCCGGGAAGAGTCTGAACCTGAGCGAGAAGGTGAAGATGAGCAGCAGTCCCAACCAGAAGCTCGGCATCGAGATGCCGATCAGCGCGACCAGCATCGATCCTGCATCGATCCACGAATACTGCTTCACCGCCGCCAGCACGCCGAAGGAGATCCCAAGCACCGCCGCGACCAGGAGACCGGTGATCGCAAGTTCGAGCGTTGAGGGCAGATTGTCCATGATCTCTTGCGTCACCGGTTTGTTGGATCGGATTGAGCGCCCCAGGTCGCCGTGCAGCGCATTCCAGACGTACCGTCCAAACTGCTGCGGCAGCGGCTCATCCAGATGCAGCTGAGACTGGAGCTTGGCGATCTGCGCCGGACTGGCCTGGAATTCGCCAAGCATCATCTTCACCGGGTCACCGGGTACGAGGTGCAGCATCGAAAAGACGAGCAACACCACCCCGAAGATCACGGGTATCGTCGCAAGTAGGCGCCGTGCAAAGTACGCGTACATGGCCTCAATCCGAACCGATCGTGACTAGCTCATGTAGCAGTTGGCGACCACCGGGTAGGTGTAGCCATTGAACTGCAGACCGTAGACGTTCTTGCGCATCACGAACGTCGACAGCTCGTCGACCAGCGGCACGCAGACAGCCGCGTCCATCAGCTTCTGTTCGAGCTGGAGATAGATCTGATTGCGCTTGTCGGGGTCGCTCTCTTCACGTCCCTGCTGCAGCAGCTGATCGATCTGGTCGTCCTTCAGCATTGACCAGTTGAAGTTTCCGCCGACATTGGTCGAGTCAAAGAGCGCAAAGAGTCCGTCCAGATCGCCGGAGCGGAGGAACATGACCGGGCCGTTGGTGGCGCCGTTGTAGTTGTCCTCGTACCACGGTGGACGCGCCTGAGCCTTGATCTGCACGTCGATGCCAACGTCATGTAGCTGACCCTGGATCAAGATGACGGTCTGCTCCGGGCCGCCGCCATAGTCGATGGCGTTGAGCACGAGCTTGAGGTCCTTGCCGTCCTTCTGACGGATGCCGGAATCGCCTTTCCAGCCCGCGCCGTCCAGAATCTGCTTGGCTTTGTCCTGATCGAACGGGTAGTAGGCGCGCAGCGACGGATCGTCCAGCATGGCGGCGGTCATCGGCGCGATCGCTGGCGTGCCCAGTCCCTTGAAGACCGTGTCGGCGATGGACTTCTTGTCGATCGCGTAGTTGATCGCCTGGCGAACTTCGAGTTCGTCCGTCGGCGCCAGGATCACGTTCAGCAGCCAGATGCGCGGCGCGCCGGTCCACGGCTTCTGCATGATCTTCAGGTCACCGTTGGACTGCAGCGGCGTGATGTCCTGGC
This sequence comes from uncultured Chloroflexia bacterium, assembly GCA_963728335.1. GTDB lineage: Bacteria > Chloroflexota > Chloroflexia > Thermomicrobiales > Thermomicrobiaceae > CALAGB01. Next base: position 701,217 of record CAVSJP010000003.1, read on the forward strand.
CCGCGACGACATCGATCAATTGAGTTTCGCCTGACTCGACCGTTGTCGTGCGCGTGCCGGCCTCGGGGACGAACTTCCAGATCATCTTGTCGAGATACCCGGGTCCAGCCTCGGAGGCCCATGGAGCCTTGCGCTTGTAGCCGTCCCACTTCTCGATGGTGCAGTGGTCCTTGGCCACGTACTCAGTGATCTTGTACGGGCCACTCATCACGGGCGTGGTGTTGACGGCATCACCCTGCTTCGGCGTGGCTGTGGGCGAGATCATCGCCAGCGTGCCGCCCGCGGCGTAGGTCAGGAACGGAGCGAACGCATCCTTGAAGTTGACGGTCGCGGTGTAGTCGTCGACCACGTCGGTACCCGTGTAGCCGGTCAGGGATGAGAGTGCGCCGCCCGCTTTGAAGTTCGGGTCGACGATGCGATCAAAGTTGTACTTCACCGCCGCTGCATTGAACGGCGTGTCATCCTGGAACGTGACGTCGTTGTTCAGCTTGAAGGTGAAGGACTTGCCGTCCGTCGAGACCTCATACGACTTCGCCAAGTGTGGCTGGATCTTGCGATCACCATCCAGGTAGAGCAGCGACTCGGCGGTCGATGCGGTGATGTAGAAGGTGATGGCCGACGGCGACGCGTGCGGGTCCATCGTCGGCGGCTCTTGGTCGACGCCGATGGTAAGTGTGCCGCCCTGCTTTGGTGGCGGTCCCGACGCTGCGGTGGCGGTCGACGTGGCCGCCGCGGTGGTTGCTGCCGGCGAACCGCTCGCCGCGCTGGTCGGGCTCGAGCCGCCGGCGGCTGACGTGGCCGCGGTGGTCGGAGCCGTGGTCGACGCCGGTGTGGTGTTGCCCGTCGAACTCTTGGACGAGCACGCCGCCAGAAGACCCAGGCTGCCGACGCCCATCATGCGGAGCATTGAACGCCGGTTGACGGCGTGATGCTGCAGACCGTGAATCAGGTCATCCCACGCTAAATCGAATCCCATACCATCCTCCTCTAGAACGCGAACGCGGTCAGGTCGAAGATCCCCCATAAAGCCGGCTTCACCACCAGCTTTTCTCTCGACACCCATCCTCCTCTCGGATCGCCCCCGCGGCCAACGGCAGACTCCGCCGTGTGGTCGATTGATCCGCGAGCCAGAATTTGGGCAACACTACTGGCAGATGCCCATCAGCAGGCCGTTCTCGAGCACCGCTGGGCTGGTGGTGGTGAAGATGACGCGCCCAGCCAGCGGGCTCTTGACGACCTCGATCATTTCTCCGGTGAGTGCGCCGATCCGTCCAACGACCTGGCCCTCTTCGACGACGTCGTTGACGCTGACCGACGGATAGAACATCCCCGCGTGCTCGGAATAGAGCCAGTCGAAACGGCTGAGAATCGTCGGGTCGGGCGCGGCCGGGACCGGTTCGTTGGTCACGCCCAGATGGTTCAGAACGCGCATGACCCCGTCGGTCAATTGCTCGACTGCTTCAGGTTGGAGCCGTCCGACACCGCCGGCCTCGGCGATGAAGCTCGGTACGCCGCGCTCGGCGCCCGCCACGAAGCTCATCGACCCTTTGGCGACCTGGATCGGTTTGTCGATCATCAGGACGTTCGGCAGCCCAAAGACTTTCGCCAGCTCGAGTGACTTCTGGTCGACCGCGTCCTCGCCGCGGCGACAGATCGAGAAGGGTTCCAACTCCTCGACCATGTCTCCACCGTGCAGGTCGATATAGCAGTCGGCCCGCGCGATGAATTCGGTCGTCACGGCATAGACCATTTGCTCGGTATAGCTGCCCTCCGGATCGCCCGGGAACATCCGGTTCGGATTCTGATTGTCGACCGGACAGACAAACATGCTGCGCTTCCAGAACGCGGGAAGGTTGAGCACGGGCATGAGCACAACCGCTCCGGAGATCTTCGACGGGTCAAGCGACTGGCCTGCACGAATGACCGTCTCGATCGCTGGATACTCGCCGCCGTGGATACCGGCGTTGATGAAGACGACCGGTCCGGGCTGGTTGCCCGTGATGGACACCACGGTGCGAGGCTCATCCTTCAATTCGGTGCCCGGAAGCGTTACTTGGTGAACCTGTCGCTCCCCTGCCTTCAAGGCTCCCAGGATCGGGAACCTCTTCCGGTAGTCACTCTTTGCCTGTTCGGCCATTCTCGGTGGTTCCTCCCGCTAAACGTCCCCGAACCATCAACCGCCGCAAACGACTTTCGTTCGACTGGTAGTGTTGCCGGATACTCAGTGCCGCTCGTTCGGTCTTCGACTGCGACAACGCCTCGATGATCTCCTCGTGGCGTCGCGCGATCTCGGCTCCGTCGATCTGAAACATCCGGAGCGACATACTCACGATGATCCCAAGCAGGGCGCTGACGCCCGACCAGACCTGAAGGACACGCGGCTGGCCAGCCGCCTCGAATAGTGCGCGGTGAAACTGTGTGTCGAGTTCGATGAAGTGGTCGACGTCTTCTGGAAAGTGGAGCGTGCCCATCTCGTCAGTGATGCGCAGCAGTTTCGCACGGAGTTCATCGCTAATCGGAAGTGTCAGGTGCTGTACGGCCTGCACCCCGAGCATGGCGTGAATCTCGGAGATCTCTACCGCGTCATCGGGCGTCAGGTCAGCAACCCGCGCCCCCCGGTGAGACGACGTCTCGACCAGACTCTCGGCCTCGAGGCGTCGCAGGGCCTCGCGCACAGTGCTGCGGCTGACTTCCAGTTCATCGGACAGGCGCGCCTCGGTCAGGCGCTCGCCGCGTGGCAACTGCCCCAACATGATCTTCTTCCGGATCTGTCTGACCACTGAGTCGACCAGGGTACGGTCCAGCGGCGGGGTGATCACTGTTCACGGCATCCTGTAAAGCGAGCGGAAGGATTGTCTGATTGTCAGACAAGATCAGAATAGCCAAGGGCCGGGATTGTGTCAATGGGTCCCAGCCCTGCGCGTTCGATTCGTCTGCGAATGGTGTGCGAGTGATGCGTAGTTGATCACGGTGACTGTAGTGACCTGCTCGCAAAAAGCCGGCAACGCTGACGATGGCCCGCGATAGCGCCGTCTCGCTCGATGCCCTCTGCAAATAGGATTTAGCGGGGAATGAGCGGGAGGCGCAGAGACTTCTTCTTGTCCGCTTTACGGCGCTGCGCGTGCTCGATTGCCTGCTGGTAGATATTCATCAGCATGTCGTAGTTCCGCTCGGCGGTGTACTTCGCTTCGTACTCGCGCCGCGCGTTGCGCCCCATCTCAGCCATCTCGTGCGGATGCTCCCAGGCCCAGTTCACTTTGCGCGCGAGGTCGTCGGCATTGCCCGGCTCGACGTGCAGTCCCGTTGTCCCGTCGTCGATCAGCGACGACAGGCTCCCGAGGTTGCTGGCCATCACCGGAAGCCCCGTCGCAAACGCCTCCGCGATGACCATGGGGAAGCCCTCGTACCAGAGTGATGGTACGATCAAGCTCTGAGCCTCCTGCATGCACATGGAAATTTCTTGTGGTGATCGCCGACCGAGATACTGTATGCGCGGATTACGTTGGTCCGCTTCCTCAACCAGCGTTCGGAGCGGTCCGTCACCTGCGATCCGCAGCTCCGGGCCGCACGAGCCGTTTTCCCATGACTGGATGAGCGATTCAACGCCCTTCTCAACCGATAATCGACCGACGAACAGTGCGTACCCGCCCGTGTGGCTGCCGACTCCTGGATCTTCCGCAACGAAGTTCGGCTTGATCGCGATTCGCTCACGCGGGAAGCCGCCTCGAATGAATTGCTCTCGGCCGAACGCCGTGAGAGCAATGTATTGGTCCACGCGCCGTTGCCATGTTCGTAACAGCTGATGTGTCGAAATCATCGTTGCCACGACCGCCGAGTGGCTGCGTGACTCCCGATAGCAGGCATGAGCCACGCCGCGCCACGGGAACGCGCCCAGGCAATCGGTGCACGGGGCTCCATCACGAAAGAAGAACGCGCCGGGACAGAGGAGTCGGAAATTGTGGAGCGTCTGCACAACCGGTACGTGCATCCGGTAAGCAGTGAAATGAGCAGACGGCGACACCTGCGGGAACGTGTTGTGAAAATGTATCGCGTCTGGTTCGAACGAATTGATCACCGACCGAATTTGAACCGACGATCTTCGCGACCAGACGGTCGATGCCGCAATAGACAGCCGATCCCTTGGAGCGCCACGGGCCGCCAGATCAGCGTTGTCCCAAAAGAGTTCTGAACTGAATGCCCGTGGGACCGAAGTAAGTCGGTTTCAGCGGCGAATACCGCGTCCTCACCACCCGTCGTAACATATCGATTGTGGACGAGAACGACGCGCACTTCGGATCCCATCGTTTGGCTAGCGCAGTTGCGCCGACGTCGGTTGCCGAATCTTGGGGCAGTCGCTGCGTTACCTCACGGATTCCACAAACAACGTGTGCTTCTCGCGATTGTCAAGAATGTCCAGGTCTGGAACGATCCCCTCGCGGAACGACCTGCGTTCTATCGTCTCGAATCCGGCGGACCTCACAAGGTCACTACGAGAATTTCGTAGTCAAACGCCGACCGATGTTGCGAGAACCCGGATGCTCCAGCAAAAAAGAAATCGCTCAGCATTTCAAGTTTCTCGCCGCGTCGATACATTGCCCAGGCCACCTCGAGATCCGGGACGGCCACCCTGAAGAGGACCCCTCCCGGCTGCAGGACTCGGTGGCATTCGGCAAGAAAGCAGCCTGCCTTGGCGGAAGTCAAAAACTGCTCAAGGAAATGTGACGAGTACACGGGATTTGGCAGATTTGTTTGGCATAGGGATGCCGCGCCGCAAATCATAGTGGAAGAAGTAGTTATTTCTGAGCACAGAGCAGTATTCGTGCTTCGAATAATATTGATTCATTCCCGCAAGCCTGTAAAAAAGCAGGGCGAATCTTCGGCCATACATGGAGATGAGGGCATTGAGGCTTCCATCGATATTGACCCAAGCAGGCGCTACCGTCAGCCCGCAGCCAAGGTTTACCCGGTCACGCCACGACTCCGAGCCAGGGACCCGGCTTCCTCGGCGTAGCCAACCAGCCAGGGTCGTTGCTTTGTCCAGTATCGCTCTTGAGGCGTCTAGCCTTTGCGATCTCACTCTCTTCCCCTCCAGGGTTCATCTCCCGCTACCGGCCTGCCGGCCCCACAAATTCCGCCTCCGTGCAAGTGCGAACTCCGCTGCTCGGACGATTGAGTGAGCTGACGCCTCTGGGGTGAATCGCATCGCCACTTCTCGGCTTTCATCTCCCATTTTTGCGAGGCGCTGCTGGCTACTGCCTAGAGCCTCGTCGATCGCGTCATAAGTCGACTCGTAGTCTGTTGGGTCAAAGTGCCATCCAGTCAGGCCGTCGGTTACCATTTCCTCGACTGCTTGGCTGAAGATGCTGCCCAGGACTGGAAGCCCGGCCGCCATTGCTTCATTAACAACAACCCCCCATTCGTCTGAGAGCGTTGGAAAAGCCAGAATGCTGGCTGACGCAGAAACGGCGGGAAGCTCTCGATATCCGACAGATCCGAGTAGATCAATTCTCAAGTTCTTGGGGTATTTGCCCTCGCAAAGGCCCGCTTCCATGGTCCGCTACCCGCTACCGCCAGGTCGACCACGAAACATGGATGGTCGAGGCACCACTTTGACAAGACACAGACAAAACGGTCCAGCCCTTTTCGCGGTATGAGCTGCCAACAAACAAGATCCGGATTGTGCTCGCGACCTTTGCGGTTGTGCCTTGTGCTGAAAACATCCCGTAATCAATTGAGTAAGGGGCGATAAAGATTCGTTCTTTTTCCACACCAAATCTGCTTACATATCGCATTCCGCTGTTGCCGTTGACAATGACTGCGTCTGCGCGCCGAAGCAAAACGTGCCTAAGAAGCCGTCGCCCTGCGCCTCGTCCCGCCTCAGAAGACTCGGAGACCGTTGCCCAGAGGACGAGACCGGTGCGCTGGCTTATGGATGAATACAGTGCCGACTGAATCGACCGAGTGCCAAGTTCATTCGATATCACGACGTCGGGGCGTCCAGCCAAAAGTAAAGGTACCGTGTCGATAGGAATGTGGACCGTCGTATGCCCTACAAATCCGTTAGGGTGTGCAAACCTCCGACGAATTGACACGGTGCGTTGAACAATGACGTCAAGGTCGGCATGCGCGACGGGCCATGGCCGATCAGTTTCCATCTGCGTTGAGCAGTATATTGAGAGTTTCCCTGCTGACTCGGCAATCCGACGGTACAGGCCTACCCGATAGGGCGGCACGAAGTTAGTAAGAATCGCCAGCCGGTCAATCACGATCAAGTCCTCGGATCATCTGCCATCTACGCCTTATTCTGTTTCAAAAAAAGGGATCCCCGATATGGCAATGCGGCCACCGGCGCTTTGCCAGCCAACGCACTTGCCACCGGACCTTCTGCTGCAACATCTGCAGGCTCACCGGCTTCTTGAATCAGGCTGCTAAAGACAATTTTGACAAGCATCGTCCCGACAAGGATGGCTTGTGGCACCTCCCAAGAATTCTCCCTGTGCACCTAGTAACAGCAGAAATATCGCTGCTGACAGCACATACACGCACGTCCAAGCTTGCTGAGTATCGGATCTGTTAGTTCTAACGCACTTGACCAGCAGAGCTCCGAACCCAACTGCCACGACAAGCAGCCCTGCAATTCCGAACTCGGAATACACACTTAGCCAGGAGAAGAACGGAGCGTAGCTGCTCCCATAGTAGTTGACCGACGCCACGCCATACCAAAGATCCATCAGGTACTCACTTTGATATTCTGATATCCCTGTTGGCAAAAAGGGGACGTGTTGGGGATGTAGCGGCCCGCCGAAATAAAGCCCTGTGCCGATCAATCCAGCTCTGCTGCTGAACTGGCCCGGCCCAACTCCCCAGACAACGCTCATCGGATTCTTCTGGCTGGCATCGATCAGGACTCGATGCACAACTTGAGTTCTGGCAGTTTGCCCATTGATGCTATCAGCGAGGATTTTGTGGGTCAGCCCAAAATTTGTTGACAATAGATACTGGGCTGATAGGCCCAGCGCAAGAACAGTCAGCGCCGAGATTACCATTGAACCGCGGCTTGGCAGCCGCGGTCGGATCACTAGCACTGCAACCCCAACCGCTATTATAGTCATGATCAAGACGTGAATTACAGAGCTCAAGACCAGGGCGAGCCCCCCGACGATTAGCGGCGGACTAAAGCGCTTTTCGCGAATTGTGTGCGGTAGTAAGAACAACAGTAACAAAGCAATGTTTGTCGCGTACGTTGGGTTGGCGAATGCCCTGTCGGGCTTTAGCTCAGCACAAGGGTCCGTGCACGCGATCACCGTTGGCGAGATCAAAGCTTCGGGTCAGCAGGGCCGCGTGGACCGCTTGGACAATTCCGATTGCTCCCTCTATCAACAAAGTCACAGAAACGATTCGACGGAGGTGAGGCAAGATCCTGGCGAGCTCAATTCGGTTGGTGGGCAGCGACAGCGCAGCCGGCAAGGTGGCGTATGTAACTATGATCAGGAGGCCACTTGACACGACAAACTGCGGGTCCAGGGAAGCGCGAAGTGACACCAGAGCTAGCATGGGCAAGATCCAAAAGAGAATTCGAACTAGTGGCCTGGAGTCCTTGGCTCTCAGCGAGAACCAAGCAATCACCGCCCAAGGTGCAACATATCCAAAAAGTTTGAATGGAGAAAAGCAGAGAACGAGTGCTAAGATTACGGCTCCCTCAAATACAGTTGCATGTCTACACATCGCTATCTAGCCACGAGCGTCTCGTAGAGTTGGTCGTACTCATCAGCAATTATGTCCCAGGAATACCTTGCCATGGCGAGCTCGCGGGAGCCGCGAGCAAACGAACGTTTTTCCGCTCCTGACCAGCTAAGAACTTCGCGAATGCGGCTCTCCCAGGCCTCCGTCGAGGTCGGAGGACAAAAGCCACCCGGTCACGCCGTCGATCACGACCTCGGGTAGTGAACTCGTCGGCTGTGCAATTGTGGGCAATCCCATCGCCATTGCTTCCAGCACACTCAGCGGCAGGCCTTCGATCTCCGATGGGAACACGAGTAGCGCCGTCTCTCGCATGATATCCCGAAGTCGGGAACGACCGACGTGCCCAAGCCATTGCACATTACTGAACCGGGGCATTAGCTGAATCAGCCGTGCCGAGAAAGCGGAGCCGTCAGTGCCACCGACCATTATGAACTGCACGTCTGGCATCAACGCGGCAATCTCGAGCACGAAGTCAGGGCGTTTGCGCTGACACAGAGTCCCCAAGTAGAGGACGAAAGGCCCCTTGAGCTCTGATGAAGCGGCAGTCTGCGTCGCCCCGAATGCCGGAGAAAGAACTGAATGTCCACTCCATTTGGAATGATCTTGTCCACCGTACGCCCATAAATAGCTTGGATATCCTCGGCAACAGCGTTGCTGACAGCAACTATCACATCGGACTCTATTACTGCGCGCTCATACTCCCTTGAAAAGCGTCGCTCGTGTGGGGCTGGATATTCGCGGTGAAAAGTCGCTTGCACCTGCCTGCCGATCTCACGCTGGCAATTCTTGCGGCCCGCAGGTTCATCGGCGTGGCTGAGGCATGATGGACGAAATCAGTTTTCTCAAAACTAGGTCGTACGGCTTTAGTTGATTGACGTGTGCCAAGGACCAGTAATCCCGCGCACGGATTCGGTCTTCCTGGGTTTCCGGACTGCTGAACGCGTTAATGGCCCACCGCCGGTTGCGCGCGCCAACTTCTCGAAGCAGTGTCGATATCGGATTAGTCCACCTGTCGATATGAATCGGGAACAGGATATCGCCTTCCATCGTCACCATGCCGACAACGCCAAGTAACGCCGAAACCACCGCTTTAGCGGGAACTCACCCCACCAAAGCCTGAGGATAAAAGCACCCATTGGACGCGGCACCGCGAGGATAGTCCGCCGACATACAGCCCGCCTTCGCCTGCTGATGAACGCGAGGCCGTCGGTCTTTACACACTCGCCTTTCACAAGAGCAAGCGCGACCTGGGCTTCTGCCGTCTCCTGCGCCAGGAGATCGATACTGGAAGCTCCAGCCCATAAGGAGCCGCCAGCGACGCGGCTCGCTCGCGGAGCCAGTTGTCAATGTTTCGGATCGAGTTCTCCAGCCCCGCAACCGTTGTCTGCGCGGAATACCCCGTAACATTGGATCTATGCTGAACATACAAACCTTCAACGCTGGGAACCGCTCCGATTGGCTGCAACAGGGGGGGCCCCTCCCCCAGTATCCGATCCGCACCGGACATCAGGTGCTCTGGAGCGGGAAAGCGATTTCCGCTGGCTCCCGTCGGAAAGTCAACGCCGACGCGGGTGGCAGCACCGGCGCATTGCCTGCTAGCAGCCGGGGCGCGAGCCAGCCCTGACTTTGTGCTCGGGAAGCTGGCCCGGTGAGACTTCGCCAGAACATTTCACTACCCGCAATGGGTGGATCACCGACCCGAGGCTCCGGTCGTGACAATTGCCCCCACAACACATTCAAGCTTAGAGGGCAGCCACACGTCGTCGGCATCGAGGATGGAGATTACTTTCCCACGGGACGCTTCAAAAGCAGTGTTGAGCGCTGCCGCCGGACCTGCGTTGGCTTGCTCCACAAGCCGAAGCCGTCCATCAGCTGACATGTATCGCCTCACGACTTCCCGCGAGTGATCCGTGGAGCCATCGTCACATACGACAATCTCAAAATTGCTGTAAGTCTGCTTGAGCACACTCTCGAGACATCTGGGAAGAACGTGGCATAGTTGAAATTCGCAATGAGTACCGAGACGAGTGGCTCTGGTTCGAGGGTAGAAAGACTCTTAGGGTGTATCGTTAGTGTCGAATGGCCTATCATTGAACGCCCCCTGCGAGTCGAATCGACTTCTCAAATAGCGACAACCCTCGCGCTACGGCCTGATCCATGTTGTAATACTTGTAATCCCCGAGCCGCCCGGCGAAGAACGTGTCACCGCCCAGGTCGGCCGCCAGTTTCAAGTATTTGCC
>CAVSJP010000004.1:0-443821 GCA_963728335.1 uncultured Chloroflexia bacterium
GGCATGACCGCGGTCAGCCACGGCACCAGCGCCGGGGACGCGATCTGGGCGGCCGTCACCTTCCACTTGGTGCCGATTTCCTTGGACAGGTCGAGGACCTGGTTGTAGGCCGGGCCTTCGGACCGGATGGCCGCGACGGTGTCCTGGGCCGCCTCGATCTGCTTGTCCGCCGCGTCCCGCTGGGCCTTGGTGGTGGCCTGCGACCGGGCGATCTGCGCCGCCGCGAGCTGCTTCTGCGCCGTCTGGAGTTTCTGGTTGTCCTTGGAGACGTTGGTGAAGACCGACTTGGCCAGCGCGCCGAACAGGCCCGCGCCGACGGCGGCGGCGCCGAACGACACGCCGATCGCGCCGACCCCGGCGGCGATCCCCCGGCCAGCGGGATCAGCGCGGGGGTCAGCGCCCCCAGGGTGCCCAGCAGCGACGCGCCGCCGGCCTTCTCGGCCAGCTTGCCGAACGAGTCGCCGAGCAGCCGGTTCGCCGCGGCGGCCTCGAGCGCGTCCCGCTTCTCTTCCTGCATCGCGTCGTCGAGGCGGCGGATCGCGGCGTCGGCGGCGACGGCCTTGGCGGCGGCCCGGTCCTCCGCGTCGCCGGTCTGCCGCAGCGCCTTCGCGAGCAGCGCCGACTCGGCGGCGGTGCGGTTCTCCTTCTGCCCGAGCTTCTCGATGACCTCTTGACAGGACTTTGGCGCCCCGCGCCGCCGCGGCGGCGGTGTCGCCCGTGGTCTTGAAGTCGCGGGCGAGCTTGCTCAGCGCCCGGTGGACAGGAAGTCGAACCTGATCGACTCGGCCACGGCGTCAGTCCCTCAGCTTCCCGGTCTCGTGCAGGTAGTCGACGAGCACGTCGAACTCGCCCGTGGTCAGCTCGCCGATTTCTTTGGGCGTGTAGCCGAAGACTTCCGCGAAGATGCCGAGGTGGCTGGCCCGGTCCTAGGTGTGCCAGCCGGGGCCGACGGCTGGCGTAGGGACCGGCGGCGGCCTCCGCCTCCGCGGCGGCCCGCTCCTCGGCCGCCGCCGTTCGACCATCGACTGGAGCATCTCGCCCAGGTCGAAGTCGACCTTGCCGTCGAGGATGTCCTGCAGCGGCACGTCGCGGCCGTCCCGCCGCCAGATGAGCCAGGCCAGCACGCACATCGCCCGGGCCGACCGGCCGCCAGGTCTTCCTCCCATTGCACGTAGCGGCCGCTTGTAGGTGTCCTCGATGCACAGCGCGTCGCACATCGGCGCCTTGCGCCGTCGTAGTCGTAGACCTCGCCGTTGATGGTGATCTTCACCTAGGCTCCCTTGCCTCTGCTTTCGCGGCGACGTCGCGCAGCGCCTGCTCGAGCCCGGCGCGGACCTGCGGCGCGGCGTCTTCCGCCGGGCCGGTGAACCAGTCCGGGCTGACGGCCTGCGCATACCAGTGCTCGCGGCGGCCCAGAGAGGATGCTCCAGGACGCCGCTTTCCAGCCGCCTGAGCCTGCGGCGTTTCCCGCTGCGCGTCGTCCCGGTGACCGACACCACGGCGTCACCGCCGGAGTTCCGGGCGATGACCTTGATATCCAGGTCGGCGTCGAGGGTCTCGGCGTACGGGTCGGGCAGGCGCGGTTTGAGCCCGGCCCGGATCCGCCGGGCACCGGCTGCACGCCGCGGCGCATCGCCGCGTTGAGCTCGCGGGCCAGGTCGTCCTCGCCCGGCGCGGCGCAGCCGGAACGCGGCGGCCTCCAGCTGGCTCGCCATGTCGGCCATGTGTTCCTCTCCGCGGAAGACAGGACCAAAGTCCTTGCCCAACCTGAGTACGAACCGGGTACAGTGTGAGTACGAAAGGGGGACATTATGACCAACATCGACAGTCCCGCCCCGCCTGACCAGCCCACCGCCCGTATCCGCCGGAAGGCCCGCAGCCGCCCCGCAGGCGGTGGCCCGCCCGGCATAAGATCCTCACTACGCTGATCGCCATCACCGGCCTCATCATCGGCGGCAGCATCGCCGGAGCCGTCGCGGGCCAGAAGGCCGCCGAGCGGCCCGCCGCGGCTGTCGCTCGACTGCCAGCATGCCGCCACCTAGCCCGGCTGCCCCGCCTCAGGTCACGGACCCTAACGGTCAGTCCTGCACGTTTCTGAACCCTGCCGGGTACTGCCCCGGAGATTCCCCGTCCCCGGCCCCCAGCGGCCCGGACATGCTCGCCGTCGGCCAGGCCGAGACCCTCGGCGACTCCAGCGACGCCACCGTCGGCACCGTAACCGTCGAATCAGCCCGCGTCACGACGCAGCCCGCCGACCCGTCCTACGGTGAGCGGCCAGCCAACGGCTACTACGTCATCGTCCACGTCAAGGCCACCGCCGACCCGTCATACACCGACGGATGGGACCTCAACGCGCTGGACTTCTACGCGCTGGCCGGGAACCGGCACTACACCTGGGACAGCGGCAACGCCTACGAGGCACTCAGCAGCAGCCAGCAGAACCAGGACATCATGTCCACGCTCGCTGCCGGGGAGACCGTCACCGGGTGGCTGTCCTTCGACGTGGCCAGCCCGCACGGCCAGATCGTGTACGCGCCCAACCTGGACGGCCAGCCCATCGCCGAATGGAGCTACTGACGATGACCGTTGACCAGCGGCTGCGGATCGACGACGACCTCGCCGATGACATCCGCGCCTACCAGGCCCGGTACAGCATCCAGTCCTTCGCCGAGGCGGTCCGGATCCTGCTCCGCAAGGGCCTGGAAGCCGAGAGCCGCCCGGCCCGCCAGGGAAACTAGGTGTTCAGGCCCAGCGGGGTATACCTGCTGATGGCGCTCGATGCGGACCAGGTGGACTTGAAGTTGACCGGGCCGCCCACTGCCCCGTCAGCCGATGCGTCCACCAGAATTTGTCCCATCCAGTACCAGTTATTTGGATAAGATGTGACGTCCGGATATAGATAAAACGTTCGAGAAAGGCCGTCGAGCGCGGCGATGAAGGTCTGGGACGTGGAGTCGTCGAGGAACCCGCCGAAGTCCCCGGTGCTGTCCGGGAGGCCGGCGACGTAGATCTTGTTGGTGTCGCCGAACGCGGTGACGTCCTGCCGGTCGGTCGCCTGGTTGATGGACCATGACGCCTGGAACGGCAGCGGTGTCGCCGTCCCGCCGTTGGTCGCGCTGAGGTAGATCCTTGCGTTGCGCCCGTGATGCCTGGCCACTGTCATGTCCCTTTCTGCTGGTCAAGCAGCCGGAGTAGCCGCTTCGCCGCGTTCTCGAAAGTGCGGCCCTCGATCGCCGCGCGTGCCTGCCGTGCCGACTCGTTCCCGCTCGTCCGGGTGCGCGAGCGCCCACCGGATGAGGTCGGATGCTTCCGCCGGGCCGGTGAAGGACGGCAGCATCGGGAACAGCTCGTCGCTTTCCGGCCGGGCGTCGCGGGCGAACCAGAGCCCGCACGCGGCCATCTCGATCTCGCTGGGCCCGCACGCCCAGCCCCGGTCGGCGCGGCCTTGCTCGCCCTCGCGGCGGTAGAAGTTGATCCCCGTGCGTCGCCTGCCGGTACAGGGCGGCCGTCTCGGTGTTGTCGATGCAGGCGTCGCCTCCGCGCGGCGGCAGCAGGTACCGCGCGCAGCGGCGAGTCCGCGGGCAGGCGGCCCCAGAATCCGCCGAGTGCCACGTCCAGCCCGGCCAGGTTCATGCTCCTCGAAGAACTCGATCCGGGACGGGAATCCGGTGCCGGTGAACGCCAGGTCGTGCCGCGCACCGTGCCCGGGCGCAGCGGGTGATGCACTGACGGCCGGTAGGAGTGCGGCATGTACTCGGCGACGGGGCAGACGGCCTGGTATTCGTCGAGGGTGGCCGGGTCGTTCGAGCAGGGCTGATGTCCGCGTACTTGGCCATCTCCAGCTGCTGGCCGTCCTGGTAGGGCGACTCGGTGAACAGCATGACGATCTTGTGGCCGGGCGGGACCGCATGACCTCCAGCACGAACGGCGGGGTGAAGAACGCGGAGACGCACAGCACGACATGCGGCCACCATCTATAGCACTCGCTGAGCAGCCCAGTCCGCAGGCGAGCTCGACGGCCTGCTCGCTGGTCAGCGCCTTGCGGGCCGGGCGGCGCCCTTCGCTGTCGGCCTGGGCGGTCTCGTCGGGCATGAGCGCGGAGTCGAAAAAGGTGAGCCGGGCGTCGAGCTGGGATTCCATGACCTGCTCGCCGAGCCCGCGGAGCGCCTCGCCCACCCGTTGTGCATGTCGGCGACGCTGAAGTTGGGGGCCTAAACCAGGATGGACAATAAGCCATCTCATTAGGGCATCACCTCCCTTCGGTCAGCCCCACGGGGGCGGAGTAGGCTGGCGGTACCCCTTGGGCGCGTCAAGCGGGTCGATGGCCCTTCTGATCCCGGGATTTGGGGCAGGCGAGGCGAACCGGTGGAGTTTGGGCGGCCGGACTGAAAAAGAAGGATGGATGAACTCATCGCCAGCAGCGGCACGGAAGTCCGCAGCCACTCCCGGGTTCGGAGCTGGCCCCTTCCCTTAGGCGTTTGCCCGAATGATAGACCGAATCCGAACCCGCTGAACTGCGAAAACCAGGATTGAGCTGGCTGCCGCACCGACAATCGCGGTGCCCAGCGTTGGGCGTCCACCAGAAGCCAGTATGTCAACAGCAGGAGTGTTATGCAGATCGGCCGGCCAACGAGCGTTGGCGCGTATGCCCAGATTATCCTGCGGCACGCTCGAAGCACCTCGGACTGGAAGCCAATCAGGGCGAGCGCGGGAGCCAGCACACCGCTCGCAACCATTAGATTACTCGCACTCCATCCCACCGCATTGCCCATTATGAGGGCCAGCATCGACACCGTTGCGGCGACTGCGATGGAGGTGACAACTTATCCGGTATCTTCTGAAGACTCGGCGGATGAACCCTCGAGCCAGGTCGCCTCGACCGTGCGCGTAATAGTCCGGAAGAAATCGCACGGCAGCGTCGGGGAGACCAAGACCACAAACTAGCGTTAGCACCGACGCCCAAGCAACCACAAACGAGTAATTCCCGAATTCTCTTGCTCCAAGCGATCGGGCCAGAAAGACCTGGGAGCAGTATCCAGAGACTACCCCCAGAGATTGGACGACAAACGCGGCAGACGCGCCCTGGAACAAGTTCTTTGCAAGGGATCGTTCAGCGTTGCCAGCCACGTGGCGCAGAACCTTCAACCTGACCATCATCAACGCGTGAGCCAATATCGTCAGCCCGTCAGTTGGTCGGCGCCCTCGGCGCGGTCGTCGAAATATACGATAGGGCGCGTTTGGCCACTAGCCTCGACCTCAACCTCGGCGCCGTCGTTGTTCCCTGCTATCTTGACGCGGAACGTGCGGGGGCATGGCCGTGCAACGACACCGAGAGGCAGGAAACCTACACTGGTCTGACCTACCTGCATCAGGCTGAAAACTCGCGCTGAGGCGAGGTCCTCAGTGCACTTACGGCCTCATACCAAGCAACCGTCTTTTCTAACCCTTCGCCGAACCTCGTCTGTGCCACGAACGAAAATCGGAGTTTCCCTCGCTCACATCCAGCTTCCGTCTCGGCTGGCCGTCCGGCTTGCTGGTGTCCCACACGATCTTGCCTTCGTAGCCGGTCACCTCGCAGATCAGTTCCAGCAGGTCGCGAATGGTGATCTCGAAGCTCGCGCCGATGTTGACCGGCTCCGGGTCGTTGTAGCGTTCGGCCGCCAGCACGATCCCCTCGGCCGCGTCCTCCACGTACACGAACTCGCGGGAGGCCGAGCCGGTTCCCCAGGCCTCGATGAACGGCGCGCCGCTCTCGCGCGCGTCGATGCACTTCTTGATCAGCGCCGGAATGACGTGCGAGCTGGCCGGGTCGAAGTTGTCGCCCGGGCCATAGAGGTTCACCGGCAGCAGGTAGATGGCGTTGAAGCCGTACTGCTGGCGATACGCCTGCCCCTGCACCAGCAGCATCTTCTTCGCCAGGCCGTAGGGCGCGTTCGTCTCCTCCGGGTAGCCGTTCCAGAGGTCTTCTTCTTTAAAGGGAACGGGCGTGTGCTTCGGATAGGCGCAGACGGTGCCGACCGAGACGAACTTGTCGACTCCAGCCTTGCGCGCCTCCTCCATGAGCTGAATGCCCATGATGGCGTTGTCGTAGAAGAACTTGCCGGGGTTCTCACGATTGGCGCCAATGCCGCCCACGACCGCCGCCAGGTGGATGATCAGCGCGGGCTTCGACTCCTCGAGCACCCGCAGAATCGCGTCCTTCGCCGGCGCAGATCATAGTTCGCACTGCGCGGCACGAAGATGTTCGTCGCGCCCCGCTCTCGCAGCTTGGCCACCACATGCTTCCCCAGGAACCCGGCTCCGCCCGTTACCAGGACATTGCGATCCTTCCAGAACTCCTGCGGGTCCGGCCAGTCGTGGTGTCCGTTGAGCCCGTTACTCGAGATGGTCATATCGTGCCCCCTCGGGTCATTCCTGGGCAATGCGTCATCCTCGGCTACAGCTGTCCGCGCAGTGCCGGGCGCTCGTGCGCCAACTGCGACGCGAAATGTCTCACAAATCGCGGATTATTGTAAAGATAACGTTTCCAGAGACGCCTTGGTTCCGCTATCATGCGAAACGCCCATTCGAGTCCGGCCGATTGTACCCAATCCGGCGCCATCGCCTTCTGCCCGGAGAGGAAATCGAACGCCGCGCCGACGCCGAGCATCACGCAGTCGATCTGGCCGCGGTGCTGGGCCATCCAGCGCTCCTGCTTCGGGCAGCCGAGGCCGACGAAGAGGATGCGCGCGCCGGAGGCGCGGATATCGTCCATCTCGGCTCGGTCTTCTTCAGCCGTCAGCTGGCGGAAGGGCGGGCTGTACGCGTGGGCCACCGGAAGCCGCGGGAAGGTCTGCCTCAGGTTCTCCACCATGCGTTCCAGCGAGTCCGGGCTGCCGCCATAGAAGCCGACCGGCACGCCATCCCGCTCGGCCAGCGCGCAGACGATCGGAGTCAGGTCCGGCCCGTAGACGCGCGAGGCGTCTCGCTCTCCGAGCGCCTTGAGCGCCCAGACGAGCTGGCATGCCGTCCGGCGTCACCAGGTCGGCGCCGTTGACGATCCGCTGGAACTCCGGTGCGTCGTACGCCTCCATCACCATGTGCACGTTCGAGACGCAGACGTAGCGCGATTCGCCGTGCCTGGCCCAGCGCAGCACCGTCTGGGCCGCGTGGGCGTACGAGGTCGCGTCGACCCGCATGCCGAGCACCTGGCGCGAGGCGACGTCGGTTGGAACCGGCGACAGCGCATATGGATCGACCGCCAGCTGAATGGCCATCAGAACGCTCCCGTCATCCGTGCGACCGACCAGAAGGTGAGGAAGACGATCTGCGCGTCGAGCCCCAGCGAGGCGTGGCGCACGTAGTGGAGGTCGTAGGTGCTGTTCTTGTGCAGCAGCTGCCCGCGCCCCTTCACCTGCCACCACCCGGTGATCCCCTGCGGCACGAAGAAGCGCTCGAACTGCCAGCGCTCGTACTGGTCGCGCACGATGTCGAGGATCTCCGGTCGCGGGCCGACCAGGCTCATCTCGCCGCGCAGCACATTGATCAGCTGCGGCAGTTCGTCCAGGCTGGTGCGGCGCAGCCAGCGGCCGATGCGGGTGATGCGCGGGTCGTGCGGCACCTTATGCGTATCGTCATGGAAATAGCGCAGGCCGCCATCGGACATCGAGCGGAATTTGTAGATCGAGAAGATGCGGCCCCACTGGCCGACACGCGTCTGGCGGAAGAAGACCGGGCCGGGCGAATCGAGCCGGATCAGGATGGCGATTAGAAGGAAGAGTGGTGAGAGGAGGATAAGCCCGAGCGACGCGACGATCAGGTCGATCGCCCGCTTAGTGACGCGATACCAGCGGCTCGGCGGCACGTAGCCGAGTTCGGCGGCCAGATCACGCACGACGAACTCGATGCGCGCATGGCTGCTGGCTTGCACCACTATTGGCTGAAGTGAATCCCTACGCCGACCCGTTCGATGACGCGCAGAGTCCGCATTAAGCAGCTCCGCGGAGTCGATCGAGGAAGCCGGCGTCCCCTTCCCAAACACCGTAACGTCAATCCCCCAACTGAGTTGTGTCGCGGCGCTCGCGTCATGGTCCCCACCCGACGCAGGCGCTGTATTCAGGAATCCTTCTCGTTGATTAACTTTCTGTTAAGTCGACTGAACGAAATACAGTATAGCGTCTGATCTGCAAATCGCAAGAATTTTAGATTAACAAGCTACGTGGAATGGACGTTCTGGGCGGCCCTGGACTGTTGACGATGGCACGACGCGCGTGTCTCTACGCGCAGCATCGCACATTCAACCCGGCCCAAAGCGAACACAGCGCTCGCTGTTGTTGTGTCAACAGGTTCCGGCGGTGGGAAGATCAAATGCAAATGTCCGGAAGGCGATGTGATGCTCACAGTATGGCCACCGAAGTGTCCCGAAGTCAAGTACACCAGCCAGATTGAAACGAGATTGGAACGTGCACAGGATGATACCCTCGCACGCGCCTTCCTGCCGCCCCCCAATGGTCCCGCGCCGTGCGCCATCGGTCCTAGCACGAACTGGCCACCGGCGCTCTCCTCCAGGGAGAGGGCGTTCACGCGGCGACAAAAACGCCCGGGCCGAATTGGCCGAGAGTTCCTGAATTCCGCGAACAGACGTGCGAAGTCGAACAGTTGGTTGGCATCGTCCTCATCGGATTCCACCTGCAACGCAGTGAGTACCCGCCGACGGTAGAATTCGACCTCCCCGGTGACGTGGATACTGTCCCACAGGTGGCACGCGCGACTGCCTTCGACCTGCGTGACGTAGCTGGTGTTGGGAAGGCACGCATGCAGCATGACGTCGCCCAGCGGCGGTCCTGTGTCCGTGCCGTTGGCATACGCTCGAGAGCACCGGTGATCGCCCTGTCATGCCCGGAATGGATGGCTTGCTCGGTCTGCCGTGTCGATAGGTCCCCGCGTTGTTTAGCGGATGGTGCTCCGGAGGACGAGCGTTGCACCCTTCCTAGCTCTTGGGCGAGATGGCCGGCGCCGTGAACCCTTCAATTGGCTCGCGCTTTTTCACAACCGTCGGGGATCGGGATGTCAATTGACCATTGATGACGACTGACGAGGCCAGACAGTGACCGTTATGCGCGACACCGATTCGACCGCGGTGGTCCACCACAATCAGTCCTCCGATTCCGCCACGCCGTTCCTCCAGGAAGGCGATGGCTTCTTCGGCGGCGGTCTGCGGGTGGACTCCGGTTTCGATTAATTGGGCGACTCGGCGTGCGAGCAGAAGTTCATGGAAGGCTTCCCCCAGTCCGGTACCGGCCACGGCGCAGACCGGTGAGGCAAAGGCTCCTGCTCCCACGATCGCCGAATCGCCGACACGTCCTGGAGCTTTGAAAAACAATCCACCGGTCGAGACACCTGCGGCGAGGTTTCCGTCAGCGAAAACGACACAGCCGACTGTGTCCGACGGCGCCGGGCTTACCTGGCCGGTAAACGCGTTGATGCCGATCGCCTGCAGCGATCCACTTTGCCGCATCTGTTTCCACGCGGCTCGCTGTGGCGCGGTCTCGCAGTCGGCGATATCAAATCCTTCATCTCGCGCGAACAGACTCGCGCCGTTCCCAGCAAGTAGCACGTAGGGCGTCTCGTCCAGCACACGACGTGCGACGGATATGGGATGCGCGACGGCTTGAATTGCTGCAACCGCACCGGCACGCCCGGTCCGTCCATCAATGATCAGGGCGTCCATTTCTATTTCGCCATCACGATTGAGCACGGATCCCACACCGGCGTTGAACGCGGCATCGTCTTCCATGTGGTTAATGGCGGATTCCACCGCACTCAGGAGTCCCTCATTCAATTGTTGATATGCGTTCACGGCGGCTCGATCGACGGTGGATTGGTATTCAGACGTTAGCGGAACGTCTACGCCACCGTGCGCGATCACGATCCGGCTCATGATGCATCGCCCCTCAAACTACGTGCTTAGACCGCGGTGAGCCCGCCGTCGACGACAACTGCGCTGCCGGTGATGAAGGATGCCTGTGGACTGAGGAGATAGAGGATTGTGTCGGCAATCTCCTGAGGTTCCGCGACCCGCCCAAGGAGGTGAAGTCGCCCTGTCTCTTCGAGTTGCGCATCAGGGTCAGCGGAACGTTCGAGATTGTTGAGGACCATAGGCGTTCGTACCGAACCGGGGCAGACACAGTTGACGCGAATACCTTGCGATCCGTACTCGGCAGCGAGGGCCTTGGTGAGCGCGATGATGCCGCCCTTGGATGCGCAATATGCTGCCGATCCTCCCCAGCCAGTGAGCCCCGAGACCGAGGCAAGATTCACAACGGATCCGGTTCCCGCCGCGGCCATGGCCGGAAGAAACGCGTGACAGCAGGCGAACATCCCTTTGAGATTGACGTCGAGTACCTGGTCCCAGAACTCTTCATCGATGTTCTCCTGAGACGCAGCCGGTGGATTGATTCCCGCATTCGGAACGAGGAAATGCGGTGCGCCAAATTCCGCTATCAGATTTGTCGCCATAGTCTTCACGTCGGCCCAATGGCTGACGTCGGTAACCCTCGTTACCAGTTGCGTCTGGTCGATGTTCGGCGTCAAACGGAGCTCCGCGAGCGCCGCGCTATCAACATCGATCGCAGCTACGTGACACCCCCGTTCGACCAGCGATCGGACCACCGCTTTCCCGATTCCGGACGCTCCTCCGGTGACAACCGCACGTTTCCCACGCCAGTCCTCGTCATGCGCTCCCGTTGACATCGCCGTCCGTCTCCATTGTTCAGCTCACGCTGCATGCGTCGACCGGATCACGTTCGCGGTAGAGGAGTGGACCGCCGCCGTCGCTCGACTCGCGACCGGGCGAACCGAACGTGAAGCCCCGGATCGTCTGCTGCGAATGACGTGCTCGCACTTGATGCCGGTGGTGCGAAGAAGCGTGGGTCTCGCCGGCACTCACCCATCGATGTCCAGTTATTCGACCAGTCGCGCGATATTGTCCCAGCCGATCTGCTGTTTGACGGCATCATCGACGTGCGCTCGATGTATGCGCTGCGTCTCAAATGCCTGATCGAAGATCGGAGCTCCACTGCCGAAGATCACGCGGTGCGTGCCGAACTCGGCAATGCTATCTTCGAGGTAATCCTCGCGATAGACGCCTGAGGTGTTGATGATGACGTTGGGCGCGGTCCTGAGCATGATTTGGGCGTCACCGAGCAGGAGTCCGCTAATGTTGATCTGTCCTCCGTGCGTCGCAATGATGGTTGCATCGGGATGTCGCCGTGCGAGCGCGGCGATCTGACTTGGATGCGCGAACTGTGGATAGCCGCCAGCCACCATGACTGGTACGCCCAGCGAAACGGCGGTGTCGACAATCGGATCAAGCATCGGGTCTGATACGGTGAAGTGATCTTCCCAAGGGTCAAGAAAGACGCCGCGTAATCCGCCCTGCCTGACCGTTCGACGGAGCTCAGCCACGGCATCATCACCTTGCCACGGGTCAATCCGTGCGAGTCCGACGAACCGGTCGCGGTCCGAATTGACTGCCCTCAAGACCGCGTCATTGCCAGCGATCAGGTCATAGTTCCTGGGTCGGACACTGCTGAGGAGGACCCGTCCGATATCAAGTTGATCCATGTTGCGTCGGAGCGTTGCCAAATCGAGATTGTATCCGAACAGGCTTTGTCCAAGACGGACGTCAGCATCGAACAATTTCATCGATCTATCTCCCCACCTGACTCAAGATTCGTTCGATGTTGCTTGAGAACAACTTCTCCTCATCGGCAGCCGAAAGGCCGGCCGATTTGATTTTGTCGATCTCAATGGTGGGATCGCAGCCTGGACCATCCGATCCGAAGAGCACTCGTTCGGCACCGATCTCGTCAACGGCCCGTTTGATCATGTGGGGATACGGCATGGCCGACGTCTCGAGAATGAGGTTGGCACGTTGTTTCGCTGCTTGGATGGCGTCTTCGACGTGGAAGTACCCTCCCATGTGACCGAGAATGATCGTCGCTTCTGGGACGAGTTCGGCCGCCTGGGCGATCTGATACGGCAAGGTGAAATCTTCATCTCCGCAGTGAAAGAGCGTCGGAGCGTGCCACTCGGCTGCCTTCTTGATGAGCGAAATAGTCTCTGGAGACGCCGGGTGCATGACATACGATACCGGATGGAGTTTCAGACCCTTCATGCCGAGATCTGCAAACGCGCGCTCGAGTTCGTGCACGGCCTGGTCACCGGCGCGCGGATTCATTCGTGCATAGCCAACCAGCCGTGGATATTTTCGACACGCATCGGCGACATACTCCAAAGGGTCACCGCCCGTCGGCAGTGGAGCGTCTCGGTACGTCATGACCACGGCCTTGTCGATGTTGGCTTCGTCCATCAGGCGCAGGATTGTCTCCGGCGGGTCTATCCAGAACCCAGCTTCGTCGATATGCGTATGCGAATCAAAGATCACGGTCCTCAGCCCTCCGCTCGTCTCTGCTGTCCTACCACCTACGGCCTAGCGATTTCTCAGTCTTGGGTCGACTGCGTCACGGACACCATCCCCAACGAGATTCAACGCGAGAATCACGATCAATATGGCAATGCCGGGAAAGGTCGTCATCCACCAGGCAAGTTGAATCCATTGACGACCTGATGCCAGGTCAGCCCCCCACTCGGGCGTTGGGGCCTGTACGCCGAGCCCCAGGAATGAGAGCGACGCGCCGATGATGATGGCCCAGCCTGTCGCGACCGTGGCCAGCACGGTGATTGGCGCGACCACGTTCGGCAGAATGTGCCGTACCATGATCCGTGCATCTCCGACGCCGATGGCCCGAGCGGCCTCGACATAGACGTTCTCCCGTGCACTGAGATAGGAACCGCGAACCAGACGCACGAATCCCGGTATCAGCGAGATTCCTACGGCGATCGTCGCGTGGACGACGCTACTTCCCAGCACGGCCACGACCGCCATCGCGAGGAGAATTCCTGGGAATGCAAGCATGATGTCCATCAGCCGGGAAATCAGCCGATCGACCCATGCACCATAGAATCCGGCGATCATGCCGAGCGGCATACCCACTCCGCACGCGATCAGAATTGCCAGCACACCGACGACGACGGTCAGTCGCCCTCCATAGAGGATGCGCGACAGAATGTCCCGTCCGATAGCGTCAGTCCCCGAGCAGGTGATGCAACGAAGGATGCGCGGCGATGTTGGTCGTATCTGGTTCTATGGGTGAGTAGGGTGCGATGACCGGAGCCAGCGCAATCGCGAGAAAGACGAGCATCAGGACAACGGCCGCGACGACCGCCCCCCGATTCTGAACGAACCGCGACAACGTTTCTCGGAACCATGTCTTCTGTTTTCGGGTAAGGTCCGCCGTCAGGTCGGCGGAGCGGGTGGATGCGTCAGCGACAGTCACGCCATACTCTCCATCTAGGACATACTCTCTGAAGTGATTCTGGGATCCAGAAGTGTATATGAAAAGTCGACCAAGATATTCACAAAGACGTACACCACGGCGGATACGAGAACAATCCCCTGGATCAACGGGAAATCCTTGCCCATAATCGCGGTGACGGCGAGCTGGCCCAACCCCTGACGCGCAAACACGGTTTCAATCACGACGGCGCCGCCGAGCAGTGTGCCGAACTGCAACCCGACGATTGTAATCACTGGAATCAGCGCGTTGCGTAAGGTGTGACCCATCACAACGCGGCGCTCTGCCAGCCCTTTGGCGCGGGCGGTGGTGACGTAATCTTGACGGAGCACTTCTAGCATATTCGAACGGACGAGCCGCGCGGTGATAGCGGAGAAGTTCGCGCCGAGCGCGATAGCCGGCAACACAAGATGTGAAGGGCCGCCAATGCCGACCGCTGGAAACCAGTGGAGGCGAACCGAGAAGACGAGGATCAGGAGCAGACCGATCCAGAAGTTTGGCATGGACACCCCGAAGAGGGCTACGCCCATACTCAAGGTGTCAACCCATGTGTTGTGTCGCAGTGCGGCGACAATCCCGAGGATAATACCCATGACCACCGCAACACCCATCGCAGCCAACGCCAGTTGCAGCGTCGAAGGAAACACCGTCACGATCTCGGTCAGGACCGGACGACGCGTGTGAATCGAGATGCCGAAGTCACCTCGTACGACGCGCTCCATGTACTTGAAATACTGCACATAGAGTGGCTGATCCAGGCCAAGCTGATGGCGAAGGTTCTGAATATCTTGGGCTGAAGCCGGCGCTCCCTGCAGCATGATCGTGGCTGGGTCTCCCGGGAGGAGATGGATCATGAGGAAGACAGCTAGCGAGACACCAAACAGCACGGGTATCGCACTGACCAGCCGGGAAACAAAGAACCGAAGCATAACGACAGACTCCAGGGTGCTACATCTGAGGTCACCAAACGATCGTTCGGCGCCAACGAGCCTGAGCGACGGTCCCTCGCCCTAAGCGAAACAAGCTCATGCGAGGAACCGTCCACTCGTGTATTGCTAGCCGAGCCAGGAATCGTAGTAATACGGATACGGGTTCGCGTCGAACACGACATTCTTGACCTTGTTGTCGATCACGACTAGGGCAATCTTCTCCTGAATTGGGATCGCAACCGAATCCTTCGCGAGGATGATCTGCGCCTGATGATACAAGTCGCTCACTTTCGCTGGATCGGTCGAGGCTGCCGCTTCCTGAACCAGCTTATCGAAGTCCGGGTTGCTGTAGTGAGACCAGTTGAATCCGGTCTCAATATTGGCCGATCCATAGGTTGCGGCTAACTGATCTGGAGACGGATCCCAGAAGAAGAAGTCCGCGAAATTCTGCGGCCCCTTGTTATAGGTACTGAAGACACTCGGCTGACTCTCGAACTGGATCTGCATATCGATGCCGGCCTTCTTGTAGGTTGCCTGCATAAGTTCGGCAATTCGCTGAAAGTCGTTTGCCGAGTTTGAGATGAAGAGGATTTGTAGCGGCTTACCGTCCTTTTCGCGAATGCCATTGGAGCCGGGCTTCCAACCAGCAGTATCGAGTGTCTGCTGGGCCTTGTTCAGATCGAACTGGAAATACTGGTTGATATCCTTGGTGTAATCGGGCGTCAGTGGATCCATCAGGTTATGGGATGGGGTATACACGCCCAGGTAGATTGATTTGATGATGGTATCTTGATCGGTCGCCATGATGCATGCTTGCCGAACCGCCAAGTCGTCGGTCGGCGCCTGCTTGGTATTAACCAGGATCATGCGTGGCTGTCCAGGCGTCGCGGACTGTTGAATGTAGTATTTGCTCGACTGCTGCTTGTACTGGACGACGTTCTGTGGCGGGACTTCTTCGATGGCCATCACCTGACCACTATCAAGTGCCGCAGTACGCGTCCCCGGTTCCGGAATGATCTTCCAATCAATCTCGTCCAGATAAGGCGCACCCTGGTGCTTGCGAAACGACGGCGCCCAGTTGTAGTCGGGATTCTTGACCATGGTGAAGTGGTCCTGTTTGACGTACTCCTTGAACATGAACGGGCCCGTTCCGACCGGATGAACGTTGATGTCCGTCCCAAGGTCCGAATACGCCTTCCGGGATACCGGCCGCAGTCCAAGCGTCACGCTCACGTAGTCAAGGAACGGGGTGAAAGGCTGATCAAAGACTACGACAGCCGTATATTTATCTGGTGTATCCGTTCGATTGTATGGACCCAAGCTGCCGCCCAAGCGATTTAGTTGCCGGGTCGACAATACGATCGTAGCTGAACTTCACTGAATCCGACGTGAACTCTTCGCCGTTGTGAAACTTGACATCCTGCCGGAGGTTGAAGGTGTACTGTGTACCATCCGACGACACCTCCCATTTCTCGGCCAGACCCGGATAGAGTTTCTTGTCCTCGGGATTCTTCCAGACGAGCGCATCATAAATTTGAATGAGGATGCGGCTGGTCGCGGCGAGTCCCGTGGTGTGGGGGTCCAGAGTGTCCGCGTCTTGCCAAGCGCCAAATACGAAGGTACCGCCGGTTTTCGGTGTGCCGCCAGTTGATCCGGAGTTTGACGACGTCGTGGATGACGACGACGTTGCACTGGAACCGGACGATGATCCTGAACCGGTTGTCGCTGCGGGTTTCGGGGTGCTCGATCCACCACAGGCCGCGAGTAAGGCAGACAATGCGACGCCCGACACGCCGAGGGCTGCTGCACGTTGCGCGACCGCTCGCCGTGACAAGCGAGCGTTTAGCACCAATTCACCGAATCTCTGTTGAACCTCGCTCACGTTTGAACCTCCTCGGTCTCTGCAACAAAGCATTGTCGATGTCGTCGCATCTGGGGCGTCACATCGCATCACCAATCACCAAGGCGCGATTTGATCCGCTCGCTCTGCACCTCCGCGGCGCATGACCTCCTCTCAGCGGCGGCCACGTCGGATATCGGCTGAAATCTCCTTTGCTTCTTGATTTCGCATCGCACCGCATGTCTCTCAATCGAGTTCTCCCAACCCACGCATTACCCTCGTGAGCGGGCGATCGAGGACTACGAACATCCGCGACGACTGCATGGTCTCGTTCTCCTGCGTCCTCGCACCGCAGAGAGCGGCAGTGATGGCATCCCGAGCCCGTTCGCGCCGAATACCGCCGCACCACTCCGAAATGGGTGCGCATGATGGTCGATTGCGGGCGTTCGCGTCAAGTCCAATTCTGGTCTCCTCCCAGCGGCTGAGACGTTGCTTTGAAGCGAACATCTGCGCGACTCACGTGCGTACGCCCGTTGACTGGATTTCTCGGGTCTGAAAATGGATCCGGTAGCGGGCGCCGACAGAATCGAGACGAGGTACGCGAATGGAGTTCGGCCAGCCAGTTGATATATCAACTAAGCAGTGTATGATGTATGTATTCTTACTGCGATGATATCAGACTCGGTGGGTCTGTCAATAGGTACCGAACTACTGCGGTTAACCGATGAGTTCTCGGATAGATTGAATAGCCAGGGGCTGCCTTCGCGATCTCACGTCTACTCTCGGGGATGCCACAAGATGGTAGAGGCGAGCCGGCGTAACAAACTGTTTGGGGTCGTGGCCGTCCCGTCTTCGAGGCGACCGCGAGTGACTTCCGACGCGCCTACGCAGTCGATTCTCGACGCAGTCGCAACATCGCAGCGAGATATTCGGGTCGACGTCGCAACGACTGAAGACATTGGATCACGCTGTGAAACAAGACGGATGGCTGGTCACTGCAACAATGCGGATCAATACGACGCGAGAGTTCTGACACCAAAATAGAGTCCGCGGCTGAGACGGCGTATCGTCGATTGCGGGAACTGGTCGTTACCGGCGTGTTGGCTCCGGGCGTGGTCTTGAACGAACAGGATCTCGTTGATCGTCTCGGTATTGGGAGGACGCCCGTACGTGAGGCAATTCAACGCCTCGCGGGCCAGCATGTTCTGACCATTTTCCCGCGCCGAGGCATCGCGGTCTCCAAGCTCGGCTTGGCGGACATCCAGGCGATTTTTGAGGCTCGTGAAACGATTGAAGCCAAACTCGCGGCGTTGGCGGCGCTCCGTCGCACGGATGATGAAGCGATCCAGATTGGCCGAATAGGCGACGAAGTGCGCGAGGCGGGTGAGTCACAGAATTATGAATGGTTTCTCTCTCGTGACCAGGATCTCCATCACTTGATCGCTGGAGCAGCCCGGAGCCGATTTCTCGCGGAAACGGCTGATTATCTCCTCATGTTGTCAGACTGGGTCTGGCATCAGTATTTTGTGCTCCAAGGGTCGCGCCCCTCGGACTACTTCCGTCACGACAATATTATTCGTGCAATCGTTGAACGTGACTCCGACCGTGCATTCACTGAGATGAAGGACCACATCCAGCAGTCTCGAGACCTGGTGCGCCGCATTATGTAGCGTCGCGCGATGGCAATTCGCGCAGCCGGTTCTGAGTTCGGACTCATTTGGCGCGTGCCGTTTAGCACACCGGCGTACTCGACGTGTGGGAGGGGCCGTCTCACCCGAGCGGAGTGATGCGGTTGCCGATTGCCCACTCCGCGGATGTTAGTTCTTGGGCCCCGAAGGGACCGTGATTCGATAGCTGCGCTAAACGCGTGAGCGGGTTTCGAAGGAGATCAGCCGATGCTTGAAGTCGCGAATCTACCGGTCATAGACATCCACTGTCATCCGTATCTGAATCAGGGGGCGCTCACCCCTGAATCGTTTACCAATCTCGCTTCATTCGGAGGCGGCTCGCAACACTTCATGGAACAGGGCGGGATCGCGTTTACGGAAGTGGTGCGCGCCGAACTTCAGCGAGTGAAACGCGATACCGTCTATTTTCGTCGTCTGATTCACGAAATGGCGCGATTCTTTGAGATATCCCCAAGTCTGGATGACGTAGTCACACAACGGAACCGGGAGATCGAAGGTAATTACCATGACTATGTTGCGCGTCTCTTCGCCGATGCCGGTATCACGACGCTCATGGTCGATTTCGGCTACCCGACTCCGCAACTGAGTCTGAATGCCGTCAGCTCGGAACTACCTGTTGATGTGGTGCCGATCTTTCGGATTGAGCCGTTGATCGCCGACCTCCTCAAACAGGATGTCGGTTGGTCCGAGTTTCGTCAGACATTCGACCATACGATTGCGGACGCGCTTCAGACTGGTACCTATCGAGGGCTGAAGTCGATCATCGCCTACCGCACCGGTCTCGACATTTCTCCGCTCAGTCGAACGCCGGATCAAGGGCTGCAGGCCCTCGATGCGATACACCGCGGCTTGGGCGGAGGGAGCATGAAGAAGCTTCGTGACCATCTCCTCTGTCGGTCGCTCGAACTGTGCATGGATTTTGATGTCCCGATGCAGATCCACACGGGAATGGGCGACTTCGAAGTGAACCTCGTATACGCTCGTCCAGCCTACCTCATGGATTTGCTTCGCTTTCCAACCTTTCGTGGTTGCCGCGTGCTCCTGGTCCATACCGGCTACCCGTATCACCGTGAAGCCGGATACATGGCCAATGTCTTGCCGCGCGTCTACTGCGACGTCAGCGAAGGCGTGCCGTTCGCGGGACATGCGGCAACGCAAATCATCAGTGAAGTCCTGGAAATGGCGCCACTGTCAAAGGTCGTCTACGGATCTGACGGCTTCAGTCTTCCCGAAATCAACTACATGAGTGCAAGGCTTGGCAAACAAGCGCTCGCCCGGGCCCTGGACGATCTCGTGACCGGCTCGATGTTGTCCGAAGCGGAGGCACAGGAAGCGGCGGGTTGGATTCTGGCAGAGAACGCGCGTCAGCTCTACCGTCTTGCCAGCTAGGTCGTGTCTGGTCGTCCTCGTCATTTTGGGATCGGCAGGCTTGATGCTGCGGCGGCGCAAAACCGGATCTCCTCAGATTCTGCTTCTGCGCGGCCGCATTATGGCCCGATGGTTCTCCCGACACCCCCATGCGCCCGTGATGCACGTGTCATGAGCCGACGATGAAGAAGATACGGGTCATGCGACGCTCGATTGAGTGGCGGCTCGCAGTCCCGATATGGTCACCCGGAGCGGATTCATTCGATCGCTGAGCGCTCGCGATCCCAACAATCGAACGTCGATCGTGACAGGGACTCCTTCTTGATGCGTAGTGTGGACGTCTTCTCGAACTCGTCGACGACGCTGACGTAGCGCGGGAGCTGAAAGCGGGGCAGCCGTCCGTGACACCAGCGGATGAGCGCCTCTGGCTGGAGCGTCCGTTCTGCTGCCAGCTTGATAAAGACTTTGAGGTCCTGTTCTCCAATATCGGTCTCGACACCGATCAGGGCCGATTCTTCGACGTCGGGGTGCTCGTTGATAACGCGTTCGACCTCCCAGGCCGAAATGTTCTCGCCGCGATAGCGCACGCTGTCGGTCTTGCGCCCGCAGTAGGTAAGGAACCCATCCTCGTCGACGCGAGCCAGATCTCCGCTATAGAGCCACCCGTCTCGAATAGCCGCCGCGGTCGCGTCCGGGCTGCGGAAGTACCCGGGCGTGATCAACCCGGGCATTTGACCCCTCATGATAATCTCGCCGAGCGCGCCAGGCAGGCAATCTGCTCCGTCATCATCGACGACGCGAACCGCGAAATATGGCAGCGGCTTGCCGATCGATCCCATTCGAGATGCGGCGCCGTTGGCAACGGAGATGCTTGACGCTTCGGTCATCCCGTACAGCTCGCGAACCTGAACGCCAAATCGCTGCTCGACAGCCTCCCACACATCGCGCGAGCAGCCCCCGCCCCAGGTAATTCGCACCCCGTGATCGCGATCGCGCTCGCTCTCCGGCTGCTTCAGCAGGATGTGCAGGATGCCGCCGAGATGGTGGATGTGCGTCACCTGACCGCGCCGCGCCTGATCCCAGAACCGTGAGGCGCTGAAGCGCTCGACCAGCACCAGACGAATCGCCTGCATGAGCGCCAGTACGACCACCTGGCTGCCCCCGATGTGATACAGCGGCTCCCACAACAGGAGGACGTCCCCATCCCTGATGTCACCCCCCAGCCGGGCACCGATGGCGGCCGCCCGAAGCATCCGGTCCGTGACCTGAACCCCTTTCGGGGCGCCGGTCGTGCCGGAGGTGTAGCTGATGCAGACCACGTCATCGGGTGCGATGGTTGGTGACGTGACCGGTGGCGTTGATTCCAGCAACCGGTCGAAGGCGATCTCCGTGGGGCTGAGGGGTGGTTGGATGCCGCGCCAGATCACGAATTCCGGTGGTCGCGACTGGAGCACAGGGTTGAGGCGCTCCCGAAACGCCGCATCCGCAATAATTGCCCGCGGATCGGCGTGCTCTATCACGTGACGGAGGCTGGCACCCGTCAATTGCGCATTGATCGGCACCCAGATCGCTCCGGACTTGATCACAGCCAGCATGGTGACGATGTGATCGGGATGGTTGGCCAGCATAACGCCCACCCGGTCACCCGGTTCGATGCCGAGCGCGTGCAGTCCGCTAGCCAGGCGTGCCACCCGGACGGCCAGTTGGCCAATCGAAAGGTCTTCGTCACCAAACTGGCAGAACCGCGCAGACGCGTCGGTCGCCGCACGACGAGCGAGCAGTTCGGGGATCGTTTGGCCGCGCGCGATCTCATCCATCGACGAGTGGTGCTCCGGTCTGCGCCTGATGCCGAGTTGACAGCCTCAGTAGCCGGTCACAGGGAATGTGGCGCCGTTCATACCCGTGTCATCCTGAGTAGGCGACCACAGGGAAGGTGACACCGTTCGTCCCCGTGTCATCCTGAGCGCCGCGCGAAGGATCTCTCCTGCCTGACCAGCCAGTGACGCGTCGAGGACGAAGAGATTCTTCGACTCCGCTGCCATCTCCCCCACGAACTCCCCCTCCACTGGAGGGGAAGAACCATCGCTCAGAATGACAGGGTCACGATCGTGCTCCTCCGGGCGCCATCTTCAGTGTGGTCGACTACTGAGCGACGTCGAAGGAACTCTTCGTGTGCTGCCGGCGAAGAAACGACGAAGAGATTCTTCGACTCCGCTGCGCTCCGCTCAGTATGACAGAAAATGACATTATACGCACATCTGTCATCCTGAACCACCGTGAAGAGTCACTCCTGCCTGAGTAGCCGGAGACGCGTCGCGGGCGAAGAGATTCTTCGCGACTCCCTCACTGACGGTCCATCCCCCGGCCCCTTCCCACGGACGGGGAGCATCCCTCGACTCGAGGGAGAGAACCATCCGCTGCGCTCGGAATGACAGCTGCTCGCACGTGCTCCTCCGGGTGCCAAAGTCCATGTGGTCGACTACTCATCCAGATGTCGGCGGATTGCCGGACTGCTGCTTCCGTGCCGCTCGTTCGGCGAAGAACTGCGCCATGGCGGTTTGTGGTTCCCCGGACGCGAAGGCCTCCCGCTGAATCCGGACGCCGGCCTCTTCCGCCGCCTGGAAACCCGCCTGGGTCAGCGTCCGGAAATGCTGCTTGTTCAACTTCATGGCGATGGGTGGCTTGGCGGCCAACTGCTGTGCGATCTCGATGGCGCGCGGCAAGACCTGATCCGGCGACACGAGCTCGTGGATGAGCCCAAGGCGGTGGCATTCCTCCCCATCCATCATCCGGCCGGTCAATGTCAGCTCCACGGTCCGTGACCAGCCCAGCGAGTCCCACATCAGCCAGGGACCAAGGGTGCTTGGGATGCCGCTGTCGATCTCCGGTTGGCCCATGCGCGACCCTGCGTGCCCGACACGAATGTCGGTGAGGAGCGCGACCTGAAAGGCCGAACCAGCGGCCACTCCATTTAGCGCCGCCACCACCGGCTTATCCATGTCGCGGATCGATCCGTAGAGGGTTCGCCACTCCGCGAGCCACTCGACCGCCCGGTCGGCATCGAATTGCTCGGTCTCGCTCAGATCCTGCCCAGCCGAGAATGCCTGATCGCCACTCCCGGTGAGCACGACTGCGCGCACGGCCTCATCTCGGTTGGCGGCGATAAACGCCGTGACCAGTTCGTCGCGCATGGGCGCATGCCAGGCGTTGAGCCGATCCGGCCGGTTGAGCCGGATGATCAGGACCTGGTCGCGTCGTTCCTGGAGAATAAACTGCCCCATTCCCTCCCCTTAACGTCTATCGTTGCCGCTCCCTGAGGGTCCCACGGAGCCTCGCCGCCGTGGCACCGCGTCCACGATTGGTCCTTGCCGTCCCGCGATCCGCGCCCATGGCTCGCCGCTAGAGGTGGTCGTTATGCGAGGCCGGATCGGTTCCGCCGTGCCGCTGAAACCAGTCCATCGTTCGTATCAGCCGATCGACCCGGTGGCGGGGCTGTCCGTCGCGACTCATCCCGTGCGGTTCCTTCGG
The DNA here is from genome assembly GCA_963728335.1 of uncultured Chloroflexia bacterium. GTDB lineage: Bacteria > Chloroflexota > Chloroflexia > Thermomicrobiales > Thermomicrobiaceae > CALAGB01. The sequence goes on from CAVSJP010000004.1 coordinate 22,751, forward strand.
ATAGAGGACCATCTCGGTCTCGACGCCGAGGAACCTCAGGGCGTTGTACATCTGCTCCGCCTGATCCATGGTGCAACGTTGATCCATCTCCTGGTGCTCGATAAAGAGCGGCGTGCGGCAGTTCGCCACGTGGGTAATCGGCGACCCGAAGCGATAGACCTCTGGTTCCTCCCAGGGCATGCCGCCGAAGTACTCGGCCATCCAGACGGTGCCATTGTCGGATGCAAGCGCCAGCGTTTGGAGATCCGACACGCAGCGTCCACCCGCGGCGGCCCGGAACCGATCGGTGTGCGTCACGATCCAGTCGACCATGTAGCCGCCATACGAACCGCCCGTTACATACAGGCGATCGGGATCGGCGAAGCCCTGCGCCAGCACGTAATCCAGGGCCGACATTACGTCGACCATCGGCTTGGTGCCCCAGTCGAGGTAGATGCTGGTGGCGAAATCCTCTCCATAGCCGCTCGACCCGCGCGGATTGCAGAAGACGATCACGTAGCCCTGGGACGCGTAGCAGGCGAACTCGTGAAACCAGCTCCAACCGTAACCGACGTGTGGACCGCCGTGAATCTCGAGTATGACCGGGTAGCGTTTCTCGGTCGAGAAACCAGGCGGCTTCAAAATCCAGCCGTGGATATCGGTTCCGGACCCGTCTGATGCTTGGGTGTGAAACTCCTCGGGCTCTCCGACCCACACCCCGCTGAGCAAGTCCGCGTTCAAGCGGGTCAACTGACGGCCCTCTCCGCCGGACGCGGAGAGGGTCTGCGAGAAGACCTCGCCGGGGCTGGTCGGCGACGTAGCGCAGTAGGCCAAGGTGGTCCCCGATCGATCAACCGCCCAACTGCCCAGCGCCTGCTGTGCTCGCGTGACAGCCTGTGGCTGCCCGCCCGTCTCCGGCACGCGCCAGAGCTGCACGCTCCCCTGCTCGCCCGCCCCGAAGTAGATTCCGTCGTCGAGCCAGACGACCTGTGCCGCTCCCGGCGCGCCGGAATCGGACATCAACCCCGATCCGACGCAGATATCCGCCACGTTGATCTGCCGGGTCGTGTCCGATCCTGACGCGCTCGCGCGCCAGAGATTGGCATTCGCGCCTCCCTTCTTGGGGAGACGAGTGCCGGCAAAGGCGAGGTACTCGTCGTCGGGTGACCAGGCCGGACAGCCGTACAGCCCGTCGTTGGGCGAGATACGGGTCAATTGGCCGGAGTCGATCGCCACAGTCCAGATATCGCAGCGTCCGTCCCGGGCTTCGTCTTCATCGGTGCTCATGACGAAAGCCAACCGGTGCCCGTCATGCGACCAGGCCAGGCTTCCGAGCGGCACCCCACGTTCGGAGGTCCAGGTGGGATGGAAGACGCCGGTCGGTTCCATGGTCAGCTGTCGCGGCGCCGCGCCATCCAACGCCACGACGAAGACCTGATTCCTTGCCTGGTCGAACCAGCCGAGGCCGTCGAACTTGTACTGCGCGCGGGTGATGACCTTCGGCAGGTCGCTCGAATCATCAAATGGGACGGGTCGCCAGGGGGCGGGAATCGACGGCACACGCCCGAGAAACGCGATCGTGTCTCCGCTGGGCGACCAGAGCGGCGACGAGACACCGACCTGGCCGTCCGTGATCTGAGTGAGCTTCTGTGTGGCCACGTCGATGGTGAACAGGCTTGGTCGACCGGCGCGTTCGATCACCACGGCGATGCGGGAGCCATCGGGTGACCAGGAAGGCATTGGATCCCGCGATTCCTGCTCGAGCAGCAGCCGGGCATCGCCACCTGTGGCGGGGATAACCGAGAGGTTGAAGCGATTGCGGTTGGTGGACTCATTTGGGGACATAACGGTGAAGGCCACATTCGACCCATCCGGCGCAAGCGCCACGCGGGAGGCGATCCGTAACCGGTAGAGGTCCTCGGCCGTCATGCCGCGCTTCGTGCCATTTGTTCCCATCTGCATTCCTCCGAACTGAAGTTCCCGCACACGTTTCCACGACCAACACCCGTTCGAACCGGTCACCATGCCGTGATGGAAGATGCGCTCGCCCATTGCGAGCATTGGTGGCGATTCCAGCGCTGCCCCGGCTCGACCAGAAACTCGTCCACCGCGCCAGATGAACGGCTTGGATCGCGAACCGGGGTCCGTGCTGGTGGTCCCGACCGGTCACTCGCCCGCTGCGCGCCGACCATCGATCATGCTTGCCGATACGCATCACCGCCGGCCCCTTGACAGATGTTCGCGAGACGAAGAATATCCGGATCTGGTAAGACCAGCAAGCCACCTGTTCAAGCGCGATGTCAATTCAACGAGCGCAATGTCGTTCCCTGGGGCGGTGGGCGTCCTGCGTGGCCGCACCTGATAGTCCGAACCGATACTTTGTATCTCACGGGCGAACTACGGGGGAGTATGAACCGGTTCCGTCTTCGAACGACCATCAATCGCGACGTCTTCGCGCTGTGCCTGGTCATCTTCCTGGCGGATGTGACATCCGGCATCGTCTCGCCAACCTTCTCGCTCTTCGCCCAGAGCATCGGCGTATCGCTCGCCGTTCTGGGCGTCCTGACCACGGTCGGCGGTCTTACCCAGATGCTCACCTCGTTGCCGCTCGGCGTCCTCTCCGATCGGATTGGCCGGCCCCGGGTGGTCGTCGGCGGTCTCGCCGCCTTTTCCCTCTCGCTCGTCGCAATGGCCGCGGCACACGGTACGCCGCTCCTGATCCTGTCGCGCGTGCTGATGGGCGTCGCCATCGTCGGCACCTTTCAGATCGGGGCCGCCTACCTGGGCGATCTCACCGAACCTCAGCAACGGCCCTTCGCGTTTGGCCTCTACACCACTGCGATGGGCGGCGGCTTCACGGTCGGTCCGTTGCTGGGGTCACAGCTGGCCCAGCACGCCAATGCACGGGTGGCCTACATGGTAGGCGCGCTGATCTCGGTCGGGGCGATCGCCGTTGCCTGGCGCATTCAGCGGCCTCGTGCGCGGCACCCGGAGGCGACCGCGCGCCCAAGCGGGATGCAGAACGTACGAGGGATCGTGCGGCAACACGATCTCCTGCTCGTCGCGTTCGGCAACTTGCTCATTAGCCTGACGTTTGCTGGCGCGATCACCACCTTCTTCCCGCTGTATGCGGAGCAAGTGTCGCTCACCCAGGCAACGATCGGATTGGTCTTCGCGATCCGCGCGCTCGTCTCCACCCTCGGTCGACTGCCGAATGGGATCATCTCGCGCTATCTCGGCAATCGGGCGGTCATGCTCGTGGCGATCGGCTTCGATCTCGTCGCCATGTTTGCTATTGCACAGACCCGCGATCCCGTGTGGCTGACGTTGCTGGTGGCGGTGGAAGGTCTTGCGTTCGGAGCCTATCTCGTCTCCGGCCAGTCCTATGTGGCGGATCGCACCGATGTCGCCAACCGGGGAGCAGCCGTCGGGCTCTACTCCACCGCCGGGAGCGTGGGTGGCACGGTTGGACCGCTCGCCCTCGGGTTCGCGGCTGATGCCTGGGGACTCTCGAGTGTGTTTACGGTCACTGCCTGGACCCTCACGGTCGGCCTGGCGCTGTCGCTGCTGGGTACGGTCCTACTGCGCCGACGTGGACCGGCGGTGGCTCTGGTCAACGAGGCGTCATCCGGGTCGAGTGAGGTGGAGTGGTCGTGACGATCGCGGCGACCGGTTAGACGATGGCTGACATGTTTGGGGACTCTTGACATGAAGGAACTGCAATGCTAGTCTGCTGGCCAGACCACCATGCCAAACGGGCTACCGAGCTGAGGTAGAGGAATGACGATTGTTCCCCTAGAGCGGCGGCGGCTATCTGATGCTGCCGTCGATCAGATCATCAATTTGATTCGGAGCGGCACCTTCGGCGTCGGGACGAAACTGCCGAGCGAGCGCGACCTGGCTAAAGATCTGGGCGTCAGTCGTGTGCTGGTGCGCGAAAGTCTGCGTGCGCTTGAAGCGCTGGGCCTGATTGAGGTCAAGCCAGGCATCGGCGCGTTTGTCGCCCAGCAGAGTCCGATCAACATGCAGATTGCCAGCTACCTCCGTAGTCACCCGACACAGGTGCTCGAGGTGGTGGAGGTGCGCGCCGCTCTGGCGTCATTGGCGGGCGAACTGGCTGCCCGACGGCTCTCCGCCGCGGAACTGGAGGAGCTGGCGCGCCTCCAGTCCCAGCAACGGGCAGCCTTTGCAGCCGGCCGGATGGCCGAGCTACCGGCGCTAGATGAGCGGTTCCACACCATTATCTACAACGCCACGCGCAATCATGTGCTGGTCAGCATGTACGACTACACCCGATCGGTGCTCGACAACATTCAGTGGAACCACATCACCTTAATGACCCGCACGGCCGAGTCGCTCGCCGAGCACGACCGCATTGTCGGCGCGCTGGTGAAACGCGATTCGCGAGCATCGGGCTCCGCGCTGCGCCTGCACGCGCAGCGATCGAATGCGGACATCCGCAAATTCGTCGAGCAGTTTCCAGCGGATGATGAAGGAACCCTCGCGGAAGCGGGAGAGTGAGCAATCGGCTTCGCGAGCGGCGGCCGGTCGTGTTGCGGGGCGCGGTACCGGCCGCCATGTCAGGGAATGGGGAGGGAAGCGATGGACTATTCAGGGCGGTTGACAGCAGTCTGTCAACGAATGGACGAGGCAGGCGTCGACCTCGTATTTCTCAAGCCGGGGGCGAATCTGTTCTACCTGGCGGGCGTACGCCGCCAGCTCGAACACGCCACCGACCACAACGCGTATGGCGATTGGATCGCCGGCGGCTTCATTGGTCGCAATGGTGAGCTAACGATCCTCGCACCACGTATGGGCGGCCGCTTCTTCGAATCGGAGGCCGCGAACAAGCCATGGATCAATCGAGTGCGCCTGATTCAGGAGGCCGAAGATCCGCTCGCGGTGCTTCGCGAGACGGTCTCGGCGCTCGCCCCCTCGGTGAGCTCTATCGCCGTGGATGACCGGTCCTGGTCCCAGACAGCGATCGCGCTGCAGGAACTCTTCCCGCAGGCGCGTCTCTCCCGTGCCTCGTCGCTCGTCATGCCGATGCGCATGATCAAGGACGCCGATGAGGTTGCGGCCATGCGCCGGTCGTCCGAGGTGGCGGATGAGGTGTGGGCGCGCATCGTCCCGTTCCTCAAGGTGGGGCTATCCGAGTACGACGTGGCCCGCGAGGTCGACCATCAGTTCGCCTTACTCGGTGCTGAGTACACCTCGTTTGTGACGGGCATTACCTTCTACGGCCCGTCTGGCATCTCGAAGCACGGAGCTCTGCGCGCGTCGCAGGAACGGACGCTCCAGCCCGGTGATTCCATCACCTTTGACTTCGGCTGTGTCTTTGACGGCTACTGTTCTGACTTCGGACGGTCGGCGTTCGTGGGAGAGCCGAACCAGGAGTACCGGCGCGTTCACGAGTTGGTCCTGGAGGCGCAAGCTGCCGGGATGCAGGCAATGGTGTCCGGTCAGGCGACCGGGGCCGAGGTCAACGCCATCGCGCGCAAGGTGATCGCGGATGCGGGCTATGACGCCCATTTCACGCATCGCCTGGGACATGCCATCGGGGTCACGGTGCATGAGATACCCACGCTCGACGTGGTCGACCAGACGGTGTTGCAGACCAACATGATGTTCACCGTCGAGCCGAGTGTCTTTATCCCAGGACGACTCGGTAACCGGGTCGAGGATGTGGTGATGGTCACCGAGACCGGAGGCGTCGCGCTGAATCGCGCGAGCCACGCATTGGCGATTGTCGAGGGCTAGGCACGACGTGGAGATTAGATAGGACTGTCATGGCAGAGACGATGGCCGGCGTGTCCACCGCCTTCGAGCAACCGGTCACGCGACAGAGCCAGGCCGCGATCGTGCTGCGCCAGCTCAAGCGCAATCCGATCGCTATTCTCGGCGCACTGGTGTTGGCGTTGGAGATCGCGCTCGCCGTTGCGGCGCCGGTTGTCGCGCCGTACGACCCGATGGAGCAGGACTTCACCGTGCCACTCAAGAGCCCAACGCGGGCCCACCTGTTTGGCACGGACGACACCGGACGCGACATTCTGAGCCGGATCATCTTCGGGGCGCGGATCTCCCTACGCGTGGGGTTCGTCGCGGTCGCCATCGGCGCGGGGATCGGGGTCGTGCTTGGCATCGTGTCGGGCTTCTACCGGGGCATGATTGATACCGTGCTGATGCGATTCACCGACTTGTTGCTGGCGTTTCCCGGCTTGCTGCTCGCGCTCGCGATCGTGGCGGTCCTCGGCCCCGGCCTGTTCAACGTCATGATCGCGGTTGGCATCGGTGGCGTCCCTTCGTACATCCGATTGGCGCGAGCCTCCACGCTGAGTACGCGCGAGCGCGACTACGTGCTGGCGGCCCGATCGATCGGCTGCCGCGATCGGCGCATCATGTTTCGCTACGTCCTACCAAACGTTGTGCCGCCCATCATCGTGCTGGCGACCCTCGGCGTCGCGGGCGCGATTCTCACCGCGGCGAGTCTGTCATTTATTGGCGTCGGGGCGCAGCCGCCCACGCCGGAATGGGGGGCAATACTCACGGCAGGGCGACAGTACCTGCAACAGGCCTGGTGGTTCACGTTCTTTCCCGGTGCCGCGATCATGATCACGGTGCTGGCGGTAAACATGGTGGGCGATGCGCTGCGGGACGCGCTCGACCCGAAGCTGAGGGTGTAGCCGGAGCCCGTTGTCCGGCACTACGACTGTGGATGAAAGGGATCTGAGGAGGATGGGCATGAATCGCGACGAGGTGACACAATCATTAGCGACCCATCGATTCACGCGACGCGTGGTCCTTCGTGCTGGCGCCGGCGGAGTTGCCGCGGTCTCGGTCTCGGCACTCCTCGCGGCCTGCGGAGGGTCGTCGAAGACGCCGGCAGCGAGCACGAGCGCCTCTGGCGGGAGCGGATCAACGGCAACGTCGGCCGCAACGACGGCGGCGACGACGGCCTCAACGATGGCCGCGACACCGGCAGCCACGACCGCCACGGCGGCGGCGGGTGGAAGCACGAGCACCGGTACGAGTGGGGGCACCGCGAAGGCGGGTGGCACCTTGACCATGGCCTACGCGCAGTCGGTCGCCGACACGCTCAACCAGCACATCAGTAACTTCACGGTCTCCCGCATGGTCGCGCGCCACGTCCTGGATTGCCTGGTGTCGATCGATCCGTCGTCGGGTGACATCAAGCCGTGGCTGGCCACGAAGTGGGATATCTCGTCGGATGGTCTGGAGTACACCTTCACCCTGAATACCGCGCCGAAGTTCCATGACGGCACCCCGTTCAACGCCGATGCCATCAAGTCGAACTTCGAATACACCATGGCCCCGGACACCAAGCGAGCCTGGGCATATGGCGCTCTTGGCGGCGATAAATACGATCACACGGAAGCCGTGGACGACCAGACCGCCAAAGTCGTGTTCAAAAAGCCGGATGTCGCCTTCCTGTCGCTGCTGAGTGACGGCGGGCTGGGTATCGACTCGCCGGCCGCCCTGCAGAAGTATGGCGACCAGTACGGAATCAAAGCGTTGGTGGGAACAGGCGCGTTCACGTTCGTGGAGATGGTTCTGAACGACCACGTCACGCTACAGAAGAACCCGGACTACAACTGGGGCCCGATGTCGGCCAAGCATCAGGGACCGGCCCTGCTCGACAAATTGATCTTCCGGGATATCAAGGAGAACGCCACGCGTGCGGCGGCACTGCAAAGCGGCGACGTGCAAATGGGCCGATTGGTGAACTCGCAGGTCGCCCAGTTCAAGGACGCCAAGGACATCACGATCATCAAGATCCCCAAAGCTGGTACGTCGCGCATGTACCTGATGAACTGCACCAAGGCGCCGTCGGATGACATCAAGGTGCGCCAGGCGATCAACATGGCGGTCGACAAGAAGGCCCTGATCCAGCTCCCCGCCTGGGCCGGTATCGGCAATCCGGGCCTCGCGCCCCTGCCGTCGAACATGGTGCCGAATCACGATCTCTCCAGCCTGCAGTCGTTGGACATCGCCTACGACCCAAACCAGGCGAATCAGATGCTCGATGAAGCTGGATGGAAGATGGGTTCCGGCAACGTGCGTGAGAAGGACGGAAAGCAGCTCGCCTTCGACTTCGTCACGACCACCGACTCCGTGCCGCAGGTTGACCCGCTGAACGGGATGCTCAGTAAGATCGGCGTGAAGCTCAACATCCAGACGGGTGACTTCAACTTCTGGATCGATAACGTGACCAAGCGGAACTTCGATATGACGCTCATGAGCGACAGCGGTTTCAACCCCGCCGGCCTCATCGAGGAGTTCTTCTACTCGAAGGGTCCGTATGCCGACTACCTGGCGGCCGACGACCAGATCGACTCCACCATCGAGGCCGCGGTGAACGCACCGAACCAGGACGAAATGTGGAAGAACCTCTTCTCAGCCATGGAGATGATCATGAAGCAGGTGCCGGGTGTCATGGCCTGGGAAGACATGTACATCGACGGCGCGCATTCGACGCTGCAGGACGTCGGCTACAACGAATCCGGGTTCGCCTTCTTCTATGACACCTGGATCCAGTCGTAGCAATCGTATCCGTACCGCGTTGACGAGGGCACAGAACCGGGAACGGGTGTAGCAGGGAGGGAAGCGGATGCTCCGCTATGCGGCGAAGCGACTCGTGATGGCCATTCCGGTCTTTATCGGCGTGGTCTTGCTGACGTTCCTGATGCTGCACTTTGTTCCCGGCGACCCGGTCAAAGCGATGTTCATCCAGAATGGCGGCGCGACTCAGGAACAGATCGACCAGGTGCGCCACCAGCTCGGCCTTGACGAGCCCCTGCCGGTGCAGTTCTGGGACTACTTCACCAACGTCCTGCACGGCAATCTCGGCACCTCGATCCGTACCAATGAGGGTGTCGGCTCGATGCTGCTCCACAACTTCCCGCCGACCATCGAGTTGACGCTGGCTGGGATGGGACTCGCCATTGTCATCGGATTCGTGTTTGGAATCTTCGCGGCCATCAACCGTGGCACCTGGATCGACTCCGGTCTACTGGTTTTCAGCCTGGGCGGGGTCTCGATTCCGAGCTTCTGGCTGGGACTGCTGTTGATCTACGTCTTCAGCGTCCACTTTCACTGGATCCCCGTCGTCGGGGGACCGGGATGGAAGCAACTCATCATGCCGGCTGTGGCACTGGGGCTGCAGTCGTCCGCGATCATCGCGCGTCTGGTGCGTTCGAGTCTGCTCGAAGTGCTCCAGGAGCAGTACATCGTCACCGCGCGTGCCAAGGGTGTCTCTGGACGGCACGTGATGTTCGGCCACGCGCTGCGCAATGCCCTGCTTCCTGTGATCACGATAGTCGGGTTGCAGTTCGGTGGACTGCTCAGCGGAACGGTCATCATCGAAACCGTCTTCGCGCGGCAGGGAATCGGGCGAATTCTGGTCGACGCATTGCAAGCCCGTGATTTTCCAACGGCGCAGGGCGCCGTCCTGTTCATTGCGGTCATCTACGTTCTGGTCAACCTGCTGGTGGACCTTCTGTACGGGGTGATCGACCCGCGAATCTCAGCGGCGTCATAACAACCGTCGGTTGGCGTGACCGGACCGTCCCGCGGCGAAGATCGACCGCGTTCGGGCTGGAACGCCGCAAGCCGACGTAAGAAAGGGGCAGACTCTCGTGAGTCCCAATACCACGAAGACCGCCGAACCCGCGGCGCAGCTCACCATCGACCAGATCCTGGCCATTCGGTCGCTCGCGGGATCCGAGGCTCCGCAATGGACCCCCGATGGGTCCGCGATCACGTTCGTCACCGGTCTTGGTGGCGGAGCCGAACTCTGGAACATTGCCCCACAGGGCGGACCTCCGACTCGCCTGACCGTCGGCATGGGTGGCGTTGGCCACCTGGCCACGTTCATTCCGCGCTGGTCGCCAACCGGTGAGTACATCGCGTACGTCTCGACCAAGAGTGGCGCCGACGAGGTGTGGCTCTGGCCGGCCGACGGCTCACCCGACTTTCAGTTGACCGGCCTCGGCGCCCGCGTCGAGGCGATGAGCTGGTCGCCGGATGGGCGCTCGCTGGCGGTTGCCAGCAACATGTACGGCAGCTTCGACATTTTCCGGATCGACGTCCCATCGGGCAAGACAACCCGGCTGACCGACGGCCCGCTCAACGCGGTCTACCCGACCTTTACGCCCGATGGAACGGGAATTCTTTATGTCCAGCTGAATGCGTCGTGGGTTGATCACGACGTCACGCTGATCGATTTGGATGGCTCGAATCCGCGTGTGGTGCTTCAAGATCACGACTTCTTCGACTACCACTACGGCCGCAGCTTTGGCTATCCGACCGTCTCTCCGGATGGAACGTCGTTCTTGTTCCACTCCCAGCGCAGCGGTTGGACCTCGGTCTGGTCGGCACCGCTCGACGGTTCGTCCGACGCCCGGCAGATCGCCGTGGCTGAAGCGGATCAAGGCGATCCCGCATGGTCGCCGGACGGATCCCAGATCGTCTTCACCGAGAACCACAACGGTACCGTGATGGTGAAGGTCGTTGATGCCGCTGGTGGAGCGGCACGCACGCTGGTTGATCCGGGCGTGGGCGTCTGCTCCGGGCCGTCCTGGTCTCCCGACGGCTCGCAGGTGTCATATCTGCTCGGCACGCCGCTCTGCCCCAACGACCTGTGGGTGGTGGACGTGAAGAGTGGCGAGCAACGCCGGCTCACGCACTCGATGCTCGGTGGCGGGGTCGAGAATCGCCTGGTGCAGCCGGAGAAGCTCACCTATCGCACGTTCGACGATCGCGATATCAACGCCTACCTGTACCGGCCCGCGGGGCAACTCGCTGCCAAGTCGTGTCCGGCCATTATGTGGATCCACGGTGGGCCAACCTCGCAGTACATGGACACCTTTCAGCCGCAGGTGCAGTACTTCGTGCAGCAGGGCTATGTGGTCCTGATGCCGAATCCCCGCGGTAGCTCCGGCTACGGGCGAGCTTTCGAGGATCTCAACAATCGCGACTGGGGCGGCGGAGATCTGCAGGACGTGGTGGCCGGCGCCAACTTCCTCAAGACCCTGTCTGAAGTCGACAGCGAACATATCGGGATCACGGGCACCAGCTATGGCGGCATCATGACCATGAACGCCGTGGCCTTCGCGCCCAACGTCTTCCAGGCGGCGGTCGCCAGTTCCGGTTACTGCGACTTCGTCAATATGCACGGGGAGCAGGAGCTGCGCCACATCAAGCTGTTGGAGTTCGAGCTCGGCACGTTGCCGGAGAACGAGGATGTCTACCGGAAGTGCTCCGCAATCTACCAGGTTCACCAGGCCACGACACCCTGCTTCGTCCTGCACGGGGAAGGGAAGTATCCCGGCTCGTCCGAGGGGCGCCTCTTTGCCCTCACGCTCGAGGCTAACTACAAACCCTTCTGGTACAAGACCTACCCCGGCGAGACCTACTATGTGGCGTCCCCGGCCAATGTTCGGCGCATGCTGCTCGACATGCAGGCGTTCTTCGACCTGTATCTCAAGGGGACTCCGCACAGCCTGCCCGACGACGGAACGCGTCCGCTCACGCATCTCAGCGGCATCGCCGGTGCGTCGGGGGCAGCCTCCTCGCGCCGCGCGAGTTCGAGCGCCTTTGTGAGCACACCCGGGCGGGACGTCGCGACCTAAATCCGTATTCGCATGTCGACTCGATGTGCGACACCGCACTGTGGGGACCGCGATCCGGTCCCCACGGCATTCGTGTGTCCAATCAGAGGTTCGCATAGGTAAAGGAGGCGTCATCCGATGCTACCCGCAGGTCGGTCATCTCGAATTGAGTCAGGAGCTCCTGATTGGTGCCGTCGACATCCACGTCCACGCGGGTCCACACCTCTTCAGCAGCCCACGTCGCGTCGATCCGGTGCAGGCGGCGCTCGAGGCCCGCGACGCGGGCATGCGAGCCATTGTACTGATGGATGTGTTTGAGATGACCAATGGCATGGCCTGGTTAGTGAATCGGGTTGTGCCCGATTTTCAGGTCTTCGGCGGTCTGATCCTGAACACGGTCTACGGCGGGATGAATCCGCGTGCGGTCAAGACAGCGCTGTCGTATGGCGATGGCGCCAAATTCATCAGTTTTGGCGCGCACTCCACCTGGTATCAGGCGTCACGCGAGGGCAAGGTGGTTGATGGCCGCTTTGTGCCGCTCAGCGAGCTCTATCCGGTCTTCGCGCAGGAAGAGCTCGCGCGCTGTATCCGTATTCCCGTCGACGATGAACCGACCGGTGCGCTCGATGAGATCCTGGGACTGATCGCCACTCACCCAGACGTGTACCTGAATACGGGTCACGTGTCAGTTGAGGAGGCGATGCGGTTGGTCGAGCTGAGTCGTCGCTACGGTATCAACAGGGTGCTCGTGGCCAGCGCCGTCACTAAGATCGCCACCATCGAGCAGCTCAGGTGGATGGTCGACCGTGGAGCGATCATCGAACACACGCTGGCGGCCTTCACCCACACGACGCCCATTCCCAAGACGCACTACTATGTGGAGCGGGAGTATGCCTCGATCGATGAGGGGATGGAGTCCGCTCCGTCCGCTGGCATCGTCACCGTGGCCCAGCACATCACGGAACTGGGGGCGGACCACGTTATCATTGGAACCGATTTTGGGGTCTACACGCTGCCGACCCCGGTCGAGGGCCTGCGTGAATTCATTGCATGTCTGCTCGACCTCGGCGTGTCCGTTGACGACATTCGCGCCGTGACTCAGGTCAATCCTGCCAGGCTGCTCGGCCTCACCGACCCGATGTAGCCATTTGCCAAGATGAGGGACGGCGACCCGCGGCCGAAGTCTCCGGTTGACTTCCCTGAAAGGACCGATCCGCGTGCCTGACCCAATCACGATTCTGGGCCGACGAGCGGAGCTGATCGACCCCCATGCCATGACGGACGACCGAGACCTATTGAGCGTCCGCCGCGCTGTCTTCGAGCCGCTCGTCCAGCTTGGTGTTGCAGGGCTGGCACAGCCAGTCCTCGCGCTGGGCTGGGACTGCGACGACCAGGCCCGCAGCTGGACCCTGCACTTGCGCACGGGTGTCCGTTTTCACAGCGGCGCGCCGTGCACCGCCCGCGACGTGGTGGCGACGCTCAGGCGGGTGACCGAGCATGACGCCGGTGGCGAAATGGCCGCCCATGGCGTTTATCAGCAGTACCTGACCGGGGCGCAGTTCGAGGTCGTCGACCCAGCGACGGTGCGGATCACGACTCTTGAGCCGCTGGCAGATCTGCTGGATATCCTCGCCACGATCGTGATCGTCCCGGCCGCATTCGCGCACGGTGACGTGGCGTCGCGCAGTGGCACCGGTCCGTACTCTGAGGCGGATAGCGCGCCTGGGGAGATCACGCTCGCGGCGTTCGACGACTACTGGGGCGGGCCCCGGCAGCTGCCGCGGCTCGTCTGGCGCGTCGAGCCCGATCAGCATCGGCGATTCGACCAGGTGCGCGACGGCATGGCCGACCTGGCGCACGGGACCATGATCGCCGTGCGTGACGGTGCCGGTGCATCACCCGGCGCGACCGTCGCGACGTCCACCAGCTTGTGCGTCGCGTTCCTCTGCAATTGCCAGTCCGGTCCGTGCCGAGATCGCCGGGTACGACAGGCGCTGAACTACGGAGTGGATGTCGACGAGATCGTCGCGACGCTGCTTGACGGCGCTGGCACGTCGCTGAGCGGTCCGTTGACGCCGCTGCATCTGGGATATGATGCAGACCTCGCGCCGTATGCGTATGACCCCGATCGAGCTCGCGCGCTCCTCAATGACGCGGGCTATGCCGGAGGGCTGGAACTCACGGTCGACATCCCGACGTCCCATCCCGACGAGGCGCCCGAGCTCACTCGGATGATTGCCGAGCAGCTGAGCCGTATCGGGGTCACACTCGTGATTCGTGCGCATCAGGATCGTCAGGCCTACGCGGAGATGGTCCGGGCGAAGCAGATTGGCGATGCCTGCTGTTTCGATTCGTCGCCACAGAGCACCTTCCGTGTGCTCCGAGAGAAACTGGACGGAAGGAGCAAGGGTCCATGGTGGCAGGGGTACACGAGCCCCGAGGTGACCGCGTTGATCGACGTTGCCGCGCGGACGCCTGACACGAACCAGCGTCGACAGGTCTACCAGCAGGCCGTTCGCGTGATTCACGAAGATGCTCCGTGGCTGTTCCTCTACAGCCCCGACGTTCGCTTCGTTCGTGGTCCGAGGTTGGGTGGCTGGAGGCCGGGTCCGAACGGTCTCATCCAGTTCAGTTGACGCGTATTGTGCCGCCTGCCCGCATTTCGTCTTGTACTTTTGGAATGCGACTCCACGCGCCGATGCTTGATATCCGCGCCGTTGCGTCCGGCTGAGGCTCGATGCCAGTGGGCGCCTGAAGGCTGGCTCGCCAAGTGTGTGCGAGAACCGATGGACCAGTCTGCGATGCTCGTGGCTGTGCATTCGTCGGTCGCTTTGGGGTTCACTTCGTGGCCTTCAGAGGATCGAACGATGTGGGCGTGTACGTCCACAGGTTCTCATGGAGATCCTCGGGCCATAGCCAGATATCGCTGACGCTCGACGCCAATAGCGACGCCGTTCCCGGACTGAAGGACGGGGCCGCTCGCAGGATGAATGAGCTCGTCTAAGGGCAAGGATTGATCGCCTAATCGGCGAACGATCCGCACGTCCGTGGAATAGGAGGTTTGTCGTTCGATCACGCGGTGGTCAGGTCACTGAGCGCTATGTAAGGCACTCCGGACGGATGACGGTCTGGCGGCACAGTTCCAACAGTTCGCCTTCGTCGACGTTATGTCCGGTATTGCGTCGCAGTTCCCGCCGCAGCACCTGCATGACCGCGTCGGAACAGATCGCGTGCGCCAGTGAGGTTGGGGAAGTCGCCCGTTTCGCCCTCCAGAGGTCGTCAATTTGTTTCCGTTTGAGTGACTCGCGCGAAAGGTAAAAGAGTTGATCCACGCGTTTGGAGAGCGATCCATCGCCTAAGATGTTTACTTCGAGCGCGAGCTGGACCTCTACCGGTAGCCCGGCTGAGAGGTGATAGACCTGCCAGAGGACGCCGTTTGTCAGGACTACCCACTCCACGCCTTCATTGACGGCGTACATCTCGACTTGGCGTAGGTGGCGCGTGTTCAGTTTGGTGGCGACGCGTTTCACTTCGATGAACGCGACCAGGTCCTTGTCGATGCGCACACCATAGTCAGCGTAATCGCCACGCACCATATACTCCGTGGTTAGATCGCTATACTTGTCGAACCCCAATGCATCACAGAGGAAATCGGTCACGAACAGGCGCGTGTCACCCTCATTGGCATCCCGTTCCAGCAGATCTGAGAGTGGCTTCGAAAACCGGCGGGTTGCCGTGCGTAGGCGCTCGCGCGCCGCGGCCTCCCATTTTGGCATGCTTGGGCGCCTCGTCGGGAGTTGCGGTTGGTCATCTGTTCCGTTCGCCGGTTGTTCGATTGCGCCTTCGCTCAATGAGAACTCTCCCGTTCCGTGAATCCGGAGTGCGGTCGTTGGGGTATCCGCGTGGTCGTGTCACCACAATCCGGCGACCCAAGCCCGTGTTTCGTAATGGTCGCGTGCCATGTGAGGCCGTGCAAACGTTGTCTGAACTTCTCTCGACGCGTGCCGGTCAGCCAGCGACCTCCGCAAAACGATTGCCGCGACACAAAGATTCGTCTGCACGTCGGTTTCACGTTCGTGTTGGCACGATAAACTGAGAAAATGCTAACTATGAGTCTTCTATAGGAACGAGACGAGTTTGTCAAGTGCTGAAAGGTTTATGCTGGAAATATGAGAACGACTGGCTGGTGCCCGGGCAGTGGCACGCTGCAGTGTTCTGGTGATTGATGCAATCGATGAGGAGCATCACCGTGGCATTCGTCCCGTCATCAATTTAGACGTCAAGACCAACAAGAACGCCCCGGTCATCGCGACCAGGGCGTCCGTTTTCCGCGTCTATTCAACTGTTTTCTGGTGAGCCGCCAGGGACTCGAACCCCGAACCCGCCGAATAGGAGTTAGTTCCGCCGTCGGTTGCCCGATATTGCCTCGAGCCTCGTGCCATTATTCCCCGAAATCATCGCAATTCTTCCGTCCGAATTGCCGCACCCAAGTCCTTACGCGTCGAGCGGCAGGTTGTGTCCGGAAAGTTCTGTAGTTTCCTCCACACCGTTCACCTTCGTGAAACGCCCCGCCTCCTCTCGTCACGCCGTGAGCGCTGGTTGCTTTTCCTTTGCGAGTTGTTCGAGCAGTTCCACGCCGTGCTCCGGTCCCGGTAATGCGGCCATCTCGTCGCGGACGCGCTCGGCCTTCTGCCGGTACGATGGGTTGTCCATGACCGCGCGCACCGCCGCCCGGATTGCCTCCGTGCCCCGCTCTCCCGGCTCGATCACCACCCCCACCCCAAGTGCCGCGCAGCACGCCGCGTTGTAGGGCTGGTCGGCACTGATGGGGATGGCCACCATCGGTAACCCCGCGTTCAGCGTCTCCGTCACCGTGCCGAAGCCCCCGTGACGCACGACGAGGTCGCAGTGCGGCAGGAGCGGACTCTGCGGGATATACCGCTCGATGTGGACGTTCGGCGGTTGCGGCCCGAAGTCCGCCGGGTCGTTGTCCCGCCCCACGGTGACGATCAGGTTCATCGGCTCATCGCGTAACGCCGCGAGCATCGCCGTGAAGATCGCTCGTCCGGCGGGGCCGCGACTGAACTCAGTGCCGAGGGTCACATAGACGGTCGGACGGTCCGGAAGACTCGCGACCCACGGCGGGAGGGTCTCGTCACCGGACTCGAAGCTCACCGGGCGCGCTCGTCCAGCAACCACAGCCACCCTACGTGCAACCATGTCTCGGGTAGGCCGTGCCGACGATTGGCCGCCGCGCCTACTCCGCATCTATCGCGCCGGGCACCCGCGCGGTCACGACGTAGTTGCCGTCGCAGTGGTAGAAGTCGTCCTGGTCGAGCAGGTACGTCGGCGCGGCCGGGTCGGTCAGCGCCCGCCATGCTGCCCGGTCGGCATCCGACAGCGGGAGTCGCTCCGCCACCGCCCGGTGGAAGGCCAGCATCTCGCCGAGGTAGCGACGGTTCGCCGCGTCCAGCGGGGCACGCCGCTCGATCAGTATCCCTCGCTGCCGCACCGCCACGAGCCCGGCGCGACGCCACCAGCCGTGGAGCGTCCGCGCGCGCTGGAGTCCCGGCGCGGCACCCGGAGTGCCCCTGGTGGCCGCCGCGCGCCGCGCCAGCAGGAGCGGGTCGGCGGGCGCGACGAGCCAGAGCCCCAGGTCCATCTCCTTGGCGGCCAGCAACCCGCCCGGGCGCAGCACCCGGCGGCACTCGACCAGGGCGGGGGCGAGCTCGGCGTCGGTCAGGTACATCAACACGTTGGCCAACCAGACCGCGTCGAAGGTCTTGTCGGGATACGGCAGAGCCAGGATACTCCCGACCCGCGCCTCGACCGGGCAGGCGAGCGGGTCCGCCGCCAGGCGCGCTCGCAGGCGGGCGATGTTATCCTCGGCGAGGTCGAGCGCGTCCACTCGGCCGCCGGGCCCGACCAAGTCGGCCAGCAGGGGCAGGAAGCTCCCGCCCCCGCACCCCGCGTCGAGGACGCGCCAGGCGGGCTGGATGCCGACCGAGCGCACGGCGGCCTCGTACTCCGGCCGGAACGCCGCGAAGTGGGCGTCGAGCCAGTCTCCGGCGGTGCCGGCTTGCCCCGTGGAAGAGCGATTGAGGTTGGACTGCGCTTTCGTCATGGGGGCACCTCTTTCATCAGAGCAGGATGGAAAGCGCGTTGCTAGAGGCTCGCCTTTCTTCGAGACCACTCATTGGGTGCGACTTCGTGTCGCACGTATACCCTAACGTGACGATCCACCGCTATTCATCGGCTCGCACGGCTACCGATAACGCGCCCTCAACGAAGGTGCTCACCGAAGAACATCAGCGTTCCGCATCGTCTCTGTTCCGGTGGTGCGGCATTGCACCAGAGGAAACCTACTGTGGTGAAGAATAGTCCACTCACTGTAGCACAGGGGGGAGGCCCGTTCCATCCCCGTGCACATCGTCACTCGCCATCAGGTCATCCATATCAAAGTTACGCCGACCGCTGACCCATTCCTCCGATTGCTCCACGCATAACGCCGTCACCAAACGCAAGCACGCGTCCGCATTCGGGAAGATGCGCACCACCCACGTGCGTCGCTTGATCTCCTTGTTGAGTCGTTCCAAGCCATTGGTGGTTCGTATTCGCGCCCGATGAGCCAGCGGGAACGCCAGGCAAGCAAGGCAGTCCTCGATTCCCTCCTCCAGTAGGCGCGCAATGGCCGGGTGGGAAGATTCCCAGCGTGCTGCCACCGCTTCCGCTGTCGCCATCGCTTGGTCACGTGTCGTTGCCGCGAAGATCTCGCGGAGGTCTGCCGCGAGTTCCGCACGGCGTGCCGCCCCGACCAGCTTGACAAGATCCCGAGCGAAGTGAACTTGGCAGCGTTGCCAGCTCGCGCTCTGAAAATGCCGGGCAATCGCCGCCTTCAACCCCTTGTGATCGTCGCTCGTTACCAGCCGCACCCCGCTGAGGCCACGCGCTTTGAGATCGCGAAATAGCTGGTGATAGGACGCTTCGCTCTCGGTATCTGCGACGGCGACCGCGAGAATCTCGCGATGTCCATCCGCGCGGACGCCCGCGACAATGAGCACGCCTTGGCTGACGATCTGCCCGCCTTGCCGGACATGCTCGTAGCGTGCATCGACACTCAGATACGGATAGGTCGTCTCGGTGAGCGGACGATTCCGCCACGCCCCCAACTCCGCATCCAACTGTCCCGCCAACTCGGCGACGAGGCTCTTCGAGAACGTCGTGCCACACAGCGCCTCGGTGATGTCCCGCACTTTCCGCGTGGAGACGCCCTCGATGTACATCTCCATGAGCGCGAGCACCAAGGCTTTCTCGTTGCGCTGATAGCGGGCGAAGAGGTGGGTGAAGGTGCCATCGCGATCTTGTGGCACCTGCAACGTCAATGTGCCGACGCGGGTGTTAAGTTGGCGGGGTTTATAGCCGTTGCGATAGCCGCGGCGTTCGGGACTACGCGCGTAGGGTTCGGCATGGAGATGCGCCGTCATCTCCGCTTCGAGCACCGCTTGGACGACCCGCTCCACGAGCGTCCGCAGGAAATCGGGATCGTCGGTCCAGATGGGTTGTGTCGCCGCAGAAACGTCGGTACGCTGTTTGTAGGCCATCGATTTCCTCCTTCGATTCGGTCCGTTGCCACACCGATCGTGGAGGACGATGGCTACCTGTCAAAGTGCCGCCGCTATTTACAGAAATCTCTGGACACTACCCGAGCGGCACATCCACCGTGCTACATCGCGGCGATGAGTTCCCGTACAACGCGACCAGTTACCGTGCAAGGGATTGGTGCCAGCGTTCGACCTGTGCCTGTTGAATTCATTACTAACGTTGAGAAACCATTGATTTTGTGGGACTGACAATCGAAGAACTGCGCTAATTAGGGACGTGAGCGGTGGCTTCTCGTTCGCGTAGTCCAGGAAAGCGAGTTCCTATGCGGGTTGAAGCCGCTGCCTCCGTCACAGAACGCTCAAGACTCTGGCGCGGACAGGCTTCAGGATTGTGTCATCACTCAAGCCAGTGCTCGAGATTGTTCGCGTCGGGACAGGCTGATAAGAACACGTTCAGTGCGGTGACGAGGCGTCCGACGGTGCGCGCATCGGAGCGTGGGTAGCGGCGATGGCTGGTGAAAATCAGACCAGCATGCGTGTGCCCGCGTTCAACGTGTGTCATCGCCAAGGGCAGAAAGTCGGCGACGTTCTCGGTCAGCACGGTCCGACCTTCAGCCTGTGCGATCGCGAAGATCACCTCATCCGGCTGCCCGCGGAGATCGGCTCGTTCGGCCACCGCGATTACATCGTGACCCCGACGGCGTAGCGCGACGGCGACTGTCCACGACCACATCTCGTCGAGGAGGAGTCTCACGATCCCAGGAGGTTCCGCTCGCGGCGCCAGCGGGTTTCAGCCCGCGTCGCCTCCTCGTCGACGCGATGGAGCCAGGCATCAATCTCATCCGTGAACTCCGCATAATAGCCGAGGGCGGCACGCACCTGGACTGGGGTAAGGCCGGTCAACTCTGCGGCTTGTTCGATCCGATCCTCGGCCGATGGAAGTCCTTTGGCGAGTAGGACCACTTCCCACACATCGGGTCCGCCCGCCAGCCCTGGTCGCCGGCCTGCAGGACCAGAACGAAAGACGATGCCCGGATGCGCCGCCATGCGCAAGCCTTCCTCTAAGAGACGCTTCGCCAACTGAGAACGGCTCTCACCGGTCCGTCGGCGTTCGCTATCAAGTCCCTCGAAGGTATTTGTGTCGAGGCGAACGGAGAGATGACGGCTGCTCATCGTACACGCCCTCTTGCTGCTCGATCGTGTCACACGTTGTCACACAGTGTAACACACGGTCGGTGATGTCAGAGAAAGCGATAACCGCTTCACGATGGCGGAGTCGATGGAGCGGCATGATTTCAGGCATGCTTGCGTCGAACAGCGTGGTGCGCCACCCCACCTGAACTATGCGAATTGTGCGAGCGGCACCCGGACGGTACATCCAGCCCGGCTGTCATGAGAACCTGGACCCTTTGTCCAACACGTGCACTGTGGGTCATATGTGTTCCCGAGATTAGCTGTCAAAGACAACAAAAACGCCCCGGTCACGAACGACCGGGGCGTCTGTTTTCCGCGTCTGATTCGGCTTTTTGTGGTGAGCCGCCAGGGACTCGAACCCCGAACCCGCTGATTAAGAGTCAGCTGCTCTGCCAATTGAGCTAGCGGCCCAGATGCTCGCGTACGACCCGGCCCTCGTTGCCGTTTCGCCGCAGCGACGAAGATTCTACCACAATTCGGGCGGACGGTCGAAGTCGGGAGAACGACATTCGCGTCACGCTCATGGCGCGGTGAACGTTTCCGTCAGCAGGCCCGTAATCACAAAACTGTGGCGTATTGCTTGTCAATACAGCACCTCAACGTGGACTGGGCCTTCCATGCGCGTCACGGTCACGAGTGTGTCCGGCCCAGACCGTTCGTAGCGCAAGTCGACCGTACCGCCTGCGATGTTCAGGTCTTGCACGGTTACCCACTCGAGCCAGTCCGGCAGCGATGGTCGCATGACTTTGAGGCGGTGGTTCAGTCCGTCGGGTTGTAGTCCGAGCGCCGCCTGCAGCATGAACGGGATCGAGCCGGCGGCCCAGGCCTGGGGGCTACAGGCCACCGGGTAGTGAACCGGGCGAGGCGCGAAGTCTCGGTCGTAGCCGGCGAACGTCTCGGGTAGCCGGTATTCGTCGAAATGTCGTGACGCCTCGACGAGCGAGCTGAAGATCTGGTGTGCCGGTGCGACGTGCCCGGTGCGGTAGAGTCCGTTGACGATGAACGCGTTGTCGTGGGGCCAGATACTGCCGACCTGGTAATCGACCGGGTTGTAGCAGCAGTCGCCGGTTGAGAGTGTGCGCACACCCCAGCCACTGAACATGTCTGGCTGCATAATCCGCTCGACGACTGCGTCGGCGCCGGGAGCGTTGAAGATGCCGGTCCAGAGGCCATGCGCCGGGTTCGATGCCACGCTCGTCGAGAACGTTCCGTCCGCCTGGCGGCAGAGCGCGTAGTAGTTGATGGTGGGTTGCCAGAAATCGCGGTTGAAGCGCTCGTAGAGGTTGATTGCGGCATGGTCGAGCTTCGCGGCGATCTCCTGTTCACCGGCCAGGTTGAACAGCCGCGCCATCGATCGCCAGGCGAGGTAGGTCTCTCCCTGCACTTCCGGCAGCGCGATGGGTGGCTCGGCCAATGACCCATCTTGCATTACGATCGAGTTGCCGGAGTCCTTCCAGCCCTGGTTGCGCAGCCCTTTGGGCGAGCGACACAGGTAGTCGATGTAGCCGTCGCCGTCGTTGTCGCCATAGCGTTCGATCCACGACAGCGCCGCCTCGACGTTCTGTCTCAAGTCGTGAAAGAGTTCGAGGTTTCCGACCCAGTCGCAGTAGACACCGAGCAGGATCAGGAATTTCAGGGTGCTGTCGACGCTGCCGTAATAGGGTGTCTGGGGAATCTCGTTCAGGTTAGCCATCTCTCCAACGCGGAATTCGTGGAGAATCTTGCCCGGTTGCTCGTCGCGCCAGTCGTCGACTTTCGTGCCCTGATACGTTGCAAGCACCTGCAGTGTGTGCTTGATCACGTCCGGTTCGAAGGCAGCGACCTGGAGCGCCGTCACCAGGCTGTCGCGTCCGAAGAGTGCCACGTACCAGGGAATACCCGCCGCGAGAAAGCGATGCCCGTAATGGCTCATCGAGAGCATGTGAATGTCGAGTAGGGATCGCGTTAGCACCGTATTGAAAACGCGATTGTCAGTCTCGATACGGGTACCGGCTCCAAGCGCGCCACGTTTGGCGTGACCGATCGATTCCCGACGGGCTCCCTCCTGCGTGGTCGGGGTGATCTCGAGTCCAATGTCGTTGACGTCCAGTACCTCGAGCACGGCCTTGAGCTGCCATTTGCCCTTCGGCGGCAAGGCGACGTCAAACGTCGCGACTTGTCCCCGGTGTTTGTCGGGCGTGGGGGTGAAGTGGACACTCGAGCGACGCTGGTGCCCGTCGGCGCCGTCGTAGAGCAATGTCAACGCGTCCTCGCGCCACTGCGGTTTGTGCAGCTCGCCCGTTTTCACCGGCACTGCTCCGCGAACCTGCATCATGTCGACGAAATCGGCCTGGTAACTGAGTGTGAGCGACAGTTCAACCGGCTCCGATAGGTAGTTGTCGATGATGATCGTTTCGGTGAACTCGTTTCCGATCCAGCGATCGCAGCGAATGCCGAGCGACTCCTTCTTAACCAGGACGGAGCCGTCCTCCGAGCAGAGATCGGGATTGGTGAGCTGGATGACACATCCGCCGAGGTCGAGCGCCTGGGCGAGAAGCGGCACCATGCGCTGCCCGTTGATCTGGATGGTGTGTTCAGAGAGATAGCGAGTGTCGTGAAAGTAGAGCCCCTGCTCAGTGTCGGGGAACACGTTGCCGTCCCGCGCGGAGACCATGAAGACATTGCCCTGCTTGAAGACGAGCGAGCCCCTGGTACGGGCGCGCATCGCGGGATGTCCCTGGTTGAGGATGCGGTGCGAATGACGGTCCTGCTCGGTCATGCTGCGACTCCCGGTTTGTGGGTTGTGCCGGGACAGCTGATTCCCGACGTGACCCGCGCTCCCCGGTCGTCGTGTGGGGTCAGTGCCCGATAAAGGTCGGCCGGTCGGCCATGTCCGGCGAGGTCAAGTCAACGAACCCATCGCCGTTGAAATTCTCGACGAGCGACGAGTCGTTGAACCAGCTCTGCGGCGCGGGCTGCCCCCAGTAGGTCTGTCGCTTCGGGTCATTCAGCCGCCAGCGAATCGGCTCGAAATCCGGGTCAGGGATCAGGTAGTCATTGGTATAGAGCTCGATACGGTTCCCGTCCGGATCTCTCAGGTAGAGGAACATCGCATTGGAGATGCCGTGCCGCCCAGGTCCGCGCTCCAGATTGCTTTCGTAGCCGGCGGCAGCGAGGATGTCGGCCGCGCGCAGCACGTTGCCAGCCTCCTGCGTCCAAAATCCGACGTGATGCAGACGCGGACCCGGACCGGTCATCAGTGCCACGTCGTGCACGTTCTGCTTGCGGTGTAGCCAGGTTGCCCAGACGCGGGGCTGATCATCTTCCGTCTCGGTATATTCGGCGCGGTGGAAACCGAGGTCCTCGGTGTACCATCTTTCCGCCGCTGAAACATCCGGAACGTGCAGGTTGACGTGGTCGATGCGCATGATGTTCGGCCCGCGGTGCAGGTGGAACTGCTGCAGCAGTCGTTCGACGCGCTGGACGTCATGATAGAACTCGACCGGGAAGCCCATCGGGTCACTGATCCGTAGCGCGCGTCCTTGCCCCGGCTCTTCGTCGGGCTCGACCCAACGCGCGGGCAAATCCCGCTCGCGCGCCAGCGTGAACAGGGCATCCAGATCCTCGTTACTCTCGACTCGATAGCCGATATGGCTGACACCGGGCGATTCGGCCTGACGCAGGATCAGGGAGTGATGCTCCCAATCCTCAATGCAGCGCAGGAACAGCCGGTCAGCGCGGCGCTCGGTTTCAGTGAGGCCGAGCAGGCCGACGTAGAAATTGTGGGCACGGTCGAGATCGGTGACCCGTAGCTCGACATGACCGGTTTTCAGCACGTTGAATGGCAATTGACGCTTCGACGCGGACATTCCGATACTCCACTTCCGGGTACGTTTGGTTGCTGTCTCGTGGCTCGCGTTTCCCCTACTGATCGTGCCCCGGACGGTCGAGGAACTCCTGAACGCGCCGCTTGTAGGGCTCTTTGTCGTAACTGGTGTAGAGCGCGCTGGCCATGCGCACCGGATCGCCGAAGAAGAAGCGTTCGTAGAGAACCTGGCGAGAGCCAAAGGCGCTCAGCGCGATATCCCAGGCGAGCCGGAAGAGCTTGACCCGGTTGTACGCGTCGGTGTTGCGGCCCTGCAGGTACTTGTCGATCATCGGGCCGACCGGGCTCTTGGTATCCGCCTCGGTGGGGATCGCCATCAAGCCGCTCGCGCCGAGTAGCTGCAGGATTTCGATCATGCGCGGGTAGAGCTTCGGGAACATGTTGCGTGCGGCGTTCAGCGGCGCGAAGGCGGGCGTCATCAGTCCCCAGCTGTCGACGTTGGCGTCGGCCTCGGACGCGCGCAGGAACGCACGCATCGACTCGATGTCGAGGATGATCTCGGAGAGCTTCTCCTGGACGTGCTGGAAGCCATCAATGCCGATGCGATCGCCAATCAGCGCGGCGACGCCGAAGATGAACTCGGCCTTGGCCATGTTCTTCACGATCACCTGGTTGGCCATGTGGACCACGGCATCAGTCTCGGAGAAGACGCCGTTGCAGAGTCGCATATCGCCGTAGATGAAGACGCGCTCCCAGGGGATCAGCACATCCTCGAAGACGACCACTGCGTCCATCTCTTCGAAGCGGGAGCCGAGCGGGTGGTCGAAAGTCGACCGGCCATAGTCGAACGATTCGCGGCAGATGAATTTCAAGCCGGGACTGTCCACCGGGATGGAGAAGGCGAACGAATACGGGATGTCTTCGTCCCCGCCGCGCAGGACGGTGGACGGGAAGACTTCAATCTCATCGGCAATGGGGCCTAGCGTGGCCAGCATGCGTGCGCCACGAATCACCAGCCCGGAGTCGGTCTCCTTGACCACACGAGCCACGACGTAGGGATCGACCTGCTGGCTGGGGCCAACGGCGCGGTTCACCTGCGGGGTGATCAGGGTATGGGTCATGCACAGATCGTTCTCGCGCACGTGCTCGTAGTAGTTCTGAATATTCGGACCGTGTCGCTGATCACCCTGCGCGAAGTAGCTCGAGGAGGCGGCGAAGGCGGCGAGTCCGACGTTCAGGTAGTCGGGCGTTCGCCCCATCATGCCGCCGGAGAAATCCGCCCAGTGCTTCATCATGGCGTTGCGCTTGGCCAGGTCCTCATGGGTGCGCGGTTGAAGAAATGAGAGACCGACCCGGTCGCCGCTCGTCGGCGAGATATAGGTCATCTCGTCGCGCAGGCTCGGTTCGCTCTGCATATCGTACAGCGCGGCCAGGCTGCGGGTCACATTGCGGAAGGCCGGATGCTGGGTAATGTCTCCGAGGACCCGCTCCCCCTCAATCCAGACCTCACGCGGGTGTTCGCGAAGCCCCTGCAGATATGCCTCTCCGTTACGCGCTCCCATACCCGTGTCTCCTCGTGTTGAATCGTCACTCTGTTCATTCGTAGGTAGGGGCAGACCCCTGTGTCTGCCTACTGCCGCGTCCGCATGGTCTCAGTCCGCTACCGTGTCTTGCGCGGAAGGCAGACACAGATGGAATCCCCAAACTTTCACCGATGCCCGTGTTCAGTCAGCTACCGTGCTTCGCACGGAGGGCATACACGGGGGTCTGCCCCTACAAACTATGACCCACTTCGCGTGGATCGATTCGGCGACCGGACGCTATCGCGCGCTACTCAGCCGCGTGTCTCCAGATCCTCTTCGCCGACCACCTGGTTCTCCAGTGCGCCGACGCCGACCGCCTCGACCTTCAGCACGTCGCCCGGCTGAACGAAAGAGATGCCCTCCGGTGTGCCTGTCAGGATCACGTCGTCCGGCTCCAGCGTCATGAACTCGCTGATGTATTCGATGAGCGGCGCAACCTTGAAGATCAGGTTCGAGGTATGCCCCTCCTGGCGCAGTTCGCCATTCACGTATGCACGCAACTGCACGTTGTCCGGATCGATATCTTCGTTCTCCACCACCCAGGGTCCGAGCGGGCCGAACGTGTCGTACCCCTTGGCCTTGATCGGGGGGCGATAGTAGTTGGTGATGTAGTCGCGCGCGGTGACGTCGTTCCCGACCGTGTAGCCACGAATGACACTCGCGGCATCGGATGCCTTCACCTTGCGGCAGCGGCGACTGATCACGACCCCGAGCTCGACCTCGTAATGCAGCTGTTCGGCGCCCCGCGGCCGGATGATCTTGGCGCCGTGGCCGATCAGCGACGTGAGCGGCTTGAAGAAGAGGACCGGCGCGGTCGGTGTCTCGAGTCCCAGCTCCTTGGCGTGGTCGGCATAGTTGAGGACCAGCCCGACGACCTTCTTTGGCTCTACCGGGGGGAGCCAGGTGATCGCTGACTGCGGATAGACGCGGCCCGCCTCATCGACGACCTTGTCTTCCACGACTTCACCAGCGTGAATCCGGCCGTCCGCCACAAATCGCGCGGTTCTCATCAGGCATCTCCGTTCCCGGCAGCCGCGGCGGCCCCGGCTGGAATCAATCCGTAGCGCTCCGTCACCGCGCGGAGCTTGCGTTTGTTCTCGTCAGATGGGAGCACGAGCGGCAGGCGTATTTCCGGCGTGATCTTGCCCATGAGTCCGAGGACGTACTTGACCGGGCCGGGGTTGGTCTCGAAGAAGAGGGCCTCGTTCATGGCGAACATCTCGTGGTGCAGGTCGCGCGCGTCGAGCCACTTGCCAGCCGCGGTCAGGTTGTAGAGCTCGGCTGACTGGCGCGGCATTACGTTTCCGGTGGCGCTGATGTAGCCCGCGCCGCCCAGAGCCAGCAGCGGGAAGCAGAGCGCCTCGATACCGGAATAGACCAGAATGTCGCGGCCACAGCGGTCGAAAAGCTTGGTGACCTGTTCGAAATCCTTGTTGGCTTCCTTGACGCCGATGATATTGCTGCGCGCTTTCACAATGCGCGCGGCGGTGTCGGGCTCCAGGTTGACCGCGGTGCGGCCCGGGATGTTGTAGATGATGATTGGCAGCGAAACGCGCTCGGCTACGGCGGTGAAGTATTCGTAGAGTCCCTGCTGGCTGGGACGGTTGTAGTACGGCACCATCATGAGCGAGGCGTCGGCGCCCACCTTCTCGGCGAATTGCGTCAGGCGCACGGTCTCGTCAAAGTTGTTCGTGCCGGTTCCAGCGACGATCGGCACGCGGCCACGCACGGACTTCACCGTGGTTTCGATGACGTGCTCGCGTTCGTCGAGCGAGAGTGCCGAAGGCTCGCCGGTCGATCCGGTGATCGAGATGCCATGGCTGCCACTCTCGATCTGCCACTCGATCAGGTCCTTGAACGTTGGCTCGTCGAACTCGCCTTCCTTGAACGGCGTGACGAGCGGAACGATCGAACCTCTGAGTTCCTTGCTCACGTCTCGCTCCCTTTCGTGTTTCGCCTGAAGTTTGGCGCGCTATAACTCTGTTGCGTGCGGTAATCCGGTCAAACCGGGCTGGCTCAGCGCCAGGCGGCTCGATCGGAATCGAATCCAGATTGCGTAACCGAGGAGAAGGGTCGATGCTAGGGCCAACAACGGCTGGAGCGGCTGAAAATAACTCATGGCTCCGCTGGCACCGAGGGTTAGCAGGACAACTTTATTGCAGACCGGGCATCCGACCGCCAGGAACGAGAGAAACCCGCCCGCGGCCGCTTTGCCGTCCTGAAGCGAGCAGGTCGCCGGCAACGCGTAGCTTGCCGCCAGGATGCTGGTCAGGAGCACCGTTATGCTGAGAAAGAGATAGTCTCGAGGCTGAACCGGCACTTCACGGCCGAAGATGGGGTTGGGAATCAGGACCGTGGGAATGCCGATCAGGAGTGTGGTGGCGATACCGGCGGCAACGCCGTACACGGCTGCACGCCCGCGAGTTCCTGGGGGAAACAAATGAGCCGCGTTCATCCGCGCCTTTCCTCAAATGAGGCAATGTCGAAGGCTTCGCTGGGATCCAGTCTACGTCCTCGTATTCAGTTTGCGCAAGCAATGGACCCGCGCTCGACCGCCGCTCTCGACAGCCGATTCAGGCTGTGCTGAACTAGCGTGACTCCGATGAATTGGTCGACCTGCGGGCGCTGCGCACGGACGGTCCGGGTGCGTTCATCAGTTCCATAACTAGCGGGATGTTCGTGGTGCGTAATCGAACGGGAGCGTATGCATGAACTTCGTCCACGTTTACGTTGGGTCGGACGGCGAATCACACTTTTCCGATCGGGAGTTCGCTGCCGTGGCGTTGCCGCCGATCGATGGGCTCGACCTCGAAATTCCGGGTGACCTCGTCTTCGATGCTCCGGCCAGCAACGTCCAGGTGATGCGCCTGGCTCCAGGATACCGGCAACCGTGGTCCTCGGAGGAGGGGATCATTGGACTGATACTCAATGGAACCGTGACGTTGCGCGTGTCAGATGGCGAAGAACGGCAGATCCCGCAGGGAACGATTGTGCGGGTGGACGACGAGGGAAGCCGGGGCCATCTCCTGTGGACCGAAGCCGGGGCGGTGCTCGCCCTGGTGCGAGTTGCCGACAGCCGCTAGCGGAGGCGCTGCTATCGCGCTACGAAATGCTCAGATGGAGAAAAGGGCATACGGCCCGCTCGCGGCTATCAGAAACGGATTGTGACGACCATGCCCAAATTCCTCAACTTCGACGATCTTCTCAGCTTCCAGAACATCGGAGACCCGCAGATCTCAACTGACGGTTCGACCGTCGCCTACGTAGTGGCCGAGAGCGCGCTGGAGGTGGGCGAGCCATCCGCACAGAGTCGCGTTTGGCTGGTCGACGACGATGGCAAGGAGCCGCGGCAGGTCACCTTCGGCCCTGGGAGCGACGATCTGCCGCGCTGGGCGCCGCACGGGGATTCGCTCGCCTTTCGCTCTGACCGCGCAAAGCGTGGAACCGGGCAGATCTATCTGCTGCGTGGTGGGATTGGCGAGGCCAGGAATCTGACGGACTTCGCCGCCGGTGTTGCCGAATTCGCCTGGTCGCCGGACGGAGCGACCATTGCCGCGGTGGTCCTGGACGCCGCGCCGGAGCAGCACGACGGAGCGGACGAGATTCTCTATGAAGATCGCGCTCGCTTCAGCCGCATCTGGCTGATCGACGTCGCCAGTGGCGAGGCGCGCCAGCTTTCGGATGTGGATCTGGACGTCTGGGAACTCTGCTGGTCTCCGGATGGATCGGCGATCGCGGCGATCACGACCGAGACGCCGTACCGGTGGAACTGGTACCGGGCAGCCCTGACCCGGTTCGATGTCGCCAGCGGAGAGGTGCAGACGCTGCACCGGCCCGAGCGGCAGATTGCCCGTCCAGCCTGGTCGCCGGACGGTACGTGGATCGCCGTGACGACCAGTATCTGGAGCGATCCGGGAATGACCGGTGGTGACGTGCTGCTCGTGCCTGCCGACGGCGGGGAGGTTCGCCACCTGGCCGGGAATCGACGCGCGCTCGCACTTCACACTGCACTGGGAACCGGAAAGTCAGTCGCTCCTCACGGCGGCGCTGGAGCGTGGCGGCGCTGCGCTGTGTCAGGTGACGCTCGACGGCTCGACCGAAACCCTGTGGCGCGAGGAGCGCGGCCTGGTCAGCTACGGCATGACGATGTCGGCGGACGCGACGCGCGCAGCGGCCGTCCTCGCCGCATTCAACGAGCCGCCGGAGATCTGGCTCGCGCGAACGGGCGACGATGTCGCCTGGACTCGGCTGACGAGCCACAACGATGCCCTTGCCGGCCGTTTGCCCGGCACGCTCGAGACACGGCTTTGGACAGCGCCTGACGGGCAGGAGGTCCAGGGATTGCTGGTTCGCCCAACCGGCATACCTACGGACCAGCCGGTGCCGATGGTGACCATTATTCATGGCGGGCCGACGAGCACCACCGGCTACATGTTCCCCGCGAACGGCACCTCTGGCTGGGTGCCGGAACTGCTGCGACGCGGCGTCGCGGTCTTCTTCCCGAACGCGCGCGGCAGTGCTGGTTGGGGGTTGGCGTTCGCCGAAGCGAACCAGCGGGACATGGGCGGGGCGGATCTGCAGGACATCCTGGCGGGTGTCGATGATTGTGTTAGCGCGGGGATCGCGGATCCGGAGCGTCTCGGCGTCTGTGGTTGGAGCTATGGCGGCTATCTCACGGCCTGGGCCGTGACCCAGACTGATCGCTTCAAATCCGCCATCGCCGGAGCCAGCATCACGAACTGGATTTCCTTTCACGGTACCAGCGACATTCCAGCGTTCGACGAGGTCTTTTACCGGGCAGATCCGTACAAGCTCGGCGGCCCGTACACCACCTTCTCACCGATCTTCGCGGTCGACCGCGTGACAACGCCGACGCTGTTTCTGCATGGGGAACGTGACCTGATCTGTCCGGTTGGACAGGCAAAGGAGATGTTCCGGGCGCTGCGAGATCGCGGTATCCCGACCGAGTGCGTCATCTACCCTCGGGAGGGTCACCCAATTCGTGAGCGTGCGCACCGGCTCGATATGTTGAACCGCGGCATGGAGTGGTTGTGCCGCTGGATGGGGGTGGCAGACGCGGAGTAGGAGTGTGGTGAGCCGGTGACACGAACGCGGGAGGAGCTTGTCTCCTCCCGCGCCATATGCGTCACGAATGTATTTGTACGGGAGTACCTTGTGTGCTCCCGCTGTGACCTACTCCGCCAGGCGCGGGTCGAGGGCGTCACGCAGACCGTTGCCGAGCAGGTTGATCGACAGCACGGTGATGAAGATCATCAGACCTGGGATGACCGCCAGCGTCCATGAGTGTGTCATAAAGGCCTGTGCGTTGGTCAGCATGTTGCCCCATGAGGGCGTCGGCACCTGGACGCCGAGACCGAGATAGCTCAACGAGGCTTCGACGATGATGAATACCGGCACGGCCAGGGTTGCCCAGACGATCACCAGCGGGATCACATTCGGGAACATGTGGCGGGCAATGATGCGCGTATCTGACGCGCCCACCACACGGGCGGCCTCCACGTAGTCGCGGTTGCGGAGCGACATCACCTCACCGCGAATCAACCGCGATAGTCCCATCCAGCTCACTGAGGCGATGACCAGCGCCAGCACCACCGCGCCGACACTGAAGAGCGTGTTGATGAAGATGAGCAGGAAGAGGGCCGGGATCGACAACATGATGTCCACGAAGCGCATGATGATCGAGTCGATCCACCGTCCATAGTAGCCTGCGATCGACCCAAGGGTCCCACCGACCAGGAACGCGCTTAGCGTTGCAAGCCCGGCGACCATCATCGAGACACGCCCGCCGTAGGCCAACCGGGTCAGTTCGTCACGGCCCAGGTCATCCGCACCGAGTACGTACCCGTGACTGAAGGGCGGCTTGAAACGATCGAGCAAGAACTGCTCGCTCATGCTCTTGTGCGTAATGAAGTGGGAGACGAGCGGAGCTCCAACGCTGAAAATAAGGATGAGTAGCGTGACGACGAGGGCAACGAGCGCCACGCGGTCGCGACGAAACCGGCGCCACGACTGCTTCAGGTAGCCCTCCGGCGTCCGGCGTGCGGCTCGGCTGAGATCACCGGCGTCAGCGAGCTGCTGTGCCCCGGCACTTGCACCTACGACCCGTCGCCCTTGATTGGCGTTAATGTCAGCCACAATCCTTCTCCTGGTCCATTATTCGTACCGGATGCGCGGGTCGAGAATGCCGTAGGCGATATCCGCCAGTAGGTTGGCTACGACCGTAAGAATGGCGACCATCAGGACGGTCCCCATCACGACGGTGTAGTCACGTTTGGTAGCCGAGTCGTAGATCAGCCGGCCAATCCCGTTCCAGGTGAAGATCTGTTCGGTGACGACCGCACCACTGAAGAGGTTCGGGATGTCAAGCGCCAGCAAGGTTACCAACGGCAGGATCGCGTTCCTCAACGCATGGCCGAAGACGACCACGCCGTCGCGCAGACCCTTCGATTGCGCTGTTCGGACGTAGTCCATCCGCAACACCTCGATCATCTGTGAGCGGATGTAGCGAGTCCAGGCCGCGGTCTGTACGAAGGCCAGCACGAAGGCTGGCATCAGTAAGTGCTTTAACGTGTCGAGAACGCCTGAATGTCCGAGCGTGTGAACGCCACCGGATGGCAGCGCTGGGAGTCCCCAGTCTCTGAATTTCACGGAGAAGAGAATGATCATCATCAGGCCGAGCCAGAAGATCGGCACCGCTACTCCGCCCACCGCACCGACCGTGGTGACATGATCGAACCAGGTGTTGCGACGCGTCGCGGCATACACGCCGACGGGTATGGAGAAGACCAGCGAGATCAAGAGCGCGGCTCCCGTGAGAAGCAGGGTGTTCGGGAGCTTCTGCAGGATCAGCTGGGAGACAGGGCGATAGGTGACCAGCGAGATCCCGAGGTCACCACGCGCGATGTGTGAGAACCATTGAAAGTACCGAATGTAGAGTGGCTGGTCGAGACCGAGACTGTGGCGAATCCGCTCCAGGTCCTGAGGGCGAATGTTCGGATTAAGCGCGAGATCGGAAACTGGGCTACCCGGCACCAAATTGGCAAGCGCAAACGTCACGATCGTGATGCCGATGACGAGCGGGATCATCTGGAGGACCCGTCTGATCACGAAGCGCCCCATCACGGTTCCCTTCTAACGAAGCACGTACGGAACATTATCGACGGCAAACACGGAGTCGGTTGAGCAGTTACGGGACCGGAAACGGGCATGAAGCCCATTCCCGATCCCTACTACCGCTGCTCGAACGATTAGGCGTCCACCCACCATTGTTCCGCGTTGAACGGGATACTCACCGCGTTCGGGAAGAGATTGTGCACTCGCTTGTTGACGGCATAGATGCCCTTCGGGAAGTCGGTGATCGGGCTCGGAATATCATCCATGAGGATGTTATCCATCTGCGTGTAGATGTCCTTGCGCTTGGACTGATCGTTCGTGGCAAGGCCCTGCTTGAGCAGATCGTCTACCTTCGGGTTCGAGTATTTGTTCATGTTGAAGCCGCCGGTGTACGAACTGGTGGCCCACATGGTCGTCTGGTCCGGATCCGTATCCCAGCTGAAACCGACCAGGAAGACCTCGAAGTCCTTGGTCCCCGTAATCCGGTTGAGGAAGGCGTTCCACTCCTCGGTCTTTGGAGTCATGGTGACGCCGATCTGCTTCCAGGACTGCTGCATGATGGTCAGATATTGCGCTCGCTCGTCGTTGCCGGAGTTGGTGTACATGTCGAACTGGAGCTTCTGGCCATCCTTGGCACGCACACCGTCCGAGCCCTTGGCCCAGCCGGCGCTGTCGAGCAGGTCGTTGGCCTTCTTGACGTCATACGGGTACTTGTTGGTGATGCCGTCCGGGTTATAGGCCCAGGAAAGGACCGGCATGGTGCCGACCGCGACGGTGCCGTATCCGAAGAGGATGGCTTCGACCATCGACTTGCGGTCCAGGGCGTACATCAGCGCCTGGCGCACCTCTTTGTCCTGGAAGAGTTTGCTCTTGGCCGGATCGAGCTGGTAGGAGAAGAAGGTGAAGCTGAACGTATCGTACGTAACCACGTTCAAGTCGTTGCGGCTCTTCAAGTCCTGCACAGAGGACGCTGGAACGCTGGCGTAGTCGAGCTCGCCGGTCTTGACCTGCTGCACCGCGGTGTTCTGATCCGGCACGACCTTGTAGATCCACTTGTCGAGGTTCGGCGCGCCCTTCCAATAATTGGGATTCTTGTCAAGGGTGATGTGATCGTCCTTGACCCACTCGTTGAACATGAAGGCGCCCGTGCCAATAGTACGGCCCTTCTGACCGGTCGAGAACGCATCCTGCGCCAGGTCCTTCGGCGCGACATCCTTCAGGATGTGCTGCGGCACGATGTTGTAGATCATGTTCGAGACCAGGAACGCCGCGTTCGGCTCCTTGAGCTTGACCGTGACCGTCTTGTCGTCCGTCGCGTCTATGGAGGCGACGCGCTCCGTCAGTTCCGAGGTGCGAGCGGAGCCGCTATCAGGATTCATGTGCGTGTCGTACGTGAACTTGACGTCGGCCGAAGTAAACGGCTGGCCGTCCTGCCACTGGACTCCATCGCGCAGGTTGAAGGTGTAGGTAATGCCGTCGCTCGCAATGTCGAACTTCTCAGCCAATTCACCCTGTGGCGAGACATCGGAGGGAGAGACGGTCATCACCGAGTTGAACATCATGTCCTGGATGCGCCCAGAAGCCGTGTCGGTGGTGAGAATCGGGTTCGCCGTCTTGGCATCGGCGAAGGTGCCCTCGATGACCTGGCCACCCTTGTTCTTCGCCGGCTCAACCGTGCCGAGCGCGGATGGCGCCGCGGTGCCGGATGCGGTAGCAGCGGCCGTTGCGGTGGACGCGGTCGTCGCCGTGGAAGCGGCCGTCGGGCTCGAAGCCGTCGTCGCGGCGCTGGTCGCGGTCGATCCTCCACCACTGCTCGCGGTCGTCGGCGCCGTGGTCGCGGCTGGCGTGTTGCTGGAGCTTCCGCCGCACGCGGCCAGCAGTGCGCTGACGGCTGGAACAGTGAGACCGAGGACGGTCGCACGCCGGACGAGCGAGCGCCGGGTCAGCTTGGATTCGCTGAGATAACCAGCGAGATCGCTGGACAATTCATCGCGCAGGGTCATCTATGACTCCTCCCCAAAAGGGTCGTAAGACAAGGGCTACTCATTGAACCCTCAGTGTGGTGCTCCATCCGCGATCCCCTTCGCGTCAGGAAACACCGTGGCCGTACCTGAAGTGCCCACCAATGGGCAGTAGTGCGTGAAGACCGGTATCGTGTCGCTTCGCCACGGTCCTCGTCGTCTCCAGCCTTACGCACCGGGCAAATAGTTACCCAACATCGCGGAACTGGTGACTTAGGACCGCCACCTCCTTTCGCGCCGAGTGAACGCCACCACGTCGATCTGGCGGAAAAGCATGCGCTGATGGATGAATTGGCAACGCGCAAGTTTCAACCCATAAACTACCGACCTTTTAGCACGTGATGGCGTAGGCGTCAAGTTCATCAACAGTCTCGCGTCCGCATTGGTCAGGCCAATTAGCGACTCATTTGCACTTAACCCTATGACAATGTTGAAACCTCGTCGCGGCCCTTAATATTTCAAGAACTGCTTCCCGGCTGGTGTCGCATCGCGTGAATGGGTACTTGCTCCTTCAGTCCGGTGACGTGGAATAGGCGCCGCGCAGCGACACCGAGCGACACGACGCGAACCGTTCCGCACAGATCTTACGGTTCACGGATTTCCCGGATAGGCCAGTTGGTAAGATTCGTCTGGCGCCTCGCGCCCGCGCGGCACATGTCAAACTCGGTAGGGATACCACCAAGAATGCCGGTCATTCACACGGTGTTGTGCCGCACGCGGCCGGGCTGGCGCTCGTGAGGCTCCCTGCGGCTCTCGCGTCGCTGAAGTATCACGACTTCCGGCTGATCTGGTTTGGCCAGTTCGTCTCGATTCTGGGAACGCAGATCCAGACGGTCGCGCTCGCCTGGCTGGTCTACACGATCACCGGCTCAGCGGCCGCGCTCGGTGTTGTCGGCCTGGCTCGTGCCATACCGATTATTCTGCTGTCGATGTTCGGCGGTACTCTTGCCGATCAGGTAGACCGGCGCAAGCTCTTGCTGATATCGCAGAGCGTGCTTGCCGTCTTATCCGCGCTCCTCGCCGTCTCGGTCTCGCTCGGCTTCGTCAATATTGGCCTGCTGTACGGTTTCGCGGTCGTTACCGCTGCCGCCTCGGCGTTTGACTCGCCCACGAGACAGGCGATCATCCCGGCGCTGGTGCCGCGAGACAAACTGGCGAATGCGTTGACAATCAACGTGCTGGCGTTGGATACGGCAGCGGTTCTCGGCCCTGCCGTCGGCGGAGTGGTCCTCGGGGCAATCGGTGCGTCTGCCGCGTTCTGGATCGATGCCGTCTCGTTTATGGCGGTGGTCGGCGCGCTCATCGCGATGCGCCAGCACCCGCCGATTCCCGTGGTTCAGCGTAAGGGCATCGCCGCGCTGGTTGACGGCCTTCACTTTCTGCGAGAGCGCCGGATTTTGTGGCAGTTGATGCTCATCGACTTCTTTGGGACGCTACTGGCCTCGACGCTGGGGCTGCTGCCGGTCTTCGCACAGACGGTCTTGAAGGTCGGGCCGAAGGGGCTCGGCTTTCTCTATTCCGCGCCGAGTGCCGGGGCAGTGCTCGGGGCCGCGCTCTTCGCGCTGGTCCCCACGCCACGGCACCCTGGACGTGTCGTCGCGATCGCCATCGGCGGGTACGGGCTGGCGTTGACCCTGTTTGGCATGTCGCAGTCCTTTATCGTCGCGCTCGTTCTGCTCGGGGTGGCCGGCATCCTGGACGCCGTCAGCATGGCGATGCGCCACACGGTGCGCCAACTGGCCACGCCAGACGGATTTCGTGGGCGTATTGGCGCGGTCGCGAGTATCTTCTCGGCAGGCGGGCCACGACTCGGAGACTTCCAGAGCGGTCTTGTCGCCAGTCTCATCGGACCACGCGGCGCGATGGTCTTCGGCGGCAGCGCCTGTCTTCTGATGGCCGTCAGCTCGATCGGCTGGGCGAAGAGCCTCTGGCGCTACCAGGGCGAGGAGAACATCGTCGGACCACCGCGGGGCGGCTCGCCGCGGGAGGACCACTCGCTCCCCGGCCGCAACGAGCAGACCGCCGTGACGGAGTCAGCTCATCCGGTTGTAGCTGACGATCTCTGACAGTGGCTTGCGGCCGCCCTGAGACGGATTCGGGCGTGGGTCCTTCGAAGTGACCGGATAACCGATCGCGACGACCGATCTCAGTGTCCGCTCACGGGGAACGCCAAGGATGCGCTTGGCTTCGGCCTCATTGTCGTCTCCGAGGAACCAGGCGACGCCGCTGCCGAGACCCAGCACGCGCGCGCCGATCATCAGTCGCTCGGTCACGCGCCCCTCGTCATACGCCTCACTCGCCTCGTCACCGGATCCCTCCAGCACGATGGCGATCCCCAGCGGTGAACCAGCCACCCAGTTGATCGGGGTTCGCAGGTCGCTCAACTTCTTCAAGACGACCTGGTCGTTGATTACGATGAAGTGCCAGGGCTGGGTGTTGCGCGAACTCCCCGTCCAACGGGCGATCTGGAGCAACTCGTTGACCAGGTCGTCCGGTACCGGATCGTGGTGGTACTGGCGAATCTGCCGCGCGTGATTCATCTGGGTGATGAATGAACGCGTATTGGAATCGACGCTCATGCGGTCCCCTTTCTGTTCGAATCCTGTGTCGTACGTCCGTGACGTCTGACCGATATCTGTCATCATATGAGAGACGGCCTTGCCCGTCTAAACGAACCTGGACGCGAGGCATTCCCGCAATACGCCGTTGTGGCGCGGTTCTGACTCGGCCGAGACTGGAGGCAGACATTGGACAATTCCCAAGGCCCGGTCTATTACGGAGACTATCTACAGCTCGATCGCCTGCTCACCGCGCAGTCGACGCTCAGCGACGTACACGACGAGATGGTCTTCATCGTGGTGCATCAGGCGTTCGAACTCTGGTTCAAGCTCATCTTGCATGATCTTGACTCGGTCCTGTCGTTGCTCGGCAAGGATTATGTCGACGAGAGCAGCGTCGGCATCTCGGTCGCGCGTTTGCAGCGTATCGTCGAGATCCAGCGCGTGATCATCGAACACTTCACCGTGCTCGAGACGATGACGCCACTCGACTTCCTTGAATTTCGCGATCTGCTGGTGCCGGCCTCCGGGTCGCAAAGCGTCCAGTTCCGGCTGATTGAGAACAAACTCGGACTGCGTCACGATCGTCGCGTCCGTTTCCACGGCGGCGACTACTGGCGTAACCTGTCGGCCGAGGATCGTGCTCGGGCCGAAGCGTCCGAGGTGGAGACGTCCCTGTTCGACGTCGTCGATCGCTGGCTCTCACGCACTCCGTTTCTCGATATTGGCGGCTTCACCTTCTGGCGTAGCTACAAGACGGCGGTCGAGGAGATGCTTGAGCGGGACCGGCAGATTATCGAAGTTGGCGCCAATCTCGATTCCGAGGATCGCGCCAAACAACTGGAAGGACTCGAGCGCACGCGCGAAAAGTTCTCACTCGTCTTCGACCAGGAAGCCCACGCCAGGTTCGTCGAAGCCGGTGAATGGCGGCTTTCGTTCAACGCCACGCTGGCCGCATTGCTCATCCTCCTCTACCGTGACCGTCCGATTCTTCAGCAGCCATTCAGACTCCTGACAACGTTGGTGCAGATCGACGAGCAGTTCACCGCCTGGCGCCAGCGGCACGCGTTGATGGTTCAGCGAATGATCGGCGCCAAGATCGGGACAGGTGGATCGTCCGGCCATGACTACCTGATGGAGACGACGCGCTCGCACACCGTCTTCACCGACCTGTTCAACCTGTCGACGTTCCTGATTCCGCGTTCCCTCCTCCCCGTGCTCCCACCCGAAGTGGAGCGAGCACTCTCATTCGTGAATGAGGCGCCACAGCAATGAGGACAGGGGTGACCGCGTTCCCCTTACGGTAGGCTGGTCAGCTCCCGCGTGACTTGGTTCAGCCGCTCTGCGCCACTCTCGGTGACGGCGACCGAGTCCTCGATCCGGACTCCCCACCTGTCCGGAATGTAGATGCCGGGCTCGTCGGAAAAGACCATGCCTGCCTGCATCGGTTCGCTGTTCCCCTCGACCAGGTACGGATCTTCGTGACCGGTCAGGCCGATGCCGTGCCCGAGTCGGTGAATGAAGTACTCGCCGAAGCCGTGATCGGTGATGACCTTGCGCGCCGCCCGGTCGACCTGCTGGCATGCGACGCCCGGCTTGATCGACTCGAACGCGGCCTGTTGGGCCTCCAGCACCACGTTGTAGATCTGGACGAAGTCCGGGTGCGGGTCTCCGGCGACCGGCGTACGAGTGATGTCGGAGAAGTAGCCCTCGTGGATTCCGCCGAAGTCGATCACCACCGGGTCGCCCTGCTCAATCACCCGATCGCCCGTGTGGTGATGTGGCGACGCGCCGTTCGGGCCGCTGCCGACGATCATGAAGGCGATTTCGGGCATCCCATGCTTGGCCATGATGGCCGTCAGCCGATCGGCGACCTCCCGTTCGGACCGGCCAGTGAGGCGTTCGGTGGCGCAGAATTCCTCCCATGCGGCGTCGGTACGGCGCGAGGCCTCGCGGAGCAGGTCCAGCTCAGCGCTGTCTTTCACGGCACGAAGCTTCGAGAGAACGTCGTTGCCTCGTTCGTAGGTGGCGTTCGGGAGCGCCTTCTGAAGCCGGAGCAGGAATCCGCTCCAGAGTTGATCGTTGACGCCGACGTTCTCGGAATGCGCCTCCCGCGCGATATCCGCCACGCGCTCGAGCGGGTTATCGGTCTCATTCCAGACGGCAAACTCGAACCGGTCGCGCAGATCGGCAATCAGTGGCGCCTCCAGACGAGGTACGACGATGGTCCCCTGGCCTCGCCAGGGGAGGACAAGCGCGGTGAGTCGCTCGCTGAGGTGCGGCGTGTGTCCGGTCAGATAGCGAAAGTCCGATGACGGACCGACCACGAGCAAGTCGACGCCCGACTCCTCCATCAGGAGCTGCGCGCGCTGGACACGTTCGGCGAGAATAGTGGGATCCACGGGCATATCTGCTTCCTTCTCGTGAGTTTCCGGTTACGATTCAGCGTTGGCGTAGATCTGCTCGCTGTTGCCGTGCAGAATCATCGCCGCGGTCTCCACCGCTTCAG
Source organism: uncultured Chloroflexia bacterium (assembly GCA_963728335.1). Taxonomy (GTDB): domain Bacteria; phylum Chloroflexota; class Chloroflexia; order Thermomicrobiales; family Thermomicrobiaceae; genus CALAGB01. Next base: position 62,765 of record CAVSJP010000004.1, read on the forward strand.
CGAACGTCATGAAATCCTGGTCGACAATGGTGCTTAGCGCCTGGATGAGCGACGCGCGCCAGAGCCGAGCGGCAAACCACTGAAACTCCGGCACGGCGTGGCCGTCGCTGGAGGCGAGAATCTTGTGCGCCGGAGCCACCCCGATCGTCTCGGCGATAAGCGCCGGGCAGTTCGACCCCGCCAGCGGCACGGTGAGGCCGAGATCGATATAGGCGTTCGGGTAGATGCTGGTAAGGTAGGACGCCTCTCGGACGAACGGGTAGTTGTGCAGCATGATGACCGGAACGTCCCGGTAACGCGTCTCCTGAAAGATGGCCCGGAGCAGCAGCGGATTGGACTCCGGCAGGTAGCAGTCGTCGTCGCCGAGAGCGACGTGGAACTGCAACGGGAGCCCGACTTGTGCCGCGACCTCAAGCGTCTCCCAGACGAGCGCGTCGATCAGCGGCTTGTTCGCCAACCGCACCCGCTCGCCGTCCGCCTCTTCGCATTCGGCGCGATACTCGTCGAACGCCGCACTGGCGGTGGCCGCGTCGACTGGCTGAATGTTGAGCCCAGTCCGATAGGCGGCGATACTCTTGAAGCCCGCCCCGTTCTCCGACTGCCCCGCGACTAGCGCATGGGCGAACTCCTGGCGAAAGTCTTCCCAGCTCGTGCTCTCGCCCACCATCTGCTCGGCCAGCGTCTCGATCCGTAGCAGTCCCCGTACTTCACGCCCCGTCAGCTCTTCCCACTCGGACGATGAGTAGCAGAGCTTCTGCTGAAACAGAAAATCGTTGAAGAGTGGCCCGAGCCGCGCGTCATCGGCGAGGAGCCGGTGGTAGTCGGCGGGGTCGTAATTGTTGCGTGCCTCAAGGACGGCGGTTTCGACTGGATCGGCGCCGAGCAGCCCGGCCAGCCAGCGGATCATCGTGCGGTAGCCGGACGTGTTCGGCACATCCTGCTCCTGCACGGTCCGGTCGCTCGATTCGGTGAAGGTCGCCCGAAACGTTGCGGCGTCGAGCGGGCCATCGAGTCTGAGCGGTGCGTGACAATGATGATCGAGCATCTCGATCTCGCTGATCTCCTCGCGGAGGCGGTCCTGTGTGACGGGCACGTGAGTCTCCTCTCGAGCGCGGGGCGCTACGGGGCGTCGAAGTAGGTGGCCCGCTCCCACGCGCTCACCTGCAAGTTGTAGGTCGCGAGTTCGTGGCGCTTGACACGCAGAAATTCGCTATGGATGAGCGGACCGAGTCCCTGCCGCAGGGCGTCGTCCTGCTCGAAGGCTGCGAAGGCGGTGTCCGCGTCCCGCGGCAGGAATCGCATGCCGCGCTCGGCGATCTCCTGTGCGCTCAGGTGTCCTGCGTCGGCGGTGACCGGGTCGCCGGGATTGAGGTTGCGCTGGATGCCGTCGAGCCCGGCCCAGATGAGACCGGCGAGGAAGAGGAACGGGCTGGCCGTGTTGTCACCGGCGCGGAACTCGAGCCGGGCGCGTTTGCCCGGACCTGGCACGCGGACGAGCGCCGCGCGGTTGCCGATGCCCCAACAGATGTGGGCTGGCGCCCAGGAGCCGGGTTGCAGTCGCTTGTAGGAATTCGGTGTGGGCGCGCCGAGCGCGGTCAGCGACTCGGCATGGGCCAGCCAGCCGGCCATGAATGCACGAGCCGTCGAACTCAGCCCGGTCGGGTCTGATGCGTCGGCAGTCCGATCGGCGCCGGTGTCGGTATCCTGCAGGCTCAAGTGAACGTGCAGGCCAGACCCAGCGGCGTTCGGCGCGAGTTTCGGCATAAAGCTCGCCTGTTGGCCGAGTTGCCGCGCGACGCCGCGGATACCCATGCGCAGCAGGAATAGGTCCTCGGCCGCCTCGATCGGGGCATCCGGCGCGATGTTGGCCTCGTACTGCCCCTGGCCGTATTCCTTGCCGATCTGCTCCATATCGACGCCCATCGCGGGCAGTGCATCCGACAGGCGACGGACGAACTCCATGCCGTCGCTCAGCCCGTCGATGGTGTACATGCCGCCCGCGGTGATCGGATCGCCGGCGCTGGACTTGAAGAGGTAGAACTCCGGCTCATAGGCGACGCGGGCGCTCAGTCCCATCTCGGCCAGTGCGGCAACCGCGCGTTGCAGCGCCGCCCGCGGACATCCTTCCCAGATCTCTCCGTCCTCGGTTCGCAAGGTGGCAAAGGCAACGGCGGTCTCGCTTTGATAGGGAACGCGGGCGACACTTGCCGGGTCGGGAATAGCGAGGACGTCTCCGCTGTCGGCGCCGAAGAATGGTTTGGGCACCTGCTCGTCGCGAATCGTGAAGTTGAAATTGGCCTTGGCGAAATTGGTCCCGCGTTCCGCGACGCGCTGCACGCGCGAGCGCGGCACATCGCGTCCGGCCATGCGGCCGTGATAATCAGTGTAGACCACCCACAGGTGGTTCATGCCGTTCTCCGCCATCCATGCCGCGAGGTCGTCCGCCATATGCCGCTCCTTTCGCGTTCACCAGTTTCCTAGACTAACAGAGGGCGAACATCCCAGGAAGTGGAGGGCAACAGCTACCGAGGCGCTGAAATCGCGGTGCCCGATCGCATAAAACCACCCGCATTGATTGATACTCTTGTTTGTGCGGAGAAGGCCGTGGGCGAAATGCAACCTGACGGAGTGCCGGAGTCGGTCGAGGAGATCAGCGCGCGCTGGTTGACAGCAGCATTGCGCCTCTGGAGTCCTGCTGTCCCAGATATTGTTCACGTCGACTGGGAGACAGTGGGCGAGGGATTTGGACTGACCGGCGTGGTGGCCAGGTTGCATGTCACCTATGTCGAGCCGCAAGTCATGCTGCCCTCGACGATCATCGTCAAGCTCCCGACTGCCGAACCCAGGGTCGCATCGACCTATCAGGCCCGGCAGTCGCGGCATGCCAATGAGGCGTACTTCGCGCGTTGTGCCCGGGAGACTCGCTTCTACAGCGACATAGCCCCACTCAGCCCGTCGCTGGCTCCACGCTGCTACATGGGTGTCTCAAGCGTGCGCGAGCGGTCAGTCATGCTCCTTCTCGAAGATATCGCGGGCGCCCGTCAGGGTGACGTGCTTCAAGGTTGTTCGCGTGACGACGCCGTGGCTGTCCTCTCCGCCATCGCTCCCTTCCATGCTCGGTGGTGGAAAGGGAAAGCGGATCGCCCTGATGTTGGCGACTGGGTTCCGCGTTGGAGCGAAGGCGCCGACGACCGACCAGCACGGTACCAACGGCAGATTGCCCCATTTCTCCAGAAATGGGGAATGACGATCGACCCGGATATCGTCCGGATCGTCGAACGACTGGGCAATTGCTATGGCGTGGTGCTGAGCAGGCTTGCCGAGCTGCCGGATACGCTCATCCATGCCGATCTTCACCTCGACAACGTCCTCTTCGCGCCAGACGAGACGGGACGAAGAGCAGTCATTCTCGATTGGCAAAGTATCTGCTGGGGGCCGGCGGTGGCTGACGTGACTCAGTTTGTGATTGGTTCGCTCCCGCCAGAGTTGCGCCGCTCGAGCGGACATGACCTTATTGCACTGTATGTGGAGTGCCTGGCCGAGTATGGGATTCAGCAGGAGATGGATTCCGTCTACGATGACCTTCGGCTCATGCTCCTGCGGATGCTGGCGGGTACGGTCAGCTGGCTTTACAGCGTGGATGTGACCAAGGACTTGGGTCGGGAGCATGACTTGATCGTGGCGGCACTCGGCGACGGTCGCCTGGTCGCCGCGCTTCGCGACTACGATGTCGCGTCACTGGTAGATGCGCTTCCATCCTGAGTTTCCTGACCCGGCCCACGGCGCGCGAAAGCCCGCTCGCATGTCGCGAGCGGGCTGGCAGTTCGCGGAGATAGGCTACCTACGGAGTGGCGGTCGCCATCGGCGTCGCCTGCGGAGTACCCTGACTCGAGTTCTCCATCTGGCCGAGCGTAACCTGCATCTGCTGCGTGTTGCCGTTGCGCAGGACCGTCAGCGTGACCTGATCGCCAGGCTGCTGATTCGCGATCGCCTGCGCTAGAGCCGAGTCACTGTTCAGGTCGTTTCCGTTGAACTTGGTGATGACGTCGCCCTGCTGTAGACCGGCCTTGTCCGCTGGAGATCCCGGCTGGACCTGCATGACGACCACACCATTGGAGGTGTTGATGTTCAACTGTGCGGCAATTGCCGGGTTCAACGGCACGTAGCCAATGCCCAGATAGGCGTGGTTGACCTGGCCGTTCTGAACCAGCTGGTGCGCGATGTTCATCGCGGTATCGATCGAGATCGCGAAGCCAATGCCCTGGACGCTCTCGCCCGAGCTGGTCTTCTGCGCGACCAACGTATTGATGCCGATTACCTGACCGTTCAGGTTGACAAGCGGTCCGCCGGAATTACCGGGGTTGATCGCCGCATCAGTCTGAATAACGTTGAAGAGGAATGGGCCGGCGGCGTTACTGTTCTGTCCGCCCGGCTCCTGGACCGTACGGCCAAGCGCGCTCACCACGCCCTCGGTCACCGTCGGGCCGCCCTTGAGAGCCAGCGCGTTACCGATCGCCACAGCCCAGTCGCCGACCTTCACATCGCTGGTGCTGCCAATGCTCGCAACCGGAAGGTTGTCACCTTTGATCTGGATCACGGCGAGGTCGGTCTGCGGATCGGTACCGACGAGGTTCCCGGAGAAGGATCGACCGTCCGGCAGCGTGACCTGAAGCTTCTGGGCGCCCTCAACCACGTGGTTGTTGGTCAGGATGTGTCCCTGATTGTCGTAAATAAATCCCGAACCGACGCCGGCCGGAACAGTCGGAGACGTGTATTGCTGCGGGCGCGGCCTGCAGATTGGTGATCTGCACCACCGCCGGCTTCGTCTCCTGAACGACCTGGTTGAAGCCGTCCATGACGTTGGCAGCGGCCGAACTCGAATTGCCATTGTCGGCTGTCGTCGGCGATGCCGACGTCGACGGCTCGGTTGCGGCCGCGGCTTCTTGCGTCGCGTTGTTGCTGCTGAGCGTGCAGGCAGTGCCCGCAACGGTCAGGATTAGCACGAAGAAGAGTGCCGCACCGTAACGTCTGAGTGAACTTAGGATCATGAAGACCTCCTACGGGTAGGTGAATAATCGCGAGATGATCGCGTCGTACCAACGCCGGCGCTGATTCAGTGATGCCTCGTGCGTGAGGGGAGCGTGGTCAACGCCCAGCCGCTCGACCTATGGGCGCGTCGCGGGTGGTCCCGGTGGCGCATGCCGGTTGCATGGCACGGGTGACATCGGTGAACACCAGGTGTCCCCGAGCATGTCGCCGTTCGTGAATCAGCAGCCTGAAGTGCCCGCCTATCCGACCTGGTACCTCGGTGAAATTGCGTCCTCGTGATCCAAGTCGCGGGGCGTGAGTTTTCTCGTGGTGGTGCCGTTTGACAATGAGCGATGTTCGAAACGGCGCTACCCACTAATAGTAAGGCGCACACGCCGTGCCGTCGGTTTTATGTTCAATCGGGGAACATAAACTGCTGAGAAGAACTTTTCGCCATAGAACGGAGCGACATTGACGGCGAATCGCCGGGAACGCTGGGTTGCCGTGCAATGCCGTGGTCCGACCGCGGTTCAGTCACCAATACCAGATGCGAGATGGGGATCGGCGAAACGAGACGGACGGACTGGCGGATCCGGGCGTTTCGCCAGCAAGAAGAAGATCGAGCCTACCACGGCGAATCCGGAGAGAACGGTGAACCCAGCCGTGTAGTTGCCGAAGTGGTCGGCCATCGCCCCCGCGATCACAGGACCGCCGACCGTTCCGACCATGATGATCGTCGAGGAGAATCCCATGACCTTGGCGAATGACGCCCGTCCGAAGTAATCGGCTCGCATCGCCTGCATCAGCGGACCGCGGATGCCCCAGGCCATGCCATGCGCGATGGCGAACAACCCGACCATGACGATTCCATTTGCATACGCCAGCATGACCAACCCGAAGGCGTGGCCGAACATGGCGATCGCGGTGATGTAGCGTTTGTCGAAGCGATCACCGAGCAGACCACCGGCGAACCGGCCAAAGATCATGACGGTCGTCATGAAGGCGATAACGGTCGCCGCCTGGCCGATCGTGTAACCCAGGTCGTCGACCAGATGCAGCACGAGGTGCACGGTTACGGCGGAGACGACGAAGAGAGCCAGGCCGTGGCCGAAGGAGATATACCAGAAGGCACGGGTCCGCATCGCTTCTCGGGCGGTGAAGTCAGGCCCGCTCGTCTTCAACCGTTCTCCGGGCTGTGCTGCCTGCTTCGGTGGATCGCCATCAGGCAGCAGGCCGACCTCTTCGGGCGTGCGATGCATGATCCGGCTGAGCGGCAGGGTCACGAACAGGATGATCATGCCCGAGGCAAACGCGGTTGCGCGCCACCCGTTCGTCGTCAACGACCAGGCGATGATTGGGGCGATCAGGCCCGCTACGCTCAGTCCCAGCTGGGTCATCGCCATGGCCATCGAGCGGCGGCGCTCGAACCAGTTCACCACCACCGTCGTGACTGTCATGAAGCCGGAGAGAGTCGCCCCTAAAGACGTGATCATGAAGATAATGAGGAAGGTCGTCAGGGAATCCACACGACTGAAGGCAATGAAGCCGAGACCAAAGATCACGGCTCCGACGCGCATGACCGTGCGAGGGCTATAGCGATCGATCAGCGCACCCTGAACGGGGCCGATCAGACCAGTCTGGACACTCTGAAGTGAGTAGGCCAGCGAGAGGAGCGTCTTACTCCAACCGAACTCGTCGTGAAGGAGTACGGCATAGGTGCCGTATGCCTGTTGGAGTAGCCCCGTCTGCAGCGTCTGGAACAGGATCGCGCCGGTCACAATCCACCAACCGAAGAAGAGTCCCCGGGCTCTTCCTCGCGCCGCCGTGATCAATGCCAAATTCGCCTCCATGAATCCGCGGCAACGGGCACGTAGATCACCCGACCGGACTGCGCTGCGTCTGCCATCTTAACACGGGTGTCGAGCCGCGGTGCGAGCCAAGCCAGGCGCTGTGTTACACTCGGGCCATTCTCGGTATCAGCAGCAGCAGCACGCCCGCACACAGATGAGGTGGTCGGCAGCGACAATGGCGACCGATTTCAGGACCGGCGGCGTTTCCGAATCCAGACCGCTTGCGGAACAGAATGGCCGCCTGGACGAGCTCGATTCGCTCTACGCCATGTCCATCGAGATCGCCGGGCTACGCAAACTGAACCTGGTCATGGACCGGGCGCTCGACTTCTGCCTCGAACTGACGGCGTCGGAGTTCGGATTCGTGGGACTGATCGAGGATCCGCGCTTTCTGGATGTCGCGGCCATCAAAGGGTTCCTGCCTGACCAGCCCGAGTTCTGGGAGCGCCTGCGCCGGATACCGATCCGTCGGACCATCTTTGGGGTGGTCATCATCGAGGGCCGCCCAAATCTCTCGAACGACGTGCTGGCCGACGACCTGCATGTCGGAGCTCCCCGCGGGCACCCGCCCGTCCGCACGTTTCTCGGTGTGCCGCTGCGGCTCCGCGACCGCACCATCGGCATGATCGGGGTCGCCAACCGTTCAGATGGCTATCATCAGGGGCACGAGCGCCTCCTCTCGACCTTTGCCAATCAGGTCGCGGTGGCGATCGCGAATGCGCGACTCTATGAAGAGCAGCAAACGATGATCGCCGCGCTGCAATCGCTTCATGCTCGGCTGGACCAGGCGGAGATCCAGGCGATGATCGACCAGGAGCGCACCCGGATCGCCGAAGAGCTTCACGACCGGGTGGCTCAGATTCTGTTTGGCATCGGGATCACCGCCAACTGGTGTCTCGAGAACTGCACTGGGAGCGAACTCTCCACCCAGCTCGAGCGCGTTCGCGACCTGGCGGCGCGAGGCGCCGAGGAGATTCGGAGATCGGTCTACGATCTGGCGAATACCGAATCGACCAACGGGTCTCTGGTGGATGAGATTCGTGAGACGATCCGCGCCATTACCGGTGCGAGCACGGTGCAGATCGACCTGCTGGTGAGCGGGAAGCCGCGAAAGCTTCCCCAGCGGGTCGAAGATGCACTACACCGGGTGGTCATCGAGGCGTTGACCAACGTTCAGCGCCACTCGGAGGCCGATGTCGCGATCGTCAGCCTGTCGTATGAGCCACGTCGTACGCTCCTCGTAGTTCAGGACAGCGGGCGGGGCATCGCGCCGGAGACGCTCTCGACGTTTCGCTCCAACCGAGCCAATTTCGGTCTCAAGGGGATCGAGCGGCGCGTTACCGAAGTCGGCGGCAAGCTCGAATTGCAGAACAGTGACGAAGGCGGGTTTGTCATACGCGTGTCGATCCCGCTCACGTCGAGTGGGACGACGTCATGACTGCTCCACTGCGCCTGGTCATGATCGATGATCACGAACTCGTGCGGAACGGGCTGAAGCACATTCTCAACGGCGATCCAGATTTCGCGGTGGTCGGCGAGGCGGACGACGGGCCGAGCGGGCTGGCCGCGGTCGAGGCGACGCGCCCGGATGTCGTGCTGCTTGACGTGCGGCTCCCCAGCCTGTCGGGTACTGAAGTTTGCCGGCTCATCGTCGAGCGGGTACCCGAATCACGCATCCTTGTTTTGAGCGCGTTTGGCGACGATCACCTGGTCTACCAATGCCTGATCGCCGGCGCGGCCGGATACGTGTTGAAGGATATCGTTCACTTCGATCTGAAGAAGAGCCTTAAGGCGGTCGCCCGTGGCGAGTCCGTCATCGATCCACGCGTCGCGTCGGCCGTGGTCGAGCGGCTCCGTTCACCGGGTGATCAGCCCAACCACAACCTCTCGCCTCACCAGTTCTCGGTCCTCCAATTGATGAGCCAGGGATTCTCGAACCGCGAGATCGCTGACCGGCTCTTCCTCAGCGAGAACACTGTCAAGGGCTACGTGCAGGATGTCTTGCGACGGCTGAACGCCAAGAATCGCGTCGAAGCGGTCATGATCGCCAGCCGCAAGGGGTGGCTGTAGATCCGGCCAGCTGTCCGTCTATAACGATCGCAGATGAGGACTCAACCGCCAGATCCAGCCAATTGCCGGTCACCCGTCACGTCGCGATCAGGCTATCGCACCTCAACGAAGCTGCAGGTCCTCTTCCCAAAACTCGTTTTCGCCGCGGTCTCCGTTCGCGTCACGCTGCACCTCCTGCGCCCGGAGCTGCACGCGCCGAATCTTGCCCGAGACGGTCTTTGGTAATTCGGCGAATTCGATTCGCCGGATCCGCTTGTAGGGCGCGAGTCGATCGCGACAGAAGCCCAGGATCTGCGCCGCGAGCTCATCCGAGGGCGCAAAGCCTGGTTTCGTAATGACGTACGCCTTCGGCACGGAACCGCGCGTGGCATGCGGGCTCGGTACGATGGCCGCCTCAGCCACGGCTGGGTGCTCGATCAGCACGCTCTCCAGTTCGAACGGGCTGATGCGGTAATCGGAGCTCTTGAAGACGTCATCGGTGCGGCCGACGTACCAGAAGTATCCGTCAGCATCACGGGATGCGACGTCGCTGGTCCGGTAATAGGCGCCTTCGAGTGCCGCGCTCGAGCGTGCCGTGTCCCCCAGATAGCTCTGCATGAGACCAAGCGGGCGCTGAGCCAGTCGCAGCGCGATCTCGCCGTCGTCCGACTCTTCCCCGTCGGCATCCAGGAGTGCCAATTCGTAGCCCGGCAACGGCCGTCCTACTGCGCCTGGCTTGAGCAACTGGCCAGGGCTGTTGCCGATCTGGGCGGTCGTCTCCGTCTGCCCGTAGCCGTCACGAATGGTGAGGCCCCAGGCGGCGCGAACGCGTTCAATGACCTCAGGGTTGAGCGGTTCTCCAGCGCTGACGACCTCCCGGAGTTTGACCGGATAACTGGCCAGATCTTCGAGGATAAGCAGGCGCCAGACCGTTGGAGGAGCGCACAGCGTCGTCACCGCGTGCTCGACGATCACGTCCAGCGTCTTCTTCGCGTCGAACCGGGCGTAGTCGTGGATCAGGATCTCGGCTCCAGCGTTCCAGGGAGCGAAGAAACTGCTCCAGGCGTGCTTCGCCCAACCCGGCGAACTGATGTTGAGGTGGACGTCTCCCTCCCGCAGTCCGATCCAGTACATGGTTGAGAGATGTCCAACGGGATAGCTCTGGTGCGTGTGAAGCACGAGTTTGGGTTTCGATGTCGTTCCGGACGTGAAATAGAGCAGCAGGGGATCGTTGGCCGGCGTCGGGGCTTCCGGCGTGAACTGTGGCGACCGTGCGTCGGCTTCCTCATAGGAGTGCCAGCCCGGCGCGCTGCCACCCGACGGCAATTCGCGTGTAATCTCCTCGAATCGTCGAAAACTTGTCGGTCACACTGGCGTCACTGATGACGTGGAGAATGCGCCCGCGTTCAAACCGGTCCTCCAGGTCGTCTGGAGTGAGGGCAGTCGTGGCCGGTACCATTACCAGGCCCAGCTTGATCGCCGCGAGCATCGCCTCCCATAAGGGCACGCTGTTCGGCATCATCAGCAGGATTCGGTCTCCCCGCGTCGCGCCGAGCTCACGCAGGTAGTTGGCCACGCGATTCGAGCGAGCGGTCATCTCAGCGAATGACCGGCGCTCGACTCCCGAGTCACCGACGATCGTCAGGGCGGGTCGTTGGTTGCCATCGGCATACTGATCGAAATAATCAAGAGCCCAGTTGAAATGCTGTAGCACGGGCCATTCAAAGTCTCGATACGCGCGGTCATAGTCCTCACGCTGCGCAATCAAGAAATCACGGGACTGGATGAACCTCTCGACCATGCCGACGTCTCCCTTCGTACACGTTCTCCGTGGCCGGTTCGTCGGGGCGGTGTCGCGTCTCACCGGAAGGGTTCAGCGCTCTCCTCGCTGTGAGAGAACTGAGTTCCGACACTGAGGTCAGCTAAGCCAAGCCAGGTTGTCGATTGTAGATGGAGTGCTACCAGCCATCAAGTGTCCCCAATTGTCCGCCAGAGATCCCTTCCCTCGCGCAGACGACTGGGCGTCATCGTCCAGTCATGGCGATGACGCCATTCAGTTGGGCAACAGGTGGTTCCAGGTAATCCGGGTAATGCGGTACGATGCCTGTCGGCAGCCCGATGGCCGGGCCTCAAATTCACTGGTACGAAACGATAGAGGAGCGCGCCGATGGTCAAACAGGCATCGAGCGGAACCGAGACGAGCACCGGATCGGGCCAGACCCTTACGTTTGAGCAGGTAGTGTCATGGGAACGGACGACGGACGCTCAAATTTCGCCCGATGGCGAATCGATTGCCTTCGTGTTGAAGCCGGTCAGCAAAGAAGATGAGCATCCCAAGGGCGCGATCTGGATCGTGCCGTTCTCCGGCGGCGAACCTCGACGTCTCACCAGCGGTCAGGGCCTTGACGATGCTCCACGCTGGTCGCCTGACGGTCGTCGTCTCGCCTTTCTGTCAGACCGTGCCGAACGTGGCAAGGTGAGCGTCTACGTCATGCCGGTCGACGGTGGTGAGGCCGTGCGCGCGTTCGAGCAACAGGGAGAGATGACCGCCCTCGAATGGTCGCCCGACGGTACGCAGCTCAGCGTACTCTTCACCGATCCTGAGACGGAGGAGGAGAAGAAGCGCAAGGAGGAGCGGGACGACGCGTTCGTCTGGGATACGAACTACAAATACCGGCGTCTGTACGTGATCGATGTCGAGTCGGCGAACTCGAAGGTCGTCTCGCCGGACGAACTCCAGGTGCTGGCCTACTGCTGGTCGCCTGACTCGCGCCAGGTTGCAATAAACACGACGGCAACGCCCCGAATCGACGACACCTTCCACAACACGGAGGTGCTGGTCGTCAGCACGGAGGGCGGCGAACCAGTCCAAGTCACCACCGCGCGCGGCGCCACGGGCGATCTGACGTGGTCGGCGGACGGCGATGCGCTCCTCTATCTTGGTCCAGCCGGACGCGTTGTTCATCAGGATTACGTCTATTCCATTCCAGTTTCTGGTGGCGAGCCGCGCTGTTTGACTCCCGGATACAACGGATCTCCACTGGAATTGCGTAATGGCGCGAACGGAGACTTCATCCTCACCTGTGTTGAAGGACTCGATTCGGTCGTCTACCGTCTCAGTCTCACGGGCGAGCGATCGCCGCTGGTCTCCCACGAAATGGGCGGAGAGATCTCTCCGCCCGTGTCGATCAGCGCCGCTGGTCATCGTGTGGCGTTCGTGCGTGAGGACGCGGTTCACGCGCCGAATGTGTACGGTTGCGACGTAAACGACATATCCCGTGCGAACCCACGAGAAGTGACACACTTCGCAGCCGAGCTCGAAGCAGCGGCGATCGGACAGGGTGAGATTGTGCGCTGGTCGAGTGACCCTGGAGTCGAGGTCGAGGGACTGCTGCTCAAGCCATACGGCTACCTGGACGGCGAGCGCTATCCCCTGGTGGTGCAGGTTCACGGTGGCCCAACCTGGCACTGGAGCAACCAGTTTGCCGCGACGTGGCATGACTGGGGTCAAACCCTGGCAAGCCGGGGTTATGCCGTGCTGATGCCGAATCCGCGTGGCAGCACGGGCCGCGGACCCGACTACTCAAACGCCATCTTCGGCGACGTTGGTGGCGGCGAGTATCGCGACATGATGACCGGCGTCGACGCGATGATCGAGCGTGGCATTGCCGATCCCGACCGCCTCGGCGTCGGCGGCTGGAGCTGGGGCGGCTACATGACCGCCTGGACCGTGTCGCAGACAGACCGCTTCAAGGCCGCGGTCATGGGAGCGGGGTTGCCGAACATGATTAGCGATAACGGCCTCGGCGACATCCCGAGCGCGAATCTTTCCTATTTCGAGACCACGCCCTATCACGACCCGGAGCCATACTTCGAGCGCTCGGCGATTCGCCACATTCGGAACGCTTCTACGCCGACGCTGGTGCTGCATGGTCAGGCCGATGATCGCGTCAACCCGGCGGAAGGTCAGGAGATGTACATCGCGCTGCGAACGCTGGGCGTCGAGACGCAGTTCGTGACCTATCCGCGGGAGGGCCATGGCATCGCGGAGCGCAAGCATCAGCTCGATCTTATCCAGCGAGTCGTCGACTGGTACGACCGGTTCCTGAAGGGGCCATCGTAGCGCACGAAGGAGCATCGATTTCGTTCCGTAACCGACGTTGATCGTCAAACCCACAATTGTCCGTTCACCCGATCGGGGGGTTAAACCCCCTCCGATCGGGTCTCACCTCTCCTCGATCTGGTTCTCTTATCCCTCCGATGTCGGGGTACCCATCCCTTTCAAGCCTCGCATAGACTGGGCATCAACCTGACGGTAACAGCAGACGCTTTTGGGTTAACTAATGGGATATGACGCCTGATACGATGCGCGTCGGGTTGCTCGCTTCCATGAAAGGAGTAGCGCGCCGATGATTCCTGGTTCGTTTACCTATTTCAAACCGGAGTCGCTCGATGAGGCCATCAAGCTTCTCGGCGAACACCCGGACGGCAAGCTGATGGCCGGAGGACAGAGCCTGATCCCGATCATGCGATTCCGGCTGGCCGAACCCGCCTATATCATCGACATCAACGGACTCGCCGGACTCGACCACGTGGCCGAAAATGGCGATCACCTCTCGATCGGCGCGTTGACCCGAGAGTATGAGATCGACCGTTCTGACCTCGTACGCCAGCGATATCCAATTATCAATGACACCGCTTCGACGATTGCCGATCCGCTCGTACGCAATCTCGCCACTGTGGGCGGCAACCTGGCTCACGCCGATCCGGCGAACGACCACCCGGCGACGATGCTGGCGCTCCGCGCATCGGTCGTGGCACGCGGACCCAAGGGCGAGCGCGTGATCCCGATCGACGACTTCTTTGTCGATGCCTTCACCACCAGTCTCGATCCGGAGGAGATTCTCACCGAAATCCGCATTCCGAAACCTCCGGCGAACTCAGGCGCGGCCTACGTCAAGTTCGAGCGCAAAGTCGGGGACTACGCCATCGCCGCCACGGCCGCCTATCTCGAACTCGGAGCAGACGGCAAGATCGTAAACGCCGGGATCGGGCTAACCAACGCATCCTACAAACCTCTCCGCGGAGTGAAGGCCGAGGCTGAGCTGAATGGCCAGGCGCCTTCCCTAGAGGTCTTCAAATCCGCCGCGGAGGCAGCGTCACAAGAATCCGATCCGGGGAGCGATCTGCGCGGTTCAGCCGACTACAAGCGGGCCATGATTCGCACCATGACCCTGAGGGCGTTGAACAAGGCGGCCGAGCGGGCCGGCGTCGCGGTCTAATAGGAACGAGGCATCATACATGAGCAAGGTACCGATTACCGTCAATGTCAACGGAGAAGAGGTCTCGGCGGAGGTCGAGCCCCGAATGCTGCTGGTCCACTTTATTCGCGAGCAACTCGGCTTAACGGGCACGCACATCGGTTGCGATACCACCAGCTGCGGCGCCTGCACGATCCACTGGAACGGCCGACCAGTCAAGTCCTGCACCGTATTCGCCGTGCAGGCCAACGGCGGTACGATCCGCACCGTTGAAAGCCTGGAACAGAACAACGAGCTTCACCCCATTCAACAAGGATTCTGGCAAGAGCATGGTCTCCAGTGCGGCTATTGCACCCCAGGCATGATGATGACGGCCGTCGCGCTGCTCGAAGAAAATCCCAACCCGACCGAATTGGAGATTCGCCAGGCAATCTCAGGCAATCTCTGTCGCTGCACAGGCTACGTGAACATCGTCAAGTCGATCCAGTATGCCGCCGAAAAAATGCGGCAGTCGTCGTCCACGCCGGCCGAGCCGGTCGCGGTCGGAGGGGAGTAAGCGATGTCAGCTACCGGAATTCAAGGTCTGGGCAAACGCGTCAAGCGTAAGGAAGATCCGCGCTTCATCCGGGGCAAAGGAAACTACATCGACGACATCCACCTGCCCGGAATGCTCTACCTCGACATCGTGCGCAGCCCACACGCGCACGCCAAGATCCTGAACATTGACGCCTCGAAAGCGCTGGCGATGCCCGGCGTCGTGGCCGTCATCACCGGCAAGGACCTGGATGCCGCCGGGCTGGCCTGGATGCCGACGTTGATGAGCGATCAGCAGATGGTATTGCCGATCGAAAAAGTCGTCTACTACGCTCAGGAAGTCGCCGCGGTGATCGCAACCGATCGCTACACGGCAGCCGACGCAGTGCTCGAGGTCAAAGTCGACTACGAACCGCTCGAGGTCATCGTCGATCCCTTCAAAGCACTCGAGCCCGATTCGCCGCTGGTTCGCACCGACCACGGCAAGACGTCGAACCACATCTGGCACTGGGAAGCCGGGAACAAGGACGAGACCGACAAGATCTTCAGCGAAGCTGAGGTCGTTGTCTCGCAGGATCTTTACATCCCGCGTATCCACGTCGCCTCGATCGAGACCTGCGGCTGCGTCATCTCCAACGACCGGGTTTCCAACAAACTGACCATCTACATGACCAGTCAGGCACCACACGCCCACCGCACGGTCTGGTCGCTGGTCACGGGCATCCCCGAAACGCAGATTCGCATCATCTCTCCCGACATCGGAGGCGGCTTTGGCGGGAAAGTTCCCGTGTATCCCGGCTACGTGCTGGCGACCGTGGCTGCCCTGACGACCGGCAAGCCGGTGAAATGGATCGAGGACCGCTCCGAGAACCTGCAAGCCGACTCGTTCGCGCGCGACTATCACATCCACGCCGAACTCGCGGCCGACAAGGACGGAAAGATGCGCGCGATGCGCGTCAAGACGCTCGCCGACCACGGCGCGTTCGATGCCGCGGCCAATCCGTCGAAGTTCCCGGCCGGTCTCTTCAGCATCTGCACGGGCTCATATACCCTCGAAAATGCCCACGTCGAGGTCGACGGCGTCTATACCAATAAGGCACCGGGTGGCGTCGCCTATCGCTGCTCCTTCCGCGTCACCGAAGCGGTCCATACCATCGAGCGCATGGTCGACGTGCTGGCGGACGAACTGAACATGGACGCCGCGGAGATTCGCTTCAAGAACTTCATCAAACCGGAGCAATTCCCCTACAAATCGCCCACGGGCTGGGAGTACGACAGCGGCAACTACGAAGGCGCGCTCACCAAGGCGCTCGATGAGATCGGCTATCAGGAACTCCTGCGCGAGCAGGCCGAGAAGCGCGCTCGTGGTGAACTGATGGGCATCGGCATCAGTACCTTCACCGAGATCGTCGGTGCCGGTCCCTCACACACGTTCGACATACTCGGCATCAAGATGTTCGACAGTGCCGAGATTCGCGTTCATCCGACCGGCTCGGCGATCGTGCGCATCGGTGTGCAGACGCAGGGGCAGGGGCATGAGACCACCTTCGCCCAGATCGTCGCTGAAGAACTTGGGTTGCCGATCGAGAAGATCATCGTGGAGCACGGCGACACCGATACCGCGCCGTACGGCCTCGGCACCTACGCCAGTCGCAGCACGCCGACGGCGGGCGCCGCGACCGCGGTGTCGGGCCGCAAGATCCGTGAAAAAGCTCGTCTGCTGGCGGCTCACCTCTTGGAGTGCAGCCCGGACGACCTGGAATGGTCTGACTACGCCTTCCGTATCAAGGGGACACCGGAGCGCTCCAAGACCATGACGGAACTGGCCTTCGCGGCCTACACCAACTTCCCACAGGGGCTCGAGGGCGGTCTCGAAGCGGTTACCTACTACGATCCGCCGAACTTGACCTTCCCCTTCGGCGCCTACATCTCGGTGGTCGATATCGATCGAGGCACCGGACAGGTCAAAATGCGCGAGTTCCTGGCAATCGACGACTGCGGCACGATCATCAACCCCATGATCGTCGAGGGGCAGATCCACGGTGGATTGACCATGGGCATGGCGCCCTCCCTCTTTGAGGAGATCGTCTACGACGAGCATGGCACGATGCTCAATGGCACGCTAATGGATTACCTGCTGCCGACCAGCATGGAAACGCCCTCCTGGAAGACCGGCAACACGGTAACTCCATCACCGCATCATCCGATCGGCGCCAAGGGGGTGGGCGAGAGCCCCACGGTGGGTGCGCCTCCCGCCATCGCCAATGCGGTGGTCGATGCGCTAAGCCACCTCGGCGTGCGGCATATCGACATCCCGATCACGCCCTGGAAGCTGTACGGCATCCTGCAGGAGAAGGGCGTGGCCGAGTAGTCCCAGCGTCGCTACTACCCTCACACACCATACGCCGGAGATCACACTCCGGCGTATGGTATCTCTCGACGAATAGCATCATGTCGGATACCGGTGGGAAAGCAGAACATGACATCCAACTACCTCCACCTCCAGGATCACCACGATACGCTCTCGGAGGACATCTTTGCCCGCGCCGCGGCGCTCCGTCAGGAGAGTAAGCCGTTCGTGCTGGCGACCGTCGTCTGGAGTCAGAGTCCAACATCGGCGCGCCCCGGCGCGAAGGGCATCATCACGCCTGACGGCGCTCTCTTCGGTTGGGTCGGCGGGAGCTGCGCGCAGCCCACCGTGGTTCGAGAAGCGCTCAAAGCCCTCGGAGACGGGCAGTCCCGCTTGCTGCGTCTCGATCCGGACGGAATGCCCGACCAGACCCGGCCGACCCTGGTCGTCGCGCCGCTTACCTGCCAGAGCGGCGGGACGATTGAGGTCTTTCTCGAGCCGTTTCTTCCCTCACTGCAACTGATCGTCTTTGGCCAGAGCCCGGTCAGCGACGCGCTCATTCGCCTGGGTCATGTCATGGGCTACTACGTGGTCGCGGTGCGTCCAGGAGGCACCGCGACGGCACCCGAGGAAGCCGACAATGTGCTGGATGATCTGCACGTCGAGGAGATCGTGCGCGGTCGCCAAACAGTTGCGGTAGTCGCCAGTATGGGCGTCTATGACGAGGACGCTGTTGCGTCTGCGTTGCGAGCTGGAGTGGGATATGTCGCGCTGGTCGCCAGCCGTAAACGGTATCAAAGCGCCCGAGATCTGCTGGCCGATGCGGGAACGTCCGAAGCTCTTCTCGAACGGATAAAGGCGCCCGCGGGACTCGACATTTCGGCCAGTTCGCCCGAAGAGATCGCGGTGAGCATCCTGGCGGAGATCATCTCACGCCGCTCCACGTTACCGATCTCAGCACCGCAGGGCGCCAGCAACGCGACCAGCGAACCAGCAGTGGCGATCGACCCTGTCTGTGGCATGGAGGTCGAGATCGCCGGAGCGCACCACGTCGTCGACTATCATGGCGAACGCTATTTCTTCTGCTGTCCGGGCTGCCGGCGGCGTTTCGAGAAAGACCCGGAGAAGTTTCTGCAGGCGGGGTAACCTCTGGCCGCGTTCATGCGACGATACATGCGTTCGGCCCAGACATTCGGCACCGCGCGTTCCAGATGCATTGACCACAGACAGGAGCGATCGATGTTCGACCCGTTTCGCTTTCGCATTCCGACCGAGGTCTTATTCGGCAACGGCGTCGCTCAGTCACTCGGCGAGCATGTGGTCGCGATGGGATCCAAATCACCGTTCATCGTAACTGACCCGGGCGTCCGGGAGGCTGGGATCGTCGACCATGTGATCCAGTCGATCATCGATCGCGGCATTGCCCCCGACGTCTTCGACAACATCAGCGCAAATCCACGCGATCATGAGTGCGTGCTGGGAGCCGAGGCGGCGCGAGAATACGGCGCTGATCTGATCGTTGCGATCGGTGGTGGAAGTCCGATCGATGCCGCCAAGGCGATTGCCGGGCTAGTGCCGAACGGCGGCGCCGTACAGGACTGGCTTCCGCCAAAGACATTCGATCGCGCACCGCTCCCAATCATCGCCGTCCCAACAACGGCCGGGACCGGCAGCGAGGTCACGCGTTCGTCGGTGATTACCGACAGCCAACGCCACACGAAGCTGAGTCTGCGCGACTACCAAATCGCGCCCAAGTTGGCACTGGTCGACCCGGAGCTCACGCTCTCGCTGCCACGCTCGGTCACCGCGGCAACCGGGATGGATGTGCTCACCCACGCCGTAGAGGCATACACCTGCAACAAGGCCACGCCCCTGAGTGATATGTGCGCGCTCACCGCCATCGAACTGGTCCAGCGTCACCTCGTCGACGCGGTCAGGGACGGTAATAACCAGGAAGCGCGCCAGGGAATGATGCTGGCGAGCCTGATCGCCGGAATGGCCTTCAGCAATGCCGACGTCGGCGCGGTTCATTGCCTGGCCGAGGCGATCGGTGGTCTCTACGACACGCCGCACGGCGTCGCCAACGCCGTCTTCCTTCCCTTCGTCTTCGCCTACAACGCGGACACCAACCGTCGCCGTCACGTCGAAGTGGGCGAGGCGCTCGGCGTAGACGTCGACGACCTGACTGAATTCGAGGGCAGCCTTGAAACAGGGTCGGCCATCAAGGCGCTGGCGACCGGGATCGGCATCCCACCATTCAAGAACCTGCCCGGGGTCACCGAGGACAGCTTCGAGACGATCGCTCTCTCAGCGGTCCAGAACGGGTCGAACGGCAGTAACGCGCGGCCAATGAGCAAGGAGGGGTATATCGAGATCTTGAAACAGGCTTGGGAGGACTGACCACGACAAGTTCCACGGCGAGGTGACGGTCAGGGAGCGAGCGTCAATCCTCCGGTTGGGTTGGACGGAAGAGCGTTCCGCGCAACAGAAAGTCGCGCAGTAGGTCGGCGGCCGTCTTCGCATCGGCGGCTTTCGTCGCGAATTCCTGCTCCAGGTCGTGCTCATGTAGCTCACGCGCGTTTGAGATCAGCCGGCGGCAAAGGTCCATTCGTTCGAGCAGGCCATTGAATGCCGACCAGAGCTCCTGCTCGAGTGCCATTCCCTGGGCCTCGAGCAACGTGAGCAGCGAGAAGTTGTGGCCAACGCGGCAGCGGAACGCAGGGAGCCCGTCTCCTTGAGTCTCCTGGAGGACCCCTCCGCATTCGGGACAGCGCAGTATCAGACGCTGATCCATCGGCTGCACCTCGATCTCGTCGGCCGGATCCGGTGGGTCAAGCATACTCTCAGACAGCGGATCGGATTCACCTGCTGGGACGACCGCCGCAGGCTCCGTCGACTGTGTGCACTCGCTATTGAGTTCAGATATCAGTTCGGTCAGCACCGACCCCATCTCAGCGATCGGAACCGAGCGGTCAACACTCACGTGGGCCATTGCATTCGTCGGCATGCTGGGGAACGGTGCGTCCTTTGGGTCCTGAACGACGCATCGTCCGCCCAGGAGCCGGATATGGCGAATGCCGGCGCTGCCGTCGTCGAGTCCACCAGACAGGACGACACCGATAACTCCGCGACCGTACGATTCGGCCGCGGTTCGAAACAGCGCATCGATCGACGGGCGATACCCGTGTTCGCGCGGTCCGTGTGACAACTGGCAGGTGTGATCGTCAATCAAGAGGTGCCAATCCGGCGGCGCGACGTAGATATGTCCCGTCTCAAGTGTGGCGCCCTGAACCGCTTGCTCGACGACGAGTTTCGTACGTCGATCCAGAAGCTGGGGCAGGAGACTCGGACTTTCAGCCGGAAAGTGAACGACGACACAAAGCGCTGCGTCGATATCTGCGGGAAGCTGCGGTGCGAGCGTGAGTAACGCTTCGACTCCCCCGGCTGAACCACCGATTACGATCAAGTTGCGAGCGGCCACGCAGGACCTCCCCTATTTGTTGACGGTTGAAGTCCTTCGTCGTCCCGCAATCAACGGCGTCGTAAATCGGTCGCGGCTCAAGACCAGGGACATGGAAGGCGTCGCCGCTATCGACGCGTCAGCCCGGCTCAAAACCTGACGCACGGGTGATCTCGGTGCGTCAGCTTGGGATCAGTCTGCAATCAGCGATTCCGTGGGCAATTCTGCGACAAAGCGCGTGCTCGCGTCTTTGGGATATTCAACGCGAAGGTCTCCACCATGGAGACGCATGAACTCGCGGCTGATGAAGAGCCCGAGGCCGAGGCCGCGGATATCGGTGCGATCATGACCCACATAGAAGCGCTCGAATATTCCCTGACGATAAGCCGGTTCGATTCCCATCCCCCAGTCGGTCACCGAGAAGATCAGCAGCCCGTCTGCCTCTCGTGCCAGCGAGACATGAATCGCGCCGCCATTCAGGCTGAACTTGATGGCATTGTCGACGAGGTGGTTGACAACCTGCACGAAACGCAGTCGATCAACCAGCGCCACCACCTGGGGTTCGATATCTACCTCGATCAGATGATTTGCGGTCGTCGCCTGTACGTTGGCGAGTTGGTCGGCCACCATGGAAGAGATGTCGGTCCGTTCAACATGAAGTTCGGCGGAGGATAGGTTTAGCCTCGTTACGTCAACCATTTGCTCGACAATTGCCGCAAGCCGGTCGGCCTGATCCTGGATGGCGCGAGACATCCGGAGCGCCCGGGCAGTCTCAATCTCCCGGCTATCGGCCAACAGACGCGCCAAGATCTGGGCATAGCCCCGAACGATCGTAATCGGTGTCCGTAGCTCGTGCGCGGCAACTGCCAGAAATCGATCACGCGCCGCATCCGCCAGCTTGACGCGTTCCGCGAGGCGAGCCGCATCGAGTGCGGACGACGACCGGCTGGTCAATCCCAGCACATACGACAGGTCATCGCTATCGAACGGCGCCCACGACCGGCCACGGCCAAGCTCCAGGACGCCGATTGTTTGCCCACGTGATCGGAGTGGGACCGACAAGATCGAGTAGTCACTTGAGTTGCCGGACATCATCCCACTCAGTCCAGCCGGTGGCGACCAGACATCGCTTCGCGGATCACCTTTCGCCAGTGAGTGCGGCATGGCTGTCTTGAGAACGTCGGCCGCGCAAATGAGCATCGAGCCAGGCTGAAAGGATTCAACGCCCATATCGGCCTTCATGATCCGGTCGAATTCCGGGTTCTCATGTGCCGCCAGCGATTCGACGAGAGATCCGTCATCGTCCAGCAGCGCGATCACGCCCCATTCCGCCCTTGCCGGTACAACGCATGAGAGGAGCAGGCTGAGAGGCCTTCCTGCATCGTCCGATTCGGACAGGGTCTCGCCAATCTCGGTGAGAAAGTCGAGTTGACGACGCACGGAAGCGGATAGCCAGTGTTCGGTCGTTTCGGGTTGAGACGCTCTCGGCGGCGGTTCGAAGGTCTTGATCAGCATTTCAGTCCGGTTGGCGAACTGTGTCTCGAGCGAGGACAGGGCTGATTTCGAATCGTGGACTCGTTGATCGCGAACGGAAAGATCGCGCAGGATCCAGAGCAGCATCTCCGGCCCGCCCCCGACACGATAATTAGATCGGACAGAGAACTCGACGATGACCGGAATACGATCGCGAGGCTGAACCTTAAGTTCGATAATCTGACGAACGTCGGCAGTAAGCGCATTCTTGAGAACCTGGCGAAAGGTTCGGCGATCGGCCGTATCGATGTAGACCGACAGTGGTTTTCTTTGAAGATGCTCTTGCCTGACCCGGAGCATGCTCGACGCCGACTCGTTGACTTCCTGAATTACTCCGTACTCGTCGGTGACGATGTAACCATCCGGCGCACATTCGAACATCTCCTGATAGTGGAGCGCGCCAACAACATCGACATCGCATGCGTTCAGCAAGTCCTCGTTTTGCTGCCGCATCTCTTCAACCGATACGTCGAGCTGGTCGACAAAGCCTTCGAGCACGTGCGCCCATTCGTCGTCCGTTCGTCCGACGGAAGTGGGGCACCGAACGGCATCACGAAGCGAGTCCACGTGGCGGGATATCTGCTCGACGTCAATCATGCCGGTTCCTCCCGCGTCGCATTCAAAGTATCCGGCGCTGGCCCGCGTTCGTCGACCCATAGAATGACTCCATCAACGATGTTGCTACCACGGACAAGGGGATCACAGGTCACGGTACACATCACTTGTCGTCCTCGACGGTTAAGCGCTCGTACCTGAACATGGGTTCGCGCCTCCGGGTCGGCAAGACACGTTCGAATCGCCTGTCGGAGTTCCTCCACCGGGAGGCCAAAGTCCAGGTTCAACAGATACTGGTTCTGAACTTCGCTCCCTCGCAGTCCCCAGAGGTCTTCAGAACGACGATTCCACACCATCACGCGCAGTTCACGATCCACCACGATCACACCAATTTGCGACCGGCTCAGAATCGACTCGAGCATCAGGTTGGCTGCATCCAATTCGGCGGTGCGAACCTGCAACTCGACGTTAATCGTCTCTAGCTCCTCATTGGTCGACTGGAGCTCTTCATTCATCGTTTCAAGTTCTTCGTTGGTCGACTGCAACTCTTCATTTGTTGTTTCAAGCTCCTCGACTGTCGAGTTCAACTCTTCGTTGGTTGTTTCCAACTCTTCGTTTGAGGATTGGAGTTCTTCGTAGGCGGTCTCAAGCGCCTGATTCGCGTGTTCGAGGTCGTTGTGGAGCTTGCTCTCGTCGGTTACGTCAATGAAACTTAGGATTACTCCCGCATGGGACGTTCCCCGGCTATCAATCAACTGGGCAACGACACGATAATGGCGCTCGTCGCCGTCCTCGCGTCTCCAAATTGTCGGTTTTGTGTCAACGGTGTTGTGGTCTGATAAGACCTTGTCGATGATCGATCTGAGATCGATGGGACGATATGAGATTTCCAAATCCTTGATTGGCGTACCGACAACGTCCGGACCGAGCCCAAATTCCTCACGGGCACGGGCATTGAGCATGACAATGGATCCATCATGCTCGATGATGATCTGTGCATTCAGACCACTCTCGAATGCCTCCGTCAGGAGTTTCGCGGTTCCTTGCAAATTGGAACTGGAACGAAAGGTTCTGGCCTCAGTCATCACATCGAACCGTTCTCGTCGGGACAGGCTCCTCGTTTTGGTGAAGATCCGGTATTTCGGCTCAAGCGGGGTAAACAACCTGCCATGAGAGACAAGCATCTCCGCTTTGCCAAGAAAAAGATAGCCGTTCTCATTCAGCGCGAAGTGAAGCCGGGCGAGAATGCGCGCCTGGGTCGCCGAATTGAAATACATGAGCGTGTTCCGGCACACCAGCAGATCAATTCGAGAGATCGGCGCGTCCTGCACCAGATCGTTACGGCCGAAGATGATCGCCCGGCGCAAATCGTTGCGGAAACTGTAGGAGCCATTGTAGGTCACAAAATAGCGCTCCAGAAGATCCGGTGGAATGTTCTGAATATCCGCCGCGGAAAAGGTCGCGTGCCGCGCACGCTGCAATGCATCCTCATCAGCGTCGGTCGCATAGATCTTCACTCGTTGTTTGAATGCGTCTTCACCAAGCGTCTCACACAGAATCATGGCGATCGTGTACGGCTCTTCTCCGGAGGAACACCCCGCGCTCCAGATCCGTATGGGATCCACCGGGCCTTTGGAGTTGAGGATTTGCGGCAGAATCTCCTTGGCGACGTACTCCCACGACTGCGGATCCCGAAAGAACTCGGTGACATTGATGAGGATGGTGTTGAAGAGAACCTCAAATTCGTCGGGGTGTGTCTGAAGGTACAGGACGTACTGTTGAAAGTCGTCAATGTTGACGTCTCGCATGCGACGGAGAATCCTGCGCGACAATGTGCCGCGTTTGTACCCGGTAAAGTCGAAGCCGTGGTCTTCCCGCAGAAACTCGAGTAAATGCTCAAGTTCGGGGCTGCCGCCGTCGACGCTCATCTGGTCGCTCCGTGCATCCTGGCGCCGCATCGTCGCTTGACTGTCGAATTCATCCTGGAAACCATCCTCGGGCCGATGAGGGAGACCGTGTTGCATGCATCTAGATATGCCAAGCTACCGCTGCCGCGGAAACCGGTGGGTTCACGCCGACTGTGTTAACATGCCGGAGTTCAAAATGTATCATGTCCGGCACGTTCCCGCGAGTTCACCATCCGTGGTGAGCCGACCGCACGCTACCCCCGGCTCATGTGCCGTCCGACGTCCTTTCCGGCGGCCTCATTCGTTCACCGACGTCCGGGTCTTCATATCAACGTTCCTCGCAACACGTAACGGCACTCTCTACAAACCGGATGCAATCACGATGCCGTGCGCGGTCTCAATCACCGGTCAGCAGGTCGGACAAAGCGTCGAACCAGAACACGAGATCGTCAAGCCGATAGCGAGCGTTGGCGGGGCTGGGGTTGGGCATCAAAAAGAGACGGGTTGGTCCCAGTGACGTCTCCTGCAGTCCAAAGCTCAGGTCGACGACCGTAAGGTCGAGCGCATACCGGAGAAACGGCCTCAGCGCAGTCGCGCCCATGAAGCAGGTCACTCGATGGGGCACACTGTTCGATACGTGCACGAGCCCTCGGAGCCCATTTGGCGAAATCGAAGGCGTGCAGCTCGGATGCCGAGGAGGTTGGCTGCTTCACCACGTCGGTGAACCCGAACCCGTCCTGCAGCAGGCTGGCGTCATGTGCCGGCAACAAGTCCGAGTGCTGCAACCGGATGCGCGCGGCGACGCTGAGACGTGATTTCGACAGGGCGGGCCAGAAGCGATTCGTCATGCGAGCGAAATAGTGTCCCTGTTGGACCGAGTAGATCGACGGATTGATCCCGACGAAGACGACGTCGAGGCCCGGACCAAGAATGTCCGGCAGAGTCGAAACCATCTCGTTGCCAGCAGATCTCATTCCGCTCGCACCTTCACTGCGGCCTCTGTCACGCGCCATCGGAAACATCCCGGGAACGCCGCGAGTTTCCGATGGCGTGCAGCGCTTCGAGACGATCTCTCTAATCTAGGGGCGCACAGAAATAGTAGATCAACTCTTTCACATGCGCCTTCGCGTCCGAGATTCGAACGCTCTCGTTGCTGCCGTGGGCTTTACTCTCCTGCTGTCGCCCAAGTCCGACCGTGGCGATCTCATCGGTATCGAGCACCTGTGCGATGAACGCCATATCGGTCGACCCGCCTGAGCCTGTCTCCACGAAGTCGTCATCCGAATAACCCTGCACCAGTTTGAGTGCTTCCTTCAGGCGCATCGCGCCAGGGTGGCTGGCCGACTGGTAGTAGGAGGGGTAGTTTTCGGTAAACCGCACGTCCACCCCGAGCGCCCGGCTCTTCTCCATGCCACGATCGATCGCCTCTTGAATCTCCGCCTCGACGTCCTGAACGTTCTCCTCCGGAATGAATCGCCGGTTGATGACCAGGGTGCAGGTCGCTGGAACGATGTTGGATTTCACCCCCGAGTTGATGATATCGAGGTTGAACATCGGCCGGAGGTTCGGCGGCGCGCCCGGCGCGGGCGCCAGGGGCAGCTTCGAGCGGCGCTCCTCGACTCGCTGTTTCAGGGCGAGCAGCTCGACCATGATGGGAACCGATTCTTCGAGCGCATTCGTGCCCAGATAGTTGGCGCCGGAATGACAACTCTTTCCTCTCACCGTGACCGTCACGTCGAGCGACCCGTTTGAGCCTCGCCGCAGGATGGGGTCCTGGCTTCCCTCGAGGCAGAGCATCGGCGCGGTGGCGTAGCCCTCCAGTGCCAGGTGATACAGGCCGGGGTAGACGCCAATTTCCTCGTCGGTGCAGAGGAGGATATTCAGGTCCCAGACCGGCTCGAGCCCCTCGGCCTGCATCACCTCGAGTGCGGTCAGGACCGACGCGATCGTGCCCTTCATGTCGGCAACGCCACGCCCGTAGATGCGGCCGTCTTTTATCTCGCCCGCGAACGGGTCGAAGTCCCAGCCCTCTTCGATTGGAACCGTGTCCATGTGAGCGTAGACCGAAAGGGGCGGTTTGCCGGTGTTGAGCCGGGCGACCAGGTTGACACGGTCACCTTTCAATGGAAGGGGGATCATGGCGACTTTCTCGGGCGGGATGACGACCCGCGTGGTGGTGAAGCCAAAGCGTTTGAACTCCGGCTCGACCAGATCGAGCACCGTGTCATAGTTGTCGCCGGGCGGGACGCAGTTGTCGATGGCGATGAGCTTGCGCAATCGCTCAATCAAATGCGCCTCGCGGTCGTCGACCGCCGCAAATGCCGTGCTAAAGTCCATCAATTACACTCCTTAAACCCACTTTTCGCAGCCTCACCGACTCGCTTTTCCACGTTCTGTCTCAGAGGTCCGCGAGGTGCCGTTGGCATGCGGCTGACGACCTCTACATCGACTGTGGCTCGGCTCGGACTTGCCGTTCCAGATGGTCAGGTGCCGCGTCTTTGCGGGCCGTCCCGGTCGGGCATATTTGGGCACGTCGTGGGCCTTCGCCTGCACCACGTCAGACAATTACCGATAGCCCACTTCTGTGGCGGGCAAGCCCGCGTCCTGCACCTCGACCGTATAGCGCCAGCAATCTGGTTGCGTACCATCGATGTCCGTGACCCCATACATGCGGGCCAAGTCCGCGCTGGAGAGCGTCTGCCCGGCGTGCCGACGTCGTCCCGTAGGATCGGCCGCCAGCGCCACGATCCCGCGCGCTACGTAGGTCGGCGTCTCCGAGATGCAGAAATGCGGCTGGTGCGCGAGCGCCTCGCGCCAGGTCGCTTCCGTCACACCAAAACCCTCGAGCATCTGCTCCGAGCGCATCCAACCGGGGGTGACGGCCACCGCTGTGCAAAGCTCGTCCTCAAGTTCCGCCGCCAAGCCCAGGGCGATCCGTGCGACATTGGCCTTCACCAGATCGTAGTAGAAGCCAACGTTACGGCGAAAGGCCTGGTTGTACGCCGACGTGCCGTCGGTCATTTCGACCACTAATCCGTCACCCGTCCGCAGGATGAGTGGGAGCGCTTTGGCGCTCGTGATGAGGTGGGTATGCACCCCCATGCGCAGCATGTAGAGCCCGCCCGTCAGGTCATGCTCCCAGAGTTTCTTGTCCCACTGCATATACGGGTGACCACCGAAGATGTCATTGACCAGGATGTCCAACCGTCCGAGCTCCGCCTCAATGCGGGCCACGAGGTCTGCCACCGCCTCCACATCCAGGTGATCGACGCGGAGGGCACTGCCCGCTCCGCCGGTCGCGAGCATCAGCTCGCCGGTTTCCTCGATTGTCTCGGGCCGATCCATATCCGATCGGCCGGTCACACGACTGCTGCGCCCTGTGGCGTAGACAAAGGCACCGGCTCGGCACAGTTCAACAGCGATCGCTCGTCCCGCGCCGCGCGTGGCACCGGCCACCAACGCGACCTTTCCCTGGAGTGGTCGGGGGATAATCTGCTCTCCCATAACGCGCCGCCCCTTTCGTCACGTATAACGACCCCATACGGTTTTGTGTCTGGCCCGGTACGATGATTCCGGCAACCCGCGTCCCGCACGATCACGGAAACTCCCCGAAGCGGTCACACATGACTGCGGAATGTGGGCTTAAAAACTTCAGCTATGGCCGCACCGCTGCCAACAACTCGTTCAACAGCTCCGGCGTACTCGCGGCAAACGGCATCACACGCGCTTTGAGATCCAGTGCGAGCGAGAGTGGCTGCCCGTGTTCGTCCGAGGCAACACCGCCCGCTTCCTCCAGGATCAGCAACGCTCCCGCATAATCCACTACCTTTTCACCGAAGTTCGGCGGCCAGTGGATGTTCGGATTGGCAAAGCCATGCTGCGTACCCGACGCGATCAGGCAGAGGTCGAGCGCGGTACAACCCGTGATCCGAATCCGGTTGGATCCCAGTATCAACCGCGTCGAGTGGCGCAGACCCTCCTCGTCGGCCGGACGCACCAGCGCAACCCAGGCATCGGCGAGCGACCGGATCGGCTCACAGTGGATCGGCACGCCGTTCATGCGGCTACCGCCACCCCGTACCGCGGTGAAGATATCGCCGGTCGGCAGGTTCCGCACGCAGGAGGCAATTGGCTGGCCGTCCAGCAGGGCACCCACGCTGAAGGCATAGAACGGGAAGCCGAACTGTCCGCTGTGCGGGGGCAACGAAGGCGGCACGACGTGGAGCGTGGCGGGAAGGTCTGCCAGCTGCAGCTCCGCCGCGGCCGTTGCATTTGCCGTGGCGTCGATCGGATCGACGATGACCGTTAGCGCCGAGCCGCGATCAATAAAGCCCACCTCTTCGCTGAAGATGTTGATCCGGGTCTCCAGCCCCTCGAAGAACCCGACGACCACGTCCTCGGCGATCTGGTCGATCCCCTTGGTCTCCGCGCCATCGGCCCCCATCCCGACGACCTCAGCCAGCAGATGCCGCTCGCTCGCCACGATCGCCTGCAGCACGCGCTCACTGCATTCGACCAACGACCACAGCAATCTCTGAGCGTCGACCATCACTCGTCCTCCTCACTGCCGAAATCATGCTAACACCCTGTCGTCCCGATGCAACCGAACAGCGGCGCGGGTCGTGCTGCGTCTTCAGGAGATGTGATGCCCCGCGCTGGATATTGACCGGAGAATTGGTCGTCTCCGTGACGCGGAAACCCGTGGTATGCTGGCCAGAGCGGGCGCTCGCGCGTATCTCGTCGCCGATTCAATCGCCGAGTGCCGAGGCGGGCGATGGAACTGCTCCCGCCGCTCGCACACCCAGATGAGGGAGGATGTATGGCAAACAGACCGGATCCGTTCGGCGCGCGCGCGTCGCTCACCCTGTCAAATGGAGAAACTGTCACGTATTTCCGGCTCGCGGCGATCGCTCATCGCATCTCCGCGGGGCTCGACCAACTTCCGTACACCCTGAAGGTGCTGCTCGAGAACGTTCTGCGCAACGCGGGAACCGAGCCCTTCAGCGAGGAACATGTCGAGACACTCGCGTCCTGGCGCCCAGGTGGCAAGGAATTCAACGAATTTCCGTTCTTGCCCGCCCGCGTGCTCCTGCAAGACCTGACCGGTGTGCCGGCTGTCGTCGACCTGGCCGCAATGCGATCGGCCATGGCCCGGCTCGGCGGCGATCCCAAGAAGATCAACCCGCTCGTGAACGCCGACCTCGTGATCGACCATTCGGTTCAGGTCGACGCGTTCGGCACGACGCTGGCGTTCGCGCGCAACGTCGATTTCGAATACCAGCGCAACGGCGAGCGCTACGGACTCCTGCGCTGGGCGCAGCAGGCGTTCCAGAACTTCAACGTCGTGCCGCCCGGAACCGGAATCTGCCACCAGGTTAACCTGGAATACCTGTCGAAGGTCGTCCAGCTTCGCGACGAGAACGGTGAGAAGGTCGCCCTGCCCGACACGCTGGTCGGCACCGACTCGCACACCACCATGGTCAACGGGCTGGGCGTCCTGGGCTGGGGTGTCGGGGGGATCGAGGCGGAGGCTGTTCTGCTCGGTCAGCCGATCTACATGCTCACGCCACAGGTGGTTGGCATTCGTATGGTCGGAGACATGCCGGAGGGCGTCACCGCCACCGACCTGGTGCTGACCGTCGCGCAGCTGCTGCGTCAAGTGGGTGTGGTCGGCAAGTTCGTCGAGTTCTTCGGCGACAGCCTGCGTCACCTGACCCTGCCTGACCGCGCGACGATCGGCAACATGACGCCGGAGTACGGCGCCACGGCCACCATCTTCCCGATCGACGACGAGACCCTGACGTACCTGCGCCTGACGGGCCGCAGCCCCGAAACAGTCGAGCTCGTGGAGCGCTACGCCAAAGAGCAGGGTATGTTCCGCACAGAGGGCGGCGCCGAGCCACTCTACGACCAGGTCGTCGAACTCGACCTGTCGACGCTCGAGCCAAGTGTCGCGGGACCGCGCCGTCCGCAAGATCGTGTGGCGCTGAGCGGTATCCGCGACAGCTTCCGCACCGCGTTCGCTGACCGGATCGCTCAGTCGAACGCCGCGGCGTCATCGAGCGATTCCGGTGGCGGGACCGCCACCATGGTCAAGGAACGGACTGCCACCGCCACCGACCGCGAGCCGGTTGAGGTCGAACTGGACGGTCATACCGGCGAACTGAATCACGGATCGGTCGTCATCGCCGCGATCACCAGCTGCACCAACACCTCGAACCCGGCGGTCATGATGGCGGCGGGTCTGCTGGCAAAGAAAGCAGTCGAGCGCGGCCTCGACGTCGCGCCCACGGTCAAGACGAGCCTGGCTCCAGGCTCCGGCGTCGTCACCGCCTACCTGGAGAACGCCGGACTGACGCCCTTCCTGGAGGCACTCCGCTTCCACCTTGTCGGATATGGTTGCACGACCTGCATTGGGAACAGTGGGCCGCTGCCGGAGCCGGTTCATGACGCGCTGGTGCAGCACGACCTGATCGGCGCGGCGGTTCTGAGCGGAAACCGCAACTTTGAAGGTCGGATCCACCCGCTGGCTCGCGCGAGCTACCTGGCGTCACCGCCACTGGTCGTTGCCTTTGCCATCGCTGGAACGATCGACATCGACCTTTCCAAGGATCCGCTTGGTGTGGACCCCAACGGCGAACCAGTCTACCTGCGGGATGTCTGGCCAAGCACGGACGAGATTCGCCAGGCGATCCGACAGGCTGTGACGCCGGAACTGTTCGCCGAGCGCTACGCCGACGTCTTCCATGGTGACGACCGTTGGCGCGGGTTGCCGGTTCCGGCGGGCGATCTGTATGAGTGGAATGAAGAGTCAACGTACGTCCAGGAGCCGCCCTTCTTCCAGGGACTGAGCCCCAAACCAGGCTCGATGAACGAGATCATCGGAGCGCGCGTCCTGGCGCTGCTGGGTGATTCGGTCACCACCGATCACATCTCGCCGGCCGGATCGATTCCGCCCCAGAGTCCCGCCGGGCGCTACCTGATCTACAACGACGTCGCCGCCAAGGATTTCAACAGCTATGGCGCACGGCGTGGCAACCACGAAGTCATGGTCCGCGGCACGTTCGCCAATATCCGCCTGCGCAACGCGCTGGGTGATGGGCGTGAAGGCGGCTGGACGACTGACATGCTCAACGGTGACGTGACCTCGATCTACGAGGCATCTGTTCACTACCAGGACGAAGGCATGCCGCTGATTATCCTGGCGGGCAAGGAGTACGGCACCGGTAGCTCACGCGACTGGGCCGCCAAGGGAACCCTGCTGCTCGGCGTCAAGGCCGTGATTGCCGAAAGCTTCGAACGGATCCATCGCAGCAATCTGGTCGGCATGGGTGTCCTGCCGCTGCAATTCATGGCCGGCGAGAATGCGTCATCCCTGGGGTTGGATGGCACCGAGACGTTCGACATCACGGGCATCTCGGACGATATGCAGGCCAACGACTCCTTCACCGTCACGGCGCACAAACAGGACGGAAGCACCAAGGAGTTCAAGGCGCGATCACGCATCGACAGCCCGATGGAGATCGAGTACTACCGCAACGGTGGCATTCTCCAGATGGTGCTGCGCCGGTTGCTCGACGCGTGATTGGTCGAGATTGAATCCATGTTTCCGCGGGAGGACACAAGGTCCTCCCGTCTTGATCACCGGGCCACATCACAATGAATTCTGATCACGAACAATCGCAGCCCGCAGCTCACCTTACCGAACTCGACTGGCAGATCCGCCTCTTCATCTACCGTTCTATCGTCGATGAGGGCGGCGCCCCATCCGTCGACGAAATGGCGGATGCCTTTGCCATCACTCCGGAGGCGGCACGCCAGTCGATCTACCGGCTGGAACGACCGCATCAGATCGTGCTCGAACCGGGCACCGATCGCATCCGCATGGCAATCCCCCTCTCAGCGGTGCCGACGCCGCACCGGGTTTGGATCGACGGCAAACGCCACTACGCCAACTGCGCCTGGGATTCGCTCGGGGTCGCGGCCATGCTGCGGTCTGACGCGGAGATCGAAGCACCTTCGCCACAAGGAGGCGAGCCGATCCGCTATGCGATCGAGGATGGCAGGCTCGATGCGCCCGCGAACCTCGCGATTTCCTTTCCGCTACCGCTGAAGCAGTGGTTTGAGAACATTGTGAGTACTTGAGCATCGATCACGCTCCTCCGGTCGGAGGATGAACTGGCAGGAGGCGAGATCGTGTCGCTGGAGATGGCCTGGCACATGGCCGAGGCGTTCTTCGGCGACTTCATGAGCCACGACTTCCGGGGCCGAACGCATGAACAGGACGTCGAAATCTTGAAATCGGTCGGATTGACGTCAGACTTTTGGACGGGGTGACGAGGTCATGTCCGCGACGAGTTTTGGCGGGAGGTCACGATGAGTGGTATTCCAACGGAACAGGACTGGGCCGTACGCCTGGCAATCTACCGTTCCATGGCTAAGAGCGGGTCCGCACCGGAAGCCGCCGAGATTGCTGACCAATTGGGACTCGAAACAGAAGAGGTCGGCGCGGCCTATCACCGATTGCACGACGCTCACGCCGTCTTCCTCGAGCCCGGCACCAGCTCGATTCGCATGGCCAACCCGCTCTCCGCGATCCCAACCGCCTATCGGGTCACTGTCCAGGGCCGGCAGCTCTACGCCAACTGTGCCTGGGACTCACTCGGCATTCCCGCGATGCTCCATCGCGACGCGGACATCGAGGCCGGCATCCCAGGAGCACCTGAGCCGGTGCGCTACGCCGTTCGAAACGAGTCCCTCATCGCACCGGAGGCGCTGGTCGTCCGCTTCCCGCTGCCATTCAGACGCTGGTACGACGACCTGATCGACGCCTGAGCGAACATGTCGCTCTTCCGGTCGGAGGAGGACGTCGCGACCTATGTTGCGGAGATGAATCTGGAACGTGGAGACGTTGTCCCGCTGGAAACGGTGTGGCGGCTAGCGCAACTCTGGTATGGCAATCGGATGGATCCGGCCTATCACGGCCGCAGTCGCGACGAGGCCATCGCGATCTTTCGCGCGGTGGGGCTAACATCCGAGTTCTGGACAGCCTGACCGAGCACATCACCGGGCGCTATGCCGCCCCTCCATCTCCAGCAGCCACTGCTTCTGGTGGAGCCCGCCGCCATACCCCTGCAGTTTCCCGTTCGAGCCGACGATGCGGTGACACGGAATAATGATCGCCGCCGGGTTCGCGCCGTTCGCCGCGCCGACGGCCCGATAGGCGTTCGGCGCTCCTATGCGCCGGGCAATCTCCCGGTACGTGACCGTCTCGCCATACGGCACCGCCGCAACCGCGCTCCAGACTCGCAGCTGAAACGGGGTACCACGCAGATCGACCGGTGACCTGAACCGGCGCAGATCACCCATGAAGTATTGGTGAATCTCGTCCACTGCCTGCTCTACCAACGGACCTCCCTCGCGCAGACTCACATCCTTGCCGCAGCGGTGCTCGACCTCTCGAACGAGATCGTCGTACGTCGCACCGGGAACGGTCATAACGACGATTCCCGCGTGGCTGGTCGCCACCCAGGCCGTACCAAGCGGAGTTCCGCACGATCCGACCGAGATATCCGTATCGCTATCGAGCATCGTAAACCTCTCTCGCTCCGGGCACTTCTTGCCTGACGTATCGATCGCGCGCGACCCGATGGTATAAATCGAGAAAGCCGCTGTTGCGGCACCGCGCGCACCTTGGACGACCCGATCGCGTACCAGGAGGGGAAGATGCCAGACTCCGGGCCGCTTGTCGAACCGCTGGGCTTCGACCACGTCAACTTGAAGACACACGACATGGGCCGGGCGATTAGTTTCTACACTGGAGTCCTCGGGATGCGTCTGGTTCGGGCTGAACGAGGTGACGACGGTTCCATTCGCTTTGCGTCGCTCCGGGTCGGCGACATGCTCATCGATTTGCAGCCCAACGACGGTGAGTGGTCGGCTGGCAAAGGTGGACTGAACCACGTCGCGATCCTTATTGAACCGACCGACCTGGAGGCGCTCGCGGGCAAATTGCGAGGTCTTGGCGTTAGGATCACCGATGGACCTGTCCGTCGCCAGGGAGCATTCGGCTACGGACAGGCACTCTACATTGAGGACCCGGATGGACACGGCGTTGAGTTGAAACATCACGAATGGCCGATCCTGGGCAAATAAGCAACCGTAGGGAGAGAGCACGAATGACACAGCGACAACCGGTCCGGCGCACCGTACTCGACAATGGGCTCACGATCTTGACGCGCGAAAGCCGCCGGGTTCCGGTTGCGTCCTTTTGGGTCTGGTATCGCGTCGGCGCGCGCAATGAGGTCCCTGGCATCACGGGAGTAAGCCACTGGGTTGAGCACATGCTCTTCAAGGGCACGCCCACCTGGAAGCCGGGGGAGATCTTTCGCGCGGTCAACAAATACGGCGGCACGCTCAACGGCTTCACGTGGATCGACTACACTGCCTACTTCGAGACCCTCCCGGCCGCCAATATTGGTCTGGGAATCGACATCGAGTCGGACCGCATGCAGCATGCGCTGTTCGATCCGGATCAGGTCTCGAGCGAGCGGACGGTCATTCTCTCCGAACGCCAGGGCAACGAAAACCAGCCGACATTTCACCTACGAGAAGAGTCGAGCGCGGCCGCGTTTCGGGCGCATCCCTACGGGCAGGGTGTCATCGGGTTCCGCTCCGATCTCGAGACCATGACGCGTGAGGATCTCTTCCACCACTATCAGACCTACTATTCTCCGAACAACGCGACGGCCGTCGTGGTGGGTGACTTCGACACCGATCAGATTGTCGAGAAGATACGCGGCAAATTTGGCGACATCCCGCGCATCGACACCATACCGGTCGTGCGCACGGTCGAGCCGGAGCAGATGGGACAGCGGCGGGTGACGGTCCATCGGCCTGCACCCTCCGCGACGATTCTCGCCAGCTGGCATGTCCCGGCGGCTGGATCAAGCGACACGCCCGCCTTAGTCGTGCTGGATACCGTCCTCTCGGGAGGAAAGTCGGTAGGGTTCGGGGGTGGCGGCGGCATGGGGCGCAGCTCACGGCTCTATCGCTCACTGGTCGCGACCGGGTTGACCGCGTCCGCCGGATCGTCAACCGCGCTCACGATCGATCCCTACCTATTCAGTGTGTCGGCGACCCTCGTGCCGACGACCGAGCCGGCTCGGGTAGAGCGGATCATCTTCGACGAGATCCAGCGGCTACGTGACGAGCCAGTGCCAGATGAGGAGCTTGCGCGGGCGATCAAACAACTACGGGCGCAGTTCGCCTATGCTGGCGAGAGTGTCACCAGCCAGGCCTACTGGATCGGTTCGCTGGCGACCGTGGCACCGGACCTCGATCCGGATGAGTTCGAGGAGCGCGTCGCGAGTGTCACGGCGGAAGACATACAACGTGTTGCGAGAGCCTACCTCACGACCGACAACAGCACCGTCGGCTGGTTGGAACCGACCGAGGAGACGGGCGAGCAAGACGACATGCCGGTGGCGGCGATGGTCCCGCACTTTTACACCGGGATCGATCCCGCGCCGCCTAGCGGGAGCACCCCGCACATCGAGCTGAGTGAGCAGACACTCGACAACGGCATGTGGCTTCTGGGTCACCACGACCCGACGAGCGACGCGGCGGTCATCGACATGCGCATTTCCGCGGGGTCGATGTTGGATGGAGACGTGCCTGGACTTGCCTCCTTCATGGGACGCATGCTCAGCCGCGGAACCGAGAACCAGACATTCGCCGAGCTGAACGAAGAATTGGATAGCCTGGGCGCGGCGATCGGTGTCGGAGCCGGACGTGAGCACGTCGACGTCACGGGCAAATGCCTGAAAGAAGACGCCGGACGTCTGATCGAGTTGATGGCCGACGTGGTACTCCGCCCGACCTTCCCCCAGGAGGAGATCGATCGGGTTCGAGAGCAGACGCTGAACGGTCTGAAGCACACGCTGAACGATACGCGAGCTGTTGCCGGCCAGGATCTGCGCGAGATGGTCTATCCAGAGGGACATCCATACCGTCATCGGACCATCGGAACCGAGGACTCGATCAAGAGCATCGACCGGGACAAACTGGTCCAATTCCACCGGAAACACGTCCGGCCCGACCAGACGATCGTCGCGGTCGCCGGTGGACTGGAAGTCGACCAGGCCTGGAGCCTGATCCAGCGTGCCTTCGGTGACTGGACCGCTGCTGGTGAAGCGCCGACGATCGACGTGCCGGACGTGCAGCCTCCCGAAAAGCTGGTACGCAAGGAATCAACGATTCCAGGGAAACTACAGGCCGACATCGCGATCGGTCTGCCCGCCGTCTCCCGTTCGGACGATGAGTACGAACCACTCCGTGTCGCCAACATGATTCTGGGACGACTGGGACTGATGGGCCGCCTCGGCGCCAGCGTCCGCGAGCGGCAGGGCATGGCCTACTACGCCTCCAGTTCACTCGCGGCGGGTCTTGGACGCGGCATGTGGACGGCCTACGCCGGAGTCGATCCCGCCAACATCGACCGGGCGATCGAGAGCATCCTCGACGAGGTCGACAAGCTGCGCAATGAGCCCGTCACCGACGAGGAACTGGCCGATGCCAAGAGCTACCTCATCGGGAGTCTCCCACTCAGCATGGAGAGCAGCGACAGCATTGCCGACGCGGCGCTCGACGTCGCCTTCTATCACCTTGGGCTCGATTATGTCGACAAGCTGCCGGAACGGATCCGCGCGCTCACGGTCGACGACCTGCGCCGGGCCGCTCAGCGATATCTGCTGACCGCCCGGATGGCGATCGCGGTCGCCAAACCGGCTCCGCGTCGATGACGCCGGCCATCGCGTGATCGATATCGGAGGTCCGGCCAACTCAGAGTGGCATAATCGATGACGGCGACCGCGCACCGGCGCCGGAGACCTGGTATGAGAGGAGACACCCGCACCCATGTCCGCTGGTTCAACCTTTACGGCGTTCTGGCTCTTCAAGGCAAGCAATGAGTGGCGCGCCCAACCCGTTGAGATGCGCCGTAAAGGACGCGAAGAATTCATCAACTTGCTGGAGCACCCCGGCGAAGGGCTAACCGTTCGCGGCGTCTACTCCACGGTCGGGTTCCGTGCCGACGTTGACCTGATCATCTGGGCAGTCGGCGATGATGCTGATCACATTCAGCAGTTGGCGGTGTCGCTGCGGCATAGCGCGCTCGGCAGCATGCTCGACATGCAGCAAGCGTACATCGGCATGGCCGCGATGTCGCAATACGACCCGACACACGGCCCGGCTTTTCTCAAGGGAAAAGCACCAGCCAAATATCTGAGTGTTTACCCCTTCACCAAGACGCCGGATTGGTACCTGCTGACCTTCGAGCAGCGCCGCGAAATGATGGCGGTGCATGGCGACCTGGGCGACGAGTTTCCCTCGATCTTGACAAACACCGTCAGTTCGTTCGGCATTCAGGACCAGGAGTTCATTGTCGCCCTTGAAGACGACGACCCGACAATCCTGGTGAAGATGGTGCAACGACTGCGTCTGGCGGAAGTTCGCAAGTACACCCAGGTCGATACACCCATCTACCTCGGTCGCCTCAAGGACCCGTCCGAAGCGCTGAGCGACCTGGAATAGATTGCGTCAGTACAAACAAACGCGACGTCGGCGGGCCTCGGCCCGCCCCGTTGTTACCGGGAAATCAAAAACAGAAGCAGCCCGGCGGCGGCGCCGAAGAGCGTCGTTAGCCCGTTCACCACGTCGTTGTTCACGCCAGGAATGCCACGGAGACGGAGTGTCGTGGTTCCACAATCGTGAATCATGCGTTCAGTCGCGACCCCACAGACGGGGCACCGGTTGACCTGCTGGATGGTCGCGCCGAGCAGGCTATCAAAGATAGACCCCGCAAACCCGGCGATGAGCGCGGCGAAGACCAGGTCGAGCGCGGATACGCTCCACAGCCCGCCAATGCCGCCAATAACCGACGCCCCCGCGAGCGCTCCGGAGAAACCTGCCGGAGTCACGCCACCCGACGTGCCCGGAGCAACCAGATTGCCGGAGATGATCGACCTCGGCGGCGATCCGCTGAGCGCACCGATTTCCGTCGACCAAGTATCGGCCGTGGCGGCGGCCATCGATCCGAGAAACGCCACAAAGAGAAGGGTCGATCCGCCGCTTATCCCATGAACGAGCGCGATGATCCCCGCGACACCACCGTTTGCCAGCACCTGAACGGAGTCCCGCCGTGAGCCCTTTTCGACAACGTCGTCAGTTGCCGTTTTCCGCATGCGACCTACACGCGATAACGCGCTCGAGAGAACGAAGAAACCAACCATGACCGCAGCCCAGCGCCAGCCACCAAATCCGAAGATCGCCGTGCCGACGATGGCCGCCGCCGCGGCGCCACCGATCGTGAGTGCTCGCGTCCGGTAACCGCCCGCGGCCACCACACAGGCGGCGACAAAGCCAACGAGAAGCGAGCTAGGCTGAGACACCGTGCGTCACCGGTAACATCTCGCACCCCAGCTCGAACATGCGCTACGAGGGTCCAAACAGCTTGATCAATCCCTCAGGCCGAATGTCAAACACGTATCCCTCCACCTCCACCACCGCTGGGCCACTGGCCTCGCCAAAGCGAATGAGCACCTTGTGCCCCTCGATCTCCAGCGTCCGGTTCGCATTCATGGAAAAGGGATGACGTGGATTGCCGTGGACGTGGCGGTTACCGCCTGCTTCGTCGACAGCTTCCTGCGCAATGCGTTGGGCCGATTCATCATCGAGCGTCACGAACAGCCGATCTCCTCGCGCTGCTAAGAAATTGGATGAACTCTCGAGCGTGCCCTGCCATCGAGCACGCTGACCAGAAGGATAGCACCGCGTTTGCAGCGCCGATGCGCCGCTCGTTGAGCCAATGCGCGACATCGGGTAGGATTAGCGCTGCGAACGGGCACAGTCGCCTGTCGCGAGCCCGTAGCTCAGTTGGTAGAGCAGCGGACTTTTAATCCGCGGGTCCTGGGTTCGAGTCCCAGCGGGCTCACCGCCAAAAACGTTGAACACATGCGCAAAACGAGGGGCCGCTCATTCGTGACCGGTCTTCTTGATGTGATTTGACCCCAATGTCGGCCCCAGGCCTGGTCGCCTCGTGGTCGAACCTTGGTTCGCCCTGGCCGAAAACGCCTAACCCTCCTGCAGCGAATAATGAATCGCGTCGAGCACTCCAACGATCGGTGGATTCGTTGCACCCGCTTCGTTCCGCATCGTCTCGGATGCCCAGGTAGCGTTGCGCGACGCGCACGAGCGCGCCAGGTCTCATACCGTGCGATGCTAAGACCTGCCACCGATTGGCCGACGCCACTGCTCTTTCAAAGGAGTCGCCTCGCCCAGGTGCATTGCTGCGCGGTCCATCCTCACGGCGCCTGCGATGAGTTCTGAGCAGCCGCCGCTTCTTGCCGCTCCCAGTCGGCCTTCTCCAGTGCGTACTCGACGTCGTCACCATCCCAGACGATGGCGGGATCGAGGCCATGGGCTTCGAGCTCGGCAGGGGTCATGTGGAACGTCCGCACCAGCGTCATGCCCGACTTCTGCATGACCCTTTGGGAGCCGATATTGTCCTGGTAGGTCGAGGCGACGACACGTCGCACGCCAAGCTCGGTAAACCCTTTGCGAATCAAGGCACGCGCCCCCTCCGTGGCGTATCCCTTGCCCCACGCCTCCCGGCGCAGCCGGTAGCCGAGCTCGACTTCATCGGTCGGTCCGACGTCCGGTGGCCGGAACTCAAACCACCCGAGAAACGCGCCGGTGGACCGCTCGATCGCCGCCCAGAAGTCGTACCCAGCAAACCGCTCGTCAGGTTGAAGGAACCGAGGCAGCGTCTGGTCGCGGATCACGTCACGGGGCGTGGGGATGCCGCCGTTAATGAAGCGCATGACCGCGGGGTCGCGGTCGAGTTCGCACAGATTGTCCAGATCGGCTGAAGTGAAGGGACGAAGCAGCAAGCGCTCGGTGGTCAGGAAGACCTGCATGGCTAGCCCCTTTCTCGGGTCCGTCCGTACACGAGGCAGCCTACCAGCATGGCTGCGTGCCTCGCCCACCTCGGTCGAGGAACTCATACGCGACCACCGTCCGCCCCTGACCCGCCAGCATGCTCGCAAGTACTCATGACGACTGGGTGATGCCGCACAATAGAAAGGGCTGTGGCTTCGGGTCGGGTGAATACGCTACCGCTATACTCTGGCATCGATTCGTCAGGTGACGGATCACGTGGCGCGTTCGCCCAACGGGCCGTCACTCGGGGTCGGCGTTTTCTCCGAGTCAGCATATTCAGGCTTCCGCGACCATGAGGGCATTCTATCGGCAATAGACGCGCTCGGCAGATCCTGATGGCTTAACGCCCATCCGCTCCGACGTTGGCGAGACGATCGGAGTTGGATGATGGCTCAATTGTGCATCGCCCATCTGGATTGTCGAACACTGTCGATTCGGCGAGCCGCCGCTCGACCACGTTCCAGAAGACCAGTCAAGATACTCGAATCTATTGTTCGGAAAGGACCTCCAGCGATGTCACTCACCCGCGTCCAGTTCTTCTCCATCTCGCTCGACGGCTTCGGCACGGGGGACGTTCAGAGCCTCGACTCCCCGTTCGGCCACGCCGGGCATCGGTTGCACCAATGGATGTTCGCCACTCGGCGCTGGAACGAGACGGTCGGTCAGTCCGGTGGCACCGGCGGTGTCGACGACGCCATGGTACGGCTGCACGATTTTGAGGTCGGTGCCGAGATCATGGGTGCCCGGAAGTTCGGCTATCCCGGATGGCATGAGAACCCGGAGTGGACCGGGTGGTGGGGTTCCAACCCGCCGTTCCACACACCGGTATTCGTTCTTACCCATCATCCGCGTCCGTCGATCGAGATGGAGGGGGGCACGACGTTCCACTTCATCGATGCTTCGCCGGCCACGGCGCTCCAGGCCGCCCGCGACGCCGCGGCCGGACAGGACGTCCGCATCGGCGGGGGCGTCAGCGTGGTGCGCGACTTCCTTGCGGCTGGTCTCATCGACCACCTGCACGTCGTGGTTGTCCCGATTCTGCTGGGACGGGGCGTACGCCTCTGGGACGGACTGGAGGGTCTCGAGAAGGACTACCAGGTCGAGGCCACCTCATCGCCCAGCGGAGTCACGCATGTGATGTTCACCCGTTCGAGTCGCTGAGTCACCCCGATTGGGGACCCGGCGCTCCGATGGGATGCGTATCGTGCCGTAGTGTAGACGCCGCACGCTGATGCGGTACCGTGACCGCCCGAATCAAGGTCGCTTGGGACGCGCCTGACGCCAGACCGATATCGTCGATCGAGTGCGCTCCTTCGCGCGAGAGGGACTGTGCCATGGCGATGGGGCATCGTGCGTTTTCGGCCGGCCTCCCGGTCGACACAGGGCTCGGGCTACCGCCAGGCCTGCTCGCTCGTGTTCCCGGCTCAGCTCCCATTCAAACTCCGCCACAGCTCCGAAGCCATGGAACACGAGCGTGCCACTCGAGGTGGTCGATTCGACCTGCTCAGCGAGGCTCTTGAGGCCGATCTCCGGCGCGTCGAGTGTAGTAACCAACTCGATGAGGTTCGTCAACGAGCAGCCGAGGCGATCAGAGCGCGAGATCATCAGGGTATCCCCTGCCCAGCAGTGGTCGAGCGCATCCCGCGGTCCAGGCCGTTCCGCCTTGACGCCGCAAATGGTGTTACTGAAGATGCACGGCTGCGGCCGGTGCGCTCGGTGGGCTGCTGCTGGAGACGTTGGGCGCGGGCTCGCTTCTCCCGCTGACCAGCGTGCTGATCCCGCTGGCTACACTGACGTGTTGGCTGGGTGTGCGGCGCTGGACGCCCGCTGTGGTAGCGGAGGTCGAACCGGAAATGGAGCCGGCGAATTGATCCGGTACCCGGACGCGGCCCAGCCTCTCCGATGCGGTCAGTAGAGCATCCGCGAGTTCGACGCCTATTTGCGCGACATCATCGTCGCCCGCCGTGAACCACGTGACGACCTGATTATCGCGCTCGTACAGGCACGTGACCGAGACGATCAGGTGGGTGAGGCTGAGACCGTCGCCACCTTCGTCTCGCCACTCTTCGCTGGCAACGAGACAACGACCAACCAAATCGGCAACGGCACCCAGGCGCCGCGCGACCCTCTGAAACCGAATCGCGAGATCGGCTCCATGCAGACCCAGCCCCTCGTCGAAAGTGGTAGCGGCTCGGTGAAGGGTCCGTCCTCAACAACTTCAGGAACGATCCGGAGTTTGTCCACAGTAGCCTCCCCCGCTCAGATGCGAAGTGGGCGACCCACTGTCCCCAGGTGCTCAGCAGGCTCTCGCCGCGCTTACACCTGTGGTGCGTCACGTATGAGCAGAAGATCGGTAAAACGCGCTTGAACACTGCGATCCGTCGGTCGATCCTCAGAAGGTCAACCGGGCGGCGAAAACTCGTTACCGTTCCAGAGCCAGTCAAGCATCCCGTTGAACACGCTGCCGCTAATGGCGCTCCAGGCGTATACCAGGTTGAGTTCGTCACCCAG
Organism: uncultured Chloroflexia bacterium; assembly: GCA_963728335.1. GTDB lineage: Bacteria > Chloroflexota > Chloroflexia > Thermomicrobiales > Thermomicrobiaceae > CALAGB01. The sequence goes on from CAVSJP010000004.1 coordinate 105,802, forward strand.
CGTCGTCTTCCCTGGAACCAGCCCGGTCACGTTTGAGAGTCGCGTCCATGCCGTGTCATCGGCCGATGCGGGTTCAGCCGGGAGCGGCGGAGCATAGAATCCGGCGGACGCCAGCGCAGACGCGAGGAGGACCAGCGGAGCCCCGTTCAACGCAACGACCGAGCAACCTTCCGCGGTGCACTTCACGGCGTCGTAGTCGCCTGGTGCCACGCCGACGCTCCCCGTTCCCTGTGCCCTCGCGGCGATCTGGAACGCATCCGTACTCCCCTGAGCGCGGACCAACGCGAGCAGATCCGTCGCTGGATCTGACAGGGCGAATCTTGGAGCAATCGTCAGGATCCGGCCGAGATAGGGCATTGGGTCAACTGGCGAGACGGCGCTCCATCCCGGCGAAGGCAGGCTGATTGGGCCGCCCAGGAAGGGAAGCAGACAGCTCTGGGCGTGAAGCGTTTGCAACGCCAAGCGAAGTGGCCCCGCGAAGTCGCTTCGGACCGGCACCGTTAATGGGAGCGAGGGCTGGAGCGGACTCGCGGGACGATCGTTGGTCACCTGGGAGAGCGACAGGGGTGGAGTCGTGGTAATCCAACCCACAGGTGGATTCGGCCCCGCCACGCTCAGAATACCGGCCAGTACCTGCGAGCGCATTTCGGTTTGGTTGAGGGTTCCGAGGAGATTCAAATAGCCTCCGATCTCGGTGATATTTCGCGGCGCCGGAACGCGTGATGGGACGACGTCACCCTCCAGCGCGATTCGTCGCAAGATGATGTTCTGCGCCTCCAGCGCGTCACCCGACGTCGCGCTCGCAATCAGTCCCAGCAAGCTGCCAGCGATCTGATTGTCGACGGAGTCGGTTGCTGACCCAGTTGTGTCGGTTGTTCCCGTCTCCTGGGTACCGCCGTTCAGCCCTCCTGCGCCGCCGTCGCCTGGACCGCCACTTGAACTTCCATTCGACCCGTCACCAACGCCACTACCCGGTCCTCCCGAAGGACCGCCGGACGGCCCTCCCCCGACATCTCCGCCCGAGCTGCCTCCCGGCCCATCGCCGGGCCCCCCTCCTGGTCCACTCGAGGGGCCAGCACCGGGTCCGCTCGATGGGTCGGCTGGTCCCTGGGACGGGCTCGGTGTCAAAGGTGGATTGATCGCGCCTGGAATCACGGCGGTACCAGATTGCGGGTTGTGCCCGGTGTCAATTGGCGCGGCAGCTCCTGTTCTCGGATTCGACGGCATGTTGGAGCCTCCTTGTTCATACGATCAGCGACGGATTGATCTCCTGATCTAGCCGTTTTCAACACCGGATGGAGCAACTGGTCCCCCCGATGGCGGACCTGGGGGGCCTCCACCTGGGCTGCCTCCAGACCCGCTGGTTGATCCACCCGCAGAGCCTGTCCCGCCAGCGCTGCCACCCGTGTTGCTTCCGGCGCCGCCGCTCGAACTCCCGGTTGGTCCACCACCCGGGCCACTGGTAACGTTGCCCTTGGTTTGCTGGGTGTTCGTTCCTGCCTGAGTGTTACCCGCATCCGGCGCCTTATTGCCGGTTACCGCCGCGGCGGCATTGGAGCCGGCGTTCGGGTTGCCCTTCGTGCCGCCATAGATATTGCCGACGGTTGCCATTGCCTGAGCCGTGAGATCCTTGGTCGTCTTCAGCGCGTCCGAGCGGGCCTGATTTGCGGTGTTCTGCGCGTTGGTCAGCAGGGCCGCGAGTTGCTCGGCTCCGGTGAGACTGCTGCTAAAGTCTTGCTGACCCAGCGCGGCTTTGCTGATCGCGTCGAGCAGTGCCGTATCTGGTGTCGGCGCGGTTAGCACGTTATTGATCAACGACGGCAGGTTCGACAATGTGTTCGGTGCGGTGATCCCGGCCGCTATCGATGGAGTTGTCGTCGGCAACGTCGACGGCGCGATTCCCGGTGCGCTATCCGCGGGCGAATCCTGCCAATTCCAGAATCGCGTGATATCGATCTTCTCCGCCGCAGAGCAGTGGCCGAGCACTGCCTCGCCGAGCACGCCTCGCGTTGGGAGTGCAATGGTGGACTTTGGCGGGGTGAACGCTTCGACCTGATAGGCTAACAGCGCTTCCTGGATCTGGGCGGGGTGCAATGTCTCCCCGTCGGTCGCGGTCTGTTCAGCCAACGCCTCTGGAATGATGAATGGCAGAACCATCGAATTGCCGAAATAGCCAAGTACGCGATTCTCTACGCAATTCAGCAGCGGCACCATTTGTGACGCATCCTGCACGCCGCCAGATGGAACGCCGATGGTGTAGGCCTCCAGTAGAATCGCGCGCTCGTCATCGGACATCGAAGACCATACCGCACGAGAATAGTGCAGTGTTTGGCGGGCGACATGCTGGGCCATGCGTTCAATTTCGAGAATCTCGTTATATCGCAGCACGGGAGCCAGTTGCAGTGCCGGAACAGGATAGGCTTCCGGAGGAAGTACGACACCCGTCAAGGTGTCGTTGGCATACTGTTCCTGGGTAGACGGTACCATGTTGCCGGATGAGTCGGTCTCACTGATCGCGGCGACAAAGCCGTGCAGTTCGGGGCCGCCAACGAGCGACTCGAGATCGCTCGGGCTTAGCCTCAGCGTCTCGCGCGCCGGTGTTCCGGGCGAGAGGGTCGATTCCAGCGCCTGCGTGATCCAACTGTTGTTTGCGCCAAACAAATTCTGCAGCGCCTGCAGTTCGGCCATCGCGGGGGAGATCAGCGTGTACGACAGAGTGTGAAACGTTCGGCTGATCTCAAAGCCGACAATGTTCGCCCGGTTCATCGACCGCGGTAGGGCCAGTGCCCCGGTAAGTGTCACGCCCGTGACCTCACGACGCTTGGTGGTGAGCCATCCAATAAGCTGTTCACGGGTCACGAATTGGTCCGCTGGAGGATTCGGTGCAGGATTTGCCAGTTTGATGGGTCCAACCCGGGTACCGCGATCGGTGACCGCGCTGATCGAGACATCTTCGCACGACAGGAACGACCCACGCAGCCCGAATTGGATCACATCTTCCGCCGGACTGCCGAATGCTTCGACGCTCGCGGTAGGATCTGACGCGAACTGGAGCAGCATCGTCAGCCCGTGCTGGAACCTCCGCGGCAGAGCTTGCGCCAGCACGTCGCCATGTTTGACGACCTCGCCGTAGCGTGCCATGACCCTGGCGCGCGAGTTCACCTGACTCGGATCGGTCAGAACGAGTGGCTGCCCGGGCGGCATGAAGCGGACGACCTGAAGCGGCACCAGCACGGTCAGGGTCAAACCGTCGATGGCCGTCGTAACGTCATACAACCTCTGCACTTCCCAGTACTGCATGGTCAAGGCGCGCGTGTGGTTGTGATTGGTCACGACTTTGGTAGTGATCTGTTCCGACTCGCTGGCCGTGGCGATTCGCATCCCCGTACGCGTTGCGCTTCGTCGCGCGGATGCCTGGTTCTCAGCCGATGAGTGCGTCGTCTGAGCGGCCTGTTGCGCCGAGTTGCGCTGGCCCTCAAGTGACTGCGTTGACGTTCCGGTCGCGGACGAACTTCCGCTGCCACCACTCAGCAGGATAAGACTGCCGCCCCAGCTGGACGAATTCGAATCCGTGTGAAAATAGCTGCTCCCGTTGACGGCTTCGTTGAACGCTGACTGAAACGTTGCCTGAGTCGAGGTATCGGCCAGTGCGCGTTGCTCCTGTGCCTGCTGTTCGCTGAAAAATTCACTTTCCGATACCCGGGCGGTGTCCACACGTTCGAAGATCGCAACCTGCTGCTGCTCGCCTGGGGCGAGGGGCAGGGAGTAGACGAGATCCCCGAGTGCCAGACCTTGGAGGTTCCACCGCTGGGACATCCACAAGACGTAGCCCAGCCCGAGGGTTCCGGCCATTGGTCGAAGTTCGTCGGCCGTGAACGTTCCGTTGGGTTGAAGCCCCATCATCTGGTCCCGGAAACCGTCGACGCTGATCGGTTGCTCCACCGGAACGCGATCGACGTACGTCACCTGACCTTCGCCAGGGGTGGTTGGTGGAATGGCGGGCAACGACCCGGGGCTGGATTGGGGATCCTGCGGCTGGATCATGCTGGCTCCTGCGCTGCTGGCGTAGCTCGGTAGCAGCGTGAATCGATTGTTCCCCAGCGGATGGAATCGAGCCTGGGAAACGATGCTCGCGCGTGGCTCAACCAAACGATAGAAGACGCCAAACGGGAACGAATCGGTCGAGCTGTTCAGCCCAAACGACAGGAGACATGCGTCTTCTCCAACGCGAATTACCGGAAGCTGTGCGTCGTGCGTCAATTTCGTCGGCGTAGACATCGCAGTTGGAACTGCGATTGCCTGCAACGCCGCCAGAATGCTGACCGGCAGCGGCGCAACCCAATGAGGGAGCAAAATGGCGCCGGCCAGCCCGTTGGCCGCGATCTGCGCGCTCGGTACATGGACCGTAACGACGCTGTTCGCGCCGTGAATCACGAGGTCGAGACTGCCATTCACTGGAAGGGGAAGACCAGCAGGCAATGGGAGGTGAAATGCACCGGTATCATCCGTTTGCACGGTGATCTTCGGGCTGGATTTGCCAAGCGTCGCCGGATCGAATTGAACCTGCACCCGCGCTGCGGTTGTCCCGTCGGGCTGAAGGATGACTCCGAGCAGCTGCGACGGAGCAGTGGGAGTCGCGATGCTGGTCAGGAGCTGTTTCAGACTCCCGCGGACCTCCTGCATGCCGTTGAAGAGATTGGCGACGGCCTGTGCTCGTGCAGAGATCAAGTACGACGCGAGCGCCTGACCGTTCTGGCCAAGCGGGTCGATTGTGAGCGGGATACGTTGCCGAATGACGGTGGTATCTATGACCTCTCGACCGTTACCGGCCACCGCGACGGCGGCCGAAGTCGCCGGGGTGATGCTGTTTGGGCTGCCGGGCGCCGGCACGGGAGAACCAATGGAACTGGCCATATGCGATCACCTCGCTGTCTGTTTGGGCCCGTTTCCGCGTGTTGGTATCTAACAATCCCCAGCGCCGGGCCCACCGAAGAAGAAATAGACTCCCCACGGCTGTGGCGCGGAGGCCAGCGTTAGCGTGTAGCACGCAGGAGATGGCTGCTCAGGAGTCAACGCTGCCCACTGTGACCCGCCGCTTGTCGGGAAGTAGTAAATGTCACGCTGATAGGCGGCCTGTTGCCACCCGGCACTGGCAAACGCACCACTCCCCATTGGCGGCCAGGAGACCGAGTTGGTCACGGTCTCACCACCAAAGAGGATCTCTGTCGCGTTCGACGCCATCTGGCCACCCGAGTAGAGCGAGGTCGGGTAGTACCCCAGTGCGTCAGCCGACGTGATGCCGCCCAGATAGAGCCACCAGTGACCGCTATCGAGGAAGACGGTGACTTCGATCTCCATCTGCTGACCGCCCTGGGTACTGACCGGACTCAACGCGCCGCCAATAGTCCAGTTGCTGTTCGTCTGCACGAACCCAGGAGCGTCCAGGTTATACGCGCCAGTACTTCCGTAGTTGTCCGCGGTCCAGTAGATGAACAGAACTGGCAGCGCGTGACCGTATTTCCCTGGGAAAACTTGCCAGCCGATCTCAAGTGTCTGATGGTTCGCACCCGAACCGCCTGCATACCAATGCTGCGCGAGTGAGAAGACTTGATTGGAGTCAACCGCCGGTGCGTAGACCGCGAGCATGTTGTGCGCGCCGATATTCGCGACATCCTGGTGCGTGTAGGCGTACCGATGGTTCTGGTTGACATCGGACGACGGAGCACTCGGGCCGGTCGGCCATTCGGCCGTGGCGCCTGGCCTGGCGCCGGTGCTCGAGGCGGTCGTCGGAGCGGCCGGAATGCTTCCAGGTGTCTTTCGGAAGAAATGCTGCAAGGTCTGGAATCGAGTCAGTTCCTGGAGCGTTACGCGACGAACGGGAATTGTGCCCGGCGGGGCCTGCATCAGGTTTCCGTGCCGATCTCGCGTTACGTCCGTTCGTGGCGTGACCGGGACTGGCTTTCCGGGCTCCGGCTTATTCCCCTGCAGTACCGGCGTAAGATCTGGGGCGATTGGGATCGCTTTAGCTGACCCCTTGAGTGAGGGTTGCTGCTCGATGGGAATACAGTCAAAGACCTGACCGGCCGGGTCCTCGAAGCTGTGGACAACCTGCGTTCCCTCATAGAGCTTGATGATGTGCTCCTGCATCGCGTCAAACTCGCGTTTGGTGGCGACCTTCGTCTTGGGATCGTAGCGATGCCATTCGAGCCGTTCATTCTTGACCTGGTTCAGGAATGCGTCGTGCGGAAGAATACCCCGGGGCTGGTGAGGTGAATTGGTAGCCATAGTTCGTCCTTTCGTGCAACGACAATTACACGCTCATCCGAAGGCGAACACCCAGCTAAATGAATTTGTTTCTTCCTAATCACAATACAGACAGCACCGGCCAAATGCAACATGCATAGGAATAATGGGCTATTCGTTTATTTCCTCACAATTCCCGCAGTCGCATGCGCGACTTCCACAGTCACACCGAAATCCCCAAACGTATCGCTCGCCGCATCGAATCGCCAACAAGGCTTGCACGAGCGTCGTCATACACGCTAGCGACCCGAATGAAGCGCGTTGGGAGACGTGAACAGGGGCATTCGTCGATTAGATGTCCGAGAATCAGCATCACGGTCATTTGTGGTTGGCCACGAACCTCCTCGAGCTCGATGGCGAGTCCTGTCCGTGCCCGGCGATTAAGCGCCATTTGGCCACGAGGGTGGTCGCGCCGACATCGCCGTGCCGTCACGACACAGTCCGGTGGTACAGCCATGCCTGTCTTCACCGCTCGCAGTTGCGTCGGGTTCGTTCGATTGCACGTGGGTCGTTCGAAGTCAGTGGCTCGTGATGATCTCGATGTCGGGCATCCGAAGTCGAGCGGAATGCGGTCGCGTGCACTCGCGTGGTGCGGCAATTCGCCGGTCGTCAGGACAAAGTACTCCCGACTTCGGGCAGCAGCGGCGAGTTCTCCATCGCATCCCTACCTTTAGAATAATGATATGGTCCAGCCAAGAATGGTGGGTTGCCGCCCGGGTTGAAGCGGTTGCGGGGCTGATGTCAGTGGCATTCAATGTTGGGCAACCACTGATGGTCGGCATGACTTCACCAGTGAACACACGGACTTCTCGGCGGAGCAGCGAATCTCTCGCGGGGCTCGTCACCCGATTCGGCAGCGGTCATCTCGTTGGGCGTCTCCTCTGTCCGCGCCGTCGCGTGGACTCCGATTCCGTTGGTCCATCGCCGTGAATAACGGTCCGGCTGGTCATGAAGCCAAAGGTACTTAACGTGTTGGCCCCGCGATAGGAGATATCCACTCGGCGCTGAGTACCGACCGATGCCGCGAACCACTCGAGTCTCTTGTCCGGGTTGATCGACCCGTTCGCGATTGCCATGCGATGGGAACGCGACACGCCCGATTCCAGCGTCGCGCTTTGGTCCGATGATCTCATGCCCACAGTCATCGGGAGCCGATCTGGAGACGTTCGACATCCACACGCGCGTGTCAACCGTACCCAGAATAGGTCGGGGCGTTCGACCGAGGAAATCACGATGAGGACGTATGCAACCAACACATCGGAGCGCCGAATCCGGTAGGCAAGATCGCTTGGGACGATGGGGCGGAGTGTTCGCGGGCGCTCTTGCGGCGTTGGTCGGTCTGGCGAGCATTATTGTCTTGCGGGAGATCACCGGGGTCGTGTCGCTCATGGATGCCCTGGCGGAGGTCATCCTCTCCTGGATTCCTGTTGGGCTCTTTGCGAAAATGATCGGCCTCTTCGGAACGTCAGCCAAAGCCTGGCTTTTCGCTGGGATCGCCGCGACGTTGATCCTGATTGCATCGATCGCTGGCTGGCTCTTTACCGCTCCATCGAATCCGCCTCCCCGTCTGGCCTGGCGCGAAGGCGTCACTTTCTTTGCAGTCACACTGGCGGGACTTTCACTGTTCATGGTCTGGGCGGTCGATCTGCGTCGGGGTGGCATCCTAACCTACGGAGATTTGGCGACGATTCTGTTGACCCTTGGCGCTGGCGTGCTCGTTTTTGGGCTCGTTCTGTCGCTCGCCCTTTTCTGGCTCCGCGCATTCACGGTCGCCCGCTCGGTCGATCGACCGCCTGTCGACGACGACCGGCGACGATTCCTCGGAGCCGCGGGGCTCGGGTTGCTCGGCGTCGCCTCGCTCGCGATCGTGGGGCGAGAAGTCGCCCGCGTCCGCTCCGGTGAGGCGGTCGTCGCTTCCAGCAAGATGCCGGATCCGATCACCCCAAACGAGCAGTTCTACATCGTCTCCAAGAATTTCATTGACCCACGAGTCGATACCACAAACCGGAATTGGTCGATCCGCGTCGAGGGACTGGTCAACACGCCCCGCACCCTTTCCGCCGCCGAACTGGGGTCGTTGGCCGCCCCGAACTTCGTCTCGACCTTGACCTGCATCAGTAATCCAGTCGGCGGGCCGCTGATCTCAACGGCCGTCTGGACCGGCGCTCGACTTGCCGACATTCTGGCCCGAAGCGGTCTTGATTCAAGCGCAACGACCGTCGTCTTTCACGGTGCAGATGGCTACACGGACTCATTGCCGATCGCGAAAGCAACCGCTCCAACGACGATGCTGGTTTGGGCCATGAATGGCCAGCCGTTGCCGCGCCGGCACGGGTTCCCGGTCCGGCTGATCGCGCCGGGGCGATATGGCATCAAGAATGTCAAGTGGCTGGAGCGGATTGAGGTCATCAGCGACGAGTATCAAGGTTACTGGCAACAAAAGGGCTGGACATCTGTTGGGGAGGTGAAGACCGAGAGCCAGATTCGCGTACCCGGCAGACAAGGCGGTAATTTCCGCCGGTCCCGCCGACCTCATGGGTCTCGCTTTTGCCGGCGATCGTGGCATCAGCAAAGTCGAGGTCAGCCTCGACAACGGCCAAATCTGGCAGGTCGCGACAATTGAGGCCAACCCCAGTCCTCAACAGCTCAGTTGGGTACTCTGGCGTCTGCCGTGGCGGCCCACGCAGGGGACCTACACGCTCGTCGTTCGCGCCACCGACGGGACCGGCGCAGTGCAGACAAACCAGATCGCTCCGCCGTTGCCGGACGGTGCGAGCGGATGGCACCACGTGGTGGTCGGGGTTGCCGGATGAACGCTCTCCTTTATTTCACCCAACCCGCCGCCGGCCGAAGGGCGCCAGGACGACCAGACCGGCAATGAGGACCAATGCTCCGATGACGATCCAGATTCCCTTACCGTTCATGCCACCACTACCACCAAACACGTCGGCTCCCTGCAGCATCCAGAGCAGTCCAACGAGAACCATGACGATTCCCACTATTCCCCGAACGATCCGACCAGTCATTGTCACCCCTTCCTCGGTGGTCCTGCGACTACCGATTTCTCCGAACGATGCGATGTCTGTCCACTGTTCATACGACGCTCCACCGTACGCGGATGGAATCGTCACGGACGGTCCGGTGCGCTCTCCGTCAACCGGGGTTAGCCTGCTGTACGCCGCCGAATTCGGCATCGACTCAGGGCTGATGATCAACCGCCCGATCCAGTTGTCCATTCGCGACGAGCGGTACGAGCGGCGCTTCCTCGTTACGGCTCTGCCGAGGACGTGCTGGCAGTGACGCCATCGCGATTTCGCCGGTCAAGCGGCTATTTCGAGCGCCAGCTTGACATCGGGGCGCGACATCACTAGAGTAATCCCGACGGAATTACTCGGGATTCTGCAGTCCCCGGGCGTGGCGCCGGTCATCCTTGCCGCGGAGCCGTTCGAGCGAGATGAAAGGAAAACAGCGCGATGTCGCTGATTCAGACGACGATCCTGGGCGCACTGGCGGGGATGACCATCTTCCTAGGCTTGCCGATCGCCCGATTGCGCTCCGTATCACGAGCGAGACTCGCGTTCCTCAACGCAGTGGCAATCGGCGTCCTCATGTTCCTCTTCGTCGATATCGTTGAACATGCCGTCGAACCGCTCAATGACGACCTCTCCGCCCATTCAGCGGATGTGTGGGCCATGGCCCTGGCATTGGTCGCCGGAGTGATTATAGGCTCGCTAGGGCTCGTCTATTACACTCAGCGAACTCGGCGGCGGCGTCCAGAGACGGCGCAACGCGTCGCGCTGGTCATCGCGATTGGCATCGGCCTGCATAATTTTGCGGAAGGACTCGCCATCGGCAGTTCGGCGCAGAGCGGGGCGATCTCACTGGCTGTGCTCCTGATCGTCGGGTTCGGCATTCACAATGCCACCGAAGGATTCGGCATTGCAGGTCCACTGGCGGGACAGCCGGTCAGCTGGAGCTTCCTCGGCATCGCTGGTTTGATCGCCGGCGGACCGACGTTCCTTGGTACGCTCATCGGGTACCGTTTCACGTCCGAAACGCTCTCGGTGCTGTTTCTCGCGCTCGCGAGCGGCGCAATCATGTACGTGATCGGTGAGCTGTTCGCGGTGGGGCGAAAGCTCGAAATGCCGACCTGGAATGGTTGGGGATTGACCATAGGCCTTCTGGCCGGTGTGTTCACCGAGGTGCTGCTGACCGCGGTCGGTGCGTAGTTCCGCGCAGGATGCACGAAAACTTGAACGCGCGAATCCAGTACGACCGGCACGCATGGCAACGTCGTCAAGAGGCTGCGCCCGTGCCGCTTGGCTCGCGATCGAGCGAGACATCGTCCCAGGAGGCGGGATCGTCCAGCGACTCGAGATGCGTAAAGACCGTGAGCCCGGGGATGGCGTCACGCAGATCTCGCTCGATTTGTTCGAGCAACTGGTGGCCGCGAGCGACGCTCCAATGGCCTGGTACAACCACGTGGACCGACATGAACCGGCGCGCCCCGGCCTGCCGGGTTCGTAGGGCGTGAAGCTGTATATCCTCCGTCACCTCGTATCGGCTGAGGATATCCCGAATCCGTGCGAGATCCTCGGGCGCGACTGCGGTGTCCATCAGTCCCAGCATCGAACGACGTAGCAAGCCAATCCCGGTCCAGACGATATTCCCCGCGACGATGAGCGCAATCAGCGGATCGAGTCGATCCCATCCCGTCAGCGCAACAGCACCTACTCCCACCACGACGCCAATGGAGGTCCAGACATCGGTCAACAAATGACGGGCGTCCGCCTCAAGCGTGATTGAGCGGTGGATCTTTCCCGCTCGGGAGAGTCGCCGCGCCACCATGCCATTGATGACGGACGCGACGACCGAAATGCTAAGACCCCAACCCACATCGCTCAGGTCGGCAGGGTGCAGCAGCCGCGGGATGGCCGCAGCCACGATACTCCCTGCCGCGACCAGGATCAGGGTGCCCTCCAGGCCACTGCTAAAGTATTCAACCTTGCCATGACCGTAGGCATGATCCTCATCCGGATCCCGACTCGCCACGAGCAAGGCAATGAGTGCGGCGATCGCGGCGACGAGATTGACGACGGACTCCAGCGCATCTGAAAGCAAGCCGACAGAACCGGTGATGAAATAGGCACCGGTTTTCAAGCCGATCGTGATCACGGCGGCGCCAATCGCCAACAAGGCGAACCGGGCCAATTTTGGACGTGTGACGTTGGTTGACGGGACTTCCATACTCACCGCGATCGACGATTTCTGACTGCGCGCCGCGCGACGCCGCCGTATAGCTACCTCCACTGTACTCAATCATCTGCACAGAAGTCACGGTTGAATTTACGGATTTGGCAGGCCAAACGCAGGAGTAAGACGGACCCGCGCCACAGGCTGTCAGGGGGTGTCTTTCTCGATTCGTCGTGTCTACGGCCGTTATGGGTTGCCAGCAACACTTCACGCTCGCCAGGCGAGGAGTCGCTCAGATCGCCGAGGCACTCACGCGAGTCATCCATCTCCGGCACCGTGCCCACATCGGACCGTGACGCCCAGATCCCCATCGTCACCCAGAACAGCGCCTGACCGGGTGCGAACGTCCAGAAATAGTGATCAAGTGACGCCAGGATGAGAAGAACGACTGGCACCGCGAATCGCTGAGTACCGCGAATCGTCTTGATCCCCGAATCGCGCCAGTCCATTACAGGTACGACGGTCAGCAGAGCCAGCCAGGCGACCCCGGCCAAAATGCCGGACTCGGCGGCGACCAGCAAGGGGACGACGTGAACTGGTTGCACGAGCGTCGATGCCAGTGGCGATCCAGCCTCGGCGATCGAGTAGTTTCCGGCGCCAATTCCTACGAGCGGATGTGCCGCTATGAGTCGTACCGCGGCGTGCAATAGCTGAAGGCGATCGGTCGCGGCCGCGCTGTGAAGCACAACGGTGGGATCAAGACGAGGTATCATGATCTGCCGCAGACCAATGCTGAAGACAACCATTGCAACGGCCGGTACACCCCAGACCGCCCGAATTCGCCGGACTCGTCGAGAATGCCGGCCGCTCGCGAATTCCCACCAGACGCATCCAACCACGGCCGCGAGGAGCGCCGCTCGCGAAAATGTTAGCAGGAGTTCAGCCCAGCCAATCCACCATACGGTCCGGCAAACCAGTCCACTCGTTCCCTGGCGCGCCAACAGAGGAAGACTCAGCACGATCCAGATGGCGAGAAAACCGCCAAGCAAATTCGGATGAAGAAAGGACCCCATCCCTCGTTGCCAGCGCAGATTTCCCGAACCAAATACGACCAGCGCACCTGACACCGTTGCAGGTGTGATTGGGGGCCAACCGGGTATCCAAGATCCGAGAGAAATCGAGGTTTGGGTCACCTCCTGAACGATCAGTTGAGGAAGTTGCAGCAAGATCAACCCGAACCCGCAGATCCGCAGTCGATCGGCAAGAGATGGACGTCTGACCAGGAGCAAACAGACGAGCAGTCCGAGAATGACTTCACCCGCTCGCGCTACGCTCAATTCCGGAACGTTCGCCGCGAACGCCGTAATCACGAGACTTCCAACGAGGACGGACCCGCTTACCGCGATCGCACGTCGAAGATTTGACTTCCCAGTTCGTGGCCAATATCGTCGTGTCGCCAATCCGTAGACGACAAAGATGAGTAACGAAATGTCGCTAGCGCTCAGCGAAATTGTCCTGAATTCAGACGGAATGGCGTTGGCTTGAACGCGCCAAAGGGCGATCGATGCATCCATCCCGATCGACAGCAGTACCCCCGACGCCACGATCCATTCGAGCCAGTGGAGCCGACGAATACCGCTCACGTGAGGGTGGCCATCTCTTCATGTCTCTCGTCGCGTCTCTTAGTCGTGGATTTCAGTTGACGCACGTTCACCATTTGTTCCATCTGGCTCGTTCCATCATCACACCAGTAACTGCCGCCCTGGAGAAGCAACGGCAGGTTTCAGGTATTCAAAACCGGTAACGCCCCTACCGACGCTACGCGAGTCTTCTCGGTTCGGATTGACTCGGTACCCACCGAGACAACCAAGATGTTTGTCAGATTGTACGGTTACGAGCCGGCCATGGAGGCGGAGAGCACAAAGGTAGTTGAAATCATATGCAGGCATCTACCACCGGGCGGAGATCACCGGAACGGGCAACACATCGTCGTTGCCATCGATAGGGTGCTACTCAAACGGAAATCGATGGGCGCGAAAGCTCGCACCTACCAGTGACCAACAAGTCGCGAGGACGCTCCTTCGCCGATGAAGAAGCGGTAGTCGGAAACGGGCGAGTGGAGAGGTTTCACGACGACAGGTTGCATCCGACGAGTTTCTGTCCGGTCGGCCAGTTGCTGCCGCCGGGGCCAGGTTCGACGGTAATCCCCATGGTCGTGAAGCGGTTGATGGGCGCAGGCGTCTCAAGAGCGACGGTTGCGTTCCCGTCTGAATCGGTGCTGAATATTCCGGCACTGATGGCGGAACCCGTGGAATCGTAGAGCCAGATCTGATAAACGTGTCCAGCCTGTGACGGCGGCAGGTCGTTGACGACGAGCACTGCATGCTGCGGTTGACTGCTCAGATAGAGCATCCCGTAGGCGCGCGGTGCGTTTACCTCGGCGAGGCGTATGGACTGTGACCCTTCAGCGAGTATTTCGCGAGCCTGATTTTGACTCGCCTGAACCTGGCTCAATGTTGATCGTGTCTGAGTGAGGTCATGCGTGAGCACTGTGACCCAGCTGGCCAGTGCCAGTACGATTATCGCCGCGGCAGCGAGAATTGGCCGAATCCAACGCGGCATAGCCGGGGGCACAACGTGACCATCTAGATCGTCCTCGATGCTTGTGAGGATGCGCGAACGCAATGTTGTTGGAGGCTCAACTTGCGGAGCAGCGGCCCACAGTGCGTCGACTGAGACCTCAAGTCGTCGATGCTCGATCTGACAATGTGGACAGGTCGCCACATGTTCCGCGATCCGGTCGCGCTCTTCCGGTTCAAGCACGCCAAGAACATATGCTGGAAGGTCGTTCATGGCCTCGCTATGAATTACGGCGCGTCTGTCCATACCTCAGCTTCTTCGAGTAGATCCGCTAACCTGCGCAAGGCAATTCGAACTCTATACTTGATCGTTCCCAGCGGAGTGTCGAGATGCTCCGCCATCTCTCGCTGGGACAGCCCCTGAAAGTATGCCAGTTCGATCACTTCACGCTGCTGATCGTTCAATTCATCCAGCGCAGCCTGTACCTGATGCGCCTGCGTCTGAGTCCAAACCTGCTCGCCGGTTCCGGTTCGGGGTCGACCAGTCGCTCAACGATCCCAACTTCATCGTTGTTTTCAAAGCGATTGCGAGATCTCCTTCGGACGACATCGATGGCTCGATTACGCGCCACCCGGGTGATCCAGGGGCCAAAGGTTCCACGCTCTGGCGAATACAATTCCGGTCGCTGCCAAAAGATCAAGAACGCGTCGTGCGCCACATCCTCTGCCGCGTCCGGCTCGCGCAAGATCTTCATGGCGATTGAGTAAGCCGGCCGGGCATAGCGATCGTAGAGCACAGCGAGACTCTTCGGATCACGGCGACGAACCTGCTCGATCAGTTCCCGGTCGGTCAGATCCAAAGACATGCTCACCCTCGCGGTGCGGCTGACTCCCTACGTTACCAACGTGCCAGGATGATCTTCGGATGGTGCGGAAACGACTTCATTGTCGCGAGGTCTGTTGGTGCTGTCCGCAGAGCCAGTCTGATCTTTGACTCATTCCGCCCCCATCCGATCTGGCGACTCTCTCGTATGGAGAGAAAGACCCGTACAAGCTGTCGATTCAGACCAGACCTGTTGAGTGACTTTCAGGGACGGATTGGTCAAGTATGAACGCTGTCTCTCGACTCACCCTTATCGCGTCGTCACCGAATCCCGCTATGTCTGACGCAGCGGTTATTGACGCGGTCGTCAGAACAGTGGAATACGCCGACATCTTTGACTACCCGCTCACAGCGGAGGAGATCCATCGCTACTTGATAGGGCTGGCAAGCGCGCGCGACCGAGTGCAGACGGTGCTGGAGGACGGAGCCGCACTGAACGGGAAGCTGATTCGTCAAGGTGAGTTCTTCGTCCTTCCTGGCCGAGAAGAGATCGTGGGCACGCGCTACCGACGAGCGCAGCTTTCAGACCGATTTTGGACTCGTGCGCTGCGTTACGGCCGACTAATCTCGAGCATGCCGTTCGTGCGCATGGTTGCCGTTACCGGTGAACTGGCGATGGATAACGTCCGCGAGGATTCGGACATCGATTTCTTTGTCGTCACTGAGCACCGAAGATTGTGGCTTTGCCGCCTGCTGATCGTCGCCATCGTGAAGCTAGCGCGGCTCAATGGCGACGTCGTATGCCCAAATTACCTCCTTTCGGAGCGAATGCTGTCACTGTCGGAGCGCGATCTCTATACGGCGCACGAGGTCGTCCAGATGATTCCAATCTCCGGGCTCGAGGTGTACGCACGATTTCGGCAGCAGAATCGCTGGGTTTACGGGTTCCTGCCAAACGCGATCAGCAATCAGCGGGACCTGCGCGCACGTCCCCACAGCCGTCCCTTACGCGCCGCGCTCGAGTCGCTGCTGAGAACGCCGCCGGGCGCGATCATTGAGGGCTGGGAGATGCGGCGCAAGCTACAGAAGTTCTCAGGTGATGCGGTGAAGCACACCGAAGCCTCCTTTTCGGCTGATTGGTGCAAGGGGCACGTCCACGATCACGGGAAGTTGATTCTGGCGACCTATCAGGCGCGCGGACGCGGGAAGGAGAGGAATCAGCCATGAGCGAGGTCCTCCTCGGCCAGTCCTACTTTTTGCGCTTTGACGCGAAGCTGTGGGAAGCGATGCAGCCCTACCCACCGCTCGGCACGCTCTACGCGGCCAGCTATCTGCGCGAGCGCAATTACTCAGTGGCTCTGTTCGACGCCATGCTGGCGGATTCCGAGGAGGAGTGGCGAGCGGCGCTGCACCGCGATCAGCCTCGTTTCGCGGTGTTGTTTGAGGACAACTTCAACTACCTGTCCAAGATGTGCTTGCTCCGAATGCGCGAAGCTGCGTTCACCATGCTCGACATGGCTCGACAGTCCGGCTGCACCGTGATCGTCTGCGGCGCCGACGCCAGTGATCACGCCGCCGCGTATCTCGACCACGGAGCCGACTACGTGATCTACGGTGAGGGCGAAGAGACGCTGGCGGAGCTGCTCGATTCGCTCACCGGCCGCGCTGCCACCGCGATCGACTCGATCCTCGGACTCGCCTTCCGCGATCCGGTATCCAACGAGTTGAGCCTGAACTCACGCAGGCCTGATATGAAGAACCTCGACGCGCTCTCCTTCCCAGCCTGGGATTTGGTCGATATCCCTCACTATCAGCGGGTATGGCGAGAGCGGCACGGCTACTACTCGATGAATCTCGTCACCACGCGTGGCTGCCCCTTTCACTGCAACTGGTGTGCGAAGCCGATCTGGGGGCAACGCTACAACGCGCGAAGCCCAGAAAACGTCGTTGCCGAGATGAAGTGGCTGAAGGAATCGTTCGCGCCGGATCACATCTGGTTTGTCGACGACATTATGGGCCTGAAGCCCGGCTGGATCGAGCGCTTCGCGGACGAAATAGAGCGACGCGACGCGCGCATTCCCTTCAAGTGCCTGAACCGGGTTGACCTGCTGCTGCGAGGCGAGACAATCCCCGCACTGGCTCGGGCAGGGGCGCGCACGGTCTGGGTTGGGGCAGAGTCCGGATCGCAACGAATCCTGGACGCCATGGAAAAAGGAACGAAGGTCGAGCAGATCTGTGAAGTCAGCCGTCGTTTACGTGCGGCGGATATCGAAGTGGGCTTCTTCCTACAGTTCGGTTATCCCGGCGAGACGCTCATCGATATCGAAGCGACGCTTCAGATGGTGCGCGATTGCCGGCCTGACGACATCGGCATGTCGGTATCGTACCCATTGCCCGGCACGCCGTTCCATGAACGGGTAAAGCACGAGCTGGGTGTCAAGCAGAACTGGCTCGACTCCAACGACCTGGCCATGCTCTATCAGGGTCCCTACTCTACCGAATTTTACCGGCACCTCCACACCGTACTGCATCGGGAGTTTCGAGCCCGAAAGTATGCGTCCGAGCTGCGTTCCGTCCTTCGGCAACCGCGATCAGTCCGCGGACGACACATCCGTCGCGCCGCCGCAATGGTCCGGCACCAGGCGACGCTGCCGTTTGAACAGCGTCGGTTACGCACGATGTCGGCACGTTCCGAACGCGATATCGGGCTCCTCGGACCGGGAATGGCCCGCGAGGCCGCGGCGACGCCGAGTCCGCAAGGAGATTCATAGTCGTCAACGATTTGTCTCTGTCGTGGTGATCATGAGGGGGAAGGGGAAATCACATGGGCGCGGACCTGGTTTTGGTTCACAGCTACTGTATCGAGGAAGACCCGCACGAACGTGACATCATGAAGCCCTATCCCCCGCTGGGGATCCTGTACATCACGTCGCACCTCAAGTCCAAGGGATTCGACGTTCGTGTCTTCGATTCGACCTTCAGTAATTGGGCCGCCTACGAACAGTACATGCGGCACGAGCGACCGCCGGTCGCTGGCTTCTACACAAATCTGATGTCGCGCCCAAAGGTGATCCGGGCGCTTCCCTTAGCGAAGTCCCTGGGTACCATCGCGATCGTCGGCGGGCCCGATGCCGCCAACTATCCTGAGGAGTACCTGGCGCATGGAGCCGACGTTGTGGTGATCGGTGAAGGGGAGCAGACGCTGGAGGAACTGCTGCCTCATATGAGCCGATACGGACCGTCGGGCATGCAGCACATCAATGGCATCGTCTATCGCGAAGGAGACGGCTCGCTCGTCACCACACCCGCGCGCGACTACCTGTCCGACCTCGATGCTCAGCCCTATCCCGACCGAGAAGCCATCGATATCAACCAATATGTCCGAGTCTGGCGCGAGCACCATGGAATGGGGTCGATCTCGCTCATAACCGCGCGTGGTTGTCCCTACAAATGCGCCTGGTGCAGTCATGCGGTGTATGGCTATACCCATCGCCGCCGTTCTCCAGAAAACGTGGCTGATGAGCTTGAGTCGATCATCGACGAATACAACCCGGACATGGTCTGGTACGCCGACGACGTCTTCACCATTCACAAGACCTGGTTCATGCGATATGCCGACGAGCTTCGCCGACGGGGAATTCGTATTCCGTTCGAAACCATCTCCCGCGAGGACCGGCTAAGCGAGGACGTCATTCGAACATTGGCGGAAATCGGCTCGTTTCGCATTTGGGTGGGAGCTGAGAGTGGATCGCAGCGCGTCCTAGATGCCATGAATCGCCGTACCAAGGCGCCTCGGGTGGCCGAGGTGGTGCAGCAACTCCAGCGCTATGGGATTGAAGCCGGTATGTTCATTATGCTGGGTTATGACGGTGAGGAAATCGTAGATCTGGAAGAAACCGTCGACCTCCTCAAGCAAGCGAATCCAAACCAGTTCCTCACGACGGTTGCCTACCCTATCAAGAACACGCCCTACTACAACGAAGTCAAGGATCGGGTGATCCCCCTGAAGCACTGGACCAAAGGGTCCGACCGAGATTTCACCGTCGCAGGGCGACATTCACGCCGTTACTACCAGATGGCTACGCGCTGGATGGTGAACGAGGTGGCCCTACATCAGGAGCGCCAGCGCGACGCGCCGAACTACCGGCGTATGGCCAAGGCGCTGGTCAACGCCAAGGTCGGACGCACGGGCATGCGACTCACCGAACGGGAAGTTGAGCGTGGATGATCAACTCGCCGTGGCACATCCATTCGACGCCGTCGCGCCACGCTACGATCGGGATTTCACCGATCAACGGCTCGGCGCGTGGCTTCGCCAGGTGGTCTGGCGAGAGATGGACCGGTCGTTTCATCCCGGCGATGTGCTGCTCGACCTGGGCTGCGGCACCGGCGAGGATGCCTGCCATCTCGCCGAGAAGGAGATCGAGGTAACGGCCATCGACGCATCGCGCGAAATGCTCGCAAAGGCCCAAGCCAAAGCCAAGCAGCGCGGGGTCACAGATCGGATGCGGCTCGCGCAACTTGACCTACGCAAGGTGACCACCGCCGCCGACCTCACAGCGATTACGGGGGCTGGCACCATCGATGGCGCCTATGCCGATTTCGGGCCCCTCAACTGCCTGGCGGACCGCCGACCACTCGCCGCCGCACTTGCCGGAGTCGTGAGGCCAGGCGGCACGGTTATCGCCGTCATGATGGGACCGCTCTGTCCATGGGAGTTCAGCTGGTATCTCCTGCACGGACATCCGCGCACAGCCACCCGACGGTTCCGACGTGGCGTGCGAAGCGAGATCGGCGACGGCGAGCTGCGCGTCTGGTACCCGACTCCGCGCCGCCTGCGGTCGGAGTTCCACCCACATTTCGCACACGTCAAAACGATTGGCATCGGCGTGTTCTTGCCACCT
The DNA here is from genome assembly GCA_963728335.1 of uncultured Chloroflexia bacterium. GTDB lineage: Bacteria > Chloroflexota > Chloroflexia > Thermomicrobiales > Thermomicrobiaceae > CALAGB01. The sequence continues at coordinate 125,604 of CAVSJP010000004.1, forward strand.
TCCGATCTTGGCCGGCTTGTTGACAACGCCCCGAACCTGTTCACCGTACTGAATGAACTGGACGAACGTGCACGCGAACACGTGCCATGGACCTGGCTCAACGATCACTATCTGTCCGTCTTTCGACGAAGAGACGAGGAGTAGCGACCGATGAGCAGACAGACGATCGCGCAGAACGGACGGCATGACGGCACGCCGCACGCCGCCCTACCGAGTCAACCGAGCAACCTGTCCGGCTGGTGCTTTCGTTGTCCTATTTGCCGATTCGCCACTCGAGCCTGAGAACGAGACCCGGCTCGTATGTGACGAATCAGGACACCACTTCGATCTGCGTTGACGGAATCTGGCGATTCCTGGCCAAGGACCGGTCGGAACAGTTCGGGCAATTTATCAAGGACTACGAGACGATCCGGCGGATCGAGGGCCGCTTCAGCGATGACCCATCCTACTACCGGTCGTTGCCGTTTCACGATTTGACTGGACGGCATTCGTCCGACTGGCGCATTCGTGCGACGACCTATCGAGCCTTCCTCGATCGGGTGGTCAAACCAATGGAGGCATCTCGTCAGCGGCCGTTGCGGGTGCTCGATCTCGGGGCTGGCAACTGCTGGCTCTCCAATCGGCTGGCCCAACGAGATCACAGCGTAGTGGCGATCGATCTGCTGACCAACAAGTCGGACGGTCTAGGCGCTCATCGTTATTACCAGGCAACGTTCACACCGATTCAGGCCGAATTCGATCATCTTCCGCTCGCCTCGCGGCAGGCTGACATCGCGATCTTCAACGGATCAATTCACTATTCACCCAACGTTGAAGCGACCCTGCGCGAGGCTCTTCGCGTGCTCCTGCCTGACGGCATGATTGTGATGCTCGATTCACCAATCTACCAAGACCCCTCCAGCGGCGCGGCGATGGTCGCGGAGCGTGAGGCACGTTTCACCGCCGAGTTCGGGTTTCCATCCAACTCCGTCCCCATGGAAAGCTACTTGACCTTCGAGCGGCTTGAGCGGCTCGCGTCAAACCTCGGCATTCACTGGAACTTGCAGGAGCCGTTCTACGGAATTCGCTGGACGTTGCGACCATGGCGCGCGCGGCTCAGCGGACACCGCGAACCCGCGCGGTTTCTGCTGATCACTGGCACGCGGCGCGGGGCTGCGCTGACGACACATAGTCGTCTGCGGCGTGTTACCCGACTTTGGTTACGGTCCACGCTGCGGTGGAAGGCGCGTCGCCAGCGTCGCGTCGTGCTCGAACAGGTGTGCGGCTATCCCTTGGTCATCCTGCCGCAAGTCTTCAATCCGCGACTTCTGCGCTCGGGGGAACTGTTTGCAGCACGTCTTGACCAGACGACGATACCCGCGGGATGCCGCGTTCTGGACCTGGGCACCGGGAGCGGTATCGGTGCCATCACGGCCGCCCGCTGGGCCCGGGAGGTCGTCGCAGTCGACATCAATCCTGTCGCGGTTCGCTGCGCCGGAGCCAATGTCTTGCTTAACCACGTCGAGGACCAGGTCACGGTGCGAGAAGGCGATTTGTTCGAGCCCGTCAACGTGGAGCGGTTCGATCGAATTCTGTTCAATCCGCCGTACTTCAGCGGCACCCCGCGCAACCTGCTGGATCTCGCTTGGCGCTCCGAGGACGTGGCAGAGCGTTTCGCACGCCAACTCAGCCAGCACTTGACCGAGAACGGTATGGCCCTGGTTATCCTGTCGTCCGATGGCGACGAGGCACGATTCATCAATCAGTTTCGTGAAGTTGATCTTGCGGTCCAGCCGATCGCACGGCGCGATCTCGGGAACGAAGTCTTCACCATCTACCAATTGACGGTTGCAGCGAGGAATGCCAATGATCGTTCTCTATAACCCCGTGAGCAATGCCAGGCAAAAGCCGGTCTTGCCGATGTCCTTGCTCGCGGTTGGTGCGATGTTAGAAGGAGTCCACGACTATTGCATCGTGGACGGCAACCTCGAACGGGATCCGCTCGAGGCGCTTGATCGGGCAATTCGCGAGACCGGCGCCAGCATCCTGGCGATGACCGTTATGCCCGGGCCACAGCTTAGCCAAGCTGTGCCGCTCTCGCGCGAACTGAAGCGTCGGCACCCAGCCCTCTGCATCGTATGGGGTGGATATTTCCCGACCCAACACTATGACGTCACCCTGGAGTCGGGGCTTGTCGATTTCGTGGTACGTGGGCATGGCGAGCTCGTCTTTCTCACGTTGATCGACACGTTAGGCACTGGAGATGATCCATACGGCATTCCGGGATTGGCGTACCGCCATCCAGCCACGAGTGAGGTCACGTCAAATGACCTCGCCGCGATCCCGCATCCGGATCGAATGCCGGACTTCCCCTATCACCGTGTCGACATGGGTCGCTACGTTCGCCCAACGTTCATGGGACAGCGAACGCTGCCACACCACTCCAGCTACGGCTGCCCGTTTCGCTGCAACTTTTGCGCGGTCGTCAATATGGTGGACGGACGCTGGCTCACACAGTCCGCCGAGCGCACGGCCAACGTTGCCCGTCAACTGGTTGAGGACTGGCAAGTCGACTCAGTCGAGTTTTATGACAACAACTTCTTCGTTCATGAGAGGCGGACTGCTGAGTTTGCCGAACGTGTGATGGATCTCAACATTCGCTGGTGGGGCGAAGGACGTATCGACACGCTACTGAAGTACTCCGATCGAACCTGGGAACTCATGCGGGATTCCGGACTGCGCATGGTCTTCCTCGGAGCGGAGTCAGGCTCGGACGAAACACTCAAGCGCATGAACAAGGGCGGAACGGCATCGACCGAAAAGACGCTCGCCATCGCCCGCAAGATGGCGGACTACGGTGTGGTCCCGGAATTCTCCTTCGTGCTCGGCAATCCGCCCAATCCCAAAGCCGACGTTGAGCAGACAATTGCGTTCATTCGCAAAGTCAAACGGGTCAACCCCGCCGCCGAGATCATTCTATATATGTATACGCCGGTGCCGCTGGCCGGTGAACTCTATGACCAGGCGAGAGCGAACGGTTTTCAGTTCCCAACCACACTCGACGGGTGGATCAACGCCGATTGGCAGGAGTTCTCTCAGCGCCGCAGCGCGCACATGCCCTGGCTCGACGATCCGCTTCGGCGGCAGGTACACGACTTCGAGCGCGTGCTGAACGCGTATTATCCGACGGTGACCGATCCGAGGTTACGCGGATCCTGGCGTGGAGTGCTCCGTGCCCTGAGCGCCTGGCGCTACCATCTTGGCGTGTATGGGCATCCATTGGAGTTGCGTGCGTTGCAGCGGTTGCTTGCCTATCAGCGGCCAGAAACGAGCGGGTTTTGATGACGACAATGCGCCAGCGCATTCACTTTCCCTCGCCGGTCAAGGTCGCGAAACGGCAGCTGACCCTCAGCACCCATCACATCCACACCTTGCCGATCGTGATTCTGATGCCGCACAGCCGATGCAATTGCCGCTGCGTGATGTGCGATATCTGGCGAGCCAATCGCAACGGCCAGGAGATCGCACCCGAGCTCCTCGCAGCCCACGTCGATTCGTTCCGCAGGCTTGGCGTGGAGTGGGTTGTCCTCTCCGGCGGCGAGGCGTTGATGCATTCAAATCTTTGGGCGCTGTGCGAGCAGATCAAGGGTCTCGGCGCCAAAATCACGCTCCTCTCAACGGGATTGCTACTCAGGCGGCATGCTGAAAACGTGGTGAAGTGGTGCGATGAGGTAGTGGTATCACTCGATGGTAGTCGCGACGTGCATGACGCGATCCGCAACGTCCCTCGAGCGTTCGAGCGACTCGCTGAGGGTGTGGCGTCGCTGAAACTCAGCGAACCATCGTTCCATGTCACTGGCCGCTGCGTCGTCCAGCGTCGCAACTTCGACGACCTGCCGAATATCGTGACTGCAGCCGAGGCAGTCGGCCTCGACCAGATCTCATTCCTGGCGGTGGACGTCTCCTCCAGCGCCTTCAACCGACCGAAGCCATGGGGCGACGAGCGTGTGACCGAGGTCGCCCTCAGCCCGAACGAGGTTCAGCGCTTCAACCTCGTCGTCGATGATCTGATCCGGCAGCGACCTGAAGCGTTCGCCAGTGGCTTCATTGCCGAGAGTCCGGAGAAGCTCCGGCGCATCCCGCGCTACTTCGCCGCGCTGAACGATGACGGAGATTTCCCGCGCACCGAATGCAATGCACCCTGGGTGTCGACCGTCGTCGAGACCGACGGCAGTGTACGGCCCTGCTTCTTTCATGCGGCCTATGGGAACGTCAATGATCGTCCACTTGATGAGATCCTCAACGCACCTGAGGCGCGAGCATTCCGTGCCAGGCTCGATGTGACTCAGGACGATATCTGCCGCAAGTGCGTCTGCACGCTCAATCTCTCCCCGACGGCGGGGCCGTGACATGCAGACGAAACCCGGGCCGCCCGTCGCGACTCAGCAGACCGATCTCGTCCGGCTCGCGTATGACCGGATTGCTCCCGATTATGAGAACGCGGTTGCTGGCGACGATTGGATGCGGCAGATCCTCTGGAGTCACTATCGGTCGCTGTTCAGGCCTGGCGATCGCGTGCTCGACCTCGCCTGCGGCACCGGTCTCGATAGTCTGCATCTCGCGGTTTCCGGCATCGATGTCACCGCCATCGACATATCTCCCGGCATGCTCGAGCAACTGCGTGTCCGCGCACACGCCCTGGACGTAACGGCGAGTATCGATTCCCGGGTGCTCAGTTTCGCCGAACTGGATGAGTTCCCTGCCGAGTCATTCGACGGAATCATCTCCGGCTTTGCCGGTCTCAATACCGTGCCGGACATCGATCGCTTCGCCCGTGACGCGTCCCGGATCCTGCGACCGTGCGGACACATGGTGCTCCATCTACTGAATCAATTCAGTCTGTGGGAATGGCTTGGGGCGGTTCGCTCGCGCGATTGGAACTCGGCGCGCTCCGTGAGAACCCGGGTCGAGCGCGACTTCACCATCGGCGGTGTCTCCGTGCGCCACCAGCTCTACGTGCCGCAACTCTTGTATCGAGACGTCTTTGCCGACAGGTTCCGGCTGGAAAGGGCCTATGGTCTCGGCTGCTTGAGACCCCCTCATACCGTCGCGGCTCTGCCGCCGTTAGTTGTTGCGCAGTTGGAAGCGTTGGATAAACGGTTTGGGGACCGTTGGCCGCTGCTGAACCACGGACGGTTCTTCGTCCTCGATCTGGTCAAGCGGTCGAATGACGACGATTGTGCGTAGATCCATGATGACAGCCGGTGGCAAACCACGCGTCTGTTTCGTGATGCTCTATTTCGCTCCCGAGTCGGTCGAACTTGGTCCAGACACCTACTTGAAGCGGACGCCGATCCATTGGGCGCTGCCACGGGCTCTTGCTGAACTCGGCTACGAGGTTCATCTGGTGCATCTCTGGACGTATGATGCCTCTTTCCAGGAGGCAGGAGTACGATTCCACTTCATTGCCGAATCGAGACTCAGCCGAGCGTTCTCGAACATCGTGGGCTCAGTCAGATCCGGCGACGCCGCGGCCTACCAGCCGGCCTGGCGAGCAATTCACCTGATCAAGTCGCTTCGGCCCGACGTTGTGCATTTCCACGGATGCACCTTGACGCTCAATCTCTGGCTGCTGGCACGCGCGTTTCGCGACCTTCCGGCGACGATCTTCCTCCATTACCACGGTGGATATCCTTCCCGGCATCGTCTCGTTCATGCGGCACAGCGCTACGGCTTCGGCCACGCCGACCGGTACTGCTTCTCAACCCAGGCGCATGCGGAGCCATTCGTCGGCGTCGATCTGATCCATGATTCGACGCGCATCATCGAGCTCATGGAGACCTCCAGCACGTTCGTGCCTCGAGATCGGTCGCGTGCACGCCAGGAGACCGGCATGACCGGCTCACCGGTCATGCTCTCGGTTGGTCGGCTGCACCCGGTCAAAGATCCACTGGTGATGCTCGACGGGTTCGCACGCGTGCTACGTGAGTGGCCGCTGGCCCAGCTCTACCTCTACTACACCTCGGACGAACTGCTGCCCGACGTGCGCCGATTTCTCGACGAGCGTCCCGGCCTGAGCGATCACGTCCACCTACGCGGACGGGCCGAGCCCGAAGCAATGGCGGACATCTACAACAGCGCGGATTTTCTGCTTCAGGCGAGCCTGCGTGAGTTCAGCGGCTGCGCGGTGCTGGAGGCGATGGCCTGCGGCGTGATTCCAATCGTGAGCGACATCCCATCGTTCCGTGCGATGACCAGTGACGGTCGCTATGGGGCGCTCTTTTCACGGGGCGACTCGGCGGGCCTTGCCCGAGCCGTTCTGACGTTCTCGGCCGAGTTCATCAGCGACTACCGGCGCGAGATTCGCGCGCACTTTGAACGGACGCTCAGCTTCCGCCACCTGGCCGAGCAGCTTGACGCGCAGTACCAGCGGATCCTTCGTGATCATGTCGAAGCGGAACGATTGAAGACGGTAGCCTCGTGACAGCTCGTGCGAGACGCAGCGTGACGCTGCTGCTGTGGTTGTTGACGACGCTCCTGGCCGCGCGCTTTGCCTGGCAGACGCTCGGAGTGATGACGCGTCGCTCCGATGGCTTCGCGGCATACTACACCGCCGCTCGTTTGGTTCACTCAGAGAACGCTGGTCCGCAACTTTACGACGACGCCTGGTTCAACGATCAGGTGGATCATGCGGTGCCTGGGATACAGGACATCTACAGTCCCAATCCGCCATCCGCCACGCTGCTGCTGCTGCCGCTGAGCAGCGCACGTTACGAGACGGCACGGACAATCTGGATCCTGCTCACGGTCGTCATCCTGGCCGCCGCCCTGGCACTGATCGTTCGGGAGCTAAGATTGCGCCAGCCGGTTTCGCTGATCTTCGTCAGCGTGGCACTGGCGAGTCAGCCACTCGAAGCGAACATGCGTCAAGGTCAAGTCTACGTCTTGCTTCTGGCCCTGGCGACGCTCGTCTGGACCGGCAGTCGTCGCCGTCGCGATAAACGTGCAGGTTTCTGGCTGGGTCTGATGCTAGCAGTCAAGACCGCTGGCCTGGCACTTCCCATCCTGTTCATATTGCGGAAACGGTGGCGCGCGCTCGCCTGGTCTGCGCTTGGCGGGCTTGCAGTCAGCGGGCTCACCCTGGTCTGGTCTGGTCTGAACACGTGGACCGCCTATCTGCGCGTTCTCCCTCGCCTGCGCCAGGAGCCCTATCTCTCAGTGACCGCCTACCAGACGACGACGTCCCTCTTCCGGCATCTGTTTGTGTTCGACGCCACCTGGAATCGTGCGCCACTGCTGGATGCTCCGGAGGCGGCCACCATTACGACCCTGCTCGTGTCGTTCGCGTTGCTGGCGTCGACCAGCGCATTCGTCATGGTTTCGGGTGAACTCGATCTCTCGTTTGCCGCGCTCTTCACGCTCTCCGTACTGCTGAGTCCGCTGTCGCTCGACTACCACTTCACGCTCCTCTTGCTCCCATTCGCCATCGTATTGGGTCGCCTGCAGCGGACGAGCGACGTCGCGGCCTGGGTCGTCTTGGGTGTTGCCGTGCTGCTTGTCATGTCCGATCTTCCGTATACCTCCTCGCGTCTCAGCGGCGGAGCCTGGGCCTTGCTGGCGTATCCCAAGCTTGCGGGCACCTTGCTGCTCTGGGGTGTCACGATGTGGCTCTTGCGGCAGGCCGCCGCCCTTCCGACCGCGATACCGCTTCCGACATTGACGGTTATCGATCACATACGGGGAGTTGTTCGGTATGCGCGCGGGTGAGGTCAGGGCTCCCGGTGCTCCCATGAAGATCGGGATCGTCCTTCCCGGTTTCAGTGCGAGTGAGGCGGACTGGTGCATTCCGGCACTTCTCGATCTCGTGAGGTGTCTCTCGAATCGCTGCGGTATCGACCTCCATCTCTTTCCGTTGCGCTATCCCTACACGCGCCAGCCATACAAAGTGTTCAACGCCTTCGTGCACCCGATCGGCGGGGCACACGCACGTGGCAGCGCCCGGGTGCCAATGCTCACACGTGCGATTCGGGCAATCCGGCAAGAGCACCTCCGGACACCGTTTGATCTGCTCCACGCGTTCTGGGCCGACGAGCCCGGATTCGTGACCGTGGTGTCTGCCAGGGTGATGCGCATTCCAGCAGTCGTGTCGTTGGCTGGCGGCGAGCTCGCGAAACTGCCGGACATCGGTTATGGGGGCCAGTTGAACGCCACCAACCGGCTTATGACACACATTGCTTTGCGCTCCGCTGACGTGGTCACCGCCGGGTCGCCCTACCTGCTCGACCTGGCGCGTTCACGAGTGCAGACGACCGGATTGGCACGCCTGCCCCTCGGCGTCGACCTCATCCGCTTCACGCCAGGGGACAAACCGACGAAGCTTGATACATCCGTGCGTATCCTGAATGTGGCGTCGCTCGTACCTGTCAAGGACCAGGCCTCCCTGCTGCATGCCTTCGCGATGATAGGAGGGGAGTTGCCGGGTGCGTGCCTTCATCTTGCCGGCACCGGCCCGCTGCGAGACACATTGACGCGCCAGGCCGCGCAACTCGGAGCGGGCGATCGCGTGGTCTTTCACGGTGAGATGAGCCACGATCGGATGGCGGATCTCTACCGGACTGCCGACTTCTGCGTACTCTCTTCCCGGTTTGAGGCGCAGAGCATGGTTGTCCTGGAGTCCGCCGCGTGCGGCACGCCGACGGTCGGTACGGCGGTGGGTGTCATGCCCGAGCTGAGCCCCGGAGGCACGGTCGACGTAGGAGATGTCGAGGGTCTCGCCCAGCGCATGATCGAGATGGGACAGTATCGAACGCGCCGTGATCAGTCTGCCGCTCACGCGCTCGCCCACGTTCGCGAAGATTACGGTCTCGAAACAGCGACCGAACGACTACTCGCCCTGTACCGCGACATCCTCCATCGACTGAGCTGAAGCCGGCCACATACCGTCGGCCTTGAACTGCCGCATCAACGCGACCGCCGTCCACACAAAACCGGCGAGGCTCGCGAGGAGCTTCGCCACCACGAGTCCGTAGACGCCGACGAGTGGGAGTAGGAGCACGGCGCCAATTGCGAGGACGATGACGCGGCTCGCGTCGGCCGCGACGATCAGCTTTGGCCGATCCACCGTATACGCCAGCATCAACATCGGCATCGCGATGATATCGACGACGGCGACGCCGAGGAGGGCGGTGAAGAGCCCGACCGACTGACGGTAGGCGTCGCCGAAGACGATGGGGATTAGCCAGCGCGCCAGTGGCGTCCCGACGATCAGGAGTGCGGCGATAATGAGACTGCGCGCGAGAGCGCGGCGGAGGTACGTCCTGATCGATTGTGACGACGTGAGGGACGCAGCGACCGGGAGCAGCACCGCATGCAGGCTCTGGTTGACTACCGCCGCCTTCGACGCCAGTGTCACGGCGAGCGCATAGGCGCCGAGCGCCACCGGCGTGAGCCAGTGTCCAGCCAGGAGCAGGTCAAGCTGCGCTGCCAGCATCGCCAGAAAGTTCGCGATCCAGAGCCAGCGACCAAAGCGCAGTAGCTCGACGGCTTCGCCACGAAAGGTCGGCCACCGCGGCCGATGCAACGTAATACGTTTTCCAAGGAAGGAGCGACCAAGACCAACACATGCCAGCGACGTGCCGATGCCCAGGACGATGAGGGCGCTGGTCAGGTTGAGCGTGCCGGTGATGACAAGCAGCAGCGCCAGCAACGCGGTAAGGGCCGAATTCGCCACCATGACCAGCGAGAGACGGCCGAATTGTCCGGTGGCCTGAAGTAATCCGCTCACCGAGCCGCTCAGGGCCGTCGCGATGATACCGAGCAGTGCGTACGAGAGGAGCATCGGGCTTACGGGCGCAATGCCAACCTCAGCGCCTATCGCGGTCAACGTGATGGCGCTCACCACGATAAGAGTGGTCATCCCGGCACGCAGCCAGACATAGGCGCGTGCTGTGTCGCCAGCAGCGTCGGAGTTTTCCGGCCAGTTGATTGCGATGCGGCGGACCGCCGACTCGGTCAATCCAAATTCAGCGACTGCTCCAATAGTCGAGGCGATCGCGGCGAGGGTTGCATAGACGCCGAGAGCGACTGGGCCCAGAGCACGCGCGATGAGCACACTCGCCACAAACCCGATTGCCAGCCTGACCACGCTTCCCGTGGTCATCGTCAGCCAGTCCACGGTTACCGCATCGGGCAAACGTCTCAATCGACCGAGCACTGCCGACGGCAATCCGGCGGTTCCTCTTATTCGAAAGGTTGTGCGTTCGCCCATACTCCCCGTCGTCCCCGTGTCGCCCAATTGCCGCTATTCTGAGTACGTTTCACGGGCCAGAGAAGATGGGATCGTATATGGGCTCGTCCACCTCGACCGATCCATAGCGGGTCCAGAACCGTAGTCTTGACAGAGTCCTGGACCATTCATTCGATTGAGCGAATGCGGAGCGCCGTCGCCGGTGGATCACTCTCATCCTGTCTCGAGCAGTGCGACCAGCAGGGTTACGGTCAGAAATCGCCTCAGAGTGATGCGGCAATCCTTTCGCCGACGGCCGTTGGCTTGGGCGGGTGCCGCACTCCTCGTCACCACGCTCATCTACACGCTGGTCTGGCTGGCGCTCATGGCCACGGCCCTGCTCGGTACGCGAGCGGATGCTGCGGAACTGAGCGCGTCGCGCCGCGAATCACCGGCGACCATCACGTCCGACAAGCTGAACCGTGTCTCGGCCTCGTTCAGGTCACTCCATTCAAACCTCACCAGGATCAAACAGCACTCGTCTCCGTCGACGATGGGTCGTGCGGCGGGCAATGGCAGTTCTCGCTCGATCAAGACCAAATCGTCACGCTGGCGAATCTCTGCCACCCATAGCGCTTCAGTCGTCAGTCACTCTGTGCGCCGGTTCGTACGTGGCATGGACCGGTGCGACGGCACGCCGTGCACTCTTGTAGATCTCGATGAGGCGGGCGTAGGCGCGGTCGGCCGTGTAGCGTTGCTCGAAAGTCTGCCGTGCGGCTCCGCGCATCTTGGCGAGCAGGCTCTGGTTCGTCATGAGATGACCTAACGCTCGAGCCAGTTCGGCAGAATCTGCCGTTGTGAAATGGACACCCGTCTCCCCGTCGTGGATCACCTCATTCTTTGCACCCAGGCGAGAGGCAATGACCGGTGTTCCGACCGCGAATGCCTCGACGAAAACCTGCGGCATCCCCTCGCTCCAGACGGACGGAAGGATGAGAACCGCGGCTCTCTTCAAAAGGTCAATGATCTCATTCCGATCCCGCCAGCCGAGGTAGTCAATACAGGGGCTTGCTTCGCTGACAGCCGTCACTTCTGAACGAAGAGGTCCGTCGCCGGCAATCTTGAGCGTGATCGGATCCTCCAGGTGGGACCAGGCGTCGAGGAGCGTCCGCACTCCCTTTTCGGGCGACAGCCTCCCGGCGAAAAGCGCGTAGCCGCCCGATCCGTCTCCTGTACCTGGATCGCTCACGAGGTAATTGGATCGAACGACGACCCGGTGAGGCTGGAACCCCGCGCCGATGAACTGCTGGCGCGCTACCTCGGTAAGCGCGATGTAGAGGTGGGCCGAGCGGCCGATCCGTCGCAGCCACCGTTGCTCAATCACGGAAAGCAGCACTACCGAGGTTGCGGACCGGCTCTCTCGATAGCATCTATGTACGACTCCAGGCCAGGGCGCGAAACGTCCGAGGCAGTCCGAACAGATGTGCCCGTCTCTGGAGAGTTGCGCGTTCGGACAAACGAGACGGTAGTTGTGCAGCGTCTGCACCACCGGCACGCCAAGTGCCCGGCCTGTCGCGGCCACGGACGGTGAAAACAGCGGAAACGTGTTGTGTAGGTGGATCACGTCGGGACGATCTCGCCGGATCGCTTCCGCCAATTTCGATGAAGCCTGCGTGTTCCAGAGGGTCTTCCGGGCCAGCTCGACGCTGCCCATCGTGGCGATCTCATCGTTGTGCATGAGATGCGTTCGTACGTCATGTCCGTGTTCGCGGAGTAGCGCACCGTCGGCCCGAAAGGCAACGTCCTCACCGCCAGGCTGGAGATACGTATTGTGGGCGAGCAGTACGTGCATGAGTGGCCACAGTCCTTTGCGAGGATGACGCGACAGCCTCGGTTGCCAATGCGATCACCAGGGTGAAGCCGGTACCGACTGGCGTGCCGGAACCGGCCAGGACGTTTTCGAGCAATAGCCCAAGCAGCAGAGTCGGTAGGAGAGCCCAGAAGACCTGTGTCGGCCCGACGCCGAGTGTGCGAACACTGCGAGCGAATCCGACGACCAGCGTCACCAGGAAGGCGATGAAGATGGCTGAGCCAACCGCTCCCCACTCGTAGTAGGAGCGCAGAAACTCGTTGTGGAGCGCTCGGTTGGCGTCGATTGTGTTGGCCCGGAATGCGGTCGGGTTGAATGCCAGCACTGGACGCGCCCCGCTACTGGTGCCGGAGCCGACCACGTCTTGGATCAGCGGACGCGAGCGGATTTGTTTGAGGGCGGTCCGATAGGCATCGAGCCGCCATTCGAACGTCCCGATAGCCTTCGGGTTGAACCGTCCGTGATCCACCAACTTGCGCAAGGCAAAGATGCGATTATCGGGCGCGACGGCGGCAACTGAGCCAATCAGGATGATGAAGGCGGCCGAACCGATCGCCGCGGCGCGAATCGCAGAGTCTCGGCTCATAGTCGACTGGTGCAGCCGCTTCCAGAGCGTGAAGCCGCCCCAGATAATTAGCAGTACGGCCGCGCCCACGAAAACATATCGGCTTCCGACGAGCACCAGTCCGACCGCGATGCCCACACCCGTCAGCGCAACCATTGCCGTCTCGTACCGGTTGTCCTGCCGCCGCGGAAGAAACAACAGCAGGGCGGCGGCCGACACCAGAAACGCCGCATAGCTCTGCGGCGGTGAGAAGGTCGTGAAGCGTGCCTGCTCGATGATCAGCTTCGGCGGGGAGCCGAATGGATTGCCGAGGGCATAGGTCTGCAGCACGGCCAGTAGCAGCGAGACCCAAACGGCGGCGGCGATTTGCCGGGTATCGAGCAGTCTCGTTCGCCACGCCCCGGTGAAGAGCAAGAACACGACCGCGTAGCTGACGAGATACACGACCATTTTGATGGCGGAGACGTGATACGGGCTCCAGATACCGGCAATCGCGACGTATGCCGTGAACAGACCCCAGAGTTTGAAGGCAGGCAAGCGATAGGGCTTCTGCGCCGGTAGACCCACGCGCAGCAGTAAGATCAACGGCAGCCCAATGATCTTGATGGCATTCTCAATTCCGACCGCCGTCGGCGAGGCCCACCCGGGACCCGAAACGTCGACCTGGACCACGATAAGAAACGCAAGCACGGCCCAGCGACGCGGCGCAGTCACCACGGCGAGTGCCAGGCTCCAGAAGAGGACCCTCGCGACCAGCGGTGCCAGATCAGCCATCTCCTCCAGACTCCAACCAAAGTAATCGACCAACAACCGTATTCATCGGCCCTCCGACGCGACAATTGGACGGAGGATCGATGTTCGCAGACACCGTTCGAGCGCACGCCCGCAAAGGACGGTTCGGACCACATGGGCCATGAGGACCGCGACCACCGTGCCCATTACCCCCCACCCGACGGCCGCTGGAAGCCCCACGGCGATCATCACAACCACGCCCGTGACCTGAACCCAGAGCACGTCATGGGTTCGCTCCAGACCAAACAGCGCGGCGTTCCCAACATGCGCGAGGAAGACCAGCAGGTAGGCAAACATCAGTACGCGCAGTGGAGTCGTCAAATTGGTGTAGGACGAGGTTCGTCCGTAGAGAACGCCAAGGATCGTGGCCGGCCAGATCCAGACAAGCACCAGAACCGGGAGCAGCAACGCGGCGCCGCCGCTCACGGTGGTCGCCAGGAGCCGAGCCGATGAGGAACTGCCGCGCTGGCGAGCCACGGCGGGAGTGAGCACGTTGGCCGCGCCGAACATGATCGGATTCGTCACTCCAGCAATGGCAATCAGCACTTGCAGTCTGCCGGCGGCCGTGCTGGATTGGAGCACCCCGAGCGCCCAGATCGGCAGCTGCATGATGACGGCCCCGAGCAAATTGGACGGAAGAGTCCAGCGTCCGGAGCGAAACATCATGGCTGTCTGTATGAGGCAGCCATTCATACGGTTTGCAATCGGCCGAAGTTGCAGCGTTTGCACGATCCCGCCGACCAGCGATGTCACCGCCATCGCAATAAACACGCGGGAAATCGTCAGTTCCCCCGTGACGCCGAGCGCTCCGATGGCGGTTGCCTGGCCAACGTAGCTCAGCAGGTCGCCGGGGATCGCGGCACGATGGCGCAGGCGAGCAAAGAGGGCTCGGCGCGTGGTCTCCTGATATTGCCAGGCGATCAATGCCAACACCGCGAACCCTGCGGGTTTCCAAGCCACTGTGACGGCCGCGCCAGCGAGCAGCAGACCCAGTGGTACAGCCAGCATGAGTGCCCCAAATAGCACGTTGGTGAAATACGAGTGAAAGCGAACGTCCGGCAGGCGAGCGCCCTCGACCGAGAGGGGATAGACCACAAGCGACGCATGAACCGTATTAAGGAACAGCATAGCCGCGATCAAGAGCACCACCTCGCCGAACTGACTCTGTCCGAGATTTCGGGCGAGCAAGACACTTGTCAGCGCGCTGCCAAAGCTCACAGCCCCCTGGTCGATCAGGCTCCAGTGCTGGTTACCGACGGAGCCAGACCTCGTAATTCTTCGGGCGACGCGCAGTGGCGCGATCATCCGGTGGTCGCCACATGAATGGCGTCTGCGCGCCGTTCGATCTCGGTCTGGTCCCGGACCCACGTATAGGTGTGGGTCAGCCCAGTTTCCAACGGAGTAGCCGGTTCCCATCCCACGGTTTCCCGGAGCCGCCGGTTGTCGCTGTTTCGACCGCGGACACCCTGCGGGCCAGTGAGGTTGTGACGGATGTGTAGGTGTTTGCCGGCGATTGACGTCACAATGTCGACGAGTTCATTGATGGTGACCGATCGTTCGGTGCCCAGATTGATCGGCTGCGCATGATCCGAGCGCATAACGCGCTGCAGCCCCTCGACACAATCGTCGACGTACATGAACGAGCGGATCTGCTCGCCGCGCAGCACATTGAGGAGTTGGGGCAACTCGTCCAGGCTCCAGCGCCGTAGGTGACGCCCGATGACCGTGACGCGATCGACATCCGGGCCAATCTGATCAACAGCCGATTCGTCCGCGGTTGCCTCCCGCATTGTTCGAAGTTTGATTATGGTGAACAGGCGTCCGCCCTCACCCACGCGCGTCTGACGAAAGAAGACGGGGCCGGGAGAATCAAGTCGGATGAGGAGTCCAAGGACGCCAAGCACGGGAGCGGTGATCACCAGACCGGCGGCGGCGACGGTCACGTCGATCGATCGTTTCATCCGCCGGTACCAGGTGCGTTGCGCTGACCTTCGCGAAAGATCAGCCATGTTCGAGTGAGCGGTTAGAGAGGTGATACCTTGATTGGATGGCGCGGCCACGAAGACGTAGATCGTGGACAGGGCTGCCGCTGGTTCCAGAACGTCGCGGTGCGGCCCCCCGTCGTGCTGGGCGGTCGTGATCGCATGCGTCGCTACCTCAGGTACGGTGTAGTCGGCATCACTGATGGGTCGCCATGCCCTCACCATCATCCCCTTTCCGTCGATTCACCTGTGGTTGTGATGAATACGACCGAGCTTTGAGAATGGATGGGCACGAAGGACTGGGTCGTCAGGAGCAGGGGAACACATGACATTTTGCCGGAGCACGCGGCCGCGGAGCGGACTTGATGCGGGCCAGATGCTCTCGTTCGCTGCCGGGCGAGCTCACCGTACTGTCAACGATTCGCGACCAACAATCACAAGCTGCTTGATCTGGCCGAACGAATACGTTGCCGTCACACTGGGACGCGGTCGCACGCGCAGTTCATACGGATTGAACACGCGCACCGCGCTCCACCAGAGTGCACGGCGCTGTGCTGGCTCGGAAAGGGACATACGTCCGCAGCCTACTCACTTGCCTGCAGGAAGACTCATTACTGCGAATGAACTCGGACTTCGGCAGCATCAATCTTCCACGTTAACCCAGGGTTTTGGTCGCTAATCAACCATAATTACCGCCCGACGACGAACAGGTGACGACGGCCCGCAAGCTGATGCCTCGTCGTTCTGTCACAGGGGTCGCTATCTGGCTCTGGAACCTACGCCGTTCGGGACGCGAGCAGCCGGTGGATATCGAGCTCGACGAGCAAAGCCGGCATGTCCGCTGGGTTCCCGACCACCTTGAGCTTCCCGGTTGCGATTCGCTCCTCCACCACCTCCTGCTGAGCGACTGGCGCCTCTGGCACACGAGCAACGGAGAGAGCGTCGTTGTAGTCACTCACGATCTTGACATTTGCAGTGTCAATTGGATGGTCGCCGACCTCGACCTGACCATCAGTGACGCGTACGTAGAATCCAATCGTGGCGGCACCATTACGCCGAAGGCGCTCAGGCGGATTCGTGAACTCCTCGCAGAGCGTGTAGTTGATATCGCGGAGGTCCCTTTCCGCGAGGAGTCTCGTGATTTCGTCCCGCGCCATCTCGATCCATGCTGGACTCATGAATTCAAACTTATCCAATGCGACCCACCTTTCAGCGATCCCACCACGCACCATCGACAGAATCCACCGCGACGCACCATCCGGATCCCGCGCCGCTGCAGACGAGCAAGGCCGTGCTGCCCGGTAGGTGGTGGTGGAACGTGTCTGGCAACGAGTGGGCCAGCCTGGTCATGGCTGCTCCTGCACTCAGTGTCGGCCTCAGCCTCGCAGGTTCCTGTGTGTTCGCGGTTTGTGCCGCGATGTCATCGCCTGATCTCCTTCGCCGGTCTTGGGCGCGCGGTCAACGTTGCCCAGCGGACTCGCGCGCTACCAGGCTTGCAGGTACCGTGTAACAACAGAATGCGCTGCTGCGAGTGTCAAACGTGTCATTGCCTCGGCGGACTTCACATCAATATTGTGAAGTCTCGAGGTTTCCAGCGGACGACGCGGCCAGACCGACTCAACTCAGAATGGAAGGCGGCACGGCCGAGGTGGTCCACGTCTCAATCTCTCCTGTCTGATGTTCTGTGGTTACGCCGGTGGCCAACCGCCGCTAACAGCCGCTGTCCGTCGGAACGCACCCATGAACCCTGCGGCCACTCTCGAAAATCCGGGTGCCGCCAGGTGACCGGCCACCTTGGAACGCTCGAAGTCAGCGGAGGCCATATTCCACATCGATCGACCGTTCAGTTGCGACCGACCGAAAGTGGTCTCAGCCGGGTCTGAATGAGCGGACTCGGACGTTGCCATTGGCAGCGAGTGGCGGCTACGGTGCGGGCACATCGAGTGGTTCAACCAGGTCAAGGTCGCGGAGACGGCTCGGGTCAGCGATCAGATAGATGGTGGTGATCCACTCACCGCTGACGGTGAAGGCGGAGACCAGGGGACTCATTCTAAGTGATCGCGGCTGAGGTTCTGGCTGTCAATCGTGCCGAACCTTCCCGTGCCCGTCCATGGATCAAAGGGCTACAGGTGGAGCGGCGGATTTGGCACCGTCTGGCTGCATGATCCAGATGAAGATCTGGTCGCCGTTCTCTGTACCCAGCTCATGGCGTCGGAGGCTGGTTATGCCATGGCGAGGGATTTGTGGACGGCAGTCTACCCGGCGTTGGATGACGCAGCCGCTGTTTCGGGAGACGATTGAGGATCAGTCGATCGGGGCGACGAGCAGAGGTAATCGCACAGGACGGGAATCTCCATCTATACTCCACGCTCGATGTCGATTTCGCGCTGTCCCGATCGACCAGTTTCCAGATACCAATCGATGCCTTGGATCACCCCGCATAACGAGCGAGAAAGGTCAGAGGGAATTACCGATGAACACCCGTGATCAGCACCACGTTCCCGTGGACGACAACCCCTCGGCGCTGCCGACGGTGGTCGATCGCGCATCCTGGCAGGCGCACCTGGACGAACTCCTGGTGCGAGAGAAAGCGCATACTCGCGAGGGCGACGCGATCGCGTCGGCCCGCCGTCGATTGCCGATGGTCGAGGTCGACCCCACCATCACCGTGGTCGGGCCGGACGGCCCTGTCACGCTGCTGGACGTGTTCGAGGGACGACGACAGCTCATCGTGTACTTTCATATGTGGTCCACCGGTCGGCCTGCCGCCGAGCAGTGCGAAGGTTGCACCTTCTTCAACGGGCACATCCGCGAGTTCTCCTACCTGCATTCGCGCGATGTCACCTATGCCACCTTCTGCGAGGGTCCGTATGAGGAGAGCGTCCGCTATCGCGATTTCCTTGAGTTGGACATGCCCTGGTACTCCGCGCAGGATTCCGCCGAGGCACTCCTCGCAGGGCGATGGTTCGGCATGCTCGTATGCTATGTACGCTCGGGCGACCGAGTGTTCGAGACTTACTGGAACGGCGGTCGGGGCGTTGAAGTGATGGCGCCCAGTTACGGGCTGTTGGACCTGACTGTCTACGGCCGTCAAGAGAGTTGGGAGGATTCGCCTGCTGGCTGGCCCAAGGTCGAGTCTCACTTCCGGGTCAACGGACGTCCCATTGCTCATTGGCCCCGGCTCGAGACCGGACGCTCCGACGATCTCGGGACCGTCAGGAGTTGAGCGAAGGACGAACGCAACAAGCGCGGCAGTGACGATTGGCGTGATTATCCGCGGTCATGGAGTTCGCGTGCGCTCTCTGGACGATTTGATGCACCCGCTGGTGCATGATATCGAGCGCCCTGGCAACATCGTGGAGTGAGCCGCCGGCGGCTTGGAGTCGGCGAATGGCCTGATGGCATTCCGAGCGGGCGTGGCTAACGTCCTGTTCGCAACGCACCAACTGCGCTTGAGCGGCTCGGGCAGCTTGGAGCAACTCTGCGTCGAGTGTCGTGGCGCCCAGCCCACCCGGCACGAGCGTGACTGTCTAGTCGACTCGACGCGGTATTCGGTGCGCCGTACGGTCCCATATCCGCTGGTTGATCGCGTCAGGCTCCTACTTGTCAACTGACCTCAACGCTCGCTCGCGAAGCGGCACTGACCGCCAATTGGCGGCAACAATCTGCACCGTCACCGACCGGGAACGCAGAGTCGGCGGACGCGTCCGCCTTCTTCACGTCGTTCGTTTCGTCTGCGTCAAGGTCTCGGCATGCCCACGCCTTTCTGCTGCGAACGTGACCGTTTTCCTATTCATCCGCACCAGGTTGAATTGGCACAATCTCAAGCGGAGCCGTTCCGAATTCACAGTGAACTGGAGTAGGTGCGACGTGAACGCCAGCAGGCAGCATGGCGCCGATGGT
This sequence comes from uncultured Chloroflexia bacterium, assembly GCA_963728335.1. Lineage (GTDB taxonomy): Bacteria > Chloroflexota > Chloroflexia > Thermomicrobiales > Thermomicrobiaceae > CALAGB01. The sequence continues at coordinate 144,920 of CAVSJP010000004.1, forward strand.
TGCTGTCGGTCATCGCCCGGTCCGCCGATCGAGTTCGTCCCCGACACCAGTGGGACGACTGCGTCACTGGCCGATGCCATGCATCAGCGCCAGCTCCGCTTTGAAGACCTGTTCCAGCATCACCCCGAGCCCATCTTCCTGATCGACCTCGATGGCACGATCTTACGGGCGAACGCGGCCTCCGAGACTCTCCTGCATTATCCAGCCAGTGAACTGGAGCGTCGGTCGATCATCTCGTTCGTACACCACCCTGAACGCGCGAATGTGGTCCGTCTTCTTCGGCAGGTACAGGTGGGATTGGCGCAGACGTGGGAACTCTCGCTTTTGCACCGAGACGGGCATGTGATTGAGGCGCGCGGCATCAGCTCGCCGATTGAAGTCGCGGGACACGTTGCAGGCATGCAGGTGGTTCTCCACGATGTCAGCGCGCAGAACCACGTGGTCGCGGCGTTGGTCGAAAGCGAGGAGCGGTTTCGCCGGACGTTTGAGCACATCGCGGTCGGCATGGCGGTGGTCAGTCTGACCGGGCAATGGTTGCGGGTGAATCAACGCCTGTGCGACATCGTCGGCTACACGCAGCACGAACTCATGCAGGGCTCATTTCAGGACATCACGCATCCGGACGATCTTCACCGCGACCTTGCCCTGATGCACGACTTACAGTCCGGTCGAATTGACTCGTATGAGATGGACAAGCGCTACCTTCGGAAAGACGGGAGCAGCGTCTGGACCACCCTGACGGGTTTCGTGAAACGGGATGTGGCGGGACAACCGGAGTACTACCTTTCGCTCATTCACGATATCAGTCAACGTCGAGCGGCCGAGGAGGCCGTCCAGCGCAGTGAACGGCGGTTCCGTAACATCGTGGAGACGGCCAACGAGGGCATCTGGATCATCGATTGCGCGGGCCGCACCCAGTACGTGAATCACCGTATGGCGACGATGCTCGGCTATACGCCTGACGAATTGATTGGGCAGCAGGTTGGTGCTTTCGTGACGGACGACTGGCGCACGCACTTTGAAGAACGTCTTCAACGGCGCCGACAAGGAATCGCAGAGCACTACGAAATGACCATGCGGCACCAGAACGGATCACTGCTGCGGGTGTTCGTCTCGGCGGCCCCGTTCACGGATGACCAGGGCGAGGTACAAGGGGCCCTGGGTATGATCACGGATATCTCAGAGCACAAAGCGCTTGAAGATGAACTGCACCGAAAAGCCTTTTATGACGACCTGACGGGACTGCCCAACCGCGCGCTTCTGCTCGACCGGATCGAGCAGGCACTGGCACACGCGCGCCGCCATGACCGTCGCGTCGCCGTGTTCTTCCTCGACCTCGACAATTTCCAGATGATCAACGACAGCCTTGGCCACGACGTTGGCGATCACCTGTTGCGGCAGGTCTCCGACCGACTGCAGGCGTGCCTTCGCCCCGGGGAGACTGTTGCACGGTTTGGGGGTGATGAATTCGTCGTCATCCTCCCGGATGTCACCGATGCCACGCATTCGATGGTGGTAGCGAAAGGGCTGGTTGAGGCGTTGGCACCGGCGTATCGACTTGGTGATCGCGATATTGTAGTGACGCCGAGCATCGGTATTGCCTTTAATACGATGCCGGATGACCACGCGTGGGACCTCCTTCGACAGGCGGATACCGCCATGTACCGCGCAAAACATGATGGTCACCAAACCGTCGCGCTCTTCGATTCGGGTATGCACCATGCTGCGGTGACGCGATTGAACCTCGAACGCGATCTACGACGCGCGTTGGCGCAGCACGAGTTCGTACTGCACTATCAGCCCAAAGTGACCTTGCAGTCGGGCGAGCTGACGGGCGTCGAGGCTCTCATCCGGTGGTGCCATCCGGAGCGAGGCGTGGTTCCGCCATTGGAGTTCATTCCGATCGCGGAGCAGACCGGTCTCATCGTCCCCATTGGTGAGTGGGTAATGGAAGAAGCTTGCCGGCAAGCACGCCGATGGCAGGTGGAGCAACACCGCTCCATCCGAGTCGCGGTTAACCTTTCGGCGCGGCAATTTCGCGCGGCGAACCTCGTCGACCAGATTCAGGGGATTCTCGCGACGACGGGTCTCGATCCCTCGATGCTCGAGGTGGAACTGACCGAGACTGTGGTGATGGATGATGTCCCGCGCGCCGTCGAGCGAATGCATCAATTGAAACGCATTGGCATCGAGTTGGTGATTGACGATTTCGGCACTGGCTACTCGTCGTTGGCCTCCCTCAAGCAGTTCCCACTGAATGGGCTGAAAATCGATCGCTCGTTCGTCGCCGGATTGGAGATCAACCGCGAAGATCGGGCCATCGTCACGGCGACTATCACGCTGGCGCAAGCCCTCGGACTGCACGTGGTTGCCGAAGGGATCGAGACCGAATCACAGGTGACCCTGTTACGAGAATTGGGCTGTGACGTGGGCCAGGGGTTCTATCTTGGCCGACCAGCGCCTGCTCTCGAGCTTGACTTGGGTCCTTGGCAATAGAGAGTTCGTCGAACACGCATCGTCGAGTCCAACGAGGTGAAGCGCGCACTCCGCATCCCAACGCTGCGAGAGATATTGGCCGGGGATGAGCCTGCTCCGGACTGCGGCGACTGGTCAACCTATCAGGCTGATGATCGGTCCTTGAACCGGAATTGTCTCGACAAGCTATGGCCCGCTTCCGCTTCCTGAGCCAGGGCGATGGTCACCGGTCGAGCTCGGACGCTAAGTCGGGAGTGAACGTAAGCCTCGGCAGTCAGCGGTCGACCGTCTGACCCGCATCACAGAACCGCGCAGGTCTTGCCTCAACGACGCGGGTCAATGACCACACCGCCCGCGATGCCCCCGGACACAACCTGGGAGAGCGCGTTACTCGCCTCCATGAGGCTGTAGATGCCGGTCACCGGGATCGTCAACTCACGCTCGACGAACCCTGCGGCGACCTGTTCAAGGTCCGATCCGTTCGGGCTCACATACACGTTGCTGACCTGGACGTGCCGTTCGCTCGGCGGAGGGTCACCGGTAATCGTCGCCAGACGACCGCCGTCCACCACCACTGCCAGCAAGCGCTCGGCCGCACCACGCACGGCGTTGACAGCCACACGAACGCCGCCGGTCAGACGCCGGACCTCCGCCGGCCAGTTCCGCTCGTGGTAGTCGACGACGACGTCCGCCCCGTAGCCGCGTACTCGCTCGGTGCTGGCTGGACTCGCCGTAGCGATGACCCGCCCACCCATCTCCGCGGCCACGGCCACCAGCATGCCCCCGGTCACGCCGCCCGCGCCATGGATGAGAATCGTTTCCTCGTGCTCCAGCGCCACAGCCGCGAGCGCCTGATGAGCGGTGAGCGCGGGAACCGGAAAGAGTCCCGCAACTGGAAAGGGCAAACTCGGTGGCTTGCGCGACACCTGGCCTTCCGGCGCCAAGAACATCTCGGCCCACGCCCCCTGGTATGGCAAGGGCGCAGCGTGCACCAACACCTCGTCGCCGACGCGAAACCGTGACACCGCCGTCCCGACAGTGCGGACCGCCCCAGCGGCTTCCACGCCCAGAGCCATCGGTGGCCTGCCTCCCACGTCCCAGCCCCCCGTTCGCACGATATCGTCCCAATTCCCCACACCGGCGGCATACACCTCGATGACGAGCTGATGGGGATCTGAAATCTTGGGCTCCAGCAGCTCCAAAAGCCGGACCGGATCTCCGTACGCCGCTATGCCTGCGCCTTTCATATGGTTCAGCTCCTTTCCCGCATGTGCCTCGTGTTGCTGGTGCCGACCCACACTCCACTATTCCCGCATGAGTCATATCGGCAACCGGCGGCAGAAGCCTCGTGCTCTCGCTTGGGGAACGAGGGAAACTGGCACATCGCTTGTTCCATCAGTGCCAGCATTACCCTGAAATTAGACAGCCCGACGACGTGGACATGATCAGACATGACTCGTAACGTTTATAGGTGGCATAGGGGGCTGGAAGCGCGGCCTGGCATCGAACTTCCCTCGACACGTCAGCCTGACAAATCCGGATCCCGGGAAGTTCCCCAGGCACGAGGGCCGCGGCTGTCTGCGAGTCGATTGCCGCAGCTTCCTGGTGTCCTGTGAGCAACAACTCGAATGCATCTCACAATCACATGCCGTCCCGTCGTCGACCACCACAATTGATACACGATTACGACACTTCGCTCACCAACCGAAACGCTGCTGTGACATGCTACCCGCGACACTTGGGTCGATGGGAGGTCGACCATGTCTACTGTTGCCACACCTTCGCGGAGCGCGACGCGGCCTACCACTACCGCTCCACCGTGGTCAGCCGAAACTCGAGACACCACGACGGTCCACCGTGCTCCTCCGATGATCGAGGTGCGCGATCTTGCCAAGCACTACGGATCGGTGCGCGCGGTCGACGGCATCAGTTTCAGCGTTGGCGCCGGTGAGATCTTTGGCTTTCTGGGCCACAACGGGGCAGGCAAGACGACCACGATCCGATTGTTGACCGGCCGCGCCCGTCCAACGAGCGGCGTAGCTCATATCGCCAATTATGACGTCACAACGGCGATGGACCGCATCCGCCCGCTCATCAACCTCGTCTTCGAAGAGCCGAATCTCTACGAGCGCATGACCGGGCGGGAGAACCTGCGCTTCTTTGCCGATCTCTACCGGGTCCCGCCCGGACGCGTGGACGATCTGCTGGACCAGGTAGAGTTGGCCGCCGCGGCGAACCGCAAGGTAAAGACCTATTCAAGCGGCATGAAGCAACGCCTCTTGATTGCGCGAAGCCTCATCAACCAGCCCGACGTGCTCTTCCTCGACGAGCCGACGCGCGGGCTCGACCCGGCCTCGTCGCGCGAGATTCGCCAGCTCATCGCCCGACAAAGCGATCAGGGGACCACCGTCTTCCTGACCACCCACTACATGGAAGAAGCCGACGAACTCTGCGACCGGGTCGCCTTTCTGAGCCAGGGGCGCATCGTCGCGCTCGACACCCCGCGCGAGCTAAAGCTGCGCTATGGCCAGCGGACCGCGGTGGTGCTGCTGCGCGATCGGCACGAAGAGACCGTGCGGCTCGACGACCCCGGCGACGCTGCGCGGGTCGCGGCGTGGATGGAGCAGGGCGAGGTTCTCACCATCCATTCGCAGGAAGGAACGCTGGAGGACGTCTTTATCGCGCTGGCCGGTCGCGCACTCTCGTCGTAAGGAGTTCGAGATGCATCCTCGCCTAATCTGGACCATCTTTCGCAAGGACCTGCGCGACGCCATTCGAGACTCCCGCGTCCTGGTAGCCATCATCGTTCCGATTGGCCTCGGCATCCTCTACAACTTCATGTTCCAGGACACGAACATGCAGAGCGCCAAGGTCGCCTGGTACTCACCCGACACCACGCAGATCGTCGGTAATATCCAGGCAGTGGCCGGAGAGACCGTCAAACTCTCATTCATTCAGGAGCCGTCAGCCGACGCTGTACGCACCGCCGCGGCCAACAAGAAGGCCGATATCGGGATCGTCGTGCCACCCGGGTTCGACGGCGCCGTGGCTCAAGGGACGACGCCGCAACTGACCGTCCTGCTCCCCGCGTCGTCGACGTTTGGCGGGGACTATGTCTCGGCTGCCATGGAGTCGGCGGTTCGAAGAATGGCGGGGCAGTCGACTCCGGCCACGATCACCGTCACACAACTCACGAGTCATGACGTGACCACCGAAGCCATCTTCAACCGGCTCGGGCCGCGCAAATACTTCGTGTTGGTCGCGATCGTCATGGAAATCGCCATGATCGCCATGTTCGCCGTGCCGATCATCCTGACCGAGGAGGTCGAGAAGCATACGATGGATGCCCTGTCGCTCGTCTCCTCCTCGATCGATATTGTGGCCGCCAAGGCCTTGGTTGGGATCACCTATATCGCCGTCGCGATCGGACTGCTCGTCTCGCTCACCCGCATCGCGCCCGAGCGGCTTGCGCTATTCGCGGTGGCGGTCTTAGTGCTGGGCGTTACTCTGATCGGCGTCGGCTTGCTGATCGGCGGGCTCTTCCACAGTGCCAATCAGTTGAATACCTGGGGCGGCGTCATCATCCTGCCGCTGCTGGCTCCCGCGTTTGCGGTCGGGCTGGGGCTGCCAGGTTGGCTGCAGACGATATTTGATGCGTTTCCCACCAGCCAGGCCACCAAAGTGATGATCGACAGCATGACCGGTGAGCCATTCTTTGGGCAGACGTGGCTGTCGTTCCTGGTGATGGCACTCTGGCTGGCCGCCGGCTACGCGCTCGTGGTGCAGCGGCTCAGTCACCATGAGGCATAGGAGATCGCCGTTCCACGAACCGCGGTGGTGTTGACGTGATAGCTCGATGTGCGCCACCACAACCCATGAGGAGAATCACATGCACACGCTCGCCGAAGATTTGCTGCTCCTGGCACTCGACGACGACAGCGGGACCGTATCCTGGAGTCGACCGGCCGCAGAACTCCGATTTGGACTTGGCGGGGCGCTCCTGATGGACCTGGCGTTGCTCGAGTGCGTGGAAGACGTTGCAAACAACATCACCGTGGTTGCTCCCACGTCGACCGGAGATGAACTGCTGGACCGAGCACTCGAGACCATCCGCTCTTCCGACAGGCCCAAGGATGCCAAGCATTGGGTGAAAACGTTAGGCGATCAGAAGGGGTTGAAGGATCAGCTTGCCCGGCGGCTCGTGGAGCGCGGCATCTTACGGGAGGAAACGCATACCTTCCTCTGGGTCGTCCACGAATCACGGTATCCGACCGAGGACTCAGTCCCGGAGGACACGATGCGAGACCAGATTCATGCCACGGTCTTCGGAAACGCCGAACCGGACACCCGCACCCTGCTGTTGCTCAGCTTGGTGCACGCCTGTCACCTGACGGACGGCGTCTTTGCGAAAGTGGAACGCAAGGAGGCGAATCAGCGCATCACGCGATTGGTCGAGGACGAGCAGATCGGCAAGGCGGTCGGACACGCCGTAGCAGCAGTGGTCGCCGCAACGACAGCGGCCATTACCGCGGCCACGTTTTCGACGACCATCGCGTCCGGCGCTCACGGGTAGACTGTTGACTGCCGGTCGCATGGCGCGAGGTGCCCACGAGGAATTCTGCATGAAGCGGAATGACCCATCCCGCCATCCCAGAGAATCGAAAGGTGGTCGCAATGCGCACTTGGATCTGGTTCACAGTTGCGGGACTCATCATCGCCGCGGCGACATTCGTTGCCACCATGTTCTTCAATGAGCCAGGGCGCCGACGGCTGCTCCCTGTCCTGCGTCCACTCCTCAAACACGTGATCAATCCGGCGACGCTGCAGGCCGTGGCGAAGGGGACGTCGTCGTACGGTGTCGTGCACCATCACGGCCGCTACTCGGGCGCCGCGTACCAGACCCCGGTCGACGCTCGGCAGACACCCACCGGGGTGGTGATCACCCTGCCATACGGATCCGGCACCGACTGGTGCCGCAACGTCCTGGCTGCAGACGGTTGTCGCATCACCCTGAGTGGAGAGGAACTGGAACTGACCGCGCCGCAGGTCGTCCCAGCGAGCGTTGCCGAAGCGCAGGTGCCGGCAGATATCGCTCGCCGCTGGCACCGGCAGGGCCTGGCGCACTACCTGACGTTGCGTGTTGCCGGGCGCGATGCCACAAATGGCCCGAACGGCCGAACCTGAAGCATCGAGGAGACTGGAGCAAGCGGCACCAGTTGTCCGCCACTACGGCAGAGCTTGACGACGTCGGACGGTCGACGCTCGTGAACGCCTTGCGCATAACGACACAGCCTGTTGAAAAACAGTGACTGAATGACACTACAATAGACCCTTCCAGCGTCAGGGAGGGTTACGCCATGATGGGGATCAAACCGCGCCGCTTTCAGCCGATCGATCGGCTGACACTTGAGGATCTCGTGCCCGCCGACCACTTCTATCGACACCTCGATCGTACGCTCGATCTGTCCTTCGTCCGTGACGTGGTGGCCGAGCACTATGCGTCGGGTGGGCGGCCCTCGATCGATCCGGTCGTCTTCTTCAAGCTGCAGCTGGTGATGTTTTTCGAAGGGATTCGCTCTGAACGGCAGCTGCTGGCCGTCGCCGCAGACCGGCTGGGTGTCCGCTGGTACCTCGGATACGATCTCGCCGAACCACTTCCGGATCATTCCAGCCTGACCCGGATCCGCGATCGCTATGGCCTCGAAGCCTTCCGTCGGTTCTTCGCGGAGGTTGTGGTTCAGTGTCAACGGGCTGGGTTGATCTGGGGCCAGGAATTGTATCTTGATGCGACCAAGGTGAACGCGAATGCCTCCGTGGCATCGCTGGTCCCACGCTTTTCCGTCGACCGACACCTCCGCGACCTCTTTCGGGATCCCCACGGTGGCGAGGACGGTCCCAGCGAAGCACCGGAACTCCTCCCCGTGGACGTCCCTGAAGCGTCTCAGATGGAGCGCGCGCAGACCAACGGGCAGCGGCACGATTGGATCGCACGGGCTGGTGACCCCGATCGCACCATTACCCACGGATCGTATCGTCGCCGCTCCGACTATGAAGCCAGTCGAACCGATCCGGATGCGGGGCTCATGGGCCGCAAAGGACGTGGCCTGACGGTTGGGTACCACGACCATGTGGTGGTGGATGGCGGCAAAGCCCGGATCGTCTTGGGGGCCCTGGTCACGCCCGCCGATGTGATGGAGAACCAGCCCGCGCTTGACCTCATCTGGCAGGCGCGCTTCCGATGGCGGCTCTGCCCCACGCAGGTGACCGCAGACACCACCTATGGAACGGCCGAGAACATTGCCGCGATCGAGGGGCAGGGCATTCGCGCGTATGTGTCGCTGCCCGATTTCGACCGGCGATCCGGACACTACGGGATACGGGAGTTTCGCTACGATCCCGCGCGGGATCGTTACGTCTGTCCCCAAGGAGAAGACCTGCGGTTTCACACGAACAAATTCAACGAAGGCGTGCGCGTCTATCGAGCACCAGCCGCCACCTGCCAGGCATGTCCGGTCAAGGTTGCCTGCACGGCAAGTTCCCAGGGACGGCAGGTACAACGCAGCGTTGTTGAAGCGGAGCTCGACCGCGTCCGTGGGTACCATGACACCGAGGCCTATCAGCGGGCGATGCGCAAGCGGAAGGTGTGGGTCGAGCCCCTGTTCGCGGAAGCCAAGCAGTGGCATGGGCTCTCTCGGTTCCGCCTTCGGGGACTGGGCAAGGTCAATAGTGAAGCGGTGTTGATTGCCGCAGGACAGAACCTCAAACGGCTGCTCAGTCATGGTGGGTGGGGGCGCCGACCATGGCCAAGCGGTGCCACTGGACTGCGCCTGGCGCCGACGTCATCCGACTGACCGGTAACCCGATCTGGCGTCAACGCATCAGCATTCAATGAGTCTGAGCGTCGCCGGGTTTTTCAACAGGCTGGACAGCTATGAGAACGACGCTGCCTTGCGCTCAATTAGGTCTTTGGAGCCACCGGGACACGTCTTAATACTCGTGGACACGCCAAACACGTGAGATGCGTCCGACGGTTGAAACCGAGCCGGAATGCGGAAACTCAAGCCTCCCCGCGACCAGCGGACCGAGTCACCTTTGATTTTGAGCTGCCCCACTCCCCGTTTCCCTGACAGCCGCGTGATCCGACGCGATCACGTTGATCAAGCACCTGATCAAGTTCCAGCATCAGTTCTCCCGTCAATTTGCTTGCAACCCAAAGCCACGGGAGATTCTCGATGGCCGTGCCTCACCAGTTGACATTGCCCATACCATACCGTATGGTATAGAAACGCTGGAAGGAGCAAGTACGGCTCGCACGACGCGGCACGATTGGTTGGATATGGGGTTGCACCTCCTATCGGAGGTCGGCGCCGCCGGTCTGACGATCGATGCCCTCACGGTGGCCCTCGGTGTCACCAAAGGGTCGTTCTACCATCACTTCGGCGCGTTCCAAGACTACAAAGCCGCTTTGCTCGACCACTTCGAGCGTGAAGGAACTGTCAAGATCATCGCGCAGCTCGAGCAGGCGGACTCGGACATGGCCAAGTTGCACCTGCTGCTCGATGCCGTCGCCGCCGGACCATGGCGAACTGAGGCCGCGGTGCGCGCGTGGGCCCTGCAAGATGTCGAGGTGCGCGCCTGTCAAGAGCGCTTGGATGCCCGGCGTCGTCAGTATTTTCGCGTGCTCTGTGCCTCTCTCACTGGTGACGAGGAACGAGCACCAGTCATGGCGAACATGCTCTACGCGCTGTACGTCGGCTGCCTGCAGATGGTTCCCCCCATCGAGGGCGAGACCCGGCGCAAGGTTTTCAACGAGTCGCTTCGTCTGTTCACCGCCTCGTAGCGATACGCCCGACAACCACGCACGATCATCACGCAGACAGTACGCCGTCTCCACTGCTTCATCATGAAAGAGGTCTCAGCATGTCATCGATCGACCTCACATCATCCGCCGAGACCGTCAGCCCGAACAGTGCGACACCATTCGGCGACACCCTGGACCGTTCCAACCGAACCACGGCGAAAGTGATCGGAGCGCTGTTTCTGTCGGGATTCCTGGCATATGGAATTGGCTCCGGACTCGTCCAATCCGTCGTCGGCGGCTCCGATATTCTCTCGACGGTTACTGCCCACCGGAACACCCTGATCATCGGGGCACTACTGATGTTGCTGAATATCGCGGTCGATGTGGGCAAGGGTGTTCTCTTCTTTCCGATTCTGGATAGGCACAGTAGAAGAACGGCGCTGGCCTACTTGGCGACGATGATCGTCGAAGTAACCGTGCTCGCCGTAGGGGTGCTCTGCCTCCTCATGATCGTTCCTCTAGCCAAACAGAGTGCTGACGCCGGTCCAGCCAGCGCGGGCTGGGCGACGGCGCTTGGCTCGCTCGCGGTCAAGTCGAACACGATGGCGTATCAGGTCGCCGAGATGGCGCTCGGAGTTGGCTGTATCTTCCTGTGTCTCCTGCTGTTCCAAACTCGGCTCATACCCCGATTCTTGTCGGTGTTGGGATTGGTCGGCTACCCGATCCTGATCGCTGGCTCGATCGCGGAAATCTTCGGTATCCACATCGGTCTCGTCCTCTCGATACCCGGCGGTCTGTTTGAAGTGGTGCTTGCCATCTGGCTCCTGAGCAAGGGATTTCAACCCGAGCGCGGTGTGAATCGAGTACCGATCACGCTTTCCCCGTCACTCGCCCGGCCTTAGCCAGACCTTGGCGGCCCAGATACGGCATCCGATAACAACGACCGCGTGCGGCCACTCCGCGCGACATTGAGTCTGGTGTCGGGCAGCGAGTCAACATCGACTGTGGTGCTGGTCGCCAGAACGAAGCGCGGCTTCGACCGAACGTCAATCAGGAGGTCACGATGAAGGCCATCGTACAAGATTCGTACGGAACAACCTCAGTCCTTGAGGTCAGAGACATCGACCAGCCCGAGATCGGGGACCATGAGGTGCTGCTGTACGTCCATGCAGCCGGCGTGAATCCGGCCGACTGGGCCATCATGAGCGGACTGCCGTATATCGCTCGGCCCATTTACGGGCTGCGCAAGCCAAAGAATGGGGTCCGGGGTACAGACGTAGCAGGGCGTGTTGAAGCTGTTGGCGCTGCCGTGACGCGGCTTCGTCCAGGCGATGAGGTCTTCGGCTGGTGCACGGGTTCGTTTGCCGATTATGTGGCCGTTGCCGACGAAGCGCTAACACTGAAGCCGGCCAATCTCACCTTCGAACAAGCCGCGGCCGTTCCTATGGCGGGCCTCGTCGCCCTCCAGGCGCTGCGCGATCATGGCCGCGTTCAAGCCGGGCAGAATGTCTTGATCAACGGTGCCGCGGGAGGCGTGGGCACCTTTGCGGTGCAGATTGCGAAGTCGTTCGGGGCGCAGGTGACGGGTGTGTGCGGCACGACCAATGTCGACCTCGTGCGCTCGATCGGCGCGGATCACGTGATCGACTACACCTGCGAGGATTTCACGCAAAACGGGCAACAGTATGACGTGATCCTCGACAACGCCGGAAACCACACCTTGACCGACCTGCGGCACTCGCTCAACCCCTCGGGAACGCTCGTGCCGAACAGCGGAGGATTCGACAATCTCTGGTTCGCCAGTGGCGGTCGCGTCATCAGCGCGCGAGTGGCGACACACTTCGTCACGCAATCGCTACGGCCGTTTCTTATGTCACCACGGCTCGAGGATCTGATCGTCCTCAAAACCATGATCGAAGCCGGCGAGCTCACGCCAGTGATCGACCGCTCTTATCCGCTGAGCGAAACCTCCGACGCCATCCTCTATGTGGGGAAGGGACATTCCCACGGCAAGGTCGTGGTCACCATGACCGCAGCCGAAAACGGTGCTCGTGACCTTCTCGCCGCACGCAGACCGCAGGTGGAAGGCCACACCGTGGAAAAGTCCGAGATTCGCGTCTGATCCGTCATCTGAATCGATCGTTCGTCGAGTGCCTGGGCAGCCAGGCGTGCCGATCATCGAGCTTTGTTAAGCACCGGTCGATTGACGCATTGACGAAAGGGGAAAAATGCCAACCACTGTTCCTTCAGTCCCGGTTAGCCCTGTGCCAACCCTGACAACGGACCATCAAACGCGCGCAGGCATTGGCGCAGTTACCTCCGCCAAGCGCCTCGCGAGACTCGCTGGCGTCCTCTATCTGCTCGTCGCCATCTTCGGCGGCTTTGCCTTTGGCTTTGTGAGCCTAAAGGTGTACGTTCCGGGTGACGCAGCGACCACGGCTGGAAACGTCATCGCCAACTCCGGACTTCTTCGCGTGAGCGTGGTCGCCGACCTGTTTCAGGCGACAGCCTCCGTTGTGGTAGGTATGACCCTCTATCGGCTCCTCAAGCACGTGAACCGAGGCGCGGCCAGCGCGATGGTCATCTTCATCGCTATCGCGACCAGCATCATGTGTCTTAACAGCGTCTTCGCGTTTGCCAGCTTGCGCGTCGCAACCGATGGGTCCTACGCGGCGGCCCTCGGAACCAAAGGGTCTGATGCTATCGTGCTGCTCTTAGTTGACATTCATTACTATGGCTACCTTATCGCCCAGATCTTCTTTGGCCTATGGCTTCTGCCGATGGGTTATCTCGCCTATAAGTCAAGGATGTTCCCCAGGGCGCTAGGTGTCGCGCTAATCGTAGGGGGCCTCTGCTACCTCGTGGACATGCTCGCGCTGTTCCTGGTCCCCCACTTCGGCGCAAAGATCAACTCGTTCATCGCCATCCCACCAACAGTCGCGGAAGTCTGGATGGTCGGATACCTGTTGGTGTTTGGCGCGAGAAACCAAATACCGGAAGAATCGCTCGGGGCAAGCCGACCTGACCGATCCTTGTAAATAAGCCACCGGCGTGCTTGGTCACGTCGTCGGCGTACCGTTGCAACCATGGAGAAAGGGGAAGGCACATTAAGATGACGCCCGAGGAACAAGAAAATTGCGTGTCCTGGCTGCAGCGGCCCGAGGGACGGGTGGCATATGAGATGACGGGCATGGGACCGCTCGTGGTGTGCGTCCCAGGTATGGGCGACCTCCGCGCGGCCTGCCGCTTCCTGCGCCCAGCATTGGTGGCGGCTGGCTATTGCGTCGTGCTGATGGATCTGCGGGGGCATGGCGACAGCGACACGTCCTTTAGCCGCTACGGCGATGAGGCGACCGCGGAGGACATCACCGCTCTACTAGACCACCTGGATAGCCGGGTGGTGCTCGTCGGCAACTCCATGGCCGCCGGTGCGGCGGTGCTGGTCGCCGACGGATACTCTGCAGTGGTCAGCGGCCTGGTGCACGTTGGCCCATTTGTCCGCAACGCGCCGGTTAGCGCACTGAACCGCATCTTGTTCCAGGTGGCCTTGGCCACGCCCTGGGCTGCTGCCTCGTGGAACGCCTGCCTGCCCAAGCTGTACGCTGGCCGCACGCCTAAGGACTTTAGCAGTTATCGTCGGTCCGTTGTCGCCGCGTTGCGGCGACCGGGCTATGCCAAGGCGTTCTCGCAGACGGCTAAGACTAGCCATGTGGCCGCGGAAGCGGTGCTGCAGAAAGTGCAGACGCCTGCACTGATCGTCATGGGCTCGCTGGACCCCGACTTCGCCGATCCGCGCAAGGAGGCCGAGTGGATCGGTGCGCAGCTTCAGGGTGACGTGGTGATGGTCCCGAACGCGGGCCATTATCCCCAATCGCAGTGTCCCGAGGTCGTCTCACCGGCCATAGTGTCCTTTCTCGATCGCGTGTTTAGCGCGGAGCGCCCAGAAGCGATGGTAGCCGGTGACGCGTAGGCTGGGTTTGACCTTCAATGAGTCAATCGTTCGTCGAGTGCCTGAGCAGCCGGACATTCCGGGCGCCGGATCTCGACCGGCGCTCCCTGTTCGTTGAAGTTGAAAGGAAACCGACATGACCACCGCAGTTCGCACCTCAGCAAGCACGACCGCACCGGCGCAACGCGTCGCGATGAGCGCGATGCGCAAGACCGCATTGGCGGCCGGAGCACTCTATCTGCTCTCCTTCGTCTCGATCCCGACCCTGTTCCTCTACAGTGCGGTGCACAAAACGACCTACATCATTGGCTCCGGCTCGGACAACGCCGTCGTCATCGGCGTCATCCTGGAGCTGATCGTGGCCCTCGCCGGTATCGGGACCGCCGTCGTGCTCTTCCCGGTGCTCAAGCGAGAGAATGAGGCCGTCGCGCTGGGCTTCGTCGGCTCGCGTACCGTGGAAGCCTGCACCATCTTCATCGGGGCCGCGAGTCTGATGGCGATCGTGGCTTTGCGGCGAGATGGCGTCGGAGCAGACGGACTGGTCACCGGGAAGGCACTTATCGCCGTCTACGACATCTTCTTCCGCATCGGACAGAGCTTGTTCCCGGCCGTCAGTGCCCTGTTGCTGGGGACCCTGCTGTACCGAACGCGTCTCGTGCCGCGTGCCCTGCCCCTGCTGGGGCTCATCGGCGCACCGCTGCTCATCGGCGCGGACGTCGCCTCGCTGTTCGGCGTGTTCGGGCACATGGGGATGTTCAACCTGACCTCCTCCATCCCGAGCCTGGCGGGGATGCCGATCGCGCTCTGGGAGTTCTCACTCGGTGTCTGGCTGGTGGTCAAAGGGTTCAGGGCGGAGGGAATCGCGCGGATTTCCGCTCGGTCGGCAGCGTCTTCGTCGTCACCTGAGGTGCAGAGCGGCGACTAGAGCAACGGCAAGGATGGCGTTTATAGTCAGAAAGAGGTCCAGATGGACGGAACAAGACCCGAGAGCCAAGCGATATCCGCGGACAACAGACTGCCACCCGATGACCCTTCGGAGATCTCTGAGCTTATCGAGCCCCTTGATCACTCCCGCAGGCTGAAGATTGGCTTGACCGTCGCGGCGAGCGTGATTATTGGGCTTGTCGTCGCCGTCGTTCTCGTCGTCGTTCCGTTTGCTGGAGCACCAGAAAACGTGATTAGCGGATCGGCAATGCTCGGTTTTGCCCTCGGATGGGGTTTGTTGGCGATCCTGTCGGTGCGATGGAGCGACCAACCCCAGTGGTGGGCGCTGGTTCCAGCCGGGCTCATGGCTCTAATGGGCGTCGTTTTCCTCCTGTGGTCCCATATCGTCACGATCAATGTGCTTGGGTGGTTGTGGCCCCCGGCCCTGCTCGCACTGGTCACCTGGATGATCGTGCAAGCCCGCCGACAGCTCCATAGCCGGAGCGGCTCGCTGCTGCTCTACCCGGTGATCGGCGCACTTGCGCTTGTCTCGCTGGGCGGTGGCTACCAGACGATCAGCGAGACGCTCGACCGCGGCGCTTATGCGACGTCGGGCCAGCTCGTTGACGTCGGTGGCTACAAGCTCTACATCGCGTGCACCGGAGCGGGCAGTCCCACCGTGTTGCTCGAGGCTGGGCTTGGCGAACCTTCGTCGGATATCGCCGGCTGGATTGCTCCGTCCGTTGCGCAGAACACTCGAGTATGTGTCTACGACCGCGCGGGCCGCGGCCGGAGCGAATCGGCGCCTGGCCCGCAGGATGGAATCGCGGTCGCCACGGATCTCCATACGTTGCTGGACCGGGCGCATATCGCGGGACCATTCGTGGTCGTTGGTCATTCGACCGGCGGCGTGTATATGCGTATCTTCGCGGCACGCTACCCCGATCAAGTCTCCGGGATGGTGCTACTCGACTCACAGCCCAACGAAGCCTTCACTGGGCTTCCCGACTATCCCGCCTTTTACTCCCTCTTTCGGCGAGGATCAGCGCTGTTCCCGTCGTTCGCTCGATTCGGCGTGGCGCGTCTGGCCTCACTGAATACGGGCGCGAGTCTGCCGCCACTGTCGCGGACCGATGAACGTAAGACGTGGTCGACGACACGCCATTATCGGACCCTACGCGACGAGTTTGCCGAATTGCCGACAGCCTTGAAACAAGCCCAAGCGCTCACAACGTTCGGTGACAAGCCACTGATCGTCATCACGGCTGGCAAGAAAGCACAACAAGGGTGGCTGCCGCTGCAGGATAAGATGGCAACGTTATCGACCAACAGTCTCCACCGTGTAATGCCCGATATGGAACACACGTCGCTCGTCGAGGACCAATATGGAGCATCGCTGTCGAGCCAGGCGATCAATGATGTCGTTGAGGCGGTCCGCACCGGCAGACCACTGAGCGCGATTGCCACAACCGGCTACCGATCGATCCCGACGTGAGTGACGATCTGCGGGTGATCGTGGGGCCACTACCGCCATCAGAGCAACCGAAACCGAAGTGGGGCAGACCGCGGGTACCGAACCGCGCCACCGTGAATTGAGCAGCGACCCCACCAGCACCGAGACGAAGATGCATGAAACTCACCGCCAATCTCAGTCTCTTGAATCAAGAAAGGACCACTGATGGAGACTCCTGAGATCAATGAGACCATCACAGACGACCTGTTCAGCCACGACATCAATGGACTACGCTCGGCGACGACCACGGTGACCGCCGATCTGGCAGATGGCGACCGCTACGACTTGGTCGCGGCTCCCGTGAAAAAGCGGATCGGTAACGCCGATGTCCGCCTGTTGGGCTACAACGGGTCTGTACCGGGGCCGACGCTGCGGGTTCGCCAGGGCTCGACGGTGACGGTGAACTTCACGAACCACATCGATCTCGAGAGTACCGTGCACTGGCACGGGCTTCGTCTCGACAATCGCTTCGACGGGACCCATGAGACGCAGACACCGGTGCCGGTCGGCGGGAGCTTTGCCTATCAGGTTCACTTTCCCGACCCCGGAATCTACTGGTACCACCCCCATATTCGGGAGGACTACGGGCAGGAGATGGGGCTGTACGGTAACGTACTCGTCCGCCCAACGGACGCGGATTACTGGCCGCCCGTGCATCGTGAGGTCGTCCTCGCCCTTGATGACATCCTGATCGAAGACGGTCGGGTTGCGCCCTTCAGTCGGTCGAAGACCACTCATACGGCAATGGGTCGGTTCGGCAACGTCTTGCTGGTAAGCGGCGAGCCACACCGGGACATCAACGTGCAGCGCGGTGAGGTCGTGCGCTTCTTCCTAACCAACACCGCCAATACCCGAGTCTTCAATGTCAGCATCTGCGGTGCCCGCATGAAGCTCGTCGGTGGTGACAGCGGACGCTGCGAGCGTGAGCAGTTCGTCGACGCGGTGCTGCTCTCGCCGTCGGAGCGGGTCGTCGTTGATGTGCTGTTCGAGGAGTCCGGTGTAACCCTGCTCGAGCACTGTACGCCGGATCGTTCGTATCAGCTGGCTGCGGTCTCCGTGCGCGAGGAACCTGCCACGCCGCGGCTGATCGAAGAGTTTGAGGTGTTGCGGAGTAACCCGGAGATGGAGACGGAGCGTAGGCGGATGGAGCAGTACCTATTCGCCGCGCCAGACAAGACGCTGGCGTTTGTGGCTGAAATGAATTTGGGGAGTGCGGACCCCGCGACTGCGGTCTCGTACGCCTGTCCAATGCATCCCGATGTCGTTAGCGAGACGCCGGGACGGTGCCCGAAGTGCGGCATGACCCTTCTCCCAACGACGGCCCCTGCGCCAATGACCAGCTATGTGTGCCCGATGCATCCTGAGGTCGTCCACGCCGAGCCCGGCAAGTGTCCGAAATGCGGCATGAAGCTACTGCCTTCCCCCGTCAGCGGTGCGTCGCAGTCCACGCACAGTTCGGCTATGGTCGATCACGACGTGCGGCCTCCGTCGCAGCACAGCCACCATGTCGGCCAGACGCACCCTAACCACACCGGCCACCAATCCACGCAGGAACAGCAGCACGCGGCCCACGGCCAGTCGGACCCTGCGCTCGCGGGTATCGAGTGGGAGGACGATATGGTCGAGGTCAATCGCATCACGACTCCGGCCAACATGCGCTGGCTCATGATCGATCGTTCGACGGGTGCCGAGAACCACGCGATCGACTGGCACTTCCGGGTCGGCGAGCGAGTCAAGATCCGCCTGGTCAATGAGATGGACTCGGATCATCCCATGCATCACCCGTTCCACATCCACGGCGCAGGGCGCTTCCTCGTGCTCAGTCGCAATGGGACGACCGAACCGAACCTCATGTGGAAGGACACCGTGTTGGTGCGTACCGGTGAGACCGTCGACATTCTGCTCGAGGTCACCAACCCGGGCATTTGGATGGCGCACTGTCATATCGCCGAGCATCACGAGAGCGGCATGATGTTCTCCTTCCACGTCGAAGAATAGTGGTGCGACTCGGAGCGACGCTGCGACTGAACGTCCTCGCTCCGAGCACCACCGAACTGTGCGAGGCGTGCGTCATTGCGAGACTCGACCTCTCGCTTCACCTCGTCGCGAAGCTCACCGAACAGGAGACGCTGTGCACAGTTCAGTTCGACGTCGAGTACGACCGACCCGCAGCGTGATTCGGGCTGATGTCTCACTGACCGCATCGCTCATAACACGCCGGCCAAAACAGCTCAGCAAGCGGGCTGGAACTAATCTCTCAGCACAATCCACCCGTCGTGTGCGAGTCCGCATTGAAAGTAGAGGCTAGAGGGAGGGAATCCCATGACGACGCTTCTCACACCCACCGTCGACGTACTGGTAATCGGGGCAGGCCAAGCCGGTCTCGCGCTCGGTCAGCAACTCCAGCAGACTGGTCTGCGTTTTCTCATCGTCGATCGGCATGCACGTGTAGGCGACAGTTGGCGCCAGCGATTCGACTCACTGACCCTCTTCACGCCGCGCAACTACAGCGCCCTACCGGGCTTGCCCGTTTCCGGCGATCCGGATGGATATGCTGACAAGGATGAAATCGCGGACTACCTCGAATCATACGCGCAGCGGTTCCACCTGCACCTTGCATTGAGTACGGGGATCTATCGACTCGAGCACGACGACGGAGTCTTTCTCGCGACCACGACCTCAGGCGAGGAACAAGCCGCCCGCGCCGTGGTGCTCGCGACTGGCGCCTTCCAACAACCGGCTGTTCCTCCACTGAACAAGCAACTTAGTACTGGCGTCGTGCAGCTCACCCCGGAAAGCTACCGTAATCCTGCGCAGACGCCCGCCGGGACGGTGCTGGTGGTTGGTGACGGTGCGACCGGTCGGCAGATTGCCCGTGAGTTGAGCGCAACTCACCGGGTGTTGCTGTCCACCGGACGACCTCGGCGGGTCAGCCCGGATCGATTTCTGGGTAAGAGCATCTTCTGGTGGATGGACCGGCTCGGTCTGCTGGGTGCTTCGCGCGATTCGAAGGTGGGCCGCTATTTGATGCGCACCGATCCATTCCCCGGGAAAGACCTCGCGTTTAACCGGCTTCGCGCCAAGGGAGTGGACGTGATGGGTCGTGTCACGGGAGTGACGGGGCAGCGAGTGTATTTTGCTGAAGGAGCACCTGCTGAAATCGACGTGGTGATCTGGTCCACCGGATATCGCGACCAATCCGATTGGGTAGCCATTCCGGAGGTCAAGGATAAGCACGAGGCATTTCTGCAACGCGGGGGACTGTCTCCAGTCGAGGGGTTGTACTTCATTGGTCGAAGCTGGCAGTCGTCTCGTGGCTCGGCTCTACTCTGCGGAGTAGGGGCTGATGCCGTCGTCCTGACTCAGGAACTGATTCGAACCCTTTCGACGAATGACGCTGGAGCGTCGATCGAATTCACTGCTGACGTGACGGTGGCAGTTTCGTGAGCTGCATCGAAACGGTCGTACGCCTCATCTCGCGCGCACAATTCCTGGGCGATGGGGAACATTCGTCCATCAGTATTTCACTAGCAACGCTGGACCGCAGTTCGTGAGTGTTGGGCATGACCCCGATGCGTTGGGGCGCGACTGGCTTCTTCGTCTTCAGTGTCCAGTGGTCGGTGAGGGTGACCGTCGCTACCACACTCCTGCAGCGACAAGATGCCTAATCTCGAAATCTTTACGGCGAAAGGAATAACCACTTGATGGCTGAGCGAGTGAGAATCGATAGACCCGAGCGAGACCTTCCGGTCTTGTTCATTGTCGATGCCGATGCCGAGTCTCGGAACAAGATCGAGATGGCGCTGGCCCGCCGGTTTGGAGCGGACTTCCGCGTACTGGCGGTCGGCTCGTATCAGGCGGGAATCGAAGCGCTCGATCGTATGGCGCAGAATGGCGACGAGGTGGCCATCGTCGCTTCCGACCTTGTGTTGGACGGCCTCGATGGAATCGCCTTTCTCGAACAAGCCCACCTACTTCATCGAGAAGCCAGACGTGCGCTACTGATCGCAATGGATGACCGCGGTACTCGCATACCGGCTGGCGCAGTGCCGGCGCTCCAACGGGCCATCGCGTTGGGTCGGATCGATTTCTCGATCCTGAAGGGCTGGGTGTCCCCCGAAGAGTGGCTCTATCCACAGGTGCAGGATGCACTCAGCCAGTGGACAAAGGTCCAGCGGCCACACCATGAAGTGGTGCGTGTCGTTGGTGACCAGTGGTCGCCGCGCAGCCACGAACTGCGCGATATTCTGGCCCGTAACACCGTTCCCTTCGGATTCTACGCCGCCGACTCAGCAGAAGGGCGTCAGATTATTTCCGACTACCGTGTCGACGTACGGCAGTTGCCTGCCGTGATTCAGCACAACGGGTCCGTGCTCCAGAATCCGACGAATATTGAAGTCGCGGACGCACTCGGGGTCCAGACTCGGCCGCCTGCCGACATGTTCGACGTCGCCATTCTCGGCGCAGGACCGGCTGGGCTCTCAGCGGCGGTGTACGCGGCATCTGAAGGGCTGCGAACGCTGGTCATCGAGCCACAGGGCATGGGTGGGCAAGCCGGGACCAGCTCCATGATCCGGAACTATCTGGGGTTCCCGCGCGGCGTCAGCGGCGGCGATCTGACATTTCGGGCCTATGAGCAAGCGCTGCTCTTCGGCGCCCAGTTCGTGTTCATGCAGCGCGCCACGAAACTGACGAGCTGCGCGGATTGGCATGAGATCGTGCTAAGCGCTGGTAGCCGGGCCGTGGCGCGGACGGTCATGATAGCCACAGGGGTCGAATACCGTCGGCTTGGCATTCCGGCGCTGGATCGCCTCGTTGGCATGGGCGTTTTCTATGGTGCCGCAACCTCGGTGGCACCTTCGATGGTTGGCGAGGAGGTCTACGTCATTGGCGGAGCGAACTCTGCCGGCCAAGCCGCGCTGCATCTGGCGAAGTTCGCCGCGCGCGTTACGCTGCTAGTGCGCAGCAACACCTTGACGAGCATGTCCGACTACCTGATCACGGAGTTGGCGCTAAGCCCGAACATCGATATTCGGCTCCACACGCGCGTCGTCGACGGTCGCGGTGAAACGCGTCTCGAACACCTCGAACTGGAGGACACGTGCGCCCTGGAGCGCGAAGTGGTCTCCGCCGCAGCCGTCTTTGTCTTGATCGGAGCTGAGACACGCACGGCATGGCTTGATGGTGTGCTGCAGTATGACGCGCGAGGTTTTATTCTGACCGGTCACGAGCTCGCCAACCACACAGTTGATTCTGGCCGACTACCGCTCCCCTTTGAGACCAACCTGCCAGGGGTCTTTGCCGTTGGTGATGTGCGGCATGGTTCGGTGAAACGCGTCGCCGGTGCCGTTGGCGACGGTTCGATGGCCGTGAGCTCCATTCACCAATATCTCGCGTCATTCACTGCGTAATCGGAAGGCAGACGCTGACCCGGAGCCAGTATGGTTGCCGATCCCGGTCGTCGAGGTCTGTCGCAAGCTCGGGATCGCCGAGTCTGACCGACGTGATCTCGGCAATGCGTCCAGGAAGCACCGTACCGTCGGCCCCGCGCATCGGCGGCGTGCTGGCCGGCCAGGCAATCAAGACGACCGGTGTCAACTACACGACGGTGGGCACCCCGTATGAAGCGGGCCGAACGTAACGACGGAGCCGATGTCGCGGTGGACGCCGCGCACTATGAGACCGCACAGGCTGAGACGGGCCAATTCGAACGCGGTCATGTACACGCCGGCCACCTCGAGCAATGCCCGACGTCAGCGTATCGCGAAGCCAACCACGAATCCGGTCACGATGCCGAGTGCAATTACGTACAGTGCTTGGGAGGTCGTAGTGGGAGCACAACGTGCGTTCGGCAATCTTCGCCAGCGGTTTACCGGTCATCGACGTTCCTGTCAGCACACCGGCGATCAGACGGGGCAATCGAGACGTTGGGCGCGGCGATTTCATCGGCAATGTTCGGAGCCTCCTCACTCGCTCTCCTCGAAGTTGAGCGAGCTCGGGGCGTTTCGACCGACATGAACGCTGCGCTGTTTGATCCCGTGAGGAACCAAACGATGACTCTCGACGGCGAACCGGGGACTCTGCTAACTCCAGGTTACCCACCGGCGAACAAACTTCGCGTTACACCCATGTGTGGTCCGGTGTCATGTGCGCAATATCCGAGATAGCGGCGCCAGGTTTACCGCACTCCGCACCAGGTAAAGAGATATCCATATACGCTGTCACGAGTTTGTTGCGACGCCGCTGGCTGGGTCACGGTAATGTCACTACCACGTTGTTAGGCTTGGGCTGAAACGTCGAAAGGGCTGGTGAATGGCTCGTGGATGTGCACCCAGTACGGTTCACCATGCTACTGAACCATCGGCGTTTCGTAGGCGACCGGCACACACGGATGGGAGACGACTGTGAAGATTCTCGTTGCCATCGCCAGCAAACACGGCAGTACTGCCCAAATCGGTGAGACCATCGCCGATGAACTGGTGTCGGCTGGACTCCAGGCAGAGGTACATGCGATCAACAACGCGTTGACCGCACGTGCCTATGACGCGGCGGTCATCGGCAGTGCCATCTATATGGGTAATTGGCTCCCGGAGGCCCGCTCGTTCGTAGAGCGCCAGCACGACGTACTTGCAGAGATGCCCGTCTGGATCTTCAGCAGTGGTCCGCTGGGAGAGGAAGATCCTCAGCCGAAGGGAGATCCGAATCAGTTGGACACCCTCATGATCGCCTCCGGCGCACGCGAGCACCGGATGTTCGTCGGCAAGCTCGACCCAGACGCGCTCTCGCTCAAGGAACGTCTCATCGCGCGGATGGTCAAGGCTCCAGCGGGAGATTTTCGCGAGTGGGACGCGATTCAAGGATGGGCAAAGGAGATCGCGTCCGTCTTACAGACGGACTTGGTCGATACCGTCGCTCCATAGTTGGGAGGGAGTCGTGACATGATCGGGCGACGAATGGTCGGAATTGGATTGCTGGCGCTGGGTGGGGGACTCGCTACAAGTGCGGTGTTGGGGCCGCTCGTGCTCAAGGTCATCACGTATCCAGTCTCCGATGCGATGAAAAACCAGATTGTCGGCGGTGATCTCGCTTCCCTGGCGCTCGCAGCGCCGGCAGCCGTCACGGCCGGCATCCTCTGGCTGCGACGACATCGACTGGCGCCCGTTGTTGCGCTTGGCCCGACGCTCTATTCCGTCTACTACGCGACATCGCTGGTGGTGGGCGAGCAATACGAGCGCTATAGCGGCAACGTTGGCAGGTTCTTCCCCCTCTACCTCAGCCTGACCGTGCTCGGATGGACGCTGGCTGCCAGAGCCTGGTCAGAGATGAAGGTCGACGACCTTCCGGAGCCGGACTCCCGGCTCAGACATGTCACCGCCGGGCTCCTGCTGGCGTTAGGTACTTTGCTCGGACTGGCCTGGGCTCAGTCGATTTGGGGAGTGGCAAACGGATCCAACGTCACCCAGGAGTATCTCGGCGATCCCAATGTCTTTTGGAGCATCAAGCTCCTGGATACGGCCTTTATCATTCCGGCAACGCTGGCGATTGGGATTGGCTTGTTGCGGCACAACAAGACTGCCCGCAAGGCCGCTTATGGCATCGTGGGTTACCTCACCTGCCAGGGCGGCGCGGTGGCCGGAATGTCTGTCGTCATGATGTGGCGCGATGACCCATCCGCCAGTATGCCGTTCCTGGTGCTCACGACCTTGGGAACGCTCGCCCTTGCGATGTTGACCGCGCAATGGTTCAGGCTCAGCGGGGCCAGCGAGTCGTCCCGAGTGCACGTCCATCGTATGGCACAGCCCGGCTAGCAATGGCACGCGCCCTCAGAGGAACGCTCGGGGCCCGCCGATGGAGACCGGATCTGAGAACTGCCTACGACCTGGACTCTGTCGATCTCACGAGGTGATGCTCATAGGCGAACGCGGTTGCCGCGCTACGCGATGAGATACCGAGTTTGTTGTAAATCGATTGAAGATGACCGCTCACGGTGCGTGTACTGATGAAAAGCTCATCGGCGATCTCAGCGTCGGTCATCCCCCGTGCGACCAGATGGAGTACCTCGATTTGCCGAGGTGACAATCCGGCACCGGCCGCCGCGTTGGGCGACGCTGAAGCAGGTCGATCGGGTGCGCCGTGTTGCACCGCCGGCGTGCTCCCCACCGCCGGCGGTGCAGTAAGATCAGGTATGAGGAACGGTACAACGGTATCGGGTTCGGCTTCTCGACCGCGACCGACGGCTGCGTCGTATACGTCCGCTGGTACGGCCGACATCGCGGCGTTGAGGAGATGTCCGGCGCGGGTTCTCGTCTCGTGGTCGGCGGCCGGGTGGGCCTGAACGAGCGCGAGCGTTTCGACTGCTTCAGTCGGATGTCCTGTTTGAAGCAACCAGTCGCCGGCACTCGCCATCAGTTTGAGCAGGAGCCGCATGAAGCCGGATCTGGAAATCAGACGCAGTCCCTCGGCGAGATCGAGTCCGGCTGCGACGAAGTCGCCGGTTGCGCAGTGCACGGCACTGAGCCCGTCAAGGGCGTTCGCGACCGTGATCCGATCGCCGATTCCTCGCGCGAGGTCAAGGCTCCGTCCAAGAATCAGCTCTGCCTCTTGCCAATTGCCCTGGAGCGCGGCGACGCTGCCCAAATGAGCGAGCGCGGTGCCCATTCCTTCGGGGTCATTGAACTCTTCGCGAATTGCGTAACCGGCCGTGTAATGCTGCCGGGCCTGTTCGTATTCGCCACGGGCCCTCGCGACGTGGCCCTGCATGTTACGACCGTAGGTCAGATACCAGCGATCCCCAACCGCGAGCGCTGCCTCGGTACTCTGTCGAGCGTACTCAGCGGCGGCGGCGGTATCCTCCTGCCACAGGGCCGCGGCCGCCCGTACCCACCACGCAAGCTGCAGGCTCCCAAGCCGTCCACCTGAAGTGTTGCCATCAATAGCCTCGCCGGCGAGTCGTGCGGCTTCAACATAATCGCCGTCGATGAGCGCCAGTAGCGACCGGAATGTCCCGGGGTCGGTCATGTGTCCCGGGGGCGGTTGTTCTCCGAGTCGAGCATAGATTGCTTCGCTCTCTTCAATCGCCGCGCGCATGGCCGGCAGTTGTCCCACATGGTGATAGAAACGCGCCACGTCCACGAGAGAACCGGCAATGCCCAGTTCTACGGCTGGGGACGGAGGAGCGGCGCGCATCGCTCGCATACCCTCCTCAAGCAGTCCGATAGCCTCCCGATGGTGCGTGCGGATGTCACAGAACATGGTCAGCGCGTGCGAGCCCCGGCTGAGGTTCTCGACATCACCCGCGGCAACCGCCGACCGCCATGCCGTACGGACGTTGTCCCATTCTTCGGAGATCTCGGCTTCCGCGTCATGCTGGTCGCCCCCTGCCAGCCGTTCACGCCGAGCCGCCAGGAATCCCAGGTAAAAGTCACGGTGCTTCTCGTCAGTTTGCGCCGCCATCGCCGGGTCGGCACGCAACCGCGCCTCGGCATACTGGCGCAACAGTTCGTGGAGAACGAAACGTCCGTCGGGTCCGCTGCGCAGCAGCGACTTGTCAATCAACGATGACAGGTGCAACAGCGTGGCGCTCGCGACCCCCTCCGCGGCGTCGCGTCGAAAACCGCCCCGGAAGACGGACAGGCGGCAGAACACGGCGCGCTCATCGTCGCTGAGGAGCGCCCACGAGTAGTCAAACGCCGCATGCATACTCCGATGGCGGGCAGGCACGTTGTTCAGGGTGGACTCAAGAAAGCCAATGTTGCGGTCGATCTCATCCGCGATAGCGGCCGCTGACAGCATCTTGACCCAGACCGCAGCGAGCTCCAGTGCCAGGGGAAGCCCCTCGGTTATCCGGCAGAGCCGGATGACCCCCTCCCGCTCCGAATCGAGTGAAAATTCACGTCGTACCTGGCGAGCTCGCTCAACAAAGAGCCGAACCGCCTCTGATTGAGCGGGGTCGTCTCCGGTCTCGTCCGTTGTCGCCAGGCCGGCAAGCGGGTAGCGCCACTCTTCGCGAATGTTGAGTGCCTCGCGTGATGTGACGAGCGCGCGTAGCCCAGGAGCTTTCTCCAGCAGTTCACCCAGCCACGGCGCCTCCCCGGTGAGGTGCTCGAAGTTGTCCAGGACGAGCAGCAACTGGAGGGGACGAAGAACCCGAGCCACCTGCTCGCGCTCCTCTTCGTGTCCCGTGAGCGGCAGGCCGAGTGTCGATGCAATGGTTGGCGCGATCGAGTCAGCGGCACTTACCGACTGCAACGGAACGAACACGACACCGTCCGCAAATCGGTCGCGAATGGCTTTCGCGACTTCCAGTGCGAGACGGGTCTTGCCAATTCCGCCCGCACCGATGACAGTCACCATCCGGCAATCGGGGGACTCGAACAAGCCGACCAGTTCTGCCAGTTCCATTGAGCGACCGACGAAGCTCGTTTGACGCGAGGGTAACTCGTGCCGCCACAGAGGCCGCGCGCCGGCGTGGAGTGAATCGACTAGATCGAGCCGCTGCTCCGAACTACCCATATTCAGCGCGTCCTGCAGTAACCTCACCGATTCACAAGTGAAGCAGGGTGATATTCGCATAATACACCATCCGGAAGTGGCCTGAAACGACCGCGGAACCTGGCTGACCAGAATTGCCGGTCAACCATGCGCGGTAGTCGGAAACCCCATCAGAGTCTTGATTATGACGCGTCAGGGTAACGGCGCGAACGGGTAATTCTGCGGATGGCGGGTCGGATTGCACTCTCTATGGTGGGGCCGATGACGCAGCAGCTCTGCATTGGACTACGTGAAGAAAGGCCGGCGCATGCAAGAGCACGAATTCTCTCGCAAGCAGAACCATGACAACGGGACTACGCTCGCGACGGTTCCACAGTCTTCGAACCTGACCGCACGCGATCTGGAGAAGCGATCGCAGACCCAAATGCAGGAAGGGACGGGAGACGTCCCAATGACCGATCAGTGGCGCATCCTGACGATCCTCTTCTGCGATGTTGTCGGGTCAACGGCGATGGCGGAACGCCTGGACGCGGAGGAATGGGCCGACGTGATGCACCAGGCGTTCGAATACTTGATTCTGCCGATCAATCGATATGGCGGAACCGTCGCCCGGCTGATGGGGGACGCTATCCTGGCGTTCTTCGGCGCGCCGGACGCACATGAGGACGATCCCCAGCGCGCGATCCTCGCCGGTCTTGACATCCTCGATGCCATTCGGCCCTTCAACGAATCGATCAGGAGCCGATACGGGCTGGATTTCAATGTCCGGGTGGGTATCAACACGGGCCACGTCGTGGTCGGCGAATTCGGCGCTCGTGACCGTTTCGAATACACGGCCATGGGAGATGCCATCAACGTTGCCGCGCGCGTGCAGGAGTTGGCGAGACCAGGAACCGTGCAGGTCGCCAGCGCCACCTATCGTCTGTCCGCACCCTTGTTTGAGTTCGAACCGCTCGGTGACATCGATATTCGCGGCAAGTCGCGCCCGGAGGCGATCTATCGGGTCGTGCGCTCTACTTCTGTTCCCGGACGACTGTGGGACGTCGCCGGTCTTGGCACGCCGCTCGTCGGGCGTGACCACGAGATGTCGCTTCTTCGCCAAGCACTTGACGATCTGCGGTCTGGGCAAGGGCGGATCGTTCTGCTGGTGGGCGACGCAGGACTCGGCAAGAGCCGACTTCTGGAGGAGCTGCGACGATATGGGAATCCCGACCGCCGTGTTCGGGGCCAGGATCACGGCGCACCTCATGTCGAGTGGCTGGAGATCCGACTTCACTCGTTTGAGGCGCTTCAGCCGTACGGCGCGTTCGAACAGCGGCTTCGACAAGGATTCGGAATCGACCCCGCAGACACGCTGGACGTCGTTCATGAGAAGGTCACGGAGCGAGTGAAGGAGATGCCGCCGGAAGCTCAGGCGCAAGCCATTCGTGTTGTCGATCGCGTCCTTGCCGCGGACAGCATGGCAGGCCGAGGACCACTGGAAACCTCATCGTCAGAACCGGACGGCGACGCGTTCAAACGCGAGATGTACGCGGTCTTTCTGGAGATTCTGCGAAACTGGAACGCCGGCGGGCCAGTCGCCTTTATTGGCGATGACCATCAGTGGTTCGACACCGCGTCTGCCGAGCTCATGTGCCACGTGCTTCAACTGGTCACCCAGATGCCCATTCTCTTCGTATCGGCTTTTCGACCCGAAGACCAAAGCCCAGTCCAACGAGTCAGAGAATTCGCGTTGTCACAGTTCGGCGACCGATGCATCGAAATTCATCTGGACCCATTATCGGAGCAGGCGAGCAGGCAATTGGTCGATTCCCTGGTCGAGATTCCCGACAGCTACGATGAGCTTCGTCAAGCCATCCTGAAAAAGGCCGAGGGCGTTCCGTTGTTCATTGAAGAGATCGTGCGCTCGCTCATCGATCATGGAGCGCTCGAGTCGTCCGGAGAAGGAGCAGAAAAACCATGGCGTCCGGTTCCGACCTTTGATGTTTCGACGATCTCGATCCCGGACAGTATCCAGGCTCTCATGCTCGAACGGCTGGACAACCTTCAAGCGGACACGCGACGAATTCTCCAGCAGGCGGCGGTCGTCGGCAGAACGTTTTCGTCGACCATCCTGCAATCTGTCGCACAGTCAAGCAGCAGTGAACTCGAAGATCAACTGGAACTTCTCGAGCGCCTGGGGCAAATCTATACGTCCGGGAACGAACCAGAGCGCGAGTACACGTTTCGTCAAACCTTGATGTGGGAGGTCGTCTACTCGACGATGCTTCGTCGTCAGCGCCGGGACGCGCATCGGCGAGTCGCGGAGGTCCTGGAGAATCACTACCGAGAACATCTGGATGAGCATGCGGCGAGCATCGGACACCACTTCTTTCGAGCCGGAGATGCGCGGGCGATATCCTGGCTGCTTCGTGCGGCTTCGCGGGCGCAGTCGTTCTACGAACCGGAATCGGTCCGTGAATACGTCTCTATGGCCCAGGGGCTGGCTGACGAACTGAATCTGGACATGCCCGCGAACGCCTACCAACTACGAGGTCATGCTCACGAACTCGTCGGTGACTATGAGGCTGCCAGGGAAGACTTTCATCGGGCAATCGAGCGAGCTAAGTCACAGGGCGATCTGCGTGATGAGTGGCGGGCTCTGATTGGTCTCGGATCGGCCTGGGTGGAACGAGACTATGACCAGGCCGGCAGATACTACCGTCTTGCGCTTGATCTTGCCCGGCAACTCGCGGACGAGCCCTTGCTGGCTCACAGCTTGAATCGGCTCGGCAATTGGAACAGCAACACTGGAGCGCCGCAGGCGGCCTTTCAACTGCATGAGGAAGCAGCCATGATCTTCGACAAGCTGGAAGACAAGAGAGGAGGCGCGGAAACACGTGATTTCTTGGGAACCGCGTGTTACCTGGCAGGGGACCTTCCATCCTCCGCGTGCTATTTCGACCAAGCAGTGGCCCAGTTTCGCGCGGTTGAGGACCGGCAGGGGCTGGTATCGAGCCTTTCGATGCGGACCCTGACACACGGCACCGTTCTCGATCGGGTCGTGGTCCCGGCTGATGGCTTGGTCGGGGTTTCTCGATACGCCGAAGAGGCAGTCTCGATCGCCCGCGAGATCAACTGGGAAGCCGGTGAGTCCTTTGCGGAATTCACTCTGGCATTGTCTGCCGACATTCGCGGGAACTATTCAGATGCACTGGCACATGCGAAGCGGGCACAACGGATCGCCGAGCAAATCGGTCACCGTCAGTGGACCGTTGCTGCTCACGTCGCTCTGGGGCACATCACGTTGAACCTGTTCCAATTCGAAGAGTCGCGCCAGCACTTTGAACTCGCCTCGACCGCGGCGCGTCAGATGGGCTCAGACAACTGGACGAATCTGATCACCGCCGGTCTGGCCGAGGTCCATCTGTCACGCAACGAGTTGGACCAATCCTCACACCTGCTCGCGTCTTTCAATGGAGATGATAGTCCGCCAAATACCGTGGCGCGGCGAAACATATGGCTTCAGCAGGCTGCTCTTGAATTGGCGGAGGGCAACTTCGAGGAGTCGCTCGCGATTATCGACGCGCTCGCACGCACCGAGCCACACCACATAGATGCGCCGGTCATCCCCGACGTTGAGTTGCTTCGTGCCATTGCTCTGACCCGGCTCCGGCGGTATCGGGACGCGGAGCATGCATTGCAGTCCGCTCGAACGCGCGCGGAGCAGTTGTCCTATCGTCCGATTCTCTGGCGGATCGATCTTGCGCTCGCGGAGCTATACCGGGCGCAAGCCGATGAAACTGGCAGCAAGCAGGCATTAGCACGCACGAAGACCATCACTGACGATCTCGCAAGCATGATCACAGATGAGCGCCTTCAGTCGCGATTTCGACACGCTACAGAACAGCTTCTGGAGGATGCTCGGCGGCCGATCATGGTGTCACTTCCAGTAATAGGAGCAGGCGAAGACCGCGATCGAACCGCGAAAGCCGTCGTCGCGCAGCGCCCGTAACTTTGCCCACGTTCATGTTCATCCTCGTTCACGGTCCAGGTGACCGATCGAGGGTGAACTCCCCACATTGACCGTCACGACCCGTTCGTCCTCTTCGTCGTGACGGTCAAAGCTCGCACTCGTTGGTCCGGCGTGATGACTCATCGGTGTTCCGTAGTGCCCGCGTCTCTTTGACCGGCTGACCACCGGAAACAGCATGCCCACATGTCGCGGCTCAAACCTCTCAAGTCTGGACCCCCTGCTGGAAGCCCGTCCGGCCGATGGCGGCCGGACGCAGTTTTACTCGATTGTGCCTCACAGGTAGTTCTGACGATGTGCGGGACGCCCCCGCCGTCTACGGTGTTGTCGTCGCGTCGACTGGCACGCGGTACGGCCTTCACCGAGAGGGAGGGTTTCTCAATTCGACTCAACCGGTCACCGGGAACGACCCAGAGAAGTGGCCGATCCTCCGTTACACGAGACGAGCCAAAACGGTCACTCGAGGGTGACGATTCCAGGCGATTCATGGCTGCGCCAAGGAGTCGGCAGTTCGGCGGGATCGACCTGCGGCCACGTTCTCGAGCCTGGTTGAGAACTGTTTGGAGTCCCTGTAGACGTCTTGAGCATTAGCCTTTGAAAGGAACGCACAATGAGTACTTGGATCCCTGATCAAACTTTCTACCCGAATCCGCGCATGGCGATGGAGGCACCGACCGAGACGCTGGCCTATGTCGCGGTGCTCAATCCTGATCGGACGGGCCGTTCCGACGCCATCGCCGTGCTTGACGTTGATCCGAATTCGCGCATGTACGGCACTGTGGTGGGTCGAGTTGACCTGCCGAATGTCGGTGACGAGTTGCACCACTTCGGCTGGAACGCCTGCAGCGCGGCGCTCTGTCCGAGCATGCCGCACCCGCACATGGAGCGGCGGTATCTCCTGGTCCCGGGACTTCGCTCGTCTCGGATGTACGTCATCGACACCAAGCCCGACCCGAGACGCCCGCATATCGTGAAGACGATCGAAGCAGAAGAACTGCACCAGAAGAGTGGCTACAGCAGGCCGCACACGATTCACTGCGGTCCCGATGCGATCTACGTCAGTGCTCTGGGTTCACCGAGTGGAGATGGGCCAGGGGGGATCTTCCTGATGGACCACACACACTTCACGATCAAAGGGCCGTGGGAAGCAGACCGCGGTCCGCAACGTCTTTCGTACGACTTCTGGTGGCATCTCGGTCATGACACGATGATCACGAGCGAGTGGGGCACACCAAACATGGTTGAGGATGGCCTGAATCCTGAACTCCTACTCGCAGGCAAATACGGTCATCATGTTCACGTCTGGAACCTTCGCACGCGGAAGCACGAACAAGCGCTCGACCTCGGCGCGGAGCAGCAGATGGTGTTGGAACTGCGGCCGGCCCATGATCCGAACAAATCCTATGGTTTCGCCGGCGTCGTCACGAGTTTGAAAGACCTTTCCTCCTCAGTCTGGCTCTGGTATCGCGATGGCGGTTCCTGGGCGATTCGAAAGGTGATCGAAATCCCGGCTGAACCGGCAGATCCTGCGCAACTGCCGCCCTTACTCAAGGGCTTTGGCGCCGTGCCACCGCTGGTCACCGATATCAATTTGTCGCTGGATGACAATTCTCTCTACGTCTCCTGCTGGGGCACAGGAGAACTCCAGCGATACGATGTCAGCGATCCCTACAACCCGCGCAAGACCGGTTCGGTCCACCTTGGCGGCATCGTCCGGCACGCCGCTCATCCGCGAACTGGCCCGCTCAACGGTGGTCCGCAAATGGTGGAGCTGAGCCGGGATGGCCGACGCGTCTACCTGACCAATTCCCTGTACGCCTCCTGGGATGCTCAGTTCTATCCAGAAGGAATCCGTGGATGGGCCGTCAAGCTCGACGCTCCAGACGGAGGTGGACTCGAGATTGACCCAGAGTTCTTTGTCGATTTCGGCGGGGAGCGCCCGCATCAAGTCCGGCTACAGGGCGGCGACGCGTCGTCTGACTCCTACTGCTACCCAAACTAACTCGATACTTGTGCTTTCCCGCCGCTGGGCACCCAATCAGGCGCTCGGCGGCGGGAGGCAGCCGACCGATTGAAACGAGGAACGACGATGGTCCATATCTCACCCTGGGTGGTGCTCATCTTACTCGGCGCCTTTCACGGTTTGAACCCCGCCATGGGCTGGCTCTTCGCCGTCGCGGTTGGGCTCCAGGAACGTCGAAAATCGGCAGTGCTCCGCTCATTCGGACCCATTGCGCTGGGACACGCGGCGTCAATCGCATCGGTCGTAGTCCTGGTGGCCGCATTCGGCGTCTTCCTCCCAGTTACTCTGCTCAAGATTCTAGGAGCAAGCATCCTGATATTGTTCGGGGCCTACAAAGCACTCTCGCCGATGTCGCATCCCCGCTGGGTTGGGATGCGCGTGGGCAAACGCGACCTCACCGTTTGGTCCTTTCTTATGGCAACGGCACACGGCGCCGGTCTGATGCTTGTCCCGTTGATCGTGAACATACCCGCGGCTCGGGTGACAACAGGATCCCGTTCGAGGCACATGACAATGGACATGACGTTACCGGTGCTGCCGGCACCTGATCTCCTGATCGTCGCCATTCACACATTGGCCATGCTGGCAGTGATGGGTGCGATCGCGCTCATCGTGTTCGATCGCCTGGGACTGCGTGTCTTGCGTGAAGCTTGGTTCAACCTCGATCGCGTCTGGGCTGGAGCCTTGATCGCTGCCGGGGTGATTACCATCGCCGTGTGACGACGCCGAACGACAAACTCGGGAACAGCCGCATTGGCTTCATCAGCTAGACACGGAAAGGGGATAGACGATGTCACCCTTGAACCTCC
The DNA here is from genome assembly GCA_963728335.1 of uncultured Chloroflexia bacterium. Taxonomy (GTDB): domain Bacteria; phylum Chloroflexota; class Chloroflexia; order Thermomicrobiales; family Thermomicrobiaceae; genus CALAGB01. The sequence continues at coordinate 178,917 of CAVSJP010000004.1, forward strand.
AAGATGGAGATTCACTCGACGCCAGCTTTCAACATAACGCCGCCGGTACGTCCCGGCCCGATCCTTTTCCGTCTGTCGGAGCTCTCGGACTGGACGGGATTGGCGAGCCCGACAGCGAGAGCCGGACAGCAGGTCAACCAATCCTCTACGTTGGGGCGATGATTTCCCTCGTGGCGGCGTCGATTCACCTGCTCGTAACTCCGGAGCACTTTCAAGAGTGGTGGGGCTACGGCGTGTTCTTCCTGATTTCCGCGTTACTGCAGGTTCTATTCGCGCTGGTCCTGGTCCAGAGACCAAGCCGAGCCGTGCTCATAGCCGGGATGGCCGGGAATCTGGCGATTGTTGCCATGTGGGCCGTGTCGCGCGCGAGCGGCGTGCCGTACGTTGGCCCGAACGCCGGAGAGATTGAGGAAATCGCCGTGCATGACATAGTGGCGACGACTGCTGAGATCGCGCTCGTGCTCCTCCTTGCCCACATTTTCCTGACGGATATAGGCTCCAGTGCGACAAAGCCGGCGAAAGCGTGAAGTGGTTCTCTCCCCGAGAGTCATTTGTCCGTCGAAAATCGGAATCGACCGGCGGTGTGAACACGGCCTACCGGTCGTTTCCGACGTCAAATCAGATTCCCGTTTCGATAGTAGTCAGAGCTGGATCTCACCACGTCGACCCAGGAAGTGCGTCCTCGGCTGAACGCCGAACGACACCCGTGCCCGGGTAGGTATTTCTTTGGGTCATTCCCGCGCGTTCGAAACACCCGTTCAGGTATTCCTCTCCTTAGCAGGCCTGTCTGGCGCCGCTAGCATCGAACTCATGTGAGCGGCGCACCGCGCTGCATTTGTTATGTCGAGAGTTGAGGTGGGAGATGACGCTGTCTCGATCGTCCCCGGAAGCTGGAACGAGGGCACTTCAAGTGGCCAAACGCCGTGCCTCGGCGGACCCAACGGAAGAGTCCAGCCAGCCACTTAACATGTTCAATCTGACCGCCGCGATTACGGCGATCCTATGGTACGCGTTCGGCGCGATCCCGGTCTTCCTCGGCGTCATGGCCGCACTCAACGTTCCCGAAGGCGTCGCGACGAGCTGGTTCTTCATCACCTTTCTGACGTCCGCCGCCGGCACGGTTCTGCTCTCGCTCTCCTATCGGCAACCGATCGCAATCGGTTGGACCATACCGGGTCTGGTCTTCCTCGGCACGGCCGGGGTTGGATCCAACAGCGAAACCCTGGCGGGCGCGACAATGCTGGCCGGACTAATCATCACCTTGCTGGGTCTTTTTGGAATCGGCGCGCGAATAACGCGCTGGCTTCCTCAACCGATCGTGCTCGGCATGTTCGCGGGCACCATTCTCCACTACGCGACCGGCATCTTCGCGCAGCTCGACGCCAACCCGATGGTTGTGGGATCGGCGATCGCCGGTTACGTCGGCGCCAGAGCGTTGAATCGTGCCTGGCTCCCGGCTGTCGGCGGAGCAGTGCTGGCTGGTCTGTTGGCGGCCGCGACCAGCAGTCAGGTCCATTTCGCCGATCTCAGCCTTGCCGCGCCACAGCTCGTCGCGTTCACGCCCTCCTGGTCCATCAACTCGTTCCTGACGTTGTCGCTGCCGTTGGTCATACTCGTGATCGGCACCGGGAACATTCAGGGCATCGGGGTGTTGATTAGCGAGGGTTACCGGCCGCCGATCACCGTGATGACGGTGGCGGTCGGCGCCTTATCAATGCTCAACGGTCTGTTTGGCGGTCATCCGGCCACCATCCAGTCGTCCGGTACAGCGATTCTGGCTGGCAGCGATGCTGGTCCACGCCAACAACGCTATGTAGCCGCGGTGATTGCTGGCGTCGGATGCATCCTGCTGGCGTTCGCCGCGTCTACCGCGAGTGCTCTGCTCTACGTCCTTCCGGCCAGCCTGGTCGCGACACTGGCGGGGCTTGCGATTCTTTGCACACTTCTGGGCACGATCGAACAAACCGCAACGTCGGATATTCAGCTCGGCAGCTTCTTCGCGCTCCTTATCGCGTCGTCTCCATTGACGATTCTCGGAATTGGCGCGCCGCTCTGGGCGATCGTCGGTGGTATGGCCGTCTCGTTGGCGCTGGAGCGACCGGCCCTTGTCGCGACGCTTCACAGTGCCGATGCGAAACCAAGAGATTCGACGCAAACAGGTTCCTGCGCCAGTAGCACCTAGCCTGAGCCTGGTGTCTGCGCAAGATTCTCCAATCAGTGCGGCTGCAGCCAGGTCAAAGCGGGGCAACTTGAGCCACTTCACGACGACGACAGAATGTCGGCCCACGCCGTGTGCTTCGCGACCAGTCTCACCATCGGCTTTGCCGACGAACAGGTAGTTCTGGCCGTGCCGGGTCTCGAGCCGTCACGACAGCGAACAGGTAGTTCCAACGATGTTGACGGGATGGAAGACCGCTAGATTCAGAGTGTTCGGATCGAGCGCTACAAGTGCCGGTCAGTAGCACGAACGAAGATGTAATTGATGGGAGTAGGGAAAATGGCACAGCTGCCGACGATTCTGATTGTTGACGACGATGAAAACGTGGTCGCGGCCGTATTGCGAGACCTTCAGCCGCGGTACGGAGAGCATTACCGAATCTTGCAGGCCGTCTCCGGAGCGAGCGCCCTGCAGACCGTGAAACGTCTGAAGCTTCGCGGCGCGCCGGTCGCCCTGCTGGTCGTCGATCAACGGATGCCCGGCATGACGGGCATCGAGTTCCTACGGGAAGCGATCGAGATCTATCCGGACGCGAAACGCGTCCTGCTGACCGCGTACGCGGACACCGAGGTCGCGATTCAGGCGATCAACGACGTGCAGCTGGATCACTACCTGCTCAAGCCGTGGGATCCGCCTGAAGAGCACCTCTTTCCAGTAATCGACGACGTGCTCGACGAGTGGCAATCGACGTACTACCCGCCGTTTGAAGGGATTCGGATTGTCGGGAACCGCTGGTCGCCGGAGACGTTCGAGATCAAGGATTTTCTGGCGCGGAACCTCGTTCCCTACACGTGGTTGGACATTGAACGGGACGACGAAGCATGCGAGTTGCTCAACCATGCCGGCCTTGACGCACTGCATTTGCCCGTCCTGATCCTCCCAGACGGCTCGACCATGGTGCAGCCCGCACAGGAGGATGTCGCGAGCACAGTTGGGCTCAAGACTGCGCCAGAGCGCAGGTTCTACGACTTGATCATCGTTGGCGCAGGACCTTCGGGACTCGCGGGCGCGGTCTACGGCGCATCTGAGGGATTGCGGACGCTGCTCATCGAACGACAGGCTCCGGGTGGTCAGGCAGGAACAAGCTCCCGCATTGAGAATTACCTTGGGTTTCCTGCGGGACTCAGCGGCGCCGATCTGTCACGTCGAGCCGTCGCGCAGGCACGTCGTCTCGGCGCGGAGATGTTGACGGCCACGGTCGTCGGCATTCGGGTCGAGGGGCAGTATCGAGTAGTCCAGCTCGGCGACGGCAGTGAAATCAGCTGTCACGCGCTCCTCATCACGATCGGGGTTTCATACCGACGGCTCGACGCGCCCGGAATCGAGCGATTGACCGGCGCAGGCGTCTATTATGGCGGGGCCCTCTCCGAGGCGATCGCGACACGAGGCGAGCGCGTCTTCATCGTCGGCGGTGGCAACTCGGCGGGCCAGGCGGCGATCTATTTTGCCGAGTATTCCGACTGTGTCACCATCCTGGTTCGCGGCGACTCGCTCGATCAAAGCGGGATGTCGCAGTATCTGATCGATCGCATCCAGCGGACGTCGAACATCCAGGTCATGGTTCGAACCAGCGTCACCGAGGCGCTCGGCGATTTGCACCTCGAGAGCTTGCGACTTCAAAACCGCGACAGTGGTGAGGAGATCATTGTTCCGGCGGACGATCTGTTCATCTTCATCGGCGCTAAGCCGTTCACGGAATGGATGTCAGGACTCGTGAAGCTCGATGACGGCGGCTATGTGATAACCGGCCCCGATCTGCCGGCTTCCCGAACGGGCGAAGGAGCCTGGCCACTCAAACGTCCACCATTCCTTCTCGAAACGAACGTGCCGGGCATCTTCGGCGCGGGGGACATCCGTCATGAGTCGATCAAACGGATTGCCTCAGCGACTGGTGAGGGGGCAATGGCCATTCACTTCGTGCACCGGTATCTGAGCACGGTCTAGGGAGGATGGCGCAACGTGCTGAGCCATGACGATGACGGTCCAAGTGAAGCCCAGCGCGTCCGATTCCACACGTTGCCGTTGTTGAAGTCCTTCGCGGAGGAGGATATAGAACGCTTACTCAATGACGCCAAGGTGCTCGAATTCGGTCGCGGTGACGTGTTGGTCAACGAGGGCGCTGAAGCCGACGCGGCGTACTACGTCCTCGATGGAGAGCTTGATATCCTGCGACGGATTGGTTCTGAAGACGTCACGATCGCAACCCGCCGGACTGGAGACATTGTCGGGGAAATGTCGCTTCTCATCGGGGAGCCACGAACCGCAACGCTGCGCGCGCGCGTTCCCACGAAGGTGCTCGAAATCTCCTACGACCGCTGGCACGAAGCGCTCATCTCCAATCCGGAAAGTATGTTTCTGATGCTGCGCACCGTGACGGCGAGGCTCAAGCACTCGGAGTCGAGCCTTGTGCACTATCAGAAGCTGGCTGGGCTCGGAACGCTCGCGGCGGGACTGGCGCACGAACTCAACAATCCGTCGTCCGCCATCGTACGCGGTGCAAGTCAACTTGAGGAATCCGTGCTTGATTGGGAGCGCTGGTCCGAGAAACTCGGTTCGTTCTCGCTGAGTGCTGAGCAGCAAAGCCGGATCGACGATCTACGCCAGGGAATGCAAGATGCAGGTGCGGCGACTCGATTCGTGGACGCGCTCGAACGAGCCGACGAGGAAGACGCTTTGCGCGTCTGGATAGAAAGCAAGTGGTTAGGTGGTGCGGCGACTTTGGCCTCGTCTCTCATCAGCGCCGGAGTGACCGTCGACGTCGTGCGACGCATCGACGAGCAGTTTGAACCTGAGCACCTGGAGACGGTTCTCAACTGGATCGCCAGCAGACAGTTGTCCTTCGCGATCCTTCACAGTCTTCGGGCGAGCGGCAAGGCGATTGCTGAAATCGTCGGTGGCGTCAAATCCTTCACCCGTCTCGATCAGGCCCCGATTCAAGATGTTGATGTGCATGAGGGAATTGAACAGACGCTGGCCGTGCTGCGCTACCGACTTCGGGGGATCAATGTGCACCGTGCGTATGCGAACGACATTCCCCGGATCACGGCATTCGCCAGCGAGCTCAACCAGGTCTGGGCCAATTTGCTCGACAACGCGGCCGACGCGCTGAACGGCAAGGGCGACATCACCATTCGAACGTCAGTCGAAGACACGTCAGTCGTCGTGCAGATCAGTGATAACGGCCCAGGCATTCCGATCGACGTTCAGCAGCACCTGTTCGAACCGTTCTACACCACCAAATCGGTCGGCAAGGGGACCGGACTCGGGCTGAGTATTAGCAACAACATCGTCCGCAAACATGGCGGAGCCATTACGTATCAGACTGGTCCGGGACACACGACGTTCGTGGTCAAGCTCCCGTTCGACGGTGGAATGCCAAAGCCCACACCGCCAGATGATGGAGAGACGAATGACACGAGTGCTGGATGAAGCGAGCGGCAACCGAACAGACAAATCGGATCAGCCCTCTGGGAACGGCGACGCTGTCTCAGTGGTCGATCGAGGGTCCGCGCTCGCACTCGTGGAGCACGGGAAGTCGTCAGGTCGTTGACTACATCACGGCCATCATTCTCCTGGAATCTGACCGGCAAACGTACGACTTTCCATCAGTTGCCGGGCGACAAGACAGCGAGTGCCTGATCACTCAGGAAGCGACGAATCATCGAGTGCGGAGCTGATAGATCTCAGTCTGGGACCAACGATGATACGAGCATTTCCAGTGATGTTGCGGCTCCCCGACCTTCAGCATCGACCCAGACGGCATTTGCGCCGGCCTCAGACGCCCAGCGGCAACACGCTGCGTCACTCTCAATGACCAGCGCGCTGCTCGGCGCGACACCGGTATCGTCGAACAACCGCTGATAGAAGCCCACGCCGTGTTTGACGTGATCGATGAGATCCGGCCCATAGGTTCTCGAGAACAGGTCATTGATCTCCATCTTCGACAGGATAGCTTGCAGTTCCCACGATGGTGTTCCCGACGCCATATAGAGCGTGTATCCCGCGCGATGCAGCGTGCGAACCGAATCGGCGGCGCCAGGAATCGCGCACGTCGCGCGTTCTCCGACGTAGATGGAAAGTGCTCTATGGACTTCAATCGCAATATGGTCGGGGACCGATGGGACACCGACGCGGGCGCACATGGAGCTCATCCACTCGGTGGCGTAGGCGTGCTGGAACGCATGGTGGCTGGCGAACTTGGGCATCCGTGATAGGAGGTTCGCCCAAATTTGTGGGAAGACCACGCGATTTGCGCTCATCCAATGCTCAGGACTTCCCCCCAGTCTTGGAGGCATGAACTCGCCGATCAAACGTCGCCACTCGATCGCCCGAAGGCCGTTGTCGTTCAACACGCCGCCGTCATCAATAAACAGGGCAACGGGCCGCGTGCTGGAGTTCCTGAACTCAGCCAAACTCGAATGGCGCGAAGAATACATGCGAGATCCTCCCTCGAATCAAGCGACCCGCGGCCAAAGTCAGTGTGCAAAAGCGCTCGTGGAGAATGCGTGTTCTGATCCCGACCTGAGACTTCACCGGCGATGCCATCTGACGGTACAACGCCTGACGCGCTGAGGTGCGAACCTTGCGCTCGGTGACATCAGGCTCCGCTCAGGTCCTGGTCAGCCAGAGCTTCGGCAATTCCCCCGTCGAACGACAGCGACTGCCCGTCAGCAACGACCACGTCGTCACGCTCAACGACCGCTCGGCGCCAACGCTCGTCGTGGGCGCCGAACTCGCGGATTCTGGATTCGACTCCCAGCGGGCTCACGGTCGGTTGCGACGCTCACGGGTTCTGCTGTGGCATCTTCGGATCCGCCGGGCGCGCCGACCAGACTGGATAGGGGAGTCCCGCAAGCCGGTTGATCGCGAACGCTTGAATCGTGAGGAGGACCACGGCGGCCATCAAGACTACCATCTGGTCGAAAGTCCGCAGAATCCCGAGCGACACGATGAGCGTTGTCGCGCCAGCCGGCGGATGCGGCGCCTTGAACAGCACCATCAACCCGCTGGTCAGTCCGAGTGAAAGCGCGGCCGCGGCGATGCGGGGGCCAGTGACTCCGGTTGCAATAGCCGGTCCGACGTGCCGCAGGCCGAAGACGAGCAAGCTCGTCCAGCCCGCTACCACGCCGATGAAATGCCCGATCAGCGCGTTGCGCGGGCTGGCCGGAGGCGCGAGCGGCGTGTAGAAGAAGAGAAAGGCAGTCGGCCCCAACGAAGGAAAGATGAAGGGCTGGCCGCTGACGAGCGCCGCCGCCGCCATGATGGCGATCGAGAGACAGCCATTGACGAAGCTGAAGAGGCTAAGGACAAGCAGGGAGTCATGGCGTCGGGCCAGGTTCACAAAGCGGGCACGGATGAGCAGGCCGCGCACGATATTGGCCAGTTGGCCGCCTATCGGCCCCGGATCGAAGGAACGCTGGTCATTGGATCGGTCATCCAGGTCCGGCATCCTGATCTACGCCCCGACGTGTGAGTTGCGGTCGAGCAACCGCAGCATGACCAGTCCACCGACGAAGACGAGTCCGCTGATCGCAGCGATGACCGTGGTCTGGAACCGTACTCCCGACTCGAACAGGTCAAATGCCAGGGTAAGGAGCCAGAGTTGTAGCGCCATCAACACCAGCCCGACGGAGAGCCCGAACATGATCAGGGCGATGTGAGCCGCGATCGGCTGGCGACGTTCCGGCTCGGTTGTGGTCCGCTGGAGATCTCGTCCATGCCTCACGACAGCAGCTCCTTCACGGCAAAGATCATCCCATCCTGCTCTTCCAGCACGATCTTCGGCAGCGGACGACTTGGCGGCCCCTTGATCGCGTCCCCCGTCGGCGGTGAAAACTCACCCTCATGGCAGGGACACAGTAACCGGCCCTCCTGTGCCTGCCAGTAGACCGCACAGGAGAGATGGGTGCACTTGGAACTGTAGGCGACGAACTGACCTTCCGACAGGTGCAACAGCAGCGCCTCGATCGTCGGACGTTGGGTAGTTGAAGTAGTGAACTCCGCCAACCGGAACGTCGGCGGCCGCAACGACTGGCTGGCGCGTGCCACGGCTCTTGCCACGCGCATAGCCCAACCCAGCCAGCACGCCGGTCGCAGCAAAGAGGGCACCCGAGGCAAAGACCGCCAGGCGCAGCAATTGCCGCCGCGAGACCAGGTCGTCGGAATCCCAGGCATACGGAAACTCCGATTGCCAGATCGGCCGATGGCGGATTCGACGTTCACGGCCGTCATGCTCCGTATCGTTCACAGAACCCAGGCCTCCTCTCGTTCGTGAGTGAGTCGGGTCAGCGATGCCTCCGCCTCGGCAAGTAAGGCCGCTATGTCCAACCGCGACACATCGACCGGCAGCACGTGATAGACCTTTGTCTGCACAGTCTGAGTGCCAAATGCGGTGACGTTCACTGGCCGTCCTTCACGCTGATTGATGAATTCCTCATAATCACCGTACCAGAGCGCCTGTGTAGGACAGGCCTGGGCGCACCAAGGTTTGAGTCCCTGACTGGTGCGGTCGTAGCACAGGTTGCACTTCTTCATGAGCCGGGCTTCGAGATCGAACTTCGGCACGCCGAAGGGGCAAGCGTAAACACAGTTACGGCAGCCGATGCAGCGCGAGGGTTCAGCCTGGTGAACTACCCCGTCGGGTGAGACGAGAATGGCCAGGGCTGGACAGACCTGGGCGCATGGCGCGACGGGATCCTGGCAGTGCATGCAGACGGTCGGCTGGGTCGCCACAGTGGAGCCCCGGTCGATGAAATCGACCATGATCATGCTTTCGCCCTTGTGGGAATCGCACTCGCGGCAGGCAGCCTCACAGGCGCGGCAGCCGATGCAGCGCGACGGGTCAACGAACAGCGTTTTGACAGTGACGGCCATGACGTCTCCATCCTCCTTTCAGGAGCACGCGATCAGTGCGCCGGCGATTCCTTGCGCAGGTACTTGTTCGTCTCGCCAACGGAGTATGGAAAGAGCTGCGGCGCGTTTTCCGGGGTGAAGTTCTCGGTGGCTTTGCCCCCGACCGCAGACGATGGAGCCTGAAGCTTCTCGACCGCGGCGGCGCAGGCCTTGAACTCCGGGATCTTGACGGTTGGCTCGACGGCCGGATTAGTCAGCTGGTTGACGGCCTGCTGGCTGCCGTAGTGGAACGGGATGAAGAGGGTGTCGGGGCGGATCGTTGGTACCACCAACGCCTTGAGTTCCATCGCCGCTCGCGGCGACTTGACCCGCACGATATCGCCGTCCAGAATCCCCAATTTCGCGGCCGCCTGAGGATGGATCTCCACCCATGGCTCCGGCGCTTGCGAGTTCAGGAAGCCGAGGCGCCGTGTTTGGGTACCGCTGAGATAGTGATAGACGACGCGGCCCGAGGTCAGCCTGAAGGGAAAGTCACCGCCTGGCTCCTCCGCTGGTGGCTGGTAGGGAATGGACACCATGTGCGCTTTCCCGTCCGGATGATAGAAGCGTTCGGCAAACAACTGTGGTGTCCCTGGATGGCCCGGTTCGGGGCACGGCCAGAACAGACCCTGTTCGTCCTCAATGCGCTCCCAGCTCATGCCGTAGTAATCCGCGGTGCCGCCACGGGAGGCGACTCGCAATTCTTCCCAGATGTCGTGCGACGTCTGGTACGGGAAATACTGGCCACGTCCAAGTCGCCGCGCGAGATCGACGAAGATCTGCCAATCGGGCCGGGACTCAAACGGCGGCGGAACGGCTCGATTGATCTTGATGACGCGGCCCTCGAGATTGGTGGTCGTCCCTTCGTCCTCACACCAGACCGTGCCAGGGAGCACCACGTCGGCGCGTTCGGCCGTCTCCGACATGAAGAAATCGATGACGATCAGCGGATCGAGGTTGTCGAGCGCCCGCGCGACCACGGCATTCTCGGGAAGTGACACCATCAGGTTAGAGCACAGGACAATACAGCTTTTGATCTCTCCGGCGGCCATCAGGTGCACCATCTCGGTAGCTGACGCTCCTTCGACGGGGATTTCGGGCTCCGGAATACCCCACACATCCGCGATGTACTCCCGCTCTTCCAGTACGTCGATATGACGGTAGCCAGGAAGCTGGCTGGCCTTTTGGCCGACCTCTCGGCCGCCCTGGCCATTCCCCTGACCGGTCAGCATCATGCAGCCGCCGCCCGGCTTGCCAACTTGCCCGCGGGCGAGCGCCAGATTGATGCAGGCGGAGCAGTTGTCGACGCCATGCGTGCTGTGCTCGATCCCCTTGCCGTGAAGAATCAACGACGTAGCCGCGCGCCCGAAAATCTTGGCTGCCGCCACGATACGCGCCGCGGGCACCCCGGAGAGGCGCTGTGCCTCCTCAAGCGAGGCGTCTTTGACCGAGTCAAGGACCGCTTCCCAGCCGGTCGTGCGCTCGCGGAGGTAATTCAGGTCGACCAGACCTTCATCGATGATGACTTTCAGCATCGCGTTCAGCACGGCGATGTCGGTTCCGGGCTTGACCGGGAGCCAGAGATCGGCCGTACGGGCGATGGGGGTCTCGCGTGGATCGATGACCACGAGAGAGGCGCCCCGGTCACGCGCACGCCATATCCATTGCATAGCAATTGGGAAACACTCGGACACGTTGGTTCCGGCGATCAAGATGCAGTCTGCCAGCGGGAAGTCGGTTAGCGGCATTGGGGCGCGATCGATACCGAAGGCCTTGGTGTAGGCACCAGATGACGAGGACATGCAGAGACGACCATTGTAGTCGATATGGCGCGTGCCCAGGCCGACCCGGGCGAACTTGCCGGCTATGTAACATTTTTCGTTCGTCATCGACGAGCCGCTGTAGACGGAGATGGCGTCCTTGCCGAATTGCTGCTGGATGCCGGTCCAACGTGTCACGATGTAGTCCAGCGCCTCGTCCCAGCTGGCGCGCTCGAGCGCCCCTCCCTTGCCGCCACGACGAATCATCGGATAACGCAGCCGGAGCGGGTGCGTTTGCTGCTGGTAGGCGACCACGCCCTTGGGGCAGAGCGAGCCCTGATTGTGCGGATAGTCGCGCGGTTCGACGCCGATGACCTTACCATTGGCGACACGAAGATTCATGCCGCATTGGACACCGCAGAAGCAGCAATGCGTCGGAACGAGGTCGTCGGCACGGACGTTGGCGTCGTTCCAGCCGACGGACGGCGGCCCGACCGACTGAAAATCGTAGTTGAACTCTCGGTCACGCTGAAAGATGCTTTTGTTGACGCTCATCTCGGTCCTCCTAGAGGAAGTGTTTACCCATCAAAGCATAGTAAGCGTCGCCGCGCAGCACACGTTTGCACGTTGGACAGTAGTCCTGCAACTCGCCAAGACCGTCGCCAAGGTCATAGTGTTGTCCCAGATCGTGCAACACGCCCTCGAGATCGTGGATGAACTGCGGTGATGGGAACGGCTGGCCGCAGCGCCGGCAGTTGCCGGGCTGCCCGGAGCGATCTTCGTCATAATGCTGAATGTCCTGATTGACAGACTGGTAGAGCGTGACGCCGATGCTCGCTGGCCGCTGCACGATGTGAAAGAACTTGCCGAACGGCAGCGATAGCAGCCAGGTTACCACCACTACCTCATGGGTCAGCGAGATAAACGCGTAGTACCGCCCGTCCCACCAACCGTAGGAGCCCGAGAGCGCCAGTCCGGTAATGGCGATGGCGAAGAGCAGGACAAGCGGCACCAAATCGAAGCCGAACCGCTGCGTGGACTCTAGTCCGGCGACGTGTACCCGGCGCCAGAAGGCGATCGCCAGTCCTACGATAAGAAGCGCGGCGGTGAAGTCGAGCGCGTGGAAGATCGCGAAGCCCGAGCCGGACGAAATCGGGAAGGTGGTCATGGCGAAACCGAAGAACCAGATCTTGTAGCGGTCTGGCGGTACCAGCGTGAAGTGAATCCAGCCGAAGGTCAGGGGGAACGTGATAAGGCACGACAGCACCACGCCCCAGAAGATCGACATGTGCATGGCCCAGCGGGTCCAACCGCGCTTGCGAATGAAAGACTGACCGAAGATGTCGCTCCACCAGGCCCTGGGAATCAACAGCGAGTATCGTCGGAAGTTCTTCCAGGATAGGAATTCCGCCCACCCCGCTCGAAAATAGCGCCAGGTCGGTGGGCGGGCTATCCACTGTGTGTAGCGGTACGTCAGGGCAGCGATAGCGAAAACCGACCCAACCATGTAGCCGATGAGCGCGGAGTCGAAGTCCTTGAAGCGGCGCGACCCAACGTAGATGAGGATCAACAGCACGACCGTCACGACGAGGGTGACGGTGATGGCACGTCTTTGAGAATTCGCCACGGGTATCCCTCCTCACCTGAGCGTATTGGTGCGGCATGTTGCATGGTGGCGGTGCGGTGCGCTTGCTACCTGATGTCTGAACCGGTGGCGCACGGAGATTCGCCAGAGTCCGGGCTCGGTGGTTGTCAGCAAAGCCGAACGTATGGACGACAGAATAGCCCATCTCGGCAATGTTGGCGCGAATGATCACCCGGTATACGCGGGCCCGCTGGACGAAATGGATCAGCCACGCACCACCTCACACCCCGCTTCAAATGCGCATACCGAATACTCCGCAAGGTAATTGCCCGACTCCGCATACGCGCGAACTGCCACGACCTCACTTCCCCAGCAGCGGACTCCGAGCGCGCAGTTCCTGCGACGACCGGCGCTGTAACGCGCCGGATGTGATACCCCGCGGTGAGCTTGAGCAGACAACTCGCGCCAGGGCTCGGCACGTCCTGCCAGGGGTCGACGTCTTCTTCTGCCTCGGCGGTGATCGGCTCGAGTGTGTCATCCCGGCTGTCAAGAGAGGGCCCGAACGACCGCGACAATTTAGTCGGCACGGTCCGCGTCGCTAGTTCGCCGCCGTCCAGGGCCGGATCCGATTTGGGAGCGTGTCGATCATGGCGTGCAGTCGCTCGTGCGTGCCGGCTCCGAGCTCCTCGAGTTCGATGCGATCGAATTCCGAAGTGATCTCAGCGTCCCGTTCGGACATCAATGCTTCCATCAGCGGAAACAGGTCCGCAGTCTCTTCCTCGATGTGCGCCCGCAACAGAGCATCGTAGGCCCGCGCGGCCTCGACGAGTGGCTTGGAGGTCGCGACCTCCCCGGGCACATACCGTTCAGTCGCCGCTCGATACGCAGCCGCCAACCCGCGGCCCTGCTGATGCTCGTCCGTCAGTGACGTGGTCACGCGACGACCCGCAATGTCGCGCAGCTTCGCGAAGACGGCGCTCTCTTCTTTCCCGTGGTGACACTGGTCCACGAAAACGGTGAAGAACTCGCCGATGTCAGTGAAGATATCCGCAGGAACGGGTGCTCCCCGCTCTGCCGCTTGCACTGCGAACTCAAGCTGGTCGAGCACTACCAGCACGGCATCGTGCTCCTGACGAAGCGTCTCGGTCGATTCCATGTCGATTCCTTCTTTCGCTACGTATCTCTGCCCATGACCGTACGGCATGTTTGCGTGACCGCTCGCTCAATTGGCGGAGCGGCGCATGATCTGGACGCGCCAGACTTCAGGCCCCTCGTCCACGTACTTCCAGTCCGCCTGCTCCGGTCGCTCAGCCATCAATTGATAATAGAGCGGCTTCGGGTCGTGATCGTTGACCAGCACCATGGTCTGACCGGGCGTCAGTCCATCGAACGTGGCGAAGATCAGCGGGTGTCGCTCGCGCGGTACCATGTCCCGCACGTCGATCGTTACCATTTCATCTGAGACCGAACTCATGATGGTTTCCCTTCTTGTGTTGCCTGAGTGTGTTCCAGCCGCAGCCGCGCGATAGTCTCGTTTTGTTCCAGTGGTTGCCGGTGACTCACGATGCGTGCGAGGTTGACCAAAAAGAGCGCCAGGCCAACTGCCGCGGACAGCCCGCCGATACGGCAGATCGACGCGTCGCTCGTCAGAATGCCACCGACTTCCAGCATCAGCCCGATCGTCCAGCACGCCCAACCCAAACCAGCCAGGCGGATGTCGTAGAGGTCTTCCAGCTTCGGCACCTTCCAGCGACCGGCCAGCGGCGCGTAGCGGTGCAGCCAGACCAGGAAGGTCGCGATCTTGTAGAGGAATGCCTGGATCGCGGTCTCGGCCAGCCCAGCCAGCGCCAGCCAGATAACGGCGATCCAAAGTGAGGAGCCGGGCCCGGTCCCGGACAGGAACCCGAAGCTGAGCAGCCCCGTGGAGGCGAGGCCGCAGCCGATCGCTACCAGAGCAAAAGGGATGTGGATGTCTGTTCCGCGCCGTCGCCGCACCTGATAGAGATGGAGAAGTTGGCTGGAAAATTGGATCTGTCCCACCAGCATCGCGAGCACGCCGATCAACAAAATTGGGTGCCTGGCACCGAATACGAAGCCGAGCGCCAGCCACCAGGCACCACCAGCGGTCAGGGCCAACCCTGCCCAGGCGACCGGCGTCCAGAGCGCGGCCTTGCTCAGAGTGAACATGCCAACCAGACGGTAGGCGACGCCGCTCAGCAGGACCGCTATCCAGCCACCGAATAGCAAGGTGATGTGCGCCGCGAGCAGGCGCGGCGTGTGGGCCCCGAGGAAGCCGGTCGCCTCGTTAAGCGCGAGCAGCAGCCCGAAAAGGACGCCACCCGCGAGCCCGGCCTGAGCCACCAGCAGGTGCCAGGCGACCACGTCACGATGTGGCGACTGACGGAATGTGCGCACAACCACCGAGGCGGTCAGGAGCAACCCGGTGAAAAGCAGCGTTGCGCCAATCCCGACGCAGGGAATCCAGCCACGCAGCAGGCCAGGGATGAAGAGCGCGAGACCGCAAACGTGCAGCCAGAAGGCGATACGGCCGATTCGCTCGGAGGCGAGTTTCGTCTGGAGTACGACCGGCGCCAATTGGTAGCCGGCACCGACGACCACGGTTGCCACCACCCCGAGTGTGTTCAGGTGCACGAACGCGAGGACATGCGCTCCACCGTAACCTTGCGCCAGCAGCGGCAACGCGAACGGCGAGGAGACGGCAACCAGGAGCAGGTTCAGCATCGCGAGCGCGAAAAAACGAGCGGGAAGATCCAGCGCCGGAGCTGAATTCACGGAGATGCCCGAGCCTATGCGACTCGCCGCAGTCATCGGTCGTCCGCCGGTTTCTCGATGAGGAGATCGACCTTGCCAGGTCCGACGTCGCGCGTCTCGTGACGATAGCCCGCGTCATCCAATTGCGGGTAGAGGTGGATTGGCCGCCGCACGTGGTGCACCAGCAAGCTCTCACCGGTTCGCAGATTCTCCAACGCGCTCAGGATGCGAACCATCGGTTCGGGCGGCACGAGCTCGCTCACGTCGATGGTGATCGAGGCCGTGGGCGACGTCCAGCTCGTGTCTTCGACCGTGTCCCCCGGCCGAGCGGAAGTTGCGACTGTCTCACGTGGGCCGCCCGTGTTGCGGAAGAGCACTTCCCAGTCCCCGTCTGCGTGACAAGTGGACCAATGATCGAAGCCTCGTTGGGTCATCACCGTGTAGAGTGGGACCGGTTCGAAGCTCGATCGCAGACGAAACACCTGTCCCACCTCAGTGCTTCGCGCCGCCGTCATGATCGGGCCGAAGGGTTCCGCTCCGCTCCGTTGCAGAGCCCGCGCGTCGACTTCGGCCACCACCGATGCCACTCTGACCCACGTGGGTGCCTCGACGTTCGCCTCGTCCGCGCCAGAACCAACTGCGCCGGGGGCGTCCGATTCGACTCCGATCGAAGCGTTCAGCTGCGAGAGAAGCCCTTCCGGCGACATCCCGCCAATGCGTGCCGCCTGCGCCACCGTTACCAATCGAGACTGTACGCGACGGGCAACGGGGTTCTTGAGCAGCCGAAACGCCGGATTGAGCGCGACGAGCTCATCGACGAGTTGAGGGTATCGTCCGATCACGTCGCTGATTTTCCAGTCGAGACGGATCGGGTCTCGTTCCATGGCGGATGTCATCGAACCTGGCACCTTCTCAATTCCAACCAAGGGCGCGAAGGCCCTCCGCGGTGATTCGCTCTGGAGTCCAGCGCGGCTCCCAGACCAGATCCACGTCGACAGCATCCACGCCGGGCACGTACAGGCGTACCGCCTCGTCGACCGCGCCCAGCAGACTGTCATGCAGTGGGCAGCCCGGCGTCGTCAACGTCATGGTGACGGTGACCCTGTGGCCCTCAAGCGCGATGTCATAGACAAGACCGAGGTCGACCACGTTGACCCCGAGTTCCGGGTCGTAGACTTCGTGCAGCGCCGCCCAGACAACGTCCGACGACATCAGGAACCTGGTCGCGGCCTGTTCGTGCATGCAGCCCTCACGTACGTCCTCCGTGGATCCCATGCCGGAACGATCAGGGCCGAACATGCGACGCACCTCAGGACCCGCGGTTGAAGTACTGACGATTCAGTCCGAGAAAATTCGCCCACTGCTCCGGCAGATCATCTTCGAAGAAGATGGCTTCCACCGGGCAGACCTCGGCGCAGACACCGCAATCGATGCACTCGTCAGGATCGATAAAGTACTGGTCGGAGTCGTCATCGGTGTGGATGCAATCGACCGGACAGACCTCGACACACGAGCCGTCTTTTAGTCCGATGCAGGGCTCGGCAATCACGTACGTCACGAATTCTCCTTCACTGTTCGCTCGACTTCTATTGTGTCCGTCATTGCCGGCACGGCCGTTGTCGCCGTGTTGTCCCGACGGTCATGCGCAGCGCGGTCAGAAACTCGTCGAGCTGAAGACCGTAGATGTCGCAGACGTCGGACAGTGTCTCGAAGCGCGCCAGGGGGCAGCCGACACAGTGCAGCCGCCTCTGCACGAAAACCGGAACGACGGCTGGCGTCTGCTCCAACAGCCAGTTGACGTTGGTGTCAGCATTGATGGTTGGCTGTTCTGTCGCAGGCACGATCGTTCCCCCCGGTCAGCTCCGTCACACGAGCGGCGCTATCAGGAGGATGACATGCCCAAAGTCATGGGTCTTTGCGCTGGAACAAACAGTGGAAAGAATCGGATCGATTACGCGCGCTCTGGCCGCGTCTCCGTCAGATCCTCGGCGATGGTTACCAGGCGGTGCGCGTGCAAAATGACCACGTGCTCGCGGCCCGCGCGGATGAGACCCTGGCGATCCCATTGACTGAGGGTCCGGCTGCAGGTGCTGAGCGTGGTACCGGTAAGGTCGGCCAGGTCTTGACGAGAGAGCGGGAGGTCGATATGGATCCCGTCCGCTCGCTTCACGCCTGTCTTCTCAGCCAAGCGCAGCAGCGTGTGGGCGATGCGTCGTTCGACTCGCTGTGTTTGAAGCTCTTCGATGCGCTCCTCCGCCAGTCTGAGTCGCGCGGCAAGTTCACGGATCATCGCCATCGCAAAATCCGGATAGTCCGCGACCAGGGTGGCAAACGCACGCGCGGGCAGACGAAGCACGACGGTTGGTCCGAGGGCAACGGCACTCGCCGGATAGCGGTCTTCGCCCCAACCACCCGCGCCGCCGAACAACTCACCAGGCTGAATCATTCGGAGAATGACCTCCTGCCCGGACTCGGTTTCGCGGATGACTTTGATCCGCCCTTCCGCCAGGACGCTGACCGCGTCGGCGACCTCGCCCGCAACGAAGACGAAACTACCAGCGTCGACCTGGCGAATGCGGACCTGAGTTGCGATCGCGTCCAACGTCTCGGATGACAGAGTCCGAAAAATGGGTACGTCGATGAGAAATGATCGTCTATCGCGCAGATCCCACGTCGATTCTTGGGTATCGAAAAAATCGAAAACGCTCTATTCAGGAGCGCTAAACGAGCCGCTCCCGCTCTCGAGACAAGTATATGCGCTGCCCACATCCACGAACTCGCTGCCGTGTTGGTCCCAGCGGGCGGTTCGTTGGTCATCGCACCTTTCGGCGACGTCAGGCATCACCAGCATGGTCAACCTGCGGGAAAACCATGGCGCTCTTCGGCGAAGCCGTGTCGACTCACCTATGCTGGTGTGTAGCCGCGGAATTTGCGGAACCTGATCCATCTGTGATGAGCAACGGTTGGTTGATCAACACTCCTGGCCCCCGTCCGGCTGGAGGATCGGTGCGATGATTTCGAGGAGTTCCTCCCGTGCCATGTCGGTGACGTCGACCATATCACCGTCCCGCTCCATGATGTAGACCGCAACTCCGGTAGGCGCTGGCGTCTCCCGCTTAGCGCTGTCAATTGCCTGGCGGACCTTGTCCGCGAGTTCGGTTACCATGTTCATCCGACACGAGACGAAGATCCGATTACCCGTGGGAGTCCACTGGCAGTTCAGACCTTGATGCTCCAAACTCTGCAACAGGTACGGGTAGAAAGTGTCGCTTACCGTTAGCGTGATCGCATCCCAGCGGTAACGTTGTGCCATCGTCAGGTTTCCTCGACTGCCACTTGTGACGCATTAGCTGGCCAATATCAGCTTACGTCACGACCGACTCCGATTGTGTCACGCTTTTGTAACGCCGTCGTTCAAGTAATTCAGGAAGCCTTAATCGTTTGGGCCATATTCTGTACCTAGCTTCTTTTTGATGGGCCAATGAGTCGGCGAACTCTCGTCAGAGGGCGAAGTTCATTCCCAACTGGCAAGGAGCAGTGGCCGACTGTTGAGCTGCACGGAGCGACAAGGTGGTCGGCTCAGTACGCCGCCATCCTGGTCGCCGGAAGCAGGGATGGAAACGGGATGATAGCAACGTTGTTTCTTCGCGATGGAAGTCGTTCTGTTGTCCACGATGCAACCACGGTAAAACGCGAATTCGTTTCGACCCGAAGCGGATATGAGTCGATGCTTGTCTGCCGCGACCGCTGCGGAGAGATTCTCGGCAGGTTCAAGATCGACGACATCCTTGCCTATCGATGCCCGCATGGTACCGACGTCGAGCGAATCGGGGCGCGATCGGGAAATCATCAAACCGCGCTACCGGATATCTGGCTACGCGCAGTGCACGAATGACCCTGATGATGACCGATTGCCCGTGGCGGGCGACTCACACAGGTCGCGGGGCGCACGGTGAAGGGACAGGTACTTAGCATGAGTTGGATGCCCTGGTTGATTGGACTGGCAATTGTGATCGTAGGCGTGCCCGCGCTTGGAGCGCTCGGCGTCGCCGCGCTCGCGGTCGTGGCGCGCCTTCTCGTCGGCACGCTCGGGGCGCGCGAGAAGCCTGAAAAGACCGCAATATAACACTCGTACGTACTTCGAAATTCGCGAGGATCGACAATCTGCCGGGAAATTCGAACAGTCCAAGACCGGTGCGCATTTGTAGCGTCCCACCAGTCGAGGGATTCGACCCTGGCTCGAACTCAGCACCCGAGCGCATTCGGAATTCCGACCGTGCGCTTCGCACGTACTGAATGAACGGACGCAGTGAACGGCAGGTTATGGCTGACGGTTAACCTACTCGAGTCTCCGAAGTCCGCACGACTGCTTACCAAGAGTGGCCGACCGGTAGCCCAGATGGACGCGCTGGTTGAGAGTCAGCCACGGCGATCATGTCCCGGTCGTCGTCAGACTATTCTGCCGCGTGGCACCTCGTCGCTAGTCCACGGTCTGTTGCATTGCCGCCGCACGCGAGACTACTTCCGGCAGCTCGATCTCGAGAACATGTGCGAGGCGCTCGAGAACCAGCACTGACGGTACCGGTCTCAGCAGCGTTCGCATGATCTCTGCATCATTCAGCTTCACCATCTGATCGGGCGATGAGCGAAGACTCTCCTCGATCGCAAGCTCGATGGCAACCTCGCGCACCGCGTCATGCAGTCGTTTTCGGAATGCGGCTTCCATTTCATTCAAATCTCGGACGATGGTCGTACCGACGACCTGCAGAAGTTTTGATTCTGCCACGGCCTTGTTCATCGCCGACTCAGTTGTGTTCGTTGGCCAATCCTGGCTAATGGCCTCGATGAGTTCCGCGAGTGAGCGAAGGGTTGACGACTGCGTGATGCCCATCGGTCACCTCATAGATACAAGGGGGAGAACTGGCTCCCTCAATTTCTGCCCCCACCACTACGTTCGCACAGACTTGCCCGAATTGACAACGTGTCGCCACTACTCAATCTGTGAGGAGCGAACTTCCGACTCGGCGGCATATGAAAGCATCACAAGCGACAAGGATCAAATGGCCGCATGATTTCTCCCCATGCCGATTCACCCTCACCACCCATTCAGCGTGGTCAAGGCTCATCGCTGAGACGTTCCAGCGGGCTGCTTTCGCACGATTGGGCCCACCACCCGTTGCGGCGGTCCGTCAAATGCACCGCGAAACGACATCGTCCACCGATCAACTCAGCGCATCGATGATGCCGGAGACGTGCATCACATATAGACCAGCATGGCCCAATCCTTGGCCCGGCAGCCACAATGACCTCGGCGCCGAACGTGACGGTAATTGGGTTGTACGGTGATCGATCATTCGCACTTCGGTGACCTCAGCATATGTAGTTGACATATCGACAGGCCGTGGTAATCTATGTTCACACATGGATGTTAAGAACATCTTATGCGAGTGGTATTCGATTCCGTGTGTACGTTCACTGCGATGTTCAGAATGGCACGTGGTCGAATTTCGCACGTGAATGCCCCAGCGTAGGTGTGTTCAATACAATTTAATCGGAATGCGCAGAAACGCGAACTTTACATGGGCACCTGGTTCGCGTGGAGCAATTGGTGCAACCGGCCGACAAATGAGTCGCGCCGGATTTTTTTGTTGCCAATAGCTCGCCACTCCGGTTGGACGGAGTTCGCGGAATTGGGGGAGTCAGCGCTAATTTGGGATTGCGAAGAGGGGGACAATCATGGATGTTTTGGTCGTCGATCCAGACATCGTAGGCAGCCGATTTTTGCATTTTGTGTTTCAAGCAGGAAGATCCGATAACCTGCACCTGGTCTCGTCGGGTCGCGACGCACTCACCCATATCGCCACGTCCGACGTTGGTCTGGTCATCATGGAGCTGAGCCTGCCCGACATCACTGGCGTTGACCTGTGCCAACGGCTTCGAAAACGGCACTTTCACGGCCCGATCATTGCCGTCTCGGAGAACTCGTCCGTGAATAACCGCATCGAGGTGCTTGATGCCGGTGCGGACGACGTGATGTCGAAACCGATCGATCCATCAGAGTTCCTCGCGCGCATAGCAGCCGTGACCAGTCGCTACCAGCAGGACGACCAACATCCGATTGGCCGGTCGCTGCGAGTCGGCGACGCCGAAATCTGTGTGAAGGACATGCGGCTGACGATCGGTGGCCGGCCGCCAGTGCGACTGACGCCGACTGAGATGCGCCTGATGGAATGCCTGATGGGCAACGCGGACGTCGCGATCAGCCGTAATACCCTGATCAATCGCACGTGGGGATTCGATCTCTACGGAGACAGTAATCGTCTCGACGTCTACATCCGACGCTTGCGTCAAAAGATCGAACGAGATCCGGCATCTCCAGAATATCTGGTTACGGTGCGATCGGTCGGCTACGCATTCCGATCTCACGATCAGGCGCTCGATGACGTGGTCGACTTTGGAGCGTCATTCACCGGCCGGTCTTTCAAGAACCTGATCGCGTCGAAATCAAGAACGCTCGGCGTGCAGAGCACTGCAGACATCGCGGCGTCAATGGGATCAAACATCTCCGCGGAGCTTCATCGATACGCCGAACTGCAAAACGCGCTCGACTGACGACGAGAACGAGTTCAAATCGGGCAGGCCGGTCTACGACCGGCCAAGGTTCCAAAATCGTTCGACCACGGTCGGGCGATTTTTCGATGGACGACGTCAATTGGGAGAGGTCAACGGTCGATTTGACCGTATCCCAAGAGTCAACGGATTCAGGCGGGTGCGTGAGTATTCGCTCCGTTCGAATGACGCGAACGTGACGAAATGAGAACTCGGTCTTCTGAACGAAACTTAAGCTTTTTCGCGGTGGTTTCGGAAATTCTGCTCAGCCGACCGAACTACCGTGGACCGTGGATGCTTTGAAGCGTTCTATCAGACTTGGGCCGAGACAACGCGATCGAACGTCTCGGAGACCCGGCCAACGCGGCCTTCGGCATTTGGATTTTTGCGGAGCTGGCTCAACAGAGCCATCCCGTGTCGTCGAAAGACCGAGACATGAGAGTCGTAATCGTCGATTCCGAGTCACTGACCGGAAGATTGCTTGAATTTGCAATCGCCGAAGTTGGGGAGACCGTGATCGTTGCTTCAGACCCGATGACCGCGCTCGACCAGGCAACGGGCCACGGCACGGATGTCGTGCTCATCAACCTCGACTTCGACCAGGGCCACGGACTCGGATTCTGTAAATTCCTCCGGTCAAGATCCTACGTCGGGCCAATGCTGATGTGGGGCGAACGACGCCGAGAAGAGATGTTGCAGGCGTACGACTACGGCATTGACGATTTCATCATCGCGCCATTCGATCCACGAGAGGCCATCGCGCGCATTCGGGCAGTGGTTCGAAGATCCGAGCGCTTTGACAACCGTCGTCTGGGTCTACTGCGCGTCGGTTCTGCCGAACTGTCGGTCGGCAAACTCTCATTCAGAATGGCCGACAATCCAGGGGTTGCACTCAGTCCGATTGAGACTCAAATCCTCGAAGTATTGATGCGGAACCGGGAAGTCGTGGTGAGTCCCGAGACACTGCTGCGGCATGTCTGGGCCAGCGACGACGAAGCCGGAACGAATCGGGTCCAGGTATATGTGATGCGCCTCAGGCGAAAGATCGAGCCGGATCCCGACAACCCAATCCTCATCCACACGGTACGGGGCCTCGGCTACGTATTCCGGAACCCTGGTGAAGCGAATCAGACCGTTTCTCCGGGTACCTGAAATCGAAATAACCCAGGAACAGTTCATCAGATAACAAGCAGTCCACGCGCCCATCCGGTGCCCGCGCCCGTTCCCACGAGCGCAGGCACCACTTTCTTTTCGGCAAGAATTCCCTTCGCTTGAACGAATCGTCACCACCGGAACCGATCGAACAACCCAAGATGCAAGACGACTGGATGAAGCTTGGAGTCGCCAGCGTGGGTGATATGGACAGGAACGGCGCAATTGCGGGCAAAGGTGGTGCCCCCTCTTACCGCGAGAACGCCGTGACTGCCCCAGTCGCCCACGTTGGCGTTTAGTCGCCAGGACAGAACCGGCGGCCGCGGCGGCACCTGTATCACCTGTCGATCGCAGTCAAGGTCTCCTCGAAAGACAAGCGGCCCTCGCGTATGAAGTCGATCGCTCCGATTCTGAACGAGACGTCAGTGAACTCGCTACAGGACGTCCAATCGAGCCCGAACATCGCCATCCGCGTTTCGACCCGTACCAGCTCGCCCATGACCGAACAACCGCACCGGCATGGTGCGGTTCCCTGTAGTGCTGGCCACGGCTATCCTCTTGGACAACCAACACTTTTCCCCGAGTCTCTGATCCAGCTATTCACGTGATGAGCAGTCAGCAGCGTCTTGGCATCGGCGTCTGTGCGGCGGACGACAGAACGCCCTCCTGCCGACCCTTACTGGACTCGGTTGTCGACCACGTGGATTTTGGCACCCGGAGGAGCACGTGCGTGGAGTTGCCATTCTGTGCGCGGCGCAGCGGATGATTCTCTCCCTCGGGTCGAGGGATGCTCCCCGTCCGTGGGAAGGGCCCGGGGGATGGACCGTCAGTGCGGGAGGAGCGAAGCATCGCTTCGTCATTCAGTGGCTGGTCACACTCGAAGAGATCCTTCGCGCGGCGCTCTGGATGACACGGGGACGATGGTGCCACACTTCTTGCGGTTGTCTACTCACGGTGAGTATGTTTTATGTCGATCCAGCCACGATCGATACCCGATGAAGTCGCCTCGGATTCGGCGCATCTGACGCAATAGTCAGAACCGCTCTCATCTTGACGTCAGAATTGACGCGCGTCCGAGCTTCTGGACCGCAGGTCAACACACCGCATAAACGACGGGCGCTCGTGTGGCCGCCGATGAAAAGCTCGCGATTCAACGTGACATCCGGCGAACCGCCGACAGTCCGGCGTCGGTTTCTGTTCATTCGCGTCCCGCGACACCGCCCGCCCGCAGGCATGACCCACCTCGCCATTCGTACGCGATGAATTGACGATAACGAGGAGGAGCCCTCTCCGCATTTTCCCGGCATATGCGAAGACCGGCGGCTTTGGTCATCTACGAGTTTGTTGCCGATGAGGGTTGCCACAAGTCCCCTTCAGCACACACAAATTTTGACCATCAGGCGCCGTTCATCTCCATTGCGCGGCTGTTGACAAATACAACAGACGGTCACGGTGCAATTGCGGTGCGTTCAGGGTCTTGTCATGGGGACACGTCATGCTCAGTTGTGAAGAAAAAGCTAAGACCAGGTGAACCATGCACGCACAAGAGGTCGCCTCCCCTGTGAAGACGACCGTTTGGTGGTTTCACGGTCGTATCACTTCACATGGTTTCTGATCGAAGGAGCAACGTCATGACGTCCGACACACGGGAAGACGCAACCCGTCCGGCATTGTCCATCGTCGTCCCGACACGCAATGAGGTTGGCAACGTCGGCATGCTCACGAAGCGTCTCACTGAGTCATTGCTGGAAGTGAATTTCGAGATCGTGTTTGTGGACGACAGCGACGACAACACGCCGAATGTGATCGAAGACCTGAAGAACCAGTCGCCCGTCCCCATTACCCTCATCCACCGCGAAGGCAAGGATCGCGTCGGTGGTCTTGGCGGCGCGGTCGTCGCCGGCATGCGCGCGGCGGCGGCTCCGTGGGTGTGTGTCATGGATGCCGATCTCCAGCATCCACCGGAGATGGTGATCAACCTGCTCGTGAAGACACGCTGGGACGACGTCGATCTCGTGATCGCCAGTCGGTATTGCGGCGCTGGAACGTTGAACGGCGGTCTCGCGGGCGCTCGACGCATGGTCTCACGCGGGCTAACGAACCTCGCGCGATTCGCGTTTGCCAAACCGCTTGGCCGAGTGAGCGATCCGATGAGCGGGTTTTTCCTCGTTCGGAAGAGCGCGATCGATCTCGACGAACTGCGTCCGCGTGGATTCAAAATCCTGCTGGAAGTCATCGTCCGCAATCCGCTGCTTCGGACGATCGAAATCGGTTTCACCTTCGGCAAGCGCTACGCGGGAGAGAGCAAGGCGTCCGCACTCGAGGCTTGGCGCTATCTCATGTTGCTGGCGGAACTCAAGATGGGGACCGAGGGCGTGCGCTTCGGCCGGTTCATCTCGGTCGGACTGACCGGAATTCTCATCAATATGCTGGTCATGGCACTCGCCACCCAGGCGCTCGGAATTTACTACCTGCTCTCGGCCGTGATCGCGACCTGCGCATCGACCATCTGGAACTTTGCGCTTACCGATCTCTGGGTGTTCCGCGATCGAACGTCCAAGGGGCATCGCGCCACTCGCTTCGCGCTCTTCGCGTCGATGAACACCAGCGCTCTGCTCTTCCGAGGTCCCTTGATCTACCTACTGACGTCGATTGTCGCTGTTCACTATCTGATCTCAAATTTCATCTCTTTGGTAGCGCTCGCAGTATTGCGTTACGGAATATCCGACTCGCTCATCTGGAAGGGGGACCAGGAATTGGGCAAAGCCGACGGCTTCTCATATGACATCCACGGCATCGTAACCGTGAGGTCCGATGTCCGTTTGCCGGAATTGGCGGCATTCATGACTCCGTCGCCAATCGACCAACCGATGATCAACGTCCGCGTCGGCGGTATCTTCCGCAAAGCGCGCTTTGCGGCGGAGTCGATCGTCGAACCCGAGACTGAATTCACCTATCACGATGGACTGGGCCGTTTGGGGTTCCGAATCGACGTGAAGATGGCAGAGACGGTCGAGATTATCGCGTCTCCGATGCTGCGCTTCTCGCCCCACGTGCTCTACACCAACGTGGTTGAGCCGATTCTGCGCTGGACGTTCGTTCGACATGGATACGCGCTCGTTCACGGCGCCTGCATCGCGTTCGGGTCGGACGCGTACCTGGTCACAGCCCGAACGGACACTGGCAAGACGACTACGATTCTTCGAATCCTCGACAAGCAGCGTCGTGAGTCAGATGACTGCGCGTTTGTATCGGACGACCTCACGTTGATCGGCCCGGATAGGAGAGTACTGACCTATCCAAAGCCATTGACCATCAGCCGCCACACGGTCGCGGCGGTGAACACGCCATCGCTGACCCGCAAGCAGCGGCTGTCGCTGTTCGTGCAGAGCCGGCTGCACTCGCGCGGCGGACGTCAGGTCGCGCTTCAGATGTCGCAGAGTCATCTTCCGATGGCAACCATCAACACGGTCACTCAGTGGATGGTGCCACCGCCGAAGTACCGCATCAATCAACTCATACCGCGCGTCAAGCTGGCACGCGAGGCACGACTCGCGGGAATCTTCGTCATCGAGCGCGGCGAAGATGACGAGATCAATCTCGATGACTCGAGCGCAATTGACATCTTGCTGAGCAATTGCGACGACGCCTATGGGTTCCCGCCGTATCCGACGATCAAGGAGTTCCTCCACGGCACGGGTGATCGTGATCTGCGACCGCTCGAGCAGGCCATCGTCCGCCAGGCCTTGACCGGACTCCCGGCGAACCTGCTGAAGAGCTCGACGATGGACTGGTCGCGACGAATCCCGGTGATGGTGACGCGCAAGCAGGTACTCCGGCCCATGGTTGCCGTCAACAGAATCTCGCCCACGGGCCAGCCGGTGCATATCCCGGCAGACTAACGAAGCGAATCCGGCGGCAGGCGCGTCGCGACATGCGGCGCACCTGCCTAGCCCGATCGAGATACACACTGTCGCCGACACTCTGACAAGTAGGAAGTCCTGGAAGTCACATGACGCTCAGCCCGCCCCTTGGGGACAGATCAAACAACTGGGAGACAACACCCACGATCGCGGCGGATTCTCCAACCGCGGTCACCGGCGTCAAGGGAGCCCTGCTCTCGCTGATCGCGACGGGTGCGCTGATGGATGCGATGCTCCTGGCCGTCGCCCTCGGTGGTGGGGCGTTTCTGCGCGTCTGGCAGATCAACGCTGTCGGAGTAAACAGCGACGAGGCCGTCTACGCGGGTCAGGCAGCGGCGATCAGCGGCCAGCCGGTACTGTCGCAGTTCTTTCCGATTTTTCGGGCTCATCCGATGCTGTTCCAGTTCGTGCTGGCACTGATTCTTCCGTTCGGAGGGCTAAACCGTATCGACTTGACCGGACGGCTCCTTTCCGCATCAGTCGGTATCGCCACGATCATGCTCGTCTTCCTCTGTGGACGGCGGCTCTACGGTCAACGCGTCGGTGCGGTTGCCGCACTCTTCATCGCGCTGATGCCGTATCACGTCGTCGTGACGCGCCAGATCTTGCTCGACGGTCCGATGGCATTCTGTGCCACGCTGACGCTCTATTGCCTGATCCGCTTTGCCTCATCGCGAAACCCTGGTTGGTTCTACGCCTCGGGCGCGTGCATGGGGCTGACCGTGATGGCGAAAGAGACGTCGATCATACTCGTCGCCGGGATTTACGTCTTTCTCGCGCTAACGCCCGAACTGCGGGTCAGAATCCGAGACCTGATCGTCTCGCTCGGGTTCATGGCCGCGGTTGTCGTTCCGTTCCCGCTCGCATTGAAATTTGCCGGGGGCGGGGGATCACAGCGCGCCCAACAATATCTGGTCTGGCAGCTCTTCCGGCCGCCGAACCACTCATTCAGCTTTTATCCCACGACGGTACCGTCGGCCATCGGGCCACTGATCGTCGCCGCGGCGCTGATCGGGTTCGTGCTGCTGCGACACCACTTTTCCTGGCGCGAGCGCCTGTTGGTCGCCTGGATCATCATGCCGTGTCTGTTCTTCCAGTCGTGGCCCGTGAAAGGGTTTCAGTATCTGCTGCCGATCGCGTCACCGATCGCGATTCTGGCGGCGCGAACGGTTGTGCTCTGGCGACCGCAGGACGCGATTCGACGCGTACGCCTGCGCGCCATCACTGGTCATCTGAACCTGGCACTCGTTGCCGTGCTGGCCATTTCGATCGGCATGCCGGCATGGCAACGCATTCAGGTTCGAACGTCGGATCAGTTCATGGCCGGATCGGGCGGCGTCCCCGGTGGACGAGAAACAGGCGCGTGGATCGATCGCAACACTCCTGTCGGGTCGACTGTCATGTCCATCGGCCCGTCGATGGCGAACATCATCGAGTTCTATGGCCATCGCCAGGCGTACGGACTGTCGGTCAGCACGAACCCGCTGCACCGCAATCCGTCGTACGAGCCGATCCGGAACCCGGACTTCGAGCTGCGGACGCGGAAACATCCAGTACATCGTCTGGGATGCGTATTCGGCTCAGCGCTCGTCCTTCTTCTCTGACAAGGTGATCGCCTACGCCAAGGCCTACCACGGCCGAATCGTGCACACCGAGACCGTTCCTGGTCTCGAATGGTCACGGCTCAGTCGTCGACAAGCCGGTCATCGTCGTCTGGGAAGTGCATCCATGAGCGCGTTTCGCATGATCAAACAACTCCTCGCGGTGTCTGCTCTGCACTGGGGATCGCCGGCCTTCCTGCAAGCGCCGTCCGGCCAGGCGCCGATTCGACCACGCCGATCAAGCACTTTATCGTCTTGATGCAGTCCGGACCACACGTTCGACAACTACTTCGGAACCTATCCCGGAGCGAATGGCATGCCGCCAGATACCTGCATGCCGGTCGACCCGACGGCACCCAGGATGCGACTGCGTGAAGCCATTTCACATCGGGACAACGACGTTCAACCATCGGCGACCTGGACCACAGCGACAAAACGGCACAGACACAATTCAACGACGGCGCGATGAATGGTTTTGTCGCCGCGCTCAACCTGCGAAATCAGGACGGCCGATTGGCGATGGGCTACTACGACGACAGTGACATCCCTTATTACTGGAACATCGCCGACCAGTATGTGTCTGTTTGACCACTTTTTCAGCTCGTCGAATGACGGGAGCTGGCGAATCACGTCTACTGGGTGTCCGGCGGCACCGCCACCGCAGCGACGCGAACAGCAGCGAAGATTTGAATGACATCACCACGATCTTCGATGCGTTGCAGCAGCGCGGCGTGTCGCTGGAAATTCTACGTCCAGAACTACGATCCCGAACCTGAATTATCGGACCGTCGACCAGTATCCCGGGAACCGGGCATCGCAGGTGATCGAGTATCCCGCTCCTGGCGATGGACCGGTTCATCGACGATCCTGCCCTCTCAAGCCACATCGTCGATCTCAGTCAGTATTACGTTGACTTATCAAACGATACCCTACCTGCCGTCTCATACATCGTAGCGTCCGGGCCGAGCGAGCATCCGCCATCTAATATCCAGTCAGGAGAACTCTTCACCCGCAAACTCATGCAGTCGCTCATGACGAGCGACTCCTGGAAGAGTTCGGCTTTCTTCCTGACATACGACAACTGGGGCGGCTGGTTTGACCACGTGACGCCGCCACAGGTTGACGCGAATGGCGATGGATTTCGCGTTCCAGCGTTGTTGATCAGCCCGTATGCGAAGCGTGGCTACATTGATCACACGCAGCTTGACCCTTCGTCGATTCTAAAGTTCATCGAGGATAACTACGGGCTCACACCCCTTACCGCACGCGACGCTGGTTCAAGCGGACTCGCTGAAGCCTTCGATTTCACGCAACCCGCGAGAGTCGCAAGCTTCATCTCATTGAACCGGGGAGGCGACGTGCCGAAAGCCGAGCCTCGGCGCCACGTCATCTATGTGGCCTACGGCGCGGCGTTGCTGCTCACCGCGTTGTCGTTCGGATCTACCGTCTTGATGCGACGCAGGCAGCTCCCTCCGCACATGGAAAGCCGGTGATGGTGATGAAAATGTTGTCCAAGTACCTTTCGCTGCGACTGGTCGTGCTGGCCGTCGGGCTGATCGCCGTCCTGTGGTTTGTGTATCAACGACCCGCTACAGCCGCCGTGCCCGAGGCTCCGACCCTCGTCATCGAACCGATTCAGGAGGTCCACGCCGGCGACACAGCCATGTTGTCAATGGAGCTGCTCGTTCCAAGTGGACGTGCCACCGTGCCAGTCGCTGGACAGAAGCTGCGAGTCTATGTAAACGGCACGAGGTTCCGGGATCTGACGACGGATTCGAACGGTATGGCGTCCGCGGCTCTGCACGAGAACACCGCCGGGACCTACAAAGTTGACGTTGTCGTGATGGGCGCCGATCGGTGGCTTCCGACCGTGACCCGGACCCAATTTCTTGTCAAACCGGCGGCGCTCGACATTCAGGTCGTTCCCCCAATGCCTGGTATTCAGGTCAAGGCTGACGGCGCTATCTACACGTCGGACGCGGTCGGAATCATCCACATTGAGCGCGACAGCGTCACCGGCACCGAACTTCAACTCGTGTCCAAGGTCGTCGATGCGGCCGGCACGCGCGCCAGTTTCTCGCGGTGGCTCGACGATGAGTTCGCGCCGGACCGGCCGATCACGATCAGCTCTCGCAGCCAGCTTCAAATCGGATTTGACGTCAGCAATTACGTGACTCTTGGCTTCGTCGATCCTGACGCGAACCCGGTCGAGCTCACTCGAATTTCGGGAATTACGATCAGAAGTTCGACTGGAACCAATCTCAAGCTTTCAAACTACGGTCCGCAGTGGCTCGAGTCGTCCCATATCGTCCGCCGCCAGACCACGCTCGAAAGCACGCCAATCGAGTGGGGGGTCGACAACGTCACCATCGACGGATCCAACGTGGTGAACCAGGGACAACAGCACTTCCTTCCAAAGCCGTTCGCTCAGTGGAACGTGCGACTGCTCCTCTTCTCGGCGCAGTTCACCGCCAAGGACGCGCTGTTCGGCTACCCGATTGGGTCCGGGTTCAAATTGACCTACCCCGACGGCTCCGTTCACTTTGTCGTTTCAAACGGAAAAGCCGGCGCGAAGCAGACATCGCTGGTACGCGGGAATTACGAGGTTCAGGTCAAGGGTGCGCCGGGTTTCGCGGCGGTATCCCCGGTCGACCTCTCCCGAACTCAATCGGTTCAACTGCTCGTACTCAGTTATGCCGACGCGGCCATAGTCATGGGTCTCGTCAGCCTGGTTGGTCTCTGGCTCCTATTCATCGGTCGTCCGGCGATCCTCTACGCGGTCGGCATCCGATGGCCGGCCAATCCCAGCCGTCAACCGTTCATCCGCACCGGGGTTGCGTTGGTGGCGCTGGCGACCGCGCTCCTCGTCTCGTTTGATGCGTACCATCGAGCGGACAACATTCCGTTCTTGCCGGACACCAATAACACGGCGGCAAGTCAGAGAATCTCCTCAACGGCAACTCCACAAGCTCCGTCCAGCCCATCGGACGGTGCGGCCGTTGACCAGGCGACGCCCGAAGCCACGGCAACGCCCACTCCGGCCCCGCAGATTGAATCGATCGCCGCGACTCAGTACATCGTTGGTCCAGAGTTCGCCCCGTTCTGGGAAGCAAACGGCGGACTCTCAGCATTCGGCTATCCCATTAACAACGAAGTCAGCGCCGGTGGGCAAGACGGCGTGGTGGTCCAGCAATTTGAACGCCAGTTGATGGTGTTCGATCCTGCGAATGAGGGAACACCGTACGCTATCCAGCTCAGCCTGGCGGGTACGGAGTACGCAACTCGGCATGATCTGCTGACGACGCCACCGTTCCAGCCGGTGGGTTCTCCGCCGGACGATACCGCGAGCAATGCATCCACCACGTGCTTCTACTTTGTCGCGACCGAACACTCCGTCTGTGGCGGTTTCCTGCAGTACTGGCAGCAGCACGGGCTCGACTTCGGCGACAAAGGGACCTCGTTCCGCGAGTCACTCGCGCTGCTCGGTTATCCAATCAGTGAGCCGTTCGTCGATCCCGACACCGGCCTGACCGTGCAGTACTTCGAACGAGCGCGCCTTGAATATCATCCGGCCAACTCTGATCCGAACAAAGTGTTGCTTGGTCGCCTGGAGGTGGCGGTCCCATGATCGACTCGAAGTTCGTCCGTTTCCAATTCGCCAGACGAACCGTGTTGATTCTCTGCGCCGCGCTAACGCTGGCCATTCCAGCGCTCGCGATCGCTCCAATTGCTCCAGCGGCCGCCAAACCGATCACGATCCCTGAGCCTGTCCTGGCCTACTACTACATCTGGTACACGCCGGGTTCCTGGCAGCGAGCCAAGACGGATCTCCCGCTCCTCGGTGCGTATTCCAGCGATGACAAAGCGGTCATGCGCCAGCACATCGAGTGGGCGAAGAGTGCCGGTATAGATGGCTTCATCGTCAGTTGGAAGAACACGCCGACGCTCACGCCGCGCCTCGAACAACTGATATCGATTGCACGTGAGGAAGACTTCAAGCTCGCAATGATCTACGAGGGGCTCGACTTCGATCGAAACCCGCTTCCGGTGTCGCAAGTCACGGCGGACCTCAACTACTTTGCGGAACGCTGGGGAAATGATCCGGTCTTCTCGATCTTCGACCGCCCACTCGTGATCTGGTCCGGCACCTGGGAGTTCACGGCAGATCAGATCAAGTCGGCCACCAGCGGGGTGCGCGACAAGTTGTTGATTCTTGCTAGCGAGCGTTCGGCTGCCGACTATGAACGGCTCGGCACGATCGTCGACGGAGACGCGTACTACTGGTCGTCGGTCAACCCGGAAACGTTCGCTGGCTACGAGGACAAGCTCGTCGCCATGTCGAGCGCGGTTCATGCCAACCACGGCATCTGGATCGCCCCGGCCGCGCCCGGCTTCGACGCGCACGCCATTGGGGGGACCACGACGGTCGATCGCCGAAACGGCGGGACGTTGCTCGCCGAATTCAACGCGGCATCGGCGTCGAATCCAGATGTTATCGGGCTCATCAGCTGGAATGAGTTTAGTGAGAACTCCTATCTGGAACCGAGCAAGCAGTACGGCAAAACCTATCTGAATAACCTGGCGCTCATGCTCAGCGCTGAAACACCACCGGTGGCGAACTTCGACTCCGACACGCCGAGCCTGGCTTCGGCGCGTCCCAATTTCGACGTCTCGGTGCTGCTGTTAATGGCCTTGGTGATGATTTCGGGCATCGCGGTGGTTTCGATCAGAGCAGTCCGGACCCGAAGCACATAGATCAACAGGCCGGCCAGGTGGTCGCGACGGAAGGGAGTTCCCGGGAAAAAACCCGTCGATAACCGGAGGGCTCATCTCAAGCGTCTCAGCCAGTATGGGAATCAAGGGGGGAAAATGGGAAACAGAATGAACACAGCCTGGACGAATCGGCGCCGCCTGTGGGGGAATGGGCGGCTGGCCAGCATTCGGACCTTCATCGCGCTAACGCTCGTTTTCGGTCTCGCTGGGGATCTCGTTCCACATGTGGTGGCCGCGGCTCCTCCCACGTCAGCTACGGCCGTCGCCGTGAGCGCGAACGAGGTCGACGTGAGCTGGGATGGAATTTCGCCGTCATCGGCGCCGAACATTGGCATTAGCCGCGGCGGGCGACGTATTGGCATCGTCAAGACCGCGCTTCAATCGTTCGTCGACAAATCGATCCAGCCCGGCACCAGCTACACCTACGATCTCGAGTCCGCCGATGCCAATGGCAACAGCGAGGGTCAATTCGCGTCAGTCAGCGTGCGAACGCCAGACTTGCCGGAGACATCCGACGTGATGCCGCCAAGTGAGCCCGAGGGATTCAGCGCGACGACCGCGGTGGGCCGCGGTGTCTACCTCGACTGGTACGCCTCGGTCGACGACAGTGACGTTACGGCCTACCGGATCTTCCGGAACGGCGTAAAGTTGGTCACTCTCGACTCCGGTAACTTGAGCTATGTAGACCCCACCGCCGCGGTCGGTCATTTCTATATCTATGCGATTCAAGCATTCGATGTGGTCGGGAACCACTCGAAATTCGCGACTGCTGGGATCCTGGTGACTCGATCGTTGCCGGTTCCACCTGGGGGAAAGACAAACGGAGGATACGGGCCTACGACCAATGCGTTGACCACGCCCGCTTCCGTCTCGGCCGCGCCGGGTGTTCCGACTGGGTACGATCCTGCGTTACGGCGCTATCCCTACTTGTCTGATACCGTCGCCAACTATGCAACCATCAACTGGGCGACCGACCAGAGTGACACCGCTGGTTCCGTCAAGTACGGCCAGGTTGTCAACGGGTCGTGTACCCCTACTACATCAGTCGACGCTACCCGAACGTCCCTCACGATCAACGGCGTACATGAGTTTCAATGGAAGGCGCAACTCACGCTCACGCCCGGCTCCGAGTACTGCTATCGTATCTATCTCGGTAGCACCGATCTCCTCGGCAGCAACAGCACGCCAAGCTTCAACACCGCGGTTCCGAACGGCTCGAACCAGTCCTTCTCGTTCGCGGTGATCGGCGACTGGGCGCAGCTGGACAGCACGGGTGCGAATCCAGACATGGCCAATTTGATGCAGCAGATCGCCGCCAGCAACGCGCGCTTTGCCGTGACGGTGGGTGACAACGGCTATCCATCCGGTACTCAAGCGAACTACGGTGACCTGCAACAAACCGGCTCCAACACGAGCGCCGTCTTCGGCCCCCAGTTCTGGGCCGTTCCGGGCAGTTCGATCCCGATCTTCCCGGCCATAGGAAATCATGGGTACAGCAGTTCCGCCTCGCCTCACCCGCAGATCCTCAATTTCCCGATGGATCAGGCGGCGGCGCTTTCGAGCGGAAGCTATACGACTACGAACTATTGCTGCGTAAACGGTATAAAGTCGGCCAACTATCCGAACGCCTGGTATGCGTTTGACGAGGGCGTGGCGCGATTCTATGTCCTCGAGGCGGCCTGGCCGGACTCGAACGTGGGCAACGCGAGCATGTATCAGGACGACCACGACTACCACTGGACAATCAGCAGCGAGGAGTACCAGTGGTTGCAGCAGGATCTCGCGACACACCCACGCGCGGCGACGTTCGCGTTCTTCCACTTCCCGCTCTACTCAGACAACGCGACCGAGCCAACCGACCCGTACCTGCAAGCACCCGGCAACCTGCAGGGGTTGCTTGACCAGTATGGGGTGAATATCGCCTTCTATGGACACACCCACACCTATCAGCGAAACACGGCGGATTCAGCCGGGATGGTCAGCTATCTGACCGGTGGTGGGGGCGCCAAGCTCGAGCCGGTCGGCGCCGGATCTGCCAAGTGCAGTCCGAACGACGCATACGCCGTCGGCTGGTCGTACTCCGCCAATGGTGGTCTTGGAGGTGGCAAAGCATGCGGCAGCGCCTCAGCGCCGACATCGCCATCGCAGGTTTTCCACTTCTTGCTCGTCACCGTGGGTAACGGGACGGTCACCGTCACGCCGACTGACTCGACGGGGCAGGTCTTCGATCAGCAGACCTACAATGTTGGGTCGAGCGACACCCAGGCCCCAACGACGCCGGCAAACCTACAAGCCAATGCGCACGGACCGAACGAAGTCGACCTGAACTGGAACGCTTCAACTGATGATGTTGGCGTCGCTGGCTACACGATTTACCGGGACGGCACCGTTCTGGCAACCGTCGACGGAACGGCCTCGACCTATGTGGATACGACGGTGAGCGCCGGCACGACCTACACCTACACCGTCGACGCCTTTGACGCGGCGGGCAACCACTCGGCACAATCGGACGCTGCGTCGGTGACGCCGTCGCCGGATAACCAGGCACCAACTGTCCCGGGGAATCTGACCGTTACGACACCAACGGCCTTGCGCGTCAATGTCAGTTGGTCTGCATCAACCGACAACATCGGCGTCACGGGCTACGACGTCTATCGTGACGGCACGAAGGTCGGGACGGTGGACGGCGCGACGACGACCTATACGGACGTCTTGGTAAATCCCAGCACCAGCTATAGCTATCAGGTGCTGGCATTCGACGGATCCGGCAACTCCTCGTCGTTGACGTCACCGGCTGGAATAACGACGCCTGGCGCCGTCTTCCAGGACGGTTTTGAATCGGGTTCGCTCTCGTCCTGGACGACCACAAAGGGGCTTACCGTCGAGGGATCGACGGTACATGCCGGCAACAAGGCCGCTGAGGCATCGAGCGATTCGAGCAACACGACCGGTACCTACGCCAAGAAGACGCTGGCGAACACCTACAACGAAGTCTATTTCCACAGCTCTATCAACGTGGTTAGTGAGGCCAATCAGCTCAACGTGATGCGCATCCGCACTGCGTCCGGCAGTTCGCTCGGCTATCTCTACGTCACCACGTCGGGCACGCTGGGACTGCATAACGACACCACCGGCACCAATACCCTGAGTAGCGCGACCATCATGGCGGGCAGCGGGTGGCACAGTATCGCATTGCACGTGAAAATCAATGGCGCATCGAGCACCACGGAAGTCTGGTTGGATGGCGTGCCAGTTGCCGAACTCGCGCTCACCGCGGACTGGGGCACAACTTCAGTTGGTCAGATTCAGATCGGCGACACGGCCTCTGGCCGAACCTACGATGTCATCTACGATGACGTCGCGCTTGATCCACTGACCGGTGATACGCAGCCGCCCACCACTCCCGCGAACGTGACGGCCCAGGCCGCCAACTCGTTGCGTGTCAACGTCGCATGGGACGCAGCAACCGACAACGTCGGCGTCACGGGATACGATGTGTATCGTGACGGATCCCTCATCGCCAGAAACGTCGCGCAGACCAACTTCAGCGACGTACTGATCAGCCCGAACAGCAATTACAGCTATCAGGTCCTGGCACGCGACGCGTCCGGGAACGTCTCCAGCCTGTCGACTTCCGTCAGTGCTGCCACCAGCGGAAGTGTCTTCAGCGACGGATTCGAGACCGGAAATCTCTCGAACTGGACCACCAGCAACGGTCTAGCGATCGAGAGTGCGAGCGTTCATAACGGAACCGCGGCGGCCGAGGCGAACGCGTTGGGCTCGAGTGCGTATGCGAAAGCCTTTCTCTCGAACACCTATGGCGACGTGTACCTGCGTGAATACGTCAACCTGATAAACAGCTCGAATCAGGTGAGCATCCTACGCCTGCGCGATCAGAACGGCGCCTCGATTGGCTATCTGTACCTGACCGCGGGGGGCAAGCTCGGCCTGCACAACGACGTCGCCGGAACAAATCTCTCCAGTTCGGAGTCGGTCGCGGCGGGCAGTGGTTGGCACGCGATCGAGATCCACCTGGCCATCAACGGCAATAGTAGTTCAGCCGACGTCTGGCTAGATGGCGTGGCGGTCCCCGAGCTTACCGGAACCGGCAACTGGGGCACGGCTCCAGTGGGGCAGATACAGATTGGCGACACATCATCAGGTACCTATGACATCGTCTACGACGATGTGGCCTTCGACGGCAGCCTTCTTGACGTGACCCCGCCGAGCGTGCCTGCCGATCTCACGGCAACCCCCAACGGACCGTCCGAAGTAGACCTGACGTGGACCGCTTCGACGGACGACGTGGGTGTCAGCGGATACACGATCTATCGAAACGGAACATCGCTGGCGACCGTCGACGGAACGACCACCAGTTACCAGGACACGACGGTGTCGTCGGGCAACGACTACAGCTACACGGTGGATGCGTTCGACGCCGCGGGGAATCACTCAAATCAGTCGGCACCCGCGACCATTAGCCAGTCGTCCGACACCACGCCGCCGACTGTACCGACTGGCCTGGCGACAACCACCTCGGCGCTGCGCATCGACCTGACCTGGACCGCGTCGACCGACAGCAGCGGCGTCGACAGCTACGACGTCTATCGTGACGGGACCAAGATCGCCCAAGTCGCAGGAGATCAAACCAGCTACACCGACGTCCTCGTTGGGCCTGGCGGCAGCTACAGCTATCAAGTGCTGGCGCGCGACACGGTGGGGAACGTCTCGGTGTTGAGCGACGCCGCCGCCGCCTTCACCGGAACCGCGGTCTTTAGTGACGGCTTCGAGTCTGGCAACCTGTCCGCATGGTCGACCAACAAGGGGATGAATGTCCAGGGGACGGTCATCCACAACGGAAGCGAGGCAGCCGAGACCCTGAGCGACAGCAGCAACACCACCGGGACCTACGCCAAGAAGACGCTGTCCAGCAGCTTCGGACAGGGCTATCTGCGGAGTTACATCAACATACAGAGTATCGGCAACAACCAGATCAACCTGCTGCGACTGCGGACCGCAGGCGGCACGTCGTTGGGTTACCTGTATGTGACCAGCTCAGGCAAGTTGGGCTTGCGCAACGACATCGCGGGCATCAACGTCTTGAGTAATAGCTCGATCGCGCCCGGCAGCGGGTGGCACGCGGTCGAACTTCATCTGGTGGTCAACGGCGCGAGCAGTACCACTGAGGTCTGGCTTGACGGCGTGCTGGTGCCAGAACTGACGACGACCGGTAACTGGGGCACCACGATCATCGGTCAGATCCAGATCGGCGACACGTTGACCGCCCGCACATACGACGTGGTCTACGACGATGTCGCCTTTGATGGATCATAACGGCGACGACGTGCGGCGCCAGACGGCGCCCACGTCGTGGCACCGACCACCGTAGACGAGCGCACCGGACAACGACGCGCATGAGGTCATCGTTGTCCGGCGCTCATTGTTGAACAGAGACGCTCCCCACATCGAATGATGTGGGGAGCACCCGTTCTGTCGACTCCTTACGGCTTGCTGAAGAATTCCGCCAGGTCACCGTTGGTACAGCTGTTCTGGAGACAGCCAACACCAAACGCTTCCTGGACTGTGCGTAGCAGCGAGTAGTGGTTGACCTGCGTGGTCGACGCATACCCCGACGGAGTGTGCTTAGAGATGATGATGGTCGGAATGTGACCGCCGCCGCCTGTCCCACTGCTGCCTTCGTCCCAGGTGATGATGATCGCGCTGTCGGTCTGCTGCCAGGCCGAGGTATTGAGGATATTGGCCGGAAGCCAGCTCTGCAGCCACGCATCACCCGTCCCGACGCTGCAGTCGTGCATATCGTTGCACAGGTTCGGCACGATGAATTCGAAGTTGGCCGCCCCAGCATTGAAGTGGCTAAAGTCCGATAGGTGCTGGGCGCATCGCTGCGTGTTCCCACTCACGCTGGTGAAGCTGATAGCTGGATTATGTTTTCGGGCATAGGTCCAGCTGCTGCCCGTACCGTCCGCTCCACCGGACGACGTCGATCCCGTGTAACAGGACGCCGAACTGGCCGAGACGGGATAGTTTTGGGAGTAGACCATCCAGCTCTTACCGGCCGCCTCGAGCTGATCGGCGATCGTGGTACCCGTCAGGTTGTACGTGCCGTCATCCGTCACCCCATTGGTCGATCCAGACCACATGGCGACGTAATTCGGCTCCGACGGATGGCTGACACCGTCGTAGTTCTTTGCCAGCCCGTTCTGCTGTGCAAGCTGGTTGAGATACGGCGCGCTCGAGCTGCCGATCACCGACTGGTATTCCTTGTTCTCCATCACGATCACGTAGACGTGATCGAATTTGGGGACGGAACCACTCGCCGGTGTAGATGTCGGCGTGGATGTCGGTGTCGACGTCTTCGTCGGAGTCGCGGTCGGGGTCTTGGTTGGCGTGGACGTCGGTGTCGATGTCTTTGTTGGCGTCGCTGTCGGTGTCGACGTTTTCGTTGGTGTTGCAGTCGATGTCGATGTCTGCGTCGGAGTTGCGGTCGACTTCGGAGGTGGCACCGACGTACCGTTGTCGTGCAGCACGTCGAGATATGCTCCGAAACCGGAGGTCGTCGACCACTCGCTGGCGGACTCAACCGAAGTGCCCTCGCCCCACTCATTGAACGTGGTCACGAGTTGCCACGGCTCACCTGATGCCACCATCGCCTGGACGTCCTGCGTCCACGTGTTGATATCCCGAGCCAGGCGCGGCGTGGACTCGTTGGCCTTCCAGAATCCCGGCGAGATCGAGAACGAATAGCCGCGTTGGTGATCAGTGGCGGCGGCCGGACCGTACTGGTGCCAGCTATCCGGCTGAGTCGCGCAGTTCTGGTACCCGGAGAAGACCTTCAGAACGACGTATGCGTTCACGGTGTTGGCTTGCTGCCAACGATCGTCAACCGTGCAGCTGGTGTCGTTCGCGTTGTAGACAAAGACAACGAATTTGCCGTTTATCTTCAAGTAATTGTCGCTGGAGGCGTACTTGTTCTTGATGTAGGTCAGGTCAGCCTGAATCTGCGAGACGGTCGGGTCACCTTGCCCTTCCGGCTCGTAGTAGACCGCCCACTTGAACCCGGTGCCTTCGGCGGCGGAGAGATCGACCGCGAAATTCTTGTCAGTCGTCGATCCCTGTCCCCACCAGGATGCAATCCCTGCCTCGATGTTGCCGTATTGCATCGCGGCGATCTGCTTCTTCACCGTCGCGGAGTCACTCGAGCTGTAGTAGCCGAGTGACGGGTGATAGTGCGTAAACGGGTTCATCCCCGACTGATTCCAGGCCCCGGGGAACCAGGGATAGTAGAAGGCAGCCCGGATCGGGAATGCCGATTGACCGCTGTCCACGGGCGTGTCCGTCGGCGTCACTGACGGCGATGCGGTCGACGTAGAGGTCGTCGTCGTGGTGCTGGTCGACGTTTTCGTCGCGGTGGTCGTTTTCGTGGTCGTAGATGTCGGACTCGAAGTCGTGCCTGTTGTCTCGACGACAAGCTGCGGAGCGTTGGCACCACCTTCGCGGCTCACGAATCTAAGTTGGCGCGAAGCCTGTGTGGTCAGCTCGAAGCTGAAGGTTCCGGCACCGGTGACATAGCTCGTCACGTCGATGTCAGTCCACGAATTCTTTTTTATCCGCCCGGACGACCCGATCACGCCCAGCAGTGAACTTGGCGCGGTGTCGTAGGTGAGAGTGTCCTCGCTCCAGGAATTGTCAACGACGCCCTCGACATCGAGCCCGTCTCGTTGTGACGACGTCGCGAAGAGCCGCAGCGTGGCTTTAGTAACGGATCCGGACAGGCCCGAAACGTCGAATCCTAAGAACGAGTCGACCTCGGGCGAACCCTCTACCCACAGTGACGTGGATGTCCCATAGTTTTGCGCTGGATATCGAGAAAAAACCGACGCGTCTGCGGTCGGCGTGAACGTCATAACAGGTCCGCTCCCCGAAGCAGGACCTCGAACGGCCAAGAATGCGCCAAGTGACGCAAGCACGGTCACGGAAATCGCAACGTGCATCAACAATCGGCGATTCATTGTACCTTCCCTTCGCCGCGCCCCCTCTTGATACCTGCCGGCGATGCAGGCACCCAATCAACGAGGTCACGGGTACAGCGGTCCCCGACGCTGAACCCGACGACTCCAATCCTCTCTCGACAGCCCCACAACCGACAATTGCTCATATGGGCTACCTCAGCGCCCTGTCAGTACTACGGCGTCGAGACAGGAACCATGACTTTCGTCCCTCGAGCTCGGTGTCTGTGTGTCACCATCCTCGATTGCCTCGAACTCGCATCAGTGCCTCGCATCCAGTAGTTCCGGAAAGGCGCGCCGGTTCTGACGTGCCTATCGATCGGATTTGTTCTGGGCAGTGGCACGGACGACGGAGGCGACAACAACATCGAGAAGTATCACCCTGGCACCGATTACGCCCGGAGGGTCACCCTGTCTCTAACAGTGAAATATGAAGGGAAGATTAAGATCGTGACATCCCGGCACTGATTTGGGGAGATGCGACCGATCAGCACGAGGGCGTCCGCACCCTGTCGCGAACCAGCAAACACCGCGGCGCGGCAGAGCGTGATCACGATTCGGGGCCGCACCGGCACGCGGGCCCGCGCGTGACTGCGTGCCTGTGGTGACACATGACAGCATGCAAAGAAAAGCAATGGAGAAGAACCCTCACGCGAGGAATTCGTGACTGATCGGTGGGGTGAGGGCTGCATACGGATACGGGCCACGAGCGCTCCAAGGCTTCCAATCGCCATAATCCTGTGTCCTTTGCCCGATTCTGACAATATTCTAATCGCCAATCGCGCAATTGACATGGTGGCACTCTGTGACATTCGGGAAAATAGTTGCATGATCGCTCAGAATCCGGTACTTTTGTATCAGGGATGCATGGGAAGCGAAGGTTCTCTTTTTGACAACGCACTGACTACGCCTCGCGACGGGGTGCGTAACCTGGCTTAGCGCCTGGTGACGTTGCTCTATCTCGG
This sequence comes from uncultured Chloroflexia bacterium, assembly GCA_963728335.1. Taxonomy (GTDB): domain Bacteria; phylum Chloroflexota; class Chloroflexia; order Thermomicrobiales; family Thermomicrobiaceae; genus CALAGB01. Next base: position 221,193 of record CAVSJP010000004.1, read on the forward strand.
GGATTGGGTATGGGACTTCGCTAGGGGGACGGCATCTAGTGGAAGAATCGCTCGTCGCACAGCCTGGATGGCTACCATCCCTCCCCAAGACCACACCAGTCGCGGGGAACGCTCGGCGCCTGCCACGCGCGGCGGTGGACCTGGCTGCGCGTCTCGTCAATGCACGACGGTCATCCCTTCTTTTACCCGGTGAAGAACACAATCTCCTCTGCGTTGCCGCGGCGACTGGGTTCGGCGATCTCGTTGCCGAGCATGTACGGGTGCGGGTTGGCGATCCGATTGCAGGAATCGTTGCGGCGACGCGACAGCCGGTGGTGGTCAACGAGCGCAAGGTCAAGCCGGCCCAGCGGACCCGCGGCTATGTGACCGGCTCGTACATCAGCCTCCCAGTCCCACTCGACGACCATTCCTGTGGCGTCTTGAATGTTGCCGATCCTCTTCATGATGACGGTTTCAACAACGACGACCTGCACGCCCTTGAAGCATTCGCGCACCAGGTCTCGTCGACCCTATCGTTCCAACTCATGAGTGAGCACGTCGCTTCGCTCGATCAAGCCGTACACCAACTCCGCCGGCAGGTGGTGCAGGTACAGGAGGCCGAGCGACAGCGCATCGCGCGCGACCTCCACGATGAAGCCGGCCATGCCCTGACCGCGGCGATCCTCCGTCTGGACCTCGAGATCGCACAGCGTTCCGGAGACGGCGCCGCCAGCAGTGCAATCCAAACCGCGCGCGAAGAGCTGGTGCAATGCGCCAAATCCTTGCACGATATCGCCTTCAACCTGCGGCCGCGCATCCTTGAGGATTTCGGCCTGCATGCGGCGATTCGCAGCCTGGCGCGCTATACGATGGGTGCGTCCGACCTCGACGTGACCGTCGAGATCGACGGGGAGTCGTGGCCGCTCGACGAGCTGGAAGAGCTCGCGATCCTGCGGGTGACGCAGGAGGCGCTCACCAACACTCGTAAGTACGCCCACGCGAGCAATGTCTCGGTTCGGCTCCGCTACGAACCGGCCTACGTGACTCTACACATTGAAGATGATGGGGTTGGACTCGGCGCACTGCGGGTCAAACCGGATGGCGAGGGCGCGCACGTCCCCATGGGCATCGCGGGGATGCGAGAGCGCATCGAACTACTCGGAGGGCGGTTCTGGATCGGTCCAGGACCGAACGGTGGAACGCTCGTTTCAGCGATGCTGCCGCACTGAATAGTGCGATAGAGGGGGACCAGATGTCACTGGGACAGGTTATTGAGGAAGCACCGCAGCAAGCCGAGGCAATGCTGAACGTCATTCTGATTGACGATCACACCATCGTGCGCGAGGGGCTCAAGCTCATCGTCAGCCAGATGGACGGAATCCAGCTGATTGGCGACGCGGGCACGGGTATGGAGGGCGTCCGCCTGTTCGAGCACGTGACTCGCCGCGGCACCCACGTCGACGTGCTCATCAGCGACCTTGGCCTGCCCGACATCAGCGGCATCGAGGTCGCGCGTCACGTCAAGGAACTCCTTCCGGGCACACGCGTCTTAATCCTCTCGATGTATGCCGACCAGGAGCACATCGCCACCATTCTTGAGGCCGGTGTCGACGGCTATCTGCTTAAGCAGTCGACGCCAATCGAACTGGAAGACGCGATCCGCGCGGTGGCGTCAGGCGGTATGGCCCTCTCGCCGGTTGTCGCCCGCAATCTGGTCAACCAGATGCACCGGCAGCTGAAGCAGGAGGAGACCGCTCAGCTGCTCTCAGACCGCGAGCGACAGGTCCTCTGGATGCTGGCACACGGCGCGACCAGCAAGGAGATCGCCAGCGACCTCGATCTGAGCGTCAAGACCGTCGAGAACCACCGCGCGCGGATTCTCGAAAAGCTCGACGCCGTGAACACCGCCGCCGCCATCGGCAAAGCCTACGAACTCGGACTGATGACCGATCACGTGGCCCGCTAATTTAGATCACCACCAGCTGCAACCGTAGCCACCACGCTCTAGGTGGGCCAGTTCGCCACCCCTGAGCCCAGTCGTAGAGCCCCAAAACCAACCAAAACCGCCCCAAATCACTCACCGCCTCGGGGAATTCCACCTACCACCGCTGGGAAGTTCTCTGCTCGTCCGACGAGGGGTACTGCTCATGTGCCCGGCGTGCCCGGATCATATGCTGAATTCAGTTCAACGAAGAACTTGGGGCAGCTACGCAGGCAGGAGGAGAGGCTCGGTGAAGCTGAAGGCGCTTGTCGTGAGTCATCACAAACGTTTTCGGCGCGATCTCTCCCAATTGGTCGAACTCGTCGACTGCTGTATCGACGTCGTCGGCGAGGGAGCGACCGCGAGAGAGGCGCTGGGTCAGATCGATCTTCACGCACCCGATGTCGTGCTTGTCGATCTCGCCCTGCGCAACGTGAGCGGGCTGGAGCTAACCGAGCGTATCCACGCACGCTGGCCCGGCATCGCGATCGTGGTGATCGGAAACGAGCCTTCGAACGATTACCGCATGGTCGCGCTGGATGCCGGCGCGGTGGAGTACGTCGACGTGCTCGAGGTATCCACGCAGCTGCCGGAAGCGCTGCAGCGGGTCCACTGCGACGGAAATTGCAGCGACGACGACAGTACGGCGGAAGCGCCGCAAGCGAGTCAGGAGCCAAGTTCAGTGGGAGTGCGTGCGCAGCTTCACGCCGCGCCGACCGGACCGCTGTATGGCCCAATGACCGCCTGGCAATACGTGCACGCGGCTATCGCACTTTCGCTCGTGTCGGTGGCATTGAACCTCCAGTTCGGCCACGCACTCGAAGCAGAGTGGGTGATGCTCATCACGCTAGCCCTGCTGGGGATCTTCGTCATTGAGTATCGCCAGTTCCACCGGGCACGACTCGCGGCAATCGCAAGTCCGGTCAGATACGGGAGAGGAGGGGTGATCGGGAACGAGCTATGAACGGTAAGCACGCATCGTTTTGTTTGTACACGACTCTACTGGGAGGTAGGAAACCAATGTTTGCAATGAGCATGTGGATGCAGACCCTGTTCGCCTATGTCAGCAGCAAGTTCGGCAACGAAGAGGGCCAGGACTTCGCCGAGTACGCCATTATCCTCGTACTTGTGGTCGTGATCGCGGCTGCGTCGCTTGGCTTTACGGGTCTGGCGCACCAGGAATCCCGACCACGGCTCTTCAGCGGTAGTTGCGACAACTAGCGGTCTCGTAGTAGACGCAGGCTAAAGGAACGTTCCTGAGCAAGGAGTTGCGGTCGTGGAATTACATCAACCGAGCGACAATTGGGAATGCGTCCCTGCGACCGCACTTTTGTCAGCCTAAGAGGACACCGTGCGCCCAAGATCAGTGCTGCAAATCAGGGCCAAAGACTTTGCCGAGTACGCAGTCATTATCGGCGGTCGTGGTTGTCGCCGCAGCAGTCGGATTCTCAAGCTATTGGGCCTGGCATCTCAGCCTACCTCGGCGCTGACACGTCGGAACCATTGTCAGCTTGATATCGTGAAGTCGGGACGAAGATGTCGAATGTCTCTGGCCGAGCAAAGCATGAGGGAAATCTCAGCGGGCCAGGGGATGGTCGAAGTTCGCCATCATCCTGCCGCTCCTGCTCGTCATCCTATTCGGCGCGCTCGATCTGGGACGATCCTTCTACACCTACATCAGCCTAACAAATGCCGCTCGTGAGGCCGCACGCTATGCGGCGGTCAACGACAGCAGCGCTTCGATCACACAGGTTCAGCGGGAACTGAACTCTGGAGGCACCGACATCAGTGGCTGCGCCGCTGGAACGCTTACATACTCGGCGACTGGCGGCGGAGCGCGCGGCTCAGACTACACCGTCGACGTCAGCTGCAAGTTCACGCTCGTCACGCCGTTCATGTCGTCGATACTTCACGCCACGAACAACGAAATCACAATTCACAGCACTGCTACGTTCGTATTGGATTAGACCAATGGGGCGCAAGTCACAAAATCATTGTTTACGCGGCGCGACTCCGGCCAGGCCATGGTCGAGTTCGCGCTCACTGCTCTTGTTTTTTTCACCATCATTTTCGGCATCATCGATCTTGGACGCGCGGTTTTCGAATACAACCTCCTCTCCAGCAGCGCCCGTGAAGGCGCGCGCATGGCGATCATCCATAGCTACTCCGACGCGGACGTGACCGCCCGAGTAGTTGACTCGTCATCTGGATTCATCAGCAGCGGTGACGTTGCGATCTCCGGCAGCCGGACCTGCAATTCGGATCCATGCCCCACGGTTACGGTCACGGTTCGGCACACCTTCACACCGGTAACCCCACTGATCGGAACCATTATCGGCGGCTCGATCACGATGACCGCCTCATCGACGATGGTGGTGGAACGATGAAGCGATATCTTCCTCGGCCGATGCGACGGGCTTTCCTCACCCGTCGAGAAGAGCGCGGCAATTTCATGGTCATCACCGCCTTGATCCTGGTGGTCTTGATCGGCATGCTGGCGCTGGTGATCGACGTCGGGCTTCGCGGCCGGCCAGCGCCGCTTCATGCAGAACGGCGCCGACGCCGCCGCGCTGGCGGCGGCCGACTTGCTCTCCACGGGCGGCGTTTCGCCCTATCACACGACCGGCCCATGGCCGCAGGGCATCCCGAACTTCTTCAATATCCTGGATAATCAGGTTCGAGCCAAAGCCGTTCAGGTCGCGACCGCAAACCAGAATCCTGGGATCACGGGACGCACCACCAGCTTCTCGGTCCTGCTCGAGTATTGCGTCGCGGCCAACAACAACTCGTTTATGCCGCAGACCGCGGGGTGTCCAGGGCCGAACAGTTGGGTTTCCAGTCCGACAGTGGACGGACGCGTGCCGGACGGCACATACAAGGTGCGGGTCACCGTCAATAGCTCCATCTCGACAATCTTCGGCCGCGCCATCGGCAAGGACAGCACCCAGTCGGTCGGCCAGAGCATTGCCGTCATTCTCGGTGTCTGCCCGCCAACCGTTGCGACCGGCAACGCGCTCCCACTGACGATGTGGGACCTTCAAGATTTCGGAGCCGATCCTAACCAGCTATTCCAGCTCTGGAGCTCGAACCCGCCGGCGCCCAAGAATGCTGACAGCGCATGGAAAAACGTGCTCGATCTCAGCCCGTCGACAGTCTGGTGCGACGGACGAACGTCGGACTACGATTGGGTCGCGGACCCGAGCTACGCGAACATGCTGCCGCAGGGAACGGGCTGCACGCCGAACCTCGGCGATCCAACCAAGAACTTCACCGGCACCGACACGACCTGGAATCGTGCTCAGTACGCGCCCGACCTGCGTGCACCAGCCTGTCTCGGAACGTCGACCAATCCCGATGATGTCTATATGTGGACGTCTGCCCTCTTCGGCGGGACGCTGGCGGTCGGCATGAAGGTTCCGGTCTTCCCCCACCTCGGTGACAACGGAAGCAACATCGCGCAGTCCATCTGGGGAACCGATCCAAACGTGTGCACGAATACCTACTTCTTCCAGGGCGTGACGGCCATCGATCCCGCCCATACGTCCTGGGGCCCGTATCGTGACGTGGCTGTCTTCACCTACGACCTGCCAACGGGTGTGGGCGGTCACTTCTACAAGATCAACGGCAAATCACACCAGCCCTGGAAAGACAGCAACGGCAATGGTGACACGATGGGCCGTGTCACGCTCATCCGCATCCTGAACGTCCGCATCTATCGCGACGCTCCGCACTCCGCGTCTGGCGTCTCCGCCCTGGTGGTGAGCCCAGCGTATCCCCCGGGTTACAACCCGCCCGGTTGTCCCAGCTTCGGGTCTGCCGGGCCTGGAATCTACGGCAACGTCGTGAGGCTGGGAGCGTGACGGCGACAGGCCGGATCCAGTCTCGCGCGTGCTATGAGGCGTCCCTTGGCCAATCCGCTCCAACGAAGGTGGTGGAACGGTGAACCGCTACGTCCCGCAACCAATGCGCCGGGCGTTCCTCACGCGACGTGAAGAACGCGGCAATTTCATGGTGATCACGGCGCTGATACTGACGGTGCTGATCGGCATGCTGGCACTCGTGATCGACATCGGATTCGCGGCCGGCCAGCGCCGCTTCATGCAGAACGGTGCAGATGCCGCGGCATTGGCGGTTGCGGACCTTTTGTCGAGTTCGGTGTCGCCATATCCAAAAGGTGGGACATGGCCCCATGGCATTCCAAACTACTTCAATGTGTCGGACGCGACGGCCCAGGCAAAAGCGCTTGAAATCGCCGACAAGAACCGTAACCCCGGCCTGACGGGACGAACCACAAATTTCTCGGTAACCGTGGAATACTGTGTCGCCGCGAACGACAACTCCTTCGCGCCTCAAACCGCGGGGTGTCCGTCGCCGAATCATTGGGTGACTGGGCCACAGTCAAACGGCTTCGTTCCCGACGGCGCTTACAAGGTACGCGTCACGGTGAACAGCACGATTTCCACCATATTTGGCGGGGCCATCGGCAAGAGCAGCACCGATTCAGTTGGACAGGCTACCGCGGTCATTCTCGGTGCCTGCCCTCAGGTCGTGGCGACAGGCAACATCTGGCCGGTGACGCTCTGGAATCAGCAGGACTTCGGCGCGGAGCCGCCAAACTCACCTGGGGCGAGGTTTGACTCCAGCTATATGTTTCAGCTCTGGAGCGCCAATGCACCTCGGCCCAAAGATGCTCCCAACAACTGGAAGAACGTCCTGGATCTGAGTCCGTCCTCCGTGTGGTGCGACTCGAACCCTGACGACTATTCGTGGGCGATCGATCCAAGCAACGCCGGAATGGTTCCGACAGGGACGACGTGCACGGCGACGTCGAAGAAGAACGGAACGACGACCTGGCCAGGTACCGACACGAGCTGGAACAGAGACCTCTATGCCGCGGATTCTCGTGGGTCCTGTTTCACGGGGAGCGTTGCCTTCCCAGACGATATCTCAACGTGGCTCTCCGGAATGTTTTCCGGAACACTGGCCGTCGGGATGAAGGTCCCCATCTTTGAAAAAGGCGGCAACGAAGGAAACAACATCTCGGAAGCGATCACCGGTAAGCATGGCGGAGTTGGCTGCGGCGATACCTACTTTTTCGATGGCGTGAACACGGTTGATCCGAACCACCCGAACTGGGGCATTTACCGCGACGTGACTGTGTTCACCTATGACGTCTCCAACGACTACGTGGGCACCAACCAGTGGGTCTCGAACGGCAAGAAGAACGGGCTTGGACGCATAACCTTGATGCAAATTCTGAATGTCCGCATCTACAAAGACTATTCCACCCCGAACAGTTCTGAAGTACTGGGGTTGGTCATCAGCCCGACGTTTCCGCCGGACTACACCCCGCAGAACTGCCCGGCATTCGGAACATACGGACCTGGCATCTACGGCAACGTCGTGCGGCTGGGGGCGTGACGGATGGCCTTGGGGCGCGACTCGCGTGGATCACCCTCGGGCCGGGGATTAACCCCTAATGGAGCACGGGCGTTGTTCCTGCCTCGTGCGTGGGTGCAGAACCCCATCACAGGGAGCAGCCTGGAACCTAGACTCGAAACAGGCTGACGAGCGAAGCGCACGAGTGGTCTCACGGCACTTTGCCGTCGTTGACGCGATCTATGGCCGATTTTGCGAGAGTCAGCCGGACCGGCGAGTAGACACGGAGGAGCGAGATGCGTAAACGGGCTGGAACGCTGATCATGATAGTCGGGTTGGTGCTCGCCGTGGTCGCCGGGTTCACGGTGTTCGCCATGGCTCGTCAGGCCAAGGCCGACCGCACGGCGCAGATCAACCAGGTGCTGGTCGTGATGGCGTCGCGAGACGTGCCGGACGGACAGGCGATCACCGCAGACGAGCTAACGATGCAAGCCTTCCCATCCGACTTCGTGCCGCACGGCGCAGTCGCGAATCCTGAGCTGGCGATCGGCAAGTACACCACCACGCACATCACCAAAGGACAGATCGTCCTCTCCAATCAGCTCTCTGACACGCTCCGGGCCGGTAACCTCTCATTGTCGGTCCCGAGTGGGATGGAAGCCGTCGCGCTGCCCATGTCCGATCTGATGAGCCTCAACGGCGCGATCAAGGCCGGCGACCACATCGACATCCTGCTTACCGTAGACCTCCAGGAGATTCAGCTGACGAGCGCGGATCCGAACGCGCCGGTGCAGTCGTCGGGCGGGTGGGAACACCAAGAACCCGATCACCCAGACGACCCTGCAGAACGTCGAGGTCATCGCGGTGGGCCAGGCACCGGACGACGGCTCCGGCAGCGGATCGAGCGCCACGTCGCTGGGGAGCGGTAGTACGAGCAGCGCCAAAGGTGCGGTGATCGTTCTGGTCAATCCGCAAGACGCCCTGGTGCTCAAGTACGCCAAGGACTCGGGCGGAGTGGTTGATCTGGCACTGCGCGCTCCTGGCGATACGCAGCAGGTCACGACGGACCCGGTGACGATCGACCGGCTCTTCGCCCGGTTCAACTTCCAGCGCCCGGGCCCGATCCCATAGGCCCGAACCGATTGCGATGGAGACCGACGGTGCTTGTGGAAAGGACGCGACGATCATGAGTGATACCCCGATTGGCAAGGTGCGACTACTCCTGCTGGAAGATGGTCAGGGCCAGACCGAGAAACTGCGAGAACTGATGCACGGGGAGGACATGGATCTGAGCGTCGCGTCCCAAGACGTAGACGAGGCGCTGCACCAGGTTCGGACCGTCTCGCCGGATGTCATTCTGGTCGCACTCTCCGGCAAATCGCTCATCGAGACCATTGAGCGGCTGGATACGGTGTCGGGCGGCAACCCAATTATTGCGCTGCTGACACCCGAACAGATGCCGTTGTCGCACGACATACTCCTGGCGGGGCGCACGCGCCTTCCTGCCGCTCGATACGACGCGCGCTGAAATCGTCGACACGATTGCGTCGGTAATCGGTCGAGAGCGACGACGGCGTGCCGCGCTGGCGCGTCAGCTCGGTGTCGAAACTGATCTCGGACAGGTTGTCGCGGTTCACGGTTCGAAGGGCGGAGTCGGAGCGACATCGATCGCGGTTAACCTCGCGGTTGCGGTGAAACAGTCCACCAACAAGCGCGTGGCGCTCGTCGACGCCAATCTCTATTCCGGCGACGTCGCGGCCACGCTGAACTTGATGTCTCGCTCCAGCCTCGCCGATCTGACGCCACACCTGAAGGAACTCGATGAGGAATTCCTTGGGCGGGCATCGGTTGGGCACGGCAGCGGAGTGCGGGCGTTTCTGGCGCCAGACGACTTCGTGCGCGCCCAGATGATCAACGGTGAGCATATCTCACGCATCCTCAAAGTGATGCGACAGCATTTTGACTACATCATCGTCGATACCTGCTCGCTGCCGGATCAGGTCACCTCGGCCGCGCTGGAAGAGGCCAACCGGATCCTGCTGGTGACGACGCCGGAGGTTCCCGCACTGAAGAATGCCGCCCGGTTCTACCGCCTGGCCGATGAATTCGGCTACCGGTCGAAGATCTCACTCGTGCTCAACCGGGCCAGGAGTCGCGGTGCTGTTGGGCTGGCAGACATCGAAGAGCACCTGCATGCTCAGGTGGTGGTGACCATTCATAGCGACGGAGGGACGGTTCCAACGGCAGTCAACGCTGGGGAGCCGGTCATCTATCGTCGCCGCAGCAAATTCACCGCTGGCATCTGGCAGCTGACCTCGCTCTTGACCGGAGTCTCACCGCGCCAGCTGGTTCGGGCCGACGATCGATCGAATGCAGACCAGACTCCGGTCGGCGGATCGCCGATGCCAATGCACCGGTTCGATCTGGCACGGGAATCGGCCACTTCAGTCGTCGCTGATTCAAACCTGATCCAGGCGGTCGCGCCAGTTCGGAATCTCTTCACGCGCATTCGACCGGGGCGTTAGTCGCAGGCTGCACATGTTCTGGAGGAATCAATGAGTTTCTCAATCTCTCCTCGATATACGGCCCCGCGTCCGAAGCCGGTGGAGGAGAACGTGGTTCTGGATTCCATGCAGGTGTCTGAACCGCTCGATCCGCTTCCTCCAATCGCGCCGTCGCTGCGAGCGGACTTGCGACAGCTGCGCGCGAAACTCCTCCAGCGCGTCATCTCCGAACTGGACCCTGGACTTCAGACGGATTCGGGTCGAATCCGGCGTCAAATTGAGCAGGTATTCAACGAAGCGCTGGACAGCGAGGAAGTGCCACTTCCACGCGTCGAGCGTAACCGGCTGCTCGAAGCCGTGATCGCCGATATCACCTCGTATGGTCCGATTGATCCACTGCTGCGCGACGACACCATTACTGAAGTGATGGTCAACGGCCCGCAACAGGTTTATGTCGAGCGCAGCGGTCTGATCTACGAAACCGATGTCAAATTCGACAACGATGACCACGTCAAGCGCATCATTGACCGCATCATCGCCCCACTCGGCCGGCGCTGCGACGAAAGTTCGCCGATGGTCGACGCGCGCCTGCCGGACGGCTCACGCGTCAACGCGATCATTCCACCGCTCTCGCTCCAGGGACCGACGCTGACGATCCGCAAATTCTCCACGGTTCCATACAAAGTTGGTGACCTGGTCAGCTTCGGCACGATTTCGCCGGAGTTTGTCGAGTTCATCCAGGGATGCGTGCGGGGTCGCCTGAACCTGGTCCTCTCGGGAGGCACCGGTTCCGGCAAGACGACGCTGCTCAACGTCCTCTCATCCTTTATCCCGGGCAACGAGCGGATCGTAACGATCGAGGACGCCGCCGAACTTCAGCTCCAGCAGCGACATGTGGTGCGCCTGGAGAAGCGACCGCCGAACATCGAGGGCAAAGGCGAGGTCACCATCCGCGACCTGGTCATCAACTCGCTCCGCATGCGGCCGGACCGGATCATCGTCGGTGAGGTTCGCGGGCCCGAAGCGCTGGACATGCTGCAGGCCATGAACACCGGTCATGATGGTTCGATGACGACGGTTCACTCGAATAGCCCGCGCGACGCCCTCTCGCGACTCGAGACCATGGTCCTGATGGCGGGCACGGAGCTGCCACTCAAGGCGATTCGCGAGCAGATCGCATCCGCCATCGACCTGGTCGTTCACGAAGAGCGCATGCAGGATGGCTCGCGCAAGGTGGTACGTGTCAGTGAGGTGCAGGGCATGGAAGGAGAGGTCATTACTCTCCAGGACCTCTTCGTCTTCCAGCAGACGTCGGTGGAATCACGCCGGATCGTCGGTTCACTGAAGCCGGTCGGCCTGCGGCCGAAGTTCCTTACCAAATTGGAAGCCTACGGCATTCGCATGCATCCCACCGTCTTCGGCACCGCTGACACGATTCTCGCCGACGAAGTGCGGACATTCCGGCGGATCTAGGAGGAACGATGTCCCAGCCAATCGTCGTGGCCGTACTCGCAGGGATGGGTGTGCTCTGTGTCGCCGCCAGCTTCCTGGTTCGTGCAGAGACGCGCAGCCGAGCGGCCCGGCTGCATCACTTCATCGGCCAGTTCGGATCTGGCACGCAGACCTGGGACGATGAAACACTTCCTGACTGGCGAGACAACCTCGCCAGCCGCCTCAACCGCTATTTCGCGAAGCGGAACTACGTGCAGGAGACCAGGCTCGACCTGGTTCGCGCCGGCTTCAACATGAAGCCGACCCAGTTCTTTCTCGTGCGACTGGTGCTGGCGCTCGGAATCGCGCTGCTTGGCGGCGCGCTGCTGGCTGGATTTGGCGGGCTCGCGCGCCTCATCGGCATGGCGGGCGGATTTGTCTGCGGCTACATGATCGTGCAGCCGTATCTTGACCACCGTCAGCGGAAGCGGATGGGCACCTTTGAGAAACACTTCGCCGACGGGCTCGACATCATGGTCGGCGGCCTGGAGGCCGGTTCGAGTCTGAACACCGCGGTCGAACTGGTGAGCCGCGAGATGCCGGATCCAGTCTCGACCGAGTTCGCCCGAGTGCTGCGCGACGCCAGCCTCGGCATGTCGTACGAGGAAGCCTTCAACGGTATGTACGCGCGAGTGCCCAGCGACGACGTCGGCATGCTTGTCAGCGCCATTGGCGTGCAGTTCCGGGTGGGCGGCAACCTGGCCAACGTTCTCCGCACGCTCAGCGAGACTGTGCGTGATCGTCAGAAGATTCGCGGCGATATCAAGACGCTGACCGCGCAGCAGAAGCATGACCGGGTGGCTGGTTACCGCGATTCCGGATCGGCTGGTCGTTATGCTGCTGGTCATCAACCATGACTACATGATCTCAGATCTTCCAACCGGGTCCGCAGCGTTATATTGCGCTCGCCGGCGCCGGTGATGATTGTCGTCGGTAATTTCGTGATCCGGCGCATTCTGCGCATCGAGGTCTGACCGTTCGCGCTTCGCTGACTGGTGGGGATGACATGGCCACAAGAACGCCGCACATACTGGGACATCGGGTGCACCGCTTGACCGCACGGAAATGGCGGGCACGATGGATTCGAACGCTCGCGATCGCGATCATGCTAGCGTCGATCGCGGCGTTCATCGTGATCAACCCGCTACACGCGTTCGCCCAGGGCCCGCAGCTCAACGCCGTCGATACCGACACATCCCATTACCCGGCGGTCACGATTACCGTTGAGGCCCTTACCCCAGATGGCTCACCGATCTCGGGCCTCGATCAGAGCGCGTTCAGCGTCTATGAGAATGGCATCAAGCAGACGATCGACTCGAGCACGGTGCTGGAGAACAGCCCCACGCCGCTGAACGTGATGCTCACGCTCGATACCAGTCTGAGCATGGCCGATGGTGGGAAGATCGACCAGGCCAAACAGGCGGCCATGGCCTTTGTTTCGCAGATGCGTCCCATCGACCGGGCCGGACTCATCCAGTTCGACAGCCAACTGACGCTGCTGTCGCCCATGACGAGCGACACGGCCACCCTGCTGAGCCAGATTAATCGGCTGTCGGCACAGGGCAACACCCGGATCTACGACGCGCTCTACCTGGCTCTGAAGCAAGCGCCGTCCGCCGAGGGGAGCACCGCCATCGTCCTGATGACGGATGGCAAAGACACCGAGAGCGCCATCGAACTTCAGGGCGCGCTCAGTCTCATTCGCCAGACCGGAATTCGCGTCTACACCATCGGCATTGGGAGCGACATCGATCAGCAAGTCTTGATGCAGATCGCGAGCGAGAGCGGTGGGCGCTTCTACAGTGCGCCGACTCCGGCGGACATCGGCAACGCGTTCCGCCTGATGTCTGACCAGCTTCGCAATCGCTATCAGATCACGTATCAGTCGCCCGCCACGGCTCCCCGCGGCACGAAAAATAGCGTGCAACTGACCGCTCAGACGCCACAGGGGCTGGCGAGCATGCAGATGACCTACGTCACGCCGGCTATCTTGACTCCGTCCAATTCGGGCGCGCAGCCAATGCAGCAGCCGGAGGTCAAGGCTCCCGCGGTCATGAGCACGCGAACCGCGATCCTGGTCAGTGCGGCGATCGCCCTGGGGGTGCTGCTTGTCGCGGGCGGGCTGGCGCTGCTTCAAGTCCAGCGTACACGCCACTCTCGCCTATCGTTCTTCCTGGGCAATCGCAGCGAGGATCCGGAATCGGAGCGCGAGTCCCTCATCGGGGAGTCGCTCGTATCCATGGCGCGTACGGTCATCGGCGCGATCACGCACGCGCTTCCAGCGACACAGGTGCAAACGCTGTCGCGCCAGATTTCGCTGGCCGGGAATCCTTACGGTTGGCGGGTCGGACAACTGGTCGCCGCGAAGTTCCTACTTGGGCTGCTCGGCGCGGGATTGGGATTCCTCTACCTGACTCGCGGCGGTGACGCGATGCGCGGCGTGCTGATGATCGCCGGACTCGGGTTCTTGGGATACCGTCTGCCGACCTTCTGGGTCAAAAGACGGATCAAGCTGCGCCAGAACGCCATTTTGAGATCGCTGCCGGATGCCCTCGATCTCCTCACGATCTGCGTCGAGGCCGGGCTCGGCATCGACGGCGCGATACTCGAGGTCGTCAATCGCTGGGACAACGCGCTATCGGACGAGTTCTCCATTGTTCTGGCAGAGATCAAGATGGGTCGCAGCCGGCAAGACGCGCTCCGTGGTCTCTCGCAGCGAACCGGCTTGCAGGAGGTGACGGCGTTTACCTCGGCGATGATCCAGGCGGATGAGTTGGGCATGGGCATCGCTCGGCCGCTTGCCCTCCAGGCCGCGCAACTCCGCATTCGACGCAAGCAGCGGGCTGAGAAGCTGGCGCACGAGGCCGGCATCAAGATGGTCATGGCCATGGGCGTCTTCATCATGCCTGCGCTCTTCATGATCATTCTCTCGCCGGCCGTGGTTCAGATTCAGTCGATGTTCGGTGGCCATTGATGACGTTGTCGAGTGACGCCGTTCTAGCCAGCTGCAGGAGGTCGCCATGACTCTGACGAGGTCCAATTCCAAGTCAATGAGCCGCGTCGCCTCTGAGATTATGCGGGAGTCGCGCCGCCCAAAGACGGTCGGGCTGGTGATGGAGGATCTCGACCGCGCGCTCAAGCAGGGCGAGATCGGGGTGCGGCAGGCGCAGGCAACCGGGTTCGAGGAGCTCGACCGGGTGATGGCCGGGGGTCTCAAGGCCGGCGAGCTGACGCTCATCGGCGGCGCCCAGGGCATCGGCAAGACAACCCTGACCCTGCAAATGGCTCGCAACCTGGCCGCGAACGGATCCCGCGTCCTCTACATCTGCTACGAGCATGACGAACGCTTCCTGGTTAACCGGCTCCTTGCCATGGAGAGCCAGGATCCGTCTGACCTGGACTCAGACGATGGCTTGCGCCTGCGCGATCTCCTGGCGAGCATCGAGCGGGCCGGGGCCCGTCCTGACGCCGGCTTGAGGGCGCTCGGACGAGAGGCCCCGGTGCTCGCTCGCTCGGCCCACCGCGTCGCCGCCTATGCCGACCGGCTGCTCTTGTTACGCGGCTCGGCCACCTACACCGATCTCGCGGCTCTGGCGGCGGAGTTAGTCTCAATGCGCGACGCGCATCCGGACACGCCGTGCGTCCTCTTTGTCGACTACCTGCAGAAGATTCCGGTCTTTCCCGAACCGTCTTCCGAAACCGATCGGGTAACACGGGTCGTCGAGGGGCTGAAAGACCTCTCGCTTTCGCTGGCTGTACCGGTCGTGGCGATCGTCGCGGCCGACAGTGACGGGCTGAAAGCGCAGCGGCTGCGAATCCACCACCTGCGGGGCGGATCAGCGATTCTGTATGAGGCGGACGTCATCCTGATCCTGAACGAGAAGCATCGCATCGTCACCAAGCAGAGCCTGACCTTCAACCCGCACCAGGCGGAGGCCTTTCACCAGTGGATCGTCTGCTCAGTCGAGAAGAATCGCGGCGGGCGGCAGCTCATGGACCTCGAATTCCGCAAGCGATTCGAATATGCCTGTTTCGATCCGGAAGGTCGACCGGTGTCGGAGATGCTGGTCGATGAGCGGATCCAGATCGATTAGCCAGGAGCCGGAAGGACGGATCGATCGATGGTCGTGATCGTGGTGCTGGGTCTGTTGGCCGGTCCTGTGCTGAACCTGCTTATCGACCGCCTCCCGTATCGCCATGCGCTGCTTGCGGCTCCATCCTGTAGCCGCTGCAGACGGCAGCGACCCTGGACGTCCCTGCTTCCGCTCAGCTCCTGGTGGCTCGGCACGGCGCGTTGCCCGTCCTGCAAAGCGACAACTGGACGGCGAGCGCTGCTGGTCAATGTCGCGACTGCCGTTGGCCGCAGTCGCGTTCTGGCTTCATGACTCGGGTCACGCCATGGTTTATCTCCACGTTGCGCTCGCCGCCTATTTTATTGCTATCGCGGCGATCGATCTGGAGCATCGCCTGGTGCTCAACCGCATGACGTTTGCCGGCCTGGCAGTCGCCGGTGTCCTCGCACTCTTTGGGATCGGGCCATCCATCGAATCGGCACTGATCGGCGCGGCAGTCGGATTTCTCTTCCTCTGGATTCCAGCGATACTGATGCCTGGTCTCGGTATGGGGGACGTCAAGCTCGCGGCCGTCATCGGTGCGGTGGTCGGATTCCCGGCCGTCCTCACCGCGCTGACGCTCGGCGTTGTCGCAGGCGGCGCCGCGGCCGGCCTGCTGTTGGTGACGCGGAGAATCGGACGACGCAGCACGATCGCCTACGCCCCATATCTCGTGATCGGCGTATCGCTGGTCCTGTTCGGCGTGATGGGATAGGGATCGGATTCGATGTGGCAGCAGCAGTCGAAATGGCGAAACAGGAGAACAATCGTACTTCTGCTCGCGATGCTTACGCTGTTTGCCGCATGTGATCTCCCCATCGGCAAAGAGCACTATACTCCCGCTGCCTCAGGAACTGACCCCTTCGCCAGCGTCCGAGCCAAAGCGGACGAGTATTACCAGGCCGGTCTCGCAGCCGAACGGAACGGCGACTGGAAGGCGGCACTGCAGAACTTTCGCCAGGCGAGCCTGTGGGATCATGACGGGCGCCAGGATATTGCCGATGCGCTGAGCCGGGCAGAAGCTCAGGCCGACTGGCAGGCGTACCGGCAGACCAGTTCATCCGGTGGAGCCTCACAACCGCCGCCCGGGACCGCGTC
Source organism: uncultured Chloroflexia bacterium (assembly GCA_963728335.1). Lineage (GTDB taxonomy): Bacteria > Chloroflexota > Chloroflexia > Thermomicrobiales > Thermomicrobiaceae > CALAGB01. Next base: position 237,737 of record CAVSJP010000004.1, read on the forward strand.
AGGGGACATTCCGTCTCCAACTCCCGCTAAGCCCACTCCGGTGCCGACCGCGCCGGCAACGTCACAGCTCAGGCAGTTCGATTCGCAGAGCTTCCCCTATTCGATTGGCATCCCGAAAGACTGGGTTGAAGAGCCGGGCGGTACGTCTGAACTTCCAGCGGATACATTCCTGGGGGGTTCCGCGGCAAAATCCGGCTCGCTGGTGATGATCACCGTCGAGCCCGCCAGCTTCAGCATCACGCTCGATGAGTTCTATGTCGCGACCGAACACGCGCTGAATGCTCAGGGAATCAACAGTGTTCAGATCCATGACAGAAGACAGGTCGCCGAGCAGCCGGCTTACGTCCTGAGCTACCTCGACTCGACTGGTTCGGGTACCGTCTCGGTTCGCCACGCGATCTTCGTGACGCCCGGGAAGGCCTGGCACATCATCTTACTCGCGTCGCCGTCAGTTACGGCGGAGTTGGACACGACATTCAACGCCATGCTCGATTCGTTCCAATTCAAGGCGTCCGCGTTCCCGGTGCAGTAGTTGTCGACCCGGAAGTCCAGGTTGAGGGGTTGCATCATGACCAGAGCCAATCGACGATCGCGAGCCATTCAGATTGCCTGCGTTGCGGCACTCATGCTGGTGTTGGGCGCCTGCGCTGGGGTCCAAACGCCCGTGGTCCCGACCATGACGCCAGATCTGCGCCAGACGCCGACCCCGGCGGCCGCGCGAGCGACCACTCAGCCGGCAGCGCAGATTGAGACCTCCTCATTAAAGGTAGACGAGCAGGGGTTCGCCGACCCGGCTTTCCGCTCATTATGGGAACGGTTTGATGGCGACGTTGCAAGCGGCAAAGTCTCACGAAGCTGGTACTGGGGCCAGCCCGTTCCATTCGGCGCGGTGATGGAGCCATACGCAGAATCGCCGGGCGGTCAGCGGCTGGTTCAGTATTTCGAAAAGGGCCGCATGGAGATCAACGACCCATCGGCGGATCCCTCGCAGGACTGGTTCGTCACCAGCGGACTGCTGACGGTCGAACTCGTGTCGGGCCGAGTCCAGACCGGAGAAAACTCGTTCCAGACGCGGAGCCCGGCTCAGATACCCGTGGCTGGGGATCTCGATAGCCCGCTGGCCGAGACCCCGCTGTACGCCGACTTTACGTCGACGTTGCAGGCGTCAGTAGCCGACCGGACCGGACAACCAGTAACGCAGAAGCTCACGCACGGGGGTACTCAAGAGGCCATTTCCCCTCCCGCCAACGTCCAGATGGCGTCTTACGACGGTACGCTCGGCCACAACATTCCCAACGTGTTCGTCGACTACTTCGACCACGACCTGTCCGCAATGGGGCTGAACTGGCTTTTTGTCATGGGCCATCCGATCAGTGAGCCCTACTGGGTCAACGCCAGCTTCAGCGGCACAACGCACTTGGTGCTGGTTCAACTGTTCGAGCGGAGAGCACTGTCATTCGACCCGTCCAACGTCACGACCCAGAAGGTGGAGTTCACCAATATTGGGCTGCACTACTACCGCTGGCGCTATCACGATCAGGCAAGTTCAGCGCCGTAGCGACTCGAGGATCATCGGTTTCGTCCTTCACGGGCGATCAGATGCTGGTAGCACGGCATCTGTACAATGGCTTGACCAAACACTAGACTGAAAACCAGACAGCAGGTTCGATACGCTCAATTTTCGAAGCGGAGGTGCCATGGCAGGAGATGCGGCGATGGCCGCCACGGCCGCTCATGCCGACGTTCGCGGAGCGCCCTCACTTCCCGACTTCGACATCGTCCCGATCCGAGGACTGCCAATCGCCGGGGCGGCGATTGCCCTGTTGATCGTGGCGATCATCGGGAACTGGTTCTGGGCGCTGAACTTCTTCCATGTTGTCGCCGGAGGGCTCTGGACCGGGATCGATCTCTTCGTAGGCCTCGTCATCGGGCCGATTCTCGGGCGGCTTTCGATTCAGGCGCGCACCGAATTCGCAGTACGTTTCATGCCGAAGATGCTGTTGCTCATGCCCACGCTGGTCACGCTAACCCTGGCGTCTGGCTGGCAGCTCGGCCGGTATGAGGGGACGATCATCTTGCCGTATCCGATGCACTGGTGGCTGACGATATCGTATATCGTGGTCGGCATTATGACCGTGGTCGCACTCGGCGTTCTCGAACCCGCCAACCTGGCGGTCCTGTTCGAACTCAAGAAGCCGCATCCAAACGGGGAGTTGATTGGACGGCTGATGCGGCGCTTTGCATACACGGCAGCCATCACCGGGATGATGCAGATCGCTATTCTCGTCATCATGACTCGGATCGCCACATGGTGAGCCTCAGAACACGCCCCAACGGACGAGTGACGCCGGCCACTCAGACGCTACCGCCTGTCAGTGAGATGGCCATCGGGACGATGGTTTTGGTCATTATCGGCGGCATTGATATTGTCGCGCGCATGCCACGGCAGGCCTCGCTCGTCGTTCCGATCGCACTTCTCGTCGCCGCGGTCGCGCTCATGGCGGCCAACATCGTGGCGTTGACGCGCATTCGCCAGTTTGCCTGGACGACGTTCTTCATGGTCGGGCGCTATGCGCTGCTGGCCTACGTCGTGATTGCCGGGATGCTGGAGCTCGTCTTTGTGCTTGACCATACTCCAATGCGAGCCCTGACAATGTTGACGCTGATGCTCTTAATCTACGCGATCGACATCCCGTTACTATTCGCGTTCTCAGTGGCACGCCACCAACCACCGGATTCAGCGCCACGGAGCTAGCCTCTGCCGAATTATGTTCGACTTGGCATGATGCGGTAGAATAGACGGACAATTGGGCGCCGGAGGACTGCCTGATTTCGAGATTCCAAACGAGGAGCTTCCACATGATTGAGGGTCTGTTTCAGCCCCTGCATCTTATTCTCATTCTGGCAATCATCATGATTGTCTTCGGCGCCGGCAAACTTCCCGAGATGGGTGGGGCGATTGGCCGTGGCATCAAGGAATTCCGCAGCGAAGTCCACGATGCAACGCAGTCGGATCCGCCACCCGCCGTATCGAGCAGCGTCAAGGTGACGACAGAGACGAAACCGGCAGCGGCTTCGACCTTCTGCGCCAACTGTGGCGATCGAGTGCCAAGTGGTGCGAAGTTCTGCCCGAACTGCGGAACCACCGTCGCCGCTCCGGTGGTGGAAACGGTCGAGGCCAGTCCAGTCGCTGCAGAATCTGTGACGACAAAGACAGAGACTCCTACGGTCTAACGAACCCGCAAAACGCACGAACGAGCGCTCACCCGCTGGTGTCCCACCAGCGGGTATTTTCCGTTTGTGGAGTTCGCGAATCGATTGTTATTGCCCTCACCTCAACGCCTTATCTCGGCTCCGCGTCACGCGGACGCGGAGCCGTCATAGTTCCCATCCGTTCGCGACACCGCGCCAATCCAGCGTGAGTTGACTTGCCGTATTCTACGCAGGACTATTTCGTGCGCTCCACGATCTAAACGGTGGCGACCGTACTCACTGCATTCGTACCGTCGGCCACACCCATCGTTTCGCAAGGCAAACCAGGCTTCTGTACGTCGGTGCGATTGTGGATGCGGCCGGATAGGTTCAATTCCGGCATCAATCCAGCACGAGGTTGACCGTGGCGTGGCGGGACGGAGGCTGATCGCAGCAACGCTGGTGGCAACCGCGGTCATTTGAATGTTTGAGAGGATTATTCTATGCAACGAGTCACTGTGACGCCTCGATCCATCGCCTCATATCGGAGTGAAGCTGCTCCGGATGCCCTCGCCCAACTCGAGGAGATGGCTGAGCAATTGCGGGGCTTGCGCGTGCTCCACGTCAATGCCACGCCCGTGGGTGGTGGAGTCGCAGAAATTCTGCATTCAGAGATCCCTCTGTTGAGATCACTCGGTATCGAAGCCGACTGGTGGACAATTGATGGGCCGCCCGAATTTTTCGAGGCGACCAAGACGATTCACAACGCGCTTCAAGGAAATCCCAAAGATATTACCGACGAACAGAAGTCGATCTACATCGACACACAGAAGGAGAATGCCAAGCACTTTCCGCGTGGCTACGACCTCGTGATCATTCACGACCCGCAACCGCTGGGCTTGCTTCAGTTTGCCGGGAAGGGCGAAGCGAACTGGATTTGGCGGCTCCACATCGATTCGTCACATCCCAACCCGTCAGTGAGCCACTTTGTTTTTCGGTATCTCATGGGATATGACGCCGCGGTCTTCACCATGAAGGAATTCGTTCCTCCCGACGTCCTGACCGGCACCGTGCGGATCATCCCTCCGGCCATCGATCCACTAACGGTCAAGAATCGGCCAATACCGTATGGTAAGGCGGTGCAAACACTTCAAGCGATTGGTCTTGATCCTCGTCAACCGATGGTGTCTCAGGTGGCCCGCCTTGACCCCTGGAAGGATCCTTGGGGAGTAATCGACGCCTATCGCCTGATGCGAAAACGGCAACACGATCTGCAACTCGTCCTTCTTGGCGTGATCGCCGCCAAAGACGATCCAGAAGCCTATGGCGTTTACGACCAGGTGCTCGCCTACGCGGGCAGCGATCCGAACATCCACATCTTTGTCGATCCGGACGTCGTCGGTGAAACCGAGGTTGCTGCGGTCCAGTTGGCATCCCAGGTCGTCTTTCAGAAAAGCCTGCGTGAGGGATTCGGACTGTCCGTGAGTGAGGCGCTCTGGAAAGCAACGCCGGTCGTAGCGGGTCGCGTCGGCGGAATACCGCTTCAGATCTCGGACGGCGAAGGCGGCTACCTGGTCGATAGCGTCGAGGAGGCTGCTGATTGCGCCAATGCGCTGTTAGACAACCCGGCGGAGGCGAGGGTCATCGGTGCACGAGGTCGAGAACAGGTGCGTGAACGGTTCCTTATCACGCGACTGTTAGCGGACGAAATCCAGCTCTACCGGGACGTTCTCAACTCCGGCGAAGAGGAGCAGATCGACGTGGATGCGGTCGAGGCGGCAGGGTAATAGCCGTGGAAGGACGGTCTATGAGCAACGAACGCGCACTTCGTCGACTTGAGCGACAGATCTGGGAACTCCTTGCCTGGCGCAATCTTGCCAGCAATCCAGTCGAATCCTGGACGGCAACCGGCGCCAACGGTGAGCAGAGGAATCTTCACACTGGCGATCGTTGGGACGATCTGGCTCATCCTGTGCGTATCTCGACGGTACTCGAGGCTCCCGCGCCACCCGGATCCATGCTCGATTTCTTTGCTCAGGGAGACGGGCTTGTGTATCTCGACGGAGAACTCGCCGGGGCGATCAGTCCGTTCGAACGCGAGGTTTCGGTTGACGAAGCACGCGAGATTGTCGTCGAAGTTGCGCCGAACGACTCCTTTGGCGAGATAATCTCTCCGGCGCGGCTCGTCACGGCACGCATCGTTCAGCCCAATTTCGCTGTCCGCGCACTCCACCGAGCGCTTCTAATGCCGTGGGAAACGTGCGTCTCTCTTCCCGATCAGGACATCGTTGCACCGCTCATGCAGGCGATCAAGAGGGCGTTGCAGCTGATCATCCTGCCGTCAGATGAAGTCTCGGTACTGCGGCGGATGGCGACGCTGCGTGACGAACTGGAAATCGAACTGGAGCCAGCCCGTTCACTTCATCGCCATTATCACTTTTCGGCTCCGTTGTCCGCCATCGAACGTCTGCTGAACGAGACCATGCATTTTGACACGGTCGATATCACCCACTTGCCACCTGCGAGCGGGACGCCGACCGGCGTTCACGAAGCACGCGAGTATCTCGATGTGCGCTTGGCGGACCTCGCCACGATCTTTCCGCCGATCGGGCGGCTGGCGGCCTCGTCCCACGCGCACCTGGACGTTGCATGGCTCTGGCCGCTCTCGGAGACGCGCCGCAAGATTCGCCACACATTCGCCTCGGTCCTCTCGCTGATGGACCGCTACACGGCATTCCATTTCACGGTCAGCAGCGCCCAACTCTTCCAATACGTGCAGCAGGATGATCCCGACCTCTTTGAACGCGTGCGAGCGCGGGTTCATGAAGGGCGCATCGAGCCAATTGGAGGCATGTGGCTCGAGCCGGACTGCAATCTCCCGCACGGTGAATCGCTCGCCCGGCACGTGCTCCTGGGTCAGCGCTACTTTGATCGGGAGTTCGGGCGACGCAGCCGGGTCGCCTGGCTGCCGGATACATTCGGGCTGACCGGAAACCTGCCCCAGATTCTGGCCGGTGGCGGGATCAGGTACTTCTTCACCCAGAAGCTGAGCTGGAACGACACAAACCGCTTCCCCACGATCTGTGGTTGTGGGAGGGTATCGACGGGACACGCGTCGTCTCTCACGCCTTCGAAAATCCGATCGGCGGTTACAACGGCGTGGTGTCACCCGAATCGTTCGAGGCCACGTGGCGGAATTTCCGGGGAAAGGCCAAACATCCCGAGAGCCTGTTTACGTTTGGAATGGGAGATGGCGGGCGTGGTCCGACCTCTGACATGCTGGAGCGCTTCCGATTCTGGAGGGATTTCCGGCACTCCCCCGGGCACGACAACCACCGTCGAAGAATTTTTCGAGCGGATCGATCCGGCCGGACTGCCCGTCTGGCTTGGCGAGCTCTATCTTGAGTTCCATCGCGGCACCTACACCACGCAGGCGCGCATCAAGCGCCTCAACCGGATGGCCGAGCATCGACTCCTCGAAGCCGAAACGGCCGCGACACTGGCGAATCTGGTCGACGACAACTATCCATCTGTCGAGCTGGAACAGAACTGGACGACGCTGCTGCGCAATCAGTTCCACGATATTCTACCGGGGTCATCGATTCGGATCGTCAACGAACAGGCGGAGGCCGGACTTACCGAAGTCGTGCGACGATCAAGCGACATTCGTGACCGGGCAATTGCACAACTGGGGGATCCGGCGCAGACAGCGAGCGGACCGCGCCGAGAGCGTCATCATCTTCAACCCGCAGGGATTCCCACGCCCGCTCTCCTGCGTCATCCCTCGTCCTGTCGAGACCGGCGAATTCCGGCTCGTTACCGGGGAAGGCGCCGAGGTTTCCTGGCAATCAACCGTTGACGGTGACATGTTGATTCACGATCCGGGAATCGTCGTGCCGGGTGTCGGCTATCTGGAACTCGGAATCGAGCCGGCATCATCGTCAATTCCCGCGCCGCGTGTCACCGCGACAGAGCGCGCGCTCGAAAACGACCTGATCGCGGTGTCGATCGGAGCGGACGGCGCAATCGCGTCGCTGATCGACAAGCGCTCCGGCCGTCAAGTGCTCGACGGCCCGGCCAATCAACTCCGGCTCTTTCACGACCTGCCCGCCGGCTGGGAAGCCTGGAACCTGACCGATACGTCGTACCAAACTGGAGAGCAAATTAGCGACGTCACGTCGTTGCGGGTGGTCGAGGAAGGCCCGCTCCGCGGCACGATCGAGATCATGAGAACGTTCGGCAAGTCGAGCATCGCCCAACGCTATATCTTGCGCGCGGATTCGCCGCGACTCGACATCCACACAATCATCGACTGGCACGAGCGCCGTCGCCTGCTCAAGGCGTTCTTCCCGCTCATCATCCGATCGGGCCGGGCCACGTTCGAGACGAGCTATGGCGCGGTCGAACGGCCAACACATCGCAACACGAGCTGGGATGCCGCCAAGTTCGAGGTACCAGCTCAGCGCTGGGCCGATCTATCGGAGCCGGGATATGGGGTGAGCCTGCTCAATGACGGACGCTATGGTCACTCCGCACTCGGCAACGTGCTCAGTCTCTCGCTGGTGCGGTCGCCCATCGATCCAGACCCGTTCGCCGATCTCGGACGCCACGAGTTCACCTACTCGATCTTCCCACATGCCGGCGAGTGGCACGACGCCGACACCGTTCGAGAGGCGATCGATTTGAACAGTCCACTCATCGGGACTTGGCGTGACACTCCACCGAGCACCGCCGCGGCGTTTTCCTGGCTCGACATCGACGGCTTAACCATCGGTGCCGTCAAGCGGGCCGAAGATGGAGTCGATGTGGTGGTCCGCCTCTACGATCCCTACGGCACACACGGGACGGCGCGGGTGCGGCCACATTTCCCGGTCGAGCAGGCCGCGCTGACCAATCTCCTGGAGGAACCCGAGCAGGACATGGAGATCGACGGAGACGGCACGATCAGCATCCCATTCCAGCCATTTCAGCTCATCTCGCTCCGTCTGCGTTGCTCCCGCGTCAATCGACTTTAGCGACGAGGTGTAGCACCACGCTCAACTTCGAGCGGGCAGGACCAAACTTGACGACTCCCGTAAGGCGTTGCCCTCGCGGTCGTCGCATGCTTTGATACTGCCGTGACTTTCCCCACCCGACGTACGCCCGAGTGAAGGAGTCCGCCATGGCTGAGCCGTCCTTCCTGACGTCAGATCAGGATCAGAAATCGTCACCTGCCCCAGCGATCGACCGCGACTATCTCGTCAGGACACTTTCGCGGCTCGCCCAGGTCCCCACCGACGTCCCGCTCGGCTACGACACGTTCATGGAGCCGGACGATCCCAAACTCGTTCATTATGTCCAGCAGGTGGTTCGCCCGGAGCTCGTCCAACTCGGCTGCTACGACCTGATTGATGCGCCGCGCAACAACGTGATCGTCCGCGTCGGCACAGGGAACCGTCCGGGCGGTCGCTGCTCATCATGAACTACACACCGGCGCAGCATCACAACTTGATGGACGGGCCATTTTCCGGCAAGATCGCCAGCGCACGGGAGTTCGGCTCCGACGAACCAGCCGTCTTTGGCCAGGGAGTCAGCCAGAACAAGGCGCATCAAGCGGTGATGCTGGCGGTGCTCAAGGCACTGCGGCGAATCCGGCGTCGAGCTGAGCGGGCGACTCTACTGGGCGGTCAACAATGAGGGGCGGAGCAGCCATGCATGCTCGGACGCCATCATCGATACGATCGCGGAGAGACCGGATTTCGGCCTCATCCAGATCGGTACGGGTCTACGCGTTTCTCTGGGCAATCGCGGCCGAGCCGACGTCCTCGTCCATGTCCGTGGCAAAGCGACCCATTCGAGCGAGCCGGAGCTGGGCTTGAGCGCGATCGACGGGCGCCAACGAGGTCATCAATCGGCTGAAGCGCCTCTCGTGGCAGGATCACCACCCGATTCTCGGCGGACGGCACGCGATCGCCTACAAGAGTGCGCTACGAGCCGCTCGCGCCTCACACGTTGCCGTCCGACGCGTATATCAGTGTCGACCGGCGACTGCTGCCCGGCGACAATCCGGAGCGAGCGGCCGACGAGATTCGCGACGATCATCGGCGACCTGGAGCCCTACGAGGTGACCGTGACGCCGGACGTCTACATGCTTCCGGCGCTGGTCGATCCGCAGCAGAAACCGGCGTACGGCACCTGCTGGGTGCTCACATCTCCGTCACTGGTGAGCCGCCCGAGTGTATCTACGGCCAGGGAACGTTCGACGCAGGCGGCCCCTGCGCACGCGGCATCCCAACCGTGATGTACGGGGCTTCCGGCGGTGTCGGCCTGCTCGGTCCGGATTTCGTGCCGATCTCGGCCGTCGAGACGGAAGCACGCGTGCTCGCTCAGATGATTGTCGACTTTCTCGAGTAAGGACGATCGATGCCGGACTCTGTACCGCTGACCCGCCCGCTCTCGTTCGGCGTGAGCCTGCCAAACCGCGCTGTCCTCTTCGGCATGCCGGTCGACCGGCTCATCGAAACCGCCGAGCAGGTCGAGGCTGCCGGCGTGTTCGACTCGCTCTGGGTTGGAGACAACTTCCTGTCGAAGCCGCGACTCGAAGCGGTCACAACCCTGGCGGCACTTGCTGCGCGAACCTCCCGACTCAAGCTCGGCACGGTCTGCCTGGCCAGTTTTCCGCTGCGGCACCCGTTAAGCTTCGCCATCGAGTGGGCCAGCCTCGACGTCATCTCGCACGGACGAACCATCCTCGTCGTCTGCCTCGGTGGTTCCGACAGCATGGGTCCGCAGTTCGCCGCCGAGCTTCGCGCCATGAGTGTGCGCTCCGACGAGCGTATTCGCCGCATGATCGAGGGCGTCGAATTGCTCAGGCTCTTCTGGGGGAACGAGCCGGTCAGCTTACGAGGGCAAGATCTACCAGTTCGAGGACGTCAACGCGCTGCCCAAACCGGCGCAAGACCGGGTGCCGATCATGATCGCCTCCAATCCCGCCTGGGATGGCGATCCCGAGGTCGAGGCCAGGGCAATGCGGCGCGTCGCACGGATCGCGGACGGCTGGCAGACCGACGGCCTTCCTGTCGAATTATTCCGTCGTCGCTGGCAGCAGATCCGCTCTTATGCCCAGGAGTACGGCCGGTCCGACGTCGTCACGGACGCGAGCCTGCACATCATGGTCAACATCAATGAGAATGAAACCGCTGCTCGCAGCGAATCGGTCGAATTCCTTGAGCATTACTATGGCCAGGGTGTCATCTCGGAGGAGAAGCTCGATTCGTGGCTGGCGTTCGGCAGTCCGCAAGCCGTGCAGCAGAAGATTGCTGCCTTCATAGAAGCGGGTTGTACGACACCGATCCTTCGCTTTACGTCACTCGACCAGCGGGGCCAGGTGGAGCGCTGCGCTCGCGAGGTTGTCCCCCAGCTGCTCGAACGGTTCGGACAGGCACACGCTGACCAAGCGCCCGCGCGCTGATTGTCGCGGACTACCACGGAGCATTCATGACCGGCGACAATCACGAACAGGCGACCTCCTCGCTACGTCGCGCACGCCCGGCTCTACAACCTGCACATTACCGGTCGGTTTCTGCAGGATGCCGTGGATATCGTGCCGTGGCATGGCGCGATGCAGGCGCAGGACTTTGCCGGTGCGACATGGGCGATTGGTCTGCGGTTACCAGGCACGACGTATGGCGAACATCGAGGATGCGTTCAACCACGGCCGCATTCTGCGCACGCATGTGCTCCGGCCGACCTGGCACTTCGTCGCGCCAGCCGACATTCGCTGGCTGCTCCAACTGACCGCTCCGCGCATCATCGCGTCAGCGCGCAGTAGCTTCCTGCCGCGAGGGGCTCGACGACGATACCGTCGCCGGAGCTCAGCGAGTGCTGAAATCGGAATTGGCCGGAGGGAAAACTCTGACCCGCGCTCAACTCTCCGCGGCGCTCGAACGGCACGGTCACGCGCTCGGCGGTCCGGCCCTGGGCCTACTCCTGATGCGCGCTGAACTCGATGGTCTGATCTGCAGCGGGCCTCTGAGCGGAAAGCAGCACACATATGCGCTGCTCGAGGAACGCGTGCCGTCCGCTCGCTCACTCACCCGTCAGGAAGCGCTGGTCGAGCTGACCCGGCGCTATTTCACCAGCCACGGTCCGGCGACGGTGAAGGATTTTGCCTGGTGGTCCAGCCTGACGATCAAAGACATCCGCCAGGGCATCGCCGAACTGGGCTCGGAGCTCGCATGCGTCTCGATCGGTGACACCGATCACTGGCACGCGCAATCTCAACCGCCCGCCGGCCCCGAGCACGAGACGGTTCACCTGCTACCGAACTACGATGAATACGTGGTCGGCTTCAGCAACCGCGACGCGTACTGGCATCCCTCAATCGACGGTGCCGGCATCTCCAGGGACAACCCACTCTTCAGCAACACGATCGTGCATGATGGGAAGATCGTCGGCACCTGGACGCGCACCCTCGGCCGCGAGACGGTCAGCGTTTCCCTGAGCCCCTTCAACACTCTTGACGACGTGACGTGGTTGCTCCAGGACGCAATCGACCAGTTCGGCACGTTCCAGAACCGGCCTGTGCGGTGGGTATGATCTTCCCGCTGTCCCGCATCGTCAGGACGACGTGAACATCCGACCGCGAGCCAGCCCATCCTGAACAGGCGCCGCAATCGACTCACGAAGATCTCCGCGGCGTGTCATCCGGACAACGATGCTTTGTGCTACGGTTCTTGCGATCGGAATGGGCCAGTGACTGGGAAGATCTGGGAAGAGGAGTGTCGGGTGCCCGAACTGGAGAAAGTCGCGATCTTCACCAACGAGTATCCGCCCAACGTCTACGGAGGCGCGGGAGTCCACGTCGAATACCTGAGCAAGGCACTGTCTCAGTTCGTGCCGGTGGAGGTCCGGTCGTTCGGTGAACAGGACGTCACGTCGCCGAACCTGAAGGTGCGTGGCTATCAGGGATGGGATGCCCTGCGTCAGAACACCGATCCGCGTTTCACCGGGGCGCTCGATGCGCTATCCCGCAGTCTGGCTATGGCCAAGGACAACTTCGACGCCAGCGTCGTGCACTGCCATACGTGGTACACCGACCTGGCCGGGCTTCCTGGCCAAGCAACTCTGGTCGGTCCCGCTGGCGGTCACCATCCACTCCCTCGAGCCGCTGCGGCCATGGAAAGTCGAACAGCTCGGGAACGCCTACCACGTCAGCTCCTGGATGGAACGAACCGGCATCGAGCGGGCCGACGCCGTAATCGCCGTGTCATCCGAGACGCGCAACGACGTGCTGAACCATTTCGACGTCGATCCGGAGCGGGTTCACGTCATCCACAACGGGATCGATCTGGACGAGTATCAGCAGACCGGCGCGACCAGCGCGCTTACTCGTCACGGCGTCGATCCCGACCGGCCGTTCGTCCTCTTCGTCGGACGTATTACCCGGCAAAAAGGGATCATTCATCTCGTCAACGCCATCCCCGACATCGATCCCTCTCTGCAGATCGTTCTGCTGGCGGGCGCTCCCGATACCAAAGAGATCGGTCAGGAGATGACCGAGCGCGTCGCGGCCGTGAGCCACGGCCGGAGCGGCGTTATCTGGATTCCGGAGATGCTGCCGCGAGAGGAAGTCATCGAATTCTATTCAAACGCTGCGGTCTTCGTTTGTCCGTCAGTCTACGAGCCCTTCGGCATCATCAATCTCGAAGCGATGGCCTGTGAGACTGCCGTCGTCGCCTCCGCGGTCGGCGGCATTCCGGAAGTCGTGGTTCCCGGCGAGACCGGCATTCTGGTGGACCCGGATCTCAAACCGGGCACGTTCGAGCCCGCCGACCCGGCTGCGTTCTCCTGGCGTCTCGCTGAAGCGATCAATCGCGTCGCGCTCGATCCAGAGACCGCGCGTCAATATGGACGCGCCGGTCGCGAACGCGCGGAACAACACTTCAGCTGGACCGCGATCGCCGAGAAGACGCTCGAGCTCTATCGCGAACTTGTCAGGAACGCCTAACCCGGGCAAACGGACTGCGTATTCTCCGGGCCCCGTCACGGGGCCTCACGTTGGACGGCTCATGGAATAGGAGCGAATAGCCGATGAGCTTCGAGCGGCCTTCCTGGCCCAACGGCGCGCGATGCGCCGTCTCGCTCACCTTCGATAACTTCGGTGAATCGTACGATCTGCTGCGCTACGGTCACGCCGGAGGGGCCAATGCCGACGGTGTCTACAGCTCCGCGGCGCGGCGTCGAACGTATCCTCGACCTGCTCGCACAATATTCGATCTCGGCGACCTTCTTCGTCGAGGGATGGAACGTCCAGAAGTATCCCGTCCTGGCGCGCCAGATCGTCGAGGCAGGGCATGAGATCGGCGCGCATGGCTGGATGCACGAGCGCTGGAGCACGCTCGACGAGGCAACCGAACGTGAGCTGATTCGCCGCACCACCGAGACCATCGCCGACGTGGCTGGGCCGGCGGCCCAGCTGGATGGCGCGCCCCGGCCGGGCTGACCACCGTCAACACCCTGCGCCTGCTGCACGAAGCAGGCTACCGCTACGACAGCTCGTTCGGCGATGACGACGCACCGTATCTGATCGTCACCGGCGACGAGAGCCGAGCACGAGATCGTCGAACTCCCGTGGTCCTGGTCCCTCGACGACGCCGCCTACTACGCCTATCCGGGGACCATTCGCAACCCCGGCGACGTAATCGAGCTCTGGAGCGACGAGTTCGACGCAGCCTACGACATGACCGGGAACTTCATGCTGGTCTGCCACCCGCGGTATTCAGGACGACCAGCCAGAGTTCGCGCTCTGAACCAGTTCGTCCAGTTCATGCATGCGCACGACGATGTCTGGTTCGCGCGCTGCGACGAGATCGCGGACCACATCGCCAACAGCCCTGAAACGCCGCACTACCCGTTTCCGGCACGCATGCCGGACGAAGAGAAATGCTCGAGCTGAGCTCGACTGATTTCAGTTAGTCACCGATCGTGGGCGATGGACCGTGCTGCCAGGGCCGGTGGACAATCTGGCTGCCACGGTGTCACTCGCCAACGCCGAACACAGCGGATCTGCTCTACCACGGTTCGCCGCGACGAGCCGCGATGACGAGCAGTCCGCTGCGGTCGAGAGGTGGCGTGCGTCGCGTCCGCCTGATCATGACATTGTGCCCCGGCGTGAGATCGACCCGCTGTTCAGTCCTCACGCCATTCGGACCATTCCAGAGCTCCCAGCCGTTCCGCTCATAGAAGCTGACCCGTTCGGTCGACAGGCAACCGATGTCGAAGCGGTCGATCTCGCTGTTCAGTCGCTGGATGACCGCCGAACCGATGCCCTGGCCCTGCAAATCCGGCTCAGTGGCGACCGCGTCCACATAGGCCGTTTCGAGCGTCACGCTGTCCGGCAAGAAGAGCATCCGCATGCTCCAGACTGCATGGCCGACGAGCTGGCCGTCGCGACGTGCCATGACGTGCGTCGACCGTACAGACGGCCTCGACCAGGTCGAACAGGTCGTCGAAGTCTGCATCGTTGAAGGATCGGCGGCAGAGGGAGACGATCTCGTCTTTCGTCACCTGATCGAGCTCGGACGTCCTCGCGACGCGAATCTGAATCGTTTCAGCCACCTTCAGAAGGGGTCCTCTCTGGGAGTCGTACAGCTACGCATCGTCACCGGCAATGGCAACCAGCAGCCGGGCGAGCAGCGCCTGCCGCCGCACGATACTACTCAGCAGGATGTATTCGTCCGGGCCATGATCCAGTCCGCCGACCGGCCCAAGACCATCGAGTCCCGGCGTGCCCGATCGGCTGGCGTAGCTGATGTCGGACGCGCCGCCCGTGGCTGCCCCACGCAGTTCGAAACCGAGGTTGTGCGCTGTCGCGATAGCCAGCGCCTCAAGACGCGCAACACCAGGCGTTCGGGGTAGGGCCGGGCAATCGGATCCTGGCTCGAGCGAGATCGTGAACGTGACTCCCGGTACCAGTTCACGCTCGCCGATCGACCGAAATGCCGCTTCCAATTCGTCGAGTTGCGCATCGGTCCAGGCACGCAGGTCGAACCGAGCATTGGCCTGATCTACCACGATGCTCGGCGACGCCCCGCCGGCGATCCGACCTGAATTCACCGTCATCCCCGGGTTCAGACCGTTGAGGCGATCCGCCTCGACAATGAACCGGGCGATCGCGAGCGTCGCCGAGCAACCCTTCTCCGGCTCGACTCCTGCATGCGCCGCCCTGCCCCGCGCCTCAACGGTGAACCAGCGCACGCCTTTCCGCGCGGTGACGATGTCCCCGTTCTCCCGCCCGGCCTCGAGCGTCAGGATCGCGTCATGAGCGGAGCCTTCCCGCTCGATCAACGGCACCGACGCTCGGTCGGCGGTTTCCTCGTCCGACACGATCAGAAAGCTGATCTGCTCGAACCGGTCCCAGTCGACGGACTGCAGCGCCTCCAGCGCGTAGACGCCGGAGAGCAGGCCGGCCTTCATGTCGCAGGTGCCTGGTCCCATCAGGCGGTCGCCCACGATGCGCAGCGGTCGCTCTACGGCCGTACCAGGCGAATAGACGGTATCCGAGTGGCCCAGCAGCAGGATGCGAGCCGAGCCCCCACCACGCAGCCTGGCGATCAGGTTGTCTCCGCGGCGTGACTGCCGGTCGCGCTCGACGTCAAAGCCCAGCGCCCTGAACCGTGCCTCGAACCAGTCGACGACCTGGTCGACGCCAGACTTGTCGTCGCTGCCCGAGTCCTGCCCCGCGAGGAGCCGGAGGTCGCGCAGATAGTCGTCGAGGCGCGCGTTCAGATACGGCAGCACATCGGCCATCAGGAGTCCAGTGACGCCAGTAGCGAACGAAGCCGGAGCACCCCCTCCGTCAACTGCTCCCGGCCGGTCGCGAATGCCACCCGCACATAGCCGTCACCGGAGGGTCCGTACTCCGTTCCCGCTCGCACCGCGACGCCCATGTCGTATGCCTCCTCAACAACCTCGAGCGGCGGCTTGCCGCCCGCGTACTTGATGAAGGCGTAGAACGCGCCATCGGGCGGGCGAATGCTGACGCCAGGAACGTCAGACATCAGCTTCATCACCAGCTCGCGGCGCGCCTCGTACTCAACGCGCATGCGCTCCGGCCAGTCGCTCTCGGTGGTCACGGCTGCCAGCGCCGCCCGCTGCACGGCCGAGTTCATCGGTCCGACCAGCGTGCGGTGAATGCGCGCAGCCGCTTCCGTGACCCGGGCTGGCGCGATCAGGTAACCAACTCGCCAACCGGTCATGGCATAGGTCTTCGAGAAGGTCTGGCAGTAGATCAAGCGGTCTCGGAGTGACTCGACCGCCAGCGTTGAGGTGAACTGATTGCCGCCGAAGATGATGTGATCGTAGGCCTCGTCCGACAGAACCAGGAAGTCGTATTTCTCGGCCAGTTGTCCCAGGCGCTGCAACTCTTCCTCGCGGTAGATCACGCCCGTCGGGTTACACGGGTGGCAGACGACGAGCAAGGCCGCGCCCTTTGCGGCTTCCGCCTCGATCGCATCGAGGTCGAGATGCAGGTCGGCGGTCTGCGGGACGAAGACCGGCTGGGCGCCGACCAACAGTGATAGGTCCGCATAGAGCGAATAGGTCGGCTCGGGAATCAGCACGCGGTCGCCCGGATTGACAACGCCGAGAAGCGCCGCCGTGAGCGCCGCGCTGCCGCCATGTGTCACCAGTACCTGCCCGGGCTGAATCGTCTCACCGGCGGTCGCGGACGCATTGCCCGCAAGAGCCGCGCGCAGGTCCGGGTCGCCCTGGCCGTCCGCGTAATGCGAGTAGCCGGATGAAATCGCGTCGATCAGCGCCTGCCGGATGAAATCCGGCGTCTCGAAGTCTGGGTCGCCCGACGCGAGCGAGATGACGCCAGGACCCGGTCGCCGCGACGGTCGCTGAGAGAACTCCATAATGCGCTGGACCGCGAGAGACGGCTCGAACACGATTGTTTCCTTCCATTCATCTGCTGTCACCTGCTGATCTGCCTGCACCTTCCCCATCGGAACAACGAGTGCCGGTTCGCCGGTAATCGCGATGGTCTAGGTTCGCGCGAAGCATGTCAACAGCCAGACGGACGCCGGATATCTGAGCACGCATCACTCTGTAGCGCACAAATGCCGCTCGTTACCGAAATGTCGCGATTCTGTAACAGTCGGCGGCCGATTCCGACACGAGCGCTACGGCCGCGGCATTACAGTTTATGTCGAAAGCCGCGAGAGAATTGGCGGTATTCGACCGGGGTGAGGAATAACGCTGGTTCGTCTAAGCACCTCGTCACCACCAATTGGGCTGGATGCAAACGTTCGGCAATTTGGAATCGTACGTGCTCCACTCCAGACGGACGCTTGCATCCGCAGGGATGGATCGGAACAGAGATGAGCACCAAGCCGCCTCTGCGAAATTCGAATAGCCGTCCAGACAATGACAAACCGCCCAAGGGGTCTCAGCTCAGCCGGATGAGCTGGCTTGGCTGGGTCATCTTGACCGGGATCATCGTCGTCGCGGTCTATCTCTTCTCGAGCTACCCCAGCAGTTCGACACCACTCAACGTGCCCTACTCGGCATTCATGGCGCAGGTCAAGACTGGGCAGGTCAAATCGGTCACGATCAAGGCGCAGCACGTCAGCGGCTCGTTTGTCGTCGAAAAACGTCTGGCGGGCGACCAGGTACTCAATATCAACGACCCGCTCCCAGAGGGCGTCAGCTCGTCCAACGTCAGGTCCGGAACCACCTTCGACACCACAATGCCAACAGGCGTCGAGCGGGATGTCGTGGATCTGCTGCAACAGTACAACGTGCCGATCCGAGCCCAGACATCTTCGGGCTCGATCTGGGGCACACTCCTTACCTTGGGGCTACCGTTGATGTTGATGGTCGGACTCTTTTACTTCATCATGCGTGGCTCGGGAATGGGGCGCGCGCGCCAGGACATGTTTGGCTTCTCGCGTTCGCGAGCACGGATGTACGATGAGAATCGCCCGCTGGTTACCTTCGCGGACGTGGCCGGGGAGGACGAAGCCAAGGCTGACTTATCGGAAGTGGTCGACTTCCTGGTCAATCCCGCCAAGTATCATCAGCTTGGTGCGCGACTGCCGCGCGGTGTCCTGCTGGTTGGCCCGCCAGGTACCGGCAAGACGCTGCTGGCCAAGGCTGTCGCGGGACAAGCGCACGTTCCCTTCTTCACCGTCAGCGCCTCCGAGTTCGTTGAGATGTTCGTCGGCGTGGGCGCCGGTCGCGTGCGTGACCTGTTTGAAAAGGCCAAGGAGGCGTCGCCTTCAATCATCTTCGTCGACGAATTGGACGCGGTCGGACGTCAGCGTTTTGCTGGAATCGGCGGCGGCAACGACGAACGTGAACAGACCCTGAACCAGTTGCTGGTCGAAATGGATGGCTTTGAAGCACACCAGGACGTGGTGGTTATCGCGGCCACGAACCGTCCAGACGTGCTCGATCCGGCGCTGCTCCGTCCGGGGAGATTCGATCGACAGGTTACGCTCGGCCTACCCGATCGTCGTGGACGCACCGCGATCCTCGAAATCCACCAGAAGGGCATTACCGTCGCGTCCGGGCTCAATCTCGACGACATCGCGGCGGTGACTTCCGGGTTCTCGGGGGCCGATCTGGCGAACCTGGTTAACGAGGCCGCGCTGATCGCGGCCCGCAACAATAAGACGATGGTCGATCGCTCCGACTTCGATGCGGCGCTCGACAAGATCCTGCTCGGATCGGAACGTCCGTTCCTGCTGACGAAAGAGGAGAAGAGTGTCGTCGCCTTTCATGAGGCAGGGCATGCGCTGGTCGCCTATCACACGCCGAACGCCGACCCGCTGCGCAAGATCAGCATCATTCCTCGTGGACAGTCGCTCGGCGTGACCGTGCAAACCCCGACCGACGATCGTTTCAACTTCGCGCGCGAGTACCTGCTCGGCAAGCTCGCCATCCTCATGGGAGGACGCGCCGCTGAAAGACTGATCGTCAACGAAATCACTACTGGAGCCCAGAACGATTTGAAAGAGGCTACGTCGCTGGCGCGCCGGATGGTCGGGCTCTGGGGCATGAGCGACGAGGTCGGTCCATTCTTCCTCGGTACGGGCGAAGAGCACGTGTTCCTCGGCCGCGAGATCACGCAGGACCAGAACCTGAGCGAGGAGATGTTGAATCGCTCGGAAGCCGCCATCCAGCACCTGCTGCAGGATGCCGAGAAGCGGGCGGGATCGGTCTTGAGCGAGCACCGCGCAGAACTCGAGCGTCTGACCAGCATTCTGATGGACGAGGAGACTCTGGGACAGGAACGCATCGAGCAGATCCTTGCCAAACCGCTCGAGCCAGAGATATCGGCGGCACTTCTCAGCGCCGCGGCGGGCTAATCGTCCGGCGGTCAAAGCTCGCATCCACTCCGAGAAGGTGAGTAACGAACATGAGGCGCATCGGAGTACTAACCAGCGGCGGTGACGCCGCGGGAATGAACGCGGCAATTCGCTCGGTCGTGCGCTGCGGCCTCGACCGTGGATGGGAAGTCATTGGCATCCGTCGGGGGTTCGCCGGGCTGATCGAAGGAGACTTCACCGTCCTGGGCGCGCGTGACGTCGGCGGCATCATCCAGCGCGGCGGCACCATTCTCGGCAGTGCTCGCTGCGACGAGTTTCGCACGGAGGTCGGACGGCGGCAGGCGCTCGAATCGCTCGACCAGATGACGATCGACGGACTGGTCGTCATTGGCGGCAACGGCTCGCAGACCGGCTCGCACGCCCTGTGGGGGATGGGATTCCCGGTCGTTGGGGTCGCGTCGACGATCGACAACGATCTGTGCGGTTCCGAGATCACCATCGGGGTCGACACGGCGCTGAACATCGCGCTGGAAGCCATCGATCGGCTCAAAGTCACGGCGTCCTCGCATCACCGCGCGTTCCTGGTCGAGACCATGGGGCGACACTGCTGGCTATATTGCACTCGCCGCCGGAATCTCCGGTGGAGCCGAAGCAGTGGTGATACCCGAATTCGAGATCGATCCGGAAGAACTGGCGGAGGTGGTCTACAACGCGTACGAGCGAGGCAAAGCGCACGCTATCGTCGTCGTGGCCGAGGGCTCGACCTATAACGCCACGCGGCTGGCCGAATACTTCACGCAGCATCGCGAACGGCTGGGCTTCGAGTTTCGCGCCACCATTCTCGGACACGTTCAGCGCGGCGGAGCGCCGGGCGCCTTCGACCGCCTTCTCGCGACACGGCTCGGAGGCGCGGCTATCGACCTGCTGGACCGTGGCGAATTTGGTCGCCTCACCGGGCTCGTGAATGGAGCCATCGCGTCGACACCACTGGACGAGGTGGTCGGCCAGTCCAAGCCGCTCGACCCAAAGCTCGTCGAACTCGCTCGAATCCTGGCGAAACATTGAGTGGAGAGGAGCAAACTGGGCCGGCGATGAGCACCATCGAGCAATTCTACGACCGGATTGGCGGTCTCTACGACTGGGCCGAACGCTTTGAAGGGAAAGCCAAGGCTCTTGCCTTCGAGGGGTTCGCGCCAGGTCGCGGAGATCGCGTATTGAATGTCGGCGCCGGGACCGGCATCGACCATGCGAAATTGGCCCGGCACGTCGGATCGGGCGGGATGGCCGTCGCACTTGATGTCTCGGACGTCATGCTGCACATGACGCGCGAGCGGACCGGACAACCAGTCGTCCGGGCTGACGCGCGCTCACTACCGTTCCGGGATTCAATGTTCGACGGGCTGTTCTGCTCCTACACGCTCGACCTGATTCCGACACCAGATCTGAATGGGACAGTCCGAGAATTCTGGCGTGTCCTTAAACCAGGCGGGCAGATCTCGCTGGTCACGATGACAAACGGAGTGACTCCACTGAGTCGTGCGACGATTGCGCTCTGGAATGGCGTGTACCGGATGAGCTCGATCGCCTGCGGCGGTTGCCGGCCAATCGAGCTCATCCCGCTCCTCAAACGTACGGGGTTCCACGACGTCACCCGTGAGGTGGTCGTCGAGGCGGGCGTCCCGAGTCAGGTTGTGCTGGCGCGGCGCTAGTCGATGGTCGCTCGGTCTGGTTGGCCCTCGATGCGGAGCCACGCCAGGATTCGTCGGCGGGCGCCCTCGCGATCCTCTTGGTTGAGCTGCTTTCCAACCGACGCCCAGTTCCCTTGATCGGTCTGATAGATAGTCGAGCTGCCGTCGATCACAAAGAAGGCGACGTTGTCGGGCGATTCGATCGCGAACCAGTTGTACGTCAGGCCCTTGGTCAGCGCACCGGTCATCAGGTAGATCGGGTGGAAGGCGCCCTCGTACTGAACCTCGTCAACGAAGATCTCGCGCAGCGCGATGACGCCGGGGTTCTCGACGACGGTTTGAGCGACGGCATGATAGATGTCCGGATACTTTTCCGCACGGAAATGCCAGCACGCGTTATGCTCGCCCTGGACCAATCCGATCTGGGGAACCTTCTCGAGCAGTTTCTCGACGGCTGCGTCAGGGTCCTCCCGGAGCATCGTCCCGAGCGGAAGTTCGCTGCCGTCCGGCGCGACATAGATGGGCGCATCCTCACCCGTCAGCATGAGGGTGCCAAACGAATCAGCCGATTCACCCGCGCACGGAACGCACGAGACCCGGCGGGTCAACAGAAAGCGATCCCATCCATTCTCTGGATGACAGATCGGTAGGGCGTCAATAGCCGACCCGTGATAACGGTTGGCCACCACGGCGTCCCCAAGAATCCAGCCCAGCGCGTATGCGAGCGGATTCGGGATGATCGTGGCGACAGCATCCGGCGCAACATCCTGCGGCGCCTCAGTCGACTCCAGCTCCCCGTAGTTTTGAACCGCGGTATCCACCAGTTCTGATACATTCATCGCGCGTCTGTCATCTCCCTCTACGAACGAATCGTGTGACCTGTCGCACACCGATTTTACGCATATCGCGGCACACTACATCGCCTGCCAGCGAGGCGGCAGTGGTTCGCGCTCCAGGAACGCCAGAATCAGGTCGACGCAGTGTACCAAATCGCGCTCTGTGACCATTTCGTTGGGTGAGTGCGTATAGCGCGTCGGGAAGGTCAGTAGCACCGTCTCGATGCCGCGACGGATCAACTCCGCGCCGTCGCTGCCGTAGTTCTGGAAGACCGCCTGTTGCGTCGGAATCCCAGCTGCCTTGCCGGCCCCAACCAGCGCCATCGCCATGCGATGCGAATAGTGAACCGACGAGTCCTGATGCACGATGATCGGACCGCCGCCCAACGTCGACGGGTGACTCTCGGCACTGGTCCCGGGAACCTCACCGCACAGTCCCACGTCCAGGTTGATAGCGGCGTCGAACGGGTGAATCTCCGCGATGCTCGAGGCTCCGAGCAAGCCATTTTCCTCCTGCACGCTTGAGCCGATCCAGAGTTCGTAGCGCAGCTGCGACGTGTCGGCCCGCTCGCCCACCGACGTGGCGATCGCCAGCGCCGCCCGGTTATCCATCGCCTTGCCGACGATCGTCTCGCCAAGCTTTCGTGTCGGCGGATTGAGGCAGATTCTGGTGCCAGGGTGGATCCCGAAGCTCTCGACCCGCTCACGGCTCGAATAGCCCAGATCGACGAACCAGTCGTCCCAGGTGAAGTACTCCTTGTCGGAAGTACCACCAATGACGTGCCCACTGGCATAGCAGAGCTGGCCGTCGACTGCGCCCTCCTCGCCGAGGACGACGACCGGCTGGTTGACCGGGCTATACCAGTGTGGCGGCTTACCCCGGGAATCACGCCAGGCCGGCCAGACGTGGAGCAGCCCGTTTTCCGAGATCGACCTCACCATCAGCGCCAGTTCGTCCCCGTGCGCCAGCACGATCAGGCTTGGCCCGCTGCCGCCGACCCGCGCGGCCACGTTCCCGACGCGCGTGATCTCGACGTACTCTGCAAACCCGGACCAATGGTTTGCGCACCACTGGTGAACCTGATCCTCTTGACCGATCGGCCCCGGTATCTCGGTCAACGTCTTGACCAGCTCGAACATCGGCGTCGCCATCTTGCTCCGTGAACCCCTTCCACTT
Organism: uncultured Chloroflexia bacterium; assembly: GCA_963728335.1. Lineage (GTDB taxonomy): Bacteria > Chloroflexota > Chloroflexia > Thermomicrobiales > Thermomicrobiaceae > CALAGB01. Next base: position 260,946 of record CAVSJP010000004.1, read on the forward strand.
CTGTCGTCCGATGTCGAGATCATACCCGCTGCCGGCGAATTGCGTGAACCGGCCGGCGACCGAGCATGCCGACGTTCCCGCGCCAGGCAGGAATCCCGTACACTGGCGCGAGAGATGGCAAGACTCCGGCATTCGACGGCGGGGGAGAGGATGAGCAACACGACGTCACCTACGGGCACACATCGACACGTCGAGACCTGGTCAGGCGATACGGTCGTCATCGGTGCGGGCATCGTCGGCCTGGCCGCCGCCCGCGAAATCCTGCGACGGCACCCTGACCAGAAACTGGTCATTCTCGAGAAGGAAGACGCCATCGCCGAGCACCAGACTGGTCACAACAGCGGCGTCATCCACTCCGGAATCTATTACGCTCCGGGCTCCTTGAAGGCGAAGGCGTGTGTCGCCGGTGCCAAAAAGCTGATGGAGTATTGCGACGAGCACGAGATTCCGTACCAACTGTGCGGCAAGGTGATCGTGGCGACCGACGAATCGGAGCTTCCGCGGCTCCAGGCACTTTTGGAACGTGGACAGACGAACGGCGTTCCCGGGCTGCGGATGATCGACGCCGCCGAGCTACGCGAGGTTGAACCGCACGTCACGGGCGTGCGCGCCATCCTCTCGCCGCGAACCGGCATCGTTGACTACCGCCAGGTGGCCGCGTCGTATGCCAACGATGTGCGTGAGTCAGGCGGCGAGATTCTGACCAGCAATGAAGTCGTCAGCATCATTCGCGGCGCGACCCGCACGTTGGTCAACACGATGTCAGGCGAGTTCGAAGCGCGGCGCGTCATCTCGTGTGCGGGGGTCTACTCCGACCGTGTCGCCGCCATGACCGGCGCACCGCTCGAGCCACGCATCGTTCCCTTCCGTGGCGACTACTATATTCTGCGACCGGAACGGCGCGATCTCGTGCGCGGGAACATCTATCCCGTGCCCGATCCACGCTTCCCATTCCTGGGCGTCCACTTCACTCCCCGCATGAATGGCGACCTCTGGCTCGGGCCGAACGCCGTGCTGGCTTTCTCCCGCGAGGGCTACCAGTTCGGCACGATCCAGCTCGGTGACCTGACCGATATGGCGCGCTTCGGCGGGTTTCGCAACTTTGCCCGCAAGCACTGGCGCACCGGCCTCGACGAAATGGCGCGCGACCTGAACAAGTCGCGCTTTCTGGACTCACTGCGCAGGTACATCCCTGAGTTGGAGATGAACGACCTCTTGCCCGGACCATCCGGTGTCCGCGCTCAGGCGCTGAGCGAGGACGGCAACCTGGTCGATGATTTCGTGGTCGACCGTGAGGGCCGAGTGCTCCATGTGCGCAACGCGCCATCGCCCGCGGCGACTTCGTCGCTCGTCATCGGCGCGATGATCGCCGACGCGTTCGACCAGATGGACTGACTTGACGTCGCGCCACGAATAGAAGGAGAGACCGATGTACCTGACACGACATCAAACCGACCAGGGACCCCGCTGGGCGCGTGACGGACAGTTCTTGCCCCGGTCATTCACGCTGAGCGGGTGGCTGGAACTTTCAAAGCCTGCCGCGTTGGCTATCCTGCAGCGACTTCCAGTCGCCGGTGAAGTGCCCGAGCGACTGCTGTCCCCGATCGATGCGACGATCGAGGTCTGGGCCAGCGGCGTGACCTACCTGCGGAGCCGCGACGCTCGAATGGCTGAGTCGACGGTCAACGATATTTACGACAAGGTCTACAACGCCAACCGCGCGGAAGTCTTCTTCAAAGCGCTCGGCTGGCGAACGGTTGGCCACGAGGGATCCGTGCGGGTCCGAAACGACAGCACCTGGAGCGTACCGGAACCAGAACTCGTTCTGATCTTCAATCGCGATCTCGAGATCATCGGCTATTGTGCGGGGAATGACGTCTCGTCGCGCTCGATTGAAGGCGAGAATCCGCTCTACCTGCCGCAGGCCAAATGCTATGACGAAGCGTGCTCGCTCGGGCCCGGCATCATCGTGGCGAGCGCGGACGAAATGCGCAATCTTTCGATTCAGATGAGAATCTTCAGCGAGGGATCGGAGGTCTTCCGCGGGGATACCAATACGTCGTCGATGAAGCGAACGTTGGAAGACTTGGTCCGGTTCACCGGAGCGGAACTGTCATTCCCAAACGGAGGGTTCCTGATGACCGGAACGGGTATCGTTCCTCCCGACGAGTTCACACTTCAAGCCAGGAGACAACGTCGAGATCGATGTCGGTGAGCTCGTGCTGCGAAACAGCGTGAGATCGTAGACCTCAAACGGTCCGATAGACGAGAGGATCTCCGATGGCAACCACGATCACCGGCATGACGGTGCAAGATATTCGCTTTCCGACCTCGCGCCTGCTCGATGGCTCCGACGCGATGAACCCCGATCCGGACTACTCGGCTACCTACGTGACACTCCACACCGACCACCCAGGTGGAATCGAAGGCAATGGCCTGACCTTCACGATCGGCCGCGGCAACGAGATCTGCTGCACCGCCGCTGATTCGCTCAAACCATTGGTGCTCGGCAAGACCGTCGAATCCTTTACGGCCGACATGGGCCGCTTCTGGACCATGATCACCGGCGACAGCCAGCTGCGCTGGATCGGTCCGGACAAGGGTGCTATCCACCTCGCGACCGCCGCCGTCGTCAACGCGGTCTGGGATCTCTATGCCAAAGTCGAGGGCAAACCACTCTGGAAACTACTGGTCGACATGACGCCGGAGGAGCTCGTCCGTTGCGTTCCCTTCCGCTACATCACCGACGCGATCACGCCCGGAGACGCGCTCGAGCTGCTACGGAAGCTGGAGGGATCGAAGTCGCAGCGTGAGGCCGAGATGCGTGAGCAGGGCTTTCCCGCCTACACCACCTCGGCTGGCTGGCTCGGCTACGATGACGAGAAACTGCGGCGGCTCTGTCGCGATGCCATTGCCAGCGGGTGGGACGTCTTCAAGATGAAGGTCGGCGCCGATATCGACAATGATGTGCGGCGCGCCGCCATCGTTCGCCAGGAGATCGGGCCGGATCGCAAGCTGATGATGGACGCCAATCAGTGGTGGGACGTCAACGGTGCAATCGCGGCCATGGAGCGGCTAAAGGCATTCAACCCATGGTGGATCGAGGAGCCGACCCACCCAGATGACATTCTCGGCCACGCGGCCATCGCCCGGGCCGTCGCTCCGGTCGGCGTCGCGACCGGCGAACACTGCGCCAACCGGATCATGTTCAAACAACTGCTGCAGGCGGACGCCATCTCCTTCTGCCAGGTCGATAGCTGCCGCCTCGGTGGCGTCAATGAGGTCCTAGCGGTCCTGCTGTTGGCGGCAAAGTTCGGTGTGCCGGTCTGCCCACACGCGGGTGGTGTCGGGCTCTGCGAGTACGTCCAGCACCTCTCGATCTTCGACTACATCGCCGTCAGCGGCTCGCTGGAAAATCGCGTCATCGAGTACGTGGACCACCTGCACGAGCACTTCGAGCACCCGGTCGTGATCCGCGACGGCCACTACATGCCGCCCGAAGCGCCAGGCTATAGCATCACCATGAAGCCGGCCTCGCTGGTCGAATTCGAGTTCCCGAGCGGCGTGGCCTGGTCACACGGCCGGTGACGAACGCTGTCCGTCTCCAACGGTTCGGGTGACTCAGGCGTCGCCCCACGGCTACTCAGCAGCGACCGGCATCGTTGACCATCAAGCCGTCCGCGTCCGCAACGCCGACGTCGCTTCGTCGTCAACTACCCCCGTCTCGGTATCGATCACGACCCCGTAATCAGCGAAAGCGCCTTCGGGTGAGACCAGGCCGTCGTGCACGTCGGCCAGAACGGCACGTGGATCCCGCTCAAACGGATCGCCGTAGCCTCCACCACCCGCCTGGAAATGATCGAGCGTGTCGCCAGTCCGAATCCACTCGGTGAACTTCGACGGCATCAGACGCTCTTCTCCGTCCGCGAACAGAACGTTCCGAGTCGGCGCGCCAGGATGTCCACCGGCAAGCCCGTATGGACGGTGCGCCATCCGGTCGCTGCGAACCTGAAGCACGGCCTCCTCTTCCAGAAACTTGATCCTCTTGCGCACGCCCATCCCACCGCGAAACTTGCCCGCCCCGCCGGAGTCCGGAATCAACTCGTAGGCCTCCACCCGGAGCGGATGCTCGGCTTCGATCACCTCGACCGGGTTGTTCGAGAGGTCAGAGAATGGGTTGGTGATGCCGTCGATTCCGTCCTGGCCCGCTCGTGCTCCCCAGCAGCCACAGATGAACTCGACGTAGATGAACGGCTGGCGCTCGCGGTCGTAGCCGCCGATCGAGATGCCGCTATTGCCCCCCTCGCCCGCCGCGATCGCCCGCTCCGGCATGATCTGCGCGAGCGCGCCGAGCAGCGTGTCGCCCATGCGGAACGCGGTCAGCCCGCGCGCCGCGACCGCTGCTGGAGGCAGGGCGTGTACGATCGAGCCGGGCTGAGCCTTCACGCTGATCGGACGAAACAATCCCGCGTTGTTCGGAATCTCGGGGGGTAGCATGCACCGGATCGCGGCATATGCCATAGATTTGGTGACCGAGAAGGTCGAGTTGATCGCACCCTTCACCTGCGGCGACGTACCGTCGAAATCGACGTCGATGGCGTCGCCCTCGACCGTCAGCGCGACCGTGATCGTGATCGACTCCGGATTGATGCCGTCGTCGTCGATATAATCGGTGAACTCGTAGCGACCGTCCGGCATGGCCACGATCTCGGAGCGGACAAGGCGTTCGGTGTACTCCAGCAGTTCGGACAAGTAGCGCTCAAACCGCGTTCGGCCGAAGCGCTTGCGCAACTCGAGCAGGCGCTCCTCGGCGATGCGACAGGCGGCAAGCTGCGCGCGAAGGTCGCCCATCACCTTGTCAGGCACGCGCACATTCGTCAGGAAGAGCGTGAAGAAGGTCTCGTTCGGCTCTCCTGCACGGTAGAGCCGCAGCGGCGGGATACGAACACCCTCCTGATAGATCTCGGTCGAGTCAGAGGCGTTGCCTCCGGCCACGCGCCCACCGACATCGGTCTGATGGGCAATGGTCACGCCAAATCCGACCAGGCTGCCCGCTGCGTCGACCACCGGCTTGACGATGAAGACGTCCGGCAGGTGCATGCCGCCACTGAACGGATCGTTCATGATCCAGACATCGCCCGCCCGGATATCATTACCGAACTCCTTCAGCAGGGACGCCATCGCATCCGGAACCGAGCCGAGGTGCAGGGGAACCGTCAGTCCCTGCGCGATCAGGTCACCGTTCCGGTCGCACAGCGCGGTCGAGAAGTCCATGTTGTCCCGCACGACATTGGAGTAGGCCGTGCGCACGATAGTCAGGGCCATGTCGTCGACGATCGAGCCAAGCCCGTTGATGATCAGCTCGAACTCCACCGGGTCGACGGCGAACTCAGTCGGCATCTCCACCGCTCTCCATCCAGACGTTCCCCAGCGGGTCAAGCGAGGCGAGCCAACCGGGCGGGACGACAATGGTCGTGTCCGGCTCCACAACGGTGAGTGGTCCATTTCGCGGCGACGCCAGCGCACTCCGGCGGATCACCGGCGTGTCGACAGGGCCGTCTGTGTTCCGGAAAAATACCCTCCTGGTCCCCGCCCCCGAGATGTCCGGCAGGTCGACGACGTCCGCCGACGGCCAGATGGTTTCTCGGCTCACTCGCGCACGCAGGCGAAGGTTGACGAGTTCGACCCGGTCAGTCGTCGAATGATGCCCGTAGACTCGCTGATGCTGGCGCGCAAACAACTCTCCCGCTGTCTCGACCGCCCGGTCTCCGGCGGCAAGTGCCTCGTGCAGGTCGATGGTCAGGCTGAACGCCTGTCCCGCGTAGCGCAAGTCCGCCGAATGCTCGAACGTCAGATCACCGGTGGGATAGTTGAACGCCTTGAGACGTCGGCGCAACGCCCCTTGCATGCTCGAGATGAGCGAGAGCAGTTCGAATGACGCGAGTTGATCAAGACGACGCCGGAATGTGTGGACCACAACGTGACCCGCATTGGCGAGGCTGAGGCCAAGCGCGCTGAAGAGCCCGGCATAGGGTGGCACGACGATACGCCGGATGCCCAGTTCGGTCGCGATTGACGCGGCGTGGATCGCGCCGCTGCCACCGAACGCCAACAGCGCGAACTCACGCGCATCGAGTCCGCGTTCGGTGGTCACCGCTCTGATCGCGCGACTCATGCGAGCGTTGCCGATGGCGTGAACGGCCACGGCCGCGTCAATCGCGTCCAGATCGAGAGCCTCGCCGAGACGCTCCATTGCACGCAGGGCCAGGTCAGAGTCGATGCGTACCGAACTTCCGGCAAAGAACTCCGGGTTGATGTAGCCGAGCACCACATTCGCGTCGGTGATCGTCGGCTCGGTTCCACCGAGTCCGTAGCAGACCGGACCAGGCGATGAACCCGCACTCCGCGGCCCGACCTGAAGCCGCCCGCCCGCGTCGACCCAGGCAATCGACCCACCTCCCGCGCCGACCTCCGCCAGGTCGATCGCGGGGATGCGCAGCAGGTAGCCATCGCCCTTCATCAGCCGGGTACCGACCGTGATACCGGCGCCGACCTCATACTCGTCGGTCAGTGTGAGCCGCCCTGCTTCGACGACAGCCGCCTTGGCCGTGGTGCCACCCATATCGAACGTGATCAGTCGCGGCGTCTGGGTACGCTGCGCCAGTGACTGACCCGCCACGGCTCCCGCCGCGGGCCCTGACTCGATCAACAAACAGGGCGTCTCGCGCGCGGCGTCGACGCTCATGATGGCTCCGTTCGACTGCATCACGAACAGGGGCGCGTCAATGCCGCGTTCGCGGAGACGGCCCTCGAGCGCCGCCAGGTAGCGGTCGACGACGGGTTTGACGTATGCGTCAATCACCGTCGTGCTGGTTCGCTCGAACTCCTTCATCTCTCGGGATATGTCAGTCGAGACACTGATGCTCACACCCGGTAACGTCTCCCGCACGATCTCGGCAACACGCTGCTCGTGTGCGGAGTGGAGGTAGGCATTGATCAGGCAGATGGCGACAGACTCAACCTCTTCGCGCTGCATCGCGTGGACGATTTCATGAACGCACTCCTCGTCGAGCCCTGTAAGCACTTCGCCGCGAGCGTCAACGCGCTCCACCACTTCGAAACGCAACGAGCGCGGCACGAGCGGCTCCGGCTTGACCCACTGGACGTCGTACAGGCGAGGCACTCGGACTCGCCGCAGTTCGAGCACGTCGCGAAAGCCTGATGTGGTGATGAGCGCCGTGCGCGCTCCGCGCTTCTCGAGGATGGCGTTGGTGGCGATCGTCGTGCCGTGGACGATCTCGACGATATCGGCCGGATGGATATTTCGCTCCTGGATGATGCGCTCCAGGCCGTCCAAAACGGCTCGGCTGTAGTCGTCCGGCGTCGACAGGACTTTGACCGGCCACACCTCGCCACCGGCGGACAGCAGAATGACGTCGGTGAATGTCCCACCGATATCGACGCCGACTCGGCAGTCGCCGGGCGCTCTCCGCTCCAAAACGTCCGTTTTCCTCTCACTCCGAACGCACACGCGTTCGAGCGTCTGCGACGGTTCATCCTATGACGAGCTCGGAGTCCATACAACTCCATTCCGCCCGGCTTGTGACCGTGCGGCATTGTTCGTGCTTTTGCGCGATATGCCGCACAAAAGTCCGGTCGGCCGTCGCCGAGCCGTATACTGGTTGATAACCGGCGAAAAACAGACATGGGAGAAGGTTCGTATGGCGATTGACCAGGATCGATTCAAGGAGTTAGTCTCGAAGTTCGCGTCGGGCGTCACGGTCGTCACCACTGCCGATAGTTGCGGGTATCACGGCGTGACGGTCTCATCGTTCTGCTCTCTGTCGCTGGATCCGCCGCTGGTGGTCGTGTGCATCGACAAGGGCATCCAAAGTCACGACCTGATCACGTCGGCACCGACGTTCGCGGTGAACATCCTCTCTCGCGGGCAGACCTTTCCGGCCGAGCAGTTTTCAGGACAGACACCGCTCGCCGATCCACGATTCACCCGTGTTCCCCATCATGTGAGTGATTCCGGGCTGCCGCTCATCAACGATTCGGTCGCCTGGATCGAATGTGAAGCGTGGGAGACCTACGACGGCGGCGATCACACCATCTTCGTCGGCAAGGCGCTCAATGGCGACCTGGGTCAGGAAGACGACCCACTCATCTATTTCGATCGGTCGTTCTCCGAACTGAGCTGGGGCTGAACCGGCGTGCCAGCCGTTGAATTACGCGACCATGAACCGCTCGCTCCGTTGAGAATGGCGGAGTGAACGGAAGCATCTTTCGGCTGGCCAAATCATGGTCGTGGCGTCCCCGCTGGACGGAAGCTCGGGCGGTCACTCGCTCGCGCCCGTTGCTATTCGCGGCCATACTGCTTGCCGGCACACTCGCCATGCTCTGGCCGCTTCCGCTGCATGCAGGGAGCGCGGTGCAGGACCTGGGCGATCCCCTCTACGAGATCTGGACAATGCGCTGGGTGCAGCACCAGCTGATCCACGACCCTGCCAACCTCTGGAACGGCAACATGGGCTACCCGTTCTCGGACTCGCTCCTCTTCTCGGAGCCGCGCATTAGCACGAGCGTGCTCGCCTGGCCGATCCAGATCATCACAAACAACGCCGTGCTGGCGTACAACCTGATGTTGCTGGCGAGCTATTTCCTGGTCGGACTCGGCATGGCGCTCACCGTCTGGGAGATCACGGATGAGGCAGGCGCGGCCACGCTAACCGGCTTCATGTCCGCCTTCGCACCCTATCGCTACGGACACCTGAGCCACCTGAACCTGCTGAGCTATGGCTGGTCGCTCATGGCGCTCTGGGCACTGATCCGATTCGCTCGACGTCGCGCACCGCTCGATGCCGCATTGGCCGCCCTCTTCCTAAGCATTCAGCTGCTGGCATCCGACACACTGGGACTGATGGCGGGGCTCCTGGTGGTCGCGGCGATAGGCGTGCTGCTCTGGCAGGAGCGGTCTCGCCTGAACTGGCGCTTCGCAACTGGACTCGCGACGATCCTCCTGGTTCCCGCGCTGGTCGAACTACCGGTCGCGCTGGCCAGGCTGAGGGTCGACCGTCTCTATGGTTTCTCGCGCGATCTCGACACGGTCAGCCAGATGTCGGCCACGCTCCAGAGCTATGTCTCGGTCAGTCCAGGCAATCACTTCTGGCGCGGGCTGGGCCTGCTGCCGGCGGCCTACCCGAATCCGCTCTTCCCGGGCGGGATCGTATGTCTAGCGGCCGTGGGCGGGGTGATGCTCGGGGCGCGACGCTGGCCCCGCTGGACGATCTACGCGGCCTCCATAGCCGTCGTCGGATTGGTCCTATCGCAGGGTCCCTATGCCGTCTTCGAAGGTCATCGATACCGGCTCCCCTACTACGTACTCTACCGCGTCGTTCCCGGCTTCGACGCCATGCGGGACGCCGCGCGCTTCGGCATGCTGGCGCTGATCGGGGTGGAGATCCTGGCCGGGCTTGGGCTTGCGGCGCTGTGGAAGCTGCTCCGACCACGTCTGACTCGCGTTCGCCCCCAGTTGGTTGGGGCGGCACTCGTCCTGGTCCTCCTATCGCTGGCCGCGGTCGAGCTCAAGACAGACGTCGGAACGGCGCGCGTCCCGAATGACCCGACAACCAACGCCGTCTACAGCTGGCTGGCGGCACAGCCGGACGGCCCGGTAATCGAGTTTCCAGCGAATGGTCTGTGGGCCAATCTTGGCTGGACAACCCAGGAGATCTATGAGTCGACCCACCACTGGCACCCGATCGTCGCCGCCTATACCAGCTTCTTGCCGCAGCGGGACGTCGATATGCTGGTGGCGATTCACGGCGGTACGGATGCGCCGTCAATCGTGAGCGGAGCCAACGTTGGCTTGCTCCAGGATCTCAAGATTCGCTACGTCGTGATCCATCACTGGCCCGCCTACGACTGGCAACTGGCGCTCGATGAGGCCGCCAAACTGCCGCAACTCACACGAGTGGGTGACATCGGCGATGCCACGGTCTTCACGTTGGCTCCCGGTAACCGGCGTCCAGTCAGCCATCGCCTCGTGGCTCCCGCCGACGCCATTGCCGGTCGTGACGTCATTGCCGATCTGATGACGCGCAATGACAATCCCACGGGTGCGGTCAGCTGGCTCAATCCCGATCCCACGATTGCCGTTAGCTGGCGGTCGGCCGATGGCCAGGTCGTCTCGTCGTCGACGCTCCCAGTTCATCTTGACGTGACCGTCGATTCCGGTCTGACCCACCAACCGATCCCACTGACAGCGCCCCGGACCCCTGGAATCTATCGACTGACGATCGAATGCCCCGCGCTGCATCAGCGGCTGGAGCAGATGGTGAACGTCACCCAGTCTGACGGGAATGTGACGACGGCCCACAACGCACCATTGGTGTTGCGGAGTATCACGATGCCGTCGGGTCCACTCAGGGCTGGTGAGAGCGTCGTGATGGTGGCGGAGTGGGAGGTTCGGCAGCGACTCGCGCTCAACCTGAACGCCACGCTCCAGGCCCTAAACGAGCAGAACAAACCGATCGCGCAGTGGGACGGCATCCCGCTCGGACCCGCCCTGCAAACAGAGAAGTGGACGACCGGAGCGGTCATTGTCGAGCCGATCATGATCACGATCCCGCCGGAGACGACGACGCAGCAGATACGGCTCTTGCTCGCGCTGTATGACTATTCAAGCCCGTCACTGACCCGCCAGCGCATCCTCAGCCCGGATGGAGCCGTCGGCCTGCAATACTTAGGCGAACCGATCCCGGTGGAAAAGGCCGGACAGTGATCAGCGAACCGGAAGCGATGATCTGACCGTGAGCGCCGACACGACCGAATCCCGATTTGCCACTTCGCCCATGGATCACGCGTCGCCGTCGTACCCCGAGCGGCTGCTCGCCTTTCTGCGATCTCCCTTGTTCGTCGACGTCTCGCTGGCCTTCGTCCTGACCAAAGTGATCTTCTACGGTGCGCTGCTGCTCGCCGTGCTGGCGCTTCCCGAATACTCCGGCAGCCAGTACCAGCCCTGGCACACTCCCGCGTCGGCGATCATCGATGCCAGCTGGCGCTGGGACTCGGGCTGGTATTCCAGCGTGATTCAGCACGGTTACCAGCTCGCACCCGGCGAGAACAACGTTGCCTTCTTTCCGCTCTATCCCACTGCTGGTACGGCTCGCAGTCGGCCCGTTCTCAATGCGCTGGATGTATCTCGCCGGGGTGCTGGTGACCAACCTGGCGCTCCTCCTGGCACTCTTCGCGGTCTGGCTCTATGCTGAAAGCTTCGGCGGCCCCGGCATCGCACGACGTACCGTGCTCCTGCTCGCCATGTTTCCGGCTTCCTTCTTCTTCTCGGCTGCCTATAGTGAATCAGTCTTCCTGCTCGTTTCCGCCTGGACGCTTCTCTTTCTGCGGCGCGACCGGTTTGCGCTGGCGGGCGCGACCGGCTTCCTGGCCGCGCTGTCCCGGCCGCCCGGGCTCTACGTCGGGATTCCGTTTCTGATCGAGGCCTGGCAGCACGGACGACCGGGTGTTGGCCGCATCGCCCGTCGTCTCTGCTGGATCGTCCTGATCCCGGCCGGGCTCGGCGTGTTCATGCTCTATCTGTGGCGGAAGTTCGACGACCCGTTTCTGTTTCTCACCGCCCAGGGAGCCTGGAACCACACGCGCGAGTTCCCGCTCTTCTCGCTGACTGACTCCGTACACCTGATGATCTCGCGTGACGGAACCCACGTCGCTCAGCTGATGAACGTGGTCAACACGTCTGCCGCAATTTTCGCGCTCGCGCTCGGCATCGCCCTATTACGTCGCAACCTCGGCGGTGGACTGTTCGTCCTGGCGGGAGTCCTCGTTCCCCTCACCTTTCCAATCGAAGGTTCGCCGTCGATCAGCCTGGCGCGCTACGTCGTCGTCCTCTTTCCGATGTTTGTCCCGTTGGCGCGCTGGGCGTCGCGCCGCTGGGTGCTGCTCGTACTCACGCTCCTCTTCGTACCGCTCCAGGTGCTGCTGGCCGCCCTCTTCATCCGCTGGTACTGGGTCATCTGAGCGGGGCCACCGTTATGTCACGTCGGCTCAGTCGCGCGAGGATATAATGGATTTGCGGCGAACAAACCGGCAGAACGATACGCGGGAGGGACATGGACGAGCAGGTAGCGACGGGGCCAATGGCCGGGCGCGCGCAGCCGAGCCGCGAGCAGGTGCGCGAGATGCCCAGACTCACCGTCCTCGATCATCCGCTTGGCAACAATCTCGTCACTATCCTGCGGAATATCGAAGTACCGTCAGCCGAATTCGAGCGGGCGATTCACGAATTGACTCGGCGCTTGCTGTGGGAAGCAACCATGTTCGAACCCCTCACGCCAACCTCCATCCGGAGTTTTTCGGATGCCGACGTTGAGGGATCACAACTCTCGCGCAAGATGGCCGCGCTGGTCATCCTACGCGCGGGACTGAGCATGGTACCGCCATTGCGCAGTCTGATACCGGATACGCCCATCTATCAGGTGGGCGTCAAACGAGACGAACAGTCGCTCGAACCACGGCTCTATTACTCGAACATTCCCGCCGGTTTCTCAGACGTCGAGCACCTGTTCCTGCTCGATCCGATGCTGGCCACCGGTGGCTCTGCCGTGTTGTCGCTCAAATTGATTCGTGCGGTGTACCAGGGTGACGTGTCGTTTCTGGGGCTCATTGGGGCTCCAATTGGGGTCGCGACACTGCTCCAGGCAGATCACAACGTCCACATTTATCTCGCGGCGCTCGACGAGCGGCTCAACGATCGTGGCTACATCATTCCGGGGCTTGGCGATGCCGGGGATCGGCTTTTTGGTACGAATTGACCCCGATGTTCCGGCAGATCTGACACTGATTTGTGGTGAACGTACGTTGACTTTCGGGCGCTGGATGCTAGGCTTTGACAGGCAGGGTACGATTCCATGAATGCCTCGAAATGGGCAGGAGCTTTGTCCCTGAGTTCGGTGTCCGCTCTGAGTGACGACCGTTCGAGACCAGCGGATTCACCGGAATGAGCATTGTTCCCGGCATTCTCGTTACGTAAGAGAGGGCAGCTTTCTTGCCTGTTTGGTCCCAGTTCGTCAGCGTGATCGAAGTCGGGCTTCGCTATCTTGCCGATTTCTTCGGCAGCGCGGGCCTCTCGGTCATTGTCTTCACCATCCTGTTCAAGACGTTGCTGCTTCCCCTGACTGTCAAGTCGGTGAAGTCGATGTCGTCGATGCAGGAGTTGCAGCCGAAGATCAAAGATCTGCAGAAGCGCTATGCCAAGGATCGTCAGAAGCTTTCGGCTGAGACGATGAAGCTCTATCAGGAGCATGGCGTCAACCCCGCCTCCGGCTGTCTGCCGATGGTCTTGCAGATCCCCATCTTCTTCGGCCTCTACTTCGCCATTCGCCATCTGTCGCAATCGGGCGTGGGCGTCTGGGGTAATGGCTTCCTCTGGCTGCCGAGCCTGGCCAAAGCTGATCCGTACCACATCCTTCCGGTCCTGGCGGGTCTCTTCCAGTTCATTCAAACGAAGATGGCGCGACCAGCGCATCAAGGTAAGGCCGCCGATCCACAGCAGCAGATGATGAACACGATGATGACGTTCATGCCGCTGATGGTGGTCGTGTTCGGTTGGGGATTCGCTTCTGGGCCGGTCATCTACTGGGCTGTTTCGGCCATCTACAGCGCCGTGCAGCAGTGGTTCATTACCGGCTGGGGCTCGATGCTCGACTGGATGCCGTTCCTGCCGGATCTGCCAGAGCACCGTCGCCTGGGTTATGAGGCGCCGGAGAAGCGCGCCGCGCGCCGGGCCAAGGCCGGTGGCGAGCAAAAGGGCTTCTTCGGCCTGCTGAACCGCCAGATCCAGGGGCAGGTTCAGAAGGTTGACGAGCAGCGATCTGGTGAGGAAGCGGATGGCGCGAAACAAACCGCGCAAGAGGAGCGAAAAACGGCGAACGGCCGGGCGAGTACCCGGACAACTCCGCGCCGCACGCCTCCCAGCCCGGACCTGGTTCCACGGCGAAGGAAGTCGACCAAAGACAAGAGTTCGCGACAGGGTTGACATCCCGCGAACCAGCAATAACGAACGGTTCAGGGGCGTCGCAATGACGCCCCTCTCTTTTCACTCCCTGTCGCACAACTCAGCGAGGACGTTGTAGGCTCCAATTACCCGGGTGCCAGCCAGGCACATGAATTGCACGGAACAATTGTCACCACCTCACAATCGGTATCGGAGGCATCAGTAATGGCGGGATACGATCGCGACAATTCACCACGCCGTGACGACCCTGACGGACGAACTCGCCGCATTCGGCAGGTCGATCAGCAGGTCGAGGTTGAGGAACTCCAAGAATCCCCATACGTCTACGAGCACGCGCGCCGCGTAAACATCTACGCTCGGGCCTCAGCCGTCGTCTGGACGCTGACCGGATTCGTCGAGATCGTGGTCGCGTTGCGAATCATCTTCAAGCTCATCGGCGCGAATGCGGGAAACGGCTTCGTACGCTTTGTCTACGACCTCAGCGGCGTCTTCGTGAATCCGTTTCAGGGCATCGTCCGGGACGTCTCGTCCGGCTCGTCCGTTCTTGAGATCAATTCGCTCATCGCCATGCTCATCTTCGTCATCATCGCCTGGGGTGTGCTGAAGCTGTTCTGGCTGATCCTGACGGTTACCGAACCGTCTGATGGTTGACCGGAAGCGGCGTACGAATGCCCTCAATCGGCGAGGCACAACTTGTGCGTCTACCCGGGTGTGGTATTGGGCTAGTTGGTATCGGAGGTTTGAAATTGACTGTACGAAGACCGGATGAACCACCACTGATTACCGATCCGGGCGCGCCGGAGCGTCGCGTCGATCGGGTCGATCGCGAAGTCGTCTACGAGGAGACGACCGGCACGGACTATGTTGCCGACGACCACCTGCGTCGCGTCGACACATACCGCCGGATCGCCGCGGTCGTCTGGACGATCACCGGGTTCGTCGAAATCATCGTCGGACTGAGAGTCCTGTTCAAGTTCCTCGGAGCCAACGCCGGTAACGGCTTTGTCAACTTCATCTACAACCTGAGCGGCGCGTTTGTGAATCCGTTCCAGGGAATCGTCAACAACGTGACCTCAGGTTCGTCGATTCTCGAGATTAACTCGCTGATCGCGATGCTGGTGTTCGTCCTGATTGCCTGGGGCGTGATGAAACTCGTCTGGCTCCTCCTGACGGTGACCGAGCCCACACGAGCCTAACGCGTTTCGACGAACGCCCGTAGGATCGAACTCACTGACATAGACAACGGGACCCCGGATAATTCCAGGGTCCCGCTTTTCGTTGCCCGTGTTGCGAGGCGCTACGGAATGAGCTTGGTTGGATCCTCGGCCGCCGGTCCAGTGGGAGCCTGGCCATAGCGCCATCGGTAGTAGTGTTGACCGACGTTCCCCATCTCCACCTGCCAGCCGGCCGAATTTGACGGCGTATAGGTCAGGCAGCGACGCTCGAAGCATTGAATCAGCACGTCCCGCACGGTTCCCGCCACCTTCACCCGTGCCCAATAGGGCTCGGTAATCGGATAACCGGTTTCGTAGAAACTCGGTGTGTAGAGCTTTCCGTTGACCTCTTGCCCGTTTTGGTAGATCGTCCCACTGCTGTTCAGAAAGTCGCTGAAGACGCTTGCGATACGATGACCGGTCTCCGGCACGAGGTTGATCGCCGTCACGCCATATGAGGCCAGCGAACCGTTATTGCCGACGCCGCCATCTCGGGAGATGGTCTGCGTTATGACGCTCCCATCGGGCTGCGGCTGAACGTTCAAGAGCGCAAGGAAGCTCGCATAGGTCGGTCCAGACGTGTCATCAGGATCTCCGGCGACGGGAATTGCCGCTGGTTTGCGCTGCTCGAAATCCTGGTCGCCAAGCTGAACGCGACCAGTGATCATTTCGGAGACAAGCAGGCCGTTCGTAACAAACCAGATGCTGCTGCTGTCGCCATAGGGGTTGGAGATCTCCATGCGCGACTTGTCGAAATAGACGACCAGACGCTGGCCCTGCTGCCCCTGGGCGTACTGCTCGGTCCGCACCGAGAAGGCATTCGGTCCCCAATTCCAGGTACGCTGCACCCCGCCGGATTCGATGGGTTGGTCGAGCGGCGCCCAAACGTTCGCATAATCAGGTAAGAGCACGCGACGGAGCGCCGCGCCGACATCGAGCAATCCGCTGCCGGCCCCTTGATCAGATTGCAGGTTCTTCTTGGCTGTTCCGATCAAGATCGATCGCACCTGCTCCACGGTCAGCGCCGGATCGACCGAGTGCATCAGCGCCACCGCACCGGAGACCATCGGCGTGGAGAAGGACGTACCGGACGCCAGCGCCCAGCCGTCACCCGACGTCGGGTCCCAATAGCTCGTCAGGATGTCGACGCCCGGCGCCGCCAGATCGACGCGACTGATGCGCGATGAGAACCCGGCCACGTTGTCGCCGGTGATCGTGGCGGCAGCGACGGAGATCGTCTGGGCATAGCTCGCCGGGAACGAGGCCTGATCCGGCTTGTTACCGGCCGCCGCCACGACCACCACGTTGTGGCTGTAGGCGTACTTGATCGAATCCTCGAGCGTGGCGCTCGGCGTATCGGACCCAAGGCTGAGGTTGATCACCGCGGCACCGTGATCGACTGCGTAGTAGACGCCCTGAGCGATCACGCTCACCGGCGCGCCATCGGCGTTCCCGACCTTCACCGGAAGGATCTTGACGTTCCAGGCTGTCCCAGCGATGCCGATGCCGTCGTTCCCGTTCGCGGCGATGATTCCGGCTACACCAGTGCCATGGCCGACGTCGTCAAGCGGGTTATCGTCGTTATTGAAGAAGTCATAACCGGGCAGAATCTTGCCGGTCAGGTCTGGATGCTCCGGCCGCACGCCCGAGTCGAGCACCGCGACGATGGTGCTTGGCTGACCGCTGGCGATATCCCACGCGGCGGGCAGGTCATCGGTCTTGGCCCAGGTCTGCTGGGGATAGAGTTTGTCGTTGGGATCGTACTGCCACTGGTAGACGACGTCTGGTTCGACGTAGGCCGTCGCGGGAAGATCGAGCAGCGACGCAACCACGTCCGACGCCTTGGTGTGACCGGCAATCTGGACACTGAAGGCGTTCGCCTGATTCGAGACGCGCGCGATGCGCGACGCCCCCCGGACCCGCTGAATCAGCGAGAGACCGTCGACGTGCGGTTGACCGGAAGCCAACGATCCAGCTGTGCGTCGGGGCATTGACGTCCCCTGGCGGTCCCCCGGTGGCGCCTGCTGGTCCAACTGGCAGGAGCGCCATCACGCCCATGATCACCGCGACGAGGCAGACGATGCTTCTTCGGTCGAGCTTCATCTCCGCCAAGATTGATCCCCCAAAGCAGGTCGCCGCACGTATTTCACGGCGACTGAGACCGTCAGCCGGACCGGCGACAGATCTTCTGACTCAACACGGTTCTCGTTGTTGTCCGGGAACGCAGGCCACGGCCGTTCGTGACTGGAGAGGACCGGCGCATTTGATTCCGGTGCTTGACTCAAGCTATCCCGATTCCGCCAAAACCTATACGTGACGATCAGGCTCTAAGCTATAACGCGGCCGTGGATTCCCGGTTCCCTCCTGGATACCCAGCCTTCCCAAGGTTGCATGCGAGATGATAACGCCGACACCGATCGGCTGCCAGTAGAATTGCGTCCGCTGACCGGCACGAGAGCATCTTCTGGGCACTCAATACGCGTCTGCTCAGCAGATTATCGAGATCATGGTTCAGTTACGAGAACCAAATTCAGGGCAACTCAGCGGAAGGCGAGTGGCGATGAAACTGACAGACCATGTCCGTCGCACGCTCACGGTCGTCCTCCTCGTGCTCACGATGGTCGGCTGCTCCGGACCGCAACAGCCGGTTCCGGCAACGACTACGACTCCGGCAAAGGCCACGGCCACTCAAGCCCTCCCCACTCCGACCATGACGACCTCGGCAACGGCGCCACCGACCTCCACACCGACCTCGCTCCCTCCGACACTGACGCCGACCGAAATACCCAGTCCGGCGACCACTCCATCACCAACACCCGCACCAAAGGCAGCGGGCCAGACCGTCGATCTCCCCGATGTCGACGCACACTACACGCTCGAGATCACCAGTCTGAACCTGGACACCGGATCGGTGAACGTCACCGAGACGGTCGATATCACCAGCCACCAGGGGGCAATTCCTGAACTCTATTTTTCGGTCGCGACCGCCAAGTGGGGCTATTTCCGTTTCGGCAGCGCCACAGTTGACGGCAACGCCGTCACACCGGCGTCTCTCAATGACGGCTTCACCCTCGGACTAACGCCACCGGCCGCGGATCGCTGGACCGTGGGGTTCGCCTATCAACTGCAGCTGGCCCAGGTGCCGCATGACTGGTATGGATCGGGCCTGGATGGCGACATTGTCCGCCTCGGGTATTGGTTCCCGCTGCTGTCCACAGATTTCCCGTATCCCTCCACGGCCGATCCGGCCTACTCGCGGATCGCAACCTTCGACGTCTCGCTGCCGCTTCCGAACGACGTGCCCATTCGTATCGACGGGAGTGGAGGTCAAGAGCGAGAAGATCGATGCTGGAAACACGCGCCACGATCTTCACGCCGACAACGTACGTGACTTCGCGCTGGTCATCGCGCCCGGTGACCAGATCGACGAGATCCACGACCGAAAACGGCGTCACGATTCGGCTGATGAGTGATCCGGCAACCAGCGCGGCGGACCGGAACACGGAACTCTCGGCGGCAAAGAGGACGATCGAGACGCTATCCGACCTGATCGGCCCCTATCCGTATCCGGTCTTCAGCATGGCCGAGGCGGGTCCGTCCTTGCCGGGCGGAATCGAATTCCCCATGTTGATTCAGCTCAATCCGCAGATCAAGCCGCTCGATCGTCTCGTCTATCATGAGACGGCGCACCAGTGGCTCTATGGCATCATCGGCACGCGGCCCCAGCAGGATATCTGGATCGATGAGGGCGGTGCGCAGTTCATCGAGGGTTTCCTCGACACCGGATCAGCCCTGCCTACTCCGCCACCCAGCGGCTATCCGTATCCACTCGATGCGAGCGATGCCGAACTGCCGCAGGGTGCTGGCATCCCTGGGTACGACTCGATCTACCACCAGGGGCAACGGTTCTATGACACAGTTCTCAATACCATGGGTTCGGACGCGTTCTGGAGCGCGATGCAGGACCTCTACGCCCGGTTCGCGTTCGGCATCGTTACGCCCTGGGATGTGCTGAGCGCCTGGCAGGCACACAGTTCCGTCGACCTCCGCCCACTCTTCCGTTCGACATTCCGCTATGGCTGGATCGACCAACTCGCCCCACCCGGAGGCTAATGCGTTTCCGCTTTCATTGCTCGCAAACCTCCTCTACACTGGCCAGTAAAGTCGGGCCAAACCGGTTCGTTCGCGGACGAGCCCGCTTGAGCTTTCATCGAAGATAGGGAGTTGAGAATGCAGGTAACGATTTTCGGCGCCGGCGCGATCGGCGGTACCATCGGCGCCTTCGCGACGCAGGCCGGACACGACGTGACACTCGTCGACGTCGTGCCAGAGCACGTGAAGATCATGAACGAAGAGGGGCTTCGCATCACTGGCGCACGCGGAGATCACCGCTATCCCGTGAAGGCCAAGCTCGCACCCGAAGTCACCGGTCCGCTGGGGGTCGTCTTTCTCTGCGTCAAAGGGCACTTTACCGAAGGAGCCATGCAGCAGATCGCGCCGATGCTCGCGCCGGACGGCTACGTCGTCTCAATCCAGAACGGTCTGAACGAGGAGATCATCGCCAAATATGTCGGCAAGGAGCGAACAGTCGGGTGCTTCGTCCACTTCAGCGCCGACTACCTCGAGCCCGGCGTCATCCAATTCAGCAACGAGCAGGTGATTCACATCGGTGAATTGGACGGAAGCATCACGCCGCGGCTCACCGCGATCAAGGATGTCCTCGACAGCGCCATGCCGTGCGTCATCACGACCAATATCTGGGGCTACCTCTGGGGCAAGCTCGTCTATGCGGCTATGGCTTTCGCGGTCTCGACCGTCGACGCGACCGTCCACACCGTCCTCTCGGACCCACGCGGCCGGCGCGTCGGACTGGAAGCAGCCGCAGAAGCCGCGGCCGTGGCCTCGGCTCAGGGCTACGACCTGCAGATGATCGGCAACTTCAACCCGAACGCCTTCGTACGCCATCCAGGCTGGGAGACTGAAGCCAACCGGGTTCTGGACGTGCTGGGCGAGGAGATGGAGGGCTCGCTCAAGAACCACATGGGCATCTGGATGGACCTGAAGATCAAGCGTCGCAAGACCGAAGTCGACATGCAGATGGTGCCGCTGGTCAATACCGCCAGACGACTGGGCATCGCAGCGCCGGTCTGCGAAAAGATCGTCGAGGTCGTTCATGCCATTGAGAACGGTGACCGAGGTATGGGTTGGGATAACCTCGACGTCCTGGAATCGGCGATTCCCGCGTCGTCCCGTTGACGGCTCGGGGCTCAATCTGATAGAACGTACGCGGTACATACTCACATCGACGGCGCGGCAGCCGGCCGAAGCGACCACCAGATCACAGCGGTTTGGGCCAAAGCCGGGTTACGAATCAGCGTTGAGTCCCCGTCGGTGAGCGCCATCTTGAGGCCAGAGCACGTGCCCAAGCGTCCGGTTCCCCACGAACACCCGATAGCGGGAGGTAACGGTGGCCGTCAACCAGGACGACATCACCAGTCTATCCCGAGACATCGGGCCGCGCCTGCCCGGGACCGGCAAGGAGCGTCGAGCGGCACAGTATGTGACCGAGCGGCTACGCGATTTGGGCGTTCCCTCCGCGCTGCTGCCGCTCAGGACCGCGCCAAGCTTCGTTCCCGTCTATGTCACGCTCTTCGCCGTCGCCGCCGTATCGGTTCCGCTGGTAGCCGCGTCTCGCTTTCTCGGCCTGCTGATCGCGGTCTTCGGTGCCGGGTTGATCTTGCTGGAGCTGTTTGATCGCCCGCGAGTGTCTGACTACTTCTTCGCCAAACGACGCAGCAACAACGTCCTCGGATTGATTCCCGCGCAAATCAACGACGAGATCGGTGAACCGGCGCGACGCGTCATCCTGAGCGCGCACATTGACACCGGCCGTGGAGGGCTCCTCTGGCACCATGTGGTGGTGCGATCGTTCCGGCTGATCACGATCGCCGTTCTCGCGTCGTCGCTCCTGATCCCGGTCCTGCTACTCGCCTACGCCATCTGGCAGATCACCGCGATCTGGATTGCGTCCTGGGTACTGATGGCAATCCTGCTCACCGCGGCGGGACTGCTGGCCGAGTCGGAGATCAACGGCACACCGCTAACCGGCGCAAACGACAACGCGTCCGGGATCGCAGCGCTGCTCGCCGTGGCGACGTCACTGCAGCGGTCTCATCCCAACCACGTCGAAACGTGGTTCCTGTTCACCACCGGTGTTGAAGCCGGGTTGACCGGCATGAACCGCTTTCTCGATGAGAACAGCTTCAACGTCAACGCAACGTATTTCATCAATGTCGATCACGTCGGATCGGGCCGTGTTCACTACACGCGAGCCGAGGGCCTGCTGCGCACGCTCAAATCGTCACCTCCGCTGACGAGGCTCGCGGCGGATGTCGCATCCCACCATCCTGAGTGGAACGTCACTTCAGAGGTCCATCGGCTGCTGCCCACCGATCAATACGCGGCACTCCGTCGCGGATACCAGGCGCTCACCATCATGGCACTGGACCAGGAGTCCTACCTACCGCACTGGCACCAGGCAACCGATACCCACGACACGGTGAACCCCGAGACGGTACAGACCGCCGCTGACCTGACTCTGGCGCTGATTCGACGCCTCGACGCGGAAGTGCGAGAGCGAACGAACAATCCGCCATCACGCATTTCAACCGACGAAACAACGAAGTTTCAAACCCCCGACGCCACGCACAAAGATGAATAATTCATCACCACAACGCTGTGCGATGCACTCAACTTCTTTCGCGTTTTCCCACTTCTGCGATTAGACAACGAAAACGCGGAACAAAGACGATGAATCACCTGAGATCGGTCGACTGAAGGCCTCCTTTCTTGCCCACCTGTCAATGTACGCGGTGGCACGGCTATTGCCATTAGATGCGGTGAATCGCGAATTGCGTTTCAACCATTGACATTGATTATGTCAAATGGTACAAATACAGCACCGGGACGTGCCATTCGACACAACCCGGAACCCAATCCCTTCCCTTCCCTTGACGCGGAGTGCTACGTCCCCCAGTGCTCCGCGTCGCCTCTTTAAATTCGTTGTTTGCCGTCCAGTCACATCTGCTGACCAATGGGCCAGTATCAGACCCCGGTACGACCTACCGCTGCATCTCGCCAGCCACCAAGATTTCCGTTGGCACCTGGATTGCCCAATAGAACTGCAAAAGCCGATGACGAAAGGAGGCATCATGCCGTACGACAAACGATCGGAACTGCCGGAATCGGTGCGAGACGCACTTCCATCCCACGCGCAGGACATCTACAAGGAAGCGTTCAATAGCGCCTGGGACGAGTATGGTCACGACGAATCTCGTGCCCACCGCGTCGCCTGGGGCGCCGTCGAGCGCTCGTATCACAAGAACGACGACGGCAAATGGGTGGAGGGCGGCTCGCGAGACTGAGCCGCCGCCAGAACCCTTGATCCACAGCGATGAGGCAAATCCCTCTATTTGCGCAAGTCTGGATGGCGCGGCTGCGGCGCATGACGATGTCACGCCAGCTGAACCGTAGATCCTGAGCAAAGCACTACGCGATCGAAGTTAGGTCGAATGGTCCGAGAGTGGTACCGGGAGCCGGTCGCGTTGCCGTCGAAGCACTCGCCAGCTTCCGGCGGCGCCCATGAGCGCCAGTCCAACCAGCACGGCTCCCAGGCCTCGCGGTCCAGCAACGTCGAATCCAATCGAGCCCAGCCCGATGCCGGTGAGCGCCCCCGCGGCCGCACTCAGCTCGTTGAGCGACATCGCCGCACCACGCGCATCCGGGCTGAGTTCCAGCACCGTCAACGTCGAGGCATTCTCCTGTAAGGCCAGGCCAAACATCGTGGCGACGATCAAGCCAACCGTTGGCAGCACCGGCAATGTAAACACCAGGGCCAGCAGAAGCATCGAACCGATGACCAGGCCTCCCTCGACCAGGGTCTGCCTCACGTGATGCTGGTGCAACAGAAACCCGCTCAACGCACTGCCGGAAAACGCCGCCGCTCCAGCAATCGAGAAGACGAGTCCGACCACGGAGAGCGACAGCCCGAAACGGCCAACCAGAATCGCGCTCAGAAAGACCGTGATGGCGCCGAACTGAGCAAATCGAATCAGTGCCGATGCCAGCATCAGCAGCAGCTGTCGGTTGGCGAAGAACGCGCGATAACGCGACCGCGGGCCAATTGCCCTGACGTCCGCATGGGGCCGCTGGCCGGGGGCGAGCGCCAGCGCCACCATCAGACCGGCGGTTATCACGGCGGACGTCACAAGAAACGCCGCACGCCAGCCAAATTGATCGGCGACACGACCGGCGACAGGCAGGAAGATGATTTCGGATAGAGCGAACCCGGCAATCATGAACCCGGTCGCGCGGCTCAACCCACGGCCCGTCACGAAGTCTGGCGGAATCGCGAAGGCGGTGCTGATCGCCAGCATCACCGCCGAGCCATTGCAGAGGAGATAGATCGCGACTCCCAGTGGTGTTGGCATCGCCCAGATGATCAGCGCGGCGATCGCTCCGAGCGCAAGGCCGGCGGCGAGCGGCCACCGGCGCGGATAGCGGTCGACAATTGGCGCGAGGAGCAGCGCCACGGCGATGGAGGCGACGTTCTCGAGCGTCCGCAGCCCACCCATCGCCGCGACAGAAAGTCCGGTCGAGTCCGCCACCCGCACCAACAGCAGACCAAACGTCTGCGTATTGACCGTAGCCGCGAAGCTGAAGAAGACGCACGCCGCGAGCAGGCTGCGGGGCAGACCGCCTGCGGCGTCGAACGCGGTGTCAGTCCTGACCGACACGCGCGCCGTCAAACGTCTCGCTTCGCACGACCCGCCGCATGAATGAGAGGTACTCATCCTTCGACATGCGTGGTGTATCCCGGTCCAGGATCTCGTTCGCCTGAGCCGCGCCGTTCGCCAGGAGGTCCACCACCGTCATCGCCATCAGTTTGGCGGGCAGGATATAGGCCAGGTAACGGTCTTCAATGGACCAGTCCGCTCCATGACCGGCTCCAGCAAAGCCACCGACATACGGATGGAGCGCCGGCATGATGTGGGCAAGGTCACCCATGTCTGTCGAGCCAGTCCGGTGCCCCATCTCTTCCCATTGATGCTCCTCGTAGAACTGCCGAAAATTATCGTGGAACAGGTCGGCCATGTGACGGTTGTTGAAGAGCGGCATGTAGCCGGGGAGTGTCTGGATTTCGACCGATGCACCCAGGGCGACGGCACCGGCCCGCAGCGCGCGATCGACTTTGGTCGAGGCAGACTCGATTCCCTCGGTCGTCTTGCCCCGCACATAGGTCTCTAGACGCACGTCGTTCGGAATGACGTTCACCAGGTCACCGCCGCGGGTCAGGATGGGGTGGACCCGGATCGCGTCCTCGTCACGGAAGGTCTCACGCTGCGCATTGATCGACGCCAGGGCGATCTCCGCCGCGTAGAGGGCATTGATGCCCCGGTCAGGGGCGCCGCCCGCATGCGCTGCCTTGCCGATGAACCGCGCCTGTTTCCCAACGAAACCGTTGTTCGAGGCCGACACACCGGCGATGGCCGACATGTTCTGGCTGCTGGCCGCATGCACCATCATCGCCATGTCGACGTCGTCGAACTCGCCCTTCGCGATCAACTCCCCTTTGCCGCCCAGGAACTCGATCTTTCCCGCCTGCCGCAGACCGTTGCGATAGTCGATCTCGACATACTCTTCCGCGGGAACGGCGAAAAAGCAGACGCGTCCCGACAGTTCTGGGAGCACACCGGAATCAAGCAGGCCGATCGCCGTTCCAAGCAACGTCGCGATCTGCGCGTTGTGGCCACAGCAGTGCGCGGCGCCGGTTTCGGGATTGCAGGATGGGTGGTCGGCGACCAACACGGAATCGAGCTCGCCGATCACGGCTACCGTCGGCCCAGGATTCCCGGCCTCCGCCAGGCTCTTCACACCGGTGATCGCCAGACCTTCGCGCGGGCGGAGGTCGAGACTCGTCATCACATCCTTGACGATCGCGGCGGTGCGAAATTCTTTGAAACCCAATTCGGGATCGCGAAAGATGCGCTCGCCCACCTCGATGATACGATCGGCGTTGCGGTCGATTTCGTCGCACACCTTCTGCTTGAGTTCCTCAACACTCATGATTTGCGCCAGCCTTTCGTCTTTCGGTCGCTGCAGCGGTCGCTCGCCTCGCGTGGCGTACACCACGACGAACGGGAGATGGCCATTCTAACCGAGTCCAGCGCGATTCAGGCCGGGAGACCCGAACCTCACGCGGGTTCGGTACAATTCGGGTGCGCATAAATCGTCGGGCGCCCGCGAAACGGGTCGAACCGTGACCGTACGGAACGGCGCCCCCGGGGAGAAAACACTATGGAATCAGTTCCAGGGCACGAGCAGACGACCGGCGGGACTCTTTCCGGCCGCATTCTCATCAGCGGGACCGGGTTCCTCGTTGCAGCCGGTATGTGGGCCATTCTCGGGTTCTTTCGCTACGAGGGCGGTATGGGCGCCGTGGCAGCGATCGACCTCACGCTTACCGTGTTGCACGCGATTGTCGGTATTATGGTCTTCCGGCGCGTGCGAAACAGCTGGTACATCGGCCTGGCAGTCTGCGGTATCGGCCTGTTTGCCACGCTGCCGAATCACTACTATTTCCCGCTCGGCATAAACGGAGTGCTGGGGATCCTGTTCTACCTGTCGCGGCCCGATTTCCCGGACGTGGCCGTCGCGGGGGGCTCGTCACCGCGCTGACAGCGGCAGTCGATGAATCAAGCTCGCCGACCCGGCGAACATGGGTCATGATGGGATAATCATCACCGGGGTGTTGCCACGCTTCAGCACATCGTCTGTGATACTGCCGAAGGCCCAGCGCCCGATGCCCCCGCGGCCGTGCGTCGACATCACGACAAGATCTGCGGCGGTCGTCTCGGCCACTCGTATGATCTCGTCCGTCGGTTGACCAAGTCGCACTTCCCAGGTCGCTCGCAGCCCTTGGGAGCGAAATCTCCGAACCACGTCGTCGAGATACTCCCGGGCGAGATCGCGCGATTCCTCCTCCAGATCTGACAGCAATACCGGTTGACGATCAATTCCGGCATAGGCCGCCAGCTGGTTGACGTCAATGACGCTGACAAGCGTCACACGAGCATCAGTCTTCCGTGCGATATTCGTTGCCCAGGGGAGCGCTCGCTCGGAAAGCGGTGAGCTGTCCAGCGGCACCAGGATCGAGCTCAGCGAGAGTCGTGGCGTGTGCATATCCTCGCGCGAAACGACGATCGGCACCGGCGACATGCGAACCATTTGATCCGAGATGCTGCCAAGGACGGCGCGGGCCAATCCCGCGCGGCCCCGCGATGAGACCACGATCAGCGAGTCCGGATCACGCTGAACCCGCTCGAGCACTCGCTCGACCGGATCGCCGCCGAGAACGTTCGTACGAACCTCAACGTCAGGGGGCAGTTCAGCACGTGCCCGGGCCAGGAACAGCTCCGCCTCAAATGGCATGGCGTCTCGTGTGGCCGGAACTCGCACTCGTGACAGAACGTGGATCAACTCGATCCGCGCGCCAACAGCCTGAGCCAATGACCCCGCCAGAGAGAGAGCGTTCGTGGAAGAGCAGGACATGTCGAGCGGCACTATCAGAGTCTTCATCAACTGACCTTCCCAACGGTCGACGTGCGCGCCCAAAACAACGTCGCGCTGGCTCTGCCAAAGCCTATCAATGAGCACGGCGAAATTTTGTGAAGGTTGGTCCTCGAGCGTTACAATGCCGTTGCAATATTCAGGAAAGATGCCGAAAAATACCGCCGAAAATCGTTGCAACGCGTATCATTCAATAAGTGTTTGGCAACGAGGCTGAAACCAGCAGGACAGGAGTTAGCAATGCGTAAACAGATGGTGCTCGTCGCCGACGATGACGCTCCGATTCTGCGGCTCGTCCGGGCCAAGTTGCAGGCAGACGGGTTCACCGTTCTCACCGCGATGAACGGGGAGGAAGCCGTTCAGATCTTCGACCAGGAACGCCCGGACATCGTCGTGCTCGATTTGATGATGCCGGTCATGGACGGATTCGAGGCGATGCAGCGCATCCGCCAGTCGTCCAACATTCCGGTCATTCTGCTGACCGCGCGCTCTGGAGCTCAAGACAAGATCCGCGGCCTCGATCTGGGTGCGGACGACTACATCACCAAGCCATTCAATCCAGACGAACTCTCGGCTCGCGTTGCCGCCGTGCTGCGCCGTTCAAGCGGCACCCAAGCCCCGGCCGCGCAGACACTGGTCTACGACAACGTGACCATCGACCTGGCGAATCGGCAAGTCATGGTCCACGACAAAGAAGTCCGTCTAAGCCGCACCGAGTGGGAACTCCTGTATCAGCTCGCCAGTAATGCCGGCCGGGTGATGTTGCACGGCGAACTCCTCTCACGTATCTGGGGACCTGAGTTTCGGGATGAGACGTACTATCTCCGGACGTGGGTTAGCCGTCTCCGAGCGAAACTAGAGGACGATCGCGAAAACCCCGAGCTCATCACGACCTTCCCCGGCATGGGTTATCGCCTGGAGCCGCCAAAAGAGGCCGCGTAGTATGCCCGGAAGCGCGAGCTCCCCAGCTCTGTCTGCCATCGCGAGTGCCTTCGGCGTCAAAGTCGAGTCGACCTATGCGGTCAATGACGAGGTACGCAACGCGGCGCAGCATGCCGCGACTGTTCCATTTGAACCACGTTCGATACAGGTGGGCCGCGGACGGTACCTGTGCTGCGGCTGCGACGCCTCGCGGGCCATCATCGTGTTAGGACCGTATCGGCGTCCTGAAGACGAGGAAAGCGACCTGCCGCTCCTGTCAGCAGATTCGGAACAGCGAGCGGAACCCGCCCTCTGCCACGCGGCCCGTGCCTTCTGCGAGCTCGAACAGACACGCCACGACCGGCTGGAGATCGCCAGCCAGCTTGAACTGGTCGGTAGTGCGATCATCGCGATCACAGGGCACCTCAGCGTTGAGACGGTTCTGCGTCGCATCGTCGACCTCGCCCGCGAACTTGCCGGAGCGCGTTATGCTGCTCTGGGGGTACCAAACGACCAGGGCGAGCTCGAGAATTTCATCACCTCGGGTATGACTCGGGCCGAGGAAGAGGCCATCGGGTCACTGCCGAAAGGGCGGGGCATCCTGGGTCTGCTCCTGCGTGAACCGAG
This sequence comes from uncultured Chloroflexia bacterium, assembly GCA_963728335.1. Lineage (GTDB taxonomy): Bacteria > Chloroflexota > Chloroflexia > Thermomicrobiales > Thermomicrobiaceae > CALAGB01. The sequence continues at coordinate 289,371 of CAVSJP010000004.1, forward strand.
AATCATTCGCCTGACAGATCTTCACCAGCACCCTGATTCCATCGGCTTCCCGCCGAACCATCCGCCGATGAAGAGTTTTCTCGGCGTTCCACTCGTGACCCACGGCCGAGTTGTCGGCAACCTCTATTTGACCGAGAAGCGCACGGGCACTGAATTCACCGAGGAGGACGCCCGTCTGGTCGAGATCCTCGCACGTCACGCCGCGGTGGCGATCGAGAACGCGCAGCTTTACCGGCGTCTCGAGCTCGACCGGCTCCGCCTCAACTTGCTGATCGATCAGCTCCCCGAAGCCATCATCATGGTCGAGCCCGATCCGGAACGCGTCACGATCGTCAACCAGCAGGCCTCCGAGCTTCTTGGATGGGATATTCAGACTCCAGCCCCGCTTGATGAGTTCCTCTCACACAACCCACGGTTCGACTTGGAGGGCAACCCGGTCCCCCTGCTGGAGGTTCCGCTCGTTCGAGCCCTGCGGCGCGGTGACGTACTTCGACCGCACGGAAATCGCTCTTCAGCGGCCGGACGGCAGCCGTTTGACCATTCTCGTCAACGGCGCACCGCTGATCGATGATCGCGGCAAGATCATCGCCGCGATGGCCGTCTTCCAGGATTACACGCAGATTCGCGATGCCGAACAGATCAAGGACGATTTCCTCTCGCTTGTCTCGCACGAACTGCGCACGCCACTCACGACGATTCGGGGCGGCGCCTATATGGTGCGGCACAACCGTGATGGACTCGACGAAATGGCGGAGGACGCACTGCTCGCCGATATCGAGCGTGAGAGCGAACGCCTGCAGTTCATCATCGAAAACATGGTTCAGCTCGCCAATATTCGCTCCGGTCGCTACTCGCTTGAGACTGAGCCAATGCATCTGCGCCTGGTCGTCGCACGCGCGATCAAGATCGCCCGAGAGACTGCGCCCGAGCGGAACTTCACCACCACCCTCGAGCCGAATCTCTTTGCCGAGGCTGACGAGACAAGCGTTGACCAGATCCTGATGAATTTGCTCCGCAACGCGATCAAATACACGCCGTCGAGTTCACCGATCGAGGTGAACGCGCGCAGGCTCGACGACAAGATCGAGATTGCCGTGCGCGATCACGGTCCAGGCATCTCAGATGAGGACCTCCCCTTCGTCTTCGAGCGATTCCGGCGCGGGTCGGAGAGCCAACGAAGCCGCGTTGAGGGCATGGGCGTCGGCCTCTACCTGGCCAAGAATCTCGTCGAGGCGCACGGAGGGACTATCACCGCGGAGCGACCGGGCGACGGCGGCACGCGGATCCGCTTCACCATCCCCGCACTGGACGGCGAGTGAGATCGACCCACTATCCCCGCTCCTGACCTCAGTTCGACGACGACGGCACCGTGTCCTCCGTAACGAGACACGATTCCACACCGGGTTCAAAACCATCTTCCGGCGAACTTTTCGGTAATTTCACGCCGAATTCGACGGCCAATGCCGCCAACCTCTTCACAGATTCGCGAAGTGTCGTTTACAATGCACAAACCCGATAAGCACATTCGATCTCACGCGAGGAGTCAGCGTCTATGGTCAGACTCATCGATGACATCGACCACGCAATCATCGCCTGTCTTCAGCATGACAGCCGCACACCGAGCGCCGAGATCGCACGACGCGTCGGGGTCGCGGAGCGAACAGTGCGCGCTCGGATCGACCGATTGGTCCAGGATGGCGTCGTACGGCTCGTCGCTCTGGTGAGCCCTGAGGCACTCGGCTACACCGTGACGGCCGACGTCTTTCTCGAAGTCGAGATTGGACGCGTTCAGGAGGTCGCCGAACTGGTGTCGCGAGTTCCCGGAAGTGACGTACGTCGGGCTCACGACCGGAGACCGGGACATCAGCCTGCAACTCTACGCGCATTCGGTCGACTCACTCTACTCGATCGTGACCGAGCGACTCAATCGAATTCCGGGCGTGCTTCGCGCGCGCACATTCGTCATTCCGCGTATCATCAAGTCGATCGAGAACTGGTCGATCCCGGAGCGGCCGCTGGACGGCGCCACGGCAAGGCAAGGAAGCGGAGGCGCTGATCACCAGCACCGACCGCTAACGAGGTCGGCTCACCGTGCCAGTGCGGTTCGGGACATTCAGATTCGGAGGACGCATCCGTGGAGCCTCGATCGTCGCAACAAGAACAGTCTGCTCGCTCGCGCCAATGAGGTTCTCGGAGGGACCCTCGGCGCGTTTCGCCTGCCCGCCGATCGCGCCATCGTCGTTTCTCGCGCTCAGGGAAGCAAAGTCTACGACGTCGATGGGCGCGAGTACGTCGACTATCTGATGGGGTCCGGCCCACTGCTGGTTGGTCACGCGCATCCGCACGGTCGTCGAGGCGGTGCAGCGTCAGGCGGCACTCGGCTCGACCTACTACACGCTCAACGAGCCAATCATCGAACTGGCCGAGCGAATCGTCGAGGCGGTTCCCTGTGCCGAAGAGGTTCGCTTCGTCAGCACGGGCACCGAGGCGACATTCCACGCCATGCGCATCGCGCGAACCTTCACCGGCAAACCGAAGATCCTGAAGTTCGAGGGCGGCTTTCATGGCGTCAACGACTACGCCATGATGAGCGCGCACGCCACGCGGCAGACGTCCTATCCGACACCGATTCCGGACTCCGCCGGCATCCCGAAGGAGGTCGAGGCGGACGTCCTCGTCTCACGCTGGAACGACGTCGAATTGACGCGCTCCATCGTAGAAGAGCATGCGCACGAACTGGCGGCGGTCATCTGTGAGCCGCTGCAGCGCTCGCTCGTTCCCGCCCCCGGGTTCCTGGCCGAACTTCGCGATCTGACGCGAAACGCACGGCGTGCTGCTCATCTTCGACGAGGTCGTGACCGGGTTTCGACTCGCCTATGGCGGCGCGCAGGAGCGTTACGGCGTGGTGCCCGACATCGCCGCGTTCGGTAAGGCAGTCAGTGGGGGCTATCCGATGGCGGCCATTGCGGGATCGCACGAGATCATGGCCGTTACGGACCGGGACCGGCGCAACGGTCAGCCGGTCGCGCATCTTGGCGGCACGCTCAACGGCAACCCGGTCGCCGCGGTGGCCGGACTGGCCACGCTCGACATCCTGCGCCAGGATGGCGCCTACGACCAGCTTTATGGCACGACCGAGCGCATCAAAGGCGGTCTACGGGAGTTGCTCTCCGAGCGAGATATTTCGGCCGACGTCTCGGGCGATGGTCCGCTCTTCCAGGTCTTCTTCACCGACACGACGGTCACCGATTATCCAGGTGTGCTCGCCAGCGACCGCGACCGGAGCCGCCGATTCGGGCTGCTCTGTGTCGACCGCGGCCTGATGGTCAATCCCGGTGAGAAGTACTACGTCTCGCTCGCTCACGATACCGACGATGTCGAGCGCACACTCGACGCCTTTGCCGATGCCCTCGACGCGCTCGGTTGAGACGTTCCCGCGCACGGCCGCTGGGTGCGAACCGTCGACGACGCGCTAGAGTTTGTGCGAGACGTTGGCCTCTGCCTTATCTTCGAGGAGAAGCGAACGGCGAAGCGGGCGCCGTTGCCATCGCTGTGGGATGTAGTCGACGCGCTCGACAAGCAACCTGGCGAACGCGGGTTCGGCGAGCGCGCGGCAGTCGTTTGGCGGCTCAAGAACGACCTCCCATGACCTATCCGGACGCGATCTTCTACGGCAAGCTGCGCAACGGCCGTGCGATGCTCTGCACGATGGACCGGCTGAAGCGAGATCTACCGGGAACAGCGCCTGCAACCGGATGACCTGAGCCGCGATGCCCGGAAGCTCTTCGAGCTCGTCGAAGCTGCGTCCGGTCACGAGCGGTGAATTGCGACTGGACGCGGGATTTCACCTGCCGGATGCGCGCTCACGCTTCGAACGCGCATTGCAGGAGCTGCAGATCGGCCTGCAGATTGCGCGCATCGACGTTGACCCGGACACCTGGTTCTGCTTCGACGCCGCGTATCCCCTGTTCACCGACGCCGAAGGAGCGAAGTAACGCGCCGAACCCGATCGGACCACAGGCTTGCTCTACAGCTACGGCAACACGTTCAGCCGGGTTCGTAGCCGAACCAGTCCGCGCGAGAGTCCCGGAATTGTCGTCTCAGCCTCGGATGGGCGGCACTCCCACAGTACAACCAGGAGTAACGGAAGATAGACCGAAGCCAGCACCCAGGGAGCCACGGTGTCATCGAGCATGTGTACCTTCTGCACGGCACCGGTCAAATTCCAACCGATAAAGCCGAGCCAACTCGTCACGAACACCAGAGATGATTGCCGCCAGGTCTTGGGAAGCATCAGCAAGGGCAGCTGGTCATACCAGACGAGACGCTGTGGCATCAGTGCGAAGAGCAAGAAGGTCCAGGCCACCGGCCGACGCCAGGCAACCAAGGCAATCAACATCACGGGACCGAGCGGGAAGATCGCGAGCGGGATTCTGCTCGTATTTGTTCCAAGGCTGTGGAGCCATCCCAACGGCCAGGATGGTAGCACGATCAGGCTGGCGATCAGAACCACGACTCCCGCGACAACTCTCTTCTTCTGACCACTCATAATAAAGAGCGGAATGCCGAGATTAGGTTTGAGAATCGGAGCAATGCTTGCGAGAGCCGGGACCAGCGAAAGCGCGATGAGCAAAGGTGACCATTGCGCGGACCGAATGGCGCAAAAGGCCGGTGCGCTCAACAACATCATCAGCCGCCACGAGTCTTTTCCGAGTAACGCGAATGCGAGACCCGCGAACGAGACTCCAATGAAGACCACGCCCGCCCACAACGCGGGGAGCCAGACCGTTGGGATCGCGGCAAACACGGCTGGGAGCGGATAGAACAGCAGCGCATTCCACGGATAGGGATGTCCGATGCCGATATCCGGGTTCTGGTAGGGATTGCGGCCGGCGAGGAGGTCATGAGCACCACGCCAAACCCAGGTGTAGTCAGCCGCCAGTTGATTTCGGTGAACGAGTTCGACGTAGCAAAGCGCGGCCGCGGCCAACCCAAACATGCATGAGATCGCGAGGCGTGAACGCATCGGCACGTCCTTTCGATGACGTGCCAAGAATAGCGGTCCCGTCAGCGACAGCCGATAGTATAAATGTCATGATTGCCGTTCGGTCCACGGCGTCTATTCGGAGTGTCCAGATCCTCGGATCGCGTCGTCGATGACCGACTGCAGCGCGCGCAGGCGCGCGTTGACCGCTCGTTGCTCGTCGATGCCGAGTTCGGCGCGCTGGTACGCGCGCAGTAGAGCGCCGATCTGATCGATCTGACTCTCAAGCGCGGCGCGAGATGACGACGTCCACCGAGCATCCTGGTCGATCGACTTCAATTCAGACGTCGGAGAACAACTGGCGGAATCCGGCCGATCGATCGGCTGACGAGGCCTTCTGTTTGGCACGCTGCGCCGACGCGTCGAGCGCATCACGCATGGCGCCAAACCGGCGGTCCACTTCATCCGGGTTCAGCTCGGCAAAGGACGGATCTGCCCGAACTGCGCGCGCCAGGCGCTGAGCGGATGCCTGCGGCAATCCGTCATCGAGGATCAACCTGGCCAGCACCTCCTGGGCGGCTCCCGGCAGACCTTGCAGTACGCGGCTCTGCTTCTCGGAGAGGCGGCCCGCGCGCAACTCCTGTTGCACCGTCTCTGGAAGCTTCTCGGTGCCAAGCAGCTGAAACAGACGGCTCCGGCGGATACCGACGGCTTCCGCGACCTGCTCCCACGGCGCATCGTTCATCTGGCTCTTGAGCGCTCGCAACGCCGCCGCGCGGTCGATCGCATTCAAATCCTCCCGAACCACGTTCTCCATCAACTGTTGGATCAGACGCCGCTCCTCAGGCACATCGCGCACAATGGCCGGGATCGAGTCAAACCCAGCCAGATGCGCTGCACGCCAGCGACGCTCGCCGTGGAGGATGATGTAGCGGTCGTCGCCTCGCTCGTAGCGGACGGCGATTGGCTGAAGTATGCCTTCGAGACGCATCGAGGCAGCAAGCTCCTCCAGGCGCTCGTCATCAAACGTATGGCGCGGCTGAGACGGATCCGGGCTGATCCGGTCCAGTTGGATTTCCTTGGCGTTCGGGAGATCGGCGACTCCGGCACCGCGCGGTGTAGTGTCGGCAAACAAAGAGTCAACCGTGAAGCGACGACGGCGCGCCGATCGGGTGGCGGTCTCAGACACTGGCTACGCTCCCTACACGTCGCTCGACAAACTCCGCGACTTCCCGGTAGGCAATTGAGATCGATGAACGGGGCATGTATTGCAGGATCGACGAATTCTCCGCAATCGACTCCGCGCTCTTGACCGAGAGCGGAATCGACGGAAGGAGCGGTAGCTCCGGGAAACGCTCCATCAGCGTCTCGATCATGTCAGCGGCAAGTCGCGACGAATGGTGCACCTTGGTCGGAAGGAATCCGACGACTTCCAGGTTTGGATTCAAGCGACGTACCTTGTCCACCGTCTCGAACAGGCGGCGCAGGACCATGAGCGAGAGTGGGTGCGGCTCGATCGGAATGACCAGTGACGACGACGCCACCAGGATGTTGATGCTCAAAATATTCAGCGCCGGCGGGCTGTCGATCAGCACGAAGTCGTACGGCATTGGCTGGGCCGCGCGCAGCTTTTCGTCCAGTCGCCGCTCGCGCTCAAGCACGTTGAGCAGCTCCAACTCGGCCGCCGCCAGGTCCGGATGACTCGGCACTAGATCCAGGTGTTCGATACCCGTTGGAAGAATTACCTCCGAAAGCGGCAGGTGCTCGTCCGCCAGCAAGTCATAGACCGACAGGTCGAGGGACGTGACGTCGATACCGAGAGCCATCGTCAAACTCGCCTGCGGGTCGAGATCGATCGTCAGCACCCGGTGTCCACGCTCGACGAGCGCGGCTCCGACGTTGAGCGTGCTCGTCGTCTTGGCGGTACCGCCTTTTTGGTTGAAGAACGCGATGACCGGTGTCACGGCAGACTCCCCGATCCGATATGTACGTACATTATGAACGCCAAGGATAACAGAACTCTTTACGTGAGTCCAGTGATCCGCTGACTTTTTGTCAACAGTCATGAACGGGCATCCACCGGGGTGGAGCAGACTGCGAATGGACCTGATCGGCACCGCTCGACTCGGCTGCGCGACGAACCTCGATTCGACCGCGGCACCCCGAAACCCGTACAATCGCTGCGGGAAATCGCCGACGAACGTCGATGGCCCGTTGATGAGGAGGATGAGTGTCCCTTGCGCTGCCGTACGTTCTTGCCGGCCGTTACCGACTGACGGCGCGTATCGGCGAAGGTAGTTTCTCCGAGACTTACCTCGCCACCGACACGTCACTCGAACGTCAGGTCGCTGTCAAGATCCTGCGCGAGCATTACGCGCGCGATCCACGGTACGCAACCCGCTTCGAGCGGGAAGCCCGTGCTGCCGCGGCGGTTTCGCATTTGAACGTCGTCGATATCTTCGACTATGGCCGTGACGGCGACACGCTCTACATCACTATGGAGTGGGTCGACGGGAGCGATCTCAAGCAGTTGATTCGCGACAACGCGCCGCTGCCGGTTCCTGAGGCAACCAGGCTGATTCGGGAGATTCTTCGAGGCCTTGGCGCGATCCACCGGGCGGGTATCGTCCACCGCGACGTGAAGCCGCAGAACGTACTGCTGTCGCGCGATGGACAGGTCAAGCTCAGCGACTTTGGCATCGCCAGGGGCAGCGTTGACTCCGGCCTGACCGATACCGGAATGGCACTCGGCACGGCCGCGTACATGGCTCCAGAGCAGGCGAGTGGCGGCCAGGTCACCGCGGCGGCCGATCTCTACTCCGTCGGAGTCATCCTGTTCGAGATGCTCACGGCTCGTCTGCCGTTCGCCGGCGACAATCCCGTGCAGGTGATGTACCAGCACGTCAACGACCCGCCGCCCCGGCCGACCGACTTCAATCCGGCCATCCCAGCGTCGCTTGAGATGGTGGTGCTACGGGCACTCGCCAAGAACCCGGAGGACCGCTTTCAGTCATCGCAAGAGATGGAGGCGGCGCTCGATCACGCGCCGTCCGCCGATGAGGCGACGCGCATCATGGCGGCGGTGGCGCCGGGAGTGGTGCGTCGTCCAGCGCGTGCCGGAGGGGGTGGCGTTCCACCTCCGCGCCGCCGGCCGATCGCTGAAGGCTCTGGTCCGTCGTGGCCACTCATCCTGATTGCCGCGGTCCTGATCATCCTTGGGCTCGGTGCCATCGCCATCCTGGCAATGCGAAACGACAATTCGACCTCTCCGACGCCGACGCCCAATTCGACGCTTCCCGCCGCGGCGGGAACGTCCACGGCGCAACCAACTCCAACCATCGAGCCAACGCCGTCGCCGACCGCGACCGCAGCCGCAACGGCGACACCCGTCCCGACACCGAAGCCGACTCCCACGGCGACGCCGACGCCGAAACCGACACCCACGGAGACCCCGACGCCGGTGCCAGCTACACCGACACCGGTGCCACTGACGCCGACGCCTGAGATCGCGACGCCGCCTGCTGGCAAGATGCTGCCAATCGACCAGTTCGCAGCGTTACTGAAGACCATGAAAGGGGTAACCCTGGGAGGAGGTGATTTCGACGGCGCACTGAGCAACTCAAGCCAGTCGCCGATCCAGAACACCCCTCAGGGAACAGCCATCTTCTTCAGCCAGCAGACGGCTTTCAGTACCGGCACTGCCGCCTTTAACGTGAAATCGAATGGGCCGATCTCATTAGCGGTCGTTGAGATCACCGGCTACGATGACAACCGTCCGACGCAGGCACCGATCCAAATCGCCGTGAATGGCGCGGTCATTTATCAGGGAGACAGCCCCTTCCCCAACGCGGACTGGGGCACCTACGGCGTCCTGCTGACCGACGCCGGCGTGCTGCGCCAGGGCGCAAACCAGATCACAATCAAAAACATGGCCACCGAGGGACGTATCCTGGAGCCGCCGTGGTTCCTGGTCCAGTCCGTCACCGTCCACTTCCGGTAGCCCCGTGTCCAACCTGTTGTCGACCGCGAATTCAGCACGTCAGGTGCGTCGTGCCAGGATTGTGTCGCGCGCCTGGCTCGTGTCCGTCATCCTGCTCATCGCCTCATCCACGTCACCGGTGAATGCGCAGGTCCCGGCGACCAGCGCGTTTCTGGGGCTCTGGCAGCGAACGGATCTTCCCGTCGCGACCGGCGACGTCCAGCGTAGCTGGATGTGGGGCAATCCGCTGTCGGCAAATCCCAGCGTCGAGTCGTATGCCGATTCACCCGGCGGCATCCGGTTGGTGCAGTACTATGACAAGGGCCGCATGGAGATCACCGACCCGCAAGCCGATTCAAACTCTCCCTGGTACATCACCAGTGGGCTACTGACGCGGGAGCTGGTTTCGGGTCGTCTCCAACTGGGCGACACCGCGTTCGACGACACCGGACAACCCGCCCGGGTGCCGGTCGCTGGTGATCCGGAAAACACCTTCCCAACCTATGCCGATCTCGGAACGTGGATCGATCACGGGGCCTCCGACCGCACCGGCCAGCCGGTGACAACGGCACTCGCGCCATCTGGACAATCGATCTATTCAGGAGACGTCAGCGACAGCGGCACGCAGATCGCCCAATACGTGACGTACTCCGGCGCCGGTGGGGAGACGATCGGGTACAACGTTCCGCGCGCCTTCTGGGATTTCATCAATCAGTCAGGAGTGGCCTACGTCAACGAAAAACTCGTCAACGCCACGCCCCTCTTCCAGTGGCAGTTCGTGCTGGGGTACCCGATTGGCGAGGCATTCTGGAGTCAGGTGGCTCTCAACGGTCAGCTCGTGTGGGTCATGATTCAGCCGTTCGAGCGGCGCGTGTTGACGTACACGCCCTCGAATACACCCAGCTGGCGGGTGGAGATGGGCAACATCGGACAGCATTATCACACCTGGCGCTATGAGCAACTCTCGACACCCGTCGCACCAGCCACGGTGGAACTCGGCGACTTCTTCTTCGCGCCTCAGACGCTTACGGTCACACCCGGCACGACCGTTGTCTGGACCATGGACGGACAGCGGACCAACACCGTGACGGCCGACGATGGGAGCTGGGACAGCGGCGATCTGAACCATGGCGATCTCTTCAGCCATGAGTTCGGCCGGCCGGGCGTCTTCCACTACCACAGCCGCTACTACGCGTGGATGACTGGAACGATCGTGGTACAGGCGGGCGGGCCGTGAGCCACGGAGCCGACTCAGCCAAGGTGCTGCTCATCGCCTCCGACACAATCGGATCGAACATGGCTGGCACCGGAATCCGCTACTGGAATCTGGCGCGCGTCATCGGCCAAAACCAGGCCGTGACGCTGGCGACGCCGAGCCAGGCGCGACCTGGATCCTCCGCCAGGCGTCAGGCTCGTCTCGTACGCCGGGACTGACAGTGACGATCGGGGACATCGCCTTGCCGGGCTGGTCGCCGAACACGACGTCGTGGTCGCTCAGCACCTCCCATACCTGTACACCGACCCCGCGGTTTTGCGCGAGCGCTTCCTGATCATCGACCTCTACGCCCCGTGGATCCTCGAAAAGCTCGAGCACGCACGCGTCGATCCGGAGTCCGGCGAGCCGAACCGCAAGGACGATGTCGCCATTCTCAACCGGCTACTTCAGTTCGGCGACGCCTTCATATGCGCCTCGGAACGACAGCGAGATTTCTGGCTCGGAGCACTGGCCGCGGCCGGAAGGCTGGATCTGGCGCACGCGCAGGCCGACAGCGACCTCTGTACGCTGATTGACGTCGTTCCGTTTGGGCTGCCGCCTGATCCACCGGTGGCATCTGGCGCCGGACCGCGCCAGCTCCTTCCGGGCATCGACGACGAATCAGTGCTTATCCTCTGGAACGGCGGCATCTGGAATTGGCTCGACCCGCTCACGGCCATTCGAGCCATGGTGACCGTCGCCGAGCGCGAACCACGCGCGAAGCTCGTCTTCATGGGCGTCCAGAGTCCCGTCGCGGATGTCGCGAAGATGCGGGTGGTCGACGACGCGCGGAGCCTGGCGCATGATCTCGGGTTGCTCGATCGCCACGTCGTCTTCAACAATTGGGTGCCGTACGACGAGCGACAGAACTGGCTGCTCCAGGCCGATCTCGGTGTCTCGCTCCACCTGGACTCGCTCGAGTCACGCTTTGCCTATCGCACCCGCATGCTCGACAACCTCTGGTGCGGCCTCCCGATGATCGCGACGGAAGGGGATGTACTGTCCGACCTCATTCAGCGCGAACAGATCGGGCTGACCGTTCCGCCAGGCGACCACGCCGCGGCCGCCTGCGCCATGCTTGCAGGGCTCGAGCCCGACCGGCAGCGCCTGTTTCGGGCCAACCTCTCACGTCAGGCGGAGCACCACACCTGGGAACGCGTCGCAGCGCCACTTCTGGCGTGGTGCCGCAATCCGGTCAAGATCGGCGCTCGTGCCACGGATCCACGCGATCGGTATGTGCACGACCTGGAGCGGATCTATAGCGAGACGGCCGAATATGCGCGCCGGCTCGAGCGCGTCGTGGCGGAGAAAGACGAGCAGATCCAATCGCAGCGGATCACCTTCCGGAATCTTGCAAGATTCGCGAGCAGGCGACTGCGACGCCGGCCGCGCTCGTAACGGCCCTCATTACCGAGCAGGCTCCCCGCGACGGCGGTTTGCGCACCGGTTACCGATGGCTCGGATTACCGTCCACGCAGTTGACGCGTCTGCCACCCATCGCCGATGGCGAAGCACGCCAACGAATTTCAACTGCTGTTGTGAGGTGGGGGCTGAGCTCGCGAGCCGGTTGAGGGCCATTACGCCTGTGACGGTGGCTCGATGTCGAGTACCACCACACTCTCCTGCTCGTTCGGATCGGTGCGTGCCAGGACCGCGACGCAGGGCTCCGTGTCGCTCAAGTTTGCCGGGAGATGTGGCATGCCCGCCGGAATGTAAAGAAACTCGCCTGGCTGCATCGTGAGGTATTTCTCGAGGTTGTCGCCATACCACATGCCCACCTCGCCGGAGATGACGTAGATGGCCGTCTCGTGGCTCTCATGATAATGCGGCTTGGCTCGCCCGCTCGGTGGAATCCTCAGCATGTGCATGCAGATCCCGGTCGCGCCGGCAGTCTCCCTGGAGATTCCCGAAAAATAGGAGAATCCCTGTTTGCCGGCATAGGTGGACTCTGGCCGGATGACGACGCAGTCAGCCTTCTTCTCGGTGCTCATGGTCCTCCCGCGCGAACCGCCGCGAAGAGCCTGGCGGCTCCTATGTCTCGTATCGCCCGAAGACGGCGACGGCGTTCTGGCCGCCAAAGCCGAAGGCGTTGGCCATCGCTGTATTGACCGTCATCTCCCGCAGCTGGTGCGGCACGTAGTCAAGATCGCACTCAGGATCAGGATTATCCAGGTTGATCGTCGGCGGTACCACGTTGCCCTGAATTGACTTGACACAGATAACGCCGGAGACAGCCCCAGCGGCGCCGACCAGATGCCCGATCATACTCTTGGGAGAACTGATCGCGACTTTGTAGGCCGCCTCACCAAACGTCGCCTTGATCGCCTCGGTCTCCGCCTGGTCATTCAGCGGAGTGCTAGTTCCGTGCGCGCAGATATAGTCCAGGTCGGACGGTCGCAGGTCTGCCAGCTTCAGCGCCTGGGTCATCGCGCGGGCCGCGCCGATTCCACCCGGTAACGGTGCGCTGATGTGGAACGCGTCGGCGGTGAGCGACCCGCTCAGCAATTCGCAATAGATCCGCGCGTTCCGCTTCCTGGCATGCTCTTCGGTCTCGAGCACCAACGCCGCCGCGCCCTCGCCAAAGACAAATCCGTCGCGATCACGATCGAATGGCCGGCTCGCCCGTTGCGGTTCGTCGTTCCGTTTGGAGAGCGCACCCATGTTGCCAAAAGCCGCAACCGCGACCGGATCGAGCCCCGCCTCGGTGCCCCCGGCAATCATGACGTCAATTTCACCCAGACGCAGCATACGCCAGGCGTCCACAAAGGCCTGCGCACCGGCGGCGCACGCCGCGACCGATGCCATCACCGGACCCCTGATCCCATAGGTAATGGAGACCTGGCTCGCGGCCATGTTCGGGGCAAACATCGGGATGAAGAACGGACTGACGCGCCGCGGCCCTTTGCCGTAATGGACCCGCACTTCACGCGTGAGCGTTTGAATGCCTCCGCCGCCCGTGTTCATCATCACGCCGATTCGTTCGGCATTGGAGTCGTCGATCGTCAGGCACGCATCCTTGATCGCCTCACCGGTGGCGGCGACCGCAAGTTGCGAAAAGCGGTCCATGCGTCGCGCGGCCTTGAAATCCATGTAGTCTTTGGGATCGAATCCCTTGACCTCAGCCGCGATCTGCACTTCAAGATCGGACGGATCAAACGACTCGATTCGGGCGACTCCCGAGACGCCGGCCAACAGGTTGCCCCAGAACTCGGGCACGGTGTTGCCGATCGGGGTCAAGGCACCCATCCCGGTCACCACGACGCGGTGCACGATCTACCCTCCAATTACCCCAGCGCGGAGTTAGCCACCCAGGCCGAAGTCCTTCACGGTGACGACCTCAACGTCGCTTTTGATACGACGGATGAGTCCACCGAGCACATTTCCGGGGCCTACTTCAAGGAACGTGCTGACGCCGTTATTGACCATTTCAAGCACGGAGCCGGTCCACTGCACCGGAAGAACGACGTGCTGCGCGATCTCCTTCCGGATATCGTCAGCCGTTAGGATCATCTGTCCCGTAATGTTCGCGATGATCGGGACATTCGGTTCATGTAGATGAATGCGCGAGACAAACTCGGCGAACTGCTGACCGGCCCGCTCCATCAGCGGCGAGTGAGATGCGATCGAGATCCCCAGCCGGACGACCTTGCGCGCTCCCCGCTCTTTCGCCAACTTCATCGCCTGCTCGAGGGCCGCATTCTCGCCGGAGATGACTGACTGGCCCGGACAATTGTCGTTGGCCAGCACCACAATACCCACCTCGCCCGCTTCGGCGCAGACGGCTTCGAGGGTCTCCCGGTCGAGTCCGATGACCGCGGCCATGCCACCCGGATAGAGATCGCCGCTCTCCTTCATCAGTCGACCGCGCTCACGCACCATCCGCAGCGCGTCACTGAAATCGAGGACTCCGGCAGCCACCAGCGCCGTGAACTCGCCAAGGCTGTGACCCGCGACGACCACCGGCGCCACGGACGAACCGAGCGTATGCCAGCGCTCGCGCAGCGCTTCGAGATACGCCAGGCTGACGGTCAGGATTGCAGGCTGCGCATTGATCGTGTCATTGAGGACATCGTCCGGACCTTCAAAGCAGAGTGACGAGATAGGGAACTCAAGGATCTCATCCGCCTGGTGAAAGACACGTCGAGCGGCCTCCGACACGTCGTAGAGGCTCTTTCCCATGCCGACGTACTGGCTGCCCTGTCCAGGAAACACGAACGCGATCTTACGTGAGATCACGTCGCCGAGACCCATGGTCTTACCCCTTTCTCGCACGACGACAGCGAAGGCGCCGTCGGTGATCGTTTGATGTCAATGAGCGCACACGCATAGAGTGACCCTCCTGGGCCTGCGGAATAATACCATGACCTTCCGAGTCTCCGGTACGCGCTGCAGGTCGCCCAGTCATGCTCTGTAGTCGACCGCCGGGAATGTGGCACCGGAGGAGCACGTGCGTGGAGCTGTCATTCTGAGCGATGGTTCTCTCCCTCGAGTCGAGGGGGAGTTCGTGGGGGAGATGGCAGCGGAGTCGAAGCATCGCTTCGTCCGCGACGCGTCTCCAGCCAGTCAGGCAGGAGAGATCCTTCGACTTCGCTCAGGATGACAGGGTCAGGAACGTTGCCAAAATCCCTGTGGTCGACTACTCAGTCCAAACGCAGCGGCGAAAAGTCGGTCGCGCGGTCGAAGACGTCGATGCTCTCTGTTCTCTTGAGGAAGTTAACGACGAAGTAGGTCAGCGGCGTCGCCAGCGTCTCATACCCACACTTGACGAGCCAGGCCGTTATCATTGTTCGCACCAGCTGGTCGTTCGAGATCGCTCCCGCAAAGGCAATCCCGATGAAGACCAGGGAATCAAGACCCTCACCGACGATGGTTGAGCCAATGGTGCGAGTCCAGAGCCAACGGCCGCCCGTAAAGACCTTCATGCGTGCCAGCACAAACGCGTTGGCAAACTCTCCGATGAGATATGCGACGAAGGAACCGGCCAGTAGACGCGGAACGTAGCCGAGGATCCGGACGTACGCTTCCTGCCCATCCCAGTAGGCCGGCGCGGGCAGAAGCTGGGTTAAGTAGATGGCGAGAACGGCAACCGCATTGCAGGCGAAGCCAAGCCAGATGACCTGGCGTGTCCTCCGGTAACCATAGACCTCGGTCAGCACGTCGCCCAGGATATAGCTGATAGGAAAGAGCGTTACGGTTCCGGCCGGGACGACGATTCCGCCGATGTTCACCAGCTTCACGGCCACGATGTTGGCGGTAATCAGGCATGTGACGAAGAAGGCAACGACACCCATGAACCACGGGCTAAGTGTCCCCTCGCTCGGTTTCAGCGACATTTCGGCCGCCCGCCTCGCATATCGTTTTTCCGCGTAGTCGTGAAGGGGTGAGGCAAGTGAATGGCCCCGGACCGATGTGGTCCGGAGCCGTATTGATGTCGTGTTGGATTTGACGGGACCACGGCCGAGTCTCTAACCACCATTCCCGTCGCTTCCGCCGACCGGTGCCGCCGCGGGGACCGGGGGAACACCCAGGATCGCGGAGATCTGCTCCAGGTCAACGGTTTCTTCGGTGATCAAGGCTTCGGCCAACTCGTTGAGCTTCTGTTGGTGCTCGGTCAGGATCCGCCGCGCGGTTTCCATCCCTTCGTCCACGAAGCCATGAATCGCTTGATCAGCCCGTTCGAGCAAGTTCTCGCTGATCGCGCGATCCTGTCCACCCATCTCGCGACCAAGGAAGACATGCTCCTCGCCCGTTCCCAGGTAGACCGATCCGACCTCGGGGCTCATGCCCCAGAGTCCGACCATGCGCTTTGCCAGGGACGTCGCTTCCTTGAGGTCGTTCTGCGCCCCGGTTGTCACTTCGTTGAAGACGAGCTGTTCGGCCACACGGCCACCCATCATCACCGCCAGGCGACCTCTGAGATAGTGCTTGCTGTAGTTGAAGCGGTCTTCACTCGGTGCCTGCACAGTGACGCCCAGCGCCCGGCCGCGTGGCACGATGCTCACCTTCCGGAGCGGGTCAGCCCCTTCAGAGAAGTAGGCGACGAGTGCGTGCCCCGCTTCGTGATACGCCACGACCTGCTTGTCGTGCTCACTCATCACGAATGCTCGCTCGGTGCCCAGCACGATCTTGTCGATCGCCTCGTCAAAGTCCGAGCGCTCGACGACCTTCTTGTCCTTACGAGCCGCGAGTAGTGCCGCCTCGTTGACAAGATTCGACAGGTCAGCGCCGGAGAAGCCGGGCGTGACCGCGGCGATGCCATCCAGGTCGACGTTGTTCGAAATCGGAATACCGCGGCTATGGATCTTCAGAATGGCCTCGCGACCCCGCTTGTCCGGCAGCCCAACCGTCACTTGACGGTCGAATCGACCAGGACGCAGCAGCGCTGGGTCGAGCACATCCGGCCGGTTCGTCGCCGCGATGACGATGACGTTCTGATGCACGTCGAATCCGTCCATCTCGACCAGCAGCTGGTTCAACGTCTGCTCGCGCTCATCGTTACCGCCGCCGACTCCAGCAAAGCGCTGGCGACCAACCGCGTCCAGTTCGTCAACAAAGACGATCGATGGCGATGAGGTCTTGGCGCGCTCGAAGAGATCACGGACACGACTCGCGCCGACGCCGACGAACATCTCGACGAACTCCGACGCACTGACGCTGAAGAACGGTACCCCGGCTTCGCCGGCCACCGCACGCGCCAGCAGCGTCTTCCCGGTACCCGGAGGTCCGATGAGCAGAATGCCGCGCGGTAGCCTCGCGCCAATGCTGTGATATTTGGCCGGATTCCGCAGGAAGTCGACGACCTCAGTCAGTTCGTGCTTCGCCTCTTCCTCGCCCGCGACGTCAGCGAACGTGACCCGTGGTCGCTCGGCGTCGTACATCTTCGCCTTGCTTCGTCCGAAGCTGAAGATGTTCTGCTGCCCGCGCGACATATTTCGCCCGAAGAACCACATCACGCCGACGAAGAGGAGGATCGGCAAGCCGAATAAGAGAAGACTCGGCCAGATCGATCCCTGCGCGACATTGACGTTGGTCTCGACATTGTGTTGCTGGAGCAGCGTCACGAGGTCGGGCTGCGTGTTCTCCGGAATCGTCGTCTTGAAATTTGTGCCGGTCGAGATGTCGCTACTCGACGTTCCTGCCGGTGGCTGCTGAGAAGCCGGCGAGAGCTGGTTGCTGACCAGCTGCATCGGCTGGGTGAACGTCCCGTTGACGGATTGTCCTTCGATGGTGACTGACTTGACGTTGCCGGCCTGGACCTGAGTGACGAAGGCCGAATAGGGCACGTTCAGATGGGCCGTCGTGCTGTGGCCAAAAAAGGACATAGATGTAGTAGAGCGCAAACCCGCCGAGCACCACCCAGATGATCCACGTTGGAAAGCGAGACCGGTTCGAGGGCGGTTGGGGACCATTTGGTCGGTCGGGTCTGTTGCGACCCGATGGGTCTCTCATGGATGAAGAGCACCTTCCTAAAAGAGAATTCCGTGGGGGGAGAGGATCCGGCTGTCTGATTGATTGGCCGATCCTCAGGAGGAATCGTCGCACCTGCGATGCCATCCCACGGAGACTGAGCCTAATTGTATCCACTACAATCACCGATGTCGCGCCGGGAGCGGATTCCTTGGTCACGAGCGGGTTCGCGCCAAACACGTCAGCGACTCCATCTGGAAACGCATTGGACGGGCCATGAATCGTGAATTTCGACAAACCGCACGAGGCAGCCGCTGGTGGACGGCTGCCCCGCACGTGAGGAGGAGATGAGTCTGGTGTTCGTAAGTAAGTGCCGACCGATTCTGACTTGCTTGACCGGCCGTCACGTCTATTGTCGCCGTTTCCGGCTCGTTTGTCTAGGCCGAATCCGAACGATTTTGTAGTGATTTGATCGGTCGTCGAATTCCGGCTCGACGACTCACTGAGTAGCATTTTCGACGCCATCAGGTGAGAATAGTGATGCGGGATTGGGCGATGGGTTGGCGCGATGCCACCCAAACAACAGATCGAGGAGATCTTGATGGTC
Source organism: uncultured Chloroflexia bacterium (assembly GCA_963728335.1). Taxonomy (GTDB): domain Bacteria; phylum Chloroflexota; class Chloroflexia; order Thermomicrobiales; family Thermomicrobiaceae; genus CALAGB01. The sequence continues at coordinate 307,603 of CAVSJP010000004.1, forward strand.
CTGGGAGAGGCGTTTCACCGCCAGGTTGGTAATCGCCTGGCCGAACGACTGGAAGCCGAGGGGAAGAATGCCGCCCTCATCTTCAAGCCGGATAACATTCGCTACGTCACCGGGATCGCAATCGGGCCCACCGATCGACCGCTCGCCGCCTGCGTCTGGAAAGACCACCGGGTCGCCCTCTTCGTCCCGCAGCTCGACGCTGAGTACGCGGCCAATGGTTCGGTGCGCGATGTTCGCTGGTACGCCGAGTTTCCGGCCGAGGAGAACCCGATCCTCTGGATGGCCCGCGAGGCCGGTGGACCGCTTGTCGTCGATACAATGCCCGCGCTGGATTGGGAATGCGTCAAAGCAGAAATCGAAGAGCTCGAGGTCAACGACTACGTCGCGGAACTGCGCATGATCAAGACTCAGCCCGAACTCGATCTGATCCAACGTGCCGCGGATTTCGCCGACCTGGCGCTCGAGCGCCTCTTCGCCCGGCTGACCAGCGGATCACCTGAGCGCGACGCGCTGCACGAGGTAACCGCGGCGGTCGACGCGATCATGCGCTCCGAGCTCGGCGATCTGTACGACCCCCTCTCCCGACCGATCACTGGAGCCATCCGGAGTGGCACTCGGGCGGCGTTCCCGAATGCCCCAACAAGCGGCCGCAAACTGACGCGCGGCGACAGCGTCATCGTCGAGTTCACGGCCAGCGTTGCGGGATATCACGCCCAGGCTGGATCGACGTTCTTCGTCGGCGATCCGCTGCGGGACATCGTCCGTTGGGTCGAGGCGACCGTGCAGGCGCAGGAGGCCGCTCGCGAGGCGATGGTGCCGGGAGCGACCGCCGAATCGGTCGACCAGGCCGCCCGCAAGGTGATCGAACGGCTCGGCTTTGGCAACATGCTGCGTCATCGCACGGGCAATGGCATTGGTCTCTCCACCCGCGAGGCGCCCTGGCTGGTCCGCTCACAGCAGACGACGCTTCAGCCAGGAATGGTCCTGGTGAATCATCCGGGCGTCTACGTCACCGGGCGCACCGGAGCGCGCAACGTCGAAACCGTCGTGATCGAGGAAGAAGCCGCCCGCGTACTGAACCCGCGCATCGATCGCTGGAGCAAGACCGAGGCACGCCTCAAGGAGTTCTAGGAATCCATTGCGCCTTCGTACTCTTCAGTTGCGCACGATTCGCGCAACACGCCGGTGCGTGCGTTGCAGGGACGGGTACGTTTCTCTATAATAAATGTCACAACATTTCTCCGGGCAAACTTAAACTCGTGCCATCACGCAGGCGACCGAGAATCATTGCAGGGCAATGATTGCTCGCAGCCTTACAGCTATTCGCGACACCTGTCATGGCCATTCTGCGAAGGCGGACGCTTTGGCTCTCGTCTCATTGACCGACCACCCGCCGCCAGCCTCCATACTCCCACTGCCAAGCACGCCACTGATTGGACGCGGTGTCGAGGTCGAGGCAGTCTGTACGATGTTGCTGCGCGACGATGTCTCGCTCGTCACGTTGACCGGGCCAGGCGGCGTTGGCAAGACGCGACTTGCACTGGCCATAGCTCACGCGCTTAGCGACACCTTTCCGGATGGCGTCTGGTTCGTCTCGCTCGCGGCGCTCCGCGACCACGCGCAGGTCGCGTCGATGATTGCGCAAGCGTTCGATCTCGGTGACTTCGGCGGTCGTCCAGTCGAGCAAACACTGACTGCGTACCTAGGAGCCCGCGAGCTGCTGCTGGTCATCGACAACTTCGAGCACGTGGTGGCCGCCGCGCCGCAGATCGCCGCGCTGATCGCCGAGTGCCCCAGGCTCACCATCCTGGTCACCAGCCGGACGCCGCTGCATCTTCGGCCGAATATCCGTATGCGGTCCCTCCGCTTGCACTGCCTGAACTCGTCGATCTGCCTGACATCGACGTCCTGGAACAGGTCGCCGCGCTCAGACTCTTCGTCGAGCGTGCGCGCGTCTTCACGACTGGGTTCTCCCTGACGACGGACAACGCCGCGACCGTCGCCACGATCTGCATCCGGCTTGCCGGCATGCCGCTGGCCATTGAGCTGGCCGTGGCACGACTGAACGTCCTCTCACTTGGCGAGCTGCTACGACGGCTGGACCGGCAACTCGGGCTGTTGACCGGCGGAGCACGCGATCAGCCGGAGCGACTGCAAACGATGCGCGCCACCATCGCCTGGAGCTACGACCTGCTTGACGAGCGGGAGCAGCGATTGTTCCGGCAGTTCTCGGTGTTCGCGGGTGGCTGGACGTTGGAGGCAGCCAGCGCGATCGTGGATACCGGCGAGGATGTATTGGAAGGGCTGTCGACGCTGGTTGCCGGCAGCCTCATTCAGCGCGGCGAGTCACCAAACGGGGAGTCTCGCTTCAGCATGCTCGAACCGATCCGCCAGTTCGCGCGTGAGTTACTGGACGAATGCCAGGAAGCAGCGGATGTACGGGAACGACATGCCACCTACTTCTGCCATATGTCGTCGGAGGCGGCGCCCCGGCTCTACGGGCGAGAGGCGATCGCCTGGTGCGACCGTCTCGAGCGCGAACACGACAACCTGCGCGCCGTGCTGCACTGGTCCGTCGAGTCAGGACGAGCGGCGGCCGGCCTCGAGATGGTTGGCCACTTACGGAATTTCTGGCTAAAGCGCGGATTCCATCGCGAGGGAGTCGAGCAGGCCACGCTGGTGCTTGACCTGCCGCGGGCGGCTGAGCCGACCATCGAGCGAGCGGAAGCACTCGCGACGCGGGCGTGGCTGTTGTGTTGGCAAGGTGACTACGAATGCGGCATCGTCGACGGCAACGAGGCGCTGGAGATTTGCGCCAGGCACGGTCACCGTGCGTTGGAGCCGTTCGTCTTCCACACACTTGCCATCCTATACATCAACAGTTCCGAACCCGAGAGAGCGCGAACGATGTCCGCGAAGGCGCTGGCCGGCGCACGTGCCGTGGGTGATCCATTCACGACGCAGCGCGCACTCAACCGCCTTGGATTCATGACGGCCGACGACGGCGATATGGAGGGAGCGCTCGCGTTCTTCGACGAAGGCATCGCCATCGCGCGCGCGTCCGGTGACGACGACTTCGTTGCGTCCTCCCTGTTGCACAAGTCGAAGTTTGCATCGGATACATTGGGGCGAGAGGAGGCGATGCGTCTCGCGCACGAGAGCTTAGGGATCTATCGCACGCTTGGGTTTCCGTGGGGCAAGATCTCCTGTCTGGAGCAGTTCGCGACGCTCGCACTCGCTGGCGGCGACGCTGAGCGCGCGGGACAGCTCTTGGCCAGCGCGTCGGCCCAGCGTCACCGGTATGGCATGCCTCGACCGTTGAACGAAGAGGCAGACTACCAGCAGCATCTGGCGCAGATTCGCGCGCTGCTTGGGCGTGAGGAGTTGGAGGCACTCTGGGCGGCGCAGCTCGACCGTTCCGATCGAGCAGGTCATCGACGAGATTCTCTCCGGCGACGACGCTGTACGATCCCAACCAGCGACTACGCACGGTCTATCACCTCGTGAACTGGAAGTGCTGCGGCACATCGCATCCGGCCAGAGCAACCGGCAGATCGCCGACGCGCTCTGTTCCTCAGCCCGCGCACCGTCGAACGCCACATCGCCAACATCTACCTCAAGATCGAGGTGCACAGCAAAGCCGAAGCAACCGCCTTCGCCCTGCGACAACCACCTCGCCTGATCAGAGTCATCGTCCCCGCACTACATAGTCCCTATCGAGAACTACATACCCCGGTAACATAGATCAACGAATGCGACGGTGAAGGTCGACGACCTCCCGGAGCCAAATGCGAGACTCCGCCGCGCCACCGCGGGAGTCCTCGTCGCGTTGGGTACACTGCTCGGCCTGGGCCCAGGCAATCCGGGGTGTGGCCAGCGGAACTCGGGTCACGGAGGAGTGTCGCGGCGATCCCAACGTCTTCTGGAACATCAAACTCCTGGGTACCGCCTTCATCATTCCGGTAGCGCTGGCGACTGGCGTTAGATTGCTGCGGCACAACTCGACGGCCCGGAGAGCCGCGATCGGTATCACAGGGTATCTAACCTGCCAGGGAGCCGCGGTTGCCGCCATGGCCGCGGTGATGGTCTGGCGAGGGGATCCGTCGGCGAGCATCCCGTTCCTCGTTCTCGTTGGGATCGGTACGCTCAGTCTTGCGATATTGACCGCGCGCTGGTTTCGGCTCGACGCTCTCGGCGAGTCAACTCGAGTACGAGTTCGTCGTGCGGCCCAGCCTGTCCAGGCAGACAATGGAACACATTTGACGCACGCGGCAGGGGATCGGAATCGTTGTGGGGGGCCGTCGGAGTCAGGCCCAGGTAGATCCTTCAACGTCCATTGAACTAAAGATCCGCACCACAGCGCATGTCAAGCATTCAGCGTCGAGCACGAGACGCAGATCGCGGCGTCTAGTACACGGTTACTCCTGAAGTGATGGATAGAGCCGTTTGAGTTTAATGCGCGCGTCGGTGGTGGTGAAGCGCCAGTCGATGCGCGCATCGCGCTGATTGCGCTCCGCCTCCCAGGCCGCGACCTCATCGACCAACTCCACGCCATCCGGCAGCCGTCGGTCCAAGCATTGCCGGTGCAGGACACTGAGTTCAATCTCGGCCATATTCAGCCAGCTACCGTGCTTCGGCGTGTAATGGATCTCGAGTTTCTCGGTCAGCCGCTTGGCTTCGTCCGGCGGAAACGCGGCGTAGAGCGACGCCGGGCTATGCGTGTTGAGATTATCCAGCACGAGGACAATGCGCTCGGCCGTGGGATAGCGGACGTCGACCAGGTCCTTGATCTGCTCGGCAAAGTCCACCTTGGTCCGGTGCTCGGTCACCGTCACGTGGCGCCAGCCGGTCAGCGGTTCGCAGGCCAGGAAGCAGTTGCGCACGCCACCGCGAACGTAGTGGCTGTCTTGCCGTTTCGGCTGTCCCGGCTTGGGCGGCAGCGGGGACCGGGCCTCGCGCAAGACCTGGGTCGAGGCCTCATCAAAGCACACCTGTGGGAAGCGCGGATCATAGGGGCGGGTGTAGACGCTGAGCACATCTTCCATGCGCCAGACGAACTCGGCGTTGGCCTGTGGCGCAATGTTCCACTGGCGCACCTGCCAGGGCTTTAGCTCGTTTTTTTGAGCGTGCGGCGCACCGTCTGATAGGAGATGGCGTCGACCACCTCCAACTCGACCAACTGATCGGCCAGGAGCCGCAGTGTCCAGCGGCTGTGCCCCTCCGGCGGATCGCTGCAGGCCAGGGTCACCAGTTGCGCCTCCTGTTGGCCATCGAGTTTGCGGTGATAGACGCGGCGGGGAGCCCGGCGATTGAGGGCGGCCTCGATGCCCTGCTGCACGGCCTGTTTGCGGACGCGCGCGATGGTCGACTGGCTGACGTCGACCGCGTCGGCAATGCGCTGGTCGGGCCAGGCCGGGCCGTCGGGACTCCGATCGGCTTTGAGGAGGATGCGAGCATGCATCAGCTTGCGCGCTGGGGCCATCCCGGCGGCAATCATCTGTTGGAGTGTGCTGCGTTCGTCGGGGGTCAGGTGGACGGGATATTGTTGGTTCATCTCTCAACCCTATCACCGCCTCCGCTATCCCGCCAATTCACGCGTCACAGGGTACTAGGGTGTCATGTCTGGTGGTTGGTTCGTTGGGGATTGACACCGGGCGCATACTGGTGAGACGCGACTAGGCTCGTTGACATGCCCGCTGGGGCAGCGCCCTGACGCGCGAAGTGGAGGATGCCGATGGACCACGCAGGTGCCGAGTTCGCCTCCCTCATCGCCCCGCAGCACACGGCGGTCCTGGTGGTGGACGTGCAGCCAATGTTCACCGCGATGCCGTTAGCCCCCGCGCTAGACGACGTGTTGCCGCGCCTGCAACGCTTCATCACCGCCGCCCGTGAAGCCGGAGTGCTCCGCGTCTTCATCCGCCACGTCATCCCTGCGGACCGCTGGACCGCGGTCTGGGAGCAGCAGCACCCCGGCGGTGTGAAGTCAGCCCTCGCGCCGGACTCCCCGGTGAGCGGCTTTGCTCCAGGGTTCGAACCGGGGCCGGACGATCTGGTGGTCGTCAAGCCGCGGTACAGCGGGTTCGTGGACACGGAACTGGCAGCACTACTGCGCGAGCGCCGGGTTCGCACCGTGGTCCTTGTCGGGTTGACCACCGACATCTGCGTGAGCAGCACCGCCCGCGACGCCTTTCATCACGAATTTCACACCGTCACGCTATCGGATTGCACCGCCGAACAGACCTTGGCGCGGCACGAGGCAGGGCTGGCCTCGCTGGCTGCGTGCTTCGGGCGTGTCTGCACATCCGATGACGTCCTGGCGGCGTGGCAGGCGTCGCCCGTACCGGCCGCAGTCCCGGCGTCGTAATCGCCGTCGGGCCTGGCGGGGAAGATCCAGTTTCCGCCACCGGCCCAATTCACCGGACACGCACTCGCCCCGTACCTCTGTTTTCCGTCTTCTGGCCCGTTTCCTCGTCGTATGATATGAACTGCTGGTCCGATTGGGCGCCGATCACGAGGGCCGCGCGTCGGGTTTCGAGACCCCGACCTGTGATCGTGAGAGGAACGCGCCCGGCATCACATCGTGAGCGAGGGAAATCTTGAGCAAGAGCGGGAAACGCTACTACATCACCACGTCCATACCCTACGTCAACGCGGCGCCGCACATCGGGCACGCGCTCGAGTTTGTGCAGACCGACGCGTTCGCGCGTTTTCACCGCCTGATGGGGGATGACACCCGCTTTCTCACCGGTACCGACGAGAACAGCCTCACCAACGTCCTGGCCGCCGAGCGAGAGGGCATTCCGACGGCCGAACTCGTCAATCGAAATGCCGCCACGTTCATGGGCCTGACCGATCTGCTCAACATCTCGAACGACGACTTCATCCGCACGGCCGTCGAGGAGCGACATCTTGAGGGCGCGCGGAAGCTCTGGCGGAAGTGCGCCGACAACGGCGACATCTATAAGAAGCACTACAGCGGTCTCTATTGCGTGCGCTGCGAGCAGTTCTACACCGAGGACGAGCTGGATAACGGTCTGTGCCCGGAGCACCACATCCCGCCGGAGCTGGTCGAGGAGGAGAACTACTTCTTCCGGCTTTCCCGCTACGGCGACAAGCTGCTTGAGCTGATCGATTCGGGCGAGATGCGGATCATCCCGGAGACGCGCCGCAACGAGGTGCGCTCCTTCGTCGCGCGCGGTCTGGAGGACTTCAGCCTATCCCGCTCGCGAACGCGCGCCCGCGGCTGGGGCGTCGAGGTGCCGGGCGATCCGGACCAGGTGATGTACGTCTGGTTTGACGCGCTAGCCAACTACATCACCGCGTTGAACTACGGGCTGGATCAGGAGCTCTACCAGCACTACTGGGTCGAGAATCCGGAGCGCGTCCACGTCATCGGCAAGGGCATCCTCCGCTTCCACGCGGTCTACTGGCCGGGCATGCTGCTGTCGGCCGGTGAGCCACTGCCGACCACGATCTTCGTGCACGGCTACCTAACGATCGATGGCGAGAAGATGAGCAAGTCGCTCGGCAACGTGGTCGATCCGGCCGAACTGGTCGAGCGCTACGGCGCGGAGGCGGTCCGCTATTGGATGCTGCGCGAGGTTCCGCCGAACGGGGACGCCGACTACACGGACGAGAAGCTCGAGCGTCGCTACAACGCCGACCTGGCGAACGACCTCGGCAACCTGCTGAACCGCACGGTCTCGATGATCAATCGCTATCGCGGAGGTGAAGTACCGCAAACCGAGTCGGGCGATTCGCTGGGGACGGACGACCTCGCGGCGCGGATTCAGGCAGACATGGGACAGGAATACGATCCGCAGCAGGCGCTGGCGGCCATCTGGGACTGCGTCGTCCGGGCCAACCGCCACGTCGAGGAGACCGCACCGTGGGTTCTCTCCAAGGCGGAGCGCGCTGGCGACGAAGAGGCCAAGGGCAAGCTCGACGCCGCCCTCTACTCGCTGGCAGAGGCGTTACGAGTCATAGCGGTTGTCCTCCAGCCATTCCTGCCGGAGACCTCCAAACGCATGGCGGATCAGCTCGGCGTTGAAATCGGGCACGGAGCCTGGACCGATGAACTGCGCTGGGGTCAGCTGCAGGCGGGAACGCAGGTGACGAAGCCTCAGCCGATCTTCCCCAAGCTCGAGACGACCGTCGCCGAGCCGTAATGCCATGAGTTCAGGCATTTCGACCGTTACCTGGCAGCATGCCGGGGAACCCCGGGAGATTCTCGTTGCCGGTGAGGAATGGCTTTCGTCCGGACTGGCCGGCATGCTTCCCAGCGCGGTCCTGCTGCCGTCAGCGACTTCGCGCCCTGCCTTCCTTGCCTCTGAGCGCGGCGCACTGCCCCTGCTCAGCGACGCGCAGATTCGCGGCGTCAACGGCATCATCCTGGTAGACCCAACGGACGAGGACCGGCACCGCGCCATGTCCGCCAAGGCCGGGGACCGGAACGCACGGGTCACAATCCTCCGGTCAGTCGCGGCCGAGGGTGCCGCGGAGCAGGCTCTGCTGCTGATGCTGGCCCTTTCGCGCACGCTGCTGGCCGGCTACTCCGCGGTCGTCGACGGGAGTTGGGCGCGGCCGGCGCCGGGGCCGACATTGGCGGGACGCACGCTTGGAATCATCGGTCTCGGACGGAGTGGTCTCGCGCTGGCCGAACGAGCGAGCGGTGTGGGCATGCGCGTCCTCTTCCACGATAGAGCAGCCAAGGATGAAGCAGTCGCCAGGCTCAGCATCACCGCTCGTCGGTTCGACCAGATACTGACCGAATCCGACGTGCTGAGCCTGAACCTGCCAGCCACTCCTGAGACGGTTCGCCTCATCGACGCGCCGGAACTGGCCGCGATGAAGTCGACGGCGCTCCTGATCAACGTCGCGGACGGACGTCTGATCGACGAAGGATCACTCATCAAAGCACTGCGCAACGGTGACATCGCGGGGGCGGGGCTCGACGCATTCGCCTACGAGCCGCTCGCGCCGGACAGCCCCCTCATCGGCTTCGACAATGTCGTCCTGACTCCCGGAACGGCATGGATGAGCGCTGAGGACGAGCAGCGGATCTGGCTGGGCCGGATCAAGGATGTCATCACCCGTTCCACCGGCGAGACCATCTAGCCCTCCAGCAACTGGTCCAGCGCCTTGAGATCGTAGTAGCTGCGCTGCTCCACGATGAGGCCGTTTCGCACCGCGAAAAACGCCGCCATCGGGTGACGTAGCGTGACGCCTCCCTCCGTCGCGACCATTGTCATCTCCACCGCCACGCGATCGCCCGACATGATGATCGAGTCGATCGACGTCCAGGCGTCGGGCCAGCGCTCCTCGGAAAATTCGAGCAGCTGTTGCAGATCCGCTTTACCGCGAACCTCCTGGCCTATCAGTTCAGGCCCGGGCGCCCAGAGAATCACATTGTCGTCGCACAACGAGAGCACCTGCGCGATGTCGCCGCGATTGAGCGCGGCGATAACCTGCTTGACGATCTCGGCCGGATCACTCGCATACGAGTCCATCCGCCGCCGTCCTTTCTGGCACAGCCACGCACCAGCTGCGTGCTAGAGTCATCATGCTACCATCGATGAACGAGACGTCCCGCGTCATTCGAGAGGCAACGTGAAGCACTATGAGCCAAACAGATTTGCCAATCTACCTCGACTACAATGCCACGACTCCGATCGCGCCCCAGGTGCGCGACGCGATGCTGCCCTTCGTGGAACAGCACTTCGGCAACCCGTCCAGCAGCCATGCCTACGGGCAGACGACCGCGGCAGCGGTTCAGAGCGCGCGTGAGCAGGTAGCGGCCCTGCTCGCATGCGAGCCCGGCGAGGTTGTCTTCACCGGCGGCGGCAGCGAGAGCGATAACATGGCGCTGGTCGGCCGCGTCTGGGCGTCCGGCATAACCCAACCGCACATCATCACCAGCGTCGTCGAGCACCCCGCCATTCTGACCACGTGCCGGTTCCTCGAACGCCAGGGTGCGACGGTGACGTATCTGCCGGTCGACTCTGCCGGACAGGTCGATCCGGATGCCGTGCGCCACGCACTCACGACGCATACGGTCGTTGTCTCGATCATGCATGCCAACAACGAGACCGGCACCCTGCAGCCGATCGCCGCGATCGGAACGATCTGCCGCGACGCCGGAGTTCCGTTTCACACTGACGCGTCGCAGAGCGTCGGAAAGGTCTCGACGCAGGTCGACACTCTGGGAGTCGACCTGCTGACGATCGCCGGACACAAGCTGTACGCGCCAAAGGGCATCGGCGCGCTCTATATACGGTCGGGCATCGAGGTCGAGCCGCTGATTCACGGCGCGGGGCATGAGTCCGGCCGTCGCGCTGGCACCGAGAACGTGTCCCATATTGTCGCGCTCGGGGCTGCCGCGGAATTGGCACGGTCGTCGCTTGCTGCCGAGGAACCAAGGCAACGTCAGTTGCGAGACCGGCTGCAGGCGCTGTTGGAGCAGGATCCGGGGAAGGTCACGCTGAGCGGGCACCCGGCCGAGCGACTACCGAACACGCTCAACATTCGCTTTTCGGGCATCGACGGCAATCAACTGCTGGACGCCACGCCAGAGGTCGCCGCCTCAACGGGTTCTGCCTGTCACGCTGGTCTATCCGAGCCATCGCCTGTCCTCATCGCCATGGGCGTTAATCCGGTCGACGCCATCGGCGCGGTACGGCTCAGTCTCGGCCGCCCAACCACTGGCGCCGACATCGAACGCGCGGCGAAGGAGCTGGCCGCCGCGACCAGGCGGCTCCGGGCGAGTGGTGTCGGCTTGCGAGCCGGCGTTACGAGTTGAGGCCCAGGACCATTTCACCGGGACGCAGGGCAACTGAACTGACCGACACTCCCGCGTTGGCCACGGCGTTCGCGATCATCTGGTTCAGCAAGTTCTCGACTGTGGATGTTGAAACGAACATGCCAAGTGGGCCGGTCACCTTTCCGTTCGTCAGAACCGGTTCACCGTTCTGCATGACCGCTTCACCAGCGTAGCGCCCATTCATGCCGTAGGCACTGAAGGTGACAATGAACTGGTTGGTATCGATCTGAACCTTAACGTTACTGACGGGACCGAACGACCCAGCGTTCTTCGCGACCTGGTCGTTGATTTCCTGCTGCGTGATGATCATTCGTTGCGATCCGGGCGCGGCTGTGGATGAATCCCCAGCTGAGCTTGCCACCGCGGTCGTCGCCGGTTGACCCGCAGAATTCACCACAGCGGGGATGGTGGCCGAGATCGTGGGCATCGATGCGCTGACGTTGGTGTTGACCGAATGATCGACATAGGACTTGAGGATATTCGACGAGAAGAGCGCGGACATACCGACAACCGCGACGATGACGAGTCCGAGAACCAGCAGCCAGGCGGCAACCGACCGGCGAGCGCCGGAGCGGCGCTCACGGCGATAATTGTCCGACGGAGCGGGAACTGAGGCAGAGCGGACGCTCGCGGGTCGCTTGGCTGCTTCCCGTCTGGTGAACGGAGTTCCGCATTTGCTGCAGCGAACGCTACCGAGCGGTTGTCGCGATCCGCAGCGCGGGCACAACACGTTGCATCAACCTCCAGTGAACCGGTCGAAACGAACTGAATCGGTAGTATCCATCGAACGCAATTCGTCAGTTCCTCGACTTGGCTGTGATAATGACGAATTGGACAGAGCGGCGGTTCCGTGGCACGGCCGGTATCACCGGCACATCGAACAAAGCGTGCCACAGATTCGCGAATGGTTGCACCTGTCCCGAATGCCAGTTAAGCGTTGGCGGAGACCGATCGATCCAATCGAAATGTGGAATCACCGGCTGGAGGAGAAACATGCCCGCACAGGTGGTGGCCGTGAGCCAGAGTCCATCCCACACGTTGACCAAAGGAAACCAGAACGAGATTCGCCTGATCCAGGGAATCGGCGTCGCGGGCGACGCCCACGCTGGTGAGATGGTCAAGCATCGCTCTCGCGTGGTGCAGAACCCCAATCAGCCCAATCTTCGCCAGGTGCACCTGATCCACACCGAACTCTTCGACGAATTGCGCCAGGCCGGATTTGACCTCGCGCCCGGCGTGATGGGCGAGAACGTCACCACGCGCGGCATCGACCTGCTCGGGCTCCCGACCGGAGCGCGGCTACGCTTCGGCACCGCCGCTCAAGTGGAGATCACCGGACTGCGGAACCCGTGTACGCAGCTCAATACGATCCAACCTGGTCTGATGAAGGCGGTCCTCGGCCGTGACGCGGAGGGCAACCTGATTCGCAAAGCTGGGATCATGGGCGTGGTTATCGAGAGCGGCGTGATTCGACCGGGAGATCAGATCGAGGTGATCATGCCGCCGGAGCCACACGAACCTCTGCAGCCCGTCTAGCCCGGCCGCATGAGTACTTGATCTCTCTCGCCAGACAGGCTACGGTTCCCGCCGTAGCAGCAGGGACTCCCCAAACGTGGGACAGAGCGACGGGTCGAGATGAAACCATCACAATTGATTCAGTTGCTCGTGCTCGGTCTGCTCTGGGGGTCGTCCTATCTCTTTATCAAAGTCGCCGTCGCCGGGGTCGATCCAGTCACCCTGGTCGAGGGCAGGCTCGTGATCGGCTCGGTCTTTCTCTACAGCATGATGCGTGTGCGTGGCCTGCGGCTTAGTCGCGACCGCGGCATCTGGGTCCATATCCTGGCAATGTCCTTGATCGGGATCATCATCCCGCAGATTCTCATCGCCTGGAGCGAACAGCACGTCACATCGAGCGTCGCCTCGATCCTCAACGCAACCACGCCATTCTTCACGCTGATCTTCGCCACGGCGGTCTTCCAAACGGAACGCTTCACAGCAGCCAAAGGCATCGGACTGCTCGTCGGGTTCTCCGGAATCGCGGTATTGACCGGTGGCGGCATCCTCAAGCTCGCCTCGAGCGCATCTCAGGGCGAAATCGCGCTGCTCCTGTCATCAGTCGGTTACGGTGTCGCCTTCGCCTACGCGCGGCGGTTTCTCAAGGGGCAACCACTCGTGCTGGCATCCGGTCAAATGATGTTGTCGGCACTGCTCTTGATCCCGGGAGTGATCGTCTTCGGCCACCCCACGCACATGGACCTGAACGTCTCGCGACTGGCGGCCTGGCTGGCGCTCGGCGCCTTCAGTTCGGGCGTCGCGTACATCCTGTACTACAAGCTGATCGCCGAGGTTGGGGCAACATCAGCGTCGTTCGGGACGTACCTCATCCCAATCGTCGGCGTCTTCTGGGGCTGGCTGCTGCTTGGTGAAGCCTTCGGCTTGCGAACGATCGTTGGAGTCGGGCTGATTCTCGCCGGGCTGGTGATCGCGACAGGGCTGCGCCGCCGCAGGCGCGCCGTCGAGCCATCGGCGGAAGGCCGTCTCGCCGGCTCCACCTCCATCAACGACTAATTCCACACATGACTAGAGGCGCGAACGTTCGCGCCCCGATCGAAGTGTGGGATCGAGCTAACGGCCTACGGGAAGCGTGTCAGCACGTCGGGGCCGTCGTCAGTGATGGCCACCGTGTGCTCGAATTGCGCGGCCCACGATCCATCGAGTGTCACGACTGTCCAGTCGTCACTCAGCGTCTTGGTCTCCGGCCGACCAGCCGCGATCATCGGCTCGATCGTCAAGACCATACCCGCCTTCAGAACCGGACCGTGGCCCGGAGGACCGTAGTGCGGCAGCATCGGTTCTTCGTGCAGCGCCCGGCCAATACCGTGTCCGTACAGGTCCCGCACGATACTGAATCCCGCGGCCTCAACGTAGTCCTGTATCACCGCTGAGATGTCGGTCAGCCGTCGACCGACCTGAGCGGCTTCGATACCGGCATCGAGCGATTCACGGCAAACGCGAATCAATCGCTCGGCCTCTGGGCTGATGTTGCCGACGGGCACGGTAATAGTCGCATCACCGTGGTAGCCGCGATAACGAGCGCCGGTATCGACGCTGATAATGTCGCCCTCGCGCAGCATCTTCGGCCCCGGAATCCCGTGCACCACTTCCTCGTTGACCGAAACGCAGACCGATGCCGGAAAGCCACGATAATGCTTGAAGGATGGGATGGCACCGTATCGGCGAATATTCTTCTCGGCGATGCGATCGAGTTCGGCGGTCGTAATCCCCGGCCGGATCGCGTCACGAAGAATTTCCAAGGTCTCGGCCACGATGCGGCCCGATTCACGCATCTTTTCGAGCTGTGTCGGCTGTTTGAGCTGAATACTCACGGTGATTCCTTTGATCCCGGCTGGTCACCACTCCGTTCGCGGGCCAGGCCGGTAATTTGCGTCGAATCTCGATACCTACCTAACTGACTAGTTTACCACGCAATTTTGCGCCTACAGCGCCGAAATCGGACATCACGAGCCTTCGTTGCCAGGGGTGATTGAGACAGTTGCCCACACTCGCGTACAATCAGCAGAGCGTCGTTGATACCGCTCGCGTCGCAATGGGGCTCGACGCGCGCAACTCTCGCGAACGAGTTCGGAAGGGTCAAGCATGCAACGCTTCTGGCGCAAGCAAAAATGGTCGCCGGTTCAGCCCAAGCGCGACATCCCGACGATGTCCGGCTCTCGCCTGTTCACGCTCCGGTCGGTGCCGCATCACTACGCCGGGATTCTCCATGCCATTCAGTCGACCGGCGAGGCGCGCGTCTATTTTGGCGAGCCGCTGGCCTACATTCACGGTCAGGGCATCGCGCTGTTTCGGGTGGAGGCCACGGGATTCGGCTGGCTGAAAAACCTCTACGACTGGTGGAACGAGGCCGAGCGTGAAGAAGCCGCCGGATTTGACATCCGCCTGTACGTCAACAACAAGCAGTTCGTCGCCAGCCTGCGCGGACTGACGCCAGAGCAGGCCGAAGCCTTGCTCCGGGAGCACTCGCGCATCAACGAGACGGCCGTTCCTTCGGCTGGATAACGGGATTGTTTAGACCAGTCCTCCGAGACGGGGCAACAGCAATTCCTCCCAGCAGTCGTGGATATGGCCGCGTAGGCGCTCGGTTGTGACGATCCGAATGACGCGCCGGTGCTCTTCATAGCGCTTCAGATCTTCGTCTCCCAGTCCGACGACGTCCAGCCAGGGCATCAACGGCCGGAACCCGACCGGCGGGTTGTCGAACTGCACCCAGACATCGGTCCGCCAGCGTTCCGGCTTCGGAATATCGATGAGGACCTCGTGGGATCCGACCGGGACACCGAGGTCGTTCTGAAGATCCTCAGCCATCTCGATTTCAATCTGCCGGCGCTGAACCGGCTGTGTGTAGAGCGCGTTCAAGTGCGAGAAGAGTTCACCGGCGCGCGGGCTGATCTCGATGGCGCGTTTGTGAAGTCTGCGCAGTTCGAGGGATTCCACGAGTTCGCGTGTGGTCCCGGGCATCTCGTCACGGCTTAACGCGACCAGCAGCGTGAGGTCGTCCAGGCGAGTCAGGTCATGCGCGCCCAGCGCACCGGCCACCAGCGCGTCCTGCACGGCACGCAACAGCATCACCATGCAGGCGCGGTTCGTGTGGTGCCAGTAAACGTTGTCGAACATCTCCTGTCGCGCATTGATCAGTGAATAGAGCGGGCTGATCCCCTTCTCGGTCACGACGATCCGCCTGCGTCCCTCGACATCGGCCACGCGCAGCGCATCGATCAGGCGGGGCGAATCGACGCCACCATACGGCACATTGCAGCTCCGCGCGTCTCGCGGAAGGTAATCCAGCTTGTCGACGTCGAGCGCGCCGCTCAAGCAGTCCTCGCAGGAGCCTGTCCGGCTCCGGCAGCGGCTCCCGGGGATTGATGAAGTTGGCGACTCGCGCGGGATCGACGGACCATTCGGTCCGTGAGAACGCGCGCGACGTCTCCCCTCTCGATGATCAGCCGGCCAACCGACTCGTGCGACAGGACGGGCGGCCCAAGCTCTTCGATGGCATGGCTAAACGGGTAGTGTCCGATATCATGGAGCAGCGCCGCGGCCGAGGCCGTGCGCACCGCTTCCTCGCTGACCCAATCAGGACCGTAGATCCGCCCCAGCGATACCAGGGCCTGCCGCATCAGGTGGTAGACACCGAGCGAATGCTCGTAGCGCGTGTGCTTCGCACCGGGCCAGACCTTGCTGACGAATCCCAGCTGTTGAATCCGATCGAGACGTAGGAAATCGGACGTCTCGATCAGCGCCACGTCCGCCGGGGTCAGCGGAATGCGATCGTACAGGCTGTCGCGAATTGTCGTCACCCAGCGATCGGTCATCGGTTCCGTCCGGTCCACTATCTCGAACGAGCGTCGATCACATTCACATTGTATACGAACATACGTTCGCCGCGCAGGCGACGATCAGCGGTCCAGCGCTCCAATCTGCGACTCATGCTACACTGCTACGTGGTGCGTTCGTCGCAGATGAAAGGCCAGTACGTTCAACCATGTTACGTTCGGTTATGCTGCATCTCGCCGGAAGCCGGCACGTGACGGACTTCGTCACCCACAACGGCGTATCCAAGAACCTTGCGCTGCGGTTCGTCGCCGGCGACACCTTCGATGACGCAGTGCGGGTCGTGCGCGACTTGAACACACAGGGCATGCTCGCGACGCTCGATGCACTCGGCGAGAACGTCGGCAGCGAGGCCGAGGCCGAAGCGGCGCGCGACCAGTACCTTTCGATGCTCGACGGCATCGCCAGCACCGGAATCAAGAGCACGATCTCGCTCAAGCTCACGATGCTCGGGCTTGACATATCAGACGACCTCTGTCGCGCCAATCTCCGTCCTGTGCTGGAACGCGCACGGGAGCGGGATACCTTCGTCCGCATCGACATGGAAGGCTCTCCGTACACACGCAAGACGCTCGACATCTTTTACGACATGCATGAGGAGTTCGGCGACCACGTCGGCATCGTCTTGCAGGCGTACCTCTACCGTACCGATCGGGACGTCGAGGAGGCAATCGAGCACGGAGCGCGTGTCCGCCTGGTTAAGGGCGCCTATGCCGAACCACCCGCCGTCGCCTATCCGCGCAAAGAGTCGGTCGACGCGGCCTACCGGCGTCACATGGAGGCGTTGCTCGACCGCGGACATCACGTCGCCATCGCCACGCATGACGAAGCGATCATCGATGCGGCCAGAGGCTACGCGTTGCGCATGCAGGTGCCACACGAGCGGTTCGAGTTTCAGATGCTCTACGGTGTACGCAAGGATCTTCAGGAGCGGCTAGCGGCTGAGGGCTACACGGTCAGGGTCTATGTGCCGTTTGGCAAGCAGTGGTACGCCTACTTCATGCGCAGAATGGCCGAGCGTCCGGCCAACCTACTCTTCGTGGCGCGGGCAATCGCCGGCAGCTAACGACCCGTCTATTCACTCGCGCGCTCTTTCGGGACCATGTAGATGCGCACGCCAGACTTGATCAGCCGATTGAGCATGTAGACGCGCGTCTCGAGCCCGATGCGTCCAATTGGAACGATCATGTTCACTCCGGCGATCTCCGCCTTGGCCTTGACCCACTCCCGAAACTGGCGATCAGTCATTTGCGCCACGGTGAGGTTGAGGGTCCCCGGCCCATCATCACGTGGCACCAGGATGTAGACCCTGTTCAGGTCCGCGAGCGTCATTTCTTGCGGCTGCTCGTTCATGTCGTTTCGCATCCTTCGGAGGTCTAATACTTCACGTTGGATTCGGTCTCGCGTGCCGTTTTCGTGTGCGAAACCGCTGAGTTTCGCTCACGTCGCCAGCGAAGCAGGTTCGGCACCAGGATGATGGCGAACGCGATAATCGACAGGCCGACGACGTACACGAGATGTCCCGACTCGCCGATAACGCGATCGACCATCTTGTCTTCGACGATCATCCTGGCGGCCGTCACGGCCAGCACGCCGGATCCACCGATCATCAGCCAGGGGAACCGGTTTAGCAACTCGGCGAGATAGTTGCTCCCGAGCAGGATAAACGGCATCGAAAGGCCGAGCCCGAACAGGAGGAGCTCGATGCTCCCTCCGGCCGCGCCGCCAATCGCCAGCATATTGTCGAGACTCATGACGACGTCGGCCACAATAATCGTTCGCACGGCCGATATCAATGATTCCCCAGCCTGAACGTTGCCGGCGTCCGATTCCTCATTCAGGAGTTGATACGCGATGTAGATCAGAACCAGACCGCCGGCCGCCTCGAGCAGCGGAATATGCAGGAAGAGCGCGGCGATCACCGTGAAGATGATGCGCAGCACGATCGCGCCTGCGCCACCCAGGATGATTGCCATGCGCCGTTGCCGGGGAACCAGCGTGCGGGACGCCATGCCGATTACCAGAGCGTTGTCGCCACTGAGAACCACATTGATGACGATGATCGACAGAATTTTGGTGAGAAGTTCGACAGTCATCCCGTGCCCGTGAGCCGGTCGCGTTTGCGGCAACGTCCGCGCTTGCGGCGGAGGGGTCGCGCGAATTCGCGGGGCAACGCGCGACGCACCAACCGTGATCCTACCATGCAGGGATTCATAAGGGAGGGTCAGAAGAAGTGCATTGGGACGTTCGAATCTGAATCAATCGGCCGTCTGTTATCATCGCGTGGGTTGAATCGACGGATACTCAGAATCTCACGGAAGGAAGGCTCATTGAGCGTTATCGACCGGGTTCAGATCTCGTCTGAACTCGATGCCTGGCTGCGCGAGACGCGCCGCTATCTCCACATGAATCCCGAGCTCTCGCTTGAAGAGAGCGGCACCTCGCGTCTGGTGTCGGGTCACCTCAAGGAGCTTGGCATTCGCCATCGCACCGGAGTCGGGGGCGACGGACGCCCGCTCATGGCGGATCGAGCGGACCTGGAGCGGGCCGGGCTGACTCTCAAACCGTCGACCGGAGGAACCGGCATTCTCGGCACGATCGAAGGACGTCATCCCGGGAAGACGCTCTTGATCCGCGCCGATATGGATGCGCTGCCGATCGACGAGCAGAACGACACACCCTACCGGTCGACCAAACGCGGGGTCATGCACGCCTGCGGGCACGACGCGCACACGACCATCCTGATGGGGGTGGCTGAGGTCCTCAACGGTCTGAAGGACCAGTTCGACGGCACGGTCAAACTGATGTTCCAACCCGGCGAAGAGGGGTACGCAGGGGCCCTCGCGATGGCCAACGACGGCATCCTGACCGATCCTCCTGTTGACGCCGCCATCGCGCTCCACGTCAACAATGAGTACCGCGCGGGCGAAGTCGGCGTGCGCGGCGGCCCGGTGGCCGCGGGCGGCGACATCGTCAACATTGCGGTCCAGGGTATCGGCGGGCACGCGGCATACCCGCATACGGCGGTCGATTCCACGCTCGTGGCCGCGCACATTCTGGTCGCGATGCAGGACATCATCAGCCGAGAGGTCGACCCGTTCAATTCCGCGGTCGTCACCTTCGGTGCGCTCAATGCTGGGACGGCGAACAACATCATCCCGGCCACGGCGGAATTGAAGGGCACGGTGCGCATCTTCGATCCGAAGCTGCAGGATTTCATCGAACAGCGCATCAACGAGATCGCGACGGGCATCGCCGACTCGATGCGGGCCACGGCCCAGGTCAGCTATCTTCGCTGGTATCCGCCGCTGATCAACGACGACGATCTTACCGGCGTCGTGCGTGAGGCGATGAGCGAGACGCTCGGCGCGGAGCATGTCCACGAAGCGCACCCGACCTTTGGCGGCGAGGATTTCGCCTTCATTGCCCGCGAGATCCCCGCCTGCATGTTCTGGCTGGGCATTGGCAACCCCGATCGGGGAATCACCTATTCGATGCATCATCCACGCTTTGACATCGACGAGGACGCGCTTGCGGTCGGAGTCCGCGTCATGTCTGCCGCCGCGCTCAAGTACCTGACGCTGTAGGCGATGGGGCCGTTCAACACGAGTCCGGCAAGAATGCGAGAAAGGAATCAGTACAGGATGTCAATCGCCGACAAGATCATGGTCTCTCCGGAACTGGACGCCTGGATGCGAGAGACCCGCCGCTATATCCACATGAATCCGGAACTGTCTCTGCAGGAGAGCAACACCTCCAAGCTGGTTGCTGGACACCTGAAAGAGCTTGGCGTCACGCACCGCACCGGGGTCGGTGGCGATGGGCGCTCCCTGTTCATGGACGCCAAGGCACTGGAGGCCGCAGGCATAAAGCCCGGGCCGACCACTGGCGGTACCGGAATCCTGGCAACGATCGAGGGTCGCAAACCGGGGAAGGTCCTGCTGCTGCGTGCTGACATGGACGCGCTGCCGATCGACGAGCAGAACGACGTGCCGTACAAATCGACCAAGCCAGGAGTAATGCACGCTTGCGGTCATGACCTGCACACCACGATCCTGATGGGTACCGCCGAGGTTCTCAATGGCTTGCGTGACCAGTTCGACGGAACGATCAAGCTCATGTTCCAGCCCGCCGAAGAGGGCCCCGGTGGAGCAGTGGCTATGATCAACGACAAGATCCTGGAGAACCCGAAGGTCGACGCCTGCATCGCGCTCCACGTCGGCGTCGGGATGCGTGCGGGACAGATCGCGGTCCATGGGGGGCCGGCCCACGCGGCGGCTGACACGGTCAAGATCGTAGTCCGGGGCGTCGGTGGTCATGCGGCTCGCCCGCAGGCCGCGGTCGACACGATGGTCGTTGCCGCCCACATTCTCATCGCGCTGCAGACCATCGTGGCGCGCGAGGTCGACCCGTTCCAGCCGGCGGTGGTGACATTCGGCACGCTGCACGGCGGTACCGCCAACAATGTCATCCCCGCCGTCGCGGAGATGAACGGAACCGTGCGAACGCATTCGCCTGAAGTGCGCGACCTGATCGAGAAGCGCATTGGCGAGATCGCAACCGGCGTCGCCAAGGCGATGCGCGCCGAGGCAGACGTCATCTACCTGCGCGGCTACCCCTCGATGCGCAATGACGAGCACCTGGCCGAAGTGGTGCGCGAAGCCGCCACTGAAGTGCTGGGCGCCGGCAACGTGCTCACGCGCGAGCCCTCAATGGCGGGCGAGGATCTGTCCTTCATCGCCGAGCGGATCCCAACCTGCATGTTCGGGCTCGGCGTGAGCGATCCGGAACGGGACATCATCTACCCACCACACCACCCCCGCTTCGACGCCGATGAGGATGCGCTGGCCACCGGTGTCAAAGCCATGGTCGCTTCCGCGTTGAAGTTCTTGGGGGAGTAGACGTTGTGCCGGGGACTCGCGACTGACGTCGCGGGTCCTCCCCAGAGGTGTCATCCCGAGTAGCCGACCACAGGGAGTGTGGCCCGTTCGTCCCCTGTCATCCTGAGCGTCGCGCGAAGGATCTCTCCATCCGTGACGATGGCAGATACGTCGAGGGCGAAGAGATTCTTCGACTCCGCTGCGCTCCGCTCAGAATGACAATTCCACGCACGCGCTCCTCCGGGTGCCACATTCCCTCTGGTCCACTACTGGGCGGCGCGCGGAGGATAACTGCAGTCCTGAGACTCGATAATCGTATCTCGACGGGATGCTCGTGAAGCAGCGAACGAACTGAATCCGCGCCATGTCAAACACAGTTGGACACACCGCGTACATTCACTGCTCGGTGTCACCTGCACTGCTCGGTGTCACCTGGCTCGTCTCGTCTGCTGCGAAGAATATGCTGACCTCCAGGAGGCCACCGCACCTGAGTAGGAGATCAAGGGGCGCCGACGTGACCGCAAGAATGAATTGATCGAGCCACGGTTCTTGTCGGCTGACGTGGTCACGCACGACGAGACCTCCAAGGAGCGTCTGCCCTCATATGACAAATCGCACAGACTCCGGCATGATGAAGGCGCGAGCCGAATGACCCGGTCCCTCAACCCAGCCGAAAGGAGTCGCCGCGTGCTCGATGATCTCCGGGGAATCATTCCACCCATGGTCACTCCCTTTGCCAATAACGGAGACATTGACGAAGACGGACTGCGATCCGAAGTTCAGGTCCTGTTGGGAGCGGGGGTGGACGGCCTGGCCGTCTGCGGGAGCACCGGAGAGGGCCACACACTCTCGCCCGAAGAGACGGCCCAGGTCTGCCGAGTCGTCATCGAAGAGGTTGGTGATCGGGTGCCCGTCATCGCCGGGATCATTCAGGATTCCACCCGATCGGTGCTTCGGTATGCCGAGCCGCTCGGCGAGATCGGGGTTGCGGCGCTCCAGGTCACTCCGGTCCACTACCTCTTTGCGCCCGGCGAGGAGGGCCACTTCGCGTTCTACCGGGAGATCGGACGCGTCACAGGTCTGCCGATCATCATCTACAACGTCGTCCCGTGGAACACGCTCAGTCCCCACACGTTGATGCGCCTGACAGAAGTTCCGGAGGTAGTCGGCGTAAAGCAGAGCGGTGGCGACATGCATGCGTTGGCGCAGCTCATCGAACTGAATGACCGCGACATCAAGATCTTCAGCGCGATTGACGATCTCCTCTACCCGTCCTTTGTGCTCGGAGCCGACGGGGCGATAGCGGCCATCTGCACGGTTCTGCCGGATCTCTGCGTCCCGCTCCTGCACGCGTTCCGGGACGACAATCACGTCACCGCACGCGACATTCACCGGCGGATACTGCCGGTCTGGCGCGTCCTCAATCGCCCGGACATGATCTCGCGGGTCAAGGCAGCCATTGAACTTCGCGGTCGCCGGGTCGGTTCGGCACGCCATCCCTTCTTGCCAGTATCGTCCACGGTTCGCGCGGAGATCGATACCGCGCTCCGCGCGGCGCTCACCATGTAGCACTGTCGTACTCCGCTCAGGCACGCTCTCCACTTCCGACCACTGCACGATGGCCGGATGCGTTACACTGCGGCGACGGTGATTCTCCGGGTGCATTGGATGGAATTGGCGCGTGCAGTCTGTCGCCATCGGCCTGGTCCTCCTTTCCGCGCTCTTCCACTCGGTTTGGAACCTGTTGGCCAAACGCAGCGCCGATCCCCTGGCGTTCATGTTCTCGTTCCACCTGGTGAGCATCGTCGTCTACGGCGTGCCGGCACTCGTGGCACTGAACCGGCACCCGATCCCGCTGGCAGGCTGGCCGTTCCTGCTCCTCTCCGCGATGTTCGAAGTCGGCTACTACGTGTCGCTGGCCGAGGCATACCGGCACGGTGCCCTGGCACTCACCTATCCCATCGCCCGCGGCACGGGACTGCTCCTCGTCGCCACGTTCGCCCTTCCCGTCTACGGCGAGCACCCCTCTACTGCGGGCGCATACGGAATCGCGGCGATCTTCGCGGCGCTGGCCACCCTCGGTCTCGACAATCTCAGGTTCCAACGGCGGAGCGGGCACCCCGCCGCTCGTCGAGGCATCCTCTTCGCGCTGACCGCCGGTTGCTTCATTGCCTCCTACTCGCTTACCGACAAGTCAGGCGTCAGCCATGTCTATCCACTGGTTTATGTCTACTTTATCTTTCTGCTGGTGGCGATCGTCCTCGCGCCATACATGTTGACGAGACGGCGCGCTGCGGTAATCGCGGAATGGCGCGGCAATCTGCGCTCGGTTCTACTCGGCGGGCTCCTCCCGCTCGGCGTCTACTTCATCGTGCTCGTGGCGCTGCGGCTTGCCAACGTCAGCTATGTGGTTCCCTTGCGCGAGGTGAGTATCCTGTTCGGCACAATCCTGGGCGTGCTGGTGTTGCATGAACGCCTGCGGCGCTGGCAGGCGGTCGCGTCAGCCCTGATCGTCGCCGGCGTCCTGGCGATCGCGCTCGGCGGTTGAGTGGTCAGGCGATCGGAACGTGAGTTTGGAGAGGCCCTCAATGAGCAAAACAGGCTCGATCTCCACATTCTGGAACGCGTTTCTGGCCCAAAACGCGGCTTGGCTTCCCGTAGGCGTTGAGCTGTACGAGGCGTTCTCCTTTGGCAGCGAGCCCGAGTCGGCAACCCAGCTTGCCGGGCTCGTCCTCAGCGGAGTAAAGACCGCCACCTCCACCGCGCTGCGCGAGTACCAGGAAGCCGGGCGGCGACCGCCACAGGCGGGCGACTACAGCATCGTGCTCGATGGAAGCGGCGCTCCGGTCTGCGTGATGGAGACGACTGAGGTCACGATTGCCCCGTTTTCCGAGGTCGACGTGTCGTTTGCACGAGACTACGGCGAGGGGGACCGGACGCTCATCTGGTGGCTCGAGAATCTGCGAGATTACTACGTCGAAGAGTTCGAAGCAAATGGCTGGGAGTTCGACGACTTGTTTCCGCTGGTCTGCGAGCGCTTTCGCGTGGTCTGGGTTCCGAACGAGTCTCCGGAGGTCGGAAATGGATCTTGAGCAGATAATCGGGCGCCGGGTCCCGCCCGAACCATGGGCGGAAGGAGACAAGATCCCGTGGGATGACCCCGTGTTCAGCCGCCGCATGCTGCGGGAACACCTTTCGCAGGCGCACGACCTGGCGAGTCGACGCAGCGAGATCATCGATCGGCATGTCGACTGGATCCACCGAGAACACCTACACGGTCAACCGGCGCGCGTTCTCGATCTCGGCTGCGGTCCCGGGCTCTATACCGCGCGGCTGGCGATGCTCGGACACGACTGCACCGGGATCGACTTCTCGCCCGCCTCAATCGACTACGCGCGGTCCCGGCCCGTATCCGCCGGGCGCGCTACTTACCAGCAGGCCGATCTGCGCGCGGCCGATTTCGGCGCCGGCTTCGACCTGGTCATGCTCGTCTTCGGCGAACTTAACATGTTCAGAAAGACCGACGCGCTGCAGATCCTGTGTAAAGCCCATGCAGCGCTGCGACCTGGAGGCCGGATCCTGCTGGAAGCGCACACCTTTGAGTTCATACGATCCATGGGTGCGGGTGAATCGACCTGGCGCACTGTGGTATCCGGCCTCTTCGCCACCGAGCCCCACCTCATCCTGACGGAGCAGTTCTGGGATCCGAACAGCTTCGTGGCAACGCAGCGCACTTTCGTGATCCACGCGGCGAACGCTCATGTCGACCGCTACGTCGAGACGGCTCAAGCCTATTCGACGACGGACTACACCTCGCTGCTGAGTTCGGCGGGATTCGCCCATACCGGTACGCTTCCAGCCATGCCAGGCCTGCCGGACTCGAAGGAGTTCGTGGTGTTGCTGGGAGAAAGAGTCGACGTCGAGGACTAACCTACGGTGCGACCAGGCGAAACGTCTCACGCTCCCGGCTCTCCAGCAACGGCACGGCGCCTTGCAACACCAGCTGGTTGAAGTAATCAGTCTTGGTGTGCGCCTCGAACCCGGCCTCATCGACGTATTCCTCGTAGAGGAGGAATGAGCGCGGATTATCAGTTGACTGGTTGATGTGGTACAGCACACAGCCCGGCTCGATGTCGGAGTTCGACAACGCCGCCATACGCGAGAGAAACTTCGCGACGTTCTCCTCTTCCCCTTCTTTGGTTAGATACCGTGCGACAAGAACAAACATCAGTTCACACCTTTCACAATTGTCATCCGCAATCATGATCGCGTCATGGTTAGCGGCACCTCATCAGGATCGTAGCACGGGGCATTGAATTCCGTGCACGGACGGGCGAATTTCGGCATGGGAAATGTGGCATGACATTTGCTAACGACACAACTCAACTTGGTTAGCCGCACCGGGAGGCCGGCAGGCGGAGACCGCAGGAATGGCCGCTTATTCCTGAGTGGGTAGACACGGAGGTCACACCGATGACTGACGAAATGCGAGCCATACAAGAACTGGCACCGATTCGCCTTCGCACGAGCGTGCTAGCTCAGATCGAACGCCTGTCCGATGAGCGTCGCAGGTTGCTTGGAACACTGACACGCTTCGACGATGGACGCTCCGCCCGCTCGCGACTGAACGAAATTGACGAACAACTCACCCGCCTGTGGGAAGTTCGACGTCGCGAGCTGATCTAATCTGTCTACTCACCATCCCGATCCATTGACTCGTCACAAACGACACCGCGGGATGTCCGGTCACCAGCGGTGCACCAGGGCACAGAATTGGTGCGCGGCGGCGACCGTTCCGGGTCCCGGAAACAGAGCAGCATGAAATCTTCATCCTGCTTTAATGTTGCCCTGCCTAAGATTCCATCGAGTGCTCGTGATCGTGGAACGGGCAAGCTCCGTGGATGTCGTCCCTCCGGGGCCAGACTGACGCGCAGGCGATCGAACGGCCGCGATATGCCAGCATTGCCGGAGCACTGCTACCCGCCGGTCATTCTCGTATGTATCGTTGGGCCGATCGCGCCAACCGCGTTCCAAGATTGGCGGGAGAACAGGAGCGAGATCAGGCAGGCGTTTGGCCGCCTGGGACGAACGGCATCTCCGAGATGAGTCGAGACACGCGGTCGCGTTCGTATGAGCCATTTTGTGACGGCGCCCTTACCCGGCACGATATCTGCGCCCTCACATCCTGTCGGACCCGGATCTCAGACGTGAGAAACGGGGCCCAAATCACCGACACCGTAACCGTACCGGATCATTGCATGACCGGACGTCAGGCATATGAGCAGAATTGTCGGCCCCCTGACGCTGGTCGTTGGCTCTCTGAGCCAGGTTCGAAGGGACGTGTTCGAATTGGTCGAGATGCGTGAACGACGAGCAATATCTCCGCTCGAGCGGACAATCGTCGTTCTCCCAACATACAACGAACGAGATAACCTGAAGAAGCTGATCCCGATCGTGCTACAGGACTCGCGGTTCGACATCCTCGTCGTGGATGACAACTCCCCCGACGGCACGTCAGCAGCGGTTGAAGAACTGAAGCGCGAGTTCCCAGGTCGGATCTACTTGAACTGTCGCAGTGAGAAGCTCGGCCTCGGTACCGCGTACATCGAGGCGTTCAACTGGGCGCTGGCTCGTGATTACCAGATCATCTGCCAGATGGACTCTGACTTTTCACACGATCCCAAAGTGCTGCCACACCTGGTAGACGCTGCCTTCTCCGCGGATGTCGTGATCGGCTCACGTTACGTGCCCGGCGGCAAGACCGTCAACTGGTCCGCTGGCAGGCGGCTGCTCAGCCGGTGTGGCTCCGCATATGCGCGAACAATCCTCGGACTGAAGTACCACGACCTGACCGGTGGCTTCAAATGTTTCCGGCGCAAGGTTCTCGAATCGATCGACCTGAACTCGATCGATTCGACCGGGTACGCCTTCCAGATCGAGATGACGTACCGCGCGCACCAGATGGGTTTCAAGATCATCGAGATACCGATCACGTTCCGCGACCGGCAAATTGGTACCTCGAAGATGGATGCGTCGATCGTGGCCGAGGCCCTGACGCGCGTCTGGATGCTGCGCTTGCCGAAGCGCGAAACAATTCCGTTCGTCAAGGGCCACGCGTCCCGCTCCGTCTCATAACCCTGTTGCGCGGCGGCTACGCGCTCGGGACGAAATGGCCGTCGCAAGGGCGCGGGACATCTCTTCCGCGTGGATCGCGTATCGGCTTCAGTTCGGAGTGCCTGGAACGCGGTATGCTCCGCAGGGCTGATTGCTTTTGCGACGCGCAGGATGGAGTGGATCGACTTGAGTTCCGAGAACAGATCGCGCTGGGCCATCTTCGCGGCCTCAGTCATCTCTCCGGTCGACAATCCGGACGCCTACCTGTGGCGCGCCCTTGGAGCCCGTCTCAAGCAGCTGGGCCAGGACGCTACGTTTTTCGAACCACGCGGCAACGCCGCCCTGCGCGCCCTACTTCATCGTTCGGGATCTGCCGCGCTCAAGGACTTTCGCCTGAATCACCCGGACGTCGAATACCGCACCCTCGAACCCAGGACAGGCGCCGACCTCGTCGAATGGATGACCCGGACCCTGGCGACTATCGACGTGGCGCTGATCCAGTCGAACGCACCGGCTCCCCTCATCGAGTGGCTTGGCAAATTGACCAGACCATACCTGCAGACCTTCTTCGTCGACACCGGCTGGAACATCGACTCCGAACAGATGCTGCCCGACCCTGAGATCTTGCGGAGCTACAGCGCGATTGTCGCCGGACACGATCGACTCGTCGCACGCTACGAGGCCGCCATGGAGGGCACAGTCGCCGTACAGTCATTCGGCCCGCTGCCGGACATTGGCGCGACCGACCCGCCCGGCGAGAACGACTTGGTGGCTCTCGATCAGGCGACCAATCGGCTGATCGAGATCGTGGACGCTGTTCGCGCACGAAGCAGCGCAAAGCCATCCGGCCCCATCGGGCCAAACGGCCATCGTTCGTGACTGCGCTCTCGGGATGACGGGTCAGGCGAGTGGCTGGATGCCGCACGCCCGAGGGTGCTCGACTGCTGAGACGCACCAATTCGTCATACTCGTGCTCGTCCAGCGTGAACATCTCGTTGCAGTCCGGGCATTGCACGACATAGACGCAGTCGTTCCGCATCTCGCACCATTCAGTCACATCTCCATAGAGATCCTTTGAGCAGAGATGAGCGAGGATGTGTTCAACGGGTGAAAGATCCTGGCGAAGCATGGTGCCCTCCAGTGTTGCGATAGATGCGTTGTTCGGCGTGTATATGTAGACTACTCCCCCTTTTCGCAATTTGCAAGCCGAAGATCCCGCTTTGCGTATCCAGATGCGGTTATCGCTACGCTGCGTCGATGATCGGCAGTTACGCGACAAGACAACGACGTGGTTGCCGGCAGGTTCTGGGACGAACGCCGGCGAGGGAATGCGCTACACTCCACGGGCGGAGCGGTTATGGAATCTCGCGCGGCACACGGGTGAACGCCGATACAGCATGACAGAGGGCGAAATGCAGACCGACGCTGACCGGCACGTGGGCCGGCGGGAACCTCGTAACCTCGAACTCTCCAACCTGGTGCGCGAACGCCGGTCGGTGCGCCATTTGACATCCGACCCGGTTCCAGACGAGATCATCAGGCAGATTCTGGAGGCCGGTCGCTGGGCGCCGTCGCCGCACGGGACGCAGCCCTGGCGCTTCGCGGTGCTTCAAAGTCGTGAGGTGCGCGAGCGACTGGTGGCGGCGATGGCGGATGACTGGGTGCGCAACCTATCGATGGACGGGCAGCATAGCGACGTCGTCGCCAAACGTCTCGCGGGGTCTCGACGCCGGATGCTCGAGTGCCCGGCGCTGATCCTCATCTCCCTCTACACTGTCGATCTGGACCGCTATCCCGACCCGGAACGACAGGGCGCCGAGACGACCATGGCCATTCAGAGCCTCGGCGCGTGTGTCCAGAACATGCTCTTGATGACCTACCAACTCGGGCTCGATGCCGGCTGGATGTGCGCCCCGCTCTTCTGCCCGGAGGTCGTCAGGGACGCCCTCGAACTGCCGCAAACCTTCGTTCCGCACGCGCTGATCCCCATTGGCTACATCGAATCCGAACCGAAGCGGCGCGAGAGACGGTCGCTCGAGGATTTGATCGTACGCTGGGAATAGCCCGCGGACCTGCCCGCTCGGGAGCGACTGATTCCCCTATCGACCATAGGCAATCCTGGCGCGGGCACATTTCGTGCGCGTCGGCACCGCGTGGCTCAGGTAGTCGGAAACACGAACACAAGATCGATTGCATCATGCACGCACGCGTCTCCGCTACGTAGGACGGGTGGTGCATGTTGTGCGCCGCGCAGTGGGAGTTCTTGATGCCGGTTCAGGTTGTACGACGGTTGATGGTGTTGACGACAGTGGTCGCGCTGGTCATGGTGCTGGCGGCCTGCGGATCGAGACTTGGAGCCCCGCCTGAATCGCGGTTTAACACCAACACGACGGCGACGCCCGTGCGCGGCACGCCGCCAGCCGAGTTGACTGGGCTGGCGCAGCAGGGATACCAACTCTTCCAGCAATTCAAATGCGCCGAATGCCACAGCTTGCAGGGCCAGATCATCGTTGGCCCTCCGCTCAACGGACTCTTTGGCAGCAACGTCCACCTGGAGAACGGGCAGACGGTGGTCGCCGACGATGCCTATGTGAAACTGTCGATTCTCGAGCCTGACGCTCAGATCGTGAACGGGTTCGACTCCGGCGTCATGTCGGGTCACATCATGCAATTCGAGTCTCAGATCGCCAAGGACAACAACCTGGAGGCACTCATCGCCTTCATAAAGAGCCAGTCGTAGCGTATCCTCAGCCGTCTACATCGGGATTCCGGCGTCGGACACCTCGTCGACGCGAGCGTCGCCCCCGGAGAACCCCATCGGGGCACCGTCGGCGCGCCAGCAGGCAGCACCGTGCATCAATCCTGTCTCCTGGTCTACCAGGATCCCGTTCATCCCGCCGGCCACCTTCAATGGTGTTTCGATGCGATGTCCGCGACGCTCGAGCTCCACGCGCAGATCGGGCAGGCCGGCGAACCCAGCCTCGAGTTCGAGCACCGGTCCCCGATCCCAAAGTCGAGGCGCCTCAACCGCCTGCTGTAGGCTCATTCCATGGTCGATGACATTGATGATTGCCTGCATAACCGAGCCGAAGATGCGCACCCCGCCCGGAGTGCCTATCGCCATGAACGGTTGCCCGTCACGCAGCACGATGGTCGGCGACATCGACGAGAGAATGCGTTTGTTCGGTGCGATCGAGTTTGTTCGTCCTGGGTTCGGATCCATCAAGTGCATGCAGTTGTTCAGGAGCATACCGGTACCCGGGACGGTCACTTTGGAACCAAAGCCGGCGTTGAGGGTCTGGGTAGTCGAGACGACGTTTCCGTCGGCATCCATGGCACAACAATGCGTGGTGGAGCGTCCCTCACCATCAGGATATGTGGCCCCGGTATATTGCTGCGCCTGACTCAAGCTGATCTCCGAGCGCCGCGACCTCGCGTAATCCTTCGACGTCAGCCAGGAGATAGGCACGTCGGTCGTCTCAGGATCGGCCATGTAGCGGAAGCGATCGGCAAAGGCGATCTTCATCGCCTCGGCAATGACGTGCACGGTATCGGGCGTGCCGAATCCCATGTCGCCAAGATCGAAGCCCTCGAGAATGTTGAGCATCTGGATAATGTGCGTGCCGCCCGACGAGGCGGGCGCCATCGAGACGATTTCGTAGCCACGGTAGGTGCCACGAACGGGCGCCCGCTCGTAGACCCGGTAGCGATCGAGGTCTGCAGTCGTGATCAGGCCGCCGTTCTTTGCCATATCCTGAGCAACCAACTCACCAAGCGGTCCACGATAGAG
The DNA here is from genome assembly GCA_963728335.1 of uncultured Chloroflexia bacterium. Classification (GTDB taxonomy): domain Bacteria; phylum Chloroflexota; class Chloroflexia; order Thermomicrobiales; family Thermomicrobiaceae; genus CALAGB01. The sequence goes on from CAVSJP010000004.1 coordinate 338,615, forward strand.
CCAGTTCGGCCCTTCGACGCTGATCCGTTCCAGCGTATTCGCGTAGTCGACCCGTCTGATGATCGAATCGATCTGGGGAATCTGTCCGTTCGGGAGAAAGACCTCGGCGCTTGCGGGAAAACGCGCAAGCGAGTCGCGCGACATTTCGACAATGCTCCGCAGGTAGGGACTCACGCGGAATCCATGACGGGCGAAGCGGATCGCCGGAGACATGACTTCAGCCAGCGACAGGTTGCCGAAGCGCTCGACCGCGGTAGCCCAACCCAACAACGTTCCCGGCGTGGCGACGGCCTGATATCCGACGTCGTTGAGTCCACGCTCCACGTCGTTGTCGAGTGAGCCAGGAATCGGATTGAACATCGACTCACGCGCCGCCGCGGGAACGGTCGCGTAGTTATCGATCGTCGTTTGTGTGCCGTCGGCAAGACGGATCGTGAGGAAACCTGCACCGAAAATGCTCGTCATCATCGGTTCGACCACCGATAAGGCGAACATCGTCGCGACCGCCGCGTCGATGGCGTTTCCGCCTCGCACGAGCATCTCGGTACCCGCGAGCGACGCCAGCGGGTGGTTCGAGGTAACCATGCCGCGGTCGGCAATTGCCTCACGCTTGAAGGTCGGGCGGGTCGGAGTCGCCGATCCAGGAACGGTCGTCGTCTGGGTCTTGCTCATGTCGATCTCCTTGGCCTTGCATCACGCTCAACTGGCCATCCTCGACCAGACCTTGCGGCACGTCCGGCACGTCCCAACATGGTGGTGCGTCGTTCCGACGAAGTGGAGATCACCATACCGTCGAGCAGTCGAGTCGGCAAGGTCGCGCCGGTAAGCAGCGGGACGCGTCAAAGAGAGCCAGGAAAAGTGAAGCCCCGGCAATATGTCGGGGCTTCACGAAGAGAGGGTCGGGAACGTCAAATGAGCGCTGGAACGACGAGACGTTGATAATCTGCTTCTTCACGGTTGCCGCGATTCGTGAGATCGTCGCAACCTGGTGTTGGAACTCTAGCGTCGAGGACGTGACAGCCGCGTCTCTTGCGAGCCTCCACCGTTGCAAAAGTGTGACAATCTTCCATCCGGCCGGATACGAGCGGGACGAAATGGGTATGCTACGATCCGGCGCGAAGACGTTCGCGAAGGTGAGTTACTGGTCAAGCGGAGTACCGGAGATGTCGATTTGAAGCCAGTCGAAATGCAGCCATCGTCGCGAGGTCGTGCACTACCAACGTCGCCGATCCGCCGCATCGCGCCATTGGCGGAAGCCGCCGAAGCACGAGGTCTACACGTCTACTATCTCAACATCGGCCAGCCCGATCTACCGCCTCCGCCGGGAGTCACGGCCGCGCTCGAACGGTCCGCGTCGATTCGACTCGCCTATGCTCCATCACGCGGACTCCCCGGCACTGTCGACGCCTGGACCGGCTACTACCGTCGCTATGGCATCGAAGTCGAGACGCGCGACGTACTGGTTACCGCTGGCGCCAGTGAGGCGCTCTCGCTCGCGTTTTTGACGACCTGTGATCCGGGTGATGACGTGCTCGTGCCGGAGCCGTTCTACGCGCCGTACCGAGGCGTCGCGTCCATTAGCGGGGTACGCCTCGTTCCCGTACCGCCGGGTGACAATTTCAGCCCGCCACCCATTGAGCAGTTTCGGGGGAGCCTAACGCCGCAGACGCGCGCCATCCTCATCGCGAGCCCGAACAATCCCACCGGCACGGTCTTCACCAGTGACGACCTCCGCGCTGTCGGCCAATTCGCACGCGAGCACGGGCTCTTCTTGCTGTCGGACGAGACGTATCGCGAGATCGTCTTCGACGGGCCTCCCGCTCCGAGTGCGCTCTCGCTTCCGGAACTCGAGGATGTCGCCGTCGTCATCGACAGTCTGTCCAAGCGGTTCAACGTCTGCGGCATCCGCATCGGCAGCCTCGTTACGCGCAATCCCCGCGTCATGGCGGCGGCAATGGAACTGGCCGAGCTTCGACTGGCCGTTCCGGCCGTTGAGCAATATGTCGCGATCGGGGCGCTCGATACACCGGATTCGTATCTGAACGATCTTGTCGCAACCTACCGGCGACGAGTCGGCATCGTGGTGGATGCACTCGCGGAGATCGACGGCGTTCGCGTCCGGCGACCCGACGGTGCCTTCTACGTCGTTCCGCGGCTCCCGGTCGACGATGCGGAGCGCTTCGCGGCCTGGCTGCTGTCGGAGTTCTCGCACGAGGGAGCGACCGTATTGGTCACGCCCATGAGCGACTTCTACGCCACACCTGGTCGCGGTCGGAATGAAGTCCGTATTGCCTGCATCGTTGACGAGCACGAACTGGAGCGAGCCATGGCGGTGCTAAGGGCCGGACTGGACGCCTATCCGGGACATTCGTAACGGTAGATTGGCTTACGCAACGGCCCTTGTCAGAACAGGTTTGGCGCGCTATACCGGGAACGGAAACGACGACACGAGCGACGAAAGGCAAGACCGAGGATGAGCGACGGAGTACACAAAGACGCGGTTGGTCGCAGCGAGCAAGTCCGGGCGCTCGAGCGCGTGGGCACTGGAATTCTCGGTGTGGGCATCATCATCATGATGATCGCGATCCCGCTGATGCTCGCAATACTCCTCCTGTACCTTTGGGTCAAATAAGCGACATTGAGTTTCACGCGCCGGCGCAGATCGCTTTGCGCCGGCTATTCCACCGTTGGCCTCAGAACAGACACGCTTTTGTAACGGGTGCCGTGCGTATGTCGCTACCTTGCAATCCGCCCGAACGTAATCTGGATCTCAGTCGAAATTGGCGAATTCACGTCTGTCTGAGTCGCCGGTTCTCCGCCCGAGGCTGAGCGGGCGTGTGCCAGACGAAGTGGCGGAAAGCTGAACGTGACGACGAGAATCGGCAGACGATCCCGGACCAGCGAGTCCAAGCAGTACGCAAGGGGGCCGCACATGGAGGCTGAGATGATCAGTCGCGGTATTCTCTCAAACGGAACACTGGTTACTCACTACTATACAACCGAGCCCTCGCCGGGTCAGTGGGTCGCTGTCGGCACGGTCATGTTCTGGCCGATCTCGCACGAAGCCGGGTTTCCACGTTGGATGCTGGTTGGCACTGGACGGACTGAGAAGCTTGCCGTGTCAAGCCTACGTGATCGCATGCATGAGGCGAGCCCGCCGCGCTGGAAGATCAAGTGCGAGCCGGTTCTTGCATCGGAGAGCGACGAGGCATCCGACGAAACCCGGGCTGAATCGGGCGGGTACGTCGTTCCCTGGGAAATCGGTCGAGAACAGGCAACGAGACCGCGTGGGTTGAAGGTCCTGGAAGCGGCGCAGGCGTAGCACGCGCCTCGGGTCTGCCAGTATTCAGGCAATACCGGGGCGCCTTCCCCACGAACCACATATGAGCGACCCCCTGGCAGCACCGCCAGGGGGTCTTGATCTCCGGCTGGCACGAGTCCAACGATGATTGCGTGATCTACTGCGTGCAGATGCGGCCGTTATAGTCGACGTCGATCGTCTGCTGCACGAGGTCCGCCGTTCCCGTGGCGACGATGATGCCGTATCCGCCATCCCCCACCACGAGCACGTCAACCACGTGGCCGTTCGCGGCGATGACGCCGCCGCCCTGAGTGAACAGTTCACCGAACGCGGTGGTGGCGAAGTCGCCCGTTTCGCTAAAGAAGATCGTTCCACCCGGCGTCATCTTCTTCACCGTGACTTCGGTGAGCTTGCTGCCGACTGCGGGCCCCGAGAGTCCACCGGTCAATTCCACGACGTGCGAGTCAAATCCATACGGCTGCGGTGCCGCCGAACCGGTGAAGTGTCCGGAGACCTGTTTGCAGCTAAGGCTGTTCGTTGAGGCTGCGAGCGTGACGCCCGGCACAAGTGAGACCGCCAGCACGAGCAACGTGGCGAAAATCCAGCGCATGAACCTCTCCCTTCGCGACCCGACCGACGGTCGAATCGCTGACGCTTCGACCAAATCGTGAGTCCCGTCAGCCAGCCGTTCCACGAACCGCGCGTCGCGGTCAGGTGATCCCCGGCGCAGACGGGCGAGTGGTCGTCACTGGCCAATTGCGACTCTGAACTGCCTGGTTCCAGCATGATGAGGTGGCGGGAGATTTCCATCCGCGAGGTCACTGAAAACGTGGGCTTGGAGCATCGGTAAAGTTACCGAAGAGGAGCGATCAGATGACTCCGACGCGGACCGCCTTGGTCGCGGCTGCCGTGCGGGACATCACCCCAAGCTTGTTCAGAATGTGGACGACGTGGGTGTTCACGGTGCGCGGACTGATCGTGAGCTTGTCGGCAATCTCTCGATCGGACAATCCGTCGGCGATGAGCAACAAGACCTCTCGCTCGCGCTGAGTCAATGCCGGCCGCGTTGACTCATCAATGGTCGAGCGGTGTTCGAGGGCCAGACCATCCTCAAGGCCAAACGCCGCGACCTGCTCCAGCGTCATGCCCCGTCCCGCCTCCCAAGCGACGACGAATGCCGTGTCGGTCAGCTGACGTTGCACCGAGGCCAGGACTGTGTTGTAGCTCGGCCAATCCGCCGGATCCATCTCGGAACCGGTCAGGTCACGAAGCTGCCTGGCCGCCCCAAGGAGTTTCGCTGAGCGCCTGGGACCTTCCGGCGCGGGGAACTCGGAGAGGATCAGTCGTGCCAACCACTCCAACGTCCAGGCGACTCCGCCCTTGTCGCCGATCCTGTGACGTTCGACCAGACTCTCACGCAGCAACACGGACGCCTGTTCGACGTCTCCCTGGCAGAGGCGCAGGGCTCCGATCGTCGCCTTTGCCGCGGTTACCGAACGGGAATCGCCCAAATCAGCGTACAGGGCGAGGCACTCGCGCATACGCTCTTCGCCGTACGCGTAATCGCCGCGGCGGAGAGCCATCTCGCCAAAGCCAAGGAGCGCCAGCGCGACGCCCTGAGGGTCGTTCCTGGCACTGTGCCGGGCGACACCCTCTTCAAGCAGCAGCTGAGCGTGCTCTTGATCTCCGGTTCGGCTGAATGCGTAGGCTTGAAACACGATGGCGACGGCGACTCCGTGTTCATCGTCCAGAGTTTCGGACAGCGCTCGAGACTCTTCGAGCAAGGCCTTGGCATAGTCGTATTCGGTCAGCCAGAACGCAATGGTGGCGAACGCGACCAGGGCATCTGCAAAGACCCTGGCAAAATCAAAGCGTTCCGGTTCGTCGCCGAGGCACGTCAGCGCGGTGCGACCGCGGGCGATGGCGCGCTCAAGTCGAGGATACCCCTCGCGCAGGTAGCCTCGAACGAACCAGAACCACCACAACGACGTGCAGAGCCGGAGCTCGTCCAGCATCGATTCCTGGCTACCGGCTTCCGCCCGCACCTCCAACCACTCGAACGTGGCGCGCAGGTTATTTTGCTCCTCCTCCAGCCGGGCGATCCAGATCTCCTGATCGGCAACCTGAAGGTGATCTCGAGCCTCGGCCGCCAGGTTCACGAAATAGGCGGTGTGCCGGTCGCGCGCCTCGTCATATTCACCCACCACTCGCAGCTGTTCCAGCGCGTATTCGCGCAGCCCCTCGAGCATGGTGTAGCGGAGCGAACCATCCTCGCCGCTGGTCTGCTGCAGGAGTCCGTGTTCGATCAGCGACTCGACCACGTCAAGCGCCGCCAGTTCGTCGCGGACGCCGGTGACGGCCGCTATGGACCCGAGTGATGCGCCCCCGTGCACGACGCCAATCGTGCGGAAGATTCGCTGCTCCTCCGGCGAAAGGAGGTTGTAACTCCACTCGATCGTGGCCCGCAACGTCTGCTGACGCTCCGGGGCGTCGCGGGTCCGCGCCGTCAGCAGCGCCAGACTGCGATCCAGACGCGAGAGAATCTCCTCGACGGGCAAGGACCGGAGGCGCGCCGCGGCGAGTTCGATCATCAGCGGAACTCCGCCCAGCCGCCGGCACAGCTCAATCGTTGCGGGCGCGGTCTCCTGTGATATCGCGAAATCGGGCCGGACAGCGCGTGTCCGTTGGAGGAAAAGGGAGACCGCGTCTGATTCGAGAAGATTCTCGAGCACTGGTGCTCGTCCGTTCAGCACCGGTACAGACAACGGTGGAACCGGATATTCGTGCTCGGCACGTAGGTGCAGCGGCACGCGGCTGGTCACCAGGATGGTCAATCCCGGGCACATGGCCATGAGGTACCCAACGTGCGGCGCGGCTTTGACGACCTGCTCGAAGTTGTCCAGGAGCAACAGGAGTTGCGCGTGCTGGAGGTACGTCGCCAGTGCAACATCGACGGGACGGGTGGACGACGTCTGCACGTTGAGGACGATGGCGATCGCCGGAAGCACGAGGTCCGGGTCAGTGACCGGAGCGAGGTCGACAAACTTCGCGCCGTCGCGGAAACGATCCGCGATGTTGCGGGCGACGACCAGCGCCAGGCGAGTCTTACCCACACCTCCGGTCCCGGTGAGCGTCACCAGACGGACACCCGGGCTCCGGACAAGCCGGGTCAACGACTGTATTTCCTCGGTCCGGCCAACGAACGACGTCGGGATCGACGGGAGCCGCGTCTGGCCCCGCGACCGATCAGTCGTTGCCCGCGTCGCGGTCTCCCGGTCCCGCTGGGTTCGCACGCGGTGAATCCGCGACCACTCCTCGCGCTCGTGCTCGGAAATTTCGAGTGCGTCCGCGATCAGCTCCAGTGTCATCCGGTGTGGGGCTCGGAAGACGGCGCGCTCGATGTCACTGATCGTGCGAGCGCTGACGCCCGCACGCTCTGCCAGCTGCTCCTGCGTCAGGCCGGCTGCTTGGCGGGCACGGCGAATGAGAACGTCGAACCCTGAAATCGTACGCGGTGGATTCGTTGGCATTGTACGTTCCCGCTTGCGTTCAATGAATCAAGTACAGCATAGCATGAATTCGTTGATTCAGGATGTTGAAAAAGGTGGCAGCCGGGTTGGCGGTTCTGCCTGGAAGAACTGTGGATTCCTCATGGTGCACCGGCGAGAAATCGGAGTACGTTGGATGTAGTTCAGAACAGCGTATATGGGAGTCATGGAAGGAGACCCGTATGTCCACTGCCGAGCACAAGCGAACCGTGTTGCGTGCCTATCAGGAAATGGTCATGTCGGGAAACTTCGACAACATCTCCGAAATCGTGCACGACGACTACATCGATTACACGCAGCCGCCCGGCTGGGCCACCGACCGGACAGGGCTCCAGTTTCAGGTCGAATATTTCCGGAACGCGTTTCCGGACATCCACGTTGAATTCTTCGAGATGATCTCCGAGGACGACGTCGTCATCCACCGCCAGATCATGAGCGGCACGCATCAGGGAGACTTCTTCGGTATCGCGCCGACCGGCAATCACGTCGAAATGGCGGGATACCACATGTTCCGCCTCAAAGACGGGAAATTGATCGAGCATCGCGCGGTCAACGACGATCTCGGGATGCTGCGGCAACTCGGCGCGATTCCCGCAGAGCCCGCCCAGGTCGAGGTGTAGACCTCACCGCCCCGTGGACAACTGCCGGGCACCATGAGAACGGCGCGGTCAGGTTGAAGACCGCGCCGTCGTTCGGGTCAATGTGAAGTTGAAACCGACTTCGTGCGCCCGTTGGTAGCCGGTGCGCCCTTGAACATCTCGAGGGAGAGGAGTCCGTCGATCTCGACGAACTCGTACATCCGCATCATCTGCCTGAACTCGGCGTCGGTGTGCAGATAGAGCCCTTCCATCAGGCCCTGCGCGACGACCGGCTCGAACATCTTCGAGAACTTGTTGTTCTGCACGGCGATGAAGAGCTTGTAGAGGTCGACCAGCTCGACAGGCGTGATCCGTGTATGCAGATCACTCATAATGATCTTCCCCGCGGCCATTCGCACCTTGAGCCGGTTCTCGATCGCGAAGCGGTTGAGCTGGTGCTCGAACTCGAGCGCGATTCGCGCCCGGTCAAAGAGACAGAGTTTCAGGTAGATCGACTCCACCGCAAGGTTGAAGAGCTCGACAACCTTTTGCTTGTTCGGCGGCACGGCCTCGATATACCCATCCTTCACCAGCTCATAGAGCGCACGGGCCGTCTGAAACTGGGTGACACCCAGACGACGCGAAATGGCGTAGACATCGCGCTTTGCGTCGACCAGATCGAGCGTAATCCGCAGGTCCTCACGGGGTGGCTGAGCTGGCCGATCGCGTCGCCAGCGAAAGATCATGTAGATCGACGGGACAACCGGGCTCAGCTCGATCCATTCATCGACGCGACGCGTCCCCTCGATGATCACCTGCATACTGTCGACTTCGACCTCGACACCGCCCTCGCGAACGATCTCGCCTGCCTTGAAGGTGAAGTAGCAATTTCGCCACAGGAACAGGGTATAGATCGATATCTCGAGCATCTGCTCGCGACAAATCTGCAGGTCCTCGACGGCGATGACGCCACTCGAGCGCAGTTGTTCGATCATCTCCGACTCGTGGCGGATTCTACGTTCGCGCAACGCCTCGATCTGATCTTTGCTGACTTTGCCCATCCGGTGCAGCAGTTCGATAATCGAGGGCAAGCGGCTGCCGGCGGCGACGTAGCTGACTCGCCCATCCTCGAACGTGATCGTGCGCGAGTTCCAACCCTGAATGAGGGTGATGGTGCCGGTCTTCTGCGTAAAGCTGAGCATCTGAAACAGGTCGGACAAGGTGAATACGCTCAGCTTCCCCTGGAGATCGACATCCGGGTCAACGCGTGTTGTGATGGCAGTCTGGGATGACATCATCCAGGTCAACCTCCCCCTTGTGACTGTGGCAGCGTCACACTCACGTCAGCGGTCGTAACGTGCCCAGCGAGATCGGTCACGTGAACACTCAGCGTGACCTGTGGGTCGCTCGAATCGCGACCATCCCACAGTCCGAGGTATTCATCCAGATTCGGTTCGTAGATCAGCGAGGCGACCTGTTTCCCGTCGAGCCAGAGCTGTACGTCAGTGACGCCCACGTCGTCAGTTGCCGTTACGGCAACAGTTGGCACCGATCGGGTCAACGCTCCCGCGGCGGGCTTGACGATCGTCACGCTCGGGGCAGACTGGTCGAGGCCGGACGCCTGCCAGACCAGCTTCGCGATCTCGGCATGGCCGTCGTTGTTCGGGTGCACATCTGTCGGGTACCAGGTCCAATCCTGGATGTGATTGCGGAAGGCCGGCTCCAGGTCAGCGACCTTGAAGCCATGCTGCTGCGCCGTGCTCCGTATGACGTCGTTGAACTGCGCCACCCACCAGGCGTCGCTGTTTTTGACCTGTGGATCGCTCCCGGTCAGGTCGTAATACGTCGTCACCACGACCACCGGCTTGAGATCACCCAACGCCTGTTCAATGTCGGAGACCACCGCCGGATAGCTCTGCTTGAACGTGTTGAGCCCGGCCTGGCGTGTCGCGTTGTCCTGGCTCTGCAGGTTAAGAATGTCGTTGCCACCAAGCGTCATTGTGACGAGCTGAAGGCGTGCTCCACGTGCCGTGACCGCGGCAACCTCGTCTTTGAACTGCTGTAGTTGGCCGTTCGCCACGAACGACTCGTCCGCCTCGCCTGGAACCGCCAGGTTGACCGACTTCAGCGCGGTCGGCGGCGACTGCGAGGCGTCGAGCTGCCGCAGCAGGTTCGTTACCAGGGCAGGATAGCCCCGGTCGCGCGGCAGGCTGGTGACCAATCCAGCCGCGATGGAATCCCCCAGCGCGATGTATTCTTGCTGGTCCGCCGCCGCCACGCTCTGACCGAGCGCGGGCAGACCCATGAGCACGATGAGCGCGCTGGCGCACATGGCGGCAAGTTGGCGTGATCGCCCATGCATCACGCTGTGCCCTCGCCGCTCACGCCGAACTCGCGCAGCCCGGCAGCCATCAGACGTTTGTCATTCTCGAAATCGAGTGTCGCCATCGCGTCAGCCGGGGCCACGAGTATCGTGTCGCTGTCCAGATGGCGCTCGAAGTCCGGACCCGGCTCGGCAGCGACGGAAAAATAGGCGATGAGCCGGTCTTCGCCAGCATAGGCAAGCCTTGAGGTTCCAGCCCAACCGCGAATCTCCGCACGCAGACCCATCTCTTCGTCGATTTCGCGTACAGCCGTCTGCCACGCCGCCTCGCCCGGCTCCACATGCCCTTTCGGCAAAACGATGCTGCCGTCCTTGGCTCGGCGCAGCGCGAGCTTCCGTACAGAGGGTACGTACACAACGGCGCCTGACTGCGGTACGATGTCTTCGGACGGATCTTTGCCGAGCATCGAAAGCTCCAGCTCTGCCCTGAGCTTTGCGTACGTAACCGGTATCAATTCGGGTAAAACCATGGTGTTCGCCAAAATGGGCATGAAGTTTGCGTCACCCTCCCAGCGCGGAACGACGTGGATGTGGAGATGGTCCGCCACGCCGGCGCCGGCCACCGCGCCGAGATTGAGCCCGACGTTGAAACCAGCGCACCGCAGGACCTGCCGTTGCGCGGTTGTGACCCATGGGAGCAGGGCGGTCAGGCCCTGGAGTGATTCTGGCGAAAGCTGGGATACGTCGGAGACATGCGCGTTCGGAACCAGCATGACGTGTCCGGTGTTATATGGATAGAGATTCATGATGACGAAGGCGTGAGGGCCACGATAGAGGATCAATTCGGCAACATCGTTCGCAGACAACGGCTTCGTGCAGAAGATACAGGATTGTTCCTGTGCGTCTCCACCAACATAGCGCATACGCCAGGGCGTCCAAAGTCGTTCCATTGTGGATCCTCGATCGGTTGAGATCATCGTCATCAAGATCTTAGCACAGGGCCAACCATCGGCCTTGACCAGAAAGTCCCAGCGCGGACGTGACCTGTGGTCTATCGGAGTTCGTGGGTCCTCAGGCTGAACGAACAGGCTCTGCTATACTTCGGCACCAGGCTCAGTCGCTGATGCCACCAGTCGAAGGGGGACATGACACCAGAGTGGCAACGTCGACGAGACAACAGGCCATAGGGGCCGCGACCATTGAGCGCCGCGTACGACGGCGTACCCTACTTCAACGCCATCGTTGGATAGCGCCGGTTACCAGCGCGTCGGCCGATGCCGCACTCGTCTGGTTTTCCTTTGTCATCGCGTACTGGCTCCGCTATCGGTTCGAAATCGGCGGCAGCGTCCTGCCCGGTTTCGCTCAGCCCTTTAGCTTCTTCGTCTCCAAGGCGCTGCTGCTGGTCGTGATCTCGGTCGCCATCTTCAAGCTGCGCGGTCTCTACAGCCAGCCTCGCTGGACGACCTTTCTCGACGAGGCCTCGACCATTTTGAGCGGCGCCACCACGGCGATGGCTGTGGTCATTCTTTTCAGCTTCCTGCAGCGCTTCTACCCGTCGCGCTTGATCTTCATCTACGCGTGGCTCGTCATGATCGGTCTGCTGGCGGCCAAGCGGTTGATCACACGGACCGGGCGGCAGTATCTCTGGGCGCGCGGCATCGGTGTCGACCGGGTGCTGGTAGTCGGCGCGGGTCCGGCGGGACGGCGCTACATGGAGAACATCCTCAACAGCCCGCACGTTGGCCACCAACTGATCGGGTTCGTCGATTCATCTCCGGCGGAGGAGAGCTGGGCGGTCGCCACCGAGCGACGGGTTGTCCGGCCGGACTATTTAGGGCACCTGGCGGCAATTCCGACCGTCGTACAAGAACAGAACATCGACGAGGTGGTTATCGCTCTGCCGCCGGTGGCACATGAGCAGGTGTTGCCGATCCTCGAGCAGTGCCGGGAGCAGGACGTCTCGTTTACCCTGGTGCCGGACCTGTTCGAATTGGCGATCGATCGCGTCATTACCTACGAGGTCGGTGGGCTGCCCCTCATCCGGCTGAAAGAGTCACGCATTCGCGGCTCGAACTACGTGATCAAGCGGGGCATGGACATCTTCATTGCCTCGATGGTTCTCTTTGTGACGTCGCCGATCATGCTCCTGATCGCGATCGCCATCAAGCTCGATTCGCGGGGCCCGATTCTGTTCCCGCAGGAACGGGTCGGGAAGAACTGGAAGCGCTTCACGCTCTTCAAGTTCCGCACTATGTACCGCGACGCCGAGGACCGCAAGGCCGAGCTGCAAGCCGCCTACAACGTCGGTGATCTGCTGTTCAAGCTGAAGGACGACCCGCGGCGCACGCGAATCGGCCGTATGCTACGGCGCACCAGCCTTGATGAATTGCCCCAATTCTTCAACATTCTGGTCGGCGAGATGAGCGTGGTCGGCCCGCGGCCGCAGGTGCCCGCCGAAGTCGAGAACTACGAGGAGTGGCACTGCCGGCGACTCGACGTCACTCCGGGGCTCACCGGTCTCTGGCAGGTGAATGGCCGTAGCGATCTCACCTTCGACGAGATGGTCCGGCTGGACGTCTACTATGCCGAGCACTGGTCACCCTGGCTCGACATCAAGCTCATCCTACGCACCATTCCCGCGGTGCTCCTTGCGCGCGGCGCGTACTGAGTCGCGTCACATGACGTCCAATGTGCCCCGCGCCGTCTCGTTTCGCCCGCTCACGCGGGACGATATGCCGCTGATGCACCGCTGGCTCTACACTCCGCACGTGGCGAAGTGGTGGTGGACCGATCAGGCGCCGACGGTCGAAGACCTGGAAGCCAAATACCTCCCCCGCATTCTCGGCCAGGAACCCACCGACTGTTATGTCATCCTGGAAGACGGTCGAGAGATCGGTTACATCCAGTCATATGTCATCGCGGATCACCCGGACTATGCGCAACTCGTCGACGTGGCCGAGCGGGCCTCCGGTATCGACCTCTTCATCGGTGAACGAGATCGAACCTATAAGGGGCTCGGCCAGAGCATCCTGCGCCAGTTCCTGCGCGACGTCGTATTTGCGCCGGACGACGTCGAGTCCTGCATCATCGGCCCGTCGGTCACCAACACGAGCGCCATCCGCGCCTACGAGAAGGCCGGTTTCCGCTACCTCAAGACGATCGACGTCCCGGACGAGGACGAACCGGAGTACCTCATGCGCATCTGGCGTGCGGAGGTGGTCGGGTCGGCGTAGGGGCAAGCGTGTCGGGCATCACCAAACTACCACGCAACCCTGCCAACCGCCCCTACTTCCCACCCCCTGGCCAGTTGGCGTGCTCCTCCTTCGACCGCCGCATCAGGTCCTCGTCCGTCAAGAGATCGAACGCGGTCAGCGCCATGGCCTTCGAGACTTTGATCATCTGCTCGTAGCCGAATTCGGAGCCAGAGGCGTCGACCACCTGCTGTGAATGACCGGGGATCGGCTCGTGGCTGATGGCGAAACTGCCAGTCGCGGCGGGCACGAGATAGCTGACGTTGCCGAAGTCAGTCGAGTACATGCCCCGACCCTCGGGACGCTGGTTGATCTCCAGTCCGACGGCCTTCATATTTTCGAGATACGTCTTGCCGACCTCATAGCTCGGTCGCATATCGTAGCAGGTCTCCTGCTGCGTGATCTTCACCTCGCAGCCGGTCATCAAGGCCGCGCCGTTGGCGACATTCTTGACTTTCTCGACCAGTTCCTCCAGATAGTCGCGCGAACCAGCCCGGACAAAGAACTGCGCCGCGGCGTATTTCGGCACGACGTTGGCGGCGTCTCCACCGTGCGTGATGATCCCGTGGATGCGAGACTCCATCAGCACGTGCTGGCGCAGTGCGTCGACGCCGGTGAAGAGCTTGATCACCGCGTTCACGGCATTGACACCGTTCTGCGGGTCACCAGCGGCGTGGGCGGGCTTGCCGAAGAACTCGAAGTCGAGCGTCGTCACCGCCAGGTTGGTGCCATCCGGGTACCCGGTCGCGACGCCGGTCCGGTCACCCGCATGATGCACCATCAACGCCGCGTCGACGTCACGGAAGACTCCGGCGTCGGCCATCTGGATCTTGCCGCCGCCATTCTCTTCGGCAGGCGTTCCGATCACCTCGAACATCCCATTGATCTGGTCCATCACGGCGTTGAGCCCAATGGCGGCCGCATAACCCGATCCGGCAATCAGATTATGGCCACAGCCGTGACCGATCCCGGGCAAGGCGTCGTATTCGGCCAGGACGGCGACAATGGGTCCATCGGCGCGACCATGCTTCGAGGCACGGAATGCGGTCTCGAGCCCTCCAGCCTCTCGCTCGACCTCGTATCCCAGGTCGGCGATACGCGACTCCAGCAGTGCGGACGCCTGTCGCTCCTGATAGGCGATCTCGGGGTTCAGGCGAATCGTCTCGGAAACGTCGATAATCTCGTCGCGCCGGGCGTCGATCGCGTCGATGATCGACTGGCGCAGCTTTTCTCGGTCCACAGCTCCTCTTTCTCCCTCGTCAATAACGACCACAACCGGCTTATTGTTCACCCGCCGGGAGCTTCTGACAATCGAGACTGCGAACGATACCTTCGGACTCCCGGAACGTTACAAGACACAGGACCTCAGACGCCGCATGGGACACGCACCGGTCGTCGAGCAAGGAGTGTGTCCCTAGCATGGCATCCGCGGTCGGAGTGTGTATCCTTACCGGGTGGCTGATGTGAACCATGACTGAACTGAGGAACGACCGGACCATGGCGCAGGGGCGCATCGCGCTGGTACATGACTATCTCAATCAGTATGGCGGTGCCGAGCGCGTGCTGGAAGCGCTGCACGATCTCTATCCTCGGGCCACCGTGCACACATCGATCTACGCACCGGAGTTGATGCCGAATTCGTACCGGAACTGGTCGATTGAAACCTCGTTCATGCAGCGGCTGCCGCTGATTCACCGCCACCACCAGCCCTACTTGCTGCTCTACCCGCGGGCGTTCGACCAGCTGCGCCTGCACGACGTCGACCTGGTGATCAGTTCGAGTAGCGCCTTCGCCAAGGGCGTGCGCGCTCCCATTGGCGTGCCGCATATCTGCTATTGCCACAGTCCCATGCGGTTCGTCTGGGATTTCGATCGCTATGCCGAACGGGAACGGCTGAATCCGTTCGCCCGCCGGATCCTTCCGGTCGTCCTCTCCCGCCTGCGCCAGTGGGATCTCAAGACGTCGTTGCGGGTCGATCACTTCCTGGCCAACTCGAACACGGTCGCGCGGCGCATCCAGCAATTCTGGAATCGTGAGTCGACCGTCATCCACCCACCCGTCGAGACTGAACAGATCACCCCCGTATCGGCGTCGGAAACCGGCGACTATTTCATGCTGATCTCGCGCCTGGTGCCGTACAAACGGTTCGATCTCGTGATTGAGGCGTTCAACCGGTTGCAGTTGCCGCTCAAGATCGTCGGCAACGGACGAGCGCGAGCCTCGCTCGAACGGCAGGCCGGACCGACCATCGAGTTTTTGGGCAACGTCTCGGATGAGGAGAAACATCACCTCTTCTCACACTGCCGCGCCGCGATCTTCCCGGCCGAAGACGATTTCGGCATCGCACAGGTCGAAGTTCAGGCGGCTGGGCGCCCGGTCATCGCGCTCGCGGCAGGTGGTGCGCTTGAGACCGTCGTCGACACTGTCACCGGAGTCCTGTTCCAACCGCAGACGCCGGACGGAATCGTCGCGGCCGTGCGGCGCTTCAGTGCCATGGAATTCTCGACCGATGCCATCGTCGAGCACTCCTCCCACTTCAGTCGAGACCGCTTCGAACAGGAAGTGACGCAATTTGTGGAGAATCATCTCGCGTCCGTGCCAGAACGCGCCCTGCAACCAGCCATGAAGGCGGCTCCATCGTGGAATTGAAAGACTATCTGACGACGCTCTGGCGCCGCTGGTATATCGTGGTACTCGTGCCCGCCATCGTGCTGGTTGGGGTGCTGCTCCAATCGCAGCATACGGCCGTGTCCTACACCTCGCAGGCACGACTCTCGGTCGTGCGGGCCGCGCAGCAACCCAATGACCCGAACGTCAACCAATACGACGGGTACTACCAATACCTGGCCAGCGAGTACGCGCTCGACGATCTGGTACAGGTGGTTCAGGGCAACGTCTTCGCCAGTGATGTCGCCGCGCGTATCAAGACCGACGGCGGTCCTGATATCTCAGCCGGTGAGGTGCAAGGCGCCATTCAGTCCACCCGCCTCAACCGCATTCTGACCATCTCGGTCACCTCGTCGAGTGCCGACCGGGCCGTGATGATCGCCTCGGCGGCGGCAAAGACGCTGGAGTCGAAGGGGACCCAGTATTTCAAGACCGATCCAAACGTTCCCGCGTCGATCCAGACGATCCAGCAGCCGCTCTCGGCGAGTCAGAACACGAGCAAGCGGGTGATGCTCTACCTGATGCAACTGCTGGTGGCCGTCTTTGCCGGAGTGCTCATCGCGCTCTTCGTCGACTACCTGGATGACACGCTCAGAACGCCGGAAGCGGTCACCAGCGCGCTCGGGCTGCCGGTCATCGGAGTGATACCGGCGGAGCGGAGACTCCGGTGAGGCCGGAAGAGTACGCGCTGATCGTGCTCCGGCGCTGGTGGCTGGTCGTTCTGGCGGCCATCGCCGCCGCGGGAATCGCCTACATCTACACCAGCGCGCAGCCCAAGACTTACCAGACCAGCACCCAGCTTATGGCCGTCGCCCAACCGCCGGACTACTGGCTCGATCTCTACGCCAAGAACCGGCTCGTCTCCTACATGGACCAGATCAACAACTGGGATTTTGTGGCCAACGCGCTGAAGCAAGCCCAGCTCAACATCGATCCGAGCCAGGTTATGGGAAAGCTGTCCGTTGGGCATAATCCGGACGCCAACACCGTACAAATCGTCATGACCGACACCAATCCACAGCGCGCGGCACAGGTGGTAAACGCCCTTGGGGATGCGTTCGTGGCGAAATCGGCACGGGAAGCCAGCGACATCGTCAAAACCTACACATCGACGACCGATAACGCGCCGCACGGTACGGTTCAGATCACCAAGCTCGAGACTCCCGGACCGCCAACGACGCCGATCGGACCTCGCGTCAAGCTCAACACCGTTGCCGCCGGGCTGCTTGGCGCGGTATTCGGCATTTTGCTGACGTTTGTCGTAGAGTATTTCGACGATACGCTTCGAACCGAAGACGATGTCGATCGCTATCTCGAGATACCGACGCTGGTCGGAATTCCTCGGGTTTAGGCCGGTCGCCGGACCGGGTGATGGATTTGCAGAGAGAAGGCATGCGCGTGAGCCAGTCGCAGGAGCGAGTCATTAGCCGGGATGTCATTCCGCCGGCACCCGCCAGTCTCACCGTACTGGCGGATCCAGCCTCCGCGACAGCTGAGGCCTACCGATCGCTGCGCGCGAGCGTGAGGTTCGCCAACGTCGAGCCGCCGATTCGCTCGGTGCTGGTGGCAGATGCAGGCACCGGCAACCAGCATGCCGCGATCGCCGCGAACCTGGCCGCCGCGCTCGCCCTGGGCGGTGATTCGGTCGTCCTGGTAGACGCCAATCTCCGCAATCCGCAGGTTCACCAGCTTATCGGAGCCCGTAACGACTCGGGCCTGGCCGATTGGTTGGCGGCCGAAAATCCGGACGCCTTCACGCCGCTCCAGGCCACCTCGATTCGCGGGCTACGTGTCCTTTCCGCCGGTTCGGCCGCGAAACTCGGGCGTGATGGTTCAACCGCGGCTGATCAGCTCGGTGGCCCGCTCTTCACGCAACTTCTTGAGCGACTGCGAAGCGAGGCCGACTTCCTCGTCTTCGACGCACCACCCGTTTCCGAGGTCGGCGACGCCCTGGCGCTCGCCGCGCGCGTCGATTCCGTTCTGCTTGTGGTTCGCTCCGGCCGAACCAAACGTGCGGCGGCGCAACGTGCGAAAGATTCCCTCGATCGAGTTGGCGCCCGCATCCTTGGCGCCGTCCTGACGGATTCCGGCGGACGACTGCGGTTCGGTCGCTAGGGCTCGCGACGATCGACGGTCGCGGTATCCCCCTATTCCGAGCCTCCGGAATGTCTTAGGAATCAGCACCCTTCACGAGCACCTCAACGAGTCCCGGCTATTGGTCCTGGGTCAATTTCACGTTACGATACAACACCGTCGCGCGGGGCGACGAGATGACGAAGGGAAAATCATTTGAAGCTTCTTCTCACATCCGGTGGCATCACGAACCCGAGCATCCACGACGCGCTGGTCGGCCTCCTGAGCAAGCCAATTGCCGAGTCCAGCGCCCTCGGCATTACCACCGCGTCTTACGCGCTGCGCAACGGTCCCACGTTGGCATGGCGGTTCATCAGCGGGCAAGAACCCCGCAGTCCCATGTGCGAATTGGGTTGGAAGTCGTTGGGAGTGCTGGAGCTCACCGCGCTGCCCAGCATCGATCGGAGTGCCTGGGTCCCCATGGTCCAGCAGACTGACGTGCTTCTGGTCAATGGCGGCGACCCTTTATATCTGTGCTACTGGATGCGACAGTCAGGACTGGCAGACCTCTTACCGTCGCTGGACGAGATGGTCTACGTGGGAATGAGTGCCGGTAGCATGGTGATGACCCCCAGTATCGGGCAGGACTTCGTCGGCTGGACTCCGCCCGGCGGTGGCGACGACACGCTCGGCGTGGTTGGTTTTTCGATGTTCCCCCACTTGGATAACGTCGACCTACCCGACAACACCATGGCGAGCGCAGAACGATGGGCCGCCCGCATGACCGTTCCGGCGTATGCACTCGACGATCAGAGCGCCATCAAAGTCGTTGACGGCAACATCGAAGTCATCTCCGAAGGGCACTGGAAGCTCTTGAGCCGCTGATCGTGAGGCGCTCCGCGGGTTCGGTCGCGATGTTCAGCCGATATGTCCGAAACTGGGGAGCAGAGGATCAATCGTGGGAACGATGTCACCGCACCCAATGAATCTCCATTTGGGTGCGGCAGATTGCGCGCGCGAAGGGATCAGGGGACGAAGGCTGCTATATCGCCAGCGCTTGCCGGCTAAAGCCGTTTGAGGATTCCTCCGGCTCGTCGTCGACCGGGCGGCGGGTGATCATCGTCATGTCGGTCAACGTGAGGAGTGCCGCACGGAGTTCGGGCGCCGGCAGACCGGTCGCCTTGGCCAGTTCATGCGAGGTGCGGACGCCGTTCAGAATCGCGAGCAGTACGCTCCGCTCTGACTCACCGAGGCGATCGAAGATGCGCGTGTTGAATGGCCGTTCATCGAGATCCACGACTTCATCCGGTGTGTTGGACGCCAGCCACTCGTCCGCCATGCGGACCGCATTCAGGATCATCAGTTCGACCGACGTATCCTGGATAAACGGATCGACCTTGATCGACTCCTCCGGCTCGAACTCAAGCGTCCCGTTGGGGTGAAGCAATACTCGGAAGAGCGAGGCCTCGAATTGACCCGCGACGGCCTGACCGATCTGCTGCCGTGTGACAAAGCCGAGCGCCACCAACACGTCGCCAATGCGCGAGCTCCGGTCGGTCACCACTTGAAGCGCGAGCGCCTGCTCGAGCTGTGCTTCCGACACGTAGCCCTGCTCAACCAGCAACCGGCCAATCCGCAGACTATCGTCGTCCGTGACGACCGAGGCGATCCGGCCATGATCGAAGAGGATCACGAATTCGTTCGCAGCCGTGCGCAGCGTCAGACGACCGGACTTCCGGCGGGTCGATAGGAGGTAGAGAATATCCTGCAGAGGAAGATCCTCGAGATCTCCGGAAAACCCCATCAGTGGACCGGCCTCATGTTACGTGCGATCACCTGCGCCTTGGGGACGTCCCGGCAGGCCGCGACAACGAATTCCAACTGCTTCTGGTCGACAAGGCCAGATGTCGTGACACTCATCCGCACTTCGGATGACGATAAGGAAACCACTTGCGCGGCGTCGCATCCAGGCAACCTGTTAAGGCGATCGCGCACCGCCGCGATCGTCGTCAGGCGATCGATACCTTGCAGCACGATCCACCAGGCGCGCTTCTGACCGTTTCCGTTCCCGTTCGGTACGACGATCGTGGCACCGTTCGGCGTTCCGTTCCCGTTCGCTGGTGCCTGCTCAATATGCGCGAGGTATTCACGCAAAGCGAGAAACTCCCGCTGCACCGCATCATCGATATCGGGAAATGAGTCCGGCTTTGACCATTCGTTCGACAACCGTGGTCTCCTGAACCGCTGCGCTCGCCAGGTCGCGTCACATGCCTGACACTAAGCTAACGATCGACGGGAAAGGCCGTCAAGCGCTAGAGGTACTAAGGAATCAGGACCATCGTATCGGTCACGCTCTCCAGCACGAGGACCCTCGCACCCGGCCGTTCAGACAACCGTCCTCACGCGGCTTCGCCACGATCAGGCCGTCGCGCGTCCAGTGCCCTGTTGTGGCATGGGGCTGCGGTCGTAGATCTCCGCGCGAGTGCGTGGCAGGCTCTGCGGATAGCGCTCGCGAACGAAACGGATCAATTCCTCCCGAACCAAACACCGCAGATCCCACGCAACCGACGAATCGGGAGCGCTGAGCAGCGCTCGCAGCTCCATCACCTGCGCGTCGGCGTTAGTCACCTGCAGACCACACGCGCGGCCATCCCACTTTCCGGATCGCTCCAGCACCTGGCGTAGCTCCAATCGGAGCTCGTCGACCGGCACGCTGTAGTCCGTATAGAGGTAGACCGTCCCGAGTATCTCAGCAGACTGCCGGGTCCAGTTCTCAAACGGGTTCTCGATGAAGTAGGTAAGCGGAACCACGAGGCGCCGCTGATCCCAGATCCGTACCACGACAAAGGTGGTCCCAATCTCTTCGATACGTCCCCACTCCCCTTCGACGATAACCACGTCGTCCAGCCTGATCGGCTCGGTGAGCGCGATCTGAATGCCGGCAATCACGCTCGTCAACGTTGGCCGCGCCGCAAGACCAGCGACCAGCGCGACAAGGCCGGCCGAGGCGAACAGACTTTCGCCGATGCGACGGATGTTGGGAAACGTCATCAGGATCGCGGCAAGTGCGACGACACTGACCACCACGACCGCAATGCGTCGCAGCACCTGAACCTGGGTTCGCAGCCTGCGCGCGGAGAGGTTGTTCTCGACATCCATGCGGTACTTCATGGCGGCGAGATCGTCGAGTACGTCAACCATTGCCACGACAAGCCAGGCGAACGCGGCAATAAGGCCGATTCCGACGACATGCGCCAGCGAATGAACGGCGTGTGGATTTTCAGGCAGCAGTGGCAGGCTTACGATGATCGCCACGAGTGGGAAGATGATTCGCGCCGGGCGTCGGCTCCGCCGTACCAGCGACGCATTCAGGGCACTGGCGTCGGCCCACCAGCCGCGTTCGACCCTGGACAGTCGCCGCGCCAGCGTGTAGACCACGCGGTGCAGTATCAATCCGACGATCCCCGTCCCAAGGACGAGTCCTGCAGAGATCAATCCGCTCTGCCAGTCGTGCAAGCCTGTCAACATCTCGGCGCTTCCAATTCCCTTCCGTTCGTCTAGCCGGTCCGGACTAACCCTAACGCACAGGGGCCCGTCCGGGCAGGAACACAGAAGCGCACGACACAACGTGGGCAGGCACCGTTGCCTCGCGAATGGCGAACGTTGGAGCGCGACGAATCGCGAAATACACAGCGACGAGTAGGTGTGTAGCGGGGTTCTCTCAGCGCCAGTCGAACTGTCGCTCCAAGTGGGACCGGCTCAGGTGCATCAGGAGCGGCGAGCCGTGCGGACAGACCGCGGGGGAATGCGTCTGTCCCAGCGCCGTGACCAGCGCGTGCATCGTTGACTGGTCGAGCGAACGCCCTCGCCGGATGGCCGTGCGGCACGCCAGGCTGACCATCAGGCGCTCTTGCCAATCCTCGCCCATCTCGTCCTCGCCGGGTAGGTCTAACAGTGCCTCCACCAGATCGTCCGGCTCGCCGACCGGAAGCTCGTGGGACAACGCCCCTCCGTCGAGGGTCTGAAGTACACCCGGGAGAACCGGCGCGGCGCGCAGCAGAAAGGTCCGGCCGCCGAACTCCTCGCACCCAAAACCCAACGCCGTCAGATCACCCATGCGCCGAGCGAACCGCGCGACTTGCGCCGGACGTAGCTCAATCAAGATCGGCTCCGGCAAGGCGCGCTGCTCGGGAACCTGCCCGGCGCGACTTGCCGTGAGCCGTTCGTAGAGAATTCGCTCGTGCGCCCGGTGCTGGTCGACCAGATAGAGTCCTGCGGCGCCCTCGAGCAGCACCAGTCGCTGCTGCACCTGCCCAATCAGCCGGAGCGGAGGAAGGTATGGGGTCACGATGAGGCGCTGGTCGTCCCATCCCTCGGATTCCTCACGAATTCCCGGCAATGGATCGAGCGCGGCACGACCGAACGAGAGCGGTTCCCGAAGTTGAACCGGCCGGGCGCCGAGGGCGTCGCGAATCATGGTCCCCAGCGCCGCGCCGATCGCCTTCTCGTCGCGCAGCCGGACCTCGAGCTTGGTCGGGTGAATATTGATGTCGATGGTCTCCGGGGGCGTCTCGATCGAGAGCGTGAGGATTGGATGCCGTCCACGCGGCAGCAATGGCCGGTAGGCGGATTCGACCATCGCCTGCAGAGCACGAGGCTGCACCCAGCGATGGTTGACGATCAGGTTGACCTGCGCGCGACCGGGTCTGCTCAATTCCGGTCCACTCATCACACCGCTCAACCTGGCGCCGGAGACTTCCGTCCCGCTAAGCTCGATCAGGCTTCCGGCGATGCCGGTTCCGTAGAGTTCGATCATGGTAGTCGAGATGCCACCTGATCCGCTGGTTCGCAGCGTCAAACGATCATCAAGGTAGAGCGCGAATCGAACCCAGGGCGCCGCAAGCGCCAGACGGCGCACGAGCTGGGTGATCTGCGCGAGTTCAGTCTGAGCGCGACTCGCCGCCTCCAGGCGCGCCGGTACCCGCTCGAACAGCCGCCGCACCGTCACGGTCGTGCCGCGAGGACGTGGAGCAGGTTCATCGGCCAGAATTCGGCCGTCCCACACCGTCAGCCGGTGACCGACGCCCGAGTCGTCGCTCGCGCTGACCAGGCCCAACTCCGCCACCGTCGCGATGCTCGGCAGTGCCTCACCGCGAAAGCCGAGCGTCGAGACGCGCTGCAGGTCGTCTTGCGGCAACTTGCTCGTGGCATGACGCTGGCAGGCCAGCCACATCTCGCCGGCAGAGATGCCGATACCGTCGTCGCTGACGCGGATCAGGCCGAGCCCGCCGCGCCGAATGTCGATCCTTATCTGGCCCGCGTCCGCGTCGATAGCATTCTCAACCAGCTCCTTCACCACCGACGCCGGACGCTCGATGATCTCGCCCGCCGCGATACGCGCCGCCGTGTGTGGCGACAAGACTCGCACGACTGGTCGCCCGGCGGGGGGCGGCGCCCCCGAAAGCCACGACTCGTCAATCAGCCTTCGCTGGTTGTCAGGCAGCAGTGGATCAAGTTCCACTGGTACCCCCTTCCAGCCGTCGCTTCTGGTTGATCAGCCAGTCGATCGCCTGTCCCGGCGTCAGCGTATCAAGGTCGAGCGCACGAAGTTCTCGGGCGATAAGCGTGGCCGGATCGGGGGGAGTTGGAAGCCCGCGCAGCCCCAGTTGATAGGCGGACGATCCCTCGGCGATCTCGGATTGAATTGGTCCGGGGCACACGTCGCTCCGCAGCTCTTCACAGCGCCGCACACCGGGACCGCGCATGGGCAGGACGTCCTCCGCCCGGTCGGCTACCCAGGGCGGCAGGCCCGCCAGCCGGGCCACATGAATGCCGTAGGCACGATCAGCCGGACCCGGCTCGACCGCATAGAGGAAGATGACTCCCTGGTCCCGCTCGAGCACCGCCACGTGGGTGTTCTCGAGCGCTGGCAGATCTGCTGCCAGTTGGGTCAGCTGGAGGTAATGCGTCGCGAAGAGCGTGCGCGCTCCGATACGATCGTGCAGGTCTTCCAGCACCGCACGGGCGATGGCCATGCCGTCATCCGTACTTGTGCCCCGGCCGACCTCGTCCAGCACGACCAGACTACGTCGCGTCGCCTGGTTCAGAATGGCGGCCGTCTCGATCATCTCAACCATGAACGTGCTGGAGCCACCCGCCAGGTCGTCCTGCGCGCCAACGCGCGTGAAGATACGGTCGACCAGGCCAACGCGCGCCGATGTGGCCGGAACGAAGGAGCCGATCTGCGCCAGGAGCACGATGAGTGCCGTCTGGCGCAGGTAGGTGCTCTTACCGCCCATGTTGGGACCGGTCAGGAGCAGCACCCGCGTGGACGCATCGAGACGGCAGTCGTTCGGAATAAATGCCTCACCGGCGCGGGTCGCCTCGACCACCGGATGACGCCCACCAACGATCTCGAGGTCATCCCCGCTCTCCAGCACCGGCGCGACCCAATTCCCGCGTGCCGCGACCTCAGCCAGTGAGATGATTGCGTCCAATTCGGCGAGCTGGCGCGCGGTGTGGACCAGACGTCCAGCCTGGGCCGTTATCCGGGCGCCGAGCTCCATCAGTGTCTGGCGCTCCAGCGCCGCGATCTCGTCGTCGGCCGACAATACTCGCGTCTCCGCCTCCTTGAGAGGAGCAGTGATGAAGCGCTCACCGTTCGCGACCGTCTGCTTGCGAACGTAATCCTCCGGCACGAGCGACAGGTTCGGCCGGGTCACTTCCAGGTAGTAGCCGAAGACCTTGTTGTAGCCGACTTTCAGGGACCGAATGCCGGTGCGATCTCGTTCAGACCGCTCCAGGCCCGCCAACCAGCGCCGGGTGCCGTGGATCCGTTCGCGAGCGGCGTCCAGTGCATCACAACAACCAGTCCGAATGGCACAGGTTCCGTCGGGCAGTTCCTCAACACTACCCTCGATGTCCCTCACCACGTCGGGGCAGGGATCGAGCGTCGCCAGAATTGACGTGAGCGCGTCGCCCGACTCGCACGACCGTGTCGAACAGGACGGAATCTGTCGCAGCGCGCGTGACAGGGTAAGAACGTCGCGTGCACTGGCGGCCCCCTGAGCCACGCGGCTGATCAGTCGTTCGAGGTCGCCGATCGCCGACATGGCGGAGGCGAGCCGGACCCGTTCGGCCGAATCCGCCACCAGCGCCGCGACAACCGCTTGCCGCCGTTGAAGTTCCGGCAGATCACGAATCGGCTGGTTTACCATGCTCCGCAGCCGACGCGCTCCCATCGCGGTACGCGACTGATCGAGCACCCCGAGCAGGCTGCCTTTTGTCCCGCCGGTCCGCAGGCTCCGCGTCAGTTCCAGGTTGCGCCGTGTCGCCGCGTCGATGCCGACCGCTCGATCCGGCATCTCGGTACGGAGACTCTTGAGCAGGGGCATCAGCGACTGATTGGTGTGTTCGATGTAGGCCAGCACCGCTCCAGCGGCGCCGACGGCCAGCGGCAGATCGGCGCAGCCAAAGGGCGCCAGCGAGTGAGTACCGAACTGACGGCAAAGCCGATGCTTCGCGCGATCCGGCTCAAACTGCCATCGTGCCAGGCGCCGCTCATATCCGGGAACTGCCAATTCACGTGGTTCGACGTCGTCGGGTATCAGACACTCAACGGGATTGAGCCGCGCCAGTTCGTCGCTCACCGCTTGAATCGGTAGTTCAATGGTCGCGAACTCGCCGGTGCTGACGTCGACCCAGGCCAGGCCTGCACGCTCCCCCGACGGAAAGAGCGCGGCAAGGTAGCGGTTCTCGGTGGCAGGCAGGAGAGACGCCTCGCCGATCGTTCCAGGGGTCAGGACGCGCGCAATGGCTCGCTCGACGAGCCCTCTCCCCGGCTCCGACATCTGCTCAGCAATCGCCAGCGTGTGACCCGCCGCCAACAGGCGACCCAGATAATGGTTGAGCGCATGGTGCGGAATCCCCGCCATCGGAACACGGCCGCTGCGACCGAAGTTCTTGGTTGTCAGCGTGATGCGGGCGTCGCGCGCCACGATTTTGGCATCGTCGTCAAATGTCTCGTAGAAATCGCCAAGGCGAAACAGCAGAATCGCGTCCGGGTGCTGCTGCTTCAGATCGAAATATTGTTGACGCGACGGCACAAGGTCTGACGACGGACGACGGCTCGTCGTCGCCCGCAAACGCGATGTTTGCTGCTGTCGCGTCGTGTTGTCCCCACCCATGAGGGCATTATAGCGTCGATGCCCGGACCGCCAACCATGCTGCGTGCCTGAAAGACACACTGAACCGCCCGGTTGCACGGTTTCCAGCAGATGTGAATGGCGAGGTACCCATGACGCCGGCCGCTCAGAGGGAACCGGAGGGCGCGTCGGACGATTCTCGGGACGGCTCGACGACCTCGCGATCACGTTCGTCAGGACCGGTACTAGTACTATCGTGCTTGACTTTCCAAACACATCTGATAGCCTGTGCCGAGCAGAATTCTCATGATTGGGCAAAACATCACGAATCTACCCGACGAATCAGCTCGTCGTAGATTCCGGAATGTGTTGGGGAGGGGTCAATGGATCAACGGCGGTTCGATGATCTCGCGCGGAATCTGGGCGCGACAAACTCTCGACGGAACGTGCTCAAGGGTCTGCTCGCCGGAGCGGTGACCGGGGTAGTCGGAGCAGTCAGCGGCGGCAGCGCACTTGCCGCCAAAGGCGGCAACGGTAAAGACAAGAAGCCGGATTGCTGCCCCAATTCGGCGCCGAGACTGTGCAGCAACGTCTGTGTCGACTTCGATTCTGATCCGAACAACTGCGGCGGGTGCGGCAACGTATGCGAGGCGAACGCCGCTTGCGTATCTGGTACATGCCAATGTCCGGATTCCCTCACGACCTGCGGCGGATCGTGCGTCGATACTTCGACCGATCCGGATAATTGCGGGGCCTGCGGAAACCAATGCGGCTCGGGCGAGACATGCAACAGCGGAACCTGTCAAACGATCGACTGCAATGACGACAACGACTGCACCATCGACGCTTTCAATCCGGCGACACAGCAGTGTGAGTACACCAATGCCCTCAACGGGACTGCGTGTTCGTCCGGGGGCAGTAGCGGGCAGTGCGTCGACGGCACCTGCGTCACGAACGCGGCCTGTTTACCAGGGGCCAGCCAGAGCTGCAGCACCGGCTTGCTGGGAATTTGCGCAAGCGGTACCCAGACCTGTACCGCGGAAGGATCCTGGGGACCGTGCGTCAGCGTGACCGGTCCGCAGACGGAGACGTGCAACGGCTTGGACGATGACTGCGACGGTGTGGTGGACAATGGGTTTGACTTGACAACCGACGTCAACAACTGTGGCACGTGTGGGCATCAATGCACGGTCGCCAACGGTACTCCAGGTTGCGACAATGGTACGTGCACAGTAGTGGCATGTAACGCTGGCTTTGCGGATTGTGATGGCAATCCGAGCAACGGTTGCGAGACCAATACCTCCAACGACAGCAACAACTGTGGTGCCTGTGGTAACAAGTGCTCAACAGGACAAACGTGCGTAAGCGGGACCTGTACGAGCGTCTAACCGAGGGCAGTGCGTAACGACCCGGCAAACTACGAGTTACCGGGTCGTTACCATTCGAGCAGGATTGTGCTCATCACCATGAATCGCCGCACCAACCGCTAGTACAGCTCCTGTGGCCCAAGCCTCTCGCGCCACAGCTGTTCGAGCGTCTGCAAATCCGCCCGAACCTGTGCGTCGGTCATCTCTGGCGTGACGTCGAGGACCTCGAGGATCTCCAGCGCAAACGCGTCGATGCCAAGCCGCTCCACATCGGCCTTGAGTTGGTAACCAAGCGTGCCGGGCGAGTTCGTCTTTCTGGCGAACTCCATCTTGTTGCGCACGCTGTCGAGATTGGTGCTCGATCCCAACAGCGCTTTCCCGCTGCTGGTGTTCACGATGCGATAGACGCCGGCTTCGCGACGCGTCAGTTTGTATTCCGAGACTAATTCCTTGCGGCGGCTTCTATCCGACATCCTGGTCCTCTCAGTTCACCATGGTGCTTGCTTCCAGTGGTCCACAATCGCTGTCATGGCACACAATCATTCCATTTGTGGCAATCTCTGTCGCGCCGAACCCATGCTATACTCGCACAACGGAAACCTGTACGTACCTCATGTGCGCGAACTGAACAAAACCTGTGAACTCAAGGAGGGGAGCGTGCTCGCGAAGGTGCTCACCTGCGCCGTCATTGGCCTGGACGGCGAACTGGTCGAGGTGGAGGTCGATAGCCATCAGGGTATGCCCGGCATGGCCATCGTTGGACTTCCCGACGCCGCGGTGCAGGAATCACGCGAGCGCGTCCGCTCGGCCATTCGCAACTCGGGTGCGCGCTTCCCCCTGGGCAAGATCACGGTCAACCTGGCTCCTGCCGACATCCGTAAAGAAGGCCCCGCCTACGACCTGCCGATCGCGCTGGGCATCTTGATCGCCTCCGGACAACTCGTGGCCGACGTCGACGATGCGCTCGTCATCGGCGAGCTCTCGCTGGATGGCAGTCTGCGCCACACCACCGGCATCCTCCCGATGGTCGGGCTGGCCCACGAGCACGGGCTGAAGCGCGCCTTCGTTCCCGCGGTCGACGCGGCCGAAGCAGCGCTGGTCGACAGCGTCGAGATATTCCCGGTCGAATCTCTGGCCGATCTGGTCCGTCACCTGACCCTGGAAGCACCGATCTCGGTCTTCACGTCGACGCCGAACGGCTTTCACGACGACGAACCGCTTTCCGGAATCGATTTCAAAGACATTCGTGGACAGGAGCACGTCAAGCGCGGACTGGAGGTCTCGGCGGCTGGAGCTCATAATTTGCTAATGCAAGGTCCACCTGGCTCGGGAAAGACGCTGTTAGCCCGGGCGATGCCCGGCATCATGCCGTCCCTGACACGGGAGGAAGCGCTCGATGTCTCGCGTATCTACTCGGTTACCGGGCTGCTGCCGTCCGACCGGCCCTTGCTCCAGCAGCGTCCCTTCCGCTCGCCGCACCACACCATCAGCTATGCTGGTCTGGTCGGCGGTGGTACCTGGCCGAGGCCGGGCGAGATCACGCTGGCCCATCGGGGAGTTCTCTTTCTGGACGAGCTGCCGGAATTCGGCCAGCGCGTGCTCGACGTCTTGCGCCAGCCGCTGGAAGATCGCGTCGTCACCATCTCGCGCGCAACAGGCGCCATCACGTTTCCCGCGAACTTTGTTCTTGTCGGTGCCATGAACCCCTGTCCGTGCGGCTTCGCCGGTGATCCCGTCAAGCCCTGCAGCTGCACGCCCCAGTCGATCACCCGCTACCAGAAGCGTATTTCCGGTCCGCTGCTGGACCGCATCGACATCCATCTCGAAGTCCCCCGTATCGAATACGAAAAGCTGGCCGATCGTCGTCCCGGCGAGCCGTCCTCCGCCGTCCGGGCGCGGGTCGAGCAGGCACGCGCGGTTCAAGCCACGCGCTTCCAGGGCATGCATGTGCGGCTCAACAGCGACATGGGCCCCGCCGAAGTGCGCGACTTCTGCGTGCTCGACTCCACTGGCGAGCAGCTCATGCGCGCCGCCATGCGCCAGCTCCAGCTCTCCGCCCGTGCCTACCACCGGGTCCTGAAGCTCGCTCGCACCATCGCGGATCTGGCCGGCGAGCCCCGCATCACGCCCCCTCACCTCGCCGAGGCATTGCAGTACCGCCCGAGGGAGATGGCGTAGAGTTGTCGATGCGGAAACGCCCGGGCGAATAGGGAGAGAACTGTCATGGTCCAGACAAAACACGCGCCAACTCTCGAGGAATTGCGCGCCAATCGTGAGGAAATTATTCGCGCAGCAGAGGCGAATGGTGCGGCTAATGTCCGGATCTTTGGGTCGGTCGCACGCGGGGAAGCTGACGCTGCGAGTGATATTGACATGCTGATCGACATGGTCGCCGATGTGCATGGGCTTGCCTATTTCGGTGCACTTGAAGATCTCCGGCACGCGCTGGAGGAATTGCTCGGGCGAGAGGTCGACGTGGTCGACAGTGCCGCCCTGCACCGCATGAAGGACAACGTTCTTCGCGACGCGGTCCTGCTATGAGAGACGAACGAGTCTACCTACAGTACGCAGCGAGAGCATCTCACTGATCGAGAACTACCTTGGTGGGCCAGACGGATCACTTCGTCGGGACACATTTTTCGACGACCAACGTACCCAGGATGCTGTCCTGCGTCGTCTCGAAACACTGTCCGACGCCGCGAGTCATCTGTCGGATTCGCTGAAAACACGCCATCCACAGATAGCATGGCGCCAGATTACCGCGTTTCGAAACGTGTTGGCTCACGGCTACACCGACATTCTTCTGGATGAAGTCTGGCGCGTGATCAATGAGGATCTTGCAGCGCTGAAAGATGTAATAACAGAAGAACTGCGACAGCTCGGAAAATGGGCGGCCACGCTCGCTCCATCGCCGATATCGTCGTTCAGGCAACGCCAG
Organism: uncultured Chloroflexia bacterium; assembly: GCA_963728335.1. Lineage (GTDB taxonomy): Bacteria > Chloroflexota > Chloroflexia > Thermomicrobiales > Thermomicrobiaceae > CALAGB01. The sequence goes on from CAVSJP010000004.1 coordinate 368,805, forward strand.
AGGCCCGCTTAATCCACCGAAAGCCCCCAAATCAACACGCGGCGCGATTAGTGCGCGCGACACCGTAACGGGCGGCGCCGGATTAGGCGCGGCAACTTTCGCGTTGTTTAAGTTGGATACTCGGAAGGGAGCAAATCCAGATGGATGTATTCGAGGCGGTTCGCACGCTGTTGGCCGTTCGCAGCTATCAGGACAAACCGATTCCGACCGACGTGGTCAATAAGATCGTCGAGTCGGCGCATCTCACGGCCAGCTCGATGAATAAACAGCCGTGGCACTTCGTGGTGGTGCAGGATCACGACATGCTGCAGAAATTGGCTGAGCTGGCCACCACCGGTCACTACGCCGCGCAGGCGCCGCTTGCCGTCGTGGTCCTCGTCGAGAAGGATTCGCGTTTTGGTGTCTCGGACGGTAGTCGCGCGGTCCAATCAATGATGCTGACAGCATGGTCAGAAGGCGTCGGCTCGAACTGGACCGGATTCCGAGGATTCGAGCCAATGAAGGAAGTCCTAAACATCCCCGATAGCTACGAGATCCTGGCGTATGTCCCGTTCGGCTATCCGACCGATGACATCGGACACGGCAAGAAGAACCGGAAGCCCCTCGGTGAGGTTGTTAGCCGCGAACGATTTGGTCAGCCATTCAAGCCATAGTCGAGCTTAGGTGCGCCACGGGCGGCTGTGCCTGTCCTTGCCGCCCGGATATACGCAGGAGTGGCCAGCGCTGGGTTACGAGCGGGACCGGGCCTCGTAGACAACCGAGACGTTCGTCTCGATCGTTTGCTGGCCCACCTCGATTTGCGGCGGAGCGGCCATGCGGGATTCCAACATCATGTAGGATGCGGTGTCGATCTGCTCGTCGTCGGTCCCCTCGATGATCCTGATCGGATCGCCGAGCTCCAGATTTGCGTCATCCGCGAGCTGCTGCGCACGCGACTTCGCGTCGGCCATCGCCAGCGAGCGCGCATGTCGCATCGCCGCGGAGAGATCGGCAGTGGTGAATTCGACGTTGTCGATGGAGTTCGCTCCCGTGTCGACGGCGAGGCTCAGCACGTCGCCGATCTTCTCGATCGGAGCGACGCTGATTCGCAGCTTGTGCGAGACCGTGTACCCGGTAATGGGTCGACTGGGAAGATCGAAGTTGCGGTTCACGTCCACGCGGTAGTCGGTGGTCTTCATCTTCTCGCTCGGAATCCCGCTCTCTTTGAGCGCCGCGATCACCGCATTCATACGCTGGTCGACCTGCCGCAGAGCCGCCTTCAGCGATGTGTCGGCGATGACCGCGCCGACTCGTACAGTGGCGGTGTCTGGGGTGACCATCACCATCCCGACTCCGCCGACTTTGATGATCCTCTGTACTTCATTCTGAGCCATCGCTCGTCCAATCCTTCCTGAATTCATTAAGCATCGCGGCCCTGAGACGCACGGCATTCCGGTACACGCGTCAGGTATCGCGCCTTGTCCCATGCCGATCCTGGTCATGCCCAACCGTCATGTTGGATAATGCCATCCGATCCGAATCTGACCGTCTGGATGATATGAGCACCAACTCGCCGCGACCAACCGACGCTGGGGCGCCGCGTCCTCGCTCACGCCTGGCGGTCCTCCGCTTCCGCGACTTCCGGCTCCTCTGGGGCGGCGAACTGATCTCGATGATCGGGACCCAGATGCAGCTCTTCGCCGTAAACTGGCAGGTGCTGCAGATCCTTCGTGGACAGACCCATCATCTCTCGCTGGCAGGGCACACCCTGGCGTTGAGCGCTGATGCGCTCGGTCTCGGGCTGCTCGGGCTGGTGCGCGTGCTGCCGGTTCTGCTCCTGGCTATGATCGGCGGGTCATTCGCCGACGTCCACGACCGGCGCACCGTGATCACCATCGCGCAGTGTTTCGCCGCGCTGAATGCCGGAGCACTGGCGCTTCTCTCGATTTCCGGCCACGTCAGCATCTTCGCACTCTACGGGTTGACGGCCGTGGGCGTAACCGCGTCGGTCTTCGCACAACCGGCCCAGCAGGCGCTGGTGCCGCTCCTGGTCAATCGTGACTACCTTACCAACGCCTACAGTCTCTATGCGCTGATCTGGCAGGTCGGTGCGCTGATCGGGCCGCCGCTCGCAGGTCTCATCATCGCGCAGGCAGGCTTTGGTGCGATCTACACCGTCGACGCCATCTCCTTCGTGGCGATCGTCGTCGCCATCCGCGCCATCCGACACCGGGGCACCGGCGCTGAGCGCCCGGCGATCAGCCACGCTATGGCTATCCGCGAGGGCTGGGACTTCGCGCACGGCACCGCGCTCGTCTGGCAGACGTTGATGATCGATCTCTATGCGACGTTCTTTGCCTCGGCGCGGGCCATGGTTCCACTGATCGCCGCCAATGTGCTGCACGTCGGAGTGCGCGGCTACGGGCTGCTCGCCTCGGCGCAGCCGGTCGGCGCGTTCATTTCGGGAACGATTCTGACGTTGCGGCGCGACATTCGCCGTCAGGGAACGGTCCTGTTCGTCAGCGTGGGCGCCTTCGGTCTGGCCTGGGCACTGTTTGGTCTGACGAACGTCTTCGCACTCGCCTACGTGCTCTACGCGATCACGGGCGCCACCGACACGGTCTCCTATGTTATCCGAACGACGCTGCGTCAGTCACTCACGCCGGACGAGATCCGGGGACGGGTGGCTGGCATCCACATGACGCTTGGCGAGGCCGGTCCGGCGCTTGGCGAGCTGGAGTCTGGCCTGGTAGCGTCCGTCTTTAGCGCGCCGGTGGCCGTGGTGACGGGCGGGTTGGCCACATTCGCACTCACGCTTTGGGCCGCGTTCCGGTGGGGCGAGCTTCGAGGCTACGAGCCGGATCCACCCATGTGCATCGAGGCGCCGACCGAGCCGGATCTCAGTACCGGCGAGTGACGCCATCGTAACGGCACCTCCGAGCAGGAGACATCGCAAACCCGAAAGATCTCCCGCTCAGATCGAGCCCGTTCATCGACGTGGTTACACTGGTAGACCTTCTGGTACACTTTCTCGCTCCAACGAAACGTGGCCAGATTTGTCACTTCAGCGTGGATACCAACCATGACTGCAACCAGCGGGCGACGCATCGTCGTCGTCGGCAGCTCAAATTCCGGCAAGAGCACGCTCGCCGAACGGCTGGCACGGAAACTCGATGCCGCGTTTATCGAGCTGGATGCACTTTTCTGGGAACCGAACTGGACTGAATCGGACCCCGGGGTCTTCCGCGACCGCGTGCGTCAGGCGACCCGGGCCGAGTCGTGGGTGATGGCCGGCAACTACAGCAAGCAGGTCGACCTCAGTTGGCCGCTGGCCGATACCATTGTCTGGCTCGATCTCCCGCTCTGGACAGTCCTTGTGCGCTGCATTCGTCGCTCCTGGGGCCGCTACCGGAGCCAGGAACTCCTCTGGGGAACCAACCGTGAAAGATTCTGGGAACACATGATGTTCTGGAGTCCGGAGAAATCGCTCATCACCTACACGATCAGACACCATCGCTCTCGACGCAGTCGATTTGAGACCGCCATGCACGATCCACGCTGGTCACACGTCAGCTTCGTACGTTTGAGGACGGTGGATGAGGTGGAGCGGTGGGTGAGCATGATTGAAGAGGAACGATCGTTGGCCCGGCTGTGACGCGTTGAGAGCAGCAACAGCGGCCAGAGGCGCGGCGCCGAACGACGCCGCGCATGTGCGTCTTCTATCTTGCAGCCGCGAGGACGTGCTTCGGAACCGGCGGCTTGAGGCCCTCCGCCAGCGGGGTCTTGTAGGGACGGTCTTTCGTCCGCTCCATGAACTCCTTCTGGGCGTCCTCGATCAACGCTGAATCCAGGAAGAGCGCGGCGCCAGTCATGGCCATGGCTTTGGCCGCCAGCATCATTCCCTTATGGCCGATCGACATGCCCGCGGTGGCGGTAATACCCCAGCTATGACCCGGAATACCGACCGGATGGCAGGCCGTCAACACGGTGACGGTCGGCGTGATCCAGCTGACGTCCGCCACGTCGGTCGAACCGCCGACCGTGCGACCCTCATCATGGACCGGCTGGATGTCGCCATTCATCGGCTTCGCGAATAGGTCGACCGGCAGGTTCTGGCGGCGCATATTGGCTTCACGCGTGCCGGGCGGGAAGCCGTTCACCACCGCCGCGGCGAAGTCCTGCTCCTCCTGCGTGAACTCGATCGGGCCGAGTTCCCCCAGGATCGACTGCGCGAGGTCGGCCAGCGCGTAGTTCGGCAGCACGTTGTAGCAGCCGCCCTGCATGTCTTCTTCGAGCGTCGTGCCGGTCATGAGCGCGGCGCCTTTGGCGATATCGCGCACCCGTGCGGTCAGCTCGTCCACCTGATCTCGCTCTGGAGCCCGAACGTAGTACCAGACCTCCGCCTCGGCCGGGACGACGTTGGGCGCGCCACCACCGTTGGTGATCACGTAGTGGATGCGTGCTTCCTGGATCACGTGCTCACGCATGTAGTTGACGCCGGTGTTCATCAGCTCGACCGCGTCCAGGGCCGACCGGCCATGCTCCGGGTTGCCGGCCGCGTGGGCCGTCTTGCCATGGAAACGGAACTTGATGTTGTCCATGGCGGTGAAGCTGCCCTTGCTGGCGTTGTTGAAGTCCGATGGGTGCCAGGTAATGGCCGCATCGAGGTCATCGAATACGCCTTCACGGGCCATGTAGACCTTACCGATCAGCGTCTCTTCGGCTGGGCAGCCGTAATAGCGAACGGTCCCCTCGCGGCCGGTCTCTTCCAGCCAGGCCTTGAGCGCCATTGTCGCCGCCAGCGCGCCGGTTCCGAGGAGGTTATGTCCACAGCCATGCCCTGGGCCGCCCTCGACCTCCGGGTCCTGGGTCGGCTGAAGCTTCTGGGAGAGCCCGGGCAGCGCGTCGTACTCGCCCAGGAAGCCGATCTTGGGCGAGCCGCTGCCCCACTCGGCCATAAAGGCGGTTGGCATTCCGCCGATATTTGCGGTGATGCGAAAGCCTTCCTTCTCCATCTCCGACGTGTGGAGCGCGCACGCTTCCGTTTCGCCCAGACCGAGTTGTGGCTTGCGCCAGATCTCGTCGGCTACGGCAACAAAGCGGCCCTCGCGCTCTTCGAGCCACTCCTGAATCTCTTCGTTCGTCGCCACGTTTCCCTCCTTGTACCAGGATCGTCCTCATGGCGCTCACGATAGCACAGACTGGCATTCGCTCCTACGGAGGTGCGCGGCACAAGAACGCCGCGCGTCCGATTGAACGCGCGGCGTGCATCTCTCAGGTCTCCAGATCGGCGACATCCGTCTACGGGTGATAAACCTCTGCTCCGAGGCGAGCTAGCAGAATCCGCCAGTCCGCGGGATTATTCGGATGGTATTCGAAGACCGCTCGCTGAAAGTACTGCACCGTCATCCCGGACTGCGGATCAGTGAATTCGTCCGAGATTGGATAACCGAACAGCATCAGCGATTCGCGATAGCTCACACCTGGATCGCCAAAGTTCAGGCCATGCGTCTCCCAGTAGTGGCGGAACCCATAGCAGACGTAGTGCCCGGTTTCCGCGAAGAAGATGCACTGGTCACGGTTGGGGGAGTTCGCTGGAAGCGCCTTGAACGGCTGCGTGCCGAGCAGGCCGAGATTGCTGGCTTTCTGTGTACCCAGCAGACCGAGCAAGATGTTGAACGGCGCCTGGTTTTCCGGATGGTACTCGAAGCGCTGGCGCTCGAAGTACTGCACCGCACGACCGTTCTCGACCACGACGTCACTAAGCGGATAGCCGAACACGGGAAGACCCCCATTGTTTTGCCAGAACGTGAGGAACTGTCCCGAGACGGTGTGACCGGTCTCCGGGAAGGTTTGCGTGTTGCCGCCCGGCAGCAGCGGCTGGCCATTGAGCAGGACCACGACGCCGGTTACGTCGGGGAACTGCAGCACGGTCTGCTCGATCTGCCCCTTGACGCGCGGTTCATCGCAAACGCCGCCAATGTTCAGGCTGCCCGAAAGTTCGACCGTCACCGCGCCGTCCGACAGCACGTGAACGGCATCGACCGTTAGATTGGCCTGGTACAGGGCGTCGTAGAGTCCGGACTGGCCGTAGAATCGATCTTTGATGCCGAAGAGCGCCTGAAGCGCCTCGGTGATCTTGTCCTGGGTCGAACTCGTGGACTGAATGTTCACCTGAACGGGGATCAACTGGTCACCGCAGCCGATCAACTGGTCCTGTGGCGCACTCGCGTTAAGTGCGACTAAAAAGATCTTGGCAGTGCTGACCGTGCTCGAAACGGCGGCGGCTGGCAAGGCCGCACCGAACATCATGGCAAGCGCCAGCATCGCCATTGCGAATCGTGTGGCGAATTTCGTCGGCACCAAGTCTCCTCTCATTGAGCCGGCGGAATAAACCAGTGGGTTACGGTTTCTTCGGACCCGCATGAGCGATGCCTGCGGCGGATTCGCGCACGTCAATCGCCGTTACAAGCACCGTCCCGAGCGATGTCGTTCGTGATGCGGTCCCGATTCCGTACTACTATGGAGACCGAGCAGAGATACCCGCTCATTCTAACCGTGGCGCGTGGTCAGGTCCATACCGGGAGGAGCAGTCCGTGGAACAGGATCGCCAGTACGACTTTGTCATCGCCGGCGCGGGATCGTCGGGAGCGGTCCTCGCGGCGCGGCTAACTGAAGATCCGAATGTGTCGGTGCTGTTGCTCGAAGCGGGGCCTGACTACCGCGCTCACGAAGCACCAGCGGAGATGCACAGTGCCAATCCGCTCGGCATCAACAATCCGCTGGTCCACGCCGCACACCAGTGGCCGGACCTGCGAGCCCGGCGCACCTCTGTCCAGGAGCCCCGTCGCTACGATCGCGGGCGCGGGCTTGGCGGCAGCAGCACGATCAACTACATGGTCGCTCACCGCGCCATGCTCGAGGACTACGATGGCTGGGCTGAGCAGGGCTGCGAAGGCTGGTCGGGCGAGGAACTCCTTCCGGCGATGAACCGGCTGGAGACGGACCTCGACTACGGCGACGCGCCATACCACGGCAACCGCGGACCGATCACCATCTACCGCCCAACCCTGTCCCAGTGGGGCAAGGTCGACCTGGCCATGCTTGAAGCGGCGCTGGAGATCGGTTATCCCTGGAATCCGGACCTGAACGCGCCGGGGTCGACCGGTATCTCCTCGCTGCCGTTCAACCGTACACAGGACGGCCGGGTATCGACCAACGACGGCTACCTCGAACCAGCCCGCGGCCGCGACAACCTCACCATCATCGGCAACGCCCATGTCGATCGAGTTCTATTCGACGGCACCCGCGCGACTGGGGTCCGCGTCTACTTAAGCGATGGTCCGGTCGAGATTCATGGCCGCGAGATCGTCATCTCAGCGGGAGCGGCCTTCTCGCCCGGCATTCTGATGCGCTCCGGTATCGGCCCCGCCGACCATCTCCAGCAGATCGGCATCCCGGTGCTGCGGGATCTTCCGGTGGGGAACAACCTGCTCGATCACGCCGCGGTCGGCATCCGGCTCGATCTCAAGCCCGAAGCCCGTCCTCGCCACTGGGAGGAGCGGCTAATGTGCAGCTACATCCGCTATAGCTCGGGCCTGGCCGGGGCCGGAGAGAACGACATGGTCATCAGCAGTCGCAACATCGGCGGATACGACGAAGCGGGGTTGGAGACCGGCGGACTGAACGTGTTGACGTGGCAGAATTTCTCGCGCGGCACGCTTCGACTCATCGACGCCGACCCATTCACGCTACCCGAGATTGACCTCAACCTGCTCGGCGACACACGCGACCTGATCCGTCTGCGAGACGGTGCGCGGCGACTCTTCGCCATCGTCCAGCACCGTGCAGTGCGGGCCATCGCCGACAAGGCCACGCTGGTCACCCAGGTGCCGGACTCCCCATTCGCGACACCTGCCGACGTTGCGGACGACCGCGCGCTCGATGAATGGCTGCTCACGTCCTCGCGAGACACGTGGCATATCGCGGGGACCTGTCGCATGGGTGCGATCGACGACCCACGCACGGTCGTGGATTCCAATTGCCGCGTCCTCGGCGTCGAGCACCTGCGCGTTATCGACGGATCGATCATGCCCGACGTCACGCGCGCCAACACCAATTTGACCTGCATGACCATTGCCGAGCACATGGCGGTGAGGTTGAGACGGGGTTGAACGGCCGTCATCCGGCGCTACGGTGACACCTTCTCCCGCCGAGCAGGAGAAGGTGTCACGTTTAGCAGAGCAGACGATTGACTTCGTGGTGGCCCCTTCTCCCGTGTGACGGGAGAAGGGTTGCAGGTGAGGGCCGCCTACTCCGGCTTCACGTTCTGGTTCAGGCGGAAGAGGTTCGTCGGGTCGTAGCGCCGCTTGACGTCCGCCAGGCGAACATAAGTCTCGCCAGGATAGGCCGCACGTACCCGGTCCTCGCCCTCGTCCTCCAGGAAGTTGACGTAGACGCCGGAGGTCATCGGCTCCAGTTTTCCCCACAGATCGTGAACCCAGGCAAAGTCGGTTTCCATGTCTCCGATGTTGATGAGCGCCAGGAACATCGACTTGTCCCGGTGCGCGAATGCCGTCGCGTCGTTTGACACGCGCGACAGGGCACCGCCCAGTCCTCGCAGCTGTACGATTCCAAACGGAGCGGGCCGCGTCTCGATATGATGGAGGATCGTGTAGATGGCCTCATCCGTCAGTCCCTTCATGAATCCAGACCTCACCGTACCCGCGTGTCGTTCTGACGCGGCGGCGGTCAGCTGATACATCCCTTCGTAGGGCATCGGCGCGATCAGTTCGGCGATCGGCTTGGCCAGCGCACGCAGTGGCTCCAGGGCTCGCTTGCCCTCTTCCAGGTCGCCGGAATAGACGAACATCACCAGGAGCGCGGGCTTGAAGTGCGCTTCCGCCGGGATGATCGGGAGCGGCGGCGCCGCCATCAGGTTCGCGATTGTCGTCAATTCGTCGGGCGCCGTGGCGGCGTAGTCCGCATAGCCGCGCAGGACCTCCGGCGTCGGCGGGAGCACGATCGCGCCACCGAGAATCTGACCGACTTCCTGAAGCTGAAACTCGAATCCGGTCACGATGCCGAAATTCCCGCCGCCACCACGCACGGCCCAGAACAGATCCTGATGCTGATCCTCGCTGGCCACGATCAGGCGGCCGTCGGCCGTTACGATCTCCGCCGAGAGCATGCTGTCGATCGTCAGCCCATGCTTCCTGACGAGCCAGCCGATGCCGCCACCAGTGGCCAGGCCACCGAGGCCCACCGACGCGGTATCGCCAGTCGACAAGGCCAGTCCGAGCGGACCGGCCGCTACCAGCAGATCCGAGGTTTTGGCTCCGGGCTGAACCCAGGCTGTCCGCTTCACCGGATCAACACTGACCGCCTTCATACCGCTCAGGTCGAGTACCAGCGCGTCGTTGACGGAGCCATAGCCACCGTGACCGCCGCTCCGCACGGTGAGCGGGAGGTCGAAGTCTCGAGCGAATTCGACCGCGCGAATCACGTCCGCCGCGTCGGCGGCACGCACGATGAGCGCCGGATACTGGTCGATCAACGTATTGTGAACCTGACGCGCGGACTCGTACTCCTCGTCACCAGGACGAACGATCGTTCCCAGCAGGCGTGATTCGAGCAGCTGAATCGCGATCGGATCGATAACGTCGAGCTTCGCGAATTCGGATATAATCACTGCGATTTCCTTCCGTTGCCGGTGTCTGACAATCCATTACTCTTCTGGTTCGCGCACCTCAGCGCGTCATGTGACCAGTATCGTGATCGAGGCAGCGCGCGAGACCGGGCATCTTCAGGGATTGCAGACTCTTGAAGGGAACGGGGAACTGACCTGTTTCAATGGTCAGGGTGGATCAGGACCACGGGGCAGTCTGGGACAGGCTCACGAGACTGTACGTCGCGCGAGCGCGGTGGATGAAACACATGGACGATCGAACGACGGCGCCGGAGAAGCGCGATTCCGGCGCGGATGGTGACGGAGATCGAGTCGGCCCTATTGTTCCCTGCCCGACCGTGAGATTCGACGGTCCGGCGACGGAGATTCAGTACCGGGAGATCTTCAATGCCGTCAGCGACGGCTTGATCATCAACGATCTCGACACCGGGCTGGTGCTCGAAGCCAACCCCGCGGCCTGTCGCATGCATGGTTACGATGACATGACGGGGCTGCACCCATCGGTCTTTATTCATCCGAACAGCCATCACCTGTTCGTCGACTACGTCGCCGCGCTACGGGCGGGCGAGGAATACCGCTGCCGGGCCCAGGACGTGCGTCGGGACGGAACGGTATTCGATGTCGAGGTTCTCGGCCATAAAGTCTCCTATTACGGACACGAGGCCATGCTCGGCGTCATCCGCGACGTCAGCGAACAGGTGCAGGCGTACCAGGAACTCGAGAGACGGGTTGAGGAGCGGACGTCGGAGATCGAGCGTCGTCAACGAGTCGCCGAGGGAATGCGCGAACTCATCGCGGTTGTCAACTCTCAGCAGACCATCGACGAGATTCTGGGTTACCTCGTTGAACAGGCTCGTGCTCTGCTTCAAAGCGATGCCAGCGCGGTCTTCTTGCCGGTCCACGGGCGCGAAAGCGAAGTCCTCGGCATCCGCGCCGCCTCCGGATTACCAGAAGGGCATCCCTACCTGCTCATGCCGGTTGGCACGTCGTCGACCGGTCTCGCGTTTAGCCGGCGCAAGCCCGTCATCCTCACCAACTTGCAGGCGGCGCTACCGCCGGTCGACAAGAAGATCGAGGCGCTTGTCCTGGAAGAATGCGACAGCCACATCGAAGTCGTCGGCTTACCGTCCTATCTGGAGCAACCCGAGACACCCGACGGTTCGTCGACCACGTTCGGGATGCGCATGTTCGCCGCGATCTATGGCGCGCTCCTGACGGTGCCAATGGCAGCCACCGATCAGACGTATGGCTCGCTCTGTCTCTATTACCATGACCCGCGCGAGTTCAGTTTGGACGACATCTCGCTGGCACGCGCCTTCGCTGGACAGGCTGCTCTGGCCCTGGAGAACGCGCGACTACGCGAGCAGGTCGGCCAGACGGCCGTGCTGGAGGAACGCCAGCGACTGGCGCGAGAGCTCCACGACGCCGTCACCCAGACACTCTTCTCGGCTAGCCTGATCTCCGAAGTCATTCCCGACCTGTGGGAGACCAATCCCGACGATGCCCGCCGCCGCTTGGTTCAGCTCCGCAAGCTGACCCGGAGCGCGCTCGCCGAGATGCGCCTGCTTCTCCTCGAACTCCGGCCAGCCGCGCTGACGGATATCGCGCTGGCTGACCTGCTCCGGCAGTTGGTCGAGGCCACCACCGGTACAACGCATGCCGAAATCACGCTCGACATCCGTGGCGACGGGCGCCTGCGCATCGCTCCAGACGCGCAGATCGGCCTCTACCGCATCGCCCAGGAGGCGCTGAATAATATTGCCAAGCATGCTCAGGCCCGCAATGTTGAGATCATGCTCGACTGCAAACGGAACGGGGAGATAGACCTGCACATTCGTGACGACGGCCATGGGTTTGATCCCGCCAGCATTCCGGCCGGGCACCTCGGCGTTGGGATCATGCATGAACGCGCGACCGCCATTGGCGCACGGCTCAAAGTCGAGAGCACGCCGGGAGGCGGCACGCTGGTCAAGCTGCGCTGGCGGAACCGGGAGGAAAGACGGTCATGACGTCGCACGTTCCGTTCGACGCCCCTATTCGAGTCCTGATCGTCGACGACCATGAGATGGTCCGCAGTGGCCTCACGGCGATCCTCAATACGACAGAAGATCTCGAGCCGGCCGGTGAAGCCAGCAGTGGCGAAGAGGCGATCCAGCGCTGTGAGGAACTGCGCCCTGACGTGGTGCTGATGGACATGCGGATGCCCGGCATCGGTGGAGTGGAAGCGACGCGAGAAATCTGTCAGCGCTGCCCGGACGCGCGCGTCATCGCGCTGACCAGTTTTCTGGAGGAGGACCTGGTTCAACGCGCACTGCAGGCCGGGGCGCTGAGCTATCTGCTGAAGAACGTTGGGTCGAGCGAGCTTGTCTGCGCCATTCGCGACGCCGCGTCCGGTCGGCCCACACTCGCGCCGGAAGCGACCCAGGCACTCATTCGCCAGGCGACGCGCCCGAACCCGCCTGGGCACGATCTCAGCCCACGTGAGCGCGAGGTCCTGGCACTCATGAAGCAGGGGCGCAGCAACCGCGCCATCGCCGACGAACTTGTCATCAGCCGATCAACCGTCGACTTCCATGTCAGCAACATTCTCAGCAAGCTCGGTGTCACCAGTCGCACCGAAGCCGTTGCCGTCGCGATCCAGCATCAGATCGTCAATTAGCAGAAGCGTGCCGCTCCCCGACGCACAGGCGACGGGAGACTCACCGTCACCTCATCGAACCCGCGGGCCATCTTGATCGAGCCACCCGGCTCGTGTTCTACTGCCTTCATTGCAGCGCCTTAGCCGTCCCCGCACTCCGTCGGAAGGAGAACGCCATGCCGCTCGACGACATTCTTCGTGAGGTCTCGGCCGATAACGCCTGGGAGAGCGTCCTTCACATTACCGGCGAGATTCCCTCCCGGCTGGCGGGCTCGGACAACGCGCGACGTATGGCCGAATTTGCGCATCAGAAACTCCAGGACGCGGGGCTCGACGCGCATCTGGACACGTTCCTCGGGCTGGTCTCCTTCCCCGAACCAGCGACCATTACGGTCCTCTCGCCGGAGCAGTTCACCGTCGACGGATACACATTGGCACAATCCGCCTCGACCGAGGGGCTCGAAGGGGAGCTGGTGTTCATCGGCGCGGGCGCCGAAGCGGATTACGACGGGCGTGACATGCACGGCAAGATCGGGCTCACGGCCTTCCCATACGCGCCCGCACGCCATGAAAAGGCGCTGATCGCCTGGAAGCATGGATCCGCGGGACAGATCATGATGAACTTCGGCGACGAGCAGTGCGACGCCTACGCGTTCGGCTCGGTCAAATCGGCCTGGGGCAACCCGACGCCGGAGGCGCTGGAGCACGAATCGCCCAATCTGCCGTGTGTCTCGATCTCGCGCATCGACGGACTGCGACTGCAAGCCCTCTGCGAGCGTGGCCCGGTCCATGTGCGGATCCAGTGCAAGACGGCGAACGGCTGGCACGAACTGACGATGACCAGCGGCGAGTTTGGCGCTGACCCTGGACGTGAGTTCCTGCTACTCGGCGGGCACATGGACTCCTGGTTCGGTCCACAGGCAACTGATAACGCCACCGGCGATGCATGCATTCTGGAGCTTGCCCGCGTCTTCAAGCAGCACGAAGGAGAGTTGCGTCGCGGTCTGATCACCGCACTCTGGATGGGTCACGAAACCGGCACGATGATCTCCTCGACGCGCTTCGCCGACGTCAACTGGGACCGCCTGCGGCAGAGCTGCGTCGCCTACCTGCAGGTCGACCAGCCGGCCATTGCCAACTCAGGTCTCTGGCACACGGCATCGACCGAGGACATCCAGAGCTACTCGACGCGGATCGCTCGAGAGGCGATCACCACCATGCCGGTTCGCTGGGGACGCCAGCGCAAGAACGGCGACTCGTCGTTTTTTGGCGTCGGACTGGCCGCGCTCGCTGGGGAGATGATGATGAGCGAGGAGGAGACCCAGCGCACCGCGCTCGCCAACCTCGGCTGGTTCCACCACTCGGCCCACAACACGCTGGACAAGGTCGATCGCAGCCTGCTCGCGCCACACCTCGAGGTCTATGCCCGCTGGATGTGGGGACTATTGACCTCGCCGATCTTGCCGCACGAGTACGAGCCGCTCGGCCGTGCCTTCGTCGACCGTCTGACCGAACTGAGTCGCTACGACGTGCCTGGCATCGACCTGGCCAGCGCGCTCGAACGCGCCCGGGAATTCCACCGCCTCGCGACCAATTTCGACCGGCAGTCTGCCGTGTGGAGCGAACGCATCGCCGCGGGAACGAACGCCGATGACGCGGCCGACCGTATCAACAGGACGAAGCTTCGCGTCTCCCGTGTCCTGGTGCCGATCGCCTCGACCGTCGTCGGCGCCTACGGCCAGGACCGTTACGGCCACGCCTGGCAGTCGCAGATGATCCCGTCGCTTGCCCCGTACCCGAACCTGGCGGGTTACGCTCGCGATTCCGAGGAGTTCCAGACGTGGTGGGTCTCGATGATCCGCGCCCGCAACCGCGCCGTCGACGCGCTTGATTTAGCAATCGAGGTGGTGGGAAAGACGCTCGGGGAATTGGAGTAGAGAGCCGATGAGCGAAGATGACGCCAAACACATCGCCAAGATTACAACCGGGAATCGCAGAACCTTGCCCCGTCACGTGCGTGAACGGCTCCACATTGGGCCAGGGGACGCGATCGAATTCCGTATGGAAGGCGATCGCGGCACGCTCAGGCCCGTACGGCGACGACAACTTGAGGAATCCCGCGGCATCTTCCAGGTCGACCACACGCTTGACGTCGCTGAGGAACGAGAGCGGGCCTGGTCAACACAAACGAGGAGATTGGTCGAAGGCGTCGAGGTTGACCGGGATTGAGTCGTTCAGCGAACGCTGGTCTTGAATACGATATACTAAGCAAGCTGAGGATCATTGCTTAGCAGCAGGGAAGTTAGAAATGTCTAAGGTTCAGAAGGTGAAAGTCAGCAGCAAGCTCCAGATCGCGGTGCCCGCTGAAGCTCGAAAGAAGTTGCATATCGCGCCCGGCGATTATCTGATCGTAGAGATTCGAGATGATTCGATCGTTCTCAGTCCAGAGCCCAAAGATTATGCGGCGAAACTTAGAGGTCTCCACGCCGACGTTTGGGAAGGAATAGATCCGAACGAATACGTTCGCCGGGAGCGCGATTCTTGGTCGCGATAATCGACGCGATTACCCGACACCAGGTTATCGGACTCGATACCTCGATTTTCATCTATCAATTGGAGGAAAAATCTCCTGAGGTCGAACTTACGACCGATGTGTTCCGGATGATTGAAACCGGAATGCCATCCGCGGTGACGTCGGTCATCACCATCACAGAACTCATAGTACAGCCACTGCAACGTGGACGATTGTACGCCGCCGATGATTATGAGAAGGTGCTTGTCGAGTATCCGCATCTTGAGATTATTGAAATTAACCTTCCGGTCGCCCGTCTTGCGGCAAGTCTTCGAGCAACATATCGACTTCGCACACCTGACGCGCTCCAACTTGCGGCCTGTTTGGCCGCCCATGCAACGGCATTCGTGACCAATGATGCCGCGTTGCGAAGAGTGGGCGAGTTGGAGATCCTGTTGTTGAGTGACTTCGTCCACAAACCATGAGCTCAATATCAGCAGAGATTTTCAGGACTCCGTCCTCGCCGCTGGATCATGGTTCCCCCACCTGATCAGTGACTCACTGACACTGGCCCCGTCAAAGGAGGTATCGAGCGATTCGATCCTCCGGATGTTGGACCTGTTGTTCGTCATGCTGGAAGTCGATGGCAGATGCGAGATCCGTATCACGAAATGTTTCCCCAGAGCGGCGAATCCGAGGAAACTCCCTGGATACGAGATCCGAGTCCACCTGCAGTTGACCCACAACGTCAACCTGCATTCGTTTGAGATGCAGGGCACTGGTGCTCACGACATCGATTTCCCTGAACTCTCGAAGCTCTCGTCCCGAGATGCCGAGACTGTGACGCACCGTCATCGATGCAAAGTCATCCAAGACAGGTTTCTTTTCCCCATCTGTCCAGAGGTTGGCAACGAGATATCGAGCGAATATCTCGTGTTGATAAAGCTGGGCAAGGACAATCGCAGTTGCCCAACCATCGGCCACCCATTGGCGGGTGAGCACGTAGCATTCTTCCCATTCCGCTGGCTTGAAATACGGGTTGATTGTGTGGCCTTTGGAGGTCGGTGCCAACAAGCAGTCACCCGTCTCCAACACGAATGACTGCGGATTCTTCAGTATTTTCCGCGAACGTGGGTTGAGATTTGGAGTGCTCCACTTCTCTGCAAGTTTACGAAGAACTTCCCCGCGGCGCTTCACATCACGCTCACTCATCCCCAGCGCGCGCTTTACGGTGATATCGGTATCCTCATCTACGATTCGCCGAGCGATCTCAAACGTTTCGGGATGTTCGATTCCATATCTCCAGAAAAGGTCAGCAATGCCTAGCCGGATGTCGGTGTAGTCCTCGCTCCCCGCGTTGGATCCGTCTTCATATTTGTCGAGCACCCAGCGGAGCAGCTGTTCAGCATCCCACGGGACGCGCACGATGTCGCGAAAGTCGTCACGAAGATCGGCCACCGTGTCATTGCTGTAGAGACCCGTGCCCCAAGTTCCCATTCGATCCATCCACGATTGAAACGGAATCAGTAACCAATACGCCGAGTATGTTCAACTAATCTACATACTCGGCGACGATCATTACTGTATGGCGATGACAGTGTTAGTTGAACCCCACAAAGGTCATCATCTCATTCCGTCCGCGGCTCCTGAATCTTGTAACCCGCTGGCGGTTCGGCGCCGAGCAGATTGCGCACGAAGAAGTCCCAGCGCTTGCGCGTGAAGTAGGTGTTCGGTCGCGCGTAGGGTCCCTCGAATGCTTTTAGCCCACGACGCAGATCGAACAGGCCGTGATTGGTGTGCGGGATGATCAGCATCTCGAAGTCCTTGTTGGCCGCGATAAGCGCGTCGGCCATGCGCAGCGTCAGCGACGGGTGAACGTTGTCGTCCATCTCGCCGTGCACCAGGTACAGCTTGCCCTTCAGGTTCTCGGCCAGCCGAATGTTGTCCTGATGGGTGTACGTTTCCTCGTCATAGAGGCCGATCCAGGATTCCGCCCAGGCCGCGACGTAGCCCAGGTTGTCGTGATTTCCAGCCGACGATACCGCCGCCTTGTAGAAGTCGGGAAACAGGAGCATGGCACGCGTCGAGGCGTACCCACCGCCCGAGTGGCCATAGATACCGACGCGATCGAGATCCAGCGAGCGATCCTGCTCGCTTAACTGATTGATCCCCACGACGTGATCCTCGAGCCCACCTGCCTCGCCAAACCCCGCTCCAGTCGCCACGTCGATCATCTTGCGCGAGCGGAACGGTGTGCCGAGACCGTCGATCGTGATGACGACGAACCCGAGTTCGGCCAGCGCCTGATCCTGCCAGAAGCCGGTCTGTGCCGTGGGAAAGGCTGTCGGCGTGCGAATGATCTGCGGGCCGGGGTAGATCGCGTCGAGTACCGGATACGAGCGATTGGGATCGTAGTTACTCGGCCGAATGATCGAGCCGTAGATGTCGGTCACGCCGTCGCGCGCCTTGACGCTGAAGCGCTCCGGATAGCGCCAGCCCTTCTCCAGCAGCCGCGTGATGTCGGCCTGTTCGAGCTGAGCGATGAGGCGACCGTCCGAGGTTCGCAACACTGACGTCGGGGGCTGGTCGATCCGGGAGTACGTGTCGACGAACACATCGCCCTTCCGCGAAAAGGTCACCTTGTGGTCGGCGTCCTCCGTCGTGAGCAACTCGAGGTTGTTGCCGTCAAAGTCGACGCGGTAGAGATAATGGAAATAGGGATCTCGGCCCGGCTCGCGGCCGCTGCCGGTGAAGTAGATCACCCGGCTGTTCTCGTCGACTCGGACCACCTCTCGCACATTCCAGGGCCCAGACGTCAATTGCTGGCGAATCTCTCCGCTGGAGATGTCGATCAGGTAGAGGTGGCTCCAGCCGGAGCGGCTGGAGAACCACGTCATCAGCTCGGCGTCGCCGATCTCGTGGACGTTCTCCACCTTCGTCTCGACCGGAATATGTGCCGGGTAGACTGGCGTCGCGCCCGTCTCGTGCAAAATCACCCGCTCTTTGCCGGATTTCGCATCGACCTGTGTCAGGGCCACGCTCCGCCGGTCGCGAGAACCGCGGATGATGAAATAGCTGCGGCCGTCCTTGCTCCACCAGAGCAGGTTCAGCTCGATCGGGCTGTGCAGCACGCTGACGAGTGGCTCGCCCTGCGAGACGACCTGCTCACCACTCGAGACGTCGATGACCAGGGGCTGCATCACCTCGACGTGCTCGTCGCCGACAAGCGGATAGCGGTACGAGTGGAGCACGGGGCGGACTCTGTCCGGCGGAACGGCGGTCTGCAGCAGGTACATCGGCTCGATGTCACGCTCGTCCAGGCGATAGGTCAGGAGGCGAGACGAATCAGGAGACCAGGCCACACCAGGCTTCAGCGGGGTGCCGAGCAACTTATCGGTGATCTCCGATTGGCGCCCGGCCGGGAGTGTGCCGTAACCGTAATTTGGCTCGGCATCATCGGTGAGTTGGCGCTCGTTACCTGTCTCGAGTTCACGCACGAACAGATTGCCGTCCCGGATGAATGCGGCGAGCTGGCCATCCGGCGACTGAACCTCGTCCCGCTTCTTCTCTTCGGGCGCTTCGCCACGCGTGCACTCGTAGCCCTTCAGATCGCATGTCCAGGTCGACCCGTCGAAGGTGAACTCGACCTGCTCGTTTCCGTCCCCACCTGTCTTGAACGTGATCTCGTCGAACGGCAGCTGATTGTGGGTGAGATATGTACCGGAAGCTTGCGATAGGGCCGACGCGAGCCGCTCGTGATCGAACGCGGGTTGCCGGGAGCCGTGCGCCGGGTCAATCACGACGAATTCGGTTCCATCGCGGCCCGATCGTCGATACCAAAACCGGTCGGATTCTCCGATCCAGTGTGGCGTGACACTGGTGTTAAACATCAGCTTCGCCACGTTCCACGCCAGGTAGCTCTCGGCTCGCTCGTAGTCCGCGCGCGTCAGCCTGGTGCGCGCTCCCATCTCGTTCGCCATGTCGCCCCTTCCAGGACTTGCCCGCCGATCTGTCCGCTGCGGCACAGCGTCCGTCAGCGGCGACACGCTGTCAAGGAGGCAGACGACTGGCAGCCAGAACCCTCCGCGAATTCACTTCATTGACACGCCGCGGCGATGAGCGTAGGGTCGTTTGACGACATGACCAGCTACATCGCAGCCACCGACAGGAGTGACCGTGACCTCGACCACTCAGCGTGATCGCTATGGATTGCCGATCTCGACCAATGCCGCCGCCGCCGATGCCTACGTATATGGCATCGACCTGGTCCTCTCCGGCAACGTCGGCGCCGAAGAACACCTCACACGATCCATCCAGGAGGACGAAGGCTTCGCCATGGCTCACGCCGCGCTGGCGTCAATCGACTTCCGCTGGCGACGTTTTGACTCCGCCCGCGCGCATGCGGAGGCCGCGCAATCGCTGAGCGCCGGAACGAGCACGCGCGAGCAGCAGCACGCGCGGATTATCTCCGAGATGATCGCTGGGAACGGCACGCAGGCACTGGCGCTCGCACAGGAGCACCTGGACGAATTCCCGGGGGACGGTTACATCCTGAGCCAATACATCGGCCTGCGCCGCGGACCAGGGTGCATGGAGATGAGCGCCGCCATTCTGGATACCATCGAACGGCTCGAGCCGGCCTACGGCAACGACTGGTTCTACACCGGCGCGCGGTCGTTCCAGCTCCATGAGCTCAACCGGTTCGACGAATCTCGTCACTATGCCGAGCGATCCCTCCGTGGAAATCCGCGCAACGGCAACGCCGCGCACAACCTGGCCCACTGTTTCTACGAGACGGGCGACTACGAGGGCGGTCTCGACTTCCTCAACGACTGGATCGTCGATTATCACCCGGACGCGCCCCACTACTCGCATTTGAACTGGCACAAGGCCCTGTTCGATCTGACCCAGGGCCGCTACGAGAGTTCCTACGATGTCTACCGCGAGACGATCCGCCCCAGTGTGCTCAAGCAGGATGTCGGCGCCCTCGGGCCGCCGGTCGCCGATGCCACCTCACTCTTCTGGCGTTACCGGCTGTATGGCTCGCCAGTCGAGAGTGCTCGCGACTGGCGCGAGATCGACGAATTCGCTCAACTGGTCGCGTCCGGCCCGCGCTCAGCGTTTTACGACGCCCACTGCGCCCTGGCCTTTGCTGCCACAGGCAACGATCAGGCAATGTCAGCCCTGCTCGATGGGCTGACGGAGCTGGCGCGTAACGGTCACGCACTCACCGCGGGCGTGACCCTGCCGCTGGTACGAGGCATCGAGGCTTTTGGCCGCGCCGATTATGTCGAGACAATCGATCAGATTGAGCCGATTCTGGATCAACTGCCACGCATCAACGGCAGCCAGGCGCAGCGAATGGTCTTTGAAGAGACGTTGCTCCGCGCCTATATGCTGGCTGGACAGTACGAGAAAGCGGAGGGAATGCTCCGGCGTCGCCTCGAGCACCGGCACTCTGGCCGCGATTTCTTCTGGCTGGCCGAAGCGGATTCAAGCCAGGGAATGCTCGACGACTTTCGCGCCAGTCTCCTGACGGCGTTGACGCTGTGGAGCGCCGCCGACCCGACTGCGCCGGAGATGGCGAGAATCGGGAATGAGAGCCAGTCTTAGAGGCCGTTCAACCCGACGCCGAAGAGTGCTCGTTCCGTCCTGCCGCAGAATGAACTGAAACCAGTCCGGCATCAAACCGAATGGACGCTGCGCAATGCGGCAGACCATCTCCAAGTCCGGATCATTCAGGCGAAAAGAATATCTCGTCGGCTCTCGCCACGCTTCCGCCCCACCAGGCGAAGATGCCGACGAGCCCGCCCGCGTACAAAGCGAACGTGATCGCGAAGACTCCGATGGCCAGTGGCGCCAGGTAATGAAAATAGCCCAAACTGTAAATGAGCGGCAGTGGAAGGCCGGCCATGAGCGCGGTGATCAGTCCGAGAACGACGGACTCACGTTCAGATAGTTCCACGTTGTGGCCCGCCCAATAGCCCCCGACCATCGGAGCGAAGAGCGGTGCCGCGATGTGAAACGCCGCAAGCGGAGCGATGCTCATCAACGTGATACCCGACGCGATCACGGTTGCCTTCGACTGCCGCGCAAATTCATTCACGGGCCCACTCCATTCACTCCACCCAACAACGGGGATGATCATGTACCGAGTCTATCCATTAGAGTGTAGTTGACTCCTTTCTCAACAACGAGCATGATTCTCCCGAAATTTTGCCGATGAATTGTCCGGAATTTCCGCAGCGTGGATCGCGATAACGGCGCAGAATTCATCCTGGGGGTTATCCCCACTCGAAAAACTCCGGGTCGCCCGGTTCTGCCGCGCACCACTGACTCCTACGATGTAGCCAACGTGGTTTGATTTGCGGAGGTCGTGCGCGACGCCCCGCTCCCGAAAGGAACCTGGAACATGTTTGCCATCGGAGGCCTGCAGGCGATGCTGGAGTACGAACGCGACGAGCCGCCGGTTCGAGGCCGCGCGTCGCTGCGCAACCCGCTGCGGCTCCTGACTTCGAGCGAACCGTGGCAGGCACTCGCTTTTATGCTGCTAAGCTTCGTGGTCGGGTTGTTCTGGTTCGTCGTGCTGGTGACGTTGATCGCTACTGGTGCCGGTCTCACGGTGACACTCGTCGGTCTCCCCCTGCTCGCCGGAACCCTCTTACTCTGGACGTACGCGGCGCGACTGGAGCGGGTCCGTGTTAATGCGCTGCTCAGCACGCGCATCCGGAACCCGTATCGAGCGCTACCGGACGGATCGAAGTGGGACCGTTTCAAGACGCGGGCGCTCGATCCGCACGTCTGGCTCGACCTGCTCTACCTGTTTCTTCTCTTCCCAATTGGCATTGCCGAACTCGTCATCGTGTCGGTGTCAATCTGGTGGACCTTCGGTTTGCTCCTGTTGCCGCTGTATTACAAGCCTGCCGGAGGCGTCGACTTCTTCATCGGGAACATTCACACCCTCCCGCAGGCGGTGGGAGCCGCGCTGCTCGGGATTCCGATGCTGCTCCTCATCCCATACATCTTCGTGGGCGTGGGGCGCGGACACGCCTGGCTGGCGAAACAGCTTCTCGGCGTCAACCGCGAGGCCGAGCTGAACGTCCGGGTTGGTCAGCTCTCGGAGAGCCGGTCGCGTGCGCTGGATGCGGTGCTGACCGACCTCCAGCGCATCGAGCGCGACTTGCACGACGGTGCACAGCAGCGCCTGGTCAAACTGTCGATGGACCTGGGCATGGCGAGGGAGAAGATCAAGACCGACCCGGTTGCCGCCGAGAAACTGATTGCTGACGCACATGAGGAGGCCAAGCGAGCCATGGCGGAGATCCGAGATCTCGCCCGTGGTATCCTGCCGGCCGTACTGACCGATCGCGGACTCGACGCCGCCATCTCAGCGCTCGCCGGACGCTCGCCCATTCCCGTGACGGTCGACGTCTGTCTGTCCGAGCGACTACCGGCGCAGGTCGAGACGGCCGCCTATTTCGTCGTCGGAGAGACGTTGACGAATATCGCGCGCCACAGCCAAGCCACTGAGGCACATGTCGTCGTGAAGAAGACCGATGGGAAGCTCGATATTGACGTGGTCGATAATGGGACCGGCGGCGCCGACGATGCCAACGGCACCGGGCTGACCGGGCTGCGCGATCGCCTGGCAGCGCTCGACGGCACGCTCACGGTCTCCAGCCCGGTGGGCGGCCCGACCAGAGTCCACGCGGAGATTCCATGCGCGTAGTGATCGCCGAGGACGCGGTGTTGCTGCGCGAGGGGCTCTCCAGGCTCCTGATCGACGCCGGGCACGAGGTCGTGCGGAAGGTCGACAACGGCCCGGACTCGTTCAAGCCATCGTCGACGAGCAGCCGGACATCTCGATCGTCGACGTGCGCATGCCGCCAAGCCACCGAGATGAAGGATTGCGGGCCGCGATCGCGGCCCGCCAACTCGTGCCTGGCACCGCCATTCTGGTCTTTTCCCAATATGTCGAGGAGCGCTACGCCGGCGATCTCCTGCGACCGGCGCCGAAGGTGTCGGCTATCTCTTAAGGACCGCGTCGCTGACGTCTGCGACTTCCTCCATCGATGCGCCAGGTGGCGGAAGGCGGAACGGTGCTCGACCCGGAGGTCATCGCTCAGATCCTCGCGCGTCATCGCAAGGACGATCGGATCGATCGAGCTCACCGCAAGAGAACGCGAGGTCCTCTCCCTGATGGCCGAGGGACGCTCAAACAGCGCCATCGCCGACTATCTCTCGATCGGTGATGGCACGGTCGAAAAGCACATCAGCAATATCTTCAGCAAGCTCGGCCTCGAAGATTCCGACCAGCCAGCATCGCCGAGTTCTGGCGGTGCTGACCTACCTCGCGATCATAGACGTGCTCCTTCACCTGTGGCGGCCTCGCCATCTGCTTGCAGCCGCGTTTGCGTAACATCCGCTGAGTTCGTTGACACGCGGGGGGCCGCGATAAGGTGATTTCAGACGCTCAACTAGAAACTGATACCATTCCGCTTCACCCGTCGACGGTCGCTACATTCAATCGGAGACGAGGAGTCGCGATCATGACCGTCACTCTCGTACGCACATGGCACCTCGATGGTCCCACTCCTTGGCGAAACAATTGGCGAGAATCTGCGCCGTACCGTGGAGCGATCGGGAGACTGAGGCCCTCATCGTGCCGCACCAGGAATACCGGGCAACCTACCGGGAATTCTGGGAGCAGACTGGCCTCGCGGCGCGGGGCCTGATGGCGCGGGGCATCAAGGCTGGGGACCGAGTCGGAATCTGGTCGCCCAACCGCTCCGAGTGGGTCGTGACCCAATACGCGACCGCGCGCATCGGCGCGATCCTGGTCAACATCAATCCCGCCTACAAGTCGACCGAACTCGAGTACGCCTTGCGCCAGTCGGGCGTAAGTCCTGCTCGATGCTGGCGCGCGGTTCCGCTCCAACGACTACGTTGCGATGCTCGACCAGGTGCGTCACAAACTTCCCGACCTGCAGCAGGTTCTCGTGCTGGACGACGACTGGACGGGATTGATCGCCGACGGCGAGCAGGTCGGCGAAGAGGAGCTCGCCGACGCGTGAGGCGTCGCTCCAGTTCGACGACCCGATCAACATCCAGTACACCTCGGGGACAACCGGCTTCCCCAAGGGCGCGACGCTTTCGCACCACAACATTCTGAACAACGGCTTCTTCATCGGCGAGACGCTGCACTATTCAGACCACGATCGCGTATTGATTCCGGTTCCGCTCTATCACTGTTTCGGCATGGTGCTGGGCAATCTCGCATGTACCACGCACGGGTCTGCCATGATCTTCCCCGGCGAGGCTTACGAGCCGGTCGCCGTGCTCGAAACGGTTCAGAGCCGAGCAATGCACCGCGCTCTACGGCGTTCCGACCATGTTCATCGGCGAGCTGGACCACCCCAGCATCGGCGAGTTCGATCTCTGAGCACACTGCGCACCGGCATCATGGCCGGATCGCCTTGCCCGATTGAGGTGATGAAGAAAGTCCAGTCGACCATGCACATGGACGAGGTAACGATCTGCTACGGCATGACCGAGACCTCGCCGGTATCGACCCAGACCGCCACCGACGATCCACTCGACAAGCGCGTCGAGACGGTCGGCCGAGTTCATCCGCATCTCGAAGTCAAGATCATCGACGCGGAGGGACACGATCGTGCCGCGGGGCGAGCCGGGCGAACTCTGCACACGCGGCTATAGCGTCATGCTGGGTTACTGGAACAACGAGGTCGCCACGCGCGAGGCCATCGACGCCGCTCGCTGGATGCACACGGGCGATCTGGCGACCATGGACGAGGACGGCTACGTCAACATCGTTGGGCGGATCAAGGACATGATCATCCGCGGCGGCGAAAACGTCTATCCGCGAGAGATCGAGGAGTTCCTCTACCGCCACCCGGACGTCAGCGACGTACAGGTCATCGGCGTACCGAGCGCGCGCTACGGCGAAGAGGTGATGGCCTGGGTGCGCTTGCGTGAAGGCGCCGCAGGCAACCGAGGACGACCTGACCGCATACTGCCGCGGCAAGATCGCGACATTCAAGATCCCGCGCTACTGGAAATTCGTCGACGCATTCCCGATGACCGTCACGGGCAAGATCCAGAAATTCAAGATGCGGGACGAGTCGATCGAGGAACTTGGGCTAGCCGTCGAGGCGCGGATGCCTACGGCGTAGGGCCGCACCGCCCATCATGTCGATGACGAAGTGGTGATGTTTGAACCGCAGTTTCCAACGTAGAGGCGGGCACAGGTCCCGCCTCCACACGTGGTATCCCAATGAATGGCGGCAGGGTACGGCGTAGAGCCTTACGGAAAACGATCACCCCACTTCCTCGCTGCGACAGAAGCAGGAGGCATTGATCGGGATGTCCGCACGGGCGACGGCCATGTCCAGTTGCTGCTTGATCAGCCCGCACATGTGGTGCTTGCCGAGCCGCATGAGGCATTCATGGTAGCCGTGAAGGCTCCAGACGTTCCGCGGATGCTGGTACGCGCGCGCCAGGCTGCCGTCGAGCCCCAGATCTGCCCGGTAGACGGCTTCCGCCTCCTCCACCCGCCCCTGCTCAAGCAGTAGGGCCCCGTATGCGTGGCGGGCAGGCTGCATCCAGCCCCACGGCTCGTCATACATCAGACCGTCGTCAAGCTCAACCGATCGTCTCAGGTGGGCAAAGGCGATGTCGAAGTTCCCTCTGCGGTACTCCAGTTCACCCGCCAGCATCTCACGCGCGATCCCCAGGATATCGACGCAGCTATTGTTGAAGAGCTTGCGTGTTTCCGGCACCCGGCCAACCGCCTCATCGAAGCGTCGCTGCTCGGACTCCGCCTCGGCGGTGCGCCCGGTCGCCGAATAGGCAACTCCCCTGGCATAGTGGATCATGGCCGTCGTGACGCAGAAGAGTTCGGGGTCATCCGGCAGCGGCGTGTCAATAATCTCCTGCCACTTCCCAAAGCGAATCAACACGTGCATCTTGACCGGCATGAAGCCTTCGAGCCAGTCGGCCATGTTCACCGGCTCCGTTTGCTTGAGGAGATCAAGCGGGATGGTGGCGATGACCTCGTCGGCCGTCTTCAGCGCCACCTCCGACTGTCCCATGAACATCGCGCCATACAGCTTGAAATGGAAATTGTGGACGCGATAGGTAGTGTAGAAGTTCATCGCGCCTTCACGCGCCACGAATTTGTCGTCGGCACGAATCGCGGCCGAGTTCGATTCGATCACGTCATGGTACTGGCCGCAGAGCACGTCGATGTGCGTCGGCATGTGCTCAAGGTGGCCCGCGTCCGGGACTAGGCCACGTAACCAGTCGGCGGCCCGCAACGCCCGTTCGGGAAACGGCGACATCTCCATCAAGTGGATGTACATGTGTAGGACGCCGGGATGCTTGCGACCAGCCGGAGTTTCGAGCGCGCGCTCAAGAACGTGCATTGCCTCAACGGTATCAGCGCCCGGTGCGGGCTCCCCTGCCTCCAGGTCCCAGAGTTCCCAGGGCGTGCGATTCATCAGTGCCTCCGCGAAGAGGGCCACGACGTCGCGATCGTCGGGGAAATGACGATAGACGGCACGCATAACGTTAGCATAGTGGTCGTTCCAGATGGAGCAGTCATCGATCGGCGCGGGGGCCGGATAGCGAGACTGAATCGCCTCGATGAGCGCCCGCTCGACTGGGCTGGCGTTGTCGACCAACGAGAGTGCTTTTTGCGCCGCGCCGTGCGAGGTCGCGACCGTCTGCCGCAAGTCGACCGGGGCAAACGCATCCCAGGCCTTGTTGTAGTTCGGCCCGGCCGCGTAGGCAATGCCCCAGTAGGCCATGGCACAGTCAGGGTCAGCCTCAACGGCCCGCTCGAAGCACTTGACCGCCTCGTCGTGATTGAAGCCATAGGTCCAGTTCAGCCCGCGATCGAACCAGAGCTGCGCGTCCGGGGACGTCGTGGTGATCGTGCGGTGATGCTCGCCGAGATTGTAGTAGTCGGACATCTGTCCCCTCCCTCGCGTTGCCGTCATCTGATTCGTGCAGGATGGCGTGTCGCAAATGGCACGGCTGACATCGTATCAGGTGCGGCAGGGGAACGGGACTGTCCGACTGTGCGAGGGTGAGGAGAGGGACAGATTGTGACGGACGAATTGATTTGACGCGTAGCCAGTCTCCCCCGGCAGTAGACTGTCGGGCGAGACTGGCGAAGTCCACTAAAGGAACTGAGCCCTTGCTGCGCCAGGAGGGGCCAAAGAAGCCATTACGTACTCAAATGGTAATGGATTCTGGCCTCTTCAGTGGACCTCGTAATCTGTGGCGCAGTGGCTGATGGTCATTGACGAATTGATTCGGTACCTGCGTGTCCGTTCACGCGGGGCTAAAGCCACCGCGCTACAAAAGCGAAGTCCACTGAAGGGACTCATTTTCTGTGATGTTCGCCATTCCGTGATCGTGTTGGTGCTCAATCGGTCACTGAAGCTCAGCCCCTTCAGTGGGCTTCGCTTTAGGTAGCCCGGTGAGTTTACTCCCGGGCGCACGCGGCCAATCACCGGATTAATTCGTCAATGATCTCTCGCCCCGCGTGAACGGACACGCAGGTACCGAATCAATTCGTCAATGACCATGAGTCCCGCACACGTGGACCCGCTTTCCCCCGACGAAACCGTCAAACACGGATGTTGTCGGGTGAACACATAAGGGCCGGCCGGACGTCAGCTTCCAAGACGATGACCGCAGCCAAGCGTGAGCGATCTGAGTCGCAGTTCCGAATGACCTCGTCAGCCCAACCAGCGACACTGCGTCCGCCCGCTACGACTCGCCTTTCTTCGGCTCGCGCTTGCCATTTGCGATCGGGTAGCCCGATTCACGGATAAGGTGTTCGATATACTGCTCGCTGGCGTGGTCCGGATCGAATTCGATGGTCAGAATGTGCCGAACGGTGTCCGCCTCTGTTCGCCAGATGCCACTGATTCCAGTCAGCGCGTTCTCGAGGTCGTCCGCATCGCGTCGCTCGGTAAGCGAGGGAATCTTGACGTCGATGGTCCGGGTAGTCGCCTCCGCCACAGTGTCTCTCCTCCTGATTAGCGCTCGAACGCTCGGCGATTGCGCCACTCGGGCGGGATGTCGGAGCCACGCACGTCGACGATAATCCGGTCCATCGAGATCGAATGCACCGCGTGAACGGGAATGTAGAGCGGCCGGGCAAACGGATTGTTACGCCCGGGCCGCACGACGAAGCCGCGCACGTCGGCGTGTCCGGCATGGCGTCGCGTGCCGTAGACGTGCGTGACCGACTGGCTGAGCGGGCCCTCGTTACCGAGCGCGATGGTGGGAAAGGGACCAAGTTCCTCGCCGGACGTGCGATGGCCGTTCGATCCAGGCTCGTCGTGGCTCTCGTTGGAGTCACGCGCACTATCGTCGTTGGACGTGCCGGTAATCAGGTCAATAACTGACCCGAGGTAGACCTCCTGATAGGCGTCGAAGACGTCCATGCCGCGGCGAATGGCCAACCGACGCGTATGCTCATGTGTCGTGCCGCTCATCGAGAATTCCTTGCCCCGTCAGGACGACGGGTGTAATCGAAGTAGAATCGCGGGTTGTTCGCCGAATCCTTGCCAGCCTGGACGACGACCATGCGGAAGATGAAGCCGCCGGCCAACGCCAGCGCCGCGCCGGCCATACGGCGGCCGACCGTCCGCTGGTGGTGGCTCTTCGACGATCCGATCTGCAGCGCGAGCGGTGCGACCATTCCGCCACCGACGTAGCCCGGCCAGAAGAACTTGCCCCAGCGTCCACCGGTCAGCGGCTCACGGAACTTGCCCAGGCGCACCAAACTCATCAGCATCAACCCCATCTCGGTGGCCAGGGTGATCGCCTCGGCATGCCGCAGCGCGTCCGCGGTCTCGCGTTGCTCGTGTCGACTCACTCGCAGGATCAATGAGATCGCGGCCAGGCTGGTGGAGAAGGCCGATGCGACGAAGGTGGGCCCCCAGAGGACCGCGTTGCGTGCCCAGAGCGGCACGTTCGTCGCCCCCACCAGCACTCCGGTGTAGCCGGAAACAAAGAGCGACGCCGGAATGCCGAGAACGCCAATGACCTTGCGCGGGGCACTGAACACGTCTCGTTGCGTGACATCTTCGAGAACCTGCAGCGCCGTCATCGGGCCGACGAAGAAGCCAAGCATGAGGAGCGCCCACGAGCCCAGACTCATCGGGGATTTGAGCTTCACAATGCGGAACATGTGGTGCGCGCGATCCGGACGTCCCAGGTCGAGCATCAGCAGTACTGGAGAGATGACGCCGGTGACCAGGGAGAGATAACGGCCGGCCCGCACCAGTCCCTTGTCCTTCGACAGAAGATCCGCCAGCGTGGCAATGATGTACGAGCCGGCCGCCAGGCCCCCGGTGAAGAAGTAGGTGATGATGAGCCAGTTCCAGTGCGGTGCTTTGATCGGCGGAACGCCGTAATAGTCCTGCTCTAACTCGCTGGAGACGGTTCTTAGTTCGCGTGCTTGTGTCTTTTGCATGTCTGTCCCTACTTGCGCCACAGCGACAGGGCTGTCGCGGCACTCAACGCCACGGCCGTCGCGGCCATCGAGAGAATTCCGGGGAGAACCTTCCTCTGTGGAAGTTGCGGATGCGCCGGGAGGTTGTACTTCTCTGGCTCATCGAGCAGGATGAAGAATGCATTGAGATCGCCGATGCCGCCGGTGCCACCGACCTCGTCGTTACCGTAGATGTAGGCTGGCGCGCCCTGCGCCTGCAATTGCCGTACGCGCTCATCGGCGCGCCGTCGCAGTTCGGTGACGGTCCCAAACTGAATCGAATCGGTCGGGCACGACTTGGCGCAGGCGGGCTCGAGCCCGTCCTTCAGCCGGTCGTAACACAGCGTACATTTATGGGCCTTGCCGTCACTGGCGAGAGCAACGGTGTCTGCCTGTTTCGGCACATTGATGTCGATGACGCCAAATGGGCACGATGGCACGCAGTAACCACAGCCGTTACACACATCCTGCTGCACGACCACGGTGCCGAACTCGGTCCGGATCAGCGCGCCGGTCGGGCAGGCCTCCAAACACCCGGCATGCGTGCAGTGCTTGCAGACGTCGCTCATCATCAGCCAGTTCGACTGGGTTCCCGCGCTCCCGGCACCTTCCTGCTCAATGAAGGCGACGTGACGCCAGGTCGAGGCTCCGAGCGACAGTGTGTTATCGTAGCTGGTCCCTTTCCAGTCGAGACCGTCCATCGGCAGCTGGTTCCACTGTTTGCAGGCAACCTCGCAGGCCTTGCAGCCAATGCAGACGGAGGTGTCAGTCAGAAACCCGACCGGTCCGTCTGAATACGGCTGGGCGCCGTTTGTGCTGATCGCGGTCATCGCTGGATCCTCCCCGGCCGCAAATTACAGGTAAAGGCTTTCGCCTCCTCGATCGAGACGTTCGGATCACCGACCAGTGAGACCAGGTCGTTCGCGGCGTCTCCAGTGACGATGCCGGAATAGCCCCAGTGATAGGGAAGTCCGACCGTCTCGATTACGTGGCCGTTCATGCGAATCGGTTGCAGCCGCCCGGTGACCAGCGCTCGGGCCTCGACCTCGCCGCGCGCCGAGCTGATCACGACCCAGTCGCCGTTGTTGATGCGGTGCTTCTCGGCGAGTGACGGGCTGATCTCCGCGAAGAAGGCGGGCTGAAGCTCCGACAGCCAGGGGATCCAGCGGCTCATGCCTCCTGCCGTGTGATGCTCAGTCACGCGATAGGTTGTGATTGCGTAGGGGAACTCGTCGTTGATCTCCGATGCCAGCCGGTTGTCCTTCCGCGGCCAATACTTGGCGGTCGGGTTTCGGTGCTGACCATAGAGCGCATTCTGGACCGGCGACTCGACCGGCTCGTAGTGCGTCGGAAGTGGGCCATCTCGCATCCCATCCGGTGCGAAGAGCCAGCCCTTGCCGTCGGCCATCAGAATGAACGGATCGGAGCCGGAGTGGGCGTCCAGGCCCGTTCCGTCCGATTTCGCTGCCGTGCTGGGCGACTTATCGGTCGGGAAATCGGGCGTGTCGTTGCCGATCCAGCGCTGCTTCGCTTCGTCCCACCAGACCAGTTTCTTGCGCTCCGACCACGGTTTGCCGTTCGGATCGGCCGAGGCGCGGTTGTACAGGATGCGGTGGTTGAGCGGCCAGGCGAAGCCCCAGTTGAGCGAGTACAGGTCGTCGCTCACACGTCTACGGGCCAGATTCCTTCCCTCTTCCGGGTAGACACCGGAGTAGATCCAACAGCCGCAGGCCGTCGACCCGTCGTCCTTGAGCGAGCGATAGTCTTTGATCAGCTTGCGGTCGGAAACGGTCCAGCCGTTGATCTCCTTGAGGATGGACTCAACAACCGGCTCATCGTTCGGACCGTACACCGGATAATCCCAGGTCAGCGTGTTGATTTGCCTCGCCTGAGGCGTGTCCTCTCCGGCGTACATCTCCCGCAGGCG
Source organism: uncultured Chloroflexia bacterium (assembly GCA_963728335.1). GTDB lineage: Bacteria > Chloroflexota > Chloroflexia > Thermomicrobiales > Thermomicrobiaceae > CALAGB01. The sequence goes on from CAVSJP010000004.1 coordinate 400,082, forward strand.
TTTACCGAGGTGATAAAGAAACCAGGGCTCGGTCGTACACTGGCCAGGCGGATCGACGGCCTTGTCATGCCACTGGATAAGTCGTTGGGTGTTGGAGAACGTGCCGTCCTTTTCCGTAACGATCGCCGCCGGCAGGAGGAAGACCTCGGTCTTGATCTGGTCGGTGCGCAATTTGCCGCTCTTGACCTCGGGGGAGGCGTACCAAAAGTTCGCCGACTCGATCTCGAACAGATCGCGGACCACCAGCCAGTCGAGACCGGCCAGCGCCTCGCGCATCAGGCCGCCGTTCATGTTCCCAACCGCCGGGTTCTCGCCCATCAGGAACATGCCCTTGATCTGTCCGGCCCTGGCGGCGAGGAACATCGGCTGGGCCGAGTAGTCGCCGCTGATCTTGGGAATCAGCTCGAAGCAGAAGTCGTTCTCATTGGTCGCTGCGTCGCCGTAGTAGGACTTCAGCAGCGAGATCATGTACTTCGGCAGGTTGTGCCAGAAGCCCGTCTTCGGCGTCTCGCACGCCAGATACTCTTGCAGTGTCGCGTGGTGGTCGAACGTGTTCGGCATGGCCAGGTAGCCAGGCAGAATGTCGTACAGGGTCGGGATGTCGGTCGATCCCTGAATCGAGGCGTGGCCGCGCAGCGCCAGGATACCGCCACCTGGACGCCCGATGTTCCCCATCAGCAGCTGCAGCAGCGTCGCCGCGCCGATGACCTGCGGACCGGTGGTGTGCTGAGTCCAGCCGACCGCATAGCAGAAGGAAGTCGTTCGCTCGCGACCCGAGTTCTCCGAGATCGCCCGGGCGACCTTGAGAAACTCTTCTTGCGGCACACCACAGATCTTCTCGACCATTTCCGGGGTGTAGCGAGAGTAGTGGCGTTTGACGATCTGGAAGACGCAGTTCGGGTCCTGCAAGCGTCAGGTCAGACTTCGGCGGCCAGGTGTCGGTCGACCCGACGACGCGTTCAGTGTAGGCCATGCTGCTGAACTGCTGGTGCAGGCTGCTCTCGCGCGTCTCCTTGGACCCGTGATACTGCCAGCTCGAGTTGTCGTAGGAGTGGCGATCCTTTTCGAAGCCGGAGAAGAGGCCGTCCAGGTCTTCGGTGTCTTTGAAGTCGGCTTTGATTAACGTCGACGCGTTCGTGTAGTTCTTGACGTACTCCTCGAAGTACGTCTCGTTCTGAATCACATAGTTGATGATCCCGCCCAGGAAGGCGATGTCGGTCCCCGGTCGAATACGCACGTGCTGCGTCGCGACGGCTGACGTGCGCGAGAAGCGTGGATCGATATGGATGACCTTTGCGCCGCGCTCGCGCGCCTTCATCACGAAGCGGAAAGCTACCGGGTGATTCTCCGCCATGTTGGAGCCCATGATGACGACACAGTCGCTATTGGCGAGGTCGTTCTCGGCGGTCGTCGCGCCGCCGCGTCCGAGTCTGGCGCCCAGACCGGGCACCGTCGCGCTGTGTCATATACGGGCCTGATTCTCAACGTAGACCATACCGAGACCGGCGGTAAAGAGCTTTTTGATCAGGTAGTTCTCTTCATTGTCGAGTGTCGCGCCACCGAGATGTGCGATGCCCGTCGTCCGATTGACCGTCTCGCCGTTCGGAGTCTTGTGCACGAAGGTCTCGTCGCGCGTCTCTTTGACACGCTGTGCGATGCGCTCCATGGCCCAGTCGAGCGGCTTATCCTCCCAATGATCGCTGTACGGCGCACGGTACTTGACCGTCGTCACACGATGCGGATTGACGACAAGTCCGTAGGTCGCCGCCCCCTTCGGACAGAGCGTGCCGCCATTGATGAAACTGTCGTAATTCCCCTCGATGCTCAACACGGTGCCGTCGCGGTGATAGACGAGCTGCGAGCAGCCAACGGCGCAATACGGACAAACGCTGACGGCGACATCGGCGCCATCGAGCCTGGAGTGAATGGATTGCGTCTTGGAACTGATCGGCTTATCCGGCACCACGCCGATGTAGTCGCGGATCCGGGACAGGGAGAAACCGTTTGCCATGCGTAACACCACATTCCATGCAGGTCGGCTGAACAGGAACGCGTCCCCGCGATCGAGGGCGGTCAGTAGTGTTGGCAGGGGAGCAAGATTTGGGCCGGGGAAGGGGCAACGATGGCGTCTCTGTTCGGTAGGGGCAGAGTCCTATGTCTGCCCTCGGACGCAGGTCGCGTAGAACATCATTTCGAACAGTCTCTAGTGGGCAATCGACCACACTGCAAAGAGGAGAGATCCTTCGCTGCGCGTTCAGGATGACAAGAAAAAGAACCTCGCTTCCCCTGTCATCCTGAGCGCAGCGCGAAGGATCTCTCCTCTGTTGGATCGCCTGCTCCACATTCGGAGGCCGAACCGAGCGGGCGGACTTCGCGGTATGTCGGAGTCACGATCTACTCTCCGGCGAATCGGAGATACTCCGCATAGGCCTGTTTGAGTTCCTCGTTTGGCCCTGTGGAGTTCAGTAGGGAATCGACGAACGCGATTGATCCGCTCGCCGTAAGTTCGATCGTCTGTCGACCAATGACGGTGTCCTTGGAGGCGATGCATTGTTGGACATCGTTCTCTTCTGGACTAACACGCCCGTCGTGACGTGCCCTGTTGGCTTTCAGACCACTCAACGTATGTGCCCTTCACGAATGCTGAGCCGGCAGAAGTGCCTTTACCCTTGACGGGTTGGGAAATTGCCCCGAGACGAGGGCCAATAGCTGGTCAGAGCCGGTCTGTCGTCAACTGAATAAACTCGTCGGAGAACCGCGCTCCTACCGGATCGGCGCCAGCCGCCCGCAGTCTCTTAAGCGCTTCGTCCGCTTTGTCTGGCTCCGCATGGAACACCACGGTGAATGGTGCCACCGGTTCATCCATATTTGCACGGTTGGGAATCTTCCATTGGTCGTGCGCCGAACGAAGAGAACCGACAAAGATGTTGAAGTCCTCTGCAAAATCTGGCAGTACTTGGTCGATTTGAGTCACGGCTAACACGTAACATGAACCTGGAAGCCACTCGAGATCGGTGATGCACTCATCGAATGCGTCCCAGTTGTGGCCGAAGTAATATGGAAACTGCAGAGCAGCCGACCACTCCCGGAAAACGCCCTCTGGAGTTTCCGAATGACGTCCTCTGAGCACTCGAATCACGATCTGATCGCCACGCTGACGCTGCTCGTAATCGAAGATGCCGAAAAACGAATCCGCACTTCGCAACGGTGACACGAGAAAATAGCACCAGGGGGTGTCATCCCGGCATAAATCAGTGCTGTGGAGCTCGAGCACTGGACGACTCTCCTCGAATTGAACAGGATGGCTGATTGTTGACCAGACTTATCGTCACTCCTCGGGCTGGACCACCCGCTCTTCACCCGTGTAGATGTTGAAGCCATCCGGGCGGACGAAGCCGAGCAGCGTGATGTTGAAGGTGCTGGCCACCTCGACGGCCAGGCTCGACGGTGCGCCGACCGCCGCGACGATCGGTACCCGTGCCGCCATGGCCTTCTGCAGCAGTTCGAAGCTGGCCCGGCCACTGAGGAGCACGACACGACCGGCGAGATCTGGCTCGTTCTGCAGCAGTTGATGCCCGATGAGCTTGTCGAGCGCGTTGTGGCGACCGACGTCCTCACGGAGATCAAGCAAGTTGCCCTGCAAATCAAACAGACCGGCGGCGTGCAGCCCGCCCGTCGAGCGGAAGACGGCCTGCTCGCGACGCAGGGTTTCCGGCAACGCACATATGACATCGGCGTGAACCATAGGACCATCTGGAACCGGCTCGTAGCCCTGGAGGTCGAGGGAGTCGAGCGCCGCCTTGCCGCAGACGCCGCAGCTCGAGGTGGTGTAGAAGTTTCGCTCCAGGCGCGAGAGGTCGAACGTCAGACCCGCGCGCAGCGTGACCGTGACGACGTTGAGCCGCTGGTCCTCGGCTTCGTCGAGGCAGTAGTTGACATCGAGCACGTCCTCGCGGCTGGTGATGATCCCCTCACCGTGAAGAAAGCCGAGCGCAAGCTCGAAGTCATCTCCGGGAGTGCGCATGGTGATCGCGATGCTCTTGCGCTCGGTCCAGCCATCCGCTTCCCAGAGCAGCCGAATTTCCATCGGTTCTTCAGCCGCCAGTACGTCGTCGCTTTGCTGCCAGGCACCGGGCTGAACGCGAATGACCGGATGCACGACCTGAACCGGCAGCTCATCCACCGGTCGCGGACCCGTTGTCGCGGCTCTGGACATATTGGAATCCAAAGCGCCCCTTGATGCAGAGATGCCCGGAGGTGACGTCGTGATCGAGCGGCGAGGTCACCTTGACGATGGTGTTGTCCTGCACGTGGAGCTGGAGTGTGCAGCCGACGCCGCAGTACGGGCAGATCGTGTCGGTGACTGTCTGCTTCTCTTCCACCCAGGTACCGGACTGGCGCATATCGTATTCGCTCTTGAACATCAGCGCGCCGGTTGGGCAGACGCCGATGCAGTTGCCGCAGTAGACGCAGGCCGAGTCGGGCAACGGCAGGTCCAACTCGGTCGAGATGCGGGCATCGAAACCGCGCCCGGCGACCGAGATCGCGAACGTGTTCTGGGCATCGACACCACAGGCCTCGACGCACTTGTAGCACAGGATGCAGCGTGAGTAATCCCGCATGTAGAGCTCGTTGTCGATCTTGACCGGCTGGGCGACCGTCGCGGCCATACCCACTGCACCGGGCTCGATGGTGGCCAGTGTGGGCATGATCCCGGTTTGTGTCGGTACCGGAGTCGAGCTCACCAAACCTGCGCGGGTCGACGTCGTAACGATCGAGATAGCCCTGAACCTCTTCCGGCGCATAGCTGAGATCGACTGAGGACGCCAGGAGCTCAAGCACCAGCTTGCGACTGTGCCGCACGCGTTCGCTGTCGGTGTGAATCACCATGCCCTGCTCGGCTTTGCGCGCGCAGGCTGGCACCAGCACGCGCGAGCCCTCTAGCTCGACCACGCAGACGCGGCATGCGTTCACCGGCGTCAGGGTCTCGAGGTAGCAGAGAGTTGGCGTGTCAACGCCGATCGATTTGCAGGCATCGAGGATGGTCGCGCCCTCAGGCACCACCGCCGTCTGATCGTCAATGGTGAGTGTGACCGTGCGCGTGGCCGGTCTCAGTGCAATGGCTGTCATGCGCGTTTCCCATTCTGGAAGAGATGGAGTTTGTTCACCCCGGATAGGACGGCACCGGCCGCCGTCTGTCCCAGGCCACAGATCGAGGCATCTCGCATCACCTGCCCGACGTCGTTCAGCAACGACAGCTCATCTGCAACCGAGCCGAGCATCTTGCCGCTGACCAGGCGTTGCAGCGCCTCCTCCTGTCGCACCGTGCCGACCCGGCAGGGGACGCACTGCCCACACGACTCATCGCGGAAGAAGGCGGCGATGCGCAGCAGTGTGTCGGCCAGGTCGACGGTGTCGTCGAAGACCATGACCACGCCAGAGCCAAGCGACGCACCGATCGACCGCGTTCCTTCAAACGTGAGGGGCACGTCGAGTTCGTCCGGCGTGACAAAGCTGCCCGCCGCGCCGCCGAGCAGCACGGCCTGAATCGGCCGGCCATCCGGCACGCCGCCAGCCAGATCGATCAGCTCGCGCAAGGTCGTCCCGAACGGCACCTCATAGACGCCGGGCGTCGCGAGGTTGCCGGACAGGCAGAAGAGCTTGGTCCCGGTCGAACCTTCGGTGCCGATCTCGGCGTAGGCGAGACCGCCGTCGCGAACGATATCGAGCACGTTGACGAAGGTCTCGACGTTGTTGACCAGCGTAGGCTTGCGGAAGAGCCCGGCCTGCGTGGGGAACGGGGGCTTGCTGCGCGGTTCGCCGCGCATGCCCTCGATCGAGTTGAACAGGGACGTCTCCTCGCCGCAGATGTAGGCTCCAGCGCCGCGCCGGATCTCGATGTCGAAGTGGACGCCCTCTCCCATGATGTCGTCGCCCAGAAAGCCGCGCCGTCGCGCGTTGTCGATCGCGCTCTGCAGGCGAGCGGTCGCCAATGGGTACTCGTTGCGAATGTAGATGTACCCCTGGTCGCAGCCGGTGGCGTAGCCGCCAATCGTCATCGCCTCGATGAGCGCGTACGGGTCCTCTTCCATCAGGACACGATCCTTGAAGGTGCCCGGCTCCGACTCGTCGGCGTTGCAGATCAGGTAGTGCGGGCGAACCGGGGCATGCGCCACGTCGTTCCACTTGCGACCGGTCGGGAACGCCGCGCCGCCGCGGCCCATCAGGCGCGAGTCCAGCACCTCACGAATAACGCCATCGGGACCCAGGTCGAGCGCTCGGCGCAATGCCTGATAGCCGCCACTGGCACGGTAGGCGTCGAGACTCTCGGGATCGACCCGTCCCGCACGCCGAAGGAGCCGCAAGTCCGAGGCTTCCGGATCAGCCGACTGCGGCACCGAGTTCATTCCGCCGCTCTTCGCGGTCAAGGAGTCGACTCCCCCCACGAGGGCATTCATCAGTTCGGGGGTATCAACCGGCGCGACGGCCACCTCGGCCGCGTTTTCACCCGCCTGCTGCAGGAGGACGGCGGGGGCACATTCGCACAGACCGAGACAGGGACTTCGATGCCAGGTCGCCCGGCCGTCCTTCGAGGTCGTCCCCTCCGGTCCGATCTCGCGCTCAAGCGCGTCACACAGCCCGAGCCCGCCACGAATGCGGCAGGCGATATCGTCGCAGACGTGCGCCACCACCGGGGCCTGGGTATCCAGCGCCAGCAACGCATAGAAGCTGGCGACGCCCCAGGCATCCGCGGGCGGCACGCCAAGCCGCTGGCAGACGTAGTTGAGTCCACCTGGACTGATGTATCCGGCGCGCGCCTGGATGGCCTGCAGCGCGGGCAGCAGCAGGTTACGACGGCCGCGAAGCTGGTGGCCTCCGTGTCCTACATGCCCTTCGAACCGAGACCGCTCGATGCCGCCCTCCCACAGGGTTTGCGGCGAGCCGACCAGCGCGTCGACCGCGGCGCGTTCGTCGTCAGTCGGGCTGGCGTTGGGGATGAGATGCTGATCCACTCAATTCTCCCGTGCGGCGGCGCCAACCGGCACGGCCGCGCGATGGCCATTGATGCGCTCGATCCGAATCGCGGCCGCCTTGAACTCGGCAGTACCGGACTGCGGATCGGTCGCGTCGATCGTCAGGATGTTGGTCGTCACCTCGTCCTGGAAATGGAAGGTCATGAAGGCCAGGCCAGGGCGAAGCGTCGCATCGAAGTGCACGGGAACGTCGATGCCGCCACGCTTCGAGATTGCCCGGACGCATTCACCGTCTTCGACGCCGAGCTTTCGCCCATCGTCCGGGTGGATGTCGAGCGTCTCGCCGCGGCGCAGTGGTGATGCGTAGCCGCCCGATTGCACACCCGTGTTAAGGAGTCGAGTCGTCGACCCGTCGTCAGGCGGATCGGAAACTCGTCGGAGAGTTCTTCGACCGGCGGCTCGTGCTGGGTGACGTGGAACGGCGCCAGCGGTCCCTCCACGGGATCGGCCCAGAGCCGACCATGCAGGAACGGGCTGCCCGGATGATCCTCGGTTGGGCAGGGCCAGTGCAGGCCGTCCAACTCCTCCAGGCGACGATAGCTCATGCCGCCGTGCCAGGAGGAGAGACCGCGCAGTTCGTCCCAAACCGCTTCCGCGGTCGGACTCCCCCAGTCGTAGCCGAGGCGGTGGGCCAGCTCACTGATGATTTGGATGTCGTCCTTCGCATCTCCCGGCGGGTCGAGCGCCTTGCGCACGCGCTGTACGCGACGCTCGGAACTGGTCACGGTCCCGTCCGACTCGCACCAGGCAGCCGCGGCAGGCAGCACCACGTCGGCAAAGTCGGCGGTGCGCGTCAGGAAGATGTCCTGCACCACCACGTGTTCGAGACCGGAGAGGAGCCGTTCAATGCGCTCGGTGTCCGCCTCGGATTGGGCCGGGTTCTCGCCAATGACGTAGACCGAGGTCATCTCTCCCGCTTCCATGGCGTCGAACATCTGCGACAGGTGCTTGCCCGGTTTCGATGAAAGCTCCGTGCCGTAGACCTTCTCGAATGGCGCGCGCTGCTGTGGGTCCGCCACGTCGGCACCACCCGGAAGCTTGTTGGGCAGCGCGCCCATGTCTCCACCGCCCTGAACGTTGTTTTGGCCGCGCAGCGGCACCAGGCCCGAGCCATATCGACCAACGTGCCCGGTGAGTAATGCCAGGTTGATGAGCGACAGGACGTTGTCGACCGCGTTGTGATGCTCGGTGATGCCGAGCGTCCAGCAGAGCTGGGCCCGGTCGGCTCGCGCATAGGTGTGCGCCAGCATGCGGATGGCGTCGGCCGGAACACCGGTAACCCGCTCCGCGTACTCGAGGGTGTACGGCTCAACCGCGTCGCGATACGCCTCGAAGCCAGTCGTCGAACGCGCGATGAAGGCCTCGTTACACAGCCCCGCCGCGATGATCTCGCGACCGACCGCATTGGCCAGCGCCACGTCGGAGCCGACGTCGAGCCCGAGCCAGAGATCGGCCCACTGCGCCGACGAGGTCCGCCGTGGATCGACCACGAAGAGCTTGGCGCCGTTCCGAATGCCTTTCAGCACGTGGTGAAAGTAGATCGGATGCGTCTCGCGCGCGTTCGAGCCCCACAGAATGACGAGGTCCGTCTCTTCCGCCTCGCGATAGGAACTCGTCCCGCCACCTGCTCCAAGTACTGCCGTCAGACCGACGACACTGGGAGCGTGTCAGGTACGGTTACACGAATCTATGTTGTTGGTGCCAATCACCTGCCGTGCGAATTTCTGGGCCGCGTAGTTGACTTCGTTGGTCGCCTTCGAGCAGGAGAAGATTCCGATCGTGTCAGGACCCTGCTTGTCGATGACGGCCCTGAAACCGGTGACGGCTCGCTCCAGCGCTTCGTCCCAACTGGCGGGACGCAACGCGCCGTTTTCACGCACCAGCGGCTGCGTAAGACGCGTGTATTTCCTCGGCATCAGCGATCCTCCCCGCCGCGCGTCCTGACCTGCAGATCTCGTCGGTTGTCGATGCCGGGATTCGCGGTGCAGCCAGCGCGGACATGCTGATTCTCATGCTGATTCTTAGCATAACGCCACGGGTTGCCGCGCGCAACGCGAGGGGAACGATGGTACTTCGGCGTTCGGAGCCGAGGAGGGGACGCATCGTCGTTCTGCATGGCTCTCAAGCGGCCGGCCGACCACGGGGTGTTTCCAGATTTGCTCGCTGTGCTGGCCAAGTACGGATACGCTGCCGCAAATCCGGCCCGACGCGTGGGTGCAGTCTGAGCGCGGAATGAACAAAGCTGGCGCATCCAGGGGCATGATGACCAGGGGTTGCGACGCGATTCGCTCGAGTTCGGATTACCACTACTGCAGCGCGAACCGGCGCAGACCCTTGCCGGTATCCCAGGCGAGTGCGTAGTGCTTGTCGCCGAACGTGACGTACGAGGCCGATTCGATGTCGATGGCGAAAAGGTGGAAGTTCGGCTCTTCAGGCTCCCAGTCGATGCGCGCCTTGATCGTCGCTCGATAGCGCTGGCGCCGCGGCGGATCGAGCACATCGACCGCGCGCCCATAGAGCTTGAATTCCTGTCCCGGCGCCCAGCGATCCGCCAGACAGCTATGGACGACACAACGTGGATCGCGCAGCAGATCGAGCGCCTTGCGCGACTTCCACATCATGCCCAGCATGAGCTCGCCATCGACAAAGTCGGGCTCGCAGGGGCTGATGCGCGGCCAGCCATCCGCTCGCAATGTCCCGATCATCACGAGCTCCGTGCGCTGCAACCGCTCCAGGCCCTGCGTAGCAATCTCCGGGCACGCTTCCGTGAATTCATCCCAACGCACTGCGTCATCCTCTCCAGCTCTGCGTTCAACGATTCGCAGTCGACTTCCGTCGTCCAAGAATCAGTTTGACACTAAAACAGGACATCCGCTGTCATATTCAGCAGTCCGTCATAGCGATTGTGCCGATGACGACGGGGACCGGCGGGCGCAGCCGCAATCCCTGCGGGAGGCAGTTCCGGTTTGATCTGTTCACGCTGGATGGGGGATGGGACAGGAGTCGCCGCCGACGGTCCAGAGCCGGGCCGATACCTCACTCCACAAACATGGCGCGCGGTCGCGTTGATGGCTACTGCGTCAAGAGCAGCGCGATCACGATCGCGATCACCAGGCAAAGCGGGATACCGACCACCCAGCCGGATTCGCGCAACGTCTGGAAGGTCCAACGCTTGGCCACAGCGACAGGCTCGGCTTCGGCTCGCTCCCGGTCGTCCGCTGCCGTACGATAGACGAAATGTGGGCAGGACTCGAACGACGCTGACATACAATGCGTCTGCGCCCTGACCCGTGAGATCGGCGCAAACATCGGCATCGCACCGCACACCGGCACCGGTCGCTGCCCGGACTGCTGCATGCGGTAATGCGGGCAGCAGACGGTGACTTCCGCTACCGACCTATTGACGGCCGCCGCACCCGGTGCCTCGACGAGTCGCAGTGTCCGGGAGGTCACTTCGTTACGCGCCATGCACCTTCGCTTTCCCAATCGAGAGCGCTTCGATCAGGTTGCGCCGCGCCTCGCCGAACTCCTCATCGGAGATCAGGTCAGCGTCGTGCAGCAAACCAAGCTGGATCAACCGGTGAACGTGACCGATCTCTTCGACCGCCGACCCGCGTCGTGCCTCCCACTCGTCGTCATTCACGAGACCGTCCGCATGGAGCGCCCGGTAGACGCGCAGCGAGTCGGCGACGTACATGAGGAGCGCGCGGTACTGCTGATTGCCGGACGCGAAACCGGACGTACCGTTTCGCTCCACGGCGGGCGGCGAACCATTGGTATGGACGACCGAGCCATTCCGCATCGCCGGATCGATGTCGTGGTGCGTTGCTCCATTTGACAACATCGACGGCTCGACCGGTTCGGACACAAAGAGCGATGGCGGCTCGAGCTCTTCGATCTCGGCCGGGATCAAGTCGAAGAACGCGAGACGGTCTTCGGCATCATACTGCCGCACACCGCGCATGCGCAGGAACGTCAGCACTTCATCCGCGCTGGCGCGATTTTCCTCGCTTTGGCCTGGAATCCGCACTTTCAGACTGATGAAGACATCACCATCTTTGAAGGTCAGGAAGAGAGCGGTCTCGTCCGCGTCGCTGCCGATCGGCATCGTTGTCATCCCGAGAATGTCACTGTAGGGCAGCCTCAGCACGACGTCGGCATGGCGCAGTTCGAGCAAGTCCGGCCAGCCGGTCAGATCCGCCACATAGTCGCCCGACGCCAGGCTGACAAGGACCGAACTGCTCCAGACCGGCGCGGCGTGCCGATCCCACGCATTCGCAGGGAACTGGCGCATGAGACTGAAGCCCGGCACCAGCTGCTCCAGCCGGAGGTCACCAACACCCGCCGCCCTCAGGCCGACCGCCAGGCTTCCACGACCAAAGGTCGAGGGAAGTGCTCGCCGCTTGTCGATGCGTAGCCAGAACCGGCGGTTCTGGCCGAGCGCGTCGATGTAGTCAACCGAGAGGACCGACGTCGTGTGGGATTCACCGCCCGCCTCGAGGCTCACGCGATTGACCGCGCTCGTCGGTATGCCAAATGATTCCTGCTCACCCACGATGCCCAGGACATTGCGTGTCAGGCGGATCTCGGCATCGCCAATACCACCGTCACGACGCATATACCCCGGGAAATTGCCGCGCACCTCGCCGCGCGCCTTCCAGATGACGCGGTCGTGAGGAAGCTGGAACGGCTCGTCCCAGATGTAGACGTCCGTCGGATCGTTTGACATGGGCGGATCATGGTGTGCTTCTGCGTTCATGGCTGAGTCTTTCGCGCGGTGTCAGACCGAATCGACGAGCCAGAGCGTGTGGACGTCAACATCCCAATCGAACGCCGAACGTCTCACGTGCCGAGATCTCACTATGCCCGACAGGGATTATGACAGATTCACCAGGTTTGGGAATCAGTATTTTTCCGCATTGACGTCCCCGCGAATGTCACGACGACTCAGTGCCGCATGCCTTGACGCATCGTAGAGGAGGCGCGGCATTGGATGCCGTTCGTACTCCGGGCCTGACAGAGCGTCAGTCACGTAACCGCACCGGCGAACCGACCATCCTCCAGCCCAACGCGGGTTGGGTCCTATGCTACGTCATTGTTATGTGAAACCCAAGAGGCATGATCAGGGCACTGCCGTGGGGGCGAAGGACACAGCCCTGAATTGAGGGTGGCCGTCGCCCTCTTTCGACATGCCGACCCAATTTCCCCCACGTCTTCGCGCTACGACCTCGCGGACGCCTCGGCGCGCTTGCGTGCCTTGACCCGCTCGTCCTGCGTGAGCAATTGCTTCCGCAGCCGCAGATTCTTCGGCGTCACCTCGAGCAGTTCGTCGTCGGCGAGGAAGTCGAGCGCCTGCTCCAGACTGAGAATGACCGCCGGCGTCAAGCGCACCATGATGTCCTCGGTACTCGACCGCATGTTCGTCAACTTCTTGGCGCGGCAGACGTTGACCGGAAGGTCTCCCTGGCGTGGGTGTTGGCCGACGACCATCCCCTCGTACACTTCGGTGCCCGGTTCGATGAAGGTCATCCCGCGCTCCTGCGCGTTCGACAGCCCGTGACCAAGTGACGTGCCGCTCTCGGTCGCGACCAGCGCCCCGGAGCGATTCGACGTGATCGGCCCGGCCCATGGTTCGTACCCGATAAAGCGCGATCCCATCGAGCCATACCCTTTGGTGGCTGTGAGCAGGCTGTTCCGCAATCCGATAAGACCACGTGTCGGAATCGCGAACTCGATCCGCACGTTGCCGTTCCCGTCATTGACCATGTCGAGCATGCGTGCCCGGCGGCTGCCAACCAGTTCGGTTACGGTCCCGATGAACTCTTCGTTGGTGTCGATGATCAGATGCTCGACCGGTTCCATGACTTCCCCGTCGACCACTTCGGTGATCACCTCTGGGCGCGACACCTGGAATTCGTAGCCCTCGCGGCGCATCGTCTCGATCAGAATCGAGAGGTGGAGCTCGCCCCGACCCGATACGGCAAAGACGTCCGGCTGGTTGGTTGTCTCGACGCGCAATGAGAGGTTCGTCTCAAGTTCGCGGAAGAGCCGCTCACGCAGTTGACGCGACGTCGAAAACTTGCCCTCCCGGCCTGAGAGTGGTGACGTGTTCACGCCAAACGTCAGCTTCAGGGTCGGCTGCTCGATCTCCATGGCAGGCATGGCGTCCGGCACATCGGGGTCGGTGAGCGTCGCGCCGATCTTGGCGTTGCCGACGCCAGCGAGCGCCACGATGTCACCCGCGGACGCCTCTTGCACCTCGCGCTGGCCGAGCCCCTCGAAGGTCGTCAGATAGCTCACCCGGGAGGTGGACGGCTCTTCGTCCGGCTCGAGGTGCGCAACGATGTCACCCGGGTGGACACGGCCGCGCTGAATGCGTCCGATCACGATGCGACCGCGGTGCGAATCGTAATCGAGCGAGGCGACCAGCATCTGGAACGGCCCATCGACATCTCCCGACGGCGCGGGGATCACGCTGACGATGGTGTCCATCAGGGGTCGCAGGTCCGTCGCGAGATCGTCCGGCGAGAACCCCGCTCGACCCTCACGCGCGATGGTGTAGAGCACCGGGAAATCGAGTTGATCGGCATCGGTCGCCAGGTCGAGGAACAGATCCTGGACGCGTGACACCACGTCGTCTGGACGGGACGCTGGGCGATCGACCTTATTGACGACGACAATCGGGCGCAGACCGAGCGCCAACGCCTGCGCCAGAACCGTGCGGGTCTGCGGCATTGGACCTTCAACGGCGTCGACCACCAGCAGGCAGCCATCGGCCATGTTGAGCACTCGCTCCACCTCACCCCCGAAGTCGGCGTGACCCGGCGTGTCAACGATATTGATCTGTACGTCGCCATACTGGATCGACGCGTTCTTGGCCAGGATGGTAATGCCTCGCTCGCGCTCGAGATCATTGACATCCAGGATCAATTCACCGGCGGTGTCCGGATCTCGGAAGATGTTCGATTGTTTCAGCATGCCGTCAACCAGGGTCGTCTTGCCATGATCGACGTGGGCGATGATGGCGATGTTTCGCAGATCGTGCCGCACGGTGTCTCCTTGGTTTTCGTGTCAGGGTCTCATCTCGCGCCGAGCGCAACATCTAAGTATACCAGTGCGGTGACGTGTGCCCCGGTACTTTGAAAGGAACTCGTGCCGGAAACAGCACTCGTTGGGCCGGTTCCGGTTAATCGGGACAATTGGGTAGCGATGCACTGGGCCAGAGATTCCTCGCCGCGGCTCAGGAGCCGGGACCTCGTCGGCTATCACCATGTGGCAAGCATCGACGGACACTCACGACGCAGCCAGCGTGATAGCGGGGATAGCAGGCGGGCCGGGGGTGTGTGCCCCGGCCCGTCGATGTTCGCATTCCGTTACTGAAGATCGCTGTCGCGCTACACCGTCGCGAGCTTGCCCGGCTGCCAGGTCTCGATCTTGGCGATGACATCGTCCAGCGGCTCGAGATCGCTCGGATCCCGCATCAGTGCGGCCGAGGGCGGGAAGAGGGACATGATCTTGTCACGATCCAGGTAGCGTTCCACGATCTTGACCTGAATGTGCGCGGCGCCCTCATAGATACGCAGCACGGCCGAATCGCGGAATATGCGAGAGACGGGCATCTCGTTGACGTAGCCCATTCCGCCATGGAGCAGCATAGCGTCGCCGGCCGCCCAGATTGACGTCTCACTCGCTATCAATTTCGCCAACGACGCCCAGACAAATGCCAGGTCGTTCCCAGCCTCTTCTTCGCGCGCCGCGCGGTAAACGAGATAATTCGAAAGGCCAACCTGTCGCTCCATGATCTTCAGGTGGTTGGCGACGGCCTCGTGCTCGTTGAGGGGGCGGCCAAACTGCTGCCGCTCCGCGGCGTACTGCTGTGCGGCATCGAGCGCACTCTGGGCAATGCCCGCGCCCTGCGCCGCGATCATCACCCTGCTGTGCTCAAGCGTGGCGTTCACGACCTCCCAGCCACTGTTCAATCCGCCAAGCATGGCATCGTTCGGCACGAAGACGTCATCGAAGAAGATCTCGCAAAGGGTCGATCCCGCCTGCCCAAGCTTGTCATACGGTTTCGGCCGTGAGAGCCCAGGGGTGTCTTCGCTCAACTCGACGAGAAAGACGGTGATGCCGCGACCACGACTCTCAGTCGTTCCGGTGCGCGTCGCCAACACGATCAGTCCGGCACGATCCGCGTTCGTGATCCAGCGTTTGGAGCCCTTCAGCAGCCAGCCGTCGCGCGATTCATCCCGGCTGGCTGTCAGACGAATCCCCTTGGCGTCCGAGCCATTCTGCGGCTCGCTGAGGCCGAAGCTGGCCAGCAGTTCGCCCGACGCCATGCGCGGCAGATACTTCTGCTTCTGCTCATGAGTGCCAAAGGTGCGGATCGGATACTCGGTCAGGCTGTTCTGTACCAGCACCGAGAGGGCCAGGCCGGCGTGACCACGCGACAGCTCCTCGAGCACGGCGATCTGCTGCGTCGGGCTCAGGTCACTGCCACCGTACTCCTCCGGAACGTCCATCCCGAGGCAGCCCAACTCAACGCAGCGCCGGAGGAAGTCGCGGGGAACGGCGTAGGGGTCGCGCTCCGCGCCGTGGATAGCCTTCTCAAAGTCTGGACTGGACACGAACTGTCGGGTCATTTCACGAATCTCGTCAGACACCTCATGCTCGCTTTCTGCGTCTCCCGGGCGCGTCCTCCGCGTCGATTACGCCGGCGGCGTCGCGGCAACGACCGATTTGCTCCACTGATTGTATGGCTTGATGGAGTGCAAGCCTAGACATGGGCCGCGCCTCCTCATCACTCCCGCGCTTCTACGGCTGCACAATTTGGACCGCGACCCTGGTTATGTCCTTCCCGGTTCTGCCCGGCTGTACTACGATTCGACAATTGAGCACTGGGCAGATCACGGGAGGACGTGCCAGATGACGTTCACAGTCATTGGTCAATGTAAGCGCACCGGAATGCTGGGCATCGGTACCGCGACGGCCGCGTTCGCGGTCGGCGTGCGCGTGCCATTCATCAAGGAACGAGTCGGTGCCGTGGCGATCATGGCGATCGCCGACGAGCGCCTCGGCCCAATCGGGCTGCGTCTACTCGAATTGGGTTACAAGGCGCCGGGAGTGATCGACCAGATGGCGATCGCCGATCCCTACATTGAGTATCGCCAGCTTGGCGTGGTCGATGACGACGGTCACGGCGCGGCGCGCACGGGAACGATGAACAAGGATTGGTCCGGACATCGCGTCGGCGATGGATACGTTGTTCTCGGGAACTACCTGATGGGCGAGCCCGTGATCGATGCGATGGAGCAGGCCTACTTGGCCAACCCCGACGAGGATCTGGAGGAGCGTCTGCTCCAGAGCGTCGAGGCGGGTCGCGACGCTGGGGGCCAGCATGGCGGTCAGCGTTCTGCCGCCCTGCTCGTGTACGATTCCAAGAGCTTTTCACGGGTAAATCTGCGGGTCGATATTCATGACGAACCGGTGGCCGAGCTGCGGCGTGTGTTCGAAATCTACCGGCCAGCCATTCCCTATTACGATATGCGCCAGGTCGACCCGCGCGTGATGTCGCTCGACGATTGGCTGGCGGAGCATCCGCGTACGACGTGATACCAGGAGAGGAGACACGAGTGCCGGTAGGCGTCGACTTCAGTGACCCGGCTGTCCGGGCGAACCCCTATCCGATCTACGCCGAACTGCGGTCCGAAAACCCGGTCGTGTGGAACGGACAGAGCTGGCTCTTGAGCCGCTACGAGGACATCATCGGCTTGCTGACCGACGACCGCGTCTCGTCGGCGCGCGCCGAATCGATCTTTCAGGTACTCCCGGAGGATGTGCGTCAGGAGCTTCAACCGCTGCGGCACATTCTCGGCAGCCGCATGCTCCTGACTGACGCGCCGACCCACACGCGCCTGCGCAACCTGGTCACCAAAGCCTTCTCCGCGCGCATGGTCCGAGAGAAGCGGCCGCGCATTCAGGAGATCTGCGATGGGTTCATCGACCGGGTGATTGAATCGGGTGAGATGGACGTTATCAGCGATCTGGCGATTCCAACGCCCAGCTGGGTCATCGCCGACATGCTCGGAGTCTCTCGCGAGGATCAGGCGAGCTTCACGCGCTGGAGCCGCGACCAGGTGCGGGTCTACGACCGGCCCGGCACAGCCGGCGAGCGCATCCCGATCATGCGTCAGGGGCAGGCGAGCATGCTCGAGATGAAGTCGTATCTCGAAGAGGTCATCAACGCGCGTCGCAAGGAACCACGAGACGATCTGATCACCATGCTGGTCCGGGCCGAGGAGCAGGGAGACCGGCTATCGCAGGACGAGCTGATCATCATGATCATCGCTCTGCTGGTCGGTGGCAACAACTCCACCGCGCACCTCATCGGCAACGCTGTCCTGACACTGGCGCGACATCCGGAATCGATCCAGCAACTGCGAGACAACCCGAGTCTAATCGACACCGCGATCGAGGAAGTCATGCGATTCGAGAGCCCGGTACAAGCCACCAGCCGTGTGGCGCGCGATGCGATCGAAATCGGCGGCCACGTCATCGAACCGGGGCAAGGAATAAGCCTCCTCTTCGGTTCGGCCAACCGGGACGAGTCGCAATTTCCAGATCCGGAGCGGTTCGACATTACGCGGCGACCAAACCGGCATCTCACGTTCGCGCACGGTCCACATTTCTGCCTGGGCGCGGCCATCGCTCGCGCCGAAGCACAGATCACGGTGCAAACGGTGATCCAGCGCTGCGATAATCTCGAACTGATGTCTGACGATGCCGACTGGCTTGAGGGCTTTTCTTTCAGAGGGCTCAAGTCACTGCCCGTGCGCTTTACCGCCGCCTGACCGAGCAAGCACCTTGCATCTGCTCCAGGAGTCGTTCGTTGAAGCCGGTGGGCCAGGAACTGGTGCCCGGAATGGAGGAGATTCGAAGACACTCGATCAATCGGTATGGCAGGGGTCAGCGGCGCGATTGATCATCGATTTTGATCCTCCGAGTTTACGTGCGTACATACGCGACAAATGCAGCGTAGATCGCGTATCTATTGCATGATCAAATTGACACGCTTGGACCACACTGCTATGCTCTGCGCCGAAAACCTGGTTACGGCTCATCGTCGTCCAGCATGACGGGGACCTTAGAGGCTGGACGATGGCTGCCGAACGCCGACACAGGTGATGGGAAGGGAAAATGTATGTCATGCCGCACTGACGGGCGGGCGGGGAGCCCTATGCCCGATTCAGGAACGCCGGTCCTACCCCAGCAAACGCGCTTCGGCTGGCACCGAGATGCCGAACCAGTCGCACCCGAACTGATCGCAAAGCCTCAAATGCCGGTCTCGCCGCCGCCGGTAGCGGTAAGCAAGCCCGCGCAAGTCCCAAGCATTCTCCGGTCCAGCACTCCAGCGCAGTTTGGCTGGCACCCGGAAGACTCGCTTTTCCAGTCACCGGTGCGGCCGGATTCGCCGCGACCACTGACGACAGCTCCGAAGCCAAGCATCACGCAGACCGGCGTCTTTGCCGCGATCACTCCAGTGACTCAACCCGTATTGACCCGTAAGGACGAGCACGGACTCTCGGGGCCACAAGGCGCGAGTCAGAACATCTCGTTTATCAGCCCTGCTCGCCCAGTGCCACGACAGACGGCGTTCACGCGCACCGCATTGGTTGCCGCAACCGTTGCCGCCGTCGCGTCATCGACCGTCTTCGTTCCCGCCATCGCGGGCGCGGCGTCGCACGACCCGGCGCAGAAGACCGGACAGCATCCGATCGTGACCGCGTCGAGTCATGCGGCGATTGTTTCGAACGGCACCGCCGCGTCCACTCCGCTCTACACGGGCGAGGGCGGCGCGCCGGGGATCAACTACACCGTCAAGGTTGGCGATACCCTGCATGACATCGCGGCCCAGTATGGCGTTTCGACCACGGAGATCATTCAGGCCAATAACCTGGCCAATCCCGATCTGATCTTCCCGGGCGATCACGTCAACATTCCCGCCGCCGGCGGCGCAAAGGACGTGACGGTCGAGGTCAAGCCCGGCGATACGATCAACAAGATCGCCGAGCAGTACGGTGTCGATTCATCCGCGATTGTCAACTACGCGGCGAACAAGATCTCGAACGCGAACCTGATTGTGGTCGGGCAGACGCTGACGATCCCCGGCACGACGTCGGCGCCAGCCGCGCAGGAGACGTCGAGCGCGGACACCAGCGCTGCAGCCGACGTGACGGTCGAGGTCAAGGCCGGCGATACGCTGGCCGACATCGCCACGCGCTACGGGGTCAATGCCTCGGCAATCGCGACCTACGCGTCCAACAAGATCTCGAACCCCAATGTCATCGTGGTTGGACAGAAGCTGACGATCCCGGGAGCCAAGACACAACCGTCCGCCACGGTCCAGGCGGCAGCTCCAGAGTCCACGAGTGCTCCTCAGACAGTTACTACCGACCAGTCGCAGGCGAGCGACCAGAGCGCGACTGAGGCAGCACCAGCCGCAACGCAGCCGGCTCCGGCGGCGACTCAGACTCCGGCGCCGACTCCCGCACCAACCCAGGCGCCAGCGCCGGCGGCTACGCAGGGCTTCGTCTGGCCGACGCAGGGAACGATTACGCAGAACTTCGGTCCAACCAGCTTTGGGCTGGAGCCCGCCTACCAGGGCTACGCGCACTTCCACCAGGGCGTCGACATCGCCAACGCGATGTACACGCCGATCAGGGCAGCCGAGGCAGGCACGGTCATCTTTGCCGGGTGGAGCAATTATGGTTACGGCTTCTGCGTCCAGATCGATCATGGCAACGGTCTGGTGACCCTCTACGGCCATATGGCACAGCAGCCTTCGGTCAGTGTCGGCGAGCAGGTCGCCACCGGCCAGGCGATTGGCAAGATGGGAAGTACCGGCGCGTCGACCGGGTCACACCTGCATTTCGCGGTGCAAAAGAACGGTGTCTGGGTCAACCCGCTGAACTATCTGCCGTAACTCACCACGCACATTTCGTTGTCGGGGGACATTGAAGAGGGGCTCGTCGCCAGTATGACGACGAGCCCCTCTCGTATTCACCGTCATCTGATCGATTGCTCACGGGCCTCGGCATCGACGAGGTCTTCCGTCGCACCGACGCGTCAGGCACGAGCAGCTTCTTGACGGACGCGCTGGGCTCAACGCTGGCCCTGGCGGATAGCAGCGGCACGATGCAGACGAGCTACTCATGTGACTCATCGGTGGGCGAAGATAGTCCCGGAAACGCAGAGCGGTTGCTGCGACGACCGCTCGAGTTGGCCTTGGCCGTCGTCATCCGAGAGGTAACGTCAAGCCAAGTTGTTCGGGAGGGCGACTCCGAAGGATTCCCGTCTCGCTCGACAACGCCGCGCGATCGGTCAATGCAGGAACTGAGTTTGGTCGCTGAGTACAGAGATAATTCTGTGAGGTCCCGCCATCTGATTCCATGATCCACGGTTCATCTGTAGATCTGGAGGTTGGGAATGCGTTGGAAGTGTCGGATATTTCGAGTTACGAGCGTGAGTTGATGTGTCAGGGCGGTTGCCGCGATCAAAAGATCGAAGTCGGGAATCAATAGACCTTGCAGACGCAACGAGGCGCGTTCCTGAGCAAAACGTCGTATGGTCGGTTCGTCGAGGCTGAGAAGCCGATAGCCGCGCAGAAATTCGTCGACACCGTGTAGATGTAGCTCGGGATTGGGAGAGAGAAAGGCTCCTTCGCAGAGTTCTCCAAGGCTCAGAATGCTCAACGCCAGGCCTGTTGGTGCTAAGTGCTCAAGGAGCGAGAGCGCCGGTGAGAGGCTATGGAGCCCATCGATGATGAGATCAGTGTCGATGAGGTAGCTCACGGGCGTTCGAGTGAGCGAGAGCCTTCCTCCCGAGCCCGGTAGAGTTCGGCCTTGAGGTGCTCCACATCGATGTCGCTCCACGTCCCCGCTGCAGCCCGCATGCCTGCCCGCGCGATGTCAGGATCGTACCCATCCCAGATATCTGTGGCTGTACGATCAACGACTCGCTCCAGGCGGTAACGAACACCGTCTCGTTCGATTTGGATTGCATTCTCGTCAGCGTCATCCAGAGCCCGGTCAAGTTCGCTCCCAGGCTCGACATGAACGACCTTCGGTGTTGATGCCATAACACGTCCGCCTTTCATTGACGTTGCCTGTAATGATGCCACGCACGGCCATGGGCCGGGCTCTCGCGTCATTTCGATCCCCCTCCTCGACGGGAGCAAGTGGCCGCAACACCCAGCAGTACAACCGCGCCCGCTACTATTCTCCAACCTTGCAGCGCTTCATCTCGGCAGATCCCTTGGGCTTCGGGGGCGGGGATGTCAACCTGTATGCCTATGCCGGGAACAGCCCTACCAACTTCATCGACCCGAGTGGACTGTGCCCGTTGTGTGCGGTGGTGGCGGGGCCTGCCTCGTCGGGGCGGCTGGCGGCGCGTGGTATGGCTGGACGCATTCAGAGCGCTCGACTCGCTGGAAAAATGCCGCTGGTGACGGGATCGTTGGCTGTGCGGTCACCACTGCAGGCGCTGCCGCGGCGATCATCGGAGGAGCGGCCGTCGTTGCGGCAGTCGGCGCCGACGTCGCCGTCGCGGCGACCGCGACCACCGACGTTGTCGCCGTCATTGGCCGTATGGCGGATACAAAACCGCTCCAGGATGTGCCAGGCTACGAGGTCTTGAACCGCCTGGACTGGACCACAGACGTGAACGATGAGTGGGTGCAGAGCGTGATCGATCGCGGCATGAAAGTGCTCATGGCGTCACCGGACACACCAGAAAATTTGGTGAATAAGAAGACCGTCGAGCTATCTCAGTTCTCAATTGAAATCATTCAATTCCTCATGGCGGGATATACTAAGGTCGGTAGCTATCTTATCCCCCCTGGAGGAACGCCATGACGGATACCATCGACCCACAGGATCTTGAGATCCTGGCGCGGCGCGAGCGCCCACCCGATCGCGGTCCGATTCCGTCCGATGGAGATCGGCAGATTGGCCAGGTCGTCGAGAAGCTGCGCCGCGTAGACCCGGCGCAGCTCAACTCGATCCGCTACCAACACTACGATGATGCATTGATCGGCTTTGCCGAGCGGATGGCGACTCTAGCAGTTCGTAGACAGTCACGCAAGGATCTCAACAATGGTGTAGCGGCGGCCTGCCTTGCGGCTTCGATCACCGATGACGTGCGTGAAGTGCTCCTGATTCTTGCTCCGCTCTGGCACAGCGCCGGACTCCTCGGCCTGGATGCCCGTCACGAGTTTCTCGCGGTGGCCGAAGAGCTTGATGGTGATGGAGGCAAGGTGCTAGAGGCATTCACGCATCGCACTCCGGAGACACAAAGCCTCGAGGCCATGCGGTATGTGGCGAGTGAGGACGAAGATGGCTTTGTCTATCGTCGAGTCTCGCGGACGCTGAAGTCCCATTCTGCCCAAGCCACGCCAGGGGCTACCGGAAGTGACCAGCCGGCAAAGCGCCCTCGGGACATCCTGGCACGGCTCCGAACAATAGTTAGATCTGACCGCGACTGACAGAAAGCACCCCTCAGCGCTCCGGTTGACCGAGGGGCATTGGTAGGACGTTTGCAAAGTCCGCTACGACGGGGCCAACCGGGTGCAGGAGCGCTCGGGCGGGACGCCCAGCGGCGACTATGCTCACGAACCTGGGCATCGACGAGGTCTTCAGTCGCACGGACAGATCGGAGGCCAGCACCTTCCTGACCGATGCGTCGGGGGTTGCTCCGCCCTCGACGAGGTGACCGTGCAGCAGATAGGCTACCGCAATGTGGTGCACCTCGACGGCGGATTCAAAGCCTGGAAAGAGTAGGACTTCCCGTTTACGGAGAACCAGTAGGCAGGATCATCTGACGAATCAAACGAGTGACCCACCAGTAGTCTGGCGGGCCACGGCACGTCACGCGGGAATGTGCTCGCGAATGAACTCCGCCAGCATGTCGGCCAGGTTGTCGATATAGCCGCGTCCGCGTTCCGCCGTGGCGGGGCGAGCGTCGCCGAGAATGCCGTTGGAGGTGAGTGCCGTCATGCCCCGCTCGAATACGGTACGCGAGGCGGCTTCATCGAAATCCCCCACAAAGCCCTCCTCCGCCTTATCCATCAGCACCAGCTCCGGTTTTTCGGCCAGCACCATCGATGTTTCGGTCTCACCGGCGTGCGCGCCCGCCACCTGAGGAGTGATTCCGTCCTCGGCCGCCTTCTTGTTCATGACGGCGATGAAGCACATCAGGTCGGTGAACGGGATGAATCGCGCTCCCTCGATCCGACCGCTTGTCTCGTCAAACAGTTCCCGCAATGGCCCGAAGTTGCCACCATGACTCGGCAAGATCACCACATTCTCGAAACCATGCCGGGCCAAACTTGTCACGTACTGGCGCACCACCGATTTGAACGTGGGCGAGTCGAGTGTGATCGTGCCCGGAAAGGCCATATGGTGCTCCGAGACTCCGAAGGGAATCGTCGGCCCAACGATCACATTATCGAGCCGTGCGCCGACTGCGTCAGCCAGTGTCGTCCCGAGCAGCGTGTCGGTCTGAAATGGCAGGTGCGGCCCATGCTGCTCCATCGATCCCGCGCCCGCCACCACGGTCTTGGTGCCGCTCTCCAACGCCTCCTTGACCTCCGGCCAGTGCATCTCCGCCAGTCGCCTGATCTCCGCCATGCGTGTCCGTCCCTCGCATTGAAGCCAATCGATCACCAGCACATTCTCACACAAGCACGTCCGCGCGACAGCAACCCGAGCCATGCGCGTGCGGTTGACATCTTTCACGGTAAGAGTGAGAGTGCGAGCAAGGTTCGCTCAAGGTGAACCTGGGATTGATCTGGAGAGGGACATTCAATGCAGGACGTCTACCAGTACATCGACGATCATCGCGACGAGTACCTGCGCGAGGTGCAGGAACTCTGTCGACGGCCGAGCATCTCGGCGCAGAACATCGGCATTCAGGAGACGGCAGCCTACGTGAAGGGGATGCTCGAGAAGGTCGGCGCGACGGCCGAGATCGTCCCAATTGAGGGCGGCAACCCGGTCGTCTACGGCGAGATCGGCTCCGGTAACCGCACGCTCAGCTTCTACAACCACTACGACGTGCAGCCGCCCGAACCGCTCGAACTTTGGGATGTCGATCCGTTTGCCGCCGAGATCGTCGACGGGCAGATCGTGGCGCGCGGAGTGGCCGACAACAAGGGCAACATCGCCTCGCGGATCTGCGCCATCGATGCCTACCAGAAGGTGCGCGGCTCCCTCCCGCTCAAGGTCAAGTTCTTGATCGAAGGCGAGGAGGAGATCGGCAGCCCACGCTTGGAGAAGTTCACCGAAGAGCACGCAGATCTGATCCAGTCCGACGGCAACATCTGGGAGAGCGGCAGCAAGGACGTCGAGGGGCGACCGATCGATCTCGCTCGGCCTCAAGGGAATCTGCTACGTCGAACTGCGAGTCAAGTCGATCGCGCGGGACCTGCACTCGTCGCTCGGTGCGTCGGTGCCGAACGCCGCCTGGCGGCTCAACTGGGCGCTCGCGACGCTCAAAGGCCCGGACGAGCGCATTCGCATTCCCGGCTTCTATGACAAGGTCATAGCTCCAACCGAACACGACCTCGACATCCTTTCGAAACTGCCGGATACCGAGCAGAACCGCAAAGGGCTGTACCAAATCGACCAGTTCGTGACCGGACTTACCGGACGCAACCTGCAGATCAAAGAGTATTTCCAGCCGACCTGCACCATCTGTGGGATCAACTCCGGCTACACCGGTCCCGGCACCAAGACGGTGATGCCGGCCGAGGCGATGGCCAAGGTCGACTTCCGGCTGGTCATCGATCAGGACCCGTACGAGATCCGGGATCTGCTGCGCAAACACCTGGACAGCGAGGGCTTCTCCGACGTTGAGATCGAGCTCCTGAGCGCGGAGCACCCGGCACGCACGTCGACTGATTCCGCCATTGTGAAAGTCGTGGAAGCGGCACACCGCGAGGTCGACGGTGCTGAGCCGGTCATCATCCCGACCAGCTTGGGAACCGGACCTGCCTACGTCATGGCGCACCAGTTCGGCATCCCGTTCGCCTCGTCCGGCGTCGGACACGCCGACTCACGCGCTCACTCACCCATGGAAAATATCTACGTCGAGGATTACTTCACCGGGATCAAGCGGATCGCGCGCATCATGGATGGGTTCGCCAGGACTTGATCGTACCGGTATCGAGAGTTCTGACGTGGTGAGTGGTGGGCCTAACCACTGGGGCTGGCCGCTTCCGTTTCAACCTCGACATTCGTCGGCTTTGCGGTTGCCTGGCGACGACTCCAGAGGAGCAGACCCCAGCGTACCGCCAGCCAGGAGACCGCCGCGACCGCAACCCCGGCCACGATGTCCAGGAAGTAGTGCTCACCAAGGTAGACGAGTGTGAAGGACATCGCCAGGATGTAGAAGATGCCAAGGACCTTCCCAATTCGACCGCGGGACATGAAGTAGAAGGAGACGGCTGCCACGATGCCGATGTGGAGCGACGGCATTGCCGCCACGTCGTTGGCCCCACCGACGCTGTCTCCTGTCCCGAAGATACCCGGCACGATACTGTTCAGCACCTTCGGCACGAGACGCGGGAAATCGGCGGCCATCAGGCCCCTGCTGGCCGCCATCCAGGGCGGAGCAGTCGGCACGAGGAAGTTAATCAACAAGCCAATGTAGAGTGTCACCAGAATCGAGAGCGCGAGCATCGGAAATCCGCGCGAACGAAACCACCAGAGCAGCACCACAGTCGCGGGGGGGATGACGAAGTACGAAATGTAGACAATGACCACGGCATAGTCGAGGGCATTGATGTGGCTCGTCTGACCAAGCCGATCCTGGAGCCAGAGAACCGGATCGTGTCCATTGAACAGCCAGTGATCCACCTGGACTGGATAGCGATAATGAATGGGCAGGCCGGTGTTGTCGGCGTACCCGCGTAGGCGGGCAAAGACGAAGAAGCCGACGACATACGCCAGCAAGCTCCAGATGGGTCGATCCTTGAACATCTTTCGGTAGAAGACTCCTCACCGTGCAGCGCTCGCGACTCCGCTGCCGAAACGCAGAATGACTGCCGTCAGCCTGCCGCCTGGATTGGAGTGGCTTCCTGAAACTGTCCAACAAACTCTTCCTGCAAGGAGCGCAGTCGACTCTGATCGCGCACGAGGATGCGCATCTGCTCGAGATCACCATGCCCCAGCAGCCGGACACGTAGCAGCACGTTGACGTAGTCATCCAGAATCTGGATCCCGGAGGTGAGCATCAGCGGCGAAGGCAGATCGGAGATGTTCGCCTCAGGGCCGATCGACGCCGAAGTGTCCCGCAGACTCGATCGAAGCAAGCGGACCTGGCTGCGCAGTGCCGTGAGGTCGGCGACCGAAGGCCAGCTGTTCGGCAGTGTGGGGTCCGGACGCAGGGCTTCACGGGTCAGCCGGTTGAGCTCGCGAGCAATCAGGACGCGGCGCTCCTCGGGGCTCGTCGCGCGCTCGATCTCAAAGAGTTGATAAAGATCGTGCGGGGCGATCGAGCCATTCCGCGTGGGCGACGTATGGCGAAACAGGTGAAGACGGCGCTGCAGCCACCAGAGACCCGCGACAACCAGTATGGCCAGGCCCAACCCAGGATCGAGCTGCCAGGAAAAGCCAGTGATCTTAATCTGCACGGCCATGATCAAGACGAGAATGCCGAGCGCCGCGGGGGCAAACGCGTTCGATTGCTCGACCCGGTAGACCGCTCGCAGGTCGGTCGAAAGGTTGCCGTCCGACAACCGCGCGGGTGATCGTCGAGCCTGAATGACCTTCCAGGCGACCCAGCCGACGATCACGAACGGAAGAACAGGCAGAGCAAGAACGAAGGCAACAATCGCCACCGGCGCCAAGAGCAGGACTCCGATGAACAGCATGATGATCTTCAGCATTCGAGCACCTCTCTCAACCGGGCTGAGCGCTTGACCGGTGAGAATAATTCCGCACGTGACGAGCCTCCGCGGAGCCAGATTCGATCGTTGAGATGATACACGCGCGGGCAATCGAGGCGGGAGAACTCGTTGCAAGGGCAGCCGGAGAGTCACCGCGGTTATCACGACGAGACACGCTGCTGGCGCTCACAAGCCGACTACAGGGAATGTGGCACCGTTCGTCCCCCTGTCATCCTGAACCGCAGTGAAGGATCTCTCCTGCCTGACCAGCCGGAGACGTGTCGAGGACGAAGCGATGCTTCGCGACTCCTTCACTGACGGTCCATCCCCCGGCCCCTTCCCACGGACGGGGAGCATCCCTCGACCCGAGGGAGAGAACCATCACAGCGCACAGACTGGCAGACATATCACTTTGGCACATCTGTCATCCTGAGCGAAGTCGAAGGATCTCTTCGAGTGTGACCAACCATGGAACAACGGGGAGATTCTTCGACTCCGCTGCCATCTCCCCGCGAACTCCCCCTCCACTGGAGGGGAAGAATCATCGCTCAGAATGACCGCGTCACGATCGTGCGCCTGGCCGTGCCAAAATCGATGTGGTCGACTACTGAGCGCTGCGCGAAGGATCTCTCCGTGTGCTGCCGGTGAAGAAACGACGAGAAGATCCTTCGATCGCGCTGCGCTCTGGATGACACGTGTGCGGACACTGCCATCATCATGGTGGTCTACGCCCCACGATGACAGCAATGTCGCGATCCGCTACCCCTCGGTGCCGCTGGTCCCCGGGTAGCTTGGGTCATGGAAGCCGAGCATGCCTTTGGCATAGCGCAGTTCGCCGGTGTGGCTCCACGAGTGACTGATGGTGTGCTGCAGGCGCTCGGCACAGGTCGCGGGTCGATCGGGAGCGTTCGGCAGCGGCGCGACTTCGCGGTTGAGCTCGTCATCGCCGGCCCCAGTGAGATAGTCGCGCGTCTCCTGCAGCAGCTGATGCTGGTAATCGAGTAGCACAGTCCGGCTGATGTTCAAGTCGTCGACGTCAGCATCGGTGAACCCGGTGCCGATACCGAGCCCGCGCATGCCTTTGCCATCCGGATTGTAGCCGGCCTTGTCGGAGAATCCGCCCCGGTGCCAGGCATCACCGTTCGGACCCTGTCCCTTGATGATCCAGTTCAGATCGAGATCCCAGACCCGGAGCAGGTGAAAATAGCTGAAGGCGACCGGGTTAAGCGACGGTCCAGGACGCTTGTTGAACAGATCGTCCGGAAGCTCACCAACTTGCTGCTCGACGAAATTGGACATCGACTCGATCTGGGTCAGATAATCCGTTGCCATTGCCACGGGTTTTCGTCCCTCTCCATTGTCGAAGGCGAGGTTCGCGGCCTCGTCGTTCCAGGCCGGTCAACGCTCACGTTCACTCAGATGACATCAATGGCACTAGTCTGGGGCGGACGGCTCCTGTGGTCAAGAGACGCGGCATTGACACGGCCCGCACCGACCGCGTATAGAGGCGACAGCGCATGGCGCCCTGATATCAGGGGCGCTATGGCGGATTCATTCGATTGAAAGGAAAGTGCCGATGAGCGCTCCTCACCCGGAATTCGAAGAGATGACTCTCGCCGAGATGGCCCAGCGCATGGAGAGCGGTGAGATGACCGCCCAGTCGCTGGTGGAGGGATATCTGGAGCGGATCGAGCAGATCGACCGGAGCGGGCCGACGCTGCGCTCGATCATCGAGACGAATCCGGACGCGATCCAGATCGCCGAAGAGCTCGACCGGGAGCGCCGCGAACGGGGGCCGCGTGGACCGCTGCACGGCATTCCGATTCTGGTCAAGGACAATATCGACACAGCCGACAAGATGATGACCACAGCCGGATCGTTGGCACTCGAAGGCTCGCACGCTCCAATAGACGCCACCGTCGCCCAGAAACTGCGCGAGGCTGGGGCCGTAATCCTGGGCAAGGCAAATCTGAGCGAGTGGGCAAACTTCCGGTCCACGCATTCGTCGAGTGGCTGGAGCGGCCGAGGCGGCCAGTGCCGGAATCCGTACGCCCTCGATCGCAGCCCCGGCGGATCGAGTTCTGGTTCCGGGGCGGCTGTATCGGCCAATCTGGCCGCGGCTGCACTGGGCACCGAGACGGACGGCTCGATCGTGAGCCCGTCAAACAACAACGGGCTCGCGGGTATCAAGCCAACCGTCGGCCTGACCAGTCGTGCCGGAGTGATCCCGATCTCCCACAGTCAGGACACCATTGGACCGATGGGTCGCTGTGTGGCGGACGCGGCCGCCATTCTCGGCGCAATCGCTGGGGTCGACCCTCGCGACGCCGCGACCGCCGCAAGCGAAGGCCGTTTTCACGCGGACTACCGCCAGTTTCTCGACGAGGGCGGCCTGCGAGGTGCCCGAATTGGCGTGCTGCGCCAGGGCTTCTCCGGCTACAGTCCCGAAACGGATGCGATAACCGAAGAGGCGATCGCCGCGCTCAAGGATCTGGGAGCCACCATCATCGATCCAGCCGACCTCCCCGCAATCGATCAGCTCAAGAAACGTGATGACGAGGGGACCGTGCTCCACTACGAGTTCAAAGCCGATCTGAACGCCTACCTCGCGAGCCTTGGGCCGAACGCTCCGGTCAAGACGATGGAAGACGTCATCCGCTTCAACGAGGAGCACGCCAGCCAGGAGATGAAGTTTTTCGGTCAGGAGCACTTGATCGAATCTCAGTCCAAGGGTCCGCTGACCGAAAAGGAATATCTCGACGCGCTGGCGACGAATCGCCGGTTGTCGCGCGAAGAGGGCATCGACGCGGTCATGGAGCAGTATCAACTGGACGCACTGGTGGCGGCGACCGGCGCCCCGGCTTGGCTCATCGATCTGGTGAATGGCGATCACTATCTCGGCGCCAGTTCGTCACCGCCGGCGCGGGCTGGGTATCCGATCGTGACGCTTCCGGCAGGGTACGCGTTCGGCTTGCCCGTCGGGCTGAGCTTTATCGGTCGAGCCTTCAGCGAGCCAACACTGATCAAGTTGGCCTATGCGTTCGAACAAGGAACCAAGGTCCGTCGCGCGCCGCGGTTCCTGCCAACGTTGCCGCTCTGAGTGATCTGCAGGGTGGTTGCCCGGTGAGTCTGGTCGGCATTGACGGCTGCCGGACTGGTTGGGTGGTGGCGTCGAGCGACGCTGACCTGGTCAACGTCGAGTACACGCTTGTCGGGTCGGATATGGTCCGAGATGTCTTCC
The DNA here is from genome assembly GCA_963728335.1 of uncultured Chloroflexia bacterium. Lineage (GTDB taxonomy): Bacteria > Chloroflexota > Chloroflexia > Thermomicrobiales > Thermomicrobiaceae > CALAGB01. The sequence goes on from CAVSJP010000004.1 coordinate 430,299, forward strand.
TGCAAGCCGTCGATGAGGGAGGCACAGTCGCGATCGATATTCCGATTGGGCTCGCTGATAGCGAGCCACGCGCTTGCGACCTGGCCGCACGGGCATTCCTCAAACCACCCCGCGCCAGCAGCGTCTTTCCCGCGCCGTGTCGAGGGACGCTTCAGGCGGCCACCTACGCAGAGGCGAACCGCCTGAATCGAGAGGCGAGCGGGCGTGGTCTCCCGATTCAGGCATTCCACCTCTTGCCGAAGATCCGAGGGGTGGACGACGCGATCTCGCCGGAACTCCAGAACTCGGTACGTGAGTGTCATCCGGAAGTGGTATTCGCCCGTCTTTCCGGCGAGAATCGCGGCCTAGAATCGTCGAAACGGACCGTGGAGGGACGGCGGCTGCGCCACTTGTTGCTCGCCCGAAGACTGCCTCTATTCGACGAGCGGGAACTCGTATCGAGGCTTGGCGGCGGATCGAAACTCGCCACCGATGATCTGCTCGACGCGCTCGCGTGTCTGGTCGCTGCTCAGGACATCGTCCACGGCGGGGCGCACCTGTTTCCAGGCGACCGCGTCGAGCGCGACCGGCGCGGACTACGCATGGAGATCGTCGGCTGACCAGCGACCGTAGGGAGACCGACTCTGGAACATCACTGTGACGTTGTCGTGATTGGAGGCGGGCAGTCCGGCCTGGCTACCGGATACTATCTGCGGCGCACTGGACTTACGTTCGAAATCCTGGATGCGGAAAAGGAACCCGGCGGCGCCTGGCAGCATACCTGGCCGTCCCTCAGACTCTTCTCGCCTGCTCGCTGGAGCTCCTTACCAGGTTGGATCATGTCTGGTGGCCCCGACACCTACCCAACGCGTGACGACTTTCTCCGCTATCTCACCGCCTATGAGGAGCGCTATCACCTGCCGATTCGCCGTCCGGTGCGCGTCGCCCGTGTACGGCGCTCCTACGACCGGCTACTGGTCGAGACCGATTCCGACACCTGGGTCGCTCGGGCTGTTGTCAGCGCAGCCGGAACCTGGAGTTGTCCATACGTCCCGCACTATCCTGGGGAGGATCGCTTCTCCGGCCTCCAGCTTCACTCGGCGCACTACTCCGGGCCTCAGCCATTCGGAGGCCAGCGCGTCGCAATCGTCGGCGGCGCCAATTCCGGGGCGCAGATTCTGGCCGAGGTATCGCGCGTGGCCGACACCCTGTGGGTCACCCGACGCGAGCCGGAGTTCCTGCCGGACGACGTCGACGGACGCGACCTGTTCAACTGGTCAACCGCGCGCTACCTGGCGTGGAAAGAGGGGCGGAGTGTGCCGCCCAGCATCCCCGCGGGCGGGCTGGGAGACGTCGTCATGGTCGCGCCGGTACGCGAAGCGCGAGATCGCGGAGTTCTCCACAGCGTGCGCCCGTTCCAGCAATTGACCAGCAGTGGCGCGGTCTGGCCGGACGGCACGACACGCGAATTTGCCGTCATTATCTGGTGCACTGGATTCCGTCCGGCACTCGACCACCTGCTGCCGCTCGGCGTGATCGAGCCGAACGACGTGGTCGACGTGGAGGGCACGCGCTCTGTGCGGGAGCCGCTCCTCTGGCTCGTCGGCTACGGCGAGTGGACCGGATTTGCCTCGGCCACAATCATCGGTGTCGGCCGGACGGCGCGCGCCACCGCCGAGCAGATCGTCACAGCCATCGCCTGAGGGCACAGCCGCCACGAGTCCTCACCGACGGCCGGACCTCACTCCACAACACGTGGCGAGTGAATTGCGTGTCGCGGCATCCAGGCGATGACGACGTTGTCATCTCTGCCCTGGCTACATCACACGATACAGCCAGGCGACCCGACCAACGCCACCAACAGCACATATGGGTCGCTCCGGGTCAATCCAGCTGCTATCGAAAGGAACTCCGATGCGGATTGCGATGATCGCTCCACTGATGGAATCCGTTCCACCGCCCCTTTACGGAGGGACCGAACGGGTCGTATCGGTACTGACTGAGACACTTGTCCGGCGGGGCCACGAGGTTACCCTGTTCGCCAGCGGCGATTCGGTCACGGGCGCCAACCTCGTTTCCTGTTGCCCGAGTGCGCTCCGGCTCACACCCGACTTACACGATCACGTGACGCACGTCGTGGCCCAACTGGGCGAGGTCTATCGCCGCTCCAGCGACTTCGACGTTATTCACAATCACAACGACTTCTACGCGTTTCCCGCCGCTCGAATCGCCGCCACGCCAACCGTGACCACACCGCACGGTCGCCTCGACATCCCCGACTACCAGGGCGTCTACGGGTCATTTCGGGAGCATCCACTGATCTCGATCAGTGACGCGCAACGAACGCCGCTGCCTGGCGCCAATTGGATTCGCACGGTCTATAACGGCATCGACCTTGACCACTACCAATTCAGGGACAAGCCAGGGGACTACCTGGTCTTCTTGGGGCGAATCAGCCCCGAAAAGCGACCAGATCGGGCGATCGAGATCGCTCGCGATGTCGGCATGCGCCTGGTGATCGCGGCCAAGGTTGACGCCGTCGACCGGGACTATTTCGAGCACGCCATCAAACGGCAGATTGAGAGCAGCTCGCTCATCGAGTTTGTGGGCGAAGTGAATGAGTCCGAGAAAGACGAGCTGCTTGGAAACGCCTACGCCTATCTCTTTCCAATCGACTGGCCCGAACCGTTCGGGCTCACGATGGTAGAGGCCATGGCGACCGGCACGCCGGTCATCGCATCACCGGTCGGCTCTGTTGAGGAGATCGTCGTCGACGGCGAGACCGGGTTCATGCGCCGTGCGTTCCACGACATGGTGGAGGCCGTCGACCTGATTGGCGGAATCGACCGTCGGGCGTGCCGCGCCCGGGCAGAGCTACTCTTCTCACCGGAGGCGATGGCAACCGGCTACGAGTCGGCCTATCGGCAGGTCGTCGAGAACGCACTCGCTCCGGCGCCGCTCCGCTTCCCGTCGCCGCCACTGGTCCGTGAGGCACGGTAGCACAACCGGTTGGGGTGGCCAGATCGGCCACCCAGGTTGAGCTACGCTCCTACGTCAACGACCTGCCCCAGCACCGGCGGGAATTGGCAGCCGAGCGCCTCGACCAGCGCGCGGTTGCTGGTCAGCAGACGAGAGAGTTCGAGAAACTCTCGCTCCTGCTCCGGCGACAGGTGACCATCCTGGTGTTGCAGGCAGAGCGCCTCAACGCGATTCAGGAGTCTGTCCCACTGCCAGTGCCAGACGTCGCGAACCTCCGGCGGTTCGTCGGCGAGCATGCTTACCAGCACGCGAAGTTGGTTCGTTTCGAGCCGAATTCGGCGAAGGTCGTCGTCGACGGTTGTTGGTCGTTCGTACATCGGCAGCTCCTGTGTGACGCTGGAGAGACTGGCTGCGGTATGCCAATTCGATTCGATCGGATTGTCCCAGCCATAGCATGACAGAAGCCACCGACCGTTCAAACGCGCTGGATTATCCTTAACGCGGGTCAAACTGTTCAGTCGCCGATGTTCGTTCGTTGCTCAGGAGACGGGGTGGCGCGGCACGGAGGCGCTGACTTCGCCGCCTTCGATGTTGAACCACTCGCCACGAAAGAGGACGCCCGTCAGGCTGGTCACCCGGTCGGCAATCGGGTCAGACGCGAGGCCAGCTGAGGTTGCCCGAACGCCAAGCATGATCTGCGTCATCTGGATGATGCAGCCGGCCGCCCACGCCTGCGGAGAGCAGGCAACGGGATAGTCGACCGGGAATGGCGTTTGTGTCCGGTCGTAGCCGCAGAACAACTCCGGCAGACGATGCTGCGGAAACCAGTGGGTCGCGTCGATCAGCGCGTCGATCACGCGGCGGGCCGCATCGTCATGCCGATACCGGTGTAGCCCCGCAATGATCAGCCCGTTGTCGTGGGGCCAGACACTGCCGTTGTGATAGCTGATCGGGCTGAATGGGATCATTGCCGTCGACATCGTGCGGATGCCCCAGCCGGAGAAGAGATCGGGAGCCATCAAGCGCTCCGCGACCTTGGCGGCCTTGTCGGCATGGGGCAGCCCGCACCAGAGGAGGTGGCCGGGATTTGATGTGATGCCATCGACCTGATTTTTGTGCCCATCGAGCGCCATAGCGAAGTAGCTTTCGTTCGGCATCCAGAACGCGTCCTCAACCAATTTCTTGAGCGTATTCGCCTTCTCTCGCTGAGCCCGCGCTTCGTCAATTCGCCCGACTGACTCGTAGACCGCCGCCATAGCCAGGCGAGCAGCGTAGACGTAGCCCTGTGGCTCGACCAGGGCAATTGGCCCTTCCGCCAGACGGCCATCGGCAAATCGCACGCTGTCCCACGAGTCCTTCCATCCCTGATTTTGCAGTCCCTGTTCGGAACGACGTGAGTACTCGACCAACCCGTCGCCGTCGAGATCGCCATAGCGATCGATCCACTCGAGACAGCGTTCGGCGACCGGCATGAGATCGTCCCGCAGGACGGTATCCCCAGTCCACTGCAGGTATTCGCCAAAGAGAATGAGCCAGAGCGGGGTCGCGTCAACCGAACCGTAGTAGCGTGAATGAGGAAGGGTCTCGGAGAGCGCCAACTCTCCGAAGCGAATCTCGTGCGCGATCTTGCCGGGTTCGGAATCGCGAAACGGATTGTTCTCGGTCGCCTGGTAGGCCGCAAGCGTGCGGAGGGTGCCCCGTGCGTGCCGTTGATTGAGCAGAAGTGTCTGCAGGCTGGTGATAATCGAGTCCCGTCCGAAGATGGCGAGATACCAGGGGAGTCCGGCTGCCGGGATCGGGTGGCCAGAATTCAAGGCAATCTCGAGCGCACCGAGATCCCGAATCGAGCGCTCGTAGCTCCGCTCCAGGTCTTTGTCCTCCGTCGTGAGCTTCGGCGTGCGTTGAATCCACTCCAGCACCGACTCGTGACCGATGTCCTCGGCGAGCGGCACCGGTTCATGAGACTCCAGCGCCGGCACCGTCCACTGCACGTGAACTTCGCCGATCCAGCGTTGACGTGGCTCGAGTCCGAGGTGAAAGACGAACGAATTGCCGGCGCGTTCATCCGGAGAAACCGAGAACTGGACGCGAGTGAAGCGCTCGGACTCACGAGCGGTGTCGATAAAGGTAATTCCACCTGGTCCGTGCTCTGACCGGTTATGCGCTTCACGCACTCGTCCCTGAAACGATCTGACCTCGAAGATGTCGGCGAAATCGGCGTCAAAGGTGAGCCGGAGCGGGAGCTCAACGCGTTGCAGCCCACGGTTGGTTACGTCGATCGCCTCGGTCATTCCGGTGCGACGCAGTTGCCGCCGCCGCACCAGTTCGACGTCGTGAGCCAGGATCTCCTTCGTACCGACGTTCGTGAGGTAGACCTGGCTCTCGGCGAACCCAGCCGCGCCGGACCGGAGTAGGATCAAGCCGATATTGTCCAGGCCAAGCTCAAACCTCGAAAGTAGCCGCGTGTCGGCAGCGAAGATGCCATGCTGTTCATCCGGGTCGATGTTCCCCATCGCATCGGAGACGACAAATGTATTGCCCGCCACCGCGGTCAGCTCTTGATCGGACATCGTACGCGCAACCCTCTCTATCGGAACCTCTCACCGTTCGGAGCGCCGCAAATTGGAGTCCTCAACCGGACATCGATGGGGTCCATTCTCGTGTCGCACGTTCCCTCGCGGAACGACCCTGGTGCGCTGCGTATCGGTGTATAACCTACCCAATAATTGGGAGCCGCGCTACGAGACAAGACAATTCGTCTGAATCGACGCATAATCGATGAGCAGAGGAGGAATGACATCCATGGCAAACGCACTTGAAGGCTTTCATCGTACCCGGCCGGGGTCGCTCCTGAAGTTTATGTTCAAGCTCCCGCCGCGTCTCTACCACGGACCGCTCGCGTCGCTGATGAGCTCGCGCTGCGTCATGGTACTGACGGCGACCGGCCGGAAGTCCGGCCAACCTCGGACCAACGCCGTCAGCTATATGTCCATCAACGGCAACTACGTCTCCTTTTCCGGCTGGGGTGTCAGTTCGAACTGGTATCGCAACGTTGTTGCCAATCCCGACGTGACGCTCAAAGTCGGTCGCAAAACAATCCATGCCACCGCGAATCCGGTCACGGACCGGGATCGCCGTATCGACCTGATGCTGCGAATGCGCGAGCAGTCCAAACATTGTGGTCCGCCGACGTTCATTCGACCCCTGTTGCGAATGACGCACGCGTTCGACTACGACAACGAGATTCAGATGGCGGTCGATCATGCCCACGAGCTCCCGATTGTCGAGTTTGTGCCACGCGAGTGAGCATTTGAGTTGGCGCGTGGCGCACGTCACCGAGCCCGCTATGCGGACCACCACAAAGCGACACAGTGGCGGGCGTGCCTGCCCGCCCACAACGACGAAGCAGCTGTGATCGTTGTCGCGAGTCACAGCACACTCCTGGCAGTCTACGCCTGCTGACCGGCAGACGTCCGGCCACCACACGTTATCTTCCTGGATCGATTCAACGTCTCGTGTCGACGTCACACAACGAATCCCCTCCTTTTGACAGACGCGGCGAACAGTTCGACAATCGTCCGTGGGCCCCGCAAGCGCGTGCCGATTCGCGACCGCGCCGGGCGCCTCAGCTATGTCTCATACGGAGGGAGTTCGACAGCGTGGATGACAAGTTGCTCCAGTCGCTCGAATGGCGACTGATCGGGCCGCATCGCGCCGGTCGTGTGGTCACCGTCTCGGGTGATCCGAACGATCGCGGCACATTCTATTTCGGCGCATGCGCTGGTGGAGTCTGGAAGACAACCAGCGGCGGATCCTACTGGGAGAACGTCTCAGACGGCTTCTTCAAGACTTCGGCCGTCGGGGCACTGGCCGTCGCCCATTCCGACCCGAACGTGATCTATGCCGGAACCGGCGAGGCCGCGCTTCGCGGCAACATCTCCCATGGCGATGGTGTGTACAAATCGACCGATGGCGGCGCGACCTGGAAAAACGTCGGACTGGCTGACACCCGTCACATCGGCCGGCTTGCCGTCGACCCGACGAATCCGGACATCGTCTTCGTCGCTGCGTTCGGGCACGCCTGGGGTAGGAACGAGGAGCGTGGTGTCTTCCGCACCAAAGACGGCGGCAAGACCTGGGATAAAGTCCTCTCCAAGAGTGATCGGGCCGGCGCCGTCGACGTTTCGCTCGACCCGTCGAACCCGCGCGTCGTCTACGCGTCGATCTGGCAGGCGCAGCGCTATCCCCACACCCTCGACAGCGGCGGCGAGGATAGCGGCATTTGGCGCAGTCTCGACGGTGGCGACACATGGGAGGACATCACGCGCAATCCCGGCCTGCCCACCGGCACCCTGGGCAAGTCCGGAGTCGCGGCGTCCCCAGCCAAGGCCGGCCGCGTCTGGGCATTGATCGAAGCAGAAGATGGCGCCCTGTTCCGCTCCGATGACTACGGCAAGACCTGGCAACGCGTCAGCGAGGACCCACAACTGCGCAAGCGGCCGTGGTATTACATGCACGTCTACGCCGACCCGCAGGACGAGAACAGCGTCTGGGTGCTGAACCTCAACTGTTGGAAATCGACCGACGGCGGCAAGACGTTCGAGGCTATCCCGACGCCACACGGTGACAACCACGGGCTCTGGATCGATCCCAACGACTCGAGCCGGATCATCGAGAGTAACGACGGCGGCGCGTCGGTCAGCTATGACGGCGGTCGTACCTGGTCGTCAATTCTGAACCAGCCAACCGCGCAGTTCTATCATGTCGCGGCCGACGACCAGGTCCCCTACCACGTCTACGGCTCGCAGCAGGACAACTACGCCATGCGCTTGCCCAGCATCGGCAACGAGGGAGCCATTACCTGGGCTGATTATGTCGAGCCAGGTGGTGGTGAGAGCGGCTACATTGCCATCAGCCCGAAGCCACCGCATCGGGTCTTTGGCGGTGGCATCGGCACGGGTCCTGGGCATGGACGCCTGATCGCCTGGAATCCGGAAACCGGGCAGAAGCGGAATGTGACCGTCCATCCGGAAGTTCACGGCTTTGGCTCGGGCGCGATCAATCTGAAGTACCGCTTCCAGTGGACCTTCCCGGTCGAGTTCTCGCCGCACGATCCGAACGTGCTGCATATCACGTCGAACCACGTGCATCGCTCGACCGATGAGGGATCGACCTGGGAGGTGATCAGTCCGGATCTGACGCGCAACGACCCGAGCACACTCCAATCATCCGGTGGACCGATCACGGCCGACAACAGTGGCGCTGAGATCTATGGCACCATCTTCGCCTTCGCCGAATCAAAGCACGAGAAGGGCGTCCTGTGGGCCGGAAGCGATGACGGCCTGGTCCACATCTCACGCGACGACGGCAAGAACTGGAAGAACATCACACCGCCGGGTCTGCCGGAGCGCGCGCAGATCCTGATCATCGATCCGTCGCCGCACGACGCGGGTACGGCCTACGTCGCCGCGTCCGCCTATAAGTCGGATAACCTGAAGCCCTACCTCTTCAAGACCAACGACTACGGCCAGTCGTGGGAATTGATCACCAACGGCATTCCGGCGGACGAGTTCACGCGCGTCATTCGGGAGGATCCGAATCGTCGTGGACTCCTGTATGCCGGTACCGAAACGGGCATTTACGTCTCTTTCGACGACGGCAAGAACTGGCAGCGGATGCAGAACAATCTGCCCGTGGTGCCGATCTACGATCTGATCGTGAAGGGCACCGATCTGCTGGCCGCGACCCATGGCCGCGCCTTCTGGATTCTCGATGACCTGAGCCCGCTGTACGAGATGCAGGACCAGATTGCCGGCAAACAGGTGCACCTCTTCACGCCGCGTGACACGGTCCGTGCTCGCTGGTACGGCCGCGCCTACGGCGACAAGAGCAGCGACCGCATCGACTACATGATGGCCGGGCCCGTGACCGTCGCCCTGCGCGCACGTGAGACGCCGATGGGGACGAAGGAATTCGACTTCATCGACGCCGGTAAGAACCCGCCGGCCGGCGTGATCATCCACTACTACCTGAAGGACAAGCCCGAGGGCGAGGTGATGTTGCGCATCCTTGACGCGGACGGCAACGAGATCAATAGCTTCTCCAGCGAAGGCGACGATACGCCACGTGTTCCGAAAGGCGCCGGGACGAATCGTTTCGTCTGGGACTTCCGCGGCAAGAGCGCGACCAAGATCGAGGAGCAGATGGCGAAGGACCGTCGCTCAGCCTCGGCCGAGGCGGGTCTCGGTCCGCGCGTCAATCCGGGCGAATACCGCGTCGAATTGAAGGTCGGCGACGAGACCCAGACCGCCTCGTTCAAGATCACGCGCGACCCACGACTGGATGCCAGCGATCAGGATCTGGCCGCTCAGTACCAGATGAAGTCGGGCATTCGCGATCGCGTCTCTCAGATCAACGAGATGGTGAACCGGATCAACCGCATCAATGCTCAGCTTGATGGTTGGATTCAGCGCATCGAGGCGAGCGGCGGCAACGACGCGCTCAAGCGCGAGGCCGAGGGGATCAAAGAGAAACTGGAGCCGATCATTGACGGTCTGATCCAGCGGAATCCGGACAACCCGCAGCCCGGCGGCTCGCGGCTCAAGGACAAGCTGATGACGCTTAGCGCGATGATCGACGAGTCGGACGACGCGCCAACCCAGGGAGCAAACGAGGTCTTCGAGGACTTCGGCAAGCGTGTCGACGACCAAGCGAAGAAGGTCGACCAGATCGTCTCGGATGACCTGGCGAGCTTCAATAAGAAGGTCAGCGAATCGGGTATCAGTCCGGTCGTCGCCTGACGTTAGCGGCCCTCATCCCCAGCCACGGCGCCGGATGAGGGCCTTCCTTACCCACCAGTCTTGAAGAACTCTCCGAGCGTGTTGGCACTGCAGGCGTTATGCAAGCACGGCAGCCCATTCGCCTCCTCAATCGTGCGTAGCAGTGAGTAGTGGTTGTGCGGCGTGTGGGACGTAAAGCCCGCGGGCGTCTGCTTCGAAATGACGATCATTGGCACATCACCACCGCCACCGTGATTGCCCGATCCTTCGTCCCAGGTAATGAAGATCGCGCTGTTGCTGTTCTCCCAGGTCGCTGTGTTCAGGATGTGGCTCGGCAACCAGTCCTTCAACCAGCTATCCCCCTGGCTCACCGAGCAGTCGTGCATGTCGTGACAAAGGTTCGGCACAATCAGTTCGACATTCGCCGCGCCCGGATCGAAGTGACTGAAATCTGAAATGTGGTTCATGCAGCGCGACGTGTCGTTGTTGATGTCCAGAAAACTCACAGCCGGGTTGTGCTTGCGTGCATACGTCCCTTGCCCGTCGGGTCCTCCAGATGCGGTCGCACCCTTGAAGCAGATCGGCTGCCCCTGCTTGTTCTGCAACGGAAGATTCTCGGCGTAGATCATCCAGTTCTTCCCACTCGTCTCGAGTTGATCTCCCAGATGGGTTCCCTGGATCAGATGGTTGCGGTCGTCTCGCACGCCCTGGGTCGATCCGGACCAGAATGCGAGATAGTTCGGCTGGGACGGATGCGAGACCGCCGTATAGTCGATCGCCAGGCCGTATTGACGGATCAGGTGATTCATATATGGAGCATCTGAATCGCCGATAATCGAGTGCGCGCTCTTGTTCTCCATCACAATCACGTAGATGTGATCAAACGACGGCACGGGGTCGACCGCTTGCGGCGTGCCTATGGATGGAACCGGTTGGAAGTGATTGCGCTCGGACCCTACGATGATCGCCGCTGTGAAGCCGAACGCCAGCAGCACCACGATCACGAGTTTCCATCCAATTGCCATTGAGTCGGGCCTCATTTCCTTTCGATTGAACCGAGAGCCGCCCGCGCACAGGAAAACGGCCCGCCGCGACCTGATCAAGCAGCGAGCCAGTCACATCGTTAGGATGTTCCCGGGTACACGTCAGCATTGGCCATGTTCGCAGTGTTGGTGCCGCCAGACAACTTTTGACCTGCGCCGGTCAATTCGATCGACGATGCCAAATTCATCACGCCAGCGGCACCTCGCGACCGAAAAGACGGCAACCAGTGCGAGGTGAGAATCTGCGAGACGCTGATGACTGGCTGCGGCACGGCCGAAGGGCTGCTCCCGGCGCGGTCCGAGGCGCTCAGTCACGAGCTACCCCGGTGGATACGAAGACCCCTGGAGCCGGCTCCCGCGAGTCGGTCGCGAGGGGCAGCGCAAAACTGAAGATTGCCCCCTCACCCGGCTTACTACTGACCGAGACCCGCCCCCCGTGCGCCTCGACGATCGACGCGACGATCGACAGTCCGAGGCCAGTTCCACCTCGCTCGCGCGTTCGCGCCGTGTCGACGCGGTAGAAGCGATCGAAGATGCGCTCGAGATCCGCATCCGAGATGCCCGGTCCCGAATCTTTGACCGAGGCGATCGCCTCGGAGCCTTGTCGCTCAATCCTGACGTCGACCGGCTTGCCGTGTTCTGTATGCACGCGAGCGTTGGCCAGCAAGTTGTCGATGACCTGTTTGAGCCGGTCCGCATCTCCGATGACCATTACGCGAGCCGGCGCTTCGAGCGTGATCGGCCGGTCAGGCTCGACCACCCGAGCATCGGAGACCGCGTTCTCGACGACCCGCGTCAGATCGACCGGATCGTGCCGCAGCGAACGTCCCTGGTCGAGCCGGGCCAGCAGCAGCAGGTCCTCCACGAGTTTCCCCATACGCGTGCTCTCCGACTCGATCCGCATCATGGTGCGTTCGAGCGTCGCGGGATCGGACGCCGCGCCGCTGCGAAATAGTTCGGCATAGCCACGGATCGACGTCAGCGGCGTGCGCAGCTCGTGGGCAGCGTCGGCGACAAACTGGCGCAGTCGCCGTTCGGACCGCTCCTTGTACTGGAACGAGGTCTCCACCTGAGCCAGCATCTCGTTCAGCGCCTGGCCCAACTTGCCGACCTCGTTGTTCGACGTTCCGTAATCGACCCGTTGCGATAGGTCGCCGCTGGCAATCAGCCCTGCCGTGTCGATCATGTTGTCGATCGGTCGTAGTCCATGCCACACGACGTACCAGACGACCAGGACGACTCCGGCGAGAACGATGACGCTCGCCAGGAGGATGACCAGGACCAGGTTCCGTACGGTGCTGTTGACATCGTTGAGGGGTGCGGCAACGGCCAGGTAGCCGCCGTCCGGACTCGACTGCACCAGTACACGGTACGTCAGATCGCTCGACCCGACCGCACCGACCGTGAAGTATCGACTCCGGTGCTCGCCTATGGAGCTAAGTGGGATATGCGAAACGTCCGGCAACGGATCCGGAGTATCGCCGAATCCGGATGGATCGGAGTGAATGACGTTCCCCTGCGAGTCCAATACCAGCGTCGCGTTCGACCGTTGCGAAGAGGGATTCGACTCATCCGGACCGCCGCCGGATGGGGAATGTCCGCCCCGGTCCGATGCCTGAACCAGCGTCGCATCGACCCGGTTGATCATATTCGCCTTCGTCTGTGTAACGGTGACGATCCCGATCACGACAAAGGCAAGCGCAACCAGCAGGCTGATGACGGCGACAAGCCGCGCCTTGATTGACACGGTGAATTATTCCGGCGTTAGGCGCAGCGAATAGCCAAACCCTCGCACCGTCTGGATCAATCGCGGCTCCCGGTCGTCAATCTTCTTCCGGAGATAGCTGATGTAGGTCTCGACGACACTGACGTCGCCGTCAAAATCGTACTGCCAGACGTGATCGAGGATCTGGTACTTCGAGAGAACTCGGTCCGCGTTCATCATCAGGTAGCGCAGCAGGCGGAATTCAGTCGGCGAGAGATGAACGACGTCTCCACCACGAGTCACCTGGAAGCGCTCCTCGTCGAGCTCCAGGTCGGCATACGAAAGGCGATTGCTGGGGCGCTCCGGCGGATTGCCTGACCGCCGCAGTACGGCTCGAACGCGTGCCAGCAACTCCTCCAGGCTGAACGGTTTGACGACGTAGTCGTCGCCACCATACGTGAACCCGCGTAGCTTATCGTCGTGATCGTCTCGCGCGGTCAGAAAGATGACCGGAACACGATCGCCGCCCGCCCGCAGCCTGCGACAGACCTCTAAGCCGTCGAAGTCGGGCAGCATGACGTCAAGCACGATGAGGTTGGGCTCAAAGCTCGCCGCGGCGGTCAGCGCCTCACGCCCAGATGCGGCAGACCGGATCTCGAATCCGACGAATTTGAGCGCGGTGGAGAGCAATTCGGTAATCGACGACTCATCGTCAACGACCAAAATGCGCAGTCCCTGCAGGTCGACATCGTCGGGCGAGACGATGGATGAACGGGAATTGATCAAGTGGAATCCTCGATTCAGCACGCAACATGAATGACCCACTGCGGATTAAATCACCCGTACCTGTGAGTTTCCTGAGAATTGACGGCGCGTCGGCAACATTGCTTCGCTCGACTCGGTTCACCGGTCGCTGGCCTTGACCGTCTTGGAAATGTCCATGGACCTGTCATTCTTCCACTGGAGCACCGCGGAACCGCAGCGCACCGGTTCTCTTCGTTTCGGGTTGTAAATGAGAGATTTCTGAGTGTCACGGTC
>CAVSJP010000005.1:0-244432 GCA_963728335.1 uncultured Chloroflexia bacterium
AGATGACAGCGTCACGATTGTGCTTCCCAAATGGCCACATTCCAAGTGGTCGGCCACTCAGCGTGACGAGCGGCACATTCCCCGTGATCGGCTACTCACGGCGTCATCGTCAAGAAGCGCTGGATCGCATTCGCGTACCCAATCGCCAGCAGATCCTGTACAGCAGGGTCGGTAGCGGCGGTCGCCTCGACTGGATTCGACAGGAAGAGTGCCTCGTTGAGCGCGCCCGGCATCGCAGTCGCGCGGAGCTGCCCGTCCACGCTCGGTCCAAGAACGACAAGGTGGTTGTATGTGTCCGGGAGCGCGCCCAGGCTGTTGCCGTCCAGACCAGTGTCGTCGATCACGCCGAGATCCGGCGTCGTGTAGCCGGCACCGTGGAGCGAGGAGATCGCATCCTGCTGAACGAGCGTGGCGAAGCGCAGGTTGCCGGAGCCGAACGTCCGGGTGGAGTCGTAGTAGGTCGACGTGCCGGAGGCGGACGGATCATCATTGGCATCCAGGTGGATACTGAGGAAGACCTGGGCGTTGCTGGAGTTGGCCAGATCGATCCGGCGCTGCAGGTCGTTGAGTACGCCCTGCGGGGTGAGCTCGACCCCGTCGGTGGTCAGATCAGAGGGTTGCAGGCCGGGCAGCTCGTCGGATGTGCGCGACTGCACCACTTCGTAGCCAGCCGCACGAAGGATCGCGGCGGTCCGCTCCGCCAGCGCCAGTGTGATCGTCTTCTCGTAAACCGGTTGTCCATCGTTTGCGATCCCGATGGCGCCTTCGTCGATTCCGCCATGACCCGGATCGAGAAAGACGACCGGCTTTGCGACCTCCGCGGTCGACGTCGCGTTCAGGCTTTGCGAGGCAGCCGGCGTTGGCGTCACGATCCCGCCGCCGAACCCGTGGTTCGCCTGCTGAGCGGTACGTGTCGGGTCTACCGTCGCGGAGGGGCCGGAGCGTCCGCAGGCAGCCAGAACGGTTGCCAGCCCGATGCCGCTGGCGCCAAGCAGCGTCCGGCGACTCAGTCTGCTCCGCATGTTCAGCCTGCCCGGCATTCGGACTCCCACCTGGTGGCTGTAATGACATTGACTCGCCGCGACTGGCCCCGAAGAGGCCGGTCACTGCCGAGAGCTAGCCTAACCGCCGAAGCTGGCAATTTGCTGAGAATCAGATTGGAATCGACCGCGATTCGGCGCGACCCCGCGCTTCCGGGTATGGCCCTGTCACACACTTGCGGCAGGCTCAACCTGTTCAGAATCAACCTCCACCGGCAGGGTCTTGCGATACTTCCGACCGGCGATTAGCTTGAATACGACCGGGATTACGACCAGGGTCAGGAAGGTCGACGTGAGCAGGCCACCGATCACGACCACGGCGAGATCGGACGCGATGATCGCGCCACCGCCACCGGTGAACGCCAGTGGGATCAATGCCAGGATGGTGGCCATCGCGGTCATAAGGATCGGCCGCAGGCGCGTCCGTCCGCCCTGGATCAGCGCCTCGTCAAGCGGCATGCCCTGTCGCAGCAGGTCGAGCACCAGCTCGAGAAGGACGATCGCGTTGGTCACCACGATGCCGATCAGCATCAGCACGCCAATCAACGCGGGTAGACCGAGCGTTTTGCCGGTCAGCGCCAGCGCGGCAAGCACGCCCACGATCGCCAGAGGCAGGCTGAACAGGATGACGAATGGCGTCGACAGCGAGCCGAAGCTCGCCACCATCGCAATGTAGACCAGCAATACCGCGGCGATAAGCGCGATGCCCATACTCTTGAAGGCGTCGCTCTGCTGCTGGCCGACTCCACCGGCGTTGATGGTGATCCCCTCCGGCGCGTGGTACTTGCTGACGATCTGATTGACCTTCTGCGTCACCGAGCCGGTGTTGTCGGTGGTGATCGTGCCGCTGACGGTAGCAGCGCGATCTCCATCGACCCGGACAACCTGAACCGGCCCCGTTCCTTGCGTGATCGACGCCACCTGATTCAGCGGTACGCCCGTCACTCCAACCGGAACCTGGCCAAGCGCGTCAACGCTGGTCGACGCTCCCGCAACCTGCTCGGTCAACTGGTACGGCGTTCCGTCGATCACAACCGTGCCCAGCGGCGTGGTGGTCAGAACCTGTCGCACCTGACTGGCGATTTGCGCCGGTGTCGTTCCCGCGGCAATAGCCTTATTGGCGTCAACGCGAACGACAACTTCCGGCTTGGCATTGACGACGTCATTCTTCACATTGACCACGTTCTGAACCCCAGCGATCTGCTGGGTGAGGTCTTGCGCCACCTTGCTGACGGCGTCGTAGTTGTTGCCTTGCACGGTCACTTGAACGCTATTGGTGTTTCCGCCGAACCCGGAGGATGCGTTCGAGACCGAAACGTCGGCATCGCCGGCAGCATCCTTGAGATTCGTCCGCAGATTGGCCAGCGTCTGATTCATGTCGACATTATTCTCAAACGTCGCCGTGATGTTCGCCGTACTGTTGCTGCTCCCGCTGAACGCCGCCTGAAGCCCGCTGCCACCGATCTGCGTCTGTAGCAGCGTGACCGGTGCGGTGTTCTTGATCACCCCCTCGAGCTTCGCCGCCTCAGACGCGGTCGCGTCCATCGACGTTCCGGCCGGCATCGTCACCTGAATGCTGGCGATCTTCTGCGAGCTGGCCGGCAAGAACGAGGTGCCGATGAACGGGACAAGCGCGAACGACCCAACGAAGAGGAGGGCGGCGATCCCCAGGGTCGTCTTGGGCCGGCGCAGCGCCCACGAGAGGGCTGGCACGTAGACGCGCTGCAGCAGCGGTGTCTGGACCGGAGCCGGCCGCAGCTTGTCCTTGCGGATGAGATAGGACGCGAGCACGGGCACGACGGTCAGCGCGACGATTAGCGACGCCATAAGCGCGAAGGTGACGGTCAGCGCGAACGGGCGGAAGATGGCGCCAATGATCCCTCCGACAAACCCGAGCGGCAGGAACACGGCAATCGTCGTGACCGTCGACGCCGTGATCGCCAGGGCGACTTCTCGCACCCCCTCGAGCGTCGCCGTATGCGTATCTTCTCCACGTTGCACGTGGCGGAAGATACTCTCGAGTACCACGATGGCGTCGTCGACGACACGACCGACGGCCACCGCCAGGCCACCAAGGGTCATGATGTTCAGCGTGATCCCCTCTGCCCAGAGCAGGATAAAGGCGACCAGCATCGACATCGGAATCGACACCGCCGTGACCGCGGTCGAGCGAACGCTCAGCAGGAACCCAAAAATCACGATGATGGCGAAACCCGCGCCGAGCAGCGCCTCACGGACCAGATCGTTGATCGAATGTTGGATGTACTCCGACTGGTCCTGAATGATCACCGGCGTCACATCGACGCCCGAGGCACGAAGCTGATCAGTGACGGCGTTGATCTTGTCGCGTGCCGCCGTCGCCGTATCAACCGTGTTGGCGCCCTGATTCATGTAGATGTCGATCGCAACGCTTGGCTCGCCGTTCGTCCGGGTGATCCCCGAGGAGGCACCGGCCGTGACGGCGACGTTGGCCACGTCGCCCAGCGTGACCGGCTGCCCCTGCGTACCACCGGCTGGCTTGCTCGATCCGACGATCAAGCCTCGCAGCCCGTCGAGAGTTGTGACCTGGCTGAGCACGCGTACCGGTAGCGAGGTCTGACCCGACTGCACCAGCCCGCTCGCGGCGCTGATGTTGCTCCCCTGGATCACGCCAGCCACTTGCTGTGGTGTCACGCCCGTTGATGCCAGCTTGCCGGGATCGAGCGTGATCGACACCACGTCATCGGCGCCTCCGTTGATCTCGACCCGACCCACACCATCGAGCCCGGACAACGCTGGCAGATAGCGTGTTTGGGCAAGCTGGCGCAGTTGAGCGAGGTCTCCGTTAGCGCCGGTCAGGCTGAGCTGCACGATCGGAAACTGGTTGAAATTGATGCGCTGAATGTTCGGCGCCGTCGCGTCTGTCGGCAGTGAAATCTGGCCAACCTGTGTCGACAGCGTCTGCGCGGCATCCTTGGTGTTCGTGCCGTAGGCGAACTCGGCGACGACGACGGAGAGTCCCTCCGATGAGGTAGTCTGGACAGTGGTGACGCCCGGAAGCGCTCGAACGGTCGAGGAGATTGGCTGAGTAACCGCGGCATCGACCGAGTCGGGAGAGGCACCTGGATAGCTCGTGATCACGGTGAGCACCGGGAAGTCGATGTTCGGCAGAAGCTCCGTCTTGAGTTGGGTAACGCCAAAGACCCCCATCACCGCGATGAGGACAGCGGCCAAGAGAACTACCGAACGCTTGCCGAGCGACAGGGCGGCGATTCGATGCACCTGGACGTTCCTATCCATCGCTACGATGCCAGACGAGCATCGCAACGCCATACCCTCAAGCAGAGCCGTGGACGGTCCACGGCTCATTCGAAGCTCGTTCGTCAGAACCCGTCAGAGACGGGATTGGCTGGAGCGGCCAGTCCACCGCAACGCGGCCCCCTCCTCAAGCGAGGTCGCCGGCGCCCGCGGCCCCTGCCCCGGTGCATCGAGATCCTCCAGCACCACCAGTGACTTGAGTTGCGCCATAGTCGGGTCAAGACCGGTCAATCCAGCGCGCTGCTCGGTCGGCTAATCCATGCCGGCTCCATTCGCGGCCCGAAGTCTATCATTTGCTTCGAAGTCATCAGACTGTTTCTCAGCGCAGCATTGTTAATTGAAAGCGGGTGAATCCCCACGAGCGACGACCGCCGTCGCCCGTTCTTTCGCGCGCCGCCCTTCACTGCTACCATCAGGTAAGAGCGTGTCGTAGTCGATCGTTCGATTACGTGCGCGCCTCGGAGAACGATGCGACTACGAAAGTGAGTACAGATGACCTCGACCAGCAACGGTTCGGGATGGGGCGGGCAGAGCGTCGTCGACAAGCTGAGCCGGGTGCTCGTGTATGAGCCGGTCCGTCCCGACGAGCATGTCTCCTGGCAGGAATTCGGCTACTTCCGGCCGATCGATCACGACCAGGCTACGCGGGAGCACGCCACTTTCCGCAAGATCCTGACAGAGAACGGCGCGGAAGTGATTATCGCGGAGATCGGCGACGGGCGTTTGCAGGACGCTATCTTCCCGTTCGACCCGGTCATCATCACCGATCAAGGCGCCATTCTCGGACGCATGGGAAAAGAGCTTCGGCGCCGCGAGGTCGACCTGATGCGCGAGACGCTGGGAGACCTCGGTGTCCCGATTGCGGGCGAGATCAAGGCACCGGGAACCTTTGAGGGCGGCGACTCGTTCTGGGTCGACGAGAAGACCCTGGCGGTCGGCCGAGGCTATCGGACCAACTCCGACGGCATCGATCAACTGAGATCGATCCTCGAACCGATGGGCGTCGAGGTCATCACCGTCGACCTGCCGTACTGGCACGGTCCGGACGAATGCCTGCACCTCCTCTCGCTGATCAGTCTTCTCGATCGCGATCTCGCGGTCGTCTATCTGCCGCTCCTCTCGGTCGAGTTTGTCAAGTTCCTGCATGACCAGGCAGATTCAACTGGTCGAGATTCCGGACGACGAGTTCGCGTCACAGGGCTGCAATGTGCTGGCGCTCGAGCCGCGCAAGTGCCTGATGCTGGAAGAGAACGTCGAGTCGATCCGGCGCCTGCGTGCCGCCGGCTGCGAGGTCCTCACCTATCGCGGCAAAGAGATCTCGCACAACCGCTCCGGTGGGCCGACCTGCCTGACGCGTCCGCTACTCCGCGGCAACGGCCAGGAGAACGCCTGATGGCGGAGGGAGATCAGGCGCGCGTCGACGCCGTGCTGCGGGCCGTCGATCAGCACCGGGACTGCGATCGTCGACCTGCTGCGTTCTCTGGTCGCCGTGCCGTCGGTGACCGGCGAGTGAGGAGGCGGTTCAGAACGTCGTCGAAGCCGAATTCCGGCGACGCGGACTTTCGCATCGACCGCTGGGAAGCGACCCGAGCAGGAGATCGCACCCTACTTCGACCAGGTTGGGGAACAGGACCGCTATGAGGGCCGGCCGAATCTGGTCGGCACTCGACGTCGGAACCGGAGGCGGGCGCTCGATCTTGCTGAATTCGCACATCGACACGGTTGAGAATGGCGACCGGTCCGCTCTGGACCCACGATCCGCTGGCCGGTGAGATTGTGGGTGACCTGCTCTATGGTCGTGGCTCCTGCGACATGAAGGGTGGGCTGACCAGCTTTCTGGGGGCCATCGATGCGCTGGAGGCCGCAGGCGTGCGCCTGCGTGGCGATGTGAAGGTCAACACCACCGTTGGTGAAGAGGATGGCGGACTGGGAGCCCTCTCGACCGTACTGCGTGGCCATCGGGCGGACGCCGTGCTGATCACCGAGCCCACCCGACTGGCGCTGGTGCCCGCGCAGGGCGGCTCGCTGGTCTTCCGGCTGACCGTCCCGGGACGTTCGCCGCGCACGGCGCGATGCGCGACGAAGGCGTCTCGGCCATCGAGAAGTTCATCCCGCTCTTCCAGGACCTGCTGGCGTTCGAGCATGAGCGCAACCAGACACTGAAACACCCGCTCTACGACGGGATCGACAACAAGGTCCCGATCAGTGTCGGCGTCCTACGCAGCGGCGTCTGGCCCTCGACCGTGCCGGAGACGCTCGTGGCCGAAGGTCGTGCGGGCTTGATGGCCGGAGAAGCCGTCGAGGTCTTCCAGCAGCAGATGGTCGACCGTATCCAGGCCGCGGCGCAACGCGATCCCTGGCTACGCGAGCATCCGACCGAACGCTGGAGTGGTTCAGCGGGCAGTTCGCACCGGCCGAGACACCGGTCGACGCGCCGATCTCGCAGGCGATCATTCGCGCGCATCACCGGGTGACCGGTGAGGATCCGAAGATCGAGGGGGTGACATACGGGGCCGACATGCGGCTCTTCATCAAGTTTGGCGATATGCCGTGCGTGATGTACGGCGCGGGCGATGTCGCGGTCGCCCACCAGGTTGACGAGCACATCAGCATCGACGAACTTATCACGGCGACCAAGTCGATCGCCTGCCTGTTGATAGATTGGTGCGGAGTCGCGGAGTAATCCGGATTTCGCGGAATAACGAGAGGAACGAGAGGGTCTATGACGATCGCGGAAAATGCAGTCGGGGTAACGGACTGGAAGATCGACGCGTCACATTCCACCTGCGAATTCGCGGTGCGCCACACGCTGGTCTCGACCATCAAGGGCGCGTTTCTCGACGTGAGCGGGCAGATCCACTTTGAGCCGGATGATGTGGCGAAGTCATGGGTCAAGGCCGAGATCGACATGTCGAGCGTCGACACCCACAACCCGGGTCGAGACGACATGCTGCGCGGCGAGAATCAGTTCGACGTCGAACACTATCCCGACGTCCACCTTCGTCAGCAATCGCGTCGATCCGGTCGGCGTCAACCGCTTCGACGTGGTCGGCGAGATGACCTTCCGCGGCGTCACCAAGCCGGTCACCTTCGACACGACCTTCGAGGGAACTGCCGAGCAGATGAACGGCATCGTCGCGGGCGGCCTTTGTCGCCCGCGCCACCATCAAGCGGACCGACTTCGGGTTGCCGCTCGGCGGCATCATTCCGGCAGGCGTCCCATCCATCCTCGACGAGATCCGGCTCGCGATGTTCTTGACCTGCCACCCGGTGGAGGGGTAGAGCCCTGACGGCCGTTATCCGCGGCCCTTCTCTCCACCGCCGATCAGGAGCGGGGAAACGGCGAATGGCGCTCAAGACGCTCCCTTCTCCCGTTCGAACGGGAGAAGGGCTGGGATGAGGCTGCGTGAGGGCTGCTCCTACATCCCCTCCACGACTCGCGCGATGCGGTCGAGCGCTTCCTCGATGTTCGCGAGCGAGGCCGCATACGAGAGTCGCAGGTAGCCCTCACCGGCCTTGCCGAACGCCGTTCCCGGCCAGCAGCGCCACGCCGCCTTCGTTCAGCAGCCGGTTCGCCACTTCGTCCGATGTTCGCCCGAGCTTCGAGATGTTCGGGAAGACGTAGAAGGCGCCGGCCGGCTTCAGGCAGCTGATGCCCGGGATCTCGTTCAGCCCGTTGACGATCGCATCCCGCCGCCGCCGGAACTCGGCCACCATCTCGTCGACTGCGTCCTGCGGACCAGTCAGCGCCGCGACTGCGGCGTGCTGCGAGAAGGCGGGCGTGCAGGAGTTGCAGTTGATCACCAGACGTGTCACCTGCTCGGCCAGCGCCTGCGGCATGACGCCGTAGCCGAGCCGCCAGCCGGTCATGGCGTAGGTCTTCGAGAAGCCGTCGAGGATGATGGTGCGGTCGAGCATGCCGGGCAGCGCGGCGATGCTGGATGGTGAGCCGTCGTAGATCATGCGGGTGTAGATCTCGTCGGAGAGGACCATGAAGTCGTGCTTCACGGCCAGCTCGGCCAGCTTCTTCAGCTCCGGCTCGCCGATGATGCCGCCGGTCGGGTTATGCGGAGAGTTGATGATGACCAGCTTGGTCCGGTCGGAGACGAGCGATTCGAGCTCGGCCGCGTCGAATCCGAACTGCTTCTCCTCGCGCAGGTGCAGCGGCACCGGCTTGGCGCCGGCGAAGTTGATGACCGACTCGTAGATCGGGAAGCCAGGATTCGGGTAGATGACCTCGTCGCCGCTCGTCAACCAGCGCCAGGATGGAGAAGAACATGATCGGCTTGCCGCCCGGCGTCACCACCACGCGCTCTGGACCGACGTCGATGCCGCGGGTCCGGCTCACATACTCGGCGATAGCCTGTCGCAGCTCGGGAATGCCCGCGGCGGGCGTGTAGTGGGTCTCGCCCGCCCGGAGCGCCTCGATCCCGGCCTCGACGATGTGCTCCGGCGTGTCGAAGTCGGGCTCGCCGATCTCCAGGTGAATGACGCTGCGTCCCTGTGCCTCGAGCGCCTTGGCGCGCACCAGGACGTCGAACGCGCTCTCCGTCCCCAGGCGGCTCATGCGTTCCGCCAACGCTATCCCACTCGTTGAACTGTGGCTCGCCATTCTGACCCTCTTCCTTCTGCAACGGTGATTGATCGCAGGCCAGATCCCGGCACGGAGGTGCCTGAGACGGCTGCTCACGATCGTGCGTCGCGGCTTGAGCACGTCAATCGTCCGGATTTCCGGCGACAGTCTGATTTGCGCGGAGGACTCCGCACAGCTTGATCATACGGTACACGCCGCCAATCTTGCCGAGATGATCGCAAGAGGTTGGCCAGGTTCAGCCGTGCAATACTGGAGTCAGACACGTGCGCGGGCACGAACAGGTGAAGGGAGACTGAATGGACGAGCGTTGGATGAACGAGGCATTCGATCCGGAGGAGGCCGCCGCGCTGACCGCGCACCTGGTCTCCTTTCGCAGCTATCCCGGCCAGGAGGGTGACGTGCAACGAGCAGTCGCCGCCTGGATGCGCGAGAACGGTATCGAGCCCGAGATGCAGCCGACCGAGGACGACCGTCCAAACGTCATCGCCTACGTGCGCAACGGAGACGGTCCGACGTTCATGCTCAACGGCCACGTCGACACGGTTCTCGCCGCGGAAGGCTGGGAGTGCGATCCCTGGCAGGGCAAGCGTGACGGCGACCGGTTCTACGGGCTCGGCGCGTGCGACATGAAGTCGGGCGTCGCCGCCGGGATGCTGGTAACACGAGCGCTGGACCAGCATCGCGACGCCTGGCACGGTACGGTCATCTTCACCTCGGTCGTTGACGAAGAGGCCTACTCCATCGGGGCACAGTCACTGGTCACGATGGGAATGCGGGCCGATGCCTGCGTCTGCCTCGAATCCGCCTTCGAGCACCCGGTCCTTGGCGCGGTCGGCAAAGTGCTCGTCCGGGCGGATATTACCGGCAAGGCCGCTCATGGATCCTGGCCGCAGGCGGGCATCAACGCGGCCGTGGAGGGCGCGAAGCTGGTGGCGCGGCTCGACGACCTGCAACTCGGACGGCATCCACGCCTGACCGCGACGCAATGCGTGCTCGGATTTCACTCCGGTAGTGAGCAGTACGTGATTACCGTGCCCGAGAAAGCGCGCTTCACCATCAACCGCCATATCGTGCCGGGCGAGACCGGAGAGACCGTGCTGGCAGAGATGAGGAAGCTTGCCGATGACCTCCACTCTCCGGCGCGCTTCGAGTTCGCCATCGACCCGCCCTACTATCCGCCGTGGGAGATCTCGCCCCACCATCCGTTCATTCAGCAGTTCGCCGAAGCGTATCGCGCCGAAACCGGGCAGGCGCCGTCATTACGGATATTCTGCCGGCGTGGCGGACGCCAACTATTTCGCTGCTGACCTCGGCATTCCGACAGTTCACTTCGGGCCACACGGCGACCAGTATCACCAGGCCAACGAATGGGTCGACGTACCCTCGATCGCCGCGACCGGCCGTATCGTGCTGCGGCTCGCACTCGACGTGCTGAAGTAACGAGCGGGGGACGCGGTACATTGTAACGACTCTCGTACGGTTGACGAATTGCGCTGATCGCACAGAATCTGAATACTCGTTATGTGACCGGATGCGGTCGCCGCGGTCTTCAGAAGAGACGGAGAAACGCATGAAAAGGCGGAAGCCCGAGGGATACCTCGGCGATCGATCGCTCCAACCCGAGACGCTGATGATGGGATACGGCTACCACCCTGAGTGGTCGGAAGGAGCGCTCAAACCGCCGATCTTCCAGACATCGACCTTTGTGTTCGAGAAGGCCGCCGACGGCAAGTCCTTCTTTTCGGCTGCCTACGGGCTGCGCGAACAGGGACCGAACGAGCAGCTGGGTTTGATCTATGGCCGCATCAACAACCCGAACCTGGAGATTCTCGAGGATCGCCTGACGGTCTGGGATGAGGCCGACGCCGGGACGGTCTTCGCCAGTGGCATGGCGGCCATCACCACCACACTGCTCACGTTTCTCCGCCCGGGCGACATTTTGCTCCACAGCAACCCGCTCTACGGTGGCACCGATCACTTTATCCGGCACGTCCTGGCTGGATTCGGCGTGACGAACGTCGAATTCGGCGCGGGTGATAGCCAGGAGACCATCGAGCAGCGTTTGTCGGCCCAGGGCGCCAGCGGCCGGCTCGCGATGATCTATATCGAGACTCCGGGCAACCCGACCAACGCCCTGATCGACATCGCGATGTGCTCGGAACTGGCGGACCGCTACTCGACGCCAGAGCGCAAGGTCGTCCTGGCAGTCGACAACACCTTCCTGGGGCCGGTCTACCAGCATCCGATCAGACACGGAGCCGATCTCGTCCTCTATTCGGCGACCAAGTACATCGGTGGGCATAGCGACTTGCTGGCTGGCGCCTGCCTCGGATCAGACGATCTGATCAAGCGCGTGCGAGCCATGCGCACATTCCTTGGCACGATGGCCGATGCCTGGACCGGGTGGTTAATCCTGCGGAGCCTGGAGACGCTCAAGGTTCGCATGGAGGCACAGGCACAGGTCGCGGTGCAGGTCGCCAAATTCCTCTCCGAGCACCCCAAAGTAGCCCACGTCTACTACCTCGGCTTCCTCAATGAGGGGGATCGAGGGTACGACGTCTATCGCAAGCAGTGTCTTGGTCCCGGCTCGATGATCTCGTTTGACATCAAAGGGGGCGAGGCCGAAGCGTTCAAATTCCTCGACACGTTGAAGATCGTGAAACTGGCGGTCAGTCTCGGCGGTACCGAGTCCCTGGCCGAGCACCCGTTTTCGATGACGCACTGCGACGTCGGTGCCAACGACAAGCTGAACTTCGGTATCAGCGAATCGCTCATCCGTATGTCGGTCGGCATCGAGAACCCGGACGATCTCATTGCCGACCTGGATCAGGCGTTCGCGGCCGTCTGAAACGCAGTATGGGCAAGCCCTTGTGCTTGCCCTCAGGGACGAAGCCCCCGTGTTTCGGGCACTCAAAGCACGCAACGATAAACCGCAGGCTGCCAGACCCGAAAGCCGGCCTTGGGTTAGAGGGCAAGCCCTCGTGCTTGCCCTTATGGTCGTTGTCCTGCTCTGTCTAGCCCACTGGTCCTAACGGCCCTACTCTCGTAGTACTCCCGTCTCTCGCGGCATAGCCAAGAAGTGCTGTACGGTGGTTAACACGAGGTCAACGCCAGCAACCTGGCGCGCGAACCTCACGGGTTGATCGGCAGTGCAGCGGCGCTCGAGGGACGAAGAGAGGGAGTCACCTCTATGAGAGGGAAGTTTCATCAGTTCGTGGTGATCGGAGCCGGACCCTATGGGCTGGCAGCCGCGAACCGTCTTCGACAAGAGGGGTACGACGTCCACGTCTTCGGTGAGGCAATGAGCTTCTGGGAGCGCAACATGCCGCGCGGAATGTTCCTCCGCTCTTCGCGAGATGCCTCGAACATCGGCGCCCTGAACGGCCCATTGAGCCTCGACGCCTACGAGCAAGCCAAGGGCAAAACGCTCGCGCGACCAACGCCACTGGCCGACTTCATTGACTATGGACGCTGGTTTCAACAGCAGGCCATTCCCGACCTCGACACGCGCCAGGTCGTGCGCGTCAGCGGCACCCCCCATGGCTTTGATGTAATGCTGGCCGATGGTGAGATGGTGCAAGCGAACCGGGTGATGGTTGCCACCGGACTGGATCGATTCACACGGCGCCCCGACGTCTTCAACCGCGTCTCACCGCTGCACGTTTCTCACGCGTCCGATCACGACGACCTGGGCATCTTCTACGGACAGAATGTCGCGGTCATCGGTGGTGGCCAGAGCGCCCTCGAGTCGGCCGCCATCCTCAACGAATCTGATGCCGCCGTCGAGGTTATCGCGCGGCAGCCTGAGATTCGCTGGCTGGCGCGCAGCGCTCGCCTCCACAGCCTGCCCAAACAAGCGCAAAACCTCCTCTACGCCCCAACCGACGTCGGCCCGCCAGGACTGAGCTGGGTCGTGGCCACGCCGGAGCTCTTTCGCCGGTTGCCGAAACGCTGGCACGATCCGATTGCCTATCGCTCGATCAGACCGGCTGGAGCGGGCTGGCTTGTCCCGCGGCTTGAAGAGGTCCCGCTTACGACCGGCACCGCCGTGGTCAAGGCGCGCGAGTGTGGTGACAGGGTAAAGCTCGATCTCAGCGACGGTAGCTCACGCGAGGTTGATCACGTCCTCCTCTGCACCGGCTATGCGGTCAACGTGAAATGCTACGAGTTTCTCGACCGCGGGATCGCCAGTTCGATCAAACACCAGAACGGCTACCCAATGCTGAAGGGTGGCTTCGAGTCCTCGGTACCGGGGCTGCATTTCCTGGGCGCAGCGTCGGCCATTAGTTTCGGCCCGGTCATGCGCTTCGTTTCCGGAACCTGGTTCACGGCCAACGCTCTCGCCCGGCAGATGAAGTCAGGCGCCGGAGTGAGCCGATGAAACATGTGGCGCTCCGGCGTCTCTCCCCGGGAAGCGTCATGGATGGAGAGCCCGAAGCTGGAAGCGGCAGCGCCGGACGGCACCGATTAACGGCGGCGACCGGCGCGATCGTCATCGGTGGAGACTACCGCGCGCTCGGCGTCGTGCGTAGTCTTGGCCGGCACCGCATCCCCGTCTGGGTCATGACCGACGAGCACCGTCTCTCGGCAACTTCGCGCTTCTGCAAACATTCCATGGAATGGCCAGCAGGGAGCGACGAAGAGCGTGTCACGTTCTTGCTCGGGCTGGCGATCGAGCGTGGCCTGACCGGGTGGGCGATCATCCCGTCCGGTGACGAGTCGGCCGCCTTGATTTCGCGCCACCACCGGACGCTATCGCGGTACTTTGCCCTGACGACGCCGCCATGGGACGTTTTCCGCTGGGCATATGACAAGCACTACACCAACGAGATCGCCCACATGCTGGACATCGGCCACCCTCACACCTGGTACCCGGCGAACGAAGTCGAACTGGCGGCGCTGGACATCGTCTTTCCGGTCATTCTGAAACCGGCCTACAAGGTGACCCTGAACAACTTCACTGTCGCAAAGGCCTGGCAGGCTGACTCCGGCCAGCAACTCATCGAGCGCTACCACGAAGCCGTGGAACATGCCGGGCCTGATGCGGTGATGGTGCAGGAGATCATACCGGGTGGCGGTGAGACGCAGCTCTCGTATGCCGCGCTGGCGCGAGACGGAAACGTCGTCGCCTCCGTCACCGCGCGACGAACCCGCCAATTTCCGATGGACTTCGGGCGGGCCAGCACGTTTGTCGAGTCGATCGTCGACGACGAAGTCGCCGCTGAGGCGCGACGACTCATCAAGGCTATGGCGTTCGACGGCGTGGTTGAGGTCGAGTTCAAGCGTGACCCGCGCGATCACCGGCTCAAACTGCTCGACGTGAACCCTCGCGTCTGGGGTTGGCATACGCTGGGACGCGGAGCGGGCGTCGACTTCCCCTATCTCCTGTTTCGCCAGGCGTTCGCGGCCCCGGTCGAGGAAGTCACCGGCAAGCCGGGGGTTCGCTGGGTCCGCGGGCTAACCGACGTACCGACGGTGCTAAAGGAAATCCGAGCACGCCGGATCGGACCGATCCAGTACCTGCGGACCATACGCCCACGAGCTGAGTGGTCGGTACTCTCCTTCAGTGACCCGGGACCGGCGCTCTACGAGATTCCCGACACGCTCCGCGTTGCCTTCTGTCGAGAAAGGAAACAGACTGAGACCAGCGTAGCGCCGGCTGCCGGACATGGTGCTCATGACGGTTTGGAGTCTCCGGCCGAAACGCGTGACGGATCACTGAAATCGGTTCGACTCGGATGACGATAGGATGATGGCTTAGATGCGCCGCGAGATTCACGAGCGGGTGGCGAGTATCGGCGGAGGTACCGGTTCATTCACCATGCTCTCCGAACTCAAGAAGTACGTCTCGAATCTCTCCGCGATCGTCACCATGATGGATTCAGGCGGCTCCTCGCGCCGTTTGATCGACGAATTCGGACAGCCGCTGCCGCTCGGCGATCTGCGCCAGGCCCTGGTCGCCTTATCACGCTCACGCAAACTCTGGGGCGATATCTTCAGTTACCGCTTCCCAGATTCCGAGAACGGCAGCATCGGCGGTCATTCGCTCGGGAACCTGATTCTTCATGCCTTGCTCGATCTGAACGACGACGACCTGATCGGCGCGCTCGACGACGCCGAGGAGATCTTGAACACGGCCGGGCATGTTATTCCCGTAACGCTCGACGAGGCGACACTCTGCGCCGAACTCAGCGACGGTTCGGTTATTGAAGGAGAGTCCGCCATCGACCGGCCTCGCGGGCGCAGCGTCTCGCCGATTGTACGGGTCTTCCTGGACAAGCCGGCCGCGGCAACGGCGCGGGCGCGAAAGGCACTCGAGCGCGCGGATCGCGTCCTGATCGGCCCCGGAGATCTCTTCACGAGCGTAATCCCCTGCCTACTGGTCGACGGGATTGCCGACGCGATTCGATCCTGCGATGGCGAACTCGTCTATGTCTGCAACGTCATGACCAAACATGGCGAGACCGACAACTTCAAGGCCTCTGACTTCGTGCGCGAGATCCACAAGTATCTCGGGCGGCGTGTCGACACCGTGATCGTCAATACCGGCAGCTTCTCACCGGTCCTGCTGGAGCGCTATGCGGAGGAGAAGGCCTTCCCGGTTGAGCCGGACCTGGACATTCTTCGCACCCTGGTGCCGCGGCTACTGGCGGCGCCGGTCGCAACGACCGAACGGCTGATCCGCCACGACGCGGAACGCGTCATCTTTACCCTCTGGCCCGATCTCGTCGCATAACGACAGCAAACTTCCAACCCATCTCCGGATTGGGTGACCTCCTGCGTCGTTCCATCATCGACACCGTCTCAACGATCCTCTCCAGAGCACAAGCCCATCTCCAACATGGGTGCAGGTACATCCTCTTGCCGCTCCCAATTAACAGCAAATAAAGAGCGAGTTAAGACCCGCGCCCTACGATGGCCGCACTGAGTTCTTGGCCAGCGCAGCGAAAGGGGAGCACCATGCCAGGGCTGAAGTGGAACTGCGCCTCTTATCCACGTACCGGGCAGTGGACTGCCGCGAAGTGGAATCCGAAACTGCGTATTCCTACGGAGAACCTCGTATTTAGCCAGGGGCACCGAATACGTAATCCCATCGATGTGCGTACCGCCCATTTTCCCTAGAGTGAAGACATCGAACGATGCAGCACGCCAGCGACGAGACCGATGCCAAACACGGCCAGGGCGTCGCTTCAAGAATTGGGAGCAAACGAAATGACGAGTCACCCTCGAGTCAAGCAGTTCGGACAAATCGCGGAGCAGGCCGCCAAGCTGCAGACCGAATCGCCCGAGTTATTCGACTATCTGCGACAGCGCGACGAACTGCTCCGCCGGATCCTCCTGCGTGTTCCGGATCCCGCCGATCCGGAAGGGAGCGCGAACTTCGATTTCTACAAGCGGGTCTGGCAACCGCTGCGAAGCGTCCCGCCGGGCCTCTCGGATTTGGCGTGAGTGACACGAGCGGTCAGCCACCAGCCTGATCGGCTTTTCACCGGACAACACCGAACGGGAGAACTACGATGACGAACGAGTCATCTAAGGCACGTCAGCAGTCATGGCTCCTGGTACTACTGCTCTTCGGCGTCACGTCGGCCATCGAGTCCGCCGCCGCCGGCCACGTCATGGCGTTCCTGCCGCTCTACCTGGGACACGTTGGCGTGCCGGATGCCGATATCTCGCGCTGGGTCGGCTTGCTGACCGGCCTGCTCTTCGTCTTCGGTTTGCCGCTGGTGCCGTTCTGGGGCGCCTGGGCCGATAAGTACAGCCGCAAGTTGATCATCACCCGCAGCGCCCTGGTTGAGGCCGTGGTCTTCGGGGGACTGGCGCTCAGCCGCAACCGTTGGGAGATCGCGGCCTGCCTGCTGCTGGTCGGCTTTCAGCTCGGAAATACCGGCGTCATGCTTTCGCTGCTGCGCATGGTGACGCCCGAGCATCGTGTTGGATTCGCCATCTCGTTCCTGGGGGCGATTGCCGCCGGCGGGACCGCGGCTGGTCCAGCAATCGGCGGATGGGTTGTCGACAACACATCATTGAGCCTGAGCGGGCTGTTCGCGGTCGACGCGATCCTCTCGATCGCGGTCGCGGCGATGCTGACCGTTGGACTACGCGACGTGCATGCCGGGCAGACGGTCGCGGATTCGGTGACGACGCTCGCCCGGCGCGCGATCACGGGCGTCATCACCACACCGGTCACCTTGCGTCTGTTCGGCTCGTTCGTCCTCTTCTACCTCGGCTGGTTCATGGCGCGGCCGTATCTGCCGCTCTTCGTCGAACGTGTTCATCCGAGTGAGATCGGTCTGGCCGCCGCGATTGGGCTGGTCGTCGGCACGGCAGCGCTGCTTGGGTCGCTCGCCGCACCACTGGCTGGCGCGCTTGGCGACCGGCTGGGATTCCGCCGCATGCAAGACATCACAACCGTGGCGACGATACTCTGCATTCTCGCGATCCCGGCGGCGCATTCCGTTCCGCTGCTGGCTGTGACCGCCGCGCTCCTCTTCGCCGCGACCGGCACCTATCAGGCGCTCTTCTTTGCCCTGCTCGCGACCGTCGTACCCGAGGCGCAGCGTTCGGCGACGCTCAACCTAGCCATGCTGCCGATCTACCTGGCGGGAATCGCCGGTCCGTCGCTCGGCTCGGCGCTGGTACAGGGCGGACTGGATTGGGTCGTCGTCGCTGGGGCGGCGTTCGTCTTCGCGGCACTGGTGCTCCAGCGCGTCTTCCTCGCGACGCTGCCGGTGCCCGAGGACCTCTCGGCCATGCCGGAGCCCGCAGCCTAACTGATCTCTTCCCATCACGAGTGTCCGGGACCCGCGAGCCTTCTCCTCCTCGCGGGTTCCGGCATTTAACGGGCGAACGGCTTTCGCCACCAGCATGCAAACAATGCGGCATGTGCTAACCATATAGACATCTGGAGGAGAAGAGTGCATGATGAAACGGTATTCCATGTTCCCGCGCAGCATCTCATGTGGGGGCGGGGAGCCCGCCAGGAAGGGACGCCCAGATGCCGCAGTACATCGGACTCGTAAACTGGACCAATCAGGGAGCACAGAAAGCCACCGAGAGCGTTGGACGCGCCAAAGCGTTCGAGAAGATGGCGACCGAAATGGGCTGCACAGTCCACGGTCTCTTCTACACCATGGGACAGTACGACCTCACGGTACGCGTCGAAGCCCCGGACCCCGAGACCGTCTCAGCGTTGTTCCTGAAAGTCGCACAACTCGGGAACGTGCGCAGTGTGACTCTGCCCGCGTTCACCGAGGACGAATTCGAGAAGATCGTCAAGAAAGTCAACGGCTAGTAACCCAAAAGCATCGGTCATGGGCGGGAACTGGAAATCTAACGAACGCCGAACCTGAGTGGGTCTCCACACGTGTGGGGACCCACTTTCACGTCGTCCGCTGGGCCAGTGGTCACCGCCGTTGAGGCGATACCGGCCACCAATCAGGATTCGGCGGCCTCACGATGCAGTGTCAAGAGGGGAGCAACCGTCTCGGTCGGTCGACGACCGAAGCCACACTCGGTCGCAATGCCAAACTCGTCTCGCGCCTGCGAGGCCGCGGAGATCCGGCGTCGTGTTCCTTCAAGGCCGCCGGTCATATGCACCAGACCGAGGTAGAGTTCGGTTTCTGGCTCGAGCCGTAGATCCCTCAGCGGCGCATAGTACTCGACATCGTCGCGGTCGCGCGGCACCGGCAGGTGGATCCAGTTGATCGTTCGTTCCACCCCGGCGCTCACGCTGTTGGCCACCAACACCAGCTTAGCGGTGTCTTTTGGCTGGGCAAAATGCTGGTGTCCCGCGTCGCCGTAACACAGGTGATACCCCAGCTCGACATCTGCCGGGACTCGATTGCCAAGGCCCACCAGCCGCAGGACGATATCCTGTTCCGGATCCTGCAGGTGGCTTGGCATCACGCCCTCGAGAATCCCAAACTCGATCGCGGTATCCCACTGAATGGCCAGCTGATCGTGCGGAATCTCGTCGCAGATCTGGTCAAGCTCGACAAGCATGCGCTGCTCGTAGGCTGGCTCGACGGCGGCACGGTCGGCTGCGTCGACGAATCCGGTGACCGGAGCAAGTGGGGTCGGCAGGCAGACCTGGAAGCGGGTGCCCCGCGGAATGACCCCGTCTTCCTTGAGACGCTTGAACGTCGCGTATGACGCGAGCGCGGCATCGGCGTAACCAAGATTGTCGAACGTCACATCCCGCGCGGTCTTGCCGGGCCGAAGCCCGTAGCGAAGTCGGACACCGTACTCCTTGTCGTTCTCGGTGGCACGTTCGAGCGCTGGGTTCTGCTCGAAGACGGCCGCTTGCCAGGCGATCCAGTTGGTGCGCACGCCGGTCTCACCATCCGGCAGGCGTCGCGCCGAATTCCCGAGAATGGAGCTCGCGGCTCGAAAGACCTCTTCCGCGTCAGCGAGCGGGATACTGCCCACCAGGTGGATCGGCCGTTGTCGCTCAGTCGAAGTCATGACTTCCCTTTCACAGTTCACTCTTCTATGGACGGTCGCTCGGTCCGATTCCCCGCGTAATCGCCGCGGTAGTCTCACGTCTCATCGGCCGCGGCCACCTGTGCGCGAGCGCCGCGCCACCGGCATGGATGTACGTGAAGACTCGTCCGCTACTCCAGCACGACCACGTTGCGCAGCGACTTTCCGGACTCCATGTCCGTGATCGCGTCGTTGATGCGTGAGAGCGGATACCGCTGGCTGATCAGCTCGTCCAGTTTGAGGCGGCCATCCTGGTAGAGTCCGACCAGACGTGGCACGTCGACTGACAGTCGCGTCGACCCCATTGAACTGCCAAGAATCCGGCGGCCAGAACCCACGAAGCGGTACACCGGCAGCGCCAGATTGGCGTCCACGTGGGGCATACCGGCGATGACGACCGTCCCGCCACGGCGGGTCAGTCCAATGGCCTGTTCGCCGGCAGCCACGCTGCCCACCGCGACGATGGCGTAGTCAACGCCGCGTCCGTCTGTCAGTTCGCGGACTCGCCCGGTCAGCTCAGGATCACGGGCGTTGACGCCGTGCGTCGCTCCAAATGCGCGTGCGGCCGTCAGTTTCTCGTCAAGTACGTCAACGGCGATAACAGGGTTGGCCCCGGCGATTGCGGCACCCTGTACGGCGTTGAGGCCGACCCCTCCGACACCGATCACCGCCACGCTGCTCCCCGGTCTGACTCCACCGGTATTGACCGCCGCGCCAAATCCCGTGATCACTCCGCAGGCCAGCAACGACGCACGATCGAGTGGCAGATCTTCGGGAATTACGACCAGTTGCGATTGGTCAACCACGACCTGCTCGGCAAACGCGGCGGTGCTGATGCCCTGGATGATCGGGTCACCGCCTCGCGTATGGAGCCGCGTCTCACTGCGGAGCGCGAAGGTGCCTTCGCAGAGAAACGGCTCGCCCCGCTGGCAATAGAAACAGTGCCCACAGGAGCGAAGCAGCGAGACGACTACGTGGTCGCCCAGCTTTACCCGGCCGACGTCCTCGCCAACCGCCTCCACCACGCCCGACGCCTCGTGACCGGCGACAACTGGCAGCAGACCGCCCCACTCGCCGCGAATCAGGTGAACGTCACTGTGGCAAATCGCCACCGCGCCAATTCGCACCCGCACCTCACCGCGGCGCGGCGCATCGAGATCGATCTCTTCGACCACCAAAGGCTGGCCGTGCTCATAGCAGACAGCAGCGAGCATCTTGATCTCCCTTCCACGCCTCACGGCGCGGGACAGCGGCAACCTGCCGGACTCACAAACTTCAGCTGGTGATCAGTCCATCATACTTGACCACTTCGGACGGTCAATCTAGTCTGTCCACCATTGAACTGGCGCGGTAATGAACACCGGGGAGGCTGCCATGGCGCGTGCCCACGCAATCCTGACGACGGACGTGACCACGGCGCACCTCGGGTACGCGCTGACGCACGACGTCCTCACCGAGGAGCGCGACGTTCTCGTTCCAAAGGGGACCGTACTCGACGAGGAGTCAATCGACCGCCTGCGAACGGCTCCGACCACGGAAATGCACCTGCTCGAAATCGAGAGCGGCGAGGTCCACGAGAACGTGGGTGGCGCACGTGTGGCACGAGCGGTGTGCGGTCAGGGACTGCGAGTCGCGGGTCCGTCGCAGAGTCGCTACGACCTGGTGGCGAACGAAAAGGGCCTGCTGCGCGTCGACCCCGCGCTGCTTGCGCAGATCAACGACGTGGCGGATGTGACCGTCTACACCATGCTCGATCGCCAGCCAGTCGCCGCCGACACAGTGGTCGCCAGTGTCAAGATCACCCCAATCGCTATAGCAGAGGAGCGAATCGCTCAGGTCGAGCACCGCTCCGCCGGCGGACCGGTCGTCTGGCTGCGGCCGTTCCAGCCCAAGCGGGTTGGCGTGCTGGCACTCGACGGCGTGGACGCGGGGACACGGTCTCGATTCGAGACGGCCATCGAGCGCAGGCTGCACTGGTACGGTTCGAGCTTGCTGGACCTGCGCTACGTCCAGCCGAATCCAGAGAGCGTCGCGGACGCGTTGCGCGAGTTTCTCGATCAGGGCGCCGGCCTAATCTTGACCGGGGGCGGCAACACCATCGACCCGCTCGATCCCATCGAGCGCGCATTGGAACCCGCGGGCGGCCGGCTGGTCCACCGCGGCGCACCGACGCGCGGCAGCATGTTTTGGTTGGCGCAGGCTGGGGACGTGCCAATCATCAACCTGGCGTCATGCCGCATGTGGACCGGAAATGCGCTCGGTGACCTCATCCTGCCGCTCGTGATGGCGGGCGAGACGGTGACGCGGGAGGACATTCTCGCGATCGGCTATGGTGGTCTGCCCGGCAGCGCGGTGAAGCTCCGCTTCGCGCCGTATGACGACTAGTTGAAGGACAGGTTCCGCGCGGGGCGTGATGCCGCCCGGCTATGACGGGTCACGAATCAGGGCAAGATCAGCGGGAAGGAACAGGACTCAATGGTCGAACCGAACTTCACCGAGCTTCATTACCTGGCGGAGTCGGCGACATGGCGTCCTGACTGCTATTACACCTACGACCTGATGACCGAGCTGCTGCGGGGCTGGGCGCGCGATTATCCGAGCCTAGCGACGCTGGAGAGTATCGGTCACAGCGGTGAAGGTCGCGATATCTGGGTAATGACCCTCACCAATCGCTCGACCGGTCCCGATCTGGAGAAGCCCGCCTACTACATCGACGCCAATATCCATGCGGCGGAAGTCATGACCTCGTCGGTCGCGCTCGCGACGATCCATCACCTGCTGACCAGCTACGACGCCGACCCCGAGGTGCGTCGCCTAGTCGACGAGACCGCGCTCTATGTCATCCCGCGCATCGCCGTAGACGGCGCCGAGCAGTTCCTCACGTCCACCTCCAATGTCCGCTCCACCGACCGTCCGTTCCCGGCCAGCCCGCCGGGCGCCGCTGTCGACGGACTCGTTCCGGTTGACCTGGACGGCGATGGACTGATCGGCTCGATGCGCGTCAAGGATCCGGCTGGACCATGGAAGATCTCGCAGCGGGACTCGCGCATCATGCTGAAGCGTAGACCGAACGAGTTTGGCGGCGACTACTACGCTGTCCTGCCGGAAGGGCTGATCCGTAACTGGGACGGTGGCAAGATCACGCTGACTGCCTCTCCAGCCGGGCTCGACTTCAACCGCAACTTCCCGATGGACTGGCGCCCATCCTGGGCTCAAAACGGATCCGGTCCCTACCCGCTCAGCGAGCCCGAGACTCAAGCGCTTGCCCGCTTCCTTCTCGCCCATCGCAACATCCACGGCGCGCAACTGCATCACACCGCAGCCGGGCTGATCCTGCGGGCCTCGGCCAACTATGCCGACGCGCAAATTCCAAAGCTCGACCTGCGCGCGTTCCAGGCGATTGGCGCCGTGGGTGAAGCAAGCATGGGCTTCCGTTGCGATTCACCATTTCACACCAACCCTTACCAACCAGATATCCCGTCCTATGGTGTCGAGAGCGACTGGTTGTATGACCACCTCGGCATTCTCTCGTTCATGACGGAGCTGTGGGGACTGGCGCACCGGGCGGGAATCGCAAGCACGAACTACCTGCAATTGGAGGAAGAGAGGACTGAAGAGGACGACCTGCGGATCCTGCGACTGCTTGACGAGCAGGCTGGCGGACGCGGATTTTCTTCCTGGCGGCCGTTCGAACATCCACAACTCGGCGCCGTCGAACTGGGCGGCCTGGAGGTCAAATTTGGCCTGTTGAATCCTCCGGGACCACTCCTGGCCGAAGAGATCGATCGCGCCGTTCCGTTTGCCACCGCTGCTATGGGGACTGCGCCACACCTGCGGCTAATCGATGGCGGAGCCGAGCAGATCGCGGCGGGGACCTACCGTGTTTGGGCCAATTTCCGCAACGACGGCTTTCTGCCGACGTGCGCCAGCGAGCGTAACCAGACGCCCGGTCCAGGACGGCCACTCACCGCGAACGTCATCCTGCCAACGGGAGCCCGTCTCCTGCCGGGCGGACCGCCTGCTACGCAGAACCTGGAACACCTGGCAGGTCGAGTCAGCCAACATACGAGCCTGCACATGTCGGGCGGGTATCCGAACCTGAGTCGTGGTCACGTCGAGTGGCTGGTCGCGGCGGCGGAAGGTTCGAAATTCGAGATCAGGATCACATCCGAGAAGGCGGGCGTTGTGCGGACGACCGTGATGGCAGGAAACGGTCGCTAGCCGACGTTGCGCTCTTTACTGAAGCGGCGGCTGATAGCGCGTGGCCATGCCGCGAGCCTCATACTCCGTGAAGAAGTGAACGAATCGACGGCGCTCATCCTGCATCAGGTCGACCTGCTGCAAGCGTTGCTGGTACGCCGCGAGCAGTTCGGCTTCAACCTGAGGCTGAAACCCCAACGCCATGCCTGAGTTCATCGATAGCTCCCGCAGGATGAGACACCGCGCAAAAACAAGCAGACCGGGTCTCGCCGACTGGCTCAGGTTGACGTCAGTCAGGCGAATATCGTCGGCCGTTCGGAGCAGATCCCGCAGCACGACCGCGTCGTCTGACAGGCCGGTCTCAACCACCTTATACAGAGACGAGGATGCCAGCACATGCGCGGTAAGTAACTCGTCTTCCAGAGAATTTTCGGGACCAGGATATTCGCGATAGCGCTGCACCGAGGACTTGCCGTCGCTCCGAACATCGTGCAGGGCGAAATCGATCAGGATGGATATGCCGGTTTCAGGGTCATTTCGCATCACCTTGCTCTGCCCAATGCCAAGCATCTGGGCCGCTCGGTTCATCGCCGACGGCTTTACTGTTTCTCCGACTCTGCGCATCAATTCCTGGTCAGCCGCCCGGTAGTCGCGATAACGATCGGCCGCCTCCGTCATTCGATCGTCCCGCCCTCGCGTTCGATGTCGGCCGTCATCGCCTGAGCAAAGGAGCGTTGCATCCGCTCCAGCACCGGCTTCGCCATCGACTCCATCATTCCGGCCATCGGCCCGGTCGAGTCGATCCGCAGTCGCAGCGTGACCGACGTCTCACGCTCGCCGATCTGCTCGGCGTCGAACCCACCCGTGCCGTTGACTGGATCAGTTTCACTATGGAGGTCGAACGAGACATGTCGCGGCTCGTCCCACTCAGCAATATGTACCAGCATGCGTACCGTCCGCTTGAACGGCCCGAGCTTCAACTGCAGGGTCCAGCGGGAGTCGCTGTCGTTGATCTGTTCGAACGATTGGTAGCCGGGCATGTTCGCCGCCCAGTTACGCATGTCACTGGTGTAGGACCAGACAGCCTCGCGCGGAGCACGGACGACGAAGGATTCCTGAGATTCGAGAGTCAATGGACCTCCTCAGTGATTGGTCGTGGTCACCTCGCTCCCAACGTTTCGTGACGCAGCAGAGCCACTCGGGCTACCAGTACGCCATCGCGTCCTGGAAGAGCGCGCGCAGGTCGGATTCGTTCGCCGGACGCGGTGAGAGCTTCGTTACCCGGTGCTGTGGCAAGGTTCCCGCCACCAGTCCATCGATATCCTCTTCGTCGAACCCAATGGCGCGTAGCCCACTTGGCATCCCGGTACGGAGCATGACATCGATCAAGGCGCCTGATAGAACATCACCTGCGTCTTCCGGCCCGGCCGTGGAGACGTCCACCCCGAGCAGACCGGCAGCGTAGAGATGCCGCTCCGGATTCGCCTGAGCCGTGAAGCGGAAGACGGCGGGCGCGTTCAGAATGACCGACATACCATGAGGCACCATCGGATGGTCGCGCGGGTAGCCGTCCGGCACATAGTCGGTCACCATGCCGGAGACCGGATACGACATGCCGTGCGGCAGGTGCACACCCGCGTTGCCGAAGCCGATACCAGCGAAGGCGGCCGCCAGCAGCATCTGGCCACGCGCCTTTTCATCCTCGGGATCTTCGATCGCCGGGATGAGATTCTCGGCGACCATCTGGATCGCCATCGACGACCAGATGTCGCTGATCGGATTGGCTCCCTGGTATGCCGGGCGCATGCGTGGGTGCTCCGGCGCCGGGCGCTGGCTATACGGCAGCGCGGTCAGCGATTCGATGGCGTGGCTCAGCACGTCGAGCCCCGAGCAGGCCGCGACCATCTTGGGCAAGGTCCTCGTATTGGCCGGATCGATGATGCCAAGGACTGGACGCAGCGCGCGGTGCGCGATGCCCGTCTTCACGTGCATCTCCGTCAGGTCGAAGATGGCCACACCAGTCGTCTCGCTCCCCGTCCCGGCGGTGGTCGGAATGGCGATGAGCGGCTTGAGGCGTCCCGGCACCGGTTGTCCGCCGCCGATGGGTGCGTTGACGTAGGTCAGGAAGTCGGCCGGATAGGTACTGTAGAGGTTGGCCGCCTTGGCGGTATCCATGCTGGAGCCGCCGCCGACCGCCACGAATCCGTCCACCTGCTGCTCATTGGCGAAATCGATCGCTTGCTTGAACGAGATGTCGGTTGGCTCGACCCGCACCTGGTCGAACAGGACCGCCTCGAGCCCCTCCGCTTTCAGCGAATCAAGCACCACCGCCACGATATCAGTCTCCGCCACGCGTTGGTCGGTCACGACCATGACGCGCTTCGCGCCCTGCCCGGCCATATCGAAGCCGATCTCTCTGGTCGCGCCCGATCCGTATTTGATGCTCGACGTATCCATGGTGAAGATCGTCTCGGAAGCCATCGTCCTCTCCTTCAGCGACGAGAGAGCAAATCCTAGAGCTGCATGGTGGCGGAGCGTCGAACCAGCTCACCTGATCCGGGATGCGCGGTCACCTGTTCGTTTTCGAACACAACCTGGCCACGTCGCATGGTCAGACGCGGCCAGCCGGTGACGCTCCATCCCTCGTAGACCGAATGATCGGCCGCGGACTTGAGCATCGATGCGTCGATTGTCCGGGTCCAGTTCGGGTCGAACAGCACGACATCCGCCTCGCTGCCCACCGCGATCGTTCCCTTGCGGGGAAAGAGCCCGAAGAGCTTAGCCTCGTTGGTCGAGAGGACCTCGACCATACGATTGAGGGAGATGCGGCCCTTCAGCACGCCCTCGGAATGGAGCATCGGCAACATGACCTGCAGGTTCTCGGCCCCTGGTCTCAGTTTGGCAATGGTGTGGTCCGGCGCCAATTTCGCCTCCTTCGACCACGGCGCGTGGTCGGTGCAGACGGTGTTCACCGTTCCCTGACGCAGGCCGTCCCAGATGGCGTCGACGTCCTGCTGTTCGCGCAGCGGCGGCTGGCCCACATAGAGCGGACCCTGCTCCTCCTCGAAGCGCTCGCGGGTCAGGTGCAGGTAGAACGGGCGCGTCTCAACGTAGACCGGAACCCCGCGCGCCTGCGCCTCGGCGCAGACCTCCAGCGCGCGCCGCGACGAAAGGTGGACCACGTAGACGGGGGCGCCCGTGAGTTCGGCGAAGGCGACCGCGCGCTGGGTGGCCACCACTTCGGAGATGACCGGCCGTGACTCCGGGTAGTTCTTGAGCGAGAGCTGCCCCGCATCGATCAGTCGTTGGGTGGCAAGTGTCAGGAGCGGGTAGTCCTCGCAGTGGATCATGGTCAGCAGATGGTTCTCTCCCGCCAGCCGGGTCGCTTCCAGGTAGCCCTCGGCCTGAGCGTCGAAGCGGGGCATCGAC
The DNA here is from genome assembly GCA_963728335.1 of uncultured Chloroflexia bacterium. GTDB lineage: Bacteria > Chloroflexota > Chloroflexia > Thermomicrobiales > Thermomicrobiaceae > CALAGB01. The sequence continues at coordinate 27,046 of CAVSJP010000005.1, forward strand.
ATGAAGTACTTGATCGTGTTGCAGCCATGCTCGAGCAGCTGGGGAATCTGTGCCAGCGACTCCGGCGTCGTCTCGCCGAAGACCGGGTGGAGAAAGACGTCGGCCATGGCCTGCTCTCCCGCCAGTTCGGCCTCACGATTCAGCCCGTCGAGTGGCAACTCGCCAGGCCGCAGAAAGGTCATGTTACCGACCGTCGTCACGCCGCCCGCCAGCGCCGCGGCCGTGCCGCTGTTGAAGTCATCCACCCAGCGGTACTTGCGGCTCTCGTCGTCGCCTGACTGCGTCAGGTGGACATGGGCGTCGATCACGCCAGGAAGCACCAGCAGCCCGCTGGCATCGATCTCTTTTGCCGCCTCGAAATCCCCACCGATTTGCACGATGGTGTCACCGGAAATGGCGATGTCCGCCGTCATCTCGGCACTTCCAGTCACAATTCGCCCACCGCGAATGGCAATATCCACCTGCCCCATGGTCCCTCCGCATCGATTTCAATCTCATTATGTTCACTGCGCGTCGCTGCCTAATGCCAACAGGTGACGTCGCTCCAGTCACTCTAGGGCCGGGCGCCGCGACTCGTCAACAGAATCGAACCGCCAACCGAATCCGGGTATGATGGGCGAAACAGGCGACGTGCTCAGAGGAAGGGCAGGCAACCAGGTGGCGACTCATACGCTCGAGCCAGTCGAAGGCGTGCTCCACGGAAGTTTCTCGCGCGATTTTCAGCCAGTGCTCACCATCGACTCCGGCGATCAGGTGGTCTTCCGCACGCTCGACGTCGGCTGGAACCTCGTGCCACTGAACGAAGATCCGTCGACTCATCGGAAGTTCGAGCCGCGTGTCGAAGGACGCGACAGCGGGCACGCCATCTGTGGACCGGTCGCCATACGCGGTGCCCAGCCTGGCATGACGCTCGAGATCGACATCATCGACATTCAGCCGGGCACATGGGGTTGGACACGAGCTGGAGGATTCCCGAGCCCGCTGAACAAACGACTCGGCATTCACGAGGGTGGACAAACGCTCGTCTGGACCATCGATCGCGAAGCCGGAACGGCGCGCAATCAACTGGGTGTCGAGGTGTCGACCGCACCGTTCATGGGTGTGATGGGTATGCCACCTGCCGAACCGGGCATTCACTCCACCGTCCCGCCCCGTGTGACAGGCGGCAACATTGACTGCAAAGAACTGCTGCCCGGTTCAAAGCTCTTCTTGCCGGTCGCGGTGGAGGGCGGACTCTTCTCGACCGGCGACGGCCACGCCGCGCAGGGAGACGGCGAGGTCTCGGGCACGGGCATTGAGTGTCCGATTGACCGGGTCGAACTCCGCTTCACGTTGCGCGAAGACGTGAAACTGAAGACTCCCCGCGCGAACACCGAGGCCGGTTGGATTACCTTCGGCTTCGACGAGGATCTCGATGAGGCCATGGCGCAGGCGCTGGACGCCATGCTCGACCTGATGGGCGAGCAGTTCGGGCTTTCCCGCGCCGACGCGATCGGCGTGGCGAGCGCCGCGGTCGACCTTCACATCACACAGGTCGTCAATCGCACCCTCGGCGTCCACGCGATTCTGCCGCACGGGGCGGTACGTCTCGGATCCTGAACGGCAGGCAGTATCCTCGAAGGACGGTGACGACGAATACAGTGACTGGCACAACCGATCATACCCAGCCCAGATTTCACTAACCGGGTCCGCTCCCGCGATGAACTGAACGGAGGCGCCAATGCTGCTGCGAACGACCCCCGAAGGGACGCTGGCGATTACTCAGACGACGCACGCCTGGGTCTCAGGCCAGATGGCACATTCCTGGGGCAACGACCGGTTCGGCACGGTCGAGCCGCGTGAAGCCGTGCTGCTGGCGGCGGAGCAGCACGACATCGGCTGGACGGCCTGGGAACCGGAACCGACGCTCAATCCTGAGACCGGCAAGCCACACGGTTTTCTCGAATTGCCGCCCGAGCTGCATCTGAGCCGGATCTGGTCGCAGGCCGGGCCCCTGGCTCTGCTGACCAATCGCTACGCGGCGATGCTCGTCTCGATGCACGGCAGCGGACTCTACGGCCGGTTTCGGGGCGATCCAGAGGCAGCCGGAGGACTCGCGGCGCCGTTTCTCCAGGAACAGGACAGCTTTCAGTCCAGGCTCATCGAGAGCCTCTCAGGCGACCCGATCTACGCTCCCTTTGTCACCGACGAGGCCATCACGCGCAATCGACGACTGATCGCGCTGTGGGACCGGATGTCGCTCAATTTCTGCTGGGGCATGACCGAATCCATGACGATCGACGACGTTCCCATGGCGCACGGGAGTGGGTCGATCGTGATTGAGCCGCGGCCGGGAAAACCCGACCACATCACCATCGACCCCTGGCCCTTCTCCTGCCCTGAACTGGACCTCATATTCGAAGGTCGGCTCCTGACTGGTCAGGCGACGAGCCAGTCCGAACTCACCACCATGTTGCGCGAGGCTCCCTGGCGCTCGATCGTGGTCAGGCTCCGCCCCGCCTGAGCACATTACCGGTTGCGCGACATACGGCTGACACGTCGCAGCGGTGAATGTTATCGGTTCTGTCGCGCGACGCTCTGTACACTGATGGCGAATCGGCCGGTCACCGGCTCGCCGGTCGGTGCACGTTGACGAGATGCCGGAGACATGGAGATTCCGATGAGTGCGACGCCAAACACCGGTGTTGGACGGCTTATCGTCGGACTGGTTCTCGTGGTTCTCGGTGGTCTGCTGCTCTTTGGTCAGGTTCTGGATTTCGACATCTTCGCGTGGACCTGGCCGCTCTTCGTGATCGTGCCGGGCCTGGTGATGCTCTCGATCGCCGTCTCCAGCCCGACAGCTCACCCGCTCGCTATTCCCGGTAGCATCGTCACGTCGGTCGGCCTGCTCCTCTTCTTCCAGCAGGCGTCCGATCTTTTTGCCACCTGGTCGTATGCCTGGGCGCTGGTTGCTCCGACGTCGGTCGGGCTCGGCATCTGGCTCATGGGACGACTTGATCAAGATGCAGATCGCCAACGAGACGGCATACATCTGATGGAGATCGGTCTCGCCCTATTCGTGGCTGGATTCGTCTTCTTCGAGATGATCCTGAATCTCAGCGGGCTGCTCGACCGCACGGCGACGGCGGCGACGGGCGGACTGCTGCTGATCGGTGGCGGCGCGCTGCTGATGCTCCGGAGCGTCAATCGGATGCGAGGCAACACCGGCCCCCATGGATGAAACGAGACGCCAAAATGTTGTCGGGCCGACGCATGCGGCGTGATCGCTGCGTGAACCGGTGATCGAACAGGGTCAGGCCGGCTCGTGTTCCCGTCCCCGTGTCAGGGGTTCCTTCCCTCGGTACTGGAACACGGATCCTGGTCGCCACGGCGCGCCAAGCCACGCCAGCAGCCAGCGATCGATTCCCCAGTAACCGGCAACCTTCCACGCGAGTATCAGTAAGACCGAGAGACCGAACAGTACCGGGTTGCTGCTGGCACTCCCCGCAAGCTGGTAGGAGAAATTCATCAGCGTGCCGAAGAACGCGGCGATACCGACGAGCGCCCCGACGATGAGCGCGATTCCGACCACCGTCTCCCCAATTGCGATGAACGGCGCGAACCAGGTGTACCACTGGTGATCGAGCATGTACTGGAGGGATTGGCGGTACCAACTGTAGGTGATCGCCGGTCTCCCGTTCTACGGAACGGCCGTGGCGGACGTCCAATAACCCGTTGAGCGCCACGCCGCCGTTCATCCAGGAACTGGCGCGCAGCTTGTCTTCGCCGGCTGACAGCCACTCACGTCCCACAAAGAAGCGCAGCGGCAGCCAAATGAGCGACACGTAGGCGTTGCCCATGAGCAGTTTCCAGAGACGCGGATCGTCCACCTGCGCCGGATCTTCGACCGGATCGGCCACCCGGCTTACCTGGAGGGGTTTCTGGCTTGGCGCTGGCACGCGTGGAACGCTTTGAGAGCGAAATCTTGGTCTGGGGCGCGATCTCGTTCACGCCGCCAGACTTGTCGATTATGTCGACTTACTCCTTCCGTGGAGCCCGGGGAGTCCCACCAAAACGCGGCAATCACCATGCCAGAAAGTTATCTACCTAAATTTCGTTAACACGCTCCAAAATCGAGGTGCATGGCCAGCGTCTTGCAAATAACTAACCGGGTGCGAGCCACGCACGCCAACGATGACAAACAACGTATCGAGCAAACTGAACCGAGAGGATATATCTATGCCGACGACAACGAAATCGATCGACGTCAACGTTCCAGTGCGCGTTGCCTACAACCAGTGGACGCAGTTCGAGTCATTTCCGCAGTTCATGGACGGTGTCGACGAGGTGAAGCAACTGGACGACCAGCACCTGCACTGGAAGGCCTCAGTTGCCGGGCAGACGCAGGAATGGGACGCCGAAATCGTCGAGCAGCTGCCGGACAAGCGGGTGGCCTGGAGATCGACCTCCGGTGACAAGAATTCCGGCGTGGTTACGTTCCACCACCTGAGCGATTCCTCGTCACGGGTGACCGTGCAGCTCGAGTTCGAACCGCAAGGCGCGCTGCAGAAAGCGGCGGAAATCACGGGTATCATGGACCTTCAGGTCGATAACAGCTTGCAGCACTTCAAGACGTTCATCGAAGAGCGCGGGCAAGCGACTGGCTCTTGGCGCGGTGAGATCGATGAGAACCGGGATCAGCCGTCGCGCTAACCTTCCCATATCTCAAGCAGTTTCCCCGCCCGGCCGAGTGATCGGCCGGGCGGTTGATGTCTGCGTGCCCCCTGCCGCAGGCTGAGCGCGCCCCAATTCGTTTTCGTCATGCGACAATAACGTTCACGTATCGCCGAACGACCGGCATGTCAGATCGTCAGGCTCACATATCAATCACGGTGACATCGCCGGAGAAGGGTGGAATGGCCATGGTTGACGGTCGACAGCCCCATGGAGATGCGGCGCAGACCGTTCTTGTTCCGCCCGGAGAAGACCGGTTCGACGAGCATCGCGGGCTGGGCATCAGCGTGATCGCCTTTAAGATCACACCAAAAGATGTCCCAAACACGCTTATTATCGAGAACTCCTTCTTTGCGCCAGGCGGTCCGGCGCGTCACCTGCACCATGATCAGGAGGAATGGTTCTACGCCCTCGAGGGCAGGTTTCTCATCGAGATCGGCGAGGAACGGCACGAGCTGAATCCGGGGGACTCGCTACTCGCGCCCCGCAAGGTCCCGCATGTCTGGGCGCACGTTGGAGCGGGTACTGGTCGCATGCTAATCTCGTTTCTGCCGGCGGGTAAGATGGAAGACTTCTTCCGTGAAGTCACTCAGGCGAACGCCATGCCGCCCGAGACGCCCGAGGTGTGGCGGGCGCACGGCATGGAACTGGTCGGCCCGCCGCTTGACGTCACACGTGCCAGAACAGAACGTCAACAGTCATAGACACCGCGTCGTCACCAATTGAAGGGATGGGTCATGAAGGTTGGTCTGTACATTCCGAACGGGGCCGGAGGCGACTTCCCGCAGTGGGATATCCGAAAGGCCTGGGATCGCACCCTCGAACTGGGAAAGCTCGGCGAGAAGCTCGGTTTCGAGTCACTCTGGGTGCCGGACCACCTGCAGAACGTCCGCGTCAACAACGAACTACCGACCTTCGAGATCTTTCCCCACATGACGGCGCTCGCGCTGGTGACGGAACGTGTCTCGATCGCCTCCGGTGTCCTGTGCGCCGGATTCCGCAACCCTGCCCTGCTGTATAAGATGATGGCGACCATCGACGTGGCGAGTAACGGTCGTGCCGAAATCGCCATCGGCGCGGGCTGGAATGAGTGGGAGTGGCGCGGCTACGGCTACGGGTTCCCGTCCGGCCGTGAGCGACTGAAACTGCTCGAGGACGCGCTCGAAATCATCACGCGCATGCAGCAACCCGGGCGGACCACCTGGCATGGCGAGCATTTTCACGTTGAGGACGTCACCAGCGAACCACGGAGCATTCGACAACCGCGCATGCCGCTTATCGTCGGTGGAAACGGGCAGAAAGTGACCTGGCGGCTGGCCGCGAAATTCGCCGACGAACTCAACCTGGACGGGCCAAGCATCGACCAGATCGAGGAATGGATGCCGACCATTCGCCAGCGCTGTGAAGAGATCGACCGCGACCCCGCAACGCTTCCGGTCTCAACACTGCTTCGCTGGCGCGGCGTGACCGGACAGGAGCGCGTCGAAGGGCTCCAGCGGCTGGAGCGCATCGGCCTCTCTCGCATCCTGACCGACCAGGTTGCCCTGATGGACTCCGACGAACCAATGTACGAATACGTCGAGGACTGCAAAGCCGCCGGGGTGGAACTGCTCGCCTAGCGGTTTACCTATTGGCTGCCCCTGGTTCCCACGTCCGTCGGTAGGAGCAGCGCATGCGCCGCCCTGGAATGTCGGGCGACTGTCCACGCGGGCAACGCATGCGCCACCCTAATGACGGGAAATGAGCCAATATCTCTACAAACCGCGGTGATTTGTCACGGTGCGGCCCGAATCCTGCCTATGAATTGCAGCAAGAAGCGGAAGCGCGCGAGAGCGAGCGTGAAACGCCGTCCTTGCGTTCCGAGCAATCGGTTTGAAATGAAGGAAGCAACGTGCGTCGACGGACTCTTAAGTGGACGGTTGGCTTGCTGGGAATCATCCTGCTCGTCGGCGTGGGGGTGGTTGTCTGGGCGATGCTGGCGGCTCCCGTCAACACACCAGTTGTTGGCAACCTGCGCTACAGCTGTACGCTGGCGGCATCGACGACCAGCGTGAGCGTGACGGTGAAGGGACCGCTCTCCGGCCGGGAATGCCAGCGACTGGCAACGCAGACCGACCTCTTGCCCGTGCACCTGAACCCGTCAGACACATCGGCGTCGGGACCGGTCATCTGCACCTTCACCTCGAGCCACACCACGGTGACCGTGAATGGTCCATCACTCCTGAAGCTGGAACAGGGCCGGTTCTGCTCGCTTGTCAAGCAGATCGCCACCTCCTCACGCTCCGGCAACGCCCCATCGTCTGACTGAGTGCTCGACCACCGGGAAGGTGGCCCCGTTCGTCCCCGAGTCATCCTGAGCGAAGTCGAAGGATCTCTCCGTTCTGACCAGCCAGAGACGCGTCGAGGGCGAAGAGATTCTTCAACTCCGCTGCCATCTCCCCCACGAACTCCCCCTCCACTGGAGGGGAAGAACCATCGCTCAGAATGACAGGTCCACGATAGTGCTCCTCCGGTGCCACCTTCCCTGTGGTCGACTACAGAGCGGTCGGACTCAGCTCGCGTAGGCGGCCCATTCTGCAACCGACGCACTGGTCCACTGCGACCTCGACGCCAGCGCGAGCGGCAGCCGGTACGCCGGCTGTCACGCTCCTGCAACCTTCGATCCCTGCCTGTCACAGTTTGGATATCCCGCGCCGGTTAAGATCAAGCGTGGCGGCGGGCAATCTCGCCGCGTGACTCGCACAGCGAAACGGGAGCGCGCTCATGGCCAGCACACTCAACACCACACGACCACCACGCGACCGAAGGGCGATCGACCTTCACACGCTCCGCCTGGAACGGGCACGGACCCGGCACCACCTGGCGCTGCCATTCCTGCTATCGAGTGGGCTGGTGCTGGTGACCGCCATTGTCACGGCGATCGAAGTCTTTAACCCCGGAATCTCTCGCGATCCCGGGATGACTGCGGGCAATGCCCGCGGTACCGCGCTCGTGATGCTAGTGGTCGCCCTGCCATTGATTGCCGGTTCGCTCCTGCTGACGGCGCGTGGATCGTCCCGTGCCGGTATCGTCTGGATCGGTGCGCTGGGTTACCTGCTGTACAACTCGGTTCTCTTCTGCTTCGCCATGACCTTCAACCGTCTCTTCCTGCTCAACGTCGCGATGCTCGCCCTGGCCTTCTGGTCGGTGGTCACCGTGCTGACGCGGGTGGATCCGCACGCGCTGCGCAACCAGTTCCGTGCGTCGACTCCGGTGCGCCTCATCGCGGGCTACCTCTTGGTCACGTCGGTCCTCACCTACCTCGCCTGGCTGCGCGACATCGTTCCCGCCCTGCTCGACAACACGCGTCCGTCGAGCCTCGAGCGCACGGTGATGCTGACGAATCCGATTGAAGTCATGGATCTGAGCGTCAGCCTGCCCCTCTTGATCCTGGCCGGCGTCTGGCTCTGGCAACGCAAGCCGTGGGGATATCTGCTGGCGGGTGTACTGACGGTGATGTTCACCATCGAGTCGCTCAGCGTTGCGGTGGACCAGGTCTTCGGACATCGCGGCGATCCGGAACAATCGCTGGCCGCGGTGCCACTCATGATCGCGCTGATGCTGGTTGGGCTCTTCGTCAGCTACGTCTACCTGCGAAACATGCGGGACGATGAGGGGGAGATGCGTTCAGAAACACGCTGACCTCGGCAGGTTGAGGGCGTTCTGTCGATCACGCCGGGCTATGCCCGTCATGCAACAGCGGCCAGGCCGGTAGCGTGATCGTAAACGTGCTGCCAGCGCCAACCATGCTCTCAACCGCGACCGCTCCGCCGTTCTGCTCGACCAGATGCCGAACGATGTAGAGTCCCAAACCGGTGCCGCCGGCTGACTGGCGCAGCGGACCGAACCGCAAAAAGGGCTGCCAGAGGCGACGCTGGTCCTCCAACGACAGGCCGATCCCCTCGTCCTGGACCGCCACCGCGACATGCTTGCCGGAGCGGATGAGCCGGACCGTCACCCGGCCGCCTTCCGGCGAGTACTTCAGCGCATTCGAGAGCAAGTTGGTGAACATCTGATCCAGGTGCTCAGGGTTACACACAGCAGCCACCTCCTCACCGGCATCGATGCGAATCTGGTGGCGACTGGTGAACTCGACGCTGAGCTGTGCCCGGTCGACTGCCGCCTGCGCGATCGACACCACGTCGCACACCTGCTCCTCACCGGCGTCCTTCATCTCATGAAGCGATACCGCTCTCATCAGATCGTCCGCCAGGGTCGTCATGCGTGCCACCTGTTGACGAAGCTCGAGCATCAATGTCGTCAGACGCTCCCGGTCGAGGTTGGGCTTTTGCAGCTGGCGTTCGAGGAGTTGACTGAATCCGCTAATCGTCGTCAGCGGCGTACGCAGCTCGTGCGCGGCGGTCGAAAGAAACGAATCGCGCACGCGGTCACGCGCGAGTAGCGTCAGGGTCGCGAAAAGGTCGGCGCGAACCCAGATCGCGGCCGATTGATTGGTCTCGATGCCGGACCGCGCCTCGCGGCACGTGACGACCGCCGCCGCGATGCTACCGTCCTGATCGCGAACCGGTTCGCAGCTCAGCATCATCTCGATCACCGACTCATCACCGCGCACGAACTGCACGGGCGCATCGACCAGGCTCGTTCCCCGCGTCAGCGTCTGATGGATGATGTGATAATCGGGCTGGCCACTGGTTACCCCAAGGCGGCGATCGACAAAGGCGCTCGCGCTGGCGACCGTTGGTAGGTGCACGCCAAGGATGCGCTCAATCTCGGCGTTGGCAGCCAGCAGCTGACCCGCTGGAGCCGACACGATCATGGCTCCAAGCGGCATCTGTTCAAGCAAGGCATGCAGCACGCGCAGGCTCAGTTGATTGACATCGGCACCGTCCGCCGATCTGACGTTGTCGCCCGGGGCCGCCGTGCCCTCTTTGGCTCGCTCCACACTCATCTCTGGCTCATCGCCGTGTTCCCGTTTGCGCATCGCATCTCCGGACGGCTATGCGGCTCTCGCGATCCGAGATTTGTATACGCGAAGACAGACTGGTACGACGACTGCTGTTTCGCACAACGGGTGCCTCCCACGCGACATCGCGGCGCCCGAAATCGATTTTAGGAGGTTTCATGTCACTGATCGCCGTCATCAACGACGATAGCGCGTTTCTCCGCCTGATGCAGGATCTATTGGTTGGGGAAGGATATGAGGTCAACTTGTATATCGACGGTAGCACCGCTCATGACAAAGTGCGGCAGACCGGACCTGGTGATCCTGGACATTCGCATGGAGCATCAGGAAGCCGGCTGGATGGTGCTGGATCTGATGAGGCTGGACCCGCGGACTCGTGACATCCCCGTCATCATCAGCTCCGCCGACCACCAGGCACTCCACGAACGGGAAGCCATGCTCCGGCCCCAGGGTTACGCGATCCTCGAAAAGCCTTCGACCTCGATACCCTGCTCGAGATGATCGACCAGAAGATCGGCCCGGCGGAGGAGAGATAGGCTGAGAGACCAGACGGAACACCGTGTCAACCATCAACGGTTCGTCTGTTGCGAGACCTCCCGATCGTCGTTCAATGGGTGCGCCCGATCGGTCAGGAAGCGGACGAGATCGAGCAGATCGACGTGGGATTGATCGAGTCGGAAGTCGAGCGAATGATCGGTGACGACGAGCACGTCGTCTTGAGCATGACGCCGCGAGTTCGACCATTTGACGTCTCCCCAACCAGCGCCGGAGTGAGCGTCCATCACGAGGCCACGCATACGCAGATAGAGTCGTGTAGCCACAACGTCGAATCGCGCCTCAACACGGATTTCTCGTAGTAAGAAATTGCGTAAGAGTCAAACTCAAATTATCGCATGTTCGTACTCTTGTAAATCCATGAACACTGGTGTATTCTTTGAAAGTACGGACAACCAAAGCCTTCCGGGTTGCCTCATCACCCTTGGCCGTGAACAGTCGATTGCTGTGAACATGATGTTCCCTTTGCTGGTCACCTTTCGTACGGGAGGTACTCAATGACAACCTTTGCACGCATCGTTACTGGCCAGCTCAAGTCCGCAACCATCGACGAGGGCGTTCGCACGTTCAATGAGATGGTCACCCCGAATCTCAAGAAACAGCCTGGATTCAAGAGTTCGGAACTCCTGGTGAATCACAAGACCGGGAAAATGGCCTCAGTCAGCCACTTTGCAACCGAAGCCGACGCCCAGGCCGGTGGTGAGGTGGGGCTCAAGGAGCGGGTCGCCATGATCGAGCCCTATCTGGATGGGCCGACCCATCTCGAGATCTACGAAGTTGACGCACGCTCGTAACGCGCACATCAGACCAGGGGCGGGGTCGCAAGATCCCGCTCAGCCGCGACAAATGCACAGCGAACTCTCCTGAACAACGTACTTCGCACCATTCCATCGGCTCGGGCAACCTATCCCGATGGTCGTGAGAGGGTCATCATCAATGGCACCAGAGATTACGAACCAGGTAGTGAGCCCGATGCTCGATCAGCCAACTGACGAGATCGATCCGAAGTCCCAGCTTCGACCAAAAATGCGGGCTCTTGGTACCCAGGGGAAATCACTCGGTAAAGTGGAAACGATCGATCACGATGTCGCAACCGGCCAACTCTCGGCCCTCGTCATCCGTCACGGCTTGTTCAGTAACAAACTGACGTCGATACCCTCCACGTTGGTGAAGTGGGTCAATTCGGATTCAGTGATTCTTGACCTGTCGCCGACCGCCTTCAAGAAGCTTTCTCAATTGTCTGCAAACTGAGAACCGGGACCGACGTGTCCGCTGAAAGGACCCACTGCCCATGCGTGTTGCGATGGTCGCCCCGCTGGCTGAAGCCGTACCACCGACGCTCTACGGCGGCACGGAGCGCGTCGTCTCGGTCCTGACTGAGGAACTCGCGCGACGTGGCCACGATATCACGCTGTTTGCGAGTGGCGACTCGATCACAGACGCCCGGCTCGTGTCCAGCGTCCCACGGGCTCTCCGACTCGACCCCGACGTGCATGACTACGTCGCGTCGACTCTCGTCGGGCTCACCGAAGTCTACGGTCGCTCCAATCAGTTCGACCTGATTCATAACCACGTCGACTATCTCGCGTTCCCGTTCGCTCGACTGACCGGTACATCCACGATTACGACCGTGCATGGTCGGCTGGATCTTGCCGAGACGCAACGACTCTACCGCGCCTTCCCGGAAGCGCGCCTGGTGGCATTGAGCAGGGATCAGCGGACGCACCTGCCGGAAGCCAACTGGGTAGGCACTGTCTCCAATGGCATCGATCTGAGGAACTTCCACTTCCGCCCCGATCCGGGCGACTACCTGGTTTTCCTCGGCCGCATCAGTCCCGAGAAGCGTCCCGACCGTGCCATCGCCATTGCGCGCGATGCTGGCATGCGATTGGTCATGGCCGCCAAGGTCGACACCGTTGATCAGGCGTACTACGAGCACGCGATCGCTCCGCTGATCCGCGCTACGCCCGGAGTCGAGTTCATCGGTGAAATCGACGAATCAGGCAAGGACAAACTCCTCGGGGGCGCCTACGCCTACCTCTTCCCGATCGATTGGCCCGAGCCATTCGGCCTGACGATGGTCGAGGCGATGGCGACCGGCACACCGGTCATCGCCTACCGCGCTGGGTCGGTTCCCGAAGTGGTTGTCGATGGAGTGACCGGCTTTGTCTGCGACACGGTGTCCGCGATGGTCGCAGCCGTCGCCCGCGTCCCGGATCTCGATCGCGCCGCCTGCCGCCGGCATGTCGAGCGCCACTTCTCGACGGTGGCCATGGCGGATGGATACGAGCAGATCTATGCCGCTATGGCTGATACAGGGCCGAGCGTGTCGCTGATTGAGGGGCACGTGCTTAACACTACCCTAGCGTTGCTTTCGTAAGGAAACCAGGCTGGCCGCATTGCGGCGATCACGGCCGGAGGAAGCTAAACTCGTCCTGCTGCTGATTCTGGCCAGCGGACTCGCGCACGACAGCCTGCGTGCGATGAGCCCGGCGCCGCTCCTGGTCGTGGAGGGGCAACGCTATGCCCATGCGATCTGAACGGCTCCTGCTCGATCGCTACCTGCCGCATTTATGACGGCACCGAAGTCGACGCGCTGTTAAACGACGAGGGCCTGGGTACTTCCCGGGCCCTCGTCGCTGCCCGATTGGGCAGAACGACTGGCCCGACGTCCGCCACCGTCAGCCGGGGCCGCCATCTTCCTGCCCAACGAGCACCTGCTTGTTGCACTCAATCGGATCGCTGGTCCGAACGGGACACTGCGTCTTGTCCAAACGGAAGCAGGTCCGGCCTGGGGCTTGGCCATGAAGTATCCGATCACGGCTAATGGGAATGCGGTCGTAAACGGCACGCCGGTACCAGAGGCGGACCTGGTCGCGCGAATGACGGCGGCAGGTGCGCTCGCTCCGCTCCATGAGACTCCGACTCCTTAGCTGCGCAGCCAATGGAGGTAATCGACCCATGAGCACACTCCGGACATCCATACATCCTCGAACGGCGCAACGACTGGCGAAGGTTGTCCGCCGCTGCGAAGACTACGGCATCCGCAGCATTCCTAGTTTCACCCACGTGCCATATCTTCGGACATGACGAAATAGACCGCTCGGGAAGGCGCGACGCGATGGTCATGTGGTTCACGCATGGCAAGCAGGAGTATGAGATCAACACCGCATCGGGAGGCGCGGGCTTCGCTGGCATCATCTCTCGCATCCGCCGGGAGGACCTTCGGGTTCTTTGGCGGGAGGAATGGCGGCGGCTCGATCACCTGCGACCGACCCGACGATTAGCTGAGGCGGACGCACGGGCGCTGGCGGCGGCGCTGCTGGATCAAGCTGACATGGACGCCGCGGCAGCCCGCGGAGCGCCGATCACACCACCTCACGTGACCACCGAGCAGATCCTCGAGCACCTTCGGAAGGAAGGCTTCAGCGGCATCGGCGATGGGCTCTATCATGACCTCGGGCGACCGGTGCTTGCGTATTATCACGGCTTCGAGCGGGCGCTGCAGGGCTTCCCGCCGCCGAAAGAGATTCCACCTTCCGCGACGATCTACTGGGATGGCTACCGGGACGGCCAGGCAGCCTTGCCGACTCTGCGCGAAGCCGATGTCCTGCCGTGGACCTATGGCGATCATCTCTTCTGGCGAGATCACCCGTACCACCCGGTGTTCGAGCGCACCGTGCTGACCGAGCGCGATCATTTGGCCAGCTACACAGTCGATCGAATGCGGATCGACCTGCAGCCCGTGTACGAGCCCGGCTATCCGCCGGTCGAGGGCGAGATCCGCGAAATACAGGCCCACTTCCTCTATCACGTCACAGCATTGCTGCATGAGCAACCGCTACCCCGCAGTTGGTTGCGGCGTCCAGGACCAGAGCCGCGCATCCCACGTGATGACTTCAGCCTGCGCTTTAGTCAGAAGTTGGGCTTAGAGAGACCGCGGAGGCGGGAGTATACCTTCCCGCAACGGGATAGCGAACGAATCGACCCTGGCAAAGTCAGGCTGGTCGAAATGTACGACGAACCTGAGTACGATGCGGCTGCGGCGCTCGCGGCCATGAAACGGACCGTCACTGAAGCCGCCACGCTGCTTGAGGAGTTCCGCCGTGAAGCGCCGGACGCGTTCACTGAAGACCCAGTGACGGTCAGCTTGCAACGGCGAGCCGCCGAGCTCCGCCACATCACCGCCACGGGACCAACTCAGATTCCCGAGATTACCGACGAGCGCGCCGCCGAGATGGGAGCGGAGGGTCCAGAGGAGCAACGGAGCGTGCATGCGTGGAACGAAGGTGCCCGCCGAGGATACCAGGAATGCATAGCCGAGCTCTCGAAGATCGAAGAGCAGCTCCGCGCCCGCGGCGCTGACCCTGACGATGCAGGCGGATGGACACCTCGATCACCGTCGGCGTGATCGATCGGCTCAAGGTCGCCGTCCAGCCCCCGCTCATTCCACATTGGCCCGCGTGGCCACAGTCTCATCCCTCGGTTTCCACCTCCAAGCGGCACACCGCCTGCTCGAGATCCCGAGTCGGCTAGGTGCAGATGACGGATCAGGCGGCGACGGACCACACGCGACGCGGCAAGTGGCGGCTCATCGCAGGTGGCCACACCAAACCAGGGCGCGTCATAGCCCCCCACACCTTTGACGGCATCGAGGATGCGTTTCTATAATGGCAGGGGTTTTGAAGGCAATCGCCAGGCGAAGCCAGTGTATCCAGCCCGCTCAGCAGGGCCTGGTCTGTCTGTGGCGATGCTCCGAACCAAGGGGGATTCTTGCGCCCACGACGGCGTGGCTCCGAAATCCAGTTCACCAGTCTCGAACGACGTGTCTACCGGCGTAATTTCGGCTTCGGCGTCGCCAACGGCGCCATGCTCATGCTCGGCGATACGCTGATTCATCCAAGTCTGGTGCTCGCCCTCTTCGTGAGCCAGATCAGTAGCTCGAACTTACTGGTCGGCCTCGTGCCCGCAATCAGCACCGGTGTCTGGTTCCTACCGCAGCTCATCGCCGCCGCGCTCGTTCAGGGGCGCGAGCGCCAGCTGCCCGTCGCGGTCGCCAGCACCATCATTCGCGCCCTCGCCGTGGCGTCGCTCGGGACCGTCGGCTTCGTCGTTGGCAATAAGAATCCTCATACGCTGCTGGTGGCGTTCTTCATCTGCTACACGATCTACAACCTGGCTGCCGGATTCGCGAATGTCCCGATGGTGGACGTCTCGGCGCGTGTCGTACCCGCCAACCGGCGCGGTCTCTATTTCGGTCAGCGCAGCTTCTGGGGCGGCGTGCTCGGCTTCATGGCCGGGTTTGTCATCCAGCGTATCCTGGCCGCGGGCGGCGCGTTCCCGAACAATTTCGCCGTCCTCTTCTTCGCGTCGTTCTTCGTCCTCGCGCTGGGCGCCTACACCGCCGCGATGATGATCGAGCCGCGCGCGGTCATCATGCGCCCGCGCGGTACCTTGTTGGGACAACTGCGTGACGCGCCGCGCTTTCTGGCCAATCCGGAGTTTCGTCACTTCCTGACGTTTCGCTCATTCCTCTCGATGGCCGCCATCGCGGACCCGTTCTACGTCCTGTTCGCCAAGCAGGAACTGGGAGCACCCTACTCGATCGTCGGGTTCTACATCGCGGCCATTGCCATTTCGCAGTTTCTCTCGAATCTGATCTGGAGTCCGTTGGCCGACCGGCGAGGGAACCGGCTGGTGCTGCAACTCGCCGCGCTGCTGCGCATGACCATCCCGATCATTGCGCTGACGCTCCCTCCGCTCGTACGCTGGGGACCAGTGGCCGACCGCATCCCGGGCGGCTCCCCGACGCTCTATTACTTCTTTGGAGTCGTCTTCGCGCTCTACGGCATCGCGCTGAGCGGACAGAACCTGGCCAACATGACCTACGTGCTGGATATCGCACCGGACGAAGAGCGGGCGGCCTATGTGGGGCTCGTGAACACGTTCCTCGGGGTGGTTGCCTTCGTGCCGGTCATCGGCGGAAAACTGGTCGATTCGTTCGGGTTCCAGTTCCTCTTTCTGGTCGCGTTCATGATTACCCTGGCTGGCGTGCTGGCCAGCGGCGCCCTGCACGAACCGCGCGTCAGCGGCTCGGTGAACCTCTTCTCGCGCCAGATGATGATCCCACGACCGCGGCGCCTGCGTGGTGGCTAGCTGACAGCCGCGTCCTGCACTCGCGCAATCTACTCTCCAACCGCACGGTGATCGAGCTCTACCACGAAGCCCGCCAGTGCCGCTGCCACGAGCGCGATGGGCAACACCTGATTGGTCGCCTGTCCCGCATCGATCCCAAACCCAAGGGCGAGCGTCAACACGACGAGGAGCCCGCTCATGCCCACCATTGCCGCCGCTTTGAGAGCCGCCGTCTGCATTGTCACGCCCTTTCGAACATCTGTGCCGAACATATGTACGTACAGAATATAGAACACCTGTTCCACACTGTCAAGTGCCCGAGTCGAAATCCAACCGATGTCCTGGTCGTGACGAGGCGTGTGTCTGTTAGAATTGCGGAATCTATCCGTGCCTAGGAGACACCCATGCACCCTTTCGACCGGCTCCGCGAAACTCGCCTGCTACCGGTCATCGTCGGGCTCCTCATTGTGGCGTTCACGCTCTTTCTGGTGCGGATCGCGTACATCCTGCCGCCCTTCATCTGGGCCGCCATCACCGCCTATATCCTCTTTCCGCTTGTCGCTCGTTTGGAGCGCCTGCTCCGGGCGCCGCGCATCATCGTGATCGCGCTGGTCTACGTGTGCCTGATCGGGTTCCTCGTCATCATCGGTATTCAGGTCGCGCCGACGGCCGTCGATCAGATTCGCTCGCTGGCGTCGTCGTTGCCGCAGCTCGTCACGAATGCCCGCGAGGCGCTGGTGCGGGAGCCACAGATCCGGATCGCTGGATTCGTCATCGATACCCAGCAGATCGACGCGCGCATCGACGTTCTGGCGCAGCAAGTTGCCGAGCGGTTCGGTCGCGAGGCCGTGCCGCTGGTATTACAGACCTTCGAGCTGATCATCAAAATTCTGGTCTACTTGCTCGCGACGTTCTATTTCCTGCTACAGGGCGATGGACTGACGCGCCGTCTGCACAACCTGGCGCCGCCACGACACCGGAAGACGGTCGACCGCGTGGTCAACCAGGTCAACCACACGTTCGGCGCCTACATTCGCGCCCAGGTGATCCTGTTCGCCATCATGACCATTTCCACGCTGACCGTGTTGAGCGTCCTGCAGGTGCAATATGCGCTCGTCGTCGCGCTCGCCACAGGCGTGCTGGAACTTGTGCCGATCATCGGACCGTGGGCGGCCGGCGCCATCGCCGTGCTGGTCGCGGTGTCACAGAGCTCAGGCCCCTTTGGTTGGAGCCCAACCCAACTGGCCATCGTCGTCGGCGTCTGCTATTTCGTGCTGCGTCTGATTGAGGACCAGGTCATCATCCCGCAGTTGATCGGCCGGATCGTGCGGGTGCATCCGTTGATGGTGATCTTCGGGGTACTGACCGGGGCCGCGCTCGGCGGCGCGCTCGGCCTGGTGATCGCCGTTCCCGTGATGGCGGCGATCAAGATTATCAGCCTGGCAATCATCGAAGAGCTGCGCAATCCGCCCGAACGCCACGTCTTTGCGCTGCGTGAGCCTGGGGCGCTCGCGGCCCTGGAGTCGACGATCGCCGAGCGTGAGCACGAGCGGATCATCTTGCTCATCGCGCCAGGGGCCGTGAGCTGGGACGATCTCCAGGCCGCGCAACGACTGGCCACCAAGGCGCTGCTGCTCGACATCCGGTTACAGGTCGTCACGCCCGACCAGATTGCATCCAGCATCGCGACGGCGGCCGGAATCGAGGTCATCACCCAGGACCGGCTGAGCGAGGATGCTGGATTGCTGGCGGATTCCGCCGAATACGCGGCCAGCCTCACGCCCGCGGACATTGTCGAACCACCAGGCCCACGCCCAACGTTCAGTCCCAGTACCCGCGAACGCCCGGCAGACTGAGGCGCTGACGATCACGTGCACTCGCGCCCATGCCCCAGGTTAATTGACGGATGATGCGTTGCGACCCGCGTACTTCCACGCCCACCGCGGGTTGATTGTTGGTCGACGATTCCTTTCGGTCGCGGGCTGCGTTCGCCACAGTTGGCGTGGTAACTGGTGAATGCGTTCCGCAGTCGTCCAGGATCGCCCGGGAGTAAACGTCCCAGGCTACACCGCCGACGTCCACTGAAGACACTGACTTCTCGCGATTCACGCGATCGATCACGTGTCAGACAGCCGAGCCGGCCGTTCGCGGCTCAGTCCATTTATGGGCTTCGTCTGCTTAGCCTGGGTTTTCAATCCAGGTGAGCGTGGATGAGATACCGAACGAATTCCTGATCCACCACCAACCATCCCCACATGAACACAAAGAAGTCCGCCATTTCGGCGGACTTCCACACGTGCGGGTGCTTGGTCTAAAAGCCGGGCGGATTGCCCGGCGTCGTCTTAGCGGTATGCCCATTCGGGCAGATGAGAGTTACTCTGCGTCGTCGACCGGCGCTACCTGAACCGCGCGTCGTCGAGACGGATCACGGGGATCCGGCTCTTCTTCGTAGCTCACGCGCTGTCCTTCGAACAGCTGGTCAAACCCGTTTCCGGCCACAGCGGACCGGTGGAAAAAGAGGTCGTTCCGACCGTTTGAACCGTCGGGAGACAAAAAGCCAAACCCGCGGTCGTCTCGTAGTGTTTTGATCGTTCCCAACGCCATGCGCTGTCGTCCCTTCTGAACCCTGCACCCCGCCGAGTTCGGATGCGCAGTACGCACCCGTAGTTTCATGTTCCGCGCTGATCGCGATAGGCGTCTCGCGATTCTACGGTTGTCGGAGACAACCGCACGAATTGCGCCGTGACATCACTACATGAGAAAGCGTGAAGAATCGCAGGCGAGCCGCGATATGCCTATGCTGAACAGGGAGGCGGAGTCACGTCTTTCGTTATCCTACCATTTCGATCGGTACCCATGTCGTCAACCGGTCCGTGTCTATGGTGGACAGTTCCGTCACGCGCAACGTCCGCCACGACCAGCACGACCGACAGCGCAAGAGAGATACCTCGATTTCATGGATCTAGCCGGTCGCGGTTTCCGGTTTCTGCTCCAGCGGCATCCGGAGCGATGCGATGACACTTACCGTCAACAGCGTCACGATTACGCCAAGCGACAGGCCGATTGGGACGTGATACAGGTCGGCAATGAGCATCTTCACACCGACAAACCCAAGCACCGCGGCGAGTCCGTACTTCAGCAGGTGGAACCGGTTGATACTGCCCGCCAGCACGAAATACAGGGAGCGTAGGCCGAGAATGGCAAAGATGTTGGAGGTATAGACAATGAACGGGTCGCGCGTCACCGCGAAGATCGCCGGAATCGAGTCGACCGCGAACACCGCGTCCGCCCCTTCGATGAGCACGAGTGATAGGAAGAGCGGCGTCAGCCAGAGTCGCCCCTGCTCCCGCACCAGAAAGCGCGGGCCACGGAACGCGCTCGTCACCGGCAGCACGCGCTGGAGCAGGAGCACCAGACGGTTCTCGGTCGGATGGATCTCGGTCTCGCCACGGCGCAGCATCCGGAAAGCCGTGACGACCAGGAACGCACCGAAGACGTAGAGAATCCACGCGAAGCGCTCGATCAGATAGGTGCCGCCGGCAATCATCGCGCCGCGCATGACCAGAGCACCGATAACCCCGTAGAAGAGGACGCGATGCTGATATGCGGCCGGGACCGCCAGCGCGCCGAAGATCATCACGAAGACGAAGATGTTGTCGACCGCGAGCGACTTCTCGATGAGATAGCCGCTGAAGAAGGCCAGCGCGGGTTCACTTCCGGCGTAGAGGTAGATGGCGCCGTTGAAGACGAGTGCCAGCGCGATCCAGACCCCGCTCCAGATGGCGGCCTCCCGCACCGAAACGGCATGCGCCGTCCGGTGAAACAGCGCCAGGTCCGCCACCAGCAAGCCAACAACCGCGAGGTTGAAGAGCACCCAGAACCAGATCGAAACGTCCACTAACGCCTCCTCGAACAGACCGGATCGCCCAGCAACAAAAAAGCGAGCCATCCGGCACCAACGTGTCGTGATGGTCTCGCCTGAAGCTCGAAGCTACCGGTCAGCCGAGGGCCCGTCGAGCCCTGTATTGACGACTGGCCGTCCGGCGCGCTGCGCCTGGAGGCTACTCCCCATATCAGGATTCAGTATACCTGGACCCAGACAAACGGACATCCTTTTCAATGGCTTTAGAGCCCTGTTCGAACTGATTGTCTCGTCCGGCCTTCGGCCGAGGGCAGACACAGGGGTCAGCCCCTACAGAACAATGACTCCCCGGGGACGATCCTTCTACACTGCGCTCTAATGGCGAACGGTGGCAGGCATTGCCTGGGTCATGCGTAGGGTCGTGAAGACGGGTAGGGTTGGGCTTGGCCGCTACTCATCCATGTCCACGTCCAACGTGCCGGGCAGCGCCTTCTCGCCGCGCAGCAGACGCAGATCGGCCTCAACCATGCGCTCGACGAGCTGCTCGAAGGAGACTTGGGGCTCCCAGCCAAGGACGGCGCGGGCCTTGCTGCTATCTCCGACGAGCAGGTCGACTTCAGCCGGTCGAATGAAGCGCGGGTCGACCTCGACGTAGTTCTGCCAGTCAAGGTCCACGGCATCGAACGCCAGCTGGCACAGTCGTTCGACCGAATGCGTGCGGCCGGTCGACACGACGAAGTCGTCCGGGTTGTCCTGCTGGAGCATGCGCCACATCGCCTGAACGTAGTCGCCCGCGTAGCCCCAGTCGCGCTGCGCGTCGAGGTTACCCAAGCGCAGCTCCTTGTCGAGCCCCAGCTTGATGCGCGCCACGCCATGCGACACCTTGCGTGTAACGAATTCAATCCCCCGCCGCGGAGACTCGTGATTGAACAAGATTCCTGAGCAGGCGAACAGATCATAGCTCTCACGATAGTTGACGGTAATCCAGTGGCCGTAGACCTTGCTCACCCCATAGGGCGAGCGCGGGTAGAAGGGCGTCGTCTCCCGCTGCGGGACCTCCTGCACCTTGCCGAACATCTCCGACGAGCTGGCTTGATAGAAACGCGCGTCGGGCTTGACCAGCCGAATCGCCTCGAGCACCCGCGTGACACCGAGACCGGTGAACTCGCCAGTCAAAACGGGCTGCTGCCAGGAGGTCGGCACGAACGACTGCGCCGCCAGGTTATAGACCTCGTCCGGCTGGTACCGCTTCATCAGGTCAATGAGCGAGAGCATATCGAGCAGATCGCCCTGCACCAGATCGATCTTGTCCAGCAGATGGGCAATTCGCCCGACCGTTTCGGTGCTCGTCCGCCGCTGCATGCCGACTACCCGGTATCCCTGCTGCAGCAGGAATTCCGCGAGGTAGGACCCGTCTTGTCCCGTGATTCCGGTAATCAGCGCCGTCTTCATGCCGCCTCACGCACTCTCACTGTCGAACCGATACCCACTGGCCATGTCTCGTCCGCGGACCGCTACCGCCAGATGAAGAGTGTACTCAATTGACTCAAATACACAACGATTGCCAGATCGTGACGATCGAACCACCCCGTTTTCCATATCGTTCCATGATAGACTCGCGGAAACTCAATCGTGCTGCGTACTCCGGATGGCGAGGTACATGTGAGGCCCCTTCCTTTCTGGAAAATGAGCGGCGCCGGGAACGATTTCATCGTCGTCGATGAGTCGGACTGCGCCGGGCTCGATGCGCCCTGGCTGGCGCGGATGGCCTGCACGCGTGCGCTATCGCTTGGCGCTGACGGGCTGATTCTGATCGCTCCGGTCGACGCGAACCGGGTGCGCATTCGCTTCTTCAATCCGGATGGCTCGGCCGCCGAGATGTGCGGCAACGGCAGTCGCTGCGCCGCACGTTATGCGGTCGATCGCGGCTATGTCGACCCAGGTGGATTTCGCCTTCTCACCGAATCAGGCGATCTCAACGTTCTGACGGCCGACGGCATGTTTCAAGTCGTGATGCCGGAAGCGCGCGACCTCCGCTTCGACTATTTGGAAGTCGAGACGCCCAGCGGGCGATATCCGGCGCATGCGGTCGAGATCGGCGTCCCCCACGCGGTGGTGGTCCTTTCCGACGTCGAGCGATTCAGCGAGTCCGAGCTGATCCGCCTGGGGCGCGAGCTTCGCTATCACGCCCGGTTCCCGCACGGCACGAACACCAACTTTGTGTCGCTGCAGCCGGACGGCACGGTTCGCCAGCGTACCTATGAGCGTGGCGTCGAGAATCTCACCAAAGCATGCGGCACCGGCTCGACCGCATCCGCAGTCGTCTTGACGTCCCGTTACGGCCTTCACTGGCCAGTGGTGCTTCAGGTTGACGGTGGTCGCCTCACGATCGATCAGCGTGACGGGAACTGTTGGCTCGTCGGCGACGCACGCGTGGTCGCCCGCGGTGAGATCGACCCGGAAGCGCTCTGCTGGTAGCCGTTGCGTTACCAGACTGAGGAAACAGGGAATGGCTGATCATCACAAGCCAAAGATCTATACCGTTGAAGAAGCCCGCGAGATGATTCCTCGCCTCCGGCCGATGCTCACGCACATCCAGGAGCTGCGGCGCGAGGTGGCCACCCACACCGAGACCCTCGGCCGGATCGGCCCGGATATGCGCGAAAACGGCCACGCACCGGAAGTTGCCCAGCTCGAAGGACGAATCGCGAACTGTCTCGATGAGATACGTGCACAACTGAACGAGATCAGCACCTTCGACATCGAGGTTCGCGATCTCGACCTGGGCCTGGTCGATTTCCTCGGCATGCGCGACGGTCGCATCATCTACCTCTGCTGGAGCGTCGACGAGCCAACGGTTGCCTACTGGCATGAGCTCAACTCCGGCTTCCGAGGTCGCCGCCCGCTCGATGAATGACGCCGCTACGCGCACATTTTGTCCAAATCCAATCCACGGTAAACTGAGATCCGGCAATGCTGGAGACGTCATCGATCGTGCCGACCGGAACGACGTGAGCGCAAGGAGTCACACTACATGGCGCAGTTAACCCGAGAGACACTCCCGGAAAGCGAACACTGGAACCTCGAGGCCCTGTTTCCAAGCGTCGAGGACTGGAACGCCGAGCGCGAGGCGCTGCAGGCCGAACTCCCGAAGCTGGAAGCGCTGCGTGGAACGCTGGAACAGGGCGCGAGCGCGTTGCTGCACGGGTTGACCGTCGCGGACGAGATCGATGAGCGGCTCGACCGGCTCTTTGCCTACGCCATGCTCAAGCGGGATGAGAATACGCGCGATTCCGACGCGATCCAGCGCTACGAGCAGGCCATGGGCCTGGCCGTCGCGCACGGCCGCGCGGCGTCCTGGATCGCGCCGGAGTTGCTCGGCATTCCGGATGACACACTACTGGGGTACATCGACGCTGAAGCCAAGCTCGAGCCCTTCCGCCGCTCCATTCAGCAGATCATTCGTGAGCGACCGCACATTCGCTCGGCGGAAGTGGAAGAAGTGCTGGCCAACACCGGCGAGATGGCGCAGACGGCCGGCAATGTCTTCACCTTCCTCGACAACGCCGATTTCAAGTACGGCACGATCGAGGACTCCGACGGCCAGCAGGTTGATGTGACCAAGGGGCGCTACTTCCGGTTCCTCGAAACACGTGACCGCCGGGTCCGTCGCGACGCCTACCATGCGATCCACCAGCCATACCTCGAGCACCGCAATTCACTCGGCGCCCTGCTCACCGGAGCCGTTCAGCGCGACACATTTTATGCACGCGTGCGCCACTATCCGACCACCCTCAACGCGGCACTCGACCCGGAAGGGATTCCGACCGAGGTCTACACCAACCTGGTCGACACGATTCACCGCTATCTCCCGCTCCTGCACCGCTATGTCTCGCTCAAGAAGCGAATGCTCAATATCGACGATATGCACACCTACGATCTCTACGTGCCGCTGGTCGAGATGCCCGACCGCAACTATGAATACGAGGAGGGGCGCGACATCGTCGAATCGTCTCTCCAGCTACTTGGCGAGCGCTACACGACCCCACTCGCCCAGGGACTCCGCTCGCGCTGGACCGACGTCCACGAGACGCCCGGCAAACGCTCCGGCGCCTACAGCCTCGGAGTCTACGGTGCCCACCCGTACGTGCTCTTGAACTGGAACGGCTCGCTTAACGACGTCTTCACCATCGCCCACGAATACGGTCACGCGATGCACTCCTGGTTCTCGTCAACGACGCAGCCGCACCCGACCTACCAGTACACCATCTTCGTGGCCGAGGTCGCCTCGACCTTCAACGAGCAGGTCCTGACCGACCGCCTGCTGAAAGAGACGAGCGATCCGCGTGAGCGCGCCTACCTCATCAACGACGCACTGGAATCGATTCGCACCACCATCTTCAGGCAGACGCAGTTCGCCGAGTTTGAGCTGTTGATCCATCAGATCGTCGAAAACGGCGAGGGACTCACGCCGGAGCGCTTGACCTCTGAATATGCCCGGCTGGTTGGCGAATACTATGGACCGGACCTCATCGTCGACGAGCAGGTATCGGTCGAGTGGAGCCGCATCCCCCACCTCTATCGAGCATATTATGTCTATCAGTACGCCACGGGATTGATCGCCGCCATGGCGCTCGCCTCGTCGGTCCTGTCGGGCGATACTGATGCGCGGGACCGCTATCTCACCTTCCTGGGGTCTGGCTCGTCCAAGGATCCGCTCGATCTCCTGATCGACGCGGGGGTCGACCTGCGGACAGCCGAGCCATATGAGGCGGCCTTCAAGACGATGGAAGACTACCTGGACATCCTTGAACAGGCTCTTGGAGAGCTCTCCAGGTAGCACAGTGGGTGACGCGCGAGCAAAGGAGAACGAGACTGATGGAGATGGGTACCCGGTCAACTGATTTCGCGATGCGGCTACGCGAACACGTGCTGCCGCTTCGCTCGCAGGCGGACATCCGTAACAGCTGGCTCAAGCAGCGCCTCGACACGCTGATCCCGGAGGTCATGGCTCGCGAAGGGCTCGACATGTGGATCGTCGCCTGTCGCGAGTACAACGAGGATCCGGTCATCCTGTCGCTGCTGCCGCAACCGGTGATGTCAGCCAGACGGCGCATGGTGCTGATCTTCAGCCGCAAAGAGGACGGGAGCGTCGAGCGATTGGTCGTTGGGCGGTACAGCCTCGGCACGTTTTATCAGGCCGTCTGGAATCCGGACGAGGAGACGCAGGAAGCGGCGCTGCAGCGTATCGTACGCGAGCGAAATCCCCAAAGCATCGGTATCGATGTCGCGCCGGAGTTCGCCTTTGGTGACGGACTCTCGCACCACGAATACGAGTGGCTATCTGGTGCGCTCGGGGCGTCCTTGATGGACCGGACGACCTCGGCGGAGCGAATGGCGGTCGGCTGGCTCGAGCGCCGTGTTGAGCCTGAATTCGCCGTCTACCCGCAGATTGTGGCGATCGGCCACCAGATCATCGCGGAGATGTACTCGCGCCGCGTCATCACGCCCGGCGTCACCACCACCGACGACGTCGAATGGTGGATGCGACAGACAATGCAGGATGCCGGGCTCCAGGCCTGGTTCCCACCGACGCTCGACATCCAGGCGCCGGGCGAGCCGGCAGTCGGCCCAGGAGTCTCCGGATCTGGCCGCAAGACGATTCTTCCCGGAGATCTACTTCATTGCGACATTGGCTTCATCTATCTCGGACTGGCGACCGACCAGCAGCAGCTCGCCTACGTCCTGAGACCGGGCGAGACCGATGCTCCGCAAGGACTCAAGGACGGACTCGCCGCGGGCAACCGCTTTGGCGACATTCACCTGGAGGAGATGAAGGTCGGCCGCTCCGGCAACGACGTCCTCCACGCTGTCCTGAACCGTGCCAAGGACGAGGGCATCAATCCATCACTCTACACCCATGCGCTCGGGTTCCACGGTCATGCGGCTGGGCCCACGATCGGCCTTTGGGATCAGCAAGGGGGCGTGCCCGGCCGTGGTGACTACCCGGTGTTCGACAACACGGTCTACTCCATCGAGTACAACGTCCGCGCCAATGTCCCCGAGTGGAACGGACAGGACGTGGTCTTCGCGCGCGAAGAGGACGCCGCGCTCTCCGGCGACAAGATGTGGTGGCTCGACGGCCGCCAGGAACAGTTTCACCTGATCTAACTCATCAAACCCAGTCGCAGCCACGAAGAAAGGGACCGGTCCTGAACAGGACCGGTCCCTTGATTCCTCCCTCGCCGAGGGTGCTACGGCTTCACTTTCGTGATGCGCGTATCCCAGTTTCCAAGCGGTGCACGCGTAAAGCCACAGACAAATCCAGAGTTCACAAACTGAGTGAGCGTGCACGACTGTCCGATGTACTCTGAAGCGAGCCAGACGGTGTTCCCGTCGACGGCCGCGCCGCCGTAGTCTCCCCAGCGGGTTCGTGGTGGATACCCGACGAACGCGCCGTAGCCGGTGAAGCCGTCATCCGGCCCGAGCCCGGCGGCCGCGACGTGCATGTCACCGACGCCCGCCTTGGCGTCGATGCTGACGTAGCCGGCGCTTGGGTAGTAATCATTCCCGGAGAGTGTGAAGGCCATTACCCCGCGTCCACTGGTCGTGACGCCGATCGCCGGGAAGGTGACGTTATTGCCGTTGACCGCGAAATATCCCTGCTTCGCGACGCTCGCCTTCGGTACGCCGCTCCCCGACACCTGCGGATCGATGATGTACCAGGCGATGCCTGCCTTGGTAACGCCATTGACGGTGACCGCGGTGTCGAGCGCGCCCCAGATCTTGCCCTGGGCGTAGGTCATGGTCAGGATGCGCGTGTCGCTGCTATCGAAGGTTGGCAGTGTCGCGTTATGCGGTGGCTCTTGAAGGAAGAGATACTGCCAGCAGCCCGGACCGTACGGAGTAGACATGGTCGTGTCATTGATGCACTGGCCCAGCGGGAACGGCCCAGCCTTCTGATTCGACAGTGGCGGCAGGGCGTACTGATTCACGTTGATGATCGTGTTGCCCATCTTCACCGACGGACTTGCCGCGTCGAGCGACTTCGAATTGGTCAGGGCCCACACGACGAGACGGTTATCGACGTAGTTGCCGTTGGCCTCCTCCGCCGCCGTCGAGCTCAGGAAGTACTCGGTGCCGCCCTGCCCCGACGCGTAGTTACCGTTGCCTGGCGAGGTCGCGGGCCAGACGGTGAACCCCGGGTTTCCGGCCACCATGCCGGCGGTGTCAATCTGGACGACCTTGACCGTTCCCGAACCCGCCGCCAGAGCCCGCTTCGACATGGCGTAGACCTGGGCTCCATGGAATCCGTCGTCGAAGAATGGGTATTCGTTGGTCGTGATGTAGAAGCCGTACTTGTCGGCGCCGATGTGGGGGAAGTCACCAATACACGGCCCTCCGGCGCAGCCATGATTTGGGGTGCCCCCGGTACCGTCATCCTGAACTGGGAGCCGGTAGAGCGACCAACTTCCCGTCGGATTCGACGTTTGGCTAACCGCAAGATCCAGGTGATTCGAACCCAGGTAGGCTCCCGTTGTGGGCTCGATGTCCAGCGTGAGCACGACCTGATAGAAACGCTGGGTATCGGTATCGAAGAGGCAGCTCGGATCGGTCACGAAGGGGCCTTCGAGGTTCGTCGTACGATCGAACTGCGCGGGATACCCGTAGAAGGTATTGAGATCGACAACGCCCGTTACTGGATTTCCCGATGTGTCAAACACCTGCCACACGTCGTTGACCGCTTCGACGACGTAGCCGTTCCCGACGCAGAGTCCCTGATCGGGCGGTTCGACCGAGAACTGATTGCCGCCGTTCGCGATCCGTTGATCGAGCATATTCAGCCCATCAAACGAGACACTGACCTCCGGATTCGACTTCGCTTTCTTAGCACTCGATGCGGGAGAACCAACGCCCTTGCCGTGGGATTGGCTTCGATTGACTGACGTTATCGGATTGTTGAAGCCGGTACCGCCGCCAGCGATGTCTTCACTCTCGAGGTTGCCCGGAAACTCGGGGGATTGAATCGCCCCACTCCCCGCCGGTGCAGTGCGGAGCTGGCTGGTGCCGGACCGTGAGATGGCTCGGATGGTCTGGTTGGCTCCCTGCTGAGCTGGAACCGGAGCCACTGAAATGACATTCGCGAAGAGCGCCGCAATCGCGGCCCACACGAAGACGCGTCGGTGTTTCATGATCCCTCCCCTGAATTAACCCATCGCCGGTTACCCGACGATGCCAAGTGATGGCTTACGAGACCGACCTCCTTTCTCCGGCCCACAACCGGGAAAGCGGACTCATGCGCCAGGGCGCGGCTTCTCAGAAACGCGTCGAGTTGACCAATCCCACGACGATGCTCAGTTTCGAGATTCCGTCGTAGCCTCCCACTTGAGCGATTATTCAGCCAACGAGAAAGACATACGGATTACGAATTGTAGGGGAAATACGTTGCGCTACCGTAGCAGAAGTACATGTGTGTTGCAAGGGGCGGACGCAGTCGAGAAGTGGCGCGGAGACCACCGTGCTCGCACGGTGGCAGAGTATTCCTGGACAGCTACCGCTTGATTCCGATATGGAGGGCGACCGTGCCCAGCGCGAAGAGCTCGTAGCGGACGTTGCGCAGTCCCGAATCGCGCATGATCCCGGCGAGCGCGGCGGCCGGGGGGAAGGCGTTGACCGACCTGGGCAGATAGCGATAGGCGTCGCCGTCGCCACTGATCAGCCCGCCGACCAACGGCACCAACTGTTCGAAGTACAGGCCGAACAGACGGTTCAGAATCGGTTGTCGCAGCGGACTCATCTCCAGGATGACGACCCGGCCCCCCGGGTGCAGGACGCGCGCCATCTCACGAACGGCGCCGGCGTAGTCCGGCATATTGCGCAGGCCAAATGCAACGGTCACCGCGTCGAAGGTCTCGTCCGCGAACGGCAGGCGCATGGCATTACCGCGTGCCAGCGTCACTCGGCGCTCGCCTTTCGCCACGATCTTGTCGCTCGCGGCGTGAAGCATGTCACCCGCCAGGTCAACGCCCACCACCACCGGAACGCCCTGATTCGCCAGTTCAATCGCGAGGTCCCCGGTTCCGGTTGCCAGATCAAGCACACGGTCGGCTCCCGCGCCAATCGCGGAGCGGGCGGCCGCCCGTCGCCAGCGAATGTCCATGCCGCCGGTCATGAGGCGGTTCATCGTGTCGTAGCGCCCGACGATCCGGTCGAACATCGACTCGATCTCGGCCGGTTGACGCAGCGCGCCCGGCCGTCCCTGTTTCTCCGCGCGTTCGGTATCCGTCACGTTCCTCCTCGAACCGCACCTCGGGCCGGGCAGATTGAGTAGTCCCTCAAGCCGCCGTCCGCCTGGTCACGTCAGAACTATGGCAGATCGAACCGGTTCCGGCGACCGCGCCAGATCCAGCGCGTAATCCACGATCCGCCCGGGAATGTTCACCCCGGTCGTGTCGATACTGTTGCGGAACTCCATCGTCGCGTTGACTTCGTTGATCAGCAAGCCAGCGTTCGGATCCTCGAACAGATCGATCGCGAGCACGCCTCCGCCAACCGCCGCCGCTGCCCTGGCACTCATGTCGGCAATCTCCGACGTAACCGGGCAGTTCGATGCCTGGCCGCCGCGCGCCGTGTTGGTGATCCAGTGGTCAGACGCGCGGTAGATCGCGCAGATCGTCTCGTCTCCCACGACGAAGGCGCGGATGTCACGCCCCTGCTTCGCCACGTAGCGCTGGATGTAGTAGGTACCGTGATGGAATGACCCGAGGGCGTGCTTGTGCTCCAACAGCGCCTCGGCCGTAGCCCGGCTATTGACCTTTCCGAGCAGCCGGCCCCAGGAGCCGATCGCGGGCTTGAGGACGACCGGATAGCCCATCTCATCAATGGCCTCAAGCGCCGCTTCAGGGGTGAAGGCAACGCGCAGCTCGGGCTGCGACAGTCCGGCGCGACGGAAGAGGGCTGACGAGCGCAGCTTGTCGTTGCAGATCGCGATGACCTCGGGCCGATTCAGCGTCGGTACGCCCCAGGCATCGAGGATCGAGAGGAAGTGCAGCGTCCGCTGCTGGCTGATGCCGCGCCCGATCACGACGTCGAACGGCCAGCGGTCTCCGGTCAGGTCAATAACGGCACCGCGGTCGTCGATGCGCTCGGCGTGGATGCCCCGACGTTCGAACTCCCCAAACAGGAGGCGTTCTTCAGCTCTCAGGCGATCGTGAATGATTCCAATACGTGGTGTCTCGAACATTGATCCGTTCTCTTTCGCATACCGCTTCCAACGAACGAACGCAGCCGGGCACGCCGGTACCCTGTGGGCAACCGGCGGACCCGCAACGTTTGCTCGATTTGCGAGCGAGAACGGACCGTTTGACGCGGACGGGAGTCGTGCTTCCTACGGCGGCGAGTTGGACGCTGTGGAGGATAATCGACAGGTTCATGACGTTCTCCCGTGTGACGTTCGAGCTCGATCCAATACCCGGCCACGCCGGGTTGGACACCGTCCCGGGAAAACGAAAAACCGCTCGCCCCGGTCAGGGACGAGCGGTGTCTTGCTCGTGGTACCACCCTTGTTCGTCGCGACCTCGCGGCACACGACCTTCTCCCGTGCCGATCAATCACCTTCACGGGGACCTGGTAACGAAGGTCAGTCGTCGCCGCCTACTGGACGCGGTACGGAATCGCGCCGTTCGGGGCAATGCTCCAGGGTCTTATTCACCGGTGAATCTGGCACCGCTTCTCAGCTGGCGCGGCTCTCTGTTCCAGTCCGGACCGGGTACTCGTCCCCATCATCGCGGTGACGATCTTCAGTTGTCGCGACGCGATTTGTACCAGATGCTCCAGACCACGTCAACGTATGGACATGATGCTCACCCGGTTTGCTCCTCGCCTTCCGGGGTCGTTCGAGTCAGACGCACCCAACGATGCAGGCGCTCCGAATGGACGATGTCGTCCGGCGACGCGCCGCGCGTGGCTGGCGACCAGATATCTTTGACCGTCTCGCGGATCCACTGCCAGGCGTTGGTGGAGTCATGGTAGCCATGCGCGGCCGCCCACCCCTCGTAGCCAGATTGCAGCTTCGGCTCGGCGCTCTGCCAGGTTCGACCACGAAATTCGGGATCAATCGCTTTCTCGTAGACGTAGTGATACCCGGCCTGGGCATGCTCCCAGCGCTCGGCGTGGCTCCCCTCGCGTTGCTCCCAGTGTCCGCGCAGCACGTCTCGCGCTGCGTTCCAATCTGGCCGCTCGGCGGCGTCTTGCCAGTCGAACTCGCCGCCGTAGTCCGACAACACGCGACGGACCTCGTCATAGCGA
This sequence comes from uncultured Chloroflexia bacterium, assembly GCA_963728335.1. GTDB lineage: Bacteria > Chloroflexota > Chloroflexia > Thermomicrobiales > Thermomicrobiaceae > CALAGB01. The sequence continues at coordinate 58,581 of CAVSJP010000005.1, forward strand.
CCCTCGACGTCGACCGCGACCACGGCGTCGGCCGAGTCGAGTTTGGATGCCCTCGGAATCGCTTCGACCTCCGGCACACCGGCCAGTCCGATCAAGTGCGCCAGGTGCGCTACCGGATCCTGCTCCTCGCTTCGGACCATGACACCTCCGGCAGACGCGTAATCATGATCGCGCACTGCCACCACGAGGTCATCGCCATCAAATCCAAGCTCGAGCAGGTGATCCGCCGCCCGCTCCGCCTCCTGGCGCGATTCAAAGCCCGCGACGATCCACTCCTTCACCTGTTCCATGGTGGACTCCTTTCGGCGCCGAATGTCCCAACCACCCGGGCCAACCATCGTACGCCGGTCGTGCTCAGTAACGAAATGCGGCAAAGGCCGTGCCGTGCGCATCCAATTTAGGTTCGCACACATGTCAGGAGCGCGACAGCAGATCGAGTACGATTGAGGCGACGAACGCGGCCACGACCCGAGGATGTTGAGGAGACCAGATGCCGGCCCGAAGCAAGGATTTTCAGCGGCGCCTCGACGCCGCGCTCGACGACCCGAATCTTGCCACCGCGCTCCACCGCGCACTCTCGACGTTTCGTGATCGACGCGCGGTCGCGTTTGCCGACCTCGACTTCGAGGCCATGCGGTCCGACATGCACCGTCGCAAAGCGGACGCGATCGCACGCCTGCCGGAGCTGATCGAGCAGTTCACCCAGCAGGCTGAAGCCATCGGCGCGGTCGTCCACCTCGCGCGCACGCCCCAGGACGCGTGTCAGATCATCGGAGACCTGGCGGCGGAGCGAAAAGTCAAGCTTGCGGTCAAGAGCAAGTCGATGGCGACCGAGGAGATCCACCTCAACGATCACCTCGAATCGCGCAAGATCGAGACAGTGGAAACCGATCTGGGCGAGTGGATCCTGCAATTGGCGGGTGAGCATCCCTCTCACTTGATTGCCCCTGCCATTCACAAAACTCGCGAAGAGGTTGCACAGATCTTCTCCAAGAAACTGAAGATCAGGAAGGTGCCGGACGATCCCAAAGAGATGGTCAAGATCGCGCGAGAGAAGCTGCGGAAGTCCTTCATCAACGCCGGCATGGGGATCACCGGCGCCAACGTCGCGATCGCCGACACCGGCACGATCGGCATCGTCACCAACGAGGGGAACGCCGACCTGGTCTCGACCCTGCCACCGATCCATGTGGCGGTACTCGGGGTTGAGAAGATCGTCCCGACCATCGACGACGCGGTGGCCATGCTGAAGCTCTTGCCGCGCTCCGGCACGGCCCAGAAGATCACCAGCTACGTCTCATTCATCACCGGTCCGAGCCGTACATCGGACATCGAACTCGTGCCGGTGATCGGCGTACACGGGCCGAAAGAGATGCACATCGTCCTGCTCGATAACGGACGGCTCCAGGCGCGCGAGGACCCGGAACTGCTCGACACGCTCTACTGCATACGCTGCGGTGCCTGCTCCAACGTCTGCCCGCCCTACCAGGTCGTCGGCGGCCACCTGTTCGGCTATATCTACACGGGACCGATCGGCCTGCCACTGACCGCGATACACCACGGATTAGGCAACGCGGCCGACCCACAGAGCCTCTGCGTCTCCTGTAACGCCTGCGCCACGGTCTGCCCGGCCGAGATTCCGATTCCACGGCTCATCCTGAACGTGCGCGCTCGTGTGACCGAGGAGTTCGGACTGCCGCGCATCAAAGAGGAGGCCTTCGACCGCTGGACGGAACCCAGCGAGGGGGATCGCTGGATCCGGCGCGCCTCATTGGCCGCCAAGCCCTTCACGGACCGGGACGGGTTCATCGAAAAGATCCCGCTGCAGGGGAAACTCACCAAGGACCGCCATCTCATCGCGCCAACGCGCAGGCCGCTGCGGGACCATGTCGATCGTGTCATCCGCCAGCAGCCCGGCTACCGGTTTACGAGCAAGGCCGAGGGACTCAAAGTCGCCTACTTCCCAGGCTGCCTCACCGATCGCGTCCTGCCGGAGATGGGCCAAGCGACCATCCGGGTACTGCAAGCCTGCGGCTGCGAGGTCAGCTTCCCGCAAAACCAGCACTGCTGCGGGCTGGTGGCGCTGAACTCCGGCGATCGCGCACACGGGCGAATCATGGCTGAGCAGACGATCCAGATGCTGGAGGAAGTCGACGCTGACTGGATCGTGACCAACTCGACCAGCTGCTACGCCGCCGTGGCCCAGGACTATCAGGCGCTCTTTGCTGATTCGCCTGAGTGGCACGACCGTGCCGCGAAGCAGGCCGCTCGCTTGATCGACGTGACCACATTCCTCGATCAGGTTGCCAAGTTGGAGGAGCTCTCCTGGGAGCGCGCGGGCCAGCCGGTCACGTATCACGACTCTTGCCAGTCACACAACGCACTCGGAATCCGCGACGCCCCGCGCCGGATCATCACGGACGTGCTCGGTCTCGAACTGACCGAGATGCACGACTCGAGCGTCTGCTGTGGCTTCGGCGGCTCCTTCTCGACCGACTACCCGGCCGTCTCCGCCATCATCGCCGGGCGCAAGCTCGACAACGCTACCAGCACGTCGGCAAGCGTCATCGTCGCCGACAATCCGGGCTGCATCATGCAACTGCGCGGTGCGCTGCACGCGCGTCAGAGTCCGGTGCGCGTGCTTCATCTGGTTGAGCTGATCGACGAGCGGATGCGGGACGCTTCCACGATGACGAATTCGTCGCAATAGATCCGGATCCCTTCAATCTCCGGGAATCCAACGCCAGGGCCGCCGATCGGCGGCCCTGGCGTCGTTGCATCACCGGTCTGTCAGCAAGTTCCGGTACAAACGTCAGACGATCGTCATTTGCGACACGCATCATGTCAGCAAGGCCGCACGAGATGTCAGATTGAATATGCCAGTCCAGTCGAACCAGGACACCGTCGTCGAAGGACGTCTAGCTTTCGACGTTCAGGTCGAATGGTGCGAGCGGAGGGAATTGTCGATGAAGCTGCGAGTCAACGTATTGACGGCCGATGACTATCGCCGATCAGATCGCGAGCCGACCGTCTTCATGTCAGGCACCAGTGCCGCGCTCCGCCAGCCGGCCGGCCGATCTGATGGGTCGATGACATACGCCAGGCTCGCGATTGCCTTGATCATTCTGGTGGCCCTGTTCACCAATTGGTCTTTCGCGCCGTCGCGCGCGGCGGCGAGCTCGGTCGACCTGCTGCCGATCGCCGACGCGACCGTCGAGCAGTCTGCCCCAACCACCTACTTTGGCGACGAGCCAACACTTCAGGTCGATGGTTCTCCGGTAAAGGACGTCTTTCTCCAGTTCTCCGTCCCGCAGAACCTCGGTACCATAACCAGCGCCACGCTCTCGTTCTACGTGACCGATGCTTCGAAGCAGGGCGGCGACCTGTATTCGGTCACGAACACCAACTGGGCGGAGTCGGTCACCTGGAACACGAAGCCGACGATCGATGGACCGAAGATCGCCTCACTGGCTGCGGTAAAACGTGGCACGACGACGTCGATCGACGTGACCAGCGCAATCTCCGGCATGAGTCGAGTGGCGTTCGCGCTAACAAGCTCCGCGAGTGACGGAGCGGACTACGGATCGCGCGAATCAGCGCATCCGCCCAAGCTGACGATTCAGCTAAGCGGGGATGCCCCGCCGGTTACTACGTCGGTGGTGAACCCGGTGGTGGATGCCACGGTCGCGCAGGCCAGCCCGCAGGTATCTCTTGGAACGAAGCACACACTGGAAGTAGACGCCTCGCCCGTGAAGGACGTGTATCTCCGGTTCGACGTGCCGAAGATCGACGCTATGGTGGTCAAAGCCACACTCACGTTTGCGGTGGTCGACTCCTCCGACCATGGAGGCGACATCTACACCGTGTCGAACACAACGTGGGATGAATCCATTACCTGGAACAATCGCCCGGCGATCGATGGTTCCTATGTGGGGTCGATTGGACGGGTCCGCGCCCACGCGAATGTCAGTGCCGATGTCACGGGCGCGATCAGCGGACCGGGGCTCGTATCACTCGCGCTCACGTCCTTTTCCTCTGACGGCGCCGACTATGCCTCGCGTGAGACTGCGACGCCACCGAAGCTGACCATCGAGTGGGAAGCATACCCGTCTCTCTCGCTCCCGGTGCGCGCCGCCTTCTATTACCCCTGGTATCCCAGCGCCTGGAATCAGCAGGGCTACAATCCGTTCACGCGCTACCAACCGACGCTCGGGTACTACAATTCGAGTGATACCTCGGTAATCGCGCAACATGTTGCCTGGATGCAGCAGGCTGGGATTCAGGCGGCCATCGTCTCGTGGTGGGGCATCGGGCACAGCACCGACGTCAATCTCCACAAGGCCCTCAATATGAATAACAACGGATTCAAGTGGGCAATCTATCACGAGCAAGAAGGCACGCGTGACCTGACTCAGGACGAGATTCGTACCGACCTGACCTACCTCGAGACCACTGCGTTCAATGACCCGGACTACCTGCGTGTCGACGGCAAGCCGGTGGTCTTCGTCTACAACACCGACAACACCGACGCGTCCGTGGCCGAACGCTGGGTTCCGGTCGCGAAAGAGTTCAACGTCTATCTCAGCCTGAAGGTCTTCGGCGGGTATCGCACCATCACGCCGCAGCCCGATAGCTGGCACCAGTACGCGCCATCGAGCCGGATCGATCATCAGGCGGGCTATTCCACAACCATCTCACCCGGGTTCTGGCGTCCGGACGAGGCCACGCCGCGACTGCCGCGCGACGAGACGGCCTATGCCGCCGCGGTGCAGCAGATGGCGACCAACAACGACCCATGGCAGCTCATCACGACCTTCAACGAGTGGGGAGAGGGAACCGCGATTGAGCCGTCGACCGACTGGGGTACGGATTACATCCGGCTCACCGCCGGTGAGAGTCTCACAAACGCACCAAACAGCGTGATTTCGACGGCGCTCGCACTTCGCGGTGAGCAGACACGGCCGTCCGCGACCGTCTCGGGTGGCAACGTGAGCGTCCAATCGGCGCTGGACTGGACCGCGGTCACGGACGTCAGCGGGGATCGCAGTAGCCAGGCCTCCACACGCGAAGCCTTTCTCGCCGTTCCGCCACCGGGAACGAATCCGAACGGCGAACACACGGTGTCGCCGTTGCCTGCAGCCGGTTTCGTTCAGGCCCCAATTGAGTCGTTGAATACTCAGTATTCCACCGGATGATGCAGACGATCTGACGCAGGTCCGAGAGGTACATACGTGCGAGCGCAAGTCACAACGATGCGCTCGCACCACCTCAGTTGCTTACCGCGCAAAGCCACAAGCCACCTGAACGCATCATGCCCAAAACTGGACGAGAAATGAGGGAGACCGCTGCGCTGGGGGCCTCGGCAGGCGGTCTCAGCCAGGAAGGGATTGGTGTAATACAGTACGAAGGTACTGAATCGTCGGTTACAAACTCGTTCCGTTTGACCTGAGCCTGTTTCAACCCTATGACCAGCGCTTGACACCCGCGGTAACCGTCCCGGGCGACTCCTTGCCCACAACATCAGCTCTTCCCCTACAAAACACGTCTCCTCGGTGTCCACGACGTGGATTCCGCGCACTTGACCGGGATGGCACCCATTCTGCCTGCCCAATTGATCGGGCGCGGCACGGGACCTCAATTCGGCATCGGGCAACCAAGATCCACGCATACCCGACGCGCACCGCTTCGATGTATGCGAGCGAGCGCGGCCAACCAGCGTGCATACCATGCGAGTACCGCGCGCCTGGAGGAATGTGAACGACGCGAACTTCGCCATTGTCATCGCAACCGGAGTCTTCCTGGGGATCGGTCTGGTCTCTCGAAAGCTGATCCAGAGCGGCATCACGCCGCCGCTGATCGTGACGGTGGCGGGCGTGGCCACCGGATTCGGCGCTCAACGGTTCACGACCGTTCCGTACCACGTCCAGATCGACCTGATCCTCTACGCAACGCAGCTGGCGCTCGCCGTCGCGCTGATGGGGACCGCGCTCATGCTCCCTCCAGGTGACTTCTTTCACCGCGGCAGGAGCCTGTCAATTATCTTGAGCCTCGGCATGGTCGGCATGTGGTTGACCAGCACCGTCATCATCTACGGCATCATCGGCGTCTCAGCGATCACGGCTCTCCTCGCGGCCGCTACCGTAACGCCAACCGATCCGGTTCTCGCCCGGACCATCTCGGAAGGGGCGCTCGCGGACCGCAACATCCCGAACCGGATCAGGAGCTTTCTGCTGGAGGAATCTCAACTCAACGACGGTCTCGCCTATCCGTTCGTGCTCCTGGCTGCGTCGCTGCTGTTTGACCGCAATCTGCTCCACTACTGGGCGCCCCACGTGGTCCTCTGGTCGGTGATCGGCGCCGCCGTCCTCGGAGCGATGATCGGATTCCTATTCGGGTATCTGGTGAGAGTTGCGCAGCGACACGACCTGATGGTTCGACGGCATTATCTCAATTTCACTGTTTTTCTCGCCATCTTCTCGGTCATACTCGGCGAAGCGCTCCACATGGACGGAGTGCTGACGGTGGCAGTCGCCGGGCTGGCCTATCGCTACATGCGGTCTGAAGAGGAGCGACAGGAAGCGCAAGCTATTCAGACTGAAGCCGACCTCTTCTTCACCTTACCAGTCTTCTTCATTCTCGGGCTCGTCTTGCCATGGCGTGCATGGATTGATCTGGGCTGGAAGGTCGTCGCGCTCGCCGTCGCCATTCTCGTACTGCGCCGCATCCCCGTCGTCCTCTTGATCTGGCGCCTGCTACGTCCCGAGATCCGTTCATGGCAGGAGGCACTCTTCGTCGGGTGGTTCGGGCCGATCGGCATCTCGACGCTCTTCTATGTGGTCTTTGCCGTTCAACAGACCCGCTCGACGGTCATCTGGCCGATTGTCACACTGGTTATCGTGATGTCGATTCTGGCTCACGGCATCAGCGCCGCGCCGTTTACCCGGGCGCTCGGACGTTGGGAGTGGAGATCCGGTGACGATGCATCCAAACAGCTCGGAGCGCCGCTGACACAAATCGATACACAGGACGAAGCTGCTTGACCCACGCGTGAGATTTGAGAGGACCGTGCGTCAGCGGGTCTCGCATTCTTGCCGTCAGCCCCACTCGCGGTCACGGACCGGCGGTCGAGCATCCTGCACCAGGGAACGTAGCTATTGACCAATTTGGCCGGTATTCAGTCCACCGAGGCGTCGTCAAGAAGTCATGTCACGACGAGCCCACCGTCCCATGGCTGGCACCTGGGATCGGGCGCCTGACCCAAACTCAGCCTGCAGAATGATCCAGGGCGCCAGGATCGTGAGCGGCGTGCGGCGGAGGGGCGGAGTCTCCCGGATGATTGGCAGCAGGTGCTTGAAGATCAGACCACGGCCCCGCGGGAGGTCGATCTCCTTCAGCTCGGATACGTTCTTGAGGCCACCCAGCGCGTCGAACTCCTGTCCGTCCAGGCCCCAGGGCATCGGTGGCGGCCGGTATTCCGCATCGTTGACGAGCGTTCCCTTCAGCGTACGTTTGCTGAACCAACGCGGAATCGCATCGAACAGCATGGTTCCGCCTGGAAAGATGGCCGCACAGCGCTCGATCAACTCATGCACTTCAGCACGCTGAAAGTACATCAACAGCCCCTGGGCCGTGATCAGGACTGCATGCGAGGTGTCAACGCGGTCGATCCAGCCCCGGTCGAAGGCCGAGCCGACCACGACACGCCGTCGCGGCGAATCGGGCAAGAGCGCTCGGCGGAGACGAGCTGTCTCGTCGAGCTCGACCGTTAGCCAGCGAACCTGGCCGTTGTCGACGCGCCAGGATTGGGTCTCCAGTCCCTCCCCCAGCGCGACCACCGTGGCGTCAGGGTACTTCGAGAGGTAGTCCTGAACCTTCAGGTCGAACGCCAAACAGCGCAGCGCTTGAGCCTGCGCCTGCAGTGGGTGCGCGCGTCCAAAGCGTTGCGCGAACGGGTAGTCGAGGGATTTGAACAGCTCGACGCCAACCGGATCGGGCAGGACCGTGTCAGGACGACTGGCTTCACTTACCCGAAAGTAGAGATTCCAGAGCAGCGTTTCTGGAACGCCGGTAAGGTCGACCGTGATCTTTGGACCAGAGAGAAGTTGAGACATGTCCACCTTCGATCTCGTCCCCAACACGGATTCGTTGTGTCACCAGTATGATAACGCGTGCGACGCGAGACGGTCCTCGCACCGTGGTCGTAGGGTGTTGCGGAAGAATCCCGACGTGGGAATGTCCGGGAAGACGCGCAGTCAGGGGCGACAGCGACGACGCGATACGCTATAAATGGGTTCGAAGGGAGAGCGTGAGCGAAAATGGACGAATTCCTGATTATTGTCGTGTGCGTGGCCGCCTTCGCCATCATCTGGCTCTGGTACGCGCTGGTGAACCAGAAGGCCCGATTCGAGGGCATCGCCATGGTTGGCTACGGTGCCGTGGCCGCCTCGATTCTGATGACGATCATCTTTCTCGGGGTCGCGCTCTACCGGTAGCGAACAGCCCGCACTCCTGACACTGCTCCCTCACTGACTCGCCCTCCAGTGGAGGGCGAGAAGCATCCCGCCAAGCAGGACCGGGAGGATTTCCTTCTCCATACCAACCTCGTGGGCAGCCGACGGGAGCGCGTGGCGAGCTTGCGAGCCGGGTTAGGGCCGGTTCACCCCACAACCTTCACCCACGCATGGTTTTCTTCCAGAACCGGCATGCCGACCGATTCGTAGAGCGTGGAGGCAGGGACCGCGCCAAGTTTGCTGTTGACGAAGGCGTCAGTCGCGCCGAGATCTTTCAGGCGTCGCATTCCCTCGAACATAACCGCTTTCGTGAGCCCCTTCTGACGGTGCGCACTGTGGCATCCGACCGGCTCGAACAAGCCGAATCGGTTGCGCTCGTCGAACCAGACCAGGCAATAGGCCGCGAACGATTCGTCCGGTGCCACGACGACGAGATCGAGCTCGATTCGGTAGGTTGGCAAGCTCATCACGATTCGATGTTTCTCGACAGTCATGCGTGATGGCGCGAACGCATCCCGGTGCACGTCAACACGACGCTCGAGGTCCGCTTCTCCCCGTATCTGACGAATAGCATAGCCTCGCGGCAACACAGAACTGGGAGTGGCGCCATCCAGGGACCGGTGCCGAAAACAGAGGGCCTCGTCAGTGCGTGTGAATCCCTGCTCGCGAAACAGGGGCACGCGGTGCGGGTCCATCTCGAACGACCACGCTCTCAACACGGTCCGGCCCTCGGAGTTCGTCGAACACGCAAGTGGTGACGTGGCTGCCCAGCCGAGCATGTCGGCCTCGACCGCGCGATGATCCGGGTGCACCAGCAGGTCCACCTGCCCCGCAGCGGGCCAGGCGATGGCGATGAGCTCATCGTCGTTGAACCAGAGGTGAGCGTCCCAGACGGACTCGCCGGTCCCGGACGTGCCCCGCCACCAGTCGAGATCACCGACCGTGCTGCCGACTACGCTGTAGACCGGCGGGCCGGCCAGGGCATACGCCCGCACCAGCAGATCCCGCATCGGCTGGTAGTCTGCCTCGCCGGCATATGGCCGGTGTGAGATCGTCATCAGCGGCTCCTTCCGTCGGCCGTGAGTTCCCAGCGCAGCCGGCGCCAGCCGCCCTTCTTCGGCGAGATGATCGCGACCAGCCCAAAGAGAGCGGTGGCGACCAGCACAATCGCCCCTCCCGAGGGGACGTTCAGGTAATAGGAGAGGTAGAACCCGGCCAGCGCCGACACGGCGCCGAACACAGCGCCGAGCATCATCATGCGCTCGAACCGGTCGGTGATCAGGTAGGCCGTGGCGCTGGGCGTCACCAGCATGGCCACCACCAGCACGATCCCAACCGCCTGCACGGACACGACCACGGTGATCGAGAGGAGCACCAACAACAATATCTGAAGCAGCCCGCCTGGCAGACCAGCCGCCTCCGCCACGACCGGGTCGAAGCTGACGAAGAGCAACTCTTTGTACAGAGCCAGGATCACCGCCAGGACCACCAGTCCGAGCACCACGATGCCGATCAAGTCCGTCCGCGTGACGGCCAGGATATCGCCAAAGAGGTAGCTGAACAGATCGACCGTGTAGCTCTTGATACCGGCGCTCATCAGCACGATGCCGAGCGCAAAGATGCCGCTGAAGAGGATGCCGATCGACGTATCGGTCGAGACGCCGATCTTGCGATGCACAGTGCCGATCGCCAGCGCCGCCAGTATGGCCGCGACCAATGCCCCGATGTAGAAGGCGAACCCACCGAGAAACGCCACGACGATCCCGGTAAAGGCAATATGCGACAGCGCATCGCCGATAAAGGCCAGCCCTTTAAGCACCACGAATGTGCCGATAACGGCGCACAGGATGCCGACGAGGACAGCCGCCACCAATCCCCGCTGCAGGAAACCGTAACGCAGCGGCTCGCTCAACCAGCTAACGATGCTTGCCATGGGCGGCGTCCTCCACCACGAACGTCCGTCCACCAACCTCCAACAGCAGGAGATGGGAGTGGAATGTTTCGTTCAAGAGCTGCTGGCTCAGCACCTCCTCGGGCGGACCAAAAGCCACCACCCGGCCGTTCAGCAGAAGCACTTGATCGAACCGCTGGGCGACGCAGCTCAGGTCATGCGACGCCACCAGGGCCGTCGTGCCTGCGTTCCCCAGACGCTCGATCAGCTCGAAGATCTGATGCTGGGTCACCGCGTCGACGCCGCTGACCGGCTCGTCGAGCAACAGAATACTCGGCTCCTGTGCCAGGGCACGGGCAATGAAGACGCGCTGCCGCTGACCACCCGAAAGTTCACCGATCTGACTGTCTCGGTGGGCGAGCATATCGACCATATCAAGTGCCTGGTCGACAACCTCGATGTCCCGTTTGCCCGGACGACGCATGAACCCGAGCCGTGGGTACCGGCCCATCAGCACCACGTCGCGCACCCGAACTGGAAAGGACCAGTCGACGGTCTCGGTCTGGGGTACGTAGCCGATGATGTGGCCCGGTTTGCCGCGCCGTCCCTCGACCAGCACTTCGCCCGACCAGGGACGCTGCAAGCCGAGAATCGTCTTGAACAGCGTCGATTTACCGCCGCCGTTTGGTCCAATCACCCCGACCAGCGAGCCGCGCTGAACGCGCAGGTCGACGCCCCGCAGGACCGCCTCATCGCGGTAGCCGGTCGTCAGTCCGCGGACATCGATTGGCGGAGCGTTGCCAAATTTAGATTTTGGCGTCACCAGGTGGAGTTGGCTCTGACTCACGACAATCCCTCCACCAGCGTGTTGATGTTGGCGCGCATCATCTCGATATATCCCTCCCCCTTGGGCGGACTCTCGCTGTAGAGCGTCAACGTCTTCACGCCAGCCTCTTGCGCCAGGGAATCAGCCAGCTTCGGATTGAACTGCGGCTCGTTGAAGATTGCCTTGACATCCTGTGCCTTGATCTGGTCAACCAGATCGGCCAGCTCCTTGGCCGACGGGTCGCGGCCCGGACTCTTCTCGATGACTCCCACGATGGTCAACCCGAAATGCTGTCCAAAGTACGGAAACGCGTCGTGGAACGTCACGATCTTGCGCTGATCGGCGGGAATCCTGGCAATCTGGTCCTTGGCCCAACGGTCGAACGCCTGGATCTGTGAGATGTAACTCATCGCGTTCGCCTGATAATCCGCCGCATGCGCCGGGTCTCGCTCGCTCAGACCCTTCTGCATCTGCTGGACGTAGTGAATTGCGTCGGTCGGATCGAGCCAGAAGTGCGGGTTCCCTTCCTCGCTACCCGACTCCGTCTGCACGATCGGCTGCAGACCGTCCGAGAGCGTGTAGACCGGCGCCTTCGAACCACCCGCGGACTTGATGAGACTGTCGAGCCAGGTCTCGAGCCCCGCCCCATTGACAAAGATGACCTTGGCATCAGCCACCTCGCGCACGTCGTTCGGCTTTGGCTGATAGGAATGCGGGTCGACGCCAGCGGGAACGATCGAGGTGACCGACACGTGATCGCCACCAACCGCCTGCGCCATCGAGACGAAGACCGGCAGCGACACCACGACCGGAACCTGTCCGGGTACCGGCGTTCCAGTTGTCCCACTCGACACGGGCTGCTGCGTCCCGGAACCACCAGAGGTTCCGCACGCCGACAAGATGAGCAACGCGAGCCCGGCGATCGCGCCAATGCGCCAGAACTTGAAGAGGTTGAGCATGCGTACGATCGATCTCCCAGCCGCGTCCAGGTAGCTTACTGATACCGAGTCTCACTTTATCAGAGTTGTCAAGAGCCTGGGAACCGTTCTTATCAAGGTGGGAATCGGGGTGCTAGTCGGCGCCGACCTGGCAACGCTCGCAGGTGCCATAGAGCTCGAGCCAGTGGCTTTCGATGCGGAAGTGCGTGCGTGAGGAGAGTCCGTCCACCAGATCGCTCACGTTGCAGTCCTGGAACTCGACGACCGCGCCACATGAGGAACAGATCAGGTGGTGCCGGTGTCCCGGCCCTCCGTTGACGTAGCAGTGTGTGCCATCAGGACGGTGAACCCGGTCGAGCAGGCGCATTCCGACCAGAAGGTCCAGCGTGCGAAACACCGTCGCACGCCCGACGCCCGAGTCCATCCCGCGAAGTTCTTCGTGGAGCTCCTCGGCGGAAAATGGCTCGTCGCGACGGCAGACGGACATGACGACATCGCGCCGCGGTCCGGTAATTCGGAAACCCGCGTCCGCCAGACGGCTTAACATGCGTGCGCTCTGATCCAAGACGGATCCCTTCATCGATGCCAATTATACGTAACCGGCAAGACGATGCCCGCAACTGACGCGCCTCGAATGGCACCGAAGTTGCATTGACCGGGGTGTGAACCAGCAATTCAGGCTGGCACGACTGCGAACACCTCCGAAAGGAGTCATACATGAGGATCGAGCTTGGAAAACCTGTCTTAAGCCTCAACAACCAGCGCGTCGGCAGCGTCGACAGCCTGGTGGTCGATTACAACACCAAGGAGATCACCGGGGTTATCGTGCGCTCAGGCGTCTTCTTCGAGGACGATCGCATCCTTCCCCTGGAGACAATCGATCATGTCGAAGACGACGGGAAGGTCGTTCTGAAACTCTCGGAGGCGGAAGCCAAGGCGCAGCAGAAGTTTGTCGAGCGCGATTACACGCGTTGGAACCCCGATAAGCAGCCCTACCCGTACCCCGACGAGGCCTGGATCAACGCGGCGGGTGCGCCGTCGGTCTTCTGGGCATACGGCACGGAGCCGCTTGGCTACACCAACGAGGCACCGTTCTTTGCCACGGCGTCAGCCGACCCGCCCGTCGACGAAGTGCAGACCAACCTGCCGGAGCAGTCGGTTCTGGTCCATGAGGGGACCGACGTGGTCGGTAGCGACGGCGAGAAGATCGGCACGGTGGAAGAGGTGGCCTACACGTCCGAGGGCGACATCGATGGCTTCGTCGTCAAGGCCGGCTTCATCTTCCACCACGATGTGCGCATTCCGGGGGACTGGATTGAAGAAGTCTCAAGCGACTTGGTGACATTGAACGTCACCTCGGACGAGGCCCAGGCCGCCCACAACGGGTAATCCGCATTCCGACACGCGTCGCGCGGGCACGGCGGGAGCACTGTGTGTGCTCCCGTGTCGTTGGCACCCGCTACTCCGCCCGCAGGCCCACCCCCTCCAACGCAAACAATCGTTCATGGAGCCGTTCATTTGGCACCACACGCCCCGTCTCCGTCTCCAAGATCGCGTCGCAACGCGGACAATACGAGAGATCGGCCAGGCCCACCATCGCACTGCGGTATGACGACTGAGTGCGCGCCGGCGTGAGGGCCCGGCGCAGGAGCAGGAATACGCCTGTGACCCACGCGATCAGGATGGCCGGCAACAATAGAATGCTGACCGAGGCGAGCCAGACCAGGCTAAAGACCACCGCCGGGATACCGACCAGCGCCAGGACAACGCCAACGACGAACCCGGTCCCCTGCCGCAGCGCTCCCAGAACTCCGCCCGGCGGCCGCTTGAGTTGACCGACCACGCGGCGCGCGATCCGTCCTCCACCAATCGGTGCTCGTCGCGCGGGCAGCGTGCCCCACGATGACTGCGCCAACCAGCCGAATTCAGACGGCCGCAGCACTGAATCGTCCCTGATCGCGTCGACCAGCGGCACCATCCCTCGCGACTCACCGCAATGTGGACATTGATGCACATTCGCCTGGTTTCCGTAAATGACGGACCGCTCTCATTTCCCAGTGTAGCACCGGCAACAGCTGGCTCTTGAGCGATCTCCGCTCAACTCCCCGGGCTCCGGACCGAACTCATCCCCATGTTCACTGCGCCGACGTCTTGACATGTCATGACATTATGAGTATCATCCAATTGTATTCGCGTATTCGAATGTAATGGGGACCATGTGCGATGACTCACGAGGAAATTCAGCGAGAACGACAGCTCTACCGGCTGCAGGCCGAGATCTGCCAGACCCTCGCTGATCCGACGCGACTCGAGATCCTACACCTGCTCGCCGACGGTCCACGTGCCGTCAAGGACCTGGTCGAGGCGACCGAACAGCGCCAGGCGAAGATCAGCCAACACCTGGCGATCATGCGCGCGCGCGGCATCGTCGAGGTCGAGCGAGTCGGCGTCGAGATGCACTATTCGCTGGCCGATTCGCGCATCCTGGATGCCTGTCGTGCGACGCGTCAGATGCTCTTCGACCAACTCGCCCGGCAGGGCGACCTTGCCCGCCAACTCTTACCCGAAAGGATGGACTGACCGTGCCGATGTTCGAATACCGCTGCGAACGCTGCGGCGAACAGTTCGAGAAATTGGTGCGCAGCATCAGCTCCCCGCAGCCCGTGTCGTGCCCAAAATGTGGCGCGACGGAGACGCGAAAGCAGTTCTCGACCTTCGCCTCAGTTGGCGGGCGGAGCAGCGCGACGAGCGCGGCTTCGTGCGCGCCGGGCGGTGGCTGACGCATTGCCTGACGGGAGCGGTTCGCTCTCGGTAAGCCCTCACACGCTGTTATGCTGGCATAACGTTTGGAGATACGAGAAGATGACGACCAAGGCACCATACGGGTTCGGAACGACGCTCGACACCACCTATGAAGACGCGATCGCACGCGTCAAAGAGGCCCTCAAGGCTGAAGGATTCGGAGTATTGACCGAGATCGACGTGCGGAAGACGCTGCAGGAGAAGATCGGCGAGGAAATTGAGCCATATATCATCCTCGGCGCCTGCAATCCGAAGCTCGCATCCCGCGCGCTCGGTGAGGAGCGGGAGATCGGTTTGATGCTCCCCTGCAACGTGGTGGTACGGGCCCTGGGGGATGAAACCCTGGTCGAGATCGCGGACCCCGAGGCAATGCTCGGTGCCTCGTCAAACGCGGCGCTCAAGCCGATTGCGGCGGAGGCGAAGGAGCGACTCAAGCGCGCGCTTCAGGCGCTCGAGAAGCAAGGTTAGGAGATCGCTCGTGTATTTTGAGCAGATCGTTCGGCAGGACATTGGCTGCGCCTCATACATCGTTGGTTCGACCGACGCGGGCGTGGCGGCGGTGGTCGATCCGCGCATCGACATGGTCGACGACATCATGGAGATCGCGTCTCGCGAGGGACTCACCATCCGCTACATCATCGAGACGCACAACCACGCCGACCACGTCTCGGGGCACCATCGCCTGAGCGAATTGACCGGCGCGGAGATCGCCGTGCATAAGGACGGTGGTCCCGAGTACCAGCATCTGCCGCTGGATGACGGCCAGGAGCTCGAACTTGGCGAAGTTCGGCTGCGCATCATCCACACTCCGGGCCATCGTCCGGAACACATTGCCGTGGCGGCGATCGACTCGACCCGAGGCGACAAGCCGTGGCTGGTCCTGACCGGCGATTCGCTCTTCATCGGAGATGTGGCTCGCCCTGATCTGGCAGTCGACGGCAAGGACGGCGCGACGGCCCTCTTCGAAAGCCTGCACGAGAAACTGCTGCAGCTGCCGGAAGGGACAATGGTCTATCCGGGCCATGTGGCGGGTTCCCTGTGTGGACGCGTCAACAACCGTATGACTTGCACGACGATCGGGTTCGAGCGCATCTTCAACCCGGCGCTGACGATCACGGACCGGACCGAATTCGTCCGCTACATGAACGACAGTCTCCCGGAGCGTCCGCCGAACATGGCGCGCATCGTCCGGCTCAACCAGTCAGACGAGGAGCTGGAGCCAGTCGAGCTGCACCAACTGGCGGCCAAAGACATAGCGAAACACCAGGCCGACGGTGCCTTCTTGCTCGACGTGCGCTCGCCCGCCGACTTCGCCGCGGGGCACATCCCGGGGGCGATCAACGTCCACCTGACTGGTGGACAGTTCCAGAACCGGGTCGGACTCGTCTTCCCGCCGAACGCACGTCTGGTCCTGGTAACCGAGACCGATCGCGAAGCGCGGCAAGCAGCTGAGGCGCTCCTGGTGATCGGCTTCACCAACCTCGACGGCTACGTGACGGGCGGCATGCAGCGCTGGGAGCAGAGCGGCCTCGACTACACCTCGACCAGCGAACTCACCGTCCACGAACTTCAGGAACGACTCAAATCGGGCGATACGTGTATGGTGATCGACGTGCGCGAAATCTCAGAGTGGACCGAAGGGCACATCGAATCAGCCGAAAACGTTCCGTTCCACAAGCTCCGCGCGTCGATCGACAAGCTGAATCGCGATGGGACCTACGTCGTGATCTGTGCCGGTGGCGTACGCAGCATGATCGCCGCGAGCATTCTGCAGTCCGAAGGTTTCAACTCGGTCCTCAATGTCGAGGGCGGCATGGATGCCTGGACGTCGTCTCGACTACCAACCGTACGTGAGCAGGTGGCTGCCGGGGCAGCAGCCAAATAGCGCAAGGGAGCGCGTTCAAGTGGTGTTTCGTTCTCTGTTCAACCGGCCGAAGGTCGCACAGATTGGCGCCAGTGAGGCCCACCAGCGCCAGCAGGCAGGCGCCGTCATCGTCGACGTTCGCGAGCGGGACGAGTGGAAATCCGGACACATCCCGGGGGCCGTGCACGTTCCACTCGGCCAGCTTGGCAGGCACGTCGGGCGCTTCGGTCACGATCAGGAGCTGATCATGGTCTGCCGCAGTGGGAACCGGAGCGCCGCGGCAACGAGTGCGCTTCTCCAGGCGGGTTTTACGCAGGTGAGTAACCTGCACGGCGGAATGATCGCCTGGAATTCCCAGCGACTTCCCGTGACCAGATAGCAGGCTGAACCATGCTCGCCATTCTGCTCGGCATCGTGATCGGACTCTCGCTCGGCATGATCGGTGGGGGCGGGTCGATCCTGACCGTCCCCATCCTCGTCTTCATCATGGGCCAGGACGCCCATATGGCTACCGCGACATCGCTCGCGGTCGTCGGCGCGACTTCGGCGGTCGGCGCCATTCCGCACTGGCGAGCGGGTCGCGTCCGCTTCCGCACCGCGATACCCTTCGGCATCTCCGGCATTCTCGGCGCCTTCGCGGGAGCCTGGGCCAATCAACTCCTCGCGGACACCGTCATTCTGATCCTGTTCGGCGTGCTGATGCTGGTGGTCGCCGCGCGCATGTTCGTCTCGCCGAAGATTCCAGCGAGAATCAGCGCCAGCCGCGCGATTCGTGACGATTGGCTGCCGATGGTCGGTACTGGACTAGGAGTCGGGATCATGACCGGCTTCTTCGGTGTCGGCGGTGGCTTCCTGATCGTTCCGGCACTGGTCCTCATCCTGGGACTCAACATGCGGACAGCGGTGGGCACGTCGCTGGTCGTGATCGCCATCAACTCCATGTCAGGGCTGGCGGCACATCTGCGCTACGGCTCGCTCGACCTGGCAATGGCCGGACTCTTCACCATTGGCGGTGCGATTGGCGCGCTCGTCGGCGCGTCCTTCGCCGGGAAGCTCGACGAGCAGCGACTGCAGCGCGGCTTCGCCACCTTTGTTGCCATCCTCGGCATCTGGATGGTCGTCGGCAACTCACCCCTGCGCCACCTGGTGGCGTAGACGGTCCTCTTCCATGGGCCAACCGGAGCAGCGCTTAGAAGGATCGCCGGGATTGAACCGTCAGGACCGGGCCGCCAACCGCTGAACGAGCCGGGCGGGAACCCGTCTGCTGAGGGCGGCGGCCTGGAACGTGACGAGCGCGATCCACAACAGCGGTGCGATCAATACGAACCCGAAGACCATCACGTGCATCATCGTGACGGCAACGCTCCGGTGCCCGCTAAGGGCAAACACAGCGCCGACCACACCGCTACCAAATGACGCGACGGTAAGTATCAGAGCGAGCGCAGTGGGGAAACGAACCACCCGGAGTCTGTGCCAGGCACACCGGCGCAAAGCGACGACCAGCGGGAAGATAACCAGCACGGCGTTGTAGACCAGCACGCTCGAATTCACCATGAGCGTCGCCGCGATGAGCAGGGCAAAGGCGTCGGTGAACAATGTCTCCGGCTCGGTGTCGAATAGCCACGGCAGGACAGCCACAGCGAACGATGCCAGAATGACACCGGCCATCGCCGCCGTGCGCGGCAGTCCAACGGGAAAGATCGACAGATCATTCCAAAAGTCATTTACCGACGCGTAGGTGTGCAGCTGCGAGATGAACCAGCGAGGCCAGTCTGGCTGCAGAGCAAGACTCGCGAGGCCCAGCGTGCTTGCGGCGATCACGAAACCGCGTAGAAACGGGGCCAGCCGGTGCTGTCGCCAGGCCCAGACCAGCACCCCGATCAGTGGGATGAGCGTGAGTTGCGGCTTGAACATCCCCGCGGCCATGACCGCGCCGGCCCAGCCGAAGCGTCTCCTGGCCACCAGCACGGCCGCCAGCCCCAGCATGCCAGCGACGAACCCGGTCGGCTGCTGCAAGCTCGCGAGGTAGACCGACGGGGCCGAACCCGCCCAGACCAGGCCCGCAATCCAGCGACCTCGCGCCGATCCTGGCCATCCCGTGAGGTCCATCCATGATCTGGATGACAGGGCAATAATCACCAGCATTCCAGCGATCGCCAGCCATTGCACGGCACCGAACGGGATCAACGCGAGTGGAGACAGCAAAATGCAGAAGAAGAGCGGATAGACAAACCCCTGGTATCCCACGCCGCCGCCGAAACCCGGGTCGTCTGGGATCCCGCCGTAATAGCCGCGCTCGTATTGGACTGTCTGCGATGCGAGGTACGGGTTCGTTCCATGCAGGAGAAGATCGTGCGTCGCGCGCCAGCTTGGATACAGGTCGGAGACATAGCCGCTGGGCGTCAGGCGCAGTTCGGAGCGAATCGTCCGCACCATATACACATTGAACCCGATGCCGATCAGGACAGGGATGGCAAGGAGCCATGGCAGCGCACGGCGGAGGGAAAGAGAAGTCATCGGCGTCATGCTCGCGCTGGCACCACGACCGTGGGCAGAGCCCGACCCAGCTGTTGCCGAGAACACCGCACCGGTAAATGCTGGCGATCTGCTCCCATTATCCCATCCCCACACCGACGACTCGAGGATATTCTCTGAGAGGAGTGTAGGCCCTGGGCGATGGGGTTCAACCGGACATTAGTACGAAAAGTGTCCTGGCGCGGTCAGCAACTCCACTCTCGTATGATGGCCAGTGGAACGACGCCGGAAGTAAGGCTAAGCCCTGAACTGGGAGCATGAACGCGTGACCACGATTCACCTGGAAACGACAATACAGGCGACTTTGGAACAGTGCTTCACCCTCTCGCTGTCCGTTGACGTCCACATGGGATCGATGTCGAATACCGGAGAGCGAGCCGTTGCCGGTGTGACGAGCGGCACGATGAAGCTCGGTGACACCGTGACCTGGGAAGCCAGGCACCTGGGGGTGAATCGTCGTTTGACCAGTCGCATCACCGAGTTCGACCCACCATTCCGATTCGTCGACGAGCAGGTCACCGGTCCATTTACGCGCTTCCGGCACGTTCACACGTTCGAACCCTACCTCGCCGGTACCCTGATGATCGACGACTTCGGCTACGACGTTCCATTCGGGCTGATCGGCAAGATCGGTGATCGCCTAATCCTTGCATGGTACATGAAACGTCTTCTTAGCCAGCGCAACGCGTATCTGAAACATGCGGCCGAGTCGGCGAAGTTCTCGACCTGAGACGATTCGCGGGCAACGATCGACGACTGTCCAATGATGGGTCAGTGGCTGTGGCTATGGGCGTCCGTACCGGACGCGTGATCGTGCTTTCAGCAGCCGGGCTCGCCATCGTGGCCGCAGCACGCCTGCCGCAGCACCACCCGCCGCCAGAGGTTTCGCGTGAGCTTCGAGTATTTCTCACGCCGTGGCATCGGCTGATCGAGGTTCGTGAGGAATTCGCTGAAGGTTCCGTGACGTGGCATCGGTAGCTCCCATACGTCATGACGGGCGCCGGCAAATCAAAATGGAGATTGCCGCTCGTCTCATACCAACAGGAGCCTAGCCCGTATATTCCTCGCTGGCTGGGGACGACACATAGAGATGCTCCGCGCGTTGGGAGAGTTCGCCGTATTCGACCGCTTTGTCGAGCGTCTTGCGCGCCGTTTCATTTTCGAATGACAGCGCCTCGGCAACCTCGTTGACGGTGGCACTGCCCCATTGAAGCACGTAGTCGACCGGGTCGTCGGCAACCTGCCTGGGGTTCAGATCCGGCGCGACACTCGCGATCGCGGCGAGCATGATGTCGTACGGACGGTGACCGACGATCATCAACGGAGATCGCTCTCCTGACCGCAGCATCAAGCTGGGAAAACGACCGATCTGCTGGTAGGTCGTTCGCTTCAGATCCTCGCGAAACGCATCGATCACCTCTGGCGACTCCAGATCGCTCAGAAACCGCTCGAGATCTAATCCATCGCGAAACTCGGAATCGCTCGAAATCTCGATCGCCAGTTCCGTCAGCACGCTGCGCCGGGCGATGTTGCGCCGTTCGAGCATCACCGCCTCGCGCAACCGGCGCAACACGCGCTCAGCCTGCTTCTCGCCCTGAACCTGGGCGGCCTTCACGGCGATACCCGGCAAACAGGAGGACTGGGGAGGATCTTCATACCAGATCCTCTCATCGAGCGGCATGCCGGTCATTTGACCGACGTGGTACCAGTGCGGTCCCATCTGAGCGGGGCGGTTCACGGCATTGATCGGGTCGCGGAAGCTGCTCCAGTCCTGGATCATGCCTCCCATGACGTAGCGACTTTCGATCTGATCGCCGAACTCGTAGCGAAGCCGTCGCCACTGCGGTTCGAACGCCCAGCTCCAACAGCAGAGCGGGTCGGTATAGTACTCGATGGTGAGCGCGGCCGGACTCGGCTCCGGCGCTCTGCTCGTCTCCGTCGTCTCCGTTCCGGTGTGTTCCAGGCAACTTGCGTCATCTCCGACGCTCTTTTGACTACTGCTATTCACGCGTTCTCCCACGGTACCGATCCCTGGTTCCACGGACCGCGCACGCTGGAGCCACTCGACAGGTTGAAGTAGGCGTGCGTGAAACCTGGATCCGGCATTTCGGCACAGGCGTTGAACGGTAGCTCCTTGACGTGAGGCGGCACCGGTCCTCCTGGGATTCAGCGTCGTGAGCAACGCGGTCGCCGCTCGCTTCCCGATCAGCTTTGTGGCGATGGCCGCGGTTCGCGCCAGGCGCAGATTCGCCCGGGCTGAAGTAGCCGCCACGACGCCTTTGTCGACGATCGGGACGGTGCATGTTCAGTGCCAGGAGGCGGGCGTGGGAGTGGCCTCAGTGGCCGCATTGCTGATGGTACGTTGTGGGGGAGCAGTCTCTTCTCGCGTTTGAGACACCATCAACATTCGAGGACATCCGTGACGTTCCGTGCATAGCAAAACGGGAGGACACAAGGGCCTCCCGACGTTGCCATTCGACTGTTCACCAACTGATCAGGCAGATGGTGACGAACGGCGCCCTAGCGTCCCGTCGGACCGTCAATTTGGAAGGCGGACGGGTCCGGCTTGAATGGCCGCAGCAGCCAGAGTGGACGCCGCAGATTGTCCGGTCCTGGCGCGGGACGGGTCATCGCCAGCCAGCGACGGAACGCTTCCCGTGAGCGTGAAGTATCGACCATGATGTCTCCGTACTTGTCGCTGGCCGAGGCTTGCACCACCCGCACACGCTGATGCCAGGCATGCGCCCCGCTGATTGGGTCCGGCTGAACCGGGAACGTCAGGTTCTGGTGCACGCCCGCGTCGCTCCACCAGATCTTGTTTGAATCCGGGTCACTGCTTTTGAAGGGCTGGACGCCCCGCGTCTGACGCATCAGGTAGACGCCCGTCTCGCGCTCCTCGATCGTCACCTTGGCTGACGACCAGTTGTCGTTCGCACGATTGTCGTCGAGCCGCCAGCGACCGAGGTGGTGCGAGCAGGCGACGACGCCCGGGCGAAGTCCCTCGGTCACCCAGACCTTGTCGACGAAGTAGCCAATCTCGGTCTCGACGCGTGCCAGGTCGCCGGTCTGGACGCCGATGCGCCGCGCGTCGGACGGGTGCAGCCAGAGCGGATTGGAATGGCTGATCTCGTTGAGCCACTTGGCGTTCCCGGTACGGGTGTGGATCAGCGTTGGGATACGGTAGTTTGGCAGCAACGTCATCTCGCCCGCGTCCCGGTCGATGACACTCGGCGCGACGTGGCTGTCGATGTAGGTCGGAATGGCGTACTCCGGCCAGCCCCATTCGTAGAGCGTCCGTGAGAAGAACTCGAGCTTGCCCGAGGGCGTCGGCCAGCCACGGCACGGCTGGCCATCGACCATCACGCCCACCGGACGGCCGTCCGGCCCTGGCGGATTCCCCGGCATTGGAGTGATCTCCGGGCTGTGCGGTTTGGGAGTCGGGCTCATGATGACGTGGCTCTGAGGATCGACCTTGGCGCCTTCCAGGTCGGAGTCATCCACCACGTCGTCGAATTGCCGCATGGCCTGCTTCTCGATTTCGAACGCGCCATACTTCCGCATGTAGCCAAGCGGAGTCAGCCCCTCCGCTGCGGCGGCCTCCGGCAATCCCGGTATCGAGTTCTCGAATATCCACTGGTAGTACTCGTCGACGGTGATCTTCTCACCCGGACGGTAGGGCGATTCGTAGAGCTTGCGGATGCCGAGCGAGCCATCCGGATCGATACGCCAGGAGAGCTCGATCCAGAATTCGTTCTCTTCCCAGACCTCGCCCGGGTTGGCCTGGTAGGTGAAGTCGACTTTCTGCCCCAGACGCTCCATGGCCACGCGCACGACCGGCTGGCGGAAGGCGACCCACTTGGCGGCATGCGTCTCGTAGGAGTGCGTGTCGTGGCGCTCGGCACCCACCCCCATCGGCAGCACGTAATCTGCTAGCCAGGCGCTCTCGTTCCAGGTCGGCGTGAGCGCGGCGTGCATCTCAAATAGCGTTTCATCGCGCAGCGCGTCCATCCAGGTGAACCCGTCCGGATTCGTCCAGACCGGGTTGTAGACGCGGGTGAAGTACATCGCCAGTTTGCCGCGTCCCTCTTTGAGCAGATGCGGCAGCAAAAAGCTCATCTCATGGTGCGCCAGCGGGTACTCCTTCGGCCAGGAGACCTCGTTCCAGACCTTCTGCTTGTTTGGCTCGGCAAACGGCCGCGGCACGAACTTATCCCAGACGTTCGGCGCCGTACCACCTTCGGTGCCGATGCTGCCGGTCAGCACGTTGAGGAAGAAGAGCGTGCGCGGTACGGTCCAGCCTCCCAGGTGCCCAGCGGAGGCGGCGCGCCAGGTATGCGTCGAGAGGGCCGAGCCCGCCTTCGCGATCTCGTGGGCGATCTCGGTGACCATCGACGCGGGCACGCCGCACTCGGACTCGACGTACTCGGGCGTGTACCTCGCGTACTCCTGTTTGAGGGCCACAACGAAGTTGTCGAAGGTGAGGTCGACGTCGGGGTGCATCGTGCGGAGGTAGTCCTCCCAGTTGGTCCAGCGCCGGACGAACTCGCGATCGAACAGGTCCTCCTGGATCAGGATATTGGCCAGGCCAAGCAGGAGCGCCGCCTCGGTACCCGGTGAGGCCGGCAGCCAGTAGTCGGACATCGACGCGGTGTTCGAGAGCCGTGGGTCGATCACGGCGATCTTGGCGCCCTTCGATTTCGCCTCGATGATTCGTTGGGCGTGCGGGTTGAAATAGTGGCCGCTCTCGAGGTGCGCGCTGACCAACAGGATAAAGCGCGCGTTGGTGTAATCGGGCGAGGGGCGATCGATCCCCATCCAGAAGGCGTAGCCGGTACGCCCGCCCGACGAGCAGATGTTGGTGTGCGAGTTGTGGCCGTCAATGCCCCAGGACTGCAGCACACGCTCCATATAGCCGTCCTCGCCCGGCCGGCCAACGTGATACATCACTTCGTTGGGGCGTCCGCTGGTGAGCGCACCACGAATCTTAGCGGCGATGGCGTCCAGCGCCTCGTCCCAACTCACGCGCTCCCACTTGCCCGAGCCGCGTGGACCGCTGCGCTTCATCGGGTAGAGGATGCGATCCGGATCGTTGATCTGTGTCAGCGTCGCCGGGCCTTTGGCGCAGTTGCGGCCGCGGCTGCCCGGGTGAAAGGGATTGCCCTCCAGTTTGCGGACCTGGAGCGTCTCTCTGTCGACGTAGGCCATCAGCCCACAGGCCGACTCGCAGTTGAAGCAGGTTGTCGGCACCAGCATATAGTGGTGCTCACGCTTTTCGGGCCAGGCCCGCGGGTCGAACTCGACCCAATCGTCCCACTTTTCCGGCGGCGGGTAGGATGAAAGCCCGCTCGTCTGCTCAGGCACGAACGGCTGCTCCACCTGTCGCCTGACGGGAGCTGATGCGGGGACCTCAACTGCGTCTTTCGGTTTGCTCGATACCATCTCTTCGTCCTCTTCCCGTCGATCAGCTCAGTGGAACGTCTTGACCGGCGCTGACCCAGATCGTCTCGTACGACCAGAGCCCCGCCAGTGCGGCCCCAGCTCCGAATGCGGCTGGCACGATGATCGTGCTCGTCTCGAGCGCGACCAGGGCGAAGATGATCGGCAGGATAATGCCGATCAGCACGACCGCGCCGAACAGGATGGTCCGGTACGGGCCATGGGCCAGTAGGTCAACCGTCTTGCTCACGTGCACGTTGGAATGCGGCATCCCAAGTTCGATCGCCAGGATCGCGCCGAAGGCGAAGACGCCGCCCGCCAGGATTCCGGCCAGGATACGTAGCTCGTGGTCGCTGGCCCCAGCCGAGATCCCGATAAGGAGCAGAGTCGCCGCGCCAGCCACGACCGACTGCACGATCAGGTGCGGCAGCAGTAGCGGGCTCTGCCAGAAGTCACGACCTTCCGCCTGACGGAAGAGGAAGGCGGTATAGCCCGCGGCCGCCAGCGCCAGCGGAATACCGGCACCCATCATCGCGTCCTGCGCTCCGCCGAGCCCCATAAGCGTTAGCAGCAACCAGACAAAAGCGACCCCACTGAAGAGGGCCAGGATGTAGCCGCCCCAGACGAGCCATGAGGTCAGGTTCGGGATGGCGACCAGGAACCAGAACCGTTCCGGTCGCTTGAGGTCAATCACCAGCAAGAGCGTCGTGATGCCGATGAAAATCAGTCCGGCGACCGGCGCGGCCACGTCGAACGTGGCGTGGTTGGTGGCCCAGCCGGCGAGCAGAAGAATCGCCGCGATCAGGACCGCCCCGGCACCAATCGATTTGGTCCAGAGATAGGTCGCGACCTTCCAGCCCCACGGCTTCGGGTGGTGCACGTCGTAGACGACGTCCGCCTCGGGTGGGCTCTCCTTCGAGACCGTCGCCTGAACCGCCTGGGCGGGCCGTCCGTCCTCTCGTACCTGCGACCAGAGGAATCCGGTGGTGCGGCTCTGAACCTCCGGCACAAGGCTGGAGGCATCGGCGTCGACGTAGAACAGTTTTGGCTTGGTCCCCTGCTCCGGCTTGCGGGTGAGGACCGTTTCGGTCGCCAGGATGTGGCTGATGTCGCTCGACGGGTCGTCCATGTCCCCGGCGATGATCGCCTTCTCCGGGCAGACGACGACACAGGCGGGGAGCAATCCAATATCGACCCGGTGGGCGCAATAGTTGCACTTGGCGGCGGTGTTCTCGAACGGATCGATGTAGAGGGCGTCGTAGGGGCAGGCTTGCATGCAGGACTTACAGCCGATGCAGCGCGACGAGTCGAAGTCGACGATCCCGTCCGGCCGCTTGTACAGCGCCTTTGTGGGGCAGACCGTGATACACGGCGCGTCTTCGCAGTGATTGCAGCGCAGCACGGTGAAATGCCGCCGCGCGTTGGGAAACTCCCCTTTTTCGGTGTATTTGACCCAGGTGCGGAAGACTCCGAGTGGCACCTGATTTTCGGATTTGCAGGCCGTCGTACATGCATGACAACCGATACACTTGCGGTTGTCGATGACGAAACCGTACCTCATCGCGCGACGCCCCCCGGCCCCTTAATCGAATGTATCGCCAAAAGCAGACGCTATCAGACTTACCATCCAAAGTCCAGGCCAACTGACAGGGTTATTATGACATTCTTACAAGTTGGCGAGTCCTGCCACCGCGCCAGTCCTGAACGGTGGGATTTATGTCTAGTTCACGTGCGTACGCCGTCATGCGCTGGTCGCCCCATCGTTGACGCTTGCCGGGCCACAGCGACGCTCGCACTCGCCGCACGACCGTCGTTAAATCGCATGGCAGCGCCCGAAACCCGGCTGGCATGACGCTGGCTATACAAACTGTCATCACGACCGCGCTCAAGATTTTCCGCACTATCGTGATGAAGAGGTCCTATGAAATTGAGTCTAATGGCCATCGTTATCGTCCTGCTCGCCGGCATCACCGGTTCAACTGCTAGCGCCAAGTCGTCATCACTGACCGTCTGCGCCAGCGGATGCGCGTTCAACACGGTCCAGGCGGCCATCGACGCGGCCAGCCCGGGCAACGTCATCGCGATCGAGGCAGGCAAGTATCGTGGCGGCATTATCGTCGCGAAGAACCTGACGCTGAACGGAGCGGGCACGAAGTCCACGATCTTCCAGGGAGGCTCGCCGGCGGTCACCGTCAACTCAGGGGTCAGAGCCACGATCGGCGACCTTACCATCACCGGCGGTAGCGCCGACGTAGGCGGTGGTGTGGCCAACAACGGGGTATTGACGCTGGATGGGGTCAACGTAGACGGTAACACCGCGCGAGACCAGGGTGGCGGTATCTACAACCACGGATCACTGCTCCTCCAGAACAGCACCGTCCACGGCAACCACGTTGACACCCCATTTGGTTCGGGCGGGGGCATCAAGAACAGCGGTTCCATGATGATTCGTGACAGCACCATCAGCGACAATTCCGCGCCAGCAGGCGGCGGCGTCGATAACGTCGGTCCACTGATCATGGCGAACAGCCAGGTGTGCGGGAATGCCGCGTTACTTGGTGGCGGCATCTCAAACTCCGGCTTGATGCTGATTCGCGTGAGCGCGATCAACGACAATACGGCCGAGGGAGACCCGGCCGTCGGCGGCGGCAAGGGCGGCGGTATCTACAACCACGGTCGCATGACGTTGCTGAACAGCGACGTCACCCACAACACGGCCAGTGTCGATCCGTATCACGTCAACGACGAGACCGGCTTCGGAGGTGGCATCTACACATTCAGTGGAACGGTCACGCTCCAACATAGCGCCGTCAGCAACAACCGGGCTGGCCGCGACGGCGGCGGGATCTACAACGACGGCGGCCGCGTCCTGATGCGCGGCAGCTCACTCACGAACAACCTGCCCAACGACTGCACGGGCTGCTCGTGAGAGTCACGGACGAAACTTCGGGTAATCGACGGCGTGCTTCCGGGATCGGCAAGTGGTTGACGCTCGTGGCCGCCATCCATTTATCCTCTTGACAGTCAATCGATCACCGTGAGACAACAACAATCTCAAAATAATGCGGCGAGAGGGTGGTCGACACGGTGGTCGCTGGACGCTTACGCTCGAAGAAGGCCTCCGACGCGCTCATGGCATACAAGTGGGTGGTGTTGATCAACACGACTGTCGGTGTGCTGATGGTTGCCATCGATAGCTCGATCCTGACCATTGCCCTGCCTGACATCACTCGATCGATTCACGCGTCGGTCGTTCAGGTCATGTGGGTGGTGATGGGTTTTCAGGTCGTCATCACTGGGCTGCTCCTACCCATCGCCCGCCTGGCCGACATCAAAGGTCGCGTGCGACCGTACAACCTCGGCTTTGCCATATTCACCCTCACGTCGGCCCTGTGTGGATTCTCCCAGACCGGCGCCGAGCTCCTCCTGTTCCGCTTGCTGCAGGGCATCGGCGCGGCCCTCATCTTCGCCAACAGTACGGCGCTGGTGACCGATGCGTTCCCCAATGAAGAGCGCGGCTTCGCGCTGGGGATCAACATGATGGCGGGGGTGAGTGGCTTCATCTTCGGCACCCTGCTTGGCGGCGTGATCACCGAGACCCTCGGCTGGCGCTACATCTTCTTCATCAACATTCCGTTCGGCCTCTTCGCCACCACCTGGGCGTTCTTGCGCCTGCGCGAGTCGGGAGAACGGGAGGGAACCGCGCGATTCGACGTGCCGGGGATGATCCTGTTCCCGCTGGCCATCACCACCATCCTCATCGGGCTGACCGAGGTGGTCATGGGCAACGCCGGCCATGCCGGAACCAAGCTGCTGCTCGCGACTGGAGTCGCGGCGTTGGCGATCTTCGTGATCGTGGAGCGACGCGTCAGCCATCCCATGATGGATCCAACTCTGTTCCGCATCCGGATCTTCCTGGCCGGCAACGTGAGTTTGCTGCTGAATGCGGTGGCTCGCGGCTCGACCATGTTCATCCTCAGCTGGTATTTCCAGACGGTGCTGAACAACTCACCACTGACGGCGGGATTGAAGCTCCTGCCGCTGGTCGCGACCATGATGCTGATCGCTCCCCTCTCGGGACGACTGTCGGATCGATTCGGCTCCCGCTGGCTGAGCACCGGTGGCCTGGTAATCACCGGCATCGGTTCCCTCTGGCTCGCGACACTGCCGCTGGATGCTCCCTACCACACACTGGCGGCCGCCCTGGCCGTACTCGGGACCGGGAATGGGTTCTTCAACTCTCCCAACACCAGCGCGGTGATGGGGAGCGTCCCGGCCAATCGCCGTGGAATCGCGGCTGGAATGCGCACGCTGCTCAACAACACCGGACAGACGATGGCCATCTCCATCGCCATGGTCATTCTCTCAACGGTCATGTCCTACCGCGTGCTGAGTGGGTTATTCACCGGAACCGCGGCCGGAAGCCAACTGGACAGCCGAGCGTTCATGCAGGGCTTTCACGAGATCTTCCTGTTTGGCACGGTCACGGCCGTGATCGCCGCCGTCTGCTCCAGCCTGCGCGGGAGCGATCGGCGCACCGGACCGTCGCGGACGGGTTCCGAGGAAGAGAGTCCACTGTCCGCTCCGGCACCGGCCGCAAGCCCCGTCTCTGCCGACTGATACGCTCCGTCCCCAGCGACACCGCCGCGCCTCAGGCGCTGCCAGCATGCCGGTGCTCGGAGAAAAGTCATTCGCGGGCGGAAGCTCTTCGCTGTTCGCATGCTCGCGCAGGTCGCATATCGACTGCCTAGTAGCGCGCCGTTGAAACGACTACACTCGCTTCACGTGTTGAGGGAACGCCGTTCCGACCCTGAGTAACCTCTTCAGATCGTGTACATCTCCGCGCACCGGCCAGCAAAGGAGACGATGATGCTGTCTACCCCACTCTGTACGCTGCTGAGCATCGACCATCCCGTGCTCAATGCCCCAATGAGCGGCACGGCCACGGCTAAGCTGGCCGCCGCCGTCTCGCTGGCGGGCGGGTTCGGCATGATCGGCGGCACCAGCTCCGGCGGACCGGACTGGCTTCGCGAGCAGATTCACGCGGTGCGCGCCCAGACTGATCGTCCCTTTGGGGTCGGCTTCATCTCCTCCTTCCCAGGAATCGATGATCTGGTGGAAGTCGCCCTCCAGGAGCGGGTGGCGGCCATCAACCACTCCTTTGCCGATCCAACCCGCTACGTCGCACCGGCCCATGCCCGCGGCGTGAAGCTGTTTGTTCAGGTGCAGACCGTGGCACAGGCAATCCGTGCGGCGCGCGCCGGTGCGGACGTCGTCATTGCGCAGGGAACCGAGGCGGGTGGACACACGGGACAGGCCGGCACGCTGGCGCTGCTGCCCGCCGTGGTCGACGCGGTCGGGGATATCCCGGTGGTGGCCGCCGGCGGCATCGCCGATGGCCGGGGACTCGCCGCGGTGCTGCTGCTGGGAGCAACCGGAGGCTGGCTGGGGACGCGGTTCGTGGCCAGTAAAGAATGGGGCGGTGGAGCCTGGGAGCAGCAGGCGGTCCTGGCCGCCACCGCCGACGACACCGTGCGGACGTCCGTCTATGACCAGGTCCGCGGCGCGGCGTTTCCTGACGGGATCGCCGACCGGGTGCTGCGCAATACATTCACTTCCACGTGGGAGGGACGCTCCGACGACATCGCGGCCCACCACGCGGAGCTGCGTCGTGAGTTGGAGGCGGGCGCCGAGCGGCAGGACCCGACGGTCGTCGATATCAGTGCCGGTGTCGGAGCCGGGCTGATCTCGACGCTCGAACCGGCGGGAACCATCGTCCGGCGTATCGTGGACGATGCCGAACGCGTCCTGCGGGAGCGCTCCGCGGCGCTGCTCGGCTAGGCGCGGTTCCGCGTGCGAACGTGCTGCCAGGCTCCGCGGCGGATAACCTGGTTGTATTCGGCTCTTGTGCGATAACGAAAAATTCGTTAGTATGTCTGCCATGGAAGAACGAGCGAACCCCGCCCAACGAATCATCAGGCGCTTCGGCGGACAGAGTGCCCTCGCGGCCCTGCTCGGCAAGCGGCAGAGTACGATTGAACACTGGGCGAGGACAGGACGGGTGCCCGCACAGTGGCACGTGCCACTCATGTCGCTGGCCCGTCAGAGAGGTGTGATCTTGGAAGCGAAAGACTTCGTCGAACTCACGCCCAATCCGATTCAGCCGGCAGAGGGCCGGCTCGGCATCCTTCTCGTCGGCCTCGGCGCCGTAGCCTCGACGTTCATTGCCGGCGTCGAGCACGCGCGTCGCGGCAGCGGCCTGCCCATCGGCTCACTCACTCAGATGGGCACGATCCGCCTCGGCAAGCGAACAGACAACCGTTCGCCACTCATCCGCGAGTTCGTCCCGCTCGCCAACCTCGACGATATCGTCTTTGGCGCCTGGGATCCGTTCACCGACAACGCCTATGAATCAGCGCTGAAATGCGGCGTCCTCGATCGTCACGAACACATCGAGCCGATCGCCGATTTCCTCAAGTCGATCAAACCGATGACGGCCGCCTTCGATCAGCACTATGTCAAGCGCCTCAACGGGCCCAATGTCAAGCGCGGTACGAAGATGGAGCGGGCCGAGCAGATTCGCGAGGACATTCGCCGCTTCAAGTCCGAGAACAAGTGTGACCGACTGGTCATGATCTGGTGCGCCTCGACCGAGATCTTCATGGAGGAGGCTCCGACCCACGCCAACCTCGACAGCTTCGAGATGGCGCTCGACCTCGATGACGAAACGATTGCCCCATCGATGCTCTATGCCTATGCCGCCTTGATGGAAGGGGTCCCTTTCGCCAATGGCGCTCCCAACCTGACGGCCGACATCCAGGCGCTGGTTGGGCTCGCGATGGAGCAGGGCGTTCCCATCTGCGGCAAAGATTTCAAGACCGGGCAGACCATGATCAAGACCGTGCTCGCCCCGATGCTGAAGGCCCGCATGCTGGGTCTCAGCGGCTGGTACTCGACCAACATCCTCGGCAATCGCGACGGCGAGGTACTCGACGATCCGGAGAGCTTCAAGACCAAAGAGGAGTCGAAGCTCGGCGTACTCGAGTACATTCTCCAGCCCAAGCTCTACCCCGAACTCTACGGAGACGTCTACCACAAGGTGCGGATCAACTACTACCCACCCCGTGGCGACAACAAAGAGGGCTGGGACAACGTCGACATCTTCGGCTGGCTCGGCTACCCCATGCAGATCAAGATCGACTTCCTCTGCCGGGATTCGATCCTCGCGGCGCCGCTGCTGCTTGATCTGGCGCTCTTCCTCGACCTGGCCAAGCGGGCGGGCATGAAGGGCATCCAGGAGTGGTTATCCTTCTACTTCAAGAGTCCCCAGCACGCGGCCGCGGTCTACCCCGAGCACGATATCTTCATCCAGCAGACAAAGCTCAAGAACACCCTGCGCTGGATGATGGGCGAGGAGCAGATCACGCACCTCGGCCAGGAGTACTACCAGGAATACGAAGAAGAATAGGCCGTCAGGGAGACGGGACCGCACCGGGCGAGTTTCGTCTCCCAAGATAGATACGCCCTGGGTACACCCGAGCGTCTCGTTTCAGTCACGGGCGAACCCGGTCGGTCGGGTGTGGAAATTCGCGGTTCGGTGCGACGTCAATGTCCCGAGACATGACCGG
Organism: uncultured Chloroflexia bacterium; assembly: GCA_963728335.1. Taxonomy (GTDB): domain Bacteria; phylum Chloroflexota; class Chloroflexia; order Thermomicrobiales; family Thermomicrobiaceae; genus CALAGB01. The sequence goes on from CAVSJP010000005.1 coordinate 91,011, forward strand.
GAACGCAGAATCTTCCGCAGGACTCGTGAACGCTCCGGGTATGAGATCTACTGTGGACAGTTCCCGCTCTTTCAGTCAATCGATGGAGACCATCACCTCGAAGGTCTTTACCGGAGGTATCTCCGGGTGCGCTCGCTGGTGATATACGACCTGGAGCGTGGTCGTCCCCTTCTTCAGGGGCTCGAATTCCAGAAAGACCTTGTCGTTCGGCCGCTGTAGGGTTCCGACGGTGTGATCGATGACCGGGTACCGCTAGAGTAGATTCTGATCGTAGGCCGTGATGTCCCAATCCAGAGCGGTTTGCGAATCGCGCATCAGGGCGACCTGCAGGTACTCACTCTGTTTGATCGTGATCGCCTTGCCGCTGTCGGACTCCGTCAACGTTGTGCCCTTTTGCTCACCGGCCTGGCAGGCAACGGTGAATGCGACGAGCACTCCAGCGAGAGCACATCTGACGACGAACAGGGCTCTCCCAGCCAGCGCAGATCCTCCAGTGCCTGTTCAGCCGTCTTACCAATTAACGCAACGTCGCTCTTATTGCATCTCACAAAGTAACGAATGAGCCTGTCGATATTTGCGATAGACGGCAAGAACGCGTCGCGGGACGCGGAATGAGCCGACGTCCACGCTCCACATCCCGCTGACCCCTCTGTTTCCTCCTGCGAGCTCGGCTATGGCGTCTCCTGCTCGCCGCCTCGCGCTCTTCGAGCGTTTTCGACGCCGTCCGGCGCGGTGCAGCCGAACCTGCCTCAAAAGCGGCCGCACCGAGCAGGCGATCGTCAGCAGACGCATCCGGTGGCTGTCGAGCTGCCTGCGGGCTGGAGCGTTTCACCCCCAGAGCGATGCGGATTCATGAAGCGAAGCGGCGCGCAGGCTATCGCGAGAGTCATGGCAGGCAAATTGAATTGCTCACAGGGTTGAGTAACGGTGATGAGCGAGCCGTATCCGAGTCGAAAGGGAGTCAGCGATGAGCCTTATCTTCCACTGGAGATCCCGGGCGCGGCGCCTCAAACAAGAGGGGCACGTCCTGTATCGTGCCTTTCGCGATCCGCGCGTCCCCTGGTACGCTCGCCTCATGGCCGCCTTCGCCGTGGGCTATCTCGTCAGCCCGATCGACTTGATCCCGGACTTCATACCGGGCGTCGGGCTACTCGACGACCGCCTGATCGTCCCGTTCCTGTTCGGCATCGCGCACCGGCTGATTCCCTCCCAAATCCTTGCTGAGCATCGCGCGGTCGCTCAAGAGCGACAAGCCCATATCGGCCGAATGATATGGCTCGGGGTTACGGTGATTCTCCTCTTCTGGCTCGTGATCGCGGCGCTGGTGATCTTCCTAGTGCTGCGATTCCTGCGTTGAGGCATTTCGACGTCGTTACCCTCACGTTCGGCGTGTCGGTGGGAGCCTGACCGCACCAAACGTGAGTGGAACCGGTCAGCCGGCGTCACCGGGTTGGCCGGGCTTGACGTGCCCTGGATGCGTGCGACTGACTCCTGGGGCAACATCCGCGGCTTCGGCGGTGTCTCGCGTGATGAGGTACGCGGTGCGGAAGGCAATCTCCAGGTACCGTCGCACCAGGCTCTCGTATGCTTCGATGTCTCCACAGCGGGCTCGCTCCGCGCGCCCGGTCCTCCATTGGTCCGCCCCTAACTGAAGTGTCACTATCCGTAGCTTCAACGCCGATGGCCAACTGGTTCCATCGATTCGACTCGGGGCCGGCCTGCTCGCCGCTGTATTCGAAGCCGTTCAACGTCACCGAGCCATTGTCCGAAGCGACCCCGCGCGGTAGCTGCACGAGCCGAACGGGCTGTGCGTGCGGCGTATTGACGGACGTTATAACGCGGTACTAACATTGCGCTGCATGTGTAACGAGCGATGGAGGCTGATAATGGCCCGGAAAGTCTTTCGCGCGGGGAATAGTATGGTGGTCGCACTGCCGCGCGAGGTTATGACTCAGGCGGGGATCGCGGACGGCTGCGAGGTCTCGGTCGAGTACGACCACGAGCATGGTGGGATCCTGGTCAAGCCGGTTCAACGTGAGGTTCCCAGCGTCGATCAAGATTTCGCCGGTCAGGTTGCTGGGTTCATCGATCGCTACCGGCCGACCCTGGAGGCACTGGCAAAGCATGAAGAGCCTGACATTTGAGCAGGTGCTCTTCATCCACGACCGCCTCATCGAAGAGACCGGTGGCAAACATGGACTACGCGATCGCGATCTACTCGCATCGGCGGTCGCGCGCCCTCAGGCTGGCTCGGGCGACGTCGAGTTCTACCCGTCCCTGCACGACAAAGCCGCAGTCCTCATGGAGTCGTTGATCCGCAACCATCCGTTCGTTGACGGCAACAAGCGGACCGGACTCACCGCCACCGGTATCTTCCTGGCCCTAAACGGCTGGGAACTCATGGCTTCACCTCAGGAGATCTACGCCTTCATCCTGAACGTCGGCGGTGAGCAGTCAGATCAGCCCCGGCCAACCTGGCACGAGATCAGTACCTGGTTAATGGATCACTCGCACCTGCACGGAGAATCCGGCTGAGACGCGGTTCACGCGCATCGTTTCTGCGTCTTGCCCTCCCCAATGACCTCTTCTCCGTCCTCATCACCCTGCCCTTGTCGTCGAAAATCGGCGCTCGCCAGGAGACCACCCAGCTTGCCCGCATCAGCGGCGGCACGCACTCCCATAGCGAATTCGCGGTGGATTACCGGTGGCACGACGTCCCGCAGGACGCGGTGCGGTATTGCTGTTCGAATCGATCTCACAACTCAGTGTCAGACGAGTAACGTACAAGGCCGACTTCGACACAGGATTCTGAGACCGCATTCCGGTGCGAAATGGCGCGTGTAGGCCGTTCTTCGGGCCGTGGAACGAAGAGGGAGATTGGTGAGACGCACATCAGATCTCCTCTATGTACGTGGATCCACTGCTATACTGAGGTTCAAACACACAGCAAATTGCGTGCGGGTTCGGCTCTGACCTCGCTGCTGGAGAGCGATCACAGTGGATGTCGCGGATTGGCCACCTTCCCGTACTGCTCGCCTGGTTGGGCGGCAGCGCGAACAAGACATCCTCCGGCAGCATCTGGATGCCGCGATCAACGGTCATGGCAACCTGGTGCTCATCAGCGGGGAAGCCGGAATCGGGAAGACGACCCTGGTCGAGCATTTGGGTCGAGAGGCGGAGGCCGCCGGTTGTCTGATCCAGTGGGGGCACGCCTACGACCTGACCACGACCCCTCCCTATGGCCCCTGGATCGAGCTCGCCCGCCGCTACCAGGCGACGGGCCGCGAGCCGGCATTTCCGAGCTTCATCGACGATTCGGAGGCCCTGGCCGAGCTCGGAAGCCAGGAACGTCTCCTCCGCGAGGTCTCCACCTTCTTCACCGGCTTGGCAGACCAGCAGCCACTCGTGCTCGTCCTCGACGATCTGCACTGGGCCGATCAGGCCAGCCTGGATCTGCTGCGGGTGCTGGCCCGGGACGTTCGAGCCCATGCTTTGCTCCTGGTCGTCACCTATCGCAGCGACGAGCTGAACCGCCGCCACCCGCTATTTGCGCTTGTGCCCCTGCTCATACGCGAATCGGGCGCGGAACGGCTCGACGTACGTCCACTCGATGACGTGGCACTGCGCAGCCTCATCTGGCAACGCTATCGATTGGGGACCGAGGCGGTCACGCGCCTGGGCTCGTACCTACGCGCGCACGCCGAAGGCAACCCGCTATACGCGCTCGAGCTGGTACGCGCACTCGAAGCTGAGGGGATCCTGAGCGAAGTCAACGGCACCTGGCAGCTCGGCGACCTGGAACGGATGCGCCTTCCGCCGCTCTTGCGGCAGGTCATCGAAGGCCGGTTGGGACGTCTGAGCCAGGAGACGCGCGAACTACTCCAGATGGCGGCGGTGATCGGTCAGGAAGTGCCGCTGGAGCTCTGGCAACAGGTGAGTGGGGCGACAGACGAGGCGTTGGTCTCGGCGATCGAGCAGGGACAGACGACCCAGGTGATCGATGAGGTCACGGGTAGTCGCTACCGGTTCCATCATGCCCTTATTCGCGAGGCACTGTACGAGGAGGTCGTGGCCCTTCGCCGTCGCATCTGGCATCGAGCGGTCGGAGACGTGTTGTCCGCGACCGCGAATCCCGACCCGGACGCGGTGGCGTATCACTTTCAGCAGGCTGGCGACGAGCGGGCCATCGAGTGGCTGCTGCGGGCTGCGGAACGAGCCGGTCACGCCTACGCCATCCGTGCCGCCGTCAAGCGCCTGGAACTCGTCATTGCCCTCTATCAGGATCACGGGCGCACGCCGCGCGACTACTACCGCCTCCTCTTCGCCATCGGCTCCTTGCTGCGCTTTATTTGGGACCCCCAGGCAATCGCCTACCTGGTGGAGGCCGCCGCCGCCGCGCGCGAGTCAGGTGATTTGATGCTGGCAGCTCTGGCCGACGCCGAACGAGGGTTTGGTCGATGGTCTTCAGGTGAGTACCGTGACGGGATGGCCGTTCTGCAGCGGGCCGTCGATGATGCCCTCCGCGTATTGACCCGAGATCCTGGCGTCCTGAAGCAGACGATAAGGTTGTTCGGCAAGCTCTACAGTTTGGATGGCATTGACTCGCTTGAGGAGGTACTGGCGCGACGCGCCTCGATCCGCGTGTTCATGCTATCCCAGCTGGGGCCGCTGCACGAGGCTCTGCAACTGGCGGCACCGTTTGCCGAGACGATCGGCCAGGCGATGCGGGACGGCGCCGCGCTCCCCGAGTTCCTGTGGAATGGCGCGGTTCCGTATAGCACCGAGAATTTGACGCACGGCCTCAGCTGCGCCTTTGCCGCGCTCGGTCAGACCGAGCAGGCACATCGGTTCTTTGAAGCCGCCAAACGACTCTACGGATCGAAGCCAGACGTGGGCCTCATCACCTACCACGAGCTGAACCTCCTGCATCTCCCGTATGAGGCGGACCGTCTGAACGAGCGACACCGATTGGTCGAAGCAGCTCGGGAGTCCATTAGCCGCGGCGCTGACTTCGATCAGTTGAGTTGGCGGAGCGAGCATGTTGCCATGCGCGAGCTCCTCCTGCTCCTGCTCGAGGCGAGGTGGCCCCAGGCGCGCGAAATCGCTGAGATCGCACGGCACGCATCCAGAGTCGCGTCGTTTCGGGAAACGGCCACGCCAATCCTGGCTACCCTAGCGTTTGAGCAGGGTGATACGCCGCTCGCGATTCGCATCATCGCCGATCTGCTTCCAAGGGGGCCGGCAACGGAGCCCGGCGACACGACGTTTGATACCGCGCTGCGGCTGCAGCGACTGGCGGCCCGCGTGGCGCTCGACACCGGCGACCTGCCTGCCGCTCGATCCTGGCTGGAGACGCACGACCGCTGGCTGGCATGGTCGGGCTCCGTGCTGGGCCGGGCGGAGGGTGCTCTTGGTTGGACCGCTTACCACCGGGCCAATGATGACACTGCGCTGGCCCGCCAGCATGCTGATCTAGCGCTGGTCCACGCCTCCAACCCGCGACAGCCGGTCGCGCTCATTGCCGTGCAGCGCGTCCTTGGCCAGTTGGATACGGCGGAGCGCCATTATGAGGATGCAACGGAGCATCTGCAGCAGTCGCTAGACCTCGCGGACGCCTGTGCTGCTCCGTTCGAGCGAGCGCTGACGATGATCGCGCTTGGCGTGCTCAGAATGGCCGAACGCCGTCCAGACGATGCTCGAGAACTGCTCTCGGAAGCGCGTGGCATCTGCGAACCGCTTGAGGCCCGGCCAACACTGTCTCGGATCGCTGCCCTCGAGACTGAGCTGGAAGCTTTGAAGCCAGGACGACGAACGCGCTACCCCGCGGGACTGACCGCACGCGAAGTCGACGTGCTCCGGCTGGTGTCGGAAGGTCTCTCCGATGTCGAGACCGCCGAGCGGCTCTTCCTCTCGCCGCGCACCATCAACACCCACCTCACCGCGATCTACACCAAGCTGAACGTCAACTCTCGGACGGCGGCTACCCGGTTCGCGGTGGAACAGGGCCTCGTCTAACGCCGAGCGATCATGGCAACGACGGAGACTGGCCTACTTTCCACGTGACCATTCCAGACGATAACTACGTCATGTAGCCCCGAAACTACGTTATCTTCACGATGTCTGTGGAGCGCCCGGCGAGGATAGTGGAGCTATCGGAGACCACGGCAGTCGCGATTCATACAGGGCGCTGGCCCGCGAAGGGAGACCCGAGATGGGGCACTACCGGTAACCGCCACGACCCAGGAGTTCATCACCGAGCAAGCAGGAAATGGTTCGTACGCGCTGCCCCGAGCTGTTCGCCGGGCGGATCCTGAGTCCCTGGTGACGCCACAGATCACGGAGCAGGCGCTGCAGTCACTTACGCAGCTGAACACGGGGCTCGGCACGATCTGCCGCGAGGTCAGCTGAGATTGAGAGACCGTTCCCCCCGATCGTTGTCGCTCAACAGGGCATAGGCAAAATGGAGATGAGACATGACGCAACAACTCAACCACCACGCCTCGTCGACCGGCCAGGGCTTCACCGAGGGTGACTGGCTCGACCTGCACTTCGAGGCCGCACGCTTCGAGTATCATGCGCAACTGCGTGCGGTCGGTATCCAGCCGGGCTGGCACGTACTCGACGCCGCCTGCGGCTCCGGCTCCTTCCTTCCCTGGCTGGCCGAGCTCGTCGGTGCCGAGGGCCGGGTCGCAGAGCTCGACGTCGCCTCAGACAACGTATCGCTTGTTGAGCAGCGGATGGCTCGTGAGCAGCTTCCCTGTTCCGTCGAAGCACGGGTCGGCACTGTCCTGGCACTGCCCTACCCAGATGACGCCTTCGACGCGGTCTGGTTCGCCAACACGACGCAGTACCTGACCGACGAAGAGCTGGAGACCGCGCTGGCCGAACTGCGGCGGGTGGTACGGCCGGGCGGCCTGGTGGCGGTCAAGGAAGCTGATGGCACCCTGATCCGCGTACTCCCCGCGCCACCGGGGACGATGCTACGGTCGATTCAGGCGTCGGCGAACAGCGGGAGTGTGCAGGCGGCAGGGACCCTTCGCTCCCCGGTACTGCCGGGCTGGCTGCGTCGCGCCGGTCTCGCGGACGTGTGGAGCCGGAGCACGCTGGTCGAGCGCAGCGCGCCCCTCGATCCCCTCCCACGCCGCTTCTGGCACGGCTTCCTGACGTACGCCGCAGCACACGCAGCGGATCTCGATCTGCCGGTTACGGACCAAGCTTTCTGGGAGCAGTTGCATCACCCAGCGGGGCTGGACCGGTTCCTCGATGACCAAGACTGCTCGCTGATTGATGCCAACATCCTGACCGTCGGGACCGTCCCGGTCAATTCGGTTGGGGCTGCATGATCCTAAGGGCGTCACCTTGGTCGGCGCTGCCTGTCGATGACCGGTTTCCCGAGCGGGTCACTGGTCGTCTCGCATTCAGGTCCGGCGTATGCCGACACCACACGGCGTGACGCCCGCCTCAAAGCGGTAAGAGCCGAACGTGACGCTGCCTGGATCTGATACCACCAGGGGCGTCCGGAATGACGAGTACCACAGCGTACGCCATGTCGCCGCGACCCAGCGGTGTCGCAAGACTCGTGGCGATACGGTGTACGCGAGCGGTCTTCGTCGTTCCCCAAACGCGCCGAAAACGACGATCGTCCCGGCCTCGATTGCTCCGGTTACTCGAGTCACCAGGACGAGCGCAGCGGCCAGCCGACCGATTGCAACAACCATTCTGAGTGCGACACTTACGGTGTTCAACTATCCGCGTATCCTCCACGACGTCATCTTCATCAATGGAGAGCGGCGCGGTCAACAGCACGCCCTTACCGTCGAGGTCCAGGGCGCCTGAGATAATCCCGACGCCCATTCACCTCCATATTGTTGTGTGTGCGCCTGTCTCGAGAAGAATTGCACTGCGCCTCATGATTGCCCGGGTGTGGTATTTCGGCTATTGTTGCTCACATGATTCTCTGGACCAGCTATCCGTGCGCGAACAATGGGCGCCCGCGGGCTGAAAGAGGTGGCCCAAATGGTTACTGGCATCGTAACGGGGCTCGTTGGATTGATCCTCGCCCTGACCGTTGTCTACTGGGTGCGGTCGTGGTTACGAACGCTCCCGTCGGAGCGGGTCTCGTGGACCCAGCCACCCTGGCAGCGTTGGCTTCTCGACGATGGCCGCGCTCGCTGGTGGCATCGCGAGCTCTCGATCTTGATTGACACGGGCGTGGTATTTCTGTTCAGCGTCCTGCTGCACCTGGTATGGCCGGGGACCTTCGGCTGGGCATTCATCATCGCCTTTACCGCGGGTGCCCTCGCCGTCCGCGGTGCGTTGGCGCTCGCGCCAGTTGGCCGGTTCCGGATCTGATCTCGTTCGAACGAGATCCTGGCTGCATGACCGGATGTTGCTGGCGAATTCCAGTCAGGTAATCATCGTCAGCCACCGGTCGATGCACAGGAGGCAAACGAGGATCGGCTCGACGAGCACCGGTGAGCCTCCGCAACCCGGTCCCTCGCGACAGACAGGTCGACAAAAGCGTCAAGACGCCGACCGAACCGATCTGCGACCGATCTTGAAACGGAGGCAACGAAGTCATCGCCTGTTGGTATCTGAACGACCAGCGAATCCTCTTCACACGAGCAGTATCGATGCGGACATCAGCGCTGATCCCGACATCTGTCCGACGCAGTCGGATGACTCGAATAGGCGGTGCAGGCGCAAATTGGGGCGGAATTGATTCATGTGGAGGTTTGCCGGGCGGGACGATACACAATGCGCTGCGCCGTGCTATCTCAAGCCCGGCTTTGGAATTCTCAGTAAAGGACGCCGGCGAGTGGATCGGTGTCGAATCAAATTAGCCGGTCGTCGACGGTGAAGGAACGACGACCGGCGCATTTCGGATGACTGCTAGCCCGAGCATTCGATCAAAGAGCGTGGCGTGGCTCCGATCGACCAGCATCCAGAGTCTTCCGAGTACCGAGATGGTGAATAAGACCATGCACGTCCGGCTCATCGCGACGTCAAGGAGGCGAGCGCTGCTCGGAGCGGAACCCGACAACAACGCGATCACCGTGCCCAGTCCGGCGACAGCCCCGATCAGCCGTTCGATGCCAAGGAGCAGTGAGCGAACGAGGTCCGGAGGACGGCCAGTGCGCGCAACGACGATCGCGAGATGCTCCGCGTTGAGTCCTGGCGAGTGACCTCGCTTCACCGTGACGACGCTGTACGCCACGACTGACGCGGCGCCGGCAAAGATCCAGATGTTGCCCCAGGAATCCGGCAAGAAGCGAGCAATATAGCTGAAGGCGTAGCAGGGAACTGCGAAGGACAACGCGATGTCGATCACGGACGCAACGAACCGTAACCCAAAGTGCGCTCGTTGCTCTGGCGCGCCCGAATCCGATCTGGACATGTCAACCATCCTGATCGACGCCCAAATGTGGTAGCAACCACCGCGACAGAGAACATCCCAAGCAACTGGCTCGTTACGGACTCAATGGTAGACGATGGATTATGTACCGTCAAGAGCATGTAGTTGCGCAAGATTTGCAGTATCAATCGTATTTCTCGTGAGATCGTGAAATTCCGGCCATGATCTTCACGAAATTCGGTGGGAGGCAATCGGCGGGTGGATGCGCCGGGGGATTATCCGGTGCCGCAATTAGCGGGTCTACAGCGAAGGTGGGCCAGTCGGTACCGCTGTCGCCGTCTGGCTCTTTGATGACACGCTCGCCATCGCGTACGCGACCCAGACGCTTACGCAGTATCAGGCGGCATCGGGCTCGGGCGAGCGCCAGTTTCGGGGTGTCGCTGACGCACGACTTTTCGCTACGCAGTACTGGGCACCGCGGCCATTCCTGGCCACGTTCGAGGACGTGACGTGGCAGCCAGCACTGCGAATCGTTCCCAATCAATCGCATCGGCGATGTGCCGTCGACCCGACGCTGCAGCCCTCACTCTTCGCACTCGCAGAACGGGGCGCGAGAACCCAAACTGCGCCAATGGTTGACACTTACGTATTACGTATATCGGCGCCGTCAAGTAAACGCTGTGATCCATGGGCTGTAAACCAGGCCTGTTCTCCGTTCAAACTCGCATCCTGACCGTTACAACGCCATCAAAGCTGCCCAGCGTCGCTATCCTGCAACTCTTCCTCAGACCACTCGCCCGGGCAGGGCCAGTTCGCGAAAGTCTGCTCCCCCTCATGGCAACCGCAGATCTCCTGGAGCACGCGGTACAAGATCGTGCCAATCGGATCATCGGGGGACGGGAACATCACAAGCCACCGTGAGAGCTTGGAGGTGTCTTGTCGGCACTCCATCGGATAGCCACTGGCAATCCGCTGGATCTCGGCGCCGTAGCGCAGGATCCAGCTGAGCCGGATGGTGACGGAAAACCGGGGCTCGACCTGACAGTAGAGATCGACGCCGTGCGCGCACGCGTCGTCGCACGCCCCAATCGGAGCGAGTTGGAGGAAAGCTGCGTGCGCCGGACTAAGCCGAGCTTGCTCGATGACATCGGCCAGCAGTCGCCGCACCCCTTCCTGCGTCACGATGATGTCCTCGTCGTACTCGCCGAGCTTCGATCCCATCCCGGTCTCCACTCCAACAACGCTCGTCGCGGTCCACGGAGCTGCGAGTCCGCTCGGGGACAGTGGGAGCCACTACCCGCCGGGCTGCGGTCAGTCCCTATCCAGTATCTCCCCGCCAAATTCAGTGAGCGAATCTCGGCGCCGCCGTCGGCCACGAATACTGCCAATATATGTCCGCCTATGTCGTAGCTGGGGGCCCCGCAGCCAACACCGACACTGTCGGCGGCGATAGATGAAGGCAGACGAGATGCAGTTGCGCGTGCTATGCGACCGGCTAAACCGGCCTTATCCTTCGCTCACAGACGGAAAGACGGCGATGCCGCTCCAGAGGCGGGCGAACCCCGCTGTCTCACCCGTCGCGGCCTCACGAAATCGCAGACGTCCGTCCTCTTCCGGGTGCGGCTGATAAATCTCCGCAAAGCGGCGGATGCTTTCGCCCTGCATATGCGCCTCAAAGGCGGCAGGATCGTGATAGCCTTCAACGACATGGAAGCGATTGGGATCGGCCGAATCCTGGATGATCTGATAGCGCTGCGTGCCGGGTTCGCCGTCGAGAGCGCCCTGCGCGAGGGCGACCATCTGTGCCAGAAAGGCGTCGCGCTGTTCGGGCATGAGATCGATCTGAGCCAGCGATAGGAACATCGGTGCCTCCTCGGAAGATGACGGATAGGCGCGTGTCGTGACTCTATCGTGGTCAGTGACGATTTCGGTCAACGGTGCGACCGGAATCTGTACCCCAGGTCATGACGAGGTGTAGACCTCAAAAGCCGACCACAGGGAATGTGGCAGCGTTCGTACCCGTGTCAGCCTCAGCGCCGCGCACATAATGACAGAAATATCATCTTAGTACATCTGTCATCTTGAACCACAGTCAAGGATCTCTTTGAGTGTGACCAACTACGGAACGGCGGGGAGATCCTTCGACTCCGCTGCCATCTCCCCCACGAACTCCCCCTCGAGTCGAGGGAGAGAACCATCGCTGCGCTCCGCTCAGAATGACCGCGTCACGATCGTGCGCCCCAGATGCCACATTCCCTGTGCTCAGACCACTCAGTATACCAGTGGGTCTGCTTGCGTAGACCAAATCCGATCTGTGTCTCAATAACCTCGAGGTCGTTGAAAAAGCCTCAATCTCTGCAGGATCAGGTAAAGCCAGGTGGCCTGGACGGACCGGCTCGGCTCACCACTCCCGCTCGCGCTTCTCCATGCCCAGGGGCCTCGCTGCGTCTCAGTTGAACTACCGCGTCTAAGTCTCCTCAGATGAACCTACTCCTCGTCGTCCCTATCATCCCCCGCCTCCCCTCGTCGAAAATCGGCCCCAGCCAGGCGGCCCACCAATTTGGCGACGTCGTTGGCGGCCTGCTTGCCCATGCCGCGCGCACACGCAGCCGTGTAGAACTGCAGAGCCAGGGTAGTCAGGGGCACCGGCGTGCCGAGATCCTCGCTGAGCCAGGCGGCCAGGCGACGAAAGATGTGACCATCGCTCAAGACTGCGCGGCGTGACAACCGTGTTAGGATTGTCGACGTCACGAATCATGACTTGCAGGACGCAGAATTTCAGGATTTGCAGCGTTGCCGGTAATTGCGCGAATTAATGGAATACTCGTCATCATGCATTTTCAGGAACACAATCCGCCGCACTTCCACGCCAGAAGTGGAGGGGATCTTGCGGTGATCGGAATCGATCCGGTTGAGGTTCGCGCGGGATGGTTGTCGACGACTGATCGCAGAACAATCCTTGAGTGGACACAAACTCACCGAACTGAACTCCTCGATAATTGGGAGCGTGCGATGCGTCATGAGCCCCTCAAGATGATCGATTAACTGCGACAGCAACGATTGGAGCTTCCAATTGATCGAAGTCGTCAGCGTTCTCGTAGTCAAGCCATACATGCTTCAAGTCAAATTCAACGACGGCAGCGTACGCCGCATCGATCTCGAGTCCGTGCTGTGGGGGCCGGTTTTTGAGCCGCTGCGAAACCCGGAGAGGTTTGCCGAAGCACACGTCGATTCCGAGACCGGCACGGTAGCCTGGCCGAACGGTGCGGATCTCGCTCCTGAGTTCTTATATGAGCAGGGAGAGATGTTTCATCCATTCGCTCACGCTTCGTGATCGTTGTGGAAACTGGAGAACTAAACCGCACGACATTGGTGCAGTCGTGCTTTTCCCAATTGACCACAGCGTGGACTTCTTTCAGCCGCCAGTGATCCGAACAGGGCAGTAACGTACGATACCGGCCTTCTGAGCACGTAGAACGTCCATTACCTTGGGCTTCACGAGGAGCATGGGTCGAGGCATAAGCACGGTCAGAGGGTCCCTTTTCGACCGCCAGTAGCCAAACCGCTCATGCGTCACGGCAAAGTCTGGAATATCCGAAACATCTGCGTGGAGCGCATCGAAACAGATCTCAGTCGGGAGCGCCGGATCCCCAAAATACCCACTCCGATCACACAAAGGACACGGGTCATCTCTCGTGATTCCAGTGCTTGCTTTCGATATCGGTGGGAGCTGATGGGCGGCAAGAATCTGCCACCACGGCAGTAGCGCGTTATCACCGGCAGAAACAACTTGCCGTAACTCCAACCCGCTCAATGACGCATCTCGTAACGCCTCCGCCACTGTGGTGGACACCAGATAATCGTGATGGTACGTCTGAATGATTCGGGCTGGCGCGGGTCGTTCATTCGGATCCAATCGTAGCGCAGAAGTCTGCACGGCACCGGCACGGCAGACAGGACAGGCGATGGTAATGTCGTACTGCGTGTCTGTCTCGATACCGCCGTGCGCTTTCGGCAGTGCATCCAATCGCACGGCCAACAGGGGAAAGGCTCTCAGCTCGGCAACGGTATAGTGACGCTCACAACGCTCCCGCCATTCCATACCCTGGCGTTCGAGCGCCTGTCGGACAGTCACCAGCGCCGGATCGTCCCCCAGAGACGAACCACGTAGAAATTGTTGAACGACGGACCGTGTTCTACTTGGCGCCAATCGCTGGCAAGCTGAAGGATGGTGCGAATCGTCTCCCAGGAACGATTCCCTGAATTGAAGAAGATGAAGGCCTTTTCGCTCACGGTACGACCTCCATTGATCGGCAATGCTTGCACGTCTGAGATGAACGGGTAGCTCGGAGTGAATTTTGGTCGCCAGGAAGTCCGTGTTGAGTTGAACCACCGCGTCTAAGTCTCCTCAGATGAACCTACTCCTCGTCGTCCCTGTCATCCCCCGCCTCCCCTCGTCGAAAATCGGCCCCAGCCAGGCGGCCCACCAATTTGGCGACGTCGTTGGCGGCCTGCTTGCCCATGCCGCGCGCACACGCAGCCGTGTAGAACTGCAGAGCCAGGGTGGTCAGGGGCACCGGCGTGCCGAGATCCTCGCTGAGCGAGGCGGCCAGGCGAATATCCTTGCGCATCAGCTCCAGCCGGAAGCCGGGCGGATTGTCGTCGCCGTGGATCATCTTGGGGACCGAATCGGACCAGATCACCGAGTTGCCGGAACTTGACGAGACGACTTGATAGAGGAGATCCAGATCGGCGCCTGCATTGGCCGCGAGCGAGAGTGCTTCGCCAACCATCACCATCATGGTCCCCGTGAGCTGGTTATTGATGATCTTGAACAGCTTCCCGTTGCCGACGCCGCCGACACGGAAGACATTCTTCCCCAGCACGTCCAGCACCGGCTGAACCTGATTGAGCACGTCATCGTCGCCGCTGGCCATGATCGTCAGCGTGCCGCGCTCGGCGCCCCAGGTGCCGCCGCTGACCGGCGCGTCGACCACCCGGATGTCGCGGTGCGTGGCCTCGGTCGCAACCCGCTGAATCATCATGGGCGTGGCCGTCGAGAAGTCGATGATGATGGCTTCCGGCGAGAGATATTCCAGCACGCCTTCCGGGCCGAGATAAACCTCGTTCAGCTCCGCATCTCCCGGCAGGCAGGTCAGGAAGAGGTCACACTCTTCGGCGACGACCAGCGGGGTCGGCACGCCATACGCGCCAGCCGCTTCCAATGCCTGCACGGCATCGGGCCGGCGGCTGGTAAAGACGAGCGGGTATCCCGCGCCGAGCAGTCGTGTCGCCATCGGACGGCCCATGGCCCCCACGCCGACAAACCCAATTCGCGGCAGTGTCACTCGTTGACTCCTCTGTTTGTCGATCAGACGGAACTCACTCGTGTCCCGTCTCGAAGACGGGCGTGAATCCCATGAGCTGGTTTGGTAGATTCGGCGATTCGCGTCGCAACTCGAGCCGGTAGCGAACCCGATCGGCGCGATAGGAGCGAATCTGAAAATAGATCGGATCGCGCGCCTCGGTAAAGGACGTACGGTTGATCACCAGCACCGGCGCCCCCGCGTCCACCTCCAGCTGGCGCGCCAGCTCACCCTGCGCGGTTGAAGCTTCGATGACGAAGGTGCCTGAGACGACCGGGATACCGTACTGGTGCTCGAGCTGGTGATAGATCGTCTCGGTTTCGAGCAGGTCGCGGTCGAGAAGGCGACCGTAGCGAAGTGGGAGGTAGGTGACGTCGAACGCAATTGGCACGTCGTCGGCGATGCGCAGGCGGTCGAGCCGCACGACCGGCATCTCGGTCGAGATGCCGAGAATAGCCGAAATCTCCTCGGAAACGGTCTCCTCGCCCCAGTAGGTGACGCGAGAGGCAGGCTGCAGGCCCGAGGCGGCCATATCCTCGACGAAATCGGTCAGGTGAATGAGTTCGTGGTCGACCCGATGGCTGGAGACAAAGGTTCCCTTGCCACGCTGGCGCCACAGCAATCCGGCATCGACCAGTTGATCGAGCGCGGCGCGCACGGTGATCCGGCTGACGCCGTATTCGTCACACAGCGCGTCCTCCGACGGGAGGCGATCCCCCGCACGGAACTGCCCCGACGCGATCTGCTGGCGCAGCCTGGCCGCAAGCTGTTGGTACAGGGGCGTTGTCCCACTCTGAAGCTCGCTCACGCAGTCTTCCTTTTGCTGAACTGCCTGCATGCGGTCGCGCGGTCCAATGGTATCAACAACGCCGATCTCAACGCATCGATGCCAGCACGTCGGCAAAGCGATCGAGCTCTTCCTCGGTGTTGTAGTAATGGACCGACGCTCGCACTAGATGGTCGATACCGCGTGCCGCCATATCGAAGCGCGTCGAGAAGATGGTCGACGTGCGAACGTTGATCCGGTGCTCGGCCATGCGCTCCATAACGGCATCCGGATCGACACCATCGAGCGTGAAGCTGACGATGCCGCACTGGACTTGGCCCAGGTCGCGCACCTCGGCACCAGCGATCGCCGCGATCCGCTCGCGCATGCCGGTCGCCAGCTGCTGAACCCGCTGCCAGCCGGGCTCGACGCCAATCTCCAGCGCGTACTGCGCGGCCACACCCATGCCGATCTTGCCCGCGATGTTCGACTCCCAGTTTTCGAAGCGACGTGCGTCGGCGCGGATCTCGAAGTGGTCGGTGTCCACCCAGGTGGCCGCGTGGTTGTCCAGAAACGGCGGCTCGAACTGCTCGATCAGGTCCTGCCGGACGTAGAGAAATCCGACGCCCCGCGGCCCACGCAGGAACTTGCGGCTCGTCGCTGAGAGCATGTCACAGCCGATCGCCTGCACGTCGACGGGAAGCTGGCCAACCGACTGGCAGGCATCGAGCAGATAGAGCACGCCCGCGTCCCTGGCGAGACTACCAACCGCCTCCACCGGCTGGACGAGCCCACCGTTGGTCGGAATGTGACTGATGGCGATCAGCTTCACACGATCGTCGATCATGTCGCGCAGCGCCGCGACCGAGATCTGGCCGTGTTCGTCGTTCGGTACCACTTCGACCACCGCGCCGGTCTTGGCCGCCACCTGGTAATAGCTGATGACATTACTGGAATATTCCGCCATCGCCGTCAGAATGCGGTCACCCGGCTGAAACGGGATCGCGTAGAAGGCCATGTCGAACGCGCGCGTGGCGTTCTCCACCACGGCGATCTCATCCGGCTCGGCGCCGATCAACCGGGCGGTCAGGTCGTAGGTCGCCTGGATCTTGTCTGCCGCTCGGTCAGCGGCCTCGTAGCCACCAATCGCGGCTTCCAGCTGAAGGTGACCGATGGTGGCGTCGAGCACCGGCCGCGGCATCAGAGCGGCGCCCGCATTGTTGAAGTGGATGATCTGACCGCAACCTGGCGTCTCGTCTCGCACGCGTCGCACGTCAATCGCGTCGGCCAATTGAATCCCCTCTCGTGAGCCGCGAATCACGCTGCGATCATAGCCGACGATGTGACTTTTGACGCCCCATCATATTGGCGGTAGCATGAGCGACGGTCCGAGTGGCGAACCGAGACATAATCGCGAACGATCGCCGGTGGAGGGTACATGGAGTTCAACTACGACCTGATCAAGCGCATCTGCGAAGCGCCCGGCATTCCGGGCCGTGAAGACGCGGTGCGGCCTATCGTCATCGAAGCATTGCAGCCGCTGGTCGACGATATCAGCGTCGATGCGCTCGGCAACGTCATTGCGCGCAAGAACGGCAAGGGCGGCCCTCGCGTCATGATTGCCGCCCACATGGACGAGATCGGCTTCATCGTCCGCTCGATCGACGACAACGGCTTTATTCGCCTGCAGAACGTTGGCGGGTTCGATGCGCGCGTGCTCCCCTCGCAGCGGGTGCTGGTTCACACGCGAGAAGGCGACGTCCTGCGCGGAGCGCTGCAACTGGCAACCAAACCGACCCACATCCTCTCCCCAGACGAGGTCAAACCGCCGAAAGTGACCGATCTTTATGTCGATCTCGGCATGAAGGCTGATGCCGTTAAGGCCACGGTCGAAATTGGTGACATGGTGACCTTCGATCGCACGCTGGAGCGGGTCGGCGACACGGTGATGAGCAAGTCGCTCGACGACCGGGCTAGTGTCTTTATCATGATCGAGGCGCTGCGGGTCCTTGGCGAACATCAAGCCGAGATCGTCGCCGTCGCGACCACGCAGGAAGAGGTCGGCCTGCGCGGAGCTCGCACGGCCGCGTTCGGAGTCGATCCAGATATCGGGGTGGCACTCGACGTCACCATCGCCGGGGACATCCCCGGTTTCGACGCGTCAGAGCGAGTCTCGAAGCTCGGTGACGGTCCGGCGATCAAGATCTTCGATTCGTCCCACATTCCGAACCATAAGCTGATCCGCCACTTCCGGGACGTCGCGGGCAAGAGCAACATCCAGTACCAACTGGAGGTCCTGTCGCGCGGCGGAACCGATGCCGGAGCCATGCAGCTCTCACGCGCCGGTATGCCGGCTATCACGATCTCACTGCCGACGCGCTACGTGCACACCGTCAACGAGATGGCCAACATCCAGGACATCCAGAACGAAATCACGCTCCTGGCCCGCTACCTCGAAGACGCGCACAATGGCGACTACCGGCTCGGCTAGAATGGGCAATAGCGTGACCAGACCTGGCGCCTGTTTGTCATTTTCGTTATGTCCGGTCACGCACCCATGCGTTGACAAAGGGGTACACTAGGACCAACAAGCAGCCGATCTCTGGATGTCCAGGGAGGTAATCGATGCTGGGGAAGACTCTCCGGCTGCTGATCGCATTTATCCTTGTCCTCTGCGGTACGGCCACTGGCGCGATCGCCACGGCAGCCGCTTCGGGTTTGCCGTCGAGTTGGCACTTCACCGATGTCACCCTGTCAAATGAGACTCCGTCACTTGGCGACGTCGAGTCGGTTGGGTTCACCGTGGTCGACTCCACCGGATCGCCCGTCTCGTTCCTGGATGTTCAGGCAACGCTCATTGCTCCCCAAACCTCGTCATCGAGCGATAATCCCGATCCCATTCTCTCAACCATCGGTCGTCCACTCGACACGGCGGGTCGGTACGAGGTCTCGCTCGCGTTGAACCAGCCGGGCCAGTGGGTGATCCATATCGAAGCCAGTAATTCGGTCGGAAAGGCCGAACTCTCCCAGACGGTCAGCGTCGATCCAAAGCCAGACGGCAACGTCGTCGAGATTCACAACCCGGTCTTTCTACAGGCTGATTCCTGGGGAACGGTCTACCGGCTCGACCCCACCACGGGCAGCGTGGCCAGCTTCAGCGGCGGTAACGTCGTGAAAGCCGGTGGTCGCTGGTGGATGACCGATAGCCAGCTGGTACCGCTGGAGACTCCGAGCCCACTCTACGGCGGACGCTGGGAGTTGACGATCTCGCTCAAGGACGGTGTCACCGGACAGGCGGTAAGCACGATCGACCTCGGAGCCATTCGCGCATCGGTCTTCATCGGGAGCACCGATCAACCGGCTGTGGCAACGGCTATCGCCCTGTCACCCGACGGCAAAACGGTCTACGTCTACTGGGCTCGGCAACTTGGTGAAGGCTGGCTGGCCTGGATCGCGGCCGCCGACCCGACCACGGGCGATGTAATCCAGACACGCATGCTGCAAGGATCGATCGTCGCCGACAGTACCTGGGCCAGGGTCGACGTGACCCCAAACGGCAAACAGGTGGTGGTCTCGGAGCAGGTCGTCCGCGAGACGTCGATTACCGGCTACCGGCTGACGACGTTGGACGCGGCCTCACTCGAGACCGTCGATCAGTACCGGCGCTCGGTCGCACCGGACGATCCGCTGACGCACTGCCTGATCCCGTATAGCGGGCCAACCGGTCCGGTGCTGGGTGAGGGACCGCTCCGCTACAGCCTCTGCTCGCCGGCCGCTGGATCACAGCAGGTCGCGCTGGTCACCTGGAACCCGCTCACCGGGACCACCACCCACAAGGTCAACTTGCAGTCGATCGCCGCGTCGAACCCGCTTAGCGTCGACGGCGTCTCATCACCTGATGGGAAACACTTCTACGCGGTTAATACCGACGCGCAGCAGGTCGCCGAGATCGACATGACCACCGGCAAAATTGAGCGCACGTCCAACTTCGCGCCGCCTGATCCGCAATCGCCGGATCAGTCGCCGATCGATCGGTTCATGAAATGGCTGCTCGGCAGCGTCTCGTCAGACGCCCTGGCCGGGATCCTGATTCACCCGGGCATCTCGATCGCTCCGGACGGCTCGTCACTCTACCTCGTCGCGCCGCAGACTTCATCCGCCGATTCGACTGGCAACGGTGTCTGGGTGCTCGACACGGCGTCGCTTCACGTCACCAACCACATCCTGAGCGGCGAGACGGTCGCCGGAGTGGTCGTCACTCCCGACGGACAACTCGCCGTCGTTCACGTCGGCAGCGACGGTGAGGCCAACGAGATCAGCGTCGTGCGACCGGACGGTCAGGCGATCATTTCGCTGGCACTTCCCGATGGCGCCGCATCGGCGACCGGCTCGCACTGAGGCGACAAAGCTCGCGGTACCCCAACACGGTCCAGAACGCCTTGTACCAACGTCCACCGCCCCTGTCCGAGAATTACCTCGCACGCCGATGTAACGAAATTGGACCGTCAGGTGTTAACAGGTACAGAGAGCACGCACGGTGCTCCGGGGCGCCCCACCGCCCTAATAACCCTAAAACCCTATTCCCTCCCCCTTCCCTTGACGCCCCCGGTTCCCCGACCGGGGGCGTTCTCCTGTCAACGCCACGTGGCAATCTCACTGCAGCCGCCGCCCGACAGCCCACCAGAATGGCTATGCTAAGATGGCCCAGGCGTGCCCGCTCGCTCGACATGCCGAGCGGCAATCGCGTCCCTGTGTTCTTGACAGCTACAGCCAGGAGGGAGTCGATCCGTGGAAACCATGGACGAGATGACCAGTTATGAGCGTGTGATGGCCGCGGTCAACGGTGAGGAAGTCGACCGCATCCCGGTCTGCTTCTGGCACCACTTCAGCCCGGAAGGCTCGGGCCGAAAGATGGCCGACGCCACCTATCGCTTCTTCATCGAGAAGTTCGACCTCGACATCATCAAAATCATGCCGGACATCGACTATCCCTTCCCGCGGCGCAGCATTAGCGAGCCCAACCAGTGGCGTTTGCTCGAGCCGATCAACGAAGAGCGATCGCGCTTTCTCACACAGCGAGCGACCGCCATCCAGACGATGCGTGAAATGGTCGGCTACGACGTGCCGATCATCGTCACGGTCTACAACCCGATCTCTGAGGCCATGCACTTCGCGGCCAGCCGTGAACTCTTCCTGCAGCACGCCGACGAGTACCCGTCGATCGTGCATGAGGGGATTGCGACTATCGCCGAGAATCTCCGGGCGCACATCAAGGACTGCATCGACGCGGGAGCGGACGGTGTCTTCTTCGCGCTGCAAGGCAGCACCAAGGCGATTATGCCGCGTGAGAAATACCTGGAGTTTGGACGACCGTACGACCTGTTGGCGCTACAGGGCAACCGGAACGGCTGGCTGAACGTCCTTCACGTCCACGGGGACAAGGATCTCTACTTCGAGGACGCGATCGACTACCCCGTCCAGGTGCTGAGCTGGAGCGACCGGCTTGCCGGGCCGAGCCTGCGTGAAGCCCGCGCCATGACCAGCAAGTGCCTCATGGGCGGCTGGCATGAGTTCGGCGCCCTCTCAAACGGCCCGGTCGACAAGATTCGCGAGGAAGCCGAAGACGCCATCAAGCAGACCGGCGGCCGCAAGTTCATTCTGGCGAACGGCTGTTCGGTACCGGACGACACCGACGAGCGGTGGCTCGTCGCTGGGCGTGAGATCGCCGACGAACTGACCTTGCCAGCCCATTAGGCTCGCACCGACATCGAGAAGTTCGGCGCGTGCCCGGTCGCTCTGACCGGGCACGTTGTCACAACTCAACTCATTCGACGACGTCTGATGAGCGCACAACGCTCATGATGGCGACGAACATTCGATTGTCATTATGAAAAGTGGACCGCCGGGAATCTGGCACCGTGCGTACCCATGTCATCCTGAGTAGTCGACCACACTGAAGATGGCACCCGGAGGAGCACGTGCGTGGAGCTGTCATTCTGAGCGATGGTTCTTCCCCTCCAGTGGAGGGGGAGTTCGTGGGGGAGATGGCAGCGGAGTCGAAGAATCTCTTCGTTCTGGACGCGTCACTGGCTGGTCAGGCAGGAGAGATCCTTCGCGCGGCGCTCTGGATGACACGGGGACGAACGGTGTCACATTCTCTGGGGTCGGCTACTCCGGATGACAGCGGTCGGCTCGTGCCCACCGGTGACAGGGTCTCTAAAGTCCGCTATTCAGGATGACTCATGCCATGCGGCGCCCACTGAAAGAGAGCGAATCGTGTCCGAAGCACCCAATCCAACCGTCGTGGCGCTCGTCAAAGATCTCTTCTTTTCCGTCAAGCTGAGCAACGAGATCCGAGCAGCCGGATTCGTCCCGCGCATGGTCAAGTCGACCGAAACCTTCAGCGAGGGAGTCACCTCCGCGGGGGTCGCGCTCGGGGTGATTGATCTGGGTGGGCACATCGACCGGGAGACGCTCGCCCAACTCTCGACGACGGCGCAATCGGCAGGCGTCCCGGTCATCGCCTTTGGTCCCCACAAGGACGTCGACGCGTTGCGGGACGCGCAGGCGGCGGGCATGACGCGCGTTCTCAGCAACGGGGTCTTTCACGCGCAGACCGCCGAGATGATCCGCCGCTACGCTCGGACCGAACCCGGAGACCAGACGAGCGCCTAACGATCAGGAGCCGGGCGGCTTGTGATATTCGCCGAACGCGTCCTGATATTCTTCGGCCACCTCGAGCGCCACTTTGTGGACGTAGATGCGCGTGGTGGTCGGTGATGCGTGCCCGAGAATCGTCTGTACGGTCGATTCGCGCACCCGTCGCCGCACCATCTCGGTCGCCAGACCGTGCCGGAACGAGTGCGGGGTAATCGGATTCTCGACCCCTGAGAGATCGCACAACTCCCCGACGATGTGCTCCACGGTGCGTGGGCTGATCGCTTTGCCCGGATCGCCCACCTTGTCTCGTCCACTGAAGACTGGCAACGCCCCGATCTGGCGCCCGGCATCTCCCCTGGCCGACCAGTAGGTGACCAACGCATCGGCCGTCTCCGTATCGAAGTGGACCGTCCGACTCTTGCCTCCTTTGGCGCGGTAGACGTATGCCGCTCCGGTCTCCAGATCGACGTCACGACGGCGAATGCCGCACAGCTCCGAGACGCGCACACCGGTCCGGTAGAGAAAGAGGATCATCGCGCGGATCTTCAGCCGCCGCAGTTCTCGGGCCGCGTCCGTATCGCGCTGCCCGTTCCGGACGAACTCGACAATGAGATCCAGGTCGCTCGTACGGACATCGGGTGGCGGCGGAGTGAAGCGCGGCATCATGGCCGAAATGCGATTGCGCAGCTTTTCCGTCGACAGCGACTGGTGCAGGTCGTAGGACGCCAGGTAGGAGTAGAACTTTCGAATTGCCGCCAGGTTCGTCTGCGCCGTGCGCATCTGCGAGACCTCTTCAGGCGAGCGAATGTCATCCGGAATCAGCGACGCCACGAAATCGATGACGTGGTCCTCGCACAGCGCGGTGACCGGAGCCTCATTCGGTTGCAGACCAAACTCCGCTTCGAGATGGGCGACGAACTTATCGAGCGCGATGCGGTACGTCTTCTTGCTACGGGGAGAGAGCCGCAGATCATCGAAGAATTCGCGGATGGCGCCGTTGATGGTCAGTGCGACGGGTGTTGGTTCAGCGACCATTCATCATCCTCACGGCGAACCGTACGTACACACACCGAGTATACGGCTGCGGCATGGGGCCAGCAAATCTTTGGTTCGACGCATGCGTTATACTTGGTGGCACTCCGCTCGGTGGAATGCGCGTCTTTGAATTGGGATACGTGTGCATCGGAGTGAGTGGTTATTCAGTGGACTGTCCGGACGGACAGGTGAAGACCGGCCACGAGTCCATGTCGTCTCGTAGCTCGCGATGATGTAATCGACTTGGATCGTCTTCATTCTTGGGGTCCACGGTTGAGTGAAAGGAGGACACGCACCGATGCAAATGCCTCGTCGGATGCGTGTCAGCACAACTACGATCGACCGGGCGCGTGACGGTATCGCCGAATGCGGGCTGATGGTTGCCCTGTTCCTGGCGTACTACGTGACGCGTGGTGTGGCCGCCGGAAAAGAAGCGGTCGCCTTCGGTCATGCGCGAGAAGTCATGCATGTCGAGCAGAAGCTCGGGATCTTCCGCGAGATCGCATTGCAGACCCAACTGCTGACCGAACCCAATTTCGTGCGGATACTGAATTTCGTCTATGCCTACACGCACCTGGCCGTGCTGATCATCTTTGCAATCTGGGTCTACGTGTTTCATTCGAAGCGCTACAGCGAGATTCGCAATACGTTCCTGGCGATCCTGGGTACCGGACTGGCGATCTACATCCTGTTTCCGCTGGCACCGCCGCGGTTCTTCCCGTACACCGGTTTTGTTGACACACTACAGATGTACAGCAACATCAACTACGATCAGCAGAGCATCGCCATGCTCTATAACCCATTCGCCGCCATGCCGAGCCTACACGTCGGGTTCGCCCTCTTCACCGGCATCGGCATTATCAAGGTTGGGCGTCGAAAGATTCACTGGGTGCTCGGCATTGGTTACCCGCTGCTGATGGCCACTGCGGTGGTTGGAACGGCAAACCACTACATTCTCGACGTAATCGTCGGCTCACTCATCACCATCATGGCCTATATCGTGGTACCACGAATTACGCGACGGGTGAAGGCGCG
Organism: uncultured Chloroflexia bacterium; assembly: GCA_963728335.1. Lineage (GTDB taxonomy): Bacteria > Chloroflexota > Chloroflexia > Thermomicrobiales > Thermomicrobiaceae > CALAGB01. Next base: position 115,228 of record CAVSJP010000005.1, read on the forward strand.
GCGGCAGCGAGCGAAAGGTCTGGTGTCGAGCCCGGCTGGTTTGTAGCGGCCGAGCACGAAGCGACCCCATTCGATTGAGACGAGTGACCGGAACGCTGTCCTGTAGCGTTCCGGTCTTTTCTTTGCCATTTCCGGCTCAGCATCGGGCCATGCGAATGGAGGAAACATGATTGGCCAACGATCAGCACTTCTCATTGTCGACGTCCAGAACGACTTCTGCCCCGGCGGATCACTGGCCGTGGAGGAAGGCGACCTCGTGGTGCCGTTGCTCAACGCCTTCGCGGAACGCTTCCAGGCGCGAAATTTGCCCGTCTACGCCTCGCGCGACTGGCATCCGGCTAGGACCAAGCACTTCAAGGAATTTGGCGGCCTGTGGCCACCACACTGCGTTCAGGAGACATCTGGCGCCGCGTTTCATCCCCAACTCCTGGCTCCGGACGAGCAAAACATCGTCACCAAGGGGGACAGCACCGACGACGAGGGCTATTCAGCCTTCGAAGGTCACCTGCCGGATGGTGAGACGTTCGCGGAGCGGCTGGAACGGGACGGGGTGACGCACCTCTATGTCGGGGGACTCGCAACCGACTACTGCGTCCGTGCCAGCGTGCTCGATGCGCGCAAGGACGGATTGCAAGTAACCTTGCTCATCGACGCGGTGCGGGCAGTCGAGGTGCGGGCCGGAGACGGAGACCGCGCAGTTCAGGAGATGCGAGACGCCGGTATCGAGACGGCAACGCTCGACACGCTGGACCTGCGCTAACCGGCAGCTGCGACCGACAGGAGCGGCTCGGCCCGGCCCTCGACCTGCTCAGCCTGGTCACCGCGGGCCGCCAATGCACGTGCGACGGTATCGCGTAGGTGTTCTAAACGGGCCGTTCGAGGAAGCGTGCCGACCGGCCAGTTGGCACAGGAAGGCTGGCGCGTAATCGACGACGGGCCCGACGTCGTGCAGAAGACAAACAACGGATGATCGAGATCGAGCTGGAGCAGTTCTTCAAGGAGCACGAAGCCGTCACGGTCATCGAGCAACATGTTGAGCAGGACGATATCCGGCAACCACTGGTAGACCTGACCCAGAAGTTCCTCACTCGACGTCACGGATGCGACATCTGCCACTGGAGCGAGCGAGATGGTCGCTCGCCGGATAAAGGAGACATCGTCATCAACCACCAGCACCCGCGCACATGGCACGTTTTCATTCTCCTGAGTCATGCTCGTCCGTTTTCCCAACCCAAACTTCTAACCCGGTCCGAAGACCTTCTCAGTGTACGTCCAGTCACAGTTAGCAGGTGAAGAGAAATCAGTCCGGGGTACCAAAGGACGTTCTGCCCCGAATTCGAGGGAAAACTGGTTTGTGGGGTTTGTGTTGTGATTGCCGCTGAGTCAACGATGGCGAGACGCATGTCATGGTACGCACGACTATTTCACGGGTGAGAGACGACCGGTTTTTGGAACGAGCCCGCAGGACCGTGGGACCCTGCCGGACGACCGTTGGGACCAGCGTACGGTTTTGGTCAGCCGTCTTACGGTTGATTGTGCTCTCCACCCTCGTGACGGGCCTTCTGAGCGCCTCGGCCTGCGCTGGACACGGTACGAATGTCACAACCTCTACTCCGACAGTCCTGGAACATCAACCAATTCCGACCCCAACCGATTTCCCAACCGGATCGGGACAGCCGTCTCCCCTGCGTGACTCGCTGGCATTAATCCGGCAGACCGATAGCCAGGAGATAACGGGCGCGGCCATGATCTACAGTAGCGACGGATTTTTGCTCACCGTCGATACCGCGCTCGGGAAGCGACCCGAGGTCGTACTGCCGGGCGGCGCCACGCACTCCCCAATTCGCGTGGCGACCGACCCAGACACCGGGCTGATCTTGCTCAAAGTCGCCGCGGGCGGGCTCGCGCCTATTCAGCTCACGAATGGAAACGTCAGCTCCGGCGATCACGTCTTCGCCACCGGCTTCGACCAGACCAACGCGGCTGGGCAGGTCGCCGGTCGTGTAATCGAGTCCGATCTCGGTTCGCCTCCGACGGGTCCAGCCCTGATCCGCACCGGGATCAGTGCCTCGACCGGATTCAACGGCGGCGCGCTGGCGAATGAGGCCGGACAGGTGATCGGCCTGATAGAAAGCAACCGCCGGAACTCGGGAGAGAGCCAGCTCGTGGCCATTCCGACGAGTTATGTCGAGAAATGGGTCGATTCGTGGCGTGCCCAGAACGAGCAGGTGCTGGGGAACAGCGCGACCTGGTCAGTGCTGAACGCCGGTCCAGATGTCACACTGCTCTATCCCGTCGGATGGTCGGTGGACAATCAGAACCGGGACGGCCGGACGTTCCAGGCCGAAATCACACCCGGCGATCCGGATGTTCCGGCAAGACTTGCGATCTCGATCCAGCCAACCGACTTCCAGGGCGAGCCAATCACCTACGCCGAAAAGGAATTCGGCAGCGAGGCCAATGCCACGATCTGGGGCAGCGTGGTCGACGGCCAGATTCACGGCGTGCGGGTGCTGGTCAATCAGGAGGGCGCGCGCGTAGACGTCGTCTACTTCTTCGCGCGGGGACTGCAAATCGGGGTAAGTATGACGGCTGGGTATTCAATCACCAATATGGGACCACAGGAGCAGCGCATCACCGCCCTCTTCGAGGGCGTGCTGCGGTCGATCAGGCTCAACCCATCCGCAGACACCCCAACGCCTTGACGCAGGCACCGTGCTAGGTGCGGCCGGTCCAGCGACTGAGCCGGATGCCGGTCGGCTGCCCGGCTTCGAGGTCGGACGGGATTTCCCAGTCCCAGGCGTTATCAAGCGTCAGCATTCCGCGGCTGCCAGAGAGACCGATCCGGTCGACGTCAATGGTCGTCTCTTGCCGATCGATGGTCTCGGTCCCGGCGCCAGCCGCGCGCAGCAGTGAGACCGCGATCGTCACCGGCCCTTCAGCCAATGGCAATCCCTTGAGCGTCGATCTAATACGCCGGGAGTCGGTGCCGACGCCTTCAATAACCGGGAGGATATCGGGTAACGCGCTGGTACGACCGAAGAGATGAATCCCTTGCCGGTCATAGAGATCGAGCGCGGCCAGCAAGCCGGTGGCGCGCTGGCCCGACGGCAGTCGCAGCAGGACTTCGATTCCCAGATCATCCCCACTGAAGAGGCGCTCGACCACGCCACCGGTTTCGTCAACGGTACGAACGCGTAGGATCGAGGCATCGACCGTCGTCTCCTGGAGCATCCGCTGGTAGTGATCGACGACCTCGGATGTCGGGCCGATGTCGAGCATCTGACCCGCTTCAAGCAGAACCGACCGGTCGCAGAATGCGCGTACCTGCTCAGCGTTGTGTGACACGAACAGGATGGTCGTCCCGCCCTCCTTGAGCCGCTCGAGCGCCTCGTATCCCTTTCGTTGGAACGCGGCGTCCCCAACCGCCAGGACCTCGTCGATCACCAGGATCTCCGGATCCATATGCACCGCGATGGCAAACCCAAGCCGCATGAACATGCCGGACGAGTAGTGCTTGACCGGTGTGTTGATGAAGCGCTCCAGCTCGGCGAAGCGCACGATCTGGTCGAAGCGCTCCTCCATCTCGCGGCGCGAGAAGCCATAGAGACTGCCATTGAGAAAGACGTTGTCGCGGCCGGAAAGCTCCGGGTGAAAGCCCGCGCCGAGTTCGAGCATGGCGTGCACGCGCCCGTTGGTCACGATCTGACCCGCTGTCGGTTCAAGCACGCGGGTCACCAGTTTCAGGAGCGTGCTCTTCCCCGCGCCATTGCGCCCAAGAAGACCGACCGCCTCGCCGTGACGGACCGAGAAGCTGACGTCGCGCAGCGCCCAGAACTCCTCGCCACGTCCGCGCGGGCGGACCAGGCCGATGAACCAGTCCTGGAATGACGTCCGCTTCTCGTTGCGCAGCACGAAACGCCGTGAGACGCCACGAAACTCGATGGCGCTGTCGGATGACCGAAGCCGGCGTGCTGGACTACGCACTAGAGATGCTCCCCAAGATCGCGATTTAGCCGGTTAAAGAAGAGATAGGCCAGCACGAGCAACACCAGCGACGTGGCTCCGGTTCTGGCCATAAAGAGCGGATCGGGCACCCCGCCATGGTAGAGGATCGTACGATATTCCGCCACGATCGCCGCCATCGGATTGATGCGATACATCCACGCCGTCAGGTTTGGCGCGACGGCCTCGACGGGATAAAAGATCGGCGTCATGAAGAACCAGGCGGTCAGTCCCACCTCGACCAGCACGACCGTATCTCGAAAGTAGACGTTCAACGGCGCCAGGAAGAGGACCACGGCCGTCAGAAAGATGGCCTGGACGGTCACGATGACCGGGATATAAAAGACCCACGGGGTAAACCCAACCCCGAAAACCGCCATGATCAGGAACAGGGCGGGCAACGACAGGATAAAATTGACCATCGTCGAGCACACGACCGAGACTGGCAGCAGGACGCGGGGGAAGTAGACCTTGCTGATCAGTGAGCGGTTATCGATCAGGGTCTGCGTTCCGACCGTGACGGCGGTCGCCGCCCAGTTCCATGGCAGCAACGCCGCCAGCACGAAGACCGGGAACTTCTGAATGTTCTGGTTGAGGATCTGGGTGAAGACGAAGGTGAAGACCACCATCATCAGGAGGGGATTCAGCAACGACCAGAGGAACCCGAGCGCCGAATTCTTATAACGGACTTTGAGGTCCTTCGACACCAGGTTGCGAATGAGACCCCGGTATCGAACGGCTTCAAGCGCCTGGCTTGACACTGGTGGTTCCTCCAAAAACGTACGTTCCGCCCAATCGGGGAGTATTGTGCAGCGCCGGGTCTGAGTGCAACCTGGCGACACGCCCGGATGGCGCAGCCAGGTGCTGGTGGTCGAGCAGAATGAGGATGAGATGAGCCGGGATCAGTGGCACGCGGAGCACCGGTTGCTTCAACGGCCGCCCTCACACACGAGAAAGGCGGAGCGCCTGCGCGCGTGTCTGGGAATCGGCCTGCTACTGGTCTCATTTGCGGCCTGCGGTCAGGTGAGCGTGAAGCTGACTCGCGAGCAGCCATCGCTGGAACCGACGATCCAGCTCTCCCCTACCCCGGCAGCTACCCAGAAGATCGTGCCTCTCCAGACACCGTCGATTGGGGTGAGCGTGGCGGCGGTCGGCTCGGAGACGACGGAAACACCAGAGCCCGCGGAGACACCGGTCGCCGCCGCTTCCGGATCGGCAACAACAACGGCGAGCGTCGCGCCCACGGCAGTCGAAGTGAACAGCGTGGATCAATTCGCGTCCCAGGTTGACGCACTCCTGGCGGACGTCCCCGCGCATATTGGAATCGTCGTGGCCCGCCCCGACGGGACGGTCTTCTACCAGCAGGAAGCGGACACCCTGTTCGAATCAGCCAGCCTCTACAAGCTCGCCATCATGGCCGAGATCTATCGCGAACGGGATGCAGGCGACCTCACGTTCGACGAATCAGTCACGCTCTATCCGGGATTCTTCTCCGAAGACGACAGCGTCTACGGCTATGACCTCAACGCCTTTGACCAGATTCCCGTCGGAACGCTCCTGGACAATATGATTATGTTGAGTAGTAATGTGGCAGCCAACGCCCTGCTCTACCTGGCGGGGACCGATCGGGTGAATCAAATGGCTGAGTCCATCGGCATGCCCAACACGAAGATACTCTGGTATCCGTCCGCCGGCTTGAAACCGAACGTTAGACTCGTGAGCTATACACCCGGAGAGAGCACAAGCGGCGAACGCGACAGTGTCGACGGCGCCTACAACGTGACGACGGCGGCCGACATCGCGGTCCTGTTTGAACGGCTGGTCCAGGGACAGGTCGTCAGCCCTGAGACCAGCGCCGAAATGCTCGATCTCCTTGCCCAACAGGAGATCAACGACCGGCTTCCAGCACTCCTGCCGACCGGCACGCGCGTGGCCCACAAGACCGGAGACCTCGATTATTCAATTCATGACGCCGGAGTCATCTACGGACCCAATGGGCCAGTGGTCGTCACGGTATTGAGCGACGACGTCGAAAATCGTGAAGCGGTGGTCGACTTCATCCAGCAAGTTGCACGGCTGGCGTACGCATTGCCCTCCGACTAATTCAACGTGGAACACCATTTGCTCTTGTGTGCATTATTGAGGATGATCCGAACGGTCGAGTGAGGAGGTGAGATGCGTGGCGTGCTCGGCCGCTTCTATGCCTTCGGCAAGGGAATGTTCCACGAAATCGTTCAGGACGACGTCAGTGGCCTGGCTGCCGAAGTCGCCTTCCGGCTCCTCTTCTCTCTCCCGGCACTGGCAATCTTCTTCGCGGCGCTCTCAGCGCAGGTCGCGCGGTACACCGGGGTGGACGTCTTTGCCTACCTGCAGAAACAGATCACCTCGCCCGCGATTCCGCCGTCCGTCAATGGGAGCATTTCACTCATCCTCGAAGCCGCCAAAAAGGGCGGTCAGCCGGGCATTCTCTCAATCGGCATCCTGCTAAGTCTTTGGTCGGCATCCTCCGCGGTCGGCACACTGATCAAGGCGTTCAACCGCGCGTACGATGTCAAGGAGACGCGCAACTTCATCTGGCGCCGGGTGATGGCGCTAGCGTTGACCCTCGGGCTAAGTGTGCTGATGCTCGCGTCGTTTCTCTTGGTTCTGGTTGGTCAACGTCTTGGCGCGGAACTAGCCAATTCGGTCGGGCTTGGCGCGCAGTTCAAGCAAGCGTGGAACATTGGGCGCTGGCCGGTTATCTTCATCCTGTTCATGATCGCACTGGCAATTCTCTATTGGGCCGGCCCGTCGCAGGATCTGCCACTTCGCTGGATCTCACCGGGCGCCATCATCGCGACCCTACTCTGGCTCGCTGCGAGCTGGGGATTCAGCCTCTACCTGCGCGTGATTGACGTGGGCAACGCCTACGGCGTCCTGGGCGCGGTGGTCGTGCTCTTGTTCTTTCTCTGGATATCGAGCATTGTCCTGATCGTCGGCGCGGAAACCAACGTCGTGGCCGACCAAGTATTTGGAAACCGCGATCGCGAACTGGATATGACGCAGGGCGAACCCGCGATCACCATCCATGCACGCCAACATCACGAACCGACCGCATGACAAGCACGGGAATGCGGCCACATCGCGCATCCTGAGGAGCGGGTCACCGCGATCACGGCAGCGTCCCTACACCGGTCGCATGCTGAGCGCTGTTCCTCGCGGCGAACTCCCGCCCTGCACACAGCATCACTCAGCCCGCTTCTCAATGTCCGAGGTTCTAAGACAGCGGCGTCGCCCTCTCGTCACTTCAGGCAGAACGACCGGTTGATACATCGACAAGCCACGGTTCCCAGAGGGCTCCCCGTTCGCATCCGGAGGCGTTCGCACGAATTACACATGGATTGACCGTGCACGCAACAGATCGCGCGGACGGACGTTCTGACCGATCACGGGCGAAGGCCGGGCGCTCAAGAGCGAATGCACGCTTCGCCCGAATGAAACGGGAACGAAATGACGGACAAGACTGGTGCAGTCCTCGTCCGTCACTTTCCTAGCGATACCCGTTATGTCACGTGACAACGATCGGTGTTATGCCGCGATGTCGTATCCCGCTTCATCGATCCCGGATCGCAGCGCCGAATCGGGAACGCGCTCATCCGCTTCGACCGTCACGAGCTTCGAGCTCAGATTTACGTCCACTTTACTTACGCCGTCAATCTTGCCCAGCTCGTCCGTGATGGCTTTGACACAATGCTCGCAGCTGACATCAGGAACTCGATATACATGTACCGCCATGGAATCCCATCTCTCTTGTTCACCAAACATATACCCCCCGTGGGTATCTGTCTCCCTATTATACTCGCTCCTCCCGGCACCGCAACCTGGCTACCGATGCACACCCAGCACGGACCGTTCAGGCGCTGCCACGCCGACCACCAGGTCGCGGCTGGTCCAATCCCCGCGTCGCTCTCCTGCCTGGCACGGGCGCGGTATGATTGAGGTCGACCCAACAGATCCGACCACGTCCACCGGGGTGGACCTCTGCACTCGAGACGGGACTGTCCGGTCCGACTCTTGCAAGGAACGCCGTGGGTAACCAGACCAGTCTCCAACGACGTTGTCGTTGGAGTACCCAATGACCACGCGTCCACTCACAACGGAGAACGTCTAAACCGATGATCATCTCACCACGATTCTGGATCGCCAACCGGGTCACCCAAACATCCGTCGACCTCCTCTTCCGAGTTACGACTGCCAACGTCCTCACCGCTCAGGCGCGACACCGATTTCTTTGCGGCGGCATTCATCCGAGCGCGTTGAAGTCAACGCTCAAACGCGTACGAAACATCGGATCCTGGTCCACGTCCTGGACAAAGACGGCCGGTGAATACCTCGGACTCTCACGACACGCCACTGACACCGGCAATCACGACCGCGCGGCGGCCTATCAAGCGCGTGCCGCGCTCTGCTACCACTACGCTCAACTCTTCGAATTTGACGACGTCCAACGCCGGGAGACCCTCTACGCGCAGGCGGCCAGCATCTACCGTGAAGCCGCTCCAAACCTGCGCCCGAAAGCAGTCCACGTCGAGATACCCTGGCGCGACATCACGCTTCCCGCCTATCTGCAAATCCCAGAACAGACCAACGGGTCCCTCCCGGTTGTCGTCATTCTCAATGGCGCCAGCACCGTGAAGGAAGAGACCGTCGGATGGAGCAAACCATTTCTCGACCAGGGAATCGCCACACTCTCGCTCGACACGCCGGGAAGCGGCGAAGCCTGGAGCCGAATGGCCGCGACGCCCGATCAGCTTGACGTTGCCGACGCGCTGATCGACTTCGCCGAGGCACATGCTCGCCTCGACCCGGACCGGATCGTGCTCCTCGGCCTCAGCTTACGAGGAGCCTACGCAGTACAGCTCGCCGCCAAGCAGCCGCGGATCGCCGCCGCCGTCTCGGTCACCGCGCCATTCAACCCGGCTCCATATTTCAGACACCTGAATCAGATCGTCCAGAAGGAAATTGCATACACGACGCATTATGACAATATCCCCGATCTGCTCTCGTTGGTTGAAACCATGGATCTCACCGATACCGCGCCACGCCTGAAAGCGCCGCTGCTCATCATCGGTGCCGGAAATGACCTGGTGGTGCCGCCAGAAGAGGCGCAGAGACTCTACGACGCGGCCGGCGGACCCAAGCTCTTGCACCTGATCCCCACGGCCAACCATGTTGCCTTCTCGCATCTCAGAGAGTGGACGCCGGTCGCGGCGGAGTGGGTGAGGAGCGTCGTCAGCGCCCAGCCGTCGCCTACACCGTTAGCTGTCTCGACATAACGTTCGAGGAGGGACTTCAAACCGTGCGTCGATGTGGATGGACACAAGACACGCTCGCATCTAGCGCAATGGCAACCGTCTGCAGTGGCCGGACCGGTGCCGGTCTACGACTGAAGATTGTCAAGACCGGGTAAGTCATCCGAATCGGCATAGATTCGGCCACCGTGACGCCAAAAAGCAACGCCCGGCCACGAAGTGCCGGGCGCCCTCAAGAATCGTAAGCGTACGCTGACTCGAGTCTACATCCCGCGTCCCTCAACGGGTGTCACCTCGCCCGATACGACGTCGAAGATGTTGCGGTGCTGCCGGGAGAGATCGACACCGAGCACGTGCAAGGAGTAGCTTGGCGTGTCGCCGACGGTCTCGATCCGGTGGATGTCGTTCGGCGGGAGTAGGGGATAGACCACGCCGCGCTCGTAGACACTTTCGTCAATAAGGCGCAGGTCGGCATGCGACGATTCGCGCCCGTCATCCAACCGTTGGTAGCGCGACGTCTTCTGAGCGCCGCCGCAGACCCCGATGAGTCCCCACGTCAGGTGATCGTGGACCGGCGTTGGCATGCCCGGCGCGAACTCCACCACGTAGACCTGCAGCGCGCCGTCCGGCTGCGTGTGATAGAGGTACCGCGGACGACCGTTCTCTGGCTCGGCCCGGTAGCGCTCGTCGAACAGCCCGTCATCCCAGACGACCTTCTCAACCAGCGGCTTCAGCTCATCGACCACCCGCTGCCGGTCACCGTTGGCCGATCCGACCACTCGTTTCGCATCTTCCACGAACTTCGAGATCGTGTATTGGCTTGTCGTCGCCATAAAATACCTCCCTGGCTAGTGTTCGGTTCGCCCGGCTCACCACCGTTCCCGCCGGATTCAGCGACTGCCATCGCACCATAGGGGACCGGTGAGCCGCGTTACTCTCATCATAGCCTATCAACCCGGGTGGACCCCTTACTGTCCTGGAAGCAGTTCCAACAGGCGGTCGATATCCTCATCCGAGTTGTAGAAGTAGGGGGAGACACGCACGCCGCGGCCACGTAGCGACACGGCGACCTTGTGCTGCTGCATCGTCTCAACCAACTGCGCGTCTCGATCCCGATCGCCTGTGGTGAAACTGCAGATCTGCGACCGATGCGCCGGGTCGAGGCTCGAGGTCACCTGATAGCCCATCTGAGCGACCTCGCTCAATAGTCGATCGGTCAGCTTCAGCACGTGCTGTTCGATCTCGGGGATACCAATCGAGCGAATGAGATCGGACGAAGCGTTGAAGGCACTGAGGCTGATGTAGTTGAGCCCGCCGGTCTGGTAGCGGAGCGCGCCATCGCGCCAGTCGAGCGCGTAGTCGAGATCCTCGTAGCCGGACTTAACCCCAAGCCGTCCGGAGTAGGTGGGGTGAATTCGCTCGATGGCGCGCTCCGAGAAATGCATCACGCCGAGGCCAAACGACGCCATCAGCCACTTGTAGCAATGGGCCGCGATGACGTCGATGCCGCTCTCGACAAAGTCAATCTCGATTGGACCAATCGACTGAGTGCCATCGACAATTGAGAGGATGTCATGGTCCTGGCACAGCGCTCCGATGGCATGGAGGTCGTTGCGAAACCCGGTCATGAACTCCACATGGCTGAGTACCAGCGCGCGCGTGCGCGAATCCAGCGCCGCGGCAATCTTGTCGACACTGGTGAATCCATCTTCGCCTTTATCGACATAACGTACCTCAACACCGCGCCGTTGCAGATTGAGGACCGGATAGACGTCCGACGGGAATTCCTCGCGTGGGATCAGAACGTTGTCGCCGGGCTGCCAGTCGATACCCTGGGTTGCCAGGCTGATCGCGTCTGCCAGGCTACCGACAAAGGCGACGTGATCGGGGCGCCCCTTGACCAGCGCCGCGACATTCTCACGGGCCGTCTCGATCGCTCGCTCGCGAGCCCCACCATCATCCTCAATCGGCACGGTAAAACCTCGCACCATCTGCTCGACCGCGGTCGTGGTGCGTCGCGGGAAGGGCCCGATCGCCGCGTGATTCATGTAGGCCCATTCGTCCGTGACCGGGAATTCCGCCCGTACACTGCTCAGATCAACTGCCATGCACCTGCCTCCTCTAGACCATTCTGCTGGCACGCTCCGTGTCTCCGAGAACCATTACCGGCGTATGGTAGCGCGTCGTATGCCGACATGTCGCGCATAGCGGGAATGAGAATGGCGGTCCCGGAGTTAGGCGAAAGAGAGAAACGAGGCGGACAAGCGAGAGGAAACGCGATTTGGAGACGATTCGACTAATCGGGTTCGCCGGGAGCCTGCGTCAAGGCTCCTACAATCGGGCGCTACTCCGTGCCGCGATCGCCGAAGTACCGGCTGGGGTCACCGTCGAGACCACCGAGATCGGCGACATCCCGCTCTACAATGCCGATCTTGATACGGCAACGCCACCCGAACCGGTGCGCCGCTTGAGAGAGCGGATCAGGGCGGCCGACGGGCTGCTGATCGCCACGCCGGAATACAATTACTCCATCCCCGGCGGCCTCAAGAACGCGATTGACTGGGCCTCGCGTCCAGCGACGAGCAGTGCCCTCAAGCACAAGCCGGTCGGCATCATGGGGACGGCAGGCGGCCGCTTCGGCAGCGTCCGGGCCCAACTGGCCCTGCGTCAGGTCTTCGTCTTCACCGAGTCGTTCGTCATGCTCAAGCCGGAGGTCGTCTTGCCGAACGAGACCCAGCTCTTCAACGAGCAGCTCGAACTGGTGGACGACGACGTGCGGGCACTCCTGCGACAATTCATGGCGGCGCTGGCCGACTGGGTCATTCGCATGCGAGACGAGGCTATTCGAGACTGATGCTCGTTCTTAAGCGACAAGATTGCGGAGGTGGAACATGACCACATCACAGACAACCCCGGCCCGGCCATCGTTACCCGCTTCGACCCACACCGGTCAGGTCCGGCTCCGCGTCGCCGATCTGGAGCGCTCGCTCCGCTTCTATCGCGACATCCTCGGGTATCGGACTGAGACGCTTGGTGACCACTGGGTACGTCTCCTGCCGACGATGGGGAAGCCCGCCCATTTCCAGCTGGATGAAGTGCCCGGCGTTCCACCCAGGCCCGGGCGCATGGCCGGTCTATATCACGCCGCGATCAGAGTGCCGTCACGGCCGGACCTGGCCCGCACCATCAAGCGCCTGGTCGACCACGGCTGGAATGTGCCGGGACTGGCGGACCACGGCGTCAGCGAGGCCTTCTACCTCAATGATCCGGACGGCAACGGACTGGAGATCTACGCCGATCGGCCGCGAGTCGAGTGGCCGTACCGGGATGGCGCACTTCAGATGATCAGTGATCCGATCGACCTGGAATCCCTCTTCGGTACCCTGGAGGGCTCCGAACCGGACGACGGCACCATGCCGGCCGGAAGCGATATTGGACACGTGCATCTGCAGGTAAGCGATCTCGCAGCCGCCGAACACTTCTACGCTCACGTGCTCGGCTTCGACGTGATGCAGCGCACGTTCCAGGGAGCGTTGTTCGTCTCGGCGGGTGGCTACCACCATCACATCGGCCTCAACGTCTGGGCGGGCCGTGGGGTGCCGCCGGCTGGTGAAGACGTCGCCGGAATAATCGACTTCACCGTCCTGCTTCCGGATCAGGCGACCCTAAATGCCATCCGACAACGTCTGGAAGGGGAGGGGATCGACGTCGGACCAGCCGACGCTGACGACGGCGGTACCGCATTGCGAGCGCACGACCCGGACGGCATCGGCGTGGTCCTGGCAATCGAGTCGAGGAGCTGACCGCGGCGGTCAGGCGATCAGTGCAAGCTTACCGGGATCCCAGGCAAGCGAAGCATAGATCTGCACCATGGCGGCCTGATTCAACAGATCGACGTAATCGCCATTGTCGCCGAAGAAGAAGAGCGTCTCCTGGCGCATCGTGCGGCGGATGTCGGTATCGTCCCAGATCAGATCAGCGTAGGACTGCATTGACTGACGATATGCCGGGTTCGTCGAATCGACCGTCGAAAGGAGCAGGAGATTGCGGAAGAAGATCGCATTAAACGCGGGACCGTGAGAGAGAATCCTGCTGTCACTGGTGCAGCCGTCTTCGCAGTCGTAACGCGAGAGCGCGCTTTGAGCGATCGACTGGGCCCGTTCGAGATAGACCGGGTCGCTGGTGACCTCGTAGAAGAGTGTATTCGCACCAATCATCGTGCCCTGGTTGTAGCTCCATTTCGTCGTCTCGATTGTGCACTCACCACGGGCGTTGACCCCGATGTGGTCCCAGTAGAGACCATCGTCGGAGTCGCGTAGGTTGTGGTTCACCCACTCGTACATGAGCTCGGCACGATCGAGGTAGGGGCGCTGGCCCGTCACCTGGTAGAGGCGCAAGCCCAGCTTGATCGTCGGCGCGCTACTCACCACGTTCCGGTCGTGATTCGTTTCCGTTCGGGTCTGCACCTTCCAGAAGATGCCGCCAGAGCCACCAGCGCCCGAACATACCGGGGCGTCGCTCCAGCTGCTCCAGATGAAGTCAAACAGGCGCTCGGCCTGAACCAGCGCGCCGGGATCACCCGTCATGCGAAAGATGCGCTCGAAATCGAGTGCGGCCCAAGCGTTGTCGTCGTTGAACTTGTCACCTCCGCCGCCGAACGGTGGGCGGACCGCGGAGTCGTAGCCCGGCGGCGAAGCTCCGGCGTCCCAGAAGGCCGAAATGCCGGTTCGACGCGATATCAGATCGCTCCTGTAGCGGTCGGAGATGCCGTACATGTCAATGGTGGCGGCCATCGCCTGCGAGAACGGCCAGTGATACGCGTACGGTTGCTTGGTAAATCCGGGCGGGTATGATGCCGCGAAGAGGTGGCTCGAGCCATCATACAGATAGTTCAGCAAGCCGTTGTAGGCGCTCTCCGCGCGACTTTGATTATCCGTCGCTTCGATCCTTCCTGCTGACGCGGGCCGCTTCACCAGAACTGGCGCTGTCTGAATGCCAAGCACAATCACCAGCGCCAGCGAGAGCGCCGCTGGTCCTCGAAGCCCCATGGATTCCCCCCACGTTCCCTGCCATCGCGTTGGGCACGCCGGATTTCGGGAAGGCAAACCCTTGACCCGCCCGGATTGGCCCGTGCCGAGGCGCGCACCAGCCGCCCGCACGGGCTCTCCGCCATACACATCGCGACAGAATGCATTGTCGTGTGCTCGTCGATAAATAGCATAGGTCGCAGTTCGACGCAAGGGCGGCGAGGAGAAACGACCTTCGTCCACTGATCGTGGTTCGCTTGCTCCTGCTCTGGGTGATGGTCCTCTCTCACGATTCGAGGTAGCGTCGGTGAGAGATTCACGGGGGAAGAGATGAGACCGCCATCAGATCCAGAAATTGACATAACATATTCCGGTACAGGATTTGGTACAGTGAGAATAGTGACGACGCGTCATGCCGACATGGATCGGGCGCGATCGGGCCGGGATTCGGTATCAACACGGCGATTCTGGCGGTCGAGGCATCCGGGTCGACGGCATCGAGCGTGCAAGGAATGGAACGGAAGGAGAATATCGGATGATCAACAAGGAGTACACCAAGACCCGTCGCTCCTGCCGGGTCACCTTTGAACTCCCGCCAGAGGTGAACGCGCAGAGCGCCAACCTGGTCGGAGAGTTCAACGAGTGGGACAGGAATTCCAACAAGATGAAGCGCCGCGAGGATGGGGGATTCACCACCACGATTTCGTTGAAGCCTGGCAATGAGTACCGCTTCCGCTACCTGCTGGACGGCGAGCGCTGGGAAAACGACCACGCCGCTGATCGTTACATGCCGAACGATCACGGGAGCGACGATTCCGTCGTCGTCGTCTGAGGCAACCTCGCGGCGGATCGCGCCAGGTGTGCGAGGCCGTGCATCTGCATCGAGCGCGAGCCGGAACGCACAGTTCGCTGCAGCAACATCGACCGCATCTCTGCCTGGATTCACCGCAGCCATCGCGGCCGTCCGGTGTGTTAGGCTACCCTGAAAATGGGAACCTGATTGGTCGCGCGCTGGCCATCCTGGTCTCGCGCGACGCCGGATAGAAAGAGGACAGAGGATGAGCGGAGCGCTCGACGGAATTCGCGTGCTCGATTTGTCGAGAGTTCTGGCCGGGCCGTACTGCACCATGATGCTCGGTGATCTCGGAGCCGAGATCATCAAGATCGAGCAACCCGGAGTAGGAGACGACACCCGTCGCTGGGGCCCGCCCTGGGCCGGTGGCGAGAGCGCCTATTACTTGTGCGCCAACCGCAACAAGAAGAGCGTTACCCTCAACCTCAAAGACGAGCGCGCTCGCGACATCCTACGAGGGTTGGCCCGGCAATGCGACATCGTGGTGGAGAATTTCAAGGTGGGCTCGCTCGACCGGATGGGAATCGGCTACGACGCCCTCTCGGCCGAAAACCCGGGCATGATCTGGTGCTCGATTACCGGCTACGGCCAGGACGGCCCCTACGCCGAGCGCGCGGGTTACGACTTCGTGGCCCAGGGTGAGGGAGGCATCATGAGCGTGACCGGTGAAGTCGAGGGTCAGCCGATGAAGGTTGGCATCGCTGTAGTCGACATAACGACCGCTCTGTATGCCTCAAACGCCATCCTGGCCGCGCTGCATGCACGCGACATCAGCGGTAGGGGACAGCGCATCGACGCGGCGCTGCTGTCATCGGCCGTCGCCTGGTTGGCCAACGTCGGCAGTAGCTATCTTGTCTCGGGCGATGAGCCGAAGCGCTACGGCAATGCCCACGCGACCATCGTGCCGTACCAGACCTTCAAAGGCCGCGACCAGTGGTTCATCGTCGGAGTCGGGAACGATCGCCAGTTCTCGGCACTATGTCATCTGATGGGACATCCCGAGATCGCCGGCGACGAGCGCTTCGCCACCAATCCGCGCCGCGTCGCCAACCGCGACGTATTGATCCCACTGCTTCAGGACATCTTCGAGACCGAGGATGCCGGGGTTTGGCTGGCGGGCATGACTGAGGCGGGTATTCCATGCGGGCCAATCAACACAGTAGGGCAGGCGTTGGAGCACCCGCAGATTCAGCATCGCGGCATGCTGGTCGAGGTGCCGCATCCGACCGCGGGCAGCGTCAAGGTCGTTGGCGGACCGGTCATCATGTCGGAGACTCCAACTGAAGTACGACGTCATCCGCCACTGCTCGGCGAACACACCGACGAGGTGCTGCGCGATTATGCCGGGCTCACGACGGATCAGGTCGCGCAACTGCGTCAAGAAGGAGTCGTCTAGGTCAACGGGACGGAGCAGGAAACGGCCAATGTCAGGGCCAGATAGCACTCCGCGGCACAGTCGACAGCACGGCCGGCGACGGACTCCCACGGGCGCCAGGCATGCGCGCCGCGAGATCGAAGCGTCCGAAGGGGATCTAGCCGGCCTCGAGCGCCTCATCTTCTTCAGCGATGCCGTTTTCGCCATCGCCATCACACTGCTGGTCATCGACATTCGTCTCCCGGATCTCGGCTCGAGCGCGACCGCGTCTCAAGTCGTCACGAGCTTGAAGAATCTCGGACCCCACTTTTTCGGATTTGTGGTCAGCTTCGTTGTCATCGGTGGGTTCTGGGCAACACACCATCGAACCTTCCGCTACGTGCGGAGGTATGACCGAGCGTTCATCTGGATCAACATCCTGTTCCTGATGTCCGTCGCGTTCTTGCCCTTTTCCAGCTCGGTCATCAGCGAATACGGCAATTTGCCCCCCGCCGTGGTGTTTTATTCCGTCTCACTCGCGATAACCAGCTTGCTATTCGTTGTCCTCTGGCTCTATGCGACGTACCACTGGCGCCTGGTCGATAGGACACTGAGTCGATCCACTATTCAACAAGTCCTGCTTCAGCTCAGCATTCCACTGGTAGTCTTTGTGGCGTCGATTCCGGTCGCCACCGTCACGTCGCACGTCGAATTTCTCTGGTTGGCAATTCCAATGATCAGCCGAGTGATGCGACGGCGCACGCAAACCGCGCTGGCGTAGTGACGACCTCGTGGCGGAGCTCGGACTGCCGCGATGCTGGGCGAACATCGAGTGACGGCCGAATCAGGTCGGAATCGCTGACTCAGCGATATCGAGAGCGTCATCGAGAGACAACATGGACCCGTTCGCGAACATCTCCTGGAAGACGTGGTCTCCGAGTCCCGACCTGGCGAGTTGCATCCAGCGCTCGACATCCGCACGATTCGCCGGCCAGATTTCGGCGCCGAGGGCTTCAAGCGCTCCGGCTCCAGCACCGAACAACTTGGCGGCATCCTGGTATCGTCCCTGGGCCGCCACGACTGAGGCCAGCCCAATAAGGCATTCAGCAATGCCGCGCCGGTCGTTCGTCTGAAAGAACTCGCCGATTGCGTCCCGAAATTTCTCTCGCGCAGCACGGAGGTCGCCGGCGGCAAGTGCGACATAGCCGAGGTTGTGCTTCAGACTCGGTGACAAGCCGGGAATGCCGAGCGACTCCCGCAGCGCCAGGCTCTCTTCATACATGGCTCCAGCCTCGGCATGTTTGCCGGTCGCACGTGCCACGTCGCCCAGATTGTTGAGCACCTGCGCCAGGCTCCAGGTATCACCCGCGCGCCGGGCCAGTCGCACGGCCTCTTCCAGTTGCGCGATTGCGCTGATCTGGTCGCCTCGACGTAGCGCCGCGCGCGCCAGAATTTCGGAAAGCCGGATCATATACCAGGTATCGCCGAGTTGACCGGCGAGGCGCTTCACCTCATCGGCCAGGAGCGTAGCCACCTGGTCGCCCGCGTCCTGCATGATCTGAAGCCTGGCAACGCTGGCGACGAGCCGGGCGACCGGGTCGGCTCGCTCCGAGTGATCGTTCGTCACTTGGCGTGACAGCTGATCGGCAGAGGCCAGGTCGCCCCTGAGGATTGACATCATGCTCAACAAGGCGATAACCCGCGGCCTGAACTCCGGATACCGTCTCAACTCTGGACGCTCCAGGATGCGTTCGAGCCAGGCGCGCGCCTCTCTGGCGCGTCCCAGAGCGCCCCAGGCCCAGCAGAGTGCAACGCAGATGCGCAGATGAGTCTCGATGTCGGGCTCGAGTGACCAATCGATCGCCGTCCGAATGCTGGCCTCCGACCGCATAATCCAACTGAACCAACGGTGCTGGTCCGGGCCATGGATCGCCTGTTCAACCACCTCGGCGCAATGAGCGATGTAACGTGCGTGGCGTGCGTGCAGCGTGTCCAATTCCCCACGTGCCGCGAGCCGCTCCACTCCGTAGCCGCGCACGGCTTGAAGCAGGCGATAACGCGTCACTCCGTCATCCGCCAACGGATCAGCGTGAATGAGGGATTTGTCGACCAGCCGCGCAAGCGGATCGACGATGTCCGACACGCCGTCAAAGGAACAGACTCGTTCGACGGCTTCGAGGTCGAAGCCGCCCGGAAAAACGGAGAGCCGATCGAAGAGGAGCTGCTCGTCGGCGTCCAGCAGCGAATAGCTCCACTCGATCGATGAGCGCAGCGTCTGATGACGCGTCAGGCGTCCCGATACCATCGAGTTCAGGAGTCCGAAACGGCTGTCGAGCACCCTGTCGATCTCGGCGGGTGAAAGCGCCCGTGCGCGTGCCGCCGTGAGTTCGATCGCCAGCGGAATACCATCGAGCTTGCGACAGATTCGAACGATATTTCGCACATTCGCGGCGTTCAATTCGAAGGCAGGTAATTGCGCGCGAGCCCGATCCACAAAGAGCGTGACGGATTCGACCTGGCCGGCGCCGACAATATCGATGACCGAATCGTCTTCGGGCAGCGCCAGCGATGGCACGCGCCAGACAATCTCGCCGCCAATCCCAAGAGGTTCTCGGCTGGTGGCAAGAATGCGCACGCCGGCGCATTCGCGCAGAATTCGCTCGACGAGGTCAACGCATTGGCTCAGTACGTGCTCGCAGTTGTCGAGCAGCAGCAGCGAGTCGCGCCAGCGAAGCGCGTCAATGAGCGTATCGACGAGCGCCCGCTGGGGCTCCTCGCGCGCTCCCATGATCCTCGCCATCCGCTGGACGATAGCGGATCCGTGTTGCAGGTCATCCAACGCTACAAGCCAGACTCCATCGGAGAAGCTCCCCACCGAATCACGACCGACAGCGATCGCCAGACGGGTCTTGCCGACACCTCCGGCGCCCGTCAGTGTGATGAGCCTGTGCGCGTCGAGCAAGCGAGCCAGTTCGTCCCGTTCGACGACCCGGCCAACGAAGCTGGTGAGGTCCACCGGCAATTTGTGTGGCGCAGTATGTGATTGCCTGAGGAGCGTCAACTGGCGGCTGCGGGTATCAGATTCCCGTACGGCGGTTCGGGCGGCCGGTGACTGCGACCCGCGTCGGGAGACGCGCGCGTCCGCCATCAACTCGCGAAGCACCTCCGCCGTCACGTTCAGACCGGAGAGCGGGCCACGGCGATACGTTCGCAAGAGCCCGCGCTCCGCGCAGAATTCCACCAGGACCTGGGTCGCCGTCGCGTCTGGGGAACCGTCACCGCGTTCCCAGCGCTGTACGGTGCGACGGCCAGAGCCGAGATACGCAGCCCAGCCCTCCTGGGTTAGGCCGGCCGCCTCACGCAGGCTGCGGAGCACGACATGCCACGGCGGCATGTTGACTGGACGCGGGTCTTCACCGTCGGGCCGGGATTGGCGCAGCATTGGCGCACTCCTGGCGCACTTCGCGGAATCAGCAGAACTATCATAGCAAACAGACCGGAACGATCAGCGACACGACCCCTGATGGACAACAATGATCCGGAAATAGCGATCCTGGCGCACGACAGGACCCCAAGGAGGCCGTCAATGGACGAAAACGCCAGCAGCACAACTGATGTCGTCAGACGATTGACGCAGGCGATCAATCAGCACGACCTTGACGCGCTGGCTGATTGCTTTCACCTGAACTACGACAGCACGTTCCCTGTTCATCCGGCACGGGCCTTCAAGGGACAGGAACAGATGCGAAACAACTGGGCCAGCATCTTTGCGTCCGTGCCCGACATTCGTTCGGTTCTGGTTCGATCAGCCACGGCTGGGAACATCGAGTGGACCGAATGGGAATGGAGCGGCACACGCGCGGACGGACGTCCACTCGACATGCGCGGGGTGACGATTCAGGAAATTCACATGGGCAAGATCGCGTGGGTGCGGATGTACATGGAGCCGATCGAACCTTCCGGCATCAATGTCGACGCCGCAGTTAGGTGCGCGGTCGGAGCGCAATCGACACTGGAATGACACGCTCGCGCTGGGGCAGGCGAACAGGAGGCAACGATGATCCTCATTGCCGGGGGAACCGGGAATCTCGGACGAAAGGTCGTCTCCGTGCTGACGAAGCGACAACTACCGGTACGCGTGCTCACGCGTGATCCGAATCGAAGCCCCGTCCAGTCTGGGGATATGGTCGAACTGATCGCTGGAAATGTGCGCGACCGGCGCTCGCTCGATCAAGCGATGATTGGTGTGGACACCGTGATCTCGGCGGTGCATGGCTTCACCGGGACCGGAGAGGACAGCCCCGAGACGGTCGATTATCTCGGCAATAGAAACCTCATCACCGTCGCGAAAAATCGCGGAGTCGCTCACGTCATCCTCATCTCAGTTCATGGTGCCGCGGAGGACCACCCGATGGAACTGTTTCGCATGAAGTTCCGGGCCGAGACGGAACTACGTGCGAGCGGGCTTGATTGGACCATCATCCGACCAACCGCGTACATGGAGACCTGGGCGACGCTCATCGGTGAACCGCTTCTCAGCAGCGGCAAGACGCGAATCTTCGGCGGTGGACATAATCCGATCAACTTTGTTTCGGTTGATGATGTGGCTCGGTTGGTGGAGCAATCCGTCCTGGATCGCACCCTCCGCGGGGAGGTCATTGAGGTCGGTGGACCGGAGTGTCTCACGATGCGACAGGTCATCGAGACTTTCGTGCGCGTTACCGGAAAGGAGGGAAGCGTAAGCAGTGTGCCGCTGCCCATGATGCGGGTGATGTCGGTCCTCATGCGTCCAGTCAACCGGACACTGGCGCGTCAGATCCAGGCGGGAGTCGTCATGGATACGACCGATCAGACGTTCGATGGACCTGATTTCGAGCGACGATTCCCCTCGTTGCGAGGCACTTCGTTGGCCGACATGGTTCAGCGTGTCTACGGAAACCCAGGTTAATCATGCCACTGACTCTTCAGGTTCACACGCGTCGTTTGATAGCACTCGAGAAGGAGCGAACAGATGTCAGTTGCCTATTTCACACGGGTACCGCACATCTCACCTGAACAGGCGCGACAAGTCATCACTCAAGTAGGACAAAGTCTGGGAAATAAACGACCAGACGGCGCCCTCTATCATGCCGAGGGACCGACCGAAGACGGCGGATGGTGGGCGATCAACGTCTGGGAGACTGATGACGACGCACGCCGGTTTGCCGAGACCTACCTTCACCCAGTACTGAATGAGCTGCATGTTCCGATTCCAACGGAAGACCGGTTGGCCGTCGAATGGGAAACGTCATCCATGACAGTCCACGGCGCATGACGACGCAGAACCCGGCTGCGATCTGAAGCGAAGATCCCGCACACGATAGCTGGCAGGCGCTCGAACGCCTGCCAGTTCTAGGATTTCAGTGTCGCCCGAGGAACTCCGTCAGGCTGCGTCCGCTCGGGGCCTTGCCGGTTCGCTCCGCTTCGTCGTCAAGCCGAGCGAAGCCGTTCTGGACATAGCGGATGCCGAGCCAGCGTAGCGGTTCCGGCTCCCAGTCCGGCGAGTGGTGGTTGACCGTCGGCAGTTCGGTCAAGTCCGATTGCGATCCGGTAATGAGATCAGTCAGTACGCGTCCCGAGAGATTGGCCGTCGCCACGCCCTGTCCCGTGTAGCCACGCGCGCTGGCGACATTACTTGTCGGGTCATACGACATGGTCGGCATCCAGTCACGCGGCATGCCGAGTGGACCGCCCCAGCCATGGGTGAAACGGACGTCCTTGAGCATCGGGAACCAGTCGATCGTCATCTGTCGCAGCATAGCGTGGGTTGGCTCATGCCGGTCGAACTCATCGGCGATTTGCGAGTTGTAGTGATATGGCGCGCCACGGCCGCCAAAGACGATGCGACCGTCGACCGTCTTGGAGAGATAGTCGACGGTGAAGCGGTTGGAGGAGATGCACTCGCGACTCTCCCAACCGATCTCCTGCCAATCTCGGTCGCTGAGCGGCTCGGTCAGCACGATCAGCGAATAGACCGGGATGAGCTGGCGGTTCAGCTTGGGCAGTTGCGACAGGTACGATTCGCCCGCCAGGACCAATGTGCGCGCTCGCACGTCGCCGCGATCGGTGAAGAGCCGCGGTGATTCCCCCTCGGCGTAGTCGGTCACCTCCGTCTGCTCGTAGATCGTCACACCCATCTGCTCGACCAGGCGGGCCAGGCCGCGCGCGAGCTTGGCCGGGTGAACCACCCCGCAGTTCGGCGTGAAGAGCGACCCCAGCGCGTCGGCGACGTTGACCCGCTCCCGCGTCTGCTCCTCGTCCAGGAGGGTATATTCGTCGGCGATGCCGAAGCGCTGGTAGGTCTCGTAGCTACGCTCGATGGCGGGCAACTGATGCTCGCCACGAGCGATCCGCAGCGCGCCCGACTTCTGGAAATCGCAGTTGATCCCCTCATCGACGACGACGCGCTCGATCTCGTTGACCGTCTCGACCATCGCCTTGTGCTGCGCGATGGTGGCGTCAGTGCCGAAGCGCTCGGACATCAATCCGAACGAGAGTTGCAGACCGGGCGTCACCCAACCGCCGTTCCGACCCGAGGCGCCGAACCCGGCAATTTCCTTCTCGACAATAGCGACATCGAGTGACGGGTCCTGTTTCTTGAGGTAGTAGGCGGTCCAGAGGCCGGTAAAGCCAGCCCCGAGAATGGCGACGTCGACATCGATCGAGCCGTCGAGCGCCGGTCGTGGCGTGAGGTCATCTCCACACGACTCGAGCCAGTAGCTGTAACGGCGATAGTCCTTGCTCATAACGCCCGGCACTCCTCCCGTGTTCGCCCCGGTGATCTTCACATCCCTGTCGGTTCGTAGAAGCGTAATTCATGACACAACACCTGTCTATCACCGCGTAGCCCACGGATCTCCCGCTCTTGCCAACCACCAGACAAGCGAATACCTTGATTCGACCAGGCGAACGACGGACTCCGCTGCGGGAGGTGGCATGGGTCAACGCACGTTTCAGGATCTGACGGTCATCGACTTTCATGCGCATTTCCGGCTGCGTCAAGACAGCACCACCGGTCGTACCGGGCCCACCTATGAACCCGGGACTCCAGCCCACGAAGCGGCTCAATATCGGAAAGCGCAGGTGGCACGCTATGCGGAGCAGTGGCGTTATGCCTGGGACTTCCCTCCGCCGGAAACCGGCGACCGGAACTGGGAGGAGGAGGCCGATCTCTGGGTTGAGGAGCTGAACCGCTACGGCATCTCACGGATCGGGTTCGTCACCGGCGGCGGCAACGATCGACTGGCGCAGGTCATTCAACGGCACCCGGACGACTTCATCGGCTTTGCCCATCACGAACCGTTTGGTGAGGACGCGGCCGCGGAGCTCGAGCGAGCGGTTACAGAGCTTGGCCTTAAGGGCTACAAGCTGATCGCGCCGACGCTCAGCAGGCGGATCGACGATCGCTCGGCCTACGCGACCTGGGACGTGGCCGCCAGGCATGGCATACCCGTCCTGATCCATTTCGGCATGCTCGGCGGTCCAGGCGGCATCGCCTTTAACGACAAGATCAATCCCGCGCACCTGGAGCAAGTCGCGCGCGACTTCCCGACGGTCAACTTCGTCGTGCCGCATTTCGGCATCCAGTTCGTCAAGGAACTCCTGTTCCTCTGCTGGGCATGCCCAAATGTGCATGTCGATACGTCCGGCTCGAACCAGTGGGTTCGCTGGATGCCCTACCAGCTCACGCTGGACGATCTGTTCAGGAAGTTCCTCGAGACCATCGGCCCGGAGCGGGTCATCTTCGGCACCGATTCGAGCTGGTTTCCGCGGGGATTCTCGATGCGCTACCTGCAGGATCAGATGCGCATCTGCCGCTTCATGGGACTGAAGCACGACGACCTACAGTCGATCTTCGGTGGCAACGCCGCGCGCCTGCTGCACGTCTCGCTCTGATCGAGGTGACGATATGAACCCGGACGTCGAACAATCCTCCACCTTCCCGGCTGCCGGCTATGCCCGGCACATCCTGGAACCAGCCTTCAGATTCGGGCAACGGGAGCTGTTCGAGGCGATGATGGCGGCGAATAAAGCGCACGCCGTGATGCTGGTGGAACAGGGAACGGTTGACCCAGAGCGTGGCGGGCGGCTCATCTCCGGCATTCTCGACGCGGAGGTGGCCGGCGCGGAGAGCTACCGCTACGATCCAGCCGTCGAGGACCTCTTCTTCGCAGTCGAACGGCGCATCATCGAGATCGCCGGTGACGACGCTGGGGGCAACCTGCAACTGGGCCGCTCACGCAACGATCTCTCGGCCGCACTCTGCCGGATGGCGCTCCGGCGGCGACTGCTTACCCTGGCGGATCTCCACTGCGGCCTCCGGAAACGCGTCGGGTCATTGGCAGGCGATCACATCGACACCGTAATGCGAGGTGTGACGCATACCCAGGATGCCCAACCGACGACGTTAGCCCACTACCTCCTGGGCGTTCTCGGCCCGATTGGGCGGGATGCCGCACGCATGCGGCTGGCATACGACCACACCAACCAGTCGCCGCTGGGTGTCGCGGCCTTCACCTCCAGCAGCCTGCCGGTCGAGCGCGATCGCCTGGCGAGCCTGCTTGGGTTCGACGGGATCGTCGAGAACGGCTACGACGCGGTCGGCGCGGCCGACTACATGCTCGAGACCGTCAGCACGCTCCGAACCTGCTGCTTGAGCCTGATCCGCTTCGTGAACGATCTTCTCATCTGGGGCCGGACCGACGTCGGGATCGTCCAGGTCGGAGACGAATTCATCCAGATCAGCTCGATCATGCCGCAGAAGCGCAACCCGGTAGTGCTGGAGCACATTCGCGCCCGTATCGGGTACGTGCTTGGCGACGCCGCGACGGTCGAGGCAATGGTCCACACCGCAGCGTTCGGAGACACCGTCGACGTCGAGGACGAGATCTTCGTGCCCCTTCTGCGCTGCTGCGATCATGCCGCCAGCGTCTTCACGCTCCTGTCCGACGTGCTGGCAACGATTCGAGTCGATCGGGAACAACTCGCCGAGGCGGCACGATCTGGGTTTGGAGCCTGTACCGAGCTCGCCGAGCGACTCACCATCGATGGTGGCCTGTCGTTCCGTGAAGCGCACGGTGTGGTTGGGTGGATCGTGCAAGATCTCGCGGCGGATGGCAAGGACTTGCGAGCGCTGACCCCGGAGATGGTCGAGCTGATCGTCCATTCCCTAAGTGGCAAGCGAGTCGCGTTGACAAAAGACATTCTGCGTGGCGTGACCGACCCGTTCGAATTTGTGGCACGACGATCGATTCTCGGGGGTCCCGCTCCCGTTGCCGTCAGGAAAGCACTTACACGCGAGCTCAAGAGTCGAGAGGCGGACCAGCTCTGGGTCAACCAGGCCCGATCACGCCTGGAACAGGCCGACAACACGCTTGACCTCGCTTCACGCAAGCTCGTCGAACGATCACGCAGGTAACATGACCATGCCGAGCCAATTCGAGGCTGAAATACTGGAACAACCGGTGACGCTGGCGCGCCTGTTCGAGACTGCGCGGGCGGATGCTTCCGCGATCGCTGAACGTATTCGATCTTTCGATCCTGTTTTCGTGATGATCGCGGCGCGCGGCACGTCCGACAATGCCGCACGCTACGCCCAGTACCTCTTTGGCGCGCACAACGGCTTGCCAGTCGGGCTGGCGACACCCTCGCTCTTCACGCTGTACCAATCTCCGCCGCGCCTGCCACGGGCGCTGGTCATCGGCATTAGCCAGTCTGGGCAATCGCCTGACATCGTGTCGGTCATTCGAGAAACGCGGAGTCAGGGAGCGTTGACGCTGGCACTGACCAACGAACCCACGTCGGAGCTCGCTGAAGCGGCCGAATTCTGCCTGGAGCTCCACGCCGGCGAGGAACGCGCGGTCGCGGCATCCAAGACCTACACCAGCCAGCTAGCGGCCCTGGCCATGATCTCCGTCGCATTGACCGGCGACCGGAGACAGCGCGACCAGCTCGCGACGCTACCGGACGTCATCCGCCAGACGCTCGACCTGAACCGGGGCGTTGCTCCCGGCGTGACCAGCCTGGCCGGAGAGGAGCAGTTCGTGGTGATCGGCCGGGGCTTCAACTACGCCACCGCCTTCGAGCTTGCGCTGAAGATCAAGGAGACGTCCTACGTCTCGGCCGAGGCATATTCCTCCGCCGAATTCCTGCACGGCCCGGTCGCGGTTATCGACGACGGCTTTCCCGCGATTCTGGTTGCGCCTTCTGGGCGGGTCTTCGATGACGTCGTGGCGCTCGCGGATCTCCTCGCCGCGCGACACGCCGGCATGATCGCCATCTCCGATAACCACGACCTGCTGTCGCGTGCGGACGTGTCACTGCCGATCCCAGCCGGCGTGCCGGAGTGGATCTCGCCCATCGTCGCGATTGTGCCCGGTCAACTCTTCGCACTGGCGCTGGCTCGCGCCAAGGGAATCGACCCGGATCATCCTCGCGGCCTCAGCAAGGTGACACGAACGCGGTGAGGGGTCCTGGTGATTTGAAGGGGAGTGCTGCATCCACCGAACGACCCCAATTCACGGTGTTCGCGGTGTGGGTTGACGACAGGATGATCGTCGCTGTCGATGATCGAGATGCACTCCTGAATCGGGTCATTTGAATGCCGTCGCTCCGGGTTGAAAACCCAGAGCCAACCAGGACAAAGTCGACACATGGACTGAGCCGAATATCGCGACGAGATGTAGTCCCGTCAGTGGACTGCGCCTCTGTAGCCGGGCATCTTTCGTACCGGGTGACTGTGATGCTTGACCGAACCGGTTCGGCAGATCTCGTGCTTGCCGAGCCAGTCGTTGTCCGAATCCGGGAGTCAACCACACCCGACTGAGCTGGAACAGACGAAACAAGCCACTACCGCACATTTCGCATATGGCGCATGTTCCTTACGTTGCAACCTGATGAGTGACGACCGCGATCACGGCAGAGAGGACATCCTCTTGACGGCACCCCCGGCGCAACGTACGGTGCGAATGATGGGATCAGGGAGGGATCGACATGGAATTTGGATTTAGCCTGCCCACGCGCGGGCCACTGGCAACGCCGGATAACCTGGCGACGCTGGTGGAACGGGGCGAGGAATTCGGCTTCGACATCGTCTCGGTCAGCGACCACGTCGTCATTCCGCGCGCGATCGATTCGCGCTACCCGTATAGCGCCACCGGTGAGTGGGCCGGAGACCCGTCCGGCGCCTGCCTGGAGCAACTGTCGCTCCTCACCTTCGTCGCGGCGCGCACTCGCCGAGTGAAGCTGCTTACCTCGGTCATGGTCCTGCCGCAGCGTCCAGCTGTCTTGACGGCCAAGATGCTGGCTTCGCTCGACGTGCTGTCGAATGGTCGCCTCCTCTTTGGTGTCGGCGCAGGCTGGATGCGGGAAGAGTTCGATGCGCTCGGTGCGCCCTCCTTCGACGAGCGTGGCCGGGTCACGGACGAATACCTTCGCGCCATACAGGAACTCTGGACCAGCGATGAGCCGTCCTTCGACGGCCGGTATACCTCGTTTGCCAACATCGCCTTCGCGCCCAAGCCCGCCCAGCAGCATCCACCGATCTGGATCGGCGGCGAGAGCAGTGCCGCTCTCAAGCGCGTCGCCCGCCTGGGCGATGCCTGGTATCCGATCGGCAGCAACCCGCGACATCCCATGGAGACGGTGGATCAGCTCTCGCGGGCGATCGAGCGGCTGCGTGGCTATGCCGAGCAGGAAGAGCGCGACCCAGGTTCGATCGACCTGGCCTACAGCGTTGGCTGGTACAGTGACTGGGATTCGATCACCTCGCCATCCGGCGAGCGGCGGTCCTTCACCGGTACGCCTCAGGACGTGGCCGCCGACATCGACGCCTTTGCCGCTCTTGGCGTGCGGCACATCATGCTCGGCCTGCAGGACAGCACACTGGACGGAATGCTGGCGCGTATGGAGCGATTCGCGAATCAGGTTCGCCCCAAGGTCGGCCGGTAGCGGTAGACACCGGGCGCGTCATTGAACGAATACATTTTGGAGGTTTGACGTATGGCCAACCCGACAACGGCTCCCTACGGCTCGTGGCGCTCGCCGATCTCGTCCGATCTCGCGGCGTCGAGTTCGGTGCGACTGGGCCAGCTGGAGGTCAACGGCAACGACGTCTTCTGGCTCGAAGGGCGACCGAGCGAAGGCGGACGCAATGCACTCGTTCGTCGCGCACCCGATGGGACCATCTCAGACGTGACCCCACCGGAGTTCAACGTGCGGACGACGGTGCACGAGTACGGCGGCGGATCCTACTTTGTCCATGGATCGACGGTCTTCTTCTCCAGCTTCGCCGACCAGCAGCTCTATCGCCAGGATTCGGGCGACGATCCGATTGCGGTCACGCCGCAGCCCGAGTTCGAGTGGCAGTTTCGCTTCGCGGACGGAGACCCGGCGCCGGACGGACGGACAGCCGTCGCGGTGCAGGAGCGGCATTTCGAGGGGAAAGAGGCACAGAACACCCTGGTGCGTCTGACGCTCAATGGGACCTCCGCGCCGCAGGTGCTCGTCTCCGGCAACGACTTCTACGCCTTCCCTCGCCTCAGCCCGGACGGCAAACGCCTCGCCTGGACGACCTGGAACCATCCGAAGATGCCCTGGGACGGCTGTGAGCTGTGGCTGGCCGACCTGAACGCTGATGGCGTCGCCAACGCGCGCAGGGTGGCCGGAGGCGAGACTGAATCGATCTTCCAGCCAGCGTGGAGTCCTGCTGGCGATCTCTATTTCATCTCCGACCGCACCAACTGGTGGAACATCTACCGGCTGGAGGGTGACGAGGCTGTCGCCGTCGCGCCGATGGAGGCGGAGTTTGGCGTACCGCAGTGGGTATTCGCGATCTCGCGGTACGACGTTCTGTCAGACGGCACGATCGCCTGCCTCTACTCCCAGAACGGCATCGACGCACTCGGCCTGATCCCGCCGGGCAGCCAGCAGGTCAAGCCAATCGACACCGGACTGACGATCCTCGATTCGCTCCACGTCTCGGACGACGGCAAGATCTGGCTCACCGGCGGCAGCCCGACTGAGTCGCCGATGATCGTTTCGGTCGATCCGGCCAGCGGGAACGTCGACGTTGTCCATCGCAGTTCAAGCCTATCGATCGATCCCGGCTACATTTCGGCCGCGGAGCCGATCGAATTCCCGACCGAGGGCGGTCTCACGGCCCATGCCCTCTACTACAAGCCAATCAACAAGGACTTCACTGGTCCGTCCGGCGAGAAACCGCCGCTGATCGTGATGAGCCACGGCGGGCCAACCGGCGCGACCGACTCCCTGCTCGACATGGAGATGCAGTTCTGGACCAGTCGCGGTCTGGCCGTGGTCGACGTCAACTACGGCGGCAGCACCGGCTACGGACGCGAGTATCGCGAGCGGCTGAAGGGGAACTGGGGCCTCGTGGACGTCGACGACTGCGCCAACGCGGCACGCTACCTGGCCCAGCGCGGCGACGTCGATGGAGACCGGCTGGCGATTCGGGGTGGCAGCGCGGGCGGCTTCACCACGCTCAATTCGGTCACATTCACCGACGTCTATTCAGCGGGCGCAAGCTACTACGGACTGGCCGACCTGCCCGCGTTCGTCGGCGAGACCCACAAGTTCGAATCGCGCTATCTCGACGGCCTGGTTGGGCCGTATCCTGAGGCCAGGGACGTCTACGAGGCGCGCTCGGCCGCGTATCACACCGATCAGCTCAACTGCCCGCTGGTGCTTTTCCAGGGACTGGAAGACAAGGTCGTGCCACCCCACCAAGCGGAACTGATGGTCGAGGCGCTCCAGCGGAAGGGGTTGCCGCACGCGTACGTCCCCTACGAGGGAGAGCAGCACGGCTTTCGCAAGGCCGAGAACATCAAGCACAGTTTGGATTCGGAGCTGTATTTCTACTCGCGAATCTTCGGCTTCGACCTGGCAGACAAGATCGAGCCGATCACGATCGAGAATCTGTAGATTCGGTCTCGAGTCCACGTTAAGACGGGCGACGCATGCGTCGCCCGGGCGTTATGGGTGAACCCATCGATCACGACTTGCCCAGCGGAGACGGGCACAGGTACCGACTATAGCGTCACGATATCCGGTGTCATTTGTCGTGACGCTCCACCGGTCACTGTAGTGGCCGGACCGGTGCCGGTCAGCAAGCCGCCGACCAATTGCTGATCACGCCGGGACGTTCATACGCGTTTGGTCGCCGGCCGGCCATGCATGCATCGCCCGAACGGATGTGCGCGGCTCAGACGTGTGCATCTTCCCTGGCCAGGATGCGGTCGGCGCAGCGCAGCGCCATGGCACCGATGGTCGAGGTTGGGTTGACCGAACCCCCCGTCACGAACGATGACCCGTCGCAGATATACAGGTTCGGCACGTCCCACGTCTGATGATCGACATCGGTCACCGACGTCTCCGGATCCGATCCCATACGGCACGTTCCGAGCAGGTGCCAGGCCGGGTTCGGATCGGCCACGCCGCTCGTCACCAACTCCAGCGCCCCTGCCGCGTCGGCCAACTCCTCGGCCCGCTCGACGCCAAACTCGATGATCCGTCGATCGTTCTCGTGCAGTTCCCACTCGATCGCCACACCCGGGAGGGCGCTCGAATCGACGTGCTGTGGGTCGAGCCGCACCCGATTCGACCAGACCGGCAGGTCCTCGGACTGGACGCTGAACCAGATCTCGTGGTTGAAGAGCCTCGCGAAGGCGTCACGATGACCCTTTCCCCATGGAAGGCCGATTCCCGCGGGGGAGGCGGTCATCCCACGGCCGATCTGGAAGGTGAAGCCGTTGACGAAGCCCCGCTCGGCATCGGTGTCGTAGAACTCCTGGCTCAGAATCGGCGCGCCGTAGGCGCCGGTGAAGCCGTCGATCGGCTCGGCGAAGATCATGGTGTTCTCCGCATAGGCATGGTGCATCAGGTAGCGACCGACCAGTCCAGAGTTATTGGCCAGGCCGTTCGGAAACCGGCTCGACTCCGACAGGAAAAGGAGGCGGGGCGTTCCCAGGCCGTTGGCCGCCAGCACCACGATCGAGGCGGGCTGGTGCTCCCGTTCCCCGGTCCGCAGGTTGATGTAGGTGGCGCCGTTGGCACGACCACGTTCGTCAACGGTAATCTGCTCGACCCGCGCGTTTGAACGCAGATCGACGCTATTCTTGAGTGCGCGTGGCCAGTAGGTCCAACTTACCGTCGCCAGCGAACCACGCGGGCAACCGTTACGACACGCTCCGCAGTTGACACAGGCGGTACGACCATCGTAATCCTCGGTAATGATCGCGTTGTCGGCGGGCCACCAGTGCCAGCCGAGCCGCTCGAATGCCGCGGCGATGCGCCGTCCGTGAATGCCGCCAGGCAGCGGGCGTGTCTGGCGGGGCGAGCGAGCCGGATTGGCTGGGTCTCCGGCAATGCCCGAGACGCCCATGATCGAATCGTTCAGCTCATAGTAGGGCTCGAGATCCTCGTAACTGATGGGCCAATCGGCCGAACCCTCCAACCCATGCTCGGTCCCCTTGCGAAAATCGACCGGCTTGAGCCGTGGCCAGTGCGCGTTGTAGTGCACCGTGCTTCCACCGACACCGTTGTAGAGCATCGGGTTCACCCGGGTGGAGGAGACCGGGTAGTCGGCCCCTGCCTGACGCACCATCGGATTGCGCCCCCAGCGACGCTGCAATTCGAATTCCCACTCATTGCTGTAGTGTGGATGCTCCGCGGGCAGGATCCATGGGCCCTGCTCCAGGCAAACGACCTTCAGCCCACCTTCGCTCAGGCGGTAGGAGAGGGCCGCTCCGGCCGCCCCAGAGCCGATTACCAGTACGTCGGTCGCGGCTGGTCCACTCATGTGGGGCTCCCTTCACCCGTCAACTTCGAGGTATCCACACGCCGCACCTGCTCGGTTCGGAGATGCGAACCGCGCGGTGAGCGAGGCATCTGGAGCGGATCCGAGGCATCCCACGGCGGCATCGCGTCCACATAACCACGCGGCAATGGAGCGCCATGATACGCAGGCGCGAGGTCTCGCTGAATCGCGGCGATCGTCTCGGAGCGGGAGTAATAGCCGTAGATCGCCAGGCTCCAGAGCTGTTGAAACCCCTCTGGTTGCTCCTGCTGCAGCATGGTCAGCGATTCGGTCATGTCCGCCGCATCCTGCAGTGAGCTCAGCAGCGCCTTGAGTCGCGGAGCATCCAGGCCCGGATAGAGTCGACCAGCGTCATCCTTCTCCGGAACCCTCAGCATGATGAAGTCGTCGATCAGGCCGGTTTGTGATGGAACAGGAAAGCTGCCGGACGGCGGCAGGAGCGCGTCGAGCGCCCGCTCGAGTGTGATGCGCTCCTGGGTAGAGAGTGACCAGGTGCGACTCGCCATGCAGTTCCTCCTCGAAATCGTGACGGGAATGGTCGGGCGAGTATAGCCGTCCAGCGCGCTCCGCGGAAGACACCCCGCGACGCGCAGCCACGTGGACATGACGATTCAGTACTTGAGTCATGTGACGTGAAAGAGAAAACGACGCCCGGTCCGGCTAGACTGAATTTCGCACCATGGACGCGCGACGACCAGGGCACTTGTGCCACGTGCTCATCCATCTCCGCTCGTTCGCTCGCGACCGTGCACCTGCCGCACTCGATGATTCGAAGCAATTTGAAGTAGGGGGCGACCGAGATGAACCGGGATCAGGGAGGGGTCAAGCGGCCCAGTATCAAGCCGCTCAACATGCCTTCCAGCTCAGCTCCGGCCGTCGAATGGCAGCAGCCACAAGAACAGGCGGGCGCCCAGGTAACGCCGCCGGCCAGGGAACGCGGCGGAATCGACCGGGACATCCTGTTGACCGGAGCCGGTTGCGTGCTGATCCTGTTCGCCGGACTGCTAGACGCGGGCGTCTTCGCCCTCCACGTCATCGGCAACCGGAAGTCGCCCGAGCCCCCAACGATTCCGGCCGTCGCCGTGGCGCCCACCGCGAGCGAGACCCCGGAACCGACACGCACGCCGACCCCGACTCCCGTCTCGCCCTATACGCCGCTGCCGACCTGGACACCAATTGGCAACAAGCCGCAGATCTATGACTACCGTGGGTACGACCAGGAATACCGGGACGATATCAACGGCCTGGGCGATTTCATGAAGCAGAGCATCGTCGACGTCAATGCCCTGCTCGCCAAGCCCGATGCGACCAACCAGAACTGGGATTACAAGCTGCTGGCGCAGACGACCGTGTGGCAGAACTACTTTTCCGACACGACCGCGATCATCCCGCCGGACCAGTATCAGAATTTTCACGAGAACCTGAAGAAGGCGCTCTCACACCTCAAGATCGCGGCGGACGACGTCAATTACGCGCTCGAGTTCAACGAGCCGAACCGGCTCGATCAGGCCAAGTCCGAAATCGCGACCGGCTCGAAACTGCTCGACGACGCACTCGCGAGCCTGCGTTCATCGGCGTAGTGTCAAACCCGCCGATTCCGGTAGGGGGGCCAGGCACCGTCGGGGAGTTCTGCTGCGGGCGTATCTGGACTCCGCAGGAACGGGGATCGGGCATGCCTCCGCCAGCAAGTCGTATGGCAATCCCACAAGTGCTTCGGCACATGCAAACGGGGAGGATACAAGATCCTCCCCCGCAGTGTAGTTCACCGTCGATCGTGTAGAGAATTAGTCCGCCGGTGAGGCGACCTTCGCCTGGGCCGCTTTGACGACGCCAGCCAGCCGCGCAATTCCCTCGTCGATCTGCGGAATGCCCACCGCGCTGTACGACAGTCGCAGGCTGCGCTCGCCGCCACCATCACCGTAGAACGCCGGACCCGGAATGTAGTCGACTCCCGCCGCACGACAGTCGGGCAAAATGTCGGCCGCCTCGATCCCTTCCGGCAACGTGACCCACAGGAAGAACCCGCCGTGCGGCCGCGTCCAGGTGACGTCCCGCGGCATCTCTCGCTCGAGCGCTGCCAGCATGTGCGTGCACTTCTCCCGGTAGATGTCGCGCAGCTCCTGGATGTGCTCTTCCAGCTTGCCGGTCCGCAGGAACCAGTCGGCCAGCGCGGCCGAATAGCTGTTGCGCAGGCTGTCGACGCGGCCGCGCGCCATGGTCGCGACGATGTCGGCCGGGCCGACCATATAGCCGAGCCGCAGGCCCGCCGCGATCGTCTTGGAGAGTGTGCCAAAGAAGAAGGCATTGCCGGGCTTGACCAGGCTGTAGATCGTCGGCTTCTTCTCCCCGCTGAAGCGCAGGTCGTTGTACGCGTCGTCCTCGACGACCAGGAGGTCCCGTTCGTCGGCAACCTTCGCCAGCTCCTTGCGGCGCTCCAGGCTCAGCTCGACTCCAGCCGGGTTCTGGAAGGTCGGGATGGTATAGAGGAACTTCGGCCGACGCCCCTCGGAGACCAGCCGGTCGAAGGTCTCGGCGACTTTGGCCGGATCGATCCCGTCATCGTCGACCGGGACACCGACCATCGTCGCGCCGGAGAGCCGGAACATGCCGGTCGCGCCCATCCAGGCTGGGGCGTCGATCATGATCACGTCGCCCGGGTCGAGCAGCATGTCGCTCAGCAGGGATAGACCACCGCTACCGCCCGACGTCACCAGGATCTCGTTCGGCTTGGCCTGAATCCCCTGATCGCGCGCGAGCTTGGCCGAGAGCGCCTCGTTAAGTTCATCGCCCCGAATCGGGTCGGCATAGCCGAGCGCATCGGCCCGCTTATGCTCGGCCAGGCTTTCGGCGGCAGCGGCCATCTCGTTCAGCGGCAGACTGTCAACATCAGGATCACCGTAAACGAACGAGATCATGTTCGGATTTGGCGTCCGCGAGGGGGCCGACCGGCCCGCCGCCAGCTTTCCACGCCTCGACCAACGCTCTGCCCACCGATTGTCCATACTCAACCATTCCTCTCGTGCCGCGCACTTACCACTGCAGTTCCCTGTTCCGAATTCACGACAGTATAGCGCACTGTGGTCGCCTTCTGAGCCGGAATGGCACGTCGAATGCGTCCATTTACAGAGAGGATCGAGACGTGACGAGTATGTACGTACGGAGGAACCATGGCAAAGCAACTTGAAGGTAAACGCATCGCCGCACTCTTCACCGACGGTGTCGAGCAGGTCGAGTACACCAAACCTGCCGCGGCGCTGCGCGACGCGGGAGCGACGGTCGTCGTCGTCGCGCCACACGGAGACAAGATCAAGGGCTGGAACCACACCGATTGGGGCGACCAGATCCCGGTCGATGAGACGCTCGATTCGGCCAACCCGAACGATTTCGACGCGCTCCTCTTGCCCGGCGGCGTGATGAACCCGGACAAGCTCCGCATGATTCCCGAAGCGGTCGATTTCGTCTCGAAGATGATCGCGGACGGCAAGCCGATCGCGGCGATCTGCCACGGTCCGTGGATGCTGGTTGAGACCGGAGTCGCCCGTGGGCGCACGCTCACGAGCTGGCCATCGCTCCAGACCGACATTCGCAACGCCGGCGGCCAGTGGGTCGACCAGGAGGTCGTCTACGACGATGGCATCGTCACCAGCCGCAAGCCGGATGACATCCCTGCGTTCAACCAGCGAATGCTCGACGTCTTCGCACAGGGGCAGATCCAGCGTCGCGAGACCGTCCAGTCGGATCAGGTCGTCAACGAGTACATCGCCGAATCATTCCCAGCCAGCGACCCGCCTTCGTGGACTCCTGGGATCACGGGACGCCACGATGAATCGAACGACTAACCGACCGGTTCGAGTCTGGTCAAATTGTCCGTAGCGCACGCCAGCGGAGCCAGACGAAGATAGTCCCCGCACCAGTCAGCGCCGCACCGGCGGCTACGGCCGCCGGTACGCCAATGCGGTCCCCCAAGAATCCCATCGGCAGCGCGCCGATCGTCGAGAGCCCCCACGTCAGCGTGTAGACCCCCATCACCCGGCCACGCATCTCGTCGGTGAGATGAACGTGGAGCAGCGTGTTGTTGAGGGACATAAAGGCTGAACCCAGAAAACCGCAGAAGAAGAGCAGCACGACGGTGAGCCATACCCATGAGGAGAAGGCGAACGCGACCACCACGAAGACGTAGATGAACGTCCCGGCCAGCATGATCAGACCCTGGCGAGGAAGCTTCAGCGCTCCGGCCACCACCAGTGATCCGACCACCGCGCCCGTCCCCCCTGCCGAGAGGAGCAGTCCGAGGCCGTCAGCCCCGATCTTCAAGATATCCCTGGCAAAGACCGGCAACAGTTGCACATACGGGAAGATCAAGAGTGAGGGGATCGCCGCCAGGACGATCAACCCGGTCAGGACCGGGCTCTTGGCGACGAACGAAAGCCCGTCGGCCAGGTTGCGCCGCATATCGAGCGTCCGCATGGTCGATCGCACCGATGGGAGCATGAGCGTGCTGATCAGTGCCGCCAGCAGAAAGGCCGACTGGAGATAGAGCGCGCCGGCAGCGCCCATCAGGGCAATGGCCGGACCGCCGAGCGACGGCCCCAGGATACGAGTCGAGTTCTGTCCGGCCGACATCACCGCGACCGCGTTCTGCAGGTGCTCTTTACGCACGAACGCCGGCACCATGACCTGGCGAGTGGCGTTGTTGATCGCCAGCGCCGAGCCGTTCAGGAAGGCCGCCAGCAGCAACTGCCAGGGTTGAACGTGTCCCAGCGAAACCAGGATTGCAAGCCCGAGCCCGATGATGACCGCGGCGCCCTGACAGATGAGCAGAATCGTCCGGCGATTGAAGCGGTCGATCAGCACACCGGCCGGCAGCGAAATCAGGATGAAGGGGATGCCCGAGGCAAAGCCGATCAGACCGACGTAGCCCGCGGAATCAGTGAGGTTCAGCACGACCCAGCCGAGCGTGATCTGGAGCATCCACTGGCCGATCTGAGTCAGTACGGTACTGATCCAGAGCTGGCGGTAGTCGCGATAAAGCTTGAGTGACGACAGGAGTCCCAGTCGTTCCGGCGAAGCATCGCCTCCCGGCTTGACCTGCTGATCCTCGTGAGCGGCGACTCCACCCGCGGTCAGTTTCACCAAATTCCCCCTCGCGCAGGTGCCACCAGCACGCGCTTTGCCGGGGAACGCTACCACACTGTCAAGCCGCGGGTAAGTCCGGTGAGGTGAAAAATTCGATGTCGGCGCTGGAGCTCGGGATTCTCAAACGTCGTCCTGTTGCGGCGGGAACGGTGCCCGCCGGCGGCGACGCATGAGCCGAGGGTCCGCTGCTGCGACTGGCCAGGTGAAGTCAGCGTCCTGCTCGTCAGCGTTACACTGTCTGGACGGCACGGCCCCGCTACTAGGCCGATCGGTCGCCGGCTGAACTCTCCGTCGACATAACCTCGAGCTGTGCGATGGGGCACTCGAAGCAGCGCATCGCCGTGCAGCCGGTCTGGTGCAGGTGCAGCAAACCCTGCTCTGCCCTTGCCGACCTGACCGGGATCGGACGGCCACCGCAGATCTGATCGACCATGCGGCCGATGACCGCATTGCCCCGACCGGCGGGCATCCGGCTCCAGAGCTCCATCGCGCGGTCGACGAGATCGGTCGCGCCGGTGTTGTCGCCGTAAGCCAGTCCAAACGGGACAAGGACGTTGACGATGATCTCGTGCGTGTGTGCCGCGCCCAGGTAGGGGTTATCGCCGGTCAGCCAGCGCCGTAGCACGCCGTAGGCATCGGGATCGGCAAGGCGCTCGCAGGCGTCCTCGATCAAGCCCTGCTCAAGTCGCGCAAGAGGTACCGCCAGCGCCAGCAGCCGTCGGATCGGATGGGCGGCGGGCCGGACGCGTGCCAGGTGCCAGGTTGTTGGGCTGACTTCAATTGAGTGCCAGGCAGAACCGAGCTGGGACCAGGCACCTTCAACCGCGTCACGCTCGGACGTATCGAATCCAGCAATCTCCTGCTCGCGTGGTGAGAGCGGGAGGAACCCGGCTACGCCGAGCAGCAGCCCGGCGGCCCGCTCGAATCGCCGCGGACGCGGAATACCGAGCAGACGTGCATCGAGATGATCGAAGGGCAGGCGTTCGGATACCTGTCGCATGCCGTCACGGTTGCGACTGTAGCCCAGCGCGTCCAGCAGCAGGGCGTAGAGGGTTTGTGCGGGCGGCTCGAGCGCCAGCCGCGCCGCTACTGCGTCGGTCTTGCGGCGTATCCGCTCGTCTCCGGACCGTTCCCAGATGGCGACGACGGAATCTGGAGTCGAACCTGAGGATACCGGGGCGCAGAACTCGAACCCAATCGCGCCGAGCGGTCGAATCAGTCGATTCTCATCAAATTCAGCGAGTTCTCCCGCCACGCAGCTCGACAGCAGGAGCACCGGAACAGTCGAACCGTCACCGCGACGCACCGGAAGCTTCAGGTCGTCCTGCCAGACGACGTGCAGGACAACCGCATCGTATGCCGGATCGCGATCGTGACCGTGGCTGTTCCATTCGGAAGAACTGGTGTGAATCTCTATCGCGCCACTCATCAGACGCCCATCGATCTCAAGGAAGGCGTTGGAGAAGTCTGGCCCGAGCCCATGCGTCCAGACACCGCGATAGACGACGCGTAGGGATCGACCGTCCGTCAGGGTCAGCGGCTCAACCAGCCACTGGGCATTCCAGATCTGCGACAGCGTCAACTCATCCGGAAGAGTCGATGTCACCGAAACTCCCTGCATCTCCACTACAGTGCTCCGCAGTCGAACCAGTCGCACCTATGGCCGAATGACGCCGACGGTGTCCTCGATCTCGATTTCCGTCCCAAACGGGGCGGACACGTCGCGCATCCACCGCAGGATCTCACGAGAGACATCGGCATCAGCGAGCATTGGCCGGCCGCGCTGGCTCATCGGTCTCCCGAATCCCAAGCTAACCGGATAGAGGCGGATCTCTTTGAGCGCCCCACCGGTGAACTCGCAGACCGGCACGACGGTGCGATAGAAGACCGGATCCGTCGGGAAGCCGTAGACCTCACCTCCAGAACGCGCCAGCCCCCAATCGCCCGGTGTCGCGTCGTCACCAAGCTTGTGGGACGAGTAGGCCGGCGCGGGTACACGTTGAACGGTCTCGTTTTCGAAGATGAAGTTCCCGAGACTATAGAAGATAGGCTTGCCCTGGTAGATCTCAATACCGCGCAAGAAATGGGAACCATGACCGACGATGATGTCGCAACCGTTGTCGATCGCCACGTGCGCGAACTCGGTGACAAAGGCCGGAGATCCGACCCGCGATCCACCATGAAACTCACCGTCGAACGCACTCTCGTGAAAGTGCAGGCCGTAGACGACGAAGTCGGCTGATTTGCGCGCGCCACGAATCCAGGAGCTAATTCCGGCAATGTCATCGGGGTTGCAGACGGTCTCGACGCCAAACCGGTCCGATTTGCGAAACAATTGTCCCATGAACTGGACCTCGCGGTCATCGTCAATGGTCTCCGCGGAATGAGGTTGAAAGCGCCGGAACGCCTCCTGTTGCTCGTCTTGCTTCAAGCCGTGCCGCAGTCGCTTGAGCGCTTCGAACTCAGCGTCCGGAACCAGATAGATCGTCTTGTTACGCAGGCCGTTGATCCCCGACTTGCCGGGAAAGTCGGGTCGGCCCGGTCCCGCCAATGACGTTTCGGGAACGTGGTGCGTCGTCGAGGCGGACATGAACGCCACCCGGCCACGAGGCGTGTCCAAAAAGACCGGCGCGCGCGCCTCTCCAAGGTTGGCGCCGGAGCCCGCCTGCGGCAGTCCATAGCGCTTGCAGTTCTCCAGCGTCGCCAGCAGGCCTGCCTCGCCGTAATCCCAGGCGTGATTCATGGCAGTCGAGACCGCATCGATGCCAAGCCACTGCAGCTCGGCGAGGTTCGACGGGTGTGACACCTGGAACGACGACATGCTGACGCTACCATAGGCCATCTCCCAGTCGTGGAACACCTGCTCCAGATTGGCAAACGTGGCGTCGGCTCCACGCAGCAGATCGACCAACTGCAGGAACTCCGGCTCGCGATAGGACGACATGCGCCGGTTGATCATGGCATCACCGGTGAGCGCAATTGTAATGTTGCCCGATTCCGCTTCGTACACCGCCACACCTCCGATGGATCAGGTTTGCATCGAATGAGAGGTCCGACTACTCCCGCACCGCTACCCAGCGAACCGCCGGGGTGTAGTGGTAGCTCGCGGCCGCCCGGTTCGACGTCGGAGGTTGTGCCGCGACAACGTAGTAGTCGCCAGGCCGATCGAACGTCAGTCGCAGATCGCCATCAACCCCGGTAAAGCCACGAAGCGCCCGGTTCGCGCTGATCGCAATGCTCGAGACCGGTCGACCGCCATGTGTCACCCGTACGCCGGCCGGCTGGCCAACCGAGGCGACCTCCGGCGCATCCAACTCGAGTTGTGGCAATCGTGGCGCGACACTCCGCTCGGCCAGGTCCAGCAGCCGGTGGACTTCGTCAATGGGTGATGGGTGGTCGTCAACCCGCAGGTCGATGAACGGGAAGGTACCCACACGGGCGATCTTCAGCACCGCCGATTGCACGCCTTGCGCGTCGCCGCCTGCCGCCTGCCCGGACCGATAGGCCGCCATCAGCCGGTCGCGCAATTCACCCGAGGTTGATTGAAACGCCGCCAGCGCGTCATCGAGCACCTGTTCGCCGACAATGAGATTGCCGAAGACCACGACGTTCTCGGCGACCCTATGCCCGGCCCAGGGCTTGGTCGTCCCGCCCGTCCAGGCGAAGCCCTCGCCGCACGTGTTCATGGCGACGACCTGCCGCTGGTCCCGCCCGGCGTCAGTCGCCAGGGCCGCTTCGACCGCCTCACGCGGAGGGTGACCCTGGCGCAGCAGATTCATCACCAGCGGGCCGAGACCGGCGTTCGTGTTGGCCTGCGACGCGACCGCGCCGGTCTCGGCCTCAACGTTCGGAACCCGGCTACCGACCGCGAGCGCCCAGGTGCTGACGACCACCCCGACGTCGCCATTAAGATGGTCGTAGCCCATGACCGAGAAGGTCATTTACACCTCGTTCCGTTCGTCGTTGTTCGCCGCAAGAAGCAGGGACATGGTAACGGTAGCGAGGATACAGGGCAATACGGCCCACCTCGACGCGAAGTCATCGAGAACCGACAATGTCACTGTCTGATTCAGACTGTGAAGCGCTCTGAAGCCGCTGTTCACCGGGTTCCGAACCTGGCCGCTCGGAGGGAGAATGCAATGCCAGTCGTCGCGGATCGCGCACTCAAGGTCGGGCTTCTACTGCCGATGGCCGAAGGAATGTTCAACGGGCGGACTGCGCGCTGGCAGGACCTCCGTGATCTCGCATCAACCGCGGAAGACGTCGGCTTTGATTCGATCTGGTTGATCGACCATCTGCTCCTCCCGGTTGGCCGGTGGGTCGATGGAGCGGAACCAGTCGGTGGGTGGGAGTGCTGGTCCATGCTGTCGGCGCTCGCTGCCGAGACGCGTCGACTGACTCTGGGCTCGTTCATGACCTGCACCGCGTTTCGGAATCCAGCATTGCTCGCAAAAATGGCGGATACCGTGAACGAGATCAGTGGGGGGAGACTGATCCTGGGACTCGGAGCGGGATCGGTTCAATCGGAGTTGCCGATCTTCGGGTATGCAACTGACCATCCTGTGAGCCGCTTCGAGGAAGCGCTCCAGATTATCACTGGTCTTTTACGTGACGGCCAGGTCGACTTCGCGGGCCGCTATTACACCGCCCGAGAATGTGAACTGCGTCCCCGTGGGCCTGACGTTCAGGGTCCGCCAATCATGATCGGTTCCCGGCAGCCGCGCATGGATCGACTCGCCGCGCGCTACGCCGACATCTGGAATGGTTCATGGCATAACCGGGCCGAGCGGCTGCAGCCTCGTACCGATGCGATGAGGGAAGCATGTATCAGCGTCTCGCGAGATCCGTCCACGCTCGCGCTCACCGCCGGCGTCATGATCGACCTGCC
Source organism: uncultured Chloroflexia bacterium (assembly GCA_963728335.1). Lineage (GTDB taxonomy): Bacteria > Chloroflexota > Chloroflexia > Thermomicrobiales > Thermomicrobiaceae > CALAGB01. The sequence continues at coordinate 157,656 of CAVSJP010000005.1, forward strand.
ACGTTTAGAATCGCAGCCCGATTGGCCGTGGGGAGGCGTCATGCGAACACCCGCTGGTCCAATGACTGGAACAACTGATGAACTCGTGGAAGAACTTCTTGCATACGAGCCCCTAGGAGTCAGTCACCTTCAGCTCTGGGTCGATCCGCTGACACCGAAGACGATCGAGGGATTTGCTCCCATCATCGAGCGACTGGAAGGGCTCTCGCCGGAATAACGTGCGCCCCATACCGAGCGCCGAGTCCCTCCGGCATCTTGCCGGTCGGCTCTCTAGACCCTAGCATTCTGCGGGCATCGCCGGTGCCTGTCATGTGGAGACGGATTGGTGGGGAGAAGGGTGGGACAGGCGTCGAACTCGTCAGGCAGGAGTCCGATCGTCGCGGACGGCATCGTCGCGGCGCTCAGATCGGTCCCGCCCTACCGGCGACTCTGGTATTCCGGTCTCGGCTACTACAGCGCCTACTGGGTCGAGATCATCACTGCCGGCTGGGTGGCGCTAACCATGACCGGCTCGCCGTTCGACGTCGGTCTGGTCGGGTTCTGCCGCACCTTACCGATGCTCGTACTCGGACTGGCCCTGGGCGCCGTCTCCGACCGCATCCGCCGCACAACCCTGATGCTCGCGGTCCAAACGGCCGGGTTCGTGGTGTCATCTTCGCTGGCAATCGCGTTCCTGGCCGGCCACGGTAATTTACCGCTCCTGTGCCTCGGCAGCGGTCTCATCGGCTGCGGCTGGGCGGCTGATTTCACCACGCGTCGCGCCGTGATCTCCGAGATCAACCGGCCGGAACTCGCCGGCAACGCGATGTCACTCGAAGCCATGTCGATGCAGGGGAGCAAGATCAGCGCGACCATCGTGGCCGGGGCGCTGCTGGCCGCGGGCGGCGCGACGCTCGCCTACGGAGCGCTGGCGGGCATCTACGCCTATGGCGTGCTGGCCATTCTCCACATGCGACGCGTCTACCGTGAGGACAAGGCTCAACACGCGACCCCGGTACCGTTGATCCGGCTGATTCGAGAGGGATTCAGCACGTCGGTCCGCATTCCCCTCATCCAGGCGCTGCTGCTCGTCACCGTGGTGATGAACCTGCTCGTCTTCCCCTACCAGCAGATCATCGCCGTCATTGCCAAGCAGATTCTGGACGTGGGTCCGCAGCGCATGGGCATCCTGGCGGGAGCCGACGGCATCGGAGCGATCGCGGTCGCGGGCACGCTCGTCTTTCTGGCGCGCCCCACCAAGGCCGGCCCGTTCTTCCTGGGCGGCGCATTCTTCGGCACGGTGGTGGTGGTCGCCCTGGGCCTCTCGCGTCTCTTCCCACTCTCACTCTGCCTGCAAGTACTGGCGGGAGCGTTCTTCGGGGCGTTCAGCGCCATGCAACCGGTCGTGATCATCAACACGGTCGAGCCGCAGTTCCGGGCGCGGGCGCTGGGGGTATTGGCGATGGCCATCGGCTGTACGCCGCTCGGCATCCTGCTCTCAGGAACGTTGAGTTCGACCATCGGCGCGACGGCAACCGTCACCGGGATGGGTGCTCTTGCGCTCCTGCTCATCGTCTCGATAACCATGGCCAACCGCTCACTGATCCGATCGGTCGTGGAGGCAGTGGTGGTGAGGGGAGTCGGGGATTGATGCGGAGTTCATGCCAGTGTAGAAGGCGTGGAGGTAATCAACAAGGGCGGGCACAGGTCCCGCCCCTACATAGGAGATATTAGCGGTTGGGCGATATTTGTAGGGGCGGGACCTGTGCCCGCCCTGGTGCAACCACTGCTCGACGTCAATGAATGCCGAAAAACCCGCCGCGCACCTCAGAACATCCAGTGCCCGCCATCGACCATGATCGTCTGACCAACGATGTAGCTCGCCTCGTCGGATGCGACGAAGGCGATGACGTCGGCGATCTCCGTCGCCTGACCGAGCCGTCGTGCCGCGATCGTCCCCATTTCCTTGGCCTGCTGCTCGGGGCTCCGTCGCGCCCAGTCCTCCGTGCCACGCTCGGTCAGGATGAACCCCGGTGAGACGGTATTGCAGGTGATTCCGTGCGGAGCGAGGTCGACCGCCAACTGGCGCATCATTCCCATGAGCCCGGCCTTGGCCGAGGCGTAGGGGATCACCCCGGTTCGGCTATAGGACCGACCGGCGCCTGAGCCGACCGAGATGATCCGACCGCTCTGCCGCGCCTTCATAATCGGCGCGACTGCCTTGGCCAGGTAGAGCGGCGCGTGCAGGTTGAGGGCGATCACTCGGTGCCAGGCTTCGATCGTCAGGGCGTCGATGCCGCGTCCGGCATCCAGCACACCTCCTGCGACGTTGACCAGAATATCGACGCGACCATGCTGGCGATGCACGTCATCGACCACACGCTGATCCCCTGCGGCGTCGGTCACGTCGTGCACCACGGCCTCACCGTCGATCTCTCGCATGACCGCGTCGAGCTTATCTCCCTCGATGTCGACGCCGACTACGTGCGCCCCGCGCTCGGCCAACTTGCGCGCCGTCGCCGCGCCAATCCCCTGCGCGGCACCGGTCACGATCGCGATGCGATCCGTCACTTCCACTGTCATCGATCGCTCCTCAGACGATAGCTCACGTTGCCCGACGTTCGCCTGGCGGCTTTGGTCGCCTGTTTCAGCCCATAGACCACACGATTACGCTCGCGAACCAGGCGCGTCTTCAGGTACTGGAACTCGGAGGATCTCTCGTCCATACCGGCCAGCAGAATGGCAGGCTGCAAAGCGGGGAGCGGCTGCGTCGGCACGGCCAGATCATGATCGAACATGCCGGTACGGGTGTAGTCGACCGGGATCAGTGCCCGGCCGATCTCCATCAAGCCTCGGTTCACCCGGGCGACCAGTTGCTCGCTGGGGGAACCCGCGCGCAGTTCGTCGATCTTTCCATCGAGGTCGTCAACCGCCTGCCGCAGTGACTCGATCTGCTCCAGCACCGGTCCAAGATCGAAGCGATCACCCACCTTGTCGCGTATGCCGTTCGTCACCGCCGCGAGATCATCGACGACCGCGGAGTAGTGGAACGGCAGGATGCGGGTCGAGCAGAGACGATGGAGGAGAAGCGTGTAGATGGTGGCATCGCGCTTCAGGAAGTCCGGATCGATCTTGTCGACCGTATCCTCCGGCGTATGCCACCACCAGCCCAGACCGCCTCCGGCCCCGGTACCGCCACTGATCTGGTGATGCAGGGCCAGCAGCAGCGGATCGGCATTCTCGGCCGGCTGCTCCGAGAGGGACATCAACATCGCTGGGATACCGTGGCCCCAGAAAGACTGATCACCGGCCCGCCCGTAGCGGCGGTGCGCCAGCTCTTGCCCGGCAACCTGTTCGATCGCGTCGCTGACGAAGTCTCGCACCTCCGACATGGTGTTGCCCTGCGAGAGGACGGTCGCGCCGTTGCCGCCCACGGAATCGACGTTGACATGGGCCACGCAGTGGTCGTGAAGGTCATGCCAGAAGTTGTCGGCGTACCAGGCCGATCCGGCATAGCGCGCGTGCGAGTGACCGGACCAGAAACAGAGACGCACGCCCCGGCGCAGTGCGTGGCGGTGCTGGGAGAGGATGCGGGCGACCTCGAGCATCGTGGCGTTGGCCGTGCCATTATCCATCGCCCCGAAATACCAGGAATCGACGTGCCCGCTGAACATCACGAACAGGTCCGACTCCGGCCCGTCGTTCCCAGGGTGAAGATCGCCGGTCAGGAGCGGCAGGGTGCGCCAGTCCTGATAGACGTTGGTCTGGATGCGGACGCGAACCGGGCCGCGCGCCAGCGCGTCCTTGATGCGAGCCCCCTCGGGGCCGCGCACGGAAACCGACGGGGTCTTCGGCAGCAGGTGAGCCGTCTCGGGTGTGGGCGTTCCCCAGATGGGGTCGAGTCCACGCTCGTGCAGTCGCTCGCCCGCGATCCAGACGGCGCCTATGACTCCCGCCTGCTCGATGAGCTGGTTCGAGTTCGGCGAGATGATCCCATCGACCAGCACGATCTTGCCGCGCAGATCTTGCCCCGCCAGGTTCTCGGCCGTCGCCCGTCCAACCGGGACCAGTTCCCCCTGCAGTCCATTTTCCGGCGTCGATGTCGCAAAGGCGTGGGTTGCGCAGGGAATGAGCCCGGAATCGACGTCGCTGAAGATCTCGAGCGAAGCGGATTCGGGCCAGGAAACGAGCGCCGGGTGCGCATAGCGTCGCGTTTCGAGGCCGTATTCCTTGAGCTTTGCTTCGATCCAGTCGAAGGCCTTCGCCTCATCTTCAGTGCCCGAGAGACGCTCCCATTGCGCGATCGACTGGGTCGAATTCATCAGCTCACGTGTTGACACCGATGCAATCAAAGTTGACTCGAGGTCAGGCTGCCGTTCCGCGGTCACGTCTCGTTCCTCTCGCTCTACGCTGTCTGTGTCCTCGTCCGGGTGCTGGTGGAGTCACGTGCGGCGATCCCGTCGCTCATCGTCAGAAACCACGCGACACTTTGCGTGTCAAGCGCCGCTCGCGGTGTGCCGTGGACCGGATGCGCGCATCGGTTCACCTTCGCGACGTGGCATACTCCGTCTCACATTCCTGAAAATCAGGGCTGAATGTGAATATCCTGCAGGATTGATACGCTTCAGCCCGACATAACACATGAAATCGTGGTACTTTTAAGAACTGCGGGGAAGAATCTACGCGTCTTACGTTTGAGGGTTGACTTCACGCGATGTCTGGCTTGTCACAACATGGTCCGCATTCCGAATACAGTGCCGCCATCGGGACGGTGCTGCGGGAGTGGCGGAAGCTTCATGACAGGTCTCGGGCCATGACATCCAGGCAGAGCGGCCTTCCGCTCTCCCGGTTGGCCATGATCGAACGCGGCGAACTCTATCCGGACGAGGCGACCATCGAAGCATTGGCCGCCTCGTTTGGTTCAACAACACACGCGTTCTGGGCTCGCGTGGTGGCGGTCTATCAGGAGCGGCTGCAGTTGCAGGGATTGTTGGAGGATCTTGGCATCCCACGCGAAAACTGGAGAGAGTTCGTTCAAATCGACGCCAAAGCGCGCCAGGACTTCATCCGGGCGCTGGCCGATCGCGTGCCTTCACGCTCGGAACGACGAGTTCGGATCCAGGAAATCGAGCATCGGATTGAACACGACGGCGTGGATGCGGCGATGCCGCTCATCCTGGCGGCCATCCGAGAGCACGGACTCTCACCGACCGATCACTTTCGCGCCTCGGTCGAACTAGAGGAGATGCCTGGGGACCGGCACGTCTTTACCGACCGGCTGCCGATCAGTGTCGTTTCGGTGCCAATGGACCAGCTCTTCCTGTTCCGGGCCAGTTACGGCATCGAGCCACCCAATCCACTCCTGCTCAAGTGGTGGGCCGACGCACGGCGGACCGCGATGAATGTGAGCATGAAAGACCATATCTCGCGCACCATTGTCCCGGTCGAGCGACTCGTGCGGTACATCCGAACCGGAGTACGAGGCGAACGCTTGTCTCTTCCTTCAGATGTCGTGATGGCACACCTGGTCGCGTTCATTGAGCTGCTACGCACACAATCTCACTTCGAGCTCGGGCTTTCGGAGCGCGAGATACCACTGACCTATCGGGTAAAGGGGGATCATCACACGCTTGTCACCGTCTACGGCCGTGACGCGTCCAATCATGAGCCGAGGACCAGGGCGACCCTGCTCTTCTCGCGCTCACCGGTCGTCGCGCGGTTCAACGAGCACTTTCGCGCGGCCTGGGACGAGATACCGGACGAACGCAAAGACGGAAAACACGTCGCGAACTGGCTGGAGACCATGCTTTCCGAGGTGGGGAACTCGGATCGCTGCTGAGTTCGCGTTTGGGGGTTGAACGACCTGCGATGCAGGGTCGGTGAAGGGTAAGCCGGGACATTACATGGAAAGAAAGACACAGCGATCCCGCCGCACGCGGGAGGACGGACAACGGATTGGGCCGGCGATGCGCGCGCTGAGGAAGCGAGAGGGGTTGACACTCAACCAACTGGCTGATCGATCAGGACTAAGCCATGGGCGCATCTCGCGCATCGAGCGAGGCCGCGCGGAGGTCTCCCTGCAGGCACTGATGCGGCTCTCCGCCGCGCTTGGGGTAGAGGTAACCTACTTCACCTCCTACCAGGATGCGGTCTCACAGACCGAAAAGAAACTGCGAGAGGCGCTCGCGGCCTTTGACGTTTCACCCGAGACGACGTCGTCGTTTCTTCGTCTCAGCTTCGATGCTCAAGGGTTGCTGCTCGATGGCTTGCGTCGATTGTCCCGAGCCGACGCCGAGAGCCCGATTCGCGCGCGAGAATTGGTCGATCGCATTCTCGATCAGGGGGTTGCCGCATCAATTAGGGAAATTCTTGCCGGAATTCCAAAGTTCGGCATCGATATGGAGACATTCTGTCGCGTCGTGACGCAGATGGAGGAACAACGAGGCGACCGGCTGATCATGTCCGACCGCATGCTCAGTGTAACGACGCCGAACGGAGGTCAGATCGACGGGGCGAGCGTCTATCGCTCAATTTTCCAGGCAGAGCCGGGCAGCCTCGAAGCCGTGAAACTCTGGGTTCAGACCGTGCAGTCCGCGGTGAACCAGAGTGTCGAGCGAGATCTGTCGCGCACGATCTACTCGATCCAGGCCATCGATCACTACATCACGTCCGGCCACTGGGGCAGGGGTGTCGATGTGGATGGGTCAGTCGTCCACCGGCATGTCGACGATCTGATCCGGACGATTCGGACGATGCCCAACTTCCACGTCGGACTGGCCGATATGGCCGTCCCGTTCGGGCTCCTGGTGAAGGGCAGCAATCAGGTGCTGGTGCATATCCGTCGCGACCCGGACATTCACTCGGACGCCGACCAGGGCGTCGCGTTTCGTTCCACCCGGCCCGACGTCACACGACGGTTTCGTGCCTACTTCGATTCGGTTTGGAACGGTATTCCGGACGAATTCAAGGATGACGACGCCGTCGCGAAATGGCTGGAGCAGCGCCTCGCGCGCGTGTCCCGCTGACCGGGCTACCGATCCAGCCGGCCGGCCTGGTTGTCGTTGGGATGCTCGGCTGAATGCCGCGCCCAGTAGTCCGCGACCTCCGCTCCGGTCGCGAACCAGACATCCGGGAAGCCGCGAATGTAGTCGATCAACTGCTGGAGCATCAGCAGACGGCCGGGGCGACCAATAAGTTGAGGGTGCATCGTCAGGTTGAAGAGGCCGCCAAAGCGATAGATGCCACGAAACTCCTCAGTCCACGCCTGGAATGCGTTCGCCGCTGGCTGAATGGGTCGTGAGGGGCCGTTGGGCCGAAAGAGGAAGTAGGGGGCGTCGTCGAGCACCCATTGCACCGGTAACTCGATGACATTCGTCTCCTCGTGCCGCCAGGGGATGAAATGACTCATCATATTCGATGAATACTTGAAGCCGTGCTCGTGGAGCAGATTGATCGTGTTGTCCGAAAACTCCCACGCCGGCGAGCGATACCCAACCGGATCCTTCATGGTCACCGCACGCAGCGCCTGAATTCCCTTGTTCAGAACCGCTTCCTCTTCTTGGAGTGACAGGCTGGTTGGCTCTTCGTGCAGGTAGCCGTGGTGACCGATCTCATGCCCTTTGGCGTGAATGACGCTGATCATGTCCTGGTGCGTTTCAGCCGTCCAACCGGGAACGAAGAAGGTCCCGCGAAGGTCGTTGTTCTTCAGCAGGTCGAGAACCAGCGGCACCCCGACGCGGGCGCCGTAGGTGCCCATGGAGAGAAGTCCGGGCTGGTCAAGCCTGGTCAAATCACCGGCCAGCCAGAGCGTCTCAGCGTCAACGTCGAACGTCAACATGACCGCGCATTGCGCACCGTCTTTCCAGCGTCCCATGGCTTCTCCTTACTGGCGAACGGCCGAATCCTATTAGCGTCGCGTGGCACGTACCTCACGCGCCGCCCCGACGTTACGAGCCATCGCGAGTTACGCTCCACTGGATCACGCCACGAACGAGCGGAGCCAACCGGTAGGACCGACCATACTCCAAACATTTCAAGTTCTCAATGTACGCGTCGCACGGCACGGATTGTGAGTAGTGATGACGCAGGAGCGCTCGTCATAATCCGCCGACGACGTTCGTCGATTCACTGCGAGGTCGCTCCAGATAGCCGAGATGCCGTGGCACAAGCGCCGGGTTTTGTCAGAGAGAATCTGCAGCAGTCACGCACGTGTGACGAACGCATGAGCGCCGGTCAGCCTTCCACCGCCATGAGTCATCCAAGAACATCTCCAGTTCGACGCGGTCAACCGTAGTCTGCTCGACCGCGGGACAGCGCTCAACGGCGGCTTCAACCGGGACGAAAGTACTATGCCTGTGAGGCATAGATCCGAAACCCGGATCGAGAACGTACGTTTTTGTAACACAAGGCTATCGGTTTACATATTCAGGGCGCGAAGCGGCAAGACCGACAACCCCGGCGCATCGTAGGTGTCGAGGCAGATGTCGAAACGACCGCGGTCGCGGACGATCGAAGTTCCAGCGCCGCTGGAGTGATGAACGACGGACGTGGTGGTCGGAAGCGACGTCAGGCGCGGCCCGGTCGTTGATTCGATGAAGGATCGGAACCGAACGGTCCTGCACCACGAGTGATTCGCTGGTACAGACACCCTAACCAAACACAAAAGATCGTGATGGATATTGGTCGGAGACGCTGGTCTCTTCGACTGCCCAGACAGGACGATGTTGGGCGGTTTGGGGGCTTTTAACTCCGGTATTTGTCGTACCTCCCGTTAGGCCACGCGCGCCGGCGCGGGAGACCGCGTTCACCCGGAGCTCAGGCATCGATGGACGCCATCGTCGATTTCTGCCGGTCACAACTCCGGGATGACCGGCGCCATGCAGTAAGGATCGGAACCCATGGATTTGTTGGAACGATTGGGTGCATATCGAGCCGAAGAGCAGAAGTTGGACTGGCAGGGTACCTTTGCCGACTACTTCGACTTAATCACGCAGAACCCCTCCATCGCGCAACTGTCACACGCGCGCATCTACAGCATGATCGTCAATAAGGGGACTGAAGAGACCGAGAACGGGCAGACTCGCTACAAGTTTTTCGACGACGAGATCTTCGGGATCGACAAATCGCTCGAACAGATTGTCGAATACTTCCACTCCTCGGCACAGCGGCTGGAAGTCCGCAAGCGCATTCTCCTGTTGATGGGCCCGGTCGGCGGCGGTAAGTCGACCATCGTCACCATGCTTAAACGTGGACTCGAGCGCTACACCCGCACTGAGAACGGCGCGGTCTACGCGATTCGCGGCTGTCCGATGCACGAGGAGCCACTGCATCTCGTGCCGGAATCGATGCGCACTGAGCTGACGCATGAGTATGGGGTCTACATTGAGGGGGAGCTTTGCCCGTGGTGCCGCTATCAGTTGGAGCACCCGGAGCAGGGCGAGGCTCACCCCTGGAGCGAGCCCGGCAAGCCCTTCAGCGGGCGCCAGGAGGACGTTCCTGTGGTGCGCGTCGCCTTCTCCGAGAAGCACCGCCTGGGAATCGGCACCTTTACACCGTCCGACCCCAAGTCGCAAGACATCTCCGAACTCGTCGGCGGCATCGACCTCTCGACCATCGGAGAAGTCGGCACGGAGTCCGACCCACGCGCGTACCGCTTTGATGGCGAGCTCAACATCGCCGACCGTGGGCTGGTCGAGTTCATCGAGATGCTGAAGACCGACGAGCGCTTCCTCTACGTCCTGCTGACACTCTCGCAAGAGCAGAACATCAAGACCGGTCGCTTCTCGATGATCTACGCCGACGAGGTGGTCGTCAGTCACACCAACGAGCACGAGTACAGTGCCTTCGTCGGCAACAAAAAGAGCGAGGCGTTGCAGGACCGCATCATCCTGGTCAAGGTTCCGTACAACCTGCGCGTCAGTGATGAGGTGAAGATCTACGAGAAACTGCTGAAACAGAGCGCGATCCGAGACGTCCACATCGCTCCCGGCACGTTGGAAACGGCCGCGACCTTCGCGGTTCTCTCCCGCCTCGAGGAGAGCAAGAAGGCGGGCATGAGCCTGATCAAGAAGCTCAAGCTCTACGACGGTCAAGCGGTCGAGGGCTTCACGCCGAAGGACGTGAAGGAGCTGCAGGACGAGGCGATCCGTGAGGGCATGGACGGCATCTCCCCGCGCTACGTCATCAACCGGCTCTCGAACGCCCTGGTGCGTGACGGCATTCAGTGCGTCAACGCCATCGATGCCCTGCGCTCGCTGCGCGACGGCCTGGAACAGCACACCAGCATCGACCGTGACCAGTACGAGCACCTGTTGAATCTCGTCGCCGAAGCCCGGCATGAGTATGACGAGCTGGCCAAGCGCGAGGTGCAAAAAGCCTTCGTCTACTCGTTCGAGGAGTCCGCTCGCACACTGCTCAACAACTATCTCGACAACGTCGAGGCCTTCTGCAACAAGACCAAGGTTCAGGACCCGATCACCGACGAAGAGGTCGAACCAGACGAGAAGCTGATGCGCTCGATCGAGGAGCAGATCGGTGTCTCCGAAAACAGCAAGCGCCAATTCCGCGAGGAGATCCTGATCCGTATTTCGTCCCTCGCGCGTCGCGGACAGAGTTTCGACTACACCTCGCACGATCGGCTGCGCGAGGCGATCGAGAAGAAGCTCTTCGTCGACCTGCGCGATGTGGTGAAGATCACCACCTCAACCAAGACGCCGGATGCCGACCAGCTGCGCCGCATCAATGAGGTGATCGACCGGCTCGTCGCCGAGCACAACTACTGTCCCGTCTGCGCCAACGAACTTCTGAAATACGTCGGTTCCCTGCTCAATCGGTAGCCATCGAGCCGAAGAAGCAAGAGGTACATCCCACCATGTTCACCGTCTCACTCGAAAACCAGGACTGGTCTTTACACCGTAAAGGGGCTATTGACCAGGCGCGACACAAGCGCAAAGTCAAGGAAGCCATCCGCGAGAACCTGGCGGACATCGTCAGCGAGCAGTCGATCATCACCAACGACGGCCGCAAGATCATCAAGGTGCCGATCCGCACGCTCGACGAGTACCGTTTCCGGTTCGACCCCAACGATCAGCAGCAGGTCGGACAAGGAGACGGAAAGTCCCAGGTCGGCGATGTGCTGGAACGCTACGGTCAGAAGGACGGACCAGGCAACGGGCCTAAAGCTGGTGACCAGCCCGGCGTCGACTACTACGAGGCCGAGATGTCGATGGACGAACTCTCCGGCATGATCTTCGAGGATCTCAGCCTGCCCAACCTCGAGGAGAAGCGGCTGCAGGAGCTCGAGTCGCCGACTGTGCGCTTCACCGATATCCGCAAGAGCGGTCCGTTCTCCAATCTCGACAAGCGCCGCACGATTCGCGAGAACCTCAAGCGGAACGCCAAACAGGGGGCGCCGAAGTTCGGCCACCTGCAGAACGATGACCTGCGCTTCAAAACCTGGGAGCAGGATATCCGGCGCGAGTCAAACGCCGTCGTCATGGCCATGATGGATGTCTCGGGCTCCATGGGCACGTTCGAGAAGTACATCAGCCGGGCCTTCTACTACTGGATGGTGCGCTTCCTCCGCACGAAGTACGACAACGTCGAGATCGTCTTCATCGCCCACCATACCGAGGCCAAGGAGGTCACCGAGGAGGAGTTCTTCACGCGTGGCGAGAGTGGCGGCACCAAGGCCAGTTCGGCCTATCAGCTCGCGCTGACGCTGCTGCAGGAGCGCTTCCACCCGTCAAGCTGGAACATCTACCCCTTCCACTTCTCCGACGGCGATAACTGGCCCTCCGACAATGAGCTCTGTCTGAACCTAACCAGCCAGCTGGTCGACCAATGCAACCAGTTCGGCTACGGCGAGATCCGCCAGGGACGCTACTCCTATCAGAGCACACTGATGCACACCTTCGAGCGCATCGATAATCCCAAGTTCGTCTCGGTCACCATCGGCGACAAGGCGGACGTCTATCCGGCCCTGCGCGGCTTCTTCGGAGCGGAGGTGAGCGCCCGTGCTTGATGTGAGTATGGAACGATACGCGCAAGAGCTCGAGGCCGGCATCGAGCGGATCTGGGACGTGGCACAGTCATTCGGACTGCGGCCGTTCCCGACCCATTTCGAGATCGTGCCGGCCACGGTCATGTACGAGATCGGCTCGTACGGCATGCCCGGCCGCTTCTCGCACTGGACCCACGGCAAGGCCTACCAGGTCCAGAAGATGATGTACGACTACGGTCTCAGCAAGATCTACGAACTGGTGATCAACACCAACCCGTGCTACGCCTTCCTGCTGGAGACGAACACGATCCTGCAGAACAAGCTGGTGGCGGCCCACGTCCTGGCGCACAGCGACTTCTTCGCCAACAACGCCTACTTCAAGAAGACGTCCCGTCGCATGGTCGACACGATGTCGCTGAACGCCGAGCGCATCCGCGGTTACGAGTTCGAGCACGGTATTGAGGATGTCGAGAAGATCCTGGACGCCGTCCTCTCGATTCAGCAGCACATCGATCCGTATGCCGTACGAGCCGATGCCAGTCCATCCAAGGAGGCTGTGGCGGCCACCCGCGCAACGGCATACGAAGACCTCTTCAAGCTGGACGGCGTCAAGCCTGAAGCGATCAAGCCAGGCGACTCGCGCGAGGGGCTGCAGCCCAGTCGCCCGCTGAGCGACATTCTCTTGTTCCTCATCGAGCACTCGCCGCGCCTGAACGACTGGGAACGAGACGTCGTCTCGATCGTGCGCGCCGAGATGCTCTATTTCTATCCTCAAATGCAGACCAAGGTGATCAACGAGGGCTGGGCGTCCTACTGGCATGCCCGCATCATGCGCGAGCTGGACCTGACGGAGGACGAGTACGTCGAGTTTGCTCAGCTGCACTCGAGCATCCTGCAACCCTCGCGTCGCCAGCTAAACCCCTATCACGTCGGCTTCCGCATCCTCGAAGACATCGAGCGTCGCACCAATGACGCGGGCGAGGACGGCCGGGCCAAGCTGTTCGAGGTACGGGAGATCGAGAGTGACGTCTCGCTGATCCGGAACTACCTGACCGAGGATCTGGTCGTCGACATGGACCTCTTCCTCTACCAGCGCGTCGGCGACGAACTGATCGTCGTCGACAAAAGCTGGGAAGACGTGCGCCAGCGGCTCGTCACCCAGATGGCAAATCACGGCATCCCGGTCATCTACGTTGAGGACGGCGATTATCACGGCAATCGCGAGCTCTACCTGAGACACTCCTGGGACGGCCAGAAGCTCGACCTGGACTACGCCAGGAAGACCATGGAGTACATTCACCAGCTCTGGGGCCGCAAAGTCTGGGTTGAAACGCGCAAATCGGACGACGAAAAGCTCGTCCTCTCCTACGACGCCAAGCAGGGCCACGAAATGCACGATTGAAGGCGTACGCGTTGACCAAACGCGATGCTCACCGGGGTGGCCTGACGTTCGCGCTGAGCGCGACCGCTTGGCTCCTCTGCTTCGGCGTTGCCAGTTCCGTCCTCTGGCTCAGGGAGCTAAGCAAGATCGCCACGCGCTGCTGGTCGAGCGACGCAATGACGACGTAGTGGTGCGCCGGACAACCGCATCGTGAGTGCTTCGCGTTAGCCCGCGATCAGGCGCGCCAGGTGATCGATCAGGAACGCCATTACCAGTCCGGAGAGCGGCCCGATCAGCCAACCTCGGAGAATTCCGACCAACTGCCGGCGCTGGACTGTCTCACGTCCACGCGCCAGACCCGTTCCGGCCATGGCCCCGATCAAGGCCTGGTTCATTGAAGTGAAGAACCCCTGCGTCACGGCCGCCATCACGACCAGCGCCTGTACCCCCTGCGCGGCGCTCGCCATCGACAGGTCCATCTTCACCACGTCGAATGCAACCGTGTGGAGAATGCGCTGGCCCCAGGTCAGCGCCCCGATGGCCATGGCAATTCCACCGATGAGACCAGCGACGGTGATCGAGAAGAGGTTCGTCATGATGAAGGCGCCGGTGGCATTGGAGACGTCGTTGGCGCCCATAACGAAGGTCGCGGCAACACCGACCAGGACCAGCAACACCGGCAGGCCCTGCAGAGCGGTCAACGTGAGAGCCGACACGTTGCCGGTCGCTGCCAGGGACTGGCCCCCACCGCCAGGAGGTAACGGACGAGCCACCATCGGAAACCACTGTGCGAGCCGGGACTCCCCGGAGAGGTTCACCGCAGCCATCTGCTCCACTCCCGCGCGGCTCTTGGCAACCGTCTGGCTGCCGGTCGCGAGCAACGGAACGACTTCTTGCGTCACCTGTGCGCGGGCCGCATCGGGCGGGATGATCAGGTCGAGCAGCCGGGTGAAGACAAAGCCGAGGCCGACTGCCACCGGCGGCGCCAGGACCCAGATGATCACCAGATGCTCGATGGTCGTCCAGTCGACCGGAAGGTGCGCCGCCAGACCCGCGCCGATCACGCAGAAGACGAGAATCTGGATAGTCGACGTCGGAATCTTCCGGTGGTTAAACAGCAGCGTGAGCAGGCCACCCGCGAGAACGATCGCGATGGCGTCAGGCACGGTGACACGCGCGGCGGGAATGATGTGCAGCCCAACCGTCTGCTGCACTCCGCCACTGGCGAAGGTGGCGCCCAGGACGACAAAGACGGCGATCAGCGCGAGCGCGGGCCAGAGGGCGATAGCGCGCGCCGAATAGGCCATGCCCATCACGGCGCCCGTGTAGTGGACGCCGAGGTTCCAGGCAAAGCCCAGCACCACGACGATCAGGATGATCTGCGAGGCATTCACACGTCCCCCTTGCCCATCTCTTTCGGTTCAGACGATCGCACCGCAAGCTAGCTCGCAGCGGAGCTCCGCTCCAGTGGCAGATCTGCGCGTACCCACGCGGGAAGTCCGCCGTCGAGCGCCCAGGCCTCGAAGCCGTGCCCCCGCAGGAGCCGGGCAGCGTGCTCGCTGCGTGAGGCGCCGCGATGCCGCATGGTGCAATACGTCACCACTCGCCGGGCGGGATCAAGTTCCTCCAGGCGGCTGGAAAGCTCGTCGTGGGGGAGACTGCGGGCGCCCGGTACATGCCCGTCGTGGTATTCCGGAGCACTGCGCACATCGAGGAGCGTCGGCTGCTCGCGGCTCGTACCTGACTGCCAGGCGCGAAACGACGTTAGGTCGATGAGCGGCGCGATAGGCTCTTCCGCGATGACCGGGCTGTCCTCTGCGTACTCTGACAGGGCCAATTGGACGTCAGACAATCGTTCGCGCGCTGCTGCCAGCGCCGACCGGCCGGCGGATGTCGTCCGGTAGTATTTGCGCACCCGTCCCCCCTCAACCCGATCCTCGCGAGCCAGCAGGTTGTCCATCTCCAAACGGTGGAGGAGTGGGTAGAGCGTGCCGTAGCCGATGCGGAAGCCCTTTCGGCTCAGGTTCTCGAGCAGGCGAACCCCGTAAACCGGCGAGAGTGCCGCCTCTGCCAGGACGGTCAGACGAATGAGGCCCAGTTCGAGTTCGCGATCCATGGCGCTACCTCCTTCCGCATCATATCGTTCACCGATATCGGCGGTCAATAACACAGCAGACACGCGCTCACGGACCACGACGATCCCCGGCGGATACATCGTTAGACAGACTACGTTCGACACGTCAGGGATCGTCAGGCAGGAACAGGCGCGGAGCCCATCACTTCAACGCGTCGTTGAAAAACGCGACAACGCGTTGGATATAGTCGTTCGGATTCGTGGCAAACGCGCCGACGTGCCCGGCGCCGGGGACAGTCCAGGCCTGTTTCACGCTGCCCCCGCCCGCCTGCTCGAGCAGCTTTTCCTGCGATGCCGGCACCACCTGGTCCGCTTCGCCGTGAATCAGCATGATACTGCGTCCCTGCAGCCCACGGATCGAGTCGGCCGGATTAACCCGCGAAAGATTCACCCGGTCGACGAATTTCATCGCCAGCGCCAGGCCGGGCCGCAGCGGATTCCGCGCCAACAACGGGTCCGAATTGGCGTAGGCCGAATCGGCAACCGCGGCGACGAAGTCGTTCGAGCTCCTCATCGCCATCAGCGTGCTCGCGCCGCCGAGACTCCAGCCGATGACGCCGGTCGACTCCGGTGCGAACCCTCGTTGTGCCGTGTAGCGGGCCGCGCCGATCACGTCCCACTGCTCGTGGATACCATACGTGCTCTTCACGTAGCTCGATGTGCCATGTCCGCGCAAGTCGAACAGCAGCACGTTGTACCCGGCATCCCAGAGCGGTTTGACCAGAGGCAGCATCTGCATGCGATTGGCATAGCGGCCGTGAACCAGGATCAGCACGCGATGTGATGATTGATTCGGGACGAACCAGCCGCTGAGGGTCACTCCATCATTGTTCGCGGAAGGGAAGGACACGTCCTGGTAGTCCAGCCCATCGTTGGGCGGCGTAATCACGGACGGGTTCTGCCGGGGTGTGGTGGTGTACTGGTTTGCCTTGTAGACCGCCACGCTTGCGTAGGCGACCCCCAGCACTCCGATGACCAGCCCGAAGGCAACGAGTAAGCTCCAGGGACGCGGGCGAGTCTTGACAAGCTCGTCCCTGTCCGTCTTCAGTTCAACCATTGAATATCCTCAGATAGTCAACCGGACCGATTCCAGCCGCTCCGGGCGCGACGCACGTATCAGACCGTCGCCATCGCCCGGAGAACTGCATGGGCGGCATTGTGACCTGGCGCGCCGGTAACCTCGCCGCCAGGGTGAGCGTCCGCGCCGCAGAGGTAGAGGTTCACGATCGGTGTGCGGTAATCGCTCCAGCCAGGTAGCGGGCGCTGGTCGAAGAGTTGTCCGGCGATCATGTCGATGTGCCGGATATTCCCGTCCGTCATGCCGACGCGACGCTCGATGTCAGCTGGGGTGAAGCAGACCCAATCGCGCATGACGTCGCGGATGTTGGGCGCGTACCGCTCCAGCGTGCCGATCAACATCTCGCCCGCCTGCCGCGCCAGTTCATCAGTCCATTCGCCGCCGTTCGGCCTCACCGGGGCATACTGCACCCAGATCGACATAACGTGACCGCCGTGCGGGACCAGCGTCCGGTCGTAGACGCTCGGGATCTGAACCGACATGACCGGCGAGTCGGTGATGCGGCCGTGGACCGCGTCGTCCCAGGCCTTGCGATAGTAGTCGAGCGATGGACAGATCTTGATCTGCGCCAGCATGCGCGGGTCGTATTCGTCGCCGAAGTAGGCCGAAAAGTCGGGTAGATCATCCAGCGCCGCGTGAAATTTGAAGTAGGCGGCACGCGTCTGGAGTCGTTCGACGTTGCGGACGAAATCGTCGGGCAGCGCGTCACGCGGAACCATGCGCAGGAACGTCCGCTTGATATCGGCGTTTGAGAGGACCATGCCAGCGGCGATCTCCTCGCCACTCTCGAGCTTCACGCCGACGGCGCGACCGCCCTCGACGAGAATGCGCTCGACCGTCGCGCCGGTTCGCACCGTGACGCCCTTGGCCTCGACCGAACGGCGCATGGCTTTGGTGATCCCGCCCATACCGCCGACCACGATGCCATAGTTCTCGTCGTCCGTGAACTGCGAGATGGCCGGGTAGATGCCCGAAAGGAGACTGCCCGGAGAGTCGGGATCTCCGGCATCCCAAGCACTCGCAAGCGCGCCCTTCACCTCATCCGACTCGAAGAATTCGTCGAGGAGCCCACTGGCGGTGCCGAAGAGCAGACGCTCGAGAAGCGGCTCGTCGTCGGTCCCGGCAACGGCGGCCGTCATCTCGGCCAGCGTTGGTGGCGGAGTCAGGAACCAGCGGTAATACAGACCCGCCAGCCGCTCGCGAAAAGCACGATAGCGTGGAAGCGCCTCCGCGTCGTGCGCCGAGAATGACCGCAGCTCGGCAGCCGCCTGCTGGTCGTCGTCCCAGGAGAGAATGCGACGTCCGCTCGGGAAGGGCGTGAATGATCCAGGGCTCAGGTGATGCACGTCGAAGCCGTGCTCGCGCAGGTCCATGTCGTCGATCACTTTACCCTGCAGCAGGTAGCAGATGTAGGAGCACGTCGGCACGGAGTAGCCCGGCCAGAGTTCTTCGGTGACGACCGCGCCGCCAACGAAGTCGCGGCGTTCCAGAACCAGCACCTTCAATCCGGCATTCGCCAGGTACCAGGACGCAACCAGTCCGTTGTGTCCACCGCCAACAACCACCGCATCCCACATAGTGCCGCTCATGGTCACCGCTCCTTCTCCGAAGGCTCGTACGCTCAGCTATCGCCCAAACGGAAGAAGACGTCCGGTCGGCCCTGTCCGCCATCGACCGGAATGTTCGCGCCGTTGATCCAACTGGCGCGATCCGACAGAACAAAGGTGACGACGCTCGCGATCTCTTCAGGCATCGCCAGGCGACCCCAGGGGAACTCATTCTGCTCGAACTCGCCGAAGACTTCCGGCTGCTGGCTTTTGAAGCGTTCCCAGCCGCCACCGGGGAAGATCGTCGATCCAGGACTGACCGTATTGACCCGGATGCGATGCGGACCCAATTCCCAGGCGAGTGACCCGGAGAGGAAGATCTCCGAGGCCTTGGCCGTGCCGTACTGCGAGCGCGGCCCTGGTTTCCAGCCGGAGATCGAGGCGATGATGACGACGCTGCCGCCTCCACGATCGAGCATGAACGGCGCGGCCGCGCGAATCGAGTTGACGGAGTGGAAGAGGTTCGTCTCGAACGTCTTGACCCAATCCTCCGGCGTCAAGGACAGGAAGGTCTTGCCGGACATTCCACCGACATTCGCGACCAGCAGGTCCACGCCACCGAGGGCCTCGGCGCTCTCCTTGACGAAGCGCTCCACTTCGCCCGGCTGGGTTACGTCGGCCGTTACGCCGTGCGCGTCAACACCGAGATCGCGAATCTCCGACACGGCATCCTCGACTCCCGCGGCACCCCGCCCGCAAATCGCGACGTTGCAGCCTTCCGCGGCCAACGCCAGTGCCGTCGCCCGGCCGATACCGCGGCTACCGCCCGTGACCAGGCCGATCTTGCCCCGCAATCCGAGATCCATACTCGCGCCTCCATTGCCCACCGTTCGATTCTGGTTCGCCGATCATAGCACCGGACTCCCCCGGCGGTCAGCACGAAAGTCTCCCGTTCTTCCTCATTCGCGGTTATGATCCCCTCATTCGAGCAGGACGTGAGCGAGGGAAGGCATAACGAGGCGATGACGGCCAACGACATCTGTTACATGACCGCGACCGAGATGACCCGGAAGATTCGCGAAAAGGCGATCTCGGCGCGAGAGGTAATGAGCGCGCATCTGGAGCAGATCGCTCGGGTGAACCCGAACGTAAACGCGATCGTTACCCAGATCCCGGACGAGGACGCCTTGAAGCTGGCTGACGAGGCTGACCGGGCCGTTGCGCGTGGCGACGACCTCGGGCCGCTTCATGGTCTGCCGATCGCCCATAAGGACCTGGTCGCCACCAAGGGGATGCGAACGACGTTCGGCTCGCCGATCTACAGAGATTTCGTGCCGGATCGCGACCATCTCATCGTCGAGCGGCTGAAGCGCGGTGGCGCGTTGACGATCGGCAAGACCAACGTTCCGGAGTTCGGCGCCGGATCGCAGACCTTCAACCCGGTCTTCGGCGCCACGCTCAACCCCTATGACACGACCAAGACCTGCGGCGGCAGTAGCGGCGGCGCGGCGGTGGCACTCGCCTGCGGCATGGTCCCGATCGCCGACGGCAGTGACCTGGGCGGTTCCCTGCGCAATCCCGGCAACTTCAATAATGTGGTCGGCTTCCGCGTCTCACCCGGCCGCGTGCCGAACTGGCCGACCACGGATCTCTGGTGGCCGCTGAGCGTGGTCGGCCCGATGGCGCGCACGGTGCAAGACGTGGCATTGATGCTGAGCGCGGTCGCCGGCCCGGATCGCCGCTCACCGATCGCCATCGAGCAGCCCGGCGAGATGTTCCGGCGGCCGCTCGAGCGCGATTTCACCGGCGTGCGAATCGCCTGGAGTCCGGACCTTGGTGGGCTGCCGGTCGATCCCCGCGTGACGGCGGTGTTGGAGAGCCAACGTCATGTCTTCGGCGACCTCGGCTGTGACGTCGACGAGGCAACACCCGACTTCCGCGACGCCGAAGAGATCTTCCTGACCTTGCGTGCCTGGAACATGGCGGCTGGGCACGAGCAGGACCTCAAACTTCACCGCGACCAGGTCAAAGATACGGTCATCTGGAACACCGAGGAAGGTTTCAAACTCTCCGGCCTCGACGTGGCACATGCCGAGGTGAAGCGGTCGGCACTCTACGAGCGGATGCGCGAATTCCTGGAGACCTACGAATATTTGATCTGCCCGGTAAACCAGGTTCCGCCGTTCGACGTGAACACGCCATACCCGACCGAGATCAACGGAGTGAAGATGGATAACTACATCGCCTGGATGAAGTCGGCCTACTTCATCAGTGCGACCGGGTTGCCGGCCATCTCGGTGCCGTGTGGCTTCACGGCGGAGGGACTGCCCGTCGGCGTGCAGATCGTCGGGCGCCATCACGCCGATTTTGAGGTGCTGCAACTGGCGCATGCGTTCGAGCAGGCAACGAAGGTCGGCCAGCGCCGCCCGCCGGTAGTCGGCTAGCAATATTCTGGACGCAGCCCCGATAACTCGGACGAGTCGTAGGGGATGACGAAAACTCCGCGAGTTCTGCCCGCCAACGGCGAGCAGGTTGTCGGGGAGGGCCCCATACCCCCGCGCCGGGGCCAAATCGCGCATGTAGTCGATTGCAGATGACCTTTGGCGATGATCACAATTGCTAAAGATCATGTTTATGACATCTGCAAATTCTTGCGGATCGATGTTGTGGCAGCACACAAGGTCCTCGCCGACATATCCGCCAGCGGCCGCGGAAAACCCATGCGCATTGACACCGGACCGTTGCGGCCCCATAACGGAGCAGATGCGTGCGGATGAATGACGATAGGGAGGCGCCACGGTGAGCAAGAACGTCGACCTGAAGCTTGGACTGATCCTGCCGGAGGGCGAGCGGGACATGGACGGCCGGACGGCGCGCTGGTCCGACTATGCGGCCATGGCCCAGACAGCCGAGAGCATGGGCTTCGACTCGCTCTGGTTCGTCGATCACCTGCTGTATCGCGAGGGAGCGACTGTCGAGCCGCCACAGGGCGTCTGGGAGTGCTGGTCGGTCCTGGCGGCGCTCGCCGCCGTCACCTCGCGGGTCGAACTGGCGCCGCTGGTGACCTGCACGGCCTATCGCAATCCGGCCCTGCTGGCCAAAATCGCGGACACCATCGACGAGATCTCAGGCGGGCGACTGATCCTCGCGCTCGGTGCGGGCTGGCATGAGCCCGAGTATCAGGCGTTCGGCTTTCCGTTCGACCATCGCTACTCGCGCTTCAAGGAGGCGCTGCAGATCATCCACGGTCTGCTGCGTGAGGGACACGTCGACTTCGAGGGAACCTACTACTCGGCGCGCGACTGCGAACTGCGGCCGCGTGGTCCGCGCGGCAACAACATCCCGCTCATGCTCGGAACGACGGGCGAGAAGATGCTGAGGCTGACGGCCGAGTATGCCGACCAGTGGAATGCCTGGATCGCCGGCGCGGACAGTTCGCCCGAGGTCGTGCCTCCGCTCAACGCCGCGGTCGACGCCGCCTGCGCGGCGGTCGGGCGCGATCCTGCCTCACTCGAGCGTACGATCTCGGTCATGGTCGACGTTCGTGGCGACAGCGAAATTCCGGCCAGCATGGGCCGTGGCGAGGCAAAGCCGATCACGGGATCACCCGAGGAGATCGCAGCGTCTCTCAGCCGCTTCGTCGACTACGACATTACCCACGTCCAGATGTACCTGCTGCCGAACACGGTCGAGACGATCCAGGCGTTCGAGCCGGTGCTGAAAGAATTGGGGCGAGGGTAACGGCACTCGAACGAGAACGTCCGCACGAAATGTAGGGGGGAGCTTGTCTCCTCAAGCTCCTCCCCTGCATCGTCGGTTGCTACCAGCCCCGTTGTGCCAGGGCGATGGCGCCAAGGCGCTTCAGCAGCACCTGATACGGCGCCGCGTTCTCCGGGTGATACTCGAAGGCCGCGCGCTCGAAATACTGTGTCACATAGCCCGTCTGCGGGTCGACGAACTCGTCGGAGATCGGGTAGCCAAAGAGCGCCAGGCTCTCGCGATAGGTGACGCCCGGATCACCGAAGTTGAGCCCATGCGTCATCCAGTAGTCCTTGAAGCCGGAGCAGACAAGGTGTCGGGTAACCTGGAAGAACTGGCAGTTGGCGGTGCTCTGCGTCCCGGCCGATAGCGGCTGGAACGGCCCGGTGACGACCAGGTTGCGCTGGATGGCATCCTCGGCGCCGAGGCGTCCGAGCGATGTCTCGTACGGCGTTCCGGCCAGTTCCGGGTGATACTCGAAGCGCTGGCGCTCCACGTACTGGACGATCATCATCTGGTTCAGGTCCGGGTTCAGCTCCTGGTATTCCTCCGTCATCGGATAGCCAAAGACGGGCAAGCCGCCCGACTGCTGCCAGAAGGCTTTGAATCCGAAGCTGAGGTAATGGCTCGTCTCGGGGAAGTAGAGCCAGTTCGGGCTGGTCTTACCGGGGTCCGGACGCGGACCAGACGGCAGCACCTGCCACAAGTAGGCGGCCTTGATATCGGTCAGCGAGGCGACCATCAGATTCTGCTGCGTCGATGTGGACCAGGCCAGCGCGCCGTTGTTCAGATCGGGCAGCCCGTTGGTCAGGGCCGTCGTGGGCGGCTTAAACCGGCTGTCGCTCTGCAGATCGTAGCCCTCCACCTCGGGCGGCGCATCGACTCCGTTGTGCGTCTGCCAGAAGATGTAGCGGCCATCGGTGGTCGGGAAAGCAGCATCGCCAGCGACGAGCCTGTTGGCGAAGCCGTACAGGTTGACCGCGTACAGTTCACCGTAGATCGGGTCCGTCACGCCGCCAACGCTGTAGACCAGCGTGTTCCCTGATAGGGCGAGGCGAATTCCCGCGCCCAGCTTCGCCACTCCCGAGGCGACGATCGCCGGTGCTGATCCGCCAATCGTCGCAACGCGGATCTGCCAGGGGTAGGTGCGATTTGCGTTCGCGGTCTGTTCCACCCAAGCGACCCTGTTGCCGCTGATCACCACGGGTCCAGCGGTCCAGCCACTGGGCGTCGTGCCGACCGTGATCGGATCGGCCATGGTCGAGATGTCGCGTGCCACTACCTGGATCCCGTCGACCCAGACGACCTCATGACCGGAGACGTCGTTGAAGGCAGCGGCCGTGGGGAGCGTAGCGACAAGGGTGTCATTGCCCCCGTTTAGGTCGCGCGCATGTAACTCGTTGGTATCGCCAACCACCATCCAGATAACGACGTTGCCGTCGATCTGGGGATTGGTCTGGTTGGCGGGACCAGACGCGATGGTGAAGACCTTGCCGTCAGACAGATGCGCACCGAGGATGTCGGCATTGATGTCCCCGGCTCCGGACTCTTCGGCCCAGACGGCGACGTCGCCGTTCGTTTTCACCGATGAGACAACCAACCCGGGTGTAGGCGGCGAGACTGCTGGAGTGCGCGCCGCGCCCGCGGCCGGCGCCGAAACGCCCACGATGAGCGCCAATATACTCACCAGAAATATCAAACGCCGAAGAGGGTTAAGCACCTTCGTCACCCTTCCAACTTGCCGCGCGGCAACACGAACCGGCGATCATCGCCGGACAGCAACTGCGTCCATGGAACAGCGCCGATGCCCGCAACACTCTCATACTTCACAGGGCGTAAGAAGGATGTGTATGTTGTCGGCTCGCCGTAGCAATTTTGTGATCGCGGGTTTCAGGCAGGAACGAGGTATCGCGTAAACCAGTCAATCGAGAGGCGAATAACCATGTCCATTGCGCCTGGCTCTTCGAACAGATGCGTGGCGTGAGGAACGATGGCGAGACGACGTTCACCCGGAAGTGTATCGTAGGCTTTGGAGTTGAGGGCGAGCACCTCGGCGTCGGCACCACCGACGATCAGCAGCGTCGGAGCATGGATGAATTGCAGCGTGCGCCCGGCCAGGTCAGGACGACCGCCACGAGAGACGACGGCGCGTACCGCTTCCGGCAGCTCTGATGCCGCCATCAATGCCGAGCCCGCGCCGGTACTCGCGCCAAAATAGCCGATCTCCAGTGACCCCACGTCCGCTCGCGCCTGCACCCACGATGTCGCCAACTCGAGCCGCTCCGACAAGAGCGGAATATCGAACACGTTGGCGCGATCCGTCTCCTCTTCAGGCATCAAGAGATCGAAGAGCAGGGTCGCGATGCCGGCCTCATTCAGCGACCGCGCCACAGACCGGTTCCGCGGACTCAGACGGCTACTGCCGCTCCCGTGCGCGAAGATGACCATGCCGTCGGCGTCTGCAGGCACGTCGAGGAAGCCTGGCAGGGTCACACCGTCCGATTCGACGACGACATCCAGCGATCTGATCTCACGCTCTGGTCGTTCCGGTGAGTCCCCGCCCATTCGTGATCTCCATTTCGCGAGGAGGCTGATTCCGACGACAGACGGGCCGTCAGGATTCCAGAGCGAGCACGCAGTGAACGGCAATGCCGTTACCGTCGAGACGGCGCGCCGAGGTTCCGGCCACACCCTTGATCTGGTTGAGGACGTCGTGCCGCCGCGGGTCGAACGGTTCGCCCCAGAGCGTTCCCTTGGCGCGCAGCACCTCACCGTCGTTGTCGAAACGATCAAGCTCGAACTTCTGGAAGTATTGACCCGTCTCATCCTTAATAGCCAGGACTTCCGCCACCAAGTGAGCGAAGAGCTGCTCGAAATCGCCTCCCTCCACCTCGAATTTCAAGGTGTACGCGGGACGCACGGTGCCCGGATCGACTATCAGTTCGATCAGCCCCTGGACACCAGACTGTAGCGCTTCCTCGGCGGTGTCGCCGGCATCGAGTTCGACATCATTCGCGTGTTTGACATAGCTAAAGGGCATCGACAGAACCTCCTCATGAGCGTGGACCGCTGACCCTCGCGGCATGCCTCGGCCGGCAGTCGCGAGTGCTGTTGCCGTCGCAGTTCTCGTGCGAGCTGTCAGGCGGGGCAAAGCACAGGCCGGACGCAGCAGTGCATCCGGCCCTTTGAAGAGGAGAAGCGAAAGGTCAATCGATCGGGAGCGATGGCTCCGGTAGCCACGCAGGCTTCCGCTGTTCGTCGCGAATCTCTGGTTCTCGCTTGAGCTTGGCGATGAACTCATCCAGCTGATCGATGAGGTCATCGAATGCCTGGCGTACCGCCATCGCCTGCCGCTCGGCTGTGGCGCTGGCCACGAGGCTGTGACTCAGGACGTGGAGCACGAGCTTGGCGGTGTAGGTGTTGTTGCGCAGGTGATAATCGAAGGTGATATCGAGAAGCTTCAGATCATCGTCGACATCTGCGAGGCGCTCATCAAGGTATTTCGCCTCGCGATCGACCGTCTCATGAACCTCGTTCGCAATATGCGAGCGACCATGATAGCGGAATCTCATACGCTGCCTCCGCCTCTGAACGATCTGATTCCCGCAGGAATCGATTCGAATGCGCCGGTGCGGCGGGTTGAATGAGGATCGCACAGCGGCCCAGCCACCCACCGGCGTTAGCGTGGACTCCAGGTGCCCCTGGACGGCCTCCTGCCGCCAAACTGGAGACCACGTCTCGATCGTGCGATATTCGCCGCGACAACCGTGTGCCGGACATGACGTGGGCGTAACAATTTCGTATCGGGCGGCGATCGCGGAGGCGTCCACCGGCTCGCCGCGTCAGGACATTCCGGCTATTATTTCCCTGAACACTCAATTCTATAATCGACAACGACACGCAACTCGGATGCGAGTGGGTTGAAGGCGACAGCGCGACGTTGCGAACCCTCCCCGGTGAGTACCGGGCGTCCGAGCACCTCACCGACTGGCGATTCCTCGCGGCGCGACCGGCAATGAAAGGAACGTGGATTGGTATCGAACATCTCAGCGTTGCGGCCACTCAGCGTATCCGAGATCATCGACGAAACCTTCCAGCTCTATCGACAGAAGTTCGTCCTCTTTGCGTCGATCACGGCGGTGCTGACGATTCCGCTGGGAGTCATTCAGATCCTGGAGCAGATCGCGATCAACCGGCAGACCACGACGAGCGGTCTGCTGTCGGTCGGGGTGATGACCCTGGTTATCATCGTCCTTCAGTTCCTGGTCCGTCTTGGGATCCTCTCAGCGATCATCTACGCCGCGTCGGAGCTTCGCATGGGCCGAAACCCTGGCGTTCAGGAGTCCTACACCAACGGAATGGATCATGTTCCGGCCATGATCAAGGTGACCCTGATGATCACGATCATTCTGGTGCTCACCTCCATCAGCATCATCGGCATCCCCGTCGCGATCTACCTCGGCGTCTGCTGGATTCTGGCGCTGCTGGTTACCGTCATTGAAGGGGAGGGGGGCTTCGCGTCGCTCAGTCGCAGCCGCGAGCTGGTGAAGGGCAACTGGTGGCGAGTCGTTGGCATCACGCTGCTGGTCAGCATGATCGTCTTCATTATCAACCTGGTCTTCAGCGTTCCCAGCGCCGTCGCCGGCGCGCCATTGATCCTCTCAGGCGGAACACAGTCACTGAGCACAGCGGCGACGGTCATCAGCACGCTGTTCAGCACAGCAGGAGCGATCGTCACCGGACCGATCATCTACATTGCGTGGCTCCTCCTCTACTACGACCTACGAGCGCGCAAAGAGGGGTTGGACCTGGAAATCATGGCCCGGCAAGCCGAAGTCGAGGCGCGAACCGCTTCGATGTATCAGTAACATGTGGGTGGCCCGGCCGCAGCAACTCGCTCGTCACGGTCGTGGTCACTGGCTCGCGACCGGACTGGCGCTCTGGCTGGCCGCGCTGTGCGTGTTCGTCCCGCTTCAGGCAGACGCGAGCGTGATTCTCGACCTGGCGAGCTACCGTCAGGTCATACAGTCGTCACTCAACAGTCTTCAGTCCGATCCCGGTACGGCAACCTCGATCGCCGGGAACCTGAGCGAGATCGTCGCGGTACGCATGCCGGACCAGTCGACCATTGAACCCGATCTCCACACAATCATCGATAACCTCAACGGCCCGCATCCGAACGTCGTCACGGCGGAAGCGACGCTCTCCGCCATCCTGACGCAGCTCGATCGTGCTCAGGCGACAGAGATGAGCGCCGGTCAAGCCGACGCGGCCAGCGCGAGCCTGCGGTCGATCCTGGCGCGCCGAGAGTTTCAACCCGTGGTCAAATCGCCGGTGCAGAACGCCACTGAGTGGGTAAATCGCCAGGTTAGCCTGTTGCTGGCTCGCCTGCTCGAGCCGTTCATTGAGTTCCTGATCGGGTTGGTGGGCAGCGCGCCACTCTTCTGGACGATCGCGACCTCTATTGTCGGCGTGATCGTCGTCCTGGCGGTCGTCATTGGGCCATTGCGCGCGATCCGGCGCGGATTCGGCCCTGCCACCGCGCGTATGGCGACCTCCTTCAACCGCAGCCATGTCACCGCGATCGAGCTTCGCGAAGAGGCGGAAACGCTCGCGCGCAATCACGCGTACCGGCTGGCGATCCGCACGCTTTACCTGGCCGCGCTCGTCAGTCTGGACGAGCAAGGTGCTCTGACCTTCGAGCGCTCGCTGACGAATCGCGAGGTGTTGCGCGCCGCACTGGCCCGTGGCGGCGCCGGCCTCGGCGAGCGGCTTGCGCCACTGGTCGGACCGATTCGATCAAGACTGGTACGGCTCGCGGAACTGCACCGAAGCAGATTATCAAGAGTTCGCGCGCCTCGCCGACTGGGCCTGGGAGGCGACGTGACCGGCTGGGTTCCGCGGGTTCGCGTTCGGGCCACTGATCCTCATCGGACTGACCGTTCTCATGCTGGTGCTGGCGGCGCTTGCCGCGCAGTCAAGCGGATCGTCGCAGGTCGAGCCGCCGTATCCGACCTACGACGTGCACTCCTCCGGCCCGGGCGGGACCCGTGCCCTCTCCCTCTGGCTGTCGGCCATGGGCTACGAATCGAGGACGCTCGAATACCAGACGTTCCAGCTCTCCAGCCAGCAAAAGCTCGTATTCATCCTGTTTCCGTCGCAGGAGCCATCGGGTGACGAGGCAGCGCATATCCTCGATTGGGTCGAGCAGGGCGGCACACTGGTCTTCGCGAGCTGGACGCCCCTCGCCGTTCTTGCGACAGCTCGGCCTCCTGGTGACCCCAAGTCCACTCAAGTCGAACCGATATCGCTCCGGTCGATCCATCGCTGGAATCGAGCCGGCGGTAGACTCCGGTACCGTCAACACGTACGCGACGTTGCAGCCGCGGAGCGGGTCCTGGATTCCGGTGGTGGAGGAAGTCGACCGTACTGATCTTACGCCAGTAGGCATGATCGGCACGACCAGAGCGATCGGGAAGGGCCAGGTCTTCGCCTTTGCCACCGGCGATATCTTCAGCAACAATGGACTGGCGCAACCCGGAAATCGCGACCTGACGCTCAACATCCTGGCGCGGATACCCCAAGGCAGCCCGGTCGTCATCGACGAATATCATCACGGCTTAACCGAGCAGGGAACCTTTACCTACCAGCTTCTGCGAAAGCCGTGGGGCTGGGCAATCCTCTATCTCGCGGCGGCGATCTTCATCTTCATCGCGCTGACTGGTCGACGCTTCGGACACGTGGTGCAGCCCTACGCCCACGCCCTGCGCCGCTCTCGTTCCGAATTCGCCGTCACGACGGCGTCGATGCTTCATCAGAATCGGCCAACGTGACTGGCTTCGCCAGCGCTACGTGGAGCAGCTCAAGCGATCGCTCTGGGCGCCAGGTTCCGCGTTGCCGCGACCGTGCCAACGCGCCGATTTCGTCGACGAGTTGGCGCGACGGCGACCGGAAGCTTCAGCGCTCGCCGGACCACTGGCTCGTTTAGAGGCTGAGCAGCCGCCGGACGAAGCCAGATTGGTGGCATCTGATTCGCGAGAGCGAGACGATCGCCGCGCGTCTCGATGGAGACCTCGCTCCACCGACACAATCGAACGAGCTCAAGGCTATGAATCGGGGAAAGACGAGAAGATGACAGAGACCAGATCCGTACGCGATCGAGTCATTGCCGAAGCCGGGCGAGGCGATCGTCGGGCAGGAGGAGACGATCGAGCTGCTGCTCGTGGCGCTCCTCTGCGGCGGTCACGTCCTGATCGAAGGCGTGCCCGGAACCGCCAAGACTCTGATGGCCAAGACGCTGTCCCTGCTGCTGCGAGCCGAGTTCACCCGGGTGCAGTTCACTCCGGACCTGATGCCTTCCGACATCCTTGGCACCAGCGTTTTCGACCTGGCGACCAGCCGCTTCCACCTGAAGCAGGGACCGATCTTCACCAACTTCCTGCTGGCCGATGAGATCAACCGGGCGCCCGCCAAGACACAGGCGGCACTGCTGGAGGCGATGGAAGAGCGTCAGGTGACTCTCGACGGCACCCGCTACGCCCTACCCGAACCCTTCATTACCGTTGCCACGCAGAACCCGATCGAATATGAGGGCACGTACCCGCTGCCGGAGGCGCAGATCGACCGCTTCATCTTCAAGCTGCTGGTTGACTATGGATCGGACGAAGAGGAGCAGGAAATCCTGCGGCGTTACCACGCGGGATTCGACGCGAAGTCGCTGGAAGCGCTCGACCTTCAACCCGTACTCGAACCGGGCGACATCGCTCGGCTGCGGGCCGAATGCCAGGCGGTCGCGGTCGACCCGGGCGTGATCGGCTATATCACCACCATCGTTCGCGAGACCCGGGTCTCGCGAGATATCCGTCTTGGCGCCAGTCCACGCGCCGCAATCGCACTGCTACTCGGCGCCAAGGTGCTCGCAGCCCTCGACGGACGCTCCTACGTCCTGCCGGATGACGTCAAGCGGCTGGTTCTGCCCGCGCTGCGACACCGCATCGTGCTACGGCCGGAGGTCGAACTCGAAGGAATGACGGCCGACATGGTGCTGAACAACGTCCTGGCGGGCATCGAAGTGCCGCGCTAGATGACCGTCCTGCCGACCGCCCGACTGCTCGGTTTGCTGCTGCTGGCCGCGGTGCCACTGGCGCTGGGGTCGCTCTCGCGTGTCTTCCTGGTTGTCACGCTTCTCTACCTGCTGGCACTCGCCGTACTCGTCATCGTCGACCTCCGGCTCGGGCCGGCCCATGACGATCTCGACGTATCACGTCATCACGAGCAGCGATTGTCGCTCGGTGAGCCGAATGCCGTGACGACGACGATCCGCTGGACCGGGACGAAGTACGGCGACGGGACGGCTCGCTCACTCCAGGTGCGAGACGAGGCGCCGCCCGAGATACCCGGAGCGCAGCCAGTCATGTCCGGTGCGATCCTGCCCGGCGCGGAGTGGCACGGAACCTACGAACTGACGCCGGTGCGTCGGGGGACCTACCAGTTCGGAGAACTCTGGCTGCGGATCGAGACGCCGTTCAAGCTCGCGCTGCGACAGTTCGGCTACGAGCGTGCGGAATCAGTCCGCGTCTATCCCAACCTGCGGGCCATTCGCCAGTACGACCTGTTGGCGCGACGCGGCAGGCTCGCCGAGGTCGGCGTGCACCGCACACGCTATCTCGGCCGGGGCAGCGAGTTCGAACGGCTGCGGGAGTATCAGCCGGATGACGAGTACCGGCGCATCAACTGGAAGGCCACAGCGCGACGGCACGTTCCGGTGACGGTCGATTACGAGACCGAGCGTAGCCAGACCTTGCTGCTGATGCTCGATTCCGGCCGCCTGATGGGGGCACCGGTCGGCGATCTGGACAAGCTGGATCACGCCCTCAACTCAGCCCTGCTGCTCGGATACGTTGCCTCGAAAGCGGGCGATCGGGTTGGCGCGGTGGCGTTCGCCGACGATGTGCGCGCCTTCGTGCCGCCGGGGCGCGGCGATCACCAGTTTCAGTTGCTGCTCGACGCCCTGCATGATTTACGCGTCCAGCCGGTCGAATCGGACCTACGACGGACCGTCGCGTTTCTTGCGGCGCGGTACCGGCGGCGCTCGCTCGTCATCTACTTCACCGATCTGGCAGCCGAACTCGACGCGAACAGCATTGTCGCCAGCCTCGGACTGCTGGCCCGGCGCCACCTGGTCTTCTGCGTGAGCCTGACCGATCCGGACCTGATCGCGATGAGCCAGCAGTTCCCGGAGGATTCACGGCAGGCATACGAAAAAGTCGTCGCGCGGCGGCTGCTGGACGAGCGGCGACGGGTCGTCGAACAGCTGGAACGGCTGGGCATCGCGACGATCGAGGGGAGCCCGGAGACGCTCTCGCCCGATGTGATCAACCTCTATCTCGACGCGAAAGCACGGTCACGATTGTGACGGCCCGGAGCCGGCACGCGGTGTTCGGAAATCGTGGCGAGTTCTTGCTTGTCACCGCGGCCCGCCAGAAGCAGGTAGCTGTAGAGCAGAGCCAGCGCGAGCAGACCGATGCCGAATTTGGCCAGCTGCGGAATTCCGCTTGGCGAGACAAAGCCCTCGAGCGTTCCGGCGATCACGAGAAGCGGAACGCAGCCAAACAGCAGCGGCACCGCCTTCGAGGCGGCCGCGGTCAACGCGGCTCGGCGCGAGATCAGTCCTGGACTGAGAAGGGCGTGGCCAAGTCGCAGACCGCAGCCACCGGAGATGAAGATGACCGTCATCTCAATGCCGCCGTGCGGCGAGACGAAGCCGATCAACGCACCACCGATCCCGTGCCGGATCGCCAGCCCAGTCGTGGCGCCGAGCAGCAGACCGTTTTCGACCAGTACCAGCACTGTGGCAAGCCCGAAGAGGACACCACCACCAAACGCGAGGACCGCGACGCGGATGTTATTGGTCATAATGAAGGAGGATTCGAGTCCGCGATCGCCACGAGCGATCTCCATCCAGCTCTGGCCCTGTTCGATCTTGTCGACCAACTCACCGGCGGGGAGGATGACCCGGCCGACCGTCGGATCTGCAAGCGTCAGGCAGAGCGTCAGGGCGAAGGGGATCAGCAGAAGCGCAAAGGCCGTAAAGGTGTACATGCCCGCCTGGCGAAATGCGCGCGGGAAGCCATGCGTGACGAAGCGTGCGATCGAGCGCCATTCACGGGACTCACGATGATAGACAAGCGGGTGGACCCGTCCGACCAGCTGTTCGAGGTAGTGACGGACGCGACTATCGGGAAAATCGCGCCGAGCGATCGCCAGGTCGGAGGTGACCTGCCGGTAGAGGCGGCCGAGCCGTTCGACGTCTTCCGCACTGAGACGTGCCGTACGACGCCCGCGAGTACCCTGCAGGAGTGATTCCAGTTCATGCCAGCGGTCGCGCCGCTGATTGATGAAGACGCGAGGATCTGAGGGACGAGACAATGGATTCACCACCAGTTCAACTGTCCGAACGCTACAGCTTCGACACTCCCGAGCAGATCGACGTCTCCTACGTCGTTGCCGGGATCGGTTCGCGGTCGCTCGCCGCCATGGTCGACTCGATCATCATCACCGCCGCGATGTTCTTGATCCTGGTTCCCGGCACCCTGGGCGTCACGTTGGTGATCGGGTTCATTTCGGGGCTGTCCGGGCATCAGAACGGCGGACACATCGCCGTTCCGTTCGTGCTGGCTGGGACCGGGTTCCTCAGCTTCTGCGTGATTGCGCTCTACTTCATTCTGCTCGAGGCCTTCTGGAGTGGCCAGACTCCAGGCAAGCGCTGGCTCGGGATCCGAGTCATTCGCGAAGGCGGTTATCCGATCAGCTTCGCCACGTCAGTCGTGCGCAATGTCGTGCGGCTGATCGATTTCCTCCCCGTCTACTATATGATCGGACTCACGGTGATGTTGATCGACCGAAAGTCCCGACGTTTGGGGGATCTGGCGGCCGGAACACTCGTCGTCAAGGAGCAGAAGGGCGTCAAGCTGGACACGCTCGACGCGGAAATGCGGGTGCTGGCGCCATTAGCCGGGTTCGCAGTCGACTCCTCTCGCCCGCCGATTCGCGACGTCCGTCAGCTATCCGCGTCCGACCGTCAGTTGCTGCGCGAATACCTACGACGGCGATCGACGCTCCCGGCAGAGACGGCGGACCGGCTCGGCCGCTCGCTGGCGCGAACCTTCGTCCTCAAGATCCGCTATGACTATGGCGACGAACCGGTCGAGAGTTTCCTCTTCCGCCTGGCTCAGCGCCTGGACGAGGAGGGGTAGGAGGCGGCGACCGACCATCCATGACGAATTGCTCCAACGCTCGATCCACGGAAGTCCGGCCATGATGCCACGGCGCTTGGGAAGACTCGTTTTGCTCCCCAACCCTCAATCACCCGGGATGAACCGGCGCGTCCCCATCCCGCTGCGCCCAACGTGCCCCGGCCGTGGCGTTGTCGTAGTGCCGGACGAACGCCACCGCGAAATCCACCACGCGTTGCACCCAGACCTTCCCCAGTGCGGCCGATGCATGGGCTGGATCGCCGCTCACGCCGTTCGGAAACAGATCCCGGTAATCCAGAAAGACGCTTCCGCCGACCGTCTGACCGGGAACCTCAATGAGGTTGTCTCGACGCAGCGTGAACGGACCTGAACGATTCGGATCCCTCGCCGCGGCCAGGTCGAGCCGCACGTCCTCCGGGAACATCGCCAGCATGGCGGAGGTCTCCGGCTCGCCACCGTGGCCGTAGACAGCGGACGAGTCGGCGTATTGATCGCCCATAACGGCATAACCAACGTTCCAGGGATAGACGTTGCCGATCAGCACTCCGTGCGACGCCTTCAGATCACGAGCCGCCTGTTCGCAGGCCGGCTGGTTTCCCCCATGGTTGTTGAAGAAAACGAAGCGACGGAACCCCTGCTCGATCAGCGCCGCACAGACGTCGCGTACCGTCGCCGCCAGCGTCTCAGGTCGAACAGAGATGGTGCCCGGAAAGCCACGATGGATCGCCGAGCAACCATAGTTGATGGCGGGGAGGAGATAGGCGCCGGACGCCTCAGCCGTGCGCCGCGCCACGAAATCCGCCACCATGTTGTCGGCATTGACCGGGAGATGCGGCCCGTGCTGCTCGACCGTGCCGATCGGCAGGAGCAGCACCGGGTTGGTAGGCAGGATCCCTTCGATCTCCTTCCAGCTCAAGCGACCAAAGTCCGCGGTTCGCTGGTTCACCATTGTCGTTCCTTCCCGAATCGACCAGGCTTCTGACGTCGAAAGCACGCGGAGCGCCAGTGAAGCCAGACTCGACGCGCATTCCCACCTTACCCGATGCCGTTACACGCTTCGACAGCATCTGGCAGTGCACGATATAGTGACAGCGGCATCCTGGGCCCGGGTGGCCGATGCTGTTCTTCCTCTCATCGTACGCAGTCTATCCGCCAATCACCGGCGGTGCGCGCCGTTATCATCAACGACTCTTCGACACGCTGGAGCACTTGTTGAACGACGCGAAACTTCTCGTCAACCTCACCTTCGCGCTCGCGATCGCGTCTGCCTGCGCCGGAATCGCGATTCGGCTCGGCCAATCGGCGATGCTCGGATATATCCTCGGCGGCATCGCCATTGGCCCGCATACGCCCGGCTTCGTCGGAGATCCCGCGACGGTCGACGCGCTCGCGAACATTGGCGTGATCTTGCTCCTCTTCTCCATCGGAGTCCAGGTCTCGGTTCGCGACATGCTGCGCAGCGGGACAGTCGCTGGAATCGGCGGCGGCGCGCAAATTCTCGCCACCGTCGGAATTGGTTACCTGATCGGGCGCGTACTGGGTTGGAGTTGGATCGAGGCCCTGTTCCTGGGCGCCGTCGTCTCCAA
This sequence comes from uncultured Chloroflexia bacterium, assembly GCA_963728335.1. Classification (GTDB taxonomy): domain Bacteria; phylum Chloroflexota; class Chloroflexia; order Thermomicrobiales; family Thermomicrobiaceae; genus CALAGB01. The sequence goes on from CAVSJP010000005.1 coordinate 192,376, forward strand.
CTCGTCCAGTACCGTACTCAGCAAGATCATCGAGGATCGGGGCGAAAGCGGTTCGCTGCACAGCACCATCGCGCTCGCCTGGTCGACCGTGCAGGATCTCAGCACCATTGTGCTCGTCCTCGTGCTGACGAGCCTGGCCGGCAATTCCGAACATATGGGGATGGACCTCGCCTACGCTTTTGGCCGAGCTTTGCTCTTTCTCGCGCTCGTGATCCCGGTTGGCGTCTTTCTGTTACCACATCTCTTCGAGCAGGTTGCCGCGTTGAAGAGTCGCGAGGTACTGGTCATCACGACCGCGGCGTTTGCGCTCGGCACTGCCTACCTGTCTTCACGTTTCGGGCTCTCACTCGGACTGGGAGCGTTCGTAGCCGGGGTTGTCGTCAGCGAGTCTGATCTCTCCCATCAGATTGCCGGAGAGATCATGCCCCTGCGTGACATCTTCGCGGCGCTGTTCTTCGTGTCGGTTGGAATGCTCATCGACCCGTTGTTCGTGGTCCATCACTGGGCCTGGGTACTCGTGGTCCTGGTGATCATCGTGCTGGTGAAAGGGGTCATCAGCGCCGGTCTCGTGTCCCTCTTCGGCTTTCCGCCACGTGTCGCGTTGCTGACAGGGGCTGCTTTGGCGCAGTCGGCTGAGTTTTCATTTTTGTTGGCCCGCCTGGGTCTCGACCTCGACGCGGTGTCGCGATCCGTCTATGACACGTTGCTGGCCGGGTCCGTGGCGAGCATCTTGGTCGCACCGTTCCTGCACAGTGTCACACATCGCTTGGCGGTGAGTGTGGATCGCATTATTCCCGCCCGCGAGCCGCTGTCCGTTCCGACCAGCGATACGTCCGGCAACGGTCTGCGCGGTCACGCGATCATCTGCGGCTATGGCCGTGTGGGACAGATCGTTGGCGAAGCACTGAAACGCCGACGGTTCCCCATGGTGATCATCGAGCAGAATCCACGGGTCGCGCGACAATTGCACCGGGACGGCACTCCCGTTCTGATCGGATCGGCTGACAACCGGGTCGTGCTGGACCAGGCAGGTATCGCACGGGCTCGCGTGCTGGTCATCGCTGTTCCGGATGCGATGACGGCTCGCCGCACCGTCGACTACGCACGTAGGGTCGCGCCGAGGATCGACATCGTGGTGCGCACTCATTCCATCTCCGAACGGGAAGCACTGGTAGGGATGGGGACGAATGAGGCGGTCATCGGGGAGATGGAACTCGCCCTGGAGATGACGCGCCACACGTTGCACCGGTTTGGCGTCGGAACACTTGAAACTCAGGCCGTGATTCAGGGCCTCCGCGACCGCCTGGGAACGCGGCGCTCCAGCCGAGCGCTAACGCAGTCCTTGCCATCGAGTCGACCCGGACAACGCGTTAGGCCGTACACTTCACAAGGCCAGGCTCGACCGGGTCGTTGGCACGGCACTCACCACGGTCGCGTTTCCCCCGAGGCTGGCCAAATTCACCGGCTGGCCTGACGGGAGGAATTTCGGGTGCATCTAAAGTCACGACTTCTGGTTCTGCTTGGACCGGCGCTCAGCCTACTGCTGCTTGTTGGAACCGCCTGCGCTGGATATGGAAACGTCGAAACCGTGGCCAAGACGGTCGACGCCCAGGGCGCCCGGACCGTGAACGCGTCGTTCGCCATTGGCTCTGGGGAGATCGACGTTCAGGGCGGCGCGGATCCCCTGCTCCAGGCGAGCTTCACCACCAACAATCGGCGAATTCCCAAGGTCAGCTACCAGGTCAACGACGGGGTTGGCTCGATCAAGACCACACAGTCCTCTCAGTCCTCCGGCCTTAACATCGGCCCCACGACCAACCACTGGGCGATCACACTCAACGACGACATCCCGCTCGGCCTGACGGTCAATAGCCAGAGCGCCAAGACAACCCTGGTGCTCGACACCCTCACCATCCAGACCCTCGACGTGAGCACCGACAGCGGCGCGGCAACAGTTGGACTCAGTGGGGTCCAGAATCAACTCAACGCGGTGTCGCTTCGATCGGCGAGTGGCGACCTTCACCTGACGATGGCAGGTGACTACGGCAGCCCGGCCAGCCTGGAGGTCAATTCGTCGAGTGGGTCGGTCAACGCCGAACTCAGCGGCAAATGGCAGGAGCAACTGAATGGGAAGTTTGTGTCCGATTCGGGATCGATCACCATCACGGTTCCAAAGACCCTCGGCGTGCGGGTGACGACGATGACCGACTCCGGCTACGTCGATGCCAGGGATCTAAACAGCCAGGGCCAGGGCGTTTACACCCTTAACCCGAACCAGCCCATCATGCTCAACCTCTCGGTGATGACGAGCAAAGGGAATATCACCTTGCGGACGGCGCCCTAGCTGTAACTCAAGTCGCGGTAGAGATCGGCACTGCCGCGCGACGCTGAAACCAGGTTCGCCTGCACCACCAGAATCTCAGGCGAATTTGCATTTGGCGGGTCGTTCAGCCAGACCATCGTTCCGGTGTCGAACAGCTGCAGCGCGGCGCCGGTCTGGTATTCGGGCGCTATGGCGTTGCCCAGCAGAGCCTGATCGGTGTAGACATTGTCCCAGACCCACTTGAACGCACCGCTCGGCGTGCTCGCCTTCTCGTCCCACTCGGGCAGTTCGACCGGAACGCGGTAGCGCGCGGCCGTTCCGTCAATCACCGTAATCACCCAGTCTGACTGGTCGACACCACCCGACGTGACCTGCAACCAGAGCATGTATCCATTGTCGAACACCTGCACGCGCGCGTTGAGACCAACCTCACTGCCGTCGGGGCAACCGACTTCATGAGCCAGCGAGGGGTTCGCATTCCAGAGTAGTCCAAAGCCGCGCACGGGTATATTCGCGCACGCCGGCGGTTTGCTCGGCGTCGGCGTTGGGCTTGGCGCGACGGGAGCGGGAGTCGGTGTCGGGACGACGGGCTGCGTTGGACGTGGCGTCGGCTTCGCCGGCGGTGAGGTTGGTCCGGCACTGGCGGTCGTGGGGACCGGCTGTCTGGTCGGATCGGGCGTTGGCGACGGCGCCCCCGCGGGCGTCGGCGTCGAGACCACCGCGACGCCGGTCGGTGTGCCAGTCGGGACAGAGGGATCGGGCGAGGGCGTTGCCGTCGTCGGAGTCGAATTCGGCGTCACCTGCGCCAGACCCGCCTTACGAATCGATACGCTACAGCCACCGAGCAGTATTCCGGTCAGGAGCCAGATAACCAGGAGCGAAGTGAGCCGTCTCACCGCGAATTGCTCTCCACTCCATCGGGCAGGATGACCGTTACGGTCGTCCCGGCGGCCGGATCACTCTCGACGCTGACGACACCGCTATGCCAATTGACGATCGAGCGGACCAGGGCCAACCCGAGTCCACTGCCGACCCGGCTGCCCCGGACGCGCGCGCCGCGATAGCCCTTTTCGAAGACCAGGGGCAGGTCGGTCTCGTTGATGCCCGGGCCGTCGTCACCAACGGAGAGCCGGATCTGCCGCTGAACCACGTCACGGCGCAGGCTCAGCGTGACCCGCACGCCATCACCCCCGTATTTCATGGCGTTATCGATCAGATTCAGCAGCATCTGCTTGAGGGCCGGACGATCACCCTCGATGACGAAACGGCCGTCATCCACTTCAAAGTCGAGTTCGCTCCCCTGCAGCACGGCACGATCCGACAGGTCGATCACCACCTCTTCACACAGTGCTCGCAGGTTGACCGGTCGTCGCTCGAAGAGGGGATCCGGCGTCTCGAGACGCGCCATCAGGAGCGCCTGGTCGATCAGCGCGGTGAGACGCGTCGCCTCGTCATCCACCACCGCCCACGCCCGTCTGGACTCGACGGCGTCGGCCGGTCCGATATCGGCGAAGCGGGAAGCGTGTCCGCGAATGACCGACAGAGGCGTCTTTAACTCGTGCGTGACCTGTCGCAGCAGTGAGGTGGTGAACGCGGATTCCTCCTGCAATAGCGTTGCGTCCTCGAGCGTGATGACCGACTCCCGCCCTCTGGATACCGGCAGATGATGGACACGCGCCACCACACGCCCGCCCGACGCCGTGGTCACGAGCGCGCTGGCGGAGCCGTCATCTGGTCCGCCCAACCGGGATAGTTCCGCTGGAACCACCTTGTGCGCCCCAACACCCGGCCACAATTCCTCGGCGCGCCGGTTCGCGATCGCGATCAGGCCGTCCGAATTCGCGACCAGCACTCCGACCGGGAGCGCGTCGATCAACCGGCCGAATTCGGCTGTCGCCTTATGCGTGCGTAGATAACGCCAGGACCACAACGTGTTGACCGCGACTGGCAGTCCGATCACCAGCATGATTTCGAGCAACACAATCACGACCAGCCAGAGGCCGGTGGTCCGGATCGTAATCTCCCAGGCGGTCCAGAGCCAGCTCATGACACTCGCCTCAACCCGCTAGCCTGCTCGATCGAGCGGCTTGAAGCGATATCCCACGTTTCGCATGCTCTGAATGTAGTCCGGCTCCTTGGGATCGCGCTCGAGCTTCTGACGGAGCAGGTGGATGTATTTCTCGACCGCTTTGGTGTCCTCGTCTTCTCGATCGAAGACCTGTTCCAGCAGATCCGAGCGCGAGATCCAGATTCCGGCGTTGAGATAGAGCCGCTCGAGCAACGCGTACTCCAGAGGTTGCAGACGGATCGACTCCCAGCCGCCGGTTCGCTTGAGCGCGACGTCTCGCGTGGTGAGATTCAGGCGCAGGTGGCCGTCGATGACCCGTTCCGGCGTGTTTGGCAGTCGCAGGCGAACTCGTGAGAGGAGCGCCGGAACAGAGAACGGCTTGGTGACATAGTCGTCGCCGCCCGCGCCAAAGCCCGACTCCTCGGAAGCGAAGTCGTTCCGCACCGTCAGGAAGATGACGGGAGTGCGCGGCAGGTCCGCCAGGTCCTCCCAACGGCGTAGCTCGCGACAGACCTCGAACCCGCTCATATCCGGCAGCGTCACATCCAGAATCAACAGATCGGGCCGCCACTCGTCGACCTGGCGCAGAGCAGACTCCCCGTCCGGCGCGTCGCACACGTCGTAGCTCGCCGCCTTCAGCGGATCGGCCAGTGCCTCGCGGATTCGAGGATCATCGTCAACCACCAGGATGCGCACGCGCCAGGAGCCTCACCATTCCATAACGTCGATCGACTCGGCACAATCACCAATTGCAACGAATGCACGGCCGTTCCGTCGCAGTTTCGCCGCATCGGGTTCCCTCTACGTTCCCGCGTATTGGAGGCGGACCGGTGTTCGACCTGGCGCGGCGGCGCCCGAAGCCGCCTCCGTGACGCGACCGAGCGGTGCGATACACACAGCTCGCCCGTACCCTCACGAACTCTTCAGTTCGAGCCGTCCCACGCTCAGGTTGACGTTGAATGTGATCGACGGACCGCTGCCGGTCATGCGATAACCGCCGCCGGCGCGGCTCCAGTCTCCACCTGCGGAGACACTGGCCAGCGCTCCCTTCATCGTCAACGACGTGGCGGTCCCTGAGGGGACGTCGATACTGATGCTTCCAACCGCCGCGGTGATGTCGACCTGAAGATCGCGCTGGAGTTCGCCGTCGAACGAGAGCGAAAGCTCGCCCGCGCCGCCTTTGAAGTTCATCGTGGAGCCGTTCGCGTTCGCCAGTCCGGTCAGGACGCTGCGAGCGGCTCCGGCATCGAATGACAGCTTGTCGATTGGAGCCGCGTTGGGCTGGCTGAAGGCAAGCGAAAAATCCGACGCTCCCTGGTCGACGTCCAATTCGGTCAGGGAAAGCCCACCGAGTTCGATTCTCCCTTTGGCCGCGCCGACCCCCAGCTTCAACGACATAGGCACGTTGCCAAGTTGGAGGTTCCAGTCGTTCTTGAGACGCTCATGGAACGCAATCCGGTGAAAGTGACCTTGCCCGATCCGGATCTTGTTCCCACTGATCTTCACGTCCGGTTTGAGTGCGTCGTCACTGATCGTCACCGTCCCCTGCGCGATCTTCTCGCCCGCGCCCGGATTCAATTCCAGTGTTCCGGCGCCCATCGTTATTTCCAGGCGATACGGTCCCTCAGCGTCGGGAACGGCGACGTCGATCGTCTCGGTACTGGTCGATCCCATGTGCATCCCTCCGTTCGTCGTTCGATCGGCGATCTTCACCCTATCGTAGCAGCGGAGAAGCGTCTTGATGCATGCCGATCGGGTGACCAAACCACGACCGCACCGCAGAGGGTGTTCACGTCAATCGCACAGGTCCGGGGACGTGTGTTGAGGGCGCGGGGTAGAGTGGTGTCGAGTGGTGGGGTGAAGGACGCGAGCGAGGTCTGAAGAGGCCTACCCGTTGGCGGGCATGGGGTAGGCCTCCTGGGTCGACTAGGCTTGGTTCAGTATGTGGTAGACCTCGATGTTCGGGCCATCCACGAACATGCTGCTCGACTGCGCCGTCGCTGCTCGCACGTCGGCATTGCTCATCGCCTGCCGGAGAGATTCTTCGCTGTCCCAAACCGTGACCGAGAGAACCTGCTCGCCGCCAGGCTGTCTCAGCCAGTAGCCGTTCTGATAGCCCGGCTGGCTCCGCAAGGTTGGGATCAGCCGCTCACGGATGAACCGCTCGTCTGCGTTTGGATCGACACGCCCCGATACGACATTCGCAATCACAATGAGGCTCCCTTCTCTGGAGATGTCCCGTACCACACGACCACGTTTCGTGTGTAAGTTCAGCATGCGCCCGAAGCGGCAACCCCACCACCGACGATCCGTACAACCACCCTGACAATTACCATGTGATCTCAATCGGGCGTCACGGAGACGTGATACGATGTCGCGCACTAGTCCATACGGAGGAGAACGGTGTGGAGACGCATGGACGACCGGCGTTCGCGGACCTATTAAGAGCGTTCCGAGAACGAACGGGACTGACGCAAGAAGAACTCGCCGAGCGAGCCGGCCTGAGTGCCGATGCGGTCGGGATGCTCGAGCGTGGCGCCCGGCGGCGCCCGCAACGCCACACCCTGCACACCCTTGCCAACGCGCTGGACCTCTCGCCGGCGGATCGCGACCAATTCGAGGCCGCCGCGCGCATTTCATCACACTCCCGGCCCACTCAGTCCACCACGATTCACGAGCCCTCGATCCGAACAGGATCACTGGTTGGTCGTGACGCGGATGTCGCTGCGCTGACAACTCTGCTGACCCAGCCGGAGGTCCGGCTGCTGACGCTGACAGGACCGGGAGGCGTTGGGAAGACCACACTGGCGCTGGATGGACTAACCCGGATGCGTGATCAATTTCCGGACGGAACGACGTTTATTTCGCTCGCCGCGCTGCGCGAGCCGACCCTCCTGCCGACCACGATAGCCGTTGCGATGGGGGTCAGCGAACGCGCGGGGCAGACCCCGCTGGAGGCCGTCAAAGACCGCCTTCGTGCGAAACCGGCGCTTCTGCTGCTGGACAATTTCGAGCACTTGCTCGAGGCCACTTCGGTAGTGGCGGAACTGCTGGCGGCGTGCCCTCGGCTGACCATATTGGTCACGAGCCGCGCTCCGCTTCGACTCAGCCTCGAACACCAGTTCCCGGTCCTGCCGCTCGCCGTTCCCGATACCGCCGAGGAGGCAGCACCCAAGACACTGATGAGCGCCGCGGCGGTCGTACTCTTCGTGCAGCGCGCTCAAGCAGGGTTCCCTGGCTTCGCGCTGACGGCTGAGAACGCTCCAGCCATCGTGGACATCTGTCGTCGGCTCGACGGTCTGCCGCTCGCGATCGAACTCGGCGCATCCTGGATCAAGTTCATGCCGCCTCAGGCGCTCCTTGCACGCCTGGACCCGGCCCTTCCGCTCCTGACGCGAGCCCCGCAAGACGCACCGGAACGGCACCGCACCTTGCGCGACACGATTGCCTGGAGCTGCGATCTTCTTCCCGCCGGCTGCCAGGTTCTGTTTCGTCGTCTTTCGGTCTTCCTCGACGGCTACACGCTTCCGGCGCTCGAGGCCGTCGCGGGTGCGAGCTACGCGACGCTCGACAATGTTGCAACTCTGGTAGACGCCAGCCTGGTTCAGCCGCCTGCCACGGCGCATTCGGCCGCACCGCCGCCTGCCGCCGAGCCGCGCTTCCGAATGCTCGAGACGATTCGGGAATACGCGGACGAACTGCTCCTAGCACATGGCGAAGCTGAAGAGGTGCGACAACGACACGTGAACTACTACCTGGCGCTGGTCGAAGAGGCACAACCTCACCTGGTTGGGCCGAGAGAAGCCGAATGGCTCGTGCGGCTTGAAGAAGAACACGGGAACCTGCGCGCGGCACTGCGCTGGACCATCGATCGGCAACGAGCCGATGAAGCGTCCCGTTTCGCCGCGGTCCTCTGGCGCTTCTGGGCAGCAAGGGGACATCTGAGCGAGGGTCGCGACTGGCTGGAAGCAATCCTCCTTCTCGGGCGAGCATCGCTTGTTGCAGACGAGACCTCCGGGGATTCCGGAGTCGATACACTTCGCCTCGCGATGCTCCTGCACGTGACCGCCAATCTCACGCGGACTCTCGGGAACTACGGCCGCGCTCGATCGATGTACGAGGAAAGCCTGGCGCTGCGACGCGAGCGGGAAGATCGCCCCGGAGTGGTCGCGGCGCTGCACAATCTCGGCATCGTAGCCTACGAACTTGGAGACTACGAACAGGCAATACAGCGTTACGATGAGTCGTTGCCGATTGCCAGGGAGCTTGACAATGCTTACGGCATCGCGATGGGACTCGCCTCGCGCGGAGACGCTATCCGCGCGCTCGGGGATCCAGAGCAGGCGATGCGTCATTGCGAAGAGAGTCTGGAACTGTTCCAGCAGATCGGTCACTCCTGGGGGATAGCGATGGCCTCGATGGGCCTTGCCGAGGCCATGCGGGACATAGGAGACGCGAAACTCGCGGCGCAGTGGTACCGGGAGAGCCTGACATACAGCAACGAGATCGGTGATCAGCGTGCCATCGCCGACTGTGTCGAGCGGATCGCCACGCTGGAGATCGAAACAGCGGGAGGCACTGAGGCGCGGTCAAACGCGGTTCGTCTGCTCGGCGCGGTCAGCGCCCTACGCCAGCGACTGAATACTCCACGTCCCCCTATACACCAGTTTGGCTACCAACAGACAATCGCCACCGCACGGCGCACGCTCGGAGAATCGGTCTTTTCGAGCACCTTCGCTCAAGGTGAGGACATGTCGCTGGAGGACACGGTCGAGCGCGCCCTCCAGTCGTAGCGGGCGAAACCGCGCATCCGCTTCTCAAGCGACTACATGATCGTCTGGCCGCCGTCCACGACGAGAACCGTGCCCGTGACAAAGCTGGCATCGGCGCCCGCCAGGAAGAGAGCGCAAGCCGCCAGTTCGTCCGGCATCGCGTACCGACGCAGCGGAATCCCGCGGATCGCCGCGTCGTGTGTCTCTGGATTGGAGAGGATGTCTTCGGTCAAGCGCGTCCGGACCAGTCCGGGGGCGATCGCGTTCACCCTGATCCCTTCCGGCCCGTAGCTCACCGCCATTGAGCGGGCCAGTGAGATGAGCGCCCCTTTGGTTGCGGCATAGGCATGGGTCGGACGGCCGGACGCGCCGATGAACGCGCTGCTCGACGAGGTCAAGATGATCGAGCCGCCACCGCGAGCACGCACGTGGGGAAGTGCCGCGCGGGTAAGACCATAGACACCGCGGGCGTTCACGCCAAAGGCCAGGTCCCACCGTTCCGGCTCGATTGACTCGACCGTGCCGCCGACCACGATCGTCCCGGCAGCCGCGTTGGCAAAGACGATGTCGAGCCCGCCGAACTGCTCTGCCGCACCGTCGACCGCCCGGCGGCTGGCATCCAGATCGGAGACATCGCAGGCAAAAAAGGAAGCCTTGCCTGCGCCCGCGTCGAGCTCATCGGCGAGTGCCCGACCATCCGCTTCGTTGACGTCCAGGATCGCGACGCGCGCGCCTTCGGCGACGAATCGTCGCGCCGTCGCCGCGCCAATACCGGTCGCCGCGCCAGAGATCAGCGCGACCTTCCCAGCCAGCCTGTCCATATCACTCCTCGTTTCGTCTCGGTTCCGCATCAACTCGTGCTCATGTCGAGGCCAGGATATCATTGGCTATGCGCGCCTGGAGCATTGACATCCGCGGCTCATGGCGCCGGATGAGGGTGGATGATGATTCGACTCTTGAACCTCTTTCAGCGCGTCGGGTTGCTGCGTCCGACTCCGGCACCGCAGCCGGAGAGCCCGAGGCAGGATGACGTCGAACGAGTCAGCCAGCTCATTGTCGAGCGACTGAGCGAGGATGAAACACTACGTGGAACATTGACCGATTCCGGATTTACGCCGGTCATGGGCTTCATCTCCGCGCTCGTTCCACCGGCGGTCGAACGCGCCCTGGATGAATCCCCGGTGGATGCGGCTGAGGATACGGTCAGCCACGCGGCACGCATGCTGGCGCGCGCGGTCGCCGCTGCCGCGGAATCGGGCGACACCACCGGGGCGGTCCAGGCACTCACACCGGCCATCCTCCCCGGCAACGCGCTGGTCCGGGCGCGCTCGGCGCTGCCCGCGTCACTGCCGGCCGGCGCTACGGACGACGAACGAGCCAGGATTCTCGTCGGGACGCTGCGCGAAGCTATCGAGGGATCAGATTGATGAGACGCCGGAGGCTGCGATCGATTGCCGTCATCATCCTGGCCATCGCGATCATGCTCATCGTCGTGGCGGTCGTCGCACCAAATGCCCCGTCGACGCCAACGCCGGGGACTTCGACCGCGGGCTGGTACCAGGTCTATTTCACCGATCCGCATTACCCGGACAACCCCGCCAATCACGCTGGGGGGATCGACACGCACCTGGTCGACCTGATGGATCGCGCCACCACGTCGATAGACGTCGCCGACTACGACTTCGACCTGGCCGATGTGGCCAATGCCATGACCCGGGCAAAGCAGCGCGGGGTGCGTGTACGCATGGTGACGGACACCGACACGTTCACCAACCCGAACAAGGCGGTGATGAGCGCGTTCGGCATTCTCAAGCAGGCCGGCATCCCAATCGTCGACGACCAGCGAGAGGCGATCATGCACGACAAGTTCACCGTCGTCGATGGTGAGTGGGTCGAGACTGGTTCCTGGAACTACACCGACGGTGACACCTTTCACCTGAACAACAACATGATCGTGATTCACTCGCCTGACCTGGCACAGAACTACAGCAACGAGTTCGAGAAGATGTTCGTGGCGAAGGACTTTGGCAAGTCGAAGAATCGTTCGAACCCGCATCCAGTTCTGAATATCGACGGGACATCGGTGCAGAATTGCTTCTCGCCGGAGGTGAGCTGTTCCGGGCTGGTGGTTCAGGCCGTCGATTCAGCCCAGAAGAGCATCGATTTCATGGCCTTTTCCTTCACCAGCGACCCGATCGGCAACGCCATGCTGGCACGTGCCAAGCATGGCGTCTCCGTCAGTGGCGTCTTCGAAACGACCGGATCGGAGACCCAGTACTCCGAGCTTGGTCCGTTGAAGGCGGCTGGGTTGGATGTCTACGCCGATGGGAACCCGTGGTCAATGCACCACAAGGTGATCATCATCGACGATCACCTTGTGGTCTTTGGTTCCTACAATTTCAGCGCGAGCGCCGACTCGGCCAACGACGAGAATCTGCTGATCATCGACAACGTGGACCTGGCGCATGCCTTCACGGCGGAGTTCCAGCGGGTGCTGGCGACAGCAAAGAATCCACCGTCAAGCTGAGGTTCGTTGGGTCAATGGGCGAGCAGTACCAGGATTGTCCCGGCGCAGAGATAGGCGCCGTACGGGATGTAGTCGCGGCGTCCCCGAATGCCCAGCAGGACGAGGATAAGGCCACCCACGGCCGCCAGCACCATACCCACGAAGAGCGCCGGAAAGATCGCATGTACCCCGGTCATCGTCCCGATCAGCACCGCCAGCAGGATATCTCCAAAGCCCAATGCCTGCTTGCGATAGATCAGGATGGCCAGCGCGAAGAAGAAGGTGAAGAGGAGCCCAGCGCCGATTCCGGCAACGCCGGCGGAGAGGAGCGCGCGGGGTGAACGCAGCATCGCGACGGCCAGCGCCAGGATAATGCCGGGCACGATCGTGACCGTGAAGATCAGGTGATGTTGCCAGTCGATGCGCAGGATTAGCAGCAGGAGCAGGCTGAAGAGCGCCACGCCGACACCGAGGATCGTCAGGTGATAGACGACGATCGACGTGACTGCCAACACCATGGCCGCGGCTTCAGTGGCCCAACGCTGCCGGTGGTCGCTCGCTCCGCATGTCGGACAGGGCCTCGGCCAGCCGGGTATGAGCGCGCGCCCAGCCTGCAGCGCGGAGCAGTTTGGGCACAGGGGCGGACCTATCGGGTCGAGATCCGCCGGGAGACGAACCGACGCGGCGTGTATCAGCGATCCACCAAAGGCACCCACCACCGCGGCAACAATGACAGCCAGAAATAACATCGCCATGACTCCAACGCATCAGCATCGAGACACCGTTCCGGCCGGAGAACCGTCGAGTCCTCCTCCGGTCGGTATCGAGCCTATCAGCACGCAAGTACATTGGGTGTGGGACGGAGGTCACATTTGGAATCGGGACGGGAGGATCAGCGAGCAGCCGAGGCGGTCCGCGCGGCGTCGAGCATTCGATCGAACGGAGCCTCTTGACCTGTCCAGAGCCGGAACGCCTCAGCCCCCTGAGCCACCAGCATCTCCAGCCCGTCCAACGTGGTGTTGCCGCGAGCAGCCGCACAGCGGAGGAACGGTGTCGAACGGTAGGTCAAGTCGTAGACGAGGGCAGTCGGCGACAGCGAGTCGAGCAGGCCTTGATCGAGCGGGAGCGCGTTGCCTTGCCAGCCGACCGAGGTGGCGTTGACCAACACGTTGGCCGCGGGCAGGTGAGCTCTCAGGTCCTCACCCAGCCCAACGGCGCTGACCGGCTCGCCAAGTTCTCGAGCCAGGTCGTGCGGCGCGCTCAGCCGTTCGATTCGCTACGACTATGCTCGGACAACCAGCCAGCAGCAAGCCAACGAGGACCCCACGCGCCGCGCCACCCGCGCCGAGCACAACCGCCCGCATCCGGCTCAACGGGTATTCCCGCGACTGGAGCGGATGGAGAAACCCGGCGACGTCGGTGTTATCTCCCGTCAGCCGGTCACCGCTCGTAATGATCGTATTGACCGCGCCAACCCGTCGCGCGAGATCACTCACGTTATCGACCAGCTCGAACGCGCGCTGTTTGTGGGGCACGGTGACATTCGCGCCGATCACGTCCGGTTCACGCAGGCTCGCGATCCGCTCCAGCACCTCGTCCGCTGGCGTCGGCCAGAGCTCGTAGCGCGCATCGAGATGCAACGCGTCGAAGGCCGCCTGCTGGATTACCGGAGACAGGCTGTGATCGACAGGATAGCCGATAAGCCCCGCGCGGCGCGTCATCGTTGGACCGATCCGGACAGGTCAGAGAGCGTCATCAGGGGTTCGAACCGCCGTACTTCTGGATGTTCTGCAGCTGCTCGTCGTAGGTCTTGGCGAAGACGTGCGATCCGCTGCCGTCACCTTTCGCGACGAAGTAGAGGTAATCCGTCTGAGCGGGATTCAAGGCCGCCTGGATCGACGCCAGACTTGGATTGCAGATCGGACCCGGCGGCAGGCTCGGGGTCTGGTAGGTGTTATACGGCGACTGCACGTTGAGGTCGTTCGGGGTGATCTGAGGCCACCAGTCGCCGGTCTTACCCAACGCGTATTGCACGGTCGGATCGGCCTGGAGCGGCATGTTCTGCTTTAACCGGTTGTAATAGACCGACGCGATGATAGGACGCTCTTCCGGCAAGACGGCTTCTCGTTCGACGATCGACGCCACGATCATCACCTGATAGAGATTCAAGCCGAGGTCCTGAGCCTTGGCCTGCTCGCTCTGCGGTACGCGCTTCCCGTAATCTTGCAAGAGTGTGTTGATGATATCGTCTGGAGTAGCGTCGGCCCGGAACTGATACGTATCCGGGAAGAGGAAGCCTTCGAGTGACGTCGTGCTCGGACGGCTGGCCAGAAAGTCGTAATTCCAGTCACCGTTCTGAATGGCCTGGGTGAACTGGTCAGTCGTGGTGATCAAACCGTCCTGGACGAGCTGTTCGGCGTATTGCTCGGTGCGCCAGCCCTCCTGGAACCGGATGTTCACCACCTGGACGTTGTCAGAGGTCGTCAACGCGTTGATGATCTGGTTGACGGACATGCCCTCTTCGAGGGTGAAGCGTCCGGCCTTCAGCTTGGAGTCGGCGTTGCTCAGGCGCATCTTGAGCTTGAAGTAGGTGCTGGAACGGATCAGACCGGCATCCTGCAGACGCGTCGCCACGCTGCTGACGCTCTCGCTCTCGGCGACGACAAACGTGACCTGCTGGCCCGACGACGCACTTGCGCTATCCAGATAGTGAAACATCGCTCGTTGCGAAACGAAGATGATGGCAAGACTGAGCACGACAATCGCAGCGACCTTGAGTGACTGGATCATCAACCTGAGCAAGCAATCCTCCTTTACCCGTCACTCGCGACCGCGATCCATCGAGACGGGTGAATGAACGCATCAACTGTAACAACGCCCCATCCCACAAACAAGAAACCGCTGATCGCCGTAATCGGCGCGACGTCGGTCGGCAAGACCGCGGCCGCCATCCGCCTCGCGCGTGAGGTGCGCGGCGAGATCGTCTCGGCTGATTCACGCTATCTCTACCGGGGTATGGACATCGGCACAGCGACGCCCGGCGAGGACGAGATGGAGGGCGTGCCACATCACCTGATCAATCTGCTCGATCCGACGGATGACTACACGCTCACCCTCTACCTGCAAGACGCACTCCAGGCGATCGACGATGTGCATCGACGCGAACACGTTCCGATCCTCGCCGGGGGCACACCACTCTATGTCAACGCTCTACTCGAAGGCTGGCGAGTCCCCAACGTGCCGCCCAACCCCGAATTCCGGTCGGCTCTGGAGGCAATGGCCGCCACCGAGGGAGCAGAAGTCCTCCACAGGCGCCTGAGACAGGTTGATCCGGTCGCCGCCGAACGCATTCCAGCGACCAACGTGCGGCGGGTCATTCGTGCGCTGGAGATCCACCATCACACAGGACAGCGCATGAGCGAGATCGAAGGAAAGTCTCCGCCGTCATTTCGCGCCTTGATCATCGGACTACGGCTGCCACGCGAAGAACTCTACCGGCGAATTGACGCGCGGGTGGACGATCAGATCGAGCAGGGCCTCGTCGACGAGGTTCGCGCGCTGCTCGAGGCCGGCATTCCGGCGAACGCGCCGTCGATGAGCGCCATCGGCTATCCCGAGATCATCGACTACCTCGATGGTCGGCTGACACTCGACGAGGCGATCGCGCGTATCAAGTTCCACACGCACCGCTACGCCCGGCATCAGTTGACCTGGCTCCGCCGCATGCACGACGTCAACTGGTTTGACCCGAGCGAGCCCGGCTGGTTCGAACGAGCCTCCATGTTGGCGCGTACGTTTGTCGGCCAATGAAACCGCTTTGCGTGGGATGGCGTAGATTAAGACGTCGCGAGGTGCATACTCACCCCGGCACGTGAGGTGGAGAGTGGTGGGGCGGTCGATTTGGCCGCCCCACTACATATTTGCGGTGAATTACCGCGCAAATGCGCAGATAATACGCTTCGCGCGACCCCTACACGAGGTCTGACTCTCCCCGGATTCCCCGCAATGAGCCGCGCTCAACCGAGTGACAGCCGCTCGGCATGGTCCGCAACGATCAACTCCGGACGTTACCCATGCGGGTCACGGCCTCGGTCAGGATTGCGGGCGATGTCGCGAGGTTGAGGCGGACGTAGCCGGTTCCGGCATCGCCGAAGGTGGGGCCAGAGTTCAACGCGACCCGGCTCTTCTCGAGAAAGACCTTCGCTGGGTCGTCGTCCAGCCCCAGCGCCTGGCAGTCGATCCAGGCGAGATAGGTGGCCTCCGGCAAGATGTACTCCGTCTCGGGCAGATGGGTCCGCAGCAGATCGGCCAGCAAGTGCCGGTTCTCGTCGATCCCGGCGATCGCCGCGTCGAGCCAATCGCGAGCGTGGTTGAGGGCGGCCGTGTGGGCAATGATGGCGATGTGACCGCCGTGGCCGGCACCGCGAAACGAGGGGGCCTCGAGATCTTGCGCGGCCTCGGCGCCGGGCACGACCACCGCAGCCTTGAAACCCGCCAGGTTCCAGCCCTTGGATGCCGAAGCGACCGTGAAATCCGGGCCGGTTTCGGCAACGCTCAGGTAGGGCGTGAAGGTGGATGTCGGCATTATCAGTGGGGAGTGAATTTCGTCGGAGACAACGCGCACACCGTATTGCCGGGCGAGGCGGGCGAGGGTCTCCAGTTCCGCACGGCTGTGGACCGTCCCGGTTGGGTTGTGCGGGTTTGCCAGCAGCAGGACCGCGTTGCCGCCACCGGAGGTCACCTCGCGGAAGGCGGCTTCCAGCGCCGCCGGATCGAGGCGATACTCGGCGTCGAGCGGTGCCAGGACGACCGGCATTCCGAGCGTCTTCGCCACACCGTAGAACGGCGGATAGACCGGCGGGGTCAACACGACCGACGTGGCGTCGCTGCTGATGGCGCGGACGATCTCGCGGATGCCGGACATCACATCGGGCACCGAGGCGGTCACGGCGGGATCGAACGACCATCCCCAGCGATCGGCGGCAAACGACGCCATCGCCTCAGGATAGGGCCGGCCCATCGGGTAGCCGGTGTCGCCGCGGTCGAGCGCCTCCTTGACGGCGTCAGCAATCGGTGCGGCGATGACCGCATCCATCTCGGCCACCCAGAGGGGCAGGACATCTTCAGGGTAGTAACGCCACTTGGCGCTGGTCCGCCGCCGCAATTGCTCCAGGCTCAGATCGGCAAACGGGTTGGCCACGGCCACATCACGTGCATTCAACGGTTACTCCTTACCAAATTCCCGGCAGCCAGGCTTAAGTGCCGAGAGCTCAATCGTCCGAACACCAGCGGACGCACCGATATTCTTTGGCTCGCCCGACGACACCCTGCCCTGCCTATCTCCTCGGCGCGAGTGTCATCAAGTTCGCTAGTGTCGCCGGAAACGGACGTTCCGTCCAGAGCGGGCCGTACTCGGCGCTTCGCTCCCCTGTGGCCCACTGGCGTCGATTCCCGTATTCTGTTTGGGCCGGGTCGCGTCGTAACCCGGTCACGAGATGCGAATCGCGCTCGAATGGAAGGGATCGCGTATGCAGACCGAAGCACGCTTGAAGGAACTGGGCATCACCCTACCAGACCTGCCACAGCCCGCCGGAAACTACGTCCACTGGGTCAAGACCGGCAATCTCCTCTTCCTGTCCGGCAAAGGTCCGTACAATGAGGACGGCTCTCGGCCGAAGACGGGGAAGGTCGGAAAGGACGTTACCACCGACGAGGCCTACCAACAGGCACGTTCGGTTGGATTGACGTTGATCACCGTGATGAGAGATGCGGTCGGCGACCTGGATAAGGTCACGCGCGTCGTCAAAGTGCTCGGAATGGTGAACTGCGCGCCGGACTTCGGCGAGCAGCCGAAGGTGATCAACGGCTGCTCGGACGTCTTTGTCGAAGTCTTCGGCGATCGTGGCCGCCACGCTCGCTCCGCGGTCGGCATGGGCGGTCTGCCCGGCGGGATCGCGGTCGAGATCGAAGTGATCGTCGAGATCGCGGACTAACCGAGCTCGACCGGCTCGCCTTTCTCGGCCGAACGTCGCACGGCGGCGACGAAGTCGAGGAAGGCAAGCTCTTGCTTGGGCTCGTGGATATCGGTCGCCTGGACGGCCGCGTCCACGAAGCCCGGCGTCTCGTCCGGCCACCAGGCCACGTCGTGGGTCTCTCCACTCTTCCCCGTCAGTTCAACGACCTGCCGGGTTGGTTCGACCCGCAGTACGGCCTCCGACCCGGTCGCCTCCATCAGGATCTGCGCCGGAGCCGGTGCGCTGGACGCGATCGACGCCGCAAACTCGATCGTGAGCAGCAGGTCCCGCGCTCCGCGCGCCAGGATGAACCAGGCGTCGTCGTTCGCGCCAAACAGGCTTGCCCGGGTCGTCTGCACCCGCGCCAGAGGCTCGTCGAACAGGTCGAACACGAAGTGCAGCAGCGGCACGCCGACCGACTCGAACAGGTCGCCGGTTCTCTGCTTCACGCGGTGCGCGGCGAAGATGCCATACGGTTTGCCCGGTTTGCCCGAGCGCACATCGGCACGGAAGGCCTCCAGGGCCGCGAACCCGCGCAGCGGATTGACCTGCATCACCCGGCCACCCGCGAGTGCCGCGCGCGCGTCGCCGTCCGTTGACGTGAGTGGCAAGGTGGCCACCGGCAATCCCGACGACGTCGCTAACTTGAGCGCCGGTATCTGGTTTTCACCGGTCGCCAGATTGATGACCAGGTCGGCGCCTGCCGGGATCGACTGCCCCGGCTCGACGACTCCAGCGAACCGGTGAACCGGCGAATGCCGGATCTCCGACGCCATATGCTGGGCCATCTCCCCGACACCGATGACCGCGATCGTTCGTGAGCCGCTCATTGCGCACCTCCCGGACGGCTGGCCGCCGGAAGCTCGACCTCGCGCCCCGCACGACTCGACTCCACCGCCGCGACCGAGAGAGCCACGGCTTGCCGTGCCTCCCACGCGTCGAGCGGCACCGGCGTATCATCTCTGACCGCAGCCGCGAACTGCTGCAGTTCGTTGACATACGCCTCGTCGACGTGGATCAGCAGGGCGAAGTTGGTCGGGTAGCCCATCCCGTCCGGTGTCCACACTTCATACGGGGACATTGGTGGGTCAGTAGCACGAATCATCCCGTCTGTGCCGAAGACCTCCATCATGTGGAAGTAGGGGTAACGCGCCGGAAGCTGGTTGACGACTTCGGCCGCGCCGATCGAGCCATTCTTGAAGGTGATGGTGTAGCTGATCATGTCCGGCACTTCGCCGTTCGGGTCGAGGATGCGAGCTTCGGCATAGACCGATGCGCCGTCCTGTCCGGCGAACCAGCGCGCCAGGTCGGTCTCGTGCACCGCGTTGGTCAGCGCGGCGCCCTGGGTGTATTGCGCCGAGGCGATCCACGGTTTGCCCTCTTCGGGTGTCCAGTAGCCGGACCAGCGATCCATCACGTTGTACATCGACGCGGCTCGACGCTCGTTCTCCCGCACGATCCGCACGTCACCGATCTCACCTCGCTCGATGGCGGCGCGGATACGCTGGTAGCGTCGGGTGAAGCGACGGCTGTGCCCGATCATCAACTTCACCTTGTTCCGGCGTGCCGCTTCGATCATCGCGTCGGCCTCTTCGACGGTCGACGACATCGGCTTTTCGCAGTGGATGTGCTTGCCCGCCTCGGCGGCCGCGGTCACCTGTTCCCGATGCAGGAACTCCGGCGTGCAGATATCCACGAAGTCGATATCCTTGCGGGCCAGCAGTTCCCGGTAGTCGGTGTACCAGGCTTCCGCGCCGTATTCCTTGGCCGCCTTTTCGGCCATGTCGGCACGGATATCGGCCACAGCAACCAGATCGAGCTCTTCATGCAAGTGAGCGATGGCTGGCAGGTGCGCGCTGTTGGCGATGGTCCCCGTGCCAATCAGGCCTACCCTGAGTTTGCGCATGCTTTTCTCCTCTCCCTCCAAACGGAGTTGGGCCCATCCTAACTCCCGTGGGCATGGTCGTAAATCGGATTGCTCATCACCGCTCTATGCGCGTCGAGTGACATTGGCGGGACGTTGCCCATTCGCTGACACTGTGTGAATCTCAGGACACAGGAAGCGAAAGATCCGCGAGAGGAGCCCACTGTGAGCCACGCCTATCGCTTCGTGCAGGTCGACGTCTTCACCAACCGGCAGTTCGGCGGCAACCCGCTGGCCGTCTTCCTGGACGCGACTGGTCTCAGCGACGCCCAGATGCAGTCGATCGCCAACGAGATGAATCTCTCCGAGACGACCTTTGTCTTGCCTCCTGACGATCCTGGCCACGCCGCCAAGGTCCGCATCTTCACCACAACCGCGGAGCTGCCATTCGCCGGACATCCCACCATCGGCACCGCCTGGGCGCTCGGAGACCAGGGAATGGTGCCGAAGGGCGCGACCAGCATGGTGCTGGAGCTCGGGATCGGACCGATCAGCGTCTCGGCCGAGCGGAGCCCGGGCGAATTGGAATTCGTCTGGATGGATCAGGGGCCGGCAACCTTCGGCGAGGTCTTCAACGATCGGGAGGCGATCGCCGCGGCGCTGGGCATTGAGGTTAACGACCTGCTGCCGGACGCGCCGATTCAGCCCGCCTCGACCGGCTCGCCGTTCCTCTACGTGCCGCTGAAGAGCGTGGAAGTCGTCGATCGTGTCTCGCCGCATCTCGAACGCTACCGCGCATGCATCGCCCGGGTCGGTTGGGGCGTGCGCTCGGCCTTCATGTTCGCACCAGAGCCCGACCGGAATCGCGCCTACTCGCGCATGATCGGCATCGGCAAGGGGATGCTGCGCGAGGATCCGGCGACCGGCAGCGCCAGCGGCCCGCTTGGGGCCTACCTGGTCAAATACGGACTCACCACGGGCGAGGGAGTCGTCGAGATCGTCAGCGAGCAAGGGACTGCGATGGGCCGGCAGAGTTTCGTTCACCTGCGGGTCGAGACCGAGAATGGCCAGCCGAACCGGGTTCACGTGGGCGGTCAGGTCGTACCGGTGTTCGAGGGAACGTTGCGGATCGCAGGGGACTGATGTTGGGCCAAAACGGTAAAATTGGGGTGTGACAGAGACACCCAACATTCCCAATGCCAGCACTGATCCCATGGACATGACCGGCCTGCGTGACGCCCTGCTCAACTGGTATCGCGCCAACGCCCGCGACCTCCCGTGGCGTCGGACGCGCGACCCGTACCGCATCCTGGTGTCGGAGATCATGCTGCAACAGACGCAGGTCGACCGGGTCATCCCCAAGTACCACGCCTTCCTCGAGACATTTCCAACATTCCAGGCGTTGGCCGAGGCACCGACCGCCGAGGTCATTCGCGCCTGGTCAGGTCTTGGCTACAACCGGCGCGCGGTGAACCTGCAGCGGACGGCGCAGGCGGTCGTCGAACGCTTCGACGGCGAGATGCCGCACGACCTGGAGCAACTGCGCGAGCTACCGGGCATCGGCCCCTATACGGCGGGCGCCATCGCCTGCTTCGCCTTCGAACAGGATGTCGGATTCTTCGACACCAATATCCGGCGGGTGCTGCACCGGGTGCTCCTCGGGCCTGAACTTCCGATGGAGCAGGTCACGACGCGCGAGGTGCAGTCACTGGCGGATGACCAGGTGCCGGAGGGCCATGGGTACGAGTGGAATCAGGCGCTGATGGAACTCGGCGCGATCGTCTGCACCGCGCGCAAACCTGCCTGCCTGATCTGTCCAGTCCAGCGCCACTGCGCCGCCTTCCCGGAGATCCAGAGCGTTATCGCTTCACTCCCCAAGGGAGTGCGCAAGAAGAAGGAAGCGCCCTTCACCGGCTCAATGCGCTACTTCCGTGGCCGCGTCATCGAAGCACTGCGCGGCCTGGATGACGGTCAATCGCTCGACCTAACCGAGCTCGGCCCGCAGGTGCGCGACGACTTCAGCCCTGAGCACGTCGTCTGGCTGCGCGAGATCGTCGAGGGGCTGAGCCGCGACGGCCTGGCTCAGATCGCCGAAGAGAAGGCGGAATACGACGCCGGCGAGCCGCGGACGGTCAAGGTGCGGCTGCCCTGAGGCGGGCAGTCCACGTCGCGACGATCGATTTCAGGATGCAGGTGTCCAGAACTCGACCAGGTTGCCGTCCGGATCGTAGAAGTAGTGCGAGGTCGCGTTCATCCACTCCTGCGACATCGGACCGTAGATCGTGACGCCGTGCGACCTGACTCGCTCCAACGCCGCCGCGAGATCCGCCTCGGGCATGAGCAGGGCGAAATGTACCCGGCCCCAGCGCTCGCCCTCCGGGAATGGCGAGCACTCCTCAAACAGGAGACTTCCCTTGTGAACGGCTAATCGCTGGAGCTGCCCTGGCTCGCCGGTCCAGAACCAGGCCCAATCCTCCTCAGCCGGCATGACGGGAATCAGTCCCACCACCTCACGGTAGAAGCGGGCCGACCCGGCGACGTCGTTGACGATCAGCACGATCTCGGAGAGTCCGCGCGACGACATGGAAAACCTCCCAGGGTACGTTCCAACAAAAAGGGGACGCCTGGCGGCATCCCCTGCTGGTTGGTCGTTGAACACGGCGGCCTAGTCGTCGGCCGGAGTCGCCTGCTCTTCCTTGGCCCGCTTCTCCTTCGACAGCGCCGCGACCTTGAGCGGCAGGCCGAAGAGATTGATGAAGCCCTTGGCGTCGGCCTGGTTGTAGACCTCGTCCTGACCGAAGGTCGCGAAGTCGTAGCTGTACAGGCTGTTTGGCGACTGGCGGCCAGTGACGATGCAGTTGCCCTTGTAGAGTTGCAGACGCACCTCACCGGTCATGGGCTTCTGCGTCACGTCGACGAAGGCGTCCATCGCCTCGCGCAGCGGCGTGAACCAGAGCCCGTTGTAGACCAGTTCGGCGTACTTCTGGGCGATGACGTCCTTGTAGTGCATCGTCTCGCGATCGAGCACGATCGACTCGAGCTCTTTATGGGCGGTCGAGAGGATCGTCGCACCAGGCTGCTCGTAGACGCCGTGACTCTTCATGCCGACCAGCCGGTTCTCGACCAGGTCGATGCGTCCGATGCCGTTGTCGCCGCCGACCTTGTTGAGCGTGAAGATCAGATCGACCGGATCGATCGGAAGACCGTTCAGGCTGACCGGGTAGCCCTCCTCGAAACCGATGGTGATCGAGGTCGGCTTGTCCGGCGCGTCGAGCGGGTGGACCGTTAGCTGGAACATGTCCTCGTTCGGCGTCTTCCAGGGGTCTTCCAGCTCGCCGCCCTCGTGGCTGAGGTGCCAGATATTCTGATCGCGGCTGTAGATGTTGGTCTTCGACTGCGTGACCGGAATGTCGTGCGAGTAGGCGTAGTCGAGCGCGTCCTCGCGGGAGCGGATGTTCCACTCGCGCCACGGAGCGATCACCTTCAAGTGCGGCGCCAGCGCCTGGTAGGTCAACTCGAAGCGGACCTGGTCGTTCCCCTTGCCGGTGCAGCCATGGGCGACCGCGTCCGCGTTTTCCTGCAGGGCAACCTCGACCTGATGCTTGGCCGTCACGGGCCGGGCGAAGCTGGTGCCGAGCAGGTACTTGCGCTCGTAGAGCGCGCCCGCGCGCAGCACCGGGAAGGCGTACTCGGTCACGAGTTCTTTCTTGAGGTCCTTGACATAAAGCTTGGATGCGCCACTGGCGAGCGCCTTGGCCTCGAGGCCCTCGAAGGAATCGCCCTGGCCGAGATCGGCCGTATAGGCGACGACCTCGCAGCCATAGTTCTCTTTGATCCAGGCGAGGATGACGGACGTATCGAGGCCGCCGGAATACGCCAGGACAGCCTTTTTGATACCGGAATCATTCGGCATGCTCGGGGAGCTCCTCTACACATATGCGCGCGTCACGCGACGCGCACCCAACACGCGACAGCTAAGGTCTGAGGTGGGACCGGCGGCACCTGGCGCGTCCGGGCATACGGTAGAGCATGGGAGAGTCATACCTCCATGACGGCTTTCGCCGCGAAACGTCCCGCAGAGGGTACCCGGGAGCGGCTGTGATGTCAAGGAGGAGGGGAAGAATTTGGATCGGTCGCACAGAGTCAATCCGCAATTAACTTGAATCTCAAACGAGATGAGTAATCCAGACAACAGTCAGTGTACTAAGTAGTCTGTGCATCGTCATTTGACAGGCTCGGGGATGGGGTAGAGGTGCTTGAGCTTGATCCGAGCCAGGTCGGCGGTGAACTGCCAGTGGATCGGTCCGGTGTGGGCATTGCGGTCGGCCACCCAAGCGGCGACCTCGTTCGCCAACGTGGCCTGGTCCGGGATACGGCGGTCCAGGCACTGCCGGCCCAGCACGCTCAACTCAATCTCGGCCATGTTCAACCAACTGCCATGCTTGGGGGTGTAATGGACTTCCAACCGGTCCCAGAGCCGTTGCGCCTCGGAGGGTGGGAACGTCGCGTACAGCGCGGCGCGGGTGTGCGTGTTCAGGTTATCCATGACCAGCACAATGCGCTCCGCCGTCGGGAAGTGTTCGTCCACAAGGGCGCGAATCGTCTCAGCAAAGTCCTGCTTGGTGCGCCGCTCGGTGACCCGAACCTGCCGCTGGCCCAGGAGCGGAGCCGACCACAGGAAGAAACTGGCGGCCCCGTGCCGGGCGTACTCACTATCGAGCCGGGCCGGGTGGCCGGGGGCAAGTGGGAGCGGCGCGCGCGTCTCGGAGCGCAGTTCCTTGCGACCTTCATCGAGACAGACCAGCGGGCGCTGGTGGTCGAGGGGACGGCAGTAGACGTCGAGCACCTCCTCCATGGCAGCGACAAAGGCGGCGTTCTGCTCGGGTGGGATGCACCACTCGGCCTTCAGCCACGGCTTGAGGTCGTTTTTTTGAGCACGCGGCGCACCGTATTGGGCGCAATCCCGTCCACGATCTCCAGGTCCACGGCACGACGGGCCAGCAGACGCAGGCTCCAGCGCTGGTATCCGGCCGGCGGCTCCGAACAGGCCAAGGCGATCAGGTGGGCTTCCTGCGCCCCATCGAGGCGGTGTGGCCGCGTCCCCCGTGGCGGGCGGCGCGTGACGGCAGCCTCCAGTCCCGCCGTGGCCCAGGCGCGCCGGACCCGGATGACGGTCCGTTCACTGACCGACAACGCGTCGACGATGGCCGCGTCGGTCCAGGCCGGACCGTCGGGAGACTGGTCGGCTTTGAGCAGGATGCGGGCGTGGGTCTGGGCCTGGGCTGGGGCCGCCCCCCGCGAAATCAGCGCCGTCAGCCGCGTCCGCTCCGCCTCGTCCAGCAGGACACGATACCGTTTGCTCCCCATGGATACCTCCACCCGTACTGCCGCACAACACGGTATCCATACCCCACCGTTGTCACCCTGTCAAACCCTGTTGCTCAGAGTACTAAGGACGCTTGCAACACAGCGACAATGACACTCAGAATGATTTGGTCCTTGTTCCGCTCCCAAAAGTTCCGTGTTTCCAGCTCAGCGGGAGCATGGAGCACATGAACGATTGGCGCCGACTGCGAAGTAGAGAGAACAGGCGAGCTTGGCTTCGGGATCAAATGAATGATCGTGTCCTGGGTTTTCCCTTTGAAATCTGGGAGCTTGCAGGCCTCAAGGATTGAACAGAGGTGCGACGACACCCCAGACAAGAGGAAGTCGCGTCTGTCTCCTAAGTGAAGAGCTGTGTATCGAACTCGCGAAATTCAAGCGATAGGTTTTTAGGTGAACGTGCCTCAACCTTTAGACTTGATAGCGATGATGGAGCGTGGTTAAGCATTTGCCGAAGAGAGGAATACTCATAGCCTTCCGCAATATAGACCGTGTCACTCGCAAACGCCTGAAAGGTAGAATCGATTTCCTGAAGTTCCTCAAGATGTAGTTCAACGGTTGGCAAGGCAATGATGCGGCCTTCCTTAATTCTCTTTGGCTCGGTTTGAGCATCTTCCGGATGATTGCTCGTCATGAAGCGATCCAGTCAGTCTTTCAGTTGCCAAAGATGCCGAATAAGTATAACCGTTCGGACACCGCCTGCGAAGCTGGAGTCTACGTCGGTCCCGAGCCATGACCTATGGGAGATGGAGAGGAATGATGCGATCAAGTTCCACCACGTGAGCCAGGGCGTCGCAACTGACGACGGTGCTGCGGTCGACAAATCGCGCGGCGGAACTTGTAGTATCTCGTCATTAGGTCTGCACTTGATCTTGAGATGACAAGCGGGATTCGACTTCTGCAGCATCATATCCAGGGAGCGTCCCTTCCGATTGTCGGTCCGATCTCTCATCTAATCGAGGGCGTGTTCGAAGAGAATTGTGCAGGTACTCCCGTGCCGACCACAAGGATTTACTCGGTCACGCCAGCAGAGCCGCTGCCCAAGCAATTTCTCGCCCCACTCCTCCCTCATTGCTGCCCCCACCCCACGGGACAGACTCGACCTCAAAGAATGAATCCTCAACCAGTCGAGCAAGGAGCAAGCAATGGCGGAACACGGAAGTCATGATCATCGGCGACGGGATTATGGGGACGAGCCTCACCTTCGCCCTGAGCAGACTCGGCGTGCCCGATGTCACCCTGCTCTCGCGCCACACGCTTGCCGCTGTTGGAGCTCGAGGTTCAGGTGGTCATCTCGGCAACTTCGGGTTCAACCTCCGCGTCCAGCGAGAACCCTCGCACCCAGGGTAGCAGCGCCACGACGCACGCCACCAGCAATACGCCCAATCCCCCCGTTAGCGCCGCGAATGGGGCTCCGCCGACGGACGCGACCACGCCCGACTCCACCTGTCCCAATCGCGGTCCGCCCAGGACGAAGATGTTATCGATGGCCGATACGCGCCCGCGCAATTTGTCGGGAGTGACAATCTGGTTGATCGTAACCTGCAGCACTGCGCTGACGGAGTCCCCGGCTCCCATCAGGGCCAGCATCAACAGTGACAGCACGAAGACGCGCGACACGGCAAACACCACCACCGAGGCGCCGTACACCGCGACTCCCATGATCACCCAGCGGCCCACGTTAGCGCGAATTGGCAGCAGGCTCATGGCAGTCGCGGCCAGCAGCGAGCCGACCGACGTTGCCGCGAACAATAGGCCCAGTCCGGTGGGTCCCACCGAGAGGATGTGCTTGGCGAAGATGGGCAGGAGCGCTTCTGGCTCTCCGAAGAAGGTCGCACCGAAGTCGAGGACCATCAGCGAGAGAATCACCGGGTTGTGCCGGACAAAGGTAAACCCGTCCCGCAGTGCCGAGCGAGAGATTCCACGTAGACCGGATAACGGCGTGGGACGCGCGGAGATGCTCAAGAGCGCGGCCAGCATGGCAAACCAGGAGACGGCGTCGATGCCATAGCAGAGGGCCGGCCCATGCACGGCCAGGAGCACACCAGCCAATCCCGGTCCGACGATGGAAGCGACGTTCCGCTGGGTACTTGAGAGCGCAATCGCGTTCGGCAGGTCGGCCTGCGGCACCAGATTCGGGATGATCGCACTGCGGGACGGCATTTCGATCCCGCTCGCCAGTGCAAAGGTGGCAGCCGCGGCATAGAGCATGATCGGCGTGACGACGCCCGTCATCGTAATGACTGCCAGCACGGCGGAGATGGCGAATTGCGTGATCTGCGTGATGATCAGAAGGCGGCGGCGATCGACCGCATCAGCCAGTAGCCCGCCGAAGAGTGACACGCCGATCAAGGGGAGGGCCTGAGCGATCCCGATGAGTCCGACTTGGAGCGCCGAATTAGTCAAGAGGTAGAGGTGCCAGAGCAGCGCGACGGTCGTAAAGGCGCTGCCCATCATCGACAGGGCGGCGCCCGCCCAGAAGCGACGAAAATCGCGGTAATGGAGCGCCGGCGGGAGCGTCAGCAACCGGCCATCATTCTGATCATCTTCATCCTCTCGTCAACGCGGTTTGTGGTCAAGGGTGGAGGTCCAGTGTAGCAGTTCGGGGCTGGGGGCATGGCTATCGACGTCCGAGGGACAGGACGGTTCAACGCCGTCGAAGCTCCAGTCCACGTTGACCCCATCACGTTCACGTTTACACTGAGGAGTGAGTCACAGGGAACCTGTCATGAGCGAAGGGTACCACCGCAGGGCTGTCATCCTGAGTAGGTGAACACAGAGAATGTGGCACTGTTCGCCCCGGTGTCATCCTGAGCGCAGCGCGAAGGATCTCTCCGTCGTTCGGCGGTTGACCAGGTCCGGAGAGATTCTTCGACTGCGCTGCGCTCCGCTCAGAATGACAGGGTCACGATCGTGCTCCTCCGGGCGCCACCTTCCGTGTGCCATAGCCCCTGTGATCGATCGCTGATCCTGACAAGTCCTGATAGATCGGACCGGCTTACGACTCGCTGCGCGAAGGGATGACGCGATGACCAAAGGTGCGATTGCTCTGACAGGTGGCTTTATCGGAGAGTTTGCTGGCTGGGATGCAGAGCGGATGTGGAACCGCGTGCTCGATATCGCTTTACTGGCGGAGCGAGAGGGTTTCACCATCATTCGCATGCCTGATCACCTGCACAACGCGGAAGCGGTTGACGACGCTCCGACGCTCGAGGTCTTCGGCGTACTTTCGGCACTGGCCGTAAAAACGAGCCGTCCGATGTTGGGCCAGACCGTCATCTGCACCCCATTTCGGAATCCGGCGCTCCTGGTCAAACAGGTGACGACGCTGGATGTGATGAGCAGAGGTCGGGCAGAGCTTGGGCTCGGCGCCGGATGGAATGAACCGGAATTCCGCGGATATGGCTATCGCTTTCCTCCCGCACGGGAGCGTCTCGCGATTCTCGAGGAGACATTGGAGATCGCCACGCGCATGCTCCGGCCGGGTCGAGCGACCTGGCATGGGAAGCATGCACGGATCGACGACGTCATCTGCGAGCCCAAGGGATATCCCGGTCACCGCATTCCGATCGTCGTGGGCGGCAATGGCCAGCACGTCACCTGGCGACTCGCCGCGCGATTCGCTGACGAGCTGAACCTCGACGGTCCGAACGTCGACCAGGTACGCGAGTGGCTGCCCATCATCCGACAGCGCTGCGAAGAAATCGATCGCGATCCGGCATCACTGGCCGTCTCGGCTGAAGTCTGGTGGGACACGCCGGAGACGAGGCATCGGCCCCGGGTCGAACAACTTCAGGAACTCAAGGAACTTGGATTGTCCTGCGTGCTGAGCTACACCGGTAATGCGGTCGACTCGGATGAAGTCATCATCTCATTTGCCGAAGACTGCCGGGCAGCCGGACTCTTCATGTTCGATCGTCATTGAGTCTGGGAAAGATTGGCGCTGCGCTGATCACACGATCTGAGTCCTGATGCGCTCGATATTACCCACCGCCCATCGCGGTACTGGTCGTCTTCGGCACGAAATGCAGCAGGATCGGCATGATGATCTCGGAATAATCGGGACCGACTTTGGTCTGCGGGTTGAGGTAGGCGCGTTCGACCACTGAGAGGGTCTCATCGAGTGCGACACCGGGGAACTGCGTGGGAACCTCGACGCAATACGGCTGTCCATTACAGTGCCGCGCGATTTTGTACGCGTACAGGTACGGACTCAGCGGATTCTGCGGCAGGAACACGCTACCGCTGCCCGGAAACGCGTTGTTCAACACGCTGAGCACGCCAAGGTGACTCTGATTGTTGAACACCGTGATACTCGAATAGGTCGCAAAGCGTGTCAGATAATGGTTGACCCCGAGTACGTAGTAAAAGTCATTCGGGTCATCACGCAGCGCCTGGTCCGCCCCACTGAACGTCGTGTACGTCGTGTCCCAATTGTCACCATTACAATTCGCGCGCACCTGGATGCACGATAACCCGACGAGGCCTTTGATCGGCACGGTTGTCTGATTTGACATCGTCGCGCCGGGGTACTGCTGGATGACCGCGGCTTTCAATGTCGAGAGGGCCGTGGCCAGTCCAGGAATCGTCTGGTCCTCGGTTGTTCCTGTCTTTCGATTGGAGTATCCGAGAGTCGGATATGGGTTGGGGGGAGTTGCCGTCCGGAGTTTCAACCGAATCACAATCGCGGGTGGATGCGAAATATAGGCATTCATCGCTTCCGGGCTGGCAAAACCCGCGACACGATTGAGCATCACGAAGTCGTCGTCACTCGCTTCGTATCCCATATTCAACGGCAGTTTCGAAGGAACGATGTCCGTGTTGACCATCTGCGCTGGAAACCCGACGAACTTCATGGCCCGCACGACATCGGCGTTGGTCGACTTATCAGCCGTCGTGATCACGGACGTCAACTGACCGTAGGGTGAAGTTCCGGCTGCCCCGCCCACGGTATTGATGGTCAAGTTGTTCAGGCTATCTCCCAAACTGGCAAAGAGCGTCGTGGGTCCCGTGGAATAGTCACGGGTGAAGAGGTAGCTGCGAAAACTGAAGTAGGTGAGGTTCTCTGGCGTGACGCCGATGTAGAGAATGGCGTCCTGTGGTCCCAAATGCCAGTTTGAATACCACCTGGCGGTGCCGGGAAGCCGCGCTGCGCCTTGACCCACGGTCTCGCCGGGATCGAGGTGGAAATAGTAGAGGCCATAGGGAGAACCTGGATTGTTTCCAAAACAGGACGTCAGCTTCTTGCATTCGTCAATCGTAAAGTAGTGTACGATGCCGAATTGAACCTCATATCTGGGGGATAGAATCGACTTGAGCCGTGCGATCTGACCGACGTATGGTGCAAGGGAGGGGCTAAGGCTCTGAGTTCCGGTGAACGGGTCCGCTGAGATGCCGTCTATCGTGTCCGCGGATACGTCTTGTGGGCCGAAATGTTCCAGCGGCGGTCCCGCAATACTCGAAACCAGGAGTAACAGACTGACAAAGATCAGGCGGGAGAACCGATGAGGGGATCGAATCATCGTTGTCTCACTTATCGGAGGAGCCAACCTCGTCTGCGAGACATGGCTAGTGGATCCTCATATCGGAAATATCCATCCGCAACGGCCTGATTCTGCGCTCATGCCTGCGCGATGTCAATCATTCGACACTGTGCGACTTCTGCTACCTCGCCTCTGCATTCTCGCCCGCACAAACGGCCAAAACTGCAGCCGGACGTGCCGACGTGCCTGTCAACCGTCGCTTGAATCGGAGAGACGACGCCGTATACGCGGTTGGCGCGGCGCATGAGCTGGTCATGCTGCTCATTGCCACTGCCAGTCCCGTGTGACAGACTCGACTTCGTAGACTGGATCCTGAAACGTCGAGCGCTGGGGCAGGAAATGGCGGAGCGAGCGGACGTAGTCGCGAACGGGATTGGGCGCGTCGGACCGCGCAATCCGCCAGATCCGGGCGCTGATCGATATCGGCGACGGCAATTATGACCGCGAATGGAACCAACAATCTTGGGAAGGCCTTAATCGTAGGCGCCGGAATCGGCGGGCTGACAACCGCCATCGCCTTGCGCCGCGCCGGTTACGATGTGTCGATCTTCGAACGCGCTTCAGAACTCAAACCGGCCGGAGCCGGGCTGACCTTAGCGCCAAACGCGGGGATGGCGTTGCGCGCGCTAGACCTGCTCGACCAAGTTGCTGCGCGCGGCGCGGTAATCACCTCCGGCGAGCAGCGCAACCCGCGCGGGAAGCTTCTACAACAGGCGCCAATCGGCACCATCGCGCGCGAGCTCGGTGTTCCCATGATCGGTCTCCTTCGCTCCGAACTTCAGGACGTGCTTGTCAGCAACCTTGAAACGAACATGCTTCATCTCGGAATGGAGTGCGTGGGTTTTTCCGATTCTGGCGATCAGGCCGTGGCCCGATTCGCCGACGGTACTGAACGAACGGGAGACCTATTAGTCGGGGCCGACGGTCTGAACTCGGCCGTTCGGCGGCAGTTACTGGGCGGCGAGGAGACTCGCTACTCTGGCTACACCTCGTGGCGCGCTGTGGTCGACACCGACGACGCAGCGTTCGCCACGGGGGTCAATGTCGAGGTGTGGGGTCGGGGCCGTCGCTTCGGATGGTTACCAATTGGGCAGAAGCTGACGTACTGGTTTGCTACTGAAAACGCTCCGCCGGACTCCAACCTTCTTGACAAACAACGTCTTGTCTCACGGTTCGCCAATTGGCATGAGCCCATTCCCACGTTGATCGGCGCGACCGACGAGCGCCAGTTGATCCAAACGGACATCGTCGACAGACCTCCGACGAACGATTGGGGCACGGGCCGGGTCACGTTGCTCGGCGATGCCGCCCATCCGACCACCCCGAACCTCGGACAGGGAGCCTGTCTAGCGATCGAGGACGGCATTGTGTTGTCCAGATGCCTCGTTCAACACGCTGGCGCCGTCGATCAAGCGCTGCGCGCCTACGAACGGGCGCGACAATCGCGGACGGCGAATATTACCAACCTCTCGCTACGCTTCGGTCAGATCGCCCAACTCCAAGGCCCGTTCGAATGTTGGGCGAGAGATGTTGTGCTTCGCGTTATTCCGACCGGGGTATCGACCCGCCAGTTCCGCCAGCTTATCCATCCCGACGCACCACTGCGTGAAGCCCTCGACTCGCTGGAAGCGGTCCGGCCAACCGCATGAGCGGCGCTCACCACCATCGGAGCGTGAATCGAAATGAAGCGCCTCCTCGGCTGCTTCCCGTTGCCACCACTCCGCCCCTATGACAGACTCGACGGGGATGGGTGGAGCGAGCCCAAAGGAGAAAGCAATGACGGAACGCGCGGACGTCGTGATCATCGGCGGCGGGATCATGGGGACAAGCCTGGCATACGCCCTCACTAAACTCGGCCTGCGCGACGTGACGCTCGTCGAGCGGGGCACCCTGGCCGCTGGTGCCAGCGGGCGGACAGGCGCGCTGCTGCGCCAGCACTACACCAACGTGCCCGAGGCGACGCTGGCACACCTCAGTAAGCTCACCTATGCCAACTGGCGCGACCACGTCGGCGGCGACTGCGGATTCGTCAATACTGGCTCGATCGTGACGGTGACGACCAGCGGCGAGGACGAAGTCAACATCGAGCGCATGCACCGCAACATCGCCATGCAGAACCGGGTCGGCATTCAGTCAGAGGTCATCACCGCCGAGCAACTGCGCGAACTGCAGCCGTTCACCCGCGCGGACGACATCGCGGTCGCGGCCTACGAGCGAGATTCCGGCTACGTCGATGCAGTCGCCGCCACGCGCACCATGGCCGAAGCGGCGATACGGGGCGGCGCGACCATTCTCGAGCAGCGCACCGTCACGGCGATTCGCGTTCAGGGCAATCGTGTGGTCGGCGTCGAGACGAACGACGGTCCGATCGATGCCGGCACAGTCGTCTGCGCGGCCGGCGCCTGGTCGGTGCCGGTGTTGCAGGCGGTCGGAGTCGACGTGCCGATCGAGGCGCAACGCGTGCAGGTCGTCATCTTGAACCGGCCGCTCGATATGCCGGAGGGCGGCACGATGACGTATGTCGACACAGCCGCCGGGTTCTTCTGCCGCAATTTCGGCCCGAACCGGACGCTCGCGGGCGTGGGCGGCGGTGAGTTTCACAATATCGTCGATCCGTTCAACTACGAGCACCGTATGGACCCTGGCTTCGACGACGCGGTCCGGACCACGCTGGCAAAGCGCATGCCCGCCATGGCGCGCGCGACCACCCTCTACGGTTACGCCTGCCTCTACGACATGACTCCCGACCTGCACCCGATTCTCGGCCCGGCTGAGAGCGTCGACGGACTCCATCTGATGCTCGGGTTCTGCGGCGCGGGCTTCAAGAAAGGTCCGGCCATCGGCCAGTGCATGGCGGAGCTGATCACTGAAGGTCCGGCGACGACAGTCGATCTGACACCGTTCCGCTTTGGCCGTTACGCCGACGGATCATGGCAGAATCCTTGGAGTGAGAACGAATATCACCTCTCGTCCGATTTCGGCCACGGGTTCTAGGGTGTGAACGTCCTCACGACCGCTTTCGCGACCTACTCGGGATTCCAAACCTCGGCCAGGTTGTCCCCACCGATCGCGACGCGTGAGTCGTCGGCCGACCAGGCTATGGCCAGCGCCCCATTGGGTGACGTGCGCCGATAGCTCGACTCCGTGTCGTAGACGTGGATGGGCTTGCCGTCTGTGGAGTTCCAAATCTGTACCGAGTCATCGCTACCCAGGGTGGCCAGCCGGGAACCGTCGGACGACCAGACCAGCACCTGAACCACCGCGCGGTGCGATGATTGCCGGTCCTGCCGCATCAGGAGATCGAACGTGCCGTGGCCGCCGTACGTCCGCATTTTCTGCCGCGACGACACGTCCCAGATCGTAGCCTTGCCGTCGGTCGTTCCGCCGATGGCGAGTAGCCGGCTGTCGGGCGACCAGGCTCCGACAAGCGTCGCGACGTGCGAGCGAGATACGCGGTAGCTGAACACATCACCGCCGCTCTGGACGTCGAAGACGCTCAAGTGTGAATCCTGAATGGCCGTGACCGAGACTGCCAGCCGAGCGCTGTCGGGTGACCATGCGATCCAATCGGCGTAATCGTATAACGTCTGCTGCGGAATGGACATTATCGGTTGCCCACCTGTCGCGGCCCAGACCCAGACCTCGCCGCTCTGGCCACCGGCGGCGAGCCGGCTGCCATCTGGAGACCAGGACACGATATGAGCCGTCGGCGCTTCGAAGGTTTCCAGCAGCGCGCCGTCCGCACTGTTCCAGATGCGCACCCTTCCGTCATCGGCCGCGGCGACGCGAGTGCTGTCCGGAGACCAGGCAATCGAGCCTGAGCCTGCAAAACCCGAAACCGCGAAGCGCTTTTGCCCGCTGCCAGTGTCGAGCACGATCACGGCATCGGCGCTGTCACCGATCGCGATCTCCTTGCCGTCCGGCGACCACACGACGATCGCGGCAATGGAATTGGGCGCAGTGCTGTACGAGAAATCGGTTCGGCCGGTGGCGGCATCCCAGACATCGAGCGTGTTTTCCTCCCCTACGGACGCGACACGCTTATCGTCGGGCGAGAAGGAGATCGCGTTTACGGCGGTCTGGCCAGTATGCGTCACCCAGTGATACTGGCCGAAGTAGGGCAGCGGATTGACATAGGCCAGAACCGGCAGCGGCGCGAAGCGGAAGACAGCCCAGACCGCCACAACCAGCATCGCGATCAACCCAAGGCAGCCAGCACATCCGAACGGGCGCCGGCGACGCCGGCGCGTCGAATCACCGCCGTTGAGGTCGCCAGGAACGTCCGTGTCACCATCGCGCGCAGATGGATTGCTTCGAAGCACCACGCGGTCCTCCAATCGGCATCGACGCCACGCGAAAAGAGGAGAACGATGGTCGGAGAGCGTTATGCCAATTCTGGACGAGACGATCAGCTGTTACTGAAACGTGTGCCTGACATTTTATGCGGGATCGGCATGTCTGACGAGAGCACGCTCGGCAGCGACAACGGCGTGCCAGCGGTCGAGGTTACCACCGACGACGGACGCCGCCGGTTCCATCTCGGAAGAAACTCGCATTTGGCGGCCGGTTCGTGCTTCTGACTGCTTGCCGGGTCGCGGCACCCGTTGTTAGGTCGTTCGTTGTACGATGTGCGACCGGCGGCCGATTCGCGAACCACCTGCTATCCAGAGCGCCGCCACGACAGACGAACGCTCGAAATAACTAGGAAGGTTGCGGCGCATGCCGAGGACGCACCCCCGGATACGGCGCTTGTCGTTCTTCAGCCTCATTCTGATCTGCCTCACCCTCTTTCCATCCATCCCCAACGCGCTGGCCGACACGATGCCGTCGAGCGGCGAGGTCGCCTACCTCGACCGGCAGAACAACCTGTGGGTAAGCAACGACAACGGCCAGAACGCGCGGCAGATCACAACGACGGGCGGCTTCAATGACATCGCCTGGTCGGCCGACGGAACGCGCATCGCCACGGTCGGTCCCCTTAATGGCACGACGGGCGTGTACCTGACGAGCCCTGACGCATCGTACGGACTGCGCGGGCTGTCGAACGGCTCGAAACCGCTCTGGTCGCCCGACAGCGCTCGGGTCGCGCTGATCGACGGTGGCACCATCAAGGTCTTCGACCGCGAGGGAACGCATATGCGTGACGCCGGAGTCGGCGCGGACGTCATCGCCTGGTCCGGCAACGACCATGCCGTCGGCTACACCCAGATCGTCAGCAACCCGTATGGCACCACGTGCCCCATTCGCCAGCTTGGTTGGTTCGACATCTTCTCGGGACAGACGAAGTCGATCGCGCAAACGATCGGCAAGTTCGCCTGGGCGGGCGAGGGCAATCTGCTAATCTACGTTTCGGCCACGGACGGCACGATCAAGAGCTATGACATCAACAGCGGGGCGACGCGGCAACTCTCGACCCGCCTCTCCAACCCCTGCGGCGGCCCGTTCTTCACCACCGCGGACGGCACGCGGCTGATCTTCCTCGACTACGGAACCGGTGGACACGACCTGGTGGTGCTGAACGTCAACACGGCCAAAGCCAGCGTCATCGCGAACATTCCGATCGGCTACCCCTCCGCGACGCTGCCGGAGTCGTACCTGACTACCGATCCGAACGGGAAATTCGCTTACGCCGTGCAAGCGGATCCAACGACGATCACCCGTATCGACCTGAACAACGGGACTCGGACCACGCTGCTCTCCAACGACCCTCGCATGTTCCTCGGCTTCTCCGCAGATCATAGTCGCTTTGCCTTGATCAGCGCTCCATATGGCAAGCCGAGCGTCATCACCGTTCACGACGTCGCCAGCGGAAACGAGGCCACGATCAGCAACGGCGGTTGGCTCTCGTTTCAGGCGTCGCCGATCACCTCTTCGGCGGAGATCGCCTGGGATCGCACCTGGTCTCGCGAGGACCAGCCGGTCGTCAGCGGCGCGGCACAGCGCACCTGGGTGTGGGGGCCGAGCGCCTTCGCGACGACCGTCGAGCCATACGATAACGCGCCGAACGGCGAGCGCGCCGTGCGCTACTACGACAAGAGCCGCATGGAGATAACCGTCCCCTACGGCGATCAGAGCACGCGCTGGTACGTCACCAACGGCCTGCTGGCCAATGAGCTCATTACGGGCCAGATGCAGCTGGGCGACAGCCACTTCGTGGACAAAGGCCCCGCCAACATCCCCGTGGCCGGCGATCCAGACGACACCAGCGGCCCAACCTACGCCGCACTGAAGGGTGTGCTGGGCGCCCCGGCGACACCGCCCGGAACCGAGATTCGCGCAACGATCGACCGCGGCGGGCACGTCGGCAGTGGCGGACCGGGCGGTGTGAAAGCGTCGCAGCTGGTCAGCGAAACCAATCACACGGTGGCCGATGTCTTCTGGAATTACCTGAACAGCAGTGGCACCATCTGGAACGGCTCAGCCAATGTCAACGGCCAGCTGTTCGACCCGACCTTCTTCGCGACAGGTTTTCCGATCACCGAGGCCTACTGGGCCAAGGTCAAGGTTGGCGGGCAAGTCAAGGACGTGCTCGTGCAGTGCTTCCAGCGCCGCTGCCTGACCTACACGCCGTCGAACCCGGCCGGTTGGCAGGTCGAGATGGGAAACGTCGGGAGGCACTACTACACCTGGCGCTATGGGGGGTAGGGAGGATCAAGCGTGAGGATGGTTCGATCCAAAACGTAGTGGCGTTTCGACGTCGCTCAGTTTATTGACACCCTGGCCACGCCTTCGGTACAGTTCCACGCAATAGTTTTTGCCATCACCATCCGGGACGGGATCCCCCGGCTGTGACTGGCCAACAGGTGACGGGAGTCTACCTATGGCACAGAACGCGGCCGATCTACGGGATCCGGCGAGCCCGGTAGCGGGCATGCGCCCGCTCCTCTTCATTGTCTTCCTCATGGTTGCCAGCACCAGTACCCTCTGGCCGATTCTGACACCGTATGCCAAGAATCTCGGCGCGAGCGGCTTTGAACTTGGTCTGGTGGTCAGCTCAATTTACTTCACGCGACTTATCCTTGGCCCGATCGTCGGGCGCATCGGCGACCGGCGCGGCTATCGCGGGCTCCTGATCGCCGGAACCCTGCTCTACGTGCCGATCGGGCTGGCCTACGCGGGCGCGAACAACGTCTTCGCGCTTGCCGGAGCGCGTGCGCTGCACGGTGTCGGCTCTGCCATCGTGCTGCCGATGGTGATGGCCGTGATGGGCCAGCACGCGAAGGGCAAGAGTGGCGCGGCGATGGCCCGCTACAACGCATCTCAGTGGCTCGGTTATGCGCTCGGTCCGCTGGCCGGCGGGCTGATCGTGCACCAGTGGGGCAACAACGGCGTCTTCTTCCTGCTGGCGCCCGCGGGCGTTATCTCGGCCATCGCGGTCCTGATGCTCGACCGCCGCTACACCGACCCACCTGCTCAGGTGAAGGACCGGCCGACGGGCAAAATCCGCATCGAACGCTCCGCACGGGTGCTACTGGCGTTCAACTTTATCGTCGCGCCGACCAGCCTGATCGTGCTCTCCTTCTTCCCGCTCTTGGGCGACTCGCGCGCCTACGGCTCGATCCTGATCGGCGCGTTACTCTCGATTGCCAGCTTCGCCACCGCCGCGGTGCAGCCGCTGTGGGGGAATATTGCCGACCGGACGGGCATCCAGCCGCTACTGCTGATCGGTGGAATCGGCACATTCATCGGTCTGGTGATCCTGGCGAACTTCTCGCCTCCGCTCGTCGCGGTTGGAGCAACGTTGATCGCGGGAGTCTCGATCGCCGGTCTGGTGGCGGCCACGTCGACGTCGGCCGTGGACCTGGGCCACCAGCACGGCATGGGAACCTTCATTGGCATCTTCCAGTCGGTCGGGAGCCTCGGTCAGGCGCTCATGCCGCTGGCCTACGGCGTCCTGCTTGGACAGATTGCCGTCTCGGGCCTGCTCTCGGTCGTGGGCGGGCTGATCGCAGTTTCGTCGCTCGCCTACCTGGTGACACTCACACCGCTCTTTGGACGAGCGAGGGCCGGGGTAGAGTCGGGGCAGGGGTCGTAGAGCGCCGGTCGCGGAGAGGCGGGACTCAGCTCTGACGCGGGTGCAGTGAGGGCCGGTGCCAGAGAACATCAGGACTTGCGGGCAAGAACCCGCGAGCCGTCTGCCTGGGATACTGTTAAGCGATCGCCGTTGATCAGACGAAGCTACACCTCGACCTGATCCGGCTCAGCGGGGATCACGCCGAGTTGGCGCAGCATGCCGAGGTCGTCGTTCACCGCACGATGCTCGATGAGTTTGCCGTCTTTGATGCGCAACATGTGGTAGCCCGCCATCTCGACATGGTTTCCGGTCGGCACGATGCCGAAGAACTCGCCCCGCTGTGTTCCACTCATGATCTGCCGGTGGATCACCAGATCGCCTTCCGCAATCATCTCTTCAAACTGGACGTGAATATCCGGGAACGCCCGCCGGAAGTACTCCACCTGCAGCCGCAGTCCCTCGCGGTCCATCGGCCAACCGGGCGGCTGGGTGTAGTCCACATAATCATCGTGGATCAATTCCTCGAGGTTGTCGAAGTGTCCGCCCATCACCATCTCGTCGTAGACACGTCGAACAAGACGCTTGTTGTCATCCAACGACATCATGACCTCCTTCGTGATCCATCGAAGGTATCTCTGAATAGCTCAATAACACGTTATCGCACGCTGTGCGGATGCACCATGAAGAACCGACAGTTTCATCAACAGAATCGAGGAACTTGTGCATCGCTCTCACCGAGGGGGCATGCTATCATTCATCATCAAGCCGATGATCAAACTCGAATAGGGACTCGTGATGCAACCGCAGATCTCGCGGGATCAGACGACGTTTGAAATCTTGTTGCGTCGCGCCAGGCGTCAGTCTGGGCTGACCCAGGAAGAACTCAGCGAACGTAGTGGACTGAGCACTCGTGCGATCAGCGACATCGAACGAGGAATCTGTCGTGTCCCGCGAAAGGGAACGCTCGACCTGCTCGCCGACGCGCTGGCCCTGTCGCAACAGGATCGAGATACCTGGTACGCGGCGCGTCGGCGATTCGGCGCTCGACGCGTCGAACGACTGAGCCCCCGACGGGCTCCCAGCGAGATCAAATTACCGACCATCCCAACCTACGTTTCAACCTTCGTCGGCCGCTCTGATGAGATCCGAACTTTAATCCAGGCTCTGCGTCGTCGCGAAACCCGCTTGCTGACGCTAACCGGGATGGGAGGTGTCGGTAAGACACGACTGGCGCTCGCCATCGCGCGGGCGGTGGAGGATCAATATGAAGATGGGATCTGTTTCGTCGATCTCTCGCCCGTGACCGACCCGGTCCTGATGCTGACGACCGTCGCGTCAGCGCTCAACATTAGCCTGGCCGCCACGCTGCCCATCGAGTCAGCACTCGCGGTTCAGCTGCGGGAGAAGAAGCTCTTGCTTGTGCTCGACAATCTGGAGCAGATTCCTGACTTGAGCAATCGTCTGGCCCGCTTCCTCAGCGAGTGCCCGTCAATCGACATCCTTGCGACCAGTCGCGTACCGCTTCACGTCTACGGAGAGCACGAGTACCCGGTCATGCCGCTGGCAATTCCTGAACCGGAATCATCGTCCGACTTGATCCAATTGCAGCGCGTTGACGCGGTCACGTTGTTCCTGCAGCGCGTGCACGAGGTCCGGCCCGATTTCAAGCTCACCGTAGACAATGCTCCTATCGTGGTCGCGTTGTGCCGGAGGCTTGACGGAATACCGCTCATGATCGAGATCGCGGCCGCCCGACTACGAACGCTGCCACTGGTTGAGGTCAGCGAGCGACTCGGGCAGAGCTTGTCATTGATGAAAAGCCGCGTCGATGGCGCACCGGAACGTCAGCAGACGGTTCGCAACACGATTCAGTGGAGCTACGCGCTGTTGACTGACGAGGAGCAGCGGTTGTTTCGGCGGCTCGGGATCTTCGAAGGAGGCTGGTCGCTCTCAGCCGCGTCCGCCCTCACGGAGAGCCCTGATGAATATCACGTGTTAGAAGTTCTTGGGCGGCTGGTCGAGCACAGCCTCGTCCGGCTCTGGGAAACCGACGATGGCAGGGCCCGTTACTCGATGCTCGAACTGCTCCGCATGTATGCGCTGGAACAACTCGACAGCTCAGCGGAACGCGAGTCCGCCCGCGAACGCCACGCTCAGCACTTTCTGCGCCTGGCGGAACAGGCAGCGCCCCACCTTCAGGATGAGAGCCAGCGCTACTGGATCGGGAAGCTTGAACAGGATCACGGCAACCTTCGGGCCGCGCTACGCTGGGCGAAGGACCGTTCGAGCGGCGGTGATCGCACAGCGGTTCTTGCCGGACTTCGCCTCGCCGCCGCCCTCTGGTGGTTCTGGTACATCCGCGGGCACTTGCGTGAAGGACGCCAACAGCTGGAAGACGTGGTTGAGCGGGCCCGTCCACTTATCTCCACGCATTCGTCCGCATGCGACGATCGAGAACTGTTCGAGGTGTTTGCCGACGTGCTCCTGTCATATGCAACGGTGGCGTTTTGGCTTGCTGATTACGAACTGTCAGCGGCGCTGCTTGACGAAAGCCTGGCAATCCAGAGGGCGCTCAAAAACGACCGAAAGACCGCGAGAACCATTCTCTTCGCGTCATTCGTCCCCAACCGGAGGGGCGAATTCGACGTCGCCGAGGAGCTGCTCAACGAAAGCCTCAGGTTGATGCGTGATCTTGGCGACCAGGCCGGCGTCGCACTCGCGCTTCTTGGCTTCGGGGAGCTCGAGCTCAGGCGCGGTGATTACGCGCATGGTGAACAGCAGACAGCGGAGTGTCTCGCCCTCTTCATGCAGATTGGCGACACGCGATCCATTACGGCGGCGAAGGCCATGACCGGGGCTCTCCGGCTGTGCCAGGATGATCTCTGTGATGCCAGCCAACTGCTGCGAGAGAGTTTGGATGAGCGGCACCAGATTGGTGATCGAGGCGGGATCGCCTGGTCCCTGGAGTGGCTAGCTGCGCTCTCGCTTCGAGAATGTCACCGCTCCGAGGCGGCGATTCGGGCGGCACGGCTGCTGGGTGCCGCGCGACAGCTACGAGACATCACCGGCTCGGCCATTGACCCGGCCGACCGCCCTCACTACGATCAGGTTCTCACGGACGCGAGAAGACTCCTGAGCGGTCCAGCGTTCATCGCGGCATGGGAGACCGGCCGGTCGATGACGCTCGAGCAGATGGTTGCGTACGGGCTTGAAGGGTCGGGATCGCTCGGGTCGGACGACACGTCACAGACGAGCCCCTCGTCGACTTCCCCCTTGACCCGGCGAGAACGTGATATCTTGCGCCTCGTCGCTGAAGGGCTGTCCGATTCGGAGATCGCCGCGACGCTCTTCATCAGTCCTCGCACGGTAAGCACGCACGTCTCGCATATCCTCGACAAGCTTGACGCGAAATCGCGCACGGCCGCCGCGACCGCCGCTGTGCGCGCGGGCTTGATCTGATCCACGAATGGATCCGTAACTCTACGTATTCACCGATACACGCCGCAATATACGTCGCCCTGCCGATACCCGCCAGCGTCACGCTGACGCACGATAGTCCTGCGCCCACGTGGGACCGGGCTATCGACATTGAGGCGAGTAGCAATCGGAGGCATCCATGCGATTCGTGAGCAAGCTCATCGCAATTTTGGTGATCGTGCTGATACCCGCGAACGCGTTCGCGGCGCCGGAACATAAAGCGAACTGCACGCCCGTGAAAGGCATCTTTGTCGGTCAGGCAGTACCAACCGACATCGGGTTCGATGTCTATATCGTCAGCCTCACTGGCGAATTCGCCGGTCAGCCAGTGGGCGACAAGATTACGACCGTCACGGTGAAGAAGGTCACACCATCGGGGGCCACCCTCTTCACCGGGAGTCATCACATTCAGAGTGCGACGCTCGGAGAGCTCGTGACGGCGGACCATGGAGTGATCCTGCCCAATGGCCATATCAAGAACCTTCTCAAGATCGTTGAGGGAGGATCTGGGCTCGTGAACGTTAGCGGCACACTGGACTCGAATACCGGCATCGCGGCAGTCGACTACTGGGGTCGCGTCTGCACGAATTGATTCTCGATCGTCAGGTCGCCTACCTGGTGGCACTCACACCGCTCTTTGGGCGAGCGAGGGCCAGGGTAGAGTCGGGGCAGGGGTCATAGCCGAGGAATATTCAGATATACGCACACCCGCCGGAGATCGACTTCCGACGGGTGTGCAAGTTCGCTTGAATCAATTTCGTGTCCGTCGGCCGCGTTCAATACCTGGTTCCCGCCGTCTCCGGCATCGGCGGCGCGGAATTGTCCAGTAGGTGCGCGAGTTGCCGGTGATATTGCTGAACCTCGTCAATCGGCGGCGGAGCCGACTCAGCGGCAGCTCGGGCTATGGCCTCAGCATGCCGGTACTGCTGGATCTCGTCCACTGGCGGCGGGACCAGGCCGATGCTCGCTCGCAGCGCCGCCATCTGGCTCTGGTACTGCTGGAACTCGTCGATCGGCGGCGGGACCAGACCGTCTCCGGTTACCGCGGGTGCCTGCTGCACGACGACCGCTGGTGGCGCGTTGTTCGTCCTGGTCAAGTCGAGCCGGCCGGTCCCGAGTGCGAGGCTCAACGTGAGCAGAATTCCGCATGCGGCTCCGATGAGCCAGAGAACGAACGACTCGGCTGAGACCTTGAATGGACGCGCCGCAATGTTCTTCATGTTGTTGCCCCTCTCTATCCATCGGTTTCGATTCGTTCTCGGTTCGTCCCCTGGCCAGGTCCGAATCCGTTGATACTTCGATAGTAGGTCGGAGCCGGTTCGAGAGCATGGGTGCTGGCACCTAACCGATCGGGCTCGCGGTACCTATTTGGCAACGCGTGTCGTATCGGTACTGTCGCGGTGAGCAGTGCACTGGCGCTGCGAGGGGCGTGCGTGATGGCGAGAACTATGGGTGAGTGGACGCGGAGTCAAGTCCCTGTTCGACGGCAAACGCCGCCGCCCGGACGCGGGACGTGAGCCCGAGTTTGCTCAGGATGTTGCTGACGTGGTGCTCGACCGTGCGCTCGCTGATGAACAGCGCAGCGGCGATCTCACGGTTGCTGAGCCCTCGTGCAACCAGACGGAGCACCTCGGTTTCGCGACTGGTCAAACCGGCTGCCGTGGTGCCAATCGTTGATCTCGTGTTTGCCGGAGAGACCCGCTCGGCGAGGCGCGCAACGCGTTCCAGCGTGGGCTTCGCGTCCAGCGGTTCGCAGATCGCCCGGACTTCGTTGAGCAGTTCGGCCGCCTCATCTGCTTGGCGCTGAGCTAGGCGCAGCTCGGCCAGTTCCAGCAGCGTGAGGGCGCGTTCGAAGGGTGCCGCGCAGGCGTCGGACAGCGTGAGCGACGCCGCCAACTGGTCCTTGGCACGCTCAAATTGGACCGCTTCGC
This sequence comes from uncultured Chloroflexia bacterium, assembly GCA_963728335.1. Taxonomy (GTDB): domain Bacteria; phylum Chloroflexota; class Chloroflexia; order Thermomicrobiales; family Thermomicrobiaceae; genus CALAGB01. The sequence continues at coordinate 236,270 of CAVSJP010000005.1, forward strand.
GTTCGAGCCGCCCGAGAAAGCGATGGATGGCGATGAGCGCGAGCGGCTGACGTGGGTCTCTGGCGTGGCGTAGAGCGGCATCGGCCTGCAGGCGCGCGCTGCGAGGGTCTCCGTTCAGCAGTTCGTAGCGCGCCCAGAGGAGCGCACCCTCAGCGCGTCCCAGGACGGCGCCGGACCACTCTAGCCAGCGATCATGTGCCTCCAGCCAGTTACGCGCAGACTCCAGATCATGGGCGTCTAACGCCAGTGTCGCGGCCTGGCGCATCGCATCGAGCGTCTCAAAATACAACATGGTGCCCGGCGTGGTTGTCGCACCGTCTGGAATCTGTTCGTGCACCAATGACCACGCGAGATCGGTGTCTCCTTGCTCTCTGGCCAGTGGACCCAGCGCGAGAGGAACGCCGGGCCCTACCCTGTTCACAGGGGAGAGCGAGCGCAATGCTGCAGCCAGTTCAATTGCCTCGGCCCAGTTGCCTTCGACGGCCAGCAGAGACAGTAGTTCGATCCGTGTCGGCACGTCGACGAGCGCCTCGCTGGCTAGCCTTGCCGCCTCTTCCGTTTGACGAGCAAGACGGCGACGTTCTGGTAGATCGTCGGGCCGGTAGGGAAGTACAAGCAATCTCAGTGCATCTGCGGACTGCCAGCAGACCATCGCATGATGCTCGACAATCCGGTAGATCTGTATCGCCCGGGCGAAGGCGTCGTCCGCTTCGTCAGGCCGCCCCATCGCGGCCAGAGCATATGAGACTCCGATACCGGCATCGGCGTACGTCGAACCTCCTCCTGTTTCGCTCGATGTTGGCGCGGAGGACTCGTCGAGGACCCGCGTCCCTTGCATCAGCGCTTCTTCGAAGTGCCCTGCGCGGGCCAACCAGTGAGCCAGCGTTCCACGCTGGTCAGTCACGTCGGTCAACTCATCCAATCTCGCTCGATCCAACGGGGCGAGTGCGTCGAGTGCTGCTATTCCGGATTTCATCGCCAGGAGCCCGTCGCGCAGGTCTCCCACAAAGCACTGCAGCATGCCGACGTCGAACTGGACATAGGCCATCAGGGCGTGGTCGTCCGCGGACACGGCGAGACGCAGGACTTCTTCCAGCATAGTCAGGGCCAACGCAGGGTCAGCATAACGGCGCCACATGGCGGCGCGATTGAGGAGAACGATCCGTGCTTGCACGGCGGCGGAGTCGTTCGCCATCAGGTTTGCAGCCGTCTCGAACCGTTCCGCTGCGGTCAGCCAGGAGTAGGCACGCTGCGCCCGTTCGCCTGCCTTGATTAGCCACTCCACAGCCTGGTCGTCGCCCGCCTGTTCAAAGTGGTGGGCGACCTCATCTGGATCGGGGTTGGATGAAGCGATCAATGCTTCGGCGACCCGTTGATGAAGTCGCCGCCGTCGGAGCGCGGGGATGCGCTTGTAGAGGGCCTCACGGACTAGCGCATGGTAAAACCGTACCCCATCCCAAGCCGCCGATGTAGCAAGAATGTGCGCCTCTCCAGCACGGTCCGCGACGTCGAATAACCGATCCTCATCGACACCAGCAACGGTTCCCCAAATGTTGAGCGGCACGGTCTGCCCAATGACCGCCGCTTCCTCGAGAAGTCGCTGGCAGTCCTCGTTAAACCGCGCAAGCCGCCCGTCGATCACCTGCCGCAAGAGTGACGGAACCGGCACTTCGCTGAGATCACCAACCAGCCAGCGGCCATCACTCGCCGTCAGCGTTCCGTCTTCCTCCAGCGTACGCAGGAGCTCTCCAGCAACGAGCGGATTCCCCTCAGCCTGTGCTTCTAGGTAAGACTCGAGTCGCTTCTGGTCGGCGATCGTGAGATCGTATCGGGAACGAATCAGCGCGCGCTGCCCCGCTTTATCGAGCGGGCGCAGTTCGATGCGTCCCGCGCCGGATTCGCGTACCATGGCTGGCACACGGACATAGAGCGGGTGCTGCCGCTGCAGCTCATCGGACCGGTAGGTCGCGAGCATGAGCAGCCGGTGCTGCCTCAGCTGACGGGCAAGAAAGCGGAGGAATTCAATGCTGCCCGCATCCGCCCAGTGCACGTCTTCCAGGATGAGAATCGTCGGGTGTCGCTCGGTGAGCTGATTGAGAAACTGTGCTGCCTGCTCGAACAGTCTCTGTTGACTTCCTGCACGCTCCAGCGCTGCTGGGTCCGTGAAGTAGGCTGGCAACGATAGGCCTTGATCGTCTAACTGATACGTTCGCGCCGCTTCGACCCAGGGCCCGTATGGCGGCGTAACGGTCAGGTCGTAGCTACCGCCGCGCAGCACCACGCAGTCCCGGGCTTCAGCTTCTCGCGCCAGCCACTCGACCAGCGTGGTCTTGCCGATACCCGCTTCACCGCTGATCAGTACCAGCGATCCCTTTCCGGCCAACATACTGTCAAGGGCCTCGCGCAGCAAGTCCTGCTCTCGCTCCCGTCCGACGATAACGAGGTCACGCTGCCCGCCGAGCGATCCACCGCCTGAAGTGCGGTTCATGTTCAACCTCTCGAAAACCTGGAGAACGGTACCTGTCTATTCGTGCGTAAATGGCTGATATCGTCAGTCTAGCACTCTGCTCCGCATCCGGGCACCGCCCTCGGTCAGCGAGCACACGGTGTTGTCGGCGCCCCGCCCGCGCCCGAACATCTCACCATGCCATCGAGCGCGATGAAACAGGTGCGGTCTGCGTAGATCGTGCCTGTCGCAACACCGCCGCCGGATATTCCGGCCAGGGCGCCCGTGCCACGCGTGAACGACCAGAACCCGGTGAATCGGACTCCAACATTCGGTCTTGGAACACCGGACGCTTGGTAGATTCCACGGATCGTACCGCCGGCGTTCGAGGTCAACATGAATACCCCCTCGGTCACGTTCCAGGAGGGAAGATCGACGCGGTGACGAAGCCGGGCGACACCGTTTCCCAGCCGTTCGCTGTGGCACCGAGCGCTCATGGCGACAATCAACTGACCGTCGCGTGTCATGCTCGCCGTGACGCATCCGGTCAGTTCGGCGTGGAACAGTGATGAGTCCACGTCCGTGGCAGGTTGTAGACTGATCAGTTCGAGGATCTGTTCGAGACGCGGTTGCGCATCATGTTGCTTCATTATCGGGCTCCATCTTCCTGCCCCGTGGACACGGACCGAGCGCCGGTCACGACAACTCGGACCACGTCATGACGTCAGGGCCTTTCATGGAACGGCGAGGTCACTGGCGTGCTCGGCATCAAGCCACGCTGCTGGTTGTGGCGTTGCGCGTTCTCGTGAATTGATGTTCGTCATCGCATAGCGCTCCTTGCTGATCGCTCGATCAATCCCAATGTCACTATTCGACTCTATGTTTAATTGGGAGGTTCAGCATCGTGAGAACTGCCGATTTCGGACATCAGACGGCGGAAGCGGTCAGTCGGTAGTTCTACCGGTCACGTGACGAGGCCTGCGAACCAGGGCGGTATCCGGTATTCTTAGCGGCGTTTGGCCGTCGTCTCGCGCGAGCGCGTACTCACAAGCCGCGCTGGGACGTAACAGTTACGAGATCCGAGGGGCCGTGTGATGAGCTCCGGGCGCAATCCGCAAATTGGCATCGTACTCCCATCCGCCGGGGATCTGCTCACCGCGGAATCGAACCGGGCACGAGATCTCGTCGACATGGCGAAGCGAGCCGAGGAGCGAGGGTTCGACTCGGTCTGGCTGACCGATCATTTCCTCTATCACTTCCAGGGGCCCGACGTTCCGCCGATAGGCAGCTGGGAGTGCTGGACGACACTGGCGGCGATCGGCGCGGTCACCTCGCGCATCACGCTGGGTACGTTGGTCAGCAGCACCAGTTTCCGCAACCCGGCCGTTCTCAGCTGGATGGCCCACACGGTTGACGATATGACGGATGGGCGCCTCATTCTCGGGCTCGGCGCGGGCGACGCGCCGGAAGAGCACCGGAGGCTTGGCGTTCCGTTTGACAAGCCGGTTGGACGCTTCGAGGAGTCCCTTCAAATCGTCCGCGGCTTATTGCGTGACGGCGAGAGCTCGATCGCCGGGCAGTTCTACTCGACCGACGACTGCGTGCTCCTGCCAGACGGCCCTCGATCCGATGGGCCGCCGATTCTCATCGGCGCACTGGCAAACTCGCCACGCATGCTGCGGCTCACCGCGCAATACGCCGATATCTGGAATGTCTCGCTGGCGTTCGATCACAGTCGACCAGACAAGATTCCGCCACTGCGCGAGGCGGTCGACGCCGCCTGCGTCAAGATCGGACGCGACCCAGCCACGCTCGCACGGAGCGCCTACGTGCTGGTTGACCTGACCAATTTCGGGTGGTATCCGGACCGTCTCGCTCCGCTCACCGGATCACCTGAAGAACTCGCCGAATCATTCCTCGCGTTCGCCGCCGAGGGCATCAGCCATGTTCAAGTGGCAACCTACCCGACTTCTATCGAGGCGATCGACGAATTGGCCGAGGTGCTTGAGGTGCTCGACCGGTCCTGAGCGAGCCGATATGATGACGCGAAGTCATGCAGACTTTGCGCTGCAGTGTTTATGAGGGGATTGTGAATGCACGCGAACGTGTCGCTGTGGAAGGTTAAGAACCCGGATACGCTCGATAAATTGTTGAGCAAGGCCGAAGCCGAACTCATGCCCAAGTTGCGCGACCAGAGGGGCTTCGTCCATTTCGAGATCATCGTGGACAAAGAGACGCTGGTTCTTATCCACACCTGGGAGTCGAAAGAGGCGAGCGACAAAGGGATTCGACCGTTGGTGCCGTGGCTGCTCAAGAATGCCGCAACCAAGCTTTCACTGATCAGTCGACATGGCGGCTCCGTTCCGCTGACGACCTTGAGCGTCGGCTCCGGGGCAAATCCAGCCGACGACGATTGAGAAATTATGAGGTCATGCCGCCGTCGATCACCAGCGCGTGTCCGGTGATGTAGCTGGCCGCGTCGGTACAGAGCCAAACAACCGCATTGGCGACCTCGTCGACCGTACCGATACGGCCGAGGGGCGTTCTCTCCGCAAGTTGTTGCTCGAGATCGGGAACAAATGAGAACGTGGTCTCGACTGGCGGCGTGACGATCCATGAGGGGCAGACGGCATTAACCCGGATCCCGTCCGCGGCGCATTCCTGCGCCGCACTCCGCGTCAAGCCGAGGACCGCGTGCTTGCTGGCTGAGTAGGCTGAAGCGCCAATCGTCCCGTGCAGTCCGGCGATGGAGGCGGTGTTCACGATCACGCCACTCTTCTGGGCGCGCATCCGCGGGATCTCGCACTTCATGCAGAGCCAGGTCCCTTTGAGATTCAACTCAATGATCGAGTCCCACAGGTCCTCGTCGTACTCCTCCACCGGAATGCCGCTACTCATCATGCCCGCGTTGTTGTGGGCGCAGTCGAGTCGTCCGTAGAATTCGATCGTGCATGCCACGAGCTTCTCCACTTCGGACGACTGCGTCACGTCGACGGCCACGAACCGCGCGTCCCCGCCGATCTCGTCTATCAGCGCGACCGTCTCCTCGCCTCCCTCGCTGTCGACATCCGCGACCACAACCGTAGCGCCTGCACGCGCGAAGGCAAGGGCCGACCCGCGGCCAATGCCCGAAGCCGCGCCGGTCACCAGCGCGACTCGCCCCCGCAGCGGCTGAGTTGACGGTTCGGCGATGGTCATCAAGTGCTCCTACTCCGGAAGTTTGACGAGTTGACGGCAGTGTTCAACGCTTCGGTCTCCGTGCGCAACGAGTCCGGGACCTTCCGCGACCTGGAACTCATACGCCGCGCGTGTATCGCCTGTCAAGATGCGATGCTTCGCAGCCCCAAATCGTACGATCTCTGCGTGGGGACGTGCCCTCGTTGGAGTTGGGCACCTCACGCGGTATAGTACGACGGCGATTTTCCGGACGGGCCGCGACGGTCAACCATACCGGTTCAGAGAACGATGGGGCATGGTGGCCACGTGCGTAAGCAAGCAAATGCGGCAGAGAACGAGGGTAGCGAAACGGTGCAGTACCAGAATCAGAAGGCACTGATCACCGGAGCATCGTCCGGCATCGGCGAAGGTTTTGCCCGTGAGCTGGCGCGTCGCGGCATGTCGCTCCTGCTGACGGCGCTGCCCGCTGAGCAAGAGCGGCTCGAGGCCATCCAGAACGAGCTCGTTGCGCGGCATGGTGTTCAGGTTGAGGTCGTCACCTTAGACCTGGCGGATCCGAACGGGCCAACCCAGCTTCAACAGGCGGCCGACGCGCGCTCGTTCGAGCCGAATCTGCTCGTCAATAGTGCGGGTATCGGCAGCGGGGGATTGTTCTCGGATCTTCCGGTTGACCAGCAGACTGCGGTCGTTCGCGTCAACGTGGAAGCCGTGGTGGCGCTCTGCGGACTCTACCTGCCGCGCATGGTCGCTCGCACACAGGGGGCGATCATCAACCTGGCATCGACGTCTGCTTTTGAACCGATGCCCTACATGGCAACCTACGCGGCCTCAAAAGCGTTTGTCCTTCGCTTTAGCGAGGCACTCTGGGCCGAGAACCATCATCGGGGTGTGCGGGTGGTCGCGGTCTGCCCGGCCCCGGTGATGACCCGGCTGCAGCACTCGTTCGACACCGATACCCGAGCATCCGAGGTCCGGAAGCAGGTGACCCGACGCTATCTGACGGTTGAGGACGTGGTGGCCGCCAGTCTGAACGGGTTGGAACGGGACCACCCGACCGTCGTGCTGCGTCTCCCCGGACTGAAGGTTCTCTACTATCTGAGCTCCGCGGTGGGAATCTTCTTGCCGCGCGGGCGCTGGCTCATGCTCACCGAGCGACTTATTCGCTGGTACGGCTCACGTGGAGCCAGTGAAAAAGGCTGAGCCGTCAGCACTGAGGGACGGACGAGCAGACCGACGCTTGATCGTCACTGATGGATTCATGCATCACTCAGGTTGTTTCCGTCTCTTCCGGCGAACCAAGCGCGTGCAGCTGGGCAACAAAGAGCTGCGCAAATCGCTCCGCCGCCGCGTCGTTGAAGAGGGCGTGCCGGTAGCACAGCGTCAGGAAGAGTGCTCCGTTGAGCACCGCCGCACCTACGATCAGCCCGGTCGGCATTCCGGTATTACCCGAGACCCACAGCTCCGAAGCTGTTCCGCCAGGTCCGAAGTCCACCCCCCGGGAACGACCAAGGTTGGTTAGGAAGGCTGTTGGACGTCCGAAGTGCTTCAGCACCGGCATGGCTGCCAACACGAGCGTCTGAGCCACGCGGGATAGTGTCGGGATCACGTCCACGCCGCCGTTCTTGATCCACGTCGTCTGTTCGACCACGGCAGACATGATCGACCGCTCGTCCGACATCTGCTCCCGGCCCATGATCAGCCGACCGGCCATCGCCATATTCATCATCAACTCGGAAGGTCGAATATCCAGCAGGTGACGCGGATTGTAGGGGATAGAGATCACCAGCGTGCAGTCTTCGCTGGCCTCGCGCGCATTCCATATATCGATCGCGCGCAGCAACGCTCCGAGTAGCAGGTCATTGAGCGTGGCGTCGGACGTAAACCGGCGTGGATTGAGCGACCGCACTTCGGCCTCACTCAGGGAAACATGCAACATCCCATAAGCGGGCTGGTCGGCCGATGCCGGTTGCGGCCGAATCTTGGTCGCAAGCGATCTCCGGCGCGGCGGACCCGGCGCGGGTTCGGGTGGATTGAACTGTATGTCCTTCATCAGGTAGCGCGATGCAATCGGGTCCTTCGACGTGGTCGGATCGGGCTGTCCGGCATAGGCGCGAGCAATCGACTGGAGGAAGCGAAGCGTTCCGGACCCATCGCAGATCACATGGTTGACAATCATCAGGAGCGTGTCACCGCCGTCACGATAAGCGCAGACGCTCTTCCTGAAACGAGCGGAGCGCCGCCGGATCGGCCAACTCGATGCCCGCGAATGTCGCGGCGACCGCATTCGACTGGGCCATTGGCTTTCGATAACGCATCGCCTTCTCCCTAGGTCTGAGTTGCCGCCCGAAAAAAAGCGCGGCGACTTTCCCGGCTGCGAACCCCCTAGCGATCTTCGCCGAGATTTTGTCCGGAGTCAGCACCCGAGGGAGAAAGATCTGGCTGCGTTGAAGAATAGAGGTGGCCATCCCGCGCGCCGCGCGCCGCGAGTTTACCGGCCCGAACTTGTCTTACGGTACCATCGGTCTCCTGAGCCCCACCAT
>CAVSJP010000006.1:5000-386416 GCA_963728335.1 uncultured Chloroflexia bacterium
GGTAGTCCCCCCAGGAATCGAACTCCAACCGAATCGTGAGTGGCAGGTCGCCAGCAAGATCGTCTGCCCGCGCGGCCCGTACGTGCTCCGCGCCCTTTCGGGTGGTCACGAACCAGGACTGCATGGGGTGGAGCGTCGACGTAACCTGGCCGTCCATCGCACGCCGAAACGTCTCGATTTGATTGTTCCGGGCGTACTCGACCGCCACGATGCGCTCAGTCGCGTCGTGGCCGTAGAGCAGTTCGTTGATATCTTGCGCTCGCGTCATACCATGCCAAATTCGCCGAGCCACCCGGACCTCCGACGTTGCGACACGCTGCGGGTTGCTCGCGTCGGTACTCTCATAGGACACGCTCGTTACCTACGTACTATGGTGAGCCCAGGAGCGTCTTCCTAGACTTTTCGTGGGAGCAAGACGCAATCCGGATTCGATTGTAGCGCTTCCTCGTATCGAAGTGCGGTTGGTTGGCTCTTCGAAGCTGTGCCAGAGAGGACTCGTAGATGCGTAGGGGTGGTCGCCTCTTCATATTACTGGGAGTCGGGCTCGCCCTTGTGGCCGTTCTCCTTGCCGTCATGTCGTTTTCAGGGGGGAATAAGAACAAGAAGAACACCTCAACTGAACCGCTGATGGTCACGGTCATCCAGGCGACCCGGGATATCCCGGCCAATACCGTTATCCGTCAGGAAGATGTCAAGTCGGTGCAGGTTGAGAAGATTACGGCGCCGAGCGGCGCAGCGTCCAACGAGACACAGGTTCTCGGATTCGCTACGAACGGCGATGTGGTCAAGGGTCAGCAGATTCTCATGGCGAACCTCGTTACTCCAGGTTTGACCAATCTGCTCACCGATGGCAAGCGTGCCGCCGCTCTCCCGGTTGACCGGGTCAGCGCTCTTGGCGGATTGATCCGCGCGGACGACTATGTCGACATTATCTACTCGGTTCGGGTCAACCTCACCGGTGTCTTGCCGACGAACGTCATCGAGGCGAAGCAGGGCAACTCCGTGTACAACTTCCCGGACGGCGAGTTGAAGGTTCCCGCAGCCAACCAGGCACCGCCAGCCGAATACCCATATCCGGGTGAGGCGGGATCGCGGTTCCTCGTGACCGATGGTCAGGACGGCAACCCGGTTACCAAAGTAATCCTGCAGAACGTCCGGGTACTCCGCGTGATCGCAGGCAATCAGTCGGTGAACGATGGCAGTGCAGCCCAGTCGACCGCGGAAGCGACGACGTCCACGACCTCGGCCACGAGCGGCTCAACACTCCCGAATGCCGACATGCTTGTACTCGAGGTCGATCCGCAGCAGGCTGAACTGATCAAGTTCCTTGAGGACAACAGTGGAAACTATCAGGTCGTGCTGCGGGCTCCCGACGATCATCAAGCGTCGACGACCACGGGTGTCACCTACGACCAGCTGATGAGCAATTACGGACTTCCGGCGCCGAAGACAGTAAGACTGCCAGGCGGAGGGCAATAGTGAGCGCACGGACGATTCGGGTTCTGATCGTTGACGACGTTCCCGAAAGTCGCGACAACGTCGAGAAGTTGCTTCGTTTCGAATCTGACGTTGAAGTGGTCGGAAAGGCAGCGCGTGGGCAGGAAGGCATCGACCTCTCCCTGAAGCTCCTGCCCGATGTGGTCCTGATGGACATCAACATGCCCGACATGGACGGGATCACCGCGACGACCGAAATCACGTCTCGACTCCCGTCAGTCGGCGTCATCATGATGTCGGTTCAAGATGAGCCGGACATGCTGCGACGCGCGATGCTCGCCGGGGCACGTGAATTCCTGTCCAAACCGTTCAGTCTCGAAGAGCTGATCACGGCAGTGCGGCACGTGTCGAAACTGGCCCAGCAAGCTCAGCGTCCGGTGGCTGTCCAGGCGACGAACGGGAACGGAACGTTTCGCGCATCGGATTCTGGATCGTCCAAGGTCATTGCGGTCGTCAGTAACAAGGGAGGCGTCGGACGCTCCTTCTTGTCGACGAACATCGCCATGGCGATTCGTCAGATGACCAACAAGCAGGTTGCACTTGTCGATGCGTCGCTCAGCTTTGGTGACGTCGGCGTGATGATGAACGTGGCGAAAAGCAAGACGTTCAGCGACATCGCCGTTCAGCCCCAGCATCTCGACAAAGAACTGCTGGATGACGTGCTCGTGACGCATTCGTCGGGGGTCAAGCTTCTTCTCGCGCCGTCAACACCGCAAGAGTCCGAAACGGTGTCGGTGGATCATCTGCGCGCCGCTATCAGTGTGCTGGCGAAGTCGGTTGACTATGTGGTGATCGATACCAGACCAGGCTTCGACGACACGATGCTGTCGATCATGGATCAAGCCGACGTTCTGTTGCTGGTTCTTACCATGGAAATGACGGCCATCAAAGATACGCGTCAGTTCCTGGAAATCGCCGAGCTGCTTGGATACTCCGAGGACAAAGTCACACTGGTGCTGAACCGGTACAACAACTATTCGGGAATCCCGGTAAGCGACATCTCTGAAAACCTGAAGCGTGAGGTCGAGTTCAAGATCCCAGAGGACCATCAGCCGATCTTACGAAGTATCAACGAAGGCTCACCGCTGGTGGGCAGTCAGCCCGAGCACCGGGTTTCGTCCGAAATCTTGCGGCTTTGCGCGAACCTGGTCAAGGAAGACATCGAAGAGCACGAGGTGGTCGTCAAAGGGTCGCAACGTTCGGGCAGTATCGTCTTCCGACTGAAGACAGCACTCGGGCACGGGTAGAACCGGGACAATCCCGGACGAAGAACAGACCGCGGAGCTGCGACCACTGATTAGCTAAGGGCCAGAAGACGCTGCGCTGGCGGGGCTGAAGGAAGCTGGAGGCCGAACGACATGTCACTCTTGAAACGACTCGGCACGGGGCCGGAAGACAACAGCCAGAACACAGCGCCGCCCGAGGCGACGACGCGGACGACCTCGCGCCTGGGCGGGGGTGAGGGAACCGCTGGACTGACTCCGCCGAAAAACACGACATCGGAACTCGGTTCGCTGAGACGACCGGCGATCGCGAATCAAGCGAGCGCGACACCGCGATCCGACTCGTTCAACGAGCTCAAGTCGCGTGTCCAGAATCGTCTCATTTCTGAGCTCGACCCGCGCATGGACCTGGCCAACCACGAAGAGGTTCGGCGGACAGTCGAGGAGACCTTCCAATCCGTTCTCGAGGCCGAGAACATCGTGCTGACTCGCGTAGAGCGATTGCGTCTCTATGAGGCGATCTCCGCCGAGATCCTGGGTTATGGGCCAATCGAGCCGCTCCTCAAAGATGATTCCGTCTCTGAAATCATGGTCAATGGGCCGCGGCAGGTCTATGTCGAGCGCGGGGGCAAACTGGTCCTGAGTGAGGTGAGTTTCCAGGACGACGATCACGTCATGCGCGTAATTGACCGCATCGTCTCGCCACTGGGCCGGCGCATTGATGAGAGCTCGCCGATGGTCGACGCTCGTTTGCCGGATGGTTCCCGTATCAATGCCGTGATCCCGCCAATCTCACTGGTCGGACCGACGCTGACGATTCGTAAGTTCGCCAAGGATCCGCTCACCTCGGAAGATCTGATTCGTTTCGGTACGGTCAGCCGTGAGATGGTGACCTTCCTTAAGGCGTGTGTTGAAGCGCGTCTGAACATCGTCGTTTCAGGCGGTACCGGTTCTGGTAAGACAACGTCGCTCAACGTCCTGTCCTCCTTCATTCCAGACGACGAGCGCATCATCACGATCGAGAACGCGGCGGAGCTTCAACTCCGGCAGGATCACGTCGTGACGCTTGAGTCTCGCCCCTCAAACATTGAAGGCCGCGGAGAGATTACGATTCGCGATCTGGTGGTCAACTCCCTTCGTATGCGGCCCGACCGCATCGTCGTCGGCGAGTGCCGTTCCGGTGAAGCACTGGACATGTTGCAGGCGATGAACACCGGTCACGATGGTTCGATGACCACTGCACACGCGAACACGCCCCGCGACGCGCTGTCCCGTCTCGAAACGATGTGTCTGATGTCTGGTGTGGATCTGCCGGTTCGGGCAATTCGCGAGCAGATCGCCGCTGCGGTCGACCTGATCATTCAGCAGGCGCGTCTGAAGGACGGATCGCGGCGCATCATCGCAGTCACCGAGGTCCAAGGGATGGAAGGCGACGTGATCGTGCTGCAGGACGTGTTCGTCTTTGAACAGACCGGTGTCGAGAACGGCAAGATCGTCGGCCGGATGAAGCCGACAGGTATTCGACCGAAATTCGTCGAGCGATTCGAGGCGTCAAACATCTTCTTGCCGCCGACTATCTTCGGGGCGGGATATGATCGTCTCTTCTAGTTTCCGCGGTGATTCACCGCGAATCGTGCAAGCCGGGGGACTTCCATGCTGAGTATGGCATTGCTCATCCTCGCTGCGGCAATCGGAATGGCGGGTTTTGGCTTCGCGAACACGCGCGAGCGTGCGGCCTCTGCCGAACTTGAAGAGCGACTCCAGCAATTCGGGTCGATCGAGCAGCTGCCGTCGGACATGCCATCGAGCAGCCGGGCTCCTGGCGTCGTCGCGAAGGCGGTAGATCGCGCGGTTCAGGGGAGTTCATTTTCTGACAACGTTGCCGCATTGTTGTCGCGCGCAAACTTCCGCATGACTGTCGGCGAATTCATCGTCGTGCGGATCAGCACGGTCTGCGTGATGGCACTGGTCGGTTTTGTCGTCGGGCATGGGATCACGAACCCGCTACTCGGGGTTTTCGTGTCAATCGTCGCCGGCGGCCTTGGCTGGATGGTGCCGCACTGGTACATGTCCCAGCGGGCCAAGAAGCGCACGAAGGCATTTGTCAACCAACTCGGTGACACGATCACGCTGATGGCGAACTCGCTCCGGGCCGGCTATAGCCTGCTACAGACGATGGAGCTGGTGTCGCGCGAGGCGGCGGCGCCAATGAGTGAGGAGTTCATGCGGGTCGTCCGCGAAGTTGGACTCGGCATTAGCCCGCAGGAGGCGATGGATCATCTGCTGCGCCGGATCACCAGCGAAGACCTTGACCTGCTGGTGACGGCCATCAATATCCAGCACGAAGTCGGCGGAAACCTTGCCCAGATCCTCGACGTCATTGGCGAAACGATTCGCGAGCGGGTGCGGATCAAAGGTGAGATCACCGTTCTCACGGCTCAAGGGAGCCTGTCAGGATACATCATCAGTGCATTGCCGATCGCACTGGCGCTGTTCATCTTCGTGATGAACCCGTCGTACATTTCCGGTCTGTTCAATTTCCCGTGGGTTTGTCTGCCGATTGCCGGAGTGGTGTTCATCATTCTTGGCTTCTTCGCGATGCGGAAGATCGTTCGCATTGAGGTCTAGTCGCATGGCACTGCTGAGGAACGGGTCAAACGAATGCTTACTGTAATTGCCGCGATTGCATTCACGCTCATTGCCGCCGTCGTCCTGGTGGTCGGACTCCGACGGCCGGACAAGGCCATCTTGATCGAAGAGCGCCTGGCGCAGTTCGGAAATCGTGTCCCGACGTTGGAAGAAGTAGAGCTCCAGCAGCCCTTCCACGACCGCGTCGTCGTGCCGATGCTGAAGGGAGTGACGTCCAAGGCGGGCCGATTCGCGCCAAAGCAAAACAACGCCAGGCTCCGCCAGCAGTTGCTCGAATCGGGAGCTCCCAAAGGACTCGGTCCGACAGAGTTCACTGGGTTGCGTGTCGTGATGTCTGGCGGCCTGGGCGCGTTGTTGCTGCTGATGACCCTGGCATCCGGCGCTTCGTCGCTCATAGTCTTCGGGCTACCCGCTGTGATTGCCTTCCTTGGATATATGATGCCGGGAGTCTGGCTGAGTCGACGGATCAAATCACGAAAGACCGAGATTACCCGTGCGCTGCCGGACGCGATTGACTTGCTGACCATCAGTGTCGAGGCTGGGCTCGGGTTCGACCCGGCACTTGGCCGCGTGGTTGACAAGTGGGACAATGCGCTAACGCGCGAGCTCGGCCGCATGCTTTCTGAGATTCGCATGGGCTCCTCGCGCCGCGACGCGATGCGAGAGGTCGCGGCCCGCGTTAACGTTGATGATCTGAACACGTTCATCTCGGCGGTCGTCCAGGCGGATCAACTCGGTGTCAGCATTAGTCAGGTGCTCCGCGTACAATCACGCCAGATGCGACAGCGAAGACGACAGCGAGCAGAAGAGCAGGCACACAAGGCGCCACTCAAGATGCTCTTCCCGATGATCTTCCTGATCTTCCCGTCGATCTACATCGTTATTCTTGGCCCGGCGGTCCCGATGATCATCAACGCGTTCCGCCACTGAGAGCCCGGCAATGCTGGGTAGGATCCCGTAATCGATCAGCAGTTTCCGTCGCGGTGGGGTCACCGACGGGGTGATCTGTAGACATAAATGGCGGGTTGTAATCCGAGACACGCGACCGTCATATGCCGGAACAGCGAGTGAACAACCATGCATGATCTCAAGGGCATATCAACCGTTGCCATTTCAAATCAGACGAAGCAGACCGATCTTGGAGGGCGCGTGCGAATCGCTCGCTCGTTCTGGGATCGTGGCCGTGGTCTGATGTTCCATGCCGGACTCGACGCGGGGACGGGGCTCGTCATCGACCCGTGTTCGTCGATTCACACCATGTGGATGCGGTTTCCGCTCGACGTTCTCTATGTCTCGGCGGATGGGTCGGTCCTGCGTGCGGACAGCAAGATGAAACCGTGGCGAGTCGGTCCACTGTTTGTTCGCGGGCGGTACGTTATTGAACTGCCACCCGGTACGATCGAACAATCCCGAACCGAAAAAGGGGACAAGCTCGACCTTCGTCCGGTTTCGCCATAGACCGGAATGGGGCAACGCGATACGGCACATTCGAACGGTCCTTTCACTCGCCGAAGATGCCATTTTCCCACCCATCTGCGCTGGTTGCCGTAAGCGCGGCACCTGGTTCTGCGGCCGGTGCCATGCACTCGCGCGCCCAATCCCCCGGCCGATCTGCCACCGCTGCGGTCAGACGACTACCGAACCCGTCTTCACCTGCTCATCCTGTGCGAACTGGCCCCCAGCGATTGGCGCGGTTCGCGCCGCGTTTGTCTTCGACGGACCGGTTCGCGAGCAGGTGCACCGGTTCAAGTATCAGGGTGAGTTCGCACGCGCGCCGTTTCTCGGCGATCTGATGTTCGACCGCATCATTGATCATGAATTCGTCGACCACAGCCGGTGGAATCTGGTGTCGTACGTGCCGCTGCACCGACGTCGCCGCCGCAAGCGTGGGTTTGACCAGGCCGAGCTCCTGTCACGACGACTTGCCGAGCGCCTGAAGCTGCCCTTGACAACTAGCCTGGTTCGTACGCGAGACACGGCGACGCAGGTTGGCCAGGGGGAACGAGAACGTCGAGCGAACATGCGAGACGCGTTCGTGTGGAACGGTGACGACTTGACCGGACGCCACATCCTGCTGATTGACGACGTGGTGACGACTGGTTCGACGATGCTGGCCGCGTCACTGGCACTACTCGCCTCCGGCGCCGCCCGAGTCGACGGTTTCGCGTTGGCTCGTGAAGTGTTTGATTGACGGGGCCTAGCGTCTCGACCTCACCCCTTGAACGACGCGGACCGTCTCAGCGCGAGCCCAGGAATCGGCCCGCGCAATGGCTTCCAGGTCTGGCGGACCCGATTGGGCCATATGCCGTTGCAGCACATCCTCAACGACCTCGACGATTTGCGGGAATCGAAGCTGTCCCTGGCAGAACGCATCCACCGCGACCTCGTCGGCGCTGCTCAAAACGGTCGGGTAAGTTCCACCCGCTTCTCCAGCTTCACGAGCGAGTCGAAGAGCGGGGAAGCGGGACAGGTCAGGTGGGCGAAATTCAAGTGACCCGAGCCCAGCGATATCGAGGCGTCGCTGGGGCGTAGATACCCGCATCGGGTAGGTGAGAGCATGCTGGATCGGAAGCCGCATGTCGTGGACCCCAAGCTGGGCGAGCACTGACCCATCCGTGAAGCTGACCAGCGAGTGGACGATGCTCTGCGGGTGGATGACGACGTCAATCTGATCGTACGGCACGTTGAAGAGCCACTGTGCTTCGATGATCTCGAGTCCTTTATTCATCATGGTCGCCGAATCGATGGTGATCTTACTTCCCATGCTCCAGGTCGGATGACTCAAAGCCTGCTCGACGGTCACGGATTGTAGGTCTGCGAGGGGTAGGTGGAGAAACGGACCGCCGGACGCCGTGAGCGTGATGCACGCGACGTCCGAACCGATGGACGGCCGGTTCAAACACTGCCAAATGGCACTGTGCTCGCTGTCGACGGGGCGGATTTCCACTCCACGCCGCCGCGCTTCTGGAATGATGACGGCCCCGGCACACACAATCACTTCTTTGTTGGCGAGAGCGATGGTTTTGCCCGATTCGATTGCCCGAAGCGTGGGCAGAATCGCCGCGTGACCTGAGGTCGCGATCACCACCAGGTCGACCTCCGGGAGGGTTGCCGCGGTAATCAGACCGTCGATTCCCTGTCCGATTTCCACTCCTTCGTCGCCTGAAAGTGTCAACTCGGCGACTGTCGAGACGTACCGGGGGCGAAATATCCGTATCTGCTCCTTGAGGAGGTCCGTGTTGCGACCCGCGGTGAGCGCCACAACTTCAAACGCATCATCCAACTGTTGGACGACGTCAAGCGTCTGGCGCCCGATTGAGCCGGTACTTCCGAGGAGGGCGATCTTTCTGGTCACGTCCAACCAATCCGAATAAGAGCTTGCACCAACATATACGTCACCGGAAACGTGAAAAGCAATGCATCGATACGGTCGAGCACTCCACCGTGCCCCGGTATTAACACTCCCATGTCCTTGACGCCGAGGCTCCGCTTGATGGCTGATTCCGCCAGGTCGCCAATCTGACCGGAAATTGACAAGATGAGTCCGACGGCCAATGCGACCCAGACGGTGATCGGCGCACCGAAGAGCCAGGCGGCCAGCGCCGACGTAAGCATGCCCGCAATCACGCCAGCGATGGCGCCGACGCGCGTCTTGCCTGGACTAAGGCGCGGCGAGAGTTTGGCTCGACCAAAACGTCTTCCAATGAGGAATGCTGCGGTATCGTTCAGCCAGGTAATGGAAAAAGCAATGGCGATCCAGGCGAGACCGAGGGCCGGCGTTCCGAACCAATTGGCCAGATTCGTCGACCACTGCTGGGTCGAGTCCCCTGGCGTCGCGCGAAGCGCGACCGCGAAGAAGAGTGGCACGGCAACGTAGAGGACGGTTGTGAACGAGAGGGCCCAATCGACCAGCACGCCGTCGATTCGCTCGTTGAGCACGGCCGCGGTCAGCGTTGAAATGAGGAGCAGCAGAAGTAGCCAGACGACGGTGACCGGCGTCGTGCGGAATGCAGCGACAGTGAGGATGCTCCCGACGGCGATCTGACTGAGGAGGCGAAATGGCCGATAGCCGCGCAACGCGATCGCGTCTAACATCTCCCGAACTCCGAGGATGCCGAGAACCAAGATCGCGGCAGCGAAAACGTACCCACCGACGAACGCTGGAATGGCCGTGACGAGAACGATGCCAATTGCACTAATTGATCGCTGGCGCAGCACCCGTTGGCGAACTCCCGTTCAACTGGCGGGACGCCCCGGTAACATTGGCTTGATGCCCCCAAAACGTCGATCGCGGTGCCGATACTCGTTCACGGCGCGCTTGAGGTCCTCCGGGCCGAAGTCGGGCCAGAGGGTCGGAGTGAAGTAGTACTCAGCGTATGCCGCTTGCCAGAGCAGGAAGTTGCTGGTGCGGAATTCGCCGGACGTGCGAATGATGAGGTCGGGATCCGGCATGTCGGCGGTGTAGAGGTAGCGGCTGATGAGGTGTTCATCAATATCGTCCGCTGGCACGCCATCCTCGACAATTTTTCGGATAGCACGAACGAGTTCAGCGCGACCGCCATAGTTGAACGCGAGGGTCAAGACGATTTCAGTGTTGTTGCGGGTCAGATGGATTGAGTCCTTGATTGCGGCCTGGAGTTCTGGCTCAAGTCCTTCAAGACTTCCGATGTGCCGAAGCTGGGCGCCGCGGCGGTTGAGTTCTTCGGTCTCGCTGCTTATGGCTTCGGCCAGAATCCGGAGAATCCCCTCAACCTCGTCACGAGGACGGCTCCAATTCTCGGTCGAAAAAGCCCAGAGTGTGAGGTAGCGAATGCCGATCGTACCCGCTTCGCCGGTGATCCGGCGGATGTTCTCCGTACCGGCCTCATGTCCTGAGATTCTGGGCAACCCTCGTTTTGTTGCCCAGCGACCGTTGCCGTCCATGATAATCGCCACATGCCGGGGCACAGCACGGCCCGAACCCGCGGAGCCGTTGATGCTCTCCGGCTGTTCTGGACGTTCGCGCTGGTCCTGCTCGGAATCGTCAGACTTCGAGGACCTCATCCTCTTTCTGCTTTCCAATCTTGTCGGCTTCGCTGACGAACCTGTCCGTCAATTCCTGGATCTGTTGTTCCCCACGACGCTCGTCGTCCTCACTGATCTCTTTGTCCTTCATGAGGTTCTTGATATGAGTCACGGCGTCGCGTCGAACATTGCGTAGGGCGACCTTGTCTTCTTCTACTTTAGCCCGCACAACACGCACAAGAGACTTTCGGCGCTCTTCGGTCAACGGCGGAATCGCAATTCGGATGAGTTGACCGTCGTTGGTCGGGTTGAGACCGAGATCGGAGCTGCGAATCGATTTTTCGATGATGCCGAGCGAGCCGCGGTCCCATGGTTGGACGACAAGCAGACGTGGTTCCGGGGCGCTGATACCCGCAAGCTGGTTGAGCGGAGTAGCGGTTCCATAGTACTCGACATTGAGATGTTCGATGAGCCCAGGTGCCGCGCGTCCGGTCCGAATCCCGGAGAGCTCCCGCTTCAGCGCATCGATCGTTTTGTCCATTCGATCTTCTGCGTCGAGGAGAATGTCGTCGATCATTGGTCATTCCCTCTCGTTGATTCGAGCGCCGGATCACAGCGTTCGCCTGATGACGTATGGTTCGAGGCCCTAAGACACGAGCGTTCCAACATCCGCGCCAATTGCGGCGCGTTCGATGTTCCCAGGGGTCAAGAGATCGAACACGACAATCGGGAGTTGGTTCTCTCGGCAAAGTGCCAGTGCCGACTGATCCATAACCCGCAGATTGCGCTCGAGCGCTTCCTGGTGAGACACGGTGGCGTACCGGGTCGCGTTTGGATTGGTTTTCGGGTCGTCATCATAGACGCCGTCGACGTGATTCTTGCCCATCAGGATGACTTCGGCACCGATCTCCAGCGCTCGCAGCGCCGCCGCGGTGTCTGTCGTGAAATACGGGTTGCCGGTACCTCCGGCGAGAATGACGACGCGGCCCTTTTCCATGTGACGAATGGCTCGCCGCCGAATATACGGCTCGGCGACCTGGTGCATTTCAATCGCAGTCTGAACGCGGGTTTGCACGCCCTGATGCTCAAGCGCATCTTGCAGGGCCAGTGCATTGATGACGGTTGCCAGCATTCCCATATAGTCGGCGGTAGAACGGTCCATCCCGCGGGAGCTGGCGGCCAGCCCGCGCCAGATATTGCCGCCACCGGCGACGATCGCGACCTGGATGCCCTCGGCGACCACGCGTGAGATCTCATCTGCCAGCGCGGTCACGACGGTCGGATCAACGCCGTAACCCGTGTCGCCCATCAGCGCTTCACCGGAAAGCTTCAAGACGACACGAGAATAGGGGGATCGGCGTCCGTGCGGTGATTGCCCGGTCAAACCAGCCACTGTGGAACCGGCCTACGATTCCTGCGATGAGTCGTCGTCGCCCGCGCCAAGCTCGAAGCGCACGAAGCGGCGCACGACGATGTTTTCGCCGAGCTTACCAATCTGTTCCTTCACCAAATCCTGAACGGTCCGTTTTGGATCTTTGATGAACGGCTGCGACAGGAGCGCGACAGCTTCGACGTACTTGTCTCGACTGCCATGCTCAGCTTCACCGGCCTTGACGGTCTCCTCGGGAATCTCGTCTTCGGTGACATATTCCGGGTTTGACGCCGCAACCTGCATCGCGATGTCACGAACCAGCGCCCGAAAATCATCGGTTCGGGCCACGAAATCGGTCTCGCAATTGACTTCGACCAGCGAACCGATGCGGCCGCCATTCTGGCCCGGCTGCCCGCCGTGAATATAGGACCAGATCAGCCCTTCGGATGTCTCGCGGCCAGACTTCTTCTCGGCTCGGCTGAGCCCCTGCTGTTGCAGGATCTGGCTCGCCTTGCCGAAATCTCCATCAGCAGCCTCGAGCGCGCGCTTGGCATCCATGATTCCGGCGCCCGTTTGCTCACGAAGATCCTTCACCATTTGCGTGGTGATCTGCACGTTTCCTCCCTCAGGTTCTAGATTGAGAGATACGCTGAGGCCGGCTGGGATGCCGGCCCCGAACGATGAGCGTCAATGCCTAGCGGCGAGCGGCGCTTCGAGCGTTCGACTCCGACTCTTCGCTTTCCTCTTCCTCGCTGCCATCGTCCTCGGCAGTGAAGCCGTACGATTCGTCGCCCCCTTGCTCGTTGACACCGGGCTCGCCTGCCAGCGTGCTCTCATTCTCGGTGCGACCTTCGATGATCGCGTCCGCAATGCGCGATGTGATGAGCCGGACCGAGCGGATAGCATCGTCGTTCGCCGGGATGACGTAATCGACGAGATCCGGATCGCAGTTCGTATCGACCATCGCGATGATTGGGACACCAAGCCGGCGCGCCTCCGCGACGGCAATTGTCTCCCGCTTGGGGTCGACGACAAAGATTGCGGAGGGGAGCTGCGTCAGATCCCGAAGCCCGCCCAGCGATTCTTGAAGCTTCTCAAGCTCACGGTGCGTCTTGACACGCTCCTGCTTCGGCAGGTTCTCCAGTTCACCACTGTAGACTCGTCGCTCCAATTCCCGGAGATAGCGGAGCCGAGAACGGATCGTTACGAAGTTCGTCAACGTACCGCCGAGCCAGCGTCGATCGACAAATGGCATGCCGCAGCGGCCGGCTTCGGTACGAACGGTGTCCTGGGCCTGCTTCTTGGTGCCGACGAAGATGATGCGACCGTTGTTGACGGCGACTTCATTTGCGAAATCCTGCGCCTCTTTCAGGAGTCGCGCGGTCTGCTGGAGGTCAATGACGTGAATTCCGTGGCGATCTGTGAAGATGTATGGGCGCATCTTCGGATTCCAGCGCTTCGTCTGGTGTCCAAAGTGGACGCCCGCCTCGAGAAGCGCCTTCATAGTGACGCGAGTTGCTTCGCTCTCGGCGACGGTGACCAAGGTCATGTCCTTCCTGGTGTTGCTACGTCCGTACCGTTCATCCCGATCCAGGACCGCTTTCATCAAGACGGCACACCAGGATCAGTCCGGGCACGTGAAAATTTGGCCACGAGTGCAGCCACGCTTCAGTATAGCATAGCCCGATTCTGCGCGCCGACCGCGACTCAGGATCCCGGTTGAAGGAAGTCCGCCACGATATAACCGGCGGTCCCGTCACTGGTTTTGACCGGCCACCACGTATAGCCGTCGGCGTCCACCGAATTTCCGGTGATGGTCACGGCCGTTCCATCGGACAGCGTCGTGACGACGTTGCCGCCTGTCGTCGGCGCGTCGCGCATGTTGACGCCGGTGCCGCCCGTGTTGGCGACGACGGCCGAGCCGCCGGATGCCAGTTGACCACCTCCAGCAGTAGTCGTCGAAGCCGAGGTGCTGGTGGCGGTCGAGATGACGACTGGCGTGCCCGTGACGCCGGACTTGGTGGGGCTGCCGGCCACGATAACCGAGTTCCCCGAAGTCGTCGGGGTGAGCTGCGGGTTCGGTGTGCCACCGCCTGAACCACCAATGAGGTGACTCAGCCAAAACCACGCGAGCCCAAGCAGGATGATGACCCCGAGTACCGGCGCGGCGATCCTGAGATAGTCTGTCCAGTACCGTTCTTCAGGATAGTAGGTGAACTGGCGATCGTTTGCGCCGGTTCGCCCGGCATCGCCGGTTGATTCAAGGGTATCGTCGTCCTCGTCGTCGAAGTCTTCCAGTTTTCTCCGGGGGCCGGTTGGTGGATACTGGCTCATTTCACCTCCTCGGTCGTCCGTCATCCGACTCGTGGCGGTCCTGGGACCAGAGTTGCCGCTCGCGAATGCAGCAGGAAGCTCCCCGGTGTGTGTGGTGCGAGGTGAAAGCTCGGGTTGCTCTTCAGTTGCTTGCGATGTTCGTGTGCTGGCTGCTACGGCCGGACCGTCGATCGGCTCCCAATAGTTTCCCATCCCGCGATCGCAGTCGAGGTCATCTTCCCCGACCAAATGGCTCTGCTGTGGTGAATATAGGAGCGGATTCCGACACCACCCCTTCCGCCAGATGGGCGCCGGCTCGTAGTGTTTGCACGTACTACACTTGCGGACAGTCACGCAGTTCCCTCTCTGCCGCGTTCTGATCAAAGGGGGGTTGGCCGAGAGCATCAGAGCGCACAGCAGATCGGGACCGCCCCCAGTCCCGTGCTGGAACTCGCGACTCAGTTGTATGCCCCAGCCGTCGCGGCCATTATAGCACGAGGGCTGTGACGGCTCGACACGCAGTAGGAGAGTTAATTTGTGAGGTCGATTACTCGTCGGTCTCCTGGTGGGCCCGCTGTCTCGTCACGGCCTCGTCGTCGTCGGAGCCGAAGCGCCGGAGACCGGACTGGCCATTGTCGCCATTCTCTGACACAGCTGTCCCCGCGGGACTCAGTGTCGACGCGCTTTCCATTCTGAGCTCACCTTCGAGGATGGCTCCCTCATTGATCACCAGGCTCTCGGTCACGACCGTTGCGTAGACTCGTCCGCTTGGCATCAACTGCAATTTGCCGCGGCACGTGACGGTGCCGCGAAGCTGCCCGGCAACCGCGATACTCGAGGCCTCCACAGTGGCATCGATGTCGGCGCCCTCGGCAACATAGAGCAACCCCTGACATTTCACGGTGCCGCGCAGGACGCCTTCGATTCTCAGGTCACGGTCAGTGTTGAACGTGCCTTCAACCGTCGAGTGCCGATCGACCAGGCTATATGCCTCGGTCGATTGAGACGTGCTCTCTCCGTAGCCAGTACTCTGACTCCCGGGTCGATAGGACATCCAGGTCCCTCCACCAATGCTGTCAGCGCAGCCTACCGCGAAGGACGGCGCCCCGTGGTCGCCCCCGCGTCAGTCGAATACATTTGGGCCGATGTGCCCGAGTCCATCTTCAGTTGACCCGAGAGTTGGGCTCCCTCGTGCACCACGAGGCGTGGCGATTTCACGTCGCCCGATACGTGTCCCTGAGCAAGCAGTTCCAGCCGTCCGCGGGCCTCGATCTTGCCGCGCACCATTCCGGCGACCACGACATTCTCGGCATAGATGTGCGCGTCGACTTCGGCGCCCTCCGCGACAAAGACATCCACGGCCGCGTGCAGCTCGCCCTCGGCGCGTCCGTGAACGTTGATCGAACCTTCGGTCCGCAGCACCCCGTTCCAGTTCGATGTGGACGAGATGACGCTGGTTCCAGCATCGGCCGTCTGCCAGTTTGGTCGATAAGCAGCCGTTTGCGCTTGTGGAATGGACTGCGTCGGCGAAAGCTCATCCACGGAAACCCGGCTTGACGTGAATTCATCCTCGCGCGCGGCGGGCTTGGCCGTCGCGAACTGAGACGTATCCTGCGGCTCGTCAAAGCGGAACTCGTCGGTGCCAGCCTCCTCGTCAGATTGCGCCTGTTTGCGCAGACTCGTCACCTGACGTTGGAATGAGTCGCTCCGGCTCTCTTTGCGGAAGATCATGAGCATTCCTCCTGCTCGGGCATGTTCGGTTGTAGCTGCGCTCGCGATCGGCTCACCGGCGACGTTATCCACGTCGACTATCTGGGTGAGCGTCAGCGCGCGACCGCGCCACGATGCCAGCATTGACGGCCGCCATCTCCAGGTGCGTGTGATCCAGTTCGTGACCCAACCACTTCGTGAACCACCGTTGCCAAATGAACTAACTGCTCCCCGCCAGAATGCTGGTGTCGGCTTGGCAATCATCGTGTGCACGCTCCTAGCGATTTTACTATGGACGGACTAGCGGCGCATGGTGGCCGAAAAATCCCCCGTTCTTCCGGTTCTGACGGTGTAAGTATATAGTGTACGTACACTGATGTCTAGCTGTCACCGGTGGAGATGAATGTGCGTGAACCTGGCTGCGAGCAATCCGCGTGTTGGTTGACCGGATCGAACAGGGTAAACTTCGGACATGGAAGATCGCCGAAGCCTCTATGCATTTCTTGGGATACTGGTGGGGTTCAAGATCTGGACCCTGATCATTATCCTGTGGCTGACCTCCTCCTGGCAGACCGTGGTCTTTCTGCTCGCAGGTCACATCCTCTGGTTTATTGGGGCAGCCGTCCTGGTTGCCGGTCCTGCCGCCTTCTGGGCACGCCTCATCAAAATGCGACGTAGGCGCAAGCAGCTGCAGCACGCTGAATGGAACGTCGAGGAGACCAGCAGCGTCTCGGAACCCTGGTTCGACGACTAGCTGGTGCCCTCATGCGCGATCCCGTCAGGAGAAGCGCGATGATGTTTCAGTGGGGGCTGTCGGGGTTTGACGGAGATTGTCGCCGGTAGCAGCCGCGCGTGCCGCGATCGCCGTACGCCAGCTGGTCGCTATCCATGCGTATTCACCGTCAGAACCTGGGGAGAGATCGGGTACGCCCGGCAGGATTCGAACCTGCGGCCTCTTGCTCCGGAGGCAAGCGCTCTATCCACTGAGCTACGGGCGCTCGAGCCGACCAACACTATACCATTCAGCGAATCGGCCGAACAGCCGGTTGATCCATTCGCGCGTTACGGCGTCGACACCGTGATCTTGATCGTTGCAAGATCATCCTCGACCAGCCGAGCTACATCGTTGCCGAGTCGAACGCTGTAATTGGTCCCTCGATCTTCCGGATAAATTTGCGATGTGTTCGCCAGATAGAGTCCCGTAAGGGGCGTTCTCAGGCTCGGAATGCGATCGGAGTAGTGCAGCGTGATGATCGGTTGGGCCGCGCGCTCGCGGAAGACCCAGTAGTTTTCGATCCAGTCACGGTCGAACTCCGGATTGATCCGCTTGAGATAGGGAATGTATTCCTCAAATAGATCCGCATCGGACATGGTCAGGTAGGGATGGTCCTGCTCGACGTATTTACCCGCGTAGATCAAGTGCCAACCCTGATAATGGTCCGGGCTGATCAGGTTGGTGTGCTCGATGACGCCCGTGAACGGCACCGACGGATCGCCGATGTTGAGCCAGTAGATATTCGATAGCGGGCGTCGTGACTGGAGCACCATGGTAATCGCGCCCTGGTAGATCGCTCCGGTTAGCTTGCGTTTATAGTCCTCTGGCAGGTCTGGCACCATCCGCAGGAGGATCGGCGACGGAACGGTCGCGACGAGGATGTCACGTTCGACGACGTCGCCCTCGGTCGTGGTCACCGTCCAGCCGTGGTCAGTCTGCTCAATCGCGGTCGTACCGACCCCAGCCTTCACCACGCCGCCCTTTTCCACGATCGCGTCGCCAAGCCGGTCGATCAGCACATTGAAGCTGCCGAGAATGTAGCCGAGATGTTCCTTTGCCAGTGGCGACCGGCGTGACTGGGTACGCAGGAAGATCTTGTTCCAGAACCAGACCATGGCGACTTCGTCGTAGCGCGGACCGAACTTTGCTTTGAGCTGGGCTCCCCAGACGCGGTCAAACGCCCGGTCACCGATGGCTCGACGCAGCCATGCCGCGGTAGTGACCCGCTCGAACTTCTTCCATGACTTCGTACGCTGAAGGAGCAGCGTCACCATTCCGATGCGAATGCGATCGACCACGGGTATGAAGTCGAGTTTGATCAGGTCTAGCGCCCCATTGAGCGGGAAGATCTTGCCGTCCTGAAAGAAGCCGACGTTTGAAGCCGGCCAGATTAGCCGATCGGACAACCCAAGTTCTTCAATGAGTTCGGCGATGGCGCGATCGCTGGTGAAGAGGTGGTGGTAGAAGTACTCGAGTGCGGTATCGAGCAGCGGGAAGGCGGCAGCCTGACCACCGATACGCTCAGCCCGTTCCCAGAGGATCACATCGTGACCGGCCGCGGCCAGGCGATATGCGGCGGTCAATCCCGCAATACCGCCGCCGATCACGCCAATACGGGCGCGTGTGCTGTTCTCGCTCGAAGGTTCGATTGCCATCGTCTGTTAGGTCGTCGCTTCTCGTGTAACGCCCGCACGCAACCGGGCGAAGAAGCGATGAACCTCACGGTTTTCCCACACGACCAAGACCTGGCTCGCGTTGAAGATTGACGAGTAGGTGCCGCTGATAATACCGATCAGCAGGGCGAAGACGAACCAGTGAGTCGATTCGCCGCCGAACAGGTAGAGTGCGACCAGCGTGAAGACGACGGTCAACGAGGTATTGAGCGAGCGGACGAGCGTCTGAACGACACTATAGTTGACGGTCTCCTCAAACGTACGTCCGGCGCGTCGTCCGAGGTTCTCACGGATCCGGTCGAACACGACGATCGTGTCGTGGACCGAGAAACCGATAACCGTGAGGAGCGCGGTCACGAACAGCGAGTCGACCTCCACACCAGAGATCCAGCCAAGGATTGAGAAGATCCCGAGCACAACCAGTACGTCGTGCAGCATGGCGATGATTGCCGCGATTCCGTACAAGAACGGGTTTTGGGTATTCCGGAACGCGTAGGCGATATATGCCAGCACGCCAATCGACGCCAGCAGCACCGCGATAATCGCGCGGTTACGTATCGCCACGCCGAGCGAAGGTCCCACCGAGTTGAATTGAAGTTCCTTATAGGTGCCGAATTGATTCGTGAACGCCTGGGCGATATTCGCCTTGGTGTCGGATCCTTCTTTGAGTTCCTTCATTCGGATGATGATGCCATTATTTGCGGCGGTTTGGACGAGTGAATCACCGTATCCATACTGCGTTAGTACCGCTGTGACCTCCGCGGGCTGAACTGGTCTGCTCATCTGCAGTTCCCAGATCGTGCCTCCAGTGAAGTCGATCCCGAGGTTCAAGCCATGACTGACGAGCGAGAAGAGCCCGGGCAAAATCACCAGTAGTGACAGCCCGAACCACCAGTATCGCTTGCCGACGATGTTCAGTTTCACGCGCACATCCCTTGATAACGAACGGCCTCGAAGCCGGATCGAAGCTGGCTCACTAGTCTCCTACGGTCCCACGTGCCGGTGTATTCGCGGTCGATTCGATTCCGAACCACCACTGGTTGTGAATCCATCTCTGAGTCAATAGCAGTCGCAGGAACGTTTTCGTGACTACGATCGCGGTGAACATACTGACGGCGACACCGATGAAGAGCGTCAGAGCGAATCCCTGGATGATGCTCGCGCCCGTGTAGCGGCCGAACCAGAACAGGATGAGCGACGTGATCATTGTCGAGATGTTCGAGTCTCGAATTGACGGCCAGGCGTGATCGAACCCGGCATCGACCGCCCGGCGCACCGGGTGGCCAAGCCGAAGCTCTTCTTTGAGCCTGGCGAAAATAAGCACATTCGCGTCGACGGCCATACCGATCGAGAGGATGAATCCGGCGATACCCGCGAGTGTCAACGTCACTGGAATAAGCTGGAACAGTGCGAACACGACCGCCGTGTAGATCATTAGCGCGACAACCGAGAGGAATCCTGGCAACCGGTAGAAGAGGATCATGAAGAGGCCGACGATCGTCAGACCGGCGATACCAGCGATGATGCTCTTGTGGATCGAATCCTGGCCGAGCGTCGGGCCAACAACCTGGCTCTGAATTACTTCGAGCGGCACGGCGAGCGCGCCCGATTTCAACTGAAGTGCCAGATCTCGCACCTGCGTTGCCGGCATTCCGTTGATGATGCCGCTGCCGGAGATCGCATCATTGATCGTCGGGCTGCTGATCACCTTCTTGTCGATAACGATCGACATCGGCTGTCCGACGTGCGTGCTGGTGTATTGATAGAACTTCTGCGAGCCGGAGTCTTTCAGCGTGAATCCGACGACCAGCGATCCGACCTGATCGGTCGTTGGGTAGGCGTCCTTCAGATCGGCGCCCGTAATGACCGTCTGATAGACAGGTCCGGTGCTCGCCGGATTGTTGGTGTCAGTCGTCGTTCCTCCAGCGACCGGCGTCGCGCCGGGGCTGGCTGCCGCGGTCGGACTGGCCGAAGGCGTGCCGTTCGCACCGGGAGTCCCATTCGCTCCTGGAGTTCCGGTTGCACCATTGACCGAATCCGGCCCACCGAGACTCGTCGTCACGGTTGTTCCAGGCGGAAGATACTGGCCGTTGGGATCGATAATCTCAAGCAATGCGGTCTGCTGGAGCACCCGGACCGCGTTTTCCGGATTATTGACGCCCGGAAGTTCGATGACGATCTGATCGCTGCCACGCGTCTGAATCAAGGGCTCGCTAACGCCAAGCCCGTTGACGCGGCGCTTGATGGTGTCCATTGTGCCGACGAGCGCGTCGTGGCCCACCGACTGACCAGCGGGGGGATTTGCCTGCAAGACAACTTGCAAGCCACCCTGGAGGTCAAGACCCTTGTGAACGAAGATCCGATCTTTCCAGTTAAACGGGTCGATCGATTTGCCTGGGAGATCTACCCACACCGAGCCGAGGGCCAACAAAACGATGAAGCCGAGCGTATACCAGGTAGACCAGCGGAAACTGCGCAATGTGGGAACTCCTCAAGGCTGACACTCCGTACCCGTAAGAGTGACAGCACCGAATTTCGTCATGGTTCCGCCATGGGGCGACAAACAAAGGTGGATTATAGTATCCCGAGCGTGGTCCGTCAAAACAAATATCGGGTCGCGGAAGAGTCACTCTGGTCGGTACAAACCGCGCTCGATGATGTACGTCTCGACGGCGCTTGGCACCTGGTACGTGATCGGTTCACCGGAGTGGACGCGGCGACGGATCTCCCGCGACGAGATCTGAATGAGCGGCACCGGTACGAGATCGATCCGATCCTCCGCGGCCGAAACGGCTGCCACAATCGCGTCTAGATCGACGTTGACTCCCGGTCGCAACGCAACTCCGAGCCTCGCGCGTTGGGCGATGAGATTCGGTTCGTGCCAGGTTGGCAAATCCCGCAGTGAATCCTGTCCCATCATGAACCACATGGTCGCATCGGGGTGTTCGTCATGCAGGATCTGAAGACTGTCGCTCGTAAACGACAGGCCGGGACGATCCATGTCTACCGTCGAGATCGAGAAGTGACGGTTTGACTCGATCGCGGTCCGCAGCATGTTCATGCGGTCAGTATTGGGAGTGATGCGCTGCCCGGTCTTGTGCGGCGGCTCATTGGACGGAAGAAAGAGCACATGGTCGAGTTCGAGCCGAAATTTTAACTCTTCGGCAATGATAAGGTGCCCGAGGTGAATTGGATCGAACGTTCCTCCGAAAACACCGACTCGTTTGCCCCGGCTCAGTTGTGCACCTCGCAGTTCTTCTTTCCCCGAACGCCCGCAATCAGCACGAGCATTTCGGTATGGTAACACTGCCTGAACGATCACATTGCGGATTTCCGTGAGAACGACGTACCGATCTCTCCCGAGTATGATTGCAGACGCCGTAGGGGTGCTGGAACGGGCAGTGCCCGCAAGCGAGCAGATTCCGGCTCGATCCTTGACGGAACGATTTTGCCCCGATCGAGGCTCGTCAAAGGGGTCAACGTGGAACGGTGGGAACCGCCAGTCGCGCCGCCGGAGACGTCGACGGCAGCATCTCGACCCACACGGACCTTCCTTCACGGTCAGGACGCGGTCCCCGAAACGGTCGAGATCATCGCTCCACGCCTGGCGATCTTCTTCGCGCTCGTGTTGCCGTCGTCGGGAAAGGTTCCTGCAATCTGGCTGTCGGCGGCCGGCCCGCTGCTCGTGGTGTTTCTGCTCGGCATGGGTGCGCTGCAATCTCGCTGGGGCACGCAGTTGAGTCGTGCCGCCTGGGTGATGGACGGCATCACCCTCGGAATCATCACTCCCATTCTCCTCGTGAACGCGTTTGCCGCGACCGGCACCGGTCCGCTGCGTCATGCCGAATCGTCCGTTTATCTTCAGACAATTGTGGCGGCGACCATTGTCCTGGCGGGTCTAACGCTGTTGGGCTCGAGGCTTCGCGGGCACCACGCCTTTTCGTGGGGCATCCTGCTGCTGCCCTCCGCGCTGACGACTGTCGGACTGATGTCCGCATATGCCGATTACAAGACGACGTCGATCGTGCTCGCCCTCTCTCTGGCGTGGCTCGCGTCGATCGTCATCACCGTCGTAGCGCAGGTCATCTCTGGCGGATTCGCGATGATTTTGCCGTTGATCGGCTACGGGCTCTACACGCTCGCGTGCAACTTGGTAACAGGATGCGGTCTCGACTTTGGCGGGCGACCGACGCCTGTTTCGTTCGTGCATCCGGTATTTATCGTTGTGCTGGGCGTCGCGCTGCTGGCGCCGCTGCTCCCCACCGGCGAGCGCGACCTGGTCGGCGATTTACCGGTGAGGAGACGCCGGGGTAAGAGGTCAAAGCGCCCCCGCAAAAAGCAGCGGCGCCCTCAGCGAGGCGCTCGATCGGGCCGCGACCAGATCGAACTTGATGACCTTGAAGAGTTCAGGACCGAATAGCCGCCCGGTCCGGGTTATTCGGCCGGTGGCTCCTTGCCATTCGGCACCTGCATCTGCGGCTCGTTCCCGTCGGGCTCGATCAACTCGTCCTGGAGTTCCGCCTCTTCCTCGGCGTTGACCGGCGTGATCGAGGCCACCCGATCCCCATCTCCAAGCCGCATGACGCTCACTCCCTGTGTTGCTCGGCCAATCTTCGAGATCTGCGCCGCCGGTACGTGAATGACCATGCCGCGTCCGGTCATCAGCATGACGGTGTCCGACTCTTCAATCACCCGAGCGGCTGCGAGCCGTCCATTGCGCTTGGACATCTTCATCGCGGACACACCACTGCCGCCACGGTGCTGTGAACGGAACTCCTCAAGGTCGGTCCGTTTGCCAAACCCGTTTTCCGAGATTACCAGCAGGTCGGCGCCCGGTCGCACGACTTCGGCGGCGATGACTCGCTCATCGTCATTCATCCGAATGCCGATAACACCCGCTGCGGTGCGGCCCATTGGTCGCGCGTCGCCCTCGTGGAACCGGATAGCGCGTCCACCGTCGGAGACGAGAATGAGCTCGTCCTCACCGCTGGTCATGCGCACCCATGCCAGTTCATCGTCATCGTCGAGGCCGATCGCGATCAGCCCAGACGAGCGAACTGATGAGAACTGCTCCAGCGTCGTACGTTTGATCCGCCCGTTTCGCGTGCACATGAACAGATAACTCGCGTCGTCGAAATCCTTCACCGGCAGGAGCGTGGTGATCGTCTCGTTTGGATGCAGCCCGATCAAGTTGACGACGGGAATGCCTTTGCTCGTTCGACTCGACCCAGGTATGTCATAGACCTTGAGTTGATAGACGCGTCCCTGGTCGGTGAAGAAGAGCAGGCTGTCGTGCGAATTGGTCAGGACGATATGCTGAATTCCGTCCTCGTCCCGCAAGGTGAATCCGGTGACCCCTTTGCCACCGCGTCGCTGCACGCGATAGGTGTCGTGCGGAAGGCGCTTGATGTAACCACGATTCGTGATCGTCACCAGCACATCTTCCTCGGGAATCAGGTCCTCATCGGTGATCTCACCGGAAATGTCTTGAATCTGGGTGCGTCGCTCGTCGCCGAAGCGATCACGGAGATCGATCAGTTCCTCGCGAATAACGGCCAGGATCTTGGCCGGATCGGACAGGAGGTCTTCCAGCGCGGCAATTTCCTTGAGCAGATCGCGATACTCGTCTTCGATCTTGCGACGCTCGAGCGCCGCCAGGCGACGAAGTTGCATCTCCAGGATCGCGTCGGCCTGAAGCTCGGTAAGCTCGAAGCGGGCGATCAATTGCTGGCGTGCGCTGTCGGCTGTGCGGGACGCGCGAATCGTCCGGATCACCTCGTCCAGGTGATCGAGAGCGATCTTGAGTCCCTCCATGAGGTGAGCCCGACGTCGCGCTCGGCCCAATTCGTACTCGGTTCGTCGCCGGACCACGTCCTGCCGGTGGTCGAGATAGAGTTGCAAGACGCGTCTGAGCGTGAGCACGCGCGGCTGAGTGCCGCCGTCGACCAGCGCCAGGGTGTTCACCCCGAATGATTGCTGCATGGCCGTGTGCTTGAACAGCGCGTTCAGGACCTTGCCCGGTTGGGCGTCTCGCTTCAACTCGATCAAGATGCGCATGCCCGTCCGGTCAGATTCATCGCGCAAGTCGTGAATGCCGTCCAGCCGGCCCGCCTTGACATATTCGGCAATGCGCTCGACCAGCGCCGATTTGTTTACCTGATAGGGAAGCTCGGTGACGATGATCTGGAAACGAGTGCCACGCGAGTTCTCCTCGATAACGGCACGCGCTCGGACAACGACACGACCTTTGCCCGTGGCATAGGCAGCCCGGATGCCTTCACGGCCCAGGATGATGCCGCCGGTTGGGAAGTCGGGTCCCTGGATGATCTCGACCAACTCTTCGATGGTCGCGTCCGGATTGTCGATCAAGAGGATCAGGCCGTTACACACCTCGGTGAGGTTGTGAGGCGGAATATTGGTCGCCATGCCGACGGCGATGCCGGATGCGCCGTTGACCAGCAGGTTCGGCAGTTTGGCGGGAAGAACCGAGGGTTCGAACGCTTCTCCATCATAGTTTGGGCGGAATTCGACCGTCTGCTTGTCGATGTCGCGCAGCATCTCTTCCGAGATGGCGGCGAGCTTGGCTTCGGTGTAGCGCATGGCCGCCGGAGCGTCACCATCGACCGAGCCATAGTTGCCCTGACCGTCGACGAGCGGGTAGCGGAGCGAGAATGGCTGGACCATACGGGCAAGCGCGTCATAGACTGCCGTGTCGCTGTGCGGGTGAAACGACTTCAACACCTCGCCGACGATACCGGCACTCTTGCGGTATTTCGTCGTCGGTCGCAGCCCCATCTCGTACATCGCATAGAGGATGCGCCGCTGAACTGGTTTGAGCCCATCGCGAACATCAGGGAGCGCTCGCTGGACGATCACGCTCATTGCGTAATCGAGATACGATCGACGCATCTCTGAATCAATATCAATTGGCCGGACTGAGCCGATGTCCACGGATTGGGGCCTCCAGACGACGATTATTCGAATCGCTAACAGGAGAATTTTACCATTTTATCGGTCTTCTCGCCCAAAAGCCGACGTGCGGCGACGCGTGATCGTTCGTTCATTCCTTGCGATTTGCGCAACTGATGGATCTCGATGGTTGCTGTTCCTGGCGGCGCCTTAAGCGCGTCGCGACGAAGTATCCGCGCTGTGGTGAAGCTGCAAGGCTGGAGCCGGGCGATCGGGCGGCGAAGCTATTCCATGCGTGACTGATCGATGGATGTTGCGGAAAAGAGTTTGCGTTCGACCGCCGCCCTGCGAAGCTCCGGACGAAAATCCGGGTGAGCGACACTGATCAGAAGTTCGGCGCGCTCTCGCAGGCTACGACCGCGAAGGTTGACCGCACCATACTCCGTGACGATGCATTGAACATGACCGCGCGTCGTCACTACGCCTGCGCCTGGTTGTAGCCGCGGCACGATGCGCGAGATCTCGCCGTTCCGGGCGGTCGATGGCAGCGCGATGATCGCCTTGCCCCCGCGCGAGCGAACCGCCCCCTGCATGAAGTCCATCTGGCCGCCGATACCGCTGAAGATGCGCTCACCGATCGAGTCAGCGCAGACCTGACCCGTCAAATCGATCTCGATAGCTGAGTTGAGAGCCACCATCGAACGCTGCAGGCGAATCTCGGCAGGGTCGTTCACGATGTTCGAGGGGTGGAATTCGACAAACGGGTTGTCATTGACGAAGTCGAACAGGCGCTGGCTCCCGCTCGCGAATGAGGTCACGATGCGACCCTGGAATCGGGTCTTGAGCCGGTTATTGATGACCCCTGACTCCACCAGATCGATCAGTTCGTCGGTGAACATTTCGGTGTGGACGCCGAGATCGTCATGGTCCACCAGCGAGCGGAGCACTGCCGCGGGAATCGACCCGATGCCAACTTGCAGCGTGGCGCCGTTCGGGATGATATCGGCCACGTGGCGACCTATCGACATCTCGGTCTCGGAGATCTCGGTGATGTCGTGAACGGGAAGGGGGCGGTCAACCTCGACCGCCGCGTCGATCCGGCTAATGTGGACGGCCGAGTTCCCCATGGTGCGGGGGACGCGCGGATTGAGCTCGGCGATGACGGTCCGAGCGTTGTCGACGGCTGAACGCGCGCAGGCGATCGACGTCCCGAGACGACAATAGCCATGCCGATCCGGCGGCGAAAGTTGCACGAAGGCGACATCGACGTTCAACGGCCCGTCGGCGATGAGTCCGGGCACCTCGGAGAGAAAGACCGGCGTGTAGTCGGCGTCTCCAGCATTGACCGCGGCACGGGCATTTGGCCCGACAAAGAGCGCGTTCAGCCGAAGCTGTCCGGCATACTTAGGGTCGGTATAGGGTGCCGGAACCTCCGTGTGGAGATGCATGATCTCGACGTCTCGCAGCTCGTCGGCTCGCGCGACCAGTGCCTCGATCAGACCAAGCGGAGCCATCGCGGCTTCGTGAACGTAGACACGGTCGCCCGAGTTCACGAGTTTTACGGCCGACTGGGCGTCAACGATCTTCATGCAATCTCCCGATCTCCTGTGGTGCGTCATACGCTGGAACGCCTCGTTCCACCTGCATTACAGCATGAGAGGTTCCGTCCGTCATCTCGTACAGCCCCGGTTCTCAGTGGTGGCCTGGTTTGGGCTGTGGTGGGTTGGGTCGCCGTTCGACAGACTGCTGTCGAGGAGGAACATGGTCCGCACCGAGCGCACGATGCTGTTTCAGTCCGATCACAGCATCCTGCTCATGGCGAACGCGCCGGGATTTGCCGAGACGCGGGATCTCTTGCGCCAATTCGCCGAACTCCAGCAGGCGGCAGGCCCGTATCACGTCTATCGCGTGACGGCTGTCTCGCTCTGGTCCGCGGCAGCCGCTGGAATCGGCGCGGCGGAGATCATCGCCGCGTTGCAATCGCGTGGACAGAACGACCTGCCGCAGTCGCTGACCGCGCTGATCCAGCAGACGCTGGGCAATTATGGCGTGTTTCGTCTTACCGGCGATGCGGGCTGGTTCCTGCTCGAATCGACTGACCGCGCGCTATTGCGCACGATGGCGACCGAGCTGGGCCTCGAGCTGGATGGAGACACGGCGCTGATATCCGCTGATCAGCGCGGCTGGATCAAGGCGCGCCTGGCTGAGCGTGGTTTCCCGGTGAAGGACGATGCGGCCCTGGCGGAATCGCCGCGATTGGGACTCTCCCTGCGGGAAGAATTGGAGTTGCGCCCCTATCAGGCATCCGCGGTTGACCGGTTCTGCCGCTCGCGCCTCTCCGGGGGTGTCATTCTCTTGCCATGCGGCTCTGGGAAGACCGTGGTCGGCGTGGCGGTCGCGTCGACTCTCAACGCGCGCACGCTGGTGATTACGCCGAGTCGGACCATCTGCGAACAATGGATTGACCA
Source organism: uncultured Chloroflexia bacterium (assembly GCA_963728335.1). Lineage (GTDB taxonomy): Bacteria > Chloroflexota > Chloroflexia > Thermomicrobiales > Thermomicrobiaceae > CALAGB01. The sequence goes on from CAVSJP010000006.1 coordinate 32,594, forward strand.
TTTTCGCGCGCTCACATCTATCGAGCCCAACGACGTGACGATCTATCGTCGCGGCGCCAACCTCACTCCGGTAACGGTCGCGACGTATCAGGCCCTCACGGCAAACAGTGGAACGGCCGACGGCCTATCGCGCGTCCTCGACCAGCCCTGGGGATTGATCATCTACGATGAGGTCCACAGCCTGCCGGCGGATGTCTTTCGTCAGAGCGCGGCGGTGCAATCGATCAAAAGGTTGGGGCTGACCGCGACGCTGATCCGCGAAGATGGGCGAGAGCGAGAGGTCTTCGCATTGGTCGGTCCAACCGTCTACTCGGCGCCCTGGCGTGAATTGGAGCGCCACGGCTGGATCGCCCCCGTCGACTGTGTTGAAGTTCGCGTCACGGCACCGGACAGCCGCCGGCTGACGCCGGACCGCATATTGGCCGCGAAGCTGAACGTGGTGCGACGGATCCTGAGCCGCAACCGAGACGATCCGACGTTGGTGGTGGCGCACCGCCTGAAGGAGGTTGCTGCGGTTGCACGAGCCATTGATGCTCCGTCTATAACGGGACAAACGCCGGCGAGCAGGCGTGCTGAGCTGTACCAGGCGTTTCGGGAAGGGCGAATACGAACGATCGTGCTGTCTCGCGTCGCCAACGTGGGTGTCGACCTTCCCGACGCATCTGTCCTGATCCAGGTTTCGGGCACGTTCGGATCGCGTCAGGAAGAGGCGCAACGGGTCGGGAGGGTCTTGCGACCGAAGGCGGATCATGGACGCGCCCACTTCTACTCGTTGGTCATGGCGGGTACCGGCGAAGTCGAGTTCGCGGCCCGGCGGCAGCGGTTCCTGGTCGATCAGGGATACCGTTACCGGGTCTTGGAGGCCGACGCGGGTTGATCGTTCGTCGGCTCGACCACCTGAGATCGATGTACCTCGGACTGCTCCGGAATGGATGTCGGTACCGATCCAAGACCCTCTCCACGCTGCTGAATCGGCTCCGGCGGAATACCCCAGACACGCTGTAGCACCGCCCACTGGGTCGGGTCATGGCGAATTATTTCTTCAAGCGCGTGCGCGATCAGCTGAACGTTTTGACGGAGATCGCTCTCCCGGTCGCGCGATCGAACGAGTTCCAGTGGGGGCAGGATGTAGACCTGTGATTTACGGCTGGACGTGCGAACGGTGTACGCCGGGATCAGCGCTGCTCCCGTTCTCATGGCCAGGAGGGCCGGACCGGCAGGTAGTGACGCCGTTTCCCCGAAGAACTCGACATCGATGCCTTGCCGCGACACATCACGGTCACCGGCGACGAGCAGCACTCCGTTTGAGCGGAGGAGCTTCAGAATCGGCACGATTGCCTCGCGACCGGGTGGAAAGATGTCGATGCCGGTGGCACTTCGGAGTCGCACCATGTAGTTGAAGAGACCGGCCGGGCGCACCCGCTCCGCAATGATGGCGGTGCGTATGCCAATCGTTGACGGGTATTTGCCGACTACGCTGAAGTTACCGATGTGGGCCGAAACGATGATCGCGCCCTTGCCGGCCTCAATCGCTTGATCCAGGTAGGGACGTCCGTGGACGGCGAACAATGTCTCAAAGTCGTCACGATCGACACTGCGCAGGCGGAGCAAATCGTAGTAGTTGGCGTTGACCGTTACGAAAACTTTGATAGCGTGGATCTGGTAGCGCAGCCACGAACAACCAGGCTCAACATGCTCGAGATTCTCGATCACCTGGCGACGGGTCCGAATCTTGACCAGATAAAAGATGATGGCCAGCACCCGGCAGATTCCGTAGCCGAACCATGCCGGCAAGATCGGGGTGAGGAATGCCCCAATTCGTAATGCCCTCAGTGTCCACATTCAGTCGTCCCGACTCACGTTCAAGCGAATTCCGGCAGGTTCTCTTCGACTGGTCTGTCCCAGAGCGGTCGTTCACAACGCCATTGAAGCACGAATTCACGAATGGTCGCCTCCGCGTGTTGCAGCACGACCGACCATACCTGCTCCCGGTCGATCACGCCCACGCCGACAGGCACGCATCGAACGAGGAGCGATTGGTCACCTGGCCGGATCAGTGCGGCCGCGAAAACCCACGGACTGTCGCTCGACGGCGCGTGTTGTGGCGTGCAGAGCAAGGCCTGCGCTCGGAAGAACGTGTGCAGCGCTCGGTTCGAGCAATCGGAGCCGTCGAGAAAGATGTAGACGGATTCCTCGCCATCATGCAGCAGACCAGCGAGCTGCAACGCACGTGGAAGCAGTTCGAAGGCCCCGATCATGATGGAAAGGACATGGGCACACGCGACTTCGTTCGCGTCATCATTCGACGCGATGTCCTTGACGATCCTCGCGGCGAATTCCGCGTCGTCCAGCGCTGCCAGACGCTGAACGGTCCGATCGATCCCTTTCCGGCGACGGATTAGCGCGCTCGTTGTCGCCGACACGGTACGGGACGTCGACCGTTCGTGAAGAACGTACGATAGATTCCTTGGAACCGAGCTGGAATCTTCCGGATACACGCTGATTTCCATCCTCGTTTGGGCTTCGTCGGTTCTCATGGCGAACGGTTAGACCATTGGCAGCCAACGAAAAAGGCGGCCGGCAGAGTCCAGCCGCCATGAATGTACGGTATCGGCGCCGGGCTAGTCGTCCGTCGCGACCTCGGCGACCGCTCGCTGAGCGGCAGTTTCGCGAATGAAGCTCTCGACCATCTCGCGAGCCTCATCATCATGATACTGAATCGGGGGCGACTTCATGAAGTAGGCGGAAGGCGCCAGCAGGGCGCCGCCGATATTGTTGTCGATCGCCAGCTTGGCGCAGCGCAGCGCATCTATGACGACTCCGGCGGAATTCGGCGAATCCCAGACCTCCAACTTCATCTCGATATTGAGCGGCACGTCCCCGAACGTCGTGCCCTCGACGCGGATATGGGCCCACTTGCGGTCCTTAAGCCACGGCACGTAGTCGCTCGGGCCGACGTGCACGTTTTCGGCTTCTATTGGATAGTCGATTTGGCTGGTGACGGCGTTCGTCTTGGAGATCTTCTTGGACTCCAGTCGCTCGCGCTCGAGCATATTCAGGAAATCGGTGTTGCCGCCGAAGTTCAACTGATAGGTGCGGTCGATGCGGACTCCGCGATCCGCGAACAGGCGGGTCAGCATGCGGTGGGTTATTGTTGCCCCGACCTGGCTCTTGATGTCATCACCAATGATCGGCAGCCCGCGGTCGCGGAAGCGCTTCTGCCAATACTCCTCGCGGGCGATGAAGACCGGAATGCAGTTAACAAATGCGCAACCGGCGTCCAGTACCTGCTCGACGTACCACTTGGTCGCCATCTCGCTTCCGACCGGCAGGTAGTTGATCACCACGTCGGTTTTCGTGTCCCGAAGAATGCCGACGATGTCAGCGGTGGGGCCGGGCGCCTTGGTGATGACTTCGGAGAGATATTTGCCCAGTCCATCGTGCGTCATGCCCCGATGTACCGTCACTCCCAGGTGCGGAACATCCGCGAAACGATAGGTGTTGTTCGGCTCGGCGTAGATGGCTTCGGACAGATCCTTGCCAACTTTGTTGATATCGACGTCGAAAGCCGCGCTAAACTCGATGTCACCGATGTGATAGCCGCCCAAATCGACGTGCATCAGGCCGGGCACGAACTCACCTGGGTTGGCATTCCTGTAATACTCGACGCCCTGCACCAAGGATGAGGCGCAGTTTCCGACGCCGATGATCGCAACGCGGATCTTCTTGTCGCTCACGGTGCTCAGGACCTCCACTACCGATTGAAAATATCCGCAGATCTGCCGGTCACGCGAGCGGATATCGTGACGTCGACCGTACGCACGCTGAATGCTCGCTGCGGATACGCACTGATTCTACGCCTGCCTTGACCCGGCGGTCCATTTGGCGCACATTGCTGGCCGGGGTTCGAACGATCTGTTAGGGCGTTGTCGATTGCGGAGCGTCGTTTCGGGCGAGGATGGCGATTGCGAAATGAGCAACCTTCTCGGCTGTGATCAAGCGCAGACACGTGCGAAGTGCGCATCCGTCGTGCCGTCCGAGCCCGTAACCGGTGTAGAAACATGGCGCGCACGGCAATTCTGCGCGGAGCGCGAAGCTCCGCCCGGGTGGAAGTTCGGGCGAACCTATGTCGACGATCTGCGCTCCGAACGGTTTCCAGGCAGGGGCGTTTGACGGACCAAAAATCGCCAACGTTGGTGCGCCGAGCGCGGCGGCGAGATGTACCACGCCGCTGTCGGCTCCGATGACCAGACGGGCGTCGCCAACTATGGCGGCGAGTTCGGCAAAGCTCGTCTTCCCCGTGAGGTCAACAACCGGAGCCAGCGGCCGGATCTCGGCGGCGGCCCGCGACGCGTCATCCGCGCCGACAAGTACGATAGCGATGTCGAAGCGTTCGACGAGCGCGCGTGCGACGGCGGCGAAGCGCTCCGGAAACCAGTTTCTGGCCATGCTATAGTCGCCGACTGAAGGATGAATCACGACATAGTTCGGCTTCGCGCCCGCCGCTCGAAGCTTTTCCCGTGCCTCTTGAACCACGTCGGGTGCTATTGCGAGTGCTGGCTGTGCCGAGCCGGTGTGCGCTTGGAGCGTTCCCACGACGTCGAGCCCATAGTCGTGAACCGACCGTGCGCCAAACCCGTAGTCGACCGCTCGATGCGTGAGAAATCGACCGCGGCCGTTATCGAGGCCGGCCCGGATGGGAGATCCAATAGTCCGGCAGAGCCACTGAAACTTCAGTGCGCCGAAGCGCGTGGTGAGGTGATGCAGCAGCACAATCGCGTCGTAGCGTTTGCGTCGAAGCCGCGCGGTCATGCCGAGGAGCCGTGCGGAGTTGCGCGGATCGGCCAGTCCAACTGGATGGTCGAATGCGTGCTTGTCAATCGTTATGATCTCGTCGATGTCTGAACATAGACCGAAGGCGACCGCGCCAGCGCCCGCCGTCAGAACGTCAATGCGCGCCTGTGGGTAGGTGGTACGGAGTGCTCGGATCGCGGACGTCGCCAGGATGGCGTCTCCGAGATCGGCGAGTTTGACGACCAGAATGCGGTCGAGCGGTGCGAGATTGGTCGTGTTCGGGCGCATGAGGTCAGCCAGCCGCAGATTCGTGACTCATGAGGATCGTTTCGAGCGTCTGCTCCGCCGAGCGCTTCCAGGTGAAACCCGCTGCGCGGCTGAGACCACACTCGACACGTCGCGCGCGTGCAGCTTCGTTCATGACGTCGTGAAGTCCGGCAATGATGCGCGCCACGCTGGTCGGGTCGACGATTACGGCCGCGTCGGCGGCAATCTCTGGAAGAGCGCCGCGGTTGGAGATGAGCACTGGCGTGCCGCACGCCATCGCCTCAAGGACTGGCAGGCCGAATCCCTCGTACAGAGACGGCAGGGTTACCGCGATCGCCGTCGACATCAGGGCGGGCAGATCGTCATCCGGGACGTGCCCAGCCAGAACAATCCGGTCACGGTGCTTGGCGTCGACAATCGCCAGGTCGATCTCGTCAGTCTTCCAACCCCTGCCGCCGGCAAGCACCAGGTGCAGTTCCCTGTTCTCCGCGGCGATCGCGTCGAATGCCGCGACCAGGCGCACCAGGTTCTTCCGTGGTTGTATCGTTCCGACGAACAGGATGAACGGACCCTCTACGCCTATTTTACGGCGCACGCGGGTGATGTCGGTCAATGAGGCGGGAGCGAACTGCTCGTCGACACCGTGGTAGATGACGATGATTTTTTCTGGATTGACATGATAGTGGTCGATCAGGTCTTGCTTGGTCGACTCTGAAATCGCGATGACGCGATTCGCTGCGCCGGTACTCCAGCGGGTCGACCAGTCAAGGTAGCGACGGGACGCCGCGGTGTGGGAATCGGGCTCATGGAGGTAGCCGAGATCGTGGATGGTCACGACCGTCGCGGCCGGATGCACCGGTGGAACGACGTGCGCTGGAATGAAGAGGGCGTCCACGGGATTGGCGGTGAGTTCGCTCGATAGCCGGAGGTGCGTCCAGAGTCGCGGAAACGGAATCAGCCGCTGGTCGACGCTCGCCCGTTGAACCAGCCGAAGAGGCGAGTCCTGGTTCAGATAAAGACGGAAATCCTGATCGACTCCGAGGTCGATGATCTCCTGAATGATTCTGAGCGAGTACCGTTCGGTCCCAGTTTGGTGCTCAGCGCCCGCGCGGCTGGCATCAATCCCAATCGTCAGTCGTGAATTGCCCACGGTCATCCCTTAGCAACCCCCTGATCGCGTCAATAGCAGTGTCTTCCCCTATGGCCGTCATGCAGCCTACGCCCTCTGGTCGTGCAGGACTGAGGTCACCGCAGGCTGGACACTGCCATCCCATGCGAACCACACGATGTCTTCGCGGGTCTCCCCACGGACCATATCGCGCCACGTCACTCGGACCGTAAATGTGGAGCGTCGGCGTGCTCACGGCCACCGCGAGGTGAAGCGGACCACTGTCGACTCCGGTCACGAGGTCCGCGCCATCGAACAGCGCTGCGAGATCGTGAACCGACGTCTGTCCTCCGAGCGACGGGATCGGAACGGCCGCCCGCGCTGCAACCTCCGCGAGCAGTGGCTTCTCACGCTCTGAACCGGTCAGGACGACGCCGTATCCACGACTCGCCAGGTCCTCGGCTACCCGTCCCCAGCGCTCTGCGGGCCACAGTTTTACCGGTGCGCCGCTCCCTGGATGGATCGCGACGTACGGAGGTTCGATGCCAGTAGCTGCCAGCAAGCTGCGCGCTCGTTCACGGTCGTGGTGTGTTACCGTCCAGGTGAGCGGATTGTTTCGCGCGTCGATGGTCTGCTCACTGGTGAGACCGCAGAGTCGCTGGGCGGCGAAGTCGAGCATCTCGATGTTCTGAGCCACTGCATGCGTGTGATTCAGTCTGACGGCGTCTGTGGCAAGCCCGTGCATCTCCGGTCGGGACGCTCCTATAATAACCGGAACCCCTGCCATGCGAGCAAGTAGCGCGCCCCACCAGTGATCATCGCGCAGAATGACGACGGCTGCCGGTCTCGTGGCGCGTACGCGTTCTGCCTGCTGGAACAAGAGCTCGTACGGCCCAAACATTCCGCCAGGTGCTGAGCGTGAGAAACCTGGAAAAGGGATCTCGACAATCTCGTCGACGTCGGTCACGTCCTCGACGACTGCGCGGGACCACGGCCCAATGGCGAGAGTCACGTGCCAATCTGGCAGCTGGTGACGGAACCGGTGGAGTGCTGGACGCAGAAAGAGCAGATCTCCCAGGTGGTCGGGTCGCAGCAGCCAGATGGTGCGCGATGCGGGCTCGTACTGCGCAACTGGCTTTCGACGCAGCGTCTCGAGGATCGCGGCACGGGCGATGCCCCGCATCATGATCGAGTTTGTCTGTGCGAAACAGCCATTGCTGACTCACAGGCTGCCAGCACCGTTTCGACCGGCACATCGCTAATGCTTTGGTCTAAGTGGTTGCGGACATGCCCGTCTCTCAAGTCATCCGCCGCGGTACCGGTGGAACGCCGTGAAGGAGCGCAGAAAATGGCGTCTGGCCCCAGCGGGCGGTACATGGCCGGACTCGTTGGCCCGAAGATCGTCACCGTCGGAGTCCCGACCGCGCTCGCCAGATGCGACATGCCGCTGTCGTTGCCGACATAGAGCCTCGCACGCTCGCAGACCGCCGCCAACTGGGGGATCGTCAAGCGGTTGGCGAGGTTTGTCACGGTCGCATCGGTCATGTCGACTGTTCCCTGAACCGCGTCCAAATCCGATTCCGCACCGACCACGACGATTGACGCTCCGAGCCGTTGTACGAGTTCCGACGCCAGCGCCCCAAAATACTCGGCGGGCCAACGCTTCGAGAGGAACGTCGACCCAGGATTCACTGCGCCACCAGGGTGGATCACCACGATCGGGTCGCGAGCATTGCCAATCAGTTCGTCTACCTCTGCCCGCGCGCTGTCGAGAACGCGGTAGACCGGGCGTGGATCGTCCTGGACGGCTCCTATGCCGGCGACGACGGAAAGATAGAGCTCAGTTTCATGCTGGCCTGGTTTGGTAGCGGCTCTGTGCGTCAGTCCAATACCGCGTCCGGAGCTGTCGATGCCTGCCCGCACCGGAATCCGCCCGAGATCGAGTAGGAGATTGACGAAGGGGGAACGATCCAGCCCAACGCCCACGTCATAGTGCTCTTCTCTCACCCGCTGGACGAGTCGCATGAAAGGGCCGATGGACAGCTTCGACGGATAGCGAAACACCCCGTTAACGTCGGGGTTGTTGCGCAATGCCTCAGCGCACCACTCGGTGGTGAGAACGTCGATCGACGCATCGGGGAATTTCCGCTTTAGCGCGCGGAGCGCGGGCGTCGCCATCAGGACGTCCCCAAAACAGCAGGGCTTTACCACGAGGATCCGGTGGACCGAGTCTGGATCGACCGGACTGCCGTTGGACGCCGAGATCGAATGATCGACGGACCGCGACAGGAGCGAGACCAGGCGATCGCGGGTCCGGAGATTATCGTTGCGCGCCATTGTCGACAACGGCGAACATCAGCTGGCCTTTGGCCGCCAGTTCGCCGTCCACCGTGGCGGTCGCGCTGCCAAACCCGACACCGCGCCGCATCTTGTCGAGTTCGACCTCGAGTCGCAACACATCTCCCGGCACGACCTGTCGCTTGAAGCGCACGCCGTCGATGCCAGCGAAGAGGGCCATCTTACCGCGATGCTCGTCGCTTCCGAGGAGCGCGACGGCACCTACCTGGGCCAGTGCTTCGATGATCAATACCCCAGGCATTACCGGAAGGCCCGGGAAGTGTCCCTGAAAGAATGGATCGCCCATGGAGACGTTCTTGAGTCCGACGGCGCGCTTGCCATATTCCACCTCGACGATGCGGTCGACAAGCAGGAACGGATAGCGGTGCGGGAGGATTTCCTGGATCTGCTGGGCGTCGAGCAATGAACGCTCCTTCCCATCGAGGAACCGTGATCAGTTTCGAGATCTGTCAGAGTCTAGAATCAGACGAAAATCGCGTCAACTTCACGTCACCGGTGCTAACCGGCAAGGTTCGTCTCTCGTCGCCAGAGCATCTGTTCGCGAGACGGACCAAGTCCAACGACTGCAACCGGTACGCCGAGATGCTCCTCAAGGCGGTCGAGGTAGCGCTTCGCATTCTCCGGCAGACGATCGAAATCGGTGATACGAGAGGTATCTTCCTGCCAACCAGGTAACGTCTCAAAGATCGGCTTCACACGCCCGTACACGTCCGCGACCGCGTGCGGCGCCAGCAAGCGTTCTCCGTCGAGATCGTAGCCGACGCAGACCTTGATTTCCGGAAGCGGGTCGAGAATGTCGAGCTTGGTGATGGCGGCGTGCGTCACACCATTCAGACGGACCGTATAGCGTGCGGCGACCGCGTCGAACCAACCGGTTCGCCGGGGCCGACCCGTCGTCGTGCCGAACTCGTTTCCTCGCTTTCGCAGAAGTTCGCCCGTCTCGTCTGTCAACTCGCTCGGATAGGGTCCCGCACCGACCCGTGTCGTGTAAGCCTTGTAGACCGACACCACGGTCGACACCTGGGTTGGACCTATTCCAGCACCCTGGCAGGCACCCGCAGCCGTCGGAGAAGTTGACGTAACATATGGATAGGTTCCATAGTCGATATCGAGCAGGGCGGCCTGGGCTCCCTCGATGAGAATTTCGCGTCCGGCGTCGATGGCGTCCTGCGCCATCATTTCAGCGACCACCACCCGTGGTGCCAGACGCTCGCCGTAGGCCGTGAATCGTTCGAGGAGCTGTCCGATATCGAGCGGCTCGGCGCCGTAAAGAGTCTGGAGTAGCAGGTTCTTTTCGGGAATGATCAGGTTGAGGCGATCGGTAAGGGCCTTCTCGTCGAGCAGATCGGCGACGCGGATGCCTCGCCGTCCGGCCTTATCAGAATAGGCAGGACCGTTGCCGCGCAGCGTCGTGCCGATGCTGTGAGTGCCACGCTGTGTCTCTTCTAACTGGTCCTGGAGCGGATGGAACGGCATGATGATATTCGCGCGGTCGCTTACGAATAACCGGCTCATGTCTACGCCGCGCGATTCGAGGTCGTCAATTTCGCTGAAGAGATCGGCCGGTGGAATCGCCACGCCAGCCCCAATGACGCAGTCGCACTCTGGGTAGAGAACTCCAGACGGCACGAGGTGGAATTTGTAGACGTTGTCCTGTGTCTGGACCGTGTGCCCGGCGTTGGTGCTCCCGTTGGGCCGGATCACCATGCTCGCGTGAGCAGCCAGGGCATCGGTGATCTTTCCCTTGCCTTCGTCGCCCCACTGACCGCCGATGATGATGGTAACTGCCACGCGGATCCTCCTGTCAGGCACAGCCAATGGTCCGCGATTTGGACGTCGCGGACCATCGTCTACTATAACACGTGCCTCGGGCTGGATCTGACCCGGTCGTGCTGGATCGTGCCCGGTCTCGCCTAAACCTTCGCCACGCTCGAGTCGCGAAGCTCCTCGAACATCCGCTCCTCTTGCTCGGTCAGCGTGGTCGGTAGGCGCACCTTGATTCGCGCCAGCAGGTCGCCTCGCTCTTTCGAGTTGAGCGACGGCATACCTTTGCCCCTCAGCCGGAAGAGTTGCGTGTTCTGTGTCCCCTTCGGGATGCGAAGTTCAACCGATCCGCCCATCGTCGGAACGCGCACCTCGCCGCCAAGAATCGCGGTGTAGAGCGGAACGTCCACGTCGGTGCGCAGGTTGTTGCCTTCGAGCTCGAAGCGCGAATCGGGCCGTATGCTGACGTTCAGATAGATATCACCACTCGGCCCGCCGGCAGCGCCAGGGGCTCCCTGACCTGCCACGCGTACCTTCGAACCAGTCCGGACTCCTGCCGGGACTTTGACTTCAAGCGTCTTGGTCCGGCGAACAGTGCCGTCACCGCCGCACACCGCGCAGAATCCGTTGCCGCTCAGTCCCGAACCATTACACGTCTCACAGCGCTCCTGAATCTGCACATCGAAGCGCCGTGTCGTGCCGGAGTAGGCCTCGCTAAGCCCGATCTCCAGCGCGTACTCGTAGTCCTGGCCGCGCTGCGGCTGCGGCTTGGGCCGGCGACGAGTGGAGGTGCGGCCGAACGTGTCACCGAAGAGCGTTTCGAAGAAGTCGGAGAATCCCGAAGAATCGCCCGAATGCTGTTCGTAGCGCGTCCCTCGTCCGGTTCCACCGGAGAACCAGTCAGAGAAGTCCCCGCTGGAGGGCGTGGTGCCGCTCGATGCCGTCTGCTGGTAGCGCTCCCAATCGGCACCGTAGCGGTCGTAACGGCCGCGCTTCTCCGGATCCTTGAGAACTTCGTAGGCCTCGTTGAGATCCTTGAACTTCTCCTCGGCAGCGGCGTCGGTCTTGTTCACGTCCGGGTGAAGCTGCCGGGCTTTCTTTCGGTAAGCCGACTTGATCGCCTTTTCATCGGCGTCCCGGGGCACTCCTAATGTCTGATAGTAGTCTTTGAACTGCATCGACCCCTCGGATCAGTCAAATCGGCAAAATCGCACGACCCAATTGTACCTCCTTGAGTCGGTTGGTGTCAAAGTTCTTGTGCTTATCGATGCCAGGAACTCAACGATGTCACACCCCATTCCGCTTGCTTCCCGGCCTGCTCCTCGCGGCGCATCTCACGTCATGTACGGTCGGTGTGGTAGGTCTGCGGCAACACGGAAAGGTGTCCCACGCGATCCGGAGTCAAAGCTGATGCCGAGCCTGGTTGATTCTCTGCTGTCCGGGACGTCAGTCGAACGAACCGGGAATGATTGTGCCGGAACTCGCCGGAGCGAACCTGCCGAGCCGATGCCAAAGTTGCCCGTACAGATGGCTAAGCATCACGTAGGAGAGAAACGACGTAAAGATCACGCCCACGCCACAGAGAATGATCCCAAAGGAGGCCACGAACCCGAGAGCGTAGCTCATGCCAATGATGATCAGGAGCGGCACGGCGTTCTGTCGTGCATCGGCAATAATCGCATTGAACTCGAATGCGGCCGCGATGTTGTCCTGCATGACGACACGGCCAACAATGATCGGCGCCGCGAAGCCGACGGCGATGGAGGCGAGTACGGCAAGTCCGAACACTGCGGCGCCGAAAATCCCGGTGATTACGGAACCACTCGTGCTCAACGTGTTCGCTGACACCGTTACCAATCCCGACCCACATGCGTACAGGATGATGAGCGGAATCGCCCAGATGAAGACGGCCACAAAGGCCTTCAATCCGCGGATGAAGTCTTCCCCAAACTGATTCCACTCTGGCAGTGGAAGCTCATTGCCCGTGGCCACGTTGCGCGCGATGCGAATCCAGTAACCGATCACGACAAACGTGCCGAAGATTGGGATGATGGAAAGAAGCCCGCCGACGAGCACTTTCTTGAGCCAGTCGGGATCCTGAAACACGTACGAAATCGAGCGTCCTACGTCCACGTGAGTCTCCAATCCCGTGCCGCTGTGAAGTCGCGCTGGGCGATGATTTGTTCGTGTACGGACGGGATCGTATCAAGGAAACTCCTGCCCGTAAAGGGGATTGGGTACCGTTCCTGCCGAGGTTCGGGGTGTCTCAATGGACTTGATAATTCACCAAGTGAAACTCACTCGGAGCGTGCCGCTCTGCGGTCAAGCGCGGCCTGGTACGCAGCCTCCACCCGCGGAGCCAGTATTTCCCAGAGAAATTCGCTCTCCACGCGCTTCTTTGCGGTCGAACCGATCGCACGTGCGCGGTCCGGATGCTGGAGGAGGCTCGCAACCTCGGCCGAGATCGCCGGTACGTCCCCTGCCGGGACGAGCATCCCAGATTGCTCGTGCTCGATCATCTGAGCATTCTCACCGACCCGATTGGTCACAACAGGTAGCCCAGCCGCCATCAATTCAAGCAGCTTCACGGAGCACTTCGCACGGTTGACGATCGTGTCTTCGAATGGGTGGATCGCGACGTCAGCCATGGCCAGGATGGACGGCAGTTCCGCCGGCTCGACCCAGCCCAGTAGGCGAACCGCGTCCTCGATGCCGGCGGCGCGGGCCTCGGTCCGCAGGACATGCTCGGGCCGTCCATCTGCTGACGCTCCCGCGACGACGAGCGTGGCGCTGGGCACGTCACGTTTGACAGTCGCGATGAGTTCGACGAGCAAGCGCGGGTCAAACTCGACGAACCGAGTATAGAGCATGACGACCTTGTCGCTATCAATGCTGCGCCGACGCCGCTCAGCTTCGCCGCCGGCACCTGGAGCGGTGAGATCATCGAAGTGGGCACGGGTCAGCCCGTTGGGAACATAGAAGACGGCCTCGTTGTCGGCTCCCAGGGACAACGCACGTTGCTCGAGTACACGGCTGGCGACCGTGACGGCGTCGGCCATCCGTGGCCAGGTTCGCTCCTGCCAGTCGAACACGGCACGTTGAAGTCGACTGTACCCACCGATCTCGTTCCAACCGCCGTTCCCTTCCCAATCGTCCATGTCGACCACCAGCGGGACGCGCGATCTCAGGCGACGTGCGGCGAGATCGCCGAATCCTTTGGGCTTGAAGAGGTGGACGATGTCTGGCTGAGACCGCTCAAATTCCACGGTCATTTCACGTACGGCCAATGGGAAGAGTGCGGGGCGAACGGCCCGCGTGTTGACGATGTCGATTCCCGATTCGTTCCACCGTCTGCCCGCGTCGGGTGGGTTGTCCCAGGGAGTCGTGACAAGCCGAAAGCCGATCCGGGGCGACAAGGTCCGTGCCAGCGCGAGGGCGCGAGATCGCAGCGTCGCCTTGGGCCGCAGCCCGAACGTCCCCAGAATTAGCACCGAGCGGGCTCGTTTACCTGACTTCATCAGGCGCCCGCTCGTTCGAATAGAGACTGCTCATCGTTTCGCACCCAACGTCAGTACAAGAAACCGGTACCATGCAGTCTTGCATGGTACCGGTTCAAGGGCAGTAGGAGGTGAATGTCGAGCTTGCTGGGACGCAGCGCGTTAGTTGACGTACGGGCGAACGACGGTGACCAGCTTCCCTTGAATCTCGACGTTGTCGGCAGACGTGAAGATCGGCTCCATTGACGCATTCGCGGGCTGCAGCCGGACACGGTCGCCCTCGGGATAGAAGCGCTTCAGTGTCGTCTCTTTCTCGTTCCGCAGCCAGACCGCCACGGTCTCGCCGTTCTCGCAGTGGTCCTGATGGCGCAGGATGACGATGTCTCCGTCGTTGATCAACGCGTCAATCATCGAGAGTCCTTTGACGCGAAGCGCGAAGAGGCCCTGTCCGCGGCTACCGACCAAATCAGTACTAATCTCCAATTGCTCGGTCAGTTCGTCCTGCACAAAATCATCTAGGACGGGTATGGGTTGCCCAGCGGCAATCTGACCCACCAGTGGCACCCGGACAATGTTATGCGCCAGCGGGCCACGTCCGACCACTTCGATACCTCGGGAAATATTCCGGTTGCGGCGAATCAAGGTTCGCTGCTCGAGGATATTGAGGTTGTAGTCAACGACACTGGTCGACGAAATGTTCAGATCCCGCTGGATCTCGCGAATGGTTGGTGGGTAGTTGTTTTCATCCAGGAAGCGCTCGATATATTCGAGCATGGCCTGTTGTCGACGAGAAAGAGTTCGTGCCATCACCTGCCCTGCCTTAGCCCTTTGTAACCATAATTCTGGTCACCTTATCAGCATTATAGGTGCGAACAGATGTTCGTGTCAATGATTGCTTACGTGCGAAGCCGTCTAGCCGCCAGCAATGGTGACGGGTCGTGATTGGGCGACCTGCCAGGAGTGCCCGATGAATATCCTCGACATCGTGGTAATTGTTGTTTTTCTGGGCGTCTTTACGGCGGCCTTCTTCGCTGGAGTTGCCCGCTCTCTCGCGGGGCTGGCTGCGCTCATCGCGGCGACGATCGTCGCCGCGATCTTCTATGAGACGATCGGAACGGTATTGTCTCGCTGGCTCATTCCGATCGATCCGGTCATCGCGAATTTCGGCGCGTTCGTGCTCTTGATGCTCGGCGCGGGGATAGGTGTCGATTACCTGCTCTTGCGTTCATTCCGTATCACCAAACTGCGGACACACATGTCGCTCGAGTTCCGCGGCGGGGTGACCGGCATCCTCGGCCTGATCGTGCTGTCCGCGGTTCTGTCCGTTGGGATGGTCACCGTGTTGACTCAGTCCTCTAATAACACGGTGCGGCAGCTTCCGGCTGGATGGGGCACGGTCTGGCTGCAGCACGAATATCATGGGTCGATTTTGGCCGGACAGGTGATGCGCGTCTCTCCCTATGTATTCGATTCGGTCGATGCGATAACTCCCGGTATCGTGCCGGCGATTCTCGAGCCCCTCGGCACCTCCTAGCGCCCCGGCTCGGTATGTCTCACAGCAATCGACGGCCATGGACAGGGCAACCTGTCCATTTCGCTATGTCCGCGGATGAATTCTGTTTCGCCGTCTGATTGAATTGAGACGGTTGGCCCCGGCTCGCGGATACCTGCCGTGGGCACCAGGAACTGGCGTGCCACGCATTCACTTGACTTGTTTCGAAAGGCACCACGTGGCTGTTGACTCCTCACGCGTCCTCGAATTTTCACGCGTCCTCGAGATGCTGGCTCAACGGTGCCAGTACTCGGTCGCGGCTGAGCGTGCTCGCGAGATTGGGCCAACCAGCGATGTCGCCCAAGTGCGCTATCTTCTGGGAGTCACCCGCGAGTCGGTGGGGCTGCTGAGCCGCTCTCCATCCTTTAGCGTTGGAGGAGTGCGCGATATTCGTGACGTTATCGAGCGTTCCCGGCTGGGGATGCTGCTCTCGCCCGGGGATCTGCGCGAGACCCTGGACACCATTCAGTCGGCCTCCGCCGTGCGCCGCCTGTTCTTCCAGAACGACGCCGAAGAGGACTTTCCGTTGCTGGCGGAGTTCGCGGGATCGGTCGCGCTGCTTCCCGCGCTGGAGGCGGACCTATCGCGCACAGTCGGTTCCCGCGGCGAGATCCTGGATACAGCATCGCCGCAGCTCGCGGATATTCGCCGTGAAGTACGGGTCGCGCACCGTCGCCTGCTCGACAGGCTCAATCGAATGGTTGCGGACGCCGGACCAAACAGCGCAATTCAGGACCCGATCGTGACCATGCGCGAGGGACGCTACGTCATCCCCGTGCGTGCCGATCGTCGCAGCCAGGTTCCTGGTGTCGTGCACGGCACGTCGGCCAGTGGCCAGACCTTGTTTGTCGAGCCGATCGACGTGGTGCAGCTGAACAACCAGTGGCGCGAACTGCAGATGGCCGAAGAGCATGAGGTCGAGCGTATCCTGCGCTTGAGATCGCAGCAGGTTGGTGCCGCAGCCGACGAGCTGAGCACGACCGTTGAGGCGGTGGCGGCCATCGATCTGGCACTCGCTAAGGCTCGACTCTCATTCGACATGCGCGCGCGAGAGTCGGAGGTTCTTGTCGAAGCCCCGAGCCCCGATGGAGCAGTCGAGCAGACAGTGCGGCTCTTCCAGGTGCGGCATCCGCTGCTCGACCCGGCCACCGTGGTACCGGTCGACATCCGGCTCGGCGCCGGTCAGCGGGTTCTCGTCGTCACCGGTCCGAACACGGGTGGGAAGACCGTCGCGTTGAAGACGGTCGGACTGCTGGCAATGATGAACCAGTCCGGGATGTTCATCCCCGCCGCGGATGGGTCCGGCCTGAGTGTTTTTGACGGCATCTTTGCCGACATTGGCGACGAGCAGAGCATCGAGCAGAGCCTATCGACCTTCTCCGGTCACATGACGAAGATCATCGCCATGTTGAAGGTGGTCGATACGCGAAGTCTGGTGCTGATCGACGAGATCGCGGCGGGCACCGACCCGCAAGAGGGATCGGCGCTGGCTCGCGCGATCATCACGGCGCTGCTCGAGCGAGGCACGCTGGCGATTGTGACGACCCACTACTCCGAACTCAAA
Organism: uncultured Chloroflexia bacterium; assembly: GCA_963728335.1. Classification (GTDB taxonomy): domain Bacteria; phylum Chloroflexota; class Chloroflexia; order Thermomicrobiales; family Thermomicrobiaceae; genus CALAGB01. Next base: position 49,498 of record CAVSJP010000006.1, read on the forward strand.
GCGTTCGCGTTTGCCACGCCGGGCGTCGAGAATGCCAGCGCTGAGTTCGATCTGAAGACGCTTCGGCCGACCTATCGCCTGATCACGGGCGTCCCGGGCCGTTCGAACGCCCTGGCTATTGCCCAGCGGTTGGGACTTCCGCCGGAGATCGCCGACGCTGCCCGCGGCTATCTCGATCCCGAGACCGAGCACGTCGATGACTTGCTGGCACAGATTCAACAGCGTCAGATCGATCTGGAGCGCGCGTTGGCGACAGCCCAGGCAGAGCGAGAGGCCGCGCGGCGCGTGCGTCAGTCCGCTGACGAGCAGCTGCGAGATGCCGAGCGAATTCGCGCCGAGGCGCGTCAAGAGGCGATTGCCGAGCTCGAAAGTGAAATGCGAGAGGCACGGGACCTGCTGCGCCGGACGCGCCGCGCGACTGAGAGTCGCGCCATGCCCGCGTCGGAGCCGGAAGCGGCGCCACAACCGCAGGACCTCAAGGAGGCCGAACGTGAGCTGCGTCGTGCCGCGCGTCGACACCGCCCGGCACACGCCATGCCCGAGCCCGTTCGCATCGGTGATTGGGTCAACTTGCCACAGGTTGGCATCACCGGCGAAGTCGTTGACATCTCCGACGACGGCGAGACCGTTGAGGTGGCGTCGGGATCGTTCCGTCTGACTCAGCCACGTTCGGCTGTCCGGCTCGAGTCGCGGCCCGAGCCAGAGCGACGGCAACGCCGGACTACGACGCTGCCGTCGGCACCGCCGGTCGACCCGGAATTGCACATGCTCGGTATGCGTGTCCATGAGGTTGAGGACGTGCTGGATCGATATCTCGATTCAGCCGCGCTGGCTGGGCTCCCGTCGGTCCGTATCGTTCACGGTAAGGGTACCGGCGCACTGCGCTCCGAGGTCCACGAAGTGCTGCGGAAACATCCGGTGGTGGATCGATACGAGCTCGCCGATCGAGCCGAGGGCGGAGAAGGCGCGACCGTCGCCTATCTCAAGGACTAACCACTGCTTCTGACCCCAAACCTACCGCGGCAGTGTCGATTCCCTCGACTTGAGGCACTTTCGACGCGCTCCGGCAGTTTGCCTGGAGTGCCGACTTTGACATGCGTACATCTCACCTCTACAATGCACTTCATTGCACGACGTATTTGATCCAACGCCCATCTACTTCCGGGTCTGGTCCGGTGAGGCGGCCGGCTTGTGCGCGAATCGCGATTCGACCTCGGGGATACATGTGTCTCGCGCCACGAGAAACGGATGTGCGACGTCCGGCTTCCGCAGGGGAGAGCGCAACGAGTAGGGAAAGGGTTCCGAGATATGGCGAATCGACGGCTCCGGGGAATCGCGGTCCTTATCGCCATCTTGGGGATCTGGCTGAGTGCACCGCTGGGACACGCGTCCGGAACGCAAATTCAGCGGACCACAATCTCCGGAACCCTGGACGTCATTTATGGCGACTCGCTGAACGGTGCCCAACCGCCACTCACAACGTACTTGTTGCGAACCGATGCCGGACAATCGGTAGAGTTGGCCCTGACGGACCTGCAACTTCAGCAACACGGCGGAGCGCTGGCGCTCCGTGGGAAGCGGATCCGCGTGTCTGGAATTGTCGCGACCGACCAGCACGTTCAGGTCGACTCGCTCCAGCCACTTGAGCAGACCACGACGAGCATCGCGGCTGTGACGGGAGCCGAGCCGACCGTCTCGATCATGTGCCGGTTCTCGGACGCACTGAACGTCAGCCCCCACGACCCCGCCTGGGTCGATGGCGCCGTGACGGGCGGTAACCCGAGTCTCGACGACTACTACCGTGAGGTCTCGTACAACAACATCAACTTGACCGGCAGCACAGCGTACGGCTGGTACAACATGCCACATCCACTCAGCTATTACGTGTACGTCGATCCCCAGGATTCCAGCCATATCATCAACGAGTTCGACCAGATGGTGCAGGACTGCACCGCTGCCGCCGACGCGGACGTCGATTTTCGAAGCTACAGCGGGATAAACCTGCTGTTCAACGAGAGCCTGCTCAACTGGTCATGGGGAGGTACGTCATATGTCAGCCGGGATGGCGCCTCGAAGGTCTATCGAACAACCTGGTTGTCGGACTGGAGCTGGGAGAACCAGTCGTCATTTGCGCATGAGATGGGACATGGGTTTGGACTGCCACACTCATCGGGACCATACGGCGTCGTCTACGACTCCCAGTGGGACGTGATGAGTGACACCTGGCGCTGTTCGACGGTCGACCCCACCTACGGCTGCGTCGGGCCGCACACCATCTCGTTCCACAAGGACCTACTTGGTTGGATTCCGGCGAACCGGAAGTATGTCGCCACGCCGAACAAGACCTGGTATGTCGGGCTGCAGCCACTGGCCCTGCCGGATTCGACCGATGATCTGATGATCAAGGTGCCGATCAAGGGATCGTCCACGCTCTTCTACACGGTCGAACGCCGGCTGTTCCGCGGCTACGACGTCAACGTTCCGGGAGAAGGTGTCATCATCCATCAGGTTGACACTACCCGCGGCGTTCCTGCCCAGGTAGTCGACGCCGACAACAACGGAAACCCGAACGATGCGGGCGCCATCTGGACGCCGGGTGAAGTGTTTCATGACGTCACCAACGGCATCACCATCAGCGTCGACCGCCAGCTGGGCACATCGATGATGGTCGGAGTCGAATACGACACGGACCTTTCGGTGACCCAGAGCGTTTCAAAGGATCCGGTGTCAGCTGGAACGAATGTGACCTACACAGTCAACGTCACGAACAATGGGCCAAACACCGCCACCCAGGTGTCGCTCGCCGATGCGCTTCCCGCCGGTTCGTCATTCGTTTCAGGCAATTTTGGGGCGCTCAATCCGTGCTCGGCCGATAACTCGGGCATCGTTCACTGCTCGCTCTCGAGTCTCGCGGTTGGTTCGGTCGCGACCGCGCATATCACGGCAAAGCTGAATACCCTTGGGACAAATACGAATTCCGTCTCGGTGGACAGCCTCGAAGTCGATAACATCGCGCCGCTTGATAACTCGTCTCAACTGAACTCGACCGTCTCCGCCCCGACGAACAATGCGCCCGTCGCCGACAATCAAACGGTGAGCGCGTTCGTCGACACGCAGGTCGACATCACGCTCAACGCCTCGGACGCCGATCACAATCCATTGACGTATGCGGTCATCACGTCGCCGCAGCACGGCAATCTCTCCGGCGTGGCGCCCAACCTGACCTACACGCCGCTCTCCGGCTATCAAGGGCCGGACAGTTTCACATTCGTCGCCAATGATGGGGTCGTCGATTCCACGCCCGCGACGGTCACGATCAATGTCGTTGGTTGCGCGAGAGATCAGTACCTTGCGCAGTACTTCAGCGGAACGTCGCTGTCCGGAACTCCTCTTTTGTCCCAGTGTGAACAAATACCGCTGGAACACGACTGGAGCTGGGGAGCTCCCGCATCCGGGATCCCATCGGACAGTTTTTCCGCGCGATGGACCGGCACGTTCGCCTTTGACGCTGGAACGTACCAATTCAACGCCTCGGCCAACGACGGAATACGACTATACGTCGACGGTCAACTCGAGATCAATCAGTGGCAAGACAGCTTTACAACACGGACCGTGTCGATCTCAATCCCCCTCGCCGCGGGTGATCACACCGTTAAGGTCGAATACTACGAGCATCGCTGGGCCGCGGAAGTTTCGGTTGACTGGCAGCAATTGCCGGATTGCGGCACCGTGCCGCAGGGGAGATTCTGCGCCGACTACTTCAGTAATCCGTCCCTGGCCGGCTCGCCGGTGATGACGCGGTTCGACCCGGTCAATCGCATTCAACTGGGGTTGGGGGAGTCCGGGAGCGAGTGTGCCGAACGGTGACTTTTCGGCCCGCTGGGTCGGCTCGTTCATGTTCGATGCCGGAAACTATCAGTTCACCGCGGCCGCGAATGACGGAGTCCGACTCTGGATCGACGGTCAGCTCGAGATCGACCAGTGGCAGGACACGTTCCTCACTCGAACGACGTCAGTAACGGTTCCACTCACGGCTGGAGATCACACGGTCAAGGTCGAATATTACGATCACAACTGGGCGGCCTCGGTCAGCGTCAGCTGGAAACCGGTCTCCGGGGCGTCGTGAGCTGGTAGACCGTCGTGAGGCAAGAGAACGACGAGCGCGGCATGTTGTCGCGCTCTCGGTCTCATTAGCCGGCCACGCTCAGAATGGTCGCGTCAGCATCTTCGATTTCACCAACGGCGATTGTCACCGCGTTCCAGACATCAGAGTCAATGCGGGCAAGATTCATTCGCACCTGGTTCGGCGTAACATAGACGCCGTCGCCGAGCTGACGTCGCAACGTTGACTGGTTAAGCCGGCTTCCGACGACCGGCCGGATGTAGACCTCACCCTCGCGCTCGATGATCGAGGTGATTCCAAGATCAGAGGCTCGAATGCGAAGTCTTGCCAGGTCGGTCAGCCGGATCACCGGATCGGGCAATGGTCCAAAGCGGTCGATGAGCTCCTCCTGAAGATCGCGAAGCTCACCATAGCTGCGAATCGCCGCGAACTTCTTATAGAGATCGACTCGCACCTCTTCACTACCGGCGTAGGACTCCGGAATGATCGCCTCGATCGGAAGGTCAACGGTGACGGATTCTGGCTCCTCGATGGGGTGTCCCTGGCGGACTTCCTCAACCGCGGTCGCCAGCATGCGCGTATATAGGTCGAAGCCAACCGCGGCGATATGACCACTCTGTTCGGCTCCAAGAATATTGCCAGCACCGCGAATCTCGAGGTCGCGCAGGGCAATCTGGAACCCTGCGCCGAGTTCAGTCGCCTCCTGAATCGCCTCCAGCCGCGCCACCGCTTCCTGACTCAGCGCCCGCTTATCGTCATACAACAGGTAGGCGTACGCGCGGTGATTGCTGCGCCCGACCCTGCCGCGCAACTGGTAAAGCTGAGTCAGCCCGAAATGGTGTGCATGGTCGATGATGACCGTATTGACGTTTGGGATGTCGACTCCTGACTCGATGATGGTGGTGCAGATCAGGACGTCGAACTCATGCTCCACGAACTCCAGCATCACACGCTCGAGTTCTTGCTCGTCCATCTGGCCGTGTCCCACTCTGAATCGTGCTTCGGGCACCAGGCGCTGCAGGTGTTGCAGTACGTGGTAGATACTCTGCACGCGATTGTGGACGAAGTAGATCTGACCTCCTCGTCCGATCTCCCGCAGAATCGCCTCACGAATAAGCCGGTCGCCACTCGGCGTGACGAAGGTCCGAATGGGTGTGCGGTCGCGGGGGGCGGTGTTGATGACTGACAGGTCACGAATCCCGGAGAGGGCCATGTAGAGCGTGCGGGGTATCGGCGTCGCCGTCATCGTCAGGACGTGAACGTCGGTGCGTGCCCGTTTGAGCATCTCCTTGTGCGCGACTCCAAAACGCTGCTCTTCGTCGATAATGAGCAGCCCGAGCCTGCGGAACCGCACATCAGTTTGGAGCAGGCGATGCGTTCCGATGACGATGTCGACCTGTCCCGCTTCGAGATCTTTGATGACTTGAGTTTGTTCTTGCCGGGTTCGCAAACGAGACAGCATCTCGATGCGAACGGGAAATGGCGCCAACCGTGCCTGGAAGCTTCGCGTATGTTGCAGAGCGAGGATCGTGGTTGGCACGAGGATCGCGACCTGAAAGCCGGAGTTGACGGCCTTGAAGGCGGCCCGGAGGGCAACCTCGGTTTTGCCATAGCCGACGTCGCCACACACCAGCCGGTCCATTGGCCGGATTTGCTGCAAGTCGCCCTTGACATCCTGGATCGCTTTCAGCTGATCGACCGTCTCTTTGTAGGGGAACGATTCCTCCAGTTCTCGGTCCCAGACGGTGTCAGGAGCGAGTGGCGATCCCTGAGCCGACTCGCGTGCGGCATACAGCTGCAGGAGATCGAACGCCATTTCTCGCACCGCACGCCGCACGCGCTGCTTGATGCGGGCCCATTCGGGCGATCCGAGCCGTGTCAGTTTGGGCGATAATCCACCGCCTTCATAGGTCGTAATCCGGTCGATCTGGTCGACGGGCAGGTAGAGGCGGTCGTTCTCGGCATATTCCAGCAGAAGATACTCGCGCTCGACTTCATTCAACGTCAATCGCACGATGCCGGAATACTTCGCGATCCCGTGTTCGGTGTGCACGACGTAGCTGCCGACCTCGAGCTTGTCGATTGCCGGGGCAATGGCTGCGTTGCGGCGCCGGCTGGGCGTTCTAACGACGTGCCGGTAGCCGAATATTTCGCGGTCAGTGAGCAACAGAAGCTTGATCTCGTCGTTGCTCCAGCCACCGTTCAGCCGGGCGTGAATGACTTCAATCGTGCTCGGGGACGGAGGAAGGTCCTGGACGCCGCGCCCCGCGGTCTCCTTACGGACGCGCGGGAAGACTCCATACTCCTCCAGCACTTCGGAAAGGCGGCGTGCCTGTTCAGTCGCAACCACGATCGCCCAGTCATCTGTCAGGAGTTCTTGAACACGCTCGATTAGCCGGTCGAGTCGACCACCGAACAACGTCATCTCGGTGGCAAACATTGACATCTCTTCGATCGGCCGCGCCACGGACGGCTTCCAGCCGATCGGAATGCTCCCAAACGAGACCTGACGGGTGGAGGCGAGCCGGTCGGAGATCTCATCCCACGTCAGATACGTGCGTCGTAATCCCACGGGGAGCTCGCCCGCGCTCTCGAGGGCGTCGCGCAACTCTTCGGACTGCGCCTCGATCTGCTCGATCGAGAGTCGAACCGAAGATGGCTCGACGAAGACGATCAGGTGATCGTCTGGCAGATAGTCCAGCAGGGTTCCAGGACGTTCGACAAGATAGGGCGCAAGGATCTCGATGCCCGTCTTGACGTTTCTGTGCTCCGTTCGCTGCAGAAGCCGGTTCCACTCCTCTTCGACTTCGGGCCTGAGGTGGGTCGCGTCCAGTTGCTTGAGTGCGGCTGCGGCCTGGTCCGCTCTGGCCAGCGAGACCTCGAGCGGGGGTAGCAGTGCGATGCTTTCCAGTCGTTCGACCGATCGTTGGGTTTCCGGATCGAACAGGCGAATCGACTCGATCTCGTCACCGAAGAGGTCCAGGCGGATCGCGTGTTCAGAGGCTGGTGGGAAGATGTCGACGATTCCGCCACGCCGGCTTATCTGTCCCGGCTCGGTCACCATTGGAAGGAGTTCATAGCCCTGCTCTAAGGCGCTGGTGATGAGTTGGTCCAGTCGTAGACGTTGACCGACCTGGAGTGTAATCCGCTCGCGCTCGAGAATCTCCGGCGGGTTGACCATCTGGGTCAGCGCGCTCGCGGGAACCACAATCGCTCGCGCCTCACCGTCTACGAGGTTGGCCAGAATCTCGACCCGCCGGGCGCTGGTTGTTCGGTCGACGGGAAGTTGCTCGTATGGCAGAGCTTCCGGCGCGGGCCAGATCAGCGGCTCACTGCCGGTGTACTCGGCAAGGGAACCGGCAATCTCTTCCGCCGAATCCTGACGCGCAGTGACGATGACGGTTGGTTGGTTCCGCGATTCGACCAGCGCGGCCAGTATGGCGGCACGCGCGGCGACTGGCAGGTCGTCGATTTCGAGCACGCGTGCGGCTGATAACCGATCGACGGCATTGCGAAATGTCGCGAACCAGGTATCGCGTTGCAGCAATGGGATGATGCCGGACAGCGACACGTGCAGCCTTCCTCTCGCGCACGCCGAACAGGGCCACAACTCGTGTTGGGCCCTGCCAAAGTCAATTTGAAGTATACCAATCGATCGCGGGGTGGTGAACTCTCGACCCTTGATTTGCGCGTTTGTACGTTTATAGTGGTGCTGGTCGATCGAATTTCTTACTCACGTCGGGAATGCTCATGCAGATAAGCCGCATTCGCTTGGTTACGCTGGGGGCCATCGTCGCGCTGTCCGTCGCGGTTCTCGTGGTGATCGTTCGCAACGATCGCTCTCGCGATCTCGTGCTGAAAGTTGAGCCCGTTGATGCCGGCGACACGATCACGGTCTACGTCGGCGGAGCCGTTGCCAAACCGGGTCTCTATTCGCTACCGCGCGGCGCGAGGCTCGCGTCGGCCCTCGAGTTGGCGGGGACGTCGGGCCAGGCGGATCTGTCGTCTGTCCAGATGGCTTCAGAGCTTCGTGATGGCCAGCAGGTATTGGTACCCGGCCGAACGCCGACCCCAGCCCCGCTCATTGGGGCGGCAACGCAGACCGAGGGCACCGCGACGGCGACGTCGACCGGACCGGTCAATATCAACACAGCGACGGCAGCTGAGCTCGACGGCCTTCCCGGCATCGGACCGTCGCTGGCGCAGCGCATTGTGGACTACCGGACGGCGCATGGGCCATTTGCCACAGTCGCGGACCTCGCGGACGTGCAGGGCATCTCCGATCGAATGGTGCAGGACTTCGGAGACCTGATCACAGCAGGACCGTAGCTGTGAGCGGGATACTGCTGGCGCTCAGTTTCCTGGCAGGTCTGCTCCTCCACGACAGCCATGGTGGCTGGATATTAGCCGCGCCGGTGGCACTGGCAGCGTTGCTGCTCCTTGCGTCCAGCCGCACCTACCCTCAGCGAGCACTCATACTTCTCTGCCTGGCGGGCGTTGGCCTCGGAGCGATGCGCGCACAGTCAACCGAACACCCGCCTTCCGGCACCATCGTCGTTCCCTTCAATGACGTCGACCGGTCAATCGTTGCCACCGTCGACGGGTTGCCCCGCGACTCAGCGAACCGAACGCATGCGAATCTGCGATTTGCCGGGAGCAATTCCGACGTCACCGCCTCGATGCCGGTCCTTCCGGTGATCGCGGATGGCGACATCGTCCGGTTTTCAGCTCCGCGAGGTTGGCGATCGCCATCTGCTGGAAACGTCGAGGTTCCGCTTGACAGTGCCGGAGAACTGTTCGTTCCGAGCCTTGAGATCATTGGCGCTGATGCGCCGGTGATCAGTCGAGAACGAACGCGACTGACGGACTATTTGACAAACACGATCCATTCCTATGTCCCGGAGCCGGCCGGTGCCCTCACTCTTGGCATCATGACGGGAGACGACACCGGCATGACCAGCGCTACCCGCGCCGCGTTTCGGGCCGCCGGACTTTCGCATATCACCGCCGTGAGCGGTTGGAACGTGGCCGTGCTGACTGGCCTGATTATCGTTCTGTTACGGAGGTTCGCGCCGTCACGAGGATCAGCCACGGTGGTCGCGATTGTCGCGATCTGGTGCTATGCATTTGTCGTGGGCATGCAGCCCTCGGTGGTGCGTGCCGCGGGGATGGGGACCGTGTTCTTGATCGCGCGCCTTCGTGGTCGTCCCGGCGATTTGCTGACCTCGCTTTTGATGACGAGCGCGGTAATTGTGGCGATCACGCCGGAGATTCGCTTCGACATTGGCTTTCAACTTTCCGTCGCCGCGACGCTCGGCATCGTTCTTCTGATTGAGGCCAGCGATGACATGTCGCTGCTCAGAGAGACGTTCGCACTGCCGGTGGTCGCCGAACTGTCGATCGCGCCGCTCTTGCTGCATCACTTTGGTTCGTACTCAGTGCTCGCGATTGTCGCGAATGTCATAACCGCTCCACTTGTCGTGGCGGTAATGTGGTTCGGAATCCTGACCGTCGGCGTTGCCTGGTTGAATCCATGGTTGGCCGGTTTCGTCGGTACCCTGGCGTGGATCCCGGCTCGGCTCATTGTCGCGATAGCTGAAAAGACGGCTTCGTTTTCGTGGGCTTCCAGCAAGACCGTAACACTGAGCTGGTCGACCACACTGATCTTGTATGGACTGCTACTCGGCGGCTATCTCGCATGGGTTCGCTGGCATGACCAGTGGCGCGAACAGACTCTGGTGGGCGAAGGCGCCAATCGTATTTGACAACGGATTTCGGCAGCCTGTAACCTTACTTGGTTGCTCAGTTGGCCCCCTTCGTCTAGAGGCCTAGGACACCACCCTTTCAAGGTGGAGACCGCGGGTTCGAATCCCGCAGGGGGTACCCTAGCCTGGTCTGATAACACTCGCGGCAGATGGCCGAAGTCCATGCACTTGGCGGCCTAAGTGTCTGCGCTCCCCATCCTCGGAATCCTTGCTCGTTTCGGTCGCAAGAAACGTCCACGCGGGACCAGTGTTGCGTCTTACCGCGCCGTACCGCTTCGGTCGCCTGAGCCGGTCAATGACGTACTGATTGGCACTCACTGGTCGACAACTTGACGGATACGTGAACCAAGCACTCAATTCACGGCCGTCCGTCCCCTATAAGCTATTGCCACATTCCACACGACAACCTATGATCGAACTTAAGCCGAAATCCGAATGGGTATGAACCGGACAGCCAAACGGTTGTCAGGTGAACACACCAGTGTGACGGAACGCGTGAGAGATTAGCCGTCTTCGAAGGCTGCGCCTGAACAATGACATTTGCGTCGTTAGCGGCTGTCTATGCGTGACATTCGTGACACGAGCGCGGGCGGAGTCGTGGTGCCGCCGGTTTCTCCGGCGCCGTGCAAGGGAGGCATACCGAGAGAACACGTTCAACACATCACAACGCGACCAACACATGGTCGGCGGAAGAGGACTTGTTCGATTGAGGGGGAGAGGAGCGCGACTCGTGGTACCTCAAGAGAATCAACAGGACCGTCGAACGTACGGAAAGATCAGTCGTCGCAACGTTTTGCGTCGTGGGCTCCAGTTCGGCCTTGGCGTGCCGATCGTGTCCGGCTTGCTTGCGGCATGCGGTGGGAGTTCTTCGACCCCGGTGCCAACCACAGCGTCCAGCGGTGGAAACGCGACAAGCACGTCAACGCAGGCAGCGACGTCGGCGCCGGCCGGAACCGCAATGCCATCGGCGACGGCCGCCGCTGGATCTCCAACTGGGTCAACCGGCAGCGTCCCATACTACATCGACAAAACGGACAAGCAGCCGCAATCGGGCGGGATGCTGAACTACTTGCTCTACGAGGACCCCGATTCGCTGAACCCAATCGTCGGGCAGACCAGTATCGCGGTGCAGGTATCGACCGCTGTACTCGAGCCGTTGGCGGAAACGCTGCCGGACGGTTCATGGTCGCCACGACTCGCGGCCGAGATTCCGACGCCGGACAATGGCGGCATTTCCGATGATCTCCTGACCGTAACCTGGAAACTGCGTCCAAACGTCATGTGGCACGATGGCCAACCGTTCACGTCAGCGGACGTGAAATTCACCTGGCAGGCGGCGAGTAGCGAATCAGGCGGTTCAGCCGTCGCATCCACCTATGCGTTGATCGATTCGATTGACACGCCGGATGACCTCACCGCTGTGGTGCACTACAGCAAGTTCAACGTCGGCTATATCAACCAGTTCCCCTGGATCTTGCCGCAGCACGCCACCGGCGACGTGAACTCCATGCAGACGTGGAAGTTCAATCGCGAGCCCGTCGGAACAGGCCCGTTCAAGTTCAAGGAATGGCAGGCGTCGGACCATGTGACGGTGCTCAAGAACGACCAGTACTGGCAGCAGGGCAAACCGATGCTCGACGGAATCAACTTCCTGGTTGTACCTTCCGAGGAATCTCGTGTGGCCCGCATGCTTCAAGGCGACGCGCAGGTCATGCTCTGGCCGGGCGAGGATACGGAACAGCAATTCGCAGAATCTGACGTCGCCAAGGTGCGTCTGGCTCCAGGCATCTGGGTGCTTCAAGTGCACTTCAACCTGTCGAAACCGTTCGACAACGACCCGGGCGCCACGCCACCCCATCCGATTCTCGGCGATCCCAAGGTGCGCCAGGCGATCGCGATGGGGATCGATCGTGACCGCATCGTGACGCAGGTCATTCCCGACGTCACGAAGATAGATTCCGTCCTCGACGTCGGTTGGATCAAGGCCAAGGTCAAGCCGTTCACCTATGACCTCGAAGGCGCCAAAAAGTTGCTGGATGAGGCCGGATGGGTCGACAACGGAAACGGCCAGCGGGTCGCCAAAGGGGCTAAATACGCGTCTGACGGGACCAAACTCGAGCTGGCGATGAATGGCTACACCGGATACAAGCCGATCGAGCTCGGCGAACTCGCGATTCAAGAGGACCTCGGCAAGCTCGGAATCAAGATCAACCCGTCGAATCAAGACTTCGCCATCATCTTCGGCACCTGGGCAGATAAATCGCCCCGCCTGATCGGCGACTTCGACAGCCTGTTCTACGATTCCGGGCTCTTTATCGAGCCGCATGACTCGATCTACCGTCGCTACGACCCATCCCAGGTCCCAAGCGCCGACAACCCGTCCGGACAGAACATCTACCGGTGGGTTCGCGACGATGTCGGACAGTGGATTAGCGATGCAGGATCGACGCCTGATCGCGAGAAGCGACGGGCGGCGTACCAAAAAGTTGCCGATGCCCTACGTGAGGATATCCCCATGATCCCGGTCGCGCAGCTGGGCGAGGGGAGTGCTTACTCGACCAAGATGCACGGATTCACGGTTAGTACCTGGGGCTATTCGACCTGGGACAGCATGAACTGGTGGCTTGAGAGCTAGTTCGATCTGTGGTGAGCGGTGACCAGTGGAGCCCGCGACGTGATGTCGCCGCGCTCCAGGTCGCCGCGACTCCGTAACGATTCTCGGGGAGACAAATGACCCGCTATATCATCCGGCGGCTCCTCCAGGCGATTCCGCTCTTGATCATCATCAGCGCGGTGGTGTTTGGCCTCCTGCAGGCAGCGCCCGGCGGACCACTCGGGGCGTACCTGCGGCGCGGTGACCTCAGCGGTCAGGACCTGGAACAGTTACAGAAGCAGTTGGGACTCGATCAGCCGATCTACGTTCAATATGGAAAGTGGCTTGAACACGTCGTACGGCTCGACTTTGGCGACTCGATCGTCGAACACCGGCCAGTCACCGCCGCAATCCGTGACCGGCTGCCGAACACCCTCTACTTGATGGCGACCGCATGGATCGTGACGATCCTTCTGGCGATTCCGATCGGCATCATCTCGGCGATCAAACAGTACTCCTGGTTCGATCATCTCGTGACGACGCTGACGTTCGTCGGCCAGTCGATACCGATCTTCTGGCTCGGCCTGATTCTGATCCTGATCTTCTATCTGACCCTCCATAACCCGGTAACTGGCCGTCCGCTCCTCCCGGCCGGTGGCATGTACACGCTGGGGAAGGGATTCTCCATAACCGACCGCATCACCCACCTCATTCTCCCGGTCATGATGCTCTCCGCCAGCTGGATTGCCTGGTATTCCCGATTCCTGCGCTCCAGCATGCTCGAGGTCATTCACCAAGATTACATCCGGACAGCCCGCGCAAAGGGGCTGCGAGAACGCGCCGTCATCTTTCGGCACTGCCTGCGCAACGCGGCAATCCCACTGGTGACGCTGATGGCGCTCGATCTGCCCGTCATCTTTTCCGGCGCTTTGTTCACCGAGGTTATCTTCGCCTGGCCCGGGATGGGACGCCTCTTCTACACCGCCGCCGACCGGCGTGACTATCCATTGCTGATGGCGATTATCATGATCACCGCCACACTGATTGTTTTTTCGAACTTACTTGCCGACGTGATCTACGCGGTTCTCGATCCGCGCATTCGATACAGCTAGGCGAAGTGGGCAGATGAATGAGGGCTTGCCGTGGCTGACACGACCGAAGATTCAGCGATACGCCGAGAAGCACTCCTCGAATCGAAGCGGGGCCTTCGTCACGACTCAATGACTCAACTCATCTTGCACCGCTTCTTGCGCCATCAACTGGCAGTTGCTGGAGCAGTGATGTTGGTGCTCCTTGTGTTGAGCGCCATTGTCGCGCCAATTATCGCGCCGAGCCCGAATGCGCTTTCGGTGACGCACAAGCTTGAAGGTCCGTCGACATCGCACTGGTTCGGCACCGACGATGTGGGACGCGACATCTTCTCTCGTGTCCTGAATGGGGGGCGGATATCGCTCGCGATCGGCATCACCGCCACGCTGGTCGCGCTCTTCATTGGCACGCTGGTCGGATCGATTTCAGGCTATTTCGGTGGATTCGTCGACAACCTGTTGATGCGTATCGTCGACATGTTTCTCTCGTTCCCATCTCTGTTCATTTTGATTGTGCTGGCGACGGTGATGCGAACCAATGTCCATTTTCGTCAGTTCTCGGGGAGTATCTGGCCAATCGTGGTGGTCATTGGCGTGCTGTCGTGGATGAGCCTTGCCCGAATCGTGCGCGCTTCATTCTTGAGTCTGCGAGAAAAGGAGTTTGTCGAGGCGGCCAGGGCGGCCGGGGCCAGTAATACGCGGATCATCGTACGCCACATACTCCCCTCGGCCCTTGGGCCAATTATCGTGCAGGGCACGCTCCTCATCGCGATCACGATCATCACCGAGTCAGGTTTGTCGTATCTCGGCTTCGGAGTACAGCCGCCGACCGCGACATGGGGCACGCTTCTTGAAGACGCGCAGGGACACATGAGACAGTTGCCGGTCTTCTCGATCGCTCCCGGCATGATGATCTTTCTGACGGTGATGTCAATCAATTATGTCGGAGATGGTCTCCGCGACGCCTTCGATCCACACGGACATCGTTAGCAGGGCCGCCCGTTGCGGGATCGTGGGGGCGGGTTTATCCTGGCTCGACGGGGAAAAGGCGCGTGCCTGGCGCATGCGGTTCGCGGACGGGGAGTGAGCAGGATGACTGAGAATCAGGACGGTCCGCTGATCGTCACGACGGACGAGGACGTGGTGACGCTGAAGCTCAACCGTCCACACGTGCGCAACGCGGTCAATTTCGGTCTTCTCCAGGATCTCGAGCATGCACTCGACCATCTCTACGAGAGTCCGCCTCGCGTGATAATCCTGACCGCCACGGCTCCTGGATTCTGTGCGGGAATCGACTTGAAGGAGTCGCGCGAGGCGTCGGCGGACTTCGCTCGAGTCCGCGTGTCGACCATGCATCGGGTGCTACGCAAGCTCCGAATCATCCCGGTTCCCGTCATCAGCGCTATTGACGGCTTCACGGCCGGGCTGGGCACCGAGTTGATGATTTCGGGGGATCTGCGCTTCGCCACACCAGCTTCTCGCTTCAGCTACCCCGAGCCGCGCGTCGCCGTGCCGTCACCGGCTCACCGGTTGGTGAGCCTGGTTGGCCTGACGCACGCCCAGGACATGCTCCTCACCGCTCGGTGGGTTGAGCCAGTTGAAGCCGAACGAATCGGGTTGATCACGCGCCAAGTCGACGATCTCGACGCGGCAGTGCGGGAGACGATCGAGACTCTCCGTGGGCTTTCACCGCTCGCGCTGGCGATGACCAAGGAGAATCTCTGGGCGAGCGTTCAGGATGGCGCCGAAGCGTCGACCGCGCACCACGTCGCCGCGGTGACGCTATCGGCCAGCACGGCCGACCGCACTGAGGCGCTGGCGGCGTTCGCGCAGAAGCGTGCACCGCGCTTCACCGGCGCTTAGAGGTATTCAGACAGGGAGATCGATCATTGCAGGATTCAGCGGCGGCTGGCCCGCTTGACGGCATTCGCGTGGTGGACCTGAGCCGCCACCTTGCCGGTCCATTCGCCGCGATGACGCTCGGAGACCTGGGCGCGGACGTGGTGAAGGTTGAAGCGCCACAGCGCGGCGACGATACCAGGGGCTATCCGCCGTTCTGGAATGGGATCAGCTGCTACTACATGAGCGCCAACCGGAACAAGCGAAGCCTCACGCTGAACTTACAGTCATCTGAAGGACAGACCATCGTTCGGCAGCTTGTGCAAGACGCCGATATCCTCATCGAAAACTTCAGGCCAGGCGCCGCTGAACGTTGGGGACTGGGCTATGAAGATCTGTCGCAGATCAATCCCAGGCTGATCTACTGCGCCATCTCCGCGGTCGGACGCGATGGGCCGGATCGTGATCGCGCGGGCGTCGATCTGCTCATGCAGGCCTACGGCGGTCTGATGAGCATCACCGGCGAGTCTGGTCGGCCTCCCGTGCGGGTCGGCACATCGGTTGTCGATCTGACGGCGGGTGCGAACGCAGTCCAGGCTATCCTCGCGGCGCTCTACGTTCGCGAGCGAACCGGCCAGGGACAGTTGGTCGAATCGTCGCTGCTTGAGGGCCAGGTTTCCTGGATGACCTACCATGCGGTCTCGTATTTCGCGAGTGGCGACGTGCCGGAACGAATTGGATCCTCGCATGCCAGCGTCGCGCCCTATGGTGCGTTTCCGACCGCGGACGGGTTCCTCGTCGTCGCCGTCGCGTCGGACGCGCTCTGGCGGCGTTTCTGCGGCGCGCTCGAACGGCCGGATCTGGTTGAGGATCAACGCTTCGCTACCAACGCTCAACGTTGCGCGCGCCGTGACGCGCTCGAAGAGGTTATCGTGGCGGCTCTGGCGGAGGCCAGCAGCGAGGTGTGGGCGTTGCGGATGGACGCGGCGGGCGTACCATGCAGCCCGGTGAACACGCTCGATACGGTGCTCAACTTGCCTCAGGTGGCCTACCGGCAGATGGTGGTGGATACGCCGCGTCCGGAGATTCCGGATCTGCGCCTGCCGGGAATCGCTGTCAAGTTGACGGGGACTCCTGGTAGCATCCGCCGGCCACCGCCGCTGTTGGGCGAGCATACGGACGAAGTGCTGACTGAACTCGGGTATTCGAGTGAAGACATCGAGCGCATGCGGACAACCGGTGCGGTGTAGCTGCAGGAGATGAGGAGGCTATCAGGACGATCAACATGACGTCAGTTGTGCTCGCCGGACGCCCGGTCCTGCGAGTATCGTGAGGAGAACGCGAGACGATGCCAGATATCAATCAGATTCGTCAGATGGTCCCGGGAGTGCTGGACACGGTGTATCTCAATACCGGAACCTGCGGTCCACTGCCGAAGGTTGCCTACGATGCCGTGATCGAGGAGGTCAACCACGACCTCACCAAAGCTCGAATCTCAGGGGATCACTTCCCGCACATCGGTGAGTTACGCAACGGCGTGCGCGAAGTGGTCGCCAAGGCAATCGGCGCCAACCCGGACGAGATTGCGATTACAAGCAGCACGACCGACGGCATGTACAACTCGATTATCGGCTATCGCTGGCAGAGCGGTGACGAGCTGATCACCTCGAACATCGAGCATCCGGGTGGCCTGGTCCCGTCCTTCCTGGCGAAGCGACGCTTCGGCGTCCGCGTGCGTGTCGCGGACATTGGCCTGGGCGGCGGAGATGCCCAAGATGTTGTCGCCGCATTTGAACAGCTCATCACTCCCCGGACACGCATGATTGTGATTTCCCACGTCTCGTACACGACCGGCGCGCGGCTGCCAGTCAAACAGATCGTCGAAATGGCGCACAGCCACGACGTGCTGGTCGCCGTTGACGCCGCCCAGTCGTATGGTGCGTTGGACCTCGATATGCACGACCTGGGTGTCGACTTCTACGCGTGCTCTGGACAGAAGTGGATGTGCGGTCCGGACGGGACGGGTGCGTTCTACGTCAAGGCCTCGAGCCTCGGTGAGCTGGAGCAGACACTTGGCTCCGGCGGCATGGTGCGCGGCACGCTCGACTACTACGGTGGCTCTTACTCCCCGGCGGTCGGCGCGGCACGCTTCGACACGGCTGGGCGCAACACCGCGCTGCTGGCGGGACAACAGGCCGCGACCAAGTGGATTCTCGAAGATGTCGGAGTTGAGTGGGCGAGCAAGCACATCGTCGACCTGGCACACAAGACATACGACCAGCTGGCCGCACTCAAGGGCGTGACGATGGTGACGCCGCGGGAGGCGCTCGCCGGATTGATCGCGTTCAACGTCGAGGGCATCGACGCGCCGGACCTCTCGGCACGACTCGCCGAAGAGCACAACGTGACGATCCGCTTTGTCACCAAGTACATCAACAACCCCGATGCAGCTCGTGTGTCCGTCGGGTTCTATAACAACGACGACGACATCGCGCAGCTGATCGACGGCATCAAGGCCGTTCAGAAGTCGCTGGGCTAATCGAGCGAGTACCGATCCTCGCAAGAGCAAAACCGCATGATCAATGAGAGACGCCAGGTGAGCCGAGTGCCGCCTGGCGTCTTCTCAACTAGTCGTTCCTCCTTAGCAACGATGACTTTTGTCCCGGCGATTCATGTGACCATCGACCGCAGCGCTCGGAACCCCGCGAATGTACAGTAGAGTCGGTGATTAGGAAGTACTGAAGGTGAACCGGTATGGAACACACAACTGGAAAAATCACACTTCGGGTCATTCCGCTCGGCGGTGTCTACCTATCTGAGGTAACAGCGGCTTCAGACAGCGCGTTGAGTCCCGCCGCGGAGGCTCGACGGCCGTCCCTGAAGGACCGCTGGCAGCGCATCGTTCGAGCGGTCGAGCATCGAGGCTCGGGGCCGGACTCGTAGCCGCCGGCCCGTATTCTTCTCCGTTTCCTCGGTAGACTCACCACCAAGTTCCGAACATTCAAAATCATGGGGCGCGGCGCTCCTGTTCAACCTGATTCCCGGTATTCGGATAGGCGCACTGCTCTGCTTCGCTCGGTTGGTCTCCCCACCAGCCACTACACCGCCCCCATCGTCATGCCCGAATCAGTTCGCGATAGCCTGACCAAGTTGCCCAGTCTCGGTACAATGAGGCAGGGAAGGTGTCGACACGGCCACGTTCGGCATCGGAGGGAATCGAGTTGAGCTGCTGGCTCAGTGCGGACGACGCATGAAGCCTCCCCGTTATCTCTCCGTACCACTGGAATCCATTTGTACAGACAAGACGGACGGCGCTCGTGCAAAGCGTGAACTGGGTCGATCTGATCCTCATCGTAATCATTGGTCTTGGCGCGCTCGCCGGCACGCGGCGCGGCTTTCTTCGCGGCGCGATTGACCTTCTTACGATTCTCGCGTCGATCTTCGCGGCCGCGTTTGGCTACCACTGGCTGGCGGGAGTCATCTCCAGTCACGTCAATGTGTCGAGCCTGGTGGCGAACGTCCTTAGCTTTGCCCTGATCGCGGTTGCGGTGCAGTTCGTCGTGTCGTTTCTGATTCTGACGCCGCTTTCGCCATTGATCTACTCGGCGAGGCTGATGCCGGTGAGCCGGCAGCTGGATACGGCGCTCGGCATAATTCCCGGTGCGATCAAGGGCCTCGTCTCAGCGATGGCGGTTGTACTGGTGCTGGTTCTGCTACCGTTCGGCCACGGGCTTGATCCAACGATCAGCCGGTCTGCGCTCGCACAGCATCTGCTCTCCGGCGCGAACCAGATCGCAAGTGATGCCGAGGGTCGTGCGGGAGTCGATCTGTCAGATTTCATGATCGTGACGGAGCCGTCATCGGATGAGGGAATGCGGCTGCCATTCTCCGTGTCATCCGGTTTGCACGAGAGCACCGACGATGAAGCGCAGATGCTGGAAATGGTCAACGCGGCGCGCTCTGAGCACGGATTGTCCCCCTTGAAAGCGGATCCGCAGTTGCAGAGCCTGGCAGTCGCGCACAGCCAGGAGATGCTGGAACTCGGGTATTTCGCCCACAATTCACCGTTGAGCGGTTCGCCGTCGGATCGCTTCGACGCCGCGGGTGTCAGCTATTCGATTGCTGGTGAGAATATTGCCTATGCTCCCACTGTCGATGTGGCGCAACGCGGACTGATGCGTAGTCCGGGCCACCGGGACAACATCCTGTCCGACCAGTTCGCGCGGATTGGCATCGGAGTTGTGACGACACCGTTCGGAACGCGGATGATCACACAGGAATTCGCCGGGCCGTGATTCTGACCTGGTCAGGTAGGATTAGGCGATGCAACGCGGTGCGTTGTGCGGGAGTCTACCGGTGGACTAGGGGCGTAAAGCCGGTGTGCGGGGCAAACGAGATGCCTATCAATGAGCCAAAGGAGACAAACGTTGGTCAATGTGATTATTCCTGTCGCTGGACTGGGAACGAGACTCAGGCCGCAGACGTGGAGCAAGCCGAAACCGCTGGTTAGCGTGGCCGGCAAACCGGTTCTCGGCCATGTGCTCGACCGTCTCACCATCCTTGACATCAACAAGG
Source organism: uncultured Chloroflexia bacterium (assembly GCA_963728335.1). GTDB lineage: Bacteria > Chloroflexota > Chloroflexia > Thermomicrobiales > Thermomicrobiaceae > CALAGB01. Next base: position 69,481 of record CAVSJP010000006.1, read on the forward strand.
TCGTGTTTGTGACCGGTTATCTCGGGGACCAGATCGAGTCGTACGTTCGCGACAACTACGATTTTGACGCGGCCTTCGTCGAGCAGCGCGAGCAGCTGGGACAGTCACACGCAGTGATCATGGCGCGCAATGAGGTGAGCGGGCCAACGGTCATCCTTTTTCCAGACATGCTTTTTGAGGCCGATTTGACTCAGCTTTCGTCGCTTGACGCGGACGGCGCGATCTTCTCAAAAAAGGTCGACGACCCACGCCGGTTCGGGGTGATTGTCGCTGAAGATGGCCGCATCACAGATCTGGTCGAAAAGCCTGAGGAGTTTGTTTCCGATCTGGCCGTGGTCGGCATCTACTTTTTCAAGGAGATCTCGCAGTTATTCGACGCAATCGACTACCAGATGGAGCACAACCTCCAGCAGGGAAACGAGTACTACCTTGCGTCGGCCCTCCAGCATATGATCGATGAGGGAGCTCATCTCACCTATTTGCCGGTCCAGGTTTGGGAAGACTGCGGCAAGCCAGAGGCACTCTTGAGCACAAACCGGTTTCTGCTGCGGCAGCGGTCCGAGACCCCATCGATCCCGGGATCGGTGATCGTTCCGCCCGTGGTGGTGGATCCGAGCGCGGTCATCCGGAATTCGGTCATCGGGCCGTTTGCCAGCGTGGGAGCCGGCGTCTCCATCCAGAATTCGATCGTCACCGACTCGATCGTTGACGATGGCGCTCAAATCGAGACCATGCTATTGCGTGATTCGATTGTCGGCCGGCAAGCGCTCGTGCGTGGTGATTTCATGCGGATGAACGTCGGGGACTCATCGGACATTGTGCTCGCCTCAAATGGCGACAGCGCAGGGAGTTCTCGTGGCTGAAGCGACTCCGCAATCTGTTGGAGAACCTTCCTGGGTCGAAGTTTCTGTCGACGCCGATGCCGAGTCGGTCGACGCCGTCGCCGAACTGTTCAGCCGCTACGTCTACAACCGGGGCGTTGTGCTGAACGAGCCCTTTCGGCAGGACACGGACGGCGATAATCTCGAGCTCGATCCGGCGCGTCCCGTCGTTGTGAGTGGCTATTTCCCGGTAAACGAGGCACTCGACACCGCCATCCTCAAGCTGGACGAGGGACTCTGGCATTTGCGCCAGCTTGGCACGGTCAGCGAGCTGCGGCAGCGAATCCAGAAGGAAGAGGATTGGGCCAATGCCTGGAAGGAGCATTTCCAGGTTACGCGCATTGGGCGTCACTTTGTCATACGTCCCACCTGGCGGGATTACGCTCCGTCTCCAGATGACGTGGTCATCGATCTCGATCCCGGGATGGCATTTGGCACCGGCTTGCATCCGACGACCGCGCTCTGTCTCGGCTGGGTCGAGGAGCTCGATTTGACGAACAAACGGGTGCTCGATGCTGGCGCGGGCTCGGGAATCCTTTCGATTGGCGCGATCAAACGCGGGGCACGTTCGAGCGACGCGCTGGAGCTTGACCCGGTGGCGGTCGATGCGCTGCGGCACAATGTTGCGCTGAACGGCATGGATGATCGGATTCACGCGCAGGTAGCCGACGTAACCGCGCCCCTGCCGGTCAGCGGACCGTACGACGTTATCCTCGCGAACATCCTCTCGCGCATCCTCATCGAGGCTGCAGACTCGTTGACTGCTGCCGCCGCCGAAGGCACGACGCTGGTACTCAGCGGTGTCATCGAGCGACACGAGCCGGACGTCATCGCGGAATATCAGACCCGAAACTTCGAGATGGTCTCACGCAAGTCAAGTGGCGACTGGGTGTCGCTGGTAATGGTCAAGTCGGCCACTCCTTGACACGCCACGAACGCGGCATCTACCCGTGCCGATCTCCTGTCGACCCAATTCGGTCCCAGACTTCCCGGTGAGCTTTGTAGGTAGATCGCGGACGTCCTCCTGGCTCACGGTTTGGCCTCGCGACGTATCTTGAAAGACGGCCGGCCACGAACAAGACTGAACGTTTGGTGTCGGTTGGCCACAGATCGACCGCACTGGAAACCAATCGGTATATTCCGATGAATGCCGAACGCAACGTGTTATCATTGCGGGTCGACCGCGGTGAGCCGTTGTCGCAGCCGTAGAAACGCGTACGATAACGCCGTAAATTCGAACTCAACCCGATCGCTCACCCGAGCGTCACGTAACAGGACTTTTCATGACCCCCGAACGACGACGTCGAGTTGCTCTTGTACCGGAACAATCCGGCGTCATCGCCGCTATCGCCCAAGGTTCATTGTCGGACGAGCTAGGTCTCGTGCCCGGTGACCGCGTCGTGTCAATCAATGGGGTTCCGCTCAAGGACGCCATCGATTTTCAATTCGAGGCGTCGAGCGACGACGTGACGCTGGAGGTGGAGACGGCCGATGAGGTGGTCGAGTTCCAGGTTGAGCGCGACTCGGAAGAGGCGTGGGGCATTACGTTCGAAGATCCGACGTTCGACGGCATCCATCTCTGCGAGAACACCTGCCCCTTCTGCTTTATCAAGCAACTACCGAAGGGGATGCGCAAGAGCCTCTACGTGATGGACGACGACTATCGCTATTCGATGCTCTACGGTAATTTCGTGACGCTCACCAATCTCACCGAGGACGATTGGCGTCGCATCGAAGAGCAGCACATTAGCCCGATCAACGTCTCGGTTCACGCAACCAACCCGGATCTCCGTGTCGCGCTCGTTGGGAACCCGAAGGGCGCGCTGATCATGGAGGACCTGGCGCGACTTGAACGGGCCGGTATTGAATACAACACGCAGGTCGTACTCTGTCCTGGGATCAACGACGGCAGTGAGTTGGATCGCACGATTCGCGATCTGAGTACCTGTGGACCGCATCTGCGATCGATTGCCGTCGTTCCGGTTGGTCTTTCCAAGTTCGGCATCGAGCGTCAAAGCCGGCGCGTGCGGCTATCGCGAACCTGCATGCGCACGCTTCCCGGTGCGACGCTCGACATTCGTAGGTTCGAGCTGGATGAAGCTGCTGACGTCATCGAGCAGGTTGAAACCTGGCAGGCGCGGTTCAAGCACGAGCGCTCGTGTACCTTTGTCTACCTCGGGGACGAGTTCTACTTGATGACTGGCCGTAGCGTGCCGTCAGCGTCGACATACGACGGGTTCCCGCAGGTCGAGGACGGCATTGGTATCACACGTCTCTTCCTGGACGACGTCGACAAGCTGATTCGACGTGTGGAACGAGATTCGGCCAGAGGCGCCTCCGGCGTGATTGCGTGCGGGATGTTGATCGCCGACACGATGCAGAATGCCGTCGCGCGGGTCAACACGCACACCGGTTCCAACTTGCGTGTCGTGCCGATCGTCAACACCTTTTTTGGCGATCAGATCAACGTCTCGGGGCTGCTCACCGGTGGTTTGGTCCGAGACGCGCTCGCGGATGACGAGCGGCGTGATCCGGTCTTCGTATCGGAACACATGTTGTCGAAGCGCACGCAGACATTTCTGGACGACATGCACGTCGAGGATCTACAGGCGGAGCTCGGACGCACCGTCGTTTCCGCGGGGTATCTTTCCCGGGTTGTTGCCCAACTCACCACGCTGCATGGATCATACTGACAAACTGCAGATTCGCGACGGTCCGGATGGCGTTATTCTGCCGTTGAGGGTCACACCACGAGCTTCCCGGACGCAAATCGACGGGATTGTCGATGGTCAGCTTCGGGTACGGTTAGCGGCTCCTCCGGTGGAGGGCGCGGCGAATGACGCGCTGGTCAAATTCCTGTCCCAAACGCTGAAGGTCCCCAAGTCCACCATTCAAATCGTTGCCGGTCAACGTGGTCGGGCAAAGTCGGTTCTGGTGCGGGGAGCGAGTCGCGAAGAGGTGCTTCGCGCTCTTCGGGCTCACTGAGCGGACGCCCGCCCGTCGTATGCGCTAGTCGTTGCGCCGCCGCCGCAGGATGAAGGTCGATAGACCCGCGGCCAGCAGCCCGGCCATCGCATATGAAAGCGCTCTCGCGGTTCGGTGCCGGTAGGCTTCGCCGTTGCCCTGCGTCGCGGGAACATAGGTCCGCATGCGCAGGAAGAGGAGGATGGTCTCCCTCATGGCGCGAAAGACGACTTTGGGGCTGCCGCCGGACGATTCGCCGCTCTGGCGCGGGAAGTGATGTACGCCGACTTCGATCAGATTCGCGCTCGAGCGCGCGGACTTGGCCAGAATCTCTGTGTTGATCAACGCCCCCGGGGATTCGAGTTCCATCGACTTTACCAGATCCGCGCGGAAGACCTTGAAGGCGCAGTCAATGTCGCGCACCTTGACCTGGAAGAGCAGGCGAACAGCAAGTTTGAAGATGTTGGCGTAGATGATCCGGTACGTGGCGTCTTTGCGATCGATGCGATATCCCGCGACGATGTCATACTTTGGGACAAAGGGCGCCAGGAATGAAAGGTCGGCGATATCGAACTGGAGATCCGAATCCATGAACATGATGTGGTCGCCCGTCGCTGCCGCAAATCCAGACTTTAGCGCGGCACCGTAGCCGCGATTTTTCGGATGATGTACCGCGATAATCTCTGGATGCTCGGCTGCAATCTGGTCCAGCAAATCGCCGGTGCCATCTCGGCTGCCGTCGTCGACCACCACGATCTCAAATGACTCAGCCAATTGAGGGAGAACCTCGAGCGCGCGACGGGTCACGTCGCGGAGGTTCGTGACTTCGTTGTGTGCCGGCAGGACCAGCGACAGTTTGCCGGGGATCATGTCGTCTCCTGACAGAGACAGCCCGGCCACACCGCCGTGGCCGGGTCTTTCGCCTGGTGTTTCATCGTCAGAAGTATAGCGAGAAATCGACCAACCGGTTATTTTGGCATCTCCTTGAGTGCCGTGTACGATGGTCGAGGACTCCAATCGGAGTTGACCACCGACCACGGATACTTCTCGTCGGACGGGCTTGAGATGACGCTGTAGTTCAGGTTCCAGACGGACATCACGCCGACCCAGGGCCATTCATTCCTCGCTATCTCGAACGCGCGAACAAGATAGTTGGCCTGGTCTTGTGGGCTCACCTGCGTGCCGTACTCATACCCCGGAGCCTGATTTGCCGTCGTCCACCCGAACTCGGTCAGCCAGATCTGCTTGGCCGCATCGCCGTTATCGATCATTACCTGCCGTAATTGCTCGATCCGGCGGAAATAGAACGATGGATCGTTTTGCCAGCCAGGACCCGGCCCCGGGTTCCCAGGCCACATCGTATCAGGGGGATTATTGTTGCTCCCGGGATGCGCTCCAAGGTCATCAAAGTACGATTTCATCTCCCCATTGTTGTACTGGTAGGCCTGACGAAGGTACTGGGCATCGTCGATCGCGACTGACGGATCCATCACACCCGTTGGTGTCAGCCCTCCGAACAAGACGATCGCAGTGGGGTCGGACGCCTTAACGCCCGTGTACCCAGCTTTGAGCAAATTGACGTAACGCCCGACGTCAACGTTCCCTCCGGTCTCGGACGCCAGATTCTCCTCGTTCCAGATCTCCCACGCCTGAACCTTTCCCTTGTAGCGTGCGGCGAGCATCTGCATCGTTGCGCCATACGCGGTGGGATCGGACGGAATGCCGCCGGACGCGTCCGCCCAGGTCGGAGACTTGACCACACTGGCGATGACCTTGACGCCAGCCTTACTGGCGGCGTCCAGCTCTCGATCGAGTGGAACAAAATCGTACTGGCCCGGATTGGGCTCAATTGAACGCCACTGCACTTGGAGGCGGATCCAGCCGAACCCAACGTCCTGAACGGTCTGCAGCGTCTGCGCATTGAACGCGTCGCCGGTGCCGTCGCCCTGTAGGTAGACATTGAACCCGTAGCCGACGTGCGGTCCATAGAGCTGCGCCGAGGTTGGATCGGGCGGCGGCATCTGCGAGTCCTGAGGGGTCAGTGCCTCTTCGGGCGCGCCCTTCATGTTGAGATATTCGCGTCCGAGCAAACCGAGCAGCACCTCATACTGCGTGCCCTTGTACTCTGGATGATATTCAAAGCGAGCGCGCTCGAAATACTGGACGGTGTGGGTCTGCCCGTCGCCTGCCGGAGGCGGCTGATTCTGCTCGTCGAATTCCTCCGAGATCGGGAATCCGAAGTTCTGCAGGTCACCATTCTGGCTCCAGAAGGTTTTGAAGCCGTAGCTCAACGCGTGTTGGGTCTCAGGGTAGTAATTGTGACCGTTTGAGCTTTCAAATGGTGGTATGGGCTGGAACGGCGTCTCGGACGTTCGATCTTGCGTCAGATCGGCGCCGACTCGGACGAGCTCGACCACGTACTGTGTTCCGGCAAATTCTGGGTGGTACTCGAAGACGGCTCGTTCGAAGTACTGCCGATAGTAGCCGTCCTGCTTGAACACGCGGCTGATCGGATATCCCTGAATGTAGACTCCGCCATGCGTTTCCCAATACTGGCGAAAGACGCCCTGGACCCAGAATCCGGTCTCTGGGAAGTAGCGCGGCATCAGCAGATCTTGGGGCGATGACGGAGCGGCTGAGGTCTGACCGACAGGGATAATGAGCACCAGCGCGAGCGCCAGGAGCGCCAAATACCGAAACCTTTTCACCGATTTCCCTTTCGTTTTGCGGTCGCCGCACGACGTGCGTTTCCCCCGACCGCGGACGAATCTCGTCATTGGATTGTTTGCGTCGTTTCGACTTCCGTCTGCCCGGGCCGCAAGCTCGGGCTCTCGTTCGTTGCCATCCGCATACTGAACGTGTGGATCTCGTCTCCGGCACCCTCACCTGAGACTATGGGGCGAACTGAAGTTGGATGTCCCCAATTCCGATCACGTCGCCGTAACGTAATCCGGTGGGAACGGCCACGGGTTGGCTGTTGAGCATCGTTCCGTTCGTGCTGTTCAGGTCGGTGACCCACCAGCGACCGTCGCGCCACGTGATCTGGACGTGTTCACTCGATACGAAGGTGTCGTCAAGCATGATGGTCGCGCGCGGGTGACGGCCGATAACCGTGACTGGCTCGAGATCGAGTCGCATCCCGGATCTGAGACCGCTACCGCCTGTCTGTTGAACGATGAGATGCGCGGTGGCGCTCGGCTCGGGTTCAGCGTGAGCCAACGATGTGAACAGACTCATCTCACGCGTGATGACCCGCAGAACCTGAAAGAGGAAGAAGTAGAGCAGGAAGATAAAGGTGACACGCAGCAGCAAAACGAACCATTCAAACGGTAGTTGATTGATCATCGTCCTGGACGGCCCTACATCCCTGGCTGGCCGCTGCCCCGGTAGGGCATCAGCTCAAGTCGTGCCGTTCCAACGATGACCGTGTCGCCCTGCTGAATAGCACTCCGTGTGACGTGGGCGCCGTTGACCGACGTTCCGTTGGTCGAATCGAGATCGACGACCTCGAGGTGCCCGTTCACGTACTCAATCCGCGCGTGATAGCGAGAGACTTCCGGCTCGGGGATCACGACATCGTTGTCGAGCGATCGCCCGATTGTGGTGATCTGCCGGCGAATCGGAAAGACCTCTTCAGGGCGCGTTGAACTTGAAACCCGGAGAAGTTGCGGCGGGACATTTCCGGTTCGCTCGACAACCCGGTAGACCTCAGTTCGCTGCACGGCTTCCTGCTGCACCGGGTCGTAGCCTGGAAGTTCGGCGATGTGAGCCTCGACGCTGATATTGCGCGCCGGGATTCGGTCGTCGCCAAACATCTGGACGCGAACCTGGTCGATGAAGCCGTAGTTCCGTTCATCAGCCAGGTCGATGAGCCAGTCCTCCATCTGGCGGCACAGGCTCGTGATGAAATCGGTGTAGATGACCATGTCCTGCGGGTTGAGATAGACGCAGTAGTCGTTGGGCACGACGATGCCGTCGACGGTCGCCAGTTGGTTCCCTTCCATCGCCCGTTCGAGACGGCGACCGATTTCCGCGGGCTGAATCGGGCTGCGGAATATCCGCCCGACGGATCCTTCCATCAGGCGTTCGAAGAAACGCTCGAATCGTTGCAGGCTATTCACCACAGCGGTCTTGCCATCCTGAGTGGAACGGGGAGCGACAGTGATCGGGCGAAATTATAGGTGCCCCTGCGCGGCGGGTCAAACGCTCGTGCGACGGCTGCCCCTACCGGAGCCGAAAATGTCTGTACGGACAGGTGAATCCTCGCCTGTCCGGTATACAGGCGTCTGATGAGTTTCGCAAGTGCCGCGGCCCTGCACCGCGTTCGTACGCACCTTCGCGTCGTTCCCGAAGGCGATAAATGGTCTCGCCATGGTGGAACGACTCGTGCGTCATGGCGGCAGCGACTCGAAGGTGCGCATGGCGATTAGACGCGACGTCAGAAATTGGTGGTCACGACGGCTCATCGGGGTGACGAGCGACAGAGTCGAGCTGTTGAACGGTCCGAGTGGCCGGGTTGGTTGGCGAGGAAACGGGTGATGAATCCTCAACTGAGCTCCGACAAGGTGGAGGGAGTGCTCGGCCCCGATGTGGACCGCGCCGTCGCCACGGCGAGCTCCCACAACGTGCAATTCTACGAGAGCGATGACTTTCTTCTTGACCAACTCGCTCAATTCGTCGGCGGGGCGCTCGGTACCGGAGACTCCGCAATAGTCCTCGCCACGAAAGCACACTTGGTTGGGCTCGACGAGCATCTGTCAGACTGGGGCCTTGACGTCGCGGGCTTGAGGGCGGCTGATCGGCTCATCTGTCTCGATGCCAACGCCACGTTGTCACGCTATTCGGTCGACGGATGGCCAGACCGGCAGCGGTTCACGGAACTCATAGGTTCGCTGGTTGAACGCGCGCGATCCGCGTCGAGAAATTCGAAGCCGCACGTTGTCGCGTTTGGTGAGTTGGTCGCGCTGCTTCAGGTAAATGGACAGACGAGCGAAGCCGTTGAATTTGAAGAACTGTGGAATGATCTTGGGCGCTCGCACGCGTTCGAGCTCCTCTGTGCCTACCCTCTTCGCAGCTTCGCCTATGAACACGACGGCGCGAGCCTATTGAGAATCTGTGAGGCCCATACCAAAGTCTTTCCGGCCGAAAGCTACACCTCGCTTGACGAACCTCGCGAGCGCCTCCGAGCGATCACGGAATTGCAGCAAAAGTCGATTGCCCTGCTGAACGAAGCGGAGATACGAACCCGTATTCAGGAGTTGCTGAAGCGGCGTGAGGCTGATCTATCCGACTTTCTCGAGAACGCACTGGAGGGCATCGTTCAGATCGGACCTGACGGCCGCGTTGAGTGGGCTAACCGCGCCATGCTCGACATGCTTGGAGCAACCCTGAGCGACTGTGTCGGCCATCTGTTTGGCGATTATTTCAGCGAGCCCGCAAGGTTTGACATGTTCTGGCGGCGCGTGATGCGTCGTGAGCCTGTCGACGGTCTGACGGTAGAGTTCAAGACCTCCAACGGTGTGGACCGTAGCGCCGAGATCTACGCGACGGGGACATGGGATAGTGAGCGGTTCGAGCATGCACGGTGCTTTGTCCACGACATCACCGATCGCGTTCTGATGGCGCGCGCACTTGAAGAGCGTAATTCTGAACTTCGAGCGGCGCTCTCGGCTCGTGACGAATTCCTTTCAGTCGCCGCACATGAGTTGAAGACGCCCATCACCGGCGTGCGTGGATTCGCCCAGTTACTCATGCGGAACCTGCGTAAAGGCCGCGAGATCTCGCCCGAGCGTCTGCTGACCGCGCTGCAGACGATGGACGCCGAGACCGCGAAACTGTCCCGGCTGGTAACCCGGCTATTGGATGCTTCCGACGCACGGAACGGCGTGCTGACCATTGACCGGCGACCAACGGACCTGTCATCGCTGGCACGTAAGGTCGTCTCGCAGCAGCCGACGCTTGTCACCCACACGATTGAAGTCATGGCTCCAGAGCGGCTGGTGATCCGCTGGACTCAGAGCGGATCGAGCAGGTTATCTCGAATCTCGTTGAGAACGCCGTGCGCTTCAGTCCAGGCGGTGGTGGAATTACCGTAGCGTTGCAGCAGGAACACGGCACAGTCCGGATTTCGGTGACGGATAACGGCGTCGGCGTACCGGTCGAACAGCGTGACCACCTGTTCGATGGGTTCGGCCAGACGGCTGTCCACCAGCATCTCTCTGGACTGGGAGTCGGGCTGTTCCTGGCGAATGAAATTGTCGTCCGGCATGGTGGTCGTATCGAGATTGAAAATCCGGAGCAGGGCGGCGCGCGCTTTGTCGTGATCCTGCCGGTTACCTCTACCGACGTCGATCGAGAGCCATCATAGGTATTGGGATAATGGCACGCGTGCTGGTCGTCGACGACGACGCGACGATCCGTCAGATGGTCGCTATGGTGTTGAACGACGAAGGCTACTCAGTCGATCAGGCATCGAACGGCGCGCATGCGCTCGAAGCAATCGATGGCGATCCCCCCGACGTTATTCTTCTCGACATGAAAATGCCCGGCATGGACGGGTGGGAGTTCTCCCGGAACTACCACGAGCGCTACGAGGATTGCGCACCGATCATTGTCTTCACGGCCGCACGGGACGCATCGAGGCGCGGTGCGGACATCGGCGCCGCGTACTACCTCTCGAAGCCGTTCGATCTCGACGATCTGATCAGCATGGTCGAGTCGGCGTTGCGCGCTGCAGGTTCACGTTCAAGAACCTCGGCGGTTGACGCCTAACGATCGTCAACGGAAACGTGGCTCGTCAGTTCGGGAGATCGCTCCACGGGTGGCTCCTTCTTGCCATGACGGAAACCTCGTGATTCACGACTTACGACGGCGTACCGCTGCGGATGACGTAGTACCAGCATAAATACGAGGCCGAATATCGCGAAGACTTCGAGCCCGAACGGGATGTATCCGGTGTAGCCGAGCACCGGCATTTCGAAGACGTGGGCGAACCCCACGAACGGAACCGAATAGCTCCACTTCGGCATCGAATAGAAGTTCCACATCTCCCAGAAGAAGCCCGTGATGACGGTCGCGAGCATCACGTTCCACAGCGCCGCCCAGTTTCCACGGGCGACAAACCAGCTGATCGAGTGTTGCCCAAGGAAGGCATTCACCGGCTCAATGATGAAGAAGACGGAAAGCCACGCAAGAGGGAACGCATAGTGGGGGACGGAGATCACAAGCGCGAGCATGATCCAGCCGAGTAGCTCAAAGGCGATCAATCCGCGCGTGCGAATCGGCCAGGCTGGTAGCGACGGAATGCGCTCTCCGAAACCAAAACTCGCCACCAGTTCGCTCGTCTCCAGCACCGCCGGAACGACCGTCGAGAACGCCAGTGACGCGAGAACGGCGTAGACAACCAGCGAGTAGTGAACCGGCGCATGATAGTGCCAGTTGTTGATATATTGGTTGATCCACTCGAAGATCCACCAGAAGGGGATCGAACAGGTGAAGAGAAGCAGGAACTTCTTCCAGCTTCTCGAGATCAGCGAGGTTCGGGTGCGCACCGCGACCAGACCGTCGACCGTGACGACGTACCCGAGCCAGAGCGGAAAGAAATAGTAGTCGGAGATCGGCCGTAACATGAAGCCAGGCGACCGGCCACCAGAAGGCGATGAGAATGACTCCGGTTATTATTTGGGGAACGAAGTGTCGTTCTAATGATGATTGCGGTCGGACCGCCACGTGCCGTCCTTGAGTGATGTGAGACCAAATCTGCGGCCGACTCCGCGCGGCGTCGCAGACGAGGAGTGCGCGAGAAGTATGCCAGATTCAATCGGACCGTCCTGCCCCGTTGCTCTCTCCCTCGATTTTGACAGCGGACCTGGGACATCTCGCGGATGAGATCAGGCGGGCGGAAGACGCGGGCGTCGATTACATCCATCTCGATGTGATGGACGGGCGTTTTGTGCCAAACATCAGCATCGGGTTGCCGGTCGTGGCTGCCGTGCGAAAGATGACGTCGCTGCCGCTCGACGTGCATCTGATGATTGTCGAGCCGGAAAAGTACATCGCGCGATTTTGCCGCGGCCGGAGCGGACATTCTGACCGTGCACCCTGAGACATCGCCGCACATCTATCGACGCGCTGCAGCAGATTCGGGAGGCAGGTTGCCAGTCAGGGCCTCGCGCTGAATCCCGGCACTCCTACGACCCAGGTAGCCGAGGTCGCCAGTGTGGTCGACCTCGTCCTGGTAATGAGCGTGAACCCCGGTTTTGGTGGTCAGGCGTTCATCCCGTCGGTTCTGCCGAAACTTGAGCAGGTGCGCGCAGATCTTAGATGCATCGGGTTCGCCGGCGTTGATTGAAATCGACGGTGGGATCAAGCCCGAAAATGCGCGAGAGGTTTGGGAGCGTGGAGCCGATATTCTGGTGGCCGGTTCGGCGATCTACACACCGTCCATGTCTGTATCAGAAGCCGTCGCGCGGTTCCGCTCGGTGTTTGACGCGATAGCGGAATTCGCTCGACTTCGCCTTGCCAAGGAACAACGCGGGCACAATGGCGATCAGGCAGATCACGGCCGCCGCGGCAAACGTGCCTCGGAGGATCGAGAGTGTCAGCGGAATTGCGTGGTTCGTTACGTAGTCCTGCTGCCGGGTCAGGTATTCGCTGAACGTCTCACCAGCCTTCTGTTGCAATGGCGGGACGTTTGCCAACGAATGATTCAACCGGCTGACCGCCCAGCCGGTCAGCGCCGAAATCCCGATGGTCATCCCCAACAGCCGCATGACGATCACGATTCCAGACGCAATGCCGAGATCTCGTGAGCGAGCGGCGTTGATCGCCGCGGCGCCGACGGGGGCGATCACGAGTCCCAATCCAAATCCACTGACGGCCAGATCGGCCGACATCTGTGGGATGCGGAGGGCGTTTGGCCAACTGTTCATCAGCCAAAATCCGGCACTTCCGATGATCAAACCGGCGCAACACGACGGCGCGGTACCCGAAGCGCGTGGTCAGGCGCCCCCCAACGAGCGCCGCGACGGCCATGGCCGAACAGAACGCGCCGAGCAGTAACGCGCTGTCGATCTCGCTGCGCGACTCCGTCGCGATCAGCGCGACCTGAACTGGAACGTTGACCATCGCGACCATCAGCGCCGCGCCGACCAGGGCGTTGGTCGCATTGGCGGACGAGAAGAGTCGATCCTTGAAGAGCCGGATCGGAATAAGAGGATGCTCGATCCGCAGCTCGAACCAGATCATCGCGACCATCGCGATGACGCCACCGATGATGAGCGGAATCTGATAGGCGGCAAGCGGATTTGGCGAAGAGCCGAGCGGATGCTGTCCGCTCGTCGAGGCGGACTCTGAACCGGCGGACACGCCGAGGTTGATCAGCAGCAGGGCCACCGACAGCAGCGCGGCGCCAGGGAGATCGAGCGGCCGGCGTTCATGGTTCGAGGGCGTTGAGCCGCGCCAGCTATAGATCAGAAATCCGCCGACAACGATGCCGATCGGGACATTCAGCCAGAAAACGTCGCGCCAGGTGCCGAAAATCTGGGTGAAACCCGCGCCCCAGATCGGCCCGAGTACCCAGCCGAGCGTGTCGACCGCCGCGACAATTCCGAGCGCCGGCGGCCCGGTTTTCCGGAGGAAGCACGTCACCGACGAGCGCCATCGAGATGGGGAGCATCGCGCCGCCGCCGAACCCCTGGATAACGCGCGCGGCGATGAGGATCGGTAGGCTGTGAGCCATGGCGCACAGGACCGAGCCCACCAAGAAGACGCCGAGCGCCACGAGGAACGCGTTCCTTCGACCGAAGATGTCGGAAAATCGCCCAAGGAGCGGAATTGTCAGCGTGTAGGCGATCAGATAGCCGGTGACGATCCAAACATAACGATCTGCCTCAGCCGTGTTGATGTTCAGATCGGTCAGCATTCGCGGGAGAATCGGCGCGATGACGGTCAGATCGAGCGCCGCCAGGAGCACGACGGCCAGTGCCGGTACGACGATCGTACGTGGACGTCGCACCGGCATGGTGGATTTCGCGTCTGCTAGACGTTCGGCTTGTTGATTGTCACCGGTTGGTTCTGTTGACTCAGTAGAAGAGTCCACGTGGTCTCGGAGTTCCCTCCGTTCGTGCCCGCGTCGTGGAGCACCAACTTATCAACGTTGTGCGTATCTTTCGCGACCCAAATGTCGACCGGAATCGAACTCGCGCCGATGGCGCCGCCCGAGATAGGCTCAACGTCTTGCTTATTCACCGTGCCGGTAATGTGATACGCGTCGGTGCCGTTCACGTTATCGGTGCCGACGATGGTCGGATTTTGAATCTGCCGAATGACATGCGCAATGCCCTGATTCGGATCGAACAATACCGCAGGGTTGAACGACAAGTCAGACGGAGCCTTTTCCCAATTGCCGGTGACCGGATTCGTGATGTACTGCTGATTACCGACCGAGATCATGTCGATCGACAGATTCGCGCCAAGGAAATCCAACGTTTGCCTTGGCCTGTGCGGAATCTGGCCGTTTGAGGTCTCCGGACGCACCAGACAACTTGATTTGGCCTTTCTGATCCAGAGGAACCTTGTTGTTCAGCTTGAGTTCAAAATGCAGCGTATTGACCTGCTCAAACTGATTCGCCGCCTGTGATAGAACGGCCTGAGCAGTAACAGGCGTCGCGGTCGGAACCGGAGTCACCGAATTGGCGCCAGAGCCGTTACAGCTGAAGAGCGTGAATAGACCCAGGATGGTCGAGAATGTGCGTATGTAATGTTGAATTTTCATATTTACGTACAGCCCCCAAGTTTCCGTAACGTGCGAAGACCCAATGCTATCACAGTAGACAACGCATCAATCGGTCCAGCTTTTGCGGTCGTACGAGCCACTGTGTTACGATTCGGCGGCCAAAGCGCGTACGTCAAACCCCACGTCGGTTCCGAAATTTATGTTCATGCTGAAGGAGCAAAGGCACGACAGCGGTGGATGAGCTACGCGTCATCGTCGGAGCTGCAACCGACACGGGAACAGTTCGCGAGCAGAATGAAGATTCTGTCTTCGTTAGCGACTCCGAATCGGACGGTGTCAACACAAATGGGATGCTGGTCGCCGTCGCCGACGGTATGGGTGGCTACCAGCGGGGTGAGGTGGCGTCTCGAATTGCCATTGATACGCTCCGTGCCGAGTATTTTGAGGGCGAAGTTGGCCCGACCGATGTGCCCCTGCGGCTGAAACAGGCGTTCCGTAAAGCGAACGACCTGATCTTCGCGGATGGGTCGGCGGAGGGCGAGCAGAACATGATGGGCACCACGCTCGTGGCGGCCGTCGTTCGCGGCGCCGACCTGACTGTGGCCAACGTCGGTGATAGCCGTGCGTACCTTGTTCGCGCCGACCGACTCACCCAGATCACACGAGACCATTCGCTGGTGGCTGAGCAGGTCGCGGCGGGCGCAATGACCGAGCAGGAGGCTCGCGAAAGCCAGCATCGCAACATCATCACGCGAGCACTGGGCCACCGGCAGCGCGTAGATGTTGATATTTTTGAGATCCGCCTTCTTCCGGACGACCGCCTGTTGATGACGACCGATGGTCTGCACGACTACGTGGATGAAGACGAAATCGTCTCCACTGCGCTCAGCCGTCATCCGGAGGACGCCGCACGCGACCTGGTGAATCTGGCGCTCGAGCACGAGTCGAACGACAACGTCACCGCCGTCATCGTGTGGGCCGCGCCAGTCGGCGTTCCGACCGAACGGGTCCCGCGGGTGAGGTTGAAGAGTCCCGCGCGAGCTATCTGGTGCCGATGCTCGTCGTCCTCGGGCTCGTTGTGTTTATCGCGATCGTGGTGCTGATCCTCTATCTCGGCTAGCTGCGTGCCGACTGGACGGCAGCTCACGACGCGGCTAGGTCTTCGATGCGTGAATCACGTCCAACCGATGATTCCTGGACGGGTGATCGACCTGTGGTCGATGCTCATACGCACATCTTCCCTCCAGATTTCGTGACCGGCCGTGATGCGATCTGCCTGCGCGACGCCTGGTTCGCCGAGCTGTATCAGAACCCGAAGGCGCTGCTCGCGCACGAAGAGGATATCCTGGCGAGCATGGACGTGGCGGGCTATCGCTGTTCGGTCGTCTGTGGCTTTCCGTGGCGTGATCCGGGTCTGTGCCGGGAGCACAATGACTACATTCTCGACGTCGCGTCGCGGAATCCCGGACGGATCGCGGCGGTCGCGACCGTCTCCCCAGCAAGTCCGGGAGCAGCCAAGGAGGCGGAACGCTGCTTCGCGGCCGGCGCCGTTGGCATCGGTGAGCTGAACGCGGACGCACAGGGCTTTGATCTGAAGGACCCAGCAGCGCTCGCCGCGGTCGCGGAGGTCTGTAGCGCGCACGACAAGCCATTACTGCTGCATGTCAGCGAACCTGTCGGCCATGTCTATCCAGGAAAGGGAACCTCAACGCCCGACCGTCTGCTGCGCTTCTTGCTGGAGTTTCCCGGGATCAGGGTCGTCGCGGCGCACTGGGGCGGTGGGCTCCCATTCTATGAACTGATGCCGGAAGTCGCCGAACTGGCGCGTAATCTCGTCTACGATTCCGCGGCCTCGACCTATCTCTACCGTCCGCAGGTCTTTCGTGCGACGATCGACCTTGTCGGTCCTCACCGCGTTCTCATGGGGTCCGACTACCCGATTCTTCGTCAAGATCGGTTTCTGAAGCGGCTGCTCAAGCAGGATCTTCCGGGTCAGGTGCTCGACGCGATCCTGTGGGAGAATGCTTCGCGCGTCTATGGCCTGAATCTGGAGAGCACGAGCCCATGATAAGCGGAGTGCGCGGAACGATCGTCGCCAAGATTCCCGGGGCCGTGCTGATTGACCTTCACGGACTGGTTCTGAAGGTGCTCACCTCGCAGACGACGATCGGAGATCTCGGAAGCCACGGAGACGATGCCGAGTTGGTGACGCACCTCTACGTGCGCGAGGATCAGTTGACGCTCTTCGGTTTTGCGACGCAGGACGAACTGGACCTGTTCGAGCTCTTGCTGACGGTGACCGGAGTCGGTCCTCGCGTGGCGCTGAGTGTTCTTTCGACCGCGCGGCCGGAGGAGATCTATCGCGCGATTGAGTCGGAGGACGTCAACCTGCTGAGCCGCGTGCCGGGAATCGGCAAGAAGACCGCCGGGCGCATCATCTTCGACCTGCGCGGCAAATTGCCGGAACGGGTTGGATCTGGCGCAACTCCGCTGAGCTCGCAGGACCAGGAAGCGCTCGAAGCACTCCAGTCGCTGGGCTACTCGATGGCCGAGGCGCGCTCGTCACTCGCCGGAGTCGTGCGGTTCGAAGGGCAAACCGTCGAGGAGCGGGTCTACGCCGCACTGCAGACCCTGGCACGCGGCTGAGTAACTGCTCGGCGCGCTACGAATGTTTCAGACGCCGTTCGACTGTCATCGCGTGGGCCGTGAGTCCCTCCGCGCGGGCAATCTTCGCCGCCGCCGGCCCGAGCGACTGCATGCCCTGGGTATTCAGACCAATCACGCTGATGACCTTGATGAACTCCTCGACGTTGATCGGTGATGAAAACCGAGCCGTCTGCCCGGTCGGCATGACGTGGCTTGGCCCGGCGGTGTAGTCGCCCAGCACCTCGGGAGAGGATTCGCCGACGAAGATGCCGCCCGCGTTCTGCACCTTGTCGAGGTGCGACCAGGCGTCACTGATCAACAGGCAGAGGTGTTCCGGGGCGTAGTCGTTGGCGATGTCGAACGCGGCGGCGAGGTCGGGCACCACCACGATCGCGCCGTTTCCAGCCAGCGATTCTCCGGCAATATCGGCGCGCTCGAGTAGCGGAAGCTGCTCGGCGAGCTGTTCTTGTACGGCCGCCGCCAGCTGTGGTGAGGGCGTCAGCAGAATCGCACTTGCGAGCGGATCGTGCTCGGCCTGTGCCAGAAGGTCTGCCGCACAGAGATCCGGACGTGCCGACTCGTCGGCGATCAGCAACGTCTCGGTTGGTCCCGGCAGTTGATCGATGTCGACCTCGCCGTACACGTGCTTCTTGGCCAGCACAACGAAGATGTTTCCCGGTCCGACGATCTTGTCGACCCGCGGAATCGTCGCGGTGCCGTAGGCCATGGCGCCGATCGCCTGTGCGCCACCCACCTTGAAGACCCGATCGACTCCGGCAATGTTCGCGGCGGCGAGGATCAGCGGCGAGATGCTGCCGTCCCGATTGGGAGGCGCGCAGGCGATGATCTCCGCGACTCCTGCCACGCGCGCCGGAATGGCCGACATGAGCAGCGAGGACGGGTACGGAGCGCGTCCGGCAGGCGTGTAGACGCCGACGCGCTCGAGCGGCCGCAGGATCTGCCCCAGCGTTCCCGCTTCGTCGACATGAATCCAGGAACTCCGCAGTTGGCGCCGGTGGAATGACTCGATCCGGTCACGAGCAAGTTCGAGTGCTTCGAGAATATCGGGCGACACCGTGTTTAGAGCGGCATGTATCTCGTCCGGCTGGACCTCGAGCACGTCGACACTCGCGCCGTCAATCGCCTCCGTGTAATGACGTAGCGCCGCGTCGCCGGATACGCGGACGTCCGCCAGAATGCGGTCGACAACCTGCGGGGCGGTGAGGTTCTCACCGAATATGCGACGAACGCTCGCCTGAACCGCCTCAGGTAGTTCGACGGATTCCATGCGCCTGTTTCGCAGCACGAACGTACGACCTTGATCCGCGTCGTGGAACATGCGAACGACGTCGTTCTCTCTCATAACGATCCCTCTACGGACTGAACCAATTGCCGATACGCGGCCGATTCTCCGTCGAAGACGTAGTCGGGAGAGGTTACGGTGATGCCGCTGCTCCCGCCTCGCCGCAGATGATCGACCGCGGGGAGGAGGCGGTCAGCTGGGACAATGATGGTGACCGCGAACCAACACTCATCGTCGCCGTTGGCCTTTGGAAAGACGCTGGCGATCGTCGGCCCTTGCCGCCCGGCCGTCTCTAGCTGCGCCGTGACGTGCCGCGCGACCGATTCCGGCGAATCGCCACGGACATTGGCCGTGATCAGACGGAACTGCTTGGTCCGGAGCCGCGCTTCGGCAAGCTCCACGATCGAGCGGGCGATCTCCAGCTTCTCTGGGCACCGCCTGAAGGCTCGACGTGACGCGATCAGGCACGCCTGCGCACGGAGGATGACTCCGCCGTTGAGAACCCGCAGCCGGTTGTCACGCAATGTCACACCCGTCTCTGAGAGGTCGGCGATGATGTCAGCGTAGCCAAGGACCGGAGCCGCTTCCAGGGCGCCGTGAGCATCGACCAGCGTGAAGTAGTTGACGCCGTGGCGAAACAAGAACTCTCGGGTTAGATTCGGGAACTTGGTCGCGACCCGCAGCGTGCGTCCGGTCCGCTTCAGGTCGATCGAGAGATCGGCCAGGTCGGCGACCGTCGTGATATCGAGCCATCCTTCGGGAACAGCGATGACCAGCTCACAGCGTCGAAAGCCGAGGTCGTCAATAACTACGATCAGGTTCGGATCATCCTGGCCGTGCTCGGTGACCAGGTCGAGCCCGGTAATGCCGAGATCCGCACTTCCGTCGGCGACCTTGTGCACGATGTCTTCCGTACGCTGGAAGAGAACCTCGACGTCCGACAGGCCGCTCAACCGCCCAACATATTGGCGAGGGTTTGGCCGCCAGACGGGAATGCCGCAGCGCTCGAGAAACTGGCTCGTGGCCTCTTCGTAGCCGCCCTTGGACGAGAGCGCCAGGCGCAGGCGTTCAGTCACCGTCCGCGCTCCGATCACCTTGACGCGCTGCTGGCTTCATCTTGATCAGTTCCGTGGCGGCCGCGCCCTGTTCGTCGACGATGATCAACTGTGAGATATTCGCGCGCTCGGCATAGCGCCGGTTCGCCGCCACCGAACGGCCACGCACGTCGATTTCGACGATCTCGCCGTCGAGCTCGCCGCGCTTCCGCGAGTTCAATCGCCCGGCATGTGGCCCGCTCGTTCGCAGCGACCACCAGCGTCACGGGAACCGGCTCTCGCGTGTCGATGTCGGCCAGCTCGACGATTCGCTCCAGGCCGTATGTAAAGCCGGAGGCTGGCAGCGGCTGACGTGCCCCGAGGGTCTGCGCCAGGTCGTCGTATCGCCCTCCACCGCAGAGTTGGCGCTCACCCTGTTGGTCGGCGTAGATCTCGAATAGCATTCCCGTGTAGTAGTGCAGGCCTCGTCCCAGCCCTGGGCTCAGTTCAATCTCGCTCGTATCGTGACCGTAGCTTTCGAGAAGGGTGAGCACCTGCTCGATGCGGTCGATCGGCTCCTGGTGCAGGTGCTGGCTCCGTACCAACGCCTGAAGTTCGGGAATTACCTGGCCGGGCGACCCGCGCAGTCGGGCAATGCGCTGAACGAATTCGAACGCCCGACGCACCTCATCCTCATCGCTGTGACGGTTCATCTTGGCGATGACGCCGGCGACGATCTCCTCGGGTGTGCGGGTTCCACCATGGGTCTGAACGCCGACCTCCTGCAGGACGCCGAGTACCCAGCTTTCAAGTTGCTCGGGAGGAACCTGGCTGAAGGTGTCACTCATCTGGTCGAAGAGGTCTGAGAGACGGTCGCCGCTCACCAGGCCGGCGATGTCGGTCTCGAGGTCGACCTGGCGACCCTTTCGCACGCGCTCCATGCTCCAAACGAGCCAGTCTCGCGCCCGCTGTCGCAATGGAAGCCGATCGAGATATTCCAGCACTAAGCCGACATGGCCGAGGACCAGGTGGCCCTGAATGCCGAGCGATTCCAGCCCTTCCAGTGCCAGGTGAATCACCTCTGCGTCAGCGACCGGACCACCCGCCCCAAGAAGTTCGCAGCCAACTTCGGTGAACTGCCGTGTGCGGCCCGCCTGTGGTTTCTCATAGCGAAACACCGGGCCCGCGTAGGAAAGTCTCAGCGGGAGCGGTGCCGACTGCAGCGACTCGACGTACATGCGCAGTATCGAGGCGGTGTGCTCTGGGCGCAGCGCGATCTCCCGATCTCGGTAACGGAATGCGTACATCTGCGCGACGCGGTCTCCGCCCGACTTGCGGAGAAAGAGCTCGGTCGGTTCGACGATAGGAGTGTCGACCTGCGCGTAGCCATGACGCGCGATCACGTCAAGCAGCGCCCGGCGGATGCGTGTTTGGCGTTCGAACGACGACTCGTCGAAATCGGCCATTCCGCGCAAGCGTTCGAGTTGTGGCTGGCGCTCTACGGACGAATCTGTTCGCATGACGATCTGACAACGATGGGCCCTTCGCTGCTTGGGTAGCGCGACCCAATTCAAGTCACGGTCGATCAGTCTATCACGAGACCATGCAGAGCGCGTCCGAATCGTCGTGTTCGGGCGGTCTTGCCGAAATCTCAACAATATTGTGACGTGAATTTGTCGCGTCTGTAACGTGATCGGACCTACGCTCAACATTGAGGGGGACGCAGTGTGCCTCCAACATCAGAACACCCGAAGGAGGGTGGCAGCCATGGAACAAGAGCACCCGACAGGTGGAGTCGATCCCGGCTATGACACGCCCGGTAATCAGTACGGCCATCGAACCCAACGAAGGCTGTACCGGAGCAGGAACGACCGGGTAATTGCGGGAGTCGGTGGCGGACTCGGTCACTATTTCGGCATTGACCCGGTACTTGTACGGCTCGCGTTTGTGGCGCTGGCCGTGGCAGGCGGCGTCGGGATCCTCATCTATTTCGTGTCCGCGATCATCCTGCCGGAGGCAACCGACGACGAAGACGTCGCCGTGGGGGAGTCCACGTCGATGACTGAGGGCCGACTGATCTTCGGCGGTGTCTTCATTGTCATCGGCGGATACCTGCTACTGCGCGAGATCATTCCCTGGTACAGCGACCGGATTGTCTGGGGCGTCATCCTGGTGGCAGTCGGTCTCGCGGTTGTGCTGAGAGGAGCGGACCGATGAGCACGCAGCCACTCAGGAAAGGGCCGCTGCCAGAAATGCCGCAAGTCCGGCAGTCACTCGGAACAATTGTTCTCGGCGCGATTCTGATGCTGTTTGGACTGGCCTGGATTCTCGACGTCCTCAACGTGGTCAGTCTGTCGCTTGGGATGATCCTCCCAAGCGCTCTGATTCTCATTGGAGTGGCGCTCCTGGCGGGATCCCTGAGCGGATCGCACGGCGGACTCATCGCGCTGGGCATAGTACTGACGGTGTTGCTGTCGGGCGCCGCGGCCACCGATATCCCGCTAAGTGGTGGTACCGGCGACCATAGCTACCGGCCGGTGTCAGTGACGGAGCTTCAGGACCGATATCACGTAGCGGCTGGAAGCCTGACGCTTGACCTCCGCCAACTTGACCTACCGGCGGGAGAGACCAGCATCGATGCACGAGTCGGTGTCGGGCAGATGAGCATCCACATCCCAAGTGACACCGCGTTCAAGATTCACTGGGTGGTTTCCGGCGGCAACGTCAATATCGAGACCAGATCGCACGATGGTAATGCGATCGGGAACAGATCACAGGACGGCGCGTCGCTCGACGATACCTACGTGTCACCTGGGTATGACAATGCCGTGACGAAGGTGAACATCGACGTGCGCATGGGCTTTGGCAACATCGATGTGAGGCAGCCATGAACGAGCAGTTTCATCCGGGGACAGCCATCGTCGGGGTCGTCTTCATCGCCCTTGGAACGTTCTTCCTTCTCGATGAGTTCGATGTGGTACGAATGCGTCCCGGGCTGATCCTTCCGATCTTACTAATCGGGCTCGGGTTGGGTCTCGTCGTCAGTATCATTGGCCCCTCGCGGACGCTATCTGGACCAGAGTGAGGGATGCCTCAAAGGACGCGAAAATCAATAAATCGGCTCGAAGCTGAGGTATCACGGAGAGACGCTTCACGGTGCTCAGTAGCCGACCGCACCGAATGTGGCCGCGTTCGTCCCCGTGTCATCCTGAGCGCAGCGCGAAGGATCTCTCCTGCCTGACCAGCCGGAGACGCGTCGAGGACGAAGCAGATTCTTCGACTCCGCTGCGCTCCGCTCAGAATGACAGCCCCACGATCGTGCTCTCCGGGTGCCAAAATCCATGTGGTCGATTACTCAGGGTGACGGAATTGCCATGTTTCCATATCGGACATCCTGAGCCACAGCGAAGAATCTCTCAACCGTTCCGTGCTGCGCCGATTCTCACGGTCAGCGGAGTGTCGAATCAGAGGACGGGGCGCCGTCCTCACCCCCGCAACTTGCCTCCGACCTGGCGCTTGAGCTGGGTTTCGATCCGATTTCTCACGCGCTCAATCTCACGCTCTTCAAGCTGTCGGTCCGGTGCGGAGAGTGTCACGCGATAGGCCAGACTCTTGGTGCCCGGCTCAATCGCCTCTCCCCGATAGATGTCGAATAGTTCTATTCCACCAAGGAGGCCGCCCGCGCCAGCCGCGAGCGCCGTCCGCACACGCTCGGCCGGAATCCCCTCGTCGACGACGACCGCGAAGTCCTGCTCAACCGGCTGGAACCGAGAAATTGGCCTTGCCTGAACCTCTGTCAGGCCTGTCTCACGCAGTGTTGTCAGATCCAGCTCGGCAATAGCCACGTGCCCGTCATCACCGATCCCGAAGTGCGCCGCGACGACGGGATGCAATTCTCCGACGATCCCAACCGGGCGCTGACCGACTCGGATCTCGGCGCCTCGACCGGGGTGGAGGCTGGGGTGGGCGATCGGCTCGTAGGTAACGTCAACCGCGCCGGTCCGCGGCAGTAGTTCGTCGATCAGACCTTTGACGTCGAAGAAGTCGGTCCGACGCTCGGTTGTGTAGAGACCGCTCTCCGTCTGAAGCCCGGACATGACGCAGGTGACAGTCGCACGCTCATCCGGAAGTTCGTCCACGCCTCGTGGCAGATAGACGCGTGCGGTCTCGAAGACGTTCACCGTGCGGTTGAACTTCAAATTCTCCGCGACGTTCTTGAGGACTGATGGAAGTAGGGTGGGCCGCATGATCTCCCAATCAGAGCGGAGCGGGTTGGTGACGCGCACGAGCGGCAGGTGCGGCCGGGGAAAGAAGCCGAATCGATCGGGGAAGTCGATGGCGCCTGGCGAGAGCAGTCTCAGGTCGTCGTCATTGACCATCGAGTAGCTCATGACCTCGTGCAGTCCGGCGCCGGTGAGCACGTCCTGCACCGCGCGAATGAGACGCCTTTGCGGGTCGATCTCGATCGGGACCGACTTGCCTACCGGAAGAGTCTCCGGCAGGCTGCTGTATCCCGCGATTCGCGCAACTTCTTCAACGATGTCGGCCTTGATGGTGACATCCGAGCGCCACGTCGGCACCGTCACGCGCACGATCTCCACACCATCTTGTTTCTCGATGGACGGCTGGAAGTCGAGCCGAGCGAGAATGCTCAGAACCGTGTCATCGGGGAAATCGACGCCGAGCAGCCGGCGGATCTCCGAACGCGGCATGGTCAGTTCGATCGGTTCGCGCTTGACGGCGTACACGTCGTCCAGACCGGTGACCCTGGCGTCCGGCAGCATGTCACGGATCAGCGCTATGGTGCGCTGAACTGCTGTCCAGGCAAGGTTCGGATCGATGCCGCGTTCAAAGCGGGCGGAAGCCTCGGTACGAAGCTTGAGCATGCGTGACGTGCGACGAACGTTTGCCATGTTGAAGTTGGCGGACTCGAGCAGAACCGTGGTCGTGTCGTCCGTAATTTCACTGTTGACGCCGCCCATGAGACCGGCGATTCCGACGGGTCGATCGGTGTCAGCAATGACGAGTGTCTCCGAATCGAGCTCACGTTCGACATGGTCGATAGTCTCGATCGTTTCTCCCGGTCGCGCACGCCGTACGATGACGCCGCCAGCATTCAATATCGAGCGGTCAAACGCATGCAGCGGCTGCCCCCACTCCAACATGACATAATTCGTGACATCGACGATGTTGTTGACCGGGCGCACACCCGCGGCGATCAAGCGCTGCTGCATCCAGGTGGGTGATTCCTTCACGCGAATATTCTCGATGACCGCCGCGACGTAGCGCTGGGCGAGATCGGGATCCTCAACCTTTACCAATGCCTCGTCGCGCGGAGTCGACGACAAATCTGCCAGCTCCGGTAAATGCGGGCGGACGCCGGCGATGGCGCCGAGCTCCCGTGCGATGCCGACCATGGAGAAAGCGTGCACGAGGTTCGGAGTAATCTCAAACTCGATAACCTCGTCCCCCATGTATTCGCGCAGCGGCACGCCCACCGGTGCCTGCTCGTCCAGGACCATGATCCCTTCATGCTCGCCGGAGATTCCGAGTTCCTTTTCGGAACAGACCATCCCCTCCGAGCGGATGCCCCGAATGCTGCTCGGCTTGAGGGTGATCATGCGGAACTCATCGGAGTGACCGTCGATGAGACGCGCCCCCGCCAACGCCAGCGCGACCTTCTGTTTCTCGGCGATGTTCGGCGCTCCCGTCACCACGGTCAGGTGATGCTCCCCGGCATTGACCGTCGCCAGCACAAGACGGTCCGCGTTTGGATGTTGCTCGACCTTCTCGACATATCCGACATAGACCTTGTCCCAGATGCTGCCGATCTCAGTGATGCCCTCGGCTTCGAGGCCGGCCATGGTCAGCCGAGTTGCGATTTCGTTGGCGCTCCAGTCGACCTCGACGAGATCGCGAAGCCAGCGTACGGGAACCTTCATGTTTGTCGCTCGTCCTCTCTCGTCTTGCTAGGCGGATGCGCGGTCGAACTGTCTGAGAAACCGGAGATCGCTCTGGTAGAAGGCGCGGATATCTTGAATGCCGTACTTCAGCATGGCCAGTCGTTCGACCCCGCAGCCGAACGCGAAACCGGAGTAGCGGTCAGGATCGTAGCCGACGTTGGCGAGCACGTTGGGATGGACCATGCCCGCGCCGAGGATCTCGATCCAGCCGGTTCCTTTGCAGACGCGGCAGCCGTCACCATGGCAGACCATGCAGTCAATGGCGAAGTCGACGCCCGGCTCGACGAACGGAAAGAAATCGCAGCGAAAACGAACCTTGCGCTCCTGTCCGAAGAGTTGGCGAGCGAACTCAGCCAATGTTCCCTTGAGGTCGGTCATGGTGATGTGCTCGTCCACCGCCAATCCCTCGATCTGGTGGAAGTGCCACTCGTGAGTGGCGTCCAGTGCCTCATAGCGGTAGCAGCGGCCAGGAACGATGACGCGCACGGGCGGGTCGAGCCGCTCCATGGTGCGGGCCTGCATGGGAGATGTGTGCGGGCGTAGCACGATCTCGCGAGATTCCGACTGAACGAAGATCGTATCCCAGACGTCGCGGGCCGGGTGATTCTTGGGGATGTTCAGCGCGTCGAACGCGTAGTAGGCGTCTTCGACTTCGGGGCCTTCGATCGTTTGGTAGCCGAGATGGCTGAATATCTCAGACATCTCGCGAATCATCTGTGTCACCGGGTGGAGCGTGCCGATGTTGATCGGACGCCCTGGCAGGGTCACGTCGACCGCCTCGTTTGCCAGCCGGGTGGTCAGCTCACCCGCGCGAACCTGTTCCTGCCGTCGCTCAAATGCCGCCGCAAGCTCCTCCTTGAGCGCATTCACGGTGCGACCATAGGCAGGACGCTCGTCGGCGGGCAGTGAGCCGAGCTTGCGCATGGCCCCCGTGAGTGCTCCCTTTCGGCCGAGGTGGCTGGCATACCAGGCCGCCAACTCGTCGGTCGTGTTCGCCTCGGCAAGCTCGGATTCGGCCGCTTGCCTGAGATTTTCCAGTTCATCGGTTCCCATTTGTACCTCCTGCTTGGCTCGCTACGATCAGATCTCGTTTTTGCGCAACAAAAAACCCCATCGCCTCAGGGGCGAGGGGTTCCACGCGGTACCACCCTGTTTCACCAGCCATTGAGGCCGGCCTCACTATCCCAGGCTCTCGTGAGCTGGGACCGCTCCGGTAATGGGGAGCAACCATGGACGACTACCAGGTGTGATCTCACCGTTCACCGTCCGGCTCAGGAGCGAACTTCCTTGTCGTTTCACCGAGGAGAGATCGCAGTCGATGTCTCTCCATCCCTGTCAGTTGCCCGGCAAGTACTTTTCTCCGTCATCGCCGTTTACGCAGCTTTATGTTGCGCACAGTATAGCAAGTTCGGGAGGCCGTCGACCGAACCGGACAAGACGGACTGCCGAATGCGTCTATAATCGATTTCGGGAGACTGAATGGACCGTTCGATCGGCAGGAGAGGGGCGCGGACGAGTGACCGATACCAGCATTGAGCGCATTCACGCGCGGGAGATTCTTGACTCGCGGGGCAATCCAACCGTCGAAGTTGACGTGCGGCTGGCGGGCGACGCCTTTGGGCGGGCCGCGGTGCCCTCGGGTGCCTCGACCGGCGAGCACGAGGCGGTCGAACTGCGGGACGGCGACAAGCGCTACGGCGGCAAGGGCGTGGTTCGGGCCGTCGAGAATGTCAACGGCGAGATTGCTCGAGGCGCTCGCGGGTGCGGACGCGCTCGACCAGTTGAGGATCGACCAGACGATGATCGAGCTGGACGGCACGCCGAACAAGGGGCGATTGGGCGCCAACGCCATTCTCGGTGTGTCTCTCGCCGTGGCGCGCGCCGCCGCCGATGCCGTTCGTCTGCCGCTCTATCAGTACCTCGGTGGACCCGCCGCCCACGTTCTTCCCGTGCCGATGATGAACATCCTGAACGGCGGCAAGCACGCCGAAGGGTCGAGCGTCGACATGCAAGAGTTCATGGTCATGCCGGTGGGAGCGCCCAGTTTCCGCGAGTGCCTGCGCTGGGGAGCCGAAATCTTCCACACGTTGAAGAAGGTTCTGGCGTCTGAAGGCTACGTCACGTCGGTAGGTGACGAGGGCGGCTACGCGCCGAGCCTCAAGAGTAACGACGAAGCGTTCAGCCTGATCGAGCGGGCCATCGGCCAGGCCGGGTACAAGCTCGGTGAAGATGTGGTGCTGGCGATGGACCCGGCGTCGTCCGAGTTTTACGAGAACGGTAAGTACGTCCTCAAGGGCGAGGGACGCGAGCTCTCCGCCGCCGAAATGGTCGATTTTCTGGCTGATTGGGCCGAAAGATTCCCGATCATCTCGATTGAAGATGGTCTGGCCGAGGACGATTGGGACGGCTGGGAACTGCTGACGAAGCGCATCGGCGATAAGGTGCAACTCGTCGGAGACGACCTGTTTGTCACCAACACGGAGCGACTCCAGCGGGGCATTCGGGATCACGTCGCCAATTCGATCCTGATCAAGCTGAACCAGATCGGGACGCTCAGCGAGACCTTCGCGGCCATTAGCATGGCGCATCGGGCGGGATACACGGCGGTCGTCTCTCACCGGAGTGGCGAGACCGCGGATTCGTTCGTTGCGGATCTCGTCGTCGCCACCAACGCCGGTCAGATAAAGACGGGCGCGCCGTCACGCATGGACCGGGTTGAGAAGTACAACCAGTTGATCCGCATCGAAGAAGCTCTCGGTTCCCAGGCCGAGTTCGCGGGTCGGCCGCGGTAGGGACTGGCATCTCAGACAAGCTGTGTCGGGGAGGATCACGAGTCATCCCATCATATTGTGCACTCTCACCGCATCAGAATGCCGGGCGATCTCGCCTGTGCGACCGCTGCCATTCCTGATCATTTGCACGACATGCAACGCCGGGAGGACACCAACCGCTCCGGCGCAACGAACAATTCACGGGGGATTGGTCGAACCACCCAGCGCTCACTCCACGATCAACGAGTGGCCGGTCATCTGTTGCGGTTGCGGGATATCGAGAAGCCTGAGGATCGTCGGCGCGATGTCGGCCAGCCGTCCGTCGCGCAGGGTTGCGTGTCGGAGCGGAGAGTCGTCCGGTGCGACGAAGATCAGCGGTACGGTGTTGGTGGTATGAGCGGTCCAGATCTCGCTGGTTCCTGGCACCAGCATCTCTTCCGCGTTGCCGTGGTCGGCTGTTACCAGCGCGACGCCATGCTGAGCCAGAACGTGATCGACGATCTTTGCCAGGCACATATCGACCGTCTCGATGGCCTTGACGGCAGCGGGAAAGACCCCGGTGTGTCCGACCATGTCGCCATTCGCGAAGTTAACCATCACAAAGTCGTACCTGCCGCTATCCACGGCCTCGAGGACCACGTCGGTCAACGGATAGGCACTCATCTCCGGCTGCAAGTCGTAGGTCGCGACCTTGGGAGACGGCACCAGTGTCCGGTCTTCGCCAGGGAACGGCTCCTCGCGCCCTCCATTGAGGAAATACGTGACGTGGGCGTACTTCTCGGTTTCGGCCGTGTGGAACTGCGTCTTTCCCGCCTCCGATATCACTCGCGCCAGTGGCATCTCGACATTTTGCGGAGGGAAGGCGACGTGTACCGGGATCCCCTCCTGGTATTCCGTCATTGTCACGACAAACAGGTCTTTGCAGACTTTTCCCCGGTCGAAATCCTTGAAGGCTGGGTCAGCAATGGCGTGCGTGATCTGTCGCGGACGGTCGGAGCGAAAGTTGTAGACGATAATACTGTCGCCGTCGTGTACCTCACCGACCGGTTTGCCCTGGTTGTCCACAATGACGACCGGCTCGATGAACTCATCAGTTACGTTGCGGTCGTATGAATCCTGGATCGCCTGCAGCGGGTCACGCGCTGTCGGGCCTTTGGCCAGGATAATGGCGTCGTAGGCCTTTTTGGTGCGTTCCCAGCGTCGGTCACGGTCCATCGCGTAGTAGCGGCCCGACACGCTGGCGATCTCGCCAACCCCAATGTCCGCCATGGATGCGATGAGATGCTTCATGTAGTCGAGTCCAGAATGGGGCGGAGTGTCGCGCCCATCGGTAAAGACGTGAACAATGACCTTCTGCACGTTCTTCTCGTGCGCCAGCTTCAGCAATGCAATGAGATGCTCCTGCGAAGCATGCACGCCGCCGGTACCAAGGAGCCCCATCAGGTGCAGTGCGCCGCCCGTTTCCTTCACGTGGTCAATGGCACTCGCAAAGGCTGCGTTTTCGAAGAACGACCCATCCTCGATCGCGGCGTCAATGCGGGTGATCCACTGGTAGACGACAAATCCGGCGCCGAGGTTGAGGTGGCCGACCTCCGAATTGCCCATCTGGCCTTCGGGAAGACCGACGTCGCGGCCCGAGGCGCGGAGAAACGATGTGGGGTAGGACGCCTGGAGCCTGTCCATCGTCTGGGTGTCAGCCGCTCGAACCGCGTTCCCAGGATCGTCCGGACCGTTGCCCCAGCCATCAAGCACGATCAGTACGGCTGGTCGGTATGCCATGGTGTTCCCCACTTCACGAACGTCGATCTCGCTTCCTGAATCGTAGCAGAGAAGTTCGCAGGTCCGGAGGTGAACCTGATGCTAGAAGGTTTGCGCGGCCGGGGCGGAGAGAGAGGCGCGTTTTCGCCGGATACGGTTCAGTCGATGCGCCAGTTCGGCGCGACCCACCGACTGTCCCCGGAGGTCGAGCAGGCGCAGGGCATGTTCAACGACCCGCTCGGCTTCGTTGAATTCGCGTGCGGCATGTTCGTAATACTTGGCAAGTTCGACAAACGGGAAGAGATCGAGAGTTGCGGAACGGCTCGCGGCCTGGCACATCACCTCAAGCATCTCGATACCGTCTTCAAGGTTTCCTCGTCGCTTCATCACTCGCCAAAGTTCGATTTCACCGCGCTTACGGACATCGGGCCGAAGCTGGCTCGCTGAGAGCGCCCTCGCGAGCGTCTGGTAGCCTGCGTCGGTCGCGCCCGCGGCGATAAGCGCCAAACCCAGACCAATCTGATCTTCAGCGTGGCTGAGCCCAACGAATGGATCGGTCTCCGCTGAGATGAGCAACTCCATCAGTCCGGCAAGCGTGACGATGTCCTCCCGATTATGCGAGAAGACGGAGGAGAGGCGACGAGCATCGCCATCTCTCAAGTAATCAAAGTAGAGCTGGGGAATCAGATACCCTGGGACATCTCCAGTCCGGTAGACGCCAAACACTCCCTGTTCGAGTGACGTGAGTGAGCAACTTGCCAGACGATGCTTCCAGATCCGGCGCGCAGGGTGGAGCAGATCCAGGTGATCGAAGCTGAAGTCGAGCCGGTATCCGTGCAGCAGGAACCGGGTGTCGATCAGCGGCCAGTCGAACGACTTCCCGTTGAAGGTGACGAGGATCCGAAAGCGCTCGAATAGCTCTCGCAATTCTTCGAGGACGGCGCGCTCTTCAGCTGGAGATCGCATGAAGTACTGGCGCAGGACGAAGCGGTCGCCTTCAAAGAAGCCAATTCCAACGAGGAACGCGTGGGTGCCTGTGCCACCGGCCAGACCAGTTGTCTCAGTGTCGAGAAAGAGGAGATCATCCGAACGGACCGCGTCGTTTCCCGGGCCGAAGAAGATGGAGGAACGCAGCGCGTCACGACCGCGAAGCGACGCCAGTCGCTCGTCAGCCCGAGCGACCTCGACGACGAAACATTCCCCCGCGCTATTACGGCGAATCGTCCCTGGTTCGATCTGGTCTATCGGAATGCCGACGCTCACGCGCGTTACAGGACGCGATTCCTGAGAAGTCAGAGCTTCGAAACGTTCGCGAAAGCTTCTCACCTGAGGGATCTCTCCGGGCTCGTCTCGTGTCGAGTAGACCGTACGCGGTATTGTACGCCGCGAGGGAACGTGAGGGCTCGATCGAGATGAAAATCTAAGCAAATCTAGGTTTGACACCCCATTTTGGACCAACCTACAATGCCTCATGAGGCGTCTTCTTTCCCTCATGTGTTTGATCGAGGAGAGGCACGGCAAGCCAATGGCGTATCAGGTGACACTGATCCCGGGCGACGGCATCGGACCCGAAGTTTCGGGAGCGGCGCGGCGCGTGCTCGAGGCGACTGGCATCAAGTTCGAATGGGATGTCCAGGAGGCAGGCGTTACCGCCCTCGAGAAGCATGGAGACGTTCTTCCCCCGTCCGTCATCGATTCGATCCGGCGGAACAACGCTGCCCTCAAAGGGCCGCTGACCACTCCGATTGGCGGCGGGTTCCGCAGCGTCAATGTCGCGCTGCGTCAGGCGCTGGAACTGTATGCCAACCTGCGACCGGCGCGCACGTATGCAGGCGTGCAGAGCGCCTTCGAGTCGATCGATCTGGTTGTCGTGCGGGAGAACATGGAAGATCTCTACGCGGGGATCGAGTTCGACACAGGCACCCAGGAGGCGAAGGAATTGATTGACGAGATCAATCGCCTGAGCTCCAAGAAGATCAGCGCAACGTCGGCCATCTCGATCAAGACCATCACTCCCGAGAACTCGCGACGCATCGTGAAATATGCCTTTGACTACGCCAGGCAGAACGGCCGCAAGCTGGTCACGGCCGTGCACAAAGCAAACATCATGAAATTCTCAGACGGCCTGTTCCTCAAGGTCGCCGAGGAGGTCGCGCAGGAGAATCCGTCGATCGAGTTCAACGACCGGATTGTCGACAACATGTGCATGCAGCTCATGCAGAAGCCTGATCTGTACGACGTGCTGGTCATGCCGAACCTGTACGGTGATATTCTGAGCGACTTGACGGCTGGGATGATCGGCGGACTGGGCGTCGCGCCGAGCGCAAATATCGGCGACAACGCCGCGGTCTTCGAGGCGATTCATGGGAGCGCGCCGTCGCATGCGGGGCGCAACGAGGCAAACCCGACCGCCATGATCCTGAGTAGCGTCATGATGCTGCGGCACCTCGGCGAGCAGGATGCGGCAAGAGCGGTCGACAACGCCGTCGCAGCGGTCATCAAGACGGGCCAACATGTCACCTACGATCTGCGTCCAGATCGTAACCGTGAGCGGGCGGCGGGCACAACCGACATGACCGACGCGATCATTGCCCAACTCGGCCGCTAGGGCCAGTGACGCGGCAGCGGGTGTCGCTGTGGTCGGAGAGTGGCTGATCGCTCCAGAACCGCGAAATTCCTTGACACGTCGCGGAACGGTCCATATAATCTCCACCTTGGCTGGCGCCCGCATCGGCGTCATGCCGACGTAGCTCAATTGGCAGAGCAGCTGTTTTGTAAACAGCAGGTTGCGGGTTCGATTCCCACCGTCGGCTCTTGCGGGGAGGTTCCCGAGCGGCCAAAGGGGCCTGGCTGTAAACCAGGTGCGCAATGCTTCGGGGGTTCGAATCCCTCCCTCCCCACCAGGCCCGTCTCTCCGAGGATGGGCTTTTTCGTGTGTATTTTTCACGATCGCCCCGTGAAGTATCCTTGAGTGGTCGGGTCGATCGATCGACTTGATTGTTACGCGTTTTGATTCGTCTGAGCTCAGGGCATCCTCCGAACCGGTGCTCTGATCCAATCTGAAGGGTTCTGCGCAGTGGGGAAGCAGCGGTTTGAGCGGACTAAGCCGCACATCAATATTGGGACGATCGGGCACGTCGACCACGGGAAGACGACGCTGACGGCGGCGATCACCAAGACGTTGGGGTTGAGCGGGGCGGCCAAGTACCGCTCGTTCGACTCGATCGACAATGCGCCGGAGGAGCGGGAGCGCGGCATCACCATCGCGATCGCGCACGTGGAGTACGAGACGCCGAAGCGGCACTACGCGCATGTGGACTGTCCAGGGCATGCGGACTACATCAAGAACATGATCACGGGCGCGGCGCAGATGGATGGGGCGATCCTGGTGGTGAGTGCGCCGGACGGGCCGATGCCGCAGACGCGGGAGCACATCCTGTTGGCGCGGCAGGTGGAAGTGCCGGCCATGGTGGTCTTCCTGAACAAGGTGGACATGATGGACGACCCGGAGCTGCTGGAGCTGGTCGAGCTGGAAGTCCGCGAGCTCTTGTCGACCTACGGGTTCCCGGGCGACGAGGTGCCGGTGGTGCGTGGGTCGGCGCTGGCGGCGCTGGAGAGTGCCTCGACCGATCCGACGAGTCCGGAGTATGCACCGATCCTGGAGCTGATGCAGGCGGTGGACGACTACATTCCGACGCCGGAGC
This sequence comes from uncultured Chloroflexia bacterium, assembly GCA_963728335.1. Taxonomy (GTDB): domain Bacteria; phylum Chloroflexota; class Chloroflexia; order Thermomicrobiales; family Thermomicrobiaceae; genus CALAGB01. The sequence continues at coordinate 103,240 of CAVSJP010000006.1, forward strand.
GGGCGGTGGACCAGCCGTTCCTGATGCCGATCGAGGACGTGTTTGGCATCAAGGGACGGGGCACGGTGGTGACGGGACGGGTGGAGCGTGGCCGGGTCAAGACGGGCGAGACGGTCGAGATCGTGGGGATCACGCCGACCCGATCGGTGGTGGTGACCGGGGTGGAGATGTTCCAGAAGACGCTGGATGAAGGTGAAGCCGGGCGACAACGTGGGGTGTCTGCTGCGCGGCATCGAGCGGGACGACGTGCAGCGGGGGCAGGTGCTGGCGCAGCCGAAGTCGATCACGCCGCACACCAAGTTCGCGGCCCAGGTCTATGTGCTGTCGAAGGAAGAGGGGGGACGCCACACGCCATTCTTCCCCGGCTACCAGCCGCAGTTCTACATTCGCACGACGGATGTAACCGGGTCGATCGAGTTGCCGGAAGGCGTCGAGATGGTGATGCCGGGGGACAACATCGAGATGCAGGTGGAGCTGATTCAGCCGGTGGCGATCGAAGAGGGACTGCGCTTCGCGATTCGCGAAGGTGGTCGCACGGTCGGCGCTGGTGCCGTCACTAAAGTGGTACAATAGCGGTTCGCTAAGACGGGCTCGACGTCGGTTCTTTCGAGTCGCATGGCCAAATAGGATGTGATATCATGGCGAAGAAATCGAAGGCTGACCGGATGGTGATTACGCTCGAATGCACGGAGTGCCGAGAGCGAAATTACACCACCGAGAAGAACCGGCGGAACGATCCGTCGAGGTTGGAGCTTCGAAAATTCTGCCCGCGCTGCCGTTGTCCACGAGTCCATCGAGAAACGCGGTAGTTCAGAGGCGCGCGGATCAACGCAGTATAGGGTCGTAGCTCAATTGGTAGAGCAGCGGTCTCCAAAACCGCAGGTTGCGGGTTCGATTCCTGCCGGCCCTGCCATTTCTCCTCAATCTATGAGAAGTGGCCTCTGCAGAGAGCGTCGTTCGTTCAGGGGCGGAGCCAATGGCCCGCCCTGTTCGTTTGTCAAGCGTCAGTACTGTCGATGGAACGAGATAGGCGGGGCCGAGAATTGCTAAGCGCGAGGAAAGGGGCCATGGCAACGAAGACGAGACCCAAATCGACGAAGACGAAGTCGACCGATCGACAGAGCAATTCGCGGTTTGCGCGCCTTGCGGTTCTTCAGCGCCTGTTCAAGGACACCATTTCCGAGATGAAGAAGATCACCTGGCCGGACAGAGAGGCGACGCGGAATCTGACGATCGTCGTGATCGCCATCTCGGTGATTCTCGGGCTGGCGCTCGGTGGTGTCGACGCGGTGTTTGTCCGTCTCTGGCAATGGATCCCCTAATTCCCTCTGAAGAGGAGGTGCCCGTGACACGATCACTGCGTGAGCGGCTGGCGCAACGACGAGAAGAGCTTGCCGAGGAAGAATCCGGAGAAAAGCAAGAGGGGCGCTGGTACGTCGTCCACACCTATTCCGGCTACGAGAACAAAGTACGTCAGAATCTGCTGCACCGGATTGACACGATGGACGTGGCCGACAAGATTTTTGAGGTCGTCGTTCCGACCCAAGAAGAGGTCGAGATCAGCGGCGGTCAGCGTCGTAGCGTCCAGCGAAAAGTCTTTCCCGGCTATGTCCTCGTGCGCATGATGATGGATGACGATTCCTGGTACGTCGTGCGAAACACGCCCGGCGTGACCAGCTTCGTCGGAATGGGAAACAAGCCGGCGGCCCTCGAGGCCCAAGAGGTCGATATGATCCTCAAGGGCATGACCGCCAAGCCGACCAAGGTCAAGGTTTCGCTGGCGTCTGGGCGATACCGTCCGGATCGTTGACGGGCCGTTTAGTGATTTCCGTGGGTCGGTGGACGAAATCGATCAGGAAAAGGGCAAGGTCAAGGTGCTCGTGTCGTTCTTTGGACGCGAGACGCCGGTGACGCTGGACTTTCTCCAGGTCGAGCGAGAAGGATAGGGACATTGCCGGTCGCTCTCAGCCGGCGATTGCTCCTGTAAGCGGTTTTGAGAGTTGTGGGAGGGTTTCCCCCGTTCGTACCACGAGGAGGTTAGTTCCCTTTGGCAAAAAAGATTCGCGCGTACATCAAGCTGCAGATTCCTGCAGGTAAAGCTACCCCGGCCCCGCCGATCGGCCCAGCGCTCGGCCAGCACGGTGTGGCGATCATGAACTTCTGCAAAGAGTACAACGAGCGGACCGCGAACATGGCCGGACAGATCATCCCGGTCGTGATCACCGTCTTCGAAGATCGCTCATTCACCTTCGTAACCAAGACGCCCCCTGCGGCGGACCTGCTCCGGCGAGCGGCTGGCGTCGAAAAGGGCGCCAGCAACGTCTCGACCGAAGTCGCGGGCAAGGTGACACGTGACCAGGTTCGCGAGATCGCCGAACTGAAGATGCCTGACCTGAACGCGGTCGACGTTGACGGCGCCATGAAGCAGGTTGAGGGCACCGCCCGGAGTATGGGAATCGAAGTCGTCGGCTAGCACATGCCGCGACCGAGGAGTGGGAGGGGTGCTCGCCCCGCACGCACCACAAGGAGTCGTTTCATGCCCAAACATGGCAAGAAATTCCGCGCCGCAAAGGAGATGATCGAACCGGGTCGTCTCTACGAGCCGCTGGAGGCTATTGAACTCGCGAAGAAGGCGTCATTCGCCAATTTCGACGAGACATTCGAGACCCACATTCGTCTAGGAATCGATCCTCGCCAGGCAGACCAAATCGTCCGCAGCACAGTGGTCTTGCCGAACGGGACCGGGAAAGAGCCTCGCGTATTGGTCTTCGCCGCGGGCGAGGCCGTTCGCGCTGCCGAGGATGCCGGGGCTGATTATGCTGGCAGCGACGACCTCGTTCAACAGATCCAGGCTGGCTGGCTCGAGTTTGACGCCGCGATCGCCATGGCGGACCAGATGGGGAAAGTCGGCGGACTTGGCCGTATTCTCGGTCGCCGCGGATTGATGCCAAACCCGCGCAGCGGCACGGTCGTTCGCTCGGTCGAGGACCTGCCGGGTGTCGTGCAGGAACTGAAGCGCGGCCGTGTCGAGTTCCGTAACGACCGAACCGGCCTCGTTCACGTCGCGATCGGCAAGGAGAGCTTCGAGGCTGAGAAGCTGAAGGAGAATCTCTACGCGCTGATCGATGCGATCATTCGCGCGAAGCCGTCTGGCGCCAAGGGCGTTTATTGTCGATCGATCACACTTACCAGTACAATGGGTCCTGGCGTGCCGCTGGATGTGGCGCGAACACTTGAATTGGCTGCTGAGCAGACAGCTTAGCGCCAGCCGCGACAAACGAAATCTCTACCGGCGCTCAAGACCGCTGGGGCACATCGTGCTTAATCATCCAGCCGAGGCGCGGGTCAAAGCGAACATTGTCAACCTGTTTTGAGGTTGTCTCTCAACGCCTTGCCCCTGCGCTGCGTCAGTGCAGGGGTTTTTGTTTGTCTCGAGGCGTTTGGGAGGAGGTGAACAGATTGCCTACGCCAAAAAAGATTCAGGAAGTCGAGGAGATTACCGACCTGCTAAAGGCGTCGCAACTCACGATTCTGACCGACTACCGTGGTCTGACCGTTGCGGACCTTCAGGGATTCCGATCTCAGCTTCGACCGACCGACGCGAGTATCCGCGTGGTCAAGAATTCGCTGGCAGCGATCGCGGCGGACAATGTCGGTCTCGGTGAGCTGCGTCCATCGCTGACCGGTCCGACCGCGATTGTCACGGCCGGTTCAGATCCGGTGGCGCCATCGAAGGTCATCAGCGATTTCGCGCGCGTGTCGCGCATTCTGCAGATCAAGCTGGCGGTGCTTGAGGGCCAGATCATTCCGGCTGAAGAGATCGAGAATCTCGCCAGCCTGCCGCCGCGCGAGGTGCTGTTGGGACGCGTCGTCGGCGGTATCCAGTCGCCGCTGGCCGGCCTGGTGGGTGTGCTTTCCGGCACGATCCGACAGCTTGCATATGTGCTTCAAGCCGCGCGGATCAGGTTGCGGCAAGCGGGGGACAGCCCGCCGCATAGTACTTTGTACACATTCGTAGACGATGGTATTCGATCGTTTCGAACTGCACAGGAGAGGTGAGATGGCAGTCGGCCAAGAGAAGATGGAAGAGCTGATTCAGACGATCGAGGAGATGACCGTTCTCGAGCTTTCGCAGCTGGTGAAGGCGCTCGAGGATCGCTTCGGCGTGAGCGCGGCCGCTCCCGTGGCGGTCGCGGCGGCCCGGCCGGCGCCGGTGCGGCCGCTGAGGTTGCCGAGGAGAAGGACACCTTCGACGTCGTCCTGTCGGACGTCGGCCCGAACAAGATCCAGGTCGATTAAGGCCGTGCGCGAGCTCTCGGCGGGACTTGGCCTGAAGGAGGCAAAGGATCTGGTCGAGTCCGCGCCGAAGGCGATCAAGGAAGGCGTCAACAAAGAAGAGGCGGACGCCGCCAAGGCCAAGCTGGAAGAGGCCGGCGCCAAGGTCGAGATCAAGTAGACTCGGCCGCGTGCCGATGGAGGCCGAAGAGATTCGCCGAGCGGCGAAACTCTTCGGCCTCCTATTCCGAATATGCTATACTCGGCACTACAGAATCGGGGCGTAGCGCAGCCCGGTAGCGCACCGGTATGGGGTACCGGCGGTCGGAGGTTCGAATCCTCTCGCCCCGACCAATCACTCTCAAAGCCTCACGAACCGAGCCTGCCTGCGGTGAGCCGGCATCCAACAAGGAATCAACACCAATGAAAAGCAGCGGCGACCGGATCCGGGTCATCATCGCGGATGACGAGTCGATCATCCGTATGGATTTGCGTGAAATGCTCGCGAATCTGGATTACGACGTGATCGGCGAGGCTGCCGATGGGCGAACGGCACTCGAGCTGACGGAGAAACTCCGTCCCGACCTGGTCATCCTGGATATCAAGATGCCGGAAATGGACGGTATCGAAGCTGCCGAACGGATCGCCGAGCAGCGGATGGCGCCGGTGGTTCTGTTGACCGCCTACAGCGAGCGACACCTGGTCGATCGCGCCAAGATGGCCGGGGTGTCTGGGTACCTGGTGAAGCCATTCCGTGAGAGCGAACTGACTCCAGTAATCGAACTCGCGCTCGCGCGGTTCACCGACGTGCGGAAACTCTCCGACGAAGTCGATCAGCTCAAAGAGGCGCTCGAGACACGCAAATTGGTCGAGCGGGCCAAGGGAATCCTGATGGAAGTCCATGGCCTGAAAGAGGCTGAGGCCTTCGGCCGTATGCGCCGCACAAGCATGGACAACCGCAAGTCGATGCGCGAGGTGGCTGAAGCGATTCTCCTCACCCATCAGGTTGAAACGCGGCCGTCGTAGCGAACGCCCTTCGGTTCACTCCAGTCATACCGCCATGCTTCGGACACAACCTCGACGGACCATCAAACGTGAACGCGATGCCTTGACGGATGGCCACATGGCCATCCATCCGCGTGTCGAACGACGCGCTAACCGTCACAGGTCACCAGTTGCAACTTGATGGCGCCGTCTTCGCTCTTAAGGCACCGTCGTCGGCGTTGGTGTCGGTGTCGAGGCCGGTGGGGACGACTGCGCTGAGGCGTCGGGGCAACTTCCAAGACCGTGACCATCACCGTCTGCGGAGTGACCTGCTTGTACTGCACGCCGGCCGGCAAGAATCACCTTCGGCTGCAGTTGATAGGTTCCCGGACCCGCACCGTTAAGGTCGACGACCACCGAAATGTCGTTTTGCGTCAGTCCCTGAACCACCGACTGCGATCCTTCAAGCGTCACCGGTTGCGGTCGACGGCGAGAGCGTCGGCGTCGTACCAGGTTTCGCATTCACGAATTTGATCGGAATGCTGCTCACCTGCTGCTACGATGACTGCTTCTGGATCTGGATCGACACGGTCACAGGTCGCCAGGTCGACCGTTACGTCTGGCGGAAGTTTCGATGTGTCGATCTTGACTCCAGCGAGATCCTTGGACTCGCTCCATCCGGTGATATCGATCGGCTCCGTGGTGAGATAGAGTACTTTGGCGATCTGGTCCGGCGGGCCATCGATGATGACCTGGTCACTCGGCACGACGGTCGGCGGACGTACAAGTTCGTAGCCGGGCGCCAGCGCGTCGGTGCCGGTTACCTCAGGGATCACTCGGCGAACCTGGCCGCTTACCTGCAGATCGACTTTGAGGGTCACCTGGGCGGGGTCCAGCGTCACATTGGGAACGGGGTTGCCGTTCGAAGTCGACCGGAACGGGCGTCACGTCCTCGGAGAAGCTGGTACGTGCGGCCGGAAACCGAAACGTCGATCCGTGCGGCGACTAACCTGATTGACATTTTCCTGCGGCCCGTTGACGGTGACGTGATCCGGCGAGGTCGAGATCGATTTGACTACGTAGTTCGATGGCAGATCGATCGGTTGTGTCGTCTCTACCGCGATGCCGTTCGCCGAGGCTACCTGATCGAGTTGCACGTCGACTTTGCCCGGGCGTGATGCTGCGCACGCGAATACGGCTCGGCGGCGGTGACGTCGACGTCGACGGTCACGGTCCCAGGCTGTTTGACTGATCCCAGGTCGACGACCGCCTGAACCTGGCCGGTTTCGAGCGCTTGAATCTTGCTCTGCGGTCCCTGAAGGCGAATCTCGACGTGCGGCAGATCGCCAACGATCTGCATGTTCTTCGGCACGTTGATAGCCGAGACCTGCACCGATGGAATGGTGCGGCCAATTTCCGGATCCTGCTCTGCCGTTACCCAGGCCCACAGCGTGAACGCGAGAATCAGCGCGACAATCGCGCGGATAAGGTTTCCGGCGTCAAAGAACCGGCGTATTCTGTTCAGCACCCGCAGTAGTCTTTGCTGCATCCTCTGGCACTCGATCTAGACCGCCCGTGCGTTCGGCCGGTTCCGTTCGTGGTCTCTGACGTTCAGGGCGGGAGCGATCTCTCCCCCTGTCTCCGCGATCTAACCGCAACAACATGCGCAGAATACGTCGCAAGCGTTCCTGGTCGAGATCGCGCACCAGTCGCCCGTTATGCGCCACCGAGATTCGGCCAGTCTCTTCGGACACGATCACCGCGACGGCATCAGACTCTTCAGAAATTCCGATCCCCGCTCGGTGGCGCGTGCCGAGTTGTCCGCCGGTGACGTTGTCGCTCAATGGGAGAACACATCCGGCCGACAGGATGCGGTCGTTTCGAACGATCACCGCGCCGTCATGCAGCGGTGAATTCGGATAAAAGATGTTTATCAGGAGATGACGGGTGAGATTCGCGTCGAGCGGCACGCCGCGGTCAGCATAATCCTGAAGCCCGGTCTCGCGTTCCACTACGATCAACGCGCCGTAGCGCCGTCGCGCGAGCTGGGCGGTGGCGCGGGTGATCTCGTCGACGCTCTTTTCGAGCTGGCTATCGTTCTGGGACGTGAATGGCGGTCTGAGCCAGGAACTCGTGTGGCCGAGCTGTTCGAGCGCGCGCCGGAGTTCGGGTTGAAATACGACTGGTACCGCCACAATCAGCGCCGGCAGGGTTCGCGTCAGGAGCCAATTCAGCGCGGCAAGGTTGAAAATATTTGCAGCACCGACCACCGCGATAATAAGAATCGCGAGGCCGCGAATCAGCTGGGTTGCTCGTGTCCCTTGCGCGACCCATAGCAACCAGAAGAAGATTGACGCAACTGAGACAATATCAATAACGGCCCGAAGATCGAGCCGCGTGAAGATCCATGGGAGTTCGGGCATGTTCTCACCGTGACGCTCTTTACTTCGCCCTTACTGGCACAATTGATTGTATCACGCGATCCGGCCGGACTTTGCGATGGTGTAGGCGATCTCGGGGCTAATCGCCGCCACGCGACATGGCAGCGAGAGCGGATTGTTTGGCCTGAATAGCCGGATCATCCGGCGCGAACGTGGCAAGTCGCCGGTAAACGCGCTCGGCTTGCGCAAATTCACCCACCGCAGCGAGCACCTCTCCGAGCTTGTGATATGCGTCAATCTCCTCTGGTCCAAGCGCGATGATCTGATGGAGCGCCGCAATGGCTTCGTCCGGATCGTTCGATTTTCCGGCAATTTCGACGACTGCCCAGAGCTGGTCCATTGCTGGCCGAATCTGACCATACTCGATGAACTTCGTCGCGGCGAAGTGCCGGACGTCGATGTCATCGTCGCTCAACTGGATCATCTTGCGGACGATGCTCTCAAGTTTCTTCCAATCTCCAAGCGCAGATGCCACTTCCGACGCCTTGCGAAGCTGATCGAGGCCGTCGTCGATGCGACCCGCACGCTCTAAGATCTGGGCTTGAGTCCAGCGTTCCTGTACCGCTTCCTGCAGTAAGCCGCGCTTCATGAACTCGTCGATCAGTCGATTCCGCAAGCGCAGGTTGCCCGGTGAAATTTGCAAGATCGACCGAATCGTGAGGAGCACGCCCTCTCGGTTATTGGTCTCCTCGTGCTGTCGCAGCATCTCCTCGAGACGCGCGATGGCAATCTCGCGTTTGCCGCTCTTGGCCAGCGCGTCGGCGTAGGCGCGCGCGAGATCCTCACGACCGGTATTGAGCGACGAGAGTCGTTCGAGCAGCGCGGTGGCCTCCGCGACCTCTCCTCGCTGCTGCAGAGCTCCGGCCATCGATTTACCGATCGAGAACAGATCGTGCGGCGGCTGAAGCACTGGACATGTGGCCGCGAAGCCCGCTATGTCCTGTTTGCCCTGGAGTTCAATCGCGCGTCGTAAGGCGTCGTCGGACGCCGCCACGTTGCCGGTCGCCAGGGCGGCACGGGCGCACGAGACCAGCGCTACGTAGTAGGCCGCTGGATCTGCCGGGCGAATGGCGCTCAACAGGTGAAATGCCGCGTCCGGGTTCCCAGCGTTGACCTCGAATACCCCGCTGTGAACGACCAGCGATTCGTTCGACGGCTGAACGGCGATCATTTCTCGTAGCAGAGACTGAATGTGAGGCAGTTCGACTCGCCGTGCTTCGACGGCTGACAACAGCGAGACGGTAACGTTCCACTGCTCCGGATCGGAATGTCCGCAGAGGAGCACGAGGCGAACGATCAGCGCTCGCGGGTCGTTGGACTTGTGGGCAAGCATCTCTGCGAGTTCGCCCGCCTGCGTCGAATTGCCTGTGCGTAGATTCTCGCGTACCAGGCTGAACGCGGCGTCGATGCTTTCCGGCCGGATCTCAAGCCAATTGCGCGACAGTTCAAGCGCCAGCGAAGGGTCAGATTGGAGCGACGCCGTGTCGACGGCAATGGGCAGGTAGCGATCGATCAGATCGTCCCGGCCGGCGCGCATAGCCGTGTAGGCGAGGTGCAGCACATTCTCGTCAGTCGGGTTCGCGTGAGTCGCGATACGCTCAGTGTCGACCTCGAGCGACTCTTCGGGTAGGAGGTCCGCCAGCGACGAGATGGTGTCTGCGATACTCCTGGCCGAATCGTGACGGCCGGTGGCGAGCAACAATTCCGCCTGGCGAATAAAGAGCCCGATACACCCGGGCTGGAAACACTGTGCTTCTAACGTGAGATCGAGCGCGCTCTCGAGCCGGCCACGAGCGATTTCCCGATCCGCATCCGCCACCAACCTGCTGACTTCTCCAGGTACCTGGAAATGAGCCCCCAGCGGTTGGGTCACGGTGAACGGCCCGAGGTTGATCCCCGGTACCTCCCACGTGGCTCCCGGTCCTGATCCTGGATTGTTCTCGTGGCGCGCCGCGGGTCGCGGCTTTGTCTCGCTCAGAGCTCTGGTTGCTCCGTCGATCACACTCTGATTGTCATTGACGGCGTCGCTCTGGTCGGCCACGCTGTTCTCCCAAACTTCCGGCAATGTCGACGCAGGATGAATGTTGGTTCCTCCGGAGGCTCAACCGTCGCGGCGAAGCGACGCGCATGTGGACAACGAGTCGAGCGTCCGTGCTCAGTATACGAATTGGGTATTGGGTTCCGGATAGTACCAAAGTTCGGATGTTGGGGAGATTTGGGCCAGACGGTGCGAATCGGCCCCCGATCGGTCCTGTGTTTCAGCGCGCGCGGCTCGGACGACTCCGTCGTTCGCGGTAATCGCGCGCATCAATAAAGATATGCGTGCAAATCGCGCTGTCCTTGATACGCGAAGCAATGCGCGGGTCCATCCGGTCGAGATCACGGTTCGTCGTGATGATCGTCGGACGGCGTTGGTTGTAGCGATAGTTGATGATCTGGAACAGTTTCTCGGTTGCCCACGGCGTGGAGTTCTCGGTGCCGAGATCGTCGAGTACGAGCAAGCTGGCGTTACGCACTTCATTGAAGCGACTGTCGTAGTTGGACTCGTGATCGGGTGCAAACGTTGCTCGCAAGTAGTCGAGCAGGTCCGGAACAACGGTGAAGAGTGGATACGTCACCTGTCCCTGGGCGACATAATTTGCGATTGCCGCCGCGAGGTGGGTCTTGCCACAGCCAAATGAGCCGGTCAGCAACAACCAGCCGTCCGGGTTCTGCGCATACTTTAGACAGATGTCGAAAGCTTGGCGAACTCCCGGCACATTCCGGTCGAACAGCTCGAATGTCCAGTCCTCGAGAATTCCGAGGCCGCTGATCTCGCCGTAATCCTGCTGCCGGCGCGCGTCCATCTGCACCTGGCGGCACTGGCACACAACCGGCTTGCCGAACATGGGATGACCGATCGGTACGTCAATCCGATAGAATCCGGCTCCACCACAGATCGGACAGCTACTCGCCCTGTTTGAAGAGGGAGGAGTACTTTCCTCGGAGGTATTTTTCTGGCTGGACGAATCCCGAAGCGCTCTGATTTCGCCGATATGTCTCATCTCCGCGCCCTTCGGTCCCCCATCGTTGCAAAATTCGTTGAATGTATCGCCAGTTTCGTCGGTTCAAGCTTACCGCTTCATTGATCGCGTCTTCAATCCAGCCGTCCGGGTATAGCTCAATGGCCTCAATGAGTTGATCCGCGATCAGTGGCGTCAGTACGCCGATATTCTGCTCATAGAGTCGAAAGACGTTCGGTCGCTCAACCGCGATGCGAGGAATCGAATCATCCGAAACCGCCCGGTAGGGAAATGGGCGCTCACCGCGGATGAACGCATTGAGCAGACGCAGGTTATCCGTCTCCTTGGGCATCAGCCAGTAGCTCTCATCGCTCCCCTGCTCAACGCAGATGCGCACAATGGCGTCGTGGGCCACCAGAACTTCAATGCCGTGGCGGATCTCGTCGATTGGTTGCCGAATCGAGGCCGCCAGTCTCACTCCTTCGACTAACCGTTCGTCCTCGAAGAGCGCTTCTTCGCTGACGAATGGTGCGTCGCGATCGAGATCGGCCGCTCGCCGGTAGATTGTCAGCAGCACCTTGACGGCCGCAAGGTCGCGGATCCGTGCGAGATGACGCTCGAAGAACGACCGGGGAACCGGAACCGGATCGTCCCGACCGGAGCGATTGGAGTTCATTTCTCCTCTAATCGGATAAGGTTGGCACTATCCGGGCGGCTCGAGATAGAGCTCGAGATCGGCGAAGCGAGCAGTTCGCTCGAAAAAGCGCAGGTTGACGGTGTCGGTGGGGCCGTTACGGTGCTTGGCCACAATGACTTCCGCGATGCCCTTCTTTTCGGTCTCCCGATCATAGATTTCTTCGCGATAGATGAACATGACGATATCGGCGTCCTGCTCGATACTACCGCTCTCACGCAGGTCGGAGAGCATCGGCCGGTGATCGGTGCGGCTCTCGACGGCGCGCGACAGCTGGGACAGCGCTAACACTGGGATATTGAGTTCACGCGCCAGGCCCTTGAGGCTTCGAGAAATTTCCGAGATCTCCTGCACGCGGTTCTCAGTGCGCCGCCCCGATAGAAGCTGAAGGTAGTCGACAATGATCATGTCGAGCCCGCGTTCGGCGAGCAGGCGTCGTGCTTTGCTGCGCAACTCCATTATGGAAATGCCCGGCGTGTCATCGATGAAGACGTTGGCCTCCGCCAGCCGTCCAAACGCGCGCGAGATCTGATCCCATTCGCTGTCGTCGATGTAGCCCATACGCAGGCGATGAGAATCGACACCGGTCTCCATCGACAGTAACCGCTGGACGAGCTGCTCGGCGGACATCTCCAGACTGAAGATGCCGACCGTCTTACCCGCGCGCACCGCGGCATTGTGTGCCATGCCGAGCTGTAACGACGTCTTCCCCACCGAAGGACGCGCAGCCAGGATGATCAGGTCGGAGCGCTGCAGCCCGCCGGTCAGTTTGTCGAGGTCGGCAAAACCGGTCGGTACACCGACGACCTCACCGCGATTCTGCTGGATGGTGTCCAGCTTGTCGAAGTAGGTCTCGAGGACCTCACCAATCCCGACGAAATCGCGCACGGTGCGCCGCTGAGAGACATCGAAGATGGCGCGTTCCGAACGATCGAGCGCGTCTTCGACTTCGATCGAGTCGTCGTAGCCGATCGAGACGATGGTCGCTCCAGCGTCGATCAAGCGCCGCAGGGTCGCCGTCCGCTCGACGATGTGGCCGTAGAACTCAATATGCACAGCCGTCGGCACGGCGTTGATGAGTTCGGTGAGATAGGTGATGCCCCCGACGTCCTGCAGCCGCTCACGCCGGGTCAGTTCATCCACGATAGTGACAAAGTCCGGCGGAATGCGACGGTTGTACAGGTCGAGGATGGCCTCGTAGATGAGGCCATTTCCGGCGCTGTAGAAATCGGACGGCTTGAGAAAGGACGCGATGCGGATCACCGCGTCACGGTCGATGAGCAGGCTTCCAAGGACTGACTGCTCAGCCTCCATATTGTGTGGAGGAAGCTTTTCGACCGTCTCGACCATGCGTCCTGTGTCCCCCGGGAGCGTGATCCTACTCTTCGTCGGTTAGCGGTTCAAGATCGGCGACACCGCGCATTTCGTCCTCGACCTCGGCGGCCGGGCCTTCCTGCGCGCTCGCGGCAATCCCTTCTTCGGCGGGAGTCGTCTCGACGTCGCCAAACGCGCCGCCAACGCCTTCTTCAGGCGTTACCACCACGGTCACCATCGGGCGAAGCTTGCCGACCAGGTGGATTGTTACCTGATGCTCGCCAACGGTTCGAATTGGCTCGTCCAGCAGGACTTTGCGCCGGTCGATCTCTTCACCCGAATTGAGCGAAATCTGGTTCGCGATTTCAGCGTTCGTGATTGACCCGTAAAGACGACCCTGCTCACCGACGCGCGCGACCATCTGAATACGCATGCCGTCAAGCTTGTCGGCAAGAGACTGCTGCGCCTGTTCTTCACGCCCGATCTTGCGCTGCACCGATTGTAGTCGCTGTTCGGCGTCCTTGATGCGTCCTGTCGTTGCCTCGGTCGCGAGACCCTGCGGAATCAGGTAATTGCGGGCAAACCCGTCTTTGACGGATTGAATGCTACCGGCGTCTCCGACCTTGGGCACATCCTGTAAGAGGATGACCTTCATACTGTGATTGCCTTTCTTCCATCCCATCGCCGGCCGCCACAGGAGAATCCACCGGCGCCAAAATTGGCGTTCGCACCAGCGAACGCCGTTACCACCATCATTACTATACCGAGCGGGACGGCCGAATTCAATTTGAGCCAGCGAACTGCGGACCTTGGTCCTGCTTACACGTTCGCGTTCGCCACCTGCCGGCGCAGCAGCTCGTACAGCGCGACGGAGCCCGCGACCGCGGCGTTGAGCGATTCGATCCGGCCGACCATGGGTATCGTTACCAGTACGTCGCAGTGTTTGATGAGTGTGGGACCGATGCCTTTTCCTTCCGAGCCGATGAGGAGTCCGGTCGGCGTCGGAATCGGTGACGTGAAGAGCGATTCGGCGTCTTCACGATGCTCCAACGCGACGATCCAAAAGCCGGATTCTTTGCAGGTTTCCAGCGCCCGGCCGAGGTTGGTCACCCGCGCTATCCGCAGGTGCTCGACGGCGCCAGACGAGGCGTTTACCACGGCCGGGGTGACACTCGCCGAGCGCCGGTCGGGAATGACGACGCCGGCCACTCCGGTTGCGTCGGCCGTTCGCAGCAGCGTCCCGAGGTTCTGGGGATCTTGCACGTGGTCAAGGAAGAGTATCGGACGCTGATCGGCTACCTTGATCAGGTCGTCCAGATCAACGTACGGATAGGCCCCAGTCTCGAGTGCTACTCCCTGATGATTGACATCGCCCGCGATTCGATCCAGATCGCGCGGTACCGGTCGTGAAATCGGAACCCCGGCCTCCTGGGCCCGGCCGAGCAGTTCCGCGACTCGCTCCTGGCGCTCGGCGCCGGGGGCCAGATACAGGCGGCGGTGGCGCCGCCGCCCGCGCAGTGCTTCGATGACCGCGTTGCGGCCATAGATGATCTCGCTCTCGCGACTCGCCACGTCGATCAGTCCCGGTGCCAGGTTGTGCCGGACTGCGTGTCCTCGAGGCGCAGCCCGAGGACCTCCAGCCGGTCGCGGATCGCGTCGGCCAGGTCCCACTGCTTACGCTCGCGCAGCTGTCGTCGAACGTCGAGCAAGATCTCCATAAAGGGCGCGATATCGCCCTCTCCGGTGGTTTCGGCCGACTTTAGCGTCAGCCCAAGCACGCCCGCCAGCCGCTTCAACGTTGCCTGCGCGAAACGTACGGCGCCGGTCGGCGCCGCCGCATCTTCCTCGCGATTGATCGTACGTGCGAGGTCGAACAGCACCGAGAGGGCGATCGGCGTGTTGAAGTCATCGTCCATTGCCTGTCGGAACTGCTCCTCGGCACGGGCCGACGCCTCACTGAGAGATTGATCCGGCGCCGAGTCGGGCACGCGATCTGGATCGAAGTTGCGAACGGCAGACGCCATTCGTGCGAGACCACGACGCGAGGATTCGAGCGTTTCGTCGTTGAAAACGAGCGGATTGCGATAATGCGAATTCAGCACCAAGAAACGGAAGGCCTGTCCGTCGCCCTTGTCAAGCAGTTCATGGATGCTGACCAGATTGCCGACCGACTTGCTCATCTTCTCGCCGCCGAGCTGCAGCAACCCATTGTGTACCCAGAATGACGCCATTGGCACCGCGTGAGTGAAGGCCTCGGACTGCGCGATTTCGTTCTCGTGGTGAGGGAAGATAAGATCGGATCCGCCCCCGTGGATATCGATACGCGGTCCAAGATGGCGGTAGATCATGGCGCTGCACTCAATATGCCAGCCGGGACGCCCAGGTCCCCAGGGGCTATCCCAGGCGGGCTCGCCAGGTTTGGCTGATTTCCAGAGCACGAAGTCCATCGCGTCCTCTTTGTTCGGGTCGACCTCGACGCGCGCGCCTGGAAGCATCTGCTCAAGCTCACGACGCGAGAGTTTTCCGTAGCCGGGGAAGGACGTCACTCGATAGAAAACGTCTCCGTTTGGCGCGGCATAGGCGTTGCCGTCGTCGATTAGCCCCTGGATCATCTCGATGATCGTGTCGACCTCCTGAGTGGCTCGCGGATACTCCGTGGCTGGCAGGATGTGCAATTCCGCGATCTCCTCATGCCAGTCGTCGATCAGTCGCTGGGCGAGCGCCTCTGGAGTAATGCCGAGCGTGGCCGCACGCTGGATTACTTTATCGTCGATATCCGTGAAATTCTGCACGTGGTCGACGGTGTATCCCGAATACTCCAGGTAGCGCCGAATCACGTCGAACACGATTGCCGACATGGCGTGGCCAATGTGCGCGTCGGAGTAAACGGTCGGGCCGCAGACGTACATCTTTACGCGGCCAGGCTCAATCGGCACAAGCTCGCGCTTTTCACCGGTCAACGTGTCTGAAATTCTCAGCGCCATCCTGCTCTCCTCAATATCAATGTCGCCGTGCTCGTGAGACCACAAGCACGAAGAACGCGACGCGCATCAGCGCGCCAGTATCCGGTCATGGAACGGTAGTGGGTGTGATAGTCGCGGTGCGAATCAATACCGGACGCCCGAAGATAGGCTGGGACACGTGGGCCCGGAGGCGTTACGAACGAGCCTGGGCTAAAGAAGACGTAACGAGGTGATCACGTTTTCCGCTGCTCCGGTCCCCAACACGTCCGTGAACCAGGTACCGCGACACATCGTTCGGTGGGGATACCAGAACTCCCGGCATCCCCTTCGGACAGGAGCAAAACACACGTGAGACTGGCGCTGAACCAGCGTCGTTAGCGATCACTTTGAATCCACCGGTGTCGACGGGACCGCGTCTGTGGCGGTCTCGGGCTTGGCGGTGCTCTCCGGCGTGGAATCTGCAGCGGGAGCGCTGGACGTCGTCTTGGGCGAACTGCTTCCGTTGCGACTGTCGTTTTTGTAGAACCCCGACCCTTTGAAAATGATCCCCGCCGGGTGGAGGACGCGCCGAACCGCCTGACCGCACTCGGGGCACTCGGCGATCGGATCATCATTGAACCGCTGCTTCGCCTCAAAATGATAGCCACACGATCCACACGCGTACTCGTAGATGGGCATCAGGCCCAACCTCCTTGACTGGACAACCAATCGATATCCTTGGAAATTCTACGCGATTCGTCGATGATGATCAAGACGGTATCACCAACCTTGAGTTAGATCGGCTCTAGTTCCTCCCAGTTGGGACCGACTGATTGCTCGACGCCGAGCGGCACGTTCAGCTCGACAATATTCTCCATGATCTCTTTCGCCATCGAGCCGAGTGCTTCGACATCAGACTTTGGCAATTCAAACAGGAGTTCGTCGTGTACCTGGAGCAGCATGCGCCCGCGCATGTTTCGCTCCTTCAACGCCTGGTGAACCTGAATCATTGCAAGCTTCATGATGTCGGCAGCGGTCCCTTGCAGCGGCATGTTGATCGCCATACGCTCGGCACCCAGGCGGACGTTGAAGTTAGACGAGGTGATGTCTGGCAGGTAGCGACGTCGCCCGAACATGCTCTCAACGTAGCCCTGACGCGCCGCAATTTCCTTGGTTCGTTCCAGGAAGGCGCGCACGCCCGGGAGTCGTGCCATATAGCGGTCTATGAACTGCTGCGCATCAGCACGACTCATCCCGGTGTCCCGCGAGAGGCCAAACGCCTGCATGCCGTACATGATGCCGAAATTGACCGTTTTGGCAACACGCCGTTGATCGGACGTCACCTGGTCGATCGGGATGCCAAAGACATCCGCGGCAGTGGCGGCGTGAATGTCTTGACCTTCGCGGAACGCGCGCAGCAGTGTCTCGTCCTCGCTCATGTGAGCCATGAGTCGCAGCTCGATCTGGCTATAGTCAATCGATAGGAATACTGCGTCCTCGTCCCAGAGTCGGCGGTCGGGTCGATTGTCGGCGATGAAGGCGCTGCGAACGGAGCGTCCGATGCTGGTGCGTACCGGGATGTTCTGCAGATTCGGATCGGTTGAGCTCAAACGCCCGGTGGCGGCGATCGTCTGGTTATACGACGTGTGGACGCGGCCGGTTTTCGGATTCACCTGAGCTGGGAGTGCGTCGACGTAGGTTGACTTGAGCTTGAGAAGTTGCCGGTATTCGAGGATCGTGCCGACCATCGGATGCGCGTCCCGCAGTCCCTCGAGAACATCCTGGCTGACCGAGTAACCGGTCTTGGTACGGCGCCCAGTGGGCAGTCCGAGATCATCGAACAGTATCTGTCCCAGCTGCTTGGTGGAGTTGATGTTGAACTCCTGCCCGGCGTGCTGGTAGATCTCCGATTCGAGTTCGCCGATCTGTCCGGCGAGTTGGCGTGAGAGCTGATCCAGAAATTCGACATCAACGGCGATGCCGGCCTCTTCCATGTCGATCAGCACGTCGATAAGCGGGAGTTCGATGGATTGGAAGAGATTCGTCTGTCCGCGCTGCTCCAGCTCTGGCTCGAGTTGTTTGACGAGGAGATAGGTCGCCTCGACATCACCACATGCATAGTCGGACGCCTGCTGAACGTCGGTCTGATCCATGGTGATCTGGGACTTGCCACGGCCGATCAATTCCGTGATCTCGGTCATCTCGATGCCGAGTCGCGTGAACGCCAGTTGCTTCAGCCCGACGGATGAATCGCCAAGCAGGTAGGCCGCGATCATCGAGTCAAAATCGATGTGTGGCCGAGCGAATCCGGCTTGCTCGACGACCAGCGCATCATACTTCCCGTTGTGCGCGTAGATGGCAGGCTTGTCATTTTGGAAGACCGGGGCGAGCGCCTTGCGGAGTTCCTCCTCGCTGAGCTTGCCGTCGTGGTTCGCGTGGCGGACCGGGACGTAATAGCTCTTTTCAGGCGAGGTGGCTAACGCAATGCCAACCAATTCGGCGCGCATCGGGTCCGTTGAGGTCGTCTCGACGTCGAACGCGACTGCGTCTGATTCGAGCATCTCGCGCACCAGTGCGTCGAGTTGTGCTCGTTCAGTGACGACGGTGCGCGTCGCCTCGACAATCTCAACTGGCGGGGTGCTCTGCTCGACCGTGTCGGGAAGTTTCGCGGCAAGCGTGCGGAACTCGAGTTCCCGGAAGAGGTCGATCACCTTGCCCCGCTCGAAATCGGCCAGCAGGCAGGCGTCCAGATCGATATCGAGGTCCACGTCGCGCACGATCGTGGCGAGTGCGCGACCGGCGAGTGCCTGGTCGTAGTGCTCGCCGAATGAGTTCCGGGCGCGCGTGGGTGAAATCTCCTCCTGATGCTCATGCATGGCTTCGAGCGAGGGGAATTTCTGAATCATGGCAGTCGCCGTCTTGGCGCCGATTCCCGGCACTCCAGGAATGTTGTCGGAGGTGTCGCCAACCAGTGCCTTGTAGTCTGGGATACGTTCGGGATCGAATTCATAGCGTTCGATCACGGCTGCACGATCATAGACGCGGTAATCGCCAAAGCGCTGCCGACCCGGAAGGATAATCTGGACGTCGCCGTCGACCAGTTGCAGTAAGTCGCTGTCGCCCGTGACGATCAGCGCGTTCATCTTTTTTTCGCCGGCCATCCGGGCGATGGTGCCGATCACGTCGTCCGCCTCAAAACCTTCTTTGGAGTAGACCGGGATGTTGAGTGCCTCGAGCACGGCGAAGATCCGATGCATCTGACCACGCATCTCATCCGGCATTGGTGCTCGTTGGGCTTTGTATCCCTCGAATGCCTCATGCCGAAACGTCTTACCGACATCGAAGCTCACCACGACATAATCTGGGTGGTGTTCGCGAATCGCGTCGAGGAGCATGGAGGTGAAGCCGAAGACCGCGTTCACCTGCTCACCAGCCGACGTCGTGAGTGTTTCTGGAAGGGCGTGAAAGGCGCGGAAGGCAAGGCCGTAACCGTCCACGAGCATGATCGAACGGCCCGCTGCATCTTTGACTGACTTCATATGATGGGAGCTCCTCTCTGCATCCATAAATTATAGCCGGGGAGAGACGTCGGGTCGCCGTCCATGCGAGAGTTGGCGATTTGACATAAACGCCGGGATCGTCGTGCACGAACCGTGTGATCGTGCGGAGCGTCTTCGAGCGGCGATTCGCACGACGCTTGAGTCGAGATAGACCGCAATCCAAACCATTGAAACCCACGTATGGTGGATATAGAATCGGTTCCGTACGGAAAGCGGTTGATATAATCCGGGACAGAGCCGAATTGCACTAACTGAGGTTGCTTGGTGAAGTTCTGTCGATGACCCCCAACGCGCCTCAATTGCCCAGTTTCCAGGTTGGCAGGTGAGGGACCAGGCCAGGGAACACGAATTGTGTCGATAGCCGCGGTGGACGTTCCGCTCGGTACACTGAGCGGTTGTTCCTTACCCGGCAGGAAGGGAGCATCATGGACACCGCCGAGGCGTTAGCCGAACGCATTGTCCGCAACGTCGAGACGGTCATCGTTGGTAAGCGACAGGAAGTCCAGCTCGTTCTCGTTGCACTCTTGTGCCGCGGCCACGTGCTTGTCGAGGATGTCCCTGGCGTCGGCAAAACGATGCTCGCCAAAGCGATTGCCCGCAGCATTGGCTGCACCTTCAAGCGCATCCAATTCACGCCGGACCTTCTTCCCAGCGACGTCACCGGCGTCAGCGTCTTCAATCAGCAACTCGGACAATTCGAGTACCGGCCCGGTCCGGTGGTGGCCCAGATCGTCCTCGCCGACGAGATCAACCGTGCCACTCCAAAGACGCAGTCGGCCCTACTCGAGTCGATGGAAGAAGGCCAAGTCACTGTTGACGGCGTTACCCACATCCTGCCCAACCCGTTCATTGTGTTGGCCACTGAGAACCCCATCGAGTACGAAGGAACGTTTCCCCTTCCCGAAGCACAGCTTGACCGCTTTTTGATTCGCATTTCTCTCGGCTACCCAGGACACCGCAGCGAGATTGAGATTCTCAACCGGCAGCACTACCAGCACCCAATCGAGAGCCTGGAGCAAGTGGTCGGCGCCGACGAGTTGATCGCCGCGCAGCAGGCGGTTCGGGAAGTTCACATTGACGATACGCTCAAGGAATACATCGTCTCGGTCGTGGAGGCGACGCGCGAGCACGACGACGTGTATCTCGGCGCTGGTCCACGCGGATCGCTCGCGCTCTACAACACCTCGCGTGCCTGGGCCGCGATGTCTGGACGTGACTACGTGATCCCGGACGACATCAAGGCGCTCGCAAGTTCGACTCTCTCACATCGCGTCATCGTTAGTCCGGGCGCACGCATGAAGAACGTCGACGGGCGCATGGTCATTCGTGAGATTCTGACAACGACCGGTGTCCCCGGTTCGCGCCCGATCTCGCGCGAGCCGGAACGGAGTCGTGGCTGGCGAGGAATCGGCTCTTCGTCGTGAACGGCCTGAAACTCCTGGTTCTGGTATTCGTCGTACTCCTGTTGGCGCAACTCAATCAGTGGGATGTGCTGCAGAAGATCTTCTTCGTGCTGGCCGCGCTGCTGGTCGCGACATTCGTCTGGAGCAGGTTGAGCCTGCGCGGGCTGGTCGTGACACGGGAGACGCGTGCCGATCGCGCGCAGGTTGGGCAGACGCTGGTCGAGCGGATCCGCGTCGAAAATCGCAGCCGCCTCGCCAAGCTCTGGCTGGAAGTCGCAGATCATTCCGATCTTCCGGGTCACCACCTGAGTCGTGTGGTGCACCTGGGACCCAACGATGCGACTCGTTGGCGCGTCGAAACCTGGTGCTCACGGCGCGGACGCTTCCACATCGGTCCGCTGACTCTGCGATCCGGTGACCCGTTCGATCTCTTTCCGGCACAGCGGCTGGTTCCGCACATGCAGGAACTGTTGGTTTACCCGGCGACCGTCGATTTGAGCGGCTTTCGTTTGCCGGTCGGCGAGCTGCCGGGCGGCAACTCGATTCAACGACGCACCCCGTTCGTCACGCCGAACGCGTCCGGTGTTCGACAGTACCTGCCTGGTGACAGCTACAATCGCATCTCCTGGTCGGCCACGGCGCGCACAGGCGAACTGATGGTCAAGGAGTTCGAACTGGACCCCACGGCCGACGTGTGGGTGGTGCTCGACATGGAGGCACGACACCACGTTCGTGCCCGTGGGATTAGCCCCGAGATGGGCGACCGTTTCACCAGCATGAAGGATGTGCCGCTCTCGTTCTGGCTCGACTCGACCGAAGAGTACGGGGTGACGATTGCCGCCTCGCTGGCACACCACTTTCTCGACCAGAACCGGACGGTTGGCATGATCGTCAACGGCAGCCAGCCGACGGTGATCCCGACCGACCGTGGTGCCCGGCAGATGGTCAAGATCCTCGAACTGCTGACCGTCGTGCACGCGGACGGAAACCAATCGATTGACGAGACGCTCTTGGCTGAGGGTGCTCTCTTTTCCCGAAACAGCACCGTCGTGGTGATCACTCCGTCGACCGACGAGCGCTGGGTTGCGGCGGTGATGGAATTGGTCGCCCGGCATGCCCGCGTCGTCACGATCGTGGTCGAGCCCAGCACCTTCGGTAGCCGTGACAGCAGCCTGATGATCGTCAGTGACCTCGCCGCCATTGGCGTACCCAGCTATCTTGTGAAATATGGCGACGACGTTAGCCGCGCACTCACGACACATGGACAGGCGATGCCACAGAAGCGAATCGTCTAGCTCGGGCGACCGGGCGCGGGGCACCCGTCCCACACGAACTTCACTGACCGCGGGTTGGCATCGACCGTATTCGCCAGGGACAGAACATGCAACGCTTCGCTATTCGAGAAGGCTGGTCCTCGTTTTTCCTCGTCGCGCTGATCGTCTTCACGGCGACCTGGTCGACTCAGACTGCCGATTGGACCGATGGCCTCAGCATTCTGACATCCATCACGCTTGTCGGGCTGCTGGTTGGGCTACTCCTATCTCAGATCGAGCGAATTCCGGCGCTGATCGCCCATCTCATCGCGCTGGCAGTCGGCACCGTCGTCGTCATGTACGAGATGACGAACTTCCTGAGCGACAACATTGGCGGTCGAGAAGCGAAGCTTCACTATCTCTGGTCGCGCTGGGATCAGTGGTTTACGGCCATCTCACACGGGCAACACGCTGAGGACCTCTACCTCTTCGTGCTTATGATGGCCGCGCTCCTCTACATTCTGAGCTACACGTCGGTCTGGTTCATCTTCCGTTCGCGGTGGATCTGGCTTTCCCTATTGCTGCCGGGCGTCGTCCTCTTTATGAACATGGGCTATTCGCTCAAGGTTCCGACGATGTTGGTCGTCCTCTACCTCTTCGCGTCGATCCTGCTCATGATGCGCTTCAATTTCTCGCGCAAGATAGACGAGTGGCGGCATCGTGGAACACCCTTCCCTGACAGCATCGTCTGGCGCGGACTCTGGACTGCGAGCTATGTCTCGGTCTTTGTCATCATCCTGGGTTGGGCTATTCCCATCTCGACGCAGAATCAGACGATTCACTCTGCCTGGGAGGATGTGAACGGTCCCTGGGTGCGTGTCGAGAACACGTTCAACAGTTGGTTCGGGTCGCTCCGCGGGCCGGGAGCGTCCGGTGGCGTTACCGGCTTTGCCAGTTTTGGTGATTCGTTTCAAGTCGGCGGCCCGCTTCACCTGAGCGACCAGCCAGTTGTTCTTATCAAAGGGGATTCCTCGCCCTACCTTGCGGCACACCGCTATGACAACTTTGACGGCAGCGGCTGGACCTCAGATATCTCGCAGACGCACGTCAACGGGAGCGGTGTCTCGCCACTCATACCGGTTCAGCCAGGCGAGATCATTCCCATTCCGAAATCAACGACGAAAGGCACGTCGATCCAGAAGTACACGGTGAACATTATTAGTCCGCGTGGAGCCGTGATTTATTCTCCGGGACAACTTCAAACGGTCAGTGAACAGGCACAGCTTCAAGTTGCCTGGCACATGTACCAGGATCAGCCGCTCGACGTGCAGTCGGCAACCGTCGATAACACGCCGCCGCTCCTGTGGCCGCTCGTGCAAGCCCTGCAAAACGCACATTTCGCGGCGCCACCGGCGCCCGTCGAACCGACGCCGACGCCAGTTCCGGACGCGAGCGCCACGCCGACGGTAGAGCCAACACCAAGTCCGACGCCGCAGGCCTCGCCCACGGTGACCGTCCAGCTTGGAACCGGGCAGACGTACAGCATTGACCCGGCTGAGATGCAGGCAATCCGTAATGCTCAGTCGTCATTGGATGGACAATCGATTCGAACAAGCTACCAGGTGGGTTCCGACTTCACGGTCAAGACGCTGACATTTACCGGTCAGCTGCCGGTGTACTCCGATGTCGAGGCGGTGTTCGCGCAGAATGGCGTCGGATCCGGCGATACCTACGACGTCACGTCCGTGGTGAGTAACGCCACGTCCGAGCAACTTCGCGCCGCGAGCTCCAACTATCCAGTCGAGATTACCAGTCGCTACCTGCAGTTGCCCGACGTGACTGATCGGACAAAACAGCTCGCCAACCAACTGGCCGCTGGCAAGGGCAACCCATACGACATCGCAGCGACGATCGAAAACTACCTGCGACAGAACTACAAATACAACGAAAACGTCGGCGTTCCGCCCAAGGGCCAGGACGCGGTTGACTGGTTCCTGTTTGACGCCAAGCAGGGCTATTGCACCTTCTATGCGTCGTCCATGATCGAGATGCTGCGCGTGCTGAACATCCCGAGTCGCATCGCCGTTGGGTTCTACCCAGCCAAGTTCGACAGCAATGCTGGCGGTTACCTGTACAGGGACCTGAACGCGCATGCTTGGGTGGAAGTCTACTTCCCGGGTTATGGATGGGTACCTTTCGAGCCGACCGCTGCCAGAAGCCCGATCAGCCGCGACGCTCCGGCCGCGCCGACCACGGCCCAGTCCTCCTCATCGGGTGACTCCGCGAGCAACCTTGGCCCGCGCGAAGATCCCAACTTCCTCGAGAACAACAACCCGGTTGGTGGCGGTGGACCGTTCGTTTCGTCATCGTCCAAGACCGGTCCGTTCGGCTGGGCCGTGCGAGCCATGATCGTGGTGCTGCTCGCAATCATCGGATTCATCGGATACCTCTGGTTGCGCGGTCTGCGAGGCTTGACTCCGGCGACTCAGTTCTTCACGAAGGCACAGCGAAGCGCAAGTTGGGGCGGAGTGCCGGTTAAATCGTCGATGACCCCGTATGAATACGCCTCGATGATTGGTGACCGCGTGCCTGGGTCTCGCCAGCACGTCAACCTGCTCGCCGAGCTATACGTGCGAGAACGGTACGGCGGGCACGCTCCCGAGTCGCAGGAGATCGGACGTGCTCGGCATGCCTGGTTACGATTGCGCGGGCTGATGATCAAGTACCTGCTCGTCGGGCGCTGGCGGCACCCCGCGATGCGTCAGGTGGATGATTTCGATGATGCGTAGGGTCGCGGTCGTCGGAAGCATCAACACCGATTTCGTGGTCCGCTCGGACCGGTTTCCGGAGCCTGGCGAGACCTTGATCGGTGAGTCGTTCGCGATCTATGGAGGTGGTAAGGGAGCCAATCAGGCCATCGCCGCCTCACGGCTGGGTGCCGAGGTGGAGTTCTTCGGGGCCGTCGGGCGCGACGCGAACAGCACTGAGCGCCTCGCCGCGCTGCGATCTGATGGCGTCGGAATTGGGAACGTTCGAACAATCGACGGGTTCGGCGGCGTCGCGGTCATTCAGGTGGAGTCGACCAACGGCCAGAACTCGATCACCCTGGTTCCCGGGGCGAACGGTGCCGTCGAGGCAGGGGATGTCGGACCGGTTCTGGAAAGCTGGTGCCGGCCGGGCGACGTCTTCTCCCAACAGCTGGAGATTCCGCTCGAGACTGTTCGTGCCGTGCTTGCGGTGGGACTGGCGCGAGGGGCGGTCAACGTACTGAATGCCGCGCCGTTCGATGAGCGCGTGATCGCTATGCTGCCGCTCGTCGACCTTCTCATCGTCAATGAGATCGAGGCGGGCCAGATTCTGCATTACGGTCCGGTCCGTCTCGAAGACGTCTCATCTGTCGCAACCGAAATACGACACATGGGTGTCCGGTCGGCCGTGATCGTCACGCTCGGATCGCGCGGTGCCTGGCTAAACGACGATAACGTCAATGAGCTGGTGCCTGCACCCGTCGTTCGGGCCGTTGACACGACAGGGGCCGGAGATGCGTTCTGCGGCGCGCTGTGCGCCTGGCTGGCTCGCGGGGCGTCCCAGCTCGACGCGGTGCGTGCTGGGGTGATCGCCGGATCCCTGGCGGTCCAGCATCACGGGGCGCAGCCGTCATTGCCCACGCTCGAGGAGTTCAACGCGGCATTCCCGCCGCGAACCCCGGCTGATCAGTGATTCGGGTTCTCTTCGTCGTCACGAACAGGCGATAGTTCATCTTGCCCGCGGTGGACGGTGTGACGCATACGTCGCACAGTCTAATGAAACTCAGAACAGTGCCTGACACGAAGAAGGCCGGCGGAGAATCCACCGGCCTCTCGTTCATGTTCGAATCGTCTGCAGTGCGTCGTGGATTACCAGTTCAGCGCCACCACGAGCAGCAGCGCGACGATGTTGACGATCTTGATCATCGGGTTGATGGCCGGGCCCGCGGTGTCTTTGTAGGGATCGCCGACCGTGTCGCCGGTGACCGATGCCTGGTGAGCGAAGCTGCCCTTGCCCCCATACGCTCCCGCCTCGATGCTCTTCTTAGCATTGTCCCAGGCGGCGCCACCGGTCGTCATCGAGATGGCGACGAACAGCCCGGTCACGATTGACCCAATCAGGAGCCCGCCGACCGCTTGTTTGCCGAGCGTCACGCCAACGACGATCGGGGCGAGGACCGGGAGCAGCGCCGGGATCATCATCTCGCGCAGTGCGCGGCGCGTGACGATGTCGACTGCCCGGCCGTACTCTGGCTTGGACTTGCCCTCCAGAATACCTGGAATCTCCCTGAACTGGCGCCGGACCTCCTGGACCACCGAACTTCCCGCGCGGCCCACGGCGTCCATCAGCATGGAGCCGAAGAAGTAGGGAAGCGCGCCGCCGATAAAGAGACCGATCACCACATTCGGATTGCGTAGGTCGAAGCTGATGTTGCCGCGAATCTCCAGGAAGTACGAGGCGAACAGCACCAGCGCGGCCAGGCCGGCCGAACCGATCGCGTAGGCCTTGGTGATCGCCTTGGTCGTGTTGCCTACCGCATCCAGTTCATCCGTGACGTCGCGAATAGCCTGTGGTAGTTCCGCCATTTCGGCAATACCGCCAGCGTTGTCGGTGATCGGGCCGAAGGAGTCGATCGCGACGATGATGCCGGTCATCGAGAGCATCGCCATCGCGGCGAGCGCGATACCGTACAGTCCCGTTCCGGTACTGGCCGGGCCAGCCTCGGACGTCAAATTGAAGGCTGTGTAGATCGCCAGCGAGATCAGGATGATTGGGAGAGCCGTGGAACGCATCGACACACCCAGTCCAGCGATAATGTTCGTACCGTGGCCTGACTCAGATGCGTCCGCGATCTGACGCACCGGCGCGTATTTCATCGATGTGTAGTACTCCGTGATGACCACGAAGCCCAGCGTCACCAGGATGCCGATGAGCGCGGCCAGGAAGAGTTTGAGCGTCGCAGACATCGCGATGCTCAGGTTGAAGATCGTGACCGACGCTCCCGTAATCTGCGTGTTGTTGTGCATCACCCAGTAGGTAAGCGGGAAGAACGCGATGGCTGCCAGAACGATCGCCGCGATCAGCCCCTTGTAGAGTGCCCGCATAATTGAGCCGCTGGAATCGAGGCGGACAAAGAAGGTTCCGATGATTGAGGAGACGATCGACGCGGCGCCGATCACGAGTGGGAAGACGACGGCGATCTCGCTGTTGAAGACCAGGTGGCCGAGGAGCATGGCCGCGACCGCGGTAACCGCGTACGTCTCGAACAGGTCGGCCGCCATGCCGGCGCAATCGCCGACGTTGTCACCGACGTTGTCCGCGATGACGCCCGGGTTGCGTGGATCGTCTTCTGGAATGCCCGCTTCAACTTTGCCGACAAGGTCGGTGCCGACGTCGGCCGCCTTGGTGTAGATACCGCCGCCGATTCGGGCGAAGACCGAGATGAGGCTGCCGCCAAACCCGAGTCCAACGAGCGGCGCGGTGTCACGAACAATGGCGTAGAAAATGGAGACCGAAAGAAGACCGAGGCCGACCACGAAAAGGCCGGTTACGCTGCCGCCACGAAACGCGACCGAGAGCGCGGGGCCCAGTCCGGATCGTGCTGCCTCCGCGGTACGTACGTTCGAGCGAACCGCGACGCTCATGCCCACAAATCCGGCCGTTGCAGAGGCCGTCGCTCCGACCAGAAACCCAATCGCCGTTGTGAGATCGAGCGCGAACCCGAGGATGATCGCGACGACGACTGCCACAATCGCGACGAGTTGATACTGACGTTTCATATAGGCGCTTGCGCCCTCTTGAATGGCCGCGGCGATCTCTTTCATCTCCGGGCTGCCGTTGGGACGCGAGAGCACCCAGCGAATCAAGAAGGCACCGTACACCAACGCGAGAATCCCAGCCGCGACGGCTACGATCAACGCGATATCCACCGTGTTGGAAGCGGACACTTTAACCTCCACATCCCCGCCAGCCGGCGTCGCAACCAAGGCTCGACGGGTTCTACCCAAACCGCTCTGCCCCTCATGCGGCATTTCTTACGCACAAAGATGCGCGGAACCCTGTCTGCATCAGTCCGGCGCTCCGCGCGTTGAATATTACCCTGTTCTGGTCCAGTTGACCGGGCTCGCGATCAGCTGGTCCGCACGGTGAGTTTAGAAATTCGTGTAGATTGCAATCATCGCGAGCATGATCGACAGCGCGACGGAGAGTCCGCCCACGAATATGCCGGTTAGGACCCGCGAGTCGAATTTCAAGTGCATATAGTAGCCGACCACCAGAACGAACTTGACGAACATTAATCCAAGCAGCACCAGCGTGATCAACAGTACCGGCGCGTTGATGTAGTAGGTCGCGACCTCGATGACGGTGAAGATTGCCAGAAAGACCGCGAGCTTCACATACGTCGTGGGCTCTGGGTAGGCGTGTACGACTTCTCCGTGTGATTCTGTGCTCAAGGTCCCCGCTCCTCTCTCCGAATCGAACATCATGCCGCGGCGCGAGTCACGCCGCGGCGAACCTGGATTACGGTTTGTACGGGATCAGGTAGACGACCGCGAAAATGATGATCCAGACGATGTCGACGAAGTGCCAGTAGAGAGCAACGATCTCCGGCATTTCGCCACGTGACGGGGGAATCTGACCTCGCTTCGACATGACCCACAGTGTCAACAGCCAGATGATCCCGATGCCGACATGTGTACCGTGGAACCCCGTGAGAACGAAGAACGTTGAACCGAACAGGCTGCTGTGAAGGGTCAGCCCCTCGCGGTAGAAGGTCGTGAACTCGTAGAACTGACCGCCGAGGAACAGGAGGCCAAGTCCGGCCGTCGCCAGCAACCAGATTCGGAACGCGCGCTCGTTGCCGCGGTGCAGGTAGGTGAGCGCGAGCACGATCGCCAGCGAGCTGAGCAACAGCTCGGCCGCACTCACCGACGTGTACGGGATGTCCCAGAGATCCTGCGGCTTCGGGCCGCCTGACGCGTGGCCGCGATAGACCATGTAGGTCATGATAAGCGATCCGAAGAACATGCAGTCGGATGCGAGGAACGCCCACATCATGATCTTGTTGTGTGAGATGCCCGTCGAAGTCCTGTGCGCCTCGACGGGATGCTCCTCGACGTGCGCTACCGAAACCAAGGGCTTAATCCTCTCTCTCTATCCGACCGCATCAGTGATTCGGCTCGAACGACCAGCCGTACAGGCTGACGGTCAACACCAGGAATCCGGCCCCAACGACGAACCAGGACGCGGCGAACCCATCTCCATGCAGGATCATGCCGATGGCCGCCGTGACCAGACCAAAAGCAGCCAGAATCGGGAAGTAGGACGGCGGAGGCAGGTGAATGCCGCGAGTTCTTGCCGGATCCGGATACAGATTCTGCTGGCTCTCAAGCGCATCTTGCTCGGAGCCACCGTACTTCTGCTCCCAGTAGGCGTCACGCGAATGCACGGTCGGGACCACCGCGAAGTTGTATACGGGTGGCGGCGAAGGAATTGACCACTCAAGCGTTCGACCATCCCATGGATCGGCCGGAGCCTTGATGCCCGAGCGCATCGACGTAACGATGTTATAGACGAACAGCAGCACGCTTGCCCCGAGGATGAACGCGCCAACCGTCTCAAAGGCGTTCCAGAAGTTCCAGCCCATGCCATCCGGGTAGGTATAGATTCGGCGCGGCATGCCATCGATGCCCAGGAAGTGCATCGGGAAGAACGTCATGTTGAACGCAATCAGCGTAACCCAGAAGTGAATCTGTCCCAGCTTGTCGTTGAGCATTCGTCCGAAGATCTTCGGGAACCAGTAGTAGATGGCACCGAAGATCGCCATGATCGCGCCGCCGAACAGCACGTAGTGGAAGTGGGCGACGACGAAATAGCTGTCAGTCTGCCAGTAGTCGATCGGCACCGATGCGTGCATCACGCCGCTGATACCGCCGATGGTGAACATCCCAACGAATCCGGCGGCATACAGGAGCGGAGTCTTGATCGCGATCGAACCGCCCCAGAGCGTACCCAGCCAGTTGAAGATCTTCACGCCGGTCGGGATGGCGATGAGCATCGTGGTCGTCGCGAAGACCGAGTTCGGAACCTGGCCAAGCCCAACGGCGAACATGTGGTGCGCCCACACGCCGAAGGAGAGGAATCCGATCGCGACACCGGAGTAGACCACGAACGGGTAGCCGAATAGCGGCTTGCGCGCGAACGTCGGCAGGATCTCCGAAACCATGCCCATCGGCGGCAGAATCAGGATATAGACCTCCGGATGTCCGAAGATCCAGAAGAGGTGCTGCCAGAGCACGACCGAGCCACCAGCGGTCGGCTCAAAGAAGAGCGTGCCGAAGTAGCGGTCGAACATCAACTCGATCAAGCCCACCGTCAGGGACGGGAAGGCGAGCAGCAACAGGATCGACGTGACGAGGGTCATCCAGGTGAAGACCGGCATGCGCATCAGGCGCATACCTGGAGCGCGCATGTTGACAATCGTGACGAAGAAGTTCAGGGCCGAGGCCAGCGAGGCGATACCAAGCACCTGCAGACCGAAGATCCAGAAGTCAACGTTCAGGCCCGGTGAGTACGGCAGCGTGGTCAGGTTGGCATAGCCGAACCAGCCGGCGTTCGGTGCCGCGCCGAACAGGAAACTGCTCAGCATCAGCAGTGAACCGAAAAGAAACGCCCAGTAGCTGAAGGCGTTCAACCTCGGGAATGCGACGTCGCGGGCGCCGACCTGCAGCGGGATCATGAAGTTGAAGAAGGCCGAGTTCATCGGCATGACGAAGAGGAAGATCATGATCGTGCCGTGCATCGTGAAGACCTGGTTGTACGTGTCAGGACCGAGGAACGTATTATTTGGAACGGCGAGCTGCGTGCGGATCATCAGCGCGAGCAGACCACCGATGAGCAAGAAGATCAGCGACGTCATCATGTAGAGGATGCCGATTTTCTTGTGATCGACCGTCGTAATCCAGTCCCAGATGACTGAACGCTCTTCAAGCTCGACTTCACGACTTGTAATTGCTATCTGCGCCATGAGCGGCCCCCTATTTTCCGGCACAAAATCCCGACATTCGCGCTTCGATCATCACGATTTGCGGTGGTCATTTCAGGCTCTCCAGGTAATGAGCGACTGCTTTTGCCTGGTTCTGGGTCAGTCCGAGGTTGGGCATCTAGGTACCTGGCTTCACCGCGTCTGGATTGTGCACCCACTTGGCGATGTTTTGCTCGGTCTGCGTAAGGACGCCGCCGGCGATAATGCTGCGGCTTCCAACATGCGTCAGGTTCGGACCGACGTTGCCCTGCGCCTTCTGGCCGTTGTATTCGGCGCCATCGATAGAATGGCAGCCGGTGCATCCGGCCGTGAAGAAGACCTGCTGGCCTTGTTGCGCCAATTGATCAGGTTCTGATTGTTCGCGGTCTGCTGCATCTGCTTAACCCAGGCGTCGAAGTCGGACTGCGAGTCGACGACGACTTCAAATCGCATTTCGGCGTGCTCGATGCCGCAGAATTCAGCGCATTGGCCTGTGAAGGTGCCGACTTCATTGGCTGTGAACGAGAGATGGTTGTGCTGGTTCGGGACGACGTCTTGCTTTCCGGCCAGTCTCGGAATCCAGAAGCTGTGAATGACGTCGGCACTGGCGAGATCGACCTCGACCGTCGTGCCCAACGGCACGTGCATGACTCAGCGACAACGACGTTCTGATCCGGGATAGTCGAATTCCCACCACCACTGGTGCCCAACAACCTTGACCGTCAGCGCTTCCGGTCCAGGCTTCTTGGCGAAATCAGCAATAGTGGTGAGCGTTGGAACAGCGATAACCGCCAGCACGATAGCTCGGGCGATCGTCCAGGCTATCTCGAGCTTGGTGTTTCCGTGAGTTGGATGCGGCGCGGGCTGCATTTTCACGGCGCCGGAACCGAATCACCGCGTAAATCAACAGGCCTTGGACGACGACGAAAACCACAACGGAAGCCCAGAAGATCGGAACAAACAGGTCCCAGATCCTCCGCATGTTGTCGCCAGCAGGATGGTTCACGGATTGTGGCTGACCCCCATGACGGAACAGCCGCCCAGTGAAAGGACCAGCATGGAAACAGCAAACATCAGGGCGCGCCTGAACCAGCCAGACCCTCTCGCCATGATCCTCCCTGCTCACCTCGCAGCGCGAATGAGGCTCCCCCGTGCCCCAATTCAGGCCACCAAAAATTACCGGCGATATGCTACTACGGTATGCCGGGGCTGTCACGCTTTCGTTATACCATCCTGATTTTCGTTGACAATCCTGTGACGGGGGTAATCCTGTCAGGAGTTTTCCGGCAATCTCGAACCGCGCAGCCGTTTGTAGTGCGTTCGCCGGCTGGTGATCGAGATCCCGGGGTTTTGTGATCGCGCCGAGTCGATTACTATTGAAAAAGCCATGAGGGAGCGGCACGAGCGGACTGGCCGGTCACCAACCCCAGTATCGGTCCTATCGTAAGTTCGGCGCTCCCACATCCACGATGACAGGAAGGAGACTGGAATGTCGGTTGATCCGACCGGAACCATCGAGGGTCTGCTTATCGAATCTCGCAACTATCCCCCCCCGCCAGAATTCGCCAGAACCGCCAACGCCAATGATCCCAGGATCTACCATCGAGCGCTCGAAGATCCTGAAGGGTTCTGGGCGTCTGTGGCGGAGAACCTCGACTGGGATAAGAAATGGGACAGGGTTCTCGATTGGGATCCACCGAAGGTCTCCTGGTTCCCGGGCGGCAAACTGAACGTCTCCTACAACTGCGTCGACCGGCACACCAAGACCTGGCGCAAAACGAAGGCAGCGCTGATCTGGGAGGGTGAATCGGGCGAAGAGCGAATTCTCACCTACCAGGATCTCTACCGCGAGGTCAATCGTGCGGCCGCTCATGCTGAAGTCACTCGGAGTGAAGAAAGGCGATCGCGTCGCCGTCTATCTTCCGATGATTCCGGAGCTGGCGATCATGATGCTGGCCTGTGCCCGTATCGGCGCGCCTCACTCGGTCGTCTTTGGCGGGTTCAGCCCCGATTCTCTGGCCGACCGCATCAACGACTGCGGCGCCAAGGTGCTGATTACGGCCGACGGCGGATTCCGCCGAGGCAACGTGGTGGCGCTCAAGGACAACGCCGACAAGGCGTTGGAGAGCACACCCGAAGTCGAACATGTCGTGGTCGTCGAGCGAGTGGGGCGCCACGTTCACCCGGTACATATGCAGTCCGGCCGTGACGTATGGTGGCATGAGGCGATCGATCAGGTGACCGAACGCTATTATCCGCCGGAGTCACTGGACGCGGAGCATCCTCTCTACATCCTCTACACGTCGGGCACAACCGGCAAGCCCAAGGGCGTGCTTGCACACGACCGCCGGCTATCTCGTCGGAACCTACGCCACGAGCAAGTGGGTGCTTGACCTGAAGGACGAGGACGTCTACTGGTGCACGGCCGATATCGGCTGGGTTACCGGCCATAGTTACATCGTCTACGGCCCGCTGGCCAACGGTGCGACATCGGTGATGTTTGAGGGAACTCCGGACTACCCGGATCGAGACCGGTTCTGGGACATCGTCGAGCGCCGCGCCGTATCGGTCTTCTACACCGCGCCGACGGCGATCCGCGGATTCATGCGCTGGGGAACGCAATATCCCGGAAATGCACGACCTCTCCAGCCTGCGGTTGCTCGGGACAGTCGGCGAGCCGATCAATCCGGAGGCGTGGATCTGGTACCACGAACATATCGGTCACGAAAACTGCCCGATCGTCGACACCTGGTGGCAGACGGAGACCGGCGCGATGATGATCTCGCGGACTTCCGGGTATCACGACGACCAAGCCAGGGTCGGCAACTACTCCGTTGCCTGGAATCGTGCCGGACATCGTCGATGAGCAGGGGAAACTCGGTCTCAGACGGTCAAGGCGGTTATCTCGTCATGAAGCGCCCGTGGCCGTCGATGTTCCGCACGATCTGGGGCGATTGGGATCGCTACGTCGCCACGTACTTCGGCAAAGTACGGTCCGTCGGTCTATGTCACCGGCGACGGCGCCAAGCGCGACGAGGACGGCTACTTCTGGCTGCTTGGCCGGGTCGACGACGTGTTGAACGTCGCGGGGCACCGACTCGGCACGATGGAGATCGAGAGCGCGCTAGTGAGTCATCCCTCAGTGGCGGAGGCGGCCGTTATCGGCGTGAGTCATGAACTCAAAGGACAGGCGGTTGCCGCGTTCGTTACGCCGCGTGGCGGGGTGGAGGCTGGCCCGGAACTCGCGGACGAACTCCGCGAGCACGTGGCCGAGAAGATCGGGCCGATCGCGCGTCCCGATCGCATCTACTTCACTGCTGAGTTGCCCAAGACTCGCAGCGCCAAGATCATGCGCCGCCTGTTGCGCGACGTCGCGGAAGGACGGGTCATGGGTGATACCACGACACTCACCGATCCGAGCGTCCTCGAGGAGATCAAGCGGCAATACGAGGGATCCGAAGGCGATTAGCGGCGCACTTCGCCGCTGAACCCGACGAGATGAAAAAGGTCGGCGGTTAATCCGCCGGCCTCTCATTCTGTCTCGAGCCGAGTATCCGCACGAGGTTACTACGGAGCCCTGGTTGCTACTCCGGCGCTTCGTACCACTTTGGCGGGCCGACGTTGGTGATGCTCGCATGGGTCATCGACGACCCTGGCGCCGCGCCATGCCAGTGTCGCTCTCCAGGAGTTGAGTAGACGACGTCGCCAGGCCCAACCTCGAACGTTTCGGATTCCGTTCCAACCCGCCCATGGCCCTCCATGACGATCAGGATTTGCTCGCCAGGATGTATATGCCAGTGCGTTACGGCGCCGTCGTCGAAGTGAACCATCGAGACTCCCATGCCGCCGTCGCGCTGCATTCTGATAATTCGTTCGAGCGTGACCGGGCCTGTGAACGTCGTGCCCTGCTCCTTGTTACCTTCACCCTTATGTACGATCTGCAACCGTTCCCCTTTCGCGGGTCATGGTGCTCATGCGGATCATCACTAGAGCATCACGTCCCCACCATTCGGACCAAGTGTCTGCCCCACATAGTAGCTTGCAGCGTCAGACGCGAGAAAAACTGCCGTTGGCGCCACTTCTTCGGGCTGGCCCTCGCGTTGGATTGGCAGCAAGCTGCTGTAGTTTTTGTTCGGAGCACCCGGAGTCTTGGGCACAATGCCAGTCTCGATCGGTCCAGGTGCGATGCAGTTGACCAGCACGCCGCGATCCGCGACCTCCCGCGAGAGGGCCTTGGTAAAGCCGATGATACCGGCCTTGGCCGCGGTGTAGTGCGCAAACCATTCCCGGCCGATCTGCCCCAATTGCGATGAAACATTGATGATCCGGCCGCTTCGACGCTCGAGCATACCCGGAAGAACCATGCGCGTGACCAGGAACGTGCCGCGCAAGTGCGTCGCGATCATCTCGTCCCACACGGCGATGTCCATGTTCTCCACCGGTGCCAGCGTGACGAATCCCGCATTGTTCACCAGGATGTCGATTCGGCCGAACGCGTTATTGACCTGATCGACCATCGACCGAACAGCCTCTTCGTTCGACACGTCCGACTGAATCGCCAGCGCGTCGGGACCGAGATTTCGGATGTGGCGTACGACATCGGCTGCCTCGTCAGCATGACTGCGGTAGTTCACCGCGACATCCGCGCCTTCGTCGGCAAAGGCGAGCGCGATCGCGCGGCCGATTCCGCGGCTAGCGCCCGTGACAAGCGCCTTTTTCCCTTCCAGAACGCCCATGTCATTCCTCTCTCTGGCTCACATTCATGATCAATTGAGCCGCCGTTTCGTAAATGCGGTCCATTTGCAGTGTAGCCGAGAAATTCCTGGTCGAGCGATGGCCGGCCAATGCAGACTCGGCGGTGGATCCGCGGCTGCACGATCAGGAACCGAGTAGCGGCATCGGTGGGTAGGGCATGATCTTGGCCCCGCGTGGCTCAGGATCTCGCAGCACCTTCTGACGCAGGAATCGGTCGATTCGTTCGGTCGCGTCAATGACATGCTCGATGCGCCGGAATCCATGTCCCTCGCCCGGATAGACCGTGTACTCCACGTCGAGGCTCCGTCGCTCCATCTCCCGCACGAATGTGTCGGACTGTGCGTGGCTCACCACCGGGTCTGCGGCTCCTTGAAGCACCAGCATCGGTGCACGCACCCGGTCGACGAAGTTGATTGGAGACCGGTTCCACCATGCAGCGTAGTTCTCGTCGCTCGGGCCCATGATCGACTGGATGTAATAGCGCTCGTAGCGATGTGTCTCCCAGCCGAAGGGATAGATGTCGACCAAACCGTAGAGGGCGATCCCTGCCGCGAAGACCTCTGGCGCCTGGGTCATGCAAACGAACGTCGAATATCCGCCCGCGCTGCCGCCCCAGGCGACTACCCGGTCGCGCCGGATCAGTCCGCGCTCGGCACAGGCCTCGATGGCTCCCAGGTTGTCCTGCAAGTCGCCGTCTCCCCATGCACCATGGAGTGCTTCCCGGTAGGTTCGACCGTACCCGAGCGAGCCGCGGTAGTTCGGCTGGATCACGACCCAGCCGCGCTGCACGAGATACTGAATCTGTCCGTTCCAGGTCAGCCTCGACTGGTTGATCGGGCCACCATGAATATTGACGAGACAGCCGTGTTGGTCAGGGAATACCTTCTTCGGTAGGAAGAGATGCCCGTGCACCTCGAACCCATCCGCCGCACGCCAGGTAATCGTCTCGGGCATCACCAGGTCGTCCGGGTCGATTCCCCCGATCGTCGAGGTGGTGAGTTGGGCCGGTGCACCTGAATTGACATCGACTCTCCAGACGTCGGCCGGTGCGACCGGGCTGTCGAAGAGAAACACAACGCGTTCGCCGTCTGGGGACCAACGTGGACTCGTCGCGTGACCGTTCATGTTCGTTAGCTGGCGCACTGGCCCGCCACCTGACGGAACCGTCCACAGCGAGTAGTCGCCGTCCACGTTGCGTGTGAAGCAGATCGTCCCGCCGTCCGGGGCGTATACCGGCTCGCCGTGCTCCCACTCATCCTGATGAAGGACCGTCTGCCCGGAGCCATCGGCGGTCATCTCCATCAGGTTCAGCACGCCGCCCCGGTCACAGACGCACACGATTCTCGAGCCGTCCCGGGAAAAAGATGCCTGTGCGTACGCAACACGCTCGCCTCCGGCGACCTTGCGCGGCAGTTCATCAGTGAACACATCGGCGACCATGAGCGCGCTTTCATCCCAAGGCATGACATCGAACGGGTAAGCGTGCCAGACCAACCGGCTTCCGTCGGGAGACCAGGACGGCGCCATCGGGATGTCGCTACCGCGGCTGATCTGCCGGAGACGTAAGCCGTCGCTCGAAACGACCATCAGGTCAACTTTTTCAGGACATAGGTTTAAGAAGGCCACGTGCGCGCCGTCGCGCGAGTAGACCGGGCTGTGATGAGTGCCTTCGATTCGCGTCAAGCGTCGAGCGTTTCCCCCACTCGACGGGCAGACCCAGAGTTTTCCATCCACGGCCGAGCTGAAGACCAAGTGTGAACCGTCCGGAGACCAGTCGTACGAACCACTGCCGACGGCGTGATCGGACGAAATCTGCCGAACACGACCGCTGTCGTCGCGCGTGAAGAGGTCAGTTCGACCGTCGACCGTCGAGAGAAAGGCTACTCGGGACCCATCTGGTGACGGCTTGGGATTCGAGAGTACCGGCTGTCGTGCAATCATGGCCGGTGAGAGTGAGGTGTTCCACGTTCCTGGGATGCCATCCCCGATCATGTTCTCCCCCTGTTCCAAAGAGTTGTATGCGCTGCAGGATCAGGTACAGCGAATCTCGCGTTGGCAACAGACGGTCAACACGCAAGGTGTTCTCGACAGTGCAGAAGCTGGCTGCGGCGAAGATGTGACAACGTCCGTTCGGTTGACGCAGGGCGTGTTGACATTGCCGAAGCATGAGCATAGCATGGGCGAAGCATCCGCAGAACATGATATTCGACGGCAGCAGTTCCGTTTTGAGTCGTGAGTTCCAATTGGACTCATCGAGTTTTTGTCGAATGTCGCGGGTGCATTTTGGGAACACATCTGCGGGCAAGCCGTTTCGCGATGCAGGCTGGTGGGGTCGCGCGACTCTCACATGCATTCGCTCCACGCAGATACCGCCGCTGTTCGAAAGGAGGACGGTGCAATCGGCCGGGATGTTATTCCCGACGTTGATGTGTAGACCGCTCGACTCTGCGGGTGGCTTTCAAAAGTGAGGTGCAGGGGACGAGGTCGCATCGTGGCCCAGGCGAACGACCGGGGCGGTGCGGCGGGGATTGAGTCTGGTGAGGAGGACCACGCATGTCTATCGGACCGAAGTCGGACACGGGAGAGTACACCACGAGTGATGCGGTGATTCCGCGAATGCCGATCATGGCGCGGTTCACACGACGCGCGCTTGTTACTCGAGGAATTGCTCTTGGAGTCGGTGCGTCGGCTGCCGCAACGCTGCTGGCGGCCTGTGGTTCGAGCTCGAAGTCGACGCCCGCCGCGACTTCCGCGGCGACACAGTCGTCTAGTGGAGGTGGTTCGACCGCGACGTCGGCGGCAACGACCGCGTCGACTCAAGCGTCGACTTCCGCGGCGACTCAAGCGTCGAGCGGTGGTTCATACGAGCTCGCGTCGGATCAAACGATTCGCTTGCCTATTGCCGAGCCATCGACGATGGACCCTGAGGTAACGTCGGGCGGGACTGAGCTGGGCGTGATGTTCAACATCTTCAGCGGGCTCGTCGGCGTAAATCAGGATAGCGGCAAGGTCGAGCCACACCTGGCCGAAAAGTACGAAGCCAACACTGACGCGTCGGAGTACACCTTCACGGTTAAGAAGGGGCTGAAATGGTCCGACGGAACTCCGCTCAACGCCAATGACTTCGTCTACTCCTGGAAGCGGGTGCTCGAGCCGGACACGAAGTCCGCCTATATTCCTGCGCTCTACTCGATCAAGGGGGTTGTCGACGCGGTTAAGAATGGCGCATCGATCGACGACATCGGTGTCACGGCAGTGGACGACAACACCCTCAAGGTGACGCTGACCGATCCGACGCCCTACTTCCCACTCCTCGCCACGACCTGGACCTTCTATCCAGTGCCGAAGCACGTGATTGACAAATCTGGCGAGAAGTGGACTGAAGCGAGCAATATCGTCTCCACCGGTCCATTTATCATGACCGACTGGACACACAATCAGAGCATCACGCTCGAACCGAATCCCAATTACTGGGGATCGAAGCCGACGATTACCAAGGTGGTCTACAACCTGTATCAGGATGAGCTCGCACAGGGTATCGTCGCGTACGAGAATGGTGAGCTCGACTTCGCCGAGGTGCCTGCCTCGGATTTCCAGCGTGTCAAGAACGATCCAACGCTCAGCAAAGAGCTCATCAGCCTGACGGCGTCGTATACGCGTTTCGTCATATGTGACTGCACCAATGCACCTACCAGTGACGTCAAGTTCCGTCAGGCGCTCTCGATGTCATGCGATCGGGAGACGCTCGCCAACGACGTACGTCATGGCCAGGTCATTCCCGCGCCGACGCTCTTGCCCCCTGACATCCCGGGCTACAAC
The DNA here is from genome assembly GCA_963728335.1 of uncultured Chloroflexia bacterium. Lineage (GTDB taxonomy): Bacteria > Chloroflexota > Chloroflexia > Thermomicrobiales > Thermomicrobiaceae > CALAGB01. The sequence goes on from CAVSJP010000006.1 coordinate 142,734, forward strand.
GAAAAAGCGACAATCGGCGAGGATGTCGCCAAGGCCAAGGACCTTCTCAAGCAAGCGGTGCCCGACACGAGCACGCTCGACCTGTCGATGGTCTACATCAGCACCGACGATTACAAGCTCGACGCCGAGTATCTGCAGCAGACCTGGCAGAAGAACCTCGGGCTGAATATCAAGCTGGAACCTATCGAGCAAAATTCCTACAACGACTGGCGAGCATCACGCGAAAAGTCGCCGTACAACATCTATATCGGAAATTGGGGATCCGACTTCGAGGATCCATCGAATTGGTACAACCAGAACTTCACCCATGTCAGCGATCACTATCGGAGTCACTGGAACAATCCGGAGTTCGACGCCGCGGTCGAGAAGGCCCGCACCGACACGAACGAAGCCAACCGGATCAAGGAATACCAGGACGCCGGGATGATCATCGCTCAAGAGACGCCGGAGATCCCACTGTATCACCATGTCCAGTACTATCTGGCGAAACCGTATGTGAAGAAGTTGCACCTGCAGCCGCTGTTGACAACGGTTCACGCTGATCAAGTAGAGATCGCGAAGCACTGACCGATGTTCGCATCTTTGTGCTGCCGGTAGATACAGCCGTGGAACAGCGCCGGTCGGTCCATTGGGGCCGGCTGGCGCATCGTCCTGGCATTGACCTATAGGGATGAGTTCTGATGAACCGACGAGCCATTATCTTTCGTCGCGTGCTCATGTTGATTCCCACAATGATCGCGATCTACACGATCACCTTCGTCCTCATGCATGCCACGCCCGGTGGGCCGTGGTCGGACCAGGGGGACAAGCCAATTCCTCCCATCGTGCTCGAACGTCTGAATAAGGCGTATGGACTGGATAAACCGCTCTGGAGGCAATACGTCGCCTACCTGAACAACGTACTTCACGGCGACTTTGGGCCGTCCTATTCCCAGCGTTCGCTTACGGTGTCCGACATAATCAAACAGGCGTTTCCAGTCTCCTTGAAGCTCGGACTAATCGCGATGGCACTTGCCATCGTGGTGGGGGTAGCCCTCGGGGTGCTTGGAGCGATACGGCACAACGGCATCATCGACTATTTGACGAGTTTTACGGCGATTATCGGTATCTCGACTCCACCATATGTCGTGGTGTCGGTACTCGTGCTGATCTTTGCAAGCCGCCTGCACATGTTGGCGACCGGTGGATGGGATGGCGTCTTTAGCACCAAAATCATTATCCCGGTCTTCGCGCTGTCTCTCTATCCGGCGGCGGTGCTGGCCCGTTACACGCGCTCCAGCATGCTCGATGTGCTCAAGATGGATTACATCCGAACAGCGCGCGCCAAGGGCCTGCGCGAGACGCGGGTCATCGTCCGGCATAGCATTCAGAACGCGCTCCTGCCGGTGATTACGGTGACGGGACTGATCCTGGCGGAGGTCATCACCGGTTCCTTCTTTGTCGAGTCGATTTATTCGGTGCCTGGAATCGGCCGCTACTTCGTGCAGAGCATTACCACCAGGGACTACCCGGTGATTCTGGGCACTGTCTTGCTCTTCGGGGCACTGATTTCGATTATGAACCTGGTCGTGGACATCCTCTACCAGTTCCTTGACCCGCGTATTGAAATGTCATAGGCAACGAAACAGGAGATTCGGTAATGGATCAAGCGACGTCCTCGTCGACAACCGCTACCGCGGGGCGCGGGTTTGAACGCACCACACGTCAAAGTAGCCTGTGGCTCGATGCGTTCAGGCGTTTCAAGCGCAACAGGCTGGCTGCGGCGGCGGCCGTCTTCATCATTCTGCTGGGTGTCACGGCCATTATCGGACCGATAGTGAGCCCGTACAGTTACCGCGAGCAAAACTATGCCACCATCAACGCCTCGCCGGATTTGTCACACCCGCTCGGAACCGACCAGCTCGGACGCGACATGCTTAGCCGTCTGGTCTATGGCGCACGGATATCACTGTCGGTCGGGATCGTCGTCCAGATCGTCATCGTCTTGATCGGCGTCCCGGTCGGCCTGTCGGCAGGGTTCTATGGAGGTAAGCTCGATACCGTGCTCATGCGCATCGTCGACGTGATGTACGCCATGCCGAGCCTCCTCTTCGTCATCATCATCATGACGTTCCTGCGAGGGGAGTTGTCCCAACCAGGCGGCGGAATCATGAAGAATGTCGCGGAACTGAACACCAAGCTCGGCGGCCTGCTCGGGGTATTCATTGGGCTTGGGTTGATCAGCTGGCTGACGGTGTCGCGTATCGTACGAGCACAGACGCTTTCACTCAAGCAGAAAGAGTTTGTCGAGGCGGCGCGCGGGTCTGGCGCGACCAATTCGCGCATCATGTTCCGGCACGTACTGCCGAACACGATCGCGCCCATCATCGTAGCCGTGACGCTCGGCATCCCGCGGGCGATCCTCTACGAGGCCGGCATTAGCTTTCTTGGCCTGGGCGTGACTCCTCCGACCCCAAGTTGGGGCCTCATGATTGCCGAAGCGATCCGGTATCTGCGATCGTATCCCTACATGCTGCTCTTTCCGGCGATCGCCCTTTCGATCACGGTTCTGGCGTTCAACTTCCTCGGCGACGGCTTGCGAGATGCGCTCGACCCGTGGTCGAATCGTTAATCGGGGTTAGACGGTTTGCGGCATGCCTGCACGTCTAATCAGCCGATCGGTCGCTCGGAAGATGGTGTTCGCCTGGTAACGCCGCGCGTCCCGCATCGGCCTCATGCGCGAGAATACGTCGGAATCCGTTGATCGCCTCGTCGCAGTTGTGGTGGTTGATGGTCAATCGAACCTGTTGTGGGCTGTCGGGTCGTGGCTGCAGATCGACGAAGCCGTCGGCACTCTCGAAGCGGAAGCGCTCGGGCGTGTCCACCGTCAGCTCCATGCCGAGCCCGAACTCGCCGAAATACTCGATCGCCTGACGCCTGATCTCCTCCGGACTTAGCCGCACCGGGTGTGTTTGCGCCATCTCGTCGCTCCATCTTGAGAACCGCTCCGGCATCGGTCGAACGCCGGATGTCCGTTGAGAATGAGTCTGCGCCAGTTCCAGTGACAAACTTGTGACGAAGTGAGGACACTCGTTTCAGTGTGGCGGCAAATCCTTTTTGCGACACGAGAGGTGGGAAGGACGGCGCCAGTTGGGCGACAAGATGAGGAAAGGGGTCAGACCAGATGGCGAACGATCGCACCGACTTGTTACGACTGCTGCTCGACATGGAAGAACGGGGCTGGCGAGCACTCTCGGACGGAACCGGCGCGGACTTCTATGAGCGATGCCTGACCGATGATGCAATCATGGTCTTCTCTTTTGGAGTTCTCGACCGTGGAGGATCGATCGAGGCGATGCGGCAGGCGCCCCGCTGGTCAACATTCGAGATCCAGCATCCGAATCTGGTGTACCTGACGGACGAGAGTTCCGCGCTGGTCTATCAGGTGACGGCCAAACGTTCGGGCCAGGCAGCGTACCGCGCGTGGATGACAACGGTCTACGTCAGGCAGGACGGCGATTGGAAAGTCGCACTGCACCAACAGACCCCGCTACAGACATAGCCGATGCGATACCACGTCAATGCAAGTGGTAACAGACTGTTTGCTGGTCAAGCGTCACTGTGACCGGTTGGGGAACCGTGACGTCGGGTCAGACGTCGAATGGTCACCCAACACGAAATCGCCCCGGTCAATTCGCCCGGAGCGTTCCTGTGGGATGGTGGGTTGTATGCGTCGGGTGCCGAGGGCCAGGATCGAACTGGCGACACCAGCATTTTCAGTGCTGTGCTCTACCGACTGAGCTACCTCGGCAGATCGCGCTTGGGATCGACCCACGTTCGTGGGCGATAGAGGACTCGAACCTCTGACATCCACGGTGTAAACGTGGCGCTCTTCCAGCTGAGCTAATCGCCCATACTGTTCGGTGCCGAGGAAGGGACTTGAACCCCCACGCCCTAAACGGGCACTAGCCCCTCAAGCTAGCGCGTCTGCCTATTCCGCCACCTCGGCATACGTCGGCCTTCGCCAAGCGCATGGGATTATAGTCACCGTTTTCGCGTGGTGTCAAGGAATCGGCGATACGATCCGACGCGCCGGTTCGACGTTCGCGATCAAGATTTGGCCGTCACGACGCTGAATTCGTATGCTTCTGCTGCCAGACATCGCTGACGACGTATGCTGAGGGGAGAAGTGTGAGTCAACGGCCCGAAAAACGTCCTCCGTCGCGCCCGCGGACGCGGAAAAGTGCGTTGTTCCCGCTCTTGAGCGCGATCGGTATCGGAGCCATCCTGCTCGGGCTGATCGTCGTCATCCTGCCGGCAACGTTCGGCGGGGGCGGAGGCAACGGTTCGAACAACTCAAACACTCAGGTACAGGTGACGCCGGGTGCCGAAGAGGCTGACATGCGGGCCCGGATCCAGAAGAACCCGAACGATGTCGATGCCATTGTCATTCTGGCTGACCTGCTGGCGAACACGGGACGAACCAGTGAAGCGATCCAGTGGTACGACAAGGCGATCAAACTCAAGCCGGACGATGAGGCACTGCACGTCGCGTTCGGCAGCGTCCTGATGCAGGATAACTACTCACTCGACGCCGAACTGCAGCTCAAAAAGGCCCACGACCTCAATCCGAACGACCCGGAGCCGCTCTACCTGCTCGGTCAGCTCTACGAACACCAGCCGACGCCGCAGCTCGACCAGGCGCGCGCGATGTACGAGCAAGCCGTGAAGGTGCAGTCGGGTACGGTCTACGCGAATCTGGCCAAAGAGCGGCTGAAAGAGCTCAACGCGACGCCGGGCGCAACGCCAGGAGCCACGCCATGATGGCGGCGCCGCGAACCTACACTCACGTCATTCAGCGGTACTTTCCATTTCGCGGCGGATCGGAGCGCTATTTTCAGGCGTTTTCCGAACGATTCGCGGCCGCCGGTCACCGGGTGCAGGTCATAACGACCGACGCATGGGACCTTGAGTACTTCTGGAACCCGCGTCGCGACCGAATTGGCGAGCCGTGCGACTGCCACAACAAGGTGGAGATTTATCGCATTCCCGTGCGCCACCTGCCTGTCGCCAAACTGGCCCACCCGGCGATTCGCCGGATCATGGCGGAGTCCACCCGGCTTCCGTTCCCTGGTGGTCGAATGGCGCTGCACGCTGGATCGCGCTTCGGCCCATGGGTGCCCGGTCTGTTCGAGGGGTTGACGCGTCTTCAGCGGCCGGACCTGATCAACTCGGCCAACATCGCGTTCGAATCGATGATTGAGACGGCCGGGCGCTATGCCCGCACCATTGACGTGCCGCACCTGGTGACGCCGTTTCTGCATCTGGGCGAATCAGCCGAATCCAAGGTTCGGCGCTACTACACAATGCCGCATCAACTTGAAATGCTCCGTGAGGCCGATGGCGTGATGGTGTTGACCCAGTTCGAGGGGCAATACCTGGCGGGAGCGGGCATTCGAGAAGCGTCGATCCATGTGGTCGGTGCCGGCATTGACGTCGAGGCCGTGATCGGCGGAGATGCGGCCACTGCCCGCCGGCGTCTCGGGATCGACGGTCCAATCGTGTTGACACTGGGAGCTGCCGCATACGATAAGGGCACGGTGCATCTGATCGAAGCCGTACGGCGCATGCCCCCAACCGACGATGACGTGCACCTGGTCATTGCCGGACCGGTGATGTCCGATGTGACCCGACTTTTCAGTTCGCTCGACGCGCGCGATCTACGACGGATTCACCTGCTCGGGTTCGTTACCGACGAGGAGCGACGCAATTTGCTGGCGGCAACGGATGTGTTGGCATTGCCCTCCCGCACCGAATCGTTCGGGCTCGTCTTCATGGAGGCATGGGCGAACGGCGTGCCGGTTATCGGCGCCAGGGCTGGGGCAATTCCAGAGCTCGTGACGGACGGCGAGGATGGGCTGCTGGTGGAGTTTGGCGACGTTCGGGCCCTGGCTGACGCGATTCGGGGGCTGACACGTGACCAGGCGCGCGCGACCGAGATGGGCAGGCGCGGCCGTTCCAGAGTCGTCACCGAGGACCAGTGGTTCGAGCGCGTCAATGCGGTCTACGATCACGTACTGAATCGCGGGAAGGGTTGCTAGCCAGTGTCAGAGTCAAGCTCACCGCTCACAGCTGAGTCGCGCGACGTTGCCGCGGCCCTGGAAGCCATCCGCGCGGCGGTCCGGCGCAATGCGGGATACTTGGCGGCGGCCGACGTCCCCGTCGCCGGATCGACATCGACCATGGTTTCAGAGTTGGCCGACCTGGCGGTCGTCTCGGCACATCTTCCGGTCACCTGGAGTACCCCGGTTATCGGACGTGGCATCGCGCTGGCGAAACGAGGCACCCGGCTGCTGCTGCGCTGGTATATCAATCCCATCGTCGAGCAGCAGAACGCATTCAATGAAGCCGTCGCGCGTGCGATCGCCACGCTGGAGGAGCGCCAGCGGCAAATCGAACGGCAGATTGCCACAGACGACCAGTCGGGATGAACATCATTATTTGCGCGACACAGGTGCCGTTTGTGCGTGGCGGCGCTGAGAACCACGTCGACGGTCTGCGTGACGCACTGCGTGCCGCGGGACATCAGGTGGACGTCGTCGCGCTCCCGTTCAAGTGGTACCCAAAGCAGGAGATCCTGAAATCGGCCCTTGCCTGGCGTCTGCTGGATCTGTCCGAGGCCAACGGCGTCCCGATTGATCTGGTGATCTGCACCAAGTTTCCCACCTGGGCCGTCAAACACCCGCGAAAGGTCGCATGGGTCATACACCAGCACCGGCAGGCCTACGACTGGTTTGGTACACCGCTGAGCGACTTCACCAACTCGCCCGAGGATGCCGCGGTGCGGCGGCGGATCGTCCACATTGACCGGAGAGGGCTGGGCGAGTGCGTAGCGCTGTACGCTAATTCGGCGAACGTGGCTGGCCGCTTGAAGCGCTCGACCGGGTTGGAGGCGATGCCGCTCCATGTTCCCGTCAATCTTCCCGGACTCAAACCCGTCTCATACGACGAGTACATCTTGAGTGTGTCGCGGCTGGACAAGACCAAACGGGTCGACCTGCTGTTGCGGGCTGTCAGCCTGGCGAGTGGTGCGTTTCGCGTGGTCATAGCCGGGGATGGCCCTGAGGCCGGTGAACTGCGCGAGCTGGCGCAACGGCTTGGGATCGCTGCTCGGGTGGAATTCGTTGGACGCGTGAGCGACGAGCGACTGGTTTGCCTCTACAACGGCGCCCGAGCGGTCTACTACAGTCCGGTCGACGAAGATTTCGGACTGGTGACGGTAGAAGCGTTCACGGCGGGCAAGCCGGTCCTGACGGCCGAAGATGCAGGTGGGGTGCTGGAACTGGTGGAGGACGGCGTTAACGGCATCGTCGTCGATCGCGTTGAGCCAGGCGCGATGGCTCTCGGCTTGAGCGACATCATGCGTGACGCCGAACGTGCCAGAACGATGGGCGAACGAGGTAGGGAGCGGGTCGCCGAGATCCGGTGGGACCGGGTGGTCGAACGGCTGACGGCACATGTCTGACGGGGCCAGGCGGATCGCCTGGTTTACGCCGCTTCGTCCGGTTGTCTCAGGCATCTCTCTTTATAATGAAGAACTGCTCGAAGTTGCGGCGCGCTCATGGCCCATTGACGTCTTTGTTGACGGATACACACCTGACCCGTTTCGGGAGACCGGTGCACTGCGCATCTTCCCGGCGCGCCGATTCGACCGGATGGACCGGCGCGAAGACTACGCCGCAGTCGTGTATCAGTTCGGTAACAGTCCCGCTCATGCGTACATGTACGACATGGCGCTGCGGCGCCCCGGAATTGTGATGTTGCACGATACGGTACTGCACCATCTGCGCCTCTCGATGGTGACGCGGCGCAGCGGCGCAAGACGGTATCGCAATGCCATGCTGCGCGAATACGGCGACGAGGGCGTTGCGGTCGCCGACCGGGTGCTGCAGGGACGGCTACCGGGGGCGCTCTTCGACTACCCGCTTTCAGAAGAGATCGTCCGGGCCGCGCGCCATGTGGTGGTCCACAGCGAATTCAGCCGCGCACAGGTGCAGGCGCTCGTACCGGGGACGAATGTGAGTGTGGTGCCGATGGGCATTCGCCTCCCACCGCTCGTTGACAAGCGCGCGGCGCGAACCGCGCTGGGGCTCCCGGCGGACGCGTTCATCGTCGCCTCGGTGACGGCGGTCAATCCGTACAAGCGGCTCGACGTGGTGCTGCGGGCCATAAGCCGCCTGCGGCGCGCGGTTCCGGTCTATATGCTCGTGGCCGGCAGCGTGTCGTCACACGTTCCGCTCGATCGCTGGATCGCGCTCTATGGTCTCAACGGCGTCGTCGAGCAGCTGGGGTTCGTCGACGATCGAGTCGCGCGGCTGGTCGCGGCCGCTGCGAACGTGCTGGTAAACCTGCGCTACCCAACGGCTGGCGAAACTTCGGCAAGCCTGCTGCGGCTGATGGCAGCGGGCCGACCGGTGCTGGTGAGCGACACCGGGTCGTTTCGCGAGATGCCCGACGACGCGGTGGTGAAGGTGCTAGTAGACGCGCTGGAAGCAGAGACGGTCGAAGCGTTGCTCCACACGTTGTACCTCGATTCGGATCTCGCCAATCGGACCGGCGCCGGCGCGCGCGCGTGGATCGAGCGAACGCACACGCTCAATCACATGGTCGCGGCCTACCATATGGTTCTGAGCGATGTGGCCGGACTCGAGCTCATTCGTCCGGAGCCGGTCGACTGCACCGAGGCCGTCGATCTTGTGCTCACGGCGCAACCCGCCACGCCCGATCCATTGGTCGAGCGTGTCGGAGCAGCGCTGAGTGAACTTGGACTGGGCGACGACGAAGGGCTGCAGCGTGAGCTCGCCATCGCACTGGCGGAACTCGGCCTGACGCCTGATAAGATGTGACCGGAGTCGCCGTAATGGGAACCGATTGAAGGAGTGGAAGATGAGTAACCCGGAGACCAAGCCGATCAGCGACGACCTCCTCGAGATTCTCGCCTGCCCGGTCTGCAAGACCCCGGTGCGCCTGGATGACGACAAGCTCGTCTGCGAGAACTGCGGTCGTCGCTACCGTATCGAGGACGGCATCCCGATCATGCTGGTCGACGAAGCCGAAATGCCGAAGCAGAAGTAGCACGACCCATTTCGCTCAAATGTTCTAATCAAATTGGTATACTTGTGCATGAGAGATTCGACCTGACGCGGCAGAGGGATGATGAGCACGCGCGTGGTTTCTGGCCGAATGCGAGATGAAGACGGCCCGGTTGAGAGCGGGCTCCGTCCACGGCGACTGTCCGAATATATCGGTCAGGACAAGGTTAAAGAGGGGCTGAGCATCAGTATCCAGGCCGCGCAGGCCCGGGGCGAGACGCTCGACCACGTGCTGCTCTACGGTCCTCCTGGGCTCGGTAAGACGACGCTGGCCACGATCATCGCTGCAGAGATGGGTGTCAACCTGCGCGTGACGGCGGGCCCGGCCATCGAGCGTGCCGGGGATCTCGTCTCGATTCTTACCAACCTCAAGGCTGGCGACGTCCTCTTCATCGATGAGATCCACCGGCTGAACCGCGTCGTCGAGGAGGTCCTCTACCCGGCCATGGAGGACTACGCCGTCGACATCGTACTCGGGAAGGGACCGGCCGCGCGGACGATGCGCTTGAATTTGCCTCGTTTCACGATGGTGGGCGCAACTACGCGGCTGGCACTCATGACCTCGCCGCTCCGCGATCGCTTTGGATCGATCCACCGCCTCGATTTCTACGATCTCGCGGCGATGGAGCACATCGTGAAGCGTTCCGCCGGCATTCTGAGTGTCCCGATCGCTCCCGAAGCCGCCAGCGAGATTGCGCTTCGCTCTCGCGGCACCCCCCGTGTGGCCAACCGGCTGCTGCGACGGGTCCGCGACTACGCGCAGGTGAGGGCCGAAGGTGACATAACTCTTCGGGTGGCACGTCAGGCGCTGGATATGCTCGAGATCGATCACCTTGGCCTCGACGACGTTGACCGACGCATTTTGCTGACGATCGTCGAAAAGTTCGAGGGCGGTCCCGTCGGTGTCGACACGCTGTCGGCCGCGACGAGCGAGGAGACCGATACGATCCAGGACGTCTACGAGCCGTATCTGATTCAGCTTGGATTCCTGCAGCGGACTCAGCGGGGCAGAGTTGCAACGCGTCGCGCTTATGCACATCTCTCCTTGAAGTATCCCGACCGGCCCGACGACATGCAGACGAGCTATTTCGACCCTGACGAGAACTAGCTGATGTCCCACGACTCCAGGCGCGAAGCGAACGATCCAATTCTGATCAGCGAATACGACTACGAACTTCCCGAGCGTCTCATTGCGCAGACACCCGTTGAGCCACGCGATAGCTCGCGCCTGCTGGTGCTGGATCGCCAACGCGGCACGATCGAGCACCGAATCTTCCGCGATATCGGTGACTACCTCAAACCCGGGGACTTGCTGGTGGTGAACGACTCACGCGTTCTTCCCGCGCGCCTCCACGGCTGGCGACCAACGGGAGGACGGGCCGAGATCCTGCTACTCCGGCGGGTCGCTGACCGGCGCTGGCAATCGCTGCTTCGTCCGGGAGCGCGCCTGCGCCCGGGCAGTGACGTGATACTGGCGGATGCTGACGGCGCGCGAACCGACCTGGTGGCAACGATCGTCGAACGAACCGACGAGGGCCAGGCGATTGTGGAGCTTCCCGAGCAGGTTGAGGCACGACTGCACGAGTTCGGGGAAATGCCACTGCCGCCCTACATTCACGAGCGGTTGCAGGATCCCGAGCGCTATCAGACGGTGTATGCCGAGGAATCAGGGTCAGCGGCTGCCCCAACGGCGGGTCTTCACTTCACACCGGAACTGCTTGAGAGTCTCCGGCGCCGGGATGTGGGAGTGGCCGAGGTGACCTTGCATGTCGGAGTAGGGACGTTCCTGCCGGTCAAGGTCGAGGACGCACGTGATCATGTAATGCACTCGGAGTGGTACCACGTTCCGGCGTCGACTCTGCGGGCAATACGTGAAACTCGTCGCAACCGAGGACGAGTCGTTGCGGTGGGAACAACGAGCTGCCGCACCCTCGAATCGATCGACATTGATGCGACGGACTCCGAGGGCCAGTCCGATTGGACGCAGCTCTTCATTACTCCAGGTTTTCAGTTTGGCGCGGTCGATGCCCTCATCACCAATTTCCACCTGCCAAAATCGACGTTGCTGCTCCTGGTCAGCGCGCTGGCAGGCAAGGATCAGATCATGGCGGCCTATCGCGCCGCAATTGAGCGACAGTACCGGTTCTTCAGCTTCGGTGACGCTATGCTCATCGTCTAAATCTTCCCCCTATGCCGAGTCACGCCGAAAATCGACTGATTTCCTGTTATAGTCAATGTAGCTGGGCCAGCGATGGTCAGCGGCTTGCGCTGTTAGCCGCGCCTGTGACGGCTTAGCCCAAGGCGATCATTTACGAGTCGCGCGGCCCGATGTAGCATCAAATTGGTGCTGCGCTTGCGGGTTCGCGTTACTGCTCTGTGTGTCGAGCAGCAGTAGCGGCCACGGGCGATCGGAAATCGAAAATCGAGAGTAATTGGCAGATCCGAAGCACCCGACATTGGGTTGGGCGTGAGTCAACAGGGAGGCCACATGAATACGACGGACGTTGCGAGGTCGGACGCGCAAGAGAGGTTGGCACAAGCCGGAATTCACGGCGCCAGTGCTATCCACTGGAATGCGCCGACCTCCGTCCTCTATGAACACGCCGTTCGCCGGCAAGAAGGACAGATTTCCCACCTCGGACCTCTCGTCGTTTCCACTGGTCGTTTCACCGGACGTACTCCAAAAGACAAATTCATCGTGGCCGAAGATCCATCCGAAGACAAGATCTGGTGGGACGGCAACAAGAAGTTCTCACCGGAGAAGTTCGACGCGCTGCACGAGCGTCTGGCTGACTATTTCGAAGGCCGCGAGGTCTACGTACAGGACTGCTACGCTGGTGCCGACGAGCAACACCGGCTCCCGGTTCGGGTAATCACCGAATATGCCTGGCACAGCCTGTTCGTTCGCAACATGTTTATCCAGGGTCGGGCAGGTTGGCATTTCGACGGCGAGCCGGGATTCACGGTCATATCTGCGCCGGGCTTCCACTCGGACCCGGAGCGTGATGGCACCCGCTCCGACGCGTTCGTCGTGCTCAACCTCGAAAAGAAGCTGATCATCATTGGCGGTACCGAGTACGCGGGCGAGATCAAGAAGTCGATCTTCACCGTCATGCACTACGTGCTGCCGCTTCAGGGCGTCCTGTCGATGCACTGCTCGGCAAACTTGGGTCCCGAGGGAGACACCGCGCTCTTCTTCGGACTTTCTGGTACCGGCAAGACGACGCTGTCGACCGACCCCGACCGCCAGTTGATCGGCGACGATGAGCACGGCTGGACGGAGCACGGCATCTTCAACTTCGAAGGCGGCTGCTACGCCAAGGTCATACGTCTCTCGTCTGACTCGGAGCCGGAGATTTATCGCACCACGCGCTTGTTCGGCACGGTGCTCGAGAACGTGATCATGGATGAGGTAAGCCGACGTGTCGACCTGAACGATGACAGCAAGACCGAGAACACGCGTGCCGCCTACCCGCTATCCCACATTCCAAACCACACGATCAGCGGAACCGGTGGGCATCCGCGCAACGTCTTCTTCCTAACAGCCGACGCGTTTGGGGTCTTGCCGCCCATCTCACGCCTCACACCAGATCAGGCCATGTACCACTTCGTCTCAGGCTACACCGCGAAGGTGGCAGGAACGGAGGTCGGTCTGACCGAGCCCGAGGCGACGTTCAGCACGTGCTTCGGCGCGCCGTTCCTGGCGCTGCCGCCGCATGTATATGCCGAGTTGCTGGGCCAGAAAGTCGCCGATCACCACACGAACGTTTGGTTGGTGAACACGGGATGGATCGGCGGCAGCGCGTCCAATTCCGAGCGCGTGCCAATTGCGTTCACACGTGCAATGATTCACGCGGCGCTGAGTGGCGCCCTGCTCGAAATCCCGTCGCATCCGGATCCCGTTTTTGGGGTACAGGTGCCGGAGCGGTGCCCGGGCGTTCCGCAGAACGTCCTCAATCCGCGGCAAGCCTGGTCTGACCCGAACGCGTACGATGCGCAGGCACGGAAGCTTGCGGGCATGTTCCAGAAGAACTTCGCCCAGTTTGCCGATACGCTGCCCGAGTCGGTACGCGCGGCGGGCCCGAAAGCAGAGTAAATCGTTGCCGGCCGCAAGGCGTTGACCGCGAGCCGGGCACGCATGTACGAGGAGTAGTCATCAGCCTTGCGTACTCAATTTCAAACGCGGATGAGCAAGCCGATTGCTGTTGCCGCGCGTCTGCTGGCACTGGGCGTCTTCGTCTCGCTGCTGGTTGCGTGTGGCAACAATTCATCGGCATCGACAACAACAGCTGGTAGTGGCTCGTCAACTGCCACCACCAGTGGAAAGGAATCGACCGTGGCGTCAGCCGATCAACCCCAGCAGTGGTCGTCCCCTCCAGCGATGGAGATCGACAAGAGCAAAACCTATACTGCCACTCTGCATACCACTGATGGGGATATCGTGATCAATCTCCTAGCGTCGGAGGATCCGATCACGGTCAATAATTTCGTCTTCCTGGCACAGCACAACTTCTACAACAACGTGCCGTTCCACCGGATCATCAAGGGCTTCATGGTCCAGACCGGTGATCCGACCGGTACGGGCCGCGGAGGACCAGGCTACCGATTCAACGACGAGCCGGTCACGCGAGAGTACACCAAGGGCACGGTCGCGATGGCGAACGCGGGCCCGAACACCAACGGCAGCCAGTTCTTCATCGTCGACGCGGACATGACCGGCCGCTTGCCGAAAAACTACACCATCTTCGGTGAAGTGACGCAGGGGATGGACGTCCTCGACAAGATCGCCAATACGCCGGTAACGCAGAATCCGGCCAGCGGCGAGATGTCGCAGCCGACCCAGACGGTGCAGATCAACAGTGTCGACATTGCCGTGAAATAGGCTTCTCCCAAGACGGCGAATGACGGCGAGGCCGGGCAATTAGCCCGGCCTCGTCGTTTGTCGCTGACCAAAACGAACCCGTTCTATGCCGGCTTCCGCAGTGCGCGCAGCCCGTCGAAGAGGGCGTCTAGGTCGGCCTCGGTATTGAAGTAGGCGCACGAGACGCGAATGCCGTTGGGAACCTGCACGCGCCGCTGGATCACGTTGAAGTCGCGCCAGAGCCGGTCTGCAAGTTCAACGCCATTCCAGCCCTCGAACGAGAACGTAGTGAGTCCGGAACTATCGGACCAATCCCGCGGCGTCTGGAGCGTCACGCCGGGTTCATTGGAGAGTCGACGTTTGAGTTCGTCACTCAGCGCGGAACAGTGTCGTTCGATCCGATCCCAGCCAACGGCACGCAGGTAGTCGATTGCGTCGGGAAGCGCGACGAATGTGTGCCAGTTGCGGGTGCCGAACTCGAACTTCGAGGCGGTCTCTGCAAATGTCCAGTCCGCATCGCCTGGGTGCGCGCCAAGTGCTACGCGATCGAAGCGCGGCGAGACAGAGCCATCGCCGACGTGAATGGGGTCCACCAGTGGCAGCGCCTTTTCGGAGACATAGAGGAACCCGGTCCCTTTCGGACCCGCCAGCCACTTGTGTCCGTTGCCGGTCATGAAGTCGCAGCCGATTTGGTTCACGTCGACCGCGAACTGCCCCAGTGATTGCGCGCCATCGACCATCGATAGGACGCCCCGGTCGCGGCAGATGCGGCAGATCTCCTCGACCGGCAGCCGCAGATCCCGTCTCGCAGGAGACATGGCTCACGATCACGATGGCGGTCTCCGGTGTCAGCGCTCGCTTGAAGGCTTCAAGCGTTTCGTCGGGTGTCTTGCCGATGCTGAACAACTCGAGCCTCGCGCCGCCGCGTCTCTCGGCGGCCGCCCACGGCAGAATGACGGCCGGATGCTCTTGATCCGTCGTCAACGCGATCCGGTTTGACTTCAGCTTCAGTCCAGCGGCGACCAGGTTTACGCCGTCCGTCGCGTTGCGAGTCAGGGCGAGATTTTCAGGTTTGGCGCCGATCAGTGACGCCAGCGCCTCACGGGCACGCTCATAGCCTGCCTGGGCCTCCGGCTGAGCAACGTGCCCGCCGGACTCATAGTGTGAGATAGCGGCAAGATGCCGCTCGAGAACGGGACGCGCCATGATGCCGACCGTGCCCGTGTTGAGATAGGTCACCTGGTCGAGGATCGGAAGCGCCGCGCGCAGGCGTTCGAGGTCAAGTTGCGTCGATCGATTCCATCGTCTACTCCCCCCAGCGCGAGCGCTGGCTGTCAACTGATGAGGGCACCAGTGTACGACGGATCTTGACAGACCGGAGCAGTTGGACGATGGCGTTAAGCGAAGCCCGCGGCCGAGCAATCGGCCGCGGGCGGAGGGTCTTTAGTCTTCTGAGATTGCCAGGAGATCGCAGACCTGTTCGTATTCGCGCAGGAGCCGTCTCCAGATGTCCTCCCACTTGCCGACGTCCTGTCCATCGGACAGTGCTCGCTCGATCTGGGAGTAGCCGTCTTCAAGCCGGAGGTAGAGAACGCTGGATCGCTTTTCCAATCGCTCTCGGTCTCTCGCGGTTCGAACCGGCTGGCTGTAGGCTGTGGCGGCCATGACGATTACACCAATCCCATCACGTCAGCGGCTTCGCTACGATGCCGCGTGTGCTGCCTCGCGCCGCTGCTGCAGGCGCTCGATGAGTGTCGAAGCCTCGCGACGACGCAACTTGTCGACGGCCTGACCGAACATCTCCTGTGCTTCACCATTCAGGTCTTCGTCGGAGATGCCGACCTCCCGCGCCATCGCGAACAGGAACTTGATTTGCCGTTCGGTTGCGGGCATCTGCTCCGGGCTCGACTTGCTCCGTCGCGATCGAGTGCGATTCAGGTCGATCGGCGAGTCAACCACACGGTTGTCGGCGGCGCCGAACTCGAAGTCCGGGCAGAACTGTGTGCCATAGCCAAGCGCGGCGAGCGCTCGACCCAGGGCCTTGGTCTCGGCTTTTTCGATATAGTCACCAAAGTCGGACGCTTCTTCACTTCCCCAGCCGGTGGCGCTTCCACCGTCGGGGATCTCAACGCGCGCGCGGAACACGGCGGTGTCATCATCATGTGACATGAGTTGCGTTTCGATGCGTCCATTCGGGTTTTCACTGCGAAACCAAACGAGCCGCCACTTGACCTCGAGATAGTCAGCTCCGCTGATGCGGGTCAAGAAGTTCTTGGGCTCGAACGCGGTCGTCTCAGTCATCCCAACGTCCTCTCGTCATCCAAACGTAGACCGCAAATAGAACACCCGTTCTATATGTATTCTAGCAAATGGGAGGGGAATGTCAACCTGTCAGAGGGTTACCGGAGTCCTGATCGTGGCAGAATGTAGTCAGGAATTAGCGCAGTCGCGGATAATGTGTCATTGCCCGGTCTTAGCGGTGCGGTGTGCTATAATGCGCAGGCGATTGAGTGTACGAACATAGAAGGGGTAGCACTGGTGCGGCTCTCCTGCCAACAAGATGACCTGCAGCGAGCATTGAGTCACGTCTCCCGAGCGGTGGCGAAAAAGTCGACCTTGCCGGTGCTTGGCAACGTCCTGTTCGCGACCGACGAGGGCCGGCTGCGCCTCTCGGCGACGAACCTCGAAATCGCGGTGACGGCCTGGATCGATGCCGACGTCGAGAGCGAGGGCACAATCACGCTCCGTTCGGACTTGCTGACCGATTTCATCGCCAGTCTGCCCGAAGAAAAAGTTACGTTTGATCTAGATCCGAAGACCCTGAGTGTGGCGTTGACGTGCGCTCGTTCCAAGGCGCACATCAAGGGCATTCCCGCGGAAGACTTTCCGTCGCTTCCCAGCATCGAGGAGATGGCCCCGACAGGTCGGGCCGACCCAGCGACGCTGCGAGATATGATCGCTCAGGTGGCATTTGCCGCGGCAACAGATGACAGCCGGCCGGTATTGGCCGGGGTGCAGGCCGAGTTCTCTGGGCCGACGCTGACGCTGGCGGCAGCCGACGGATTTCGACTGTCGGTGCGCCAAGCAGAGCTGAGCGAGCCCGCCAGTGAGGATGTCTCCGTCATCATTCCGGCGCGGGCACTGCAGGAACTATCGCGCATCATCTCCGACCAATCCGATCCGGTGGCACTGTCGGTCACGCCGAATCACAGTCAGTTGCTGGTGCGTTCGGGTGACATCGAGTTCCTGAGCCGTCTGATCGATGGGCACTTCCCCGACTACCGTCAAATCGTGCCGGGACAATACGGCACGCGTCTGGTGGTCGATCGCGACCAGTTCCTGGCCGCGGCACGGCGTGCCAAGCTATTCGCGCAGTCGAGCAACGACGTAGTGCGGCTACAGCTTAAGCCGGGCGAAGGGGAGCTGGATCCGGGCTGCGTCAATATTTCGGCCCAGGCCGCCGAGACCGGGGATAACGAGGACGTCATCGATGCCCGGGTCGAAGGGCCGGAGTCGCAGATCGCCTTCAACGGCCGCTACTTGACTGATGTGCTGGCCGTTATGCGGGCGGGCGATGTCGCGGTCGAAATGAGCGGCCCAAACGCGGCCGGCGTGTTGCGGTCGGCCGGGAACGAAGAGTTCACGCACGTGATCATGCCCATGGTCATCGGCAACAGCTAGACGTTTTGCCGCGCCTACGACCTTCGATGGCCACAATGTCTAATGTGCCGGCGGGATCGACGTTGCGCCCCGCGAGCAGCGTGACGGGCGCCGCAAGGAGTGTTTCCTTCCCCACGGCGACAGGTTTATCATGAGACTCTTGCGGCTCGAACTTGAGGAGTTCCGGCTCTACCACCACCTTGAGCTCGAGATCCCGGCGGCCGGATTGCGGCTGTACGGCGCAAACGCGAGCGGCAAGACCAGCCTCCTTGAATCGATCCACCTCCTGTCGACCACTCGCTCTCCACGATCTTCCCTTGAACGCGAACTAATCAACTGGGAGAGTAATCAAGAATATGGGCTGGCGCCGTTTGCCCGCGTGGCGGCACGCGCGTCCGCCGGCGACGGACTTGGCCGGGAAATCGATTTGACACTGACCACCGACACCAACCGTCCGAACGCGGTCCGCAAACGGGCCAAGGTGGATGGGCGAGCCTGCCGGATCAGCGACCTGGTTGGGGAGTTGAAGGTCGTCCTCTTCTCGCCCGAAGACCTCAGTCTCGTGCTCGGTTCTCCATCAGTGCGCCGACGCTACCTCGACATCACCATCAGCCAGCTCGACCGGACCTATCTCCGGGCGCTGGGACGCTACGGCAAGCTGGTCGAGCGACGGAACAGTCTGCTGAAGGACCTGGGCGGACGTTCATCCGGGCGATCAATTGACGCCGAACTGGCCTACTGGAACGAGGAATTCACCACCTACGCCGCCTATCTGATTGCCGCGCGATATCGATACGTCGCTGGGCTCGCCGCCGATACCCGAACATCGTTTGAACGACTCAACGGAGCCGATCTGGACCTGTGCGTGGAATACGTCGGGACCGTTTCCCTGCCGGAGCCACAGATTGATCGAGTTGTCGAGGGGCGTATGGAGGAGGTACAGCCGGTCGTGGCTCGGGCGATCGAGAGTCAACTCCGCGAGCGTCAGGCAGAGGAACTGCGGCGCGGGTCGACGGTGATCGGTCCCCACCGGGATGACTTTGCGTATCTGATCAACGGGCGCGAGCTGTCGGCGTTCGGTTCGCGTGGTCAGCAGCGACTCGCCGTGGTGGCAACCAAGCTGGCGGAACTGAAGCGGGTCGTCGACGTCACTGGTGAAGCGCCGGTCCTGCTGCTCGATGATGTGTTGTCGGAACTCGACCCAGCACATCAGGACGGCCTGCTGAACGTCATTGGCCAGGCAGGATGCCAGATCATGGTGACGGCAATCGCCCGCGAATTGCTCGATCACGACGCTCTGCGCGGCCTCCCCGTGGCTCGCGTGAACCAGGGAATAATCGAACTCGATCCGCGTGACGACGACGGAAACGCCTGACCGCGTTTGTCCGGGCGTCCGGTTCTCTGCTATAATCGCCGATGCTGGGCTATAAGCCCGGCGGCAAGATTGGGGAGTCGTCTAACGGTAGGACAGCTGACTCTGGATCAGCCGGTTGGGGTTCGAATCCCTGCTCCCCAGCCCCCAACAGCATGCGACAACACCCTAAGTTGAACCGGCGCCACGCGATGGGCCGGTTTCGTCGTTTCTGCTACTCGGATCGAAATGGTCGCATCCGGCTATTCTCGAAGCGCCCCTAATTACACAAGGACCGAACCGCTATCCGAGATCACCGATGAGATGCTGCACGGGTGTACGTACGTATTCCCGCGCATTTGCTGCAGAACTCATTGCCGGCACGAGACGAGGACGGCCGCGCGCGAGCATGCGTACGTACGCTGATTCGAGACGTCGGTCGATGTTGTCTTCAACGTGAACGCGCTCGTGGGGCTTCAGGAAAAGTGGCAGGGCGGTGAGAAGGTGTAGGCGAGTCGCTTCGAGTCATCGCGGTCATGAGCGTCGCCTCCGCGATGCATGTCCCCAAGAGGCTCACGAGGGGATGTCATTCCGCGATTCCGGTGCGTACGTATATATATACGTACACAAAATAGCTACTTACGAAAGCGCTGTTTAGGTCCGTGGGAACGCCGGCGATAGTAGAGGACGCTCAGGGCCGCGAGAAAATAGCCGCCGATGAAGAGCGGGTCAGTCGACGACCAGTGAATGAAGCGGATTGTTATCAGGGCCAGCATGGTGGGGTAGATAAAGAGTCCGAGGCACGCGAAGATTGACATCTCGATGAACGCGCTGCGCCAGTTAGCTCCGGTGAGCTTGCTGATGATGAGCGGCAGCAGGGTGGCGGTTGGCAGCCAGATCGTGAATGCCGCGGTGGTATCGGACATGACAGTATTGATCCTCCAGGATCGGCGACTGGCTTGTGTTACCACAATTGCTGAGCAGCGACCAAAACTCTACACCCGCATCGTGGGGTAGTAGACCCGGCATCGGTGCGAACGGTCCTCTCGCCGCAGGCCGTCGGTGAGCGTGCTCATGCGCGCGAACCCGCCGGTACGTTTCATTCCACCTCCGCTGGCGTTGTGGTCGCACCCGGCCTTCCAGGATTGTAGACGGCCCACGTAGGCCCGTTGGTACGGGCGACGCACGCGTCGCTCAAGTCGATGTGGGCCGACCACAAATCCAGATCGGCCCACATGCAAACTGACTTAGAACAGGCCGTGGATCTTGCCTTCGTCGTCTATGTCGACGTTGAGACCGCCCGGTTGGCTGCCAAGTCCAGGCATAGTTCGCATCTCGCCCAGCAGGGGGTAGATGAACCCGGCCCCCGCCGAAAGTCGCACTTCTCGCACAGTAACCTCGAAATTCTCCGGGCGCGCCAGCAGCGACGGATCAGCGCTGAGCGATAGGTGTGTCTTCGCCATGCAGATCGGCAGCTTGTCATAGCCGAGCCGCGTGTAGGTGCGAATCGCCCGTTCGGCGGCAGGCAGGTAGTTGACATCCGAGGCGCCGTAAATCCGATGGGCGATCGTGTTGATCTTCTGCTTGATCGGTTCGTCGAGTTCGTACAACGGCCGGTAGTTCGACGGCTGCTCGGTCGCGTGCACGACCGCACGCGCGAGGTCGACCCCACCCTTGCCACCCTCGGCAAAGATATTGGTGGGCACCGCGTCCAGCGCTCCGGCCTTCAACGCAGCCTGCCGTACCGCGTCAATCTCGGCCGAGGTATCGGTCGGGAAGAGATTGATGCAGACCACAACCGGAATGCCGAACTGTCGCACGTTCTCGATCTGCTTCTCCATGTTTGGAATGCCCTGGCGCAGAGCGTCGAGATTCTCCTGCGTCAACTCCGGGTCGAGCGGCCGTCCTGGCACGATCTTGTATCGCCCACTATGCGCCTTCAGCGCCCGAATCGTCGCGACCAGCACCGCGGCGTCCGGTTTCAGCCCACTCACACGGCACTTGATGTCGAAGAACTTCTCGGCGCCTAGATCCGCACCGAAACCCGATTCCGTCACGAGAATGTCAGAGATCTTGAGTCCAATCTTGTCCGCAAGAATGGAGCTATTGCCGTGAGCGATATTGCCAAAGGGACCTGCATGGATGAGTGCGGGAGAATGTTCCAACGTCTGCAGCAGATTGGGCTTCAGGGCGTCCACCAGGAGTGCCGCCATCGCCCCGGCCGCGCCAATGTCTTCTGCCGTGACCGGTTCCTTGTTGCGATTCTGGGCAACGACAATGCGGCCGAGCCGCTCACGGAGGTCTCGGTACGACGTCGCCAGCGCCAAGATAGCCATCACCTCCGACGCTGCCGTGATGTCAAAACGAGTCTCTCGCGGCACGCCGTTGCCGGATCCGAGCCCGATCACAATGTCGCGCAGTACCCGGTCATTCATGTCGAGCACGCGGCCCCACTCGACGGTGCGCATGTCGATGTCGAGCTTGTTGCCGTGGTAGATCGAATTGTCAAGGAACGCGGCAAGCAGATTGTGGGCGGCGGTCACGGCGTGCATATCCCCGGTCAGGTGCAGGTTAAGATCCGACATCGGGATGATCTGGGAGTACCCGCCGCCGGCGGCGCCCCCCTTGATGCCGAAGACCGGGCCGAGCGAGGGCTGGCGCACCGCAACGAGTGACTTCAGCCCGATCTCCGCCAGCGCCTGCCCCAGCCCGACGGTGACGGTCGTCTTGCCCTCGCCCAGAGGGGTCGGGGTGATGGCGGTCACATCGACGTATTTGCCGTTCGGCTTGTCCCGCAAACGCTCGAGAACGCTCAGCTTGATCTTCGCTTTATAGGGACCGTAAAACTCGACCTCATTTGGCGCCAGCCCGAGCTCGGCGGCAATCTCGGCAATCGGTCTCGGCTGGACACTCTCGGCGATCTCGCTGTCACTCAGCACTGAGATGGACTCCTCTCCTCGTCTAACCTTCGTATCTCATCGTCCGCATAGCTACGCAGCTGCCGTCTCAAGCCCCAAGCGCGTTGCGGATGGCGGTCACAGTGTTCCGCATCAGCACGGCGTTGGTTACGACACCTGTCCCACCGGGTACCGGCGTGATCGCACCCGCGACGTCTGCGACGGACGCGTCGGCGTCACCGACGATCTCGTCGGCGACGACGTTGACCCCGAAGTCGAGCACGGTTGCTCCCGGTTGCACCATTTCACGCGTCAGGATCCCGGGCCGTCCGGCTGCCAGCGCGACGATGTCGGCCGAACTGGTGAACGAGCAGAGGTCGGGCGTACGGCTGTGGCAGATGGTCACGGTGGCGTCGAGCGCAAGGAGCATCATCGCCAGCGGTTTGCCGACGACGAGGCTCCGTCCGACAATTGCCACGTGCTTGCCACTCACCGGTCGATCATAGTGTTTGAGAATTTCAACGCCACCCGCTGGAGTGCTTGGCACCAGGGACGCCATCCCCGCTTCGAGCTTCCCAATGTTCAGCAAGGTCATGCCGTCGACATCCTTTCCCGGAGCGACGCGCTCAGCCGGGAGATTCTTCGGCAGGTGCCCCGGTAGTGGTTCCAGCACCATGATGCCCGCGACCGCGGGATTGTCATTCAATCGGTCAATCGCGGACCGGAGCTCGTCAATCGTCGCGCTTGAGGGAAGTTCCATCAATTCGAAGGGAATGTCGACCGAGTGGGCGGTTCGCCTGATTGCCCGCGCATAGGCGGTGGAGCTCGGGTCGTCACCGACTTTCAGGACCGTGAGTCCCGGGATCATGCCCGCCTGCGTGACGAGTCCCACGATATCGTCACGCACCGTGGTGAGTATCGCACGCGCGACTGGCCCGCCCTCAAGCATCATCGCCAACGATCAGTCTCCGTTTCCCTGCTTCGTAATCTTATCGGTCGTCAACGTCAGAATTCGCTCGCCCAGCTCTCGAGCGGTGCCACGGAGGCGGAGCATGTCAGCACGGAGTGAGCCGGCTCGCTGATCCGTGACGTACGCCAGGTTGGCTTCCACCGTGAGCAGGGCCGCCTCGATTCCCCCACGTGCCAGGACAGCGGCAGCGCCCAGGTCGCTAATGGTGAATTTTGTGGCGAACTCCAGCGCCTGTTCTACCTCGGTAAGGAAAGCCAGTCCCTCCCGACTCAGCTCGAGAGGTACCTCGGCTGCCTGTACGTACGCGTCATCGAGCATTGCCTGTGATTGAAGTGGATCGGTCTCGCGAACCTGCTTGGCCCTCCTCTGAACGTCGACCAGCGCCGCGAACGCCTGCATGTCACGATCGGCCGCGTGTTCAAAGAGCTCCCGATGCCGGCTGACCAGACCGAGCAACCGCTCGATCTCCGCTTTGCGGCTAGCCAGCGCTTTCCGGCGCGCGGCGAGGCGGATCACCAGTTCCGCAGCGGACGCCGCCCCAGCTAATGTCAGCCCGGCGATCACACCCCCGCCCGCGCTGACGGCCGGATCGGCGACACGGCGGATGAGCTCTGACGCGGGTAGATCAATGAGACGTTCGGCTTCAGCAGCATCACGTCGTAATTCAGTCACCGTTTCGGGCTCCAGTTCAACAAAATCGTCGCCGCAGACGTACTCCGCACAACCAATCCAGTATAGCACCGTCCTGTCGAGTTCCCGGCTTACTGTGTCCGACTGGTGTATTACTGGCCGATTCCTGTCGTGATCATGACATGTTGACAGCCGATTGTGGATAACGTGGACAACGCTTGACAGTCTGGCACGCTGTACGTATACTAGTCTCATTGAAGCACGAGGTCGTTCGCTCCTGGCGAACGTACGGTAGCAGGAGGCAGCAGTGGACATCAGGGACGGTCTTATGGATCTGGGGTTCGCTCAACTTCTCAAGCAGTATCGCGAGACGACGCGGATCTCGCAGAGTCGACTTGCGGAGTCATCGGGCTTTGATCATAGCTACGTGAGTCGACTTGAGAGTGGTCATCGCATGCCGACGCGTGACGCGGTCGTGAAGTTTGCGGAGGCGCTGGGTGTCACGCCGTCCGACCGGGACAATCTGCTGGCCGCGGCGGGGTTCATGCCGCAGCGCGTGGAGAGCCTGCTGGCCGAGGAGCCGATCCTGACGGAAGTCTTCCGGCTGCTGCAGAGCCGTGAGGTGCCCGAAGCCGTTCGGCATGACGTGCGCCAGATGCTCCAGCTCGTGGTGCGCCAGGCGCGCCTTGCGGCGCAGGGCTGGCCGACAGGCCCGGGAACCGCGCCTGAGACGATCGCCGCGGACTGATCGGGGCTTGGTCTGATGCTCCCCTCTTCCATAAAGAGGGAGAGGCGGGAAACGGAGTGCCGGAAGCCCAATTCCGGCTCGGGGATACGTGCGAATTAGCATGGGTTAATGCGTTCGTTCGAGGCATAATTGGGCGCGACTACACAGGGGTTTTGATCAGGTACATGGGAGGAGTGGCGTGCCGTGCGTGATTTCGCGCACCTGCACCTTCACACCGAGTTCTCGCTGCTCGACGGTATGGGGCGCATCGACGACTATATGACGCGAGCTCGCGAATACGGGATGAAGCACCTGGCCATCACGGACCACGGCGTCATGTACGGCGTGGTCGACTGGTATAAAGCGGCCAGAGCCAACGACCTCCACCCGATCCTGGGGATTGAAGCCTACCTGGCGCCGAACGCCATCGCCGACCGGGATAAGAGTTCCTATCATTTGCTCCTCCTGGCGGAGAACGAGCGCGGCTACCGCAACCTATTGAAGCTCGCGAGCCGCGCGAGTCTCGACGGCTTCTACTACAAACCTCGGGTCGATCTGGACATGCTGAACGAGATGCGCGACGGCGTGATCGCGACTTCGGCCTGCCTCGGCGGCCCTGTCGCCAACAACTTCCTCAACGGGAAGGACGAAGAGGCGGTTCGCCTGGCGAAGACGATGCGCGACATGTTCGGCCCGAAACATTTCTACATCGAGATTCAGGACCACGGGATTGAAGGGCAGCGCCAGACGAACCCGCAGCTCATCGAACTGGCGCGCAAGCTTGAACTCCCGCTGGTGGCGACGAATGACGTGCACTACGTCAACCGCGAAGACGCCGGAGCACAGGAGCTGCTGGTCTGCGTGCAGACGAATACCACTCTCGACGATCCGAAGCGGCTGCGCATGGAGTCGGACCAGCTCTACTTCAAGAGTCCTGACGAGATGTGGCGCATCTTTGGCGAACTTCCGGAAGCGCTCGAAAACACCGTGGCGATCGCCGAGCGCTGCAACGTTGACATGGAGTTCGGCCGGCTGCACCTGCCAGATCCCGGCATTCCCGACGGGGTAACGGCGCATCAGCATCTCGAGAATCTGAGCTGGACCGGTGTGAAACAGCGCTATTCCGAGGTGACGGACGAGGTTCGGCAGAGGCTCGAATATGAGCTGGACGTCATCCAGGACACGGGGTTCTCGAGCTATCTGCTGATCGTGCGCGATTTCGCCCAGTTCGCCGAGACCAACCGCATTCCCTTCGGCGTGCGCGGCAGCGCCGCGGCCAGCATCGTCCTCTACTGCCTGGGCATTACCGATATCGACCCGCTTAGCAACCGGCTTGTCTTCGAGCGCTTCCTCAATAGAGAGCGCCGCGAGATGCCGGATATCGATATGGACTTCGCCGACAATCGCCGCGGTGAGGTGATTGATTACGTCGCCAAGAAGTACGGGCACGACCGGGTGGCGCAGATCATTACCTTTGGAACCATGGGGGCCAAGGCGTCTCTCCGCGACGTGGGTCGAGCCATGGGGTGGGCCTATGGTGACGTTGACCGGATCGCGCGCCTCATCCCTCAGTCGCTCAACATGACGATTGACCGGGCACTGAGCGAGAGTTCCGAGCTGCGCCAGCTCTACGAACAGGACACGCGTTCACAGGAGTTGATCGACCGCGCCAAGCAGCTGGAGGGAATCTCTCGTCATGCCGGTACACATGCCGCAGGCGTGGTGATTGCGGCGGACCCACTGGTTGAACACCTGCCCTTGCAGCGTCCGTCGCGGCAAGAGGAAGGGGCGCTTCCGACCACGCAGTTCACCATGGAGACGGTGGCCGAAATCGGTCTGCTCAAAATGGACTTCCTGGGTCTGGCCAACCTGACCATTCTCGGCGAGGCGGTCGACATCATTCGCGAGCGCCACGGGATCGATCTCGATCCGAAACACCTGCCGGAGGATGACCAGAAGACCTTTGAGATCCTATCGAACGGCGAGACATTCGGCGTCTTCCAGCTCGAAAGCGCGGGCATGCGCCGCTACATTCGCGAGCTCCGTCCGGGCTCGGTCGCCGAGCTGGCTGCTATGGTGGCGCTCTATCGTCCAGGACCGATGCAGCACATTCCGACCTATTGTCGTGCCAAGCATGGCGAAGAGCCCATTCGCTACCCGCACCCGGACCTGGCGTCAATTCTGGATGAGACGTATGGCGTCATCGTCTACCAGGACCAAGTGCTGCTGATCGCCCAGAAGTTCGCGGGCTACACGCTTGGCGAAGCAGACATCATGCGCAAGGCGATGGGCAAGAAGATCCCGGAAAAGATGGCGGCTGAGCGCGTCCGCTTCCTGGATGGCGCCGAGGCGAAAGGCTACACCCGCGAAGACGCCGAGACGATCTTCAATTTGATCGAGCCCTTTGCCGGGTATGCCTTCAACAAGGCGCACGCGACCTGTTACGGGTCGATCTCGTACCAGACCGCTTATCTGAAAGCGAACTATTCGCCGGAGTACATGACGGCTGTCTTTCGGTTGGCGTCGAGTCACCCATCCGGAACGGCCAGCCGCGTTGCCGCTGCGGCTGCGGAGTGCGCCAAGCTCGGCATCCGCGTGCTTCCTCCCGATATCAATCGGAGTCAGGTCGATTTCACCGTCGAGGATATGGACGAAGGCGCGACGGGCATTCGTTTCGGGCTCTCGACGGTCAAGAACGTCGGCGAGGGCGCCGTGCGAGCGATCATCGACGCTCGCGACTCGTTGCCCCAGTCGCGCTTCGACAGCTTTGAGGAATTCTGCGACGCCGTCGACTGGTCGTTGGTAAACAAGCGGGTGGCGGAAAGTCTGATCAAATGTGGCGCGCTCGACGCGCTGGGAAACCGGGGCGCACTGCTCGAAGCGCTCGAGCCGGGGATCAGTGCTGCTCAGTCGCGACAAAAGGCGGCCAAGCGCGGCCAGGTCGACATGTTCTCGGCCCTCCAGGTCGAAACGCCGGCCATCGCCATGCCGGCCCTGGAATCGATGGCCCTTCCGGCCAAGACATTGCTCACCTGGGAAAAAGAGCTGCTCGGTTTCTACCTCAGCTCTCATCCGCTCAACGATCTGATGCCAATGATTCGCGATGGCGGCTTCGTTCAGTTGGCGGAAATCGATGAGGAGACGGTCGGGGAGCAGATCGACTGCATCGTGCTGATCGCCGGGATTCGCCGGATAACGACCAAGAAGAATCGGACGATGGCGATCTGTGAATTCGAGGACCAATCGGGGTCAATTGAAGGCGTACTCTTTCCCGATATGTATGAGTCCTCTTCTGACCTGCTGCAGGAGGACGCGGTGGTTCGAGTGTCCGCCCGCGTTGACAATCGGAACGACCGTGTCCAGTTGATCGTCCTGAAGGTCGGTCGCATGTCGACCGAGAAGCCAGTCCCGGTCCAGGTGCGCGAGATTCACCTCTACCTGGCGGCATCGCCCGACATTGAAGCGGATATTCGTCGCATGCATCGCATCCGCGAACTGTTCGATGAGTTCCCCGGAGATGACCGCGTCGTTCTGCACGTCAGTGCGGGAACCGAGAAGCTGGAACTGGCCGCGGGACTGGGAGTCGACTGGTGTGACGACGTGGCAGCGGCCCTTGCCGACCTGGTGGGTGAAGAGTCCTTCAAACTCACCGAGCGGGAAGTGTTTCGGCAGCCAAGCGCCGAGCTCCTATCGGCGTAGCCAGGCGAGCAGATCTTCCAACGGCTTCGCGTTCAACACCGACGATGGACCGATACCGGCTCGGCGGGCCAACCCGATTCCGTAACGCATCAGATCGAGCGACCGGACATCATGCGCGTCCGTGTCGATTGAGATTGTGACGCCCGCCCGGTGCGCCTCACGGGCAACCTCGTCCCGCATGTCGAGGCGCGACGGATTGGCGTTGATCTCCAGCGCTGTGCCGGTCTCCTTTGCCACGCGGAAGACTGTCTCCCAGTCGTACGTGCCGCCGGGTCGTCGCTCGATGATGCGACCGGTAGGATGGGCAATGATGTCGACGCGCGGGTTGCGCAGAACTTTGACGATGCGTGCGGTGAGTTCCTCGGTCGACCGGCTAAGGGCCGAGTGGAGTGACGCGACCACCAGGTCGAGTTCCGCCAACACGTCATCCGGGAAATCGAGCGTCCCGTCCGGATGAACCTCAACTTCGCTGGCTCGCAACAGGCGCACTTCTGGGATCAGTTCGTTGACTCGACTGATCTCAGCGCGCTGCTCCCTCAGCCGATCGGCCGATAGGCCACGCGCGATGGCGAGTCCACCCGAGTGGTCAGCGATGCTGAGGTATTCGTAGCCCAGCTCACGGGCTCTGGTTGCCATTTCCAAGATCGTCCCATGCCCGTCACTCCAGTCTGAGTGCAGATGGAGATCACCACGAATGTCGTCAATGGTGATCAGAGCGGGCATGTTTCCGGCCTCGGCCTGCTCGATGATCGATGGTGATTCGCGAAGTTCGGGCGGGATGTCCGGCAGGCCCAGTGCCTTGAACAGCGCTGCTTCACTGTCGGATTTCGGCAGCGCGCCTCCCGCGAACTGCGTGAGCGCAGCGACGAAGTCGCGTCCACCGGTCCAGCGGACCAGTTCAGCGCCAAAGTCATCGGCGCTAGCGCACTTGACGCGAGTCGAGACGCCGCAACTGTGCCCGCCACTGATGACGCCATCGTCGTGGACTTCGATCTCCTCAAGCACGCCAGCCAGCGCGTTGGCGACCATGGTCGTGTCGCTCGTCGCGGCCACGAGATCAAAGTTGCCGACCGTCTCACACATGCGTCGCACGCTTCCGGCGATCTCGACCTTGACTTTGAGCGCGGCTTCCAATTGGTGACACATCTCTTCCATCGCGGGCAGCGCGGCGCCAATTGAGAGCCGCCCAGTGCGGCGGTTGAGAAACGCAATGCCCTTGAGGATCTTCTCCTCGTTGCGCGCGCCAAATCCCTTCAGCGCTCGAATCTCACCGTGTTGGGCCGCGACTTCGAGTTGGTTGAGGTCGGTGATGCCGAGTTCGCGGTAGAAGCGGGCAACCGACTTCGTTCCGATACCGGGAATGTCGAGCATGGTGAGAAGCGTCGAGGGGACTTCACCGAGGACATCTTCCATGGCGGCGAACTGTCCAGTCTCAACGAGTTCGGTCAGCGCGGCGGTGATGGCCGGACCGATACCTGGCACCTCCGTCAGTTTGCCCTCCGCGATGAGATCCTGGACCGGGGACTCGAGCTCTGACACGATGTCGGCCGCTCTGCGGAAGGCGTTGACGCGAAAGGCGTTCTCCCCCTTGATCTCGATCAAGTTGGCGAACGTGCTCAGGTGCTCGGCTAGGTCTGCGTTGTTCATCGAGGCGCCCACCTTATGCTCCAGACTCTCGACGGCAAACTGGCGGTCAGTCCGGTTGCGGTCCGGTCAGTGGTTCATCATCACGGATTGCCAGTGACGCCACTGCCTGGCCGCGGTACTTGGCAATGCCGTTGCTCCAGCCGATCAGCCAGCCGTCAGCGCTGGCCTCAATCTCGCCGCCGTCGACCGGTCGGCCGTAGATGTCGACCATTCGCGCGAGCAGATCACCCTGCTTGAAGGAATCTCCCGGTTGGACGACGCTCTGCAATATGCCGGAGACCGGGGCACGGGCCGAGTCGTCGCGCCGCACCTGGAAGCCAAGGTCGACGACCGGCACCTGGTCGATGCTCACCGCGTCACCAGGCAGCATCTCATAGCCATGTAACACGTTGAGGATTCCACGAGCTCCAGCCGCGACCGCGGACTGGTCGATCGCCATCCCCATGCCCAGCTCAAGCGTGAGCGAGGGAATCCCGGCGGTGTTGACCATGCTTCCGGCCACCGAGCGGTGCAGCATCAGGTCGACATATTTGGCGGAAGGCGATTCATTCACAATTGAGAGGCCGAACGCTCTGGCCAGCCAGTCGAGCTTCTCGGCGAGTTCTTCCGCTTTGGCTCTCTCGGTGGCGTTCCCCGCCGCGGGATAGAGAACCCGGTCGCGAATCGTGAACGGGATCGAATCGATCGACGCGTTGTGCAGGTCGAGCAGGCAGTTGGGCTCGGTCGCCACGACGGCGTCGAAGATCTGCTGGGCGACCTGCTGGTACACGGCGGGTGGAATGCCTGAGTCGTTCCCTTGCTTGAACCCGGGCCAAACGCGGTTGGGATCCTTCGCCTCGTAGTAGGGATAGCGCTGCATGACTTGAAGGCCGGCCGGATTGATGGTCGGAAGGGCGACTAAGGTGCCGCGGAGTTTGTTGGGCAGGTCCGGTGTGAGGACGCGATGGATGCTCGCGATTCCGGTGAGCTCGCCGCCGTGGATGTTGGCGGTCACCCAGACGATCGGCCCAGACTCTCGCCCTTGCGCGATCACCACCGGGATCTCCTCGTTCCCTCCAGTCGGAAGGTCGAGCACCCGCATCGTTCCATATGAGTAGTCGCCGGGTCGGCCGATCGCGGAGCCGACTTCCACCTGCGATTTCGCCATCAATCCCTCTCTATCCAGTTTCCGTTCGTGCACACGAGTGTTGTTCCCGGCGCCGCAGCCAATCGCGGTTCGGGTGCTTCTCGTTCACTTTGTCAGGCAGCATGGAGATGCGTCAAGAGCGCTGTCGTTGGATGGCCACCACGGCGCCATCGACGTCATCGGTGATGAGCAGGCAAAGGCTACCGTCACCGAGCATGCGCATCGCGTGAGAGATTGCCTCCTGCTCGTCCGGCATCGAGAGGACGAGCGGCGGTACCTCATTCTGGGCAATGCCATCGATCATCAAGTCAATGTTCGCGCGGTGGATCTGCTCTGCGTGGAGGATAACCGCCCCGCCAAGTCGGCCCAGCAATCGTCCCGCCTCGACGACCTGGTAGTCGGGCAGGTGCGGGAAACAACCGGAAACCGTGATCATGCGGCGATGGTGCTGATGGCGAATACCCCGCGTGAGCGAGCGGAGCGTCCAAACCTGGCGCGCGGAATCGACGACGGCCGTGGCGCTGCCGACCTGGAAAATATTGCAGCTACCTGGAAGTCGATCCGGGTCAGGAGAGAAGGTGCGCAGTCCTTCGCGAATTGCGGAGTCAGAGACATTTAGAGCCACGGCCAATGCGACCGTGCAGAGGAGGTTCTGCACCTGGAACGTGAGCGCGCCGTCAAGCGCGAAATGCGCTTCGCCAACGTCGATGATGTGGCGGTTGATCGAACGAGTTCCGACGACCACTCGGCCATCATGGACCCAGACGGCGGCACCACCGGAACGTAGATGACGTCGCAGCGCGGGATTCTCGTGGTGCAGGGCGAAGACCACGATCTCCGCCGAGGCGTGTTCCGCTGCCTCGAGTACCGCGTGATCGTCGGCGTTCAGAATCAAGACACCGTCGGATCGCACGGCGCGGGCAACGATCGTCTGCGCCGCAGCCCCCTGGCTCGCTTCCGGGCTGATCAGGCATTCTTCGTTGTTCCCACACAGGGTAGAGATGGCAGCGAGCGGGTAGATGCCTTCGGGCAAACCAACACCGGTGACCAAAGGAGTCTCGAGTTCTTGCAGCGCGACGTCCAATTTGCCCGTCCGGGCGTCGTCAAGTACCTGGGTCCACGGCCCGAGTTCGCCTGGAAGACGTTGGTCATTGACATAAACGCCGGTACTTGACCAGACACCGACAGACTGGCCGGCTGCGCGGAGAATTTGATTCAACAGCCAGACAATGGTCGATTTCCCTCGTACTCCGGCAACTCCAACCAGCGGCAGATGCGATTGTTTGCTGGTCATTCTGGTTACTTTGGCGGCTTCGATTGACTGGACGTCGGTCATTCGTTTCATCCTGATGTCTATCCGGCGCGCCCAGCGCCAGCGGTTCCATGCACGCTGAGATTGGTGAGAAGCGGAACGAGTTGTTTGGCAATATCTCTGAATGCTCGTCCACGATGACTGATTTCATTCTTCTCGTCAAGAGTAAGTTCCGCGAACGTTCGCGTATATCCTTCCGGCTGGAACAACGGATCGTATCCGAACCCGCCGGTTCCCACCGGCTCACACCTGATCAGGCCCTCGACCGTGCCCTCGGAATGGAAAGTCGTGCCATCCGGAGCCAGCGCGGCAACCACCGAGCGGAAGCGAGCGGTTCGGCGTTCTCTCAAGACGCCCTTCAGCTTTTCGAGCAGCAGAGCGTTGTTCCGACCGTCGTCACTGGGCTCCCCGGCAAATCGCGCCGAGCGGACACCTGGTGCTCCGGCGAGCGCGTCGACTTCGAGTCCCGAGTCGTCCGCGACCGCAACCAGTCCGGATTGCTCGCAGGCCGCGCGCGCCTTGAGAAGTGCGTTCTCGAGGAAGGTCGCGCCGGTCTCTTCAGGGAGTACGATTCGGAGGTCCGATGCGGTTTTGACGTTGACCCAGCTAGGGAGGAGTAGTCTGAGCTCTTCGACCTTCCCTGAGTTGCTGGATGCGAGCGCGATGATCATCTACGCGTTCTCCCGAATGGACGCCTGGCTCTGTTCGGCCTGAACGGGCAATCGGAAGAGGTCGACGGCGTTACGCGTCGTGATCTCGGCCACGATGTCGAGCGGCATGCCCCGTAGGCTGGCGAGTTTTTCGGCCACCAGGCTGGCATAGGCGGGCTCGTTTCGTTCACCGCGATGCGGGCTCGGAGTCATGAACGGGGCGTCCGTTTCGAGCAGGACGCGGTCAAGCGGCGCGTCGACAGCCGCCTGCTGAAGTGCCTTCGCCTTGCGAAATGTGAGCGCGCCGCCGAAGCCGAGGTGGAGCCCGAGATCGAGACATTCCCGCATGTAGGCAGTATCGCCAGTAAAGCAGTGCATCACGCCACGGTGCGGTGGTGACGACGCGCGCAGCACATCCAGCGCATCGACTTCGGCGTCTCGCTGGTGGACCACGAAGGGCAGGTCAAGCTCCTTTGCGAGCGCGATCTGCCGCGCAAACGCGTCTTTCTGTTTCGCCGCGGTTTCGGCTTTCCAGTGGTAATCGAGGCCGGTTTCGCCGATCGCGACCGCGTGGGTGGCGATGGCTGTTGTCGCGAATCTTGGATTCCAGGTCATGATCGAAAAACGTTCGGCTTCGGTCGGATGCAGGCCGACAACCAGTGGATGCCGGTCGAACCGTTCGCTGTAGACGCGCACCCTGACTCCCAGCGCTCCGGCATCAAAACCGATGAGAATCAGCAGATCGACACCCGCCACGTGCGCCCGCTCGATAACCGAGTCGCGATCCGTCTCGAAACTGTTCGAGGTCGATGTGGCAGTGGGTGTCGATCAGCCTGGCCATACCTATTTAACCGTCACGCTCTTCGCCAAATTCCGTGGCTTGTCGGGGTCGTACCCTCGCAGCAGGGCCAATTGATAGCCGAGCAGTTGCGCCGGGATGACGTTGACGATCGGCGAGGCGTCTCCGACGTCCGCGACTGGGATGTGAACGTCAAAGATCGGATCGTTCTCCGGAGAGACTCCAATGATCATACCCGCCACGACTTCGCATCTCCATGGCGCCAGACAGGATGTCGTCGCGGGTTTCGTCGAGCGGCGAGAAGACGATCGACGGAGTGCCCTTGTCGACCAGCGCGATGACGCCGTGCTTCAACTCGCCGCCGGCAAACCCCTCGGCATGCATGTAGCTGACTTCCTTGATCTTCAGGGCGGCTTCCAGCGCCGTCGGGTAGGAGAGGCCGCGACCGATGATGAAGCAGTGTTCCTGGTCGACAATCTGCGTCGGCGAGCGCACTGATGCGGTCGACTGACAGCGGCGCAATGGCCTGCTCAATGCCGTCGACGGCTTGCCAGAGAAGCTCTCGCGCCACGTGCAGACTTCCGTTGAACTCGTGCGCCACCAAGAGCAGGATCGCCGAGCTTGGCGGTGTACGCCTTCGTCGAGAGCACGCACTGCTCCGGCCCGGCGCCGAGCGGAATGCTGAAGTCGGCAAGGCGGTCGAGTGTCGATCCTGAGACATTGACAAGCGCCGCAATTTTGGCGCCACGTTGCTTTGCCGCCAGCACGCTCTCGATGACGTCGGCGGTTTCACCGCTCTGCGAGAGCGCGATCACCAGACTGCGGTCGGTGATGAAGTGCTCCTGGTACTTGAATTCGGAGCCGACCGTGAAGTTGACGTGGCGTCGCGCGATGCGCGAGAAGAGGTAAGAGCCCGGAAAGCGCGGCGTAGCTGGCCGTTCCACTGCCGACGAGAAAGGCGCCATACGACTCGCGGATCAGGGCCGCCAATTGTTTGACCGGCTCGCTGTATTCCGCGCTGATACGCCGCAGCACGCCCGGCTGCTCGTGAATCTCCTTGATCATGAAGTGCGGGTAGCCGCCCAGTGAGGTGTCGGCTTCACTCAGGAGCAGGGGTCGGAAATCCGGTTCCTGGGGCTCCCCGGTCTCGGACGAATAGAGGCGTAAAGTCCGTCGGATGAGAGGCACGCCACCTGACCGTCTTCCAGATAGTGGATTTCACTGACATGGCCCACAAGCGCGATGGCGTCGGACGCCAGGAAGTAGCCACCGTCGCCCCTTCCGAGCACCAGCGGTGAGACGTTCTTGACCGCGGCGAGTTCGTGCGTCTTGTTGTCCATGACGATGACCGCGTTGAGACCGCGAAGCTGAGTGAAGACGTGTACGCAGTGCGTGACCAGCGAGATGCCGCTCCGGTCGTCGGCATAGACGTCTTCGATCATGTGCGCGACGATTTCAGTGTCGGTCTCGCTGTGAAACTGGTGTCCGCGGGCGATCAAGCCGCTCTTTGATCGGGCGGAAGTTCTCGATGATGCCGTTATGGATAACCGCGAAGCGGCCGGTGCAGTCGAGATGAGGATGCGCGTTGGCGTCGGTCACGCCGCCGTGGGTTGCCCAGCGCGTGTGACCAAATCCGATCGGGTGCGTCCGGCAGATCGCGACCGCGTCGCCGATTCTTCCGGCTCGTTTGGCGACGTCGATGTGGCCGTTCGCGCCGACCGCGACGCCCCAGGAGTCATATCCGCGATACTCGAGCTTGCGAAGCGCATCGAGAATCATGGCGCCGCCCGGTCGGGAGACTCCAACGTAGCCAAAAATCCCGCACATGTACTGTTCCCTTTCCCGCGCACAGGGGCCACTTGCCTGGATTCTGGCGCATGGCAGCGCCTGATACAAGGCAACTCTTGTGCCCCGCGTCGCCGCGACGTTCTGCTCAAACTGTATGGCGGGAAACTTTTCTATGAGGCAATGCACACCGGTTACGTCTTGTCCCGTCGATCACTCGACGTCTTTGAGGCAACCGTGACGACCGTGCAGCCGGGAGAGCACCCGCCGAATGGTTCGCTCGCTCTCCACCGCGTCAACTTGCCGCCTCCACGGCAAGTCCAGGCGCTCATCGAAACGATCTCTCGCACTTCCCGCCTGGAGTCAGTCTGCCTGACTACAGGATCACTATAGTCTCGCCGGACGCCGGTTTCAACCTTCAAAGGTACTTATCTCGGGCCGTTCGTGAGGACCTTCCTGACGTACGGACGTCCCTACTAGCCGACTCTCAGGCGGAAACACATGTATAATCTGAGTGAAGACGATCTTGTCCGCGCGATTGGGAACATGAAAGCACCAATTCCTCTGATCGAGCGCTCTCGATTCCTCGCGGCCCCGGCCGCGCTTCGCCATATGTACCCTCGGCTGCAAACTCAACCAGAGTGACGAAGAAGAGATCCGGCGAGATCTGCGTGCGGCGCGGGACTCGCCGAGGTCGACTTTGGCCAGCAGGCCGACGTCTACATCGTCAATACCTGTACTGTTACCCATTTAGCCGACCGGCGCTCGCGGCAGATGCTGCGTAGAGCGCGGCGCCAGAATCCAGATTCGCTCGTCGCGGCCATCGGCTGCTATCCCTCCGTGTCGCCCGAAGACCTCCATGCCATGCACGAGGTCGACCTCGTCGTCGGATCGATCGAAAAGCTGACGGTGGTCGACGAAATTCTGGCGCACGTCGACTGGACTCACGAGACATTCGACGAGGTCGAATCGATCGAGCAGGTCGAAACGCGAACCCGACGCATGATCAAGATCCAGGAAGGCTGCCGTGCACACTGCACGTACTGTGTGATTCCACGGGCGCGCGGCGCTCCGCGCAGCATCGCGCCGGCAGAGGTCGTCGCCGAAGTCCAGCGAGCGGTCGATGACGGGCTACCGCGAGGTCGTTCTCACCGGGACGCACGTCGGCACGTACAAGTGGCCCAACGGCGACAGCGCACGCTGCGACTGGCGGATCTGCTCGAACGAGTGCTTGACGAGACCGAGTATCGAGCGTTTGCGAGTAACGTCGGTCGGGCCGCATGAGATCGACGAGCGATTCATCTCCATCTTGAACCGACCGCGGATGGCGCCGCACCTACACATGGCACTGCAAAGTGGCAGTCCGACGGTGCTGCGACGTATGAAGCGCTGGTACAACCTGCAGCAGTATCGTCGTGCCGTGCGCCGGTTGCGCGAGGAGATGCCAGAGATCGGTCTGACGACCGACGTGATCGTCGGCTTTCCCGGCGAGACCGAGCAGGAGTTCGAAGAGACGTGCGGATTCGTGCGGGAGATGGCGTTCGCCAAAGTGCACGTCTTCCCATTTTCGGCGCGGCGGGACACCCCGGCTGCCGAGATGCCGGATCGCGATGCCGCCGCGGATAAAGGAGCGGCGTGCGGCCCGCCTGCGGGAGATCGGCGATCGGCTCCACGACGAATTTGTCGAACGCGCATCAAGGCCGGACGGTCGAGGTCCTGCTGGAGCAGGTGCATGAAGATATCCTGCCGGGTCGCCCGGTATGGAGCGGGTTTACCGGGAACTACCTGCGTGTTTACGTGCCGTCGCCCGAGAACCTGGAAAACCAGTTTGTGACGAGCGACATCGTCGAGCCGGTTCGGGACGGAGCGCTCGTCGCGGCCGGTGACACGTCTGGACGAGGAGTTGACCGGTGATTGAGCGCTACACCCGTCCGGAGATGGGTCGCATCTGGAGCGAGCGAAACAAGATCGATCTCTGGGTCAAGGTTGAGATCGCCGTGGCGGAAGCCTGGGCGGCGCGTGGCGTGGTTCCCGCCGAAGCGATGCCGAAGATCCGGCAGGCGACCTGCGACCTCGAGCGGATGAAGGAGATCGAGAAGGAGACCGACCACGACGTCATCGCTTTCCTGCAGGGCCATGGGCGAGACGGTCGGCGAGGACGCCCGCTTCATTCATCTTGGGCCTGACCAGTTCCGACGTGATCGACACGGCCCTGGCGATGCAGGTCGTCAGGGGATCGACCTGCTGCTGCAGGACATCGACGCGCTGATCGAGGCGGTCGGACGTGAGGCGGTGAAGCATCGCAACACGGTGATGATCGGCCGCACCCACGGCGTTCACGCCGAGCCGATCACGTTCGGCTTCAAGCTGGCTGTCTGGTACGACGAGCTGCGGCGCCATCGGATCGCGTCTGGAAGCCGCGCGCGAGGATATCCGCGTCGGCAAGATATCCGGCGCTGTCGGGACGCACGCGAACGTGCCGCCGGACGTGGAGGAGGACGTCTGCGCGCATCTTGGGCTGCAACCGGCGCCAGTCTCGACCCAGATCATTCAGCGAGATCGTCACGCTCACGTGATCAGCGCGCTGGCGATGCTGGCATCGTCGCTCGACAAGTTCGCGACCGAGATCCGGCATCTGCAGCGGACCGAGGTCCGCGAGCTGGAGGAGCCGTTCGACCCGGGCAACCAGGGGTCTTCCGCGATGCCGCACAAGCGCAACCCGCACGAGAGCGAGCGCATGAGCGGCCTGGCTCGACTGGTTCGTGGCTACGCGGTTACGGCGCTCGAGAATGTGACCCTCTGGCACGAGCGGGACATCAGCAACAGCTCGGCCGAGCGTGTGACCTTCCCCGACGCGTTCATCCTGATCGACTACATGCTCGATCTGATGACCGAGATCGTCTCGGGTTGGAAGGTCTATCCGGAGCGGATGCGAGCCAATCTCGAGTCGACCCACGGTGCCATCTTCTCCCAGCGGGTGCTGCTGGCGCTGGTCGAGTCGGGAATGGATCGCCAGCAGGCGTACCGGGTCGTGCAGCATTCGGCTCATGAAGCCTGGGACAACGGCGTGCACCTCAGCGAGCTCTTGCGCGAAAATCCCGAGGTACGTCGCGGCTGATCGAGCGCAGCAGATCGACGAACTCTTCAGCGTTGAGCCGCATCTGAAGCACATCAACGCGACGTTCGAGCGGCTTGGCCTCGACATCGTATCGCCGGTCGCGGCGGGATAAGAGGGAGCGCGTGCGGGTTCTGACCGATCACATCGAGATCGCGGGCCTGCCAGCTCTTCAGCCGAGGCAAGGTTCGCGAGACGTTCGAACTCGGCGATCGCCTGCTCATGGTCGCCACCGATCGTATCTCGGCGTACGACTCGATTCTGCCGTCCGGGATTCCGCTGAAGGGCGTGGTGCTGACGCAGTTGTCTCGAGTTCTGGTTCGGTCGCACCTCTGACATCGTGCCCAACCATTTGATCTCCACCGACCTCGCGACGCTGCCGCAGACGATCTGCACATCGACCGGGAGTTGCTCGCAGGGCCGCACGATGATCGTGCGCAAGGCGGAGCGGATCGACATCGAGTGCGTCGCCCGTGGCTACCTGGCCGGTTCGGCCTGGGCCGAATACTCGCAGAGCGGGTGAGGTCGCGGGCATTGTCGCTGCCGGTCGGACTGGTCGAGAGTTCCAAGCTGCCGGAGCCGATCTTCACGCCGGCCACCAAGTCGAGCTCCGGCCACGACATCAACATCACGCTTCGCGCAGATGGCGGACATCGTCGGACAGGACCTCGCGACGAAGCTCCGTGAGACGACGCTGCGCGTCTACTCGGCCGCGGAGTCGTATGCCCGCTCGCGAGGCATCATCATCGCCGACACCAAGTTCGAGTTCGGGCTGATCGACGGTGAACTGACGTTGATCGATGAGGCCGTTACGCCGGACAGTTCTCGTTTCTGGGATGCCGAAAACTACGAGCCGGGCAAGTCGCAGCCCTCGTTCGACAAGCAGTTCGTGCGCGACTGGCTGACGTCGTCCGGCTGGGATCGCGAGCCACCCGCGCCCGCGCTTCCCGACGACATCGTCGACGCAACGTCGCAAAAGTACCAGGAAGCCTTCACCCGACTGACCGGACAATCGCTCACTTCACAGGATTGATCGAGGAGGACACAGTTGCCGACGTCATCCGCAAGCGTCAAGACCCGTTGGCGCGCCGACGTCTACGTGACGTTGAAATCGGTCGTGAACGACCCGCAGGGTTTGGCCATCCGCGACGGGTTGCATATGCTCGGCTACGGCGAGGTCGACGCCGTGCGGGCCGGCAAGTTCATCCAGGTCTGGGTCGATAGCGACGATTCCAGCGCCGCGGAGCAGCGCGTGAAAGAGATGTGCGACAAACTGCTGGCGAACCCGGTTATCGAGCAGTATCGCTTCGAACTGGCCGAAGATCCGCCCACGGAATTCGGAGTAGCTGACAGATGCGATTCGCGGTCATCACGTTTCCCGGCAGTAACGGTGATCATGACGCGCTCAAGGCGGTCGAGCTTGGCTTGAAGCAGCCTGTCGAGCCGGTCTGGTATCGGGAGACCGATCTTAGCCGTTTCGACGCCGTACTGATTCCAGGCGGGTTCTCCTATGGTGACTACCTGCGCGCCGGCGCCATCGCTCGCTTTGCTCCGATCATGGAAGCGGTGGCTCGGTTTGCCGAGCGAGGCGGTCCGGTCCTGGGCATGTGCAACGGGTTCCAGATCTTGACCGAGGCCGGCCTACTTCCGGGAGCGCTGCTGCCGAACGGATCTCTCCAGTTCCGCTCCCTCTGGGTGCACACCCGGGTGGAGCGAAGTGATACGCCCTGGACGGCCGCCATCGACGACGGCACGGTGCTGACGCTGCCTATTGCTCACGGCGAGGGCCGCTACTTTGCCGACCCGGAGACGGTCGAGCAGCTCGAACAGGACGGACGAGATCATCTTTCGCTATACCGATCCGTCCGGAAACCGAACGACCGAATCGAATCCGAACGGTTCAACGAACGCGATCGCCGGAATCTGCAACGAGCGGCGGAACGTCGTTGGTCTGATGCCGCACCCGGAGCGCGCGTTCGAGCAAGATCATCGGCAGCGACGACGGCCTCAGGGTTTTGTCATCGGTGCTCGAAGCGGGATTGAGCGCGGCCAGCAGGTAGCTTGCGGCCGCCAGGAGAGGGAATCACACGCGTTGGTAGACGTAACGCCCGAGGTATTGGCCGAAGTCGCGCTCTCCGAAGACGAGTATCGACTGGTTGTCGAGAAGCTTGGACGCGCGCCAAATGCCGTCGAACTCGGCATGTTTGGCGCGATGTGGAGCGAGCACTGCGGCTACAAGAACTCTCGCCCGCTCTTGCGCCTGTTCCCGACGGAAGGGCCGCGTATCGCTCAGGGGCCGGGCGAGAACGCCGGCGCCGTCGACATCGGTGACGGTCTCGTCGCGGTCTTCAAGATCGAGTCGCACAACCATCCCTCGGCGGTCGAGCCGTACGAGGGCGCCGCGACCGGAGTCGGCGGTATCGTGCGCGACATCTTCACCATGGGCGCGCGGCCGGTTGCGCATTCTCGATTCGCTGCGCTTTGGCCCGCTGACGGAGCAGCGCAATCGCTATCTCTTCAGCGGCGTTGTCGGCGGCATCGGCGGCTACGGCAACTGTCTCGGGATTCCGACGGTCGCCGGGGACGTCTTCTTCGATCGCTCGTATTCCGGTAATCCGCTGGTCAATGCCATGTGCGTTGGCGTCGCGCGCCGTGACGAATCTGATGCGGCGCCAAGGCTTCCGGCGTCGGTAATCTGGTGCTGCTGGTCGGCGCCGAGACCGGTCGAGACGGCATTCACGGGGCGACCTTCGCCTCGGTCGACGATCCGGAGAAATCGCATCGCGGCGTGGTGCAGGTCGGCAACCCATTTCTTGAGAAGCTTCTGCTCGAAGCCTGCCTGCGAGGTGCTCAAGACCGGTCACGTGGTCGCCATGCAGGATCTCGGCGCGGCCGGACTGACCAGTTCGACGGTCGAAAGCGCCAGCAAGGGCGGCGTCGGCATCGAGATCGACGTGGCGAAGGTGTCGCGTCGCGAGTCGGGCATGACGCCCTATGAGGTAATGCTCTCCGAGAGCCAGGAGCGCATGCTCGTCATCGTCACGCAGGAGGGGCTTGACGAGGTGCGAGCCGTCTTCGATCACTGGGATCTGCATTCGGACGTCATCGGCCGGGTGACGGATGACGGCGTGGTGCGCGTGCTCGACGGCGGTGTGGTCGTGGCCGAGATTCCGGCGACGCTGCTGACTGACGAATGCCCGACTACGCGCGAGAGGGCGTGGAGTCGCCGCGCGTCATCGAACTGCGCTGCGTTCGATCCGCTGACACTGCCGGATGTCGGCTCAATCGGGGCGGTTACGGCCACGGACGCGTTACTCCAACTCCTGTCGTCGCCCAACATTGGCAGCCGTCTTGCCCATCACCCGCACCTACGACTCGACCATCATGACGAACACCGTCGTAGGGCCGGGCAATGGCGACGCCGCGGTGATTCGGATCAAGGGAACCAATCGCGCCCTGGCGATGAAGACCGACTGCAACCCGCGATACTGCTACCTGGAGCCGTACACCGGTGGGCATGCATGCGGTGCTTGAAGCGGCACGCAATGTCGCCTGCGTCGGTGGCGAAGCGGTGGCGTTCACCAACTGCCTCAACTTCGGCAACCCGGAGCGGCCCGAGGTCTACTATCAGCTCAAGCGAGCCATCGAGGGGATGGCCGCCGCCTGCCGCGCGCTCGAAGCACCGGTGGTGAGCGGCAATGTCAGCCTCTACAACCAGACCGGCCAGGAGTCGATTCTGCCGACTCCGACTATTGGTGCGGTCGGCGTTCTCGACGACGTCAGCCAGCACACTGGCTCGGCGTTTGCAGCCACCGGCACCGTCTACTTGATCGGATCCATCATGCCTCGTCACTTGGTGGCAGCGAATATCTTGCACGTGTCCACGGTATGACAGCTGGCACTCCGCCTCCGGTCGACGTCGAACTTGAATTGGACGTGCAGCTTGCGACACGACGCGCGATTCGGAGCGGACTGGTCTCGGCCGCGCACGATTGCTCTGAGGGCGGCATCGCGGTGGCTTTGGCCGAGAGTTGCATCGCCGGCGGGACCGGCGGCCGATTCGACCTGAGCGCGCTGCGGCATGGCAACAACGACCGGGTCGACCAGACACTCTTCGGCGAGGCGGCTTCGCGCGTGCTAGTCCAGGCCAAATCCGGCGCAGAGCCGTCACTCGAGTCCCTCTTCGCTGAAGTCGGCGTGCCGTACCTGAAGCTCGGCGAGACCGGCGGATCTACGCTGGCGCTGGAGGGCATTCTCGACGCACCGGTGTCGCGGTTCGAGCAGGCGTGGAGCGGTGCACTCGAGCTCTAGCGGTCGTTCGGTCGAACGTTCAGGTCGTGATAGACTTGGGTTTGGAAACGTTTTGATTAAGGAAGGGCAGTCCCCGGTGCCGTTTGACGAACCGCGCGAGGAGTGTGGCGTCTTCGGGGTCTACGCACCACATGAGGATGTGGCCCGTCTGACCTTTTTTGGCTTGTACGCGCTACAGCATCGGGGCCAGGAGAGCGCTGGCATTGCCACCGCTGACGGCCAACGACTTCGAAATCACACCCGCATGGGGCTCGTCAACACCGCGTTCTCTGAGCACGATCTCTCCGGACTCACCGGTCATATCGCCATCGGCCATACCCGCTATTCCACCACAGGATCCAGTCAGGCCAAGAATGCCGGACCGTTCCTGGTGCATGGTGATCTTGGCGACGTCGCGGTTGCTCATAACGGGAACCTGGTCAACAGCGCGATTCTGCGCCGGGACTTGATCGATCATGGCGTTCAGTTCGACGGTACGACCGATACCGAGGCGCTCACCTGGGCCATCGCCGAAAGTCACGGATCGTCGATCGCGGTTCGGGTTCGGCGAGCCATGGCCAGGTTCCTCGGTGCCTACAGTCTCGCGATCCTGACCAAGGATTCCCTGGTCGGGGTGCGCGATCCGAAGGGGATTCGCCCCCTGTGCCTTGGTCGGATCGGCGACGATGGGTGGGTCATCGCCTCGGAAACCTGCGCGCTTGCGACGATCGGCGCGACCTTCGTGCGCGACATCGAGCCTGGCGAGATCGTCGTCGTCGACGCGAACGGGATGCAGAGCTTCAAGATGACCGATTGGGATGGCAGGCAGGCAACCTGCATCTTCGAGTTTATCTACTTTGCCCGTCCTGACAGTGAATTGATGGGAAAGCGGCTGCATCTTGTGCGACAGCGCATGGGCGCCGAACTCTGGCGCGAGTCTCCGGTCGATGCCGACATCGTCGTTCCCATGCCGGACTCGGCCGTTCCCGCCGCGATCGGTTATTCGCAGGCGTCGGGCATCCCGTACGCCGAGGGGCTGATCAAGAATCGCTACATTGGCCGCACGTTCATTCAGCCGGACCAGCGACTGCGCGAGCAGGGCGTAAAGCTCAAGTTCAACGCATTGCCGGAAGTGCTTGAGGGAAAACGAGTGATTCTGGTCGATGACACGATCGTGCGCGGCACCACGAGCCGGCCCATTGTCGAACTCCTCAAACAGAACGGTGCTCGGGAAGTACACATGCGGGTCCACGCGCCGCCGATCATGTGGCCCTGCTACCTCGGGGTTGACATGGCTCGTCGTGACGAGCTGATCGCGGCCAACAAGACGGTCGAGGAAATTGGTGAGGCGATCGGAGTCAATTCGATCAAGTACCTGAGCCTT
Source organism: uncultured Chloroflexia bacterium (assembly GCA_963728335.1). Lineage (GTDB taxonomy): Bacteria > Chloroflexota > Chloroflexia > Thermomicrobiales > Thermomicrobiaceae > CALAGB01. The sequence continues at coordinate 186,768 of CAVSJP010000006.1, forward strand.
GACGGACTGCTGCGGGCCATCGAACTGCCGAGCAATCGCTTCTGCACGGCCTGCCTCACGGGCATCTACCCGGTACCAGTGCAGATGGAGATGGATAAGCTCTCATTCGAGCACGTCGGCTGAGCAACGAATCCGAGGTTGACGTTTCGGCTTGCCGGTCTTTACAATCGGTCGGTTTGATCGCGATTTCGGGAAGGAGATCGGCGCGTGCCTGAACCCAAGAGGACGCCACTTTCAGAGAGACATGAAGAGCTTGGCGGTCGAATGGTCGATTTCGCCGGGTGGTGGATGCCCGTCCAGTTCAGCGGGATCATTGACGAGCACACTACCGTGCGAAACAAGGCCGGCCTGTTTGACTTGGGCCACATGGGACAGGTCGACGTGCGGGGTGACGCTGCCCTGGAGTTCTTGCAGTACATTACGACCAACGACGTGTCGAAGCTCGAGCCCGGACAGGCGCAGTACTCGCTGCTTCTCCTTCCAACCGGTTGCCCGATTGACGACATCATCGTCTATCGACGGCCCGATGCCGACGGATACTTCGTCGTTGTCAACGCGGCTAACGCCGAGCGCGACGTTGCCTGGATCCGTGAACAGCGTCAGAATCGCAGCGATCTTGACGTGTCGGTTGAGGATGTCTCGAATGTAACTGGGATGATCGCGATCCAGGGCCCGCTCGCCGAAACAATTCTCCAGCGCATCACCCGCGACGATCTCTCCGATGTCGAGTATTTCAGCGCTGTCGAAACAACGGTGAATGGCTCGCCATGTATGGTTGCGCGGACCGGATACACCGGTGAGGACGGGTTTGAGATCTATTGTCCGATCGACCAGACTCTGGCGATCTGGAACAAGTTGCTCGAGGTGGGGGAACAGGACGGAATCAAGCCCATCGGGCTCGGTGCCCGCGACACGCTGCGGCTCGAGGCCAAGATGGCGCTCTATGGGAATGAGCTGTCGGAGTCGATCACACCGCTTGAAGCAGGGCTGTCATGGGCGGTCAAGCTCGACAAGGGCGACTTCATTGGCCGTGACGCGCTCGTAAAGCAGAAAGAAGAGGGTGTGAAGCGACGCCTGGTCGGCTTCAAGATGGTCGAGCGAGGTGGCGTTCCGCGGGCGCACTTTGATGTGCAGGTCGACGGTCAGGAGGCGGGGTTCGTGACCAGTGGCACGTCCTCCCCGACACTGGGCGAAAATATTGGACTGGCTCTGATCGATAAGAGTTACGCCGGTGTCGGCAAGCCACTGCAGATCATGATTCGCGGCAAGGCCGTCGCAGCCGAACAGGTTCGCACGCCATTTTACAAACGAGAGTCTTGAGCAGACGCGTCGAGGAAGAGGAGGAAACTGATCATGGTCGACATTCCATCGGGACTGTATTTTAGCAAGAGCCACGAGTGGGCCAAGATTGAGGGCGATGAGGCGACGCTCGGCGTGAGTGACTTCGCGCAGAACGAACTCGGCGACATCACGTATCTCGAACTGCCCGAGCCGGGAACGACCATTACCCAGGGTGAGCCGCTGGGAGTGATCGAGTCGGTCAAGGCCGCGTCGGATATCTATGCTCCGCTTAGCGGCGAGGTAACCGAGACGAACCAGGATGCCATCGATTCTCCGGAATTCGTCAACTCCTCCCCATACGACAAGGCATGGCTGGTCAAGATCAAGATGAGCGACACGTCCGAGGTCGGTAATCTGATGGACTCGACCGCCTACACGAGCTACGCCGAGGAGCAGGGCGGGCACTAGTGCGCTGACCGAATCGCGCGCTGGCGCTTCGCCGGCGAATGCGGAACAATTGTGTAAGCTGAGAGCGGGCTATCGGCCCGCTCGATTCCATTAAGCGGCTGGTCGAAATCGCGCGGCGGTGTCGCCAAGCGTCTGAGTGAGTCTTTACGACGGATGGGCAGCGATCCGGGAGATGTCCCGGGCCTGCGACCAGCCTCGAAGTTGAGTGAGGGAAAGACAGCATGCCTAAGCCACTGGTCGCGATCATAGGGCGACCGAACGTCGGAAAGTCGACCCTCTTCAACCGGATCATTCGCGAGCGCCGGGCGATTGTCGAGGATGTTGCCGGCACGACCCGCGATCGCATGTACGCCGAAGCCGAGTGGAATGACCGGCGGTTCGGCATTGTTGACACGGGCGGACTCCAGGCGGAGCAGGAGATTGCGAGCTCCTCTTCGACCGAAATTTCGGAGGCAACCCAGCGACAAGCGCTCTTTGCGCTGGAGGAAGCAGACGTCCTTCTCTTCCTGGTCGACGGCGAGTCGGGCGTCACGGCAGGGGATCACGAAGTCGCCGACCTGGTGCGCCGCAGTGAATTGCCGGTCATTGTGGTGGTGAACAAGTCCGAATCTCGCAACCGGCAAGACGCCGCGGTCGAGTTCTACGAGCTCGGACTTGGCGATCCGCAGCCGGTTTCATCGCTGCACGGCATGGGCGTCGGTGACCTTCTCGACCACGTCGTCGATCTGCTGCCGCCGGCTGAAGGCATTGAAGAGGAAGAAGAGGACCTGCCCGCGATTGCGATTGTCGGCCGGCCCAACGTCGGTAAGTCCGCCCTGCTCAATTCGATCCTGGGTGATAGTCGCCAGATCGTCTCAGAGGTGCCGGGCACCACCCGGGACGCGGTGGACACCGAGATTAACTGGGCCGAGCAGCGACTGCGATTGATCGACACCGCGGGTATCCGGCGACGTGGGCGCATCGATCGGGGCATCGAGAAGTTCAGCGTGCTGCGCTCACTCCGGGCGATTGAGCGCTGCGACGTCGCCGTTCTGGTGCTCGATGCGACCGAGCCGTTCACGGCACAGGATCAGCATGTGGCGGGATACATCACGGAAGCCAAGAAAGGGATCGTGCTCGTCGTCAACAAGTGGGACCTGGTCGAGAAGAACGACAAGACCATGAACGAGTTCATCGAAAAGGCGCAGGAGGCGTTCGAGTTCGTGGCGTGGGCGCCGATCGTCTTCACCTCCGCGCTCACTGGTCAGCGCGTCGGACAGATCATGGACCTGGCGCTGAGTGTCATGACCGAGCGGAGCAAGCGCGTCTCGACCGGTGACTTGAACCGGCTGCTGCGCGATGTGATCACCCGGCATTCGCCCCCGACCAAGCCGAGCAAGTGGCTGAAGTTCTACTATGTAACTCAGGCATCCACCGATCCGCCGACGTTCGTCTTCTTTTGCAACGCGCCGCAGAACGTCCATTTCTCGTACCGGCGGTACCTGGAGAACACACTGCGGCAGCATTTTGGCTTCACTGGAACGCCTATCGATATTCGCCTGAGAGGTCGAAACCCGAGAGAGTAAGCCTGAAATCGGCTATGTTACACTCGCGCCAGGGAGCGTTAGAACGCAGCTCAGGGCGCGGAAAGGAATTCATCATGGATGTCCTCCGGTCGGCTGACCCGGCAGTCGCAGACATTATCGATTGCGAGCGAGACCGGCAGCTCCACACTATTGAGTTGATCGCGTCCGAAAACTTCACCAGCGCCGCGGTGATGCGGGCGGTTGGTTCGGTGCTGACCAACAAATACGCCGAAGGATATCCAGGGAAGCGCTACTACGGTGGGTGCGGGTGTGTCGACCAGGTCGAGACACTGGCCATCGAGCGGGCGAAAGAGCTGTTCGGCGCTGAGCGGGTCAATGTTCAGCCCCACTCCGGCGCACAGGCCAACATGGCCGCCATGTTCTCGATTCTCGACCCGGGAGACCGCATTCTCGGCATGAGCTTGCAGGAAGGTGGTCACCTCACGCACGGGCTGCGCGTCAATTTCTCCGGCCGTTTCTTCGATGCCCACTTCTACGAGTTGAACCCGGAGACTGAGCAGATCGACTTCGATCGCGTGCGTGCGAAGGCGCGTGAGGTCCATCCAAAGCTGATCATCGCGGGCGCGAGCGCCTACTCCCGCATCATCGACTTTGCCAGGTTCCGCGAGATTGCGGATGAGGTCGGCTCCGTGCTGATGGCGGACATTGCCCACATTGCCGGAATGGTCGCCGTCGGGCTGCATCCAACGTCGATTGGGAACGCGCACATCACCACGACGACGACGCACAAGACGCTGCGCGGACCCCGCGGTGGCATGATCATGAGCGATGAAGAGCACGGTACGGCGATTGACAAGACGCTCTTCCCGGGCATGCAGGGCGGACCGCTGATGCACGTCATCGCGGGCAAAGCGGTCGCGCTCGGCGAGGCGCTGGCTCCGGAGTACCGCACGTATATCGAGCGGGTAATCGAGAACGCAAAGACGTTGGCCGATGCGCTTCAGCAGGAAGGGCTACGGATTGTCTCCGGCGGGACCGACAACCACGTGATGTTGGTCGATCTGACATCGCTCGACATGAGCGGCCGAAAGGCAGAACGGCTACTTGACGAGGTGGGCATCACCGCTAACAAGAACACGATCCCGGGCGACAAACGGCCACCGACACAGACGAGCGGCATTCGGCTTGGCTCGCCTGCCATGACAACGCGCGGCTTTGGCCCTGACGAGATGCGCAAGACCGCGCAACTCATTGCCCAGGTGCTGCGCGGCAACGAAGATGAGAAGGTGATGGACTCGGCTCGCGCCGAAGTGGCGGAGCTTGTTTCTGGCCTGCCACTCCCGGGAGTCAGCCTGGAGTCGGCTGGAACTGGTGACGACTAGATGACCGCCGCGGCGATACGCCGATGCTGACGCACGGGATCATCGCCCTGGTCGTAGCCTGCCTCGCGGCGCTGGTCACGAGTTCACTGCTGCCGACGCTCATCCGCCTGGCAGAACAGCTGCATCTTGTGTCGGAGCCGATTTTGGAGCGGCACGTTCACACCAAGCCGTTGCCCAGAATCGGTGGCCTGGCGATGTTTGTCGCGTTTGTCGCGGCGGTCGGGGTCAGTTTTTGGTTTCCGGTCGAACGCTATCCGATTGAAGTCGAGCGAATCGCGTTGCTCCTGGCCGGAGCAGTCCTGATCGTTGCCGTGATGCTGGTTGACGACGTGGTCGGCGTCTCTCCGGTGGTTAAGCTTCGCGTGGCAAGTAGCTGGGGCGTCCATCATCATTGTGCCGCGACTGCGTGGCGAGACTCACGGCCTGGTCATCGATCAGTTCAACAATCCGTTCGGCGGTGTTATTCATCTCCCACTGATCGTCGCGATCGGGTTCACACTCTTCTGGATCGTCGGATTCATGAACACGCTGAACTGGATGGACGGGCTGGACGGCCTGGCGGGAAGTGTCACGCTGGTCGCCGCGGCCGTGCTCTTCTTTCACACGTTCTTCAGGCCACCAGGAGATCCGCAATTCACCATATCGTTGCTCCCGGCCGCGCTCGGGGGTGCCGTGATCGGCTTCTTGCCCTTCAACTGGCATCCGGCCCGGATAATCATGGGTGACGTGGGGGCCATGTTTCTCGGCTTCACGCTCGCCGTCATCTCGATCATTGGCGGCGCCAAAATCGCGACCGCATTGCTGGCGCTCTGGCTTCCGATTCTTGACGTGGCGTGGGTCATTGTCTATCGCGTGTTGAACGGACGGTCGCCGCTCAAAGCGGATCGAGGGCACCTGCATCATCGCTTGCTCGACTTGGGCTGGACTCAACGGCAGATCGTACTGCTGTTCACCGGCATATCTGCGGCGATGGGCAGCGCGTCGCTCTTCATTCACACGCCCGAGCTCAAATTCTTCGCGCTGATCGGTGCTGGCGTCATCGGCGTAGTGTTGCTCTCGCTACTGGCGCGCATCAATCGGCGTCATCTTGAATCATCGATAACCTGAGAACTGAGGAGATCCTGAGTGCCGATCTACGAGTATCGCTGCGACGATTGTCGCAAGAAGGTAAGCGTCTTCTTCCGCTCGTATTCCGCGGTGTCTGATCCCAAATGCCCTGTCTGCGGTGGTACGAACCTGGAACGGCTCTTCTCGCGAGTCATCGTTCGTCGCGGCGGAACCCACTCCGGAACGGATGCGGGTGAGGTTGACATGGGCCAATTCGGTGGGATGGACGACATGGGTATGGGGATGGGTGACCCGTACGGTGATCCGTATGGGGACGATTTCGACGCCAACCCCTTCGGCTTCGATGACGATACCGATCCACGCGAGATTGCGCGCTGGACGCGACAGATGAGCGCTCAAATGGGAGAACCGCTCGATCCTGGTCTTGACATGGCCCTATCGGATCTCGAGCGTGGAGCCGATCCTGAAGAAGTGATTGGCCGCCTGGAGGAGAGCGATCCACCCCCTCCAGAGGAATAGCCTCAAGTCTACGGCCGGCTACTGGAGCAGCAGGTCGAACGGCGGTTCCTTATCACTGTCGTGTCCGAAGAGGGACCACAGGTCGAGCACGGCCGTGAATAGCCGATGCCCCAACAGCGCGCCCAGAGTCACGCCGCTGATTACGCCGAATGCTGTTCCAAGAGTGAATGGAAGGACGAAGCCCGATTTCGATTGCGCGGTCACAACGCTCCTCCTCGCGCCAACTTCCGAGAAACGCATGTCACTGGATCACCAGCAGCCGTTGAGCATCACTCCACAAATCCTCGAGACGGTAGTGTTCACGCTGATCCTCGGTGAATAGGTGAACGATCACCGATCCGTAGTCGAGCACGATCCAGCCGGTCTCAGGTATCCCTTCACGTCGATTGGGCCGTATACCCTCGTCGCGAAGCTCTCGTGCGACGGTTTCGCCCATTGCCCTTAACTGACGCACGTTATCGGCCGTGGCGATGACGAAACAATCGGCGATGGTTGTCAATTCATGTATGTCGAGAACCTGAATATCGGTCGCCAGCGCGTCAGACGAAATGGCCGCGATTCGCCGCGCGAGGTCTGTGGCACCTATCACTAAGCGTTGTCCGTTCAATGCGTACGTACGTAGTCTAACACGATGCCGTCGGTGTGGCAATGGGTCTGATCCAGGTGGGCCTGGTAGGATTCGAACCTACGACCTTGAGGTTATGAGCCCCTTGCTCTGCCGCTGAGCTACAGGCCCGGTGCGGCGTGGTCGGCAATCATTCTAGACGATACGGTCCGTTTGGACCAACCAGACGAGGTTTTGCGACGCTGATCGCGTCCCGCGCCGCATCGCTGTCACACAGTTCCAACCAGCAGTCCACACGGAAACGGACCGAGCACGTCCTTGACCAACAGCCGCGAGGCGTCTTCGCCGCGCTCAGTCCGCACCTTGGTCCCGCTCAGTACGTTCGCCAGGGTCTCGGGCACCTCCCATGGAATGCGAATACTCGTTCCCAGCCAGTCCTGTCCGGGGACGTTCAGGCCGTCTCGACCGATCAGCTTCGCCACCCGTAGCGGAGCGACGACGATGGCACTGACGTTCTGGTGCTGTCGGGCGAATGCGACGACGTGGTCAGCAAGCGGCCCGTCAACGTCGAGTTCGACGTAGTCTCCGAACGCAAACAATTCCGGCAGTCGCTGACGCAGCGCGAGCGTCTGGTGCGTGAGGTGCAACTTCGGCAGCCCGGTGGGCCAGTCCGCGAGCAGCGAGCCAGGCGAGTTGGACTCCGCCAGGGACTCGAGACCTCGCTGTCTGGTCGCGTAGTCAACCGGCCGCCTGTTGTCCGGATCCACCAGACTGAAGTCCCAGAGTTCAGTCCCTTGATAGGTGTCCGGAGCCCCCGGGATCGTCAATTTGAGCAAGGCCTGACTTAGCGAATTGATCGCTCCAACGCGGCTGACGTCGCCGACGAAGTTCTTGAAGTCAGTCAGAAACTCTGACGACCGCCGTGGATCCAGGATCTCGTCGACGAAGGAGAGCAGCGCGTCCTCGTAGACCGTATCGACCTCAATCCAACTGGTGAAGGTCTTCGCCTCTCGCGACGCCTTGATGAGGTAATCCTTCACACGCTGCTGGAACGTGCCGATCTCGTGATCTTCGAGCGGCCAGCCGCCAATGAGTGTTTGGTAGATCAGCATCTCGACGTTCGCGTCCGGAATCGAGAGGGCGTTGCGCGCCTGACGACAGCCGCTGTTCATCTCGCGCCAGCGACGAAGCGCCCGATTCCAATCGTCCGGAATCTCCGAGAGCACCGCGATTCGGGCGCGCACGTCTTCGCTTCGCTTGGTGTCGTGGGTCGAGCTTGCGTTGAGCGTGTGGGGCCAGTGCGCGGCGATATAGCGGTTGTGCGCGTGAAATTCCTCGATCGTAACGCCCGGCACCTCCGGATGCCCGCCAACCTCGTTCAGCGACACCAGCCGATTGTATTGATAGAGGGCTGTGTCTTCGTTCCCCTTCGCCATGGCGGGACCGGTCAGTTGTTGCCAGCGCATGACGAATTTGAGCCAGTCTCCCCGGTCTTCGTTCGGGATGTACGGCGGGAACTCCAGCAACAGCACCCGCTGCAGGAACGCGAACGTGTGACGCAGGTCAGGACGACGCGATTGGGAACGGCGAACTGCCTCCTCGATCCATCTCCGGTCGCGCTCGCTCACGGTGAGCGAGCTGACGTAGGTGCGGTAGACCGGAAGCGCGGCGGTGACCTCGACAATTGCGTCACGGAGCGAGGCGAAGGTCAGATCGCGACCGTGACGATCCGCGTCGGCGATCTGTCCGAGCATGGTACTGAGGGATTCGACGTTCGCGGCAAAGCTTTCCCGCACGACACGGTGTTTCGCCTCATAGACCATCGTGGCGAAATCCGTGGCCGTTCCGGTGACGTCTCGATAGATCTGGTCGATCTGCGTCAGGCCGGACTGATCGATCATCAGGCCGTTGAGAACGGCCATGACGTCGTAGCCCGTTGTGCCGGCGGCCGGCCAGTCATCCGGTAACACCTCACCGCTCGAGAGGATCTTCTCGACGACAACGTAGGTGCGGCGATCGCCATCCGCGAGCGACTCCTGAAGCCGTTGCAGATAGCCTTTGGGGTCCCAGAGACCATCCACATGGTCAATGCGAAGTCCGTCGACCTTGCCATCGCGGACCAGCCCAAGCACGCGTCGATGCGTGGTCTGAAAGACGTTCTCGTCCTCGACCCGCATTGAGACCAGATCGTTGATGTCGAAGAAGCGCCGGTAGTTGATCTGCTCGCGCGCGAGTTGCCAGAAGGCAAGACGGTAGGCCTGTGCCGCGATGATCTGGTCCAGCACGTCAAAGCTGCGCGGTTCGCCTGCGGTGCCGTTGATTTCGCTAACGGCACGGTCGAGCTCATGCGCAACAGTTGCGTTCCGGCGCAGCCGAAAAAGTTCGCGATTCAGTTCCTCGCGGATCGTTCGCCGCCGCTCGATCATGTGTGGAGCGGAAGACGCCCGGTTCGGCACGTTCTCGACCAGGCTGGAGCAGGCGCGCGTATGTACGCCAGTCGTCGCTTTCAGCGCCGAGAGTCTCCCGAATCTCATTAGCCCGAGCGCGCAAAAGTGAGCCGAGTGAGACGGTCGCGAGTGGAAGTTCCGTCTCGTAATAGCGCAGGTGATATCCCTGCTCATCGGCTTCGATCTGAAGATCGCCGTTCTCGAGCGTCTCTCCGTACGGACTTCCCAGGATCGGCAGCAGCACGCGATTTTCGAGGCCGCCAGGCCCGGCGGGATCCCATTCGACGTCAAAGAATTCCGCGAACTCGGAGCTTGGCCCGTTTTGAAGCATATCGAGCCACCAGGGGTTGAGCGGGCTGGCGGCCATGTGATTTGGCACGATGTCCAGGAGCATCCCCATGTGGTGCTGATGCAGGACGTCGACCAGACGCTCGAAGTCAGCTTCGCCGCCGAGTTGCGGATTCAGTCGAAGCGGATCCGTGACGTCGTAGCCATGTGTGCTGCCCGGGCGTGCCGTCATAACCGGCGAGCAGTAGAGATCGCCGATGCCGAGCCTGCTCAGGTACGGCACAATCTCCGCCGCGTCCGCGAAGCCGAACTCGGGAGTGAGCTGGACGCGGTACGTTGACGACGGAATCCTGTTGATGCAGGTGGCACGGTCTTCCATCAGCGCGACCGAGATTCCGCGACGAGCAGGGTCGCCGAACTGGCCGGAAGCGTGACAGGCGCTCCGCCCGCCAAGGCGGTTCCCGTTGTAAGCGCTCGCTCCGCGCCTCCCCAACGCTCGTCCGCTGAGCAGAGAACGACCCGCCAGGAGGCGTCACTCGGCGGCAAATCGACCTCCTGCTCAGCAGCTCGCGAAGTTGAGGAGTATCAGCGCCTGATGCCCGCCATTCCAACGGCGCAGCGAGATCACCGTGTCATCGTCACCCGCCTGACCGGCTTCGACCGAGCTGAAATCCGCACTCTGGAGGGCCGGCGTTTCGCGCCGCAAGCGAATGAGCTCGTGATAGAAGGAGTCGAGAGACTTTCCCGGCTCTTCGGCACGTTGTTCCACGTGAAGTTTCGATCGCTCGAAGGTCTCGGAGTCGTGAGGGTCCGGTACGTAGGCTGACCAGCCGAAGGACTGGAACTCTTCGGCTCGCCCCTTTCGAACCGCTTCGATCAAAGCGGGATCGCCGTGACTCGTGAAGTACTGAAAGTGCGCTTCCTCGCCGTATTCTTCCCCCATGAAGAGCATGGGCGTAAAAGGTGAGAGGAGCACGGTGGCGGACGCCAGTTTGAGTTGTTCCAGGTTGAGATACGACGTCAGCCGCTCGCCGTTCGCCCTGTTACCGATTTGGTCGTGGTTCTGGGAGCAGACCACGAATTGCCACGGACTCACCAGGGCCGGCACGGCTCCATGCGAGCGCCCGCGATGCGGTGAGTGCTGGCCGGTGTAGACGAAGCCGAACTGGAGCGCCTGGCGAATGTCGTCCACCGAACCGAAATCGCGATAGTAGCCGTTCGTTTCGCCCGTGAGCCGCGCGTGGATAGCGTGATGCAGGTCGTCGCTCCACTGTGCGTCGAAGCCGAACCCTCCGATCTCTGGGGCCTGGATCATCCTTGGATCGTTGAGATCGCTCTCGACGATCAGATAAGCCACTCGTCCGATCTCTCGGGCCGCGCGATGGACTTCACGCGTGTACTGCCTCAGAAACGGATAGGCGCTCTGGTCGAAGATGGCGTGGACGGCATCGAGCCGGAAGGCGTCCACATGCAGGTCGCTCAGCCAATAGCGAGCGCTCTCAATGAAATAGCGGCGAACTTCGTCTGAATCCGGGCCGTCGAAGTTGATCGCGTTGCCCCAGGGCGTGTGATAGCGGTCGGTGAAGTAGTTGCCGATAGCGGCGGCGTAGGCACCTTCGGGCCCAAAATGGTTGTAGACGACGTCGAGAATGACGGCTATGCCGCGTTCGTGACAGGCGTCGACTAGCCGAGCCAATCCCTTCGGACCTCCGTAGGTCGATTGAGCCGCGAACGGGAAAGCCCCGTCGTAGCCCCAGTTGCGGCCGCCGGGAAATTCGGCGACCGGCATGATCTCGAACGCGGTGATCCCGAGACGGCTCAGGCGGTCGAGTTGATCGATGGCGGCGTCGAACGTTCCCGCGGGCGTGAAGGTGCCGATGTGCGCCTCGTAGATGACGTAGTCCTCGATTGACGGCGAACGCCAAACCGGGTGCATCCACGGTATTGCGGCCGGATCGAAGACCTCCGACGCTCCGTGAACACCGTCAGGCTGCGATCGCGAGGCAGGGTCAGGCCACTCCTGCGATTCGTTGAAGCGGAACAGATAGCGTGCGCCGGGTGGCGCACAGTCCACCTCCGCAGCCCAATAGCCCCGGTCAAGCCGATTCATCGGCAGCACGACGTCACGCGGCGAGACGATACGCAGTTCGACACGGTCGAATTTCGGGGCCCAGACGAGAAAGCGCGTCCGCCCATCCGCCTGAGGAATGGCTCCAAGCTGAGTCGTCAGTTTTCCCAGACTGGTCATTTAGCGTGTCTCAAGAACAGCGCCCCGAGCGGCGGTATGCTGAGCTTGATCGATCGCGGTTGACCGTGCCATGGCACTGGCGTCGTATCGACCTGGCCGTAATTCCCCACGCCACTGCCGCCATAGAGTTCGGCATCGCTGTTCAGAATCTCGTCCCAAGCTCCCATTTCCGGAACGCCGATTCGGTAGTTATGCCGTGGTACAGGAGTGCCGTTGAAGATGGCGATGATCACGTCGTCGGCGTCCCGCGAACGTCGCAGGAAGCTGAGCACGCTGTTCTCAGAGTCATTTGGATCGAGCCAGCCGAAGCCATTTGGATCGAAATCGAGCTGGTGCATCGCCGGATTCTCCCGGTAGAGCTTGTTCAAATCCTCAAGCAGGCGCCGCACGCCCTCGTGCGCCGGTACCTGCAGGAGATCCCAATCGATACTGCCGTCGTGATTCCACTCGTGCCACTGCCCGATCTCGTCGCCCATGAAGATGAGCTTCTTGGCGGGCTGGGCGTACATCATGGCGAAGAGAAGCCGCAGGTTCGCGAACTTCTGCCAGTCGTCGCCTGGCATCTTGCCGATGAGAGAGCCTTTGCCGTGAACCACTTCGTCGTGCGATAGCGGCAGCACAAAGTTCTCATTGAAGGCGTAGATGAGCCGGAACGTCAACTCATTGTGGTGATAGCGCCGGTGGATCGGGTCTTTCTCAAAGTAGTCGAGCGTGTCGTGCATCCAGCCCATGTCCCACTTCATGCCGAAGCCGAGCCCGCCGACGTAGATCGGTCGTGAGACCATCGGCCAGGCAGTCGATTCCTCGGCATAGGTCTGGACGTCAGGATATTCCTTGTAGACCTCTTGATTCAGCCGCTGCAAAAACGAGATCGCCTCGAGATTCTCCCGGCCGCCATGCTCGTTGGGTATCCACTCTCCCTGCTTGCGTGAGTAGTCGAGGTAGAGCATCGAGGCAACCGCGTCGACGCGAAGTCCGTCGGCGTGATACTTGTCAAGCCAGAAGAGTCCGCTGCTGAGCAAGAAACTCCGAACTTCGTCTCGACCGTAGTTGAAGATGTAACTGTTCCAGTCGGGATGATAACCCTGGCGTGGATCGGAGTGTTCGTAGAGATGCGTGCCGTCGAAGTAGGCCAGGCCGTGCTCGTCGGTCGGGAAGTGAGACGGCACCCAGTCGAGAATCACCCCGATGCCGTTCTGATGCAGATAGTCGACCAGGTACATGAAATCTTGTGGCGTGCCGAAGCGACTGCTCGGTGCGAAGTAGCCCGTCGTCTGATAGCCCCAGGAGCCGAAGAACGGATGCTCCATAATCGGCAGGAACTCGACGTGCGTGAAGCCGGTGCGCTTGACGTACTCGGCCAGTTTCGGCGCGATTTCGCGGAAGCTCATGGAGCGGAATCCATCGTCGGGCACACGCATCCAGGAACCGAGGTGAACCTCGTAGATCGATATTGGCGCATCGAGCGCGTTGCGCTGACCGCGTTCGTTCATCCACTCCTGGTCGTTCCAGTCGTAGTCCAGGTTCCAGACGATCGAACCGGTCTTCGGCGGGGTCTCTGCGTGAAAGGCGAACGGATCGGCTTTATCGACTTCGAAGCCGTCGTGCTGCGAGACGATATGATACTTGTAAATCGTTCCTGGGGAGACACCCTCGACGAAGCCTTCCCAGATGCCCGAGTTTCCGTGCGGGCTCAGATAGTCCGCGGAGCGGTTCCAGCCATTGAAATCGCCGACGACGGAGACCTCGCGGGCGTTTGGCGCCCAGACCGCGAACTGGGTTCCCTCGACACCATTGACGGTCGTTGGATGTGAACCCAGATGTCGGTACAGCCGAAAATGGTTGCCTTCGTTGAAGAGATAGACGTCATCGGTGGATAAGAGGCTATTGGCAATGATCATTTCGGCAGATCTCCTTCGAGTTTGAAGCCCGGCTGCGCCGTTGCCAGTTGCGTCCCTGCCAGTAGGCAGAGCCACGACTCATATGGCCGCGACCAAAACGGGCTTTGCGTGTTTGAGCGCCGCGACGAGCAGTTGCAATGCGCCGCGTCTCAGGCGGATTCGTAGTGTGTTGAAGTCGTCCTCGCGCGCCCACCCGCTCTCACCTGGATAAGGGCAGGAATCGCGCCAGCATCGGCCCCGTGCGCCGCTCAGTTTCCCTCTCCGATAATCTGGAGAATGCCGTTGAGCGGGATAGAGATCCAGTCTGGTCGGCTGTTCATCTCGTAGCCGACCTCGTAGACCGCTTTCTCAAGTACGTACGCGTCGAGCAGTACGTGCAGGTCGTCCTCCTCTGGAGGCAAGATCTCCGTGATGCCAGGCACTGCCAGGTAGCCGCGCAGGTAGTAGGCGCTGACCCATAGGTTCCAGAAGCGGGCCCAACGATCGAGCGAGAGAGCGTCTTCTGGCCGAATCAGCCCAGATCGCTGTGCTTCGAAGAACGTCGAGTAGGCCGCGTAGTGGAACGATCGCAGCATTCCGGCCACGTCAGTCAGCGGTGAGCGCTTGAGACGTCGCTCGCCGAGCGATCGGGCTGGTTCTCCTTCGAAGTCGATGATTGAGAAGTCGCGCCCGGTATGCAGCACCTGACCGAGGTGAAAATCTCCGTGGCAGCGGGTACGCACACCTCCGATCTTGTGCTCGACGACGAGCCGGAAGCGGCGAATGATCTCTTGCTCGGAATCGACCACGCTACGTGCGATCTCCCGCTGATCCTGCGGCAGCGACGGGACCCGGCGTTGGAGTGCCGGGATGATATTGCCCGAGAGGCCACGCATGCGTTGGTAGATCGAGCGCTGGTAGAGGGTGCTGAACGGCTCCGGCGCGAACGCTGCTCCCGTTCCACTTGCGAGCGTAAGGTGCATCTGGGCGGTTCGTTCGCCGAGCAATCGCGCGTCGTCGAGGTAAGAGTTGAACACTTCGTGTAAATCTTCCGGCGGCTCTTCTCGCGATCTCTTCAGCAGCTCGGCGGCGTTGACCACGCTGGGGAGGTCGACCTCGAGTGCAGAAGCGGCTGTCTGCTCGTAGTAGCGCCGGAGCACGTCGCCGGTATACTGCCAGACATCCCCTTCGTTATATACGTACCCCTGCAGGATTCCGAGCGTTGCCGTCTCCCCGTTCGAGGTCCGGTATTCGAGCCAACCGCAGACCGGCGGCGTGTGTTCGAAGCCGTTGTCAGTCAGGAACAGGCCCACCTCGAGATCAGGATTGAGCCCCGGCTCGATCTTCCGGTAGAGCTTCAAAATGAGTTTGTCACCAAACGTTATCGACGAGTTCGACTGTTCGCCGCGGATATTGCCCGGCTTGAGGGTCTCATCATCAACACGTCCATTTGTGATGATCGAACGCAGCATGGGCGTGGTGTTGGTGCGAATCTCGCCGTCCGCACGCAGTCTACGTCGGCCGCGGATGGCTTCGAGCAGAGCGGACGCGAAGGCCGGGTCGTAGGCCGCGTCGATCAACGTTCCCTGCGGTCCGGAAACGCGCGAGCTCACGTTGGCGATCAACGCCTGTGGAGTCCAGTGCTGCATGTCTTCGGCCCGCTCAGGGGAGACGAGTGTGATCGGCAGAACATAGGTCTCCGAGTCGCCCTCGACATAATCGATTTGAACGAATGCGATCTGCGCCATGCCACTGTCGTAGGGCATCGGGACGGAATCGGTGATCTTCACGCCCTTCATGCGGCGCGACTTGCTTCCAAACCAGCGACGTGCCCCGATGTATCTCGTGAGCTTCGTCTCGAACTGGCTTCTTCCGTTTCCAACCAGGAAGTGCTCCCAACCGACGTTGGTCGAAAGCGTCGGCAATTCCTCTTCGGGTTGAGAGGGGGCACGACCGTCGACACGCTGGAGCTCCAACGAGAACCAGTAGAAGGCATGTGGACCGAGAGTGACGAAGTAGGGCAGCTCGCCAATGGGCGGAAACTCGGTTTGACCGAACATTTCGACCGGCACCATGCCTTCGCAGTGAGAGAGGTCGAGTTCGGCGGCCTGGACGAAGCGTGATAGATTGGCAACGACCAGAATACGTTGATCCTCGAATTCGCGTACGAACGCGAGAATTTTGCGATTGTCCGGGTGGAGGAAGGTAAAGGTGCCGCGGCCGAAGGCCTGGTAGCGCTTGCGGAGCGCGATCAGGCGCTTCATCCACCACAGCAACGAATGCGGGTTTGCCTGCTGAGCCTCGACGTTAACGGTCTCATAGTGGTATTCGGCGTCGGCAATGACCGGCAAGAAGAGCCGCTGGCGGCTTGCCGTCGAGAAACCGGCATTCCGGTCCGCGCTCCATTGCATCGGAGTGCGGACGCTATTGCGATCGCCGAGGTAAATATTGTCGCCCATCCCGATCTCGTCGCCGTAATAGATCACGGGAGTTCCGGGAAGCGAGAAGAGGAGGCCGTTCATCAGTTCGATACGACGCCGGTTGTTACCGAGCAGCGGCGACAGGCGGCGGCGTATCCCGAGGTTGATTCGCATCTGCGGGTCGTGCGCGTAGACGCGATACATGTAGTCGCGCTCTTCGTCCGTCACCATCTCCAGCGTCAACTCGTCATGGTTGCGCAGGAACAGGCTCCACTGGGCAGTTGGTGGGATATCCGGCGTCTGGGCCAGGATATCGACGATCGGATAGCGGTCCTCCATACGCAACGCCATGAACATGCGCGGCATGAGTGGAAAGTGGAACGACATGTGGCACTCATCGCCGTCGCCGAAATACGCGACCGCGTCTTCCGGCCACTGATTCGCCTCGGCCAGCAGCATGCGATCGTCGAAGCCGTTGTCGATGTGGCGGCGCAGTTCCTTCAGCACCTCGTGCGTCTCGGGAAGGTTCTCGCAGTTCGTCCCTTCACGCTCGATGAGATAGGGAATTGCGTCGAGCCGCAGGCCATCTACGCCCATCCGTAGCCAGTAGTCCATGACCGCCAGTATCGACTTGCGCACGCGCGGGTTGTCGAAGTTGAGGTCCGGCTGGTGATGATAGAAGCGGTGCCAGTAATAGGCCTCGGCGATAGGATCCCAGGTCCAGTTGGAGCTCTCGAAGTCCTTGAAGATGATGCGGGCATCGGAATACTTTTCCGGATTGTCGGTCCAGACGTAGTAGTCGCGGGCGGCGCTCCCTGGTGGCGAGTGACGCGCCTTCTGAAACCATGGATGTTGATCGGAGGTGTGGTTGCAGACCAACTCGGTGATAACGCGCAGCCCGCGATTGTGGGCCTCGCGGACGAATCGGCGCACGTCCGGAATCGTCCCGTAATCAGGGTGAACGCCGGAGTAATCGGCAATGTCATAGCCGTCGTCTCGCAGCGGTGAGGGGTAGAAGGGAAGAATCCAGATGGCGGTAACGCCAAGGTCCTGGATGTAGTCGAGTTTCTGCGTCATGCCGCGAAAATCGCCGATGCCGTCGCCATTGCTGTCGAAGAAGGCGCGCGGATGAAGTTGGTAGATGATCGCATCTTTGTACCAGAGTGGGTTTGATTCGAGTGATACGGCATCAGACGAAGTATTCGGCATAATGCTGGATGGTCTCCCTTCCCTCGGAGTGCTCTACATAAAGTAATCGAAGTCTTGTTCCGAGCGGACGTGCCGCCGGATCTTCATTACGTGGGCCGGCATGTCCTGGGGGCTCAGCCGCACAAAGACCTGCGCGCCGTTCCAGAGATAGCGTTCATCGGTCAGGAGGTCGTGTGCCTGAAACGGCCGGCTCTCGTCGACTCCGAGCGATTTGAGGTTGAGGTCGACCCACCCTGAATGCGTGTTGTAGGGATCGACATTGACGATTGTCAACGTGACGTTGTCCGATTTGTCGTCGGACTTGCTAAAGGCGACCATCGCGGGATTGTCGACCGTGTGGAAGCGCAGTCCCCGATTCGTCTGGAGCTCAGGACTCTCATGGCGAATTTGATTCACACGGGCGACGAGGTCACGCAACGAATCCGCGCGTTCCAGGTCCCACTTGCGCAACTGATACTTCTCCGAATGGAGGTATTCCTCACGGCCCGGCTCAATTGGAACGTGTTCGAGGAGTTCGAAGGCTGGGCCGTAGATGCCGTAGCTCGCACCGAGCGTCGCGGCCAGAACTAACCGCACAATGAACGCCGAGCGCTGTCCTGTCTGGAGGTATTCAGTCAGGATGTCGGGGGTGTTGGGCCAGAGATTTGGCCGGAAGAAGTCACTCACCGGCGGGCTGCTGACCTCGGTGAGGTAGTCCCGTATCTCCCAACTCGCGTTGCGCCAGGCGAAATAGGTGTAGGACTGAGTGAACCCCGCCTTGGCCAGGCGAAACATCACCTTGGGACGGGTGAACGCTTCCGACAGGAAGATCAGGTCCGGGTGCTCCGCCTTGAGCGCGCCAATGACCCACTCCCAGAACGCAAATGGCTTGGTGTGCGGGTTGTCGACCCGGAAGATGCGGATCCCTTGATCGATCCAGAAATCGAAGACGGACTTCAGTTCTTGCCAGAGTTCCCGCCAGTGCTCTGTCTCGAATTCAAACGGATAGATATCCTGATACTTCTTCGGCGGGTTCTCGGCGTATTGAATCGTGCCGTCCGGACGCTGTCGGAACCACTCTTCGTGTTCGGTGACCCAGGGATGATCTGGCGACGTCTGGAAGGCAATGTCCATCGCCATCTCGAGACCGTTATCGCGCGCTGCTTGGAGCAGGTGCTTGAAGTCCTCGAACGTGCCGAGCTCCGGCAGAATACTCTTGTGCCCGCCTTCGGATGCGCCGATGGCCCACGGGCTGCCGGTGTCGTCCGCCTGGGATTCGGTGACGTTGTTCTTCCCTTTGCGGAAGCTTCGGCCAATCGGATGAATCGGCGGGAGGTACAGAACGTCGAACCCCATCTCGGAAATGTACGGTAGGAGACGCTCGACGTCCTTGAACGTCCCGTGGCTGCCATTCTCGCCCGTAGAACGCGGGAACAACTCGTACCAGCTACTGAACTCAGCACGCTTACGATCAACCACGACCTCAAGAATGATCGGATAGCGGCTGGCAAAGCGCTCATCGGGGTATGAGAGTGCGATGGTCATCGGGGCGTCGTCAAGAGCGCGCGCGCTGACGTGCTCGCGGTCGGTCCCGTCACGCAACTCGGCTGCCCATGACTCGAGCACGTCTCGATCTTGTCCGCTCGCGCGATCCGCGGCCGAGGCGATCAGGTCCGCACCTATTTTCATATCGACCAGTGTCTGCTGGTCCGCCGCGATCTTCTTCTCGATATCACGTCGCCAGGACTTGAGGTGGTCTACCCATGCCAGCACCGTGTACTGATGGCGACCAAGTTCCGTCACTTCGAACTCGGCCCTCCAGCGGTCATTGACCAGAGGTTCGAACTCAACCGCGGTCCAGTCGTCCTCGCCGGCACGCCGGTGCAAAAGACGGGCCGAAACAGCGTCGTGTCCGTCGGTGAAGATGTCCGCCTCGACGACGACGCGATCACCAACGACGCGTTTGATGGGGAATCGACCGCCGTCGATTTCCGGCGTGACCGACTCGATCACGGCCCGGAGCCGACCTTCTGTTGGCATGGAAACGTTGGTTTCACGGGTCTTCCCGGTGGTGGTTGTCCTGTTCATGCTCTCCTATCCATCGGTTCACGGGTGACCATCACTTGCGATGAGAGTCAACGGTCACCCGAGAAAACGATCTAAAGGAACGAGGGTGTTTTTGGTTTCGTCGTTCCAGCCGCTCGACGCCGGAGGAGCACCAGCGACCGCGGCACGAGCGAATACGTTGGCGACTCGATCGGCCTTGCACGGCGCGGCGGCGGTTCAGTCCAGTTGGTGTCAATCATCATCTGCCACGGACGAGCCGCGTCCGAACTCGGTAGCTTGAATTCGACGTCATTGGTCGATGCGTTGAGCAGCACGAGAAACGTGTCGTCGATGACCGGTTCTCCGAACTCATCGACGTCGCCGATGAACCCCCCGCCCAGGCGGATGCCGATGCAGCGAACCCAGCTCGAGTTCCACTGCTCCTCGTTCATTTCGGTGCCGTCCGGGCTGAACCAGGTGATGTCACGGATGTTCGCGCCGCGAATCTGACGGCCCTGGAAGAACTTCCGGCGGCGGAATGTTGGGTGATCCCTCCGAATCTGGATCAGTCGCTGGGTAAATTGCAGCAGATTTTCCTGGTCCTCGCTCAGATCCCAGTTAATCCAGCTGATCTCATTGTCCTGGCAATAGGCGTTGTTGTTTCCAGCCTGGGTGCGAGCGATCTCGTCGCCGGCCCAAATCATGGGGACGCCCTGAGACAGGAGCAGGGTCGCCAGGAAATTGCGCATCTGCCGGTTGCGCACCTCGAGAGTCTCCTGGTCGCTGGTTGGACCTTCCTCGCCGTAGTTGTAGGAAATGTTGTCGTCGGCGCCGTCCTGGTTGTTTTCCCCGTTGGCTTTGTTGTGCTTCTCGTTGTAGCTGACGAGATCGCGGAGCGAGAATCCGTCGTGAGCGGTCACGAAGTTAATGCTCGCGTGCGGACGCCGCCCATCTGCCTGGTAGAGGTCGCTACTGCCGGTGAGCCGATTGCCAAGTTCGGCGACATGTCCCTCGTCTCCGCGCCAGTAGTGGCGGATGGTGTCCCGGTACTTACCATTCCACTCGGTCCAGAGGACCGGGAAGTTTCCGACCTGGTAGCCGCCGATTCCGACGTCCCATGGTTCGGCGATCAGCTTCACCTGCGAGATCACCGGATCCTGATGGATGATGTCGAAGAACGCGGCCAGCCGGTCGACGTCGTGGAGTTCGCGCGCCAGCGTGGCGGCTAGATCGAAGCGGAAACCGTCTACGTGCATCTCGTCAACCCAGTAACGCAGGCTGTCCATGATCATCTGGAGCACCTGTGGGTGGCGCACGTTCAGGCTGTTACCGGTGCCGGTGTAGTCGATGTAGTAGCGCGCCTCATCGGGGACGAGCCGGTAGTAGGTCTGGTTGTCGATGCCGCGAAAGCTCAGCGTCGGTCCAAGTTCGCTTCCTTCGGCGGTGTGGTTGTAGACCACGTCAAGAATGACCTCGATGCCTGCCCGGTGGAGCGCGCGTACCATCGTTTTGAATTCGGAGATGCTCCCGCCGATTTCCGGATTGCTGGAATAGCGGTCGTCCGGTGAGAAGTAGTTGATGGTGTTGTAACCCCAATAGTTACGTAGTCCCCGGTCGATCAGGTGCTTGTCGTCGAGGAACTTGTGAACCGGCAGCAGTTCAACCGCCGTGATCCCGAGACTCTTGAGGTATTTAATGACCGGCTCCGTGGCGAGACCGGCGTACGTGCCGCGCAGTTCGGGCAGCACGAACTGGCTGAGTTCGGTGAAGCCCTTGACGTGCAATTCATAGATGATCGACTCGTGCCATGGAGTCCGTGGCTGTCGATCCTCGTCCCAGTCAAACCAGGAGTTGGTAACGACGCACTTCGGCACGCCCCAGCCGCTGTCTTTCTCATCGAACGAGAGATCCATGGCCTCGTCGCCAAGCTTGTAGCCGAAGACCGGCGCATTCCAGTCAACGCGACCATGGACGGCCTTGGCGTAGGGGTCGATGACGAGTTTGTTCGGGTTGAAGCGCGCGCCAGTCTCCGGCTCATACGGACCGTGGACTCGATAGCCGTAGAGTTGACCCGGTCCAATGCGGGGAAGATACCCGTGCCAGACGTGAGCGGTGACTTCGGGTAGACGGATGTGTTCCGCCTCCGCGGTGCCGTCCTGGTTAAAGAGGCAGAGCTCGACCGCGTCCGCGTTTTCAGAGAAGATTGAGAAATTCGTCCCGGCTCCGTCCCAGGTCGCTCCAAGCGGGTATGGTTTCCCCGGTAAGACTCTACGTCGCAAATGCGTCCTCTATCACGTGTGCGGTTCTTCATGAACCATCGAATGCAACTGATATTCAGCGTGTGGCCTGTGGAACAGGCGTGAGGGCGTCGCGGCCAGACGTTGCCGCGCTTGAGCGTGCTGCGGAACCTGCAATTAGCATATGGGTAACGCAAGTAGCCTGCCCGCCCGATGCGAGCACCGCGCGGAACCTTCAGCTACTCTTAGGGTAACAAAGGTGACAGATCAGTCAACCTTTGCTCGACCTGTGAGGTGTCGTCTCCCAGCAGCGTGACATGCCCGAGCTTACGCCCACGGCGCGACGATTTGCCGTAGAGATGCAGGTGAGCGCCCTCAACGGAGAGCACCATCTCGGTGTCCGGTGGCTCACCGATGATATTGACCATGATCGAGTGACCGCGGGGCGCCGCGGAGCCGAGCGGGAGCCCGGCGACAGCGCGTAAATGGTTCTCGAACTGGCTCGTCTCGGCGCCCTCAATGCTCCAGTGGCCGGAATTGTGGACGCGCGGCGCCATCTCGTTGGCCATGAGCTGTCCATCCATCTCGAAGAATTCGATGGCGATCACCCCAACATACTGAAGTTCCAGGAGTGCACCAGTGACGTATCTCCGTGCCGCCTCCTGCAGTTCCTCGGTGACGTTTCCGACCGGAGCGCGAGAGACTCTCAGAATTCCTGCGTGGTGCTGATTTTCGACCAACGGGTAGAACCGCACGTCGCCGTCTTGCCCCCGCGTAGCCAGGATCGACAACTCGCGATCGAACTCCACGAAGGCTTCAGCGATCAAATTCGACCCACCGAGATCCGACAACCCAGATTCGAGCTCGGCAGTGCCCGCGCAGGATGACCTGCCCTTTGCCGTCGTAGCCCATGCGCCGGGTCTTCAGCACCAGCGGTAGCCCGAAGCTCGCCACGGCCGAGCGGAGATCCTCCAGCGAATCAACGGGTTGAAACCCTGTGGTTGGTATCCCCAAGTCGCGAAAGAACGTCTTTTCGACCAGGCGATCCTGCGCGACTTCGAGTGAGCGGGGCGGTGGGAAGACTGGCAGAAGGCCGGAAAGAAATTCAGCGGATTCAACCGGCACGTTCTCGAACTCGTAGGTGACGACGTCCAGTCCCTGAGCGAACTGTGCCAGCGCATCGTGGTCGAGATAGTCACCGACGAACAGTTCGGTCACCTGACCGCCACAGGCGTCATCGCTCGATTCAAACAGCCGCGTGGGGATATCGAGCGGATATCCTGCAAGCGCGATCATGCGACCAAGCTGGCCGCCGCCAAGTATTCCGACCCTCACTCGTCACCCGCCGGATCTGGATGATCGAGCACGGTCTGCGTTTGGTTCGCTCGATAGACGTCGAGCGCCTGCCGGAACTCCGGATACTTGTTGCCGAGAATCGCCGCGGCCAGCAGTGCCGCGTTGATCGCTCCAGACCGACCGATGGCGAGCGTGCCAACCGGGATGCCGGCGGGCATCTGAACGATCGAGAGGAGCGAATCCAGCCCGTTGAGCGCGCGCGATTGCACCGGAACGCCGAGCACTGGCAATGATGTCTTGGCCGCCACCATGCCGGGCAAGTGGGCCGCGCCTCCCGCGCCCGCGATAATCACTTCCAGGCCGCGTTCCGCCGCGCCGCTTGCGTATTCGAACAGGAGATCAGGCGTCCGGTGAGCCGAAACGACGCGCGTCTCCCGTGGGATCCCGAGTGCGCCAAGCGTTTCCACAGCATGGCGCATCGTCTCCCAGTCGGACCGGGAACCCATAATGACGCTCACCAGCGGATCAGAAGTCATGCACGCTCCAACACAGTGTGGTGATCGAAAAACCCTGCCGGCGACGCGAACCATCATCACGGGGGGCAGAACGTGTTGACGAATCAGACCAGACACATGGTCACAGCTTGACGGTCAAACTTCGTTATCCCGAGATGAAGGCGACCAACAACCAGTTCAATTCGTCAGAGCCCGCGTTGCCTCGTGAGAACGTAGGCTGCCCGCGCGCACGTTTGCAAGCGGCTGCCTGTCGCCCATACAGACGAGCTGCGAGGTGCCGCCTACGTCAGGCGATGGGTGATCCGGTCGTGCTTGGTCGGTATCTGCATCGTCAGGTAGCCCCAGACGGAGATGATGAAGACAACCGCGCCGACGATGATGTTGTTGATCGTCGGACCGGAAAGATCGTTGTAGCTGAAGACCCACGGCGCAGCGATGGCGGCCAAGCCGAGCATCCCGCTAAACAGGAACATCCAGCGCGACTCATCGGACGGAATGCTGCGATGCATCGACAAGAAGACGATGAAGAATCCGATGATAACGTCGCTCACCTTCGATGGGACGTTTCCGAAGCCGGCCATGAACGAGCCCAAGATCAGCCAGAGTGCCGCCAGCGCGTTAATGATGCCTGGCAAACGCAATCGAACCGCCGCTCCCATTCGACTCCTCCTCCTACCAGTTTTCTCTAGGCACACGCGTTCTTCCCAGGCACTCCGGGCCCGGAATGTCCGTTGAACATCTTAGTCGGCGGAGCCACGGCCGTAAAGTCGGGACTATCCGGTCATTATTCAATCCGAATGTGGATCGATCATGAATTGTTCGATGACTTCGTAACCCGTGATCTCTGGCGCTTCGGCCAGCACTCCGCTCATTCTGTCGATCATCACGGGCATGACTCGTTCGCCCGCAGCCACTGCGCATGCGGCATCGGACCAATAGGTCAACGTGAGACCACGGCGTTCGCTGGGCATGAGCATGAAGCTGCAGCCCCGAAAACCTTCAGCGTGCCGGCACTCCGCAATCAAGTCCTGATACAGGGCGTGCGCCTGATCGTGCGTGACTTCTCGTCCGAAGGTGAATCTCATCAAACGTGCGTACATTGAGCGCTCTTTCGTCGCGTCGCGACCATTGAACTCCACGATTATCAATGTAGCATGATTGGGGCGAAGGTGATTGGCGCCAGATGTCACGGGCGTAACGGGCTGGTGTCGCACAAGCATCCTGGTGCATGGTCAGGAAGAGCGCGCGGATGGCGTCACGTCGAAAGGAACGGACAAGTGCTGCAGCTTGTTGACGTGTCAGTGGCGACAATTGGAGACTATGCGCCGCTCGTAGGTGAGGATGTCGTCGCACGGCTCGAGCGTCTCGCCTCAAGCCTCAAAGGTGCGCGTATCCTCCACGTTAATGCGACGGCCTACGGCGGCGGCGTGTCGGAATTATTGCGCTCTTCCGTTTCGATTCAGCATGGGCTTGGACTTGACGTCGAGTGGCGCGTCATCAGCGGCAGCGAGGGATTCTTCGAGGTCACCAAGAATATTCACAACGCGCTTCAAGGAGCCGACTACGAACTGACTGCCGAAGCGAAAGAGACCTTCCTGCTGCAGAACAGCTACAACGCCCAGCAGATGGAGGGAAACTACGACTTTGTCGTGATCCACGATCCGCAGCCCGCCGCGATCCTTCATCTCCTCGGCCACGACAGTCGCAAATGGGTCTGGCGCTGCCACATCGACACGTCGCACCCCAACGAGCAGGTGCTCCAGTTCTTTCTGCCGTTCATCAACGAATATGACGCGCTGGTGTTTACTCTTGACCAGTTCGTTCCCGATGCGTTGCGGGACCGCGCAGTGTATCTCATTCCGCCTGGGATCGATCCGCTCAGTCCGAAGAACTTCGAAATTCCCGACGACCACTGCCGTCGGATCATGGCCTGGGTGGGCGTGCAGCCGAAGATCAACCACTACTTACCCAGGTGTCACGATTCGATCCCTGGAAGGATCCGCTCGGTGTCGTCCGTGTCTACCGCCGGGTGCGACAGGAGATTCCGGAGCTTCAACTGGCACTACTCGGTTCGCTGGCGCTCGATGATCCGCAGGCGTGGGGGCTGCTGACAGAGGTGCAGCAGGAGACACGAGATGACCCGCAGATCCTCGTCGCGACCAACCTGACGGGCATCAGCAACACCGAGGTCAACGTCTTTCAACGCAAGTCGGACGTCGTGCTGCAGAAGTCGATTCGCGAAGGATTCGGTCTGATCGTGTCAGAGACACTCTGGAAAGGGACGCCGATGGTCGCCGGGAAGGACCGGCGGTATCCCGATGCAGATGCCGGAGGGCGTTGGCGGTTATCCTGATGGATCCGCGTGACGAAGACGCGATGGCTTCGCACATCGTCCGGCTGCTGCGGGACAAGAAGCTGGCCGACGATCTCGGAACCAAGGGGCGCGAGCACATTCGACAGCACTTCCTGATCACGCGCATGATCGAGCAGGAATTGACACTGTTCACCGCGCTGGCGTCTGGGGCCAACAAAGCTCCCGGGCCGAGGCATGCGCTCGAGCCCGGGCTTTCGGCGTCATAGGCGAGATCAGGCCGATTTCGGCGGGTTGACTCCGAGCAGCTTCATGGCGTTCTTGGCGAAGATCTTCTCCTTGACATCCTGACTCACCGGCAGCTGATCGATCACGATCGAGCATTTACGCAGGTCGCCGACCTGATGCGGGTGGTCGCTGCCGAGCAGCAGGCGATCCTCACCGGCGAATGAGAGTCCCAGTTTCAGCGCCTCGACGTCGAACAGAACCGTGTCCAGATACATCTCTCGGAAATAGTCCATCGGCTCACGCTGGAGCTTGCCGGCGATTTCGGGATAGACGTTGTAGCCGCGCTGAACGCGCTCGGCCATGTACGGCAAGACGCCGCCCAGATGAGTCTGAATGAGTGTGAGCTTCGGGAAGCGGTCGAGCACCCCAGCCAGCACCATGCGGACCGCGGCCATGGTAGTGTCGTAGGCGAATCCGAGGAGCGCGACCAGCCGGTAGTCGTCCATATACGACGCAAAGGCGGGCGCTGTGGGGTGAATGACGAGCGGCACTCCAAGCGCTTCAGCGGCCTCGTAGATCGGCCAGAACTTCTCCTGCTCCAGCGTATCGCCGTTGATATTCGAGAAGATCATACCGCCCACCAGACCCCAGGTCGTTGACTGCCCGCTCCAGCTCCTTGGCAGCGGCGTCGGGCGCCTGAGCCGGAAGCGTGGCGAAGAACTGGAAGCGTGTTGGATGTTGTTTGACCATGTCCGAGTACTCGTCGTTGGCGATCTGCGATAGGCGAATGCCGGTCTCGGGTTTCTCGACGTGCACTCCCGGCGTCGTGAGGGACATGACCGACATGTCAATCTTGAAGTTGTTCATGTCGCGCAGTCGCACGTCGATGTCCTTGTGGGCGCCCTCGACGACGTTGTAGTCGCCCGCGTAGTTGACGAGCATGCGACCGCGATCGTCATAGGTGACTGTCGCATGGTCGCTGTGCTTGGCGATCGCCTCCAGGTAGGCGGACGGGTAGAAGTGCGTATGCACGTCGATTCTCATGAGATTCCCTCGTTCCCTTCCGGAAATTGCCCTGCCGCTGAACCAGTTTTCGCGCGCAGGCGCAAGGCTAGCAGACCGGGACGAATTCAGGAAGAGGCGCACCGCGTCGCGTTGGCGGGCGGTTGACGATCTCTGTACACGATCTAGACTGAACTCATCCGGACGGGTCTGTCCGGATGCCGGAGAGCGATGAAAGGTTGGCGGATCGATGCGGATTGAAGCGACACTTGGCGACGTGCCGTGGCTGGAGATCGGCGGCATCTCCGCCAAGATCGAGGAACTTGGTTTCGACGGCATCGCGACACCGGAGCTGAAGCGGGATCCCTTCTTGCCACTGGTACTGGCGGCGGAGGCGACCAAACGCGTGCAACTCGCGACATCGGTCGCCATCGCGTTTCCGCGCAGTCCAACCATCGTCGCCTACATGTCGCGCAACTTGCAGGATCTCTCTGGCGGAAGGTTCGCGGTTGGACTCGGCACGCAGGTAAAAGGTCACATCGAGCGGCGCTTCACCACCACCTGGGATTCTCCTGGACCGAGACTTCGTGAATACGTCCTGGCGATGCGGGCCATTTGGAACACCTGGGATACCGGCGATCCGCTGAAATTCGAGGGCAAGTTCTACAATCTCTCGCTCATGACGCCCGAGTTCAGCCCGCCGTCATCGGACTTTGACCCGATCAAGGTGCAGATCGCCGCCGTGAACGAATACAACATTCGACTCGCCGGTGAGATCTGCGACGGACTGCGCGTCCATCCGTTCTCGACGCCGTCCTACACCCGCGACGTGATTTGGCCAAACGTGCAGCGCGGGGCCGCGAAGGCGCAACGGTCGCTTGACGACTTCGATCTGATTGGAACTGGCTTTATCGCGACGGGTCCGGACGAGGAGTCGGTGGCAAAGGCGCGAGAGGATGTCCGCTATCGCATCGCCTTCTACGCGTCGACCCGCACCTACCTACCGGTTCTGGAACACCATGGCTGGGGCGACTTGAATCCGAAGCTTCGCCAGCTGGTGGCGCAGAACCGCTGGGATGACCTCCCGTCAGTCGTGCCGGATGACGTGCTCGACGGCTTCTGTCTTTCGGGAACCTACGATCGAATCGCGGATCTGATCGGTGAGAAGCTTGGCGGTTTGGTCGACACGATTGGATTCCCACTGCCCGCGAATATCGAGAATCCTGGGGACGACTATCTTGCTGCGATCGACGCGCTGCGCCGGCTGCCATCATCGGACAGGTCCGTCAGCGCCGACCGCACTTGAGCCTCAGGCAAATCAAGTGTACGTACAGGTAGAGCTTGTCTTCGCCCATTTCGTTGTCTTCATGGTCATGACCATGGCGCCAATCCCGGCGTACGTACGAGCCTTCTCTCTGCAACGGCGAAGCGATCAGCGCGCCCGTACGGACATCCTTCCTGATGTACGTACATCTTGTGAGCTAGGCAGGACTTGTGTACGTACATACTTCGTGTCGGCGACGGGGTAGTGTCAGTCGCGTTCTGAAACTGCGTACGTACGATCCTTTCTGGTCATTTGGTCCCGGTGGTGGATAATCCAGTCGTTTGAGGTCGCGGCGCCGAAATACGACGTCTGGCTCCCGTCGCCGACCGACCCCTACACCAGCGAGGGAGCGCCCCTGCCGACGAGCAAGGACGGACCAGCAGCCCGCCCTTGCTCGTGCAACCGATTCGCCTGCCCTGCCGCTCGCTGGCTATACGTCGACGTGCTCTCCGCGCGATCGCTTCATGTCGATCGACTCATCCAGGATTTCGCTCTTCGGCTCATTGCCGCCCGCACGGGCGACCAGCCAGTAGATCCCAATGGCAATCAGGATGAGTAAGACGATGGCTAACAAGACGACGGTAGGCATTGCCGATTCCTCACCTTCTGATCAGCGCGATCAAACGTGCCTCAGAGGTAGGCAATGCAAGAGGCATTCCGGACGTATCGTTCCGGCATTAGCGACGATGATCACCTTCGTGGCAGAGCACATCAAGCGGTTGAAAGCGTCGCATGGAAGGGACTCTAGCCCCGTCTGACGTGAGTCGGTGCGAGAGAATTGACCGGATTGGAAGTCGACCAGCGGCCGGAACGAGAAACGGGCGAGGAATGCCTCGCCCGAACACATACCTGAGATTTGATTGAGGACTATGCTGGCCGGAACTTCGGCAAGGTAATCTCGTCGGTGACGTCGTCGTAGACGAGCTCTACTGGCATGTCGATCTTTACGTGGTCGGGATCCGGGTCGATGTCGATCAAGTTCGACATCATGCGAACGCCCTCGTCCAATTCGATCATGGCAACGACATATGGGAGCTCGTCGGCAAATCCCGGAGCGCGGTTCAGATGGACGATGGTGAACGCGTGGACCTTCCCTTTGCCTGACACGGGCTCCCATGAGATGTTGTCCGACAGCGTGAACGGGCTCATGCCACGTGGATAGAAGAAGAACTTGCCCGTGTCGTTGCAGCGCTGGATCTTCATCTCGTGCGCCTTGAGGCTCTCCCAGTACGGAGCCGTTACCGGGTCCGACTGTGGCAGTGGTTTCTGATAGTTAGTCATCTTCTAACCCCTCGCGAGAACGGCGGTACCGGCCGACGACAGCACGCCACCGGTGCCGTGAACGACTGCCAGTTCAGCGTCCTTGACCTGGCGGATGCCCTGATCGGCGTAGTCGTGTCGCAACTGGCGAACCGTCTCGATCACCGCGAACATGCCGTACATACCCGAGTGCGTGTAGGAGAGCCCGCCGCCGTTGGTGTTCATCGGGAATTCGCCGCCCGGCGCCGTTCGCTGGCCGCTGACGAAGTCGCCACCCTCGCCCTTCTTGCAGAAGCCCAGTTCCTCGAGCGAGAGGAGCACCGTATAGGTAAAGGAATCGTAGATCAACGCCAGGTCGATTTCGTCCCGGCCGACACCCGCCATCTCGAATGCCCGCTGACCAGAATACTTCGCGGCGAAACTCGTATAGCTCGGCATCTGCGAGATCATCGAGTGATCGTGGCCTTCGCCGACACCCATGACGATCACCGGGCGCTGCTTCAGTTCTCGCGCGCGCTCGACACTCGTCATTACATAGGCGCCGCCCGCGTCCGTCACGAGACAGCAGTCGAGCAGGTTGAACGGGTAGGCGATCGGCCGGGAATTGAGTACGTCATCGATTGTGATTGGATCTCGCATCATGGCCTTCGGGTTGAGCACGGCCCATTTGCGCGTGGCGACGGCGATCTCGGCCAGTTGTTCGTGGGTGGTGCCGAACTCGTGCATGTGCCGCGTGCAAGCCATGGCGTACGCGCCGACAGGCTGCGGCAAGCCGAACGGAGCTTCGAACTGCCCGCGCAGCGAATCGGGATCGTTGGCCCGACGGGGCATGCCGACGCGCGAGCGTCCACTCTCGCCGTGGGTCACCAACGCGACCTCGCAGCGCCCGGTCGCGATCGCCGTCGCAGCGTGGGCGACGTGGATCACGAACGACGAGCCTCCCACCGACGTATTGTCGGTGACCTTCGGCTCGATACCGAGATACTCACCGAGTTCCAGCGTGGAGACGCCCGCCGTGAACAGGCCATCGACGTCGTCTTTGCTCAGGCCAGCTTCGGCCAGCGCCGATCGTGCCGCCTCGGCATGAAGCATCAGCGCCGGTTTGTCGGGAACCTTCCCGATCTCATCCGACTCCGCCACGCCGACGATGGCGGTCTTGCCAGAGATACTCACTCTCCCACGTGTCCTTCCCGTTGCTCGCGCGACAGCAGGACGCAGCCGCACGATCCCTGTCTCATCGTGTACTTACCAGACCTGTTCGCCGTATGGCTCGAGCTTGGTTCCCCAGAAGCGGAGGCCGTCGCCAACTTCGACCCACTGACCGTCGGGAATCGACTCGATTTGGCTCGAGAACCGCTCTTCGTTGGTGATCGACTTCAGCTCGGGGCCGAAGGCCTTCGGGATCATCTCGGTCAACTCGTTGAGCGTCCACTGATGATCGGAACGGAGCGTCTTGACGATCTTCGGCTGAGACATCAACGCCACGTTGAATCCGAATGACCCGAAGATGTGCCCAGTGATCGACTGCGCAGCGTCGCTGGCCAGGAACGCGATGAGCGGGGCCACGTTGCCCGGGTCACGCTCGGTTCCCTGCGCCAGTTCGCTCGGCAGCTTTCCGGTATGCGCCACGGCCTCACGAGCGCGCGGGATCGAGTCGATCATGCGCGTGTGCCCGGTGGGCAGGATAGCGTTGGCGGTCACGTTGTAGCGCGCGAGTCCGTTGGCACAATTCAACGTCAGACCGATGATGCCGGCCTTCGCGGCCGCGTAGTTGGGCTGGCCCGGCGCGCCAAAGGCTGACGTCGATGAGAAGTTGACCATGCGGCCAGAGCGCTGCTCGCGGAAGCGGACCGAGGCCCAGCGGCAGACGTTGAAGGTTCCCTTCAAGTGGACGTTCAGGACCGCCTTCCACTCCTCCTCGGACATGTTGAAAACCATGCGGTCCCTCAGGATGCCCGCAACGTTGACGACGATGTCGATCTTGCCGAACTCGTCGACGGCCTGCTGGATCATCCCTTCGGCCGCATGCCAGTCCGTGACCGAGTCAGTGTTAGCGACGGCGTTCCCGCCGGCCGCTTTGATCTCGCTCACGACTGTAGCGGCTGGACCGGTATCGACGCCCTGGCCGTCAAGACTGGCGCCCAGGTCATTGACCACGACTGACGCGCCTTCTTTGGCCATCAGGAGCGCAACGCCACGCCCGATGCCGCGACCCGCGCCGGTTACCAGCGCGACCTTTCCATCAAGAACGCCCATCGCTCACTCCCTTACTTTTTGGCGTCAAAGTAGATCGAACGCTCCCACAGGTCGATTCCGTTTCCAAGCGATTTCCAGCTTGCTGGATCGGCCTGCATCGCCGCCGAGCCCTTGAGGGGCCGCTCGGACCCGCCGGCCTGAACCGCCTCCGGAACCTGCGCATATTTGCCCAGTGTTTCGGGATACAGGTTGATCAGTTCCTGTGGAGTCCATTGCCGGTTGGCCTGCAAAACACCGGCGATCTCCCAGTGAGAGTAGAGGGCGATGGTGGTGCCCCGCACTCCGAAGAAGTGCCCGTTGATATCCTGCGCCTCGTCAGTCGCCAGGTAGACGACCATCGGCGCGACGTTGGCCGGGTCGCCCTCGGTGCCGCCCGCCGCCTCGCTCGGCAGCTTGCCATGCTCTTTGAGGAATTCTTGCCCGCGCGGTGTCGAGTCGATCATGCGCGTCGTGGCGTAGGGAAGGATGGCGTTCGCCGTGACGTTGTACTTGGCCATGCTGTTGGCGAGCACCGCCGTAAATCCGAGAATACCGTACTTGGCGGCGCCGTAGTTCGGCTGGCCGGGGCTGCCCCAGGCCGAGACGCTGGAGAAGTTGATGATGCGGCCGGAGCGCTGCTCGCGCATGAGAGCCGAGGCGTGCCGAACCGTGTTGAACGTGCCGTTGAGATGGACGTCGGTGACGATGTCGAACTCGTCTTCCGACATGTTGAAGATCATCCGGTCGCGCAGGATGCCCGCGACGTTGACGACGATGTCGATGTGCCCGAAGTTGTCGACGGCCTGCTGGATCATCTCGCCGGCCGCGTCGTAATCGGTGATCGAACTCGGTGTTCGCGACAGCTTGCCCGCCCGCGGCCTTGATCTCGTTGACGACCTGCTGAGCGATCGACTCGTCGGTTCCCTCGCCGCCAAGGCTGGTGCCGAGGTCGTTGACGACCACCGCGGCGCCTTCGGCAGCCAGCTGCATGGCGACTGCCCGCCCGATGCCGCGACCGGCGCCGGTAACGAGCGCAGCCTTTCCATCAAGCTTCCCCATGGTGCCTCCCACTAGAATTCGACCTGGCGAAAGAGAACCATCTGCGATTCTCGGTCCCAGATCGCGTATTGCCCCGACGCGAGTGCGCCAGGATTGATCAGGTACCGTCGCCGCTCGCTGATCGCGAGCGTTCCTCGCGCGATGTCGATCGGCCCGTGCTCATCGCGTGCGTGCCGGTAGTGCGTGTGTCCGGCGAAGGTGATGCGTGCTTTCGTGTGATGTCCGTTCGATTCGGACTGATCGAAGAAGCGGCTGAGCAGGTCGTGCTGTCCCCAATGCTCGATCTCGTGAGTCAAGCAGACATCGTCGACCACGATCCGTTCCTGCAGGCTACTCAAGAGCCTCAGCGTCTCTTGCCCGATCTGGTCGCCGAGTTCGCCCGCGGCAAGCGCGATCTCTCGCTCGTGATTGCCATACACCCCGACGACCTCCCAGCCGGCGAGAGCTCTCGCGCATGGGTCGGCCTGCTCGGTTCGGTCAACCAGATCACCAAGCAGGACCACCGTCGAGACGTCCATCTCACGGCATTGATCCAGCGCTCGCTCCAGCGTTCCGGCCGCGCCATGCACGTCGGCGAAGAGCGCTACCATCTGTCCGAGCCTCATGCGTTCCCGTTCGACTCCGGCACAATCAAGCAATCGACGACTCGCGCTCCCTGGCCCTGGTCGAACACTAGCAGCGGATTGATATCGATCTCGCTGACGACATCACGAAGATCGATACAGAGTTGCGAGAACTTGCCCAGGATCTTGACCACTTCGTCGACATCGGCAGGAGCCGCACCGCGTGCTCCTTCGAGGATCGCCTTTCCCCGTAACCGGTCCAGCATCAAGCGGCTGTCCCGTTCCGTCAAGGGCGGCACGCCGAGCGTCACGTCCTTGAGCACTTCGACGAAGATGCCGCCGAGGCCGACTGCCACCGCTGGTCCGAAATCGGCGTCTTTGGACATGCCGAGAATCATCTCGCGACCACCGGAGACCATTTCCTGCACCAGCACGCCAGTGATCTCGGCGTCAGGGTTGTATTTCTTCGCGCTGGCGATGATCTGATCGTAACCCCGCCGGACGCCGTCCTCGTCCTGGACACCGAGGAGAACGCCGCCGGCCTCGGTCTTATGGGCGATGTCGGGTGATTCAATTTTGAGGACAACGGGAAAGCCAATCTCACGGGCGAGTTGCGTCGCCTGATCCGCCGAGGATGCGAGGTGCTCGCTCGTCACCGGGATGTCATAGAGGGCCAGTACCGACTTGGCTTCGCGCTCGACCAGCGGTCGACCTGCGGCTCTGCGCACGATCTCCCGCGCCCGCTCCGCATGCTCGGCTGTCAGTTCTTGCCGGTCGTCCGCTGGCTTTCCACGCACGCTGGAAGTCCGCGTAGCGGATAAGAGAGCGGACGGCACGCAGGCTGTTTTCGGCGCCTTGCAGGAACGGCACCCCGTCCCAGTGCATCACCGGCTCGACCGGGTCCTCATCGCGACGGCGCCCGTCGGCAACTTTGCCGGTCACCAGCGATATGATGAAGAAGACCTTGTCGGGATAGCGCTCCGGCATGGCCCGCAATACTTCTCCGACTGGAGTCGCCAGGTCAACCCGGTTCGGGTACGCCTGGCCGTAGATGACCGTGTGGATGTTGGGGTCTTCAGCCATACCCGTCAGCGAGCCCTCGGTAATCTCGGGCTGTGTCGCGGCCTGACCGGTCGTATCGAGCGGATTGCCGACGGTGCCGTATTCGGGGATAACACCGTTCAACTTTTCGACGGTCTCGGGTGAGAGTTGCGGCAGCGAGATGCCCAGGTCCTGACTGAGGTCCGAGATCAGCCCGCCCGCTCCGCCGGACACGAAGATCGTTCCGACTCCCGGTCCCTTCGGCAGGCGCCGCGAATGGAGAGCGGCCAGGGTCTCGGTCATCTCGTCGAGACTGTAGACGCGCACGACACCGTACTGGCGCATGACCGCGTCGGCGATCTCGTCGGAGCCGACCAGCGATCCAGTGTGGGCTCGCGCCGCGCGACGCCCGGCTTCGGAGCGTCCAACCTTCAGCACGACGATCGGCTTCTGCTTCTCGGCGGCGGCGGACGCGACGCGCAGCAGTTTTTCCGGGTCGCGGAACTGCTCGATGAAGCAGCCGATGACACGCGTCTCATCGTCTTCAACCATGTAGCGGATGAAGTCGGTCGAGTCCAGGTCGGCCTCGTTGCCGGTCGTGACGACGTAGCTGTAGCCGAATTCGCGGTCCTGCTGGGGGATGACGATACTGTAGGCGAGCAGTCCGCTCTGGAACACGATTCCGATCGGACCGCGATTAACGTGGGTGTAGCCGCCGGACTTGGCGATCATCTTGGCCGGCGTGCTGATGATTCCGAGACAATTCGGCCCGACGATGCGAATGCCGGTACGACGGGCGAATGCGCGAATGAGCGTTCTGCCGTTCGCGAGCGGCTTCGTCATTTTGTTCGCCGAACCCACTGGTGATGATGTTCAGCGCCTTGGTGCCGGCCCGCTCGGCCTGATCGAGCACGTCCATCACGAGGCCGCTCGGCACCACGACGATCGCCTTGTCAACTCCGCCTGGGATGGCGTCGATGGTTGGATAGCACTTGCAACCAAGAACTTCATCGTGACGCGGCGTTACTCCGAAGACTTCGCCTTCGTACCCACCAGCCAGAATACGGCCGTGGATGGTGTTGGCAAATCCAGGTCGTGGCGTCGCTCCAACGACCGCGATACGCTTCGGGTGGAACAATGCGTTCATGGCCGTCGTGAACGCGGCCGCCTCGTCCATGGCCCCGTTCGTCGCTGGTGCGTTTCCGTCGGCCCTACCTGTGGCAAACGTTTGAGGTCCGCTCATCCCCACATCCTCATCCATGGGCGTGACTATTGCCTCACCCTGTCATTCACCGGCTCGACAAAGACTTCTCCCAGGATCGCGCAGCGCCGCGCGATACGTCACCTATTCTTCTCCATCGAAGTGCCGGGGCGAGCGATCGCCCCGGTTTGTGACGTACTGTTCGTCCTCATACACGTTAGAAGTACGTGCGCCCGACCGTCTCGGCGACACAGGCCGGTTTCGCTTCGCCTTCGATTTCGATGGTGTTGAGATTGACCGTCTGCACCGCTTGATCGCCAATCTCCTCGACCGAGAGGAGCTTCGTTCGGACGCGGATTCGCTTGCCCACTCGAACTGGAGCGGGGAAGCGGACACGGTTGACACCGTAGTTGACGCTCAGCTTGCCGCCGAGGTTGACCTTTATCCCCTTGCGTGTGCTTCCGAGTAGCGGAAGGATCGAAAGGGTCAAGTAGCCGTGAGCCACGGTGCCGCCAAAGAATGTCTCTTTGGCACGCTCGGGATCGACGTGAATATACTGGTGATCGCCGGTGGCATCGGCAAACTCGTTGACCCGCTCCTGCGTGATTTCCACCCAGTCGCCAACTCCGAGCTCTTGCCCAACCAGTCCCTTGAGTTCTTCGACGGTCGTGACGACGCGCTCTTCAACCTCGGATGACCCGCTCATCGAGTTCCTCCCTGTCCTGCCAGTCTCGCCGGCCTGCCTATCGCACGGATCCAGCGACGTTGCCGGTCAGTACCTGCTGCAGCACCCGTTCCCGGTGATATTCCGTATTGCCATAGAGCGGTTCGAGGTGCTTGGCGCGCTTGAAGTAGAGGTGCAGGTCGTACTCCCAGGTAAAGCCGATTCCGCCATGCACCTGGATTGCGTCGCCGCACACGCTCTTCGACGCCTCGTTGAGGGTCGATTTGGCGACCGAGGCGGCCAGATCAGCGTCCGGCGAGTTGGCGTCGAGCGCCCAGGCGGCATAGTAGGCGGCGGCGTGCGCGTTCTCGACCTGCTCCAGCATCTCGGCCAGCTTGTGCTTGACCGCCTGGAACTGGCCGATGAACTGTCCGAACTGCTTGCGGACTTTGGCGTAGTCGACCGACATTTCGAGCGACTTCCGCGCCGCGCCGAGCATTTCGGCACTGGCGCCCACGGCGGCCGTGCGAATGGTTGCCGCGAGGATCGGCCAGCCCTCGTTCTCGACGCCGATCAGGTTCTCGACGGGAACCCGTACGTCGTCAAACCTGAGAGTGGCGGTCTTTGAGGTGAGATCCATCATCACCTCGGGTGTGATGGTCAGGCCCGCCGAATCGTTCGGCACCGCGATCACCGAGATGCCCCCCGGCCCGGCCGCGCCCGAGCGGGCCGCGACGAGGATGATGTCCGCCGCCTGCCCGAACGGTACGAAGCGTTTGACCCCGTTAAGGCGATAGAAGCCGCCCTCTTTGGCGACGGCCAGGTTGATGGCGTTGGCGTCCCAGCCGATCGAATCCTCGAGGAAGGCAAGGGTCATCACCAGGTCGCCATTACAGATATCGGGCAAGTAGCGTGACTTGGCATTATCGTCGTTGGAATGCATGATCGCCGACCCGGCGAGAACGACTGTGGAAAAGAAGGGCCCCGGATAGGGGATGCGGCCCATCTCTTCGAGCAGAATCGACTGCTCGATCATGCCGAGACCGCCACCACCGTACTCTTCGGGGAAAGGGAGCATGCCCAGTTGGACGAGCTGGCGGTAGATGGCCGGATCGTATCCCTTGGGATCGTCCATCATGGCGCGCACGTGAGCGACTGGGCACTGCTCGGTGAGGAACTCGCGCGCCAGATTCCTCAGCATGACCTGATCTTGAGAGAAATCGAAATCCATGTTACTCAGCCCCTTCAGCCGCGGAACCAGCCTTCTGCGCGGCCGCGATGCGGTCAGCACGAACCTCCTTGGGTAGGCCAAGGACGCGCTCGCCCAGAATATTCTTCTGAATCTCGGAAGAACCGGCATAGATCGTCCCGGCACGAGCCCAGAGGAACGTATGTGCCCAGGTACCGGCCTCGCCATAGCCCTCCGCCTCCGGGTCGAACCTGTATTCGTCCGGTGCTCCCGCGAGTTCCTGGCCGTAGGGACCCAGGATGTCCAGGATCATCTCCTGCACTTTCTTGTCGAGCTCCGAATAATGGAGCTTGGCGATCGACGATTCTGGGCCGGGTCGTTGTCCTTTTTCGAGACTACTGAGGATGCGCAGCGAGGCGTAGCGCAGTACCTCGATCTCAGCGTAGATCTGTCCCAGCTTCTGCCGAATGATCGGGTCTTCAATCGCTCGCGTTCCGTCAACACGCAGGACCTGCACGACCTCGAGGAGGCGGTCGTACGACTGCAGCAGGCGTGAGACGCGGCTCAATGCGTTGCCACCGCGCTCGTAGCCGAGGGTCGTCTGGGCGATGCGCCAGCCCGCGTTCATTTCGCCTACCAGGTTGTCGGCTGGCACGCGCACATTGGAGAAGAAGACTTCGCAGAACTCCTGACTGCCACTGATCTGCTTCAGAGGTCGGACCTCCACACCGGGCGCGTTCATGTCAATCATGATGCAGGAGATGCCCTGGTGTTTTGGCGCATTGCGGTCGGTACGGGCGAGCATCATGCCCCAGTCGGACTGATAGGCGCCGCTGGTCCAGATCTTCTGTCCGTTGATGACAAATTCATCGCCGTCGACGTCCGCGCGGCACTGCAAGCTGGCGAGGTCGGACCCGGAGTTCGGCTCGGAATAGAGCTGGCACCAGATCTCTTCGGCGGTGAGGATGTTCTTGACGTGTTCTTGCTTCTGATGCTCGGTGCCGTGGTGGATCAGCGTCGGGGCCATGATCGAAATACCGAGGCCGTTGAGAGAAGGCGGAGCGCCGGCACGGGCTAATTCTTCGCCGACGATAGCTTGCTCCATTGGCCGGGCTTCCTGGCCGCCGTATTCCTTTGGCCAACCCATTCCCAGGTATCCAGCTTCATAGAGTTCGGTGTGCCAGGCCCGCTTCTCTTCGAGCGTCTCGGGCCTCTTCTTGGGCAGATTGTCTTGAAGCCATTGGCGTACCTGCTGGCGGAAGGCTTGGTCTTCCGCGGTGTAGTTCAGATCCATGCGGAGAACCTCCCTGTTCGATTTCCTACGATGACAACGGTGGCGCCTGCCGCGCCTTCCGATCCGAGGAGTGTACGGGCAGCTTGCATCAACTGCGGTCATTCGTTGCCGCGATTGGCCCGGTCCGCGCCGGATTTCACAGCCTCTTCGGTTCGTCCTTTCCGTTGCAGCATACGCTACCCTCTTCTCACTGACGCGTCAACAGGAACCGAGACAACCTCACCGGCATATGCGCATCCAGACAAGTGGTCCTTCGGGAGCTGCTTATTGAATACTTCAAGGGGCGTACTATATGATCGCCGTGAGGGTACCGGGTGGCATTCGCCTTGCCCCACAGGCGATAAGCGTGGATGATGGCCCGGAATGCGCGACAAATCTTCGGCTGGCTCGCTCTTCACCACACGACACCGACGGGCCGGCAGACCTGGAAGGATCACTGCCATCTCATGAAGATCTGTGTCTGTGTGAAACACATCCCCGATCCGAACCTGCCGATGACGGTCGACCCGTCAACCAAGCGACTCAACCGCACACAAGGTCAGTCGATTCTCGATCCGTCGGATGAGTTTAGTGTCGAGACGGCGCTGCGATTGGTCGAGGAGCATGGCGGTGAAACGGTCGTGGTGACGATGGGTCCTGACGCCGCGGACGAGGCGCTTCGCCGGGCGATGGCGATGGGAGCCGACCGCGCCATCCTGATCAGCGACGACGCGCTGGCCGGCTCAGACGTCATCAGCACTGCGCGCGTGCTCGCCGCGGCGTTAGCCAAGGAAGAGCCAGACCTCGTCATTTGCGCGACCGAGAGCACCGACGCCTATACCGGAATGGTGCCCGGCGCTCTGGCTGAGACCCTCGATCTTCCAATGATTACGTTTGCCCGCTCGGTCACGGTCGACGGCTCGAAGATCTCCGCGCAGCAGGATACCGATCTTGGGTACCGTGTAATCGAAGCCTCGCTCCCAGCGCTCTTGACGGTCACGGCCAGTATTGCCGAACCGCGCTATCCATCGTTCAAGGGAATGATGCAGGCCAAGAAGAAGCAGGTCGACCGGGTGGACGTTGCGTCTCTCGGACTGGACGCCGGATCGCTCGGCGAGAGCGGCGCTAAGGAGCGTGTGCTCTCCATCGAGCAGGTTAAGCAAGACAAGCAAGTTCGCCAGATCACCGACGACGGCACGGGAAGCAGCGTCGAAGAGATCGTGGCTTATCTCAAATCGCTTCAGGTGGTTTAGGAGGAGTTCATGCCGTCCCGTCGAATCTGGGTTTGGACCGATCTGTCCGAGGGGATGCCGCACAAGCTGTCACTCGAGCTGCTGGTTCCGGCGCGGTCGCTCGGCTCTGCCGAAGCGGTGCTCCTCCACCCCGTGTCCGATGATGCAATTGAACAACTTGGCGCGCACGGAGCCTCCGTGGTGTATCACGGAGACGACGCAGCCTACGAGCAATTCGTCGCGGAGCCACATGCCGCGACGCTGGCCGCGCTCATTGAAACCGAGCAGCCTGACGTCATCCTGTTCCCGAGCACGTTCGCCGCTCGGGACGTTCAGGCGCGTCTGGTCGGCAAGCTGGGTGTCGGCGTTGTCGCCAACGCGACCGGCATCTCATTCGACGACAACGGGCTGCGTGTGACCGTTCCGTACGGGGCCGAAACGACCGGGACCGTCACCATTCACGGCAACGGACCGGCCATCGTGCAGGTTCGGCCGAAGTCGTTTACCGCGGAAGAGACCGGTGGCACGGCCGAAGTCCGCAAGGTCGACATCGCCGTCGAGGAAAAGGCCCGCCGGGTGAAGATCCTCGAGACAGTCGAGCAAGCGGCCGAAGGGCCGAACCTCGAAGAGGCGTCTATCATCATTTCGGGCGGACGCGGTCTTGGTAAGGCCGAGAACTTCGCCCAGCTCGAGGCGCTGGCAAAAGAGCTTGGAGCGGCAATCGGCGCCAGCCGCGCCGTAGTCGACGCGGGCTGGATTCCATACGCCCACCAAGTTGGCCAGACCGGCAAGACAGTCAAGCCGGACCTCTACATCGCATGCGGTATCTCCGGCGCTATTCAGCACATCGCGGGCATGGGCGGCAGTAAGCATATTGTCGCGATCAACACCGATCCAGAGGCGCCGATCTTCGAACATGCCGATCTTGGCGTCGTGGGCGACGTTATGACGGTCATCCCCAAACTGACCGAAGCTCTGTCGGGGTAGACGAAGCGTAAGGGGCGCGCCGATGCCGTGTCGACGACCGCAGGATGGGCCGTCTTCGTGTCCGTTCTGACCCGAATCTGGGACGGAGAAACCGAGACGCGACGGCAGGTCTTGATCATCTCGGCGATCGTCGTCGTGAGTGGCATCGTCCTGGTCGTGATCGACACTGCGGCCGACCTCGGGTGGCTAAAGTTTCCAGGTGCGATCTTGATCACGATTGGCGCGGCGGCGGGCGGAACAACGCTTGGTTTCTCGCGGGCAGCGCGGGAGCGCGTCTGGGCCCGCTTGACCGGCTGGCGCGTGTGGATTGCGGTTATTGCCGCCGTCATCATCGCCACTCCCTCGATCATCGCCATGGCCAGTGCCGCGTTCGGCCCACTTTCTGGAGGCGGCGACGCTCAGGATACAGCCCTGGTCGTCCTGGGCGCGGTCATCGGGTTCATCCTGATGGTCGGCACCTTCCTGGCGGGAGTGTTGGCGGTACAGGCTACCCAGAAACGCGTGACACCGGTGGT
Organism: uncultured Chloroflexia bacterium; assembly: GCA_963728335.1. Classification (GTDB taxonomy): domain Bacteria; phylum Chloroflexota; class Chloroflexia; order Thermomicrobiales; family Thermomicrobiaceae; genus CALAGB01. The sequence continues at coordinate 228,226 of CAVSJP010000006.1, forward strand.
CCGTGGAGACGTTGAGGGAGAGGATCCGACGTGATTCCAACACGGGTGATTCTCTGGAATGTCGACGGTATCGGCCGTGCCGTGGTCTACGCGCTTCTCGTTATACCGGTCGCGTTCCTGGCTTTTGGTCTCGCGCGTCGGGTTAGCAAATGGCGCACCGGCCAGCCGGAAGATCGCTTCGACCGCTGGTGGGATCGGTTCAAAGGCACCGTCATCCAGAGCATCTTCCATGCGCGCATCGCCCGCCGTAAGAACTGGTACGGCGGCATCATGCACATCCTCATCTTCTGGGGATTTGTGACGCTGCTGATCGGCACATTGATCGTGATGATCGAGGACGACATCACGGTGCCGTACTTCAACTTTGACTTCTACAAGGGTGATTTCTACCTCGGCTATAAGCTGGCCATGAATTTGGCCGGGCTCATGCTGATTGTCGGCGTGCTGATGGCCTTCTACCTTCGACTGGTCAGGCGGCCCGCCGTCAAGGACACCACAGCCGACGATATCGTACTCCTCGCGTTCCTGCTGGTCCTGGCGGTGCAGGGCTTCACACTTCAGGCACTCCGGCTCGCCGTAGTGCGCGATCCGTGGGGGCCATGGTCGTTTGTCTCCTACCCGCTCTCGTTGTCGCTACGCGGCTTGCCGTCCGGCTGGCTGGAGGCGGTACACCGGGCCAACTGGTACGTCCATTTTCTGACGACCTTTGCGTTCCTCAGCTACTTCGCCTATAGCAAGATGATCCACCCCTTCACCAGCCTGGCAAACGTCTTCTTCCGCCGACTGAAGCCGATGGGCGAGTTGGCGCCGATCCTCAATATCGAGGAGGCGGAAACCTTCGGCATTGCCAAGCTGGAGGACTTCACCTGGGCGCAACTGATGAACGTCGACGCCTGCATGCACTGCGGGCGCTGTCTGGAGTTCTGTCCGACGTTCAACACCGGTAAGGCCCTGAAGCCGCGAGACCTGATCCTCGAGCTGACCGGGTACCTGGCCGACAACGGTGACATCTTCTCGGGCGAATTGGGCGAAGGCGCCAATTCGGCCCGCTATCGCTGGGGAGCCGGGCCCGACCGCGATCTGATCGGTGGCGTCGTCTCGACCGAGGAGATCTGGGATTGCACGACCTGTGGCGCGTGCATGCAACAGTGCCCGGTCTACATCGAGCACGTGCCAATGATCGTCGGGATGCGCCGAAACCTCGTGCTGGAGCAGAGTGAGTTCCCCGGCGAGTTGATCAACGTCTTCAATAACCTGGAGCGTGTCGGGAGCCCATATCAGATGCCGCCGAACCAGCGCGACCAGTGGACCCGTCGCCTCGACCAGCCGGTGAAGCAGATGGCCGAGCTCGACGAAGGAGACGAGGTGGAAGTCCTCTTCTTCGTCGGCTGCCTGGGATCGTTCGATTCCCGTAATCAGCGGACGACTGTGGCGCTGGCTCGCATCCTCCAGGCAGCCGACATCAATTTCGCGATCCTCGGAAAGGAAGAGACCTGCAACGGAGACCCGGCGCGGCGTGTCGGCAACGAGTACCTGGCTCAGATGATGGCTATGCAGACCGTTGAAACACTCAACCAGTACAGCTTCAAGAAGATCGTGACGTCCTGTCCACATTGCTTCAACGCGATCAAGAACGAGTTCCCGCAGATTGGCGGAAACTACGATGTCATTCACCACAGTCAGTTGATCAGCCAATTGATCGATGAAGGACGCATCAAGCTCGATCCGGAGTCGGTCGTCGCACGCGGCAAAGTCACCTATCATGATCCCTGCTATCTTGGCCGCTATAACAAGGTGTTCGACGATCCGCGCAATGTCGTTTCCTCTCTGCCGGGCGCGAATCTGGTCGAGATGCGCCGGAACCGGAATACCTCCTTTTGTTGCGGCGGAGGCGGCGGACGCATGTTCATGGAGGAGAGCACGGGAACGCGCATCAACCAGGCACGAGTGCGCGAGGCACTGGCGACCGAAGCCGAGGTTCTGGCAGCCGCCTGTCCCTTCTGCATGACGATGTTCGAGGACGGTATTCGCGGCGTGGGGGTTGAGGAGACGTTCAAGGTTCGCGACATCGCAGAGCTCGTCGCAGAATCGATGATCGTCCCAACGCTGAACGTGCCAGGCCCAGGCACGGCAACTGGTGAATCCGCTGAACCTGTCGCTGAATAATGGTCGCTGTCCCCAGAGCGCTTATGGGGCCCGCGGAATTAGATCGGCCCGGGAGACTCCCGGGCACAGTAAGGTGTGGGTGACGGCTTGTCGAAGAGACTGAGAATCGACATCGTTGAAGTTCCAAATTCCGGGTTCATGAGCGACCAGCCGACCAACGGCTGCATCGTCGGCGTGAATGAAGTCTTCGTGGTTGATCCGGGAGACACGGTCGGCGCGGAGATATTCCTGAAGGCGCTCGCCGATCGCGGTAATCCCCCCGTAAAGGCGATCGTGCTGACCCACAGCCACCCGGACCACGCCGTTGCGGCGGCCGAATTGAAACCCGCGCTCAATTGTCCGGTGATGCTGAACTCCAAGGAACGGCCGATTCTCGAGCAGTTCAAGGGCTTGACCTGGGATCAGGTCGACCAGGAACTCCACGGTGGAATGACGCTCGAAATTGATGGCGGGCGACTGCAGGCAGTGGACACGCCGGGGCACTCGCCGGGCCACGTGTCGCTGTTCGAGCCGGAGTCGCGCGTGCTCATCGCCGGTGACCTCGTCTCCGGACACGGTACGGTCGGTATCTTTCCTCCGCATGGACGGATGAGCGAGTACTTCGACTCACTCCTCCGGGCCAAGGCGCTCCAGCCATCGGAGGTCATTCCTGGGCACGGTCCAACACTCACTGATCCGGACGGACTGTTCGACCAGTACATCGAGCGACGTTCCAAGCGCGAGCAGGAGATTCGTGGGGTAATTGAGCACCGTCCAACGACGATCGAGAAGATCGTCGAGGAACTCTACCCCGACGTGCTGCCCCACTTCCGCCGTGCCGCCGCCGCCACCGTGCTGGCGCATCTGATCAAGCTCGAATCGGAGGGCGTGGTGAGCTGCGACTCGGAGGACCAGTTCCAGGGAACCTGGTCAATCCAATAGATCACCCGCCAGTGGCGGCCGCCGGCCGTTTCTCTGCGTCGGATGACAGCGGGGATGATTGAAGCAGTGCGCGAGCCTTGTCTTCAGCGATGCGTTCTGGCGCTTTCTGTTCCGCGGGATTTAGCCACCGTGTCACGAATACCGCCATCAATGCGAAGACACAGGCGATCAAGAACGGCACCTGATACCCTACGAAATTCAGGATGAATCCGGTCGTGATCGGCACGACGATCGCGGCGGCATGCTGCAGGCTGACGCCCATAGCCAGCGATGGCGCGACGTCGTCCGACGCCGCCACTTTACGCAGGTAGGTGGCCGAGCCCACCGACGACAGCGGCATGATGAAGGAGTAGATCGCGTAGCAGAACATCGCGACGTACAGATTGTCGACGATCGCATAGCCCGCCAGTGCGACGATGTACGCGACGTTGATCACTCCCAGAATCTGCTTCTCACCGTAGAAGTCGATCATGCGCCCGATGCGACGTCCGGAGAGCATGGCGGTCAGGTTTACGAAGATGAGCAAGGCGCTGATCTTTGGTACGTCGAGACCGTAGTGATTGACCAGCACCCAGAGACCAAACGAGAAGAAGATCTGTTGCCGGGCGCCGTCGAGCAGCGAGAGGTAGTAGTAGAGGCGATACGGCTTGCGCACGACGAACGGTTCACGTTTCGTATGCCGCGCGACCTCTTCTCCGTCCTTCAGGTTCGGAAAACTGAAGACAGCGATTCCGGCAATCAGGGCCAGTGCTCCGGCGACCACGAAGGTCGGCCGGTAGGTCAAGATGTGATAGTGAAACGTAATCAGCACCAGGATCATCGCGCCGAGACCGCCACCGAAGTTGATGGCGGACATCGTCCCGAGGATGCTGCCGCTCTTGTTTTCCGTTGTCAGGCTCATCCCCAGTGCGTACTGCGTCTGCAGCACGGTGTGATAGCCCATTGACGACATGATGACCCACGGCGCCACCGTCCAGAATGAGGTGGACGCGCCGAAGAGCACGTAACCCGCGGCAAGCAGCACCAGCGCCAGCGCCGTTAGCTTAGGAATTGAGAGGCGATAGAAGAGCGCGGTGATGAAGATGAGGAGGAACCCGGGAACTTCGCGAATTGCGGTGATGTAGCCGAACTGCGGCCCCTGGAGTTTCAGTACGTCCTCGAAATAGTTGGTCACGACGTTCTGCTGTATGGCCATCGCCATGCCGAAGCAGGCGGTCATGATAGCGAGGAAAATGAATCCCCGGCGAACGGCCGGAGTCGACTGTTCAGCAGCTGCTCTCAACGAATGTTCTCCCATGAGTGGCCAGACAGGTCCTGCCTGCGTTTCGCGCAGGCGCTATTCTCTCATATCCGGGAGTTCAAGTGCGCACCGAAACGGGTTTTTCAGGACCGCGTGAATGCGGGTATGATCATGCCTGGATGACGGTGACAACGACAGGGAGCATGGGTGAACGATTCCGCTAATTCAGAAGCGAACCTTCCGGTGGAACGCTTCGGGGGATTCTTTGAAGCGCAGAATCTAACGGTTGAAGATTCCAAGCCAGGTGAGGTGATCGTCCGGTTGGTCGATCCGCGAGACGACCAGCGCGGGGGCGGCGGCAACGCGTCGCTCAATGGCGGCGTGATCGCCTACATGTTTGACGGCGCGCTCGGGGCGGCGATCACGTCCCTGTTGACGCAAGAACTGGGAATCGACGTTTACGACCGGTCGAGCTTCGGCGAGGCTACCATCAGCCTCACCATCAACTACGTCCAGCCAGCCTTTGGCAACACGTTCGAGGCGCGGGGAACGGCGGTACGAGCCGGCCGGACTATCGCGTTCGCCGAGGGAAAACTGTTCGACGAGCAGGGCCAGGTGTGCGCCACGGCGACTGGCATCTGGCGGCTGTTCATGAAGAAGTAATGACTACGCAGGTCAGTCGCGGAAGAGAGACGTGGCGGCCGCGAGGCGTTCCGCGGCGTCATTGACCATGCGATCGAGCAACGTTTTTACGGGTGGCACGTCGTGGATCATGCCCGCCACCTGCCCGGCCCAAACCCAGCCATTCTCGAGGTCGCCGTCGATGGCGCCGCGCTTGTTCTCGCTGCCGCTGATGGCGGCGATCAGGTCGTCCCGTTTCTCATCCGCCTCGAGCTGGATGATGTGGTCGGCCGCGGCGTTGTGCAGCACACGGCCGGGAGTGCCAAGAGACCGTTCGATGATCGTCGTGTCGGTCTCTCTTGCGGACACGAGTGCGGCTTTGTAATGCTCGTGCGCGATGCACTCCTGGGTGGCGACGAAGCGCGTTCCCATCTCGACTCCGGCCGCGCCCATTGCCAATGCCGCCGCCAGCCCGCGTCCGTCTCCGATTCCGCCGCTGGCCAGAACTGGAATATTCACCGATTCGAGAATACGCGGCACCAGCACCATCGTTCCGATGTCGTCGCGGCCGAGATGTCCACCGCCATCGTACCCGACCGCGATGACCGCCGACCCGCCCAGTTGCTCCACCTTCTGCGCTTGCCGAACCCCAGCGACGAGGACCAGCGACTTCACGTTCGTGTCAGCCAGCCGGTTGAGGTACGGTTCGGGATTCCCAGCGGTGAAGCTCATGATCTCGACGCCTTCATCGAGCGCGACTTCGACCATGTCCATGATGTCGCGACGGACGCTGATAGCGAAGTTCACAGCGAAGGGCCGGTCAGTCAGCGAGCGTACTTTGCGGATTTCAGCACGCAGCCCATCGATGCCACCATTGATCGTGGCTGCGCTGATCTGGCCCAATCCGCCGCCGTTCGAGACGGCAGCGCACAGGTCCGCGAAGGCGAGGTGTGCCAGGCCACCCTGGACAATCGGGTAGCGAACCCCGAGAAGCTCCGTGATGCGTGTCCTCATGTTCTCCTCTGTCACGATACCGGATGGCGCGGGACGCAATATGCGCGAACAGGACGTCTTGTGGATGTGGAATGGTAAGACCCGTACATGTCCGGTTCATGATAACCGCGGCTTGCCGAGGTTTGTCGAAACCGGGAAATGGTGCCATCCTTAGCTTATCCGAAATATGCGGCCGGAACTGACAATCTCAGGCTGCTCCGGCGCGTAAAACCAATGGCACGGCTGCGCGTCGGGTCCATCGTTTATCACCGCGTACGAGGGAGACTGACGGATGCGTATTCGCAAACTAGGAGTCATCGGCGCCGGCACGATGGGCGCCGCGATCGCCGCGCTCTCGGCATCGGCGGGCGTTCCCGCGGTGCTGCTCGACATTCCCGGTGATCCAGACCGTGATTCCACGGCAAGGCGTGGACTCGAGCGTGCGCTCAAGTCGCGTCCCGCGTCCTTTATGGATGCTGGCCGGGTGTCCCTCATCGAGATCGGCAACACCGAGGACCATCTTGAAAAACTCCGCGCTTGTGATTGGATCGTTGAGGCGATCATCGAGCAGCTCGAGCCCAAACGCGCACTTTTCGAACGGCTCGACGGACTTCTCGGTGAATCGACCATCATTACCAGCAATACGTCGGGCATCCCGATGTCGAGTCTCGTCGAAGGGCGCTCACAAAAATTCCGAAAGCGCTTTTTCGGTACCCACTTCTTCAATCCCCCACGCTACTTGCACCTGCTGGAGATTATTCCAACCCCTGAGACCGATGAAACAGACATCGAGACTATCGAGTGCTTTGGACGAGAGGTCCTCGGCAAGGGAACCGTCCGCGCTCGAGACGTGCCGGGCTTCATAGGCAACCGTCTTGGGGTGTATGGGATGGTGCGGGCCATCAACCTCATGGAGGCTTGCGACCTCCAGATTGACGAAGTCGATGCGCTTACCGGTCCGCTGATCGGACGCCCCCGCTCCGCCATCTTCCGCACCGCGGATCTGACCGGCATCGACGTGCTGGTGCACGTTGCGGACGGCCTGACGGCGGCGACCGGCGAGCCGTTCAACCTGCCAGACTGGGTACGCACGCTCATGGCCGATGGGAGGCTGGGCGAGAAGACCGGCGCCGGGTTCTACCGCCGGGAAGATCGTGCAATTCTGACGCTCGATTGGAAGACCGGCGAATACCGAGCCAGGACAGATCTTCACCTGCCGGAGGTTGCCGCGCTCAGCGACGCTCCACTGGCTGAACGAATGGCCGGATCGATGCAGCTTCCGGGGAACTACGGCGAGTTCATGCGTCGACTGTTCGCCGAGAACATGCACTACGTCCTGGATCACGCGCCAGAGCTTGCCTACGAGATCGTCGATGTTGACCGGGCGATGGAGTGGGGGTTCGGGTGGGACCTCGGCCCGTTCCGGCAGATCGACGCGCTTGGAGTGGACGCGACTGTGTCACTCCTGAAGGATCAGGGCCTGTCAACTCCAGAACTGCTCGAGTCGGCGAGCAGCGGGTTCTACAAAGAATCTGACTCCGGGCGCAAGGAACTGAAGTTCACGGGTGGATATCAATTGCTCTCTCCGCTGCCGGACGCCATGTCGCTGGCCGATTTGCGCCGGTCCGGCAAGGTTTTGAACGAGACCGATGCTGCTTCCCTGTTCGACCTTGGCGACGGCGTGGCGCTGGTCGAATTCCATACCAAGATGAACACGATCGGCGAAGGCGTCTTGCGCTTTATGGCGGAGTCGATCGACTGGGTTGACAAGCATAACTACGCTGGTCTGGTGATTGGCAATGAGCATGAGCGCGCCTTCTCGAGCGGAGCAAACATCGCGCTGATGCTTGCGCTGGCACAGGAAGAGGAGTGGAGCGAGCTCGAACGAGCCAGCAGGCAGTTCCAGAACGCGTCGCGCTCGCTGCGGTTCGCTCCGTTCCCGGTGGTCGTGGCTCCGGCAGGACTCGCGCTGGGCGGTGGAGCGGAGTTCATTCTTCATGCCGACCGGGTTCGGGCAGGCGCGGAACTCTACATGGGATTGGTCGAGACCGGCGTTGGAATCATCCCGGCGGGTGGCGGCACGACGGAGATGCTGTTCCGCTTCACCGACGACCTGGCTGCCTATCCGGAAGCCGACCCGTTCGAGGCGGTGCGCCGGGCGTTCATGCTGATCGCCATGGCAACAGACAAGCACCAGTGCGCTCGAAGCCCACAAACTCGGATTCCTTCGGCCACAGGATCAAATCAGCATGAACCGGGACAGACTCTTGTCGGACGCGAAGCGGGCCGTGCTCGATCTGGCGCCGGGCTACGTGACTCCGGCGCCGCGCAGCATCCGCGTACTGGGCAACGAAGCGCTCGGGAACTTGCGCTACGCGGTCTGGTCGATGCGCGAGGCGGGGCAGATCACCGATCATGAGGTGCTGATCGCCAACGAGCTTGCCAATATCCTTGCGGGTGGCGACGGCCCGCCGCACGACGCGACGGAAGAAGACATCCTGGCCCTGGAGCGTGAGGCATTTCTCAAGCTCATTCGAACGCGGAAGACGCAGGAGCGCATGGCTCACATGCTGAAGACCGGCAAACCGCTGCGAAACTGACGCGATTGACGAACTATTGGATACAGCAGACAGTCACAAGGAGCACAGTTTATGAACGAAGCGGTGGTAGTAAGCGCGGTGCGCAGTCCGGTCGGGCGCGGCAAGTCGGACGGCTCACTGGCGCATGTACACCCTATCGACGTATCGGCCACGGTCATGCGCGCGGCGGTTGAGCGAGCCGGGATCGACCCATCAATGCTGGATGACGTTCTCTGGGGCTGCGCTCTTCCGGAAGGCGCTCAGGGCCTCAACGTGTCCCGTCTTTCTCTGCTGCGGGCAGGTTTCCCCGTTTCTGTTCCTGGCGCCACGGTCAACCGATTCTGCTCGTCTGGCCTTCAGACCATCGCCATGGGCGCTCAGGCAGTCATGAGCGGCATGGCCGACGTGGTCCTGGCAGGCGGCGTGGAGTTGATGAGCCAGGTGCCGATGTCGGGTCACCACACCCGGATTCACCCGGAACTGATCGAGCCCTATATCGGCATGGGTTTCACCGCCGAACGGGTTGCCGAACGATGGGGAATTCCGCGAGAAGATCAGGACCAATACGCCTACGAAAGCCACCAGAAAGCGGCCGACGCCTGGAAGCAAGGCCGCTTCGAATCCGAGGTCGTGTCGATTCCAGTCGAGCGTCCTGTTCCAGACGAATCTGGCGAGACCGAGGCGGAGCCGTTCTCTCGTGACGAGACGATTCGCCCCGACACATCGGTCGAGCGCCTCGCCAAGCTTCGACCGGCCTTCAACGTCAAGGGCTCGGTGACGGCAGGGAATTCCAGCCCCTATTCGGACGGCGCGAGCGCGGTGGTGATCATGTCGCGCGAGAAGGCTGACGAGCTTGGCGTACGTCCGCTGGCTCGATTCATCACGTTCGCGGTGGCGGGCGTGGAGCCGGACGTGATGGGTATCGGCCCGGCCAAAGCCGTGCCCAAGGCACTCGAGCGGGCGGGGATCACCCTTGCTGACGTCGATCTGATCGAGTTCAACGAGGCGTTCGCCGCCCAGGTGCTGGCGGTCGTCAAGGAACTCGGTTTCAACCGCGAGATCATGAATGTCAACGGCGGCGCGATCGCGCTTGGTCATCCGCTTGGGGCCACCGGCGCCAAGCTGACGACGAGTCTCATCCACGAACTCCGCCGGCGCGGAGGTGGAACCGGTCTGGTGACGATGTGTATCGGCGGGGGCATGGGAGCGGCCGGACTCTTTGAGGTCTACGCGGCGTAGGGATCTGAAAGGAACAGTCGATGGCGAGCGCGCCTGAGGTTGCCCGTAAGGGCGGAGGCTGGGTTCTCGAAGAGCCCGAGTCGATCTACACCCCGGAAGATTTCGACGAAACGACACGCGAGCTTGGCAAGATCACGCGCCAGTTTGTCGAGCGGGACGTCATTCCCAAGCTGCCACAGATGGAGGCCGGCGACCTCGACCTCAACGTCCCACTGATGCGACGCGCCGGAGAGCTTGGCCCGCTCTCCATTGAAGTTCCTGAAGACTACGGCGGCCTCGACCTGCCGAAGGTCGTGGCCGCCGTGGTTACCGAGGAACTGGCTGGGGCGGGTGGATTCGCCGTTACGATGACGGCGCATACCTCTATCGGCACCCTGCCGCTGGTCTACTTCGGGACCGACGAGCAGAAGCGGCGCTATTTACCCAAGCTGGCATCTGGTGACTGGATCGCCGCCTACGCGCTGACCGAGACAAACTCTGGCTCGGACGCGCTCGGCGCTCGAACGCGCGCGATCCTCTCCGAAGACGGCACCCACTATGTCTTGAATGGCACCAAGCAGTTCATTTCGAACTCCGGATTCGCCGACCTCTTCACGGTCTTTGCCAAGGTCGACGGCCAGGAGTTCACGGCATTCCTGGTCGAGCGCGGCTATCCCGGTATCGAGTTCGGCGAAGAGGAGCACAAGATGGGGATCAAGTCCTCATCGACACGCCAGCTCATTCTTCAGAACGCTCAGGTGCCGGTTGAAAACGTGCTTGGAGAGGTCGGCAAAGGTCATCGGATCGCCTTCAACGTGCTGAATATCGGCAGGTTCAAGCTCGGCGCCAGCAGCGTTGGCGGTGCCAAACGAGCGCTGGAGCAATCGGCACGGTACGCCCAGGATCGCAAGCAGTTCGGCGTGGCCATCGCCAGTTTTGGGCTGATCCAACAGAAGCTGGCGCGAATGGCGATGCGATTGTTCGCTGCCGAGAGCGCGGTGTATCGCACGATCGGATTGATCGACGACGCGATTGCCGGACGGAGCGGCGCTGATGCGGTGCTGTCCGGTATTCAGGAGTACCTGATCGAGTGTTCCATCGTGAAGGTGCACGGCACCGAGATGCTCGACTACGTCGTCGACGAGGGCGTCCAGATCCATGGCGGCTACGGCTATCTGGCCGATTTCCCAATCGAGCGTGCCTATCGGGATTCACGTATTCAGCGAATCTTTGAAGGCACAAACGAGATTAACCGTCTGCTCATTCCGGATCAGCTGATGCGTCGGGCGATCAAGGGAGAAATACCCATCTTTGAAGCGGCCCAGAAATTACGCGCTGAGCTGCTCGAGCCGAGCTTCGACCAGCCCGAAGGCGCATGGGCCGTCGAACTCAATCAGGTTGCGAATCTGAAGAAGCTGGCGTTGATGGTTGCCGGGCTGGCGGTGGAACGGTTTGGTACCGGACTCGAGCAGGAGCAGGAAGTGGTGGCGGCAATCGCCGATATCCTGATCGAAACGTTCGCGTCGGAGTCGGCCGTGCTTCGCGCGCGCCGGATGAGCAGCGACGTCGCGTCGACCATGACGCGGCTCTATCTGGACCGGGCGCTCTGCATCGCGCTCGACCAGGCGAACTATGCGCTGCCGCGCGTGGCTGGCGCCGATGATCTTCGCACGTATCTGTCGATTGCACGTCGACTGACTCGACGTGAACCGTTCGACGTGATCGGTGCGGAACGGGAGGTTGCGGCCAGCGTGCTTGATGCGAACGGGTATCCGAGCTTTACGCGCTGATGTGCGCCGCCGATGTCCGTGACGGGCATGGGAGACGATGACGGGGCTCGCGGCGTTGGTTGGGTTGCAGTGGGGGAATTCGAGGAGACGTTCGACTTGATCTAAACCACAAAGGAGCGATCCGTGGACGGCTTGATGATGGACTTTCAGTTGACGCTTCCCGCGATCCTGCGACGTGCCGATACCTACTTCGGACGCCGCGAGATTGTCACCCGCATGCCCGACCGGACGCTGCACCGGTACACGTACGCCGACATGGCCGACCGCGCCAAGCGGCTGTCCGTTGCCCTGCGCGGGCTGGGCATTGAGTCTGGCGACCGCGTCGGCACGCTTGCCTGGAACAATTACACGCACCTGGAAGCCTATTTCGGTGTTCCTCTGTCCGGCGCGGTGCTGCACACGCTCAACCTTCGGCTGCATCCCACCGACCTCGCCTACATCATCAACCACGCGGGCGACCGCGTGATTCTGATTGACGAAGTGTTGTGGCCCCTCTTCGAGCATGTGAAGTCTGCCGTGAATCTGGATCACGTCATCGTGATTTCGAAGGATGGCCAGCCGCGAGAGCCGATAGACGGCACGCTCGACTACGAGACACTGTTGGCCAATGTCGACCTCACCGGGTTCACCTACCCGGAATTCGATGAAGACCAGGCAGCCGCGATGTGCTACACGTCGGGCACGACTGGTCGTCCCAAGGGCGTGCTCTATTCCCACCGGGCGATTGTGCTCCACACGCTCGGGACAGCGATCCAGAGTGAGACGAGCATGGGAGAACGGGACACCATTCTCCCGGTCGTGCCGATGTTCCACGTTAATGCCTGGGGTATGCCGTTTACCGCGACGATGATGGGGACGAAGCAGGTCTTCCCCGGTCCATACCTGGATGGCGCGAGCCTCGCGGAGTTGATGTCCGAAGAGGCGGTGACGCTTTCCTGTGGCGTACCGACGCTGTGGCTCGGACTACTGCAAGTCCTCGACGAGAATCCCGACAAATACGACCTGTCGCACCTGCGCAACATTCTTTCGGGCGGGCAGGCTGCACCGGAGTCTCTGATGCGCGGCTTCAAGGAGCGTCACGGAATCGACTTCGCTCAAGGATGGGGGATGACCGAGACCACGCCTGTCGGATCGGTGTGCCATCCGCCGTATGAACTCGGCCCGCTGACCGACGAAGAGCTCTACTACTACAAGACCAAGTCCGGCCGACCATTGCCTTTCGTCGAGCTGCGCCTGCGTTCCGGCGATGAAGATGTCTCATGGGACGGCACGTCTCTCGGGGAGCTTGAAGTGCGGGGGCCGTGGGTGGCGGCATCCTACTACAACATGCCGGAGGAGTCAGAGCGCTTCACCGCTGACGGCTGGTTCAAGACCGGTGATATCGCCACGATCGATGAGCTGGGCTACCTGGAAATTCGTGACCGCGCCAAGGATGTCATCAAGTCTGGTGGTGAGTGGATCAGCTCGGTCGCGCTCGAGAACGCATTGATGGGCCACCCAGCGGTAGCCGAGGCGGCCGTCATTGGCGTGCCTGACCAGCGCTGGCTCGAACGTCCGTTGGCGGTCGTCGTGCTCAAAGAGGGACAACAGGCGACCCAAGAAGAGTTAATCAGGTTCCTGGAGCCGAAATTTGCCAAGTGGTGGCTGCCGGATGCGGTCGAGTTCCGGGAGTCGATTCCGCGAACGTCGACCGGCAAGTTTCAGAAGTCGTCACTGCGAGACGAGATCGCGCCGAGATATGCCGCGTCGTCCAAACAGACCGCCGATTGACACGCGACCTGCGATGCGTTCCAGATCAGGGCCGCGACCTGATTGTCCGACTTCGGTCTGCTGTTCCAGCGGGCACCGCGTGGCCATCAGTGAGTGGTCCATCTGTTGTACGACCTGAGTCGCGATAGGGCAGAAATTTCGGCACAAAGTTTGCTTTCATCACTGATTGAAACTCAACTGGGTTCTCGATTGGTAACCGGAGTCAACATGCGGGGAGGACGTATTCGTGGCGGAATTCAATCAGTATCACGAGCCTGTGACCGAGCTTTCGCAAGAGATCCGCACCTTCGCTCGGATGATCGCATCACTGGTCGAAGAGGCGGAAGCAATCAATTGGTATGAACAGCGCATGTCGGTGGAACAGAGCGATGAGGCCAGGAGCATCATGCGTGAGGCGCAGAAAGAAGAGTTCAAGCATTTCGCTATGGACCTCGAGTTCCTCACGCGCCGGCATGCGGACTGGCGCGCCGCGCTGCAGACGGTGCTTTTCCAGTCCGGCGATATCGTGAAGCTCGGTGAAAAGGTGGAATCCGCGGAGGAGAATGCCGGCGGGTGACGGTCGTTAGCCCGGAGACATTGGACCTCACAAAGGCGGGGCACCGACGTTGCCTGTTGCCGCGAGGGGGACGCTTCGATAGAGTCATCAGTCAGCGAGTCTGATTGGGTTTCTATCGCGCGGAACCCGTGATAACGCGAGGTCACATTGCATTTCGCTGGAGTGACGGTATTCAGCAAGTGATGCTGGTTCAGGGCATTGTGTTCGTGTTCATTCAATGAAAGCAATTTGCTGCTTAGCCCCAGGGCGGTATGACCGCGTGGCACACGTCGTTCGGAGCGGCCGCCAGGGCAACACAGCATGCCGCAATCACCGGCGGTTTCAAGAGTCACGGGACGGGTACGAGGCCGACATAAAACGTGTCGAGCCCTCAATCCTTTGAAGTTGTCCGGGCCCGCTCTGGAATACCGCGAGAGAGATCGCAGGACGTCCTGGAAAGATGAGTGACGTGAAGCAGGTGAACTCGGAATCTGGGCATTCGCAAAACCTGGCTTTTCTTGACGGTGGCGGCGAGATGGGGCAGCGAATTCGCGATCTCGATTGGTCGCGCACCTCACTTGGCGCTATCGAGGGCTGGCCGCAGAGTCTCCGGACTGCCGTGAGTATCTGCCTCCGTTCGCGCTTCCCGATCATTCTCTGGTGGGGTCGGGCCCTGACGGTCATCTACAACGATGCCTACAGTCCGATTCTTGGAGCCAAGCATCCAGGCGCCCTGGGACAGCCAGGGCTGTCGCGGCTTGCGTGGGGCGATCCCGAAGTGAGCGCGGTGATCAGCCCGATGCTCCGGCGCGTGCTTGAACAGGGCGATGCAACCTGGTCAGACGACCAACTGCTGATCCTGGAGCGACGAGGCTTCCCGGAGGAATGCTACTTCACGTGGTCATACAGCCCGATCCAGGATGAAGCAGGGAAGATCGGCGGTGTGTTCACTGCCGTGACCGAGTCGTCGGAAAAGGTTGTTGGTCAACGTCGACTTGGGATCCTTCGCGACCTGGCCGACCGCTCGCTCGAAGCAAAGACGGTCGACGAAACGTTCGACAACGCGGCCCTGATTCTCTCGCAACACCCAGCTGACCTCCCGTTCTTTCTCATCTACTCGCTCAATGAGCACGGAGACTCGGCCAGCCTCGTCGGCTCAACCGCAAGCTTGAGAGAACGGCCCGACGTTTGCCGCGATACGGTCGCGTTGCACGACGAGTCGTTACCAGGTTGGCCGCTGCGGGCGGTCGTGGAGTCGGGTTCCGACTTGGTCATGTCGGACCTATCAGAGCGTTTCGGCAGACTCCCGGGAGGTGTTTGGCCTGAAGCACCAACACGTGCCGTGGTCCTGCCGATTCGTCGCCCGAGCCAGCCCGTTCCATACGGTGTGCTGGTCATGGGCATCAGCCCGCGCCGCCCGTTTGACGACGATTACCTGAGTTTTCTCAGGTTGATCGCCGACCGCATTGCGACCGCGATTTCTAACGTTCGCGCGTATGAAGAAGAGCGCAAACGAGCGGAAGCGCTGGCCGAACTCGATCGTGCGAAAACGACCTTCTTCAGCAACGTCAGCCACGAGTTCCGTACACCGCTCACGTTGATGCTTGGCCCGCTTGAGGATGCTCTGCGCGAGGGCTCCACCACGACAGAGAATCGGGAACGGCTGACGATCGCACATCGGAACTCACTGCGGCTGCTCCGACTTGTGAACATGCTGCTGGATTTCACTCGTCTGGAGGCCGATCGAGTCCAGTCCTCGTACGAGCCGACCGATCTCGCGCCAGTATACCGCCGAGTTGGCGAGCGGATTCCGCTCGGCCGTCGAGCGGGCAGGAATGGAGTACGTGGTCGATTGCCCTCCCCTCTCAGAGCCGGTCTTTATCGATCGTGAGATGTGGGAGAAGATCATTCTCAACTTGCTCTCAAACGCATTTAAATTCACTCTGGACGGACGAATAACGGTCTCCGTGAGCGAGCACGGCGGCCGAGCGATGGTTTCGGTTGCCGATACTGGCATCGGCATTCCGGCAGACGAACTCCAGCATATCTTCGACCGATTCCATCGGGTGCACGGCAGCGTTGGAAGAACGCACGAGGGGACGGGCATCGGACTTTCGCTGGTTCATGAACTGGTCCACCTCCACGGTGGCGACATCGAGGTTCAAAGCACCGAGGGTGAAGGGACCGTCTTCACAATTTCTCTTCCGTTTGGCTCGGAACACCTCCCCCAGGGTCGAGTGTCGGACACGAACACCGCGGCACCGTTGACGGTGAGCGCGACGAGCTACGTTGAGGAGGCGCTTCGCTGGCTGCCCGACCATCATGAAACCTATGACATCTTCTCAGGTTTTCCCGTTTCACCCACCAATACCGCTGGCGCCGATCAAGAGCCGGGCGTTGAGCCCCCACGTCCGCGTATTGTTCTCGCCGACGACAACGCCGACATGCGAGAGTACATTAGCCAGTTGTTGAGCCAGCGTTTCGACGTTGAGGCCGTCAGTAATGGTCTGGAGGCGCTCAACGCAATCCGGCGACAGCTACCCAACCTCATCTTGACTGACGTGATGATGCCGGTGCTGGATGGCTTCAGGCTGCTTGATGCTGTGCGTTCGGACGACGGTTTGCGCGAAGTACCAGTGGTGATGCTGTCCGCTCGGGCGGGAGAAGTTAGCCGGATCGAGGGACTCGAAGCAGGAGCCGACGACTATCTGATCAAACCGTTCAGCGCCCGAGAGTTGCTCGCGCGAGTCTCGGCGCACATTGAACTCGCCGAAACGCGACGAAGCGCACGCCTATCATCGGAACGGAATCGCGCCCGCCTGTTCGACCTATTCATGCATGCACCTGCGATTATCTGTGTGGTTCGCGGGCCCGAACATATCTTTGAGCTCGCGAACCCGCCATCTCTGGAGGTCATTGGAGCCGGCCCGGAAATCCTCGGCAAGTCCGTACTTGAGGTTCTGCCCGCGTCGATTGGCGGACAGTTCAACGAGATGCTGGACGAGGTTTACCAGACGGGAAAACCGCTTTCCGGCACTGAGACAGAGGTCCGGTTCGTTCGCGGCGGTGGCCAGGGCGACATCCGCTATTTCAACTTTGTGTATGTCCTGCTGCGAGACGAACAGGATGAGCCAGAGAGTATCCTCATCCACGCGGTCGATGTCTCGGCTCAGGTACGGACCAGACAACGAATCGAAGAGCAGAACCGTGTACTCGAACTTCTCACCCGTGGAGGTTCGCTGCACGACGCTCTCGGACTGCTAGCCGGCAGCGTTGAGAAGCTGTCGGGCGTGCGCGCGACGGCGGAAATCACGCTGGCGGACGATAACGGTACGCGTCTGCAATACGCTCCGCCACCAGGTCAACTTCGGGGCTCCGTCGCAGCGGTAGAGGGCGTCACCATTGGTCCCGACGGCGAAGCGAGCGGTGCGGCGGCGACCTCAGATCTCCCCGCCGCCGCAGTGAGCTCGACGACAAACACGCTTGGGAGCAGCGTCACCGATCTGACGCCGATAAGACGCCCGCGTGCCTCCTGGTCCAAACCGATTGTTCTCTCTTCGGGCAGAGTCGTCGGCACCTTCTCGATTACGACCGTCGAGCCTCGCGACCCGACCGAAGATGACCATATGCTTCTCGATTTCGCCGTTGGTACGGCGGCGCTGATGATTGAACGTGAGCAGGCGGAGAAGACGCGCTCATTGCTTGCAACGATCGTCGAATCCTCAGATGACGCGATTGTGAGCCAGGATCGTGATGGCGTCATTCTGACCTGGAATCGGGGAGCGGAGCGGCTCTTCGGGTATCCGGCAAACGAGGCGATCGGCCAGCCGATCACGATCATCGTGCCGGACGATCGCCGAAGCGAAGAGATTGAAATCCTGGCGCGCGTTCGCAGTGGAGAACCGATAGACCACTACGAGACGATTCGCCGCCGCAAGGACGGTTCGCTACTCGAGGTTTCGCTGTCTGTCTCTCCGATCTTCGACCAGGGAGGCATGGTCGTCGGCGTGTCAAAGATTGCCCGTGATGTCACCGAACGCAAGGAGATTGAACGGCAGAAGGACATCTTCCTCGGCATCGCCGCGCACGAGCTGAGAACACCGGTGGCAGGAATAAAGGGGTATGCGCAACTTGCGGCTCGTCGACTGCAGCGGGATGGGGAAAGTTCTGCCGTGGAGCCACTCGTGCAGCTCGATGGTCAAGTAGATCGGCTCATGCGGCTCATTGACGATCTGCTCAACGTGACACGCATTGAGAGCGACACCCTGCTGCTCCGGGCGGCGCCGGTAGTGCTCGACGACCTGATCACTGACGTTGCCGCCGAATTCCAGCGAATATCCGACCAGCACCGCATCGAACTTGTGCCGGACGCCCCGGTTTCAATCACGGCTGATCGCGACCGCATTGAACAAGTGGTGATGAATCTCCTCACGAATGCCGTGAAGTTCTCCCCGGACGCGGACGTCGTGAGGATTCGCACCTCGAATGATGCCGAGACGGTCGTCGTATCCGTTGAAGACTTCGGCGTTGGGATCCCCAAGGAAACCCAGCCGCACATCTTCGAGCGGTTTTACCGGATCGGCGGTCAGAATAACCTGGGTTCTCCGGGCCTTGGCCTCGGGCTGTTCATTTCGTCCGAGTACGTCAAACGCCATGGGGGCCGAATTTGGGTCGAGAGTGTGGAAGGTTCGGGCACAACGGTCTCGTTCGCGTTGCCTCGTAACCCACCTCCATTGGACCCCGAGACTTCCTGAACTCCGGTACGCTTCCCGAGGCGCAGCGCTCGATGCATCGACCGGGTGACGGTGCGGTCCCGGGAGTCGCCAATCGCCTCATCCAAAGCCGCACAAACTCGCCGGTCCGCGTCGTGACACCAACGCAAAAGCCCTCTGCATATGGTGGATACGAATTGATTCGGTAGATTCGTGTCCGTTCGCGCGGGGCTGAAGCCGCCGCGCTACAAAGACAAAGTCCACGAAAGGGACTGAGGTTCAGTGACCAATTGTGCAACAACACGATGGCGGAATGGGGACCATCACGAAGAGATTTAGTCCCTTTAGTGGACTTCGTTACCGGTAGCCCGGCGAGTTTACTCCCGGGCGCACGCGACCAATCAACGGATTAATTCGTCAATGACCATATACAGAGGCTTCGTGGAGCGGGAGACGAGACTCGAACTCGCGACAACCTGCTTGGAAGGCAGGCACTCTACCAACTGAGTTACTCCCGCAAAGTCGGGGTGAGAGGACTTGAACCTCCGACCTCAGCGTCCCAAACGCCGCGCGCTGCCAACTGCGCCACACCCCGGCGATGCGTTTCGCATCACCTAGTATAGCATGAAACAAGCGTGGATCTCACCGACGGATAATCGTTCATATCCCACGTTGTCGCGAACGGACAGCCCATGAATTGATGGTCGGTTTGCTCGCGAGTCAACGATATGCCGTTCTAGCTTCCCAAGGGGACCAGCCGTGCGAAGCGCCTCCCGACCTTGAGGATGGCGGGCTCCAGCACTGTCACGTCCGCGTGCGGGTCGTCGATCCGATTGCCGTCGATGCTCACACCGCCTTGCTGAACCAGGCGCCGTGCTTCGTTGTTGGTCTTCGCTATGCCAATATCGACCAGAATCCCGATGATCCTTGACTCTCGCGGAACGCTGAACTCATCGATGTCCGATGGAACCTCCTGCTGTCGGAAGACCCGGTCGAACTCATCGCGAGCCGAATCGGCAGCCGTTGAGTCATAGAGATCGGTCACGAGCTGTATCGCCAGGCGCTCTTTGAGATCGCGTGGATTGATCTCCCCGCGCTCTGCCTGTCCCAGCATCTGCTCAACGTCGCTCGCCGGGATGTCGGTCAGCAGCCGGTAGTATTCGGGCATGGCCGAATCTGGAATTGACATAACTTTTCCGAAGATCTCATTGGGCGGTTCGTTGACACCGATGTAATTGTCCAGGCTTTTGCTCATCTTCTGGCTGCCGTCGGTGCCAGTCAGAATCGGCCAGGTGAGAATGTTCTGTGGCTCCTGGCCCATGTCCCGCTGAATGTCTCGCCCCACGAGCAGGTTGAACGTCTGGTCCGTGCCGCCGACCTCAACGTCAGCATGCACCGCTACCGAGTCGTAGGCCTGCAGCAGTGGATAGAGTAGTTCGGTGATCGCGATTGGCGATCCCTGCGAATAGCGGCTCGCGAAATCCTCGCGCTCCAGCATGCGGGCAACCGTGTACTTGCTGGTGAGCTGGATCACATCGGTAAGCGTGAATTTGCCGAACCAAGCGCTCTGCCAGAGAATCTCCGCACGCTCGACGTCGACCACTTTGGAGAGCTGGTCCAGGTAGGTCTGTGCATTGGCGGCCACCTCTTCAGCGGTGAGCATCTGGCGCTGAACCGACCGTCCGGAGGGGTCACCAATACGGGCCGTCCAATCGCCGATGATGACGACGACCTTGTGTCCGAGAGTTTGGAATTCGCGGAGCTTGCGAAAGCCGACGTAGTGCCCAAGATGAATGTCCGGTCGGGTGGGATCCACGCCAAATTTCACCCGGAGTGGCCGGGATCCAGCCAGTTTCTTCTCCAGGTCCTCCCGGACCACGACGTCCGCGACCGCTCGAGTCAGGAGGTCTCGCGCCGCGGCCTTTCGATCGACAGCCTTATCGGTCACCACTCGTTGCTCCCTTTTCAAGTTCGAGTATCGTGCGCAGGTCCGCGCCCATCCAGCGGTCGTCGATATCGTAGAGCACTCGCTCAGTCGCTTTTTGGTCCTTGTGCATCTGGTCGACCAAGTCCTGTGCCGTGACGAAACGCTGGTCATCGCGGACATGTGACATGAAGAGAACTGTCAGGCTCTGCCCGTACAGATCTCCTTCGAAGTCCAGCAGGTTCACTTCGATGACACGCGAGTGATCGTCAAACGTGGGATTCGTACCGACATAGACCATCGATGGGATCAACGCTCCACCAAGCTCGATCTGAGTCAGTGCGGCATAGATACCGTCGGGCGGCACCGCGAGATTCCCGGCAATCTTCAAATTGGCTGTGGGAAAGCCGAGCTCGCGTCCGCGCCGCTTGCCGTCAACGACTGTGCCACGCAGGAAGTATGGCCGCCCCAACACGTCCATCGCGTGCCGCACGTCGCCCGCCGCGAGCAGAGCACGGACGCGACTGCTGCTGAAGTCCTGCTGGTCGTCGCCCACGCGTTCGGAGCCGCGAACCACGAAGTCATATTCGGACTGAAGTTGCTGAAGCAGTTCGACGTTGCCTGAGCGGTTGTGTCCGAACGCGAAATCGTTCCCCACGATGATCTCGACGGGACTGAAGGCTTCAACGACCTGGCGCACGAACTCCGGTGCTTCGAGTCCGGCGACTTCCCGGCTGAATCGAATCGGAAGCACGGTGTCGACGCCATGCGCTTTGATCAGGTTGTACCGGTCTTCTGCACTGGTCAGTCTTGGAAAGCTGACTTCCGGCCGAAGCACTTCCAGCGGCAGCGGATCGAATGTGATGACGGCGGAACTGACACCTCGAGAACGCGCTTCCGAGACAACCAGGTCGAGCAAATACTGATGGCCGCGATGGACACCATCGAAGTTGCCGATGGTGAGCACATGTCGCACGTTTCTCTGGCCGATGTGGTCAGGAAATAGTTGCGCGGTCACCCGCGTCCTCCCTGCTCAATCACGTAGAACGAGTCTGGGTTGCACTGCATGCTGGATAGGATCGCGCTCGCCGGTCCCGAGCCAGTCGCCGTCAGCCGTGAACACGTGAGCGAACGGCCGCGTCGTCAACCCGATCGCCGACCGGCACCAGTCGCCCATCATACCACGCACCTGTGCTGTCTGAATCGAGCGCCAGCGCTGAGCTTTCGGGCAATACAAACGCTGGATGCAGCGCGATCTGGGCAAATGTATCCGGCCTCAGTCTCTGTTCCATCAAGCTCATTGGCCAGGCATGATCGAGCGTGAACGAACCGGATCGAACCCGCAGTAGATAGTGCAGATAGCCGCCGGTTTCGAGCGCGTCCCCGACGTCGCGGGCCAGCGCCCTGATATACGTACCGGCAGAGCAGTCGACCTGGATGAAGAGGTCCGGATAGCTGTAGCGAATCAGTTCAATCGCGCGAATGCTCACGCGGCGGAGCGGGACGTCGACGGACTCTCCACGGCGAACTTTGCGGTAGAGCGGTTCGCCGCCGACCTTGATCGCTGAAGTCGCCGGGGGCCTCTGCTCGATGTCGCCGGTAAGGTCCTGCAGCGCCTGCTGAACCTGGTCGACGCTGGGGGGCGTCGCTCTGGCGACGTCGGCCACGAGCGGTCCTTCGATGTCACCACTTTCCGAGCCGGCTCCCAGAACGATGTGCGCAGCGTAGCGCTTGGGGGAGTCGGTCAGATGCGCCAGGAGTTTCGTCGCCCGCCCGACCCCAATAACAAGAACGCCCTCGGCCGCCGGGTCGAGGGTTCCCGCATGTCCCACTCTTTTCGTGCTGAGCAGCCGCCGAATCCGCCCGACGACATCGTGCGAGGTGAGTCCACGGGGCTTGTCGACGACGAGAAGCCCGTGGAGTTCCACCGATCAGGAGTCCTGAGCCGCTGTCGACAGCGCTGCGACACGATTGGCGATGTCTTTGAGAAAGGCGTCTCGCGACTCCGCGCCGGGCGCCAGGGTACAGCCCGCGGCGCGACTGTGGCCGCCTCCGCCATACAGCTGCGCGAGCGTGGCGACGTCGATGTCATCGGCAATGGCGCGCAGGCTGGCACGCCAACCTCCAGGATTCTCATACAGGAGAATGCCCACGCGTGCTTCACGGGTCCCGGCGATGAAGTTGACGATCCCCTCACCTTCCGACGAGACCGCTCCGCTTTCTTCCAGCATCTGCGGCGTGATCTCGGTCCAGACGACCGGGCCGAGCATCTGGACCCGGTTCAGCACGTGGCCCCAAAGGCGCACGGTTGAGAAGGGCTTCACGCGGAACAAGCTGTCGACGATCGACATGATGTCAGCCTTCGCGTCGACCAAATTGGCCGAAACACGGAGGGTGCGGCTCGTCGTGCTCGGCGTCTTCAGCCCGAGCGTGTCACCGTAGATGCCAGCGGCCAGACATGTCGCGACGTCCGGATTGATCGCGATATCGAGCGATTCGAACATCAACGCCAGGATCTCGCACGTCGCGGCGGCTGTTGCATCAACCACGCTGGCGATGCCGTACCCAGAATTTGTGATGTGGTGATCAACGCTTACCATCGGGATCGTTCCATCGAACCAGCCCGCGTGCTTCCGATAGAGCGGGCCGACGCGATGCAGTTCGGCGCAGTCGACCACGAAGATGGCGTCGAAGTCGGACGACTTCACGTCGTCTGGATTGCGGAGCCGTTCCGCGCCGGGAAGAAAGACTAGTGTGTCCGGCAGGTCTCCATCGCCCACCACCGGAACGACTTTTTTGCCACGAGCGAGAAGCAGATCCGCGACTGCCAGAACAGACGAGACGGCATCAGCGTCCGGATTCGCGTGGGACGTGATAAGCGGCTTGTCGGATGCCGACAGGATTTCCCAGATACGAGCAAATGAGCTCGCATGTTCATGGGAGTCGTTCGACTCGCTCGCCGCAGTCGTCATGGCTTCATTCTGGTTCATTCACCGTCCTCACTCGCGTCGACTTCGTCCGGTTCTCCGTGAGAGGAGTGCAATTCTCGAAGAGTTCGCGTCATCTTCTCGGCGTACTCCATCGAGTGGTCAGCGCGAAATGATAACTCAGGAATGTGCCGGATGTGCATTCTTGGTTTGAGTACGTGCCGAATAAAGCCGGACGCGCCATTGAGCGCGGTCACCGCAGCTCGAAATTCCTCCTCGGATCCCAGAACCGAAACGAATACGCGAGCCTGACGCAAGTCAGGGCTCACCTCAACCCGGGTCAGGCTTAGCAGCCCGAGGCGCGGATCGTTGAGCTCGCGGCGAATGATCTCGCTGATCTCCTCACGGAGAAACTCGGAAACCTGCTGCTGTCGTCGGCTGCTCATCGGGTTTGTCCTTTCCGTCCACTCGGGATGAGCCGCAAGCGCGACAGACGAAAACGGGCCCCAGAATTTCTGGGGCCCGTCGATGCCGCTACAGCGTTCGGGCGACCTCCTCGGTGTGATAGAACTCGATTTGGTCTCCCACTTCAATGTCGTGGAACCCGGCGATGGTAATGCCGCATTCGTAGCCCGCCTGCACCTCCCGGACGTCGTCCTTGAAGCGCTTGAGCGAGGCAACTGTGCCGTCATGCATCACGGTGCCGCTGCGGAGAACGCGCACGCGCGAGTTGCGCAGCGCCTTGCCGTCGAGGACATACAGCCCAGCGACAACGTCGCGGGTTGGCAGCCGGAAGGTATCGCGTACTTCGGCATAGCCGTCAGTGAATTCCTTCTGCTCCGGCTTCAGCAGGCCGGTCATCGCCGCTCTCATCTCATCCACAAGGTTGTAGATGATGTTGTAGAAGCGAATGTCGACGCCCGCGTTGTCGGCGGCACGCCGCGCGGCCGCATCAGGTCGTACATTGAAGCCGATGATGATCGCGCCCGAGGCCACAGCCAGCATCACATCCGACTCTGAGATCGCGCCGGTGCCGGTATGCACGACTTTCACGCCGACGGTCGACGATTCCTCGTTCAGTTTCATCAGCGTTCCCTGGATTGCCTCCAGAGAGCCCTGAACATCTGCTTTGAGGACGACGCGTAACTCCTGGGTCTCGCCCTCCTGGACGTGGGAGTAGATCTCGTCGAGCTTGATGACGCGTGTCTCCGTGAATGCTTCGGCCCGGCGCTGGCGTGATCGCTCCTCCGCGAGCGATCGGGCGATCTTCTCGTCCTCGACCACCTGAAGGATGTCGCCCGCTTCCGGAACCTCGAGCAGACCAAGGATCTCGACCGGGAACGACGGCTCCGCGCGACGAACTTTGTGGTTGTGATCGTCGTTCATGGCCTTTACCCGTCCCCAGGTAGCGCCGACCACGACCACGTCTCGAATGCTGAGCGTGCCGGATTGGATGAGCGCGGTGGCAACCGGCCCACGGTTGCGGTCGATCTTGGCTTCGATGATGACGCCAATGGCGGGCTTGTGCGGGTTCGCCTTGTAATCCTGCAGGTCGGCGACCAGCAGGATCATCTCCAGCAAGTCGTCAATGCCCATCTTTTCCCTTGCTGAGATCTCAACGAAGGGGACGTCGCCGCCGTAGTTCTCGGGAACCACGCCGAGTTCTGACAACTGTTGCTTGACACGCTCGGGATTCGCGGACGGCAGGTCAATCTTGTTGACGGCGACAATCATAGGGACATTGGCTGCGCGAGCGTGGTTGACGGCCTCGCGCGTTTGAGGCATCACGCCGTCGTCGGCTGCCACGACCAGGACCGCAATATCGGTTACCTGAGCGCCGCGGGCTCGCATGGCCGTGAACGCCTCGTGACCCGGAGTATCGAGGAATGTAATCCTGCGGCCCTGAATGTCCACCTGATACGCGCCGATGTGCTGCGTGATACCGCCTGCTTCACCTTCGGCCACATTCGTCTCACGAATGGCATCGAGCAGCTTGGTCTTGCCGTGGTCGACGTGACCCATGATCGTCACGACCGGTGGTCGAGTAACGGCGGCGGGGTCGGTCGTGCCTTCTTCGCGCCGAGTCTCGACGGCCTGATTGGCGTGCTGGACGACTTCCGGAACGTGCTCCTCGGTCTCGAAACCGAGGTCAGCGGCAACGCTCGATGCGGTATCGAAGTCGATCTGTTGGTTAATATTGGCCATGATTCCACGGCCCATGAGGATCTTGATGACTTCAACGGGGTTGACGCTCAGTGCGTCTGCAAGCTCCCCGACCGACATGGCGGACCCGATCGTAACCGGACCCGTCGGTGCTGGTGCTCGCCGGCTATCCATCACCTGTGTCGAACGGCCTCCCGGCTGAGCGGTTGCCGCAGTGTCACGTGCTGGCCTTTTGCGTCCTCCGCCGCGTCCACCTCTTCGTCGATTTTGGCTCATTAAACCCTCCTAATTGGCGCGGCATCAGTTTGGTGCGGCGTCATCCCTCCGAAAGTGCTCATCCGCGTACCGATAGAGACGCTCACGGAAATCCGAATCGATCTCAGTCTTGAGTGCCCGGTCGAGCGCGTTTCCTGAGGCGGCACGCTCCCAACAGGAAAACCGGGTGCACAAATAGGCACCGCGCCCATTGCGCTTGCCCGTCGGGTCGATCTGAACCCCTTCGTCAGAGGTCCTAACGACGCGCACGAACTGTCGCTTGGCATCTTTGTCTCGACATACAACGCACGTTCTCAGCGGAACGTGCTTCGGGCGAGGACCCTTGCGCCTCGCCCGGGCATCAGTGTTCTCTGACATCCTGTGACCTCCGGCGGCCCCAGCGGGCACGCTGCCGGATCTAGCTATTGACGGCAGATTCCGTATCCTCCGTGACCGGGATCTCGGCACCCGTCTCGAAGTCAAATCGCGCCCGAAGATCTCGGTTGTAGTAAACCTGAAGTACCCCGTCGTCGACTTCAACGTCCACACTCATGTTGATCAAGTCATCAGGTAACGGCCCGAATTCCCGCTCGCGAACGGCGATCGTGCCATCGGCTTTGACCAACCGTGGCTGGCGCCCGAGCCGCATCATGTCGTCTGGAACCCCGGCGACCGCTTCACGGGCTCGCATGAGGATATCCCCGTCGTCCGTTCGAAGCGATTCCGGATCCTTGATGTCAATTCGCCAGCCGGTCAGCTTGTACGCCAAGCGGGCGTTCTGTCCGTCTTTGCCAATGGCGAGCGACATCTGATCGGTTGGCACGATCACGCGCGCCACCTTCTCCTCTTCATTCAAGGACACGCTGATCGGCTTGGCCGGGCTGAGGGCGTTCGATATAAACGTCGGCAGGTCCGGTGACCACTCGATTACGTCGATCTTCTCGCCATAGAGTTCGTTGACGATGTTCTGAATACGAACACCGCGGACGCCGACACACGACCCGACCGGGTCAACCTTCTCTTGCCTCGCCGCGACGGCCACCTTGGAGCGCAGCCCAGGCTCGCGCGCGACGGCCATGATCTCAACCGCGCCGGAGAAGATCTCCGGCACTTCGAGCTCAAATAGCCGCTTGATCAGGCTGGCGTGCGTACGCGAGACAATCAACTGGGGGCCGCGTGGATCCTTGTTGACCTCAACCAGGTAGACCTTCAGCCGCTGTCCCGGGCGATAGCGCTCATTCGCCACCTGCTCGCGAGCTGGCATGACGGCCTCGGCCTTGCCGAGGTCGACGATCACGGCCTTCGGATCGGCGCGTTGCACGATACCGTTCAGCACCTCGCCAACCCGGTCGATGTATTCGGAGTAGACACCCTCACGCTCGAAGTCTCGAATGCGCTGAAGGACAACCTGCTTCGCCGTCTGCGCGGCAATCCGTCCGAAATTCTGTGGCGTTTTGTCAAAGCGAACGGTATCGCCGATGACCGACTCTGGATGGGTCTGGCGAGCTTCCTGCACAGTGAGTTCGGTTTCCGCGTTTTCGACCTCTTCAACCACCTGCTTGACGACGTAGATGCGAATCTGGCCGGTGGTCGAGTCAAGCTCGACTTGCACCTCTTCGTCGGTTCCCGCCATCTTCTTGTAGACGGTCTTGAGCGCGTGCTCTACCGACGACAGGACTGCTTCCCGCGGAATGCCCCGCTCCGCCGCAATTTGTGCAATGGCGGTATAGAAATCGCTCTTCATTGTGAGGGAAACCTCCTTCGCCGACCTTTTCCTGAAATGCTCGCGGTGACCCGGGGGGTATAACGCTCCCGAATGGGGATCGCCATAGGCCGTACAAAAAACGAAAGTGGGCGTAGCCCACTTTGACCAGGGCAATGTCGATTCCATCGAGAAGTATATCAAATTTGCCGGGACCCGAACGAGCCAATCGGACAGGAGAACAGAGGCCCCGTGCTATAATTCGGCGCGACCGTTCAAGGTCCGCGCGGGACCAACAGGGGGATGAATGAAGCTCCGAACCTGGCTGCGTCCGGGGATGCTGATCAAGCGCTGGATAGCGCTACTCATCGCCGGTATTGTGCTGACAAGCCTTGCGCTTGCCATGGCCCTAGCCTGGATCTATCGAAACTATCAATTTCCAGATCGCCTCGCGAATGTTGTTCAAACCGTAACCTTGCAGTTCATTCCGCACCCGTTCCGCGAGATCGCCGTGCTTGCGGGAGGTGCGATTTTCGTCGGTCTTGGTGGCCTGCAGCTCGGTCGCTCGCTACTCGCGCCCTTCCTTGAACAGCGCCAGGGCGACCAGGGGCTCGCCGAGATTATTCACTCTCACCGCTTTGGTCCGGCCGAGCCAGAGTTGCGCGTGGTCGCAATCGGGGGCGGCACCGGACTCTCGACCCTTCTTCGAGGCCTGAAACAGCACGATATCGATATCACCGCGATCGTCACGGTTGGTGACGACGGGGGCAGTTCGGGGCGTCTGCGGACAGAGTTCAACATGCCCCCACCCGGGGATATTCGGAACTGCCTGGTGGCCCTGGCCGACGCCGAGCCGCTCATGGGCGAGCTGTTCCAGTATCGGTTTGAGCAGGAGAACTCGTCACTCTCCGGGCATAGCTTCGGCAATCTCTTCATCACCGCGATGACGCAGGTCGCCGGGAGCTTCGAGCGGGCGGTCGTCGAATCATCGAAAGTTCTGGCGGTTCGTGGCCAGGTGTTGCCGTCGTCTCTGGACAATATCGAGGTCTGCGCCGAGATGATGGACGGCCGCATCATTCGGGGAGAGTCGAATATCACAGGCGAGCGGTCGCGTATCAAACGGGTCTTCCTGGATCCAGGGCAGCCGCACGCGTACGATCCCGCAATCATTTCTATTCTTTCGGCCGATCTGATCGTCCTTGGACCTGGAAGTCTCTACACGTCGGTGCTTCCAAATTTGCTGGTGCAGGGCATCGCACACGCCGTGCGCTGTTCCCAGGCGACCAAAGTGTATGTGTGTAACGTCGCGACACAACGAGGAGAGACCGACAATTTCGGCGTAGTTGAGCATGTGGCCGCGTTGCGCGATCATGTTGGTGGGCACATTCTCGACTATGTGCTGGTCAACAGTAATTTTGATCCGGCGGCTGCCAAGATCAAGCCCGAATGGTCGGTCAACGCGGTCGGGCTCGACGGTATCGAAAGACTTGGCGAGGACATCACGGTGGTGCTGCGCGATGTGGTGAATCCGGAGTTCCCGCTGCGCCACGACCCGGAGAAGCTGTCGGCCGAACTGATCAAGCTGGGTCGCACGCATCGCGTTGGTCAGGTGAGCCGGCCGCCGGCGAGCGCAGGTTTTCCGAAGTTCGAGCCGTCTGACGTGCCCATTGGTTTGAGTGTGAGTGCAGATGGGCTGCGAGAGCAGCCAAACTCAAAAGAGGAGGTCTAGATGGCCGTACGTATCGGTATAAACGGGTTCGGCCGGATCGGTCGCCAGGTATTCAAGGCGATCGCCGGCGAGTATGACGATGAACTGGAAATCGTCGGTGTCAACGACCTGATGGATCCGCATACTCTCGCGCACCTGTTGAAATATGACTCGACTTACGGTGTCTACGATTTCGACGTAGAGTCGTCGGACAACTCGATCACGGTCGACGGACGCGAAGTAAAGGTCTTTTCCGAGCGCGATCCAGCCAACCTACCCTGGGCCGCGAATGGCGTCGAGCTTGTCATCGAGTCGACCGGATTTTTCACCGATGCCACCAAGGCTCGTGGCCACATCGACGGTGGAGCGAAGAAAGTGATCATCACCGCTCCGGCCAAGAACGAGGACATCACGATCGTGCTGGGCGTGAACGAGGACCAATACGACCCGGATCAGCACAGTGTGGTTTCCAACGCGTCGTGCACCACGAACTGCCTCGCTCCCGTTGCCAAAGTCGTCCAGGATGCCTATGGCATTCGCCGCGGCTTCATGACGACGGTTCATTCGTATACCAATGACCAGGTCACGCTCGATGGCCCTCACAAGGATCTTCGGCGAGCACGCGCTGCCGCACTGAACATCGTCCCGACGACGACAGGGGCAGCCCGCGCGGTTGCGCTGGTTATCCCCGAGTTGAAGGGGAAGTTCGACGGCTTCGCGTTGCGCGTTCCGACCCCCACAGTGTCGCTGGTCGATT
Organism: uncultured Chloroflexia bacterium; assembly: GCA_963728335.1. Classification (GTDB taxonomy): domain Bacteria; phylum Chloroflexota; class Chloroflexia; order Thermomicrobiales; family Thermomicrobiaceae; genus CALAGB01. The sequence goes on from CAVSJP010000006.1 coordinate 258,207, forward strand.
TCGTCGCCGAACTTGAGAAGCCAACCTCCGTCGAAGAGTTGAACAACCTTTTCAAGGCGAAGGCCGAAGACGAGCTTGCGGGAATCCTGGACTTTTCAGAAGAGCCGCTCGTCTCCACGGACTATCGGGGAGATTCTCACTCTGCCATCGTCGACGGACTTTCGACGATGGTTATGGATGGCAACATGGTCAAGGTCATCGCCTGGTACGACAACGAGTGGGGCTACTCCTGCCGCGTCGCCGATTTGGCGAATATGATGGCCGAAGTGGGAATCAGCTAGTCGCGACGTTACGAGCAGGGCTGGTCCTGGTCCACGATTTGATATGTCCTGACAGCAACAGGCGGCCTCGCGAAGCCGGGACCAGTTCATCAGACTGGAACCGGCTTCGTTGTGTCTGGACGACAGGTCGAGTCTGTCGAACCGGAAGCCGGGTGTGAAAGGGAGCGGACAATGGAGCTAAGACGGGTTCAAGACATGGACGTGCGAGACAAGCGCGTTTTTGTTCGCGTGGACTACAACGTGCCGCTGGAGAGCGGCAAGATTACCGATGACACACGCATCCGAGCGAGCATTCCGACGATTGACCTGCTTCGCGAGCGTGGAGCGAGGATAATCCTGGCGTCGCACCTGGGACGTCCGAAAGGCGAGGTGAAGGACTCGCTGCGCCTGGCGCCGGTCGCCGAAGAGCTCTCCAAGTTGATCGGAGCCAACGTCGCCTACGCTCGTGACGTCATCGGAGATGACGCGCGGCGGCGAACTCAGAACTTGAAGTCCGGCGATGTGGCGTTGATTGAAAATCTGCGTTTTGACCCCCGTGAAGAGAAGAATGACCCGGAATTTGCGCGGGCGCTTGCCAGTCTGGCAGATCTCTACGTCGACGACGCGTTCGGCGCCGCGCATCGAGCACATGCATCCACCGCTGGGATGACCCAGTATCTCCCCTCTGCTGCCGGGTTACTGCTCCAACGCGAAGTCCAGGCGCTCTCCCGCGTTCTCGAAAGCCCGGACACGCCGTTTGCGCTCATCCTGGGTGGCGCCAAGGTCTCCGACAAGATCGGTGTGATCAATCACCTGCTTCAACGGGTCAACAGCGTGGTGATTGGTGGCGGTATGGCCAATACATTCCTCAAGGCGACGGGACGAAGTGTCGGCAAATCGCTCGTGGAAGAGGACAACGTCGACGTCGCAAAGGACGTGCTCCAGCGAGCTGAGCAGCTCGGAGTCGAACTGATGTTGCCCGTGGACGCGGTGGTTGCCGATCGTATGGAGGCTGGCGCCAAACCACGGATCGTGAGCGTTGACGCGATTCCCGACGATCAAGCGATATTTGACATCGGGCCAGAGTCGGTAAAGAAATTTGCGGAGGTACTTCGACGCGCGGGCACGATTGTCTGGAATGGGCCGATGGGTGTATTTGAAATTCCGGAATTCGCGGAGGGAACCCGCGGGGTCGCCCAGGCGGTCGCGGAGTCAACCGGGTTCACGCTGGTCGGCGGAGGAGACTCCGTCGCGGCCGTCGAACAACTTGGCGTCGCTGATCGCATCACTCACATCTCGACCGGTGGCGGTGCGTCCCTCGAGTTTCTGGAAGGTAAGAAGCTACCAGGAATTGCAGCGCTCGAAGTGAAGGAGTAGGCGACTGATGCGAACGAAGATTGTGGCGGGAAACTGGAAGATGAACACGTCGATGGAGGAGGCGTCAAAGCTCGTCGGCGCTCTTGCCGCGCTCCAGCCGGAGTCCAGCAGCGTCGAGCGTGTCCTGATCCCGCCGTTTCCGTGGATTGTGCCATTGAGTGAAGCCGTTTCCAGCGCCGGGTTTGAACTTGGAGCTCAGAATTGCTCGACCGAGGACAAGGGAGCGTACACGGGCGAGGTCTCGGCGTCGATGCTGGCCCCGTTCTGCCGCTACATCGTCGCCGGACACAGCGAGCGGCGGCACGTAATCGGGGAAATTGATGAGGTGGTCGCGGCCAAAGTCCGCGCCATTCTGCGGAATCAGATGATTCCGATACTCTGCGTCGGTGAGCTTCTCGACGAGCGCGAGGACGGCCGGGCGCAGAAGGTCGTCGAGCGTCAGCTTCGATCCGCTCTTCAAGATGCCACCGGCGAGCAGGTCGCCGGGCTCGTGATCGCGTACGAGCCTGTCTGGGCGATCGGAACTGGACGTGCCGCGACAGCTCAGGACGCTCAAGAGATGGCGGGGTTCATCCGGGAGAAGATCGCCGATCTCTACGATCAGACCGTCGCTCACAAAGTTCGGATTCAGTACGGCGGCAGCGTCAACGCGGGTAATGCCGAGAGCCTGCTGAGCTTGTCGGATGTCGACGGCGCGCTGGTCGGGGGCGCCAGTTTGAAGGCCGATGAGTTCTCGACGATTATTGACGCGGCGGCGCGGTCGATGTCGTGATTCGCGGCGTGCAAGTGATATAGTTTGGCGAGTTTGGAGACGTCGCTACAGAAGTGAGGGTTCATGGACACCGCATTGAGCATCGCGATGATCCTGGTAGCAGTCGTGCTCGTCATTGTCGTCCTTGCGCAGTCAAAAGGATCAGGGTTCAGCGGTGCCTTCGGTGGCAGCTCGTCCTCGATCTATCGTACGCGCCGCGGCCTTGAAAAGACGCTCTACCAGTTCACAATTGGCGTGGCCGTCGTCTTCGTTGTGGTTGCGATTCTCGCCGATCTGTTGATGTAGTCGCGCTGGTCGAGCGGCTGACTGGTGCCCAAATCGCCAAATACAAATAATCGACACACAACTCGCCGTTCCGGTTCCTCGTCATCACCAGCCGTGATGCGAATCGGGGCGGCGATTATCGTGTTACTCGTCGTTGCGACCGGCGTCTACTTTGGACGAGGGAAGATCAATCACTCGTCGCCATCTTCGTCTGCAAGCGGGACGCCCGTGACGGCGAACGCCGGCGGGGCTCCGACCGATAGAACACTGGTCGAGGGTGACCTCGGCGCTCCCGCAACGCTGAATCCGCTCCTCGCTTCGTCACAAACAGAGCAAGATCTCTCGCGTCTGATCTTCAGCGGTCTGGTTCGGGTCGACGGATCCGGCGCACCACAGCCCGATCTCGCCGACCATTGGACCGTCAGCGAAGATGGGCTCACCTACACCATCAAGCTTCGATCGGGAGTCACCTGGCACGACGGAAAGCCGTTCACCTCCCAGGACGTTCGCTTCACCATTGGCCTCGTCCAATCCTCAAGCTTCCCGGGAGATCCGCGGCTCACACAGTTCTGGCGTCCGATCGTGGTCGATACTCCTGATGACTTGACCGTCGTGTTTCACCTCCTGGCGCCATTTGCGCCGTTCGTCAATCACCTGGACTTGCCGATCGTGCCCAAGCATGTGCTTGGAGGCGTCGTTGCCGAGGATCTCAGCTCTGATCCATTCGGCGCGCGGCCCGTGGGCACCGGGCCGTATCGCTTCGAGTCATGGGATGCTAGCAAGAATCAGATCGAATTGAAGGTCTTTGCCGACTACGCGCAAACCCGCCCGCTGCTCAATAGTCTGACGTTCCGCTACTACGACCGTCCAGCAACGCTCCTCGCGGCGCTCAAGTCAGGCGACGTGATGGCGAGTGGAACGCTCTCCGCGGACGATCTGCTCCGTGCAGGAGCGCTGCCGAAGGATGACGTCATCTACGCGCCGGTCACCATGAGCTACACCGCGCTCTTCATGAACACGCGCGTGGCGCCGTTTACCGATCAAGCGGTGCGCCAGGCACTTCAAACTGCGATCAATCCGACGGATCTCACAAACGGCCCACTGCAGTCGAAAGCCGTCGCAGGATCGAGCCCGATTCCGCAACCGTCCTGGGCGCACGTTCTGGCTGACGCCAAGGCGGACCCGGCGCACGCCTCGTTGTTGCTCAAGAACGCGGGGTGGAACTACGACGAAACGACAGACGCCCTGATGAAGGACGGCCGGAGCCTGAGCTTCCAGTTGCTCGTGAGCGCTGACGATTCGTCTCGTGTTCTCATGGCCCAAGCTATCGTGCAGCAGCTTGCCGCGATACACGTTCGGGTCGACGTTCAGGTGGTTTCTGCGGACGAGATGACCAAGGCGCTCTCGTCGCAAGACTTTCAGTCGGCCGTCTACGGCGGACATTTCTCGAGCGGTGACCCCGATTGCTACGACGCCTGGAGTTCGGCCGGCTCGTCTGGGGCATTGAACGTCACGGGCATCAACGATCCGAACATCGACATACTTCTGAAGGAGGCACGAACGACGCCGGACGAAGCGGTACGGCGCGATCTCTACGCTCAATTTCAGCAGGAGTTTGCGGCGCAGGTGCCCGCAGTCGTGCTGTATTACCCGCGGTATCTGTTCGTCGTGTCGAATTCGGTTCAGGGAATAAAGCCCGATCCGCTCGTCGAACCCGAGCGACCGGTTCGATCAAATCGCGAATTGGCACTTCGCGACGGAGGGGTTAGCGCGGAATCTGCCCTAGCGCTTATGCCAAGTCGTGTGGCATGCTTCTCGTCATCTGGTGAAACGCTACGGTATAATCCCGCCACAAGCTTTAGGCGCGATAACCGTCGAAACGGAGGAACTCCAACATGGCCGGTTTGGGCTGGCAAGAGCTCGTGCTCATCTTGTTGATCGTTGTCATTATCTTCGGAGCGGGCAAGCTGCCGGAGATCGGTGGCGCTGTCGGTCGAGGCATCAAAGAATTCAAAACCGCCACGTCGGACGAACAAGCTGATGGGGACGAGACCGTCACAGTTGTCAAGACGACCACGACCGACGTCCACCACGATAGCGTCTAATTCAGCACGGAATTCACGAGCGTTCAAGAGGACGGCCGCCTTCGAGGGCGGCCGTTTTGCGTCTGTCGCGGCGAAGATCAGCCTGCGGCCGACCCGACTATCCTCGCGGAAGAAACCCACTACCGAGTCCGAGCCCTGCGTCTCGTCCAAGACCTCTACGAATGAGATCCGAGTCCAGGGATAAATGAACGACGTCGCGCCGTTCGTAATGAACGTGAGCGACTTCCCGTCTCGCTTACGAGGATTCCTCAGGACGAGGAAGTTGTCGTTCGGCTTTGGGATCTCCTCCACTTCCGCGACGAACGGATCCTCGTTGAAGACATGAACGACTACGCGAACAGCCATCGTTGCTCCAAACCTTCAATTGCGTCCAGTGCGTGCCAGGGTGCTCGGCCGCGAAACTTGCTAGGTCCAAGTCGGCGGTATGCCATGATCGATCGTCATCCTCGAACGCCGTACACTCTCCCGTTGAGCGCTCCGACCACGATGGTGTTGCCGGCCTTCACCGGAGTCGACACGATCGGGCTACCGAGCTTGTGGCTCCAGATCACTTCTCCGTCCTCCAGATTCACGCAGACGACGAATCCGTCGACTGTACCGACGTAGCCGCGTCGTCCCTCAATGGTGACGCTGGACGTGATCTGTGTGGCGATCTGGTTCTCCCAGCGAGTGACACCGTCGGCGATCCCGAATGCGTGGAGTTTGCCGTCGACCGAGCCTACGATGACGGCATCCGAGATCGTTCGAGGCGATGCGATGATCGGTCCATGCGTACCCACCATCCAGCGACGCTTTCCCGACTCGACGTCAATGGCGTACAGACCTCCATCGTTGCAGCCGACAAATGCCGTTTCTCCCTTGACCATCGGTGAGGACAGAATCTCTCGACCGAGCGGCTGGCGCCAAAGTTGACGTCCGTCGATCGCCGAGAACGCATGCAGTGCACCGTCATCTGATCCGACGATCACGACGTCGTTGCTGACTGTTGGCGTCGATCTGATTGGTCCCCAGGCTCGCTGTCGCCACAAGAGGTGACCTTGTTCGAGGTCGAGACAATAACAATAGCCATCGTCTGAGCCGATGATTACCGCGTCTCCGTATTGCACGGCGGACGAACGAACCGGCATCGCCGTGCGAAAATCCCAGGCGCTGCGACCAGTGTGGCTGTGAATGGCGTAGACGGAGTGATCTTCGGAACCGACGATCAGCTTGCTTCCGGCGACGAGTGGTCGTGACACGACGCCGCGATTGGCACGAAATCGCCACATGATTCCGCCGTCTTTGAGCTTGAATGCGTACACATGCTGGTCGTAAGAGCCGATGTAGCCGAATTCACCGTTGATGGTGGCCGTTCCTCGTACTTCGTCTGCCGTTTGTATTGACCACACGACGCGCTCTTCCGGATCGATGACCGCGTCGCTTGATTGTCCTTCGGACGAATGATGGTCAGGAACCGTGCCGATGCGGAATGACTCCTCCGGTTCACGTACCACGTCAACGGGTGGGTCGTAACGGACTGGTGACTCTACGACAGGGCTGCCGATCATCTTGAGCGACTGCTGCATCGCCGCCGCCGACGGAAACCGATCGGACGGCGAGTAGGCGACCGCGCGCAAAACCACACTTTCGAACTCCGTCGTCAACGCGGGGTTCAGCTCTCGTGGCAAGCGCTGCGCGAAGGTGAATGGTGGTTCGGTCCGAGGATCCGATTTGGTCGAAAGATGGTGCAACGTCGCGCCCATTGCGTACACGTCGCCGCGGGGCTCAGATATTCCACGATATTGCTCCGGCGGAGCGTAGCCCTCGGTGCCGATCATGGTCCCACGTTGGAGCGGTAGGAAGGTCCGCGCGATACCGAAGTCGATGAGCGATATCGAGCCATCCGAACGCAACATAATGTTGGAGGGCTTCAGATCGCGGAAGACGATCGGTTCAGGCTGATGCTCGTGGAGGTAGGAGAGCACGTCCAGAATCTGATCGGACCATTCAATGAGCGTGTTCTCCTCGATCGGGGAATCGGAGCGGGAAATCAGTTGCTCCAGATCCTCGCCGTCGATGAACTCGAGTACCAGGTAGATGAGGCCGGACAACGAGAAGTAGTCGTAGATTTTTGGAATTGCGGGGTGACTCAGTGTGGCGAGGAGCGAGGCCTCGCGTTCAAAGTTGGCCATTCTGAGCATGCGTGTCCGCTGATCGCGTGCGCGATCGACCATCTCTTTGACGGCGCAGAGTCGCTCCACGTGGCTGAAGCGCAGGTCGCGCGCCACGTAGACCGTGCTCATGCCGCCCTGGCCGCAGACCCTGAGAATCTCGTAGCGATTCTCCAGCACCGTTCCAGGGGCAAGCGTGTCCTGTTCCGCGGGAACCGCGTCCGGCACGGTCGCACTCACCGGTTGTTTTACTGGTCTGGGGTCACGTTTGATTCGCAGAGCGGACTCCTCGCGAGACTGTGACGTACCTCAGTCGTCTAGAAATGGTACGAGAGGGAGCTTGGAGGGAACATCCCACTCAAGTCCCAAACGGACCAAACCTGGGCCGACGGGCATGTATAATCGCGAGTGTGACATGTTCCTCGGTGAGAGGAACCGAGTTAATCGGAGGAAGAGTGGGAGAATCAAGATCCGGTAAGGATCTTCCCCTGGGAGCACGCAACATCGAAGGTCCTATGAGACCCGTCTCCCTCCGGCAAGAACCGACCGCAACAGAAGACGACGAGGAAATCGCCAACCAATCGACCCTCGGGAGTTCACCGCTCGCCCGGAAGCGCAGAAAGTCGGCAATTCAGGAAATCATCGAGACACTCCTGCTCGCCGTGCTCATCTTCGTCGGCGTACGAAGCATCGTGCTCAACTTCCGAGTTGACGGCCAGAGTATGGAACCGAATCTTCAAAACAGCGAGATGCTGATCGTCAATCGCCGAGCCTATTCGCACATCAACATCGGGTGGCTTCCGTGGGAGTCCAGTTCCGCCGACTGGTATCCGTTTGGGCGGCCGTCACGCGGCGACATCGTAGTTTTCAACCCCCCGGGTCAGCACACCGAACCGTACATCAAGCGCATTATCGGTCTTCCCGGTGAAAAGATCTCCGTACACGATGGAGCTGTCTACATCAACGACCAGCGTCTCCAGGAGAGTTACCTGACCTCCTCCACCGACTGGCGTGGGATCGCAACGCAAGATCTGACGATTCAGCCGGGTTACGTCTTCGTCATGGGGGACAATCGGAACAACAGCAGCGACTCTCGTGTGTTCGGTCCGGTGCCGATCTCATCAGTGATCGGTAAGGCCTGGGTCTCTTACTGGCCGCCGTCTCAGGCGACGATTCTCACCGATCCAAGCTTTTCGCTCGGACACTGACCGGTGGAATCACTGCTGGGGTGGGTGTAGAATCAGCCAGAGATTCTCTCGCTGATTGGACAGTTCGAACCAGCACCGACTGTGACGTTATAGTGATGAATTGACAGGATGCGAGAGGAAGGTGTCCTGAATGATCGAGACGGTTGTGGAAAGCATCCGCGTGAGCCTGGTGACACAACATCGTGTCGTCATTCTCAAAGAAGTGTCCGGCGAGCGTCACCTTCCAATCTGGATTGGGCCGTTTGAAGCCGAAGCGATCGCCATGGAACTCCAGTCGATGGCGTCCGCTCGCCCGCTGCCGTACGACTTGATCAAGACGATCATCGGAGATATGGGCGGCGTTGTTCAACAGGTTCTGGTTACCGATCTTTCCCAGGATGTGTTCTACGCCCGGATTGTCATCGATCAGGACGGCAAGACGATCGAGATAGATAGCCGCCCCAGCGATGCGATCGCCTTGGCCGTACGGGTAAAGGTGCCGATCCTGGTTGACGAATCGGTGATGGACAAAGCCGGCGTGACGCTGGAGCAGGACAGCGACGAAGAGGACGACAGCGGTCCGGACCGTGAGCGCACCGGCGATATTCCAGCCGGAAGCGACCTTTCTGTTTTCCGCGATTTCATCAATTCACTCGATTTTGATGACTTCGAGAAACGACGAGATAACTGAGACGAAAGATCCAGAAGAGTAAACATGGAATCCAACGAATTCGATGTGCGACGCACAGTCATATCAGTTCTTGAGCAATGTGCGAAATGCAAACACCACTATTCGCTAGACGACACCCGCGTTGTCGAGCGTCAGGGAGAACTCTGGGTTCTCTCGGTTCGCTGTTCCCACTGTGATACGCAAGCATATGTGGCGGCGGTGGTCGACAGCGAAAGCATGGATGTCGACCAGATCGGCACAATGGAGTCTACCGACGTCGAGACCGAGGACGTGCTGGACGAGGCGGACGTGGATGAGCCAGTATCAGTCGATGACGTGCTTGATCTTCATCTGTTCCTCGAATCGTTTGACGGCGACTTCGCGCGGCTCTTTAGCCGCCGCAAACGCTAACGCGAGGATTGCGCGCCACCTTCTGATTCGCCACCTGCAATCACATTGACGACGCGAGGTTAAGCCGCGAGGAATCCAATGCGTGCGAAGCGGCGCTCGGAGGTTAGGGGCCAAGCCTGGTGACTGAAAACGGACGACACCCTGAACCGGTTCGTGAGTGCCTCCAGCAGGAGGCGCTCGGTCATATTGATTCGCTGTATCGCACCGCGGTCCGGATGACGCGCAACCCTCCAGACGCCGAGGATCTCGTCCAGGAGACGTACCTGCGGGCGTTTCGTTCGATTGATCGGTTCACACCGGGCACAAATTTACGTGCTTGGTTGTTCAAGATCATGACGAATGCGTTCATCAACGAGTATCGGAAGCGCACGCGGCAGCCACGGAATACGTCACTTGATGACGTGGAAGAGTATTATGTATACGCGCACCTCATCGATTCCGGCATTCAGCCTGAGTCGCGGGGCCCAGAAGAAGAGGTACTTGCGGGGATTACCGATGACAACGTCGTCGCCGCGCTGGAGTCTCTTTCCGATGATTTTCGTCAGGTCGTGCTATTGGCCGACGTTGAGGGGTTCGCATACCGCGAGATCGCGGACATCCTCGACATTCCGATTGGCACGGTGATGTCTCGGTTGCATCGCGCGCGTCGCCGCCTTCAACGACTCCTTGTTGGATCGCTACTGGACGCCACGCAGGCTGGAGAAGCGTCCCATGGTTGATTGCAGGGATACCCTAGACAAGTTGTACGAGTACCTGGACCGAGAGCTTTCGGAGCAGGAACAACTCGAAGTGCAGCGGCACTTGGACGACTGTCCGCCGTGCCGAGATCGCTTTCACTTCGAAGAGAACGTGCTCCGTGTGGTGCGGCGCTGCTGTCGCGACGTCTCTGCCCCACCTTCTCTCGTGGAGAAGGTGAGACGGATCTGTAATCAGTAGGCAACGCGCCTGCGTCGAATGAGATCCTCCTGAAACCGAGGAATTTCGAGTGAGATCGACGGGCACCTGAGATTGTGCTCGTCGATTTTCTTATTGATCTCTTCTGCGTGCTCCATGTAGCGTTCTTCAAGTCGCACGAGGATTGCGGAGTGCTTCAGATTCGTCGGGTCGAGCCGCTCGCGCGTTTGCTCGTATTCCTTGAGGGCCCCAAGCACACGCGGACGATTCTCGTGGATCTCCTTGCGTAGTTGTAGCCAGGTCGGCAGGACGCGCGCCTGCCGCAATAGGTGATTTGCGAGCCAGTCCTCACCCGCCGGTTCGCCGTCGTCGGCAAGCGGCTTTCCAGTTCCACGAAGGTTGTCGAACGCGCCGTTGTCCTGAGCTGTCTTGACCTCGTCGTCGATGATGCGATCCCACCACCACAACTGAGCTGTTCCCTTTCCAAAACGTGAATTCCCTGCTGGCACGAAGCTCGCGTGCCGAGCACTCCAAAGTGTATCGAACGGGGCCAAGCACCGGGTTTCGCTTGATCTGACGCCACTTTGCGCGTTGTTCAGCCATACAGTCATTGTTATACTGCGAGATGGAGTCCTACACTGGGCTCCCCTCTGGAGGACTCGCGAAATCAGAGAGGCGGCGAGTTGTCTCATCCATCGCATACGACCCAAGAGATCGACCTCGAACCACTTCGTTCGATCTTGAAGCGTGATTTTGTCCCAGACGGATACCAGGAGGCGCAGGAGTTGATTCTCGGCGCCTGTCAGGAGGCCCAGTCGCTGTACGGCTGGGTACCAGAAGAGGCTGCTCAAGCCATCGCGGACCACCTCGGCGTGACGGCCAATCGAATTTACGGTCTGCTTACATTTTATGCCGACTTCCGCACCGATCCGCCTGGAGAGCACCCAATGCTCCTGTGCCATGGTGTGGCCTGTTACGTCATGGGCTCCGAGCGACTGATCACTGAGATCCGAGAAAATCAAAAGGTCGGACGGGACGGCCGAACACCAGACGGCGAATTCTCGGTCCAGATCGTGAACGGTTGTCTCGGCGTCTGCAACCTGGCGCCTGTGGTGCAGATCGATCATCACACATACGTGGGAAACCTGACTCCGGAGCGCCTTGCCGAGGTGATGCAAGCGATCCGAAACGGGCAATCGCCGGAGGATCTTGATGGCGTTGAATAATCGCGCGGAATTTGAAACTTACGCCAAGAACGCGACCGAGCGTTGGAATGAGCGTTCAAGCGGCTCGCACTGGTCAGTGAGCGTTGGCATCAGCGAGTGTAGCCTGGCGAAAGGCGCGGACAAGACGTTCGACCACCTGCGTCTTGCGCTCGAACAGGCAGGCTTGGATGCTGAGCTACGCAGCGTCGGTTGCGCTGGCTGGTGCTGGGCAGAGCCGTTCGTCGAGGTGTATGGCCCTAACTATCCTGGCGTCGTCTTCGCAAATATCACGACCGACCGGGTTCCGGAATTGGTCGCCGCCATGAAGCGCGGCGAAGTTATCGCCGATTGGGCGATGGGCGTGCGTGACGATAAAGCATTCAACGGCGTCGCGCCCCTGAGCGAGCACCCGTTCCTCAAGATGCAGCACCGGCTGTTGTTCGAGCACGCAGGGCAAATTGATCCGCTTTCGATTGAGGACTACATAGCCGTCGGTGGCTACCAGTCGTGGATCAAGGCGATCTTCGACATGACCCCGGACGAAGTCGTGGCCGAAGTCAAGACCGCCAACGTGCGTGGCCGCGGTGGCGCGGGTTTCCCCGCTGGTATCAAGTGGGAGAGCGGTCGCAGAACTCCGGTATGGCCGAAGTACGTGGTGGCCAACAGCCACGAAGGTGAGCCGAACGTCTACAAGGATCGCCGCCTGATCGAGACCAACCCTCACGTCGTTCTCGAGGGGATCATGATCGGCTGCTTCGCGCTGGAGACTCCACACGGCTACAACTACGTTGGCGGCGAGCATGTGATGGCTATCCGCAATTTCCGAAAAGCGGTCGAGGACGCCTATGCGCTCGGGCTGCTCGGCGACAACATCCTTGGCACCGGCATATCGTGCCACGTCAAGACCCGAACCGGTGGCGGTGCCTACATTTGCGGCGAGGGATCGGCGCTGATGTATTCGTTGATGGGACTGCGTGGCCAGCCGCGGACCAAACCGCCGCGTTCGGTTGAAGAGGGTGTCTGGCGACGACCGACCGTTCTGAATAACACCGAGACGTTCGCCAGCGTTCCGTTCATCATCAAGAATGGCGGGGAGTGGTACGCCTCACTCGGCACCGAAAATAGCAAAGGGACGAAGCTCGTCACCGTGCAGGGACCGGTGAAGCGCGTCGGCGTGGCGGAAGTCGAGATGGGCCTCCCGATGCGAGACTTGATCTTCGGCATCTGGGGTGGCATGCGCGACGGCTACACATTCAAGGGCGTTCAGACCGGCGGTGTCTCAGCCGGACCGCTGCGCGAAGACCAGCTCGACCTGCTCGTCGACTTCGATTCGATGACCGAGGCGGGCGGCATGCTCGGGTCCGGCGGGTTCGTGGTCTTCGACGAGTCAGTCTGCGCGGTCGACTTCGCCCGCTACCTGACTGCTTTCAATCGATTCGAGTCGTGCGCCAAGTGCACTCCATGCCGCCTGGGAAACCCGGCCCTTCTCGAGATTATCGATCGCGTGCGGAACGGAGAGGCGCGTACAGGAGAGCTCGATCTCATCGATCGGACCAGCCGAAACATCATCGATCTTTCGCTCTGCGGTTTGGGCCAGGTTGCCCCAATGCCGCTCCTCGGGATGATTCGTGCGTTCCCAGACGAGTTCGCGGCGCATATCGAAAGGGGAGAGTGCCCGGCGAATGTCTGTCCGATGGAGAGTCCGCGGGGCGTTCTCGCCATCTCCGGCGCGCCGTAGTCCACGAAGCAGCTCATCGTGCCGCACAGCCCCGCGCCAGAGCGCGCGGGGCTGTATCTTTGTTTCCTGACTTGTTCTCGGGAAACGGATTATAGGTCTACGTGCTGACCTCGCCCCGCCTGTTCTGCGGCGGCAACGGCGCTCCGAGCGACGATAATGTCTTGAACCGCGTTGCCGACCGACTTGAACAACGTCACCTCGTCGTCGCTGGCGCGGCCATTGGCCCCATTAACGATTTGTCCGAGTTCCAGCGAGATGCGCTCCCTCGCCAACTGTCCGGCGTTGATGGGGATGATGAGGTCGCCCGCTTCGGCAAGAACCGCGTCAACGGCGTCGACAACGATCGTTGCCCGCCTCACTGTTGCCGCTGGAATCTCTTGCATCTCGGGAGTAAAGGCTCCGATGGCGTTGATGTGCGTTCCCGGCCTGACCGCCGAGTCATCGAATACCGGCGATTTCGAGGTGGTAGCGGTGCAGATGACGTCGGAGCGGGAGATGGCGTCGTTGACGTCCCCGGCGGGCGCGACTTTTCCAGCCAGGTCAGGTGCCAGCACGCCGAGCCTTTCGGCGAAGCTGTTGACGGAGTCCGAGTTCACGTCAGCAACATAGATGTGCTCGATTGGCCGCACCGATGCGACAGCCCAGGCTTGCGTTACTCCCTGGGTACCGGCTCCGATGCAGGTCAAAACGCGGCTATCGCTACGAGCCAGCAGGTCAGTGGCCGCGCCGGAGACGGCACCGGTTCGGAGCGCTGTCAGATACGTGCCGTCCATGATCGCCAGCGGTTCACCGGTCTCGGCGCTGACCAGCGCCACGAGCGCGTGAATCGTCGGCTTTCCCAGACTGCGGTTCGCGGGGAAGACCGAGACGATTTTGAGTCCCAGACCGTTTTGAGAGGGAACAAACGCCGGCATGAACAGCGTGACCGCCTCTTTTGACGGGACGTCGACAGGGGTGCGCAACGGCGAAAACGCGCGCCCCGCCGACAGCTCGCCGAAGACTTCTTTCATCAGCTCGATCGCGCGACTCATCGGAACCAGCGCGCGTACATCCTCACCGCTCAACGCAAGCATCTCATCCTCCGCATTTCATCCCGACGGCGGGCAACGTTGGCAGTGTAGCACGTGCCCACAAAGCCGGATGTCGCGGGCACGGCTGTTCAATGTGTACTGAGTTCGTGAGACAGTCGGGCGTCGTGCGCTAGTTGCTCGGAACCGGAACGCCGGTCATCTTCGCGCTTTCCGACCACAGCCTGGCGGCGAGATTCTGATCGAGTGTCTTTGGAGACGGTTGAGCGATCTTCTTATCGACAAAGTACTTGCCGGTGATCCCCGCCACGTCTGGCGAGCTCGCCAGGTAGATTCCCGTCGCGGCGCCGTCCTCCGGCTGAACCATATTACGTCGTCCCCACATGTAGTACAGCCATTGAATTGCGCGCGCGAGGACTCCTTCTGCCTTGCCGATTCCCGTGAGGACCACCCCTGGGTGAAGGGCGTTCGCGGTCACCAGTTCTGCCGGGTGTCGACGTGCCAGCTCCAGGGTGAACAGGAGCAGGGCAAGCTTGGATCGTCGGTAGGCGCGAAGGACGTTGTAGCCACGCTCGAACCCTATGTCGTCGAAGTCGAGGGAACCGCGCCTGTGTGCGACCGACGTCACGTTGATGATCCGTGCGGGCGCGTTGGCCTGGAGTGTGTCGAGCAACAGATTCGTCAACAAATATGCCGAGAGATAATTGGTGGCCCAGGTGAGCTCAAAGCCATCGATACTCATGCGACGCGTGTTCGACATAATGCCGGCGTTGTTCATCAGGATCTGTAGATCCGGAAAGCGGTCACGAACTTCCGCGGCGATGCGTCGCACCTCGGTCTGGGACGAGAGATCTCCAAAGACGAAGTCGACGCGAACATTTCCACTGGTCTTTCGGATTCGATCAGCCGCGGCGACCGCTTCGTCTCGTGTCGGGCCAGCTACGACGACATGAGCGTCCATGCGAGCGAGTGCCGCTGCGGTCGCTTCACCGATTCCCGACGAGGACCCGGTGATCAGGCAGGTGCGGCCCGTCATATTGTGCTGGTCTGCGGTCTGATCCATATGTCAGGAGTCCTCTTGAACCGGTACCGGTTGAACATGTGAGAGGCAGCCGCGCGGCTGCCTCTCAGTACGCACGTCTACAGAACCCGCACGTTAGACGGGTTCGCACGTGGTTACCAGGGGTTCATGAAGGACGACGTCCCATTCTGAGCCGCCTGCACTCCGGAACCTCCGGATGATGTCTGCTCCGGAGCCGAGGTGTTGCCGTCTATCGCTATTGACCCGCCGTTGGTACGGCCCAAAGGAGTGGCGGCGATGTTTGCCAGAGCGACAGAGCGCTGGAGCAATGAGATCTGCGTCGCGAGCTCCTGGGCATAGACGTTGTCAGAAATCAGCCCTGAACCGGGCTTGACCTGATCGATCATGGCTCCGAGTGTCGTCAGTGCGTCTCGCACGCTCCCGTTGTTGTACTGCAGCTGCGCCGTGCGTAGCGACGCGCTCAGCGCGGCGGCCGAATCCTGCGTCAACTGGCCCTTTGCAAGCAGCGAGTCGATAAACGCCTGAACGGAGTTGAACGTAGGATTCTCTGTTTCGCTCGGCGAAACGATCATATTCGAGTAGCCCGACACGCTCCCGTTGCTCGAGACCGCCTGTACTTCGTACGCATAAGCGGCGCCTTTTCTGGCCGTCTTATCCACAAAGATCGGAAACGTCGTCACGCCGATCGGTCTGTAGGGCCCCAGGATATTCACGTCTGGCACCGCGGGCCCATTGTCGGGAACACCGATAACCTCTGGAAGTGTGACGCCGGGAGAGGTGATCGCAAGATCAGGGCTTGGCACCCCAACTTTGGAATTCGGCGTAAGCTCGGCACGATAGACGCGGTAAAGCTTGGCTCCAGCCGACGGGTCCCACGACAGAACCTTGCCACCTGGCTGATCTTCCGCCATCAGCAGCATCGGCTGCGACGTCGCATCGGAAGGGTTGAACGAAGCGTTGCTGTTCGACGGCGTCGCAAACGAACGAATCAACGAGCCGTCGCTTTTCGTGATTAGCGCGTTAAACGGAGCGCTCCAATAGCCTGAAATCGAGAACGGGGAGCATGCGGGTGCCGCGGTTCCGGGCCAAGCGGCGAAGACTCTGGTTCCCTGAACGAAGTTGGCGCTTCCGATAAACCCGCCGATCGGAGTGTTGAGCATGGTTCTTGCGCCGAAATTGAAGTCACCATCTCCGAATGCGTTTATGGTCGATACGTACCAGTACTGGCCGTCGCAGCTGCCATAGACATCGAAGCCGAACTGCCATTGCAGGAGCTTGACAATGGTGGGTTTCTCAAACAGCCAGCTCCAATCACCGGTACCCACATAGATACCGTTGTTGTAGTCCGCCATTCGCCAGAAGAGCATGTTGAAGACGTTGCCAAACCCTGGCGGGAGGGTGCTGATCGGTTCCAGGTGGCCTTCAGTCGTGTCTCTCGCTTTTCCCACCACAAGCTCCCACGAGTCGTCTGGCGCGATCCGGATGAGCTCGGACACGGGAATATTCTTTCTGAACGCTCCGCCTGTCCCTACATAGAGCCGGTCGTTGAACACAAACATCGAGACGACGGAGTTGATCACACCACCTCGTCCTCCGCCATCGGTAACAACCGGCGTGAACGTGTACGGCGCGGAGTCAGTCGACGTCGCCCGGTAGACTGAGTACCCAACGGTCTCGTCGCCGTTTCCGATGTACAACTGATTGTTGAACGACTCGGTCTCGAACACGTAGAAGTTATTTGGCGTTACCTGCGTGAACGTCGGATTATCGGTCGACGGATCTCCGATTTCCATCACTACGCCGGCCCCAAGCAGCCCTTCGGCAGCCGTGACATAGAGCCGATTGTCATTTATTGTGAATGACCGGTAGCCGATTGGGTGGATGCCATCCACTGGCTCGCCGGGCGTATAGATGTTGTATGGCGCTCCAGTGATTGGAGTGAAATTCGTACCATCGGTGGTCCGCAAGATTCGCGGCGCGACGTTGTCTTGAATCTGCGCAATGAACGACCCGGCTGACGTCGCCGCAACATACAGTGCCGGTTCACCGCCCGGCGGAGTGTAGACGATCATTCCTCGATAGTCGATATCTAGCGCGACCGTCTTTGACGTATCTGCCGGATTGGTAATGACGGGCGACTTGTAAACCATGGTCCAGTCACCGGTCGTGTCTGAAGTGGGCGTGTAGCGCCAGATCTCGGCTCGGAGGTCCAAGTCGTACGGATTCGGAGGGCAGTAGACGCCTTTCTCGGGATTGGTGTTGTAGCCCGTGCCGTTGTAACGCTGTCTGGTCGCGCCCTCGACACACATCTGGTCACGAGTAGTACCGACGTAGAGGCTTCCATTGAACCAAGCCATTGACCGGGAGAAACCGTTGTGAAGGTCTCCGAAGCCCGGCTGGTTTATCTCGGTCACTGCCGGTGACGCCGCGATGGCCGACAGGCTGGGAACGACGATAAGCGCGAGGGCGAATAGCCACCAGAGACGACGTCCCTGTTTGTTACGCAAGCCTCTCATCGACTGTCTCATGCCGTTTCCGAATTCCCTTCCGCCTGCGATTCCCGCCGGTAAAGCTTTGACATGTGTGGGTGTCAGTGACGAAGAGCGACCACTTGGTCAATCAATTTGACCACTTCCGGCGCCCCTGGCGCAGCCAAGAGTCGTTCTCGAATCTGCCGTGTGTTCTCTGAATACTTCGGATTTGAGACGATTTCGTCTACCGCTGCCCGTAGCCTTTCTGGCGTGCACTCTTTTGGACTTAGTCGAAGTCCGACGCCAGACTCGGCCACACGCGTGGCGTTGTCAGGCTTGTCCCATGCTGTCGGCACTACGATCTGCGGAATCCCCGCCAGGACAGCAGCCATCACCGTTCCAGCGCCACCCGTGCTGACCATGGCCGCGCAGCGGGGCAACAGCTCGTCATGATTGACCCACTGCCTCGTCAGCACGTAGTCTGACGGTGTTCCTGAAACGGTGCTTTGTATCTCGCGATGCGTGCCGCTGGTCATAATAACCCGGTAGGCGCCATCAGACAATCCACTCGCTGCCGCGCTCAAAACGAAAGGTTCTCCATATCGCAAGGTGCTCTCAGTGACGTGAATCCACGGCCGATCGCTCGGTACGTCGTTCATCCAGGCGGAGTCGCTATCGTACCGGAATCGTCTCCACGGAAGTGGTCCAACGTAGTGGACGGAAGCGGGGAGGTCCGTTCGATTGAAGTCGAATTCGCGGACGTTCGGGACGATGTACAAAGGGAGGCGAGCTGTGAACTCGTTGACTGTGCATCGCAGTGGCGGAAGCCCAAAGCCTGCACGGATCTCGTCGACGCGCTGTCTCATCGAGCGTCCCGCGAGTCGCGCCGCGCTGGTGACCGCCGTCTTCAGCACTCGCCGCGATGCTGATGTGGCAGGCGGCATTCCGAGTTCCGATATCGGCGCTCCAGAGCCCGGAATGAGCGTGCTGAGCATGAATGTGAGCACCGATACCGGCACAGCTGTTCGTTCCCAGAGCACAACAATCGGGCCCCACATGGCGGGATCGGTCAGAATGATGTCCGGCTGCCAGTCACGAACGATCGGTTCAAGATCAGCGATCTGTTGCGGAATCGTCTCGACAAACCACTCGCGGAACGTCGTGGCCAGGTTCCGTAGATCCGCTCTTTTCGACGGCCCACTCTGGTCGACACTGGCGACGAGTTGCGAGACGTGTTGCTCATCAACCGCTCGGAACGGGATGACGGTTATGCCCTCCGCCTCGATCGCCGCTTTAGTTGCATCGCCGGTGTAGATCGCGACCTCGTGTCCCTGCCGCATCAACTCGCGCGATACCGAGACAAATGGGCCGACATGTCCGGCAAATGGCCAGCAGGTCATGAGAACCCGCACAGTCATGTTCGAGTCCGCCTCGTGTCGGTCATGCTGAATTTGGGTGAACATCTCAGGAACGAGCGCCGGAGATCGTCGGGAGTTCTCACCATGAGTTTCGTCACACCCGCTACGATGAAATCGCCGCCCGGGTTTCGGCTGATTCCGAATCTTCCGGTTTGGTGATTTCGCGAAGAATCGAGCCGAAATACAGCTTCTCGAAAAGACGCTCAGGAAGGTAACGCTTGGCTAGAATCGCGAGTCCAGCCGGGCGCCCAACCACATAGCGCAGCCGCGGGTTCTCTTCGGTCAGCGCGCGGAATATCGTCTTTGAAACGTCTTCAGGCCGTGTTTTGGAGACCTCAACGCGATGGTCGGCGAGGACCTCGGCCCTTCGGAAGAGACGATAGTATGGGCTTTTCGGGTCGAGCGCTTGGGCGGAGTTGCCGCGATTGTGGCTCCAGCGCGAAGTATTGATGATGCCTGGCTCGATGATGACTGTCTTGACGCCGAACGGAGCGGTTTCAAGATAGAGCGCCTCGCTCATGCCCTCGAGGGCGAACTTGGCGGAGCAATACATGGACAGGCCGAACGACGAGATGCGTCCCGCGACCGATGTGATGTTGATGATGCGGCCCTCGTGAGCGACACGCATATGCGGGAGTACTCGCTTGGTGACGTTGATGGTGCCGAAGACGTTGGCTTCGTAGGATTCGCGAATCTCAGCGTCGGTCAGGTCCTCAAGGCACCCACGAAGCCCGATTCCCGCATTGTTGACCAGTCCATAGATCCGCCCGTCATTCTCGAGAATCGTCGAAACCGCAGCGTCGATGCTGTCAGTGTCAGTCACGTCGAGCTGCAGCAGCTCGAGCGTTACGCCGCGTGTGCGGGCCTCCGTCTCGAGCGTGTCCGAGCGCGATAGGTCACGCATGGTGGCGTAGACCTTGAAGCCTTTCTGCGCCAGATGGACCGCGGCATCGAGACCAAGTCCGGTGGAGCATCCCGTCACCAGAACTGGTGCCGACTCGTAGATCGACGTGATGGCGGTCATCCGCGGCTCTCCTCTTCGCTGAAGGCTGAGGCGGCCGCCAGAATCTGCTCGGCGACGAGTTCCGGTTGCTCGAGCGGAGCAAAATGGCCCCACTCTGATTGCGGCAGCAGAACTGGTTGCACTCGCGGGAGCCGCTCGCGAAGCATGTTGTAGGTGCCGATAAACGACGAGCGATCGCTGTAGAGCAGGACGACCGGAACCTGAATATCCTCGACGCGCTCCAGCGACAATGAGCCAATCTCCATCGAGTCCTTGGCAATCGATGTTTCGTCGATGAGCCGGAGATACGGCTTGGAGTTTCGTGGCAATCCGTTCAGCGGTCCCCACCGCTTGGGAATCTCGAGGCTGGTCCGGAGCAGGTAGTCGACATCGGTGCGCTTGTCAGGCGGCACCTCGAAGCCGGCCTTGCTCAGAACCTCTTCCCAGTACGTCCAGCCCTCCCAGTCATCCGAAGCGCGCTGGTAGATCATGGCGGGCAGAGCCGCTTCAATAGCGATGACTGACTTCACGTGGTCAGGGTAGAGGAGTGCGAAGTAGAGGGCGATATCGGCGCCGTAGCTGTGGCCAACGATGATCGGGTCTTTGATCTCCAGAACCTCGAGCAGGTCCAGCAGGTCCTCGGCCATGTTGTCGGCGGTGTAGCCGGTCGGCGTCGCCTCAGTGTAGCCGTGACCACGAAGATCGTACGTCGTAACGCGGAAGTCGTCCCAGAGAAGGGGCACGATGCGCAGATTCCACGACGCCAGGTTCCCGGTCAAGCCGTGCACCATCACCAGGTCGGGGCCCTCGCCGGCCTGCTGGTAGTGAACAGTCAATCCATTCTTCAGCTTAACCTTCGGCATGTCATCTCCCAGCGTCAATCATTCGACATAACCCAATGCCCGAAGGCGCTTGAGAATGGTGGCCTCCGCTTCCTCGTCAATTCCCGCGTCGATTTCGGCTACATTCTGAACGTTCTGACTGGCCCGCACGTACTCGATCGGGCGTTTAGACAGAGCCGCCTCTTTCAAAATCTCGGTGGGAACTCGACCGGTGATATCGTCGGGGATCGGAATGTCGAGTGAATACAGGATCAACGGCGCGAGATCGAGGAGCGAGAGCTCGTCGACCTCCACGCCGGCACGTACCGACGCTCCGGCCGCGACAAAGATGCCATCCCAACGATGGTTTCCGCGCGGCTCGGGACGCCTGGAGAAGATCGATTCGGAGCGCAGGATGGACATCGCGGCTCCGTCTGCCAACGTCAGCGTGAGATCGGGTGCTATCTCGTCGAACGGTCCCGAGAACGCTTCGTCCTTGGTCCATGCCTTGACGACGAACCGGTGACCAGTTCGCTGACTCGTCAATTTGCCGAGCTTCGCGATCATCTCATCTCGGATCTGGGAGTACTGCTCCGGCGACATCACTGATCCGTCCTGGCGGTGCGTCACAAAGTGGATTCCTTGACTGCTCGGCGTTGCCGCGTAGGCGACGGTCTTCGACCAATCAAGCTGGTAGACGTGCCGGGTCATCTGACCGAAGCCGACCATTGGCGCATCGCCGTCAGGGGAGGGCGACTCCTTTGCCCAGGAGAGGTAGCCTTCTCGTTCGAGCCAGGAATTGACGTAAAAGATGTCTTCGCTCGGTCCAAATCCGTGATCGGAGCCAAGTACGATCGTCGCATCAGTCCCTGCATGCTCGACGATGCGGCCAATCATGGTGTCGAGCCCGCGGAAATAGTCGTCGCAGAGCTCAATGATCTCGGCTTCCCACGGGGTCGGGTTGACCGGCTTGAGGGCCGGGTCGAGAAAGCGCCAGCAGAGATGCTGCAACTTGTCGACGCCGTCAAACATGATGGCGACCAGGTCGCCGGGGTCGGTCTCCATCAGATAGTCGAGAATTTCGATCCAGCGCTCTTCGCGGCGCTCGTGGAGCCGGATCCAGTCGGCGTATTCGTTCTCTTCACACCCTTCGATCGCTTTGGCTTCGAGCGTCATGTCGAAGGCCATCTCCTGCGCATTGAAGGTCGGGAGTCCGCGCAGGCGGTCGAACAGTCCAGGCGGGTAGCAGCCGAGCCGCAGTTGCTTCCACGGAATCCAGCCCCCAGGGACGATGCTGCCGTTGACTTCGGGAGGCGGGAACATCAGCGGAAAGTTGAGCGCGATGATGCGGCGACCGGCGTCGCTCGCGAGCGACCAGATCGTTGCCGATTGCACGTTCTGTGAGTTGCTGAACTGGAAATACTCACTGTCGACCGCTTCCTTCTGGAAGAAGTCAAAGACGCCGTGCTGGCCCGGTCGCTTTCCGGTCATCATCGAGGTCCAGGCGGGCGGCGTCAGGGGCGGAATGATGCTCCGGAGAACGGCGCGTGTTCCGCGCTCCATTATCTTGCGCAGGTTGGGCATCACTCCGCGGTCCATCAGTGGGTCCAGGACCGCGAAGGTGGCGCCGTCGAGTCCGATAAAGACCGTGCGCTCGGTCATCGAGCCGCACCACCGACTCGCTTCGTCGCATATTCGCTGACGAATTGGACCAGGTCTGCCACGGAGACGTCTCGTTCTTCGAGCGGACGCTGTCCAATTTCAGCCAGGAACTCGGCAAACGGCAGGCGACCATAGCGTTGCTGGATCATGGTGCCAAGGACAACGAGATCGAGTGATTCGAGGCCCAATTCGGCTAGCAGCAACGTCTGCGGACCGATCTCGCCGTCGTATTCCCAATCACCAGCGAGTTGGCTCATGAGACTGAGCACTTCGGTCAGCACATTCGTGTCAAGTTGCGTCATCCCCGAAAAACCCTTCCGTTGCACCAGGCTGCCATGCTGAAACCCTGTTAATATTCTATCCTCTGGTGCCAATCAATTCACAGAACGATGTCGCAAACACGAGATCGCCATCGATTCCCGTGAAGGCGACGTACTCGGATGCAGTTGCAGTGGATTGCGCAAGCACGCCAACGGCACGAGCAGTCACCAGTCCACTCGTCCGGTCAATGGTGGTAATTTGAAGCGATCGCGGACCTTCGATCAGCCCGGATCCCAACGCCTTGCCGATGGCCTCCTTGGCGCACCACGCTCGGAGGATCCACTCGTTCGACTCACCAGCGCCCGATGTCTGAAACACGAGACGTTCTGAATCGTCGAATGCCGTTTCAACGAACCCATCGGGTAACGGTTTCAGTCGCTCGATGTCCAGACCAACGCCCGCGCTCGGCAAACCGTCGAACTCCGCGACAAAACCCGCAACCGCGGCCGCCATTCCGGCGGAGTGACTGAGCGAGACAACCGGCATGAATCCGGAAGCGGCAAATGCATCGCATAGGACAAGGGGAGCTCCGTGATCGTCGTTTTGGATTTCGATATCGAACGGCGCGAGATCGATGCCGAAATGACCACGCGCCAGCGCTCCGACCGCATCTTTGGCCGCCGTGCGCGCCGCAAGCCATTCCAGGCGCTTGGGCTCAGGCTTTTTTAGGGCATGGAAGGTCTCGCGCTCGGAGCCACTCAGGATCGCCTCGGACCATACGCTCGACCAAAACTGCCGGTCCGCGTCTATCGAGCTCGCTACCAGACGACAGGCAATCGCTCCTCCGGATCCGAACGGTGCGATGGGGGCCGTCCAACTCCGCGACATTTCGCCGTCCGAGTCCGGCCGCATCAGCGTCTCGAATTGTGACGGCAGGTCAAATCGCTTATCCTGCCATCCGTCCAGACGCATCCAAAGTCGTCCCTCATGGTCCAACACGTCGAGAACCGACGTCGTCAGCTGTGAACCAATCAACGTGATTTCCGCTCGACAGCGCACCGTTGTGCCCGGTGCTGGGGTCGGGCCAAAGATTTGCAGGTGGTCCATGCGAATCGGAAAGACAATCCTGCCGGATTCCAACACTTCAGAGGTCCAGAACCCAACAACCTGGCCAGCCGCGTCGAGCGTGATGGGGTCGATTTCGAACAGTGGATTTTGAGCCGACTTCAGAAACCCAGAAGCCGGAAGAATCCGAAGCGTCGCCTCGGCGCCCCGTGTCCCAATCACGTCTATCGACTCGACACCCTGCCAGAGCGGCCCATGGAACATGACGGCGCCATAGAGCTCTTCCGCCGAGCGACTCGAAGGAGAGCCGGCGATGGCATCGATCGGAGACGCGGAGGGGGCGAAAGATCTCGAAAGTTCAACGATCGCCTCGACCGCCGGCGTTGCGCCGGTTTCGTCCGTAATCGCAACGCTGACCAGCTCGATATCGGAGTCGCCGCCAACTTTGCGCGCGGTCACTTCGACCGTCGACGGTCGCTCATCAAACGCCAGCCAGCGATTGGCGGTGACGTTCCGCATGCCGACAATTCTCTTACCCGGAACCAGGGCCGCGGCGGCCTCAGCCAGGACTTCAAGGCTCATCGTCAGTGGCATGACCGCCAGCGCGTGCTGCCGGTCGCCGGAGAGGGGATGTCCGAGCGTGTGATGGTTGAGGAACAAATCCTCGTCGCGGCGATAGATGCGACGAGCGGTCAGCTCGACGCCGGGTACGTGATGGACCACCTCTCCCAAAAAGGCAAACTGTTCGCCATTTGCAGGTGATCCGTCGGCGTAGCGCCATTCATCCGGGCCGACGTCCAGCGCAGACTGCCACGCTCCCGGCGGTACCGGAATGTCGTCCGCGACCGCCGGACCAGATTCCAGGAAGGCATGCATTATGTCTTCCTGTGTTCCGAGGAAATCGTCCATCGTCTGGAAGAAGGCCCCAAGCACATGCTGCGCGTACTCCGGCGTTGCAGACGCTTCGAACGGCGACTCGTCGTCGATCGACGTTTCGAGCATTGGCTCAGGGTCTGTCGCTCTGGTTTCCCAATCGACACTGGCGACCGGCGAAGACATCGTCTCGCGGTTCGGCGGTGCCAACGGCTCAATCGGCGGCGCTTCGCCTACGACATCGTCCGTGGTGGCACGGCCGCGGACTTGAAGCGTTTCAACGATCTCATCCGAGAGCTTCAGCATTGGCCAGGCTGTCGCCAAGTCGATTTTCCGGCCCCTCGGCTTCGTAACCGCCGGGCTTTCGAGGTCGATAGGGCAGGTATGACGGTGGCGGTAGAGATACGCCCAGTTCAGATCCACGCCATGTGCGGCGAGCAGTCCAACCAGGTGATTAAGCTGGGTGATCCCGGTTCGGCGCATCACATTGGCCGGGATGGCCGCGAAGTCGCGTCCTCGGAAGGTGTCCTCGATGAAGGCGCTCAGATTGCCGCGAGCTCCGCACTCGACGAACAGGCGAACCCCATCGTCATACAGCGTTTCGACCGTGCGCTGAAACTCGACCGGCATGCTCCAGTGGTCGATCACCAAATCGCGAACCGCCTGCGGATCGTCGGGATACGGAGCGGCCGTGGTACAGGAGTAGACCGGCGTGTGCGGCGCGCCAATCTCCACGTTGTCAAAAACCGACCGGAGATGTTCAGCGTACGGTCCGAATAGCCGTGTGTGGTAGGCGCGATCAAACGACAGTTCCTCGAAGATCATCTGCTCGCGCTGGGTGATGTCGCGCGCACGCTCCACGGCAGCACGCTCGCCAACCAGCACCGCCTGGTGTGGGCAGTTGTCCATCGCCAGGAAGACATCGCCCCCCGCCTCGGCAGCAACAGCCTCTACCCGCTCGCGCTCTGCTCCGATCGCCAGCATCATCGCACGCGGAACTTCGTCGTTCGTTTCGGCGCCCTGGTAGTAGCGGTTGAGCGCCAGGCTGAAGTCCGAGACCTGCTCTTCAGTCTCGAGCCGGAGAATTCCAGCCGCGGACATGGCCGAGTACTCACCGGTGCTGTGTCCGACCACGACGTCGGGCTGAACGCCCAGACCCGAGAGCAGGACACGCATGGCGTCGTTGGCCGTCAGGACGGCTTCGATCGCCATGTCCATGTGCATGAGGCGCCGCTCCGACTCGCGTCGGTCCTCGTCAGTAAAGCTGGGTCGCGGGTAGAGCACATCGCTCAATACCGTCTTACGGGGATGATCGCGGAAGATCCGGTCTGTTCGGTCGAAACATTCTCTGACCTCCGGAAACTGGAGGCACAAATCCGCGAGCATGCTCTGGTATTGCGATCCTTCGCCGGGGAACAGGAGGGCCGTTTTGCCGGTAGTGCCAAGTGGGTTCGAGAAGTAATAGACACCAGAGACTTCTTTGATGCGCTTGACTTTGGCGTCGTTCAGTTTCTGCGCCGCTCGACTCAGCTTCTGGGACAGATCCTCGAATGACGTGGCGATAACCGCCAGCCGCTCTTTATTGGCGGCGTCTCCGAGATGCGAATTCACCGTCGAAGCCAGGTCGACCAGGGAGAAGGGAAGGCTGGCGCTGTCGTTTGTCCACGGTTCCAAAAAGGCAGCGAGTCTCTCCGCGGCAGCTGCCAGCGCTTGCCGGTTTGCGGCCTCAAGAATGAAGACTTCACTTTCCCAGACTGGAAGGTGCCCGAGCGTATCCTGAGCGTACTCGACAATCGGCTCCGTCACCGGTGGCAGGTACTCCTCGACGATGACGTGCGCGTTGATGCCGCCGAAGCCAAACGCATTGATCCCAGCGCGTCGCGGTTCGCTGCCGCCGTGAATCCATGGACGAGTCTCGGTGTTGACGTAGAACGGCGTTTTCTCGAGTTCGAGCTTCGGGTTCGGCTCATCACAGTTGATCGTAGGCGGTAGAACCTTGTGATGCAGCGATAGCGCGATCTTGATCAACCCCGCGACTCCCGAAGCCGGAATGGTGTGGCTGATCATCGACTTGACGGTCCCGATGGCACAGTGGGGCATCTCATCGCCACGCTGTCCGAAGACACGCGTCAGCGATTGGATCTCAACCACGTCGCCGACGGGGGTCGCGGTTCCGTGCGCCTCGATCAGGCCGATCGTATCTGGAGAGATTCCGGTCGACTCATAGGCGCGGCGCAGTGCCAGTTCCTCGCCATCAATACGCGGCGCCATGACGCTCACGCCGCGGCCGTCGCTCGACATTCCACCACCGCGAATAACCGCATAGATCCGGTCACCGTCTCGTTCAGCATCGGACAATCGCTTGAGGACGACCATGCCGATGCCCTCGCCGAGAAGTGTGCCGTCGGCGTCCTTGTCGAACGGGCGAATCTGCTGCCGGCGCGAGAGGGCGCCCAACTGACAGAACACATTGAGTGTCGGAACCGGCATCCAGACCTGTGCTCCGCCCACCAGCGCGACATCGCTATCCCCACTGCGCAAATCACGAATCGCATGCTGAACGGCGATGAGCGATGAGGCACAAGCGGCGTCAACGGTGTACGCTGGGCCCATCAGGTCCATGCGATTCGCAATGCGTCCGACGATGATGTTCGGGATCAGACCGGGAACGGTCTCAGCATTCATCGGCGGCAGCACGCGCTTCATCTCATCGCGGAGCGCGGCAATCTGCTCGTCGGTGAATTCGGGGTTGAGTTTTCTGATGATCTCAATCGTCTGCCCGATGACGAGCCCGTGCTCCACCGCAATCGCGTTTCCGCCGTTGAGGTACGTTCCCTTCCCGAGGATGACCTCGGTTCGCCGACGAACGTCCTCGGGCAGGTTCAGACAATTCCCGTCGGCCATGGCGTCGTGGGCGATCTGCAGTGCCAGCCACTGGTCGGGCTCGCCGCCTACGGCGACCGGGGGGATGCCATGCGGAAGTGGATCGAACGAGGCAAGTGACCCAAGATAACCGCCGCGACGGCAATAAACCTTGTCCTTATCGGAGAAGGTCGGGTCGTAATAGACATCGCTTTCCCAAGCCTCGGGAGGCGGGTCAGTTACCGCGTCCACCTTGCCGAGGATGTTGCGCCAGAATACGTCAACGTTCGGCGCACCTGGAAAGAGACACGACATGCCAATGATGGCGATACCGTCGCGCGCTGCCGATCGCTCGCGACCGTTCGTCTCGCCAGATTGTCGGGGATTCATCTGGCCGACCCTGCCAATCGATTCAGTTCGCGTGAGCCCGCTCCGACCACATCGCGCAACCGGCCAACGAGGCGATCGGCGCGATCGAAGAAATAGTGATCTGCGTGACAGAGCGGCGCCGAACTCTCCCTGCGGATACGCAGTTCGTAGCGCAGCGGACCGTCGGAGACATTCAGTGAGTCGAAGCGGTGGATGGAACCAACTTCCGCCGGCAGGAGCGTGACATCCCAGTGCATGCGCGCCCAGATTACCTGCATCTGGAAGGCGCCGTCCACCAGAATCGGATCCACGATCCACCGTGCGCCGTCCGGAGTGTCCAATGCTTCGGATGGCGACGACGGGAGCAGCCAGGCGCTCGCGCCCGACGGCCCGATGCGTTCGATTGACACGATCCGACGGAAAACCGGGCCGTGGAATAGCCAGTCACGATATGCCTGCTCAACGGGCATCGGGAATGCGCCGGCATCACTCAACGGCGCGAGTTGGTTATCGAGAGAGAGTGGCGCGATCGTCCGGTGTCACCAGGACATTCGACCGATAATGCATGCGGCCCGGAGTGCCCGGTGCGGAAACCGTGACAGTCGCGATTAGCTCGCCGTCAGGAGTTGTTGTCTGGAGCTCGTTGAGGTGCGAACGGACGTGTACGGTCTTAGTATCCTGATCGAACGTGAGGCCATTCATCAAGCGAATATCGCGCACTTCTGCCACGTGGAGGTTGCCGAGTGCGGACTCAGCCGTCTCCGCCATCAACTCGGACGCGAACGCGAAGGGCAGCACGGGTCGCCCGTCGAGCCGGTGGTGATCGAGATAGCGATCGACGGCGACGTCGAACGTCCGGATGATTTCGACGTCGGAGGCGGTCGCCGTAACCACCGTCTGATTTCGCGACAGGAGTGCCGGCGCACCTGCTGATCCTCCGGTCGTCGCTGTGCGCGCATTGGGACGTGAGATAGCCGCCATGGCCTCCGGGTTTCCGGTTCCGCCAACAACCACCTCAGCTTCGCCCTTTTTGCCGCAGCGAAGTTCCTGGTCGAGCATGCGACAGCCCTCGTCTATAGGAATCAGCGTAATCTGCCGTTCGGCAAACTGTCGCCGCACTTCGGGCGAGACCATGCCGGTCTTCAACCAGGGGCCCCAGTTGATGGAGACGACCCGCGCGGGCCACTTCGCATCGAGCGAGACGGCCAGTTTGTTGAGGATCTCATTGGCGGCAGCGTAGTCCCCCTGGCCTCGGTTGCCGAAGCGGCCCGAGACGGAGCTGAAGAAGACCATGAATCGCAGCGACTCCGGTCGGAGTTTGGCGGCCAGAACGAGAGCCGGGTCGACCTTGGTGGAGACGACTCGCTCGAAGGAGTCGAGGCGTTTGTCCTTGATGAGCTTGTCTTCGATGATGCCGGCTCCGTGTATGACTCCATCGATGCGGCCAAAGCCAGCGTAGATCGAATCGATCACGTCGCCGAATTGCGCGGCGTCACGAACGTCACAGCTGATGTATTCGACGTGCCGAGCGGCGGCGCCGATACGAGCAAGGCTTTCGCGAACCTCCCGTTCACCAAGGATCCGTCCGACCTCTCGCTCGACATCCTGAAGCGACGGTTGTTTCCCCTCATTTCGGAAATGCTCGAGCACCGCCTTCCGCAGTTTCGTCCGGTCGGTAATCCCGAGCGCGAAGCTGGGCTCCGGACCCTGTGGAGCTGGCGTTCGGCCCACCAGGACGAACGTCGAACCGTAGCGGTCGGCCAGCGTGGACGCGACTTCGGCGGTAATGCCACGTGCTCCACCGGTGATCAGTACGACCGACTGGTCATCCAAGGGGCTGATGCCGTCGTCCGTGAAGTCCGCAGCCCGGATCGTGAGGCGCATCCTCCTGCCGTCAACATAGGCGACCTCTGCCAGACTGTCATCCGTAAAGAGTTCCGCGAGCAGTCGATCTGCCTGAATCGAAGGGTCCTGTGTGTCAAAGTCGATCGTGCGCGCCCGAACCGACGGCCATTCTTGAGCCAAGGTCTTGATGAACCCGGTCAACGCGCCGTCTGGGATTGACTCTGGTCGTGACGGCGTCGCGCTACCGAAGGCCCCGCCAAGCGCGGTGCCGACCAACACGGCCGAACCCCCGTCGAGGCTAGAGCTTTCAAGGTCTTCACGGAGACCTTGAGCCAGGAGAAGAAGGGAGTTGAGTGTTTGGCGTCGGCGAGTCGTCCAGCCGTCGACGTCGAATTCGTCTCCAACCCCCTCTCCAGCGAGTGCTGAAAGAAGAATCACGGCGTTGGCGCGACCAAAGCGAGCATGTATCTGGTCGCACGCACGCTCGACGCCAGCCGGATCATCGAGCGAAGCGACCAGGAAACCTTCATCGCCGGACGGAGGCGTTTCTCGTGCGATTCGAATGGTACGGTAGCCGCGATCGGTTAACGCTTGCGCGATGCGATCGCCGGCCTCATGCGCGTCGCCCGCGATGACGACGACACCGTCCCGAGCCAGCAGTCCCAAGGAATTGGTCGCTGGCGCGTCGACCATGGACACGAGAAACCGGCCGATGCTTTCACCGTCCGGCGCAAAATCAAAAGGGCGGGTACCCTCCTCCACCGCAACCGGAGTGGGACCGGAGGAGACCAAATCGACCAACGCTTCCACGACTTGGTTCAAAGTTCGGCTGCTCGTCAGCCGTTCCAGATCGGGAGTCACGCCCGGAGGAAGGGTCAGCGACTGGACGATAGTTCCGGAAATCTCGACTCGCTTGATCGAGTCGATTCCCAGGTCCGCTTCCAGATCAGCGTCGAGACCGAGCATGTCGGGCGGGTAGCCGGTCCGGTCGCTCACGACCTGGAGCAACATGTCCAGGAGCACTTCACGGGTCGGAACCTGAACCATCGGCGCGTCTGCCACTGGCGCTTTCGCCGGCTCGACCGCGGGAACTGGTGTTGCCGGTGTATGCACGGGCTCCGCGGCGTGCGGCACCCTGGCCTCTGGTTCTACTGTCGGGACGTTCGTGTGGTCATGACCGTTGTTCGTCGCCACGTGACCGTTGCCGTTGCTGGGATGACCGTTTGCGACGACTCGAGCCTCGGGCACCTGCACATTTCTCGAAATCCCATGATCCTGCGCGGCGTGGCCGTTCTTGCCGTTCGCCGACGCCACCGGTCGCTGGCGCGCCACCGGGAGCGACCGATTCGCGGTCCGTGGCTGCGGGCTTTGGCCACCGAGATAGGCGAGCATGACCGAACGCTGGGTGTCAAGGAATCGCTGCATCACGTGTTGGAACAAAGCCATCACGTCTTCGGAACCGTCAATTGCTCCGTCACCTGGTCCGCGCGCCGTTGCGTCGTCACCGTCGACTGCTACGTCGAACGGCATGTCTCGCGTCGAACTCATCGCTGGTCCACCACCTTTTCCCTTCAGGAGCCCTGCCGGAGCCAGCCCCGGTGCCCCCGTATCCCAACCGTTCGAGGGCGGGTCGGCCGCGCTCGATTCCAATGGGCCGGTTTCTCGGCCGTTTTCCGATGCCGTTGCTGCTGCGGCCGCGGCCGCGTTCGGTTCCAGTCTGTCCACGAGGCTGACCGCGACCGTGGCCGGCAGCTTTTCCTGTTCGACCATTGTCGCCGGTATTGCTCGGCCACCGTTCACAAGCCACGTGGTTGGTTTGTGGGCCGATTCATTCATGCCGTCAACGAGGCGCGTAAGATCGAGCTTCTTGACGTTTCGACCGCTGAACACTTCGCCAAGCCGTAGCTCGACACCTTCGGACGCCAGCGTCGCCAGCCCATGGAGCAGCTGCGTGACGCCGTTCCGTCTTGGCTGGTCGATGATGACCCGCACATGCGGACGATCCTCGAGGATCTGTCCAACCAGCCCGGAGAGCACCGATTTCGGCCCCGCCTCGACGAAGATGCGCGCGCCGGACTCGTACATGTGTGTGATCTCATCGCGCCAGCGGACCGGGCTGACCAGGTGTTCGCTCAGCGGTGTCCGCGATTGCGCCGGATCGTCCGGGTACGCCATTCCGGTCGTGTTCGAGTAGACCGGAAAGGACGGTCGCTGCGATTGCCGCCTCTGACAGCATCTCCGCGAGCCGCTCCTTGGCAGGTGCGACCAGCGGAGAGTGGAACGCGCAGGCAACCGGCAGTCGTCGGGCACGGAAGCCGTGTTCCGTGCACCAGGTAACGGCTTTGTCAACTGCCTCTTGCGAACCAGAGATCACCGTCTGGAGCGGCGCGTTTAGATTTGCCAGCGTGACGCCAAATTCGATCGGCGAGTGGAGTGAGCTCCTCGGCTCCTGCTTCGATTGCCGCCATGGTTCCCGCGTCGTCCGCCGCGCCCTCGCGCATGAACCGTCCACGCGCCTCCGACAGTCAGAAGAGCGTCTCTTCGTCGAATGACTCCGGCGGCATGCAGCGCGACAAACTCACCGTAGCTGTGTCCGGCGGCCATCTCGGGCTCGACGCCCAGCCGTCGCAGCAGTCGGAGAATCGCGACCCCCGCCGCCCCAAGCGCTGGTTGGGCCACGTTTGTCTCAGTCAGTTCCCTTTGTCGTGCTTTGGCCTCCTCCGGCGTAAACGTCGGCGGCGGGAAGACAAACCGACTGAGCGGCTGGTCGAAGCGATCGGCGAGTCGTCGCGTCGGCGCGCTCGAAACAGTCACGAACGTCAGGGAACATGACCGCGAGATCGCGGCACATATCGACGTATTGCGATCCCTGGCCCGGGAAGAGGAACGCGACTTTACCGTCCTGGGCGAGCGGACGATCGGAAAAATGGATGCCGGACGGCAGATGATGGTGATCACCTTCACTGGCCAGGAGTTCCGGGATCCCGCGAAGTTTGATGATGAGGTCTTCGATCGAGTCGGAAACGATCGCCAAAGTAACCGGGCCGGAGCCACGCGTTCAACGCGAACGGAGTAGGCCAGGTCGGCCAGC
This sequence comes from uncultured Chloroflexia bacterium, assembly GCA_963728335.1. Taxonomy (GTDB): domain Bacteria; phylum Chloroflexota; class Chloroflexia; order Thermomicrobiales; family Thermomicrobiaceae; genus CALAGB01. The sequence continues at coordinate 291,051 of CAVSJP010000006.1, forward strand.
GACGGCCTGCCCCCGCTTCGAGTTGACTTAGCAGCGATTTGACCTCGCTCACGATCTCGGGATCGCGAGTCGGATTTCCAGACCAGGAGCTCGGCGGGCCACGCGTCGACGGTCACGCGCGGTTCGGAGAAGTATTCTCCGGTGTACTCCTCCAGCGCGACGTGGAAGTCCGTACCGCCGAATCCGAACGCGCTCACGCCAGCACGCCGAGGGCGGCCATCCGGATGCCGTGGCCACGGACGCGCTTCGGTGTTTACGTAGAGCGGCGTCTCGGCGAAGTTCGCTTTCGGGTTGGGCTGCGTCACTCCAAGCGTCGGTGGCAGCACTCCGTGATGCAGCGCGAGTGCCACTTTGATGAGACCCGCCACTCCGGCGGCTGCTTTGGTATGCCCGATCATCGACTTGACCGAACCGACCGCGGTCGCTTGCCGCTCCGCTCCGTACTCCGCGAAGAACCGCGAAAGCGCCTCGATTTCGGCCTTGTCGCCGGCGACCGTGCCGGTGCCGTGGGCTTCGATCAGCCCCACCGTCGACGGCGCGTAGCCCGCCTGGGCGTAGGCACGGCGAAGCGCGCGCATCTGCCCTTCTGGCCGAGGGGCCGTCAGGCTTCGGTCTCGCCCATCACTCGCGCCGCCAACACCGCGGATGACCGCGTAAATCCGGTCACCGTCACGCTCGGCGTCCGCCAGCCGCTTCATGACGACCGTGGCGAAGCCTTCGCTGATGGCGATGCCGTCGGCTTCGGCGTCGAACGGGCGGCAGCGGCCGGTCGGCGACAGCGCCTGAGTCTTGGCGAAGCAGAGGAACGCAAAGGGATTCTGGATGGCATCGATGCCGCCGGCGATCGCCACGTCACTGTTGCCGCTCTCGAGGTCGCGCACCGCGAGGTAGATGGCGGCGAGCGACGACGCGCAGGCCGCGTCGACCGTGTAATTGAGTCCGCCGAAATCGAAGCGGTTCGCGACTCGTCCCGGCCGCGACGTTCATCAAGATTCCGGCAAAGGAATCTTCGGTCCACTCGGGAAGCGTGTCGCCCAGCTGCTTCGGTCAGAGGCGCGGCCGACTCCCCGAAGAGGGAGGGCAGGCTCGAGCGAACGACATAGTTTCCGCTCAGGTCCCCGCCGCCGCCGCCAGCGCCGAGCATGACCGACGTCCGCTCGCGCGGGAACGGCCGCTTCATCAAGTCCGGCATCCTCGAGAGCCGCGCGCACCACGAGCAACGCCAGTAGCTGGAACGGCTCGATCGACGTGAGCGTACTCGGCGGCATGCCGAATTCGATCGGGTCGAACGGCACGTCGTCGATGAATCCGCCCCATTTGGAGTAGATCTTGTCGCGCGCGTTCCGGTCCGGATCGTAATATTGCCGCCAATCCCAGCGCTTCTCCGGGATCTCAGTGATCGAATCGACCTTGTTGAGGATGTTCGCCCAAAAGGTCTTCATGTCTGGCGCGCCCGGCACGATGCAACCGATGCCGATCACGGCGATGTCGGATGGTGCTCGCTGTTCCGGGTCGTCGACAGTCACGACGTGGAAGCCCGACTTCAGAATATCGGTCGATCCATCGCAGATTTGCTGGTGCAGTTCGGCCATGGTGCAGGTCGTCGAACGAAGCGCCGCAACCTGGCCGATCATGTACATGCCACGCGACCACTGCTCGGTCTCGCTCACTTCCACCAGTTTGGGTGCCGACGGATCGTCCCGGTAACCCGGATTGCGGTCGACGCCCTTCGACGCGATACGCAGCCGTCCGATGTTCAGCTCTTCCAGCCGATTCCGGATTTCGTCAGAACTGAGCGACTGGTGCAGCAACTCGCGCTTTTCGCTCTCGAAATCGTCGGCAAACGGCGACGGAACGCAGCGGGTAGCGTGGCCCGGGCCGCTCTCGAGCAGCACCGTCTTATCGCACGCAATTGCCGCCTGCTGGAAACCTCTGGTGATTGCACCGCTGGCGACCGCTTCTTCGGTGAAGAGATAGGCGGAGCCGATCAGCGCGCCGACTTTCATCCCTTTATCGGCCAAGGGCGCACCCATGGCTGACACCATCGCCGCGGACCGGCCGTCATGGACGCCGCCGGCGAATAGAACGTGCACGCTCGACGGGTCGACGCCTTTCGGGAGATCGTTGAGAAGGACGTTCACCATCGACTCCCAGAGAACGAAGCTGGTGCGAGGACCGACGTGCCCCCCACACTCTCGTCCCTCGAAGATGAAGCGACGCGCTCCGTCTTGCAGGTACATCTTGAGCAGACCCGGTGACGGTACGTGCAAATATGTCGAAATGCCCTCGTCCTCGAGCATCCGCGCCTGATCGGATCGACCACCTGCGATAAGCACGAACGGGGGTCGCTTGGCCCGGATCACGGCTAACTGCTCGGCGCGAAGTTCGGGCGGCACGAACCCGAGAATGCCGACCCCCCACGGGCGATCGGTCAAGCGCTGCGCGGTTTCGGTGAGTAGCTCCTCGACTTCGGGACCCCTCATTAGTGCGAGCGCCACGAACGGGAGAGCGCCGGCCGTCGCGACAGAATCGGCGAATGCCGCCCGATCGCTGACCCGCGTCATTGGGCCTTGAACAATCGGGTAGCGAGTGCCATGAGATCTGGCGAGCGCTGAATCCGGTGCCAGAACGTTGTGTCGCCTCGCGGCTTGAAGGTGGTCTCGCAGTGCATCGGTGAGACCACCGATGACTCCACCCACGGTGACGAAACGGTCGGCCAATCCGGAAGCAAAGCATGCATCCTGGCCGATCGCCAGAACCTGGTCGCTAACTCTCGTCCAGCCGACGCGTTGCTCGACAGCCTCGCGCCATCGAACCACTGAATCAACATCATCGTGACCGGCGATCATGAGTTCTGTCAGATCTTGTCGCAGCGCTTCGAGCGCGGCGAGTCCCGGTCGGAGATACGCCCTGAACCCGGCTCCGAGCGACCCGCCGAGGCAGATTGTCTCGCTGCCGTCCATGGTCGCAACGCGCGCTTTGAGCTCGTCCGGCAAGGGCGACTCACGCGTCAAAAGCAACTGGTTGTCGAGCACGACGCCGGATGCGCCGCCTACGGATGCCGCGGCGATCGTGTGGAGTCCGATCCCCCCGTGGATCCACACCGGGATTTCGAGTCTCGGCGCGAGTCGCTGCAGCAATACGAAAGAGGTTTCGTCACCGACCCACCCTCCGGCTTCGTGTCCCCGGGCGATGACCCCATCCGCGCCGTTTGATTCCGCGGTGAGCGCACCTTCGAGATCGGTGACAATGACATAGGCTTGCGTCCCGCCGAGCTTGACCGCGGAAATCAATTCCGGCCGGGCTCGGATCAGCTCGCTCGTCAAGATGACAATGTCGGGGCGTTCAATCTGTCCACTCGTCATCGCATCGAGAAAGGTGAGTGAACGTTCGCTCAGTTGGACACCCGTACGACCTCTGCCATGTGTCCGCAACGACGTATACGCCGAAAGCGCTGACGCGAGATCGTTCGTATGCTCCAAATTGAGCACGCCAAAAGCACCAGCTCGACTTCCAGCAATCGCCAATCGTGCGTCTGGTTCTCCAGCCGGAGTTAGAACGATGAAGTCGAAGTGGTCTTTTGCGTCCACCGCCGGCCCCTCTTCGTGGAATAAACTAATGATGTTGCTACCAACCCCAGCATCACGCTCGATGACACCCGTATTGACCGATGTCGATCTCTAAGTCGCGCCTGACATAAAACGAACGAACGCCCTGTTGGTCTCGGTCGTCGGCGGTCGTCACCGGTGCATGTGGCTCAAACCAAAACGGATCAGGATTCGTCAGTCCTACGTCGGAACATTCCAGTTGTATCTCGGAAAAGGTGGGATCGTTCGAGATTCAGAGTGGCTGGCTGAAAGCAGTCCGTCGCGGATGTCCAAGGTGACGATTGCGAGCGGAAGAGGAGCGCTGTACGACGCGTCGCGGCTCCATGAGGGCTGGCGCAGTGACATTCTGCCAGGCGTGCGCTGCCCCATCTGCGATCTGGCCGAAAATCGGAGCTCTCGCTGTGGAAGTGCGCAGGAGTAATTACCTGCCGCCGCAACCCCCAAGACAGCCTTTCCCAATCCTTCTCGAGCGCGGTCGACAATGTCAGTGTCGCCGCTTTCTGCTCGCCGTCGTTCGAGTGCCGCAACGTATCAATCGACGGACAGCAACACGAGCTTATTGGCCTCTTGCCGGCGCCCGGCTGATTCGCGATCGATTTCCGCAAAACAGCACCCCCCAACGCCGTCAGGACTGCGTAACGGTAGCATTCTGCGACAATCAATGTCAATGTACATCAAATGTTCTAAACAACCAGAGTCGCCGGTACCTGACCGCCAGGACGGAGGTCCCAGAACGACCAACCAGGTTCATTTCTTCGTCGAATTTGGTAGCGTGTGGGCAGAGCCCGTTGCGGACTCTGATCCGATGCCATGGGTCGTCGGAAAACTGTTCGTCCTCCAACGAGAGGGGAATCCGTGAGTCAAAGGGTCGCGGTCATTGGATTGGACTGCGCCGAACCATCACTTGTCTTCGAACGCTGGCTCGATCAGCTTCCCACGCTTCGGTCGTTGGTCGAACGTGGGACATGGGGAACGCTCCGGAGTACCGAGCCACCGATCACCGTCCCGGCCTGGAGCTGTATGATGACGAGCCGCGATCCCGGGCAGCTCGGCGTATACGGATTTCGCAACCGGAAAGACTATGGCTACCAGAGTCTTTCAGTCGCCAGGTCCGACGCGATCAAATCTCCACGTCTGTGGGACATGCTGGGCGCGGTTGGAAAGCACGTTATCACCGTCGGCGTGCCGCAGACGAGCCCGCCCATTCCCGTCCATGGAGAGCTTGTCAGCTGCTTTCTCACCGCTGATCCACGCGAGGATCAATACACGTTTCCACCCGATCTTCGGCGTGAAATTGAAGAGTTGGTGGGACCATACCATGTTGACGTGCGCAACTTTCGGAGCGATGATCGCGATCGCATTCTGGCCGAGATCTACGAGATGACCGAACAGCATTTCACGGTCGCACGGCATTTGCTCGATACTCGGCCGTGGGATTTCTTCATGATGGTCGAAATCGGCGTCGATCGTATCCACCACGCGTTCTGGCGCTACCTGGACGACTCACATCCTGACTACGTCGAGGATCATCGCTATCGCAACGTGATATTCGATTACTACCGGTATCTCGACGACGAGATCAGCGACCTGATGGCGCGCTTCGACGACGGAACCGACGTGTTCGTCGTTTCAGATCACGGTGCGCGGGCCATGCAGGGATCGGTCTGTATCAACGAGTGGTTGCAGCGCGAAGGCTACCTCACGCTGGTCGAACCGCCGACGAACCAGGTGCCACTCCACCAGGCCAACGTTGACTGGCCGCGAACTCGCGCATGGGGCGAGGGCGGCTATTACTGCCGATTGTGTCTGAATGTCGAGGGACGCGAGCCACAGGGGATCGTGCCGCAGTCCGAGTATGACGCGCTTCGTCGCGAGCTCATTGACCGTCTGCAACAGATGACTGGACCGGACGGACAGCTACTGGGGAACCGAGTTCATCGTCCAGAAGATCTCTGGGTCGAACAAAATGGGATTCCTCCCGACCTGCTCGTCTATTTCGGTGACCTTGGCTGGCGCAGCAACGGCACCATCGGATCCGGCCAGATCTTCAGCTTCGAAAACGACACCGGTCCGGATGATGCCAACCACGCCATGTACGGCATGGTGGTTGGCGCAGGACCCGGCCTTTCACCCAAACGCCGGGACGATCTGGAGATCTACGATATCGCACCGACGATTATGGAGTTGTTCGGACTTCCGGTCCCCGACACCATGCGCGGAACGTCGTTCGCGACTGACGCGGCTCGAGGCGGAGAGACGAAATGACCACCGGCGGTATATGCGATTTCGTCGATGGCCGCGCAACGTAGTTCTCGATCGTTGCGAAGTGCGGGTCGTGACCAAGTTTGAGTCGTGGCTTCGTCGATCATCGTCGAATTTGATACACTCGCGGGCCGGTTGATTCTGCGCCAATTATTGGTCTGCATTGGTAATTCGAGCTCGGACAGGACTGTGCATCTCGTCAATGGGTGAAGATGATGCGCGTTGAACATTCGTCCGATGGCTCTCCGGTAATGGGCGCCTGTCGGTTGCGGAGTGATGAGGAATCGGGGGAACGGGTGACTGAGTCAAAAGGGGTGACGATTTGGCTGACGGGGCTCCCGTCAGCTGGGAAGAGCACAATTGCCGAGATTGTCGAAAGTGAGCTGAGAGCACGCGGTCTGCCGGTTGAAGTTCTGGACGGCGACGTCGTCCGGACGAATCTTAGCAAGGGATTGGGATTTTCTCGGGAGGACCGGGACATCAATATCCGCCGGATCGCATTCGTCAGTGATTTGCTGACGCGCAACGGCGTGGTCGTGATCGTCGCGGCAGTCTCTCCGTACCGAAACACGCGTGACGAGGCGCGCCAGACAATTGGCCGCTTCTTCGAAGTCCACGTAAAGTGCCCGATCGACGTGCTGGTCGAGCGCGACGTGAAAGGTCTGTACGCCCAGGCGCTTCGTGGCGAGATCTCGAACTTCACCGGTGTTTCCGATCCGTACGAGGATCCGGAGCATCCTGAAGTCGTCATTGAGACGCACCTGGAGTCGGCCGAGGAGAGCGCCATCAAGGTCCTGGCCGAACTTGAGCGGCTCGGCTACCTCCCGTCTTCAGCGACCGAGAGCGCCGCGATTGTGGGGAACGACTGATGATCGACCCCCACGGAGGTTTGCTGATCGAGCGGCTTGTCTCACCGGCAGAGGCCGCGTCGGAACTACAAGCTGCCGGGTCCCTCAAGCGGGTTGGCGTCAGCCGGCGTGTGCTGGCCGATCTCGAATTGCTTGGAATTGGCGCGGCCAGTCCACTCGATGGATTCATGGGCAAAGCCGATTACGACAACGTCGTCAACGAGATGCACCTGGCGAACGGCCTACCCTGGTCGGTTCCCATAACGTTGGCGGTCAATTCGGATGAGGCGTCGACTATTAAGGACGGCGAGTCTGTCCTTCTGGTCGACGAGGAGAGTGGCGAACCAGCAGCGCGACTCGAAGTTCGTGAGCGATTTTCATACGACAAGCGATCAGAGGCGAAGCACGTCTACCGCACGGACGACGTGAATCATCCCGGCGTGGCCGCGGTCTATCGCCAGGGTGACGTGCTTCTCGCCGGCCCAGTGACGGTGTATCGGCGTTTGGTCGATTCGGAGTTTCTGAGTCATGCGCTGACTCCGGCCGAGACCCGTTCCAGTTTCGCGGAACGAGGATGGAACACGGTTGTCGGGTTCCAGACTCGCAATCCGGTCCATCGCGCCCACGAGCACATTCAGAAGACCGCGCTCGAGATGGTCGACGGACTGCTCCTACATCCACTCGTCGGCGAAACCAAGAGCGACGACGTGCCGGCCGACGTTCGCATGCGCTGCTATGAGGTGCTGTTGGAGAATTATTTCCCCAAGGATCGGGTGCTCCTCGGCGTCATGCCCGCGGCCATGCGGTACGCCGGTCCGAGGGAAGCGATCTTCCACTCAATCATTCGCAAGAACTACGGGTGCACGCATTTCATCGTCGGTCGAGATCACGCCGGCGTGGGCAGTTACTACGGCACCTACGACGCTCAGAAGATCTTCGATGAGATTGACCGCTCCAAGCTCGGAATCCAAATTCTGGCCTTTGAGCATGCTTTTTACTGCAAGCGTTGCGCGGGAATGGCGTCGACCAAGACATGCCCCCACGACGCGAGCGAGCGGGTCTTCCTGAGCGGCACAAAGGTTCGTGATCTCTTGCGGGACGGGCAGGACCTGCCGCCGGAGTTTACCCGGCCGGAAGTCGCCGAGGTTCTTCGCGAAGCCTACCGATAACCTGCAATCGCAGACATACAGCCTGTGAAGGCGGCCAACAGGCCGCCTTGTGTCTTGCCGCTCGCAGGTGAATGCTGGGCACAAAAAAACCGCCGGAAAACCTCCGACGGTGTTCAAGATCCCTGGCTCCCCGAGTAGGACTCGAACCTACAACCTAGCGGTTAACAGCCGCTCGCTCTACCATTGAGCTATCGGGGAATGACTCCCGGACGAGCAAGCGAGAGTCTATCATTTCCGCTTCGCGGGGCGCAAGGAGGGTGTTATCAGACGCCCGGCGGGATTTTGGGTTCGTGCATGCGCGCACAATCCGCGAAACCCGTGCTAGAATGGCCTTTCTTGAACCCCGGGGGGAGGCGCTCGTCGGCCCTCGCCGCGATGGGAAAGTACGGGAGGACGGGTGGAACAGGCACGCTTCCCTGGTGGTTGGAGCCGGGAGCTCGGGGCCGACACATATGTGTGTGGTATTGAGATCGGCGGACGTGGACAGCGCGTCGTCATCGCCGACGCGGCTGGACGGATTGCTGGACAGGCGCGGTCGATCGACAGTATGGCACCGGCCCCAGGTGTGCTGGAGACGATCAAGAGCTTGGTCGATCAGGCGTGCCAGTCGTCGAGCGTGAGCCGCGACAAGATCGTCCGTATCGGTGTTGCCTTCAGCGGTCCTGTCGACGTCGACCGCGGACTTACGCTCCTCTCGCACCGTGCGTCCGGTTTTGAGAATTTTCCGCTCGTAAACCTCATTGAGGACGACCTCAACATTCCGACCGTGATCGATAACAGCGCCAGAGCGGCCGCCTGGGGAGAAATTCTCTACGGCGCGGCGCGAGGCTCGAACGACGTCGTTTACGTCCACCTTGGAACGGGGGTGGGTGGCGGGATTATTGTTGACGGGCGCCTGCTGCACGGCGCGAGTAGCACCGCCGGAGAGTTCGGCCACATGGTGGTATCCATCGGTGGGCCGATCTGTTCGTGCGGCAAACCCGGTCATCTCGAGGCCTACGCCGCGGGGCCATCGATCGTGGCCAGATTTCGGGAACGACTTGAAGCGGACACGGAAGCCGCGGTAGGGCGTTGGGCGAATCCGAACCAGATCACGGTCAAGGCGATCTTCGATGCGTCCCGCCGCGGAGATGAGATCGCGAGTGCTATCGTGTCGGAAACCGTCCAGGTGCTCGGACTGGCGGTCGCGAATCTGATAACGACGCTTAATCCGGCGACGTTCATCATCGGCGGTTCGGTATCGGACGTTGGGTCGCTCCTGATGGATCCACTGAGCGCGCGAGTCCGACAATACTCGTATCCGTCGGCAGCCCGACGTGTCAGATTGAGCGCCAGCCAACTAGGACCGGACGCAACAGTGCTTGGAGCCGTCGCGCTGGCTCTCCAGAGCCTGCGCGACCAGTCGAGCGGTGAGACGCGATGAAATTGCCGGAACAGGTGCGTCCGTGTAGACTTCAAGGGTTAGTTTGTAGATAGGACCACCATGGACAATCTTCATCTTACCAGCGAACACATCACTTATTTGTTGACGGTACTGCGAAACTCGGACAAGCCAATGTCCACGCAGGACCTCGTTAGTGCGTTGCGGGATCGGGCGAACTCGTCGAGGTAGTTTTCCCGCCAGGCAGGCAAGAGGAGCGTGCGACGGGCATGCAGACGGCAGAGGCTTCACCAACACCGAAATTCAAGGGAAACAAGGAAGAGCAGAAGGTCGCCGCAGACGCATTCAACGTCATGCGCGCGATGGGCCGTTTCTTTCCTCGGGCAGCGCCGATTCGCGCGTCGCTGTCATCCCTAGCGGGCTATTTTGCGTCGACCACGGAGGACCGATCCGCGGAGGATTGGCAGACGGAGATTGACCGGGTCATCCGGCTCAATTCTAATGTTTTCGGGGTCGAGGAAATTGACGACGCGACCTATGCGGTGACGACTGTAGAAGGAACGCCACCGCCTCCTCCGCAAGAAGACGGCGAACACGTGTTGGCGCAGCGGTTCATGGACCCACAACCAGCACCCGAGCGTCCCGCTACGCCTGTCAAACGGGCCAAGGTCGCGCACATTTCCGACGCGTCTGAGCCGGAACTCATCGGCGGTCCCGTGGCCGACGAGGAAGAGGATTTCCTGACAACCGTGCCCGAAGCGTTGTCAGACGAAGCGACCGATATAGAAATCGAGCGGATTCCGGCACCAGCTGCCGCGACCGGACCAGCGCAGATGCTCACTGACGTCACGGACGTCGACGACAACACGTTGGCGGCGGTCATTGCTAATCAGCTTCGTGATGAGCTCTCGGTCGCCAATTTCGGCAACCAATGGATGGCGGAGGACAAGGTGCCGCGCCTGAGTCGCGGTGACTTGCGGAGAATCCGGGAGTACCTGCTCGAACGAAACGAACCGCTCTCCGATGAGGTCCTGTTGCAGGATGTTCTCGGCATGAGGCCGACCGCTGACGAATATGGACTGATGAAATTCGCCCTCAATTTTCGGCTTTCGCGTGAACAGCGAGAGTTCGACTACGTTGGCACCGCGATGAAGCGGTTCTGGTCAACGAGCGGGCTGCCAACCCTTGGCACCACCAAGCGTAAGGCAAGTGAAATTGGAAGCGACTACCGGTTCCTGCTGGATGACGATGCAGAGCCGCTTCCCGAGGGCGAGACAGTCATCGAGCACGTTCTCACCTTCTATGAGTATCAATATGGTGTCCTGCCCCTGAATGGGCTGTTCGCGTCACTCTTTCCGAAGCAGGAACTGCCCGATCAGCGGTCGGCCATGCTGGTGTTTGAATCTCCGCAGAACTACGAAACGTTCTTCGTTGAGATGCACTTCCCAACCAACAACCGCGGGGGGTACATCGCGGGGTTCGACCGGTTCTTCCTGGAAAACCTGGTGCCAGGCGCTCTCTTCACCATCGAACGCAGTGAGGAAAGCGGCCGGTTCCTGATCGAATTCCTTCCTGTGTCGGGCGAAGATCGGAAGTTGCTGCAGATCGATGAGAAGCGTAGTCGCTATGTCTTCCGGCCGATGACGTTCTACTGCGCCACGCAAGAGGACATGGTCGTCTCAGAGAATCGTTTCCCGCAACTGGCGAACGTTCCGATTCTTGAGGATCGCATGCGCCGTCGCCCAGATCTCACGCTTGGCGTTGTGTTCGAGCGTATCGGCGAGCAGGTTGGCACGAGCGAAAGCCCGAAATTCATGGCGATGCTGGACGATCTCGTACCTGCAGCTAATATCGAGCGTCCGATGAGCACTGAACTGATTCGCTCGATCGTAACGTCCGGCGAACATTCATCCTTCAGTACAGATCCAGACGTGGAAGATGTTTTTTACTACGAACCCACCAAATCCTGATCAGCTCGATCCAGAGCTGAGTCAGGCACTTACCAGTCTTAAATCCGGCAACCTGAACGCGGTTGATGTCCTGAAATTCTCGGACATCGACCGCGCGACCTTGCATGCTGTGCTGCCGATGCTGCGGGAACTTCCGGTCGAATCGCGCCGCTTCGTAGCTCGACAGATGCTCGAGCAGTCCGAGGCGAACGTCGAGCTGAACTTCTCGCGCCTGCAGCGGTCCTTTCTCTCCGACACAGACGTCGAAGTCAGGGCTCTTGCGATACAGGGGCTGTGGGAGGACGAGAGCACGTCGTTCGCCGATCAACTGCTCGACATGCTCAGAACTGAGCAAGATCCCATCATTCGCGAGGCCATAGCCGAGGCACTGGGCAGGTTCGCCTTCCTGGCGACGACGGGAGAGATCGACGAGGAACTCGGGGACCGCATCCGCGACGTGCTGCTAGATCTCTATTACACCGACGATGTGTCCTCGACCCGCAAACGTGCTCTCGAGTCGGTCGCGTACTTCGGGGACGATGTCGACGTGGAGGACGCTATCTCTGAAGCGTTTGAATCGGTGCTGCTCGACATGCGAACCGGCGCGATCTACTCAATGGGGCGAAACCTGTCAGAAAAGTGGCTGCCAGTCGTGTTGGAAGAGTTACAGGACCCTGATCCCGAGGTGCGGTTCGAAGCGGCTCGAGCGACCGGGGAATTTGGCGATGAGCGTGCGGTGGACCAACTGCTCGATCTCGTCGAGGATGAGGACACCGAGGTGCGCACCGCCGCCGTCGGCGCGCTGGGACAGATTGGTGGCAAAGTCGCGGTCGGCGCGCTTCGCCGGATCGTCAAAGCGAACGATCCGGTCATGCGAGATGCCGCACAGGAAGCCCTCAATCAGGCGTTGATCACCAATGATCCGGCGCGTCTGCAGCCGTGATGTTCGTGGCGCGTACCCCTTCCAGACACTCAAACGTTAATCATGATGTGAACGCCGAAGCGTGGGATAGATCTGTCTCCGTGCTCGGGGGCCATCTTCTTCAGACGTGGAAGTGGGGCGAATTCAAGTCATTGCACGGGTGGACGCCCGTACGGCTATCACTTCCGTACGGTGAACTCCCTCGAGTTGTCGCGCAGCTACTCTTCCGGCGAGTTGGGCCATTTTCCGTGGCATATGTTCCCCGCGGCCCATTGGCGGGTGAACTGTCGGTCGGAGAGGTGGCGCAGTTCACCCGGGCAGTCGATGACGAATGCCGGCGCCGACGTGCCGTCGCGGTGCTGATCGAGCCGGAGACCACCGACGTGCCCATTCGACTCGGCCGATCGTTGCTGTGGAAGCAGAATGATGTGTTGGTTCAACCGAAACGAACCATCAAGGTGGATGTTCAGGCAAGTGACGAGGAACTTCTCTCCGCGATGAAGTCCAAGACGCGCTACAACGTCCGGTTGGCCGAGCGCCGCGGCGTGACGATTCGACGCGGAACCGTGAGAGACGTGCCACTCTTCTTCCGGTTGCTTCAGGAGACGGCCGAGCGCGATGAGTTCGGCGTGCATGACATTGGCTACTTTGACGATATGATGCGGGTTTTTGGCGACGATGTGGCCCTGCTGATCGCCGAGTTCGAAGGCGAGCCAGCGGCAGGTCTTCTTGGCCTCAAAACTGAGGAGGAGGCCATCTACATGTACGGCGCGACGCGCACGGAGCTCCAGCGACACATGCCGGCGTATCTCATCCAATTTGCCGCGATGCGCTGGGCTCGTGAATCAGGCTGCTCGTCCTATGATCTGTGGGGCATTCCGGCCGCGGATGAGTCGCCGTCGAACGCCGAGAACGGTGGGACGGTCAATGTCCGCGATGGCATGTGGGGCGTCTATCGGTTTAAACAGGGCTTCGGCGGAAAAGTCGTCAGTTATCCGGGCGTCTACGAGCGTGTCTACATGCAGCCTTTGATGCGAGCGTGGAAGATGGTAAGGCCGAGCCTGTTATGAACGAATTTGCGTGCCCATTCCAGGACCTGACTGAAACGATTCAGCCACGTCGGAGTCACGGCGATCTCCATACCACAGTCACATCGGTCTGCTACGACTCGCGCGAAGCGCGGCCAGGGAGCCTCTTCGTGGCATTAAAGGGCGGCTACACGGACGGCCACCGGTACCTGGCTCAGGCGCTCGCTCTCGGAGCTCGAACCGTTTTGGTGGAAGAGTGGTCAGATGAGGTGGAACAGTTCGACGCCGCGGTACTGGTAGACGATACGCGCGCCTCACTGCCCCGGGTCTCCAACCGTTTCTATCGCGACCCAGGAGCGAGTCTCGGAGTGATCGGGGTCACAGGTACCGACGGCAAGACGACGACGAGTTTCATGATCGACGCCGTGCTGCGCCATGCCGGGTTCCGGACGGGGCTCATCGGGACCGTGTCAGTTCGCATCGCCGACGAGGTTGTCGATCACGACACGCGACAGACAACGCCCGAGTCGCTTGAGATTCAGGGACGCCTGGCGGAGATGCGCGCGGCGGATGTCGATTGGTGCGTGCTGGAGGCAACGTCTCATGGTCTGGAGCTGCATCGCCTCGATACGTGTCCAATCGACATTGGCGTGGTGACGAACATCACGCACGAGCATCTCGATTTTCATGGAACGATCGAGGCGTATCGGCTGGCGAAGGCCAAGCTACTTGAATTCGTGGATGCCGGACGCGATCGAGCCTTTCCTCGTGGAGTCGTGCTCAATCTCGATGACGAAGGAGCGCGCTCGATTGCCGCTCACGCCGGTCAACAGCCAATTCTCTGGTTCGGGGTTGACGACAACACGGCCGAAATTCGAGCGGAGCGCATTTCCGTCAGTATTGGCGGAACGTCATTTGATCTACTCATGAATGGGAAACGGCGACCGGTACACTTGAACCTGATCGGCACGTACAACGTGTACAACGCGCTTGCCGCCGCGGGGGCGGCCCAGATTGTCGGATTAGACGTCGACGCGATCGCCGATGGTCTGGCATCGCTGGAATCAGTTCCTGGCCGCCTCGTGCGTCTCGATGCCGGACAGCCGTTCGACGTTTTCGTCGATTACGCGCATACGCCTGACTCGATTCAGAAGACGATCCGGCTGCTTCGATCGCTGAATAATGGCCGCATCATTGTCGTTTTTGGAAGCGCCGGAGAGCGGGACCGTGCCAAGCGAGCCGTACAAGGCGCGGTCGCGGCCCGCGAGGCGGACTTCGCCGTCTTCACGTCGGAAGACCCTCGCTTCGAGGATCCGGACGCCATCATCGCGGAAATCGCCGACGGTGCGATCGGTGCCGGTGCCCGGGAAGGCGTCGATTTCGTACGATGCGAGGATCGCTCGCGCGCGATCGATGCAGCGTTCGATGCCGCTGAGCCCGGCGATGTGGTCCTATTGACCGGCAAGGGCCACGAAAAGTGCATAATCTACGGTGCCGAGCGTCGACCGTGGGACGAGGTCACGGTGGCGCGATCCGCGTTGCGGTCACGGGGATTTTCGAACGCGGGCAGGATGGAGCGATGACCACTTCGAGAAGACGACGACTCTTCAGGTTCACCGCACTCTTTCTTCCGGTCGTGCTGCTTCTCGCAGTTTCGGTTGGTTGCGGGAATGTCGATCCGAGCCTGACCAAATCGGTTTCGGCGGGCTCCAAGCCTTCCGGACGCATCCTCTTCGCTCAGAACGGTGATATCTACCTCTGGGACGGCAGCGTGCACCAGGTCACCCATGTGGGTGATGCCTCCGCACCCTCCTGGTCCAGCGACGGCAATCGCTTCGTCTTCGTGCGCACCGGCGACGCGTTTTCCGATCTCTACTCCTACGACATGAGCACGAACAAGATGGCCCAACTGACCGACAATCAGCCGCGCGGTCAGGAGGGAACGCAAGCGTACGTCGACAATGCCGTCTGGGCACTCGATCCCAATTGGTCATCGATCGACGACACGATTGTTTACGTCAGCGACCTGCAGACCGCGAAAGACTTCCTCTGGATCATGCGCGGGCTCGGGAACTCACCGCGTCAGGTTGGCGCGTCGACCGTCAATGGCGACAATGTTGAGAACCCGTGCTTCTCGCCAGAC
The DNA here is from genome assembly GCA_963728335.1 of uncultured Chloroflexia bacterium. Classification (GTDB taxonomy): domain Bacteria; phylum Chloroflexota; class Chloroflexia; order Thermomicrobiales; family Thermomicrobiaceae; genus CALAGB01. The sequence continues at coordinate 306,361 of CAVSJP010000006.1, forward strand.
GGAACGCAGATCGTCTTTACGCAGCGAACGCTGACGAAGGACAGTTCCAAACGCACGACCGGCCTCTGGATTGTCGATGTCAATAGCGGCAAATTGACGAGCCTGGTTACAGCAGATTCGGGCGCGTACGACGCCTCGTGGTCCCCCGACGGGAAGTGGATCACGTTTATACAACGGGACGGCAGCGCAAACGATCTCTGGGTTGTCCCCGTTACCGGCGGCCAGCCAACCCAGTTGACCCAGGGGAAATCGCTCGTCTCTCCCGTCTGGTCTCCCGATGGAAGTCAAATCGCGTTCTTCGAAGTCGACGGCCAGTCGTTCAAAGTCTCGTACGTCGACTTCTCGGTCGACGCGGCTGGCACTCCTTCAGCATCCTCGGTGCAGAAGCTCTTTTCCGACGGGAAAATCGACGCCACCTCTCCGATGTCCTGGCTCCGATAGGAAGTTCGGAACTCCACCGCATCTGGATAGGAAAACGCGCGGTGAACGAATCAGGGCGGCTCGTAGGGCCGCCCTGATCGCTCTATCCGTACGTCCCGGGCGATATCTGTCGCCCTATTTGTTGTCGCGGGGCTTCGGCTTAACGACGCTGATATGGAGCTCATCAAGCTGGCGGTCGTCGATGGGGGATGGAGCGCCCATCATCAGGTCCTGGGCTGCCTGATTTTTCGGGAAGGCGATCACTTCGCGGATATTCTCCTCGCCCGCAAGGATCATAACCGTGCGGTCGATGCCAGGCGCCATGCCTCCGTGCGGTGGCGCCCCGTACTCGAAGGCACGCAACATGTGGCCGAACCGGCGGTCGATCTCCTGGGCGTCATATCCCATAATCTCAAAGATCTTGTTCTGCACCTCACGCTGGTGGATTCGAATGCTTCCGCTGCTGAGTTCCAATCCGTCAAGCACCAGGTCGTAGGCCTTGGCGCGGACCGCGCCCGGGTCAGAATCGAGCAGGAGGACGTCCTCGTCCATTGGCGAGGTAAATGGGTGATGCATCGCTTGCCAGCGATTGTCTTCATCGTCCCACTCGTACATCGGGAAGTCGAGTACCCAGCAGAAGGCGTACACGCTCTCGTCAATGAGTCCAAGTTCACGACCGAGATGGCCGCGCAGTCGTCCAAGAACCGTGGCTGCGACCGGAGCTTGATCGGCAACCAGCAATAGGAGGTCGCCAGCCGTCGCCTCGAGTCGATCGACCATGCCGTCAATCTCACCCTGACTCAGGAATTTCGCGATGGGTGACCGCACCGAGAATGTTCCGTCGTCGGCCGGTTCCAGCGCGATCCAGACGAGGCCTTTGGCACCGAAGTTCTTGGCGATGTCGGTCAGTTGATCGACTTGGCCGCGCGTGATTCCGGACTGTCCCGATGCGACGATTCCCCGGACCACGCCACCGGACTTCGCGGCGTTCGCAAACACGCCGAATTCGCTGTCGCTGACGATGTCCGTGATGTCGCGAATCTCCATGCCGAAGCGGAGGTCCGGCTTGTCGTTGCCAAAGCGAAGCATCGACTCGGCATAGGTCAGGCGCGGGAACGGCTTCTCCACGATGGGCTTCGAGCCGAGTTGCTCGAACATGCCGATATACAGACCCTCCATCAACCGCAGAACGTCCTCACGATCGACGAATGACATCTCCAGGTCGAGCTGCGTGAATTCTGGTTGACGATCGGCTCGCTGATCCTCGTCACGGTAACAGCGAACGATCTGATAGTAGCGATCCATTCCGGAGACCATCAGCAGTTGCTTCAATTGCTGCGGCGACTGCGGAAGCGCGTAGAACTCCCCCGGATACAGGCGGCTCGGAACGACATAATCACGGGCGCCTTCGGGCGTGCTCTTGACCAGGGTTGGGGTCTCGATCTCCACGAAGTTCCGCTCGTCCAGGTAATCGCGAATGAACTTGATCGTCTTATGGCGCAGGATGAGGTTTTGCTGCATGTGCGGACGCCGCAGATCGAGATAGCGATATTCAAGGCGCAGGGATTCATCGACCGGCGAATCGTCGGCGACGTAGAACGGTGGAACCTTGGACGGATTCAGGATCTCGATCGCGTTGGCGTGCACTTCGATCTCACCGGTTCCGAGCGACGAATTGACGGTGCCCGCCGGCCTCTTCTCAACCGTTCCCGTCACCGAGAGGACGTACTCGCCGCGAACTGTCTCCGCAATCGCGTGAGCGGCCGGCGATTCCTGGGGATTGGCGACGACCTGCGTGAGCCCATACCGATCGCGGAGATCGAGAAAGATCAGCCCACCGTGATCGCGCCGGCGATTGACCCACCCCTTGACCGTCACTGTCTTCCCAACGTCGGACAGCCGAAGCTCTCCGCAGTCGGTGTACGCGCGTTCTCCGGGACGGAGGACCTTCTGGCCCGATTCGATCGTCATAGGGCAATCGCTCGCTTTCTCGATAGAAACGGTCGTCTTCTCAACGGTGCTCTAACGCTCGGATGTCGCGTTCAATTCACGAACCTGCCGCTCGAACTGCGTCGTCCACTGGCGCAGAGCCTGCTCCGCGTCTATGCCCTTCTCCGCGGCCGCAGCGACCGTGAGGACCAGCTGACGCGCGACGTTGTCGACTGCAATGTCGCCGGTCGAGTCAACAGCAGTTGGCGTGGTGGTGAGACCTCGGGAACTCGCCCGCTTCAACATTGACTGCGCACGGGCCAGGGCGGGAAGCGTCCTGGGGATCGACGCGAATGGTGATTCGGGCTCGGTTGCGTCCGTACCTGCCCGTTCTTGCCGCTTGATCTGGTCCCAGGCCTTGACCACCTCGCCCGCGGTGTCAATCGTCCGATCGCCGAAGACGTGGGGATGTCTCCGCACCAGCTTGGAGGATACTGCCTGAAACACGTCCTCGAGCGAGAATTCGCCCGCCTCTTCTGCGATCTGAGCGTGAAGGTAGACCTGCAGCAAGACGTCACCCAGTTCCTCGGCCAGATCTCCGGTCGATCCTTCTTCGATCGCATGGATAACCTCATGGGCCTCTTCGAGCATGTGCCGCGTCAGTGTCTCATGTGTCTGCTCACGGTCCCAGGGGCAGCCTCCAGGGGCTCTCAGACGAGCGATAATGCGCTGCAGGCCCTCAGCCACCTTTGGCGCGTCGAGGGGGTCTATCGCGGGAATGTAGAGGTTGCTGAGCTGATCGATAGGCCGCCGGTCGATATCCGCAAGTGGCGCCCGCTGAATCAGGTCTTCTCCGGAGCCCCCGGCAGTGACCAACGCAATCTCATGGTGCATTGGATAGACCTGCATCAGGGCGCGCTTCACTGCGGACGCAATCCCTGGCGAGTAGATCTGGGCGACGATCGCGGGCCGCAACGGTGAGACAGGCATCAACCCGCCCGCGAAGGGCTGCCGCTCGACAACGGATACGAGTTCCAGCGCGTCGACGATCTGTAAGTTGTGCTCCACGGGATCCAACCCGAGCGTGGCGGTCACTGAGTCGAGAAAGCTAATGGCCGGAAGGACGCGCACAGTGACGTCGTCTTGCGTGGCGCGCTCCAGCAGCAAGCGCACCGTCGACTCTCCGAAGAGCGGATGTCCCGGCACCGCATAGACGATTGGGCCGTCCCCCGACGCGGTAATCAACGAATCGACAATGCCCGTATATATCGCGTCAAACGAGCCGGGCCGCTCGAAGAGATCGTCGAACGATGGCCAGTTCGCCGATTCGGGAATCGCATCAAGGGCCGCGTGCATGCGAGTGCGCAGATAGACCTGTCCTTGCTGCATGGCGGAAAGCGTCTGCTGCGTCAGAAGCCCGGGATCGCCCGGCCCAAGTCCAATGACCGTGATTCTGGGATCGTTCAACGTCATTCGCGACCGGCTCCTCGACTGTCGCCGTTGATGCTAAGCACCGCCAGGAAAGCCTCCTGCGGAATCTCGACACTCCCCACCATCTTCATGCGCGCTTTGCCCTCTTTCTGCTTCTCGAGGAGTTTGCGCTTGCGGGTCACGTCGCCACCGTAGCACTTGGCGAGCACATTCTTGCGCTGGGCGCGGATGGTCTCGCGCGCGATGATGCGGCTGCCAATCGAGGCTTGAATCGGGATGTCAAACATTTGGCGGGGAATCAGCCCGCGAAGCTCGTTGACCAGATCGCGACCGCGCTCATAGGCCGCGTCCTTGTGCGTGATCATTGACAGGGCGTCGACCGACGCGCCATTCACCAGCACATCGAGTTTCACCAGGTCCGATGCTCGCCGCTCGCCAAGCTGGTAGTCGAGGCTGGCATAGCCCTGCGTGCGCGATTTGAGCTGGTCGTAGAAGTCCACGATGAGTTCGCCCAGCGGAATGCCGAAGGTCATACGCGCGCGATTCTCGTCGAGATACTCCATCTCGGACAGTTCACCACGGCGGGTTGTCACCAATTCCATGATCGTGCCGATGTACCGGGCCGGCGTCATGATTGTCGCATTGACCCACGGCTCGCGAATCTCCTCGATCTCGCCGCCGTTCGGCATCTCAGACGGGTTGTCGACCAGCGTCGACGATCCGTCCCGCTTGACGACTTCGTATTCCACGCTCGGTGCCGTCGCCAGCAGTTCGATCTTGTACTCGCGTTCAAGTCGCTCCTGGATGATCTCCATGTGCAGCAGTCCGAGAAAGCCGCAGCGAAATCCGAATCCCAGTGCGTCGGACGACTCCGGTTCGAAAATGAGTGACCCATCATTGAGTTTGAGGCGCTCCAGCGCATCCCGAAGCTCTGGATATTCCTCACCGTTGACCGGATACAGGCCGGCAAAGACCATTGGCTTGACCGGGCGGTAACCGGGCAGCGCCTTCTTGGCAGGTGCCTCAGCCCGGGTGACGGTGTCACCAACCTGGCAGTCCTGCACGACCTTTAGTCCCGTCGCGATGTAGCCAACTTCACCGGCGACAAGCTGATCGACCGACATCATCGTTGGGCGAAAGATGCCGAGATCGATCATCTCGGTCTGCTTCTTCGTCGCCATCATGCGGATCGTATCGCCCGCCTTCAGCGTGCCGTCCACGATCTTTATGTAGGCGATCACCCCCCGGTACGCATCGTAATGCGAGTCGAAGATCAGCGCGCGCAGCGGCGCATTCGGGTCGCCCTCCGGCGGAGGGATCTTCTGGACGATGGCTTCCAGCGTCTCGTCGACGCCGACACCGGACTTGGCCGACGCGAAGATGATCTCGTCATCAAGCAGGCCGATGAACTGTCCGATATCCCGGGCCACACGCTCCGGCTCGGCGTTCGGCAAGTCGATCTTGTTCACCACTGCAACGAGCGCCAACGCACCCTCGATTGCCAGGTGGACGTTGGCCATGGTCTGGGCTTCGATGCCCTGCGCCGCGTCGACAACCAGGACAGCGCCCTCACATGCCGCGAGACTGCGGCTTACTTCATACGAGAAGTCAACGTGGCCCGGTGTGTCAATCAGGTTCAAGATGTAGGTCTTGCCGTCGGACGCCGGGTATTCCATACGCACGGTACGGGCTTTGATCGTGATGCCCTTTTCACGCTCGAGGTCCATCGAGTCGAGAATCTGCTCCATCATCTCGCGCTCGCTGATCGTATGCGTGCGCTCGAGAAGCCGATCGGCGAGCGTGGACTTCCCGTGGTCAATGTGGGCGATAATGCTGAAATTTCGAATCAGGGATTGATCGGTCATGTTTTATTCGCGCAGGCCTCTCCCGGAAGGTATCCGACCTCCAAGTATACCGAAGCTCAGGATTCATGGCTGGTCAGGTCAGGCGGGCTTGATCCTGGCGCGGATGCGGCCAAGAAGTTGGCTGAACGCGTCAATTCTCAGGTAATAAGCCGCGACCAGGTAGCTTGCCGCGACGCTGCCAAGGGTGAACGCAAAGGCGATGTACATCGTGAAGCTGTGCCCATGGACTGGGTCAGTTACCCTGGCCAGGCGTGGGGCGAGCAGGTGCGAGGTCAGGACCAACACGACACCCGCGATCAGCATCCGGCCAACCTGCGAGAAGAGTTGCGAATCGAAACTGCCGGTTCTTCGGGTAAGAACGGTCAACAGGATCAACATCTCGAGGGTCGTGGTGATCGAAATGCTAAGTGCCAGGCCTCCGATACCGAGCCGGGGCGATAGATACCAGCTCAGCAGGATGTTCGCGCCGATCGTCACCACCGCGGCAATCACCGGCGTGCGTGTGTCATGCATCGCGTAGAAGGCACGCGTGACCGTCTCCACGACCGCGAATGCCAGCAGGCCAATGGCGAAGTATTCCAGCGCGCTGGCTACGAGCATGGTCGAGCTTGACGAGAACGAGCCGAACTGCAGCAGCACCTGAATAATGCTGACGCGAAACATAAAGAGTCCGATGGCGGCCGGAATTGTCAAGAACAGGAGCGGCGCCAGGGCGCCGGAGAGTGTTCGGCGAAGTTCTCGCGTCTGCCCGAGTTCGAATTGGCGCGCCATGGCCGGGAAGATCACGGTCGAGATGCTGAGGGCCAGGATGCCGTGCGGCAACATAAAGAGTTGGTTGGCGTAGTTGATTGCGGAAATATTGCCCTTGCCCAGGCGTGATGCAAAGTTGGTCATTACAATGAAATTGACCTGAAATGCCGCCTGGCCGACCAGCCGGGGAAGCATGAGCCTCCCCACCTCACGCAGCCCTTCGACCTGTCGCGAGAGGGACGGATTGAAGCGCAGTCCTCGGCGCGCCAGCGTGACGAGCTGCACGCCTGCATGTCCGCTCGCTCCCGCGATCACCCCGACCGCCAGCCCGTAGACACCCATTTTGGGCGCCAGGAAGATTGCCCCGAAAATGATGCCGCAGTTGTAGAGAATCGGCGCGATCGCCGGGATGGTGAACGCATCCTGCGCCTCGAGCATCCCCTTTCCAGCGGCGCCGAGCCCGAGTAGCAGCGGAGAGAGGAGCAACAGACGCGTCAGGTTGGTGGCCAGGTGCTGTTGAGACGCCGCCATATCGGGTGCGACGATCTGACTCATAATGGGTCCAGCGAAGACGAAGACGACCAGGCCGGCCCCGAGCAACACCGCGATGGTAAACGTGAGTACGGAACTGGCCAGGCGCCAGGCTTTCTCGCGCTCGTCGCGTCCGAGCATGCCGCCGAAGACGGGAATAAAGGCCGAGCCGAACGCTCCGCTCATCACGACCAGAAACAGCAAATCCGGGATCTTGAACGCGGCAACGTATGCATCATAGTTCGCGGAAGTACCGAATTGCCGGGCGATCAGCACCTCGCGCAACAAACCAAGAAACCGGCTCACGACGTAGGCACCCGCCACGATCGTCGCGTTGGCCGCGACCGATCGCTGTGAGATGACGGCGGTTGTGGAGATGCGCCTGGGGCGCCGCTGTGCCGTGTTCATCGGGCGAATTCTACGTGAATTAGAACCGGTTCGCTTGTTCCGCTCGTCGAAGATTGCTATCCTTTGATGGTGGCAGCCACCTGTGCTGCTGATTTTGTGTCCATCAGATCATCTGGAGGTAGCGAGAACTTGGCCAACTCGAAGTCTGCAGAAAAACGCGCCCGAGTTTCGGAGCGCCGGAGGAAGCGAAACCGGGTGTACCGGTCCGCGGCACGTACGCAGGTGCGAACCGCGATTCGCATGATCGAATCGGGCGATGCCGAAGCTGCCGCGCTCGCCGTCGGGAATGCCATGAGCACGCTCGACCGCGCAGCCGTCAAGGGCATCATTCATCAGAACAACGCCTCGCGGCACAAGTCGCGGCTCATGGCGCGTTTCAACCAGCTGGTTCGTCCTCAGACTGAGGCGTGATTCCGGCCAAAGTGATGAATCTGATGTGGTAGCCGGGGGTGATATTCTCCCCGGCTATTGGCGTGCCAAGAAACTGGAGCGCTCGACATTTCCGGTTGCCAGGGAAGCTACAAGCGGTACCAGGGCATCCGTCAGATCGATCAATCCCTGTTTGGTGCCGGCATCGAGTTGCCTCAAGGCATCCAGTCCTTCCGCGATGCTCGACCCAGGAAAAGCAGATAACGAGCGGGAGACTTGCCGCAGGCGGCCCTCGCTCAGACCTGTAACCTCGGCAACCTGCGATAGGGGCATGCCGCGCTCCGCGGTCGACGCCACAGCGAGTGCCTCGAATTGGCTGGTTATCTGTCCGAGAATCGCCTCCGCAGCGGATCCCTGGTTGAGTGCACGCTCTATCTCGATCACCGCACGGCTGGCGTCCCGGTCCATGATCGCGTTCGTTATTCCCCAGAAATCTTGAGCATCCGCCCCGGGGACGAGCGCCGAGATGTGTTCGGTCCTGATCGTCTCCCCGGATCCAGCCGCCGTCGCCAGTTTCGCGAGCTCGGAATCGAGCCGGTACAGATCGGGCGGGACATCGTCACGCCGCGATTCTGATGCCCAGGTGCCGGGGAACAACGCTTCGACCAGCGTTCGCGCTTCTTCCTGGCCAATGACCGCGTCGTATCGTCGCGCTCGTTCGCAGGTCCAATCGATCAGCTTGCGGCCACGCGCGACATCGCAGCGCTCGATCGTGAGCTCGTGGACCACCTTGCGGATCGCCCGTTCAGTCTTGGAATCGAGCTGCTGTTCGACGATCAATAGGGTTGTCTCACGCGGGACTCCGGCGAGAACGTCGGCGGCCGACTCGGCATCGGCGCCATCTTTTGCTTTGCTTCCACGTTTGGCTGCCGAGGAGAGGAGATCGCGGGCTACGACGAGCCTACCGGAGCCGAAGAACCCAATAGCGCCGGCGGCGGCTCGGACGGCTCCAAGGTCAGACGACGCGTTATCGATAATGGTCGTGGAGATTCCGTCTGGATCGATCCTGGCGCGCGCTGATGCGACCTGTTCATCGATGGTCAGCCGGTCGGTTCCGTGGTAAATGGTAATCATGGTTCGCAATCGCGAGGAGCCAGGGTTCGCGAGGCATGATAAAGGGCTTGAACCCGGCGCCGCCGCTAGTGACTTAGCTTTGAACCTGCTAACGCAGGTGGGCGCCGCAACCACAGACCCCACGGGGAATGCTTAGCAGCTCCCGTTGATTTCTTACGTTGGCTCAAAACGTAACATCACATCACGAACGGCGCGGGCCAAGGCCCGCGTGAATCATACCATTCCGGATCTCTCCCCTCCAGACAAGTCTTTTTGGCTGAGACTTTGCGCACTGTTTCACGTGGCGATTAGAATCGCTTGGGTGAAAGGAGAGATGTGTGCGAATTGCCGTTACGCGAAGGATCCCGGAGGCTGGGCTCGAACTGCTGAAGCGGGCCGGAGAAGTCAATCTCTGGCCGGAACAACTTCCGCCGAGTCGGCAACAATTGCTCGAACTGGCAAAGGGATCCGACGGGGTGCTGAGCTTGCTGACGGATCCGATTGACGGAGCGCTGCTCGATGAGCTTCCGACCGTCAAAGTCGTGAGCAATTTCGCCGTCGGATACGACAACATCGACGTTCCATCTTGCACCGAACGCGGCGTGGCCGTCTGCACGACGCCGGATGTCTTGACCGATACGACGGCCGACTACGCATTCGCACTTCTCCTGGCGGCGGCCCGGCGCGTGGTCGTTTCGGCGAACTCAGTGCCGAAGGGCGAGTGGAAGACCTGGGAGCCGCTCGGGTACCTCGGAAAGGACGTAGCCGGAGCGACACTTGGCCTCATTGGTCTCGGGCGAATCGGCAGCGCGGTGGCCAAACGGGCGTCCGGGTTCAGCATGGAGATCCTCTACGTCGATGCGAACGACCGGCCGGATGCGGAACGCGAATTCGGGGCCCAGCGCGTCGATCTGGACACCTTGCTCGCCATGAGCGATTTCATTAGCATTCACGTGCCACTCCTGCCCGAGACGGAAAAGATGATCGGCGCCAACGAACTGGTGAAGATGCGCAAGGGGGCGGTTCTGGTGAATACCTCGCGCGGTCCAGTGGTCGACAATGACGCCCTGGCCGATGCTCTGGAGTCGAACGAGATCTGGGCGGCCGCGCTTGACGTGACCGATCCTGAACCACTTCCGTCTGATCATCGGCTCGTCCATCTGCCGAATTGCATTGTGACGCCGCATATCGCGAGCGCGACCGAGGCGACACGTGACAAGATGGCCGAACTCGCAGCGCAGAACTTGCTCGCCGTCCTCAACGGTCAGGAGCCACCTCGTTGCCTGAATCCGGAGGTTCTCAAAGGTGCCTGACGACGGTCCGTCGCGCCCTAAAGCACAGCGCGTCGTCGTTACCGGGATGGGGGCAGTCACCCCGATTGGCAGTACTTGCGCCGAATTCTGGTCGGCGTTGATCGCGGGGCGCTCCGGCACCGGTCCGATTGCGGCGTTTGATGCGAAGCAATTCGATTCACGTGTCGCCGGCGAGATCAAGTCGTTCGACCCGGTACGTGTTATGGGCATCAAGGAAGCGCGCCGCAGCGATCGCTTTATTCAGTTCGCGGTCGCCGCTGCCCGTTTGGCGGTCGAATCCGCATCGGTGCGCATTGATAATTCGAACCGAGGGCGGATCGGTGTGCTGATCGGTTCGGCCCTGGGCGGCATTGGCACGGCCGAGCGCGAACTTCAGGTTCTCGCCACGCGCGGTCCGCGTCGGGTCAGTCCGTTCTTCATCCCGATGTACCTGGCCGACATGGGGTCCGGCTACGTTGCTATCGACCTTGGCGCTCAAGGGCCCAACCTGGCGACGCTGTCGGCGTGCGCGAGTTCAGCCCATGCCATCGGTGAAGCGGCGGAGATGATTCGCCGGGGCGCGGCCGACGTGATGTTGGCCGGAGGGTCCGAGGCGCCGATCACGCCAGGCTCGGTCGCTGGGTTCTGTGCGCTCAAAGCGTTATCGACGCGAAACGATGAGCCAGAGACTGCCAGCCGTCCATTCGACGTGACACGAGACGGTTTTGTGATCGCCGAAGGCGCCGCTGTGCTGGTGCTGGAAAGGCTCGACCATGCGACGGAGCGCGGCGCGCGGATCCTGGCAGAGCTCGTAGGCTACGGCATGTCGGGAGACGCATTTCACATCGTTCAGCCGGCGCCGGACGGGTCTGGGGCCGTCGCAGCAATGCGCAACGCGATCGACTCGGCCGGGCTGATGCCTGGCGATATCGACTACATCAACGCGCACGGCACCTCGACTCCGCTGAATGACAAAGTGGAATCCGCGGCGATCCGGGCGGTCTTTGGGTCTGGAACGGAGCCGCCCGTGAGTTCGATCAAGGCGCTCACCGGACATACGCTCGGCGCCGCAGGGGCGATCGAGGGAGTGGCATCCGTACTCACGCTTCAGCACCAGATGCTGCCGCCTACCTGGCACCTCCAGCAACCCGGCCCCGAATGCGATCTTGACTATGTCGCCAATGCTCCACGTGACGCGCGCGTTCAGCGAGTCCTGAGCAACTCGCTTGGATTCGGTGGACATAACGTGGCGCTCATCTTTTCGCGCTGGGACGGGTGAGATAGGGAACCGGTCATCTGGCGCTGGGCAACGCCCGTGTCACACGAAAAACGGGAGCCAACGGCTCCCGTTTGAACAGTCGTGATGTAGCCGAAGATTCTCGTCAGTCGAGATATCCTCTCAGCGGTCGGCTGTGGGTTGGATGCCGGAGTTTGCGAAGGGCCTTCGCCTCGATCTGCCTGATTCGCTCGCGTGTGATACCAAACTCACGACCAACTTCCTCCAGGGTCCTGAACTGGCCGTCATCGAGTCCAAACCGAAGGACGATGATCCGCCGCTCCCGATCGGTCAGTCGATCGAGCGCGTCGCCAATCTGAGACTTGAGGAGCTGGTGCGAGGCTAACTCCAGCGGCGCCGGCATCGTGTCGTCTTCGATGAAATCTCCGAGGAAGGCGTCACCCTCCTGGCCGACCGGTGCCTCAAGTGACACTGGATGGCGCGATGCGTCGAGCACCTGACGCACCTTCTCAATCGGTACGTCCATGGCCCGGGCGATCTCGTCGTGCGACGGTTCGCGTTCGAAGATCTGCTGCAACCGGTGGCCCGTCTTCTTGACCCGGTTGATCGTCTCACCGACATGGACGGGCAGGCGAATCGTGCGACTCTGGTCGGAGATCGCGCGGGTAATTGCCTGACGAATCCACCAGGTGGCGTAGGTCGAGAATTTGTAGCCGCGCTTGTAGTCGAACTTATCGGTCGCCTTCATCAGGCCGATGTTTCCCTCCTGGATCAGGTCCAGGAATGAGAGACCGCGACCAACGTACTTCTTGGCGACGCTGACGACCAGTCGAAGATTGGCCTGTATCAGGTGGGCGCGCGCGCGGTCGCCGTCATCACGGTCGGCGATCAGCTCCAGTCGCTCGGAGTCGTTTGCGTACTCGCCCAGGCGCAATCGCTCCGACGCGATCTCGCCACGCTCCATGCGCTTCGAGAGCCACACCTCTTCTTGCATGGTCAGCAGATTCGTCTCACCGATTTCCTGTAGGTAAAGACGAACGGAGTCATTGACTCCGCTTGACATTGGATCGATGATTTCAGTGTGACGATGATGATCGGAACTGGAGCTTCGAGTGGATTTGCTCGGTCGGACAACTTCGGCAGGAGAGGCCGCGGAAGGTTCCTGATCAAGTACCTCGATCCCCTGCTCAAACAACGTCACGTATAACTCTTCGAGAGAGTCGAGGTCGTCTTCCATACGGGGGAAGACTGCGATAATTTCTTCAGAAAGAAGATAACCGCGGTCCTTGCCCTTGGCGATCAGACTCGCATCCATTGTCTTGCTCACCACCTTTTCTAGGTGTTCCTCCCACCCCAGATCAAGCAGGTCAGACAAAAAAGCCCCTGGCCGGTAAGCGCTGGGCGGATGCAAGCAATGATGTTACGCGCGGATTTCGAGGTAGTGACGGACCAAGGGTACAACGCTTCAAATTCATGCTGCGCCTTTTCCCACCTACGGTCGCCAGTATAGCGAACAGTTGCGCTGATTTCAAGATGGCGCGTGTTTCGTTGCCGAAGAGTACGTATGAGGCTTTCGACGCTGTAAGATGCCTCGAGAGCATTTCAGTCGTCGTGCCGATTCTGTCACGCGCCGCCACAAATAGCAGCTCAGGAGATAATTCGCATGCGCAACGACGTGATTGTCGGATTCGACCCCGGCACCGCCCGCCTCGGTTACGGCGTAGTCTCAACAGACGATCAGCCGCGCGCTATCGACTTCGGCGTGCTCGAAACGCCGTCGACCGACCCGATGCCGGAGCGGCTGAAACAGCTGTACGAGGGCATCTGCCAGATCATGCGCGACTATCACCCTTCGGTCTGCGTCATCGAGCAACTCTTCTTTTCGCGCAACGTCACCACGGCGCTGTCGGTCGGGCAGGCGCGTGGTATTGTGATGCTGGCGGCCGCTCAATCAGCCATTCCGGTCAGGGAATACACGCCGGCCGAGGTTAAGCAGGCGGTCTCCGGCTATGGGAAAGCAGGCAAGTCTCAGATGCAAGAGATGGTCCGACTGATTCTTGGCCTGGAGGAAGTTCCCTATCCCGACGACGCGGCCGACGCCCTGGCGGTCGCACTCTGTGACGTTCAGACCGCCCGATTCCGGGAGGCGATCGGCGAATAGTATGCGAGCCCTCCATGCCGAATAAGAACATGAGAGCCGACGAGTTGCTCGTCGCGCGCGGGCTGGCAGACACCCGCAGCCAGGCTCGAGCCATCATTCTGGCCGGCGAAGTGCGCTCCGGCACTCAGGTCATCGACAAGGCGGGTCACATGCTCGCCCCGGATGCTGAACTGGATGTGGTCCGTCCACTGCGCTTCGCGAGCCGCGGGGGCGAGAAGCTGGATCACGCGCTCACCGAATTCGAGCTGGATGTCACCGGCTTGGTGTGCGCCGATTTCGGCGCATCCACCGGTGGCTTCACCGATGTCCTGCTGCAGCGTGGCGCCGCGCGGGTCTATGCTGTCGACGTCGGCTATGGTCAGCTCGACTACCGGTTGCAACGGGACGAGCGGGTGGTCGTGATCGATCGGACCAATGTCCGGTTCCTCGAAGAGTTGCCAGAGCCGGTCAGCCTCGTAACCATTGACGTGTCGTTCATTTCCCTGGCACTCGTGCTCCCCGCGGCGAAGCGGGTGCTCGAACCGAATGGGCGCTGCGTCTGCCTGATCAAACCGCAATTCGAGGCCGGTAGAGACCGCGTCGGCAAGGGCGGGGTCGTGCGCGACCCAGCGGTCCACCGAGACGTGTTATCCGGCGTCATTTCTTCAGCTGGTGACATAGGATTCTTCGTTCGAAGTCTCACACCGTCTCCCATTACGGGGCCTGCGGGAAATGTCGAGTTCCTGGCGTGTTTCGACCAGGATCAAGCGTTGGCGCCGGACCCCAAGAGTCTGATTGACGACGCGGTCGAGCATTCGCGGAGTTTGACACATGGCAGGTGATCGACCGTCCGACATCGTGTTCAAGGACCTTGTGGAGGCGCTGCACGACGGCGGGCACCTGGATTCGGATGGTGGTGGACAGGTCGTCGCTGATCCTGGTCGCGCGGTGCGTAAGGGCATCCCCGAGATCGTCTTCGCGCTCAACAAGTCGCTCGATCAAATGATCGAGGCGGTGACTGTGCTGCTGGAGCGCAACGGACGAGTGGTTGTCAGTCGAGTTTCCGCCGACCAGGTCACGTCGCTCCGGACCGCCTTTCCCGAGCATACGATCGAGCACGAATCCGGCAGTTGGACCGCCGTTGTCACGGAGCCGCGAGTCAGCCCAATCTCAACCGGTGGACGGGTGGCAATCTTCGCCGCGGGAACGTCAGATTGGCCCGCCGCGCATGAGGCTCGCCTGGTGGCGCGGGAGATGGGCTGCCACGTCGACCTGATCGTCGATGTCGGGGTCGCCGGGCTTCACCGGCTGTTTGGGCCGCTACGCGCGGTGTTGGATGCTCGCGTCGACGTTATCATCGTCGCCGCCGGGATGGATGGCGCGCTGCCGTCCGTGGTCGCGGGGCTCGTCCCGGTGCCGGTGATCGGGCTGCCGACGTCGGTCGGCTACGGCTACGGGGGCGCGGGCCAGGCCGCGCTCATGACCATGCTGCAGAGCTGCGCGCCGGGACTCACTGTGGTTAATATCGACAATGCAGTGGGAGCGGGATCGACCGCCGCACTTATGGCGAATGCGGTCGCACGCGCGCGCGACGAGACCTCAGCCTGAATTCGTCTCCGGTCCGCGAAACTCAGCCAGCAGTTCGTCAGTTATCGTGCCGGGGTCTGACTTTCGGCTCGCCAGGGCGTCGATCGACGCTTGATGGCTCCGATCGCTGAACCAGGCGCGCAACCACGAGTCGAACTCTTCGCGAGCCATCAGCGCGACTTCACGCTCGAGCCGCCGTCGGACGCGCTCGCCAGCCTCGCCGCTCTCCTCGAGGTGTTCGCGGTGCTGGGTAATCTCACCGATCAAACGCTGAATACCTTCGGCCTCGGTCGCGACCGTCTGCACGATGGGTGGCATGTGGTCGCCGTGATCGCCCAACAGCAGCATATTGCGCAGGTCGCGGACGAGTTGGCGTGCGTCCGGTCGATCGGCCTTGTTCACCACGAGAATGTCGGCAATCTCCAGAACGCCTGCCTTGATGGTCTGAATGCTGTCACCGAGGCCCGGAACCTGAAGCACGATGGTGGTGTCGGCAGCGTCCGCAACGTCGACCTCATCCTGTCCCACGCCAACGGTCTCGATCAAGATGAGGTCGAAGCCATAAGCGTCGAACAGGTGGGCGGCCCCGCCAACCGCGAGCGACAGCCCGCCAAGCTGACCGCGTGTCGCCATGCTGCGAATGAAGACGCCGTCGTCGGCATAGTTCTCCATCATGCGAATACGGTCTCCCAGCGTCGCTCCGCCGGAGAGGGTACTCGAAGGGTCGATGGCGATAACGGCGACGGTCTTGCCCGCCTCTCGGTAGGCACGGATGAGGGAATTGACTAGCGTGCTCTTGCCGGCGCCGGGCGGCCCGGTGATGCCGACGACGTGCGCGCGTCCAGTGCGGTCGAACACCTCTCGAATGGCACGGCGGCCGAGATCGGTTCGATCTTCGACATGCGAGAGCAACCGGGCCAGTGCCCGGCGTTCGCCGTTGAGAAAGCGCTGAACCAGGTCCTGACTCAATGGTCGGTCTCGCGTGCAGGAACATTGGAGCGGATGAAATCGATCGCGGCAGTGAGCGGCGTCCCTGGTCCGAATACTGCCGAGACGCCGAGGTCCTTGAGCGGCTGGACGTCGTCAGCTGGGATCGTCCCTCCGGCAACCACCAGAACATCGTCGAGCCCGGCGTTGCGCAGTTCCTCGATGATCCGGGGCATCAGGACATTGTGGGCGCCAGAGAGGATACTGACGCCGACCACGTCCACGTCTTCATCCGCCGCGGCTCGCGCGATCATCTCCGGTGTCTGAAACAGTCCCGTGTAGATGACTTCCATTCCCGCATCGCGCAGCGCGCGGACGAGGACCTTCGCTCCGCGGTCATGGCCGTCGAGTCCCGGTTTGGCAATAAGTACCCGAATGGCCCGCGTTGGCGTAGTGGTGACCATCGCTCCTCCTCCTGCTAGACAATCTGGAGCGGTCGGTGCGCTCCGTAGACGATACGGAGACGGTCCGTGATCTCGCCCAGCGTCGCGTACGACTTGACGGCGTCGATGATCTCCGGCATGAGATTGCGATCTTCGCGTGCCGCGGTTTCAAGGGCGTCCATCGATTCTTGCCAGCGCTGAGCGTCACGCGACTCTCTCAGTTCCACCAATCGCTGCCTCTGGCGTTGCTCGCCCGCCGGATCCATTTGAAGCAGCGGAATGTTGGGCGTCTCGTCAGTTCGCAGCGCATTGACACCGACCACGATCTTCTCCCGGCTCGCGAGCGCCTGCTCGTAGCGATAGGCGGAGTCGGCAATGCGCTTCTGGAAATAGCCGGTCTCGATCGCCGGAACCACGCCGCCGATCTCGTCGATTTCGTCAAAGATCTTCTGGACTCGCTGTTCCATCTCCGTCGTCATCGCCTCAACCAGGTAGCTCCCAGCCAGCGGGTCGGCGCTGTTCGTCACGCCGCTTTCGAACGCGATAATCTGCTGCGTACGCAGTGCGATGCGAACCGCCCAGTCGGACGGCAGCGCAAGCGCTTCGTCCAGTGAATTGGTGTGGAGCGACTGCGTTCCGCCCAGGACAGCCGCGAGGGCCTGTATGGTCGTCCGGACGACGTTGTTTTCGGGCTCCTGTGCGGTGAGTGAGCAGCCTGCCGTCTGCGTGTGGAACCGCATCCACCATGAGCGGTGATTCTTTGCGCCATATTTCTCGCGCATCAGACGAGCCCAGATGCGCCGGCCAGCGCGGAACTTGGCGATCTCCTCGAAAAAGTCGTTGTGGCAGTTGAAGAAGAATGACAGCCGAGGAGCGAATTCGTCGATGTCGAGACCGCGCTCAAGGGCAGCATCCACGTAGGCGAGTCCGTCGGCCAGTGTGAAGGCCAGTTCCTCGGTCGCCGTCGCTCCAGCCTCCCGGATGTGGTATCCGCTGATGCTGATGCTGTTCCAGCGGGGCATCTCGCGCGTGGCGAACTCGATCGTATCGACCACCAGTTTCATCGACGGTGTCGGCGGGAAGATGTACTCGTTCTGTGCCGTGTACTCCTTGAGAATGTCGTTCTGGAGCGTGCCGCCCAACTCCGCGCGGGAGATTCCACGATTCTCGGCGGCCGCGATATACATCGCCCAGATGATCGCGGCCGGGCCGTTGATCGTCATCGACGTCGTAATCTGATCGAGCGGAATCTGGTCGAGCAGGGTTTCCATGTCGCCGAGGGACGAGACCGCCACGCCGCACTTGCCGAATTCGCCCTCTGCAAACGGGTCATCCGTATCGCGGCCGTAGAGCGTCGGCAAGTCGAACGCGATCGAGAGCCCGGTTTCTCCGTGTTCGAGCAAGTAGCGGAAACGCCGGTTGGTCTCTTGGGCTGAGCCGAAGCCTGCAAACTGGCGCATGGTCCAGAGTCGACCGCGATACATCGACTCGTGAATGCCGCGTGTATAGGGGTACTCACCGGGCATACCCAGGTCACTCGACGGATCGAAGCCGATCCGCTCGAGGTCCTCGGGCGTGTAGGTCTGTTTGACTGTCTCTCCAGAGACGGTCGTGAAATCCCGTTGTGATGGATCGGGCGGCTCGGCAAAGTCCCGCGTCATCTCGTCACCGCTGCGATGGTGCATGGACCGCACCGCCTTTCCCTGCGTATCAATTCCTAGTAGTGGATGCCGGGCCTTAGTTCCGCCGTGCTGCTTTCGGATTTGACTGTATCCATGGTCGTCAGGCTGTCACAGGCCTTTTTGAGTCCGTCGGTCGCCGCTGAGCCGGTGGCCACGATGTCGAGCCAGGATGCCGCGTTGTGCAGCAGTTCCAGAATCTTGGCCTCTTCGACGATGCCTTTGTCAACGAGCGACAGAATGCCTTCGAGGATCAGAATGTTCGTCACGCGACGGTTCACGTGCATCGTGGCCTCTCTGAGGGCCTCCTGTGCTCGCTCCGGGGAAATGCCGGGATCGGAGGACTCGTCGACCGATTGATTCGGTTCGAACGTTCCGTATTGTGAGATTGAGACTCCGGTCAAGAACGAGGTTGCGACAACCTCGCCGCGATCTCGGCCGGTCTTCTGGAATTCGATGATGTGGACGCGAAGGTTGTGACCGGCACCGCGGAGAGCAATGCCCAGCGCGGCATCGGACGTCGCCCGCTCGTCGCCCACCAGTAGCATGAGATATCCGCGTGAGTCTTGCTTGCCGTTCTTGTTCGATCCCTGTTCTGCCATTGACTCTCCTCGATCAGACGTATTACGACGCGTTTCTTCGTTCCCAGTGTTAGCTGTCGTGTATTCCCGCAACGATACCCGCGAAATCCAGGCCGCGCTGACTAACGTGGTCCATATCGGCTAGGCTGACTCGTAGTTGTAGAAACCGTGACCCGTCTTGCGACCGAGCTTTCCTGCGGCGACCATGCGGCGCAGCAGCGGACACGGGCGATACTTGGGATCTCCGAAGTCCCTTTGAAGCACCTCGAGAATGTCGAGGCAGACATCTAGCCCGATCAGGTCGGCCAGCGACAACGGACCCATTGGGTGATTCATGCCCAGCTTCATCACGGTGTCGATGTCTTCGCGGCTGGCGACGCCCTCCTCCAAACAGAAGATAGCCTCATTGATCATCGGCATCAACACGCGGTTCGACACGAATCCGGGCGCATCCTCGACCATCACCGGCGTCTTCCCAACTCGCTGGGCCAGGTCGTACACCGCCTCCACGCACAGCTCGGAACTCTGCAGTGCGCTGACCACTTCTACCAGCGACATCACCGGGACCGGGTTGAAGAAGTGCATGCCGACGACCTGTGACGGGCGCGACGTCTCGGCGGCCAGCCGCGTGATCGAGATGGACGACGTGTTCGAGGCGAGGATCGCGTGTTTCTGGGTGGATTCATCGAGCGCACGAAAGATCTGGATTTTGAGTTCAAGGATCTCCGGGACGGCTTCGATGGCTAGGTCCACATCCGCGGCGGCGCGCACGTCGGTGTCGACCTTGATGAGCCCGAGCGCCACCGCGGCTTCTTCCGCAGTTAAGCGACCGCGTTCGGCCGAGCGATTGATCCGCTGCTCGATTCCCGCTTGCGCCCGTTGCAGAATGGATGCGTCGCGATCAATCATGGTCACGGGAATAGCTGCCTGAGCCATGACCTGGGCGATGCCGGCCCCCATCGTGCCCGCGCCAACTACCGCGACTCTCGTGATATCCATTCGTCTGCCCGCTCTCCGTGTCAACTAATGCACAACTGGAACCCGTCACCACGGGATGTCCGCGCTACTCCAATTTCCTAAATTGTAGAGCGAACTCAGGCGAATTGTCGCCTCGATCGTGTTTCTCTCTGTTTAGGCGGCCATCATTCGTCGCCATCGGCGGAGTCGCTCTGCTTACGATTAAACTCGTTCATTGCTGCGTCAATGCCGTCGAAGTGCCAGCTCAGTGCAGCCTCCGCCGCGAGCGCAACGTACTCCTTGAGCTCTTTCTCTTCATTCCGTGAGAACCGGCTCAAGACGTGCCCGATGGTGCGCTCACGACCCGGTTTGCCAATGCCGAGCCGCAGCCGGGGAAACTTGTCGGTTCCTAGCGTCTTGATGATCGACTCAACTCCATTGTGGCCACCACTACTGCCGGACGGACGGATTCGGATGCGTCCAAACGGGAGATCCAGGTCGTCATAGATCACGAGCAGATGATCGAGCGGCACATGGTACCAGCGAATAGCCGGAGACACGGCGTTGCCGCTGAGGTTCATGAAGGTCTGCGGCTTGACCACAATCACCCGCCCAAGCCGGGTTGACCGTTCGAGCAGCTCCGCGTCAAATCGGCGCAGCCGGTGGTCGCCCTGCAGGCGCTTGCCGATCTCGTCGGCGACCATGAATCCGACGTTGTGCCGCGTTCGATCGTAGCGTCGACCGGGGTTGCCAAGTCCGGCGATCAGCCAGGTTGGTCGATCGCTCATCGCCCCAATACCTCTCGGTAGACGTCAGCCGTCCGGCGTGCGGTCTGCTCCCAGGTAAATTCCGCGGCGCGAACACGGCCACGTTGACGTAGCAACTCCTGCTCATATTGATCGTCGAGTAGACGCGATATTGCGACTGCCCAATCTGTCGGATCATCGCTCGCCACCAGAAGCGCGGCGTCTCCCACTATCTCGGGCAGCGCGCCCCGCGCGGCCGCGATGACCGGAAGTCCGGCGTGCATGGCCTCGAGGACCGGCAGCCCGAAGCCTTCGTCCCGAGACGCCAGGAGGTGGATGGTCGCGGCGCGGTAGAGTGAAGCGAGCAGTTGGTCGTCAACTGATTCGATCCAAATCACGTCGCCTCTCTCTTCTGCCTGGTTGATCTTTTCGATGATCTCACCGCAATTCCAACCTCGCTGCCCGACGATAACCAGCAGCGGTCGAGGCTGTTGCGTCGCCTCCGCGATCTGGCGCATCGCGTCCAGGAGTAGGCCGTGCCGTTTTCGTGGCTCAATGGTCCCCACTACGAGCAGCAACGGTCGGTCGGTGCAGACGCGCTGGCTTTTTTCGGCCCCCAGTTTCTCATGAATAATCGTCCGAGACTGGCCGAGGCTGAGCGTTATCTTGTTGCTGTCCGCGCCATTCCAGATCGTCACCACTGTGTGTGGAGCAATTGAAAATTGTCGCAGGACAGCCTGTGCCGTGAACGCCGACACGCAGATAACGCGATCCGCGCTCGTGATCGAGCGTTCGATTTGGCCGTAATAGTGCTGCGACTCTCCCGTAATCGATTCCGGCTCTTCAAGAAACGCCAGGTCGTGGACCGTCACCACTCGTCGTGTTCCGACCGTAAGCGGACTGATGAAATCGACACTGTGAACCAGCCGCGGCCGTCGGAGCGACAGTTCCGAGCCCAGGGCCCAACGCTCGAGTCGATGGTGCGGCGGCGTGAAGACGCGCAGCACGTCCGTGGACATCCCGCGCGTTGGGCGATTCGCGAACGGAACGATGCAGAGGTCAGGCGCGACGACGGGCAACCACCGTGTGAGCTCCGCCGCGTAGCGCGCGATTCCCCCTCGCCGGTATGCGAGCAGGCGGCAATCGATGAGGATGTCGGCTTTCCAGCCTCGAAACACCGAGCAACCACCAACCTTCCTGGTTCTGTCCGCGCGCGGCGGGTCTCGGTCGGAATGGTATACTACGGGCCACATTTACCAGACCGAAGACCTCATCTGGCGCTGATCGGAGATCCATCGATGAATTTTTTCGGAATGGGACCCATGGAGTTGGGTGTGATCCTGGTGATCGCCCTGATCGTCTTTGGTCCCGGCAAACTACCCGAGATCGGCGCGCAGATTGGCAAAGGCGTGCGAGATTTCAAAGCCGTCACAAATGACCTGACGGGCGAATTCCAGCAGGCGGTTGGTGACGTCAAAGACGCGGCGAACGAAGTCAAACAGTCGGCGGCCGAGATTCAGGACGAGGCTCGCTCGGTGACCCGACTCGACCAACGCGTAACGCCGGCCACGGCGCCATCAAAGCCAAAGCTCGTTAGCCAAGACGCCCCCGCGCCAGCCCCGGCCGAGCCGTCCAAGGCCGATCCGCTCGCCGATCTTATGGGGTAGGTTCCGTTTCCGCATCGGCATTGGCGACACGAGTCGCGATCCAAACCCGTACGCGGTCCGGTCCCTCGACGTTCAAGTGCCACTTTCCGACGAGATTTGGATGCGCCAGCACATCAGTTACCGGCATTGTTGGTTCCTCCCCGGCGCCATAGAAAAGCCGCAGCATGAGCCGTAGCGGCCATCTCCAAGGATCTAATTCATCCGTTCGACCAGTCAGCACCACGATGAACGCGCCGTCTTGCCGGAGCACGCGGGCAACTTCATCCAGTGTCTCACGCTCGAGAATGAAAGGCGCGGGAAACGTCACGGTTACCGCCGCCAGGGCAGCGCTTGCAAACGGCAATCGTGCCGATTCGGCGCGAATCAAGCGGCGGCGTGCCCACGGCTTCGAGTGCGCCGCTCGCAGCATCGACGGTTCCCGGTCAATGCCGAATGCCTGGAAGCCGGCCCGAGCCATTTCGTGGACGAGCGCGCCGGTTCCGCAACCAAGATCCAGCACCGGCCCGTCGTTCAGCAGCGGGATGATTGATCGTCGCCAGCGAGCCCACGCCTCACCGAAGAGCAGCTTGGTCAACGGTTCGTAGATGCGCTCGCCCGCGCGATACAGGGTTGAGAACGCGACTCGTTGAACTGTCCGGCGAACCCGTGCTTGTTGCCTCTGGGATGAGGACGGCTCAGGCTGTTTTGACACGTTCGTCTCGCACTCCGTACCATTCATGCCATGGAATCGTCAGACAACCCTGCGTCCAATCCAGCGGAATTCGAAACTCTCGGCTACCACGCGGTCTGCATTGACTCGGAGAGCGCAGCGCGACGAGGAGTGCTGGTGACCAGACGCGGTCCGGTGCAACTACCCGCATTCATGCCGGTTGGCACTCAGGCGAGCGTCAAATCACTTTCCGCCGAAGACGTCGCGGCAACCGGTTCCGAGATCCTCCTCGCCAACACATACCATCTGATGCTGCGGCCGGGCGTCGAGATCATCGGCGAGGCCGGCGGACTTCACCGGTTCATGAACTGGCCTCGGCCGATCTTGACCGATTCCGGCGGGTTTCAGGTCTTTAGCCTGTCGCACCGCAGAAAGATCACCGAGCACGGGGTCGAGTTCCGCTCGCACCTCGATGGCAGCCTGCATTCGCTTTCGCCGGAGCGCGCGATCGACCTTCAACGAGGCTTCGAATCTGACATCATCATGCCACTTGACGACGTGGTCGGATATGAGAGTGACTCACTGGCGCAGCAATGGCGCAATGGAGCGCACGCACCGCTGGCTGGAGCGCGCGATCGCCCACTTTCCGACCACCATTTCGAACGAACTCGAGTCTCAAGAACGACCGCTCCTCTTTGGCATCGCGCAGGGCGGCTTCGACCGGCACCGTCGTCGCGAGAGCGCCTCGGTAATCGCCAACGCAGCAGTCGACGGCTACGCCATCGGTGGTCTCAGCGTCGGTGAACCCAAAGAGTTGATGGTCGAAATGCTGGCTGAATCGCTCAGCGGACTACCGGACGATGGTCCGAGGTACTTGATGGGGGTTGGTTCGCCGGAGGACCTGTGGCAATCGGTGGCGCTTGGCGTCGACATGTTCGACTGCGTTCACCCGACCCGCGTTGCGCGTCGCGGTGCGCTATTCACCCTGGCCGGGCGCGTGAACGTCACGGCATCAAGATTCCGCCGGGAGTTCGACCCGATTGACCCGACGTGTGATTGCTTCACGTGCGCTCGGTATTCGGCGGCCTACCTGCATCACCTGTTTCACGCACGTGAGCTACTCGCCTACCGGTTGGCATCCATTCACAATCTGCGTTTCATGCAGCGTGTGATGGAGGCGATTCGCAACTCGATCGAGCGTGGAACGTTTGACCAGGAGATGCGCTCGTTTCTGGACACGTATGCCATCGCGAACGTCGAGCTGGCGCGTGAACAAAAGCAAAAGTGGGCGACTGCGCGGGGGCGACCCGGCTAATGAATGGAAAGGACCAACATGGACCGCAGCAGGTCCATTGTCTGGTGACCGGGCGCGTCCAGGGAGTCGGCTTCCGAGCGTTTACGGTCTCGATTGCGCGACGATTTGACATAACTGGCTGGGTGCGTAATTTGCCGGATGGTGAGACGGTCGAAGTGGTGGCCGAAGGTTCGCGCGACCGGCTATCAGGATTCGTCCAGGCGCTCGAGCAGAGCCCGTCAGGGGCACGGGTAACGGGAGTGCGAGCGTCCTATCAAGCAGCGACTGGTGGATTCTCCGGGTTTTCAGTGAGGCACTGACGGCACACGAACATTTTCAGGCTGACGGCGCCGAATTACCGACGCCGGATTTAGTACCTTCGATCAATCGGTCTTCGGCGCGGTTCGTGTAGAGTTTTTCCTGTTCGCGTATGCAGGATTGGTCCGGACACAGGCACGCATATATCGGGGAAGGGACAAGACAGCCCATGGCAGTCATCACGATCATCGGCACGGGCTACGTAGGACTCGTGACTGGCGCCGCTTTCGCCGATCTCGGCAATTCGGTGTACGGTGTCGACATCAACGCCGAAAAGGTCGAGCGGCTTTCGCGCGGGATCACGCCGATCTACGAGCCGGGCCTCGAGGAGCTGGTCGCCCGCAACGTCAAAGCCGGGCGGTTGAAGTTCACGACGTGCTATGACGAGGCCGTGCCGCAGTCCGAATTCGTCTTTATCTGCGTTGACACACCGTCGTCGTACGATGGCGACGCGGACATGCGGGCCGTGCGCTCTGCCTCGCGGATGATCGGCCAGTCGATGACCGACCACACCATTGTCGTCAACAAGAGCACGATGCCGATCGGCTCGGGCGATCTCGTGACTTCCATTCTCGAAGAGACGCGGGGGCCGGACGCAACCTTTGCCGTCGTCAGCAATCCCGAGTTCCTCCGCGAGGGGTCGGCGGTCACCGATGTGTTCCACCCGAGTCGCGTGGTGCTTGGTGCCGAGGATCGGCAGGCAGCCGAGCGAGTCGCCGAGCTCTATCGAACTCAGAACGCGCCCATTGTGATTACAGACCGGCGCACCGCGGAGATGATTAAGTACGCGTCCAACGCGATTCTGGCCACGCGTATCAGCTTCATCAACGAGATGGCGCAGATTTGCGAGCAGGTTGGCGCCGACGTAACCGTTGTCGCCCAGGGAATGGGGCACGATCCACGCATCGGTCCGCTCTTTCTGGAAGCGGGCATCGGCTTCGGTGGTTCCTGTTTCCCGAAGGATGTCAAAGCACTGGCGTTCATGGCCGAAGAGAACGGATGCCACCCGCAACTGCTGCATGCTGTCCTCGAGATCAACCGCGACATGCGTCGACGCTTCGTTTGGCGCCTGCAGAACCTGATCGGTGAGCTCCACGGGCGTCGAATCGCGCTCTGGGGTCTGGCCTTCAAGCAGGATACCGACGACATTCGTGAGTCACCTGGCCTTGACATTGCGCGGATCCTGCAGCAACGTGGAGCGTCGGTGGTGGCATACGATCCGGCGGCGCTCGAGAATGCCAAGCGTGATCTGCCGGAGATCGAATACGCGCCCGACCCGTATGAGGCGGTGCGTGGAGCGGACGCCCTGCTCGTGGCCACACCGTGGAACGAGTTCAAGCAGGCGGATCTCAAGCGGGTCCGTGAATTGATGAAGACTCCGGTGCTGCTCGATGGACGGAACCTCTACAAACGCGAGGAGATCGGCGATCTTGGATTCATCTATGCCTCGGTCGGACGCTGAGTACGATCCTATTTGGGATCCGGAGGCGGCTGGTCCGATTGAGGTTGGCGTAGATGCGATCGAGATCGAACGGATCAAACACGCGCTCGACCGCTTCGGTGACCGGTTCTTGCGTCGCGTCTATACCGAGCGCGAGGCACAGCGATACGGGCAGCGCCCGGCCGAATTAGCCGCCCGCTTTGCCGCCAAAGAGGCGGTGATGAAAGCGCTCGGCACCGGCGTCCGGGGCGTTCGCTGGCGTGATATCGAAGTTGTCTCGAACCGCCGCGGCAAACCGATTATCGTGCTTCATGGCACCGCCGCGGAACGTTCACGGCTGCTCGGCTTTCGGCATTTCGCCATTTCACTCACGCATTCTCGCACCGAGTCGATCGCCATGGTGGTTGCCACCAAATTTCCGCCAACGACATGAGAGGTAGGTGACGGTGATCAAACTGTGCACCGTGAAAGAAATTCGCGCGGCCGAGCAGGCGGCTATCAAGGGCGGCCGCTCTGAACGAGATCTGATGCATGCTGCCGGTTCGGGCTTTGCCACATTGGTTCAGCAATTTCGCGGCACGGGCGCGGGCTCGCGGGCTCTCTTCCTGGTCGGGCCTGGGAACAACGGCGGCGACGGGCTGGTCGCCGCGAGTCAACTCGCCGCAGCCGGATGGAAATGCACCGTCTGGACATTCAAGCGGGACGGGATCGGTAAAATCCCGGTGGACGAGCAGGGCGCGAAGCTACTCGAGCTCATATCATCTTTCGCCGAATTGCAAGACGAGGTCGATTCGGCCGACTTGATTGTCGACGCCGTCTTTGGGATCGGCGGTCGCGCCGAACTACCGGAACCGGTGGCTCAAGCGTTTGAATGGGCCAACCGGGCGCGCGTCGACCAGGGAACGCCACTGTGGGCGGTCGACGTTCCCTCCGGAGTCGATTCGGACTCCGGCGAAGCTGCCGACGGTGCCTTCCACGCGGACGTCACTGTTTCGTTTGGTCTTCCGAAGATTGGACTCTATCGAGCTCCCGCGTTGCGCCACGCTGGAGTCGTTCATCTCGTAGACATCGGGCTGGAGGATGGTGATCTTGAGGCGGGTCGCCCCGGCGTGATCGACGAGACGACCGTTAGACGGCTCCTCCCGCGACGAAAACGGGACACGCACAAGCATGATGTTGGCTGGCTGATGGTCGTGGGAGGCGCGCCCAACTACTTCGGAGCGCCAAGCATGGCGGCGGAGTCAGCGGCTCGCGCCGGTGCCGGTCTGGTCTGCCTGGCCGTCCCGCGCTCGCTCGTCGCGCCGATCTCGACCCAACTGCGCGAGGCGACGTTCCTGCCGCTGCCTGACGCCGAATTCGGCGGTGCCGGTGATCGCATGGCGAAGCTTGTCCGCGATCGTCTCCCGTCGTACGCGGCCTTGCTGATCGGACCGGGACTCGGTTCGGACGAGCCGGTACCGGAATTCCTCTCCAGCTTGTTTGGGCTGCGCGTGTCATCGAACTCGATCGGATTTGGTTCCGAGCCGATCCCGGCAGCAAGCAGCGGAGAGCGCTTCAACGGGAGGGCCGTGGTCGACGCCGACGGGCTCAACTGGCTCGCGACACAGGACGGTTGGGAAGCATCGCTCACGGATGCGGAGTTGGTGCTGACACCTCATCCCGGTGAGCTTTCACGCTTGACCGGACAGGACGTCGAAACCATCATCGCGGATCCCTGGAAGGCCGCGAACGATGCGGCCGAGCGCTTCCAGCAGGTCGTTGTGCTGAAACACGCGTATCCGGTAGTCGCGGCTCCCGGAAGACCGACGGCAGTAGGTCCAGAATCCGAACCAGCGCTGGCGTCCGCGGGAACTGGAGACGTGCTGGCCGGAATCATCGCCGGACTCCTGGCTCAGGGACTCGCGCCGTATGACGCAGCGGTCGCCGGGGTATTCGTTGGTTCCCGCGCTGCGACATTGGCGGTTTCCCAGGTCGGAACGCTGAGCCTGATGGCCGGCGATGTCATCGCCGCGATCCCCGAAGCGCTAAGTGCGCTCTACGACAAGACCTGGTAGGAGGAGACGGTGCCGATCGATTCTCGGGTTACGTTGATCATGACCGAGGACGTGGTGTCGGTGACTCCTGACACTCCGGTCGAACAAGTCGCGCGGCTGATGTGGGAGAACAAACTCAGCACCCTGCCGGTCGTCGAGGACGGCCGCCTGGCCGGCATTCTTACTGACTTCGATCTCGTCGCGCGGGAGACGGAGTACGACGCGCCAATGTTCATCCCGTTTCTCGACTCGTATTTTCAAATCCCCGGTTCAGGGGACAGTCGCGATCAGTTGCGGCGTATTCTCGCGACGACCGCGCGTGAGTTGATGACCACGGACGTCATCACGGTCAACGCGACCGACACCGTCCAGGACGTCGCGACGGTGATGTACGACCATCACCTCAACGCGGTGCCCGTAGTCGACGCTGCGAACACGATGGTCGGCATCGTCTCTCGCGCAGACATCATCCGGCTGATGGTGTCGGATGAGACGAACTATGAGCTGACACATCCAGACGCGGAGTGAGAGTCGACGGGCCGAGAACCAATCCAGCGCACAGAAAAACGACCGGCATTGCCGGTCGTTTCAATGTTCGACGGCGGTTGAAGGCGCTTATGCCTCAGCCATCGGCGACGGCACGTCCTGACGCAGGTTTTCGACATCCTGGCGAACCACGAAGGTCCGTCCGGACATCTCATCCCGAACGTACCCGAGTGTCCGGTCGTCCATCCAGCGATAGATGGTCGGCCGGGTGACTCCGAGTTGCTGAGCGGCGTTTCCGATGCTGACCAGTTCTGCAGGCTCGTATGCCCGGAACTTGGCCATCGAAAGCATCCGGCCCAGATCTGTCTCCCAGAAGCTGCGAGGAACGGTATAATCCTCGGCTCCGGGTGGCCAGAACAGAATCTGCTGCACCGAGTCGATCGCCTCGACGACTCGCTCTTTTGCCTCGCGAACCTCACCCCGAGCCAGAGCGGCAAGGCGAGAGAGATCACGGCCCAATGGCCCCGAACGTAGCTGCTCAATTGAGAGTGGCTGAACTGCGTCCGGGAACAGGCGGGACATCAAGCGGTGGTGCTGCGTATAGATGAGGCGAAGCGCGTTATCGATCGTCTCTTGGTAGTTGAGTTTTTCGACGTCCACGGCTGCAACCTCTCCGCAAGCGATAAGCCGATCCCCATCCCATCGACTGTACGTACCTATTCTACGCGGCCCGTAGATTGCGGTCAACAATGATTTTAGAACGGTTTGATTTCTGTCTGTACCGAAACGTACCGACACGAAAGTCGCCTATCGTCCTGCAGTAGGAATCAATCATTCACGCGCGGCATTACATGTTATAGTTCCCTGATCGCACTCTTAGTGGGGGGAATGGAGAGCGCGTGCGAATTCTTTTTCGAATCATTGGATATTTGCGGCCGTACAAAACTCGAGTGATCTTGGGTTACATCGCGTTGGCGATCGCCACCGGGATGCAGTTGGTCACACCACGACTGGTGGAGTACGTGATTGACAACGGCCTGGTCAGCCCCAGCCACCGGGTGGTGGAGATCGGGGCGCTGGCCGTCATCGTCGTGGGCTCCTTCCTTGGGGCCTTTACCTATATCCGCAGCTACATCTTTCAGTGGCTGGCTGAGCGCGTGTCATACGACATGCGTAATGACCTCTACCAGCACATGCAGCATCTATCATTCAGTTTCTTCGATCGGGCGCACACGGGTCAGCTCATGTCCCGGGCGACCGAGGACATCAACTCAATCCGACGCTTCATGATGATGTCGCTCCGTTCGATCGTGCAATCGCTCGGCATGCTGATCGTCATCGCGGCGATTCTGTTCGCGTCCGACTGGAAGCTCGCCGCAATATCGCTGAGCGTGATGCCAGTGCTGACATTCACCGCGATCTACTTCGGCCGAACCATTCGCCCCAAGTTCCTGGCAGTGCAGCAGCAATTTGGGGTTATGACGAACGTGCTCCAGGAGAACCTGGCCGGAGCCCGTGTCGTGCGAGCGTTCGCTCGCGAAGAGGACGAGATCAACAAGTTCGACGGCGAACTCTGGACACTCTACGACACCCAGATGGTTACCATCCGGCAGTATTCGTTCTATTTCCCATTGATGACACTGCTCTCATCCGCCGGCATTGCCATCATTCTCTGGTACGGGGGGCGGCAGGTCATTGCCGGCGACCTGTCGATCGGCCGCCTGACGGCGTTCTTCCTCTACCTGTCCATGCTGGCGCAGCCGATCCGCATGTTGGGATGGGTTGTTAACAGTGCCGCGCGGGCGATCGCCTCTGGCGAGCGTATCTTCGAGGTGCTTGACACGCGACCGCGTATCCAGAGCCCCGAGCATCCGGCGACGATTCCGGTTCTCAACGGGCACGTCGAATTTCAGGATGTCAGCTTCCGCTACCAGGACACCAACGAGTACGCACTCAGCCATATCTCGTTCGTCGGTCGTCCAGGCCAGCGCATTGCGCTTATCGGCGGCACCGGATCGGGCAAGAGCACAATAACCGCGCTCATTCCGCGCTTCTACGACGTCACCGATGGCCATGTCCTGGTCGACGGCGTGGACGTTCGAGAGCACCGACTCGAGGATCTGCGCCGTGAGATCGGCATGGTCTTGCAGGACACGTTCCTGTTTTCCGACTCGATTGGCGAAAACATCGCATACGGGCGTCCTGACGTGTCGAAGGATCAAATTATCGCGGCGGCCAAGGCTGCCCGCATTCACGACTACATCGCTTCGCTTCCACAGGATTACGACACCGTCGTCGGCGAGCGTGGCGTGTCTCTCTCCGGCGGCCAAAAACAGCGCGTGGCGATCGCCCGGGCGCTGGTGATGAACCCCAAGATCCTGATCCTGGATGACGCGACCTCCAGTGTCGACACGGAAACTGAATACGAGATTCAGCAGGCACTGCAGACCGCGATGGAAGGGCGCACCACCTTCGTGATCGCTCACCGGCTCCTATCTTTGAAGAATGCCGACGAAATTCTGGTGCTGGATGGCGGCCGAATCGTCGAGCGCGGCACGCACCAGACGCTGCTCGCGCTGGGCGGCGCCTACTCGCGCATCTATGATCTCCAGTTGAAGGATCAGGAAGAGTTTGCGGCTGTCGCCGACTGAGGACATTTGAGGGACTATGCAATACGCGGATCCAGACGACATACTCGGTAAGGCATACGACAGCAGAATTGCCCGCAGGCTCGCTCGTCAAGCGCTGCCTTATCGAAAGCAACTCGCATTCACGGCGGTCCTGATGATCTCGACCGCCGTTGCTGACCTCGCGCTACCGTACCTCTTTGGACTCGGTCTCGACGTTATTACACCGGACTCTGGACGTAGCTTCTTCGGCCGCACCGGATCGCCCGCCCTCAACATACTCATCCCGGTGCTGGTGGCGTCAATCGTCATCCGCTTCTTTGCGTACTACGGCCAGACGTACTACACGTCCTGGATCGGACAGCGCGTCGTGCTCGACATGCGCTCGACCCTGTTCCGCCATCTGCAGCGCCTGAGCATTCGCTACATTGACCAGCGCGGTGTCGGCTCGATCATGTCGCGTCTTCAGAACGACGTGAGCGTCATCAACGATCTCTTTTCCGATGGCCTGGTCGGGATCATGGCTGACTTCGCGATTCTCGTCGGCATCGTCATCGTCATGCTCATCACGAACATCGAGCTGGCCCTACTGACCTTCGCCGTCATGCCGGTGATGGCCGTGACGATGATCTGGTGGCGCAAGCACGCCATCACCGCTTACCGCGACATGCGCATCACCATTGCACGGGTGAACGCGAATCTGGCCGAGAGCATCTCAGGGGTTCGGGTCGTGCAGGCCTTCTCCCGCGAGCTGCGGAACATGCGCCGGTTCGATGACATCAACTCTGACAACCTTGGCGCTAGCGTCAACGCCGCGAAGCTCTCGGCGATCCTCTTCCCGATCGTCCAGTTTGTCGAAGCGTTCGCAACCGGCCTCGTGCTGTTCATCGGCGGCCGGGTTATTCTCGGTGGGTCGGCCTTCACCATCGGCGAGCTCTTCACGTTCGTTGCCTACATCTCGCGCTTCTATGAGCCGATCCGTGATCTGAGCCAGCGCTACAACACGATGCAGGCCGCCATGGTTGCCGGCGAGCGAATCTTCGGGCTGCAGGATGTCGAGCCGGAAATCGTCGACGCACCGGATGCGATTGACCTGCCACGTGTACAGGGCGAAGTCGACTACGACAATGTGGTCTTCGGCTACGAGAAGACCGAAGTACTTCACGGCATCAACCTGCACGTCAATCCGGGCGAGTCGGTTGCGTTTGTCGGTGAAACCGGCGCGGGCAAGTCCTCGATGATCAATCTGTTGAGCCGCTTCTACGATGTCTGGTCAGGGGCTGTCCGGATCGACGGCCATGACGTCCGGGACGTCACGCAGAGTTCTCTCCGGTCGCAGTTCGGTATTGTGCTGCAGGACACGTTCCTCTTCGCGGGGACGGTGCGCGACAACATCGCCTATGGTCGCCCAGATGCCTCGATCGACGAGGTTATCTCCGCGGCGCGTGCGGTGGGGGCCGACGAGTTTATCGACAAGTTGGCGGACGGCTACGACAGCGAGGTCCACGAGCGCGGGGCGACCCTGTCGGTTGGTCAGCGACAATTGATCTCGTTCGCGCGCGCGCTGTTGTCCGATCCGCGCATAATCATCCTCGATGAGGCGACTTCGAGTGTGGATACGGAGACTGAACTGCAGATCCAAGAGGCGCTGCAAACGCTCCTGCGTGGCCGAACGTCGTTCATCATCGCCCACCGTCTCTCGACGATCAAGCGGGTCTCGAAAGTTGTGGTGATGGATCAGGGGCGGATCATCGAGATGGGCACGCACGACCAGTTGCTCGACCGGCGTGGTGCCTACTTCAACCTCTATACCATGCAATTCCGGGCGCAAGAGATGCAGGAAGTCGCCGACGACTAAGGTGCTGCCTGTGCTCGCAATGCTGCACGGGTTCGAATAGTCGTGGGCGAACACCGGCTTTGAACCGTTGAACCGCCCATATTCTGCGAACTTTAGGTAGCCTCAGAGCTAGGCCCCGGCGTTGGTCGTTCAGAACAGGGTTTCCTGGCGGTGGCGGAGCGCCACTGCCTGAGAATCCCATACTGCCGTGTCGCCATAGCGTGGCAAGGTGGTGATGAACGGTCTGAGATCTGACGCTTGTAATCTCTTCGCGGCGACCGACCGCGCAATGTCGGGCCGGTTGTTCTTGTCCGAGAGGTGCGCCAACCAGACGTCGGCCGTCTGATCATCGATCGTCCGGGCTATCAAATCGGCCGAGACGTCGTTCGCCAGGTGTCCGCGCGGCCCGCGGATGCGACGCTTCAGCCGCTCCGGATACGGGCCGATCTTCAGCATGAGTTCGTCGTAGTTCGACTCCAGCACGATGAGCGACGAACCGGCCAGGGCGGATGCGACGTCGGTATTTGGCTCTCCAAGGTCGGTAAAGATCGCGACCTGGCAGTCGCCATGCCGGACGCAGAATCCAACTGGTTCCTGCGCGTCGTGCGAGACGTCGACGGGGATGATTTCGAGTTCTCCGATCGAGAGCGTCTCGCCGGCTGTCATGCGCTCCCAGACGAACGAAAGCTGTCTGCCGAATCCACATATGGTGCCCTCAGTGCCGAAATACGGGACCGGTTGATACTTCGCGATCTGTGTCGCGGATCGGACGTGGTCACTGTGTTCGTGAGAGATGAGGATGGCATCGAGCGCCCCATCTACCACTCCGGCGCGTCGTAGCAGAGAGCGCAGCAAGCGAACAGGAATGCCCGAGTCGATCAGAACGCTCGTCGTCCCGCTCTGAATCAACATCGCGTTTCCGTTGCTGCCGCTACCGAAGCACGTGACTCGCATCAGACGACAGCTTCCTGATCATGCGTAGGGAAGAGGATCATGCTACATATCCCTTTAGACCCCATCAAGCGAAGATCGCTCTGCCAACCCGGACGAGCGTGGCGCCCTCCTCGATTGCGATCTCGAAATCGTTGGTCATGCCCATCGAAAGCTCGCGGAGCTCCATGTCGGGATGTGCCGCCGCCAGGCGCTCGCGTAACTCACGGAGTCCTCGAAACACTGGACGAGTCTCCTCTGCATCCTGGACCAGTGGGGCGATGGTCATGAGGCCCTTGAGTCGAAGATGGGGCGCGCCGGAGAGCGCCTGGACCAATGGTTCAACATCCTCCGGTGAGCAGCCATGTTTCTGCTCTTCTCCCGCCACATTGACCTGAATCAACACGTCGAGGACCTTATCAGCTTGCTCAGCGCGGCGTTCCAATGCCTTGATGACACTGTCGCGATCCACCGAGTGAACGATGTCAAACAGGTCAACCGCGTCACGAGCCTTGTTGCTCTGTAGGTAACCGATCAAGTGGAGGCGGGCGTCCGGCGCGAGTGCAGGATCGAATTTCTGAACGGCGTCCTGGACGCGGTTTTCGCCAAAATCGCGCGCGCCAGCATCGTAAGCGAGGTCTACCTCCTCACGCCCGACGGTCTTCGTGACACCGACAATCGTGACCGATCCCTCCGGACGTCCGGCTCGACGCTCCGCGGCACGCACTCGTTCGACAACCCGCTGGTAGTTCTCCGCAATCGTCACCGTTCCTGCTGCCTTTCCCGTCTATTCTGCACGATCAGCGCGGAGTCAACGCGACGACGGTCGCGAACAGGCCCCGGTGGCCGTTTCCCGCCCGGCGAGAAAAGAACCGGTCCGCATGGCACCGGGTGCAGAGGCCCACAACGTCGATGTTTTCGGAGCGAACGCCGGCAACCTGGAGTTCGAGCGTGTTGGCTCGCCAGAGATCGAAGTGAAAGCGCGCTTCCGGCCTGCTGATCGCCGCCGCATGACCTGCGACGTCAGCCGCCTTCCATGCGTCGATCACCTCATCGCCAACCTCGTAGCAGCATGGACCGATCGACGGGCCCAGACAGGCCACGAGATTCGCAGGTACGGACCCCCATGCCGCGGCCATTTCGCGCACGAGAGCTCCGGTTACGTTCGCTACCGTGCCCCGCCACCCGGCATGTGCGATACCCACCGCATGCTCATGCGGATCATAAATGATCACCGGCACACAGTCAGCCGTATAGACCATTAGGGGCAGACCGATTTCACGTGTCGCGAGCGCGTCAGTGCCCGGAATCGCGGTATCAATCGAGGTCGCACCGCGGCCCGCAGCTGAGCGGTCGACGATGTGAACACCGTTCCCATGCACCTGACGTCCGGTGACGATGCGCGATGGATCAACGCCAATCTTGTGAGCCCAGTGCGCCCGATTGTGAACAGCTTGCTCGCGAGGCAGACGTCCAGCGATATTGATGTCACCGTCACCCGGGAGACCCGGATCGCGCGTCGTAATACCGTGAAAGAGCGGATAGTCGAGAAGCCGCGGCAATTGCACGGGCAGCACGGTCTCTCTGGTCGTATCGGTCACCGGCTACTCCCCACGTGCGGTGTCAATGATGATCTGGTCAATGACCCGTTCGACTGGAGCGTGATCGTCGGTGAAGACCCACTCCGGACGGCTCTCGGTCCATTCACGGATATTGCCTGTCGTCAGGCTCGTCTGTCCGATCTGTTTGATCAGCCCCGGGTCGAGCCGGGCGATATTCGCCGCGAAGTTCTGAATGTTCGTTGGTTGCTTGGTGGCGTAGACGATCGAATTATCGAACTGGTTGGCGTCGATGATGTAGACGTTCGGGAAGACTGTCTTCATGGTGCTGGCGATCACATTGACCAGGCGATAGTCGTCCTGGGTGCGTCCGGCGTTGACGACGGCGACCCCGTCCGACGTCAGGTGGTCGGAGACTTCCTGAAAGAACTCTTTCGTGGTGAGGTGAAATGGGATGTACGGCTGGTGGTAGGCATCAATGCTGATGATGCTGTAGGACTTGTTCGTTGTGCGCAGGAAATAGCGGCCGTCCTGGACGATCACGTTGAGGTTGGGCTCGTTCATATTGAAGTATTTGCGGCCGACCTCGACGATCTTCGGATCGATCTCAACGCCATCGATTGGGATCGGACCGTAGGCGCTATCCACTTCTTGCGCCATCGTCCCAGCGGCCAGCCCGATGAGGGCAACGTTCTTGACGTCAGCGGGCGTCTCATTCTTGTTGAAGAACGGGCCAACAGTCAGATAGCCCCAGTAGCCATACAGTGGGCTGCCGGGATCGTAGATCGAATGTATGGCGTGACCGTCGTTCAGCATAAGCAGTGTGGCGTTGCCGTCCTTCGCTACCTGGATGTAGTTGTACTGCGACTCCGTCTCGTAGATGACTTTACCGAACTCAGCCGGGCGGATCGAGTCACCGTTAGTGGCTACCGCCGCGATCAGTACGAGCGACAGCAGCACAGCTGAACCGAAACTCGGCCACCGGGCGTGGAGAATGATCAGACCCAGCAGTGACGACACCAGCAGCGTGATGGCGATTGAATAGAAGGTCCAATAGGTCCCGATGGTGGGGACCAGGACCAGCACCGGCAGGAAGCTTCCGGCGATGCTACCTACGGTTGAGAGTGCGTACAGCGATCCGGCCGTGTTTCCGGCCGCGTTGACTCGCGCCAGGCTCAAGCGAATGGCGTAGGGGGATACAAATCCGAGGAGCGTCACCGGCACGGCAAAGAGCAAGATGACGCCTACAAGAGAGCCGTAGAACGCGCCAACTGAGTAGCTCGCAAACGCGGAGAGCGACTTATCGAGAATCGGTCGCGCCAGCAGTGGAATTGCACCGGTGCCCAGCCCGGCGATTGACGTAAATACGAGCAGCAGCGACGCGCTCGGCCAACGGTCGGCGATGCGACCACCGAAGTAGTAGCCGATCGACAGGTACAGGAGGGTCAGGCCAATGAGGTTAGCCCAGATGAACGTCGAGGTCCCAAAGTACGGACCAAGCAGCCGGGATCCGGCGATCTCGATGGCGATGCTCGATGTGCCGCCGACGAAGACAATGAACAGAACCAGCCAGTGAAAAACACGACTCGAGGCTGCGACGGATCCTCTGGCTTCCGTCTCGGCCTCAGGTGATGCAATCGATGTCACACGAATCCTTTGGAACGTCAGCCCGAAGTTCGACGAAGTGCTCTCAGGATTATACGCCGACGCCGGTTGAAGCGCGTCCGACGCATCAACCAAACTTGCCTTCGGATAGCCAAGAGGCAGCACCTGTATTGCGCATAAGTGCAGTTATGCGCAATACGAATGTCGCTCAGTCAGCTGCGTCAAACGTCGGTCTCGCGTCACCACGCAGTCCCCGAAACCAATCCTCGGCGAGCATGATCTTCTTGCCTTCGGGTTGGACCTGTACCAGGCAGAGAGATTCTTCACCGCAGGCGACGAGGACGTGGCGATTGTCCTCGAAGATTTGCCCCGGATTCGCATGCGGGATCTCCGGCCAGACTTCGGCCGAGTGCACCACCAGACGCCGCCCGTCGAGTGTCGTCCACGTGGCCGGCCATGGTGAATAGGCTCGCACCTGTCGCTCGAGTTGCCTGGCGGACTCCGTCCAGTCGAGCTGTCCGTCATACTTGGCCAATTCGCGAGTGACTATGGCGTTATCGTCGGACTGTTCCACCGGCTCGATCGTTCCCTCGCACCAGGCGGCTGCTACGTCAGGCAACAGCACGGCCGCAAGGTCACCCAGTCGCTCACTCAACTGGCCACTGGTTTCGGTGCCGTTCAAGCGTATTTCACGTTGCGCCAGAATCGGACCGGCATCCAGCTTTCGCACCATCCTGATAATCGAGACTCCCGTAGTCGCATCGCCATTCAGGATGGCCGCGGGGATTGGTGACGAGCCTCGGTACTTCGGCAGGAGCGAGGGGTGAATGTTCAAGCAGCCGTGAGCGGGGATATCGAGCACCGCGCGGCGGAAGATCTCGCCGTACGCGACCACCACGAACAGATCGGGCTTTATGTCTCGCAGACGGTCGACTGCTTCGTCCGATCGCAGCGTCATGGGTTGCCAGACTGCAAGATCAAGATCCGTTGCGGCCACTTTGACGGCGGGTTCGACCAGGCGACGGCCACGTCCGGCAGGGCGATCGGGCTGTGTTACGACGAGTGGAACTTGGAAGCGTGGGTCGGTCGCCAGGGCTCGCAACGATGGTACGGCAAATTCCGGCGACCCGAAAAAGACGGTGCGAATGGCCACGGCTTACCGCCGGGCAGCGGACGCGTGGTTCACGGCCTCATTGGCCAGCATGCTGAAGGCCTGCACGACGTTCTCACCCGTCTTGGCGGAGAGGAATCCGTGCCGTGCATCGATATTCCTGGCGAAAACGCGGCCCCACACCTGTGGGAACGCCAGACCAAGGTCAATCTTGTTGCAGACGACGACGATCGGCGCGTCACCGGCGTAGCGCTTGCAGCGGTTGTACCACTCGGTCAGGGCCTCGAGCGACGAGGGCTCGGTGCCGTCATACACCAGCATGGCGGCCTGCGCGCCAATGTAGAAGTTCGGGCGGTTTCCCGCCTGCCCTTCGATGTCCCAGATCGCGAGGCGGACAGACTCGCCCTCAATCTGAAATTCCTGAGTTGTTATGTCAATGCCAAGCGTGATGTTTCTCGCCTCGCTGAACTTTCCCTTGGCATACTGGCGGATCAACGACGTCTTTCCGACGTTTCCCTCTCCACCGACGATAACTTTCAGCGTTTTCATGAATTGGGCCCCGGTTCCCGTCACTGCGTCTGCGCAGAAGTTGCCTGGACGTCCGATCCGTACGAGTATATTGTTCCATGATCCTCGCGGTCAACATCCGATTGTCCTAATCCGGCCCGATTAGTATCATCAACTGCATCATGTGGACCGACTCATCGCGCCGCGCCGCCTATATCATCACTGCCTTCTTCATTGTTGGGCTCGCGCTCTTTCTGCGGTTATACGGTCACAATTGGGATGGCGGCTGGTACCTTCAGCCCGATGCGCGCAACAATGTGATGGTGCTGACCCAGCGCATCCACGCGCCGAGCGTCTCACACCTCGGCCAACTCTTCGATCCCGCCCATAGCCCGCTCAATCCACGCTCGGTCGACCAGCAAGGCCGGCCCCAGTCGTTTGCCTATGGCAGCTTACCTCTCTACTTGACCGACCTCACGGCCTGGTTGTTTGGCCTATTCACCCACGTCAACCTCAACGACTACGAACATGTCGGCATGGTTGGACGTTACCTGACCGAGATCCTCGACTGCGTCACCGTCGTGTTGGCCATGATCTTTTCCCGTCGAGCGTTTGGCCGAGCCGCGTCGCTGTTGACCGGGGCACTGGTTGCGACGACCGTGACCATGGTGCAGCTGGCCCACTTCTTCGCCGTCGACGCGTGGGTCACGTTTTTCGCGACGGTGGTTCTTCTAACCTGTCTCGAGATGTATCGCCGCCGGACACTCCGCTGGACGGCCCTGGCCGGGGTGGCGTTCGGTATGGCCCTCGCGACCAAAGTCAGCGTTGTCGAACTTTCGGTGCCAATTCTTGTGACGGTGGTGGCGAGCTTTGTGGACGAGGGCTGGCCAGACGTCATCGTGCCGGTCATTAAGCACCTGGCGCTTGCCGGGGTGGCGGCGCTGGTCACCTTCGCGCTCTTCGAGCCCTACGCACTGCTACAGCCGTCGGTGTTCATGGACGACGCCAACCTCCAGTGGCG
Source organism: uncultured Chloroflexia bacterium (assembly GCA_963728335.1). GTDB lineage: Bacteria > Chloroflexota > Chloroflexia > Thermomicrobiales > Thermomicrobiaceae > CALAGB01. Next base: position 345,851 of record CAVSJP010000006.1, read on the forward strand.
GATCGTCACCGGACGCTTTGATGTCCCGTTCACACGGCAGTTCATCGGTGACATTCCCGTACGATACGAGCTTGGCAACCTCGTCCACTGGGGCCTTGGACCTTTCCTGGGCATTGCGATGCTGATCGCTCTCGGCTGGACAGTCTGGCGCATTCGTCGGGTGCCATTCAGCTATATTCTCTTGCTCAGCTGGATCATCCCGTATTTCGCGCTCGTGGCGACGGCTCAGGCCAAATTTCTCCGCTATCTCGAGCCTATCGTGCCTGCTCTGGTGATCTTGACCGCTGCCGTGCTCGTTGAATTCCTTCCCTGGCAGCGGAAGCTTTGCTGGAAGACCGTGGCCTCCGGCACCGCGGTCGGATTGGTCCTCCTGGGTACCTTCAGCTGGTCGGCGGCCTTTGAGTCGATCTACAGCCGGCCAAACTCACGAATCGCGGCGTCCGCCTGGATCTACAAGAACATTCCGGGCGGTTCGAAGATCAGCGACGAGTACTGGGACGACGCCCTCCCGCTCCCACTGGCCGGCAAGCCGTACCCGACTCCCTATTTTCAGCGGGTCGAGATGGATCTGTATGCGGATCGGCCGAACCTCGACGAGTTCAACTACATCGCGAGCAAGCTGCAGCAGACCGACTACATCATCCTGTCGAGCGACCGTCTGGCTCTGTCGATTCCGAAGTCACCCTGGCGTTATCCGGTCGACTCCGAGTATTACCGCTTGCTCGCGTCGGGGCAGCTCGGGTTCCAGCTGGTCTACGAATCCACGGCGGAGCCAAGCCTTTTTGGCATAAAGATCAACGACCATGGTGCCGATGAGAGCTTCACGGTCTACGACCACCCCCATGTCCGGATCTTCAAAAAGGTCACCCAACTCTCCACGGACCAACTGCAGCAGCGGTTCGCGGCATCAATCGCCCAGCCCTGGTATCCAACCCGTGCCGCACCTAGCTCGACGCTCTTACTCGACCAACCGGTCGATCAGCGTCCCGCCGCGAACGATCTCGGGTGGTCCAGGGCGCTGACGGCCAACAGTCTGACGGCGGCCGTCGTCTGGTTCTTCGTGCTGGCGCTCATCGCACTGGCTGGATTGCCACTTACACTGGCGCTGTTCGGCCGGTTCAGCGATCTCGGCTGGGGTCTGTCTCGAACGCTCGGACTGGTCGTGATCGGCTATGCCGTCTGGATCATGGTCAGTCTGCAGTTAGTCCACTTCCGCATGCCCAACATTCTGATTCCGACCGCCCTCATTACGGCAGCGCTCTGGCTAGCCTTCTGGAGTCGCGTCCGCAGTAGCTGGCCCCTGATCAGAAGCCGGTGGAAGATGATCCTGGCGACGGAGATTGTCTTCATAGCAGCGTTCGCCTTCTTCCTGACCCTGAGAGCGATCAATCCCGATCTCTGGCAGACCTACTATGGCGGCGAGAAGCCGATGGAGATGTCGTTCATCAGCGCCATAGGTCGGAGCGCGGTCTTCCCGCCATATGATCCGTGGTTCGCCGGCGGCGCGATGAACTACTACTACTATGGCTTTTACCTGGTCTCCTACCTCTGGAAGCTGACCGGCGTGCCACCGGAAATCGGATTTCAGCTGGGCGTCGCCACGGTCGGCGCGACGATGGTTGCGGGTGTCTTTAGCCTCACGTCCACGCTCGGGTCGGATCTACTCCGGACCACCAGGCTGCGCTGGGCGCTGGTCGCGGGCGGAATCGGTATTCTGCTTCACTCCTTTATCGGCAATCTCGACGCGATAAGCCAATTCTTGACCGCGTCGCCCGGCGCGTTCGATTTCTGGCGTAGTCGCAGCGTGGTCGACTTCACCATCACCGAGTTCCCGTATTTCACCCAGACGTGGGCCGACCTTCATCCGCACGCGATCGACTTACCTATCACGATCCTCATGCTGTCTCTGGTCTATGCACGGATACGTGGCGGGCTCCAGATAAGCTGGGATCTCCTGATTTGGGGGGGAGTGTCGGGCCTCCTACTGGGGACGATGATCGTAACAAACTCATGGGATATGCCGCTCGGGTTCCTGCTCGTCGGAGCGGCGTTGTTTACCAGTGCCATCTCCTTCCGTCCGATTCGAGTCAAGCTGGTCGCCCTCGCAGGTCTCGTCTGGCTGGCAATCGGTGCGCTCAGCTACCTGCTCTTCCTGCCCTTCTTCAGTCGTTTTGTGGCTCTGGTCAGCGGCATATCGCGAACCGACTCCGGCAGTAAGCTCTCCGAGTTCCTCGTGCAGTTCGGCATCTTTCTCGGCATTCTCGGTTGCGTGGCCGTCGTCGTAAGCATCGGTCGGTTCACTCTGCGCCGTAACGATATCCTGGCAGGCGCGCTCGCGGCGGCCGCAGCGATGGCGGCAACCTTCGTCGGATCCGTCATCTCCCGACAGCCGAACGTGTTCGACTTCCTGCTGACCGTGGTGCTGGTTGGAATCGCCGGCGCCATCCTCCCCTTTGTCATACTGCTGGTCGTTGACGACGCTTCTCCGATGTCGTCACTCGCCTATTTGAGCCCGCTCCCCGCGGCCGTTATCGGTCTACTCGCGCCCATTCGGCCGACCGCCGCGATGCTGCTGATTCCCTTGATCTTGAGCATCCTGATCTGGATACGCTACGCCAATCGGCCGGCACTGGCCCTGCTGGGACTGCTCACCGCCGGTGCCTCAGCTGTGGCCGCCGGCACGGACCTGATTTATGTCGTTGATGATCTGGCCCACTCTCCGTGGGAGCGAATGAACACCGTCTTCAAGTTCTTCATGGAGGCTTGGACGCTCTTCGCCATCGCGGCCGCGATGGCGCTCCTCTGGCTCGTATTCGTTGTCTGGCGCTCGTCTGCGTCCGAACCACTCGGCATCATCGCCGGACCTTGGACTCAACCGCGAACCGCGGGCGAACCGGACTACGGCGCATCTCGAGTCGCCGCGGCGCGCGTCGCCTTGGTGCTCTGCTCTACGCTGATCCTGGCCGGTCTGGTCTATCCCATCGCCGGCACACCGTCACGGCTGGCATTGGGCATGCCTGGAAGCCCGACTGGGTTGACGCTCGACGGATTGGCATGGATGAAGGGATCCTGGATCGTGAACGACGTCGGTGAGCACATCAATTTCACCGGCGACTACTACGCAATCATGTGGCTGAGACAACACGATTCGAGTAACGCGATCGTTGCCGAGGCCAGTATCGGGCCGTATCGTGGCAACGGGGCTCGCATTGCCGCGGGAACAGGCCTGCCCACCGTGCTCGGGTGGGATCGTCATGAACGCCAGCAACGCTACCCGGAAGGGATCGACCGGCGCCTGCTCGATCTCCGCTTGCTGTACAACTCCTCGGATCCGACGGTCAAGACCTCACTGATCAACAAATACGACATCCGGTACATCGTGGTGGGTGATGTTGAACGGAAGTGGCAGCCGCAGGTCGGGTTTGCCGGCATTCAAATCCCGGGAGAGTACTACGCCAGTTCAGCCGGAATCGCCGCCTTTGACTCGATGGTCGGTTCCGAACTAAAGATCGCATTTCACTCAGGAGACACGACGATCTACGAGGTCGTCCCGTTCCCGTCGCTTCCTCCGGTCCCATCGGCGAAAGGCGGAACATGACCAGGTCGGCCGTCGCGGTCGAAGCCGTGCGCTGGTACCTGACCCTGAGCGTCTTCTCCTGGCTGATGTACCCGTTCCTGTTTCGGACGCTGTCGGGACTTCGTAGCCGTGGCCTGGCCCTGCTCAGACCTCTCGGGTTGCTACTGGCGGCCATCGTGCCGTGGTGGCTGAGCGCGATCGGAGTGCTCCCCTACACGACGCCGCTGATTGTCGTGGTTCCGTTTGCCATCGGAGTCGGTGCCTGGATCTGGGAGCTCAGGCGCGGCGAGATCGTGCGCTTTCTGTTCGACCGCCGCGCCCACCTGGTGACGTTCGAAGTCTTGTCGCTACTCCTCTTTGTGGGATATGTCGTCTTTCGGTCCTTCAACCCGGCGATCCAGCACACCGAAAAGCCGATGGAGCTCACGTTCCTCAGCAGCCTGCTTCACACGCGGTCCATGCCACCGCCCGATCCCTGGTTTCTCGGAAAGTCGATCAACTACTACTATCTGGGCTACCTCCTGGTCGCCCTGGTCGCTCGAGTCGCTCAAGTCGCTGCCAGTCACGCCTTCAATTTCGGGCTGGCAACGATGTTCGCAACGTCAGTCGTGGCCGCAATTGGCGTGGCGACAGACCTCGCCTCAGCCTTGCGGCGAGAATCGCGAGCATTCGTCGTGGTGTGCGGCGCTCTGGCCGGCACGTTTCTGGTCGGAATCGGCAATCTCGCCACCCCGATTGCGTTCATCGAGCATCCACTGCGAACACTGCATGCTCAGTGGTGGGTCGGCGTCGGCTGGAACGCATCCAGAGTGATTGTCGACGGTGTCAATCAGCAGACGATCAACGAGTTCCCCGCGTTCTCGTTCGTGCTGGGAGACTTGCATCCTCACGTGCTCGCCTACCCCATGTTAATCTCGTCAATTGGTGTCGGCCTCGCCCTGGCCTTGGGAGGCAAGGACCGCCGGGCGCTTCTCGGTCCCGCGGTTCTGGGTGGTATGGTCGGCGCGGCGTTGTATGCCACGAACTCCTGGGATATGCCGCCAGCGATGCTGCTGGCGGCCGTAGGCATCTTCATCGCAACCAGTGGTCTTACCTGGCGCAACCGAGTTCTTCCGCTCGCCGTGCTCGGATTGTCAGCAGTGATCACGGTGTTTCCGTTTTGGATGAACTACACGCCAGCCGTCGGCCTCAATGATCCGAGCGTGCCAACGTGGGTCCGTAACACGCCGGTCCTCGGCCGAGTCGTCAACACCATCGGGATCGTAACCTGGCCGCGAAGCTCGACCGCCGAGATATTCAAAGTGCATGGACTCTTTCTGGGGATTACCGCACTATTTCTGCTCTCGGTTGGAGTCACCGTTGCCAGTCGCCGCAACGTTTCCGCGACAGTAATCTTTGGGTCCGCGGCCGCACTCTTCGTGCTATCCGTTCCCATCCGATTCCCCGGACTCTTCTGGTTCGTTGGTCCGGCGGTGCTGGCGACGATGCTGGCGTTTACGATGGTCGCAACGAATCCGCATCGCTTCCTGGTGGCACTGGTGGCACTCGCGTTCGTGCTGCTGTCGATAACCGAGCTGTTCTTCTTGCAGGACGCATTCGGCAATCGCATGAACACGGTCTTCAAGCTCTACTTCCAGGTCTGGGCACTGTTTGCCATATCCGCGGCCGTCGCGTTACCGGTGGGGCTCTCATGGTTGCGAGGCCGCCTCGGCGGGTTTGTTAGCTGGTCCGCTGCCGGGGCGTTCGGCATCGTCATCCTTGGCGCCGCGCTCTATCCGCCGATCTCCGCATACCACTGGACGAACGGGTTCAGCCAGGCATCCGGCATGAACGGACTCGCCTACATGGCTTCATACGCGCCAAACGAGCAAGCCGCCATCTCGTGGCTGCAGTCACATTCGAGTCCAACGGATCACATCCTCGAAGCTCCCGGGTGCTCGTATGGTGAAGTTGGCGTCCTTCCGGATAACCTCTTCTCGATGGCCACCGGCCTCCAGACTCCACTCGGATGGCAGTTCCATGAATACCAGTGGCGATTGGGGGATCCCGAGATTACGAACGAGATCAACCAGAGAAAGTCGGACGTGGCGACGATCTACAACGATCCGACGTCTCCCCAGGCGCAGCGATTGCTCGACCAGTACGCCATCAAGTTCATCATCATTGGGCCAATCGAGCGCAATGGCTACGGTGGACAGTGTGACGGTGGAGCGCCCTACTCGGCGCAGGGACTGTCCGAGATGAATCAGATTGGCTGGGTGCACGTCTTCAGCAATGACGATGTGACGATCTTCGAACGCCCCTGACGTGGTTCGCCGCGAGCGGACAGGAAAATCGGCGCAGGTTGAGATTGACCCAGAGCCGAACACTATGCTAGCATTTAACGTCTTAGGGATTCTCAGCCGCAGCACGCGGTAGTTGATGCTGCGGCTCAGTATGTTTCACGGGAGGCTTCCATCAGCGCATCAAGACCTGCACGCGTCAACGAACGAATTCGAATCCCAGAGGTTCGACTCATCGACGAAGAGGGCAACCACGTAGGCATCGTCCGCACGCGAGACGCGATGGACATGGCACGCGAGCGAGGGCTCGACCTGGTCGAAGTCCAGCCCAATGCTGTCCCGCCGGTATGCCGGTTGATGGATTACGGCAAGTTCCGGTATGAGGAGAGCCGTCGAGAGCGCGAATCCCGCAGGCGCCAGAAGACACAGGATTTGAAGGAAATTCGACTTCGGCCCAAGATCGATGGTCACGATCTCGAGACGAAAGGACGTCAGGCCGGGAAGTTCCTGGAATCCGGCGACAAGGTGAAGCTGAGCGTCCTTTTCCGTGGACGTGAGATGGCACACCAAGACATTGGCAAGGTGTTGCTCGATCGCCTCGCCGAGCAATTGAACGAGGTGGCAACGATCGACCAGGCACCGCATATTGAAGGCCGGACGATGGTTATGCTCCTGAGCCCGAGCAAGCCCGTACGCGGCACTGACGAAAGTGCCGAAGAGACTGCGGAAGCCTGACCGTCCTGAATTCAGTCTCGAGGAGATGATGACATGCCTAAAATGAAGACGCGCAAAAGCGCGAAAAGGCGATTCAAGGTGACTGGCACCGGCAAAGTCATGCGCATGAAGGGACTGAGAAGTCACTTTCGGCGCCGCCGGTCGCCGCGCAGCCGTCGCGCAATGGATAAGATGTTCGAGGTGAACGCCGCGGACCGCAAGCGATTCAAGCGCTTGCTGCCGTACGGTTCCTAAGGCGACTGAAAAGGAGACAGCAACAGTATGGCTCGTGTAAAGCGTGGTGTCGCGGCGCACCGTCGCCACACCAAGATGCTCCACCAGGCGAGCGGTTTCCGCGGGACCAGGCGGCGTCTTTTCAGGCGAGCGAACGAGGCAGTCATGCGCTCGCTCGTCTACCAGTATCGCGATCGTAAGACGCGCAAGCGCACCATGCGCCGGCTCTGGATTGCACGTATCAACGCGGCTTCCCGACAGAACGGCCTGCCGTACGGCAAGTTCATCAATGGTTTGACCAAAGCCGGGGTCGAGATCGATCGCAAGATGCTGGCGGACCTGGCGGTGCGGGACATGGCCGCCTTCAGCAAGATCGTTGACGTGGCGAAGAGCCAGGTCTAATCGCCTGAGGTGCCACTACCCGGCCCGATCCTGACCAGCCTGCAAAATCCACCGTCAAATACGCCCGCTCGCTGCATGTGCGAAAGCATCGGTATCGAGAGCGGGCGTTTCTTGTTGAGGGAGTTCGCGCCTTCCTCGACGCCCTTGAATCCGGCATGAAGCCCAGTCACGTCTTCGCTGACGAAACGCAACTCGAGCCGGAGATGACCGGAACGCTAGAGCGGCTGGCGGACGAGCGGGTGCACGTCCACCCGGTTGACAGCGTCGTACTGGGCGCAGTGGCGGATACGCAGACGCCCCAGGGAATCGTGGCGATCTTCCCGTTTCCCGAGCTTACGATCGATGGAGACAATGGCGCGTCGCTCGTGGTAGTCGTCGACGGCATCAAGGATCCCGGAAACTTCGGAACCCTGATGCGCGCCGCGCTGGGCGCCGGTGTCGACGCACTCTTTCTCTCGCCACAGACAGTCGATCCCTTCTCTCCCAAAGTTGTGAGATCAGCAATGGGCGCTCACTTCCGGCTGCCGCTATGCTCGTTTGAGTGGGAGAGATTACCAGAAAGACTGGCCGGGGGTGCGCAACGATTCGTGGCCGACGCCACTGCCAAAGTCGCGTATGATCGGATAGACTGGACGCAGTCGACCGTTCTTGTCGTCGGGAGTGAAACGTCGGGTATCTCTGAAGAGGCGCGGCGGTACGCGCCAAACCAGGTCTCGATCCCGCTGAAGCGCGGCTTGGAATCACTCAACGCGGCTGTCGCGGGGGCGGTAATTTTGTTCGAGGCTGCCAGGCAACGACGGACGCAATAGTTGCGTCGGAATTTGTTACAATATCGGCGTACATACGCGGTCGATATTTGCTCATGGCCCGTCTCATGCTATATAGTCTTGAGAAAGTTGTGGGCATCGGGAATCAGGTGAGCAACTAGTGGAAGGGAAAACGCATGAGGAAGAGTGATCTCGTCAAGTCAGTTTCACAGCAGGTGAAGCAACCAGAGACACAAGTTAGCTCAATTGTGAACGCAACATTCAATGCCATTCAGGATGCTCTGGCCTCCGGTGAAGAGGTTGCACTGACGGGCTTCGGCACGTTCCGTATCAGCGAGCGTGGCTCGCGTGAGGGCCGCAACCCGCAGACGGGTGAGCGCATCACGATCCCATCCCGCAAGAGCCCCAGCTTCAAGCCTGGAACGCAGCTGAAGCGCGCCGTCGCCGGGGAAGAGTAGCCCCGCGCTCCACCTAAAAATTTTGGACTTTGCCGACCCGATGTTCGCAGCGATAATCGCTCGGGCACCGAAGGGGTCGGCTTCGCCTTTTTTTCATGTCTGAGTGCCTTCCGACGTGGTCGACGCGCTCGTCGTGGAGAGATGTCTCGAAGCCGGGCTGATCCGGTGAATTGGGAATGCTGCGAAAACATGACCGGCGTCGCGGCAGTCGCGTTAAGTGTTCTGCCGCGACGCCGCCGCACGTGATGCCGCCAGAATGGCGTTTGCCATCGCGTATCGATCGGAACGTCCATGCGCGATAATGACCGGATGACGCACGCCGAGCAGCGGCGCTCCGCCATACTCCCGATAATCAAGCGAACGAATCGCGCGTCGAAACGATGACCTGAGACCCAGCGCCAGCAGCTTCGTGTATCAGCGGGCCGTCAATTCGCTTCTGAGCGCATCCTGAACCAGCGAAGCCGTTCCTTCCGCTCCCTTGAGCAGCACATTGCCGCTAAAGCCGTCGCAGACGACGCCGTCGACCTCGCCATCAGGGATCGCGTTCGCCTCGATGTTCCCGGCGAAATTGAGGCCCTCAGCGTGCAGCCAACAACTCGTAGCTTCGCGCACCAGCTGATTTCCCTTGCCCGGCTCGTGTCCGTTGCTGAGCAGCGCGATACGTGGGTTCGGAATACGCACGACGTCATGCAGGTAGGTCCGTAATGAGCTGGCCAAACTGTCGCAGATGGGGCGGGCGAGGGTCGACCACCGCTCCCGCATCAATGATGTAGACTGGGCGCCCGCGACGGGTTGGGAACGGGATAGCAATGCCGGGACGCTCGACCCCATCAATACGTCCCAACGTAAAGATGGCGGATGCAACCACGGCGCCGGAGTTTCCCGCCGAGATCACCGCAGAGGCCCGCCCTTCGGCGACCTCCAGACACGCGACTGTGATTGATGCCCGCACCTTGCGGCGCACGGCCGCTACCGCGTGCTCTTCCATGGACACGATCTCTGGAGCATCAACGACCGTGATGGCTTGCCGGACCGCATCGTCTTCGGTTAGGAGCCGCTGAATTGCGTCGCCGCGGCCGACCAGGGTCACACGACACGCCGTGTCGACGTACCGCCTCTACCGCGCCCGCGACGACTTCCTCCGGCGCACGATCACCGCCCATCGCGTCAACCGCGATGGGCCGTGTCGCTGCGTCCAAGGACGGTCCGCCGGAAGCGGCCATTGGAATTCCTAGATGTCCAGGTTCTGGACTTCGCGCGCGTGCGTCTGGATGAACCGCTTGCGGGGCGGAACCGCGCTTCCCATCAGCATGTCGAACGTCTCGTCAGCCCGGACCGCGTCATCGATAGTCACCTGCAGCATCGTGCGCTGCTCAGGATCCATCGTCGTATCCCAGAGCTGTTCCGCGTTCATTTCGCCCAGACCTTTGAATCGCTGGATATCCCACTTGCGACCCGGGTGGTTCGCCGAGATCTCGTCCCGCTGAGCATCGGAGTAGACGTAGTGGGTATCTCGACCACTCTGCATACGGTAGAGCGGCGGCTGCGCGATATAGAGGCGGCCGTCGACGATCAAATCCTCCAGATGGCGGAAGAAGAAGGTCAGCAGGAGCGTGCGAATATGCGCGCCGTCGACGTCGGCGTCGGTCATCAGAATGATCCGGTGGTAGCGTAGCTTCGAGGCGTCGAACTGATCGCCAATCGAGGTTCCGAGAGCGGTGACCAGCGCCCGGATCTCCTCGTTCTGGAGCATCTTGTCGAGCCGAGCCTTCTCGACGTTCAGGATCTTGCCACGCAGCGGCAGCACGGCTTGGAAGCGGCGGTCGCGTCCTTGTTTGGCCGAGCCACCGGCCGAGTCGCCCTCGACGATGTAGAGCTCGGCGCGCGACGGGTCCCGTTCGCTACAGTCGGCCAGCTTACCCGGCAGACTGAACGTATCGAGACTTCCCTTTCGCTGCACGAGTTCACGCGCCTTGCGCGCGGCTTCACGAGCTCGGGACGCATAGACACACTTGTCGACAATGCGCCGCGCCACCGGAGGATTTTCGTCCAGGTAGGCCGAGAGGCTATCGTTCACCACCGACTGGACCAATGCCCGCGATCTCGGCGTTCCCGAGCTTGCCCTTGGTCTGCCCCTCGAACTGCGGCTCCGGCATTTTCACGCTGACGATGGCCGTCAGACCCTCACGCACGTCTTCACCGCTGAGGTTATCGTCGGTCTCCTTCAAGAACCCATTGCGCCGCGCGTAGTCGTTGATGGTCCGCGTCAACGCCGTCTTGAAGCCTGTCAGGTGCGTTCCACCGTCGACGGTGTTGATGTTATTCGCAAAGGAATGGGTCGACTCCGCATACCCTGCGTTGTATTGCAGCGAGACTTCAACCACGCAGTCGTTGACCTCGCGAAAGACGTAGAACGGCTTCGGGTGAATCGCCTGCTTGTTCCGGTTCAGATGACGCACGTAGGAGACGATACCGCCATCGAAGTAGAAGGACATCTCCCGGTCGGCCCGCTCATCCTTGAAGGTGATGCCCAGCCCCTTGGTGAGGTAGGCTGTCTCGCGGAACCGCTGCAGCAGCACGTCGTAATCGTAGTCGAGCATGTCGAAGATCTTCGCATCCGCCATGAAGGTCGTCGTCGTGCCATGGTCGTCGGCAGACGTCGGGCCAACCGCCTCGACACTGGCCCCTGCGGGATCCCTCGGCGATAGCTCTGCTGGTACCTCACGCCGTCTTTGCGGACCTCGACGTCGACCCACTCGGAGAGCGCGTTGACCACCGACGCTCCAACGCCGTGAAGTCCGCCGGAGACCTTGTAGCCGCCGCCGCCGAACTTTCCGCCGGCGTGCAGGACCGTCATGATGACCTCGAGAGCAGACTTCCCCAGTTTGACGTGCTCGTCGACCGGAATGCCGCGGCCGTTGTCTCGCACCCAGACCGCGCCGTCGGCGCGAATGGTGACGTCGATGTGATCGCAGTAGCCCGCGATCGCCTCGTCCACGCTGTTATCCACGATCTCGTAGACCAGATGGTGCAGACCACGGGAATCAGTGCTGCCGATATACATTCCCGGCCGCCGTCGAACGGCTTCCAGGCCCTCGAGCACTTGAATATCGGCGGCGGTGTAACGAGCGGCGGTGATATCTGCCACGAGTTCAGGACCTTTCAGCTGGTGCGTTCAGACGCGGTAATGGCGGGTCGGGTTCCGCGGAGAGCGCTTGCCCGGTCGCGATAAAACAGCATCGCGGCAACCGCCAACCCGGTCAGAATATACGCATGTATCAAGAATGCGAGCGGGACCCCCCAGGCCGATCGAGTGAAGACGATAAGCGCCAGCGGCGTACCGATTTGAATCACGAGAGAAACGAACATCAGGCCGATACACGGCCAAAAACTGGAGCGTACGACGTTGTAGCTCAGATAGATGGCGCGGGCCGGACCAGCGCCGGAGATGATTATGGCGTCCTGCCCAAAGTACAGGAATACGTACGCCCACACCGCGGCCAGGAAAAAGAGCGCCGCCGTCAATGGAACGATGCTGATCCCCAAGGCGAGCAGTACACCGGACAAGAAGATCACCGGCAATGACAGGAGCAGGACTATTCCCAGGACCAGCAAGACGTAGCCGATCGTCTTGACCGTGTTCGATAGGCTCAGCCTGACGACCTGAGCGTCCTTCACTGATTCTCCACGGATCATGTACGCCAGCAGCGTCAGGTAGATCACTCCGATCGCCACACCGGCGACGAGCAATAGGAGCGCGAGTTCCGGCAGCAGCCACCACGGGATCGAATCAACGCTTCGATGCGTCGCACCGGCGATTGTCTCGGCACCGGCGTTGGTCACCATGTTCGGTATTGAGACGGCCAACAGTTCGAACAGATTGAAACTGCTCCCGATACTGCGAACCCGATCAATTGCCGACGAGTCGACCTGCGGCACCGAGTTCATCCAACGGATAACCGTCACGGCGAGAGGATTCACCGACAACCGGTATCCCAGCCACAAAAACAGGTCAAGAAGCACCGGCAACACCAGAAAATACGGCTGTTTGTTGAGAATGGCGAACGCGTTCCCGATCGTCTCGATAACACCGGGAAGGGTCGCGTTTGCCTGAGAACTCCGGTTGGCCGACGGCCATCGCATGAATTGGTTCACCTTACACTGGCGTGATTAGTAGGCGCCAAGTTCCCTCAGGCGCGCGTCCGAAATTCCAAAGTGATGGGCAAGCTCGTGGAGCACAGTTCGCTGCACCTGTCGCTTCAGCGTTCGCTCATCACGCGACGCGCGGCGAATTGGGCCCTCGAAGATGGTGATCTTGTCCGGAACGACCAGGCCGTACCCCGACGTCCTGCTCGTGCGTGGAACTCCCTCATAGAGACCGAACAAGGTTCCACCCCGTGCGGCGAGGCGCCTCAGCTGCCCTTCGCTCGGCTCCAGTTCGACCACCACCTCGACATTGTCCAGCGCCGACAGGAAGTCTTCCGGAAGCTCATCGAGCGCGGCGGTAACGAGGTCTTCGAACGCGGGCGAGGATGAAATCATGCACGTGCTCCTCGTGTCCACACAGGAGTAATTTTACCAAATTCCGCGTCCCGAGGCGAAAAACGAGGGATCTGACTTGTCGAGTCAGCAATTCGTCACATATGTCCGAACGCCTGCCGAGCGGATGACGCACCGATCGGTGAATGCGCACGCGTCGACGACACCCAAACCCGCACCCCAGCAGCCAGATACGCCGCAGATTTGCACGGAGTCAGCACTGACACAATGCCGACCGATTGGTGCGAATTCGCGCGAGGCAAGCTCCGCCTTATTGCAATTTAGGACGGATTTTCGCAGGGGCAAATACAGGGATGAGCGCAGTCCGCTCGATCTGAGCCGCGCGGAGGATCGCTCCGATTGCGCGCGTCGTGGCAGCGCCTACCGTTCGCGGCAGTCGTAGACCGGCCGGTTGCTACTTCGCCGGAGCGATCTCCAGCGCCGACTGCAGCAGCTGCTTGCCGATGGGCAGCGCGACTTTACCGCCCTCTCCGCCATTCTCAACCACAACCGCAACAACGTATTGGGGATCGGTCTTCCCGGCGAAACCGATGAACCAGGCGTTCGGCTGCTTGGTCGCCGCCAACTTCCGCGGTTCCGGTCTTGCCGCCGACGACGAAGCCCGGAATCTGCGCTGGAGAGGCATAGCCGTTCTGGACTGACTTGATCATGATGTCGCGCATTTTGGCCGCGGTGTCGGCATTGATGGCGCGCTGCCAGACCGATGGCTGTCGCGTCGACAGTACATTGCCGTTCTGGATCCAGCGTCTGGTTCACCAGATACGGGGTCATCATGTTGCCGCCGTTGGCGACTGCGTCGGCTACCATTGCCATCTGCAGTGGCGTCGCCTGAAGCTGACCCTGGCCAAAGGCCGTGACCGCAACCGCCGCCTGGCTCGCCAGGAAGTTCGAATCCGATTCGATCTGGCTGGCATTCACCGGTAGATCGAACGGGATCTCGGTTCCGAAGCCGAAGCGCTGTGCGTACGTGGTCAGGCGGTCGGCGCCGACTTGCAGGCCAACCTGGGCAAATACGACGTTCAGAGACCACCCGTAGGCCTCGGTCAACGTGTAGTTGATGCGGTTGTTGTCCGGACGGTTCTCTTCCGGGATGACGCGCGACTCGACGGTCAGGGCGCCTTCGTCACGATAGACCGTGTCCGGATCTGCAATGCCGGATTGGATCGCGGCCGACGCAGTCACCGTCTTGAAGATCGAGCCCGGAACGTAGAGCCCCTGCGTCGGACGGAGCAGCAGCGGCGAGTTGCCGGCACTATTCAGCTGCGCCCAATATGCTTTGGCCTCGGCTGTCTGTTGCACCGATGTCGGGCCCGAATTGACGTAGAGCTTGTTCGGATCGAAATTCGGCGTGCTCGCCATCGCGACGATGGCGCCGGTCTTGGCGTCCATCAGGACAATCGCGCCACGCTGATCTCCGAGCAGTTGATTGGCCTGCTTCTGCAGCTGGTCGTTGATCGAGAGCTTCAGGTCATAGCCACGTTTCTCGCGGTGCAGCACGCCATCGAGCCATTGAGTGATCGGATTGCCGCCCTTGGTGCCCATCAACTCAGCATCGTAGGCCTGCTCGAGGTTGCTGCTGCCGTAGAGCAGCGGAGAGTAGTAGCCAGCCAGGTACGCCGTCGCAGGGTCTGGGTAGGTTCGCGTGAAACTTCCATCGGGGTTCTTGGTGGTCTGCGCGACGACCTTGCCGTCGCTGGTCAGGATGCTGCCGCGGACGATCTCTGACGCCGCCAGCCGGCTGTCGCGGATCCTGCACGACCAGATCACCGGACGCGGAGGCTGATCGCATGCTGATCGGAGTGGCTGTCGACAACCTGGATTCGCGCCAGCTGAACACCAAGCATCAGGAATCCGACGAGGAAGAGTACCGTCCCACGGATGACCGCGCGCTCGACCGAGGCGGTCGATTTCGGCAGCCGCGGCCAGAGCGCTATGGTGAGGAGCACGGCGCCGATGAGCAAGATCACCAGCCAGGTCGATCCGGATTGTTGTGGGTGGTGATCAGCCCGTAGGCGAGAACGAACGTTCCGGCCACGAATGAAGCCGCGCGAAGATAACGGCTCATGTCTTGTCGGAACCCGATTCACTGACGCGTAACAGAAGACCGACGATCAGGAAATTGGTCAGCAGCGAACTTCCGCCCGCGCTGATGAACGGCAGCGTGATCCCGGTCAGCGGAATCAGGCGAAGCGTGCCAGCCAGGATGATCAACGTCTGCAGGGCGAGAATCGTCGTCAGACCAACCGCGAGTAGCTGCGGGAATCCCCGTTCGGCCCGCAAAGCGATCAATGATCCACGAGCGACCAGGAGCAGATAGAGCGCGACAATGGCGATTGTTCCCAACAGGCCAAGCTCCTCGGCCAGCGCCGCGAAAATGTAGTCGGTCTCAACCGCCGGGATGAATTGCGGGTGGCCATAGCCGAGCCCGGTGCCGAAGATATGACCGGCGGCCATGCTGTACTCCGCCTGGATTTGCTGAAACCCGGCGTTGAGCGGATCTGCCCAGGGATTGATCCAGTTCTGCACCCGAACGGCGATTCGATCGAACAGCTGATACGCGACGTAGACTGCCGCCGGCAAAACTCCCCAAGGCCGACCACGATGTAGAGCAGCCTGCCGGTCGCGACGTAGATCATCACCAGGAAGATGCCGAAGAAGAGGAGCGCCGTTCCCAGGTCGTTCTGCAGCACGACGATCGCGAGCGACGCGAGCCACATGATGACCATCGGCAGTAGATACGGAATCGGCGGCAGCTTCAGCGGACCAACGCGATACGAACCGGCGATGAGGTCGCCATAGTCGTCCAGATAGGCTGCCAGGAAGACCACGAGCAGCACCTTGACCAGTTCGCTCGGCTGCACCGTGACGAACCCGAGGTTGAGCCAGAGACGGGCGCCATAGACCGTCTCGCCGAAAACCATGGTGACGGCCATGAGAGCCAGCCCGAAAAAGGCCCACGTGTATTTGTAGCGGCGCAGCCAGTCGAGACGCTTGACGAAGACCATCATTGACCAGAGGAGCATCAGCCCGACCGCCAGAAAAAGGACCTGGCGCTGGGCGACGTTGGCCCAGGCCGGACCTCGATCAGCGAGGACCGGGTCCAGCCGCTGGATCTCCAGCAAGCCAAGACCGGCTAACGTAGCGACGACGGGAAAGAGGACCTGGTCTCCTTTGAAGCCGGTCGCGCTGAACCAAATCGTCATGCCGAACAGCAGCGCGACGTAGCCGAGACTGACTGAAATATCGCTCAGACGTCCACTTGGTGGAGCCGGTCCGCGCCAGGAAGATGGTCAGCAGACCGATCACCGTCATCAGCGACGGGGCGACCAGCAGCTGAAATTCGGTGAAGCGAAAGCGTCGCAGAATCGACGTCACGAACAGCGTGCTCCCGGTGACGTCGACCGTCGCTCAACACTCCGATGGCTCGACCGGATTGCGGAGCGAGCGTATGAGCCGCGATTTCGGTCAGTGAGGTTATCATGAGATGTCCTCTCTCGAAGAGGAGCGACAGTCGTTGTCGGGTCTCCGTCGTGATATCCTTCTGGTGCGGTCGCAATCGCCCTCGTAAGGGCGTCCGCGCACTGGCATTCCCAGGTCTCGTGCAACATCGGAAGAGCTAATCGAATAACGTTTTGTGCGTTCACAACGTTGCGTCTCAGATTCTCGATCACCGCCTGAACGCTCACCGCTTCTTCGGTCTCGTGCCAGACGTCATAGTCCGTAACCATGGCAAGTGTTACATAGCAGAGCCCCGCCTCGCGCGCGAGCCGCGCTTCAGGCATGGCGGTCATGCCGATGACGTCGACGCCCCACGAGCGATAGATTCGCGATTCCGCTTTGGTCGAAAACTGAGGTCCTTCGATGCAAATATAGGTTCCGCCATCGTGGACCGGCAGCCCTGCGGATTCGACTGCCGCAATCAGGGCGGCGCGGCCGAATCACAGAACGGATCGGCCAGCGCGACATGGACGACCAAATCGTCGAAGAACGTACGATGACGTGACGTGGTTCGATCGAAAATCTGGTCCGGCACGACCATGTCGAGCGGATGGATGTTTTCACGCATGCTTCCGACGGCACTGACGGAAATGAGCTGCTCACACCGATCGACTTCAGCGCCCAGATGTTGGCGCGTGACGGGAATCTCGGTGGGAGTAATCTGATGAAATCGGCCATGTCGCGGCAGAAACGCGACGTCGAGACCATCAATCGAGCCGATCGTGATCAGATCACTCGGCGCGCCAAACGGCGTGTCAACTCGAGACCTGCTCGACCTGTTCCGAGTCCTGGTATGTCGTAGAGGCCGCTGCCTCCGATCACTCCACACTTTGGTACGTCGATTCACCCCCATCACCTCTCCCAGTCGCAACATGTGCGTTCTCGCGTCAGGCGTGGTAAATTCTCGACTGTTATACTAGCCGCCATGCAACGATGGAATCGCAGCATACCGCCGAATCTAGTTTCGAACAGGACTCCCAACTGGTCGCTGCCGTTCAAACGAACCGAGACCGTCGAAGTGGTGCGATCTCGGGAGCGTTTCGTTGATCGGAACCCGACCCGCCACCATACAGACCGGGCAGACTCGCGATCGTTGACCCGCCGGCCCCGAAGCGGACTGACCGGCCTTCCCCCAGCTGGCAATCCGGTCTCGCCGCTCGTCGGGGCCTGGCTCCTGGTCGCTTGCCGACTCATCTGGGTGATGAGGCTGGAGTCCGCCCTTGCCTTCGATCCGGGTCGGCGAATCGCAACACCATCGTCTGCCGGGGCTCAGGCACGCTCAAGCCAGGAACCTATCGTAGCCGAGGATCCGTCGATTCACGCTGACCGGCAACTGGTTCATCCAGACGCTCGGCACTTCCAGTCCCCCCATCACGTCCTCTTCCGAAGTGACCACAACATCCGCGAGCACGATGAAGTTGCGATTCTACGGCACCGATCTGAGGATGACGGCCAGGATCGGTCCCGAATCCGGCAAAGTCTACGTCTCGGTCGACGGGCAGGAGTCGACTGTCTTCCGGTTGACGACAGGGAACGTACGTCGACTTCTATGCGAACCAGGCTGAAGAGGCCACGATTCTCCTCGCTCACGGACTTGCTCATCGCGATCACACCGTTCAGATCGTCACGCGACGGATCAGCCGAAGTCGCCATAAGCGCTTTCGCCGTCTCGGCCAATACGCCGTTTCCGTGGGCGTTCATCTTCCTCTACGTCGCGCTGACGGCGGCTTGTTCGTCTTGATTCGGTTGACGGTGGTCAGATTCTGTCCACCGAATTGGATGGGTCTGACGTGATGCGCGGCAAACCGGGCGCGCAGATGACGTCGATGAACACGTCGCGCTTGCTCACGTCTGGAATTGACGAATCGGTCGTTCGCCATGCTCAGCCGCGATCTTGTCACAATTGCGCGGCGATTCTGATTGCATTCCACCGTGGTCGCGCTGCTGGCCATCGTTGTCCTCATCGGGCTTCCAGCGTATCGACCAGCGGCCGCGGTCGCGGCGATTCCGGCAATAATCGGATTCGTGCTGGAGCCGATTCATATCGGGTGCGCTCGAATTCAGCCCGCAAGAAGTGCTGCTGGTCTGTACCGTTGCCGGAGTCGGCCTCAAGTCGTGATAACTGGATCGCGATGCGCGCAGTCTTACGCGGAGCGCTTCGCGATCATGCTCTTCGCGCGTCAGCGCATTTCAGCGATCGACATCGAAGAGCCTGGTTCTGGTGCTGCTGGGCACGATTTCGCTGTTGACATTGGCGCTGCCCGCCTATCGTCACGAGAGCCTGCGCGAGTATCGCTGGGTGATTCTCGAGCCGGTCGATCTACTATCTCCTGGCACGTTGGTACTTCCGAGATCGCGGCAGTTCGACAACTGGCGGTCACTTTGTTCCTCGCCGGCGCTGTACTCGTGGCCTGACAGGGATCGTCGGACTGCTGACCGGTAATGGCGCTGGCGGTCGAAGGTGTCTCCCGCGTCAGCGGCGTCTACCATCATCCCAACGCCTTGGCACTCTTTCTCGAACGACCGTTCCTTGTGTCGCAGTCGGCCTCGCAGTCGCGTTTCGGTCGAGTGTTCGCTGGGTGTGGATGTTCCGCGCGCTGCTGATCGGCAGGGTCCTCCTCATGACGTTTTCCCGCGGCGCGGTGCTGGCGGCCGGGGTCGCCATCGTGGTGTACTGCTCGCCGGCCAGCGACGCGACTGGCGGCGATCGCGACCGGAGCCGGGGTCGTGCTCGGTGTTGGGCTCGCCGTTACCGCGTCGGCGCGGATCGAGAACCTCTTCTCCGGCGGTAGCGGTTCGCTGCGCCTGGATCTGTGGCAGTCGTCGATTCAGATGATTCGAGATCACCCAGTATTCGGCATCGGGCTCGATCAATTTCTCTACGTGTACGCGCCTCGATACATCAAGCCGGAGGCCTGGTCGGAGCGATTCACGTCGCACCCTCACGACATCGTTCTCGATATCTGGCTTCGCCTGGGTATAATGGGCGTCGTTCTTGCCCTGGCATACGTTGCCTCTTTCGCATGGTTGACGGTTCGGCTCGTGCGAAAGAAACGGACGCTGGGTCTGGCCGCGGGCGGCGCGCTCTTCGTCGGGATGCTCCACGGATTAGTCGATAACGGCTATTTCCTTCCCGATCTCGCGTTGATATTTTGGTTCATGACGGCGTTGATGATCGCGGAGTCGCAGGATGAACCGGTCGCGATCGCGCGCGAAATTTGAGGAGGATGTCATTGCGAGTACTGGTCGCGGGCGGAGCCGGTTTCATCGGTTCCCATTTGTGCGACAGCTTGATCGCCGATGGTCACGACGTCGTCGCGGTTGACAATCTGATCACCGGTCGGCGCGACAACATCGCACATCTGTTCGGTCACGAGCGTTTCGAGTGTCTGGAACACGACGTCACCATACCGATTGATGCTCGAGGTCGATCAGATCTACCATCTGGCAAGTCCGGCCAGCCCGGAAGGTTACATGCGCCATCCGATCGAGACGCACCTGGTCAACTCGGTGGGAACACTGAACTTGTTGCGGCTCGCACCGCAGAAGAATGCGCGCTTTCTTTACACGTCAACATCGGAAGCATATGGCGATCCCGAAGTCCACCCGCAGGTGGAGACCTATCGCGGCAACGTCAACCCGATCGGTCCTCGGAGCTGCTATGACGAAAGCAAGCGTTTCGGCGAATCGATCACGATGGAATTCGTGCGGCAGTTCGATCTCGACGCCCGTATCGTGCGAATCTTCAACACCTATGGTCCGCGCAACGATCCCCTGGACGGGCGGGTCGTACCGAATTTCATCATGCGGGCGCTGCACAGCAGCCGCTGCCGATCTTCGGCGACGGAAGCCAGACCCGATCGCTCTGCTACGTATCGGATCTGGTACAAGGACTGCGGCCGCCATGGACACCGACGAGGCGCGCGGCGAGGTCATCAATCTCGGAAACCCAGACGAGCGGACCATCATGGACCTCGCCAGGATCATCGCTCACGTCTGTGTGACTCCGACGCGGGATTCGAATACTTGCCAGAACGACCGGACGATCCCTACAAGCGATGCCCGGACATCACAAAAGCGATCAACTTGCTTGGCTGGCGCCCGGCCGTCGATATCGAAACCGGAATGCGCGAGACGATCGACTACTTTCGCCCTATGTGACACGAGAGCAGCGTGCGGCCGTCGACTCTTAGCCTCTCGACCAATCGTATGCTGATCCCGGTATTCGGCCTACTGCTGGCGTCGTTTCGGGCCTCTTCGTGCTGCGCGCACCGGCGCCGGTCAACTTCGGGCTCATTCCCGGCATCGGGCTCGGCGTGGCACTCGTGCTCGTGCCCTGGCTTGGTCCGCTGGTCCTGGCCGCGTCTGTCCCGGTGCAGCAGTTCGGCGCGGTTTCGCTTGGTGGGACGGCGCTGACCGCCACCAAAGTGGCGATCGTGGCCGCGCTCGCGGCCTTTGCGATTCAGATTCTGTCACGGCGCGACGACATCCGCTTTTCAATCCTCTTCGTGCCGTACATCGCCTGGTTTGGCGCGATGTTCATCTCCCTGTTGGGCGCGACGGACGTTCGCGCTGGAATTTCCGAGATGTACCGGTGGTCGGTAACGATCTTCGCGCTCGTCATCGCGCTCTACGGCATTCGCAATCAACGAGCGATCATCGCCACCGCGCTCGCCATGGGTTTCGGCGTCGTCTTCGAGGGACTGCTGGGGGTCGTCCAGTCGATTGCGAGACATCGGCCCGTCGAGCTTCGCCATCACTAGTTCGATCTCCCGAGCCTACGGCACTTTCGGCAAACCAAATACATTCGCCGCATATTTCGAGCTCACGGGTCCGCTCCTGGGCGCCCTCGCGGTCTGGAGCGCACGCAAAGCTTTCGACTCGCTGCGGGCCTATCGCGTTATCCGGCGACAAGGGATGGCCGCGTCACGCGAGAGTCGACGCGAGCTCGCGCTCTACGCGGGGCTCACCGTATGGTTCGGAGGTTCGGCGCTGTTGAGCTTGTTGGCGATCGTCGCCAGCTTCTCGCGAGGCGCATGGCTTGGAATTGCCGCCGCGATCGTTGTCATGCTCGTCATCAGTGACCGGAGAGCGGCGCTCGCGGTTGGCTGCCTAACCGGAGTGATCGTGCTCGGCGCACTCGCGGGAGGTGCGCAGTATGCTCCCGCGGCGCTTCAAGACCGTTTTGTGCAACTGGAGAGCCAGGTCCGATTCTTCGATTCGAACAACGTCATGGTGACCGACTCGAATTTCGCGGCCGTCGAACGCATGGCGCATTGGCAGACCGGTCTTGCGATGTTCAACGCCCATCCATTCACCGGTGTTGGGATCGGGAACTTCAATGCGCGATTCACTGAATTCGCGGTAAACCCGCGATTCACCATTTCGGAAGGTCACGCTCACAATTACTACATCAATGCCATGGCCGAAACTGGCATAATCGGCCTGATTGCGTACGTTTGGCTCATTTTGACCGGACTCTGGATCAGCTATCGTGCCGTCAGACGTTCGCCAACGCATCTTGGGCGTGCCGTTGGCATCGGTGCAGTGGGTGTTACCATCGCGTTGATGGTTCATAACGTCGTTGAAGACCTGCACGTCCTGAACCTCGGGATTCAACTGGCGGTCGTCTGGGCGCTCGCCATCATTGTGACCACCTATGTCCGCGAGGAACGTCTATCGCCCGCCACTGTCCAGGAAATGGCCGAGGTATGACCGGAACTCAGTTTGAAGAGCAGCTACCCTTGAAGCCCGTGAAGCCCGTCTTCGAGTCCAGTGACACCATTACCGAAGACGAGACGCTGCAAGCCGAGCGCGGCTGGGAGAGTGTTTCCCTCGGGAAGCGACTGTTACGGCCCCGCACCATCGGATCATTCGTCATCGCCATTGCCATCGCGGCAATCGCGCTCTCTCGGTTCAACCTCGATCTCGGGGCGGTTTTTGACCAGATGAGCCATGCCAAGCCGGGGTTCTTGTTGCTGGCATTCGCAACCTACTACGGTGCCTTCTCGCTCCGTGCGGCGCGTTGGAGATCGTTGATGACCAGCGCGGGCGTGCGTCCTTCGAACAACAAGCCATTGCCTGGCATTCCTGCGCTTTCGATCATGTTCGTGCTGGGTTGGTTCGCGAACTGTTTGGTGCCGGCCAAACTCGGTGACGCATACCGGGGCTATCTGCTCAAGAAGCGCACGGGCACGCCATTTGGCAGCGTGCTCGGCACCATCTTCGCCGAGCGTCTTGCCGATATGATGACGCTCGGAGTGGTTCTCGTCGCATCCGGATTTCTGGTATTCGGGCGGCACGTTCCGGCGGACGTGTCAGTGTGGATGTACGTTGCCATCGGCCTCGCCGCGGCGCTCATCATTGGCGTGCTTGTCGTCTTTCGATTCCGGCATTTCTTTCGCGGCTTCGTTCCGGTGCGCGTACGTGATCACTATATTTCGCTCGAAGAAGGCGCGCTTGGTTCGTTCGGCCGCATACCGACATTGCTGATTCTGACAGCCGCCATCTGGGCAACGGAAGGCATACGGCTCTATTTCGTCACGCTCTCGATCAACGGTGGAGTGACGTTCACGGCAGCGCTCTTCGTCGCGCTGCTGGCCAGCCTGCTCACGGTCGTGCCGCTGACGCCGGCCGGGCTAGGATTTGTCGAGTTCGGAGTTGTCGGGATCTTGACGGTAATTGGAGTGACTCAGCAGACGGCCGCGTCCATCGCGTTGCTCGACCGGGTCGTGGCGTACTGGAGCGTTATCGTCGTCGGAGCGATCGTCTATTTGGTCGCTCGCTTGGTTTGGCGGTAGGCTGATCGATGCGAATTGCAGTTGATTACACATCGGCGGTTCACCAGCGCGCGGGCGTCGGACGCTATACGCGCAGCCTGGTGGCGCAGGTCGTCTCACGCCTCGACGATAACGATCGCGTCCTGCTGTGGTACGCCTCGACGTCTCGCGTTCCCGTGTCGTTGCCCGCTGGTTCCGATCCGGAGCGCGTCTCGATTCGTCGCCTTCCGATGTCTCCACGTCTCGCCGCCGTTGCCTGGCACCGGGCTCGCATTGGCTGGCCCGTCGACCGGCTGGTCGGCAAAGTGGACTTGCATCACGAGCCCGACTTCGTCGCGCCGCCAACACGAGCGCCGATGGTGACGACGATTCACGATCTGAGCTACTTGATCGTGCCTGAGTATGCGCATCCTGACCTGAAGAAGTACCTGCAACGCTCGGTTCCCAGGACCCTCGAGCGGGCACGTCAGGTTATCGCGGTGTCCGAAAGCACCCGCCAGGATGTGATCGACCGCTACCGGGTTGATCCCGAATCGCGTCACCACGATCTACAACGGCGTCGATGCCTGGTTTCACGCTCCAGAACAGGCGGCGATTGAGCGTTCACTACAGCAATTCGGATTGCGGCAGCCGTATTTCTTGATGGTCGGAACGGTCGAGCCGCGCAAGAACCACTTGACGGCGCTCAAAGCGTTCGCGGCGCTCTATGCAAAGCGGCGCGATGCATCGCTCGTCATCGTCGGAAATCCCGGCTGGCTGTCGGAGCCAATCGTTGCCGAAATCGAACGCGCCTCCAAGTCAATGGCCGTGCGCTACTTGCGCTTCGTCGACGACACGTGGATCCCGTCACTCTATGCCGGGAGCGTCGCACTGCTGGCACCCTCATGGTATGAAGGTTTCGGGCTGCCGGTACTCGAGGCGATGGCCTGTGGCGCGGCAGTGATCACCAGCGATCGTGGTGCATTGCCCGAGGTTGTCGGCGAGGATGGTCTGGTTGTTCCCCCGGGTGACACCGAGGCGCTGGCGCATGCGATGGAGCGACTGCTTGACGATCAGCAATACCGGGACGACCTCGCGGCTCGTGGTCGCGAACGCGCGGAACAGTTTACCTGGGAGCGTGCGGCGCTGGACCACATCAAGCTCTATCGTGAGATCGCTGCTCCGTCATGAGCGACGAACCGGAACAGGTCGAAACCGCACCGCCAGAACGGGCCAAACTCAGACAGTTTGGCTTTGGCAGTGTAACGATCCTGGTCGTATTCATGACAGTGGTCTCGCTCATGTGCCTGGGCTCCGTCCTCATTCTCGCCGTGCTCGTGTTCCGAGCGTCCTGACGTTCGCGATCCGATCGCCTCGTCCCACCTGCAGTGGAGTTATTCGTCGCAAATGATCGACCGCATGGCGCAATCCGATTACACGATCGCGCTGGCGCTGGCGTTTGCCCTTGTCTCCACCGCCGGGTTGATGGCGCTGGCGCGGATCGGTGTGCCGACGATAGAACGTATTGCCGGGAACACCGTTCGCCGTATCTTGACCAACAGCGCGGTTCCGATCGCATCGCAGCTGTTCAATCGCGCCGTCGATCTGGTCTTTGCCGCGTTCGTCCTGCGAATGCTGGGACAATCCGGGAACGGTCAGTACGTCGTTGCCACCACGGTCTGGCTGTATGCCAAGACGGTCTCCGACTTCGGCCTGGGGGTGCTGGTCACCAGGGAGGTCTCGCGAGAGCCCGAATCAGCCGGCTCCCTGCTCGGCTCGTCCACGCTGCTACGGCTCGCGGTACTCGTGGCAATCGTGCCGGTTGTTGGACTCTACGTCCTGTGGGGCACGCACTGGTCCGATCTCTCTCGGACCAGTGTCATCGCGATCGGCTTGCTCTTCCTGACGATCGCGCCCAGCAGCTACACGGAGGCGGTCAATTCGATCTTCAATGGCCGTGAGCGCATGGAATTTCCGGCGTTGCTGAACATCCTGACCAATCTGTGCCGCTTCGGGCTGGGTCTGGCGGCGCTGTTCGCCGGTTTCGGCGTCGTCGGCCTGGCGTCGGTCGCGTTCATCACGACAACCCTGTCGGCGGTCGCCTTTCACCTGGCGGCTCGACATGTCCGGGTTCGCCCGGTCTGGCGACTTGATCGATCCCAGGCGCACGACCTCGTCCTGCTTGCCTGGCCGCTGCTATTGAACGCGCTCCTGCTCAACCTCTTCTTCCGCGCCGACGTCTTCATCATCCAGGCATCGCAGGGTGATAGCGCCCTCGGTTCGTACGACGCGGCCTACAAATTCATCAACATGCTGCCGCTCATCCCGGCCTACTTCACGCTGGCGGTCTTTCCGCTGCTATCCCGCTACGCGACGTCCGACTCCGACCGGCTGCTGGACAGCTATCGACTCGCAGCGAAACTCCTGTTCATCGTCGCCTGGCCGATTACCCTCGGAACGATGATCCTGGCTCCTGATCTGATTCGAATACTGGCCGGAGAGGCGTATCTGCCCAACTCCGCCACCGCGCTCCGCATCCTGATCTGGTTCCTGCCCATCAGTTATGTCAATGGAATCACGCAGTACGTCTTGATTGCCGTCAACCGTCAACGCACGATCACCGTCGCGTTCGCTTCGGCCGTGACATTCAACGTGGTCGCGAACCTGGTTCTGGTGCCGAGCTTTGGCTATTTTGCCGCCGCGGCGACGACGATCGGGACCGAAATGCGTCCTCTTCATTCCGCTCTCGCTGGCAGTACGCCGCTACGTCGGCCAGTTCAATTGGGCAGGATTTGCCGCTCGGCCCTTGACCGCGGCGGCGGCGATGGGGCTGGCTGAATTTGTAACCATACGGCTAGGCGTCATACCGTCCCTCGCCATCGCCACCGTCGTGTATGGGGTCGCGTTAGTTCTCACCGGCACAATCGGTCGCCGTGAAGCCGACATCGCACTGACGGTGATCGGTCGAAGCAGTCCCGCAGTCTCACAGACATGAACTCGTTCACGATGACAGTGGCCGCACCAGCACAGACTTGTGCATCTCATCCCAGTACGCCACGACGTGACCGTCCGGACTGACCTGCCACTGACCGTTCAACACCCGCCCGCCGAGCGGGATGTTCGGACCCGGCTGAGTCTGTATCTGACGTCCAGCTGTCGCACGTGATCTTCGCCCGCTCCAGCCGCCGCGAGATCGAGCAGCCAGAGGTGGTTGTCATCGCCCGCCCAGCGTATCGCGCCCACCTGTGTGAGGTGCGTCGCATGCGACCCGTCCACGTTCGCCACCCAGATACCGTCCTTCGAGCTATCGCCGCTAAAGGTGACCAGGTAGCTCATGCGTGTGCCGTCTGGCGAGACATTGAGAGTTCGCACGAAGGTCGCCGGAACGAGCACCGAGTTCGTGCCGTTGTTGGTGTCGATCGACCAGACTCCCGAGTGCGTACCATCCGGGAGCCCGACCCAGCGCCACCAGATGGCGGTTATCCGCGGTCCAGGCCACACGCCGACGCCTCGAATCGCAGCACGGAGCGCACGTCCGCTCCCGTCGATGTTGGCAGACAGTGAGATCCACGACTCTGTTCGACCAGCGAGCTCGTGTTCGACACGCCTAGATCCCGAGCCACACGACACGCTGGCCGTCCGGCGAGATCCAGGTCAGCACACCGCCGTTCTGGATCGTCGAAACCAGCGAACCGTCGGTCCGGCGAATCTCGGTGACCCCTGCGCAGGATCGGAAAACGCAATGAGGCCCGAGCGTGACGGCAGACCGAACACCGGGTGCGATAAACTGTTCGTTGGCCGTCTGTAGACGTCGACCAGGTAGGAGCCCTGCTTGCCATTGGCCGGAGTGTCAAAACCAGCAGATGCTGGTCATCGACCCAGGCGAAGACGCCACAACAGTGTCGCGACCGGACCGATCTGGACGTTGGCGTGGGAACGGTGCGTCGGTATCGGCGTCGGCGAATCAGTACGGCGCCGGCGACGGCGTCGTGGCGGACGCTGATGGCGTTGCCGTCGAAGTGCAGGGACCAACGTCGCGGCCGGCAGTTCGGCTGACTGCCACGTCTGGCGTTCGGGAACCGGGGTGGGCCGAACGGTCGCCACGGGAGTCGTACCAGAGGAGAGCTCTGCGACCACGGCGCGCTGCACCCGCAGGTGAGTAACAGGGCAATCAGGAGGACGAGCCTCAGTTTGGCGGCCACGCGGCATTCCCGTGATTCAGGATCGGGCCGCCAAAGTGCGTGTCGGGTTGATCGTCGTTCGTCATCCACTTGCCGGGATCGCTGTAGTAGAGCTCGAACTTCGTGCCGTCCGTGTCAGCGCCGATCGTCAGAGTCGCCAGTCCGCGTCGATCAGGGGAACCGGATCCACCGCGACCGACATCCCGGCTCGTCGAATCTCGAGATGCAGGTGCGACGACTGGTCGCAGTTCTGAGTCGTTGGATCGCCGCTCACGCCGAGCACATCGCCCTCGCGATACCCGCTGACCGACCCGCAAGGTCGATGGTCGGAACATGTGACCGTAGAGCGAGAAATAGCCATTCTCGTGGTTGATCACGATGTTGTGCGGGCCGGCGCCAAATGGTCCGTCGACCGAGTAGACGACGCCGTCGCCGATGGCATGGATCGGCGTGCCGCACGGAGCGGCAAAGTCGACGCCAAAGTGAAGACCTTGTCCCTGGCTGTACTGGTCGTGCCAGTTGCGATAGGCCCACACCGTCGAGCCATACCACTGCGCGACGTACCAGGTGGATGGTCCCGGCTCGCCGGCGAACGGGAGTCCAAACGGCGGCGTGCCGCCGCGCTGGCGTTGGACAGGACGACGCGGAATGAGCAGTGACCAGTCATGACGCCGAGGGCATCAGGTATCATGCGCTCGCAGTCGACTTCAGCATGTTGTCGAGATCGCATTGCGCAATCCGCATTGCTCAATATGCCTCGAACTGGCTGCGTCAGCGAGCCAGATCGAAGGCGAACGATCGCGCGCTCACGTGCACTCGCTCAATCTTGACACAGGTTCGGCCTCGATGGTAGCATTCCCTCCGCCAAAGCACGGAGGCGTGGTGTAGTGGCCTAACATGCAGCCCTGTCAAGGCTGAGATCGCGGGTTCGAATCCCGTCGCTTCCGCCTGTTGAATCTTTTGACAGCGCCTCAAGCGCAAAGAACGGCATGAAGTCGGGTTGTGGCAGCACCGCCACAACCCGATCGTCGTGTATGCGCACCTGCTGGAAAATCAACCGGGCGAGCCGGTTGCGCTGCGCCTGGGTCGCTTGTCCCCACGCCAGCGGAAGGTCACTGAGAAACGTGGCAGCGCGCGCAAGCACGCGTGAGCGGTCATCGTCCACGACGAGCGTCGCCAGTTCTGTCGTCAGCGCGTCGCGCTCTTGTCGGTAGGCGGACCGATCGAGATCTCCCCAGCCGTACAGTTCGCGAATGCGTTCTAGTCGCGAGATAATCTGGCGGCGTCGCGCCTCGTCGTCCGAGCGTTCAGCATGCGCCTGTCGGTAGAGCGCCATGATCTGATCCTGATAGTCTTCGGGGATCCGGATCGAAGCCAGGTACGCCTGAAGCTGAACCTCGCAAATGTCCAAATAGGTCGACGGCTGCTGGCACGGGTCCGCCTGACCGCCATTGTAGCAGTAGAGCCTGGGGCGTCCTTGACGATTCGATTTGACATGGAGCGGACCGCCGCAATAGCCACAGATCGCCAAGCCGGAAAGAGAATAGGTCTGGAGTGCCCGCCGGACCTTGAGCGCATTGGTCTGGTTTTTCGCTCGCGCAGCCTGCGCCGCGTCGAAGAGATCGGCGTCAAGCATGGGGTGATGCTTACCGCTCATCCAGCCCCCAGCGCCGTCTGGTAACTCCCCGAGGTAGAAGCGATTGATCAGGATCCGGCGTACCGTGTCTTTCCGGAACGGATTCTGACCACGGTTACCGGTCGTCCGATAGCCAGCGGCATTCAGGATTACCGCGACTTCGCGATCACTCTTTCCCTCTGCCGCGGTCTTGAACGCCGTGAGCAGCCCCGGATAGGTTTCCGGGTCGGGCACTGGAAGGCCGGCATCGTTCTTCTTCACTCCGAACGGGAGAAGCCCATTGTACATGCCCTGGGCCTTCCGTTCGTGCTTGCCCTTCTTCGTCTCGATGCTGAGATTGTCGCTGTAATACTGGGCGAATGCGCCCAGCGTCGCAAGAATCACCTTGCCGATAGGCGTGGTGAAGTCCATCTGCTCAGAGATCGATACGAAGGCGACGTCGTGCTTCGACAGTCGATCGAGCGTTTCAAGCGTGACGCGGAGATTACGAGCGAAGCGATCGAGCTTATGCACGATGATGACGTCGATCAGGCGGGTCTCGGCGTCGCGCAGCATGGCGGAGAACTGCGGCCGGTTCGACAGATCTTCGGAACGAGCGCTGCGACCCTCATCCCGATACTCTCGGACGATGGTCCATCCGTGCACGTCACAGTACAGGGTACACGCCCGTGCTTGCGCATCAAGACTGTAGCCTTCCACCTGTTCTTCAGAACTCACCCGATAGTACAGAGCCGCCCGCGTTGGTCCCGGACCGTCGACTCCCGCCCCTCGCATGACCCATCCTCCGATGTAACTATCGCTCGCGAGCCCGTCACCACGCCATCGTCGCCATCTCCTGGTTGCGGCGAGTGAGCTCGGCGGTAACCTCCAACGCCCTCTCGTCTGTTTGACCCAGTCGACCAACCCACTGTATCACTTGCCCGCGTCGTCCCGACCCCGTTCAACCCCGGGCACATCCGTGGCTTGGCCTTCCCGCTCCCGCTTCGTTTCGACATCAGCGGCGATATCGGCGAGCGCAGCAAGCAGATGAAGCAGCGCCCACTCACGCTGCCGTTCATATGGTGGCCGGGCTTCAGCAGCAGCACCGTGATCGCGTTGTACCACTCGTCTCCCTCAGATTCTCGTACGGGAGCCCGGCGCGAGCTCGGTCCAATGGGCAACGCACGTGGGCCAATTTCCGCGTTCCTGGACAAGCGCCGTTGGTTGTCTCCAGATCCATCCCAAGAATCCGTCTGGATTGCGCCGGTCATCGACGCGCCATTGGCAGGTGAGAAGCATCGGCAACGCATCGCCCCGGCCGACCATCGCGGCCCGGACGGCGCCAGCGATCCGATCTTCGGCCAGGTCGTCGGACGTCACCATCAGGATCGTCGGGAAACCGTCGTAGTCGCGATCGAATCGCTCGCTCCGACGATAGGCATAGTAGGCAGCGAACTTGGCCGCGTAGTTGCGTGCATTCATGGTGCCTCGGTCGTATTCCAAGAAGAAACCCGAGAGCCGACCCCGCTGGCGATAGACCCCATAGGCGTCGGGTCGCAGATGTCCGCGCACACAAGCGGCGGCATTGCGCCACTCGACCAGCGCATCGTCGCTCCCGGCCGCCGCCAGTTGGCGCGCTGTCTCCCAGAATCTCACGAAGACGCGGTTGACTCCGCACGTGTGATCGAATTGACGGATCAGCCCTGTTCGTTGCCCAACCGGATGCTCGGGTTCGCCGCCAACGAGACCAAGCGCCCGCACGGCCGCGGACAGCGATAACCCGTGATGTGCGGCCACGAATTTTAATCCTGCCATCGTTACTTCAACCCATTCATCGCTGCGCTCAGGATTCCCGATCTCGTCCGGCTCGACGAGCCGCAACACTCCGTCCGCGATCAGCCGGTTGCGTCGCCTTCGAACCGACGGCGCTGGGACCGCAAGTACGGAGGCAAGTTGACTCAGCGTTAGGAATGGATGCCGGGATACGAGGTCAAGGAGCTCGAACTCTGCCGGTCCGAGCCTAGCGGCCAGTCGACCCAACTGAACGGATGGATGAACCGTCGTCGGCGTAGGATCCGACGGATCGCACGTCAACGAGGGGAGTGGTGTGCCGGAACGGCTTCGCGGCTTGAGCTGGTCGAGTGGGGGCAAGCGAAGCACCCGTTCGCGCGGAACCTGGCGTGCACCCACGTCGATGCTGTGACCGTCGCGAAGCTCCTCCCACGTGAGCAACCGGACAGGCGCTGGCGTGACGCCTCGTCCGTGCGTAAGCACGACGAGTAGTCGTTTCCACGCGTCAGCACGCGCTTGAGTGCTCGTCACGACGACCAAGGTGGGCATCATTCCAGCTGCATGCGACAGGTAGTCAGCGAGTCGGTCGAGCGACGGACGAACGTCGCGGAGCGGAGCCGTTCCCAGATCCGGATAGAGGAGAAATGCGGATACTTCTGAACTGCTCCTGAGATCCACGGACGCGGGCATCTCGATCCTGACTGAAGTGACTCGGCTAGGCCTGTGAAATTGCCGTCGAAAGGGTCGCTCCCACCTCAGCAACTCCGCCGGGCTTGGCCGCGCCGAGACGACGAACGCGAGCAATTCGTAACAGGCGAGCACGTGTGGTAACTGGGCCAGCATGGCCCCCAGATCGGCCGTTCGTAACCGATGTTGGCGGGCGAGGACCGCTGGTTCGATCCCGGTGAGCAGACTGACTGTCGCCAGGCCAAGATCAGTCAGGTAATGCAGCGCCGGCCCGTGTCCTCGGCTGATCGATGGCCGGACCGTCGTGACGAGGCTCGCTTCGCGGAGTCGGGTCAGGCAACGATAGGTGCTCGCACTGCTCTGATGTCGCGTGAGTCTTCCAATCAACTGCGCCGGGAGTAGCGGGAGTTGCGAGAGCAAGAGCAAGATCTCGCCATCGCGCTCGCGGCTACGAATCAAGGCGGCTGTCCGGATCGCGTCGTTCCATCGCGGCCGGTCGTTCATTGCCCTTCCTCCTGAACCAGTGTCTCGTGCGATGTATTGAGGCGAGAGACGAACAACGGCGTTTGTTCCGCCCGCGCCCCGTGCTGCTTGGGTGGACGGTGGTCGTTCCGCTGACGCCCCGACTTCTGTGAACGCTCGGTGGTCGCGGCCAGATCACGGGCAACGCCGGTACCCGTGGTTGCGGCTGATTGATGACTGTCCTGAATCCGCTCAAGTGCTGCCTGTAAGTCACGCTCGACCGCCGCGCGATCGCGTCCGAAGCGTGCCACCGAGTCCGAGGCGAGCTGCGCTGCCAACGCAGGGTCGCCCTGGGGCGGCGCATCGAGCTTGACCGAGAAGGTCGGAGGAGGGTCATCACCCGCAAATATCTTCACGTAGCACTGGTGGTGCGGGAGCGATACGAGATCCTGCTCGTCGATCTCCGGCCCGAGTTCGCGGACCAGGTACCGCGCATCCTCGGCGCTAGTCTGGAACGCAACAAGACCGTCCAGGTTGGCAAAGAGGGTCGACCGCAGCGCGCGATTATCGGCGCGATCGACCGCATCGAGACGAGCGAGGCTTTGTGTCGCGAGGATCATATTGGCCCCGTACTTCGCTAGCTCGGCGAGAATCGACTCATAGTCCGCCCCCGGCAGGGTGTGGAACTCATCAACGATGAAGGTCACCGCTCGCCGCGACGCTGGTTCCAGCGCCGCTTGTTCGGCGACCAACAGTGACACAAGATTCACGAGCGTCGCGCCGATCAAAGCAGAGGTATCTTCGCCGACCACGCCTTTGGCCGTGTTGACTAAAACGATATTGCCTGCCGCAAGCCACTCCGCTGGGTTGATGGTTGACTGTGGTTGCCCAATGATGGCGCGTGCCACGCGACTGCCCACAAAGCGCTGCACTTTGGTCTGCACCGGGTTGGCGATCTCGAGCTGAAAGCGGCGGTCGAGCCGCTCGAAGTAGCTCGTCCACCACGTGGTGATGGCCAGATCGGAGACGAGCTCCAAGACGCGCCGACGAAACATCGGGTCGACCAGGAGAGCGGGCACGTCGAGGACCGTATGCTGACGCGCATGTCCGCGGGGATCCGCCGCGCAGATGACGCGATTCGCCTCGTACAGCGTCAGCAAGGCGAAACGGAACGCGTCCTCCATGCGTGGTCCCCAGAAGCGGTCGAACTCCCGCCGAAAGATGGTCAACGTGTTGGCCACCGCCTTGTCGCGATCGCCGAAGAGGCGAACGTCAAGGAGGTTGAGCCCGAATGGACGTGTTCGATGGCTGACATCAAGGGAGACGACACGGTCCTGCCACCGCGGCGGAACCAGGCCAAGTGCGCTGTGCGCCAGATCCTGATGGGGGTCAATCAACAGCAACGTGCGGTTCGGTTGAGTCTCCATAAAAAACTGCGCGAGACGGAGTAGGAGCGATGACTTCCCACGCCGCGTCTTGGCGACGAGGAGAAGATGCCGATCAAGCACCGATTCCGGCAGTGCCACCGGGATCGGTTGACCACGGTGTTGCGCGACGCCAATACGCGCGCCATAGGCGACGGTCTCGGGACGCGGAGGGCACTGGCGGGCGCCGGTGCGCTCAAGCAGCGGGACATCCGTGTCACCGTGGGGAAGATGCCAGAGCCCCGCAAGTTCGTGCGTGGTCAGCATCGGGGTTGGGCGTGCGGATCGGAAGCGTGTCAACTGAGTGAGCTCGCGGCCACGGAGATCGAGGCGGCGTGGTTCGAGCGTGTTGCCGGCCGACAAGCCGAAGGGTCGATACGCCGCGGCAAGCCTTGAAAGGCGCTCTTGAAGCTCCACGACCGAGGATCCGGTGGGTCCGAAGATGGCCAACCGAATCTCGCAGGAGTAGGCCGGGTGTCGAATCTTCTCCTGGACGAGCTGACGGTCGTAGAATGGTTGGCGGCCGAGATGCCGCCAAGTCCAACCAATGAGTAGGATGCCACCGGCTATACCACCAGTGAGCATCGCGAGGTGCCCCCACGCATCGGCCGCATACCACTGCGCCCCTTGCAGACCAAGCGTCGTAACTGCCAGCATGACGGCCAGCGGGGCGGGGCTCCCGTTCTGGACCGTCTCACCACGACGAACGCGGTCCGACGTAAGAGGGTCCTCAACAGCAAGGCGGAGATACGGAGCACACCAATCTGCTGGCGCCGGGCGAAGAACAAGCTGTGCCAGGCCAAGCCAGTCATGTGGGAGCGTACTCAAGGCCCCGAGGATGCCGAGCACGGGATCGGCCTGGGCGTCTCGGAGGTCCACATCGCGAAAGGTTCGCAATGGGAGGTAGGGAGGTTTCCGTAGGACCAGCGTACAGGCCGCGACCAGTTCGCCCGGGTTGTGCCGAGCGGGATCACGACTCGGATCAGCTGCCCGAAGCTGTGCTTGAGGATAGATGACCGCAAACTGCGACTCAAGCGACTGTCGCATGGCGAGACCGTCGGCACGGAGCAGGAAGCGGCGCTCGGCCTGGTTCCCCGCGATCTCCAGTGCGAAGGGTTCGCCCGTCCCGAGTGCGGCCACCAGATTCTCGGCCGGGAGGATGCCGGCCGTCGAAGAGCGCGGGGCGACAACCTCAACGACGTGCGTTTCGCGCGGTGGCTGGCGACGCCAACTACGACGTCGGAGCATCAGATTCTCCCGTCGCCTTCCGCGCCTCCCGTCGAGCCGCTTTCGCGGCAATCGCACGAAGAAGAGCTTCCTGTTCGCGAATCACCGCGTCGAGCTGCGAGCAACTACAACATCGCCATGCGCACCCGCTCAGCCCTTCGGTGAAGGCGATCACGTCATTCTCGTGCCAACCAAGACGTACTCCGAGGCACATGACCGCCGTTCGTCGCCGGCCACGCTCGGGTTCTCGAGTCCGGCAGGTTCGTGATTGTTCACTCATCGTGCTCGCCTTTCCTGTGGATCGACGGTTGAGTTGCGACAAGCTGACGGAAGAACGTGGTGCGACCGTCTGACCGGCGACCAAGATCGTTGAGATCACATCCATCTGGCAGTGCAAGCGGCTGCCAGCGAGCGCCAAGTCGGGTTGCAAAGCGCTCCGCAGCGGCTTGACCCGCGACGTCGGCGTCAAAGACGCCATAGACGACCTCGGCATGAGCCAGAAAGCCCAGCCGCTCGGCCGGCAGCGATGTGCCACAGGGACTGCAGGCGGGGAGGTCCCAGCCGACGGCCGTGAGATAGTCGAAGACACCCTCGCAGAGAAACACGTTGCGATGGCCCAGCGCCCGCTCCATGCCAAGCACGGGTCGTTCGCCGGGTAGCGCCAGATATTTGGGGCCGGAGGGGTTCTCGTCCAATGTCCGTCCGATTAACCAGATACAATGTCCGCCCCGCAGTTCGGGCACGAGGATTCGTCCGGCGAAGAACTCCACTAATCGACTCGATCGGTCACGCTGCGGAGAGCGATGAAGTAACCCGAGATCCTGGGCAATCCGCAGGGCTCGCCGTCGCCGCAACTGCCTCACCAGCGTCATGCCATCGGCGTAACCGAGCCGACCGTCTCGAATGATCGGTTCGGAGATGCCGCGCCGCTTGAGATACGCCAAAGCCTGCGGCGTGCGCCAAAGCGCTTCCTGATAGCCCTCCAACGCGCTGTTCATGACCACTTGCTCATCCAGGGTGAGGCGGTCCCACCGGCGCACCGTGTGCCGAGTTGTAGCGAGGCTGAGGCTGGGCTCGGTCGGTAGCCCGTTGAGCCGCGCACACGCGGCCGAGAAACCGAGATTGTCCCGGCGTTGGATGAAATCGATGGCGTCGCCCCCGACGTGGCAGCGGTAGCAGTACCAGCGCTGGGAGTCGGGGTAGACGTAGAGGTTGGGGCGCCCGTGATCAGGATGAAACGGGCAGCGGCCGACCAGGGCGTGTCCACTCGCGTGGAGCGCGATGCCATAGCCGCTGATCACGCTGACAATAGGATGGGCACGACGAAGCGCTGCTACATCGTAGGGATGAGAACCAATCATCATGGTGCACCTCCGTTCCCCGCAGACCGCCGTCGTTGCTCCTCAAGCTCCTGCGGGGCCGTCGTCGCGAGCTGATGTTCGCGTGGGCTGGCTTCAACGGTGAGGGACAGACGACTGCCACGCGCGAAGAGCAGGCCATCGCCCTTGCCGGCCGCCAGCAGAAGCTGCCGTTCCCCCGGCGAGAGGCGAAAGGCCGCCGCCACCGGCTCGATGGTTGTGCTGTCCTGCTTCATCAGGAGTTTCATCGACGCGTTCGTCAGCACCGTGCGACCCTGCTCGGCGCCGAGGAAATCGGCTACGTCCTGGGTGATGGTGATGAGCCCCAGGTAGTATTTCCGGGCTCGCCGCGCCAGACTCGCGAGGAAGGCGCCGCCTTCTGGGTACTGGAGGAGACTCCAGGCTTCGTCGATGATGAGGAAGCGCGGCCGCTGTGCGCGACGCACTTGATGCCAGACGAAGCTGGTGATGAGGTGAATGCCGAGCGGCCGAAGCTCCGGCTCCAGCGTCTGAAGATTGAAGACGACGACCTGACCATCAAGGTTGACGTTGGTTGGCCCATTGAAGAGGCCGGCAAGCGAGCCCTCAACATAGCGATGCAGTCGCGTGGCAAGACTGGCCGCAACCTGATCCCCCTGTCTCGCAACCAGTGTGTCGAGGAGATCGCGCAGCAGCGGGGCCGGCCTCGCGTGGCTGGCAGGCTCCGCGGTGATGCCGACTCTGGCGTACGTCTGGTAACAGGCGTGATCCAGCACGGCCCGTTCTTGCGTCGAGAGCCCCTGACGCGGCTCGGCCAGCATGACTTCCAGCAGTCCGATCAAGGCCGCGACCTGCTCGGCCAGCGGATCGACGCGCTCGTCGTCGGATACTGGCGGCAGGTCAAAGGGGTTGAGGTGTTGCTCCGATGAGCTGGCGAGCCGGATCGATTGCCCGCCGACCGCGGTCGCCAGTGTCTGGTACTCGTCTTCTGGATCGATGACCAGGAACTCGGTGCCCGCCAGCAGACTGCGCAGCGCCAGCAACTTCGTAAAGTAGCTCTTGCCCGCGCCCGATTTGGCGAAGATGACCAGATTGGCGTTTTCGAGGCTGGCGTCGAAGGGATTCAGGATGACCGGTGTGTGACTCGGCTGGGCTATGCCATAGAGAATCCCACGATCCATGGTGAGGGTGTTCCCCGCGAATGGGAACAGCATCGCAAGCGACGTGGTATCGAGGTTGCGTGACCGGAGGAGTCGATCCTGTCCGGTGGGCAGGCAGGCGTGGAAACCGACATCCTGTTCCAACAGCGCGATGCGTGACTGTGCCAACATCCCGCCGAGGAGTCCCTCCACCCGCCGAGTGATTGTGTCGAGCTCGACCAGCGTGTCGGCACGAAGCAGGAGATAGAGACTCACCGCGAAGATGCGCTCTTCGCCACGCTGCAGGGCATCGCGCAGCCGCTCGGTGTCTTCGTAGGCGATCTCCCGCTCCGGATCGGCAAGCCGACCGCCACGCGCGGCGAGCAGTCGCGAGGAGTGGAGTTGCACCAGCTTGTGTGAGAGCGCCGAGAGCATCTGACTCGTCTCGAGGGACCGGAGATGGACGCTCAGTTCCATGGGGAGATCGGTATCTAGCAACGGGCTGAGCCAGCCGGGGCGGACGCTACGCGGATAGCCGGTTACCACGAGCGTTCGCACATATTGGTTGTCCAGGCGCAGGTGGTCGCGTGCGACTTCGACGGACGACGGCGCAATGAGATCCGCGACCGTGCGGATGCCCCGGCCGAAGTCCTGCGGATTTGGCCCTGGCAATCGACGGGAGTGCTGCGTTCGTTGACGGCGCGTTCGTTTGGCCATCAGACATTCCTATCCTTAGCCCGTCGGGACTGCACAACGGAGGTAGTTGTGTAACGGAGCTCGCGCGGCAGGAAATGTGAATGCACGTGAGACACACGCCAGCACGCGGCGAACAATTGGAGCAGTTCGGCGCTGCCGAGCCGTCGCACGGTGAGGCCGCAGCGTCCCAGTCCCCGACTCACCTCCTCGCACTGATCGAGGAGCTGCCACTGAACCGCGTCAGGAGTGGGTTCTTGCGTCTGTCGAGAAACGAGTCGACGAGCCCGCACCGTTTGGGCACGGTCACCAGCTGGGATCACGACGTAGCAATGGCGGTCCAACAACGTCCGCTCTCGCGCCAGCTTGCGCAGGAACAAACTGTGATCGCGTGCGAGGTCTGAGAGGCCCGGCGGGAGTCGTTGGATTCGGCCATCCAGATCGCTGGCGAGGTGAGCGACGTCGATCGGAACTGCCCGAAGCACGATTTGGAGCGGAAAGGTCAGGCTGTTGAGGAAAGCGGCAAATCCAGCGACCAGCGCTCCTTGCTCGTCAGCCCCCTGATGGGCAAAGTCGACGCCCGTTACCTCGACGACTGCCCGCGCAGCACCACCGACGAAATAGACCACGTCGTCCTCGATGCGATCGATCGGAATGTGCGTTTCCTGAACTGATGCGTGACGCTTCATGCAGGTACCTCCCAATTAATTCGAGGTGACAACTCGGCCCAACTCGTCTCCGCTGCATTCGGCGTGGTGACGTCGATCTCACTTGGTCGCCAGACGCTGGTCTTGGGGAGGGTGAGGTAGTGCACGGCGACGAAGGCCCACTCCTCCAGACCGCGGCCGTATGGGCGGACAAAGGCGATCGCGGACGCGATTACCAGGCAGCTAACGGCAAGGCCGATCCGTAGCGCCATCGGCACAGCCGGCCATTGATTCCAAAGACCATACCCGCTCGACGCGCCAGCGATGAGCACCATGACTTGCCGGGCAGTCAGGCCATAGAAGGCCTTGTCTTCCACGTTGAGATGCGTCGGGACCTCGTGACGCCAGTCATCCATTGGAGCGTGTTCCCTTCTATCCTCCGGTGCCAAGCGACGACTGAATCAGGCCGGCAAGGACCCGTGCCGACAGGACAATTGCCAACCCGGCAAGCGCATTGACCATGGCCGACTTGCCCCGCTCCATTTGATGTGGATTGCCTGCAGCGCTCATGTAGATGAAGGCGCCCCACATGAGGAAGAAAGCGGCAACGGTCACGCCGACCCCGAGTCCGATGTTCAAGAGATTGGTGAACAGGTTGTTGATCGCGTCCAATAGGCACCTCCTATTCGCCTCCTCTGTCCTTCAGCCAAAAAGATCAATGACAGGCGGTTCGCGCGGTGAGCGTGTCATGGTGTGCTCCGTACCCGGCCGGCACCGGCGTAGTGCGCCAGCCAGTACCCGGCAAAGACCGGCATTTCGCGCACGACGTCGCCTTCCTGCGGTGCGTTGATCATCTGCCCGCCACCGACGTAGATCCCGACATGGGTGATCGGCTGCGGGGAGGAATAGGTGTTCGCGAAGAAGACGAGATCGCCGGGTTGGAGCTGATCGGGCGAAATACGGGTCGTCGCCGCGTACTGCTCGGCGGCGGTGCGCGGCAGATCGATGCCCAGCTGCCCATAGACCCACTGGACCAAGCCCGAGCAGTCGAAACCCGGATTCGGCGTGGACCCGCCCCACACGTAGGGGGTCCCGATTTGGGCACGGGCAAGCGCCACGACCTGCGCGCCGATCGGACCCGTCGCGGCGGTCATGTTTGCGTATCGTGCGGCGATCGTCAGGACTTCGTCGACGTACCACTCGGCGTGGTTGTAGGCGAAGATCGCGGCCCGCACGTTCTGCGGCGCGCCATTGGCGCACAAGTAGCGGGCCATCGCCGGAAGCGCGTCCCGATAGTCGTAGGGATTCCCACCCCGACCGTAGGCCGCCCAACTGCTCGGCAGGAACTGGCCGTAGCCGATCGCGCCGGCAGAGCTCGTGGCCATGTTGTGACCGAAACCTGATTCGACCTTGGCAATCGCGGCCAGGACTGACCACGGGAGACCGCACGTGGCGGCTGCCGCCTCCATCACCGGCAGTTGCTCGGGCGGGATGTCGGCGGGCGCGGACGTGGTCGGCATCGCGCCGAGTGCTGATCCACCGAGTACGGAGGTCAAACTGCTGACCGCAAAGGCCAGCGCGAGCAGGACGGCAAGGCCGAGACCCGCGCAGAATTTGACGGCGTCACGACCGTGATCGCTGAGAACGACCGCAAGGAGTGCCTTGGACATCACCCGGCTCCTCCCGACGAGCGGCCGCTTCGGACCCCGCCGGTGATGGCGCGAGCGGCTTGGCCGTAGACAACTACCCGGGCGAAGCCGAGTCCGTCGCCGACGTGTGTCCGCAGGAGTCCCGGGATCTTCAGGGTCAGCACCAGGACCGCAATGCCGAGGAAGACGGACAGGAGTGCGGAATCGGGGGCCATCGGCGTGAGATCGGTCAGCAACGATCCGCCGAGCTTGAGCGTCACGACCTGGACAAACTGGGTGAAGACCGCCGCGGTAAAGGTATGGGACCAGAGGCGTGCCCATCCCTGCGTTTGTGGAAGGACCCAGCACAGCAGACCAAGCGGTGCGACGACCAGCAGCACGTCGACCAGTGCCAGGCGCATCAGCATCTGCAGCAGAAGGAGCAGACTGGTAATCAAGTAGATCAAGGTGGCGATACTGTCGGC
>CAVSJP010000007.1:0-511851 GCA_963728335.1 uncultured Chloroflexia bacterium
ACGCACGACGGACCAGATCGATCTCATCCTCGCACCACACTGGCAGCGAATCCCCGTTCGCTGCTACGGCCGTACCGGTATCCACCACCGAGGCCGTTCAACCGCAACGAAACGGCCGTCGTGATATTCGTAGGTCGCGTCCTCGCGAGGTACCGCGTCCGCATCGATCGCGCGCTGAATCACCTCGACCGCCTCACGCAGCAACTGGTCCTCATTGACCCGGCCGAGCGGCTCAGCTAACAGTGAGTAGAGGAAAGCAAACACCGAGATCTGTCCATTGGACAAGTACACCACA
The DNA here is from genome assembly GCA_963728335.1 of uncultured Chloroflexia bacterium. Lineage (GTDB taxonomy): Bacteria > Chloroflexota > Chloroflexia > Thermomicrobiales > Thermomicrobiaceae > CALAGB01. The sequence continues at coordinate 296 of CAVSJP010000007.1, forward strand.
TAGGAGGCGATCTTCGCCAACACGATCGGGGTGTACTCGAACCCCGGCATGCGCTGATAGATACGGACGTCACGATGCTCGCCAACCTGACGGTGGGTGGGTAACATGTCGGCCTTCCTTTTCCCAGCCATCGACTCCCCAGCAGTCGACGTCGTGTCGTTCGGACCGATTCACAACGACGGATCATCGGAGGCCAGCGCCGACACGACAGGCGTAGAACTCCGTCTCACGGATCAGTGACGGGACCACTACCCCGTTCAGGCCGCTCCCAGGGGTTCCAGCGGAACGGATTCAGGGTGCGCGCAGGGACAGACGTGGATTGTCGCTCCCCCAAACGCATTCACATGCTCAGCCAAGGCTGCCTCGACCTGGTCAGCAATCACATGAGAATCGGCAACCGACAGCCTTCGATCGACGGTGATATGCAGTTCCGCATGAACCTTGTGTCCCAGCCAGCGGGCACGGACCGCGTGGACCTCCTCGACTCCCGGAACATGGCGCGGTGCGTGCTCGATCTCGTCGAGAATCTCCGGCTCGATCGCATCCAGCAGACGGCGCAGCACCGCCAGCGAGGCGTCCTTGACAATGAACAGAATCGTCACCGTGATCAGCAGGCCGATGATCGGATCCAGAATCGGCACGCCAACCGCGACGCCCAGCACCCCGATCAGGACCGCGAGGGAGGTGAACCCGTCGACGCGGGAATGCTGCCCGTCAGCGATGAGCGCCGCCGAGCCGATCTCCTTCCCGACGCGGATGCGGAAGACGGCGACCGCCTCGTTGCCGAGGAAACCAATCAGGGCCGCCACCGCCACCCACCAGAGGTGCGTGACTGGCTCGGGATGGATCAGCTTCATCACCGACTCATAGGCCGCGACGATGGCGGAAAAGAGGATGACCAGCACGATCAGGACACCGGCAATGTCCTCCGTCCGGCCGTAGCCATAGGTGAAGCGGCGATTCGCGCCACGACGAACGAGGACGAACGCGATCCAGAGCGGCACCGAGGTCGCTGCATCGCCAAAATTGTGTATGGTGTCGGCCAGCAGCGCGACGGACCCAGAGAGCAGGACGATCGCAACCTGGAGCAATGCAGTGACCCCGAGACCGACCAGGGAGATCTTCAGCGCCCAGGTCCCACGGGCGCTACTCTCCATGACGGAGTCGACGCGCTCGTGGCTGGCGTGAGAATGGGCAAAGGTATGCTGCAGCCAGCCAATCACTCCCCACGGTGGCTATGCCCATGTCCATGATCGTGACCGTGGTTGTGCTGCTGTTGGGGTTCTACATCGTGCTCGTGTGGCATGAAGACCGGCTCCTCTACTCCCCGGCACATGTACCCATTCCTCGCGGTGCCTCGGCCCACGGCCCGTCTCGCGGCTTCGCCTACGGATACGAGTGATCCGGGAGCTTGTTCCGCACGTGGCCCGCGTGATATTCGGCCTCGCGCAACAGCGCTTTGACGTGCTGGTCATCCAGCGCATAGTAGATAACCGTCCCCTCGCGTCGCGACCGTACCAGACGACGATCGCGCAGCAAGCGCAATTGATGCGACATGGCCGACTCCGACACCCCGGCGATCAGAGACAGGTCTCGCACACACAGCGGGCCATGCACCAACGCATAGAGCCCCGTGCTCGGGTGGGATCGGCCAGCGACTGGAAGACTTCGACCACCAGGCGCAGCATCTCCTCCTCGGGCGCCGCTGCCTGCGCCACGGCCACGGCCTGCTGATCGATGGCTACGGCGTCTGATGGCATCAAGGTCTACCCTTCTGTCTACCTGCACAGTCACGCAGATAATACCGCGACGGTCGTGAGATTCCAAGGCGGAGCCGGCGTTCGCCCGGGTTCACCCGCACGATTGCGCATGACGGCACTTCAACGAAGTCGTCCCGTGAAATTCCCTTGAGTAAATTCCGAGATGGGTTTCAAGACATCTGAAACTCGGTCCAGCGCGTTGAAAAAGTGCGTCTTGACGCGGCGACCGACGCTGGCGCGCGAGCGGTTCGAACAGACGCGCTGTATCCCTGGGAGAAGGATCGGTTGCAACCGCCTCACCAACGGTGACGTAGAATCACCTACCGACGGTGGTACCTGCCTGAACGAGGAGCAACGATGCTCGCGCGTGTCAACCGTCAGAGGAAGTTTCGCCCCGGACAAGTCGGAAGCCAGGTCCTGATCATGGAGTTGCCTCGACGAAGACTCGGCTACCTCCTTGCAGGTGGACTGCTCATGGTCCTCACCGCGTGTCGGATGACGTCGAGTTCTCCAACATCGACTCCTATCCCGCATGGATCGACCGCGCAACCCGCGACGGCCAGCGCGATCGCGGCGGCGACGCCAGCGGCTCACGCAACCGTGGGAGCGACTGCGACCGGTCCCGCCCCTGCGGGGAGTCCGTCACCGACGGGTTCAGCGGCCTTGATCAGCGAAGGACAGCAGATTTTTCAGACCGGGATCGGCTCCGACGGACAGGCGATTCCCCGGAGTGCTACCAGTATCGGCGGCATGATGGGTGGTGGGATGATGGGAAGCGCGGGCTGCGCCTCGTGCCATGGACCACAGGGTCAGGGCGAGCGGACCCCGCAGTTCGTTGCCCCGAACATTACCTACGCGAACCTGACCGATCCGCACGGGATGCGAGAGTCGGATGAGCCGTGGCCCAACCTACACCGATGCGCAGATTCAGCGTGCGGTGGAGTCAGGCATCGGCGCCGACGGGGAAACACTCGAAAGCACGATGCCTCGCTGGCAGCTGACTGACGCCGAATTCAGCGCGCTGCTGGCCTACCTCAAGACGTGCCGTGATCACCACCCTCCTCGCCGAACCGCATCAGCGCCTGGCCAACACGCTCAGCTTCGCTATCGCGTCGTGCAACCTTCCACGTCCCCAACACGTCACTCTGGGCAGGCGGCCATCACCTGGACCATCAGCGAGCACGATGATCTCTGCTTGGTGGCCGACATCCTGCCCGATATGAGCGGCGTCGATCTGATCATGCGCCTGCGCCACCGCGTCGGTGACGGGCCGGACGATGTGGCAGCGGTTGCCGTGAACTTCGCACTGCAACCAGGTCGGGGTTTCGGCAGGTGTCGCCGACGGCGCAGCATCTTGCTCGGTCCCGCAGCTGGACATCGCTCTCAGACCGGCGGCTACACCACGATCCGCCGGCAGGTGACGCGAGCTGAGCTGCTCAGCCAATGATGGCGTTGTGCATGTGCCGAGGAAGGCAGAAGTGTCGGTGTCCAACCAGGCAATATGAGTGGTGACGTACATCGTGGTGACGACGCCACGATCCGACGGCACGCTGCTCGCCCCGAGCCGGCCGCGATCGGCTGGGCGGTGACGGGGCCCAGCTTGCGGATCCGTCGTGCCTTGTCCCACCTCGCGCGTCGTCATGGCACCACGATCCGTCGGCTTACGGCGCTCCGTTACCCGAACGGGACCGCCGACATCGCGACCGGGGAGGGCGCCGGTGACGCTGAGCGTGGCGATTGCGGTGACGCTGCTCACTATGATCGCAATGATCACTACTGCTGTAAGTCGTCCCACAGTGAAGCGCGTGCTGCTGCGCATTGTCGGTGTCTGCACTGTCTGGCTCCCAGATCTCCTGCTGTGCGGTAGTCGGCGACCGTTCCGTCGACCACATTTCCAGCATGCGTTCTGAAGCCAGCATCCACATCCGGGCCGACACCGAATCGGCCGACGATGGACACTCAGTAGTTCTACGGAGTAGAGCGGTAGCGTCGTGGGAGTGTTAGACGAGGCCCTGGCGCACGGCGTAGACGGCGACCGCCGCGCGCGAATCGAGTCCGAGCTTGCCGAGGATATTGGCGACATGGGACTCGACGGTGCGAGGACTGATGAACAGCGTCGCGGCGATCTCCTGGTTGCTCTGGCCCGCGACCAGTCCCTGCAGCACATCCAGCTCGCGCGGGCTGAGCCCATGGCGATCCGGCTGCGAGCCATCGCGTCCGCTCGCCGGCAGCGCCGCCAGGATGTCGCGGGCGCGCTCCGCGACGAGCGGCATGCCCAACTCGTCGGACAGCGCCAACGCACCGGCGGCCAGGTCGCGGGCGCGCTCGGTATCACCCGGCGCGTTACGCCGCCACAGCATAGCGGCATACGCCTGTTGGCCACGTGCGACGAGCGGTCGAGCGTTCAGCCGCGGCGATGCATTGAAAGCCAGCGCGGTCTCGAAATGGACCACGGCGGTAGCGGTATCACCCATCACCGCTGCCAGCAGCGCCAGATAGTGATCGCAGGCGCCGTAGAAGATCGTCAGCTCGTTGATGTGGCGGCCGGCGAAGGGCTGCAGGATGGCGTACAGCGTGCGCGCGTGTTGCCCGTCGCCCAGCAGCCAGCAGGCCTCGGCGAGCATGGCGGCCGCGGTCCACCACCATGGGCCGTCCGAGAGCGCAGCGCCGCCGTCCGCGAGCACCGCGTCCAGCTCGCGCCGTACCTCACCGAAGCGGCCCGCGTCGGCGTCGAGGAGGATGACCCGACTGTGCCAGTACATGTCCGTATGATCCCGTGCGCGGTGCTCGCGTGCGATCGCTTCCGCCCGATGTAGATCCCCTCGATCGCGGTGCAAAAGATAATGCACCGACGCGCGTTCATACCCAGCTTGCCAGGCGTTGGGATTGACGATCAGGTTGATCTGGTACGACTCGTCCTCCAACAGCTCTGCCTCCGCGAAGCGCCCTTCAACCAGCACCTGACCGACGTGCACCGACTTCACGGCCACGGCGACCACCCCATGTAGTTGCATGCGCTCGACGACGCGCAGCGCCTCATCAATCATCCTCACCGCTGCGGTCAGATCGCCCCCATCCATCGGGATAATCGATGCGGCATTCACCGCTGCCCATGCCAGGTGAGGGTCGGCGTCCGCGTGCTCGCGGTGCTCGCGCGCCAACCGCACAAGGTCGTCGGTCACGCGGCGCTTGAATTCCCACGCATTTGGTTCCTGCAGGCCCATGTGGATGCAGACCAGCGCCAACGCCTCGATCGTGAAGTCGCCCAATCGGCGTGCCATCGCCAGCGCCTGCTCAGCCAGGGCGATGCGGCGTGCGAGCGATCCCGGCCGGTTGCCCAGCGCACTCACGAGTCGTGCCGTGAGCCGCGCACGTTCCGGCGAATCACCAGTGGGCAATACGCTCAGGGTGTCTTCAAGGAGCTTGATAAACGCGTCGTCGCCAAATTGAAATATCCAGTAACCAACCGCATGGCTCGACAGAGCAATCTGAACCAGATGGTCGATCGATCCCACCTGCCGGGCGAGCGCTTCCGCGCGGCGTAGCGTCGCTGTGCCCGGATAGACGTCACCTGAGGCCATTTGTGTCTTGCCCAGGGCGATGAGCAGCTCGAGCTGCTCGTGCTGGTCGGGCCGGTCAAGCAACTTGAGTGCCTGCAGCGCGCGGTCGTAGTGTCCGACCGCTTCCTCCCAGGCGAGTTGCGCGAGCGCCAGCTCGGCCGCGCGCGTTGAGTAGTCGACTGCTTGGCGTGCATCGCCGAGGGGCGCGGCCTGAAAGGCGTGATAGGCAAGGTCCGCAAGCGATGCGCTATGCGCGGGCACGTCCTGAAGCGCCGTCACGATACGCCCATGCAGCCGTAGCCGTCGCGTTGTGCTCAGCTCCTCATAGAGCGTCTCGCGGATGAGCGCATGAGAGAAGCGGTAGTGTCCAATGCTGACCCCCACCTCGATCACATGTGCGGCGAGAGCTTCGTCCATCAGATCCAGCAGCGATTCCAGCGGCACATCGCTCACACGCTCCAGGATAGATAGATTGAAGTCACGCCCGATCACCGACGCTGTGGTGAGGATGCGGTTCGCGTCCTCACTTAACCGCACGAGTCGCCGGCCGATAACCTCGCGCACGCTCTCCGGCACGCGCACGCTGCGCGCGTCGAGGAGCTGCCCGTCGCCGCGCTCGGCGGCCAGCAGGTGCGCGACTTCGGAGACGAAGAAGGGGTTGCCTTCCGTCTCACACTCGACCCTGTCTACGAGTTGAGCAGGTGGTTTGGCACCGAACGCGGCTTCCAGAAATTGTTCGACTTCGAGGCGTGTCCAGCCTTGCATCAATACACGCTGTGTCGGCTGTTGGCGTGCCAACTCAGCGAGCGTCCGCGCCAGTGGATGTTGCCGGCTGACTTCCACGTTGCGATACGTGGCGACCAGCAGCACCGACATGCTGCCCATCGAGCTTGCCAGGAATTCGAGCAGCAACAATGACGGCCGGTCGCTCCAGTGCACATCATCCAGGATCAGCACCAGTGGTTGCGCGCGTGCAATACGCTCCAGCAGAATGGCAAGCGCATCGAACAGTCGAAAGCGTGCCTGCTCTGGATCCTGGATGGGAGTATCCGGCAGATTCGAGATAGTCTCGCGTAGCTCCGGCATAATCTGTGAGATGGGGAGCAGTGCCGGTCCGAGTAGCTCGCGTATGCCGTCCTCGTCGAAATCGGCTATCAATGTGCGGATGACTTGCAGCCACGGCCAATAGGATGGCGACCCTTCCCACTCATTGCACCTACCCCAGATCACGCGCGCTCCGCGATCCATCGCGATATGCGCGAGCTCGACCGCCGTACGCGTCTTGCCGATACCCGGTTCGCCGGCCAGCAACAATAGGCCGCCGTTGCCCGCCAGCGCCTGCTCGAGTCCGGCGCATAGCTCGAACAGCTCGCGTTTGCGGCCGACGAACCGTTCGTTGGACCGCGCCGCTCGGGTGTCACCACTCGCCGGTGACGCATCCCTATCAAGTGCGATGGGAGCACGATTCTGCGTGGCTACGCCGTCCTGTGGGTGCGGTGCCGGCAAATCATGCCGCTGCAGCACTGCCGCCAGCTGCCGTATCGCCATCTCCACATCGCCGGTCGCGTCGATGAAGTTGATTGAGACGTAGCGGTGTGGGATGACGCAGGGCTGCGCCTGGATGAGTAGCAGCCGTTTGCCGTTCTGAATCGCCCAATCCCACTCGTTCTTGACGCTGCGACTCTCGACGCTGTCTGGCGATAGCACGCCAAGGACGATATCCGACGCAGCAAGGCCCTTGTCAATCTCATCTGTCCAATAGGCACCTACAGCGATGTCGTACCGATCCATCCACGTCTTCACCCCGTGGGCCTCGAGGCGCGTACGCACCTGCCGCGCGAAGGTCTCGTCGGTGCGATGGTAAGAGATGAAGACTTGTGGTTGAGAAGGGCGCACTCGTTCCTGCTCTCACTGCATCGGTGATGCATCTAGGATAGCAGGGAAGGTACCAGGCCTTCTCGGCTGTCTCACAAAGGCAGGGCGATTGCAAAGTCACGAGATGGCACCGATCAGGGCGAGGGTCTCATCCAGATGGGCGGCGTAATGGCGTAAGGCATCCGCGATGCGGGTCAAGCCGGCCGCCCGAAGGCAGCTGAGGAGGCCATTGCGGAGCGCCGCGAGCGCCTGAACGATGTGCCCGGAGTGGGCTTGACCGGCATCCTCGCGAAAACTCACATCTCGCACGTGATGCACCCGATTCTCGATGCCCCAATGGCCGCGCCACACCGCCTCGACCGTGGCCAACGGGACGGCGGTTGCCGGGAGACTGGTCAGGGCATAGGTGGTGGTGTGGCTCGCCCCGCCGGTCCTGAGCACCGCGACGCCGAGTGCGGCACCTACGGCGGAGTCGCCACTCGGATCGACCCAGGTCGTCGGATTGTTCGCCGTGTAGGCATACAGGTTATAGCCCTGGGTGCCGGGGGCGTTGGGTTGCACCGTGTCGGCCGAGAGGAAACGGCCCAGCGTCGGATCCAGCTGCCCGTGCGCGGAGATCGACGAAGCCGGTGGTGGGATCAGTCAGTTGGCCGGTGTAGCCCAGGGAGAGTGACGTGCCACTTTGGGAGCGCACCGCTCCAAAGGCGTCGTAGTCGGTGCTGCCGGCGAGGGCGCCGCTGTCTGCGCGAGGAGATGGTTGACTAGCAGCGGGTCCACGTCAGCTCGTCCCTACGGAAGCTCAAGGGGCTTCGGACCGACGTATCTGGCACGCGGCCGGATCATCGCGTCCACGTCGTATTGTTCGAGCGCGTGGGCAACCCATCCCGCGGTCCTTCCCAACGCCATCAACATCAGCGCGGAACCGCGGGGCAGACCCAGCCCTCGCGAGACGGTGACCAACCCGAAATCGAGGTTCGGCTGTTCGTGGATCAGTCCCTCCGCGGCTTCGGCGACCGCATCGGTGAGCTCTCGCGCCGGGTCGTCTGGCACCAGGGCGCGGCAGAGGTCGGTCAGCAGACGCGCTCGAGGATCGCCTTCTGGATAGAGATTGTGACCGAATCCCGGGAATCGGCTCGCCGCGCCGGAGACGGTCTTCCAGGACGGAGGCAGCCTGTCCCGGCTGGCTGACCTCGTCGAGGAGTGCCTCGATCCGATAGCTCGACGCTCCATGGCGAATTCCGCGCAGAGCGCCAATCCCGGCGTCGATCGCGTCGTACAGGGTTGCGCGGGCCGAGGCGACGCAGCGAACGGTGAACGACGAGGCGTTGAGCTCGTGGTCGGCCGAGAGGATCAGCGCCGCGTCGATGAGCCTCGCTGCGCTGGGAACCGCGCGAGCGAACGTGCGGGCGAGCCGCTCGGAAATGCGCCCGGTGCCGGACGACGTCAGGTTGTTGACCATTGACTGGAGAATGACGCCGCCGGCCCGTTGCACCGGCGCTGGGCGAAGGTCGTAGGCGGCTGGGTCGGTCGATTGCAGCAAGGGCAACAGAATCTGCCAGCGTTCGAGCGCAGAGAGAGATTCCAATCCTGGAACGTGAGTGAGATCAATTGGTGTTGCTGCCGCGTTGAGGCTCTCAGGCGGCGCGAGCGTGTTCGTCCAGAGCAGTCCAATCACCTCTTCGAAGGTGCGCTGTCTCGCCAATTCCAGCGCGTCGTGTCCGCGATAATAGAGCCGGCCATTCTCGATCAGCGTGATGGCCGATTCCAGGACGGGCGTTCCCCAGTTGAGGGCGGTCACCGCGACGCGCGCCGGGTCGCGCCGTTGCGTTTGCCGCTCCTTGAGCGCCTCGACGTCCGCCCGCGCATAGACCCGCTCGCGATGACCGTCTCCCGCTGGGCGGGACTGGATAAGCCCGCGGCTGACATAGGAGTAGAGCGTCGAGAGGCTGATGCCGAGCATGTCCGCGGCCTCACGGGCACGCAGATCGGTCTGATGTGTCATCGCATCTCCGTTCCAGTCGCGGATTCGAGACGTTGCAGTCGCTGGTGGCCGATCGCCCTTGACTGGAGCACGTCACGACCGGTCCTCGCTCTCCGAGCATGCCATATATTGATTGATGAATCAATCTTGATCAATATATCAACTCGTTCTAGACTCAAGAGAGGGCGCGGCAGATTCGTTGCACGTAGAGCGCCTGTTCGTATCGCATCGAGTTCACGAGGAGTAGAGCATGGCAACGGAGCCTGCGGTGGAAGTGAAATCTGGTCTGGAAGGCGTGGTCGCGGCAAAGACGCTGCTGAGCAGTGTCGATGGTGAGGCCGGTGAGTTGATTATCGGTGGGTTTCAACTGGAGGAGTTCGCCAGCCGGGCGACTTTCGAGGAGACGATCTATCTCCTGTGGGAGGGACACCTGCCGTCACAATCCGAGTTGAACGCCTTGAAGGAGACGCTCGCGTCGAACCGAGCGCTGCCAGAAGCGACCGAGCGCCTGCTGGCGGCCGCGGCGGAGCGTCGCGTCGACGTGATGGATGCACTTCGTATGGGTGTCGACTCGCTCAGCCTCGAAGTAGGTGCGCAGCCGAGCGATCGGACTGCGGCACTCCGCCTGATTGCCCGTATCCCGACGATTATCGCCACCTATGCCCGGCGACGATCTGGACAGCCGCTCGTGGCGCCGGACCCCTCGCTCGGGGAGGCGGCCAACTACCTCTCCATGCTGACGGGTGAGAAGCCCGACGACGAGCATACGCGCGCGCTCGACACGTATCTCAACACGGTCGTCGATCATGGCCTGAACGCGTCGACCTTCACCGCGCGCGTCATTGCATCGACTGGTTCGGACCTGGTTTCGGCGCTGGTGGGAGCGATCGGCGCATTGAAGGGTCCGCTCCACGGCGGCGCGCCCGGTCCCGCGCTCGACATGGTTTTCGAAATCGGCAGCGCCGACCGGGCCGAGCCCTACATTCGGAGCAAGCTTGAGCACGGCGAGCGCCTGATGGGCTTTGGACACCGGGTCTACAAAGTGCGCGATCCGCGGGCCGACGTGCTGGCAGCCGCATCCGCGCGCCTGTTCGAGCGGGGCTCGGCTGACCGTGCGCTCTACGACCTGGTCCTTGACGTCGAGCAAACTGCACTGCGACTGCTCGAGGAATACAAGCCGGGCCGCCGGCTGCAGACCAACGTCGAGTTCTACACCGCGCTACTGCTGCATGCGATTGGACTCGAAACGGATTTCTTCACGCCAACCTTCGCCATGAGTCGCGCCGCGGGTTGGATCGCTCACTACTTCGAGCAACAGGCGACGGGGCGGATCATCCGGCCGCAGTCAGTCTACGCGGGGGAGCGAGCGAAAACCTGGGTTCCACTCGAGCAGCGCTGATTGTCGCGGGAACTGGTCGAAGCCGAGCATCCGACACGATCGTCGATGATCGAGCCGCCAGGAGGAGACCGATCGCGACCGAACCGAGAACGACCTCCACGGCGAAGGGACCGATCACCGGTGCGAGCGCGGCATGTATCAGGGGCGAGGCGATTCCGAGTGCCGCGCTGGATACCTGAAATGGATTCCGCGAGCCGCCGGGGCTGAGGATTGGCGCCAGGGCGAGACCGACCAGCGCGAGCTCGGCAGCGAGCGGACCTGCCAGGCCACGCAGCAGCGGCCGGACGGCTGGAATATCCAGGCCAAGGCCGAGGATAGCCATTACGTGACCGTGTTGATGAGCAAGCCGCGGGCACGGTCGATTTGTCGGTGATACGTATGATCGGGTTGGGCGGTTCGTAAGAGATGGGCCTGCCGGCAGTGCGGCAGGTTCGACTGAACCGAGTCGGAGAAGTCGGGCTCCGATCCGGCTCCCGATGCGATATCCCGCGGCCTCGGCCCCTCTTCGATTCGGAAACATCACGGAGCTTCCCCCTCGCCCGCCATGTACGCCTTCCCATCCGAACGTCGCTCGTCGCGCGATGCGGAGTTTAGCTCAGGCTAAACCAGGTGTCTACTGCGAGTATGCGTCATTTGACACCCGAAGTTGTTGCGCCCTCGTGAAGATTTCGTGTCAGTCGAATTGGGGTGTGCCTACACCGCGCGGAGTTGAGGGGAAGCGCCGGCTGTGGACTGACCGCGCTCTGGGAGTGGCGTGCGCGCGAGCGCCGCGGATAGGAGCGATGCCAGGCCGACGAGCATGAAGCCGAAGGGAGAGAGTGGCAGCAGCCCGAGGAAGGATCGAACCGGGGAGAGGGCGAGGGCAGCGATCAAGAGTCCGGTAGACGCGCCGATGGCGCCGAGTACCGGAGTGCTCAGGCTGCCCTCGGACCAGCCGGCCTGGAGCGTTTGGGCGAACTGCGTCGCGACGATGCTGGAAAAGGCGACGGTGGCAGCGTCTCCGCCGCCTCGTGCCGCGAGAACATACGCCAACAGTGACGGGGCGGCGGTTGCCACGCCACGCCGGATGATCTCGTTGCGGAGTGGGTCCTGGAACGACGACGTGCCCTCACGCGCGAGCCGGTCGAGTCGTCGCTGTCGTGGCGGCTGCAGGGCGATGGCCAGCGCGGGAAGCACGTCGGTAATCAGATTGACTGCCAGAATCTGGCGTGTATTCAGCGGAGTGCCGAGCCCGAGTAGGCTAACGCCGGTGATCAGTCCGAGTTCACCGAGATTGCCGCCCAGCAGCAGGCTGACGGAGCGACGAATGTTCTGCCAGAACCCGCGCCCCTCCACCAGTGCCTCCACCAGCGTGGCGAAGTCCTCGTCGAGCAGCACGATGTCGGCTGCCTGCCGCGCGACCTCGGTCCCGTGCCCCATAGCGACGCCCGCATCCGCTAATCGCAGCGCCGGTGCGTCGTTCACGCCGTCGCCAGTCATGGCCACGGTGTGACCCAGCCTGCGCAGACTCTCGACAATGCGCAGTTTGTCGATCGGAGTGGCACGGGCGACGACGGTCGTTCGCTCCATGCGGCGGTCGAGTTCGCGGTCATCGAGCGCGCCCAGTTCACTGCCAATCAGGACGGCGGGTTCGCCGGCATGGAGCCCTGCCTCCCGCGCGATTGTCCGCGCGGTCGCGGGATGATCGCCAGTCAGCATGATGACGCGAACTCCGGCACCGTGGCAGCGGTGGACCGCTTGTTGGACGCCGGCCCGGAGTGGATCGCTGATGCCGACGAACCCGATGGCAACGAGATCTTCCGGATCCGCGAGTTTCGTGTTGGCCGGGCCCTGCGCCACTGCAAGCACGCGCACTCCCCTTTCGGCCAGTGTCCGGGCTCGCTCGAGAAGTTCGTCCCGTCCGTCGTCATCGAGCACCGTTTCGGCACCGTTGCGCCTGGCCAGGCTGCACAGGGTGAGGACGACTTCCGGCGCGCCCTTGAAGAAGACGCTGTCGTTGACTCTGGAGGCGTGATAGGACCGCTCTGACCCGAAAGGGAAATCCTCCTGGCGGCTGACCTCGATGTCGCCGTTAATGCCGGCCAACACCGCCGCCCGGACCACGGCATTGTCGGTCGCGTGCACGCTCAAATTGACATCATCAGGTGGCGGGCTCGCCAGCGCCGCGGTGCGCAGGATCTCGACACCACGCTCCGAAAGTGGTCCGGGGAACGACATTTCACGTGCCAGGTCATCGACGATGTTGACTTCGAGTTGTCCGGTCGTCAGCGTTCCGGTTTTGTCGACGCAGGCTACGTCGACTCGGCCCAGCGCCTCGATGGCCGAGAGACGCCGCACGACCGCGCGTTTGCTCGCCAGACGCTGGCCCACGGCGGCCTCGCCCATCTTGGCCAGGAGTGGCATCCCCTCCGGCACCGCCGCGATCGCCACGCTCGACCCGAGTGCAAGTGGCGCGGCGACCGAGCGCTGGCGCAGGATCCCCGAGATCATGACCGTCAAACCCGCGGCTCCGGCGATTGGGAGCGTCAGGTTCAGCATCCGCATGAGCCGCGTATTCAGCGGGTTTTCGACATCTTCTCGTTGAGTAATTGCGGCGGAGAGCGTGCCAAGTTTGGTGTTGGGTCCGGTCGCGACAACGACGGCTCGACCCGAGCCGGTGATGACGTCGCTCCCCTCGAGCAGGATGCGGTCATGCGCGTGCATACCATCGACGCTCTTGAAGACGGGGAGCGATTCGCCGGTGAGCGCGGCTTCGCTCACTTCCATATTCTCGGAGTGGATCACGCGCGCATCGGCAGCGATCCGCGCACCGGCCGATAGGAGGAGAACGTCGCCCGGCACGAGGTCCGACGCGGGAACAACACGGCTCTCACTGTCCCGGAGTACGTCACATTCCGATGCTCCCAGGCGCGCGATCGCCGCCGAAGCTCGATCCGCCCGTCGCGCTTGCCATGCGCCGACCGCGACGTTCGTGACGATCGTCGCGCCGATGATGGCGACGTCAGCTGGAGCGCCGAAGCTTAGTGACAGGAGCGCGCCGACCGAGAGGATTCCGATCAGTGGAGAACGAAGCTGTTCCAGCACCGCGATCGCGAGCGGGCTTTGACGCGACTGCTCACGGGCGGGTCGTAAACGCGCTGCCGCCTCTTCGCTGGTAAGCCCATCCCCACCGGATTCGACCGCGCGTAGTACGTCCTCGACAGCGAGTCGTCCCCACCGCTCAGGCTGTGGCTCGCGCACTTGCGACGCCGCGCTGACGCTCCGCGTTCCTCCCCGCAAGCGCATCCAGCCAATGCCGATCGCACCGAGCGCTGTGAAATAGCCGGCATTCGCCGCCGTGCTGACGCTGCTCGATCCTCGGGCGGTGAGCGCCGCTCCAGCGATATTCGAGACGATCGAAAGCACCACCGAGTCTCGCGTCGCGATATCCCTCTGTCGGCCTGCCTCGAGAATCTCCGACACGCCGTGCACATCCGGCGAGAGGAGGTCCGCTCGCGCTGGGAATCGCGGCTGTCGTTCGGTGATGCCGATGGACAGATCGGCGGCGCTAAATGCCGGAGCCGAGCCGATATGATCCGACACCACCGCGACGAACGCCCCATCGCGTTGTCGCGCTTGAACGATGTCGAGTGCCGGCACACCGTCGAGCGGCGTGATGCTGCAGCGCTTGGCAATCTCCCGCGCGGTGGCCGACGGATGCTCGCCGCAGAGCACGAGTTCCACCTGGTGCTCTCGGCAGCGGTTGACCAGATCATTCACCCCCGTCGTAAGCCGGGGTCTCAGGACGAGCAAGGCGACCACCTGGCCGTCGGACTCCCCTTTGGTGAGAGCCAGGATGGTACTGCCCTGGTTCCGGAATCGTTCGACGACGAGCGGACGTGTCTGATCGTCTACGGGCCCGAGCGTCCAGCGCTGGCCGGCGATCCGCGCCGACGCACGTTCACCATCAAAACCGCCCTCGTCCGTGACGTCGGCGGGCGCGATCGGAAACGTTCTCCCCCACGGCGAGCCGGTGGCAGTCGAAACTCGCGCCGCGATCGACAGGATCTCCTCCATCGCCAGTTCGTTCGTGAGCGGGAAGGTGTTGGAGATCTCGTATCCGTTCGTCAGCATGCGCGCGCTGTCGAGCACGATCGTATCCGGACGGCGGATGGTTCGGCTCCGGCGAGTTCCGACCACGACCACGCCGGAGCGAAGGACACGGGCCGAGGCGCCGAGTCCGGCCGTCTCGGTCCCGATGAGGGCCGTTCTCCCGCCAGTCTGAACCAGCATATTGAAGGCGGTGGCCGGTGAGCGCGTCACGATTCCAGCGACGGCCGACAGTCCGATCGACGCAGGGACGACGTAGCGCAGGTACCGCTGCAGCAGCGTGTCACGCAACGGTCCCGCACGTTCAACAGGCTCAAAATCTGATCCGGCCTGTACGCGGATGTCGAGTGGGCCACCCTGAATCGTCGAACCCGCTGGGATGTGCTTTCCGGTGGTGAGACCGACCAGACTCCCGTCCGGAGCGATCGCTGTCCCGGTTCCGGAGATGACCGTTGAGGGGTAGGCCACCCGGTCTCCCGGTTCAGGTCGGTAGCTCGTGCCAGGCCGGATCCCAGCCGCATCCTCCTCGCGTTCAAGATGGCGACGCCAGGCCTCTCGTCGCGGAATAACCTCGGTCAGGAGACGGAATCCCTCGACACCGTTCAAGATGAGGCCCTGGACGTTGTTGGAGAGAGAGAGACTCACGACACCGATGCCGCTGAACATGAGGTCGGCCGCGTCGTGGCCAACGAGTCGTCGGACACCGTAGCGGATGGCCGGAATGCCGCGCGCGATGTTCAGGGTGTCGGCGACCGTGTTGGCGCCACGGTCGAGAATTGGTCCCTGCTGGCCGAACAGCCGGCGGCCCAGTAGCAGGGCGATGCCGAGTCCCGCTCCCGCGGTGCGCGCGACTCCGTTGATCAACGGTCCGGGGTCCATCGGGTAGGCCGGCTGGTCGACATCCGGCAAGTCGGGAACGTCGACGTCGCTCAGGTTGGCGATGACGTCCTGTAGGTCGATCAGCCGTTCGTCATACTCGACCGTCACCCGGCCAGTTAGCTCGCTTACGCGCGCCGTAACGCTTGGCAGTTCTGCGAGCCGCTCTTCGATCTGCCGGGCGAGCGCGGGTTTGAATTCAATGCCCCTGACGGGTACACGTACACGCCGGCGATGACTTCCGGCACGCTCACGCCGAATGGAATGGCGGGAAAGTTGAGACTCGTGGGCCGGTTGAGACGATGGGATCTGTTCGCGCGCAAGGTCGTCGAGCGCGTGAACAATCTCCCGCTGCGATGTCGCGCGCTGGTCGAACTCGATGAGGATGTTGCCGGTTAAGGGGTTGGCGCGGGCGCGGCGCACACCGGCGAGCGCACGTAGCTGGGTTTCCGCCAACCGCACGTGTTCGGCTAGACGTTCTGGAAGCTCGACGCGCAGGCGTCCTGGCAGCGAGTGCAGGACGCGCGGCTCGTCGACGGCTAGAGCCACCATCGAGCCTGCGCTCCCCATCGATACAATCGTGCGAGATAGAATGCGGTCAGCGGCATCGGCGGTCTGTGTTGCTACCGGTCAATCCCGTTCTCCGTCTTTCTGATCCGGATGCTGGTCCTGCCGCTGGCGAATCACCTGTGCCTCGGCCCAGATGTCTTCGGCCTCTTCACGTGCACGCGCGAAGAGCTTCACGACCTGATGCCCGATCTCCATACCAACCTGCTCGGCCCGCACCGTCCACTCCTGTACGATCCGTTCCGCTCGCTCGATCGAGTCGTTTTCGTGAGTGGCCGATTCACCGGTCTCATCACTGGGTCTGGCGGCTTCACTTGCACTGACGTGTTCGGTGTCGGTTCTTTTGTGCGGCCGCCCGCGTCTACGCGGTCTCTTCGGCTTGTCCGGTTTCGGATTCTCGCCGGGGTTGTCCTGCGTCTCGCCAGCGGCTTGATCGATGTCGCTCATTCGTCTTGGTCCTCGCCGTTCTGAGACGGTTGTTCCGGACGATCGCCGCTCATCTGCTCTTCGATCTCGCCCTTGGCCGATTGGGCTGCGTCCTGAACGCCGCTGGCGACTCCTTTGCCGAACGACATCATCATGTCGCCGGCTGAAAGTGCGCCGGCAACACCGTAGACGAGCCCGCGGCGGGCGACGCGCCGGACGCGCGAGGAGAGGACCGCCGCAGTGGCGGCAACGGCGATAGCGACTTCAGAACTGACAATATCTTCAACGTCCATGACAGTTGCTCCTAGGGGCTGGTCGACGGCTTCGAGGCCCAGGGCCTCTTCACGATGAAGCATTTACGTTTGGCTTCAAACCGTACGCTGCAAGTCGTATGCCCGGATGTCACAGCACTCGTAGGTGTTCTTGCGCGAGAGCAGGCAGGGAAAGGAGAGACGGAAGCCGGCGCTCACTCGAGCGCCGGTCAGCGACAACCTGGATATGTGGAGGCAAAATTCGGCGTTAGATGTAGACGCGGATCAGGATGTCGGTCGGATTGAAGCCGGTGGCTGGACTCTGCTCCTGTGGACACGACGACACACCGACGACCATGTCCATGAGCGCGCGCAACACGACGTGGTCGTTGCGCTCTGATAGGGGCTCGCGTACCTCGAACTCGCCGCGGGCGCGCAGGCCCACGTTCATGAAGAAGTTGACCGGGTCCGGAATCCGGTCGTAGTCGACATCGTACTTCTCCAGTTCACGGAAGAAGTTGTCGCGACAGCCGGGATGATTCACGAGCCCATAGTCGTCCTGGTAGCGCCGGCGATCGCATGACGGCAGCAGCAGATCATGCCGGCCGACCGTGTCGTCAATGAGCGCAAACATCGGGTTCCGGCGGTTGCTGTAGATGGTCATGCCCTTGATCAGCATCAGGGAATTGTTGATGCCACGGGTATGTGAGGTCGAGAGCATCTCACGCATGTCGTGCTTGTTGAAGGCGATCATCTCGGACACCTGACGTCCCTCGACGTCGTTGATCTGGAGATACTGTCCCTCGAGAATCTCGAAGACGTCCGGCGCCATCGGGCGAACTTGCGCCGCGCGACGCGGCATTCGTCCGGCCAGGATATCGGTTGTCTGAACCATGATGTCTGTAATCTCCGTCTAGTCTGTCTACGTTGCGACGCCGCGCCGGTTGACGGCGAGGACGCTCAGGAATTCGAAAATGACGTTTGCCGCGATGAGCGCGGTCATCCCGCTCGGATCGTAAGCCGGAAGCACCTCGACCAGATCAAGCGCGACGAGATCAATGCCCGGCAATGCGCGCACCAACTCCTGCGCCTCTCGGCTGGTGAAGCCGCCGATCTCCGGCGTGCCGGTGCCCGGCGCGAAACTCGGATCGACAAAGTCGATATCAAATGTCAAGTATACGGGTCCAGTGCCAGCCCGGCGGTGTACCGCCTGCATGGTCGCCGTTCAGTCCCTCGCGCCGGACGTCGTCGCTGGTCCAGACCTCGAATCCGAGCTCACGTGACTGCTCCAGATCTTCCGGTCCGTAGAGTGAGCCGCGCATTCCGACCTGGATCGCGCGCGAGGTGTCGATCAAGCCCTCCTCGACCGCGCGACGAAACGGCGTGCCGTGGTTGTACTTGCGGCCAAAGTACTCGTCCCACGTGTCGGCGTGGGAGTCGAACTGGATGAAGCCCACCGGCCCGTGCTTGGCCGCGACCGCCCGCAGTTCGGCCAGAGCGATCGAGTGGTCGCCGCCGATGGTGATCGGGATCACTCCGGCGTTCAGAATAGTCGAGAGTCCCTCGGTAATACGCGCGTAGCTGTCTTCGATGAAGCCCGGCACCACCGAAACATCGCCGTAGTCGACCACCGAGAGATGGTCGTAGACATTCACGTCCAGCGATGGATTGTAGGTACGGGTCATCACCGACATGTCGCGCACCGCGGCAGGACCAAAGCGGGCCCCAACCCGGTAGGTGACGGCAGTGTCGAAGGGCGCGCCGACGATCGCAACGTCGACGTCAGTCAGGTCGGTGACGTGCGGCAGGCGAGCAAAGGTACGAATGCCGCCAAAGCGCGGAAATTGAAGGGCGTCGAGCGGTTCGTAGCGGGGCATCGTTCAGTTTCCTCCGCGGTTCGGATCGAATCGCGCGAAGACCACACAGGCGTTCTGCCCCCCCAGACCAAACGAGTTCGACATTGCCACATCGACTTTCGCCTTGCGCGCTTCGTTTGGGACGTAGTCGAGGTCGCATTCCGGGTCCGGATGGTGGTAGTTGATCGTCGGATGAATGATTCCGTCGCGAATGGTGAAGATCGTGGCTATCGCCTCGACCGCCCCCGCGGCGCCCATCATGTGCCCCGTCATCGACTTGGTCGAGCTGATCGGAACCCGGGTCGCGTGTTCGCCGAGCGCACGCTTGATGGCCAACGTCTCAGCCTTATCACCGAGTGGCGTCGATGCGGCGTGGGCGTTGATGTAGTCGATTTCTTCCGGGGCGACTCCGGCGTCTTTGAGCGCGCTCGTAATGGCCACCGCCGCGCCGCGTCCCTCAGGTTCCGGCGCAATTGGGTGATAGCCGTCGTTGCTGCTGCCGTACCCGAGTACCTCGGCATAAATCCGCGCGCCGCGCGCCTGTGCGTACTCCATCTCCTCGAGCACGAGCACGGCCGCGCCCTCCGCGATAGCGAATCCCTCGCGCGTGGCGTCGAACGGGCGGCTGACTTTCTCTGGCTCGTCAGTGCAGGTGGAGGCTGCGCGCTGAACCGCGAAGCTGGCGACGAAGAGGGGAAAGACGGAGTGCTCCGTGCCACCGGCCAGCATCACGTCCGCCTGTCCGCGCCGGATGGTCTCGGCCGCTTCACCGATTGACTGCGCTCCAGTGGCGCACGCCGTGACGATCGTGAAATTCGGCCCGAGGAAGCGAAAGGTGTTGGCGACGTGGTAGGACGCCATGTTGCTTGGGAAGGTCGTCATGAAGAAGGGCGAGGTGCGCATCAGCCCGCGCCGGGCGACCGTCTCCTGCGCTTCGACGATCGTGGCGAAACCTCCGCAGGCCGTGCCGACAATGACGCCGCCGCGGTCCTGATCGACGCTGCCCGGCCCGATGCAGGCATCCTTCAGCGCCATTCCCGCCGCGGCGACTCCGAACTGCGAAAAGAGCGCCATCTGCCGGGCCGTCTTCGCGTCAACCCACTCGGAGATGTCGACGCCGCTGACCTCGCCGCCGATATGCACCGGCAGTTCGCTCGTGGCGAATCGTTCGATTGTCCGGACGCCCGATTTGCCCGCGATGAGGCCCTGCCAGGTCTCTTCCGCCGACAGTGCAATCGGCGTGACGGCACCAACGCCGGTCACCACGACTCGACGCCGGGCGCGCCGGCCAGAATCGGACAGCTGGTAACCACAGCGTGGGCAGAAATTCGCGTCAACTGGCGCCACGCTACCGCAGTTCGGACAATCCACCGGGTTCCTCCCGCATCGTCACGGTTCGCATCGACTGGACGAACATCGTCCGACTCACTGTTGTCCGCGTTCGCGTCAGCACAACGAAACAGCAGATGCTCAACGTCGATCACGGGCGTAGAAGATCGTACCAGATTCAGGGCAAACGAGACTGAGAAGCAAGCAGCGAGACCTCTCGATATCCGGCACGCCCAACTCCCCTGGCAAGGGAGCAAGGAAGCGAGAGGTGGCGCTCCGCCTAGGCGTGAACATGGTAAAGTGAGAGCCAAGATTTCAGATAAAAAGAGAAAGTTCGTGAAAACGCTCCGCGACGGTCAGCTGATACGTCCTGTCGACGTTCGGCACTTGTTCGAGATCACCGACGCTGCGGCGACACAGAGAGCCATGGAGGCGAGATGGTCATGGACGGGACAGTTGCTTGGCCGCGCAAGACTCGGGAGTTGCACACGCGGCTCATCGACTCGACGATCTGGAACGAGTTCCCCATCCGTGACGACGACATCATCGTCGCCACGTATGCCAAGTCGGGCACGACCTGGACACAGCAGATCGTGGCCCAGCTCCTGTTCAACGGCGACCCGTCCCTCGACGTGTGGGCGATCTCCTTCTGGCTGGACATGAGATTCCCGCCCAGGGAGGTGAAGCTGCCCTTACTCGAGGCGCAGACCCACCGGCGTATCATCAAGACCCATTTGCCGGTAGACGCGTTGGTCTTCTCCCCCTCGGCCCGCTACCTCTACGTCGCACGCGACGGACGCGACATCGCCTGGAGCCTCTATAACCACTTCGCGAGCTTCACCCGGTCCGCAGTAGAGCAGATGAACGCCCTACCTGTCCCGGACGCACCCTTGATGGTGCCGCCCTCGGCCGACATCCGCCAGTTCTGGCGCGAGTGGCTGGATCGCGACGGCTACCCGCTGCACTCCTTCTGGGAGAACGTGCGTTCCTGGTGGGCGATCCGGGATCTGCCCAACGTGCGCCTGGTCCACTTCGCCAACCTGAAGCGGGATCTGCCGGGCGAAATTCGCCACATCGCTGCCTTTCTCGACCTTCCGATCGACGAATCGCGCTGGGACGCGATCGTCGAGCACTGCTCGTTTGAGTGGATGAAGGCGAACGCCGCGAAGTATGCCCCCGTAGGCGGGGCGAATTGGGAAGGGGGGGCCGGTTCCTTCATCTATCGTGGCGTGAACGGGCGCTGGTCTGAGACGCTCACGGCGGATGAGATCGCCGAATATGAGGCGCGAGCGGTTCAGGAGCTCGGCGAAGACTGCGCCCGCTGGGTCGCGACGGGTGAGTTGGGCTGACATCTCCCTGGTGCGATGATGCCATCTACTCCATCTGCAGTTCGGCGCGCGGAATCGAGATCGTTCACGAGATAAGGGTTCACGTCGTTGGTCGTTGTGTCGCGTCTCCGGAGAGACCAGGTCCACCTGGGTTGAATGGTCTTTGATGAATTAATCCGGTGATTGGCCGCGTGCGCCCGGGAGTAAACTCACCGGGCTACCTGGAACGAAGTCCACTAAAGGGACTGAGGTTCAGTGACCGATTGAGCAACAACACGATGGCAGAATGGCGAACATCACGAAAAAACCTCAGTCCCTTTCGTGGACGTTCGACTTTGTAGCGCGGCGGCTTTAGCCCCGCGTGAACGGACACGCAGGTACCGAATCAATTCGTCAACCACCATAAAACCCAGGCTGACTTGACGAAGCCCCTGAACGGGCTGAGGCCACGCGATCTCCTTTGTGGTTGTCAGTCCGCGGAGCGATTCGACAAGCAACCCCAATCCATTCATGGATTTCGCCTTTTCAGCCGAGGGTTTTCAATCCTGGGCGAGCGTATTCCTGCTTTCCCTACTCGAAAAACCCCCTATCCTCCTCGCTCAAATACTCCTGCGCCGCTTCAGGGATGAGGTCAACGCCCATGCCGGGACGATCCCAGACCTCGATGAAGCTGTCCGTGACGATCGGGTTCGGCAGGCCCTCCACGATTTCGTACCACCAGGCTTCGTTACCGATCGGGTACTCGAAGGCGATGTAGTTGTCCGGCAGCGTGGCGCAGACCTGTACCAGGGCAGCCAGCCCGAGCAGGCCATTGCCGGTGCCATGTGGCGCGATGAGGATGCCGTGCAGGTCGGCGAACTCAGCGATCCACTTCAGTTCGGCAATGCCCCCCACGTCGCACGGATCGGGACCAATGATCCGCACGGCGTTTGTCTCGATCAGATCGAGGAAGTTCTGGCGCAGGTAGACCTGTTCGCCGGTATGGATCGGTGTCGACGTGGCTTGCGTCACCTCTCGGTAGAGTGCGGCCGACGTGTGCGGCACGTAGTCGCCAGTCAGAAGGTCTTCAAGCCAGAGGACGTTGAGTGGCTCAACCAAGCGGGCGAACTTGATCGCGTCGGGAACGGTCCAGCCGGGTCCGCAGTCGAGCGCCAATCCCACCTCGTCACCGAGTACCTCCTTCATCGCCACGACGCAGTCGACGAGATGGCTCATGCCGCGCTCGGTGAGCAGACCTCGATCGCGGCTACCGTGCCAGCCACGCGGATGCGCCTCGCCATAGAAGAAATTCGGAATGCGATTCGGCATCGGGCTGTGGAAGGCGAGGGCCTGCTTGATGATGCTGAAGTTTTCAGGCGACGCCTTCATCTGCACCATGTTCTCGGCGAATCCGTCCGGATCGTAGCTCGGCATCTGGAAGCGGACCGCGCCGTTATAGACGCGCACGCGATCGCGGATCTTTCCGCCAAGCAGCTTGTAGACCGGCAGGTTGGCCGCCTTCCCTGCCACGTCCCACAGCGCCATCTCGATCGCGCTCACGGCGCTGCCCCACGGTTTGAACGCGCCGAAGCGGCGAATCTTGAGCATAACGCGCTCGACGTTGGTGGGGTCCTCGCCGATGATCGCGTCTCGGTAGAAGAGGATGTGCGGCTTCAGATATGGCTTGTAGAACTCGACCTGACCATAGCCGCTGATTCCCTCGTCAGTCACGATGCGCACGATCGGATGCTTGCCGATCACCGCGCACTTCACATCCGTGATCTTCACGTGGTCTCCTCCTCGCGCTGGAAAAAGGTCTCGGCGTCGTCTTGCGGCCGGTAGCCGAGGACGTTGATGGCGTCGGTGATGTCCCAGCGACGGCCGCTATTGGCCGATGTAGCGTAGAAGACACCGTAGCCGATGTCCGCCTCGATCGCGCGCCAGACGATCTGCGCACAGTCTCGTGGGCTGAGCCACATCCAGCGGCCAATCTCGTCGTGAGGCTCTTCCAGAAACCAGCCGATGCGCAAGGCGACCACGGACATCCCGTACTGGTCGACGTAGAAGCGCCCCAGAGTTTCGCCGAATGCTTTCGAGACGCCGTAGAGGGAATCGGGGCGCACCGGCTGGTTGGCGTAGACCGGCCACTCGCGGTCGCGGTCGTACATACCCATGACGTGATTGGTCGAGGCGAAGACGATCTTGTGCACGCCAGCGCGGCGCGCCGTTTCGAGGACATTGTAGGTGCCGACGATGTTGGTTTGGTGGACCGCCTCCCAGGGCGAGGTGACGTGCGGAGAACCCGCCAGGTGCACGACGGCGTCGATGTTCGTCATAGCTGGCACGAGCTCCTGGAAGTTCGCGACGTCGGCGATGACGTAGTCCGTGTCGGGAGCGACGCTTGGCGGGTGGTGGAAGTGGAGACGCAGATCGTAGCGCTCCTTCAGGCTCTGCGCCAGGCTGCTGCCGATATGCCCACCCGCTCCCGTGATCAAGACGCGCTTGCGATCGCTCACTATGCCGCTCCGTTCGTGTCAGTCCTGCTCGAGAGCAGCCCGGCGAGGTCGGCGTGGGCTTGCTCGAGGATGCGTTGTGCGGCCTTTACCGTCTCACGGTCCACGTCGGACATACGCAGCCGGGCGGCGTAGTGGGCCGTGCGGCCGGCCAGGTCTTCAAGTGAGTGCAGGACCGGCGGGAGTAGCGCCTCGGCGTATTGATCGCCAGTGTGATAGAGCGGATCGGGCATAAACGGGGCTTCCTTCCAGCGAACGTCGTTCCTCAATCTCGCTGCGCGTGTTCCGGGTTCGCACTCGATTATCACCGACGTCGCTGGATCTGTAGAGTCGAACCGGTCCTCCGCAATCACTCGAACAATCGCGCTCTGTCTCTATAATGATGCTCTGCCGATACGCTCGATAGCGCGGAGAGTTTCATGGACGTCATCGACTGGCTTCTCGACTCCGATCCCTCGATTCGCTGGCAAGTCATGCGGGACCTGACCGGCGCGTTCTCGGAGGACGTCGCGATCGAGCGCTCGCGGGTCGCCCGAGAGGGTTACGGAGCCCGTTTGCTGTCGCTGCAGCAGGCCGACGGATCCTGGGCAGGAGTGGCATGGAACCGTGGGTGGAATTCCACCATGCACGTCCTGACCCTGCTCCGTGAGATGGGACTCGACCCCGAGAGTGACGCAGCGTCACGCGCAGTTGGCCTCGTGCGCGACCACGTTCGCTGGCAGGGATGGGATGGAACGACCTGGCGCGGCGCGGACTGGGTTGGCAACCCGTACTTTGAGGGCGAGGTCGAGACGTGCATCAATGGACAGGTCGCCGCGAGCGGAGCGTACTTTGGGCAGGACGTGCGGGGAATCGTCGACCGTCTGCTCGACGAACAACTGCCGGACGGTGGCTGGAATTGCGAGGCTGTGAACGGCTCGACACGGTCATCCTTCAACACCACGATCTGCGTGCTGGAAGCGCTGCTCGAATACGAGCGAGCAAATGAGGTTCGGCCCGAGGTGACTGCCGCTCGACTGCGAGGGCAGGAGTATCTTCTCGAGCGGCGCCTTTTCCGGCGACGATCAACCGGCGAGGTGATCGAGCGCGATCGCAAAGGCGGCGCCAGTTGGACCTGTTTCGCATTTCCAACGTGGTGGCATTACGACGTGCTGCGTGGGTTCGAGTTCCTGAGGAGCGCCGGAGTCTCGCCCGATGAGCGGGTGGCCGACGCGATAGCACTGGTTGAATCGAAGCGCGACCGTGACGGCCGCTGGCCGCTGGAGACGCGCTATCCTGGCGTGATGCCCGTCGAGATCGACAACGGGGAAGGCCGTCCGAGCCGCTGGAACACGTTGCGCGCCCTGCGTGTCCTTCGATGGTACGGAGACTTCGTGTCCGGATCGGCATAAGGAGACGGCGGACCATGCTCAGTCCGCCGTCTATGCACACTCTTGAGATTCGGATTCGAACTACGTCGGGCGGAGCATAATCCGCTCGCGACGAGGCTTCTTCATGGCATCCACCGCCAGTCGACCGGCTGCCTGGCGCGCGGCGTGGCGGAAGGCCTCGGCAGGTGCGGAATCGGGCGCCGATACGATGATCGGTTGTCCGTCATCTCCGCCCGCTCGAATTGACGGCTCCAGTGGAATACGGGCCAGCAATGGGACATCGTATTCCTGCGATACATGCTCGCCTCCCCCGGAGCCAAAGATGTCGCTCTCCTCGCCGCAATGCGGGCAAATGAAGTAGCTCATGTTCTCGACAATGCCCAGGATGGTCGTCTTGACCTCCTTGAACATCGCCAGTCCCTTGACTGCGTCGGCCAGCGCCACATTCTGCGGTGTGGTGACGATCACCGCGCCGGAGAGCGGAATCTGCTGCACCAGCGTGAGCTGCGCGTCGCCGGTTCCGGGCGGCAGGTCGACCACCAGGTAGTCGAGTTCACCCCAGTCGACGTCCTTTAAGAATTGCGTG
Organism: uncultured Chloroflexia bacterium; assembly: GCA_963728335.1. Taxonomy (GTDB): domain Bacteria; phylum Chloroflexota; class Chloroflexia; order Thermomicrobiales; family Thermomicrobiaceae; genus CALAGB01. Next base: position 26,041 of record CAVSJP010000007.1, read on the forward strand.
ACGAGCTGCGATACCAGCGGTCCACGCCAGATAAGCGCCTTGCCTGGCTCGATCAGGAACCCAATCGACATAATCTTGACACCATAGACGTCGAGCGGAACGATCTTGTTGCCGCGCATCATCGGCTGGGCCTGAATGCCCATCATCATTGGAATGCTCGGGCCATACACATCGGCATCCAGCAGTCCAACCGACGCGCCGTCCTGCGCCAGCGCGATTGCCATGTTGACCGCGACGGTCGACTTGCCGACGCCGCCCTTGCCACTCGCCACGGCAATAACGTTCTTGACGCCCTGGATCTGCTGGCGGTTCGTCATGCCCGCGCCGCTGGCGCGCACCCGCGCGGTGAATTTCAGATCGACGTTCGAGACGCCTTCGACCGCGATCACGGCGTCATGCACGTCGCGCTTGATGTCCTCGCGCAGTGGGCAGGCGGGAGTGGTCAGTTCGACATGGACCGTGACGCTGCTTCCGGCAATGTCCACGTCTTTGATCATGCCGAGGTCGACCAGGCTCCGGCCAATTTCAGGATCCTTGACCGGTCGCAGAGCGTCAATGATCTGCTCCTTGGTCAAGCCGTTTTGTGACATCCAGACCTCTCTTCCAGAGCTCAGAATCGGCGCAGCATCAACGATTGTAGCAGCCGGGGCGACGATGCGGCAGTGCGCGACTTTCTAAACCAAAGTCTATCATAAGTATGACGTGGGGCGGCGCGAAGACTGAGGCGGCTACAACGTTTACGGTTGAACGCCGGTTAGGGAAATCGCTGGGCAACCGATCACGCTCGCCGCTGGGTTGAAAAACCCACGGCTGGGAACATTTAATCCGCGAATGGACTGGTCGATCGACGCGCTAGAGAGTGACCCGGTCCGCCGGTTCGAGCGGGATGACGATCCAAAGCACAAGGTACGGAACCAGCCCCGGTATACCGCCCGGAAGCAGCAAGATGATCCAGATCAGACGCATCAACCAGACAGGAACGTTGAAGCGTTCTGCGAGTCCGCCTGCGACCCCGGCGATTATGTGATGGTGGCGCGAGCGATAGAGTCCGCGGTCAGCCGTCATGATTGCTCCGTTTCCTCGTCGGACGAGTTGGCGTCGATACCAGCATACCGATTTACCAACTCCCGCGCAGGTCGAATGACCCGTGCCGGATCGGAGAGTTGGTTGCGGCTCACGCGACGGTGGTTGCTGAATTTCGCTCTTTAAAGAGGCTTGAGGGTTCGCTCCACGTTTCCGTGCGGGGACGAGCGAACCCTCGGTTGGGGGAGGTGCCGGGTGCCGGTGGTCATCCCGACTGTGAGGTTTTTGTGGTCACGGTACGGCAGTGGATTTCGCCGTATCGCGGTGAGTTCTTTTGCTGCGACGTTCCCGCGCCACCTCTGCGGGCTTCAATCTGAATCAATTGCGAATCGGTCCTGACCTTCGCCTCGCCTCGAGCGATTTGAGGCGCTATTTCTGAGGACCGTTTACTCGTCGCCTCACCGTTCTCAAGTTCTGTACATATCTTAGTTGTGGTCGCGGACCAGCACATCCGCCGAAAGGACCATATTTTTTGCGGTGACCGGACAGGCATTTTCCTGTACCTATGGACAGGAGTACGAGATCCTGAGGCAGCGCCAGATCCTGGAGCGTCTCTCAAACTGGATGATGGCGCGGACCGAAGCTCAGTTGTTCAGCACCAGGTGGTCCCAGCATGCTCGGCAGAGTGTCGCGATGTGAAGATGGGCGGCGCCGCGGCCGGCACGTCCATCCGGCAATTCCGGCTTCACCTGATCGGTGTAGACCGTCAGCACGTAGCGCGGTTCGTCACCGCGGTAGATGATGCCGACATCGCTGTAGTTGCGTACTCCGCGACCTGTCTTGTGGGCGACCTTGGCGTCGGGCGGCATCAGGTATGGCAGGCGATTGGTTAATTGCTGCCAGCTCATGAATCTCGATCGCCTTCTGACAGAGAGCAGGAGTGACGCCCAATTTGGCGGCCGCCGCCTCGTCTCGCGCGCCGTCGACCATCATGTTGAGCAGGTGCCCGACGTCGTTCGGCGTGGTCGCATTGGTTGCGTCTGGCGCATGGTCCCAGGTGAGACCGGCCGACGGAATCTGGTCGCGATGCGTGGTGTTTGCCATGCCAATCGCCTGACAGAAGGCATTAATCTTGTCGAGTCCGACCAATTCGGTGATGACTCCCGTCGAGACGTTGTCTGACACGATAATCATCATCACGAGATGATCGACCAGGGGCAGCGTGAAACCGGTCTGGAAGTAGCGGAAACAGCCCGAATTGTTGATGAAGTACTTCGCATCCGGTGTGACTGGCTGCTCGAAGGAGAGGCGTCCTTCGTGGATCTCCTTCAGCGCCGTCATCAGGATCGACACCTTGCGAGTGCTGGCGGAGGGACCGACGAGGTCTCCGTGCCGGTTCGCCTCGTTGCCGGTGTGAAGATCCTTCAAATACCACCCTGTGTGGAATGGCTGTGAGTCACACAAATGGTTGAGTTCGGTGACCAGACTGTCCATCTCCGCCTCCCGTAATCCAATCCCGCCGTTCAGCCGTAAGTGAACCCACTCTAATGCAGGAACTGAGAGAAGGCCATGCATACGTGGTGAGAGTCATCTGGCGGGAAGCAATGTCGCACCGGGAACCCAGCCGAATGGCCTCTTCACGCGGACCGAATACGACTATAATTGCGAGACATCAGACCGTACGAAGTCGATTACGCCAGGCTGTCGGCAACTTCTCAGTTCGACTCGATCGGACGCCGAAATTCACGGCGTGGACAGGCTCAGCACGAGACCGGACCCGCTGTTGATGGGGAACCGTTTCGATAGGTGAAAGGATGATCGAGTTGGTGACCGAATCTCAGGTGCCAGCTGATCAGCTCGTCGAAGAATTGTTTGACCTGTGGCGCTGGCTGCGTCACATGTCCTACTCCATCCGGGAAGGCGAAGCAACAGTCCAACAATTCTGGCTGCTCCATCAACTTATGAACCGCGGCGCCCTGTCGGTTGGTGAAGTCGCCGCGGCGCTCGGCGTTTCTCAGAGTTCGGCGACAATTGCGTGCAAGCGTCTGGAGGTTGCGGGACTGGTCACCCGACGGCGGCGGACGTCGGATGAGCGTGTCGTCGAGATCAGCCTGACCGAGGCGGGATGTGACAAAGTGGAGAGCTGGCGCACGCGCCGGCGTGAAGCGGTCGCGGAACTGCTGCAGCCACTTAACGACGAGGAGCGGGACGAATTGGGGCGGTTGGTCGCCCGGGTATTGAGCCTGTCAGGGGCAAGCGGTTCGGCTCGTCCGCAGAGTTGAGTCGGGCGTTTTGACGAAGCATTTCGGAGGTGGACCACCGAGTGTCCAGCGTGGAGGCGGCGCGTGTCCGCCGCCTCTGCCGAATACTGTCGTGATGCGATTGCGGACCTAAATCGTCAAACACCATCAGCTCCGCGTGACCCGGTCACTCGATGCGGGATTGGTTCGTCAAGTGTCGATATCCCCGGGATCCTGTGCCTAACCGCCCACGGTATTCCTGAACGGCCACTCTTCTCGAGCGATCATGGCCGGCCTCCCAAATCGATCTCTTGGTCACCGTCAACTCGCCGCGTCCATACGACAAACTCCAGGAGTCAGCCCGGAGGTGCGATGCGACCCTTCGACTCGATTCCGAGTAGCAGCATGTGGAAATAGATGAGACCGGCGTAGTCGCTCCACCGCGCGAGTTTCCGTCGCACCTCGGCGTAGTCGAGCCGTTCGTCGCTGGCGAGCCACTTCTCGAGTGTGTTGCGCGCGCCGACGTCGTCGCCTGGAAAGACATGGACGCGCCCTAAGCCGCGCAGAAGCGCGTATTCCGCCGTCCAGCGGCCGACGCCCTTGATTGCTGTCAGGCGCTCGACGGCCGCGCGGTCCTCCAACGGCGGCAGCACATCGAGATCGATCGTCCCTTCGTCAATTCTCAGTGCCAGGCCGATCAGCGCCCGGGCCTTCTGCCAGCTGAAGCCGATCGCGCGAAGTTCCTCCGGCGTGGCGCCCGCGATGGCTCGCGGCGTCGGGAATGCGGGAGGATAGGCGTCTAGCTCGTGGATTCGCTCGCCGTACCGTGTCACGAGCCGCGAGACGACTCGGAGACCAACGTTGAGACTCACCAGCTGGCAGGTGATCGCGTTCGTCAAACACTCGAACATCGAAGGATAGCGGACTGGCTTGGCGCCACGGAAGCGATTTGCCAGCTGCGCGAGACGGTCGTCTGACTGCGCGAGTTGGTAAAAGGACGTGAGGTCAACGTCCGTGCCGAGCAGTTGCTCGATCTCGTGGACAATCGGATCAAGGTGTTCAGGCGCGCCGCCGGTTCCAGCCAGCCGAACGTGCAGCGAGGGTTCACTCGGCGGTCCGACTTGCCGAACCTCGATGCCGGTCAGCCGGTTACCGATCCGGAGCAGGCGCCGGTAGGTCTCTCCGTCCCAGTCGTCGATCACGTACTCCGGACGCCGTTTGAGTATCCAGACCGTCAGATCCAGGCGAAAGGGTGGAACCGGCTCAATCTCACAGGTGATCGACCGCACCTCAACCTCCGTGTCTCGTTTCTTGCCGTCGTCTACCAGCATACGAGATGCTTTCGCCCAGCAGCAGAAGAACGGGATCGCGCGAGTGATTGATACAATGCATGAGTTTGGAAATTGAACGGTTTCGATTTGGGAGAGCAGAGTCGAATGGTCGCCGCAACGGCGTTACGCAGGTACCAGTGGGCTTCGAGCTACATCAACGGACTGATTCAGGGACCACCCAGCCCCAAGCCTGGTTCGACACAAGAGGAGATACGAGCGCGGGCAATCGCGCGTATCGACCGGCTACGACGGTTCCTCGATTTCATCGGTGCTCCACAGCAGCAATACCGATCGATTCATGTTGGCGGCACCTCCGGCAAGGGATCGACTTCGGCGCTTATTGCCGGTATTTTGCACGCGGCCGGGTATCACACGGGCCTGCACGTCTCCCCCTATCTCCAGGTCGAAACCGAAAAATTGCAACTCGACGGCATGCTGATGCCCGGAGATCGCTTCGCCGATCACGTTGAGGCGCTTGACGGTGAGATCAAACGCTGGGCCGCGGCCGGCGAGGCGCCGTTGACCTACGGCGAGTTCTGGGTGGCGCTGACGTTCTTCTCGTTTGCGCGTGAGCGACTGGATTGGGCGGTCATTGAGGTTGGCGCGGGCGGGCGCTTCGACCTGACGAACGTCCTGCTGCCCGATGTCTCCGTGATCACCTCGATTGGATTGGATCACGTGCGCACCCTGGGCAATACGATTCCGGAAATCGCCTGGCACAAGGCCGGCATCATCAAGCCGGGTCGTCCCGCCGTGACGACGGTACGCAAACCTGACGCTCTCGAGGTAATCGAGCGGGAGGCCGTGGCGACAGGGTCAGCGCTGGTTCATCCCGTCGAGGGCGTCGACTTCGAGGTGGTATCGACGGGTGCAGAGGGAATCCGCGTCCTCGACAAGGCCAGCGGTCAAATCTTCACCACGGTCCTTCCCGGTCACTTTCAGGCATACAACATCGCCGCCGCGGTTGCCGCGGTGCGCGCGATTCCTGAGCCATTGCCTCATCCAATCACGGACGACGTCATAGCGCGTGGCGTGGCCGAGACCCGCTTCCCGGGTCGGATGGAAATCGTCCAGCGCGATCCGCTGGTCGTGCTCGACGGCGCGCACAATCCAGAGAAGATGCAGTCTTTTGTCGATGGGGCGAGCGGATTGGGAACGCCCCGCCGCCGGATCGTGGTCCTGGGTTCGCTCGACGCGCACGATTTCCTGACGGGAGCGCGTATCGTCACGCCGATTGCCGACGAAGTGATCGTCACGGCGCCAAGTGCAACCGAGCGCTCCAGCGCACCGACTGACACCATCGCGAATGTGGTACGCGAATACGGCAAGCCAGTCGAGGTGATACCCGAGCCGCGAGCGGCCATTGATGCCGCACTCGCGCGAGCCTCCGCCGCGGATCACATCCTCGTGACTGGCTCCCTCTACCTGGTTGGCGCGGTGCGTGAGCGCTGGTACGACAGCGAGTCGATCGTCGTCGCCGGAACCTGCTGGCCGGAGAGGTCGGCACGTGCCTGACGCGCCAATTCGCCTCGTCCTGTTCGACGTTGACGGCACACTGATTGAACGGGGCGACCCGGACCACCTGGCGGCCATCGACGCGGGTGTGCGAGCCGTCTATCCGGAGATCAATGTTTCGATTCGCGACGTGGATTTCGACGGTAAAGTCGACCGCCAGATCGTGCGAGCTGTGCTGAATCTCGGGGAGTTGCCAGCCGATGTCGACCGGGCGACGCTAGCGCGGATTCTCGGCGCAGCAACCGACTCCTACCGGCAGGCATGGCAGGGGCGATCCGTAGGGGATTCTGACCTGCTGCCAGGCGTGCGAGAGCTCGTGAAGCGCCTTGACGGGGACCCCCGCTTCGCGCTGGGCGTGCTGACCGGCGGAGTGCGGGGCGTGGTTGAGACGAAGCTGAAACGACTGGAGCTGGAGCGGTACTTCCCGATCGGTTCGTTCGGTGACGAAGTCGAGCTCCGCGTCGAGCTGCTGTCCCTGGCACTCCTTCGAGCCGAGGAGTATTACGGCGTGCCGTTTGACCCGCGCGACGTGGTCGTGGTGGGAGACACGCCGCACGATGTCGCGGCTGCCCACGCGGGCGGCGCGCCATGCCTGGCGGTCGCGACAGGTCGCTTCACAGTCGAGGAACTGCGGGACGCCGGTGCGGACGAGGTACTCCCGGATCTGGCTGATACCGGGAGCGTGGTGAGCCTGCTCTGTTCGCTCGGGCGCGGCTGATCAGGCGACTGCCTGTCGCTCCAGGCCGAGTTCGGCTGCGTGCGCCTTCATCGCATCCAGCACGACCTGGATGTGGTCGTTCAACTCCATGCCGAGTTCGCTCGCGGCATGCTCGATCTCGGCGCGGTTGACCGCGGCGGCGAATTCCTTGGTCTTCCACTTCTTGCGCACGCTCTTGATCTCAACGTCGAGGATGCTCTTGCTCGGACGCACCAGAGCGACCGCGACCAGGAAGCCGGTCAATTCGTCGACGGCGACCAGCGTCTGCTCCATGCGGGACTCTGGCTGGACGCCGGTAATTTCGGACGCATGCGCGAGCATGGCACGAACGACTTCCGGCTGGCAGCCCCGTTCTTCGAGTAGGCGCGCACCGACAATCGGGTGTCCTTCGACGCTCACGTCAGGATTCCGCTCGTAGTCGAAATCGTGAAGCAGGCCGGCTAGTCCCCACAGGTCGGGATCCTCGCCGAATCGCTCGGCATAGGAACGCATGGCCGCTTCGACCGCCAGCATGTGCCGAATCAGGTGGTGCTGGGTCGTGTATTCCGTGACGAGCGTCCAGGCTTCTTCTCGTGTCATCTCACCTCCACGTGCGATCGAATCGTTCAAAAGGCGCGGTAGACAGGTATAGACCCGCCCACCGATTCATCGACTCGCGAGATAGCGTATCCGGAGTGCCGCGAATCCAGCGGGAGAGGAGCGTGCCCGCGGCCGATTAGCTCGGCGGGCGTCGCTGTGAGTCGCTGGGAGACATCATCGCGCCAACAACACGGCCCCACTTTTGCGCCGCGGATTTGTTGGACCTGGTCGATGCGCGCTGAGCGGCCGGGCGCGAAGTGGTGCTCGAGGTCGTCGCGGCCGACTTCGGACGCGTCGTCGTCGTGGTAGCCGCCCGCTTTGGCTGAGCCTGTGGTCGAACCTTCGCGGACTTCTTCTTTGGCGCGACGATGGCGCGGGCCGCACGGAAATATCGGTTATTGGCGAGTGGATTGTTGACCGGTTCGAGATGTCCGCCACGACGCTTCCAGAGATAGCGGCTGACGCCCATCCCCATGAAGCCACCGATAATGCACACCACGGCCATCGGGTCGTCAGGAGTCGCGGAGATCATTCCGACGCCCCCGAAATGGAGAGCGAGCAAGATGCCGGTCGCGACCAGGTATCCGAACACCCAGGACGCAGTCTCGCTAAACGCCTGACCGAAGCGCCGGCAGCTCTTCCACGACATAAAGTAAATCAACGGCATGATAATCCACACGGGAGCCTCACAGGTTGTCGTCTGAATGTGTACGCAAACTTGCTTAAGCCTACCCGATTGCTCTGTCGCACACCAACCAGCGCGCATGATATCGCATGCGCGGGAGCTTGTAGTGTACAACAGGACCTGCTTCGTTCGTAAACGGTAAACTTGAGTATCGACACCGGCGGCTGGTTGGTATTCCCGCTCAAGTCAGATAGAGTCCTCGATCGATGGCACAGACCTCCTCCGACAACACCGGAATCGATCAACTCGCGATCCTGGAAGGGGTAGTCGAGCGGCTGACCTACCAGCATCCCACGTCGGGTTACACCGTGCTGAAACTCAAGACCGCACGAGGCGCCGAGGTTGTAGCCGTCGGGCAGATGGGCGGAGTCAACCCCGGCGAGCGCGTGCACCTCGACGGAATGTGGACGACGCACCCAAATCATGGGCGGCAGTTCCGTGTGACGACCTTTCGCGCCGTCCTCCCCGCCACGACCGAAGGCATCCGCAAGTATCTCGGCTCCGGACTGATCCGCGGGGTCGGTCCGGTGACGGCCAAGCGCATCGTCGAACATTTCGGGCCGGACGCTCTCTCGATCATCGACGAGGAGCCGGATCGCTTGCGCGAGGTCCACGGCCTTGGCGCCAAGCGCGTTGCCGCGATCATCGACGCCTGGGTCGAGCAACGCGCGATCAAGGATGTCATGGTCTGCCTTCAGAGTCTCGGCGTGCACACCGGCCACGCGGTGCGTATCTTCCGGCAATATGGGGGTGACGCCGTACGCGTCGTCCAGAACGACCCGTACCGCCTGGCGAGGGATATCTGGGGCATCGGGTTCCGCACCGCCGATGCCATTGGCGCCAAGCTCGGCATCGCACCCGATTCGCCAGACCGGCTGGCGGCGGGCCTGCGCCATACCCTGGCAACGGCCGCGGACGACGACGGGCACGTCTACCTGCCACGAACGATGCTTTTCGAGAAGGCCGGCCAGCTGCTGGAATGCTCGTCCGAGCAACTGGACGCCGCCATGCCACGCTTGCTGGACGACCGTGACATCTTCGTCGAAGAGGACCAGGGCGAGGAGAACGTTTACCTGGCCCCGCTTGGTGGCTCCGAGATCGCCAGCGCCAGGCGATTGACTCGCTTGATCGAGGCTGACATCGATCGACTGGATGTTTTTCAAACGGTCGACTGGGATGTGGCGTTCGAATGGCTGAAGCAGGCGAGAGGAACCCCGCCGCTCGAGGCGCGTCAGGCTGAGGCCGTCACGACGGCACTGACGCGCCGGGTCACGGTGCTGACCGGCGGACCCGGAACGGGCAAAAGCACGACCGTGCGCTCGGTCGTGACGCTGGCGCGGGCCAAGCGCGCGCGGGTGATTCTGGCCGCGCCGACTGGACGTGCCGCCAAGCGGCTGAGCGAGTTGACGGAACACTCCGCGAAGACGATCCATCGGTTGCTCAAACTCCAGCCGGGCGGCGCGGCCGCATTCGACGAGACGACTCCGCTCGACGCCGATCTGGTCGTGGTCGACGAGACCTCGATGCTCGACGTCTACCTATTCAATACGCTGGTGAAGGCGATTCCGCCCGGCTGCCACCTGCTGCTGGTTGGAGACGCCGATCAGCTTCCGTCCGTTGGCCCGGGGAATGTGCTGCACGACCTCATCGCCAGCGAGGTTGTTCCAGTGGTTCGGCTGGAAGCCGTTTTCCGCCAGGCAGAACAGAGCGCGATCGTCCGCAACGCCCACCGGATCAACCGTGGTGAAATGCCGCAGTCAGGCCGGGAGATTCGGGACTTCGCCGTGGTGCGGGTGCAGGACGGACCGGAAGCCGGTGAGGAGGCCGCCAACCTGATTCAAGATCTGGTGAAGCGACGGCTGCCGCTGGCCTACGATATTCCGCCGGAGCAGATCCAGGTTCTGTGTCCCATGAACGGCGGACCGGCCGGGACGCGACGGCTCAACGAGGCGCTGCAAGAGACGTTGAATCCGCTACCCGCGGGCCAGGCCGAGGTGCGCGTCAGTGGCAACCGTTTTCGTGTTGGCGACCGGCTGATCGCGCTACGCAACAATTATCAGCTCGAGGTCTTCAACGGCGATATGGCCGTGATCCGGTCAGTCGATCGAGTCGACCAGTTGATGCGGCTGGCGTTTGACGACGGGCGGGTCCTGTCTATCCCGTTTGCACAGTTGGACGAATTCACCCACGCGTTCGCGATCTCGGTTCACCGCGCGCAGGGCTCCGAATTCCGCGCGGTGGTTATTCCGGTCCTGATGTCGAACTACGTGATGCTGCAGCGCAATCTGCTCTACACGGCAGTCACGCGTGCTCGTGAACTGGTGGTGCTGGTGGCACAGCGGAAGGCGATTGCCATCACGGTGCGCAACGATCGCATCTCCCGCCGCTATACCTCGCTCGACCGCCGTCTTCGGGAGTTCCTGACGGAGTAGCAGGTTCGCAGCGGCCGCTACGGCTTCAAGGTTACCGGGATCTCGACCACGTTCGTCTTGGACCCGTCCTTGGCCGAGAGTTCGAACACCACGACCTTGCCGGCCTGTTCTTTATCCACTGTGAACGGAACCGTGACATCGAACGTGCCGCGCGTGCCGGTGCCGGAAGTCGCCGTCGCATGCTGCTCGACCAACTGTTTCCCGTTGGCGTCGAGGATGTCGATGACAAAGGCCGCCTCGAAGGTGTTGGCTGTGCCGGTCAAATGCGCTGGCGAGGTGACGGTATCGCCGGGAGCGACCGACTCGACCAGGATTGCCGGGGTGAGTTCCTCGAAGTTCGCGCGGCTAACCGGGTGATCCATCACGATCCCCTCACCGCCGAAGACGGTCACCGGTTTGCCGTCGAGCTGGAAATTCACCTGCTTCACCGTTGAGAACTGGGTCAAGGTGTACACGACCTGGGCCAGACGTGCCGACATCGAGAGGCTTCCACCGCCCGATTGGTACTCGCCTGAGAGATTGACCGTTGCCAGCCCGTTGTTGATCGTCAAGCCCAGGAATTTCGTCCCGGCTGGGATCGCGGTCGTCAGTCCAGCCGCCTGCTCGCGCGAGTTCGGTCCGTTGAGCAGCTCCTTCATCGCCGCCGCGCCAACCTGCTGCGTCTTCGACATGGTACGGTGGGCCACGCCAATCTTGTCGCCACGCATGAAGTAGAGGTTGAACGATGACGTACCTGGCGTCGCGCTGGCGGCCGGTGTGCCCGCCGCGGTCGGGGCCGTAGTCGCCGTGGCTGTGGGCGCGCTCGTCGAGGTCGCCGTGGGTTCAGGGGTCGTGACGGCCGGGGTGGTGGGGGCTGGAGTCGTCGTGCTTGCCTGCCCGCCCGACGTGGTCGGCGTTGTTTGTCCGTTGGACGGGCCCGAGCACGCGACGAGCGGGATCAGCAGCAATGCAATGACGAGGATCGCCAGCGATCGTACGACCCGTACGCTTGATCTTCGAGTTCTCAGTTGATCGATCCAATTTCGCTGTGCCACCGCGTCATCCTTTCAATTACTGGTCGCGCCTACATTAACGATTCGGTCAGCAATGGGGTTCTTCGGCGGCATGTCACCAGCGTATCAATACCCTGCCCTTCGACCATGCTAACGGTCGCGGTCCACGGCCCGGAAGTACCAATTGGTGTGAATTCAGAGCCCAAGCATCTTACCCCATCGTGAGCGTGGAGTTGTCCTTCGTCACACTTTGCGCACCCATCATATTGAATATCAATACTTAGTAGGAGATATTGGCTAGCTATCCCCAAATCGTCGCTCGTCAACGTTGCCTTGCGTTGTTGACAAAGACCCCTCGATGTTTCATGATGCGTGCATCGCAAAACCTCGAGACAAGTCGACGACGCAGTCGTACGCGGTGACTCGCCGTCAGTTCCGGCCGTGAGTGGAGGAGTGGTGATGAATTCCTTGTCCCGTTTGACAGACGAATTGGGTCACGCAGATCGGAGCACCCGCCGAACATTCTTGAAACGATCGGCGGCCATTGGCCTGTCAGTTCCGGTTGTCGGAGGGCTGCTGGCAGCATGCGGAGGAAGCAATTCAAAAACCCCCTCCGCGGCCAGTACGTCGACGACTTCGGGCGCGGCAGCCAGCTCACCGACTCAGGTTGTCCTGCCGACCGCTCAGGTCAATACGTCGGCCGCGTCTCCGACTGAAACCAGCGCTTCATCCGGCTCGACTGGTGGTGGATCGCCCAAGAGTGGCGGTGACCTGGTGATCGTCGGTCACCAGGAGTTGGCTGGGTTGAGCCCGAACGACACGGGGCCGGGTGACCAGTGGGTCATGATTACTCAGATTCACAATGCCCTGCTCGAGATGGATGAAAACTACGTCTTCAATCCAACGCTGGCCGATAAGTTTGACGTATCGTCAGACGCGCTGACGTACACGTTCAACCTGCATAAGGGCGTGAAGTTCCACGACGGCAGTGATTTTTCATCGGCGGACGTGAAATACACCTACGACTTCTATCGCGACGCCAGCAATGGATCGGTCATCGCGAACAACTTCCAGAACATGGACACGGTCGAGGCTCCTGACGATCTGACCATTGTCGTCAAGATGAAGGCGCCGAACGCGGCCTTTATAGCGCGTGGCGCCACGACCTACATTGTCCAATCGAAATACCATGCCCAGGTTGGTGAGAAGACCTACCGGACGAAGCCCATCGGCACCGGTGCCTTCAAGCTGAAGGAGTACGTCTCGGCCGACCATACGACCGTAGCGGCCTTTGCCGATCACTTCCGCGGCAAGCCGTATCTCAATACCGTTACTGAGAAGAATGTGCCTGAGCCATCCGTTCGCAAGGTCGCGCTGGATACCGGACAGGCCGACACCGCCTGTTGGCCGCTCCTGGTGCAGGATGACCTGGCGCTCGCCAAGCAGACGGACAAGTTCACCACGTTCACCACGGTGACCATCGCCTGTAACCACTTCCCAATCAACAACCACCGGCCCTATTTCGCGGACAAGCGTAACCGTCAGGCCATGCTTCACGCCATCGATCGCCAGAAGGTGATCGACACGGTCTTCCAGGGAGCGGCCACGATGGCAACGGGCAATATCGCACCAGCGTTGCAGGCCTGGTACAACCCTGACGTTACCAAGTATGACTTCAACCCTGACAAGGCCAAACAGCTACTCGACGAGGCGGGTTGGGCGGTCGGGAGCGACGGCATCCGCGCCAAAGACGGAAAGAAGTTCTCGTTTACCTGCCTGATCATCAGCGGTGACCAGGCACGCAAGCCTGAGGCGGAGCTTGTTCAGCAGTATCTCAAGGACGTCGGGATTGACATGCAGATTCAGGAGCAGCCCATCACCATCATCAACGATGGCTTCCTGAGCGACAAGACCGACGCCTCGCTCTACAACTGGACCTATGGTGGCAGCGGTGGAGACCCGGATGCCTCCGCGACGCTCCGTTCTGATGGTGGCAGTAACTGGTCACGCTACAACAATCCGGATATGGACAAGCTGCTCGACCAGGGCCTACAGGAGACCGACGGCGCCAAGCGCAAGGATATCTACAATCAAGTCCAGCAGCTGGTATCGGACGACGTCCCATTCATCTTCATGATGTACTGGCAGTGGTTCAACCACTTCACCAGCCGCGTCAAAGGACTGCCCAAGTCCGCCCAGAGCGGGAGCCAGCTCTACATCAAGGCCTATCAATGGTGGATCGAGTCGTAGTCTCGACCCTCGCTTCCTGGTGCTGCGGGTGGAATCTCCGGATCCCACCCGCACGATACTCCTTTGTTGAGAGGAAATTGGGCCTCTATGCTACGGTATGTCGTTCGCCGTCTGCTGCAGGGCATCATCGTCATCTTTCTCATCAGCGTTGCGACCTTCGGTATCCTGCATCTGACGCCAGGTGATCCGATTCTGGTTCTCATCGGAGAGACCGGAAACACCCAACTTACGACCGAGCAAATTGCCCAGATTCGGCATCACTGGGGCCTTGACCGGCCACTCTACATTCAGTATCTAACCTGGGCCGGCAACATGTTTCGCGGCAATTTTGGGGTGTCAGTCATTCAGATCGGACGACCCGTCGGGAACTGCTTCGTCAGGCTGCGCCCGTGACAGCCAAGCTGAATGCGATGGCGTTAGGTTTAGCGATCCTTATAGCGGTGCCCGCCGGAATCCTGGCGGGCGTGAAACAGTATTCGATCTTCGACTACCTAAGCACGGTCGGCGCCAACTCTGGGGTCTCGTTACCGAGCTTCTGGATCGCGCTGATGGCGATCGTCATCTTCGCCGGCAAGCTCGGCTGGTTTCCCCCATTCGGAATCAGTTCCTGGAAAGGCTATATCCTGCCGGTGATCGTGCTGGCGACCGAGCAAACGGCCATCATCGCGAGGCTGATGCGAAGCACAGTCGTCGAAGTGCTCAACCAGGATTACATTCGAACGGCCCGCGCCAAGGGTTTGTCTGAAACCTTGGTGCTCAGCCGGCACGTGGTGCGTAACGCGCTCCTGCCGGTTGTCACCGTGATCGGCTACCGGCTTGCGTTTCTGCTTAGCGGCACGATCATCATCGAGACCGTCTTCGCGCGTCCCCGGTGTTGGCCAGTTGTTCTACAACTCGGTGATCCACCTGGACTACCAGGTAGTCCAGGCGATCGTGCTCCTGCTGGCGATCATCGTCGTGGTGTCGAATCTCCTGACCGATCTCGTCTATGCGTTCATCGATCCCCGAATCAGACTGACATAATGGTGGCTTATGAACATTCTTGAGGATCAGAACCAACCGGTCGAGCAAGTAACACCCGCCGCAACCGTCAGACGTGTCGGCGGGATTGAGCGTGCCCGTCGTTCCGAGTGGTCGCGTTCATGGCGTCGATTCAAGCGCTATAAGCCGGCGCTGGTGGGGCTTGCCTTTCTGGCGATTCTCGCGGTGATCTCAATTATCCCCGGCGTGTTCGCGCCCTACGACCCGATTCGCGCCACGCCTGAGTATCTTGGTCAGGCACCGTCGTGGTCGCATTTGCTCGGCTACGATGAAATTGGCCGAGATGAGCTCAGTCGCATCATCTATGGGACGCGGATCGCGTTGTTGGTGGCGACGCTCGCCACAGCCATTGCCGTGACGATTGGTGTCGCGATTGGCGCGACGGCCGGGTACTTTGGCGGATGGGTCGACTCGTTACTCTCTCGCATCGTGGACACGATCATGGCATTTCCGACGCTGGCACTGCTGATCGCGCTGGTGGCGGTCGTCGGTCCGAGCCTGAGGACGACCATTGTGGTCATCGGCGCGACCGTCTGGGCTGCCTATGCTCGAGTTGCGCGTGCCGACGTCCTCAGTGTGCGCGAGCGCGACTACGTCCTGGCGGCCCGCGCGATTGGCGCGACCGATCGTCGCATCATCGCTCGGCATGTCGTACCGAACGTGCTGGGCCCGATCATCGTCCTCGCGACGCTGGCGGTTGGCAGCATAATCATCCTCGAGGCGGCGCTCTCATTTCTGGGGCTCGGCGTTCAGCCGCCGACCGCGGACTGGGGCAACATGCTGGCGTCCGGCCGCGCCTACGTCCAGGTCTACCCTCACATCGTCATTGCGCCGGGGATCATGATCAGTTTGACGGTGCTCGCGTTCAACTTCATTGGGGATGGACTACGGGACGCGCTTGATCCACGCCAGCGCGATTAGCAGGTTCTCCTCGACCGGCCCGAACAACGAATCAGTGGAGGGGACGCACATGAGCAAGCGGATCATTGCGACTGCCACCGGAGACGCGTTGGTGTGCCGCAGGATTCCCACGTTTCCCGACGAGTCGTTCACTCGCCTGGTCGATCTAATCCAGTCCTGCGATGTGGCCTTCACCAACATGGAGATGGTGTCTGTCTGAGTATCGTGGCACGCCGGTGGTCGAGAGTGGCGGCTTGAACCTCTCAGCCAGCCCAGCCGTCGCGCGCGACCTTCAACGTATGGGATTCAATCTCACCGCGTTTGCGAACAATCACACCCTCAATTACGGCATCGATGGGTGCCTAGCGACGCTTGACGCGTTGCATGCGATGGACTTCGTCTGCGCGGGAGCTGGTCGGACACTTGCCGAAGCCCGACTACCCGTGTTTCTGGAAACGGCCGCGGGTCGCGTTGGATTGGTCGGGTGCGCGTCGACTTTTGCCAAGGGGCAGCAGGCTGGGGCGCAGCGTGACGATGCTCCGGGTCGACCCGGACTGAATCCGCAGCGATTCGAGACGCTATACGTCGTCGACACGGAGCACATGGACGCGCTTCAACGCGTCGCGGAGCGGACTGGAGCCGAGAAGATGCGCCAGTTCAGCTACTGGATGGGCTTTCGACAGCCACCCAAGCGTGAGGGCGAGTTTCAGTTCGCCGAGCGATCGTTCGTCGTCGGCGACGAGTTCGGCATCCGCACAGAGGCGCACAAAAAGGACCTCGAAGGCAACACGCGTTCGGTGGGTCATGCCGCGATGATGGACGACCTGACGATTGTCAGTATTCACGCTCACGAACAGGGTACCGAGCGTTGGATACCGGCTGACTTCATCGTCGAGTTCGCCCACGCGTGCGTCGACGCGGGCGCCGATATGGTCGTCGGCCACGGCCCGCATCTCCTGCGTGGAATCGAGATCTATCAGGGCAAGCCGATCTTTTACTCGGTCGGCAATTTCATCTTCCAGTACGAGTACACGCAGCGGCTGCCCGCGGACGACTATGAGTCGCTCAGCGCCGATCGAGACATGCTCGCACCCGAGGTGTTTCACCACATCTCGGCAGACGACACGCGCAGTTTTCCGGCGGATCGGCTCTACTGGGAGACGGTGCTGCCAATCGTGGCCTTCGAGGACCGCCAGCTTTGCTCGATTGATCTGCACCCTGTTTCGCTCGGTCACGGACATCCGTGGCCAGACCGAGGCTGGCCCCGGCTCGCAGACTCACGATCTGGCAGCGAGATTCTCGACTGGATGCGCGAGTTATCGCGCCCGTTCGGAACCGAGATCCGCATCGAGGACCGCGTCGGCCATATTCTCCTCGGCTGACGGACGATTCAATTCCACGAGAGGGATGGCTACTGATGCGAATAGCGATTGGCGGCATCGCACACGAGAGCAGCACGTTCGCGACGGTCCCCACACGGCTGGACGATTTCGAGATCCGAAATCTGGTCCAAGGCGACGAACTCATCCAGCGACTGACCGGAACCAAGACTCCCATCGGCGGATTCATCGATGCGGCGCGGGACGCAAACTATACCGTTGTTCCGACGATCTTCACGTCGGCTACGCCGGGCGGTCCGGTCACCGCAGAGGCGACCGAGGTGCTGACGGGTCGCCTGATTGACGGCCTGAGATCGGCCCTCGAGGCAGGCCCACTCGATGGCGTCATGCTCGCCCTGCACGGGGCGATGGTTTCCGAGATGGACGACGATGGAGAGAGCTACATCCTGCGCAACGTGCGTCAGGTCGTTGGCCCGGACCTCCCGGTAATCGTCGAACTCGATCTGCACGGCAACATCACGCAGGAGATGGTCGACCTCTGTACCATGCCCGTTGCCTACGACGAATATCCGCATATCGACCCCTACGAGCGCGGATACGAGATCGGGCTCCTCATGGCGCGCATCGTTCGCGGCGGAGCCAGGCCGACTCCGGTTCTGGTAAAGATCCCCATGCTGGCGTCGCTCCAGCGGCAATTCAGTAATGCTGAACCGATGCTGACCGTGAAGCACCTGGCGCACGCCATCGAGAGTCAGCGTGGAGTCCTGAATGTGAGTTACCTGCCAGGATTCGCCTGGGCGGATATCGAGCCGACCACGTTCTCCATAATCGTGACGACGGATGACGACCCGGTCCGAGCGCGCCAGCTGGCGAACCAGCTTGCCACCCACGTCTGGGAACATCGCGAAGAATTCATCGTGCGACCGACACCGGTTGACGACGCTGTTCGAGCGGCGATGACGGCTTCCGAGGGGCCGGTCGTTCTGGCTGATATCGGTGACAATCCGGGTGGCGGCACCCCAGCAGACGGGACCGTGCTGCTCGAAGCCTTACTGCGGCTTGGGGCGACGAAGGCCGTCGTGGTTCCGATCAACGATCCCGAGTCGGTGGAACGTGCCGTGGCAGCCGGCGTTGGACATGAGGTCTCCCTGAAACTTGGTGCGAAGGTCGACCACTTCCACGGCGACCCGCTGGCTGTTCGGGGCCGGGTGCTGCATCTGAGCGATGGGCGCTTTGTCCACAAGGGCTTGATGAGTACCGGGGTCGAGATGAACATGGGACCGACTGTCGTGCTCGAGCTCGATGGTGCCGACGGTGGTACGGTCAAAGTCGTCGTGACGACGCATCGCTATCAGCCAACCGACCTCGAGGTACTCCGCAGCCAGGAGATAGAGCCAACCGAGCAGCAGATCATTGTGGTCAAGTCGTCGGTTCATTTCCGGGCCGCGTTCATGCCAATCGCCAAACAGGTGATCGAAGTTGACACTCCTGGGCTGACCAGCCCACGGCTCGACCGGCTCGAATTTCACAAGATCCGGCGACCGATGTTCCCCTTCGATCCCGATATGGAGTGGACGCCGTAGAAGATCACATGAGGCTCCGGGAAGGGGACGCGCCCGTGATATCACGGGCGCGCCCAGGAGGTTGGGGGAACTTGAACGCGTCGTAGTGTCAGGCGTCCGATTCGGCCTCGTCCGCCTTGAAGAGATCGGTCGACATGTAGCGCTCCGCCAGATCCGGGAAGACGGTCACGATAACCTTGCCCGCGTTTTCCGGCCGCTGCGCAACTTCCGCCGAGGCGACGGCATTGGCGCCGGCGGAGATGCCGACTAACAGCCCCTCTTCACGCATCAGCCGTTTGGCCATCTTCACCGCTTCGGCGGTTGGTACCTGAATGACATCGTCGATCACGTCCTTGTTGAGGACTTCCGGCAGGAATCCTGGTGAGATGCCCTGGATGCCGTGCGAGCCCTTTCGCCCCTCGGACAGGACTGGCGACTCGGCGGGCTCGACCGTGATGACCTTGATGTTCTCGTTGAAGCCTTTCAGCCCCTCGCCCGTACCGGTGATCGTGCCGCCGGTGCCGAAGGCCGCCACGAAGATATCGACTTTCCCGTCGGTCTGCTCCCAGATTTCACGAGCAGTGCCGATCCGATGTGCTTCCGGGTTTGCGGGGTTCCAGTGCTGGCGCGGCATGAAGACCGAGGGCAGTGAGTCGGCGATCCGCTTTGCTTCCTCGATCGCGCCGGGCGTCCCGGCGTCGGCCGGTGTGACGATCACCTCCGCGCCGAGCGCCCGAAGCAACGTGATTCGTTCCGGGCTGTTCCGCGCCGATACGGTGATGATGAGCCGGTAGCCACGAATGGCGCAGACCCACGCGAGCCCGATGCCGGTGTTGCCGCTGGTGGCCTCGATGACGACGGTGTCGGATTTCAGCACGCCGCGTTTCTCGGCGTCGTTGATCATGTTCAGTGCGATGCGATCTTTGATCGAAAAGCCGGGAGTGTACGACTCGAGCTTGGCGTAGACCGTCGCGTTGGATCCCGCGACCTTGTTTAGTCTGACGAGTGGTGTATTCCCAACGAGTTCGGTCGCGTCATTCGCTACGCGCATTGGCTGCGATCCTCTCTCGAAGCCGGTTCTATTCGTTCCGATGGCTAAACCGCAATTCGGTCGCCTGTATTCCCGGATGACCCGTTGTCAGTCCCTCGCGGGGCCGGCCTCGATCGGCAGATCGTCTCGATTGCCCCACTCAGCCCAGCTTCCGTCATAGACGCGAACATTCTTGACACCGGCCATCCAGAGCGCCAAAGCGGCGTTCGCGGCACGCACGCCGCCCTGGCAATAGGTGATCACCGGGGTGTCGTCGTCGATCCCGGCCGATTCATCCCGCTCACGGATCTGCTCATCGTTCTTGAACGAGCGGTCGCCAGACCAGTTCAGGTTGTCTTCCCAGAAGAAGAACTTCGCCCCTGGGATGCGACCGCCGCGGTTGGCCCGAACTTCCTCGCCAGTGAACTCACTCATGCGACGCACATCGAGAATCTTGGTTCGTCCATCCTTCATCGCCGCCAGAACGTCGTCAGCCGTGGCGATGATTTCGGGATGCCCAGCCGAGCGGTCGATGGTAAAGGTCTTCGGCGCCGCGGTAGATGTTTCGGTGCTGACGGGCCGGTTCTCGGCTGCCCACTTGACCCACCCGCCGTCGAGAATGCGCAGTTGGTCCTCGCGACCGTAGCGCGCCAATACCAGCCAGACGCGTGAACCGAAATGGCCGCCCTCGTCGTCGTAGGCGATGATGCGCGTCTGGTTATCTACGCCAACCTTTGCGAAGGCTTGCTCGACCCGCTCCGGTGGGGCGATCATGAAGTCAATCGGCGCGTCCGGGTCGTTCAGTTCACCGTTCCAGTTGAAGTGGACTGCGCCAGGGATGTGGCCCTTGCGGTATTCCTCGACCGGGTCGCGCCCGTCGAAGTAGTAGCGGCAGTCCAGAATACGCAGGTTGTCGTCGTTCAGGTGTTCTTCGAGCCACTCGGTCGAGACCAGCAATTGGTCGCGGTTCCAGGTTTGTGCCATGTCTGTCCCTCTCTGTTGAATTCCTCACGTCGGGCGAGTCCCTGTCGAGACTCTATAACCCGTGGCGCGTCAGGTCTATTCACTTGGGAATTGAGCGGGATCCATGTTGAGCTTTGCGCCAGCGCAGCCAGTCGGCGAAGCTGGCCAATTCCTCGATCTCACATGAATCCAGGTCCTCCAGCGAGATCTCTGGGCCGGTAGACTCGGAGTCCAGGTGCTCCGCAACAATGCGCAGAAGTTCCGGCAGCGACAAGTCGAACGCCGAGGCAAGCTGGCTCAGCATCGCGCCGGACGGCTCCTTGAGTCCGTGCTCGATCTCGCTGAGGTAAGCCAACGAGATGCCGGACGATTCCGACATAGCGCGCAGGCTCGTCCCGCGTTCGGACCGCAGCATCGCGATGGTCCGGCCGATGGCGCGACGGTAGCGCGCTCCGTCTTCGATCTCGCCGCTCACTCCCCGATCACCTGCATCACCACCGAGCGGGTGCGCGAGTGCGTGTCGAGCTCGATCAGCACGATCTGCTGCCAGGTACCGAGGGCGAGCTTTATATCGACGAACGGGACCGTGACTGACGGACCGAGCAGCGACCCGAGGATGTGACTGTGGGCGTTGTCGTCGTGATTAACCTGGTTGTGGCGGAGATCGTGCTCGGCAGGCATGAGGCGAGCGAGCTCTCGTGGCAGGTCGACGATGAGGCCCGGTTCATACTCAGAGACGACGATCGCGGCGGTGGTGTGCGCCACGAAGAGCGTGATCGTGCCGTTGTCGCACCCAGTCGAGTCGATCAGGCGCTGGGCACGCTCGCTCAGGTTGACCATCTGTCCGGGATGAGTTTCAACGCTGAATCGCTCAGTTCGTATCGTCATCGTTTCGCACCTCGACTTTCTCGTTCGCTGGACAGTGGCTCCATTATACGGACGCTTGCTTGTCGCCCGGAATTGGCCCTCGGACGCGTCGCACGTTCTTTGCGTCCCACTGGCAGTCGAGTAGACTGACCTCTGGCAATGGCGAGGAGTAGTGGTGATCGACGTCTCGATTGATAGACTGCGGGAACGCGTGCGCAAGACGCATGGACCGCAATTTCGACTTCCCAAACGGTTTCAGACGGCGTCGTTCGATAATTTTGTCGCCGACGGCCGCTTCCCTGGACAGAAGCTCGCCATCAAAAAGATCTACGAGATCCTGGCCGAGCCCGAACCCTCCCGGTCGTTCCTGCCGTGGCGCAAGCAGGCGCCAAAACCAGACTATCGTGGGGTCTATCTCGACGGTCCGCCCGGCATCGGCAAGACGCATCTACTCGCCGCGGCCTTTCAGGCGGCTGACGATCCCAAGCTTTTCGCCACCTTCGACGAGTTCTCCGCCGCGGCTGGAACCCTGGGCATGAAGCGCCTACGGCAGCTGTTGCGTCGTCAGAAGCTCGTCTGCATCGACGAGATCGATCTGCGCGATCCTGGCAATATCATGCTGCTGACCTCACTGGTGCGCGCCATGCTCGAGGGAGAGGCGCGCATTCTGGCGACCGCGAACGCCGATCCTACGGCGATGGACTCAGGTCACAGCTATGCCGACGAGTTTGCGCGCGAGCTCGGTGAGATCGCGGAGGCGTTCGCGGTGATCGAGGTCGACGGCGTCGACTGGCGCGAGAGCGGCGACTCGATCCGCAACCGCGGACGTCGTGACGATCGTCAGGCCCGTCAGGTTACCTTCGACGACGACAGTCTGCGGCGGTTCCTGGCCGAGACGCACCCGATGTATGACGCGGCCTGGCTGGACGAGGTGGACCGAATTCGCTTGACGCGATTGGCTCCGATGCGCGATACCGACGAGGCGCTGCGCTTCGTCCGCTTCGTCGACCGGGTCTACGATCGTGACGTCGATCTTGTGATTGAGAAGATTGACGCGCCTCTTGAAGAGGTGCTGGCACCGGTTCGGACAGACCGGAGGTTTGGCCTGCACTACGCTCGTTGCCGCTCGCGCCTGATCGAACTGATCGACGCAAGTGCCAGTGTCGTGCAACCGGAAGAGAATCAGCGACCAGTCGTCAACCGAGGAAACGGAGGAGTCTGATGCGTGTCCTGATCACAGGGGGTGCCGGGTTTATCGGCTCGCACATCGTCGAATCGCTGCTCGCGAAGGGACACGACGTGCTGGTGGTCGACGACCTATCGACCGGCAAACGCGACAATGTCGATCCCGGCGCGCGCCTGATTCACCTCGATATCGGCGACCCGTCACTTATTGACGTCGCGCGTGAATTCGAACCGGACGCGATAAGCCACGTCGCGGCACAGGCGTCGGTCGCGGTTTCGATGACTGACCCGATCAAAGATGCTCAGACGAACATCATCGGTGGGCTGAACGTCTACAAGGCCGCAATCGAGTCGCACTGCAAGCAGTTCGTCTATATCACGACCGGCGGCGCGCTCTACGGTCCGCCCGATTACCTCCCGTGTGACGAGCATCACCCGATTCGTCCCATGAGCGCCTATGGTCTCAGCAAGTGGACGCTGGAACAGTATCTCAAGATCCTGCTGCCGCCGGAGATCCCGCTCAAAGTACTCCGGCTGGCGAATATCTACGGCCCGCGGCAGGATCCGTACGGTGAAGCCGGGGTCATCGCGATCTTCTCCGCTCGCATGATCGCCGACCAGCCGGTCTACATCTTTGGCGACGGCGAGCAGACGCGTGACTTCGTCTACGTCGGCGACGTGGCGCGGGCCCACGATGCGGCCATGAGCGCAGCCGAGTCGCTCACCGTGAACATCAGCAGCGCGCAGCCGCTCTCGGTCAACGACCTGTTCGAGATGATGGCTGAGGAGACTGGATACCGGCACGAGGCGGTTCATCAGGGGGAGCGCGCGGGAGATATCAAACACAGCGTCCTGGCGAACGACTGTGCACGCGAAATCCTCGGCTGGGAGCCAAAGACATCGATGGTGACCGGGCTACACGAGACACTCGATTGGGTACGCGCCAGCGAGGGGAAGAAGTAGGGACGGCAATCGCTGCCGAGTTCATCGAATAGCGACGAATGACGACATGCACCGCGTAGGGGGGGTTTGTCTCGTCCCGACTCGCAACTATCCCCAAAACGCAGATCGCAGTGGGCATCTGGCGCAGATTTCCGTGCCATTCATCGACGTTGGTGAGGCAATCGAAGGCGGGAGCACACAAGGTGCTCCCCACCAAACGTCTACGTCATCGTGAAGGGCCGCCGTTGAGGGCGAGCTGAATTTCGGGCTATCGCCCCGCCCGGTTGATCAGCAACGACAGCAACGTCATGACGCCATGGCCGGTCGCCCCCTTGGGTGCAAGGTCGGTCTCCTGGTCGTTCCAGGCCGGTCCGGCGATGTCGAGATGTGCCCAGGACTTGCCCTCGGTGAACTCGCGAAGGAAGAGAGCCGCGAAGATGGCGCCGCCCCAGCGACCGCCACTGTTCTTCAGGTCGGCGTAGTCCCCCTTGAGCAGCTCGTGGTACTCCTCCCAGAGCGGCATGCGCCACATCTTCTCGCCATTCTGATCTGCCGCCGTGAGGATCTCGCTCGCCAGCACATCGTCGCTGCTGAAGACGCTGGTCCCCTGCTTGCCGAGCGCCACGATCGAGGAACCGGTCAGCGTCGCGAGGTCGATCATCGAGTCGACGCCGAGTCGCGCGCAGTAGGTGAGGGCGTCGGCCAGGACCAGGCGTCCCTCGGCATCGGTGCTGATGATCTCGACGGTCTTGCCGTTCAACGTATGCAGGATGTCACCTGGGCGATAGGCGGTGCCGCTGGGCATGTTCTCGGCCGCGGCAATGATGCCGTTGACGGTGTAGGGCAGGTCAAGCGAGCGCACGACGCTCATCGCGCCGAGTACCGCCGCGCCGCCACACATGTCGAACTTCATCGACTCGATGCCACCGGTCGGCTTCAGGTTCATCCCACCGGTATCGAACGTGATGCCCTTGCCAATGAACGCGATCGATCCTTTGGACTCACCGGACGGCTTGTAGGTGAGGTGAATCATGCGCGGATCATGCTCGCTCCCCTTGCCGACCGCGACGATCGCTCCCGCGCCCATGTTCTCAAGTGCCTGTCGATCGTAGACTGCACAGGAGAGGTCGTTCTCCAGCGCGACCTGCTGTGCGCGGACGGCGAACTCCTCTGGATAGAGGACGTCAGCCGGTACATTCCCCAGATCGCGCGCCAGGCAGACGCCCTTGGCGATGTCGTCCCCCAGTTCGACGCCCTGCTTCGCGTCCGCCCGGTCGTCGAAGAACGTGACCGTCTCGACGTCGGACGAAGGGAGGTCGGTCGTACGATAGGCCAGGAATCGATACAGGGCGAGCCGGGTTCCCTCGGCCGCCGCGCGGAAGGCATCGGCGACGCTGCTCCCATCGGTTGGCGGCGCGGCGCTGACGATTGTATGCGCGCCGGCCGATCGGGCGGCACGTGCCGCCGCGCCCCAGGCGCGGGTAATGTCGAAGACTGGTCGACTGTCTGGGCTACCGACACCGGTCACGACCACGCGCTTGGCGGGCAACCGGCCGAGCGTCGGGATAACCTGCGTGGCTCCGACCTTGCCACTGAAGTTGCTGTCTTTCAACGCCGCTTTGAGCGCCCCGTCCAGCCGCGTGTCCAGGACCGCAGCGTCACCATTCAGGTCTCCTCCCGGTGCGACCCCAACGACAACGGCATCGACCTGCTGATCGACCACACTCCCCGAATCGATCTGGATCTTCATGCTCCATCCTTCCCGCACGTCCGCTCTGTTCACGTTGCCATTATCTACGTAGCCGTCTATTCGTCGACCACATGGAACTTGGCACCTGGAGAGCAACATCGTGACCCTGTCATTCTGAGCGATGGTTCTTCCCCTCCGGTGAAGGGGGAGTAAGTGGGGGAGATGGCAGCGGAGTCGAAGAATCTCTTCGTCCTCGACGCGCCTCTGGCTGGTCAGGTAGGAGAGATCCTTCGCTACTCCCTCTCTGACTCCCCCTCCACCGGAGGGGAAGAACCATCGCTCAGGATGACAGGGGCAGTACGGTGCCACATTCCGTATGGTCGGCCACTAGTCGTCGAGATTGAAGACCTTCTCGCCCGCGCGAACTGGAATGTCGAGAACGTTCTCGGGCGGCGGGATGGGGCACGTCCAGTCGTCGTTGTACGCACAATACGGGTTGTAGGCGTAATTGAAATCGACCGTGACCAATCCGTCCGGTGACTCCTGCGGGTCGAGGTAGCGCCCGACGTGGTACGTCTCCGTGCCGCTCGTAGCGTCTTGAAAGGGGAGGAAATAGCGCCCGCGTCCGGCCTCGCGAAAGATGATCAGGCTGATCTCTTGCGAGTCTATCTGGAGGTGAATCAGGCCGGCCGGAATGAACTCCTGTTCCGCGCCGGTCGTCGTCGCAAGTGTCAGGGGGTCGTGAGAAATTGCGTCCTCGTCGATGCGAACCCTAAAGGCGAGGGCCTCGTTCTCCGGGAAGTAGTCGAGGTGGTCGAACGTCAATTTCTGATCCTCATGCAGTGGTGAGTGCGGGTTCGTCTTGAAGAACTCATCCTTGTTGCGGCGAAATCGCTCGAGTCTCGTTTCCATGCGTTGACTCTCTTTCGTCGATCGCTCGTGTTGATCCTGAGAACTCAAACCGTGGTTCCCGCGCCACGATTCCGCTGACAGCGGGACTCACGTTGCTCGACTGCAGCATTCATGCGAGCATTGCCGGTGATTTTCGCCACGCATACATTGACCTGGACAGTGAATCCGAAGGGAAGAACGAGATGGTCGACTACACCGACGTGCAGGCGGCGCGAGCGCGTATCTCCGACGCCGTCCGCCAGACACCGGTTTTGACGTCCACCCGACTTGGTGACCGGGTCGGCGTGAACCTGCACCTCAAGGCGGAATCGCTGCAAAAGACGGGGTCGTTCAAGGTGCGCGGCGCGCTGAACCGCCTGCGCAGCATGTCGCCGGAGGAGCTGTCGCGTGGAGTGGTGACCGTCTCGGCGGGGAACCACGCGCAGGGGCTGGCCTGGGCGGCGCACATCGTCGGAACTCGCTGTACCGTCGTCATGACCTCCAAGGCGAGCCAGACCAAGATCGCGGCGACCCGCGGCTATGGCGCCGAGGTCGTGCTGGTCGATGGGCCGATTCATGAGGCCTTCGCGACGGTCGCCAGGCTTGAGCAAGAGCAAGGACTGATCAACGTTCACGGGTTTGACGATCCCTGGATCATCGCTGGCCAGGGCACCGTCGGGCTCGAGATTCTCGAGCAGGTGCCGGCGGTCGATGTCGTCGTCTGCCCGGTCGGCGGCGGTGGCCTGATCTCCGGGGTGGCGCTCGCGGTGAAGTCGAGTAGCCGCCCGGTTCGTGTGTACGGCATCGAGCCGGAAGGCGCCTCGGCAATGCGGCAATCATGGGACACCGGTGAGGCCGTTCAGCTGCAGTCGGTCAACACGATCGCGGACGGACTGGCCCCGCCGATGGCCGGAAAGATCACGTACGCGATGACGAAGGAATACGTCGACGACATCATCCTGCTGAATGACGACGAGATCATTGCGGGGCTGAAGGACGTGATGACCAGCGCCAAGCTCTACGTCGAGCCGTCGGGCGCCGCGGCCACCGCCGCGCTGTTGGCAGGTAAAGTTCCAGTGAACCAGGGCGAGACGGTTGTCTCGATCGTTAGTGGCGGTAATTTCGACCTCGACAAGCTCAAGAGCATTCTGTAGGGTCACACCAGCCGTTCACGATCATGCACCGTGAAGAAGTGGATACGAGAGCGCCGCGGTAATGGAACATGTAGATCATGCATTGGGCAGGGAGACCATTGTGGACGACTCAGGCGTAGATTTCTTTCTCGATGATGACGACTACGATGATGAAATGGACCTGACCGAATTCGCGGTGCGCAAGACAAACCGTGAACGCAGCCGGCGCAGGCCGATGAAACCCTCGAAGGACAGGAATCCAGAGCGCGAGCACCAGAAGACACGACGCCGCGACGTGGACGAGGACTTTCGCTGTCGGCATTGCCGGATCATGGTGGGGCCGGTGCCCTCGGGCGGGAGCCATCGCAACCACTGCCCGAATTGCCTCTACTCGCTGCACGTCGACGGCAAGACCTCCGGTGACCGGGCGTCCGACTGTCACTCTCTGATGGCCCCGGTAGGACTTTTCACGCGGATATCCGGTGAGGAGGTCATCGTTCATCGGTGTCTCGGCTGTGGCTTCGAGCGCTTCAATCGCGTCGCCGCGGACGACAATCCCCTCGTGGTGATGGGCTTGCCGCCAGTCGATCCTCCCTACGAGGAACGCGAAACGCGACGACCCCTCGTCGTATTGACGGAACGCCCTTGGATCGATCGATCCAAGGGCTTTTTCAACGCTTCCGATTCGCGTTAGTAATGTATCCAGACGGTTGTACCGATGGGAGCCCAGGCGTAGACGGTGGCCGCTCCGTCTATGGTCATATTGACGCAGCCATGGCTCATGGGATAGCCGAAGTTATGGTGCCAGTAGGTGCCATGCAGCGCGTAGCCTCCTTGCAGGAAGTACATCACCCAGGGCACATTCTTGAGGTCGTAATAGTCCGGGGTTCCCTTCGTACCTCCGATCATCTCGTCGTAGCGCAGTTTCTCGAAGATATGGAAGGTCCCGGTCGGAGTCAGGTGGTCGGAAACGCCGGATGAGATGTACTCACCGTAGAAGAGGTGGTTGTACTCCCAGGCGCGCATGTACTGGTGCGTGAGATCGACTTCTATCCACTTCGCCTGGTTACTTGGGGCTCCTGGTGGTGGTGACGTCACTTGCGTTGGTGGCGTGTTCGGGTTGTACCAGAGATTCGCTGAATATTCCGGCGCGTTGGCGGAGTTCTTGACGTTGGAGGTGTCCACTCCATCGGCCTTCGCGGCTTCGGCGCCAAGGCGCCCAAGCATCACCGTGCCGACAGTTCCCTGGCTATTCAGATGCCATTCGAAGCGAGCGCGCTCAAAATACTGGACCGTGTAGACCTGGCCGGTATCCGGATTCTTCTGGCTGAACTCCTCGCTCAGCGGGTAGCCGAAGACGGACAGTCCACCATTGTTCTTCCAGTAATCCTGAAAGCCGTTGCAGAGCCGGTGATTGGTCTCCGGATAGAACGTGCAGCTACTGTCGGACTGAGACTTGACCGGGTTGAAGGCGGGATCGTTGATTCCCTGCGCTTGGTCGGCTCCCAAGCGGCGCAGCTCGACCCGCCAGTCCGGCGTGTTGTTCGGGTGATACTCGAAGATGGCTCGTTCGAAGTACTGGACCGTCACGCCGTTCTGCTGGAATTCCTCAGTAAGCGGATATCCAAGGACGTTGATGCCCCCATGTGTCCGCCAGTAGCTGAGAAACCCGTTACTCAGGTAATGTCCGGTCTGCGAGAAATAGACGCGGTTTGGCCCGACCTCGGCCGCCGAGGCGTTCTGGGTGGGCAACGCGCCGATCCAGGAGAGCGAAATGACGAGTGCAACCATCAGCGCCACGATGCGGCGCACGCTCACGTGTTGACGTAACGAACGGACGGCGGGTTCTTTTGGAGAGACGGCATCAGCGCCGCTCGCCAGTAACGGATCGCCCAACAACTGAATCACCTTTCATGGAACTGCATGATGTGTCGTTAGATACGACGCTTCGACGGGGCCCGGCGTTACAGCGGGACGCTCCTTCGTCGAGCGCAGTATCTGGAGACGCGGGTGTGTCGCGATAGTGGCGACGTCTCCTTTGAAGGGAATCTGCAAAACTCCTGCCGGGGCGGATTCGAGTCGCATTCAACAGGGAGATCAAACAAAAAGAGAGCCGGCGACATAGCGCCGACTCTCTGGTTTCTTGGGCCATCGCCGGGATGACAGAACTAAGCTGTAACCTTCCCGGCGACGCCCAACGTACCGTGACTACTCATGTTTGGGCATCACCTCCTTCACCCTACTCGGTATCACTACCTCGAATGAATTAATCGAAGCCTACCATGGGACAGATGGGGGTGTCAATGTGAAAACGGTAACGTAGGACTTCTGTCTGGGGGGCATCCGCGAACTCGCGTCACGGGATGACAATAACCTGCCCAGCCTGAAGCGATGTCGGATCGGAGATCGAATTGGCCGCCATCAGCGCCTGAATGGTCACATTGAATTTGACGGCGATCGTGTACAGGGTGTCACCCGGCTGGACGGTGTAGCTCCCGTTCGCGCCGTTATTTGAATCTCCGGGTGGAGGATTCGCCGCGGTGGATACAGCTGTGGCCGCCCCACTGCCCTGGCTTGACTGACCTGCACCTGGAGGCGTTGGGGTGACGATGACCAGAGTTGGAATCGTCGTGGGGGCAGGTGTGCCACTGGGCGTAAATGTGGAATTCGCTGACGACCGGCAGGAAGCCAGTCCGAGCGTTCCGGCCGCGAGGATCGACATCCCGAAGAGCCCGAGCGTCGCTTTTCTTCCCCGGTCTACCGATGTACTGCCCTTGGGTGACGCCAACGCGACTAATCCCTTCGTGTGATCGTTGGGTCAGTGAGTGACGACTTACGAGCCGTAGATCAAGGCCAGAATAAGACTGATCAGCACGCAAGCTCCAACGATGGCAAGAATCGCAACGAGGATCCAAAAGAACGTGGTTGAACCTGTCCGCTGATAACGGTCCGAGTCGTCTCGTCGTTTGTCGAATTCTTCGTGCGCCATCTGGTTAACGCTACTCCGAACTACGGGTGACGCGCCAGACGTGCACGATACGCTGCAGGGCGGTGAAATTGGTCAAGATTGCCAGGATCCAGACTGCCCAGAGTGGGTGGTGAAACATGAGAAACACCGCCAGCAGAATGACGCGCTCCGGACGGGCAAAGATACCGACTTCAGCACCGACGCCCGCGGCTTCGGCGCGGGCCCGCGCGTAGCTCACCATCAGAGATCCGATGGCCGTCGCATACACGAGTGGGATTGCGTAGCTTCCGGTATGGTGGTGCTGAAAGTAGATCAGGAGACCGAGATAGATCACCGCCTCCGAATAGCGGTCGAGGGTCGAATCGAGAAATCCGCCAAAACGCGTGATCTGGTTCGAGGCGCGAGCGACCGCCCCGTCGAGCATGTCGAACAGGCCCGCACCGATGAGCAGGATGCCGCTGAGCACCAGACTACCGCTGGCGATGACGACTGCCACCAGGACGTTGAGCAGCAATCCCACGATGGTGAACCAGTTGGGCGAGAGATTCGAACGGGCGAGGAACGATCCGACTTTGAGAAGGTGGCCGCGCACCCAGCTCCCAACGAGGGTGCTGATCATTCAGTCGCTCTCATTCAACTAGCGTCGTGACGTGAAATACGACGTCATTGGTGACGTCAATCGTTGTCGTCCAACACGCACCCGGGTTCGTTCGTAGGTATCGAGGACCCGTTGCGCGACGACAGGCCAGGAATGCTCCTCGGCGCGCAGGCGGCCCGCGGTGCCAAACTGGTCACGGAGTTTCTCGTCAGCAAGGAGATGCACCAGCGCGATCGCCAGTGCTTCCGGATTCTTGCGTTCGACGAGCAGGCCGTCGATCCCGTGCCGCACCACCGCCGAGTAGCCGCGTATGTTCGTCGCCACGACTGGTTTCGCGGACGCCATTCCTTCCAACAAGACGATGCCAAAGCTTTCGCGCCCGGTCGAGGGGGCACAAAAAATGTCGCACGTCGCGTAGTAGTTTGCGAGTCCCTGTTTTGACACCGGACCGACAAAGACGACGTTCTCGATCTCGTACCGGTCGATCTCTCGCTCGAACCGTTTGGGCGTACCGGGGCCGACGACGAGCAGTCGAGCAGTGGGGAACTCCTGGCGCACCAGCGCGAATGCCCGCAGCAGAAACTTCAGGCCTTTGCGCGACTCATTGAAGCGGCCCACGAAGAGGATGTTGGGCCGTCCGTCACGATAGCGTGCGATCGGATCAACGTCCGGCCTGAACCAGCCAGTGTCGATACCGTTCGGGATGACCTCGTATTGACCCGGGAAGTACTGATGCACGAAATCGAGTGCCGCCGGTGACACGGCGATGCGCGCGTCGAGTTTGCCGGCGAAATGAGACAGGATCGGCTTGGCATAGAGATAGCCGAGGTTGGACGATCTGGCTGCGTGAAATGTCCCGATGTTGATCGTTTTCGAATGCAGCAGGACAATCAGCGGAAGAATCGGCGCCAGCGGCTCGTGCAGGTGGATGACGTCGAACTCCTCGCGCTGGAGGAAGTCCTTCACTTTGCCTGAAAAGAGCAGGAAGGGCGAAAGCGTGATGCGCGCGGTTGAACCGTTCGATGGAACCGGGACTGTCACTCCAAGCCGATAGAAGTGGCCATCGTCCTCTTCGTCCTCGTCGTCCGACCTCGGACAGAGAATGCGCGTCTCGTGGCCAAGCATCTGGAACTGCCGGTCGAGATGCAGGATGTGCTCGTTCACGCCGCCTGGAGAGCTAAAGTCGAAAGGTGATACCAGGAGAATCTTCACCGCGGCCCCCCGCGAAAAGCACCCGCACGGCGCGAACGCTTCGCGAGTATCGATTGGCGACACGCATCCCGTTCGCGAGTGAGGTCCAGCCGACATCTCGGGACGGTCGCGATGACAGGCACGATGAGAGCCTCCGTCCGAGTTCTACGCGAGATGTCGTAGGATAAAGCGCATCAACGGCGCGCATTATAGCTTCGGGGCCAATTTCTGTCCACGACCTGCGTCGCGCGCACGACGATTCGGAAGGCTGATTATGAACCTGAGCGCCGCCTTATTTTCGGCTGGTGTCTGGATGATCGCAGCCGCGATCTGGCAGCTATCGTTCCGGAGAAACAGAATCGATCCTGGATCGAGGGTTGCCCTGTATCTTGGGGCAGACGTTATCCCGGCGGCCATTCTGGCGTTGATCGTCGCCCATTTTGCCTAGCGCTCCTTAGCTGGTGGACGGCAACCCCGTGTCGCGGGTGGAGGTGTCGGGCTTCGCCTGGTCTGCCTCGCTGGTCGCCTGGGCAGCGTACTCATCCGAGATGACCGCGACATCCTGGCCAAATCGCAGGACCGACGTGGTCGGCACGGTCATGTTCGAGCGGAATGAGGCGAACAGACCATGCTGTGAGACTTCAATGTCCGTGACGCTGCCAGTGTTCGGGTCGAACTGCAGCGTTGCCAGATCGCCGACGAGACTACCGCTCTCGGACACGACGCGAAGCGACGTGGCTTTGCCGATGTCAGGGAACACCTGATAGCGCGTATCGTTCCGGTCAGCGATCAGCTGATCGCGGGAATCGATCATGACCGCATCCGTTCCGATGCTCTTCACGTCGCTAATATCCAGAATCCGGTCGCTACCGCCAAACAGCCCACCGCTGCCGACAATGAACGCTTTGACCTGCCTCTTCTCGAGATCAAAGAGCGCGTCGCTGACGGATCCTAATCGCGAACCGTCGCTCACGGCGACAATCGCGATCCCTTTAATGCTCTTGATATCCATGGCCGCTCCTCGCACCTTGATGCGCACCGAAACCTCGACCGAGGCTCATGCGTGTTCGAACCTGTTCACTGCTTGGAGTGCACGATTTGTGCCGAAATTTGGGTAGGTTGAGGAGTCAGACAGGCATCTCTGGCGACTTCGAACCGTCTCCAGCGTCATGGCCGGGGCCCGGAGTGTCCGGCTATCTGATCCGCGTGCAGCCATCCGGTGGACGTGAATGAGCGAACGAGCACGTCAGCAACCGTCGGCGGGCTGCCCCGCCCGCCGACCCCCATGTATCAGAAGTTACAACGTGCCGCCGTAGCTTCCACCGTCGACCAGGATGGTCTGCCCCGTGACGTAGCTTGCCGCGGGTGAGGCGAGAAAGACGACGACATTGGCGAACTCGTCTGGCTCACCGAGCCGACCGAGCGGGATCCCCTCGGCGCTGTAGCCCAGTGCCTCGTCAAGGGGGATGTTCTCCCGTTCGGCCCGTGCCCGCGCCAGATCGATGATCCGGTCGGTGCGGGTCGGTCCGGGACCTACGTTGTTCACGCGGATCTTGTACTTTCCAAGTTCGTTCGCCATCGACTTGACAAGTCCGAGCACGCCGGTCCGCGCGGTATTGGATAGGATCAGGTCATTCAACGGCTCTTTGACCGAAATGGAGGTGATGGTGACGATGCTGCCGCCCGTCTTCATCATGTGTGGAACCGCTGCGCGGCACATCCGGATCGTGCTGAGCAGATTCAGTTCAATGGCATCGACAAATGCCTGGTCGTCGACCGTTTCGAACGAGCCGGCAGGCGGTCCTCCGGCGTTGGTTACCAGGATGTCGAGGCCACCGAAACGCTCAACTGTGGCCGCGATTGCCTTGTCGATCTCCTCACGGTTCCGCACGTCGGTCACGAGTGGCAGCAGCTCGGCACCGGTGTCGTCACGAATGTCTGCGGCCGCGGCTTCGATCCGATCGCGATCGCGCGATAGGATCGCGACCTTCGCCCCTTCACGCGCCATTTGGGTGGCGACCGCGCGTCCGAGGCCCTTGCTGGCCGCCGCGACCAGCGCAACTTTACCGTTGAGCATGAGATCCATGTCCGTTGATCTCCTCATTACTGTAATCGGGAGGCCGAGAACTTGCTGGAACTGGGGAGGTTGCCGCCGTGGCAACCTCGGGCATTGTAGCATGCGATCGTTCACGGTCAGCCTGGGATTGGATCCGTGCGCGCATGGTATGATCGACATCGCGTTCCAGTTCCGTCTACCGGTGCCGACGCCCGGTGATGGCCTCGATGATTGAGGTTCGGTGAGTCGTAGCAACAGCCGTCGCCCGAATCCGGGGGGCGCTCGATCTCGACGACGTTCCAACGGCCGGCGATCTCGCTCAGTATCTCCAGCCATACTTCGAAACAAGAAGGCCCGCGGCATGAGCCGGTTCGGCCTGCTGACGCGGGTCGTGGTCATTGGCGTGTTTGGCCTGTTCCTGCTGCTCATCGTCGGAATCGGCGTGGCTACCGCCGCTGGTGTCGGTGGATGGTCCTACATCTCACAGGGCCTGCCCGACGTCAACCAGCCGGGTAACGCGATTCAGTTCGAGACGACCAAGATCTACGACCGGAACTGGAAGCTGCTGACTGAAGTCTCCGATCCGCAATATGGCTACCGGACTGCCGTCGGGTATCAGGAGATTCTCGATCACATTTCGCAGCAGCAGACTGATCCGAACGAGCCGCACCGTGCCTGGATTTTCGACGCCACGGTTGCCGCTGAGGACTCCAGTTTCTGGACGAATCAGGGGGTGGACCCGCTTGCCATTGCGCGCGGCGTCCTGATCAACTTCTCCGGTTCGGGGTCGTCCGGCGCTTCGACCATCACCCAGCAGCTCGTGCGGGCCCTCTACCCAGAGCAGATCGGCTACCAGCACAGCTACGTGCGCAAGGTGCGAGAGGCGATCACCGCGTATCGCTTCACCCAGCACTATTCCAAGCAAGAAATCCTGCAGATGTACTTGAACTACGTCTACTACGGAAACCAGTCGTATGGCATCGACGCGGCGTCACAGGCCTACTTCAATAAGCATCCCTGGAACCTGACGCTGGGCGAAGCCTCGATGCTGGCCGGTCTGCCGCAAGCGCCAAGTCTCTACGACCCGACTCAGGACTACGAGCTGGCCCGGGCTCGCCAGAAATACGTGCTCGATCAGATGGTCAAACAGGACATGATCACACGCGCGCAAGCAGACGATGCCTATGCCGAGCCGCTCAACCCGCAGACCCGGACTGCGAACGCCAATGTCGCGCCGCATTTCGTGAACTATGTGAAGTACTACCTCGAGCAGAAGTATGGCGCGGACGTGCTCTACCAGGGCGGGCTAACGGTTCGCACCACCATTGACCTGACGATGCAGGATGCGGCCCAGAAGATCGTCGCTGACCGCATCAAACAGCTGGCTCCCTATAACGCCGACAATGGCGCTCTGGTAGCGATCCTCCCTTCGACGGGCGAGATCGTTGCGATGGTGGGCAGCGCCGACTACAACAACGATCTGATCGACGGTCAGGTAAACGTCGCAGTGCGCGAACGTCAGCCGGGAAGCTCGATCAAGCCGATCACCTATCTGGCCGCCTTCGAAAAGGGCTGGAATCCGGGGACGGTCGTCTTCGACTACGCCAAACAGTGGCCGACACCCGGTGCTCCCGAGCCGTACTATGCCCCGCACAATGACACACTGCAGAACTTTGGAGCGGTCAGCGTCCGCACCGCCCTGGCCAATTCACTCAACGTTCCCGCCGTTCAGGCGTTGGACTACGTCGGCGTCATGAACATGATCGATCTGGCTCACAAGATGGGCATTCAGACCGGGCTCTGGCGTGGCCCGAGCTTCTACGGGCTGGCGATCACGCTCGGGGGCGGTGAGGTGACTCCGCTCGAACACACCAATGTCTTCGCAACGCTCGCCAACAACGGCCGCTTTGTGCCCTACACGCCGATTATCGAAGTTCGTGATCGAAACGGTAAGGACCTGTTCAATCTGGATCGCGAGCATGTTCTGCAAAACAGCAACCAGGTCGTCAAGGCCGAGCATGCGTACCAAATCACCAACATCCTGACCGATAACCAGGCACGCGCGATGATTTTTGGCACGCACACCCCGCTGACGCTGCCGGAGCTCGGGCGTCCGGCCGCTGCCAAGACCGGAACGACGGACGACAATCGCGACACGTGGACGATGGGCTACACCACTGATCTTGCCGTCGGGGTCTGGGTCGGAAACACGGACAACAGTCCGACCAGAAACCTGGATGGTGTCCAATCAGCGGCGCCGATCTGGCACGATTTCATGGTCAAAGTGCACCAAGATCCCGAAATGCAACAAACACTCCTCGGACCGGACGGTAGTCCTGTCCCCAAAGACTTTCCAGTACCGCCCGGGATCGTCGAGGCGCCGATCTGCACCGCGACCGGCAAGCTCCCAATTCCCGGCGCGGCGACCAAGACGGAAGTTCTGGTAAAGGGCGAGGGGCCCAAGCTTAAATGCAACCAGGTGACTGACGACGAGAAGAAAGATCTTCAGGCGGCGCTGACGGATGCGGCAAAGAATCCGCACTTCACCAAGCAGGGGATCGACTCGCTCAAGACGTATGCGGCGATGGTCAACGTGCACAACGAGGAATTCAACAAGCTCATTGCGACACCGACGCCAACTCCCGCGCCGACGCCAGTCGTCGAGCCGACACCGAGCGGTGAGCCGTCTCCGAGCACGACGCCTGACACAGGCCAGCCCACGCCCGCACCGACACCGCAGCGACCTCCCAAGCCAGCCCCGACGCCGGTGCCGACAACGCCAGCCGCGCCGCCGACTCCGACGCCAAGTGCGTCGGCAGGTGGCGGCCCGTTTGATCCCCGCTGGAGGGGGCGCGCGGCGTAGTTGATTGGTTCGGGCAAAGCGCTTGCACCATGGCAAATCGACCGGTGAGACCGGCAAATTTCCGCCACAGCGCAGCAAAACTGAGCCCGGAATGAGCGTCGTGTGTGATATAGTACACAACTGGTTGAGGTCTCTCGCGGTACCCCGAAAGAGGTCGCAAAGACATGCTCGTTGGTTACGCCGTCATAGGTCTCATGTTCCTATCCGCGATGGCGATGGGGAGCATGCTGCTGGGTCTTGGAACGTTAGTTCGCCAGCGGAATCCAACCCCCGCCAAGCTCGAGCCGTACGAAAGTGGTGTGCCGCAGATTGACCCGCCGCGTGGTCGCTACAATCCGCGCTTCTACGTGGTGGCCATCCTCTTCGTCGTCTTCGATATCGAGGCCATCTTCTTGTTCCCGTGGGCAGTTGCGTTCAACTTTCTCGGCGTCTACGGTTACGTTGAGGCCGTGATATTTATCGCTTTGCTACTGGTTGGCCTCCTGTATGAATGGAAGAAGGGGGCGCTTGAATGGGTGTAATCGAAGACCGTTTCGAAAAGAACATCCTGACAACGAGCGTTGATTCGGTATTCAACTGGGCCCGGCGTTCGAGTCTCTGGTGGCTTCAGTTCGGGCTCGCCTGCTGCGCGATCGAGATGATCAGCGCCGCGATGCCTCGTTTCGACCTGGCTGAGCGGTTCGGCATGCTCTATCGGGCGTCACCGCGCCAGGCCGACCTGATGATCGTGGCTGGAACGGTAACCCGCAAAATGGCGCCGGTTGTCCGCCAGCTCTACGATCAGATGGCCGATCCAAAGTGGGTCATCAGCATGGGGAGCTGCGCCAACATCGGCGGTCCGTTCGACACCTACGCCGTCGTGCAAGGGGTGGATCAGGTCGTGCCGGTCGACGTCTACGTTCCCGGCTGCCCGCCGCTGCCGGAGTCTCTCTACTACGGCATTCTCGAACTGCAGAATAAGGTCATCAAATACGAAACGATCGCGAAGAAGCACGGACCTGAAGAGGCTGAGGCCGAGCGGGTGCAATCACGTGAAGAGGCACGGGCCGCGCTCGGACCGCGTCGCTAGTCCCGGGGGGAAGACGACATGAGTGAAGAGCACGCTGCCGCACCGGCCAAGGTTCCTGCTGTTGATGCGACGTGGCAGACGGGTTATTGGGGGCCGACCGATCCGGATACGCACCCAGCGGTGCTCGCGCTGCGAGAGCGTTTTCCGGAAGCCTTCATCGACGCGGTCACATTCCGTGACGAGATGACCGTCCGCGTGGCCTGCAGCAGGCTTCGCGACGTCGTCCAGTT
Organism: uncultured Chloroflexia bacterium; assembly: GCA_963728335.1. Lineage (GTDB taxonomy): Bacteria > Chloroflexota > Chloroflexia > Thermomicrobiales > Thermomicrobiaceae > CALAGB01. The sequence goes on from CAVSJP010000007.1 coordinate 64,325, forward strand.
CCTGCGCGATCATCCGGATCTCCGCTACAACATGCTCACCGACGAGACCGCGGTCGACATGGTCCGGCTGCGAGCCGAGCCCCGGTTTGACATCGTCGTCCAGCTCTATTCCATCCCGAATCGCGTTCGTCTCCGCATCAAGGCGGGCATCGATGATGGCGAGACGGTGCCGTCGCTGGTGCCGGTGCATGCCGGAGCGAACTGGTTCGAACGCGAGGTTTACGACATGTTCGGGATCGTGTTCGAGGATCACCCAGACCTGCGGCGTATCCTGCTGGCGGACGACTGGGATGAAGGCCACCCGCTTCGCAAAGACTACCCGCTGCGCGGTTTCCGTGAATATGTCCAGCCCGGGTTCCAGAACCCGGCGCCGCGAATTCGCTCCAGACTCCGGAGGCTGTAACTCATGGTCCTCGATTTTACCCAGCCGACTCCCGTTGAGATCAGCGAAGAACGACAGCTTACCGAGTCGCGCCGTGAGATGGTCCTCAACATGGGGCCCCAACATCCGAGCACGCATGGCGTGCTACGTGTGCTGTTGACGCTCGATGGCGAAGTGATCACGGGCTGCGACCCAATCATCGGCTATCTCCACCGTGGCGTCGAAAAGCTCGGTGAATCTCACCGGTATGCGCAGTTCACGCCGTGGACCGACCGAACCGACTACGTCGCGGCCCCGTCGAACAACCTGGGGTACATCCTGGCCGTTGAGAAGCTCTGTGGTGTGGTCGCGCCCGAGCGCGCGCAGTACTGGCGCATGATCTACGCGGAGTTGACGCGCATTGCGTCGCATCTCGTCTGGCTTGGCACGCACGCGCTCGACATCGGCGCGCTCTCCCCGTCCCTCTACTGCTTCCGTGAACGAGAGCTGATTCTCGACATTTTCGAGGCGCAGTGCGGCGCCCGCTTGACCACGAATATGATGGAGATCGGCGGATTCTCGCGACCGATCCCGGACGAGATTCCTGGCATGGTGCGAACGTTCCTCGAGAATTTTCCGCCTGGCCAGAGGGACTATGAGACTCTGCTGTCAAAGAACCCGATCTGGTTGTCACGAACACGCGGCGTTGGGGTCATCGAGCCGGACGTGGCTATCAACTTCGGGCTGACTGGCGCATGCCTGCGCGGCTCCGGTGTCAACTACGATGTGCGCAAAGCACAGCCCTATCTGTTTTACGATCGCATCGACTTCGACGTACCGCTCGGGTCTCACGGTGATGTCTACGACCGGTACCTGGTGCGTATGGAAGAGATGCGCCAGGCGGTGCGGATCATCGAGCAGTGCCTCGAGCAGATGCCGACCGACGGCCCGTTATCGGCGACGGAGTCGAATTATGTTATTCCGCCGCACCAGAGCGTGCTGACGACGGCCGAGGACATGCAGCGTCACTTCATCTGGGTTATCAAGGGGTTCTCGCCGCCGAAGGGCGAAGTGTATCAGGCGATCGAGCATTCCAAGGGTGAGCTCGGCTATTACATCGTCAGCGATGGATCGCCGATTCCCTATCGCATGCGGTTGCGCACGCCTGACTTCGTGAACCTGCAATCGCTTCCCTACATGGCGCAGGGAGCGATGCTGGCTGACGTCGTGGCGATGATCGGTACCATCGATATCGTGCTGGGGTCGGTTGATCGCTAACGTTTTCCCGCCCGGTGCGTGGACGGATCGGGCGATCGGGGATAGAATCTCGTAGGGTTACGGAGCGCCCCGCGCGCTCCGTTGTCATGTGACCTGGTTACGCAGTTGGACGTATCGCGCAACGAGAGACACGAGACACGGGCGGGCGACATGTATGAGCATTTGATTTCAAGTTATATTTTCGGGTTTATCGTTCTCAACGTTCTCCTCGGCGCGATGGCCTATATGACCTGGTTTGAGCGCAAGGTTCTGGCGCGCTTGCAGGATCGGCTCGGCCCGACGCGCACCGGCCCCTTTGGCCTGCTTCAGCCGCTGGCTGACGGCGCCAAGCTCCTGACGAAAGAGGACATCATTCCGGCCAGCGCCGATCGCCTGATCTTCCTGGTGGCGCCGGTCGCGTCCTTTGTGCTTGCGCCGCTCGGGGCTGCGGTCATCCCATTCGGCGACCACATCACGCTGTTCGGCTACCGCGTCAACCTCTATGCCGTGAACATCAATATCGCGGTGCTGTATATGCTGGCGCTCGGTTCGATGGGCGTGTACGGCATTATCCTCGGGGGTTACGCGTCGGGGAACCGCTATTCCCTCCTTGGTGGCCTCCGCTCCGCGGCCCAGGTCGTGAGCTACGAGGTCGTCCTCGGGTTGTCGCTCGTCGGAGTCTTTATCCTCTCTGGCTCAATGAGCCTGGTGGACATTCTGAATGAACAGCAGCGCACACTGAATTTCGGCGGCCTGCAGGTGCCCAATTGGTACATTCTGAGTCAGCCGCTCGCCTTCGGACTGTTCCTGATCGCCGCGGTGGCCGAAACGAACCGGTCCCCATTCGACCTTCCCGAAGCCGAAACCGAGCTCATTGGTGGATTCCATACCGAGTATTCCGGCTTCCGGTTCTCCTTCTTCTTTCTGGCTGAATACATCAACATGATCGTGATCTCGCTGCTTGCGGCGACGCTCTTTCTGGGAGGGACGGACGGCCCGGGAGCCCCAGGGTTCTGGTGGCTGCTGCTGAAGGCGCTCGTCTTCCTCTTCTTCTACGTCTGGCTGCGCGCGACGCTTCCGCGGTTCCGCTATGATCAACTGATGGGATTGGCCTGGAAGGTGTTATTGCCGCTCGTTCTGCTCAACGTCGCGCTCACCGGCTTGATTCGACTCTTTGGGATCAACGCGCTCTAGAAATGATGAGGGCTGGATTGTTCGCCGAGCAGATAAACCACGCATCAGGTCCCGCGGGATAAGGAAGAGGCGATGGCGGCACAGGTCGTAGTTTTTGACATTCTCGGGTTAATCGCCGTAGCGGCGGCGCTTGGCGTCGTGCTGGCGCGGAACCCGGTTCACAGCGCGGTGTCGCTGGTAATCACGTTTGTGAACGTGGCTGGAATCTACGTCATCTTGCGGGCCGAGTTTCTGGCCGCGGTGCAGGTGATCGTCTACACCGGGGCGATTCTAGTTCTGGTTCTCTTCGTGATCATGCTGGTTCACCTGGAGGATCTTCCCGAATTTCACGGTGGCCAGCCCGTGCAACGCGTCTTCGGATTCTTGCTTGGCCTCCTGCTGCTGGCGGAGGTGGCTGCCGCGATCGTGACGCGAACGGCGCTCGGCCAGATCGGCCCGTGGACGCCACAGCAGGTAGCGGCGGTCGGCGGCAACGTTCAGGCGATCGGTGAGGTGCTCTACTCGGGCTACGTGCTGCCGATTCAGGCCACGGCATTGGTGTTACTGGTCGCGACGATCGGCGCGCTCACGCTCGCCCGTCCTGACGTGGCGACATCTGGCGTTGGTATGGCGCGCCATGTCTTGACGATCTCGCTGGGCCACCCGCGTGGCGACACCGAGGAAGAGGGCTACAGGATTCCGGAGCTTCCGCCCGGGACGGTTATCAAGCCGGAGGCGGGTGATCGCGAATTGGTCATGGCCAAGTCCGGTGACGAGTTCGTTGAGACTCCGGCGTGGGGGGAGCACCGCAACAAATGACGCAGCTGACTCCCGAGCACTTTCTCTTTCTGAGCGCCGCGCTCTTCATCATCGGCATGATCGGCGTGCTGACGCGTCGGAATGTGCTGGTCATCTTCATGTGCATCGAGCTCATGTTGAACGCGGTAAACATCAGCTTCATCGGCTTTGCCTGGGAGCAGAATTCAATGGTGGGACAGGTGTTCGCGCTCTTCGTAGTCGCGGTCGCCGCCGCCGAAGCCGTCGTCGGACTGGGCATTATCATGGCGCTGTCGCGCCGGCGCGACACGGTCGACGTCAACGCGGTGCGCGATCTCCGTGAATAGCGTGAGCGAGAGTCGAACGTGAAGAGGGGCGAACGCTAAATGGCACACTGGCTCTTCCTGATACCGCTGGCGCCACTCATTGCCGCGGTCGTCAACTTCATCTTCGGCCGGTGGTTCATCAAGAACTATGCATCCTGGCTTGGGATCGCCATGGTCGCGGTCTCCTTTGGGCTGAGCCTGGCGGTCTTTGCACAGATTCGCTCCGACGGCAACGTCATGACCCAGCATCTCTACACCTGGATTCCGGCTGGGACCTTTCAAATCCCGGTCACGCTGCAAGTCGACCAGCTCACGGCCATCATGTTGCTGGTCGTGACCTTCGTCAGCTTGCTCGTCCACATCTATTCGATCGGGTACATGCATGGAGATCCCGGCTTCTACCGGTTCTTCTCCTATCTGCCCCTGTTCGTCTTCTCGATGTTGATGCTGGTGCTGGCCAACAACTACCTCCTCCTCTTCGTATTCTGGGAGGGAGTGGGTCTCTGCTCGTACCTGTTGATTGGCTTCTGGTACCGGCGTCGCTCGGCCGCGCAGGCAGCCAAGAAGGCGTTCATCGTTAACCGCATTGGTGACTTTGGATTCACGATCGGTGTGATGCTGATCTTCGTCCACTTCGGTACTGTGGTCTACACATCGGTCTTCAATTCGCTGGGCACGGTCGGTGGCGGCACGCTTACGTTGATTGCCCTGTTGCTCTTTACCGGCGCGGTCGGCAAGTCGGCGCAGCTCCCGCTCTTCGTCTGGCTTCCGGACGCGATGGAGGGCCCAACCCCGGTCTCCGCGCTGATTCACGCCGCGACGATGGTGACTGCGGGCATCTACCTGGTTGCTCGCTCGTACCCGATCTTTGTCCAGTCGGATAGTGCCATGCAGGTCGTGGCGACGATTGGCGCCGCGACCGCGTTTGTCGCCGCGACCATTGCCGTCACGCAGTACGACATCAAGAAGGTCATCGCCTACTCAACCGTCAGCCAGCTTGGCTACATGGCCTTCGCGCTGGGTGTCGGGGCCTGGGTTCCGGCGATCTTCCACCTGTTTACCCATGCGTTCTTCAAGGGTTTGCTTTTCCTGGGTGCCGGCAGCGTCATACACGGCATGCATGAAGAGCAAGACATGCGTTATATGGGTAACCTCAAGAAGTACATGCCGATCACATATTGGACCTTCCTGGTCGGCGCGCTGGCCAACGCTGGCCTCTTTCCGTTTGCGGGATTCTGGAGCAAAGACGAGACGATCGCGGGGGCTTGGGCCTCGGATCACAAGTTCATCGCCGCCACCGGCCTCGTCGCGGCATTCTTCACCGCTCTCTACATGATGCGAGCCGTCTATATGACGTTCCACGGCGTTGAGCGCTTCGATCCCGAGCACGTGCATCCGCACGACCCTCCGTGGTCAATGAAGGCGCCGCTCATCCTGCTGGCGATTCCGGCACTGCTGGTTGGCGCGCTGGTCGGGTGGCCGCCGGATGGTGGTTGGTTCCACACGTTCCTGGAGCCGGTTTTCGATGCCGCTCCGCCACCGGTCGACATCTCCTCGGCGACGACGATCGGCCTGGCTATCGCATCCTCGGCTCTGGTAATTGCTGGAATCCTGATCGCCTACTTCACCTACGTGCGCAAGACGCTCGACGCGTCGGAGTGGGCGAACCGCTTCGGGCCGGCATATCGCCTGGCCGCCCATCGCTGGTATTTCGACGAGATCTACGAGCGCGTGATCGTCCATCCGCTGTACCTCTTTTCGGTCTTTCTCTGGCGGGTGGTGGACGTCGAAATCATCGACGGTATGGTCAATGGAGTCGCCTCGGTGGTCTCGTTCACCAGTGAACGCTGGCGACGAGTCCAGACCGGTCTGGTGTCGAACTACGCCATGGCGATCGCGATTGGCGCGGTCATCATCGTGGGCGCGTACATGATTCTGGCAAGTAGTCTCTTTCGGTAGGCGGCAGGAGAGCGTGGTGAACGGTATACCGATCCTCAGTCTAATAACCTACGCACCTGCCGTGGGCGCGTTGATCATCTTCTTCTGGCCGCGCGCGTCCAAGAACATCGCCCGGTGGATCGCGTTGATCAGCACGGTCGTGGCGTTCTTGCTGTCCCTCGCCATGATCGCGTCGTTCGACACGAGCCTCCCGTCGATGCAGGTGAGCGGCACTCCGCAGTTCAAGGAGTTTTTCAACTGGCTGCCGAACGTCGGCGTGTCGTACCTGATGGGTGTCGATGGCATCAGCGCGCTGCTGATCGTTCTCACCACGCTCCTGATGATCGTCGCGGTCATCGCGTCGTGGCGGCCGATCGATACCCGGGTGCGCGAGTACATGATTGCCATGCTCCTGCTCGAGACGGGCATGCTCGGAGTCTTCGTCAGCCTCGATCTGTTCCTCTTCTACATCTTCTGGGAGATCATGCTGATACCGATGGCACTGCTCATCGGTATCTGGGGGAGTTCCAATCGCGTTTACGCGGCAGTGAAGTTCTTCCTCTATACGCTGGCCGGAAGTCTCCTGATGCTGGTTGGCATCGTGGCGACCTACCAGTCCTACTTCAATCAGACTGGCATCCGAACGCTCAACGTGCTCGAACTTGCGAAGGGGACGTATAGCCACAACTTCCAGATGTGGGTCTTCGCGGCCTTCTTCATCGCCTTTGCCATCAAGGTGCCGATGTTCCCGTTCCACACGTGGCTGCCTGACGCGCACGTGGAGGCGCCAACGGCCGGTTCCGTCATCCTGGCGGGTGTGCTGCTGAAGATGGGTGGCTACGGCCTGCTCCGCTTCAATCTGCCCCTCTTTCCGGACGCGGCGAAGACCTGGCAGCCCTACATTATCGTCCTGTCGATCATCGCGATCATCTATGGCGCGCTCGTGGCGCTGGTGCAGCCAGATCTCAAGAAGTTGGTGGCCTATTCGTCCGTCAGCCACATGGGCTTCGTGACGCTCGGGATCTTCGCCTTCAACGCCCGTGGCCTTTATGGCGCCATGATCGTCATGATCAGTCACGGACTGGTCACCGGTGGTCTCTTCCTCTGCGTTGGCATGATCTATAACCGGGGTCACACTCGTCTCATCAAGGCGTTCGGTGGCCTGGCGACGAACATGCCGGTCTACGCCTCGTTCTTCATGTTCTTCATGCTGGCATCAATTGGTCTCCCGGGGTTGAGTGGCTTCGTCGGCGAATTCCTGGCGATGCTGGGAGGATTCGAGGCCTATCGTTGGGCGGGGGCCACGGCCGTCGCGGTCGTGATCCTGGCTGCCTGGTACATGATGTGGATGTACCAGCGCGTGGCCTGGGTTCGGGCGCCCGGCGAGCCGCCGGATTCGACCGATCCTGAAGTCCACGTCCCACTCAACGAGTCACAGGGTCAGGGCCGCGGTCACGGACCGCAACCGATCATGGGCGGCTCTGGTCACGACGAGCATTTCATCGATCCGCGGAGTTTCCGGGACCTCGATTGGACCGAGATCATTACGGTGGCCCCGCTGGCCGCGGCGATTATCTGGATCGGCGTGTACCCGTCGACGATCATGGATATTCTGCGACCTGCGCTGCAAGCGATTTCCCAACCGTTCGGTGGGGTTGGCTTTTAGCATGAGTGCGTTCATGGTTCAGCGGCGGTGCCGGCAAACGGACTATCTCCGCCTGGTGAAGGAGTAGCGGCGTGCAGCTGCCGTTGGTACAGCCGGATTGGTTTCTCCTGCTTCCAGAGTTCATCGTGCTCGGCACGGCGATCCTGGTGCTCGCGGGAGACATCTTGCTTCCGAGAGATCGGCAGCCGCTTCTCGCATGGCTTGGCCTGATTGGCCTGGGTGCCTCACTGGCATCCAACTGGCTGATCGACTGGAACGCGGGAAAGTCGACGTTTAACGATACGTTCCGGGCTGATTATTTCTCGCTCTTTATCAACATCGTCGTCCTTTCGGCCGGGATCATGGCCATCATGATCGCCACGTCGTACGTGTCGGGTAACGACGAGCCAGGCAATATGCCGTTGCCGGAGTACCTGGCCCTGCTGCTCTTCTCGATCCTCGGCACCATGCTCGTGGGCGCGGCCGGTGACCTCATCATGATCTTCATCGGCATCGAGATGAGCTCGCTCGCGGTCTACGTCCTGACCGGCTTCGCGCGTAACCGCGTGACGTCCATCGAGGGCGCGCTCAAGTACTTCCTGCTTGGCGCATTCGCGACCGCGATTCTCATCTACGGCATGGCCTGGATCTACGGTGAGACTGGCAGCACCAACCTGTCGGAGATCGCCGCACGCTTGAAGCCGATGATCGCCGGCGAGACGAATCTTGAACCGGCGCTGCTGCTGGCGATGCTGTTGCTGGCCATCGGGTTGGGCTTCAAGATCGCGGCGGTGCCGTTCCACATGTGGACGCCAGACGCCTACCAGGGAGCGCCGACTCCGGTCAGTGGCTACATGTCGGTCGTCCCGAAAGTCGCCGGATTCGCGGCCATGGCCCGGATCCTGATTCAGGCGCTCGGTCCGATGAGTGGCAACTGGTTAACGCTGATTGAAGCTCTCGCGGTCGTCACCATGATCTACGGGAACGTGGTGGCGGTCTCGCAACGTGACGTCAAGCGCATGCTTGGCTATTCGTCGATCGGCCACACCGGCTACATGCTGGTCGCGCTGGCGGCCTACACGGGCGCCGGAACGGGCGACCAGAGTGTGAGCAGCTTGCTCTTCTACCTGTTCGCCTACGCGTTCATGAACATTGGCGCGTTCGGCGTCGTCACCTGGTTGCAGCACCGCGGACACGGCGTCGATCTGGACGACTTCTATGGCCTCGGAGCACGCAGTCCCCTGGCGGCGCTGGCGATGACCGTCTTCATGTTGTCGCTAATGGGTATGCCGCCGCTGGTCGGATTCTACGCCAAGTACTACGTCATCCTGGCGGCTATCCAGAACAATCTCACCTGGCTGGCAGTCATCGTGGTGCTGATGAGCGCGGTGTCCGCCTTCTTCTACCTGCGGGTCGTCGCGGCGATGTATTTCAACGAGCCGATCCGCCAGATGCAGGCGCGGAGCACGCCATTGCTGGGTGTTGGTCTGGGCTTGATGGCGCTGGGAACGGTCGGCTTCGGCCTCTTCTCGTCTCCGGTGCTCGACATTGCTCAGAAGTGGGTGCAGGCGTTCACGTAAGGGCCGTGGCACTCAACCCAGTAGAGGCAAGCCCGTACGCTGACACCCGATCTCGGTTCAATGCTTTGTCAAGCGCTCCACCAGGGAGCGGCCGTTGGACGCGATGCCGGTTGATTCAGCCTGCTGATCCAACCGCTCGAATCCTCGCTGCACGTAGCGAACGCCGATGAACCGGAACGGCTCGGGTTCCCAGCTCTTGCCACGCCGGTTGATAAACGGCAGACGCGCAATGTCGCTCTCGGCATGCGTGATGAGATCCGCGAGAATGCGGCCGAACAGGTTGGACGGTCCCACGCCGGTCCCGGTGTAGCCGTAGGCGGCCGCGAGACCTTGTGACGGATCGTACGAGACGGTCGGCACGTAGTCGCGAGGCCAACCGAGCGGACCGCCCCACGTGTGGGTGAACTTGACATCCTTCAGCATGGGGAACCACTCACGTACGTTGTCCTGGAGCATCTGGTGCGTCGGCTCGTGGCGGTCGTATTCATCCTTGATCGACGAGCCAAGGTGGTAGGGCGCCCCTCGCCCACCGAACATTACCCGGCCATCGCTCGTGTGCGTCAGGTACTTCACCATGTGAGTGGCGGACGACAGCCCTTCGCGTGCCTCCCAGCCGATCTGTTGCCAGTCGTTCGCCGAGAGCGGCTCGGTCAGCGTGATCAGCGAGTAGACGGGCATCACCTTGCGCCGTAGCCGCGGAAATCGCGAGAGGTAGGACTCGCCAGCCAGCACGATGGTCTTTGCCCGGGCGTGTCCTCGCTCCGTGTGCAGGACCGGGTAGGCGCCCGTCGTATAGTCCGTTACCCGCGTTTGCTCGTAGATTGTCGCACCCTTGCGTTCGACGGCACGGGCCAATCCACGCGCCAGTTTGGCCGGCTGAATTTTGGCGCTGTTATGGTTGTAGATACCGCCCAGCGCGCCGGCCACCGAGACGCGCTCGGCAACCTGCTGCGCGTCGAGAAGCAATGATTCGTCTCCAAATCCAAATTCCTCGAGCGTGCGTTGTTCGTTGGCCAGGACGTCCACCTGATATGGACTGCGCGCCAGCCGCATGTAGCCGCCGCGCACGTAGTCCATGTCGATTTCTTCCTGCTCTCCGACGCGCGCGACTTCGTCGACGACCGAGTTGAGCGACTGCTGCAGATTGACCGCGGACTCGCGGCCGAAGAGCTGTGCCATGCGTCGCAGCCCAACGGGAAAGCGGTTGCCCAGCCCGCCGCCGTTGCGGCCCGATGCGCCGAATCCAGCTATCTCGCTCTCGAGGATGGCGATCTTGAGCGACGGCTCGCGCTCGAGCAGGTAATATGCCGTCCACAACCCGGTGAAGCCTGCGCCGAGAATGGCTACATCGACGTCAACCGTTCCATCCAGCGACGGCCGCGGCGTCAAGTCGTCACCGCAGGTCTCCAGCCAGTAGCTAAAGCTCTCATAGTGCTTCGCCATGTTCACTCCTCGGTCGCATAATCGGGTTCAATCGATCCGTCGCCTAGAGCCGCACAATTTCCCCTTCGTGCGCTACTCCGCAGCCGGATCGTGTCACGACGTCCAGTGCGGCAGCGTCACCCCGTATCAACGGGTTACTCTGGTTCAGGTGAATAAAGCGGACCTTGCAACGGTCGGAATCCGGGAGGTCCGAGAATCGGGCGATGCTCGCGTCGATCATCGGGTGCTTGATCGTGCTCAGATCCCGACCCGGAAGTTCATCGCCGGACATGAAGGTGCCGTCAAGATAGGCAATGTCCACCTCTCGCAGCGCGTCATCTATGCGTGTTCCGCACGCGGCCCAGGCGTCCCATCCCGTGATGTCGGGCAGAAAAAGAACCGACCGCTCCGGTCCGGCAATACGGAACCCGACGGTCTCTGAATACTCGTCGCGATGCGGCACGGTCAGCGGCGTGACGGACAGATTCTCGTCCAGATGGACCGGTATACGATCCTGGAGGGACTTGATCTCGAGGTTGCCCATCTCGATGAGTTGGTTCCAGGGTCCGTTGCCGTGAAGAAACTCCGCCATGCGGGGCATGGCGTGCGTCGGAATGGCGGACGCGTTCAGCGCCTCGATGCCGAGGTGAATCAGTCCGGTGTAGTGGCCGATATGGGCGTGCGTGAGAAATATGCCGTCGAGTCCGGGCGCGTCCTCACGTGGCGCGAGTCCATCGAGCCGGTGGAGTTGTTCTTTGAAATCGGGCGTCGAATCGAATAGCCATCGTCGTGACGTCGCCGGGTCAATCAGCGCCAGGCAGGTCGTGAACCTCCGGAGCGCGCGGTTCTCCCAGGCTGGTGAGGTTCGATCCCCCGCCTGCGGATAGCCACCGTCCTGAGCGATACCAAGGACCAAGGTGTAGGGTGACAGCGAGGTGGGCAACGTCTCATCTCCACTTCAGCGAGATCCGTGTTTTTTGCGGGTCACGATTGGAGAGAGACTGTAACACACGACGACCCGATGCGGGCCGGACGTGCGAATCCAACGTCGGAGACCGCGCCGGGAAACCTGACGTAAGGCAAGGGAGGACCTTGTGTCCTCCAGTTGTGTGGTAGGCGGTATAGGCGGATCTTCAGTCAAGGATTGGCCAGCACCGGCGTGCCGTCCGTTCTTGGCGTTGCTCAGTCCACGCCAGAACTCCCCTACGGCGCGTGACGCATGCGCCGCTTGCGGGAGCGTTGTCGTCTTCCCAGAAGTGTACTCCCGCGCGTCGCGCTATTTGTTGGTGCACGAGCGACATGGCCCGGTCATGTGCACCGGAATCTCTGCCTGGTTGTTGTCAAGATTCACGTCGTTGCTGGCGTACGCCCAACCTAGTTCGACCTCACGCCGTTCCTGCTTGTTGCCTGCGGTTGCCTTCATCGTGATCGTCATGCTGACTTGACCTCCGGGCGCCAAATCCGGGTAGTTGCACATATGGTCACCGCTGCTCAACGTGGTTCCAAGGCAATGGATGCTGCTGTTGGAGTCGAAGTCGAACCAATCTGGCACCCACGCATCGATGCCAACGTCCGTGGCAGTCTGGTCGCCGACATTCGTCGCGGTGATCGTATAGGTGATGTATTCACCGATTCTTACGCGGAGTGGTCCAGAGATACTAGCCGCCAAGTCAGCGCCCGGACTTGCGCTCGCGCCGGGAACGACGGCGAACCCCAGGAGTGCAGTCAGTACGGATACCGCAGCGAGAATTCGCATTGAGCGACGTGCGAGCTTGTTCATCGATTCACTCCTTTTTATCGTGCTGGTGTCGGTCAGAGTGAGAAAGCGACGGCGCTCCGTGTGGTCGATACCGTGACAAGACCGCATACCTGTTCTATAGCATCGCATCGCTGCTCGCGGATTACGTTCGATGCGGAGGTTCGTTACATTCCAGACAGTGGCGCCAAGGGGTAGTCGGCCGCTCCGCGCCGGTATCGCGCTCAGGTCCCGAAGTTGCGATCGATGGACTTCGCGCCGATCCTGGCCGCCATGCTAGTGCTCGCTCGGCAATTCTTGACGGAGGCGGAGCGCGCCGGACCAGGCATCGCCGTCGCGCGCGAGGAGACCGGGGACCGTTCGCAGCGTGAACTGCTCCGGGCGGATCTTGCCGGACTCAACCTGTTTCCAGGTTACGGGCGTTGACACCGAGGCACCGGGCCGGGCACGCAGCGTGTACGGGGCAGCCGTGTTGCGCGCGATGCTGTTCTGGGCGTGATCGATCGTGACGATCTTGCCGCGATGAGTTCCGCCGCTGGCGGACGCGATTTCGTCCGGAAACTGTTCCTCCAGCTGATTCGCCACCCCATGCACCCACTCACGCACCACGTCGAACGAGTGTTTCGGCTGGATGGGCACAAAGACATGGAATCCGGAGCCTCCGCTGGTCTTCGGGAAGCAGCGCAGGCCGTTTCGTTCGAGTTCGGCGCGAACGCGGAGTGCGGCTTGGAGGACCTGCTCGAACGGGACAGATTCTCCCGGATCGAGGTCGAAGACGGCCCAGTCCGGGTGATCGAGATCGTTCCTCAACGACAGCCACATGTGAATTTCGATGGCGGAATGGTCGGCATACCAAATCAGCGCGGCCTCGTCGTCGATGACGGGAACGTCGATGGGAGTCTCAGTCGTTTCCGGCTGATACGTCACATACGGAAGCCAGTCCGGTGCGTTGTCGGGCTTCTCACGCCGCCAGAATTGCGGACCTTTGATGCCATTCGGGTAGGCTCGCATGGTTGCGGGACGATGAGCGAGATAGGGAAGCATGGTGCCGGCGACCGCTCGGTAGTACTCGAGCATGTCTCCCTTGCTCAGACCGTCATCGGGCCAGTATGGCTTGTCCAGACTGGTGACGCGTACGTCATGGCCACTGATATTCCAGATTTCCGGAGCGTTCTTCGGCATCTGGCCTCCGGTCTCGTGGACCTGCGGAATCAGCGCGGGGAGGTCTTGTCGGGTTATCCGAGGTGATGATGGAAGACCTCTCCCATGCGGCGGATCCCCTCACGCATGTCGTCCTGTGGCAAGGTGGAGAATCCGAGCCTGAGCGTTGGCTTGGGCTCCCAATCCGTGTAGAAGCAGGAGCCTGGATTGTAAAGGGCGCCATGCAGCGCGCACTCCTTAACGAGTTCGTCCGCGTTCGCGCCGTCGTCGCAGCGTAACCCAGATGAAGAAGCCACCGTCTGGAATGGTCCAGCGGGTGCCACGCGGCATCTCGCGCTCCAGGCACTCGAGCATGAAATCACAGCGGTCGCGGTAGTTGTCGCGACATTCGGCAATGTGCTCGTCGAGCCAGCCATCCTGGCAGGCCTCCACCAGCGCACGCTGGACCATGCGATCGCTCTGAATGTCGACCCCCTCCTTGGCGTCGTTGAACTGCTTCATGAGGGGTTTAGGTGGCACCATCCAGCCCATGCGAAGCGCGGGTGCCATCGTTTTTGAGAACGTGCCGAGGTAGATGACTTCCGGGCCGAACTGTCGCAGCGTGCCGTGATCGCCGCCGCGGAACCAGAGTTCGCCGTAGGGGTCGTCCTCGATCACTGGAACGCCGTACTGCCGCGCCAGCTCGACGACCTTCTGGCGGCGATCACGACTGAGCGAGATCCCTGTCGGGTTTTGAAACGTCGGGATCAAGTACATGAACTTCGGCTTCGGCGAGCGCTGGAGCGCGCGCTCCAGGTCGGAGAGAACGATTCCGACATCATCCAGCGGAACGGGCACATATTCGGCCTCATAGACGTCGAAGATCTGAAGCGCCCCGAAGTACGTCGGCGCTTCGACGATGACCCGGTCGCCGGGGTTCAGGAAGATCTTGGCGCACAGCTCAAGCCCCTGCTGCGACCCGTTCGTGATGAGTATTTCGTCCGCCGAGACGTCCGCCCCGCGGCGCTGCATGCGCCCGGCAATATACTCGCGAAGCGGCCCATGTCCCTGGTACTCGCCGTAGTACATCGTCTCCGGCTCGGCTTCACGCCACACCTTGTCGAACGCCCAGCGGAGGCGATCGAGCGGCAGGCATTCGGCTGGTGGGGCACCGCCGGCAAAGGGGATGATGTTCGGATGATCTTCGGGCTCGCCGAACTTGAACGTCAATGACGAGCGGATGTTGGCCGCGCGCCGTGCCTGAAGACCATCCCAGTCAATGGACACGTTCTTCCTCACCTGCCTGTTGCCGAATACGCTCCGGCGTCGCCGGTCAACTCAATTTCGAGTCGTTTGTTGATTCGTCCCTTGCTGCGGGTCCCGATCACCTTGATGCCGCCGACTTCACTCGTGTTCCGGACATGTGTGCCGCCGTCCGCCTGCAGGTCGAGTCCTTCGATCTCAACCACCCGGACCTCTTTGATTCCCTCCGGTAGCAGGTTGATCTTCGTCCGGATGAGATCAGGAATTTGAAAGGCTTCTTCGCGTGGAAGCGAGCGCCAGGAAACCAGAAGTCCGGCCGCGATCGCCTGGTTGGCGAGTTCCTCGATGCGCGCGACGCGCCCCGGATCGAGATCCTCGAGTTCGAAGTCCATGCGCGCCTTGTCAGTTCCCATATTACCGCCGGTCACCTGCGCGCCGTACTCGCGAAAGACGGTACCGCACAAGACGTGCAGCGCGGTATGGGTGCGCATGAGCTTGTAGCGATGATCCCAGTCGATGACGCCATGAACCGTCGCGCCGGGCTCCGGCGGGCTGTCACCTTCTACCGTGTGGACAATCTGACCATCCGCTTTGCCGACCTTGGTGACGGTCCAAGTACGGTCACCGGCGCTGAGCGTGCCAGTGTCGCACGGTTGGCCACCACCACCGGCGTAGAATGCGGTGCGATCGAGGACGACCTGGCCCGTATCCGTTACGCACTGGACGACCGCGTCGAACTCGCGCATGTAGCTATCGTCCATGTAGAGCAGGTCGGTCACGAGGCGTCTCCTCACGGGTAAACCAACGGCAGCGACCCAACATCTTAGAGAGGCGCGATTCAGCCTGTCAAGGAACGGGCCAGCGAGGGTTGGAACGGGGTAGGATCCCATCACGGGTGACCAGGTTGGGCATCACCCGTGCGGACTAGGGGAGTAACGAGCGCCTGCGACGGAGCGATCTTTGGCCTCAGGTCGATTCTCAAGCCCAGAACGTGAGAGACTTAGGGCAGCGCGAGTGTGTCCGACGAACGATTATCATGCAGCAAGGGGTACGACAAAGAATGCCGCGTCCGAGAATTAGAGCCATCCCGCTTGGCGGAGTTGGCGAAGTTGGAAAGAATCTCACGGTCATCGAGTACCGTGGCGACCTGGTTATCATCGATGCGGGGGCGAAATTCCCCGAAGACGAGATGCGTGGCATCGACCTCATCGTGCCAGACATCAGATACGTGCTTGAGCGCATCAACAAGTTCCGCGGCATCCTGCTGACCCACGGTCACGAAGACCACATCGGTGGTCTGCCCTACTTGCTGCCGCAACTCAAGCAGGTCGCGCCCGTGCCGATCTACGGCTCGGCGCTCGCGATTGCCTTTTCCGAGGCGAAGCTGGACGAGGCAGGACTGCTCGACCTCGCTGATCTTCATGTCATCGAGCCAGGTGAGCATTACCAGTTCGGCAAGTCGTTCGAGGCCGAGTTCATCAATGTCACCCATAGCATTCCCGGCAGTTTCGCGATCGGTCTGAAGACACCGCTGGGGTGGGTCGTGCATACGGGCGATTACAAGTTCGACCCAACGCCGCCCCTCGGTCCGCCGACGAACGAAGCACGCTTGCGGGAGATCGGCGACGAGGGTGTCCTCTTACTCCTGACCGACGCCGTGCGTGTTGAGCGTCCCGGTCACACGCCATCCGAATCGGTTGTCAGTGAGACGCTCTACCGGGTGATCGGCGAAGCGCAAGGCCGGGTCATTCTGACGACCTTTGCGTCGAACATCACTCGGCTCGACCAGGCGATCCGGGCGGGCTACCGGCACGGTCGGAAGGTCGCGGTTTCGGGCCGCAGTATGGAACAGAGCACGCGCATCGCGATGGACCTGGGCTATATGAAGCCGCCCGATGATGTGCTCATCCCGATCGACGTCGCGATGAAATTGCCGCCCAAGCAGGTGCTGATCCTGACGACCGGCAGTCAGGGTGAGGCCGGAGCGGCGCTGGCGCGCGTGGCCAGTGGAGAGCATCAGCAGATCAAGGCCTCGAAGGGCGATACCGTCATCTTCTCGGCGACGCCGGTCCCGGGCAATGAGGAGAGCGTATCGGAGACGATCGACCTGCTCTTCAAGCGCGGGCTGGACGTGGTCTATTCAGCACTCGAGCCGACGATCCACGTTTCGGGACATGCGAGCCGTGACGAATTGAAGTTCATGCTGCGGCTGATTCGACCGCGCTTCGTGATGGCGATTCACGGAGAGTACCGCATGCTCTCGCTCTACCGGCAACTCGCGCTGGACGCCGGGCTGAACGACAGTCAGATCTTCCTACCGGAGCTCGGCGGTATCTACAGTTTCGGACGCGATTTGGGCCGTCGCGAGGGTGTTGCCAATAGCGGCTCGGTGCTGGTTGACATCGTGAGCAACCGCCACGCAATCCTGCGCAACCGGGATGAGATTGCCAGCAGCGGGTTCATCGTGGCCAGCCTGGTGGTCGACCATGAGAGTCGCCAGTTGATCGCGGGTCCGGCGCTCGCGGCGCACGGTTTGGACGGTGAGATCGACCCGAAAGTGCTCAAACGGGCCGAGGACGAATTGCAGAAATTTCTCGAGCGTCGCGCAAAGGGTGGGTTCAGCACGGGTTATCTGGTCAGCCGGACGAAGGGCGTCTTGAGCCGCCAGATCTACCGTCAGACAAAACTGCGCCCGCTCATTCTGCCGATTGTCAGCGAACTGTAGCGGGCGCCGGGTGCAAACGAGCTAGCGCGTCTTCGCGATCGTGACCGCGATCGCGGCCAGTACGGCGACCACCAGTGTGCTCACGCCGACCGCCCGACTGCGTCCGAGACGTCCACGGAGCGGCACCATCAAGCCGAGCGCCGGTAGTGTCAGGAGCGCCACAATTACGTGTGAGATGGGCATGACGTGCGGGTGCTTGGCGTACAGAATGATGCCCATGATGATCTGAACGCCTAGCAGCGCGTGCGCGGTTCCAGTCACCCAGGGCGGCAGCCCCTTTCGCTTCGCCAGGGCAAACGACAGGATCGCGATGACCAGGTAGAGTGCGACCAGCAGCTCGCCGAGCCCGCCATGAGCCTCAACCATTGCTTCGATTCCTTCCAAGCCAGGTTGCCACGGCCAGATCTGTCTCCACTGACGTAGTGGCTGACCGGTCAGATCTTACCGTGTGGCTGAGTGCTGGTGCGATGAATCAGCTGCGGAAGCGATATGGCGTCATCACCCAGCGCCAGAGGCGGAGCGCGAGGAACTTGCCTCCGGATGCGGTTCGGACGCCGTAGCGGCTCACGAATGCCAGCGTCCCAAGGAGCACCACCACCAGTTCATAGGGCAGGGTGACGATCCTTTTCGGATGGACCAACGGTGCTCCGCCCGTTCCCAAATCGCGAAGCAGGTGCGAGCTCAGGCCGACCAGCGCCGCGAGTCCCAGGTGCTCGTGCGGATTCCAACGTTCGGCCAACGTCGCGATGATCAGCGGTGTCAGAACCGAATGGGAGGCCGGTCGCTGGTCCATCGTCATGCAGCGAGTCAGGCGCAGCGAGCGGGCGGCCAGCACGTGATCGAGATCGAGCGCGACCGAGCAGAGCAGGCTCATGCGGAGAAATCCCCAGCGGTCTCGCACGTAGGGCAAAATTGCAAGCGAGACTGCGAGACCGGTTCCGAGGTGGCACAGGCCGTCGAACAGACCGCGTCGCGGGGTGCCGTCATAGGCCGTTTCCCAACGGCGATGCCATGCGCCCGTTGCCAGCGCGGCCACGATCGCGCCGGAGGTCAGGGCGGGATGTGAATACCGAATTGCGAGCGACAGGACCCGAAGCTTACGGCTGGTGACGGGTATTGCGCCGTTCTTCATGTGTGAGCCGCCGAACCACTTCCATATCGATCGATCCGAAAGGAGTCAATTCTACGATGACCCAAGAACCGGTGGAACGCAACCGGGCGGTAATCCTACTCTCTGGCGGACTGGATAGCACGACTGCTGCCGCTCTGGCTCGCGCCAGTAACTTCGATTTGTACGCCCTGTCATTCGATTACGGTCAGCTGCACCGTCGCGAGCTGGAGGCGGCGAAGCGAGTCGCGGAGTGGCTCGGCGTCCGGCGGCACCAGATCGTCTCCATCAACCTGGGCGATTGGTCATCCTCGTCGCTGACGGGGCAGGGGGAGATTCCGACTGCTCCGGCCGATGGAATCCCGTCCACCTGGGTTCCGGCACGCAATCACATCTTCCTGGCTGTCGCCTCGGGATTTGCCGAGGTCGTGCGTGCCAGCGCCATCTACATCGGGGTGAGTGAGGTTGACTACTCTGGCTATCCCGACTGC
Source organism: uncultured Chloroflexia bacterium (assembly GCA_963728335.1). GTDB lineage: Bacteria > Chloroflexota > Chloroflexia > Thermomicrobiales > Thermomicrobiaceae > CALAGB01. The sequence goes on from CAVSJP010000007.1 coordinate 83,287, forward strand.
CGTGGCGCATTCATCGACGCGTATCAGCGCGCCGCCGACCTTGCCAGCAAGCAGTTCGTCGAGACGGGCCTGAGCATCCCGGTGATCACCCCATTTCTCCACGTCACCAAGGCCGGGGTTGTTCGGCTCGGCCTATCACTTGGCGTCGATTACGGCCTGACCTGGTCCTGCTATCGCGGCGGGGACGCGCCCTGCGGGGTCTGTGAGTCGTGTCGACTGCGTGCGGCCGCTTTCGACGCCGTTGGGGAGGTAGATCCACTCGTGGAGACGGCAGGCTGATTGACACCTCAGGTCACTGGGCCCATCGGAACGCGACCGCCCGAAGCGACCGGCTCGATAATCGTGATCTCGGGGGGACAGTTGATCCGCAGTCTCGGCGGCACCATCCCAACTCCGCGCGTGGTGTAGACCAGCGTGTCGCCTTCGCGGCGTAGTCCCCAGGGGAAGCGACGACCGCGCTCCGGCAACACCAGTGCGCCAATGCCCGGGAGGCGGACCTGTCCGCCGTGGCTGTGACCGGAGAGGACGAGCGATGCCGCCGGGAGCATGGCCGCCGAATCGGGCTCGTGAATCAGGCCGAGCAGCGGCGTGCCTTTCGGAATGCCGCGGACCGCTGCCGCCGGATTTGGGTGCATCTGAAGTGTGTCGGCCAGCCCGGCGATGCCGAAGCGCTCGCCCCGGACCGCCAGCACCGTGCCGCTGTCGATCAGAGCCGTGATGCCGTTGCGCTCGATGATGCCGCCGATGTCGGCGAGTTTTGGCGTGACGTCGTGGTTCCCGAGGATGGCGTAGACGCCGAGCGGCGCGGTGAGCTTCCCGAGAATCTCGAGCGCCGTCTCGACCTGTCCACGAATGACGCTGCCCGAGTGCATCGCGGTCGAGTAGTCGCCGAGGAGAACGATCAGGTCAGGCTGCTGCTCGGTCAACAGTCGAGCTGCCGTCTCGACGCGCGTCTGGCTGATTGAATCGCAGAGGTGGAAGTCGCTCAGCGCGCCGATTCGCAAGCCCGCGGGTAGGTCGCACCGAACCTTGATATGCTCCACCTGAAAGTTGCCCGGTTCTCCGAGCAACGAGTAGCCACCTGCCGCGGTCACGGCGCCAGCCCCGGTGGCTTGCAGCAGGGCACGGCGGGTTATCCGATGCGGCATCGGACGGCCCGTGGTACAACGTAGGTTAGTGCCGTGCCGCGTTGATCGTTGTCACGGCTTCGATTTGTGACGAACACGGAGATGGGATGTCCCTCCAACTGGTTATTATTGGCCTGCCTCAGAGTGGCAAGACGACCGTCTTCAACGCCCTCACTCAGGCAGAGGCTGAGACCGGAATGTTCTCCTCCGGGGAGGAAGAGCCGAATCTCGCGACGGTAAAGGTACCTGACGCGCGCCTCGACGTGCTCACTAACATGTTCAATCCGAAGCGCACCGTGCCTGCTGATGTCCAGTATTACGACGTAGCTGGAGTGGCAAAGGGTATCAGCGAGCAGGGGATGAGCGGGCGCCTGCTCGGCTTCTTGAGCCAGGGCGCCGCGCTGGTGCATGTCGTGCGCGCCTTCGAGGACCCGGCCGTGCCGCATCCCGAGGGGAGCGTCGATCCGCTGCGTGATATCGAGACGATGAATCTGGAGCTTGCCTTCTCCGATCTTGGATTGATCGAGAAGCGGCTAGTGCGGCTCGAGGCCGGCATCCCCAAGTTGCGTGGCCCGGAGCGAGAAGCCAATGAGCGCGAGGCGGACGTGCTGGCGCGGCTGCGTGAATCCCTGGAAGCGGGCACGCCGATCCGCGAGGTCGAGCTTCAGCCGGAGGACGAGAAGCTGCTGCGCGGCTTTGGCTTCCTGTCGGCCAAGCCGCTGCTGATCCTGCTGAACCTGAGCGACGACATGCTCGGCGAGCGGGCGAACGCGCTACGGGCGTCAGCCGAGGAGCGGTTTGGTAGTCCCGGCGTGATGATCGACGCGGTAGCCGGGAAGATCGAGGCGGAGATCGCGCGACTCGACGACGAGGACGCACAGATGTTCCTCGATGACCTCGGTATTCAGGAGACGGGCCGCGCGCGGGTCATCCAGCGATCCTATGAACTCCTCGGCCTCATCTCCTTCTTCACGGTTGGCCCCGACGAGTGCCGCGCCTGGACGATCAACCAGGGCACGCCCGCGGTCGAGGCGGCCGGCACCATCCACTCCGACATTCAGCGGGGGTTCATCCGAGCCGAAGTCGTCAGCTACGAGGATCTCGTCGAGACCGGCGGGTTGCCGGAAGCGCGCAAGGCCGGAAAGCTGCGCTTGGAGGGGAAGACTTACATCGTGCAGGATGGAGATATCGCCCACTACCTGTTCAACGTCTGATCGCGAACGCGTCCGTGGTCGTGATGACGTTGATGGAGCCCGGTTCCGGTGGCGGCTGATGTCGGGCCACGGCTCAGTGGCCTGATCCCGCACTGGCTCCTCCTCGCCGCGGTTGCAGGTTGGTTCGCGCTTTTCTGTCTGACCCGCTTTCCGCTCCGCAAGCGCTTTCGGACGCTCTACCTGGATATCGTCGCGCTGGGTGCGCTGCTGCTCGCAAATCTCCTCTTCTTCTGGCGTCCTTTGTTGACGTCGTCACAGGTGCCGCGCGGCGGCGGTGACCTGAACTCCTACTTCTTCCCGCTTGGGGCATTCAGCGCAAGCGCGCTGCGGCACGGTCACATTCCGCTCTGGAACCCGAGCCTCTTCGGCGGAATGCCTCAGCTGGCGAACTACCAGGCCGCCATGCTCTACCCGCCGAACGTGATTGCCTGGCTGATTCACCAGCCCTACACCTATGGAACGCTCGAACTGCTGGCCATCGGGCACTACTTCGTCGCCGCGCTCGGCGTCTACGTGCTCGCTCGATCGCTCGCGATGTACCGCTTTCCCGCCACGACGGCGGCGATCGTCTTCTCCGCGAGCGGGTTTCTTACGGCCCATCTCGGCCACTATTCGATGCTCTCGGTCGCCGCGTGGCTTCCGTGGCTGCTCCTGACGCTCAGGAAGACCGCGCTGACGAACAACTGGCTCTGGGCCTGCGCGACGGCTCTGGTCGTCTTCCTGGCGGCCACCGGAGGCCATCAGCAGATGCTCCTCTACGAGTTGACGGCTGGAGGTATCTGGTGGCTCTACTGGGTCGGGGAGCGACACGAACTCCTGCCCGGGCTGGAGGGCGGTGCGAGCGCCGAAGCATTCTGGGCCGCTGTTCAACGCCAGTGGCGATCGATTGGGTTCGACGCGTTCCGGGCGGGCGGTGGACTGGTCGCCGGCCTGGCGATGGCGGCTCCGATGATCCTGCCGTCGCTGCAGATGGCGTCGCTCTCGGTTCGCTCCGGCTTGAGCTACGAGCAGGCGTCCGAGTTCAGCGTCGAACCTATCGCATTGCTCCAGTTCGTGCTGCCGAAGGCCTTCGGCAGCAACCCGACCGACTACTGGGGATCCTTTTCGAGTGGTGAGGTCTGGGCCTACGTTGGCGTCGTGACGCTCGTCTTCGCCGCGATTGGTCTGCTGGTCCAACCGGGCCGGGTTCGCCTGCTGCTGGCGGGGTTTGCGCTCGTGGCGCTGATCTTCGCGCTCGGGCCCTGGACTCCGCTGCACGGCTGGGTCTACCGGTTCGTGCCGCCCTACAACCTCATTCGGGCTCCTGCGCGTGGCTACGTCTTCGTCGATCTCAGTCTGGCGCTGCTTGCCGGTTTCGGCCTGCAGGAGATCAGCTACGGGGCGGCTCAGGAACGTCTGCAGCTCGTGGTGCGACAGTCGATCCGCTGGCTGCTAATCGGTCTCGCGGCGCTGATCCTCTTCGTGATCCCGCTCTTCTACAGCTTGATTCTTGGAACCAACGATCCTTCGAACCGGCCCGTTATCGCGGTCGACGGTCTTAACCTTATGGTCATCTACCTCCTGGCGGTCGTCGCGCTGCTCTGGGGCGTGAGCCGGGGCAAGGTGGGAGACGCGGCCGCCTGCCTGCTGGCAACCAGCCTGATCGTGCTCGATCTCTTCGGCGCGACCGCGACCTTCAATCCCGGTACCGGTGATCTGACGGCGGGCTACCGGCATCCTCAGGCGGTGGCGTTCCTGCGGCAGCAGATGGTACAGGCAGGGCCGTTCCGCATCGCGTCTACGACGCTCGCCTGGCAGCCGGACGTGGCGACGGTCGCGGGCCTGCAAGACGCTGGCGGTTTGTTCGATCCGATGCAGCCAGGAAACTACAAGAAGGTGTCCGACGCGCTGAGCGGCAGCCAATACCAGGCGCTCGATAATTTGCTCAACGTGCGCTACCTGATTACCGATGCGAAGTCGGGCGCCCCGCTTCCTGCCTTCTCGGAGGTTCTGCGGACGTCGGATGGACTGGTGGTCTGGGAGAACCACACCGTCTTGCCGCGCGCCCGTCTCGTCTATTCGGCAACCTCCGCCACCGTGGATGAAGCGCTCGCCGCCGTGACGAGCCCAGGCTTCGATCCGTCGTCGACGCTCTACCTCAGTGGCGACTTGACCGCAGCCAAAGCAGGTGGGACTGGCACCGCGACGGTCACCGATTACGAGGACGATCGCGTTTCAATTCGGGTGCAGTCCGACCGGCAGGCCTATCTGGTCCTGGCGGATACCAGTTTCCCGGGATGGACCGCGGCGGTGGATGGGCAGCAGACGTCGATCGCGACCGCGGACGGAATCTTCCGCGCGATCGCGGTCCCGGCAGGGAATCATGCGGTCGAGTTTGACTATCGTCCGTCGATCGTGAACAGGAGTGTAGTCATTGCGCTGGCGGGCCTGGGGCTGCTCGGGCTCGGACTGATGCTGGGATTCGACCAGTGGCGCAGGGCACGGGGGCAATCGCGACTTAGCCGTGCCCGTGGTGACTTTTAGAACCGTGGTCGTGTGACTTCGGCGATTTCTCCGGTTTTTGCGGTTTGGGCGGTGCCGGTGGCGCGGACTTCTTTGGCGGATCTTTCGGTTTGGCCGGATTGTCCGCGCCGTTCTTGGTTTTCGGTGTGTCCTTCTTCTGTGGCTTTGGCGGACTCGCCGGAGCGGTATTCTGTCCCTGTTTCTCGTTCTTTGCCTGCTTCTGCGGTGTCGAGTTGGTGGTCTGCTGAGTGTTCGATCCCGAAGAGGGATTACTGACCCAGTTGGACGACTGTTCAGTGTCGTCGATGGTGACTGGATATGATGGACCAGTCGACACGCTGATCATTCGATTGCCGGGAGATGGCGTTGGCTCAGGTGACACAGCCACTTCAGCAGGTGTCGCTGTGCTTTGCGGCGTGGTGGCTATCGCGACGCTCGTCGCCTCGGTGGGGGACGGAGTCACTGACGGCGATGGAGTTGGCGATTCGGTCGCCTTGGCGACCGGGCCGACGACCGCGGTGGCGCTCCAATTTGGGATCGACGCCGCCCGAGCGATTGGACCGTTCCTCGACGGATTGAGATCGTCGAACGGCATGTCTCCACCGGAAAGCCCACTCGGCGGTTCGGAGCTCGAGAGCCGCCCCGTCGCGCCGCGAGCCGTCACCAGGGAACTGACCAGCGCCAGCATCAGTACGATGATCAGGACGACGAGGAGCAGCGCACTCACAAACGTCGTCAATGCCGGCAGGCCGAGGAGTCTGGCTGGCAGTCGTCGCGATGGACCGAGCGGAACCGTCCAGGCCAAATTTCCGGCCGGAGCGAAGTGCTTCGCGTCGGACAGCATATCGCTCTGTGGCTCAACCAGTTCGAGCGCATCGTGCATCTTGCGGGCCGACGAAAACCGCGCGCTGGGCTCCTTGGCCAGTGCCCGGGTCACGATCGCGGCCAACGCCGGCGAGATCTCCGGGTTGACGGAGCGCGGGTCGCGCGGCGGTTCGAAGAGATGGCGGTTCATGACGGCGATAGGGTCGTCGCCCGGGAATGGCGCTTCACCGGTCAGCATCTCGAACAGGACGGCTCCCGCCGAATAGATGTCCGCCGCCGGTCCTGTTACTTCACCGGCGGCCTGTTCGGGAGCGATGTAGGCTGCGGTTCCCAGCGTCAGTCCGGGCGGGCTGGCCTGTGGCTCCCCCGGACAGATCGCAATGCCAAAGTCGGTGATCTTTGGCGTCCCCTGAGCGTCGATAAGAATGTTCTGGGGCTTGATGTCACGATGAACGTAACCGGCCTCGTGGACGGCTTGCAGGCCCCTCAGAACGGCCTTCATGATGCGAAGCGACTCGGAAATCGACAGTCGACCGGCCAGCGTGAGACGCCGCCGCAGGGAAATGCCGCGCACGAGTTCCATCACGATGTAATGGATGTCGTCGTCAACGCCGTGCGACAAGATCTTGACGACGTTTTCGTGCGAGATTGCCGATCCCGCCTCGCCCTCTTGTTTGAAGAGTAAGAGAGCTTGCTCCTCGGCTGAATGCTCGGGTCGAAGCGTCTTGATCGCGACCAGCGACTGGGTCTGATTGTCGCTCGCGCGATAAATCTCGGCATAGTTGCCCGACCCGATGCGGGTGTCAAGGACAAACCTGCTGCCGAGACATCGTCTTACGTCGGATGTCATCTATCCTCCAGGCGTCGAAGGCGTGCCTTCGAGCAATCCGTTTACCGGTGTCCCATTTTCGCGAGTTCAATGCCAGCAATGCCGGTTCCGGATACCGTTAACAACTCTTTTACGGGCGTTTGAGGTACAAAGGTCCCGTGAGTGACTTGAGAGAGCAGCGTTACAGGTGTTCGAACGGGTTAACTGCCGCTTCCCCGGCGTGACAAGGTTGACACCCATTTCTGATGAAGACTCCAGGGGCTGTGGACAAGGCGAAAGCAGCGCTTCCGGAAGTTCACAGACGAGCAGGCTGATCTCCGTTGTGCGCGATGATCACGACGCGATCAGCAGCCGAATGTCATTGACATAAACTGTGGGCTGCGCCCGGTTGGTCCAGCTATGGATCACGATGCTACCGAGCGTTACGTCGGAGGCGTTCAGATCCGCGAGTGGGATCGTGTAGGTGACCCAGCCGTTGGCTGACGGAGTGCCGCCGAATGTATCCAGCGGGATGGGGTTGGTCAGATTCCGATAGCTTGCGTCGCGCAGGTAGATGGCGAGCGGTTCCCCAGTGCGCGTCGATTTGACCGAGAACTGGATCGCGGAGTAGGAACGCGTGTTGACCTTTCCGTCGCTGCGGATCTGGAGTCCGGCCCAGGCGCCCGTTGGTGTATAGCTGATCGACCGCGCGGTCGACTGCGGTGTCTCCAGCGCAGTCAGCTCGACTGCCGCGCTCCATGAGAGGCTCGTATCCCAGCCCGTTGCCAGACTGTTGTCGTAGATCGTGAGGTTCGTCGGGTTCGGTGGCGACACCGCCGCCGAGGCGGACGCGCCCGGCAGCGGGGCGGTCGATTCTCGTGGACTCGAGACATCCGCGGACGCACTCCAGCCAGTCGGGATATCGAGCTGTCGAGCTTCGGCCGGAGCCTGAGCGATCGCGTTTGCCTGCGGAGACGGTTTGGTGTTGGAGGCGATCTGAGTCCGCGACGTTCGAACCGCGCCCGTGCTGACCAGTGCCAGCACCAGGACAATGAATAAGATCGTCGTCATGAGTGCCGGGACAAGGGTCCGAGCCGACGGCCCGTGCTCTTGGTCTCCGCTGATGCCTCCGGGTCGAGATCGTGGCAATCCAAATAGATCTCGTGCGCGAGTGACGCCGAATCGTGACCGATCCTCGACTTCTGAGTGGAGCGTGAGGAGCGTTTGGCGCATCTCGTGGGCCGAAGCGAATCGATCCTTCGGATGTTTGGCCAGTGCGCGCAAGATGACGGTGGCCAACGCGGCCGACACCTCGGGATTGAGTGAGCGCGGGTCCGGCGGGGGCTCGCTCAGGTGGCGGTCCATGACGACTTCCGGGTCGTCGCCGGGGAAGGGAGCCTGTCCGGTGAGCATCTCGAACAGTACGGCCCCCGCGGCATAGACATCCGCCTCCGGACCGATTGCCTGACCGGATGCTTGTTCCGGAGCGATGTAGGCAGCAGTGCCAAGGGCGACGCCCTCGACGCTTACACCAGGTTCTCCCTGCCGTATGGCGATGCCGAAGTCTGCGACTTTGGGCGTGCCCGTGGCCTCGAGCAAGATGTTCTGCGGTTTGATGTCCCGGTGGATGTACCCTGCCGCATGAATCGCCTCCAGGCCGCTCAGGATGCCCAGAATGATGCGAAGCGCGTCGGTGACCGGAACTCGCCCGGTCAGCTGAATCCGGCGTCGCAGCGAGACACCAGCGACGAGGTCCATCACGATGAAATGAGTGTCACCAGCTCGACCGATCTGCCGGGTCTTCACGATGTTCTCATGCGCGAGTGTGAGCCCAATGGCGGCTTCTTGCTCAAAGAGCGAAAGGGCCGTAGGATCTTGGGCATGCTCTGAGCGAAGAACCTTGATAGCGACTGACGCATCGTCTTCCGCATCGGTAGCGCGAAAGATCTCGGCGTAGTTACCCGCGCCAATGAGCGCACCAAGTTCAAACCTGGCGCTGAGCACGTGAGGCGAACAGATGATCATCAGTTTTCAGTTCTCTCAGTCGAGCACTCTGTCGGATCAGAAGGACGCGATCACCGGATTGACGAAAACGCGATTTCGATGCCAGCGAAGACATGTTCTAACAACTTAATGCACGTCGTTCCAAAACGCGAAAGCAATTCGTCACTTGACATTCACCGTTTAATCGATAGATGGACACGTACAAGAGAACAATGACAACCACGAATTCCATTGAATCAGAGCATATGACCAAACTCGACCGTCTGGCCGAGGTCATGTTTGAGCGCCGCTCCGCGTCAGCGTTCACCGGTGCTGGGATCTCGACCGAGTCTGGTATTCCTGACTATCGCGGGCAAAACGGCATCTGGAAACGGATCAAGCCCACAATGTATCGGGACTACCTGAACGATCCGGAGCTACGGATCGGTCATTGGCGGCGACGCCTGGAGCGCTATCCGGAGTTAGCCGCGAAACAACCAAACGCGGGGCACCTCGCGCTCGTGCGACTGCAGGAGCTCGGCTTTCTCCAGGACATCATTACCCAGAATATCGACGGTCTGCATCAGAAGGCCGGGTCGAATCCCGGCTCCGTCATCGAGTTGCACGGGTCGGCCCATCGCGTACGCTGTCTCGAGTGTGGCGAGGAGTTCGACGCCGAGCCGTTCGATCGGGCCTTCAACGGTGCCGAGCCGAAGTGCCCGGTCTGCGGCGGCATGATGAAGGAGGCGACGATCTCATTTGGCCAGCCGCTGGTGGCGCACGACTTGAGATCCGCGCTGATCGTGGCGCGGAACACGGGCGTGATGCTGGTGGTGGGCTCCTCGCTCAAGGTGAACCCGGCCGCGCGCGTGCCGCGAGAGGCGGCCCGTTCGGGCGCCGAACTCGCGATCATCAACAACGAGCCGACCCCTCTGGACAAGACGGCCTCCATCGTGGTCCACGCCCCCGCGGGCGCCGCGCTCAGCTACCTGGCGGATCGTCTCAGCCCCTGATTACACGTCCTGAGCCAGCCCGCCGGCCTCGTCTTGACGCCACCTGACGCGGATCAGTAGGCTTGTCCTATTCGTGTGCCCGGTGATTGAGATTGCCAAGCAGGGAGCAAGATGTCAGATAGAGCGATCCAAACACGCGATCGCATCCCGTCGCTCGTCTTGTTCGACCTTGACGACACCCTGTGCGATCACGACCGGTCCCTCCGTCTCCGCCTGCGACATGCGTTTGAGGCGGCCGCGGATGGGGATCCTGGGATCGACGTGGACGCGTTAGTCGAGGAGTCCGTGGCTCGTTCGGTTGGCGGCACGGGACATTTTCCCGAACTGCTGCGGCAGCACGGAATCGCCGACCCGGAACGGAGCGAGCTTGCCGTCGCGCACTACGTCAGCGACCGGTATCGTGGACTCGAACTGTTCGAAGAATCAATCGAAATCGTGATGCTGGTCAAACAGCATGCCGACGTGGGCATGATTACCAACGGCCCGAGCGAGATCCAGCGCAAAAAGATCGAACATCTGGCGATCGCGGACCTGTTCCAGTTCATCCTCGTGTCGGAGGAAGAAGGCGTCTGGAAACCGGATCCGGAGATCTTCGAGCGGGCGCTGGCGATAACCGGAGCCGAGCCGAGCGAGGCGGTGTATGTGGGGGACTCTCCAGAACATGACATCGCTGGTGCCCGGGCGGCGGGAATTCGTTCGATCTGGATTAATCGCCGGGGACGATCCTGGCCGGGCGGTCCAAGGCCGGACGACGAGATTTTGACACTGCTCGAGCTTCCTAATTTGCTTGGGCTGCCAGGTCAGCCAGCGAGCCTGGGCGGGACCTGACCAGGCGACCAGCCACGACAGCGCGGGAATGGGATGGGGACAGAATGTTGGGGAGAGTCACGCGGATCGTGTGGGCCTGCGTTGCCGTAGGGGTCACCGTTACGCTCGTGTCGTATGCGTTCGGCCTGGTGCCGAAGTCCTCCGGTGCGCAGGGGCGCTCAACACCAGGCGTCGTTGAGACGAGCCCCACATCCGGAGTTGGCCAGACGCTTCACGCCACGCCTACGTCACCTCCTTTGCTCACGGCATCGGCCTCTCCGACGGCATCAGGCGTGGCGACGCCGGTGGCCACACCCACCGCGACGAGCGTTGCGACGCTGACGCCCGAGGAACTCGCCAAGTACAAGCCGAACGAGCTTGGCTGGGTCATGGTGATGATGTATCACACCATCGACTATACCGGCGGTGATTATTCGACCACGCCCGAAGAGTTTCGCTCTGACCTACAGTGGCTCTACGATCACGACTTCTACGTGATCCCAATTCACGATTACATCACCAACAACATCAAGGCACCGGCGGGAAAGCGGCCGATCGTGCTGACGTTCGACGATGGATCGATCTCCCAGTTCCGCTACATCGTCGACGCTTCCGGCAAGAAGACCATCGACCCCAACTGCACCGTGGCCATCCTCGAGGATTTCTTTGGCAAACATCCCGATTTCGGTCGCGGCGGCCTTTTCTCGATCCTGCCACTGGCGCCGTTCGCCTGGCCCGACGGTGAGGACCAGGTGCCGTACGAAAAGGAGAAGGTGCAGTTCCTGCTCGATCACGGGTATGAGATCGGCAACCACACAGTGAACCACATCTACATGAACGAGCATACGACCACGGAGATCGAGAAAGAGTTGGCGGACGCCGTCGACATGATGCGGTCGTTCGATCCGCGGTCGCAGGAGGAGGTCATCGCGGTTCCGTTCGGCACCTATCCTGCGCATGGCGATACGACGGCATTCGAGGGGTTTGACCTGAACGGTAAGCATTACGCATTCAAGGCCGCGCTGAACGTCGGCGCGAATCCCGGCTATTCGCCGGTCGATTCCGATTATGAGCCGTACTGGATACCGCGTATTCGCGGAAGTCGTGACCAGGTCAACCAGTGGTTCAGCTTCGTGGAGGACAATCCCGGTATAATGTACGTTAGTGACGGGAACCCGGATACGATCACGATTCCGAACGATCTCGTCCCGAGCTTGAGCGGCAAGCTCGATCAGTCGAAGCTCGACGGCAAGACACTGATTCGATATTAGGTCTGCCCTCACACCCGAGAGAGTTGGATTCGCCGCCGATGACCAAACAGATTATTCTCGCCGAAGAAATGGGGTATTGCTGGGGCGTCCGCCGCGCCGTTGACATCATTAGCAAGGCCGGTAACCCTGATCAGCCAGTTGCCACCATCGGCGACGTGATCCACAACCCTCAGATCGTTGAACGCCTCAAAGCGCAAGGAATCAACACCGCGGAGACCGTCGAGGATGCCCAGAAGCAGGGGTTTCAGCGCGTGGCGATCACCGCCCATGGCGCCGGGCCGGAGCGCACGGAAGACGCGAAGATGCGCGGTCTGGAGATGATCGACACCACCTGCCCCCTCGTCACCAAGGTGCAGCGCCTGGCACAGAAGCTGGTGCGCCAGGGCTATTACCTGGTGGTCTATGGCGACGGCTTCCACCCCGAAGTGCGCGGCGTGATCTCCTGGTCGGGAACGACGCGTGCCGTCGCCGCTAAGCACGTCGAAGACCTGCCGTGGCAAGTCGGGCGCGGGCAGGGGCAAGACGGAGACGTCGAGCCGCCGCGCAAGGTGGCAGTGGTGTCGCAGACGACCAAGAACGTCGACGAGTTCCTCAAATTCGTCGGGGAGTTAGCGCCGCTCGTCGCCCGTGATGGCGGAGAGATTCGTGTCTGCAACACGATCTGCGAGCCGACGACTGAGCGCCAAAACGCGCTGCGTAAGATGGCGCGTGAGGTCGACATGATCCTGGCGATCGGCGGCAAGAAGAGCTCCAATACCGCCCGGCTGGCTGAGGTTGGCCGGAGCTACGGCATCCCGAGCTATCACATCGAGCGCGCCGAGGAGATCGAATCCGATTGGCTCGACGGCATCGATCGGGTGGGCGTGACGGCTGGAGCCTCGACTCCGGACGACGTGATCGTATCGGTGGTGCGGCATCTTCAGGGGATGGGCTACGAGGCGCCGGAGACCGACATGCCGGAATACGATCTCAACGTCCTTCCCAAGTACTAGCATGCCGGTGAACGAAAAGGCGCACGGATTTCGCCAACGACCGCTTCGCCGCAACCAGATGTTTGTGATTGCCTCGCTGGTCTCACTGGCGGGCTATCTCTGGTTGTTGCTCTTTGTCCGCTCCAATCCGCGTCCAGCTGGGGACCTTGCGGCGACCGTTCGCCTGCAACGCACCGATAACCCGATCATGGCGCGGACGATGGGCTGGGTGAGCTGGTTCGGCTTTCGCCCGCAGAGCCTACTACTCCCTCTCTCGGCCGTGACCTGGTGCTGGGTCCGAGGTCGCCGGCTGGCGAGTTTTTTTCTGCTCGTGGCCTGGGGCGGCAGCCTATTGAGCTTCTTCACCAAGCTCGTTATCAGGCGCCCGCGGCCCGACGATCCGAGCATTCGGGTGGTCGAGGCGGATATTCGGGATACAAGCTTTCCCAGCGGCCACACCCTCCACTACGTCACGTTCTGGGGATTCTTCGCCTATGTCGTGGCGACCACCACACGCAACCGTGCTGTCGGGCGCATCTTCGTGTCGCTGGCCGGAGCGATTATCGGTCTGGTCGGCCCGTCGCGTGTCTATCTCGGTCATCACTGGTTGACCGACGTGCTGGCCTCGTACCTCCTGGGCTTCTCATTCTTCGCCGGATTGGTCACCGTCTATCGTTGGCTGCGTTCGCTCGTAGAGATCGATGACCTTACTTTTTGATCACCTGTTTGCCAGCCCGTCGCGCGACTACACGTGCCCGCTGCTGATCGCTCACCGGGGCGGCGCACCCAACGAGATCGACAACTCCGCCCCCGCGTTTGAACACGCCGTCTCGCTTGCCGTCGACATGCTGGAGTTCGACGTTCGTCAGTCGGGCGACGGCACGCTCCTGTTGCTGCACGACCCAGTCGTACGGGCCGAGGGATGCCGCTGGGTGGTCAAGGACACTCCGTTTACCCAGCTGCGCCGTTTCCTGCCCTGGCTGATGACGCTCGACGAGTACCTCGAGCGCTTCGGACACGCACGGCCGTTCAACCTCGACATGAAGACACACGGGTTCGAATCGGACGTGGTCAATACCTTGAGAAAGCACGACCTGGTGGAGCGCGCAATCATCTCCAGCGGACATACCTTCAGCCTGCGAAGGCTCGCGCGGTTGGAGCCTCGACTCAGTCTGGGTCTCTCCCGTGGCCATGCCCGGACTCCGGTCGAATTCGATGTCTTCTTTACCGGATTTTTGCGGTACATGAGCGTGCTCCTGCCGCAGCTGCTCCGCCTGTCGCATGCTCACGCCGTCATGCTGCACTGGAATTCGATCGATGCGCCGCTGGTCGAGCGACTGCACCGGAACGGGTTCCGGGTGTTCGCCTGGACGGTGGACGATGCCGCAACGGCAAAGTCGCTCGTGGCGATGGGCGTCGACAGTATCACCAGCAATCACCCGGCAATTATTCGCGCGGCGTTGGACGAGGCGACCGCCACATAACCCGCCCTCATCCTTAGCCCTTCTCCAGAACCGCTTGTTGATTATCCGGCGAGAGACGATAAACGCAGCGCAGGATGAGGACGGCCTCACGCGTATGTTCCGGTCTACTTGTTGGATTCAAGGACGAGCGCCACACGCTCGGAACGGGTAATTCGAACGTTCCACCGTTCGCGTACTTGACTAGGCAGCCTCCAGCACCTCATCCATGTGTGCCTCCGCCGTCATGCCGTGAATGGACCAGCCTGAATGTCTGCACGGGCGACCTGAGCCCGACGGACCATTGCCTCCTGACTCCGGACCGATCTCCACGATACTGTCCTGTCGACATCGCCATTTAGCGTGGCTCGTCGTGCTGGGTGATCTGCACCGGACCCTGCGTCAGGTCATCGTTGTCGACGCTGATGCCATGGCGTCAGTTCCTCACAAGCTGGCCGCCGCTCGAGACCCGACAGCGCCCGCATTTCTGTCATTGGTCAACGGCATCAAGTTTGCATCTGGTCATCTGCGCGCTCCTCGGGGGAGCGGTATCGTCACGGGCTTGGTGGCTGGGCACTCTCAGGCGAGGCGACCATCTTCACGAGGAGGCCATTCCCTTGCCGGACAGGCCACGAGAAGACGTGCGCAAGGAATCGTCGATGCAGATCCGCGTCGCCGGCGTTTCCGACCAGGCGAGTCAGGTCATCACAGTGCTCATCGTTGTCTCGACGACTGGATCATGTCCGCGGCGATCATCGCCTTCCACCTGGGGGCCCCAGGCAGGTCGTTCTCGACGAGACGAAGATTCCCACGGTGCTTCTCGCCACCTGCGAATTGCCAAGAAAGCTGGCAGTCGCGACTCAACACAGGAAGGCGACCGAAGATGGAAGGAGGGACGAATGGCCGATGTCAACACAGATGACCCGGCTTCTTTTGCGAAGCAAGCCCGGTTGCGCTATGTGACAGATCGGCGACCGGGCATTCGGCGGGAACGGGTCGGCAAGGGATATCGCTATGTCGACTCTGATGGGAACACGGTTACCGCAGAGGACAAGCTGGAGCGGATCAAGAAGCTGAGCATTCCCCCGGCCTGGACTGATGTCTGGATCTCGCCAGTTCCAAACGGCCATATTCAAGCAACCGGCCGGGATGCCAAGGGGCGAAAGCAGTACCGCTACCACACACGGTGGACCGCGGTGCGAGCTGAAACGAAATATGACCGGATGGTGGCGTTCGGGACCGTACTGCCGAGGATTCGCAGGCGGATCAGCCGGGACCTCGGGCGAGATGGACTGCGGCGTGAACGGGTCCTGGCGACGGTTGTGCGGCTCATGGACAAGACGTGTATCCGGGTTGGCAACGAACAATACGCTCGGGTAAATCAGCACTATGGGTTGACGACCCTTGAGACCGATCACGTGGTTGTGAATGGTGACGCTCTGCACTTCCAGTTCGTCGGCAAGGGAGGTAAAGAGCACGACGTGGATGTCCGGGACCGTCGCGTGGCCAGGATCGTGAAGCGGATGGAACACTTGCCCGGGCAGGAGCTCTTCCAATATGTCGATGAGGACGGTGACCGTCGCACCATCTCGTCGACCGATGTGAACCAATACCTGCGCGAGATTACCGGAGAGGATTTCACCGCCAAGGATTTTCGCACCTGGCATGGCACGGTTCGCGCTGCCCAGGCGCTGGCGGATCTCGGCGAGTTCGACTCAGACAGCCACGCCAAGCATAACGTTGGCGAGGCCATCAAAGCGGTGGCCGAGCACCTGGGCAACACGCCCGCCGTCTGTCGCCAGTCCTACGTACATCCTCAGGTGATCGACGCCTATTTCGATGGAACACTCATTTCGGCCTTTGCGGACGGCGCCCCGAAAGACGCGCCGTCCGGCCTTCACGTGGATGAGACCATCGTCCTGGGGCTGTTGCGCGAGCGTGAGCAGCGGCAGAACAAGGGGAATTAGGGTGTCAGAGCGGGAAGACTGGGCAGACGTGGCGGAGGTCTGTGGTACAGCCCTTCCGCGCTTTCGGAACCGCGCGCTGGGGACATGCCCTCCAACAGTCGCCGGTCGGAACGCATCCCTCAAAGCACACATGCCCACAGGGGCACCTCACCGAATTCTGACGAAGACCACCGGATCGATGGAGCGTCGGCCCCGGTTCGTACACCGCATCAGAACTGGAGGAAGCCGGGTCCATCGTCGAGTAGTGCTTCGAGAGTCGCTACCCGCTCCAGCGTCGGCTGTGCCTTGAGCGGCTCACAGATTTCACGGATCGCGCCCAGCGACTCCACGGCGTTGTCACGCGCGCCCACCGCGACGGCGAGTTCCGCCTGCGCCACAAGTGTGAGCGCGCGCTCGAAGGGCGCGGCGCAAGTGTCAGCCAGAGCTAGCGACTCATTCAGGTGGCTACGTGCTTCGTCAAACGCCCTATCGTCCGTCAGGAGCTCACCCAAGAGGCGATGGGCCGCGATGAGGGCCAGCGGCTGGCGCGGTTTTGAGGCATGCTGAAGCGCGGTAGTCGCACCGACGTGCGCCGCGCCGCGGTTCCCGGTCAAGCGGTGATAGCGGCCAAGCAGCGTGTGGTACTCGCTGCGCATGAGTACGGCCCCGCTCCAGTCGAGCCAGCGCTCGTTGGCCGCCAGCCAGGTCGCCGCCAGCTGCAGATCGCCCGCATCCAGCGCGAGCGCAACCGCCAATTGCTGCATGACCAATGCTGATTCGAGCACCTGGGTGCCGGGTTCTGCCGCCGGACCAGCCGGCAGTGCAGCCAGTACCTGTCCCCATGCCTCATCGACATCGCCTTGCGCGTGACTGATCGCGCCAAGCGCCGTTCGGCAACTCACCACGGACTCGACATTGCTCCTGTCCATGATTGCTTTGAGCGTATCAACGCGCACCGCCTCCCATTGTCCTCGCAGCAGGGAGATGGGTACATGCGCGAAGCTGTCGCCGCCAGGATTCGCTGGACCTTCGTCCCGCGCCCACGCTTCCTCATTCTCACGGACGAGCAAACGCTGCTCGTCCATTTGCTCGGTGCGGTAGGGTAGGGCCACGAGGGTGAGCGCGCTGTGTGCCGCGGCTCCCAGCGTCCCGTAGTGGCCGCTGTCTCGAAACATCGCTCTCGCAGACGCAAATGCCTCCCACGCCTCGTCAACACGCCCGAGAAGCGCATATGCGCAGCCCAACCCAATCTGTCGATCGCCATAGTGGGACCACCCGATCTCGCCGAGCGGCGTCGAGTGTGGCTGCCCTTCACGCGTCGCTTCACCCATGCGCACTGCCTCAGCCAGGTGCCCGGCAATTGCCAACGTCGCTACGAGCCAGCCACGCGGGTTTGTCACGGTCGGCAGACCCTGCGCGTCAGGTGTCAGATCGAGGCGCTCCAGCTCGGAACGCGGCAACGCTTCGAGCATGTCTGCGCCGGCAGTCATGTCGTCGATCGCGGCTTCCAGGTCGCCGGCCTGGAACGCGCAGGCGCCGCGGCTGAATCGCGCCGCGGCATACAACGCCTTGTCCCCGGTCTGCAGTGCGAGCTGCAGCGCGTCATCCAGATACGCCACACCAGCCCGCGGGTTGCGGAAGCGTTGCAGCCGCGCAACACGGTACTGCAGCCACCCACGCTGGTTGGGATCCCCATCACTAGCCTGCAGCAGCTGCAAAGCCGTCTCATAGCGCTCAATGGCCGTGGACCACGCATAGGCCAATTGCGCGCGTTCACCGGCGCGGACGAGCCAGCCCACGGCACGTGGGTCGGCAGCGAACTGATAATGCGCCGCGATCACATCGGGGTCGGGCCGTGGGCGCTGCTCGAGCAGGTCACCGATGGCGCGGTGCCAGCTCCGCCGGCGCAAGGCGACGAGTCCTTCGTACAGCGTCTCGCGCACGAGCGCGTGAGTGAAGCGGAGGCGCGTACCTCCGGCAAGCTCTTCGACCAACCGCGCTTCGAGCGCCTGCTCGAGCACCGCGACCAGCGCGTCCTCGTCCGCCCCGCTTACCGCGGTCCACAGGTCAAGATCGACCTCGTGTCCGATGATCGCTGCGATCTCCAGCAGTCGCAGCGCGTCGCCTCCGAGCCGCTGCAATCGTCTCTCGATCACTTGCCGCACGAGTGTGGGCACCTGCACGTGCTCCAGTCCGGAGACCTGCCACAGGGCGCGATCCTGGACGAGCGCGCCCGCCTCCTCGAGGGCGCGCAGCACTTCCCCAGCGAAGAAGGGATTGCCCTCTGACACGTGTGCCAGGTAGATGGTGAGTCGATCGCGGTCGAGCTCTGCCATCGGATAGCGCGCAGCGATCAACGCGCTGATGGCCTCGCTGTCAAACCGCGCGAGTGACATGCGGACGGCGTCTGCCTCCCGGGTCAGGACAGGCAGGATTTGATACAGCGGGTGACGGCGCGTGAGCTCATCGTCGCGGTAGGTCACGACCAGCAGGACGCGCCAGTCGGAAACGAGACGTGCCAAATAGCGCAGCAGATCGAGTGAGGCCTGGTCGGCCCAGTGCAAATCCTCCAGTAGCAGGACCAACGGTTGCTCGGCACTCCCGTCAGGGATGGTATCGGCAACCAACTCGAAGAGCGCGCTTTGGCTCCCAATACCGGTGAGCGAACCGCCAGGACGAAGCGACTCCGGCAACGCTGGCAGCCGCGCGTCACTCAACCAGGCCCGAAAGAGCTCGATCCAGGGTCCATATGGCGGGGTCGTCGTGAGGTCGTAACAGCCGCCGGAAAGGACAATGGCTCCCTGCTCCTCCGCCTCAGCAAGCAGCCAGCGGGTCAACGTCGTCTTGCCGATGCCGGCTTCGCCGCCGACCAGGAGCAGCGTGCCCTCTCCCTCGGTAACGCCCATAAGTACCCGTTGGAGCAACGCCTGTTCTGTCTTTCGTCCAACCGTATGCGGCTTCATACGACGACGCACATCACTGGTTCGGCTGCCATGCCGCGCTGGCGTGGGGGTTGTCTGATCGATTGGCGCGGGTTGCGTCACCGAAGAATAGACGCCCAATGCCTGCAGCAGGCCATCCAGCACTGGTGCGAGATCCGGGCCGGTGGCGTCGATGAAGTTGATCGATACGTAGCGATGCGGAATATCGGTCGGGCGCGTCATCATCAGGAGCAGCCGCTTGCCGTGCTGCAGCGCCCAGTCCCACTCGTTCTTTACATTGCGCGACTCGACCGCATCCGGCGACAGGATGCCAATGACGATGCCGCTCGCCGCAAGTCCAGTGTCGATTTCGTCGGGCCAGTACGCGCCCGCCGGGATGTCGTACTCGTCCATCCAGGTCGCGACGCCGGCGGCCGCCAGGTGGGCACGCACCTGCCGGGCGAAGTCGCCATCAGTGCGCTGGTAGGAGATGAAGACCTGCTGCTCCGAGGCCACCAGATGCTCCGTCCGCTTGTGTGGGGAATCGTCACAGCAGCATAACAGATCGGGCCCCAACGACGATCGGTGTCGATTCGTCTGCTGCCGAAGCGCCGGTGTCCGCAACGTGCCCGGCTACATCCGCACGGCCAGGCATGACGGTGATTCGCTTGTGGTCGCTCCCGTTCTCGCATGTCGTGACGTGTGTCGAACACACTTTCCGCCAATCACATCAGTCATATCGATCAGGAGTCCTGCAATGGCGACCTTCGTCCTCGTCCATGGCGCGTGACATGGTGGCTGGTGCTGGCAGCGGGTCGCGCGGCTCCTCAGAGCGGCGGGACATGACGTCTACACGCCGACTCTGACTGGACTCGGCGAGCGGGCACATCTACTGAGTGCCGACATTCGGCTGGACACCCACGTCCAGGATGTGGTGGGCGTGCCGGCTATGAGAATCTGCGCGACGTCGTCTTGGTCGGCCACAGTTACGCTGGCATGGTCATCACCGGCGTCGCGGACTAGGCTGCCGACCGGCTCCGTCATCTGGTGTATCTCGATGCCTTTGTGCCGGATGATGGACAATCGCTGAATGATCTGCTCACGCCAACCGTCATTGCATCGTTCGATGAACAGTCGCGCCGCGTCGGGAACTGATATGGCATTCCGCCGTTGTCCGACACCTTCGACATCACCGATGAGGACGATCTCGCGTGGTTGCGTCCGCGGCTTGGTATGCATCCGCTGAACGCGTTCGGAGATCCTGTTCGACAGTCCAATCTGCTGGCGAAACAACTCCCGCGCACGTTCATCTATTGCTCTGATCCCGGTGGATCGGGGTTTGGAACCTTCGCTGACCGGTTTCGGACGGACAGCGGCTGGCAGTGCCACGAACTTGCGACCGGTCCTGACGCGATGATTACCGAGCCAGAACAGCTGTTCCAATTGCTGCGTGACCTCGCGGCGTGAACGCTGATCCGGACGGGTTGTTCAGCGTGGTCGTTGATTATCTTGACGGGTCAAGCCCCCCTGAGTGCCTGGGTTCTTGTCGGGCGTTAATCGAGCGGACTGTACGGCACCCGGCTCCTCGCCAATCCCGACGACATTGCGCGTTACGACCCAGGCGGTGCACTGCCGTAGCGCCATTCGTAGTAGGCGCGGCCGACGTTCCCCATCTCGATCTGCCAGGCGGGTTCGTTGGCTGGCGTGAAGGTCACGACCCGCCGCTCGAATGCCTGGACTAGCACCCACTGGTTGACGCCCTTGACGTTCGTCTGGACCCAATACGGATCACTGATCGGGTGACCGAGGACGTAGATCCACTGCCACGATTGCGCGTTCATCCAGGTCCACAACACGCCCGCCACGTTGACGCTCGTCGTCGTGTCGTAATACGTGTAACTGGTCTTGGCAGGCAGCGACGTGTTCTGCCCGACGGTGCCATTCCTGGTGAGCGTCGCCGTGACCTGTTGCCCGGTCCGGTCTGGCTGGCTGAACCCATTCCCAAGCGAGGTGAGATTCTTCAGGCTGGCATAGGTCGGGGCATTGGGATTCTGCGTGTCGTCTCCGGCCAGCGGCACGGTCGCCGGCTCGGCGGGCGTGAAACTGCTGTTCCCGACCTGTACCGCGCCCTGGATCATGTCGCGCACGAGCAGCCCGTTGGTGACGAACCACTGTGACGAACGATCGCCGTTCGGGTCGGTAATCTCCATGCGGCTCTTGTCAAAGTAGTAGACCTGCCGCTGACCGCCGGGAGACTCGGCGTACGGCTCGGTCGGAGCGGCAAAGGTGTCCGGTCCCCAGAGCCAGGTCTGCGATGCGCTCAGATTTTGCACGGCACCGTCGGCATTCCACCAGATTCCCTGCACGGCGGAGTCGGATTTGGCGACGCCGGGCGGAAGGGTGACCCCGGTCGGCACGGCCGATTGCGCCAGCGGCTCACCGGCGTCGACCGCTGATGTGAACGACCATGACTTGGTGAACCCCGTGCCGTTGGCTGTTCCCTTCACGGTGACGGTGTACGTGGTCCCGGGCTTGAGGGGCGTCTGCGCCGAGATCATGTCGGTCTGCGTCGTCAGCCAGCCCGTGCCCGTGGCGGAGAAGGAGGGCACGGCTTGCCCGTTGGCGGTCAGCGTGGCGCTGTTGTAGGTAACACCGCCCGGTCCGAAATACTTGAGTGTGATCGGATAGCCGACGGGGTAATTCGCGCCCGGAAATGGATCGGGCGTCTCACCCCAAAAGCTATAGGACACGCCGGTCGTGCCGTCCGGTGGCCAGGCGACCCAGTCCGGCTTGGCGGTATCGGACCAGCTTGGCGCCCCGACGTCGATCACCTCGATCTTGGCGGTGCCGTCATTGACCATGCCAAGCCCAATGTCAGTGTAACGTGGGTCGATCAGCGTCAGGCGATGGTTGATCGTGCCGATGAACCACTCAACGCTGGTAACCATCGATCCGCTGAGACCGATGTTCTCGTTGGCCCAGCCGTTGTAGCCCTGCGCGTCAACCCGATCTTGCATCGACGCGCCGGTGAAGCCCGGCTTGCCGGCCTGCTCTTCGTGGAGTCCCATGCCATTGAGGCTCGGGTCACCGTAGTTCAGCTTGTAGTAGTTGGCGTGTGATTGCGCGGAGGCGTCAAGCGCTGGGTTGCGCGTCATCGGCGGCAGACCCAGCCAGGAGCGGTACGTGTTGATCATGGCGAAGGCCTGTGCCGTGTCAGCGGACGCGGCCGCGGCGGGCGCCACGCCAGCCGGAGCGATGGTGGCGATGAGCGACATGAGCAAGATGATTGGGAGCAGCCAGTTGAGGCGTAGCGGGCGTGACACGGACAGCGGAGCACGCTGGAGCATGATGCCCTTCCCTTCCCGTCCGATTGGCGGCGAACGTCACGATGTCCCTCACATCGATTCTCGAACCAGAGTCGATTCGCCGTGCCAATCAGTTTCCCTGTAACACTACAACGGTCTGCTGATGTTCTGGTAGCGGGCAAAGTAGTACCCATGTGGTGTTTAATTGGGGGAGAGAAGTCATAGGATCTCCGACGGCACGGACCCGGTCGCTGGTAGCGGGTGAAGTCCGCCGGATCTCTCAATACGGGAGGAGCCATCCCATGGGTCTGGCAGGAGTCCTTGTCGCGCTACTGCTGTTGTTGGTAATCGGAATCTGGCTGACGTCCCATCTCGTCGGGCTCATCGTGATGCTGTTCATCGCGGGAATTATCGGCTGGATTGCTGACCAGATCGTTCCGGGCAGGCTGCCGTACGGCTGGCTGGGCGCGATCGTCGCCGGGCTCGTCGGAAGCTGGGTCGGCTCGCTGATCCTGGGTGGCTTCGGACCTGGAATCGCCGGAATCACCATCATCCCGGCGCTGCTGGGCGCGATTATCCTGGCCTTCATCGCGAGCGCGGTCACCAAAGCAACCAGCGGGCGCAGGCTGTAGTTCGATCACGATCCAAATGATAACGGGGTCATGTCCACCACTGGACATGACCCCGCTGCGTTCCACGATTTGTGCGCTGAGACCCTACATCCATGGATGGTGGTACATCGACTCCACCTCATCAAGGTAGTGGCGTTCAGAATGGTTCACGCCGAGATGACCACGGCCGCAATACATCGACAGGATCGTGCCAATCACAATGACCGCCACGACGATGGCAATCCAGATGATGGTCCACATGTAGCGCCTCGCATTCAACTTTTCACATTCTATTCTATCACACATGTGTGCTTTTTGGCCCTGTAGTCGTTGAACGTGAGTCCGGTCGAACGTTCAGCACAGGCGATTGATCGGGCTTGCCGCCACTGATAAAATCAATAGTTGAAACCGTAAAGGCTGCGACGGAAACGAGTACGCGGGGGTACGATTCAGCGAACCCGGATGCGGTGCGAGCCGGGCATCGAAAACCTCACGGAAGATCCTTCCCGAGCCGCCGCCCGAACGACAGAGGTCAAGTAGGCGCGGACGGATTGGTCGCACGTTACCGCGACCGGGATGTGTCCCGTCTCATCTTGGGGTGGGAGCATCTCTCCGAGCGGGTCCGCGCCCAAGCGGGCCAAGTGAGGTGGTACCGCGGGTGAACCCCGTCCTCAATCCGAGGGCGGGTTTTTTGTTTTGTCAATCATGGAATCATCGGGACCGGCTCCCATCGCACGCCGGTCGTGGAACCGATTAATCAGTACGGGAGGGTGCCGGTGTTCAAATCAGTGTCGACGAAAGTCGATTTCCCAGCAAAAGAGCGAGAGACGCTTGGCTGGTGGTACAACACGGGCGTCGTCGACAACTACATCCATAAGAATGACCGGTCGACTGAGCGCTGGTCGTTTCTCGACGGCCCGATCACCGCCAACAACCCCATGGGCGTGCATCATGCCTGGGGACGGACGTACAAGGATCTCTACGTCCGCTACCACACCATGCTTGGCGAGAAGCAGCGCTATCAAAACGGATTTGACTGCCAGGGCCTCTGGGTTGAAGTTGAGGTCGAGAAGGAGCTTGGCTTCAACTCCAAGCAAGATATCGAGCGCTACGGTATCGGCGAGTTCGTCAACCGCTGTAAAGAGCGGGTCTGGAAGTTCGCCGACATCATCACCGAGCAATCAAAGCGGCTCGGCTACTTCATGGACTGGGATAATTCCTACTACACGATGTCGGACGAGAACAATTACACCATCTGGTTGTTCCTGAAGACATGCCACGAGAAGGGCTACATCTATCGCGGGCATGACGTGATGCCGTGGTGTCCGCGCTGCGCGACTGGGATCTCCGAGATGGAGGCCAGCGAGGGGTACAAAGATCGGACGCACAAGAGTCTGTTCGCCCGCTTCCCCCTGGAGGGCCGGTCGGATGAGTACCTGCTGGTCTGGACGACAACTCCCTGGACGCTGGCGGCTAACGTCGCCGCGGCGGTGCACCCGAATCTCACCTATGCAAAGGTCAAGCAGGGCGACGCAGTCTACTACGTCGCCAAGGACGCCGTGCCGAACGCGATCCGTGGCGAGCACGAGGTGGTCGGTGAAGTTCAGGGAACCGATATGGTGGGCTGGCGCTATCGCGGACCATTCGACGAGTTTCCGGCCGAAAAGGACGTGCAGCATCGTGTGATCAAGTGGGATGCGATCGACGCGACTGAGGGAACCGGCATCGTCCACATCGCGCCGGGCGCCGGCCGTGAGGACCAGCAACTCGGCAAGGAGAATGACCTGCCGGCCATCGCCCCGCTCGACGAAAATGGCATCTATGTGAGCGGTTTCGACTGGCTCACCGGCATGTACGTTGGTGACGTAGCCGAGCCGATCATCGACAAGCTGCGTGAGAAGGATCTGCTCTACTACGCATACGACCACACCCACCGCTACCCAACCTGCTGGCGCTGCGGTACCGACCTGGTCTTCCGGTTGGTTGACGAGTGGTTTATCGCCGTCGACCCCTGGCGCAATGCGGTAATGGATGTCGCGCGGCAGATCAACTGGATCCCGGATTTCGGCCTGGAGCGCGAGCTCGACTGGCTGCGCAACATGGACGATTGGATGATCTCCAAGAAGCGCTACTGGGGCCTGGCACTGCCAATCTGGACCTGCAACGACTGCGGCTGGTGGGATGTGGTCGGCAGCGAGACCGAATTGAAGGAACGTGCGGTCGAGGGCTGGGACGAGTTCGACGGGCATACGCCGCATCGGCCGTGGGTCGACGCGGTCAAGATCAGGTGCGACAAGTGTGGGGGCGTGGCATCGCGCATTCCCGATGTTGGCAATCCCTGGCTGGACGCCGGAATCGTCCCATACTCGACGATGAGCTTTCGGAACGACCCGGCCTACTGGGAGGAGTGGTTCCCGGCGGACTTCATCACCGAGTCCTTTCCGGGCCAGTTCCGCAACTGGTTCTACTCGATGCTGGCGCAGAGCACCGTGCTGACAGGTCGTGTGCCATATCTCACCTGCCTCGGTTTCGCGCTCGTTCGTGACGAGAACGGCGAGGAGATGCACAAGAGCAAGGGCAACGCCATCTGGTTCGAGGACGCCGCGAACGAGATGGGCACCGACGTGATGCGCTGGCTCTTCCTCAAGCACAACCCGTCGCTGAACCTGAACTTTGGCTACCACCTGGGTGACGAGGCCCGGCGGCAGTTCATTCTTCCGTTATGGAACTCGTACGCCTTCTTTGCAAACTACGCCGCACTCGACGGATTCAACCCGCACGAGAGCGACGTACCGGTCGCTCAGCGCTCGCTGCTCGATCGCTGGATCCTCTCGCGTTTGCAAGAGGTGATCGGCACGGTTCGAGGCAGTCTGGACAAGTTCGACTCGTTGACGGCCGCGCGGACGATCGAAGAGTTCGTCGTCGAGGAACTTTCGAATTGGTATATCCGCCGCAACCGGCGGCGTTTCTGGAAGACCGAGAGTGATGCGGACAAGGTGGCGGCCTACCTGACGCTCTACGAGGTGCTCGAGACGGTGAATCGACTGCTGGCTCCGTTCCTGCCGTTCCTGACAGAGGAGATCTATCAGAACCTGGTGCGGGCAGTCGACACAACGGCGCCGGTGTCGGTGCACCTAACCGACTATCCGTCGGTGGACGCGTCGAAGATCGACAGCGATCTGAGCCGTGATATGACGGCCGTGCTGCACGTGGTCGGTCTCGGCCGCTCGGCACGCAGCGCGGCGAACGTCAAGGTTCGCCAACCGCTGGGACGGGTCCTGGTCGGATCGCGGCAGCAGGGAGCGACGGGTTCAGTCGAGCGACTGAAGGATCAGCTTCTCGACGAACTCAATGTCAGAACCTTCGAGATCGTCGACAACCCGGACGAGTATGTCAGCTACTCGGTGCGGCCCAACTTGCCGCTGCTCGGACCGAAATATGGTCCGAAGCTCGGCAAGGTTCGTCAAGCAATCCAGCAGGCCGATCCCGCGCGGTTGAGCCAGCTCCAGCGCGCCGGACGCCTGATCCAGCTCGGGATCGACGACGAGACCGTCGAAATCGAGCCGAACGAGGTGCTGGTCGAGGTACGGAGTCGCGAGGGCTTCTCGGTCGCTGAAGACCGCGACTTCATGGTCGCGCTGGATCTGGAAATCACGCCGGAACTGCGGCAAGAGGGCCTGGCGCGCGACTTCGTTCGCGGTGTGCAGGATGCTCGCAAGAACGCCGGTCTCCAGATCGAGGACACGATCGCCACGGTCTATCAGGCCGAGGGGGACGTGGCCGAATCGATCGAGCGCTTCGCCGGCTACATCAAGGGCGAGACGCTCTCGGAAGAGCTTCGTTCCGGCTCACCGGAGAGCGACGGCTATCACTCCGAGGAGATCAAGGTCGGCACCGATCGCGTGTCGGTAGGCATCAAGAAGGTCGGCCAGCTCGCCAAGGCTGGGGCTGACTGAGATCAGCAACTGGAACGATTCAATGACGGGCAGGTATCATCCTGCCCGTCGCCTTTTCGTGAATGTGAACGGATGTCGCTTCAGTGAACCGTCTGGATGCGCTGCGCCAGGACCTATTCGACCAGATCGGCGAAATCGTTGAGACGCGGTTCTCGCTTCCAGAAAGCAACGTCGGGCTGCGGATTTCGCAGCCGAAGGATTTCGAGGTCCTGCTTGATGCCGCGGCAGGTGACCCGGAGCAGAACCTGCCCTACTGGGCCGAAATCTGGCCGAGCGGCATCGCGCTGGCCGATGAGATCATCGCCCATCCGGAACTTATCCAGGAGCAGCGGGTGCTGGAGATTGGTAGTGGCATCGGCGTAACGGCGAGCGTGGCGCTGATGAAGGATGCGCGCCTCACCGTCGCGGACTACTCGGCGGACTCACTGTTGATCAACTGTATCAATTCGCTCGAGAATAGTGGGCGCGAGCCGGCAACCATGCGGATCAACTGGCGCGAGCCATCTCAGGAGTTGCGAGTGCTCGCTGGTGCGGGCTTTCCCGTCGTCCTGGCGGCCGACGTGCTGTACGAGAAACGTGATATCGAACCGATGCTGGCGCTGGTAGACTGGCTCGTCGCGCCGGATGGGCTCTTCTGGCTCGCCGAGCCGGGCCGCAATGTGGCAGCGCAGTTCGTCGAACGTATCAAGCAGCTTGGATGGACCGACGAACTCTCATTTCACCCTGGGCCCTGGCCCGATCCGCGCGATTTCAATGTCGCGGTGACGGTCCATCGCCTTCGTCGCGGCGGTATCGAAGGCTGAAGGCATGGGGTGGTTCACCGTCGACGGCGGACATACGACCGCCGGTGGCCCCTCAATCCATCTGCCTCTCGAATTCGTCGACCGCATCGCTCATCTGCTCTTTCGCGCCCTCGACGACGGGTTCCTTCATCTGCAAATTATCAAGCCCGCGCAGGACTAGCGCCGCGCCTCCGGCGAGCGTCGCCGAGCCAACCGCCATCCCGGCGAGCCAGCGCGGCAGCCCGAGTGATTCCATGCCGTCGACGACTCCGCCGAGAATCGTCAGATATCCGGCGTACGCGACGACTCCCCCTGCGGCGATCATTCCGGCGTCGGTGGCAATGTCCGCGGCCTTGTCGGACATCTGATCTTTTGCGATCTGTAACTCTTCCCGCACGAGTTGACGCACGGTCTGCGCCACATCGCCGATGAGCCCGGACATAATTCCCTGTCCCTTCTGTGGTGGTCGCGTGTTGTCGGGTGTCGCAGGTTGCATTGGCGTTCCTCATTTGCGCGTGAAATCCGAACGTGTCACAGCTTGCAGGCACGCAAGCGCGGTGCCGGGCGAATCAAGGCGGATGGTGATACGGTGCATCAGCAGCGTCTGTGTTGCTGTGCTCTATCCGACGTGCGGGATCGCACCTGAGCACGGGGATCCGGTCTCCTGACGTCCTCAGAGCACCCGAGGGCGTTTCACCGAACTGTATGCGGGCTTCCACCATGTGCCGGTACGTCGACAACGGGAGCACGGCACGCAGAGGACACCCCGCTCCTCTACAGGAGAGTTGACGGACTCGGAGGTGAAAATGTCTGGCTGCGGTCGCTACTCCGCCGTGGGGTCGAGTAAGCCGGCCCGCAGCGCGTAACGGACGAGCTCGGAGCGGTGGCTGAAGCCAAGCTTCTGCATGATCCGATGCCGGTACGTCTCCACCGTCTTCGGCGACAGGTAGAGCTGGTCGGCGATTTCCTGAGCCGTGAACCCCTCCGCGGTCAGTTTCAGGACTTCCCGCTCGCGCTCCGAGAGCAGCTTGCCCGGGTCGAGTTCGCGGCCGTCATGTGCGCGATCGAGGTACCCCTTCAGCAGCATGCGCGTTGCGGCCGGCTCCAGGAAGACCTCGCCGCGCGACACCATGCGAATCGCGTCGATCAGGTCGGTATGCAGGCTCGATTTGCGCACATAGCCAGAGCCCCCCGATTCCAGCACGGGCAGCAGGTAGCGCTCCTCGGCGTGGACCGTCAGGATCAGGATGCGGGTGGAGAGTCCGAGCCGGGAGATCTTGCGTGTCGCTTCGAGTCCGCCACCAGGCATTGAAATGTCCAGAATTGCGACATCCGGCGTCGTCTGCTTGCAGAGGTCGACGACTTCTTCGCCGGATCCCGCCTCGCCCACCACCGCGATATCCGGCTGTGATTCCAGCAGCGCGCGCAGACCGGCTCGAACGATGGCGTGATCGTCGGCCAGCACGACGCTGATGAGGCGGGTGCTGATAGTCGTCATGGTTGTTCTCCTCCTACAGCGGCCGCGGGCAGCGGAATCATGAGTGGGACGCGTACTTCGACTTCAGTTCCCCGCTTGTCTCCGGAGGTGATGCTGACAGTGCCGCCCACCAGTGCAGCCCGTTCCTGCATGCCGAAGAGTCCGAGTCCGCTGCCGCCGCTGCGATCGAGCGTGTTCATGTCGAACCCACGCCCGTTGTCGGTGATGCGAATCCAGAGGGTATTACGGTAGAAGCGGAGCGAAACGGTCGCCTGGCACCGGCCAGCGTGTTTGGCGATGTTCGTCAAGGCTTCCTGTACGATGCGATAGACAACGAGTTCAACGTCAGGACTCGGTCGCTGCTTCAAACCGTCCGAATAAAAGACGACCGGCAAGTCGAAGCGTTCGCGACACTGTGCGACCAGTCCTTCGAGGGACGCCAGCAGCCCGAGGTCATCCAGACTCGGTGGACGAAGTTCGTGGGCCATGTGCCGCACGTGCTCGAGCGTCTCCGCCGTCAGATCGATCAGCTGTGACAGTCCCGCCGGGTCGAGTGTTCCGCTGGTTGATTCGATGGTCTTCAGCCGGAGCAGCTGCGCGGTAAGCGCCTGCGCGGTGTCGTCGTGCAGCTCGCGCGAGATCCGCTTGCGCTCCTCTTCTTGGGCGTTGAGCGCGCGCACCGACATCTCGTGAATCTGCGTCCGGTAACGCTCGACGGCGTCGAGCATCCCGTTAAATGTCTCAGTCAGCATGTCAATGTTTGGGTCACCAACGCCAACCTTATGCACTCGAATGCTGAAGTTGCCAAGCCGCACTTCGTCGACGGCCTTCTCCAGCACCAACAGCGGCTTCAGCGCCGCACGCAGCACGAACCAGTTGACCGCGATGCTCGACAACGTTCCGATCACGGCGAAGATCGCGACCATGCTGTAGAGGGCGCTGGTCTCCCGGGCAGCCCGCAGCGTGAGTGCGGTTCCAAAGATCGC
Organism: uncultured Chloroflexia bacterium; assembly: GCA_963728335.1. GTDB lineage: Bacteria > Chloroflexota > Chloroflexia > Thermomicrobiales > Thermomicrobiaceae > CALAGB01. The sequence goes on from CAVSJP010000007.1 coordinate 113,252, forward strand.
GCCGACCACAACGATGGTGGAGTTGGCGATCAGGACTTTGTAGAAGAGGGAGAGGCCAAGAACCCGCTCAAACCAGGTCCCGGTTTCTTCCCGTGGTGCAGCATATTGCAACTTCACCTCTCCATCCGGTGCGGCGACGGTCGATGAAAGCTGGCTCGAGAGGTGAACTCTCTAGCGACGACGCCCTTTGGACTTCTTCCTATTCTTGTTTTTCCGCGGCATCTGCGCCGGACGGCTGCGAGACGGTCCGGCGCCCGTTGCGGGCATCCCGCCGTTCTGCATCATGGCCTCGATCTCGGCGGTGTTCATCCCCCCAAGGGGATTGCCCGACAGGAGACCTTTCAGCCGGCCACGGCGACTGCCGCCGCCCATCTGGCCAATCTGGTCCATCATCTTCTGCATCTGTTTGAACTGATTCAGAAGTTGGTTGACTTCGGCCTGTGTTGTGCCACTTCCGGCCGCGATGCGGCGTCGCCGGCTTGGCTTGATGATTTCCGGGTGACGTCGCTCTTCGATCGTCATTGAATGGATCATCGCTTCAATGTGCTTGAACTCATCGTCACCGATTTGTACGTCCTGCTGGCGCACGGCCTGCCCGATGCCCGGGATCATCTCCAGGATCTGCGACAACGGGCCCATACGCTTGATCTGCTGGAGCTGGCTGAGGAAATCCTCCAGATTGAAACCGCCGGAGAGGACCTTGTCCTGTAGCGCCTGGCCCTCTTCCTCGGAGATCTCTGACTGCGCGCGTTCGATTAAGGTGAGCATGTCGCCCATGCCGAGAATGCGGGAGGCCAGACGATCAGGATAGAACGGCTCGAGCGCATCGACACGCTCGCCAGTGCCGATGAACTTGATTGGCACGCCAACGACGGAGCGAATCGACAGGGCCGCGCCACCACGGGCATCGCCGTCCATCTTGGTCAGGATCAGTCCAGTGAGGGCCAGGCGCCGGTGGAACTCCTGCGCCACGCTGACGGCTTCCTGCCCGGTCATGGCGTCGGCCACGAGGAGGGTTTCGGTGGGCCGTACTGCCCTGGTGATCTCCTCGAGCTCTTCCATCATCCGCTCGTCGATCTGGAGACGACCCGCAGTGTCAATGATGACCGGACTATAACCCTCGTCTCTGGCCAGCGTGATCGCGTTCTCGGCGATCGTCACCGGACTGGGCTTGGTCCCCTCGGCGTGAACCGGCACGTTGATCTGGCCGCCGAGCGTCTGCAACTGATCGACCGCCGCGGGACGGTAAACGTCGGCCGCGACCAGAAGCGGCTTGCGGCCCTCTTTCTTGAGATGTGCCGCAAGTTTGGCGGCGTGAGTCGTCTTCCCGGAGCCCTGGAGACCGACGAGCATAATGATCGTCGGTGGGGGCGACTGGTTCTGCAGGGGCACGCGTTCGGAGCCCAGGACCTTGATCAGTTCCTCGTTGACGATCGAGATCACCTGTTGGGCCGGCGTCAGCGCTTTCGTCACGTCTTCGCCGACGGCACGCTCGCGCACCGCCGAGACGAAATCACGGACGACTTTGAAGTTGACGTCCGCCTCGAGCAGGGCGCGGCGAACTTCGCGCATTGCCTCGTCGACGTCGGATTCGGTGAGGCGTCCCTTCTTGCCGATGCGTTGAAAGACGTCGTTTAGACGATCGCTGAGTGTCTCGAACATGCTTAACTCTCCTCTTCCTCTTCACCGAAGAAGAGTGCGTCGACGTAGGTCTCCGGATCGAACTCGGTCAGTTCTTGCACCTTCTCGCCGGTCCCCACATAGCTGATCGGAATACCGAGTTCGCGTGAGATCGCGAAGGCGATGCCGCCGCGCGAGGTTCCGTCGAGCTTGGCAATCGCGATGTCGGTGATGTCGGCCGCTTCGGCGAACTTCTTCGCCTGAACTAAACCGTTCTGACCGGTCGTCGCGTCAATGACCAGCAGTACCTCCTGTGGCGCTTCCTCAACGTGCCGCTGGATAACCTTCTTGATCTTCTTCAGTTCTTCCATCAAGTTGTACTTGGTATGCAGGCGTCCCGCCGTATCAATCAAGAGAATGTCGGCGTTACGACTGTAGGCAGCCTGCATGCCGTCGAAGACCACCGCTCCCGGATCGGCCCCAGGCTGGTGGGCGATGACGGTTGTCTTGAGTCGCTCTCCCCAGACTTGAAGCTGCTCGATCGCCGCGGCGCGGAATGTATCGCCGGCCACCAGCACGACGTTGCGTCCCTGGTCCTGGTGGAATTTGCAGAGCTTTGCGATCGTTGTCGTCTTGCCGGTCCCGTTTACCCCGACGACGAGGATCACGAACGGCACCCCACGCTGGTAGATCTTGATCTTGCGATTGCGCGTGGCGTTCTTGAGCAGAGCGATCATCTCGGCCCGTAGCGCCTCACGCGCGTCGACCGGTTGCTTGATTCGTTCACGTTCGATGCGGGCGCGCAGGTTGTCGAGCAATTCAACGGTGGTGTCGACGCCCAGGTCGGCCTGAATCAGGAGCATCTCGAGATCTTCGAAGAGATCGTCGGAAATTTCACTCCGCTCGAAAAGATTGCTGATGTCCTTGAAGATGCCACGCCGGGACTTCTTGAGTCCGGCCTCGATTTTTGGTTCTGGTTCGGTCTGCCGGCGAAAGAGCCTGCTGAAAACCACGATCACGTCCTCACTACCAGAGGCCTTTTGCCGCGAATACAAGAATCGCCGCGCCGGAATGGCACGGCGCGGCGCAACGAAAGTATACACGACGCCCGGATTGGCTCGCAGAGCGCGCCACAGCTGTATCGTCGCGATTGTCGTTCCGGCGTGACGCGATCCCAGTGCGGGCCTTCGGGGTCAACAGATGGTAATGGACGTTCGAGATGTGGCAGAGGCTTGCACCGTACGTGCGGATCGCGCATAGTGGCGCCGAGCGCGACGAAACGAGGGCCGGACGTGGATTCGACCGAGCAGTTACCTGGCTATCAATCCAGAATGATGAAAGAGACTCCCGCGGACGACCGTCCGCGGGAAAAGCTGCGATTGCGCGGCGCGGCGGCGTTGACCGATGCCGAACTGCTGGCGATCGTGCTGAATACCGGCGTGCGCGGCGAGAGTGTCGTTGACGTGGCTCGACGCCTGCTGGACGAGTATGGCGGGCTCTACGGGCTGGTGCGGGCCGATCTGGAGGATCTCCAACGTTCCCACGGCCTTGGGCTGGCCAAGGCGTCCAAACTCAAGGCGGTCATGGCCATGGCCCAGCGCATCAGCGCCACCAATCCACAAGATCGCCCCCAGATTCAGACGCCCGACGACGTCTTCGCGCTTCTGGGCAGCGAGATGCTGTCGCTCGACCACGAAGAGTTGCGCGTGGTGCTGCTCGACACCAAGAATCGGGTGCTCCGCGTCGCGACCGTCTACCAGGGGAGCGTGAATAGCGCGCAGGTGCGCGTGGCGGAGATCTTCAAAGACGCGCTCCGCCAGAACGCGCCCGGCATCGTCGTGGTGCACAACCACCCCTCGGGCGATCCGACTCCCTCGGCGGCCGATGTATCGCTCACGTCCGAAATCTGCCGCGCGGGACAGATCCTCGGCATTGACGTGATCGATCACCTGATTATCGGCGTCGGCCAGTTCCGCTCGCTGCGGCGCCTGGGGCTGGGGTTTATTCAGTCGTGACGAAATAGCAGTTATTTCTTGTTCGACATTAAGTGGAATGCCCCGAGCCGGGCCGAAGAATGGTGCCTCCCGGCCATAATCGAACAGGAATGTCTCACGTTAGACGGCTATGACGTCGACGGCAACCAGCCCCTGGCGATCAGGATCTCCCGTCCCAGGTGGCCCAGCAAATACTCATAGACGGTGCCCTTGTTCTCGGGATGGTATTCGATACGCACCCGTTCGAAGTACTGCACGGTGTGGGTTTGCCCGTCGGTCTTGCTGACCTCCTGGAATTGCTCGCTGATGGGATAGCCGAACGACATCAAGCCGCCGTTCTGGGCCCAGTAGTCGCGGAATCCTCCACTCAGGGTGTGGCCCGTTTCGGGGTAGTAGTCGTGATCAGAGCTGGCCGCAGGTTGAGCAATCGGCTTGAACGGACCCTCGTTGACCCGGCTGGTCGTCGTCTCACGCCCGAGTAGTCCGAGCAGCACCTCATACTGGGTTCCAGCATATTCGGGATGGTGCTCGAAACGCGCCCGCTCGAAATACTGGGTTGTATAGATATTGCCGTCGGTCGCTGACGTCTCCTGGTACGGCTCGGTCAACGGGTAACCGAAGCGGAAGAGTCCGCCATTGGCGGTCCAGTAGTCGTGAAAATAGGCCGGCACATTGTGTTCGGTCACTGTCTCATAGACCAGCGTTGGATCGCTGCTCTGCGGCGCGGGATTTGTTGGCAACGACAGGACCTTCACCTTTTGCGGGAAGACGTTCTGCTGCTGATAGGTTACGAATTCCTGCAGCAGGCTGGCATTCAGATTCCAGTCCCCCGGAGTCTTGAACTGGACGTAGCCAGTGACGGTCGTCGTTTCTCCAGATTTGAGTGGTCCCGGCAGACCCCAGCGGAACGGATTCGGGACTCCGGTATTCCCGGCAAAGTCGACGCCGACGCGGTAGTAGCCTTCGAGCTTCGGATACCCCTGCGAATTGAAATCTTCGCCCTCGATATACGTGTAGCCCGGCGGTGGTCCCTGTGTGTTGATCGTGGTGTTGCCGGTGTTCTGCACCACGATTTCGATGCGGAGCGAGGTTTCCGCATAGACGGGGTTTGGCGCGCATTTGACAGAGACGATCTTCGCGCTCGATGGTCCGGACTGCTGGGGCACCACGAGGATGGGCGTGGAACTTCCCTTGCACCAGCCGCGGATCGCTGGAATGTCGGCATATGCCTGATCGCCAGGACACTCGGTCGACAGCACGTCACGATGCCCGCAGATGTTCGGCACGTTGTCCTTGTCGATGAAGAAGCCGATTCCAGCTGGATCGACGTTCTTTGCCCGGTCGGTGATGACCCGGACCAGTGAGTCGAGCGAGGCCTGAGTGACCGGTGTCGAATCGAAATCGCCCGTGAGCGCGACGCCCAGGCTGCCCCAGTTGTATTGCAGTGCATGGCCGCCCACGACGTTCGGGCCGCCGACGCGACCCTCGTAGACGTTGCCCTTCCAATCGACCAGGAAGTTGTAGCCGATGTCGCCCCAGCCCTGGGTGATGGCGTGGTAGTAGTAGATCGCGCGGACGGTCGCGGCCGGATCGGCCTCGTGATTCTGGGTGGCCGTGTGGTGAATGATGACCTTCTGAATGGGACGATACTCCGGAGGCCAGATTTCGTTGCCGTTGGAATCGAAGCGCAGTGATTCGTCCGCCCCCCAACCGGCTCGCGGAATGATGAAGCCGTCGATCGGTGGTGGCGGGACGTCCATGTACTGCGCCGGGGCTGACGTGTCGACACAGGCCAGTTCGACCTGCTTGATGACCGGGTAAGCGCCGCTGCCATCCGGGTTCAGATCGACGCGATACTGGACAAACCGGTTCGGCGCGACCAGTGCGGGCATCTGGAAACGCCGGTCGTCCGACAATGAACGGACGTGGCTGTCGAGATGCGTCTCAAGCCAGGCCGACCAGGATGTGCCGTCCGGACTCACGCGAACCGCAAAGTCGGCCGACGAACCCTGGGGCAGGTCGCCCTGCCAAACGATTTCGACGCTATTGAACTCTTGATCGGCCTTGAATATGGCTGACTGATAGCGTCCTTGAGCAGGAAAGACCCCGCTCTCAACCCAGCTCATGCGGGTCATGGCCGCGGCGGAACGACCAGGTAGCCGAAGATCGACTACGCTCATCAGCAGCATGCCACCGGCGATTTTGAGTAGACGCCGCCGGTCGAGCCGCTCCGTGAGGATCGCCGTTTTGTTCCCTGTCACGATTGTCCCCTGCGTCTCAAATTCGACGACTTTAGACTCCGACGCCCCGAGTCCACCGGCTACGGTCCTCAACGTTCCCGCGCTTCAGTGTACGATCGTACTGATCGTACAGGCAATGGAACAAAGGTACGTGTTGGCTACGACGATTCTGCTATAGTGTGCCAGTGAGTCCGTGGCGCTAAAGAGCAGGGAGCGGATGAGCGCGATATCGCGCATTTCTCGGGCCTCGGTTCGTGTCAGGCGGCCTGGTTGGGGCGTTGCCGTCACCGGGCTTTTGGCCCTGTCATGTACCTGCCTGCTGCTGGCTCCCTGGTCTCTCGAGACGAAGTCGATCGTCATATTGCACGGCCTCTGCGCTCAGCGGCCAAGCCATTCGTTCTGGTTCGGCGCCGAGCGACTTCCCTTCGGATCGCGGATGACCGGCATCTATGGCGGATTCCTGATCACCCAGTGCTACCTCCTGCTCCGAGGCAGGTTCCGCGCGTCTGGTGTCCCTTCCCTTGGGGTACTTTCGGCGCTGCTGACATTTGTCGTCGTCATGGGCCTGGACGGACTCAACTCGACATTGGTCGATGTCCGGCTTGTCACGATCTACCCGCCGGCAAACGCGCTGCGCTTCATAACCGGCGCGCTCACAGGTACAACGCTGGCGGTCTTCCTCTGGTTGCTGATCAGTAACATCTTGTGGAGACAAGATCGGCAGCGGCCGGGAAAGGTTATCAATCGGCTCCACGAGCTGGTAATCCTGGGTTTGCCGTCCGCCGGTTTCGGCGCGCTGGCAATGAGTAATTGGCTCCCGCTCTATCCGGTCATCGCGCTCGCACTGGTCGTCTCGGCCGTGCTCGTCATCTTCGAACTCGCGCTCTGTTTCGTGGTTCTGATACGGCGCGAAGAGAACACGGCTCGGTCCATTGGCGATCTTTCCCGCGCGGTATTCTGGTCGCTGCTGGTGGCGTACCTGTTCATGATGTCAATGTCAGGCGCCCGGTTCTTGTTAGAAGCAACACTGCGTCCGCCGCAGCTTGGGTGAGGTGTGCACCCCGTTCAGAGTGACTCGTACTTGGACGATTCCAACTTCATCATGGTGTTCGACTGTATCGGCGCTACAACGGCCGTCGCGCGAGGTGAAAAAACGAGATGCCGAAGATTCAAGAGCACATCGAAGCCGAGTGGCAGTTTGACGTCGATGATCTCAACCATGTCGAGACGTGGATACGCGATCTTCCGGCATCGGTCCCGATCGCGATCACCCTGGCGGAACCGGACGAACACGTCGACACGTATTTCGACACCGACGACTGGCGAGTCTATCGCTCGGGTTACTCGCTTCGTATGCGTCGCACCCAGCACTGGGCCGAGCTGACGCTCAAGGCGCACGGTCGACGTGAAGCCGGTCTTGCCGAACGGCTGGAGATCACCCAGCGACTTCCGGATACCGAGGCAGACGGCATTGACCAGATCGGCGGGCCAGTCGGCGCGCGTGTGGCCGCGATGCGTGGGCGGATGGAAACTCATGCGCTCTTTGCCTGGATAACGCGACGCAAGCGATACCGGCTGTGGCGCGAAGGTCAGAATGTTGGCGAACTGGCGCTGGATCACGCGACCGTCGTCGGTGATTCATTCGAGGAGCAGTCACAGTTACTGCGGGTAGAAGTCGAGACCTCGGTCGACCAGATCCGGCACGTTCGGCCGTTTGTCGATGCCATGGTCTCCGGCTGTTGCCTGCGTCCGGCAACCGGATCCAAATTCGCGACCGGCGCGAGCATGCTTGGCTTGACGATTCCTCAAAACGAGGACGTGGGCACGACCCGGATCGATCGGGATGCGACCATCGGAGAACTCGCCTTCGCGGTGTTCCGCAAGCAATATCAGGAACTTGTACGACACGAGCCTGGAACGCGGCTCGGAGACGATCCCGAGGAGTTGCATGACATGCGCGTGGCTGCTCGGCGGCTGCGGGCGGCCATCTCGCTCTTCAAGCGAAGTATCGATGTGGATTTCGAGGCGATTCGATCGGAATTGAGCTGGGTTGCCTCCGCGCTCGGCGACGTTCGCGATCTCGACGTTCAGTTGCAAGAGTTGCAGCGATGGAAGAGCCAGCTCGACGAGCGAGACGCCGCAGCACTCGACGGTCTGAGTGACGAGCTGGGCCGACGGCGGGATACCGCCCGCGAACGGATGCTGTCGGCTCTGGATTCCGATCGCTACGTTGAGCTTATTTCCCGGTTTGGTGCCATGCTGCGGAGCGGACCCGGCGCTGACGCCTCCGCCCCGGCGTTAGTGATGGCGCCCGAACTGGTGCTACGGCGACACCGAAAATTTCAGCGCGGCGCAGATCGCCTTGGTCGTCGTACGGCCGATGCCGAGTTCCACGCCGTGCGCATTGACGGAAAGAAGCTCCGCTACGCGCTCGAATTCGTGAGCCCGCTCTATGGAAAAGCAGCCCAGCAGTTTATCCAGGACCTGACCGACGTGCAGGACCTGCTCGGACGTCATCAAGATTCGGTGATCGCGATTGACCATCTCCGAGAGATCTGTGTTGACGCGGCCGAGGTGCTCTCGGCGCAGACGATCTTCGCCATGGGTCGTGTGGCAGAGCGCTATGCGACCAGCGCGACTGAGTCTCGCAATGAGTTCTTCAACGCCTACAAGCGCGTGAGCGGAAAGCGCTGGGACCGGCTCGAACGCGAGCTGCGTCGTGAAGCTGAGCGTCGCCTGCGTCGTTTGCGATCGACTGATTCGACCGAGAATTCATCGCCGGAAACCATCGAACCGGGTCTCGCGGGATAATCACGAGAGGGAATTGTCGTGGATCTGATTCTGGTGCGACACGCCATCGCGTTCGAACGTGATTCATTGCGTTGGCCGGACGACAGCGAGCGTCCACTCACCGAAGCGGGCGTGGAGCGTTTCGCGCGGGCGCCAGCAGGGATGCGACAGATGGTCGAATCCGTGGACGTGGTGTTGAGCAGCCCATACGTCCGAGCGATACAGACCGCGGCGGTCCTGGAGGAGGTTGCCGGGTGGCCAGCCGTCCAGACGTTCCCGTGCTCGAACCCTCTCACGATCCGGATGACGTCATCTCGTATCTTCAACAACGCCAGGCAAATGGCGTCGTCGCGCTTGTGGGGCACGAGCCGTTGCTTGGTGAACTCGCCGGGGCGCTGTTGGCTGGCATCGACGGACCGGCGCAGCCAATGAAGAAAGGGCGGGGCCGCTTGCTTTCGTTCAGACGGCGTGGTCATGCCGGGCGGCATGACGCTCGTCTGGTGGCTCCCGCCTAAAGTAATGCGGAAGCTTGGTCAAGCGTAATCTCGTCAAACGAGGTTGGCTGGTCCTCGATCATGTCCTTCACGACCTCCTGGATGCCCGCCTTGAGGTCGGTGAAGATATCGAGCACGTTGCGTCGGGCATCAATGACGTTGAAGTCGTATTGCCTGGCCAGGTGCCGGAACTCCGGCAGTAGCTTCGACTGGTAGCGGATGAAGTTCTTGTAGACGTCGTTGCCCCGCAGGAAGTCCTGTCCCGATTCCCAATAGTCGAATCCGGTGCTGGTCGAGCACGCGCGGCAGCAGGTGGTCGACGTCGACATCGAGATAGAAGACGATGTCCGGAATCAGCGCGAAGCCGAAGACGTCCTCGATCCAGCGCCGGTTGACCCCGCGGACCACGGCCCGGGCGATCAGTGAAAAGATGTAGCGATCGGTCAGGACGACCATACCCGCCCGCAGTCCTGGGATGATGACGTGCTCCATGCGGTCGCAGAAATCGGTCGCGTAGAAGAGGTTGAGTGTCATCGGATCGAGCGTGTGCCCGCGTTTGGCGCGTTCAATACCGCGACCGGCCAGGCTCGATCGCCGCAGACCAGTCCCCATGACCGCATAACCGCTGGCCTCGAGCCACTCTTTCAGGAGGGCGATCTGGGTCGAGCGTCCGACGCCGTCCGTTCCCTCGATGACCACCAGCCTGCCTGGGAATTGGGTCTCCTCCATTCCGGGAGGCGGATCTCCAAAAAAGCGAAGCTGTCTCATGCGATCTATCTCCCCGTGCCTTCCGTCTCCGCGAGATATCGCCCTCGCAGGTGCTCTTCTTCGAGCGCGTTCTGCAGTCCACCATTGCCCGCTCGCATCAGCCCTTGAGATACGGTTTGACCATTTCGCGCACGCGCTGTTGTTGCCGAATCAAGTTGTCGGTGGCGTCGATGCGTTCGAGGTCGAACTCTTTGACGAGGCTGTTGTATTCCTCCCGGATCATGCCCTGGAAGCAGCCGGAACGACTCGTATGGATCGTCGCTGAGGTCGAGGTCGAGCCCTGCTTCGTAGTACTTCAGTTCGGGACGTCCGGTGAGAATGCGACGGAGTGATTCATCCAGAGGTACGTCGAAATAGAAGGCGATATGCGGTTTCACGGCAAACGAGTAGAGCTGCCGCAGCCATTTGCGGCTTACTCCGCGCACCGCATCGCGCGCGAAGGCCGTGTAGACGTAGCGATCGGCCAGCACGATGGCCCCGGCCTCCAGGGCCGGGATGATCTGCGAGTTGATCCGGCTGGCGAAATCGGCCGAGTGGATCAGACTAAACGTCATGGGCGTCAGACTGCGCGTCTTCTTGCCGCGGCTGGTCGTGCTTTTGACGATCGGCGACGAGTTCCACTCGCTGAATACCACCAGGTATCCCTCGCTGACGAGCCATTTGTGGAGCAGGTCGAGTTGCGTGCTCTTGCCTGACCCGTCGATCCCTTCGACGATGAAGAGACGGCCAGGATAGCGACTATTACTGCGCAGCCCCCCCAATTTCCCCCCGTTTCATGTGAAGATGAGCTGACGGCCAAAGACCCGTTGAAACCGGTCCGCCAATTTGACGACCCCGTAGTCAGAAAATGGTGGAATCGAGATCGTAACGGTATCCGGTTGCGAATCCACCATGAGGTTCACGTTTGCGTTTCTAGGATATCGCCGCTCGATCTCATCGGCAATGAGAAGATGACGCCACAACGCGCGATCTCGTCGGCATCGTCGGGAGTGATAAGAGGCGCGAACTGGCTCAGATCGGTATTTCGCTGATCAGCCTCGTTAATGATCGCTGCCAGCAGCGCGATCTCGCGGTGGGTGAACCCATCCAGGTCGGCGACCTGCACGATGGTGGCGGTGTGTCCGAGCCGGTTGTAGTAGTCGACGCTTCGGCCGATATCGAGCAGGTATGCCGCGTACTCGCACATCTCTTTGAAGACCGGTGGCGCGCCGGAATCGAAGTGCATGGCAAGCTGGCTGACCGCGGCACGCGCTGTTCCGCGCGTTCCGCCTCCCAGGCGCCGAATCGTGACGCCAGCGCCGCGATCGAGGAGCGCTTGACCTCTTCTGGGTCGGGTGCCTCCGGATTGCAGATGGCGAACGCGATGCCCTCGCGCAAGCCCTTTCCCGATACCAGCAGTTCAGAAATGCCCAGCATGCTCCATCACGACCTGGACGGCAATCGCGCCCCCGACGATCGAGTCGGCCCGGTCGGAATTCAGACCGGGCGTCCCGGCACGGCGTCGCGGCGTCGATGGACGAGAGGTGCGACACGACTCTGCGAACCCGCTCGAACGGGAGCGAGTAGCCATGCAGACGATGAATCGGGCGGGGCCGTTGCTTGCGATCGATCTTGGCGATGTTGCGAATCGTGCCACCGGTACCGACCAGCATGTCGCCCGGCTCCGCCGGCGGGATGACGTTTTCTTTCAGACGCGTCGGCGATGTGACGTTTGAGCGTGCGAATTTCCTTGCCCGTCGGCGGATCGCTCTTGATGAAGTCCTGCGTCGTGCGCAGCGCGCCGAGCGGAAGCGTCCAGGTGCGCGACGGCGCGGCGCTCTTTGAACCGGGTGAGTTCGAGGCTGCCACCGCCGATGTCCAGGACGTAGCCGTTCCAGACCGGCAGTCCGTAGATCGCGCCGAGAAACGAGTAGAGCGCTTCGGCCAGCCCATCGAGGATTTCGATCTCGGTTCCGGCGGTGTCGCGGATCGACTGCAGGAACTGGTCGCCGTTCGTCGCCTCGCGCATGGCCGCGGTACCGACGACGATGACACGTTCGGCGCCTGCTCCCTGGGCGAGCGACGTAAATTCGCGCAGTGCGTCGATGATACGCTCGATCGCCTCGCTGCCGAGATTGCCATCTTCGTCCAGATCATTGACGAGCCGGAGAGGCACGCGCCCATCCTCGACGATGCTCAGGTAGCCGGAACCGTACTGATCGTAGACGACAAGCCTGCCAGAATTCGAGCCAAGATCGACCACGCCGATCCGCTCGCGCGGCGTCAGGCTCATGCGACTCAGGTTGCCAGCGGTCGTCTCCGTGTGCAATGTCACGGTACCGTGCCTATCAATTCACCGGCCTATAGGCCAGTTCCCATACCAATCAAACGGCTGGTCGTTCAGATTCACGACGACGTTTTTCACCTGGGTGTACAGATCGAGCGCGTGACGGCTGAGCTCGCGCCCGGTACCGCTCTGCTTGAAGCCGCCAAACGGCGCTTCCGGCGGGTTGACCGTTGGGTAGTTGATACTGATGTTGCCCGCTCGGATCTGCGCGGCCAGTCGGTGTGCGCGCTTGATGTCGTTTGTCCAGATGGTCGCGGCCAGTCCGTAGATGACGTTGTTCGCCATCTGCACGACTTCGGCGTCTTCCTTGAATGGAATGACGGAGAGGACCGGCCCGAAGACCTCCTCCTGCGCGATCGTCATGTCGTTGCGAACCTGGTCGAAGATCGTCGGCTCGACGAAATTCCCGCGTCGCAGCACGTCCGATTCGGGACGTTTGCCACCGAGACTCAGCTCGGCGCCCTCACCTCGCGCACGTTCGACAAAGCTCAGCACGCGCTCGCACTGGCGCGACGAGATGACCGGTCCCATCTGCGTGGCGTCTTCGAGCGGATCGCCGACCCGGATCTTGCCGGCCTTGGCAACGAAGTCGGACATGAACTGGTCATGAATCGATTCGTGCAGGAAGAGTCGCGTGCGAGCGGTGCAGCGCTGGCCCGCGTTGGTAAAGATGGCAAAGAGCGAGCCATTGACGGCCTCGTCGAGGTCGGCATCGGGGAAGACGATGTTGGGCGACTTGCCGCCAAGCTCGAGCGAGACCTTCTTGATCGTTCCCGCGCTCAGGCGAATGATCTGGCGTCCAGTCTCGGTCTCACCGGTGAAGGCGACTTTGTCGACGTCGGGATGTTCGGCCAGTGCCGCGCCGACCTCGGCACCCGGGCCGGTGAGGACATTGACGACGCCTTCCGGGATTCCCGCTTCAAGGCAGATCTCGCCAAGGAGTAGCGCGGTCAGCGGCGTTGCGCTGGCCGGTTTGAGCACGATGGTATTGCCGGTCGCGAGGGCCGGCCCGAGCTTCCACGCCGCCATAAGCAGCGGGAAATTCCACGGGATGATCTGGGCACAGACGCCAAGCGGTTCGCGCAGCGTGTAGTCGAAGAGCGGGCCGTTCATGGGGATGGTCTCGCCCCAGACGTGCCCGGTCAGGTTGGCATAGTATTCAAAGCAGTTGGCCGATGCGGCGACGTCGCCCCGTGACTCGATGATGATCTTGCCGCAGTTCAGGGTCTCGAGCCGGGCGATCTCTTCCTGCCGCTCGCGCAAGATTTCGGCGACCCGGCGCATCCGTTTGCCCCGTTCAATCGGCGTCATCGAGCGCCATGGGCCGGTGTCGAAAGCCGCCCGAGCCGCGGACACAGCCCGATTGACGTCTTCAATGCCAGCCTTGGCTACACGGCCGATGACCTCGTTGTTGGCGGGGTTGAGCGTGTCGAATGTTTCGCCGGAGGCGGCGGGCACGCGCTCGCCGTTGATCAAGAGCAGGTGGTCGCGAACTTGAGTCTCGACAGCCATCAGAATCCCCTTTCCTGGAATATCTCGTGGCGCGAACCGCGCAGTGGAGATCATCATGCGTGCGCTCGATTCGGGTACTCATCGTAACATGGAAACGGCTTAGCCCCGTTCCACGATTGTTAAGAATAGATGCACACGCGCTGTGCTGCTGAGTGGACGTACGACGTACAGGTGATCGATCCCGGTAGCTTCGAAGGCCGTGGTTCAGAACAGGGGGAACTGGTGGAAGGAGATGTCTCGGTCGACCGCGACGAACTGGAGGCAGTCGTTCGCGAACTGGATCTGTGGTCAGCGAGCGTGCCCGAGGCGCTGGCGCTGGCGGTTCAGGTGCACGAGACGCAGCGTCGTGCCGGAGGCGGACCCTACCTCGAAGAGCATGTCTATCCGATAACGGTCGCTGTAGCGCGGTTTCTGGCAGGGCGTGATCGTGCCGGTGCGCGTGATGCGGTCGTCGTCGCGCTGCTCCACGACACAATTGAGGACTCGACGACCGTCACTGGAGACCTGATCGAGGCGCGTTTTGGTCACGGCATCGCGCGGCGCGTGAACCTGTTGACCAAACCGGAAAAGAGGCCGGGAACGTCGTCCGAAGAAACCGAGGGGGCAGAGGAGCGGTACGTCCGCGGGATCCGCGAGGCCGATTTCGCGACCCGAGCGATCAAAGTGCTCGACCGGCTGAACAATCTGGCCGCGGTTCACCAGCGTGACCGGGAACGACGCCGGCGCTATCTCGACGAGACACGGCAATACTATCTTGACCTGGCGAAGTCGGTTGATCTGTCGCTGCTGACGATGATGGAGGACTTGCTTGAACGGCAGGAGCGGCGGTTCCAGCAAGAACCGGCCGACGACGACTGATTCGCTATGATCCGCGGCGTTGACCAGAGAATCGGCGTAATCACCCGCGCGTCTTCTGGGGCGATGACTGCTCTCCAGCTGCCCGTCGTGGTTCACCCGACTCCTGCTGCTGGTTCGTTCGCGACCGCGCCACCTGTGTCCGGTTGCGGTTGAGGGTCAGGGAATACCGATGAAGCACGCCGAACGACGCAATGAGAACCACCCCGACCATGACCTCCAGAATGTCCGAAATGCCGTGGCCGAAGAACCCGAGCGCGAACATGAGCCCAACCGCGGCGGCGGGTGGATTCGAAACTTTGCTGAAGGTCTGCAGCATGATGACCAGAAAGACAGTCAATGCCGCGGCGGCGATTCGTCCGCTCGGGACCGTGGACTGCTCAGGACCCAGGCGCGGAAGCTCGGTCACGTGGAGCAGGAATACCGAACCGAGACCCGCGAAGATGCCCAGAAGATGTCCAACTACCGAGTCCTGGAATCGCGAAAACTTATGGAATGGGAACTCGGCTTGAAGAAAAGCGGTCGGCCCAAGCGCTGGATAGAGATACGGCTGCTTCGTGACAAAGGCGACGGCTCCGACGAGCAGGATGAGCACGGCCGCGGCGACCGCCTGGCTAAACCACTCGAAGCTCATTCTTCTCGGTGCGCCGCTCCTGGAGTGGCTCGATCCGCCTCTTGATTTCCGCTTTGATCGATTGTTCCGCAACACGACGCGTTGCCCGCTTCCGCTTCAGTACGCGGAGACGACGTGAAACGACCGTTCTTCGCGTAACACGTGGATCTGCAGACAGCATCGCAAACGGCTGACCGGGACCCGGTACGTTGATTCGTCACCACCGATTCCGGCTCAGTTCAAGAGCGTCCGTGGCGATCAGCGTTCAGCCCAAAACTCGCGAGCGATGCGCGGGTAATCGTGGCAGGGGACATAAGGGCTCGAGTACTTCAGAAGACCTGGCGCCATTCGTTGATTTCACACGAGGTGAAGTCGACGGCGAACGTCGCGGGCAACCTCCGCCGAGCAAGTGTTGTATGACGTGCTAATCACGGTATCCATTTGGTCCATGGACCGGACGTCCGTCGTCTCCGGGCAGGGCGCGCGGGTCGCCCGTAATGATGAATGCCGTGCGCTCGCAGATATTCGTCACGCGGTCGCCGATGCGCTCCAGATTGTGGGCGGCCCAGAGGAGCTGTGTCGCGCGCTCGATCGTCTGCGTGTCGTTCAGCATGTACGTCAGCAATTCGCGATAGACCTGGTTGTAAAGTCCATCAAGTTCGTCATCTCGCTGCCAGATTTCACGGCATGCCTGAAGGTCACGGTCGATGAACGCACCGAGACTCTGGTGGAGCATGTCGATGGCGATACCGGCCATTCGCGGGATGTCGATCAACGGCTTCAAGCGGGGCTTCCTTGTTGACTTCGAGGGCGATCTTGCCGATTCCTTCGGCGTAGTCGCCAATGCGCTCGAGCTCCCCAATGATGAAGAGCGCCCCAGCGATGGTACGCAGGTCGACCGCCATCGGCTGCTGTGTGGCGATCAGGAGCAGCGACCGTTCTTCGAGCTCGTAGCACAGATCATCGATATCCCGGTCGGCCGTGATGACCCGGTCGGCAAGTTCGGTATCTCGCGTGCGAAGCGCATCGACCGAACGCTCGACCGCTTTTTCGGACATGTTCCCCAGCAGCAGTAAGTCTTCCCGCAGCGATTGCAGCTGACGGTCGTAGTGGGCGCGGTTTGGATTGGGCGTTGCCACGGACGGTCCCTTTCTGGTCAGCCGACTCGACCAGTGATGTAATCCTCGGTTCGTTTATCAACGGGATTCGTAAAGAGGTCGGACGTCGAGCCAAATTCAATCAACTCACCGGCGCGATCTTCCGCCATGAGCATAAAGGCAGTGTAGTCCGAGACGCGCGCTGCCTGCTGCATATTATGCGTAACGATAACAATCGTGTAATCCTTGGCCAGTTCCTGCATCAGTTCTTCAATACGGAGTGTCGCGATCGGATCCAGCGCGCTGGTCGGCTCGTCCATCAGGATCGCTTCGGGCTTGACCGCGAGCGCCCGGGCGATGCAGAGGCGCTGCTGCTGGCCGCCCGAGAGGGCCAGGGCCGATCGATCGAGCCGGTCCTTCACCTCGCCCCACAGCGCGGCGCCTCGCAGCGACTCCTCAACCCGATCCAT
Source organism: uncultured Chloroflexia bacterium (assembly GCA_963728335.1). Taxonomy (GTDB): domain Bacteria; phylum Chloroflexota; class Chloroflexia; order Thermomicrobiales; family Thermomicrobiaceae; genus CALAGB01. The sequence goes on from CAVSJP010000007.1 coordinate 130,031, forward strand.
GATCTCGCCCTTGCTCATCTTTGGCCCGAACGAGAGCCCATAGGCCACGTTGTCGCGGATCGATTTCGCGAACGGATTTGGCCGTTGGAAGACCATACCGATCCGGCGCCGGATCAGGATCGGGTCGACATCGGGGGCGTAGATCGACTCGCCATCGAGCATCACCTCTCCCGAAATCGAGACGTTTGGCGTCGTGTCGTGCATGCCGGTTCAGCGCGCGCAGCAGGGTTGACTTGCCCGAACCGGATGAGCCGATCAGCGCGCGAGATCTTCTGCTCTGGGAAGGAGAGGCTAATGTCGCGCACGGCGGTGAAGTTTCCGTATTTGACGGAGAGGTTCCGCGTTTCGAGCTTGACGGTATGCCAGCAGCCGCAGCCTCCTGCGCCTCGTCTCGTGGCCGGACTTTGATGTCGAAGCGTGACCGCCAGATTGGGCTGGGCGCGTTGCTCGGCGTTCATCGTAATCCCTTCCGATTTGTAGCCGTACTAGCCGAAGCGTCCCGTGATGTAGTCTTCGGTGCGGCTGTTCTTCGGCGCAGTAAAGAGCGCATTGGTCGGACCGGCCTCCACGACCCACCCCGCGGGCTCATCGTTCAGACTCATGAAGATCGTGTAGTCCGAGACGCGCGCGGCCTGCTGCATGTTGTGCGTCACGATCACGATCGTGTATTCATCCACGAGCTCCCGTATCAATTCCTCGATGTGCAGCGTCGCGATCGGATCGAGCGCGCTCGCTGGCTCGTCCATCAAAATGACCTCGGGCTCGACCGCGATCGTCCGCGCCAGGCAGAGCCGCTGCTGTTGTCCGCCCGAGAGTGCGACTCCAGGTGTGTCGAGCCGATCTGACACCTCGTCCCAGAGTGCCGACCGTCTGAGCGCCCGCTCGAGCGCGACTTCACGCTCGCGGCGTCCAACGCCCTCCAGTTCGAGCCCAATGGTGACGTTCTGCGCGATCGATCGCGAGCGCAGCGGATTCGGTTGCTGAAAAACCATCCCGATTCGACGCCTGACGACCATCGGATCAATACCAGCATCATAAATATTCGTGCCGTCAAGCAGGACTCTGCCCGTGATGCGCGCACCATCGACGGTCTCATGCATCCGATTGAGTGCACGGAGCAGCGTTGACTTGCCGCATCCGGACGGTCCGATAATGGCAGTTACGCGATTGCGCGGAATCGTCAGCGACGTTTCCGCGACGGCCTTCCGGGGCCCATAGTAGATGGTCAGCCCGTCGATGATCAAGTGTGCCTCTTCTGGCGGAGGCATGTGGATATTTGGTTGAGATGCGACTCCGGCTGCCATACTGATACTCCATTACCGCGCTGAACGACTCCGGGTCGAGATTCGAACGATGATATTGATGCCAAGAACAAAGACGACGAGCAAGAACGCTGCCCCCCAGGCTTGCTGGTTCAGGACGTCGTAGGGCTGCTCGGTGTAGCGGTAGGCGAGCAGCGGAAGAGCTGACATCGGCGCGAACAGGTTGTACGTGAGATTGTTGTTCCCCAGGACGGTCACGAGCAGCGGCGCCGTTTCGCCAGCGGCGCGTGCGAACGCCAGCAGCACGCCGGTCGCGATGCCGCTCAGCGCGACCGGCAGCACCACCGTCAGCGTCATGCGCCACTTCGGGGCACCGAGCGCGATGGCCGCTTCGCGCGTGGCGGAGGGCACCAGGCGCAGGATCTCCTCGGTCGTTCGCGTGATGATCGGAACCATCAGCACGACCAGCGCGATACTTCCCGCAAAGCCGGAGAATTGCTTGGTTCGCTGGACGATCAGGACGTAGGCCGTAACCCCGACGACGATCGAGGGCATGGCCGATAGCACGTCGACGCAGAAGCGAATCACGTTCGATGCACTATTGTTCGGGTATTCCGCGAGGTAGATGCCCGCCATGATGCCAACCGGGGCCGCGATCGCCAACGCGAGGGCCACGATCAATGCTGATCCGACGATGGCGTGAAGCACTCCGCCGCCGGTTGACGTCGACCCAAATACCACCGGCCGGAACGTCTTGGTCAGGAAGTCGACGCTCAACGCGCCGATCCCTTTCTCCATCACGTAGACAATGATCAGGATAAGCGGAATAAGCGCGAGCGCCGTTGCCGCGATGGTCAGCATGAGCATGACCCGGTTGACCAAGATTCTGCGACGCCGGCGAGCAGGATTGACCATGAGTGATGACATCTTACGCTCCCTGTCCGCTGCGTGAGACGCGCCAGACGAGCAAGCGCGCGATCGAATTGGCGATCAGCGTGATCAAGAACAGGACAAGCGCCAGGAGAATCAGCGCGCTGGAGTGCATCTCGTTGTCGGAGTTCGGCAATTGGCTGGCGATCAGCGATGCCGCCGTGGTCGCCGGTTGAAAGAGCGACGAGTGGATTTGTGGCGTGTTGCCGATGACCATGGTTGCGGCCATCGTTTCACCGAGCGCCCGGCCGAGCCCGAGCATCATGCCGCCGACGATTCCGGCTCGTGCATAGGGAAGGTCGGCATGACGGATGACCTCCCAGCGCGTTGCTCCCAGCGCTTGAACCGCTTCGCGCTGGCTCGACGGCACGACCGCGAGGACGTCGCGCGAAATGGCGGCGATGGTCGGGAGGATCATGATTGCGAGGATGATCCCGGCGACCATGAGTCCACGCCCGACATTCACCGGTCCCGCGAAGAGTGGGATGGCCGTCCCGACGGTTGAAGAGACTGGGCTGGCGATGTGATCACGGAAAAACGGAATGAAAACGAAGATACCCCACATGCCGTAGACCACGCTCGGAATGGCGGCGAGTAGTTCAACCATCAGTCCAATCGGCATGCGCAACCGGTAGGGGCAGAGATTGTTCAGGAAGACCGCAATCATCACGCCGAGGGGTGCCGCAAAGAGGAGGGCAAGGAACGACGAAACGATCGTGCCGTAGATCGCGGGAGCGGCGCCGAATTGTTGGGTCACCGGGTTCCAGGTACTGGTTGTCAGGAACCTCAGTCCAAACGCGTGCCGGGCCATTGCGGAGCCATGCCAGGTCACCGCGATGATCGCGAAGAGCAACCCCACGACGACGACCGCGAATACCATCGACACGACCCAGAAGATCACGTCGCCGTGCTGCGTCTGTCGCGCGAGACGCTGTTTGAGGCTCGCTGATTCAGCTTTACTTGACATCACTCGGGTCCGATCCTCGTGATATGCGGGTCCGTACGGTCAATATGCAATATGGGTCGCGCGTCACCTGTTCGACTATCGTATCGGCTCGATTCCGGAGCGCGCCACAAGGGCGACACCATTGTCGCCCTCGTCGATTCCCGCGCCCATGCGGGAATACTCTGTACTGGTTGACTACATCGGCGCCGTAAAGACGTTTGCTCCTCCGGACTGAACGGCTTCGAGCTTCTTGGTCTCGATCGGAAGCACAGGATCCGGCAGCGGCGCATACTGCAGCGTTTTGGAGATCTGCTGGCCCTGCGTGATGCAGAAGTAGCAGAAGTCGGTGAGCGCCTGTGCCTTCGTCTTGTCGTCGTACGACGGGCGAAGAAGTAGCCACGAGAATCCGGTGATCGGGTAGGCAGCGTCGCCGGTCGGCGCGTCGGTGATGTAGAGCCGGAGATCGTCCGGCAGGTTCTGCACGTAGCCAGCCGCGTCGGCTGACGCGCTCTCAAGCGACGGGGCCACGAATTTGCCCGCTTCGTTCTTCATCAATGCCGCGGGCAACTTGTTCTGAATGGCGTAGGCAAGTTCGACGTAGCCGATGCCGCCCGGCGTCTGCTGGATACCGGCCGCGACGCCAGGGTTCTTTTCGCCACCAATGCCGACCGGCCACTGCACGGCAGTACCGAATCCGACCTTCGACTTCCACTCGTCGCTGACCTTGCTCAAGTAATTCGTGAAGATGGCTGTCGTCCCCGAGCCGTCGGAGCGGTGCACAACCGTGATCGCCGTCGACGGGAGCGATACGCCCGGGTTCTCGCCGGCGATCGCCGTGTCGTTCCATTTGGTGATCTTGCCGAGAAAGATATCGCCGAGGGTCGCGCCGGACATCATGATCTGATCGACACCGTCGAGGTTGTAGGTGATGGCAACCGGACCAAGCACGACCGGGATGTGAAGCGTGCCCGGCGCCTGCTTCATCTCGTCATCGGTCATGTAGGCGTCGGTGCCGGCGAAGTCGGTGACGCCTCCGATGAAGTCCTTCTTGCCTTGGCCCGACCCGACTGACTGATAGTTGATCTCGACGTGCGAGGCCAGATCCTTGTACTTCTGGATCCAGAGTTGCATGGCCGGATCGACGAAGCTCGAACCGGAGCCGGTCAACTTGACACTGAGGTCACGCGGTGCCCAGTTGCTCGCCGCGGGCGACCCAGTCGATGCGGCCGTTGTCGCCACAGTAGTAGACGACGCCATGGTGGCTGCGGTCGTCGACGCAATGGTTGCGGTTGAAGCGCCGGCACTGGAAGTCGTCGGCGTACTGCTATTGCCACTTCCGCACGCGGCCAGCAGTGCCGCGATCGCTGGGAACGAGAGACCCATCACGGCCGCCCGGCGAATGACCTGACGCCGTGTCAGTCGACCGCTCATCGCTTCTTCCAAGAGATTCTGATTCTCCTCCATCAATGGTCTTCCCTTTCCTCGGTTGGTGGCTGAATTGATGGACCCAGCTCACCCGCGAACCGATATCCGACACCGTGGACGGTCTGGATCATCCAGGAACCATCCGGCTCACCTTCGAGCTGCGCGCGCAGCCAGCGGATGTGCACGTCAACGTTCCGTGGATCGACCACCACGTCTCTCCCCCAGACTTCATCGAGAAGCTGGTCGCGTGTGAACACTTTTCCGGCGCTCCGGGCAAGGGTCACGAGCAGCCGAAATTCTTTCGGCGGCAGTCGAAGTTCCCGTCCAGAAAAGGTTGCCCGGTGCTCGTTGAGCATCATGAGCAGCTCACCAGCGACGAGCACCTCGGAATCCTGTGACGGCGTGCTCACTCGTCGCAGGATCGCGCGCACCCGAGCGACGAGCTCGGCCATGCCAAATGGCTTGGACAGGTAGTCGTCTGCTCCCGCTTCCAGTCCGGCAACCACGTCCTCCTCACGGTCGAGTGCCGTAAGAATCAGAATTGGCGCCGTGCTCCAGGACCGCAGATAGCGGCAGACGTCTCTGCCGTCAATCTCGGGCAGCATGAGGTCAAGAAGGATGAGGTCGGGGCGAAGCGACCGGGCGAATTTCAGCCCGCTGTCGCCGTCGTGCACCGCGGTGACGTGGAACCCGCGTTTCTGCAGTGAGTAGCGAATGGTTTCGACGAGCGTTTCGTCGTCTTCAATGAGCAGGATGCGATCGACCTTCGTCGCGGTGTCCGCAGCGACTCGTGATGCATGCCCCTGATCGATGTCGGTCTCATTCTTCACTGCTACAGTCTCCCGAACACATCCGGTCGAAGCCATTCTCGTGTTCGGTTTGAACTGTACAGGTCGAAGTTTATCGTTCGAGTCACATCCGATTAACGCGAATTAAGGTTCGTGCGGGCTGTGCGACCCATGCAGGACACTCGACAGCGACGCCGAAGCGAACCTTCAGCGTCGCCGCGTAGAGTGTCGCAGGTGGGATGAGCAAGAAGGGGTTTGGTAGTGGACGCGCGGGGCCACGTCCACTACACGCCTGAGAAGGAGCAGGTATCCATCGGAATTCAACAGGACCGATAGGTCGGTGTTGAATCGAGGTTCACGGTAGCGTGGATTCGGCAGGTAGGTATTAAGGACTCGTTGAATTCCTGATCGCGGGAGGAATTGTCGCCTCACTGTCTGACTGCGACTGGACGGACGCCTCGTGTGCGTGAAGCTGTTCTTCGCGCTGCAGATCAATGAAACGTGCCTGGGGAAGCGCGAACGAGAACGTGGAACCGTGGCCGTAGTCACTCTCCGCCCAGATGCGTCCACCGTGCAGTTGAATCAGGTGTTTGGCGATCGCCAGCCCGAGCCCACTTCCGGACGCGGTTCGGGACCGGTCAGCTTTGTAGAAGCGCTCGAAGACGCGATCGAGCTCTCTCGAATCGATTCCCGGGCCGCTGTCCGCGACCGCGACGAGGACCTCATCGTCGCTGGATGTGACCCGGATGGTCACGTTGCCGTCCGGTGGCGTGAACTTGATCGCGTTATGCACCAGGTTCACGAGGACCTGTTCAATACGATCGGAATCAAACATCGCGCGCGGCAGGTCAACCGGCGACTCGACGGTGAGCGTGATGCGCTTCAACGAGGCCTGGGCGCGGAGGCGTTCCGCAACCCGATTGGCAACGGACACCAGGTTTCCCGGTGCCGTATTCAGCTGGATCTGGCCCGCTTCGGCGCGTGAGAGCTGCAGCAGTTCCTCGACCAGCCGTGCCAGGTCGTCGACCTCCACTTGCATGCGCGAGAGAAACTCGCGGGCAACGGTCTCGTCCTCCAGCGCCCCGTCGAGCAGCGTTTCGACCAGTGCTTTGAGGGACGCGATCGGCGTGCGTAGGTCGTGAGACACGTTGGCCACGAAGTCGCGGCGTACCGCTTCGGTTCGTCGAAATTCGGTGATATCCCTGAGCACGACCAGAACCAGTTGAATGTCGTCCGACGGGATGGGATAGGCGAACGCCTGAACCGCGCGACGCGGCCGACCGAGTTCAATGAATCGCTCGCCGGGCGTCGCCACCGCCGAAGGCGACGTCTGAGCATCCCGGACCACCGCGACCAGTTCGTAGTCACGAAATACCTGGGCGTAGGAGCGGCCGATGGCCCGGTCGCGCAAAAAGCCGAGCAGGCGCTCCGCCGCTCGGTTCATCAGCACGATCTTGCCTTCGTCATCGACGATCACGATGCCGTCGCCCAGGTGCTCGACGATGGATACCAAGCGGGTGCGTTCCAGCTCAATCGTGTCGAACGTCGCCTGGAGTTCGTCGGCCATCTCGTTGAAGGCGATGGCGAGGTCGACGAAATCGCCGCCTCCTTCCTCCGGTGCGCGTGCGGTCATATCACCCAAAGAGACGCGCTGAGTCGCCGACACGATCTTCGACAGCGGCCGTGAAGCGAAGCGAGTCACGGCCGCGACCACGATCAGGGTTGCGGCGGCAGCAGCGAAGAGGAGCAACGCGATAACACCAGGCTCGCCGGAACGGTCCGCAGCAAGATTGGCGGATGGTACCGCGAGTCGAATCGCGCCGCTGACGCGACCGTTGACGACGACCGGCGCGGCGACGTACCTCGTCTGAGCCCCTGTTTGGGCGTCTTCACGCTGAGTGGATGTCACATTCCCCCGCAGCGCCGTGCTGATTTCCGGGGCGATGGAAGCCTTTGGAGTATTCGCCAGGTTCCCGGAGGAGTCGGCCAGGGGAGAGCCGGTTGGCCCGAAGAGAGCCACAGTGGCGCCGGAGTTCGCGGCAAGTTGTTGGACCAACGCCTGTGCATCCAGGCTGGCTGATCCAGCAACCACGGGCACGGCCGCCTGCGCGGCGAGCAGAGTTTCCCGACGGAGCTGAGTACTGGCCTGGTGCTGGTTTCGATGTTCGATGTATCCGGTAAGGACGATGCCGAGAACGAGGAAGACCGCGGCAACGGACGAGATGAACGCGATCGCGAGACCGCTTTGCAGCCGCAGTCTCATGCTGACCTATCCAGAGAAGCGGTAGCCCACGCCGCGAACAGTCTCGATGAGGCGGGAGCCGCCCGGCTCGGCATCCAGCTTCTCGCGCAGTCCGTGGATGTGAACCGCGAGCGTGCGGCTATCTCCATAATAGTCGTATCCCCAAACTTCGCCGAGCAGCTGGCGAGTCGGACAGACGTTTCCACGGTGCTTGACCAGGTGAACCAGGAGTTCCAGCTCTTTCGGTTTCAGCGAGACCTCCCGGTCACCGATGGTCACTCGGTAGGCGTCCAGGTCGATACAGAGTGAGCCAACGGCGATAATGGCGCCGTCGGTCTGCTTTTCGCTCACCATGTCCTGTTCGAGCAGGTCACGTCGACGGAGCAACGCCTTGACTCGCGCCAGAAGCTCACGCATCGAAAACGGCTTCGTCAGGTAGTCGTCCGCGCCGATCTCCAGGCCGACAACCCGGTCGATCTCGTCACCACGAGCCGTCAGGATCATGATCGGCACGCCGCTTGTCCGGCGAAGGTTCCGGCAGACGTCAAAGCCGTCGATGGTTGGCAGCATGACATCCAGGAGGACCAGATCAGGGTGCTGATCCTTGGCGATTTCGAGTGCTGCCTCTCCATCGGACGCTGTCGATATCTCGTAGCCAGCCTTCTTCAGATTGTACGCAATTGTCGCCTGAAGCGACGTTTCATCTTCGACCAGCAGGATCTTCGTCACTCGCTCACTCCGTGACCAAGCTCGTCCACGCTCGTTAAATGCTCGTTAATGGTATCAGTAACCAACGAATTGCGAATGATTCCTAGTTGAGCCGCGAACGGACGCGATCTCTGCGACGGCTGCGCAATTTGCATTCGCCGCACGCACGTGTGGAAGAAGAAATCGGTGGCCAGCCAGCGCCACGTTCACACATGGTTGCATGGAAATTGGATCACCGCCAGGACCGTGCGAGAACAATACGCGACTAGCGAGCTTGAGTGACCGTGGACGCTTCGTCAAGGAGGTCACGCGTGAATGCCGCTCCGCGTCGAGCTTTGCCGCTGGACAGGAATCTGCGGCGCTGAGACCGTTCGAGCCGGCTCTCCGCGGGCGCACTCTGAAGCGTCTTGCGCGTCCCGTCGCTTGACCAGACTCAAGAGAAACACATATACTTTCCTAGTTTGTGCGTCTGTTCGGGATTGATGCGGGCGCGCTGTGGGGGGCGAAATGTCACTTCACGTCCGAACGCTCACGAATGACACCATCGTGAATGTCGCCCAACTGCTCAAGGAGATCGTCGGTTCCACCCGAATCATTGAGGTTCATGTCGATCGCCTGCCGCTCGATGAATCGACGACGGCTGAAGATATTGATGCCAATGTTCGGTTGACCCGGGTCGCTGATGGAATCCTGGCGGAAGGACGGCTGATGGCCTCCGTCGAACTCGAATGCGTTCGCTGCCTGGAACTCTACCGGGCACGCATCGAAGGCGACTTTGAGGCGGATTTCCAGCCGAGCGTCGACGTCCGGACCGGTGTTCCGTTGCACGTGCCGGAGCACGAGGACATCTTCGTGATTGACAACAATCACGAACTCGACCTGGACGAACTGTTCCGTCAGGTCTCGATCGTCTCATTGCCGATGCGTCCGATCTGTGCGGAAGATTGCCCGGGCATCGAGCAGGTTGATGACGAGGAAGCGGAAGATGCAGACGCAGCAGACGAACGGCTCGCCGTTTTACGTGATCTGCTGGATGCCGAAGTAGAGCGATAGTCTTTTGGCTGGCGGTCTTACCGCCAGAACATGTTGACGTTTGGTTAAGGAGGACCGATTATGGGCGCGTTGCCGAAACAGCGGCAGAGCCGGGGACGACAGGGTAACCGCCGCAGGCACCATTACCTGAAGCTCCCACAGTTGATGACGTGTCCGACGTGTGGGCAGAAGAAAAAGACCCATCATGTCTGTCCGAACTGTGGCACCTACAAGGGGCGGCAGGTCATCGAAGTCGCGCGGCCGCGGCGAACCGAGAGTCAATAGGCGAGCGACTCAGTGCGTACTCTTGACCGAGACGACGTGCATTCCGGATGATCGTGCCCTGCCCATGGAGGCGCGCGCGGTCTACGGATGCGCGGCGAGAAAAGGACAGCCTGAAGAGGTGTTGAACGCGGCGATCACCGGGTGGGGGATGTATGTCCCCGAACGCGTGTTGAGTAATCTCGATCTCGAACGCATGGTAGACACCTCGGACGACTGGATTGTTGCCAGAACCGGCATTCGCGAGCGCCGGTTGGCGACGAAGACCGACACCACTGTGTTTATGGCGGCGGCCGCCTCGCGCCAGGCACTTGCTGTGGCGCAGGTTCCAGCTGAGGCTGTCGATCTCGTCATTCTTGCAACCGATAGCCCCGACCGCCTGATGCCGGCCTCTGCGTCGGAGCTCCAGGCGGAACTTGGCGCGGTCAAGGCTGGAGCGTTCGACCTCGACGCCGCCTGCTCGGGCTTTGTCTATGCCCTGAGCGTTGGCGCACAGTTCGTTCGCGCTGGCGTGTTCCGTACGGTGCTCGTGGTAGGCGCCGATGCGCTAACGCGCTACATCGATTTCGCTGATCGCGGAACGTGCATTCTCTTCGGAGATGGCGCCGGGGCGGTGGTGCTCCAGGCGAGTGACGCGGACGAGGGAGTTCTCTCGACGGTTCTCGGTTCCGATGGCCGCGGGGCCGACCACCTCTACGTGAACGGTGTATCTCCGCAAGTCGTGCCGAACGGCAAGGAGTCGACCATTCCCGTTCCGCACATGAAGATGAACGGCAGCGAGGTCTTCAAGTTTGCAGTCCGGGTGATGGGTGAGGCCGCGGTTGAGGCGGTCCACAAGGCCGGACTCTCGATCGGAGACATCGACCTCTTTATCCCGCACCAGGCGAATCTGCGTATCATCGACGCCTCGGCGCGCCGCCTCGAACTACCTCGCGAGAAGGTGTGGGTCAACATTGACCGCTACGGTAATACCTCCGCGGCGTCCGTTCCCATGTGCATTGCCGAGGCGGCGGACGCCGGAGCGCTCCAGGCCGGGATGAACGTCGTACTCGTCGCCTTTGGCGCGGGGCTATCGTGGGCCGCGAACGTCGTGCGCTGGGGATCAGCCGGGGTCTGCCGGAATGGTTACTGACAGTACTTGTCGCACGGCCTGGGTGTTCCCCGGACAGGGCTCGCAGCGCGTCGGGATGGGGAAGGCGCTGGCCGAGCGTGAGCCGGTGGCTCGCCGGGTCTTTGAGCAGGTCGATGATGCCCTCGGATTCCGCCTCTCCGAATGCATTTTTTGTGGACCGGACGACGAACTGCTGGCGACGCGTAACCAGCAGCCGGCACTGCTCGCGACGAGCATTGCCTATTTCGAGGTCCTCCGTCTGCGACAACAGTTGCCAGACCCGCTCGTCGTTGCCGGACATAGCCTGGGCGAATACTCAGCGCTGGTTGCTTCTGGGGCACTCGACCTGTCGGACGCGGCGCGCCTGGTACGGCGCCGCGGCGAACTGATGGAGCAGCACGGGCTGGGTGGAATGATCGCCGTGCTCGGGCTGGGTGACGCGGACCTACAGCGTATCGTGATGGAATCGGGCGTTGAAATCGCCAACCTCAACGCGCCGGGACAGACGACGCTCAGCGGGCGCACCGAGGCGCTCGAACGCGCGACGCAGTTGGCCAAGGACGCGGGTGCGCGACGGGTTGTTCCGTTGCCGGTCAACGGGGCATTCCATTCGTCGTTGATGAGTCCGGTCGTCGAGGGGTTGGCTCCCATGATTGCGGAGACGACGTTCAGTCGCCCAATCGCTCCGCTGATCGCCAATGTCGATGCCCGGCCGCTGATCGAGCCGGACGACCTCAGAGCCGAGCTTGTGGCGCAGATCACCGCCTCGGTTCGCTGGGTCGATGTCGTACAGCGGTCCATGCAGGGTGGCGTCAGCCACTTCTTCGAGGTGGGACCAGGGAAGGTATTGAGCGGCCTCATTGCGAGGATCGCTCGTGGGCTGGAAACCCAATACGCGGAAGCGCTGCTCCAGTCCTGAATTTTCCGTCGTATTTCGTATGATAATCGGCGAGTACTGCCGCAATGGTTCGGCGCGGGCGAGCGCTGTTGGTTCGGTTGCGCGTGACCAGTCGAGAGGGGACGAGGGTGAGCGACGAGGGACAGGCGAAGGGTGCGGCCGTCGTCACCGGCGCGGTGCGTGGTATTGGGCGCGCGACGGCGCTGCGCTTGGCCGCGGACGGGTTCCCGGTCGTCGTCAACTATCGCGGCGACGAGTCGGAAGCCACGGCCGTCGTTGAGGAGATCACGCGCACGGGAGGCACGGCTATGAGCCTGCGCGCCGACGTGACGGACGCCGATCAGGTTGGCGAGCTGATCAAAGGAGCGGTGGATGCCTACGGCCGTCTCGACGTGCTGGTAAACAATGCTGGCATCACCCGCGACACGCTCATCATGCGGATGAAGGATGAGGACTGGGACGCGGTTCTCACCACCAATCTGAAGAGCGCATATCTCTGCTCGAAGGCCGCGATTCGACCCATGATGCGGCAGCGCTACGGCCGGATCGTTAACTTGACGTCGGTGGTCGGTCTGGTTGGCAATGCCGGGCAGGCAAACTACGCCGCCGCGAAGGCCGGCATCGTTGGCCTGACGAAGTCACTCGCTCGGGAGATTGGCTCCCGCGGCATCACCGTCAACGCCGTCGCGCCTGGCTTCATTCAAACCAGACTGACGGCTGCAATTCCAGAGAACTTGCAAGAACGCATGCTCGAGCAGATTCCGGTTGGCTATCTCGGTGACCCGGAGGACGTTGCCCACGCAATTGCGTTTCTCGCCTCGCCCGCCTCGCGCTACATCACGGGTGCCGTGCTCGGCGTCGACGGCGGTCTGTTCATGGCAAGCTAGGATAGGCATAACGCGTGTTCCGAAAGATCCTCATCGCCAATCGCGGCGAGATCGCCCTTCGTATTCTGCGGGCGTGTCACGAACTTGGCATCAAGTCGGTCGTGGCTTATTCCGATGTCGATCGCGACTCGCTCCCGGTCCGCCTGTCGGACGAGGCGGTCTGTATCGGGCCAGGCCCCGCTGCGCGGAGCTACAACAGCATTCCTGCCATTATCAGCGCGGCAGTCGTCACCGGCTGCGACGCCGTTCATCCCGGTTACGGGTTCCTGGCCGAAAATGCGTCGCTCGCCGAGATCTGTGAAGAGTGCAACCTGGTCTTCATCGGCCCGAAGCCCGAGGTGCTGTCTCAATCGGGCAACAAGGCGGTCGCTCGCCAGATCATGAAGAGCGCCAAGATTCCGATCGTGCCGGGGTCGGAGGACCCAATCCATGACGTGCAGACTGCCCGCTCGATTGCCAAGGAGATTGGCTACCCGGCTCTGATCAAGGCCGTGGCGGGCGGTGGGGGCCGCGGCATGCGCGTGGCATGGGACGAGCGAGAACTGATTCAGGCGTTTCCGCTGGCTCAGAGCGAAGCGCAGGCGGCCTTCGGCAATGGGGCGGTCTACGTTGAACGATATCTCGACCATCCGCGTCACATCGAGGTGCAGATCCTGGCCGACAATCACGGCCACATCGTCTCGCTTGGGGAGCGCGATTGCTCGCTCCAGCGTCGCTATCAGAAGCTGATCGAGGAGACGCCGGCGCCGAACATCTCCAGCCGGTTGCGAGACGGGCTTAGCAAGTCGGCGGTTCGGGCGGCGAGGGCCTTGAACTACACGGGAGCGGGAACGTTCGAGTTCTTGGTCGACCAGGACGAGCATTTCTACTTTACCGAGGTGAACGCGCGTATTCAGGTTGAGCATCCCGTCACCGAATTCGTCACCGGTATCGACCTGATCAAGTGGCAAATCCGCGTCGCTGCTGGAGATCAGCTGGGTTTCAGTCAGAAAGACTGCAAATCACGTGGTCACTCGATCGAGGCGCGCATCAACGCTGAGAACGTCGCCGCCGACTTCGCACCCAGCTGCGGGCAGGTGGAGGATCTCGTTTTTCCTGGAGGGCCGGGAGTTCGTATCGACAGCCATCTCTACACCGGGTACGTCGTGCCACCGCACTACGATTCGCTGCTGGCGAAGCTCGTCGTCTGGGGCGAGGACCGTGAAGAGGCGCTGGGCCGGCTCGACCGGGCACTGAACGAGACCGTCATCACCGGCGTCGACACCACCGTCGATTTCTACAAGACGATCGTGCGCGATGGCGCCTTCATAAGCGGGCATGTTCATACCGGATTCATCGGGGAGTTTATTGCCCGAACGCGGGATAATCAGTTGGTGCGAACCGGATCGGTATGAGCCAATATCAACCAAATCGCACGACTGCGGCGCGTCCGCCGATCGGGCGGGCGAACACGCGACAAGGTACAATAACCGTCGCCGGCGGCAGGTCGGATTGCGTTGCAGAGAGCCGGAAAATCAGCTACGTCGACTGTCTGGCGAGCCAATGCAGAGAACAGCATGAGGACGAGGGATTCATGGCAGTTGCCAGTACACGACACCAAGCACGAACCATGGCGTTGCAGGTCCTGTACGAGTCGGACATCGCCGGTCACCCGGCTCAGGAGGTCCTGACTCGGTATCTCGAGGACATGAGCGTGCCCCAGCCAGTCCGGCGCTATGTCGAACGACTGGTGACTGGATTTATCGAGAGTCAGGAGCGGATCGACGGCGAAATCGGGGTAGCGGCACCGGCGTTTCCGATCGAGCAGCTTCCCGCGGTCGACCGGAACATCTTGCGTATCGCGATCTACGAGCTGATGGACGAGTCCGATGTTCCGCTCAAAGCGGCGATCAACGAAGCGGTTGAATTGGCGAAACGGTTCGGTGGGGAAAATTCGAGCCGATTTGTCAATGGAGTCCTGGGTACGATCGCCGAAGGCATGGCGGCGTCGCGCTGACGTTCAAGCTGCGTTCGTTTAGGGTTTCACGTTCTATCCCGGTTTGGTTTACTGGAAGGGTGCATTCCTGCGGGGGAGTTGCCCGGTCATGGATGCGCAGGCATAATTCGCGTGCAATGGGGAAGTATCTCTCACGCTGGGATTAGCAGGAGGTGGTCAGGGTGTCTTCATCGGTCTTTGAGCGTGTCCAGGGCGTCGTGTCGGAGCAGCTTGGTGTCGATCCGGAGAAAGTCACACCGGACGCCGAGTTTGTGCAGGATCTGAACGCCGACTCGCTTGACCTGGTAGAGTTAATCATGCAGCTTGAGGAAGAGTTTGGCGTCGAAATCTCCGACGAGCAGGCCGAGAGTATTGTGACTGTCGGAGATGCTATGGAGTTCATCCAGGAGCACACGGCCGCCAAGTAAGTGTCGCAAAGTCGTTGCGCGACATCCTCAAGCGGATATAACACGTGAGAATGACGCGTGACGCTGACGACATCAAGGCGTCGTAGTCTGTCAGTGACGGCGCGAGCAGTCAGGCAAAGCAGGGGTCATGGTTAGCATTCTGGATCGCGTACGTCGGCCGAACGTTCCCTCACCCGTTGATCCGGAGCCGGAGACATTCGAGGAGATGACTCTCCAGGAGCACCTGGAAGAGCTTCGTAATCGTCTGATATTTTCGGCAATATCGGTGGTCGTGGGTTTCGTCATCGGGCTAGCGGTAACGATGCCGTTACTGCACCTGATGGCGCGCATGTCGGGACTCGGGCAATTCACGGCTATCTCTCCGACGGAGAGTTTCACCGTCTTCATGAAGGTGGCGCTCTACGTCGGTATCGGCCTGTCCATGCCGGTGCTGGTCTACCAGGTCGTGCGCTTTCTCTCGCCCGGTCTGACCCGGCGGGAGCGGCAGTACGTTTTCAGGGCGATCCCGTTCGTCACGGGGATGTTCATCCTCGGCGTGCTGTTCGCCTTCTTCATTGTCATCCCGCGGGCGCTCCGGTTCCTGCACGGATTTGGCGGCGATGTCTTCAAGGCCGATTTCCGGGCGAACGAGGTCATTTCGTTCTACCTGACGCTGATTCTCTGGGTCGGCATCGTGTTTGAACTGCCGATCGTCATGTACGTGCTGGCAAAAATCGGGGTGGTAACGGCCCGCCTGCTCGGCTCGATGCGCAAGTACGCGCTGATTGTCATCATGATTGCCGCCGCGATCATCACGCCAACGCCGGACCCGTTCAACATGTTTATGGTGGCGGCGCCGATGTATGCGCTCTATGAACTCGGGATCATACTGGCGCGATTCGCCTAGCAGTAAGATCGAACGAAGACCAAAAGGCCGGGCAATGCGCCCGGCCTTTCTGATTGCTCGGTTCACGCTAATTGAAGTCCAGATCCTCCGGACTGCGCGGCTTGACGTTCAACGTCTGCTCGTTGCGATACGTGACCATTCCTGGCCCGGCGCCCTTGATCTTGCGCACATAGCGACGCTCGGTTGCATCGACTTCCACGGTTGTCGACGTGCGCCCAGAACTGAACCAGGCCGCCAACGACGCCGCTGCCTCGAGCACGTCATCCGACTCGCCACCCGCCCAGCGCAGGATGACATGCCCACCTGGAACCCCGCGTGCATGCAGCCAGATGTCCTCCGGCCCGCCGATATCGAAGGTGACCATCTCGTTCTCTGGACCGCTGTGGCCGACATAGATCGTGTCACCACGTCGTGTGCGATACGCGACCGGCTGCTTGCGGCGGGGCTGCTTCGACCCTTTCTTGTTTCGGTCCGAATCCCGAGGTTGCCGCCAGTCCTGCCACTCGTGAC
The DNA here is from genome assembly GCA_963728335.1 of uncultured Chloroflexia bacterium. Taxonomy (GTDB): domain Bacteria; phylum Chloroflexota; class Chloroflexia; order Thermomicrobiales; family Thermomicrobiaceae; genus CALAGB01. The sequence continues at coordinate 146,341 of CAVSJP010000007.1, forward strand.
GCACGGCCTCGATCTGGTCGATGCCGTCGGACAGTTCGGCCATGGCACGGAGCTGTTTCAGATAGTCGAGTGTTCCTTGCGCCTCCGCCGCCAGCTCTGGCAAGTGCTGGGTGGCTGCCTGGGCCTTGCGATAGCGCTCGAAATACTCCTGGGCATTCTCACTCGCCGATAGGGCCGGATCGAGATCGATCGATTGGCCGTCGACCACGAGGGCTGTGTCGCCCGGCCCGATCTGGTGAATATAGGCATAGATTAGCTCGCCGCTTTCGCGCCAGCGTTCAACCTCCCGCGCGCGCGTTTCCTCTTCGTGGATCGAATGGACACGAGTCGCCGCGCGTTTGAGCGCTTCTTCGATCTCGGAGACGAGTTGCGCCCGGCGTTGGGCGTGGCGGACCGGCGCCTGACTCGCCGAGTCCTGCGCGGCCAGTTCGATGGCGCGCGAGATCGAATCGATATGTTCCTCGGCAGCCTCTCCGGCCAGGTGCTTCATCGGAATCGGCGCATAGGCCGCGACCTGTCCCTGCGCGTTGCGGTAGACGGCTGGATCCCAACGAGAGGTCTCGAGTGGCCGCAACATGTCCTGGATTGCGCCGCAGAGGCGTTCACATTGCTCTGAGGAGAGCGGTTCGGTGAAGTCGAATGGTTGGTCACCCATGGCGCGAAAAGTGGCCTCACGCGCCATCTGTGGGCTAAAGCCGGCGAGATTGGCGACGAGCGCGGAAGCCAGTCCGGTGCCGGGCTCGACGTCCCGCAGCATCTTAGCGATATCGGCTGCGGTGAGGCGTCGCGGGTCGCGCTTATCCTGTGGCGGAGGCGGCTCATAGTGCTTGCCGGGAAGGATCGGCCGCACGCGGCTCATCTCCGGCGTGACCCGTTTCACGGCATCATGGATCCGGCCCTCGTCACTGGTGAGGATGATGTTGCTGCGACGTCCCATGATCTCGACGATCAAGTCGGAGTAGATTATTTCTCCCTCGTCCTCGTCGTCCTCAGGCTCCTCCTGTAGTTCGCGCTTCTTGTCCATGAAAAATCGCTTGGCTATACTCAGTCGAATGACGCGCTCCAGCGGAGGCTGTTGGATCGACACGATTTCTGCCCCGCGAGCGTATTTTCGCATCAGGAGGAGAAGCGGAGAGACGACACTCGGATCAGCGCTCAACCGCGTCGAGGCGAGGTAGACGCGCGGATTTCGACTGCTGGCGCTGGCGACGAGGTACTGCCGCTGATGCTCGGCGTAGATTTCGAGTCCGATCGAATCTGGATCGAGCTGGAGTACCTTTTGTATGCGCCCTCCGAGCAATCGGTGCGAGAGTTCGTCAGTTAGGGCGGCGACGGTCAGTGAATCGAACACAAAGACTTCTCCTGTTGCGATAGCCGGTCGCTACCGACCCTTCAGGTAGTGTACCGTTGTAGGCGAGTTGCGGGCGTGTGCGCTGATTCATGCTACACGGCGGGCCTGGTGGTTGATCGAATCGGGACGGATAGAATATTGACCGGTGAACTTGGGAGGGCGGTGACCGTGGCCGACGACCTTGGCTTGAATGCCCAGGCGGACGAGCTCATTGACGAGCTTAGGTCGTTGCCGAAGCCACGTCTCATGGTAATCTCCGGGCCATCCGGAGTCGGGAAAGACACCGTTATCGAGCACCTGCGTCTGGTTCATCCCGATTTCGTCTTCGCGGTTACGGCGACGACGCGGCAACGGCGCCCCGGCGAGATCGACGGAGTCCACTACTTCTTCATGCAACGGGAAGAGTTCCAGGAGAAGCTCGAGCAGGGCGAGTTCCTGGAATCAGCAGAAGTCTATGGGCACTTCTACGGTGTGCCAAAGGACCGAGTACGCAACGCGCTGCGCGCGGGCAAGACCGTCGTGGTGAAGGTCGATGTTCAGGGCGCGGCATCGATTCGGGAGATCGTGCCCGAGGCCATCTTCATCTTCCTCCTACCCCCGTCGATGGCCGAGCTCATGCGGCGCCTCCGCGGTCGCAAGACGGACGATCCGGACGCGCTGATGCGGCGCGTCTCGACCGCGTCACGAGAGCTGCGTTCGGTCAAGGACTTTGACTACGTCGTCTTCAACGAGAATGAGCGACTGGACGAGACGCTGGCCAAGCTCGATGCGATCATGGAGGCCGAGAACTGCCGCGTACTCCAGCGGAATGTCATGCTCTGAGCGCCTATCCTGGCCAACTTGGCGTTCAGCGTTCCACGGCGTCTGTGCACGTAGATCGGTGTGTCTAGCTGTCGCCCGAGCCGCCGACCATCATCTCTTCCTCGACCTCGTCAGCGGCATCTTCGGCCAGTTCTTCGAGTTCCGATTCCGAGATATGGCGGAGCGTGGACTTGTCTTCGACCCGGTCGAGGAAGAGGACTCCGTCGAGGTGGTCGATTTCGTGCTGCAAAATGCGCGAAAGGTATCCGGTCGCCTTGATGCGAACTTCCTTGTCGTTCTCGTCCCTGGCCCTGACGGTCACATTCATCGCACGCGGCACGTCACCATACCATTCCGGAATGCTCAGACAGGCTTCCGTGCCGACCTGACGACCACTCGAGCGCACAACCTCCGGATTGGCGAGGGAAAGATTCACTTCGGGGTCTCCCTCGTGTTCGAGCCCTTCCGGAATGTGAATGACGATCACGCGGCGCATCACGCCAACCTGATTGCCCGCGAGTCCGACGCCTTTTTCGACGTGCATGGTCTCGTGCATATCACGCATCAGACGGCGCACGTCATCGTCCACGCGCCGGATCTTCGTCGCCTTCTGCCTCAGTCGAGGATCACCCTCAGTAATAACCTTCATTGATGGCATTTATTCGTTCCCCAAGAATGGATTCTGTGTCGTTCTCGCGCAGTCTATGTACCAATTATATCGTGAAATGCGGATCGTTTCCGCGCTGGGTCGCGGAAGCAGCGTGATGTCGCGGTCGTTCAGAGAAGACTGACCGGATCGACATCGACCATCCACCCCGGGTCGAAAGGGGTCGCCTCGGACAGGCTCAGCGCGTCCCCGCCCCGCAGCAGGATCTGCCACTGGTACCGTCCACGGATCTTGGCAGTGAACGCAGGTGTCGGGCCGAGCAGGTCGACGTCCGTCAGGCGCAGCTCATAGGCGCGACGTGCCAGTAGCTCGGCCATCTCTTCGCTCGCGGTCTGACAGGTCGTCTCATTGGGATGTCGGTAGACGAGGCGGATCATGCGACGGATCGGCGGGTATCCCTGGTGACGGCGGTAAGCCATCTCCTCGGTAAAGAACGCATCGTAGTCATACTGGCAGGCGGTCTGAATGGCGTAATGATCGATTGAATAGGATTGGATTACGACGTGACTTCCGGGGACCCGGCGCCCAGCGCGGCCGGCTACCTGAGTCAGCAGCTGAAAGGTCCGCTCGGCCGAGCGATAGTCCGGCAGGTGAAGGACCGTGTCGGCGTTCACCACGCCGATGGTCGAAACCAGCGGGAAGTCGAGTCCTTTCGCCACCATCTGGGTCCCGACGACGACGTCGACTTCGTGTTTGAGTACCCGCTGCATTAGCGTCGCATGGTCGACACCGCGGTTCAGAACATCGCGATCCCAACGCATCACGCGAGCGTGCGGCAAGAGTTTCGCCGTCTCCAGTTCGACACGCTGTGTCCCGGTCCCGTAGTAGCCGATCGCCGAGCCTCCACACTCCTGACAGCGATGTGGCGGCGCCTGCTGATGTCCACAGCGATGGCAGATGACCCGGCGATGATCGCCATGGTAGCAAAGCGGGACGTCGCAGTAGGGACAGGTTTCGACGTGGCCACAGGAGCGACACTGGATGAACGTTGAGAGGCCACGACGGTTCAGAAACAAGATGACCTGTTCTCCCGCCGCGACGGCCTCTGACAGCCGTTCCTGCAGCTCGCGACTAAAAATGTGCGTATTGCCTTGCTGAAGCTCGAGCCGCATATCAACCAGGCTTATGCTCGGAAGCTTCAGCGCGGATGGACGTGTTTGGACGCCATCGACCAGTGCCGAACCGACGCGCGAGCGGAGCTCGAGCAGGTCGATCGTTCGCTGTCGCGCGGCGTGGTAGGTCCCGATATCCGGTGTCGCGCTGCCGAGGAGCAGCACGGCATCATGAGCCTTGGCGATCTGCCGGGCGACCTCTCTGGCATGGTAGCGTGGGGGTACGTCCTGCTTGTATGCGTCCTCATGCTCTTCGTCGATGGCAATGAAGCCGATGTCGCTGAACGGGGCAAACAGAGCTGAGCGCGGACCAACGACGATCGAGATCTCGCCCGCGGCGATCGCTTGCCAGGTCTGATAGCGCGCGGAATCCTTCAGCCCACTATGGAGCACGGCCACCTGCCCAGGAAACCGCTCGGTGAACCGTCCGACAACCTGGGTTGCCAGGCTGATCTCCGGCACCAGGATGATGACCTGACGTCCACGGCTTACGGCCCACGCAGCTGCTCGCAAATAGATCTCGGTCTTGCCGCTTCCGGTGATCCCATGCAGGAGGAATTCGTGGAAGCGTCGCTCGCGTAGCACCTCCACGACCGAGCGCCACACGCTGGATTGTTCGGCGGTCAGACGAACCGGACCAACGGAGGTGCTGCTGCTCAGCGGATGCGAAGCTCTGGGTCGCTCGATGACTTCGATCGCGTGACGGTCTGCCAGCGCGCGGAGCGACCCGGCGGTCACCCCGGACCGGTGCACCAGGTCATCCCAGGGGAGTTCACGACCACTGGTGAGCGCGGTCCGCCGTCGCACGACCTCAAGCGTCCGGCGCTGCGCCGGCGCGCGGCTGAGATCCAGATCTCCGTTGGGAACAAGCCGAACGTAGCGGGAGAGGCTCACGCTGGTCGGCCGGTTGCGGACGCGGGCAGTCCGCTCTATGACGCCCATCTCGTGCAGGCGGGGGACAACCGTCGTGAGGCCGCGCCCGAGCGACTGGCGGGCGGCGTCGAGGCTGATCTCGCCTCGCTGCGCCAGCAGGTCGACCAGGCGTCGCTGGGCCGGCGTGAGATTGACCGACCCAAGATCCACCTCGTCCTTGAGGCGCAGATATTCGACGCTCCGCTGCGAGACTCCCGGTGGCAAGAACGGCGCGACCGCCTCGAACAGGCTGCAGAGGGTGTTCGCGCGAAGCCATTGGACGACCGTCCACTGGCGGTCCGACAGGCGAAACTCCGGCTCGACCGGCGCATGAATCGCCTTGAGCGAGATGTCCGGTTCCTGATCGTGTATGCGGATGGTGACGCCCAGCTTGAGGTCCTTGCGCAACGGAACCCAAACGATCTGTCGCTCGACAATCCGGTCAGCCAGAGACGCGGGCAATTCGTAGGTGAAGAGCCGGTCGTGGTCCGCCAGTTGGGCATCAACGGCGATGTCGACGTAACGTTTCTTTGCATGCGTATTCACGCGCAAAGTCTACCAACTGGCGAACGTACCGGGCTTCCAGGCGCCGTGGTCGAGAGGATGAGTCGCCCTTAGATGCCGCGATCTTCCAGCGCGCGAAGCAGCGGCTCGCCATACGTGAAGAGCGCGGGAGTGCCGCCCGAGTGGAGAAAGACAACCGTCTCGTCGGCGCCGATTACTCCACTCCGGATGTGCTCGATCATCCCGGCCATCGTCTTCGCCGTGTAGACCGGATCGAGCAGAATTGCGTGCGTTCGCGCCAGGATGTTCATGGCGTCCAGGCTCTCATTGGTCACCTTGCCATAGCCTGGACCGACAAACTGGTCGTCGACGTTGATGTTGTCCGGCGAGAGGCGCACGTCGGTGCCGAGGAACCGCGCGGTCTCATTCGCCAGCGGATGAACGACGTCACGAATCTCGCCCGCCGTTCCCTCGATCGCGATTCCCTGGACCGTGAAGGTCGCACCCGCGATGGCGGAGCCGATCGCGAGACCGGCGTGCGTGCCACCCGAGGTGCTGCTGGTGGTGTAGACACGGGAAGGCTCGACCCCCAGATCGTCGAGTTGCTCCATCAATTCGAACGTCGCCGCCACATACGCCGATGCGCCGAGCGCGTTCGATCCGCCACTTGGAATGACGTACGGTTCTTCGCCCCGCTCGCGAAACTCGTCGGCCAGCTGCTCCATGGCGGGATCGCGTTCTGCTTCACTCCCGACGTAGTGAATCTGAGCTCCGAGCATCTGATCGAGTAGCAGATTTCCCGTGGGGCTGGAATCCTCCTCAATCGCATTGAGTACCAGCACGCATTTCATACCGGCTATGCGCGCCGCCGCCGCGGTTTGACGGCAGTGATTCGACCCGGTCGAACCGCAGGTAATGACGACCGACGCGCCCTTCTGCTGGGCATCCGCGATCAGGTATTCGAGCTTGCGGGTCTTGTTGCCGCCAAACGCGAGCCCGGTGCAGTCATCCCGTTTGATGAAGATCCGCGGACCACGCAGTGTCGCGCTCAGTATCTGCGCGTCGTCCAGTGGAGTTGGCAGGTGTGCGAGCCGAAGTCGTGGGAGAGTGGCGAGTCTCATTCTCGCTCCAGTCTTCTGTTTTTCGATGCTGCTCCAGTGTACAGACACGTAGCATGCGGCAAACTGGACGTCAATATCATGTCATGGCTAGACAGTCCCGATTCGGCTCACCGATAATCGGCACGAGGCGTGGAGTCCATGCGTCCCAGGGAGGGAGATCAGATACCAATGTCATCAGGACTGACTCAGCGGATCGAGCAAGAGTTCATCAGCAAGCACCCAGGTTCAAAGGCCGTCTACCAGCGGGCGGTCGAAGCGATTCCGCGCGGCGTCACGCACGACGTACGCTATATGAAGCCGTTTCCGCTCTACGTAAACCGGGCGGCCGGATCGAAGAAGTGGGATATCGACGGTAACGAGATCATCGACTACGCCATGGGGCACGGTGCGCTCATCCTGGGTCACAGCCACCCCGGCATTGTCGAGGCGGTCTCCGAGCAGATCCAGCGCGGCACCCATTATGGCGCCGGGCATGAGTTGGAGATCGAATGGGGTGAACGAATCTGCGACCTGGTTCCATCAGCCCAGCAGGTCGAATTTACCTCGTCGGGAACCGAGGCTACGCTGCTAGCGATGCGCATCGCGCGGTCGTTCACGGGACGCGACAAGATACTCAAGTTCGCGGGGCACTTCCATGGCTGGCATGACTATGCCGTCCCCGGCGAGAAGAATGTCGAATCACAGACCCCGCCTCCGGGCGTGCCGAAAGCCGTGCTCGAAACCGTCGTCGTCGCGCCGGTCAACGACCTCGACTTTGTCGATCGAAAACTGGCTGAAGGAGACATCGCGGCGGTCATCCTGGAGCCAAGCGGCGCCTCCTGGGCGTCGATTCCGGTGCCGGAGGGCTTTCTTCAGCGACTGCGAGAGATCACCACGAAGCACAACACGATCCTGATCTTTGATGAGGTGATCACCGGCTTCCGCTGGGCGCCGGGAGGAAAGCAGGAGGCGGTCGACGTCACGCCGGACATGACGACCATGGCGAAGATCGTCGCGGGCGGTCTTCCCGGCGGCGCGGTTGCCGGGCGAAACGACATCATGGAGGTGCTCGACTTCAAGGATGATCCGGTGTGGAATCAGACCAAGAAGATTGGTCACCCAGGGACCTACAACGCGAACCCGCTCTCGGCGGCCGCGGGATCGGCTTGCCTGGCTCTGGTATCGGACCCGGGCGTCCAGCAGCACGCGGACCGCATGGCCGCCGCTATTCGCGCGGGCTTCAATGAATCGCTGGTACGTCACGACGTGCCCGGATTCGTCTGGGGCGAGAGTTCTGTTTTCCACATCATGCTCGGCACGTCGTGCTCGAATCGCACGAGCGGAGATCTGCATACGCCCGAGGGAGTCGCCCCACAACAACTGAAGGTCGGCATGCCGGCGGATCTTGGCCACGCGCTGCACCTCAGCATGCTCAATCAGGGGATCGACCTGTTTCACGGCGGCGGTCTCTTGAGTTCGACGCACTCCAACGCGGACATCGAAAAGACGATTGCCGCGTTCGACGCCAGCATCGCGAGCATGAAGGAAGGCGGGATGTTCACGTAGGGCGCGGTCGAGAGCAGGCGAACTCGGCGACCGGTGATGATGCATATCAACGCCGAGGTTGGACGCTAAATCGCCGGCCGATTCGACGATAAGGTTACGTGTCCGCCGAGCAACGGCCTTCTGGCGTTATTCGGTGCGTTGACGAATGAACCATCGAATACAGTCCGACGGGGGCATGGCCAGCAGAGTCTGGCAACCGTTGTCTGCACCCATCGCTCATGTCGCGCTCGACGAGTTCAGTGTGCTGCCGAACCACTCCCACGCATGAACGCTTCACGTTCGCCCACAGATACAAATCCGGGCCGGGATAATTCCCGGCCCGGTCTGTATTCGCAGTCTAGGGCTGCTTATGCGTGGGCGACGGCCTTGAGGCCGACCGGCGTGCGCCAGTCCGCGTGGCGCTCATCGATGCCGCGCATGACGTCGTGCAACAGCTTCTCGAGCTTCGCCGTGATCGGCCCGAGTTCACCGTTGCCGACTTCGTAGCGGTCGACCGAGGTGACCGGTGTGATCTCCGCCGCGGTGCCGCACATGAAGACTTCGTCGGCGATGTAGAGCTCAGTGCGGTCGATCGTGCGCTCCACGACCTCGACGCCCAGGTCCTCGCGGGCCATCGTCATGATGGCGTCGCGGGTGATGCTCTCCAGGATGCTCTCGGCGACGCCCGGCGTGATCAGTTTGCCGTCGCGAACCATCATCAGGCAGGATCCGCCGCCCTCAGCGACGTGACCGTCCTTGTTGAGCAGGATGGCGGTGTCATAGCCGTTGGTCGCGGCTTCCATGTTGGCGAGCTGGCCGTTGCGATAGTTGGAAATGTTCTTGACGCGCGGTGGCATGACGTTATCCGAGATGCGCGTCCAGGAGCTGATGCAGGCGGCCTGGCGCTTGCCCTTCAAGAGATGCGACGGCATCCCGTGGGTGTTGATCAGAATCTGAGCGCTGGAGCCAAAGCCGCTGAAGCTCTTGCCATCGCCCTCGCCGCGATACGCCAGTGGGCGAATGTAGACATCCTCGCGGCTGTCGTTGTCGCGCACCAGCTGGGTGATGGCGTCGACCAATTGCTCGTTCGAATAATCTTGCTGCAGCCGGACGAGCTTCATCGACTGGCCGAACCGGCGCATGTGCTCCGGCAGGCGGAAGACGTATGCCTCCTGCTGATCGGGGTTCCAGTAGGCCCGTATTCCCTCGAAGATGGCGCCGACTGTCGACCACCCAATGTCGGTGACGTGTATGGTCGCGTCTTCCCACGGCATTTGCCTGCCGTTCCACCACAGGAATTTGGGATGCCCTTGTGCCATTCGCTTGACCTCCATCTGCGTCGTCCGCGCGAACACCAAAAACGGCGCCGCCGCCGATTGAACTACGATATTAGCATAACGGGATAGTGGATCTACGTCGACAACCAATCACGGCGAAATTGATGGTTGTTCGCATGGATTCGGGCCGACGCTAGCCAACGGCGCGTCCTTTGATGCTGATGAGGCTCGTGAGACGGGTGAAGATCAGACCTGGTTGCAGAACGGACGAGTCGCCAACGATTGGGAACCCCGTTACCCATGGGCGGATGAGGTAGAACGTGACCGGGTAGGCAATCGGGATGTAGCTGACCGTCGACTGCAACGCGGTCTCGCACTGACGATAAATCGCCCCACGCGCGTCCGGGCTTGGTTCGGCTTTGCCGCGTCCCACCAATTCACCCAGCTCAGGTGGAACTAGCGGAAGGAGCGGCGTCTCTTTTTCCACTGGGAAGAAGGCGTCGGAGTAGCCGTTGTTCGGGTCAGGATAGGTGAAATCCCAGCGATGCCAGTAGAGACCGGCCGACCTGGATGCGAGGGCGGCGTCGTACTCTTCAGCGGAGACCGTCTTGACTTCCACCGTCAGGCCGAGGTTCTCGAGTAATTGTTGGGAGCAATCACTGGCCACCAGTTGCGGCAGTTCGTCGCCTTCAGCAGTGAAGAGCGTTACTGGCGGCCAATCGTGACCGCCGGCGTAGCGGGTCTCCGCGAGCAACTGGATCGCCTGGTCGACATCGAACTGCTGGAGGGCTCGCACGGCGTCGTTCTCGCCGCGAATCGGGAATGTCGGTGGAATCAGCGAATGCGCGGCGCTGGCGCGACCCTGGCTCAATTGCTCGAGACGATCGCGGTCAATGGCTCGCGCCACCGATTGCCGGACGGATTGATCGTCAAATGGGGGCAGGTTCGGATTGACGATCAGGAACCAGACCGCCGGATCAGTCGACGGGCTCATCTGTGTCGAGTAATCGGAAATTGACCGGACGTTCGCGACATCTGCTTCGGCGACTGGAATGAAGTCGACCTGGGTATTGAAATAGGGTTGCTGGTGGCTGGTCAGCGGCGTGATCGGCACGACCGTTTCGGCCAGTTTGAGGTTCGAGGCGTTCCAGTGGCCGGCGTTCGGCACGGTGCCCCAGCTTTCCCCGTGCGTCCAGTGCGTGAGCTTGAACGGTCCGTTGGTGACGATGTGATCGACCTCGGTCCATTTGTCGCCAAAGCGATCGACAGCTGGTCGATAGGCGGGCGCGGACCCGATCGTGGCCGCGATCGCTGGAAAGTAGACGCGCGGCCCGGTCAGATTGACTTCCAGCGTCCATTGATCAACCGCCTGGACACCGAGTGTCGCTGGGTCTGCCTGGCCCGCACGAATCTCGAGCGCATTCACCACGTCGTTGAGCAGCCATGCCTGTGGAGCGTTTGTCTTGGGGTCGACCAGCCGCCGCCATGACCAGATGAAGTCGTTTGCGGTGACTGGATCGCCGTTCGACCATCCGGTGTTGTCGCGTCGTAGCTTGAATGTCCACTGGCTCGAATCGCCGTTGGGTGACCATTTCTCCGCCCAATCGCCCATCGGCGTGAGATCGGTGTTCAGCGTGAGCAAGCCACTGAAGAGCGATGGGTCGCCTCCACAGTAAAGATTGGCGTTGAAGTCGTGGCTTGCCGGGTCAGTCCAGAACCCACCCCGATACAGGACCTGTACCTCGGTCGCCACGGGGCTCGCGGTCGGCGGTGCCGTGGCCGGAGTCGGCTGATCCGTTCGCGTGCTGGACGGTCCGCTTGGCACGGTCGTTGGGAACTGTCCGTCTCCGTTCCCAGTCTGCGCCGGAGTGGTGGTTGTCGTTGGTTCTGATGTACTGGAGGCGCGCCCGTGCCGGCAGGCGCTGGCGACGAACAGTGCACCGCCAGCGAGCGCACGGGTGAACCCGCGTCGGCTAACCCGCAGATGACGTCCCCGATCTGGTTGTGAGTTGAGGTGATTGTTCATCTTCGTCGTCATGATTGCGTATGCACTGAGGCCGTGACGATGACGTGCACCGGTTTGATGGGCGCGAGCAGATCCGGCTAGCTGTCCAGATCGTGCGAGTAGAAGGCCAGTGCCGCGGCTCCGTAGATGCCGGTATTCAACCCGAGTGCGGACTCACGAATTGAAATCTCGGCGTAGATCGACGGAAGCGTGTAGAAGGGCAAGTTGTCCTTGAACGGCTTCATCAGGAGCTCTCCAGCCCTGGAGATGCCACCTCCGATGACCACGAGTTCCGGGTTGAAGGTGTTGATCATGCCGCCGAGCCCAGTCGCGAGCGCGCGTCCAGCCCGCTCGAAGATCGATCGAGCTGCGGGATCGCCGCCTGCAGCCGCCAGTGCGACCATTTCCGGGGTGATCGGCCTCTCGCTCGCCATCCGTACCAGCGCATCCGAGCGCAGCGAGTTGACGAGCATCTCGGCGTCGCGAACGATGGCCCAGCCGCCGACATAGGACTCGATGCAGCCGATGCCGCCGCACGTGCATCGTGGTCCCTCGGCATTGATCGAGACATGCCCGAGCTCGCCACCAAACCCGCGCTTGCCACCGACGATTTGCCCGTGCGAGATGACCCCACCGCCGACTCCGGTGCCGATGGCGATGTAGATCATGTCGTTGCAGCCCTGGCCCGCGCCGAAGTGCGCCTCGCCGAGCGCGGCACAGTTGGCGTCGTTGCCAATGTAGACCGTGCGGCTCGTCCGCGCTTCCAGCATTTCGCAGAGCGGAATGTCGTGCCAGTTTGGGATATTCGGTCCGAAATAGACGATTCCGGCGTCCGGATCAATCATTCCGGGTGCGACCACTCCGACCGCGACGTCACACGAGGGCTTTTCGTGCGTGACAACTTCGCCGATAAGCGCCGCGATACGGTCGATAACAGCGTCCGGGCCCTCATGGCCGAGCGTGGGACGCGTGACCAGATGCCGGACTGTGCCGTCTCGTTCAACGAGGGCGGCACGGACGTTGGTACCGCCAAGATCGACGGCGATCGCGACATCAGGCACGACTCTATCAACTCCTTTGGCACGTCGGGCGTGCGTCTAATCCAGAAACCGGAAGCGAAGTAGGGTAGCGAGAACGGTCAAGCCGTCGCGCCACGATATCTTCTTGCCCTCCCAGAACTCCCGACCGTTGTAGGCGATGGGAACTTCATAGATGCGGTTCCCTTGCTTCAAAATCTTGGCGGTGATCTCCGGGTCGAATCCCCAGCGGTCCGACTTCAGTGTCAGCGACCTGGCGACGTCGGCAGTGAAGACTTTGTAACAGGTCTCCATGTCAGTCAAGGTCGTGTCGAACATCACGTTGGTCGTGAGCGTCAGCATCTTGTTCCCGACGGCATGCCAGAAGTACATCGCCTTGTGCTCACCGAGGAATCGTGATCCGTAAACGACCTTGGTGCGTCCCTCTTCGATTGGCCGAATGAGGCGCTCGTAGTCACGGGGGTCGTATTCCAGATCAGCATCCTGGATGATGATGATATCACCGCTGACATGCTGTAAGCCGGTTCGAACGGCGGCGCCTTTCCCCCGATTCCGGTCATGGAGAAAGACGTGCGTGTCCGGGAACTGCCCTTCCTCGTGCTCCAGCAGCCCACGCGTGCCGTCGGAGGAGAAGTCGTCAACCACGATGAGCTCGCGCGGATTCGGAATGTCGAGCTCCCTGATTTGTTTGAGAATCTCCTGGATGGTGCCGACCTCGTTGAAAACCGGAATCACCACCGAAAGCCTGCGCAAATGTCCCCCACATTCATGTCAGGCGGACCGCCCGACAATGATGCCCCCGCTTGTCCTAGAGGATGAAGTTGGCAAGGTCGTCGTCGTCGGCGATTTCCTCGACCCTCTCACGGACGTATTCGTCGTCGATCACGACACGTTGGCCCGACATCTCGGGCGCGTCAAAGGACGCGTCTTCGAGGACTCGCTCGATCAGTGTATAGAGTCGCCGCGCGCCGATGTCTTCGGTTCGCTCGTTAATCTGAGACGCGAGACGCGCAAGCTCGTGGATGCCCTCGTCCGTAAATTCGATCTCAACGCCGTCGGCTTCGAGCAGTCGCTGGTATTGCTTGGTGAGCGCGTTCTCCGGCTCACGCAGGATGGCGTAGAGATCTTCCTCGGAGAGACTGCTAAGTTCGACGCGAATCGGGAACCGCCCCTGGAGCTCAGGGATCAAATCTGACGGCCGGACGGTGTGAAACGCTCCGGCGGCAATGAACAGAATGTGATCGGTCCGGATCGGGCCGTAGCGGGTCATGACGACCGAGCCCTCGACGATCGGCAGCAGGTCGCGCTGAACCCCCTCGCCGGAGACGTCGGGACCATAGTCGCTGCTCGTGTTTATGGTCTTGTCCAGCTCGTCAATGAACACGATGCCCGATTCCTCCGCCTGCTTGATCGCGTTCTCGACCACGGCATCGTAGTCGACCAGGCGGTGGGCCTCCTGTTCGGTCAGGATGCGTCGCGCCTCGCGCACCGAAACCTTGCGCGATCGCTTGCGACTGATCAGATCCTCGAAGAACTCGTTCAGGCTCTCCTTGGCCTCCTCGATCGACGACGGCGATTGGGTCTCGACCGTCGTGATGCTCGGCTCGAATTCGTTGTCCAGGTCGATCTCGACCAGTTCGTCGTCGAGCGCGTCGCGCGAGAGGAGATCGAGCATGCGGTTGCGCTGTCGGGTCAGCCGGCGCTTGATGGCTGCTTCACGTTTGCGCCTGGCAGCGGGATCCTTCTCTGCCACTCCGTCGCTGGACATCTCGACCTTACGCAGTCGACCCCGAACCGAACTCTGTTCAACGAGCATGTCGGCAATGCGCTGGTCGGCAGCCTGACGCGCGTCGTCTCTCACGGCGTCGAGATGGCGTATATGGAGCATGTTGACGCCGGTTTCGATCAATTCCCGGATGATCGAGTCGACGTCGCGTCCGACGTACCCCGCCTCGGTGAACTTGGTTGCCTCCACCTTGACGAACGGGGCATCGACGATCCGGGCGACTCGTCGCGCAATCTCGGTCTTGCCGACGCCGGTCGGACCGATCATGAGAATGTTCTTGGGCAGGATCTCGCGTTGAGTGTCTGGATCGAGTTGCTGGCGTCGCCAACGGTTGCGAAGCGCGATTGCCACGGCTCGTTTCGCGTCACTCTGTCCGACAATGAAGCGATCAAGCTCGTCGACAGTCTTCCGTGGCGTTAGATCTTTGTCCATCTCGCCCAACGGGGGGAAAATGGACTTGTCTCGTTCGGTTACAGCTCTATGACTCATCTGCTTGTTTCGTCACCTCGATGAGAATGTGGTCATTAGTATAGATGCAGAGATCGGCGGTAATGTTCATCGCCGCTTTCACGATATCGCTGGAATTGAGTTCAGTGTGCTGGAGAAGCGCGCGCGCCGCCGCGGTGGCGTATGCTCCACCGGAGCCGATCGCGACCACTCCGTCATCCGGTTCGAGGACGTCGCCCTCTCCGGAGATGACGAGCAGGTGCTCGCTGTCGGCAATGATCAATTGCGCTTCCAATCGTCGCAGGTAGCGGTCGGTGCGCCATTCTTTGGCAAGCTCAACCGCCGCGCGGACGAGATTGTCGTCCGACGTGCGAAGTTGTGCTTCGAATTTCTCGAACAGGGTAAGCGCGTCGGCGACGGCTCCGGCAAAGCCGGCTACCACACGTCCATTTGCCAGAATGCGGATCTTGCGCGCGCCATGTTTCATCACGACGTCGCCGTAGGTCACTTGACCGTCACCAGCCAGAGCAACCTCACCGTTTCGTTTTACCCCGAGAATGGTTGTGCCGTACCAACGACTCGCTGACTCACGCATTTTTCACCTTTAGCCGCGGGCTCTGGCGGATTTGGCCGGGCATTCGCGGCCGCCACTGCGTAATTTTATCAGTTCAGACAAGCGGATTCGCCTGAAATGGACCCGGGCGGAACCCCCTCGGTGGGGTATCCGCCCGGGTCTCTTCGCGAATTCCGGGCCTCAGCCAGCCTTGGCGAGTTGCTGTGCGGCGCGATAGTCGCAGGCCGCGTTGCGACATTTGACTGAGCCGTCTTTCCCTGCTTCGACGAGAATATCACCGCACACCGGGCAGCGCTCTCCGGTCGGCTTGTCCCAACTGGTGAACCCGCACTCCGGATAGCGGCTGCACCCGTAGAAGGTGCGACGGCGTCCCTTGCGAGTTCGCTTCTCGACGACATCCCCCTCGTGGCAGTCTGGGCACTTGACGCCGATCTTGTTCAAAATCGGACGCGAGTTCCGGCATTCCGGGAACCCGGAACAGGCAAGGAATCGCCCGAACCGACCAAGCTTGATGACCATCGGACGACCGCACTTCTCGCAGACTTCGTCCGTCGGCTCGTCGGCGATCTTGACTCGCGTCATGTTCTGCTCGGCTTGCTCGACCGTGTGGTGGAAGGGGCCGTAAAACTCCTTCATCACGGGTACCCACATCCGCTCACCTGAAGCGATGTCGTCGAGCTCATCCTCCATGCGTGAGGTGAACTGCGCGTCGACAATCCCTGGGAAGTGCTTGATCAGCAAGTCGGTCACCACCTCACCCAGCTCGGTCGGCAATAGCCGCCGCTGGTCGATCTCGAGGTAGTTTCGCGCTTGCAGGGTGGCAATCGTCGGCGCATACGTGCTTGGTCGACCGATTCCCAATTCTTCGAGTGCCTTGACCAGCGACGCCTCGGAGAAGCGCGGCGGCGGTTGGGTGAAGTGCTGCTCGGGGATCAGTTGGATCAGATCGAGCAGTTCCTGGGGCGTCAGCTCCGGCAGCGCGTCCCGGTCCATGTCGTCGATCTCGTCATCGTCGCGGCCTTCACGGTAGACGGCGATGAAACCAGGGAACTTGATGACCGATCCAGTGGCGTGGAAGCGATACGGCTTCTTCTCACCTGGCTTGCCCGCGTCGATGTCTATCGTGGTGCTGTCAAATATCGCGTTGCGCATCTGGCTGGCGATGAAGCGCTGCCAGATCAGCTTGTAGAGCCGGAACTGCTGCGCGCTCAGGTATTGCTGGACCATCTCCGGCGTCCGGGCAGGATCGGTCGGTCGAATTGCCTCGTGCGCTTCCTGCGCGCCTTTCGCCTTGCGGGTGTAGACCGGTGGGCGATCAGGAAGGTACTCCGCGCCGTGTCGCTCGGTGATCACGTCGCGCGCCCGGTATTGAGCCGACGAGGCAATATTGGTCGAGTCAGTTCGCATGTAGGTGATGAGACCTTGCGAACCGGCCGCTCCGAGATCGATACCCTCGTAGAGTTCCTGGGCGATCTGCATCGTCCGGCGCACCGCGAATCGCAGCTTGCGAGACGCCTCCTGCTGCAGCGTGCTGGTGGTAAAGGGCGCCGCCGGTCGACGCTGCGTTTCCTTGGTCTGCACTTCGGCGACCTGGAACTCGGCGCCGTCGAGCGCGTTGACGATCGCCATCGTCTTGGCTTCGTCGCCAATATCCGGCTTTTCACCATTCACACGCCAGAGCGCGGCGGTAAAGGTCGGACGCTTCTTCTTGCCTGTTGCCTGTTCCTGTCTGGCCAGTTCGGCGTCGAGCGACCAGTATTCCTGCGGATTGAACGCCTTGATCTCTCGCTCGCGCTCGACAATCAGCCGGAGCGCGACCGATTGCACTCGCCCCGCCGAGAGTCCGCGCTTCACGTTCTTCCAGAGCAGCGGGCTGATCTCATAGCCGACCAGCCGATCGAGCACACGGCGCGCCTGCTGCGCTTCGACGAGTTTCAGGTCGATCTCGCGCGGCGACTGGATCGCCTGGCGCACGGCCTCCGGCGTGATCTCCTGAAAGACGATGCGCTGGACTGGCTTGTCCTGCGGCTGGGTGGCCTCGATCAGATGCCAGGCGATGGCTTCGCCCTCGCGATCGGGGTCAGTCGCGAGGAGATACTGATTTCGCCGACTTGACGCTCTCGCGCAGTTCTTTGACGACCTTGCTCTTGTCGCGAGGCACGAGATAATCCGGCGTGAAAGTCGTCATCGGTATGCACGCCCATGCGACTCTTGGGAAGGTCGCGAACGTGCCCCATCGACGCCTTGACCGTGTAGCCACGGCCTAGGTATTTGCCGATCGTTTTGGCCTTGGCCGGTGATTCGACGATGACGAGCGTATTCCGACCAGCTGTAGAAGTTGACGTAGCGCGTCTCTTCGCGGTCGTCGTCTTCTTCTTCGCGGTGGTCTTCCGCTTTGGTTTTCCGGTTCCGTTCGGTTGCTGAGCCATATTCTCCGTCAGCCGAATGAGTTACGCCCCGCCGGCGACATCTGCTGGGCTGGCGGCGGCCCTTCTCATCTTGAGCTGAGTTCATCTCCTGTTTGGATTATCAAAGACCCGATCGTTCGCTGGAATGGGCCTTTGGTCACGACTGTAGCCGGTCTCCTGAGACGCTCGACAGCAGTCAGCGATTCTGGATTCCCAGTCGTCAGTGACCGATGAGTCGTTGTCTGTCGCGCTTGACGAGACCCACGGTAGTGTACACAGTCGACCGGCCGAAACAAGTCACTCACCCTCAACGCGAATAACGATCAGGTCAGCGATCGGTCGTTCCGCTCCTTGAGTAACTGTACGATTCGTCGCACGTCTTGAGCCCTCGACCGGTGGCAAACGAGGATCACGTCCTCTGTATCGACGATAACCAGGTTGTCAACCCCCAGGGTCGCGACGGGCCGGTTTCCGCCGAAAACGAGCGATGCGCGCGTGTCGAGCGGGATGTGCTCGCCGCTTACGACGACGTTCTCCCCGTCAATGGCCGACATGAGCTCGGCCAGGCTGTGCCAGTCCCCCAGATCGGTCCATCCGAAACTTCCGGGGACCACCGCGACCTGGTCAGCATGTTCCATGATGCCATGGTCAATCGTCACGTCCCTGAGCTGGGGCCAGTAGTCCTGCAGCATGGCATCTCGGTCCGGGCGGTCCCAGCATTCGGCCAGCGTCATCAGCGTCTCGTACAGGTCAGGAAGAAGCTGCTTCATCTCGTCCAGCAGCGTCGACGCCTTCCAGACGAACATGCTGGCATTCCAGAGATATTTGCCACTGTCGACGTAGGACCTGGCCGTTTCCAGATCGGGCTTCTCCTTGAACTCGTCGACGCTGTAGGCCTCGAGTCCGTTGGCATCCTGCAGCTTTGTCCCGACGCGAATGTAGCCATACCCGGTTTCGGCATAGGTCGGCGTGATCCCGATGGTCACGAGATTGCCACGTTCGGCGACTTCGGCGGCCGCGAGGACGGTCCGTTGGAAGAGGTCCGGATCGGCAACATAGTGGTCGGCGGCGAACGACCCCATGATCGCATCCGGGTCTTTGCGTGCGATCAGCGCCGCGCCCAGGCCGATTGCCGGCCCGGTTCCTCGCGGTCCTGGTTCGACGATGATGTTCGCCTCGGGCACCTCAGGAACCTGCCGCGCGACAGCGGCCGCGTGGGCCCCGCCGGTGATGATGAGAATGTTTTCGGGCGGCACAACCGGATTGAGACGATCGACCGTCGCCTGGAGCATCGATCGCGGTCCCGGAAGCGGTAGCAAGAACTTCGGCCGCGACTCACGGCTGGCGGGCCAGAGCCGTGTGCCGCTGCCTCCCGCCGGAATCACGGCGTGAAATCGGTGCCTCTGTCCTGTTCCGTTTGTACTCACAACAGCACTCACTCTCATCCGCGGACGTAATGCTGGGTGCCAACGTTTCGAACAAGTCCCTTGAGCTGCATTTGAAGCAGCTGCGCGCTCAACGTGCCGATCGGAAAGCCCGAATCGAGCGCGATCTCGTCAATATGGCGTGGTTCCGCGGTCAGGAGCGCCAGGAGTCCCCGCTCGTCCTCGCTGGCTGGTAGGACCTGTCGGATCTCCATCTCCATCTGTCGCGTTCCAAGATTCAAGATACGAGAGCACGTCGTCACCATTGGCGGCGACCGCCGCGCCATCGCGCAACAGCTGGATCGTGCCGGCACTCGCGGACGAGAGCGCGGAGCCAGGAACCGCGAAGACCGCGCGACCCTGGTCTCCGGCGAAAGTTGCGGTGATCAGCGCGCCGCTTTTGATCGGGGCTTCGACGACGACCACGCCGAGCGAGAGACCGCTGATGATCCGGTTCCGAACAGGGAAGTTCGGCGCGTCGGGCGGCGTACCGAGGGAGAACTCGGACACCAGCGCTCCCTGTTCGGCGATTTGGTCGGCCAGCTTGCGATGTTCCGGCGGGTAGATCGTGTCGAGGCCGCACCCAAGGACCGCGACCGTCCGACCGCCTGTTTCCAGCGCAGACGCATGCGCGATGCCGTCAACTCCGCGCGCCAGCCCGCTCACGATCGTGACACCTGCCGCCGCGAGGTCGGTGCTCAGCCGTCGTGACATCTCCCGGCCGTAGGCCGTTACCCGCCGCGTGCCGACGATTCCAACGGCATTCTCATCGTCCGGCGTCAGCGATCCCTTGCACGTAGAGAACGGGCGGCGGGCTCGGGATCTCGCGCAGCAGCCGCGGGTAATCGTCGTCGGCCAGCGTGAGAATGCTGACTCCTGCGCGTTCGACGCGCTCCATCTCGCGGTCAAGCGAGATGCGATCGCGGGTTCTCAGCAAGACTCGACCGCCCGCTCTCCCAGGCCCGCTGCCCGCAGATCCGACGCGAGAGCGGTCCAGGCGGTGCTGCAGATCGCCGAAACCGCTCGATCAGCATCGCGAGGCGCGTCGCGCCGATGCCCGGGACGAGATGGAATCCGAGCCAGTACGGTGTTTCCGTCACTCCCCCCTTCCAATATGGGCAAGGGTTATACGAGACGGGATGACCGCGCAATGCGTCAAAGGAATGATCTTCTACTGCTTCGCTCCGACAGTTTGTAATGGGAATATCGATGATTTCATGTGAATATGCAAGCGTGAACGAACTGTTTGCCGCTACAGAGTCACCCGCGACGGGATTCGAATCCGCTGCTCCTCATCCTCATTGAGTACTCTCGTAGGTGAGATGGCGACGAGATCGTTCGATCGCCCTCACGAGGTCTATGCGGCTAGGCGATCTCTCCGTGTGAGCCGCGGTTCGGAGCAGGCCGTCGTGGACCAAACCGTGTTTCCCGTGCTAGAATGCGGCGGTTATCTCATCCTTCGTCCGACTATGCTCCATTCATCCTCAGACGTCGGAGAACTGTTTCGATTGGGAGGTCGTCGTGCGAACAAACACCGTTCGGCAAAAGCTCAAGGCCGGCGAGGTCGTTATCGGCTGCTTCGTCGGCTTTCCGTCAGCCGAGATCGTCGAGATCTGCGGGCTTGTCCGGCTACGACTTCGTGATGATCGACGCCGAGCATGGTCCGATTACTCCGCACGACGCCTATCACATGGTGCTGGCAGCGGAGGTTTCCGGTACGTCTCCGCTGATTCGCGTTCCACGCAACGATCCGAGCGTCGTGCTGCGGTACATGGATATCGGCGCCGCCGGCGTCATGGTGCCGCAGATGAACAGCCCCGATGAGGCACGAGCGGTCGTGCAGTCGGTGAAGTATCATCCGCACGGCCATCGCGGCCTGGCACAGCCCCGGGCGACCGGCTTCGGAATCGGCACGACGCTGACCGAGTACGCGGCGAGCGCAAACGCCGAGACGCTGGTCATCGTCCAGTTCGAAAACATTGCCGCGCTCGAGCACGTGCCGGAGATCATCAAGGTTCCGGGCGTCGACGTGCTGCTGATCGGTCCTTCCGATCTGGCTCAGTCGATGGGTTATCCCGGTCAGCTCGGCCATCCCGAAGTCGTGAAGGTGATCGATCAGGTGTGCGAGATGTGCGCGGATTCGAATGTCGCGCTGGGTACGATCGCGGCGAACGCCGAGTCGACCAACCGGCTGATCGATCGCGGTTTCCGCATGATCGCTCCGAGCGTGACCGGTATTCTGTCGCAATGGAGCCGGAATTATCTCGCGGACATCAAGCGATAGGCACCGTCCGACGGTGGTGAACGGACCGGTAGCTTTCATTTAACTGCGGGAAGGCAGGCACAACCATGGAATCATCGCTCCTCCAGTACGCGTTCTTCCAGGGTGACGTCGTCAAGATCCGAAGACGCCAAGGTGAGTATCGCCACGCACGCACTGCAGTACGGGACCGGTTGCTTTGCCGGGATTCGTGGCTACCTCGATCGTGACGGGAAGTCAATCAACATCTTTCGCCTGCCGGATCACACTCGTCGGCTGGTTCAGTCGGGCATGATCATTCGGCCAACCTTCCGTATAGTCCGGACGACATCGGCAACATCATCGTCGACCTGGTGCGCAAGAACGCCCCAAGCGCAACGTCTATATCCGGCCCTTCATTTATAAGTCGGGCCTGGAGCTGACGCCGAAGCTGAAGGGGATTCAGGACGACATCGCGATCTACATGCTGCCGCTCGACGACTATCTCGATCTTTCCAATCCGATCCGTATGGGAGTCTCGTCCTGGCAGCGGATCGAGGACGACATCATCCCGAGCCGCGCCAAGATTACCGGCGGCTACATCAACTCGAGCCTGGCCAAGGACGAGGCCGCCGAGAGTGGCTATGACGACGCGATCATGCTGAACCGTGACGGCAAGGTTGCCGAGGCGAGCGGCGCGAATCTCTTCATCGTTCGCAACGGCGCGCTGGTGACCGCCCCGATTACGGCCGATATCCTCGAAGGGATCACGCGCCGTTCGCTCGTCGAATTCGCGCGGGACGCCGGGATCACAGTCGAGGAACGGGCCATCGATCGCAGCGAGCTCTACATCGCCGAGGAGATCTTCCTCTGCGGCACCGGCGTGCAGATCGCCGCGGTCGGCTCGGTCGACGGCCGCCAGATCGGCGACGGGAAGCGCGGCCCGATCACCAAGAAGATGCAGGACACCTTCTTCACCCTGGTGCGTGGAGAGGACTCCCCTTATCGTCGCTACATCACCCATATCGAACTCGGCTAGTGGAGTATGCGCCCGGGCACTGTTCCGTTCTCCGGGCGCGCCCTGCCGGCGTCATCCCGTGATGGTGTTGACTCCGGCACCGTCGTCCATGAAAGAGCCTCATCGCGTGTCGCGGTCCAAGTCGTTTAACGCGGCTCCGCTTGTGTTGCGGGCTGACGTTCGTGTTGCTGCTGGCCGGCTGCCGAATCGAACTGCCGGGAATGGGCGGATCGTCGTCGCCCGCAACCTCACCGACACCCGGGTCAGTCGCCGCCAGCGCCACGGCCGGTCCACCGGAGCCCGGGACGAACGCCGGCCGCGAATGCCGGATCGCCCGATACCGCCTCACGGGTGGTGGAGGCGGGAACGTCCGAACCGAGCACGCTGAATCCGGTCCTTGCCAGCGATCCGATCTCCGACGAGTTGAGCCGCCTGGTCTTCAACGGACTGGTCTACGTCGACCCGGAATCCGGTGAGGTGAAAGGCGATCTGGCGGCGAACTGGGACGTCAGTGACGACCGGAAGACCTATACGTTTCACCTGCGCGATGGGATTACCTGGCAGGATGGCCAACCGTTTTCAGCGCAGGACGTCGTCTTTACCTACCATCTCATGATGAACGATCGCACCCGGTCACCGCGCTACTCCGAGCTGGTCGAGCGCGTTAGCGACGTTCAGTCTCCGGACACCAAGACCGTGGTCTTCACGCTTATTCATCCGGATGCCGCGTTTCTCGACGACAGCGGCTACCTACGGCATCGTGCCGGAGCACGTTCTGTCGAACGTGTTGCCGGAAGAGTTGGTCTCTGACTCCTTTGGGGTCGTCACGACGATCGGGACTGGGCCGTTCACCCTCGCTCAGTGGTCACATGGCGACCAGCTCGTCTTCAGTCGCAACGCGAGCTATTTCAAGGGCCAACCTGCCTACGATCAGTACGTCTACCGTGTCGTCGCCGTCATCTGACGATCTGGTGACGGGTCTGGCAGACGGCTCGATCGACTGGGCGCTACCTCGATCCGTCGTCGGCCGCTCGAGCGCGCCAGCAGCAGGCGATCGAGGTCAAGAGCCTGCCGGGCGACGCGCTCGACTACGTCGCGCTGCAACTCGACAGCGCCAAAGAGCAACTCTTTCTGGACGTTCACGTGCGCCAGGCGCTGATGCTCGCGCTCGATCGTGACAAATTGGTCTCCGACGTTTGGCATGGTGAGGCGCGGGTTGCAACCGGCACGATTCCGCCAGCCTCATGGGCATCGGCCACCAGCGGAGTCACGTATGCGCAGGATATCGAACAGGCGCGCCAGCTGCTGCAGGATGCGGGCTGGTCAACCGGAGACGACGGAATACGCGCAAAGGAGGAGCCAGCGCCTGCGCTTCAAACTCCTGACCAACGGGGATGATCCGGTGCGCCAGGCGACCGTCAATTGGCTCATCGAAAGCTGGCGCGCGATCGGGGTCGAAGTGGTGCCGGATTTCGAAAAATGGAGTACCATTGTACAAGACATAACGCATGATCGAGACTTCGCCGCCGTCCTGCTGGGGTATCGCGGAACGGTCGATCCAGATCAGTCAACGCTCTGGTCGAGCGATTCGTTCTTTGACGGCCTGAACGTCGGCCACTACTCGAACCCGGATGTCGATGCGTTGTTGGAAGATGCGCGGCAATCGGCGGACGTCGAGACTCGCAAGACGGATTACGCAAAGGTGCAGGATCAGGTCATGACTGATCTTCCGGCCATCCCGCTGGTCTACCCGAATGTGACAGTGGGTCTCTCGAATCGCTTGCGGAATGTAAACGTTACGACTATTCTTATTCGGAATCGGGCAAACATCGAGCAATGGCATCCAGGATCAAGCGGATAGGCAAACAGGCGGAGCCGAAATCGGCGCGCAGAAGTGTTTGACCGTTGGCGAGCCAACATGCTACACTGCGCCAGACGCTGAACAGGCGTATTCCACCTGATTGCCGCATAGTCGGTGCGGTTGCGCACTACGTATTGTGTGACTTGAGGCGTGAGCCTCGAGTGCTCTCTGATGCGGCCGTCCTCACGGGGCGAGGCGCTAGGTAGGGACGCGAAGGAGAGGCGATGGAACCATTACTTGACGTGAAGAATCTGAGGACTCAGTTCTTCACGCAGGACGGGGTGGTGAAGGCGGTCGACGACGTGTCCTTCTACCTCATGCCTGGTGAAACCCTTGGGATCGTGGGTGAGTCTGGGTGCGGCAAGAGCATCACGGCGATGTCGGTGATGCGGCTGATCCCGAGCCCGCCTGGGAAGATCGTCAGCGGACAGATCATGTTCCAGGGCGAAGACGTCATGAAGATGAGCGACGAAGAAGTTCGCTCGATCCGGGGCAATAAGATCGCGATGATCTTCCAGGACCCGATGACGTCACTCAACCCGGTTCTCACGATCAACCGGCAGATCTCCGAGTCGCTGGAGCTGCATCTGGGCATGAGCAAGGGTCAGTCCAGGGCGCGCGCCATCGAGCTGCTGAAGATGGTCGGGATTCCGAACTCCGAAGAGCGCATCGATCAGTACCCGCACCAGTTCTCCGGTGGTATGCGCCAACGTGTGATGATCGCCATGGCGCTCTCCTGTAACCCGTCGCTCCTGATCGCCGACGAGCCGACCACGGCGCTCGACGTTACGATTCAAGCTCAGATTCTTGACCTGATGCGGAACCTGCAGCAGGAACACAACACCTCTTTGATGATGATTACCCACGACCTCGGCGTCGTGGCCGGCATGACGGACCGTATCCAGGTGATGTATGCGGGGCACGTCGTCGAGACGGCTCCCACCGAAGAACTCTTCGCGAATCCTCGGCATCCCTACACCGTCGGGCTGCTCAACTCGATCCCGCGTCTGGACGCGGCCGCGAAGACCAAATTGAATCCTATTCGCGGGCTTCCGCCGGACTTGATCGACCTGCCCGATATGTGCCCGTTCTTGCCACGCTGCGATTATGCGCGCGAGAAGTGTGAACAGCAGAATCCGCCATTACTCGAGGTGAACGACGTTCACCGCTCGGCGTGTTGGTTCTGGGATGAGGTCTCGAAAGGGACTCCGGAAGGCTAAGCGATGGCAACAGAAATGACCGCTCAAAAACCCGCGAGCAGTGACGAAAACGAAGTTCTGCTCGAAGTCGATGATCTTTATATGCACTTCCCGCTGACGCAGGGAATCCTGTTTCAGCGCAAAGTCGGCGCGGTGCAGGCCGTCGACGGCTTGTCGTTCAATGTTTACAAGGGCGAGACGCTCGGGCTCGTCGGCGAGTCTGGTTGTGGCAAGAGCACGACCGGCCGCGCGATCTTGCAGCTCTACAAGCCGACCTCTGGTTCCGTCCGCTTCGACGGGCGTGACTTGACCAAGCTCGATGGCGGCGAGATGCGCAAGATGCGCCGTCACCTTCAGATGATCTTCCAGGACCCATACGCGTCGTTGAACCCGCGTATGACGGTCGGCAGTATCATCAGTGAGCCGATGCAGATCCACAACCTCGTACCCAAAAACAAGCGGAACGAGCGCGTGCAGGAGTTGCTGCAGACGGTCGGCCTGAACCCGTACTTCGCGAACCGCTATCCGCACGAGTTCTCGGGCGGCCAGCGACAGCGTATCGGTGTGGCGCGCGCCCTCGCGGCAGATCCCGATTTCATCGTCGCGGACGAGCCGGTCTCGGCACTTGACGTGTCGATTCAGGCGCAGATCATCAACCTTCTCGAAGATCTCCAGGCGCAGTTCGGCCTGACGTACCTGTTCATCGCACACGACCTCAGCGTCGTGCGGCACATCTCGGACCGCGTGGCCGTGATGTACCTGGGCAAGATGGCGGAATTGGCCGATCGCACCTCAATCTACGACGATCCGCTGCACCCGTATACCAAAGCGCTGCTGTCGGCGGTGCCGGTGCCGGATCCGATCATTGAGAAGAAGCGAGAGCGCATCATCCTCACGGGTGACGTGCCAAGTCCGATCAATCCACCGACTGGATGCCACTTCCACACGCGTTGCCCGTACGCCATGGATGTGTGCAAGGAGGTCGAACCGTTGTTCGTGGATCAGGGCGGCGGCCACTACGTGGCATGCCACCTCTACCCGAATTCCGGAGCCTAAAGGAAACGAGTAGCCGGCGTCGTGCTGAGTCCAACGAATCCACGGTACATCATCGCGACGCTGGTTGCCTTCGTGCTCGGGATCACCGTTCACGAATTCAGCCATGCCTGGTCGGCCTTGATGCTGGGCGACGATACCGCTCAGCGTCAGGGCCGCGTCACGTTGAATCCACTGTCACATCTGGACCCGATCGGTTCAATTGGTATTCTGTTTCTGGTCATTGGCGGCTTCGGCATTGGCTGGGGCAGGCCTGTTCCGATTTCCCCTTCACGCGTACGAGGGGGCATGCGAGGCATGGGTGTAACCGCGCTGGCTGGCCCAGCCTCGAATGTGATCCTGGCCGCCATCTTCGTCATCCCACTCCGTTTCGGTCATCTCGAGGCCGGATCGGCTCCCTATGTCTTCCTGCGGCAGATCGTTCTCATCAATATGCTGTTAGCCGCGTTCAACATGATCCCGATTCCGCCGCTGGACGGGTCGAAGATTCTCAACGGCATCTTGCCGCGCTTCTGGCATCCGTATCTCGCGCCGCTTGAACAGTACGGCGTCTTCATCCTTCTGGCGCTCATCCTGTTCGGGAGCCTCGGCGGGAGCATCCTGTCCGCCATGTACTCGCCGGTCTACAACGGTCTGGCACATCTCCTCATTGGGCATACCGCGCTTCCCGCGGCCTGACCGGGTCACGAGAGAATGGTCGCCATTCCTGACCGGGTATTCAGCTTCGCTCGTGGTCGCTATCGGATCGCCCAGGGTCTGAGCTATCTCCTCCCACGAACGATGACTCAGACGGATGCGCGCTTGCGTGACCTGCTGCGCCCATCAGAATTCGCGTTGGTGTACCGGCTCGCGCCGGCCGACCGCCGCCATCATCTCTCCGTCCATGATCGACTGGTCCGGTCCGGTTGCGTCGATCGCGACCTGTTGACCGCCGCGCTGCTGCATGACGTGGGTAAGTTCGACGGCGATGCCCGTGTGGGCTTGATTCATCGCACGGTGGCCGTTCTGCTCGATGCCGTGTCGCCATCGCTTCTCAAATCAGTGTCGAGCGCGAATGGCGCGCGCTGGCGGCGGGCACTCTACCTCACCAGAGCACATCCTGAGGTCGGCTCCCGATTGGTACATGCCGCCGGCTGCTCCGAGGTCGTAGGCTGGCTCATTGCCCATCACCACGACCTGAGTCCGACCGACGAGCGGATTGTGCAGTTGCAGCGCGCTGACGACGGGATGCAGTCATGAGCGAACGTCAGCCAGGACTGCTCACCGGCTATCAGCTTCGGCTTCCGACCTACGAGGGGCCGCTCGACTTGTTGCTGTCGCTGATCGAACGACGTCAGCTGGCCGTCACCGATGTGTCGCTGGTTGAAGTGACCGAGCAATTCATCGCCTACACGGCGGGCCTGGCCAATGCATCGACCGAGGTGTTGGCGGAGTTCATGACGATTGCCGCGCGGCTACTGCTGCTCAAATCCAGATCACTGCTGCCAAAGCCGGAGGTGGAGGAAGTAGAAGAGGAGACCGACGATCTGGTTGACCGGCTTCGCGAATACCAGCAGGTGAAACTGGCCGTGGCGGAACTACGCGAGCGGGAGCAGCAAGGCGTTCAGAGTTGGCCACGCATCGCTCCGCTCCCAGAGATGCCGCGCGTCGAGCAGATTGCCCATTCGCCGGCGACGTCGCTCTTGAGCGCGATTCGTCGCTGCTTGTCACGAGAACCGGAACGTCCGGCTCCGTACACGCCTGTTCCGGTGATCAGCCTGCGTGCTATGGCGGAGCGGATCCTCTCTCGCCTGGAACTTGGACGAGCACGGTTCTCGGTTCTGGTCGGTCACTCCGCGAGCCGAAGCGAGCATGCGGTGGCGTTTGTCGCTTTGCTGTCACTGCTGCGGCAACGGGTCATCGACGTATCACAGACGGCGCTCTTCGGCGAGATCGAGATTGAGCGCCTCGCCACACCGGAGCCGGCCGATGACTGATCCGAATGGGGCAGGGGTGGTTCAGGCCGCCCTGGAACTGCTGTCCCCCGCCGAGCGCATCCGCACGGCCGGATCACTCCTCTTTGTCGCCGATGAGCCGGTGCCCGTGACGAGTCTGGCGCGGCATCTCGGCTGCTCGGCAACAGTCGCCCGATCCACGCTGGCGGATCTCAGCAATGCGCTGCAGGCAGTTGGTCTGATTCTCCAATGGGTCGGCGACGATCAGGTTCAGCTTGGGTCGGCGCCGGATCTTGCCACGATCGTGCGGCAGTTTCTGGGGCAGGAACGTTCGGTACGCCTGTCTCAGGCCGCGCTGGAGACCGTTGCGCTCATCGGCTACCGTCAGCCGGTCACGCGGTCAGAGATCGAAGCAGTGCGTGGAGTCGATTCGAGCGGGGTGCTGCAGACGCTGCTGGCGCGGGGCCTGATTGAGCCGGTCGGTCGCCTGCCGGTGGTGGGATCGCCGCTGCTCTACGCGACGTCGCCGGAGTTCTTGCGACTCTTTGGGTTGACGTCGTTGGCGGATCTGCCGGAACTCCCGGCAAATCTCATCTCTCAGATTGAAGAGCGAGCGCAGACGGACGTTGTTGAGGCGAATCCTGAGGGCTAGCCGACCCGTGCCGCGGCCAGTCCGCGCAGGTGGGCAACCGATTGCTCGAGTACCTGGATGGTGCGGTCGATGTCCGCCTCGGTGGTGTCCTTGCCCAGCGTCAGCCGCACGCTGCCATTGACCAGCTGCTGACGTAGACCGAGCGCGGTCAGGACGTGGCTCGGTTCGGTCGATCCCGTCGTACAGGCGGAACCACTCGAAGCCGCGATGCCATTCATGTCAAGGTTGAGCAGCAGCGTCTCACCCTCAACTCCCTCGAACGAGAGGTTCGCGTTGTTTGCCAGCCGGAGCTCGCGGTCGCCGTTCAGGCGACTCTGTGGGATGCGCGTGAGAACCCCATCGATCAAGCGATCGCGCAGCTGACGCATGCGCGCCGTGCGCTCCTCTCGCTGCTCGTAGGCGATGCGCAGCGCCGTCGCCACCCCAACGATGCCGGCGACGTTCTCGGTTCCGGCCCGGTGATTGTTCTCCTGGGCGCCGCCGCTCTGCTGCCAGAGAATCGGGCTCTGGCGTCGAACGTAGAGAAACCCGACACCTTTGGGTCCGTAAAACTTGTGGGCCGAGGCGGAGAGCAGGTCGACGTTCAGCTGATTCACGTCGAGCTCGAGTTCGCCAACTGCCTGAACGGCATCGGTATGCATCGTGATTCCGTGTCTGCGGGCGAGGGCGCCGATTTCGGCGATAGGCTGAATGGTACCGATCTCGTTGTTGGCGTACATCACCGAGATGAGCATCGTGTCGTCCCGGATGGCCGCCTCGATCGCTTCTGGTTGAATGATGCCGTTGGCGTCCGGCGCGACGAAGGTAACCTCGAAACCAAACTTCTTGAGGAACTCGACGCTGTTCAGAACGGCGTGGTGTTCGATCATGGTCGTGACGATGTGGTTGCCGCGATTTTGCAGCCGGTTCCACCAGGCAACGCCCTTGACCGCCAGGTTGTCCGACTCGGTGCCGCCACTGGTGAAGACGATCTCGCGAGCCTGGCAGCGGAGGAAGGAGGCGATCGTTGCCCGCGACCGGTCCAGCCCTGCCCGAGCTTCCCGACCTGCCGCGTAGATGCTCGACGCATTCCCGAAGCGATCGGAAAAGTAGGGCTGCATGGCGGCAAGCACGAGCGGATCAACCGGCGTAGTCGCGGCATGATCGAGATAGATGTCCGTCCGGTTCACGGACTTCCTCCTGAATTTCGAGATTGGCTCGGAAGCGTGACAGGGAAGAGTTCGTGAGCGGCGCTAGCCGACGCTGACTGACGCCCGTCTCGCCGTGGGCCGGATCAGATCGGCAAGCGTTGTTGAGTCGAGCGCGTCGGCAATGCTGTCGCGCACCTTCAACCAGACGACGCGAGTCGCGCAGCCGTCAATCATGGGACAAAGATCTTCTTCACTGTCCTCGGTGACACAGCTCATCGGGGCAATGGGCCCCTCCATGACACGGTAGACGTCACCCACGCGCACATCTTCCGGCGAGCGCGCGAGTTCATATCCGCCATGAGCGCCACGTGTGGTCGTGATCAACCCGGCGCGACGGAGCGGTCCAAAGAGCTGCTCCAGGTAGGCGGGCGGGACAGTGCAATCCTGAGCAACCGTCGCAAGTGGTACTGGACCTTGGCCGTACATGCGCGCCAGCGAGACCATCGCGCGCATTCCGTATTCGCCTCGAGTAGAAACTTTCATCCAGTGAGTACCTCTCGCAACCGATCAGGGCATCGTAGGTACCGTCAATGGTACCGCGATGCCCTGTTCTGGTCAAGAATGAGTTCCAATCTCACCGGGATGAGCCGCGTACGTACGCGAATGCGGCCTGCGGCGCCAGAATCAGCGCCGCGTAAAGTCGGCGGAATTGCCCAGATCCCGTATGAAGAGCGCGGTCAAACGCGCCGTTGCGTCCAGATCGTCGAGGCTGATGATCTCGTTCGGCGAGTGCATGTAACGGTTTGGCACCGAGACAACGCCGGTCGGTACGCCGCCACGGGCCGGAGCGATGCCGTCCGCGTCGGTCCCGGTGCTGCGCGGCGTCGCATCAACGGTGTACGGGATCTCGTTCTTGCGCGCAACTTCGGCCAGACGCTGATGGACCACGGGATTCACCGCGGACCCACGCGATAGCACTGGCCCGCCGCCGATGCGGATGTCCCCACCGCCCCGCTTGTCGGCGTCCGGGTGGTCCGTGGCGTGAGTGACGTCGAACACAATGGCGACATCCGGCTCGAGCGCGAACGCCGCCGTGCGCGCACCGAGGAAGGTAATCTCCTCCTGGACGGCGGCGAGTGCGTAGACGTCTGCCTCGGGCCGGTTCTCCGACAGCAGCCGGAGAGCCTCCAGTGCGATCCATGCTCCCATGCGATTGTCGACTCCACGCGCGGCGATGCGGTTATTGCCCAGGTCGACGATCGGCTGCTCGATGACGGCCGGGTCCCCGATGCCTACGCGCTCGCGCGCCTGCTCGCGAGATGTCGCTCCGATGTCGATCCAGAGCTCCTTGATCTTGCTCGCCTTGCTTCGGTCCTCGGCACTCAGGAGGTGGGCCGGCCTGCGCCCGATAACCCCCGTCACCGGACCATCGGGGCCCATCACGCGCACCCGCTGCCCGGTCAGGACCTGGTCGTCCCAGCCTCCGATTGCCGCGAACCAGAGATAGCCGTCGTCATCGATGTGCGTGACCATCAGGCCGATCTCATCGATGTGTCCCTCTACGACGACCTTCGGGCCGGATCCCTTCAGCCGGGCGATGCTGTTGCCGTTGGTATCGACGTGGACTTCGTCGGCGAACTTCTCGGCCTCGGTCCGCCAGATGCGCGCGGCCGGTTCCTCGAATCCAGAAGGACTCGCGCTCGTGAAGAGGTCGAACAGGAATTGTTTGCTGTTGTCGTCCAAAAGACACTCCTTGCTGCTGTATTGCCAATACGTTCAGATGGTCACGCATCCTGGCTCAGCTGGCGACCATCCATCCCAGTGTGACCGGACTCTTAGTACTGGTTGACCTGACAGTGGGCGGGTTGGCCGTTGACCACGTTGGCGACGTTCACCAGCGCGAGGTAGAACGCCCGGTCGAAGGCCTCCTGCGTCGAGCCTCCAATATGCGGCGTCAGAATAACGTTGTCGAGGCCGACGTAGGGATTGTTCGGATGTGGCTCGACCTCGAAGACGTCGAGCGCCGCTCCGGCGATCCGCTGCTCCTGCAGCGCGGAGACCAGCGCCGATTCCTTGACGACCGGGCCGCGCGCCGCGTTGATCAGATAGGCGGAGGTCTTCATCTGGTTGAGCGCCGCTTCGTCGATCATCTCGTGCGTCTGCGATGTCAGCGGTACGTGCATGGTGATGAAGTCCGACTCCTTGAGTATGGTCTGGAACGGAACATAGGAGATGCCGTGCTCGTTGGCAAAGGTGATGTTCCAGTCGATGTCGTTGGCCAGCACGCGCATGCCAAAGGCGCGACCGAGCAGCGCCACGGCCTTGCCCACGCGGCCGAGGCCAACGATGCCGAGCGTCTTGCCCCAGAGGTCGTAGCCGAGATAGCGCATCCATTCGCCTTGCCGCAGACCCCGGTCCGCCGGGTAGATGCTCCGGGCGAGGCCGACCATCATACCGAAGACGAGTTCCGACACCGAGTAGTTGTTGCAGCCGGCGCAGATGCAGACGGCGACACCGTGCTCGTTGGCGGCGTCGACATTGATGTGGTCGTAGCCGACGCCACCGGCGCTCACGACCTTCAAGCGGTTCGCGTGTGAGAAGACCCGCGGCGTGATCTGCTCCAGTCCGGTGATCAGTCCGTCGACGTCCTTGATGATGTCGCACAGGACGTCCTCGGTCACCGGGTAGTCGAACTCACGTTCGGCCAGCGTGCAACCGCGCGACTCGAGGAACTCACGCGCGAAGTCGGACTGCTCCCGAAACTTGCGCGACAGGACCAGCACTTCCTTGGCCATGACCGGCTCTCCTCTCCACACCTGACTGAGAAAACGACTGCCGCATTGTAGCGCAGAATCTCTCAGGTGCCGCGAGACTTCGAGCCCCGGATAGGCACAGGTTACGGTCAAGTAGAGCCATTGTACGTACGTTGACACTGTGACAGGCGCATGTTAAGTTTCAGGGTGCGGTTCCGGCAATTTCACGTCGCATTGTTGAGTATGAGACGACCGAACCGCGTTTCGATGGAGGCCTCACCGTTGGTGTTCCTGTTTCAGATTTTGACGACGTTCTTGACCATTCTGGAGTTTGCGATCATCGGTCGAGCCTTGATGTCCTGGTTTGACCGGGGCATGACCAATCCGATCTCCCAGATTCTCGTGCAGATCACTGAACCGATCATCGCGCCAATTCGTCGCGTTGTGCCCTCGGCCGGCATGCTCGACCTGTCCCCCATGGTCGCGATTCTGCTCATCATCGTGCTGCAGCGTATGTTGAGCACTGCACTCGCATAGATCACAATTACTCAGAACCAGGGTATGTGAAGAGAACGGCGGGGCCACTAGCCTCGTCGTTTCATCATTGCGTCAGTTCGTCGGGGAGCGGCAGCGGCGCGCGCGTGCTGGATCGACGCGATCGGGTCGCCAATTGACCTCCGCGCGACAACAGGAAGATCTCAAGGAGCAGCACGATGAGACCCATCAGCGCCGCGTTGGTGGCCGACAAGACGTCGAGGAACCGCAAGAGGAGTAATCCAACGCAGAAGATCGATCCCAAATAGCCTTCGCGCCGAGCGCGAACGAAGTCATAGCGTTGGCTCCGTCGGGCGAATATGCGCAGCCCCACCGCGTAGGAGAAGAGCGTCAGGATCGTCGCCAGCGACATCACCAGAGAGACCAGAAAGACCAGCAGTACCGGCATCGGCGGGTTATCGCGAGGATCGACAAAGGTGAAGACAAAGGCCAGTGTCGACCAGGCGATGATGGCCTCGAGGTCGTACAGGGGTATGCGGAGCTTGTGTGCGACCGGCATGAAGGTGATCGCAGGTGCCAGGATGAAGATCCCATAGGCGATCAGGCGTTCGTTGGCCCAGAAATCCTGGTTGGAGCCGACATCGCGCAGAACAATGAGATCGTAGACCCCAAACCAGGCAATGCCCGACGCCAACAGCCAGCAGATGAGCGTGAGCGCGCGTGACACGATGCGCATTGGCCCTCCACCGGTGCGAATGTCCTCGAATAACGGTTGTCCAGCAGTCTAGCAGTATCGGCTGTTCAGATCCATCTCGATGCTATAATCGCCCAGATGTGGCCCGCTGGAGGCACAATGCCGCTCGAACTCTATCTCGATGACATCGTGAGACTGCGCAAACCCCACCCCTGTGGTTCGACCGACTGGGTCGTCGTGCGGCTCGGCGCCGATATCGGACTGCGCTGCCTCGGCTGCGGCCGCCGTGTCCTCCTGCCAAGGCGTACTATCGAAAAGCGGCTCAAGGCGTTCGTCAGCCGTGGGCCGGAGTACCCGGCACAGGATAGTCAATCGGCCTGATGGACGATTCCCGACTCTCGGAATCGACTGATCAGCGTGGTCGGTTTATCGACGTGCTTCAGAATCGCGCGTTTCTCCGCCTCTGGATCGTGCAAGCTTTTTCCCAAACCGGCCAGAACATGACGAACTTTTCGCTCCTCATTCTGGTGCGTGCGATCATCGATCGCTATCAGATCGAGCAGGCGAACACTGCGATCGGGCTGACTGTCCTCAGCTTCAGTGTTCCGGCCATCCTGTTCAGCCCGTTTGCGGGCGTGATCGTGGACCGCTCGAATAAGCGGACTGTCCTGATCGTGACGAACATGCTGCGCGCCCTGGCGGTCGTTGGATTCGTGCTGATGCGACCGTCCTGGCGTCCGCTGCTGGCGCTCGTGGTGCTCTACGGCATCACGTTCGCCTCAGGCGCGGTCGGCCAGTTTTTCGGTCCCGCGCTCGGGTCGTCTATTCCATCACTTGTCCCCCGCCGGGACAACATCAACGCGAATGCGCTGTTCAATCTCACCTTTACGGCCTCGCAGATCGCGGGATTCGCTGCTCTCGGGCCTCTTCTGATCAAACTCGTCGGCGTCCATGCCGTGCTTCTCGGCATCATCGGCATGTTTCTCATCAGCACCGTACTGAGCCTGACGATTCCGTCGATTCCGCCGGCGAGCGCGAGATCCTCCGGGGAGCGTGGCGCGACGCGGCGCGTCCTGGCTGAAATGCGCGAGGGCCTGCTGTATATCCTCGGCTCACCGATCCTGATGAAGGCGATTGCGTACCTATCGCTGGCCACCGCATCCTATCTCATGATCGCAGTGCTGGGGCCGGGTTTTGTGACGACCGTGCTTCGTCTGGAGCGCCAGGACATTGCCTACCTGGTCGCGCCGGCCGGATTCGGCATTCTGGGCGGATCGCTGTTGGTGGGCCGATTTACGGCACGCTTTGGCGCGGAGGCGACGATTGACGCTGGACTGGCTACTGGCGGAGCGATTCTGGTGGTGCTGGCGCTGATCCCCGCGTTCGCAAGCCACGTCTGGGATCACAACAACCAGGTATCGACCTTGACCGTCGCGCTGGCGGCGTTCCTGGCGGCGCTGTTGGGACTGGCGAACGCGCTGGTGCTCGTTCCGAGCCAGTCGCTGCTGCAGTCGGCCTCGTCGGAGCGCGTTCGTGCCCGCGTCTACGCGACCTTTTTCACGATCTCGAACAGTGTGGCGTTCCTGCCGATCATCTTCGCGGGCGCGCTTGCCGATCTCTTTGGCGTGGTGAAAGTTCTGGTGGCTTTGGGGCTAATCCTGTTTGCTATCGGTGTGGTACAGATCGCCGCCGTACGACTGAAGCCAGCGAAGCGGTAAGTATCGCTGGCCTCAGTTCTATCGCCGCTGGCATGAGCCCTGGAGTTAGCTCATGGCCTTGAAGCGATTCATCGCCTGGTAGAGGTTGATCGACCAACCGACCCCAAAGACGTCCGGGGTAAAGATGCGCTCGTCGTCCGGGTTCCACCAACGCTTGAGGATCCGGTCGAGCGTCGGGACCCGGAAGTCGTAGGGGAAGAACAAGATCGTGCCGTGCCAATTCCGTTCATCGGCAGGTCGCCGCAACTGGTCGGCAAGTGCCGCTGCGACCAGGACCATCCCAAGGATCCGAATGAGCCGGTTCAAACCTTTCATGTGATACCTCCCTGTGAATGAATGTTCGTCTGCGTGCCCTTGTTGATGGACTCGGCATTGGCGTCGAGCGCGCCGCAGCACTTGCCACTAGGCTCGCGCGTCGTGGACCCATGCGCCGGCCACCATGGTTCGGAGGACGTGTGTGTCTCGCAGCGCCTCGGCGTCGGCTTGGAGCGGGTCGTGGTCGACCTGAATCAGGTCCGCCACTTTCCCAGGTTCGAGCGACCCGCGCTGCTGCTGCAGTCCCAGCGCCACGGCACCACCCATCGTGTAGCTGTGAAGCGCCTCCTGAACTGATATCGCCTCCGACAGATCGAATTGACGCCCGTTGATCGTGCGACGCGCCACGGCGGCGTACATCCCGACCCAGGGGTTGAAATCCGCAATTGGCGAGTCGGACGATCCAGCCAGTGGTACACCGGCGCGCAGATAGCTGGCCATAGGGAGCGCGCGAGCGGCGCGATCCTCGCCAAGACTGATGACAAAGCTCTCGCCCAGGTGAACGAGAAACGGGTTGCTGACCAGAGCAGGAATCCCGTGCTGACCCATCAATTGGATCGTCTCAGGCGTGGGTACGTAGGCGTGATGGACGCGATGGTGGAGTGCCGGATTCGGCGCTGCCTGCTGTGCCGCGACAAACGCTCGCACCACGAGATCCTGGGCGGCGTCGCCACAGGTGTGCGCGTCGATCGACCAACCGAGGTCATGAACCCAGCGTACCAGCTCGGGGAGTTCCTCCGGATCGACCGCCCACTGTCCCCGGTTGCCGGGTTCGCCCTCGTACGAGCGATTCATGCGCGCCGTGCGATCGCCGACTCCACCGTCGACCATAAACTTCACGCCGCCCAGACGAAGCACGTCGTCGCCGAAGCCGCTATAGACTCCCATGTCGCGGATCCAGCGCTTCAGTTCGGGTTCGCGACTGGCCGGGACAAAACCCCAGGCACCGAGCAGCATGTCGGTACGAACGGTGAGATTGCCCTGCTCGTGCGCCGCCTGATATGCGCGCAATTCTCGTGGCCCGAGGCCGGGCTCCGCCACACCCGTCAGCCCCACCGCGTTATAGGCGCGGCAGCCGAAGGCGACGGAATCGGCCAGCTGCCGGTCGGTCAACTCGGGGACTACCCGGAGAATCAGCTCCTTGGCACGGTCGCGGAAGAGACCGGCGGGTTCTCCGGTTTCAGCGTCACGCTCGAAGCTGCCCGCATAGAGCTCGTCGGCAGGCGGGTCGGGCGTCTCGCGTGAGACGCCGGCCGCGACGATTGCGGCGCTGTTCGCGGTCAGCTTATTCCAGACACGGTGTAGCACGACCGGGTTGTCTGGCGCGACGCGATCGAGTTCCCAGCGCGACGGATGGCGTCCCTCGGCCAGCAGGCTTTCGTCCCAACCCTTGCCGATGATCCACTCGCCCGGCGCTGATGCGCTGACTCGTCGGGCCACGCGTTCCAGAATGTCGCTGATCGAGCGGCAGTCATACAGCTGCACCTGCTGGAGCACCTGGCTGGTGGAGAGGAGGTGGTTATGGGCGTCAATCAGCCCTGGCAGGATCGTCGCTCCATCGAGATCTTCGACGACCGTTCCGTGCCCGGCTAGCTCCCGCATCTCGGCATCGGTTCCCGTTGCCACGATACGGCCGCTGCCAACGGCGACCGCGGTCACGGTCGTGAAATCCCGATCCATTGTGTGAATCTGCCCGTGGATTAGGACGCGGTCGACCGCGTTCGTCGCATTCACCATCGAAAACTCCTCCATCGACCGGGCCAAATCCGCGACTCTCGAGCATAGTAGCAGATTGCCGGTGAGCCTTCGATGTGTGGCACCGCGGCCCGCATGCACGGACTCGGTTCATTTCGTATAAACCTGCCCGGGCTCACGGATTGTGTCTGTGCACGGTTTAGCGCGGTGAGAAAACCCCGTGAACGAACGCCAGAAGAGTCGTACATGTCATATTATCTCAGCGTACGTTCAGGGATTCCTTGACATTGCATAAAACCGCAAACTATGATTCACGCGAGGGGATCTGTAGCAAGATCTACCAGCAGGCGCGTGACCGTCCGGTTTCGGGCGTGTCGTGCGTACGCGGATTTCCCGAACATTAACAATTGACGACGCGACAAACGAGGAGCATATCGATGGGGACAGTAATCTTCATCCTCATCGGCGTGGCCATCGGCGCGATCGCGGCGGCTTTCGTGACCTTCCTGATCCTGACTTCAAGTGCGACTTCGAAAGTTAGGGGAGCGGAATCGGAAGCTCGGCGCATTATCGATGACGCGGAGGCCAAACGCCGAGAGTACGTCCTGGAAGCAAAGGACGAGGCGCTGCAGACGCGAGACGAGCTGGAACGTGAGTACCAGCAACGTCGCAAAGAAGCCGACCGAATGGAACGGCGCCTGCAGCAGAAAGAGGAACAGGTCGATCGGCGGATTGAGTCGTTGGACCGGCGCGAAAAGAAGGTTCAGGGCTCGGAACGCGAGATCGAGGAGAAGCTACACGAGATTGACGAGATGGAGCAGGCGCGACGCACTGAGCTTGAACGCGTAGCTCAGTTGACAATCGACGAGGCACGAACCCAGGTGTTGCAGCAGGCCGAGTACGAGATGCGTGACATGATGAACCGGCAGGTTCGCGAGATCGAACAGGAAGCCAAGCTCGAGGCCAATCAACGGGCACTGCGGATCCTGGCAACAACCATTCAGCGTGTGTCGTCCGACTATGTTGCCGAGAGTACTGTGTCGGTCGTGCCGTTGCCGAGCGACGACATGAAGGGACGCATCATCGGACGCGAGGGTCGAAATATCCGCGCGCTCGAGCAGGCGACCGGCGTCGACTTGATCGTCGACGATACCCCGGAAGCCGTGACACTGTCATCGTTCGATCCGGTCCGGCGCGAGATCGCGCGCCGGTCGCTCGCCAAGCTCATCCAGGATGGACGCATCCATCCGGCGCGCATCGAGGAGATCGTCGGTAAGACGCGCCAGGAAGTGGAGCAGATCATCCGTGAAGAAGGGGAACGGGTCGCCTACGAGGCGAATGTTCAGGGATTACATCCGGATCTGATCAAACTACTCGGACGTCTGAAGTACCGAACCAGCTACGGGCAGAACGTCCTACAACACTCGCTGGAAGTGTCTCAGATCGCCGGGGCGCTGGCGGCTGAGCTCGGAGCGGACTTCAACGTCTGCAAGACCGCGGCGCTGCTGCATGACATCGGCAAGGCGGTCGATCATGAGGTCGAGGGACCTCACGCGCTGATTGGCGCTGATATCGCCCGGCGGCTGGGCCGTTCGGCCAAGATCGTTCACGCGATCGCGGCCCATCACGGCGAGGAAGAACCGCAGACCGTTGAAGCGTTTATCGTTGCGACCGCGGACTCGATTAGCGGGGCGCGGCCGGGCGCGCGACGTGAGATGGTCGAGACCTATATCAAACGGCTGGAAGCGCTCGAAGGAGTAGCAAACTCTTTCGGCGGTGTCGATAAAGCGTACGCCATCCAGGCAGGGCGCGAGGTGCGAATCCTCGTGCAGCCCGATAAAGTCGATGACTTGGCCGCCACCAGACTGGCCCGGGACGTCGTCCGCAAGATCCAGGAGACACTCGAGTATCCTGGGCAGATCAAAGTGACGGTGATTCGGGAGACGCGGGTCGTGGATTACGCACGATAGCTTCCCGAAGCTTCCGAATGTGACATAAATCAAAACCGGAGCAGGCAATTTACGTCTGCTCCGGTTTTTGTTGTTTAACAGCGGGGAAGACCGAGCTTTGGTCAGGCCAATTCCACGAAGCTTGTTGACGTGCGGCCAAACAGTGTGGTAACCCTTGCGCGAACCACGCCGGTCGGAGCCGGTGCGTTCACAGCCAAAATGCGGGACGACGATGATGTTCAACGAGCCCTGGCGACGCTGCCTGGTTAGCTGGTGCCGCGCGGAAATGGCTGTGTCTCACGCATGTTGGTCGCACGTCATCGACTCGTTGATTCAGTGCGTTGGAGGTATACCGGGAATAACTCTATTCACGTTTTCGCACGGGGGGTAAGGAATACCGATCGAAGGGGAGAGCGATGATTTTCGCTCTCATGGAGGAGCAGGATGGACCGGTTCTTCAGCAAACTCGACCTACGGGACATCAAGATCAATCCAGATGCGAGC
This sequence comes from uncultured Chloroflexia bacterium, assembly GCA_963728335.1. GTDB lineage: Bacteria > Chloroflexota > Chloroflexia > Thermomicrobiales > Thermomicrobiaceae > CALAGB01. The sequence goes on from CAVSJP010000007.1 coordinate 186,500, forward strand.
TTCCCGCCAGATGAGGAAGCCTACGAACCGGCGGAGTCTCTCACCGGTTACACCAATGGAGAAGCGACCGAGACCCTGACACAGGAGCGCCACAGTGAGGTACTCAAGGTGTCAGCCCGTTCGCGTCCAAGCGCTGTTGCTGGCGCAATCGCCGGCGTCGTCCGGGAATCTGGACGGGCCGAGGTGCAAGCAATCGGGGCAGGCGCTACCAACCAGGCCGTCAAGGCAGTCGCGATTGCTCGTGACTATCTGCTCGAAACGGGGATCGAAGCAGTGTGCTTGCCGGCGTTCATCGATGTTCAGATCGATGAAGAGAATCGTACGGCTATTCGTTTGATTGTTGAACCTCGCTAAACATCCAGTATTCAAGGGAAGGGAACGGGCGTCACCGGAACGGGTGGCGTCCGATTTCATTTCCGGCAGCGGACGCAGTGTTGGTTCAAAATGCGCGACGTGTTCCGCGACGTCCGACCCGCCTCCCGCTCGACGTCTCACGATTGGGGCTCATCTGATTCAACGTTGATGCAAGGAATGCCACCATGCCCATGACCCATGACCAGTCACCCCGGCTCGATCTTCACCTTCACAGCACTGCCTCCGACGGGACCCTCTCGCCAACCGATGTCGTCAAACTGGCGGCCCAGACCAAGCTCCAGATCATCGCACTGACCGATCACGACACGACCCAGGGAATCGACGAGGCGCTGGCTGCTGGCGACGCAGCGGGAGTCGAGGTTATTCCGGGCGTCGAACTCAGCACGTCGGTCGATGCCGGTGAGCTGCACATGCTCGGGTATCTGATCGATTTCCATCAATCTTCGCTCGTAAAGAGGCTTGCTCAGTTCCAGGAGGCACGACGGGGGCGTGCTGATCAGATCGTCGAGAAACTGAACGCAATCGGTGTGCGCCTGGATTTGGATCGGGTCCGTGAGCTGGCGGGTGAGGGCTCAATTGGCCGTGCGCACGTCGCGCGGGCACTGGTCGAAGCGGGTCATGTGGCGTCGATGGACGAGGCCTTCGAGCGTTACCTGTCGCGCGGCCGTGCGGGTTACGTCGCGCGCCCGCGCTTGAGCCCAGTCGAAGCAGTGGAGCTGGTGCATGCGTCCGGCGGGGTCGCCGTCCTGGCTCACCCCTTCAGCGTGGCCGATCTGGACACGACGCTCGCTCGACTGGTCGGTGCGGGTCTGGATGGCATCGAAGTCTTCTATAGCTTGTACAATGACGAACAACGACATGCGCTGGCGAACCTTGCCGAGCGCTTTGACCTTGTTCCGACCGGAGGCAGCGATTTTCACGGTCCTGGCGAACGAGAAGGTCGTGAGATCGGCACCGCACCGGTTCCATCCGGCACTGCTGACCGGTTGCGCGATGCGCAGCGAGCGCGTTGACCAGCGAGAAGGAGTGATGCTAGACTCGAACGTCGAAGCTCTAACTACCAGATTCTGTCCACCTTCGAGTAGATCATTCTTCTTTCGAGGCAGATCTGTAATCCGTGCCCATCACGAATCACATGCGTGTGGCCCCATTGGACAACCGGATCTGGAGAAGAGCTACAGCGATGAAGGTGCGGTCGATGTCTGAACCCCCGCGGGTTCCGCGCCCGAATTCAGCATTGTCGCGTGCGATCCGGTATGTGGGTCTGATCATCGGTATCTTTGGTGGCTGGGAGATCGGATCCTATATCCAGCCGAACTCGAGCACAACCAATGTTCAGGGCTACCCAATTCTCTTCGCGGGCGCGCTCGGAGCACTCCTCTTTCTCGCCGCGCCCTACATCACGCTTGGGTTCTTCAACTGGCTTCACCGGGAGATCTTGCGGCTCTCCGCACTCGACCTGCTCGCGGTCGGCGCCGGTCTGCTGATCGGCGGAGTCGTCTCCGCCCTGTTGGCATGGCCGCTTTCACTCCTGCCGGGCAACTACGGTGACGTTCTGCCGGCCGTTTCGGCAGCGGCGATCTGTATGGTGTCGGTCATCGCGGTCGTGACCAAGAAGCGCGAATTCCAATCACTGATTGGTCGCCCTATTGCCCAGATGCCGAGCCTCCTCAGTTCCGACTCGACCGAATCGAAACATCCCCAGTGCATCGTGATCGACACGAGCGTCATCATCGACGGCCGGATCGTCGAGCTGGCCCGGACGGGTATCCTGATGGCCGATCTGATCGTTCCCCAGTTCGTGCTGCGCGAACTTCAACTCGTCGCTGATTCACCCGATCCGTCGCGTCGTGACCGTGGGCGCCGGGGGCTCGACGTGCTGGAGCGACTGCGCCAGGATGTGCGAGTGAATCTCGTCATCTCGAACCTCGATGCGCCGGAAGAGAATGACGTCGACGCCAAGCTGGTACACGTGGCGAAGCTGAACGACTATTGGATCCTCACGGGGGATTCCAACCTGGAGCGGGTCGCTGAGCTCCAGGAGGTTCGCGTGCTCAATATTCATCAGCTCGCGCACGTCCTCCGTCCGCCGCTCGTTCCCGGCGAACTGATGTCGCTCAAGATCGTTCAGCCCGGACGGGAGTTTGGCCAGGGAGTCGGTTTCCTGACCGACGGCACGATGGTGGTCGTTGAGGCGGGCAAGGGGCTCATTGGCCAGGACGTGCAGGTGATCGTCACTCGCACGCTGCAGACTGGAGCCGGACGGATGGCGTTCGCGCAGGTGGCGGACTCGGAGCCGAATTGATGACCGGCGGCGCGGTCGTGGTCGCCGCTGGACAGAGCCGGCGAATGGGATTCAATAAGACGCGTGCCCAGCTTGCCGGCCGGACCGTCCTCTTGAGATCCCTCGATGTCATCGATGAAGCCCCAGCGATCAAATATGTCGTCGTCGTGGCGTCGTCTGACATGGTCGAAACGCTGCGGCGGGAGCTACCGAACGAGCCGTACCATCATGCCGTGCGGGTCGTGAGCGGCGGAGAGACTCGACCCGAATCGGTGCGAAATGGCGTACGCGCACTCCCGAGTGAGGTCGACCTGGTGTTGATTCATGACGCGGCCCGGCCACTCGTCACGCTCGACATCGTCGAACGAGGAGTTCAGGCAGCCCGCGCTCACGGTGCGGCGATCGCGGCCATGCCCGTGACCGACACGATCAAGCGAGTGGCCCTAGAGGGTTCCATCGAAGAGACGCTCGACCGGACGCGGTCTGTACGCCGCCCAGACGCCTCAGGTCTTTCTCCGTGAGTGGCTTGAGGATGCCTATGATCGCTTAGGAGACGGGCTCGCGGCCGGAGGATTTACCGATGAGGCGAGCCTTCTCGAGTGGGCGGGCTACCACGTGCAGATTTTTCCTGGAAGCCGCGAAAACATCAAACTGACGACGCCATCCGATCTGGACCTGGCACATGCCATTCTCGAGCGGCGAGAGCGGGTGGTGTCATGACACGGGTCGGGATGGGCTACGACGTCCATCGCTTCGCCGAAGGTCGGCGACTCGTTCTTGGCGGCGTCGAGATCGCTGCTGATCGTGGCCTCGAAGGTCACTCGGATGCCGACGTGCTGCTTCACGCGCTCATGGACGCGCTGCTGGGGGCGGCGGGACTGGGCGATATCGGCGTCCATTTTCCTCCGTCCGAAGAGCAGTGGCGCGACAGCAGCAGCCTCGACCTGCTGCGCATCGTGCGCGAACTCCTTCCGGCGGACTGGTCTGATCGAGAACGTCGATTGCAGTCTGATCGCGGAACAACCCCGCATCGGTCCGTATCGTGAGGCAATGCGCGCGACGATCGCCGGTGCGTTGCGTGTCGAGCCGTCTCGTGTGAACATAAAGGCAACCACCAATGAAGGACTCGGCTTCGTCGGGCGAGAGGAGGGCATCGCGGCACTCGCCTGCGCGGCGCTCAAGGACTCAGGATCGTCTACCGGATCGTGACGGTGTTGTGAATGATCCCGAACCGGGACCGCGCTGGTCTCGCGCGATCGACTCTGAGAGGAACTGACGCGGACGATGCGAGTACTGGTTCAGCGAGTGCGTAAGGCGGCTGTGACGGTGGAGGGCGAGGTCATCGGGTCGATTGACCAGGGACTGCTCCTCTTCGTCGGTATTCAGCACGACGACACCGAAGAGGATGCTGAATTCATGGCAGGCAAAGTCGCAAACCTGCGCATCTTCGAGGACGATGCTGGAAAGATGAACCTCTCGGCGCTGGACCTCAATCTCTCGGCGCTGGTCGTCTCGCAGTTCACCCTCTATGCCGATCTGCGCAAAGGTCGAAGGCCCAGCTTCATCAAGGCTGCCATGCCTGACGCCGCGCGGCCGCTCGTCGATCGGGTTGCCGCCGGTCTCACCGCTCTTGGCCTCCCCGTGGCGACCGGGGAATTTGGCGCGAACATGCAGATTTCACTGATAAACGATGGTCCAGTCACGATCTGGCTGGATTCTGACGAGTTGCGCGGATAATAATTCACCGGACTCCTGATGAAATGGTGGACGACTTCGAGTCGTCGGGACTGTCGCGATCAGAGCGGTGTACCGTGATCAGGGGCTGACAATTAAGCGAAATGGTGACGCCCAGTTGATCAGGACTTCTGGGCTAAACCGCCAATTCATGTGGGTGGTAGACTCGATTTGCGAGCAAGCGCGATGAAGGGCGTGATCGAGGGAAGTGGAGCCTGACAACCTCTCCCAAGGCTCGCGCGGACTGCCGAAACGTGATCGGCTGGGAGGACCAGTGTACTGCGCAGAATGTGGCACAGCGAATTCAATAGGCGCGGAGACGTGTGAGGTCTGCGGATCACCGCTTGGTCCGAGCAGCGGCGAGAAGACCTGTCACGCATGTGGCGCCCCCATCAACGATAACGATCGTTTCTGCCGGTCTTGCGGTCAGAGTCAGTCTGGCGCGGATGCCGGGCGATTTGAAGCGGGACCGAGCTTTGTTGACGATTCAAATCTAGAGATCGACCCGGGCGAGTTGCCACCATGGCTTCGCGAGATGACGATCGCGAAGACCCAGAAAGAGAACGGGCACCTGGCGGCATCCGCGGCAGTGGTCGAGCAGTCGGAGTCCCTGCCATCGTGGATGGATTCCACCACGAACGGCAACGGCACTGGCCGCAGGCCGGCACCGTACGCGCCGACCGCGTCGTCGGGTCCTTCTGCTCCCGTTGACGAACCGGCCGAGTCCTTCTCATTGATTAGCGAAGATGATTTGCCGGAGTGGCTTCGTGCGCTGGGCGACCAGGAATTCGAAGAGACGACTCCGTCGCCGGTGCCCGTAAGTAGCCGCAGCGCGACTCCGCAGAACGTTGCGACATCGACCCCGACCATTAGCCGTGCTTGGCTCAGCCGGCCGCGCGAAGTTGGGACAGAATCGACCGGTGACGTCGCGGCAGATTTCGCACCACTCGAAACAGGCCCGACGGCCAACCTAACGCGGCGACAAACGCCTCAGACAGACGAGTTGTCGTTGGGGCAAACGGAGATTCACGAAGAGGCGACGCCTCGCGTCGTGGTGGAAGAGTCAGACCAAACCAACAACCGCCGCATGCGATGGGTCATGCTTAGCGTTGTCCTCCTGCTCGTAGTGATCCTTGGTGTCTTCGCAGTGAGCAATCTCCTCTAGAGATGAGGTGAAGTGATGGTGGGACGCACGATGCCAGACGTCGCGCAGACGGTGCCAACCCCGGCTAATTCAGTGGACGCGACCAACGTGACCACACGTGACTCAGCCATGATCATCGACGTGGACCAGCTCGCGGTGCGGGCCGTCCTGTTCGATCTTGTCGATGGCGTGCCGCGCTTTGTTGGTGTGGGGTCTTCCGTGTCGGCGAGATCCGGCGAATCGATCAGCACCGAGCGCGTCTGGGCAGCGATCCGGGAGCTCGAACAGCAGACCGGCCGGCGCCTGGCAACGGACGAGCGTGTCATCTCACCACAGTACGCCAACGGTGATGGTGTTGACGAGGTCTTCTTCACCGGTCTTCCGGTTGCGGTCAACCGTGCCGCGGTCATTTCTATTGGAAGCGGCACGCTCGGCCAGAAACTGGTCTCCGGGATCAGGCAGTCACCGACGGTCGTTACATCCGCGGCTGAGGATCTTGGTCTCGATAGTGGGGCCTTCAATACCTCCGTCTTGCTCTCATGGCTGCGAGACGTCTCGCCGAAGACGCTGATTCTCGTCCACGACGGCGGTACCGCCGAGGACTGGGATATCGCGATTGAAGCCGCTGCCGACGCGGCGCGAGACGGCGCAATGACACACGGCATCGTTATCGCCGACGAGGCGAAACAGCAAGTCGTAGCGCAATCGCTTGGAACGGCCATTGAATTGAGCGGGATCGATCCGGCCGATTACGATCCGTGGGAGATCGCGTCGGCACTGCAGTCGGAGTTCGCCGAGCAGTACCAGGGGCGAATCTCGGCGATCGACTCCATTCCATCGCTCAGTTCGGCGCGCTACATCGATCGCCTGCGATCGGTCCAATCGGTCGCGTCCTTCCTGCATCGTCGCATGCGACGCAATGTGGTGTCGATCAATATTGGTGCGGGGTCGCTGGTCTATCTGGCGGCAAACGGAGGTGGAGTCACCACCTTCCGCGCCGAGCAGGATCTCGCGCTCGGCAGCCGGGCGCTCCTTCGCATTCCGCCGGAGCGGATTGCCCGGTGGCTGCCGAACCGTTGGTCCTCCGAAGAGATTACGCAGTGGATTCTGAATCGATCCTTGCGGCCGTTTGGTCGCTCGGACTCTTCGACCGACAGTCTGGTCGAGTCAGCGCTCCGACGCGAGCTCATCTCCGATCTGATGCGTGAAGTTGGCGCCAAAGGGCGCGCAGACATCGACCTGGTGGTGGTCGGACCCAGTTTTGCCGATCAGCATCCATCCATCGCCGCGCTGACCGTACTCGACGGAGTCGAGCCGCTCTCTGCCGACGGTGTCGTGACGGTGGCGCTGGATGCCGAGGGAATCATGTCCGCTATCGGTGCCATCTCAACCCTTGATCCGCTCTTCGCCCGGGATGTTATCGAGCAGGATTTTCTGGTGCCACTTGCTACCGTGGTCGTCGTCACCGGTACTGGCCAGTCAGGAGCCCTGGCGGTCCGCGGCGAGATCAAGGTCGATGGAGGCGAAACGACGCGGTTCAGCGTTCCGTACGGGCACGTGCACGTACTCGAAGTCGGCGAGTCGGAAGCGGCCGACGTTACCGTCACCCCAGAGCCTGGCTTCTCCGTTGGTGGACGGGGATCTGGCGAGAAGGTCGAGTTCGTTGGGGAACGTCAGCTCTTCGGTGGGCGCGTCGGCATCATTATCGACGCCCGTGGACGTCCAATTCAGGTTCCGGATGATCCGGAGGCGCGGGTCGCTCAGGTGCGCTCCTGGCTGACCGATTCCGGCGTTACCGTCGATTAGAACGAGGAGAGAAGATGTCGGCTGCTGTGGGCACTCAAGATCCAGCGATCGTCGAAGATGCCTCGTTCGACGTTGAACGCTTTCTTCGTTTTCCGGGCGATATCACCGTAAATCTGGGCGACAGGGTCGAACCGACGACCGCGGTGGGCAACGCATCGGCTGGGGCCGGTCGGACGATCACGTTACACCTGGCTCGTGAACTCGGTGTTACTGCCGATACGGTGAAGCGCTATCTGACCAAGCCGATTGGCTCGCACTTCGAGGCCGGTGAGAGCGTCGCGCGAGCGCGGAAGAGCCTGCGGCCCGTTACGTCTGAGACGCCCGAGGCCGGTCGCTTGTCCGAGGTGAACGAGATTGCCGGGACGGCGACAATCGTTCCCGACGCGGGATCGCAAGAACTCGAAGCGCTTGTGTACGGTGAAGTGTCGACCGTCGTCGATGGGCGCGGCATCGTTATCCGTGCTGGTGGCGCGCGAGTTCGCGGCGCGATCGCGCTTGGGGCCGACAGCACAGGGCCGATCCAGGCCGCGGTTGATCGCCATGACCGCGAGCTAACCGCCGATGGCGTGACGCCCGACTTGCGCGGGGCATTGGTGCTCGCGGGAATGACGGTGGGGGCGGCGGCGATCCGCCGGTTGACTGAAGTGGGCGCGCGTGGCGTGATTGTCGGTAGTATCACTGAGAGCGACGTTCGCCGGGCTGCGGCTGGGAGCGGCGCGGAACGTCCGGCTCAGGTGTTCTGGCAGTCGTGGGCGACCAATGGACCGCTGGCGCCGGATCTCGACGGCACGGGATTCACCATCTTCGTGACCGAGGGCTTCGGACGCAAACCCATGGCTCCCGCGATCTTCTCATTCATCAGCGAGCGTGAGGGCCAGTCAGCCAGCGTGCTGATCCCCGGACGCGAACGGCCATTCCCGTCATATCCATATTTGTGCTTCACCTCCGTTGGCGCGACCTTCACGTCTCCCGCTGAATCGATCAGGCCGGAGGACGGGGTTCTCGCCCGGTTGACCGATCCACAGCATCTTGGCACCTTCGTGACATGCCGCGGCGAGCCGGTGATTCAGCCGCAGGCGGACGGCCCGGCGCACGTGGTGGTCGACGTCGAATTCAACAACCGGACACGGCGGTTCGTTCAACTCTGCAATCTGGACTTGATCAAAAAGCCCTGATCCCCGCCCACGTACGCGAGAAGCCAGGAATCCAAACGACGGGAGGACATATTGTCCTCCCGTCGTTGTTTGCGGCGTAATGCGCATGAAGTGAGACTGATTCCGATACGTCGCCTATAGGGCAGTTGCGAACTTCGCTGACTCGTCGATCCAGTCCTGCACCTGCTGCAATGATGGCGCGTGGTGAGTGATGTGCTTCTCCTGATTGAGCGCCTGCAATCGCTCATAGAGATTGTCCGCCCGGCGGTGCTGTAGCTCTTTGGTGCTATCGACTCCAGCCTCCTCGAGCAGATTCGCCATCTCCTTGCCGACCCCTTTGAGCCGCATCAGGTCAGCCCGATTGATCCATTCGGTGAGTTCCGGCGGATTGACGTCGATCGACTTGGCGAGGCCGGCGCGCGCGGAAGGCGTGGCAGTGTGCGTGAGGAGATCATCCGTGGTCATGACTCCCTGGGCTTCAAGTTTCTGCAGGACCTCGACCGGAAGTCCTTTGATGTTCGCGATTGTCTCGGGCATCGTGTCTCCTTTCGCCTGACAAGGCTCATTCGCACGTGGAATCCGAACGTGAAACCGGAATCAATGTATCTCTTTCCGCGCGACAATTGCGATACACCGCGGTCGAATGCATTCCAATTAGATGTCAGACGCGAAGTGTCACGGTGTGCTCGGGCGCGATCGAAGGACAGCAAACAGGGGATGGCACTGGCTGCCATCCCCTGTTCAACGCTTTCGTGTCATCTGATCAGGCGGCGTACTCGTCGGCGGCCATAGCCAGCGTCGGGTACCGTCGATTTGGCGAGCTAGCCCTCGTTATGGACTTCGCGGAACTCACCCTCGACGGTCGCCTCGTCCTCGGCCTGCGGTCCAGCTTCGCCACCCATGTCGGCCGCATCCTCTGCTCCCGCGGTCTGCTCGTACATGCTCGAGCCCACACGCGACAGGGTCGTGGTCATCTCCTCATAGGCAGGGCGGAGCCGATCGATGTTCTCGCGGTCGTTCTCGAGAATATCTTTGACCGTGGCGATCTTGCCTTCGAGATCGGCCTTCAGATCGGACGACACCTTGTCACCGTAGTCGTTGAGCGTCCGTTCTGCTTGGTAGACCATCGACTCTGCCTGGTTTCGCAACTCGATGCCCTCGCGGCGCTGTCGGTCGTCGTCAGCGTGCGCTTCGGCCTCGCGAACCATGCGCTGGATCTCGTCCTCGGTCAGACCGCTCGAAGCGGTGATTGTGATCTTCTGCTCGCGGTTGGTCGCCTGGTCACGCGCCGTAACATTCAGGATCCCGTTGGCGTCAATGTCGAACGTGACTTCGATCTTCGGCACGCCACGCGGCGCGGGCGGAATGCCATCGAGAATGAACCGTCCCAGGCTCTTGTTGTCTGTCGCCATCGGGCGCTCGCCCTGCACGACATTGATCTCGACCTGCGTCTGATTATCCGACGCGGTCGTGAAGATCTGACTCTTGCGGGTCGGGATCGTCGTGTTGCGCTCGATCAGCGGCGTGGCGACTCCACCCAGCGTCTCAATCGACAGCGTCAGCGGCGTGACGTCGAGGAGCAGGACATCCTTGACCTCGCCACCCAGCACGCCAGCCTGAATCGCCGCGCCGATCGCGACAACTTCGTCCGGGTTGACGCCCTTGTGCGGCTCCTTGCCGAAGAAGTCGCCAACCTTCTTCTGCACGGCGGGCATGCGGGTCTGACCACCGACCAGCAGCACTTCGTCGACCTTGTCCTTCGTCAGTTCGGCGTCTTTGAGGGCCGACTCCATCGGCGGAACGGTGCCATTGACCAGATCGCCAACCAACTGCTCCAGTTTCGAGCGCGTCAGCGTGATGTTCATGTGCTTCGGACCGCTCTGATCCGCCGTGACGAACGGCAGGTTTACTTCGGTCTGCTGGGTGCTCGACAGCTCGATCTTGGCCTTCTCGGCGGCCTCCTTGAGGCGCTGCAGGGCCATGCGGTCGCTGCGAAGGTCGATCCCCTCCTGCTGCTTGAACTCGTCCGCCAGCCAGTCAATGATGCGCTGGTCGAAGTCGTCGCCGCCGAGGTGTGTATCACCGTTGGTTGCGAGTACCTGGAAGACGCCCTCCGACAGGTCGAGGATCGAGATGTCGTACGTGCCACCGCCGAGGTCGTAGACCGCGATCTGCTCGTCGCCCTTCTTATCGAGGCCGTACGAGAGCGCCGAAGCGGTCGGCTCATTGATGATACGCAGGACCTCGAGTCCGGCGATGCGGCCGGCGTCTTTGGTTGCGTTGCGCTGGCTGTCGTCAAAGTAGGCGGGAACGGTGATGACCGCCTTGTCGACCGTCTCGCCGAGGTAGGCCTCGGCGTCGGTCTTGAGCTTCTGCAGGATCATCGCCGAAATTTCCGGCGGGCTGTACCAACGATCGCCGATCTTGATCTCGATGCCGTCGTTCTTGGCGCGTCGCACCTCATACGGGACCAGCTTCAGGTCACGCTGGACTGCCGGGTCTTCGAAGCGGCGCCCCATGAAGCGCTTCACCGAGAAGATGGTGTTCTTGGCGTTGGTGATCGCCTGTCGTTTGGCGAACCGACCAACCAGTCGCTCGCCATTGTTGGATTGCGCGACGACGGACGGCGTCAACCGCTCGCCTTCGGCGTTCGGGATCACGGTCGGTTCGCCGCCCTCGATAACGGCCATAACCGAGTTCGTGGTTCCCAGGTCAATTCCTATTGTTCGTCCCATTGGACCGTTTCCTCCCGATCTGAACGATCGTCTCTTTTCCGCGTGTCGTTGCTATGCTTTGCCGTTTTGCTGGCCGTCTCGCGCGCGGCCGACCTTGACCATTGCCGGGCGAATCGTCCGGTCATGCATGGTGTAGCCCCGCTGGAATTCTTCGACAACCGTATCGCCCCCGTCCTCGGCGACGCTTACAGCCTCGTGGATGCTTGGGTCGAACGGTTTCCCGATCGCGTCGATCGGACGAACCCCCTCGGATTCCAGGATCTGCCACATCTTTCGTTCGATGAGACGCATCCCCTGCACCCAGGCGTTGTCCTGCTCCTCCGCGGGCACGGAGTCATTGGCGCGGTGAAAATCATCGATCACCGGCAGGATACGGGCAATCAGACTCTCGGCGGCGAAGCGCCGTGCCGACTGCATCTCCTGCTCCATGCGGCGACGGTAATTGATCAGTTCCGCGCGGGTGCGTTGCGCTTGATCGAGATACTCCGAGGATCGAGCACGTTCCTGTTCGAGCTCCTCGGCCAGATTCTGCGAAATGATTTCTGGTCCCTCCGACTTGTTTGCCCCGGCTGCTGCCAATGTGCCAGCCTCCTGAGGCGCCTGCTCCTCCTGAACGTCGACCGGTTCTCCGTTGAATCTCCCGCGCTGTTCCTCATTCATAGGCTTGTTTTCCCTCATTGTGGCTGCAGATAGGTTTGCTCGTGATCGTCGATCGCGTAGACACTCTCCAACAGGGCGCTCAAGAGCTGTGCCATGTATCGGACCGTCGAAATGGACCGCCCGTACGCCATACGCGTCGGCCCAAGAACGCCGACCAGCCCGGTCAACGCCGACGGGATGCCATAGGTTGAGACGACCACCCCGAACTTCTGAAGCTCCTGCAGACCAGTTTTCGGTTCCAATAAAGACCTGTACGTCGTCATCAAATTCCATCTGGGGCGACAGTGCCGTCAGGATGGTGCCGCCGCGCAGGAGTTCGAGCAGCCCCAGCGCAAAGAGGCTCTGAGAGAATTCCGGCTGCTGCAGCGCCCGGTCGAGGCCCTCCGAAAAGACCTCGCTCTGGCCCTGCCGCTCGGCCAGCTTGAGTGCCTCGGCGATTCGCTCCACGACAATCGAACCGAACTTCGTGTCGCCGTCTGCCGTAGGGCGAGAATCTCCCGCGCGCTCAGATTGACCAATTCGTCGTTCAGTCGCCGGCTGATCGCGCTCAGTTCTTCCTGAGCGTAGATCTCGCCCGTGGTGAGAATGAGTTCCTGGGCGCCGCCCGACTGGGTCACGACCACCAGCAAGACCACCTGGTCGCGCAGGCTGATCAGTTCCATGTGGCGCAGGCGTTCGATGGCGCTGCGCGGAGGCGTAACCAGGGCGAGGTTGCCACTGACGTCGGCCAGGATCGACGCCGCCAGTTTGGCCCAGGCTTCAATCTGCGATTCGACCTGCCCAAATTGATGCCGGATACGAATCTCCTCGGTGGGTGGAAGCCCCAGGTCGTCAAGCAAGTACTCGACGTAGTAGCGGTACCCGAGATCCGTCGGAACACGGCCGGCCGATGTGTGCGGATGCTGGAGAAAGTTGCGCTCTTCGAGCTCACCCATCTCGTTGCGGACCGTGGCCGGACTGACGCCCATGCGATACCGCTCGATGAGCGTCTTCGAGCCCACCGCGCGCCCCGTTTGAACGTATTCTTGAACGATGTATTTGAGAATCGTTCGCTGCCGGTCGTTAAGTTCCTCTAGCATGTCCTCACCCAAAATTAGCACTCGAACGTTGAGAGTGCTAACGCATTGTAGGATAACAGTTGATACCAGTCGTGTCAAGGTTGCGCAGGGCCTGGAGCGTGTGTCCGGACAGAGCGAACGACTGGCGGATTTCGGCGTGCGGACGGGAATTATCAGCGCCGGCCACTACATTTGACCGGGGTCATCCTCACTCTTGCGTGACGCCGGCATGAAGATCACATTAGCTCGTTGTGTTCGGATCGGGTGCGCCGCATCAGGTAGACACCGGCGGCGATGCAGAGAATGGCGGTCGACCCTAGGAGCAGGAGCGACGTGGATGAGGCCAGGAGGTCGCCAAGACCTTGTCCGATACCCGGGCTAGGCGATCCGGTGTCGACGGACGCGATGGTTCCCTTGTCGCCTTTATAACCGAGCCAGTCTTTCCATTCTTTGTCGAGCTGGTCGATCGATATCCCGAGTCCGGACTCAACGGCTTGCTCGTTCGACTGGCCCGTCTTGAAGCTCTTGAGCAAGGCCGCCATCTTGTCGGGACCCTTCTGCTGAATGATGAACGTGACGATGCTCTCGCTCTCGGCGTAGGAGAGGAGCGCCTGATTCGGATCGTCCGGGAAGCTCGAGTTGAGTGCCTTGATGGAAATAAGTTGACCAGCCTGGACGGCGTTCTTGAGCGTGGGAGGGAACCGCGAGTCTGGAACCGCCTGATAGTAGGTAGCCAGGCCCTCGTCGAGCCAGGGCGGAGGCGTATTGAACGGGTTGTTCGTGGCCTGACCGACGACGAGGTGGACCGACTCGTGACTGAGAATCCGGTGCACTTCAGACGTCGCGTCGGAGCCCGGCTGGATGCCGGTCAAAACCAAATGCAATTCCGGCTCGGCGATGCCTCCGATCCACTCCGCGCTGTTCGGCGGGAGGGCACTGGCGAACGCTGTGGAACTTCCGTACACAACGATGTTCACCGGCTCGCTGGTGGTGATGTTGAACGTCTGGTGAAACTTGTCAATTGACTGGACGGTCGTCTTCAGCGCTTCCTGGCCGAGCTGGTCGTCGCCCTTCTGATAGTAAACCGTCACAGGCCCGCTGGTCGCGGTGCTCCACTGATAGCGAGTGTCCATGTAGAAGACGGTCTTTTCAGGCGTGTTGACGATGCTCCCGTCCTGCAGCGTCAGGCGCCAGTGGTAGACGATATTGAGGCCCGGCGGCAGGTAATGCAGCTGCATGTCGACGGTAGTGGAGGTCGAGACATGCTGCGAGCCGCCGGAATAATCGGGCCGTGAAACGAGCGTGACCGGCGAGAATTCTGGTCGATACCAGACTTCGAGTGACTTGACCGGCTGCGGAGCGTCGGCGACCAGATCGAACTTGAGCTCGGTTGGGAATTTTACGGTGGCGGTCTGTGTGCCGACGGCCAAATCAACGGCAGCGGCTGGAGCGACCGGCGCCAGAAGACAACTCAACAACACGAGGAGTAAGAACGCCGGAGCGACGCGGCCAAACCCCCGCTTACTGACCATTTTCCTCGCCAAGCTGCTGGTGCAGGTACGCCTCGATGAACGGGTCGAGTTCGCCCGAGAGCACCGCCTGAATGTTGCCCGTGCTGTACTCGGTGCGGTGGTCGGTCACCATGGTGTACGGCTGCAGCACGTAGGAGCGAATCCGGTTGCCCCAGCCCGCGGCGACGTGCTCTCCTTTGAGCTTGGACTGCTCTTCTTCCCGTTCGCGCATCGTCAATTCGGTCAGGCGTGCCCGCAAGATCTTCATGGCGGTCTCCCGGTTCTGCAGCTGCGAGCGTTCATTCTGACAGGTAACCACGATGCCGGTGGGAAGGTGCGTGATCCGGACGGCGGAACTGGTCTTGTTGACGTGCTGGCCGCCCGCCCCAGACGAGCGATAGGTGTCGACGCGCAGGTCGTCGTCGTTGATCTTGATCTCGTCGTCGTCGTCGACCTCGGGCAGGACCTCCACCAGGGCGAATGCCGTGTGTCGACGGTGGGCGGCATCGAACGGCGAGAGTCGCACCAACCGGTGCGTCCCCGCCTCGCCCTTGGTATAGCCGTAGGCGTTGTCCCCTTTGATCTCGATGGTCGCGCTCTTGATACCGGCCTCGTCCCCCTCCGCGACGTCGAGCACGGTCGCCTGGAGCCCGGCATTCGACGACCAGCGCAGGTACATGCGCAGCAGCATCTCGGCCCAATCCTGCGCATCGACGCCTCCGGTGCCCGCGTGCACCGCGAGAATGGCATCGTGGTCATCGTACGGACCAGTCAGCAGCAGCGCCAGTTCGAGCTGCTCCAGCCCCCGCACCAGCTGCCCAGTCTCCTCGGCAATCTCGGTCTGCATGGCGTCATCGTCCTGGGCAAGCACAATCAACTCACTCAGGTCGCTGGCGAGCTGTTTCAGCGCTCGCCAGCGTTCGACCTGGTTTCGAAGCGAACCAAGACGCCGCATGGCGCGTTGAGCGCCTTCCGAGTTGTTCCAGAAATCGGGATTTGAACTTTCGAGCTCGAGTTCACGAACCTGCTGCTCTTTAGCAGGTATGTCAAAGACGCACCCCGATCTTGTCGAGGCGCTCGAGGCTCGAAGCGACGGTCTGCTCGATATTGTCTATCACCGGAGTTCCCTTGCCGTGATTGGAACGAGTTCGTGGAAAAATGTGGGAAATTTAGCCAATTTGCCGCAGGAAGTATATCATGGGCCCCCGCTCGTGCTCGTGCGTTTCGGCCCCTGGTCGGAACGCTTTGGCCGGGCTATGATCCCAGTCGCGTGACGTGAATGGTGGATCATCAGGGGGTAGGGAATGCTCCGCGAGCTCCTGCGAAACAAGGCGCTGCTCACCTTCATGCTCGGCCACTTCACGGTCGACATGTTCGGTGGTCTGCTGCCGATTCTCTATCCGCTGATGGCGATTGCGTTCAATTTGAACCTCGCCGACGTCGGCCTGATCGCGCTCTGCTTCACCGGTGCATCATCTCTCTCCCAGCCCCTCTTCGGGTTCGTCGCCGATCGCTATGGGAGCCGCTATCTGGCGCCCGCCAGCCTCGTCTGGGCGGCGACGATGTTCGGTCTCGTGGGGTTCGCGCAGAACGCGGCGATGCTCGCCGTGCTCGCGGCGATGGCTGGGCTCGGATCCGGCGCGTATCACCCACAGGGGGCGGCCAATGCCTCGGCGGTCACGGGAAGCATTCAGAAGAACACCGCGATGTCTCTCTACACCGTGGGTGGCACGTCGGGCTACGCTCTCGGGCCGATTCTCGGCGCGCTGGTTTTTGGCCTGTTCGGGCGACACGGGTCGATCATTCTGGCTCCCGTCGGGGCGATTTCGGCGTTTCTCATCCTGCGCTCGTTCAGACGGCTCGGGCTGGGTCTGCCCGAAGCCCATCAAGAGGAGCGGTCGCAACAGCAGAAGATTCGCTGGCGCCCGCTGATTCCCGTACTGAGCGTCTCGATGCTGCGCAACATGGTGATGCTGTCGGTGATCACCTTCGTGCCGCTCTGGTACCGGGACATGGGTTACCGGTCCGCCTTCTACGGCGTCCTCACATCCTTGATGATCGCGGGTGGTGCCGTCGGTGCGATTTTCGGCGGCATGCTGGCTGACCGCTATGGACCGAGACGTGTCCTGATCGCGGGACTGGCGCTGAGCGTTCCGGCGCTGGTCATCTTCATGCACGCGCCGGGACCTGGCGCGCTCATTCTGGGTCCAGTCTTCGGCATGCTCGGGGATGGCCCGGTCTCGATCACGCTCGTCATGGCGCAGCGGCTGTTGCCTGGTCGCGTGGGAATGGCTTCAGGGTTCGTGCTTGGGCTCGGTTTCGTCGCAGCCGGCGTGGGTGCTCCGATCACCGGGGTACTGGCCGATCATATTGGAACGCCGAACGCGATGATGATTGTCGCGACGCTGATGTTCGTGGCGATTGTCGCCGCACTTCTGATCCCTGCCGAAGCCATCGGCACCACAGAGCCGGTGCCGCCGCGTCTGGCGATGAGCCCGCTCGACGACTGAGAGCCGAGTCAATGCCGTTAGCTCGGTGCCACGTCGTGGCTACGCCCGTTCGGGAATTCGCTCCGCAGCTGAATGTAGCGAATGACGTCGTTGCGGGTCAGTAGCCCGACAAGCACACCGTTGCGTACCACCGGAATCTGATGAATATCCTTGTCCGACATGGCCTGCATCGCTTTGGTGAGTGGCGTGTCTGGCGAAACGGTAATCAGCCGCTCCAGCGGCGTCATGCGCTCGGCAACGGTTACACCTTCCCACTCCGTGCGTGGAGTCGATTTCACATCCGACAGGGTGATGATGCCGGTCAACACACCATCGTGCACGACTGGTACACCACGCGTGTTCTGTCCGAGGATGTGAAAGTGGACCAGATCCTCGATCGACGTGTCCGGACTGACGCGCGGCGGCACCGGGCGCATGATCGTGCCGATGGCGACATCCTGAAACGCCTGCTGCATGCGAAGCTGCTGCATCGATTGGTTGGCGGTGTTCTGGAGGAACCAGCCGATGGCGATCAGCCAAATGCCGGAGATGATCGTGCCGGAGAAGAGGAGGAATGCGCCTCCGACGATGAAGAGATAGCCAATGATCACGCCCACCGTTCCGGCGATGTTGGTCGCGCGCTCCATGCTGTGGGTGACGCCCCACACAATCGAGCGAAAGACACGCCCGCCGTCGAGCGGGAACCCCGGAATCAGGTTGAAGACGACGAGCAGCCCATTGGCCCAGGCGAGGTAGAGAACGATCCCCTGTCCTTGCTCCGTGAGGCCGCGAAGCGCGACGACGAGCCCGACCGATACCATGGTGATCAGCAAACTGACGGCCGGCCCGGCAATGGCCACATAGAATTCGGTCTTAGCGTCCTGTGTATCCTCAGAAAGGCTGGCAACGCCGCCGAAAATAAAGAGGGTGATGCTCTTGACGGGAATGCCCCGCGACATCGCGACGAGCGAATGTCCGAGCTCGTGCGCCAGGACTGAGCCGAAGAGTAGGAGGCTGGCGATGACGCTAATGGTCCAGTACTGCGCCGTCGACCAGCCATCGTAGAACGCAGGGAAAAAGTCGACCGCCAGAGAGTAGGTCAAAAGGGCGAAGATAAAGAGCCAGGTATAGTGGATCCCGATCTCGATTCCTCGAATACGCCCAAACTTTATGGATGCTTCCACGGTGAGTGTCACTTTCTGTGAAGGGTGGAGCTGGGCAGGATCTCTGATGCTTGAGGGCTTACCAGTTCCGTTTCGCTGCCGTGCAATTCCGATTCCGAGGTTGGATCCGCCGGTAGCGCGAGCTCCGTGGCTCCGGGCCGACATGACCCCGCGGGGATACCGTTGTTCCTGTGCGAATTGTAACCGACCAGGCGGTGCACACCATCGAGCGGCGAGCAGACCGTGACTGGCGCGTTCGATGCTCTGACAGGAACAACCCGGCATGGGCGCCGGGTTGTTCCATCGAGGACGGGTTGTATGGCTGCTCGACTATTTCGCTGGGGGCACAGGCCGCTTGATCTCCTGAATGAATGGCTCGCTGGAGATCATATTCTGCAGTTGGTCCCACACGGCGGTCATCTCAGATTCCGCCGGCAGTGGCCGCAGCCGGAGGTAGGCCGCATTGCCCCCTTCGAAGACGAGCGTCGGCGTTCCAAAGACGCCGTAGGTGTTGACGCCCTCTTCATGGTCGTGTCCGACCGTATCGAGGGAAGCGTCGTTGAAATCGCGTTCGAATTTGTCCATGTCAAGTTCGGCCGATTTCGCGGCGTCCTTGATCGTCTGCGGGTCGGTCAGTTCCTTGCCGTCGACGTGGCGTGCCGCGAGAAGGGCGAGATGGAAGCGCGAGAACGCGTCATCGCCCTGCTTGCGAGCGGCTTCGGCGCCTTTGAAGCAGAGACGCGCGCGGCTCGGGTAGCTCTCTGGCTGCTCCCAGAGCTTCCAGTCGGGACCGTTTTTCTGATTGACCTGTTCGAGCGAGAAATAGCGCCAGTTCACGTTCAGCTTGTCCCCAAGCTGTTGCTGGGCGTGGTGCAGCAGGACCGCTGCAGTATAGACATATGGTCAGGTGTAGTCGTACCAGACCTCGAGCGATGTTTGCTCGGACATGGAGCATGCTCCTCTCAAGCGGAATCACGAATGGACCACGGGGGCTGCCACAGATGCGGCAGCGGCACAACGCCGCCCGTTTCCGTTTCACTCCGTTGTATCAGACAATGGCGAATTCGTCGTGGGGTGTCTCGGCTACGGATGGTGACGGGTTGGGATTTCGTTCCAGAGTTGACGAACCTGCTCGACTGTCATCTCCGCCGTGCCGGTGTTGTCGATGACTCGATCCGCCCTGGCGAGTTTTTCGGACTGCGGCGGCTGGGCCTCGATACGGGTGATGGCATCCTCGCGCGTGAGCCCGTTGCGCCGCATCAATCGCTCGATCTGCTGCTCGCGCGTGCAGTTGACTACCCATACTTCGTCACAGTCGGCGGCCAGGCCCGCTTCGAAGAGCTTGATGGCATCAATCACGACCACCTCGCTGGTCGATTGCAGAACACTCGCGCGAATCGCAGCCACGACCGCCGGGTGAACGATGTGGTCCAGGTCATCCAGCGCCTGCGGGTCGGAGAAGACGATGCCTCCCAGCTTGCGCCGGTCGATCTCCCCGTCTTCGCCGACGACCTGCCGGCCGAACCGCTCGACGATGCCGCACCAGGCACGCTCGCCATGACGCATCACACCATGCGCGACGAGGTCGGCGTCGAATGTCTCGGCTCCGAGCTCCGCCAGCGTGGTCAGAACCAGCGATTTACCGCAGGCGATGTTTCCGGTCAATCCGATGACGAAGGGTCGATGCCCGGTCATTGCCTGATCGCCTCCATCGTCTCGGTGAGCCGGTTTCCGAGGACTTCCCAGCGCGCGTAGGCCGCTTCCAGTTCTTCTTGCGTTGTCTCGTACTTCTGGCCGAGCGACGCGATCCGCTCGACATCCTGCTCGATCGTGGCGCGCGCCAGGTCGTCGCTAAGTTCGTTCATTTGCGCTTCGAGACGGCTGATCTGGCGTTCGGCGCTGCTGAGTTCCTGTTGCAGCTGGCGCCGCTCCTGATCGCTCGGCCGTGAACGCGCTGACGACTTCTCGGTCTTGACAGGGTCCGGCTTGGTTGTAGTGGGTTCCGGCGTCGAAGCCTTGGTGCGGTCGCGCGTGCGCAGGTAGTCGCTGTAGTTGCCGAGGTACTGCTGCAGCGCCTGTTCCTCAACGAACCAGACCCGATTCGCGATGTGGTCGACCAGATAGCGGTCGTGCGAAACGAACAGGATCGTACCCTCGTAGTCGTCGAGGACTTGTTCGAGTGCCTCGCGGGACGAGATGTCGAGATGATTGGTCGGCTCGTCCAGGATCAACAGATTGGCCTGCTCCAGCGTCAACTTCGCCAGTGCCAGGCGACTGCGCTCTCCACCACTCAGCGCCGAAACCGGCTTGTAGGCGTCGTCGCCACTGAAGAGAAAGCGGCCGAGGAGCGATCGCGCGCCCTCCTCACTCATGGCCTGCGCTTTCAAGATGGTCGAGAGGGCCGTCTCATTCAGGTCAAGACCCTCGTGCCCCTGAGCGTAGTAGGCGGGCTTCACGTTGACGCCGAACTCGATGCGACCCTTCAGCGGCTTGATTTCGCCTGTCAGGGTCCGCAGCAGGCTCGTCTTGCCGGTTCCATTGGGACCCATCAGCGCTACACGGTCGCCGCGTTCGATCAGGAGTTCAGGCGTGTTAAAGAGAAAGGTACCGTCGTCGGAACCGTTGGATGGACCGTATCCGACCTGCAGCGGTGTGGTACGAACGACCATGCGACCGCTGCGCGTCGTGCTCCCCAGTTTCAGCCGCAGCGCTTCCTGCTCCTGTGGCCGCTCGATGCGCTCGAGCCGGGCGAGCCTGGTGGCGCGCCCTCGGGCTTCCCGCGAGCGCTGGCCCGCCTTGTAGCGGCGGATGAACTCCTCAGTCCGCTGGATGAATTCCTGCTGCGCCTCGTATTCGGCCTGGCGGCGAGACATGCGCTCCTCTTTGAGGACCAGATAGCGTGAATAGCCGGCCGGGTAATCCTCGAGCGTGCCGAAGCTCAGGTCGAGTGTCCGGTTGGTCACCCGGTCGAGGAAGAACCGGTCGTGTGAGATCACGACGAACGTTCGATTCCAGGATCGCAGGAAGTTCTCGAGCCATTCGAGGGCGGCAAGGTCGAGGTGATTCGTCGGCTCATCGAGCATCAGCAGGTCCGGGTCTTCGAGCAACACGTGCGCCAGAGCCAGCCGTGTCTTCTGGCCACCACTCAGCCGGCTGACCGGGATCGTATAGTCGTCCTCTACGAAGCCCAGTCCGGCCAGTACCTGCTCGGTTCGGTGCTGCATATCGTAACCGCCGCTTGCCTCGAAATGGGCGCTCAGTTCCGAATAGCGATCGAACAGGCGATCCAGTTCATCGCCCTCGGCTTCGCCCATCCGGTGCTCAAGCTGCTTGAGCTCGGCTTCGGCGCGGCGAGTCTCTTCGAAGGCCCGCAGGGCTGCTTCCCAGACGGTGTCGCTCTCTTGAAAGCGCGCTTCCTGCGCCTGATACGCGGTGCGCAGGCCGCTTTGAAGCACGATCGAACCGCTGTCCGGATGCTCTAAGCCTGCGACAATCTTGAGGAGCGTGCTCTTACCGGCTCCGTTTGCGCCAACCAGAGCCAGGTGTTCTTTTTCGATGATCTGAAAGGTCACACCGCTGAAGATCAGCTCGGTGCCAAATGACTTTTCGAGGTCCTGAACTGTCAGAATCGTTGCTGCCACGTAATTGCTCCCTGATGCTCAACTATCCAGCCATCGTCCGGGCAGACTCCCCCTAGGGTCTGCGTCGGCTCATGCTGTTTGGGTTAAGCAGAAGAGCGGACAGCAACTGGTGATCGCGGTCGCGATCATGTTGAACCGGGGAAGCATGTGGCCGATTTCCGCGACACGCCGAGACGATCCATCAACCATGTCAATGGCTGAGGACGTTGAGGCGGCAGGGTGGCTTTTTCGATGCCAGGTCGCGCAAGTCACCCGATTAGCTTACACCGAAACAGCAGCCAATTCCAACCACGATGAACGCCATAAGCCGGCATCGCCTGGAGTGCGTTTCCACGATACTGGCCTTCCCGTACCAACCGGGTATTGCTTCCCGGGTGCCTGGGCAACGATTCCCTTCTTGCCGGGAACCTGAGCCGCTACAATGTACGCAAGTCGTGTCTCATGAGGTAAGTGCTCGAGAAATCCGCATAACCAGCGACCAGTATTGCGATTCGACATTTCCTCGTCAGGGGGGTTCCGCACTTGGGGGCGATTGCGATCGACGAAAACGCCGGAGCAGACACCCGGTCCACCACGCGGACAGCCCGAAGCGGTGTCCATGTCTTTGCGTGGTCAGTTTGTTTGTTCGTCGTTATCCTCGTTCTGCCAATTGTCACGCTCGCGATTCTCAATCGTGCTTCAGACGCGGCCTGGCAGGTTCAAGATCCGTTTCTCGGAGCAAGCGGTGTAATCTATGCGTTCGTCGCCGCCTCGATCGTGTCGCGCCAACCGCGGAATTGGCTCGGCTGGCTTTTCCTGGTGACGGGCCTTTTCGGCCAGGTTGGGTGCGCTGGCGGCCGGTTGGGCGATCTATAGCCTGGAGACGAATCCAGGCGCTCCGGGAGGCGCATGGGCACTCTGGATCAACTTATGGATCGGAGTCTCGGCGTTCATGCCGATGTTTCCGCTGCTGCTTTTCCCATCCGGGCGAATACACGGCAAGGTCGCGCGCATTCTTGCGATCCTGACGCTCTTCTCAACGTGCTGGTTGTTCTTCAGTCTGCTCGTTGGCACGACGATTCCTCCCGGTTTCCCAGCCGTCTATGAGCGAACGCCAAATCCACTGTTCCCAGGTGATCCAATCGGCGACGCTGGGCTCGGGATAATCGCGCTCGGCCTCTGCGGCCTGCTGTCGACGGGTCTGGTGCTGTTCCGGTTTCGCTCGGCAAAAGGTGAGCTACGCCAGCAATACATGTGGATCGTGCTCGACATGTGCTTGCTGGTCCTGTCTTTCGTGGCTGATTTCGTCGCTCGGGGAGTCGTTGGAACCGGGTATCAGATCACGACGCCGCTGATGAACGCGAGCATTGCCCTACTGCCCGTCGCGATAGGTATCGCGATCCTGCGGCACCGCCTCTTTGACATCGAGGTCATCTTCAGTCGTGCGATCGTCTACTTAACACTGACGATCTGTGTTGTTGGCATCTACGTCTTTGTCGTCGGTTGGCTTGGAGCTCGTTTCCGGTCTGGCGGGAATCTCGCGTTCTCGCTTCTTGCCACCGGTGTGGTGGCGGTGCTGTTTCATCCGATGCGCGAGCAGATCCAGCGCCGGGTGAACCGGGTTCTCTTTGGCGACCGCGATGAGCCGTATGCCGCGATCTCGCGTCTTGGACAACGCCTCGAGAACACGTTGGCCGTCGATGCGATCCTTCCGGCCATTGCCACTACAGTGCGAGAGGCGTTGAAGCTACCCTATGCGGCCGTTGCGGTCGCCCAGGGATTTGGACAGCCTCTATTGGTGGAGAGTGGAACGCCGGTCGCCGATCCGTATCGACTACCCCTCGCCTATCAGCATGAGTACGTCGGTGAAATCCTGCTGGCGCTTCGAACACCGGGAGAAGCATTCGGCGCATCCGATCGGCGCTTGCTGGACGACCTGGCGCGACAGGCGGGGATCGCCGTCCACGCCGTCCGGCTATCGCATGAGCTTCAGCAGGCCCGGGAGCGATTGGTGGGAGCGCGAGAGGAGGAGCGGAGGCGTCTGCATCGCGATCTCCATGATGGGCTGGGATCGCAGCTCGCCGCGCTGAACCTTCAGCTTGGCGCCATGCCGTCGTTGATTGACACCGATCGTGCCGCGGCAATTGACGAGGTCGCGGAGCTGCGGGCACAGCTGCGATCGGCCATTTCGTCAGTCCGGACGGTCGTTCAGGGGTTGCGTCCACCGGCGATCGATGAACTGGGCCTGCTCGTCGCGCTCCGTGAGCGGGTGCGACAATTCAGCACCGACAAGTTCTTCGTGAGGATGAGCGTCCCGGAGCGACTGCCGGATCTTCCCGCGGCGCTCGAGGTTGCGATTTACCGTATCGTGGAAGAGGCCTTGACGAACGTCACGAAACATTCCGGTGCTGCCTGGTGCCTGGTGAGCCTGTCCGTCACGAAGAACCGACTCGTCGTCGAGATTGAAGACGATGGGACAGGACTGGGCGATTCTCCGGAGGCGGAGGGAGTAGGGTTGCGCTCCATGCGCGAGCGGGCGGAGGAGCTTGGTGGCGTGTTTCAGGTTGAACATCGTCAACGTGGAGGAACCAGGGTCGCAGCCAGTTTTCGGCTCGATGTGTTGGAGTAAAAGTGGTGATTGACTCGATTCGTGTGCTCATTGCCGACGATCATCCGCTGGTGCGCCGCGGCATGAGAGCGGTGCTGGGGACAACCGATCACATTGAGATCGTGGGCGAGGCGACGAATGGCCGCGAGGCAATTGACGCGGCACTGACACTTGATCCCGACGTCGTGTTGATGGATCTTCAGATGCCGGACTTGAGTGGCATCGAGGCGACACGAGCAATTCTCGAGAATCAGCCCGAAATCAAGATCCTGGTCGTGACGCTATTTCAAGACGATGACTCGGTCTTCCTGGCGCTGCGAGCCGGCGCGCGAGGCTACGTGCTCAAAGATGCCGACGACGGCGAGATCATAAGCGCCATTCGCGCCGTGGCCGGCGGCGCGGCCATCTTCAGTCCATCAATAGCTACCCGCGTGCTTGCCCTCTTTACTTCACCTCGTCCTGCTCGCGTCGAAGCGTTCCCCATGCTAACCGAACGTGAGCGTGAGATTCTCGAGCGAATCGCGC
This sequence comes from uncultured Chloroflexia bacterium, assembly GCA_963728335.1. Classification (GTDB taxonomy): domain Bacteria; phylum Chloroflexota; class Chloroflexia; order Thermomicrobiales; family Thermomicrobiaceae; genus CALAGB01. Next base: position 211,366 of record CAVSJP010000007.1, read on the forward strand.
AAGGGTACCCAAACCCACGCATTGCCCAGCAGCTGGGCATTAGCGTCAAGACGGTCAGCAATCACGTCTCGGTCATCTTCAGCAAACTCCAGGTCGCGGACCGTGCCGAGGCCATCGAGCGCGCCCGCGAGGGCGGACTCGGCGTTCAACCGCTCTGATCAATCCACAGTGCACCAATGAGCAGCCGGGGCGAACCGGCTACGGCCATGAGACTCCCCGCGGCCACCACGTGAGAATTTCGTGTGCCAAACATTGAATTGACATGTTCACGCGACCGTCAACCGACATGACTGCTCGTGACTCCCTGGCACAAACGAACTTCACCACTTGCAGGTAAAACTGCCCATTCTAACCGGGAGACTTTCCACTTCTGCCCAGGAAGCCGGGCGCTCTACAGTCATGGACATCGAGCGTTGACGTGGGTTGACGCGCAGATGAAGGGAGGACTCACGATGTCGGCAAGTTATTCATCGTCCACGCCTGCCGTGCGGACTAGACCGCCAATGGTTGCCTGGGCAGCGCTTCTGGCGGTGGGCATCCAGATCGGCTCTATCCCCTTCTCCTTTACGCCTGGCGCGGACATTCCCGGTTTCGCGATCGTAATCGGGATGGTCGTCCTGGTCTTGACCGTTCTCGCGGCATGGGGGATGTGGAATCTGCGGCGCTGGGGCGCGATTCTGATGTTCGTGGTTACGCTTTTGAACACACTGACCGCGATTCCAGGATTCTTCATGCCGCCGAATAACTGGATCCTGGCCGAGCTTGTCGTGGGCGTGCCGCTTTCGGTCGTCGTCCTGGTTCTGATCGCGCTGCCGAGTGCGAGACGGGCCTATCGACCGTAACGAGAGACCCTCGCTGAGCCGTGATCATTGTTTGCCAAGAGCGTGCCGTTGTCAGACGAAAGGAACGGTAAGACGATGCGATTCAAACAGATCGTTGCATCACTGGTGATGTCCCTGGCTCTTGTTGCAACGCTGGGTTTCGGACTCGCCGGTGCGGCGCCGTCGAAGGCGCCAAATTCGGATGTGCAATCCGTGACGTGTACCGATGGTGCGAACACCTGGGAAGCGATCGTGGTGGGAAACGGCGAGGGCTTCTGGACGCCAGGTCATGTCGTATCAGTTAACGATGTCGCGACCAACAAGATGTACATTCCGCTGAGCGTAAGCGGAACGTTCTACCCGGACGCGCCGATCAACGGGCAGACGCAAGTCGAACTCTTTAGCGTCACAAAGAACGGCAAGCGCAACGGCGTTCGCAACGTGTCTACGTGCTCGCTGCAAGCGGGATACTTCAGCGCCGACGATCCCGATAATCCGTTCGGTGTGGGTGGAGACATTGTCGTGACCGTCGCGGTGTTTGAGGCTGGCAATAGTCATTAGTCGCGCGAGCGAGCCTGAAGGGTTCGCACTCTGACTCAACGTTGGAGATATGGCCTTCATCGTGGTCGGACGGCCAACTGCAAGGTTGGTCGTCCGACCACGATCATGAGTGCAAAGTGGAGGTTCTCGATGGCCGCAAAGTCATCGGATTCGGTTATCCGGGCGCCGAAGCGTCCGACGACATTGACTGCCGCGGTTGTCCTGGCGGTCGCGATTCAGGTGATCGGTATCCCGTTTATGTTTGTGCCGGGAACTGAGGATACTCCTCTCGTCGCGATCGTCCTCATTATTGTCGCGAGTCTGCTCACCGTTTTCGGAGCCTGGGGAATGTGGAATCTGCACCGGTGGGGAGCGATTCTCGCCTTGGTGATCACCGGACTCAATACGCTCGCGTCAATTCCTGGGTTCTTCAACCCGCCGAGCGGCTGGATTCTGGCCTCGGTGATCATCTTCGCGCCGCTCAGCGTGATCGACATGGTGCTCATTGTGCTGCCGTCTTCCTGGCGAGCATTAGGAACGCGATGACGGTTCACGCGACACCTCGGCTGAACTGGCGACGTGTTGCATTGCACGATTGTCATGTTCTGGCGAGTGCAGCGGGAGGTTCAGATCTGAACCTCCCGTCCCGTCATCTCTCGTCAGACTGACGATATCGTGGCGATGATCGACTTCGAGTCACAAATTCGGCCTCGACCTCTGGGACAGGTATAATCCGGGTACATAAATCCAGATCTGGTGGAGATCATCACTCACCGGCGCACTGAGGGGGATTGGATGCTCTGGCCGCTTTCTACCCGGCGCAATGGGGCCGGTCATCTGGCTATTGGCGACGTTTCTCTCGTCGACCTGGCCGAGCAGTTTGGCACACCCCTCTACGTCTACGACGAGGCGACGATTCGTCATCAATGCGAGCTTTACCGTTCGGCATTTCGAGATCACTATCCCGACGCCCGTATCGTCTATGCCGGCAAGGCCTACCTGAGTTCCGCGCTGCTCTCGATCATCGCTGATGAGGGCATGTGGCTCGACGTCGTCTCGGGCGGTGAAATGATGATGGCCTATCGCTCCGGCTTTCCCATCGAGCGGGTTGTGTTTCATGGAAACAACAAGACACCGGACGAGTTGCGCCTCGCGCTCGACCTCGGCATCGGCGAGATCGTCATCGACAACTTCCACGAGATCGATCTGCTTGACGAGTTTACTCATCAGACCGGCAAGCCGGTCGACGTGCTACTGCGGATCAACCCGGGTGTCGACGTTCACACGCATGACTATCGGAAGACAGGCATCGTCGACTCCAAGTTTGGGCTACTGGTGAGCACTGGCGACGCGGCCAGGGCGGTTGAACGCGTGCTGTCCGTTCCCGGCCTTAAGTTGCGCGGCTATCACGCGCACATTGGATCGCAGATCTTCGAGACCGAGCCGTACCTGACCACCGTTCAGACATTGTTCGAATTCGCGGCGGATATGCAGGAGCGGTTCGACGTGACGCCCGCCCAGATCAGCCCCGGAGGCGGCCTCGGAATACAGTACGAGAAGACCGATCCGGACGTGCAGCTGGGAGAATTCGCCGCTCAGCTTTCAGAATCGGTCAAACAGGCGGCGAACGTGTATGATCTGCCGCTCCCGACGCTGACAATCGAGCCTGGGCGAACCATTGTAGGACCTTCGGGGGTGGCGCTCTATCGAGTCGGTTCGGTAAAAGAGATCCCAGACGTGCGTCGATACGTTTCAGTAGATGGCGGGATGGCCGACAACATTCGACCTGCACTGTATGGCGCACGATACGAGGCGGAGTTGGCCAATCGCGACTCCGGAGAGACGAAGCTCGTGACGGTCGCTGGGAAGTTCTGCGAGTCAGGCGATGTGCTGATTCGTGACATCGAGATGATCTCGCCCGAACCTGGCGACCTCCTGGCGATTCCGGCGGCGGGCGCCTATTGCCTGGCGATGTCCAGCAACTATAATCTCGCACTCCGGCCCGCTGTGGTGATGATCTCCAATGGCGCCGCGCGAGTGATCCAACGACGCGAGACATATGACGATATTTTGATACGCGAGGTCGGAATTGCTGCGGAGTCCAGCAGGTAAACCCTCGATTGTTTGCATTTTGGTGATGGACGTAGTATCACTGCCAAATCGCCGACCCAGAATTGTCCAATGCACCTGCATAGGGGAGTTGTCGTCGTGGCCGAGTCGATGAGACGCACCATCTCGGACGATTCCGTGTATAGCGTCGCCCACAATTCAGTTGAGCAACCGGCGATCGTACCTGATGGCGTGAACGACGAACCCGCCATTGAGATCGATCTCGAGCTCGTCGACGGAGTGATTGAGCTGGGTCGTTCCCAAGGGTTCGTCACGGTCGACGATCTGATCGCCCGCGCGGGCGACTCCGAGAATTCGAGCGTGATCGTCGAGCAGATCACCATGCGGTTGACCGAGCTGAACATCCCGGTCATCGAGTCGGAAGAGTCAACCGACTTGGTGGAATCTGAAGAGACCTCGGACGAGATCGATCTTTTCAAGACAAAGGTGTCCGATGTCGATCTCAGCGGGATCAGTCTCGACGATCCGGTTCGGCTGTATCTGCGTGAGATTGGCCGTGTGCCGCTCCTCACGGGCGGGCAAGAGGTGACGCTGGCTCAGGCCATGGAGCGCGGTGACTACCTCTTCCGGATTCGGCACGAACTCCTCAATGCCAATGAGGATGAGGTTTCTCTGGAGGCGATCTCGACCGTTATCTACGAGCGATTCAAGAGCGGGTTCCCAATCGCGCTCTCACTCCATGTTGCGGCGTTCCCCAACGCGAATGTCTCGACCAAGTCGCGTGTACTGGCCGACGTGCTGCCGCTGACCATGCTTCCGGAAGACGCGATCCACCAGGTTGCCGAGCAATATGGGATCGGACTCGACGTTCTCGAAGAGACCCTGCGCAACAAGCGAATCGAGTTCGATCTGCTGTCGCCGGACGTGCAGGAGGCGATACAACCGATCGATGCCTGGCTCGAGCCTGAGGTCCTCTCCACTATGCTCTCGCTGAATGTCCAACAGATCGAGCGACGCTGGCACGAGATGGATCTGCGTGGTGCAATCGCGCGGAAGAAGTTGACCGAGGCGAACCTGCGCCTGGTGGTGAGTGTCGCGAAGAAGTACGTCGGGCGTGGGATGTCGATGCTCGACCTGGTCCAGGAAGGTAATCTTGGACTGATCCGCGCCGTTGAGAAATTTCAGTACCACAAGGGCTACAAGTTCTCAACCTACGCCACGTGGTGGATTCGTCAGGCCATTACCCGCGCCATCGCTGATCAGGCGCGCACCATTCGCATCCCAGTACATATGGTCGAGACGATCAACCGGCTGATTCGCACCTCGCGTCGCTTGCAGCAGGAACTTGGGCGTGAGCCGACGTCTGAAGAGATCGCGCTCGACATGGGCCTGCCTTCGGACAAGATTCGCGACATCATGAAGATCTCGCAGGAGCCGGTGTCGCTCGAGATGCCGATCGGCGAGGAAGAGGATAGCAACCTCGGCGATTTCATTGAGGATTCGAAAGCGCTGGCGCCATCCGACGCTGCCTCGCTGGTGGTGCTTAAGGAGCAGGTCGAGGACGTTCTCTACTCGCTATCGGATCGTGAGCGTCGTGTGCTGGAACTTCGCTTTGGTCTGGATGATGGTCGCAGTCGCACGCTGGAAGAGGTCGGTCGCGAGTTTGGCGTAACGCGCGAACGAATCCGGCAGATCGAGGCGAAGGCCCTGCGAAAACTGCGTCACCCCACGCGGAGCAAGAAGCTGCGCGATTTCCTGGAGTAAAATTCAACAGTAGGCACACACTCCGCGCGTCGCTCAGATGGGTGACCGCCGGACTGCTCGTGTGGTCAGTTTCGTGCCGCGACAGAGTGAAGTTTCCATGCCGCGTGTACGACAACCCGGAAAGGTCTCATGTTTTACGATCGCGCGAAGATCTATCTCAAAGGGGGTGACGGTGGCAACGGTGCCGTCAGCTTCCGCCGTGAAAAGTACGTCCCCAATGGAGGGCCGGACGGCGGCGACGGAGGCAGGGGCGGTAACGTCCATCTGCGAGTCGACCCGCACCTCAATACGCTGATCTCGTTCAAATACAAGCAGCACTTTCGAGCCGACAACGGGGTCGCGGGTCAAGGATCGAATCGAACTGGTTCGCAGGGCGAAGACATCTATATCGACGTCCCGCCCGGTACCGTTGTCTATGATGACGAGACTGGGGATGTCATGGCGGATCTGGTCGAGCCGGGCGAAACCGTCGTTATCGCTCGTGGAGGTCAGGGCGGTCTCGGCAACCAGCACTTCGCCACACCATCGCGCCAGGCTCCGCGCCTGGCGGAAAAGGGCGAGCCAGGTCAGGAGATCTGGATTCGGCTGGAACTCAAGGTCATCGCCGACGTCGGCCTGGTCGGGTTGCCGAACGCGGGCAAATCGACCCTGCTGGCATCGTCGAGTGCCGCACGTCCCAAGGTCGCCGATTATCCGTTCACCACACTCGAACCAAATCTCGGCGTGGTCGAGATCGGCCGTCCCGGGAGTCCCACCTTCGTGATGGCCGACATTCCCGGCTTGATTGAGGGAGCGGCGTCTGGCACTGGGCTCGGTCACGAGTTCCTGCGTCATGTTGAGCGCACCCGTCTTCTCATCCATATGCTGGATGGTTCCGGTGGACTCGAGGAACGCGACCCGCTCGTTGATTTCCACACCATCAATGACGAACTGGCGGCCTACTCTCCAGATCTCGCGGCAAAGATGCAGATTGTCGCTATCAACAAGATGGACCTGGCTGAAACGCGCGCGAACCTGCCGCGGCTGACGGCGGAACTCGAAGCACAGGGGTACGAGATTCATCCGATCTCGGCCGCGACTGGCGAGGGAGTCAGCGATCTCATGCGGCGCACGCTCGAATTGCTGCGAGAGATTCCGGAGATCGAGTCGGTCGTGACTCCGGAGCGGCGCGTCTACACGATGGAATCCGGGCGCGACGACTATTGGGAGGTCGATCGCCTCTCACGCCATCACTATGAAGTGCGCGGGCCGAAGATCGAGCGCGTGACAAAGATGACCGACTTCAAGAACGAGGAGGCCGCCGATCGCTTCCAGCGGATCCTGGAGGCCTCGGGGATTTCGGCGGAACTTGAAGAGTTGGGCATCGGCCCGGGCGATACGGTTCATGTCGCGGGCGAGGAATTGATCTGGGACGAGGCCGTGCTGATGGCGGACAAGATCGAATCCTCTCGACGTCTTCGCCGCACCAAGCGTCAGCGTTTGATGAAGCGCTACGGAATCATCCCTGACGACGAAAAACCAGAAGAAGTGGACGAGTTTTAGGGCCGGTTCTTGCGGCCCATCCACTTAAAATGACCCCTCGCCTCTCCGTCTCCGAAGGCTAGCCGCGCCGATGCGTTCAGCCCGGCCGCATGACAGACTGCGGCCCTGGGAAACAGAACTGGCGAACTCGGCTCACAGCGATGTCGAAAATATCCTACTGGCTTCGTCCTAGTGATATAAGCGGCCATAGACGGGCCGCGCGACGGACGCGACAAAGTAGGAGGACAATCATGAAATACCTGCTCCTCAAGCACTACCGTGGTGCCCCGACACCTGGGGGCAACGCGGCGCCAATGGACCAGTGGACGCCGGACGAATTTGACGCGCACGTGCAATACATGCGGGACTTTGCGGATCGCCTGAAAGAGACGGGTGAGTTCGTTGATACTCAGGCACTGGCGCCGGACGGCGCGTTCGTGCGATCGGATGGGGAGGGGCGTCCGCCGGTGACCGATGGGCCGTTTGCCGAGACCAAGGATCTCATCGCTGGCTGGATGGTTATCGATGTAGAGTCGTGGGATCGTGCCGTCGAGCTGGCAGCGGAGCTCTCCGCCGCCCCTGGGGCCAACGGTGAACCGATTCACGAATGGCTCGAAGTTCGACCGTTTCTCACGTCGCGACCAAAGCTGAACGAGTGAACGAGTCGCTGCTGCGGGAGTTAGTGCCCGCGGTGATCGGTGTCCTCGTGCGGCGCGGAGCAGATTTCGCGTCGGCCGAGGATGCCGTGCAGGAAGCACTGATCCGGGCGCTTGAAGCCTGGCCAGACGATCCGCCGCGCGAGCCGAAGGCCTGGCTCGTCGCGGTGGCCTGGCATAAGTTCATCGACGCCGCACGCTCTGACGCCTCGCGGAGACGACGAGAGCTACTCGTGGAGATCGAGCCACCAGCGAACCCGGCGCCAGTCAGTGACGACACCCTCTGGCTCTACTTCCTGTGTGCCCACCCGAGCCTGCCGCGGGACTCGGCCGTCGCGCTGACGCTGCGCGCGGTCGGCGGCCTGACCACCAGGCAGATCGCGGAGGCATACCTCGTCCCTGAGGCGACGATGGCTCAGCGGATCAGCCGTGCCAAGCGGCGAATCACGGGGCAGCCGTTGGACCAGCCCGGCGATCTTGCGACCGTGCTACGCGTGCTCTACCTCGTGTTCAACGAAGGCTACGGCGGTGATGTTGACCTGGCGGCCGAGGCGATCCGCTGCACGCGTCAACTTTTCGCGCTGACCGACGAGCCCGAGGTCGAAGGTTTGCTGGCGCTCACGCTGTTGCACCACGCGCGTCGCACGTCGCGCGTTGGACCTGGAGGTCGCCTGGTGCCGTTGCGTGAGCAGGACCGATCGCTCTGGGATACGGGTCTGATCGCGGAGGGGGTGGTGCTGGTGCAGGCTGCCCTGGCCCGCGACCGCCTGGGCGAATACCAGGCGCAGGCCGCGATCGCCGCCCTGCACGCGGACGCCCCGACGACATCCGAGACGGACTGGGTGCAAATCGTGGAGTGGTACGACGAACTGTTGCTGCTCACGAATAGCCCGGTGGTGCGTCTCAACCGCGCAGTCGCAATCGGGGAGGCAGACGGACCATGTGCCGGCCTCAGGGCTCTGGCCGACGTGGACCCGGACCTGCCACGCTATGTCGCGGCGTCTGCCTATCTCCACGAACGCGCCGGTGACCTCAATCTCGCCGCCACCCTGTATGCCGAGGCCAGTCGTGTGGCAACCAGCGTGCTGGAGCGCGACCACCTCACCCGCGAAGCGGCTCGGGTGCGGAGTATGCTGCGCACGTGAGTGCGTCATCGGCCTGTTATGTGTGAGCACAGATGTGCGCTGGCTGAGACAGCCCGCCTCGACCGGCCTTGCCGTCAATCCAGGCTGGCGAGTTCAAGCCCGCGATGGGGCACGCCTCAGGGATGCAGTGCGAGCGAGATTCTAGAAGAGAACCGACGACTTAGGCGCTGAGGTTCGATCCGGACCCATGCCTGGTCACGGTCTGATTGGTCTCACGCCGGACATCATAGACGTCGCGCACGGTCTCGAGTTTTTGCAGCACGCGGCTCAGTTGTTTGACTCCCTCGACCTCGAGGGTCATCAGCACCGTGACGGTACGGTCGTCGTTGACGCTCGTCAGTACCGAGATGACGTTCAATTTCTCATCGGCCACCAGCGTGGTGATATCGCGCAGCAGGCCGACGCGGTCCCACGCCTCGAGACGGACGTTGACCGGGAAGAGCTGCTTCTGCTCGGCTCCCCAACTTACCTGGACCAGACGATTCGGATCGTCGACGTGAGTCACATTGTGACAGTCGCCGCGGTGCACGGTGATTCCACGGCCGCGCGTGACGTAGCCAATGATCTGGTCGCCTTGGACTGGCTTGCAGCAACTGGCGAGCCGCGTATAGAGATCGCCAACTCCGGTGACCTGTAGGCTCGGAGGCAGTTTTGGCGCCGACGGCTGGCTGGTTGTGCTGAGAACCTCGCGATCCTCATGTTCCGCCAGTCGAGACGCGATCTGCTGCGGCGTCACGGCGCCATAGCCGATGGCCGCCAGGAAATCGTCCACCTTCTGATAGCGAGGGAAGTGATGCACGACGTCGTCCAGCTTGGCGTCGACCCCCAGACGGCGCAATTCGCGCTCGAGCGTGTCGCGACCTTGGGAGATGTTCTCATCACGCTGCTGGCGCCGAAACCACTGACGTACCTTCTCGCGCGCGGATGCGGTCGTGATGTAGCCGCTGCTCGATAGGAGCCAGTCGCGACTCGGGCCTACCTTCGACTTCGACGTCATGATCTGCACGACCTCGCCGTTCTGCAGGTGGTAGTTCAGCGGGACGAGGTGTCCGTTGACCTTGGATCCGACGCACTGGTGGCCGACTTCGGTGTGAATGCGATACGCGAAATCGACCGGCGTCGCGCCGGCCGGAAGCTCGATGATGTCGCCCTTCGGCGTAAAGACGTAGATCATCTCCTGGAAGACGTCGGACTTGAGGGATTCGACGAACTCCTGGGCGTCGACGACCTCGTCACGCCAGTCCATCAATTGGCGCAGCCAGGCGACCTTGGCCTCGACGTTCGGGTCGGGTTTCGAGCCTTCCTTATAGCGCCAATGGGCCGCGATGCCGAACTCCGCGACGTGATGCATCTCCTGAGTGCGGATCTGAATCTCGACCGCGTGTCCCTCGGGTCCAAGCACGGCGGTGTGGATCGACTGGTAGACACCCTCTTTGGGGGTGGCGATATAGTCGTCGAACTCACCCGGAATCGGATGCCACATCGAGTGGATCACGCCGAGCGCCCCGTAGCAGTCTTTCTTCTCGTCGACGATTACGCGAATGCCCAGTACGTCGTAGATCTCGTCGAAGCTGCGGCCCTTGCGCTCCATCTTGCGCACGATCGAGGTGATGTGTTTTTCGCGTCCAGAGATCTCGGCCGAGACGCCCGCGTCGGTCAGCGCGGCATTCAGTTCGTCAATAACGCGATTCAAATAGCGCTCGCGGTCGACGCCTCGCCGCTCAAGTGCGCGCACGATCGCAAAGTAGGTCTGTGGATCGACATACCGTAAAGCAAGGTCTTCCAGCTCGGACTTGAACTGCCAGATGCCGAGCCGGTTCGACAGTGGCGCGTAGATCTCGAGCGTCTCCTGCGCGCTGCGCAACTGCTTGGAACGCGGCATGTGCTCCAGCGTGCGCATGTTGTGTAGCCGGTCGGCCAGCTTAATAAGCACGACGCGGACGTCATCGACCATGGCGAGGAACATTTTGCGCAAGCTCTCGGCCTGGCGCTCCTTCTCGCGCACAGCCTGGTCTTCTTCGGCGGTCCAGCGAATGCGGCCGAGCTTGGTCACTCCATCGACCAACGCGGCGACCCGCTCGCCGAATTCAGCGGTGATCTCTACAGTGGTGATGTCGGTGTCCTCGATCACGTCGTGTAGCAGGGCCGCCGCCAGCGCCTCCTGGTCGAGCTGGATCTCGGCTAGAATCATCGCAACGGCGGTTGGGTGGGAGATATACGGTTCGCCTGACCGTCTCAGCTTCCCGGCATGTGCCGCATCGGCGAAATCGTAGGCACGCCGGACCAGCGACAGATCCATGCCAGGCATCTGACGCCGAATAACCGCGTCGAGGTCCTCCCATGTCTGGCCACGTGGAGGGGCGGCATCTGATGTTGGAGCGGCTAACCCGCCCTCATGATGATCCGGAGAGGGAAGCGTTGACATAATTTGGTTTTCCGTATGTGAACCAGCGCCCCGATATCTCGTGAACTATAGTCCTCGCGTGGAGTCGTGTCAAAGAGTGCGCGACAGTTCGTACGCCATGCCTATGCTAAGATCTTATTTGGCCCAAACGGGCAACTACCCAACCATGAGGGGAGACCGAGCGATGCCGAGCGACGATCGATTGATTCCTCCGGATGAGGCCCTCGACATTATCATGCGTCATGTTCGGTCACTGGAGAGTGAGACCGTGTCATTGGCCGCCTGTGGTGGACGAGTGCTGGCCGAAGACCTGATCGCCGACCAGGATTTGCCGCCGTTCGCCGCCTCGACGATGGACGGATTCGCGGTCATCGCGTCGGACGTCTCTCCTTGGCGTGAGATCATTGGCGACCAGTATGCCGGGACGTTGGAGGGCATCGAGGTTACGCCCGGTACGTCAGCACGGATCATGACTGGGGCGCCCCTTCCGACCGGCGCGGATGCGGTCGTGCGGGTCGAGAACACCGAACTCCGTGACGATCACGTCGTCATCCACCAGGAGCACGTGGTTGAGGGCGAAAACGTGCGTCCAATCGGCTCAGATCTGCAGTCGGGGGACACGCTTGTAGGCGCTGGGACGGTGATCGGTCCCGCCGAGATTGGGCTTCTCGCCAGCCTCGGGCGATCGACGGTCAAGGTCGTCCGGCGTCCGCGCTTCAGCATCCTATCGACGGGCGACGAACTGGTCGAACCCGATCAGCAACCCGGTCCGGGACAAATTCGCGACTCGAATCGCTTCTCACTGGTCGTGGCGGCCGAGACCGCGGGTGCTGAGGTGATCTGGACTGGACATGCGCCGGACGACGAACCATCGCTCCGGGCCGTGCTGCTGGAACGTATCGAGGCGAGTGACGCGGTCATCACGTCCGGTGGCGTATCGATGGGCGAGAAGGATTACGTCAAAGCGATCCTCAACGAGATCGCGACCGTACACTTTCGCCGTCTCTTTATGAAACCTGGCAAGCCCTTCAACTTTGCCACCATCGGAGACACGCTCTTCTTCGGACTTCCAGGCAACCCGGTCTCCGCGCTGGTTGGCTTCGAGATCTTTGTGAAGTCAGCCCTGCGCAGGATGGCGGGCTATCCGAACCCGCTGCCGCCTCGTGCCTATGCAGTCCTGGAACACGACGTCGAGAGCACCGACCGGCTCGAGTACCAACGCGGGACAGTATGGTGCGACGACAGTGGCCAATTGCACGCGCGGAACACCGGTTCGCAGTCTTCCGCCCGGCTGATGTCGCTGGTGGGAGCGAACGCGTTTCTGCTGATCCAGCCGCGCGAGGCGCCCTACCGGGCGGGAGAGCGGGTGCCGGTTGTGATTCACGGCGCCGTAACGGAGCGGGGCGATTAGAGCGAAGCCCGGGGCGACTGAGGGCCAAGTGCCATGCCGGCCCGCGACCCCTCGCACGTTTGTGCTCATGCATAGGGCCAATACTCGCGAACGGGCGGTTGACGCGCGAGAAAGACGGTCTCCTTACGGAGTCTTCAGCCATTCGGCCAACCGCTCGGTGAGGATAACCTGATAGGTCAGTGCCTTCAGTTCGCCGGGCGTCACGTCAATGCCCTGCTTCCTCGCCTGCTCGGCGAGCCATGCCCAGGGGTGAGCTTCAACGCACTCGTCGTCGTCAGGGAGCACGACGTTCAGTACTTGTTGTCGCATGCTCTCGGGAGTGAAGCCGGTACCGGCGTGGGCTACATTTTCCAGAACCACATGCCGCCCATCCTCCAGCACCTGCAGCTCTCTCACTGAACTGGAGGTGAAGCCGCGGTTGTCAACGACCACATATCGCCCATCCTCCAGTTCCAGGAACTCCTTGACCGAGAAGCTCTGCGACGGTCCCTGCTCGGGAGCCCCGGTCGCGAAATCGCAGATGGCGCCGATACCGATCACTCGGGCGGACCGGTTCGTGCGGGATAGCGCGCCTTGGTCCGCGTTCCTGTCATAAGGGAACCAACCGGAGTGCTTGCTCATGACATCCCTCCACGACTGTCAGCTGGCCCCCTCTGCACGGGCGAAGACGAGCATCGCCCGTGCAACAGAACGCGAACGAGTGCTAGCTCTTGGCCGCTAACACGTGCCAGGCGAGCGCGACGTGGAAGCGCGTGGCCGTGATCAGGCTCTCGATGCCCGCCGACTCGTTGATGTTGTGCGCGCCGCTTTTGGCCGGATCGTCGTTCGGGTGCGACGGGATGAACCCATACGTCACATTGCCGAGCGGCCGCACAAAGCGAGAGTCGGTAAAGCCGACCGTGATTCCCGGGACAAACCGGAGATCGCTCATGCCGGTGGCGTCCTTGGTTGCCCGTTCGACGTGCGAGCGGAACGCTGAATCGTAGGGTGAGTCGTTCGAGATGGCCGTTTCGATAATCTCCACCTGAACCCCGTCAAGATCCTGCACCAGTCCTTCCAACTGCTGGCGAACAAAGTCCTTGTCTTGCCACGGAAGGGACCGAATGTCGCAGATGATGGTGCAGTTCTCCGCCACGCTGTTCGATTTCACCCCGGCATTGATCATGGTGGCGACCAGCGTCATGCGCGAGGCCGCACGGAGCATCGAAGCCAGGCTCGGGTTGCGTGATTCGAGTTCGGTCAGGGTCTGCTCCAGATTTTCGACTGTCACCGGCGTCGTGATTCCGGCGAGCGTATCGAGATGCTTGAACAGCTCGACGTCGACCGACACCTCCGGCGTGTAGCCGCGGACTCGCCGCACGACCTCCTCCGCCTTGTAGATGGCGTTGTCGGCGCGCCAGGGCTGCGACGCATGGAAGCCACGGCCGCGAATCTTGATGTGCGCCTCGAGCCTTCCTTTTTCGCCGGTGCTGATCGGGTAGATGACACCGTTGGATGTTCGGACAGGACCGCCGCCACCCTCGTTCACCGCGAAGTCAGCCTTGAGCAACTCCGGGTGGTGCTCCGCCATCCAGCCGAATCCGTAGGCTCCCCCGGCCTCTTCGTCCGCGCAGGAGACGAAGCTCAGCTTGCCGTTCAATTGCACGCCAGCCCGCTTCAGGATGATCATGGCCATCGCCTGTGCCGCGACGGTCGATTTCATGTCAGCGGCGCCACGTCCCCAAATGCGCTCTTCGGCGATCTCACCGCCAAATGGCGGGTGGGTCCACTGGCCAGCATCCTCAACGGGGACGACGTCCGTGTGTGACATGAAGAGGAGCGACGGCCCGCTTCCCGAGCCGATCGACGACGCGAAATTGCCGCGGTTCTCCGTAGCGCGATAGATCTCGGTGTCGATTCCTTCAGGCGCCAGCGTGTCTCGCAGAAATTCTGCGGCGATGATCTCGTCACCGCTTTCCGGCGTACCGAAATTCACCGTCTGCAGGCGAACGAGATTTTGGGTAAGTTTGACCACTTCGTCTCGGCTGTCTTCCACCAAATTCAACAATTGTTCGAGGCTGGGGCTCATCACTACTCCCGTTCCAAGTATCCGTCGGTCAATTGGGCTTCATCCCCGTCGCAACCGATGGTAGACGGGGTTGCGCCACGGCGCAACGGTCGAAACCGGGACAGCGCGTGGCATATCGTTTGCACTGGTCACTGGTACGTTTCGTCAGCGCTACGCATTTAAGTCCGAGACAGGCATAAGGCATAGGTCAGTCGATGCACGAGGAACGTACCGTTCGTCAGGTTATGGCGGAACATATCTGGACGGTTCACCCTAAAGAGGCCGTCGAGTTTGCGTTGAGGCGACTCGCACGAGAAGGATCACGATCGGCCATCGTGACCGATGGTGGTGTCCCCGTCGGAGTCTTTGACAGTGTCACCGCACGTGCGTCCTGTTTCAACGAACATGAACAGGTGGAAGATGTCATGTTGCGCGACATTCCCAGTTTGACGGAAGAGATGACGATCGACGAGGCCAGCGACCGGACGATAGCAGCCGGCGCGGATCGGATGCCAGTGGTTGATCGTGATGGATATCTCATCGGAGAGCTCACTCGCCGCGATCTGGTGGCCGAAACACGGTCGGAACTCGAGTCCAGCAGCATGCCGGCCAGGCGGGCCGAACCAAGAGTCATCGACGCGAATGACCCTGCCTCGGTTTTGTCGGATGCGGAACCGGGAATGGTTGCCGTCGCGACGGACGGTGTCAGGGTGGGTGTCGTGGTGGACGTCCATATCGTTGACGAAACGGACACCTGGCTCGTCGTCGAGCACGGTATGTTGAACAGGAAACGCACGATCGTCGACGGCAATCTGGTCGACCTGGTCGATGACGACGTCGTGATCCTTTCGATCGACCAGCCCACCTTCAAAAGCCTTCCAACTCGATAGAGACCAGGTGCCTACCGGAGATCACGAGGCTCCGTGCCAGCGTTCTTGTTTTCTATCAACTATCTCGATGCAAGTGACATAAACAACAATTCGAACTGTGGATCCTGATGAATAGGGTGAATCAGTGGCATGTGGTTTGCCTACATGCAGTTCAGGATCGATCCAGTTCGTTTCTCCGCCGGTCTGGCGGGGTGCTGGAAACCAAGGAGGGATCGATAATGGATGAGTCCCGAACGGTAGAAGAAGTGATGATCCCGGTTCAGGATGTCATCGACAAGGACGAATCCGTACAGATGGCGCGGCGGCGCTTCCAGTCGGAATCGACGCGCTCGTTCATCGTGGTTGATGGCGACGTCCCGCTCGGAGTTCTTGAGTGGCGACACATCATGCATGCGGACCCCGCCCTCGACGATTTGCCTGTTCGTGAGGTGATGGCCCCATCGGTGCCGGAGGTTCGCCAGCAGATGACCCTGGGCGAGGCAGGAGAACGTCTCACTGATATTGACCTGAGCACAATCCCGGTGGTCGATGAGAACGGAAAGCTCATTGGCGAGGTGGCGCGTTCTTCTATCGTCCGTACGGAGCGGGTGACTGATGGCATTCCGGCGGCCGGTGAACTGGCGACCGATGACACAGTCGACGGGCCCACGACCGGCGATCTCGAAAAAGGCATGACGGTACAGGGTTCGGGCGGGTCGAAGCTCGGCAGCCTGGACGCGATGGTCATCGGTGCTTCGGGGCGGCTGGACGCGATCACCGTGTCGCATGGTCTGTTGGGCCGCAAGCACAAGCGAGTCAGCGCCGATCTGGTGAGCCACATCGATGACGACACGGTTGTGCTTCTCATCGATTCACCGGAATTCAAGGCGCTGCCAGACGTAGAAGGGGCGGCCGAGCCCGTTTAGAAGGACCTGGAACGCATCAGTCGGCGTGACTGAGAGGCCCAGCATCTGCCGCCGGATTCTCCCGGCGGCTTCTTCTTGTCCGATTCACGACTCGGAATCGGACCCGTCACCAGCGGCCGGCTTCACAGACGACGAACCAAACGCTGCCTGGTACTCAGCCTCACTGCCGATCCAGGTCTCGCCATCAACGTAGAACTCTTTCTTCCAAATGGGGACGATCTGTTTGATTCGCTCGATCGCGTAGCGACAGGCATCGAACGCCTCAGCCCGGTGAGCCGAGGAGATCGCGATGCCGACGCTCACCTCGCTAACCTCGAGCCGGCCCATACGGTGGGTTATCGCGACGCCCTCGACGTCCCAACGCTCACGAATCTCGTCACCGATCTGCGCCAGCGCCTTCTCCGCGGCCTCGACATAGGCTTCGTATTCGAGCACTTGCACTCCGCGACCGCGGGCGTTGTCACGCACGGTCCCCGCGAACGTCGCGATCGCACCGGCACGAGGACTCGCCACCTGGTCGCTCAGTTGCTGTATGTCGATCGGCCGCTCGGTGACATGGAAATCGGCCGAGCCGCCGGAGACCGGTGGAATGAGAGCGAGCTCATCGCCGTCCTCAAGTGCCTGATCGCGTTCGGCATAGCTGTGGTTCAGCATGATGCGAGCGGTACGCCGCATTCCATCGATCGCGGGAAAGTCGGCGACAATGGCATCGATCACCACGCCAGCCGTGGAGCCATCGGGGACGGTTCGGGTTTCACTGCGCAGGCCAACCACTTCGCGAATCGACGCGAAATAGCGCACCGTGATGTTGATCAATCTCGCCTCCGCCTCCTCCTGATGCGTCGTGTCTGTTTGCGCCACAGGTGCTCCACGTCCATCTTCGACCGCTCGTAGCGATCTTCTGCGCTCGGCATCTGCATTCATTGACACCCGACGGGAAATTTTCAGTTCCGGGTTCACACTCGTCCGACGGTGTTGAGAACCGCGCAGTCGTTTCGACAACACTGATGATCCAAACACGGCCGCATCGGTCCATTGTGACATCCACGCCGGGTGCACGGTGGACGACATGGTGCAGGTACCCCCGGCAGGACTCGAACCTGCGACATGCGGCTTAGAAGGCCGCCGTTCTATCCACTGAACTACGGGGGCTCACTCAAGAATGGCCGCGTCCATGCCCGTCGAATGGCTGACCTGCCGCGTAGATCCTACTTGAAAATCGTGACTCCGACCAACGGTTTTCCGCTGTTCCACGGTCAGCTTTCGTGCATTGGCGGCGGTCGCCAACCGAGCTGAACGTACCGTCAGTTCGCTTCCCTGCGAGCCCGGACATCACGCGCGAAACCCCTTACAATCACATGGACATACGAACGAGCCCAGCGACGAATGACCAGGCGGGAGATCGGAATACGCAGATGGATTCATGACGACCGAGCTTATTTCCAGCCGGAACAACGCGCGCATCAAGGCGGTCCGCAAGCTGCGCCAACGCACGCACGGGAGCAATTCGGCTCGTTTCTGGTCGAGGGCATTCGACTGGTCAGCGAGGCAGTTCAGAGCGCGTCGGAGGTGTCCGAGATCATCGTCGCGCCGGATCTGCTCAAGAGCCGGTTCGCTCTCGACCTGGTTGAAGCTGAGCGAACAGCGGGTAAGAGCATCTGCTACGTCAGCGCGGACGTCTTTGCCTCGATTTCCGACCGTGACCACCCACAGGGGCTCGCGGCAGTGGCCACGCAGCGCTGGCAATCTCTGGAGCGCTTGTCGCCAACTGATCAGTCGCTCTGGGTCGCGCTCGATTCGGTAGCTGATCCCGGAAACCTGGGCACAATCGTGCGAACCGCCGACGCGGTGGGAGCGACTGGCGTGATGCTCGTAGGTCACTCGACCGACCCGTTCGATCCCGCGGCCGTCCGCGCCAGCATGGGTTCGATCTTTACGCTGCAGGTCGTTCGGACAACGGCTCGCGATCTGGTCAACTGGACGCGCCAGCACCGGGTCCTGCTTGTCGGCACTTCTCCAGCCGCGACGTCCGAATACCAGGACGTGGATTACCAGCGGCCACTCGTGCTGTTAATGGGGAGTGAACGCGAGGGACTCGACGAGGAGATGCAGCACGCGTGTGATCGGCTGGTTCGACTCCCCATGGTGGGACGCGCCGATTCATTGAACCTGGCGGTGGCGACGGGCGTCGTCCTGTATGAGGTGTTGAATCAGTGGCGGAGGGGGCCGACGAAGCGGAAGCCCGTACAATCACGGCGTCGTTCGACGGAGAGACGTCGCCCATCCGCAGGGCGCCGGGACGAGTCGGGCGACCGGCGTCACTGAGTGCTCGCAAGAGCATCGAATTCCTTGAATCAACTGAATTCCTGAGAGGAAGGTCTGTTTGAACGAATTTAGAACCGGGAACGCGATCGTCTCGATCTTTGCCCACCCGGACGACGAGGTCTTCATGGTCGGCGGGACGTTGGCGAAACACGCTCGACAGGGCCGCGTGGTTGCCGTTTGCGCCACGCGCGGAGAATTGGGCGAGATTCGCGACCCGTCGCTTGCGACGCGTGAGAATCTTGGCCAAGTTCGCGAAGGTGAGTTGCGCCGCGCCTACGGAATATTGGGGGTTGATGACGTCCGACTGCTCGACTATCGCGACTCTGGCATGGCGGGAACCGAAGGAAATCAGGATCCCCGATCCTTTATGAACGCCGATCCGGATGAAGCAGTCGAGAAGATCGTCAAGATTCTGCGCGAGGTCGGCCCGGCCGTCGTGGTCACGTTCGAGGAGACCGGCGGCTACGGACACCCAGACCATCTCGCGGTTCACCGGTTCGTGACGGACGCATTCAAGGCCGCGAGCGATCCGTCAAAGTATCCAGATGCGGGCGACCCAATCGAACAAGGACGCCTCTTCTATGCGGGTTTCCCACGGTCGGTCATGAAGCAGATGTTTGGCCGGGCCAAGGATGAGGGCATGGACGTGAGCATCTTCAGCGAACAGGATCTTGACCGCCTCGGGCTTCCAGACGACGCGATCGATGTCATCAGCGATGTCGACGAGACGGTCGATCTGAAGAACGAGGCGATGCGCGCGCATGGCACCCAGTTTCAAGAGGACGGACCGATGGCGCAGGCACCTGAAGAGTTGCGTCGGCAGTTTGCCTCGCGGGAGTATTTCCAGTTCGGCGACGGGGTTCCGTTGCCGGAGCGTCGTCCGCTGAAGAGCCTGTTCGCGAAATAGAGTGTCGGAACGCCAGATCCCAGGTGGACTTTGATATCTCCGGAACATGAAAACGGCCCGGGCATCTGCCCGGGCCGTTTTGCGTCTGGTCGAACCTCCTACTCGCGATTCGGGTTCGGGTTCGGGCCGGACATACTATCGATCGTGCTCAGCACGTTATTGATTTGTGTCATCGCATCGTGCGCCGCCGCGGTCGCCGCGATGCGCGAGAAACTGGACGAACTGGCAGCCGGCGGCGGTGGAGCGCTCGTGACGTTCACATTGATCGTCGCGTCGAAGCAGTCTCCGTTACTACAACGGCTGTCGCCCTTCTGACCGTTTAGTACCACGGAGCCCGCGACCTGGTAGTCACCCGGCAGCCAGAACTTGGATGCCGAGCCGGTCTTGTCCGCGCCGAACGTGTCGTCTTCGTAGCCAATGATCGCGATCAGCAGTGGCGTGGTGTCGTTGAGCGTCACGTTGATCGTCGGTCCCGGTCCCACATCGTCATCACCAGGCGCATCGGGGTTCGGATTGAAGCCCGGGCACTGGAATCCCTTCTTGAGCTTGATGTCGACGTGGATTACCGAGATCTTCCAGGTAATCGTGCAATTCGTGGCATTTGGATCAAGCACGATATAGTACATGTTCCACTCGCCGCTTCCCTTGGGGGAATCGTCGAGATCGTTATGCACCACGAAGTGCGGGTTGGTAAGCTGTACCGTCGTCTCGCGAACTTGAATGTTGATCGGGTTGCCGGTATACGTCGGTGCGTTAGCCGCGAATGGCTGGACGTTGTTGTCCTCGCAGTTGGTGCAGCCTTCCTTGACCTGGTCATACGGATCGGCAACCGCGAAGGTGTTGAAGATTCCATCCTTCGAGTAGGTGCTGTGAATGTGGACCGTGATCGAATCGCCCGGGTTCAGCCCGGCGACGGCCTCGGTCGGTCCCGTTGTATCGGTCTCACGCCGCAGCCACTGAATGTTGAAGGCACCAGCCGGGAACGAACCGACGTTCGTCACCGTGATATTCGCGGTCATGGCCGTTCCGGCCCAGTACTTCATCGGCGAACACGCATTCGGCGTCGCCTGAGCGCACAGGTCGGTGTCGACGGTGAAGTCGGTGACGATCAGATCGATGTCTCCCGGTTTGACCACGAGGTTCAGCAGCGCGGTGTTATTGGCTTCGTTCGACTCGGCCACGCTCTTCAGGATGTCGACCTGAGCGATGGCGCGGAAATTCCCGGCGTCCGGGTACTGGAAGTGGAGGGTCAGGGTCTGCTCTTCGCCCGGATTCAGGCCGGCGACCGGGGTCGTGACGGTTTGATCGCCCCGCGAGCTGATGTTCGACGAATCCGGATTGACAGCCAGTACGAACGGTCCGGAGGCCGTATTGCCCAGGTTCTTGATCTTGACGGTGAACGTCGTGTCCTGGCCTTGAACCGGAGGATTCGGACTCGCCTCAAAATCGGTGATCGTGAGGTCAACGGTCGCCGAATCGACGGTCACCTGCAGCGCATCGTCGTTGTTTTTCTCGTTGACCTCGCGCACTTTATTGGTGCTGTCGACCGAGATGTTTCCGATGAAGCTCCCGCCCTTGTCGTAGGTGTAGTTGAACACCACGTTGGTGGAGTCACCATCATTGAGCGGCCCGACAACCTGTTGCTGGAGCTTCTGCCCGGTAACAGGCGTCCAATCCACCTCGAAGTCGCTTGAGGTCGGGCGATGTCCCACATTCTTGACGGTCACGGTGAGCGTCATCGGCTGTCCAGCGACCGGATTTGCAGGACTAACGACCGCATTGTCGACCACCAGGTCCGGGAGCGCCGGATCGACCGTGAGCGACTCGGTGATCGAGTTGTTCTTCTCGTTGGTCTCTTTGATGTCTTTGAGGGAGTCAACGGTAGCCGTCGTATCAAACGTTCCGGGGTTCGGATAGGTGTAGATGAAGTCAACGTCCACCGCCCCGCCACCGGCCGCAAGACTGTTCACCAATTGCGTCTGTGGGGGACCGTTGGGTGTCGGATCCCATTCAACCTGGAAATCAGTCGCGTCTGTATTTCCGTCATTGACCACGTGGACGGTCGCCTTCATCGCGTCCGTCGCCACGGCGGGATCGGGAGTGAAGATGATACTGGTCGGCTTGAGGTCGATCGTCTGCGGCTGAACCGTGACGGACAGAATCTTGGTGTTATTGACCTCATTGGTCTCGGATATGGCGTTGCCGCTGTCAACGGTCGCGACCGTCAGGAAGTTGCCATCCTTGGGGAAGGCGAACGTCCAGGTGAAGGTGTGGCTGGCGCCATTGTTCAGCCCTGACAGGCTCTCCGACAGGGCGGCCGGCCCGGACTGCGAGGCCTGCCACTGGGTGACGAACCCGGCAGCGGGACAGGTGCCCTTGTTCATAACGGTGACGTCAACTTGCGCATCGTGCCCCACGATCGGCGACGATGGTGTCACCGTTATGTCAGTGACGACGAGATCGGCGCACGTGACGTCCGCGGCCGTGGGTAGCGCTAGCGTCAGCGATCCCACCAGCGGCATCAGTACCGTTACTGCAATGAGCAGTAAGCGCCCTGCTAAACCCCGGAACATTGTCCCCTCCTCGCTCCGGTGCGACGACCGGAGTCAAACCACATTGCTGAGGCTTAACACAGAGCCAGCGGGCACCGTTGTGGCGCCCGCTCGCCCAATACCTTGACTTTAGGTTTTGGGTTTCACCACGAAATTGTTAATCGTGATGCTATTGTCCGCGGTCGATTCGTCCGTCTCGACAATCTTGTTGTCTGGATCGACGACGGCCTTGGTCGTGTACGTTCCGGGTTGGAAATACGTGCCCGTCAGTTGCACGGTGACACTGTCTCCAGGATGCAATCCCGGCACCGTCTTGGACGGGCCCTTCAGGTTGGTGTCAATCAGGAACCACTCTATCTTGAACGAACCGATGTCCAGGGAACCGGTGTTCTGCACCGTGATCGATGCGGTTGCCTTCTGGAACCGTTCCAATGTGCCGGAGCCCGGGACAATGGTGAAGCCGGTGACTTTGAGGTTGACGTTCCCTGGGTCGACCGAGATGTCAAGGATGGACGAGTTGTTCGTCTCGTTCGTCTCCTTGATTTCGTTGAATGCGTCCACCTGGGCGACCGTGTGGAAGTTGCCGAACGCAGGGTAAATGTAGTGGAACGTGACGGTGGTTGTGGCGCCAATTGCCAGCGACGAAACCTCCGAAGTCAGCGTCGCGCCGCTCGGGATAATGAGGCCGTAGGCATCTGGGTTCCACGAGACCGTGAACGGCCCAGCATCACTATTGCCCAGGTTCGAGATCGAAATGTCGATTTGGGCGTCAACTCCTTGCTGCGGCGTAGCCGGTGTAATCACCACCGAATTGATCGTCAAGTCGATGTTGGCCGGACCAACTACCAGTGGCGCGGTGAAACTGTTGTTTCCCTCATTCAACTCGTAGATCGTGTTATTGCTGTCGACCGTGGCAACCGTGTTGAATGTCCCGTCGGACGGGTAGGTATAGTCGAAGGCGACGTCTTCAGATGCCCCGACGCCCAGCGCGAGTGCCTGCGTCGAGAGTGTTGGAGCGCGCCGCACTCCGGACTTCCACGAGACCGTGAAGTTCCCTCCGGTGTCCGTATTCCCACCGTTGAAGACCGTCACCGTGACGTGAACGTTCTGTCCCGCAATCGGATTTGGCGGGCTGAACACGACGTTTGTGACTTGCAGGTCGGGCAGTGCTGGAATGACCGTCACCGCGGTAAAGGCGAAGTTGTTGAATTCGTTCGTCTCGCTGACAAGATGTGTCGCATCAACGATCACCCAGCTGGCGAACGTTCCGAGACTCGGATAGTTGAAGAGCAGGTCGATATTTGTCGAGCCCCCTGCCGCGAGCGTTGGGACGTTCTGCGTGACCGGCGGCGTGTTCGCGGCGGGAGTCCAGGCCACCTGGAATGCTGGCGAATCCGTGTTGCCCGTATTCTGCACCACGATGTGAGCCGTGGCGTCGAGGCCCTGTCCCACTGGGTTCGGATCAATGACGAAACTCGTGATCTGCAGATCGACCTGGGCAGGATCGACCGACACGGCGAAGATCGCGACGTTGTTGTCCTCGTTGGTCTCGGGGATCGTGCGATCCGTGTCTACGGTCACGACCGAGAGGAAGTTACCGCCCTTGTCGAAGGTGTACGGAAGATCGACGGACGACGACGCACCGGCTGCGAGGTTAGGGAAGTTTGCCGACGGTCCGGATTTGGCGGTCTGAGTCTGCTTCCATTGAACGACGAAGCCGAGGTTCGTGTCGCAGGTACCAATGTTCGTCACCTGAATGTGAATGTTCGCGGGCTGTCCTGCGATCGGCGTGGTTGGGGTGATCGAGAAGTCAGAAACTTCAAGGTCAGCACACTTGGTTGGCGCTGCGACTGCCGGCATCACTACCGTCAGCGGCGTCAGCACCATAAATACGACAAAAAGTAATCGCCGGGCTAACGACCCGCGCATAGTCCCCTCCGTTCAACAGTCAATGCCCACTGAGCTTGGTGAACTCAACCCCTTACGTGCAGCGCCCTCCGGCGCCGCAACTGTCTCCCCCTTCAGCCAGGCTTGGGTTGTAACCCCGGCACGATCGTATGTTCGACATGGTTCAGGCACGTCCGTGGACAATGGGTGGGCGTACCTCGCGCTCGCTGATTAGTTGTAAGGCATCTAGGATCGTAACGCATGCTTACACTAACGCCGTACGAATGCGCTGTCAACATGGTGTCCGAGTGTCACGATGGGGGACTTCCGGACCGGTACTTATGGCCTCGTTGACACGGCTCCAGGCGGTCTGATAGAGTAGCCGTCATTGAATTGGCGCTGATGGGAAGTACTAGCACGCAGTCCGATTCAGCGAGCCGGATGTAGGGTGAGATTCCGGCATTGTGACTCGTGTGAACTCATCCCGGAGCCGTGAGAGTGAAGCGTTGTGGTAGCTCTCACCGGGTCGCGACCGTTATCTCGCTTTGAGTGGACCGCGGACAGCGCGGTCAATCAGGGTGGTACCGCGGGTTTGGCCCGTCCCTAACATGGGGCGGGTTTTTTGTTGTGTTTTGGTGGTTCGAATGGACGCGCATCATATGACGTCGCAACCGATCGAGCAGCTTGTCGGGCATGTGCTCTCCCTTACGCGGCCCCGAGAAGGGGCCAGTGATGCCTGAGGGTGCGTTTGTCCTGAGTCATGAAGTTGACGACTTGGCCTTGTCCCCTCACGGGGGCTTTTTTGTTGGACAGTTGCGTGGAAGGGTTCGAGCACATGAGTGACCGATTGATCGTCTTCGATACGACCCTGCGTGATGGTGAGCAATCGCCGGGCGCGACCATGACGAGTTCGGAGAAGCTGGAAGTCGCGAGGCAATTGGCCAGGCTGGGAATCGACGTCATGGAGGCTGGTTTCCCGGCGGCCTCGCCGGGTGATCTCCAGGCGGTGAAGATGATCGCCCGGGAGGTCAAAGGGGTGACGATCTGCGGTCTGGCCCGGGCCAACGCGTTTGATGTCGACGCCGCCTGGGAAGGCGTGCGCGACGCGGAAACGGCTCGCATCCATACCTTTATCGCCACCTCGCCGGTACACATGAAGTACAAGCTGCGCAAGACGGCTGACGAGGTCATTGAGTCGGCGGTCGCGGCCGTGTCGCGGGCCAAGGGCTACCTGGCGGACGTCGAATTCTCGGCTGAAGATGCGACCCGCAGCGACTGGGACTTCCTTTGCCGCATCGTCAAGGCAACCATTGACGCGGGCGCCACAACCATCAACCTGCCGGATACGGTTGGCTACACCACGCCTGAGGAGTACCGCAGGCTGATCGAGTATGTAAAGGCCAACGTGCCGGGCGTCGAGACCATCGTCCTCAGCGTTCACTGCCACAATGATCTCGGTTTGGCTACCGCCAATACGCTCGCGGCGATCGAGACCGGCGCGCGGCAGATCGAAGTCACCGTCAATGGCATCGGCGAGCGGGCCGGAAACACGTCGCTCGAAGAGGTCGTGATGGCGCTGCACACCCGCAAGGACTTCTACAGCGGCATCATGCCGCGCATCGATACCAAGCAGCTGGTACCGACCAGCAAGCTGGTGAGTCATCTGACCGGCATTGTGGTACAGCCCAACAAGGCTATCGTTGGAGCGAACGCCTTCGCGCACGAGGCAGGCATTCATCAGGACGGTATGCTGAAGCACCGTGACACCTACGAGATCATGACGCCGCAGTCGGTCGGTTGGGAGATGAGCCGCCTGGTCCTGGGCAAGCACTCCGGACGTGCCGGATTCACGGCACGCCTGAACGAGCTGGGCTATGATGGCATCCCCAAGGAAAAGATCGACGAGCTGTACAAGCGGTTTATCGAGCTCTCCGACCGCAAGAAGACCGTCACCAACGCCGACATCATCGCTATCCTCGAGGAGGACCTCCAGAGCGCTCCGGACTACTACGTCCTCTCTGGATGGCGCGCGAATTCCGACAACAACGGGCGTGCGGAGGCGTGGGTGAAGATCGCCATAGACGGTGTCGAGCGCGAGGCATCCGCGACGGGAAATGGCCAGATCGACTCATTGTTCAAGGCGATCGACAAGCTCGTGCCGGGCGGCTGCGAGCTCGAGTCCTTCCACATTGATGCGGTGACACCGGGAGAAGACGCGCAAGGTGAGGTGAGTGTGCGCGTTCGCTGCGGCGAACATGTCTATAATGGGCGCGGCGTCGCAACCGACATCGTCGAGGCGAGCGTGCGCGCGTA
Organism: uncultured Chloroflexia bacterium; assembly: GCA_963728335.1. Lineage (GTDB taxonomy): Bacteria > Chloroflexota > Chloroflexia > Thermomicrobiales > Thermomicrobiaceae > CALAGB01. Next base: position 237,524 of record CAVSJP010000007.1, read on the forward strand.
CGTGATGGCATTGAACCGTGGAACGGTGACAGCGGAGGTAGCGGTCTAATATGGGACTGACAATGACCGAAAAAATCCTGGCGCGCGCGGCGCATCAGGAGAGTGTGACGCCAGGAGAGATCGTCGAGATCGACGTCGATCTGGTGATGACCAACGACATCACCGCGCCAATCTCGATCGCGGAGTTCAAGAAGACCGGGCTCGAGAAGGTCTTCGACCCGAACAAAGTCGTCTTCGTGCCGGACCACTTCGTTCCCGCCAAGGACATCAAGGCAGCCGAACAGGCGAAGGTGATGCGGGAGTTCGCGCACGAGCAAGGAACGCTCTACTTCGAAATCGGCCGGGCCGGCATCGAGCACGTCGTCTTGCCGGAAAACGGCCTGACGCTGCCCGGTCAGGTCATCATTGGCGCGGATTCGCACACCTGCACCTACGGCGCGTTCAACGCCTTCTCGACCGGGATGGGCTCAACCGACATCGCGGCGTCGATGGCCCTCGGCACGACCTGGGTCCGGGTTCCGCCGTCGATCAAGTTCGTCTACAACGGCACGTTGCCTGAGGGCGTCGGCGGCAAGGACCTGATCCTCTACACCATCGGTCAGATCGGCGTCGACGGCGCACTCAACTGCGCCATGGAGTTCACCGGCCCGGTGATCGACAACCTCGAGATGGACCAGCGCATTACCATGGCGAATATGGCCATCGAGGCGGGCGCCAAGAGCGGCATCTTTGGTTTCGACCAAAAGACCAGGGACTGGCTCGCCGGAGTGACTGACAATCCGTACACGCCGATTGACAGTGATCCGGACTGCACCTATGAGCAGGTGATCGAGTTCGACGTGACCCATCTGAAGCCGTTGGTGGCACTGCCGCATCTTCCTTCCAATGTGCACGCGGCGGATGAAGTCGGCGACATGCCGATTCAACAGGTGGTCATCGGTTCCTGCACCAACGGGCGCCTGAGCGACCTGCGTGACGTGGCTCGTATTCTCAAGGGGCGTCAGGTTCATCCGGACGTGCGCTGCATCGTCATTCCCGGCAGCCAACAGGTCGCGCGCGAGGCGACGAAAGAGGGACTCGCCGACATCTTCATGGAGTCGGGTGCGATCTTTTCGACCTCCACCTGTGGCCCGTGCCTCGGCGGTTACATGGGCGTGCTCGCGCAAGGTGAGCGCTGTGTATCGACCACAAATCGAAACTTCCGGGGGCGCATGGGCCATCGCGAGGCGGAGATCATCCTGGCGGGTCCGCAGGTCGCCGCGGCCAGCGCGATCAAGGGACGCGTGGCATCACCGACTGAGTTGTAGCGAGTGGCCCTCACCCCGAGACCCTTTCCTTATTCTGGGCGAGGGGAGAAGTCCGGATCGTGAGAGCCCTCTCCGAGAATCGGGAGATGGCGGCGAGTTCAGCGAACCGGGTGAGGGCAAAAAGGGAGACACGTTCTATGCAGACACGAGGCAAGGTCTGGAAATTCGGAGATGATGTGGATACCGACGTCATCATTCCGGCGCGTTATCTCACGACGTTTGATGCGGATGAGCTTGCAGCACACGTCATGGAGGATATCGACCCCGAGTTCGCGGGGAAGGTCCAGCCGGGCGACATCATCGTCGCTGGGAAGAATTTCGGATGCGGCTCCTCTCGAGAGCACGCGCCAATCGCGATCAAGGCGGCCGGAGTGAAGGTCGTGGTGGCCGAATCGTTCGCCCGTATCTTCTATCGCAACGCGATCAACATCGGCCTCTCGGTCGTCGAATCGCCGGATGCCTGCAAAGCGACCGAGACCGATGACATTCTGGAGGTCGACACCGACGAGGGTGGCGTTCTCAACGTCCGCACCGGAGAGACCTATTCGGCCAAGCCGTATCCACCCTATGTGCAGCAGATCATCGACGCGGGCGGTCTGATGCAGGCGGTCGCGCAGCGAGTCAAAGCCCGACAGCAGGCGTCATGACGGCGAAGCGCTTCCAAATTCTCTTGCTCCCTGGGGATGGCGTCGGACCGGAGGTCTTGCAGGAATCGCGCGCGATGCTCGAAGCAGTCGGCGGCCCAAGCGGTGTCCAATTCGAGTTCAGCGAGGCGATGATTGGCGGGGCGGCTATCGAGGCGCACGGCGTGCCAATGCGGGACGAGGATGTCGAGACGGCGTTGCAATCCGACTCGGTCTTGCTCGGAGCGGTCGGTGGACCCAGGTGGGATCACCTCGGTAAGACGGAACGACCCGAGGCCGGTCTGCTCGGCCTGCGCAAGGTCCTGGGTCTCTTTGCCAACCTGCGCCCGGTCCGGGTCTTCGACGCGCTCGTCAACAACTCGCCGCTCAAACCGGAGATCGTGCGTGGTGCCGACCTGATGGTGGTGCGTGAGCTGATCGGTGGTCTCTATTTTGGCCAGCCGTCCGCGCGCATGAAGGACGAAGGCGGCCGGCATGCGGTCGACACGTTGCCGTACCATGAATCGGAGATCGCACGGATCGTCGACCTGGCCTTCCGGCTGGCCCGTTCGCGCAAGAAGCACGTCACGAGTGTGGATAAGGCCAATGTGCTGAATACCTCGCAGCTCTGGCGCGAAATAGCCAACGAGGTTTCCAAGAACTACCCTGATGTCACCTTCGATCATGCGCTGGTCGACTCGACCGCCATGCGCTTGATCAGTCGTCCGGGCGATTTCGACGTCATGGTCATGGAGAACCTGTTCGGCGACATCTTGAGCGACGAGGCGGCCGTGCTGGCTGGCTCGCTCGGTATGCTGCCATCGGCCAGTCTCAATGGAGACAAGCCCCGGCGCGCCGCCACCCAGGCAGCGCTCTTCGGCATGTACGAGCCGGTGCATGGCTCGGCGCCAGACATCGCGGGAAAAGGAATCGCCAATCCCATCGGCGCGATCCTGAGCGCGTCGATGATGCTGCGATTCTCCTTCGAGCTCGCGGATCTTGCGGACGCGATTGAGGCAGCCGTGGGACAGGCGCTGGAGGAAGGGCTGCGAACAGCCGACATCGCCGGGAGCGGCGAGAACGCGGTGTCGACCGGCGAAATGTCCGCTCGGATTCGCGAACTTGCGGTTGGTCGTCTCACGTCCTGAACCTCGGTCAGCCTGGGGAACGTTCCGTATATGACTCTTCTTGGTGTGAAGTGGTCGCCCATCTCAAGCGCGGCGGATGGGCTGGTCGATATCGTGGAAATGGCCGGCTGGGATCTCGGCAGGCGAGAGCGTTGCCAGCCTTGTCTGCTGCACAATCTTGATCTCGACTTCAGCCTGGCCATGCCCGGCGTGATCGATCAGCGCTGGGTCGCACGCTGTGAGTCCGCCATCGAGCGGACTCAATCCCCGTGGTTAAGCCTGCATCTTGGCTTCAGCGCGGAAGTGGTCCACTTTCGCGATCACATGCTGCCCGTCTCTCGCGTCATCGATCGCGAAGAGTGCCTTCGACGCATGATCGATGCGGTCGGCTTTGCCGGCCGTCACCTCAACGTACCGGTCTTGATCGAGAATCTCGACTATTGCCCGGAAGGCGCCTACGAGCATGTCTGCGAGCCGGCCTTCATCAGAGAGGTGGTGGACACGACCGGTTGCGGGTTGCTCCTCGACCTGGCTCACCTACAGGTGAGTGCGGACTGGCTGGGGTACAGCGCGGAAGGGTATGCTGCGCAGTTGCCGCTCGACCGCGTCATCGAGATTCATCTGAGCAGTCCGCGACGCGTGGGGCAACGACTGGATGACGGTCACTTCGAACTCGTGGAACGCGATTTCCGACTGCTGAAGTGGTTGCTGCAGCGTAGCCAGCCGCAAGCGGTGGTTCTCGAATACACCCGGGATCGAGCCATGCTCGCCGAGCAGCTGCGACAAATCCGGGCAGTCCTTGACCAGGACCCGGGCCACGTGGGAAAATGCAATTGTGGCGACGGTCCGCGCAATTCCGCTTGACAGTTGAGCGGGGCGCGGTATCATTAACATACGCCTTGGTTGAAAAAGGCACGATCATCGTCGAGGCACGGAAATCGACGACATCTGAAGGGAATTATTCATGAGTGTCGCATCTGAGCAAATGATTACACTCACCGCCGAGGCCGTCGGACAACTGCGCGACTTTATGGAGGAGCAGGGCACGCCCGAGGCGATGCTGCGTGTCTTTGTCTCTCCTGGTGGTTGCTCTGGCTTGAGCTACGGAATGACCGTCGAAGAGTCGGCTGAGGAAGACGATCACGTGATCGAGCAGGACGGCATGCGGGTGCTGGTCGATCAGTTCAGCGCGATGTACCTCGAGGGCTCAGAGATTGACTACGTCAACAGCCTGATGGGTGGCGGATTCACCGTCCACAACCCGAACGCGGTTGCCAGTTGCGCGTGTGGACATTCATTTGACACGGGCGAGAATGGCGGCACGGCTCAGGGTTGCGGCTGCGGAGCGTAGCCCTACGTCTTGACCGTGCCTCGGTCGTCACAAATCCTTTGCGCAAAATTAACGGGCGCCCAATCGGGCGCCCGTTAATTTTTGTGTTTACCACGTGAAGACAGATGGGGCGGAAGTCAGTCCGCAACCTGGTGGACGTAGGACTCCTCGAGCATTCGCCTGCTCGACGCCGTGACGGTTCGATAGTGTCCCATCGAGCGAAGGCGCTCAAAGTCGTGCCGCGGCACTTCGATCGGAAGTGAACTGGAGTCAAGCTGAATGTAGCCCCGCCCCTCGCGTCCGACTAACAGTCTCCGCTCGCTGTGAACAACACTCTCCGCGATGACCTGTAAATCCATGGCCGTGTTCCTGAGACTATCCGGACGAATAGAAGTGTATTGCAACGTAACGGCGTTGACGCAGTTTCGATGCCAACGAGTATGCCGCGACGTAGGCTTTTCGTCCTAGTTCACTGACGCCACCTGACGCCCGAGCTATCCGTTATGTGTCTGACGCGCGGTGAGCGTCAGCGCTATAAACCGCGTCGATCAGTTCAATGTATCGCTGTTGCGATGGGAGATGGGTGACACGTGAACAAGCGGTGTATGCGATTCACGGCGACGGTCGGTTTGTTGACCAGTCTCGTGGCGTCGTTTCTCGTCAGCGCGCCGCCCGCCGGAGCGGTGCCTCCGTCGATCAGTTCGCTCCGTACCGACGGCCACACGCTCGTGTGGATGTACAACTACTACTCGTCCGCGCTGGTGGTGCGGTCGGTTGGGAGCACGGTCGAACGGCAGATTGCCGGGAACGTGAGATCGCCTGACGTCTCGGGTAACCGCGTGGTCTGGGAAGAGGGAAGCCAGGATGGCTCGAAGCTCGCAGGCATGGACCTGACCGACGACAGCCCACTCGCGTTGCCGAATGACACCGGGCAGCAGCTGAGACCGTCGATCGACGGTAACGAGGTCGTTTGGGTGAACCTGGTCGAAGTGGGCACGTCCAAGACCTGGTCGATCATGGCTGCCGACCTCTCGTCGAACCAGGCACCGCAGGTTGTGGCGAATCTTCCAAGCGACGTGAGCGAAGCCGGCCGGCCGGAGATCTCAGGTAGTCACGTTGTTTGGAGCTTGCAGTATGGTGGACAAGGTTCGCCCGATCAGCACTGGGAACTGTGGGCGGCGACCATCAGTGGTGGCGCTCACCGTATCGCCAGTGGCTCAGGCGCGACCGACAACCTGCTCGGCTATGACGTTGGCGACACCTATGTCGTCTACGCGAACCCGAACGGTGTGCATCTGATCAACATCGGCAGTCCCGTGGTCGATCGTGTGCTCGGTCTCGGCCAGAATCCGACAACCAACGGCCGCTATGTCTTCTGGAACGCGCCATCGCAACAGACAGCCAGCGACATCGTTGCCTTCGATATCCAAACCGACAGCACATTCGTCGCGGTCGGCGATGGTCAGTACAACTACTTTCCGTGGGCCGCGGGCGGGGCGTTGGCCTGGGTGACGAGTGCCGCATACCAGTCGAGCCTGATGGTCTCGGCGAGCGCGATTCACGCAGTGCTCCCGACCGCGCCGCAACCGAATCCCAATGCGACCAGCCAAAACTGGTTCTACTTTCCGGAAACAGGACATTACCTGGCATTTGGCTTCAGGAATTTCTGGGTCAAGTCAGGCGGGCTGCCGGTCTTCGGCTATCCGCTGACCGAAGAATTCGGCCAGCGAGGCTACACGGTTCAGTACCTCGAGCGGCAGCGGTTCGAATATCATCCGGAGTTTGCCGGGACGCCGTACGAGGTCGAACTCGGTCGCCTTGGGGCTGAGGATGCGTCCCAGCACAACCTCACTGGCACGCAGCCGTTCCAGCCAGCGGTGATTCCGTCGACGGCCGTGGGTGAGAGCTGTCGCTCCTTTGAGGAAACGCATCACAATCTCTGCGGCGACTTTCTGACGTACTGGATGTCTCATGGTCTGGAGTTTGGTGATTCAGGCGTCTCGTATCGGGAGAGCCTGGCGCTCTTCGGCTATCCGATCTCCGAACGGTTCACCGACCCGGAAACGGGATTGTCTGTCCAGTACTTTGAACGGGCGGTCTTCGAATATCACCCGGAAAATGCGGGAACGCCGTACACAGTGCTGTTACGCCGACTCGGAGCAGAGCGGTTGCAGGCGGCCGGTTGGTAAGAATCCCGCTCGTCTCCGCCGGAACCAACCACTGCACCTGAACGACAGCGCCGGCAATTGCCGGCGCTGTCTCGCGTTTGTCGCTCTACGCCTGCCGGTTCAGGCTGTTTGGGCTCCACCGAGCATTTCTTTCCCGCGCATCCACGAGCGAATTCCCGTGCCCCAGAGAATGATCGCCGCGCCGAACCCAACCACCGCCCACCAGGCGTGAATGCGTACGCTTTCGAACGTGGTCCTGGATGGGAGGAGTAGGACGGTTAGGACGGCAAGCAAGCAGAGAAGCGCTCCGGTCGAGTAGAAGCTTCTCGCACGGAACAGGGGGGCCATCGGGAAGAAATGAAGGCCGACGATGGCCACGGCGACTGGAATGCCCAACTCCGGATGCCCGGTGGCGTGACAGATTGCGACTCCGGCCACGATGAAGGCGATTTCGAGCACAAAGATCACCCTGAACCACCGTGTTCGGCGGCTAGCCCGTTCCACATTCTCGTCCACTGGAAGCACTTCCGCGGAACGCCGAAGGACCACTGCACGCGTGATCAGGAAGATGCTGATCACGGCAATGGCGACCAGCGGCCAGGGCGATTCCCAACCATTGAGCGCGTTCGCGGCCTCGAATCCCCACGCCGCACCGAATATGGTCGTGAACAGCAGCCCTCTCGACGCATTTCGGACGTCAGATTGAGTTGCCTTGTTCAGGGCGATTGTCGCCATACACTCCCTCCATTTCGGGCATCATGAAACAACGTCATCAACTGCGCCGGAGTCCCGGGCGGCCGTAGAACGTCGCTGAACGCTACTCGCACCTGCATCCGCGCGAACGGGGAGATGTCGACGGTGGAGAGGGGAAAGCTGGCCTCCACGGCCTATTTCGACCCTATCACGCGAAATGAGAATGAGCAAACGGGCACAGGTTACCTGCGGGATTGGATATGTTCTGACTACACAATGGAAGCATACGCCTGGGGATGATCTTTTTACTCTGCTCGCAGGACAGCTGTCGGACTGGATTGAGCGGTGAGGCTAGTCAGCCATTCCGCCCGGATCGTATAGTTCTTGGGCTTCGACAGGAACTCGAATTTGGTGAAAATGGCGAGATCCGGTCGGCAACTGGATTCCGGCGAGGAACCCCAGGTCAGTCGCTCGGTGTCCCAGGCGCCCGGATTTGCTGCGACTGACCAGTGAATAGGCGCGTCTCGCGTGGTAGAATCGCTGACTTGACGGCGCCCACGCGGGGGAATGTCGAAATTGGCAGACGAGCATGATTTAGGATCATGTGCCGCAAGGCGTGCGGGTTCGAGTCCCGCTTCCCCCACCTAGGACACTTTTCGAAGTTCACTCGAATTGGCACTTCGTCTAACGTCAATCGTGCGCGAAGCTGACCTGACCTGACCCGTCATTGGCGTTCGGGACTCCTTTCCTACTTGCCTTCCCTGCACAGCTTGCTACCATCACACCACGTGATAGTGTTGTCTATTGGGAGTGATGACGGTGAAGCGTGAGGATCAATTCGGTGAACTGTTCGAAGAGTGGATGCGGAGTGGACTGGACCGACGCCAATTTCTCCGGAAGGTTGCCGTAGGAACCAGCGCAACCGCCCTCTCGGCGTTGATTACCGCCTGCGACGCTAAGTCCGGAGCGAGGTCTACCAGCACTCCGAATGCTCCAACCAGGCAAAGCGGTTCAGCGACCCCGGCTCCGTACGAGGACGGTTCCTCCCCCACAGCACTCGCATTCAGCACAGCGACTTCGATTGGCCGACCGACGCCGACGGCCGCAACCTCAACGGATGGGTCCTTTGGGGTGGCGATGAACATCGAGCCTGGCACGCTGGACGTCCAGGACGCATTTTCCAATGCGTCATTCAGCGTGACCAAGTGCATCTACGAGGGACTGGTTGGGTTTGATTGGAACATGCACATAGCCAACGAATTGGCGTCGTCATGGGAAGCGTCAGTCGACGCCAGCGAGTTTACGTTCCGACTTGCCAAGGGCGTCAAGTTCCATGATGGCGAGCCGCTCAACGCCCAAGCGGTGAAGGCCAGTTTCGAACGCGTGTTGTCCGGTAGCCCGGCCCTTCAGCAACAGGCGCTGTTTGGCCCCGCGATCGATCATGTCGACGTGGTGGATGACGGGACAGTTAGAGTCGTTGCGCCACAGCCGTTCGCGCCCATGATCGCCACACTGGCCCATCCGGCAGCAGGCATCGTTAGCCCTGCTGCCGCGCAAAAGTATGGCTCCGGGTTCGGCATGCGTCCTGTTGGCACCGGCCCGTTTCGTCTGTTGTTTTGGTCGCCGGGAATCGAGATAGACTTGGAGGCAAATCCTCATTATTGGAATCCGTTCAGCACCGCAGCCGTCTCCAAGCTGAAGCTGACGACCTTTGACGAACTGGACGAGCTGGCGAACGCGGTTCAGACTGGCGCAACCCAGTTTGCGGGACCACTTCATGCCAGCCAGGCGATGCAGCTACGGGGAGTACCAGGTGTCGTGGTTCAGGAAAGACCCAGCATCCTGAGCTACTGGATCACGCTCAACAACCAAAAGAAGCCGTTTGACAGCAAACAAGTACGCCAGGCTCTCAATTACGGCGTCGACAAGCAAGAGGTGCTCAAAACTGCAGATCTTGGCCAGGGAATCGTGATGGACTCAGTTATGGGGCACTTGGTTAGTGGCTACCACAAGGTTGGTCCCTACGAATACGATCCGCAAAAGGCCGTGGAATTGCTCCGGCAGGCCGGATACCCGGACGGCTTCAAATCCACTCTGTGGACGTCTACTGCAAATAAGGAACGCGCGGACGCGGTTCAAGCACAGTTGGCAAAGATCGGCGTTGTCGTCGACGTGGTTGAGATGAATTCCCATGTGTTGGGCCCCGAACTTGGGAAGCCGGTCGACCAGTCAAATCTTGAAATGGCTGTCTCCGGTTGGTCACCGTCAACTGGAGACGCCGATCAAGGAATTCGCCCCCTGTTCACGAGAGACGAGTGGCCACCCGCCGGCGCCACGAATTCTTTCTACACAAATCCAGAGGTTGAGAAATACGTTCAGGAAGGGCTGCAGGTCACCGACCAGCAGCAACGCTTTGACGTCTACGCAAAGGCACAGGAGCTCATCTGGGAAGACGCTCCGAACATCTTCCTCTACTCACCCACGAACCTTGTGGCGAACCAACAGACTGCGCATGGCGTGACCATCCAGCCCGACGGGATTTTATATATACGAACGGCCGCATTCGGATAGCCATCTCCAGGTCGGATCACTGTCGGAACCTCAATCTCCGACACTGAAGCTGATCCTTTGGAACGACACATGGCCGCTCAATTCCGCTTGCCGATTGGGAACAACGCCGTATCCGTCGTCGTCTCACAGTTGAATTGACATCTGTCCCAGACGATCCACCGATGCTGTCGATGTGTGACGCCAGCCCTATTCTTTGTGGTCTCTCTTCCCATCGTCGCGAATCCCTGCTAGCGTGCTTCCGGTGCGAATGTGCCGGCGTGCTCGCGCGAAGGGGAATGGTGATGCGAATCTTTTTGACGGTCGATATCGAGGGAATCGCCGGGGTCGTGCATCCGAGTGAGGGCTCTCCTGGGAATCCGGAGTACGAACGAGCCAGGCGACTGATGACGCAGGAAGCGAACGCGGTGGTACAGGGGATCCTCGACGTCGATCCACGGGCCGAGGTGACCGTCGTCGACGTCCATGGTCCCTACCGTAACATCATTCCAGAGGACCTACACGATCAGGCGACGCTCAGCCGAGGTAAGCCGCGCGTCTACGGGATGATGCACGGCATCGACCGCGGCTTTGACGCCGCGATGTTTATCGGCGTCCACGGCAAGGCGGGAACGGGTGAGTCAGTTCTAAGCCACACGTTCACCGGTACAATTCTTGACGTCCGTATCAACGTGACGTCGATGGGCGAACTGGGGTTGAATGCCGCCATCGCGGGCGCCTACGGCGTGCCAGTGGTGCTCGTGGCGGGCGACCAGACGGTCGATGCTGAGGCCAGGGCCCTCTTCGGCGATGACATCGTCACCGTTCAGGTGAAGGAGAGCTTTGCACACCATTCGTCGGAGAGTCCGCACCCTTCAGTCGCGCGTCATCGCTTGCAGTTGGCCGCGTCGACGGTCATGCGTAACCTCCCGTTCGGTGAGCCACTGCGCGTCGACACGCCAGTGACCGCGGAGGTTGAGCTGGCTCGACCCGCGCTGGCAGATTTGGCGGAGATGATCGACGGGGCAGAGCGTGTCGATGGACGAACCGTGCGGTTCGTGCGTGACGACATGATCGCCACCTATCGCATTCTCCGGCTGATCACCGTTCTCTGCAGCACGCCGCTCTAGACAGACACCTGAATCGGGTGTCCGATCGGTAGCCGGGAGAAATTTGAATTCCTCCCAGCTACCGCGTCATTTGGGCCGGCGACGGCTCGACCTCGTTGAACGGGAAGATGTCGGCGTCAGGAGCGGGCTCCGCGAAGATCTTGCCGAACCGGGACATGTTGCGAAATCCCTTCACCCGAATCTTCCGAGTCATGATGAGCATAATCGGATTCTCTGCCTTGGTCAGCATGGCGGTGAATGCAGCGGGCTCCTGGCGCATGACCAGGTCGGCCTGCGGTGCAATTCCCTCATTCAGACTTGACTTCCCAGCGCGAACGTCGATGGTCCACGCACCGCAATCACCAAAGTCCATTCCGAGGGTGAAGGGCCGTGGCCCGGCCTTTTCGGTATCGGCGAACGCCTGCAACAGCGTCATGTAGAAGGTGAGCGCCATGCGATTGGTGTCCGCTGACAATACCGGTGTGTCCCGCTTGAGCCGCAGCCGCAGTTCATTGAAGTGGTTCCAGGTGTGCGCAATGCCGGCGCGAATGACGTCGTCGAGTGTTGTCCATCCGCTGAACGCCGACCACGTGGGGTCCACAAGTTGATCGTCCGACTTGCCTTCGAGCAGGGCGCGCAGAGCGTTCCGACTCGTGTGCATCTGGTCCAGCGAGCGTGCCACGGCTTGATCCTTGGGCTTGCGAGCAAAATTGCGCGCGTTCCAGGCGTTGATGGTCGTGAGCGAGGCCATCGACCAGCGTTCGGACTGGGAAATGTCCCGTCCACGCTCGATGCACAGGACCATGACCTGATCGTCGAAATACGAGAGATGATACGGGAGATCGGCCATCACCCAGTCGGGACCATGACGCTTCTGCCAATCAGATCCATGTAGCGACGAGAATATCTCGTCGAGACCGCGCCAGAGCTCCGCGTAGGTCTGAAGATAGGTGGTGATCTTCGTTCGCGTTGCCAACTGTTCGCGCACGGTACCGTCTCCCCTCACTGGTCGCGGTTTCCTCCGCGCCAGTATGGTCCGATCCGATCGTCGATGGAGACAGAATAGGGCCGGCGATTGCTCACTCTGAATATCAACTGGTAGTCAGTTTCTGCTCAATTGCGGCACATGAAGGTTCGCGGTCAGGCTGTGTCCCGAAACTTCTGTAAATAGATTGCCGCTTTGCCAGGCGGCCATCGTCCTCCACGATCGGTGTGGCAACGAACCGGATCGAAGAAGGAAGACGATGGCCTACAAACAGCGTACCGGCATGGCCGCAGCAACACACTCCATCCTGACCGACGATCCCGATTTCCTCCGTGTCCTCGTCGAGCGCGTCGTACAGGCCGTGCTCGAAGTGGAGGCAGCGGGCTGGGCATTTGAGCGGGAGATCGACACCGGCGCGGGCGTCGCGATCCTGGAGGCATTCGTTCGCTGATGGTGGTTGACGAATTGATTCGGTACCTGCGTGTCCGTTCACGCGGGGCTGAAGCCACCGCGCTACAAGAGCGAAGTCCAGTGAAGGGACTGAGCTTTTTTCGTGATGTTCGCCATTCCGCGATCGTGTTGTTGCTCAATCGGTCACTGAAGCTCAGTCCCTTCACTGGACTTCGTTACCGGTAGCCCGGTGAGTTTCCTCCCGGGCGCACGCAGCCAATCACCGGATTAATTCGTCAATGACCATACGTAAACGTAGTCGGTATGGAGCACCGTGGAGGAATCTACAGAACCTCCCGGTCACAACCCGCGGTCAACGCAAAACCCCGCTCATGCGAGCGGGGTTCGGCGGAGCGTCGCTCTTTTCGAGCCTGGCCTACTTGTCCTTGTCGAGGTCTCCCAGCGCGGCGTGAGCCGCGGAGAGGCGAGCGATCGGGACGCGATAGGGCGAGCAACTGACGTAGTTCAGACCAACTTCATGGCAGAACTGGACGCTGGCGGGGTCGCCGCCATGCTCGCCACAGATGCCGAGCTTGATGTCGGGACGCGTCTTGCGGCCGCGCTCGGTGGCGATTTCGATGAGCGCGCCGACGCCCTTGCGGTCAATTGACTGGAACGGATCGGCGTCCAGAATGCCCTTTTCGACGTAGAAGGGAAGGAAGCGACCCGAGTCGTCGCGGCTCATACCAAACGCAGTCTGCGTCAGGTCATTGGTGCCGTAGCTGAAGAACTCGGCTTCTGTCGCGATCTCATCGGCGGTGAGCGCCGCGCGGGGCAGCTCGATCATGGTGCCGACCGAGTATGGGACCTCGCGGCCCGCCTCGTGGAACATCTGTTTGGCGACCCGGTCGACGACCTCCCGCTGAAGCGTTAGCTCTCGAACGTCCCCAACGAGCGGAATCATGATCTCGGGATGGACCTTGATCCCCTCCTTGGCACACTCCAATGCCGCGCCGATGATGGCCCGCGCCTGCATCTCGGTGATCTCCGGTGCGGTGATGCCAAGGCGGCAGCCGCGATGCCCGAGCATCGGATTGGCCTCCGCCAGCGCGTTGACTTTGTTCTTGATGATCGCCGGGTCCACGTCCAGTTCCTTCGCCAGGTCCTGGATCTCCTCGTCCGTGTGAGGCAGAAACTCGTGCAGTGGCGGATCGAGCGTGCGGATCGTAACTGGATACCCGTCCATCGCCTTGAAGATGCCTACGAAGTCTTCGCGCTGCATCGGCTCCAGCTTGGCGAGCGCGGCGCGACGCTCCTCGTTGGTCGACGCGATGATCATCTCGCGCATGGCCAGAATGCGATCGCCCTCGAAGAACATGTGCTCCGTACGCGTGAGGCCGATACCTTCGGCGCCCAGCTCCCGAGCCTTGGCGGCGTCGGCCGGGGTGTCGGCGTTGGCGCGCACGCCGAGCTTGCGGAAATCGTCCGCCCAGGAGAGCAGCGTCTCGATGCTCCCGCCAACCTGCGGTGGGATCGTCGGGATCTCTCCAAGCATGACCTCGCCGGTCGAGCCGTCGATGGTAATGAAATCGCCCTTGTTGACGGTCGACCCGTTGACCGAAATCGTCTGCTGACCGTAGTTGATGTTGAGTGCCGAGCAGCCGACTACGGCAGGCTTACCCATTCCGCGTGCGACGACGGCGGCGTGCGACGTCATGCCGCCGCGCGCGGTCAGCACGGCCCTGGCCACGAGCATGCCGTGGAAGTCCTCCGGCGAGGTCTCGATGCGAACCAGAATGACCGGCTCGCCACTCTCCCCCTGGGACTTGGCCTCGTCAGCGTCGAAGAGGACCTTGCCGCTGGCCGCGCCAGGGCTGGCCGGGAGCCCCTGGGCCAGGACGGTTCGGGGCTGTTTCTCGTCGATGGTCGGGTGCAGCAACTGATCGAGGTGGTCGGGCTCGACCCGCTGAACCGCCTCTTGCTTGGTGATCAGGCCCTCGTTGGCCATATCGACCGCCACGTTTACCGCCGCTTGACCGGTTCGCTTTCCGGTGCGTGTCTGGAGCATGTAGAGCGTGCCATTTTGAATGGTGAACTCGAGATCCTGCATGTCCCGGTAGTGCTGCTCAAGCTGCTCGGCGATCTGCATGAGCTGGTCATAGGCCGGCTTGAGCTGGGGATCGTCCCCCATGGTCTGGATCTCCAGTGGCGTGCGGACGCCGGCCACCACGTCCTCGCCCTGCGCGTTGGTCAGGTATTCTCCGAAGACTTTCTGCTCTCCGGTGCTTGGGTTTCGCGTGAAGGCTACTCCGGTAGCGCAGTCCGTGCCCATATTGCCGTAGACCATCGTCTGGACGTTTACGGCCGTGCCCAGGTCATGCGCGATGTTGTTCGCGTTGCGGTAGTTGATGGCGCGCCGGTTGTTCCAGGACTTGAAGACGGCAGTAATGGCCTGGCGCAGCTGCTCCCAGGGATCGTCCGGGAATGCCTGGCCGCTCTCGCGCTTCACGATCTGTTTGAATTCGCCGACCATCTGCTTGAGGTTTTCGGCCGGGATCTCGAAGTCCTGTTCGATCTGCAGCTTGCGCTTGTGGGCATCGATGGCGTCTTCGAACAGGTCCGAATCGACGTCCAGGACGACCTTGGCAAACATCTGGATCAGGCGACGATAGCAGTCGTAGGCGAAGCGTGGATCGGCCTGCTTGGCCAGCCCGTGCACGGTGGTGTCGTTCAGCCCAAGGTTTAGGATGGTGTCCATCATGCCCGGCATTGAGAAGCGGGCACCCGAGCGAACCGAGAAGAGGAGGGGGTTGTTGGCGTCGCCGAACTTCCGCCCCATCGCCTGTTCGACGTCCTTGAGGCTGTCCGCCACTTGATTCCACATGCCGTCGGGGAACTGCCCGTCGGCGCTCAGGAAGGCGTTGCATGCCTCCGTGGTGATGGTGAAACCAGGAGGAACAGGTAGCCCGGCGTTGGTCATCTCGGCGAGATTGGCGCCTTTGCCACCTAATAGATCACGCATGTTCGCGTTGCCATCACGGAAGAGATAGACCCACTGGTGATTGGCCATGGTGTCGGGCTCCTTTCCTATTCCTCTCCCTCGACTGTCGGGTGGATCGCGCGCTCGTGGATCTCCAGAGCGCGCTCGCGAGCGCTGTTCGGTTCAGCGCCCAAAAATGGGTGTTGCTAATCTGTGCGCAGATTCGCCATGCTGGCCATAAGCGTCTTCTGGCCGTGTCGCTTGAATTCAATGGTGACCATCTGGTCGCCTTTGCTATCGCTGACCTGACGGACGATGCCGTCTCCAAACCGATCGTGAAAGACTCGCAACCCAACCGTCAACGGCGCCCAGGTAGCCGGAGGTGGCTCGTTCTGCACGGGAGAACGGGAACCACTGGTGGTCGACTGACCGTTGGAGGAGCCGGTCTGCGTTCGCGCATTGACCTCATCACGTAGTTCCGGCGGAATTGCGTCGACGAAGCGGGAGCGGACGGTCAAATCGCCATAGCCATACATGGCGCGGCGAAACGCGTGCGTGATGTAGACACGCTGTTTCGCCCGGGTCACGCCCACGTAAAAGAGTCGCCGCTCCTCTTCAAGCTGCGATTCGCTCTCCATCGAGCGAGAATGAGGCAAGATTCCTTCCTCGGCTCCGACGAGGAAGACGACCGGGAACTCCAGCCCTTTGGCCGCATGCAGCGTGATGAGCGTGACCTGGTTGTCCGACTCGCTGATCGTGTCCGCGTCGGCGACCAGGGCCGACTCTTCGAGGAACGTCTGTAGCGCGATCGCTTCGGGTAGCTCATCGTAGCTCGATAGGACCGCGCGAAGCTGCAGCACGTTCTCCCAGCGCTCGATTGCGTCCGGGTCGCCCGTATCCTGGAACTGCGCCGCGAACCCGGTCTGCTCCACCGCCAGGTCGAACAATTCCGAAAGCGTGCGCGTCTGTGACGCCAGAACCAGGCGTGACAGGATACCGTAGACGTCTGAAAGCAAGCGCGCGGCCCGCGAGCCGACCTCGGGCGGCTCGAAATCGAGTGTGCCCTCGATCGACGCGAGCGCGTCGTAGACGGAATGGCCGGTGCGCCTGGTCCACTGTTCAAGTTGCTGGAGCGACTTGGTGCCGATCCCTTTGCCGAGCGGCGTATTCTGCAGCACACGCTGCAAGCTGACCTGATCGTTCGGATTGGCGATCAGACGCAGAATCGACATGGCGTCTTTGATCTCACGGCGTTCGTAAAAGCGCGTGCCGCCAATGAGCTGATACGGAATGTCCCCGCGAATGAACGCCTCTTCCAGTGGCCGGCTCTGGGCGTTGGTCCGGTACATCACCGCGCAGTCGCGAAAGTTGAGGCCGCCGCTGAAGGTCAGTCGCCGAATCTCACCGGCGACGAACTGTGCCTCCTGCCCTTCGTCGAACAGTTCACGGACTGAGATCGGGTCTCCGGCCGGATTCTCGGTGCGCAACTCTCGTTTGATGCGCTGGGTATTGGCGCGGATGATATTGTCGGCGGCCCGTACGATGGAACCTGTCGAGCGGTAGTTGAGTTCGAGATGGATCTCGGTCGTGTCTGGATAGTCCCGCTTGAAGTCGAGGATGTTACGAATGTCCGCGTGGCGCCAGCCGTAGATCGATTGATCCGGATCACCGACGACACAGATGTTCCGGTGTGTGGCTGCCAGCGCGTGGACCAGGAGATATTGCACCCGGTTCGTGTCCTGGTATTCGTCGACCAGCACATAGCGGTAATGATCCTGGTAGCGCTGAAGGGTCTCCGGCTGCTCCTCGAATAATCGAAGCGTCTCGACCAGCAGGTCGTCGAAGTCGAGCGCCCGGTTACGGCGCAGCGTCTCCTGGTACATCGGGTAGACGCGCGCGACGACCTCTTCCCAATAGCTCTGGACCTGCTCGGAAAAGCGTTGGGGCGGAACGAACTGGCTCTTGGCGGCCGAGATGCGGCTGAGAATGGGCCGTGCCGCGAACTGTTTCGGATCCAGATCGAGCGCCTTGAGCGCCTGTTTGACCGTCTCCATCTGGTCGCCATCGTCGTAGATGGTGAAGTGTGGGTCAACGCCGATGAGGTGCGCGTCGCGGCGCAATATTCGCGCGCAGGTCGCATGGAACGTCCCGACCGTGAGTTGCCGCGATCGCTCGAGTCCGACGAGATTCTCGAGTCGTTCGCGCATCTCGCGAGCCGCTTTATTGGTAAAGGTGACTGCCAGAATGCTCCAAGGAGAGATGCCACATTCGTCGATGAGGAAGGCGACTCGATGTGTGAGGACGCGCGTCTTGCCACTGCCTGGCCCGGCCACGATCAAGACCGGTCCGTCTGTGGCCGTGACAGCCTGACGTTGGGCGTCGTTCAAACCATCCAGCAGGGAGGCTGGACCCACGATAAACCCCTCTATTCCGCGCTATGAAACCGCCCAGCGGGCACGCACCAGCCTCGATTGTACCATTACACTGGCGGCGTTCGGCCCGAGTTGACGCGGACGCAGCAGATTGTTAGACTCCAAGACGCGAAAATTCGCCGGTGTAGCTCAGTGGTAGAGCAGGGGACTCATAAGCCCTTGGTCGGTGGTTCAAATCCGCCCACCGGCACCAAATGGGGACGACAGAGTGCGGCATCGTGGCCGCACTTTTTTCATCTGTCACGCGATTACCTCTGAGATGTGTCGGACGTTACCAAACGCGCGATGCCTGGCTCGCGGTGAGCGGGGCGGATTGCCTGTCAGTCGACAGGTCCGGGAGGACCGACCAGTCTTCGGACGAGCGCAAGCAGTGCATCGAGGTCAAACGGTTTCTCGAGCGGTTCACAATTTTGTGCGCGAAGCATTTCGTGCTTGTCGCGAAGCTGGTGCGAATCGGCAGAGCAGACGATAACCGGAATTTCGCTCGTCGACGGGTCCAGTCGAAGCATCTCGAGCACCAGCCAGCCGGAATCCGGTCGTTCCATGCGAATGTCAAGGATCACCAGGTCCGGATGCTCGTGTCGAACCTGCTGGTGCGCGCCCGCACCCTCGCGGTGCAGCGTCACGTCATAGCCGACATCGGTCAGCAGGTCGAGCATCAGTTGAAGGAATGCAGTGTCGTCGTTGATAACCGCAATATGCGCCACAGCCTTGTCCCCCGTCGTCAACAAATCAGGCGATAGTATGCCACTTGAACTCCGCAGGTAGGGCATCTCACGGCCGTTCGTCACGACATGGTTGCGTCGTTGCCCACCACATTGACGCCCACGACAGGTAGCCCGAATAGACTGTGACCTCGATCGAGTTGAGGAAGCGCCATCGGCCGATGCGCGAACGTATGCGATCTGTTGACCTTGGCCAGGTGACTCGTAAGGTGACAACGTTGACGGAGAGTTTGTACGGGGACCTGGGCTGTGGTAACACTATCTCGTCCCTGGTGACGACCGATGGATTGGGAGGAAGTGCGGTCTCTTTTGCACCCCTCTCGCGTTCGTGAATTGGCATAGTTCCTGCGTATCTACGCGTTGGGGTAACAGCAGGTTGTGCAGATGAAGAACGTGGACTCGCACCGTACGATGATTACACATCACATGAGCGGTGACCACGAGATGAGCCCGGGGCAACGAGCCCAAGAGCCGGAATCCGGCGTCGGGCGATTGTTCGTGGACGGAGTACAGACCGGCGAACTCCAGGGATAACATTTCGGTTCGGAAGAAGGAACTAGAGACTCATGAAGTTTCAAATTGTTGCGTCGTCACCTCATAATCCGGGGAATTTCATCGTTCAGGAACGGACCGGCGGCCTGCGAGCGTTTGTGGCATCGAGTGGGACGATCACACAGGGGAAATTGCATGAAGATTTCTTTCATGCGCTCTTGAGAAGTCAGAACTGGCGGCGAGTCGACGATGATACCTGGTACACACTCGAGGATCTCGAGGACCAGTTCGCGAGACGAGGACGGCGACCAGTCGCCATCCAATCCTCGCGAGGTGTTGCCTAGGTAGTGACCCGGAAACACATCCGCTACAGAGCGAAGGACCGGCACTACGCCGGTCCTTCATCATTTCCGATGAGTCACGTTAACACCGAACGATGCTCGCTCGCTGTGAAGGCAGATGCGGAGAGGGTAACTACGTCTCCTGGTTCAGCGTGAAGCCCTGCATCTCGGAACTGTCGACGTAATCAATCACCACCGCACTCAGTGGCTCGATCAGTTGCTCCGGGATGATCATCACGGTGTTGCCGTCGCGCTCAATGACCTCGTCGTTCTCCTCTGGAGTCGCGGCGGTAAAGCCGAGTCGGCCCCCGTCGCGTGGAGTCAGTGCGACGCCCTGGCCCGGTAACAGACCGCTCTGATCTCGCATTGACTCGAGTTGGTCCAATGCGCGGTCGGTGATACGTACCATAAGGGATTCCTTCCAGTGTTGTTGGGCACCATCCCTGTTCTGTCCAAACCGGATGGCTTCCATGTGTTCAGTACCCAACTTCCGTCACACAATCCGTTCCACCGCCCGCTACGTCGCGGACAAACGCGACGTGAAGCGCGGAATCTCGTCGGTTTGGCGGATTGGGCCGGTCCGTTGTCGAACGCAACTCGGTCTGCGATGCTGGCGACTGTAGATAGCGATAGCGGGTCAGAATTGTCCACTCAGAGAGGTTGGAGCGAGTGAGCGAAGCCGTTCGGTTTGATACGGTCATCGCGGGCGGACGGGTGCTGGACCCCTCTTCGGGTGTCGACGGCCAGTTCGATATCGGCATCAGCGCCGGTCGGATCGCCGCCGTCGGTGAGCACCTCGAATCGGTTGGGCGGACCGTGTTCGACGCATCCGGTCAAATTGTCACGCCAGGTCTGGTCGACCTTCACACGCATATCTACTGGGGCGTGACCTATTGGGGGATCGAGGCGGATCCGGTCGCGGCACGCACTGGCGTAACCACCTGGTTGGACGTCGGCAGTGCGGGATCCTTCAGCTTCCCCGGATTCCGTCGCTACGTCGCCGAGGCCAGCCGCGTGCGCGTTTTCGCGCTCCTCAACCTCTCGAGCATCGGACTGATCGCCCAGACCGGTGAACTCGCGAACCTGGACTACTGCGACGTCGACCTCGCGGCCCGCATGGTCGAGGAGAACCGGGACCTGATACTTGGGATCAAGGCGCGCATCGACCGCAACACCACACGCGGAACCGGCATTCGGCCGCTGGAGCTCGCCCGGGAACTTGCTGACCGCGTCGGACTGCCGCTCATGGTCCATATTGGTAGTGGTCCGCCGTCGATCCAGGAGATCGCTGCCCTGCTGCGCCCGGGTGATATCCTGACGCATTGCTTTACGGGAGGGGATCATCGAATTCTCGGGAACGATCACCTGGTCCGGAGCGAGATCAACGACCTGCACGACCGCGGCCTCATCCTGGATATCGGACACGGTACGGGATCATTCAACTACGATGTAGCCGAATCGATGCTGGATCAGGGAATCCCACCGGACGTCATCAGCAGCGATATCCATCAGATGGCGGTACAGGGACCGATGTTCGATCTGCCAACTACTCTGTCGAAATTCCTGAATCTGGGGATGGGACTCGCGGACGTAATCGAACGAGCGACCGTTCGACCCGCGGTGGCGATGGGAAGGCCAGAACTGGGTACGCTCAAGCCGGGTAGTTCGGCCGATGTCGCTATCTTCCGGCTCGACGAGGGCGAGTTCACATTCCATGACTCACAGATGAACGCGCGCAAGGGACGCAGCAGACTGGTGAACACCATGACGCTGGTCGATGGCGTGCCGCTGCCGAGAATTCCGGAGCGTGCGCCGATGTTCTGGGCCGTGCTTCCCGAGCATCAGCGGGCTCTCCTGAAGCCAAATGTTGACGGCTGAGCTGGACTATGTGGTGGAGTCGACTGGATGACTGAGGGATCGACGTCGATCTACCAGCAATTCGGCGTGCGGCCGGTCATCAACGCCGCCGGTCCCGTGACGCGCCTGAGTGGTGCTCCGCTGCACCCGGAGGTTGCTGGAGCGATGGCGGAGGCAGCGCAGTCATGTGTTCGGATTGACGAGTTGCAGGATGCCGCCGGCCGGGTACTGGCTGAGGCGACGGGCGCCGAAGCGGGATACGTGACCTCCGGAGCCGCCGCCGGACTGGCGCTGTCGGCGGCCGCGTGCCTCGCGGGATACGACGTCGCGGTTATGGACCGGCTGCCGGACACGGCGGGCCTTCCCAATGAGATCGTTATCCAACGTGCGCACCTGACGGCCTATAGCCACGCGCTCCGACTTCCGGGAGCCAGACTGGTCGAGGCGGGATATCTCGGCTTTCCCGGACAGGGAATCAGCTGGCCGTGGCAGATCGAGGCGCAAATCAACCAATACACCGTCGCGCTCGCGTTCTCGGTTGGAGCGGACGATGGCACCGTCTCGCTCAGCGATGTCGTGTCCATCGCACGACGTTACCATTTACCGGTGATTGTCGATGCTGCCGCGGCGCTCCCGCCGCGCGAAAATCTCCGTCGATTCATCGAGCTCGGCGCAGATCTGGTCGCCTTCAGCGGAGGCAAGGCCATCGGTGGTCCGCAGGCATCGGGAATCCTGGTCGGGCGGCGCGACCTGATCGAGTCGGTTGCCCTTCAGCATCAGGACATGGATGTCTATCCCGAGACCTGGACGTGGCGCGCTCGCTATCTGGAGTCAGGTCGACTGCCAGGCCCGCCTCATCATGGCATTGGCCGCCCGATGAAGGTTGGCAAAGAGGAGATTGTGGGACTGCTCGTCGCGCTGCGTCGGTTTCTCGCAGCCGATCTGGACGCCGAGCGACTCCGGCAACGCGCAGATCTCGATCTGATTGCCGGTGAACTCAAGGGGATTCCGGGCGTTGCACCATCACTGCCGCCAGCTGCAGAATCTGCTACTGACTTTCCCGTGCTACGAGTGACGATCGACGAAACGCAGGTCGAGATGACGGTCGCGGGTCTGGTGAACGCTCTGGCCGAGGGCGAGCCGGCGATCACCGTCTCCCAGAGTTACCTCCATCAGAAGGCCATTGGAATCGTCGCGTCGACGTTGAAGCCGGGCGAGGCGGCGGTTGTCGCGCGACGCCTGCGCGCGCTCTTGGCTCACGTGTGAAGGCGGCAAACCGCGACGCCACAGGCCGTGACGCGCTCTCGATAATCAACTGCCCGCCGAGAGCGCCTCGAGGTACAAGCCTTCCGGGTCGAGCAGCAGGATACCTCCGGAGCCTGTTCCGATCAGGCCTTTGGTCCGCAGATCGCGCAGTACGCGGGCGACCACGGGAGGCACTTCTCCGGTGGCCGAAGCGAGATCCTGCCGCGTCACCGGCGACATCACCGTTTGGCCCCGCTGCTCGGTCGCGGTCTCGAGTAGGTAGCGGGCCACCCGCTGCCGGGTCGAGCCGGGCGACGCTCCTCCCAGCAGCTCAAGCGTGTCGTAGAAGCGGCGGGTGATCTCCTCGGCCAGGGCCCAGCCGACCGATGGCATGGTCATCGCCATCCTGGCAAGCCGGCTGGTATTCAGCATCAGCAGTGTTGCATCGGTCAGCATGCGGACGTTAACCGGGGCTGGACCACCGTAGATGGCGGCGATGCCGATCAGGTCACCCGGTCGCGCGTAGCGAACCGAGATATCGTGCCCGTGAGGATCGATGATATAGACGCGTACCAGACCGGTGACAACCAGGCTGCTACGCGGTTCATCATGCTCGTGGTAGAGCTCGCTCCCCGCCGGAATATCGACCCGAATCGCATCCTGTTGAAGCTCGGCCAGCAACCTCGCCGGGAACTGCCGGAGGAAACTTCGGCGGATGGCGAGCTCTATCTCGTCATGAAAATCGTCTCCGCGACCCTTGGCGGCGTTTGGTGTGAGAGTCAACCGACACTCCTCGACGTCTGATAACGCGTTTGTCGCCGTCGAAATTGACGTGTGGGTTGTAAACGCACACGGCCCCGTGCACATACCGGCGACATTGTGCCGGATGAGTCCCGTACCGTCCAATCCTGACGGTTCTGGCAGGAATCGCGCCGTCACATGCGTCTGAATCGGACGACGACGATGCGGCAGGGCGGCTCGCTCGGCGACCGTTTGATAGAGTGAACACGGCCATCAAACGATCTCTAGAAGGCAGTTCAATGATCACTCGATACATTCCAGCGGGGATGCGCCTGAGGTTGGCGCGTATCAGGCGACTGTATGTCGTCGACGTGTTGACACGAGCCTATGGCGAGTTTTCGCGAAACAACGGTTCGATCTATGCCGCCGCAGTCACCTATTACGTCATCTTCTCACTCTTTCCGCTGCTCATTTTTCTCGTGGCGGTCTTCGGCATCGTCGTGCACGATCCGGCAAACCAAGCGCGCGTCGTCGACGACATCATGCGGCAAATTCCTCAGGCGTTGAAGTTTCGGTCAGAGTTGCAGTCAGTCATTTCGGGCGTTGCCTCGACCCAGAACGGATTGCTCGGCGTCGTCGGTCTGGCGGGGCTCGTCTGGACGGCAAGTGGGATGTTCGGGGCGTTACGACGGGCGCTGAACAATGCGTTCGACGTGGAATCTGCCCGATCGTTTGTGCGTGGACGAACACTGGACATTATGAGCGTCGTCGTGGTGCTGGTCCTTTCGATGCTGTCGGTGGTGCTCACCACGATCATCGGGGTCTTTCGGGCTGTGTCGGATCAGCTCTTCAACGGCGTTCTGGTTAACCTGGCCTGGGCCGCCGTCTACTTGCTGATCCCGCTGGCGATTTCCTGGTGCGTATTTCTCGCTACGTATCGCTGGGTGCCGAACCATTCATTGAGTCGGCGCGACCTCTGGTTTGGATCTCTGGTGGCGGCGATCGGTTTCGAACTGGCCAAGGCCGGGTTCGGGATCTACCTGGCAAACTTCGCCCACTATTCGCAGGTGTACGGGACACTCGGAGGCGTGGTAGCGTTCATGTTCTTCGTGTATCTCGAGAGCAACGTCGTGATTTTTGGAGCCGAACTCGCATCCGAGCTCGCTAAGGATCACCGGTCTTCGAAGACGATGTTGGCCTAGAGCCGTTCGCTACTGACAACACGCGCCGCTCGGTGTACCGTGAGCGTATCGATCTGGCGCCAGATCTTGCAACAGAGCGGACGTTTCAGCGACAGGGAGGCGGCCATGACAACCGAGACCACGATTCCCGCGACGTCCAACCGCTACGCGGAATCGAAGCGGCTCTTTGAGGAAGCTCGGCAATACCTGGCGGGTGGTAACTCCCGTTTGACGGTTTACTACAAGCCACACCCGATCTACATCGAACATGGCGAGGGTGCGTACCTCTACGACGTCGACGGCAACCGGTATCTTGACGTGATCAACAACTACACGTCGCTGATTCACGGCCACGCGCACCCCGAGATTGAACGGGCCGCGATCGCCGCCATGCGAACCGGCACGGCGTTCGCCGCTCCGACACCCGCCGAAGTCAACCTGGCGCGGCTCCTCTGCGATCGACTTCCAGCCGTTGACCGGCTGCGGTTTGTCAACTCCGGCACCGAGGCCGTCATGATGGCGGTGAAGGCCGCGCGTGCCTACACCGGCAAGCCCGCTATCGCGAAGTTCGAGGGCGCCTATCACGGCGCGTACGACTTCGTGGAGGTCAGCCTGGCGTCTTCTCCCGAGAACTGGGGTGACCAAGCAGAGCCGGCCGCCACGTCGTATTGCGTGGGGGAGCCGCGGAGCGTGCTCGACGAGGTCGTCGTCTTGCCCTTCAATCACATCGAAGAGACTCGGTCACTGCTGCGACGTCACGCCAGCAGATTGGCAGCGGTCATCATCGACGTCATGCCATCGCGGGTCGGACTGGTTCCCGCCTCCCCGGAGTTCATCGAATCCCTGCAGGAGGAATGCCGGTCGCTCGGCATCCTGCTTATCTCCGACGAAGTGATCTCGTTCCGGCTCGACTACCACGGCGCGCAGGGCGCATTCGGCTTTGAGCCCGATCTGACGACGCTCGCCAAGATCATCGGTGGTGGTTTCCCGGTTGGCGCGGTCGGAGGGCGCGCAGAGGTGATGGACGTCTTTGATGCGACCGAGCATTCGCCACTGGTTCCGCATGGTGGAACATTCAACGCAAACCCGGTGACGATGGCGGCTGGACTCCAGGCGATGGAGATGCTGGTGCCGGAGACGTTCAACCGCTTGAACCAGCAGGGCGAGGAAGTTCGGAGCGGTTTGCGTGAGATCGTCCGACTGCTGGAGGTCGACTGGCAGGTGACCGGAGCAGGATCGCTCTTCCGGCTCGTGCCGACAAAACAGCCGCTCAGCGATTATCGATCGGCGCATCTCAGTCCGGATGAATCGGCCAAAGCGTCCGCGCTCCACTGGGAGATGCTAAACCGTGGTCTGTTTGTCGGGTCTGGCGGATTCGGCTGCCTCTCGACCCCCATGACCGGCGCTGACATTTCGGAGGTCTTGCAGGTCGCGGAGGATGCGCTGCGCAGCGTTGAGCGGCTTTGAAGCGGATATTCGCGGAGAAGATGCCGATTGCGGTAGGCTTCGAGCTCGATCGCTGTCCGATCGATTGAATCGAGGTGAAACCGGAGGAGCGAATGGCATCGAACGAGGGCCCCTACTTGCTGATGGCAGTCCTCTGCCAGTCGGCGCAGCAGGATCAATATGGCGCGTTCAATGTGATCAACGTGCTGGAACAGCTGGTTGCTGGAACGAGCAACCCCAACGCCCCCGAGAAGATGCCGACATTTCGCTTCCAGGGTGATCTCGCCATCTCATTCGCGTCGGGCAAGGCGACCGGTTTGCATCGACTCTCGGTCGTGCCGGTTGAACCGTCGGGCGCCCGGCTGGATCCCGTATCGCAGCGCATCGAGTTCAAGGGAAACGATCACCGTGCGACCTTCATCTCGAACGTTTCGATGGACATCACCGAGGAGGGCGTCTACTGGTTCGACGTCACGTTGGATGACCAGGCAGTTACGCGAATTCCACTCAGAATCCGCTATGAGCGACAGTACATAGAACCATGGTCGCGCGTTCTGATTGAGCATTGAACTGGTATCCCAGGCCGGGAACTGATGGAGGATCGGCGGTCCAGTGGAACGTCAGCGCACAGAGAACGCGCGTTATAAGGAGTAGCCGACATGCCAGTTCGCGCAGGAATCTACGTCCGGCCGCAGTTCAACGAGAAGGGCGACGTCGTCAACGACCCGGCGAAGCAGGAAGAGACATGCCGCAAGCATGCCAACAAGCAGGGGTACGTCGTCGCACAGGTCTACCGGGAAGAGGAAAACGGACTCGAGGCCGAGCGGCCGGAGTTGCGGCGCCTCCGGTCCTCCATCTGGACGCGCCATCTCGATGTGGTGATCGCCACCACGCCAGACCGGCTCTACATTGACACCAACCGGCTGGCACGATTCGCGAAAGAGGCAGACCTCATGAACGTTCGCCTCGAGTTTGTGAACTCGCCGCTCGCGTCTGAACAGCTGTTGCGCGAGACCTATTAGCCAGGTTGTCGCGCGTCTACCGCTCTTCGAGGTCTGGCTGGATCTCCGCCCAGCTCGATCTGCCTCGTCGCAAGGGTCGACGCATGCCGCATGACTCGACACGATTGATTGCCGATGTGCTCCAGTCGCTGAAGCGGGCCGGGCTCGGTCGCGACGACCGTGTCATCGTCGGTCTCTCCGGCGGAGTCGACTCGCTGACGCTCACCCACATCCTGGCCGCGCTTCGTGACGCTGGACAAGGTCCGTCGCTTCACGCGGTGCATGTTGACCATGGCTTGCGGGCCACGTCGGCTCAAGACGCGCAGGCGGTGAGACGTCTGGCGCAGGCGATCGGTGCGCCGCTCGATGTCGTCCGCGTCGATGTCGCAAGTTGGGAGACGGGGCGCGGCGTTGAAGCCGCCGCGCGTGATGCGCGCTATGCCGCGCTGGCAGGCGAGGCCGCTCGGCACGAAGCCGGTTGGATTCTGCTTGGGCATACCCTCGACGATCAGGTAGAGACGGTGCTGCTCCGGCTGTTACGTGGATCCGGCTTGGACGGTCTCACCGGCATGGGCGAAATTTCGGCCCGGGCAATTCCGCTGAGCCCCTTTCGCGAGTCGTCAGCCGGCGTGCAGATTCTGCGGCCGATGATTCATTCCCGACGGGCGCAGATCGATGCGTACGCCTCCTGCTTCGGCCTTCACCCTGTCGAGGACGAATCGAATAGCGACCACCGTTTCCGGCGTAATGCGATTCGGCACCAGCTGCTTCCGCTCATCGAGCAGATCGTTCCCGGTGCCGTCGGGTCGATCGCGCGAACGGCCGGACTGCTGCAGGCGGACGCCGAATTCATTTCAGCGGCAGCATCCGAAGTACGTCCGGAGGTGCTCGAGACCGTCGAGGACTGCCCGGCGCTCAAGCGTGAGCTGTTTAGCATGCTTCCGGCGTCGCTGCAGCGTCGTCTGGTGGCGACCACCGTTCAGAGCTTGACGGGTGAGGTCGACCTGACGTCCGAACGGATCGAAGCCGTGCGAGCAGCCGCGCTCTCCGGCTCGGTATCGTCCTTCATTCAGATAGCCGTCGATATCGTGGCCTATGTGGACTACGACCGGATCGTGTTCGGAAAGTCGGACGAAATTGTTCCGTCCCTGCGCCGCGCGGCAGGCCGTCCAGTCATGGCACCTGCCTCGGCAGTCGAACTCAACCATGACACCACGATTACGCTCGGCGACCGCTGGGAGCTGGACGTCCGAGCGGAGCACCCAGCGGGATGGGTACTGCGAACGCGCCAACCGGGCGACCGCGTCCGGCTGGGTTCGGGTAGGTCCCAACGTATCCAGGATTGGTTTGTCAATCAGCGAGTGCCGCGCTATCTTCGCGATCACGTCCCGTTGTTCGTTCAGGCCGGGACCATCAGGTGGGTTATTGGGTTTTCCTCACCTGACTTCGAGGATGTAGACTCAGGGATAGCAGCGCGACTCCGCGAACGACCGGTGGAAGATCGAACTCATGTCCAGTGCCATTCGAAACATCCGGCTTCATAACGGCCTGCAGCGGGTTCTCATCAACGAGGAGACGCTTCAGCAGCGCATCCGCGAACTTGGTCGCGAGATCAGCGACTTCTATGGAGATGACGAACCGCTGCTGATTGGCGTGCTGACCGGCGGCTACATGTTCATGGCCGACCTGACACGGGCGATGAGCGTGCCGCTGCGCATCGACTTCATGGCGGTTTCGAGCTATGGCGATTCCTCCAGCACGTCGGGCGTCGTGCGAATCATCAAAGACCTGGACCGCCCGGTCGAAGGCCGGCGCATTCTGATTGTCGAGGACATCATCGACAGCGGTCTGACGCTGAGCTATTTGATGGATGTCCTGCAGCGCCGACAACCGGCCGACATCCGACTCGTTGCACTCCTTAAGAAGGATCGACCGCGCGAGGTTGATGTTCCGGTCGACTGGATTGGTTTCGACATTCCGGATGAATTTGTGGTCGGATATGGTCTGGATTTCGCAGGGAAGTATCGAAATCTTCCGTTCATCGCGATATATGGTCCTGAGGTGCTCGATAACGCAGGAAATTCGAGTTGACGAAACTCCTGCTATAATTTGGTATCACCTGTCGAGCCCGCGTACCGTGGTTATCTCACAGGGAACTTGCAATCCGCACGACGCGGTCGGAGGGTAGTTGATGACTGACAACAAGTGGTTGCGCAACGGCTTCGTGTGGATTGTCCTCATCATCGCTGTTGTCGCCATCTGGTTTACCTGGCTGGGCGGGAGCAACGGCACCCAGAGTGTCGACTTTTCTGCTGTGGCCAACGACATCAAAGTCGGCAAAGTTCAGCAACTTGATACAAAAGATAATTCGAATGAAATCACCGTCCATTACACCGGTACGGATCAGACGAAGGTCACTCGACTTCCACCCGACTCGGGCGGCATCTGGCAAGCGCTGAACTACTACGGCATTCAACCGGGTGCGGTCGAGATTCAGGCCAAGGCCGGAAGTTCGTGGGGCAGCTGGATTAGCGCTCTGAGCATCCTGATACCCATGATCCTGGTCGTTGGCATCTTTGTCTTCATGATGCGTCAGGCACAGGGATCCAATAACCAGGCCATGTCCTTCGGCAAGAGCCGGGCGAGGATGTTCACCGGCAGCAAGCCGACCGTGACCTTCGACGATGTCGCCGGTGTTGAAGAAGCCAAAGAAGAGCTCGCCGAAGTGGTCGAGTTCCTCAAATTTCCCGAGAAGTTCGCGTCGCTCGGCGCACGTATTCCGCGCGGCGTCCTGCTCGTCGGACCTCCCGGCACTGGCAAGACGCTCCTTTCGCGCGCGGTCGCGGGCGAGGCTGGCGTGCCGTTCTTCAGCATCAGTGGTTCCGAGTTCGTCGAGATGTTCGTGGGCGTAGGCGCGAGCCGCGTGCGTGACCTGTTCGACCAGGCCAAGCGCAATGCCCCATGCATCGTCTTTATCGACGAGATCGACGCCGTTGGACGACAGCGTGGCGCCGGACTTGGTGGCAGTCACGATGAGCGCGAGCAGACCCTGAACCAGATCCTGGTTGAGATGGATGGCTTCGATAGCACGACGAACGTGATCATCATTGCCGCGACGAACCGGCCCGACGTCCTCGACCCGGCACTCCTCCGGCCCGGCCGGTTCGACCGCCAGGTTGTGCTCGACCGGCCGGACATCGCTGGACGACTGGCGATTCTCACGGTGCATTCCCGTGGCAAACCGCTCGAAACCGAAGTGGATCTGAACCAGCTGGCGCGACAGACGCCGGGCTTCTCCGGCGCCGACCTGGAAAACCTGGTCAACGAAGCCGCGATTCTGGCGGCACGCCGCAACAAGAAGACGATCGGCAATCGTGAATTGACCGAGGCGATCGACCGCGTCATCGCCGGTCCGGAGCGCAAGAGCCGGGTTATCAGCGAGCGCGAGCGTCTCATGACTGCTTATCACGAAGCCGGACACGCGCTCGTTGCGCGCATGCTTCCGTACTCCGATCCCGTTCATAAGGTCTCGATCGTCGCGCGTGGCATGATGGGCGGCTACACCCGCGTGCTTCCCGAAGAGGACCGCTTCTTCTGGACCAAAAAGCAGTTCGAGGATCAGCTGGCGGTCTTCATGGGTGGTCATGTTGCTGAGGAATTGATCTTCCAGGAGATTTCGACCGGCGCGGCCAACGACATCGAGCGCATGACCAACCTCGCGCGCCGGATGGTGACCGAGTACGGTATGAGCAAGAAGCTCGGACCGCTCGCCTTTGGTCGCAAGGAAGAGCTCGTCTTCCTTGGTCGTGAGATCAGCGAACAGCGCAATTACAGCGATCCGGTTGCCTACGAGATCGACCAGGAAATCCACGATCTGATCGATGATGCCTACTCGCGAGCCAAGGAAGCGCTGACCACCAACATGGACAAGCTCGAAGCGATCTCGATGCTGCTGCTCGAGCACGAGACGATCGACGGTGCCGATATTGAGGCGCTGTTCGACAAGCCGCGTCCAAAACCGACGCTGCATGGTCCGTCGGCGCTCGCCAAGAATGGCGAAGGACGCCCGGTCGCTGCACCGGCTCAGGGTGAAAAGGACGTCGAACCGCGACCCGAGCCATCGACGCCACCACGGATGCGTCCTCAGCCCGCATCGTAGGTTCAGCTCTCGCGAGCACAAAGAACGAGCCCTGGCAAAACGCCAGGGCTCGTTCCTGTCTATACGAGTTCAACGACGGTCCGACTTCGCGCGAAGTCGCTGTTCCCGGCAGGACCGCGGAAGCCTAAATCTCTCCGATGGCGAGCTCGGAGTCGACCGCGATTGGCAGGGGGCACTCGAGACCAGTGGCCTCGAGCTCACTGCGCCAGATTCCGTCTAGGACAGAGTTGTAGCGATACTGTCGCATCAAACGCTGGGCATCGCGAGACGTGACGCGAATCAATTTCGCTCCACACGACGGACGGATGAAGTGCCGTCCTCCGTGATCGCGGAAGATCAACGTATCGCGCCGGTCGGCCCGTCTCCCAATAAGCCGGTACTTTGGTTTATCCATATGGTGCTCCCTCTCCAGCCTGGCATAAACGCCGGGTCGCATGACCGGAAACAACGTAGTCGCGGCCATAACGGCTGCTGCACCGACAAACACTGACCAGATGGTATATGCCGTGAGTTAATCGGATCTGAAAAAAACAGGCCTGCTGAATGCTACTGGCGTAGCAGTCTTGAACCAGGAATAGCCGTGGTGGAGGCAGGGGGATTCGAACCCCCGACCTCTACAGTGCGATTGTAGCGCTCTCCCAGCTGAGCTATGCCCCCACGCTATCGAGAAAGGCCTGCAGCTGCGGACGCTGATTCTGCCCGGCCGATTCCTCCCGTGAGTATAGCGACATCGAGTATCTCAGTCAAATCGTCCGACATCGTTGGCGAGATCCAACCTCACTTTTGGTTAGCGCTCGCGGTTAGCCGCGGTCTAGGTCCTCCAGTACCGGAGCCAGTTGCTGAATCGCTTCCAGCGTGTTCGGTCGCAGCATGATCTGGAGATGGCTGATGCCTTCGGCAACGAATCCGCGGATGGTCTGGGCAATCTCTTCGGGCGAACCCATCAAAGCTTCTTTGCCTTCCTGGGGATCCTTGGTTCCCTTCAGGTCGATCTGCACCGAGGCGGTCCGCTCGAGTGTAGCCGGATCACGATCGATCGCGCGACAGGCCGCGTCGACTCGCTCGCGCGCTTCCGGAATCTGGTCGGGATAGCTACGACTATAGACGAGCCAGCGATTCCAGGAATCGGCGAACTTCGCCGTTAGCCCCAGCATGCGT
The DNA here is from genome assembly GCA_963728335.1 of uncultured Chloroflexia bacterium. Taxonomy (GTDB): domain Bacteria; phylum Chloroflexota; class Chloroflexia; order Thermomicrobiales; family Thermomicrobiaceae; genus CALAGB01. Next base: position 269,561 of record CAVSJP010000007.1, read on the forward strand.
TCACCGGACGACCCGATCATGATCGGAAGTGACGCGGGCCGCGGTCCGCGGGGTCGTAATTCACACTCCCGCGCCTGGTAGTACGTTCCGTCAAAATCGACATAACCATCATGGAGCAAGCCGTGAATGATCTGGAGGGCCTCTTCAAAACGGCTTACACGGTGGTCGTAGGGATAGCCCATCGCGTGATACTCATACTCGTTCCAACCCGCGCCGATTCCAAGAATGACGCGACCCCCACTGATCTCATCGACGGTATCAGCGATCTTCGCCATCAATGCCGGATTGCGGAATCCGGTACCGGTCACCAGCGTGCCAAGTTCAACCTTGTGTGTCGTGGCCGCGAGGGCGGACAGCGTCGTCCAGCTATCCCAGAATCCCTGGACCTTGTCCTCGCCGCGATAGCGGTAGGGAACCAGAAAGTGGTCAACGACCCAGACTGAGTCGAAGCCCATATCCTCGGCCAGGTTCGCCATCTCGGTGATATCGGACCATCCCGGCGTCTTCCCACTCATACCCGCTTCCCAATGCGGCAGGACCAGCCCCACCTTGAGCGGTCGGTTCCGATTGGTCGAGGTCTGCTCTGCGTTGGCCACCAGTGGCTCTCCTTCCCCGTGACGCCCGGTTTCGACAGGCACGCTCCATGCAGCGTCTTGCGTACGGTGCGACGGTCGATGCGTTGTAAGTCCACTTCCATTGAGATAATACGGCATCGACCGGTGAATTGGGGCTCGAGCGGGAGGGCGGCATCTTCGCCTCGGCTGGCCGATCAAACAGCCACCGCGATGAGCATGTATGGCGCTGCCGCGATTCACGCCGTTTTGTAACGAAATCATGACTGTCGCACGGGGAAAATCAGATTAGCCTGCTCAGGGAGCGACCACCTGGCAGCCGATTTGTCGTGTCGTGTCCCTGTCATAACCGGCCATACGAGAGGCACTTGAACATGGGCGTTCTTCCATCAACATCACGCATGGTGAGTGCGAGCGCGCGCCATCCGTGGCGGGTACTGGCACTGTGGATGTTTGCCATCGCTCTGGCACTCACCGGGACATTCATCGGATTGAGTGGAGCGCTGACGACAGATGTCTCCTTCACCAACGCGCCGGAATCGCTGACGGGCGCCAACCTCCTGTCGGATCGATTGCACGGTTCGTCGCCCGTCACCGAAACCGTTGTTGTCCACTCGGACACGCTGACGGTAACTGATCCTCGATTTCAGCAGGTCGTGGTACGGACCGCTCAACGCCTGCGTCAGATGAACAACGTTGTCAAATCGGTCGTCAGCTATTACGAAGCTCAGGCCGCTGGGTCGCCGCAGGCAGCGTCGCTGGTATCCAAGGATAGACACTCGACGATCCTGCCGGTGACATTGGTTGGAACACTGAACGAGGCAAAGCAGAACGGCTCGGACTACATGTCGGTGGTCGAGGCGAATAGCACGTCCGACGTCCAGGTGACCACAGTCGGCTCAGTATCAATCGATGAGACCTTCACCCAGTTATCGTCGACCGACCTGCACAAGGCGGAAATCTATGGTCTGCCCGCCGCCGTGGTCGTCCTCATCGTCGTCTTCGGCGCGCTCGTGGCCGCGGGTATTCCCCTGCTGCTGGCCGGAGTATCGATCGCGGTGGCGCTCGGCCTGACGACGGCGCTCGGCAAGGTCACCGACCTGTCCTTCTATGTCGTGAACATGATCACGATGATTGGACTCGCGGTCGGCATTGACTACGCGCTCTTCATGATTTCGCGTTACCGTGAGGAGATACGCCATGGGAAATCGCGTGGAGACGCGATCGCCGTCACCGGCGGTACGGCCGGGAAGGCCGTCCTCTTCTCGGGTGCGACCGTGGCGTTGGCTCTCTCCGGCATCATCTTCATGCCAACGACAATCTTCCGCAGTCTTGGCGCGGGTGCCGTGCTGGTGGTGCTGGTTGCGATTGTTGCCGTGCTGACGCTGGTGCCGGTGGCACTACAACTCTTCGGCCCCTGGCTCAACTGGCCGCGCAAGCAGCCTGTGGCGACGCCCGCGCCAGCGGAGAGCGGACGATGGGGCGACGAAGAACTCTATTCCGGCTTCTGGGGCCGTGCAGCGCACACGATCATGTCGCATCCGGTGGTCGCGCTGGTTCTCGCGACGACGCTGCTGGTGACCCTGGCGCTTCCGTTGTTCGACCTCCAGCGTGGCATGGAGGGGGCGTCCACGCTCCCACCCGGAGACGTCCGCACCGCGTTCAACGTGCTCAACAGTGATTTCGCGGCAGGTCTGCTGGCTCCCGTCGAGATTGTGGTTGACGCTCCACGCAGTAGCCAGACGGAGCAGTCGATTGCCCAACTCGAATCGAGGCTGACCGCGGACCCGGCATTCGTGGCTAGCCCAACCGTCGAATGGAACGACAGCAACGACCTCGCGCTGGTCAGCGTGCCGCTCAAGGCCGACCCGAACAGCCCACCGGCCTACGCGGCCCTGAGACAGTTGCGCCATTCGATCATCCCCTCGACCTTCTCGAGCAGTCAGGCGCACGTGTACGTCACCGGACAGACAGCATTCAACGTCGACTTCATCAACCTGGTCGACCAGTACACGCCAATTATCTTCGCCTACGTACTGGGTCTGAGCTTCATCTTGCTGATGCTGGCCTTCCGTTCTATCGTGGTCCCAGCGAAGGCGATCCTGATGAATCTCCTCTCGGTCGGCGCATCATATGGATTGATGGTGCTGGTCTTCCAGAAGGGCTATCTCCACAACGTCTTCCATTTCGAGAAGACGCCAACCATCGAAGCCTGGGTGCCAATCTTCCTCTTTAGCGTGCTGTTCGGTCTAAGCATGGACTATCAGGTATTTCTGCTAAGCCGGATTCGCGAGCACTTCGACCAGACGCATGACAATCGTGAGTCGGTCGCAGTCGGATTGAAGACGACCGGGCGGTTGATCACTGGCGCGGCATCGATCATGGTGGTCGTGTTTGCCTCGTTCGCTTCGGGTCGGCTGGTCGTCTTCGAGCAACTTGGATTTGGCCTGGCGGTGGCAATTGCGCTCGACGCGACCGTGGTTCGCCTGGTGCTGGTGCCGTCAGCCATGACGCTGCTGGGCGATATCAACTGGTATCTGCCGAGTTGGCTCGAGTGGCTGCCCGATCTGCGCGTCGAAGGGGAGGAATCTGCAATCGAGCAGCAGCAGCACGAACTCGTCGGCACGGGGACGCATGACTGATCCAGGCAACGATGGCACGACGACCACGTCCTGATCCCGTACCGGCGATCAATGGCTTTCCGCCCATGATGGTGCCGCGCTTGAACAGGCGAGGGGTGGCTCGCCCAATCGGATTGTCACGTCGTAGCTTCGGCGATTAGTCTCGAACATTGTCCTCTGCCTGTAGTGGGAGGTGCAGCGTCAACTGTTCCGGCATGAAGCACTCAGTGTCGCTGCAGGTCTGGTAGCTGACATCGAGCTCAAGCTGAACGTCGCCAACGTTCTTGGTGAGGACGATCGGCAAGGAAGCCCGCGCACGGCTGTCCAATACGTGAAAGGTCTCGTCAAGCGCGTCCAGGTGGAACATTCGCGCTGCGGGGAGCTGTATCTCGCGTGCTTCGAGGCCCTCGATCGGACGGACGACGATGGAGAGCGGAACATAGCCGTCCGGGATCGGCTCGGTGTAGAGGTGGAGACCGTCGGCGATCTCGAGTTCGATCGTCAGTTCGAGCCGTTGATGCGGGTGATATCGTGCCGATCCAATCGAGGCCATCGCCCGCACGGTCCCTCCCTCGGCGGTCGCGCTGACGGCGGCTTTTGTCGGAAGGTGGAAGCTCTGTTCAAGGAACGCGGTTGGAGTTGGGCGAACTCGGTAGCTTTGTTCGAACCATCGGTCGCGCACGACTCCCGCCTCGTCGAGCACGAACGTGCCCGGATATGGTACGCCGAAATGATTTTCGCGAACCGTCACGCCGAACGCCGTGTGCTGCTGGGCAATGTGTTGGTTCAACAGGCCCAGGCGATTGATGGTGCGACTGCCTTCGTCGGATAGGAGTGAGTATTCAATGCCAAACCTCTGTGCAAAGCGATCGAGCACAGCCGTGGAGTCATAGCTGATGGCGAAGATCGCGATCTCCGCGTCCCGGTAGAGATTGAACGATCGTTGCAGCTCAACGAGCTGCGTCTTGCAGTATGGTCACCAGCCCGCGCTCCGGTGAAAGACGACGATGGCTCGGCGTCCAGCCCGCATTCGGTGCAGGTCAACCGGGTGTCCGTGTTGATCCGGCAGCGCCACATCGGGGAACCGTGATCCGGGCAACGGTCCGATTCTGTTGAAGTCAACGAACGGGTAGTCGACGCTCACGGTCTCACTCCTTGTCTAGACCCACGCGCAAAACGCGCCGCCCTCACGAGTTGCCTCACGTTGATTCAACGACCACGGGCAGGCGATCATTCCTCTTCGTCGTGGATCTGGTGCGGATTCTGCGTGTTCCTACAAGATTAACCTGTGCAGACACCACGAGAGGAGACGGACACATGGCGAATGACCGGTTCGATGTCGGGCTAGCGCTGCAGCGCATCGACCGCGCCATTCAGCTGTTTCCCAAGGCGATGCTCTTCGAACTGGCTGAAGACGGCTTCAATTCCCCTTTTGAGCAGCTCATAGCGTGCATGATCTCGATCCGGACACGCGACGAGGTGAGCCTCGTCGTAGCCCGAAATTTGTTCGAGCGCGCCCGGACGCCGCGAGAGATGCTGGCGCTCTCGGTTGACGAGATTGACGATCTGATTCACCAGAGTTCGTTTCACGCGAACAAGGCGGCGCAGATCCGGGAAATTGCCCGTGAATCGGTCGAGCGACTCGACGGCGACATTCCCTGCGACCAGGAGTCGCTGATGGCGTTCAAGGGCGTAGGGCTAAAATGCGCGAACCTGGTACTCGGTATTGCCTGTGGTCAACCGCGGGTCGCCGTCGACGTTCACGTTCACCGCATCAGCAACCGCTGGGGTTTCGTCGAAACGAAGAGCCCCGAGAAGACGAGCGAGGCGCTCGAAGCCACGGTTTCTCCCGACTTCTGGGTCGCTCTTAACCGGGAACTGGTCCCGTTTGGCAAGCATATTTGTACCGGCAAGCTCCCTCGCTGCTCGACCTGCCCATTGCTCGATATGTGCGATCAGGTCGGTGTGACCAGTCATCGCTAGCGGTATCGTTATTCCACCCGTCCCCGGTGGGCGTCCTCGATGAGCCCTTTCAACTCGGGCTCGCGCAGCCAATACGTCCGCGACGCCCACGCCGAACCGGCACTTCCTTGCGGGCGAATGGCGAGTTCGTCAGCCTTCAGCAAGAATCCGTCAGGCAGTTCGGCGAGCACGCGAAACCGCTGAGCATCCTGGTCGAGTTTGCGGCCAATTGCGCGCAATCGCTCTTGGTAGCTGCCGGGATCCGGATCGGACGACCTGCTCCGTCGAAATAACCGCATGCGTCGATGTCTCCCCCCTTAACCACGGACGCAACATCATCGGACATTCTTTCCCACTCCATCCCTATTCGCAAGTCCCAGGTTTCAGATGTCCTGGCGTTGATCCCAACGTTGAACGACCCATCGGCCACGGTACGTACGGCGTCTCTTTCATGTCCGAACGGTCGTCGACTGTCGGGACCAATAGCCCATGATGAGCGGCCGGAAGTTCTATAGAGTGAAGGGAGAGCGTTTGATCTTGCATGGAGGCACGTCGACGTGGCAACTCGTATTCGTAATCGATGGCAATCAATCCGGTCATCACGGGGACAAATCATCATTCTTGTCGCTGCATTTGCCGTAGCGGCGACCGCGATGGTCGGATTGTCGATTGACCTTGGATACGCGTTTGCTGAAAAACGCGCGGTGCAGAACTCGGCGGATGCCGCGGCCCTCGCCGGTTCACATGCGCTGACCAAGTGGAGCACCAGCACCCCAACGCTCACGGCGAATACCGACGTGGCTGCGATGGTCGATGCCAACAAGATGAACTCGTCGACCACGCAATCCTTCAGCTGCGTATATGTTGATGATTCGAACAGCGATATCAAGGATTGCAGTAACGCCGTGCCCCCGACAGCCACCGGCGTACGGGTGGTTGTCCGGGAGACGCATAGCACCTTCTTCATTCGTGTCGTTCCGTTCGCCCCGCACACGATCACGACTTCGGCCACGGCGACGGCTCACGTGCAGGGCATCACGGCCGGAGTCGGGTCAGACAGCCCGTTCGTGGTATGCGGAGTTGACACGAAACTTTCGAGCGGAGGCAAGTACTCGATTCTCGAGACGTCGACGGGCGATGTTCAACCCAGCACTGAATTGACCAGCTCAACCCTAGACTTCCCGGTCGCGTCGTCGTCGCAGTACACCGTTCAGCTCCTGGGCAAAGGCAACTCGACACCGACTCCCACGCCAACCGGCACATCGACTGGAGGCGGTACCACTACCGACACTGGAACAATCGATCCCGGTGCCTACGGGAAGACGTATCTCCTCCACGATCCACAGGTTGCCGACTGCGGCAACAAGAGCAACTCATTCAAGGGACTGGCAGACAATACCGATAACTATGGCCTTACAATCCCCGGTTGGTTCGATTCGAAGACCGGAGACAAGGCCGGACCGACGCGCGTGAAAGTGAACGGCATCAATGGATGCGCGGTTGGGACGACTGACCCCAATGGTTGCGTCCTTATCGTTCCTATTGCGAGCCAGGCTTCGGACGGCAAATTCTACGTGGTCACTATCGGAGCGTTCCTGGTATCTCAGTGTCATGCGAACTGCCATGAGGGTGTTTTACTGAAGGACTATCAGATCCAGCCAGACGGGCTGGGGCAGTGGACCGATTCCGGTGGCTGGAAGCCTGGCGACGACGGACTCACGACCGTACGGTTGACGAATTAGCAACCTTCTAACTCATGTCGTCGCGACTGCGCGCATCTCACGGTGCGACGCGGCGACACTGTGTACACCCGCGAGCAGCATACTCCCGATGACGGTCACGAAGATCCATGATGCCGGTTCGCTCCAGGAGATCTGGTGTCGGTAGCGCGCGACGGCGATCAGCAGGAGTGCGGCGAAGACAACAGAGCTGAGTGCCACGTTGCGGACACGGATCACGTCTCGCTCGATCACGGATTGACCCTCGGCCAACCCGAACCCGATTAGCCAGGCCCCAATCGCACGACCTGTGAGCGCTGACAGTTCCCATGGCCAGTGGTTCGCCACCGTCACTGGAACGGACAACAACAGGATTCCCACTCCGATCAATACGATCGCCTGCGCGCCTGTCGCCGCTCGGAACCACGTGGCAAGCGGGGCCACGATGGCGGCATCGCTCCCCGGTACGCGAAGCTGGCGAAACAACGCGAACAGCATCAATGGCGGGAACGCAACATAGACGGCAATCCAGCCCCAGGCTTGAAGTTCACCAGTGTGAAACCGATCGATATGGTACAGCGTCACGCCGAGCATCACGACGGTAAACGCCAGAACGGCCGAGTATCCGGTTCGAGCGGTTGACCACAATTGCTCCTGGGCGGACCGCATCTCGAGTACCCCGGCTGCCAGGAACCCCGCCCCCATGAACGCCGCTGTAATCGGTGGATTGACGGTCCAGGCGAAGTAACGCGCGGTTGACGACGGGAAGACGAAGAGAATCGCCCCGAGAATGAAGACAAGCATGCTCGCCGCGAGCAAGACCAAACGCATCTCGCGGCTAACCAGTTGAGTGTCGTTTCGTGTCACGGTCATTGTCACCCCTCACTGCTGGCGGCGGCATCGGTCAGAGGGCGTTCAGCTGGCTGTGTGTCATCGTGCGGATCCACGACGATACGGTAGAGCTCGACGGGTTCACTGATCCCGCGTAGGCGAACCTGAAACTGACTGATCCGCGTCGATGTCCCAGCGATCACATCTCGGGATTCCGCCATCACGTCCATTGTCGCGACTACTTCTCCGCCGTGCGCCTCGTGCTGAGCGCGTGCCGCGACGTTGACCGTGGTGCCGAAATAATCGAGGCGATCGTTGAGCGTCACGAGATACGAGGGCCCGCTGTGGACGCCGATCTTGACGAGTCGATTCACGTCAACGAGGCCGTGAGTCTCCAGCGTCCGAATATCGCTCTGTATTGTCAGCGCGGCGGCAAGCGCCTTCGCACCATCGGGAAACGCCGCCATGACCGCGTCGCCGATCGTTTTGACCATCGATCCGCCGTTTCGCTCGATCGCCCGCTGTAGGATCTGGAAATGGTCCGTAACCAGTCGGAATGCTTTTGCTTCACCCGCGCGTTCATACAACGACGTTGAACCGGCCAGGTCCGAGAAGAGGAGTCCGACCCGGCTGATCGACAGCTCGATACCAGGGGCAAGGGCTTCCGCTGAGAACAGGCGATTGTAGTCTGGCAGCGTCAGTAGCTTGCTTGGCGTGGCGGCGGTGCTGGCCCAGCGCGCGTTGTCGAGCGCCACTGTGCGGGCGAAATTCGATTGGTTGACGAGCCGGATCACGGCCCGTCCAGCCTGCACCGTCGCCGAGTCCGGCGTGACGGAATCGCCGTCCCAGGTGACGCTGAGTGGGGATGATTCCGCGGATTCTTGCGCCTGGAGATTCACGATCTGGCGGCTTTGCGGCGATCGAATGAGATACGGGCCGGCGTCGAGGTGGACCACCCATTCCCGGGCGTCGAGCGGGTTGAGGGTCGTCTGGGCATGACGGTGGGGCGTGTTCATCGGACTGCCGACGCAATACGCTCCGGTGTGGAAGGACCGCACTGTGGGATTCGGATAAAAGCGCGCTTCGATATTCTCGTCGATGCTTGCCGCGAACGGTAGATTGCAGGCCGCGCAGTAGCCCGTGGCGTTCAGATCCCTGAGTTTGGACGCCTCCGCCTTAACGCCGCGACAACTCGGGCAGAGGAGTTCCCAGTGCATCTCAAGCATCCCAGCCTCAGTCGCCTTCAAAAAGGTTTGCAGCGTATCACGGTCGTCGGTATGCCAGTGTTCGGCAAGCTGAAGTGGACGCATGCCCGCAACGTCTTCGTCCGGCCACTCGGTCAACGTGTGGTGCAGCCGCTGGCAGGTTTCGGGCGGCGCGCCGAGCGCCTCGAGCCGCAGCATTCCATGCTGGACCTGGTTCGAATCTATTTTGTCTGGCCCGACGTTCAAATACGGAAACGGATCAATCGACCTCCCGGAGAGGAACGTGCTAATCGCCAGGTACTGGCGGCGCGCACGTCGCAGCGAGATTGGCGCGACGTAGAGACGCACGAAGAGCTCGGCGAGGACGTTTTTCGGCGTGAATTCCGAGAAGACACGAATGATGGTCCCCTTGGCGGAGGTCGTCATCTCGGCGCCGCCGAAGAACCGGCGGACCGGTCCTGCGTCGTACTCACGAATTACGGCGTAATACCTGGGCCGTTCCCACTCGAAGGGATGTTCGATCCATCGCGCGATCCGTATCCGCCAGCGCCGGTATTCGCCCCAGGTCTTCTCTCCACCCTCGGGTCGGGTTACACGCGTGAAAACCGCTTGTGGCAGTCCAACCGCGTGGTCCATCCGATTGGCGTCGGCGACAAAGGGCCAGAGTTCTTCGGGCGGGTTGGGAACGATGACGCGTGACTCAACGGAAACTGTTCGTGTCATGTGACCGCCTGTCAAGTGGCCGAATGGCTGGCGCGGATTGGGTCGACGGGTCTATCGGGTGGGTATCCCTCGATGTGCCCCGGATCAGTCTGGTTCCAATCGAATTGGGATCCTAACCTGGACGCAGTTTCTACCTGGTCGTGAATCGATGGTGATATCACCGTGGTGTTGCTCGACGATCAGGTTGTAGGTGATGTACAAGCCAAGTCCGGTTCCGGCGCCGGGCGCCTTCGTCGTGAAGAACGGATCGAATATACGCCACTGAAAGTGCTCAGGGATTCCGGGTCCGGTGTCGCAGATTTCGATCAGCACGGATCGATCGGCCTGGCTTGTTCGGATGGTCAGTTCTCCGCTACCGGACATCGCGTCGAGCGCGTTATCGATGAGATTCGTCCAGACCTGATTGAGTTCGCCTTGAAAAGCTTCCACGGTAGGAAGATTCTGGTCGAACCGCTCGACTATCTGCACGGTTCCGAGCTTGTGTCGGAGCAGGAGAAGACAGGTGCGTATCCCTTCGTGAATGTCGACATTCTGGATGGGAGCGCGATCGAGGTTGGTATATCCGCGAACACCCGTTACTAGATCGGCAATGCGTGTCGTTGCCGTCTCGACGTCGGTGATGAGTCGGCGGCAATTGAGACCGGCTCCGACCCACTCGACAACCATCGGCAGATGCTGGGTATCGACCTCCGCAGCCAGTTCTTCCAGCCTTTGGATGCTCCACCCCGTATCCACGAACGTTTCGGCGAGTTTCCATCCATCGTGAATGCCGTGGCTTCCGAGCCAATCTGAGATCTGATCCTCGAGATCACTTCTGGTTACGGGGTCCAGAATCGAACCTGGTGGCAGCTTGCCTGCCAACTCATGCTGGATCGCCATGACCACATTCCGAACCTTGTCATCATGCATGGGCGCGCCGATCGTCTGCGCGGCTTCCTGCCACTCGAATAGTGTTGTTCGCAAATGGACGGCGGTTCGACTCATCGCGGCGACCGGGTTGTTGAGCTCGTGAGCGATGCCGGCCGCCAGCGTTCCAAGCGAAGCGAGCTTGTGGTGATGAATGAGCAGACTCTCGGTGCTCGCGACCCGTTCCATGATCGTGCGAAGCATCGTGATGGCGGCCTGCGCGTTCGTCGCGATCAGTTGCTCCACGACGGTCTGATCGATCATCAGCAACCGGCTGTCTGTAGTTGCTCGCACCGTGGCCGAGCGGATGCCGCCAGACAAAAACGCCATCTCGCCGACGAACGTGTGCGGCCCAATGGTGCGCAGATGAACCTGGTGCTCTCCGGACGCGCGGGTAACGTCGAGTTCTCCGTCTACTACGACGTACACTTCCGCTGCTTCGGCACCTTCTTCGATGATCGTGGTTCCAGCGGGCACTTCGATCTCGCGCGCGAGCTGAAGCAGTCGCCGCAGGTCCTCGTCCGCAAGTCCAGCAAACAGTGGCACCTCACGTAACAGGTTCGCACTCATTGGACGATGCCCAACACCGGCGCTTCACCGGAATCCAGTTGGTGGACTGACAGCGGCGATGTTCGCTGTCCGCGGCGCTGAAACGGTTCGCATGCGAAGTCACGATGCGTTCCCGCATCGGGAGGAATGTTGCGGGCTTCCGTCTCCGGTTGCGCGACAGGTGCGGGCATGATGAGTGTTCCCTTCGGAAAGCACCGGATCAGTTTGCGTGTTGCGCCGGGTGTTGGGTGATCTTGACCAACTATGAGACGGCGCACGTGAAATTGTCAACGCGGCGATGCTTCTTCGACGTGTGACGTGAGAGATGAATAAAACTGGCCGCTGAATTGCGTGCACTCCCGAATTCAGGGATCAGGTCACTGGTCGTCGAGTCGTGCATGCAGTACAGAGGAGGCCTCTCATGTTGGCGCCGGTACGGTTCATTGCTCGTGTGTTTCTCGGTTTGACGTTCATTCTTCTCGGCTGGGACGCGGCGCGTTCGCCGGGTGGCCGTGTCGATAAGGCGGCATCTATTGGCGTTCCCGAGCCGAAGATTGCGGTTCGCGCCAACGGCTCACTGATGGTCACCGCGGGATCCATGCTGGTGCTTGGCGTTCTGCCGCGTCTCTCGGCGTTTGCGCTGGCTGCGTCGCTCGTCCCAACGACGCTTGCGGGTCACCCCTACTGGCAGGAAGACAATCCGGCGCAACGCTCCGGACAGCGAATTCATTTCCTGAAGAATCTGTCGATGATCGGCGGACTGCTGTTCGTCGCTACCGGTTCCAACGACTGACGAGACCCTTGTCGCAAGGCGAGAATTCACGCGCGCACGTGAGAGATCGTCTCAGTGGACGCACACGCCGGCGTGGGAGAGTATGCCCATCGCGGTTCTTGACGCCGCGCCGCGCGGAACGCAGGGCCCCGCCAGATGTCGAAACGACTGTCGGCGGGGTCTCTGGGAGCCGGTGAGATGAGGTGCCGTCGCATCGCCCGGACCGGGTGATCAATGTTTCACGGAGTTCTCACTCCGAGGTCGGACGGCACATGAAACCGGCTAGGACAGGATCTCCACGAACCCGTCCGTTCCGTTCACTCGGATCCGCTGACCGTCCTTGATCAGCGCAGTCGCGTGCTCGACTCCCACCACGGCGGGCAGGCCGTACTCACGTGCGATCACCGCTCCATGGGTCATCAGGCCGCCAACCTCCGTCACCAGGCCCTTGATCGTCACGAATAGCGGCGTCCAGCTGGGGTCGGTGTGAGCGGTGACCAGGATGTCGCCCACATCGAGATCTGCCTCCTGCATGCCCAGGACGACACGGGCCCGCCCTTCGATGGCCCCGGCGGAAACCGCTATTCCCAGCAACGCGCCCGCGGGCAAATCGTCGCGTCGATACGTTCCGGAGATGACTTCGCCATCCGACGTGAGTACTCGGGGCGGCTGGAGCGCCGTAAACGATCTGAACGCGTCTTTGCGCTGCTGGAGCAGCTGGGCATCCACCCGGTGAGATTGCACGACGTCGTGAAGCTCCTGGAGCGTGAGGTAGAAGATGTCTTCCTTGTCACCTAGCACGCCCGTTTGCACGAGGCGCTCGGCTTCCTTTAGCAACGCCAGCTTGTAGACGAAGTAGCGGCTTACCATGCCGTACTTCGGATACTCACGGTACCCGACGAGTGAGCGGGCTCGGTCGATCATCTGCTTTGTCTCTGCAGCCTTCCGCTCGCCGTCCGGCAGAGCCCGCAAGCGCTGCAGCAGTTCGCGTTCTCTCGTCTGAGCCTCCTGAAGCCCTTGCTCGAAGCGCCGTTTTCCCTCACCGGGCTCGAAGTTCTTGATGTTGCTGAGGATGACGGGCAGGAGCGTCGCGGGCTGCTCGCTCCAGCGCGGCCTTGTGATGTCGATTTCGCCGACGCAGCGCATGCCGTATTTGTCGAGATAGGCCCGGATGGCGAGTCGTGCTTCTGGCCCGCCCTGCAGCGAGGTCATCTTGTCCAGGAAGCCATCACCATCGACGTGCTGCAGAAACGACACAACTTCGGTGTGTGGACGGATCACGTCCGCGACGTCCAAGAGCGCTAGCCCCATCTCCGATGAGACATTGTTGGGCACAGATTGCGTGAGTGTGCCGGCCGCGTTCTTCTCGTTCAGCCACGTCTCCAGGTGCTCGTTAAGCCACCAGACGGCCTCCATTCCGGCCATGATCACCTGACCGCTTCGTGGATCGAACAAGATCCGTTTCAGCTCCTGGATGTCCGTGAGGATGAAGTCGAGTAGCGCTGGTCCGGACTTGGTGCTGATGTCGCGCTTCAAATCGGAGATGGACGCCTGGCTCTGCTCGATCAGCTTGTCGACGACAGTCGGGTCGGTCTCGATCGGATCGGGAGACGTGCTGGCCGGAGTTCCGCGTGGTTCCTCATCCTCTATGGTTTTGACGAAGTCGTCACGATCGAGGATGGTCTTCAGCGCATCGCCGATCAGCGGATCTCCTTTTCCCATGACTTCAAGAAGACTCGCGCGACTGGCCGGTGAAGCCAACGCCCGAGTAACATCGACAAACAGCCTCCCACCGGCCGTGTACATGGGTCTGGCCGCCGTCAGTTGGAACAAGGAGAGGCCGAGGGGCTTCATTGGATCGGTCATCATTTGCCCGTGGCCCACAGAGACGTAGACGTGGTTCTCCCCGTCGCTCGACTCGGGGATAGGGAACAACGTGGTGATCGGCCGACTCTGCAAGATCTGGAAGGCATCGTTGACCAGGCACCATTCGAGGTCCTGGGGTTGACCGAAGTGCGCTTCAATCCGACGGCCCAGTTGCGCGAGCCGCACCGCTTGTGCATCCGTCAGAACCGGCTGTGCCTGTCGCTCCGGCGCGATCGCGACTTCCAGTGTCCCGCCTGTCGGCGAGGGGCGAAGGGCAGCCGTCTTGGTCGCTATCAACGTTTCGATGACCTCGCCGTTTCGCACCCTATAGCTGTCCGCGTTTACCAAACCCGAGACCAGAGCTTCGCCCAGACCGAAGACGGCCTCGACAGCGCTGATCGTGCGGTTGGAGGTCACCGGGTCGGCGGTGAACAAGACGCCGGCCACCTGCGGAAATACCATGTGCTGCACGACGACGCCCATCTGGACCTTCAGGTGGGCGAGCCCAGCTCGCATGCGGTAAATGACGGCTCTCTCGGTGAAGAGTGAAGCCCAGCACCGGCTGACGTGCGCAAGGATGGCCGCCCGCCCCACGACGTTCAAATACGTCTCCTGCTGACCGGCGAAGGATGCGGCGGGCAGGTCCTCCGCGGTCGCGCTGGATCGGACGGCATAGACGGCTCGAGCGCCGAGTTGGGCAAGCGAGCGTGAAATCGCCGCCGCGACATCGTCAGGAACGGTGACCTCTTCGATGCTCCGGCGTATCTCCGCGCTGAGCGCGCGGATCGGCTCCAATTCGTCCGGATGCAAGCGCGACAGCCGGTCGATCCGCTTTTCTATTGACGGCACTTCCGCCAGGATTTTTTGGAAGGCGACGGTCGTCACGCAGAACCCGCGCGGCACGCTCACGCCTTCGATCCGCGAGAGCTCCCCGAGTTGCGCGCCCTTGCCGCCGACGACCGCGACGTGCGTCTGGTTGATCTCCTTGAAACCCAATACGTAGCGGCCCATGCGCACCCTCCCCCGATTCGAGTCGGTCACGCCGTTCGGCGAAACCGATGATCTTACCAGGAATTAGAAGTCAGCGCGAGGAGCGGAGAAACACCGAGCGGATTGTTGTGTACTTGAAAAGGTCAGCGGCAAACGTGGGTGGGGGGAGCGGGTGATGGGACTCGAACCCACGACATTCTGCTTGGGAAGCAGACACTCTACCAGCTGAGTTACACCCGCAGCTTCACTTGTGTCCGACAGTATAGCAGTGGGGTGAAACGCAGTCCAGATGTCGATCGAAGGGGCACGGACAAATCGCGGTCTTGTCTGCCGCTGATCCGCATGTCTGACAAATGGGCTACAATCGAAGCTGGCGCGCGCGACCGGGCCACGCTTGAGAACCAGTGACGATCAGGAGAAGCGGTGTACAGCTATCTGACTCAACTCGAATGCACCAATTGCGGTGAGCACTATCCGGCCGACCGGCTCATGACGACCTGTCCCTCCTGTGGCAAGGTGCTGTACGCGCGCTACGATCTTGAGGCCGCCGCCAAGCAGATGACTAAAGCGGCGCTCATTGAGCGTCCCTGGGACCTCTGGCGCTATCACGAGATCATGCCGGTGCAGGATCCGGTCAACGCTCTGACCCTCGGTGAGGGCGGTACGGCGATCCTCGACACGCCGCGTCTTGGCGCATCGTTCGGATTCGACGCGTTGAAGGTCAAGGATGAGGGGCGCAATCCGACCGGCAGTTTCAAGTCCCGCGGTCTTGCCTCTGCAGTCTCGCGCGCCAAGGAACTGGGGGCCTCAGCCGTCTCGATTCCGTCTGCCGGCAACGCGGCCGCGGCGATGTCAGCCTATGCGGCGCGCGGCGGGCTCGATGCCTATGTCTTCATGCCGCAAGATGCGCCGTCGGTCATGAAGGCCGAGTGCACGGCCTACGGGGCGAAGGTCTACCTGGTCAACGGATTGATCAACGACGCGGGAAAAGTCGGCAAGATGGGCTGCGACTCCCGCGGCTGGTTCGACGTCTCGACCCTGAAGGAGCCGTACCGGGCCGAGGGCAAGAAGACGATGGGTCTGGAACTGGCCGAGCAGCTCGGCTGGCGTGTGCCGGACGCGATTATTTATCCGACCGGCGGCGGCACCGGCATTGTTGGTATGTGGAAGGCGTTCGCCGAACTCGAGCAGATGGGATTGATCGGCGCCAAGCGTCCCAAGATGATCGTGGTGCAGGCGACAGGGTGTGCGCCGATTGTGCGTGCCTTTGAGCGCGGCGAGCGGCATGCTGAGTTGTGGCAGGGCGCCAAGACCATCGCACCAGGTGTGCGCGTTCCGGTCGCCATCGGTGACTACCTGATCCTGGACGCGGTTCGAGAGAGTGGAGGAACCTGCATCGCCGTCTCGGACGACGACATCATGACCGGCGTTCACGAACTGGCGTCACAAGAGGGAATCTTCGCGTCGCCGGAGGTTGGCGCCGTCGTCGCGGCAGCCAAGCAGCTACGCGCAAGCGGCTTCCTGAAGCAGGACGATGAGACAATCCTCTTCTCCACTGGCGCGGGCATGAAGCACACCGAGCTGATCGAGACGAAGTATCCGGTGCTCGACCCGAACGACCCTGACGTGCTGAGTAAGATCGATTAGGCCGGCTTCCCGGGCGGCGGCTGGCACTTGGGACAGAAACGGGTGCCGCGCTGGCCAACCACGATGCGCTGGATCTCGGTGCCGCAGCGCGCGCAGGGATCGCCCTCCTGGAGGCTGTAGATTCGAAGGTAGTCCTGGTTGCCGCCACGTTCGCCGAGACCATTGCGATAGTCCCGGATAGTCGTCCCGCCGCGGTCGATGGCTCGTTGAAGAATGGCGCGAATCTCCTTGAGGAGACGCGCCGCCTCCGCTTTGGTCAGGCTGTTTGCGGCGCGGAGCGGGTGGATCTTCGCGGCGTAGAGTGCCTCATCGGCGTATATGTTGCCGACTCCGGCGAGGAATCCCTGGTCCATGACGAGCGGTTTGATCGCGCGTGACCGGCCGCGAAGCATCTCGTAGAAATGCTGTGGCGTTAGGGCTGAGTCCAGAGGCTCGGGCCCGATCGGTTCGACAAACTCGTCGAACTCACCGGGCGATAAGAGCCGGATACGTCCGAATTTACGCGTGTCGGAGAAGCGGAGTTCGCGGCCGTCCTCGAGCACAAAGGTGAGATGGTGGTGTTTTCCGGTTGGTTCCTCTGGGCGTGCCACCTGCAGATCGCCAGTCATGCGCAGGTGGATCGCAATCACGTCGCCCGATTCGAGTTGGATCAACAGATTCTTGCCGCGGCGTCCGGTGCCAGAAATGCGTTCTCCGCGAAGACGCTGGACGAATTCGTCCGGAGAGGGATGAGCGATACAGCCGGTGAAATCACCCAGGATCACGTCTCGGATGCTGGCGCCGACGATCAGTTCATTCAAATTGCGACGGACGGTTTCGACTTCGGGGAGTTCTGGCATCTTGCACCTGCTCGAGACGCTGTTGCGTCTGCCCATGAAATTGATCGCGAAAGGACGGTTCGTGTCATCGGATTGTATATTCTGCCGCATCGCCGCGGGTAACGCGCCAGCCGACGTGGTCTACTCCGCGGATGGGATCACGGCGTTTCGTGACATTCACCCGCAAGCGAAGGTCCATATTCTGGTGATCCCGAACGAGCACTTCGACTCGCTCAACCACGCGCTCCAGACAGATCCCGAATTGCCGGGCCGGCTCATCCACGCCGCGGCTGAGGTAGCGCGCCAGGCCGGAATCTCCGACAGCGGTTACCGGGTCGCAACCAACATCGGCCCGGACGGGCGCCAGTCGGTCGGACACCTGCATTTTCACGTGCTCGGCGGCGAGCGCCTGAGTCCACGCGTGGCGTAGTTGATCGCGCTTCGATATCGCCGGAGTCACTGGCGCCGAGTAAACTTAGGCACGCGACGTGAGGCGGCGGCGGCCGAAGTTCCAGTGATCTGGCAGGGAAATGCTGTACCGATTCTTAAGTGGCGACTTTCCACTCACCATCATGTTTCTGGTCGCCCTGGCTGCCTTTGCCAGCCGGCATTGGTCAGGAATGCGCGACTACTGGACGGAGTCTAACCCGTTCTGGCGAATCGTGGGTCGAACGACGCTGATTCTCACGTTTGGCCTGCCGATCTGGATCGCGGCGTTTGATAACTGGCGACAGTTGATCGGCTACAGTATGGGCGCCTCGGTCCGCTTCAAGTCGGACGTCTTCGACACCTCGCCGACGCCGGACGCGCTGCGGTGGGTGACCCTGGCGTTGCTGGCCATTTCGCTCGTCTGCGTCGCGTTGATCTACGCGCGGCGCCAGCACGGGCTTGGGATGCTCTCCCTGATCTTTGTCTTCGCGGCGGCCTATTTCTATTTCTTCAATGGCATTCGCATGCGGGCCGATGTCTTCCTGGCGACGACCAAAGACAGCCTGAGTCATCCCGGTTTGGTGAACCTGGCGTTCATCCTGTTCTGGTCGCTCGGCATGTACGTGATCATCTGCTCGGTCATCGCGGCGGCCTATGCCTGGCTCTTCTCTGTGCTGGCGATCCCGCTGCACATCATCTTCTCGCTGATAATGCGTAACCGCGGTACGGTTAGCGAGGAATCGCTCAAGATCTATCGCCGGACCGCTCCCCGGGCGCCCGAAGGTGACGCGAGCACTCGCGCGGATGATCGTAGCGGAGCTCCGCCGGTCGACGGGAAGAGCATGGTGCATTAGGGGCGCCCCCTCCTTTCCGTACGTACGAGAGAGGGCGCCGAGCTGGCGAACCGGGTGAGGGTATGCTCGTTACCCCACGAGCGGCATGTTGGTCTCCTCGACCAGCCTGTTGAAATTCGCCAGGTCCTCTTCTAGCAATTGATGTAGAGCGTCGATCTGTTTGTCGGCCTTCCCGGCGAGCAGATCGAACACCTCCTGCTCCTGCTTGGTCGGTGCTCCGTCGGCACTGGCGACGTTGCTGGCAAGTGCCGTGAGCTGATTGTTGAGCTTGAGCGGGAAGTGCAGCGGGTCCTTCGAGACCTGTAACCGCGGCTCCATCAACTCTTCTTCGATGCCTGTCAGGGCTTTCTTCAGTTCCTCGGCTGCTTCGTGGAGCGGAACCGCGTCGTCGCGGTCGGCCGTCCGCTTCTCCCAGGCTTCGACCTGTGTCCGAATCTCTCGGATCTGGTTGATGCCCGTGTGCACTGCCGACAGTTTGTCCTGGATCTTTCGCAGCAGGTCGAACTGTGCGTCGAAGTCTTCCTGAGTGACGTTGACTCGCGGATCTTTGACGATTTCGAATGGCTGGGATAGGGAGGTATTGCCGATCTTGAGCGTCACCGTGTAGTTGCCTGGAGGCGCGGTCGGGCCACTAATGCCGCCGCTACGGAACACGGCTCCCTCCACGTTGACCGCGTCCGGATAGCGCATGTCCCAGACAAAACGGTTCATGCCGCCCTTCGCTGGAACGCGTTTCTTATTCTTGCCGTTCTTCTTGGCATCCTCGTCCGCGTTCGAGAACGAGCGGATCTCGTCGCCGTTTGCGTCGCTAAAGGTGAGCGTGACCTCGCCATCCGGCGCGTCGGGTAGATAGTAGAAGACCATCACACCGTCGGGCGGGTTCTCGCCCGCGTCTTTCAATTTCTGGGTCGTGTCGCCATTTTCTCCCTCGACCGTCTTGAACGTTACCAGGGACGCAGCGACACCTTGATACTGGTTGCCACGGCCTGCACCGCCACCAAACCCGCGGATCGAGGCGTACCGGACGGTCGAACGGGGCGGGAAGAGCGTGATTCCTTTGGCATCGGCTGCCTGGCGCACAGGAGTAAGGTCATCCAGGATCCAGAAGGAACGGCCGTGCGTGGCCAGGATGAGGTCGGAGTCCTTCACAATCAGGTCGTGGATCGGGACAACCGGCAGGTTGCCCTGGAAGCGCTCCCAGTTCTCACCGTCATCGACGGAGACGTACACGCCCGTCTCGGTTCCGGCATAGAGCAAGCCGTGACGAGCCGGATCCTCACGAATGACCCGCGTGAAGTCATCCTCCGGAATGCCGCTGACAATCTTCGTCCAGGTCTTGCCGAAATCGCTCGTTTTGAAGAGATACGGCTTGAAGTCGTCCGACTTGTAGCATGTGGCCGCAACGTAGGCAGCGGCCGCATCGTGCGGCGAGGCGTCAATGATCGAGATCAAGGCCCATTCCGGCATCTCCGGCGGGGTGACGTTCTTCCAGTTTGCGCCACCGTCCTGTGAGACGTGAATCAGCCCGTCGTCAGAACCGGCCCAGAGCACGCCCTGCTTCACCGGCGATTCCGCGAAGGCGAATATTGTGCCGTAATATTCGGCCCCGGTGTTGTCCCTGGTCACCACTCCGCCGGACGGCTCCATCTTGGAGCGAGTCGTTCCGGGTCAAGTCCGGACTGACGTTGTCCCAACTCTGTCCCTCGTCGCGCGTCCGATGGACGATGTTCGATGTGATGTAGAGCGTGTTTGGATCGTGTGGCGAGAGCATGATCGGATACGTCCACTGGAACCGGTACTTGACGTCTTTGGCGCCGTGCCCCGTCATCGCTTCCGGCCAGACATTGATGCCGCGCCGCTGGCCGGTGCGCTGATCCAGACGCGTGATGACGCCCCCGTAACTCCCGGCATAGATGATGTTCGGATCACGCGGATCGATGGCGATATAGCCGCTCTCGCCGCCGCCGACTTCGGTCCACTCGGCCTGCGTGATCGCCGCGTAGTTCGAGCGACTCGGCACGCTAATCGTGGTGTTGTCCTGCTGTGCGCCGTAGACGCGGTAGGGCGTCTGGTTGTCGGTGGTGACGTGATAGAACTCGACCGTCGGTTGGTTCAGAATGTTGGACCAGGTCTCCCCGCCGTTCAGCGAGATGCTCGCTCCTCCGTCGTGGCCGATAATGATCCGACGCGGATTGTGCGGATCGATCCAGAGGTCGTGGTTGTCGGCGTGCGGCGTGGGCATCTGGTCGAACGTCTTTCCGCCGTCGGTCGACTTCCAGGTGTAGAAGTTGAGCACCCAGACCGTGTCCGCGTCAGTCGGGTCGGCGAAGATATGGTTGAAATACCACGGACGCTGACGGAATTCGCGGCTCTCGTTCATGCGCTGCCAGGACTCGCCCCGATCGGTGGACTTGAAGACGGCGCCATCCTCGGCCTCGACGAGTGCATAGACGCAGTTGGCCGCGGCGGGTGACGCGGAGATGCCGATCTTGCCAAGCATGCCCTCGGGCAGGCTTTCGTTGCGCGTGATGTCGTCCCACGTGTCACCACCGTCAAGACTGCGCCAGATGCCACACTCCGGACCGCCGCTCTCCAGCGAGTAGGGCGTGCGCATTGCCTGCCAGAAGGTCGCGTAGAGGACCCGCGGATTGTGCGCGTCGATGGTGAGGTCGATCGCGCCGGTCTGCTCACTCTTGAACAGGACCTGCTCCCAGTTCTTGCCGCCGTCCTTCGAGCGAAAGATGCCTCGCTCCTTGTTCGGCCCATGGGCGTGACCGAGCGCCGCGACGTAGACGAGATCGGGATTCTTCGGGTGCACTCTCACACGGCCAATGTTCCGCGTGGCCTGCAGCCCGACGTTGGTCCAGGTCTGTCCACCATCGGTCGACTTGTAGACGCCGTCGCCATGGGAAACGTTGCCGCGAATCGTTGCCTCACCCATGCCTGCGTAGATGACGTTCGGGTCCGACTCGCTGACGGCGATCGCACCGACCGACGCGCGCTTGAAGTAGCCGTCCGAGATGTTGGTCCAGGTTCGGCCGACATCATTCGTCGTCCAGACTCCGCCGCCGGTCGAACCGAAATAGAACGTCGCCTGGTCGGTCGGATGCCCGGCCACCGCGATGACGCGCCCGGCGCGGAATGGGCCGATGCAGCGCCAGTTGAGATCTCCCCAGCCTGCTGGATCGGTTGCGTCAAAGCGCTGCTGCTCGTCACTTGCCATGCATAAATCTCCCTGATTGCTCATGGTTGACCGACCGGTTCACTGCTCCCGTCAGACACCTGGATGCTCCGCGGTGCTGAAGGCGTGCTAAACAATCGCACCAGAGCATAGTACCGTAGATTCAGGCTTTGCAAAGATGGGTATGCGGTGAGGGTGAGATAGCAGACAGCGGCACTCGTCGTTTGCCGAGTAAGCTGGCGAATTCAGAGCGTCTACGCGGGGCTAGTGGGACTTCCAGAAATCGACCGATTGTCGGGTACGGTCGCCCGGCAATGATGGTCATTGACGAATTAATCCGGTGATTGGCCGCGTGCGCCCGGGAGTAAACTCACCGGGCTACCGATAACGAAGTCCACTAGAGGGACTAATATTTTGTGATGTTCGCCATGCCGTGATCGTGTTGGTGCTCAATCGGTCACTGAAGCTCAGCCCCTTCAGTGGGCTTCGCTTTTGTAGCGCGGCGGCTTTAGCCCCGCGTGAACGGACACGCAGGTACCGAATCAATTCGTCAATCACCATAATTGACCGGGTTACATAGGATGAAGTCCACTGAAGGGACTAAATTCCTTTGCGATGTTCGCAATGCGGTGATCACCCCGAAGCTGAATCGGTGGTCTCATCTTAGTCCCACCAGCAGGTTTCGCCCTGTGTAGCGCGGTGGCTTCAGGACCGCACGGAAGTCGTCGCGTTTCCTACGCCCTCGCTCCTATTCGTCGTCCTCGTCATCGAGGGCGAAAAGGGATTCCGCCGCATAGCGGGTTGGGGCGCTGCGGGTGACGCTGGCAGACAGTTCAGTGATGCGAATCTCGGCCTTGTCGAGGAGGTCGTTACACTGGCGTACGAGTGACACGCCGCGTTCGTAGGCCGAAAGCGCCTCTTCGAGCGGGAGGTCACCCCGTTCCAGGAGCAGCAGGACCTCCTCAAGCTGTTTGGAGAGCGATTCGAAGGTAGGTTCGTTGCCGTTTGTGTCAGTCATGTTGATCCTCCGAATCGAGCTTGTTGTCCGCCTGTCGTGTATCGACTTCGGTCACGGTTGCCCCTGCCATTCCATCGTGAAAACGCAGAAGCACATCCTGTTGAGCGTGGAGCGTCGCCGCCGAATGGGCGCGAATGCCGGTTGACCGGTCGATCACCATGGCATAGCCCCGCTCCATGATCTGTTGCGGGTGGAGCAGTGCCAGCTCGCGTGTGGTAGCCGCGATGAGACCGCGTTCGGTCTCCACGCGACGGGTTACCGATTGGCGCATCGTCTCGAGTAGGGTGTCGAGCCTCTGCCGCTCCTGACGGACTGCCCCTTCCGGACTGACGCGGCTCATACGGAATCGATCGCGATCCATGCTGGCCCGGGCGTCACGCAGGGTGGCCATGACGGCGTCATGGGCGCGGTCATGCTGTTCAAGGATCTGTTGGGCCATTTCCCGCACATGCGGCGCGACCAACTCCGCGGCTGCTGACGGTGTCGGTGCCCGCAGATCGGCAACGTAGTCGGCGATCGTGACGTCGGTCTCGTGACCAACCGCGGAGACAATCGGCACCGGTGAGGCGAAGATCGCCCGCGCCACGCTCTCGTCGTTGAAACAGGCAAGGTCTTCGGCTGACCCGCCACCCCGGCCGACGATGATCACATCGCACCGGCCGCCGTCGATCAGCGCCTTGAGCGCCGCGACGATGCTGCCGGGGGCGTCGGCGCCCTGAACCAGCGCGGGCGAAAGCGTCAGTTCACACAGCGGGTAGCGACGTGTTAGGACATTCTGAATATCGTGCCAGACCGCGCCGGTCGACGAGGTAACGACGCCAACGACGCGCGGGTAACTTGGTAGGGGACGCTTGCGGGCCGTGTCGAACAGCCCTTCTTTCTCCAGCCGCTGGCGCAGTTCCTCGAACTGAAGCTGGAGTAGTCCGGTACCCTCCGGCTGCATGACGTCGACGTAG
This sequence comes from uncultured Chloroflexia bacterium, assembly GCA_963728335.1. Lineage (GTDB taxonomy): Bacteria > Chloroflexota > Chloroflexia > Thermomicrobiales > Thermomicrobiaceae > CALAGB01. Next base: position 293,179 of record CAVSJP010000007.1, read on the forward strand.
AGCTGGTACTGGCCGGAGACTTCGTAGATCGAGACGTTGCCGTGTGCCACCACGGCGTCTCCGTTCTCGGGCTGGAAGGTGAGAAAGCGCGCGTTGCCGCGGAAGAGGACACAACGAATCTGCGAGCTGTCCGACTTCAGCGTGTAATAGATGTGTCCAGCGGCGGAACGCGTGAAGTTCGAGATCTCCCCACGGACCCAGACGTCGGAAAGAATCGGGTCCGACTGAAGCAGATCCTTCAGGTACGCCGTGAGCTGGGAGACTTCAATAACCTGCATCAGACGGCCAGGTCTCACTCTTTCAGCCGCATGAGCCGGTGGCCATATTCGACCGCCTCACCGTTGTGCACGAAGATTTCCGCGACCGTGCCCGAACGCTCCGAGACGATCTCGTTCATGATCTTCATCGCCTCGATAATCGCCACTGTCTGCCCGGACTCGACGTGGTCGCCGACCTGGACGAAAGGTCGCTCGTTGGGCCCAGACGCGGCGTAATAGGTGCCGATCATCGGCGAGGTGACGATGTGCCCGCTGGTGTCCTCGGGCACGTCAGGTTCAGCCTGGCTCGGCTGTCCGACCTGCACGAATTCTCCGCGAGGGCGTTCCGATTCGACAAAGCTGGCGGATTTCAGCGCGATGCGCAGGTCGCCCTGCCGGACCTCGAGCTGCCCGATGCCACCGTCGCGCATGACCTTGACGAGCTCGCGCACCGCGTCAGTGAGCGCATCGTACGGCGAGGCAGAATCCGAACTGTCGTGGGTATCTGTAGCAGGTATTGCAGTTGTCGTCACGGCTGATTCCACCTAACTCACGCGCTCGAGGTATTCGCCAGTTCGTGTGTCGACCTTGACGGTATCGCCGATATTGATGAAGAGCGGCACGTTGACAGTGACGCCGGTCTGCAGCGTTGCCGGCTTGGTCCCTCCGGTAGCGGTATCACCCTTGAAGCCCGGGTCCGTCTCGGTGACCTCGAGGCTGACCGTGATCGGCGCCTCGACATCAACTGGCTGATCCTGATACGTCAGAAGATCGATGACTTCGTTCTCGACCAGGTAGTTGACGGTATCGCCGAGCGTCTCCTTGTTGAGGGGAAACTGCTCGAATGTGTCGACGTCCATGAAGTGGTACTGGCCGTCATCGGCGTACAGGAACTGAATGCGCCGGCGTTCGAGCCGCGCCGTCTGAAACTTGGATCCGGACTGGAACGTCTGCTGTGTGGTTGAGCCCGTGCGCAGGTTCCGCAGCGTCAGGCGTACGAAGGCACTGCCGCGGCCCTGCTTGACGTGCTGGTAATCGATTACTTTGACGAGTTCACCTTCATAGTCAAGCGTTAGCCCTTTGCGTAGACCACCGGTATCAATCATTGGCTCTCCGTTCCCGTACTAGTCAATCGTGCGTTTCGAAGCGCGCGTCAGCACCCGAATGCCCTGCTCTTCAATCACGGCCACATCTTCGATGCGCACACCGCCTCGGCCGGGAAGATAGATGCCTGGCTCGATTGTGACGACGTGGCCGGCGACCAGAGGCTCGTCAGTGCGAGGCGACATGCTCGGGCTCTCGTGGACGCGAACGCCGACACCATGGCCGAGTCCGTGAGGGAAAAAGTCACTATAGCCACCTGCCGCGATCACCTCACGCGCGATACCGTCCGCTTCGCGGCCCGGCATGCCTGGGCGAAGCTCTGCTTCGACGTCGTTCAGCGCCTGCAGCACGATTGGATAGATGGCGCGCAGGACCTCGTTCGGCTCACCAACCCAGGTTGTCCGCGTCAGGTCGGCGCAGTAACCGTCGACGACGGCGCCCATATCGATGACGATCGGCTCGCCGGCCAGAATCTGCCGATCGCTCGGCTCGTGATGCGGCCGGGCGGCGTTCGGTCCAGAGGCGACGATCGTCGGAAACGATGACCCGGTCGCACCAAGCTCGCGCATGGTCGTATCGAGACGCAGGGCAATCTCCCGCTCGGTGTCGCCTTCCTTGATCGTCGCCGCGACGCGTTCGAACGCTTCATCGGTGATGTGGATCGCGCGTTCGAGCACCGCGATCTCGTCCGGCGCTTTGATCGCTCGGAGGTCGTTGATGAGCTCACCGACCGGGTCGAGCTGGACGTCGTCGGAAAGCTCTTCGCGCAACATGACATAATCATGATACAAAATGGCGTCGGCTTCGAATCCAACCCGCCGAGCGCCGATCTCCTTGAGCACCGCCGCGTCCGCCTTTGCCAGTGGTCGAACCCGGTCGAAGACGTCGAAGCCGTGCGCCTGCTCGGACGCGCGGTGCGCCTCGAGCGGACTGACCACCATGACGGCCCGGTCCTGGCTAACGATCACATGACCCGCTGATTCGTTCGGCGGGATGTCGTCTCCCTCGAAACCGGTCAGATAGCGGCGATTCGTCGGGTGGGTGACGACCACCGCATCCAAACCAGCCTGTTTCATCTCATCGCGAAGCCGGGAAATTCTCGTGATCACCAGTTGCTCGTCTCTAGGCTTCCGCCCGCTCCATTAAATAGCGCAACGCCAGCACGTAGCCCTCCGCGCCCAGCCCCGATATCTGACCGGCGGCGACTGGTGCCACGACGGAGTGGTGGCGAAAAGGCTCTCGAGCGTAGATGTTACTCAGGTGAACTTCGATGGCCGGAGCCTGCGACGCCGCCAGTGCGTCACGCAGGGCGATGCTGTAATGCGTAAGCGCCCCCGGGTTGACGATGATACCACAGGCAATTGAACCATAACGCTGAATCTGGTCGATGAGCGCGCCTTCGTAGTTCGACTGCATGATGACGAGCTCGAATCCCTTTTCGTCAGCTTCTCGTTCAAGTCGCCGGTCAATCTCGTCCAGCGTGATTTGACCGTAGATGTGCGGCTCGCGCTGTCCCAGCATGTTCAGGTTCGGCCCGTGCAGGACCAGAACGAGGTTCTTTGCGACCGGGGACTCGCTGCTCACTGAATCCATCCCTTCGCGCGTACGCTGTCGGTTCCTAACAGTCCGAGCAGGACATCGTACGGCGTGCCCGCATTCTCTGGATGATACTCGAATCGTGCTCGTTCGAAATACTGGACCGTCAGTCCGGTCGCCGGATCGGCAAACGGCTCGCTGATGGGGTAACCGAAGAGGGCCAGCGACTCCCGGAATGACGTTCCGCTGTCGTTGAACTCCAGCCCGTGACTGCTCCAGTACTTCAGGAATGAACCGCAGACTGTGTGAGCCGTCGGCGCAAAATATTGGCAGCCGCTGGCCAACGACGGGATTCTGGCTAACGGAGAGAACGGCAGTGTCGTCGCAAGCCCTCGCTGCTGGGCGTCGGCCACGCCGAGTCGCCCGAGTGAAACCTCGTAGGGTGTGCCCTTGTACTCCGGGTGATATTCGAAGCGCTGGCGCTCGAAATACTGCACCGTGTAGGACTGTCCGGTATCGAGGTTGACTTCGCTGAACTCCTCCGTCAGCGGGTAGCCGAAGACCGGAAGGCCGCCGCTCGTCTGCCAGAAGTTCTTGAATCCGTAGGCGAGGGAGTGACCCGTTTGCGGGAAGTAGAGCTTGCCGGTGCCAGTGGTGTTGAACGGCGGAATCCGCGTCGCCGGGGTGTTGAGCTTGGCGACCTCGTTCCAGACGGCGGGATCTTCCTGACCGAGCCGCCAGACACCGAAGCCGGCGAGCTGGCTGTCGATCATTAAGTTGAGTTTGGACTTGAAGCTCTGCGCGTTTTCGTACCAGACCTCATGCTGATGTCCCTGGCTATCGGTGTACTTGATCCACGGCGATTGCGAGGCGGAGTCGAATCCACTCGTCGCGCCTGGGCGGGCGATGAGTTGCGCGGTCTGATCGAAGCGAACCGAGGTGGCGGTCGTGTTCGCGGTGGTGTCCCAGTCGTAGCCGTAGAGGCCGATTCCGAGCAGGATGCGCGATGCCGGAAACTTGCTGGCCGCATAGTTCACGACGCTCGTTACCCAGCCAATGGGTGCGACCGGGCCGGCCGCCCCGCCCGCTGAATGGTAGTCATAGGCCATCAGAAGCAGGTAGTCGACCGATGCCGCCAACGCGTGGTAGTCATAGGCTCCGCCCCAGGTAGTCGGGGTGTCGGAGGCACGGGCGATGACCGCCTCGGTGATGAGCTTACCGGCCGGGCGGAACTTCGCCGCGATGCGCGCCATGAGGTCGCTCAGCAGAGTGGCATCGGACGCGTTGATCGCCTCGAAGTCGATATTGATGCCGTCGTAGTTGTTTTGTACCACCAGGTTGAGCATGGTGGCGGCAATCGCGTCTCGTTGGGCGGGCGTGGCGATCTGGTTGTGGAAATCGTCCCAACGCGCGACATTCTTGACCATGGGGACAATCTTCACGTCGGCGTTGCGCATGATGGCTAGAGCGTCCGGCTGCGTCGTATCGATGACCGTGCCATCGGCTTTGAGCTGGAAGAAGTACGGTGAGACGATGTCGAGCTGTCCGATGTGCTGCTTCAGGGACGCGAGGGAGGTCGCGTCGTACGTTACGTAGTAGCCCCAGCGGACGTTCGTCGTCATCGCCCGGGCCGGCGGCCGGGCGGACGGCGCGAGAAGAACAACTCCCAGGAGCACGATCAACGCACCGCGCCAGAGACGCGAGTGGACCCGCATCGCTCTTCCCTTTCTTTCGTGCCAGAACCGAGCAGGTCACACCGTGAGCAGCCCGGTCGTTTCAGCGGTCGTTCCGCTCGGGCGCGGAGGTAACTGGACCGGTCGCCTCAGCCTCTCGGAGCGGCCTGGGCGCCAACCGCGGGAACATAAATCTTGATTGGAATGGGATTGTCGACGCCGTCGACCGTTGCCTGTCCCTCAAACACAACGAGCGGCACCAGGTATTGTTTCGTCTCCGGAGCACCGGCCGTGGTGTAGGCCAGTGAGGTAGCTGTAATTGTCGCCTGGCCGCTTAGTGCTCCCGATCCGGAGGGCAGCGAAGAGTCGTCGATCTCAACGTAACCGCGGCCCTGGCTGGCATCCGACCAGAGATCCGCCGACGAGCGCAGACCGTAGGTCGAGCGCGGCATCGAAGCCGGCCAGCGAACGTAGGCTTCCAGAACGTCACCAGCGGCGTTGAGCGTAACGTTGGCCGAAGGAATCGCCGAGAGGATCTGGTCTGGCTCGACCGGCTTGATTTGAACTTGCGCCAGGTGCTGCGCCTCGTCACGATTGATGACCGCACCAGGACCAATCGCGGCCCCAAGCAGGTTCTGCTGAATCAGCCAACTTCGTGCCGTCTGAACCAGAGCGTCGTTACCCGGAAGTGTCTCACTGGTTGGCGTGCCGCTGCTCGCGGGAGCGGCGATGTACTGCACCAGGCTGTTCGAAATGTAGAGGTTGCCCGCGCCGCCGCTCGCGCTAAAGCTGCCGTTGCCCTGATCGGTGACATCTCCGGTGACGCCGAGCGATTTGGCGAGCTGTTCAACGTCAGCCTGCTTCCAGGTTCGCGGTTCCAGCAGATAGACCGGCGCCTGCTGCGGGATCGATTGCAGGCTCAAGTTGAGGTGGTAGTCGAGCTGGAGTCGTCGCGCTCCCGGCGTTCCCGAGGGGATGTCGGCGGACGGAAGTTCGCCGTAGTCACCGACCACCGGAGTCGGCGTTGGTTGCGGTGTTGGGGTGGGCGGCTCGGTTGGAGTCGCGACCGGAGTCGCCTCTTGCGTCGGTGTTTCGGCGGCAGTGGCGGTCGCCTCCGGCGTTGCGGTCGATTTCGGATCCGCGCTCGCAGTTGGGCTGGTGACGACGGCGACGGTCGTGGTAGTGGCCGTGCCGGGGGTCGGAGTCGAGCTACCTGCTCCGTTGTAGCCGAAGATCAGCCAGCCGACGATCGCCGCGACGACGATCAGCAGGATCGATGCGGCGATGACCGCGATGGGGGAATTGTTCCGGGTGTTCCGTGGAGGTCGATAGCCACGCTGCGCCATTCTTCCGTTGTCTCTTTCATCGTGAACCGGACGCATCCAGTGCAGGACCATACCACGCTGATCGCGCCACGCGCGAACGCGACGGCCCGCCTGTCCAACGGGCTACATGACTTCTTGGATTCGCCGGAGTTCGATGATCTGGTCGCGCAGCAGCGCTGCTCGCTCGAATTCGAGCTGTTTTGAGGCGTCCTTCATCTGCCGTTCCAGGTCCTTGATGAGCTTGGCCATTTCATCGGGTGGAATCTGCGCAATCACACCCGGCTGCGCATCGGCGCGGTACTGACTCTGCTCCTCCGCCACGGCTTTCACCCGGTCGGTGATGTCGCGGATCTGCTTCACAATGCCGCGTGGCGTGATGCCGTGCTCCTCGTTGTAGGTGAGCTGGATCGACCGGCGGCGATAGGTCTCGTCGATGGCGCGGCGCATCGAGTCCGTCACGACATCGGCGTACATGATGACCAGCCCGTCGACGTGACGCGACGCGCGGCCGGTCGTCTGAATCAACGCGCTGGTCGAACGCAAATAGCCCTCTTTGTCGGCATCGAGAATGGCAACGAGCGAGACCTCAGGCAGGTCAAGTCCTTCTCGCAGCAGGTTGATCCCGACCACCACATCGTAGACACCGAGCCGGAGATCGCGCAGGATTTCGACGCGCTCGAGCGTGTCGATGTCACTGTGCAGGTAATGAGTACGAATGCCAACTTCTTTGAGGTAGTCGGACAAATCCTCGGCCATCTTCTTGGTGAGCGTCGTGATCAGCGCACGCTCGCCCCGCGAGACGCGCCGGTTGACTTCATCGAGCAGGTCGTCGATCTGTCGTTTCGTCGGCCGGACGCTGATCTCGGGATCGACCAGACCGGTCGGTCGAATAACCTGCTGCACCACCTGCTGGCTGTGCTCGAGTTCATAGGGGCCAGGCGTGGCGGATACGTAGATTGCCTGCCGCAGGTGGGTGTCGAATTCGTCGAACGTCAGCGGGCGATTATCGCGCGCCGACGGTAGCCGGAAGCCAAAATCGATCAGCACATCCTTGCGCGAGCGATCGCCAGCGAACATGCCGCGAACTTGCGGAATCGACATGTGTGACTCATCGATGAACATGAGGAAGTCGTCTGGGAAATAATCGAGCAGCGTCCAGGGCGGATCTCCCTGCGCCCGGCGCGACAGATGCCGCGAGTAGTTTTCGATCCCGGAACAATATCCGGCCTCCTGCAGCATCTCCAGGTCATACATGGTCCGCTGCTTGAGTCGTGCCGCTTCGAGGATCTTCCCCTCGTTCTCGAGCTGCTTGAGTCGCTGCTCCAGTTCCTCTTCGATGTCGCGAACGGCGAGCAGAAGCTTGTCCTGAGTAGTGACGAAGTGCTTGGCCGGGAAAATATCGATCTCGTTCCGCTCCGCCAGGATCTCGCCGGTGAGTGGGTCGATCTCGAGGATGCGCTCGATCTCGTCGCCCCAAAACTCGACGCGGACCGCGATCTCTTCATATGCTGGGAAGATGTCGACCGTATCACCCCGGACCCGGAACGTGCCGCGGATGAGGGTCAGGTCATTCCGGTCGTACTGAATGTCGACCAGGTGACGCAGGATCCGGTCACGACGGACCGAAGCCCCCTTGCGCAGCGAGACGACGGTCTTGCCATACTCCTCCGGCGATCCCAGACCGTAGATGCAGGAGACGCTGGCCACGATGACGACGTCACGCCGGGTCAGCAGTGACCGGGTGGCGGCATGCCGCAGCTTGTCGATCTCGTCGTTGATCTGTGCGTCTTTTTCGATGTACGTGTCGGTGCGCGGGACATATGCCTCGGGCTGGTAGTAGTCGTAGTAGCTGACGAAGTACTCGACCGCGTTGTCCGGGAAGAAGTCCTTGAACTCGCTGTAGAGCTGCGCTGCCAGCGTCTTGTTCGGCGCGAGCACCAGGGCTGGACGTTGAACCCGCTGAATGACATTCGCCATGGTGAAGGTCTTGCCGGAGCCGGTTACTCCGAGCAAGGTCTGGTGCCGCAGGTTCGACTCGAATGCCCGCGACGAGCTGTTCGATCGCGTTCGGCTGGTCGCCGGTAGGTGTGAGATCGGCCGTCAGATGGAATTCCGGCACGGTGTGCCCCCGTCTTCGCTCAGATGAATGTGCCCGAATTGCAACCCTTGAATTATACCGAATCCGGCAAGGCGAATCCCGTTATTCGAACACATGAGCGGGTTGGAAATGGGACAGGACTCCGCGTACGTACTGCACGAAGGCGTGTTGCGGCTTTCAGTACGAGCGAGAGACGCTAGGTGAGTGCGTAGAACTCGGCCTCGTCGCCCCCCTGCGCAATCACGTCGTAGATATGGCGGACAGCCCAGCGCTGGCCGGACCAGGGGAGCCGGCCCACGGTCTCTTCAAGGTCACACCAGGCATAGTCACTGTATTCGTGCGAGACGCGGACCTTGTCGCGCCCGTCGACGCGCGCGGCGAACGACGGCGCGAGCACGATGGTGTCGGAAGCGTGATCGTAGAATTGGTTGATGTAGTCAGCCGAGTAGAGCGTCGACGGGACAAACCCGGTTCGCTCCTCAACCTCGCGCATGGCCGCTTCGACGGCACGCTCCTTGGGTTCGATCTTGCCGTGAATCGACTGCCAGGTGTCTCCCAATACCAGATCCGGCCTGCGGCGCAGAAGCAGGAATTCGGTCTGATTCCGGGCACGCCGAAAGACGTAGACATCAACGATGTCACTCACGATACGTGGCATTCTAAGCCTCTGACAAATGATGCTGACTGCTCAGCGCGGTCCCTCCCCGTGTCCCCGTGGCACATGCCACGAAATCAGAATAGCACAGGAATTGTGAGGGCAGCCAGAACACAAATGGGGGCGTGGCACGCCACACTAGCAATCCACGAGGGACACAATCGTACGTACTGAGGTATTTCGTCCACTTGACAGTCGTTACCAGCGTCGATCGTTATCCCGGTGTTGCATCTCCCAGAGCCGGTAGCGGATCTTGCCGACGATGCCGTCCTGTGACGGAGGGAAGCGTCATGTCGCGCCCACGCCATTCTTGCGCCGGACGATGCAGGCCGGTGTTTCGCCGCGAGAGGACCATTGGACTGAGAAACACGAGGATGCAGGCAATGGCCAGGATGACGGCCAGAAGGTGCGACCATCCGGAAACCAGAATGGCCGCCAGCGCGATGCCGAACGTGAGAATCAGCCAGCCGAGCCCGGTAGCGGCACGCAGGCGCTTGGGGACCGAGAAGCGAACGTGTGGCAGGCGCGGCTTCAATCGTCCCCGGGTTGCACGCCGCCAGCCCGGTTCCCGATCCTTGGCGTCGAGTATCTGAATGATTTCCTCTTCGACTTTGGTGTAGCGCTTTTTCGCCATGAAATGCCTCGGTTCAAGAAAGCCGGAGAGCTGCCCGCGCGAGTTCAGAGACGGCATCAACGGCCTGATCGATCTCGTCCGCGGTCGTAAAGTACCCAGGGCTAAATCGTATCGTGCCGTAGGGAAACGCGCCCAGTGCCTGGCAGGCTTCCGGAGCGCAGTGCAGGCCGGTGCGACAGGCGATCTCGAAGTTGCTGTCGAGCGCAGCGCCCAGATCGGCTGGTTCCCATCCATCCACGGTAAACGAGACGACGGCAGCGCGACGGTCGCTGTCCTCTGGTGACAGAACACGCACTCCCGGCGTCTCAGCCAGGCCGTCGATCAGGCGGCTGGTGATGGCCTTTTCCTGTTCGTAGATTGCCTGGACGCCGGTGCTGGCGACTACGTCGAGCGCGGCGCCCAGCGCGGCAATACCAACCGTGTTGAGCGTCCCGGCTTCGTAGCGCGTCGGAAGTTCACTTGGCTGCACGTCTTCTTCCGAGTTCCCGCCGGTTCCGCCCTCACGCACGGTCGAGAGATCATCGGTGCTGACGCGCGCACCGATCACCAAGCCCCCGGTGCCGGTCGGTCCCATGAGCCCTTTGTGGCCGGGGAAGGCCAGCAGGTCGGCGCCGATCTCGTCCATGGTAAACGGTACCGATCCAGCGGTCTGGGCGGCATCGACGAGCAGCAGGATGCCCCGGTCTCGCGCGAGTTGCGCGATGTCGGCAATCGGCTGTATCGCCCCATTGACGTTGGATGCATGTGTCATTGCGATCAGACGCGTCTCGGGTCGCAGGGCGTTCGCGACATCTTCTGGCGATACGAATCCCTGCCGGTCCGCCGCGACTTTCGTGACGGTGACGCCGGACGACTGGAGCGCGCGGAGCGGCCGCCGCACCGAGTTATGCTCCATAACGGTGGTCACCGCGTGATCTCCAGGGTTCAGAATGCCTTTGATCGCCATATTGAGCGCGTCGGTGGCATTGCCGGCGAAGATGACACGCTTCGGATCGGGAGCGCCAAACAGCCGCGCGAGCTTCGCACGCGTGTCGTTGATCGTCGCCGCCGCACGGGTCGCCATGACGTGGCTGCCACGGCTCGGATTCGCACCGGCCGTGCGCAAGAAATTGGCGAGCGTCTCGTACACCACCTCGGGCTTGGGCCAGCTTGTTGCGCCGTTGTCCAGGTAGATCATGTTCGGCTCACATTCCGATGTAGCGTGCGTAGACCGTGCGCGCGACGGATGGATCGATCGTCCCCTTAATGATCGCGCGTCCATCGGGGAAGACGGTCAGTTCGTATTGTTCCACTTCGCAGCGCAGCAGATAGTCGTTGTAGCCAACCTTTCCGACCGCCCTGAGTCGCTCTGCGAGGTTCGGCAGGGAAACGTTGGCCGGCGGGTGGACCGATACCTGGACCGCGTCACGACCGCACAGATCGGTCGTCTGGCTCGGGGCCGTCTGCTCAAGAAAGGTGTAGTCGTGTTTGGCGCAGGTCGGACAGTCTTCCGACGGCAGCCCGAGCGGGATTTGATCGACGCTGACAGTCCAGACATCGATTGCCAGCAGCTCCGTGTTGAGCGAATCGATTGCACCCACGGCCAATTTCATGGCTTCGGCCGACTGCATCCCGGCGACAACCGTGACCGCGGGGCCGATTACGCCCGCTGTATCGCACGTCGGCGCCTCGCCTGGAGCCGGAGCTTCGGGGAAGACGCAGCGCAAGCAGGGCGTGATGCCGGGCCGGATGGTCATGGTCATGCCGTAGCTGCCGATGACGCCGCCGTAGACCCACGGTTTGTTCAATTTGACGCAAATGTCGTTGATGAGATAGCGGATTTCGAAGTTGTCGCTGCCATCGACCACGAAGTCAACGTCCGTCACCAGCGCCTCGATGTTTGTCGAGTTGACGTCGAGCACGTGCGGTTCGACCGTGACCTCGCTGTTGACCGCGGTGAGCCGGTTCGTGGCGGCGATCACCTTGGGTATGCCGTCAATCACATCTTGCTCATCGAACAGCGACTGTCGTTGCAAATTGCTCTGGACCGGAATGTCGCGGTCGACGATGCGCAGAAAGCCGATTCCAGCGCGAACCAACGTGTCGGCGATGTGGGTACCAAGCGCCCCGCAGCCGATCAAACAGACCCGGCTGTTGAGCAACTTGTTCTGCCCAGCTTCCCCTATTGCATGGAAGATAGTCTGGCGGGCGTACCGTTCAGAAACCAAGAACGAACCTGTCATCACCATGGAATTAACGCTCCTGAATGTTGAGGAGAACCGGATTTCCGGTGTGGTAAAGTTCTGACGCGATGGACCGGAACGCCGTCTTCGGTGTCTCCTGTTCTATGCCACTTTCACAGCGCAGCGTACGTGCCGTGTTCTGGGTTCCCGCGATCGACAGGCCGCGGGTGCCTGCTCCATGTTGCCATGAAAATCCAAGATTTGAAGGGTCTTCGTCGTGAATATTATTCGGTTCACCATTATCGATGAGCGAGGCGCATCCAGTTTCGTCGGTCCGTGTCACGCTATCAAGATGCTGGTGGCCGGCTGCGCCCGGCATCCGGGCCGAGCCGACCAATTGCTGCAGCTTGCCCGCCCGTATGACGAAACGTTCGCTCGCTCGGTCGAGAGCGGGCTTGCGGTCTTTGACGAGCACAACACGCGAGAGAATTATTCCGCGTTTCAGGAACTCATAGATACGCTGCCGGCGGCGGAACTGCCGCCCTTCCGGGTAGTCGATGAGCGTACGCGGCAACTCAGTTTGAAACCAGCCGGAACTGGCCTGATTCTCTTCAACCTTAAAGCGCGCCGAATAATCCAGGTCCAGAACAGCTATGCGGAAGTTCTCCGCGAGGACCGCGGCCGGGTGCGGCAGAATGGCCGCCCGACCCGTATGCTCTACTACTATTCACTCCCGGATGAGTGGAACATCGTCCCGTAACTCGCCTAGCTGCGACCGTTGTTTGATGGCCGGCGCGAGTTTCCGCGCTCCTCACGACCGGTGCGGGGCTTGCGACGGAACAGGCTGCCGAAGAACATCTGCTGCACCTGGTCGCTCACACTCATCGTGCTGAGCTCACCGTCGGTATCCTGTACCGAACCACCGCCTTGACGCTCGGCCGTAATCCACTCTGCCCGCGCGTCGCGTGCTTCATTGAAAATCTGTTCCAGTGACTCAAGCGTCTCGTCGGTTCCCGTATCCACGAGATCACGCATCGTCTGCAGCTCGTTAATACTCGCATCGAGCCAGCGCACGATGTTCTCACGGTTCGTCGCGCAGATGCCGCGGTACATTTCCGGGCTGCCCGCCGCCAGACGCGATGCGTCGCGAAAACCGCTCGAGCTCAGCTTGCGCATGTCACGCCAGAGCGAGTCCTTGCTGACGACATGGGTCATCGCCGAGGAGAGCATAAACGGGAGGTGGCTGATCCCACCGACGTAGCCGTCGTGCTCATGGGGATCGACGAACAGCGGCGTCGCGCTCAGCGCCGAGATGAGTCCTAGGACCGTCTGCACCGCGTCGTCGCCAGCATTCACGGTCGGACACACGCACCAGGTGGCGTTCTCGAACAGGTCCGGCTTGGCTCCCTCGATGCCCCGCGTGTCGCCGGCCATTGGGTGACCGCCGACGAAGTGCACGTGGTCCGGCAGTTTCTCGTTCGCCCACTCGAGTACCTGTGACTTCGTGCTGCAGGTATCGGTCACGACGACGCCCTGTCTGCCCTGATCAGCGATCGACTCGAAGATGTCGGGCACCGCCGAAACCGGCGTTGCGATGACGATGAGATCGGCGCGGGCAATGACGTTGCTCATGTTCCATTCGGTCCGGTCGACCGCTTTGATCTTTTTCGCGTAGTTCTGAACGTCAAGGCTGATGTCGAAACCGGCGATTTCCAGCACCGATTCGCGCTTGCCATCCTTTGTCGCCCAACGTTTCAGTCCCAGGCCAATGGATGAACCGATCAACCCGAGTCCGATAATCGAGACTCTCTGCATGCTACGTCCTTCGTCTGTCTGATGATGAGATCGAAGCTTTGATTACGCCAAGTATATCAGAGGAAATTCGGCGACCTGCTGCTACGGAACGACCGGCTCAACGTCTACCGTGCGAACCCAGCCGTCGGTCCCGTCTTGCTCGTGGAAGCGCATCCAGGTGACTCCGCTGGTCACTTGCTGCTCCCCGACGAACTGCAACTCCGTGCCGGGCGGAAGGACGTCAACGATATCGGAGACAGTCGAAGGCCCGGCCCGGAAATTGACCATCTCACCGGCGATGATCTTATGGGTCGGTTGAAAGACTGCCGTTGGCGTCGCCCCGGCCCGTGTAGGCGTGGCGATGGGTGTGGGGGAGGAGATCGCGATACCGGCCAGAGGCGTGGCCGATCCGGTCGGTGTGCCCGAAAGGAGCGACGAGACCGGAGTTAACGAAGCTGAATTGGATGGAATGAAGTCGCTGAAGATCGGCCCAATTCGGACGTAGATCCAGATGAATCCTACGATGCAGATGCCCATGGCAACCGCCATGCTCAGGCCGACCAGCATGCCCGATCTGCGCGAGTGCTGGCGGAGTCTCGATGTTAACCCTGGCTCGACCATGATCCTCCGAATCGAGTGGTGTGGCAGTCTACGCATGCAATGCAGGCGTAACGGGCGCGATTATACTACGCACCTGTCAAGCCACCAGCGACATGCCTGCGCCGCCCTCCTCACGTGCGGTTGTACACGAGTCATCCTATCCTGTTGCGCGAATCGCATGTGCAAACTTCGAGATGCTCCAGATTGGTGTATTATCGGAAACAGAGAGACCACCAAGATCGATCACGAGTGAGATCTCTTTGGTGTCTCGATTCAGCAGAGTGTGTCAACCGCCAGCCTGTGGGAGGGGACGATGAGCGACCGGACGAGCAACTACGAACTCATGCGAGAGCTGATGGAGCTTCCGGGTCCAACGGGCCAGGAAGGCCGGGTCATGGAGTGGCTTCGGCGGCGTTGGACCGGCAAGGCCGAACGGATCTGGATGGCAAAGGGCGGCAATCTGTTCGCGCATGTCGGAGGCACCGGACCGCGTCTCCTGGTCGAGGGGCACGCTGACGAGATCAGCTTCATCGTCCGGAGTATCGACGCCGAGGGGTACATCTGGCTTGGCAGTGGCCAGGTGCCGCGCAGCGACATCGCCAAACGCTACCCAATTGGCCAGCCCGCGCTGATTCTGGGACGTGAGAGTCTGACCGAAGGTCTGTTCGCCACGACAACCGGTCATATTCTCAGTGAGCGCCAGCGTCAGAAGGAACAGTTGGACTTCTTCGACGTGTTCGTCGATATCGGCGCGTCCTCGCGGCAAGAGGTAGCGGAGCGGGGAATTCATCCTGGCGCCGGTGTCATCTGGAACCCGAAAACGCGCCGCAACGGCGACCGCGTCACCGGCAAAGCCGTCGACGACCGATTCGCGCTGGCCATCATGACCATCCTACTCGAAGAGGTCGACCGTTCAGAACTCGCCTACGACCTCTACTTTTCCGCGACGACGCAGGAAGAGATCGGTCTGGTTGGCGCGGCATCGCTCCGGAGTGAGGTCGATGCCGATCTCGCCATTGCGCTTGACAACGGTCCCGTCGGGGACATTCCGACGGTCGATCGTCGCACCCTCCCCACGCGGCTCGGTGGGGGACCGGCGCTGGTGCACAAGGACGGACGGGCGCACTACAGCGAAGAGGTGACCTGGCGTATCGCCGACGTGGCCGAGCAGGCGGGGATCCCAGTCCAGCACGCGGTCTGGGAATTCTTCGGCAGTGACGGTGATTCACTGATCCAGCAGGGGATCCCGACGGGACTGATCGGTCTCTCGACGCGGTACACGCACTCACCGTTTGAGACCTACGATTTGCGCGATTTTGACCAGGCGCTCGAACTCGTACGCGCCTTCATCACCACCCCGTACCGGGCGTCGTAGCGGTTAGACGCGGCCAGCGGGCCCGAAGTTCCAGCAGGGCGGACTCACCGGCGAAGCACTGGTGAGTCCATCCTCGTCACCGGGCTACCGTATTGGGCTGCAATTGCGTCTTCAAACATTTGGCAGATGTGTTGAGGGCCGAGGTTCGCGATACGGACGCGTCAGTACTGCGACATGTCGCTCCGGACCATGCTGATGTCTCCGAGGATCCGGTCCTCTCGATCTGGCCGTGCCGGTTTGAGACTCGGCGTGTCGACGTGGTCGGTTACCAGATCGACTTGCTCCAGCGCAATGTCGAGGCATCGAATGATCGCGTCCGAGTCCAGTGTTCCAGCTGTGATACCTCGACGCGCGAGCTGCACGTAGCCGTGAATCAGGCACAGGCAGTTACGCACGTCGTGTGGTTCGTCCCGAAAACCGTCTGGGCGACGTGACATATCATTCCCTTCCAACGATTTAGGCTGGTTGAAACAGTTAGGAAGCGCGGCCCGACCCATCGTTGAACGGTGATGTACACGGGTCGATCTCCCATCACACGCTTCGCTCGGCTCGGGACAGCATGACCGAGGCCCGAGTTGCTGACAAGTCACCCGGGATAACAGCATTGTCAGCAGCGCGTAACATTTGCCGTTCGTTTGACTCGGATTCACGCCTCGCGAAGCCCCTGCTACACTCGCGTTGCACGTACCGACGCTGATGACGTCTGGAAAGCGGTCATGACGTATGACCGGCCACGCGGAGGGAAGTTCGAATGGCTGAGTTTGGGAACTACATTAACGGAAAATGGGTCGAGGCAAGGTCGGGTGAGGAGTTCGAGCGACGCAACCCAGCGACGGGTGAGATCGTCGGCACGTTCGCGAAAAGCGGCGTCGAGGACGTGAACGCGGCGGTCGAATCGGCGAAGGTCGCGTTCGAGAAGTGGCGACTGTATCCGGCCCCGAAACGTGGCGAGATCCTCTACCGGATCGGGCAACTCCTGATGGACAACAAGGAGCGGATCGCCCGTGAGATGACCGAGGAGATGGGCAAGGTCCTCACCGAGGCGCGCGGAGACGTGCAGGAGGGGATCGACATGGCCTTCTACATGGCCGGTGAGGGCCGCCGCATGTGGGGCCAAACGACGCCCTCGGAACTGCCGAACAAGTGGAACATGTCGACCCGCAAGCCGCTCGGCGTCGTCGGACTCATCACGCCCTGGAATTTCCCCATGGCGATTCCGACATGGAAGATGATGCCCGCGCTCGTGACCGGCAATACGGTCGTCTTCAAGCCCGCCAGTTTCAGCCCGCGCACCGCGGTACGGTTGGTCGAACTATTTGAGGAAGCGGGGCTCCCTCCCGGAGTCCTGAACCTGGTCCTCGGCGGTGGTGAGCAGGTAGGGGATGCCATCCTGAAGCATCCGGATGTCGCCATGATCTCATTCACCGGTTCCACCGATGTCGGACGGGAAGTCTCGATCGAGTGTGCGCGCCAGATGAAGCGAGTGTCGCTCGAGATGGGCGGCAAAAACGCCGTGATGGTGATGGACGACGCCGATCTGGACCTGGCAGTCGACGGTATTCTCTGGAGCGCGTTCGGTACCTCGGGGCAGCGCTGCACCGCTGCCAGCCGGGTGATCGCCCAGCGTGGCATTCA
This sequence comes from uncultured Chloroflexia bacterium, assembly GCA_963728335.1. GTDB lineage: Bacteria > Chloroflexota > Chloroflexia > Thermomicrobiales > Thermomicrobiaceae > CALAGB01. Next base: position 310,027 of record CAVSJP010000007.1, read on the forward strand.
CCGGGAGCTGGTCGAGCGATTGGCGAGCCGCGCCGGCGGTATGCGACTCGGCTACGGCCTCGAAGAGACGACCGATGTCGGCCCGGTGGTGAGTGGTGGCCAGTTGGAACGGGTTCATTCGTATATCGAGGTTGGTACGAGCGAGGGGGCCTCACTCGTCGTCGGCGGTCAGATTGCCCGCGACGGTGAGCTCAGCAAGGGGTTCTTTCACCAGCCGACAATCTTCGACAATGTCAAGCCAACGATGCGCATCGCTCGCGAAGAGATCTTCGGTCCGGTCATGTCAGTCATCCCGGTCGATACAGTCGACGAAGCGATCCAGGTCTCGAACAGCGTCGAATACGGGCTCTCCGCCTCGATCTTCACGCGCGACGTGAACACGGCGTTCCGGGCAATCCAGGACATCTTCACCGGTATCATCTACGTGAATGCTGGAACAATCGGCGCCGAGATCCATCTGCCGTTTGGCGGGACCAAGGCGACCGGAAACGGACATCGCGAAGCCGGACAGGCCGGTCTCGATGTCTTCACCGAGTGGCAGAGCATCTACGTCGATTACAGCGGCAGGCTGCAGCGCGCGCAGATCGATTGATTCGACCTGTTGGACGGTGCGACGCCGGGGTCCGTTTCCGGCGTCGCACCGCTGCCCCAACCACCCGATCCCCACCGAGAATACGCTCCGACGTACCTTCGATATCGATTGGCGACTGACCAATCCGATTCTGGCCGATAATCTCCCGAAAAGATCACGCTTGCCAGAGCGCGCGAGCGCCAGCCGGACGTTCGGGAAGGTCCTAGGACTTCTCCAATCACCGTCCGCTGTCGAGCCACGATCGTCAGCCGAACGCTCTTCCCGTCCTCGCGGGTCATCGCCTCGTGGCGATTGACATGCGAGTGACAGTCATGTCGGGGAACCGTGATGTCGAGCGCGAACCGGTTCTCGGACTCCTCGACTGACTGGTGGGAATGCAATCAACACGATACAGACGGGCATGACTCTCAAATGGACTTCGCAACCATAACTTCCTGGGCACAAGGCATCGCCGGGCTCGATCCAACGCTGCAGGGACGTCTGATCCGGACCGTGGCGCTCATCGCCGTAATCTGGATCCTGTGGTGGGTGGCGGTTCGTTTTGGCGTCAGTCAGATCCAGGAATCTGCCGTACGTTATCGCACCCGACGCGCGATCGGATATCTCACGTTTCTCGTTGCGTTCATCTTGATCGGCCGTGTCTGGTTTCGCGGCGTCGCTCCCCTGACGACCTATCTCGGGCTCCTCTCTGCCGGGCTCGCGGTCGCGCTGCAGGCGCCGATCGTCAGCTTCGCCGCCTGGCTCTTCATCCTCTGGCGGCGACCGTTTCAAGTCGGCGATCGGATTCAGATCGGTGATCACGCAGGAGATGTCATCGACCAGCGCATCTTCCAGTTCACGCTGCTGGAGATTGGCAATTGGGTGGATGCCGACCAGGCAACTGGCCGGATCATCCAGATTCCCAATTCGGTCGTCTTTAGCCAGCCACAGGCGAATTACAGCCAGCGCGCTCAATTCATCTGGAACGAGATCCGCGTGCCGGTGACGTTCGAGAGCGATTGGGAACTGGCCAAGCGCCTACTTGAAGAGATCATCCGGAGCCGATCCGAGCACATCAGCGATGAAGCGCGCCGCGAACTGCAGCGCACCAGTGGCCGGTTCCTGCTGATTAAGCTGGACGTCGATCCGCAGGTTTACACCAGCGTGGAAGACAGCGGCATCGTCCTCACCATCCGCTATGTCGTCGATCCACGAAGACGTCGAGCATCCACCCAGGCGATCTGGGAGGACATCCTCCGGGCGTTTGCCGCTCATCCGACCATCGCCTGGGCCTACCCGACGGAGCGCAACGTGGCAACCGGCGCAACGTTCCAGAACCGACGATCCGCCCACGAGGCCTAAGCCCCAACCATCAGAGGCGGCCCGTCCTCTCCTCGCTCATTGATGGCTAACGAGACGGCCGTGCTCTCGGTGTCGCTGCTCATGTTTCATGGTGGGATGCTTCAAGAACAGGTGCGGAGCTGGAGACCTGCAGCAGTTCCTTAGCCACACGTAGCAGCCGCAAGCACACTGCAGGCGCGCGACTTTGGCACGGGCCGCGTCGTGCTGGCGACAAGATTGCTGGAGCGGGCGAAGCACGTCACTTTCCATGTTATGCCTTCGGAGTCATGCAATCGGAACCTTGCACGGAAAGGGATAGCCACAGGCGAACCTCTACCACGACGAAACATGTTGGAATCCCGCTTGCGACCATGGTAATGACGGACGACCACGAACGTTCAGTCATGGACGTTCAGTAGATTCAAGGAAGGGCCGTTATATGTTCGACCGAAAACAACAAACCGAACGACCGAAGGGACTCGTGATTCAGACATTCGCCAACGATGCTGACGCGGAGCGTGCCATTCGGGCGCTGTTCGATGCCGGGTTTACGCACGACCAGGTCAGCGTTGTGTCCAAGAATGAGGACCGGGCGCAAGGGGTGGCTGAGGATACCGGAGCCGATACGGCCGAGGGGGCCGGCATTGGTGCGCTTACCGGTGGCGTCCTTGGCGGCCTGGCCGGGCTGTTCCTCGGCGCGACCGCGCTCGCCATTCCAGGCATCGGCGTGGTCGTGGCTGGCCCGCTGGCGGCCACACTGGCCGGCGCCGGGATCGGCGGAGTCACCGGAGGCATTTCCGGTGCGCTGGCCGGCCTTGGGGTCTCGGAGGACGAAGCCAACCAGTACCGCAAGCCGTTCGAGGCAGGCCACATTCTCGTCGTGGTAGCAGCAGGAGCCCGCGAGAGCGATGCTCGCCGTATCATGGCGAACGGTGATGTCCGCTGGAACGACGCGACGTACGAGGACACCGCTACGACTGATCCTGGTATCGCCTAGCGAGGATCAAGAGCGTCAAATGAAGTTCAAACGAGGCCGGGCTCGAGCCCGGCCTCGTTCTTGTCTTACGAACCGCGCGGTGGGGATGACTCACTCGCATCCCGGCTCCGCCTTGCCAAATTACGAAGAGCCGAAGCGTACATGCTCCGGCTCGGGCCTGAGGCGGGAAGGGAGGGATTCGAACCCTCGGAGGACTTATATCGCCTTTCAAAACCGTGGTCCTGACCTTGCCGAACGAACTGGCAAGGAGGGATCATGGCCAAACCACTGGTGAGTGACGAACTGTGGAGTCTTATCGAGCCGTTGCTCCCGCCGGAGCCGCCGAAGCCGAAAGGTGGACGTCCCCGGATCTCCGATCACGCCGCCTTGACCGGCATCATCTTCGTCCTCAAGAGCGGCATCCCCTGGGAGATGCTGCCGCAGGAGATGGGCTGTGGCAGCGGGGTGACCTGCTGGCGGCGGCTGCGGGACTGGCAGGAAGCGGGCGTCTGGGAGCAACTGCATCGGGTGTTGCTCGATCGCCTCGGTCAAGCCGACCAGATCAACTTGGGCCGGGCCAGCCTCGACCGTGCCACGGTCCCGGCCAAAAGGGGGGCGACCAAACCGGGCCGAATCCGACGGATAAAGGCAAACCAGGCTCGAAGCGCCATCTTGTGGTAGAGCGCACCGGCATCCCACTCACAGTCAAGCTGACCGCGGCCAACGTCCATGACTCGGTGGTCTTCGAAGACCTGATCGAGACCATTCCGCCGATCAAGCGGCCCCGGGGCCGGCCACGGAAACGGCCGGTCAAGCTGCACGCCGATAAGGGGTACGACTATCCGCGCTGCCGACGCTATCTGCACCGCAAAGGCATCCGCTGTCGCATCGCTCGCCGCGGCATCGAGTCGTCGGAACGGCTGGGGCGTCATCGCTGGGTGGTCGAGCGGACCGCTGGCTTGGCTCAACCGGTTTCGTCGGCTGACCATCCGCTACGAACGTCGCGCGCACATCCATGAGGCCTTCCTTCGTCTGGGGTGTGCCCTTATTTCTTATTTACTGTCGCTACCTCCTAAAGAGGTTTTGAAAGATGTACTAACTAGGGCGTGTCTGTTGAATCGCGAGGCGCCCACCGACGATGGGTAGTATTGCGCGCCTTCCTATGCTCTAATGCAGGGAGTCGCCCATCAGTCGCATCGTTGTTCGTTTTGGAAGGGGCCACTCATGTACACCATGATCGAACGTCGCAAGGTCGATCCCGCGCGGCTGCACGAGACTATTGAGCGCGCCCAGACCGAATACTTCCCCAAAGTGCAAGCGGCTCCCGGCTTCACCGGCTTCTATCTCGTGCCCGATGAGGGGCAGGGGATCTACACCGCGATCCTCGTCTGGGAGAGCAAGGCACACGCCGACGCCTTCGAGCCTGAGCTCAATCGCTGGATGCAGGTACTCGACGAGTACGGGCACGTCGTCCAGAGCGACAACCGGGGAGAGACAGTGGTAGAACTCCAGCCGCAATAGTAACGAGTAAGTCAGACACACCCTAGGCGCCCATTGGCGCGACTACGCGCCGCGAGCCATACTCATGCCACGTGTAATCGTGCCCTGTGGTGCATCAATGTGGCTGTTCTACTCGACGGAATCAGCCAGTGGCTGACAGCAGTGTGACAGCAACGGCCCTTCTTTGCCTATCAAAACGGCGCCTGAGATTGCTCGCAGACGCCGTTACTGAGGCGGGAAGGGAGGGATTCGAACCCTCGGAGGACTTATATCGCCCTCAACCGCTTAGCAGGCGGCCCCATTCGACCACTCTGGCACCTTCCCAATGGTCTATGGTGGCGGAGAGGGAGGGATTCGAACCCCCGGACCTTTCGGTCAACTGTTTTCAAGACAGCCGCCTTAAGCCGCTCGGCCACCTCTCCGCGTGTGGCCCGTCTTTTCGCGTCCCGCTGCGGATCGCTCGGTATCGCTCCTCGCTCGCGCGCAGCTCATCTACGTCGAAGACAGCCGACCTCATCACGTCATTTCTGTCGTAAACGCGACCTAGATTGTACCTATCCATGCACCTCAGGGTCAACGCGACTTCTCACTGCAACTTCACGTGCGGCGCAGGAGTCAGTCGAGGCGACCAGCGGTCCGTATTGCTCACTCTTCGGATTCCATCAAATGGACATAACGATTGCCCTCGTCGCACGAGGTGGCGGTCATTTTCGGACTGCGAACGCAGGTCGGACGCTGCTACCGTGCAAGCATTTTGTGGATCGCCGACAAGAGCTGTGTGATGTCGAACGGCTTTGGTAGGAACGTCGTGCGTTCCATGTGACGCACGTGGCTATTCGGGATCGCGCTCATGAGGATGACCGGGACGTCGGCCATCCCTTCGAGTTTGCGGATCTGCAGGGCTGCGTCGACTCCATTCAAAGCAGGCATCATGATGTCCATCAGAATCAGGTCGGGATGACTCTCTCTGACCAAGTCAACCGCGGCCCGTCCGTTGGATGTCTCCAGCACCGCATGCCCCTCTTCGGTGAGGAGATCGGCAATCAACCTTCGAATGGATGATTCGTCGTCCACCACGACGATTCGTGCCATTATTGAGCCTTGTCGCGCTTTTCAGACTCGATGTCCTTGTCCACCTGATATGCCGTCCCGGTCAAGATGCCTTCGCCGCTCGGGAATGGGTCTGTGACGACCATGCCTTTGTCAGTAACGAGATACTGCCGAATGGTGGTGTCGTAATCCGATTCGCGCACTTTAATGATCGACACGAGACGCCTGAGCTGTGACTGTATCTCGACATAGCGCAGGAGCAGGATGTTCTCCACGGTCGCCGAAATCGACGGAATCGGCGAGATGATTTCCGACCCGAAGAACGACCCCCCGCCGGCCGACATGATCGTCGTCACGTTGCGCGCTCGCAGCGCGTTCGACAAACTGATCAGGAATGATGGAAGCCGGCCGGTGAAGACAGTCTGGCGCGTCAAATCGGTAATGGCGTCAATCATAAGCCGCTGGGGTTTGAAGGTCTCTACAGCGTTCAGCACCTTATGGGCCCACTCATCCAGGAGAATTTCACGCGGCTGCTCCCACAACACCTCGATGAGCCCCTGGTCGGCGTATTGTCCAAATGGAAGACCGAGGGCCTCGGCCTTACCTCGTAGCCGGGGTGGTGTCTCGTGAAATCCGACCCAGAGCCCGCGTTCTCCGTTTCGCGCTCCTTCGGTCAAGAAATGCAACCCGGAGAGCGTCTTTCCAGCACCCGCCGAGCCCATAATCAGCGTCATCGAACCGGGCAGCACTCCGCCGTGCAGCATGTCGTCGAGACCTGGTATCCCAATCGGAACACGCCCGTGAACCTCGGTGGGCATGCCGTCAGCGAGCGCTTCAAGGCGAGGAAAGACCTGAATGCCCTCCTTGCTAATTTGCATCTGGTGGTCACCCTCGATGTACGAGACCCCGCGAATCTTCAACACATGCACAAACCGGACGTCACGAGGAGCGAATTCTTCGAGCGAAAGCTCGATAATGCCGTCAACGTGTGTGCTGATTGGCGATCTCCGCACGTCAAGCGTCTCATTTGAGAGTAGGATCAACGTACAGTTCAGGCCGGACATCAGGACGTGAAGCTTGTTGATAAATACACCCAGTGAAGTCGCATCACCAAATTGCGCAAATAGTGATGCACCATCAATAACCAAGAGGCTCGCTCCGCTCTGACGAACTGTCCGACGAAGCAGGGTTAAGATGCCGTCTAATCCGCCTTCGGTGAGTTCATCAAAGATGCTCAGGTAATGGATGGTGTCACCCACGGCTTCAGGCTCAAAGAAGTCAAAGCGCGCGAGATGTGCCAGCATCCTGGCGTGGGACTCGCCGAGCACAGTAGCGAATACGACGACGTGTCTGTCGCGAGCCTGCGCGAAGGCGATTTGGTTTCCGAGCGTCGTTTTCCCGGTTCCTGGCCCTCCCAGAATGAGGTACGACCCGCCACGGATCAGTCCTCCGCGCAGGATGACGTCGAGTCCGGCAACATGGGTTGGGACCTGTTCGAGATGAAATCGATTCGGATCGACTTTACCGGACAACATGAGTGTTCCTCACGGTTGGGCTCATCGACTATGGTTACCCAGATGCAATTGCCATTCCGTGATCGTACCCGGCGGCCGTTCGCGCTGGCAGCCGCAGAGCCGCAAACCTTCTGCCACTACCATTCCTGCTGTTGCCCGATGACCTCCTGGCCCCCCAGGTAGGGTCTCAGTACGTGCGGCACGCGGATCGTGCCGTCCTCCTGCTGGTAGTTCTCCATGATGGCGATCATCGTCCGTGGGAGCGCCAGACCCGAGCCGTTGAGCGTGGCGACGAACTGCGGCCGCGCGCCCTCGGCGGGACGGTAGCGAATGTTGGCCCGCCGTGCCTGGAACTCGCGGAAGTTGGAGCAGGAGGAGACTTCCAGCCACTCTTTGGATCCCGGCGCCCACGCCTCCAGGTCGATTTTGCGCGCCGCGACGAAGGAGAGTTCGCCAGCGCAGATCTCGATGACGCGATAGGGGATGTCGAGTTTCTGCAGTACGGCCTCGGCGTCTGCCACCAGCGTTGTCAGTTCCTGCTCGGACGTCTCCGGCTCCACGAACTTGACCATCTCGACCTTTTCGAACTGATGCACGCGCTTGATGCCGCGTACGTCGCGCCCCGCCGAGGTCTGCTCTCGCCGGAAGCAAGCGGAGTGCGCGACCCGGTTGATCGGCAGCGAACCGGGTTCGAGAATCTCGTCGCGATACAGATTCGTGACCGAAACTTCAGCCGTCGGGATCAGCCAGAGATCGGACTCCTCGTCGTGATAGAGTGCATCGCCGAATTTGGGCAGGTTGCCGGTGCCGGTCATTGAGTCGCGCCGCACGAGGTAGGGCGGGTAGACCTCGAAGTAGCCCTGCTGTGTGTGAAGGTCGACCATCCAGGTAATGAGCGCACGCTGCAACCTGGCCATGTCGCCGCGCAAGAAGTAGAAGCGGGTGCCTGAGACTTTCACACCACGCTCGAAGTCGATCAATCGAAGCTCTTCGGCGATCTCCCAGTGCGGACGGACGGTGTAGTCGAAATCGCGCGGTGTGCCCCAGGTGCGCGTGACAACGTTGTCCGAGTCGTCGGTACCGTCTGGCACACCGGGATCAGGCAGGTTGGGCACCTCGAGCAGCAGGTTGTTCAGACGCTCTTCAACCTCGGCGACCCGAGCATCGAGCGCCTGGATCTCGTCTCCCAGCGAACGCATCTCGCCGATACGCTGGTCACGCACTTCACCGGCCGGAAGCTTGCTGATCTCTTTGCTACCCGCATTGCGGGTTGCCTTCAACTCTTCGACCTGGCTCAACAGATCGCGCCGTTTGCCATCCAGCTCGATGATCTCGTCGATCGGCGCGTCGGCGTGCAGACGGGCGATCCCATGCCGCACCATCTCGGGCTGTTCGCGAATCAGTCGGATGTCGATCATGCCTCTTCCTTACCTTTGCATCGAATGGCAACGCGCAAGCACCGGCGACGGTAACGCCGCGCGACGTATGACGACCGAACCGGCCGCCGGGGTGCTAACTGAGCCCGCGGTGGAGAGATTCGAATCCAGGGATGAACTTCAGCCAGGCTTCGTCAACGGTTGAGTTTAGCGCACGCTGAATGGAGTAGTAACGGCCGGCCCGCGGTTCGGCGGGTTCCTGACGTAGCCTGAGTCGCGCTTCGGTGAGCGTCTTGCCACCCTTGTGGTGATTGCAGGGACGGCACGCGCTAACCAGATTTTCCCACGAGTGGACGCCACCACGCGACCGAGGCATGACGTGGTCGATCGTCAGGTCGCGTGTGCGCTCGCCACAGTACTGGCAGGTGAAGTTGTCGCGAATGAAGATCTCGCGACGGCAGAGCTTCACACGCGGATGCGGCCGGCGAATCATGTACGCCAGGCGAATCACCGATGGCGCATCGTACAGCTCACGGGTTGTGGGTACACCGACGTCGTAGGCCTCCAGGATCTCGGCTTTGCCCGTAATCACCAGAATTATCGCCCGCCGGATGTTGCACACGTTGAGCGGCTCATAGTTGTGGTTCAGCACGAGAACCGGGTGGTGTCCGTTGAGGTGTATATGCCCGTTCGTTAGCTGGGCTGGTTCGGCGTCGTCCAAGCTGGGCCTCTGTCCGTCAATGTGTTGATCCGTTTCGCCCACGTTTGCCAGAAAATCATAGCAATCGCGGCGTTCCGCAACAACGAAGCCATCAGGATTTGACGTTCGAGGCTAATGGAGCGTCGAAGGATCAGCGCCATCTTCGGCGAGATTTCATGTCCTCGAGGTGATTTAGCGGGATTCTGCCGAACCAAACTGGTCGGCGGTCGGCTCCGCTCAGCAGAACCAGGATTCGGTGAGTCTCGGCGGACGGCGCCAGGTGGTGGATGGTGGAGCAGATGGCCGCGGTACCGGAAGTCCGGCCATGCCCCATGTGAGGTGCTTGACCACCTCGAACGTCTCGGCGGGATCACGCCCCTCGCGGTCAGCCCGCTCGACCTCACGTGAAATCGCGCGCTGCAGCTCATCGACTCGCGGATCAGGATTCGTCCAGCGGTAGGTAAAGCCCTCTTCGTCGAGCTCTCCGAGCCAGTCCGTGGTCTCAGGGCGATCGAGTAGCGCCGAGCCCGGTGGCACCAGCAAGCGGATCGAGAGGTGGACCGGATCGACGTTTTCGATCAGGTCGTGCTCCTCGATGAACGTGAGCAGTTCGAGGTAGTTGTCGAGCGTCGTCCAGGGAGTGAAGGGGAGGAGCGACGGTCGCATGGCGATGCCCGCGTGGTCGAGAACCTTCAGCGCCTCAACGATGTCCGCCTTCGTGTGCCCCTTATCGATCGCGTCCAGAATGGTCTCGCTCACCGATTCGACCGCGGAGACGGCAAAGACGCAGCCGAGCGCGCCGAACTCCGGCATCAGGTCGCGATGCTGCAGAATGTGCTCGATGCGCGTCGTCATATCGAACGTGACGTGTGGAAATTCTTTATGCAGTTCCCTGCAGATGCGCAGCGAATGGGTCGGTCCGTTGAGGAAGTCCGGGTCGCCAAACGTGATGTGCCCGGCGCCCAGCCGTACCTGCTGCCGGATGTCCTCCATCACCACCGAGCGCGGGATGGCGAAGAATCGCCCACGATAGACCGGGACGACCGGGCAATGCAGGCAGGTGTGATGGCATCCGCGCGTCGCTTCGGTGTAGCCGGCGCGGACTGCCTGTCCATCGCGGAGCAGATGGGCATAGCTCTGGAGTTCCGGCAGTGGCTCCCGCAGCGGCATGGGGAACGAGATGCGTGTGATCGAGGGTTCAACGCGATGGCCCGGGCTGCTGACCCCCTCGATCCCGGTCACCGGAATGCCGTGGTCAATCGCCGTGCAGAGTTCGGCGAGCGGCTGCTCATATTCACCGCCGATGACGTAATTGGCATGTTCGCGCAGCAGGTAGTCGGCGTTGAGCCAGGCGTACAGCCCGTAGAAGCAGATGGCGGCATTCGGATTCACCTCGCGTACGCGCTGGGCGACCTGTGTGCCGAGTCGCAACGCCGTGTGCATCGGTACCGAAATAGCCACCAGGTGAGCGGAGAGGATGTCTTCGTCGCTCAGTTCGTCGACCGACGTATCGACTGCGACCGGCTCGAATCCACGCTCTCGAAGGTAGGAAAGCGGGAATGCCAGGCTCAGCGGCTGATGTCCCAGTTCATAACAGGAGATCAGCAGCACCGCACCGCGTTTCCGCAGATCTGCGACTCCGACTGTTGGAATGATGCTGACCACATTTCCTCCGCAGGGTCTGGCCTGGACCGCCGCCCTCAAGCCTAACTGACGCGGCGCGTTGGGACAACGAATCCGCGACAAGATCGAATTTCGGCGGTAGTCTGAGATGAATCCGACGTCCGACTCTTCATTTCGGCTCAGTCTGGACCGCGGCTTGCACCGAGCGTGGTGTTTTGCTCCGCTTGGCACGACCCTGCAGCGCTCTTGCCAGCCAAGATATGATCGATCCGGCCGGTGTCACTGGAAGGAACAAGGTTCTCAACCTGGATTCAGCCGATCTCCGACTGAGCGCCAACGACGCCGCACGATCTCGTCGGACCGATGTTGACGCGCCTCTGACCTCGGATGCAGGTACGGATAGAGACGAGGATGTAATGGCTGGCGTTCCACAAGCCACCTTGAAGTTCAATGTTCGGACAAACTCAGACAAGATCTTTTACCGTCACCAAGGCGGTGTGCCGCCGAGGAGATTTGGTTTCGTCATGGGGTCGGCCGTCGATCTAGTAACGGGACCGAACTTTGTGTTGATCCATCGTCAGCAGCATGACATGGAGCGCGCGTTTGAACTGATATTCCGAATGACGCTACGTCGAGGTCGTGGAATTGAGTCGTGGGCGGTGTTCCGCAGGCTTCGTGAGTGGACCGACGAACGGGATGAGGTCGACAATGGCTGCATTCTCTGGCATGCAGCATGGGACCCTCGATCTGACCGCGAGATTGAACGGTGGAGACAGGGCAGTGGACCGACCGTCAAAATGGTGGTGCGCTATGTGTCAGAAGCGCAGAGCTTGTCCCTTGGAACCTTCTTCAGAGTGCTTGACCAGGTAATTGTTGACGGAATTGCCGTCCGTGAGCGTGATCCGAGCGATCAGCCGGAATGGCGAGAAATCGGGTTCGTACGCTGGCTCGATTGGGGGTACGTCGACCTGAATTGGAGCGAGGCTCGGGCCAACCTTCGTTGCGAAAGTGCCGCTACTGCGACCGCACGGCAGATAGAGTCTGTACTGGATGAACCCGATGTCAGGAACACCAAAGTGGCTCAACTCAGCCTTAATTATGACCGCTCGCCGTATTTCCCAATTGAACCGATCCTGGTCCCAGAGCACGAGACATAGCGCTGATTCGTGCATCCATAGTGGTTATTTGATTGAGTGGCTCAGGCTTCGCTACTCCTCGCTGGCGCTGTAGGTCAGTTTCTCGCCGGAGGTGAAGCGCTCCGGGCGATAGGGCGCCAGTTCGGGCGGATCGACTCCCAACAGGTCCTCGGTCACGAGCAATCCCATCAGCGCCGATAGGGTGATGCCGCTGTGCATCACCAGTTCGTAGAGGCCCGTCACCTCTGGCTCGAAGCCGACGATCGGGTGGCCGTCCTTCGGCATCGGGCGCACGCCGAGCCGGACGCCTTCGGGGCGTATTCCCTTGAGCCCCGGCAGGACCGGAATCAGATTGTCGATCGCACGCTGGCAGATCGGATCCTCGATATCGATCGGCTGCTCCGATTCGGCGCGGTTCGTCGTAGTCGTCGCGGTGTATCAGCAGGCGCGAGCCGCCTTCGGCACGCACATTTCCCTGCGGCGAGTGAACCACGGTCTCTGATCGTGACCGGGGCCGGTTCGGTCGCGATGAGGAGACCCGGCTGCCGCCGGATCTGGAGATCGACACCGGCCAGCTCCGCAACCTTGGCCGCGTCGGGTCCGGCGGCGTTGATGACGACGTCGGCGGGGAGCGTCTCGCCGCTCGCCAGCGAGACGGTGTCGACCGCGCCCTCGGGTCCGGAGAGCCCGACGACCTCGTCGTGGACCAAACGGGCGCCGTACTGACGGACCGCGGAGGTCACCGCGCCATGGGCCAGCCCTATCCCGTTGACCCAACCTTCGTACGGCGTGTAGAAGACCTCCTCGACCCGGTCCGGATCGATGAACAGGTCCGGTTCCATCTCGCGCATGACCCGTTCCGGTTCGAGTGTCTCAACCCGGTAGCCCCAGGAGCGCAGGCGGCTGACGGTCTCATGTAGCCGCTTCACCTGGTCGGTGTCATCGGCGTTGACCCATTGAATTCCACCATCCAGCCGGTACCAGTCACCGTTCAGTTCGCGGGCGAGATCCTGGTGCTCGCGGATCGAGCGCGCGTTGAGGCGGTGGTAGTCACGCGGCGTCTTACCGAAGGAGTTGGTCCAGGCGAAGGAGCGACGCGAAGTTCCGGAACCCGGGAAAGCGCGTTCGACAATTGTCACGGACGCGCCGGCCTGTGCCAGCCGATAGGCGGTGACAGCGCCGACGACGCCCGCGCCGATGACGACAATCTTCGCGTCGCGCAGGAACTCAGACTCCACAGCCATGGGGATTCTCCTTCAATTGATTCAGCGCAACGCTGCACGGGTACACGCCCCGCACGTGCGGCAGCGGACGAAACTCAGACTATTATTGTGGATCAAGAGCAAACGGGGTAATCGGTGACCGTCCGGGATTTGTCCTGGTTCGCGAATTAGTCCGGAGGTTCGCCACGTTCGTCGCGAGAATGATCATGGCTCCCGAGTTACTACGCCGGTAGTCCATTCTCGCCCTGGGGTTCTCGTGATTCTCGGGTTCGTCGGCACATTGTCCACGCTCGCCCTGGGCTAAAGCCGCAGGGCTACATATGACGAAGTCCACTAAAGGGACTGAGGTTCAGTGACCGATTGAGCACCAACACGATCACGGAATGGCGACCATCGCGAAGAGATTTAGTCCCCTCAGTGGACTTCGATACCGGTAGCCCGGTGAGTTTACTCCCGGGCGCACGCGCCCAATCACCGGATTAATTCGTCAATGACCATAACTCGCCGGGCTACAGACTCCGAAGTTCACTGAAGGGACTGAGTTCTTGCTGCGGAATCAGTGAGGGGTGCTTCCTTCAATGTCGGTTTCGGCATCGTAAGTTCAATCCCGGGGTACCCACTTGCGGTCGGGCTTCGCTTTCATAGTCCAGGGAGATCGCGGCGAACCTCCGGACGAACTCGTGCGCCACGATCATGGACTTCGCGTCGGTGGCTCTGGAATGTATTCCCGGGCGGACGTGGCCAATCACCGGATTGAGAATTGCTCTACGATTCAACCAAGCTGATCGCGCTCGGCGAGCGACGCGATTTTTGACGTGCCGCGATCTCACCCGGCGGCGAAGTTCAGTCCGCGGCGACGGCGATCTCCGGCAAGACGGCCCGAAGCGCGAGCCCGGTGTAGGAGCCGTCCGCGGCCGCCACCTGCTCCGGGGTGCCGGTGGCAATGATGCGCCCTCCGGCGTCGCCGCCCTCAGGTCCCAGGTCGACAACCCAGTCCGCCGATTTGATCACGTCCAGATTGTGCTCGATCACCAGCACGGTGTTTCCGGCATCGGTTAGACGCTGCAGCACGCCGAGCAGACGGTCGATGTCGGCGAAGTGCAGTCCCGTCGTCGGTTCGTCCAGGATGTAGAGCGTCTTCCCGGTCGCGCGGCGGCTCAGTTCAGAGCTGAGCTTGATGCGCTGCGCCTCGCCGCCTGAGAGCGTCGTGGCAGGCTGACCGAGGTGAATATAACCCAGGCCGACGTCGTAGAGGGTCTGCATCTTGTTACGAACCGCCGGAATGTTCTCGAAGAAGTCGAGCGCCTCTTCCACCGTCAAGTTGAGTACTTCCGAGATGTTCTTGCCACGATACTGAATCTCGAGCGCTTCACGGTTGTAGCGCTGGCCGTGACAGACCTCGCAGGGCACGTAGACGTCCGGTAGGAACTGCATCTCGATGGCGATGATCCCCTCGCCCTGGCATGCCTCGCAGCGTCCCCCCTTGACGTTGAAGGAGAAACGGCCCGGCTTGTAGCCGCGAGCACGCGCCTCGGGCATCGAGGCGAAGAGATCACGAATTGGGGTGAACGCTCCGGTGTAGGTCGCCGGGTTCGAACGCGGCGTGCGTCCGATCGGGCTCTGGTCGATCTCGATCACTTTGTCCAGGTGCTCAATGCCGTCGATGCCGTCGTGCCGACCTGCTCGAGCCTTAGCACGGTGGAGAATCTGGGCCAGTCGCGGATGGAGCGTGTCGGTGATCAGCGAGCTCTTGCCCGAACCTGACACGCCGGTTACACAGATAAACTTGCCGAGCGGGATCTCGACGTCGATATTCTTCAGGTTGTTCTCGCGCGCGCCGCGAATGACCAGCGAGTTGCCGCTTCCGGCACGCCGCTCACCAGGCGCCTCGATACGCCGTGCGCCGCTCAGGAACTGACCGGTGACCGACTCCGGCACCGATTCGATCACGTCGATCGTGCCCTCGGCCACGACGTAGCCTCCATGTTCACCGGCGCCCGGTCCGATGTCGATCAGCCAGTCGGCCGCACGCATTGTCTCTTCATCGTGCTCAACTACGATCAGCGTGTTGCCCAGGTTGCGCAAGCGCTCGAGCGTGCGGATGAGCCGTTCGTTGTCCCGGTGATGCAGGCCGATGCTCGGCTCATCGAGAATGTAGAGCACGCCCATCAGGCGGCTGCCGATTTGCGTCGCCAGGCGAATGCGCTGTGCCTCGCCGCCGGAGAGCGTTGCCGCGCCGCGGTCGAGCGTCAGGTAGTCGAGTCCGACATCGACCAGAAAGCTGAGGCGCTCCCGAATCTCTTTCAGGATCTGCCGAGCGATCATCATCTCTCGCTCGGTGAGAAGGGCCTCGCCCGCTGCCTCGTTCGACAGCAATTCGACGAAGCCGAGCGTCTCGGAAATGGAACGGTTCGTCACATCCACGATCGAGCGATTGCCGACCGTGACCGCACGGCTTTCGGGCTTGAGTCGCGCTCCTCCGCAGACCGGGCATGGCCGCTCCGCCATGTACTGCTCGATCTCGTTGCGCACGTAATCGGACGAGGTGCTGTCGTAGCGCCGCCGCAGGTTTGGGACGACCCCTTCGTACGAGACCTCGTATGAGCGCGTCCGTCCCTGTCGTGAGCGATACTCGACCCGGACTTTATCTTTGCCGCGCCTCGAGCCGCCGTTCAGAATGTAATCCAGCACGTCATCGGGTAGCTCGCGCACCGGTACGTCGACCGAGAACTCACGCTTCTTGCCGAGGCCGAGCAGAAGCGCATCGTACCAGGCAGTGCTGTCACGCCCGGCCTTCGACCAGGGCGCAATCGCACCGTCAGCCAGGCTGCGGTCCTTATCTGGAATGATCAGGTCGGGGTCGAACTCCATGCGCATGCCGAGGCCATCGCATTCCGGACAAGCCCCATGCGGACTGTTGAACGAGAAGCTGCGCGGTTCGAGTTCACTGAAGCTGACACCACAGTGGGGGCAGGCGTACTTTTCTGAGAAGAGGATCTCCTCACCATCGACAATCGCGGCCGTGGCGACGCCGCCACCCAGCTTGAGCGCGGTCTCGAGCGAGTCGATCAGGCGGATGCGCGTAGCGTGCCGCTCTTCGGAGTCATCGTGGTGGATGACGATCCGGTCGACAACAGCCTCGACGGTATGCTGCTTGTAGCGCGCCAGCGACATGTTCTCTTCAATGTCGCGAACTTCGCCGTCAACGCGCACGCGCGAGAACCCCGCCCGGCGAATCTCGTCCAGCACCCCCTGATGCTCACCTTTACGATCCTTGATCAGCGCGCCGAGGATCATCAAGCGTGTACCATCCGGCAAATTCTGAATGATGTCTGCCATCTGCTGGACTGATTGTTGCTCGATCGGTCGACCGCAGGTGGGGCAGTGCGGATGACCAACCCGCGCATACAGCAGACGCAGGTGGTCGTAGATCTCGGTCACGGTGCCGACCGTCGAGCGTGGGTTCCGGCTCGCGCTCTTCTGATCGATTGAGATGGCGGGCGACAGTCCGTCGATCAGATCGACGTCTGGCTTCTCCATCAAGCCGAGGAACTGCCGCGCGTAGGCAGACAGGGACTCGACATAGCGTCGCTGGCCTTCAGCATAGATAGTGTCGAACGCCAAGCTCGACTTGCCGGAGCCCGAGAGCCCTGTCAGAATCACCAGCTTGTCACGCGGAATTTCTACATCGATGTCTTTGAGATTGTGCTCACGTGCACCCCGGATGATGATCTTATCGCTCGCCATGTCGCCCCGTACCTACGCCGCCCCTGACTCGAACATACGATCGTAAGTTCTAATTGTACGGCGCTTTGAGCAAAGATGCATCGACCATTAATCTGCGGTTGGCCGGCAAATGGGCAGACCAATTGGCAACGCCCGGTGAACGTGGCGTGACGGGCCGGGACGATCTCGGCGTGCCTACGAACGACGTGATTGTCAGTCGTCCTGTGAGGCAGACGAGGTCGACTTATCGTCAGGGACTCTCGAATATTCCGCCACCCGCAGGCGTCGTAAGCGAGTCTCCAGGTTCTCAATCGACCAGCGTCTCTCCGGCGAACGCCAACGCCAGAAGAGGCCGAAACAGAGCCCGGTGAGCGCCCCGAGCGGGTGGGCGATGTTGGCCGAGAGCCCCGGAGTCGGGAGCAGGCAGACGAGTATCGTAAACAGGACGCTGCTACTCACGATGAGCCACCGGCGTGGCAAGAAGGCGAGTGCCGCGGCCAGCGCGCCGAGCGCGGCCGCGGATGAGCCAGTATCCGGCCGATAGAGGACGGTAAACGCCCGATCGATGCCCAGGTGGGCCAACGGCCAGGCGACGAGAATGGTCAGTGGAGCGCTAATCCAATCCGCCAGGAAGAAGGTGACGATCGCGCGCCACGTGCCGGCGATGTACTCGAGCGCCGCCAGCGAGACGACAATCAGCGCCGCGAGCTTGGGGCCAATTCCAGGTTGTGCCTGAATAACCGTCGACGCAGGTAACGTCCAGAGCTGCCAGTCGAGCACCTTGCGCAGGTCGAGCCCGACATCGTCGACCAGAATGCGGTGATCGTGAAAGCTATTTCCAGACGTGATTGACGCCACGATCATGATCACCGTGACGATGACGATCGTTGCGGGGAACGTGCGGACTACCAAGAACACGCGCCGCGAAACGGCCCTGAGAGGGGCCGTCATGGAAGTTCACATGATTTGCGACGTGAGTACTCAGTCATGAGCTGCTCGAAACGACGACGACCGCGAAGTGACGTCCCGGCTCCTTGTTTCACTTACTCTCGCACGTTTGCGTTAACCCGGCGTTAACGCACGCGTGCCATGCTTGCCCAGGAGCCGGCGTGGTTGCTCCAGGGTGGCCCGGCGATGTTGATACAATCGGAGACGCCGACGCCCATTGGCGAGCGCGCGCAACTTCGTCATTTGGAAGGCGAGACGTTTGGTCCTCTCCCACGGCACAACCAATCGACCATCTGTCGCCGAACGTGACATCACGCTAAGCCTTGTGATCCCCTGTTATAACGAAGAGGACCGTCTGCCGCGAACGCTCGACAGCGTGCTTGAGTTTCTCGATGGACGAGACTACAGCTGGGAACTGATCGTCGCGGACGACGGAAGCGACGACGGCACGGCAAGAGTCGCCCAATCAGCCACAGAACGGACGAACGTACGGTATCTCCCACTGCCTCACCGGGGCAAGGCGGCCGCGGTGCGTGCTGGAGTGAGCGCCGCATCCGGCCGGTTTGTCGTGTTCACCGATGCCGATCTGTCGACGCCGGTCGAGTATGTCGACGACGCGGTACGGCTCCTCTCGACCGGGTGGGACGTGGTGATCGGAACCCGCGAAGGTAAGGGCGCCCGTCGCATAAACGAGCCGCTCTATCGTCACCTGATGGGACGGCTGTTCAACTACCTGGTGCAGATCGTGACGGTCCGCGGCATTCGCGATACGCAGTGCGGGTTCAAGGGCTTCCGTGCGGAAGTGGCAATGGACCTCTTCGGGCGCTCGCTTCTCTATCGGAACCAGACGAGCGACGTGCGCGGGCCGCTCGTCACCGGGTTCGATGTTGAATTGATCTTCCTCGCACGCAAACTCAACTACTTGCTCTACCAGCTACCTGTCACCTGGCGCCACGTCGACGGCAGCAAGGTGCGCCCCGGTGTTGACAGCCTGCTCATGGTGCGTGACCTGCTGCGCGTACGTCTCAATGACCTCCGTCACCAATACGATCGCGTCCCCTCACGTGAGATGGTATCGCACTTCGGTTCGACCGAGCCCTAGCCTCACGATTCGCCGTTCAGTTCCTCGACCACTCGGCCAATCAGCCGGTTCGCCAGTATGACCGGCAGCCCAGAGGCCGCAGCGACCTGGCGTTTCATCTCAGCATCGAATCCCATGCAGTCGAGTACGATGAGCCCGGCGCCCTGCAACTTCAACTCCCGGGCATGCCCGGCGAGTTCGTCGCGTGACGTGTAGGGGGAAACCGCAGTACCTGCGAACGTACGCGACGGCGTGGTCCACTTCTGACGCATGGTATCCATCTGTCCCACATGTGGCAGCATCACGCCCACTGTCCCACTGGGAAGCACGGCGTCGATCACGTGGACCAGCACGCGATCCGGGTAGATGGCGGGAACCGGGATGGCGAGTTGCGTGAATTCGCCGGTGCAGAGAATGACGACCGCTGTCGCTCCAGCAGCCACGGCGCCATCGACTGCGGACTGCATATGCGGCATCAGCCGCTCTTTGGCCAGCACGACCTCGCTGCCGTCTCGCAGCCTGCTGACGAGCGGATGCTCCATCTCATTCGGGCGCAGGCGCTCAATCTCGTCGCGGCTAAGGTTGTCGAGCGCTCCCAGTTCGATGATCGACCGGGGTGGACTCTCGCCGAACATCGACGCGACGATGTCCTCCCGAGGCGATTGGCCGATGGTTATCAACGCGATCGATTGCATGTGACCCTCCGTATGTTCGCGGGTTGAGGGGTATACGTACACCATGAGAATATGGTAAAGTAGTGCCGTGCTATACTGGAGCG
The DNA here is from genome assembly GCA_963728335.1 of uncultured Chloroflexia bacterium. Taxonomy (GTDB): domain Bacteria; phylum Chloroflexota; class Chloroflexia; order Thermomicrobiales; family Thermomicrobiaceae; genus CALAGB01. The sequence continues at coordinate 329,570 of CAVSJP010000007.1, forward strand.
AGTGTCACTTTACTTTGCTCCGCATTCGGGTTTGATCGTAAGTTTCGAAAGACCACAATGACATATCAACATCGATATACGGCGATGGGAGCAAACATTGTCAGGCATGGGGCCTGAAGACATCGACGACATTGTCGAGACCGTCTACGAGAACATTGCGTCTCTCGAGGATCGGCTCAGCGCGACGGTCGATCAACTGAATTCCATGCTCACGGTCATCGCCAATGCACGAGCAGCAATCCAGGGAACGATAGAGGAGCATAACCTCGAGCGGATGCTGGCGCAACCCGATGGGGAGTTGCTGAGCGACGATGACGAGGATGCTGAATTGAGAGAGCGGGAGGACGAGCTCCTCGCGCGCTATACGCACGTCTCCGCCATGTACCGACAACTCAATGGGTTTGTCCACCTGCTCACCACGAGCCGCCAGCAGTTCCGATCTGATGAAGTGTTGCCCGGTGTCGACGACGCCCAGCGCCTGACGTTGCGTCAGGTGTCAATCGAAGCGCAGGAGGATGAACGCCGTCGTCTGGCGCGTGAGATCCACGACGGACCGGCCCAGGTGCTGGCCAACGCCATTATCGGCCTCGAATTTGTCGGACGTTCCTTGTCGAGTGAGATCGAGGGCCGCCGTTCGAGTGCCGAAGAGATCGACCGGGTCAAGTCTGCGATGCGCGAGGGGCTGACCGAGATTCGCCGCTTCATCTTTGATTTGCGCCCGACCATGCTTGGCCAGCGTGGCCTGGCCGCCACTACCGAGCATTACATCCAAACGTACCGTCATCTGTTTCCCGGCGAGATCGACCTGCATGTCGATGATAACCTTCCACGCCTTACCCCGGATCAGGAAATGACCGCGTTTCGCGTTATTCAGGAATCTCTGCAAAATGTCCACCGGCATTCACGCGCATCTAGGACTTCGGTCTCAATTGTTGCGTCTGAGGTTGGTTTAGAGGTCGGAGTACGAGACAATGGGGTTGGATTCCGGCCGGGTGCGGCCGTCTCCACCGCGATGAGCGGGTTTGGTCTGGTGGGCATGCGCGAGCGCGCAGAGGTTATTGGAGCGACGCTGACGATCTGGAGCGAACTTGGATCGGGTACGGACGTCACGTTGTCTATTCCACTCAATCCGCGAGCGGTTGGTCGTTCACGTGCACGGCGCGATAATCGTCAAGACTCGGGCGCTAGGAGGCGAAAGTGAACCAGATAGAGATCCTCGTCATTGATGATCATCCTCTGTTTCGACGGGGAATTCGCTGGAGCCTCGAAGAAGAGGCGGACCTGTTGGTGGTCGGCGAAGCCGACTCCGGACAGGAGGCGATTCGGCAGTCGGACGTCCATGTGCCGGATGTGGTCTTGCTCGACTTGAACCTGCCGGATATGAGCGGCCTTGAGGTGGCGCGCATCCTGAAGCGACGACACCCGCAGGCGGGCGTGATCGTTCTGACGATGCACGAGGATGACGAGCAGCTGTTCGCCGCGATTCGCGCGGGAGCCAATGCCTACTCGACGAAGGACATCGACCCGGCCGACCTGATCTCGCTGATCCGACGAGTCGGTCGCGGCGAGTACTTGATCAACGAGAACGTGCTGTCGCGGCCATTTGTGGCGTCAAAAGTTCTCGATCAGTTTCGCGAGTTAGCGCAGATCGACGAAGTCTCCAGCGCGGTCTTTTCGCCGCTGACCCCGCGCGAGGTCGAGATTCTCGATAGCGTTGCCCACGGCAACAGCAATAAAGAGATCGCGCGGCTATTGAATATCAGCGATCAGACGGTAAAGAACCACATCACGTCGATCCTGCGAAAGCTGGCGGTCAACGATCGCACGCAAGCAGTCATCTACGCCTTGCGCCACGGCTGGATCAAGCTCGGCGAAGAGGGGCAGCCGCAGAACTCGAACTCGATGTCGAGCCTGCATTCCCAGAACTAGCCCGAAGCGCCCTCACCTGCCTCGAAAGCTCATCACCCTCTCCATACCCGCATGCGGGTACCCGCAGGAGAGGGTTCTTAACGTTCGAACGTATCTCCTGAGGATGCGGGCTGCTTCACCGCAGGCCCCAATTCACTTACCTTCTCGAAAATTGTCGTTCAAGTTCGTCCTGGCTCAGGTGGAGGATGGTTGGGCGCCCGTGGGCGCAGGCCCGAGGAGCCGTGCAACCTTCGAGTTGAGTCAGGAGTTCGCGCATCTCTCCGAGCGAGAGATTCTGTCCGGCTCGAATGGCAGAGTGGCAGGCGGTGCTCATCGCGACCGATTCGAAGCGCGAGCGCCCGTTGCCGCCGCGCGAGATCTCGTCGAGGATCGACAGCAAGGTCCGTGATGGATCGCGACGCGTCATGATGGCCGGTATCGCCCGGAGCGCGACCGACGATCCGCCAAACGACGCGATCTCGAAGCCGAGCTGCTGGAGGTCTTCCGCCGCGTCGGTGGCCGCCGTCATCTGCTCCGGCGTCAGGTCGACCACCAGCGGTTCGAGCATGCGCTGGACTTCCGGCGCATGGCGCTCGGACTGCGTGAGCAACCTCTCGAGCAGGATGCGCTCGTGCGCGGCATGTTGGTCGACCAGATACATGCCGTCGGGACCCTTCGGCGATGATGTAGGTGGCGCCTACCTGTCCGAGCACCCGCAGAATCGGAACGTCCGGCTCAATCGGGTCCGGCGGCAGCACACGTTCGCTCGGTGACGACGAAGTCGGCGGTTCGATCATCGCTCTCGGCGGCGTCTTCGCGCGCTCGGGATTGGCTAACGTCATGCGTCGCTGGACGCTCTCGGCCGAGAGCGGACTCTCAACGACAAGCGGGATCGACTGCGCGGGTGTGTGGCGCATCAGCGTGCCGCGCACGGCTCGCTGAACCGACGAGAAGATGAGACGCTCGTCGCTGAAGCGGACCTCGCGTTTGGTTGGATGTACGTTGACATCGACCCGTTCCGGCGGAACGGAGATGTTGATCACCGCGATCGGATAACGTCCAACCATAATCAGCGTGTGATAGCTCTGTTCGATGGCGAACGCCAGCGAGCGGTGCTCGATCCAGCGGCGGTTCATCAGCAGTACCATCTGCTGGCGATTTCCGCGCGTCACGGTCGGCAGCCCGATCAACCCGGTCACCGCGATCTCGCGGCGGTCTTCCGGCTGATCCTCGTCCAACAGATCTTCCGGCGGTTCGATCGGCACCATCTGTCCGGCGATCTCGGCTCCGAAGACGCCGACGGCTGCGTCAAGCAGGTCGCCCGAACCGCTCGTCAGGAGCACCGCGCTCCCGTCGACGCTGAGTTCGAAGCGAACTTCGGGAAAGCCGAGCGCGTAGGCGGCGACCACCCGCTGGATATAGCCGACTTCAGTTGCATCCTGCTTCAAGAACTTGCGGCGCGCCGGAACGTTGGCAAACAGGTCCTTCACGGAGATCGTCGTACCGCCGGCGGTCGCTACAGGCGACGGGGCTGCGTTCCGGCCGAATTCGGAGCGGAGCAGCCAGCCGCTGCGTTCGTTCGGCATGCGGCTGAGAATCTGGAGGTCGGCGACTGCCGCGATGCTGGACAGGGCCTCGCCGCGGAAGCCAAATGACGCCAGATGGTCCAGATCCTCGAAGCGCTTGAGCTTCGACGTTGAGTGGCGCTGGACTGCCAGCAGCAGGTCGTCGCGCTGGATGCCGTCGCCGTCATCACGAATGCGGATCAGGTCTTTGCCGCCCGCTTCGATCTCGATCAGAATGGACCGGGCATGCGCATCGAGCGCGTTTTCGACCAGTTCCTTGACCACGGAGGCCGGTCGCTCGATGACCTCTCCAGCGGCGATTTTTCCAATGGTGGCGTCGTCAAGAATTTGGATTGGCATCGCTCTCTCCCGCGAGTTGAGTATAGCAGCGGGTGTAAGAGACCGACCCTAGCCGAAGCGCTTCGAGAGCGCCGGATGGCCCTCAATCCCGAAGCGCCAGTGATGCTCGGTTCCGCGCGTGATGCCGATGCGAGGTCCAGCCACGACGTTTCCGCGCGCGTCACCAGGCTGAATCCAGACGGGTGGCTCGTGAAGCAAATGCCCGTTGTCTGCCGGGCTGATGCCGAGCGCGCGTCCAGTCAGCCCGGGTCCGCTGGCAACCCGTTGGTCCGGCGGTCGACCGGTTCGGCGCGCCATCGCGTCAGCGTTGATCACTGGACTTATGGCCCGCACCAGCACGGCAGACGGGCGCCGTCCGGGCCCCGCGACGACGTTGAAGCAGGGATACATGCCGTAGGCACGATAGACGTAGAGACTACCGCGCGGTCCCCACATCGCCTCGACGAGACCCTTCTTGCGGAAGGCCGAGTGGCTGGCAGGGTCGTCCTCACCGTCATAGGCTTCGGTCTCGACAATCATGCCGGCCACCGTTTCGCCGTGTAGGACTGAGACGATCAGACAGCCCAGGAGATCGCGGGCGACGTCAATGACGCTGCGCTCGTACCAATCGCTCGCCAGTGCCCGGTCGGGTTGGAGGTCGTGCTCCGCGATCACCCGTCGAGTTCGTCCAGGCGCGCTTGCAGCAGTGACAGCCGCTCCTGCGACGCAGTCAGGCGCTCCCGCTGCGTGTTGACCACCTTCTCCGGCGCTTTGCTGGTGAACTGCTCGTTGGAGAGCAGCTCTCCAACGCGGGCGATGTCCGCCTCGACGTCGTCGATCTCCTTCCGCAACCGCTCTCGCTCGGCGTCGAGATCCACCATGCCAGCCAGAGGAAGATAGATCACCGCGTCGTCGACCACCAGCGTCACCATTGACTTGGCGGCTTCCATTGGCTCGGAGCGGTACTCCAGCCGGTCCTTGCCGACGCGCGCCAGGAAGGAGAAGACCTCCTCCAGGTTGCCGAACGTCTCGCCGTGCGAGCCGGGGTAGATCAGCGCTGAGATCCAGAACGACGCCTCCACGCCCGACTCCGCGCGCGCGTTACGCACGGCGCGCACGGTATCGATCATGAACGAGTACTCAGCGACGGCCCCATCGTCGATGCGCGACCTCGTCAGCGACCGGCCACGGCGCGACCATGATGCTCTCGCCACTGTGCGGAAGGTGCTGCCAAAGTTCCTCGGTCACAAACGGCATGAACGGGTGAAGCAGCCGAAACGCACGCTCCAGCACATAGACCAAGGTCTGCCGTGCCGCGGCCTTGGCTCCCTCGTCTTCGCTGTTCAGCACCACTTTGGTCGACTCGATATACCAGTCGCAGTACTCCGACCACAGGAACTCGTAGAGCCGACGGCCCGCCTCGCCCAGTTGATAATTGATCAGCAGATCCTGGACGTCGGCGGTCAACTGCTCCAGGCGGCTGGTGATCCAGCGGTCAGCCAGTGTCATGTGCGCTTCATCGGCCGGAAGCGGCGCGCCATGTTCGTCCCGTCCGATTTGGGCGCCCTCGATCGAACGCAGCACGTACCGCGTCGCATTCCAAATTTTCGTGCCGAAGTTGCGGTTCGATTCGACGCGCTGCACGCTCAGCTTCATATCGGCGCCCGGCGCTCCGGCGGTGATCAGGCTGAAGCGCAGCGCGTCGCTGCCGTACTCCTTGGTCAATTCGGTCGGGTCGATCACGTTCCCCTTCGTCTTGCTCATGCGCTGGCCTTGCTCGTCGCGCACCGTCCCGTGGAGGTAGACGGTGTGATACGGCGCCTCACCCATGAACTCGAGTCCGAAGAAGATCATGCGTGCCACCCAGAAGAAGAGGATGTCGTAGCCGGTCTCCATCACCGAGCCGGGGTAGAAGTACTTCAGGTCCTCGGTTTCGTCCGGCCAGCCGAGTGTGCTCATGGGCCACAATCCGGAGCTGAACCAGGTGTCGAGCACGTCAGGATCCTGCTCCAGGTTCGAGCCGCCACATTTGGGGCACGTCTCGACGATCTCGTCGTCGGTCACGATGATCTCGCCACAGTCGCAATACCAGACTGGGATGCGATGCCCCCACCAGAGCTGACGTGAGATGCACCAGTCGTGGATGTTCTCCATCCAGTGGAGATATATCCCCTTGAACCGTTCCGGGACGAAGCGAACCGTGCCATCATTGGCCACCTCGATGGCGGGTTTGGCCAACGGCTGCATGTTGACGAACCACTGCTTGCTGATGATCGGTTCGACCACCGTGCCGCAGCGCTGGCAGCGGCCCACTGCGTGGACGTGATCACTCACCTCCACCAGGAACCCTTCCTCATCGAGGCGCGCCACGATATTGCTGCGAGCATCCTGGGTCGTCTGCCCCTCGAACGGACCGGCGTTCTCGTTCATGGTGCCGTCGAGATTCATCACGTTGATGGCTGGAAGATCGTGACGTCGCCCGATCTCGAAGTCGTTCGGGTCGTGCGCCGGAGTAACCTTCACCGCCCCGGTGCCGAAGGAGGGGTCGACGGCCTCGTCCTCGACGATCTGCAGCTGACGGCCCAGGATCGGCAGCGTCGCCTTGCGGCCGATCAGGTGCTGATAGCGTTCATCCCCGGGATGAACGGCCACCGCCGTGTCGCCGAGCATCGTCTCGGGGCGCGTCGTGGCCACCTCGATGAAGTCGTCGGTACCGACAATCGGGTAGCGCAGTGTCCAGATATGCGACTGGATCTCCTCGTGCTCCACCTCGAGGTCTGAGAGCGCGGTCATGCAGCGGGGGCACCAGTTGATTAGCCGCTCGCCGCGATAGATTAGCCCCTTGTCGTAGAGCCGTTTGAAGGCGGTGCGCACGGCGCGGGACGGCCCTGGATCCATGGTGAAGTGGAAGCGAGTCCAGTCGCACGAGGCGCCGAGAATGCGCAGCTGGCTCAGAATGCGACTTCGATAGCGATCCATCCACTCCCAGACGTGGTCCAGGAATTGCTCGCGGCCGAGATCGTGACGGCTCATCCCCTTGGCCGCGAGCTCGCGCTCCACCACCCACTGCCCGGCGATGCCGGCGTGGTCCGCCCCCGGCAGCCACAGGGTCGGCGTTCCCTGCATGCGGTGCCAGCGCGACAGAATATCTTCCACCGCGACGAAGAGAGCGTGGCCCATGTGCAGTTCGCCGGTCACGTTCGGCGGCGGCATGATGATGACGAACGGTTCTTTTCCCGGGTCGACCTCGGGAGCAAAGTAGCCGCTGTCGAACCAGCGATCGTACCAGCGGCCCTCGATCTTGTTCGGATCGTACGTCTTCGCGAGCTCGTTCGGTGTGGCTCTTGGTGCCATCTCTCATTCCTCCTGACGTGCCGGTCCTGCGGCTGTCGATGATCCTGCAGACAACAAAAAACCGCCCTTGTAGACAAGGACGGCTCAACACCGCGGTACCACCTTGATTCGGCTCCGCATGCAAAGGATGGCGGCGCCGCGCTCAAACGCTGTAACGGGCGTTCCCGCGACGCTCTACTGACGAATGCGTTCGAGCGTCGGCCTCGTGGGCGACTTCAGCCATTCGATCCGAACGGGACTCTCAGCCGGTGATCCCGTCTCCCTGTCGGCGTCTGCTGCGGCCTACTACTCCCAGTCACAGGCTCATGTGTCAAGCTTCAGATTATCATCTTGCGCAAGGTCAGTCAACGCGGCGGAGATTGGTGAAGAGCACGCTCCACTTCTCTACTTCCCCAACAACCCCTGGTCCTGCAGGAACGACTTGGCGACATCCTCGACCGACTTGTGATCGACGCTCACCTGCTTGATCAGGTTGACCATCGTGTCCGTCGTCAGCTTTGGCTGAAGCGCGTCGAGCGTCGTCCGGATCGACGGCCCCTTCTGCAGCAGCTCATCACGGACAACCGGCGCGGGGTTGTAGATCGGGAACACGTTCTTGGTGTCCTTCAGGACCACGAAGTTATTGACGATGATGTTCGGGTCAGTGGTATAGCAGACGTTGAGATCGGCGTTCCCTTTGGTGACAGCTTCGAAGCCGAGCTGTTCGCTGATCTTCACGACGTTCTTGAACTGAATCCCGTAGCTATTCTGGACAGGCGTAACGGCGGCGTCGATGCCGTCCTGCTGCGCGGCGAGCGTCAATTGGTCGGCGATCGGCTTGAGATCGTCGATCGTCTTCAGATTGCGATCGTTGGCCACTTTCTGTGAGGTACAGATGGCGTAGCTGTCATTCAGGTCATAGGCCGGTTTGAGCCAGGTCAAATTGAACTGCTTCTCGTAGGCGCTGCTCACTTCCTGATAGGCCTGCTGGGCGTCCTGAGTCGGGTCCAGCTTCAGAAGCGAGAGCGCGGTGCCGGTGAATTCTGGGTAGATGTCGATCGCGCCACTTTTGATCGCTTTGTCGAGCACCGGAGTCTGACCAAGTCCCAGCTTCGTGCTCACCTTGAATCCCTGATCCTGGAGCAACAGCGCGTACATTTCCGCATTCAGCTGGCTGTCGACGTCGAGTTTGCTGCCGACGGTAATGCTGATACTCGACGGGTTCACGGCCGCTGCCGAAGACGAGGCGGCACTGGGCGAGCTCATTGGGCTGGCGGTGGAGCCACCAGCGGACGGGCTCGAAAGCACCGCGGTGGCAGTGGTCTGTACTGCGGAACCGGTCGTGGAGGTCGGTGCGGAGGTCGAACCGCCGCCACAGCTCGCGACGAGCAGCGTCGCGATAAGCATGAGCGGGCCGGCCAGAAGCCGTAGTGTCGCATGTGTACTTCGGTGCATCGTGTTTCCTCCTCAGTGAGTCACGGGTACGGGTTGAGTGGGCGCCGGATCAGGTCGCGGACGCCATTCGTGGAGTCACCTGGGTCTGTTCTTCAGTTTGTTGACGTAAACCTTGCGGAGTTACGAGTCGCTCGAACGCGGCCATGCCGAATTCAACGATCATGGCCAGTGCGGCGACCGCGACCGAGCCAACGACCAGCGGCGCGGTCTCGAGTAAATAGATTCCTTGCAGGATGTAATCCCCGTATCCGCCCGCTCCGATGAGCGCCGCCAACGGTGCCGTCGCCACGATCTGGACCGCCGAGGTTCGGATGCCGGCCGCGACAACCGGGAAGGCGAGCGGCGCCTGGATGCGTGTCAGTACTTGAAACGGGGTCATCCCGGTGCCATGTGCCGATTCCACCACGACCGGGTCGATACCGCGCATGCCGGCGATAGTGTTGAGCAATATCGGTGGTATACCCAGCACCGTCAGCGCCGTGGCCGCCGGGGTAAAGCCGATGCCGAGATAGGGCAGGGCCACCGCCAGAAACGCGAGCGTCGGAATGGCGCGGGCCAGTCCACTGATGTTTGTCGCGGCAAATGCCGCGATGGGCCGGCGCGCGACCAGCACGCCGGCTGGCACGGCGATCCCGATCGACAGCGCAATCGGAATGAAACAGAGCTTGAGGTAGACGACGGTCTGCTGGCCGAAATTCGTTCCTGGCTCGTTCAAAAACTGCGTTACCTCATGGATGAGGTTCAAAGTGCCATCCTCACGAGATTGTCCTAAGCAACGGCTTCAACGCGCCGACCTCGTCCGAGCAGCCGCTGAATTCCCAGCAGCGCGAGATCGACGACGATGGCCAGCGCGCTCACCATGATCACACCTGCCAGGACCTGGTCCTGATAACTCGTGTTGAAGCCCTGGAAGATCAGGTAGCCGAGATCCTTGACGCCAAAGAGCGGCGCGATGGTCGCGATACCAATCGTCGTGACCGCAGCCACCCGTAGTCCGGCCACGATCACTGGCAGTGCCAGCGGCAACACCACCTGAAGCTGGACCTGCCAGCCATTCATTCCCATGGCACGTCCAGTCTCGACCAACGTCGGATCGACGGAGCGAATGGCCGCGACGACGTTTCGTATCAGCACGACCTGTGCATAGAAGACGAGCGGGATGATCACTGTCGTCCTGGTCAGTCCGGTGAACGGAATCAGCAGCGCCATAAACGCCAGACTCGGGATGGTGTAAAGAATTCCCGCGACCGTGATAGCTGGCAAGTAGAAGCGGTTGAAACGAGCCGCGACCAGGCCGAGCGGGAACGCAATCGCGAGGCCGATGAGTAGCGCAATGGCGGTGATTGATAGGTGATCCACCAGCAGACGCGGAATACCGCTTGGGTCAGCCAGACTCCAGTGTTCTCCCTGCAGGATGTAGTTCAAGTGCTTATTGCCCCCAAGACTGCGCGCTCTGATGTGGGTGACATCGCGCCATCCGAGAGACTGGCGCAGGCTGCGTGCCAGACCGTCGTTGTGGTGTGACTTTCCACGCGTGGTCGCACTGGCACAGGGCATGCGCACGACTCATCAGGAAACCCAACAAAGCCTGGCCGAGCGCTGAATCACTGAGTCGAATCGAAGGGACGACGCGAGCCACGATGTTGAAACAGATTGGTATCGGATTGGCTGCCGGCGCTGTGGCGACCGCTGCCATGGACCGTGGACAATCGACCGTTATTCCCGCTGTGTCCTCCTGGATCGGTTCCCTACACGGTTCGGACTCAAATTCAAATCAGCAGTCCACTCCACCTTCGAACGAAGAGGAGCCGGAAAGCTCTCCTGAAAAAGTCGCTCACCGTTTTGCGGATTATCTCAATGTGTCGATCAGTCGTACGCGGGTTCGGACACTCGGCAACCGGCTCCACTGGGCCTACGGCGTGCATTGGGGTGTACCGTACGCCGTGCTACCTCTGAAGAGTGGCCCACGTTCTGGCCTTCTCTACGGTGCTGCTCTCTGGCTCGGGAGTGACGAGCTGCTTCTCTGGATGATCGGCATCGCCCGCAAACCGACGAGCTACCCTCTGTCGACCCACGTCAAGGCGTTGGCCGCCCATGTCATCTACGGCATCATGCTTGGCAGTACCGTCCGTGGCCTCGAATTGGCGTTTGGACGGTCTGGCCGGAGCTCGGCGTAGCTAGGAATCCGGGAGAGCGCCATCGTCTCAGCAACACGCAGTCAAATTCCAGCAAGTTCGATTACGATCGATCGCGTGACTAAGGTCTTTCCTGACATGGAGCGACCCGCCGTGGACGATGTGTCGCTGGACGTTGAGCCAGGCCGGCTCGTCGTTCTACTTGGGCCGTCTGGTTGCGGAAAAACGACGCTCTTGAAGCTGGTCAACCGTCTCTACGAGCCGACCAGCGGACGCATCCTGATCGACGACACTCCGATTGACACCGTCTCCCCACCTGAGCTTCGCCGGCGCATCGGCTACGTTGTGCAGCAGTCGGGGCTCTTTCCTCACCTCCGGATCGAAGACAACGTTGCCGTCGTACCAAAGCTCTTGAAGTGGGACAAGCGGAGCGTCTCGAAGCGCGTCGACGAGTTGCTCGAACTGGTCGGTCTGAATCCGGACGAATATCGGCGGCGCTTTCCCGCTCAGCTCTCCGGGGGCGAACAGCAACGTGTCGGTATCGCCCGGGCGCTGGCCGCAAACCCGTCGATGTTGCTGATGGATGAACCGTTTGGAGCACTGGACGCGATTACGCGAAACCGCCTTCAAGGCGAGCTCCAGCGCATCCACGAACAGCTTGGCCAGACGATGCTCTTCGTGACGCATGACGTCGAGGAGGCGGTGCGGCTGGCCGACCAGATCGTGGTCATGCGCGAGGGCCGGGTCGTGCAATCTGGGACACCAGGCTCGATCGTGCTCCATCCGGCGGATGAGTTTGTGAGCCGATTGCTTGGCAGCGAGGACGTGCTGCGTCGTCTCAGCTTGATCCCGGTGCGCGAGGCGATGACACGTGTAAATGGCGCCGAGCTGGGCGTACACCCGGTGATTTCGCAGTCGTCAGATCTGCGCTCGGCGCTTTCACTGCTCCTGGAATCGAACGCGCAGCGTCTCGTGGTGGTCGATTCAGATGAGCATCCGGTTGGACAGATTGACCTCGAAACGATTCGAGAACACGGAACGCCCCGCGGAATCGCGCTCGACGCAGGTGGTGCGACGGAGACGCTCGCTTGACGCCGTAGTTCTACACGCCCACGTGAATCCCAACCGTGAGCATCCGCGACGGGCGGGACGATTCCTCGGCTGTGGCTACGGGAGATGACCACCCGGTCCCAAGCCAAATCAATTCGCCGTTGTTGTCGCCTTGTGATTGCTAAGCTGTTATGATGTTCGGATACGAATATTAGGCTCCTAACATCGGAAGTGCAATGTCCAGGTCAACCACGTCAAGACCCGCACAGATTCACGTCGCTCTCTCGCCGACCGCGCGTGTTGCTCGGGTCTCGCGGCTGTTGCGCAAGGGCTTCGACGACGCGCTGCAGGCGTTCGGACTCACGGCGCCACAGGTCGGACTACTGAATCGCCTCACGGAAGAAGACGGTCTGGTTCAGGCTGAATTGGGACGGAGAATGCTGATCGAGCCGGCCACGTTGACTGGCGCGCTCCAGCGGCTGGAGCAGGCGGGTTGGGTACGGCGTGCCTGCGACCCCGAGAACCGGCGACTCCAGCGCGTCTGGCTAACCGAGCAGGCGACCGCGGCGCTGCCCGCGATTCATGAGATCCAGGAACAGCACCGCGCCAGGGCGCTGGCAGGGCTGAGTGCGGCGGAGCTTGCCTCGCTCGAAGCGCTGCTCGCACGTGTCGAAATCAATCTTCTTCCGCCGAATGATGGCTAACCCGTTTCTCCTGCGCCCGTGATGGCACGATAGCTCGTTCTGTCCAGGTTTGATGAGTTTTGCAAGGGGATTCGGGAATGCACACTGGGAACAGTTCGAAACCATCGAACGAGTTGGCCGCGGAACCGGTGGCGCGGAGGACGCGCGTCCAGCAAATTCGCGGCGTCACCGCACAAACATTCGAATCGCTGCAAGTGCGAGATTTTCGCGTGCTCTGGTTCGGCTTCCTCGGCTCGTGGATGGCGATGCAGATGCAGCAGGTTGCCCGCGGCTATCTGGCCTATAAGCTGACCGGGAACGCGCTCTCACTCGGCCTGGTCACGCTGGCCATGGGAGTGCCGCGGATTTTCCTATCGCCCGTGGGCGGCGTTATTGCCGATCGATTTCCAAAACGAACGGTGCTCCTGTGGACGCAGGCCGTCCTCGGTCTGACCGCACTCTTCGCCGCAATTCTCGTTTCGACCCACGTCATCACGATCACCTGGCTGCTGGCCATTGGCTTCATTCAAGGAACCGCGTTCGCCCTCAATATGCCTGCCAGACAGGCGTACCTGCCTCAGATCGTTGGCAAAGGGAACCAATTGGCGAACGCCATCGCGCTCAACACGGCAGGCATGAATCTCACACGCGTCGTCGGACCCGCCGTCGCGGGAGTGATGATCGCCATTCCCTTCATCAACGTGAGCGGCGTCTATTTCGTCTTCGCGGCCTGCTACCTGTGGGTCTGGTGGTCGATATTTCGAGTTGAGAATCCGGGGATCGTGGCCGGAACTCGCCGGAATGTGCGGAGCAGCCTGGTCGACGGCTTTGCGTACATTCGTCAGCGCCGGCTCCTTCTGGTCTTGATGAGCCTGGGCTTCGTGCCCCTGGCGATCGGCATGCCCTACACCAGTCTCATGCCGGTCGTAGCTCTCGGCTCGCTCAATATCGGTTCAACCGGACTGGGCATGCTTCTCACGGTGGCTGGTGTGGGCGCGCTGACCGGCACCTTACTGATCGCCTATCTCTCATCCTACGAACGCAAAGGAATGCTTCAGCTCATTCTGGGCATCATCTTTGGGGCCAGTCTGTTCGCGTTCGCGTTCGGGGTCTATGAGCACCACCTGTGGGTGGCGTTGCCGTTCCTCTTCCTGACGGGACTGGCGGGCGATTCCTACATGGCGCTCAATAGTACGCTGATCATGATGAATACCGACGAGGCGGTCTATGGCCGGGTGATGGGAGTCTACATGGTGTCGCAGTCGATCCGGCCGATCACCGTGCTGCCGATCAGCGCCATCGCAGATGCTATCGGGACGCCGCTGACGTTGATGTTCTCGGGGCTTACCTGCTTCTCCTTTGTCGGTTGCCTCTCTGTCCTCCTGCCTGGATACCGGCATATTGGAGAAAAACCGGTCGAAGCGATGGCTGCGGCGGACTGACCGGCGGGCACGCTACGGCTCGAGCAAGGCTGCGAGTCTTTCGGGATCGACCGTGGCGTGCTTCTGAATGCGCCGCCGCTTGCGGAGCATCCTGGGCAGCAGCGGAAGGCCGGCGAGCGTGCCCCGCAGCTTGGCCCTGGCGGCCGGTTCTCTCGCGTGCGGCATGGTGAGGACGAATTCGCGCACTTGGTCACTCAGGATGCGGAGCGCATTCTCGCGCAAAAGTGTCGCCGGAATGTCTTTGACGATCACGTTGATCGTGTTGCGCGCCACGTAATAGGACGCCAACGGCCCGCCGCCCGTGGCCGAGAGCCGGTGATAGACCACGGCGTTGGGAACATAGACGATCCCGTATCCAAGCAGGCGCAGCCGCCAGCTGAGATCGACGTCTTCGCAATACATGAAGAAGTCCGGGTCGAGAAGCGCGCCGTCAACCGCCGCACATGCGTCGAGCGCTGACCGCCGATAGAGCGCGGCTCCGGCGCAGGCGCCGAAGACCTCCTCCTCTACGTCGTACTGCTCGGTGTCTCGCTGCCAGACACCCCGATTCCCAGGACGGCCTCGCCGCGAATAGGTGTCTCCGGCCGAGTGGATCGCATCGCGGCGGTCGAGGAGCTTGAGTTTGCTGGCGGCCGCGCCGGCCCCTGGATGTCGTTCCAGGGCGTCGACCAACGCCGCGAGCCAGGCAGGCTCCGGTTCGGCGTCGTTGTTCAGCAGGGCGACGAACTCCGACGTTGACTGCTCCAGCCCGCAGTTGATCGCACGGGCCAGCCCGCGGTTGGTTGGCAATGCGATGACCTCGACCTCTGGCCACTCCGCTTCGAGATGCCGCACCGTGCCGTCGCTCGAGCCGTCGTCGACTACGATGACGCGGAAGTCGCGATAGGTTTGGGAAGCCAGAGCCCGCAGGCAGCCTTCGAGGAAGTGCGAGCCGTTGAAGGTGGGGATCAGGACGTCGACACTGGCGGTCATTGCGCGGCGAGCAGCCTGGCGCGGTTGTCGAGACAGCGGGCCAGCGCGTCCTGCCACGTTGGAAGTGCAATGCCGAGGGCGTGCCCAGCCCGGTTTTCGAGGGCTCCGTTCTGGGGCGGTGTCGCGGCGCGTGGGTAGTCCGTGGCGCTGATAGGCGTGACCTCGATCGACACGCCGCTGAGCCTGAACGTCTCAGCCGCCCAGTCGTACCAGCTCGCAATCCCTGAATTCGTCAGGTGATAGGTGCCGTATGCGGGCCGTTCGGCCAGTTTCCAGATCGCCCGCGCCAGGTCTCCGGCATAGGTAGGGTTGCCAACCTGGTCACGCACGACCGTGATCTTCGGCCGATCTGCCGCCAGGCGCAGCATGGTGTTGACGAAATTGTGTCCTGACTCATCGAAGAGCATCGCCGTGCGGACGATGTAGTGGCGCGGGCAGGTCGTGCGCACAGCCTCTTCGCCGGCCAGCTTCGACGCGCCGTACACGCTTATCGGGCGCGGTTTGGCGAACTCATGATATGGCTCGTCCTGGGCGCCGTCGAAGACGAAGTTGGTTGAGACGTAGACCAGCGACGCGCCGGCAGCGGTCGCGGCGGCGGCTACATGTTGGGTTCCCTGCGCATTGATAGCCCAGGCGCGATGCGGTTCCCGCTCGCAGCCGTCGACGTCGGTCATGGCGCCGGCATGAATGATCAGGTCCGGCTCAAATCGCTTGACCTGCTCCCAGACAGCGTCGAAATTGGAGACGTCGAACTGGCGCTGGCCGACGGCCAGTACATCGGGCGTTTCAGCCGACTGTGTAAGGGCCCGGCCGAGCTGACCGGAACCACCGGTAATCAGGACGCGCATCCGGATTTCCTCCCGGCCGCAGTGTACAACGCGCCGAATGGGGACGCTAATCCGGTGCAATCGTGGCGAGATACGCAAGAGCGATAAGGGGCGAAGATGACAGGTACGCGTCAGGAACCAGTCGCGATCATTGGCGCGGGTACGATGGGTTGGCAGATCGCGCTTCAGCTTGCCGCGCACGGCGTGCCGGTCAAACTCTACGATCGCGATCCACAAGTGCTCAATGTCGCTCTGGAGAGGATCCGTGAGGAAGGAGCGACCCTTGCCAACCACAACCTCCTGCCAGTCGGGGGTACCGACGCGATGGACCGGGTTGAACCGGCTCAGTCCTTGGCCCAGGCGGTTGAGGATTGTTGGTATGTGGTTGAGGCCATTCCAGAACGCATGGAGCTGAAGCGGCGGCTCTTCGCCGAGTTGTCAGACGTCGCCAGCCCCGAGACAGTCCTGGCCACGAATAGCTCCTCGTTTCGTAGTGCGCATCTGGTCTCGAGCACCGGCCAACCGGAGCGGCTGATGAACAGCCACTTCTACAATGTGCCGTGGCAGCGGTCCGGCGTCGAGCTGATGACCTGTGGCGTGACTGACCCAGCGCACATCGATCGGGTTGCTAAATTTTTGCGCGGCTGCGGGCTCGTTCCGGTGATCGCGCGCGCGGAGAGCACCGGGTTCGTCTTCAACCGGGTGTGGCATGCGGTGAAGCGGGAGAGCCTCAAAGTCGTGGCGGAAGGGGTTGCCTCACCGGAGGAGGTCGACCGGCTCTGGTGCCTATCGATGCAGGCCGAGATCGGACCGTTCGCCATGATGGACAGGGTCGGGCTGGACGTCGTGCTTGACATCGAACGGCATTACGCCGACCAGAGCGGCAATCCGGATGACGATCCACCAGCGCTCCTGGTTGAGATGGTGAAACGGGGCGAATTGGGACGCAAGAGTGGTCGAGGGTTCTACCGCTATCCGGACCCGACCTGGCAGCGTCCGGGCTGGCCACGGGATGTATGACAGGGGTTCGGTGCGTCAGGCGTGTGCTTGGGAGCCTGATTCTGGCGAGTTCAGCGGCAGACGGAGCGTGACGGTCGTTCCGACATCTACCTGACTTCGCAGGGAAATCTGTCCACCGTGCCGCCGTACGATTTCGCGGGCCAGGTAAAGGCCTAGCCCGGATCCGCTCGAGAGTCCGTGAGCACGACGCCCTCGCCCGAACGGCTCGAAGAGGAGCCTGATGTCGTCCTGGCGAATGCCGACTCCCTGATCGACCACGCTTATCGCTGCGACGTCGTCTTCCTGGCGGGCGGAGAGACGGATCTCACCCTCTGCCGAGTAGTTGACCGCGTTCGACAGAAGGATGTAGAGCACCTGGTCGATGCGCGCCGCATCCCAAATGCCCAGGATCGGCTGGCCAATATCAACTACGATCTGCCGTTCGGCGGCGGGTTCGAGTGCCTGCACGCGATCGACGGCACTCTGAACGATCGCCTGCAGAGAACTCTGTTCGAGTCGAAGATCCAGCCGGCCCTCGTGGACTCGTGTTGCGTCGAGTAAATCATTGGCGAGCGTGCGAAAGCGCTGGATCTGGGTCTGGAGGCCCCCGACTGCACGTCGAGCGCGGTAGAGATCCGGTTCGTTGCGCGAGAGAAAACGGTCGAGCAGTTGCCCGTAGCCCTGAATACCCGTCAGCGGCGTCTTGATCTCGTGCGCCACCATTGACATAAACTCCTCACGAACCAGTGACGCCGAGCGTACTTCATCGCGGAGTTCGCCATTCTCGAGCAGAAACGTGATCGGTCGAGTCACTAATTGCGCGATTTGAATACGGTCTTCATCCAGCGGCAGCGAGTCGTGATCGGTGCCGAAGAGGATCATGCCAAGTTCGTCCTCGGCGCCGCGCAGCGGGCTGACATAGACGGACGACGGCTCAAAGAGTTGAATCTCATCGAGCAACGTGTCTGTTCCCTGCTGTTCTGCCGACTCCTCGTTAGGAGACGCAAGGACCTCGACCTCAGGATTTGGTTCGCCAGTTGTGCTGAGTCCGCTTACCGAGGCGGACGGTTCAATCCATCGCTCGATCGACCTTGCGAGCGTCGACTGATCGGCAAATCCTGGTTGGGTGCGGTAGACCGCAAGTGGTGCGTCGTTGGTCACTTGTCTCAACAGCACCAACGAAAAATCGGCCCCGAGTTCGAGCAACGCATCGCACAGTATAGCGAGGCGCTCCTTGAGCGTCCGATTCTGGTCGAGTGTCGCCTCGATCGTGTCGCGAATTGCGTCGATGAACGCGCGCGATGTGGTCGGCGGATCGCGCTCTAGCTGCACAATGACTGACTCGCCACGAAGGATGGCTCGGGCCGTGAGGTCGGACCCGATGCGGCGAGTGCGTGTCGTCGTTTCAGCGTCTGGAGCGGATATCCAGTCGGCCAGGCACGGGATGAGTGCCTCGGCCAGGGCGCCGGCCGATTCCGTCAACGTCGAACCGATCAGGGTTTTTGGCCCTGCCCCGAGCATGGTTTCGAGGGGTTCGTTCACGAAGAACCAATCGAAGTCGACGACCTCGCCCGTATCGGAACGCACCGGTCGCAGGACACCGAGTGCTTCCCTGCAGAGTTGCATTGCCGCACTCAGACGTTCATCAGACTCGTTGTCCGGCTGGTCCGTGTTCCGCGACGTCCGGGCCCTGCGGCCGACAACCTCGACCGCGACGATGTCGCCATCCTCGTTGTGAATGCGGCGATGCGTGAGATTGACGGGTATCGTCGTTCCGCGACTCGTCCGGACGCGCACGACGACCGGGTCCTTGTCGCTCGTCGCGGAGTTGAGCATCGCGACAAGCCCTGGTTGGTCGGCGGGGCTCGTTAGTTGGCTCAGAAGTTCAGGTTTGGAATGGAACTCCTGTGCGGTGCGGCCGGTCGCGCGGACCATGGCGCCACTGACATGGACGAAGCCGACCGAAGGGACGACACGGTAGCGAAACAGCAGGGTCGAATTGGAGGGTCCGCTTTGTCGTGAACCGTTGGAAGATCTTCGTTTGCTTGGTGACACGTTCTGGTCGTCGGACCGAGGATCATCCGCCCGGTTCTCCGACGACTCATGGTCGGTGAACGCGAAGCAGGAATCATTTGGATCCATGTAACCTTCGAACCGGGACACAGAAATAACATCCTTAGGGCGCAGTATGCATTTGCATTGAGTTCGCTCTTCATGTCACGTTGAATTGGCGATCTTCAGCATCCGCACAGTTTCAAACACGCGATCACTGTTGGATCCCTTAGCGCAGGAAGCTTGCCATGTCCTCGTTAGCGATTTTGAACCGGACGTGTTGACTCAACTATGGCGAACGTACGCCATGACGCTGTGACTGCCCTGATTCTCCGTGCAGGCTAACTCTAGATGTACGTACAGCTATTCCGGTATACTAGGCCGAGCCTTGATGTCTGCGTCGATCTCTCCGGGATGGACGCGAACCGGACCGGCGTTCGAGTACTACAGCCAATCGCATCGCCTACCGATCCCTCACCGCTGTACGTGGTTCGTGGAACGATAGGTAGAGAGGAGCGATGATCAACATGGAGATCTTCGTTCACCCAACGTGAACTTCATGCAAGAAGGCCGAGGAGTTCCTTGGCGAGCACGGGATCGAATTCGAGCGACGGGACTACTTCAAGGAACGCTTCACGCGCGACGAGCTTGCGGCGACGTTGGAGCGGGCCGGGCTCAAGCCAGGCGACATCCTTTCGACCAGAAGCCGGGCGTACCGATCTTTGGGGCTGGCCGGTAAGAACATATCCGACGATGAACTGCTCGATCTGATGGTACAGGAGCCAACGCTGTTGCGCCGTCCGCTCATCATCGCACCCGAGGGAGCGATGGTGGGGTTCAACCAGAAGCGACTAGCGGAACTGTCCGGCGTTGAGGGCAGCTAGAGGAAGAGAGTGGTCATGCGTTTTGGCGCGCACATGTCGATCGCGGGTGGGTTCGAAAAGTCCGTCGACCGGGCAGAGCAGGCGGGCTGCGACTCCCTGCAGATCTTCACCAAGAACAACAACCAGTGGCGGGCCAAACCGATTGACGAGGAGCAGGTCGAGAAGTTCAGCGCCCGGTTGGCCGAAACCGAGATTGGCCCGGTGGTGGCGCACGATTCCTACCTCATCAACCTTGCCTCGCCCGATGACGAGCTTTGGGAAAAGTCGATCGATGCGTTCCGCATTGAGCTCGAACGTTGCGAGCAGCTCAGCGTGCCCTTTCTCGTGACCCATCCTGGCGCCTACGTCAAGTCGACTGAAGAGGAGGGCATCGAGCGGATTGCCCAGGCGCTCAACCGCGTACATGATGACCTTCCAGACTACAAAGTTCTGACGCTGCTTGAGACGACGGCTGGACAGGGTTCGTCGATTGGCCATCGCTTCGAGCAACTTGCCAGCATCATGGACCGTGTCAAAACGCCTGAACGCGTCGGCTTCTGCCTCGACACGTGTCACGTCTTCGCCGCCGGTTACGAGATTCGCACTGCCGAGGGGTACACCGAGACGATGAAGTCGTTCGACTCGCTCCTGGGTCTCGACAATCTCAAGGTCTTTCACTTCAACGACTCGAAAAAGGATCTCGGATCGCATGTCGACCGGCACGATCACATCGGTCAGGGGTTGATCGGGCTCGAGGGATTCCGACATTTCGTGAACGACCCGCGTTTCAAAGATCATGGAGCGTTGCTGGAGACACCCAAGAGTGATGACCTCCACGAGGACATCGAAAACCTGGAGCGCCTGCGCGGTCTGATCGAGTCGTAATAGCCTCAAGCAGGAGGAACACGAACGGCGCGGGTGTCGCACATGGACACCCGCGCCGTTCGCTTTTGCGGTCGGTTCAGACAGCGTTACGGAACTCGATTGATGACCATGAGTCGTGACTCGGTCATGTCTTCGATCGATAGCGCAGCCCCTCGCGGCTCAATCCGGAGTCCTTTACGCCACCGTACGGCATGTGGTCGATTCGGTAGGTTGGGATGTCGTTCACGACGACGCCGCCAACCTCGAGCGTCTCGAAGGCACGCAGCGCGTGTTCTAGGCTCGAGGTGAACACGCCGGCCTGGAGACCGAATACGGAGTCGTTGATCTCCTTCAGTGCGTCCTCGTAATCGTCAAATGGAAACAGGTTGACCAACGGCGCGAATGCCTCGCGGCTGCAGACGAAACTTTCGCGCTTTGCGTCGGTGATGACCGTCGGTTCGAAGAAGCGGCCGTCCGCTTTTCCGCCGACCCGAACATTGGCGCCTTCACGGACGGCGTCCGCGACCCACTGCTCCGAGCGCTGAGCCGCCTTATCATCGATCATCGGTCCCAGGTCGGTCGACTCATCGAGCGGGTCACCGACCTTCATCCCCTTGATCTGCTCGATCAGCTTACTGGTGAACTCCTCCATGCGGGATCGGTGGACATAGACACGCTGCACGGAGATGCAGACTTGCCCGGCATAGGAGAAGGCTCCAACGCGCACGCGCGCTGCCGCCAGGTCAACGTTGGCGTCCTGATCGACGATCACGCCTGCGTTGCCGCCGAGCTCCAGCACAACTTTCTTTTTCCCGGCGCGCGTCTTCATGTCCCAACCGACTGCCGGTGAGCCGGTGAAGCTGAGAAGCTTGAAGCGCTCGTCGGTCACCAGCCGGTCGCCGAGGTCGCGATCCATCGGCAGGATGCTCACCGCGCCCTTCGGGCAGCCCTGCCTCGTCGATGATCTGGGCAAAAGCCAGCATCGTCAGCGGGTCGCGCGTGGGCGGCTTGAGCACGATGGTGTTACCCGAGGCGATGGCCGGCGCGACTTTGTGCAGCGCAAGGTTCAGCGGAAAGTTGAAGGGCGAGATCCCGGCGATTGGTCCAATTGGGAAACGTCGAGTGACACCGAATCGCCCAGCCGACGACGCCATGAGGTCGAGCGGGATCAGCTCGCCGCCGATCCGCTTGGCTTCTTCGATCGCGATCTGGAGCGTGAAGACGCCGCGGGCGGACTCCACCCGCGCGTCGCGAATCGGCTTGCCTGACTCCTTCGCGATGATCTGCGCGATCTCCTCCTGGCGCTTGGCCATGCCATCTGCCATCTTCTGCAGGATCTGAACGCGCTCGAACGTCCCGAGCTTGCGCGTCTCCTCGAACGCCCGCTCCGCGCCGGTTACCGCGTCCTCGTAGTCCTGCTCCGTCGCGTACCAGGTCGTGCCGACCATTTCGTCGTTGTACGGATTCTTGATGTCGAGCGCTTGTCCGAAGAACGCCACTCGCCCGCGCAATAGAACGGAAATTCCTTAGCCATGGCCCTTCCTCCAATCGGTCTTGCCGCGGCGCAATTGCTCGGCCGCAACTCGATCTTACAGCAACCTGCACGCAATGAATCAGCGAGTAATGGGGATGTCAGGCCGACACTGAGCGGTCGGGTACAAAAAACCGGGGCTCATTTGAGCCCCGGTGGATCATGTGTCGTCTGACTAGTCGTGCTCGTCGGGTGGCGGCGAGCCCGCGTCCCACCACGTCTTGTCCTGGGCGCCGATGGCGGCCAACTCTGTCTTGGTGTAGATCAGCCCGTCGCGGTCGCGGGTCGCGAGTTCATACTCCCCGCTCATGGTGATCGCGTCAACCGGGCAGACCTGCGCGCAGAACCCGCAGAAGAGGCAGCGCCCGGAACGGAGAATGAACTCGCCGAGTTCGCGATCTCCCTCTTCAGACGGAACGATGTTCATCTCCAGGCAGCTCGTCGGGCAGATACGCGCGCAGAGGCCGCAGGCCACGCAGAGCGCCTCGTTGGTTTCCGGATCGGCACGGAGCGAGGGCAGTCCGCGGAAGCGTTCCGCCATGATGCGTTTCTCGTCCGGATATTGGACGGTTCGGTTGGGAACCGTCAGCCGCCGGAGGGTTACTAGAAATCCTTTGACTTCATCGAGCATGCGTTCCTCGGTTTCACGGATAAATGTGTCACGTTCAGCGGCCGATCGGCTCGTCCGATTGCATGAATTGGGTCGTTTCGGGAACCAGATCCGGACTCGACGCTCAGGTATGCCTTCTGACCGGCGCCGAACGGCTGCGTCGGCCACTGCATCGGACCGCGCTCCAGTCGCGGGAAGGAGATGCCCTGGTACAGCGGCACCAGCTTGGCGATCTCGTCCAGAATCGCGGTTGGATGGTGGTGCGCCAGGTTGTAGCCGAGCCGCCGAGAGATCTGCTGCACGTACCACCAACCAGCATGAATGTCGCCCGCGGGCGGCAGTGTGATGCGCAGCCGCTGAATGGTACGGTCTGCGTTGGTGAACGATCCGTCCTTCTCCAGGAACATTGCTCCCGGCAGAACCACGTCGGCCATTTCGGTCAGTTCGCTTGGGAAAGTCTCCTCGACGACCAGGAAATCGAGCTTGGGCAGCACGGTGAGCAGCCGCTTGTCGAATCCGTGGCTGTCCGGAAAGCTGCTGTACGCGATGTACATAGCCTTGATGCGGCCCTCATCGATCGCATCGATCATCTGGTCAAGCGAAAGGCCCGTCGCATCGGGAAGCGAGCGAACCGTCTTGAAGCCGTTCTGCGGCACCGACGCGTCATTCCAGCGTGGCAGCCAGGCCGCCTCGAAGACCTGACGCGTCTCACGGTCCGTCATGTCGCGATAGCCGGGCAACATGTCCGGAACGCAGCCGACGTCAGTCGTGCCCTGGTAGTTGGCTGGGCCACGGAACGCGATTACGCCAGCCCCGTCGCGTCCGACGTTGCCGGTTAGCAGGGCAAGGTTGTTCAGCGCAATCGATGTGGCATAGGCGGCATGTGGCGTGTCGAAGGCAAGCGTCTGATAGATCGTGCTCGGGCGGTGCTCGCCGCTCTGCGCGCTCTCGAAGCCGCCGGTCGCGTAGAGAATGGCCGCGCGGCGAATGTCCTCGACCGTTACGCCGGCATCCTGAGCGACACCCTCGGGAGAGTAGCCGGAGAGGGAATCGACCCACTGGTCGAAGCCTTTGTCCAGGCCCTGGTCAGGTCGGGCAAGCTTCTCGTCGACGATCACTTTGGCAATGGCGTTGATGAGCGCGAACTCCTTGCCCTCCGCCGGACGCAGCCAGACCTCGGACCGGTCGCACATCGGGAAGTGGTCGCGGCTGATGACGACCGACTTGGCCTCCCGATAGGTGCGCGCCCAGTTGATCCAGTAGCTCGAAACTGGAGCGTTGTTGAGGATGTTCGGTCCGACGACCATCGCGCAGCCTGGTGTCGTGAACATCTCCTGCATCGAGTTGGTGCTCGCCGGACGTCCGAGCGACGCGGCGAGCGCTCGATCGACGGCTCGCTGAGCTTCGGTCGACATACGGTCGATGTTGTTTGAACCCATGACCGCGCGGGTGAACTGCTGCAGAATGTAATTTTCTTCGTTGGTGTTGCTCGGTGAGGCCAGAGCGGCGAACTGGTCGCCCTGGTAATGGCTCAGCCTGGCTGAGATCAGATCGAGCGCCTCATCAACATCCACCTCGCGAACTTCATTGCCATCGCGCACGGTGGCCGCTGTGAGGCGATCCGGGTGCTGTACCTGGTCGTAGCCCCATTTGCCGCGCTCGCACGTGTAGCCATGATTGACGCCACGGTCCCACAGGTGGGAGACGCGGCGCACCATGCCGCGGTTGTGTTCGATATTGAGCGTGCAGCCGACATCGCAGAAGCCGCAGATCGTTTCGGTGGCGTCCAGTTCCCAGGGGTGGTTGCCAAAGCGCCGGTCGGTAAGCGCGCCAACCGGGCAGACCGCGATGCACATGCCACAGTTGATGCAGGTGCTATCGCGCAGATCCTGTCCATAGGCGGTGCCGATCTCGGCCTCGAGCCCGCGACCCAGGACCTCGATGGCGGTCACTCCAATCACCTCGTCGCAGACGCGGGTGCAGCGAGCGCAGATGATGCAGCGGTCCCACTTGTAGTCGATCAGGTTACTGAGATGGGTGTACGGCTGTGCCAACTTCGGTCGCTGATACGGACTGATCGGCACGTTGTGGAGATAGGTGTTGTCCTGCAAATAGCATTCACCCGACTTGTCGCAGGTCGGGCAGTCGAGCGCGTGGTCGATCAAGTACATCTGGAGAACGAACTGCCGCGATTCGAGCGCCGCGGGCGAGTGGGTCAGAACTTCCATTCCCTCGCGAACTTGGGCCGCGCACGACTCGATCAAACCACCACGTCGGCCCAGAATCTCGACCGTACAGATCCGGCACGATCCCCACGGACGGAGAAGCGGCTGGAAGCAGAGGTTCGGAATCTCGAGCCCTTGCATTTGGCAGGCTTCGAGAATGGTCGTGCCGTCCGGGACAGTCACGTCCTGGTTGTTGATCTTGAGGGTGACGAGTTTTGTTTCAGCCTTTGCCGTCATGATCTGGGTCCGGCCTCCTACCTGGAATGGAACAACGGAAGACCCAGGGCGGTCGTCGTCTGTCTGGTGTCCTCCGGAACGTGTCCGTGATGACCGCACACAATACGGGTGCGCTTGTGACGCCCGAAGTTGATCAGTGAATTCATTGATGATGCGGGCGCGCAGACGCTGATTCAGGCGGGGAAAGTCCCTCATCTGAACCGTCTGATCTTATCACAGCCGCCGCGCGACTTTCATAAGCATTTCGTTGTCTAAATCATCGGCGGACCAAGTGGCTAGTCCAAAAGCACGGAGCCAGCCGGACCGTGATGGTACTGATGGTGCATGGTTGCCTGACGCTCGCCAATCTATCCTTCCGCCATGATTACGATGGATCAGCTACCGTCACATGAATCGCATCGCGTCGTCTTTCGGCCGTTGACTCCCATGCCGGATCGGTCGGGAACGATGGCTCTCCGCCGGGTGACGTACGCCGCGATCCCCTCCATCGAGTCACGAGAACTGATTCGGATCCTGGGGCGGCCGGTGGCGGTCCCCAATTGGGTTCTGGCCGTCACCGTTGCGACAACGCTTGGCATTACGGCGACCCTCTCTCAGGGACTGGCACTGAGCCCCGCCGTCACAACCAACCAAACCGCGCAGCCGATCGCGGCCCTCGTAGCACAATCCGTATCGAATTCTGGTCAGGTTGGATGGTCCTCCAACGCCGTCATCAAGCAAGGTCCCGACACAGCGAGCACCAGACAGGTCGCCGCGCTGAAGGGCGAGATCCAGTCGATGAACGGAGACCTGCAGGGACTTCAACGGCAGAATGACGCGCTGCGCAACCTCACGCACCAGCAATCAGCCGGTCTGACGACCGCTGAGTCGAACCTTGCGGCATCGCAGGACGTGCTCGATGGTGAGTCGCAGGATCTCGGCGCTCGGCTGACCACGATGCAGCATGAGGTCGACGGCCGAGTTCCCGGACTCGAATCCGGACTGAAAGCCGCGGGAGACCTGGTCAACCAGATTCGTAAGCTGCTCGGCATGCCGGCGGTCACGCTTCCCGTAATCGACTCCCTGTACCGAGAGATACTGGCCGCTGGCGATACACACACGCCAGTCGCTGGCTTGATCACCCCGTTTCCCGGTCCTACGTCATCTACATTGATCGTTCCCGAGGGCTCGTGAGTGAGCGGCGCGACGTCGACTAGGAGTACGTTTGCGCAAGACGTCAGCAGATAACAGCTAATGCTCGAATGCGGGACGATCGACGGCCGGAAAACTGCGCCGCCAGTCCGTTTCCCGCCGATTTCGTGGGCTACGCGAATGTCAAACCTTGCGCATTCACAGGCAGAACCCCGTGCTATAATCGCGGGAGCCCCCTTTGAAGAGGGTGGTGGAGCATGGGGTGCAATAGGTGGAATTCGAAACCGTCATCGGGTTGGAAGTTCATGCACAGCTGCTGACCCGGTCAAAGATGTATTGTGGGTGCTCCGCCGCATATGCGTCGGCCGAGCCGAATTCCCACGTTTGCCCGGTCTGTCTTGGTTTGCCCGGCGCCTTGCCGGTCATCAATCGGGAGGCCGTCTCCTACACCATCATGACCGGTCTCGCGCTCAACTGCTCGATTCCCGACTTCAGCAAGTTCGATCGAAAAAACTACATCTACCCTGACCTGATGAAGGGGTATCAGATCTCGCAGTACGATCTGCCACTCTGTCTCGACGGCCATCTCGATATCGAGGTTGGTGGGGAGACACGTCGGATCGGGATCCGGCGTGTTCACCTGGAGGAGGACACGGCACGCCTCGTGCACCGGGGAAGTGGCGACGATACCTACAGCCTCGTCGACGTCAACCGGTCTGGGGTGCCATTGATGGAGATCGTCGGTGATCCGGATCTGCGTTCGCCTGAAGAGGCTCGCCTCTATCTGGTGGCGCTGCGTCAAATCCTGCGGTACATCGGCGTCTCGACCGCGAATATGGAGGAGGGCGCATTTCGGTGCGACGCCAACATTTCGCAGCGAAGCGTCGATGGCTCGATCGAGGGCGCCAAGGTCGAGATCAAGAACATGAACAGCTTCCGCGCCGTCGAGCGCGCGCTGTTGTATGAGGTCGATCGTCAGCGCGAGGTGCTGAGCCAGGGCGGGCAAATCGAGCAAGAGACGCGCGGTTGGGTTGAAGAACGCGGAGTTACGGTGTCGCAGCGAACAAAGGAGTTCGCGCATGACTACCGGTATTTCCCGGAGCCGGATCTCCCACCGCTCGTTTTGAGCCGGTCGGAGTCAGGCAAGATCCGCGAACGAATGCCGGAGCTGCCGGAGGCGCGCCTCAGCCGGTTTGAGCGTGAGTTCGCGTTGGGGCGATCCGACGCGGCACTCCTCACGGCGGAGAAGCCGGTTGCGGACTACTTCGAGGCCGCCGCGAAGGACGAGCCACAGCATGCGCGCCAGTTGTCCAACTGGGTCACCGGCGAAGTCTTCGCGCTGATGCGAGATCGCAACCTCGACATCGACCAGATCAACGTCTCGCCTCAACAGCTCAAGAAGTTGGTTGAGCTGGTCGAGGACGGCCAGATCAATGCGCGCACAGCGAAAGAGGTCTTGATCGCGGTTCACGAGACCGGTTCCGATCCCGACGACGTTGTCGCGGAACGAGGGCTCGCGCAGGTGAGCGACGAGGCTCAGCTCGAAGTCGCGGTCCGCACCGCGATCGAAGAGCATCCGAACGCCGTCGCCGATTATCTCGGCGGCAAGAAATCGGTTCTCGGGTACCTGATGGGCCAGGTGATGAGGCAGATGCGCGGAACCGCGAATCCCGCGGTCGCGACGAAACTCCTGGTCGAGGCACTGGAGGAAAGACAGCAGAGTTGAGTGGGAGGACGTGGCGACGCGACCTCCCATTCGTTTGTGCCGGAGCGAACACCCGAGGCAACTGTGGCCGGGTGTCAGGTGATTGGAAACACGCTCCGGTAGTTGGAGGGATCCGGATATGGCAGTAGAGACTCCTACCAAGGACAGGCCGCAGCAGAACCTGTTCGATATCGCGGTGGAGCAATTCAACATCGCGGCCGATGTCATCGGGCTCGACGACGATATGCGCCGCATGCTCAGCGTCTGCAAGCGTGAGCTGGCGGTCAATTTCCCGGTCGAGATGGACGATGGCTCGGTTCAGGTCTATCGTGGCTATCGCGTGCAACACAACCTTGGCCCAGGTCCATCGAAGGGTGGCATTCGCTACCATCAGGACGTGACGCTCGACGAGGTCAAGGCCCTGGCAATGTGGATGACGTGGAAGTGCGCCGTTGTCGGCCTGCCGTATGGTGGAGGGAAAGGCGGCGTTGCCGTAAACCCGAAACTCCTTTCCCAGAGCGAGCTGCAGAACCTGACCCGCCGCTACACCTCGGAGATCTCCGTCATCATCGGACCTCATCGCGACATTCCAGCACCGGACGTCAACACCAATCCGCAGATCATGGCGTGGATCCTCGACACCTATAGCATGATGAACGGTGGCGTCTCGGTCCCGGCAGTCGTGACCGGTAAGCCGCTGCTGCTCGGTGGCTCTCAGGGGCGCTTCGAAGCGACCGCGCGTGGCTGCGTCTTCGCCATCGAAGAGGCCTGCAAGACACACAATATCGACTTGCTGAAGTCACGCGTCGTCGTTCAGGGCTTCGGCAATGCGGGCTCGATCGCCGCGACGCTGCTGCACGAGATGGGCTGCAAGGTCGTCGGCGTGAGCGACTCGCGCGGTGGCATTCACAATCCGAACGGGCTCGACATTGCGGCCGTCTCGGAGCACAAGCGCCAGAACGAGTCGGTTGTTGGATTCAAGGGTTCTGAGACCGTCACCAACGAAGAGCTTCTCGAACTCGATTGCGACATCCTGATCCCGGCCGCGCTGGAAGAGCAGATCACCGAGGACAACGCGCCGCGCATCAAGGCGAAGTTGATCGCCGAGGCCGCCAATGGCCCGACGACGCCGGAGGCGGACCGCATCCTCTACGATCGGGGCATCGTGGTCCTGCCGGACATCTTCGCCAACGCCGGCGGCGTCACGGTCTCGTACTTTGAGTGGGTTCAGGGCATTCAGGCGTTCCCGTGGACCGAAGAAGAGGTCAACGGCAAGCTGAAGCGGATGATGGTCGACGCGTATGTGGCCGTCAACGCTATGGCGGCACAGTATCACGTGCACATGCGCACGGCGGCGCTGGCACGGGCTATCCAACGTGTGGCCGAGTTCACACGTGTCCGCGGTGTGTATCCGTAGCATCTGCCCGGCAACGAGGAATGGTCGAGGGCCGGCAACCTGCCGGCCCTCGCGGTTTAACGTCGCGTTGTGATTGCGGCTAGATGCCGAGAAGGTCTTGCAGGGCTTCCTCGCGCTCGCGTTTCGTCATGCAGATGAGTTCGTCGCCGGCGCGAATGACGGTCTGCCCGGTTGGAATGATCAAGTCACCCTTGCGCAAGATGGCGGTGATAATGACCTCGGGCGGGAACTCGATCCGTTCGATGGGCAGGTCGAGCACCGGGGATTGCTGCGAAACCTTCGCTTCGACGATCGCCAGGTCAGCGTGCCGCAGGCTCATCAGGTGAACGAAGGGCAGATTCGGGATCTGCTGTTCGATGAGGCTGAGGATCACGTTCGTTTGGCTCACGGTGACGTCGATCCCGAGGCGCCGGAAGAGTTCCTCGTTCTTTGGATTGTTGACGCGCGCGATCGTCCGCCCAACGCGGAATTTCTCTTTGGCCATCTGACAGATGACGAGGTTGTCTTCGTCCTCGCCGGTGACCGCGATCACGACGTCGGCCCGGGAGGCGCCAGCCGCCGCCAGGGTTGCCGCTTCGGCACCATCACCCTGCATGATGACGGATCCGAAGCGCTCGACATAAGTGCTGCATTTGATCGGGCTCTTCTCGATCAGGAACACCTCGTAGCCCTCGTTGATCAAGGTCTTGGTGAGGTAATATCCGACCTTTCCGCCTCCGACCAGAATGATGTACATCGAATCGACTCCAGCCCTCTACGATGCTCTGATACCGGCGGTACTAGCCTGCAATACTTCGTCTTGAATCAACCCGGCGACCATGGTCGTGGGGCAGATGACTGACAGGCCAAGCTGTCGGTAGACATCGGCGCGTGCCTGATCGTAGATTCGCAGCACGACGTGCTCGACGCCGAAGACTTTGCGTGCGATCTGCGCGGCCATAATGTTCGTGTTGTCGTCATGGGTCACAGCGACAAAGACATTCGCTCGCTCCACACCGGCGGTGCGGAGCACATCCTCGTCAATGCCGGTTCCGAGTACGACTCGCCCGGGAAATCGTTCCGGCAACCGGCGAAAAGAACGAGAATCGCCATCGACGACCGAGACGTCGTGGCCGGAGCCGGAAAGGCGCCCAGCCAGCAATCCACCAACCCGGCCGCATCCGACGATCACAACTCGCATTACACTTCACCGTCTTCCGGCAGCGTGCGAATCAAGATGACCTCGCACGGTGCGTTCTTCAATACGTACGGTACGGTCTCTCCTTGGGTGACCAGTCCATGCTCGCGGTGATTCTCCACTGCAAGTACCACGGCGTCTGCACCACGCTCGATCGCTTCATCGACAATGGCCGCCGAAGCCGAGCGCGCCTGCAACAACTCCGTGGTAATTCGCTGCCAGTCTACATCGTTTCCAGACCGTGCATACCCAACCATCCGTTCGAGGATCGACTCGCCCTGTTGCACGGTATCCGGCAGATCTGCGTCGAGTGGCAAATCCTGCGGGACTTCGGCGACGTAGACGAGCGTCAACTCGCAACCGCCAAAACGCCCGGCGACGGCTGAGGCCAGGTCGACGGCACGCGTGTCGAGTTCTCCCCCTGAAACCGGAACCACAATTCTCCGGTACACCGAATTCACGACCTCCAGATTGTGACGAAAAATCGCGCAGTTAACCCAAGTAAGTATGCCGTTCGCGCCAAGCCGGGGCAACGGGGGCTGGAGTTTGGATTTGTGGTGATGACGTTAGATGCCGTGGCCGAGCCGGTTGATCAACGAATCGGGCAGGCCCTGCTCACGCATCTGGCACTGGGTCTCTTCGACTGGATAGGCGACGCGGCGGAACGTGAGCTGGAACTCTTCCGGTTCGAAGATGGCGAACGCGGCGCGGCTGTCACCGTCACGCGGCTGACCGACAGAGCCGGGGTTGATGATGAAGCGTCCCTCGGACAGGTCGAGCACCTCTCCGTCGACCGTATGCCGTGGCGTGACGTTGGCCATGGCTTCTTCTTCACGGATGAAGAGTTGGACATGTGTATGTCCAACGAAGCAGAGCCGGGTGTCAAATAGTGGGAAGTTCAGCGCGGCGATCCGGGCGTTGTAGACGTACTCCCAAATCGGGTGGCGCGGGCTGCCGTGAACGACCGTCCAGTGTTGATCGATCATGCGGTTGGGAAGTGATTCGAGGTATCTCAGGTGCTCCGCGCCGAGCTGCATCGTCGTCCAGTAGCTGGCGAAGCGGGCTACCGGGTTGAAGTCCTCGAGCGAGAGCCGCCCGATCGCTGCCCAGTCGTGATTGCCGATGATGCTGATCGTCGGCGCGATCGTACGGACGACTTCGACACACTCACGCGGATTGGGACCATAGCCGACGATATCGCCCAGTGACCAAACGTCGTCGACTTCACCGGCCTCGTCGAGGACGCACTTCAGTGCAGGCATATTCGCGTGGACATCAGAGATGATGAGAATGCGCACTTCGCCCGTTCCTCACGCTATGACATCAGTCTACGCGATTGATCCGGTCGTCGAAACACGCTCGAGATAGACCATTAGTACCGCAATGTCACCTGGAGTGACACCGGCGATGCGACTCGCCTGGCCCAGGGTAGTCGGGCGAAACAGTGCCAGCTTTTCGCGGGCTTCGTTACGCAGGCTCGGCAACGCGGAGAAGTCGACGCTTCGCGGAATCGGCCGATGCTCCAGCTTACGAGCCCGGGCCACCTGGCGCAGTTCCTTTTCGATGTACGCGCCATAGCGCGCCTCGACTTCGACGCGTGACGCCAACTCGGCATCGAGGACCCAGTCTTCGAGCGGTGCGCTGTCTAGTTCCGCCGCGATCAGGGCCGCGGAAAGCGCCGGATAGTTGACGTCCGGGCGCCGTAGGTAGTCGAGCGCGGTGAGATTCCGCGCTGGAGCTTCAAGCGATTGCTCGGCCAGCAGTGCAGCGGTTCGTTCGTTGACCGACAGGTAATGATTCCCGAGCGCTTCGATCGCGGCGTGGACCGTCGCTTCATCCTGCCGAACCCGCTCGAGCCGCTCGCGCCGAATCAGACCATAGCGATACCCGATTTCTGTGAGGCGCGCGTCGGCATTGTCGGCCCGCAGCAGGAGGCGATACTCCGCGCGCGAGGTGAGCATGCGATACGGTTCGATAAACTCTTGAGTGGTCAAGTCATCGATCATCACGCCGATGTATGACTGGTCGCGCCGCAGGATCAGTGGGTCTTGTCCCTGAACGAAGCAGCTGGCATTCAGGCCCGCGATAACGCCCTGGCCGGCGGCCTCCTCATACCCGGACGTGCCACAGACCTGGCCGGCCAGGAACAGCCCACGCACCTTCTTCGCTTCCATGGTCAGCGTCAGTTCGGTCGAATCAATCGCGTCGTACTCGACGGCATATCCGTAGCGCGTGATCGAGACGTTGCGAAGTGCGGGTATGGTGCGAAGAAATTGGAGCTGTACGTCGTGCGGCAGGCTGGTGTTGGCACCCTGCACGTAGAGTTCCGCAGTGCGCCAGCCCTCCGGCTCGAGAAATAGACCATGCGAGGTCTTGTGGCGGAACCGGACAACTTTGTCTTCGATCGAGGGGCAATAGCGTGGCCCGGTTCCCTCGATTGATCCGTTGTATATCGGCGCGCGGTCGATATTCGCCGCAATGATGTCATGTGTCATCGGGTTGGTGTGAACCAGATAGCAGGGCATCTGGACGCGCCAGCCCTCCCGGTCGACGTTGGGATACAGGGAGAGGGGCGGAAGTTCGAGCCGCTCCAGGTCTCCGTGACGCCCGTCGAAGCTGAACCAGAGTGGCGCGTCGCTGCCGGCCTGGAGGCGCGTCTCGTCGAAATCGACGGTGCGAGCATCAACGCGGGGAGGCGTGCCGGTCTTGAGCCGCCGAGTCTGAATGCTGATTTCGCGCAGCGAACGCGACAGCTCAACCGACGAAACGTCACCCGCTCGGCCACCGGCGGCACGCCATTCGCCGGCGATCATATTGCCCCGGAAGAAGGTTCCGGCGGTCACGACCACGGCGCCAGCCAGATAGCGATTCCCCTGGTCAGTCGTCACCGCGCTGATGCGTCGCACGCCGTCGGCAACCTCGACTTCGACGTCCTTGACCAATTCCTGTCGCACCGAGAGACGTTCCTGTGTTTCGAGCGCTTCCTTCATGACCATCTGGTAGAGCGATTTATCGGCTTGCGCCCGCAGCGCCTGAACGGCTGGACCCTTGCTAGTGTTGAGCAGACGTATCTGGATCGCGGTGCGATCGATCGCGCGGCCCATCTCGCCGCCGAGGGCGTCCAGGTCCTTGACTAGATGTCCTTTGGCCGGACCGCCGATGGATGGGTTGCAGGGCATGAACCCAATACGGTCGAGGTTGGGCGTCAGAATGAGCGTGGACGACCCGGAGCGAGCCGAAGCCAGCGCCGCTTCGATACCGGCGTGGCCTGCTCCTATGACAATGACGTCGAAGCGGTCGGTGTAGCGCATCATTAGCCGGGAAGTATAGGTTGCGCGCGATTGTCCGGGCAACCGGTTTTGACAGTGGGGGCATTACGATCATAATGAGAACGAGGGAACCTGCCGTCGCATGCGACTTGCGATGTCAGGAACTCGAGACTTGAAGCATGCGATCGATGCGGCGGAGCGCCTGCCTGCCTGATCGACCGAGGCCGTTGATTTCTGGATGGTTCCGATCACGCTCTTCATGGCGACTCCGCCTGGTCGGCAGGACCCGTTCCACTGAAGTCCGTTCCTCGAGTCGCCCGTCACCGGTGAAATGCGTCGCGGATTGATCGCGTCCCTGCTGAAAGGGGGATGAGACATGGAAAAACATGAATCAGCTGAGACACGAGGAATGGTAAGTCGTCTTACCGCACCACTTGTCGCGGTGACGATGCTCGGAGGGATGGCCACCATGCTTGGACGGAGGCGACGGGGAAAGGCCAGCCGCGTTCAGCGAGCTGAGTTGATGCGGACGTTGAGCGATCCCAAGGTGCGGGCGACCGTGGAGGCCGCGCAGCGAGCGTTGGATGAGGCGCGGAATCAGATTTCGTCGCGCGATGGCCGAAAGATGCAGCAACAGGTGTCGAAGCGGACGACGGCCGCGGTCGATTCGACGATGAACACCGTGCCGCCGATGATGAAGGACGTGAGCGACCGGGCGCGTGAGATAGCCGAACGGCTGAGGGCCGAGGGTGAGGCTCGCCTTCCGGAGATTAACCAGCGGTTGCGCGAAGACGTCGCGCCGAAAGCCAGGAACATGGCCCAGGACGCCGTCGCCGAGGCTGAGGAGATACTGGCTGACGCCCGCAAGCGAGCCACTGAGCTGTCGAAGAATGCCCGGCGCGATTACGCGCCCAAAGTGTCGAGTAATGCAAACGCACTGGCGGGTCTTGTGTCGGCGGGCTCAGTCACCGGGTTCGAGCTAATTCGTGACAAAGTGTCCGACGTGGCCGGTCAGGCTGGGAAGAAGTCCGCGAAAAAGGGGACGCGCCAGGTTACGAAACGGGCGCAAACCAAAGCCACCAACGCCCTACAGAAGGCGGGGGACCAAACTAAGTACGTCGCGACAGAGTCGATGATGGTCGGCGTTTGGGCGACCTTGCTCGGTGCGACGATTTACTTCGCGCTCCTGTCACCCGAACAGCGCGAGCGCGTCAAGAGCTTCTTCGGAAACGTCGTCGCGCAGGTCCAGGATGTCATGAGTGGCTTCCAGGGCGGCGCGGAAGACTACCAGAATACGACGCGCTAGCGGGGTAGATTCGACGGCAATCGCCAACCAACACGTGTACGGGAGGGCCTCGTGTCCTCCCGGCGTTGTCGTCCGAGAAACGTGAGAGGTTGCGACCGCGACTGCCTTCTCAGCTCCGCGCAATCCGAGATGTCTTTGGTCGCATGAAAACGGGAGCACACGAGGTGCTCCCGTACATGTTGACCGTGCATTTCCAGGAATCTAGAGCGACATCAACAACGCGGTGAGCAGAGCGGTTCGCTCAACAAGTCCATCGAGCGAGATATGTTCGTGCTCGGCATGTGCGCCATCTCCAGGGCAGCCGAGGCCATCGATCGTCGTTGCGCCGATTGCGGCGGTGAAGTTGCCGTCGCTTCCACCCCCAGTTGAGGCCTCGGTCAGTTCAATTCCGAGTCCGTGGCCGATCTCCTGCACCCTGGCGAAAGCCGCGGCGATCTGCTCGGTACGCTCCATCGGCGGGCGGTTCAACTCGCCTGAGACGGTCACACTGGCTCCCTGTAGCCGCGGTTTGGCATTGCGAATCGCGTTGACCACCCGGTCTCCTTCGGTCATAGTCGTGACGCGAAGGTCGATCAGGGCGGTCGCATTCGCCGCAATGACATTCCGCGCGGTACCGCCGGACACTACCCCGACATTCACGGTCGTGCCGAGTTCAAAATCGGTCAGCCCATGGAGATACTGAATCTGATTGGCCAGTTCCTGAATCGCGCTAACGCCTTTTTCTGGATCGGCTCCAGCATGCGCCGCGAGTCCCTCGATGCGCATGCTGAACATGCCGACGCCTTTGCGAGCTGTCTTGAGCGAACCGCCCGGCGCGACAGGCGGTTCGAGGACCAGCACGTAGGCGCTCTCGCTTGCCAGGCGTTCGATATGTGGACGGGAGACCGGGCTCCCGATCTCTTCTTCAGTGTTGATGAGCCAGGTGATGGGGCGATGCTCAGCGCCACCCGTCGAGAGGAAACTCAGGGCCTGAAGCATCATGGCGACGCTGGCTTTCATATCGTAGACGCCGGGTCCGCGGGCCTCATCATTCTCGACCGTGAACGGCTTGCGTTCGAGCGTGCCCAATGGCCAGACGGTGTCGATGTGCGTCATGACCAGGATCGGGTCGCCCGACCGGGCACCGGGCCAGCGTGCGATCGTGAGATCACCGTAGCCTTCCTGCGGGAGCGACCTGTATTTCGCCTCCAAGGTCGCGACATCGCTGCTGTATGTAGGCTGCCAGGTGGTCCAGAGCTGCCTTGTCCTGGCTCGGTGACTCAAACTCCACGAGCGTCTTCAATGTATCCAGCATCTGGCCGCGCTGCGACCGTACCTCTTCGACACTGATCATCGGTTCCTCCCTGTGTTGATCACGGCCTCATTCGACTGACGCTCTGGCGCTAATTTGCGCGCGGCGCTCCACCATCCGTGGTGAGGACGGTCGGGGACGGATCGTGCACCAACTCTTCATCGTGAGTTCCGCGTTCCAGAGCGAAGACCGACAGGTTGGATTCGAGGTCGATATAGCGGTCGGCGATTTCGAGCAATTCGATCGCGGTGTAGCGTGGGGTTGAGGCGATCTCGACCCGGAGTCCGAGTCGCTGGGCCCGGTCGACAAGATAGGTGAAGTCACCATCGCCGCTGACAATGACGGCAACGTCGATATACGGCGCCTGACTCAAGAGATCCACGGCCAGTTCCATATCCAGGTCACCTTTGGTCGTGCCGTCGCTGAAGCGCTTGAGCGGTTTCGTGATGACGCGGAAGCCATTGCGACGCAGCCAGGTGAGGAACGGAATCGCGGAGCTTTCGTCGGGCGAGATCGCCATGTAGGCGTAGGCGCGGTGGAGTCGCCGGCCGTTCGCGAGAAACTCGAGTAGCCGCGCGTAGTCGATGCGCACGCCAAGGTCGCGCGCGGCGAAATACAGATTCGACATATCAAAAAAGACTGCAACTTTGTCGTATTGATCAGGGCGAATCATCGTTCATTATCCTATCGGCAACCGCCGGAAATCCCCGCGGCGCAATGACGGACGGAGGCCCAATGACGTGATGAGGAAGGCCCGGTCACTTTCCGGCCAAGACGGTCAGCGAATCTCCGGAACCCCATGTATTGGATTATCCTGGTTTGAACGTGGATTCCGGAGATCTGAAGCGGTGAGTGACCGGGTACGCCCTGCTTATTGGCCCGCGATGACGAGCGGCAGGTCCTTCATGGTGACCAGTCCAGGCGCGTGGTTGACGACACGTGGCAACGCGTTAACTGCGATGGCGGTCGTGGCGCGGTCCCCCTGGAGACCTCCTGGAATGATCAATTCGAGTCGCGTCGGACCTTCCAGCACGATCTTGTCATGGGCAGGATCGGCGTCGAGATACATTCGGAGATGGAGAACGATCTTCGCCTCGCCATTGACGAAGCCGCGGCCGAACTGGTCAACGCCGCAGACGACCCCAGGCTGAACGTCGAAGTAGTCGGTCGTAATGTGGTGGGCGGCGATCACGGGATCGGTTGTCTCCTGGTAGTCGTCCAGTGTCCATCCGAATCCGGCTGCGAGCATGTAGACCGACTCCTGCAGGCCAACGTGGCGAACTTTGCCGGTCTTGACCAATTCCGTGAACTCTTCGACCGATTTGCCGGAGCCAATTTTGGCCTGGAGCGGCTGGCGCCGGGTCGAAGCGTTTTGGTTACGCTCGACATGAACCGCGGTTACCTGCTGGGAGACGCCGCTTAAGGCCAGCGCCAGAGTGTCCATCACGAATCCTGGATTGACGCCTGTGCCGAGCACGGTTACGCCGCTGGCGCGGGCCATCTCGTTCAGCTTCTCGGCCAGTTCAGGAAACTGAGCCGCGGGGTAGGAGAGTTCCTCACACGTCGATACGACATTGAGTCCGGCGGAGATGATGCCCTCAAGCTGCGACCAGACTTGTTTGAGATAGGATCCGGTCGTGTGGAGAACGGCGTCCGCGGCCGTCTCGTTAAACAGCGCGTCGGCATCGCCGCGAACCTTGATCCCGATCTCCCGCCCGAGCCCGATGACCTCGCCAACGTCCTTGCCGATCTTGGCCGGGTCGATATCGACCGCGCCGACGATCTCGATGTTCTCTCGCGCCGCGGCCAGGCGTGCCAGTTCCTGGCCAATGGGTCCAAGACCGTAGTGAATTGTCCGGATCTTGTTCAAGGCTTCAACCTCAACTTTCGGTTCGCCTGGTGCTCCATAGCGCCATAGCGATCTTTTCCAAATACTCTGGATGTTGGTCGCAAATCAGGATGAAAAACGCCGACACAATGCAAGCGGAACAGGATGCCCTCGACGCTCCTATGATTTCTGTTTCTCCTCCTTCTCTCGCAGCGAGCGGTAGTACTTCTTGGACTTCGGCATCGGCCGATTCTCGACCGCTTCTCGCTCGGCGCTCGCCTGGGCGCTGGCGGCCTCCAGCTGCTCTTCGAGCACCGCGAGATCGTCGTAGACGCCGACATTTGCATTGGCGACCGGAGTGCGCATCAGGCGGCGCACCAACTCAAGGAGCGAACGCACCTGTGCCTGGTCGGCCCCCGGCCGATTTGCGGTCTTCCTGATGGTATCGACGAGCTTGAACGTGTCCGGACGCGCATTGTTCTCGACCAGACGCTCTTCGATCCGTTCCAGCCCATAGAGCAAGTTCATAGATTCGCCTCTCTGGCAGGTATGCATAGCACGTTTCACTGCCGCGAGTATCGGCCATGCGCGGGCGTTTCGCAACCGCGGTCGGGAACCTGCCAGGTCGAAAGGACCGAGCGGCGTGATTTAATCCGGACGCGACCCCTACCGGGCCGCCAGCAGTCACCGAGTGTCATCAGGAGGGACCGTCCGTGGAAGAATCCGCCAGTACATCGCTGAAGGACCGCTTTCTCGGTTGCCTGCTCGGAGTGGCGATCGGGGACGCGCTCGGAATGCCAGTGGAAGGTTGGAGCGCGGAGCGTATCCGCGATACGTTCGGCTGGCTCGATCACTACGAAGCTCCACTCCCGAACGGTCATGCGGGCGTGCTGCGAGCCGGTGAAATTACGGGCGACACCGAAATGACACTCTGCCTGGTGGAGGGGCTGATCTCGGCCAACGGATTTGTCGACCCGGAAGCGGTTGGCATCCGCCTGATCAAGCTGCTCCAGAGCCCGACTGGCCGTTACCTCGGTCGGACTTCACGAATGGCGATCGAGCTGATGGAAGAGACCGACGAATATCAGCAGGGCGCCAGTGGCGGTTGGCCCGCTGGGAATGGCGCGGCGACGCGCATCGCGCCGCTGGGCCTGCTCCATTCGGTGGGCCACTTCAATCCGGAAGTCTTCACGCGCGAGGTCATCCGTGCCGGGCTGATCACTCATCATGATCCCGAGTCGCTCAACGGTGCACTGGCCATTGCCTACGCTATACGGCTCGTGGCCGTCGGAGAACTGCCGCCGGACCTGCTTCTCGCGGAAGTCGCGGCCTTCATCGACGAAGATCAGGTGGCGCGTCAGGTCAGATTGGCAGCCCGGCTCGTTTCGTCCGGTGGTGAGCGAGAAGCCGACCTGGCGAACCTGCGGAAGATCGGCACGTCATCCTATGTTGCCGAGACGGTTGCCTCCGCGCTCTACTGTTTTGCCTGTCATCCCGATGATTTCGCGACCGCGGTCTTCACTGCGATCAACGCGGGAGGCGATACTGACACCATCGGGTCGATGGTTGGAGCATTGGGTGGGGCGCATCTGGGAGCACGACGGTTGCCACCCGAACTGGTCGACGGGCTCGAAGCGCGTATGTACATCCTGGCGGCTGGGCCGGGACTCTACCGCATGGCCCAGCGTCGCGCGGGGATGTTCCTCAGATTGACGGAGCGAGAATGATGAACAGCGGCATCGTCGCGGTGGTGTTCGATATGGATGGACTGCTGGTCGACAGTGAGCCGGTCCAGATCGAGGCATGGGAGACGTTCCTCGCGCGCAGGCAGCAACGACTCACGCCCGAACTCTTGCATCGTATGTACGGCCTACGCGTCTGGGATTCGGCCCGCCTGCTGATCGACGAGCTCGATCTGGGCATGTCGGTTGACCAGGTGGTCGACGAGCGCGACCAACTCTTCTTTGACCTGCTGCCCGGCCGCCTGCAGCCGATGCCCGGCTGTCGCGAGACGGTGCGAGCCCTGGCGGAACTTGGTTACCGTCTGGCTCTGGCCACGTCTGGTCACCGCCGCTATGCCGACGTCGTGCTTGCTGAGCTGAAACTCGCCGACGCTTTCGAGACCGAGGTGACTGGCGATCTCGTGGAACATGGCAAACCGGCGCCGGACATCTACCTCGCGGCGGCACGCCGCCTCGGCCTAAACCCGTCCTCATGCCTGGCCTTGGAGGATGCGCCGAACGGCATCGCGTCCGCCAAAGCGGCGGGCATGACGTGCCTGGCCATTCCTAACGACATGACGGGCGAAGGACGTGGGTTCGACGAGGCCGACGGCATGCTGTCATCCCTCTTCGAGGTGATTCCATGGCTGGAAGCGCATGGCGGGCGGGCCTGAGCACGTGCCGCTTCGGTTCCGTTAGCACTCATGATACGAGAGTGCTAACACCCGTTGATCAATTCGACTGAGATGCTATACTCGTTGTCGTGTCTCGCCCGGGGTACGTCCCGGGCGAACCCACGTGCGACTCCAGCGGTCGCGCTGGTTGAACGGTTTCTTCTCACAATCTGGTGAATTCATGAGCGCCAAACGCGACTATTACGAGGTTCTCGGAGTTAGCCGGGGTGCGTCGAGCGACGAAATCCGACGTGCTTACCGGCGCATGGCTCGTCAGTACCATCCGGACGTCAATAAGAACGACGAAGCCGAGGAACAATTCAAGGAAGTCAACGAGGCGTACGAGGTCCTGAGCAACGAGGACCAGCGAGCGGCGTACGATCGATTCGGTCACGCCGGCCTTGGTGGTTTCAATGGCGGTCCGGGAGCGGGAGATCCGTTCGGGTTTGGTGGTTCACCGTTCACCGACATCTTCGAGACCTTCTTTGGCGGTGGCGCGACTCGGGGTCAGCGTGGACAAACGCGTGGATCGGACCTTGAAGCTACCGTCGACCTGACCTTCGAAGAGGCAATCTTCGGGGCCGAGAAGGAAGTCGAAATCAACCGGCTCGAGATCTGTGAAGACTGCCATGGCACCAAGATGCGTGACGGCGCTGAGCCACAGGTCTGCCCGGTCTGCTCGGGAACCGGTGAGGTACGGCGGGTCCAGAACACAATACTGGGCCAGTTCGTGACCGCCAGTACCTGCGCCAATTGCGGAGGTGACGGCCGGGTCGTCACTGACCCCTGTCCGACCTGCCGTGGCCGTGGTCGCATCTCGCGACGCCGTGCCATCGCGGTGACAACACCTGCTGGTGTCGACGGCGACTCGACGCTGCGTCTGAGCGGCCAGGGCGAGCAGTCTCCGGACGGCCCCGCCGGGAACCTCTACGTTCGCATTCGCGTCAAGCCGCACGCCTTCTTCGTTCGACACGGGAAGCAGATTCACCTCGATCTGCCGATCAACATGGCACAGGCGGCATTAGGGGCCGAACTTGAGGTTCCGACCGTCGACGGCGATGTCATGCTCAAGGTTCCCCAGGGAACACAGTCCGGTCAGCAGTTCCGGTTACGGGACAAGGGAGTTCCAGACCTGCGTGGTGGTTCGCGCGGCGATGAGATCGTCACGGTGCGAGTTGTGACGCCGACTGATCTTACTCCCGAGCAGCGGGAACTTTTGGAGGACCTCGGCAAAACGCTCAAGGCGCCGAGCATTCACGAGACGGCACGTCGCGGATTCTTCGATAAGATCAAGGACGCGCTGGGCGTCTAGCGCTCAAGCACTTGCCCGCGAGTTTTCCGAGAGCAAAAGAAAAGCACCGCCGTGGTGTCCCGGCGGTGCTTCTGCTTCTCTCGGGATGCATGGGGATCGGAATAGAGTGCGTGACTAACTCGGGAATTTGCCTACGACTGTTGTGAACAAGTCAGCTACTGGCGGACCTAACAAGGCTAGCGACGCAAAGACTGCCATCGCGATCAAGAGCAACAAGAGACTATACTCAACCATCCCTTGCGCTTTGAAGCTCTTCCGCCATCGACGTGCGCTCATGTAAGCCCTCCTCGTCGATGTGGATCGTACGAGCAGTGGCCCGCGCATCTGGCGAGCCACCGCTCATGCGGCAATCGATCCCTAGCTAACGCTGTTCAGGTGGCCGCTGACGTTGTTGAAGATGCCCGAGATTTTTGGTCCGAGCAGCAGGAGGGCGGCAATCGCCACGACCGAGACCAGCGCCAGGATCAGCGCATACTCGACCATACCCTGTCCCTCATACTCTTTCTCGGGAGCGTAAAGGCCGTAAAGAGCGGTCATGTACTCAACCATTGGTAGAACCTCCAGATAAGATAAAGATTGATGAATGCCGATTGACCATACCAAGTGACACCGTTTGACCAACTACGAGAGACCCCCTGAGCATCCCTCCTTTCGTGACCGGCGGGAGGTTTTGTCTCTTCCGCTCCACCCGTTTCGGTTCACGATCGCCGCTTGATTTATGCTTCTATCCTAGGGATTTTCCCGGAGGGTCTCAATGAGTAAGAGGTCCGCATCTCGCGGTTCGCTGGTACCGAGAAACCGCTTATCCGAGGGGAATAACGACTGTCAATCGCGAGGTCTTTTGTCCCACGTTCTCGTGCTGGAGGTCCGCGCCGAGTCGCTCGAGGCGACGCCGGACGACTTCATCCACCAGGAATCGTTGGATCTTCTGACTCCGGTCAACGCCATCGCCGTGGGCTTCGACCCGTCCGATGACCTGGGCATCCTCATAGCGCACGTCGACGTTGATGCTGGTCACGTCTTCGTCCGCGGCGCAGGTCGAGATCATCTGCTGCACCAGCCGATAGAGGACCATGCGCAGCACGTCAGGCAGTTTCTCATCGGTTTCCGGACCGACGATGTTGACGTCGATGCCGCGGAGTCGCGAGATTTCGGCGATATAGCGACGCAGCGTCGGTACCACGCCGATTTCCTTGAGCACCACTGGACGCAGCTCATAGAGAAGCCTGCGGGTGTCGCGCAGCGCGCCGGACGCGACCGCGGTCAAGTCAACCAGTTCTGCATGGGCACGATCCGGGTCACGCTCAAAGCTGCGCTGGCAGATTTCGGCACGGAGGAGAACGTTTGCCAGCACCTGAGCCGGTCCTTCGAGTACCTGTTTTGAGACGCGCAGCCGTTCGTCCTCTTCGGCCCGAACGACCTCTTCGAATGGAACGCCCGACCCGGCAGCCTCGGAACGGCGCAGGAGACGAGTGCGGTTGTCGGTGGACGAGTGTTTCCGCTCTTCCGCCTTGAGTTGCGCTTCGGCCAGTTCCAGGAGAATGCGTAGCTTCTCCTGATACGAGCGGATGCTCTTCTCTCGTTCCTGGAGTTGTTCGACCTGCCCGCGCATCATCATGAGACGCAGTTCGACTTCGTGCGCCGCGTGATACATGTCGCGGATATCTTTGCGCGCGAACGCCTCGAGGTTGGCTTCCATCTCGCGGACGCGGTTCGCAAGCGACATCTCACGTTGAGTGAGTCGATCCACCTCGGTGTTGGACTGATTGATCAGGAGTCCGATCTCCTGAAGGGATTGAGAGGCTTCGCCGAGATCACTGCGGCATTCGTCAGCGAGCGCCGCCAGACGGTCGACGAACTCTTTGGTCTGTGGAAGCGGGAGCGCCATCAACACGTCTCCTGAACGTAAAGTTCCAATTCTCTGTTCAGGAGCGTAGGGTCTAGATTTCCCGACGGCAACGGTACCGTAGTCC
Source organism: uncultured Chloroflexia bacterium (assembly GCA_963728335.1). Lineage (GTDB taxonomy): Bacteria > Chloroflexota > Chloroflexia > Thermomicrobiales > Thermomicrobiaceae > CALAGB01. Next base: position 373,464 of record CAVSJP010000007.1, read on the forward strand.
CAAAGACCGCCATTGCCGCCTCATTGTCACCGATGAACTCGAGGGCCGGTGCCGATCAGAAACTCCCTCCGGCGCCTCCACCTCCGGCCGCCGCGCCACCACCCCCGGAACTGCCGCTCGATGCGGGCGTCACCGCGGAATGAAATGCGGTCCAGCAGACGAACGCGTTCGCCGCATTGCCGTTGCGGTAAAGTGCCGGGCCAAGCCAGGCCGGCGCATATCCCTGGCCGGCGGCCTCTTTGAGCCGGCGGTCCAGTGACGATGACGCGCCAGCCGCCACCGCGTACGGCATCGCGGCGTCGAGATCGAGTGCAACGTCGAGCGTGCGGTCTTTCTTCGACTGTTTGATTCCGGCAATGTACGACTGCCAGTCGGCAGCAAGTCCGGCCCCGGAAAGCGTTGTGTTCGGGTATGCGGACATTGCGATGAGTCCGGAGAGGCCAGATACGAAGAGGAGCATGGCGCCGACCACTCCCCACGCCTGAGCGCCAACGGCGGCAATGACGACGGCCAGGGCAGTGACTACCAGCATGACGCCCGCCGCCATATAGACGGGCCGTCGTCGGATGGATGTTCGTGGATCGAACAGTCCGGCGTCCAGGAGTTGCTTCTCCAAGGCTTTGCGGGCGCCGGACCAGTTCGACCGCGCCCGGCCGAGATTCGATTGTGTTACGACGCCGTCCGATTCGGCGCGCTGCTCGAGTGAATTCCAAACCTGGTGCTCGAAATCAGTCTTGGGAACCGATGCATCGAGCAGACGCACCTGTACGTGTCGCTTTCCTTCGGATTCGATCACGAGTGCGCCGCGGTGCGCGAGGTCGAGGATGGTCGCTTCAAGCTGACTGTCGCGAACCTTGCCAGATACGACCGCACCGACGATGGCCGGAGGTGTGCTGTCGGGCGGCGTCGTCGTCGCCGCGATCGGCGCCGCGGCGCGAGGTTGGGTGCGCCACACTTTCCGGGTGAACCAGGCGAAACCGGCTGAGAGGACAACCGCCAGGACATTCAACGCGCTGATGGGTCCACGACTGACATCCGCCGCGATTCGCTCCGTGGTAGACGGCGGCGGTGGGGGTGGGGGACCATTTCGCAGACTACTGGCGGCCGCGTCGAGCCCGTCCGCGATGCCCTGAGCCAAATTGCCGTTTGCCAGTTCTGGCTTCATCACGTGATTGAAGATACGGTCCAGTTCGGATTTGGGCAGGTTACCGCCATCGAAGTGCTTTGCTCCGGCATAGATGACACCCTGGCCGTGATGTAAATTGTCCGGCTTCAGGTTGAAGAAGAAGACGAGTCCGTCATGCGCGCCCTGGCTAGACTCAACATCCCAGGCATTCATCAGGTCGACCGCGTCGTTGTAGGTCTGGTCATTGCTCGCGTTTTGAGCCTGCAAGTAGACGACGACCGGGGCTCCCGCCGCGGCGACTTCTTGTGCGCGTGCTTCCAGATCGGCCATCTCCGCGGCAGTGAGTACGCCGGCGCGATCGTAGATATGTTGTCCGGGGGTTGGTTGACCGAATGATTGAGCACCGATCGCTGGACTCACCAGAACCAATCCCGCAATCATCGATAGTGCGACCACCACGACCACAGGAAGCCGCATTCTGCTGCGCATTTCATGACATCCATTCATGCTGACGGCATTCTTTCGCTGCAATCAATGGAAGGGAACGTGCATACCGTCGTACCAAGTACACGCGTGGTGTGCCGGGAGAGCGCGCACACGTGGAGAGCGCACGCCAGTCCGCTGGACGTACGTACGCTATATCCGAAACAGGGGTTATGCCGGTTGGGCTGTATGCGGCTTCTTGACACGTTTCCCGCGCAATCAGTAAGATTCGGTCGCGCAGATCCCGATGGCGGGTGGTGAAATGGTATCACAAGGGTCTTTGGAACCTTTATTCCAGGTTCGAATCCTGGCCCGCCAGCCTGGTGCGGTGCCAGGAGTGTGCATTCCCCAGCGTATTTGAACGACGGGCGGCAGTGAAGTCCGACGAACCTCCAATACAATCAAGCGGCGTTGCGGCGGTGATTCTGGCTGCCGGGCTTGGGACGCGCATGCGTTCCCGAACGCCGAAGGAACTTCACCCGATCCGGGGTCGCCCCATGCTTTTCCATGTCATCGACGCGGTGCTGCCGGTTCGCCCAGACCAGATCATCGTGGTGCTAAGTCCCGCCAAAGCCTCGATTGCTGCAACCCTCCCCGACGGTTGTGAGGTCGCCTGGCAAGACGAACAGCTCGGCACCGGGCATGCCGCCGCGCAGGCGCTTCCACTTCTCAAGCGGGACATTCGACAGGTTGCCATTCTGTTTGGCGATCATCCGCTGTTGACGGGCGCTGCCGTGGCGGACCTGCTCGCGCGTTCGCGCGAATCCCACGCGTTAGTCACCTTGTTGACCGCGGAGCTGGATGACCCGGGCGCGTATGGGCGGCTGGTATACGAGGGTGGGCGGATCGCCGGTGTGGTGGAGGCGAAAGAAGACGATCGCGCTTACTCCGGGAAGGTCGAGATCAACAGCGGCATCTCATGCTTCGATCGTGAATGGCTCGAAGGGGCCCTGCGGGACGTGCCGCGCAGCACGGTGGGCGAGTATTACTTGACGTCCCTGGTCGGTATGGCCGCCCGCACGGAGCGGGACGTGGATCCCGTCGTCTCGGTCGTGGCATCGCCGGAAGTCGCCTACGGCGTCAATGACCGTGTCGAGTTGGCCCGGGCCGATGCGCTGATGCGGCGACGGATCAACGAGCGTCTCATGCGCGACGGCGTCTCGATTGTGGACCCTGATACGACATTCATTGACGCTGCGGTCCGGATTGGACAGGACACGCGGATCGAACCGTTTAGCGTCATCACTGGAGAGAGCCTGATTGGCGACGGATCGGTCATCGGGCCCAACGCCAACATCCAGGACTCGGTGATTGGCAGCGACTGCGAGATTGTCGCCTCGACGATCGAATCCTCCGAGATCGGCGATCGAGTCCACGTCGGTCCCTACAGCCATTTCCGGGCGGGCACGAGGATCGCTCCTGACGTTCGAATCGGAAACTATGTCGAGATCAAGAATTCGACGATCGGTTCCGGGACAGACATCCATCATTTCAGCTACACCGGAGATGCGACGGTCGGCCGCAATGTCAATATTGCTGCCGGAACGATCACCGCGAACTATGATGGCGTGAACAAGCACCGCACGGTCATAGAAGACGGCGCGTTCATCGGTTGCGACACGATCCTGCGCGCGCCGGTGACCGTTGGCGCGGAAGGGCGAACCGGTGCTGGAAGTGTCGTGACGCGTGATGTTGCGCCCGGCGTGACCGTGGTCGGATTGCCGGCGCGGCCTATCGCATCGAAGACCAGTCGGAATCGTCATAAACGGGAAGAGACTGAACGCTAGATGGACGGACGCCTGCAGATCTTCGGCGGCAACGCCAACCCGGTGCTGGCTCAGTCGATTGCATCCCAGCTCGAAATTCCCCTGGGGAGACGGTTCGTTGGCTGCTGGAGCGATGGCGAGTCGAGGGTCGAGCTCGAGGAGAACGTCCGCGGCTCGGACGTCTTCATGATTCAGTCGATGTGCGCCCCGGTGAATCAGCACATCGTCGAACTGCTACTGATGCTGGATGCCGCCAAGCGCGCATCGGCAGCGCGCGTCACGGCCGTCATCCCATACTATGCCTATGCGCGCCAGGAGAAGAAGACGCGCGGCCGTGAGCCGATCAGCGCCAAGCTCATCGCAAACCTCCTCGTAACCGCGGGTGCGGACCGGATCCTGACGCTCGACATGCATTCGCCGGCCATCGAAGGGTTCTTCGACATCCAGGTGGACCATTTGCGCGCGACCCCAATTCTCGCGGCGCATTTCCACCGTATGCATATGACCGATTTGGTCGTCGTCAGTCCGGATTCTGGCGGAGTGAGCCGAGCTGACGAGTTTCGCCAGCGGACAAGCGGCACGCTGGCCATCATTTCGAAGAAGCATCCCGGTCCGGAGCGGACGGAGATGCTGGAGATGGTGGGCGACGTACAGGACAAAGAGGCGCTGATCGTCGACGACGTGATCTCGACTGGTGTCACGCTGGTCAAAGCCGCCGAGACCCTGGTCGCGCGAGGCGCGAAGAAAGTAAGCGCGACCGCCGTTCATGGCGTCTTCGCCGACGGCGCGCTAAAGCATATCGATGAATCGATCATCGACAAAGTGTACGTTACCGACAGCATTCCGCTGCCGGATCAGGGGCCGCGCGACAAGATTGAGGTGCTGACAGTGGCACCGCTGCTCGCGGAAGCGATCATGCGGATTCACAAAGATCTAAGCATCAGCGCCCTTTTCACATAAAGTGTCGCGCAGGCCATCAGGAGTACCTATCGCCATACCCCCGGGTTCAGCGCCACAGAACCCACCGGCGATCAGGGATCCAGGAGTTTGGAGGATTTGAGTACCGACGGTTGGATACAAATTGGCGTGGCTGTCGTATCGTTTGCCGTTCTGTCGCTCGCTTCGACGATTGAACTAGGCCTGACGGTCGTCAACCGCGTCACGATTCGCGCGCTCATCGAAGAGCGCGCCGCTTCGCACCGCATGCATTCTCTGGTCGACAAACCACAAGACATTCGGTCGGCCATGGTCTTGCTTGAACTGTTCGCGGCTGTTGTCGCTGCATCACAGTTCGACCGTGGTCATCCATAATCACCTCACGAACTACCCGCTGATTGCCTCCGTGGTCATCTGCGCCGTGACGGTCCTCGTGGTAGGACGGATCATACCCAGCATCATCGTCGCTGCTCGACGCTCACCGGATACCCTGCGATTCGAGCAGATCGGCGCAGTCCTTGCGCTCTCCGTTCGTCCAGCCACGTCACTCGTTGAAGGACTGACCCGCGTGCTGGTCCCGGCCGAGCGAGAGGTGCAGCGGAACATCGACGACGACGAGCGCATGGAATCGACCGAAAATGGCGATGGCAACGGGCATGGCCATGAGAATGAAGACGAGATCGAGGAAGACGAGCACGAGATGATCTCCGGCGTGCTTCATCTCGACGAGGCAGTTGCTCGCGAGATCATGGTCCCACGGACCGACATTCGCGCGGTTGCGGTCGAAACGCCGGTTCCCGAAGTGGTGCAGCTCGCGCGCCAATTCGGCCACTCGCGGATTCCCGTCTATCGCGAATCGGTTGACACGATTATCGGTGTTGTCTATGCCAAGGACTTTCTGCGCTTTGTCGATGAGGACGTCAGCACGATCAAACTGATCGAGCTCCTCCGTCCGGCCTACTTCGTGCCCGAGTCGAAACGGGTCGGAGAGCTGCTCCAGGACCTGCGGCGCGAAAAGGTGCATCTGGCGGTGGTCGTTGACGAATATGGCGGGACTGCCGGCATTGTCACCATCGAGGACATCCTGGAGGAGATCGTCGGCGAGATTCAGGACGAGTACGACCGGGAAGTGCCGCTGGTGGAGCGCATCGGACCCGACGAAGTGATCGTGGACGGTCGAATCCCGATGGATGAGCTGGCGCAAATCTTCGACACCGACATTGTCGAGGGCGATTACGATACCATCGGCGGGTTCGTCCAGAAGCAGCTGGGGCGCATTCCGGACGCGGGTGAAGTCGTTGAATCCTTCGGCCTGCGGATCGAAGTGCAGGCAGTTGAGCACCGACGAATTCGAAAGCTTCACGTGACGCGCCGGGAAGAAGTAACGGCGGTCGCGAGCGAAGGATCGTGACCCGGAAGTCGCACCCGGCCCCAGAGTGGACGGTGCTGAGATACGGTGAGGTCACCTCGACCATGGAGGTGGCGGCCGATCTCTCGCGAGCGGGCGCGCCTGCCGGGACCGTGGTGGTCGCGACACATCAGACGTCGGGCCGGGGCCAGCGCGGAAGAATCTGGCTCGAACAGCCCGGTACCTGTCTCCTCACCACGATCATTCTGCGCCCAGCCTTTAGAGTCGCGACTGATTCTGCCCTGTCTCGGCGAATCGCCGAGCGGGTTGGTCAGGCAATTGAATCGACAGCGGGCCTGGTCCCAACGGTCAAAGAGCCCAACGACCTTCTCATTGGCGGACGCAAGGTATGCGGCATCCTCTGCCAGACGAGTATCCGCGGCGAGCAGATCGAGTACCTGCTTGTCGGAATTGGTCTCAACGTGAATCAGCCTCGGGACGCACTGCCCCTCGACTCGGCGACGAGCCTGCTGGCCGAGACCGGGCGAATGTTCGACTTCGATTCCCTCCTCGCTGCCATTTTGGATGAACTCCCGCAGATTCCTGGACTGTGCGGGTGTGAGTGTGTGTCCGAATCGCGGTAGATCATAGGCGTGTGATCAACGAGCGTTCTTCGTCGAGAGGGCAACTGTGGCCGCCCACGGCCGAGGGCTGCCCGTTCTACTCAACCACGACCGGTGCGCCGTTCGAACATCGGAGGCGATCCACGGCGGGTTGGGAGACTCTTCGCTGCTGCTCTGACAGACGGGTCAAATCCGGAACGAGAGTGGCTTTTGCTATACTCGGCTCGGTGCGCGGAATCAGACGACTTGCCCGGTTACCGTGCACGCCACATGTGATTAGGAGTGGGAGGCGCGGATGGATTTCAAGTACACCGACGAGCAGGTCCAGGTTCGCGACATGGTCCGTGACTTCGCGAATCGCGAGGTAGCGCCCTATATTCAGGAGTGGGATGCAAACGGCGAGTACCATCCCGAAGTCCTCTACAAGATGGGTCAGGAAGGTATCCTCGGCCTCCCGATTCCTGAACGCTATGGCGGTGGCGGGTTCGACTACGTGAGCTTCGCGCTGGCGTGCGAGGAGCTCGAGGCGGTCGACACATTTCTCCGCGTCGTCATGAGCGTCCACGTCGGTCTGAACAGCCTGACGCTGCATCAGTGGGCCACGGAAGAGCAGAAGCAGCGCTGGCTCGTGCCGCAGGCGAAGGGCGAGAAGCTCGCGACCTTCGGACTGACCGAGCCGGGGGCGGGCTCCGACGCGGGAAACATCCAGACGCGGGCCACCAAAGACGGCGACCACTATGTTCTCAATGGCGAGAAGATGTGGATCTCGTTGGCGAACACGGCCGACCACTTCCTCGTCTTCGCCACCATGGATCCTTCGAAGAAGCACCACGGGCTGGTCGCGTTCGTGATCGAACGTGGCATGGAGGGCCTGACGACCGGTTCGCTGCACGGCAAACTGGGCGTGCGCGCGGGCGATACCGGCTGGATCAACTTCAACAACGTGCGCGTACCGGCCGAGAACCGCATCGGTGAAGAGGGCGAAGGATTCAAGATCGCCATGAGCGCGATCGATCAGGGCCGCTTCACGGTGGGCGCGGGCGCCGTCGGTCTCATCAAGGCCTCGCTCGATGCCAGCCTGAAGTATTGCCACGAGCGGGAGGCATTCGGGCAAGAAATTGGCCAGTTCGAGCTGGTTCAGCAGATGATCGCCAAGATGGTCGCGGGCTATGAGTCGTCCCGCCTCCTGATATTGCAGGCGGCAAATCTGAAGAACCATGGCATCCGCAACACCAGAGAGACGTCACTGGCCAAGTGGGTCGCCTGTGACCATGCGTTCAACGCCGCCAACGACGCGATCGAGATTCATGGCGCCTACGGCTATTCGAACGAGTATCCAGTCGAGCGTTATCTGCGTAACTCGCGCGGCGCCGTCATCTACGAGGGCACCCGGGAAGTTCACCAGCTAGTCCAGGCGGGTTACGCGCTCGGCTACCGGGTCGATCGCCAGCTGCGCTGCCCGCAGCCACCGGCCCAGGCGTATGAGAAGGAAACGGCTGGGGCGTAGGCGACCATGCCGATCGATGTGCGTGACTGGTTGGCGCCGTGGCGTTGATCATCCCGTTTGGCGGGAAGATTCCACAGATCGCCGATGAGGCGTTCGTTGCGCCAACCGCGGTAGTCATCGGGGATGTCGTGATCGAGCCGGGCGCCAGCATCTGGTTCGGCGTTGTCCTGCGCGGTGACGTCGCGCCCATCCGGATCGGTCGTCGTAGCAACGTGCAGGACAACACCGTGATCCACGTCGACGCCGACGCGCCGACGACGCTCGGGGACGATGTCACCATCGGCCACTCGGCGATCGTACACGGCTGCGTGGTCGAAGATGGTTCGCAGGTCGGTATGGGAGCCATTGTCCTGTCGCACGCCGTGGTCGGTAGCGGCAGCATGATCGCCGCGGGTGCGGTCGTGCCGGAAGGCATGAACGTGCCACCGGGGAGCGTCGTCATGGGTATCCCCGGACGCGTGCGGAGAGACGTTTCTGACGCTGAACGAGACGATCTGCGACAGCGGGCCGCCGCCTACTCCGAGCGAGGGAAGATCTACTCGAGCCTCATTGACTGACTGATACGATCCCGGTTGAGGACGAAAAGGAGCGTGTATGGCTATCGATGTCGAACGATCAGGGCAGGTCGTCACGATCACACTCAACCGGCCCGATGTGCTGAATGCCTTCAACACCGAGCATCTCACCGACCTGCGCGACCATATTCAGCGACTAGCGGCTGATCACGGCGTTCGCGCCGTCATTCTGACCGGGGCCGGCGAGCGTGCCTTCGCGGCTGGCGCGGATATCGCGGAGATGCGCACGAAGTCGCCGACCGAGGCCCGCACCTTCGCACTACTTGGTCAGTCGATCTGCAACGCCATCGAGCGCTCACCGCAACCCTATATCGCGGCGGTCAACGGCTATGCGCTGGGCGGAGGCTGCGAGGTTGCACTGGCGTGTGACCTTCGCATTGCCTCGGAGAACGCGGCGCTCGGCCAGCCCGAGGTTACGCTGGGCATTCCGCCCGGGTGGGGCGGTACCCAGCGCCTGACGCGACTGATCGGTCCTGGTCTGGCGCGTGAAATGATCTACACCGGACGCCGCGTAAAGGCCGACGAGGCCCAGCGGATTGGGCTGGTCAATGCGGTCTATCCGCTGAACGAGCTGATGGATAAGGCACGAGAACTGGCCGGCCAAATTGCGGCCAATGCGCCAATTGCGGTCGCCTATAGCAAGGACGCTATCTCACGGGCGCTCGACGTCGAGCTGGATACCGGTCTGACATACGAGGCCAACGTCTTCGCCCTGTGCTTCGACACCGCCGATCAGAACGAGGGCATGGGCGCATTCCTGGAGCGACGCAAGGCCGATTTCAAAGGGAATTGAGCGTTTCTCACGTCCTCATCGAAACGAGTTGGAGGATTTCGATTGAATATCGCGGTGCTGGTCAAACAGGTGCCCGACCCGAACGCGGTCAGGTTCGACGCGCGAGCAGGTGACATTTTGCCTGGAACCGCCCAGGTGCCGAACGAGTACGATCTCGCGGCTGCTGAAGCGGCCGTCCGTTTGTCGGAGACGTTTGATGGCGTCGAGATTGTGGTCGTTACGGTCGGCAACGGGCGCGAGTCGCTGAACCGCTGCCTCGCAATGGGAGCGGATCGGGCTGTGGCGATCGAATCGCCGGTTGAGACGCTCGACAGCCTCGCGACCGCGCGCATTCTCTCCTCCTGGCTCAAAGAACATTCGGTCGACCTCATTCTGACCGGGCAGGAGGCGAGCGACGCCGGTACTGGGAACGTCGCGCCGCAGATCGCGGCGCTGCTGGACCTGCCCGTCGTCAGCAACGTCATAGGGCTGGAGTATCAGAATCGCGAACTGACGTTGAAGCGCGAGATCGAGGATGGTCACCAGGTCGTGACCGTCCAATCACCGGCGGTGCTCTCGGTCCTGACGGCGCTCAACGAGCCACGGCACCCGACGCTCAAAGGCATCATGGCAGCACGCCGTAAGCCGACCGATTCCTGGAAGCCCGACATCGCGGCGAACGAGCTCCAGCCCGTTGAAACCTGGGGGTCCCTGTTTGCCGAAGAGCAGACCATTGCTGGCATCATGATTCAGGACGAAGAGGCGGAAGCCGCGGTTGAGAAGCTGATCAAATTTCTCAACGAGCACAAGCTGATCAACCGGGATTAGGCGGAACGCCGAGAGGAGCGCGGGCAACACGTGAGCACGAACGTATTGATCTTTGTGGAGCTTGGCGAAGACCGCGACCTGCGAATGTCGACCGCCGAACTCTTCGGCATCGGCAGGTCGTTAGCGAACGACCTGGGCGGATCGCTGGTCGCGGCCATCTTTGGCGGTGACATCGAGCAGGCCCAGCAGCACGTGGCGGAATTGGGCGTCGACCGCATGCTGGTCGCTTCCAATCCCGCGCTGGCCGAAATTACAGTCGATGGCTATTCACGAGCGCTGGATGTGGCCGTTGACGCGGCTGATCCGGCCATCGTCCTCCTGTCAGGCACGACGGCGGGACGGGACCTGGCGCCCTATCTCGCCGCGAAGCGAGGTGCTGCCCACCTGGTCGATGCGGTCGATGTCTCGATCGGGGACGGCGAGGTCGTCGTCAAGCGACCTGTGTTCCAGGGCAAGCTCCAGACTGAGGCCCGGGCAAGTCTCGACAAGATCGTCTTCGTGACGATTCGCTCCGGCTCCTACCCGGTTTCCGAGCGTGAGGCCGGCCGGTCGGTCGATGCCGAGACGCTCGAGGTTACGGTGAACCCAGACGACCTGCGCGTCCAGGTCATCGAGCTGCTCGAATCCAAGGCGGGTTCGGCCAATCTCGAAGCGGCCGACGTGGTGGTTATCGGTGGTCGTGGCCTGGGCGAATCGGACAACTTCCAAATCGCCGAGAAGCTAGCGGACGCATTCGGCGGGGCGGTTGGCGCGACGCGAGCCGTCAGCGACCTTGGCTGGCGTCCACACTCCGATCAGGTGGGCCAGACAGGACGGCAGATTGCGCCGAAGCTCTACATCGGTGTTGGCGTGTCCGGCGCGGTGCAGCACACGGTGGGGATGCGCGGCTCGGAGTTTGTGGTGGCCATCAACCACGATCCTTCGGCACCGATCTTCAAGCTGGCCGACTTCGGCGTGGTCGCGGACCTGTTCGAGGTGGTGCCGATTTTGACCGAGCGTGTGCGCCAGGAGCGGTCGGGAGCGTGATTCCCCGCGTGTCGGCCGCAATTCTCGAACAGGAGCGTTAATGCAGGACGAGCGAGTAGACGCCATCGTGGTCGGTGCTGGGCCAGCCGGAATCGCGGCCGGTCTGACACTGGCACGAGCAGGCCTGGAGGTCGTCGTGATCGAACGCGGCGCGTATCCTGGCGCCAAGAACGTGATGGGCGGCATCCTCTATCGCCAGCCGACGGAACTTCTTGTCCCGAATTTCGCTGAAACGGCCCCGGTCGAACGCGCCATTATCGAGCAGCGCTACATGTTACTCACAGAGGACAGCGCCTTCACCGGCACGTACCGCACTCAGAAGTTCGCCGAACCTCCCTATAACGCGTTCAGTGTCATGCGCGCTGATTGGGACCAGTGGTTCGCTCAGCAAGCCGAGGAGGCGGGCGCCTTCATCATTCCCCAGATGACCGTCGTCGACCTGATCTGGAAAGATGGCAAGATCGACGGCGTGCGAACCGGGGATGAGGAGGGTGATCTGCGCGCCGACGTGGTGATCATCGCTGACGGCGCGAACTCACTGCTGGCGCAGAAGGCGGGGCTGCACCGGGAATGGCGACCGGACGAGCAGGCATTGGTCGCCAAGGAGATTGTTCGTCTATCCGAGCAGACGATCAACGACCGGTTCAGCGTGCCGGATGGTCAGGGCGTAGCGATGGAGATCTTCGGGCGGTCGACTGCCGGGCTCCTCGGCTACGGCTTCATCTACACCAATCGAGAGAGCATCTCGATCGGCACCGGGCGCTCTTCTGTCAGATCTGATGACGTCCGGCTACAACGTCAATGACATGCTGAACGACTTCAAGGCGCATCCCGCAATTGCACCAATGCTGGAGGGCGGCGAGACGACCGAGTATTCAGCACACTTGATCCCCGAGGGCGGCTGGAACTCATTGCCGCGCCTGTACACCGACGGCGCGCTGGTTATCGGCGATGCCGCCGGGCTGGTGAATCCAATGAACCGCGAAGGGTCGAACTTCGCGATGGTGTCAGGCAAGATCGCGGCACAGGTGATCTCCGAGGCCAAAGAGGCAGGCGATTTCTCAGCGATGACGCTCAGCCGCTATCGCGAACGACTGGAAGAGACGTTTGTGCTGAAAGACCTGCACAAGATCCGGCACATGACCGGGTTCGCGCATGCGAGGCCCCACCTGTTCAATGGGCTGCCTGAACTGATGTCGAAGGCCGCACAGACATACCTCACCGTCGACAGCGTACCGAAGTCGAACAAGCAGAAGCGCATCGTAAAGATGCTGCGCGAGGGCATGCCCGCGCGTCGTACGCTCAACGACGCCGTGGGGCTGTTCCGCGCAATGCGGTAGTTCGCGGCCTGTGGCCGTGTAGGTCCAGCCACGAGCTTCGATTTCCGTTGAACGGACAAACGTCAATTGCGGTGAAATAGAATCGAGCCGCGTCACGTGACGCGGCTCGATCGCATAGCTTCTTGGGTGCGCTCAGGCTTCGGCTTTGTCCTTCTCCGTTGCCTGTTCGACGGCCGATTTCCACTCGTCCGGCAAGCCCGACTCCGTCACGCCATAGAAGACGCGTACGGCGCCGCCGTTGCGGTAGGCGAGATCGTATCGGAAACTACCGTTGCGCTGCTTCTGGACTCGGACGACACCGTGTGGCCCGTCCCAGCTAATATCGTCGGCCGTCGGCTCTCCAGACTCACGCTGCTTGATGGCGTAGCGCCATAGACGTCTGGCGGAGTCGTAGGTGACGTTTTCAACGATCTTGTAGTTCCGCAGGTCGCGCATCGTGTGGAACACGGTGCCGTCCCGCTGCTCAGATGAGACGATCTCAACGCCAGTGCGTGGTATCGCGACATCCGTCCCTGGCTCGGTCTTTCCGTTTGGAACGGCCTTAGCCTCGTTCGTTGCCGGTGATGCCTTGGGCGTTTCGATCCTCTGATTCTTTGGGGCCGAGTCTCCTCTGGCACCGATCGCGCTCTTGACCATGTTTACGATCTGATCGCGGTTGGCGACCGTCGTGTTCGAGCCATCTCGCACGTAGATCTCGCCGGAGGTGAGCGCGTACGGCTTCTCGCTGCCGGAGCCAATCGTCACGACCAACAGGTCGCGATCGTGAGCGTTCAGCAGCTCGACCGTTACCGGCGGCTCAGGAGTAATGAAGCGCGCGAAATCTTCGCGGAGCTGCTCCATCGCCGTCTTGGCGCGCGGGACACCCGCGATCTCACTTTTCGGGGCGGCACTGACGCCAACATACATCTCGCCGCCGTCGGTATTCGCGAGCGCGACAGCGTCTTTGAAGATGGCGTTCGTGCGACGGCGACTCTTGCTCAGGCGCTCGTGGAACACCTGTGTCTGGTTGTCGCCCTCGGACCGAGAGGCCAGAACCTGTGCCAGTTTGCTTTCGATTGGCTGATACGGGCGAACCCGGTTGAATTCGGTGCTTTCGAGCACAGACTTGATTGCCGCGAAGCTCACGTTCGCGAGCTGGATTTCCGTCACCCGGTCGCCGAGTCCAAGATCTTTCGATTTCTCCGATTCACGGATGAGCCGGTGCGCGTCGGAACCTTGAATACAGAACATCCGGCGCGGGTACTCCGGCTTGCTGCCGTTGAAGAACCGGGCGGTCGTCCGAGGACCAGTATTGTCCAGGTCGGTCGCCTCGAGAGCATGGAGATTCGGGCTCTGGGTATAGGCGATCTTCGTTTGGCCGCCAAACGGGAAACCCTGCATTGCGATCCCATGGGTCGAATTCACATGAGCGCCAATCACCAATGCTCCGGCTTCGTGCAGTAGCTCGAATGCGCGCAGCACGTCGGTGGTGGCCCCCACCTCACTCGTTCCTTGGTCAAGCTTGTCATCCGGAATGTGGAGCGACAAGAGGATGTGCTCCAGTTTACGAATGGACGTATCTTCCGGGAAGATTGCCAGAACGTGGAATCCAAATGTGGCGGTGAATTCAAATCCCGGGAGGAGCAAGATCTTGTTCAGTAGGCGACGGTATTCGCCGAGGAGTCGCGCCTCATCCGGTTGAATCCGGTCGAGCGCTTCCAGGAGTTCCAGGTCTTCAATCTCTCGCCACATCCGCGCGTAGCCACGAACGCTGTTGTGATCAGTGAACGCGAGAATGTCAATGCCGCGTTCTTCGGCTCGTTGGAGCATCTGGACGAAGCTCACGTCGCGCTGTTGGTAATCCGCCGAGGCCGGAGTATGGATGTGAAGGTCCATCTTCCGCCACTGGAGTACCGGCTGATCAGGTTGTTCCGCTGCACGTGGGCGAGAACGTCTACTTCTAACCAAGGGTGATACCGGTCACCTCCTCTCTAAAGATGTACAAATATACATAAAGCCGCACGCGAGAAATGCCCGCGCCACGGCCTTTCCTCCCAAAAATATACCATAACTGTAGGAATTCACCGATGCAGGCGGCTGTCGGCTATGCCTCGCCGTGCTAGAATGAACGGACTTTATGACCCAGCTCGCGTCATCGTTCCGGAGTATTCCCACTCGTCAATTCGCGGGTCTCCCGGTACAGGACAAGTCGCGACCGCACCCGACTGGTAAAGGACGGACCTTGAGCGTTTTCATCTTGCTGGACATCCTGCTCCTGATTTTGATTGCACTCTTCGTGCCGATTGGGTTCTGGCGCGGCACTCACCGCGAAATCATGGTGACCCTCGGCATTCTGCTGGGCGCGTCGCTGGCTGAATGGTGGGCCCGACCGTGGGGCAACGACCTGGCGAATCTGACCAGCCTACGTGACACCGGCGGCGCGTTTATGGTCGCCGTGTTGTTCCTGATCGGAAGCACGTTCCTGCTTGGCTATGGAGCCGGCGCGGCGTTGCCCGTGCCGATTCCCGACATCATCTCGCGGGCCTTCGGAGCGATTGTCGCCGCCGCGAACGGAGCACTGCTGCTCAGCTTCGCGTTGCGTGACATTCGTGTCTACCTGCTACCGAATTCGGACTCCGGATTCCTCGACAAGTCGGTTGTGGCGCATTTCCTCTCAACCGGCGTCGGCTGGATCCTCCTTGGCACGGCCATCGGACTCCTGCCGATCATCCTCGTCATTGCGCTCTTCGGTCAGAGCGTGCTGATCAACGAGTATGTCGACGACGAAATTGACGACTACGAGTCGGAGTACGCGACCGCGCAACGGCCGTATCCGCCACGCGTGCCGTCGTACCAGATGGCCGGCGCGGGCCAGCCCACATACAAAACCGACCCGCCTCGATCCTTGTTTTCATCACCGGCTGAGGAGACGCGACAGATATCGGTGCAGCCACCTTCGTTGGGCGAGGAGTTCCGCGGCAACCTCAAAGACATGCGGATGGTGGCGACTCGAGCGCCGGAGAGTTCATCGGAGGTCACGCGTACCATGGAACTTGCTCCAGCAGCGGCAGCGCCACCGGTCGATGACTCGGCGCTCCAGGAGGGCAAGTGTCCCGCGTGTCACGCCGATGTCAGCGATGCCGAGGTCTACTGTCCGCGCTGCGGACGAGTACTCTAGCTCGTCTCCCATTCCTCGCGCTGGGCTTCGTAGTTCGACGGCTTGTAGTGCTCGTTCAACGGCTTGCGCATCATGACTTCAACCCGGTCTTCGCGAAATCCTTCACGGTGGTAGAAGGAGTGGGGGATCGGGTTCGTCACGTCCACGCTCAACTCGATAAACGAACAGTCGGCATCCTTCGCTTGTTCAGTTGCCGCGTCGAGCAGTTGTCGACCAATTCCAGATGACCGGTAGTCCTTGTGGATGACGAACCGGCGAATGACGCCGAAGTGGCCGTAGGTCGACTTCCAGGCCAGGTAGAGTTCGATCTTCCCGACGATCTTGCCGTCGAGTTCAGCCACCAGCACGCTGGACGGTTCGTACGAGTCGTCATGGTATTCAGCAACCATGTTGGCCTCGTCGTAGCACCACTCGACGTCATGGTTCATGGCCGTCTCTTCTGGAATATCTCCAATTCGTCCCGGCCGAATCGTTATCGTCGGTTCAGTCATGTAACGATGTCCTTTCACACTGCCGTCGCCCTGCCAACGTCGCAGGATAGCACGGTCACTTCGATTCTGTTGAGCGAATTTCGGCGTCCTCGCAGATCAAGGCGTCGAGTTCACGACCGCTTCGAGCGCTGAGAGCGGCACGCGTATCTCATCCGGCGTCATTCGAATAACCAGGTGCTGTCCGGACGCGATCTCACCCGCATAGGCGGCATTGACGGCCGTGAGGTCGGATGATTTCGACGCCCGTGGTTGTAGCACGACGTCACTGGCGCCCGGAAACGCGGCCAGCGGACGCATGGCCACGAGCACGTGAGTATGCTCCGGCAGTTCGGCACTGGTCGCGAGTGCGTGACTCGCCGTGGCTCGAGGCGTCCACGAAGGTCAGCACCGATTGATGGTAGCGGAGCGTCACGACCGCGTATTCCGGGGTTGGGTCCTCTGACGACGGACCCGCGAACAATGTCGATCGAGACATCCGATGCGACCTTCACGCGCTCATGGCCGGTGACGACGTTGACTGGGATGGCTGAGCGCGCGGCCGCTGGTCTGGAGCGCGGTCCAGACAGGATTCCCGGATCGGTTCCCCAGCGATGACGATCTGGCCGATTCCTCCGCGCTCGATCAACCCGATCACGCCGAGCGGCTGCTGGTTGTCCCAGCCGGGAACGATCAGCAGATCGACGTGCCGGCTCCAAGGGAGCGTGGCTCGCCCCACCAGGTCGGCCAGGTCGCTCCGTGCGTTGCCGCCACCCACGACGATGGTTGCTCCGCCAACCTGGATGACTCCCGAGAGCGTGCCGCCGGTATTGCCGATGACGACGTGATCTCCGTTGCCGGCCCGCGCGACGACGATGCCGCACGCGAGTCCGAGCAGCGATCGCGACGAGGATGGTGACGATGAGTGGCGTGCGGATCAGGCGGCGAGCCGAGGGCGAATGCGAGCGCCGTCATAAACGGACCGAGCGACCCGGCTGCACGATCACTTCTTGGAGGCGTCGTAGTACGCGATGTTGATGACCGTTCCGCGCGGCACCCAGCTATTCCACTGCTTGGACGCGCTGACCAGTCCGCTATTCTTGGAACGATTTGCAGTCGAATGTCGGGTCCTGCGACTGGATGGTCGGCACAGGACTGCGCGTTCACCGAGCCGATGACGAGCCCAGCGTTCTCGAGCTGTGGCAGTGCCTGCTGATACGGGACGCCGAAGACGTCCGGCACCTGGACCTTGTCACCGACGCTGACGTAGGCGTGACCGTAGCGCCGTTCTTGGCCTGGCCGCTGGGATCGACAGAGATCACGTTCCCTTCGGCAACGGTCTTGCTTCCCTGCTCCACGATCTTGACCGTGAGGCCCTTCGATTCGAGCAGTCCCTTGGCCTGACCGACCGGCTGGCCGTTCAGCGACGGGTACGTAACATGAACTCAGGGCCGAGACTGACTTTGACGGTGATGGTCGATCCCTTCTCGGCCTGCGACTCGGGCGGCGGGGATTGGTCGATGATCACGCCTGCCGGAAAGACTTCGCTGTAGACCTTCTGCTGCTGGATCTGGAAGTTGCCCGGCAGCACGGCGGTCTGTGCCTGATCGAGCGTGCTGTTGATCAGGTTCGGCACATTTGCCGTCTCCGGCGTCGGTGAAGGCGACGGCGTCGGCGTGGTCGGTCTCGGTTGGCGACGCGGACGGCGTGCCGGTGCCGGTCGCGGTTGGGGTCGGAGTGGCGGTCGACTTCGGCGTCTTGGTGGGCGCCGCGCTGGGAGTCGCTGTCGCGGACGGGTTCAGGACCACGACCGCTGACGAAGCGGGCGAACCGGATCCTGCCCGACGAGTTCATGAACGAGAAATCGCCCAGCTTGAACCCGAGGACGACCAGCCCCACCAGCCCAATGAGAATCGCCGAACCGATGAGCCAGGTGACACACCCGACGTCGTCCCGGAATGTCTGGTCACGTCCATACGGTCGCGACGGTGGCCGCCCGCCGCCACGCGCCGGCGCGCGGAGAAGCGGTCGCTGCACGAGAGCGTGCGGTCGCGCAGTGGCTACCGCGCCGGCTCCCGCGCTCATCACGCGCGTCGACTGTGCGCGGCGCTCGCGGCGTCCTCCCAGTGATCGAGCGCGGCTGCCAGCGCCATCGCCGTCGGATAGCGATCGGCTGGGTCCTTGGCCAACGCGCGCATCACGATCGCTTCGACCTCGGGCGGGATGGATGGATTGAACTCGACCGGCGACGGAGGCGGCGCGCTGACGTGCTGCATGGCGACGCCGACCGGCGTGTCGGCATCGAACGGCAGTTCTTTGGTCAGCATCTCGTACAGGACGACGCCGGTCGAGTAGATATCGGACGCGGGCGTCGCGCGCTCGCCGCGTGCCTGCTCTGGCGATACGTAATGGACGGTGCCCATGCCGGTGCCGGTTTCGGTCAGGTTGGCGTCGGTCAGCCCCTTGGCGATGCCGAAATCGACGACTTTGGCCTGACCGCTCTCGTCGACCAGGATGTTCTGCGGCTTGATGTCGCGGTGCACCAGCCCGTGCCGGTGCGCGGCGTCGAGCGCTTCGGCAACCTGGCGCAGGACAAAGGCCGCGCCCTCGACGGTGAATGGACCCTGTCGGCGAATCAGGTCCTTCAGGTTCGGCCCGTTGACGAACTCCATGACGATGTAGTGGGTGTCGCCGTCGTGACCGACGTCATAGACGTTGGCGATATGCGGGTGGGACAGCTTGGCGGCGGACTGCGCTTCGCGATTGAAGCGCAGCAGGAAGTTCCGATCGGTGCCGAACTGCTCGCGCAGGACTTTGATCGCCACGACACGGCCCAGCACGAGGTCATAGCCGCGATAGACGACAGCCATGCCCCCCTCGCCGATCATTTCGTCGAGGCGGTAGCGCCCGTTCAGGGTCCTCGATTGCACCGAATGGGTCCTCCTGGTCAGTGAGTCACGGCAATTCTAGTGAGCGCCGATTTCAGATGTCAAACGTCCGGGCGCCGAGTCGCGAATGTATTGCGTCCGTCGCTCGTGTGCGAAGAATCGCCGTGCGACCGACGTTTTCCTGGTTCGCTCGGCGTGATTTAGCCTGCGGGCTTGATGATCTGGAATGAGTCGGCAATTCTCGCCAGTTCATTCTCGGTGATGACTCCGCCGGTCGTGCTCGTCATCCGGCACATAACTGACGCGCAGCGCCACTGCATGGTTACGCGAGTTTCCCCACCCGACGTTGACTCGCTGACACGGGCAAACTGCATGCGACCCTGGGTCACGGTCGTGACATTGCCCGTCAGAGACTTGAAATACGGTGCTTCGCTGGATACGAATCGTCGTTCCGGGCGAACCCGCGCAGGCAGTTCCACTTGCCGGAGCGAGCGTGGCCTGCAGCGCGAGTCCGTTGTTCGCTGCGTCGTCCGAGACAATCCCAGTCTGACTGGCGTCGTAGTCGAGACAATCTGGCCGCAACGTGGGTAGCAGGATTCGGATACTGCCAGCGATCTCGGACGGCGTTGACCGACGCGAGGCGCTATCCGGATGGGTGATCGTGGCCGGAGTAAAGGACAAATGCGATCAGAACAGCTGCGACGACGACCACGAATCCCAACGATAATCACCGTCGCAACGATCCTGTTACGAGTGAGTCGCAACCTGGTTTGATCTCCTGTTACCTCGAAGCCGGTCGCCCTTCCCTCGGGCACACCCACGTGATTCAACCAAATTCTGGCTGGCGGTGAAACGGGCGCGAATCGTGAAGCGGCGGCCACGTGGCGGGTTTTGCCATGGGCATCTGGCGAAGAGGTGAACTGTGCGCTGTGCTATTCTGCGCCCGAAAAGAGGAGAAAGATGAGTCAAATCCGGGAACGAGTGGACGGCGACCTCGTCAATACCGCGCGGGAACATGGCTGCTTCGGCTGCGGTGAGGGCAACCCGATCGGACTTGCGTCTTCGGTTCTACCGGAAAGACGATGCGATCGAGGCGCAGTTCACCCCAGACGAGCGCTATGAGGGCTACGTTCACATGATCCACGGCGGCGTCGTGGCGACGATGCTCGACGAGGCGATGAGCTGGGCGGTGATCGATCGTGGACATCTGGCGGTGACGGCCAAGATGGAGGTCCAGCTTTCGCCAGCCGGTGCCGGTTGGAGAGCCGTTGACGGTCATTGGTCGCGTTGCAGCGTGACCGCCGGCGCGCAATCGAGGCGAGCGGCGAGATTCGCAATCGCGCCGGAGAAGTGCTGGCGACCGCAAGCGGGCTCTTCATGCGCGTGTCACCCGAGCAGCAGCGTGCCTGGGAAGCGACCTACCTCGGACAACCGCGCAAATAATGGGGCGAGGACGTTGTCCGCAGTGACCCTCATGGGTTCGCTACGTCAGAGAGTCTCGACGTACGTGACGGATCAACGGCAACCCAACCCATTCACTGTTTGGATTGTATTGCCGACCAGTTGCGCCGACCGTTACCCGTAACTGTTCGCAATGCGCTCGGCATTCAGATGACGGCCGATGGTCGTGCAAACCACTGGCGTAAGCCCCCTAGTACTGAGACGCGCGGCGAGATCACGGGCTGACTGCCAGGTGTCGACGATAGTGTAGAGACTGGGTCCTGCGCCGCTCAGGAGGACGAACTCGGCGCCGGCTGCCAACAGTACCTCTCTCGCGGACGCCACGGCGGAATCAGTCAGTGCGGTCCTCGCGAACGCGCTGGGGAGTGTTGCCCACAAAACCGGCGTGCCCTGGCGGAGAGCGCTGGCCGCGTTCTCCACCGTGATGCCGTCGCTGAAATCGTCCTCCGTGAGCGCGGCGTACGCCGACTGGGTCTTGTTCGCGGTCCGGCCTGCCGGTGTTACCAGCACTATCCATGTGCGCGCGAGGTCCGGCAGTTGATCGATGGTCGTGCCGGTGCCCGATGCCAGTGCAGTTCCCCCACTGAGAAAGAACGGGACGTCGCTTCCAAGCGCGGCCGCGATACCGTGAGCGGCCTCCGCCGGAACCGATGTCAAGTCGCAGAGCGCGCGTAGCAGGGTCCCGGCGTCGCTACTCCCGCCGCCGAGTCCACCTGCCAGCGGTATGTGCTTGACGACGCGAATCCTGGCTCGGACTACGATCCCGGTCTCGACCTGGAAACGCTGGACGGCGCGGTACGCGAGGTCGCTGTCCGGCTCAACGCGGGGATCACTCCGAAAATCGACGCGATCTGACGGAGTCAGCAGGATCTCATCGAAGAGGCTGACCGACTGCATGATGCTGAGGATTTCGTGATAGCCATCGCCACGGCGTTGCAGTACCTCGAGGCCGAGATTGATCTTGGCCGGTGCGAAGAGCCGGAGTGGCCGCCGGACCACAAGGTCAGGCACCGGCCAGTTCCTGGTCCAACGTCGCGAAGAGCCGGAGCCAGTCCTCGACGTCCAGCGTTTCCGCCCGGCGTCGCGGATCAATCGACGCGGCGGTCAACGCGTGTTCCACTGCCGGACGATCGGCGTTGAGTCCGGCCGACAGCGAATTGGTCAGCTGCTTGCGCCGCTGACTGAACCCAGCCCGCACCACGCGGAAGAAGGATGGGACGTCCTGCTCGGGGAGACGAAGCTGCTTCTCGACCTCAATCCTCAGCACGGCTGAATCGACTTTCGGCGCCGGGACGAATGCGCCCGGTCCGATGCGGAACAGGATCTTCGGCTGACCGTAGAACTGGATGGCGACGGCCAGGATGCTCATTTCCGGAGGACGCGCGACGATGCGCTCGGCCACCTCGCGCTGAACCATCACGATGAGCCGATCAGGGCGCCACGAACTTTCCAGGAGGTGGGCGATTGCGGCGGACGCGACGGAATAGGGGAGGTTCGCGACCACGACATATGGCCGCCTGCCGGTGACTCGCTCGAGGTCGACTCCGAGGATGTCGGACTCCACCACAGTTGTGTTAGGAAGACCGAGGCTCGTGACATAGCTCGCCAGGCGGCCGTCGAGTTCGACCGCGACAACCGAGCCCGCTCGGGCGGCGAGTTCGCGGGTCATGACTCCCAGCCCGGGGCCAACTTCGATGACCAGGTCGTCCTGGTCGATTTCTGCGGCCTGCACGATCCTCCGGACAACGGCAGATTCATGCAGAAAATTTTGCCCCAGCGCCTTGCTCGGCTGTATCCCGAGATTTCTGAGAATCACGCGCCATTCGGACTTCGGGGAGTCGTTTGCCTCCCGCTCCCCCGGACGATCGTCACTGGGCGTGCTCTGGTGTGCTGTTTCTGGTTCGCTGGTCAACGCGCGACCGTGAGTCCAAGACCCGATTCGACATCGCCGATGTGCCACAGGGGCTCGCTCGCCTGGGCGAAGCCCTGCTCCAGCGCGCTCGCGCGATCCGCCGAGACCGAAATAAGCAGACCGCCGGATGTCTCCGGATCGAACAGGAGATCCATGATCGTCTGGGGCACGCCGTCCTCAACCTCAACCTTGGGCGCGGTGCGCGTCGTGTAGTACGCGACGTTGCGACCTGCTCCACCCGGCAGGCGTCCCTCTCGTGCATAGCGCTCAGCGCCCTCGAGCAGCGGAATCTCAGCGCTGCGTAGTCGCATGCGGACGTTACTGCGCTCGATCATTTCAATCGCATGTCCGGCCAGCCCGAAGCCAGTGATGTCGGTGCATGCGTTGACGCCAACTTCGCGCAAGATGCGTGAAGCGGTCTGGCTGAGACGCAGCATCGACGCCACCGCGCCGTCGACATGTCTGGGCTCGGCTGCTTCGGCCTTGAGCGCCGTGGTGATGACGCCAATACCGATTGGTTTGGTCAGGTAGAGCCGGTCGCCGGGCTTGGCTCCCGCCTTGGTCAGAATTTTGTCCGGGTGGATTGTACCGGTCACGACCAGTCCGTATTTCGGTTCGTCGTCGGTGACGGTATGCCCTCCGGCGATGACGATGCCCGCCTCGGCGGCTTTGTCGGCTCCGCCCTCGAAGATGCGCGCGATAATTTCTTCGGGAAGATCTTCCGGGAACGCCGCGATGTTGAGCGCCATCAAGACATCGCCGCCCATGGCGAAGACGTCGCTCATCGAGTTGGCCGCGGCGATGGCGCCGTAGGTGTAGGGATCGTCAACGACCGGCGTGAAGAAATCGACCGTCTGGATCATCGCCAGATCATCGCTCAGACGGTAGACGGCAGCGTCATCGCTGGTCTGGAGACCGACCAGGACGTTCGGATCGTGTCGTTGGGTGAGTGGACGCAGCACCTGCGCCAGGGCCCCGGGGCCCATCTTAGACGCTCAGCCAGCGCAACTTGCCAGCGTTGTGAGACGGATCTCGTCTCGCGATTGCATACCACCTGTCCTTCCGATTCCCGCGCATCGCACGGCGCTCTGATCTTATGGAACGAGCGCGCGAGCGTCAAACTTCCCGTTTCGGCGGCCGTTGCCGTACCTGGCACGACACATGCTGGCGACAGGACAAGAATGTCACGTCCGGCAGCAACGAGGCGGAGCGCGGTCGTCATGTTTAGCCGGCCACCGCTGTCGCCGAGGGCGCGAAAGGAATCATCGGATGAAGGCCGTCATCACGGAAACCACCGTCGTCAAAGGCAAAGAGAGCACCTGGGATGACGCTTATCAAGCGCGAGCTAAAGCCGCGGCGAACCAGCCCGGCCTCATTGGCATGTCGCTGCTGATCCCGTTTGACGACAGCCAGAAGCGGGTGGTCCTCGGGATCTGGGAGAGTGAAGACGACTGGGCGAAGTGGCACGAGACCTCCGAATTTAAGCGGACGCGCGAGATGATGAATGGTGCGACCGTCCAGGATGGCGAGCCACAGTGGCATCAGGTGGCGTCCGAGCACTTCGCCATCGGAGCGGACTGATCCACGAATCCCGGCAGAGCTGGAGTCCGGTATGGCTGATGTAGTGCCATGCCGGGCTCTTTTCTCGTGCCCGCCGCGGCATTCCATGCGAAGATGTGGCTGTTTCGAGATCATGGGCCGTTGGAACGTTTTCACGGCCGTCGCGTTCGACCGTTGGGAGGATTGATGCCTGGACTGGGTACTGACGAGATCATGCAGATTGCGCTGGATATGGCAGACATGCTCCATCCTCCAGCCGATAGCGCGGTCTACGTCGAGGGCACGAACCTCCAGAAGGTCATGTTCGGCATCGACATCGGGACGGCCGAACTACTGCTGGCAAAGGAGCTGGGCTGCGATGGAGTGATCGGCCATCATCCCGTCGGCGGAACGGCGACGCTCAACTTCCCCGAGGTTCTGACGCGGCACGTCGAACTCATGGTCGAGCACGGCGTGTCGACTCCGGTCGCCCGCGATGCGATTCAGTCGATGATGACCCGACGCGCTCCTGCGCGCACAGTCGGCGAACTTCGATCACGTGCCGTCGGTGGCGCGACTGCTCAACATGCCGTTTCTCAACGTGCACTTGCCGCTCGACGAGGTCGGCCGTCGAATGATGGTGGAGACGATCGACATACATCTCCAGACGCTCGACCGTGATCCGTTGGTGCAGGACGCGATCGACGCGTTGAACAGCATGCCGGAGTTCGCCAACGCTCAGACGCGCATCATGGTGCCGGTTGGTGCGGTCGATCGCCCGCTCGGCCGCATCGCGATTGTCCACGGCGCAGGCACTAACGGTGGTTATCCAGTCGCCAGGGCCTATTTTGACTCGGGCGTCGACACGGTCCTCTATATTCACATCGCACCCGAGGAGGCCCAGCGACTCCGTGCCGACACGAAAGGGAACCTGATCGTATCGGGTCACATTTCGAGCGACATGATTGGGATCAACCCGTTTGTGGCCAAGCTCGAGGAGTCCGGTGTGGAAGTGATCCGGATGAGTGGGCTGTAGCAAGAGCCAGTGGATGCGCGGCACTGCCCGAACGGAGGTACTCACTGCCTGGATGACTAGGAGCATCGGCACTGGGCCGAGCTCTAGCCACTCGCGACCCACCACGCCGGGGGAGCTTCGACATGAGAGGCGTTCGCCGCGGCTCAACATGCGAACTCACGTGAGCCGGGTCGAAATTTAGCCGATGATCCTGAGGGAGCAGGGAACGTCTTGCGGATGCGGCTACGCCGCGAATGTGGCGCGAATCGCTCGATCGTCTCGTCAGAATTGGCAAAGCTCAGGCGGATGTGGTCGCGAGTGACGTGACCGAATGCATCGCCGGACGTGACACCGACCTGCGCCTCGTTGATCAGGCGCTTCGCGACCTCGGCGCCCGAGAGTCCGGTGCCAGACACATCCGTCAGCGCGTAGAAGGCGCCCTCCGGCATCGGACATGTGAATCCTGGAACGTCGTTCAACCCGGACACGATCAGGTGGCGCCGCCGGTCCCACGCCTCGACCATCATGTCGATAAAGCCTTGCGGGCCTTCGAGCGCCGCCACGGCGCCTGCCTGGCCGAAGGACGTCGCGCAGGTGACCGAGTGGCTGTGGACCTTGGCGACCTGCCGCATGATCTCTGGTGCTCCGGCAACATAGCCGAGACGCCAGCCGGTCATGGCATAGGCCTTCGAGAATCCATTGACGGTCAAGGTTCGCTCGGCCATGCCCGGCAGCGAGCCGATGCTGATGTGCCTGTTGCCGTCGTAGGTGATCTTTTCGTAGATCTCGTCCGATATGACGACCAGGTTGCGCTCAATGGCAAGCTCGGCGATGGCAGTCAGTTCCTCGCGGCTCAGCATTTTGCCTGTGGGATTGTTGGGCGTGTTGACGATGATGACGCGGGCGTTCTTGGTCAGGTGTGGCTCGATCACCTCGCGGCTGACGTGATACCCGGTGGCCGGATCGAGCGGAATCATCACCGGGTTCGCTCCGGCGACGCGCGCCATCGGCTCGTAGGAGACCCATCCCGGGTCGAACATGACGAGGTCGTCACCACCCTGAACCAGGGCCAGAACGGACGAGAAGAGTGCTGATTTCGCGCCGGGCGTCACGATAATCGAATCGACGCCGACCTCGATGCCGTTGTCAGTCTTGAGCTTCCGGGCGATCGCGGTGCGCAAAGCGGGCGTGCCTTGGCTGGCGACGTAGTGGGTGTCGCCAGCATTCATCGCCTCGATCGCCGCTCGGCACACATGCTCGGGCGTGGGGAAATCCGGCTCTCCACCGCCCAGGTCAACAACGTCCAGCCCCTGTTGCCGCAGCGCCCGGACGCGGTCGGAAACGGCCAGCGTCGGCGACGGCTGCATATTCAGCACACGATCGGCGAAATGCATGCTCACTCAAGCCCCCTTGGACGGTGATTCAGGTTCGTACTCGTCGCGGCGCGACGGAAGGCGCCACACGCCATTATGCCTGAATTTCGCCGATTCTCGCGGTGGCGAGCCACATCAACAGGGAACTTTGGGGTTCTCATGAACCGGAAGCGCCGATCGGGGCGGTCTTTTCGTTCCGCCTCTTGCAACTTGCGCAGCCGTTGGCTAAGATACGCAGTGTTAGCACTCTCACGTGGAGAGTGCTAACTCAAGAGCACGGGAGTGTTTGCAGCGGGACGGTCCCGCTGTTTGAGACTAGGGAGGTTCCGACAGGATGGCGAGCAGCAACGGCAACATCAGGCCGCTCGGCGATCGCGTGCTGGTTCGGCCGACGCAGCGCGAAGAGACGACCAAGAGCGGCATCGTCCTTCCGGACACGGCCAAAGAGAAGCCGCAGCGCGGCGAGGTGATCGCGGTTGGCGCGGGCCGTTTGAGCGACGACGGCAAGCGGCAGCCAATGGACGTCAAGAAGGGCGACAAGGTGCTCTTCGCGAAGTACGCGGGCACTGAGCTCAAGATGGATGATGACGAGTACCTGATTCTGAGCGAGAAGGACATTCTCGCGATCGTGAGTGAGTAGCCTGTTTCGATTTAGTCGCGTGCACATCTTGGGTGCGTTCGGGCACACCAAGTGGA
This sequence comes from uncultured Chloroflexia bacterium, assembly GCA_963728335.1. Lineage (GTDB taxonomy): Bacteria > Chloroflexota > Chloroflexia > Thermomicrobiales > Thermomicrobiaceae > CALAGB01. The sequence goes on from CAVSJP010000007.1 coordinate 400,302, forward strand.
GGGTATGGAGAAGTGGCGAAGATTCTGGAATTCAACGAGGAAGCCAGAAGGTCCCTGAAAGAGGGGATCGACATCCTGGCGAACGCGGTCAAGACCACGCTTCGGTCCGAAGGGCCGCAACGTCGCGCTCGACAAGAAGTTCGGCGCGCCGACCGTCACGCATGACGGCGTGACCGTGGCCAAGGAGATCGAGCTCGAGGATCCGTTCGCGAACATGGGCGCGCAGCTTCTCAAGGAAGCGGCCACCAAGACCAACGACGTGGCCGGTGACGGCACCACCACCGCGACCGTGCTGGCGCAGGCGATCGTTCACGAGGGACTCCGCAACGTCGCCGCCGGCGCGAACCCGATGCTGCTGAAGCAGGGCATCGATCTGGGCGCCGACAAGGTCGTTGAGAAGCTCAAGAGCATGGCCAAGGAAGTCCGCGGCAAGGAAGACATCGCGCAGGTCGCGGCCATCTCGGCCGCCGATCAGCGAGATCGGCAACCTGATCGCCGACGTCATGGAGAAGGTTGGCAAGGACGGCGTCATCACCGTCGAGGAGTCCCGCGGCCTGGCCTTCGAGACCGAGTTCACCGAGGGCATGCAGATCGACCGCGGCTACATCTCCCCCTATTTCGTGACCAACCCGGAGCGCATGGAGGCCGAGCTCGACGAGCCGTTCATCCTGATCACCGACAAGAAGGTCTCGGCGGTTGCCGACATCCTGCCGGTGCTGGAGAAGGTGCTTCAGGTCACCAAGAACTTCATGATCATCGCCGAGGATGTCGACGGTGAGGCGCTGGCGACGCTGGTCGTCAACAAGCTGCGCGGCACCATCAACGTGCTCGGCGTCAAGGCGCCGGGCTTTGGTGATCGCCGCAAGGAAATGCTGCGCGACATCGCGATTCTGACCGGCGGCCAGGTGATCTCCGAGGAAGTCGGCCGCAAGCTCGACAGCGCGACCGTCCAGGATCTCGGCCGGGCTCGCCGCGTCGTCTGCGACCAAGGACGACACGACCATCGTCGAAGGCTACGGCAAGGACGACGAGATCAAGGGCCGGATCGAGCAGATCAAGGCGCAGATCGATCAGACCACCAGCGATTTCGACCGCGAGAAGCTGCAGGAGCGGCTGGCGAAGCTGTCCGGCGGCGTGGCGGTGATCAAGGTCGGCGCCGCGACCGAGACCGAGCTCAAGGAGAAGAAGCACCGCGTCGAGGACGCGCTGAGCGCGACCCGCGCCGCTGTCGAAGAGGGCATCGTCCCGGGTGGCGGCGTTTCGCTGATCAACGCCATCGACGCGCTCGATGACGTCGATGCTCGAGGGCGACGTCAAGACCGGCGTGCAACATCCTGCGCCGCGCGCTCGAAGAGCCGCTGCGCGGTATCGCTGCCAACGCGGGCCTCGACGGCGCGGTGGTGGTCGAGTCGATTCGCCGCCTCCAGAAGGAGAAGAACGATCCGGCCATCGGCTACGACGTGATTCGCCAGGAATACGGCAACATGGTCGAGTGGGGCGTCATCGACCCGGTCAAGGTGACCCGCTCGGCGGTCGAGAACGCGGCCTCGATCGCGGCCATGATCCTGACCACCGAGGCGCTGATCGCGGACAAGCCGGAAGAGAACAAGATGCCGCCGATGCCGGCGGGAATGGACTACTAGTCCAACAGTCTTTCGCTCGACCACCGAGGGACGCGGCCGAAACCGCGTCCCTCTCTTTCTGCCTTTACATTTCGACAGGTTAGTTCCGTCGTGACGGCATCGCCGTCTCACCGCAACACGCTCCCCAACTGTCCTGAAATTCCGGCATTGAATCTGCGTTTGTCTGAATCGTGGAGCGCCAGCCTCGTCTTCCAAAAGACTCTGGCCGTTCACAACCCGTTCTCTCATCATCTGATAGGCCCGCGAGAACACGCCGGACCTATCCGGTTGAACGCCGTTTCGACTTAAACGGGGAAAGGGCGGACGCTGAAGATATCACACAGATCTATGCCGACTTCTCGCGCGACGTGTCCCTTATCTGGGGCGCACGTCTTCTTGAACTCTGACAGGACAGACCCATGAATCAAGCCTTCACACGATTCTTCAACGTTGAATCCGATCCATTGGATATTACCGGTCAGGAACTGGCCAATCTCCTCGATGCCGGACTCCAGCCGACCGAAATAGACCGTCTTCGATTCACTCGCTGGCGCGTGCGAACCCACCAACTCGACGGTGACGGCTGGCCGCAGTCCAGCGAGAATCGCAAACGTGCTAACCCTCAGCCCCTTCGTTGGTCCGGACACCGTGGCTCTCATTGACGTGAACACGCGCTTCGAATCACCCATCGATCACGTCGACTTCTCGTCGCCTCTGCGAACTGACTGACCCTCGACGTCCTGCTCGATCCAGGCGATGCGCGCCGTCTGCGTATAATCTCCGGGATGACTAGAGCCGGGCGACGGGGGATGTCCGTGCAACGACCGACCCGCGTCTTCTACGTTGGAACCTATGAACGAGCATATCCGCGCAATTCACTCATGCGCGCGGCGTTGCGGCATGCCGGCTGTTCCGTAGAGGAATTGCATGAGACGGTCTGGACGAGCGGGCGAGACAAGTCGGCGTTACTTGGGTCAGGTTTCGCGCTGCTGAGCCTCGCCGCACGCCTCTGCCGCGCCTACGCTCGACTGATGACTGGCATCTTAGTCCGGCGAAAGGACATCGATGTCGCGGTGTTTGGCTTCATCGGGCAGCTGGATATCCTGGTCCTGGGTACGTTGCTCCGCGCCCTGGGAAAGCCGGTGCTGTTTGATCCGCTCGTGACACTGACCGACACGCTCGTCGAGGATCGCGCCAGGGTGCCGAAGCAAGGGCTTCGCGCGCGACTGATCCGACTTGCTGACCGGCTGGCGTTTCGGATCGCGGACGTGGTGCTGGCGGACACTGACGAGAATCGAGACTATATTTCCTCCACGTTTGGCATGCCTGCTCACCGCATATGCGTGGTACCGGTCGGCGCGGATGAGTCCGTCTTCTCGTCCGATGTCGCCCTACAGACGGCAACAGTAAGTGATGGTGAGCGTAGGCCGCTCAAGGTCCTCTTCTACGGCACGATGATCCCGCTTCAGGGAGTCGAGACGATCGTTCGTGCCGCAAAGCTGCTCGAAAGGGATTGTGTCGAGTTCGAGGTTATTGGAAGCGGTCAGACGCTGGCGAAGGTCCGGCGTCTCGCGGAGGACCTACGAGTCCGAAACCTGACATTTGTGCCGAGCGTGCCGTACGACGAACTGCCGCGACGAATCGCGGATTCCGACATCCTGCTGGGAATCTTTGGAGGGACCGCCAAAGCCGGTCGGGTGGTGCCGAACAAGGTTTACCAGGCGATGGCAATGGGAGCGGCCATCATCACCCGTGATTCCTCCGCGTCGCACAGGTTACTGCGAACTGGCGAGTCAGCGATCTTGATTCCGCCCGCCGACTACACGGCGTTGGCCGACGCGATTCGCGCGCTGCGAGATCCAGACCTCCGGCTGCGGCTCGGCGAGGCGGCTCGGCGGCGATTCGTCGAGACTTCGACGGTCGACGTGCAGTCCGATCTGGTGCGCAAAGCGATCGACCTGGCGATGACTGGACCGTTCGCGGGCAATCATACGGTGACGGCGTGACGGCGGAGAAAGCCTCAGCCGCGCGTGCTCCCCGCATCCGCGCGCGACGTCTGATGCCGTTGATCGTGTGGGGAACGGTCGTCCTCGGCCTTGCGGCGCTGCTCGTGACCGGCGAGGCCGGTCACCTGGCTCGTGCATTCCAGGGGGCTATTTGGTGGCTGGTTGCGCCGCTCCTGCTGGTGGCATTCGCGCTCCCGGTGGTGCATGCGTGCCGGTGGCAGGTCATGCTCCGCGCGCTTGGGCATGACCTGTCGCTGGATGAGGCCGTCGACCTCACGATCTCGTCGACCATGATTAACTACGCCGCGCCAGGTTACCTCTGGTCGCCCGCCAAGGGACTGATGGCTCGGCAGATGTTCGGTATCGGGCTGGGGCAGTCGGTGCCGACGCTCGCGCTTGAGCAGGTGCTCGACGCCGTGGCGCTCGTGGTCGGATCCGTTATCGGCTTGCTGCTGGCGGGACCGGAGATCAGCCACGCGCTGGTCGATCACCTGAGCGCCCCATCGCTCACGACCATCTGCATCGCGGTTGCCGTAGTCCTGGTCGTGCTCCTGCTTGCGATCTACGGACTCATGCGCTTTGGCAGGCGCTTCGCCTCGTCGCTGATTGAGGCGGCAGTGCTGCTTACACGGGATCGTTCATTGAGACTCCCCGTCCTGGGGCTAACCGGCGCCCGCTGGATTCTGGATACCCTGGCGATCTGGCTCGCAGCACAGGCAGTGGGCGTCAGCCTGGGTGTCGCGCCGCTCTTTTTGATGAGCAACCTGCCACTTCTGATCGGTCTCATCTCGCCAATGCCGGGCGGCGTCGGTTTTCGCGAGGGCGCCATGGCTGGAGTCGCCGGCGTACTGGCGCTCCCGGTGAGTGCGGTGCTTGCGGCCGCGATTCTGCACCGCGCCGTGCTGCTCCTTGCCTTGCCGCTGGTGCTCGGCGCTATTCGGCTGCATCGCTGGGCCATGTCGTGACTTCGACGACTTCACCGTCCCAAACGGTTGGCCAGCGACGCCTCCGTCGAATTAGGGCGCTGGCACGTTCCGAACTGACACCAATCTGGCTGGCGGGCATTCTCATCCGCGTTCTGCTGATGCCCTTCACCGTACACACCGACCTCTATTCGATCTACTCTCGCTCGTACGAAGCGGTATCGACCGGGCATCTGTTCGGTTTCAGCAGCCAGATCGTGATTCAGCTCATCCACGATGCCTGGTTTGCCGTCATTCAGCCGCTTCTGCCCCATGACCGATCGATCTGGTCTCCGACCGCGGGCGTAATCGGCGTGGGCATACAGCCGACAGACTTCTCCCGCTTCCTCGATTATTCACATCTGGCGCGCGCCCTCTTCCTGATGAAGTTGCCCTACCTCGCCGCCGATCTGGCGACTGGTTGGGTGTTGACCCAGTTCGTCCCACCCGTCTGGCGGCGACGGGTGCTCGCCCTCTGGCTGCTAAACCCGATCGTCATCTTCGTCAGCGCGGTCTTCGGGAGGCACGACAGTATCTCGGTGTTTCTGGTGATGCTCTCGACGCTGCTCGCCCTGCGCGGACGGCGCTATGTCGGTATGCTGCTGCTCGGTCTCGGAGCGGCCGCCCGCTTCTTTCCGGCGTTTCTGGTCCCGTTCTTCATCGTGTCCTTCCGCCGCACACGCCGGGAATTCATAATTCTGGCCGGAGGTTTGATCGGGCTCTGGTTGCTCGTCGAGGTCGGGATGCTCGTCGCGACGGGGACGAGCCCCACACTGACGCTGCTCAATCGCTATCCGCACGTCGAGTATCTGTTCGACATGCGGCTCGCTCAGGGTGTCGGTGGGACGCTGTTCGTCTTTCCGTTCGGTTACGCGTTGCTGCTTCTCTGGTATATCGACCGCGGACACCAAGAGCCCCAGGATTACATTCCCATTGCCGCCGCGGCGATGCTGCTCCTGTTCGCGTTGACCCATTTTCATCCGCAGTATTCGGTCTGGATCGTGCCTTTCCTGGTGCTCACGATGTATCGCGATAACCGGCTGATTGCCTACCACGTGATTCAGATCGTCCTGCTTGCTCTCTTCGCGCTGCAGTTTGGCCGGACCGCGACCTGGGATTTATTTCTGCCGATCGCCGGCGGTTCGCTGCAGCAGCTGCCCGATCCAATGAACATCATTGGAGCGTTTCTCCCGATTGACATCTATCTCGGGGTGATTCGAAGCCTGTTCACCGCCGTATCACTTTGGATGGCGATCTCGATTCTGCGGCGTCAGCGTAGCCTGCTCGAGCGGGTGCGGGCGGAGGTCTTCCCCGATGTGGTGGACTAGGCTGCGGCGGACGTTGGAAGTCCTCCTCACTGCGTGCAGCCTGCTCATGCTCTGTTCGGCATGCGGAGTGCCGCAGGTGCTAACCACGTCACTCCCCGGCTCGGCTGGAACGGTATCGGTCGGGACCCAGCTTAGCCAGCCATTCCTTTCTCCATCGAACGGGCTCGACGGCGTCACGGTGGCGGTCTCGCCGCCGCTTGGGGCCGATGGCGAGCTCGTGCCGCAACCGACTGGAGGCGCAACCGTCTCGGTGCGCTACGCGCCCGAAGCGGACAATCGCTTTCCAGAGGGTGCGTTTCACGATTGGCCGGACCGTCAGAAGTGGCTGCCGGAACTGACTGGCGACCAGCAGATCGGACAGAGCTTCCTGTCACGCTATCCGAACCTTGGCGGCATCACGCTCCGTGTGGCGACGTTCGGCGCGGACTCCGGAACCGGACCAGCGACGCTCAAGCCAGGGAATGAGATCGACGTGCGGTCGCTGCCAGTGGATGGCAAACAGGTGCGGACGGTCCCTGGAGGCAGTCGTGTGACGGTGACCGGGACCGCCGAGGGCTGGGCACACGTTACCTTCTCGGACGGCGCGGATGGATACATCGCGCTCGATCAGTTCGCCACGCTGCCGCCAGCCCCCCGGCACAACACCGCGAACGTCACGCTCACGCTCTATCGTGAAGGCGACATGGCGCAACTGCGCCAGGCAACGATCAACGCGGCGGACATGCACGACAACAGCCACGTCACCTTCACCTTCGATCCGATCGCCGACTCCAATGGGCAGCGCTTTCGTCTGGTGGTCACGTCTCCCGCGTCGTCACCCGGGAACGCCGTCACGTTCCGCTACGATCCGACGTCGACCTACGCGGACGGTCAGCGCTTTGATGGTGGCCAACCCGCGGAGGGAGCGCTGGTCTTCCGTCCGGAATATGCGGCCTCCAGCCCGCTCTTCCAGACCAATGTCGACGACCTCGAGTGGTCGTCACTGACGCGGGCGTTCATCGGCGGCTTCTCGCCGCGGACCGGCACAGCCGACCGCTTTCTCAGCGTGGACCTCACCCCAGGGACCCGAACGCTCAACGTCCAGTGGTCGCTGATACGGCCGTCGGGCGGCCAACCGGTCGTCGTCGACGGCAACAGCCAATCACCGGGTGGTGGGCTCGTCTTCAACATGCGCTATCGGAACAGCGTCTCGGTCTCCGGTATCGCCGGTGACGCCGCACGAGCGATCGGGCACGATGGCCGGCAGGATCCGGCGTTCTTCGCGCTGTACGCGCTCGCGCTCACGACGTTGGTATTGCTTCTCGGCTGGACGAGCGCTCGAGTGATACGCCATGGTCGTTGAGCGTTCGGAGCGGCGTTGCCTGCTCTGTGATGCGCCGTTTCGCGGGCGGACGTTCCTCTGCCGGACGTGCGCCGACCGCTATCGTGAGGGTCCGGTTCCGGTCGACGTTCGCCGGCGCTTCTACGAGCAGATCGACCGTGTCTATCCCGACTGGTCCAATACCTACGGTCAGTACAACCCGCCGTACGGGCTTGCTGAAGTTGCTCGAGCACGCTCCACGTTCGCTGCGTGTGCTGGAGATCGGCGCAGGCGGCGGATTTACGCTCGCGAAGATACGGGCGATGGGTTTCCGCAATCTGGTCGGGTCCGATCTGACGCCCACGACGCTGGAGGCGATGCGCGGCAAACTCGGCTCGATCGATCTGGTCGCGGCCGATGCGGAGTCGCTCCCGTTCCGGGACGCGTCGTTCGACCTGCTGCTGTCAAGCGACGTCGTTGAACATCTGCCCGATCTCGGGCGGCACGTCGCCGAGTCAGCCCGCATACTGGTCCCGGGAGGCCGCTACCTGTTCAAGACCCCGAACCGACTCGTAGCCGAGGCCTATTATCGACTTCGTGGCCTCTACGACAGCTACTTCTGGCACCCTTCGATGTCCTCGCCGGGCGAGATCCGCGCCTTGCTTGACCGCCATGGGTTTGACGTCCGTTTCCTCTCCACGCCCAGGTTGACCGACGCGCAGCTGCGCAAGATTCCAGTAGAGCCGCTGAGGCGGCTGGCTCGCCGGTTGCCGGTCTCACGACTTCCGTTGACGATGCGCCCACATCTTGAGATTGTGGCAACCAGGCGCACACGAGGATGAAATCAGTTAGACTCGACGTTGGAAGTTGCACAGAACTGTCAGCCTGAGTAGGGAGGGTCTCGACCTGTGGTAAGGAACGGTACGACGCTGCGCGCGCTCTCGATGAGCAAGGACGGAATGGTGGCGACCGGACATCCGCTCGCGACCGCGGCGGGACTCGATGCCCTGCGGCGAGGCGGTAACGCCATGGACGCCGCGATCGCCGCCGCGTTGACGACCGGTGTGGTTATCCCGGCCATGAACGGACTTGGCGGCGATGCCTTTATCCTCTACTACGAGGCGAAGAGCGGAAAAGTGACCGGCATCAATGGCTCCGGCATCGCGCCACGCAAGGCGGACCTGGAGTATTTCCTCGAGCGGAACTACGAGAAGATGCCCTTCTTCGGACCGCTCTCCATCGCGGTGCCCGGCGCGGTCGATGCCTATTTTACGGCCATGGACCGGTTCTGCCGGCTCGACCGGGCGGATCTGTTCCGCAATGCGATTCGTTATGCCGAGGAGGGCTTCCCGCTGACCCATGGCGGAAGCCGCATCATCGCGGGAAGCGCTGACCGGCTGGCGGAGTATGACGCCTCGGCCAAGGTCTTTCTGCGCGACGGCAAGGCTCCGGCGCCGGGAACCGTCTTCACGCAGGCCAATCTGGCGCGAACCTATCGCACGGTGCAGGCAGGCGGTCCGGACGTCTTCTACCGCGGCGAGATTGCCGAGCGCATGGCAGCTTACATCCAGAAGCTCGGCGGCCTCCTGACCAAAGAAGACTTCGCGGATCACACGTCAGAGGTCTATGAGCCGATCTCGACTGGCTATCGCGGCTATACCGTCTATCAAACCAATTTGCCGTCTCAGGGCCATATCGTGCTGGAAGAACTGAACATCATCGGCAACGCCGACGTGGCGGCAATGGGTGAGAACAGCGCCGACGCGATTCATCTGATGGTCGAGGCCAAGAAGCTGGCCTTTGCCGACCGGCTGGCGTACTCCGGCGACCCGCGATTTATCGACGTGCCGCTCGATAAGATGCTCGGACAGGACTTCGCACGGGCCCGCTACACCGAGATCGACATGAAGCGGGCGCAGGATCACGTGAAGCCCGGCATGCTCGCGGAGCATGTCGGCGACACGACCTATCTCTGCACCATGGACGGTGAGGGCAACGCTGTCTCGCTGATCACCAGCCTCTCCGCCGGGTTCGGCAGCCAGGTGGTCGCGGGTGATACGGGCGTGACGCTCAACAACCGGGCTGGTCGTGGCTTCACGCTGGAAGAAGGTCACCCGAACGTCATCGCCAGCGGCAAGCGCACGATGCACACGCTGAACTGCTACCTGATCACCCACGGCGGCGGCATCCGCTGGGTCGGAGGAACGCCGGGCGGTGACGGCCAGCCGCAGTGGAACATGCAGGTCATCACGAACTTGATCGACTTCGGCATGAACGAGCAGGAGGCGGTCGAGGCTCCACGGTGGATGAGCTTCCCGGGAACCGATCCGATGAACCTGCCGAACGACTTCTCACTGCGTATTGAGGGCCGCGTCGGAGACGGTGTCATCGAGGAACTCGGAGCGCGCGGGCATCGAGTGTCGGTGCTGGGCGACTGGGCGAACGGCGGCGACGCGCAGGTCATCGGCATGGATCAGGAGACCGGCGTGATCTCGGGCGGCAGCGACGCCCGCGGCGAGGGCCTGGCGCTGGGGATCTAGAGCGGGCGGCGGACATCCAGGGCGATCTCGCCGAGATCGCCCTGGAACATTCTCGCGGGGTGCTGCTCAGTCTCCGCGCATCCGGTCAGGTTCTCGGCCTGCCAGCTCAGGCATCGGTTTGCCTGCCAACATCGGAGCAGGGCGACGCACACCGGTTCAGGTGCTCATGTATAAGGCAAACGCCCGGCCAATCTGGCCGGGCGTTGTCATGTGTAGCGCATATGGGATTCGAACCCATGATCTCCGCCTTGAGAGGGCGGTGTCCTAGGCCGCTAGACGAATGCGCCCTAATCAGGCTGGAAGAATACCAATCGGCAGGCCAGATTGTCAAGAATTAATCGTGTACGTACACCTCTCGAAAGCGACCTCAAAGCTCACATCTGAGTTGCGACGACGCGGATCCGGCCGGCTCGATGCGCTGCTGCCGCGGATGCTGCGACTGGTGTCAGCGCGGCAGTGAGAATCGGGTGCAGCGCCGCCAGCACGCGATCGAGCAGATGGTTCCGCAGTCGCTCTCGAGCAAGCAATCTGAGCGCCCAGGACCACTCCAGCCCGATCATCTCATGATCGATCGACGTGGTCGTGAATCCGGTCTTTTGGAGGAGACCGCCGAGCGTTGCGGGCGTGAAGTCGTAGAAATGTCGTGGTGCGTCCCAGCCGATCCACCACTGGCCGAGCGTATCGGCGGCCAGAGAGCCGGCGTTCGGGAGCCAGAGAACGAGATGCCCCCCCGGCTTTAACACCCGATGGATCTCTCGCAACGTCGTGGTCGGCGATGGCAGATGCTCGATGGTGTGCGCCATCAGGACGGTATCAGCCGATCCGGCCGGGAGATTTGCTTGTTCCAGCGTGCAGCTGACTACCTCGATTCCCCAGCGTTCGTGTGCAGTGTTCGCCGCGTGTGCATTCGGCTCGATTCCGAGCACGTTCGGATTGCCTCGCTCACGCACGGCCTGAAGCAGCTCACCGGTGGCGCAGCCGACGTCGATAACTCGTGCTGGAGGCTCGAGCAGCGGCCAGAGTGAATCGACCGCGCGTGCGGTCGTCCACCGCTTGACGCGCCCCGCAATGCCCGACCTCGCAAACGGTGCGTAGGTCTCCTGGTAATAGCGATCGATAGTGTGGAGCGCCGGGCGTGGATTGAGATAGATCAGGCCGCAAGCGCGACACCGAACAATCTGGAAGCAGGTGGTGGCTGTCTCGAACATGCGGTCGCGCAATGCGAGGAGCGGTTCGGCGTCGTCGGCGCCGCACAGATCGCAGCACACGTGTTCCAACAATTCGACGGACAACTCAGACCTCGTGCCCTCCGTTGCCGGCGGAGCTCTGGCCGGTCAGACGCGAACGTCCGATGGTGCGGCGCACACTGTAGTCCGTCTCGGTGCGGCTACTGGCGATCATCTCGGCCAGCAGGCCAAAGACGACGAATTGCGCACCCATGATCATCAAGAGCACACCGAGTGTCAGGAGCGGTCGCGTGCCAATTGGATGTCCGAGGAACCAGATCGCGGCCAGGTAGGCGTTGATCGCGAATCCGAGCAACAGGGCGCCGATGCCGAACCAGCCAAAAAAGTGGAGCGGGCGCCGATTGTACTGCGCCAGGAAGAAGACCGTGAGCAGGTCAAAAAAGCCGCGTGCGAAGCGTGCGTTGCCGAATTTCGAGTGCCCATACCGGCGCGCCCGGTGACTGACCTTGATCTCGACCACACGAAAACCTCGGTTGTGCGCGAGTACCGGTATGTAGCGGTGGAGCTCTCCGTAGATCTTGATCTCTCGCACCACTTCACGCCGGTATGCTTTGAGCCCGCAATTGAAGTCGTGCAACTCGACTCCGCTCAGGGCCCGCACCACGGCGTTGAAGACCGACGAGGGGACTCGCTTGCTGAGCGGATCGTAGCGCGGGAACTTCCAGCCACTGACCAGATCGGCTCCACAGTCGAGCTGCTCGATCAGGCGCGGAATTTCTGAGGGCGAGTCCTGCAGGTCCGCATCCATGGTTACGATCGCGTCGCCCTCGGCGATGTCGAAGCCCGCTGCCAGCGCCGCGGATTTGCCAAAATTGCGGCGAAACTCGATGATCCGTACGCGAGGATCTCGCGCGTAGGCTTCGCGCAGGACCCTGCCAGTCCCATCCGTGCTGCCGTCGTCAATGAAGATCAGTTCCCACGGCAGACTCAACGGCGTGACGCCGTCCACGATCTCCCGGTAAAGTTCGGGAATGCTCTCGACCTCGTTGAGAACCGGGATGACGATTGAGAGGGACCTGATCGCGTCTTGTGACTCAACGTCGAGCAGACCGGAGTCTGAGGCGTCCGGAATGTATCGTTCGTCCGGTGCCGCGGGGTCGATCCGCGTGACTGGATTCCGGTCGATTAGCTGACGTTCAGACATCATTCGGTCTCATCGCGAAGGACCTACTATCGGTGATTGATGCATTCGATCCACGTCTCGCAGAGTGTAACACGCGCCTCCGCGCGGATTGGACGCCCGCATCATGATGGGCCGGACGATGGAGCAGCGCCGCTGGTCGGCTGTCGTGGTCAACTTCAATTCGAGTGCCTTTCTCGATGGCTGTATGCGCGCACTCTTCGCCTGTCGTTTACCGCCGGTCGAGGTGGTGGTCGTCGACAACGCGTCGACCGACGACTCACTGCTGGAGATGGCGGCCTGGCCCCAGGTGATCGTCGAACAGTCATCGGTCAACCTTGGTTTCGCGGGAGGCGCCAACCTCGGGTTTTCCCGGACCGAGTCGTCCGTTGTCGTGCTGCTCAACCCGGATGTCGAGGTCGACCAGGACTTTGGCGACGCTGCGGTCGATCTTATCGGCGAGAATCCACGGCTCGGGGTGGCCGGCGCCAAGCTTCGTTATCCTGACAGTAACCTGCTGCAGCATGCCGGTGGCGTGCTCAACTGGCCGCTCCTCACCACCATGCACCGGGGACACCGGCAGCCGGACGGCCCGGAGTGGAACGAACCGGCCAACGTCGACTTCGTCACCGGCGGCGCCATGGTGCTGCGTCGCCGCGCGTTCGAGCAAGTGCGCGGCTTCGACGACAGCTTCTGGCCCGCGTATATGGAGGACGTTGATCTCTGCCTGCGGTTACGTGATGCGGGCTGGCAGGTGCGCTACGAGCCGCGACTCACGGCGACACACGTCGAGAACGTCACGCTCGGGAGAACGCTCGACTACTTTCGCTATTTTCATCGCAACCGCCTGCGATTGGCACTCAAGTTTCTCTCGGCGGAAGGCTGGTGGGGACAATTCGTTCCGGCAGAGGTCGAGCGCTTGCGGGGCGAGCTGAGTGCGGTGTCGAGCGCGGACTGGCCCGATACCTCCGGTGCCGCCGCGCTCGAGGAGTTCGCGCGAATGTCGTTCATACCGCGCGATGGCGCCGTCTCGCCGCTTCACGGCGAGCCATTGCTGTCCACCATCACGTCGCTGGAGGAAGTGCGTCAACGACGCCAGGTTGTCATGCCGGCCGACGCGCGTGGCGGTAATGGTTTCATGGCTGGACTGGTGCGGCGGCTTTTCGGGCGGCAGCAGGTCTTCAACGACGCAGTGACGCGGGCGCTCGAAGCGCAGGACCGGCTCAACCGCGAGTTCGCGGCCCAGATGCTCCTGATACTGCTCGATCTCTCCTGGCGCGAAGCGCAGCTCCAGTCACCGAAATGAGGAACTGGCGGGCGCCTATAATTACATGAGGTGCTCGCTGTTGCCGGGTCAGCTTAGACTTGAGAATGAGGGGAACAATGTCCCAGACGCAAACCGTCGTTTCGCCGCTCGATCGCGTCGACCTCCACATGCATACCCGTTCGAGCGACGGCGGTTGGACGCCAGAACAGCTCGTCGATCATCTGGTCAAGCACGATTTTCGTGTGGTCGCCGTCTGCGATCATGACACGATGCGCTCCGTGCCGGAGTTTATGCAGCGCGGCCGCGACCAGGGGCTGACGGTACTGCCGGGCGTCGAATTCACCACCTGGTGGGACAATCGCCAGTGGCACCTGCTGGTGTACGGCATCGATCCCGAAGAGCTGCCGTCGACCGAGTTCGGGTCGCTGCTGGCGGCGCAACAGGCGAATTTGCGCGCGCACGCCGAACGGGCGATCTCGCTGCTGGAGCAGAATGGCCATAAGCTGCCCTCACTGGATGAGGTGGTCGACAGCCGTCCGCTGCTCCCGACCTATGTGCTGCAGACTGCGATCAAGGACGGCCACGCGACCAACCTGATGACGGCGCACCAGCTCACGATCAAGCTCGGCGAGGACCTGCGTGTCGACACCCCGCTCGAGCAGGTCGTGGAGGCGGCGCACGAGGCGGGTGGGATCTGCGTGATCGCGCATCCGGGACGGAACGACGGCGCGGGGATCATGTCGGCCGATCAGTTGGAGCGGATGGTCGACGTCGATCCCGATCGACGGGCTGGAAGGACACTATCGTTCCTACACCACCTATGACACGGTCAAATACCGAAACCTCGCGCACGAGCACGGGCTGCTGATCACGAGTGGGTCCGACTCGCACGCGCCGGGTTTCCCGGTCTTCCCGCGTGCGCACCTGGCCCGCTGGATAGCACCATTCCTCGAGCAAATGGGGATTGAAGTCGAGCGGTTCGAGGGGGAACCGTGGGAGCACGGGGCGATGCCGGAGGAGACGAAGGAGCCCGAAAAGGTGGAGCAAGCCGCGGAAACGGCTGGTTCGTGACCATCTAGCACAGCGCGGGCCGGTTGAGTATAGTTTGTCCGGAACGTTGCCCACGTAGCTCAGTAGGCAGAGCACATTCTTGGTAAGAATGAGGTCCTGGGTTCGAATCCCAGCGTGGGCTCCACACCGCCCCTGGTTTTCCCTCGTTCAAAACCCACTGCTCCACTCGCTGAATTCACTATGTGCACGCGTTTTTCTGCGTTGGACCACCGGAAACTCCGCCTATTCTCGGACGGCTACCATCATTGCGGTCCAAGAATTCGGGGCCACAACAGTTGGTCCGTATGAACAGAAACTCTTACTGGATACTTCCGTGTTGTCGGATCCAGCCTGCCGTATTCTGTAATGGCAAGGTGTGCCCGTCGAACCAACTCCGCGCACCACTCGCGGATGTCCACGGGAGCGTACAATGGAGGATGACGGCCGTCGGGGCGCTCGGGTATACCTTCACCTGCCGAATCGAGAACTTATAGATCGGCCACGATCGCATCGAACATCCCCGTCTTGATCCAGCGCTGCGCTTGTTAGTGGTACTAGCTGCCGGTCATTCCCTCGCCACCACGGTGTCGTATAGCCCATAGTGGGTCAGGCCCGGGTGGCTCTCGACGCCGGTGTAGCGGAGCGACGCGTCTTCGTACCGCCGGAACGCGAACACGGCCTGGTTCATCTGCTCGGTGTTGAACACCTTGAGTTGCACGAGCAGGTGGAAGTCCTCAACCGTCAGGCCCGTGACGGTCCAGAAACAGGTCCGGCTCCAGCTTCGTGATCACGTCCTGAAGGGTGTTCTCGCGGAAGTCGGTCAGGTACATGAACGCTGGGATGCGCGTCGCGAACTTGATCAGCTTCTCCTGAACAAGCTTCCGCTTCGATTTGTACTCCTTCTCTTCTTCGGTGAGCTGCTTCTTCTCCTTCTCCGTGAGATCGCCTGTCCTTGGCCTTGTTCTTGAGCTCCTTGACCTTCTCGCTCTTGTTGATGATGGTCTCGATGATGTTGTCGCCCAGTGAGCGCCAGCCCTCAATGCGCTCGACGGCGGCCATCGCCTCGGGGTTGTCGAGGATGCGGCGCAGCGTGTCGTTGTCCACGTTCACGAGCAGCGCGCTCTCCCACTTGCGCGCCAGCAGCGTGGCCGAGGTGCCTGCCATCGCAATGTCGAGAATGCCGCCCGCGTCGATCTGCGTCATGTTCGCGCCGTCATAGGCCAGCACAGGCAGGAACGACACGAGATCCTTGACCGCGTTCTCCGGGTTCGGCTCGTTCGGCGACAGGCCGATGCCGTACTCGGAGAGCTGGCGCAGCGCGCGCGTGGGCGCGAAGTCGAACACGAAGCAGACGGGCTTGAGGATCTCCTCCTCGTTCGGGTCGTCGCCGTTCGGGTTCTTGATGGACCACGGAGACTGCACGCGGAACGCGGCCTGAAAGTACGTCTCCGGCGACTTGAGATTGCGCAGCATGAGAATGGATGACCACTGCGGCACCGTTATGCCGGTGGTGAGCTTGCCGCACGAGAGCGTGATCGTCTTGGTGTCGAACCCGCTCCCGATGGCCTTGCGCACCGGCGGCAGCGCGTCGAGTCCGATCCCGGCCGCGGCTCCGGCCGCGACGACGACCGTGTAGTCGTGCCAGAAGACGTTGTGCTTCTCGGCCAGCAGATTCGCCATCGCGTGGCAGGCCGCGACGTTGGGGAGGAACCAGAACGAGTGCTGAAGGTAGGGCAGCAGCCGCACATCCGAATACGGAAACGGCGGCCGCGTGCCGGTCTTCAGACTGCTCGACCGCCTGGGGCGCGTACCCGCCGCGGATGATGTCGAGCCACTTCTGCACGTCGCTCTTATGCTTGAACTGCGCGTTCGCGTCCCTGCCCGATGCCTCGAAGAACGCGTTGAGGTCAAACTCGTCGAACTCCCCGGCGCTCGCGATCGCCAGCAACTCGTCCGGCATCTGGTAGGTCAGCAGGCGCATCTGCGGCAACGCGCCGTAGGGGTTCCACTCTCCGGGCTGCTTCGCCGCGAACTCCTCCTTGGCGCGCTGCTCGTCGGTGTAGGTCCAGTTGAAGATCTGCTCCTCAATGAACTCACCGGTGGCCAGGGCCCGGAACGGCGTACCGGAGAGATAGAGGTACGCCCTGGTCGTGATCGGCAGGAACTCGGTCTCTTTCTCCGAGAGTACGCTGAGGTCTTCGTTCACCTCCTCCAGGCCGGTGGTCGTATTCCAGCTTGGCCTCCTTCTTGGCGACCGCCTCGTCCTCGCCCTCGAACAGCTCCTTGGCGGTGTCGCGCCACGCGCCGAAGTGGTATTCATCGAAGACCACGAGATCCCAATTCACTGTGTGAAGCCATTCGTTCTTGGGCTTGATGTTCCCCGCCGCATCCCGGCCGAGCAGGTCCTGGAAGGAGCCAAAGTAGACGACCGGCTTCTGCGGTCTACTGCGTCGGGTCGCTGCCGGAGTGGCGCGAGAGGTACTGCCAGCCATCGAAGTCCACATGGGATTCGAGATCGGTCTGCCACGCATCCTCGACGGCGGGCTTGAAGGTGACCACGAGCACGCGCTTGGCACCGAGCTTCTTGGCGAGCTGGTACGTGGTGAAGGTCTTGCCGAAGCGCATCTTGGCGTTCCAGAGGAAGCGCGGGACCGCATGCATATCCTCCTCCCAGATGGAGTGGAAGTAGGCATGCGTCTTGTCCACGGCCTCGGCCTGCTCGCGGCGCATCTCGAAGGTCTCGTGATGCGTGCCGGTGAATCGCTGGCCGGTGCGCAGCTCGGTGAGCACGGTCTTCACGTCCGCGACCGTGCAGCGCATCCATTCGAGTTCGCGTGTTCTCGAAGCCCTTCCTGGCAAGCGCGGCGCGCACCTCGTGATCGGTGAAGAACGGTGCCGTCGTCACGCTCGGCGGACTCGTCCAGCTCGATCGTGTAGTTCTTGATGGCGGCGGTCTTGAGCTGTTCGGCGACACGTTGCTTCACGTCGCGCGTCGTTTGCCCGATCTTGAGGAGCCCCGCGTGTGCCTCGTCGTCGATCGAGTAGGCATAGATGCGCGGCTGGGCTTCCGGCTTGGGCGCGAGGATTTCTTCGATATCGTCTTACTCATCGTCGCCGTCATCGAGACGGCTTCGTTCGAAGCAGTCGTCGTGTGTCATCGACCTGCGATCTCGATGAACGCAATCTCGTCTTTGGTGAGCCCGTATCTCTTGTAGAAGCTTCTCGTCGTCTAGTCCATGTCTTGGCATATCGAGAACTGGAACGATACGCATATGTCGACGTAGTGAGATGCTGTGAGTACATGAACGCGCGACCAGAAACCGAACAAATCGCGTGTGCATGTACGATACGCAGATTGCGTCGCCTCCGCCTCAGTTGTCAAAAGCCCGACAACAAGATACGTCTCCGTGCAACAGTGCCCGGCGCGCGATACATCGAGCTTGCTGAGAACACTTGCGTCTCGACCGTCCTTACCGGATTGCCTGCGTGATCGTCATGCAGACGTTCGACAGTCAATACCTTCCAGTTGTCGATCATATCCGCGCTCAACTCGACCTTTTCACGTGGATCCGAAGACGCTTGACCGACTTCTTCCAACGAGCATCAGTTCACCCGATCGGCTTGCCGTCGAAGCATCGGTACGCAAGTCCGAATGGCTTTCTGCTGTGACACTAGCTGAGTCAGACGGTCGGCTCGCCCTTCGCCAGTGACCTTCTCGAAGATCGGAAGTGCGCCTCTTGCCGCGACAAACGCGGACGAATTCATCGAGACGACGTTCCGCAACGGCAGGCCGCGTCGGCTGACCTCCCAAATGTCTGCACTATCGCACGGACCCGGGATTGTCGCGGTCCCAGAGGAAGTAGCAGATCGCCGCCCGCGAAGTCTCACGCCGGGAAAGCCTCCGTAGCGCTTCGGATAGTCAACGAGTTCCGCATGCGATTGTCAGAAAGCATCTGCTCTGCGGAACTCGTCGAGCCCCTTGCCGCCAGCCAACCACCGTGAAGGCGTATGACCATCGTCAGAAATCGTGGCTCAAGCGTCTATCGCCTGCTCGACGAACAGCTGGTAGATGGGAGCGGCGCTCGTGCCGTAGCCGCCGTCATCCAGCTGATACGGCGGGTTGCCGATGATCACGTCGAACTGCATATCGCCTCCAAACAACTCGGCCATCCGAGCCTTGATGTCGTCGGTGTGAATGAACGCGTAGGCGTGGGTTTCAAGCCCTTCGCCACGGTCGAACGATTTACTGGCTCGCCCCGCAGTACTTGCACTTGCCATCCTACCCACGTGTGCTCGGTGCGCTCGAACCAGATGTTCCCGTCATCGCTGGCGAACGACTTGGCGATGGAGTGCTCGCCCTTGGCGTGCTTCGAGCAATACACGCTGCGCCGCGCCAGCAGGCTCGTGAGTGCGTGATGCCGATGCCGAACACCTGCTGCGTCAGGATGTGATCGACGCGCTCTTCCAGGTCCGGAATCTCGTCCGCCAGCCCCTTGTGAGGCGGCTGGTGATCTCGCGCAGGAACACGCCGGACTTCGTGCACGGGTCCAGGAATCTCACCGTCTTGTCCGCCCAGATGTTTGCGCCGCCGTTGTCGGCTGCCCACGCCTCGGCCAGCGTGTCCAGCATCCGGTTCGCGAACTCCGGCGGCGTGAAGACCTCGTCGTTGGAGAGGTTCGCGATGCACGTCAGCACATCCGGATTCCGGCCGCGCAGCGCAAAGCCAGCCTGGGCGCTCATACTGTCTCCTTCGGCGCGTCGCGCGCAGGCGGCGGCCAGATCGCTCACCGTCATCGGCGGGTAGGTCTTGACCGGCGTGAAGATCTCGTGCTTCCCGAGATGGGCGAAGAGCGAACCTTCCGCGCTGAAAGCCGACGACTGGGTGAGGACGTCCAGGCGGAAGTCGCGCCGCTGGAACTTGCCCTTGCCGAGGTAGCCCCACTCGGCAAAGGTGATCGGCTGGTCGTCGCTGCGTGCGCATCGTCAGCGCGTCGCCGTGGACGAGGTTCTGCGACAGCACGTAGGACGCGGCGCGATAGAGCTCGTCCGACTCATCCAGATTCAGATAGTCGGCGAAGATCTCCAGCATATTCGCGCGGCACTCGGCGATGTTGTCCGCCAGGAGCTCGATGCCGTAGATGCACATCAGCGCCAGCAGCGCGTAGTGCCGCTTCTCAAAGTCGGACTTCCCGAACTTGAGTTCGACGGCGGCGAGCTTGCGCCGCAGGATCGACACGAGGAAGTTGCCGCTGCCGCAGGCCGGCTCCAGAAAGCGCGAGTCAATCCGCTCGCGTCTCGTCCTTGACCAGGTCGAGCATCGCCTCGACCAACCACGCCGGGGTGAAGACCTCCCCGTGGTCGGCGACGCGTTGCTTTGATTTCACGTGTTTCATGGCTACGAATGCAATCTGATTGGCACGTTGCACTCCTCCGGTTGTTGGGTGTTCGACGTCGCACACAGGTAGTGACTCAGTGTGGCGCCGCTCGCCCACGAAGCTCGTTCCGCTCACTGGCGACAGGTTTGTTGATGCCCCGAAAATGGGCACGCTCACACTCATGTCAAACACGAGTAAGCATCATTCTGGAATACGGCGTCGCATATAAGCCAACAAGCTTTGCAGGTATTAACCTGTGCTGAGGCGCTGCAAGGTAACGATCGAATTGTAGCGCACACGGACGATGGAACTGCGAGCCCAGCGTGGGCTCTGAAGTTCAGATCACCGTAAGTCCATGTTGGCCCCCTTGCGGGGATTCTTCGTTGGCTGTTTTCTGTTTTCGCCCCCGCGTTTCTCACTCCCTCCAAAGTAAGGTCTCATCGTGTGTCCCGCGCCAAGATCCGGGCTGCGCGGTTGTCCTCTCTCCGATCTTCTGTCATCATCTCCGGGCCAATGACGGCACATTCGCGGTCAGCAACGAGGAGATGAGGATTCATGGCAGAGATCGAGTTCATTCGTCCACCACAGCCCGGCGACAAGCGCCCGTTCGCGCGTGCCACGAAGGCGGCCGGAATGGTCTACGTATCCGGAATTTCCGGCGGGGTGTCCGGCACCGCGACGGAAGAAGCCAGCGCCGCGCTCAACAACATGAAAGCCGTGTTGGAAGAGGCTGGTAGCTCGATGGACCGGGTGATTCAGGTCACATTCTTGATTACGAACCCGGCCGACTACGACGAGATCAACGCTGAGTACGTCAAGCACTTCCCAGGTGATCTGCCCGCGCGCCACACGGTTCGCTTTGGCGTGCCAACTCAGGCAAAGTGCGGCTTTGCGTGCATCGCGCTGGCGTGAGTCGGCGTCCTGTAGCTCGGAGGAGTTCTTAAGGTCGGATCACGCGTTCGACAACCGGCACGTCGCGCATCTGATCCCGGGGAATATTGACGAGCGGCGTGCCGTAGGAGTGGAAACTCTCCGGCAGTTTCAGGCCCCAAGCCTGGCCGCGCGCACGCTCCGCCTGGGTCCAGACGACCGGCTCCCAATCGGGCGCGAAGATCAGGTAACCGCCGCTGAAGATCTCAAAGCGATTGCCGCCCGGTTCGTAGCCGTAGAGGAAAAAGGCCTGCG
The DNA here is from genome assembly GCA_963728335.1 of uncultured Chloroflexia bacterium. Classification (GTDB taxonomy): domain Bacteria; phylum Chloroflexota; class Chloroflexia; order Thermomicrobiales; family Thermomicrobiaceae; genus CALAGB01. The sequence continues at coordinate 421,304 of CAVSJP010000007.1, forward strand.
TGACGGCGTGCTTGGAGGGGCCAGTCTCGATGAAGATGTCGTTCTCCAGCAGGCAGTCGGCCGCGCGCAGGACGTCCTCGCGATTGTCGACCCACCAGGCGACGTGGTGCAGTCTGCCGCGTGAGCGGGTCGCGTCGAGCGTGTAGGCGATGTCGTGGACCAGTGGGGTCACGCTGATCCAGGCGGCGGCCTCGGTCTTGTCGTCGAGCACGACGTGCTCGCGCAGCTTGAAACCCAATTGCTCCTGCATGAAGACCCGGTTCGGCGTGACCTCCTCGCAGAGCACGTTGACGTGGTCGAGTCGCCGCACACCCGCTCCGACGTGCGAGTAGCGCTGCGGCTGGTTCTTGATCCGAGACCGTTGGCCCTCAGGAGCCCGGTAGCGCTCGCCCTCGTAGTAGATCTCCATGCGGTGGCCGTCCGGATCGTGAAACTGGTAGGCGGGGCCGTGACCGACGTCGCCGTCGATCCAGCCGATACCTTGTCCGGTGGCCTCAATCGCTGCCGCTCGTCGCTGCAGCGCCTGCGGACTTACCGCTCGCCAGGCGATTTCGCCGATACCTGCCTGGCCGGACTCGGTTAGTTTGAGCGTGTGGCGCTCGTAGTCGCCCGCGCCGCGCAAGTAGACCGACTGGCCGGACCGGTCGGTGACGCTCATGCCGAGTATCTGGGTGAAGAACCAGAGGCTCTCGTCCGGTTTGGGCGTGAGGAGTTCGACGTGACCCAGATGGGCGACGTCCTGGATCGGCTCGGCGGCACCGTCGGCGTGCTCGGACATGGCGATTAGCCCTCCTTCGCCTCGTTTTCGGCGATCTCCTGGATGATCTGTGCCCCGAGATTGGCCGCGGGCAGCCCGCGGAACAGGAATGCCAGGTTCACCACGCCGCTCATCTCTTCCCAGGTAGCTCCGGCTCGTCGCGCGGCAATCGCGTGCAGTCGCGTTGCATCCGACAACATCATCAGGAGCATGCCGAAGAGCATCAGCTGCGCGGTCTTCACGTCGAAGCAATCCGGATACATCGCGTGTTTGCGCATCTCCTCCTGCATGGAGAGGAGTTCGGGATCGAGTCGTGCCAGGAGATCGGTCCGGGCTCTGATGCGGGGCGGCACGAACCCGATCAGGTCGCTGTAGATCTCACGATAGTGGTCGACTGTCCCATCCTCGATCTGACGGTCGGGCAGGGGTTCGTTGGCCATGATTCCTCCATCGAATGGTCCGGCAGCGTGCCGGCGAGCGTGCCTTCACGCTAGCAACAGGCGAGAGGGCTGTCAACGAAGGCAGATGGCGTTCGCACAAGGGTGCGGCCGTACCGTGAATTGACGTCGCGCGCGGCCACACCTACGATGGAAAAACGACAGGAACCGTTGCCATGCGGGAGAGGATAGAGTGGTAGAGGCGATGCGCACCCAGGTCGCGATCGTGGGAGCCGGGCCGGCCGGGCTCGTCCTCGCCCATCTGCTGGCGCGCGCCGGTATCGAGTCGATCGTTCTCGAATCGCGCGATCGCGACTACGTCGAGCGCCGCATTCGGGCCGGCGTGCTCGAGCAAGGCACGGTTGACCTGCTGCAGGATCTTGGGCTGGACGAACGCTTGCGTCATGAGGGCATGGTTCACCGCGGCATTGAATTTCGCTTCGACGGCGAGCGACACCGCATTCCCTTGAGTGACCTGACCAACGGCCGCGCGATCACCGTCTACGGCCAGCAGGAGATGGTCAAGGACCTGATTCAGGCGCGGTTGGACGCAGGCGGGCAGATCCTCTTCGAGGCGGAAGCGATCGAAGTGGATGACCCGGCAAGCTCTCGGCCGCTGGTCCGGTTCCGCCACAACGGCAACGTCCAAACTCTCGAGTGCGACATCGTCGCGGGCTGCGACGGCTCGCACGGTGTCTGTAGCCGTGCCATTCCCGCGAGCAACACTCAGGTCTTCCAGAAAGACTATCCGGTCGCCTGGCTCGGAGTGCTGGCGGCAGTGGCGCCGTCGACTGACGAGCTGATCTACGCCTATCACGAGCGGGGCTTCGCGTTGCACAGCATGCGTTCGCCCGAATTGAGCCGCCTCTATGTGCAGTGCAGCCCCAACGACGTGTTGTCAAACTGGCCGGATGAGCGGATCTGGGACGAACTGCACCGGAGATTCTCGCTTGACGGCTGGAGCCTTGCTGAGGGACCGATTCTGGACCGGAGCATCACCCCGATGCGCAGCGTCATCCGGGAGCCCATGCAGTACGGCCGCCTCTTCCTGGCGGGAGATGCGGCTCATATCGTTCCGGCCACTGGCGCGAAGGGGCTCAACCTGGCCGTTGCCGATGTTCGCGTCCTGGCCGACGCTCTAATGCGCTGGTACAGGTCGGGAGAGACCGACCTGCTGCAGGCATATTCGGCGACCTGCCTGCAGCGCGTCTGGCGCGTCGAGCACTTCTCCTGGTGGATGACGTCAATGCTGCACCGGCTGGACGGTGAGGGGCCGTTCGAGCACCGCCTGCATCTGGCCCAGCTCCGCTACACGTGCAACTCCGTGGCGGCCGCAACCGCGCTGGCGGAGAACTACGTTGGACTGGACGCGTAGGAAGCGCAAACGTTGAGGACGTGCGCGAGGCGGTCCAGCCGCTCGTGCGCGTGGCAAGCAATCGAGAGCAGTCGAACAGGGAGGCAGCGTATGTTTCGCAGTGACGTGATCGGGAGTCTTTTGCGGCCCGACTATCTGAATCGGGCGCGTAAGCAGTACGAAGCCGGAGAGATTGGTCCGGTGGAGTTCAAGCAGATCGAGGACCGCGCGGTCGACGCGGCGCTGAAGCTCCAGGAAGAGGCGGGGCTCGACGTCATGACCGATGGCGAGCAGCGCCGCTACGCCTTTTTCGGTCATCTGGTCGACTCGCTCGAGGGCTTCGACAAGCACGGAGGCTGGGCGATCCCGTTCCATGACGACGAGGGACACGAGATCGTCTATCCTCGGCCGGTGGTGGTCGACAAGCTGACGTGGCGCCGCTCGATGTGCTCCGAGGAGTTCACCTACATGCGGGCGCGAACGGACCGGCAGGTGAAGGTCACACTGCTGAGCACGCAGCAGGCCGCGGCCTACTATGATCCGCAGCGGTCATCCGGCGCTTATCCGACACGTGATGGCTATCTGGCCGACCTGGTGGACATCACCCGGCGCGAGATTCAGGAGCTGATTCGCCTGGGCTGCAGCTATATCCAGATCGACGCACCGCAGTACGGCGCGCTGCTCGATCCCGCGATGCGGCAGGGATACCAGGAGCGGGGCAGCGACATCGACGAGATGATCGACCGGACGATTGAGTTGGACAACGCGGTGATCGACGGCTTCGACTCGCAGGGTGTTCTCTTCGGCGTTCACATCTGCCGTGGCAACAACCAGAGCATGTTCTACGCGAGCGGCGGTTACGACCCGATCGCGGAGCGCGTCTTCAGCAAGAGCCACTTCAAACGCTTCCTGCTCGAGTACGACGATCCTCGCTCCGGGACGTTCGCGCCGCTTCGATTTATGCCGGAAGACCGGGAGGTCGTGCTTGGCCTCGTCAGCACCAAGAACCCGCGACTCGAGACGCGGGACGACCTGGAACGACGGATCGACGAGGCAGCCAAGGTTGTGCCGCTCGAGCGGCTGGCGATCAGCACGCAGTGCGGATTCGCCTCGACCTGGGAGGGAAACCGCATTACTCCTGAGATCCAACGCCAGAAACTGGAGCTCGTGGCCGAAACGGCGAAGTCCGTCTGGGGCGATTAGGATCGGGACGGCGGTCGCCGCTGGAGGTCACCCGGACGGTTTGCGGGCTTTCGCGAATGTGCTAGAATCGGGCGCGTGGCAGCGTTCGTCGCTGGTGACAGTCGGACAACGCCTGACGCCATTGCCGATGTAGCTCAGCCGGTAGAGCAGCTGTTTCGTAAACAGCAGGTCGTGAGTTCGAGTCTCACCATCGGCTCCCTCGAAAAGCCCGTAGAATCAACGAAAGTGAAAGCCCGGCCACAAACGACCGGGCTTCTTTGTGCCGTTTGACGACGATCAAGACACCTACGCGTTGAGCCCGATCTTGGTGGATTCGGATTCACACGGATGACCCGCACGCACGTGGATTTCGCCCGCGGTGAGGTCAACCACGACCGAGCCTACCGTTTCCGCGCCCGTGTTGTGAACCTCGTCGAAGTGCTTACACACGCTCCGCGGGTAGTTGCTGTGATCGCTCAGAATCTCGAAGACGCGCTCGACCGTCAACTGTCCGCGCATCCGGTAGAGTCGTCGTTCCACGCGCTTCTGTCGCATCATGGAGTTCAGAACATCCTCGCTCGTTTCAAGGCTCCGGAGTCGTGGGTCGAGCATGTGATTGGTGTGAACGAAGAAGGCCTCGTCCGGGGCGAAGAGTGCTGAATCTCGACCGGTAACCTCGACGTCATAGATTTCGCCGTGCGTGTTTGCCAGCAGGTGGTTGTTACCATTAGCCCGGTGCGGCCGCTGTGTTCGCCGAATTGCGTCTTCCAGGAACGGGGCGCCGAGCACGTCTCGGTAGGCGAGGAGCTTCGGCGTGCCCGCGTGAATATCACGCGCGTAGAGAGCATTGCCGACCGAGCCGATTCCCCGGTCATTCATCCCTTGATAGAGCAGGAGTGCAGAGTACGCGAATCCGACAAAAGCGGGTTCATCGTCGGGCCTCGCGCGAACGACGTACGGGAGCGCGTTGCGAATTGGACTGGCATCTTCATTGTGCGCCAGCAGCACGTGCCCATTTGCGGTCATGTCACCCGTCACAGCCAGGCTCGTGCAGCCTTCGGCATGCTCATGATCCCCTACTGGAGTTGCGTCGTGTCGCGCCAGAAAAAGCGTCTCCTGCATGGCGTTCATGGCAAAGATTTCTGTGTACTCCAGGCCGCTGCCGTCGGCCATGCCGCGAATCTCATCAGTGCAGCCAGGCAGATGCGCTTCGGCGTATGGCAGCAGCGCACCCACAATCGCCATTGCCTGATCCCATCCGATGGATGAGTCCAGCCCGGCACGAAAACTGTCGGCGACGGCTCGAAAGCCTTCGCGCAAGGTCTCGCCGATGGCGCGGCCGATCTCCAGGTGGGATCCGGACACATCGATGACAGGGAGTTGGCGAAGGCGAGTCTCGGCACTCATGATGTTCTCTCTCCCGAACGGCGAGCCTGATTGATAGCCCGGCGAAGTCAGCCTAGCGATGTGCCACAGTGGCATGTTGAGACCTTGTACCGCATTTTCGCTTGCGACGCACGTCATCGCGGACGCTGACTGCCAGAATTGTCTCTGCCGTTGAGGGCGGCGAAGCGGGCAAGCAGGTTTTGCTGGCGGATGACATGCGAATGAATGACTTGAAATTGGTCGGCGGCACGCTGACCGGTGCCGCGCAATGGACACGAAATCGTGCGCACGACGGGCAGTGGACATAACGCGGTAACGCATCATCGTATGCCGGCCAACGGCGAAGGCGATCGGAGTCAACCCGGGTGTTGACGGGAAAATGGGACAAACGAGTAACGGGGATTCAACATGGTTGGAAAGCTAAGAATGTTCGCCGCGCTGGCCATCACCATGATTCTGGTGGTCGGAGTAGGAGCTGTTGGTGCGGCGACAAACAGTGCGTCAAACGCCTTTGCTGGAACGTGGAGCAGGACCGACTACCCGGTATCGACCGGAGCGGCCTCTCGGACGTGGCTCTGGGGACCGAAAGCCGAGACACCGGTGATGAACGAGGCATATTCTGATTCGCCCAACGGTGAGCGGCAGGTGCAGTACTACGACAAGGCACGCATGGAGGTCACGCAGCCGAACGGCGACGCGTCGTCGACCTGGTACGTCACCTCCGGTCTGCTTGCTAAAGAGATGGTGACCGGCAAGATGCAGGTAGGGAACGACTCGTTCGAGACACGCCAGCCCGCAACGATCGACGTCGCCGGTGACCTGAGTGACCCAAATTCCCCAACCTATGCCAGTTTCACGGGGTTACTCGATCAGTCCACTCATGATCCAGGCTGGATCATCGATCAAGTCGTGCAACGTGACGGGTCGGTACACACGAACAACACATTCGCTGACAAATACCATGTCCCGATGGCCGTGACCGCGCCAGAGACCGGACACGGTGTCGCCGCTCCGTTCTGGGACTTCATGACCTCGTCTGGGACAATTTGGGATGGCAGCAACTATGTCCAGGGACGGTTGTTCCCGAACGCGTTCTACGCCACCGGACTCCCGATCACCGAGCCGTATTGGACATCGGTGAAGCTTGGCGGGGCGGAGACAGACGTGCTGGTCCAGGTCTTCGAGCGGCGCGTGCTGACCTACACGCCGAGTAACCCGTCCGGTTGGCAGGTCGAGTCGAGTAATGTCGGCCTGCACTACTACACCTGGCGCTATGGCGCGTACTGGCCAGATTCGAGCTCCGGTGCGAACGGCTCGTCGGCTGTCCCGCACTTCGATCATGTGTATCTAATCGTCATGGAGAACAAGGAGTACGGCTCAATTGTCGGCAATTCGGACGCGCCATTTTTGAATAGCCTGATCGACCAGAATGGGCTGGCAACCAACTATACGGCGATCGTCCACCCGTCGCAGCCCAACTACCTGGCGCTCTGGTCAGGCTCCATCTACAACGTCTTCGACAATGAGACCCATCATCTAAGCGGGACGACTATCGCGGATCAACTTGACGCCGCCGGGAAGAGCTGGATGGTCTACGAAGAGAACTATCCGATCTCGTCCGGCACCCCGTCTTGCTACATGGGGGACACCGCCACGGGCGGGCCAGATGGTCCAGGGACCTATGCTGGAAAACACAATCCGGAGCTGAGCTTTGTCGATCCACAGAAGGACGCCCAGAAATGCGCCAACCACATCACCAACCTCAGTCACTTCATGGCGAACGACGCCGACTTCAATCTCATCGTCCCGAACCTGTGTAACGACATGCACAGCTGCTCAATTTCCGAAGGAGACACCTGGCTGAACAACTGGCTGACCCATTCGATCCTTCAGACTGATGCCTGGAATCAGTCCGACAGCGCCATCTTCATTACCTGGGATGAAGGATCCACCGATAAGAGTGGCGGTGGACAGGTTCCAACGATTGTCATCTCCCGGCACACGCCGAAGGGGTTCAAATCAGACCAGCCAGCGAACCACTTCACGCTGTTGCGCACGATCGAAGAATCGTTCGGGCTGGGTTGTCTTCAGGAGAGCTGCAATCATGGCGACCTATCGCAGTTCTTCACCGGTGGCGCCAACAGCGCGCAGTCGTCCGCGGTTCCAGGTGATTCGAGCCGGTCAATATTCATGTCCGCCTGGCGTTACCTCGGAAAGCTTCCGGACCAATTCGGTTTGTAGCGACGACGAACCGGCCGCGACGAGCTCGCGGCCGGTCCAGTTGGAACTGCCCGGATGTTCACTCTGCGTTTTGGATCAGTTGCCGATGCGCGTCCATGTGCCGCAGTCCTCGGACGAGAATCCAACGTCGCCACTCCCGATGTGGACCGTTTGCTGAGTGATGTCGAGACCGTTGGCGATGATCTCGCTCATGTCGCCGCTGAACCCACTGAGTCGTTGCCAGTAACACCCCTGCGAGGAATCGGAGTTGCGCCAGAGGCCGGGAGCAATGTCTCTGCCGACCCGGAAGGTACCGGCCCCGAAATTGGCATTGGGACTCGAGGTCAGCGGCGAATTGTCGGGCATCCATGTGCCGCAGCCGTCGGAATGGAATCCCGCGTCGCTCGGCTTGATGGTAACGATGTCTGCGCTGAAGGTGAAGTTGTTGGCGATGATCTCGTCGAGCGTGCCGCCGAATCCGCTCAGCCGCTCCCAGTAGCACCCTTGAGACGAGTCGGTGTTGTGATAGGTTCCCGCTTGAATGTCACTGCCGACGCGAAACGTTCCATCGCCAAATGATCCGTCGGGATTGGTTGTCGGAGACGTTGTTGGCGTCTGGGTCGGTGTCTGAGTTGGAGTCTCGGTCGCCGTCTGAGTCGGCGTGTTGAGCTGGGAATAGCGCCAGGTGTAGTAGTGCTGGCCGACGTTGCCGGCCTCGACCTTCCAACCGTCGGGATTGGACGGAGTATAGGTCAGGACGCGGCGCTCGAAGACCTGGACCAAGACCTGCTTGGAGACGCCGCCGACCAGCACGGTGGTCCAGTAGGGCTCGGTCAGAGGATAGCCGGTGGCGTAAAAGGGGTTTTGGAACAGCGCCGCCGTCTTGGTAGTGCCGTGGTCGTCGACAGTACCGGAACTGGTCATAAACGCCCAGAAGACCGATGCGACGGTGTGCTGGGTCGGGGCACCGACATCCTGCGCCGAAACGTTGAAGCTGGCGAGGTTGGTGTCAGAGCCGATCTGACCGGCGCGGTTGACGGTTTGGGTCAGGAGCCAACCGTTTGGCGTGGCGCCAAACCCCATCAGGCCATGAAAGGTGGCGTAGGTGGGACCGTTCGGGTCATTGGCGTCCCCGGCGACATTGATCTGTGCCGGCTCGTGGGCTTCGAAGGAGTTGTCCCCAAGCTGGAGTTGACCGGTGATGAGCTCCTTGGCCAGCAGCCCGTTGGTGACATACCAGATGGAGGAAGGATCCCCGTCCGGATGGGTGATTTCCATGCGGGTCTTATCGAAGTACTGGACGGTGCGCTTGCCGTTAGGAGACTCCTGATACGGCTCCAGCAATGCCGGAGAATCTGCGGCGGGACCCCACATCCATGTCCGGTTCACCTGTCCGGAGGCGACTGGCTGATCCGTGTACGACCAGGTATTTTGAAATGCGCCGTTGGAAATTGGCTCCGCTGTTACCGGAAGCGTGGCCGCAAGCGCGATTGCGATGATCGCGACCGCAGCCCAGATTCGAACGAATCGCCGCATCGTCGTCCCCCGATTTCTGATTACCAACGTTTCACAACCTGGCTCATTTTGCGGCTTTCCACGTCTTCGGGTCAACGAGGAATGTATTTCTCGTTTGGCGGATGGAGGGCGGGTTGAGAGCGACCGACGATGCGGCGATGTCTGCCGGCGCCGTTGATCTCCAGCTACGTCGCGAGGCGACCTACCGCGAAATTTCACGTCGACTCAAGGAAATCGACCAGAGCAGGGGGCGGCGGACACGGTACTACTTCGCGGCAATCTTTATTCAGGAGAACACCAGGTGCCGCGCGTATTCTTCGCGTGAAGTCGAACGCCTCTGGCAGCGATGGGCGTCCGAACACCGACCGGAACCAGAGCGGGTAGAGCCGCCCCTTTCTTTTCGGTCCGCGGATCTCTAAAATGTTGTGGAAATGTTGAACTGGATTCGTGGAAAGTCATCCCGGGCTAATATGCAGGAGCCCCCAGCGGTATCGAGTCCGACTGACGACGAACAGGGAACTGCACCAGACGACACGCTATCGGACCGATCCTACGGGTTCCTCGCGGTGATTCTCTTCGTCGGCTACATGGCGATCGCCATCGGTCTGTATGTGTGGCGCGGAGCCTATTTCACTCCGGATCGCTGGGCGATCATGCTCTTTGTCGCGGCCGTTGCGCTTGGCCAGTGGAAGGCATTCCTGCGCGACTGGATTCCGGTCGTCCTGCTCATCTTCGGCTACGAGTTCATGCGTGGCCTGGCATACCAGTTCATTCAGAATCGCAACAGCACCGTCCATTTCCATGAGTTGATCACCGCGGATCGCACGATGTTCTTCGGGCATCTTCCCACCCTCTGGCTGCAGGGGAAGCTGTATGTGCCGGGAACGATCCACTGGTACGATGTTTTGGCCATGGTGATGTACATCATGCACTTCGTTTTTCCGCTCATATTCGCGTTCATACTCTGGATTGGGAACAAAGAGCGGTTCTGGCACTTCACGCTGTCGTTGCTGCTCCTAACCTATGCGGGCTTCACCATCTACCTCCTTTACCCAGCGGCGCCGCCCTGGCTCGTCAACCAATGGGGAGTGATTCACGGCGTCCAGCTGCCGTTCGATCAGGTCTATCACGCGCTGGTGCCTCATCAATACGACAACCTCAACATGGTTCAGATCTGGAATGAGGCGAGCGGTGATCCAGTTGCGGCCATGCCGTCACTGCACGCCGCCTATCCTTGGTTGACGATGCTCTTCGCCGTCAAGTTCTTCGGCAAGCGCGGTCTGATCTTCGTGCCGTACAACGCGGCGCTCTGGTTCGCGGTCATCTATCTCGGGCAACATTGGGTGATTGACATCCTCTGCGGCATTTTGCTCTCAACCGTCGTCTTCATTGTCATGCAGGTCGCCTGGTCGCGCTTGCAGCAATCGCGCCTTCACAGCCTGCCAAACCGCACGTCGGCCTGGGCAAGGGATGCGTTCGGCCGCCTTCGGCCTTCGACCGACTAGACAGCGGCACAACGTCCACGGACTCTGCCGGCGAGAGCGCGAGCATGGACGAACAACTCCTACATAGGCCAGAACTTGCTCCGGTTGAGATGTACGGCGAACTTACAAGGCCAGGATTAAGCGCCGGGCTCACGATCTCTTCAATCTACTCTATGCAGCACCGCAGACTCTTCGAGACCTGTCGCTGACGCTCCTCGCGGGTGGCCTTCTAATTGCGGCATACTTATCGCGTTCGAGCCACACGGTCAATTGAATGCGTGCATGCGAATCTCGGGCGCGCATTGATCGCGACGCTGCCGATCACAGGAGGAGCGACCAGCGATGACGGTGGAGACCTATGCATACCGGGAATTTCTCGAGCAGGTTATCTCGCCAGTTGCGGTCTCCGTGATCGACCGCATGTCCGGTCAAATCCGCGACATCTATAGCCTGCCGGAGATCTTGACGGTGCAAGTCCCGGTCGACCAGCGTGAGGCTCACGCTGAACGGTTCACCGAACGCCTGGCGCGTATCGTGAGCATGCTCCCGCCCGATGTCAGCCCAATGGCGAATGAAGTCTTTACCGCGATCGAGTTTCTGATCTACGAGATTCATGGTGAGCCGGTAAAGGTTGGAATTGCCCTCGCGCGGCTGGAAGAGCTCGGTGACGAGATTCGCGCTGATCCGCTGCTTCACGATCTTATTACCGGACGCGCCAACTGAGTCCCGCGCTGGGGAATCCGCTCATCCGTCGTCAGATTCGCCCTCTTCAGATTCATCGTCGTCGAACGACAAGGTGATGGTCCTGTGCTCACGGCCGATCTCGCTCGTCGGGAAGATTTCTCGCGCGAAGTGAAGGTACTCCTCGGGGTTCATCATCGACGGGCTGAAGTGGGTCAGGATGAGTCTTCGCGCGTCGGCCTCGCGTGCCAGCTCGGCTGCCTGATCGAAGACCATATGGCCGCGCTTGCTGGCTCGCTCGCGCAGATTGGGGTCGCCGTAGGTTCCCTCGCAGAACAGTATGTCCGCACCGTGAACGAAATCCGGAATTTCCGGAGTTGGCCGCGTGTCGGTGACGAATCCGACCTTGAGCCCGCGCCGTGGCGGACCCATGACCTGCTCGGGGTGAACTCTCCCGCCATGGACCGGAACCGTCTCTCCGGATTGTAGGCGGCTCCAGAGCGTTATCGGAATCTGAAGCGCCCTGGCGCGCTCGGGATTGAACCGGGGCGAACGGCTGCGCGTGAAGGTGTAGGCGACGCAGGGAACACGGTGGTCGACCTTGAGGCTGTGAAGCACCAGGCCGTCCGGCAGTGTACGTGTTTCGCCGCCCTCGAGTTCGTCGATCTCGACGCGGAAGGGAAGCCCCGGAACGACGACGGTCAGCGCCTGGACGACCTCGAAGGTTCCAGGTGGGCCATAGATGGTGAGTGGCTCGGTCCGTCCGGAATGGGCGATCATGAACAGCACGCCCGCGATTCCGGCGACGTGATCGGCGTGGAGGTGGGTGATCGTGATGGCGTTGACTGGGCGGTAGCTCCAGCCGGAGTAGCGCCAGGATATCTGTGTTCCCTCGCCGCAGTCGACCAGTACCACGTCCTGCTGCGATCGCAGCAGCAGCGAGGAGAGCCAGCGTCCTGGCAGGGGCATCATCCCACCGAGTCCGAGTAGACAGAGATCGATCACGGTTCCAACTCGCGCCCTTCACATGCAATAAATCGGGGCCCGCGGAGCGGACCCCTCAATCTTCCCATATCTGCTGCCCGCTCTTGTGCGAGGCAGGTCAGAACGCCTACGGCTGGCGCGAAGCTGACCCCGTCGCTTCGAACTCTGTGCGCCGGTCGCGGGTTTCGCCGAGCAGTTCGGGTGGAATGGGCTTGGCGCCACCGACCGCGTCGGCCAGCAGGATCATCTCGGCCGCCTCTTCGAGGATAAAGATCGAATGAATGACCTTGTCGATGCTCTCGTCGAAGGCCAGCAGTCCGTGATTTTCAAGAAGAACGGCTTTGGTATTGGGCCCGACGACGTCGATGATGTTCGAAACCGAGCGAGCGGAGCCGCGCGGCCCATATTTGGCCACGGGAATCGCCTCGCTGAAGTCGAACCGCACCAGCGCTTCGTACGAGAGCTCGATCGGCTTACTCGCCAGCGCGAACGCCGTGACGTGTGGCGAGTGGGTGTGGACGACACTCCCGACGTCAGACCGCTTCTTGTAGACCTCGCCGTGCATGTGAATGATCTCATTCGACGCGGGGCCAAGGTTGCCGTCGACGATGTTGCCGTCCAGGTCGAGGACGGCGAGATCGTCCGGGCTGAGATTATCCAGCGTGCCGCCACCAGTCAGAATGAAGTGGTTACCGTCTGACAGGCGGAGACTGATATTGCCGTGCTGAGACCGAGAGAGAACGCCCCCCTCTACGAGCCGACGGCCTGCCTCGATGATCTTTGACTTTGCCGAACCAACCTCGGGAGCCATTTTGGTGTCAAGCATATTTGCCCTCTCCTGTATCGTCGATTGCCGGTACGATTGACGATTCTAACTTCATCTTAGCGCGGAATTGATCTGTCGCAAGGGCAGGAGTCTTTTGTGAAGTCGATGGCCGGGCTATAGTGACGATGCGAGTGAAAGCGTCGACGTGTAAAGCGTTGGAGGGATACGAGTGCAGGGACGACCAACGACGTTGGCGACCGAGGGAATGGTCGCAACTCCGCATTACCTGGCCAGTATGGCCGGTGTGCAGGCGCTGAAGGAGGGCGGCAACGCGCTCGACGCGGCGATCGCCGCCAACGCGGTGCTGACCGTGGTCTACCCGCACATGTGCGCGGTCGGCGGTGACGCGTTCATGCAGATTTGGGATCCCAAAGAGCGGCGGCTGCACGGACTGAACGGCGCCGGCCGTTCCGCCAGCCGCGCATCGGTCGATGCGTTGAAGAGCCTCGGCCACACGGCCATGCCGGAGCGTGGTCCGCATGCGGTCACGGTTCCAGGGGCTGTTCACGCCTGGCAGACCGCGCACCAGCGCTTCGGCGCGCGACCGTTCGCCAGTCTGTTCCAGGCGGCTATCGGCTACGCCGAGCGTGGATTCCCGGTGTCGCCGTCTCTCAGCGCGGCGATCGCGATCGCGCGGCCGATGCTTGAGCGACAGGCTGCCGCATCCAAACAATTCATGCCGAACGGCGCGCCGCCGGTGCCGGGCGACGTGCTTCGCATTCCGGATCTGGCCGACTCGCTGCGTGAGATCGCAAACAGCGGGGCCGACGCGCTCTATGGCGGCCCACTGGGTAAGGCAATCGCCGCGACAGTGCAGGGCGCGGGCGGACTCCTCTCGGAGGAGGACATCGCCGGGCAGCAGTCGCAGTGGGTCGATCCGCTTTCCACCACCTATCGGGATCGCGAGGTCTTCGAATTACCGCCGCCAACCCAGGGCATCGTCGCGCTGCAGCTGGCCAACATTGCTGAAGGGTTCGACATCTCCTCGCTTGGGCGCAACACAGCAGAGCAGATCCACTTGCTGGTCGAGGCGAAGAAGCTGGCTTTCGTCGACCGAGAACGCTTCATTACCGACCCGGCGTTTGTCGACATTCCGATTGCGCGGCTCATCTCGAAGGACTACGCGGCCGAGCAGCGCGCGAAGCTCGATGTGCGCCGCGCGTTCAACGATCAGCCAGACCCGGCCGGACAGGGTGACACGATCTATCTCAGTGTGGTCGATCGCGACGGCATGTGTGTCTCGCTGATCGAGTCGATCTTCAACGGGTTCGGAAGTGGACTCGTTGCCGAAGGAACCGGGTTCATCCTGCACAACCGTGGCGCGTCGTTCACCTTCGACGAGGGCCCGGCGAACCGTCTCGAGCCAGGCAAGCAGCCGATGCATACGCTGATACCGGGAATGCTGCTGCGCGACGGTCTGCCGGATGTCGTCTTCGGGGCAATGGGCGGCCACGGCCAGGCGCAGACGCACATTCAGTTGCTCTGCAATTTGGTCGATTTCGAACTGGAACCGCAGGCTGCGATCGAGTCGCCCCGCTGGGTGAGTGGCCGTGGCCTGCCGGGTGACCCGGCGCACGTCCTCTATCTCGAAGAGCCGATCGGGGGTGACGTGCAGGACGAAACTGCGGTCCATGGGACACGAGGCGCGCATGACCGCAGCATTCTCGTCGCTCATGGGGCACTCAAACATGATTCAAATCGATCGCGCGCGAGGAGTGCTCATGGGTGCGATCCGATCCACGATCGGATGGTGCGGCGCTCGGTTGGTAGCCGGAACGATTCGACTTGTCGACCGTGATTGATTGAACGCTACTCGCCGGTCCACGGGAAGGTGCCCGTTGTTGTGCGGGCAGACGTGTCCTTCTGGCCCGATCGGCGCGCCACAACGTGGACAGCGGGGCCGTCCCGCCGCGACGACTTCGGCGATCTTCTCCGACAATGCCTTGGCCGATTGGAGCGACGCACGTGACGTAAAGATCGGCTCGTCATCGTCATCCTGCTCCATATGGTGGGCGAAGATGGCGACAACGCTCTGTTCCTCGTCGTACCCGATCATGATCTTGCTGACCGTGTACTCGGGCGTGGTTGGCGGATACTGGGTCTGGGGCGCTGGCGAGAAGCGGTTCGACTTCGTCGCGGATGAGCCGCGATTCGATCAGTTGTTCGAGCAGTTGCTCGATGGCTTGTCCGAGCGCGTTCAGCTGTTCCTTTTCCATCCAGAGGGAAACAACGTCGTCGCGAGCACCTGCGATGAGCCGGAAGCGACGCTGGCCCGGAACGCCGACCGCTTCCGCATCGAGTACCGTCGCCATATCGTAGTTGTGCTGTTCGAATGCCACCGAGTTTTCCACTCCTCGCCAACGTCGTTTAGAACCACGTTAGGAGGATACTATACGCGGGAAGATCTGCGTATTCAGCCGCGGAACAGACCGCGACGTCGGGACCGCGCGTGTTTTCGTTCGTCATAAGAGTCGGAAACCCGCGAGGTTTCTCGCCCGCTTCCGGGGCGAACCGGCAATCTCCAATTCGAAAGGTGTTTCTACTCGTATGAGACGGATTTCGGTTCTTTTCGTGTTTATGCTCCTTCTCGGAGCGCTGGCCGCCTGCGGAGGGAGTTCCAAGAAGACGAGCACCGCCCAGCAAACGGACGTTGCTGGCGGATTGACGCCGACGACCGTGGCGTCTCCACAGCCCACGGTATCGACGGCGAGCAGCTCACCATCGGCCGCTGGGTCGGCGACGACGACCGGCACGCCTCCCGCAACGGCATCGGCAGCCGCCCCGGCGCCAACCACGGCGTCATCACAGTCGACGCCGGAGACCGCGTCGACCGGGTTCGGTTACGGCTTCAACGTCTTCTGGCGAGGCGATGCCGACGGTGCTGATTTCAACACCAAGACCATCGACGAGGTCAAAGGCGCGGGGTTCAACTGGGTTCGCGTGCAAATTCAGTGGAAGTCGATGGAGCCGGCCAAGGATCAGTACGATCCACTGCCATTCGACCGGGTAATCGAGCAATACCAGGGCTCGAACGTCAAGATTCTGGCGTCAGTTGTCAAGGCGCCGGACTGGGCGCTCGATCCGAGCGGCAAGCAGCTGCTGGCCAACTACTCTGATTGGGAAGGCTTTACGCACTTCCTGGCACAGCGCTACAAGGGCAAGGTCCAGGCATGGGAGATCTGGAACGAGGAGAATCTTGCGTCCGAGATGGGCGGACAGGTGCGCCTTGAGGACTATGCCCACCTGCTCGAAGGCGGCTACAACGGCATCAAAATGGCAGATCCGCAGGCGCTCGTCGTGTTCGGCGGCCTTACGCCGACCGGCGTGAACGACCCATCGCTCGCCGTTGACGACCTCCGATATCTGCAGTCGTTTTACGCCTACAAGCAGGGCTACTACACCAAGTTCTACGACGTCCTCGGGATGCACGTCAGCGCCACGAACAACCCGCCCGACACCATGTACCCGGAAAATCCCGGCCCGGGTAACTGGTCGGATGACCCGAGCTTCTACTTCCGTCGTGCGGAGCAGCTGCACCAGGTCATGGTGGAGAACCGCGACAGCCGACCGGTCTGGATCACCGAGTTCGGCTGGACGACCAAGAACGAGGCCAAGGGCTATGAATACGGCGCGGACGTGACGCCGCAAAACCAGGCCGACTATCTCGTCGGCGCATTCCAGTTGGCGCGAAAGAACTGGCCTTGGACCCAGGCAATGTTTGTCTGGAACCTGAACTATTCGGTGATCTCGCCACCGACCGACGAGAAGTACCCGTGGGCAGTGATTAATTCCGACTGGTCACCACGTCCCGCCTACACGGCTTTGAAGGACATGCCGAAGAGTTAGAACAGGGGCGAATTCATCGGGGCGCTTGCTCCGCGACAAGACCGCTCTCCGTGGTCAAATCGACGCGAACAGGCGCGCGATCTCGTCCACCTCGAAGGAGGGCAGTTCCACTTCCGTGTTCTCGTCGCGCATGAGGACTCGCGTGGCGTCCTCGACCAGCGAGCCTACGATCGACGCCGGGATGTTCTGGTCGCGCAGTGCGGCCAGTGCTCTCGCTGCCGACTTCTGACCCACGGTCGCCAGCAGCGCGCCCGAAGCGATCAGTCCGAGCGGATCGAGCGCGAGCAGATCGCAGATTGCCTGCGTTTCGGGATAAATCATGATCTTGTCGCGCTCGACGATGATCCCGCACTCGGCAGCCGTCGCGATCTCCCGGAGACCTGTGGCAAGACCGCCTTCGGTCGGGTCGTGAAGCCCGTGCAGATCGCGCCCGAGCGCGTTTCGCAGGATGGTCGCGGCCCGGACCACACTGATCCCCGGATCGTGCAGGAAGTCGCGCGCGCGACGAACCAGATCGGTTCCGAGCGCGTCCTCCAGCCGGTCCGGCAACTCGCGCGCGATCAGTGACGTCCCCTCGATGGCGATGCCACGCGCCAGGATGACGGCGTCGCCCGGCTGGGCCCTGCGCGGATCGATCAGCTCGTCCTCCGCGGCGTCGCCAACCATCATCCCGACCAGAATGGTCCGATCCAGACCGGTCGTGATCTCGGTGTGGCCGCCGACCAACAGGATGCCGAGCTCATTGCAGGCTTCACGGAGCGACTCGAATACGGTCCGAACGAGATCGGGAGTTGTCGAACCGTCCGGGAACAGGGCCGTGGCGAGCATCCAGCGCGGAGTCGCCCCCATGCAGGCAATGTCATTGGCATTGACGTTCGGCGCGTACCAGCCGATCTCGTCGGTTGCAAACGTGATGGGGTCGGTCTTGAGCACGAGGATGCGATCGCCGTGACGCACCGCCGCGGCATCGCGACCGATGCCCGCGCCGATCACGATCGAGGGATCGTCCGGGATGGCCGAGAGGAGCTGGCCGAGCAATTCGGGTGGCAACTTGCCGGCTGGAAGAACGTCGCTCACCCGCCCACCGTTTCCGCGTCAAGCGGTTCGGCCAGGGAAATGCCGACGTCGCGAGCTGAGATGAGCGCCGGATGATTCAGCGGGACACGCCGGGCTCCGCGTCCAGCCACGGAGAGTGGCACCGGCACGATCGTCGGTTGGCCGGGTCCGCCCGCCTCGCCAGCCACGGCGACCATCTGCCCATGCAGTCCGTTCGCCAGAAATCGAACGGCTTGCGCCCCAAACTCCGTGCCGAGAATGCGGTCGCGGGCGGTTGGCCCGCCGCCGCGCTGGAGGTGTCCCAATACGACGCTGCGGACTTCCTGATCGACCTGGTCGCTCAGTTCGGCGGCAAGCCGAGGGCCGATGCCCCCATAGCGCTTCTCGTAGTCGCGCTGCCCAATGACCTCGTAGATAGCCGAGCCGCCGACCGGCGACGCACCCTCGGCCGCGACGATGATGGTGAACGAGCGGCGCTGCTTGACCCGCTCGTTGATGTGCTGGCGGATTGCCGCGAAGTCGAAGGGGATCTCAGGCAGCAGGATCACGTCGGCGCCGCCGGCAAGTCCAGCGTAGAGCGCGATCCAGCCGGCCGTGCGACCCATGACCTCCACTACCATCACCCGGTGGTGACTTTCGGCGGTCGTGTGCAATTTGTCCAGCGCGTCGGTGACCGTGACCACGGCGCTGTCGAAGCCGAAAGTGACCTGCGTTCCCTGGACGTCGTTGTCGATCGTCTTGGGAACTCCGACACAGGGGACTCCCAATCGCTCAAACTCACCGGCGATCGAGAGCGTGCCGTCACCACCGATGACAACGAGTGCGTCGATGCCGAGGCGCTCGATCTGGTTCAACACGTCCTGGCTATGGTCCCGGGGCTCGGTTTCGCCCGCCTCTCGATTGGTGAAGCCAAATGGATTGCAGCGGTTGGACGTGCCGAGAATCGTCCCTCCCCACGGGAGAATTCCGCGAACGTCGTCGTAGTCCAGTTCACGATAACGGCCGTTGATGCAGCCTTCGAATCCGTCTTCAAATCCAATGACCGACCAGCCGTAGGTCGAGATCGCGGTCTTGGTGGCGGCGCGAATCACCGCGTTCAGTCCTGGTGCGTCACCACCGCCCGTCAGCAGCGCAATTCGTTTCGGTCGTGTTGACGGCATGGTCCTCCTTCCGAGCGTGTTTGGGCACGCGATTCCCGTACCGCCCCCGGTGAGCGCGTCATGCAAGCGTGGTCAGCCGTGACTGCTATAATCCGGAGTCAAATGCCGCTCCGGAGACGGATGCGGTCGTGGCGCGGCTCTCGCCATTCTACACATAGCTTTCCGCGTCGCCAGAGGCGATGAATTCCATTGATAGCTCGGCTCGACATGCCGGGAGCACGATGTGAGACTGAGGTTCGACGGAATCGGACGCGGCGGACTTCCCGCCCCTTCTGGTCAGCGTGGGGATGTGACCACCCGGTCGCCCGGCGCTGACAATGACCTGTCTTGCTGAACGCACGAATACACAGGTACAGGAGGATAGCGTGAACGCCGAACGCAGATTCGTGGAGGACCTGAGCGATCAGGAGGACGATTTCGACCGCTGGTATGTGGAAGTCGTCCATAAAGCCGAACTCGCCGACGACGCACCGGTCCGCGGCATGCGCGTCATCATGCCGTATGGATTCGCCCTCTGGGAGAATATGCAGGCACAGCTGGACCGGCGCATCAAGGCGACTGGAGTCCAAAACGCCTACTTCCCGATGTTCATCCCGGAGAGCATGTTCGCGCGTGAGGCCGAGCATATCGAGGGCTTCGCGCCGGAAGTCGCCGTGGTGACCAGGGCCGGCAAGAAGGATCTCGAAGAGCCGCTGATCGTGCGGCCGACCTCAGAGTCGATCATCTGCCCGATGTACGCCCGGTGGGTGCAGTCATACCGCGACCTACCGATTCTCATCAACCAGTGGTGCAGTGTGGTGCGTTGGGAGAACCGCCCGCGTGCTTTCCTGAGAACGTCGGAATTCCTCTGGCAAGAGGGTCACACCGCGCACGCGTCGCTGGAAGAGGCCGAAGAGCGTACCAGGCTGATGCTCGAGGTCTACCGCGACTTCTGTGAGACGGAACTGGCGTTGCCGGTGATCCCGGGACAGAAGTCGGAGTCGGAGAAGTTTGCCGGAGCGCTGCGCACCTACACCATTGAGGCCATGATGGGCGGCAAGAAGTGGGCGCTGCAGTCCGGCACGTCGCACAACCTGGGCGACCACTTCGGCAAGGTCTTTGACATCGAGTTCCTGAACTCCGACGGCCAGCGGGAATATGCCTTCAACACCAGCTGGGGGCTGAGCTTTCGGACGCTCGGCGCCATTATCATGGTGCATGGTGACGAGCGGGGGTTGAAGCTGCCGCCGCGGGTCGCGCCGATCCAGACCGTCATCGTGCCGATCTGGCGCAAAGAGGGCGAACAAGAGGCAGTCGAGGCTGCGGTCGACAAGGTGCGAGACTCGCTGCGTGACGTGGCGCGGGTCTTCGTGGACCGCCGTGATGACAAGACGCCAGGCTGGAAGTTCAACGAGTGGGAACTGAAGGGCGTGCCGCTGCGGCTCGAGATCGGTCCGCGAGATGTCGCCGCCGGACACGCCGTCGTCGTGCGACGCGATACCCATGAGAAGCAGACGGTGCCGTTGGACGAGCTCGCACGACGCATCCCGGAACTGCTGGCGGAGATTCAGGACAACCTGTATGCCACGGCCAAGCAGATGCTCGACGAGAACACGGTCGACGTCGACAGCTATGAGGTGTTGAAAGAGCGGGCGGCCGAAAACGCTGGGTTCTCGCGGGTGTGGTGGTGTGGCGGTGAAGCCTGCGAGGCGCAGGTCAAGGCCGAGACGAAGGCGACGATCCGCTGCATTCCGTTCGACCAGCCGGACGGACCGGGTGAGTGCGTCGTCTGCGGTGGTCACTCCGACACGCAGGTCATCATGGCCCGGGCGTACTAAGAACCCATCGCACTTCGTGCGCGCGGTGTGATTACAGGGAGTCTCGGCATCGAGACTCCCTGTTTGCATTGGGACGAGTTCCGTTGTTCGCTGAAGCGCTGGTTTGGCTCAGTCGGCATTCCTCGGCAGCGTGACGATGAAGCTGCTGCCCTTTCCCTGAACACTCTCGATGCGAATATCCCCGCCATGCGCCCCCGCGATCGCCTTGCAGATGTACAGTCCGAGGCCCGAGCCGGGCCCGGTCGATGTGTCGAGTCTGGAGAATGGCTGAAAGAGTGTTCGCTGCTGGTCCGGCTCGATACCTGGACCCTCGTCGATGACCCGAATCACGGCATCGTCCTTCCCATCCTCAACGACAACCTGGACGCGGCTCCCCTCCGGCGAATATTTGATGGCGTTTCCGACCAGATTCGACACGAGCTGGCCGATGCGGTCAGGGTCCCAGACGCCGGTCACGCTGTCCGGGGCGATAATCTCGACTCTTCTCGACGGACCGGAGGATCTCGGCTGAGCGACCACGTGATGAATCGTCTCCACCAGGTCCAGTGGTTCGGGCTCGATGCTAAAGCGCCCGGTACCGATGAATGCGGCATCGCGCAGGTCGGAAACCAACCGCTGCATTCGCCCAGTTGCCTCTTCAATCGACTTCAACCGCTCGGACTCCCCCGGTGCGACATTGGTCAATCGGCGCCGGACAATCTGAGTATTGCCCTGAATTGCGGTGACAGGCTGAGCAAGCTCGTGCGCAATAATTGCCAGAAAGTCCTGCAGACGCTGCCGTGCCGCCTGTTCGCGGATCAGCAATTCGGACCGCTCGACTTCGAGGTGCTTCTGTGCGGTGAGGTCGAGCACGAAGCAGACCCAGAGGAGTGGATCGGACTGAATTTCCGCCGCCCCGATGAGGACTGGCACGCGCGTGCCGTCCTTGCGAATGTACTCCTTCTCGAACGGACGACAGGTGCCGGTCGCGATCAATTCCTCGACCCCGCGTGCGTCCAGTTCGTCATACTCGGGTGGCGTCATCTCCGGCCAGCGTATGTCGCCCCGTGCGAGGTCGTCCGCCGAATAACCGACCATCCGCAGGAAGAATTCGTTTGCATCGACGATCGACTCTCGATTGGCGGTTATGATTCCGATGACGTTGGAACGTTCGAGCGCGTAAAGGCGCGATTCGTTGCGCTTCAGCGCCTGCTCGGCAAGCTTGCGCTGGGTGATGTCGACCGACACACCGATGAACCCGGCGGGCTCACCGGCCGCATTGCGCATCAGGGACGTGCGAATTTCGACATAGACGGGAGTGCCGTCCTGACGGCGGCCCCGCCACTCGCCGAAATAGTCCTCGCCGGAATAGATCTTTTCCAGGTCGGAGGCGAAGTCAGCGAGCTCTTGTTCGGGGTAGAGAACTTCGAGAGTGCTCCCGAGCATCTCCAATTCGGTGTAGCCGAACGTCTTTTCCGCGCCCTCGTTCCAGAAGGTGACGATCCCGTCGAGGTCGGTGACGATCACGGCATTTCGAATGTTGCGCAGAATTAGATTATCTGACGTTTTCATCTGACTCGCGTGATATGCGGGGCCGCCACTGACTCTCGATCTGATGCCCGAACGAACCCGGGCCGTCCCGATCGGACCATCAGCGCCGACCGGCTCAGCTGCGGTGTCAACTTTGACGCCCGCATCGAATTTCCCCATGTTTTCCGATCCAATGAAGTTTCAATACCATACCTGCTTGGTAACGTCGTCGCGTTCGGCGTGGCTCCGCCATTGTATCGTTGATGATCACATACACCCTGCAATAGGCGCGTGGGATACCCAATCCGGTCATGACGTTGCTCGGCGGCGGAGACAGAGCTCCGTGGTCGCAACATGATGGAATGAGTGCCGCAGTTTCAAAATCTGGTGATACAAATATCATGCCATCGTCAGAACTGGGCAGCGGCGACCGTGGCAGTGTCGTACGGTTTGCGATGATCGTGTCGAATACTTTCCACTCCTGCGAAGTCGTGAGTCGCGTGAGAGAACCACTCGCGCTCGACTGATTATCTCGATGCGAAGCGTCGATTCCGGCGCCCAAAATTGGTTCAAAAAGTTCCGCGTCCGCGCCCGTTATGCTGGGTTCCAGAAGGATGATGAGGCTTGCCGCTGACTGGTCACTGTTCGTCAGTTTTGTGACCGGCTTCAGTATTGGCCCGCTCGCATTCCTGGTAATGTGTCCGAAGTTCGCTGCCGCGATCACGGTCTGACACGTCCCGGCGCGGCTGGTCCCATCTGCTCGCGAGGAGCATCTTCGCCTCATCCGCTGTCATCCCACTGCAGCTTGTTCTGGGGCTATGCTGGTGTCCTTCACGGGCGGTTTCCTGGCACTGGCCGGTCGTCACGTTGGCGTTGTTCCTGTCGAGTCTCCGAAGTCGCCGCGGGCGGGCCTAGGCGCCGTCGCTGGGAGTTCAGTATCGGGATGAGGTCGACGCCCCAATTGAATGCCAAGTGACAGAACATCCGGCATGGCGCC
The DNA here is from genome assembly GCA_963728335.1 of uncultured Chloroflexia bacterium. GTDB lineage: Bacteria > Chloroflexota > Chloroflexia > Thermomicrobiales > Thermomicrobiaceae > CALAGB01. The sequence continues at coordinate 444,515 of CAVSJP010000007.1, forward strand.
GAACAGCAGATTGCTCGTCACCGCATCATCCTTCCTTCCAACACCGCGGGAAGTCTCTCGTGGCGAGATCTCAACTGTCGCTGAATGCCGCGTCGGCGTTGGGTTGCCTAACCATCTGGACACGTCTACCGACGGTCTAGACTCTATCCATCATGATGGATTTGCTTATTGGTGCCCATACCACAACGGTCCCGGTCCAGGATAAACACGGTGTCCATGGAGGGCGAAAGGCAAAGCGAAACGGTACTTTGCCCCTCCTGCGGCGTCTAGTTGGCTGCCTCGGCCTCCACATTGGAATCACGATTGGCACCGATGAGCTGTTCCAGCCCCGTCGCAATGACCTTGTCGGCGCCGCTGAGAACGTGAATCTAGTTCCCCAGGGTTAGCGTGGCCGACACGCTACTGATTGTTCATAAGGGTTGACATTCCATCCCTGCGTTAGAGCTTGCTCGAAACGATGGCGGCCTCGTCGTCATCGGGGAAGGCGTGGACGGTAATCTTCCCATTCTCCACGTGATCTCGGGGCCGGCAGATCGGTCAATCGGCATCTCGCGCAGCACGCTCAAGAGACGGCGAACCTTGATGGCGCCCTGCTTGCATTGGGTAAGAGTGGCTGCGATTCGTGCGCTGCAGCGAAAGGAAGTCTCAATGCGCTATCTCTTATCTGTGATCATGAGCGTGATACTGGTAACAGTGCTGTTATCGGCCTGCTCATCAACCGGTACGAACTCCACCACAGCGAGCACCTCGGTCAGTGAAACCGCGACCGCGTTGACTACCGCGGCAAGCCAGAACGCGACGGAGGTGTCAACCGAGGCATCGACCGTTCTCGCCACCGTGGCGAGTGTGGTCGGCTCATCGACGCAGTCCAGCCCGGTGACCGCCGCTCAGGCACGGGTGGACTCGGCACTTCAGAATGTGTTGCAAGCGATGCAGGGTCACGACCTGAGTCAACTGCAGAAACTGATGGGGAGCAGCATGGGGTCGGCAACCATGATGCAGAATGCTCAACAGTTGATGACCTGCATTCGGTCGGGAAACAATATTGCACTGGTCGACCACTCGGTTACGGTGAACGGTAATACGGCGACGGTGAATATGACACTGAAAGTCACTGACGCCAACGGTGCTACGACGACCGTGCAACGTCAAATGCAGTTCAACCGCCAGTCTGACGGATCCTGGGCCGTCAGCAGCTTACCCGAGTGCCCGCTCTAGTATTGGAATGGATCGGCCCCGAGCCGACTGGAGTCTTCAATTTGATCCAGGCAAGCCGACGCAAAGGCGCCCCACCAAGTGTGGGGCGTAATCTTTGGCGCTGAGTTGGCGGAAGACTTGTGACGGCGGAAGGGGAGGGATTCGAACCCTCGAGGCGCTCATCACGCCTACGCGATTTCCAGTCGCGCGCACTCGGCCAAACTATGCGACCCTTCCAATACCAGGGGCGGAGAGGGTGGGATTCGAACCCACGGAGGCTATTAACCTCACCGCTTTTCGAGAGCGGCACCTTCAACCACTCGGACACCTCTCCACGTATTCAACTGTCGCCGCCATCAAGGGCGGTCTCGTTGGGGATCGCCGGTGAGATATGTGCCCGAACCAACGTCCCTAACGTACAAGTGCAGGGCCAATATGACGAGCCCTGCACCTTGCCTGGTACGCCCGGAGGGACTTGAACCCCCGACCTTTTGGTCCGCAACCAAACGCTCTATCCGCTGAGCTACGGGCGCATACTCTCTGAATCCGTCGGCCTTCTGACGCCTTCAGCACCGTGTAGCATAGCATAGACCTGAAGGCCCATTCAAGCGATGGTGGACGTGCGCCCGCGGGTCATTCTTGTGCGACACACGCCCGTAAGACTCCTGTGGCCCGGTCACGTTGGACAATTGTTTGCGAACCCGGCAGACCTAACACAAATTAGGCGTTATCGTCTGCAGAACACGACGTTCCTCACGTACTGCAGCAATCAGGGGGCGACACGCACATGAGCCAACATCCCAACGGTCGAGTTCGACATGACCGCAATGAGCGGGACGAGACGGCAGAGGGTTCGCCGGACCGCAAGAGGTGGTTCGGCCTGGCGCTACTGAGCGTTGGCGTTGCGATGATCATTGTCGACGCCACCATCGTCAACGTCGCCATTCCCTCGATCATCGATCAGCTCCACATCAACCTGGCGAACGCGGAGTGGATCAACTCGATTTACTCGCTGGTCTTCGCGGCGCTGCTGATCACGGTTGGACGTCTCGGTGACCGCTACGGGCGAAGACTGCTCTACCTGATCGGGCTGACCGTCTTCGTCGGCGGAAGTATCTTTGCGGGACTCTCGCCGAGCGGTGGCATTCTCATTGTGGCCAGGCTGGTCCAGGGCGTTGGAGCCTCGATGATCTTGCCGTCGACTCTCTCCACCGTCAACGCGACGTTTCAGGGAAAAGAGCGCGCCGTCGCCTTCGGCATCTGGGGATCGGTCATTGGCGGCATGGCGGCCTTCGGGCCGCTACTCGGCGGTTGGCTGACGACCGACTACTCCTGGCGCTGGGCCTTCTTCATCAACGTGCCGATCGGCGTGGCCGCGTTTATCGGCTCCATCTTCTTCGTGCGTGAGACGCGTGATCAGGACGTGCGTACGGGGTGGGACGTGCCGGGCTTTCTGGCCGTCACCATCGGGCTCTCGAGCCTGGTCTTCGGACTGATCGAGGGCCAACGCTACGGCTGGTGGCGTCCGGACCAGACGTTGTCGATCGCCGGTTGGCATTGGCCGTTGAGTTCGATCTCGATCGTTCCGTGCTCATTCGTGGTCGGCATTGTCGGGCTGGCACTGTTCGTGATCGTCGAACTTCACCGGATCGATCGTGATGCGATCGTCCTGGCCGATCTGCGGCTCTTCCGCTTGAAGAGCTTCGGTATCGGCAACCTGACCGCCGTCGTCGTCAGCCTGGGCGAATTCGGTTTGGTCTTCATTCTCCCGCTCTTCCTGCAATCGGTGCTGAACTACTCGGCGCTGGAGACCGGTTACGTCCTGCTGGGACTCGCCGCGGGTGCGTTCATCGGCGGCCCGAGTGCGGCGGCGCTAGCGAGTAGATTCGGTGCGCGACGCGTCGTCACGACTGGCATGGGGCTGGAGGCGACTGGCATCTTCACGCTCGGACTCCTCTTTTCGCGATCGGTCAGCGGCTGGGTACTGGCTCCGGCGCTCTTCGTCTATGGCATTGGCGTGGGACTGGCAACGGCCCAGCTTACGAGCGTCATCCTGGCCGATGTTCCCCGGGCACAATCCGGGCAAGCCAGCGGCATGCAGAGCACCTTTCGCCAGGTCGGCTCGGCAATCGGTATCGCACTGCTCGGGTCGCTGCTGGCGACCGGGCTGGCGAGCGGAACGCGAAGTCGATTGGTCGATACCGGTTTGCCGCAATCCGCGATCAATGGGATCGCCCAGAGCGTCAAGTCGTCGGCCGGGCAAAGCCTGGCGCAGATCCGCCAGCAACCGGACAGCGGTCAGGTTGTTGTTGCGGTCGAGAACGCGTTTGTCCACGCGGCGCGAACCGTGTCGTATGTGGCTACTGGGTTCGTCCTCTTTGGCTTCTCGATCAGCTGGTTCCTGCCCAAGAGCCGGGAATCAGAAGGAGGAGACGAGGACGAATCGGACGACCGTTCGATGCAGCGCTCCCGATCACCGGACCGGCGTTGGGCAAATCGCGAGCCCGGAAAGTGATGCGATGCTCGAATTGCGCAAATTGCTTAACGAATCGTGAGAACTGATACATGCACGTCCATTCGTTGCCTGCTATGCTATGATGGTAGTGCAAGTCATAATCTGATGACGCGAGTCCGTAGCGATGCAGCAACGGGAGGTCGGCAATGTCGAGCCGGACGATGGCGCAGCATGTCCCGAATCATGACGTCGCGAACGAGCACCTGGCCGGTGCCCAGTTCCAGATCGAGACGCTCAAAAGTGTTCTCAAGACCAGCGATTCTCCGTTGCCCAGAGCGGAGTCGTGTGTCAATGCCGCGATCTGCTCACTACTTCACGCGATTACCGCGTCGCTTAGCGGGTTCAATGAGATGCTGCCAGACCCGGTTCCGCCACAACGTTTGAGCCGGAGAAACCTGCGAGACCAGTTCCATGCAGTCGCCGCCGAAAGTAACGCGCTGCAGCGCCTGGAGAGCGCCGCTCATCCCGGTGAAGGCTGGCTGTGGTCACTCGAACAGAAGCACGAGGGTGCCGCATTCGGTCACCTGCTCGTGAAAGATGGATCCGGGGTGAAACTCGTCAAGGATCCGTTTGAACCGGGTTCAGGCCATGAATCCGAAGGCCCGGCCGAATACCTTAATAGCGCAGTCGATCATGTCGCGAATCTTCTATCGGAAATCGGGGAGAAGGCGAGCGACGACGTCGCGACCTATAGGGAGTCCCAGCGGCAGCAGGCACGCCGGCTGATTTGATTCGATCCGGCGTCGGATTTCGCACTCCAATTCTCCATCGCTGTGGTCCTCCGGTCGCTTTGCGGCCGGAGGACAACTGCGCCCACGACTGACGTGCTCGCCTCGGAAGGCCGACACAGCATCATTCGTTCTCTCGCCATAACCCAGCACCCGATCCGCTGCCACCCGGGTTCGATTCACGAAGACAGCATGGGCGCGGGATAGAGTCACTCATCTCATGAAGAGCAGGCGCGATCAAATCCGCAGACCGAGTAATTCGTCTCCGGTGCTGATTGGCCCTTGATTATCTCTGCAATATCAGGTAGTGTGCGAACCGAACTCGTTGAATGCCTCAATTCGAAAATCGGAACAAGGAAATTCCTGATCCGGGAAGGTGTGTGCATGGGTCGGATTAGCTCCAGGTTGTCCATGCCGGGAAAACGGGCAAATCTCGGACGTTTTCGGTCTCCCCGCTGGGGATTGACACGTCTGGTCCTGTCGTTGGTCGTTCTGTTGGCGGTCTCGATTCCGTCCGCGCCGACCGGTGCTTCGACAACAATTGTCGGTCCAAAGAAGTACTATCTCGCGCTTGGGACTTCTGGAGCATTCGGATTCCAACCGAACCTGGATTGGAATCACGGGTATACCGATCAGTGGTTCACGGAACTTCAAGGCAAGGGCGTCCAGAAGGTCGTCAATTACTCGTGTATGGCCGAGACAACGATCACCATGATTTCGGGAAAGTGCGTGTGGAGGTTCTTGAAGCGATCGTATTACACCGGCGGGCAGTTAGCCGCGGCTGTAGCCTTCCTCAAGAGACACCCTGGCGAGGTGAGCCCGGTCTCGTTAGATATCGGCATGATCGATGGGGACATGGCCATTTTGCCCCCGCACTCGTGCACGATCCAGCCGCAGATTTGGCAAACCCGTATGGAGTTGATGGATAAGAACCTGAACGAAGTCATTCTGCCGCAGCTCCTGGCCGCGATGACGGACAAAAGCGGACACCGTACTGGTGATATTGTCATGCTCAACGTGCGAGATCCGCTCCAAAACGACTGTCCGGGGTTCGACCCGTATGTCGTCGATCTCAACAAGCATCTCGCTGCAGACGCTGCCAGATTCGATATTCCGATTGCCGATATCTACACGCCAATCAACGGCTACCCGGTGCCGAACGAGTTGCTGTGCGTCTACACCTGGATTTGCACCGATGGCAACGGACATTCGACCGGCGGACAACCTGGGGAGCCAGGGAATGGTTACGGGCTGATCGCGCAAGTTCTGGAGCAGACGCTCGGTTATTGATACGCGCAGGTTCTTGCGGTGAATTGACGCGAGCGTATTGCTGAACGCGGTGCTGTTTGGTTGAGTACCGGCCCAGGAGCGCAAACGTGTTGCGCGCGATTCCGCCGGTGTAGCATGCGCCTTGAACGCAGATCAGCGGGCGAGAGTGACGCGTCGCAGACGACAATATCTCTATGCCTGAGCGGGACTCGGAGCGAAAGGCGGCCAATCGTGGTCGGTCGGAAACTCAACGCTCAAACCGTCGGTCCGGCGATCAAAAGAACGAATCATGGATTCAAGACGATAGCATTTCGCGTGCTGATGGTGACCCTGCTCGTGGTCACGGGTGCGACGCCGCTCACTGGATCAGCGGCGACAGGTGAGATTGGTCCAAAGAAATTCTATCTTGCGCTCGGAGACTCCCTCGCGTTCGGGCGGGAAGGAGAATATCCTGAAACGTATGGATACACGGACCAGTGGTTCACCGACCTTCAAACGCATGGCGTTGAGTTCATGGAGAACTTCAGTTGTATGGCCGAGTCAACCACCACGATGATCGACGGCGGCTGCCCGTACGCACTCCTCAAGCGTTCCGTCCACAGTGGTCCGCAACTGACTGCGGCGGTCACCTTCATCCGTAGGCACCCTGGGCAGGTGAGCCCCGTATCGGTTGACATCGGCGTGATCGACGGCTTGCGTTCGACATGGCCGCGAGGGTCTTGCGACGTGATTCCCTCCTTGTACTCCTGGCAGATTGCCAAAATGGACGCGAACTTGAGGACGGTCATTCTTCCGGCCCTGATCGGCGCATTGACCGATTCGCATGGACATCGGACCGGAGATCTTGTTCTCCTGAATTACTACAACCCAGCACAAAACATCTGTCCGGAGGTTGAACCTTATTTCCTCGAATTGAACGCGCACCTGGCGGCTGATGCGGCGCTGTTCAACGTTCGAATCGCCGACATCTACAGCGCGTTCAACTCGGATCCCGCCCCGAACGCCAAGATCTGCAGCTACACCTGGATGTGCGATCGGGGCGACCCGCATGCAACTGGCGGTCAGCCCGGCGCTCCAGGAAACGGATATGGCGTCATGGCTGAGGTGCTCGAGGCGACGATGGGCTATTAGCCTTTCCCAAGATTCTTGGATACCCGCGTCGACCCTCGGGACCGCGGTCCGGCAGCCCGGTTGGGCCGCGTTGCCGTGTACCGTCCAGAACAGTTTGTCATCAGCATTGACATACACCCTGTTCGTGCATAGCATCAACGAGTACGAACACGTCATCCGCAGGTGCAGGGTCTCCTCGACTCCGGCCGCATCTGCCGTGGGGATAAGGGCGCTTTACGAAGAAAGGGATTGTCGCATGCCAAAACGAATCCCAGGGGTCGACAGCCCCGCTACACCCGCTCGTCCTCACGGACGCCGGGCTGTGGGGCAAGCTCGAGCGTTGCGTGTCATGGCTGTGGTGGTCGTGCTGTTTGCGGTGCTCTCCGTTCCGTTCCAGGGCAGCGCGGCGCCAAGCTCCGCCGGACCAAAGACGTATTACCTCGCGCTCGGTGATTCGCTGGCCTTTGGTTATCAGCCGAACTACGACTGGTCGCACGGATACGCCGACCAGTGGTTTACCGAACTCCAGGGGCAGGGCGTTCAGACGTTGGTGGACTACGGCTGCCCGGGCGAAACCAGTACGACATTCATCGATGGCGGCTGCCAGTACTGGTTCCTTCAGAAGTCGTTTCACCTCGGCTCGCAGCTTACTTCGGCACTGCGGTTCATTCGCCAGCATCCGGGACAAGTGAGTCCGGTCTCGCTCGATATCGGCGCAAACGACATGCTGGCGCAGGTCAGCGTTTCCAACTGCAAGATCGACGACGGCAGATGGACTGCCGCGCTGGCGACGCTTGATGACAATATGCGGCAGACGATTCTTCCCAAGCTGACGCGGGCGCTAACGTCGGGTGGTACGCGTACGGGCGACCTGATCATCATGAACTACTACAACCCGTACCAGAATCTCTGCCCGAACTCAGTCGCCTATGCCCAGGAGTTGAATCAGCACCTGCAGGTGTCGGCGGCGCTCTTCAATGTGAAAGTGGCGGACGTCTACACGCCGTTCAACGTCACCACGTCCCTACCCGGGCCCGACCTTTGCAAGTTGACCTGGATTTGCATGAGCCCGTCTGATAACCACCCGACGGGTGGTCGGCTGGGTGAACCTGGCAACGGCTATGGGGCGATCATGGGGGCGTTCCAGCTGGCGGCCGGATACTGATCCTGCACGAGGCCAGCATAGAGATTGACAGAGATTGACCGGACTTTGGTCGCGAATTCGCGCGAACGGGCTGGTTCAGGCGTTGAGATTTGATTGTCTGGGTTGACAGTCAAATACGGCGCAAGTATGATCCGGGATATTCATCGCCGACGGACGAGTTGACGGAAATGTGGGTTGTTTGGTGAACGAGACATTCAGGTCGTCGCCAATTCACGGGAGTGGGGTGCGGAACCTCCGGTCAATCCCGGTGCTCACGTTGGCTGGGCTCCTTAGCCTCATTATTATCGTAGGCCTTCTTGTAGGCCTTATTGGTATGCGGGGCGAAGCGAGGCGATGATTCAGGACTGAGACAAAGAGATCGCTCGCGAGCCCCCGAAGAGGGGGCTCGATTCATTTCTGGGACAGAAGATCGTACGTGGGTGGCCGATCGATCGCGAAGCTGAGAGGGAGATCTTATGACGGTGGAAATGAAGCGGCCGGCGCCGGAACCGGCGCCCGCAACACGACCAATGACGGGTGCGCGCGTGCTCTGCCGGGCACTGCAGCGTGAGGGTGTTGACGTGATCTTCGGCTATCCCGGCGGAGCCGTCATCCCGCTCTACGATGTGCTGCCGGAGTTTGACCTGCATCACGTGCTCGTGCGGCACGAGCAGGGCGCGGCTCACGCCGCCGACGGGTACGCCCGTGCGACCGGCAAGGTGGGCGTTTGTCTGGCGACGTCGGGCCCCGGAGCCACTAACCTCGTCACCGGCATCGCCACCGCCATGCTCGACTCGGTCCCCATGGTGGCTCTTACCGGCCAGGTCTCCCTGCCGGTCATCGGCACCGACGCGTTTCAGGAGATCGACATCACCGGAATCACGCTCCCGATCACCAAACACAACTTCGTCATCCGGACCGTCGACGAGATCGGACCGACGATTCAGAAGGCATTCCACCTCGCCTCGACAGGCCGACCCGGTCCGGTGCTGGTCGACATTCCGAAGGACGTGCAATTGGCTCGGGGCGAGCTGACGCCCGCCGTACCGCTGAACCTCCCCGGCTATCGGCCAACGATCGTGCCACATCGTCGCCAGGTCCGTCGCGCCGCCGATCTGCTCCGTTCTGCCGAACGGCCGTTGATTCTGGCTGGGCACGGGATATTGATCTCCGGAGCGACCGAGGAGTTGACCAAGTTCGTGGAGCGAGCGCAGATTCCTGTGGGAATGACTCTGCTCGGCATCGGCGGTCTGCCAGCGTCGCACCCACTGAATCTGGGCATGGTCGGCATGCACGGGTTCACCCACGGCAACCACGCGATCAATGAGTGCGACGTGCTGATCGGCATTGGAATGCGCTTTGACGATCGGGTTACCGGTCGCTTGAATCAGTTCGCGCCGAACGCGCGCGTGATTCATATCGATGTCGACCCGGCCGAGATCGGCAAGAACGTGCCGACCGACGTGCCGGTCGTCGGCGATGCCCGCGAGACGCTCAAGGTGCTCAACGAAGTGCTCGAGCCGCTCCGGCATGATGAATGGCTGGAACAAATCTCTGCGTGGCGTCGCCAACCACCGTCTCGAGAGGTGCATGCCAATGGTGCGCTGTTGCCGCAACATGTGATCGAGCGCCTGCATGCGGGCACAGATGGCCGCGCCATCATCACGACCGATGTCGGTCAGCATCAGATGTGGGCCGCGCAGTACTACCGCTGCGATCTGCCGAACCAGTGGATCACGTCAGGTGGTCTGGGAACAATGGGCTTCGGCGTCCCGTCGGCGCTTGGGGCCGCACTCGGGTGTCCGGGGCGCACGGTCTGGTCGATCGTCGGCGATGGTGGCGTGCAGATGACACTGTTCGAATTCGCGACCCTTGTGCAGGAGAACGCGAACGTCAAGGTCGCAATCATCAACAATGGCTACCTGGGCATGGTGCGCCAGTGGCAGCAACTCTTCCACAATCGCAATTACTCGGAGACGCCGATCAGCAGTCCCGATTTCATGTTGTTGGCGCAAGCCTACGGCATCTCCTGCCGGCGGGTGTTGCAAGTGTGTGACGTCGACGATGCCATCGCGTGGGCGCAGTCGTTCGAGGGGCCGGCGATCGTGGAGTTTGTGGTCAACCAGGAAGAGAACGTCTATCCGATGATTCCGTCTGGCGGATCGGTCAGTGAGATGATCGAGGAAGATCTGGAGTGGTGATAGTGGGAGCGCATACACTCGTCGTCGTGGTCGAAGACCATCCAGGTGTCATGAACCGGATCATGAGCCTGTTCCGCCAGCGCGGGTTCAACGTCGATAGCATCGCGGTGGGGCACAGCGAGGCGCCCGGTCTATCGAGAATCACGCTGGGGGTGACCGGCAATGATCGCGATATCGAGCAGATCACCAAACAGCTCTACAAACTGCTGGAGGTGGTCAAGGTTACGGATGTCTCGGGTGAGAACCTGATTCACCGCGAATTGGCACTTATCAAGGTGACGGCTTCAGAGCGGACGCGTGGTGATATCATGCGGCTGGTGTCGGAGGTCTATCGCGCGCGCATCGTCGATGCCGCCACCGACGCATTGGTCATCGAGGTGACGGGACCGAGCGAGAAGATCGAGAGTTTGATCTCGCTGGTGCGTCCATATGGGATCAAGGAGATCGTCCGGACCGGCTCCGTGGCGATGGTGCGGGGCGGCAGCGCGGTCGCGGTGGTTCGAGAAGAGGCCATCGCCTGACGCGCGGTCGTGGCGCGAAGAGATGGGGATGCCCGTCGCTTTGGCGGGCGAGAGGAGTATTTACGTGGCGCAGGTCTATTACGACAAGGACGCTGACCTTTCGCTCCTTACGGGGAAGAAGGTCGCGATTCTTGGTTACGGCAGCCAGGGGCACGCGCATGCGCTAAACCTGCACGACAGCGGAGTCGACGTCGTCGTCGGTCTGTACGAAGGCAGTAAGAGTTGGGATCTCGTCAAGTCCGACGGATTGCCGGTGATGACTGTCCGCGAGGCCGCTCATCAGGCTGACATCATCATGATGTTGATGCCGGATCATACACAGAAGAAGGTGTACGACGAAAGCGTTGCGCCCGAACTATCGGCGGGTAAGACGCTGATGTTCGCGCATGGGTTCAACATTCATTTCGGTCGCGTGGCGCCGCCAGACAATGTGGACGTCTCGATGATCGCTCCGAAGAGTCCGGGTCACATTCTGCGGGACATGTACAAGGAAGAGATTGGCGTTCCGGCGCTACTGGCCGTGCAGCAGGATGCATCGGGCACGGCGAAGGAGACAGCGCTGGCCTATGCTCGGGCACTGGGATGCACGCGTGCTGGGGTGTTGGAGACGACGTTCAAAGAGGAGACGGAAACCGATCTCTTCGGTGAGCAGGCGGTACTCTGTGGCGGCGTGAGCGCGCTCGTGCTGGCAGGCTTCGAGACGCTCGTCGACGCCGGATACCAGCCGGAACTGGCCTATTTCGAAGTCCTCAACGAATTGAAATTGATCGTCGACTTGATGTATCAGGGCGGCATGAAGTACATGCGCTATTCGGTGAGCGACACCGCCGAGTACGGCGACTACGTCAGCGGACCTCGACTCATCGACGAGCGGGTGCGTGAGTCGATGCACCAGATCCTGCAAGACATTCAGAGTGGCAAGTTCGCTGACCAGTGGATGTCTGAGAACGATGAGGGGCGCGAGAACTTCCTGCGCATGCGCTCCGAGGCTCAGGGCCACATGATCGAGGAAGTCGGCGACCAGCTTCGCGGCATGATGCCGTGGCTTAAGGCGCGGAGCGTCCCGACCGGATCGTAGCGCCAATCTCGACATCGAGTGCGGGGCGGCATGTGCCGCTCCGTTGTCGGATCTCGCACGGAGATAAGGAGCCGACGTCCGAACAGGTTGATCCGAACACAGCTTGTTTCCGCAATTCGGCGATATTCTGGGCGGATGTACCGGCATCAGTGTGTTCACCCCTGATTGTTCGACCATCCATATGCTGGTATACTCATACGGTGTGTTACTGTAAGGGTTTTCAGGCAATGCCGAGAGGGAGGCGCCACGCGTATGGCGTTGTACAAGGCGCAAAAGGAAGAGATTATCACCAGCTTCAGAACGCATGAAGAGGATACCGGTTCGCCGGAGGTCCAGATTGCGCTTCTGACCGAGCGGATCAACGGTCTAGTCGAGCATTTGCGAGAGCATTCGCATGATAACCACTCACGCCGCGGTCTGCTGAAATTAGTCGGTCGACGACGGCGGCTGCTCGCATATTTGAGCGAAAAGGATGCTGCACGTTACCGCGCGACGATTGAGCGGCTTGGTCTTCGCCGCTAGGTGTAAGCTGAACGCTTACCCTTCGATTCTGAGGTCTCTTCACCGGATGTGGCTTGTCTCGTCCGAAGCCCAGACGTGACCGATTTGTCGGCCCAGGGATGTCCCTGGGCCATCTGTTTAACGAACGTCTCACCGGTTTATCGTGGTGAGTTTCGTTCCTTAGGCGTAGTTGTTGTTTGTGCGTGATCGCAGGAAAGGGGTTAGGAATTGGGGCCCGGTGACCGCCTCGCGACGGTCATCGAACGCCAGTCCCTAACGCCCCCTGCATCACCAGAGATGTGAATCGGTTCAGTTGGAACGGATCGGTTCAGATGTGGGAGAAGTTCTATGCCCCCTACGATTCATGAGCGATCTATCGAGATCGGCGGGCGCGTCCTGACGATCGAGACTGGTCGCCTTGCCCAGCAGGCCGGAGGCGCCGTGACGGTGCGCTACGGCGACACAGTGGTGCTTTGCACCGCGACCGGTGAGAAGTCAGCCCGAGAGGGACTCGATTTCTTCCCGCTCACCGTCGAATTCGAAGAGAAGATGTACGCCGCCGGCAAGATCCCTGGCGGGTTCATCAAGCGTGAGGGCCGCCCGACGGAGAGCGCAGTTCTCGCCGCCCGGCTGACCGACCGCCCGATCCGGCCGCTCTTTCCCAAGGGCTACCGGAACGAAACCCAGCTCGTCAGCACCGTTGTCTCCGCGGACCAGGAAAATCTGCCGGACATCATGTCAATCATTGGTGCCTCAACCGCGCTGATGCTGTCCGACATTCCGTGGAACGGGCCGATCGGTGCCGCTCGTATCGGAGACATCGATGGCGAACTGGTCGTCAACCCGACCAGCCACCAGCTGATCGACAGCAATCTTGACATGGTCGTCGCCGGCACCGCCGACGCGGTGATGATGGTCGAGGGCGAGGCCAAGGAAATCAGCGAAGATCGCATGCTCGCCGCGGTGCAGTTGGCGCACGAACAGATTCGCCGGATCGTGCAGACTCCAGCATGAACTGCGAGAACTGGCCGGCAAGCCGAAGATGGAAGTCAGTCCCGCCGGAAGAGAACACCGACCTCAAGAGTAAGATCCAGGAGTTTCTCGGCGATCGTCTGCATGGCGCCGTGTTCCATGCCGACAAGGACCAGCGCCTGAGCGAAACCTCGGCGCTGAAGCAGGAAGTGGTCAACCACTTCACCAATGCCGAGGACGAAAGTGCGCCGAAGCCCAAAGAGGTCAGCGGCATCTTCGACGCTCTGGTGAAGGCAGCCGTTCGCAGCAGCATCATCGAGCGCGGCGAGCGGCCCGACGGCCGGAAGACCGATGAGATTCGCGAGATCTGGATCGCAGGTCGGCTATCTGCCGCGTGCCCATGGTTCGGCGATCTTCACCCGCGGTCAGACGCAGGTCTTGAGCGTGGCGACAATGGGTGCGACCTCCGAGAATCAGATGCTCGACGGACTCGGCATCGAAGAATCCAAGCGCTACATCCACCACTACAACTTCCCGCCCTACAGCGTCGGCGAAGTGCGCTTCATGCGTGGACCGAGCCGTCGTGATATCGGGCACGGCGCGCTGGCTGAGCGAGCCCTCCTCGCGGTGCTGCCGGACGAGGATGTCTTCCCGTACACGATGCGTGTCGTTTCCGAAGTGGTCAGCTCGAACGGCTCGACCTCCATGGCCAGTGTCTGCGGCAGTACGCTGGCGCTGATGGATGCCGGTGTGCCGATCTCGAAGCCGGTTGCCGGTATTGCCATGGGCCTGATCACCGATGGAGGAACGGACAAGTTCTCCATTCTGACGGACATCCAGGGGCTCGAGGATGCGCTCGGTGACATGGACTTCAAGGTCGCAGGAACGCGCGATGGCGTGACGGCCATTCAGATGGACATCAAGGTCCAGGGCATCACCGCCGAGATCATGCGCCAGGCGCTGGACCAGGCCGAAGGTTGGTCGCCTGTTCATCCTCGACAAGATGACCGAGACCATCAGCATCCCGCGCGCGGAGATGTCGGCCTACGCGCCGCGCATCTATCGCATCCAGATCCAGCAGAAGCAGATTGGTGAGATCATCGGCCCGGGCGGCAAGACCATCCGCGGCATCCAGGACGCCACCGGAGCCAAGCTGGACATCGAAGATGACGGCTCTGTCTTCATCAGCGCGGTGAACGAGGAGAGCGCGCGACGGGCGGTCGACATGGTCGAGCGCATGACGCGGGTACCTGAAGTCGGCGACATCTTCTTCGGACGGGTCAAGACCATCATCGGGTCGGGCGCGTTCGTCGAGATCCTGCCCGGTAAGGATGGCTTCGTCCATATCTCGGAACTCGAACCGCATCGAGTGAACGCGGTGGAGGACGTCGTCTCGGTGGGCCAGGAGGTCAACGTCGTCGTGACGGCCATCCGGCCGGACGGAAAGATCAACCTGTCTCGCAAAGCATTGCTGACAGGTGATATGCCCGAGCCAGGCAGCAATGGCTCGTCAGGCGGCGGCAACCGTGGCGGCGGAGATCGTCGAGGTGGCGGCGGTGGACGGTCACGAGGCGGCGATGACCGTCGCGGTGGTGACCGTAACAGTGGTCAGCGGGAGTCAAGCGAGTTCCGTGAACCACGACAGCAGCAGTCCAGCGCTGCACCAGAACCGCGCCAGCAACCGGCGGCCGGATCGGTCCAATCCGCTGAGCCCGAGGATTCGGGTTCTGGTCAGTCTGAGGGTCTGATGCGCCGGCCACGTGACAGCCGGACGCTCCCCGGCCGCAGCAACAGCGAAGAGTAATCTCGGTAACAAGTCAGAGATGTGAAACCGGAGGGGCAATGCGCCCCTCCGGTTTTGTATTTGGTCGACGACTAAATCAATGGGCACAATTGCCTCCGGACCGCGAATTCGCCGCATCACTGGGGAGCCGCTATCGGTGCTCAAGAGACCTGACATTTCGGATGAATCCATCGCGGATTGCCTGCAACAGTGCTATGGACTCGACCCAGCCGCAATCCTGTTTCTCCCGATCGGTAACGATGTCAACACGGCTGTCTTTCGTGTAACGGACGACGCCGGAGCAGGATACTTTCTCAAGCTGAGAAGCGGGCCGTTCGATTCTCTGACGGTCACGCTCCCTCGTTACTTGCACG
This sequence comes from uncultured Chloroflexia bacterium, assembly GCA_963728335.1. Lineage (GTDB taxonomy): Bacteria > Chloroflexota > Chloroflexia > Thermomicrobiales > Thermomicrobiaceae > CALAGB01. Next base: position 459,908 of record CAVSJP010000007.1, read on the forward strand.
AACTCGGACTGAGACAGGTCATCGCGCCGATTGAGACCTCCGCTGGGGACGTGTGGCTGCGTCTGAGCGATTTCGCGGTCGCTCTTTTTCCGTTCGTTTCGGGCAAGAACGGATTCTCGCACCCGCTTGACGTTCGGCTCTGGCGAGAGTTGGAGATGCCCTTCATGCGCTGCACTCCGCGAATCTACCTGAGGAGCTGCGCAGTGGCATCCCGAGAGAAACCTACTCCGAGGAGGTTCGAGAAGGCGTCAGAAGCGTGTTCGTGGGACTACAGGAACGTCAGATGGTCGATGAGGTCGCAATCAACATGGCGAATTTTTTGCGCGCCAAGAGCGAGACATCTCACGATATCGTCGATCGGGCTGACGATCTCGCGCGAGCCTCCGCGGGAGACATCAGAACGCTGTCGCTTGCCATGCCGATATCCATGCGGCGAACGTCCTCATAGACGACGCCGGGTCCCTGTATGTCGTCGACTGGGACACGCTGACGTTGGCTCCGAAGGAACGAGACCTCATGTTCGTCGGCGCTGGCATCGGCGGAGCCTGGACCGAGGAATGGGAGCGTGTCGCATTTTTCGAAGGATACGGCGAGACAGACGTCGACGCTGAAGCGATCGCCTACTTTCGGTATCAACGGTTCATCGAGGATGTCGCCGAGTACGCTGAGCGGCTTCTTACGAATCGGGGAGGCATGCCTGATCGCGTGGTTGGACTGCGCAAATTCATGCAGGCGTTTGAACCTGGAGGCGTTGTTGACATCGCGATTCGGACCGACAGGCAACTCCTCCCGTGAGGTAAACGGCGCGATTTGGATGATACGGGAGATGGGTGGGCAGGTGACGCACAAATACTCAGTCGCTATCGGTTGCCGGGCGGTCTTGTTGCCAATGTCGTGTCCGTGGACCGCTGCGAACCTTTCTTGCTAGACTGCAAAGAGCAGTCACCCCACAGCACAGCTCGGGACACGTTTTGCGCACGGAGAGATCAGGGGAGCCCATGAAACCGACAACCCAGCAGAAACTGGACGACCTTCGACAATCGTTGACTGAGTTTGGTTCGGTCGTGGTCGCGTACAGCGCGGGGGTCGATAGTACGCTGGTGCTTCGTGTGGCTCACGACGTGCTCGGCGATCGTGTCATCGCGGCGACCGGTTTGTCGGACACGTACCCGGAAGAGGAGATGGCCGAGGCCCGCGAACTGGCCGCTGAGATCGGTGTCGAGCATGTGATGATGCGGACCGAGGAGCTGACCGATCCCAGGTATGCAATGAATTCGCATCAGCGGTGCTTCTTCTGCAAGAACGAGCTCTACGGCAAGCTGCGCGAGCTGGCGACCGAGCGACGCATTGAGCATATCGTCGATGGCACAAACGCGGACGACGTCGGCGATCACCGGCCAGGGCTACGCGCGGCCCGGCAACTGGGCGTTCACAGCCCACTGCAAGAGGTCGGCATGACCAAGGAGGAGATTCGGGAGATCTCCAACGAGCTTGGACTCCGGACATGGGACAAGCCTGCCTTTGCGTGCCTGTCGTCCCGCTTTCCGTATGGAACGCCGATTACCGTCGAGAAGCTCAAGCAGGTGGCCGACGCGGAGCGAGCGATGCGCCAGCTGGGGTTCAAGGGATTCCGGGTGCGGCATCACGATGAGATTGCACGGCTCGAGATGGACCCGGCCGACTTCGCACGGGTCGATTGAGCTGCACGACGAGATCGTCAAGCGGGTTCGAGACGCGGGGTATCGCTTCGTGACGCTGGATCTGCGTGGCTATCGCTCGGGCAGTCTCAACGAGGGCTTGAGCCTGACGCTCACCAATAGCACACGCGACGGCGCCGAGCGGGTGGCGGCGGAGACCGATTAGGTCGGATCATCCCACGCAATCACGGTCGCACTTGCGGCGCACGTCTACGACGTGATTACTGCATATTCATTGCAGTTGGGCGACGCATGCGTCGCCCCAGGCCAACGATTGTGGCGTACTGACGTTGCTAGGCGATCATCCCCTTTGCGTGGAGCAACTCGGCATTCAGGATGGATGCTCCGGCCGCGCCGCGAATCGTGTTGTGGCCAAGCACGACGAACTTGACGTCGAGAATTGGACAGCGCCGCACCCGCCCGACGACAGACGACATGCCATGCTCGACGTTGCGATCGAGGATCGGCTGCGGCCGGTCATCTTGACGACGGACGACAATCGGGTGCTTGGGTGCCGACGGAAGTCCGAGCTGCTGAGGCTCTGCCCGGTATGACTCGAGAATCTCGACGATCTCTTCCGGCTCAGCCGACCGGCCCAATTTCAGGTTGACCGTTTCGGTATGGCCGTCGCGCACCGGCACGCGATTGCACTGCGCGCTGACGGCGATATCGGCAAACTCGAATCCCGAGCCATTCCAGCCACCGAGTAGCTTGCGGGTCTCGATCTCGATCTTCTCTTCCTCGCCACCGATGTACGGGACGACATTGTCGATCAGGTCCATCGACGAGACGCCCGGGTATCCGGCGCCCGACGCAGCCTGCATGGTCGTTACCAGGACCTGCTCAATGCCGACCGCGTCCCAGATTGGTTTGAGCGCCAGGACAAGATGAATCGTCGAGCAGTTCGGATTGGTGACGATGAAGCCGTTCTGCCATCCCCGGTTCTGTTGCTGTGCGCGAATCGCCTCGGCGTGACGCGCGTTGACCTCGGGGATCATCAACGGGATGTCCGCTTCCATGCGATTGTCTCGAGCGTTGCTGAAGACGCGTTTGCCTTCCGAGGCGAGCTGAGTCTCGACCTCCCGCGCCAATCCGCCCGGCATCGCCGAAAAGATGAGTTGGCTCTTTACCGGTTCCTCGTGATGCTGCACACGGATCCCGGCCGCCTCCTCCGGCGGCCCGCCGCTGACGCGCCAGTCGCAGATCTCGCCATAGCGCTTGCCGGCCGAGCGCTCGCTCGCCACCAGCTCTTTGACCCGGAACCAGGGATGGTTTTCCAACAATTGAACAAAGCGCTGTCCTACGCTGCCCGTCGCTCCGAGGATGGCGACGTCAACTTTGTCCCCCATGTGCGATTCCTTCCCACGAACGCCGTGTGACCATTCGAGCAAACAAAAAAGCAGAGGCATTTGCCTCTGCCGGACGTCACTCGATCAGGAACGCGTGAGACTACGTCACCGCCCCCGCCCGTGTGCCGGCGGACGCGGTAGTAGTTCCAGTCAGGTTCATCGTAATCGAGCGAGCCATATTCGCCTTCTCGTAGGGCCGGAGCCATGATATCGTCTGGCCGCGACCGGTTGAACACTGGGGGCACGATAGCAGCAAATGGAGGCGTCGTCAAGCCGCGCGCATTGCATCGCGCCGGGGAGGCACACAGGCGAACGACCGCTTTACCGAGAGCGTCATTGCGAGACGAGCAGAACGGAGAACAGATGCGGCGCGTTGGAGTAGCAATTCTCGGACTCGGCACGATTGGATCCGCGGTCGCGAAAGGGCTGACGGAGCAGCACGATCTGATTGCGGAGCGAACTGGTCTTCAGTTGAACCTGCTGGCGGTGCTCGAGCGCTCGCACGACCGGGCAGAACGCGCTAACCTCGCGCCGGACATCATTGCGACCGACCTGGCAACGGTGCTGACGCAGGAAGGACTCGATGTGGTGGTCGAGGTGCTCGGGCGTGAGCAGCCCGCGGCCGACTACATGCGCCGCTGCCTTGAATCCGGACTTCACGTGGTGACGGCCAACAAGGAGGCACTCTCGAAGAACTTCGGCGCGCTCCTGAGTGCCGCGCGCAGGTCGGATCGCGCGCTCATGTTCGAGGCCAGCGTTGGCGGCGGAATCCCCTTGCTGGTCTCATACCGGCAGATCCTGGCAACCAATCGAGTCACGCGCATTCGTGGCATCGTCAACGGCACGACCAACTACATCCTCTCTCGCATGGCGCATAGCGGTGCGTCGTATGCCGACGGGCTGGCGGAAGCGCAGCAGCTCGGCTACGCCGAGCCGGATCCGACCGCCGACGTCGAAGGCTACGACGCGGCCTACAAGCTGGCGATTCTGGCCTCGCTGATGGCTGGACGCCATGTATTGCCGGATGAGATCGATCGCGTTGGGATCACCGGGCTGACGAGCCGCGATATCGAGGATGCACGAGCGCGAGGAGGCGTCTACAAGCTGATCGGGCGAGCGGACGCGAATGACGACGGCTCGCTGTGTCTCAGCGTTCGCCCCGAGTTCGTACCGAATGACGAATTGCTGGCGCACGTGAATGCCAACTTCAACGCGATTGAGGTCGTCGGGGAGCGGGTTGGACCGGTGGTGCTGAGCGGCCAGGGCGCCGGTCCGCTGCCAACCTCCAGCGCGATTTTGTCCGATATCGTCGAGGCGGTGCGCGTCGGTGTCGCGGCAAATCCGGTGCTTGGGCGCGCCGACGACTAGGGAGAAGCGAGACCACCGCATACGGCCCTCACCCCGACCCCTGTCCCAATTTTGGGCGGCGGGCTTTGGGTGAGGGCCGTCCACTCTATGCGATAGCGTGCACGCTCTTGCTGGTCGCCTTGGTCAGAGCAAGATCGAGATCGTCGATGATGTCCTCAATGTCCTCGAGGCCGATCGAGAGCCGGATCAGGTCCGGCGAAACGCCGGCGGCTGCCTGCTGCTCCTCGTTCAGTTGCTCGTGCGTGGTCGTTGCCGGATGAATGACGAGCGATTTGGCATCGCCGACATTTGCCAGCAGTGAGAAGAGTTCCACACTGTTGATGAAGGTGCGTCCGGCCTCCAGACCACCCTTGATGCCGAAATTCACCACGCCACCGAATCCGTGATCCAACTCAGCCTTCGCGTTTTCGTGGTATGGGTGACTCTTGAGCCCAGGGTAGGTCACCCAGGAGACGCGTGAATCCGCTTCGAGCCATTCGGCGACCGTCTGCGTATTGGCACAGTGCCGATCCATGCGCAGCGACAGCGTCTCGACTCCCTGCAGGAAGAGGAACGAGTTGAACGGGCTGAGGGCAGGGCCGAGGTCGCGATACGGCTCAACGCGCGCCCGCAAGATATAGGCGAGGTTGCCGAAGCGATCGACGTAGTCGACCATCGACGGATACTTCCCGTTTGTCCAGTTGAACGTGCCGGAGTCGACGATGATGCCCCCGATTGACGTGCCGTGACCACCAATCCACTTGGTGGCGGAGTGCACCACGATGTCGGCACCGTGCTCTATCGGGCGACAAAGATAGGGCGTGGCGAAGGTGTTATCGACCATGAGGGGCACGCCAACTTCGTGCGCGATGGCGGCGACGTCGCGAATGCGGACCACGTCGAGCTTTGGGTTTCCGATGGTCTCCATGTAGAACGCGCGCGTGCGGTCGGTGACGGCACTTCGGAAGTTGTCCAGGTTCGAGGGATCCACGAATCTCGTGGTGATACCGTGCCGAGGCAGCGTCACCGCGAAGAGATTGTAGGTGCCGCCGTAGAGGCTGGCGGCTGAAACGATCTCGTCGCCCGCTTCGAGGAAGGTGAAGATGGCGATCGACTCCGCTGCCTGACCGGAGCCGGTCGCAAGACCACCAACGCCGCCCTCAAGCGAAGCGATCCGCTGCTCGAAGACGTCGTGTGTGGGGTTCATGATGCGAGTGTAGATGTTGCCGAACTCCTGCAGCCCGAAGAGGTTGGCCGCGTGCTCCGCGTTGTGGAACACGAACGAGCTGGTCTGGTAGATCGGCACGGCACGGGAGGTCGTCGTTGGATCGACCTGTTGGCCGGCATGGATCTGCCGCGTGTTGAATCCCGGTGTGCGGCGATGTCCGTTTTGTTCTGGCATGAGAGTCCCCTTCCGAATCTACTCGTTCACGACAGCGACAGTCTTGATGAGGGACGATCCCGGCGACTGGGATGCGACGTTAATTCGTTTCCAGATGAGGTATTCAGCGCGTCACGCGATACGCAGGGAGTCCGGCGCCAGACCCCAGCCTTACTCCGCGAGAAAGCGCTCGATATGTTGTCCCATGATGACGACGTCGTTCAGGAACGCGTCGTGTCCGTTGGGCGAATCTAGCTCGACGTAACGACCATCGCGTCCGACGCGCTGCAGCACGTCGGCAACTTCCCGGACCTGGTACGCCGGGAAGAGGATGTCGGAACGGATTCCGATCATCAACGTCGGTGCCTCGATGAGTCGTGCCCCCTCCTCGTAGCTGCCACGACCACGACCGAGTTCGTGAGAGTCCATGGCACGCGTCAGATAGAGGTAGCAGTTTGGATCGAAACGCCGAACCAGCTTGTCGCCCTGGTAGTGTAGGTAGCCCTCGACGTCGTAGCGTCGCAGGAAGGCCGGCCAGCTCGTGTAGCGTGCCTCCGGATTGCGCCCGAAGCGGGCGGCCATCAGTTCGTCACTTTGATAGGTGATGACTCCGACCATACGAGCAATCGCCAGACCAGAGGCGGGAATCGCGTCGTCCGTGTAGTTGCCCTCGTTCCAGGCCGGGTCGAGCATGATGACGCGCCGCTGAACCTCGTTGAAGGCGATGCCCTGGGGCGCAAAGTGCCCCGACGCCGCAATCGGAATAGCTCGCCGCACCCGAGACGGGAACATCGCCGCCCACTCGAGTACCTGCATTCCGCCGAGTGACCCGCCGAGAACGGCGTGCAGCGTCCGGATTCCTAAATGCGTGATCAGCCGCTCCTGGGCCGCGACCAAGTCCCGCACGGTCAGCATTGGGAATTGCAGCCGGTAGCGATCACCGGACGCCGGATCAACAGAGCAGGGGCCGGTTGAGCCGTAGCAACTGCCGAGATTGTTCGGACAAATGACGAAGTAGCGGTCGGTGTCGATCGGCTTGCCGGGGCCGATCAGCGGCTCCCACCACCCAGCCGCATCGTCCGGGCCATGCGACGCGGCGTGACTGTCGCCGGTCAACGCATGGATGACGAGAATCGCGTTGTCGCGGGCGTGGTTGAGCGTGCCCCACGATTCGTAGGCGAGATCGACCAGCGGCAGGACGTCACCATGTTCTGTGACGAATGGATGGTCCGGCGTGGCGACGGTCGCCGTGTGTCGTACGGTTGGTTCCGAGATGATAGCGGCCATGGACCCCCTCCAGCGTTCGCTACGCGTGCCGGAGACGGGACAAACGAAGACCCGTCCCCATATCGCGGGGACGGGCTGAGTCACCCGTGGTACCACCCCGGTTCGCCCAGCTCTCACGAGCCGGACCTCGCTGAGTGCGTGCGCACTCTGACCATGGTAACGGTGGTCGACCCGGCGACACCTACACACGCACGTATGCGCTTCAGCACGCAGCTCGGAGGCCATCTTCCACGAGTGCCCGTGCGCCGCCTTGCACCATCGCGGCTCGCTAGGGCCGTAGCGCCTCGTGTACTCCCCTCGTCATCGCCTTTCGTTTCGGAGGCACAAAAAAATCCCCCAAAACAGGTGGAGGACTCGGCAACACCTCGCTCATCTTGCGGACGTATCCGCCGGAATTGGCACCTGGCGCGTTCGCGCTGGTTGCCGGGCTTCTAAGGGCCGTTTCCCTCCACCTCTCTGGATGAGCGCAGGCTCTATTCAGTTGTTGACGGCCATATTACACACCGGTCACGCATCTGTCAACGCTTTCACATCTTGCGCTCATCATCATGGGACCGTTGCCGGAGTGGCGTATCCGGTCAATTCGATATACCCCTGGCCGCTCACGGGTTGAGCGTTCTGCGTGCCGCTGATACGCACGTCGCCCTCCCAGTAAATCGTGCCGGTCGACTTCTCGGTGTCCAACTCCTGGTCTTTGATGACCGGCTCGATAGTCAGTTTGAGGTTTCGGGTCGGGATATCGATCATCCATCCGGACGGATAGCTCGCGCCCGAATGTGGGCTCGTCCAGGTGCCTGTTGGCGTGATGGTGAAGCCCTGCTCATCGATCTGGCTCGCTTCACCGGCGGAGTCGACGTAGGTACCGCTTCCGAAGATGATTTGGTTCTGGCTATCGCGACTGTGCCAAAGCATCAGCTCGACTCCGTTGTTCAGTTGGATCGAGTACCAGTCCCACCCGCCGCCGCCGAACAGCAGGAAATTGCCCCACTGGTGATCCATCCAGGCTTGACCGGTGACGGTCGCCGGTGCGCCGTTGACGGTAATGGTGCCCTTCGCGTTCATACTCGTGCGGGAGTAGTAATAGGAGCCTGTCGCCGGCGCCCACGTGAAATAGCCGTCGCCATCATGTAGCACGGGAGGTTGGGTTGACTCCAACGTCAGGTCGATCGTGTAGCCAGGCATCGACGCTCTGATCTGGTCGTCCGGTCCGCTGCCGACGAGCGTCCAGCCGCCGACGTTGAGGTCGATGGCGTGGGCTGGGTTCGGTTGGACGGTTACGGGCCCCTTCTGATCGTAGCGAAACGTGCCGTCCTGCACGTCGGTGATGGCAAAGTGCGAGGCGAACTGTGGCGGGAATCCGGAGCGGTTTCCCTGGAAGATGACGAACTCGAAGCCGTACTGTGTACCATCCTGGGTCGTCAGGTGGCCGGTGTAGTACCACCACTCGGTCAGGTTGGTATGTGGACCGTCGGCGGCCGGAAACGTGACCGGGCCAGGGGTAGCCTGGGGCGTCAGCAGGGCCGCGGCGGGTCGAGCCTCGGTCGACGTCGGTGATGCCGGAATGCCCGCACCGGTTGTGGATCCGCAAGCGGTCAGAAAGAGGAGCAACAGGCCCAGTAACCCGGCAACAGTCATGCTGCGTCGAATGATCCGGCTCATTTGGAACTTCCTCGTTCCAGCACCGGCTCCGGCGACTTACGGCGAGGCAACGTTGGCGACCACCAGTTGAGATGGCCGAGGAGCCGCATCGTCGCGGGCACCAGGAGTGCGCGGACGATCGTGGCGTCGAGGGTCACGGCGATTGCGATGCCGACTCCGAGCGCCTTGATCAGCACAACGTCGGCCGTCGCGAACGAGGATGCCACCACAACCAGGATCAGCGCGGCGCCGGTAATGATGCGTCCGCTGCGCGCCAGACCGGTCGAGACGGCTAGCCGGTTGTCCCCCGTCTCATCCCACACCTCTCGCATGCGGCTGAGCAGGAAGACTTCGTAGTCCATGCTGAGGCCAAATAGCAGGCTAAACATCACGATAGGCAGTGAGGCTTCGATAAAGCCGAGGGGCGCGAAGTTCAGCGGCCCGCTCAGGTGCCCTTCCTGGAAGATCCAGACGAGCGCGCCGTAGCTGGCGACAATGCTCATGGCGTTCATCAGCACGGCTTTGATCGGCAGAATCACCGAGCGGAACTGCAAGAAGAGCGCGACATAGGTGGCAAGAACGATGATTCCAATCGCGATGGGGAAGTCGGAATAGAGTGAGTGCACGACATCAACGATTTCGCCCGTACCTCCACCAACCTGCATCGTCAGGCCGGGACCGGGGTTCATTCCCCGAAGTGATGTAAGCAGGGACTTGGCCTCGTCGCGGCCGGGCAGCGACTGGGTGTAGACGTAGATGACCGTCGCGTGCGTACCCGCGAGTTGACTGTAGGCCGGACCGATGAAGGGGTCGTTCACCAGCGACGGATGGGAATACATCATCTGGTACTGGGCAAGCGAAATGCGTGGATCGAGCGTTACGATGCTGTCGATCCGCCAGGCCCGCGTGTCCTGAGCGATCTGACGGGTCAGGTTGTAGAGCGCTGCGACGTTCTGGGGTGCGTTGATGGGGTCCTTCGACTGCACGGCAACCACGATCGGCGAGATCGAGCCGTCGCCAAACTGACTGCGAAGGATTTCGAACCCCTGGCGTGATCCGGTCGAGGTCGGCAAGATCGTCGCATCCGGTGAGCTGAGGTTGACCCGGGTAAATGGCGTTCCAAGGACCAGCAGAAAGGCGACGACCGGGATCAGCACCACCCATGGATGCGCCATGACACGATCGGCTACGGCCTGCCAGAAATTGCTGCCTTCACCGCGACGACGATGAATTGATAGTCGGTCAACACGGGTACCGACGATACCCAGCACAGCCGGCAGGAGCGTCAAGGCGCCGAAGACCGCAAACGTGACGACGAGCGCACCGGCGACGCCGACGGAGCGCAGGAACATGCTGTTGAAAATGGCGAGTCCGCTCAGCCCGATCAGCACGGTCAGACCTGAGAAGAAGACCGCCTTGCCTGCCGCGGCAACTGTGACCGCGACGGCTTCGGGCACGTCGAACCGGGTCAGTTCCTCGCGAAAACGACTCGTCATGAAGAGGGAGTAGTCGATTGCTAAACCGAGTCCCAGCAGCGTGGCCAGGTTGAGCACGAAGATCGATAGGTCAACCACATGCGCGGTCAAGAAGATCATCCCGAGGACGCAGGCAACACTGATTCCCCCGACCACGATCGGGATACCGGCGGTCACCAGGCTGCCAAAGACAAGCACGAGGGCCAGTAGTGCGAAGGGTATGGCGATGACTTCGGCGCGGCGCAGGTCACGCTCAGTCACCGTCTCGATGTCGGCGTAGAACGCAGGGCCGCCGGCGACCCGGGTCTCGAGCGAGGTGGGATGAATGGACGCCCGCACGTTGTCGACCAGACGCTGGGCGCTCTCGGATGGGATGTCGAGATGCACCACGTCGTACGCGGTGTGTCCGTCAGTCGACACTTGACGGGGGTTTTGCAGGTACGTCGACTCGCCCGTGACGTGCGGCAGCGTCAAGACGTCCTTGAGCGCGGTGTTCGTCTGCGCGATAAAGTCAGGAGAGTTGGCGGTCAGCGCCGGATCGTGGAAGATAATAACCAGATCGGACGGACTATAGCCGGGGATCTGCGTTTCAAGTATCTGTTGGGCCCGAGCAGTTTCTGTCCCGCGGCTGGAAAATCCCCCGACGGCCAGAACTCCGGTCACGCGTGGCAAGATCGGAACCGACGCGATAAAGACGATGAGCCAGGCGGCGATGACGTACCAGCGACGGCGATAGGCGAACCGACCAAGGTGTAGAAACATCGCGCCGAGAGACTCCTCGCAAGGCCGGTGATCGTGTCCGGCACACCAGGAACGTTATCATCGGGGTACGAGCGTTTCAAGCCTAATACGAATTAGGTTCACCAGAGGGAAAGGAACAAGAGTCATGACAGGGCAGGACATCCTCCGGCGTTCACGGGAGCAATACGCTTCGGTCGGCGATGCCTACGTACACAGCGAGACGCATCGACTGGGCAAGGATCTGGCGCAATTGGTTGAAGTCGCCGAGCCCAACAAGAATATGCGGGTCCTGGACGTCGCGACCGGGGGCGGACACACGGCCATCGCGCTTGCGCCACTGGTGAAAGAGGTCGCGATGCTCGACCTGACGCCGGAGATGCTGGTCCACGCGCGCAACTTCGCCCGTGAGAGTGGCATTGAGCCCTCGGGTGTCGTTGCGGCCGCCGCCGAATCAATCCCCTTCGCCGACGAGTCATTCGATCTCGTGACCTGCCGCATCGCGCCGCACCACTTTGCCGATGTGCAATCGTTCGTCGAAGAGGTCGCGCGGGTGCTTGTGCCAGGTGGCGCGTTCGTTCTGATCGACAGTCTTGCGCCTGACAATAAGGATTACGACGACTTCATCAACAAGGTAGAGCACTGGCGCGATCCGAGTCATGTGCGCGCGTACTCGTTGCGGGAGTGGACCGATTTCCTGAAGCATGCCGGGCTCGACATCGAGACGTCGGAAGTTATCCTCAAACGGCACGAATTCGCGTCATGGACCGAGCGCTCTCGTATGCCCGAAGGCGGGCCGAAGGCGCTGTCGGACTGGATTCTCGCGTCGTCACAGGATTGTCAGGAGTACTTCTCGGTCGAGTCCGAGAACGATACCGTGACTTCCTTCAATGACTTCAAGGTGTTGCTCCGTGCCCGGAAGACCACCTGACCGAGACGAACGGAGAATCCTGAAGATCTCTGCTCCGATAGATTTACACGTCTCCGACTGGCATCGGTGAATGGTCTAACACGTTCGCGGGGGATGTTCACTTTCCCCTCTCTGCAAACCGTTTGGCGCGGGCGATCCGCTCGTGCACAGGCGGGTGACTGTACATGGTGTATTTCACGAATGCCGACGGATCTGGATCGGCCAGATTGAGATCGCCAAGTCGCCGCATTGCGCCCGCGAACGCATTCGGACTCCCGGTCAACTTTAGCGCGAAGGTGTCGGCACGACGCTCGATATAGCGCGAGTAGGCGTTCTGGAGCGGCATCAGCGCCAGGGCGATGATCGACAGCAGCCAGCTGAGGAGCGGTAGCGCGGTCACATGGGATTTTGCCGGAACCTTGATCAGGTCGCCGTACTGGCGCAGGATGCGGGTCGAAAGCGCGTCGACGGCCCACGAGAGCGCGGCGGTAAAGACCGTCCCCAGTGCGACGAAGCGCCAGATGTCGCGATGCGCTTGATGTGCGATCTCATGAGCGACCACGACTTCGATCTCGTCCGGCGTGAAGTTCTCCAGCAGGGTATCGGCCAGTACGATTCGTTTGGTCCCTCCCAGGCCAGCGAAGAACGCATTCGCTTTTTTCGTCTGGCGACTCATGTCCATCTGCATCACGCTGGCGACGTTGACTCCTGAATCCGCGGCCAGCTTCGTGAGACGATCGGCGAGCTGACGGTCCTTGAGCGGCTCGAACTTGTTGAAGATCGGCATGATCAGGACCGGCGCAAGCTGGGAGAGGAGAACCGTAAACGGCAGCGCCAGGGCGGTGGAGATCGCCCACCAACGTTTCGGCGAGCGTTCGATGATCTCGAGCATGACATTGGCCAAAATGGCACTGAACGGCAGAGCGAGCAGCAGCCCCTTGACTTGATCGATGGCCCAGGAGAGGCGTGTCTGGTTGCTCAGACCATAGCGGTGTTCGACAACGTAGCCGCTGAAGTATCCCAGGGGTAGCGACGCCAGCGCTTCGAAAACGCCGAGTACGATCGCGAATAGGCCGCGCCGCAGCCACTTGTTGCTGGTGTACTGGTCGATCCGGTCGCTCAGTCGCTTCGGTAAGCCACTGACGACGAAAACGGCTCCGCCGACGATCGAAATGAACATTCCGACCAGCATCAGGCGCTGCTTCGTCTGGTTGTATTCCTTGGGTCGAGATGTTGAACTGGCGGATGACCCATCATCTCCCGCGACGGACAGAGCCCGGAAGATCTTGAAGATTCGAATCGCGATCTGCATCTGTGTTCCCCTCGAGAATGACTGATGTGCGTCGGCCGACTCTGAACTCGGAGTCTTCTATCCTTGGTCGCCGTGCTCTGCCATGAGCCCGGTTCTGTTTGCTCTTCAAGGATAATGGCTACACGCTGCCATGGCTCTGGCTCTTCGTGGACTCCTCATCGGAATCTCGCTCGGCGCCCCAATTGGGCCGGTCAACGTCGAAATCGTCCGGCGCGGACTTCGCTCCGGCTTTCTGGCCTGATGGCTCGTTGGCCTCGGAGCGATAACTGGTGACACGCTCTACTGCCTGCTCGTCATCGCAGGGATCGCGCCACTTGTCGACCTGCAGGTGGTGCGAACCATCCTGTGGAGTGCGGGCGGAGCCTTTCTCCTCTATCTCGGCTATCATAGCCTCCGGTCGGCCAATGGAGGCGACTCAATGATGAAACTCGATGAGAGGGCGTGGGCGATCGCCGGTCGTACCTCACCGGGATGCTGATGGCGCTGTTCAATCCGATGGGCATCATCTTCTGGCTCTCGATTGGTGGTGCGGTCGTCGCGGCCGGGGTCGAGCAGGCGCACTCCCGCGCGGGAACCGCATCGATCGTCATTGGCGTTATTGTGGGCTTGACGCTCTGGATTTCCGCACTGTCGACACTGACTCGGCTTGGGCGCCGCTTCGTGTCGGACGGATTCTTCCGTATTGTCAATCTCGTCAGTGGAATGATCCTAATTGGTTTCGGTGCATGGTTCGTGGTGCAGGCGGCATCGGCAATTCTGTAAGGAGGGCTGGGAATGCCAGAAGGAGACGCTCGACCCCGCGCTCGTGACGTGGGTCTTCGGCTCGGAACCATGGAACCGGGGCCATTGAACAGCATCACCGATGTGCCAGGCGTCCTGGTCGGTCAAAGTACGCTGATCGAGGGAGCGGGCCCACTTCGTCCCGGTCACGGACCGGTCCGCACCGGCGTCACCATGGTGCTTCCTCATAGCGGCAACCTCTTCCGTGACAAAGTCGCGTGTGGTCTCTTCGTGCTCAATGGATTCGGCAAGTGCTTCGGCCAGGAACAGATCGAAGAGTTCGGCGTGCTTGAGAGTCCGATCGCGATGACCGGTACGATGAACGTCGGGTCTGGTTGTGGACGCGGTGAATCAGTACATGGCGGAACTGAACCCAGATATCGCGATCAGCACGTCGACCGCGAATGCCCTGGTTACCGAGTGCTCCGATAGCTACCTGAACGACATGCAAGGTCGCCATGTGCGCTACGAGCATGTCCGTGCGGCAATTGCGTCGGCGACGTCCGGACCGGTGGACGAGGGATCCGTTGGGGCCGGAACCGGGATGTCGCTCTTTGGTTTCAAAGGGGGCATCGGCACGGCATCGCGCGTGCTGCCCAGCGATCTCGGTGAGTATGTTGTCGGCGCGATTGTGCTGGGCAACTTCGGTCGAAGGGATCAGTTGACGATCAGCGGCGTGCCGGTCGGCCGTGCTCTCATGGACTGGCGACCGGTTCAAGACGTGCCGGAACGCGGCTCGATTATCGTCGTGATCGGGACGAACGCGCCACTGCTCGACCGGGGACTGCGGCGTCTGGCTCGGCGAGCCAGCCTGGGACTGGCGAGAGTTGGCTCGATTTCTGGCAATGGAAGTGGTGACTATGTCGTCGCCTTCTCGAACGTCAATCGCGTGCCGCATGAGCCGAGTGGATTGACCCTGAGCTTCGATCATGTGGTCGAGGCTGGACGTCTGATCGACTCTCTGTTTCAGGCGACCGTCGAGGCGACCGAGGAGGCTGTGGTTAACGCGCTGTTTCGCGCGACGACGGTCGTTGGGCGGGACGATCACGTGCGCCATGCGCTGCCGCTCGAACCGACGCTCGATCTGCTCCGCCGGGCCGGCGTTATCTCGTGAGGGCGTCGGCTAGACCGTGTTCTCCGTGAGCCTGGCGATGTCCTCGAGTTGTGCATAGATCCAGGCGCGAATATTCTCGCGCCGCACAAGGTCACGCAGGTCGCGTGACCACTCGGCGCGCTTCTCTCGCCCCATGGTCAGCGCCCTGTGAATCGCCGCAGCGGTGCCCTCGATATCGGTGGGCGACACGGTTAGCGAATATGGCCCGAGTTGCTGGAAGGCCCCGGCTGCTTCGGACAGGATCATGACGCCGTTTCGCTGGTTCAGCAACGCTCCCTCTTTGGCCACGAGGTTCATGCCATCGAAGATCGCGTTGACCATCAGAACGTCATAGTGCTTCATCGCCGCGAGCGCTCTGGGATAGTCGTCCCCGATGAAGACTCGAACCGGTTGCCAGGCGACGCCATCCTGCTCAGCGGCGTTGGCGTACTTGGTGTTAACCCGGCCAACGACGGTGTTGATGTCGTCGAGATAGTCAACATACTCCAGCACCTCGAGCCGTGACGGCACCAGGTAGGCGAGGAAGTTCACGCGGCCGATGTATTCAGGAAACTCATCGAAAAATCGGTCGTACGCCAGAAAGCCACGCACGATGTTCTTGCTCGGCTCTGCGCGGTCGACGCGGACAATCGTGAACTCATTCAGGAACTGCTCGAGGTGCTCCTCGTGGCGGACTGCGTCCTCGCTCGAGGCTGTGGCCTCGACTGCCTCACAATCGATCGAGATAGGGTACGCTGCCGCCCGGGTGGTGCGACCGCGGTAGTGAATCTCGCTGTTCCGATAGTCGAGTTCGACCCCGTCGAGGTTTGCCTCACACGTGTTCATGAAACTACGAGCGTGCGCATTGGTCTGGAATCCGACAATATCGTTGCCAAGCATGCTCGCACAGATGCTGCTGCGCATCTCCCGCGGCAGCAATTGCCAGTAATCGGGATCGGGCCAGGGAATGTGAATGAAGTGTTGCAAGGTGATGTCCGGCATCATCTCGCGAATCCTGCCGGGCGCAAGGTAGAGGTGGTAATCCTGCAGCATGACGAGAGGCGGGCGCTCGCTGGCGCGCGCGACGGCGACGATCTCATTGGCGAACCGCTCATTCACTTTGACATAGCCGTCACGCCAAGCAGTCCAGGTGTCCTGGTTGATGTCCGGCGAGCGAGGCGTATCCCACAGATAGTGCTGGAGGAACCAGAGCAGCGGATTCGAGATCCGGTTGTAGTAGCCTTCATATTCCTCTTCGTCGGCGACGACAAAACGGAGGCTGACATCGGAGTCAGGTGGGTGAATCATGGATTCGCCCTGAGCTCGCGCTTCGGCGGCCCGCCTGCGATCGCCCTCGGTCATGGCGCTCGCTACCCAGATCAGATCGCTATGGCGACTCACTGCTCCAACCGCGGTTACAACACCACCGCTGCCGCGTTTGGTGCTGTACGAGCCATCCTCCTCGAACTGAAACTCGATCGGGCCGCGGTTCGAGGCGATGATCAGGGTGGATTTCTCGAGCAGGCTTCGGGCGGATCCCGGCAGTCCGTTCACCGCCGCATCTCCCGCGCCGCGCAGGTGCTCTGTCTCATGAACCACGCTCAACCTCCCCGTGAGTTTCATCTATGCGCGTTAACTTTTTTCCGTAACATGCCGGTCGACACCGGACGTCTGTCCGTCAGATTCAGACAGGCTCAGTTGATCGAACGTGACGAATTCGACAAAGCCTTCATGTCGACGCCGCGATTTGGCTTTGACGACCTACCAGGGTGACGACCGTTGCAGAGGGCGAGCAGCCGGCCCGACGCGTTGATCGGGCATGAGACAGGCATCGGAAGAACCAGTCGTCATACGGCATTGAAAGCTCGCAACAGAGTTAGTATGCCACGCCTCTTCCGCGAGCGGTCGCATGCCTCGTCATTTGCAAACTGTTTGCCGAGGGGTTCGCAAGCGAACGTTCAGCCCACTTTAGCGTTTGCACGCGTTACCGTGATACGCAAACGGTGCTGAAATTTGCGGGAGAGTTGCGCAAATTCCTGGCTTGTGGTATTCGGTTGCAAATGCTGCCGGACAATCTGGATGTCGAATGTCTTCGCCAGCAGTCCTCGTCGGGTCGGCGGCTTGTTCAAGGAGCACGACCAGAATATGAGCGCGCCTGAACAACGGATCTGTCCTGACTGCGGGAGTGCCAAGACCGTTCTCATACAGCGAGGGCTGGCAGGACCTACCGACGAGTCAGACCAGTATTTTCGTTGTCAGAAGTGCGGCCGGGTCACCTACGAGATCATCTCCCGAACCGAACGCGAAGTTCGCGCCGGCCGGATTTCGCCGGGTCGCTCGCTGCGAGAGCGGGGCTCTCTCTACACGGTACGCCGTGTCCTCAAAGTCGGCATAAACGAATATCTCGTCTACTTGCGCCCAGAAGTGGAGCCGGGCCGCGATCGCGAACCCTCGGTACTAAACAGATAGCGTGCCACACCGCGTTTGCATGCTTACCACCCTCTGCTGCGAAGCGACAGAGGGTGTTTCATATATCAATGCGTTTCAAGCCTGCGCCCTTCTCCCGTCGAACGGGAGAATGGTCGTGGATGACGGCCGATTGAGTGGGTGCTGCTTCCCCTACGAAACGGTCGCCTTCCGCAACGATTCGGGAACCGGTTTCGCGTGCTTGGCTGGCTTCACGAAGCGATCGATGAGGCTGGCCGAGTCGACGACGTTCAGCCGCTTGAAGATCAGGTCGAACTTCTCTTCGAGTTCGCCGGCGATCGCGGCCTGCGTCTCCCGAGGCATATCCCAGATCTGCTGCTTGAATGGCCCGAAGCCCCGCTTACGGGTCGTGTAATAGAACTGGGCGTCGGTCATGTCCGGCTTGCGCTCACTGGCGCGATTCTCGGTCAGCCAGGCATAGATCTCGTCGCGCAGGTCGGACGGGAAGGACTCGCTCTCGTAGATGATGTTCTGGAAGCCGGTCGCGAGATGAACCTCGCAGGCGTTGGCTTCGGCGAAGCGGTTGAAGGCAACCTCTGGAAGAGTCGAGGCACCGTGCTGCACCGCGCCGCCGAGGTGGTAACGCTCGCGCGCGGCTTTGGAGAGTTCACCGAGCGTGTCGAAATCTACGCTCACGTCGGCAATACTGCCATCCGGAAGGACTACGCCTCCGTGGCTCGTGCCCGTCTGGACGCTGATCTTGCTGATGCCGGTAACGTCTCCGTCCATGTCGGAGAGCGTCCGGTTGAAGCCGGTCATGAACGCGTCAAGGTCCTCGACGGTGCTGTTCTTGCCGCCCACTTCGCCAATTTCGCCGCCGACCGATACCATCACGCCGTCGGGCTGATGCTGCCGGATATACGCGGTCAACTCGGCGCAGCGCTGGTAGTTGAGCTGCTGCTGTTCCGACACGGTCTCTCGAGACAGGTCGACGATCGTGGAGCTATCAATGTCGATGTTGTAGAAGCCGGCCTCCAGCGCCTCGTCGATCAACTTATAGAGCCCATCAAGCTCCTTTTCCGCGTCGGATCCATAGTTCTTGGCGTTGATCTGGAAGTGATCGCCCTGAATGAAGAGCGGACCCCGGTGGCCCTGTCGCAGCGCTGCCGCGAGAATGACGGTGGCGTACTCCTGGGGACGCTGGTCCGTATAGCCCATCTCAGAACGCGCAATTTCGAATATGAATTGCTTGGAATTGTTCTTTTGGGCAGCACGGATCACGGCTTGTGCCGTCTCGTAGACCATGCCGCGGACGTTGATTGCCGGGGTGGTACGGTTCTTCCACTCGCCGCGTCCTCCGGCGATGTAGAAATCGTGAATCGATGCAGGCAACACCCCCAGTTCCTGACCTGCCTGCCAGATGATCCAACGAGCGGCCGGCTTGACGTCGTCGCCGGCGAATACCGCGCTATAGACCAGGCGATCGAGCACGTTCTCTCGAAACGCCCGCTCATCGTGTATGGCAATCGAGCCATTGCGCAGTTCCGCCGCCGGCCTCAGGTGCTCGAGCAATTCACTGATCGTCGAGTAGCTTTCCACTAGTTTGGCCTCCCTCGCCTTGGAGCGGCGCAATACAATGATTGAGCCTCGTGTCTGTTTCCTCTATCTTAGCGCGATCCGCGGTCAACAGGGAATTCGCAAGGCTCATATTGCAGGATTTGGGCCGGAACCGGATTAGTTGACGGTAATGGTTCCCGCCATGCCGGCTTCCATGTGTCCTGGTTGAGAGCAGTGGAAGTCGATCTGTCCCGGAGTGCTCGGTGCCGTGAACGTGATCGACTCGGTCTTGCCAGGCGCGACCTGCTGCGAGATCTTCTCGCCGTTCAGGTCGTTGATGGTGAAGTCGTGCAGCACCGTGCCGGTATTCTCGATGTTGAAGGTTACCTTTTGACCGGCGTTGACTGTGCAATTGTTCGGTATGTACTTCATCTCGGTCGCTTTCATGGTGATGCCGTCGCAGGGCGAACCGGCGGCCACGGTGTCATTACCACCTCCACCGCCAGTACTTCCACAGGCCGCGAGCAATCCGACGATCGCGAAACTCGCAAGCACGAGAATTCCGATCCGCTTGAGCATGATTCCTCCCCAGGACCCGTCTGAATTGCCTGATTGGCACATGACAACAAAGCACGAGACGTGACTTCACGTCGTGCGGGACACCCGATTACTGGTGTCCCGCGCCGATCCGAGTATATCCCTCGTCCTCAGGAGGTCAGGACAGGTTGGCCGAAATGTCAGAACTGTCCCGACGCTCTGGCCAATTGGCCCCTACATGTGCCGGTCGAACCAGTCGACCGCACGCTCGAGTCGCTCGACGCGGCGATCCGGCCGCCCGGTTCGTGACAGCCCGTGACTCTCGTTCGGGAACCGAATGAACTCAGTCTCGACGCCGTGAAGCTTTAGCGCGACGAACCACTGCTCACCTTGCTCGATGGGGCAGCGGAGGTCGTTCTCGCTGTGCATGATCATGGTCGGTGTCTTCACGTTCTGTACGTGGCTGAGCGGCGAATGCTGCAGGTAGAACTCCGGCCGCTCGTAGGCGGTGCCACCGAACTCCCAGCTCGCATAGGACCAGACGAGGTCGCTGGTGCCCCAGAGATTGTGGCGATTGCAGGTGCTCCGCTGGGTTACGGCCGCGCTAAAGCGGTCGGTCTGGGTGATGATCCAGTTCGTCATATACCCGCCGTACGATCCGCCTGTGACGCCCATCCGGGAATCGTCGATATACGTGAACCCCGCAACGTGATCGACGACCGCCATGATGTCCTGGTAGTCGACTCCGCCCCAATCGCCGGCCGCGGCGTTGAGAAACTGCTGTCCACCGCCCATGCTGCCACGCGGATTGCAGTAGAGCACCGCGTATCCGTGCGCAGCGTAGACCTGGAGCTCATGGTAGAAGCTGTCGCCGTACATGGCGTGAGGACCACCGTGGATCTCGAGAATAAGCGGATACTTCTGCGTTTCGTCAAAGCCCGCCGGCATGAGCAGCCAGGTATCGATCTCCGTGCCGTCGTCGGTCTTGACGGAGAACGTTTGAGCCGCACTAACGTCGATCTCGCCGAGCAGGTCGTCGTTTGCGTGACTAAGTCGCCGCTCGTTGCGGCCATCGGCGTCGGCGACAAAGACCTCGAACGGATGGGTTGTGTCCGAGATAAGAAGCGCCAGCGTGCCATCCGCGGCCATTGAGAAATTGAGGATTTCCCGCTGACCATCGACCAGCGTCTTCGCCTCGCCGTCAAGTGAGAAGCTCGCGACCGGAACGTGGCCACGGTCGGCGTAGTTGACTACGACCGTGGAGCCATCGCGCGTCCAGACCGGAAACTGGGCCGGGGCGACGTAGTGGGCGTCGCTGATGGCGGTCCCGCTGATGTCACGGTCGACGGCCGACGAGATGTTCCGCGGATTGCCACCGGCAAGTGACTGGACCCATAGCGCGCTCATCGTGTTGGGGCCGTACTCCTTGGAGAGCGGATTCCCAACATATGCGATTTCGCGGCCGTCTGGCGAGATGGCCGGAGTCATGTACTGGCCGTCGCTGCCGGTCAACCGCTGGCAATCGCCGCTGGCGACGTCGACCGTCCAGATATCGGCGATGCGATTGAACTCTCGATCGTCGGTTCGGTTCGAGACGAACGCAAGACGAGATCCGTCCGCCGACCAGTTTGGCTGGGCGTCGTCCCAATCGCCGGTGGTCACCTCTTCGACGTCACCGCCGTCCGCCGGAACGGTCAAGATGTGGCGTTTGAGATCGCCGAGGAAGCCTTCACCGTCCAGTTTGTAGCGCAGGCTGCGAATGACCTTGACGTCGCTCGAATTCTCTTCCTGCTTGCGCTCTTCGGGCGTCTGCTTCGACAGGCTCACTGGTCCCTTTGGGCCAATCTTGCTGGAGAAGGCGATACGCAAGCCGTCCGGAGACCAGACGAGCTCGCCCACGCCGTGCTTCAGGTCAGTAATCTGCCGAGCCTCGCCGCCGTCGAGCGGTACGACGAAGATCTGCGGCTGTTCGGCTCGATCCGAGAGAAATGCCAAGCGCCGACCGTCCGGCGACCAGCGAGGCGACGAGTCTCTGGCGTTGCTCTGTGTAAAGCGACGGCACCAGGAGCCATTCGTCGCGGCCAGCCAGATGGCGGAGCGGTACTTCTTTTCGGAGATGTCGGCCTCGGTCACGACGTAGGCGGTGGTCGATCCATCAGGTGAGATCTGGGGGTCCCCAACGTACTTGATCTTGCCCAGATCGCGAATCTCGATTGGTCGCGGCATGCATCTTCCCTTCGCGCAGTTCGTCTCTTTCTTCCGACAAGGCTACCGTTCGGAAAAGAGCGTCCAGATGGTCGCGGCGTACTTCACCCCGTTGATGAAGTGGTCCAACGACATGAACTCGTTTGACGCGTGACCGTGCCAGTCAGGCGGCCCCACTGCCGTACCTGCGCCCGGTATGCCGAGCTTCCCCGCCAGCCAGACGCCTTGCCGCCCGGACGCGTCTCCGGTCGGACGAATCGACGGCTCGCGTTGGTAGACCTGGCGCGCGGCGTCCGCCACGAGGTTGGCGAACGGGGAGTCGGCCGCGGTGCGCGAGGGCTCGATGCCGCTCTCGCTGCTGATTTCGATGTCGCTGAAGCCGTGCGTGTCGAGGTGTTTGCGGACCTTCCGGAAGATGTCGTCCGGGTCCTGATCCGCCACCAGCCGGAAATCGACATTGACCGCCGCGGTCGATGGCAGCAGCGTTTTGTTTCCTTCTCCAACGTAGCCAGAGGCAAATCCGGCGATGTTGCAGGTCGGCGTGAAGAGGAGCTGCTGAACCGCATCGACGCCGCTCACACCATTGAGGAACTCGTCGACACCGAGATCGCGCTTCTGCGCCTCGTCGTTCCAGCCCGATTTCTCAAGCAGGTCGCGCTCCGCGGCGGACGGTGGACGGATAGCGTCGTAGAAGCCATCAATTGTGATCTTGCCGTCCGATGTCTTCATCGACGCCAGCGCCCATACGAGCTTCCAGGCCGGATTTGGCACCAGACGCGCGCGGGCCGAATGGAGGTCCTTGCTGCCGCCCCTGGCCCGCATCTGAATGAAGAGCAGGCCGCTGCTGCCCAGATTGATCCGCGGCGTGTCTCCGGCGTCGAAACCGCCGTCGAACGAGAGCGCCGCGTCGGCTCGCAGCATGTCTAGATTGCTGTTGACGAATCCCGGCAGGCTTGGGCTGCCCGATTCCTCTTCACCGTCGAAGACGAACTTCACGTTGATCGGCATACCAGAGGTGGCGCGCAGGGCTTCGACTGCCTTGAGGTGCGCCATCAAGTTTCCCTTGGCGTCGGTGGTGCCGCGGCCGATCATGCGGTCGCCGACGATGCGGGCTTCGAACGGTGGTGCTTCCCAGTCACTTTCGGGCGCGGGCTGGACGTCGTAGTGGTTGTAGATCACCAGCGTCTTGGCGTTTGGTCCGGCGTCGCCGATTTGACCGTAGACGACTGGCAGCCCTTCGGTCTCGACGACACGCGCTTCGATGCCGAGGGCGGTCATCATTTCGACCAGCAATGCGGCGCACTCGCGCACGCCAACATTCGCCGACGAAATCGACGGCTGACGCACGATCCGCTGAAGGTCCGCGATCATCGAGTCTCGGTGTTCGTCGATATATGAGTAGACTTGTTGAAGATTCGCCATGAATGTCCCTTCCTGATTCTCTACGGACCAACTCGTACGAAGTCGTCCTCAGCATTTGGCTGTCCCGGAGTTGTCTGTCTGAGTAGCCGATCGGGAGCTGTACGGCGGTTGACCTGTCGGGATGCCGAGACTCGTGTGGTTGCCCTCGTGAGTGGCTGTTGGCACGCGCGGCGCGACTCCGGTGCCGTCTTCCGGCTGTTGAAATCTACCTCCCAACCATCTGCTTCACCGTTTCAAAGCGATAGCCGTCCGCTTTCAGCTGTTGAATCACTCGAGGAAGTGCGGACGTGTCCTGCGACTTCGCGCCGACCTGCATCAGGATTATCGCTCCCGGCGTGATCTGATCTCGCACCAACGTGACGATTTCGTTCGCGGTCGCTCCGTTTGAACTCCCGCGTGTCGATCGACCACAGGACGTTCACGGAATACCCGTTGTTTGCGATGTCCTGCAGCACTGATCCATCCACGTCGCCGTACGGAGGGCGAAAGTATGGCTTGACGTCGTACCCGGTTTCCGATTTGACGACGTCGCGCATCCGGTTCAGTTCATCGACTCTCTGCTGGGTGGTTAGCGCGGGTTGCCCGGTCGAGAAACCCGTGAATGATTTGTGATCATAGGTGAGATTGATGATCTGGTGACCCTCTGAGACGATGCGCTTGACCAGGTCGGGATTCTGCTCTGCCCAGACTCCGGTCAGCGCAAAGGTCGCCTGGATCCCTTGCTGCTTGAGGATGTCGAGAACCTGCGCCGCGTAGCCGGTCTCGGGTGCGGTGTCAAAGGTGAGCGCCACGACCTTCTGGGTTGTATTGGATTGTTTGACCGAAATGGCCGGCGCGACTGGGATCGCGGTGGGCGTCGGGACCGGCGTCGGCGTTGGGGTCGGCGTGGGTGTCGGCGTGGGAGTTGGCGTAGGAGTGGCAGTTGGTTCCGGTGTCGGGGATGGTGTTGGTGATGGAGTCGGAGTTGGGGATGGAGCGGGCGTCGGTTGCACGTTCGTCGGGATCGGGGTTGGAGCGGTGGTCGGCTGGTTCGGGTCCGCTGGTCCGCTGCAGGCAACGGCTAGCGCCAGACAGGCGAACGTCAGGAGAACTCTCAACCGGCGGCTCATGTGCGATCCTCATCCACTCTGGAGGAGACGGCCGCCACGCCCCTCGCGCAGGTCGTCGTCCAGGCCCAGGATAGTCGAGGATCGTCCGGACAGACAATACGCCCGTTCCGATTCAGGAACGGGCGCGCTCACCGTCGTTGTATGCGGGAACTACCAGATGCCCAGTTCGTCCCGTGCTTCCTCGCTCATCATGTCGGGCGTCCACGGTGGAGACCAGACGATATTGACGCCGATCTCGCCGATGTTGGGCAGGCCGTCCAGCGCACCGTTCACCTCCTGCATGATGATCGGCCCGAGCGGGCAGCCCATCGAGGTGAGCGTCATGGTAATCACGACACCGGTCTTGTCTTCCTGGTCTTCCAGATCGACGTCGTAGATCAGTCCGAGATCGACCACATTAATGCCGATCTCCGGATCGTAGACAGTCTTCAGGTTTTCGCGCACGTCATCGACGCTGAATTTCGCCATATTCGCTCCACTCTCCTTCAACGCGTGCTCATTCGGCCTGATGCGGCCACTCAGTGAGGCCATAGGCTCCGGATTTGAGGACCTTCAGCCCCAGCAACGCGCACTTCACCCGCGCGGGACTGATGTCGATGCCCAGTTCTTCAATCATGTCCTGGGCCGTGATGTCCTGAACCTCGCTCAGGTCGTGCCCCTTAACCATCTCGGTCAGGATCGACACGGCCGCCTGGCTAATGGCGCAGCCGCGCCCGCTAAATTTGATATCGGCAATCTTGCCGTCGTCAACCTTGAGGTCGATACGCACGCGATCGCCACACAGTGGGTTGCTGTCCTCGTAGGTAATGTCAGGATCCTCGATCTGGCCAAAATTTCGAGGATGGCGAGAGTGATCGAGGATCTGTTCACGATAGAGATCAGCCACGGGTCAAGCTCCAAGCCCAAAGATGCGCCGCACTACCATGATGCCGTCGACCAGCCGGTCGACGTCCTGCTCATCATTGTAGAGGTAAAAGCTGGCTCGCGTCGTGGCCACGACACCGAGTCGCTCCATCAGGGGCTGGGTGCAGTGATGCCCGGCGCGGACCGCGATGCCCTCACCATCCAGGATACTGGCGACGTCGTGCGGGTGAACATCACCAATGGCGAAGCTCATCACTCCGGCGCGGTCGTCCCCTTCAGGGCCGAACAGGCGAACATCCGGCACCTCACGTAGAGTGGCTGCCGCGTAGCGCACCAGGTCTTTTTCGTGCTGCCGCACGGTCGCCATGCCGACCTCGTTCAGATAATCAACGGCAGCGCCCAGCCCAACAGCGTCGGCCACACTCGGCGTACCGGCTTCGAACTTCTCTGGAAGATCGGCGTAGGTCGACACCTCACGTTCAACGGTGCGAATCATATCGCCGCCGCCAAGGAACGGTGGCATGGCTTCGAGCAGCTGCCTTTTGCCATAGAGGACTCCGGCACCCATCGGGCCAAGCATCTTGTGGCCTGAGAATGCCAGGAAGTCGGCGTCAAGTGCCTGCACGTCGACCGGCATGTGCGGCACGCTCTGCGCGCCGTCAACCAGTGCGAGCGCACCGGCGCGGTGGGCGCGCTCGATGATGTCCGGCCGCTGGGTTGATCGTGCCGAGCGAATTCGAGACATGGGTGAACGGCGACCAGCTTGACCCGCCCGGATGCGAGATGCTCGTCAAGCTGCTCGAGCTTCAATCGGCCGTCGTCGTCGATATCGACATAACGCAACTTCACGCCACGTTCGGCCGCGATGATCTGCCAGGGGACGATATTGCTGTGATGCTCCAGCACGGTCAGAACAACCTCGTCACCCGGCAGGAGATTCGCGCGGCCCCAAGAATTGGCGACCAGATTGATCGCCTCGGTCGCGTTGCGCGTGAAGATGCATTCGCGAGGGGAGGAGGCATGGATGAACGTGGCGATCTTGGCCCGCGCTTCATCATAGGCCGCGGTCGCGCTGCTCACTCAGGTCGTAGACTCCGCGATGGATGTTCGCGTTTGACGTGCGATAGAAATCGGCCAACGTCTCGATGACGCTCGATGGCTTCTGCGACGTCGCAGCGCTGTCGAGGTAGACCAGCCGCTTGCCATGCGGCGTCTGGCCGAGAATCGGGAAGTCGGCTTTGATCTTTTCGACATCGATTGTCTGCGCTGGAACGTTCGGTTTTGCGGTCATAGTCCGATCTTTCGAGCGATCGCCGCCCGCACTTCCTCCTGCACCTCTGGTACCGGAACTCGCTCGATGACCTCGTCGAAGAAGCCGTCGACGATCAGCTTCACCGCTTCGGTGCGGTTGATGCCACGACTCATCAGATAGAAGATGTACTCCTCTTCCACCTGCCCAACCGTCGCGCCGTGCGTGCAGCGAACATCGTTCGCGCCGATCTCGAGGTTCGGGATCGTGTCCGCGCGCGCCGTGCGGCTCAGCACCAGGTTCCGGTTCGCCTGGTAGGCGTCAGTGCGCTGGGCGTTCGGAAACACTTTGATGAGGCCCGAGTAGACGGTGTCGCGCACGGTCCTTGATCGCGCCCTTGAACAGCAGGTCGCTGGTGCAATATGGCGAGATGTGCATCTGGCGTGTCTGGTGATCGATGTGCTGGTTCTCGTCGGCGAAATAGAGGCCGAGCATCTCGGCCGCCCACCGGGACCGACCAGGTTGTCCCGCGATCAGCGATTTGCTCAGTCGTGAGCCGAGCGCGACGTTGAGTGAGTTGACCTGGGCGTCCTGCCCGATGATGGCCCGCTGGGTCGGTGAAGTTCCAGACGTTGCGGCCCCAGTTCTGCAGCTGGACGTAGCGTACTTGCGACGCGTCGCCGGCGAAGATCTCGACCACGCCAGAGGCAATGATCGGCTGATCGGACGTGGGGCTGGCCCAGGAGTCGACAACGACGAGCGGAGGCGCCTTCCTCGACGACGATCAAGGTATGCGGGAATATCGCCGCTCCAGAGGTGCTGGCATAGATGTGCGTGCGAAGCGGGATCTCCGCGTGACGTTCTTCGGCACGTAGACGAACGTGCCGCCGCTCCAGAACGCGCCATTCAGTGCCGCGAACTTGTTATCGTTCGCCGGCACGCCGTCAGTCATGAAGTATTTCTTGAACATGTCCGGGTGCCGCTCGATGGCCGTGGCGAGATCGCAAAAGATCGACGCCCTGGTCGGCCAGATCCTGGCTCAGCTCGGTGTAGATCGTGCTGCCATCTGATCTGCACGTTGATGCCGGAGCGAAGTTCGGGATCACCCAGCGTGGTCTTGATGTCGGCTGGCAGATCGTGCAGTGATGAGACGCGGCCATTCAGGCCCGCAAAAGCCTCGACATCGTCGATCGGGAGTCGCCGGATGTCGGTCCGGCGCCATTCTTCGTCTGTGCGAGACGGCATCGGAAGGGATTCATAGGCGTCCCATGCTTCCAGCCGCTTCTGCACGAATCCAGTCTGGCTCGCTGCGGCGCGACGACAACTCTTCGACGCGCCTCGCGCGAGAACCCTTTCGTAGCTTCCTTCACCGATGCTTCCATGCTCTCCCTCACGCGAAAGGGCGGGTGCTGGGGTTGCTGGTCAACCGCCAGGGACTCCCCGCCCCTCTTCTTGATGCTCACATCAATCTGACACCGGCGCGCACGGCCGGTCGTGGCTCCTGGTCAGACTATCCGACCGAGCCCTCCATCTCGAGCTGAATCAGTCGGTTCAACTCGACGGCGTACTCGAGCGGAAGCTCCTTGGCGATTGGCTCGATGAAGCCACTCACGATCATGCTCATCGCGTCGACTTCGCTGATGCCACGGCTCTGCAGGTAGAAGAGCTGCTCGTCCGCGACTTTGCTCACCGTGGCTTCATGACCGACCGAAACGCCTCTTCTTCGATCTCCATGTAGGGGTAGGTGTCGGTCCGGCTCTGCTCGTCGAGCAACAGGGCATCGCAGACCACGTTGGCCCGCACGTCATGGGCGCCCTTGTGCACTTTCACGAGCCCACGATAGCTCGATCGCCCAGTTCCCTTGGAGATGGACTTCGAGGTGATCTGCGATGACGTATTCGGCGCGACGTGGACCATCTTGGCGCCGGCGTCCAGATGCTGACCATCTGATGCCACCGCGACCGACAGTACCTCACCGTGTGCGCCGGGCTCCATGAGCCAGACGGCCGGGTACTTCATGGTGACCTTCGAGCCGAGGTTGCCGTCGACCCACTCCATCGTGGCGTTCTTGTAGGCCGCGGCACGCTTGGTCACGAGGTTGTAGACGTTCTTGGACCAGTTCTGAATCGTCGTGTAGCGACAGCGTCCGCCCTCTTTGACGACGATCTCAACCACGGCACTGTGGAGCGAGTTGCTCGAATACGTTGGCGCGGTGCAACCCTCAACGTAGTGGGCATAGGCGTCTTTTTCGATGATGATCAGGGTTCTCTCGAACTGCCCCATGTTTTCCGCGTTGATGCGGAAATATGCCTGCAGGGGAACGTCAACCTTGACGCCTTCGGGCACATACACGAACGAGCCCCCCGACCAAACCGCCGAGTTCAGTGCGGCGAACTTGTTGTCGTTCGGTGGAATGATCGTGCCGAAATACTGCTTGACGATGTCCGGGTAGTCGATGAGCGCCTGGTCCATGCTCAGGAAGATCACGCCGAGCTTCTCGAGATCAGCGCGTAGCGAGTGATAGACGACTTCAGACTCGTACTGGGCCCCGACACCGGCCAGGAACTTGCGCTCCGCGTCCGGAATCCCGAGCTTGTCGAACGTGTTCTTGATGTACTCAGGGACGTCATCCCAGCTTTTTTCGTTCTGGGACGATGCTCTGACGAAATAGAAGATGTCGTTGAAGTCGATATCACTGAGATCCGCGCCCCAGTTCGGCATCGGCCGCTTCTGGAAATAGTCGAGCGCCTTCAACCGGAAGTCGCGCATCCAATCCGGCTCGCCCTTCATCAGCGAGATCTCTTCGACGATCGCCTTGTTCAGGCCTTTCTTCGATTTGAAGACGTAGTCCTCCGGATCGGCGAACCCGTACTTATATTCTTCTACGCCGAATTCTGGCTTCGTTACCATAGTCGTGCTCCTTCAGGAAGGGACCGCGGGCACTATGCCGTGACGGTTTCTTCGGTTTCGGTCTTGAGCCAGTCGTAGCCCTTCTCTTCGAGCTCCAGGGCCAGTTCCGCCCCGCCCGATTCGACCACCCGGCCATTCAGCATCACGTGAACGAAATGCGGCTTGATGTAGTTGAGCAGACGCTGGTAGTGGGTGATCACCAGCATCGACATGTTCTCGTTGAAGATCGTGTTGACACCGTCGGAGACAATGCGCAGGGCGTCGATGTCGAGACCGGAGTCCGTCTCATCCAGAATCGCCAGATCGGGCTCAAGCAGCGCCATCTGCAGGATCTCGGCGCGCTTCTTCTCGCCTCCGGAGAAACCTTCGTTCAAATAGCGGGTGGCGAAGGTCTCGGGCATCTTCAGCATCGACATCTTCTCGCGCATCATGCGGCGGAACTCGCGCGGCGAGAGCGATGGCTTGCCCTCTTCATCGGTGCCGCGAACGGAGTTGACCGCCAGGCGAAGAAAGTTCGCCATGCTGACGCCGGGGATGACGGTCGGATACTGGAAGGCCAGGAACATGCCCAGCCGGGCTCGCTCATCGGCGCTCATCTCAAGGACATTCTCGCCCTTGAAGAGGACGCGACCCTCGAGTACCTCGTAATTCGGGTGGCCGGCGACGACGTACGCCAGCGTGCTCTTGCCGGAGCCGTTCGGCCCCATCAGCGCGTGGATCTCACCCCGGTTGATCGTCAGATCCACACCACGCAGGATCTCGCTTCCTTCGATCCCAGCGTGCAAATTCTCAATCTGAAACAGTGGCGTTTTGTCGCTCATAGGTGCGTCCCGAACCTCCACTTCCTGCTCGTTTTATCCCGAAGCCTGGTCTATTAATTATACCCTTTGGTTTAGAAATATGCTACGTATCGACGCAGCATCGATTCCATGACGGACGCCGGTGGCTCCGTCGCGATTGCCTAAGTCACCTGCTGGCACTTCGGACAGACGCCAGAAAACACGGTTTGGTGCTCCTGAATGTCGTATCCGGTCTGGTCTGCGGCTACCTGACGCGCCAGGAGCGCACTCGGCACATCCACATCCATCAGTTCACCGCAGACGGTGCAGTGCACGTGATCATGTCGATCGGTCCGTTTGTCGAAGCGGCTCGCCTGGTCGCCGAACGGAAACTCCTGGATGAGCCCACGTTCCGCCAGAAAGTGAAGGGTGCGGTAGACGGTGCCATAGGCGATGGTGGGGTAGTTGCGGCGAACACGTTCAAAGAGCTCGCCAGCCGTCAGATGCTTCTCCGCGCTTCGTACCTCTGCGAGGATCGCAGCGCGTTGAGTGGTCATCCGGATCCCGTTGTCAGGCGGCAATTGAGAGTCACTCCTAACTGAGAATGATTCTTGACTCTAGCCGTGTTATACCTTACTACGGAGGTCGGGTTTCGTCAACGCTCGCCAACCTCAATTGACGAGAACGACGGGTGGCAAACATCAGGTCGCGGAATAGTGGCCGTACCGTTCCGGGTTAGGCAATTGCGGAGACGAACTTCGCCAGAGTTTGCTGATTTTCACGGCGAATGCCAGAGTCAGACTCGACGCATGGAAGGGAGCGCACCGTGGCAGATCGTTCGACATCGACGGAAGAACTCGAAATCGCAAAGCGGGGCTATGCTGACGCCGATGTGCTGGTATCGACCCAATGGGTCGCGGACCATCTCGACGAAGCGTGGGTTCGCATTGTCGAATCGGATGAGGATGTGCTGCTGTACGACATTGGCCACATCCCGGGCGCGGTCAAGATCGACTGGCACGAGGACCTGCAGGACCCGCGCGACCGTGACTTCATCAACTCGGATCAGTTCAAGGCGTTGATGGAGCGGTTCGGCATCGACAATGAGACCACCATCGTCTTCTACGGCGACAAGAACAATTGGTGGGCAGCCTATGCATACTGGTTCTTCGACTACATGGGCCATTCGAACCTGAAGATCATGGACGGGGGCCGCAAGAAGTGGGAGGCCGAGGGCCGACCCACGACGCGCGAGGTCCCGAAATTTCAGCACACCAGCTACCAATCGCGACCGATGCGGCTCGAGCTGCGGGCCTACCGTGACGAGGTGCTCCAACATATTGGCTACGAGGGCCGGGAGAAGAAGGGCGCGGGCAAGCCGCTGGTCGATGTCCGCTCGCCGGGCGAATACAGCGGAGAACTGCTGCACATGGCCGACTACCCCCAGGAGGGCGCGCTGCGTGGCGGACACATTCCTGGCGCGAAGAACATCCCATGGGGTCGCGCCGTCAACGATGACGGTACCTTCAAGTCCGGCGACGAATTGCGAAAGATCTACGGAGATCAGGACGTGACCGGCGACCAGGACATCGTTACCTACTGCCGCATCGGCGAACGCTCCGCCCATACCTGGTTCGTTCTGCACGAACTGCTCGGCTACCCGAACGTCCGCAATTACGACGGTTCCTGGACTGAGTGGGGCAACGTGATCGGCGTGCCGATCGAGCGCTAGTGGCTTCGCGGCAGTTCGCATGCGCGTACTCTGCGGTCGATGAGCTCTACTGACCGAGTTAGTAACAGGAGGAATGATGGATCGACAGGAGCAGATCGAGATTCTGCTCGACCACTACGAACATCCACGAAAACGCCGGCCGATGGTGGACGCCGACGTGGTCATGCCAGGCGGAAATCCGGGCTGTGGCGACGTCATCACCATCTATCTCGACGTTGACGATGACGACAAGAGCGTCAAGGACGTCTCCTTCGAGGGTGAAGGTTGCACGATCAGCCAGGCAGCCGCGTCGATCCTGATGGAGCTCATCGACGACGAGAACTGGGATCTGGATGACATCGTCGAGTCAGACTACAACACGATGATCGACGTTCTCGGTAAGGAAGCGGTCCAGATGCGGCCCCGCTGCGCGACGCTGGCGCTGGGAACGCTCAAGGCAGCGGTCAAGAAGTACCGCCGCGACAAGATGCGCGCCGAGGCAGGTCTCGCTGACGATGGGGATGATGAAGCCGAAAGATTCGGCATCGTCACCGGCGACGCCGCGCTGGAGAAGCCCGAAGACAGCCTAATGATTCCGAATGGGCGAAGATACGCTTCGCCCATTATTGATTTGCCCGGATACCGAGAGCCCAGACAAGCGTCTCCCATACCGGCGTAAGATCTCGCCTCAGTCAGCCGTTCACCGCTGTCTCGAATCCGTACTATAATTCCGGCTATTCTCGACCGCTGGCGTCACCGAAGACAGGGCGGCGCTGTTCTCCCGCTGGGAGCAGAGAGGTATTGCGCGTGCGCTCCGACATCATCAAGAAGGGCTTTGAGCGAGCACCGCATCGCAGTTTGCTGCGAGCGACCGGGGTCGTTCAATCCGAAGAGGATTTCCGCAAGCCGTTCGTGGCGGTGGTCAATTCTTACGTCGACATTATTCCGGGCCACGTTCACCTGCAGCGCTTTGGCAAGGTCGTGAAAGAGGCCGTGCGCGAGGCGGGCGGCGTGCCGTTCGAGTTCAACACGATCGGCGTCGACGACGGCATCGCCATGGGCCACATCGGGATGAAATTCTCGCTCCCGAGCCGCGAGATCATCGCCGATTCGGTCGAGACCGTCATCCGGGCGCACCAGTTTGACGCCATGATCTGCATCCCGAATTGCGACAAGATCGTGCCCGGCATGCTGATGGCGGCGATGCGCCTCGACATCCCGACGGTCTTCATCAGCGGCGGACCGATGGCGGCCGGGACGATGCCGGACGG
Source organism: uncultured Chloroflexia bacterium (assembly GCA_963728335.1). Classification (GTDB taxonomy): domain Bacteria; phylum Chloroflexota; class Chloroflexia; order Thermomicrobiales; family Thermomicrobiaceae; genus CALAGB01. Next base: position 492,956 of record CAVSJP010000007.1, read on the forward strand.
CCAGAAGGTCGATCTGATCACCGTCTTCGAGGGAGTCGGAGCCTACCAGGCCGGCAAGATTGACGAGAACCGGCTGCTTCAGTTGGAGCAATACGGCTGCCCATCCTGTGGGTCCTGCTCCGGCATGTTCACCGCCAACTCGATGAACTGCCTGATGGAAGCGCTCGGACTGGCGTTGCCCGGGAACGGGACGATCCTGGCCGATACCGAGGAGCGCAGCGAGCTGGCCCGGGCGGCGGCTCGGCAGCTGATGAAGGTGCTCGACGCCGACCTGACGCCGCGCAAGATCGTCACGCTCGAGGCGATGGACAACGCCTACGCGCTCGACATGGCGATGGGCGGCTCGACCAACACCGTTCTGCACGGACTGGCGCTGGCTATCGAGGGCGACCTCTACTACCCGCTGGAGCGCATCAACGAGGTCGCCTCACGCGTGCCGCACATCTGCAAGGTGAGCCCGTCGTCCAACTGGCACATCGAGGACGTGCATCGTGCCGGCGGCATCAGCGCGATTCTCAAGGAGATCTCGCGCAAGCCGGGCGTGCTCGACCTGAACCAGAAGACCGTGACGATGCAAGACCCTTGGCGAGAATATCGCTGACGCCGAGATCAAGGACTCGGAGGTCATCCGGCCACTCGAGAACGCCTTCAGCGAGCGAGGCGGACTGGCGATTCTGACTGGCAATCTGGCGCCCGACGGCGCCGTGGTCAAGTCGGCCGGCGTTGCGCCGGAGATGCTCGTCCACCGGGGACCGGCGCGCGTCTTTGACTCGATGGAGGACGCCTCCAGCGCGATCCTCTCGAAGAAGATCAATCCCGGTGACGTCGTCGTGATCCGCTATGAGGGTCCCAAGGGCGGACCTGGGATGCAGGAGATGCTGGCTCCGACCGCCAACCTGATGGGTATGGGGCTCGGATCGAGCGTCGCGCTGATCACCGACGGGCGCTTCTCTGGTGGCACGCGCGGCGCCTGCATTGGACACGTCTCGCCGGAGGCGGCGGCTGGTGGGCCGATCGCGCTGCTGCGCGAGGGTGACATCATCTCGATCGACATCCCGAATAACAAGCTCGAGGTTGAGTTGGACGAGCTCGATCTGAATGTTCGCAGGCGCTCGCTGAAGCCGTTCAGACAGACGGTCGATAGCAAATACCTGCGGCGTTACGCGCATCTGGTGACGTCGGCGAATACCGGCGCGGTGCTGCGCGATCCGCAGGAGATCAGATGTGCCGAGCCCGCTTCCGGTGGCGGACGACTGATCAATGCGGCACGTTCCCTCACTCGCGGACCTGATCTCTGAACAGACTGTCACGTGTGAAATTGGGCGCTCTCATGTGAGAGCGCCCGCGATTTCGTACGTTTAATGTACGTACATTTCCGCCCTTTTGGCTATAGGCGGCGCGGCGCGAGTCATCACAGAGTGAGATCGACGCGTACCGAGAGTGCCCGACCATACGGTCGTCTGGCCTGGCCGGAGTGCCTATCCCGGCCGAGAATCTGAGTGTCGGGCCCAGTCCTGACGCTCCGCTAGAAAGCTAAACATGACTCGCTATCTTTGTGTCCACGGGCATTTTTATCAGCCGCCGCGAGAAGATCCGGAAACTGGTCAGGTTCCGCTCGAGCGTGGCGCGCATCCATACCACGATTTCAATGAGAAGATCCTGGCGGAGTGTTACCGTCCCAACGCCGAATTGGGAAACTACGACCGGCTGAGCTTCGACATCGGTCCGACGCTTGCCCTCTGGATGAAGCGGCGGTTTCCCGCCGTGCTTGACGCAGATCGCGCAGGCCGACCGCCGAGCGGCTGCACGGACAGGGTTCGGCAATGCAGTGGCGCAGAGCTTTCATCACACGATATTGCCTTTGGCCAGCGAGCGTGACCGCACGACCGAGTTGCGTTGGGGCATTCGCTGGTTCGAGCAGACCTTCGGTCGTCGACCAGCGGGAATCTGGCTACCGGAGACCGCGGTCGACTTGCCGACGCTCGAAGCCTGTGTCGACGAAGGGCTGACGTTCACCATCTTCAGTCCCGAGCAGGCAGCTGAGCGAAGTCGACACACGGCGGCCATACAGGGTTGATCTTCCGATTCGGGTCGCTCGATCGACGTGATGTTCTACGAAGGACCTCTCTCCGGCACGGTGTCGTTCAATCCGCACGATACCGATTCCGCCGATGTGTTCGTGCGGCGATTTCATTCTGCCGCGCTACGGAACAGAGGCCGGTACACCGGACGAGCATCTCGCGGCGGTCATTGCCAGTGACGGGGAAGTTTACGGTCATCACCACCGCTTCAAGGATCATTTCCTTCGTGACCTGCTCTACGTCCGGGCGCCGGCCCAGCAGATCGAGGTCGTCTCGATCGAGCATTTCCTGGCGCTCGAGCCGTCCCGACAGCCGGTGAAGATTCTGGAGCAATCCTCGTGGGGCTGCGGTCACGGCTTGCTGCGCTGGAACGGCGACTGCCCCTGCACGCCCGGCGATGGACGTTGGAAGCGCGGCCTGCGCGAGGCGTTCGACGAACTGGCGGTCCGGGTCGACGCCCTGACCGAGAGCGTGTCGCAGATGAGCTATCGATCGATCCCTGGGCGCTACGAGACGACTACGTCGACGTAGTCATTGGGGCACAATCAGCCGACAGAGTGGCTCGCCAGTCACGATATCGAGCCGGAATCTGACCGTGGCGAGGTCGTGTTGACGGTGATGGAGTCCCAGCGCTATCGCCTCGCGATGTACGCCAGCTGTGCCTTCTACTGGGACGACCTGACCCGGCTGGAGGCAGGTTACGGCGTCCGCTCCGCGCTGCACGCCGCATCGTTGCTCGATGGCGCTTCGGCACCGACCTCCGTGGTGGGTTCGAGCGCGAGCTGGCACATGTGAACGGCTGGAAGTCCGAGAAGAGCGCCGCGGAGCTGTACGCACGACGGTCGTGTAGGGGAAGCTCGATCTCGAAACTCCCGACGCAGCGGCCCCGGATTCACACCGGTGCAGCGAAAACGATGCGGACCGCCGGCATCGCCGGTGATTCGTTCACGTCTCTCGGCACCTGACACGCGAGATGGGACCAGCTCACTGAGCTGAGGGTTCCTCAGGTACTGTGGCCGGCGAATCCGGATCGCTACAAGGAGTCGCGCGTCACGTTCCGTCGGCGCTGCTGGCGCAGGTGATCGACGAAGTCCTTCAGATGGCCGCTCAGATCCGGCCCGAAACCACTGATTGTCAGCATCGTAACCTTGCCCTTGCCGACATTTCCTTGTGCCAGGATCTCGGCATTGACCCGCGGCAGAATCCCCTCACGACCGCCCATCACGAAGATCTGGTTTGGGCGTCCGGTGCGACCGCTGCGATAACCGCGCTCTTTGAAGAAGGCGATGGCGTCGTCGAGGGTCTCACTGACGGGACGCCGCGACACCGCCTTGCGCTGGAAGGCGGTTCGCGTCATTTCGGCGGTGATCGCCGCTCGTTGTTCCTGCGCCGTAGGCTTTGTTTCGTCCGTATTCATCACTCGATCTGCCGGTGAGCAGGTATGAGACAGTCTGACAGCAGACCGCTCGCCTCTGTACTCTCCCGATTCCGAATCAGTTCGCCTGGTACGTCTGGCCCGGATCGAGCACCTGAACTTTGACTCCGGCGTGCTCCTCGGCGTCCTCGGCGAACTTATGCGGGTCCTGCTTGAGCGGCGGGAAGGTATTGTAGTGGCAGGGGATCGCGACCTTCGGCTTGAGCAACTTGAGGGATCGCACCGCGTCGTCTGGCCCCATGGTGAAGTGATCGCCGATCGGCACCACCGCGATGTCGAGCCCTTCCTCCCCAATGAGCGACATGTCGCCGAAGAGGCAGGTGTCGCCGGCGAAGTAGATGGTCTTGCCACCGAACCTGACGATCATCCCAGCGGGAACTCCGGGAGCGACGACCGAGCCGTCTTCGGTGGTGTATGACGATGTGTGCCATGCCGGTACCAGTTTGGCACTGCCTCCATCGAAATGGAGCGTGCCGCCATGGTTGCCGTAGTTAGCGTTGACGCCCTGATTCTCGAGATATTCGCCAAGTTCAAATGTGCTGATAACCATCGCGCCGCTGCGCTTGGCGATTGGCACGGTATCGCCGACGTGGTCGTTGTGGGCGTGGGTCAAGAGAATGGCGACTGGGTTGAACTCGTCCGCCGAGGCTGCTCCCAGCGGGTTTCCCGTCAGGAATGGATCGACGAGAACCTGACGTTGCCCGTCGTTGAGGGCAAAGGCCGAATGGCCAAGGTAGCGAATCTCGAGCACGTAACGCCTCCCTGCACTAACCTGTCGTACTGCGACGACGAGTTCCTCTCTTTCCTCAATTCATCTTACCGCTCGAAGACGATGTGACCCTCGCTGATGGTCAGATCGACCTCGACGTGCTCCAGTTCCTCCTCGGGAACTTCGCCCAGATCGGTCTCAAGCACGACCAGATCGGCCAGCTTCCCCGGCTCGATGGTGCCCTTGATCTTCTCTTCGAACGAGGCATAGGCGCCGTTGTACGTGTAGGCGCGAACCGCCTCGTCAAGTGTGATGCGCTCTTCGGGCCAGATGACGTCGCCCTCTTCACTACGTCGCGTCACCATCGTCTGGATGCCGATCATGGCACGGGTGGAATCGACCGGCGCGTCGGTGCTGGCGGACGCGACAATGCCGCGATCGAAGAAGGTGCGCATGGCGTAAGCGTACCGAATTCGGTCCATGCCCAGGTTCTGCACGTAGGCATTCTTGAAGGCGTAGAGGAAGCGTCGTCCCCGGAACCGGAATCGCGCCGATGCGCTGGATCCGGTCGATCAGATCGGGCCGGAGAATACTACTGTGCTCGATGCGGTGCCGTGCGTCTGGTCGCGGGTCCTCCTCCAGCGCCTCTTCGAATGACTGGATGAGTAGCTCGATCGCGGCGTCGCCGATCGCGTGGGCGCAGCACTGGAAACCGGCTTTGTGAGCTGCTTTGAGCTTGTTCTTCATCACCTGCGGGTCCTGCATCCACAGCCCGAGATTGTCGTCTTCATCCTCATACGGCTGAGACATGCGGGCCGTGCGGCCGCCGATGCTGCCATCCAAGAAGAGCTTGGCCGGGCCGATCCGGAGCCATGAATCGCCAAAGCCGGTGCGAATTCCAAGCTGGCTGAGCGGCTCGAGTGTCTCGTCGATCATCATCATGAGATAGGTACGAACCGGGAGCTGGCCGCTTCTCGCGAGTTCCTGATAGGCATGCATCTCCTCCGGTCGACGGATGCCCGCCTCGGCCACGCTGGTGACCCCGACGGAATTAAATTGCTTGCCCGCAAGGATCAGCGCCTCTTTGATCTGCTCGGTCGTTGGTTCCGAAATCTTCGATCTCACCAAGTCCTGCGCCGCCTCGCGCAGGACGCCGGTCGGCTCGCCGTGTTCGTCCCGGTCGATCGTGCCGCCCTCTGGATCTGGCGTGTTTCGTGTTACGCCAGCGAGTCTCCAGTGCGCGGCTATTGACCGCGGCGATGTGGCCGCAGGCGCGAATCACCACCACTGGGTTGTCCGGAGCGACCGCGTCAAGATCCTGGCGATTCGGATGCCGCTGCTCGGCCAGGCGCGCCTGGTCGTAGCCGCGCGCCGATGACCCACATCCCCGGTGACGTCTCTTTGACCCGTTCAGCGACGCGACGTGTAATGTCCGCAATGCTGACGTTCGGCGGCGAGCCGGCGTTCACCATCTGCAGGCTAAACCCGACGCCCATCGGGTGACAGTGGGAGTCGTTGAAACCTGGAGCCATCGTGCGACCTTTCAGGTCGATGACCTCGACCCCCGCTCCCATCCAGGTCTTGACGTCGTCGTCGGACCCCACGGCGACAATCAATCCGTCGCGAACGGCGACGGCGGAAGCCGGACGCTGCTCGAGTTCGCCGGTCATAATGTGCCCGTTGATAAAGACGATGTTGCGGTTCATGCTACTCCTCGGTCTGTCAGGGGCTCGTTAGCCGGCGTCGGCGCTTTTGGCCGCGTTCTCGAGCCACCAGTAGGCGACGTGGTCGGCGCGAGCGATCCAGACGTCCCCCAGGCTAATGACGTAGTCCAGAAACATGGAAAGCGCGCGCGACGGGGCCGGGCGACCAGTGACCCAGGGGTGGAACGTCAGACACATCAACTTCCCCTCGGCGCGCAGCACGTCGATGTCGTCGCGCCACATCTCGAAGGCGTGGCGCGGAGGCGCGATCGGGTCGACGAAATAGCTGTAGTCATCCCACAGGCGCGAGGGCGGAAGCTGAACGATCGGATCCTTGTTCGGGTCTGGCGCCATCAAGAATGGCACGTCGTTCGAGGCGTAATCCATGTTCCAGTGGAAGCCTAGCTCCTGCAACAGCGGGACCGTCTGTTCGTTGAAGCGCCAGCCAGGCGTCTTGTGGCCCGACGGTCGTTCACCGGTGATCGTCTCCAGCAGCGAGCGCGTCCGTGTCAGGTCTTCTCGCTGTTCATCGTTGACTCATCTGACTGAAGTGCCGGTGGTCCCAACCGTGAGTCGAGATCTCATGTCCCGACGTCGAAGGCGACCTTGACGATGTCGGGCCGCTCCTCGGCAACCTTGCCAACCCAGCAGAAGGTCGCCGAAACGTCGTAGTCATCGAGCAGTCGAAGGATGCGCCAGATTCCGGCGCTCTGGTCATACTGCGCGTTCGAGCGCCAGTACCAGTCGTCCGGCCCATGGTGATTGACCTCGCCGTACTCCCCATCGACGTCAAACGAGAGGACCACCGCGGCACGGTGCCCGGCCGGCCAGCACGACTGGGTTGGGTTCCTGCATGGTGATGCTCCTGGTGTTCCAGGACTGCGCGACTCGGCCCTAAGTCGGATTCGCGTCGATCAATTCCTGACAGAAGGCCGTGAAGTTCTGCAGGCCGCTTTCGATCATCTCACGTCCGAACTGGGCCGAGGCTTGCGTGGCGTCGCCGAGCGCACCATTTCGCGTCAACTGGTCGAAGCGATAGGGGATGCTGACGTTGTAGCGCTTGGCAAGCTGGCCAAATCCTTTTTGAAGCTCGGTGATGTCACCGGGCGCCAGCGTATCCTGCTTGACGATCTCCGGCACGAGTTCCATCGCGCGCGACGTCTCGACCTCACATGCGTGTCCAGTGATCGGTGACTTGACATATTTCTCGTTGATGGAGCGGTCGGAGAAGGAGAAGTAGGAGCAGGCTCCTACGAACGATACCTGGAGTTCCTCCGCCGCGCGGACCGCGGCAACGTTCATTGCCGGGACGTTGCCACCGTGACCATTCACGATCAGGAAACGCTCGAACCCGTGATGCTGAAGGGACGCGATGACCTCGACCAGGACCTGAATGAAGGTCTCGGTGGAGAGCGTGATCGTACCTGGGAAAGTTCATGTGATGGAAGGAGACGCCCCAGGGAACGGCAGGCGCGACCGCGAGCCGCGGATACGTCATCGCTGACGCGCGGCGGCAGAACTCGGCGCACGACGCGATGTCCATCTTCACCGCGAGATTCGGCCCGTGCTGCTCGTTCGAACCGACCGGCAGCAGAACTAACTCGATCTGGTCACGGATGTCTCGAATCTCCGGCCACGACAGGTCGGCAAGCAGCAGTCCCTGACTCTGCTCAGTCTCTTCAGCCATCGTTCTCTCCCCTACAACAATCGAACGTCGGTTTGGCCCGGCGCTTGAACAGTCGTCGGGCCGGAGGTTGCGTCGGGCTCAGCGGTTCAGCCGCAAGTCACGAACCGCGTCGGTCAGGCGATCAATGTCGGCTTCGTTGTTGTAGAAGCCGGTCGAGACGCGGGCGCAGAGTGGGGTGCCGATGTAGCGGATGATGATCCCCTGCTCGGACAGCTTCTCCGTCAGTTCCGGCGGCTCGAACCCGTCCAGATTGAAGGAGACCAGGCCAGCCATCTGGTCGGACGGCGTGATCATCGTGACGCCGTCGATCTCGGCCAGTTTGTTCCAGCAGTACTCTCCGAGCGTCTTGATCCGGTCGTATGCCCAATCGAGGCCGGCCGTCTCCTGGATGAACTTCAGGCTCGTCACGTTACCGAGGATGGCCGGCGTGAACACGCCACCCACCTCGTAGCGATCGGCTCCATGTCGAGGCGTGAAGTGCCCGCCAGAGTGCTCCCAGGCGGCGACCGATGCGTAGCCGACGACGGTCTGGTTGATCTGCTGCAGCGCCTCGTCGGAAACATATGTTGCGCCAGTTCCTTCCGGGCCGCAGAGCCATTTCTGCCCAGGTCCGCCATAGACGTCAACGCCCATGCCAACCACATCGAGCGGTATCGAGCCCAGCGACTGCGCCGCGTCGGCAACGACCAGCACGTGATGACGATGAGCCATCTCGACGATGTCGGCCAGCGGCAGAACCGTGCCGGTGTTCCAGGTGAGGTGCGAGGTGAGCAGGACGCGGGTGCGTGGGGTGATCATGCGCTCGAACGCGCCGACGACGTCGCCGGTTCCGTCACCAAGCTTGACCGTCTTGACCACCACACCATAGCGGCGCGCCACGTTGTAGACCGGGCCCTGGCCGCCCGGGTGCTCCATATCGCTCATAACGATCTCGTCACCCGGCTGCCAGTTGATGCCGTTCACGCCGATGTTCATGCCGTCGGTCGTGTGCCGCGTGAGCGTGACGTTGTCGGCGGGGCAACCGAAGACCCGGGCGAACTTCTCCCGCGCCTCGGTCTTGATCTCGCCCGAGCGCATATAGTTTTCCATGGTGATCGCGGCCGTTCTCGAGCTCGCTGGCCAGGAGCTGGGTTAACGCCTCGACGGTGGGCGTCGGTAGCGGACCGAACGTGCCAGTATTGAGGTACGCGTTCTTCTGCACCGCGGGCATCTGCTCGCGAATCATGTCGCTCTTGGACTGTGTTTCGGTCGTTACCAACTCAGCCTCCCGACTGTGAGAACGAAATAGGCCGCCCGCTTAGACGGCGTCGAGCGCGCGCTCGAGATCGCTAATGATGTCGACGGGATCCTCGATCCCGATCGACAGGCGCACGAGACCCTCACCGATGCCGACCTGAGCACGCTGCTCTGGCGTCAATGCCCGGTGCGACGACATAACCGGATAGAGGACGAGGGTGTAGACGTCGCCCAACGTCGTCGCCGGGGCGATCATCTCCAGCGCTCGTAGAAAGCGAAAGACGCTTTCGCGTTCGCCGTCGCGAATCTCAAACGAGATCATTCCGCCGTACTGACCGCTTGGGAACTGCTCCCTGGCGGTCTCGTGGCTCTCGTGTCCCGGCAAGCCCGGGTAGTAGACCCATTCGAGCTTCGGATGGTGGAAGAGCCAGTCTGCCACGATGGCGGCCGAACGGCACTGTCGCTCCATCCGCAACGGCAGCGTCTTGACGCCGCGAAGAACGAGCCATGCGTCGAACGGACTGACGATCCCGCCGGTCGACTTGTTCAAGTCGTTCAACTCGGTCCGGCGCTGGTTCGAGCACGCAACGACGCCCGAGGTGACGTCGCCGTGTCCACCCAGATACTTGGTCGAGCTATGGACGACGTAGTCCGCGCCGAGCAGCCCCGGTTTGAGCAGGTAGGGGGTCGCGAACGTGTTGTCGACAATCAATCGGGCACCGATCGCGTGTGCGCGTTCGGCAACGGCGGCGATATCGGTGACGCGCAGCAGTGGGTTCGAAATCGTCTCCGCGATCACGGCGCGGACCTCACCATGGCTCAGCGCCGCTTCGAGCGCTTCGAGGTCCCGAATGTCGACGAACTCCGTCTCGACTCCCAGCGTACGGTAAACGGCGTCGAGGAGTTTGACCGACGCGCCGTAGAGGTCGCGCGAGGCGACGATGCGCGTGCCGGATTTCGCGCAGGCCAGCAAGGCGAGGTTCACGGCCGCCATGCCGGAGCCAACCGCGAGTGCCGACATCCTGCTCCTCCAGCGCTGCAACCGCCGCTTCCATCGCTTCCACCGTGGGATTGCCGTAGCGACTGTAGACGAAGACACCTTCGGCGCCGCCGAGAGCGGCGTCCATCTGGTCGAGATCGTCGTAGACGAAGCTGGACGAGGCGTAGATCGGGGTCGCGATCGGGACGAATTCTCGCGGTTCGGGACGCTCACCTGCGTGTACGGCTCGGCTGGCGAATTTCAGGTGCATTTTGCGGTTGTCGGTCATGCGACTTTCTCCCCAGAGTTCTCCCATCGGTTCGTGACCGATCGGGGCACTATAGAGTCGTTCTGCGGGGACTGTCAACGTTCGCGCATGACGCGGAAGGCGCTCCGACGCGGCCTGAAATGATCCCGAGCGACGATGCGTCCGTTGAGCAGGTGGCCGCTGCGTGATATTCTTCAATCAAACGGATGCCAGGGGTGCGCGTGGCGCTGAGAGCGTGGGAATTCCCACCAACCCTCCGAACCTGATCTGGTTAATACCAGCGAAGGGACGGCACCGGGGCGATAACGCCACATGGTACCGCCGGACCTTCGCAGGGTCGGCGGCTTTTCTTTTTCCGCCGCGTCCACGCAGTCGTGTTCGAGAGAGGAGTGCGGATGCCGCAGGGTTCGGGCATCCCGAAAGCACTGACCATCGCAGGTTCCGATTCAGGCGGCGGCGCGGGCGTGCAGGCGGATCTGAAGACCTTCTCGGCGTTCGGCGTCTACGGGTCGAGCGTGATCACCGCGGTCACGGCCCAGAACACCCTCGGCGTCACTGCCGTGCAGGAGATTCAGCCGGACGTCGTGCGCGCGCAGATCGACGCGGTGATGGAGGATATCGGCGCCGACGCGGTTAAGACCGGCATGCTCTCGTCATCCGCCATCATCGCCGAAGTGGCATCTGGGGTGCGGCGCCATCGCATTGACCGGCTGGTTGTGGATCCCGTCATGGTTGCCAAGAGCGGCGACCGGCTGCTGCGCGAGGAGGCGGTTGATGCGTTGCTGGACCTGCTCTTGCCCCTGACCTTTATCGTGACACCGAACATCCCGGAGGCTGAGGCGCTGACCGGTCATCGAGATTCGGAGCGAGCGGGACATGGTCAGGGCGGCACGGGCCATTCACGATCGTGGAGCGCGTGTCGTCGTCGTCAAGGGCGGGCATGCAGAGGGCGACGCGGTTGACGTCATTTTCGACGGCAAGGATGTCGAGCGACTGGCGTCGAAGCGCGTTGAGACGCGGAACAACCACGGGACCGGCTGTACCTTTTCTGCCGCGATCACCGCGCGTCTCGCCGCCGGGTGTGACCCGATCGAGGCGATCTCGGACGCGAAAGACTTTCTCTACGGAGCGCTGCTCAACTCCTATTCGATTGGAGCGGGCCACTCTCCCGTTCATCATTTCTACCGGCTCTGGCGCGACAGCGCCGCGACGTCGACGGAGGTCGATTGATGCAGATGTCCAACAACGGTACAGCGGATTCCCCGCTCAAGATCGCGGGCCGCGAGTTTTCTTCGCGGCTGATTCTCGGCACCGGGAAGTATCGTAACTCGGCCGAGATGCTCGAAGCATTCGAGGCGTCCGGTGCGCAGATGATCACGGTGGCATTGCGCCGGATCGATTTCGACGATCCAAAGAGCCGTAGCATTCTCGAAGACGTCGACTGGAAACGCTACACGATCCTTCCGAACACGGCCGGTTGCCAGACCGCGGAAGAAGCGATTCGCGTTGCTCGGCTGGCGCGTTCGATGGGCTTGTCAGACTGGATCAAGCTCGAAGTCATTCCCGACGCGAAGTACCTGCTTGCCCGATCCGATCGGTACGCTTGAAGCCGCCGAACAGTTGGTCAAAGAGGGATTCACGGTCTTGCCGTATATCAATGCCGATCCGGTGCTCGCCCGGCGACTTGAAGAGGTCGGCACCGCGACCGTGATGCCACTCGCCTCGCCGATTGGCTCTGGTCAGGGACTGCCCGACTATCGTCAGATCGAGATCATCATCGAGCAGGCGGGCGTGCCGGTTGTGGTAGACGCCGGCATCGGCGCGCCGTCCGACGCCGCGCTGGCGATGGAGCTCGGCGCTGACGCCTGTCTGGTCAACACGGCCATCGCCAAGGCGGCCAGCCCGGGCGCGATGGCGCGCGCCATGAGACTCGGAGTCGACGCCGGGCGACTGGCGTTTCTCTCAGGCCGTATTCCGAAACTGCCCTACGCCGCAGCGAGCAGTCCGGTCGAGGGCGTGGTGCGGTAGATCGACATGGCGGACCGATCCGGTTTTCGCGGCGATCACCTGTTGCGGGCACTGCGGGTCTACGTTCTGACCGACCGCGGTTTGTCCAGAGGACGATCCGAACAGGAGATCGTTCAGGCGGCGATCGCGGGTGGCGCGACAGCAATCCAGCTCCGTTGGAAGTCTGGGCCAATGCGAGAGGCCGTGACCGTCGGACGTGAGCTGCGCGAATGTGCCAGGACGCGGGTGTGATGTTCGTGGTGAATGACCGCGTCGATCTGGCGCTCGCGCTGCAGGCGGACGCGGTTCACCTGGGCGACGAGGACTTGCCGGTCCCCGAAGCGCGACGAATCGTGGGTGAGGAGATGGTCATTGGTTATTCTCCGGCAACGCTGGTGGACGCGCTTCAGAGTGAGCGACTGGGCGCCGATTATCTCGGGGTCGGGCCGGTGTACGGAACCTCGTCCAAGTCGGACGCGGGCGTGCCGGTCGGGACTCGCCGCATCGTCGAGGTGCGTCAGTTCGGTCTCCATCCCGGTCGTCGGAATCGGCGGAATCACCGCCGGAGAATGCCGCTCAAGTGATCGTCGCAGGCGCGGCGGGGGTGGCCGTCATCTCCTCGGTCGTCGGGGCGGGCGACGTACGCGCAGCGGCGCAGGCACTGGCTCATGCCGTCGAACGCGACGCTTGAGAGCAGATGACGACTATCCCGCGACTGCACCTGATCAGCAGTCGCCAGCCTCTGTCCACTGGACGCTCTGCCGGATACGGCTGCCCGTGCTGCCGCGGGTGGGGTCGATGCGGTCCATCTGCGTGAGAGGGACGTGTCCCGCTCGAGAGCTGCTTTGCGTGGCGCTCGAACTGAAAGTCGGCGCTGGGCGGCGGGCCACTCCTGTTCGTCAATGATCGGGTTGACGTCGCGCTCGCGAGCGGAGCGGACGGCGTCGAACTTGGCGAGGTATCGCTTCCGGTGACGGCGGTCAGGCAGCTGGCAGGTAACCAGTTGGTGATCGGCCGTTCAGTTCACGATGTCAACAGCGCTCGGCAGGCTGAACTCGATGGCGCCGATTTCGTCGATCGCCGGGCACGTCTACGAGACTGCGAGCAAGGCGGGAGAGCCAGCACGCGGACTGGCATTCGTCGAGTCCGTGTCATCGGCGCTTTCGATTCCCGTGATCGCGATCGGCGGCATCACGCCGGAGCGCGTTCCGGAGGTGCTGAATGCGGGCGCCTACGGTGTCGCGGTACTCTCCGGTGTTCTCGCCGTCACGGATCCGCAAGAGGCTGCGGCTCGGTTCGCCGCGGCATTTGGATGGAGTAGGTGAAGGCGTGAAACTGACGATCAATGGAAAGCCGGCCAACGTGGACGGTGTACGCACGGTCGCTGACCTCATCCGTGCGCGGGATCTGAAGACCACGTTGGTGGCAGTCGAACTGAACGGGACGATTGTGCCGCGTTCCGAATTCGACGTGCGTGAAGTGTCGGACGGCGACGAGCTGGAGATCGTCCACTTCGTCGGTGGCGGATAGATCAGCGTTCCAGCGGTTCTGCAATCTCAGGCTCCCAGACGTGCTTTGCCAGGTCCACCTGGTAGTCGTCGACGAAGGTAATTCCCTCCTCTTCGAGTAGGGCACGCATCACGTCCGGATGCCCCCACGACCAGCCACCGCTCAGCTCGCCGATGCGATTCACGACACGATGCGCGATCTCGGATACGTCATCAGGGCAATTGTGCAGGGCCCAGCCGACCATGCGCGCCGAACGTGGTGCCCCGAGCGCGCGGGCAATGCGGCCATACGTGGTGACGCGGCCGTACGGGATCTGGCGCACAAGATCGTGCACCCGGTCGACAAAGCGCGGCGCTAGGTCTTCTTGGCGAGCGTTTGAATCCATCACTCTCGGATCATTGGGACTCACGAGGCACACCATTCCATTCTGGAATCTCGAGCTTGCAAATCCATACCCGCTGCGTCCGCGTTTGCACCGGGTCCTCATATTCCCTATACTCATCAGCGTGCGTTTTACGCGCTTCCTTCACGTTTTGCCGTCGTGGGTGCGACACGGCGAGTCCTCCTGGAGATGCACTTGATCAGATAGCCACTTCAAGCGAAGCCGGAGTGTAACGGTCGTTCGAAGGATGGCTACAGATCATGTTGCAGATCAAATCTCTCACCAAATATTATGGCGCTCAGATCATTCTTGAAAATCTCTCGTTGGTACTCAACGAGGGCGAACACGCCGCGCTGATCGGACCGAACGGCTCGGGCAAGACGACGCTGCTCCGCTGCATCACGGGCATGGATCGTCCCGATGGCGGCGAAATCGTGCTGTCTCCTCCATCGCTGACGATCGGTTATCTGCCACAGGTCATGGACGATATCTCAGAGCTGACCGTCGAGGCGGCGCTGGCATCTGGCGCAGGCAGATTGGCACGAGTCGGAGCGGGCATTGCTCCAGTCGACCGCGGACCTTTCCGAGAATCCGGACGACCCGTCAATGCTGGTCGCATACGAACAGGCGCTCGCGACGTTCGAGGCACTCGGCGGATACGAGCGGGAGCAGCGTGCCATCGCGACACTGAACGGACTGGGACTGGACGATTCCCGCCTCAGCCAATCCGTCAGTTCGCTGAGTGGCGGCGAGAAGACGCGGCTCGGCCTGGCCATGCTCCTGCTGCGCGAGCCGGACGTTCTGCTGCTCGACGAGCCGACCAATCACCTCGATATTGAGGCGTTGATTTGGCTCGAGGGGTTCGTCCGGTCGTTCCGTGGGGCGGCCCTGGTCGTCTCGCACGACCGGGAATTCCTCGACCGGACCGTCGACCGCGTGCTGTTTCTGGATCCGCGCGAGCGCGTGGTCAGGAGCTACCCTGGCAACTACTCCGATTTCGCCGCGGCGCGTGAAGCCGAAGCCGAGCTGCAACGTGCGACCTGGGTGCAGCAGGAAAAGTACGTTCAGAAGGTCGCGTCCGACGTCGCGCGGCTGAAAGGCGAGGCGCTGGATATCGAACTCTCGACCACGCCGCGTCAGCCGGGCGTGCGGCGCTTGGCGCGCAAGAAGGCGGGGCTCGCGAAATCGCGTGAGAAAAAGCTCGATCGATTTCTGGAGTCGGACCGGCGGGTCGAGAAGCCGCAGCAGGAATGGTCGCTCAATCTCGATTTTGGCGACCCGCCTCCCGGCGGCCGCTCGGTGGTGCATGTTGAGGATCTTGCGTTCGAGTATGCGGGCGGCTCCGCCCTTTTCAGCGGTGTCAGCTTTGATCTGCAATACGGAGAACGGCTCGCGGTCGTCGGTCCGAACGGAGCCGGCAAGACCACGCTGCTTCAGTTGTTGGAGGGGACGCTGGAGCCGGTTCGAGGCACCGTGTCGTTGGGTGCGGGTGTCCGTCTCGGCGTCCTGTCACAGGAGCAGGAGACGCTGGACATGGATCGATCGGTCCTCGAGACGTCGCTGCGAGAACGTCCGATGACCGAAACTGAGGCGCGCAGCTTTCTGCACTACTTTCTCTTTTCGGGAGATGATGTCTTCCGTCGCGTTGGTGACTGCTCACCCGGCGAACGCTCGCGCTTACAACTGGCGCTGCTGATGCTCCGGGGATGCAATCTGCTCATTCTCGATGAGCCGCTCAACCATCTCGACATTGACGGTCGAGTCCAGTTCCAGCGGAGCCTGGACGCCTTTGCCGGCACGGTCATCGCGGTCCTGCACGACAGGGCGTTCCTGCGTGATTTCGACTCGCCTCTCCTCTGGCTCGATGACGGGCGTGCCAAGATATTTGCCGGATACGACCAGTTCGAAGCAGGCGCTGGCGCGGACGTGATGCGCGGTTAGAGTACGGCAATTCGACTAACGGGAGCCTGGAAAGTACACTTGGGTTTGGCACGGGCTGAATAACCTGACCACAACATTTTCTGACTAGTGGAGATCCCGAGCATGCGAAACTTTTTGACGAAGATTCTTGGCAATCCAAACGACAAGGCGTTGAAGGATCTCCAAGGAATCGTGGACGAGATCAATGAGATCGAGCCCGAATTCGAACGCTTGACCGACGACGAGCTTCGGGCAAAGACGGACGAATTCAAGCGGGCCTCGAGCGGGCGAATACGAGCTCGACGATCTGCTGCCGGAGGCGTATCGCGGCGGTACGTGAAGCGGCGCGCCGGGCGCTCGGGCAGCGGCCGTTTGACGTCCAGCTTGTCGCGGGCATTGTCTTGCATCAGGGCAAGATCGCCGAGATGAAGACCGGCGAAGGTAAGACGCTGGTCGCGACGTTGCCGCTCTATCTCAATTCGCTCGAGGGGCTCGGCGCTCACCTCGTCACGCCGAACGACTATCTGTCGCGCGTCGGCGGCGGCTGGATGGGGCCGGTCTACACCGCGCTCGGCTTGACCGTCGGCGTCATCACGCACGAGAGCGCCGCCATCTACGACCCCGAGTACAACGAGAGGACGCGCAGCCCGGACGATCGGCTCAACCACTGGCGGCCGGTGTCGCGCCAGGAGGCCTACCTGGCCGACATAACCTACGGCACGAACAACGAGTTCGGCTTCGACTACCTGCGCGACAACATGGCGTTGGTCAAAGAGGCCAGGTCCAGCGCCCGCACCACTTCGCCATCGTCGACGAGGTCGACAACATCCTGATCGACGAGGCGCGGACGCCACTCATCATCTCCGGCCAGGCCGAGGAGTCCACCGACCAGTACTACCTGTTCGCCCTGGTTCGTCAGGCTCCTGCGAGAGCGCGACTACAAGATCGACTCAAGAAGAAGAGTGCCACGCTGACGGACGAGGGCATCGACAACATGGAGAGCCGCTCCAGATTCCGAGGGCAACATCTACGACACCGCAACTTCGAGCTGACCCACTATCTCGAGCAGGCGCTCAAGGCGCAGGCCATCTTCCGGCGCGACAAGGACTACGTCGTTCGCGACGGCGAGATCGTCATCGTCGACGAGTTCACCGGGCGCATGATGGTCGGCCGCCGCTACTCCGAGGGCCTCCACCAGGCGATCGAGGCAAAGGAGAAGGTCAGGGTCCAGCGCGAGAACGGACACTCGCGACGATCACCTTCCAGAACTACTTCCGCATGTACGACAAGCTGGCCGGGATGACCGGCACGGCCGATACCGAGGCGGAAGAGTTCCAACGATCTACAACCTCGAGGTCGTCGTCATCCCGACCCACCGGCCGATGGTCCGCGAGGACTCGCCGACCACGTCTACAAGAGCGAGGTGGCCAAGTTCAACGCGGTCGTCGCGAGATCGAGGAGATGTCCAAGGCGGCCGGCCGGTCCTGGTCGGCACCGTCTCGATCGAGAAGAGCGAGCAGCTCTGGGAGCTGCTGCAACGCGCGGGATCAAGCACCAGGTCCTGAACGCCAAGTACCACGAGCGGGAGGCGGTCATCGTCGCTCAGGCGGGCCGCCCGGGCGCGGTGACCATCGCCACCAACATGGCGGGCCGCGGCATCGACATCCTCCTCGGCCCTGGAGTCAAGGACGAGGGCGGCCTGCACATCGTCGGCACCGAGCGGCACGAGGCGCGGCGGATCGACAATCAGCTCCGAGGCCGCGCCGGCCGCCAGGGAGATCCCGGCTCGAGCGCTTCTTCCTCTCGCTCGAGGACGACTGATGCGCCGCTTCGGTCGGACCGCATCTCGGGCTCATGGAGCGCTTCGGCATCGACGACGAACCCCGATCGAGCACGGGCTGGTCTCGAAGGTGATCGAGAACGCCCAGACGAAGGTCGAGGGCCACAACTTCGACCTTCGCAAGCACGTCGTCCAGTACGACGACGTCATGAACAAGCAGCGCGAGGTCATCTACGGCGAGCGGCGCAAGCTGCTCGACGGCGAGGACCTCAAGAGAAACGTGCTCGATCTGATCGAGCACCAGGTCGAGGTGCTGGTCGAGGCAAATATGCCGGTCGACCGGCATGACGACCCGAACTATGAAGAGATCCTGCGAGCATTCGGCGGCGTCGTCGGTGATCCGGGCATCTCCGTACGTGATATTCAGGATCGGTCAACCGAAGAGGTGATCGAGATCCTGACCGAGCGTGCCGAGGAGATCTACAACCGGCGCGAAGAGGAGATGGGCGCGGAGCAGATGCGGACGCTGGAGCGTCTGGTGATGCTCCAGGTCATCGACAAGCTCTGGGTTGAGCACCTGACCTCGATGGATCACATGCGCCAAGGCATCGGGCTGCAGGCCTATGGCCAGCGCGATCCGCTCGTCGAGTACAAGGCCGAGGGCTTCCGCATGTTCCAGGCGCTGCTGCAGAACATCGAGTACGACGTGGCGCACATGATCTTCAACGTGCGGCTGGCGCCGATCATGGCGCGGCCGGCGCCGCAGATCGGGCAGACGAACCACCCGGCCGAAGGCGAACCAGTGCGGCGCAAGGCCAAGGGCAAGGTTGGCCGGAACGATCCTTGCCCATGCGGACATGGAAAGAAGTAGAAGAACTGCCACGGTGCGTCGTCCGCCGTGCGACGGACCGCCGCAGCGCAGTAGCCGACACGGCCAATTTGGAGGAACACGACCTGGGCGAGTGGCTCAGGTCGTTTTGTTTGTGATTGTCACCTTGAGTAGGCGACCACATTAAATCTCACACTCCGTTCGCCGGGTGGGCCGCCCGCTTTTCAGTGTCATTCTGCGTCGTGGACCATAGAGAATGTGGCACCCGGGGAGCACCGGCGACCGACGGTCATCCTGAACCGCAGTGAAGGATCTCTCCGAGCGTAACCAACCACGGAACGACGGGGAGATTCTTCGACTCCGCTGCCATC
>CAVSJP010000008.1:0-98455 GCA_963728335.1 uncultured Chloroflexia bacterium
ACATCAGGCGAACGGAGCGCCGAGAGGAGACGTGACTTGAGTTCGACGAAGTGGCTGCCGGTGACCATCTCGTAGTGGCGCGGCCGGGGCAGGTCCACCGGCTCATCGGCAATGAAGCGACCCGGCCTCGGGCTCATCACCAGGACGCGGTCCGAGAGCAGCACCGCCTCCTCGACGTCGTGCGTAATGAAGACGATCGTGCGACCGAGGTCTTCCCACAGACCCAGCAGCCATTCCTGCATCTCGGCTCGCGTCAGCGCATCGAGCGCGCCGAACGGCTCGTCGAGCAGCATCAGCGGCGGTCGGTGAGCACAGTACGCAGGAAGCCGCGCGCTGGCGCATCGCCGCCCGACAGCGTCGACCGGATAGTCGCTCTCGAAACCGCGCAGGCCAAAGCGGTCGATCAGTTCGAGCGCCCGCGAGTCGCGCTTCGGCTCGCCCGACACCCGCGACCTCCAGCCCCAGCGCCGCGTTATCGAGCACCGTGCGCCAGGGCAAGAGCAGATCCTTCTGATGCATGTAGGCCGTCCGGCCGAGACGGTCCGGTGGGACGGCCGTCGAGCAGAATGTCGCCGGTGGTCGGCTCCTCCAGCCCCGCGACGATGTTCAACAGCGTGCTCTTGCCGCAGCCGCTCGGCCCGACGATGCTGACGAACTCGCGGTCTCGCACCCGTAGATCGATGGCGACAAGCGCGTCGACGACTCACGGCGGCCTGTGAACGTCTTGGAGACTCCACGAAGCTCGAGACGATTGCCGGGCGAACGCTCATCAGCGTCGCCGCTCCGGCTTCGGGCTGTTGCACCACTGGCGATCATCTCGGCGTAGACTGCGCGCGGCAGTCGAGCAACTCGTCGAGGTCGACCCACTCGTCGATGACGTGCGCCTGCTCGAGGCTGCCCGGGACCGTAGATGACGGTCGGGATGCCGGCGTGCCGCAAGCCAACCGGCGTCGCTGACGGACGGCCACATGGCGAAGTTCAGCCGGCGATTCCGCGCACGCTCTGATGAATGCGTCGCCAGCGTCTCGGCGGCCGGATGGTCCCGCTCAATCGACGAGGCAGGAAAGATCTCGCCGCGGTCCTCGATCATCGAGCGGCCGCCCCAACGAAACGTGGGCGGGTGATCGCGCAGCCACAAATCGGCAGCGGCGACGCGTAGCAAGTGATCTTCGATTTCGTCGGTCACCTGCTGCCAGGTCTCGTCCGGATAGAAATGGACGGTGACCCAGAGCGCGCAGCGGTCGGCCATGAAGGCCGGATGACGGCCACCTTCGATGACGGCTGGGTTGATGGTGGTCGAGCCGGGCGCGAAGCCAGGATAGCGCTTCGTCACGGCCCAGTCGCGCTCGAGCTCCTGCAAGCCGCCGATCAGCTTCACCATCTTCTCGATGGCGTTGGCGCCACGAACGCCGCCGCCCGCGTGGATCGTCCGGGCTCGCATGCCGTCATGCAGCGTCTCCGGGACTTGAATCTCGATCCAGCCGGTGATGACCCCGCCCTGTCCTGAGATCGTCAGACCGGTCGGCTCAGGAACGATGGCGAAGTCGGCGGCGTACCCGCGCTCGACGCAGCTCAAGCGTGCCCGCCTCGCCTTGCTCCTCGCCGATCACCGACTCGACGATCAGGTCGCCGTCGAGTTCGATTCCGAGTTCGCGAACGATGCGGATGGCAAAGAGCGCAGCCGCCATCGGCCCTTTCATGTCGGTCGAGCCGCGACCGTAGAGCCGGTCGCCGTCAACCGAGGCTTCGAATGGGGATCGCGTCCAGCGTTCGAGCGGGCCGATCTCGGCCACGTCAATGTGCCCGTTGATCAGCAGCGACGAGCCTCGTTCGGGGTCCGGCCCGCGCAGGCAGGCCGACGACGTCGGGATCACCGGGATAGACATCGAATCGATCGATCGACGAAGCCGAGGCCCGGAAGATAGCTGGCGACGAAGTCCTGCGCCTCGGCTGGTGTTTCGTCCGGGCGGACTGACCGTCGGGAAAGCCGATCAAGCCGGCTGGCGAGCTCGATGAGCTCGTCCCGCTGTGCATTGATGAAGGCGCTGATCGCTGACGAACGTGTCACTATCCGGCTTCGATCGTCGTGTGTTGGAGAACGATCCAGCTGACACGGGAATCTTCGTCGGTAGACGAGACGGGAGATTCGAGCAGAGGAACAAAAACGGACACTGCCTGGGTGGCCAGCGTCCGATGACATTCGTCGAATTCAGTCCCTACGCTGGAATTACCCAGGTCAGGTTCACCGGTCGGTGGCGGATACGTGGCCACCCTCTCAGCCTGGCTCCCCAAGCCCCCGTCGTACTGACGTACTTATTCCATTGTTATACCGGACTCTAGCACCGCTCAACAACGTCGTGTCAACGCGCCGGAATCGTCAGAGCGACGCTCGAATCTCGTTGATGCGGTCGCGCAAATTCTGCGCCGCGGCACGCGCCGCTCGTCGCGAAATCGCGGCCGCTGCCTGCGTAGATGATTCCGCGCGACGAACTGATCAGCACGCCTCCACCATTGGCATCCAGCCCGGCCTTCAGCGACGCTTCCAGGTCACCACCCTGCGGGCCGATGCCCGGGATCAGGATCGGGATATCCGGGCAGATCCGCCGGACTTCGGCCAGATCCTCCGGCCAGGTCGCGCCCGACCACCGCGCCACAGGTGCCGAACTGTTCGTTCCAATCGGCCACCCAGCCCGCCACCTTCTGATAGAGCGGGGCGCCGTCGACTTCGATATCCTGCATGCATCTTGCTGCCGGGGTTCGACGTCCGCACCAGGATGAACGCGGCGCGATCTTCGTGGCACAGGAACGGCTCGATGCCATCGAGCCCCATATACGGATGTACGGTGACGGCGTCGAAGTCGAGCTCCCATAATAGCCGCGCGCGTAGGCCTCTGAGGTGACGTTGAAGTCGCCAACTTTGGCATCCAGGATCACCGGCATCGGTGTCGCCGATCATCCGACGCGTCTCGATCAGAGCCTCGATTCCCGCGGGCCCATACGCCATGTAGAAGCCGAGGTTCGGCTTGTAGGCACAGACCAGATCGATGGTCGATTCGATGATGATCTTGTTGAACTCGATGATCGCGGAGGGATCTGACCGGAAGTGTTCCGGAAAGCGGCGCATGTCCGGATCGAGGCCGACACAGAGGAGCGAGTTGTTCCGTTTGGCCGCCTCGGCGAGACGTTCCGCGAAGCGCATGTGACCCTCCATTTCCTGGCCGTATCAGGGCCCGAAGTCCGAACCGGCGGTTTCGACAGTGGAGGGATTCGCTGACTCCAGGGCAGGAATCACCCAAGCCGGAAGGATAGCACATGCGTGTTTTGGGGATGGACAGAATCGGGCAATCCGACGACACTTCCGAGGGGTCCGCAACCGGTACACTTCGGTCGGAAGGGGAGACATGCCGACACTTGAAGCCCCCACGTTTCAAGACGTTCTACGTGCGCGAACTGTCATCCAACAATACCTTGAGCCGACTCCGCTGATTTCGCGGCCCGCGATCGACGAACGTCTTGGCTTTTCGGCCTTCTTCAAGTGCGAGAACCTCCAGCCGATCGGCGCGTTCAAGATCCGCGGCGGCCTCTATCTGATGAGCCGTCTCTCGAGCGCCGAGCGCCAGCGAGGCGTGGTAACGGCGTCGACCGGCAACCATGGACAATCGATCGCCTACGCGGCACGCGAATTCGGCGTGCGGGCGGTCGTCTACGCACCCGAAGGCGCCAATCCGGACAAAGTCGCGGCGATGAAACGTCTCGGCGCCGAGGTCGTGCTCTCCGGCCGAGACTTCGACGAGTCGCGCCTCGCGGCTGAGCAGCGAGCGCACCGACGACGGCATGCGCTTCATCCATTCGGCCAACGAGCCGGATCTGATCGCCGGCGTCGGTACCTATGCACTTGAGATCATCGAGGCGGTGCCGGATCTCGACACGGTGATCGTTCCGATCGGTGCCGGGAGCGGAGTTTGCGGCACGCTCACGGTGATGAAGACGATCAACCCGGCGATCCGCGTGATTGGTGTGCAGACGACACATATGGATCGCGGTCTATCGCTCCTGGAAAGAGGGCCGGCTCGTGTCGCTCGAAGGGGGCATGACCTTCGCGGACGGTCTGGCGACACGCGTCGCGTTCGAACTGCCGATGCGGATCATCAACGAGAAGATCGACGATATCCGGCTGGTGACCGACGAGGATCTCTGCCGCGCGATCGTGATGCTGCTGGAGGACGCTCACCTGGTGGCCGAAGGGGCGGGCGCGGCCGCATTGGCGGCGGCGATACAGCTTCGCGATGAGCTTGCAGGACAGAAGGTCGCCTTGATCGTAAGCGGCGGGAACATTACCCTTGACACGTTGCGTTGGGCCATCTCGACGGGGACAGAGGGTTGAGACTGGCCGAGACAGGGAGAAACCGGCGACATCGCCGGTGGGAGCACGGGAATGGTTGATCAAGTCGGTCGCTGGCTGCGACGACGTCAGGGCATCGAGCGCAATCCAATTTATCGCCTGGCGATGGACGTCGCTGAAGGTCGCATGACCCAGGAGAACGCCTATCGGGCGGTGGAGCGAAGCTCATTGCTCAACCGGCTTGCCGACGGCGAAATGTGGCAACTCGACCGCGAAGCTGAACTGCTCGCTGCCGATGACTCCGAACGCGCGCTCTTCCTGATTCGTCTCACCATTCTCGCGGCGCGGTACAAAGGATTCGACCGCCTGCTCGTCGACTGCAACCTGCGCGCGGCCGACCTGCTCGCTCACCTCGGGAATGCCAAGGACCAGGAGCTCCATCTGCGCGAGGCGCTGCATGCGTCTGAGCGCATCGCCAATGTGCCCGGCAAGCGACGCGCGCTGTCGCGGCTGGCCCGCGTCAATTTCGATCGCGGCGACACCGAGCGCGCCCGCGAGCTGCTCAATCGGCAGCTCGAATCGGGCCGCGAGGACGCCGACACACTCGAGGATGTCGAAACCGCCATCTTGCTGGGTGACCTGGCCCGAACCGACAACGATCCGATCGGCGCCCAGGAGTACTACCAGCGCGCCGCGCGCAGCGCCCGCCGGGTCGGCCATTTCGCCGGCGTCGTCGACGCTCTTCTGCGGCAGATCGTCATCCTGCGCGAACTGGGCGAACTGGATGACGCCGTGCTGATCCTGCAGCAGGCGCAGGACGCCGCCGATCGGACCATCGACGTCCGCACCCAGGCCGAGATCGCCATCCAGACGGGAGCGATCCTGGCCGAGCAACAACAGTTTCAGCAGGCGCGCGGCTACCTGATGACCGCGCTGGAGCGCGCCCGCTCGATGTCCGACATCACCCTCGAGAGCCGGAGCTTGACCGGCCTGGCCACGCGTCGAGCAGATGTCCGGGCCGAGCCCTGGACGCCGCCAACCATTTCGAGGAGCTTGCCGAACTGGAGCTGCGCCTGGGAAATCGCTCGGCCGCGGTTCGTGCGCGTCTCGACGCGGCCGAAATCTTCCTGGCGCAGCGAGACCCGAATCGAGCGCTCGTGGCGCTGCAGCAGGCGCAGCCGCTGGCCGATAGCCTCGAGGATCCCGCGATTCACCAGCAGGTACTCGGCGTCCTCGGCCTGGTCTACGGAGCGCTCAACCGGCGCAACGACGCCGTCGAGTCTCTGATGAACGCCGTGCAGCAGGCACGGCGGGCGGGCGAAATCGAGCAGGAAGGTCGCTGGCTCCTCGGTATCGGCGACGTGCTGCTCGACTTCGGTGAACTGGATGACGCACTCGCCATCGCCAAGCGCGGCTTTGAAATCGCCCAGGAGGCGCAGAACCGGCAGCTCGAAGCGCAGTCGTTCGGCCTGATGGGCTCGATCAGCCTGGCGCGCGGACTCTACCGCGACGCCGAGGACCAACTCCTCCGCGCGGTCTCACTCTCGCACCAGATCGGCGACCCATCTGACGAGCTTGGCTATCTGCAGATCCTGGCACAGATCGGCCGAAAATCGGGCCAACCGCAGATCGCGATTCGCTATCTGCGCCAGGCGCTGGATGTCGCGACCCTGTTTGCCGGTTCCGATGCGAAGGTGCGCCTGCACGGCCAACTGGCCCGGCTCTATTCATCGCTGAACCAGCTAGCGGAAGCTGAAGAGCACTATGGATCGGCCTACGTCGCGGCACAGGAGGCCGGACCAGCCCACGCTGGCGGCGCGGGCGCTCCGTGGACTGGCGATGACCCAGGACGCTCGCGGAGATGCCGACGCCGCGTTCGACAACTACACGCGTGCGCTCGACCTCGCCGACCAGACCGGAGACCTCCGTACCGCAGCGGCACTGCGCTACAACCTCGGCGCAATACTCTACGAACGAGGACAATACGAGGGCGCCCATCTCAACCTCAATCGATCGCTCGAAACAGCCATGGCAGTCAGCGATTACGAAACGGCCGACGCCGCGCGCGAACTGCTCCGCTGGCTCAGCAATTCCCCCGAATCAGACGAGAGCGTGTGGACAGAAGACCTGCTCCTCAACGAATTCGCGGTCGACAATCAGAACCGACCGGTGGCGTGATCCATCACGCTAGGTGCGTTCGTACGCAGAGAACGAACACACGTGACCGGTTAAGTCCCCCTAGACGTACGTACACCCCTGTGCTAGACTGATCGTTGCCAGGCGGTCAACGACCCGGACCCCGACGCAATCCAACACATTGGTAGCACGACAACCGACGTCGGTTGTCCCGGGGATCCTGTTGCCCGCTTTCAGTCGAATAGGGGCGGCACGGCAGCGTGGAAAGACGGGACATCTATGCCTCGCGTTGAATCAGCTACAGCAGAATTGGTCATTCGAGCCGGACGGCTGACTGAAGGCACGGCCTTCCTGTCCCTCGATCCCGTCGATGACCTGGGCAAGCCGAACACTCAGCGTCTGTATATTTCGCTGGAAGCGGTCGAACAGTCACCGCTGGCGGGTAGCGTCGCGGACGAGGCCGTGCAGCGCTTGCGAAGCTCAATCCAGCGGGCAGGATCAGGCTCCGCGACCGCGGTCCTGGTAACGGCCATCGAGGATGTCAACCACTGGCTCGTTCAGGCAAATGCCATTCGCGACCTCGAGCGACGGGTCTGCCTTGGCTTCACCTGTGTGCTGGCGCGTGGTGACGATGTCTACATCGCCCAGTCGGCG
The DNA here is from genome assembly GCA_963728335.1 of uncultured Chloroflexia bacterium. Taxonomy (GTDB): domain Bacteria; phylum Chloroflexota; class Chloroflexia; order Thermomicrobiales; family Thermomicrobiaceae; genus CALAGB01. The sequence goes on from CAVSJP010000008.1 coordinate 7,133, forward strand.
CCCAGTCAAATCCTGATCGCTCAGGAGGGCGAGCTCTACGAGTTCCCGGAACTTGAAAGCTGGCACTCGGCGAACCAGAACTCGGATGACGAGACCGCCTCGCCACTCGGATTGCGCGAGACGACCCAGCCGGATCTGTACCACACGCAAATCGGCGCTGGCGACGTCATCGTCCTCTGCTCGACATCCGTGGCCCGCGTGCTCCATCGTGGTCCACAAGACGTTTTCGTGCGTGGTGAAGTGGACGACATCCTCCGTCATATTGACGACACGGCACGAACGTACGCTATCGACGACGCGCATGCGGCGGCCATTGTGGTGCCATATCACCAGCGGCCACGACGTTCACGAGAGCGCCTGCCCGTTGTCAAACGGCTCCAATCCTGGTGCTATCATCTGCTCCCCGAAGAGACCGCCGAGCGAATCCGCCACCGAGGGAAATCCTCTGAAGAGGTTGACCTGCAGTCCCAGGACGTGCACAATTTCGACTATTCAGCGGATGCACCGGCGACTGATGCGATCTGGGCTGATCCGTCATGGGACGAACCCGAGACAAGGCCTGCGTCAACCGAACGACCCAAGACGTGGGGAACCGAATCCACGGGCACGTCCGGCTCAATCGCGTCGGATGTCAGTATGGGGGACAACGAATACTGGCAACCGGAATCAGCCGCCCAATCCACTGCGGATCAGGAACTCGATGAAGCACCGCGCAAGGGGGGTCGTACGCTAACCGACCTTCTCGCTGGGGTCATTCTTGCCTTCTCGGCGGCTGTCGTGGGGGTCTGGCAGTTGACTGTCAATCGCGATCGTCCAATCGACGAGCCGCGCGATGACGGGACGCTGGGGCTACCGCGTCTGAATCGTTACGACGATTCGATGCACATGCCCAAGTTCACCTCGATCAGCCGCCGCCTGCCACGCACACCGTTCAACCGCGTGACCGCGCTGGTTGCGATCGTGCTGGTGGCGATCTTGACGACCGCGCTGATCATCTCGGTTCGAAACAGCCACCAGCGCGCCCACGCTGCCAAGATCGAGCAGGCTTTCAACACCGTCGTCACCCAACGGCAGCAAGGTGAACAGGCGGCCAATCCGGATGTCGCCCGCTCCTTCCTCCTGGCGTCACAGGAGAGCCTGCGCGAGGCCGTCGCCATTGGTCTCGATCCGGTTCGCGCGGCCCAGCAGAAGGCGGCCATCGCGACGGACATGGACCAGACCCTCAAGGTGGCTCGGCTCTCGAACATTCAAGTCATCGGCGGGGTACCGGCTGCTCCGGCCGGCGTGACGCCGCGGATCTTCCTTGGGAACGGCCAACTCTATATCTTCACCGATGCGCTCTATCGCCTGGAATCGAACGGCAATACCCTGGTGCGGCTACTCGGGACCGGCGACAAAGTTGGCGACGCGACGACCGGCACGCTCGAGGGAGCGGCATGGGGCGATGGCGCGCCAATTGTCTTCGACGGCAGCGCCGCGTATGTCTTCGATCCAACCAAGGCGACCTGGACCAAGCAACCGGTCGGCACGTTCGGCACGCCACACACGGGCATCGTTGCCACGAGCGGGTATTCCGGCAACCTCTACCTGTTGAAGCCGGACACCGCTCAGATTCTCAAATTCGGCGCGGGCGCCTATGAATCCGCCCCAGAGGATTGGTCCGCCGGAATCGACGGCGTCGACCTGAGCACCGCGATCGACATGGAAATCGACGGGCACATCTACGTGCTGCTGAAAGACGGCAGGATTCTCGACCTCTACCGGAGCGATCTCGCGGGAACGGTAACTCCGACCGTTACGCCGGGCATTACGAACGCCGTGGCTTTCTCGGAGCAGGCCGACCGGCCCTACTACTACATCGCCGACGACCAGGGACGGATCGTGCGCGAAACCCGTGAGGGGCAACTGGTGCAGCAGTTCGAGCCGAAAGACGGCGAGGCTCCCATGGACGGCATCAAGGACCTCGCGGTCGACGACGGCACCAGCACGGCCTACATTCTGACGGACAAGGCGCTCCTGACGGTTCGTCTGCCAGGTCCACCCACCGGGAACTGATCGCCCACGCTGAATCGACGGACGACCGGCACGCGCTTCGTGCCGGTCGTTTCATTGCCGGATCTGGAGGGCCGTGCGGCGAACGGCCGCGATACCGCTCTCAGCCCTCCGGCGCGCTCAACTCCACGACCGGAAGTTCGATCTGGTCACCCGAATCGAGGCGAATCGTCGCACTGTTGTGCCGAACCGAGACGGAGCGGAGTCGTCCCGGTCCCTGCGGCGTGCCCACGACCTGACCAAGACGTGGCCACCCGTTCGGGAACGAGGTGCTTGCGACCTCGTCGATCTTCAGCCGCGCCAGCACCAGCGCTCGCTCGTCGTCAGCTGAATCAACATGCCCAAGGCTACCGAAGGTGTGTGCCGGTCGATCGGTCCACTCGACGTTTACGGAGATTCCAAGCCTGCGCGACAACGTCTCGACCAGCGATGCGGACCGATCGCCGGTCGTGCCGAACACGCGAAGGAGCAACGTCGAGCCGTCCAGGCTAAGCCGCAGGCTAGAGATCTCCGCCTCCGGATCCAGCTGCAACAGCACAGCGCGGACGGCATCGAACGACTCAGTCACCCGCCTGATCAACGCCGGTATCTGTTCGCGCTCCAGTGGAGTGAGACGGCGTGGGGCGACGAAGGCCGCCGGAAGCCGATTTGGGCTGGCAACCCGCTGCGCGCCAAACAGTACCTGGCCAGGTTCGTCGCCGAACGGTCCGCTGGCGACGACCCACTCTCCGCCGCGCAAGTCAGCAAGTGGAGTCGAGCAGAAGCGCACCCGGCCATCGCCAGGGACCATGATTCCGATGGTTTCGTTCGCGGGGCTCACCGGATCGGACGAGGCCACTGGGTGACCATACGGTCGAGCGCGAGGCGCGGCTGAACATTGATCGACAGATCGAACAGGGCCTGGTGCGTCGCGCTGACTCCGGACCTGATCTGATCGAGAGTCCAATCACCGGCCAATTGCGCCAGGCGATCCGACACATCGATGTTGACCACCTGATCGGCACACCCGGCCGCCAGAAGCATCAGATCACGCCAGAGACCGAGTAACGCATCGAGTTCCTGCTCGACACGGTTGCGCTGACCTCGCCGGTAGCCCTCTGCCATCCGCCGGGCCGAGCCGATCGCCTGGAGCGGGCTGGCGATCATCTCGATTCCCGCGTCTACCGACGCCTTGCGCGCCGCGAGCGCGGCCCCGTCGTCGGCAAGGTCGATCGCCTTGCCAATACGTCCGCGCGTCACTCCAGCAATCATCGTGGCAAGATCGGGAGCGATTCCCCGATCAACCAGAGCCCGGGCGACATCCGTGCGCGCGAGTGGCTCCAGCGTCACTGGACGACAGCGCGAGCGAATCGTCTCCGGAATCGACTCCAGTTCGGTCGCAATCAGCAGGAGCACCACGAACGGCGGCGGCTCTTCGAGCGTCTTCAGGAGCGCGTCGTACGCCGAAAGGGAGAAGAGGTCGACATCCTCCAGCATCGCGACACGCCAGTCCGCTTCCAAGGGGCGAAGAGACAGGTTCGAGCGCAACTCACGGATCGTCTCAATTGAGATGCGGGTGTTCTTACTCTCTCGCGAATCACTGGCAGCCTGCTGATCGAGGCTGATGGTCAAGACGTCGGAATGAATGCCGCGCTCCACCTTACGACACGCGACACATTCGCCACAGGGGCGACGCTCGAGCGGGCTCTGGCAAACGAGCGCCTGGGCGAAGGTGCGTGCGAGGGTGCGACGTCCAACACCTTCGGGCCCGGCGAAGAGATACGCATGACCGATCTGACCGGTCTCGATCGAGCGGTGCAGCAGGTCGACCGCGGCCCGGTGTCCGATAATTGGCCACTCAGTGGTGCGTTCCATCAGCTGTTCCGGAAGTCTGTAGTGGGAACCATGAGATTCAAGCGCCACACTAGGCCGCACGGGCGCGCTTGCCACGCGCTTCGCGGCTCGAGAGCGAAAGCGGCCCCTCGACCTGTTCCCCCTCGGCCAGCAGATTCACGATCGCCTCGCGGTCTTTCGTCGGCAGTACCGTCTCGGAACTCAGTTCCCGCACGGCATGCAGCAACCCGTCCGCATCCGTGACTGTGATGTCGGTTGAGCCAATTTGAAGGTTCGCGTTCGGATTGAGGAAGGTGATGATGCCGTCTATGGCATCCCCTCCCGGCAGATCGTGCGCTTCGAGAATCGCGCGTAGTGCCTCCTGGTCACGCTCGTTATCAGCGGTCGGGTTGCCAAGCTGCGGGCCCGACATGCCGACCAGTGCCCAGACGCGGCCGCCCGTGCGATGCCACTTGTTATCATCGACCGAGATATTGCCATGCAATTCCCGCGTAGTGATGATGACCAGCCCTCCGGGATAGACCAGGACATGCTCGGGATGCCCGCGGCCGACCTGGGGAAACTGGATGAGCGTATAGCGGTCGTTCAACCGCCGCAGTGCCTCGATCAGCAGTTCGTCCGGGCGAGGTCGCCGGCTCCATTTGGTCGTCTGCTGCATGCCGACGTTGAAGGTCAGGAATCCCACGATGAGCAGCACGTAGCCCGGGATGAAGAGCCTTGGTATAAAGAACGTCAATGCAACTGAGGCCGCCAGCAGGAGAAATCCGCCGAAGGCCGTCAACCGGGCCAGCCGTCGCCGGTTCTGGAGATATCCATTGTTCCGCACAAGGCGCATATTTGTCGGATTTCCGATCTGATGAATGCGTGAGACAAAACGAGGCAGGCCGGATAGATCCCAGCCAGATCGGCGGGCCCGGTATGCCGAGTCTAGCATGTGCGGAGGGGCCCGTCCACGCGCCTGACCGACGACGCATCCACGCAACGGATCGACAGTTTAATTGATAGGCGTGGTTGTTTTGGCGACGATGTAACGCCGTGGCCCCGGTCCGCATTCCCGTTGCCAACGTCGCAAGTTTTCGCGTTATCGCGGCAATTTCCTCGACCGTCTGTTCGAAGGGTAAGCCTCCAAACGATGACACCCGGCCAAAATCCTATCGCCCTATCGGTCGTGATCGTCTCCTGGAACACGCGCGCGCTCCTCGAACGCTGCCTGTCCTCCGTCCGCGAGGACGTGCATAGGGCACGCGTCTCGTCCGAGATCGTCGTGGTCGACAACGCATCCCATGACGGCACACCGGACATGATCCGCGAATGCTTCCCGGATGTCTCACTCATCGCGCTCGATCGCAACTCCGGCTTCGCCGCCGCGACGAACGTTGGGCTTCGCCGCAGTTGCGGAGGAGCGATCCTGCTGCTCAACCCCGACACCGAGATCCAGCCCGGAGCAATCGCGGCGATGCTCTCAACGCTGGACGCGATGCCGCATGTCGGCATGGTCAGCGGACTTTTGCTCAACCCGGATGGTACGCTCCAGTCGTCGGGGTATCGCTTTCCTGGGCTGGCGCAAGCGCTTCTCGACTTCTTCCCACTCCACCCACGGCTGATGAACTCCGCGCTTAACGGTCGAATCTCGCCGCGTGACCGCCAGTCGCCATATGCGGTCGATCACCCGCTCGGCGCATGCATGCTGGTGCGTCGTGAGGTCGTCGTACAGGTTGGGTCACTGGACGAGTCGTATTTTATGTATAGTGAAGAGGTCGACTGGTGTCACCGCATGCGGGCTGCCGGGTGGACGATACTGATGAACCCAGGGGCGAGCATCATACATTATGGAGGACAGAGCACCCGGTTGATGCCCGAGGAGATGTTCCTGCAATTACATCGAAGTCGCGCTCGCTACTTGCTGCGGCATAACGGCCACTTCACCGTCTCCGCCGTCGCGCTCATCGCGCGCGCAGCCGCGTTTCGGGCACGAGCGCGTGCACCGCGGCGAGCAGTGCAACTCCAGCATGACGGTCGTGTGTTGGATAAGGTGGCGGACCTCTACCGCCGGACGGCGACCGATGGCGATTGACACGCCGCTGAACCGCCTGCCGCTGGCCATCATCGTCTTGACGCTGGACGAAGCGCGGCACCTCCCCGAATGCCTGGCAAGTGCCACCGGGCTCGCCGAGCATACGCTCATCGTCGACTCGGGCAGCGAGGACGGCACGCTCGCCATCGCAGATCAACTCGGGTTTGAGACGGTGTTCCACCCATTCACCGGCTACGCGAGCCAGCGCAACGCGGCGCTCCAGATGGTCGCGCAGGAGTGGGTGCTCTTTCTCGACGCCGACGAGCGCCTGACACCACAATTCCGTTCCGAGCTCGCTGAAGCGATTCGATCCGCGCCGGCCGACGTGGCCGGCTTCCGGATTCCACGCCGCAATTTCATGTTCGGGCAGGAGCTGCATGGTGGAGGCTGGTTCCCCGACTACCAACTCCGACTCTTTCGGCGCCAGCGCGCGCGATATGCACCGGAACACGAGGTACACGAGATCGTTGAAGTCGACGGACAGATCGGTACGTTCCAACAACCGATCGTTCACCTCAACTACGACTCATACGATGAGTTTCACCAGAAGCAGGCAATGTATGGGGAGATGCGTGCCCGCGAATTGGCTACCGACGGCATCCGACCTCGCCGGCGAGCAGCTCTCGGACGGCCGGCCCGGGAGTTCTGGCGTCGCTACGTTAGTCTTGCGGGCTATCGCGATGGCTTGACAGGTCTGCGACTGTCGTTCGCTATGGCCCGTTACGAACGCCAGGTGTTGCGACAGCTCAACACGTTGCTCGCATCGCTCGATCAGACTCCTGACGTCTCGGCCACTCCAAGAGCGTCGGCCGCGCGGTTGTCGGAGACCGCCCAGGCCATTGACCTCAGCATCATCATCGTGAGCTACAACGTCCGTGACCTCCTTCTCTCCTGTCTGGCATCGATCGAGGCCTGGCTGTCCGTTACCGATTTCTCCGCTGAGGTGATGGTGATCGACAATGCTTCGACCGACGGATCAGCGGACTCGGTTCGGAGACGCTTCCCGGGAACACGCGTCATAGAGCTGAACAAGAACCTTGGCTTCGCCGCGGCGAACAATCGTGGGGCCCAAGTCGCGTCGGGAAGAACGGTTGCGTTTCTCAACCCGGACACGACCGTCGTCGGAGACGCATTTGGCGTGATGCTGCAATTCCTGGACGCGAACCCGGCCGTGGGCGTCGTCGGCCCCAAGATCCTCTATCCCGACGGGCGCATCCAGTCAACCAGGCGCCGGTTTCCCACCCGGCGCACCGGCTTCTTCGAAAGCACGATCATTCAGCAATATTGGCGCGACAATGCCATCTTGCGGCGCTACTATGTCTCCGATCGCTCCAGTGACGAGACACAGGAGGTCGACTGGTTGGTCGGGGCCTGTCTCTTCGCCCGCCGCGAGGTCCTGCAATCGGCCGGTCTCTTCGACGAGCGTTTCTTCATGTATTCGGAAGAGGTCGAATGGTGCCATCGCGTGCGTGAAGCGGGTTGGACGATCGTGTATCTGCCTGCCGCGTACCATCGTGCATTACGAAGGCAGTAGCAGCAGGCTCGATCTTCCCGTGCGGCAGATCAACTTCGACACGAGCAAGGTGATGCTCTACGAAACGCTGCATGGAAAGGCGTCAGCCCGAGCATTGCGCGGATTCCTACTCGGCAGCTATCTCGTTCGCGCGTCGGTTGAAGCGGGAAAGGGGCTGCTGGGTCACAAACGTTCGCTGCGCAAGGAGCGAGTCCGGCTCTACCTGCGTGCCTTTAAGAGCGGGCTGCGCGATCAGAGTGAGTCCAGGTGATCGGCCCGATCCTGATGGTGTCGGCGGAATATCCGCCTCTCCATGGCGGTCTCGGAGACTACGCGTCACGCCTCGTTGCAGCGCTGGCTGACAACGGCTGGGACGCGCGGGTGCTGACGAGCGCGTCGGTCGAGGCCCATGATGAGCGCGTGCTACCGTACATTCACCAGTGGAACTGGGAGATCGCCGGTCAAATTCGAGACGCCCTCCGCGAAACCGAATCCCGGTTGGTCCATATTCAGTACCAGACCGGCGCCTACGGGATGCACCCGGCGATCAACTTCCTGCCGCGTCGTGTCGGCGGCGATCAGCCCTCGATTCCCTGGGTGACGACCTTTCATGACCTTCTCCCGCCGTACCTGTTCCCGAAAGCCGGACCGATCAGGGACTGGGTCACCCGAACGCTCGCCAGGAACAGCGACGCCGTCATCGTCACAAATGAGCGTGACCTGGAACAACTCACCATTCAGCACCGGCTGGGGCGCCGCGCCGTGATGATCCCGATCGGCAGCAACCTTCCCGATGTCGTGCTGCGCGATCGCGACCACGTGCGCCAGAGTGTCGGCATCGAGCATCCGGACGAGATCGGGATCGGCTTCTTTGGTTTTCTGACGGAAGACAAGGGTGTCGACGTCCTGCTGCAAGCCCTGTCCGAGATCACGCTGCCCGGGCCGGCCAGGCTGGTCATCATTGGCGGCGGGCTCTCCGCCACCGACGTCGCGAACCAGCCCTATCTAGCCTGGATCCAGCGGCAGCTGAAGGAATGCCCCATCCCAGTGACCGAGGCGGGATTCCTGCCGCCGGAACGGGCAGCAGAGGTATTGAGCGCGATGGATATCGTCGTCTTACCCTTCCGCCACGGGGCAAGCCTACGACGTGGCACCTTGATCGCCGCGGTTCGCGCGGGAGCGACCGTGCTCACGACGGATCCTGGGCCAGGCGAATCACTGGCACCGCTCGTCAGTGGCGAGGCGCTGTGGCTCGTCGCGCCATCCGACCCGGATGCGCTTCGCGCGGGGATCTTGACGCTGCTCAACGATTCATCTCTCCGTCACCGCTTGGCGCTCAACGCACTTGAACAGGGCGCCGACTTCGATTGGAACGTCATCGCTCAGCGCCACGTCGGACTCTACGAGACGCTCCTCAACCGTGGCCGGGCCTGACATGGTACACACCGAAGCGCGACGAGAAACGCGGACAGATTCGCTGCTCGAACGCGCACCGCGTCTGCTGGCCTGGGCCGAGCAAGTCGAACTCGTCCACTACCTGATCCTGGCCGGCATCATCCTGGCTGCGGCGTGGCTGCGACTCACCCTGCTGGACCGCCAGAGCCTCTGGTTCGATGAGGCGGACGTCGTGGTGCGCGCCGAGCGAAGCCTGGGCACCGTCCTGCACACCTTCGTCCAACCGGGCGAGAACGGCCCGCTCTACAATCTGCTGCTGCACGTCTGGATACGCATCTTCGGACCGTCCGAGACCAGCGTGCGGCTGCCGTCCGCCATCGCCGGGATCCTTTCGGTGCCGGTTATCTACGTCGTCGGCTGGCGGACACTGGGACGCCGGGTGGGGCTCTTTGCCGCCGGGTTGCTGGCAATCTCGCCCTATCACGTCTGGTATTCCCAAGAAGCCAAGATGTACGCGATCGCCGTGCTGCTGACGCTCCTCTCCACCGCCTGTTTCGTCGAAGCCGTCCGCGGCAATGATCGCCGCTGGTGGATTGGCTACGTGGTCGTCACCAGTCTCAGCTTCTACTTCCACGTCACGACGGTGCTGATTTTCGTCGCACAGTCTGCCTTCTTCCTGCTCACCTGGCGACGATGGAAAGACCGGCATCGTGCCTGGCTCATCTCGGTCGCGGTCCTGACGCTTCCCTACGTCCCGATCGCCCTCTGGGCTGGGCGTGTGGTCATGCATGGCGCGAATCAGTGGCAACCAAAGGTCACGCTCTGGCAGATGACGCAGATCGAGTCAACCAAGTTCGCGGTGAACCGGGCCAAGGACCTGGTGACCGAAGCACGCGGCACCCGAATCTACGGGCTCTCGGCGGCGCTCGGCGTCGTGACCATGGGCGTACTCGGCTGGGGATCCGACAAGCGCCAGGCACGCATCGCTCGTCGCTGGATCCTCTACGCCGCCACACTCGTCGTCCTGCCGGTGCTCATGTTCTACGTCGTCACCTTCAAGCAGCCCCTGTTCAACGATCGCTACCTGATCATGTCGCTCCCCTATTTCCTGGTGCTGGTTGCCGCGGGCTTGCGCGGGCTGGAAGCCAGGGCGTGGCCGCTCTCGCTGGTACTCTGCGCGGCGCTGATCGCCTATGCCTGGATGCCGCTGCGCGACATCAATCGCTCCAACCTATCGCAGAAGGAGGACTGGCGGCCCGCCTACGAGTATGTCGTCCAGCGCGCCCAGCCGGACGACTTGCTCCTGATTCATCCCGGCTACCTGATCACCACCTACGACTACTACGCTCAGCTCGATCCGGGCCTCAGTAAACTGACCGCCGGAACCATCCCGGCCTTCTACGTCAAGGGATTCGATGCCCACCAGATGGCCGGTTGGGTCCGGCGCGAGGCACCTGGACAGCGCATCTGGCTCATTCAGAATCCGGACCGCGTCCCGGGCGAGGATCCCAACCACACGCTTGAGCACTGGCTCGCCAGCGGGGGACCGCCCCTCTATCACCAGGTGTTCAACGGCGTCGACGTCGCGCTATACAACCTGCCGCCTCCTTCACTCGATCCCCCATAGCCATCGCCGGCTCCGCTCCCTACTGACGCCAATTGAGGCGGGAAGAAAGCCACAAATGCCGTAGTACACTAGAGAATGCGCTACGGGCGCTGCAACCTGCGATCCACGCGACAAGACCACCGGCACTGGAGGGTAACGAGTGAGCTATTTCTTGAAAACGGAACGGGGAGCACAAGCTCCGGAGATCGATTCCGACACCGGCAAGACAATTCTCGATCGTGGACGTCATGAAGGACGGCGCGTCGTCGAGGTCTTCGTGCTGCACCCGGACGGGCACCTCGACCGCTACGAGGAGCGAACGCGCCGGAGACTCGGCAGCAACGCCATCAGCAGCCGCACCTGGCTCTGCCAGACCTACCACCCCGGCAAGTCCGGCGACTGGGGTGACGACCGTTATATTCCAAATCCTGAAGAGGAGATCGGCGCCACTGACCCGGCGCCGCACGCGGTCGTGCTGGTCCTGACCGGCGCTGAAGGCGATTCTCAAACCGTCGTCGATCAGATGGTCGCGCTCGGTTCGCGCTCCTGATCGATCTCCAATCGCTCGGCCAGTGTCGCGGTTCGATTCCCGGCGCACGCTCGCAGCGTTCAGCTACATCTCGAACCAGGGAAGGAGTTCTACCGTGATTGTGATCCCAGAACCGGCTCGCCGAACCAGTCACCGGCCACCGATCCAGGCACGTCACTATGTGGCCTCCACCGGTCACTACCTGGCGACGGCCGCCGCGATGCGCATCCTGGCGAACGGTGGCAACGCCATCGACGCCGGAGTTGCCGCCGGCATCTGCATCAACATCCTCCTGCCCGATCTGACGAGCTTCGGTGGTGTCGCACCAACCATCGTCTTCCACAAAGCCACCGGTCAATTGCGCTCGATCAGCGGGCTGGGCTGCTGGGGCAAGAGCGCCAACATCGACGTGTTCAAGCGTGAAGAGGGTGGCGAGATCCCGATCGGTGCGCGCCGCTCGATCGTCCCCGGCGCCGCGGACGCCTGGCTCACGGCGCTGGCGCGTTATGGTTGCCTTACGTTCGAAGAGGTCGTCACCCCGGCTATCGAGCTCTGCGAGGGCGGCTACCAGGTCTATCCGTCTCTGCAGCGGAACATCGCCAAAGAGATCGAGGCGATTCGAAGCTGGCCGTCGACGGCGGCCATTTTCCTGCGCGACGGCGAGGCGCCAGAGGTCGGAAAGGTGCTTGTCCAGCGTGATCTCGCCAACACGTTCCGGCGCATGGTCAAGGCGGAGCAGGCAGCCAGCGGTCGCGGACGCGCGGCGGCCATCGAGGCGGCACGCGACGAGTTCTACCGGGGCGACATCGGCAAGCAGATCGCCGAGTTCATCAGCGACCAGGGCGGCTTTATTACCGAAGATGACCTGACCGATTTCCACGTCGAGGTCGAGGAACCCGTACACACCCAGTTCACCGGTATCGACGTCTACGCGACGGGCCCATGGAGCCAGGGTCCGGTAATTCCGCAGGCACTCAACATTCTGGAGGCCTACGATCTGATCGATATTGGTCACAACACGGCCGACTACATCCACCTGGTGACCGAGGCGCTCGATCTCGCCTTCGCCGATCGTGAGGCGTACTACGGCGACCCGAAGTTCGTCGACGTGCCGCTGGAGACGCTCGTGTCGAAGGAGTACGCCGCGCGTCAGCGCTCGCGCATCCGGCCGAACCGGTCCTTTGGTGAACTGCCCGAACCCGGTCTCGGCAGGCGTCATAGCGGGTCACTCTCGGCCGCGGACCTGGCTACCCCAGCTCAGCCGGACACCAGCTACGTCTGCGTCGTCGACGAGGAAGGAAATGCCTTTTCGGCCACACCAAGTGACGGCATCGGCAGCACGCCGGTGATCCCCGGACTGGGGCTGATCTGCTCGGGCCGCGGCTCACAGAGCTGGCTGGAACCGGATCACGCCTCGTCGCTCCAGGGCGGCAAGCGGCCACGCCTGACGCCGAACCCGGCAATGGCCTTCCGTGACGGCAAGCTCTTCATGCCATTCGGTACTCCCGGCGCTGACATGCAGCCACAGTCGATGATCCAGGTATTCCTCAACATCGTTGAGTTCGGCATGGACCCACAGGAGGCAATCGAGCAGCCACGCTTCGGGACCTACAACTATCCCGAGTCCTTCTGGCCGCACACGTATCGCCCGGGACTCCTCAAGCTGGAGTCGCGCATCGCAGCCGAGGTGGCAGACGACCTGCGTGCGCGTGGGCACACCGTCGAGCTGTGGCCGGAATGGACGCGATCGGCCGGCAACGTCTGCGTCGTGACCGTCGATCACGAGCGGGGGACGCTGACCGGTGGTGCCGATGCTCGAGCCGAGGCCTATGCGATGGGCTGGTAGAATCTCGCGGAACGCCAAATGACAGGGCATAACCAGATCCCTGCCAACGTTGTTGATAGGGACAGTTTTGTCGTGCCAGCGCGCGAAGGGAAATTGCTTTGGCCGATATTCGGCCCTTCCGAGGAATCAGATTCAATAACGATCGCGTCGGTGGACTGCGGCAGGTCGTCGGTCCGCCGGAGGACATCCCCTCACACGAGCAGGCCGAGGAGATCGTCGCGGGCAAGCCCTACCACGCCGTACGGCTCGAGATGAGCGACCCGGGTCCCGGCGAGTGTTTCCACCAGGCATCAAGCCTATTCCGGACCTGGCTTCGGGACGGGATCTTGACCCAGAGTGAGCACCCGGCCTTTTACGTGCACGAGCACGGATTCGACTTCGGCGGCGAGCGCCGCATTCGCCGCGGCGTCTTCGCGGCGCTTCACCTGTGCGACTATGACGAGCGCGTTGTCCTGCCGCACGAGAACACCATGCCGCACCAGGTGGAGATCCGCACCGAGCTCCTGCGCGACGTCCGCGCCAACTTGAGCTCGGTCTACACGTTGACCCAGGATCGCGGCTCGCTGGAGGCCGTACTCGAAAACGTCTCGTCGGGACCGCCGGATGAAGAGGGCATCGACGAATTGGGCGGCACCCACCGCATCTGGGCGGTGACCGACCCTTCCTCGGTGCGGAACTTCCGCGACACGGTGGCGGGCAAACCCCTCTTTATTGCCGACGGGCATCACCGCTATACCGCGGCGCTCAATTATCGAGACGAGCTGCGCCAGGCGGGGATCGACTCCTCGCAGGCCAACTGGACGCTTGCCTACATCACCTACGTCGACGACCCGGGCGTGCTGGTGCTGCCGATACACCGCGTGGTCTCATCGATTGGCCAGGACCGCTGGGGCGATTTCCGCCGCAAACTCACACGCTACTACGACACGTCGAGTCGTCGCTTGGCCGCCGGCAATGCCGAGGCCGATCTGGAACGTCTCGTTGCCGAACTCGCGGATGAGAGCGAACCCCTCACCTACCTGATCCTCGAACCGGGTGCACGCAGCGTCCTCCGGGTGCGGCTGCGCGACTGGGATGCCATCTGCGACCTGATCCCCGACACCGCCGGAGACACCGCCAGCCATCTCGACATCACGGTCTTCGATTGCGTCGTCCTGCGCGATATTCTGGGGCTTGACAACCGCCAGGTTGAGGAGAACGTCGACTTCACCAAAGACGTCTCGGTCGCATTTGACGAGGTACGCTCCGGCAAAGCGGCCTTCGCCGGCTTCGTCCGCCCGACTCCGATCTCAACCGTTCTGGCCGTCGCCCGCGCCGGCGGCCGGATGCCGCAGAAGTCGACCTACTTCTACCCGAAAATCCCAATCGGTCTGCTGATGCGGGACCTGCTTGACGATGAGGAGGGAGAGGAGTAGCAGCGGATTGGGGTTGAGGGCTGAACTCCTGGTAAGCTGTAGCCGCGAACACGCCGTCTGCACGTACGATCAGGAGTGCCCGGTTCGATGAGTACGCCGATTCGACGGCAGTACCTCTCAATCAAACGTCAGTATCCCGATGTCATCGTCTTCTTTCGCCTTGGCGACTTCTACGAGACGTTCGACGATGACGCCAGGCTCGCCTCACAGGTTCTCGACATCACGCTGACTTCACGCACCGGCATGGGCAAGGACAACCGAGTGCCGATGGCGGGTATCCCCTACCACGCAGCCGAGGGCTACATCGCGAAGCTGATCGCGGCGGGACACAAGGTCGCCGTCGTCGAGCAGGTCGGGTCGCCCGACGGCCGTAATCTGGTCGAACGCAAGGTCACGCGCGTCGTCACGCCTGGCACAGTCACCGAGCCGTCGATGCTCGAGGGAACGAGCAATCGCTACATCGCGGCGGCGTTGGCGGACGGCAGCCGGGCCGGGATGGCCATCGCGGATCTCTCGACCGGCGAGTTCGTCACCACCGAGATCAACGCCGACGATAGCGCGGCCGCGCTGGCCAGCCTCCAGCGGGAGTTCCTGCGTGTTCGTCCGGTGGAAGTGGTCGTCCCGGAGATCGACGAACGGGACGGACGCGATGCGCTGGCTCCCGCCATACCGTCGACAACGTTCGTTAGCCGGTTAGACCGCCGCTGCTGGCGAATCGAAACCGCGACAACCGAACTCTGCCGTCACTTCGAGATCGAGACGCTCGACGCCTACGGCTGTGCCGGAAAGCCCTTCGCTGTGCGCGCCGCGGGCGCCCTGCTTCAGTATCTAGCCGAGACGCAGCTCAACAGCCTGAAGCAGGTCGTCGACTTGGCCACCTACAGCCTCGATCGCCACATGTCGCTCGACGCCCAGACCCTGCGCAACCTGGAACTGACTGAGAGCAGTCGCGGAGATCGACGCCACTCGCTGCTGGGCGTGCTGGATGCCACCCGCACTCCCATGGGCGCGCGGCTGCTTCGGCGCTGGGTTGGCCAGCCACTCCTTGACCTGGACGAGATCAACCGCCGGCTCGACGCCGTCGCCTTTCTTGCGGACGGAACGCTGATGCGCGCTCGCCTGCGAGACGCCCTGGGTGGTGTGGCCGACATCGAGCGGCTGATCAACCGCGTGGTGACCGCCGCCTCAGGTCCGCGCGAACTCCTGGCGCTTGGTTCGTCGCTCCAGCGATTGCCTGGTTTGAACACGCTCCTCACGAGCGACAACCGGCCAGCAGCCATCCAACTGCTGCCCGACTGCGGTCCGGTTGCTCGGCTCATCGCGGAAGCGCTGGTCGATGACCCTCCGGCCGTGCTGGGTGGCGGACAATCGATTCGCTCTGGCTACAGCGCCGAACTCGATGCGCTCCGGCGCTCATCGCACGAAGCGCGCGAGTGGATCGCCGGGCTGGAGCAGTCCGAGCGTGAGCGAACCGGCGTCAGGTCGCTGAAGGTTGGCTACAACAAGGTCTTTGGCTATTACCTCGAGGTCAGCCATGCCAACACCGACGCCATCCCCGAGCATTACCAACGCAAACAGACGCTGGTCAACGCCGAGCGCTATATTACTCCGGAGTTGAAGGAATATGAGAGCCGGGTCCTCAACGCTGAGGAGCGCATCGCCGAACTGGAGGGCCAGGTCTACCGGCAGCTGCTCACTCAGGTCACCGATCACGCGCAGCCAATTCGCGAGGCCGCGACGGTCGTGGCACAGCTCGACGTCTTCGCGTCTCTGGCCGACGTGGCGGTGCGGCGTGGGTTCGTCCGTCCCGAGCTGGACGACGGGACTCTGCTCGAGATCGAGGGCGGACGTCATCCGGTCGTCGAGGCGACGCTTGACCCTGGCCAGTTCGTGCCAAACGACACCCGCCTGGACACAGCCGGCGAGCAGATCGCGATCCTGACCGGCCCCAATATGGCCGGCAAGTCGACCTACCTGCGGCAAGTCGCATTGATCGCCCTGCTGGCTCAGATCGGCTCGTATGTCCCGGCGACGCGAGCGCACGTCGGCCTGGTCGACCGTATCTTCACGCGTATCGGCGCGCAGGACGACATCTCGTCGGGCCAGAGCACCTTTATGGTCGAGATGGTCGAAACCGCCGGCATCCTGCATCACGCGACCAATCGCTCGTTGGTGGTGCTCGATGAGATTGGCCGCGGCACCAGCACCTACGACGGTCTGGCCATCGCCCGTGCCGTCGTCGAGCAGATCCACAACAGCAGCCGGCTTGGCTGTCGTACCCTCTTCGCGACTCATTATCACGAACTGACCGAACTCGAAAAGATCTTGCCGCGGGTACGAAACTACCGGGTCGACGTGCTGGAGGAAGGGGACAGCGTCATCTTCCTTCACCGGGTGGTGCGCGGTGGGGCCGACCGGAGCTACGGCATTCACGTCGCGCAGCTGGCCGGGATGCCGAAATCGGTGGTGCGCCGCGCGCGGGAGATCTTGCAGGATCTGGAAGAGGGAACGCAGGGCAAGGCGGAGAAGTCACGTCGGCGGCGTACCATCGGAGAAGCACATGAGGCGTCGCTCCAGCTCACCTTTTTCGGCGCGCCCGATCCGGTCGTCGAGGACCTGAAGAGCCTCGACATCGAGGCTCTGTCGCCGCTGGAGGCGCTCACCGCGCTCTTCGAGCTCCAACGCAAGGCAACCAACGGCACATCCTAGTGTCGTGCCGAGGGAGGAACATGTTCACACTCGTCGACGTCATGGTCGCGGCCGGACAGGAGAACCGGGTCGACCGGTTGTCCCCAGAGCACCGAGCGCTCAGCTTCAGCGGCGCCGCCATCGATTCGCGTCTGGTGAAACCGGGCGAACTCTTCGTGGCCCTCGTCGGCGAGCGTCACGACGGGCACGATTACGTCGACGCGGCGTTCGCCAACGGCGCGGCTGTGGCCCTGATTCGGCGGGACAGCGCGTACGCCCTGAAGCGTGGTCCCGAGCTCGACGCAGGCATCCACGGCGACACCGACAAGCACTTCCTGGTTACGACCGACGACACGCTGGCCGCCCTGCACCGGCTTGCCTCCAACCATCGCGCCAAATTTGATCTCCCGGTCATCGGCATTACCGGCAGCGTCGGCAAGACCTCCACCAAGGAGGCGGTCGCGGCGGTATTGCAGGAGCGCTTCACCACCCTCAAGACGCCGCGCTCCTACAACAGCGAGAGCACCATGCCCCTGACCATCCTTCAACTGGAGCCCGAAGCATCAGGCAGCGGTGATCGAGATGGGGACCTATGGACCTGGAGAGATTGCGGTACTGGCGTCGATCGCGCGACCAAACATCGGCATCGTGACCAACGTCGGCGTGTCGCACATGGAGCGCATGCTGACTATCGAGACGATCGCACAGGCCGAGGGCGAAGCCATCGACGCCCTGCCTGACGATGGCGTGGCTATTCTGAACTACGACGACGAACTCGTCCGGGCCATGACCGCCCGCACCGGCGCGCGCCCATTTTTCTTCGGGCTAAACCCGAACGCCGACGTCTGGTCCGATAATATTCAGAGTCGCGGCTTCGACGGTGTCACGCTGCGCTTGCATCATGGTGATGACGCCGTCGACCTTGCGATTCCGCTGATGGGCAAGCACCACGCCTACACAGCTCTTGCAGCCACCGCGGCTGGTCTAACGCTCGGCTTGAGCTGGGACGAGATCGCCGCTGGTCTGAAGAATTGCGGCGAGCGTTTACGCTTTGTCAGCGTAGCGGGGCCTCGCGGATCGACCATCCTCGACGACACCTACAATGCCAGCCCCGTCTCCTGCAACGCCGCGCTGGACTTTCTGGCGGAGCTCCAGGGCCGCCACATCGCGATCTTTGGTGATATGTTCGAACTTGGCCCGGTCGAGGAGGAGGCACATCGCACCGTTGGGCGCCACGCCGCGGGAATCGTCGACCTGCTCTACGTGGTGGGTGAACGCGCGCGCTGGATTGCCGACGAGGCGCAACGGCACAATACAGATCTCGAGGTCATCGAATCGTCAAGCAAGGATGCGGTCGTCGAGTCACTGGCGCCACGGCTGGAGTCAGGCGACTACGTGCTCGTAAAGGGCGCACGCGGTATGGAGATGGAGACCGTCGTAGCCGGACTTCGCGATGCGGGAGATCAATAACAGAGGCAGGCTGAAGGGAGCTGTGCGATGGGTTGGGCGGATACCGCGGTTCAAGCGCTGGTCGAGAGCGACATTGGACTGGTTACCTACGTTCCAGACAACGTCCTCATCCCGCTGATCGCCGGCTTTCAGGAGCACGAGCGAGTGCCCGTGTTTTCGGCAACGCGTGAGGAAGAGGCGATTGGGATCGCCTGCGGCGCGTACCTCGGAGGCACACGGGCGGTGGTGATGATGCAGAGCAGTGGATTCGGCAACATCCCGAACGCGCTCGCCTCGCTGGCCGTTCCGTATCAGATTCCGTTCCTGATGATCATCTCCGAACGCGGCTCGCTCGGCGAGTACAACTCGGTGCAGGTGCCGATCACGCGCGTGATTCGCCCAACGCTGGACGCCCTCGGCATCCCGCATTTCACGTTGACGCATCACGACGACGTCGAATTCATTATGCGACGCATGACGGCGCAAGCCTTCAACACCCAGACGCCCACCGCGGTGATCCTGTCGCCCCTGCTGAGTGGCGGCAAGCAGGACCGGTGAACACCGGCCCGTACGGGACGAAGGTTGGATGGAGAGAGCAATGAGCATCCACGCCCGCTTCGGCGGAGAAGTGATGAACCGACTCGACTTGACCAAGCGCCTGGTGGCGAAGCTGAACAATGGTGAGGCCGTTGTTGGCGGTATCGGCAACTCGAACTTCGACCTGGTCGGGGCCGGTCACCGGGCAGAAAACTTCTATATGCTCGGCAGCATGGGCATGGCGGTTCCGATCGGGCTCGGCATCGCGCTGGCTCAGCCCAATCGGCGCGTCTTCGTCCTCGAGGGAGACGGCTCACTCCTCATGAACCTCGGCTGCCTGGCAACCGTCGCCGAGCGCTCACCGGGGAACCTGACGATCGTCATGTGGGACAACGCCGCCTATCAGATCACCGGTGAGCAAGACTCGCCGACTGCCGAGCGGACCGACATCGTTGCGATAGCCCGCGGCGCCGGGATCCTGAGTGCCGAATGGGCGCGCGCCGAGGCACACTTCGAGCAGATGATCGACCACGCGCTGCGGACCGACGGCCCCCACTTCATCGCCGCCCGCATCGACCGCTCGCCCGGCCAGGCCCGACCGGAACGAGATCCGGTCATTCTGAAGGACCGCTTCATGCGCGGCATCGGGGTGAAGGAATCGGTCAGTGGTTCGTGACGGCGACAGGCCAGTCGACCTGGCTGACGGACGCCGCTGTCTCCGCGCGCTGATGAGGTAACTGGCTCCGCGTTTCCAACGAGGGCGCAGGCACGTTGGGATCTGCTCCGCGACGACGTGACTCCACCCCTCCCGTGATCCAGACGGACGCAAGGATCAGCAGCACGATCGCCGTGGCCGGTGGGAAGACCAACCATGGCCAGACCCCACGACTGAAGAGGAGCGGATCGCTGAATGCCCAGCTCAACATCGTGCCCCAGCTCAGTGAACCAGTAGCCCCAAGGCCAAGAAAAGCCAGAGTTGCCTCGGCGAAAATGGCGAAGCGAAGCGTGAGGGCCAGCTTCGCCGGCAGGACGTCAAGCGTGGCGGGCAGGATGTGCCGCCGAACGATCCAGAAGTCGGAAGCGCCGTTGGCTCGCGCCGCCTCGATATACGGCGCGGATCGCGTCTGAAGCACAAGACTGCGGACGATCCGGGCGTAGGCTGGCCAGGATAGGAAACCCAGCATCAGTACCAGGGTCCAGCGACTTGCCCCCAACAGCGACATGATCAGCAGGTAGAGCGGAATACTCGGCAGCGCCAGCAGTACGTCAACCAACGTCAGCAGAACCCCCTCTGCGCGTGGAAAGAAGCCCGCACCCAAACCAACCAGCCAGCTCATGACTGCCGAGATGGCGACGACGACCGACGCCACCATCAACGTGGTTCGCGCGCCATAGATCAGTTGGCTGAGCTGGTCCTGGCCGAGATCGTTCGTCCCCAACCAGTGCGCGGACGTTGGCGGGATCAACGGCGTCCCAACCGGCAGATGCGGGTCAAACGGCGCGATTCTTGACGCGAACAGAGCCACAGCCGCCGCGGCAATCAAGATGACGCAACCCAGGTAGAAGGTGAGCGGGCGGCCCGGACGCGCGCTCTTGGCCGATAACTGGCCGCCTCCGGCCGCCATCTGCCCCCTCGGAGCAGCACGCAGGTAGATCAACTCCAGGCACAGGTTCACCGCCAACACGGCGAGAGCCGACAGGAGGAACACGGCCTGGAGCACCGGGTAGTCTCGTGCCTGTACCGCCTCAAACGCGAGCTGACCGAGCCCCGGCAGGTTGAAGACCTTCTCGATCACCAGCGCTCCGCCGAAGATCGCGCCAACTCGCAGCCCGAAAAAGGTGAGCAGCGGCATGGCGATATTCGGCAGCACGTGTCGCGTCACCACGTCCCGCTCGCGCAGTCCTTTGGCTCGTGCCAGCGACAGCCAGGCAGCACCGCGCATCCCCACCGTCACGTCATGCGCGATCAACACAAAGCCAGCCGCTCCAGCCAGCGAGAGGGCCAATACGGGCAGGATCATGTGCTTCAGGATGTCTAGCACCCTCGACACGTCGCCGCTAACCCCTGGTGAAGTCACCTGAAAGACCGTCTTTCCTCCGCCCAGCGGTAACCAATTCAGGCCAATGGCAAAGATCAGCAGCAACACGATGGCGACCAGAAACTCCGGCAGCGCGGCGACCGCAGCTCCCACGGAAACCGCGGTTCGTTCACTCCGTCCACCCCCAAACCATGTCGCGGCGACTCCGGCAGCCGTGCCGGCGAACGCCGCCACCAAGAGCGATGCGAGCATCATTCCGAGCGTCCAGGGAAGTCGCTGCATGATCAACGTGGCGACCGGGTGCGAATGCGAGATCGACCAGCCAAGGTCACCGTGAACGAGGCCCGTCAGGTAGTCGCGGAACTGAGTGCTCACGGGCTGGGTCAGGTGATAGTAGTCAGAGAGACGCGCGCGGTCGTCCGCCGACATGGGCGCCGCGGCATCGAGACCGCCATTCAGACTCGCGGCCAGGGGGTCGCCCGGCAGCATCCGGGGGAGCAGGAAATTGAGCACGACAATGATTCCAGCCAGCATCACATAGCGGGCAATAAGTAGTGGAACCGAGCGTCGCGCCGTCGTGCTCATGAGCGAAGCAACGTCAATTTGTTGTTCGGGAAGGGGATGCCATTCATGAGACCGCCCCAGGTTTCAAAAGGCGTGAAGGCACTCGAATCGTAGATCCAGTAGAAGCTCCGGTGGTAGAGGACTAGCGTAGGTAGTTCTTCAGCCAGGATCTCCTGCATCTGAAATACGATCGCTTTGCGCTTCACCGGGTCGAGCTCAGCCGCCTGTTGCTCACCCAACCGCGCGTAGTCCGGGTTCTTGAAGATCGAGCCTCTGGCAAAGGCGTTTGCCTCTTCACCGGCGTACCAGCGGCGCAGGTAGTCGGGGTCGCCACCAATGCCGATATGGCCGGTCAAGGCGAGTTGAAAATCGCCGTCGCTGAGCAGCTTCAAGCGGGTGGCAACGTCCACCTGCTTTATGTTGATCGTGATCCCCGCAGATGCCAGCATCGGCGCCATCAATTCCGGCTCGCGCGCGGTCGGATCGGCCAGGAGATCGAGGGTGATGCGCTCGCCGCCGAGCAGCTCCTTCGCTTTGGGCAGATCGAAAGGGTATTCCTTGATGTCCGGATTGAACCAGGGCGTGCCGGGCGGCACGATGGCGACCCCACTCGTGATAGCCGGGCCCTTGGTGATCGTCCTGGCGATTGTCGCGCGATCCAGCGCGTACATGATCGCCTGGCGCACCTCCTTTCGATCCAGCGGGGTCTGCTCGGTGTTGACCGCCAACCGCACAACCGAGAGTGGCGCGGAGACGGCCACTTTCAACGTGGCGTCGTTGGCCAATAATTGGATCACCGAGGCGTCGGTCGTCTGGGAGAGTTGCGCCTGACCCGTCCGCACCATCTGAAGCTCGGTCTGTTTGGGTATTGTGATCTGCTGGACCTCCCTGGCGCGGGGAGTTCCATTCCAGTAATGCCCGAACGCAGTCAGCCGATAGGCTCCGGCCGTGGCGTCGTGCTCCGACATCACGTACGGTCCACTCCCAACAATCGCCTTGGGGTCGGTGTACTTGATCGGGTCGGTGACCGTCTCCCAAACGTGCCTCGGAATGATCGGGAGGATGCCTGCGATCTCCTCCAGGAAATTGGCGGCCGGATGCGCTAGGGAGATCGTGATCGAGTCATTGGTGGCTTTCGCCGACAAGACGACCGACGAGGACATCCAACTGAAAGGATGGTCCGCGTAGTAGCCAAACGAGAAGGCGACGTCGTCCGACGTGAGTGGCTCGCCGTCGTGCCACAGCGCGTTACCGGCGATCAAGAACGTGTAACTCAGGCCGTCCGGGGAGGCTTCCCACTTCGTCCCCAACCACGGAGCGACGCCCTTTTCGTCCTTCCAGGTCAGCGTGTCGAAGATGTAGCTCAGCAGTACCACGCCGCCCGGACCAGTCGTCGAGAATTGGAAGGGCGACATTGTTCCGACGTCGGTCCACCAGGCAAGGACGAGTTTGTCGACTCCGGGTGCCGTCGATGCGTTTGAGCCGGTCGATGGCGTCGCAAAGTGCGCTTGGCTCGCGGTGAGAGTCGCGCTGGTCGATACGGTGGACGCGGGCTCGGCCGAGCTCGCAACGCCACACGCGGACAGGAGCGAGGCGATCGCAACGCCACCGGCCAAACCGGAAACCCCGGTCAAGAGACGCCGCCGGCTCATGCGAGGTTTGGGAGCGTCGTTGCGCCAGCTACCGTCAATCACGACTACCATCCATTTTCATCCGCGAGACTACAGCGTCTCGTTGGCCAGCTTCAGGTGGTAGGTGGTATACCGGGCCAGATTTGCCTGCTGGCGCGGGCTCAAGACCTCGCAGACCCAGCCCCAATGCAGCGACACCCAATCACCCACGCCAGCTTCGTCAGTGAAGCCGTGGCCCTCGATCTGGCGCACCACCACCGTGCGCTGCGCCGTACCAAGCGCCAGCTTTCCCTGCTCAAGCAGCAGGGGTTGCCGGTCGACTACCAGTTCCGGGCCGGTGACTTCGAGGACCCGGCCCCAGCTCACCCGGCACTGATCCATGGTGAAGAGCGAGTGATCGAGCTGGCCGGCGCGGCTGTGGACGTCGAAGACGTGAAAGTTGTGGTGCGGCCGGGCTCCGGCTGGGGCTTTCGAAAGAACCAGATCGAGTGCCCGCCCCTGCAGCTGATTGCCAAACCGCTCTTTCAACGAGTCGTAGAGCTGACGAACTTCAACCCGCTCAAGCAGGTCATTGCCGATCCAGTAGGCATCAACGACCCGAATGTCGAAGGGATCGGCGATGCCGTTCATCTGTGCAATCAGCTTGAGATACGGAAGCGCCCCGGTGAACGTCCGGAGGAGTGGCTCCAGCCCCCCGTCGACGGCGTTCTCGATGCCGTACTCAAATAGCGTGCGGTTGTCATCGCCGCCACAGTAGCGCAGGCGATTCGGCATGAAGCCGTAGCGGATAAATCTGAGTTGACCGGAGAGGCGGGAATCGATCGGAGCTTCAATCACAGCTGGTCAGCCGATCTCAAGATCGCGTCGAGTTCATCGAGCACCGACAGAATCTCCTCCGCCGTCGCGGGATCGAGCCGCTCCAGCGCGAGCCCGGCGTGGTGGTAGACGTAGTCGCCAACCGCCACCTCGCCCACCCCGAGTAGCGACACCGGGATCTCTTCACCTGCCTGGTCAATCCAGGCGACGTCTGGCTCGATGCGCACCACGCGCGCCGGAACCGCTTGACACATTCCCAGTCCCTCTCATCCGTCGATATCGATACTCTCAAGTACTAGTTCCGGCACATCGCTCGCCGGCATCCCCGCCCGACCACATGCCGGGCAGGCCGTGTTCGAATCCATTGCCAGGAAACCCTGACCGCACGCAATGCAGTGCAACGTGACCTGCTGCGGCTCGACCACCAGTCGCGCTCCCTGGGCGAGCGTTCCGTTACTCATGGCCAGGAAGAGCGTCTCAACAATCTCGGGCGTGACATGTCCGGTCGGGTCGTACTTGAAGGTCAGTCCCTCAATTCGCTGCGCCCCGGCACTCTCGGCCGCCGAGATCGCCCGACTGATCGCGTCCGTCATCAAACCGACTTCGTGCATCTACCCTCTCTCATTCGTCTTCAGGAATTCCAGCGCTCGACTTGACTCACCGCTTCGGCGACGAGTCCCGGCAGCGCACTGCGAACCGCTCCGGTCAACTCCGTCCCAAGCGTGGTCGTCTCTGGTTGAATCCCCAGCAGCACAACCTCCTCCGGCTCGGATCCGAGGATCCTGAGGGCCGTGAGGAGGTCGGCAACACCAAGCTCATGAGCCGACGAACCCGTCACCAGCGATGTCAGCTGCTGGTGATCGAATCGCGCCAGTGTTCCGGCCGGGGCGCCGACGTCGACCGCGTCCAGCAGCAGGAGCCGAGACGCTCCCGAGGCAATGCTCAGAAGTTCCAACCCCAACGTACCGCCGTCGACAAAGGTGACATTGCCGCGACCCCCGAGGTTCTCCTGTACCTGACGCAAGGCGTGAACACCGACACCTTCATCGGTCAGGATGACGTTTCCCAGCCCGATCACGACCGTTCCGGTCATCTACTCGCCCTCACTCTCGCCGGTGGCGATCACCGTTGACTCAGCCACGGTCGTCGATGGACCAGATACGCCATTGGTCTTGCCGTTGACTCGACCATCATTCGTTGCAGGCTCGCTCATTCCCGCTGCCTCGAGTTCCTTATCGTTGAGGAACTTGTATCCGCTGAAGATGCTTCCAAGTGTTCCGTTCTTGGTCTCATTCGACACCAGCCAGGCGCTGTAGATGTGGTGGATGGTGAAGCCGATCAGCAGGAACATGATAAAGAAGTGGATTTCGCGCTGGTACTGGATGTTTATCACGCCCGGCAGCCAGCCGAAGATCGCGTGCCAGAAGCCGGTGCCGACCACGTTCGAGTAGAGCGCAAAACCGGTCAGGATCTGGATCAGGAAGAGCGTGTAGATGCCCAGGTAGGCCAGCGCCGCGAGTGAGTTATGGCCCACCTCGTCCGGCGCTCTCCAACGCAGAAACAGGTAGTATTTCAGCATCTCGCGAATGCTGCGCCATTGCTTCCGGCTGACCGGCACGAACGCCCGCCAGCGCGAGAACTGATTACCCATGAACATCCAGTAGATGCGTGTCAGGAATGCCATGGTGAAGACGAACGCCGTGACCTCGTGGACAAAGCGCACCGTCGCCAGGAAGTAGCCGCGCTCCCAGTTCACGAAGATGAACGGGTTGTGCAGGTAGTAGCCGGTAACCGACAGGATCACGATGGAGAGAAAGATAATCCAGTGCACGGCTCGCACCGGCACCTGCCAGACGTAGACACGACGCAGTCGTTCAGGTTCGGGCGCGATCTCTAGCGGTCGCGTCGGTTGTTTGCCAGGTTTTCGATTCACTCGTTCGGTCGTCTGCATCGCTCGCCTCCTAGCGGACCTTGACCTCGACCAACCGGCGTCCGCGTGGATCAATCACGTGGACGGCGCAGGCAAGGCACGGATCGAACGAGTGAATCGTGCGCAGGATCTCGAGCGGGCGCTCCGGATCGGCGACCGGCGTATTGATCAGGCTGCTTTCGTACGCCCCCGACTGACCTTTGTCGTCGCGCGGTCCCGCGTTCCAGGTGCTTGGGACGACCGCCTGGTAGTTCTTGATCTTCTTGTCCTCTATTTCGACCCAGTGGCCCAGCGCGCCTCGCGGCGCCTCGTGCGTGCCGAATCCCTGCGCCGACTTCGGCCAGGTGCTCGGATCCCACTTTGCGCCGTTGTGCATGTCGAGGTTGCCGCTGTTCATGTTGTTCGAAAGCTCGTCAAGCCAGCCTCCCAGTTGGCCCACCATGAACTGCGTTTCGATCGCGCGAGCGGCCACCCGTCCCAGCGTCGAGAAGAGTGCCGCCGGCTGGGCGTTGAGCTTCTGTAGCACACCGTCGACCGCCGTCTTGATACCCTCGACACCGGAGACGTAGGCGACGAGCGTGCGTGCCAGTGGGCCGACCTCCATGGCATTGCCGTCGAATCGTGGCGCCTTGAGCCACGAGTATTTCTGATCGGTGTTGAGAAAGTCGTACGGAGGTTTCGGTCCGCTGTACTTCGGATTGGTTTCTCCCACCGATGGATTGAGCCCGGTGGCGTCGCCGCCCGAATACTCGTACCACGAGTGAGTCACGAATTCGGAGATCTTGTCTGGCGAGAAGGGGTGCACCGTCGAAAGGTCGCGGTTCATGATGATTCCACGTGGCACCAGGAACGATGCCGGGTCGTGGATGCTTCCCGTCGGGTAGCCGCCGTAGGTCATGAAGTTGCCAAGGCCTTCACCAATGGTGAACCACTCGGGATAGAAACTCGCGACCGCCAGCACGTCGGGGATGTAGACCTGCTCGACAAAGTCCTTGGCTCGGCCGATCAACTCCCGCATGAAATCGATGCGTTCGGGGTTGACCGCGGCGTCGGGTGAGTTCGGGTCAATCGAGGTCGCCATCCCACCAACCAGATAAGTCTGCGGGTGCGGATTCTTACCACCGAGAACGGCGTGAATCCGGATGACATCTCGCTGCCAGTCGAGCGCTTCGATGTAGTGGGCGACCGCCATCAGGTTAGCCTCTGGCGGCAGCTGATAGGCAGGGTGGCCCCAGTAGCCACTGGTAAAGAGGCTGAGCTGGCCGCTGTCGGCCAGCGCCGTGATGCGCTCGAGCACCGACTTGAAATAGGTCGGGCTTGAATTCGGCCAATTCGAGATGGACTGAGCCAGTGTGGCGGTCTTGGCGGGATCGGCCTTAAGCGCCAAGGTGACGTCGACCCAGTCCAGCGCGTGCAGGTGATAGAAGTGGATCACGTGATCCTGCACCATCTGGATGCCCGCCATTAGATTACGCACGAGCCGGGCGTTGTCCGGAACCTCGACCGCCAGCGCATCCTCGACAGCCCGAACCGAGGCAATGGCATGCACCGTTGTGCAGACACCACAGATTCGCTGCGCCCAGATCCATGCCTCTCGCGGATCCCGGCCGTGAAGGATCAATTCGATGCCGCGAAACATCGTGCCCGAACTCCAGGCCTGGCTCACTTTGCCACCGTCGACTTCGGCCTCAACCCGGAGGTGTCCTTCGATTCGTGTAACGGGATCAATCGCGATGCGCGTCATCGGCCTGCTCCTCATCGGTGATGATCGTCGAATCCGACGGCGCGGCAGCTTCGTGGTTCTCGCGAAGCCGTGCCCGGGTGAAGCTGCCAACCCCATGCGCCGCGAAGGCTGCGGCCGTGACGGCCGCCATGCCGACACCGATCTCGCCGGCAGTCACGTCGGCACCGAATCCCGGTGGCTTGGGTAATCGCTCGTAAAAGGGGGACATCGTTTCCCAGAAGTGCGGTGCCGCGCAGCCGATGCAGCCGTGACCGGCTTTGACTGGCCAGCTCGTCCCGTCGTTCCAGCGCACGACCGGGCAGTTGTAGTGAGTCTCTGGCCCCTTGCAGCCCATCTTGTAGAGACACCACCCCTTGCGGCTACCTTCGTCGCCCCATTCCGTCACGAAGCGTCCGGCGTCGTAGTGTGCTCGGCGCTCGCAGTGATCGTGAATCAGGGCGCCATAGGCGAAGAGCGGCCGGTTGTACTGGTCGACCGCCGGAAGCTCGCCAAAGGTCAGGTAATGGACCAGCACGGCGGCAGTGTTGGCTACATTGTGCGGGCACCCACCGAGATTGATGTGTTTGAGGCCGGGAACGGCTGTTCCCACACCGACGGCGCCGGTTGGGCCAGATGCGACCAGTCCGCCGTCCCATGCGCAGTCGCCGACCGCGATGGTTGCCGCCGCGTTGCCGCAGACTTCCTTGGCGATGTCAAGCGCCGTTCGGCCGCCGATGGTGCAGTAGACGCCTCCGTCAGCCGTTGGAATCGCTCCCTCGACAACGACGAGGTACTTCCCTTTTTGCTCCTGAACGACCTTCTGGAGCACGTCCTCAGCCTGTTTGCCCGCGCCAGCCATGATCAGCTCGTGGTATTCCCACGAAAGCAGCTCGAGCACGACCTCCGCAACTGGCGGGTGGCTCGATCGGATCATAGACTCCGAGTTGCCCGCGCAGTCTTGAAACTCCAGCCAGACAAGGACCGGTTTATCGACCTTCTGCAGGGCCTTGCTGATCTGCCCCGTGAACCGAGGCGGCAGTGCCAGCGCAGCGGCCATACTCGCGCAAAAGGCGATGAATTGCCTGCGCGTGATGCCGCGTCGTTCCAGCGCGGTCGGGAGGTCGGTCTCGAGACGGTACATGCCTCTGCCTTTCACGAGTTGCCCGATTTCTCCCGCAAATCAGGTCCGCGACAAGGCCGCCGTTGCGCACTCCACCGATCGCCGCCTGAATAGTCAGGAGTACCCGTTTCGAGCTCTTTCCCGACAGGCTACGCTTCGAGACGGCAAAGAGGTGCAACGAATCCAAGCATCTCGTTACAGAATCGTGTAAATTCTGGTCTCTCTGCATCCGTAGGAATCAAATTGTTATGCGGATGCTCACGTGTGAAAGGTTCGAGGAGAAACGCACCGGCCGATCAGGCAAAGTTTGACCCGGCTCGAGCGCGATACGAGCGAAGATACATCAGCGGAATCACCAGCAGCAGCGCCGAGGCGGCGGAAACGTAGAAGATCGATGGCATCAAGATCCGCTCATAGAGCGAGGTGAACCAGAGCGGCGATATCGCCATCGCCAAGAATCGCGCGCTCCCGAAGAGGGATGACGCCGCACCACGGTGCTGCGGCGTCAGGTTCACCGCCAGGGTGCTCATTCCAGTCCAGACCAGGATGCTCGTGGCACCGAGCAGGAAGTTCCCGAGGGTAAACCAGAGCGGCGTCGGCGCCATCCCCATCAACACCAGAGATGCGGCCACGCCAACCGCGCTCAGCGCCACGCCCCGGAAGATGCCGAAGCGCTCCATCAGATCGCCCGAGAACGGCCCGATCATCAGCCCCGCCAGACCATACGTGGATAGGATGAGTCCAGCCGACGCGACGTGGATGCTCCAGGTCTGATCCAGGTAATCAGCAAAGAGGTAGACCGCGCCGCGAATGGCGTTGCTGGCAAGAAACGAGAGCATGGCTAACAGCACGATCTGGAATCCGAGCGCGGATGCCATCTCTTGCAGGTCCGCACGCAGACTCTGACCGCGCTCACGACGAGGCACGACCGAACCGTAGCGACGGAACCAGAAGACGAGCCAGACGGTCAACGCCCAGTTCAACACGCCGATGACGATGAATGGGATCCGCCAGCTGAAATCCCCCAGGAATCCTCCGGCTAGCGGCGCGATCATGGTCCCGGCCAGGGTCGACGTATTGAAAAATCCGATCGCGCGACTGGTGCGATGAGGCGGGACCACGTCTCCGAGGGTCGCCATGACCAACGGCGACGTGAAGGCGTTGGTCGCCCCCTGGAAGACCTGCGCCAGCAGGAACAACCCGAAGTTGGGAGCCAACCCAGCAAAGATGGTTGCGCAGCCGAACCCGCCAAAGCCGATCAGCAGCGAGACGCGTCGCGAGGTGAGATCGGATACGCCGCCGGAAAAGAGTTGAACGACCGCATAAGGAAACATGTACGCGGGAATCGCGAAGGAGAGGACCGCGCGGTCGACCCCGAAGGCTCCCATAAGCACCGCAAACAGGACCGGGAGGATACCGCCACCCATCGGCCCGCTGGTGCCCCCTACGTAGAACGGAAGAAGCTGAAGGGTGGTCAGCCCTGGTGATTGATCACGTGGTTCGGATGCGGTTGGCGTGGAAGTCGTACCCGTCACAACGGCCGATTGTAGCAGCAACCGGAGACGCGGAGCGAGCGACCGACCCGCTCCTACCCCACGAACTCGTCATAGATCAGCTTCGAGATCCGCGCCAGCAGCTGCGTCGCTTCAACGCCGTGCTCGCCTCGCTTGCTCATCAACGCGATGGCGTAGGTCTTTTCACCGGCGAAGACGATGCCGACGTCGTTCCGCACGCCTTTGACCGATCCCGTCTTGTGCGCCACACGCGTGCCGAACGGCAGCAAGGCCGGTATTCGCTCGGCGAACTTCTGACGCAGCATGATGTCGATCACGGCATCACGCGACGATTGGCTCAGTCCCTCGCCACGATAGATCTTCTCGAGGAGCAGCAGCATGTCTCCTGGCGTCGAGATGTCGTTATCCGGCGTCTCCTTGAGCGCGTTGCTGTCCCACGGGGATTCGGACTCGTCGAGACGCCGCTTGAGCTCCGCATAGGTGAGATTCGGGTCATTTGGATCCAGGTTGTGCAGCCCAGCCAGAATTTGCCAGCAGTTGAGCGGGAGGTGGGTGTGATCCATCCCGAGGCGTCGCAGCGTAGCCGCGACAGGCTCGCGGCCGATGAGATCGTAGATGATGTCGGTGCCCGAGTTATCCGACACCACGATCATGAGCGTGGCCACGTCTTTCACCGTCAATGTGGCGCCGGCATCGAGGTCTTGCAGCACCCCCGAGCCCGGCACCCGCATTCGATCCTGGAACACGATCCGACGGGCGGGATCGATCTTCCCTTCATTGACCTGCCGGTACAACTCATAGAGCAGGGCCGTCTTGAACGTTGACGCCGTTGGGAAAACGGTGTCAGCATGGAAGAGGATTTCGTCGCCCGTGTCAAGATCGCGGGCTGCTACCCCAATTTCGCCCTCAAACGATTCTGCCAGGTTGCGAATCTGGTCAATCACTGATTGGGTGTCACTCACTGCCGCGATTCCTTTCCGATTCAGTCACGCGTCGCGTGTCGCTTACAAACAGAAGAGCCGCCTGCGGAGATTCGCCGGCGGCTCTCTCGAATCACACGCTTAATCTCGTCGCGCGACTATTGACCGCGCGTACGTGGATCGAGGAAGTCTCTCAGACCGTCGCCCAGCAGGTTGAAGCCGAGCACGGTGAACGCCAGTGCCAGGCCAGGGAACGTGATGAACCACCAGGCATCCTGGAAGTGGGAGCGAGCGCTGTTGATCATCGCGCCCCACTCCGGGGTCGGCGGCTGAGCGCCAAGACCGATAAATGACAGGCTCGAGGTTGCGAGAATCGCGTAGCCGATGTCGAGCGACAGTTGCACGATGACAGGCGACATGGCGTTCGGGAAGACATGCCGCAGCAGGATACGTCGGTCCCGCGCGCCAACTGATCTGGCGGCCTCGACGTATTCCCGATTTTTGACCACCAACACCTGGCCACGCACGAGACGCGCATACCAGGGCCAGTAGACCACCGACAGCGCGATCACCGTGTTACGCAGGCTCGGACCGAGCGAAGCCGAGATAGCAATCGCCAGGATGAGAAACGGAAATGCCAGGAACAAATCCGTAACCCGCATCAGGATGTCGTCATAGATCCCGCCGAGGAATCCGGAGATCCCGCCGATGAGGCAGCCGAGCGTTACCGCGATCGACAGGACAATCGCCGCGACACCGAGCGAAATCCGCGCGCCACTCATGACACGACTCAGGATGTCACGCCCCAGGTCGTCTGTCCCCATCAGATGGGCGCTCGACGGCCCCTGCAATTGATTGAAGATGTCTGGCGCATTGGGGTTATACGGAGCCAGAGTCCGGCCGAGCAGGCTCGTGACCAGAAACAGCACAATCAGGAAGACCGCCAGCACGTTCAGGTACTTGCCCTTGAAGAATTGATTGAGCGCCCGGCGGATCCGGTCCTTGCGCGTGCTCGGTAGAAAGAGGCGGCCCGACTCAAGGCGAGCGCGCCCTTTTTCGGCTTCCATGGCGGAGTTGGTCGTGGTAGGTGTTGTCATGCGTACGAAATCCTCGGGTCAAGGAACAAGTACAGGATATCGACGAGCATATTCATCAGGACGTAGACAAACCCGATAATCAGGGTCACGGCCATGATCGCGTTGTAGTCGAAGCTGGTAATACCCGCAATCGCATACCGGCCGAGCCCCGGCCAGGAGAAGATGATCTCGACCAGGATGTCACCGGAAAAGAGGATGCCGATCTGCATCCCGATCACCGTGATCACCGGCAGGAGCGCATTCTTCAGCGCGTGCCGGACCACCGTGGAGCGCTCTCGCAGGCCCTTGGCGCGCGCGGTCCGGATATAGTCGAGTCCCATCACCTCGAGCATTCCTGCCCGGACCATACGCGTGATGACCGGCAGCGTGCTGAACGCCAGCACAATGGCAGGCATCGCCAGATGCTTGGCGGCCGTCAGGAAGAGCGAGAAGTTCCCGGTTAGCAAGGCATCAACCGTGTAGAGGTGCGTGATCGCGTGCGGTGGCGCGACGCTGACCGGCAATCGTTGGCCGTCTGGTAGCCAGCCGAGCCTGGCGAAGAAAATGAACTGGAACATCAGCGCCAGCCAGAAGACGGGGATGGCGAGCCCAGCCACCGAGATCACGCGTCCGACGTAGTCGATCAGTGAGTTGGGCCTGATAGCCGAGATGATCCCGAGTGGAACACCGATCACAACCGCGAGCACGATTGCCGACAGCGCCAACTCCGCCGTCGCCGGGAAGTAGCGGCTCAGATCACTCCGAACCGGGCGCAGCGTCGAGAGCGACGTTCCAAAATCGAGCGTGAAGATGCCCTTCACGTAGGTAAGGTATTGGTCGTAGAGCGGACGATCGAGGCCATATTCATGGCGGATGAGCTGAACGGTACTCTTGCTGGCGCGAGGTCCGGCGATCAACCGAGCCGGGTCAGCCGGCACGATGTGCGACAGGCCAAAGGTGATGATCGACAGGCCAAAGAGTACAAAAACAACCGAGATCAAGCGCCTGGCGACGAGTTGAGCGAACATCGGCGGCTACTCTTCTCCCCGGCAGAACCACGAGCGGAACCACTGAACCGCTCGCCGAACGACCAAATAGCTCTACCGTGCCCGCGAGCGCGGGCACGGTAGAGCCTCAGTAAGCTCGACCGGTCTACATCTTCACCCGGTACATATTGTAGTAGTAGTAAGTGTTGAGGTAGATCGGGTTCCACTCGAACCCTCGAATGTCGGCACCCAGGACCGTGTACCAGCGGACCGCGCCCCAGAAGATCGCGCGCCGGGTCTTTCTGCACCAGGATGTTCTGGCATTCGGCCAGCAGGCTGTTGTACTGGTCGGTCGAGACGCCAGGCGCGAGCGTATCCAGAATCTCATCGACGCGGTCGTTCTTGTAGAAGCCCGCGTTTGCACCCGCGCTTCCGGCCGACTTCGAGTAGAAGTTCGGGTAGATCTCGTTGTAGCCGTCGTTATAGTCCGGCCACCAGCCCCAGTCACCGAAGAAGTCCGGACGCTGATCTGGGCGGCGAATCTCCGTAGGCCAGGTCTGTCTCCGTCGCACGCTCGACTTGGCGGATATCGAGGTCGAAGCCGATCTTCTGCAGGTTCGCCTGCATCAGTTGCGCGATCTGCGTGGTGACATCGCTTCCGCTCGAGAGCATCCAGGAGAACTTCTCACCAGCGTTGAATTTCTTGCTGATGAGCTCCTTGGCTTTGTTCAGGTCGGTGTCGTAGATGAAGATGTTCTTGTCGTACCCTGCCGTTGTTGGCGTCAGGGGACCACCTGCTTTGTCGAGCAGTCCCTTGTAGACGCCCTGCCGGACGTCGTTATACGGGAATGCGTAGCAGAACCCTGTCCGCACATCGACATCGGCCAGCCGGTCGCCGAAGTTCATCGTCGTCCAGTTGGCGTTCGTGGTCGGGTAGTCGATGCACTGGAGCTTCGGATTACTCTTGAGA
This sequence comes from uncultured Chloroflexia bacterium, assembly GCA_963728335.1. GTDB lineage: Bacteria > Chloroflexota > Chloroflexia > Thermomicrobiales > Thermomicrobiaceae > CALAGB01. The sequence goes on from CAVSJP010000008.1 coordinate 41,359, forward strand.
TCCGTGTACGTCTGCGGGTTCAGGCTGTTCGTAAGCCCGTCAGCCGAACCGCCCTCGATGCAGTTGGCGCCGGGTCGCCGTGTCTTCGACGATACGCATGACGATCTTGTCGAAGTGGTTGCCGTCCCAGCCACGATAGTAGTCGGGGAACTTGTCGAGGACGATCTGCTGGTTTTGGTCGATCGAGGTGACCTTGTATGGTCCAGTCCCATCCATGTTCTTGACGAACCACTCGTGCGCCCACTCGTCATCGGCCGTCTTGTTCTTCTGCACGGCGTCCATGCTCACGACGAACGGCCCATACTGCGAGGCAATGGCCGCCTCGAAGATCGGGTTCGGCGTCTTCAGCTTGAACTTGACCGTCTTTGCATCGACGGCGGTGATGTCCGTGTCCGGATTATCGATGAAACGGCCGACCACGTCATGCGGTCCACGTCCCATCTTCACCAATCGCTGGAAGGAGAAGACGACCGCGTCTGCGTCGCAGGGGGTTCCGTCGTGGAATTTGATGTTGTCGTAGAGCGTGAAGGTCCACTCCGAGCCGTCACTGTTTGGACCCCACTCCTTCGCCAGCATCGGCTCGTATTCGAAGGTGCTATTTCCTTTGAGACGGATGAGCATCTCATACGTGCCGAAGAAAGCACAGCTTGCGAGACTGTCATAGGCCGACTGCGGATCGAAGTCCGCGATCGTGCCGTCGAAGAGCACGGTAAAGGTTCCGCCGTTGATCGGCGTTCCACCAGTGGCCTGAGTCCCTGACGCCGAGGGAGACGAGCTGCCACTGCTCACTGGCGTGCCCGAAGGACTGCTCGTCGCCGTGGTTCCCCCAGCGGCCGAGGTCGCGGTCGAGCCGGTGCCACCACTGCTTCCAGTCGTTGGTCGTGGCCTTGTTCGAACTGCCACAGGCAGCGAGCACCCAACCAATTGTCGGAATCGAAAGCCCCATCGCGAGTCCGCGTTTGATGATCTCTCGGCGTGAGAGACGCATATGTGACGCTTCCGCGATCAAATCTACCGCGCGGATATCATTATCCGGCATCGTTGATCTCCTCCTCCTGCCGATTCGGCAGCCCTTAGGTACACCAACCCGAGAGATCCACAACTCGCTCGAACAATGGGATAGATTTCTGCGTGTGAATACGTTACTGTTCCAGCGGGCACTCTGTCAAGGGAACGTGAAGTAGTCAAAAACCACTGCTGTCTCTGCCGGATCGGCCACTGGATTGGCGACGAGGATCACGTTTCGTCCTCGATTCCCGGCGACCGTCGTTCCCTTGACCGAAAGACGTGCTACGATGACTGGTACGACGACCAACGAAACCGGGTAACGTGGACGACGCGGAGGTACCAGGTATTGTCGGATGTCGTGTGTTTCGTTATTGTCGAAGGAGGGCTCAATGGGCGACGTCGCCAACACCAGTGTCAGCGCTCCGACGCTTGAGAAAGAGGCGTTGGAACACGTCTGGATTCATACGACTGAATGGGTGCGGCTGGCCGAGCAGAACGGCTTGCATGTATTCGATCACGCCCATGGGAGCACCCTGGTCGACATTCACGGGAACGAATACCTGGACGGGATTTCCGGTCTGTGGGTGGTGAACGCCGGACACGGGCGCAAGGAGATCGGCGAGGCGATGGCCGAGCAGGCCGCGAAGCTCGCCTACGTCTCAAGTGCCTCATACACCACGGTCCCCGCGGTGCAGCTGGCCAACCACCTGGCGTCAATCACTCCCGGCGACCTGAACCGCATCTACTTCTGCTCCGGGGGCTCCGAGGCTGTCGAGAGCGCGGTCAAGATCGCCAAGCAGGTCCAGGCGATGCGTGGCTTCCCCAAGCGCTACAAGGTTATCGCGCGGCGCGGAAGCTACCACGGCATGACGATGGGCGCCCTCAGCCTCACCGCTAGCCGCAACGAGAACTACTTCGGCCCGTTCATGTACGGCGTGATCCACGTGCCGTCGCCGAACCAATACCGCAACGACTTCGGACTCGAGGGCGAAGCGGGCGACATCATGTGCGCCAACTACATCGAGCAGGAGATCGAGAATCAGGGCCCAGAGACCGTCGCCGCCGTCATTGGCGAGCCGATCTCTTCGGCGAACGGTCTGCACGTCCCCTCGCCCAAGTACTGGCAGCGACTGCGCGAGATCTGCGACAAGCACGGCGTCCTGCTGATCATGGACGAGGTCATCAATGGCTTTGGCCGAACCGGCAAGATGTTCGCGACCGAGCACTTCGGCATGCAGCCGGACCTGATGACGATGGCCAAGGGCCTGTCGTCCGGCTACGCGCCGGTCGCCGGTGTCGCGGTCAGCGACAAGATTTTCGATACCTTTAAGGAGAAGAAAGACGTGGCGCTGGGCCACCTGCTCACCTTCGGCGGGCAGGCCGTCGCGGCCGCCGCGGCCCTCAAGAACCTCGAAATCATCGAGCGCGAGGGGCTGGTGCAGCAGAGCGCCGAGAAGGGCGAGTACCTACTCGACAAGCTGAACGGCCTGCGGAAGCACCCGAGCGTCGGCGATGTTCGCGGCCTCGGCCTCTTCTGTGGCGTCGAGCTGGTTCAGAACAAGGAGACCAAGGCCAAGTGGTCCAAGGACTCTCAGTTCGTCAAGAAGGTCGACGAGCGCATCAACCAGAAGGGTATGCTCACCCGAACCTGGGACATCCTGCACGTCGCGCCGCCGCTGGTGACGACCTACGAGGAACTGGATCGCATCGTCAACATTATCGACGAGAGTCTTACCGAGACCGAAGCCGAATTCGAGAAGGAACTCGGCAAGTAGGCAACGGTTCGTCCTTCGGAAACGGTCAGAGAAGCGGAACGGAGCCACGTGGCTCCGTTCCTGTTTCCCCGTCAACGGGGCTAATCACCGCAAAAACAGAAGGGACTGTTATGATCGCGCGGTTGTGGAAGGGCTGGACGACGCCCGAGAACGCCGACGCCTACGAGCGCTTCGTGCGCGGGGAAATTCTGCCTCAAATCACGCAGATCGACGGTTGTCACGGCGCCTATGTGCTGCGACACGAGCAGGACACGGAAGTCGAATTCGCGGTGATGATCCTGTTTGCGTCGATGGACTCGGTGCGTGCCTTCGCAGGCGAGGACTTCACCGTGCCAGTCATCGAGCCGGAGGCGCGCCAACTCCTCACGCGGGTCGAACCGGTTGCCCGGCACTATGAGGTGAAGGCTGCGCCGAACGGCGATTAATCTCTGTCTGTCATGCCGCGCCAACGCACCGACCACAGGAGAGACCGACTGAATTCCTGCAGCACGCGCAGGACGTCTACTCGTCCGCCGTACTGACTTCGGATGCCGTCGCCTGCTGAGTGCTGCCGTCGGGCGACGCACTCGGGTAGCGTCCGAGTTTGCGATTGCGGACCAGCGTCGCCAGCACATCCATGATGACCCGCGATCCGAGCAGCGCGGTATTGTCCGATATGTCGTAAGGCGGCGACACCTCAACGACCTCCATGCCAGCCAATCCTTCAGCGGTAATGAGGCGCACCAATCGCATCACCTCACGCGGGAGAAATCCGCCGGGCTCAGGGGTGCCGGTGCCGGGCGCGAAGGCCGGATCCACGCAGTCGATGTCAAAGCTCAGGTAGACACACTTCGCGTTCTTCCAGGCAATCTCGAGGGCGTACTCGGCAATTCGATCGACCCCAAAGCGATCAACGTCCTCGAGCGTCACGACGGTCGCCTGTCGCTCACGAGCGTTCTTCAGTCCTTCACGTGAGCCGGTCCAGCCGCCGATGCCGATCTGCACCAGGTTCGTGGCTGGCGCGTTCGGAATGTTGGTGGCGTGGAAGAAGGGCGAGCCATGCATCCGCTCGTCCCAGGTGAATTCACTGAGGTCACTGTGGCGATCGAAGTGGATGATCCCGACGTTGCCGTCGATGTAGGGGGCGATGCCACGAATATCGGGATACCCGATGGAGTGGTCACCGCCGAGGACCACCGGAAAGACGCCTCGTTCGTGGATGTACCCGATCGCCAACGCGATCTGATCGAAGCTCTTCTCGATGTTGGCCGGGATCACCTGGACGTCGCCGACGTCGACCATATTGACCGACTCGGGGAGGTCAACGCCGAGGCTCGGGTTGTAGCCACCGCCCGACATTCTCCGCATCGCCTCCGGGACCGAAGCGGGTTCCCGAACGGAACGTCGTGCCGGTGTCGAGCGGCACGCCGACCACGGCCACGTCCTGGCCACCGAGCGTCCGCATGTCTTCCAAAAACGGCGAGCTCATGAACTGGCCGCTGTTGCCGATCTTCCATCGGCCACGGGTGAAGAGGGGGATTTTTCGATCTTTGATCGACGAGGCGGCCTCAAGCCCGTATTCGAGCTCTCGCTGGGACTCTTCCTCGGCTTGGGCCGACGACAGCTGCGCTTCTTGCTCCATCGCGCGTGTACCGTCGAGTTCTTCCCGTCGGATGGAACCATTCGGGTGAACCACGCTAACCTCCCGTCCTGAGCCGGAAAATGGGCTCAGAGACCATCCATCTCAACCCTGTTCGGTCCTGGGAATCTGTACTCGCTCTTAGCGCATGAAATCTCAGGGCACGAGCACTCTCGCCAAGCTTCGTCGTTCGCCGATCATGGTGCTGGCCTGGATTATTCGCGGACCACGAGAGATAGAACCTCGACGCCACGACGATAAACCCAGACGGCACCAGTCGATCGACAACTCAGTTTCGCAAGATGTCGCTATCCTATGGCCGCAGATTGAGGGATGTCAAGCAGGAACACACGAGGCAAGAGACATTGTCACCGGGGTGGGCGTAGCCCGCCTGCAATCAACCGCGGATGTTCATTCACGGGCACGAGCTCGAAGCCGCACTGCCGTTCACACGATCACCGGAGATGCAGAACTCAACCGTCAGATGCCGAGCTGTGAAAGAACGTTCGGACCGGTGTTGATCGTTCGCTTGTCACGCTGACGTGTGCTACTGAACGCGCATCCGCTGATAGCAGTCCCTGCAGTAGACCGGGCGTCCATTGCGCGGTTCGAATGGCACCATGGTTTCCTGCCCGCATTCGGCGCAGACCGCTGGAAAGAGACGCCGCTCGCCCCGCGGCGCACCACCCCCACCGAGCTCGCCGTTCTGACGCGACTGACGCCTCGATGCACGACAGGTTGGACACCGTGCGGGCTCCACGAACCCGCGTTCCAGATAGAACGCTTGCTCCCCAGCGGTGAACACGAAGTCCTGGCCGCAATCTCGGCAAACAAGCGTCTTGTCCCCGACAGACATGAATCGCTACTCCTTAGCTCGGGCGACTTGAGCCGGAAATGTCCTCTGATCCCGACATCCATGGGTCCTGATCCGTATGCCGGAGCCAGGTGGCAAACGACAACGCCCCCACCAAGCGGCCGCCGAGAATCGAACACAGTATGTCGGAATTCTTGGTCACCAGTATAGGTATCTACTGCGGAATACGCAACTGTTACGGCCTGGGCTAGTGATACCGCAACATCTGGGGGCCTTCACCGCGCCGAGAGGAAGCTTGGGGTACATCACCGAGAGGTTGTCGCGGGGCTCGCTTATGGCTCACCCAGATGGTCGACCAGCAACCACCTGTCGCGCCCGTTTGTCCACTGGTACGTTGATGGGGATCGAAGTGATCGGAAGGCTCAGGCCAGCACGTCTTTGAGCGCGGTGTAGTGCTGCACGTCGTGCTCGTCCAGCCGGCGGATCAGGGTGTCGATGGTTATGACGCCAAGATCAGGATGGCGTGCCGTCCGCTGCCAGTCGGCATCGGTCAGCCCATCCAGCCGGTTGACCAGCATTGCCCGGAGCGTCGCGAACTCATCGGCGGTGGCGTGCGGGTTTTCGGCGTGGTAATCCCGCTCAATCGCGCGAACGTCGGTATCGAAGTCGTCGATCTCAGGATTCTCCTGAGTCAAGATCAACTCCACGCGCTCGAGCGTCACCTCGTCGAAGTCCTTGAAATGCGCGATATGTTCGACCGCGCCCCAGGAGCCACCCATCCCCGCGCGACACAGATCAGCGTCCGGCTCATCCTCGATGAGCCGTTGAATTCGCTCCGGCACCCGGATCATCCGTTCAAGCATCTGCTGGTACTCCATGGTCATCCGCGGTCGCTCCTTCCCGCCATCTCGACCCCGGCGGTGGAATGGCCCAGCGCTCTGGCGACGGCAGACTCGGCCAGCACCTGCGTCGGGTCAAAGAGTGGCACGGAGACGTCACCCTGGGCCAGGATAAGCGGGAGCTCGGTGCATGCCGTCACGATCGCCCCCGCTCCCGCGCGGATCAATTCGTTTGCGGTCGTGGCAGCGAGTGCCGTCTGCTCCAGTCCCACATTTCCCGCCTTGACGTCGGCAATGGCCTGAGAGACGCGCGCCTGACCGGATCCGTCCGGAACCACGGCGCTCAAACCATGCTGCTCAAACGCGGTCTGGTAGAGATTGGCCGCGATCGTCCCAGCGGTCGACAGAATCCCGACCCGAGTACCCGGAAGCCGTTGCGCGATCACGCGTGCCGTCGCGTCGACCATGCTGAGGAACGGCACCGGCACGTCGGCTTCGATGCGCGACAAAAACGCGTGCGCGGTGTTGCAGGGAACGACAATGAAGTCCACGCCTGCCTGTGCCAGTCGTTGCGCGCCGGCTAACAGCAATGGAGTTGGATCCGCGCCGCCATGGAGCAGCGCGTCGGACCGATCTGGAACGGCGGGATTCGACTCGATGACGACGTGGAGATGATCCTGGTCGCGTCGTGCCGGGGTCGCTTCGACGATCTTACGATAGAGATCGACGGTGGCGAGTGGCCCCATACCGCCCAGCACTCCAATGACTTTGCGTTCTTCCACGTGCCCAGTCCTCTACTCTGCCAGTATCTCGATCGGCACCTCGCGCACGGGTCCGTCGACGCGATAGGCGCGCGATTCAGGCGGCTCGACGGCGAATGATACGATCACCATGAGCGCGCCCGGATAATAGGCGTTCCGCAAGTCTGTCTCTGACGGAACCGGAATGCTTCGCGGATGTGAATGGAACAGCGCCCCGAGCTGCCACCCGTTCTGGTCGATCTCGTTGAAGGCATCCACGATCTCACCCAGGTCCATATTGTAGCGGGTTTCGCTTGATTCGGTGTTCGTGCCAGGAAACAGGCGAACGGTAACGTCCGATTCGACCGCGATGATGCCACAGCCCTCGAGCGGAAGTGTCGAGCGCAGGTGCGCGATCATGTCGTCATAGAGTTGCCGCGAGATGCGGAGGGCGTCGAGACCTGCGGCCGGATCGCCCGGTGTCTCGGTATCGAAAAGCGGGTCTGGACGCAATGATTCAGCCATCGGTGGCACGCCTTTGTACAATCCGGTCGAGCGAACTGAGCGCGGAGATCTTCTGCAAGCTCAGTCTTGCCGTCACGTGAACGTCATACAAGCAGGAGGCGGGCGCGAAATGTTTGTCGATCTGAGTTTCTTCGAGGTGGAAGAGGGTCACCAGCGATCCTTCGAACGTGACTTCGGAACCGTTGTCCAGCGCGCGCGAGAGACCAGTGGGTGCATCACGTCGGAGCTGGTTCGCATGGACGAGGACTACCACTACGTCTGGGTCGAGCGCTGGGAGAACCGGGAAGAGCATAACAACTTCAACGAGATCCTGTTCGGTGAACTGTTACCCGATCTGCCGGACGTTGGTCGATATGCGACACGACTCGTCGACCGGGACGCCGAAGGCTACGTCGTCGTCTGAGCGACGGCGTTACTCACCGTCGCGCCGGGTGAGCAAACCGAGGACATCCGGTCTATAGGCTGGTATCGCGTATAAGGTGCCAGGAGGTGGGGCGGGTCGCGCGTTGGTCAGCCGGGGTAGTCGATCAGTTCCAGGCGGCCGACTGGTGGCAGCGGTCCGTCGATGAGAGGCAGCGCGTAGCGGCGGAATGCGTTTGTGACCGAGTGGTCGTCCGGCCCAATGAACTCGTCGGGCAGCAGGCGCTCGCGATTGGCGACGTGCTCGAGCGGAACCGAGCCGACCCGCACACGATAGGGGTCATCTCCGGTACGCTCCAGCGTCACCATGACGCCGGAGACGCCCTGGCCAAGCAGGTCAACCGCCGCGGCGCCAGCCTCGACCGCCTCGCGAAGGTCCGTCTCCGCCACAGAATCGATGAACATGCGAGAGATCGTCCCGGGCTTGTCAAACCTGGCCTTGAGTCCCAGCCGATCCTCGACCGCGCGCGACAGCGCCGGACCTGGGCCCGGAGCATAGGAGTGCCCAAAGGCATCCGTCCAGACCACGTCGCTCCCACCGATCGGCGCGCCATTGGCATCCTTCAGCGTCTCGGGAACGATCGCCACGACTTTACCGTTGCGTTCCCAGGCGCCCTGGATCTGCTCGAGAAAACGATCCAGGTCGCGTGGTGGCCGTTCCGGAAAGAAGATCAGGTGCGGAGCCTCTCCCGTCCCATCCTGACCCAGCGCGCAGGCAGCCGCGACCCAACCCGCATTGCGCCCCATGACCTCAATAAGTTTGACGGGATAGAGGCTGGCGGTGGCCTCGGTATCCAGGCCGGAGTCACGGGTGGCGAGGGCCAGGAAGCGGGCAATCGAGCCATAGCCGGGACAATGGTCGGTGCCCGGCAGGTCGTTGTCGATCGTCTTGGGGATGCTGACGACCCGCAGCGGATACTCTGCTTCCCGAGCCAGGCGGCTCAGACGGAGCGCGGTATCGGCCGAATCGTTGCCGCCAATGTAGGCGAACGCGTGAATCTGGTGGGCCCGAAAGATCGCCAGCGCACGCGCCGCGTCGTCGTCACTCAGCTTTCGCCGTGAGGTACCGAGCGCCGCTGATGGCGTGCGTCGCACCCGGCTAAGCACGTCCGGGGACTGTCGTCCGAGGTCGACGAACGACTCCGCAAGCACTCCCTCGATGCCGTTGCGTGCGCCGATGATCGCACCAAAACGACCGAGCCGTTGTGCCGCTTCGATCGCACCAACCAGGCTCCCATTGATCACCGCTGTCGCGCCACCTGACTGCGCGATCAGCAAATTCTCTCTCGCCAAACGTTGTCCCCCACCCCATGTCACGCTTGTCTGCTCCCGCAATCCCGGATGAAAGGACTATCGCACGCGATAGCCGCCAACGGGAATCTCTTCCCGATCCCCGGTGATGAGGGTGACATCGCCCTGCTCATCCCGCGCCGCGTCGTCTCGGGGCGCACTCGAGCGCGCCGCCCCGTGCTCGGTGTGCACGAAGACCGGCCCAAGGACGAACATCGACATCAGACCGAGCCGGCTGTCGGGCCGGCGCACTTCGACGCCTGAAATGCGAACGTCGTCCATGCGCGCGTCGGTGGTGACGAACCGCTGCAGCCAGAGGCTAAGCCGCGGGCCGAGCACGATCGCCGCCAGTAGCCCGGCCAGGAACGGCAGCCAGCTCAACTCGCGTAGTATGATGAGCGCGATCAGAAACACGACCGCCATCGTTAGCTGTGCCGCGACCAGGCTAGTGCCACAACGTCGATGGAGCGCCAGGTGACGCTCACCGTCCCGCAGCCGGCGCAGCGCCTCATTGGCCGCGGAGGCGACCACGTCGGGCGGTGCGCCGCCCTGAATCGTGAATCCACCAGGTTCAGCTAGCCCAGCCAGTCGGCTCGGACCAAACCGCTCTTCGATGACATTGATCGTCCCGTGCTCCAGCGCATGGTTGCGGCGCAGTTGCCGGTCACGTAGGAGCGTCTTGAACTGACCCGGAGCCTTGAAGAGCGTGACAAGTGAGGCGAGCGTAAACCCGACGGTGGAGATCACGACCAGAATCAGAACGAAGGCAAAGGCAATGAGCGCAAAGAGGAAAAAGAACATGTTCTCCTGCAATTCAGGCCGGCAACACGAGTCCGGCAGCGACCCTCATTTTGCCATACCGGCGAGCTCGAGAATGACTTCGAGCGCCGGGAGAATCGATGTTTGAAACCAATTGATTGGATGGACTCATGACAGCAGGTGATCGGACTGACGGCGGATTCGTCTCGATTGGGCAGGCGCGACTCTGGCACGAAGAGCGCGGTCAGGGTCCAGCTCTGCTCCTGCTCCATGCGGGGATCGCCGACAGTAGCATGTGGGATGAGCCGTTTGCACGACTCGCACAGACGTTTCACGTGATTCGCTTCGACATGCGCGGGTTTGGCCGGTCCGTGCCGGGGCCGGAGCCGTTCAGTGACTGGGAAGATGCGGCGACACTCCTGGACCGGCTCGAGGTTGAGACCGCCATCGTAGCTGGGGTGTCGATGGGGGCCAGGGTCGCACTCGAACTGGCGCTCTTGCGGCCCGAGCTGGTACATGGACTGATCCTCGTGTCGCCAGGCGTGTTCGACGACGCCCCGCGTTCAGCCGGGTTACGCGCCGGTTGGGGCCGTATCGAGGAGGCGTTTGACGCAAACGATATCGAGCGGGCGATCGACATTGAGACCGCGATGTGGGTCGACGGTCCGGAGCGTGACCCCGCCTCGGTCAGCGACGCTGTGCGACAGCGAGTACGCAGGATGAACGCCCGCGTCTGGGAGCTCGAGCCCGCTACAAAGGGACGGCAGGACGTCGTTCCACCGGCCCATACCCGTCTCGAAGAGGTGCGCGTGCCGACGCTGGTGATTGCCGGCAACGACGACCAGGAGGATATCGTGCGCATCGCCCGTCGCCTTGCAAGCGAGATCCGCGACGCGCAGTGCGTCACCCTCGACAACGCGGCACACATGCTCACGCTTGAATATCCCGACGAATTCGTCGACTTGTTGTTGGCGTTCGCTCGAGAGACGAGTCTGGCTTAACGCGCATGGCCGGCGCGCTCGGCGGCCGGCCAAGAATGATCGTCTCTGGAACAACGATCGAAATCACTCGACCATACGCTAATCCTCGACCGCGCGCTCCTCTTCGCCAAAATCGGCGTCGACGGATCCGACACCCCGGTCGTACATGTCGATCGCCATCACCATGGCATTCACGATGTTCTCGCAGAAGAGGCTGAACTCCTGGGCGCTCATATTGCCCGGCGCGGCAGGCATGCCCTTTTTCACCGTAGTGAGGAGATCACCGATTTCGAAGTTGTCTTTTCGGACTGGCATGGGATTCTCCTTTCTTTCACGTCAGCGTCATGCGTGGTGCGCACTACGATTATCACCGAGTTCCGATCTTTCGGCCAATTGAGGAAAAAGCAACGAAGCTGGTGATTGCCACCAGCCCCGTTCACGTTGTCGGTTATATAACCGACGGTTCTTCGTAGTGTCGCGGACCTATCCGCGAGTCGGCGAAGGATGATTAGAAGATAACTGCCTTATCAACCGTGCGGCGGATGACTTCGAAGTCACGTCGCGCCTCAGCCGCGCTCGGGGCACCCTGGTAGCGGCTGCGCGCCAGCGAGACGTAATAGTTCTCGAAGGCGTTGTCCCTCGCGTTGGTGACGGACAGAAAGTGCATGAATTTCGTGATTGCGGACATTATCGTCGCCTCCTGATTGGTTCGGGGTCCACATGACCCGCGCAACTGAGATAATCATATCACCATATCGAGATACTGTCAAGGGCACCACTCGAACGTTCGCGGGTTGCTCCAACCGGCGACCCGCGAGCTCGCCCCATCCACCGTCAACAGGCGATGGAATGAGGGCCCATCAGTCAAAATGGCGTCATTTGTTGGCCCGACGTCGTACGAAAAGTGCGGCTCACGCACAAAAAAGTGCCGCCCATTGAGCGGCACCGAAGAATATCGTCTCTGTGCGCCAATCTGCTCGTCAGGTCTTCGTCCCAGCAGATGGCTCATTTATGATTGACAGGGCCGCATGGCCCTGTCGTCGCGATGCGAATCGCGAAATCAGCGTGGCTAGATGACGCCGATAATCCAGAGAATCAAGAGGATTACAAGAATAGCGACAACGGTTCCAACCCCGATATACATTTCTGCTGTCCTTTCAGCTTCTCCCTCATTCATCACTGGTCCCAATAACGCAGGCCCTGTGCCGCGGCTCCAGATCGATGCGGTTGCGCGATTCTGAGACTGATCACCGGGATTTGACGCGGTGCAGGTACGTGGGCCATCAGTCGGCATTGGACACCGCTACTGGCAAGGCTCGCAGACCGTGGCTGGCACGGCGTCAGACATCTCGCTGAACCTTCACGCGCCGGATTCGACGTCGCAGGAACTGAATACGGTACGTCACACGCCGCGACAGCCACTGCCGCGGGGATACGCGTCGCGTACATGCCACGCTGTCTATCGTGACGCACCTCATCGCGCCGGGTATGCTCTGCCAGGTCACGCTCGACCCGGTATACGCGAAACAGCATCGGGTACCTCCCTGTTTGCCGGACCTGTGTCACCGGCGTATGATCTCCGCCCATCTACGACTCTAAACAGGAGCGCGCGATCCGCCATCGTGAGATCTGCGTAATTTCACGTCGGCGAAACGCGGCGCATCGAGACCGTAGGATTACCGAGATGCTGATCCCAGCCGCGCTGGCCACGTGCACCGAACCAGAGCGTCCCCGCCCAGGGCGCTGTACCACGATTTGAACCTGTCATATGCTAGGAACCGTCGGAGGGTGATTCTCGGACCGGCTTGTCGGTCGGCGCGAGCGAGTGTTGGACGGTCGCGGCATGACCCGGGTACGCCGGCAAAGCCTGTTGGCGCCGCGGAGGATGGGTGGGGGATAGTGATGGACAAATTGATTCTCTCGGTAGCGACCACCGGCAGCGCAACGTCACGTGAGCAGACTCCATATGTGCCGATCACGCCGGAGGAGATCGCCGAACAGGCAATCGCCTGCTACGAAGAGGGCGCCGCCATCGTCCACATTCACGTTCGAGACGACAACGGTCGCGTCACCTGTGATCCTGAGCGCTATGCTCGCGTGGCCGAGATCATTCGTGAGCGCGAGCTGCCCAATCATCGTCAACATGTCGACCGGTGGCGGCGCAGGGATCGTCTCGGATGAGGAGCGCATGAATCCCGTTCGACTCAGCCCGGAGATCGCGTCGTTCGACTGCGGCTCGGTCAATTTTGGTGCAGGCGTCTTCGTCAACTCCCCGTCGTTCCTCGACACCCTGGCCGGACGCATGGACGAATTCGGCGTCAAACCGGAGATCGAGTGCTTCGACAGCGGCATGATCGAGAACGCTAAACGCTTGATCGACCAGGGAAAGCTCAAGCCGCCCTACTGGTTCCAGTTCGTCCTCGGGTGTGCGGGGCGGCGCTCCCGCGACACCACAACAACTGATGCACATGGTCAATCAGCTTCCGCCGCATTCCCACTGGTCGGTCTGCGCCATCGGCCGAGCACAGCTGCCAATGAATATCCTGGCAATCGCCATGGGCGGCCACGCACGCACTGGGCTCGAGGACAATATCTACTACTCCTACCGCAAGCTGGCTGAGGGAAACGCGCCGCTGGTCGCTCGCGTGGCGCGGATCGCCCGCGAGGCGGATCGCGAACTGGCGACGCCGGACGAGGTCCGTGAATTGCTCGGATTGACGCCCTATGGAGCCGGATGATGCGTGTCGTCGCCGCGGAACTCTCTCACGAGACGAATACGTTCAGTCGCGTGCCAACCGGGCTCACCGCCTTCGAGCGCGCGGGGATCCATCGTGGCGACCAGATTTTGCGGCAGCTGGCTGAGACGGCCACTCCCTTCGCCGGGTTCATCGACGGGTCGCGCAAACATGGTTTCGAGCTGGTCCCGATCCTGGCCGGTCTGGGCGACACCGTCCGGCATGGTCACCGGTGACGCGCTCGGCACACTACTCGACGAGATCATCGCGGGCATCCAGGCGCAGCGTCTCATCGACGGCGTCCTGCTCGGCCTGCACGGTGCGATGGTCTCTGAGCTCGATCCGGACGGGGACGGCTATATCCTGGAGCGGGTGCGACATGCGGTCGGACCGGCCGTCCCGATCGTGGCGACCCTCGACCTACACGCCAACATCAGCCAGCGCATGGTCGACGCAGCGGACATCTTGATCGGGTTCGACACGTATCCGCATATCGACCAGCGCGAACGGGGCCGAGAAGCAGCCGATCTGCTGGTCGACATGATCGAAGGGCGCATCAAGCCGACCGCCGTACTGGCCAAGCCGCCAATGCTGCCGACGTCACAGAACATGCCGACCGGCCGCAACCCGATGAAGGCAATCATCGAGCAGGCGCACGAGATCGAGACGAATCCGCGCGTCCTCAACGTGACCGTCGCTGGAGGATTTCCGCCCGCGGACGTGGCCGAAGCCGGGTTCAGCGTGATCGTCACCACCGATGGCGACGCCGAACTCGCGCGGAGACTGGCAGACGACCTGGCGTCCTTCGCCTGGGAGCACCGGGAAGGCTTTCTTGGTGGAGTGACCTCCTGGGAGGATGCGATCCGTGCGCTTCAGTCGATCGAACATGGACCGCTGGTGCTGGTCGACATCGGCGATAACCCCTGGACCGGCGGTCCTGGTGACAGCTCGGAACTGCTGAAATTCCTGCTCCAGCAAGCCGTCCACGACGCGGCACTGGCATTGATCAAGGACCCGGAATCGGTGGCGCAATGTATCGAAGCTGGCGTTGGACACGAGGTGCGCCTCCACCTCGGCGGCAAGACCGATACGCTGCACGGTGATCCGCTCCTCGTTACCGGATATGTCCGCCTACTCTCCGACGGGAATTATGTCAATGCTGGGCCGATGCATGCGGGCGTGCGCGTGAAGTTGGGGCGCACGGTGGTCCTCGACTGCAACGGTATCGAGGTTCTTGTCACCGAACATGCCGAGACACCCATCGATCTCAACATCTTTCGCTCGCACGGCATCGAACCGACGCGTAAGCGGGTGATCGCGCTCAAGGGGAAAGGGCACTTCCGGGCGTCATTTGAGCCGATTGCCGAGCGCGTGGTTCTCGTCGAGGGGCCCGGCATCACCGGCGCCGACCTCTCCCGGCTTGACTTCCGTCACGTGCGGCGGCCGATCTGGCCGCTCGATGACACGGAATGGCCGTAAGGCGTGACCGGCGAGTCCTGGACGCCGTGTAGGTTCTCGCTGCCGCTGACCTGGATCTCGGGTGCATGACTCTGCGCGGGGAAGATGGTCACACGCGCTACGACCGGGCGATGGTCAGACGTCCAGACGTTCAGAGCCCGGATGTCGCTGAGACCGATATCAGGCGTGCTGAAGATGTAGTCGATTCGACGGCCGTCACTCGATGTGGTCTGATCCGGCCCGAGGTTCTGTCCAAGATCGATCAAGCCGGCCGCACGGAACGTCTGGATGACCGGATCCCCGGAGTCAGCGTTCATGTCTCCCATCAGCAGCGCCGGCGAATGATGACTCCAGACGTTGACCAGTTGATTCGCCTGGGCCAGCCGAACCGCACCAGCGTTGCGCGGATCGTCGAGATGCGTTGCCAGCACCCAGATGTCACCGGCCTGCGTCGTGATCTGCACCTGCAGCACGCTTCGCTTGAGATTCTGCGTCTCAGTGTATTGAACTTTCTCCACCGAGGTAATTGGCGCGCGGCTGAGGACGAGGTTCCCCCAGAGACCGTCGTCAGAGTTCGGTCCGAAGGCGTAATTCATATTGAGCCGATGACTGAGCCAGAGCACTTCGTCGACGCTCGACGTCACCAGCCACCCGCGACTGACCTCCTGCAGCACGACGACATCCGGCTGCTGTTGCTCGATAACCTGTGCGATGCGATCCAGGTCAAACCGGTTGTTAGCCGAGAACCCGCTCTGGATGTTATAGGTCATCACGGTGATGTTGGGACCAATCGCGTCGACGGCCGCCGCGTCGCTCCACGACCAGACTTGCCAACCACTGACGAGCAGCAGCAGGCCACCCAGGACCCCGGCCGCCACGACTGACGGGAACCCACGCTCAATCGAGCGTGCCAGCGGATTCGTCGCGCCGGCCAACGCTGACAGCACGAAGACGACGATGACGCCACCGAGCAGCGTGGGGCTTCCGGACCGGGTGTAGTAGGCAAAGAGGAGACCCATCTCAAGGAGCAGTCCAACGGTGAACAGAATTGCGGGCAGGAGTGGCGTTCGGTCGCCACCGGTAATGGGCTCGTCAAGCAGCGTCTCGGTAAGCAGCATGATACTGGCCGCCGAGCAGAGGATGAATCCCACGACGCTGAATGGCCGGTCCAGCCAGAACCACCAGAATCCGGCCAGGACAGCAACTGCCAGCGTGATGCGCCAGGCGACGCGCCACTCGGACGAAGCCAGGACCGCGATTTCTCCAGACCATCGAAGCGCCGCGCCGAGAATACCGATGGCCATGCCGAAGGTCAGCACCACCGCGGCACCGGGAAAATCGAGACCGAGACGAGATTGAACGAGTCCGAGATTGCCGAGCGCCAGGAAATAGAACGCGATCGCGGGACCGATGGCCACCAGTGAGATGGCCGATCGACGATGCCAGCCCCTTGCCAGCTCGGGAATCTGGATGTAGGAGAGCGACCCAAGCATCAGCCCGACGAGTGCGGCGGTCACCAGGTTCGAGGCGATCGATGGGATCCAGGGAGTGTCGACGGTCCGGAATGAGACCCGAATGCCCAGATCGAGCGCGAGGCCGAATCCGAGACCCAGCGCGAAGGAATCGCGGCGGGAGACCAACAGGCCATAGGCCAGCCAGCCCCAGGCGACGACCGCCGCCGCGCCAAGCCAGAGCCGTGCCTCTGGAGCTGCCCAGAACTGGAGAGCAAGGCGTGCAATCGATAGCACCACCGAGGATGTCACGACCGCCAGAACCGGCCCAACGAATTTGATCAGGAGCCAGCCCAGACCACTTGCCAGAAAGACTCCGGCTGCGATCCCGGCCAGCGTGGTTCGCTGGCTCTGATCGATGACGAAGACCAGATACGAGACAAAGACGCGCATCGACTGGAGCATGAGTACGGTCGACACCGCCGCGAACGCAAGGCTCGCCAACGAGACAACTGTCACAGGCTGGATAACACCAGCCAATTCGTCGCTACGGCGTGAAACGCTCGGTGCGGACATACCCGTCGCCAGTTCCGTGCAAGCAAAGTTCGAATTGATTTGAAGTTAGTAAGAGCTTGGTCGCGCACTCCCATTATCGCCGACCGCGGCGAGGATGCAAGACAACGCCCACAAAATCCGTGCCCGGCGGCATCCAGAAATGAGGACAGTTTGTACAGCTTGAGGTGAGAGATCGCCGTGTGAGGAACAGCTAGCCGGTTCGTTCGCGGGGAGGCTTCAGGCGGCATTCGGAGCGAAAGGACGCGCGAGATACCGTCATCTCCCATGGTTATGCCATAGAGTGTGTCGGCTCCCTCGATGGTCGAGCGATTATGCGTGACCACGACGAACTGTGTCTTCTGCGCGAGGCGCTGCAATTCATCTCGCACCCGGACGACGTTGGATTCGTCGAGGGCGGCGTCAACTTCATCCAGCAGGCAGAAGGGGCTGGGGTTGACCTTCAGGATCGAGAACAGCAGCGCCACCGCGGTCAGCGCCCGCTCGCCTCCTGAGAGGAGTCCGAGGTTCTGCAATCGCTTCCCCGGCGGCTGGGCCACGATGTCGATCCCGGTTGGGCCGTCACCGTCATCACAGCGAATCAGCCGGGCGCGTCCACCGCCAAAGAGCGTGGTGAAGGTGGTCTCAAATGCCCGTGCGACCTCGCTGAACGTCCGGTCGAACTCCGATGCCATGGTCCGGTCCAGTTCGCTCATCAGCGTCCTGAGCGACTCTGTCGCCGAGCGGACGTCGTCGAGCTGCTGTCGTAGGAACGCGTAGCGTTCAGCTTCGCGCTCGTACTGCTCGATGGCGTCGTCACCGGCCACGCCAATACGGCGCAATCGCTCACGTAGCCGTGTGATCTCCCGCTCAAGCCGTGGCAACTCATCCGTTTCAGCGGCGCGCGCGCGCGCGAGGATCGCTTCGACCTCGGCCTCCTCGAGGTCCCGGCTGGCACGCTCGACGGTCAAGTCCAGCTCGTCTCGTCGCCGGGCGGTGTCGAGTGAGAGGTGATCATGCCGGCGCTCGAGGTCCCGGCAGCGGGAATCGGCCGCTTCCAGGTTCGCGCGCGCGGCCGACTCTTCTCGCGCGAGCGACAGTTGATCCGACTGCGCCGCGTCATGACGTGAGCGCAGCGTGGCCAGACGCGCCGACAATTCGTCCCGCTCTTCGGCTATCGACCGCTGCGCGACAACAAGTTCAGCACGTGTGGCATCCAGGTCTCGCAGGCTCGACTGGCTGGTAGCATGCTGTTGTTCGAGATCTCCGAGGCGCGCCTCGATCCGACGCAGCTGCTCTTCCACGCTGCGCACCCGCTCACGATGGCCGGATAGATCGCTACGCGCCGCCTGCAGGTTGCTGTCATCGAGCGCCGCGCGTGCCTGCTGGACCGCGTCTCTCAGCTGTTCGGCCTCAACCTCAGCCCCGCGTAATTGCGTTTCAAGGTCAGCGCGGTGCGCGTCAAGATCGTTCATTTCCTGACGTGTCGTCGCTCGCTGGTTCTCCAGCCGGTCCGCTCGCTCCTGGTCTGCCGTTACCAGACGGTCAAGCTCGGACAACTGGTGGTCCAGACGCTCGCGGTCCGCCATGACGTGTCGCGCCTCGGAGCGCGCCGCGGCAATGGCTTCTTCGACTGCTGACTTGCACGCGGTCAATTCCGCCAGCGCCTGCTCCACGACCCCGACCTCGCAGTCGAGTCGCTCGCGCTGTTGCTCGAGGCGCGCCTGCAATCGCGGTAGGTCGCGCAGCTCCCGCTCCCGAGCCAGGGCACCGGACTCCTTGATCCGCGACCCGCCGGTCACGGTTCCGCCGGCGCGGGCGATTTCGCCGCCGAGGGTCACGACGCTCCAGCCAGGCGAGAGGGTGCGGAGCGCGACGCGCGCCGCGTCTAGGTCCTCCGCCACGAGAACACGACCGAGTAGTCCGGTCACCACCGGCTCCACGCGCTCGTCTATGTCAATCAAGTCGACCGCCAGCCCGCGAATGCCCGGTGTGGCCGGCGGCGCCACGGACCGACCGCGATCTCGAATCGAATCGAGTGGGTGAAAGGTCGCGCGCCCCTTCTGCGTCCGTTTGAGATGCTCGATGGCCGCTTCGGCGTCTGCCCAGCAGGCGACCACCAGATCCTGAAGGTGGCCTCCCAGTGCCGCTTCGATGGCCGCTTCCAGTTCCGCCGGAACAATGAGCAGGCTCGACAGCGTGCCCAGCACGCCGCGTAGCCCTCCTCTGCGCGACTCGTCCAGCACCTGACGTACACCGGCGTAGAGGCCGACCCCGCTCTCCTCCAGCCGTTTCAGCGTTTCGAAGCGCGTCGCCGCCTCCATGGCGCGACGTTCGACCCCGGAAAGCTCAGTCCGCAGCGAGTCTCGCTTCCCGGTCTCATCAGCCAACTTTCCGGAGATCATCGAGAGCTCGGCGGCACGTTGCGTGATGCGATTGGATAGTTCCGAATCGGCTTCGACAATGCGCCTCGCTTCGGAATCCAGCTCACCGCGGCGGACATCACGCTCGTCAGCGCCCGCCTGAATCCGCTCCCCTTCGGACTCGATCTGCTCCAACTTGCCGCGGAGCAGGGAGATGCGCGTCTCCGTCTGCAATGTTTCCCGTTCGACGCTCGCCCGCTGTCGATCGGCCGCTGCTCGTCGTGTTTCGAGCACGGCCACATGCTCCCGCGATGCGGCATGTGCCGTCTCGAGGTCGAAAACCTGCGCCTCACGTGACGCCGTCTCCCGCCGCAGCTCCGCCAGCGACAGGGTCAAGCTCTGCTGTTCACGCGCCAGGGAAGATCGAGACGACTCGACCGAATGCAGCACGCGTTCGGCGTCGGCCCGGCGCGCCTGCGCCGCCACCTGACGTTCGTCGATCAGCTCCAGCTCGTGCGTCTTGCGCTGCTCTTCATCGCGCAGCAGGGCAATCTCCGCACGGAGCTTCTCGATACCCGTCGAGCGCTCGGCCACCGCCGCGGTCGCCTGGGTCAGCCGCTGCCGCACGTCGTCTCGCGCACGGTTCGCCACGTTCAGCTTTTCTGCTAGATCGTCAACGGCCGCCTGTGCGGTCGTCAGCCGCTCCAATGCCTGGAGCCAGGAACGTGCATAGGAGCGCTCCAGGGCCGATCTGAGCTGGCGTTTCACGTCATCATATTCTCGCGCCTGTTTCGCCGCACGCTCGAGACGAGCGCAGGCGCGGCTCCAGGTCGGTCAGCAGATCCTCCAGGCGAGTGCAGTTCGCTTGGCTCTCCTCGAGATTGCGCGCGGCGGCCGCGTGCTTGATGCGCAGTCCGGTGATACCCGCCGCATGCTCGAACAGACTGCGACGTTCATCGGCACGCTGGCTCAGGACAGCATCGACCAGTCCCTGCCCGATAACCGTGTGCGACTGTCCCAGCGAGGCCGTGACCTGCAGCACGTCCTCTGAGGCGCACCCGTGCGCCGTTGATCAGGTACTGGTTCTCGCCGCTGCGGTAGGCGCGGCGGGTGACGCTCACTTCCGAGAAGGCTACCGGCAGGCTGCCGTCTTCGTTGTCGAGGGTTACGGTCACCTCCGCCATGCCGACCGGAGCGCGAGAGGCACTCCCGGCGAAGATGATGTCCTCGGTACGGCGTCCGCGGAGGTTGGCGTAGCTCTGCTCGCCAAGGACCCAGCGCAGCGCGTCGGAGATGTTGGATTTGCCCGAGCCATTCGGGCCGATCACCGCGGTGAATCCGGTGTCGAACACGAACGACGTCGCCGTGGCGAAGCTCTTGAACCCGTGCAGATCGAGCCGTTTGAGGCGGGTTGCCATCGAATTCCCGTCAGCTTAGCCGGACACGCGACACTCGTGCGATCGCGCGGTTATTGTCGTTCATGTGCGAGAATGGGCGAGGTTGGCGCCAAGAGATGCTACCACCGGCCATGCGACATGGGCAACGAACGAGGGTTTGTAGTGCTTGGTTATCCCCGGAGATCTGAGAACCTTGACGACTGGGGAGATCCTTCGCCCTCCGGCTCAGCCGTTGGCGTCGGGAGCCACTGCGCGACGACCAAATCTCCTACCGGTATGACGAGGCCTGCAAGTTGAACAGTTCCGCGTACAGTCCGCCCTGTGCCATGAGTTCCTCGTGAGAACCCTGCTCGACCAGGCGGCCGTCATCGAGTACCAGAATGCGGTCCGCCAGACGCACCGTCGAGAAACGATGCGAGATGAAGATGGCGGTCTTACCTTCGGTCAGCTCACGCATGCGGACGAATAGGTCGTACTCCGCCCGGGCGTCGAGTGCGGCGGTCGGCTCATCCAGAATCAAGATCTGTGCATCGCGCATAAAGGCGCGCGCCAGCGCCACCTTCTGCCACTGACCACCGGAGAGTTGGTGTCCCTGTTCGAACCAGCGGCCCAGGAGCGTGTCATAGCCCGACGGCAAGTCGGCGATTACCTGGTCAGCACCGCTCTTTTCGGCCGACGCCACGATCAGCGGCATGTCTTCTATCCGCTCGGTGCGCGCCAGACCGATGTTCTCTCGCGCGGTAAGCTGATAGGTGACGTAGTCCTGGAAGATGACACCGATCTCGTTGCGCAGGTCCGCCGGATCGTAGTCGCGGACGTCGTGACCATCGATCAGCACCTGCCCCTCGGCGGGATCATACAGACGCGCGATGAGCTTGACCAGCGTGGTTTTTCCGGCGCCGTTGCGACCGACGATGGCCACCGTCTCGCCCGGCTGTATCGTGAAGCTGAGATCGCGTAGGGCTGCCTGCCCCGTCCCTTCGTAGGTGTGCGAGACGTGACGGAACTCGATCCCCTCCTGAAACGGGCGGCGGATCGGCACCGCATGCTCCGGAGGTCCCACGAGGGGCGTCGACTCCAGCAGGTCGAACAGCGTCGTCAGATAGAGCTGATGTTCGTAGATCGACGACAACCCGCTCAACACTCCCTGAAAGTTGCTCTGGATCGAGACGGCCGCCTGGGTAAACAGCGTCAGGTCGCCCAGGGTGATCGCGCCCGCGACCGTCCGCAACGCTACGTAAAGATACGTCGCGCTCGACACCATGGTCGAAAGCGCCCCCCAGGCGTATCCCGCCAGGTAGCGTCGGATGATCAGCGAGCGATTTTCGGCATAGTACTCGTCGAAGATGGTCCGATAGCGATCGGTGAAGAACGTCCCGAGACTAAAGAGCTTGACCTCTTTGTGGTAGGTGTCGGTCGTCATCAGCGTCGTCAGGTAGGACATCATGCGACGCGCCGGGGATTGCCGCCGCATCAGCTGATAGCCCCACCAGCCATACCGCGTGCTCGAGATGAAGGCCGGAATCGGTGCCAGCAGCGCGATAACCGCCAGGAACCACTGCAGCCGCACGATCAGCGATACCATCGACGCGAAGGTCAGCGTCGTCCGAATCAGGCCGAAGGTCTGCGAGACCATCATCGCCGGCCGCATCGCTGCCTCGCGTTGGACCTGCTGAATCAGGTCGTACGACTCCGAACGCTCGAAGAACGCCAGGTCGAGCCGGTCAGCATGCTCCATGAGCGCCATCTGAATGCGGTTAGACACCTGCTCCTGCAGCAATTGCTGAGCAATGTTGCTCAGCGTGTTGAACAGGCTTCCCAGGGCAGCGATGACGAACTGCAGGATGGCGATGATCACGATGCGGCGAAGATCAGCTCGAGCGCCGCCCGATTTGATTCCCGCCACTACCGCGTCGATGATCAGCTTCGACAGCCAAACCTGGCTCGCCGGGATCGCGGCCTGGGCAACCGAAAGCGATCCCATCGCCAGCGAGAGACGCGGACTGGTGTCCCAGACCAGACGCAGCACACGCGGAATGCCGCTGAGCGCCGCCTCGACGTTCCGCCGCAGCACTTCACGGGTGCCCTGTCGCTCCTCTGAATTTCCGTTGGGAGAATGGCCGTTGCGCCCGCCCCCAGGTGGGCGGCCCTGTCCATTGCTACTCCCGTGCCAACCGTTCCATGACATCCATGTCTCCCTCTGCGTGCATCATGCCATTGCAATGCTACCTGTGCGGGGATTCACAGGGATGAGAAGAATCGGCGGGAACGAACCTGCCCGAACGGGCGGGCTCGGGACGGGAATAGGTCGCCCACTTGGAGTCACTTCTTGCTGAACTTTGCGCGCACTCTGGCCGGATCGTCGCAGACGACGAAGACCTCTTGCACCGACGAGCCTAGTTTGGCAATGAGCTTGATACCAGTCTGCGTCAGCGTGCTGGCCCGTACGCGCAGCGCACCGCCAGGACGACCGCGCGTGACATAGATCCGCCCGGGCACGATCGATTGGACGTCCTCGTCCTGATCGGCAAGCTCCTGCAGCACATCCCGCAATCCGGGGAGAATACCGTGCTCCACTTTGAGCACTCCGTCGCGGTAGCGCATTGTCACAATCCAATCGAACATCGATAACCGCTGCCGGTCACGGCCTGAGCGGGATTCCAACGAGTCCCCACCAGGGGAAGGCGATGGTGAACATCACCACCAGGCTGACGGCGAAGACAATGAGTCCGGCGCGCAGCAAATCGAACGGCGCGAAGTGTCGCGTCTGGTAGACGAGCAGCGTCGCCGCGTTCTGCACCGGGTAAAAGGTGGTGGTCTGGACGGTCAAAGTCGCCATCAGACCGACCGGAATCGGGTTCACCCCAATTCGCACTGAGATCGAAGACAGCAACGGGATCAGGATCCCGAGTGCGCCTGAACGATTGGGAAGCATGATGCTGACCGGGACGACCACCAGCAGCAACGTCGGCAGCAAGAGCATGAGCGGGAGCCCGGCCAGCGGGACATGGCCCAGCAGCGTGTTCGCCATCCAGGCCGCCGCGCCGCTCGTCTCCATCGCCCGGGCGATCGAGAGCGCACTGCCCGTGACGAAGAAGAGTCGCCAGGGTGACGCGTTCTCGAACTCGCGCCAGGTAAGCACGCCGATGCCCGGTGTCAGGAGCACGACCGCACCGAGAATCGCTGGGATGAGCGGGTCCCACCCGGTGACGAAGTCGCCGAGCCAGAGAATCGTCATCACGCCGATCGTGACCGCTGTCCGGATTTCGGCACCAGTCCAGCCGTCCATCACCGATTCCGGCTCGTCGACGTGCGCGACGTTTTGCACTGGAAGCTTCGGCCGGTTCCACAGAAAAAGGAGCGCGGCTGCTCCGAAGATGACCGCATAGCACGGGACCGCCATGTACTTGAACCACTGGCCCCAGCTCATCCCGCCGAGCAGGAAGGCGGACGTGATCGGCACGACGCCGCCCGTCAGTACTGCCGTAGACGCGACCATCTGCAACACGCCCATGGCCAGGCTGTTGACGCGCGAAAGCCGGTCGCCGCGCGTTACCCCATAGCGGTCGTAGACATGTTCGTAGGCGGGGATCAGAATCGCGTTTCGCGTCGTGGCCGAGGGGACGACCATCGCGAACGGTGGCATGAACAGGATGAGTTCCAGGTACATACGACGCGCGCTGCCCCGCGCTCCAGCGATGAGCAGGCGAGCGATCCGCGATGCCAGGCCGCACTTCACCGTTGCCGTGGCAATGACCAGCGTGCAGAGCACGAAATACCCGGCCGAGAGCTGGAATCCGTAGAGCGCGGCCCGAGTCGCCGCCGACGATTCACCGGGCCCGAAGATGGCCAGCAACACGATGACCGCCAGCGACGTTACCGCGATGTCGAGTCCCTCGCCGATCCAGAGGACCAACGCCACGGCAACGATCGCCAGCACGCGATGCGGCCAGGCATCCAACCCGTGAATCGGCACCGCCAGGACGAGCCCGCCGAGAAGCAGCGCCAGCATCACGACGATGAGCGCGCGACGCGTTTCGACCGGCCTTTTTGCCGCTGTAGATGCCCTGGCCGTTCCAGTCATTCGACGTCCGGCGACGATAGCGGGTTATCGCGGAAGGTTGCGATCACCTCGTACGCGTGAGCTTGGTCGTCCCACGCCGGCGGAGCAGACCAGAGCAGAAGATGATCGGCCGTCCACCGGTCGAGCATCCCGTCCCAGACGTGTCGCTCGGTCGATACCTTGAGATCCGCGACCACCACGGTCATGGAGTCGCCGTTCCGGTGGCGCCGGGCAGAGGTTCGATTGGACGCGATTGGTCGGCGCCCCATTCGGCCCAGGAACCGTCATAGACGCGCACCGAGGGATATCCGAGGAGTTTCAACGCGACGTAGGTCTGATCGGCGCTCACCCCATCCAGGCCGTAGACGATGACCGTTTTATCCGGCGTGACCCCGGCCTGCGTGAAGAGCGCGCGCAATTCATCCGGACTGCGGTAGTACGGTACAGGCGCGCCGAACGTCAGCTGACTCCACGGAACGTTGACCGCGCCCGGAATGCGGCCCAGACGCAGCTTGCCGTACCAGGTCTGCTGCTGCTCGTCCGGCGTGCGGTTGTCGACGATCACGTAAGACGGATCATGAAGGTGCTGAGCGAGGTCGTCGGCGCCGATCAGCACGTCGTAGCTGACCTGGGTGTCGAGATGACCTGCCTGTTCGCCAGGCGAGTCCTGCGACAATGGGAAGTGTGCGTCCGTCCAGGCTTGCCGGCCGCCGTTTAGCAGCGAGACGTTGGAGAAGCCATTGGCGTTGAGAACCCAGAGAAGGCGCGCGGCATAGCGATCCCCGGATGCGTCGTAGAGCACGACGTGGCTGTCGGGAGTGATGCCCGCATCCTTAACCAATTGCTCCAGGCCCGTTTCCCCTACCATCATCCCATAGACATCATTGTGTACTTCAATCGTATCCTGCCACCAGAGGTGAATCGCGCCCGGAATGTGACCTTGCCGATAGTCCCCGAGCGGGCTCAGGTCGATCACCAGCAGATTCGCGTCGCGCAGGTGTGATTGCAGCCAGCCTACGCTGACCAGGAGCGACGTGTCCGGATACGTGTTTGGATCGCTCGGTGAGCCGGCCGGGCCGATGAGCGAGTCGGATTGCTCGCAGGCGCCAAGGAACGTCGCCGAGACGAGAAGTGCGGCGACCAGCGATATGACTCTGACGAAACCAGGCAAGTGGAACATCTTCACAGCGTCCGAACGATAGCGATTGGATAGGGCCTCCGTCAAGCGTCCGAAATTCAGCTTGGTTTCAGGTTGAGTTAACGACGAGTTCAGTGACGAGGCTCAGTATGAAAACTGGTCAGGGGGAAGCCCCCAGACCGGCTGGAGAGGAGAGCTGCTTTATGCAGCGCCGATTCGGTCTCGGAATTCTGGTCACGGTTGCCGTGGCGGCGCTCGGTCTCGGGACGATCGCGGGCGCCATCTCAGGCGGGCTTACTGCGTATTTCATCTCTCCCAGTCCGTCAGCCTCGCCGGTGAGTGGAGTCGTGAACATCTCGGCTCATCCTGGAAGCACGACCACTCCCACGAGCGCAATATCGACCGCGATTCCGTCGACGACGGTCTCGCTTCCGACCGTGATCGTTCCGCAACCGGGCGACGCCAACGACGCAGCGTCGGTCGCGGACATCGTCCAGCGAGTGAGCCGGGCGGTGGTCACGGTGGTCAACGAGCAGCAGGCGACCGGCTTCGTAGGTGCCGGAGAGCTGCAGCCGTACGGCACTGGAACCGGAATCATCATCGACGACCAGGGACACGTGGTTACGAACAACCATGTCGTCGAGGGAAGTCAGGAGATCAAGGTGATCTTTGCGGACGGAACTGAACAGAAGGCGACGCTGCTCGGCACAGATAGCTTTGCCGATCTGGCGGTCGTCAAGGTCGACGGGCAGGTCCCGGCGACGGTTCCGTTCGGAAACTCGGACAACTTACGACCCGGAGATCGCGTCATCGCGATCGGCAGCGCTCTCGGCGATTTCACCAATACCGTCACCGAAGGCATCATCAGCGCGCTGAACCGGACACTGCAGACCGAGAGCGGTCACAACATGGAGAACATGTTGCAGCACGATGCGGCAATCAATCCTGGCAACTCGGGCGGCCCGCTGCTCAATCTGAACGGCGATGTCGTCGGAGTGAACACCGCGGTCGTGCGCCAGGCGGAGCCAGGCGTCACGGCTGAGGGCCTGGGGTTTGCGATCCCAAGCAACACCGTACGGGATATTGCGACACAAATCATTACGAATGGAAAAGTCGTTCGACCGTATATTGGAATCACCTACGAGCCGCTGACGCCACGTGCCGCGAGCGCCAACAACCTTCCGATCGACCATGGCGTGGTGGTGACGAACGTACAGGATGGCTCACCGGCTTCCCAGGCGGGAATCCAGCAGAACGACGTACTTACGAAGATCAATGATCAGGATATCGACAGCGATCACCCGCTCGAGAATCAACTCTTTCATTTCAACGTGGGTGACACCGTGAACGTGGAGGTCTACCGGGCGAGCACAGGCAAGACGATGACATTCACCGTGACGCTCGCCACAACACCTGACAACACCTAACCCCCGGGCAGCGAGTCGCGCCGCTGCCCACCCCCTACTCTCCCCCTTATCCCGCGAGAGGCCCGGCCCACCAGACGGGCCTCTCGTCTTTAAACGCGGGGGATTCATTTCGGATGCGGATTATGTCGTGGCTCCAGGCCGAGCCCCCGCCTCTCAGATGTCAAGCGTTTCGATCACTTGATGTAGACCGAACGCGACCAAACCACGTTGCGGTTCGCAGCGTAGACGTCGCCGTCGTGACTGATGTTCGTGACCCGCACCGAGTAGAAGCCGGCCGAATCGAGCGACACGTTAATCGGTGCAACCCCGTCGTTACCGGTCGTCACGGTCACATCGATGGCTGTACGGCTCGACAAGAATGAGCCTCCCGTGATGTGGAGCGTGACCGAGGCATTCGCCACCGGGCCGCTATCGCTCGTCACCGTCACCTGTCCTGTCATCACCTTACCGCCCGCCGCGCTGACCGTGAGGTCGCTCTCCCAGATCTGCCGCGGGGCCGATCCACCAAAATCTGGATTGCTGACGTTCAGCAGTGGCTGATTCCCGTACGGGGCTCCCCAGCTACCGGGCTCACCGGACGCCACCAGAGCGCGCTTCACCTGGTCCGGACTCGCGGTTGAGTGATTGAGCAGGTAGAGCGCGACGGCGCCCGTCACATGCGGGGCGGCCATGCTCGTGCCGCTGTCGACGCGGTAGCCGCCGTCGTTCCAGGTCGACGTGATATTGACTCCCGGCGCATAGAGCGTGACGACGTTGCCGAAATTGCTGAACGATGCACGGGTGTCATCGGCGCCGGCCCAGGTCGACTGCCCGAGGCCGCCCGGCTGACCGTCGCTATCGGCAATGGCGCCGACGGCAATCGTCTCCGGATATGCGGCGGGTAGCGTTCGCCAGGCATTCACTCCGTGTCCGTTGTTATTGGTGCCATTCCCCGCCGCCACGACAAATGGAATGTCATTGGTGTTGACCAGATTGCAGACTGCCTGGTGCGCGCTGTCGGTCGACATCCACCAGTTGGAGCTGGTACCGCAGTTCCCGGAATTCGTGCCGCCCCACGTGCCGCTGAAATTGACGACCCGGATGGCGTCTTCCTGTGCATGTGCGGCGATCCAGTTCATGCCGCAGATCACCTCCGACACACTTCCGTTCCCGCTGCTGTCAAAGACTTTGACCGCCCAGATGCGCGCTCCCGGAGCGACACCCACCACGCCAATGCCGTTGTCTTGCGCCGCGATGATCCCCGCCACATGCGTCCCGTGGCCGTTGTCATCCGTCCAGGCGTCGGGTTGGTTCTCATCGGTGCAGTTGTACCCTCCGGCGACATTGAGATCGGGGTGCGTCGGGTCGACTCCAGTATCGAGCGTCGCGACGGCGATATTTAGGTCCGCGCCGGAACCGTCAATGCTGGCGGTCGAGTTCGACGTCGTGCCGATTCGATCGACGCCGGTCGGCACCGACTGGGTGTCGGCAAGCTGGACCGGAAGATCGGGCTCGATCTGCACCACCTGACTCAGGGCGGACAGGACCGACACCTGTCGTGGCGTCAGCCAGGCCGAGAATCCCTTGATCAAGGTGTTGAAGCTGTGCTCGACCTGGAACCCGTTGCTCTGACCGAGCGACGCGGCCAGACCGTTGGCATCGGTGGTCGACGACGCGAACGACACGATATACGGTGACGTCGACGTGTCCTGCGGGGCGTCGGCCAGCGCGGTGATGGGAATCGACAGCGCTGAAATGACGAGCACCACGATCACAAAGAGACGAAGTGCGCGGCTCATGCAATCTCCCTTGCCATCCCAATCAACGGTGTCACCCGGTGCCCGAGCTCAAGCCGCTGAGTGTGGATGAACCGGTATTTTCGGACCTGACTCTACGAATTCGGTGACGCCGGCGTCAACGTCTTGGCGCTGACAGCCAGTCCCGAACCGTTCTCGCTCTTTACGGTTAACTCAAACGAACGGGAATTGCGCCAGATTCGCCGCTGAACCGTTTGAAAACCCAGCTGTAACTTGCAAACCGCGAACGAATAGTGGAAAAGTCATGGGGAATGAGAAGCGCCGCTTCGCAGTGAAGCGGCGCTCTGCTTGATATACGGTCGTTGTCGCGCGATTAGAAGCCGTAGCTCACTGTCACCGACACCGAGATAACCGACTCGCCCGTCTGAATCGGGACGGCCGCCGATCCCGCGGCAGACGTCGCGCCGACATCGAACGGCCGAGGCGGCGTAGACGAATTCTCAGTTATCGAGACCGGCATGCCGAGCGTCACATCACCGAGTTTCGCCAGTTGCTGGGCCTTGTCGTGCGCGTCTGTCATCGCCATTTGCCGCGCCTGCTGCACCAGGGTATCCATGTTCTCGATGGTGAACTGAATACCGCCCACGTTGTTGGCCCCAGCCGAAACCGCGTCGTCAATGATCGACCCGACTTTATCGATCTGGCTGATCTTGACGTCGACCATATTGGTCACCATGTATCCGGTCACCTGATTGATTCCCGGGTTCTTCTGATCGGTCATCACATTCACGGAGTAATTAACCGTCTGAATGTCTTTATCGTTGATGCCGTCCTGCTTCAGCGCAGCCAATACCGCGTTCATCTGCGTGGTCGCCTGCGTCTGCGCCGCCGCCAGTTGTTCGTTCTGGATCTGGACACCCAGGGTTACGTGGGCGGTATCGGGCTTGGCAGATACGCTTCCCTGACCGTTGACCGTAATCGTGTGCTGAGATGGACGTGGTATCGGCGGCCGCGCGATTGCCACTCCCCAGGCCGCCTGTGTCACCAATGGCCGAGAGCAGTCCCGCCGACAGGACAAGCCCGCAGATCACGGCCAACCCGACGCCGAAGCGTTTGAACGTCGTCATCGAGAATCTCCTTTCGTCCGCGTATGTGTCACGGCTGACGTCGATGCTGAAGCCGTGGCAGCGCGACCGATAAAAACAAGAGCCAGATGACGACGACGACGACCGCGAACTCAGACAACCGCCAGTAGGATGGACTCGACTGCGAGGGTGCTGGCTGGATCACGACCGGGGCGCCGGATCCCGCGGACGTACCCGGTTGCGTCGCGGATGACTCCGCGCTGCTCTGCGCGACTACTGCCGCCGCGGCGGAAGTGGACGTCGCCGGAGCGGAGAACGCCGCGGCCGCGGTTGCCTTCGGCGCTTCGCCTCCAGCGTTTCCTCCCGAGGTCGACACCGCGTTCTGAGCCACTGCCTCGGACGCGCCTTGCGAAGAGGTCGTGACATCGCGTGCCGTCGATGTCGCTCCGCCGTCGGAGCGATTGACGAGCCCGTCGGCCATGACGAGCACGAGCAGGAGCACTGCCGCGATCGCCGTGAGCCGGCGCATGGCAGGCTGCACGCGAATGATCCATGGCTCGGCCGGTACGACGACCGGCCTGACCATACTTGGGTCGAGCTTGAACGATCGAGGCGGCGCCGGAGTCTCCGCCTGATTCAAGAGCGAGACCACCACTCGCGCGCCATGCAGGCGCTCTCGGCATGCGGCACAGCTTTCGAGATGCGTCTCGAACCGTTCCCGCGCGCCTGGGTCGGTGACCTCGCCGTTGATATACGCCGAGAGTTCATCATCACTCAGATGAACCGGGCGCTCCAGATCGCCATCCCGTCGCGATGGCCGAATCGTCATTCCGCTTGCTCTGCTTTCCCGTGCCACCGCGATGGTGAATCGGCGGTCGCGTCGTCGTCACTGAGATGACGACCAACCGCCTCGAAAAGTTCCCGAGATTCTTTGTCCGCCTTGAGGGTGTCACGCAGGTGCGCACGGGCCCGGCTGAGTCGCGATTTGACCGTACCGAGTGAGATATCCGCGATCTGCGCGATCTCCTCGTAGGCGTACCCGTGCACGTCGTAGAGGAGAACGACCAAGCCGCTGGTCGTCAGGCAAGAGATCGAGCGCTCGCTCCAGTCGCTTGCCCAGCGCCAGCCGCACCGCTTCACGCTCCGGATCATGGGGAACCGGCTCGACGCTCCACTGTGGCTCTACTTCCACGATTTCGGCATCGAGCGAGGCAGCCGGTCGACGTTTCGCGCTCCGCAACAGGTCGTAGCAGCGGTTAGCCGCAATTCGTGTGAGCCAGGCGCGGAACGACCCGCCACTGTACTGGTCCAGCGACGAATAGGCGCGGATGAATGCGTCTTGCGTCACGTCTTCGGCAAGCTGATGATCCCGGAGCAGGCGCACGGATACGGCGTAGACCAACCGCTCGTAGTGCTCAACCAGCCCGTTGAACGCCTCGAGGTCGCCACGCCGCGCTGCCGAAATGAGTTGCTGCTCCGAAACTAACTCCACGTACTTCGTCACAACTCTCCGGTCCGATTTCGAACCAATCCGGCAGCGACGATCCAGTTCGCGCAACGTCTGATTGCCGGGGATCACGCGCATTATGGCAGATCACTGAGGCACACCACAGCCGGTCAACATTTGGCCCGCGGTTGGTTAGGGCTTTTGGGCTATCGTTGAAGAACCGGGCAAAACGTACACTCCGACTGAGTTTAGGGAGAGCCGTCTGTTGGAGGTTCGCAGTGAGTTCATTCGAATCCACAGATCCAGGGCACTCCGAGCAAGGTCCGCCGATGGTTACCGGCCGGCGCCCGATCGCGGTCATGTTGGCGGACGATCACGTCCTCTTCCGTCAGGCGTTGCGACACTTGCTTGAGAGTGAGCCGGACATCCAGATCGTCGGCGAGGCCGGTGACGGGAGTTCGGTCCTCAATATCGCCGAAGAGATGCACCCCGACGTCATCTTGATGGACATCAGTATGCCTGGAATCGACGGAGTGTCGGCGACGCGCGACGTCAAAGCCGAGATTCCCGGCATCAAGGTCATCATCTTGACCATGTTCAGCGAGGACGGGCATGTCATCCGCGCCGTGCGCGCCGGAGCGGACGCCTACCTGCTGAAGAACACCGACGCGACAAAGGTCATCGACGCGATTCGTGCTGCCGCACGCGGCGCCTCGGTGATCGAGCCGAAGATGGCTGCCACGCTCCTCTCCGAGTTCAGGCGCATGTCGCACCTGCAGGAGGAAGATGGGCTGGCGTCGCTCACCGAGCGTGAGATCGAACTTCTGCGACTGGTCGCCCAGGGCTTGAGCAATAAAGAGATCGCCTACGAGCTCAGCCTGGCCGAGAGCACGATCAAGAATCGTCTGTCAATCCTCTTCGAAAAGCTCGATGTAAAGGACCGGACCCAGGCGGCGATTTACGCGCTGTCTCACGGTCTGGTGCAGCAACCGACCAGCATGCGGTAGCTCCAGGGGCTCCGCCCTCACGGTCTTCGAAGGAACCGTTCCGATTCCGGGAGATTAGAGTAGTGGGGGCGTGCGCCCCACTCTCTGACCGTGACATCTGCGGTGACCACGCCCGATCGATGAACGTCGTCTCGCCTCAGTGCAGTCCGAACAAGCTGAGCCACTTGCTCCAATTCGTTTGCTTGACCGGCGGAGCCGCCACCGTTGATGGCTGCGGTGATGGCGTTGGGCTGGCCGAATTCTGCCAGCGAACCAACAGCACCGTTTCGCCTGGACGCGACAGGTTTAGGTCGCGTCTGGCCGCGCTCTCGACGTAGCTGAGATACTTGTCGCTTGAATACTCCTGGAGTTGATTCTTCAACGCGGCGTTCTGCGCCTGCATCTGGTCCACCGCCGCCTGCCGCTCGGCCACCTCACCGTCGAGCTGACGCGCCTTCCAGGCCTGCTCACCAAATGCCACCAAGAAATAGGCGCCAATCAGCAGCACCACCGCGATGACCAGGCGCCCCCGCATCCGGGTCAGTGTCGCGCCGATCTCCACAAAGAGACTCTTCATCACGACCTACTTCATCTACGCCGCGCTGGACTGGACGATCGCCGGTCGTTGCTTGTGCCACTCGGTCGCCTGCTCGTACTCATGCGCGACCTTCAGCACGGTCGGCTCGTCAAAGGCGCGTCCCATGAACTGCAGGCTGACCGGCAACCCATCCGAGAACCCACACGGGACCCCGATACCGGGGATGCCGGCCATATTCGCCGGAATGGTGAAGATGTCGGATAGGTACATCTGGATCGGGTCGGTCGTGCGTTCGCCGATCTTGAAGGGGACGGTCGGCGAGGTCGGCGTTACGATCACGTCGACCTTCTCGAACGCCTCGATCGAAATCCCGCTTGATCAGCGTGCGGACTTTCTGGGCCTTCACGTAGTACGCGTCGTAATAGCCGGAGCTGAGCGCGTAGGTACCGAGCATGATGCGCCGCTTGACCTCGGGGCCAAATCCCTCGCCGCGCGTTCGCATGTAGCTGTCGAGCAGCGTGTCCGCATCGAGGCTCAGGCCGTACTTCACGCCGTCGAAGCGAGCCAGGTTCGCGCTGGCTTCCGCCGGGGCCACGATGTAGTAGGTGGCAAGCGCGTACTTGGTGTGCGGCAGGCTGACGTCGATCACATCGGCGCCGAGGCGTTTCAAGTCTTCGATCGCCGCGTCCACGGCGGTTTGCACGCCCGGATCGACTCCCTCGATCTGGTACTCGCGCGCCACGCCAACCTTGACGCCCTTGAGATCTCCAGCAGCACCGTCGAGCAGGCGTGTGTAGGACGGCACCGGAATGTCGACCGATGTCGCGTCGTTCGGGTCGGCCCCACTGATCGCCTCGAGCATCATCGCGGCGTCCCGCACGGTGCGCGCGAACGGGCCAATCTGATCCAGGCTGCTGGCGAAGGCGATCAGGCCAAAGCGAGAGACACGACCGTAGGTCGGCTTCATGCCGATGACGCCACAGAAACCGCCCGGCTGCCGGATCGAGCCTCCGGTGTCTGATCCGAGCGAGAGCATGGCCTCTTCCGCGGCGACCGATGCCGCTGAACCGCCACTGCTGCCACCCGGAACTCGATCGAGATCCCAGGGGTTGTGGGTGGTGAAGAAGGCCGAGTTCTCGGTGGACGAACCCATGGCGAACTCATCGGTGTTGGCCTTGCCCATGAAGACCGCGCCCTGCTCACGCAGGCGGCGAACGACCGTGGCGTCGTAGACCGACTGGTAGCCTTTGAGCATCTTCGAAGCGGCGGTGGTCGGCGCATCGACCGTGCAGAGGATGTCCTTGAGCGCGACCGGTATTCCGGTCAGCAGCGCGGCTTCGCCCCGGGCGATGCGTCGGTCGGCGACCCTGGCCTGCTGGCGCGCTACGGCGTCCATCACCGTAATAAAGGAATGGACTTTCGGCTCGACTTGCTCGATACGTTCGAGATGCGCCGCTGTCAGTTCCTCGGCGCTGATCTCCCGCCGATCAAGACGACGCCTGGCCTCACTGGCCGTCATGGATGTCAGATCGACAGACACCAGAACCTCGCTCTCAAGACTCGTCCAGCACCGCATTGACCTTGAACATCTGGTCCTCGCTTCGCGGCGCGTTGCGTAGCACATCCTCCACCGGCAGCGATCCACGCACATCATCGGCGCGCATGACGTTCTGTAGCGTGATTACCTGAGCTGTGGGCGGGATTGCCTCGGTGTCGATCTCGTCCAGCAGACTGATATGTTCGAGAATGGATGAAAGTTGCTCGCGCATGCGCTCTCGCTCGTCGGGACGGAGTCCCAGCCGCGCCAGCATCGCGACGTGATCGACTTCATCGGAACTTAGCTTCATCCTGTTCGGACCTCTCTTGACCGTGTAGCGGCGGCGAATCGTGCCGCTCAGACACAACCGCGAGTGTAGCACATCGACCGGACCCGTCACCATTCGGCCGCGTTCGTACGCAACGATGATATCGCGAAGGACGCCGCACGCCATAGCAACATTTGCCAGATTCGCGTGACATTGGTTACCATCGGAGGGAAACCAACGAGATTCGATTCGCCGACCAGGGAGCGCACGATGCCATTGAGCTTCCGACGCAAGCTCAGTTCATCGAGACGGACTCGACATGCTGCCGCTGTCTGGTTTCTGCTGATTCCCCTGCTGTCCGCCCCAGTCCTCGGCGCATGTACCGAGGAGTCCGATCAACGTGCGGTTCAGCCGGGGCAGGCTGTGATCATGCAATCCCCAACCGGCGATCCCTCGCTTGCCTTCGTGACACCGCCTGCGGCCGGCGAAGGACTCGCCAGCCCAACTTCGCCGGCACGTCTCATCCCGACAAGCGCCGCGACCACCAGTCAACCCGCGCCATCACGTGCCTACTTCATTCATGGCGGTGATCTCTGGCAGATTCCGTTTGGGAAGGGAGAGGCGGTCCCGGTCATCGCCGGGAAGAGCATTCTTGCCTTCGCCCCGTCTCCCGACGGTGAGCAGGTCGCGGTCGTCTACTTAGCACCCGATTCGGGAAAAGAGAACCTGGCCGATCTGAAGGCGGATGGCAGCCAGGTCATCGATATCGAACTTGCGCTCCCACCCGATGACCAGTCATCGCATGGTGGCGACATCCTGTCGATCGCCTGGGCCCCGAGCGGTGACCAGGTGGCGGTTGCACGACAGGACGGATCCGTCTCGGTGGTCAGGACCGACGGATCGATCACCCAGATCGTTGACGCCGATCCCCACCGCTTCCCTGGCGCCCTCAGTTTCTCTTCGGGCGGCCAGGCACTCCTCTTTATGGACCCTGATCTTCCAGGGCGGGCGACCAGTCTGTATGCAGTTCCGACCGCCGGCGGAGCCACCCAAAAGCTGATTGACGGAACCGCAACCGGTCATCCCGTCTTGCAGGCACACTGGCTTCCGGGCGGAACGGTCATCGCCTATTCGCAGGCCGTCACGACAAGCCCTCCGGCACGGGAGACGTCTTCAGCATTGACGCGGTGACGCACGCCAGCAGGCTCGTCATCCCCTCGGCCCAATTCGCCCCGGTGGCAGGCATCGGTGACTTCGCCTTCTCCCCCGACGGACAGTGGGTGGCCTTCACGGTCTATGTGCCGAACAACTCCGGCATACGATTTCAGGGACTCTGGTTGATGAACGTCTTGACCGGCACGACGCAACAGGTCGAAACGGCGAGCGATCAGACCGTAACCGATCTGTGGTGGGGAGCGGATTCACTGATCTTCCGAGCGGTGAGCGCCGGCACGCTCGAGAGTCCCGTGCACTACACTGGAGTCGAGCCCTACTCGCTCTACATGGTCTCGACGACCGGCGATGCGCCGGTCCTGCGTTACCACTCCCCGTAGCAGTATCAGTCGTCCCGATCGAGTTCCGTCGCGTTGAAGATACTCTTTGCCGCTCTGATCCGTGGATCGTCGAGCGGATCGGGGGCGGGTGGCGCGGGCTCTGGTTCCGGATCGATGTGCGTGACTCCGTTGCCATTTGCGGCGGGTGACGTGTTGGTAGTCGTCGAAGCCGAGGGAACGGAGCGCGGCGCCTGAGCGAGTCTATCCTCGGCATCGACACACACGAGTTGCAGCGACGTACCCATGTAGCGGGCAATGACGTCCTCGACGATACGGCGGGCATTGTCTTCGTTCAGCTTGTTGCGGTGAAACTCATAGGGCGAGATGAGCACGACCTGGTTATTCCGGATGTCCGAAGGGTCAGCAGAGGCGAGCAGCGCAGCGATACGTGTATTGGCTGTCTTCACGTCGCGGCGAATCTGGGTCCAGTTCGCGACGAGTCGCTCCAGAGACGGGTTCGCTTCCGCTGAAACGCCACTCGGGGTGGGCTCAACCCGTGGCTCGGCGCGCCGTATCGGCGCGGGCTCGGGTCGTTGTCCAGACTGCTGAGCCGCGGCCGGAGGAGGAACCTCGCGCGCCGGAGCTCGTTCGATTGGCTCGCGCTGCGCGGGACGCGACGGACGCCCTGAACCGGGGACGGCTCGCATGGGGTCGGCCGTGAAATAGGTTGGGGGCTCGGGCTGCGGCGCCGCCTGCCCCGGAGCAGACGACTCGGACGGGCCCTCTTCGCGCGGCAGCACGGCCTCCACGAATGCGATCTCCATCGGAAGCTGGGCAAACGACCCGCGGTTCATCGTCCCTTCGATCGCGCTGAACGCGTGGGTGAACCTCACCAAATCCCGCAGCGCGAAGAGATCGGCCTGCGTCGCGCGCGGTGTCACCGGCATCGTCGTCTTTGCCGCCCGCTCGAAGATGGAGCAGCATGCGCAAATAGCCGACCAGTTGCCGGTTAAGCTGATGCACATCCTCGCCACTTTCGGCCGCTTCGGCGATGAGCCGGAGGCCAGCCCCGGCATCGCGTTGCGCCAACGCATCGACCAGCTCCGTCAGGCGCTCATTCCGGCTCAGACCCAGGACGCCGCGCACCGCGTCGGCCGTCACGACGTTCGAGCCACTGGCATCGCGATACAGCGCGAGCTGGTCGAGCAGACCCTCGGCATCCCGCAGGCTGCCGGTCGACTGGCGCGCGATGAGCGTCAGCGCCTCATCCTCGACGGAGAGGCCCTCCCGGTCGCAGATCGCGCGAAGCCGCCTGACCGCGCTGGCCAATGGAATGCGGCGAAAGTCAAATCGCTGGCAGCGGGAGGCGACCGTGTCCGGAAGCTTGTCCGGCTCGGTGGTCGCCAGGACGAACTTCACATGCGGCGGCGGCTCTTCCAGCGTCTTGAGGAAGGCGTTGAACGCGTCCCGGGTGAGCTGATGCGCCTCATCGATAATGTAGAACTTCACCCGCAGCTGGGTCGGCGCGTACTTGACCTTCTCGCGCAGGTCGCGAATGTCATCGACCCCGCGATTCGACGCCGCGTCGATCTCGATAATGTCGACCGTCGAGCCGGAGTTGATCGAATCGCAGGCAGCACAGTGATTGCAGGGACGATTGGCCGCATCCGGATCGAGGCAGTTGACGGCTTTGGCGAGCAGGCGCGCGGTGCTGGTCTTCCCGGTGCCGCGCGGACCGCAGAAGAGGTACGCGTGCGCCACCCGATCGAGCGCGATCGCGTTCTGCAGCGTGCCTGCGATGTGCTCCTGACCTACCAGCTCATCCGGGTCAAACGAGGTCGGCCGGTACTTCCGATACAATGACTGGGATTGGGCAGGATTTCCCGATTGTCCGCTTGGCTGAGGCGCCATGACTTTCCTATTTTCCGCTGGAAGCGAGGCTGGACAGGGTGTCGCGATGGTCCGTGTCCGTACGCGAATTATACCGGAGTGCTGCGGCGAGGTGAAAGGCGATCGACGATAGGAACGCTCTTTCTGGTGGCGACGCCGATTGGCAATCTCGAGGATATCACGCTGCGCGCGCTACGCGTGCTGCGCGAGGTAGCGCTCATCGCGGCCGAGGACACGCGCCATTCCGGGCGTCTGCTGAAGCACTTCCAGATCGACACGCCGATGATCAGCTTCCACGAACACAGTGATCTAAATCAGCGGGAGCGCGTTCTCGACGCGTTGAACGACGGCGACGTCGCGCTGATCTCGGACGCCGGCACGCCCGGAATCTCCGACCCCGGCTTTGAGCTGGTGGTCGACGCGATCCAGGCGGGACACGTGATCTCGCCCATCCCCGGACCTGCCGCCGTGACCGCCGCCGTTCCGGCCTCCGGCCTGGTTCCCGGTGCGTTCATCTATCTCGGATTCTTGCCCCGCAAGGCCCGCGAGAGACGCGACGCACTGCGCCGGCTCAAGACCTTTCCGTATCCTCTGGTACTCTATGAAGCCCCGCACCGCCTGGCGAGTTGTCTGGCCGACCTGGAGCAGGAGTTGGGAGATCGGCCGCTGGCTGTACTGCGCGAACTGACCAAGCTCCACGAGGAGATCGTGCGCACCAGCGTCAGTGCAGCGCGCCAACGCTACGCCGGAGAGTCGCCACGCGGCGAATTCGTCCTGGTGGTCGGCTCCGCTGAAGCGGACGACGCCCCACCGGAACTCGAGAGCGACGCCGTGTTCGAGTTGCTCGCCGCACGGCTCGAGGCTGGCGAGAGCCCGAGCGCGACGGCACGGGCAGTCGCCAGAGAGACCGGACTCCCGCGCAGCGCGCTCTACCAGCGCATCCAGGAGATCAAGAGCTGTGACGCTCGGGAGTAGACGCCGGTGCCGCACAAACAGCCGGTCGGGGCGAATGGCGGGTAATTGACGCGCTGGCTTGGGACCTCGGCGGCGTTCACCTGCGTTGAAGGACAAATGAGGAAACAGTTCGGACTGGTTGTCACCGAGACGCGGGGGTTGATGAGATTAGACGAATGAGTTCGGTAATGTCGCGGAGCTGAAGCCGCCGTGCTATTTCGTACTATATCTGCTTATTTCGATTAAGATCTGATAATTCAT
The DNA here is from genome assembly GCA_963728335.1 of uncultured Chloroflexia bacterium. Taxonomy (GTDB): domain Bacteria; phylum Chloroflexota; class Chloroflexia; order Thermomicrobiales; family Thermomicrobiaceae; genus CALAGB01. Next base: position 80,906 of record CAVSJP010000008.1, read on the forward strand.
ATGATCTCTAGTGTGTAGTGCAGCCGATTCAGCAATTTCAGCTCACCGTGGTCGGGGGAGTTGGGCCTACTCTGCGGGTGCCCGGGCCGAGTTTCGTGATATGTGGCGTGGTGACTCTTGGTCTTTGTCGAAATACTTCGGTGGTGGGCCACCGAAAAGCCATTCGAGAGGCGGCGGGTGTCGCAACGCGACGACCGAACTCACTCCTCAATGACCATCAGCCCTGCGTCTCGTGCCGAAGCCACGACCAGGGCAGACCGTCCATCTTCAGTCAACCCAACGTGGCCGTGAAACTATCGGCGAATCACGCGTTCAATCGTGTGAACAGCACGTGGCGCGCGATCGTTCACAAGATCGGGAACTCAGAGCATAGAAAAACGATCCCGACGAGCCTGCACTTTTCGACGCCCGCTCTCAAGTCACAGAATCCGTCTCGCGCCTCGGCTTTCACCGAAACAGCCAGATAACCCTCGACATCTCGGTCATGGACCCGGATCACTCCGAATCTTGGACCTCAGGTCCCTCAGGTTTCCCTTTGGGAGAGAACTCTGCCTGCCAGAATCAACTGACTTTGCAGTGCGTCGATCCGTTTGGTACTCCTCGGGATCGCATAGTCACGATAGCACCGAATTGACTCGGTGTCAATACCCTGTTAACCTCTCTGGGTTCCGGCACTCCACCGATTCCCGTGATCATCGACATGTCCCGTAAGCTGCGTCGACCCGCTGGCGGACTGGAGTCACGGCCGCTCCGCCACCTTGCCCGCCTGGGAAAAGATCCGCCGCAGGATCACCAGCGTCGAGGCGTAGGTGGAATCCATACCGTAGTATGAGAGGCCGCGCGCGCCGAGCGTCTGGCTGCGCGTGTATGGCGTGTCAGACGCGTAGTGGATGATGCCCAGATCGACCGGAATGCTCGCCAGGTTGACGTTCTCGCCGGTGCCGTGGCGCGTGAGGAACGTATCCTGATAGAGGGCGCTGAGATAGGGCCCCGCCTCCATCTCGACCACGGTGTAGTTCTCGCGGTAGAAGAAGTCGAGATACTCACGATTCTGCAGGTAGGTGCCGAGCACGGTCACGGCGCGTTGGTGATCCAGCGCCGAGCCATAGACCAGGAACGGCGACAGGTCCTCCGCCCCGAAACAATTATCGAACCAGTACGAATTACCGCTGTGCTCGTCGTAGACCTCGTCCGAAAGCATGACGTCGCCAATGCGTGCGTTCAGCGTGGCGGCCTTGCCCAGAACGTAGACACCCCGTAGCTGGTAGGTGCTCATCGCGATCTGATTCAGGATGTGGTAGGCCGCCGTGCCGAGTGGATAGTTGATGTTGATCACCACCGCGCCGGAGCCCCGCGGGAATTGCTCGCCCACGCTCAGCAGCCGGGGATCGAAATCCTCTTCATGGAGACGGTCAAGCTCGATGATCTGCGCCGCGACATCGACCGCGACGCCTGGGTCGATGGTGATGATGCCGCGTTGCTCTTCCTCGCGATCGCGCGCCTCACGCTCATCTGGATGGGTCGCGTAATACAGCCGTGCCGTGTAATAGAGGAAGTTCTCCCAGTGGCTGCGCGTGTGCCCTTGCTGCAGGCGACGCAGCTCCGGCAGCAACTCCGGTTGCCCGGTCCGCTCGATGAACCGGACCAGAGCCTCCTGGCGACGACGCGCCGCGCCGGACAGGATATTGGCGATGCTGTGCGTGTTCGAGGAGATGAAATAGAGCGGGCGATCGGCTAGCCCGCGTTCGATCAGGATCCGCTCGATCGGTGTCCACCAGGTACGCGTGCTGCGCGAGTAGCCGACATAGGTGCCGCCAAGCATCTGGATCGTCAGGCGCTTCTTCTCGTGCGCGATACGGCGGATCGTGGGCCAGAATTGATCACCCCAGGCCTGGCGCAGCCGGACCCAGTCGCGCTCGTCGATCTGCAGGCCGGCACGAATCTCGGATTCGACCGCTGGAGCCACCACGGTCTCCGGTGTAATGGCGTCGAGCAGGCCCTGCAGTCGCGCGTTAGAGCGGATTAGATCGCGCAGCTTGTTCCACTCGATCTGCCACGCGACGATGGTCGGGATGAGATCATCCAGGTCGGACGAGGACGCGACGAAGGCCGCCAGCGTGCCGGCGCCATTGTCATACCAGCGGCGGCGACGGCCCGGCGCCGTGACGGGGGTCCACTCCTCCAGGTCGGGGTAGCCATTGCGAGCATACGCCCAGGACGACTGGCCGAGCAGAATGCGCTTCGATGAGATGATCGACGTCGGCAAGCGCAGCGTGCTGTACATGAAGGCGCTCATATCCGGCTCGGGCTCGTGGGCTCCGGAGTGCAGGCTCGACTGGATATTGAGGTGAGCCGGGACGAGCGTCTCGACCTTGACCGGGCCGGAACTTCTCAGCAGGGTGTTATAGGTGCGGACGTAGAGATCGACCTCGCGCTTGCCGGCCACGTGTTCGCGTGACTCTGGCGGCTCGAGGGATCCGCTCGGAACAGTCGTTCGAATGTCTCGGGTTAAATCGGGCCTCATGCGGTCCATCCTTCTCGATCCATCAGAGCATGTCCGGCGGCGATACGTATTAAGAAGGAAAGAGAATCTCGTCGGCCATTCCGAGCGCAACCGGCCATTGCGTCGACGCTACTGGCGGGAACGTCGCTCGGCACGGCGCCAGGCCAGGTCGAGCACCAGCAGCAGTCCCCCCGTGGCCGAGAGAAACAGAAACGCCAGGCCGCCCCACGGGAACGCGTCGCCCAAGCCCACCGAGAGGGCCACGATGCCGCCGACAAGCAGGATCCAGCCCATCCCGGCCGACCAGCGCCGCTGCTGACCGTAGAGCACGCCGATGAAGACCATGTACAGCGCCATGAAGGCGATCATCACCATCTGCGTTGTCGTCAGCGTCGTCGTGGTCACCCTCTCGATCGGGCCATGCCATGTCTCATGTTATCCGTCTAGTCTACTGCACGTCTCAAGAGGCTGAGCATCGCACGGGAACGTCAAACATCGGACCCGCAGCTAACCCCCGCGCCAGCGCATGATCCCCACGACGCCGGGAATCTGAACCACGCCCCAGTGACCGAGACAGCCCGCGACGAAGCCGGCCCGAGCCATTGCGAGGGCGCGAGCCTGGGGCTATACTCACGGCTGCCGCGAGCCGAAGTGGCGGAATGGCAGACGCGACGGTCTCAAAAACCGTTGCCCGCAAGGGCGTGTGGGTTCGACTCCCACCTTCGGCACCCTCCTCGTCGTCCCAATTCTGACGCGGAATTTCGCTCTCCGAATTTCTGGTTTGCAAACGATTTGCAAACGAACGTAATCACCTCAGCGAAAGCTTCATCCAACCACGTGAGGCACAGTCCCTAATTGCCCGAGCATTCAGAAAGAACTCAAGTCGGTCATCATTTGCCTAATGACAGTTCAATGGCATTCGACTTATGAGTCGCTAGAAACAATTTTCCCTTCGGCTACAATTCCACCCATCCGTTCACTGTCTATTCAATTGCGGATCTACGAGGGGCGATTCGGTGAAACTCGATGGTCGACGCGTCCATATCGCCGGAAGTGCGAATCACAGTGCGCCGTAGAATTGCTCCGGTATGCTCACCAATTGGTGCATGAGCTGGTACACGAACTATTGTCTAACGGGGCGCGCCTAGTCGTCGGCGTCGGCAAAGAGCCTCTCGTTGACGATCACGATCCCACATCACCAAGTATTGTGTTCGATTGGACTGTCCTTGAAGCAGCAGCCACCAAATCGATCAGAGGAAGCACTCCGCCACGAGGTCCCCAAGGTCCGGTAATCGCAACGGTTGCGACGGATAAAACCGAGAATCAGATCCCCGCTGAGCGTAAACTACTCTGGGATTCGTTGGTCGCCAGAAACGCCGTACAACTAGAATTCACCACACCAGGTTGGACATCCGGCGCAATTAAGCGAATCCGACAATCTCAGAACTCGGTGATATTCTCATCACCGTAGGCGGTGGCGAGGGCGTTGAACACTTGGCGCAGATCTACGCGCAAGCAGGCAAGCCCATCATCCCGCTAGATTTACAGATCGGCAGAAGTGGTTCGGATGAACAAAGTGCTTCCGAACGGCTGTACTCCTTGCAGCTGAACCCTGTTCGCACAATTTATCGAACCGGCGTCAGGTGGTGTCCTATTCGCAAGCCTAACCACTCCGCCTCCCGTCCTATTGCGGAATCGTAGCGGTTCTCCAACTGATTGGTGCGCTGTCATCGCCTTCTGCTTTCTACGTTCGACTGCTCAACCCTAAGGTCGCAGAAGATGGTGACGTCGAAGCATATTTCCGCAATGTCATCGATCCTGTAGTTCGAAGCTTCGATTATGAACCTGTTCAGATGGAGCGGCAAATTGAGTACGCATGGATGAACGAGGAAATCTTCGACCGACTACATCACAGCCAACTCGTCATTGTGGACCTCACAGGTAACCGCCCGAACTGTTTCATGGAATTGGGGTACGCCCTTGGTCGTGAACAGCGGGTTCTTCTAACGGCGCGAGAAGAAACAAACTCTGTGTTTGACTCGTCCATGCTTGAGCGACTTGAATGGAAAGCCGGTGGTGACGTCGGACACGAGCAATCTCGATTTCGTGAGTATTGGAACCGGACTATCGATCGTCCACCCTTGGTGCGACTTTCGCGTGGCAGATGACTAGATTTTGGTCATGGAATACAGTAGCAGCGAGGTCTACATCTCAGTTGACGTTGAGACGTCTGGACCCGTTCCAGGCACGTACAGCATGCTCTCGATTGGCGCTTGTCGAGTGGACGATCTCGACAGATCATTCTACGTTGAACTCAAGCCAATCAGCGACAATGAGGTTCCGGACGCATTACGGGTAAGCGGGTTCTCGCTCGAGCGACTTAGAGAAAACGGGACAACACCGAGCCAGGCAATGTCCGCGTTTCGTCGCTGGATTGACGAACAAATTGACGAAACAAACAAGGTCGTCTTCGTCGGGTTCAACGCGAGTTTTGACTGGTCGTTCGTAAACTGGTATTTCGACACATTTATTGGAGAGAATCCCTTCGGGATCGGCGCGATCGACATCAAGTCGTATTACATGGGCCTTTCCGGTTGTCTCTGGGCCGAAACCACTTCGGCTCAACTTCCACCTTCGTTTCAGCCTTCGCGTCACCAGTCCCATCATGCTCGCGACGATGCCCAGGCACAGGCGGAGATATTCTCGAGATTACTTGCCGCCCACGCTGTGAATGGAGCCCGCAACATATGACACGTCAGGCCCGCGTGAATTCAGATGACGTCCAGTAGCGACAGAGTAACTCTGCTACTTAGCGGTGGTCTTGATTCCTCCACGCTTATACCCCACTTCCAATCATTTGATTTCAGAATTGACGCGATCCATTTTGACTACGGTCAACCAAGTGCCGCCGGAGAACGGCGAGCGGCCAGCCTCATCGCTAGCCACTACGACGTGCCCTTGGAGGTAGTGAGACTGGGCGCTTAGTCGTTCGCCGACCCAACGGCGAATACATCGGACAACGCCCTCCTATTACTTACCGCTGCCGCCAGTGCTCGGGAACCACGCGTCATTGCCATTGGCATTCACGCTGGTTCTCCCTATTACGACACCTCACACAAGTTCATTAGCGACATCAACCAACTCTTCGAGGGATATTTCGCCGAGCTCCGTTCAGGTTCACGCGCCGTTCCAAAGATTCTCGAAGCGAGACGTTTATGACTACGGCAGGCAGGTCGGAGTTCCGATCGACCTGACATTCAGTTGCGAGCGATCGTCGACCACTCCGTGTGGCGGCTGTCCCTCATGCCGAGATCGGATAGCTCTTCTTGAATGTTCGTGAAGCATGTCTCCTTCGGTCCATCGCAAGTGTCAACACGGCCACGCCGTTGCTCGTACCATCGTTTTCTAGCCAGGATTTCCACACCTCTCCGACATATACCAAATGCTGAGCGATTACTTGTTCGATGTCTCGCTCATCAGCGCCTACGATCTCCACCATGGGCTCCTCGAAGAACCTGACGTGTATGCCACCAATACCGTCTTCTTGGACAGTGGGGGATACAAGCACGTCTCACGATCGACCTCAGTGAACCGTACGTGGACGATCGCTCAGGTCGAGAGTGGGATATCGAAGAGTACCGGCGCGTCTTATCCAGTCTGTCGCCAAGCTCCCGCCTGGTGATCGTCAATTTCGACTCTGACCAACCCGCCTCGATCTCGGTTCAGGCGGACAAAGCTCGCCATCTCTTCAGTGAGTTTCCAGACTTCGCGCGTGATTTTTTGTGCAAACCGGAATCAAAATCGTCACCACACCTGGATATCGACCTCCTTGTCGACTCGATCCACGAACTCGCGAGCTTTGATGTGATTGGTGTCACCGAAAAAGAGCTTGGTGTCTCTCTTTTGGACCGTTGCCACAGCATCGTCCGCCTCAGGGAGGCACTGAATCGAAGAGGTCTTGAAACCCCACTTCACGTATTTGGTTGCCTCGATCCGATGACCGTTCTCGCGTACTTCATCTGCGGCGCCGACATCTTTGATGGTCTTATCTGGCTTCGCCTTGCGTTTGATGACGGAGTGCCGATCTATCATTCGACGCGCACCATCATGAACGCGCGATGGGCTGAGCCTGATGAAGACATCGTCGCGGCCCAACGAGTCGAGAATCTGACGTGGCTGCAGATCCAGACGCGAGCGATGAAGAAATTCGGTGTAACTCATGATTGGGAAGACTTAGGCGTATTCGGAGTCGCTCGAAACTGCATTAGGAACTTAGTGAAGGATGCCGGCGTGCAGCACTAGGAGGTGTCAGTATGGGAGGAAGCGGCGGTTGGCGTTCGCCGTCACGCGCGCATGTGAACGAATTGATCAACCAAACGCGCGACGATTCGATGATGCAATCGTATGAGGTTCAAGTAAATGGCCTGCTAGATGACACGTTGCGGGAACTCAACGACCGGGACGTAGACGCGGTCCGTGAGCATCTTGATACAGTGAAACGGACCTTGGAGGCTGACCAAAATGGAGTCATCGAGCTGCTATTCGGAGGCTCAGTCCGCAAACACACATACGTTGACGGACTCAGTGATATAGATGTTTTGGTGATTCTGAACCGCAGCGATCTTGCTGGAAAGTCGCCGCAGGAAGCAATAACGGCATTCGCCGACCGACTACGACAGCGATTCCCTGGTACGGAAATTCAGCCGGGGAAACTCGCCGTCACAATCCGCTATAAGGATGGGACAGAAATTCAGATTCTCCCCGCTCTGAAGACGGCGACTGGACTGAGAATCAGCCGTCGATCTGGTGAGGGGTGGAGTAACGTCGTGCGTCCCGACGGCTTTGCCCGGAAACTGACGTCGATCAACCAGTCTCAGGGCGGTGGCGTTGTTCCAACCATAAAGCTCTTCAAATCTCTGTTAGACTCATCTGAGTCCGGTGTGAAACTAAGTGGATACCATGTGGAGTCAATGGCGATTGAAGCTTTTCGAAACTACTCTGGACCACGGACCCGCAAAGAAATGTTGCAACATCTGGTCTCACGAACGACAGAGCTCGTGAAAACGCCAATCAAGGACCAAACCGGCCAATCTCTTCATGTCGACGATTACCTTGGAACCGCCAACAGTCAGGAACGAGCACGAGTATCTCATCGTTTGACTAGACTGCAGAAACGGATTGAAGGAGCAGACCGCGCCACTGACATCGGGATTTGGAGAGAGCTTTTCCCAGACGACTGACCTCCCCCGATGATTTCCGGAACCGTGATCCTTTTGTAAGAGCGGATAGCTTCGATAATGGAGCCCGTATCAAGTTATGTTCGCTGCGGTCCGGATTCAACAGTAGTCTCTTTTGAAAGAGACTCGCTCCTTTGTGTAAATCGCGTCAACTGACTAGACCTTCGGAGACAGAGTCTATTCTGCACGTGATCGGGACTAAGGAAATGGCCGGCCACGTATTCATCACGCGCGGCGATCTGACGAAACTTCATTGTGACGCGTGGCTCATGCCGACGGACGTTCGATTCAACGTGAGTCACAGTTGGCGTGCAGGTTTGCCATCGAACTGGGACAACATCGTCGAAGGGTTGTGGCGACGTGTGATCCCGGCACCCCAAGATTGGGGAAACACCGGGGTTCGCGTCGCGCGAGTCGGCGACGACAGTCAACTTCCTCATGATCCGCGACCATATCTCGTAAATGTCGGTGCTTGGCCAGGGGTCGAGACGGATTGGTATCTCGAGGGAGCTCGCCAGTTCTTTCGAGTCGTCGCTGAGGATCTTACCCACGAACGTTTAGTCGCAAGACGATCGAAGCCGCTCGTGGCATTGCCTTTGATCGGCGTGGGGCACGGCGGTGCCGGTGACATCAAGGGCGACATCGTGCTCCGCCTGGTCGAAGAGATGTTCAGAGCTGCTGAGCCCTTCGACTTCGACATCGCGCTCGTTCTCAACAATCAGCCCGCCTACATTGCCGCCCAAAATGCACGACGACGAGTTCGAAACCAGACTGGTAACTCAAACGACACGGATCTCGACGGCGGGCTCATATCTCACGCGCAGCGCCTCGCCTCAAACGCCGCACAAGGCCGGCTCGTTCTTTCATCGGGGCAGGGGTCAGCCGAGCCGCAGGACTTCCCAACTGGAATGAACTGCTTCAGCAACTTGCCGCTGACGCTGGAATGTCTGATGAGGAACGATCTGCTCTCGAACGATTGCATCACTTGGACCGTGCGCGGATCATCGAGACACGACTACAGGAGCACGGAGTTCGACTTGGTCGGGCAATAAGCAAGCTCCTGACGGCTCGTCACTACTCTCTTGCCCATAGCCTCCTCGCAACCCTCCCGGCCACTGAAGTCGTCACGACGAACTACGATTGCCTGTTTGAAGAAGCCTCGTCGGACGCTGGGCAACCAGCCGCAGTCTTGCCCTATCAGACGGTTATCGGACATGATCGATGGCTCCTAAAGCTTCATGGTTCGGTCACGCACCCCGACGACATCGTACTTACCCGTGAGGACTACCTACGCTATGCCGACCGTCGTGCGGCACTAGCCGGCATCGTTCAAGCCTTGCTCATCACTCGCCACATGCTCTTCGTGGGATTTTCACTGACGGACGATAACTTCCAGCGAATCGTCGACGACGTGCGTAAGGTCATCACAACCGCCGATCATCCCGGAGCGACGTCTGGGCCATTTGGGACGGCGCTCCTGCTTCGAACGGACCCGCTTCTCGAGGAATTGTGGCGGAACGACCTCAACCTGGTCGGCATGTCCGAAACTGGCGATCGCGCGGCACGGCAACTCGAAATCCTGCTGGACACCGTTCTAGCTGAATCTTCGAACGGAACGTCTCCCCTTCTCGATCCGGCATACGATGGACTTCTCACATCAGAGGAACGCGAGATCCGGGATCTGCTGACAAAGTTAGCGATAGGTGCCTCGCCGAGCACGAAACAATCTCCGGCATGGCGGCCAATCGCAGAATTGCTGAAGAACCTTGGGGCATCGTGAGCCCAACTGGATCACACCAGCTCCCCGAGAACAATCCGAGTCGAATACGATGTTGGTTCCCGCATCGAGATTCGAATGAGACAGGTTGATTCACTCACCGCTAACCCCCTTCAAAGATGCCCTGTTAGGTCCTATTCGCGCTTACCAAGCAGGATGTTAAACTTGCATCAACGCATACGTACATTCTCTACGTCCACCAACATCGTCAAAAGTGATCAGGTAGTTTTCGACGGTTGTCAGGTACTTACTCGGCGTGAAATCACATGAAGACTTGCCGCGACCATGCACTGGTGAAAGATGAAGTCGTTTTACTGGAAGGACGCGAAGAGGGAAGATGGCTCAAACAAGTAACGGTCGCACGGCGACAACCGGTTCGGCTTCGGCCAGCAAATCTTCAGACACCGATTCGATATGGCTTCTCGGGCCATCAGACGTTTCCGTTCCGCTACGGTTGGCTGAAGAAAGCGGCAGACGCTGTGGTGCCGATGAGCAGATCTTTCGCCGCGAGGACGCACTGGTCACGCTCGGTGTCGGCAAGAACATGGTGTCGAGCATCCGTCACTGGGGCCTGGCAACACAGATCCTGACGGACTCCGATCGCGGGACGCATCTTCAGTATCTCCGACTGGGGTAAGCCGCTCTTCGTTGACGGCCTTGATCCTTATCTTGAGGATCCCGGGTCTCTTTGGCTTATTCACTGGTTGTTAGTCACAAACCCCGCCAAGGCCGGCACATGGAATCTTGCATTCAATCACTTCCACTACCCATCCTTCCGGAAGGATTCGCTGTCCGGATTCGTGCTCGGCTTTGCCGAACGTCACGAGATCCGAGCTAACGAACGCACAATTGAGCGTGACATCGACTGCTTCGTCCGGACCTACACTCCAGCGCGTTCAACCGATCGCCAAGTCCTCGAGGATTCCTTCAATTGCCCCTTGGTCGAATTGGGCGTGCTCCAACTGCAGCCCGATGGCGTCACCTACCAGTTCTCCATCGGACCGAAACCGACACTCCCGGTGGAAATCTTCGGCGTCGCCCTACTCAGTTTCTTCGACCTCGCCGGTGGATCTCGCCAGACGCTCAGCCTGCAAGAGTGCCTATACCAAGATTCCAGTCCAGGCCAGGTGTTCAAGTTGGATGAGGGCTCGTTGGTGGATTACATCGAAGAGCTTCAGGAGATCACACATGGCGACATTGCGGTCGATGAAACGGCGGGACTGAAACAGCTCTACCGGCGCAAACCAATCGACCCGCATCAACTGCTTCGCAGTTACTACGACGGGCAGGCTCTCTTGATGCTTCAGGCAACGCCGAGTCAGCGATTCTTGAGATCTGTCCGCATCGATCGCGACGTGCAGCGAGCCGATGCTGTGGCTGGCTATGTCGTCACCCCGCACGTTCGGCATGTGCTTGGGCGAATTGCGGAGGCACTCGCGCTCAACTCCGCCGAACGAGCTTGGACGATTACCGGTCCCTACGGCACCGGAAAGTCAGCGTTCGCCCTCTTCCTCATTCGGCTGCTCAGCGCTCAGGACCGCGATTCAAGTGAAGCCTGGGCACTGTTGCGTGAGCACGATGTCGCCTTGACCGAGCAACTGCTGAAACAGCTCGACGGGCGACGTTTCTTGCCGGTGCCAGTTACTGCACGACGAACATCGCTCGCTCATTGTGTGCTGGAAGCCGTCTCCAACTGTCTGGATCAACTACCGCCGTCTGAGGAATCCGGGGAACTCCGGCTGCGCCTCTCGGATAGTCTCAACACGGACGACCCAAGCCCAATAGACGACCATGAAGTCATTGCGTGCACTGGATCGGCTGCAATCGATTGCTACGACAGGTGGTTTCGACGGCGTCGTACTCGTAGTCGATGAGCTCGGGAAAATCCTCGAGTATGCGTCACGCCATCCGGCCAACGCCGACCTGTTCTTGCTCCAGGAACTGGCCGAGCATGCCAGCCGAAGCAGCGATCAGCCACTGCTCGTGATCGGCGTACTGCACCAGGCCTTCGACCAGTACGCTCGGCATCTCGACTCGATCATGCGGCGTGAATGGGCCAAGGTGCAGGGCCGGTTTGCCGACATCGCCTTTGTTGAGCCTCCCGAGCAGTTGATGGTCCTTGCGGCGGACGCGATTACTGACACGCATGCGCTCCCCGAGCCTGACGCGGCAACGGTCGATCTCGTTGCCGAACGTGCTGCTGCGCCGAGTCTGGGACTCAGGCCGCGCACGTTTGATCCTCATCATTCGAGGACCTCGCGCGGAATGGGGCGCCGCTTCACCCTGCCGTACTGGTGGTCCTTCCTTATATATTCCGTCGGCTTGCTCAGAACGAGCGGTCACTCTTCACCTACCTCCTCAGCCAGGAACCATTTGGCTTGCAAGACCTCATCAAGCAGCGCGGTGTCGCAGTGGGTCCGCATTCCGGATCTCTTCGACTACATGGCAGCCAATCTCGTCGTCGGGATGCAGCGGCATCCGGTCTTTCAGCGCTGGCTCGAGGTGGTCAACAAGCTCGACGAGAACCCCGACCTGTCCAGCGTCGAAGTTGACGTGGTCAAGGCAGTCGGCATTCTTGGGGTTCTCGCCGAAGGGAGCCACATCCGCGCAACACCGTCGCTGATCAGCTACGCCATCACCGATGAGATCGAGAGCTCGAGCGTTGCAGAGGCACTCCAGTCCCTTACAGATCGTTCGCTCCTGGTTTATCGACGCTTCAACGACAGCTACCGCGTCTGGGAAGGGAGCGACGTCGATATCTCGGCGCGTGTCGATGAGGCGCGTGGCAAGACGGCCGGCCAATACGGCCTAGCCGAGGCCCTCAGCCGATTGCTTCCTCGCCGACCCGTGGTGGCCCGGCGACACAGTCACGAAACCGGTGCCCTTCGCTTCGCCGACGTGCGGTATTTGGACGAGCCCATCGACGTAGCGGATCTGACGACGTCAACAGCGGACGGCATCATCGCTTGCTGTCTTCCAGCGAACACATCCGTCGCCGAAGAATTTCGATCGTGGGCGACTGGAGAAGAGGTAGCGGATCGGAAAGACATCGTCGTTGCGCTGCCAGAGCAGATAGGGCAGCTTCGCGAGGCCACAGCCGAACTGGTCGCGCTTCACTGGGTGAGAGAGAACACACCGAGCCTTCGAGATGATCGCGTCGCCCGGCGAGAGTTGGATTCACGAACTGCTGACGTAGAACGAGTCGTCGTCCAGTTGATTGACCGACTCATGGATCCTCGCCCTGAACCTGCCGGATCGGCATGCAGCTGGTACTGGAAGGGCGAAGCTTCGCCCAGTCACCAGTCCGCGTGGGGTGGCGTCGCTGCTCTCCGACGTCATGGACGCCTTGTACGCGCAGAGTCCACGCATTCAGAACGAGCTGATCAATCGTCGTTCGCTGTCATCTGCCGCAGCCGCCGCACGCCGCAACCTGGTGGAAGCGATGATGGCTGCGGCCGAAAAGGACAAACTCGGCATCGAGGGATTTCCGCCCGAACGGGCCATGCACGACTCGGTTCTCGAAGCCGCTGGACTTCACCGGCAGGACGAGCGACGGCACCTGGGCCATCTGCGCGCCGGATCCGAACAACGATCCTTCCAACCTCGCCCCAATGTGGACTGAAATGGAGAGGATCATCTTCTCGTCAGTCGAGGAGCCATGCCGAGTCGATGAACTCTTCAGTCACCTCGGACAACCACCATACGGAGTGCTCGATGGCCCGCTTCCCGTCTTCCTCTGCGCCTTCATGCAAGTACACGGCGACACCACAAGTCTCTATCGCGAGGTGCGTTCATCCCAGAGCCAGGCATCGCCGACTTCGAACTCTTGATGCGGAGACCCGAACTCTACTCAATTGGCGGCATGCTGCTAACCGAGTCCCGTAAGGCGGTTATCGAACGCCTCGCACGAGGGCTCAACGTAAACCCAGCTCTCTTGCCAGTTATCCGCACCTTGCTGCGCATGGTCCGTTCTCTACCGGATCACGCCTGGCGCACTCGACAGCTTCCTACTGAGGTGCTCGATCTTCGCGACGCATTTGAGCGAGCGAAAGCACCTGAACGCCTGCTCTTCCACGACTTACCGGCCGCGCTCGGTCTGCCACCTATTGGTGACAAGGAACAGCGAGACACTGATGAGGTGGACGAATTCTTTGACCGGCTCAACTGGGCACTGTCACAACTCAACGAGGTCACTCCGCGCGCCGTCGCACAAGCACGAGACGAACTGCTGGTTGCATGCGGCCTTCCGACCGGAGCTTCTGGTTGGGAACAACTTCGGGTTCAGGCGCGGGAACTCGCCCCATCCGTGACCTCGCCTGCACTGATTCCGTTTGTCACCAGGCTTACAACGGATGACGACGACAACACGGTACTGGAAAGCGTGCTGGCACTCGTCGCAAATCGACCACCTCGTTCGTGGACCGACCAGGACATTCGCCAGTTCAACTTGCGCGCGGCTCCTATCGGTGAACGATTTCAACAAGCCACAGCGGCGCGCTCGGTGTTATCGGAGGATGAAGAGAGTCAAGCAGAATCGATAGTCAATAGGATTCGCTCATCAGTTGCGAGTGACATCCGGCACACATACTGAGGTCAGCCCTATTGCGATTGCTTGATGAACTGAACTAGTGCATACTGCGGACCATTGAGGGGGATATGATGCCGGAGAAAACACCAACACGCGTCACATCTTGTCGTTGTCAGGCGGCAAGGACAGCACCGCTCTCGCAATCTACATGCGCGACAAGCTTCCCGACATCGAGTACGTCTTCTGCGACACCGGAGAAGAACTTCCCGAGACGTATGAGTACTTGGAGCGACTTGAGGCTTTCTAGGAAAACCCATCGTTCGGCTGAGAGCTCGGCGGATTCGCTTTTCGGACTATCTCGAAGCTCTACGGGAGGCTTCTTACCAGACCCAAGGACACGTTGGTGCACCGCATCTAAAGATCAAGCCGTTTGAGAAGTTCGTTGGGGATGACTCAGCATAAGTTATGTCGCAATCAGGGCGGATGAATCACACCGCAAGGGGTACATCTCGACCAAAGCCAACATCACTCCCGATATCCCTTCATTGAAGACAACATCACGAAAGAAGACGTCTATGCGCTCCTTGAGCGGAGTGGACTCGGGCTTCCGCGATATTATCGAGTGGAGATCTCGCTCTGGTTGTTATTTCTGTTTCTTCCAACAGTCGAATCGAATGGGTCGGACTGCTCCAAAACCACCCGGATCTATTTCGACGTGCGCAGATTTCGAGAAGTTCGACGAGGAACAGGCGAACCTACACCTGGAACAGTCGAGAAAGCCTAGAGATCTGTCAGAACCCGAAGGATTAACGCCATCCGCAGCGAACATGCTGAGCGACTTGCGAAGAGCGGAGCGTTTCCGAAAAGACAGATCACTAATGGATCTCTTGTAGATGACGGTGAGGAAGATTCTCCGGGTTGCTCATCTGCCACCTGTAGGCGTGCCTAGCTGTGCGAATCTCGGAAGTGAATGCCGTGAACGCGAATACTTCAGGATCGATCAAGTGTGTCTTTTCACCGAACTTTTGCTCTCACCGAGCCAGATTGAGCGAGATGCTTGATGTAATGGGCTCCACACCCGACTACGATTCACTGACATCCGAACGCATTCGCGAGTTGACAAGTCTTGGGACTAGTACAGATAGAAGCATTCCGACGATACGCGGCCAGAACTGGGCTGACCGACGACAATAGTCATGCATCCGATTTCGGCAGGATCAGTGAGAGAAGCGGATCCCGGTCTGGCGTCTCCGACAACCCAGTGGCTCCTCCATTACCACCTGAGTGCGCCTCACGGTCCCGGCCCGTCGTTTTGGCACCACGTCGTCACGCATCTGCCAATCGGGTCTGCGACCAGCACAAGCGAAGTCACCGAACTCATCACCGACCACGTGCAGCAACTCGAAGGCAAGGAGCCAAATCCCCGGACGATGCGCGCGGCCGCGACCATCTTCCTTGGTTCCTATGCCAAACCCGAAGGGCTCAAGCCGGCTTCGACTTCTCACAGACCTCGGCAAAGGCGATTACGAGGTCATGAACCCAGATCCTCCTCCTCAGTGGGCGTTTGCCGTCGCTCTGGTGGACTACTGGAAAAACCAGTGGGGGGATCGATTGACGGTGAACCTGAGCGACGTTTTCGAACCTGGTGGGTTGGCGTCTCTCTTTTTTCTGGGGACTGATGGCGTAGAGGATATCCTCACCGGTCTTCAGCGGGAAGGCGTTCTCGAATTGTATCGGGTCGCGCCGCCGTACCAGATTGCCCGAAAGTGGGAAGAATCGGATTCCACTGAGATGCTGGATCGTGCGTATGGAAAGCGCTGATTTCGAGTCTCTCGTGTCAGTGGTGCGCGATCCCGCATTTCTTGTGCGCACCGGGATACTTCTTACTCCAGGGCAGCCAACCTCCGGTCTCCTCGACCACGCGGCACGACTGCGATTGCACTGCGTGGACTGGGTCGACTGGAAGTTGGACCACCTTCCGAGCGGAGCTCGGTCGTTGGGACTGGGTTCGACTCCGACTGGTTCGAGACCTTGATGAAATCGCAAACGGTCAGTACGACAGCGACTGCGTGCTCGTCCTGAACGTGGACGTTGGGTTGGCACGATATCGTAGAGAAAGACCGTGACTATGTGTGGTCCACGCTTGTTCGAGTGGTTCAAGCGCCGCCCGAACGGGATGATCGTGCAGATTCCGGACGAAGCAACGCATCTCTTACCAGAGAGCGACCGTGTCCGCTGGCAACGTAGCGGTCGAATAGCGATGAGTTCCTGAACTCGTAACTTGGCAGGGGGAGAAGAGTCGTGTCCACATTGATTGGTGATCTCGTAAGGCCGAATATTCACGGAACTTTTCACAGCGCCGTCCAACTCGAGCAAATATTTCGACGAATCTGAGAACCTGGAACTCGCCAGAAGCTACATTTTCACTGCAAATGGCCGCGGAAGCGAACTTGGGTCAGCAGCAGATGCTGTGGAAGCTGTGCGAAGCGTACGCCATTGGCAATGCTCCGAATAGCTTCACGGTGGTCGCCACCTATGGACATGGCAAAAGCCATTTTGCCGTCGCAGTTGCGAACTATTTCGGCAAGGCGCTGGAGTCTTCGGAATACGCCGCAGTGCGAGAATCATTAGGTCTTGCAATTGGGAATAAGCCCCTGCTGGGACGATTCACGAGTTTCAAGGAATCAAGTGACCCTTCCTTGTCGTTCTCCTTGACGGAGACGAGATTCAAGATCTCTCATCAAGCTTCTATCACGCTCTAGAGACAGGGCTGGCGGCACACGACGAAACGACCGATGTGCGATTGCCATTTTGGTTTGATGCGGCTGAGGCTTCATTCCTTCAAGTTGCCAAAGAGAAACTGGAGACATCCAGATGATTTCCTGCGCCAATATGATCTGGACCTACCCGCTTCCTCGAACAAATTAGGGAACGGCAAGCATCTGCTTTTCGACCCTTCACGCGAACTCTTCCGCCATCTCTTCAAGGCGTATACCGGCTTTTGGGGAAAGAAAGCCTGGGTGAGATGGTTGAGTGGACGGTTGATCACCTCTGCCACAACGAGGGTCCATTCGGCGGAGTTCTAATACTCTTCGATGAGTTCAGCACATTTGTACAAATGTATTCAACTGATCCCATAACGGTTCTCCCTTGCAGGACCTGCTCGAACGGGGTTGACAATAAGCGCGGTAAAGCAGCCTTCGTCGCTTTCGCCCAGCATGATCCTGAAACCGTAGTCAGAGGGTCATCAATTGCCTACCGAAACCAGGTCAATGATGTCGCAAGGAACTCAGTAGACTGACCGAGAAATACACGCTGAAGTCGGTATTGGAAGAGGTTCTTGACTCGTACCTCCATCAAGATGAGGGTTACTGGCCACACATGATGGCCGATCGGGTGTTCAGAACTGAACTTGAGCGAGCGGGGGCCACGACACGAAAGCTCTTCGCCAAGCGTTACGACGAAGATCTGAACTGGCCCCCAGAAACGTATCGCGAGACCGTGG
>CAVSJP010000009.1:0-107600 GCA_963728335.1 uncultured Chloroflexia bacterium
GATCCTGTTCATCCTCGTCGCTCTACACAGGGTCGTCGACTTCTTGGTGTCATTCGCAGATGTCTTCGCATGGTGCTCCCATGCGCTCGCTTGTTAAGGTACGACGGTGGAGCTGAGGGGATTCGAACCCCTGACCTCCGCCGTGCAAAGGCGGCGCTCTCCCGACTAAGCTACAGCCCCATCGTGGAAACCGCCTGGTGGGCGTTCGTGGACTCGAACCACGGGCCTCACCCTTATCAGGGGTGTGCTCTCACCAACTGAGCTAAACGCCCATCGCGGCACCTTGGCCGTTGAAGCGTGATCAAGTGCTTGCTTGGATCGGATTTGTGGTCGCCAATGACGTTGGCATAAGGCTCCCAGCCACTCACTTCCCTCGACCAGCGAACTGGTGTCCACAGGAAGGAGCTCGACTGCGCTCCTTATCCCTCTCAGATGACTTTCGCCACCCGCTGCAACTGGCGGCTGACCTGGGTGTGACGCTGGTCGCCCAGCATCGACTCCCTAGAAAGGAGGTGATCCAGCCGCAGCTTCCGCTACGGCTACCTTGTTACGACTTCGTCCCAATCACCAGCCCCACCCTCGACGGCTGCCTCCCTTGCGGGTTGGCCCACCGGCTTCAGGTGTTGCCGGCTTTCATGACGTGACGGGCGGTGTGTACAAGGCCCGGGAACATATTCACCGCCGTATGGCTGACCGGCGGTTACTAGCAACTCCGACTTCATGAGGGCGGGTTGCAGCCCTCAATCCGAACTGAGACCGGGTTTACAGGGATTGGCTCCGCGTTGCCGCTTGGCTGCCCGCTGTCCCGGCCATTGTAGCGTGTGTGTCGCCCAGGGCGTAAGGGCCATGCTGACTTGACGTCATCCCCCCCTTCCTCCGGGTTGCGCCCGGCAGTCTGCCTAGACACGCCATAACTAGGCACGAGGGTTGCGCTCGTTGCGGGACTTAACCCAACATCTCACGACACGAGCTGACGACAGCCATGCAGCACCTGTCTCCCGGCTCCCGAAGGCACTCCCCGCTTTCACGGAGATTCCGAGGATGTCAAGCCCTGGTAAGGTTCTGCGCGTTGCGTCGAATTAAACCACACGCTCCGCTGCTTGTGCGGGCCCCCGTCAATTCCTTTGAGTTTTAGCCTTGCGGCCGTACTCCCCAGGCGGTGGACTTACTGCGTTTGCGCCGGCACGGAGGGGGTCAACTCCCCCCACACCTAGTCCACATCGTTTACTGCGTGGACTACCGGGGTATCTAATCCCGTTCGCTCCCCACGCCTTCGCGCCTCAGCGTCAGGTCAGCGCCAGCTGGCCGCCTTCGCCACCGGTGTTCCTCCCGATCTCTACGCATTTCACCACTACTCCGGGAATTCCACCAGCCTCTCGCTGCCTCCAGCTCCCCCGTTTCACACGACCCTCCCCGGTTGAGCCGGGGGCTTTCACGTGTGACGCAAGAAGCCGCCTACGCGCCCTTTACGCCCAGTAACTCCGGACAACGCTCGGACCCTACGTCTTACCGCGGCTGCTGGCACGTAGTTAGCCGGTCCTTCTTCCTGGGGTACTGTCACTGTCTTCATCCCCCAGAAAAGGGGTTTACACTCCGAAAAGCGTCTTCCCCCACGCGGCGTCGCTCCGTCAGGCTTGCGCCCATTGCGGAAAATTCCTTGCTGCTGCCTCCCGTAGGAGTCGGGGCCGTGTCTCAGTCCCCGTGTGGCTGATCGTCCTCTCAGACCAGCTACCCGTCATCGCCATGGTGGGCCACTACCCCACCATCCAGCTGATAGGCCGCAGGCCCCGCCAAGCGCGGATTGCTCCTTTACTTGATCACCCTCACCAGTCACCAAGCTCATGCGGTATTACCCACGGTTTCCCGTGGTTATCCCCCTCGCTTGGATGGGTTCCCCACGTGTTCCTCACCCGTCCGCCACGGTCGACCCCCGAAGGGGCTCCCGTTCGACTTGCATGCATTAGGCACGCCGCCAGCGTTGTTCCTGAGCCAGGATCAAACTCTCCATCAAGATTGCCCATCGAAGGGCTTTGTGTCTGGTTTGTCGACCCAAGCTATCCCTCATACGAATTTTCGTATTTGGGGGCACTCGATCACGCTTCAATTGTCAAGGTGCGCTCGAGACATCTTGACCCGTGTCGATGGATCCTGCCGGATTCCCATCGCAGGGTCACCGCGAGAGATTGTTCGGCCTGCCCTCACGGGCTCGCCGTCATGCTTTGAGGATCGGTTTCTGTCTCTGCCCGCCCTCCAGCGGCATCGCGTAGTATAGCACAGGGGTATGGCGGTGTCCAACCAATTCAGCTCGGAAATGTCGCATTCACTGGCCGCGTCATTGCTTGACCAAGCACCAGAACGTCCGATACTTGACTGAAATGAGTTCACGATATCCGCAACCTGAAGGGATGTGATTCTCAGAATGAAACCGATTATCGGTATTACGCCGTCCCCGTCGGAGGACCAATTCTCTCACGGTCTCTTCTATCGCTACGCCCTCTCGTCCAACTACACCGAGGCGATCGAGGCCGCTGGTGGCGTCCCGCTCATCATCCCGCCGCAGCACGACAACATCGATGAGATTCTGTCGGTGGTCGACGGCCTGCTTCTCAGCGGCGGCGGCGACATCGATCCGAAAATCTACGGCGACGACAGCGTCCACGAGACGACGTACGGCATTCACGAGGGACGCGACACGCTCGAAATGGCGCTCACCAAGGCCGCAGTCGAGCGTGACCTCCCGACCCTCTGCATCTGCCGTGGGATCCAGGTACTAAACGTCGCGCTGGGCGGGACACTGATTCAGGACATCGCCGATCAGTACAGCGATCAGATCCAGCATCGCCAGCATGAGACCGGTATCGAGGCAAGCGAGCCGAGCCACGAAGTGCAGGCTGAGCGCGACTCGCTGCTCGGAGACGTCTACGAGGCGGACACGATCGAAACCAACTCGTTCCACCACCAGGCGCTCGGAGAAGGTAAGCCCGGAGCTTCGCGCGATCGGCAAGGCGCCAGACGGCATTGTCGAGTCGGTCGAGCGGCCGGGAAGCACCTGGATGCTCGGCGTCCAGTGGCACCCGGAGATGATGTTCAAGGCACACGAGGAGCACCTGAAACCATTCGTTGGACTTGTCAAGGCCGCCACGCTGTACCACGAGAAGGCCGCCCGCGAGGAGATGGCTGTCCACGATTAGGTGCGCTGTAGTCGACTCAACCCGAAACCAATGAAAATGGGCGGCGCGATTGCGCCGCCCATTCTGGTTCTCTCGATTCGTCCAGTTGGCTACTGATCCAAACCCTGGCGTGAACCGGCACCAGCCGCCGCAACCTCTCGATCTTCTTCGAGCGCGGTGTCAGCGCCGACGCTCTCGTGACGCTTCGACAAGACTGACGGCAGCGCCACACGCAGCACGTCGTCCATGTTGTCGGCCGGCACGAAGCGCATGTTTTCCCTCAGCGAAGCTGGCAGATCATCGAGATCAGGTTCGTTCCGCTTGGGCAGGATGAACGTCGTGATACCGACGCGCCCGGCCGCAAGTGTCTTTTCCTTGATCCCGCCGACCGGCAGCACTTGCCCGCGAAGCGTGATCTCACCGGTCATTGCGACGCGATCCTCGATCGGCGTGTTCGTCAACAACGAGACCAGCGCGGTCGTCATCGTGATACCGGCTGATGGACCGTCCTTCGGGATCGCTCCGGCCGGGACATGCACGTGCAGATCCGTCTCCTTGAAGAAGTCTGGATCGATGCCCAGATCGCTGGCTCGCGAGCGGACGAAGCTCAACGCGGCCTGCGCCGACTCGCGCATCACGTCGCCGAGTTGTCCCGTCACGCTGAGATTGCCGCGGCCGGGCATCTTTGTGGCTTCGATGAACATGATGTCGCCGCCGACCGCGGTCACGCCGACACCGATCGCAACGCCCGGATCCGCCGTTCTCTGCTCGAGCATCTCATAGAAGAACCGTGGCTTCCCAAGGAATTCCCGGATTTCGTCCGGACCGATTTCAGTCGGGACATCCTTGCCTTCGGCGACGCGAGTCGCGATCTTTCGCGCCACGCTCGCGATCTCGCGTTCCAGGTTACGAACGCCCGCCTCCCGCGTGTGCCCTTGAATGATCGCCATGATGGCGTCATCCGTGAGGTCAAAGCGATCGGTGCCGAGCGCGTGCCGTCTCAACTGCTTTGGCAGCAAGTAGCGCTTCGCGATGTTGAGCTTCTCCTCGTCGGTGTAACCACTGAGGGACAGGATCTCCATACGGTCGCGAAGCGGCGCCGGAATCGTGTCCAACAGGTTCGCGGTGGCGATGAACATCACCTTCGATAGGTCGAACTCCACGTCGAGGTAGTGATCGCGGAACGAGTTGTTCTGCTCCGGATCGAGCACCTCGAGCAACGCGGACGACGGATCGCCCCGCCAGTCGTTGCCGAGCTTGTCGATCTCGTCGAGCACGAAGACCGGATCATTGGTGCCAGCCCGGCGAATGGCCTGGACGATGCGGCCAGGCATCGCGCCGATATAGGTGCGCCGATGGCCGCGGATCTCCGCCTCGTCACGAACACCGCCGAGCGACATACGGGTAAACTCACGCCCCAGTGCTCGGGCGATGGACTGTGCCAGACTGGTCTTGCCGACGCCCGGAGGTCCGACAAAGCAGAGAATCGGCTCGCGGTTGTCCTCGTCCGCCATCTCGCCCTGGTCAGTCAGATCCTTGCGCAACCGCCGGACAGCCAGGTATTCCAGGATACGCTCCTTGAGCTGCTCCAGGTCGTAGTGATCCTCATCGAGCACGGTCCGTGTGCGCGCGACGTCGATCTCCTCCTCGGTACTGTGATTCCAGGGCATGCTGGTCATCCAGTCGAGGTAGGTGCGAATCATGCCGTACTCAGCCGCGGCCGGCGGTAGCTTGCTCAGTCGATCGAGTTCGCGACGCGCCTCGCGCTCCGCTTCCTCCGGCATACCGGACTCGTCAATCTTCGCGCGCAGCTCGTTGATCTCGACCTCTTGCTCGTTGGTCTCGCCCAACTCCTTCTGAATCGCCTTCATCTGCTCGCGCAGGTAGAACTCGCGCTGGGTGCGTCCGACTTCTTCCTGAACCTCGCCCTGAATCTTCTTGCCGAGTTCAAGCAGGTCGAGTTCCTTACTCAGGAACGCGCTCATCTTCTGCAGCTTGGTTCGCGCGCTCTCGAGCTCAAGCAGGCTCTGCCGCTCTTCGGGCTCCATGCGCACGTTGCTCGCGATGAGGTAGACCAGGTGAATCGGGTCGTCGATGTTCAGTGCGGCCGTAACCAGCTCATCCGGCAGATTGGAGACGACCGCGACGAGCCGCTGGAACAGCTCGAGCGTGTTGCGCATCAGCGCCTTGACCTCGACCGATTCCTCGGTTTCCTCAGGAAGTTCCTCGACCCGGGCGGTCAAGTACGGCTCTTCGGTCAGCCACTCGACAATGCGAACGCGACGTAGGCCCTGCACCGCCAGCCGGACTGTTCCATCCGGGACGCGCATCATCTGGTGAATGTTGGCGGCAGTTCCAATCTCGAACGTCTCACCGGGACCCGCCGCGTCCTGCGTCGAATCCTTTTGAAGCACGAGGGCCACCATGCGATTACCCGACACGACCTCGTCGATCAAGCGGAGAGATCGCGGCTGACCAGCGGCCAGCGGCACGAGGGTCAGCGGAAATACGACGGTTCCCCGAAGCGGCAGGACCGGAAGGATGCTTGGAGTCGCCTCTTCTTCCTTCTCGTCCATCTCTTCCATTTCGTCTTCGGGCTCGTCGAATTCGGGCTCGTTGTGTCTAAACTTCTCAACCATGAACTATTACCCCTCCTGCGCTGGAGCAGACGCCTCGACCTCTTTGGGAACGATCCGAGTCGCCTGCGCGCGAGGCAGCGAGACTTTCAGGAAGCCGCCCTCATAGGCCGCCTCCACCTTATCCAAGACAATTGAAAACGGAAGGAAGACCTGCGCCTCGAACGGTCCGTACGCAATGCCCATCTCGTGGTAGGTTCTCTTCTGGGTCGCGGATGGATTCTGACGCGTGCCCGCCACGCGCAGTAACGATTCGTCGACGATGACGCTAATCTCCTCTTCCTGTACACCGGCGATTTCGACGGTGACCACCAGGCAGTCTTCGCATTCGTAGACTTCGACCGGCGGACGCCAGACGCCAATGTGCGATCGTGATATCGGGCGAACCCCAATAACCAGCGAGCGGAATACCTGCTCCATGTCTTGCTGGATGCGCCCAGTCTCTCGACTACCGCGCCTGCGCACAATCAGCATGAATGATCCTCCGAAAATGCCATGTTCGTGGCGGATGCGAACGAGCTAGCCGCGTACACAAAATCTTGTTGTCGTTCGCCTCTCAGGTACCGACGTGCACAATACGTGCCGGAAACTCGCCGGTTCAGCGGCCTGAACCAGTATACCATCAACTATAACTGTTCTACAACAGAATGTGGATGATACTTGACTCGAACTATATCAATGATGAGCGTAGTAGAGAATCGCCATGGCTGCAATTCCCCAGAGCGCAACGGACGCCAGCAGCGGGCGATCGTCGAGGAGCATCTGCTCCGGCGCTCCGCCGCCATCTTCGCGATGGACAAGATAGAGATAGCGAAAGATTCCGTAGAGGACAAACGGAATAGTCAGCATCATGGAATGCGAACTCGGCAGGTTTGGAGCCGAAAACGTGTAGAGCGAATAGGCCATGATCGTTGCTGCCGCCACGATCATGATGAGGTCGTCGAGGAGCTCCTTCGAGTAGAGTTCGAGGTTCCGGCGATGGGTTCCGGCCGAACCTTCGAGCAACTGGATCTCATGACGTCGCTTGGCAAAGCCCATGAAGAGTGCCAGAAGCACCAGACAGACGTAAAGCCACGGCGAGAGGGGCACATGAATACCGACGGCCCCAGCGGCCGTGCGCAGCAGAAAGCCCGCCGCAATGACGAAGACATCGATTATGACGAGATGCTTGAGAATCAGCGTATAGGAGAGCATCATCCCCAGGTAGACGGCCAGCACCAGCGTGAGCCACGGCGTGACCAGGAGTGAGGCGGCCAGGACAAAAGCGGCCAGGAGGCCGGCTGCGCCGAGAGCGGTCCGCTGGCCCAGTCTCCCCGAAGCTATCGGCCGGTTGCGTTTCTTGGGATGAACACGATCGGCCTCGACGTCGAGCAAGTCGTTGCAAAGGTAGACAACTCCGCTCGTCAAACAGAACAAACCGGCCGCGACAGTCACGGTCAGCAATGCTTGGAAATGAAGAAACTTGTTGTCGAAGACCAGCGGAGCGAAGACGACGGCGTTCTTCGTCCATTGTTTCGGTCGAAGCGCTTCAATAAGCGCTCGCGATGACACGAGAATTTGGCGTTGAACCGCGAGTGTAGTTTCCGAGCCCGTCATGCGGTTGCCTCCAGCGAACCAGTTCCGTGATTATTGAGCCCCCTCAGGCGCGAGAGCGCTCTCGTGATATTCATTGCCTGCATTCCATAGCATCCAGCCGGTCGCGCCGAAGTCATTGGACGCGTCGATCTGGCGCTTGACCTCATTTGGACCGTACGCAATCCCCTCTCCCAGAGAGAAGTCCTGAAGCCAGGGCCGAAGTTTGGCCTTGTCTTGTGGAATACGCTTCTCGCCATTTTGCAGACTCCATAAGATCACCTCATACGGATGATCGTTGGGAATGTCGAACCCCATAGATCCTGCATAGAAATGCGATGGGTAGACCATAGGACATACGTAATCAAGATGCTTCACGACGGTCTCAAGATTCTGTCCGATGTTCCCATCGCCCGTTTCCCACAACGTCAACCCAAAGACGTCAGCGGCGAGGTACGTCTTTGTTGGAGCAATCGCATCATACATCTCGGTCAGAAAATCGCCGATCGCCTTGGGGCGCGTTTGGTCGTTGTGCGGAACTCCGTACTCAGCCTGGTCCATCGGACCGTCGGTCGGGAAGCGAATGTAGTCGAGCTGGATTTCGTCGAACCCGAAGCCCGCCGCCTCCTTGGCGATGGCGACGTCGTAATCCCAGACCTCTTTGCGATGCGCGTTGACCCAGGCCAGACCGTTCCAGGTGCGCCAGAGCCCACCCGTGCTCGAGTCGTGAATCGCCCAATCAGGCCTCGCCTCGGCCAGGATCGGATCTTCAAACACGACGATACGCGCGATGGCATAGATGTGATGCTCGTGAAGGTTCTTTACCAGCGCCGCTGGATCGAGTTCCGGCGCAGCCGCGCCAATTTCATGTGCCAGCGGAACCTTCGTGTCGTAGAAGATGTGTCCGCTACTGTCCTTGAGATCGACAACCATTGCGTCGACCTCGGTGGTGTCCGCTATTTTGATTAAAGGATCGAACAGTTCCGGGTCGCTGGCCGTGTTTGCGGTCGCATAGATGGCCTTAATGTGAATCGGCGTGAGCGATGCGTCAATGCGCAATGTTGGATCGACCGGTTTCGAGATCGCGACAAAACCGGGCGCCTTGAAATAGACGATATCCGTATCGCCGACCCCTGCGAGCCTGTAGGTACCGTCGTCACCGGCGTTCGTGTATGTCGTGCCGGCGGCAACGACGGCGCCAGCGATTGGGTGGCCCTGGTCGTCGGTGACCGTGCCGACAAGTACGTCGGGCTTGAGCTGAACGTCGAGCGTCGTCTGCCGGTCAACGGTTCGACTGAGCCCGGCGAAATCGGGAGATTTGAACGAGATCGA
This sequence comes from uncultured Chloroflexia bacterium, assembly GCA_963728335.1. GTDB lineage: Bacteria > Chloroflexota > Chloroflexia > Thermomicrobiales > Thermomicrobiaceae > CALAGB01. The sequence continues at coordinate 8,711 of CAVSJP010000009.1, forward strand.
CGCGCCCTGCGGGACGTCGCGGAAACTGTAGGTTCCCGAGTTGTCCGTTGTGGTGGTCGCGATCTCCGCGGAGCCGTTCATGAGCGTCACGGTGACACCAGAGATCGGCTTGTCATCGGCGGTACTGATCACCTTGCCAGAGACCACGTTCGGGCGGAGCGTGAGGTGAACGGAGCTGGTCGACGACGTGACCGTCGCCTGTGCCTGTTCGTAACCGTCCTTCTTCGCTATCACTTGCTGCACGTTGCCATCGATTTTGAAGTGGCCCGAGGCATCCGTTGTCGCCGTCTTTTGGTCCGCCAGAATCGAGACATCCGGGATTGGCGTAAGGGTGTACGCGTTGACAACGATGCCGGAGACGCTCGGCCGGTTGAGGAGCACCTCATAGCCAATGGTGCCGAGAGCGGCGATAACAGCGACGACAAGCACGACACTAAATCGCCAACTGACCGGTTGGCGCCGACGGCGCTGAACCTGTCCGAACGGAGAATCGCTATCGAGCACGCATGTCCTCCCGAGCACGGTAGAGCATCTCGTTGTCCGGTCTGCCGTGTTCGCAGACAGCCGCGTCACAAGGGCGCACCCGCGCAAACCTGCTGCAAGTGCCTCCGGTACCACTGGCCGTTCACGCACTGTGGCTGTCAAGCGTCGGGCAGAGTATGCCACACGTGCCCTGATGACAAGATCACCAACCGTAGAGCGCAACACAGGTCCGAACAATGCCGGCTTGTTCCGGCACTCATCCGCTAATTGACCCTGCGCAACGCACACTCGTATAATGCGCGTGCGTGCAGCGGGCGACAACCGCTGCAAGGGCGCACCTCCGCGCGGCAAAGTGATTGGTTGGTTGCATTGGATTTCGCCGATGTCCTCGCGACGATGCGCCCGGATCTCGAAGAGGTCGAGCGCAGACTGCGACGTGAAGTTGACGTCGATTACCCCTTTATCGGTGAAGTTCTCGACGGCCTGATCGCTGCTGGAGGCAAGCGTCTCCGTCCCCTCATGCTCCTGCTCGCCGCCAGACCGTTCGATTACGATCTGGAGCGTTTGCTCCCAGCGGCAGCTGGAGTTGAGCTGCTCCACACAGCGTCGCTGATTCACGACGACACGGTCGACCACGCAGAAGTCCGCCGTGGGCGGCCAACCCTCAACACGCTCATCAGCACTGAAGCGGTCATCCTCTTTGGCGATTACATCTTTGCACGCGCGGCCATGCTCGCGGCGGAGACGATGAGCCCACGGGTCGTCCACGTCTTTGCCAGCACTCTCGGAGACATCTGCGACGGTGAGTTGCGCGAGATCTTTACGGCGCGCGAGCTCGGCCAGTCGCTGGACGACTACAATCGCCGCATCTACGGAAAGACCGCCGCCCTCTTTGCCGGCTCGGCTGAGATGGGCGCCATCCTCGGCAACGCGAGTGACGAGTCGGTGACTGCCATGCGTAAGTTTGGCGAGAATGTGGGCATGGCTTTCCAGATCGTCGATGACGTGCTCGATCTACGGGAGTCGACCAGCCAGATCGGAAAACCGGCAGGGCTCGACCTCCGCCAGGGAACCGTCACGCTCCCTACGATGCTTTTCTTCGAACATGACGGCAACGACGGGGCAAAGACTGAGATCGTTCGCCGGGCGGTTGGGGGCAACGGAGCGACCGACGATGACTACATGATGGCAACGGCGGTTATCCGCGAATCTGGCGCGCTCGAGCGCTCGCTTGCCGTCGCCGCGCGGTACGTTGACGACGCCAAGAACGAACTGCGGGGAATTGCCCGCTGCGAATCACGTGAGATGCTCGAGTCGCTCGCCGACGAGGCTCTGCACCGGTCCCGCTAATATAGACTACATTGCAATCAGGCTGCGCTCGTACATTCGGTCGAAGAGCCGATCCCACAGAGACGCACCTGGTGCGATCTCCTCAAATGAGTTCGCAAGTTCCTGCGGCATCGACGGACTGATTAGAATCGTCGCTAGTCGCTGATTGTAGCGACGTCCGATTGTCTCCTCCAGAAACTCGAGTTCATGGTCATGGGTCGGCTTGAGTCCACTCAGGATAAGAAGATCCGAGGCGACCAGCCGGACCATGTGTTCTCGGGAGACGCGGGACGCGATATCGAACTCCGCTTTAGCTTTGCCTTCCAACGATTCCGGCTCGGCGATCGACTGGAGCTCAACACCAACCATGTACGAGTTGAGCGAGAACTCGCGCCAGGGGATGAGGTAGGACGACAGAAATGGGCCGAGTTCACGCAGACGAGTCGCGATAAACGCCGTAATGCGAGCAGCACGCGAGCCGGAGGCGTTGAAGATGAACCAGCCCGTTCCTGCTCTGAGGTTCAGATCGATCGCATCGAAGTACTGCGTTAGCCTGGTGAAGAGATCGAGATCCTGCAGCGGCACCATGTCCCATTGATCACGCCGTTCGATCATGTGTGGCTACCTCCGTAGCACTGTTCTCACGCAACGCTGATGCAGTCAATTTTACTCCTCCAGGTCCGCTGCCTTCGGTGCCAGGACACTTTTGCCGAAGGTATCGTCATTGTCTTCTCCGGCGGTAAGGACCAGCTATCCGAGCGACAGTGTCGACGAGAAGAGGTCAAGAAAATCGTCCGTCTTCACCTCGAGCGCGACCTGGTGCGGCGGACCTCCCGGCTGCTCGACCATAACAGTACGTCCGGTGACCTCCCCAATTCCGGTCTCAACCGTCACTGAGCAGGTCTCGGTTGAGACAAGGTCAGGAAACGCGGCTACACCGACGGCGAGTGGATCATGCAGCGGGAACTCCAGACGACCGCGCGTCACAAACGTGCGCCGCAGCAGTGCATGGATCAATCGGGCGTCACTCCCCTCATTCTGTGCCAGGCGCTCCCAACGCTCTCGGCTGAATGGGGCGCGGTGCGTGACATCGAGCGGAACGAACGTGATCGGCAGGTCGCTATTGGCCACAATCGCGGCCGCCTCAGGATCGGCCCAGATGTTGTACTCGGCAAAGCGAGTCGTGTTGCCGGGGCAGCGGAAGGCGCCACCCATGATGACGACACGTTTGACCAAACGCGGCAGGTTTGGCTCGAGACCAAGCGCGACCGCGATATTCGTCAGCGGCGCGACTGCGACCAATGTGATCTCGCCCGGACGCTCCCGGACCGTTTTGACGATGTATTCAGCTGCGGTCATGGACGACTCTCGCACGGTCGCTTCCGGCAATTCAGCGTCACCAAGACCACTTTCACCGTGATAGAGCGAGGCATCGTTATAGGCGCGGGCAAGCGGACGGCTCATGCCACGATACACCGGAACCGACGATGCCCCGACGGCTTGAAGCACGCGCAGTGAGTTATCGGTCGTCCGATCGACGTTGACGTTGCCCGCCACGGTGGTGATGCCGAGCAAATCCAACTGCGGCAGCCGGACGGCCAGGGCGATGGCGGCCGCATCGTCGACCCCCGTGTCTACGTCCATGATGATCGGCAGCACCGGAGTCTCACTCACGCTTCTCGCTCCTCAATACGCAGGTGGTTTCCCCACCCCTGTGATTGACGAGGACTATAGCAGGATCACGCGTGGTCGGAAACCACATTAGATCACTCTGCTATACTCGATCCCCATGAACGTACGTCTCCAAATCTCCCGGCGAATCACGCTCGCGGCTCTCATTGTTCTCGCTTCCGTCTCGCCACTCGTGGCACTTCCGACCACCACTGCCCGCGCGGCACCGACGCTCGGATACCACATCGAGCCGGCCATGACATCGTCGTCGGAATCTGGGCAGACTGCACTTCACGCTTCGGGCTCAGTGATCGTCTGGCAAGACAGCCGCACCGGCACGCCCGACGTCTATGCCTACGATCTCGCGGACAGCAGAGAGTTTAGAGTCGGTAGGTCTCCTGCCTATCGTACCGATCCGTCGATCGACGGCTCACGCGTCATCTGGATCGAGGGCGCAAATCCGTTGCAGCGCACGATCACCGGCTACGATCTCTCGCAAGCCAGTCCAGTCATCGTGACGGCGAAGCCGGGCCAGGTGGCCGACCCGACCATTTCCGGTGACAACGTCGTCTGGCGGCAACACACGGACCGCGGATGGCAGGTTGACGTCAAGAATCTCGTCACCGGCGAAATTTCCGAGCTTCCAGCCGCGTCCACTAGCCAGGCTAACCCCGTCATCAGCGGTGAGAACGTGGTCTGGCAGGCCTGGGTGGATGGCAGGTGGACGTTGATCCAATTCAATCTCAAATCGAGCTCGTCCGCGGTCATCTCGTCGTCCAACGGCGATGAAACGGACCCTGCACTCAGCGGGAACGACCTGGTATTTCTCCGGAGTCCGCAGGCAGGCGGCCCCGCACAGCTGATCGACCGGGACTTGTCCACCGGACACGAACAGACAATCGTGTCCGACCACGTGGTCACGCAGCCCTCGGTCAGTGAGGGCGTCATCGCCTGGGAGGATTGGCGCACCGGGCTGCCGGATATCTATGCCTACGATCTGAAGAGCCAGGTCATGTACGCGGTTGTCCGGTCGCAGCAGGCGTTCAGCCCCGCGGTGTCAGAGCGAGCCATTGCCTGGATCAGCCGCTCCGATCTCATGCACGGTCGCGTCCAGGCCGTTTCGATGGTACCGCGGCTTCCAACCGATCCACAGGAACCTCCAGCCGTTCCATCACCTGACAACGTCTATTTCACGCAGACCAAACACTTCATGTCGGCCGGATTCAAGACGTTCTGGCAGTCTCACGGCGCCGCGGAGATCCTTGGGTATCCGTTGACCGAAGAGTTTTCAGAGACCGATCCATCAAGCGGAGAACAGATCACCGTGCAATACCTTCAGCGGGCAAAGCTCGAGTACCGCGCGAGCGCACCGGAAGGAACGAAGATAACCGTCGCGCGACTCGGCGCCATCCTGACCGCCGACCGGCATTTTGCGCGCGTTGATCCCGTTGCTGAGTCCGCCGATCTCCAGTACTTCCCGGAGACTGGACATACCATCGCCTTTGGCTTCAAGAAGTTCTGGGCCGCAAACGGCGGGCTGGACGCGTTTGGCTTTCCCATCAGCGAGGAATTCACGGAGAACGGTCGCACCGTGCAGTACTTTGAGCGCGCCCGGTTTGAATTCAACCCGAACTCCGACAACCCGGACTACAAGGTTACGCTCGGGTTACTCGGGCAAGAGGCGCTGGAGCGCATGGGCTGGTTGCCCCTTCCACCGGTCGACACGACAGAACTCGTCCCTTAGCCCGGGGCGGGATCAGCGCGGCTCGATCAGCGCGAGATACAGATCATTCACGTTGGTTCCGGTCTGACCGGTCACAACCAGGCCCCCACAGGCATCCAGAAACGCTCGCGTGTCGTTTCTCGCCAATAATGCGCGGGGATCAAATCCGCGCCTGACGATGCGTCTGGACCGATTCACCGGTGACCACGCCACCGGCCGCGCCACTCGAGCCGTCGTCACCGTCGGTCGCCAGGCTGGCCACGGCGATCCGTTCGAGCCCGGCGATCTCCATCGCCGCCGCTGCCGACATCTCCGTATTCCGCCCGCCGAACCCGTCGCCGTGGACATTCACCGTCATCTCTCCGGCCGCTACAATGCAACTCGGTGCGCCAAACGACGTGTCCCCAGCCGCTGCCGAGATAGCCAACTGCGCCCAGAACCGGCCAAACTCGTCGGCGTCTCCCGCGAATCGACTGCCGAGCAGGAATGGGCGATACCCGAGCCGTTCCGCGGCGTCCGCGGCCGAGCGGGAGGCCAGCGCGGCATCTCCGACCACCACGCTCCGCTCGACGTTGGCACAGTCTCCATAGGTGACGGCAACCGTGTTCATAAGCGTGGCTCGAACTGTCGTCGGCAGCTGTCGCCAAACGGGTCCAGATTTCACGAGATCGATCCGCCATTCATCGTCGTCGAGCGCCGCCACCGAAAGCCCGCTGGCGATGACGGCGAGCGGACTGCCAAGCACATCCGACAGGATCAGATTGACCACGCGAGCGGGCGCAGCCGCACGTGCGAGTCCGCCGGCCTTGATACGGCTCAATCGACGCCGGACGGCATTCAATGTCCAGATATCCGCGCCATGCTGGAGCAGGAGAGACGTCGCTTGCTTGAAGTCGTCCAGCGTACACCCCGTCGACCGGCGCCTCTACCAGCGAGGATCCCCCACCCGATACAACACAGATCAGCAGGTCATCGAATCCGAGCTGCTCAGCTTCGTTGGAGCAGGCGTCTCCCCGCGTCCAGGCTCGTCTCGTCCGGAACCGGGTGACTCGCCTCAATCACCGTCGTGCGAACCGGAGGTTCCGATCCTTCGCCGAGCCCGCGCTTGGTCACGACCACACCATGGTCCAGCCGATCTCCCAGGACCGCTTCGACGCCACGTGCCATCCCGATCGCCGACTTGCCGACTCCCAGCAGGACGATTCGACCGCCTGTCGGCGCAGTTCCATGGCGGCTCACCACCCACCAGCAGTTGGGCTGTTCTCAACCGAAATGACTCGCGCGTCAGCCGCTCCGGATCAACCACCGCCAGCACTCTGTTGAAAGATGTCGGTGACGTGTTCACGAGCAAGTGCCAGATCCATCAACTTGTTCTCGTCGCGCAGAACTCAAGGACGGATTGCAGGTCGAGAGGTAGGGGAGTCTCGACCTCGATCAGCCGGTCGCCGGGGAGATGGAAGGTTAGCGCGGTGGCGTGCAAGAACTGACGGTCGAGTTGATAGCGAAACTGACGGCCGCTGTAGATGCGGTCGCCGACCAGCGGGTGGCCAATGTAGGCAAAGTGAACGCGAATCTGGTGAGTTCGTCCGGTTTCGATGATCACGCTCAACAGCGTGACGTCCCGAAATCGCTCCAGGACCTCAAAGTGAGAAACGGCCGGTCGTCCTGACGCAACCACCCACATCCGCTTCCGATTGTTCGGATCGCGGCTGATCGGCGCGTCGATGGTCCCTTCCGCCTCGTCGAACGTGCCATGTACCAGCGCGGTATACCGCTTTACTACCGTGCGCTGCTGCCACTGACGGAGCAGATAACGGCGGGTCCGCTCATTTTTGGCAATGACGATGAGACCTGAGGTGTCTTTATCGAGCCGGTGGACCACTCCAGGGCGCTCGGCGTCTCGCAGCTCGAGGTCGGGCCGCAGGGCACGAACCACGTTCACCAGCGTTCCATGTTCATGGCCCGGCGCTGGATGTGTCACGAGTCCGGCCGGTTTGTCGAACACGATCACGTCATCGTCCTCATAGATGATGGGAACCGGGAGGTGCGCTGGAGTCAGATCTTCGGGTGGCTCGATTGGAGGCAGGCTCAACTCGATAATGTCGCCGGAGTGGACACGAGTCGCCGGACGCGCTATCACCTCCCCGACTTTGACGTTGCCCTCTTTGATCAACTGCTGGGCAAATGACCGGCTAATGTCGGCAGCCCTCAGCGCGATAAGCCGGTCAAGACGCTCCCCGTCTTCGTCGGCGGTGACATCCAGCATAAGACGAATCGCGTCGGTCATGTGCCCCTTTCCTGCTCACTTTTACCGCTCATCAGTCGACTGTCTGCCGCTGGATCGCGCCCGGCCGGTTCCTGCTGCTATGTCAACACACCAGCTGCAGAGTGAAGCCGTACGCGGCACCGTGAACACGGAGGAGCAGTGACGGATTCACGCAATGTCGTCAGGGAGTCTGGTTCTCCGCTGAGTTGGCATCCGGCGTAGGCGCAGGTCCGCGCACAGGTTGCCCGTCAGACGCAACCGAAGTCGGATCCCTCGTCAGGAGATACAGGCCCAGCATGATCACGCCAATCGTGATGGCGCTGTCAGCGATATTGAACGTCGGGAATTTCGGAAAGTTGATGAAGTCGACCACAAATCCGTGATGGAACCGGTCGATGACATTGCCAACCGCTCCGCCGAGCTGAAGCCCCAGGGCGAGTGACAGCCAGACGCTATGCGCGATCGCACGACGGAAGTAGAACAGCAGGAAGAGAATGACACCCATTGCGACGATCGTCAGCACAGGGCTCTTCCCCTGGAACATCCCGAACGCTGCTCCAGTATTCTCGACGTAGATCAGCCTCAAAATTCCGGGAATGATCTTGATCTGTGACAGGTCGCCGCTTGGCCCAAGCCGGTCGAGGATGATCGCCTTGGTCACCTGGTCGGCGACGAGCACCAGTGCCATGATCAGGGCTGCGAGGACAAAGTTGCGGGCCATCCCATGGCGCTGGCTTTCGTCTGAAATCACCTACGAACGTCTCCACGTTTGTCTTGCTGCTCCTGGCAACGAATGCACAGTGTCACGAATGGGAGCGCTTCAAGACGTTCCGGCGCGATGGGCTCTCCGCAGTTCTCGCAGATACCCCAGGTGCCTTTGTCCATTTTTCTGAGTGCGTGCTCGATTCGCAGGCGACGATTGTTCAGTTCCTCGCGAACCGTGAGCAGTCGCTCCTGCTCGTAGACGATATCAGAATCATCACCGATATGGTTGTCGACACCCTCGGCCAATTCATGATCCTGGCCGAACGCGCGCACCTCGTCGTCGATTTCCTTGATGTCTTCCTTGGTATTCTCCAGTTGCCGCTCGAGCTCCTGGCGAACGCGGTTAACCTGGTCCTCGCTTACGACCATGTTACCAATCCTTTATCACTACACGGCCAATGCAGACGGTTCCCGACCTATTGGTTCCATCTGATGGCATAACGCAGATTTTAGCACGGTAGATTCCCCAACCTCTGCTCTTTTCTTGCCGGGTTTTGGAGGGGGGCCTAAGATGGGTCAGGTGAACGCAAATTCGCGTCCAGCGAATGGGGAGGGAAGCCGGATTTTGTCGCTGTTACTCAAAATTGTCATCGCCGGTGGGGGGACCGGAGGCCACGTCCAACCAGCGCTTGCTGTTTTGCAAGCACTGTCGAAACAAGTCAACGTTCAATCGCTTTGGGTCGGGTCACGAACAGGGATCGAGCGTGACGTCGCGGCCGAGAATCACATCTCGTTTACGTCGATTCAAACCGGGAAACTGCGGCGCTACTTTTCGCTGCAGACACCGGTTGACGCGGCGCGAATCCCCATCGGTGCGGTCCAGGCACTCCTCGCATTGAAACGCTTCCGCCCGGATGTCGTCTTCTCCACCGGGGGGTTCGTGAGCGTGCCGACCATCGTCGCCGCTCGCCTGCTCGGAATTCCGTCCATTACCCACGAGCAGACTGCGACGGTTGGGCTGGCAACACGTATAAACGCCCGGTTTGCCGACCTCGTTGCGCTCTCCTTCGAGAAGAGCCGAGCACAACTCACGAGAACACGTGGTCGCATCACCGTTACCGGAAATCCGGTACGACAATCGCTGTTTCTGGGGAGCTCTGAGCGGGCACGAGAAACATTCGCACTGCCAGCCGACTTACCCCTCATCTACATTACCGGCGGCGTCCTCGGCGCGCACGCCATCAACCAGACCGTCCTCGAAGCGCTGCCACGACTCCTCCAAAGTGCGTCGATCATCCACCAATGTGGGCCAGAAGCCGGCAATGGAGATCTCAGTCGCCTCACGGCCGCGCGGGACGAGTTGGACGCGGATCCCCGACAACGTTATGTCATCCGCGAGCGGATCGGCACTGAACTGGCCGATGTGTATGCCGCCGCGGCGCTGGTGGTAGGCAGGGCGGGAGCGGGTACCGTGGCCGAACTCGCCGCACTTGGGAAACCGGCGATTCTCATTCCCCTGCCGGGCACTGGTGGCGATGAACAGACCATCAACGCGCGGGTACTCGCCGACGCCGGCGCCGCGATTCTGCTCCCACAGGAGCGATTGGCTCCGGACAGGCTCGTCACCGAGGTGGAGAACTTGCTGCAGTTGGGGCAGCTCGACTCGATGGCCAGGGCTGCGAGGGGCTGCGGTCAGATCGACGCCGACGAGCGTCTGGCGCGGGAAATTCTCGACCTTGCAGGCGCAGCAAACCCACGCTGAGCGAACCCCCTCCCCGCCGACCACAGTGCGTGACGGCGCTCGCGTCTGCACCCTGGTTTGAGAATGAGAGGCGGAGCTCTGTCATGTTCCTCAGTGGGTGACCACGGTGGGCTGTGCGTCCTGCAGGAGCGACAGCGTCAAGCGGTCATGCTGAGTAGTGGGCCACATGGAAAGTGGCCGCCGTTCGTCCCCGTGTCATCCTGAGCGAAGTCGAAGGATCTCTCCGCTCTGACCAGCCAGAGTCGCGTCGAGGACGGGGAGATTCTTCGCCACTCCCTCACTAACTCTCCCTCGACCCGAGGGAGAGGACCATCCGCTGCGCTCCGCTCTGAATGACAACTCCACGCACGCGCTCCTGCAGGGGCCAAAATCGCTGTGGTCGGCTACACAGGACGACAACGGTGATTGCATCGCCATCCGGAGCGGGGAATGCCCCAGTGAGGACCGGCTCCGCATCTCCTTGCGAAGAGCAACAACCGCGACGGTGCTCGCTTCGGCGCAAGACTGCTCAGTAACAAAGACGGCGCTACGGGCCGCTCGGTGCGACACGCACGAACGTCATCCGCCGATGGCGAGTTCGATCGCTTCGGTGAGGGACGATGCGCGAAGCAACGTCATCTCCGGCGCGCGCGACTGAGACGGCATCGACCGCGAAGCCGGGACTACCGCTCGCTTGAATCCAAGACGGGCCGCCTCTGCCAGGCGACGCTCGACCTGATTAACACTGCGCAGCTCACCCGAGAGTCCCACCTCGCCGATCACGACCGTCGACTGATCGACAGTCCGCTCGCGGAAACTCGAGGTCAGCGCAACCGCGACCGCCAGGTCGATCGCCGGTTCAATGACTCGGAGACCTCCCACGATATTGACGAAGACGTCCTGGCCGCCGAGGCCGAGCCCGACCCGCTTGGTCAACACCGCTACCAGCATCTGGAGGCGATTTGAGTCGAAACCATTCGACGTGCGGCGTGGCATCCCCAACGAGCTCGTTGCCGTCAACGCCTGCACCTCCAGCAGGATCGGGCGTGATCCTTCCAGCGTCACCGCAATGGCCGATCCCGCCGCATTTCCAGCCCGCTCCTGAAGGAAGACCTCCGACGGGTTACGCACCTCACGCATGCCGGAGTCGGCCATCTCGAAGACCCCGACCTCATCGGTCGAGCCGAACCGGTTCTTCACTGCACGAAGAATGCGGAACTGGTGAAAGCGCTCGCCTTCGAGATAGACCACCGCGTCGACCATGTGCTCGAGCACGCGTGGGCCCGCGATCGCGCCCTCTTTGGTGACGTGTCCCACCAGAAACACCGGAAGCTGTCTCGGCTTGGCGAACTGCATCAGCCGCGCGGTGCACTCACGCACCTGTGCCACGCTTCCAGCCGCCGAAGTCAATTCGTCAAGGTAGACCGTCTGAATCGAGTCGATGATCAGCAACTTGGGGTTGAGTTGCTCCGCGGCAGCGAGAATGTCGTCGAGGCGTGTCTCCGACAGGACAAACATGCCGGATGTCGACAGACCGAGACGGTCGGCCCGCAACCTCACCTGTTGAGCTGACTCCTCGGCGGAGACATACAGGACCGGCGGCGCACTCTGCGCCAGCAAAGACGCGGCCTGAAGCAGCAGGGTTGACTTTCCGATTCCTGGATCGCCACCAACGAGCACCAGCGAACCAGGTACCAGTCCGCCACCCAGCACGCGGTTCAATTCGTCGATCGGGATGACGTGGCGGTGTTCCTCGGCGCTGACGATGGTATCCAACGGTGAAACCTGAGGAGCAATACCGCCGATGCGCGGGCGACGGTCGGATGGGCGGGCAGGCGCCGACTCGATCGTCTCGACCATGCTGTTCCACGCTCCGCATTCCGGGCACCGGCCGTAGGATGCCGGGCTCTCCAGTCCGCAACTCTGACAGACATACTTGGTGCGTGTCTTCGGCATGGGAACCTCTCAGGCGATCAATGCGACGCAGTTGAATTGCAAAATAGCGAACATCTGTTCGAAGTCTAACAGAGACGGACCGCGGATTCCATCGTTCGTACAAAAGAAAACCGCCGCGGATGACCGCGGCGGTTGTTTCGACATTAGTGGGATCGGATCAGGAAACCGGAACCAGATCCTCGGCCTTCTCGAGTGTCAGGAGGTCCTCCCGCACGTCGACCACCACGGTCGACCCCGGAGTGTACTTGTTCTCCAGCAGACCCTCGGCCAACGGATCTTCGATCAGGTTCTGGATAATTCGGCGCAGAGGCCGCGCCCCGAACTGACGGTCGTAACCGCGGGTTCCGAGCAGATCCATTGCCGCCTCGGTAACCTCGAGGGTGATCTCTTTGTCCTGCAGCTGCTTGCGCACCCGCTTGAGCTCCAGATCGACGATCCGGCGGATCTCTTCAGCCGCGAGCGGATGGAATACGATCACACCGTCGATGCGGTTAAGGAACTCCGGACGGAAGGTCTGCTTGAGCTGACCGAGCACCTTGTCCTTCATGACCTGGTAGTTCTGCTGTGCCTTCTTTTCTTCGTCGGCCGCAACAGCAAACCCGAGTGGGCCTTCACGCTGGATCATGTCGGCCGCGATGTTCGACGTCATGATCAGGATCGTGTTCCGGAAGTCGACCCGGCGACCCTTGGCGTCTGACAGGTTCCCATCTTCGAGAATCTGGAGCAGCATGTTGAAGGCTTCGGGGTGCGCCTTCTCGATCTCATCCAATAGGATGACCGAGTAGCTCTTGCGGCGCACAGCCTCGGTCAGCTGACCGCCCTCTTCGTAGCCCACATATCCAGGAGGCGCTCCGACCAGTCGCGACACGTTGTGACGCTCCATGAACTCACTCATGTCGATCTTGATGAGCGCATCCTCGCTGCCAAACATGAACTCGGCCAGCGCCCGGGCCAGCAGTGTCTTACCGACACCTGTCGGACCGAGGAAGATGAAGCTGCCGATCGGACGTCGCGGGTCTTTCAGACCGGCACGAGCGCGGCGCACAGCCTTGGCCATGGTCGAGATCGACTCATCCTGACCGATGATACGCTCATGCAGCGCCTCCTCCATATGGAGCAGCCGCTCGCTCTCCTCGGTGGCGAGTCGCATCAGCGGAATACCGGTCCACATCGAGACGACCTGGGCGATATCCTCGTCGCTGACTTCCGGCTCGGCTTCGTCCTGCTCCTCACGCCAGTGCTGCTCCAGGTCGCCAATGCGTCCCTGAAGTTTGCGCTCGCGATCGCGCAGGTCCGCCGCCAGTTCGAACTCCTGACCGCTCACGGCGGCGTCAAGTTCGTTGCGCAGCGACTCCAGGCCTCGCTTGGCCTCTTTCAGGCTCGGCGGCGACGCGGAGCGATACATGCGCACGCGAGAGGCGGCCTCGTCGATGAGGTCGATCGCCTTATCCGGCAGGAAACGGTCGGTCACATAGCGGGATGCCAGAATGGCCGCAGAGGTCAACGCATCGTCGCTGATCTTTAGCTTGTGGTGCTCTTCGTACCGTTCGCGAATACCCTTGAGGATCTCGATCGTCTCCTCGACGGTCGGCTCATCCACATTGACGGGCTGGAAACGGCGCTCGAGCGCGGCATCGCGTTCGATGTACTTGCGATACTCGTCGAGGGTGGTCGCGCCAATTGTCTGAAGCTCGCCGCGCGATAGCGCAGGCTTGAGAATATTGGCCGCATCCACCGCGCCTTCGGCCGCCCCGGCACCCACGAGCGTGTGCAACTCGTCGATGAAGAGGATGCTTCCGGTATCCTTGACTTCGGCCACAATCTTCTTCAGGCGCTCTTCGAACTCGCCACGATACTTGGTGCCGGCAACCAGCGCTCCAATATCGAGCGCCACGACGCGCTTATTCTGCAATGTGTCAGGGACGTCGCCGTTGATGATCCGTTGGGCCAGACCCTCCACGATGGCGGTCTTGCCAACGCCCGGCTCCCCAATCAGCGCGGGATTGTTCTTGGAACGGCGCGACAGAATCTGCATCACGCGCTCGATCTCGGCCTGCCTGCCGATGACCGGGTCGAGCTTATTCTGCCGCGCGGCTTCTGTCAGATCGAAGCCCAGCGCGTCCATGTAGGGCGTCTTGGTCTGCTGCTGCTTCTGTTGGTAGCCGCTGTTCTGGCTGACCACCTGCAGCACCTGCTGGCGCACCTTTTCCAGGTTCACGCCCAGGCTTTCGAGCACGCCCGCCGCGATGCCTTCTCCCTCACGCACCAGACCAAGCAACAGGTGCTCGGTGCCGATGTAGTGATGGTTGAGGCGACGAGCCTCGTCGACCGCGAGCTCAATGACCTTCTTCGCGCGAGGCGTCAGGCCAATCTCGCCGACGATCATCGAGTCACCGCGGCCGATGATGAATTCGACCGCACTACGAACTTTGGGCAACTGGACGCCCATGTTCGCCAAAACTCGAGCCGCGACGCCATCACCCTCTCGAACAAGGCCAAGGAGCAGGTGCTCGGTTCCAATGTAGTTGTGATTGAACCGGTGCGCCTCCTCCTGAGCCAGAGTCAGGACTTTGCGCGCCCGTTCGGTGAATTTTTCAAATTTGTCTGCCATCGTGTTCTCCCAAGGCCTCCAGTGACGCCGTGGCCGCATGCCAAGCTCATGACTGGTTGACCGCTCCACCAGTGGAATCAGCGGAAATGCCGAGCCCCCGCACATGCAATGGCTGGGGGCTTCACCATGCACTGATCACGCCACACTGTGGCACTGACCAATTTGCATTATCTATGTGCAATAGTCTGGTGAGAATTCTGACGCGATCCGCGATTAGGTCGCGTCTTCCTCACCATCATCGGCCTGAGGGGATTCCTCCGTGGTCTCTGCACTTGCGGCGACCGCTTCCTCGGGTTGCGATCCCTCGCCACCGTCAGGCTCGTTGTCTGATTCTTGCTCTTGTTCTACTTCTTGTTCTTGCTGCTCTTGCACCTGTGCTTGCTGTTCTTGCACCTGCGCTTGTTGCTGTTGTTCGTCTTCGTCAGGCTCGATCTCCCGCGTCAGCAACTCGTGCTTCAGCTCAACGGCATCTTCGCCCAGGGCCGAGGCCACTTCTTCATCCGAAGCTTCCAATGCCCGGCGAAGGCTGAGCCCCATACGACGCCGCGCTGGATCAATACGGATGATTCGCAAGATCAAGTCCTGCCCCTCCGAGACGACTTGCCTCGGATGGCCGATCCGCTGCTCCGACAGCTCGGAGACGTGGATCAACCCCTCGATACCGTCTTCAATACGGGCAAACGCGCCGAAGTTCGCGAGCTGCGTCACGGTGCCCATTACCAGCTGGCCGACTTCGTAGATCGCGGCAACCCGGCTCCAGGGCTCAGGCTGCGTACGCTTGATACTGAGAGCAATCTTCTTTTCTTGGGCGTTGATTCCCAAGACGTAGACGTCGATCTCGTCCCCAACGCTCAACACTTCGCTCGGGTGCTTGACCCGACTCCACGAGAGCTCGGACAGGTGGACGAGTCCATCGGCGCCGCCGATGTCGACGAACGCTCCGAAGTCGGTAATGCTGGTCACCCGGCCGCGGCGCGTTTCGCCTTCGTGGAGCTCCTCGATCAGGCGCTCCTTCATGACGTCTCGTTTTTCCTGGATCGCTTGCCGCTCCGAGAGAATCAGTCGATTCCGATGCCGGTTGATCTCAATGATCTTGAGCGGAAGCTTCGTGCCGATCAAGCGCGCCATATCGGCCTGCTTGCTCCCGTCGTCACCGCCACGGATTTCCGTAACCTGTGACGCAGGAACGAAGCCACGAACGCCATCTAGGTTCACCAGCAGACCACCCTTGTTGTAGTTGGTGACCTCGGCGTCGAGCATGTCGCCTGCCTCGTAGACCTCCTGCAGTCGCCGCCAACTCTTCTCGGCGAGCGCGCGATCGATCGAGAGGACTGCTTGACCTTCTTGGTTTTCCGGCTGAACCACGAACACAAGGACGCGGTCTCCCACGGCCAGATTACCGCGGTCCTCATCGGAGAGCGATGAAAATTCGCGTGCCGGGATAATGCCTTCCGATTTTGAACCGATGTCGATCAGCAGTTCGTCCCGATCGACATGCATGATCTGACCTTCCATGACATCCCCGTAGTTGAGAACTCGGTAGTCATGGCTGGGATCGCTCAACAACTCTTCCATGAGCGACATCGGAGAGCGATCATCGTCCGCCACCGACGCGGTCGACGTTGCTTCCTCATTACTCACGTTGAAATCCGTCCGATTCATACA
Organism: uncultured Chloroflexia bacterium; assembly: GCA_963728335.1. Classification (GTDB taxonomy): domain Bacteria; phylum Chloroflexota; class Chloroflexia; order Thermomicrobiales; family Thermomicrobiaceae; genus CALAGB01. Next base: position 24,861 of record CAVSJP010000009.1, read on the forward strand.
CCTTCCTTGTGTCGCAGATTCGTCGGCCCGGTCTCGAGAAACCGCGCTGTTTCGTACCTCTAAACCCTGGGCGCGACGTTAGCCGTGATTATAGTACGCCGCCAGACACTGAGGCAAGGCGACGGCATGCTGCCTGCGCGGGCGCAGTCTGCCTCACGGACGCAGCGAATCCGTCACGGACGACAGTGCCTCGAGCGTCCGCTCCAGCTCCGGCTGGTGCACCCAGCCCATATGACCGATCCGGATCGCCTTCCCCTGCAACTTCCCGAGTCCCCCTCCAATGTCGATCCCGTACTCCGACTTCATCGACGCCATCACCTTGCTCGCATCGACTCCATCCGGCGGAGTGACCGCCGTGACGGTATCGGAGACGTACTCCTCATCGGCAATGAGGCGGTAACCAAGTTCCGCCACTCCGCGCCGCACGAACGCGCCGAGTTTTGCGTGCCGTGCGTAGACGTTCTCCAGACCTTCGGCGTCGATCATGTCGCACGCCGCCTTCAGCGCGAAGAGCAGAGTCAGGGGCGAGGTCGTCGGCGTCATGCCTTGCTTGGCCCGGTCGGCAGCCGTCTTGAGATCCCAGAAGAAGCGCGGATAGTTGGCCGACTCGTAGGCCTCGAAGATCCGGTCGCCGACGCCGACGATGACCAGCCCCGGAGGACACATCCACGCCTTCTGCGAGCCGCTAAAGATGAGGTCGATGTTCCACCGATCCATCTCGATTGGAATGCCGCCCGCCGCGCTCACAGCGTCGACCAGCAGGAGCGGGCCACGATCTCGAACCAACGGCCCGACGTCATGCAGTGGGTTCGCCAAGCCTGTCGACGTCTCGTTATAGGTATAGAGAACCGCCTTGGCGTCCGGGTGCTTATCCAGCTCCTCCGCCACAATCGAAGGAGTCGCGGCACGGCCCCAGGGCAGCTCGACTCGTACCACGTCCAGGCCGAGTTGTGAAGCGACGCTGCAGAAGCGGTCGCCAAAGCTGCCGCTGATGAAGCCGACAACTTTGTCCCCCGGCGAGAGGGAGTTCACGATCGCGAACTCAAACCCGGCCGAGCCACTCCCGGGGAGCACCAGCGCAGTGTTCGACGTTCCATGAAATCGACGCAACTGCTCCAGCAGCGAGGTGAAGAGCGCGCGGAATTCTTCATTGCGATGCGGGATCATCTCGTGCTGCATTGCCTGCATGACTTCCGGAGGAAGCGGTGTTGGTCCCGGTATGCGAAGGTCTGTTGCTGCCATCTCCTCGTATCCTCTCTGTCATCGTGGCCAATGTGGCCGCACGGCCTGATGTGCAACTCGTATCCGACATGGCGAGCATCGTCGTTCGCCGGATGAAGGCGATCCGTGAGTTCCCCCTGAGCGCCGACCATCACGCTATGATAGTCTCCGATACGCCGCTGTATCGTTTCGACTCCCGCGATCCTACCTGCACGGCGTCCCCCTGCACAGATCGAGCAGTACCGAAAGATCATGCAGCCCACGTTGATGCAGGGTGTTCACGATTGATGAACATCCGTCTCACACGCGATATTCCGTCGTTGCGACTATCTGGGAGAGAGAAATCGAAGTTCGGCATCGATCGAATCATCGATGCGCAGGATACCGTAGGAATAGGACGGCTCCCACCGACGCTGCGTCGGAGAACCTGGATTGAAGAGAAGTGTATCGTCGTGCCAGTCACAATAGGGACGATGAGAATGCCCGAATATGGCGATGTCGAACTTGCCTTGCAGCTCCTGCTCCGCGGCCTGGCGAGCGGTCAGGCGACCGAATCCATGACCGTGAATCATGGCGGCGGTGAACTTCCCGAAGCGAAAGGTGCGTATAGCGGGCAGGCACCTCATCAATGCTGGGGCGTCGTTGTTACCGTAGACGCCCCGCATTTCACCGAGACTGGCGATCTCCTCGTAACCGGCCACGCTACAGAAGTCACCCGCGTGGAGGATGAGATCGACACCTTTCAGCAACGTTGCGACCTGATCCGGTAGTTCGATCAGCCGACTGCCAAAATGCGTGTCGGCGATGACCCCGATAGTGATCGGGGTCTCGAACACCTCAGGCTGCTTTTGCTCGCTCAAGAATTCCGGCACGTTCCATAATGTCCCTGATGGCCGCGCGTTCAGCGTCGCTCGCCGGCAGCAGTGGCGGACGCGGGTCGCCGCCGAAGAGTCCGACCATATCCATCGCGGCCTTCAATCCAGCTATACCGAACCGAGACGTGACCGCCGCATTCGGCTCGAGCATCTGCTGTTGCAAACGTAGCGCCGCTCCGTGGTCGCCCTTCTCGAACAACCGCACGATCTCCTGGCACTGGCCCGGCGCGACATTGCCGAGGGCAAGGATACCGCCGGCACCGCCCAGGCAGAGCGCGGGATACAGGAAGTTCGCGGACCCTGCCAGGACCGAGAAGTCGTCCGGCGTGCGCGCGACGAGCTCTGCAACTTTCGGCGCGTTTCCGCCACTGTCTTTGATTCCGACGATGTTGTCGTGCTTGGCGATCTCAACCACGGTGTCGACCGGCAAGTCGACGCCCGTATAGGCGGCCATCACGTAGATCACGACCGGAATCGGAGAAGCGTCTGCGATGGCGTGGAAGTGCCGGACATAGGCAGCCTTGTCATAGCGCGGCTTGTAGTAGTGGGGAGTGACCACGAGGGCGAAATCGGCGCCGAATTCCGCCGCCTTCTTCGTTAGCTCGATTGTTCCCCGCGTTGACTCCATCCCAGTCCCGGCGACGACCTTCTTTCGACCGTTGATCGCCTTCACGCCCGCCTCGATGAGGCGCGTCTTTTCGTCCAGCGACAGGCTGACATATTCGCCGTTTGAACCCATGATCGCGACACCATCGAGCGCGGAACCGGCGTACCAGTCAAGATTCGACGCATAGTGATCGAGATCGAGCTCGCCGTTCGAATCAAATGTCGTCGCGACCGGCGCGAATACGCCAACCGGATGTGACCGTGCCATGCTGCAGCTCCTTTCGCTCAGAACTATTTCCGTTCGAATGCTCGGGACAGCGCTCCGTTGATGATCCCGGCGATGATCGCTCCAACAAGCGCCGCCACGAATGTGATCGTAACCCCATTTACCAGTTTTGCCCCAACGTAGAAGACCACCCCATTCACGACGAGCGCTGATAGGCCCAGCGTGAGACATGTCAATGGCGCCGTAACGAATCGCAGAATGGGTCGAATCAACGCATTGAGTATCGTCAAGACAATCGCAAACGCCACCACCGTGCCGTAGTTTGTATAGCTCACACGGCTGGGAACGAGCGCTGCCAGGATGACGAGTGTCGCCCCGTTGGCGATGAGATAGAGCAGCAATTTCACAAGCACGTTATGTCCTTTTGCAGTCGCCTCGTCGGAGACCCTGGGCTCCGGCTACGTTTCCAGTTGGTCGATTCCGGCGACCGAAACGGTGCGGAACCGGCGCGGCGGCACCGGCGGCGCGCTCAGTGCCAGGATCATGCCACACACGATCCAGAACAGCGCGGTCATGTGCGCAAACGTGATGTTGAAGTAATAGTGATCAAAAATGCCGACGGTCAGCGCGCTCGCCAGGGCGGCCAGCAGGCCGAGCAGCAGATCGCCACGGACCGAATCCGGATCGCGACGCCAGGCGCGGAAACCCGCCAGTGCAATCGAGCCGACGGCGATCAAAAATATCGCCAGTCCAACGAGTCCGACCCGTTCCCCCAGGGTCAAGTAGATGCTGGATACACCTGTCTGCTGGTCGATAGACGGCGCGTTCCCAAATCCAACACCGAACAAGGGGTGCGTTTTGATGATCGCGAGCGCATTCCGATATTCCGCCAGCCGGAGCTTTGTCGCCGGATCTTGCAGCGTCAGGCCCAACCACATTCGGTGCACGAAGTTCGCGCCAAATCCGAGAAACGCGACTGGAATTGCCGCTGCCACGCCGGGCAGAATCAGCCATCGGTATCGCAGCAGCGCCAGGACAGCCAGTCCGGCGGCGATGCCCACCCAGGCCCCCCGTGAATAGGTCAGCAGGGTGGCCAGGCCACAGAGTCCGAAGGCAGGCAGCGTTACCCAGCGTGCGACCGACTGGTGACGCGCGATCAGCAGCGCGCACGCCAGCACAACCATCACGGCGAGTAGTCCTCCGAACGAGTTCGGGTCGACCGAGGTCGAGGTCAGGCGCATCGACTTGGCTGGATTGTCCTCGATGTAGCGGACGATGCGCGACGACGGATAGCCGTATGGGATCAGCCGCACGAGCACTCGGGTCGTCAGACTCGCCCCTCCCGCATAGAGGGCGAGCCCGATGAACGCCGCCGCCCCGCCGCCCAGCAGCAGGACAGTCGCGAGACGCCGCGCATCATCCAGCTTCGCGGCCACATTCCAGACGACGAAGACGAGCAGCAGCGCCAGCAGGAATTTGCCGTAGTCGTGAAACGTCGCGGTCGTGTAGCCGTTTGTCACGCCGATCAAAAAGGCGAACGCGGTCTCTGCCATGAAGAGGACGATCAGCAGCGCCTGCGTGCCGGCCGCCAGGCGTTGATCCCGCTTCAGCAGGAGCGTCACCAGCCACGTGCCCACTGCGACTGCTGACGAGGCTTCCAGCAGAGTCAGCGTGAGTCCCAGATGAAACGGGACGACGGCAAACGGCAGCAGCGTCACCACTCCGATTGTCGCCCAGATCGCCGCGCGCACGTCTGCGAGCATGACAATTCCGGCCGCCGCACCCAGTAACAACGCCAGCGTTCCCACCAGGCTGTACTGAGTCTCGATCTTGCCCAAAAGCAACCCACCGGCGACCGCTACCACGACGCCAAGCACGCCGAGCAGACCGCGGGGAAGATGCAAAGCCGCTGAATGAGGAAACGGCGGAAGATACTGTCGTCGGGGTCGCCGCTGGCGTTGTGGATCGGCGATGGTCACTCCGGCACCAACCCTGGTTGTTCACACCCGAACGCTGAATTGCATGTCCCTTTCCGGGAAGGTTCGACGAGCATTCGACTCGCTCGGTGGGGAGCCCGGTACCCGTTGGGTGCTAGTCCCTCCGGAGCATGGCGCCGGTAATTTATGACGGGAGCGCAACAGGCACTCCCTTACGTGAGTCTCAAGCGCCTTGACCTCTGCGTTAGCCACGCCAACCCTCGCGTAGTAGCACCGAGAACCGGTCGAACAGGTATTGCTCAATGCCGTCATCGACCGAATCAGGCTGTCTACCGTTCCAGATCGACTCATAGCCCCGGTGAACGTCGACCAGAAATGACGGTTCGAGCGGATAATCGTTGTGGCACGGGTAGAGCGCGGAGAGACTCGGGGCGAGTTCAGCGAGAGTCTTGAGCGTGTCACGGTAAACCGCTGGATCGCTGTGGTCCAGGTGCACGTAGAGTGCGCCCGCGTAGACCGCGTCACCAACCAGCGCCACGCCCGTCGATTCCTCGACCAACGTGATTCCACCCGGTGAGTGCCCAGGGGTATTCACGACCGTGAATTCGCGTCCGCCGATGTCGATGTGTTCTCCACCGCTCAGCGTCCGTTCCGGCTCGACCCCAGGAATCGAAAAGCTTTCCACGTCAATCCACTCGGGTACTCCGTTGGTGAACTCCTCAGGCGCCAGAAACCGCCGCGTTCGGGCGTTAGGAACGCCGGCTCTGAGATCATTGGCCTCTGTCTCGTGCACCCAGACGCGCTCGAAACGCCAGTCGTCACCGGCGTGGTCCCAGTGAGCGTGGCTGTTCACCACCAACACCGGCTTCGGTGTGATTTGGTCGACCACCCGCTTGATGTTTCCGATGCCCGTGCCCGTGTCGAAGAGCAGCGCCAGGTCATCCCCGAGAGCGAGAAACGACTTCACGTTTTCCTCGTGGCCCGGTTCGCCGATACCAATGATGTCATGCTCGAAGCGCCGTACTTCGAACCAGTCCGCCGCTGCACTCACGTCGTGTTGCCCTCCATCATGCGATCCATAGCCCGATCCCGGTGATCGCGCCAAGCCTACCCAATCAGAATCGGTTCGATCTGCGGCGGGGACAAGAAGTCGCAGCCGTCTGACGTCACGACCACGTCCTCTTCAAGGCTCACTCTGCCGTAGCCCGGCACGTTTGTCGCAATTTCCAACGTGAAGACCTGAGATTCTTCCACGGTGTCATACGGGCGCTGACCGTAGCGATCCCAACGCGGACCAAGCAGGCACCCGCCATCGTGGACGGCGCGTCCGATCTGATGTCCCAACGCGAAGCCCCACTCCTCCAGCCCTTCGCGTTCGAACGTCTCGCGCGCCACCTGATCGACCTCCCAGCCCTTCACACCCGGCTTGAGCCGTTTGGCGGCGTCCTGGATCACTCCGGAGATGATGCGAAAAGCTCGCTGAACTGGCTCCGGCGCCTCATCCTCGCCCTCGGCGAGGATGTAATAGGTGCGCTGCATGTCGGAGGTGTAGTCGTCCTGCTTCACTCCGAAGTCGAGCGTCAGCAGTTGGCCGCGCTCGATGGTCACCTCGGTCGGCCCGACGTGACCGATGGGTGAGTCCGTCCCGCACGTCACGCCCGGGCAGTAGTGCCAGTCCCATGCCGAGCCAATACCCCGCTCCGTCAGCTGACGGTGCATGAAGTCTGCGATCTCAATCTCAGATGCGCCCGGTCTGAGCCATTCTTCGAGCCGGTTCCAGATCTCGTTTGTCGTCCCGACGGCCTGCCGGATACGTCGCAGCTCGTCGGCCGATTTGCGGCTCCGCACCTTCGAAGCGATCGGCTCCGCCGAGACGACTCGCTCCCAATACGGCGTCGATTCGAGCATCTCCTGGAGCCGCAAGTACATGCCATGAGTCAAGCCATCAGCCATGGTGTTGTCGGTCGCATAGTTGAGCGCGATTTGGTTCGGGTCAAACCGCTCGACGGCCGATCTGAGTGCGTCGCCCGGACTCTGCACGTATCCCACGACCACGTTCCAGGCGCCGGTCTGCTTGATGTTCTCGACGTCGCCGGTGCCGACGATGGCAACGTTTTCACCCGTGCGCGAAATCAGGAAGAAGGATTCCCAGGTCACGCTCGTCCCGACCACGAGCGCCAGGCTCGGGTCGCCGAGCACGTCACTCTCGCGGGCCACGATCATCCAGAGATCGACGTCGAGTTCCTCCAGTACCTGCTGCGCCTGAGCCAGCTTCTCTCGAACCAGATTGCCTGCCACCTTGTTCAGTCCCTTCTCGCGTCAGCGTTTGGCCGCGTCCGCCGCAAGTTCGTCGGCCAGCCGGTACATGAAGACCGCGATAGACTTTTCGTGATCCTTCAGCCCAGCCACCGTCGCGTATTCATTCGGACTGTGCACGCGGCCACCGTGGCCCAGACCACCAAGGACGACCGGAATGTTCAACACGTCGGTAAACAGGTAGAAGGGCGCCGAACCCGCCAGGTGTGGCCAGATCTCCGGCTCGTGGCCTAGTGTGCGGTACGTCTCCATGATCGCTCGGGCCGGCGCCGAGTTCACGCTCGTCTTGCTCCACTTGTACATGTCCTCGACATGGATCTCGACCTCGGGAAAGCCGTGGCGGTCGAGGTGCTCACGCAGCAATTGCACCACACGCTCTGGGGTCATGTTCGGCACCATGCGCACATCGACCTTGGCTCGCGCCTCGTGCGGGATAATCGTCTTGGTACCCTCAGTCGTGTGCCCCGAGATGATGCCGTCGATGTTGAGCGTCGGCTGGTAGAGGTACTTGCGCACCAGGTCAATGCCGGTGAGGTCGTACTTGAAGCGTTTGACATCGTTCTTGACGAGTTCGTCCTCGGGATCGAAGGTGTTGACCAGCTTCGCCAGTAGCTCCTCATCCTCCGCGGACGGCGGAATAATGTCGTCATAGAAGCCGTCAACCAGGATGTGCTTCTGATCCGGCGTGATCATGCTCGTAAGCGCGTGCAGCAGTCTCCACGTGGCGCTACCAAACCAGACCGCGTTGCTCCCGTGCACCGCCCGCTCGGTTGCGCCACCCCATTCGCCCCCGCGAACGACGAACTCCATAAACAGGATACCTTTAACTCCGAGGTAGGTAATCACTTTTCCGGACTGCGTCTGTGCCAGGAATGGGAAGAAACAGGCGTCGGCTTTGAGCTCTTCTTTGCACTCCTCGACGACCGCGGGCAGATTGCGGCTGCCAAGCTCCTCTTCACCTTCGATGAGAAACGCGATATTGACCGGAAGCTCGCCGGCCGCATCCTTCATCGCATGCAGCACGTTGAACAGGCTCGCCAGCGGACCTTTCTGGTTCATCGCTCCGCGGTTGACGATTGAGGGACCAAGACCCGGCAGCTCCACAATCTCGCCGCCGAACGGGTCGACCATCCAGGTCTCACCAACCACCGGCTGGACGTCGTACATCCCGTACAAGAGCATCGTGTATGGCTTGCCGGCGTCGATCCGTCCGACGACCGCGGGGTGCATATCGGTCTGCACTTTGCGCGCGTTGCCACCCAGCTCCTCGATCCAGCCGACCAGCATGTCGGCGGTCTCCTGCATACCGGTCCCGTCGGCACTGATCGACGGCTGGCGTAGCAGCGTTCTGGTTCGATCGAGATGATCGTCAGCGAAGTGCTCGTCTATATGCTTCAGTACCTGGTCGACCACGGGTGCCCTCCCATCCACGCCCTGTCTTGAGTCACACCGATTCGGGTGCCCGGCGTGTCGCCAGTATCGCACCTTGGCGGCTCCTTGCCCCAAAGATCTTGACACAACAGAAACGGGCGGCCCGTGTGAACCGCCCGTGTCATTCTCGTGAGTTCTAGCCGCCGATCTGACTCATCCCGCGCCCGGTGTCGCGGTCGCCCTCGGCCAGTCCGTGGCCCCACGGCTTGCGCCAAACGCCGAACCGGATCTGCTCGATCAGGTCCTCTTCATCTCCTCCGCCCCGCAGGATGTCCCGCACGTCGACTTCATCGTTGCGCAGCAGGCAGAGACGGAGCTTTCCGTCGGCGGTCAGCCGAATCCGGTTGCAGAAGGAGCAGAATGGCTGGCTGACCGGGCTGATGAACCCGATCGTTCCCCGGGCGCCTGGCAATCGATAGACACGAGCCGGGTCTCCCAGCGGAGCTTCGAGCGGGGCCAGTTCGCCGTGCACGTCCTCGATCATGTCGATCGTCTCCGCCGTGGTCACCAGACCAGCGTCATGGACGTCGCCGACACCTTCGAGTGGCATCACTTCGATGAAGCGCACCTGCCAGTCGTGCTCAAGCGTCAGCGCGGCGAGATCGGCAACTTCATCCTCGTTCTGGCCACGCACAACCACCGCATTGAGCTTGATCGGCGATAGACCGGCCTCTTCAGCTGCCTCGATTCCCGCCCAGACCTTCTCGATCTTCCCGCCGCGCGTGATGGCGGTGAAGCGCTCTGGTTTCAGCGAGTCGATGCTGACGTTCACCCGCTTGAGTCCCGCGTCCTTGAGTCCAGGCGCCAGTCGCTGCAGCAGCAGACCGTTCGTTGTCATGGCGACGTCGTCGACGCCAGGCGTGTGGGCGATCTCCCGCACGAGTTCAGTGACATGTGGGCGAATCGTCGGCTCTCCACCGGTGAGACGCATCTTGGAAAACCCGATTTTGGCGGAAGCCCTCACGACCGAGAGGATCTCGTCGTCAGTCAGAAGTTCGTCGCGCGGAGCGAACTTCGCGCCAAGAGCCGGCATGCAATAGACGCAGCGCAGGTTACAGCGATCGGTCAGCGAGATACGCAGATACGTCATGGGGCGTCCGTACGCGTCCCGCGTCTTCTTTTCACCCGCGATCGGAATGGAACGCTCGTCGAAGATGGGTTGCGTGGCGGCCGGCAATGCGATCATGGTGTCCCCTCTGTCGGTCGTTCGTTCGCTGAACGGGCATCTGGTACGTACGAGTCGAGCGACGCCGCGACCGAACGGATTATTTGAGAACCTTAGCAAAACGCCCCACATTTGGCAACCAAACGGTTGAAAATCGCGGGCGTCTTGCCGTAGAACAATTACTCGATCGTCCGGGCTGCAAGGCCGCTGATAGTAGTCGTACCCGATCCCGACGAATCGACACTACCGTCGCATCTTGATGACCTTGAACGCTTCAGCGAGCGGAATATTCTGCGGTTCACCGACACTCTGGGCGCGCTCGCGCAGTCGCTCTTCAAGCGTCTCGGCCTGGCCGACCTGGCTCTCGTGCGCTTTCAACGCGTTGATCTTGTCATCGAAGGTGTCGCTAATATCGATGAACGTGTCCGGATACTCGGAGCCGAACAGCCAGAGCTCCGCGACTTTGTGCGGCTCGAGCCCAGACTCCAGATGCTCCGGAAAATAGAGCGGGTCACGCGCGGTCGGGTACACCGAGTCAACAGTGGTGATCCCTACGGCGCGATGGTCAGGATGGAGCGAATAGGGCCGGAATGGATCGTGGGTGATGACGACGTCCGGGCGGTAGGTGCGAATCTGTCGCACAATCTTCTCGCGGAAGTTGAGGTCGGGCATCAACTCACCGTCGCCCATGCGCAGGAAGACGACGTCCTCCACGCCGAGACGCTTGCAGGCCTCGCGCTCTTCGCTTTCGCGCAGGGCCGCCAGGTCCTTGGAATTGATATCGCGCCGGGCCGTTCCTTTGTCGCCAGAGGTCGACTGCACCAGGATGACCTTTCGGCCCTCTTTCGAGAATTTCGCAACCGTTCCGGCTGAACTGAACTCCATGTCGTCCGGATGCGCCACGACGACCATGATCGTCTTGAATTCTTCGTTCTCCATACCTATTCCTTAGACTCCCTCTCTTGTGTCTCGCGCGATCGTCTTCCGCAGCGAATATTGACTACCGCGCCACTTCCGTCAAGATCATTTGCGCGAACCACGAAATCAACTCCACGTTCGCTCGTTCTATCGGCGGCACGCTCGAGCGCGTACAATCCCCCAGGAAGGAGGAATTCCGCCACGTGCAGATTCAAGCGCACAAGAGTGACCGGCCGTTGCGTGTGCTGATGGTCGCGCCAACATCGTTCTTCGCCGACTACGGCTGCCACGTCCGAATTCTTGAGGAGGTTCGCGCGCTAAACGCGCTCGGACACCGTGTCGCCATATGCACCTATCACAATGGTAACGACGTAGATGGCGTTTTTATTCGCCGGTCGATCGACGTCCCCTGGCGCAAGCGCGTCATCGTCGGCTCGTCGCGTCACAAGCTCTATCTCGACGGCGCCCTGTCTATCACGACGCTGCGCACGGCCATCACCTTCAAACCTGACATTATTCATGCCCACCTGCATGAGGGAGCGCTCATCGGCGGCACGATCGCTCGGTTGCTGCGTAAGCCATTCATCTTCGACTATCAGGGGAGCCTGACCGAAGAGATGCTCGACCATGGATTCGTGACACCGGGCGGCGCCTTCTTGCCCGTGCTGCGGCGGCTGGAACGAGTGATCGATGCGGTGCCGAACCTGATCGTCACCAGCAGTGACAACGCGCGAAAGCGTCTGCTCAAGACCAGGCCGGAAAAACAGATTCGCACCGTGCTCGACGCGGTCGACACGCGCCGCTTCTCACCGGAGTCGGTGTCGGACGGCGAGCGGACCGCGCTTCGGGCGCGGCTCGGAATTCCCGAGCAGAGCAAGGTCGTCGTCTACCTCGGACTCCTCGCTCCCTACCAGGGGACCGATCTGCTGCTGCGCGCGGCGCGGAGGATCAGGCAGGCCGAGCCGGACGCCTTTTTCTTGCTCATGGGCTTCCCGGGAGTCGAGCGCTACCAGCAGATGGCCGAGCAGTTGGGTCTCTCCGGACGCATCAGTTTTCCGGGTCGGATTCCCTACATTGACGCACACCGCTACCTGGCGCTTGGCGATGTCGCGGTCGCGCCGAAAATGTCGCTCACCGAGGGAAACGGCAAGATCTACAACTACATGGCGATGGGTTTGCCGGTGGTCGCCTTCGACGCCGCGCCGAATCGCGAAATCCTCGCTGACCTGGGCGTCTATGCCACACTCGGTGATGAGTCTGAATTTGCCGATCGAGTTTTGTCACTGCTTCGCTCGCCGCAGACGCGAGCCGAGCTTGGACAGCGTCTCCGTGGGCATACCGAACGCACCATGTCGTGGTCTGACCGCATCAACGACTTGCTGGCAGTCTATGGAGAAGTTCTGCCGGAACGCGATTTGACCCGCGCTGCAAGAGACACGGCGCGGCACGGAGAGGTCCGCGCTGTCCGCGCTGGCTCCTCTGACGACTGAGACGTTCCAAAGTCCGTCCTTATCTGCCCTCGACCGCGGACATCACGCTCCGCACGTGCTCGTAGCTCCGCGTAAGCATCTCCCACGGATCACCGAGCTGCATCGCGCAGCGCCAGCGAACTTCCATCGTCACTGACGGAACAGTTGCGATTTGCTGCATAGCTTCGAACTGCTCCGTGAACGGAACGGTTCCCAGGACGAGCGGGTAATGCGCCAACCCATCCGCGCCGAGATCGTGAAGATGAATGTGGACGATTTTGGTGAGAAACGCTTCCTCAGGAACGGTGCGCCACGCGGGATCGTGCAAGCCGTTTTCACGGTCATGAGCCAGGTCCCAGCAGATCCCGACCTCTGGGGTTCCGACCCGGTCGACGATCGTCTCCACCGACATGCGTGATCGTGCCGCGGCTGTTTCGCGGCCCGGCTTGGCGGCGCCCAACTCGAGACCGACAAATATGTGGAGACTGATTGCGTCGAGTCGGGTTCCAAGCCAGTCGAGCAGACCGACCGTCACCTCTTCGTTCTGACGGAGCGACAGGCCCGGATCGGCCGAGCCGTGAATCACCAGCCTCGCGGCGTCCTGGCGTTCGAGAATCGTTCCGCAGAGGCTGAATATCGGCTCGTACTCGGTCTTGAGGCCGTCGCGGTCGTACCACCAGCGCGACGTGGCAAATCGCTGGTCGAGCGAGACATGGAACTGGACATCGATGCCGCGGCGCTGATACGCGTGGACGGTCTCCAGCCAGTCGGGCTCAATCACGTGCACCCGCGCGGTGCGCTCATCGAACGGCCCGTGATGCAACACCACTTCGGCAGAAGTCGCGCCACACGCTCCCAGGTGATCGAGATACGACTCGAACGTGCGGCCGTCTCCCGTGTACCAGCGAGGCGAGCCACTGTTCCCAAGTAGGAATCTCGCGACCATGCTACGCCCTGGCGATCCGCGCAATCGCCATAGCGGCTTCGGATTCCGGCACGGTCGACTGCTCGCCCGACGCCATGGCGCGCAGATTCACTTCGCCACGACTGGCCTCGTCGGGTCCAAGGAATGCAACCACCGGAATGCCGCGCTTATCGGCGTACTGCACCTGACGGCGCAGGTCACGACCCGCGTCGAGGTAGATCTCGGCGTCGACCGACGCACGCCGGAGAGCGCTGACGAGCCGCAGTGAGGCGCCCAGCATCTCCTCATTGAAGATCGTAACGAGCACGTCCGACACGGTTGCCGGCGAACGAAGCAGACCCAGTTCCTGAATCACGTCGAAGATGCGCTCGAGGCCCAGGGACGCTCCCGTGGCCGGGATGTCCTCGCCCAGGAACATGCCGATCAGGCCGTCGTAGCGGCCGGCGCCACCGAGGGAACCGATGTTGGCTTCAGTCACCGTGGCCTCGAACACCGGCCCGGTGTAGTAATCGAGACCACGAGCCAGTCGCCAGGTTGAGCGCATAGTGGCTCGGATCGGCCGACATCTCAGCCAGGTAGGTGAAGAGCGACTGCAGGTCGTCGAGTCCTTCGCTAGCAGTCTCGATGTCGCCCAGACGCTGCCGCAACTCCTTGAGGACATCGAATGGCTCGCCTTTCAGCGCCACCAGGTCGAGCACTCTGTCGGCCGCCTCGGCCGGGACCTGATGCTTCATCATCTCTTCTTTGACGCCGTCGCGACCAATCTTGTCCAGTTTGTCGATCGCTCTGTGAATGGTTGGCGTCTGATCTTCCGGAACTCCGGCGAAGATCGCGAGGCTCTTCAGTAGTTTGCGGTGGTTGATCTGCACCACGAAGCTCGGCATGTTAACCGCGCTCAGCGAGTCCATCCAGACCATCAGCACTTCAGCGTCGGCCAGCATCGACTTAGTTCCGACCGTGTCCGCGTCACACTGCCAGAATTCGCGATAGCGACCTTTTTGCGGGCGATCGGCACGAAAGACCGGGCCGATGTGATAGCGCTTGAACGGGAAGGTTAGCTCGTGGCGGTGCGTCGCAACGAAGCGCGCCAGCGGTACGGTCAGGTCATAGCGAAGTCCGACGTCGCGCCCACCGTGATCCTTGAAGTGGTAGATCAGCTTCTCGTCTTCGCCGTACTTGCCGGTCAGAGTTTCGGTGTACTCGAGCAGTGGCGTGTCAATTGGCTCGAACCCATAGCGCTCGAAGATGGTGCGGAAGGTGTCGACGACGTGCTGGCGGAGAAGCATCTGGTCGGGCGTGAAATCCCGGAAGCCTTTCAGCACTTGCGGCCGGCGCGTCCGGCCCCCTCCGTCGTTGTCTGGCATGTCTTGTCCCTTCATCCCGCACTCGTCACCACAGCGGAGCCCATCTTACCAGAGGGCTCGCGGCGACCTGCCGGGTCTCGTGTGGAGCGGTCTACTTGCGCATTTCGAAGACGACATGCGCGATCTCGGGCATGATGAGTTTGTCCATCGCGAGCGCGACGGCGTTCGACGAACCCGGCGTCAGAAACACCACCGTATCCTGGATAACGCCCGCCGTCGCCCGGCTCAACATCGCCGCGGCGCCGATTTCATCGTAGCTCAGCATGCGAAAGAGCTCGCCGAATCCGTCAAGCCGCTTGTCGAGGCGACGGCTTACCGTGTCATACGTCGTGTCGCGTCGCGCGATGCCCGTTCCGCCATTGAAGATCACCGCGTCGCAATCGTCTCGCGCGACAAGTGAGGTCAGGATCTCGTCAATCTGTGCCGGCTCGTCCTTGACGATTTGGTAGTGCACGACCTCGTGCCCAGCCGTCCGCAGACGTTCCAGAATGAGTTGCCCACTCTTGTCGGTCTCGGTCGTTCGCGTGTCACTCACCGTCACGACCGCGCATCGAATGACATCTGGCGCCTGTGCCCGGTGCTGCTGAACCGACTCACTCACGCGCTCCCCCAATCGGGCGAACTATTTGCAACATGAATACCGATCAGCCCGTGCTGCACGCGTTGCGAACGTGGCTGACCCGCTCGACCGCGCCCTTCGCGCTCACAGTAATCGCGAGCAGGTCGATCCGCCAGAAGCGATCCCCGTGCTCCGGATGCTCGGCCACATAGATATCGCCGAGTTCGAGCAGCCGTACCGCCTTGCGAGCGTCGACCGCCTCTTCGGCCGAGCCGCGAGCGCGACCATGGCGCGTCTTGACCTCCACAAAGACCAGCACGTCACCATCCAGCGCGATCAAATCCAACTCGCCGCCCCGTGTGCGCCATTTTCGGTCGATCACCGTCCAGCCGAGGTCGAGCAACAGCCGCTCGGCGAGTCGCTCACCCGCGTCTCCGAGTGCCAGGCGCCGGCCGCTCACGTGCGTACCTGATCGGGAAGTAGAAGGCTCTCCACGACGTCCCGAACCGGCCGGAACGAGCGTCGGTGGTGAGGGGTCGGGCCGAACTCTCGCAGCGCCTCGAGGTGCGCCGCGGTTCCATACCCGACGTTGCGATCCCAGCCGTACTGGGGATACCGGCATGCCAGCCGCCGCATAAGATCGTCGCGTGCTTCCTTGGCCAGGATCGAGGCACAGGCTATTGAGAGACAGCTGGAGTCACCATCCACCACGCCGCGACAACGCTCCCCATCGAACTCTCGCATCAGCGGTCCGTCGATGATGGCATGCTGCCAGTCTCCCAGGCGGCTCAGCGCGCGCTGCATGGCGAGCGCCGTCGCCCCGCGGATGTTCAGCCGGTCGATCTCCTGTCGCGACGCCGCGCCAATCGAGGTCGCCAATGCGCGCCGGCGAATCTCGTGAACCAGTTCCCCACGGCGCTGCGGCGTCAGTAATTTCGAGTCGCGCACACCCGCGATGCGCCGGGTGCCGGACGGGAGAATGCACGCCGCCGCGACCACCGGCCCAGCCAGGCAACCACGGCCAACCTCATCGACTCCGGCCACGAGCTGGACACCTTGTTTCCAGAGTGCCCGCTCGATGCGGTAGTCGGCATTGCCTGATGTGCCAAAACGGCTCCCGTGACAATGACGAAACGCGGCGCCGTGAGGCACCGCGCGAACGTCACGGTGCGAATGGCGTGCCAGTCGTTAGCGCAGGTAGTTCCCCTCCGGACGACGGCGCTCCCGGATTCTCGCGGCGCGGCCCGTCCGTCCACGCAGGAAATAGAGTTTCGCGCGACGAACTCGCCCGTTCCGCAGCACCTCGATGTGATCAACACGCGGCGCGTGGATCGGAAATGTGCGCTCGACACCAATGCCATGCGATGCGATGCGGCGGACCGTGAAATTCTCGTTCAGCCCACCACCACGACGCCTGATGACGACGCCTTCGAATGGCTGCACACGCTCGCGGGTACCCTCGACGACCTTCACATGGACCCGCACGGTATCGCCGGGACCGAAATTCGGAATGTCGTCGCGCAGTTGTTCCTGCTCGATACTTTTGATTACATCCACCATGTCTGAATCGCTCCGTGTTCGCGTTGATCGAAGGCACGCCTACCCCGCCCAACGCGGGACTCGCCGAGTATAGCAGCCACGCCGTCAGGCGAGCAAACGGGACGACAGGCTCCGATCGTCAAGCACGTCGAGCACTTCGGCCGCAACTTCATAGCGACCGAACGACGGCATGATGTAGATGCCGTGGACGTCGTCACGCGCCGCGAGGACGAGCTCCTGGGCCAGTTTGACACCTTCTCGCCTGCCGTCGCTCCCTGAACGTCTCATGCGTTCTCGTGCTTCGGGCGTGAGCACAATGCCGGGAACCTCGTTATGCAAGAACTCGGCGTGACGATGACTCTGGAGCGGCAGCACTCCCAACAAGATGGGCACCTCAATGTCACCAAACTGCCCGCGATAGATCTCCAGAAAATTGGTCCACACCGAGACGTCAAAGACCGGCTGGGTCATCACCAGGTCAGCCCCTGCTTCCAGTTTGCGGTTGAGGCGCCGCGCCTCTTCTTCCAGGTCCGGACGCGTCGGGTCGGCCGCCACGGCAACCGTGAAGCTTGCCATCTGGCCGATTGAGGCCCCTGCGGCGTCTACGCCCTGATTGAAGGACTTGATCACCCGAACCAGCCCGATCGAATCGACATCATAGACCGGTGTCGCGTTCGGATAATCGCCAAGGCTGGGCGGATCACCGGTCAGCGCGATGATGTTCCGCACGCCCAGCGCATGCGCGCCGATCAGATCCGACTGCAAGCCCATCAGATTCCGATCTCGTGTGGTGAAGTGCAGGATCGTCTCGACGCCAACCTCATCTTGAATGAGATAGCACAGCGTCAGCGCGCTCATGCGCACCCGTGCCATGGGGCTGTCGGCGATATTGATGAAGTCGACGCCCGCGCGCTTCAGCAACTCAGCTCCCGCCAGTGATTTGCGTGGGTTCAGCCCCTTCGGCGGGTCGATCTCGACACTTACCACGAACTCCTTGCCCAGTTTCTGGGCAAACAATGTCGGCGCGTCCGGCGCAAGAAGCTCTCGCTTGCGCGTGCCACCAATCTCGATCCGGTCATTGCGCGGCTCAGGTTTGACGATGCGGAGAGAATCCAGAGCCTGCCGCATGGCGTGAATATGGAGCGGTGTCGTCCCACAGCATCCCCCGATGATTGATAGTCCGCGGTCGACCGCCTCTCGAGCGTAGTCCGCGAAGTATTCGGGGGAGGACGGATAGATGACGCGGTCTCCAACGCCCATCGGCCAACCGGCGTTCGGCATGCCCGAGATCGGTGTGGCATCACCGGCAAACCGGCGCATGGCCCGGAGGATGTCGAGTGTGTGGCGCGGTCCAACGCTGCAGTTGACGCCGATCACATCGGGCGCCAGCTCACGTAGCTCCTCGACCACTTCCCGTGGTGTGTTGCCCGAGACGGTCCGTCCATCCCGCGCAAAGGTCATCTGGGCCACGATCGGCAAGTCAGCGACTTCACGCGCCGCGAGGATCGCCTCCCGCATCTCCTCGAGCGAGGGGATCGTCTCGATGACGAGAAGATCGACGCCTCCTTCAAGGAGAGCGGAAATCTGCTCGCGGAAGGCGGCCCGTACCTGGGTCGGATCTGCGGTACCAATCGGGGGGAGCGTGCGGCCGGTTGGGCCGACCGAGCCGGCGATCAGCACAGGCTGACCCGATATCTCACGGGCTTCCCGCGCGTTGCGAGCTGCCCGGCGGTTGATGTCACGGACCTTGCTCGCCAGGCCGAACGGCTCGAGCTTGAAGCGGTTGGCGCCGAACGAGTTGGTTTCGATGATCTCGGCGCCCGCGGCGATATACTCCCGATGAACGTCGACGACCAGCGAGGGCTGCTCGAGGTTGATCTCGTCAAAGCAGGAGTCGATTGGAATCCCGCGTTCGTACAGGAGGGTACCCATCGCGCCGTCACAGAGAATCACGTCACGCGCGAGACGTTCAATGAATGGATTAGGCATTCAAAAGATCCAATCCAGGACCCGCTGGCTCTTGAAATCGACTGAAATCTGATGATAATTGTAGCATCGGGATTGGGTTATCGATCAGCATGTCAGTTTGGTGTCAATTCGAGAGCGTCAGATTGCGTTCTCGTCATCGATCCAGTATGGTAACTCTGGAAAATCAATCTTGAACAGCGGCCCGGAGCGCTGCTCACGCCTTCCCTCGTTTCCTTACGCTCCAAAACCGCAACGACTGGCGTTCGTTATAAGGGTTAGGGTACGGAGGACCTCGCATGAGTGGCTATGTGGCAGTACCTGTTGACGAGGCCACTTGGATAAGCCGGGCAAAAGAGGGAGATCAAGCAGCCTTCGAGGTCATTTTCCAGCGATACGAGCGTCAGATCTACGGGTTTATCTATCGTATGATGGGCAACCCCGAAGACGCGAATGATTTGACGCAAGAGTGCTTCATCCGGGCGTACAAGGCGCTATCACAGACGTCGCTGGATTTGAACGTGTCTGCTTGGTTACATCGAATCGCTTCCAATGCTTGTCTTGATGTCCTTCGTCGCCGTCAGCGTATTCGCTGGCTGCCCTGGGAGTCGCACAAGCACGAGCATCTGCTGCATGGCAAACCGCTGGATGATCCAGAACGAAATGCCATCAGCAACGAAACCCAGGTCATTGTCCAGCGTGTGCTGAATCTCATGAGCGCGCGAAATCGGATGGCCCTCGTTTTGCGCGAGTACGAGGGAATGTCCTGTGAAGATATCGGCGAGATCATGGGACTGTCCCGTTCAGCGGTGAAGTCCGTACTTTTCCGGGGTCGAGAAGAGTTCCGGAAAGTCTACCGGGCGGTGGAGGATAGCGAGTCGGCATGTCCCGGCGAGATTGCGAGTCTATCAGGCCGCTGATTTCAGCCTTCTTCGACGGGGATCTCTCCCCGTCGGAGAGTGTTAGACTCCACCAGCATCTCGCGACGTGCGAAGATTGCCGGCAAATCATTGACGAATATCAACGCATTCGGTCCGGGTTCCGCGAACTTCCTGTTGTTCCAACTCCACCTGAAAACCTGTCCAATCGTGTTTGGGCCGAAACCGTAGACCGGCCCAAGCCGACCGGCATTCGCCGCCTGTTCGGCGCGACGACCGCCAAGGTCGGCCTTTCGACGGTTGGCGCTCTTGCCGTCGTCGCCGTCATCGTCGCCTTCCTCCTCGTCCGCGGCTACAGCCAGGGAATTACCCCGAGCGTCGTTGGCTCGACGCCGGTCAGTGCTCAGAACTGGCCCATCTATCAGCCGGTGAAGATTCACTTCAACAAATCGATGAATCACCAATCGGTCGAGGAGAATCTTCAGATCTGGCCCCCGGGAGAACGAACCAGGATTCCCACCAGCTGGGATGGGAACACGCTGATTCTCGGAACCAATTCGATTCAGAGCGCGCCGTTCTTACCAGACACCACCTACCAGGTTATGGTTCTGGAAACCGCGCAGGACGCATTCGGCCACCAGCTCGGTAAGACGTGGTCACTCTCTTTCCGAACCAGCCCGATCGCGACGACGGCGCTGAATGCGACGCCAACGCCGGAGGCGAGCGTCACGTCCAGCGCGTTCCAGCAGCCAACCAACACTCCGGCAGCGACGGCAGCTTCGCCGTCCCCGACGCCTACAGCGTCGTCAGACGCGACGAGTACGAATCCGGGATCGACGCAGGCTCTCGGGCCGACACCAACGATCGTGCCGTCAACACCGACGCCAACAACACCAGCGATTGTGACGGTGCCAACTCAGCCGTCCGCGCCCACTCCAACGCCGCTCCCCACTCAGTCACCGCAGCCGACACCGACGGTTGCCGTAACGCCCACTCCGTCGCCCTCACCGACGCCGGCTCCCGCGACGCCGCAGCCGGCGACTCCGACCACGACCCCACCAGCGGTGTCTGGCACACCCACGGCAGCCGCGGTTCCGGTAACCGGAGCGTTCGGCAGCGTCTACTGGGGCAACGCGGACGTTCAAACGAAGCTCGGCGCACCGAAAGACCCGGAAGTGTTCATCAACGCGGCGGAACTTGGATTCCAACGCGGCACGATGTATGAGCGCTTCGACACCGGGGAGATTTATGTCTTCTTCGCGAACAACGAGTGGGCCAAGTTCAAGGACACATGGCAACCGAGTGACGGCGAGGGCGGCGGCCCCGGTCCGGATGCCGGTCTCTGGGTTCCAAAGGAGCGCTTCTGGAAGGTTTGGAACAGCGATCCGAGCCTGGCCAGCTCCATCGGCTACGCCGTCGAACAGGACGCTCACCTCATGACGACCTCGGGAGGGAGCTTCCAGACCTTCGCCAACGGCATCATGCTCTACAGCGACCGAGGATTCGTCTACGTCGTATACGATGACCTCACCTGGGCGCTCTACCCGGACACATCCGGCCACGGTGACCTGATCACTCCGACTCCGGAAGCGTCACCGCCGGCCGACACCACCCCAACTTCGACGTCGAGCGCGACACCCGCCGCGACCGCGACGGACGCCGCGACCGCGACGAGTGCCGACACGCAAACCGCCGCAACGTCCTCGAGCGGCACGACGCCAGTGTCACCGGTTTCGGCCGCCCCGTAGCAATCTTCGTTTGCCGCCCCAGGTGGTTTCAGTTCAGCATTGAGAAGAGGACCGCCAGCACGTCGTAGACGACGTGCGTCACCATTGACGCCGTCGTGTTGACCCGCCGGCGCTCGAGGCCCAGTAATATGCTGACAAGGAAGATCCCGAGAATCGTAAGGCTAAAGCCGTACTGGACGTGCAGCGACGCGAATACGAGCGATGTAAAGACGTTCCCGTAGCGAGGCTGCACGGCTCCGCGGAACAGGATCTCCTCTCCCACCCCGGCCGATATCCCCAGCAGCAGCGCGCCGCCAAACGATGTGAGGTTCTGGGTCATCGTGCCAAGATTTTGCTGAATCTGTTTGTCCAGATTCGGCTCAAACACGTACGTCAACGCGCTCGCGAGGATCGTTACCGCGAACAGCCCGAGCACGAGCAGCACCGCTCGCAGAAACTGGCGACCGCTGATCGCTTCCAGCCCAAGCCGCTCGGTCGCGCCCGAGAGTCCACGATTGATGAGAAAGCCGACGCCAAAATAGGCGATGAACACGAACGTCAGCGCTTGGCTCACCAGCTCCGTTGCGCTCACGGACGACACATCGATGTTTGCCCCCGAGTTGAGCGAAGTGCCGCCGAAGTAGATCGCTGTTCCAAGAAGGATCGACAGGCCCGTCATATCCGCCGCGGAGTCCGGGTCGAACGGCATCACGCGTGCGAGCATGGCGCGGAACGGTCGAATGAGTGGCAATCCGATTCCGATACCGGTTAGCAGAACCAAGACGCTGGTATAGGAGATGGCGCCTGTTGATCCGGTGACATTGACCGAGGAAGAGACGATGCCGATCAACAGCATGACGCCGCTAATCGTGAACAAGAAAATGTAAAGCGCGATGCGAAGTGGCCGGTTTGTCTGTGCCCGGTGGGACCAGGCGGAGATGAGCAACGCGAGAACCGCGAGGACGACAAAGACCAGTACGACTGCCAACCGGCACACCCTTTCATCGATGGTCCCGACCCGGAACCAGGGATGATTATAGACCGAGGCCGGACTGCCCCCGTGTTACACTCAGTCAGCAGTTTTCCTTGACATGTTTGGGGGAGCACGATGGCTCAGCGAAGAGGTGGGCTCGGCCGCGGGTTGGACGCGTTGATCCAATCACACTCGGATCTTGCCGGTGGCATTCAAGAACTCGACATCGATTCCGTCACGCCAAACCCGCTTCAGCCGCGCGAGACGTTCGACGACGAGTCGCTTGCCGGACTCGCCACGTCGATCAGCGAGCACGGCGTCTTGCAGCCGATCATCGTGTCGCACGCCGAGGGCAGCGCACCGTTCCAGCTTGTCGCAGGGGAACGGCGCTGGCGAGCCGCCAAGCTGGCCGGCCTGAACACCGTCCCCGCCATCATCCGCGATTCCACGCCTCGGCAGATGCTCGAGTTGGCACTCATCGAAAACGTGCAACGTGACGACCTGTCCGTCCTCGAGGAGGCGACGGCCTACCGGCAGCTGACGGACGAGTTCGGCCTGACCCAGGCTGAAGTCGCTGAACGTGTCGGAAAGAGCCGGGTGGCGGTGACCAATGCTCTTCGTATTCTTGGCGCTCCGGACGAAATCAAGACGGCGCTCCTCATCCGCCGGATTACGGAAGGTCACGCGCGGGCACTGCTCGGCCTGGAATATAAGGTGGACCAACTCGCGGCCCTGCAGGTCGTGATGTCACGCGAGCTAAGCGTTCGCCAAACCGAGCAGCTCGTGCGGCAGTGGCACAACGTCAGACCCGCGCCCGAGCATACAAACAAGCCTCAGCCGCCGGAAGAACAGCGTGTCCTCGACCGATTCCGCAAGGCGCTTGGGACGAAGGTGGAATTGCAGCACGGCCGCAAGGGCGGCCGTCTGGTCATCCACTATTTCTCGGACGAGGAACTTGACGGCATCTACCGCCGCATTGTGGGCGAAGACGAGCTGTAGCACGCTCCTTGCCAGGCCGATGTGGGTAACCTCGAGGAAAGGTTGTGCCGCATCCACGAAACATCACACGCTGAGAATCTCCTCGTGATGATGACGGCGTGCTCGCGGTATTAGCGCTCCTGCGTGATCACGGTGAAGGGCTTTTGAGCCGCCGGGCAGCTACGAAGAGTGCCGGATCTCACAATCGCGGCCAACACCGTCCGCCCCTCGGCTTGGCGTGACCGCGGTCCTTCCTCGACACCGCGCCATCTACCCCCAGTTCGCGATCTTTTCGCCGATCACGTCTGCCAGCCGGTCGATGGCAACGCGATCCTGCTGCATCGTCTCGCGCTCGCGGATCGTCACTGCCTGGTCGTCCAGGGACTCATAGTCGATCGTGACACAGAACGGCGTTCCGATCTCGTCTTGACGACGATAGCGCCGGCCGATACTCTGCGTCTCGTCGTACTCGACCGAGAACTGCTGCCGCAGAGCCGCCTGAACCTGACTTGCCTTCTCCACCAGCTCCGGCTTCCGCATCAGTGGAAGCACCGCGACCTGGTACGGCGCGACGCGCGGGTGAAGACGCAGTACGA
This sequence comes from uncultured Chloroflexia bacterium, assembly GCA_963728335.1. GTDB lineage: Bacteria > Chloroflexota > Chloroflexia > Thermomicrobiales > Thermomicrobiaceae > CALAGB01. The sequence goes on from CAVSJP010000009.1 coordinate 48,529, forward strand.
CGCGCGTATACGGCTTCCCGTTGACGTCCTCGGTCTCTTCCTCATCGTACGCATCCAGCAGCACCGTCAGCATCAGGCGCTCGACGCCCAGCGCCGGTTCGATCACGTGTGGCATGAACCGCTCGTTCGACTGCTGATCGAAATAGGAAAGGTCCACACCGCTGAATTCACTGTGGCGCCGCAAGTCGAAGTCTGTCCGGTAGGCGAGCCCGCAGAGCTCTTTCCAACCGAACGGGAACCGGTATTCGTAGTCGACCGTCCGCTTCGAATAGTGTGACATCTCGTCCGGCGTGTGTTCGCGGGTTCTCAGCCGATCGTCGCGAAGTCCGATGGAGTGGAAGAACGTGGAAATCTGCTGAAGCCAGTCCTCAAACGTCGTCTCCCACGCGCTTTCGCGAATGAAGTACTCGATCTCCATTGCCTCGAATTCGAGCAGCCGGAAGATGAAATTGCCCGGCGTAATCTCGTTTCGGAATGCCTTGCCGATCTGGGCTATTCCGAACGGGATTTTGGTTCGGCTCGACTGCATCACGCTGCGATAGTCAAGGAAGATCGCCTGCGCCGTTTCAGGCCGCAGGTAGACCGGAGTTCCAGACTCTTCAACTGGCCCGAGCACAGTCTGGAACATCAAGTTGAACTGGCGCACGTCGGTCCAGTCACGCTGGCCGCAAAACGGACAGGCGATGTTGCTCGACTTGATGATTGCGGTCAGTTCCGCCGGCGGGAGGCCCTCAACGGAGCGGCCGAGCTTGTCCTCGATGAGGGTGTCGGCGCGGTAGCGAGAGCGGCAGTTACGACAGTCGACCAGAGGGTCGTGAAATTCCTCGACGTGTCCCGATGCCTCCCAGGCACGACTGTGCAGCAAGATGCTGCCGTCGATGCCCACGATATCTTCGCGTCCATGGACGAAGAACTCCCACCAGGCGTTTTTAATATTGCGCTTCAGTTCGACGCCAAGGGGGCCGTAGTCCCAGGTGTTCGCCAGACCACCGTAGATCTCACTCCCCGGAAAGACGAACCCACGCCTGCGCGCGAGTGAGACGATGGTCTCCATAGACACGTCTGGCCGTTGAGATTCGGTCATGGCGCCAACTGCCTCCATAAATAGTGATCTCGGATTCAAAAAGACCCCTCGTCGCAAGAGAGACGAGGGGTTCCTGTCTATCTATTCGCGATGAGGAAACTCGGACCATCAATCACGCACAGAACGCGATTGATACTCTACTCTTCTCGGTTCGAATCGTAGCATGGCCCGCCAGTGGCGACGAGGATCGGCTCCATCTTGCCGTTCTCACTGCCGTTTTCGGACTTCGTCGCAAGCTGCTGATAGATCTGCGTAGTCGAGATACTCATGTGGCCGAGAATACGCTGGACATCCCGCAGTTCGTGGCCATCCACCAGCGCATGTGCCGCAAACGTGTGCCGGATCGTATGCGGAGTGATGTCCCCAATATTCGCGGCTTCGGCGTGGGCCTTCAGAATGAGCCAGAACCCTTGACGAGTGAGGCGGGATCCGCGGTGATTGAGGAACACGGCAATTTCGTCGCTGTCCGTGCGCAAGAGCGGCCGGCCGGTTTCAAAGTAGGAATGCAACGCCTCGAGTGCCGCTTCGCTCAACGGCACCGTTCGCGACCGGTCAGGCTTCTTGCCACAGCAGATTTCTTTGGACGTCAAGTCGATGTCGCCCATGTCGAGCGCGGTCAACTCACTCACCCGCATGCCCGTCGCATACAGCGTTTCGAGCATTGCCAGGTCACGAAGACCTTCCGGTGTGCGCTCTTCTGACGCATGGGCCAGGAGCGTGCTCATCTCGTCACGCGAGATGGCTCGCGGGACAAACTTGTCAACGCGCGGTGACGGCAGCGTGGCGGATGGGTCATGCCGGAGTAAACGCTCGTCGATCAGAAAGTGGCAGAACGAACGAACAGCCGCCACCTTCCTGGCGACCGTGGAGTTCGCGTAGCGGCGTTCCCGGAGAAAAAGGACGAATCCCGTAAGATGACTATCGGTCAACTCGGCCCAAGATACGAGCGAGTAATTCTGCTGCAGAAATTCGATGAACTGACTAAGGTCGTTGCGGTAGGCTGAAACAGTGTTTGGAGAGAAACCCCGGTCACTCTCGAGCCCTTCCAAGAAACGCCCGATGAGTTCGTCCATATGTTCGCCCCTCCATCCCAGCGAGCTTTGCCCACAGTCTCCACAATCCTGGCCACTTCCCCTGGCCAGCGTGTCCAAATGACTGTCGGAATGCTCGATACGCATTATGTCAGGCACAGTCCGGTGTCTGACCGCCAGGTGTCCCCGAATAGCCCCAGTTCGTTCGTACGCCGGATTGTAACACTATAGCAGGTCTGACAATGGACTGTATGTCAATCCGAAGGCATCCGCCACCGATTCATAGGTGATCTTGCCCTGATAGACGTTCACGCCCTTTGCCAGCGAGGGATCCGCGGAAACCGCTTTGACAAGCCCAAGATCCGCGAGCTTCACCCCCCACGGGAGCGTCACGTTGCTCAGGGCCAGCGTGCTGGTTCTCGGCACGGCACCCGGCATGTTGGTTACGCCATAATGTACGACACCGTCCACAACAAACGTGGGAGCACTGTGTGTCGTCGGTCGAACCGTTTCGATGCAACCGCCCTGGTCGATTGCCACGTCGACAATCACCGATCCCGGTCGCATCCGCGAGACCATTTCGCTCGTAACCAACTTCGGAGCCTTGGCGCCCGGGATCAAAACCGCGCCCACGACCAGATCTGCATCGGCGACGGCTTCCGCAATGTTATGACGGTTCGAGGCCAACGTGGTCAGTCGGCCGTGAAGAACGTGGTCCAGATAGCGCAGTCGCTCAATGTTCAAGTCGATAATCGTCACATGGGCACCCATCCCGAGCGCGATCTGCGCCGCGTTGGTGCCGACAATTCCGCCACCGACCACCACGACGTTCGCTGGAGGAACGCCCGCGACGCCCCCCATCAAAAGTCCACGCCCGCCGTAGGTCTTCATCAGGTACTGTGCTCCAACCTGCACCGACATTCGTCCGGCCACCTCGCTCATCGGCGCAAGCAGCGGCAGCGACCGATCTGGCAATTGCACAGTCTCGTACGCGACGGCGGCGACTCCGCGCTCCACCAGAACCTTGGTGAGCGCTTCCTCCGCCGCAAGGTGAAGATAGGTGTAGAGAATCTGATTCTTGCGAAGAAGATCGTATTCGCTGGTGATTGGTTCCTTGACCTTGACGATCATCTCAGCCCGAGCGAAGACTTCCTCGTGGCTGTCGACGATGGACGCGCCGACCGCGGCGTACTCGTCGTCCGAAAACCCACTGCCCGTTCCCGCGGAACGCTCAATGATAACGGTGTGTCCGTGGTGAACGTATTCGGCCACGCCAGCTGGAGTAGTCGAAACACGATTCTCGTTGTCCTTGACTTCCTTTGGCACCCCGATGAGCATGAGCCTTACCAATCCTCCACCACTACGCCGCCCGCAGCACGAGAGATGCGGAACCGCCGCTCGTCAACGATCTGGTCAAACGGCCGAGACATTCTAACATGATCCTCACATCCGTCGAACGATAGGGTCACAAATCGTGGACGATAAATTGACGTGGTGGCGGTCAAAACGTACTATTAGGGCCAGCGCGTCAGGCTAGTATGGATCGCGCTATGGCTCAATCATCACGGGTAAAACAAAGGCCGGCACTTGAGCGACGCGCTATACATCATCCCCATCCTCGCTATCCTCATTCTCATTCATGAAATGGGCCACTTTTTCTCGGCGAAAGCCGTAGGAATCAAGGTCGAAGAATTTGGCATTGGGATTCCCCCGCGCATCTACGGAGTAACCAAGCGCGGAGTCCTCTATTCGATCAACCTGCTGCCGATCGGCGGGTTTGTTCGCGTTCTGGGCGAAGACGGCAAGTCCTTATCGCCCGACAGCCTGCAATCGAAATCAAAGCTGCAGCGGTCGCTCTTCTTCGCCGCCGGTTCGATCATGAACTTCGTGCTCGCCATCGTTCTGATGACGGTGCTCGTCGGCGCGCGCGGTGACACGACCAACCGTGCCTATGTGACCGGCGTCCAGGACAATTCTCCGGCCGCCCAGGCGGGCTGGCAAGCAGGTGACCGGTTCATATCGGTTGACGGTAAACAGGTCAGCACCGTCCAGCAGGTCATTGACATCGTGGATGCGCATGCCGGTCAACCGGTCACCGCAGTGTTGGAACACAATGGCCAGCAAAGCGAATCGACGGTGACGCCCCGGGTGAATCCGCCGCCCGGACAGGGCAAGGTGGGGATCAACCTCGACGACGCGGTTCATGCGCTGATCAAGGTTGACTCGGTCGACGCGGGCAGTGCAGCTGCCGCGGCCGGAATCCAGTCAGGTGACATCGTCAAATCGATCAACGGAGTCAAGATCGAGGACGCCATCGCCTATCGGTTCGCCATCGTGAACCACGTGGGCGAAACGATCCCGATGGTCGTCACGCGCGCGGGCCAGGACGTGACGCTGCAGTATCATGTTCCCGCCTCGACTCCACCGAACGACCAACTGAACTCCGGCATCAACGCGACGCAGGACTTCATCATGCACGGCGTGCCGTGGTGGAAGGTCGTTCCACAGGGAATCAAGCAGACGTTCCAAACGTTAAATCAGATGTTCCATGGACTCGTGCTCCTGGTTCGCGGCGACGTGCCGATCCAAGGGATCGCCGGTCCGATTGGAATGGGCCAACTGACGTCGGAAGTTATCAAAGCGAGCAGTGCGCCAGTCTGGGCGACACTTGCCAATATTATGGTTTTGTTGTCGCTCAACCTGGCGGTTCTAAACTTGCTTCCATTTCCAGCGTTGGACGGCGGACGACTCTTGTTCGTCCTTATCGAAGCGGTTCGAGGTAAGAAAGTACCGCCGGAAAAAGAGGGCGTCGTCCACTTCGTCGGACTGGTGGTGCTGCTGCTGTTCATGCTGGTCGTCGCTTTCGCCGACATCAACCGGATCATGAATGGGCAGTCGTTCCTTCGCTAATGAACCAATTTGACATCAACCCCTGGCAAACATTCGCCATCCGTTCTCGGCGTCCTGATGAACGTCGCAGTAGGTCGTAGGAGGTAAACCCCGAATGGTAGCAACGCGCCGCAAAACTCGTGCACTCCACGTTGGAGATGTCCAAATCGGCGGAGGCGCACCCATCGTCGTTCAGTCGATGGCAACGGCAGATACGCGTGATCCCAAGGCGACCCTGGCGCAGATCCAGGAACTGGCCGACGCCGGCTGCGAGATTGTTCGCATTGCCGTCCCGGATCGCGTCGCCGCTGCAGCGCTGCCGGACATCGTCCCACACGCGGCGGTCCCGCTCATCGCGGACATCCATTTCGAGCACACGCTGGCACTCAAGGCCATTGACGCGGGCATTCACGGCTTGCGCCTGAACCCCGGTAATATTCGGAAACCTGAAGATGTGCGCGAGGTCGTGCGCAAGGCGAAAGAGCGGGGCATTCCGATCCGCATCGGCGTGAACTTCGGCTCGGTGCCGCCAATGACCAAAGATTTCGTCGACGAAATGGCGCAGCAGCATGCGACGCAGATCGAGCTGGTTGCCGAGCATATGGTTCGGACCGCCCTGGGGCATATCAAGATCCTGGAGGATCTCGACTTTGGCGACATCAAAATCTCGCTGAAGGCCTTCGAAGTACCGATCATGCTGGAAGCCTACCGGCGCATGGCACCACTGAACGATTATCCGCTGCACCTCGGAGTCACCGAGGCCGGCACGCCAAAGTCGGGCTCGATTCGCTCCGCAATTGGTATCGGCACGTTGCTCGAACAAGGTATCGGTGACACCATTCGTGTCTCGTTGACGACTGACCCGGTCGAAGAGGTCTATACCGGTTTCGAGATTCTCAAGAGCCTGGGTCTCCGCCAGCACGGAGCCACGCTTGTCGCATGCCCCACCTGCGGCCGCGTCGAGGTTGATCTCTTCAAACTGGCGAACGAGGTCGACGACTATCTCAAGACGATTCGTGCGCCCATCAAAGTTGCTGTCATGGGATGCGTTGTGAACGGCCCCGGCGAGGCACGTGACTCCGACGTTGGCGTTGCGGCCGGGCGCGGCAAGGGCGTCATCTTCCGCAAGGGCAAGATCGTTCGCAAGGTAGACGAGGCGGACATCGTTCCCGCGCTCAAGGAAGAGATCGATCAGATCTTGAGCGAGCAGAAGGACGCGATTACCGTCTGATTTGACGTGAGATCGCGAAAAACTCGAAAATTCGCGGGCAGGGATCCTCAGTTCCCTGCCCGTAGCGTTTAATTCTGGATAAGATGTGTCAGTGGCATCATCGTCCAGGAAACGAGGAGCGTGGAGTTTGTCAGCGAATAGCCGGTTGATCGACGTCTCTGTTCTGCTCGTCCCGGGAATGCCCACCTGGCCCGGCGACGGGGACGTCATCGCCGAACCCGCCAGCCGGATCGCCAGTGGGGGCAGTTCCAACGTAACGCGTCTCCAGCATACGTCCCACACCGGCACGCACCTCGACGCTCCTTGGCACTTCATCGACACCGGCAAGCGCCTTGACACCATCCTCCTCGACCGTCTCATCGGTGACTGCTACGTCTGCGATCTCACGCATCTCGTACGCAATGTGACCCGGGAGGACTTCGAGGACGCAGGCATTCCGGCCGGCGTGACGCGCTTGGTGCTCAAGACACGTAATTCGCAACACTGGAGCGAACCACGTCATCGCTTCCATGAAGACTTCATCGGCGTCGAACCGTCTGGCGCGCGTTGGCTGGCTGATCATGGGATCGACCTGATTGCCATCGACTATCTCTCGATCGAACCGTTCACCGGCGATGGCGAAACACACCGGATTCTTCTCGGGACCGAGATCGTCATCGTCGAGGGGCTGGACCTGCGGAGCGTGGAATCCGGGACGTACCGGTTGATCTGTCTCCCGCTTCGCCTGGGCGAACTCGACGGTGCGCCGTGCCGCGTCGTGTTGGAACGTGGAGCCTAGTACGGCCATGACTGGTCCACGCGTCGCGGCGATCGGCATGGCATCGTGGGATCGCCTCATCGTAACCGATTCCTACCCAGGCGCCGGAGAATACACGATCGTTCGTCGCACGTTGGAACAGTCGGGCGGAACGACGGCGAATATGGTGCATGCGCTTGCCAGACTGGGCACCCACGTGACCTTCGCGGCCAAGGTCGGGGACGATGACGAGGGCCGCGAACTTCGCCAGGTGCTCGAGGCAGAGGGCTGCGATTGCACTCACGTGTCCACCCGTTCCGGAGAACCATCCGATTCGGCCATCATCGTCGTCTCGGGAACTGGCGACGAGGTCGACCGGACGATCTTCTGGCACCAGGGCGCTCGCCTGATGCACGGCGACGTGCTCCCGCTCGCGGACCTCTTCGCCCATGACCTGGTCATTCTCGACGTGGACGATGCTCGCCTGCGCCGCTTCATCGTCGATCTGCCAACTCACACATCCCCCTGGACGCGCTTTCTGGGGACATTGACGTACCTTGTCGAGATGTCGCCCGAGGTGGGCCTTGAGACGGCACTTCGACATGATTACCTGGTCGGCAATCAGCGTGAACTACGCTACATCACCGGGCGCGACGACGTTCACGACGCCATTCGCGAGGTGCGAGAGCGCATGGTCTTCACCGACCTGCGCTTGTTCGCTGTCAGCCTGGGACCGCGCGGATGTATGGTCGTGGACCAGGAGAATGCGGTGCACGTCCCAGCCTTTGAAGTCGACGTCATCGATACGACCGGGGCAGGCGACGCGTTCGCCGCGGGCGTCGTGCTCGGAATCCTCGAGCGACGGGAACATGTGGAGATCGGACGTCTTGCCAATGCGATGGGAGCCCTGAGCATCCGCGAACTTGGCGCTCGGTCGTCGCTGCCCACGAGTTCAGAACTCGAAGATTTTCTTGCGCACGCCACTCCACGGACGGATACCTGATCTTGACCCAACTCTCGCGTGAACGACTCACCGAACTCGCTGCCGAATGCGACATCCCGCTTACTGGGGTCACCTCCGCGGATGGGTTCGACGGACTCGGCGACCTGTTGGTGAATCGTGTTCGAGACGGATACTTGGCCGGTCTCGACTGGTTCACCGAGGAACGCGCCCGATTTTCGGCGGAACCACGGAATCTGCATGACTCCGCCCGCTCGATCATCTCGATCGGCGTTCCGTATCGCCTGGCAGCGGTGTCGCCACCTGGCGACGAGCCACGAGGACGGATCTCGCGCTACGCCTGGGGGCACGACTACCACCGAACACTCAAAACGCGGATGAAACGGCTGCTGGCGCTGCTGGAACGGGAGCTTGGACGCGCAATCGAGGGTCGTCTTCTGGTAGACACCGCCCGCATCGTCGACCGTGCGGTCGCGGCCCGCTCCGGGCTTGGCTGGTACGGTAAGAACACGATGATTCTGGTCCCTGGCCACGGCTCCTGGGTCATGCTCGGTGATCTGTTGGTCGACATCGAAATCGAACCGGATATGCCGCTCAAGCCGAAGTGCGGCCGCTGTACGGCATGCATCGACCACTGTCCAACTGGGGCGATTCGGCCCGGCTATGTCATTGACACGCCACGATGTATCTCATTTCTCACCATCGAACTGCGCGATGCCATTCCGCGCGAGCTCCGGTCATGCATGGGCAATTGGGTCTTCGGCTGCGACGACTGCCAGGAGGTCTGCCCGTACACGAAGGCCACGGCAACCGAAGAGGACGATGCATTTTCCCCACGGAGCCTCGAGAACGCCGTCCCTCGTCTGAGTTGGCTGCTAACGATGACGGAGAATGAATTCCGCGAGACGTACCGGGGCACGGCGGTACTGAGAACGAAGCGTTCGGGGATGGCGCGCAACGCCGCTATCGCACTTGGCAACGTCGGCACCGCGGGCGACCTCGAACTGCTCGAACGCGTCGTCGCAAACCATGACCTGCCGCTTGTGCGCGGTCACGCCGCGTGGGCAATGGCGAACATCGATCGCGTTGCCTCGGGGCCCTATCTGCAACGGCGATTGGCTGTTGAGTCCGATCCGATGGTGCATGTTGAGCTTCGCACAGCTCTCGACGAGGGAGATCGGTGACGGCCGCCGCCCATACTGTCTGTCGGTCGTTGTGACGGTGACGTAAGGGGAGGTTACATGACGCTGCTTGCGCTCGACATCGGCAACACCAACGTCGTCATTGGCATCTATGCAGGCGAACGGCTGATGACCTCCTGGCGCTTGGCCACGGAGCGTACGCGTATGCCAGACGAATGGTGGGCCATCATTTCAACGCTGGCAGCGACCGATCGCGTTGACCTGGCCAACCTCGATGGGGCCATTCTCTCCAGCGTCGTCCCGCGCCTCACGCCGGTCTTCACGGAAATGCTCAACTCGCGCCTGACGTGCGAGCCGGTGATCGTCAGCTCCAGAGCTCGAGTTCGGCATCAAGATCCGCATCGACAATCCGGCCGAGGTCGGCGCGGACCGGCTCGCGAACACCGTCGCCGCCTTCTCACGACATGGCGGTCCCGCGGTGGTGGTCGACTTCGGCACCGGCACGAACTTCGATGTGGTCTCGGCCGACGGCGACTACATCGGCGGTGCCATCGCGCCCGGACTGACGCTGGCGCTCGAGGCACTAACCAGCCGCGCGGCACGCCTTTCAGCCGTGGAACTCGCGGTGCCCGAGCACGCCATCGGTCGTAGCACGATCGATAGCGTGCAGTCCGGCACCGTGCTCGGCTATATCGGACTGATCGAAGGACTGCTCACGCGAATCACCGCCGAACTGGGGGAAAAGCCGTTCGTCATCGCCACCGGGGGACTGGGCGGTGTGATCGCGCCGCATACGGGTGCGATCGACACCTACGAGCCAGACCTGACGCTGGATGGACTCCGCATCATCTTCTCGCGCGTCCAGGGACGTTGACCGATGACGGACCCGAGATTAACCCCAGCGAGCGGACAGGAACCCGAGATCGGTCTCGGGCCCGAAGCGCGTCGCCGCCGCCTCGAGCAAATCGACCGCGGCGAGCGCGTCGCGAATGTCGAGCATTTCGACCGGCGAATGCGAATAGCGCCGCGCGATATTCACCACGCCAGTCGGTATGCCGTCTCGCACCAGGTGAACCGCCGCTGCGTCGGAATTCCCGCCGATGAAGACGGCCTGCTGAATCTGGACTCCGCCGATTCGGCGCTGTCGACCAGAAAGTCGCGCATCGCCGGGTTCGCCAGATAGCCGCGGCCACCGCCACCACTCGAAACGGGGATGACCGGTCCAGCCCAATGCGCATGCTCAGATCGCGATAGAAATCGACGTCCGGCGTGCCGCCCGACGGGACCGTGTCGACGACGATGGCGGCGGTCGGGATTCAGCCGGTGGGTCGCCATCTGCGCGCCGCGCAGACCCGACCTCTTCTTGCACGGTGACGACCAGGTGCAGGGTGCAGTCAGGTTGATGCCCTGTAGCTTCCGGGCCAGCTCGACCAGGATCGCGCAGCCGACACGATTGTCGAGCGCCTTGCCCGCGACGCGATCCGGATTCGCCAGCTCCATCATCGGCTCGTCGTAGGCGATCGCGTCGCCGACACCGATCCCGAGTGCTCGCACGTCTTCGGCGGTCTCGAACCCCATGTCGATGTACAGCTCGCGCATGGCCGGCGCCTTGCCCCGCTCCTCGGGAGTCTGGATGTGCCCGGCCTTCACGCCGACGACGCCATGATGACCGCGAATGTTGACGTGCCGGCCGATCGTCAGCGTCTCGACCAGCCCGCCGAGTCGTTCAAAGCGGATCATCCCGTTCGGCTCGATGCTCTTGACGATGGCGCCAATCTCGTCCGAGTGGGCCGAGATCATCAGGCTCGGCGAATCCTCGGGGCCGTCGATGGTGGCGAACAGGTTGCCGTAGCTGTCGATCTCGAGGTCATCGACCAGCGGCTCGAACAGCTCCTTCAGCCGCGCCACGACCGCCTGCTCGTGTCCGGCCACGCCGTCGATCCTGGCAAGCTCGCCCAGGAGCGCCTTCATCTCGCTGCCGGCCGTCTCTTGCGTATTCTGCTCAACGTCTCGTCCCTTCCGATCAGTGTACCAACCAAATGTCTGCGACGCGCACTTGTCGCCCATTATCGCCGGACTATAATACGAGAACACCAATTCGTTGCCCGGAGCACCCTGCTCGGGCGCGACAGATTGGATCAGTCGAGTGATGGACGTTCGCTAGCCGGCCCCGCGAAGCGGGGCTGGCAGTCTGGCTATCACTCGAATTTGGTAGGTGGAGGAGAGCCGTGAATAGCTATCCGGTCGACAAAATCAGGAACGTTGGCCTGTTTTCCCATGGTAGTGCGGGAAAGACGTCCTTGACCGAAGCCCTCCTCTACGTCAGCCACACAATCAATCGCTTGGGCCGCATCGAAGAGGGAACCACCGTTTCGGACTGGGATCCGGACGAAATCAAGCGCGGAATCTCGATCAGCGCCAGCCTGGCCCCGCTCGAGTGGAAAGAGACCAAGATCAACATCATCGATGCGCCAGGCTACGCCGACTTCCTCGGCGAGGTCAAGGGCGCGATGCGGACGTGCGACGTCGCCCTGATCCTGATGGACGCGTCGGCCGGCGTCGAGGTTGGCACCGAGCAGGCCTGGAAGGCGGCCGAAGAAGTCAATCGCGTGCGCGCGCTCTTCATCAACAAGATGGACCGCGAGAACGCGAACTTCAACGCGACGTTCAGTGCCGCGCGGGATACCTTCGGAACTTCGGTCGTGCCGGTCTGATCCCGATCGGCGCGGAGAAGGACTTCAGCGGCATCGTCGACGTGCTGCGCGCAAGGCGTACCTGTTCGGCGACGGCAAGGACGGCAACTGAGACTGAGATCCGACGTCCCGGCTGCGATCGCGGACACCGTCGAGGAGCTGCGACTTCAACTCGTCGAGGCGATCTGCGAGAACGACGAAGAGCTGATGATGCGCTATCTGGACGACGAGCAGATCAGCGTCGAAGAGCTTCAGCACGGCCTGCGTGCGGCAATGGCGTGCCGGCCAGATCGTGCCTGTCTTCGCCGGCGCGGCAACCGCGTGCAAAGGGATCTCGCACCTGCTCGACGCCATCGTCGACTACTTCCCGGCCCGAGCCCGGTGCACGGCCAAGAGCCAGTCAGGCATCCGACATCACGCTGGATGCCGATCCGAAGGGTCCGCTGGCCGCGCTCGTCTTCAAGACCGTCGCCGATCCCTACGTCGGAAAGCTCTCCTACTTCCGCGTCTACTCGGGCACGCTGAAGTCGGACAGCCACGTCTTCGACACGCAGCAGCAGCACGACGAGCGAATCGGCCAGCTCTACGTCGTTCGCGGCAAGGAACAGATCGCCGTCAACGAGGTTCCTGCCGGCGACATCGGCGCGGTGGCCAAGCTGCAGACCGTCGCGACCGGCGACACGCTCTGCGACCAGCAGCAAGTCTCTGATGCTCGACGGCATTCACTTCCCAGAGCCGGCGTTCTCGGCCGCCGTTCATCCGAAGACCAAGGGCGATCTGGACAAGATGGGCAGCCGCGATTCAACGACTGCTCGAAGAAGACCCGACGCTCCACATCCGCCGTGACGAGGAGACGGGCGAGACGCTCGTCTCCGGGCTGGGCGAATCGCACGTCCAGATCGGGCTTGGAGCGCATGGCGCGCAAGTTCGGCGTCAACGTCGACACCGGGCTGCCAACCGTGGCCTATCGCGAGACGATCTCGCAGCCGGTCAAGGGCGTCGAGTACAAGCACAAGAAGCAGACCGGCGGGCACGGCCAATACGGCCACGTCTTCCTCGATGTCGAGCCGATGGAGGATGGCGACTTCGAGTTCGCCGACAGGATCGTCGGCGGCGTGGTGCCGAAGGGCTACATCCCGGCGGTCGAGAAGGGCGTACGCGAGGCGCTGGACGAGGGAATCCTGGCCGGGTTCCCGGTGACGCACATCCGGGTCACGCTGACCGACGGCTCGTATCACACGGTCGACTCGTCGGAAATGGCATTCAAGATCGCCGCATCGCAGGCGTTCAAGAAGGGCGCGTCGGCGGCCAAGCCGATCATCCTCGAGCCGATCATGCACATCGAGGTGACGGTGCCGGAAGCATACATGGGCGACGTGATGAGCGATCTGAACGGCAAGCGAGCTCAGGTGCAAGGCATGAAGCCGCGCGATGACGGCATGACGACGATCGAGGCGATCGCGCCGGCCGCCGAAATTCAGCGCTATGCGACCGACCTGCGCTCGATCACCCAGGGCCGTGGCTCGTTCACGTCAAGCTTCAGCCACTATCAGCCGGTTCCGGCACACCTGACCGACACGATCATCGCCAATGCCAAGGCAAAGGCGGAAGCGCAGGCTGGCGTCTAGTTCGCTCGGATTGACGTGACCGTCACGACCGGGCGAGTGATACCTCGCCCGGTCGTTTCGTGCTCTCTGAGCGTTCAGGTAGATACAAGGTGATTGGGAGTGGGTTTGACAGGTTCAACACGGGATGTGTGATCTGATGCTCGTCTTCGACGGCGGCTCGCTCGGCAACCCTGGCAAGGGCTACGGCAGTTTTCACCTTGCGGATCGCGATGGCTACGAGACGATCGAACGACTCGAGTTCGGCAACAACGTCACCAACAACCAGGCAGAGTACCGGACCATGATCGCCGGGCGTCGAGGCCGCACTGAAGCGGAGCCGACATCACGGGGCGCAACCCAATGAACTAGTCGATCTGCATCAAGACCGACAGCAAACTCGTCGTCGAGCAGGTAAACGGCACGGTGGAAAGTCAAGCACGCCGGATCTTGCAGCCGCTCTGCTTGCGCGCACGCCAGCTTCTGGCCCAGTTCGGTCGAAAGCGACTTTCGTGGCAGCCTCGAGCCGAGACGGTGAAGTTGCTCGGGCACTGACGTCCTGGTCAGGTGCTCGATCCGTGCGGTGTTCGATCGACGATTGCGGCCCCCTAAATGGCCTATGCTATACTCCGCTCGTTATTCGCAGCGGGCGGTTAGCTCAGTTGGTTAGAGCGCCACGTTGACATCGTGGAGGTCACTAGTTCGAGTCTAGTACCGCCCACCCGGTAGAGCCGTCAACAGCCGTTGACGGTTATTTTGTTGTCCTCGACGGCGAATGCCGCGGCCACGTGAAGACGTCAGACACTGCGGCGCACCAGCTCCGGTCATTGACTCCGTCAGACCCACCGGCTAAGATTCAAACAACAATTGACCCAACGCGATGATCGGGACGAGTACCCGCGTTCATGCGTCAGAGAAGCGGAGCCACCGGCTGAAAGCTCCGCACAAACAGGACTCGGCGAATACCCCCCGTGAGCAGGCTGGCGAACACGTTCGTAAGTAGCCGGACCCGGCTGCCCCCGATACCGGGCACAACGAGCGACGCGGCATCTCGATGCGCGTCGGAAGTTGGGTGGAACCACGACAGGTCAACCTGCCGTCCCTCTGGGCGGCAGGTTTTTGTTTTGTCACGAGAAGGGAGACGGCCATGAAGACCGGCACTACCCGCGCCGTCGTCCCAATTGGACGGCGGCGAGCTGCATGATCACTGACGATTTACGACCATGAACGGAGATAGACACCATGTCACAGATATCTGAGGAAATGGATATTCAGCTCGACGTCGATAACCAGGAGGAACTCGAACTCGCCAGGATGCGCCACTCGGCGTCGCACGTCATGGCCGAAGCCGTCCTCGAGATGTTCCCCGATGCCAAACTCGCCATTGGACCGGCCATCGAGAACGGGTTCTACTATGATTTCGATCTTCCGCGCTCGTTGACTCCTGACGATCTGCAGGAGATCGAGGGGCGTATGGAGCGCATCAAGCAGGGAGCCTTCGAGTTCAAACGGGACGAGATCTCCCGCGAGGACGCGCTCAAGTACTTCGCCGATCAACCCTACAAGATCGAGCTCATCAATGACCTGCCCGAAGACGAGGTCATTTCACGCTACACACAGGACACGTTCACAGATCTCTGTCGTGGCCCACACGTCGATAACTCGTCGGAGATTGGCGCGTTCAAGCTGTTGAACGTCGCCGGTGCATACTGGCGTGGCGACGAGAAGCGGCCAATGCTGCAGCGCATCTACGGTACGTCGTGGCCATCGAGGGATGCGCTCGACGCCTATCTCCAGCAGCAGGAGGAAGCTCGCAAGCGCGATCATCGCAAGCTCGGGCGCGAGCTTGGTCTCTTCTACTTCTCGGACGAGGTCGGCCCAGGCATCCCGCTGTTCACGCCGAAAGGCGAGATGCTGCGCCACCAGATGGAAGACTACGTGCGCGAGACGCAGACGCGCTACGGCTACGAGCATGTCTGGACGGGCCATCTCGTGAAGGAGAGCCTCTATCACCGGTCAGGGCACTACGACAACTACGCCGACGTCATGTTCCCGCCGATGGTTGACGAAGACGTCGCCTACCGGCTGAAGCCAATGAACTGCCCGTCGCACATGGCCCTGTACAACGAGATGGGCGTCCACTCCTACCGCGAACTGCCGTTGCGGTTCGCCGAATTCGCCACGCTCTACCGCTACGAGATCAGCGGAACGCTCTCCGGCCTAACGCGCGTCCGAGCGGTCACACAGGACGACTGCCATATCTTCTGCACGGAAGAGCAGATCCAGGAGGAGTTCAGCCGCGCATTGCAGCTGGTCACGGAGATCCTCAAAACGTACGGGCTGACGGACTACCGGGTGCAACTGTCGCTGCCAGGCTCCGAGGGCAAGTTCGTGAACGATCCGGAGAAGTGGGACAAAGCGGTCACGGCACTGCGCCAAGCGCTGGACGCCAACAACGTGCCGTATCGGGCAGAGGAGGGCGAAGCGGCGTTCTACGGCCCGAAGGCCGATTTCATGGCCAAGGACATCTTGAACCGCGAATGGCAGCTCTCGACGATCCAGGTCGACTTCATTCAACCGTCGCGGCTCGGCTGTGAGTACATCGGCGAAGACGGACAAGTGCACACGCCGGTCGTGCTGCACCGGGCCGTGACAGGTTCGACGGAGCGCTTCCTGGGCCTGGTGATCGAACACTTCGCCGGGGCGTTCCCGGTCTGGCTCTCACCGGTTCAGGCCGTTGTCATCCCGATTGCCGACCGCCACAACGAGTACGCACAGGAGGTTGGGCAGCGGCTCAAGGACGTTGGGATCCGCGCCAACGTCGACGATGCCAGCGACCGGATGCAGGCAAAGATTCGTCGCGCGCAGATGGAGCACACGCCGTACATGCTCGTCGTTGGCGACAAAGAGGCCGAAAACGACGCCGTCGCGGTGCGCCTGCGCTCGAACGAGAACCTGGGCGCTAAACCGTTGGATGAGTTCATCCCTGTGATCAAGCAGGTCATCGACAGCAAGTCGCTGGAACTGCTGCCAGGCTAGCACTGGCACTCATCCCGACGGCCATCAACCGGTGCTGTGTCGCAACCCTCTCCCAGCTTTGGGAGAGGGTTGTTCGCACGTTAGGGGAGATGGGGAAACCGGTGAGGGCTACCCCACCCACACGTCTTTCAACACCCGAAGCCAGTTATCGCGGCAGATTTTGGCGATGGAATCTTCGTCGTAGCCGCGGCGATCCAACTCTTCGACGATGGCCCAGTCATGCGCCGCGTCTTTGAGCGCCTCCGGCACACCGGCTCCGTCATAATCCGAGCCGAGCGCGACGTGGTCGATACCGACCAGGTTAACGATGTGGTCGATGTGGTCGACCAGCACGCTCAGTGGCACGTCAGAACTTTTCTGAGCGCCTTCGACGAGGAAGCCGGTCGCGTAATTGATACCCATGAGTCCGCCCTTTTCGGCCAGCGCCTTGATCTGCCGGTCCGTCAAATTGCGCTCGTGAGCGCAGACTGCACGAGCATTGGAGTGGCTGGCGACAAACGGCTTGCTGCTGGTCTCGATCACGTCCCAGAACCCCGGCTCGTTGAGGTGCGACACGTCGAGGAGAATACCCATCTCGTTGCATTGCTTGACCAACTCGCGCCCGAGTCCGGTCAGCCCCTTGCCGGTATTCTGCGGGCCGACTCCCTCAGCGAAGATCGTCGGGCGGCTCCAGACGAGCCCTAGCGACCGCAGTCCAAGCTCATAGGAGAGACGCAGGACCGCGAAATTCGGATCGATCGCCTCCGCGCCCTCGTAATGCAGGATGGCGCCGAAGACTTTCCGCTCCAGGCAACTCACCAGTTGATCGTAGGATCGCACCTGCTCCATCTGGCCGTTTGACTGTGCGGCGGTCCGCTTGAGGAGATCCACCGCGCGCAGCGTCTCAATGAGCGCATGCTCAGGCAACAAGTCGCTCGGAATGAAGACGGCGCTGATCATCGCGCCAATGTTCCCCTTGCGCGCCCGCGGAAGGTCGACGTGACCGATGTCGGTCTCGTCGATGAAACTGCGTCCGGTTTTGGTCAAGGACAGGAGGTAGTCGGTGTGGCCGTCGATAATCGGAATTGACCGAAGCGCTTCAGCAGACATCTGTGCTCCCCTCTCGTGGTGGTCCGTACTCGTGTCGTGATCATCGGCGGTCAACACGATTTGGACAAGGGCTGGCCCGCAATCGGCGGAGGCTAATCCGGCTTGCGCGCAGTGAGGTGTAGACCCGACGCCAACGTTGGTCCGCCGTAGAGCCGGTCTTCCAAGTAGGAGAGTCGCCAGCTGAAGAGGAACACGCCCCGCGCGATAAGCCCGACGGCCTTCGTCGGCAAAATCCCCGGAGCTCCAGCCGCGCGTTCCCGCTGCCAGTAATCGACAACGTCGTGAATCTGTCCAGTCGGGTGAAAGCCAAAGCGAACGTGCGTCACCTCAAAGCCGGTCTCCCAGACGGTGCGGATCACATCGTCCGACGTGAACTGATTGACATGGCCCACGTGATCTCGTTTCCAACGGTGTATTGGCAGCCACTCGGAATCTCTGAGCATATGGTAGAGCGTTCCAGGTTGACCTTCCAGCGGAACGAAGAAGTGCAACCGACCGCCGGGTTCGACCACGCGCAACGACTCGCACAGAAGACGCTGGTAGTCGGGCACGTGTTCGAGCAGGTCGAAGAAGAGAATGGCCGCGAATGAGTTGCCTGCAAAAGGAAGACGGCTGGCGTCGAGCGCGACATACTCGGATTCGTCGTCGGCACGTTGAGCCTCACGCAGCGCGTTGAGGCTGAGATCGCCCCCGTAGACGTCGAGATCCGGTCTGGAGCGTTTAATCGCGCGGACATAGCGTCCGGCACCGCAGCCGAGAAGCAGCACACGGCCGTAGGTATCCCCCATCGCTTCGAGCGCGTCTCTCAGGCGAAGTCCGGCCAGACTCCGGTCGTCCGCATCGACTTCGTCCCGACCTTGAATCTTGGCGGGATCCTCAATGTCGTAATTCCCGACGTGTCTCATGCGTTGGACCTGAAATAGCTCACCAGCGGTTCGAGATCGCGAAGCAAGATATCTGGCTGGAGGTCGGACTCGGCAACTTCGTCAAACGACGTCACACCGGTCAAGACCATGAGTGTGATAAATCCGGCTCGCTGACCGGCCAGGATGTCGGTGTCGAGGCGATCGCCGAGCATCACCGTGGATCCTGGTTCTGTCCCCAGTAGGTGGGCTCCTTGCAGCAGCATCCCAGTCGAAGGCTTGCCGACCACCTCCGGAGTAGTGCTCGTGGCTGCCTCGAGCGCCGCGAGAAGCGCGCCCGCACCCGGAATCAGGCCCTCCTCAGTCGGAAAGGTCGTGTCCCCGTTGGTTGCCACAAATGCGGCGCCACGGCGGATCGCCAGGCACGCGATGCGAAGCTTCTCGTACGTGACCTCGAAGTCGGCGCCGGCGACGGCCACCTCGGCGTCTTTCCCCGCCTGGACAAAATAACCGTCTCCGTAGATCGCCGTTTCCAATGCCGCCATTCCAAGAACGTAGACCTTGGTGCCGCGCGGATAACGCTCCTTGAGCCAGGCCGCGGTCGCCTGACCCGACGTCTGGATGCGGTCGGCGGAAACCGTAATTCCCATCGCCGACAGCTTCTGAACATACTGCTCCGGCAGACGCGTCGAATTATTGGTCGCCAGCACGAACGGAACACCGCGGCGTTCGAGAATGTCAAGAAAGTCGTTTACATGCGGCAGGACCGTGTCGCCTCGGTACAGGACGCCATCCATGTCGATGACGAATCCTTGCGCGCGCTTGAGCACGCCCGCCAACTCATCTGCGGTCGCGAGCTTAGCCTTCAAATTTCATCCTCATTGACTCAACATCTCGACAGTGGAGCGGCACGTTCACTCATTTCCGCTCCATCCGCGAGGATACCATAGGGATCGCACGTCACCCCGGAAAGAAACGGAATGCGAACGAACCCATGCTATACTGCCGCAGCGTATCAATGATTTCGTGCTTTTGGGAGGGGAAATAGTGGCCTCGACAGATGGCAAGCTCGATCCGGATGCTGCGAAGCGAGTGCTGGACCAGATCAACCAAGACGAGGTCGTCGCCTTTCTGCGTCAGCTGGTTCAGATTCCGTCGGTGAATCCGCCCGGAGACGTGCGTGACGCGATCAACGTCTGCGCCGAGAAGCTGAGGGCCGAGGGCTTCGATGTCAGCTTCGTCACCGAAGAAGAGACCAAGCCGAATATGGTCGCTGAGTTGAAGCGGGGCGACGGTCCGACGCTCCTCTTCAATGCACACCTCGACGTGGTCCCAACTGGCCAGGAATCGGCCTGGAGCCATCCTCCCTTTGCGGCGGACCTGGCTGACGGGAAGGTCTACGGTCGCGGCGCCGGTGATGACAAGGCGAGCGTAACCGCTCAGGTGATGGGCGCCATCGCGCTCGCGCGGTCCGGCGTCAATATCAACGGTCGGCTCATTGTCAACGAAGTGGCCGACGAGGAGATCGGCGGGCGGCTTGGTGCGCAACTCATCGCCAACTCCGAATCGATCAAGCCCGACTTCGTGATCGTTGGCGAACAGACGATGAACCGCATCTGCATTGGCGAAAAGGGCGGAGCGGGAACGCGCGTGACCGTTCACGGCCGAGCCGCCCACGGCGCGCTTCCCTGGGAGGGCGTTAACGCCATCGAGGGCATGGCACGCGTTATCACGGCACTGCAGAGCGAGCTCTGGCCGGTCCTGGAGAAGCGGACCCACGACTATTTTCATCACTCCTCCGCGACGATTAGCATGATCGACGGCGGCGTGAAGACCAATGTCGTACCGGACCAGTGCACGATCTACGTCGATCGCCGCATCATCCCGGGCGAGAAACCGGAAGACGTCGTGACGGAGATTCGCGCGGTCGCAGAAAAGGCAGTTGCGGGTATTCCCGGCATGAAGGTTGAGGTCGACTTCGCCGGGTTCGGGGGCCGTGAGGCGATTCTGAACGAGCCCGATAGCGAGATCGTTCAGGGAATGCTGCGAGCCAATGAGCACCTCGGGTTTGATACCAAGTTGACCGGCTTCAGCATGGGAACCGACGGACGGCACTTTGCCGAGAAGGGCGTTCCGACGATCATCTACGGGCCCGGCGATCCGGCCCTGGCGCACCAGCCGGACGAGTGGGTTGGCGTCGACGAGGTGATGGACGCGACCAAGGCCTACGCCCTTGCCGCCCTGTCATTCCTCGGCAGCTAGTCGCCGCACGGGGCCGCCGGATCCGTCGCGATCCGGCGGCTGCTTCTGTCTCACACGGGGACTTCAGGGCCACGCTCCACCGGTCGCCGCCGCTGACGCCGCGCCAGGAACACCAGACCCGTCACCAGTGCCAGTGGCCAGAACCACCACAGGAAGACCGTCGTCTTCACCAGAACCGTGAGAACGCCACCGGTAAATGCCAGTGACGACTTCCACGCATCATGGACAGCCTGTCCGAGGTCGGTTCCGCTCTTCGGTTTGGTGTTGACCGCTACACCGACGGGAACCAACGAAATGGTGATGCGCGAGAAGCTGGTGTGCTTGTCGAGATAGTTGATCCTGCCAGTCGTCTGCTCGATCTGCCCTTCGACGTTGGAGAGTTGCTGCTGAATCGTCAAGACGTCCTGCAGTTGCGTCGCCTGTCCCATCAGCTGCTGTAGCCTGGCCTGCGTCGCCTGAAGATTGCGCAGCTGCGACTGCAGGTCGACATACTGCTCGGTCACGTCCTGGCTGCTCACCGTCTCCTTCTCGACCTTCTTGACTCCCGCTGCAGAGCGAAGCTGGGTGATCACCTGGTCGAACTGCTCTTGAGGAACGTCAAGCGTCATGCTGGCGATCTGCTGGTCACCGTCATATGACGACGAGGATGCAAATACAACTCCTCCAGCGGAGTCAGTGATTGTCCGGATGGTGGCCAGCATCGACTCGACGCTCGTCACCTGCAGAGTGATGTCCGCATTGCGGATAATCTTCTGCCCCCAGTCGGGTCCCGACGTCGCCGGAGCACCGGTCGCAGCCGATGACACGCCCACCGCTCCGCCGCTGATCGCGTCCTGACTTACATTCGCCGGGCCTGCTGAGGATGCCGACTGTGCTACCGATGACGAGGGACTCTTGCTCGACGGCGATCCCCCTCCGCCACACGCCGCAAGCGTGGCTGCCGCCACGATGATTACAAGAACTGCCGACCAAACGCGCGACCTGCGCCCCAGCATGACCTGCTCCTCTCCGCCTCGATATGACTGTCCGTGCTCTGTGTCGTTCATACAGGAGACGGCAAAGATCGCGGAAAAGTTCCCTGGAGGGCGCGGTTGCCTGAGACGAAAGGATCGGCCGGGAGGAATAGTTCAATCGCCGGCGGGTTGAAGCAGATCCCGCTCGACCACGATCTCGTTCGCGAGTTGTTTGTAACCCACGGATTCAAACAGGATCGTGATGCTGTCGGATTCGACGCGTTGCACGGTGCCTTTGCCCCACTCGTGGTGAACGACGTTGTCACCGATCGCAAAGGGAACCGGGATCTTGACCGTCGCGTACTCGACGGGGATCCAGTTGTTGGCGCCGAGCAGGAGATCGCTATCGCACATCTCGCACATACCTTGCTCGTATGCCTCCCCGAAGTAGTTAAGGATGTAGCGGCGGCGACAGGAATCGAGTTCGCCATACCCACGCATCATCTCGATACGACTTCGCTCGTACGCCTCTCGCCGGTCCTCAGCTTCCGTCGAGACTTTCTCTACATCGAATTTTTTTCGCGTCAGCCGGAGTCTGCCGTCCCGCTCACGCACCAGACCCTCGCGTTGGAGCACTGCGACGAGCTCCGCCACGGTCTGCTTCCCGAAGTCGACTCGTCCGGCGATGTCATCCACTGTTGAGCCCGCATGCTCGGTCAGGTCCATCTTGATCGCCTCGATCTTCTCGGTCGTGATCCGGCTGGTCGCCGCCAGGAACGCTGCCTGACCCAATTCACCCGGGCGGTAGATCAACACACAGCGAGCGAATTTGCGGTCGCGTCCAGCGCGGCCAGCTTCCTGAAAGTACTCTTCGACGCTCGCGGGGACGTCGCGGTGGATCACGAACCGGACGTCCGGCTTGTCAACGCCGAGTCCAAACGCATTGGTACAGCAGATCACCCGGAGCTTGTTGCTCATGAATTGCTCCTGAACGCGATCACGTTCCGCCTGACCAAGCTGTCCGTGGTAGGCTGCGGAACGAATTCCCCACTCGCCTAACCACTCCGCGGTCTCTTCCGCCGCTTTGATCGTGCGCGTATACACGATGCCGCTTCCCTGTACGGCGTCCGCCAGTCGCGCGCGGGTCGACTCTGGGTAGTGACGCGTATCGCCCGCGAAAATGCGGTCAAGCACGCCCCGGTCTTCGTCCTCCGACTCCACGCGAATCACCTCGAAGAAGAGATTTGGCCGGTCGATGCCGGCCACAACGACGAGCGGATCAACCAGATGAAGCCGGTCGAGGATCTCATCTCGAACCCACGGAGATGCCGTCGCCGTCAACGCCAGGATCGGAGGCCGACCGACTATCTCGGCCGCACGTCCCAGATTCAAGTACGCCGGTCGGAAATCGTGTCCCCATTCAGAGATGCAGTGCGCTTCGTCAACGACGAGCAGTGAGACATCGATTCCGCTAATCCACTGGCTAAAGGCGTCGTTGCCGAAGCGTTCCGGCGTCACGTAGAGCAACTTTGAGTCGCCCTGCTCGATCGCGATCCGCGCGGCTTCACGCTCCCCAGACTTCAATGTGCCGTTGATCAACGTCGCGCCGATGCCGATATCATGCAGTGACTCGACCTGATCCTTCATGAGCGCAATCAGCGGCGAGACGACCACGGTGATCCCGGGGAGGATCTGCGATGTTAGCTGGTAGACGAGTGACTTGCCGGAGCCGGTCGGCAGAACCGCCAGGGAATCGCGTCCTTTGAGGACCGCGTCAATGATCGGGCGCTGCTTTGGACGAAAATGGTCGTGATCGAAGCGCGCAAGAAGTTCTTGAAGCACTCGCTCTGAGGCTTCCATCAAGCAGCCTTTCTCATCAGACATCAAGGTTCGCCGGGATAGAGGGCCCGGCTTATGCCCACAGCCAGACGTGGTCCGGCGTCAACCGTCGAGCGTGCAGCCGTCCGGCTACGGCTCGTCCCGAGGTTCTTCTGGAGTCGGATAGAGTGGTTCGTTGCCGATACTACCGAAGCCCGTGTCTCCATAGCCGCCCGTGACACCCGGGTCAGTGTCGCTGCCAAACCCACCGGTCTCGGACTGAGGTACGCGGGCATCTCCGGCGAACGCACGCGACATCGACTCGAGCATGTTCCAGACGGCACCCTCGCTCACGCCCGTTTCCTGAGCAATCTCATTCACCGATCGCTCGTGCATGATCCCGTACGCGATCTTCCGCTGGAGATCGGGAAGTCCGTGAACGGATCCCTCATGCTGCCTAAGGATTTCGGTGTATCGGCCAAGATCGTTGTTGTGTTCTGACATGTTCTCTTCGCTAAGGTTGTTGCGTCGCGCTAATCATGTGCTTGAGGCGCTGATAAGCAGTCGACATGCCAGGAAACTCGCCATCCGCTGTGAACGGGCGTTGTTCGGAGATTCCCGTTTCAGACTGCTGACGTGTGGTAGGTTACAGAGATCGAATTGGAGTCCGCCCTCAACGATTACGCGCCGAAACGAACCGATAGGGGAGAAGACTGGCATCCATGCCGGGGCGACGGACGCACAGAGAGACCTGGTTGTATGTCTGACTCAACTGAGATCGACATCGAAGAAGAAGTTCAACTCTCGGAACCGGCCTCACTCGAGCCGCACCGCCGGCTGATGTTGCTGCCGATGCGGACGCCGGAAGCGAAAGCAAACTTGCGGCGCTCAGGGCGACTCTTCCAATTTCCTTTGCCCACTTCGCACACGACCTCTACGGATCGTTTACCGCGGTACTGATCCCGCCAGTCCAGGACAAACTGGGCGTGCCACTGGCGGTCGCTTCACTCATGGTTCCGGCACAACAGCTTCCGAGCGTCTTGCAGCCATTCATCGGCGTCATCGCCGACCGTAAGGGCAAGAAGTGGTTCGTCGTCCTGGCTCCGGCGGTGGCCGCCATGTCGATATCGTCGATCGGTCTGGCACCACATTTCGCGCTCGTGCTGCTCCTGCTTCTCGCCGCAGGCCTGGCCTCGGCATCGTTCCATACACCCGCCGTCGCGCTCGCTGGAGAGCGAGGCGGCTCGAAGACCGGGCTGTCGATGGCCTTCTTCCTGGCTGGAGGCGAGCTGGCGCGGACGGTTGGACCGCTCTTCATCACGGCCGCCATCGCCTGGTTCACGCTCGAAGGATCCTTCGTCGTCATGGTCTTTGGTCTGATCGCCTCGGTAATCCTCTTTTTCACGATCGATACCACCGAGAGCGACGCCAACCAGCGGTCCGCGGAACGCGTTCCAGTCATTCCGCTGCTCCGTTCGAAATTACGCTGGATCGTCGCACTGCTCGCGTTCGTGGCGATCTTCGGCCTCGGCGTGGTCCCGTTCTCGATATTTCTGGTGAAGCTTCTGGTGGCGAAGGGGTACAGCGATTGGTATGCGGGTTTGTCCCTGTCGGCGCTCTTCGGCGCGGGCGTGGTGGGGGGGTTCGTTGGAGGGATGCTGTCCGACCGGTTCGGACGACGCATCGTACTGGCGCTGGTCACGCTCGGCGGGGTACCGCTCCTGTATCTCTACCTCTGGCTGGACAACCATTCGTGGTGGGTGATCCCGCTGCTTGTGCTGGCCGGCGTTCTCATGCGGTCCGCCCGGCCGATTCAGCTCGCGCTGATGCAGGATATGTTGCCCGAAGCGCGCGGACCGTCATCCGGCGTGTTGCTGGCGTTCCAGTTCGTGTCACAGAGCGTGACGGCTTTTGGTTTCGGCGCGCTCGCCGACGCAATAGGCATCGAGAAGGCGTTCTGGATCGTTCCAGCGTTCGCCCTGCTCGCGATTCCAGTCGTGGTATTCCTGCCGAGTCGAGAGGTGGCGACGTAACGCAGTACGATCGAGATTGAGCACTGTGCAGACGCGCGAGGACACACGGTCGGCCGCAACCAGGCTTTCACATGTGTTGATCGGGGGAGTACCTCGCCGGAACCGACGATAGCCATCAAAAAAGGCGAAGATACTCTCCGCCCAAGGCCGCTAAATCTCACGTCTCTGCCGAGCCCGGAACTCACTCGTGCCCGAACAGATCTCCCAGGTGCGCGGCAATGTCGAACACGAGGATGAAGAGAATCGGCACGCCGATCAGCACCAGCACAATCAGCAGGATCTTGATAAAACCTTCGAACACGTTCACTTGTCGCAACCTCTCGTGCACCCGCCAGCGGCGCCCAGCCCTAACCCATCGCAAGTATATGCCACGCTGAACCAGGTGGCGATGTTACAGAGGTGTGAAAAAGGGCCCGGACAGATGCCCGAGCCCTGTCTCATCGCTATGCCACGACTTCGGCGTACTCAGCGCCCCCTGGAAGACGAGATTGTCGTCCGGTCCAACATCGACCGTGATCAGTCTCGCCGTCGCGGATATCGCCGTTCAGGATCTCCTTCGCCAGCCGGTCGAGCAACTCTCGCTGGATCACCCGCTTCAGCGGACGTGCGCCGAAGACCGGGTCGAACCCTCGCTGCGCCAGCAGCTGCTTGGCCCGCTGCGTGACCTGCAGCGCGATATTGCGTTGCGCCAGGCGATCACGCACGAAGCCGAGCTGGATCTCGACGATCTGCTCCAGATCCTTCAGCGTCAGAGCATGGAAGATCACGATCTCGTCGATCCGGTTCAGGAACTCCGGTCGGAAGTGCTGTCTGCAGCGCGTCGAAGACACGTGACCGCATCTCGTCCGAGTTTCCGGCACCAGCCTGAATGTAGCTGGATCCAAGGTTGCTGGTCATGATGATGACCGCGTTCCGGAAATCGACCGTCCGGCCCTGGCCGTCAGTCAGGCGACCATCATCGAGCACCTGCAGCAGGACGTTGAAGACCTCCGGATGAGCCTTTTCGATCTCATCGAACAGGACCACCGCATACGGGCGCCGTCGCACCGTCTCGGTCAGCTGGCCGCCCTCTTCGTAGCCGACGTATCCCGGAGGCGCGCCGATCAGGCGCGCGACGGTGTGCCGCTCCTGATACTCCGACATGTCGATGCGAATCATGGCCCGCTCGTCGTCGAACAGGAACTCCGCCAGCGCTCGCGCCAGCTCGGTCTTGCCGACACCCGTCGGTCCCAGGAAGATGAAGCTTCCCAACGGCCGGTTCGGGTCCTGCAGGCCCGGCCCGCGCGCGCCGGATGGCGTTGCTGACGGCGACGATCGCCTCATCCTGACCGACGACACGCTCGTGGATCCGCTCCTCCATATGGACCAGCTTCTCGATCTCGCCCTCAACCAGCCGGTTGACCGGGATTCCGGTCCACTTGCTGACCACTTCGGCGATATCGTCGGCGTCGACCTCCTCTTTCAGGAGCTTGCTCGTCGCCTGGGTATCGCTGAGGCGTCGCTCCTCTTCCTTGAGCTTCTGCTCCTGCTGGACCAGCTTGCCGTACTGCAGCTCCGACGCTCGCCCGTAGTCGGCGGCTCGCTGCGCCTGCTCGATCTCCAGCCGCGTCTGTTCGATCAGCTGCTTTCAGCTCGCTCACGCGGCTGATCGCCTCGCGCTCCTGCTCCCACTGCGACTGCAGCGCGGACTCCTGCTCGCGAACATTGGCCAGCTCGCGCTCGAGATCCTTCAACCGTTCGCGCGACGCGTCATCCTTCTCCTTGCGCAGCGCCTCACGCTCGATCTCTAGCTGCATGCTGCGTCGATGAAGTTCGTCGAACTCGACCGGCATGCTGGTGATCTCCATGCGAAGCCGGGCCGCCGCTTCATCGACCAGGTCAATCGCCTTGTCCGGCAGGAAGCGGTTGGTGATGTAGCGGTCGGAGAGAACCGCCGCGGCCACCAGTGCCGAGTCGATGATCCGCACCTTGTGGTGCAGTTCGTAGCGTTCGCGCAAGCCGCGAAGGATGCTGATCGTGTCCTCGACCGATGGCTCGTTGACCATCACCGGCTGGAAACGTCGCTCCAGCGCCGCGTCCTTCTCGATGTGCTTGCGATACTCATCGAGCGTCGTCGCGCCGATGGCATGCAGTTCGCCGCGAGCCAGCATCGGCTTCAGCATGTTGGAGGCATCCATCGCTCCCTCGGCCGCTCCCGCGCCGACGACGGTGTGCAGCTCGTCGATGAAGATGATGATCTGGCCTTCGGACTCCTGAATCTCTTTCAGGGCCGCCTTCAGGCGCTCTTCAAATTCGCCGCGGAATTTCGCGCCGGCGACCATCGCGCCGAGGTCGAGCTGCATGATCTGCTTGTCGCGCAGTCCCTCGGGCACGTCACCACGAATGATGCGCTGGGCCAGTCCCTCGACGATAGCCGTCTTGCCGACGCCTGGCTCGCCGATCAGAACCGGATTGTTCTTGGTTCGACGTGACAGCACCTGAATGACGCGGCGAATCTCCTCGTCGCGGCCAATCACGGGGTCAAGCTTTCCATTGCGCGCCTGCTCGGTCAGATCGCGCCCGTACTTCTCCAGTGCGCTGTAGGTGCTCTCTGGGTTTACGCTGGTGACACGCTGCGAGCCCCGAATTGCCGAAAGCGCCTTCATGACGCGGTCGCGATTGAGGCCCAGGCGCGTCAGCGCCTTGACGGATGCGGCGTTCGGTGCGGCCTCGAAGGCTGCCAGCAGGAGATGTTCAGTGCTGACATACTCGTCGCCGAAGGATTTGGCTTCCTCTTCCGCGCGCTCCAGCACGCGTCGCAACCCAGCGCCTAGTACCGGCTGAGCGCTGATCTGCAGGGTTGGCGCGGCTTCCAACACTCGCTCGAGCTCTTGCTGAACGGTGCGCGGATCAAGGTCGCTGCGCAGCAGGACCTGGGGAACTACGCCGTCGCTCTGCGACACGAGCGCGAACAGGAGTTGATCGACGTCGAACTGCGCGTGCTTGCGGTTCTCCGTCTCGCGCTGGCCGGTGAGCAGTGCTTCCTGTGCTTTTTCAGTGAATCGATTTACATTCATTCCTTCGGAACCTCATATCGCTACGTGATCTCGGCAAACCTGAGCCGGCATCGATGCGGGCGGGAACTCAACTTCTCGGCTAGACGGATTCGATCCCGAGCATGACGGAGCAAAGACTCAATCTCCCGCACCATCGGATCCAATCGCCCCTCGTTCCGCTTCGACACGGCCGCACACTCGCGATGCAGGCGCTTCAGTCGCGTCGAGAGCTCCATCGAGAGCTGCACCCCTGCCAGGTTGATCCCGCGGTCCTCAACCAGATACTTCACCTGACGCAGGCGCTCAAGATCCTCACTGGAATAGAGGCGAAGATTGCCCGTCGTCCGCGACGGAGAAACAAATCCCTCACGTTCGTACTTGCGTAGCGTCTGCGGATGCAGCTCCAAGAGCCGAGCCGCGACGCTTATGACATAGAGTGGCTCGTTGTTACGCATACTTCCTCCCGGCGCGCCAATGCCTAATACGCGCGGATTATAACACTTTATATGTGTCATATCAACTTTTTGCCGCGGATCCGCCGAGGTTTTTGACGCGCAAATCGAAGCCGGATCCGGCCAGGGATGGGCTGGCGGGATCCGGCGACTCTACTGAAAAGCGTTGTTAGTGGATGGCGGGCGTGACCACCTGATTGAGCAGCCCTTCGAGCTCTGTATGCGTGCCGCAGCTCAATTTGATGACGGTCAGGAGTGATTTTACGTCCGCCGTGCGATCGTTCAGCGCGTAAGCGCGGGCGGCGGCGACATAGCCGGCGGGCTGCATGCCCCAGAATCCAGAGCAGCGCGTCAGATCGAACGTCGAATCGGTGCGTAGCGCCCGCGCGAACTCACTCGACGCGGCGTGATATTCGCCCCGGAGCGCCAGTCGAACCGCTCTGGTAGCAATTGTCTCAGCCGCGTTCAAGGAGACGACCTCCTTCAGCGAACTGCCTGTTGAGGTGAATGGCTCTGGTGCTCGGTGAGACGTGTCGACAACGGGCGCGGCCGATGCGCACGGCCGTGTTACGCCGTCGCGCACGCCGGCGCCGCGGACGAGTCGTACGCCGCTCCCGAGGCTGGAAACGCGGCAGCGGCATCATGGCAATCGCGCCGCCGGCCGTTGACAAGACGAGACGCAACCACCCGGCTCGCCGAGCGATGCCGCCAGAAGAGACTTCCAGCACCGATCACCACTTGATAGTTCAGTGCGATCGCCAGCATTGCAAGCATGGTGACGAGCGAGGCGAACGGCCACTTCCAGGAAAATCCGGACGATCCGGCCGGGAGCAGATTGTGGCTGACGACCGCGACATTGTCGCTCACCTGATGGACCGAGAGATGACTCGGAGCCTGCTGCGTCACCGGAGCGCTGGTCGTCTGTGCTGTCGCGGCAGCGGCCGGCATTCCCGCCTGAACCAGCACGGGCGCCAGTGTGATCGCGGGATCGCCCGCCACCGACTCACCGGTCTCGACCGCGGCGAAGCCGTAATCGAGCAGGGTGTTCGCATCCTGATACCAGGCTGCGTCAGTGCTCTTCAGTAGGACGGCGATGATCGTATGTCCGTTTCGTTCGGCCGCTTCAACCAGGCAGTACCCGGCATTATCGGTTATCCCGGTCTTGCCACCGATCAACCCCGGATAGCTTCCGAGCAGCCGATTCGCCTGCAGGAGGCTAAAGCCGTCTCCGGTGTAGGTCGACGACGAGATGATCTGGCGGAAGGTCGGATTCTTGAGCGCATACATCGTGATGGCGGCAAGGTCATGGGCCGTGGTCACGTGCCCGTCCTGGTCGAGGCCGTGTGGGTTGACCAGGTGCGTTCCGGTAAGACCGAGGCGAGCGACCATGTCGTTCAGCCAGCCGACGTAGCGGTCGACCGACTGCTGCGGCGTGTCGCCAGGCTGTGCGCCGAGGTTCTGCGCCACCGTCATCGCGGCGTCGTTACCGGATGGCAGCAGCATGCCGTAGAGTGCGGTGTTGAGTGAGATCGTGTCTCCAGCGCTGAGGCCCATCGACGACTCGCCGACGAGGTCTGCCTGGTCGGCCGTGAGTGTGCGATCGAGCGGCGCGGAATCGATAGCATAAATACTGGTGAAGATCTTAGTCAGACTTGCTGGAGCAGCGGGTGCGTTCATCGATTTGTCGTAGAGAACCGTACCCGAATTCGCGTCGATAACGACCGCATACTGAGCAGTGACGTCTGGCCCACCGGCGGCGGAAGCGCCCGACGCGGTGGTGAGACACATGAACAGTAGAACGATCGACAGGCGAGCAGAAACGGAGAGAACGCGAACCACGAGAGACCTCCCCAACCACGATCCCAACTGCGAGTGCGCGGGTCGAGCAGGCAACAGTCGGGTGCCCCCACCCCACTGACGTTGCCGCGTGGCCATTTCGCCGGCCAGAGAGCTCGACGTCCGTTGACTTGCAGACACTATGATAGCAGCGTCGGAGTGTACGTACAAGTCGTCCGCGTGAACGATCTGTCACCAATCTGACGGCCGATGTAGTCCTGTGCGGCGTCAGGCGATCCGCCTGCTCCAGTCCAGTTTCCGCGCCTGCATCATGATCTTGCCGCCTGAACGTGCTACCATCTGAACCAGCGTCGGCCACTTTGATCCAATCACAACCCAGGTGTAGGAAGGCGAGCGCGTGCGTTACGAGTTTCCGGGCAAAGGAAAGGTCGCAATCCTCAAGACGCGACCAGAGACGGTGCTGGACGACATCGGAGAAGTAATGCGTCTGGCTGGATACGGGCAGTCGCTACCGAAGAGCGGCACGACGATCCTGAACATGGACGTCTCCTGCCGCTCCTGGATCCCGGCCTGTTCCACGAGCCCGTGGCAACTTGAGGGCGTCGTGCGTCGGCTCCAGAACGATGGCTACGAGCGCTTGATCGCCGCGCACAACACGTCGGCTGGAATCGACGCCCAGGCCGCGGAGAAGAACAACAAGCTGAAATACGTGGTCGACAAGTACGGCGTGGAAGACGTTCATCTTGGAGAGCCTGGCATCGAGTGGGGCGTCTACGAGCCCAAAGAAGAGATGCTTGTGCTGCACGACATCTTCCCGGAAGGTATCACGATCCCGAAGATGTTCATTGGGCCAGAACGTCATCCAGCTACCGACAGTCAAACCCGGGGCATTCACCACAATCAGCGGAGCAATGACGAGTGCCTTAAGCGCATTGCTTGACGTGCGGCTCAGCCGCCTCAATGCAGCGGTCCACGAAGCGCTGGTCGACGTGCTGACGATTCAACGAGAGATCCATCCAGGCATCTTCGCGGTGATGGACGGCACGTTTGCCGGAGATTCTGCGGGATCTGGTAGGAAACCACCATTCGAGGGGAACATCCTGCTCGCCAGCGCCGATCCGGTGGCGATCGACGCCGTCAGCGCAAAACTGCAGGGATTCGACCCAACGTCGCTCGATTTCATACGCCTGGCGCACGAGAAGGGATTGGGGGTTGGCGGATCTCAGCGACATTGAGATCAGCGGCTACGACGTCTCGGCCAAGGATTTGGACTTCGGAAAAGAGGGCACGTTCGCGAGCAACGGGAGAGAACCGGTCTCTCGCGGTCCTTCTGAACGAGACGATAACCGGCTCCCGGGTGGGTCGCTCGGTCCACTATCCGCTTTCGCCTTGGACGCGTATCACAGCCTCTATTGGAACCCGGTCGTTGGCCGTGCCCGCGCGAAAGACGCGCTCGATACCGAGTGGGGCCGGCTCTTCAAGAGCTACGACGACGGACGGGTCGTCCTGCCGGGTCCAGAGCCAGGAATGACGGCACTGGCGGGGTTCGTCGCGAGTGCTCTCCTCGGCGGGGCGGCGTGGGCCATGCGGCGGAGACCCGGGAATTAATGTGATCGGCGAGCCCGCCCTGGTCGCCGAACCCCTTCTCCCGCAACAACGAGAGAAGGGGAACCAACGGTTCTCGATGTGAGCGCGCGAGTCGCTCTGTCTTACCGTGAGGCAGTTCCGCGCTCGCCCTGGACACCTCGCAGTGCCTCGACCATGCCGAGGTGCCGGCTCGCATGCGTCAAATGGCTCAGGATCGCAGCACCGACCGAGGTTGAGGTTCCATCAGAGCTACTCACCTCACGGCTCAGCGTCGCATCGTCCAGTTCACCGAATTGTTCTTCGAAGAGCCGAATCGACCATTCCGCATAGGCGATCAGGTCCGCCTTCTCCGGGAATGTCAAATTGGCCGAATCGGTGTCCGCCATTCCCATCCCGGTCTGTACGCCGCCGAGCTTCGACGTGTCGAATCCCCATTTGGACGCGATCTGCTCCGATTCCCAGATCTCCGCGCGGCTCTTGTTACCGCCAGAGCTTGGCCAGCATGGCCTGATTGCGATCGGCATAACGAGCGACATGCCAGATATGAAACGCGATCGGCGGCGCTGTCGGTCCCTCGGACCACCGCAGGTGCTTATCATCCTCATGGCGCAGAATCTGAGGACCTGTTGGTCGATCTGATGCATCCGATCACTGATCTGCCGTGCGATTGTCGTGGACACGATCAACTCCTTTCGCGTACCTTTTCGCTTCCGAATCAAGTGTGGCTAGAGATCGCTGACGTTCGTCATGGCGATCAACAGAACCCGCCGCAAGCTCGTTCATGCGCTCGGCGTAGATGCCACGATACTGCTCTGGTAGCAGTTCCGCGACCTTCAGCATCATGAAGTCGGTCAGATCCGACATGCTGAGTCGCTTCTCGCCGGCCTCTCGCTCGGGCAGGTGAAACGGCTCTCCCATGCGCACTATTACCCGATGCCGCCCCGTGCCGCGCCTGCTGCCCTTTTTGCCGTTGAACGGCAGACGCTCGGTTCCAAAGATCGCGGTCGGAATGATCGGAGCTCCGGTGCGCGACGCAATCATCGCCACGCCGGGATACACGTCTTTGAGGCCGCCAGTCGTGCTCCGGGTACCTTCAGGGAAAACACCAACAAGATAGCCTTCGTGAAGCAACCGCTCGGCGTTTCGCAGAGACTGGCGATCGGCGCTACCACGATCGACCGGAAACGCGCCTGCCGAGTCGGCGACCCAGCCGACGAACGGAACCGAGAATACTTCCTTCTTGGCCATCCAGAGTAGCGGGCGAGGGTAGGCGGCCACCAGCAGGATCGGATCAGAATTATGCAGGTGATTACTGATG
Organism: uncultured Chloroflexia bacterium; assembly: GCA_963728335.1. Taxonomy (GTDB): domain Bacteria; phylum Chloroflexota; class Chloroflexia; order Thermomicrobiales; family Thermomicrobiaceae; genus CALAGB01. The sequence goes on from CAVSJP010000009.1 coordinate 82,146, forward strand.
ACCAGCGACGAGCCGTGCTTCGGGACGTTCTCGATCCCCTCGATACGTAATCCGATAAGCAAATGAAACACAGCCAGCACCACCGGCCTGGCAAAAAGAAAGAGGAGGAGTCGGCAGGCCCTCCACAGTCGTTCTCGCAGCGGCTTGTCGGTCACCGCTGCGCTCCATTGACGGTGTGTTCCGCCAGGAGCTCGACGATTCGATCTACCACGTCGTCGATCGACATCCCGTCGGTCACCACCACCCGCGCGTCGCTGGCCGGGCGCATCGGCGCGACATCGCGCTGTGAATCGATTTGGTCGCGCGCGGCCATGTCGGCCCGCACCTGCTCGAATGAGGCCGACTTCCCCATTCGCTCGAGATCGAGTGTTCGTCGCCGGGCGCGCTCGTCGAGCGAGGCATCCAGCCAGATCTTGAGATCGGCATCGGGCATCACGATGGTGCCAATATCCCGGCCAACCATCACCACTCGTCCACTCTTGCCGATCGCGCGCTGCGGCGCGAGAAGTGCCTGGCGAACCGCGGGGTGGGCCGAAACCGCCGACACGATACGGTCCACCTCGGGTGCCCGTATCGCTCGGGTGACGTCTCGCTCATTCAACAGCACGTCGCAGGCCCGGCCGTCGTCGACCGACGGTCGCTCAATGCGTACCGGCAAGCGCGCGGCGATGACGGCCAGACGTGACGCGTCGGACGGATCGATGTCCTGATCGAGCGCCTCGAGCGCCAGCGCCCGGTAGATCACGCCGGTGTCGAAGAAGAGCGCGCCGATCCGGCGCGACAGCTCATTCGCGACGGTCGTCTTGCCCGCGGCCGCCGGGCCGTCGATCGCGATGACGAGGCGGTTGCCCCGGTCGCTGGCCCTGTCCAGGTGGTTTTCTGCTTGAGCCTTGATCTGGTCGCCTCCCCGCTTCAGTCTCACCGGTTCGTCCGCGATTCCCGCCCCCACGTCCCGGTCCTCGTGGCGTCTCCGGGCGTCGTGGCGGAGGACGCCGGGGCTGGGGCCGCTCCGACGGGACATCCTCTTCGCCCAGGCCCACCGCATCCCGAATCTGCGCCAATTCGCCGCTGGTGAGGTCGCGCCACGCACCGGACGGAATGCCATTGACCTGCAACGGACCGACGCGAATGCGCTCAAGTTTGAGGACCGGGTAGCCGATACGCTCCATCATGCGCCGGACAATGCGATTGCGTCCTTCGTGAATTACCACGCGTAGAATCGTCCCGGATTCCTCGTTGCGCAGCGGCCGTATCTGTGCCGGGACGATCTTTGCCCCTTCCACAATGACGCCGTTGCGTAGCCGCTCGAGCGCAGCCGGTGGTGGGAATCCGTCGAGCGCGACCTCGTATTCCTTCTCCATCTCGAACTTCGGATGGGTGACTCGAAAGAGGAGTTCGCCGTCGTTCGTCAACAGCAAGAGCCCGGAGGTCTTGCGATCGAGCCGGCCGACAGGGACCACGCGCTCCGGCACGTCGACCAGATCGAGCACCGTTCTGCGCCCGCGCTCGTCGGCGGCGGTCGTAATATAACCAGGCGGCTTGTTCAGCATGAGATAGCGCCGGCGCTCCCACTGGATGAGCTTCCCGTCGACCCGGATCTCTTGTCGCGCCGGGTCAACTCGAATCCCCAGCTCGCGCACGACCGTCCCGTCGACACTCACGCGCCCTTCAACAATCATCTTCTCTGCGCGCCTGCGTGACGTCAGTCCATGTGACGCGATCACGCGCTGTAGTCGTACCAGCGTCTGTTCCAATAAATACCTATCCACCAGTGTGCGAACGGCTCAGCCGCCGCGTGCGAAAGGATCTCCCTTATAGATCGGCAGTTGCCAGATCGTGCGGGAACCTACCAAGAATACTACTTCACCTTGAGCACTCAGTCCTGATTGGTCGTTTGTAGGGGTGATCGTCAGACGATAGTGCAGATCTTGCGCGTCCGCCGCAGTCAACAAGAACGTCTTGGTAACCGCGAGTGAATAGCCCTTGTCGGCCAATTCGGTGTTGAGATCTTTCAGGTCACCGTTCCGGCCTAGCGTCACCCAACGATAGGTCGAATCGAGATAGCTCAGCAGCGTCGTCATGTCACTGTAGCGGTCGGTGCTGCCCAGGACAACGGTGATCACCCGGTCATTTCCGTGCCAGCTCGCGATGACGAGGCATTCCCCCGCGTTGTCAGTCGTGCCCGTTTTGACGCCATGAATTCCGGGCTCGCCCAGCATCTCATTCGTGTTGTACAGCGTGATGTCCCGCGCGTTCGGGCCGGCGACAGCGACCGTCTCGGTACGTGTCGCGACGAGATGTTGCAGCAACTGATACTGGAACAACTCCTCGGTAGCTCTGGCCAGGTCGCGCGCCGTGGTGACGTGGCCAGCTTCATCACGTCCGTCCGGATCGAGGAAATGAGACTTCGACATTCCCAGTTGATCCGCGACCTTGTTCATCTCGTTGACAAAGCGCTGCCGAGGATCGGCCGTCGTCGGATCCTGCAATTTCTCGCCGACATAGCGTGACAGCGTCAGCGCGGCGTCTCCGCCGGAATTCAACAGCATTCCGGCCAGGAGATCTCTGACTGTGACCACGTCGCCGACTTCGAGGCCCATGTGCGAATAGACATTCCAGTCAACGGTGTCGTCCTGCTGCACCGTCACCTTCTCGTCCGGCGACGCTTGCCGCATCACGACGATGGCGGTGACAATCTTGGTCGTGCTGGCGGGCGCTAATGGGGTATCCGCATTATTCGCGAAGAGTTCGACGCCGCTCGTCAGGTCGATCGCATACGCAGCTCTGGCGGTGAGGGACACCGCTGGTTCGGTGGCGGTGGGCGCTGGCGACGGTGTGCTGTCCGCTGCGGCGTAGTGCGGCGTTTCCGCGACGTCGGCTGCAGTCTGCATCGAAACGCGGGTTGAGCCGACTTCGCCGGACGCCGTACCAAGTGAGATCGACGCGTGCGCCGGAACACCCGGAAGCCGAACGAAGCAGGCCAGGATTACTATAATTGCGATGAGCCCGCGCGCCGACCGGGACCGAGGTCTCTTCCGCGTCGGCATACCGTTCGTGCCCAACCTTAGCGGCTGGTTGATGTCATCGGCATTGATCTTTTCGCTGGCGTCGTTCATCGATCCGTTCGTGCTAGTATGGCGGGGCCAAAACTTCCCGACGTGATACGGGGCGACTCGTTCGCTCGCGTCTCAAGCGTAATCGAACAGGCAGGCATTTTGTGGCGATCCCTAAAGTTCTTCGCAGGTTGATTCGACCGAGTGTCCTCGAAATGGGGGCCTATACTCCGTCGGTCGACATCGAGGCGGTCGCCCACTCACTGCACATCGCTGTCGACGATGTTATCAAGCTGGACACCAACGAGAACCCGTACGGCACGACCATTCGCGTGCAAGAGGCTCTGGCGAGCTTCGACCGCTATCACCGTTACCCGGATGCGGATCAACGCAAGGCCCGAGAGCGGATTGCCGAATATGCCGGAGCGCCTTTCGACCGCATTATCGTTGGGAACGGGGCCGATGAACTCATCGACCTCATCCTGATGGCCACCATCGACCCCGGTGACGAGGTCATCATCCCGATTCCGACGTTCGGCGTCTACGCACAGCGGCCGGTTCTCTTCGGAGGCGTCAGCCGGATGGTCGAGCGCAAGTCCGATTTCGAGCTCGACTTGGACGCCATCGAAGCCACAATAAGCGACCGAACCAAGGTGATCTTCGTAGCATCTCCAAACAATCCGACCGGCAACCTGGTTACGCAACAGCAACTTGTACGACTCTTGCGCACCGGGCTTCTAGTGGTGTTGGACGAGGCCTATTACGAGTTCGCGGCCAAGACTATGCTTCCGTATGCCAGCGAGTTCGACAACATGATCGTGCTGCGCACGTTCAGCAAATGGGCGGGGCTGGCCGGAATGCGACTCGGCTACGGCATCTTCCCGCTTCCGCTGGCCAACGAACTCTGGAAGGTCAAGCAGCCGTTCAACGTCAGTGTTGCCGGGCTCAAGGCGATCGAAGCCGCACTGGATGACCAGGAGTACCTGCTGGAATCGGTTCGGCGCGTGCGCGTCGAGCGAGGGCGCCTCTACCGGTCGCTGCGCAAGCTGAACTTTCTTCAGCCCTATCCCTCACAGGGGAACTACATCTTATGTCGGATCACGCGGGGAGACGCTCACGAGATCCAGCGACGCCTCGCTCGGCGCGGCATCCTCGTCCGACACTACGGCAACCCGGAACTACGCCAATTCCTGCGTATCACCGTTGGACGACCTGAGGAGACGGATGCCTTGATGACTGCGCTACTCGATCTGGCGGACGAGCTATGACGGCGACTCCACCACGCATGGCGGCGATAACTCGGAACACCGGTGAGACATCGGTTCAACTTCGTCTCAACTTGGACGGCCGAGGGCGAGCGGAGATCGCGACGTCGCTCGGCTCGCTCGATCATTTTCTGACTCTCTTTGCTCGCCACGGTCAGTTCGACCTGGATGTGACCGCCAAAGGCGACCTGCATGTTGACGCTCACCACACGACCGAGGATGTCGCGATCTGCCTGGGTCAGGCCATTCGACAGGCGCTGGGCGAACGACGCGGCATCCGTCGCATGGCGGACGTTGCCGTGCCAATGGACGAATCACTGGCTCACGTCGCGGTGGACTGCTCTGGACGCGGCTATTATGTGCAGCGTGAAGCGTTTACCGGACAAGCAGTGGGGCAAGTGGAGATCGATCTGTTTCGGCACTTCTTCGAGACGATGGCCATCGAAGCCCGCATCAATCTCCACATTGTGACGCTCTATGGCGCGAACGCGCATCACCAGGTGGAAGCGGTCTTCAAAGCATTCGCACGCGCGCTCGATGCCGCTGTATCGTTCGATCCGCGCGTCGGGAACCGGCTCCCCTCCACCAAAGACCACATCGAGATCTGAAGGGTCGGATACCTGCTCGATCTGAGATATCCGCTCGGTTCGCGAGTGGGGTTGCCTTTCGGATCACCCGCGTTCGAGCACCTGCCGCTGAAGGTCGAAGAGCTGTCCGATCCCAAGCCCCGCAAGATCGAGCAATGCATCGAGCCGCTCACGTGAGAAGGGCTTCCCTTCAGCCGTTCCCTGAACCTCGATGAACTCACCTCTGTCGGTCATGACGACGTTGAAGTCCACCTCGGCAACTGAGTCCTCCTCGTACTCCAGGTCCAGACGCTCCTCACCGTACACGATGCCGACACTCACCGCCGCCACCATCCCCGAGAGGGGCATTGCCTTGACCTGACCTCTGCGGAGAAGAACCTCCAGCGCCTGATGGAGTGCGACGTAGCTGCCGGTAATGGCGGCTGTGCGAGTGCCGCCGTCGGCACGGAGAACGTCGCAATCGATGGTGATCGAGCGCTCACCGAGCGCGTCGAGCTTCGTCACGGCGCGCAGCGATCTGCCAATCAGTCGCTGGATCTCCTGGGTCCGACCGGAATTCCGGGCGCGGTCTCGTGGAATGCGCTGCGGCGAGCTGCGGGGCAGCATGCCGTACTCCGCCGTGACCCAGCCTTTGCCTGAGTTCACCAGGAACGGCGGGATACGCTCCTCAATGGTCGCCGTACAGAGGACGTGGGTGTTTCCCGCGGTGATGAGAGCCGAACCCTCGGCGTAGGGCGCGTACCCCGGAATGATCTCAATCGGACGAAGCGCATCGATCGCGCGTCCACCCGGCCGTTTGCGATTGAACGTTGCCGTCAATTAACTGGACCCTTCTGTTTCCTCGTCCCGTCGTCGTTTCGCCAGGATCTTGCGCCAGTATGCCAACCGGGACTGGATCTCGCGCTCAAAGCCACGCTCCACCGGCTGGTAATAGCGGCGCCCAACGAGGTTATCTGGAAGATGCTGCTGCTCGACGATCGCATCCTCGAAATCGTGGGCGTAGCGATAGCGTTCGCCGTAGCCGAGATCCTTCATTAGCTGTGTCGGAGCGTTGCGCAGGTGAATCGGGATAGGCTCATTCCGTGTTCGCTCAACGTCGTCACGTGCCGCCCCATACGCTTTATAGACCGCGTTGCTCTTGGGCGCCGTCGCCAGGTAGACCGCCGCTTCGGCCAGGGCCAACGCGCCCTCCGGCATTCCAAGAAAGTGAACTGCCTGCTGCGCGGCCATCGTCACGACGAGCGCCTGAGGATCAGCCAGGCCGATGTCCTCCGATGCCGCCCGTACCAGTCGACGCGCGACGTAGAGCGGGTCGTCGCCCCGTTCAAGCATGCGTGCCAACCAGTACAGCGCCGCATCCGGATCAGAACCACGAATCGACTTGTGCAGCGCCGAGATCGTGTCGAAGTGCGCATCACCGGCCCGGTCGTATGATCCGGCACGCTGCGACGTCGCCGCGACGATCTGCTCGCGCTCAATCGATCCATTCACCGCGCCGACCGAAGCCAGCTCAAGCGTATTGAGGGCGAAGCGGGCGTCACCGTTGGCCATGTTCACCAGCAAGTCGAGTGCTTCGGGCGTGATGGTCAACTTGTCAGAGCCCAAGCCCCGCTCGCCATCCACCAGCGCCCGCTCGATCACGGCTTTGATCGCATCGTCACTCAGCGACTTGAGCACAATGACCCGAGAGCGCGACAGCAACGGCGAGTTGACCTCGAATGAGGGATTCTCGGTGGTCGCGCCGATCAACGTGATCGTGCCGTCTTCGGCGTGCGGAAGAATCGCATCCTGCTGCGCTCGGTTGAATCGATGAATCTCGTCGATGAACAGGATGGTCCGCAGATCGTGCATACCGAGCCGGTCTTTGGCCTCCTTGACTTCACGCCTGAGGTCCGCCACACCCGCCATCACGGCCGACATCTGGACGAAATGGGACTTGGTGACATTCGCGATGACGCGCGCCAGCGTCGTCTTGCCGCTGCCTGGAGGGCCCCAGAGGATGAGCGAACTCAGGCGATCGCGCTCGATTGCCTGGCGCAGCAAGGTTCCGGGGCCGACAATCGCCTCTTGACCAACCAGTTCGTCCAGCGTTCGCGGACGCATGCGGTCGGCCAGTGGCGCGCGCTTGCGCAGCAGTTCTTGCCGGTGTGCGTCGAAAAGATCCACGAAGTCCCGTCGCTTGCCTACTCGGTCGAAGCTTCGTCCGATTCCACGGTCTCGATCTTAGCGCCCAGTTCTTCGATGCGTTGACTGACCTCGTCGATCGTTCGCAGCCCGCGCTCTTCGAGCTCTTCGCGCAATTCCTCGAGTCGATCGAGCTCGATCATCAAGTCGTACAGCGACTGGTCCTGATCACGTCGTGCCATGTCAAAACGACCTATCCGAAGAGCGAATAGAGAACGATCGCAAAGGCGATTGTGCCGACTCCGCCGAACTCGATGACATCGCGCGTCTTCACGCCTTCCCGGACCTGGCTCATGATCAGCCCGGCCGACAAGTAGAAAAAGACGAGCAGTGCCGCCCCGCCGGTCCATCCAGTAGCCTTCCAGTAGTTGAGCACCCAGGTAACTTGCCCCAACATGACGCCCCCGACCAATCCATACACCAGCCTGCGGGCGAACAGGGTGTCCTCACCTTCGGTCAGCTGCACCAGCAGCAGCACCGCGACGATCAGCACCGCAGTCGCGGAGAAGATGCTTCGCACTTTGTTTATGTAAATCATCGACAGCGCGAAGAATGCGACGACATGAATCAGAATCGTGAAAATCGACCGCGCACGTCCATGGCTCCATGGTGAGGCGTCGTACAGGTGACGACGCGCGATCGCGCCCGTGAGGATCAAACAGAATGAGCCGAGCGCGATACAGGCGATCGCGGCTTGCGAGTGATAGATGGCCAGCATCATGACCGCACTGACCGTCGCGACGAACGGGACGATCCAGCCGCTGGGCAGCTCAGAGATGGGTTCGTAGCGGACTTTTCGCTCTGCCGCGGTTGACATCGCATAAGCCGGAACCTGATCGAGAATCTGAAACAGCACGCCAACCAAGAATGGGAAGAGGACGCCGATCAGCCAGAATCCCCGGCCGGCCGCATCAAACAGCGGGACTGTCCCGGGACCGATATCGAGATGCCGCGCCCAGATCCCGAGAGGAACGAGCCCAAGAGCTGCGATCAGACTCCCTAGGATCGCACGAACGTATGAAGATTGATGATCGAGATTCATCACCGTGTGGCTCTACTCCAGCGATGTACAACGGCGTTCACGCGAATCGTAATGTACCAGATGTGGGCACACCGGGGTCACCGCATGGCAACGTCATTGCGACGACCTGACAGGGACACGCTCGCCCGGGATCTCCGGGCGGACGAGTCCGGCATCGTAGTTCGACGAACGGATTTCGCCCGGCGTTAGTTGCCGAATGTTCACCATGCGTTATCTGACGGCAGAACGCGGGGCACGCGGTCGCGGAATGATTTGAAAGGTTGGAACGGTCTCCGGGAGCGCTCGATATCGATTCGATACGCCACAAATAGTTCCGGCATGGCAACAGCTTTGCGACGAACGAAGTAGTATAGTCTCTTCTCTTCAGCGGGGAGATCGACATCAGCACTCATCCGGCGATTGAACCAAGATCGGCCCGCTCGGTGGTCATTCCAGATCCGTGACATTCCAAAACGCCGCATGGACTCCGTGACGTCGCGCGGCGCACCGGTCTTTCGTTGATATGTCGGAATAGTATTTGGGAGCACCCTATGCATAAGCGGTATCTTGGATTCCTCGGAATCTTGTTTAGTCTCGTCTTTGTCCTTGCAGCATGTACCGTATCAACCCAGACGACGCCAGCGGCTCAAAATGCTCAGGGGACGCCGCTTGCTGGCAACGACGTCAACGCGTTCGGAACCCCGATCGCACGAGGGGCGAACAGTCCAGTCGCATCACCGACTTCAACCGCCAGCCTCGAACCGACGAATCTCGCGACTGCCTTCAGCAATCTTGAAGACCAGAATTCCTACGTCATGACGGCGAAACTGCTGAATGTCCAGGGCGCGTTTTCGCTGTTCACGGGCAGTCTTCCCGAGGCGACGATTCAGGTCAACCGTAACGGATCCAACCGTCATCTCAAGGTCATGAACGGTGACAACACGGTCTTTGAGGCATGGATGGTGAATGATCAGGTCTACGTCGATCTTGGCAACGGCCCGACCCAGCTCTCGAGCAATAGCACGCTCGTCCAGCAGATCACTGGAATGGTCTCGGCGGACCAGACGATCGTCAATGCGCTCGAGTCCAAGGATGCGAATTACAAGATTCTCGGAACCGAGCAGGTGAATGGTCAAGATACGAAGGCCGAAGCCGCGCAGTACCAGTTCGGAGCGAACGCAAACAACAACCTGTTCCTTGGCAATTTGAACGGAACGGTCTCCTCCAAGATCTGGGTAACGCTGGATTCGAATTACCTGATGAAGGCCGACTTCATGTTCAGCGCCCAGGCATCGGCGAATGGTGAGCAGTCCGCATCTGACACGGCAATCGTTAACGGCACGCCGGTCTCCGGCATGACGAACGGAACGGCGACAGCCAGTGCGAACGGCGAAATAATGATCACGATCACCAACGTTGGAAACACTCCGCAGATTCAGGCGCCGACTTCGTAGGTCGTCCTGACCGTGTCGACTCGGGCGCGATTTCAGTCGCTGAGATCGCGCCCGAACTCTGTGCGTGCCTGTCTCCGATCACTTCTGCAACCGTGTTCTCCACTCTGTCTGACACACGGCAACGTCCATGCGTAGTGATAGATTGTGAGCATTCTTCTCTGCACTGACCGGGGAAGAAGGTTTCGCGTCGTTGTTCCACGATCGAACGCGCACCGGCCACCCGAGCGCAACCCGTTTGGACGGCGATTTGGACGGTTCGCGACACACACCGTGATGGGTGTCGCCGGTCAGGTTCGATACTTCGAATTAGGTTTCGGGAGAACTTATGAACAAGAAACGGCTCGGATTCGTCGGAATCCTCCTAAGTCTCGTCTTTATCCTGACTGCCTGCGCCACGCAGAAAACCTCCACTCCATCAACCTCGGCAGTCACTGGCGCGCAATCGTCACCTCCCTCGGAGAGTATTTCGTCCGCCACGGCCTCGCCGGCGTCGAACGTCCAGGCGACGAGCCTGAAGCAGGCTGTCGCTAATCTGAACGACCTCGACTCGTACGTCATGACCGTCAAACTGACAAACGTGAAAGGCAGCGTGTCCGCGACGACCGGTGCGCTCAACTCAGGCACGTTGAAGATCGTCCGCAATGGCCAGGACCGTCAAGTGACGGCTCTTGACTCTAACGGCAAGACCATCTTTCAACTGTGGAACGTGAACGGGACCCGCTATGCGGATATCGGCAACGGTCCGAAGCAGATCAGCCCCTCCAACGTCTTCGTGCAACAGTTGATCAGCATGTACGGGACGAATCTGGACCTCTTCAACGTGCTTGAAACGCCGACCGCGAACTACAAGGTCACGGGAACGGCGACATTCAACGGCGTACCTTCCAACGTCGAACTAGCTCAGTATCAGATCAACTCGCAAGGCGGAATGAACTTGGTCTTTGGGAACATCAGCGGCAGCGTCACGTCAGTGATCTGGGTGGCGCAGGACGGAAACTACCTGATGAAGGGCGACTTCAAGTTCGAGTCAGGCGGTCAAGCAGACGTGAACGGCTCGGCTGCGGCAACGGTAACCGGCACTGAAACTTCGGCGGCGAATGCCGGTGCGGAGGCCGTCGTTGAGCTCTCGCAGATCAACAGTGCGCCGCAGATACAGGCGCCAGGGTCGTAGCGTACCCGCCGTCAGTCAGGCAAGGTGGGCGTGATCTCGTTCCGCGGGATCGCGCCTTCACGTACCACGACGAGACGGTCACCCTCCACCGATACCACCGTTGAATGCACCCCGCCGGGCGATGGTCCGTCGTCCACCACCAGTGCCGCCTGATCGCCCAGCGCATCGAGTGCCTCCGCGGCCGTGGTCGCGGCCGATTCGCCCGAGCGATTCGCGCTGGTGGTTGCCAGAGCCCCGCCGGCGGCCCTGATGATCGCCAGGGCCAGGGGATGATCGGGCATGCGCAGGCCGACGCGGCCAGTTCCGGCGACGATCTCGTCCGGCAGCCAGTCCACCGCATCGACGATCACCGTGAGCCCTCCGGGCCAGTAGCGGCGGGCAAACTGCTCGACTCGCGGATCGAGGTTTGACGATAGACGTGCAAGCTGCTCGACGCCGGAGATCAGTACCGGGATCGGTCGGTCGAGAGGGCGGCCCTTGGCGACGTAGAGCCGCGCGACCGCATCCGGCAGGTCGACCGAAGCGCCGATTCCATAGACGGTGTCAGTTGGCAAAACGATAAGCTCACCCTGCTGCAAGAGCTTGGACGCGACGGAGACGACATCCGGGGCCGAAGATGGGATGAGTCGCGCACGTCGTCGTCCCATTACTCGCCGAGTTCCGCTTTGATCTGCTGCGCCAGAGCCGGCCCGATCCCCTCGACTCCACAGAGGTCGTCGATCGAGGCTTCCCGAATCCGCTTGATCGATCCGAAGGTCTTGAGCAGTGCCTTCTTACGGCTCGGACCCACGCCTGAAAGCTCGTCCAACGCCGACCGGAAGTCTGTTTTCGAGCGTCGCTGACGGTGGAAGGTGATCGCGAAGCGGTGAGCCTCGTCGCGTATGCGCTGCACGAGAAAGAGGGATTGCGCGTCCCGCGGCAGAATGACCGGATCGCTGCGACCCGGCATGAAGATCTCTTCGTTCTCTTTGGCTAGGCCGACAATCGGCACGTCAACCTCAAGCTCCCGCAGCACCTCAAGCGCCGCGCTGAGCTGTCCTTTACCACCATCGACGATCACGAGGTCGGGCATCGTTCGCCAGTCCTCGGTCACGTCATCGCGCGACGCGCGTTTGAACCGGCGTCCCACGACTTCCTTCATCGACGCAAAGTCGTTTGGTCCGTCGACCGTCTTGATCTTGAAGCGGCGGTAGTCGCTCTTCTTCGGCTTCCCATCCTCAAACACGACCATGCTTGCGACTGGATTGGTTCCCTGCAGGTTTGAAATGTCAAAGCACTCGATACGCCGAGGAATGCCCTCCAATGAGAGGGCGTCAGCCAGTTCGCTCATGGCTGCCGTCATACGCTGCTGGTCGTTCAACCAGCGCAGGCGACTTTGCTCCAGGTTCTCCTCGGCACTCTTGGAGACCATCTCGACCAGGCGTTTACGTTCTCCACGTTGAGGTACGGTGATCGTCACCGGTCCGCCGCGTCGCTCTGCGAGCCACTCACGCACCATCTCTTCATCTTCAATATTGACCTGCAGCACAATCTCACGAGGCACCAATGCAGCGTGCTCGTAGAACTGCGTTACGAATGACGAGAGGATAGACTCGGGTGTGTCATCCAGTCGCGCACCTCGGAGCATGAATGGTTCCGAGCCGATGATCTTTCCGTTTCGGACAAAGGCGACCTGGACACCGGCATCGCCGCCCGCGCCTTGGGCCAGCGCCAGCACGTCGAACGTCTTGCCGCGGTCCGACACGATCTTCTGATGCTCGAGGACGTGCTCAATCGCTTTGACCTCGTCGCGCAGCTTCGCGGCCAGCTCGAAATCGAGGTCTTCGGCGGCACGCTCCATCTCAGCGTTGAGATTCGGGAGCAGATCCTCGCCACGACCTTCGAGAAACGCCACGACGTTGTCGACGATGCGCGCATACTCGTCACGATTCACCGCGGAAATGCAGGGACCCGCACAGCGGCCAATGTGATAGTAGAGACACGGGCGATCGGCGTCTCCGGTGATCTCGATGTCGCACAGTCGATAGGGGAAGAGGCGCTTCAAGAGGGACAACGTCTTGTGGACCGATCCCGCGCTCGTAAACGGCCCGAAATACCTGCTACCGTCCCGAATGACTCGTCGCGTACTGATGACACGGGGAAAGGGCTCGTTGGTGATACGAATGAACGGATAACTCTTATCGTCCCGCAGCATGATGTTGTACTTCGGGAGATAACGCTTGATCAGTTCGTTTTCGAGGATGAGCGCCTCGGATGCCGTATCCGTGCGGATGACGTCGAAGTCGGCGATATCGGCGACCAGTTCGCGCGTCTTGCCGTCCATGCCGCGCTGCGTGCCAAAATAGGAGCGCACGCGATTCCGCAGCGACGACGCCTTACCGACGTAGATGACACCACCGTGTGCATTCTTCATCAGGTAGACGCCGGGCTCAGATGCGAGTGCGGATAGCCGATCGCGAATTGCCTCATTCATGTCCCAATTTTAACACTCCTGGCCAGCGATATTGCCCGTAAGTCAGCGATCGTCGTGCCGTTGCCACGCGTCAGCGCAGGGCACCGTATGCGCGACCCGTACGTACTCCTGCCGGTCATCTCAAAGTCGCTCGAGCTCTGTACGTACGGCACGCATGTACACGGTGAGTTACAATTACGTCGTCGTGTTTGGATGGAGCTCACCAGGTGGACTACGAGACGATTCTCCAACACCTCGTCCAAATCGAGGCCGATCTGCGTCCAGCAGCGACGCGCTCGGCAGGCGCCACGCGGATAAAGCCGGAACCTGCGTCGCCGGTCAGGACTCCGTTTCAGCGTGACCGCGACCGGATCACCCACTCGAAGGCATTTCGCCGCCTGATGCATAAGACGCAGGTCTTCATCTCACCCGACGGCGATCATTTTCGGACGCGCCTGACGCATACGCTCGAGGTCACTCAGATCGCGCGGACGATCGGTCGTGCGCTGCGGCTGAACGAGGATCTGGTCGAGGCAATTGGCCTGGCGCACGACCTTGGACACACGCCGTTTGGGCATGCGGGAGAACGGGCGCTGGCCGAAGTCTATCCGGGCTTTCGGCACAATGAGCAGAGCCTGCGCGTAGTCGATCGCATTGAGCGGGATGGCGAGGGGCTCAACCTGACTGACGCGGTGCGCGACGGCATCCTGCGACATTCGAAGCCGGAAGGAGATATCACCGGGAATGTGACGGGTCGACCCGCGACTCCGGAGGCCCAGGTGGTGAAGATCAGCGACGGGGTCGCCTATATCAATCACGACCTTGACGACGCCATGCGGGCCGGGATGATTGATGAGGGACAGATTCCCACGATGGTGGTCGAACGGCTCGGCTCGGGACACGCTGCCCGCATCAACACCCTTGTCTGTGACATCATCGAGCAGTCCGATCCGATCATGGATCATTTGGAACCGGGTGAGCAGTTTGTGTTGATATCTCACGATATTCGCGAAGCCGGAGATTGTCTGCGCGACTTTCTCTTCGAGCGCGTCTACCGGCCAATCAATGCCGCCGAGTCGACCAAGCAGGCGCAGCGGATGCTTCAGTGGCTCTACGAGCACTATGTGTCGCATCCGGACCAAGTGCCCGAAGAGTTCGCACGCGCTTTGGCGTCTGACAGCGTCGAACGCGTCGCGATCGACTACGTTGCCAGCATGACCGACCGATTCGCGGTCACTCGTTTCGAAGCGCTCTACGTGCCGAAATTCTGGTCGGCGTAAGGTAGTCAACAGTGGCCAATGACAGCGTCGATCAAGTTCGAGAACGGCTCGACATCGTCGATCTCATCGGACAGACCGTCGCCCTGCGCAAGGCCGGTCGTAACTTCAAAGGGCTCTGTCCACTACACCAGGAGAAGACGCCATCGTTCGTCGTCTTTCCCGACAGTCAGACGTTTCACTGTTTCGGCTGCGGCGCGGGCGGCGATGCCTTCAATTTCGTCATGCAGCACGAGCACGTCGACTTCCGGCAGGCGCTGGAACAACTTGCCGCACGAACGGGAGTCGAGCTCAAACCCGCCGGGCCGCCGCCGCCTCCGGAAGAGGATGCACGCAACCAGCGGCTCATTGAGCTCAACACCATGGCGAGTACCTGGTTTGGTTATGTCCTCTGGCAGACGCGTCAGGGCGAAGCCGGTCGTCAGGTGCTGGAGCGACGCGGCGTCGATCGCCCGACGGCGGAGCGTTTTCAGCTTGGCTATGCGCCGGAATCGTGGGACGCGCTGATCAACCACATGGGCAAACGTGGCGTCACGATCGCCGAACTCGTGGCGGCGGGTCTAGCCGTAGAGCGTGAGGGCGGTGGCGCTTACGACCGGTTTCGAGACCGGCTGATCTTCCCGATCCACGATCCAGACGGTCGGGTCATCGGATTTGGCGGTCGCGCCATGGGTGACGCGCAGCCGAAGTACCTCAACACGCCGCAGACCGCGATCTTCGACAAAGGTGCCAATCTCTACGCGCTACACCTGGCACGCGATGCTGTTCGTCGCACCCGAGACGTGATCGTTGTCGAGGGATACATGGACGCCATCGCGGCGCACCAATTCGGGTTCGAGAACGTGGTGGCCTCGATGGGCACGGCCCTCACCAGCGCCCAGGTACGCCTGGTCCGGCGATCGGTTGACCGCATCTTGCTCGCGCTCGACTCCGACGCGGCCGGGCAGATGGCCACCATCCGAGGGCTTGACGTGCTTCGCGAAGGGTTGACCGAGGCCGACCGCCCGACTGCCGATGCGGCGGGTCTCGTCCGCTTCGAGCGAACCCTGAAGACCGACATTCGTATCGTGCGGCTGCCGCAAGGTAAGGACCCGGACGAACTGATTCGGCGCGACGTGGAGGCATGGCGCGAAGCGCTCGAGCAACCCGTGCCGCTCGTCGACTTCTACATTGACGCGGTAATCGGCGGACAGACGCACTTCGAGCCGCGAGAAAAGTCAGACATCGTCCAGCGACTGGCTCCGGTACTGCGTGAGATTGGCGACCGGATCGTCCAGGCACACTACGTGGCGGACGTCGCACGCCGGCTGAAGGTCAACGAGGGACTGATCCTGGCATCGGGCCATACACAGGCGCCCGTGCGCGCTCGTCGACGCGCGGAAAACCAGGTGATCCAGTCGCGGCGCGTCGCGACCTCCGAGGAACACCTGTTCGCGCTCCTGCTGCGACATCCACTCATCCTTGGTGGTCTCATTGCCGAGATCCCCGAGAACGAGGTCGTCGACGCGCGGCGCGTCGAAATCCTCCGCATGTTGAAGGCGACCGCGCCCGAGAACTCGGAATCCGCCCTCGACGCGCTGCCACCCGAAACGCGTGATCACGCTGAGGCTTTGCTGGCGTTGATCGAGGACCGCCCCCTGTCGCAAGCGGGTCAGGCGCGGCGCGAGGCGGAGTGGGCGTTGCGGCGGCTACGCAAAGAACACCATGACTACCGGATGCAACAACTGTTGTCCGGCCTGGCCGCCGCGGAGCAAGAAGGGGATCAGGAGTCGCTGCAGCATAACCTGTCGCTGATCGACCAGGTCAAGGCACGCTACCCCGAGTTCTACCCCGAGCCGAGCCCTTATTTCCGCGATGTCCGCGACAACGTGTCGTAGACGTACGCCAGGACAACACACGCTGTCGATATATTCTGTTTGGAAGGACGCTCGTCTTCTACCGTCTCAATGCGCCTCCACACGCGGAGACACACGCCCATTGCTCGGTCTACCCTGGCGACGACCATGAGAAGAGCTGGGTCAACGAGACCAGTCAGCTTTGCCAATCACACTGGCAAGTTATGGTGCGTTCTCGCCCAGCATCCTCTTAAGCGCGGCGACCACCGCCTCATCCTGGTCGGGCAAGATGGTTCGCGCATCGACGATCAGTTTGCCGCTTTCGACGTGCGGCACGAGCGCCGGATCGCCATTCCGCAGCCGATAGGACGCCGATTCGAGCGACAGTCCGCGCGCTGAGAGCATCACCTCGCTGAACGCGAGTGCCCGGCTCTCCAGCGTCTCGCCTGGCAACGACCCGCCGCCAACCGTCGCCTGACTGGTCACGACTTCACAGTCGGTCACCTGCAATTGCTCGATCCACCTCCCGCAGCGAGCATCCAGGTCGTCGAGACTCGCGGAGATCATGCGCCAGACCGGAATCTCGCTGGTGAAGTTGTCGCGCAGGTAATGCCGCAGCGTCGCAGCGACCCCAGCGAGTGCGGTCTTATCGGCCCGAACGGCGCGAGCCAACGGGTGCGCCGCGATCTTCTTGACTGCATCGGTCTTGCCCGAGATGATGCCCGCCTGCGGACCGCCCAGTAACTTATCGCCGGAAAAGCAGACGACGTCGACGCCCTGGGCCAGGCTCTCCCCCACCGTCGGCTCGTGGGCCAGTCCGTGAGGCGCGGTATCAGCCAATGATCCGCTACCCAGGTCCTCGATAAGAAAGATCCCCTGCCGATAAGCCAGGCCGGCCAGCTCAGCCAGCGATGGCTGCGCCGTAAATCCCACGATCCGGAAGTTGCTCCAGTGCACCGTCAGGAGTGCGGCGGTTTGCTCGGTGATTGCCTCTGCATAGTCACGTGCGTAGGTGCGGTTTGTCGTGCCAACTTCCACCAGGGTCGCGCCGCTTTGCCGCATCACGTCTGGAACGCGAAAACCTCCACCAATTTCGACCGCCTGGCTGCGCGACAGGATCACCTCTCGTCCGGCGCACAGTGCACTCAAGGTCAGCAAAATCGCCGACGCGTTGTTGTTGACGACCAGGGTCGATTCTGCCCCGGCGAGCAGCGCCATCAACCGTGAGATTTCCGCCATCCGCCCGCCGCGCTTGCCGGATTCGAGCTCGATTTCGAGCGGTACATAGTGCGCGGCAGCCTCCTGCATGGCCCGCGCCGTGTCGCTGCTGACCGGCGAACGTCCCAAATTCGTGTGAACGATCACACCCGTTGCATTAATAACCGTGTGCAGCTTGGGACGCTGGAGTTCTTCGATCGCTTCGGCGACCAGATCGACGACCGGTCGATCGACCGTGCCGCCGTCACCTGACAGGATCGCCGCTCTCAGGTCATCGACGACGCCTTGAGCAATGGTAGTCACGAGGTCAGGTCTGAGGCCGGTCGACCGTTCCCGCACACGCGGCTCGGCCAGGAGCGACGATATGGACGGAATCCGCCGCAGCGCGGACTGTCGCGCGTCAGTCTCCGGTTCTGTGGTTCTCACGTTGGCGTCTTCTCCAGCCTCGGCGTCGGTCCTATCCGCGTTCAATCTCGTTGCTCGTCATCGAACGAGGCCAGCAGTTCTGCCTCGTCAACGCCTTTTGGCAGCGCGAACATCTGCGCGTCAGTCGGAAACGCCCCCGATTGCACGTCGGCTACGAAACGCTCGACCCCGTCGCGGACCGTCTCGCTGACGTCGACGTAGCTCATTGCATGCTTCGGAATGCGACCTGGAATCAAGTGCAGCAAGTCGCTGATAATCTGCACCTGACCATCGCAATCGAGTCCAGCGCCGATCCCGAGCGTGGGGATGTTGACCGCTCTGGTAACGAGGCCTCCAACGACCGACGGGACGCACTCGAGCACGATCGCATACGCCCCGGCCGCTTGGAGCGCCCTGGCGTCGGCGATCAGGTCGTGAATCGTATCAACGGTCTTTGCCTGCACACGGAACCCGCCCAGTTGATTGACCGACTGTGGGGTCAGCCCGAGATGCCCCATCACGGGAATCCCAGCATGGACCAGCCGCTCGACGGTTCCGACGATCTCTCGGCCGCCTTCCAGCTTGACCGACTGCGCACCGCCCTCTTGAATGAGCCGGCCCGCGTTGCGCACGGCTTCCTCAACGCTGACGTGATAGCTGAGAAACGGCATGTCGGCGACTACGTGCGCTCGTTCGGTACCGCGCACCACCGCCCTCGTGTGATGCACCACGTCATCGAGCGTGACCGGCAAGGTAGTCTCGTAACCGAGCACGACCATGCCGAGTGAGTCGCCGACGAGCAATATTGGGATCCCGGCCGCATCGAGCACACGCGCGGTCGAATAGTCGTAGCAGGTCAGCATTGGAAAGCGCTCGCCGCGCCGTTTGAACGCCTTGATGTCCTGAATCGAAACTCGCATGCGCGCGCCCTCCCCGCCCGTCAGCACGATCATCCCGGATGACCGGCGTCCGATTCCTGCCGTCCCGATGTGTTCCGTACATGTAGGCACGCCTCTGACTCACCGGCTCCATCATAATAGCGCATCAGAGAATTCGAGATTCGTGCCGCTAGAAACGGAGACCACAACACCTACGAGGAGATAATGGAAAGGAGGTGTTCGAGCCAACAAAAAACGGGTGGCAAGGCCACCCGCAAGTAGTCGGGGAGAGAGGATTTGAACCTCCGACCTCCGCGTCCCGAACGCGGCGCGCTAACCGGGCTGCGCCACTCCCCGTGTTCGGCGACTATACCATAGCGACCAAGCTGTGACAAAGCACGGAGCGCGCGCAGGATCTCTCGAACTGGACAGGGCGCAGCGGCGCGACGATGATCGCCGCATGCCAAATAAAAGAGAAAGTGCAATTCTTGCAAGAGCACGGTCAGTGGCATCGGCAACAGTCGGAACCGTACGAATCATGCCCCTCTTGCGTGGGCTCGTGCCCGTTGTCGCACTCACCGTCACCGCTTGCGCGGCATCTACTACGCCTGTGGCGCACTCATCCACACCGTCTGGCCCGCCACCAACAGCCGCCCTGAGCTCTCGCTCAACACCTCAACCATCGGCGCGGCAGTCACCTGAGTCACCCGAATTCGACAGCCCACGATGCTTTACCGAAGCAAAGGATCCGACGACTGGCCAGGGGCTGACCGAAGCGGACTGCACCGAGGCCACGCGACTCGCGCTGGCCGACTCCCGGATGCAGCAGCTGCTTGCCGGTCGGACCTACGAAGTGAATTCCGTGGTGCTTTGGACACGCGGTGCCGATCTATTCGGCGCGGTGGTTACGCTCGAACTGGCGGAACCGGCGACTGTCCAGGGGGAATGGCTCGGGATCGTCAACAACTGCACTCTGGGCGCGTCCCCTCCGTATCACAGCGTTCCGTATCGCCAGTCGGGCAAGAACCTGAGGCAGGTCGGGGCCTGGATTGACCTGGCGCGCCACCAGGCGGTTGGGGTGGTTCCTGCCCCAGACCCGACATACCCGTGGTCGCCGGACGGAATGCCTGAACTGGTCGGAGACGCGACCTGGCCCCCAAACACTTGCCCAGGAGACTGACCTCGCCGCAGTTGACTCGGGCCTACGGTTTCTCGGCGCATGGTTGCTCTTCGCGGAACCGCTGTAGTCGCAGAGCGCCATCAAATCAGACGCATCGTGGTCGAATCACGGTGTTCCCCATGACGCTCGTTGAAGCGGAATTCGAGACGTAACAACGAGCACAAAGGCATGTTAGACTTTCATTCACGGGCCATTGTCCTCGGTCCGGTGCGCACCTGCCCGCGTAGCTCAGGGGATAGAGCCGGGGCGTCCTAAGCCCTGTGGTCGGGGGTTCGAGTCCCTCCGCGGGCGCCATCTGGCGGCGATCCTCTCGCCGCCATGGTCAGTGTTCGCACGTTCCGATGCGCGAAGGGACATGTCATGGACGTTCAGATCAAGACCAAGAATATCCGCCTCACCGATTCTCTCGAAGAGTACATTCAGCGCCGCCTGCAGAAGCTCGAGAAAGTCAACGAACGGGTGATCGATGCCAAGCTCGAGGTTCGGGCGGAAAAGAACCGCACGGGCGGAGAGCAGATTGTCGCGCAGCTCACTATTGCGACCAAAGAGTCGATCCTGCGATCCGAGGAGAAGAATCACGATCTTCATACCGCGATCGATCTGGCCGTCGAGCGCATGGCGCGCCAGATCCGCCGGTTCCACGACAAGAAGGTCTTCAAGCGACGGCGCCAGCAAGCAGCCAGCGCTCAGACGGTCGAACCGCTGACGGTCGGCCCTGATGGTTCTCTTGTTCCAGCATCCGACGTGATCGATGACGACGAGGTGTCAATCGATGACCTGGTCCGCCGCAAGCGCTTCAAGATCCAACCGATGAACGAGAGTGAAGCCATCGAGCAGATGGAACTGCTCGGTCACGACTTCTTCGTCTTTTTCAATCCGGATGAAGCTCAGATAAACGTCCTTTATCGCCGCCGCGACGGTCAATACGGACTGATACAGCCGGATCTGGTCTGACCGCCACCGCGCCGTCCGGACCACCACTGGACGTCGCGGCGTCTCGCAATGAGACTGCGTGCCGGATTGAAGCAATCGGAGTTGCGGACGATCGCTCCCGACTCCGGGTTGTCTGTTCTACGTTCTCACCGATGGATGCGCAGCACCTGAGTCGGCAGCCACGACTTCATCGCTGAGGAGATTCGCCTGGTACAGGCAACTGGTGAGATCGAAGCCTGTGTCGATGCCGGCGTGGAGGCGATTCACGCGCGAACAGTCTGAACACTCACCTCGCCATAACTCCTCGACACTGCCCGTATCATTAGAGGGCGGACACTCGTCACGCAACATGCGGAATACATTCCAGCGGGGGGAATACACTTCGTGGCCCCACGGTTTTAGTCGTTGTGCGGCGGTCAGGCCGACGGCGGGTCATGCCCAGGTGATGATTTGCGGACCGCGAGAGTCTCTGGTGAAAAGCGACTACTCTTGGCCAAACAAATGATCCACATTTCCGAAGGATTTGGACAAAATTGAACGAATTGGAAACGGCCGTTCCACCACACCAACTGCGGGGATATCCCAGCCGCGTCGCCATGATCTCGGTACACACCTCCCCATTCGCTCAGTTGGGTGGGCGCGACACGGGCGGCATGAACGTCTACATCCGGGAATTGAGTCGCCATCTGGCCGAGCGCGGCGTGAAAGTCGATATCTTCACCCGGCGCACTGACCCTCGCGCGCCACATATTGCCGATGTCTCTGACGGAGTACGTCTGGTCAACGTCGAGGCGGGGCCACCCGAGCCGGTAAATAAGGATGCGCTCTTCTGCCTGCTGCCGGAATTCGCCAGCGAGATGGCCTACCTGGCCATCCAGGAGCGTACTCGCTACGACGTGGTCCATGCTCATTATTGGCTCTCCGGTTGGGCGGCAAAACTGCTGAAGGACTACTGGAACGCGCCGCTGGTGATGATGTTTCACACCCTGGCGCATCTCAAGAACGCCGTGGCCGGCGCTGACAATAAGGAGACACTCCTGCGCCTGCAGGTCGAATACCGGCTTATGGAGATTGCGGACGCGATCATCACGGCCAACCCGGACGAACAGTCAGAGATGATCCACCGGCTCGAGGCGGATGAGAAGCGCATCTCGCTGGTGCCGCCGGGCATCGACCTTGACCTGTTCCAGCCCGGCGACTCCGGAGCGGCTCGACACGCGCTCGATTTGCCGTCAGGTCCGCTGGTGCTCTTTGTCGGGCGGATCGACCCAGTCAAAGGGATCGACACACTCTTCGAGGCGTTTCAACAACTGGTGCGGCGCAGCGGCTGGCAGGGCCAATCGCCCAAGCTCGTCTTTGTTGGCGGCCTGATTCAGATTGAAGGCACCGGCTCGACCATGGATGCTGATCTCCAGCGGCTAGCGCGGCGGGCGCAAGAACTGGGGCTCTCCGAATCAGTACTGTTCCGTGGCTCGCAGCCTCGGCAACTCTTACCGCTCTACTACAACGCGGTCGATGTCTGCGCCGTCCCGTCTCGCTACGAGTCCTTCGGACTGGTGGCCGTCGAGGCCATGGCGTGCGGCACTCCGATCGTCGCGTCCAGTGTTGGTGGACTCCGGTTTAGCATTGAGGACGGCGTTTCCGGCCTGTTGGTGCCCCATTCCGAGCCGACCGAATTGGGCGACGCGCTGCACCGCTTGCTGACCGATCACGACCTGCGATCGCATATGCAGGTTGGCGCCCGGCAAGCCGCCGTGCGCTATTCCTGGCAGACCATCACCTCGGCAATGCTGCGGGTCTACGAACGGATCGGCAGCCGCGAACCGGCTCAAGGCTACGCGAGTGTCTCGTAGCATCCAGCCAGACAGCACGCACGTTCAATCAGGTGGGAGGACAGTTTGGCGGTCTTCCGCATCGACCGCTCGGTCTTCGAGCTCTTTCCCGAGGCTCGCTTCTCAGCCGTCGTCGTTCGCGGCGCGAACAATCGCGGGGAGAATCCGCGGGTTGATCGCCTGCTTGACGCCGCTGTCGAGAGCATTCGGGCGGAGTTCTCCGGCGTGGATCCGAAATCACACCCAAACATCGCTGCCTGGCGCGACGCCTTCAGCACGCGTGGTTGGACCCCAAGCAAGTACCTGAGCTCGATCGAGGCACTGGTGCGACGCATCTCCAAGGGCGGAGACTTGCCGAGAATCAGTCCCGCCGTCGACCTGGCGAACAGCGTTTCACTGACCTTTCTTGTGCCGGTCGGCGCACATGATCTGGGCACCGCCGGCGACGGCATCGAGGTCCGAGCGGCGACGCTGGAAGACCGGTTTCAACCAATGGGGGACGCACCGGCCGAGACGCCTGAAATAGGCGAGATCGTCTACGTGCACGATCGCGACGTGCGAACCCGCCGCTGGGTCTGGCGCCAGAGTCGAAATGGCCTGATCAGCCCCGATAGCACGGACCTCCTCTTTCCAATCGATGGCTTCGCCCCCAGCACCGTCGAGTCCGTCCGGCAGGCGGCTCGGCAACTGGCCGAGCTTGTGCCGCTCATGCTGGGTGGAACGGTCTCTGTCCACGACCTCGATCCCGAGCACCCGCTGATCGATTGAGCGCCGCGCGAAGAATCTCTCCTGACTGACCAGCCGAGACGCGTCGAGGACGAAGAGATTCTTCGACTGCACTCCGTAGCCGACCACAGGGAATGTGGCGCCCGGAGAGCAACATCGTGACCCTGTCATTCTGAGCGATGGTTCTTCCTCTCCAGTGGATACTGGTGGCAAATTCGATGCGGCAGAATGCAACCTCACGGTGACTCACCGACATTGAGGAGATCTGCCATGTCACTGCGTCCACACGTACCCGACCCCGTTCCTGAGGAAACGGCCCGTATCGCTCATGCCGCCTTTCCGAGGAGTACTCCCTATATCCGGATGCGGGATCAGCTGGATATCTTCTACCAGGATGCGGATTTCGTGCACCTGTTTCCCACTCGCGGTAAGCCTGCGGAGCCCCCCTGGCGTCTGGCACTCGTGACGATTTTCCAGTTCGCCGAGCACCTCTCCGATCGGCAAGCGGCGGATGCGGTGCGCGCTCGGATCGACTGGAAATATGCCCTCTCGCTAGAGTTGGCCGACTCCGGCTTCGATCACACGGTCCTGAGTGAGTTCCGGAGCCGACTCCTCGCGGGCGCTTCCGAGCAGCTCCTGCTTGATGTGCTGGTGGAGCGGTTCCGGGATCTGGGACTGCTCACGGCACGAGGCAAGCAGCGCACGGACTCCACGCATGTCCTCGCGGCGGTTCGCACGCTCAACCGGCTGGAGTTGGTCCGGGAAACATTCCGCCACACCCTCGATGTACTGGCCGCGGTCGCCCCTTCGTGGCTGCGGCCCCATGCGCAGATCGAGTGGACCGCGCGTTACCGTCATCGGAGCGATGATGAGCGGCTGCCCAAGGGCAAGGACGCACAGCGCAAGCTTGCGGACCAAATTGGCCGAGATGGTGCCGATCTGCTGCAGGCGATCTCGACCAGCGAGGCGCCTGACTGGCTACGGCAGGTCCCCGCCGTGGAGACGCTTCGACAAGTTTGGGTGCAGAACTACGTGCATGGTGCGCACGGCATCCACTGGCGGACGCCGGACGATGGACTTCCCCCAGCGGCGAAGTTTCACAGCTCGCCCCATGATCTCGACGCGCACCTCGGTAAGAAGGGCAACACCTGCTGGGTCGGGTACAAGGTGGCGTTGACCGAGACCTGCGACCAGGAGTCGCCCAATCTGATTACCCATGTCGAGACGGTCACGGCGCCGACGGCGGACGGGGAGATGACGCCGAAGGTGCATCAGGCCCTCCAGCAGCGGGATCTGTTGCCAACCGTCCACCTGGTCGATACCGGCTTCCTCGATGCTGCGTTGCTCGTGGAGAGCCAGCGAGACTATGGCGTGGAGCTCATGGGACCGACGCGCCGAGACCGGCGCTGGCAGACGCGCGCGGCGGACGGCTTCGGGATGATGGACTTTGTCGTGGACTTCGACCGACGCCGGGCGCTCTGTCCCGCGGGAAAGGAGAGCCGCCCATGGGTGGAGCGGGTGGACCACCGTGGCAATGACAGCATCTATATCCGGTTCGCAGCCGCAGACTGCGGTCCCTGCCCGAACCGTGCCAAATGCACCCGCTCGCAAGCCAAGCATCCGCGGCGCTCCATTGCGATCCGCCCCCAAGCGCAGTACGACGCGTTACCGGAGCGGCGGACGTTCGAGGAGAGTAGCGCGTACCAACGCGCATATGCTCGGCGGGCAGGGATTGAGGGTACGATCTCACAGGGAGTCAGACGCTGTGGCCTCAGGCGTTCCCGGTACCTTGGCCTGAGCAAAACACACCTGCACCATGTGCTCACCGCTGCCGCGCTGAACTCCGTACGCGTGGCCGACTGGCTGGCCGAGACGCCACGAGCGAAGACGCGTTCCTCATCCTTCGACACGCTCATGTCTCAACCGTTGGCCGCCTGATCGAATTTGCCACCAGTATCTCCAGTGGAGGGGGAGTTCGTGGGGG